>CAWHIF010000001.1:0-264674 GCA_963829235.1 uncultured Acidimicrobiaceae bacterium
GACCGCCGGGAGTGATCGGCGGCCCGAGCGCGGCCGGAGCGCGGGAAGTGATCCCGGCCCGGGCGTGGCCGGAGCGCGGCCCGAGCGCGGGAGTAGCCCCGCTCGAAGGGGCCCCGACTGCGGAGTGGCACCGGGCGGAGCGCGCGAGTGATCCTGCTCGGGACTTGACCGTGGCCTCGACCGGCTCCGGCGGCGTCGGGGAACCATCGCCCCAGTTCCACGGGGGCGAACGTCGGCGGCATACTGACTAGGCTCCGCCCGAGTGATTTCTGACGTCTGGACACAGACAGTGGAACGGGGAGAAGGCTGCGCACATGTTCTCGACGATCGTGGTTGGGACCGACGGTTCCGAGCCCGCCGACTCGGCGGTGGCGATGGCGATCGAGGTGGCTCGCAGGGCCGGGGCGGTCCTCCACGTGGTCAACGTGGTCAAGGCCTCGGCGTCCGGCGTACCGGTCACCCAGGTCGGCGCATCGATCGCCGTCCGCGGGGATGCGGAGATGACCAGGGAGGTCCAGGAGGCCGCGCACGCCGTCCTCGAGAAGGCGACAGGAGGTGCGGACGGAGTGGAGGTCCAGATGCATCTGGCTGCCGGTTCTCCGGCTGATGCCCTCACCGATCTGGCCGCCAAGGTGGATGCCGACCTGATCGTGGTCGGCTCGAAGGGCATGCAGGGCTCCCGCCGGCTGCTCGGATCCATCCCCAACTCGGTCGCCCACGGAGCGACGTGCAACGTCCTCATCGCCAAGACCGTCTGAGTCCGCCCGCGACGACTGACTGAACGGAGTCGCCCGATGGTCGAGGATCACTATGACCTCGTAGTCGTGGGTGCCGGGCCGGCCGGGGAGAAGGCTGCTGCCCAGGCCGCCTACTTCGACAAGCGGGTGGTCGTCGTCGAGCGGGCGTCCGAGCTGGGCGGGGAGCTGGCGGCCAGCGCGCTGACCACGAAGGCGATGCGCGAGGCAGCCCTCTACCTGACCGGATTCCGGCGACGGGACGTCTACGGCGCGGGCATCGACCTCGACCCTCAGTCCGCCATCGACCGGCTTCGCGGCCGGGCGGCGGAGGTAGCCGGGAAGATGAGCGAAGCCGTGCGGGGGAACCTGGTTCGCCACGGCATCGAATTGGTGACCGGCACGGCCGTCCTCGGATCCGATCGGACCGTCGTTGTCGCCACCTCGCCCGACGCACCCGAACGGGTCCTCAGCGGGGAGATGATCCTCATCGCCACCGGCTCGAGGCCATTCCATCCACCCGGGATCCCATTCGACGATCCCGATGTGCTCGACTCCGAGACGGCCAGAGAGCTCTACCAGCCGATGGAGAGCCTGGTGGTGGTCGGAGGCGGTGCGGTTGCCTGTGAGTACGCGTCGATCTTCATGGCCCTGGGAGCAGACGTCACCCTGGTCGACCGGGGCGAGCGGTTGATGCCTTTTCTCGATTCACAGTGTTCGGCCCAGGTTGCCGGGTGCTTTCGATCTTTCGGGATGTCCGTGCTCCCGGGGCACGCGGTGACGGCCGTCGCCAGGGACGAGCATGGACTTCGGGTCGAGCTGGACGGCGGATTGCACACGCATCCGGAGAAGATCATCTTCGCCGCCGGGCGCATGGGGAATACGGAGGGACTGGAACTCGCTGCCGCAGGGGTGAGCACCGATGAGCGGGGGCGGATCGTGGTCGACGATCATTACCGGACCACCGCCTCCGGGATCTACGCCGCCGGAGATGTGATCGGGCCGCCGGCTCTGGCGTCGGCTTCCATGGAACAGGGTCGGGTCGCCGCCTGTTATGGGCTCGGGATCCCTTTCAAGGAGACCGTCGATCCCCTGACACCGTTCGGCGTCTACTCCATACCCGAGTGCGCCATGGTGGGGATGACAGAGGACCAGGCGGCGGCAGAAGGCATCGACTTCGTCACCGGCGTCTCCCTGTTCGCCGACAACAGCCGGGCCGCAATTTCCGGCATCACCGAGGGCCTGCTGAAGCTCGTGGTCCGCTGTGACGACCGACGATTGATCGGGGTCCACATCGTCGGCGATGCCGCCACGGAGCTCATCCATCAGGGCCAGTCGGTCATGCATTTCGGGGGGACGGTCGACTACTTCATCCACGCCACCTTCGACGTACCCACCCTCAGCGATGCCTACAAGTACGCCGCCTACGACTGTCTCCAACGACTGGCGGCCCGCTCAGGCTGACGGGGCTCCTCAGGCTGACGGGGCTCCCCGGCCGACGGGGAACCGGCCTGCAGCCGGCGGTGCCGTCGAGCTGCTCCGCCGGCGCCGTGACTTCGGCGCCCGGACTTCGGCGCCCGGACTTCGGTGACGTGACCTCCCGTGGCGCGCCTAGGCCGGCACGACGTAGGGGAAGTGGGCATCTCGCATGTCCTCGGCCACAGAAGGCCGCAGTCCGGACGGAATGGCCGTCCCGGCCACGAGGGAGAGCATGGCCTCCGGCGCGTTGTCGGCCAGGGTCCGGCCGTTGAAGCCGGCGAATCCGTAGCTGGCGGGAGTGCCGACCACGTACGGCAACACGTCGGGGAAGAGCTCCCGGGCCACCGCCTCGCCGTAGGCCTGCGGGTCGCCGACAGTCCCGCCGGCGGCGACAACGGCGGCGACCCGGGCTCCGATTGCCTCGGCGGCGGCGGCCACATCCTCCGACGGGTGACGCGTGTTGGCCGGATTGGAGAACGTGGTGTCGTCGGGCCAGAAGATCGGCCACATCATCGGATGCCCGGCGCGGTTGATCTGCCGCCAACCACCGGCGTCCGTCGCCAGCTTCGTTGCGCACCACACCCCGATGTGGCCGCCGACCGGAAGATCGCTCCGCCACTGCGAGACCTCGAGGACGATCGACTCGACGGTCGTATCGTCGAAGCTGTTGTGCGCGTCCGCGGGCCGCCATCCCGACAGGTCGACGGCTGTGCCGTCCCTGACGGCGGCATCGACCAGAGCGAGAAGGGACAGGTCGACATAGAAGGAGTCGGTGATCTGCCCGGCCCAGAGGCGGACACCGCCCTCCTCTGTCGTCCGGCCTGTCCTGCCCTCGAGCAGGAGTCGGCCCACCGCAGCGTCGCGGCGCGCTTCCTCACCGGCGAGAAGATGCAGCTGCAGGCCCTGGGTTCCCTCCTCATCGGCCTCACCGAACGACACCCGGTAGGTGAGGTCCTCGAAGGACGATCCCTCGATGTGCACCTTGAACTCGTAGCGGGCCTCGTGATGGAACCCGGGCTTCACATTCGGTTCGGTGATCGTCGAGTTCACGTTCATCACGAACACCGTGCTCTCGTCTCCGGAGAAGACGTAGAGGTCATCGATGAAGAGCTGGCCGTTCTGGGCCGCCAACGGTGTGTCGAGGTGGTGCGACATGGATGGGCTCCCTCTCTTCTGCTACCGGATGCTCAGCTGCTCAACGTTGACTTCTTGATGAAGGCCAGAAGATCGTCGTTGAACCTGGCTGACTGTGTGATGGCTGACTGCCCGATGGTCGGAAATGAGCCACCTCTTAGAGTGTGCCGGATCGGTCCCGGTGATGAATCCCGTAGGGCGCGTAGTCCGAAGGGCCGGGGAAGGCCGGCGTCGAGGCAGACGGGCATCCGGGCAGACCGGGCGGCCGATCCCGGCGGCACCCGGTCGGGTGGGGTGCAGACCGACACGCCCGGGGTTGAAACGCCGGTTTGACCAGGGGACAATGGGCCACCCGGGGGGCCTTGCTGCCATCGGGAGCCCGGCTCCCCACGCATCGAAAGACTCACCCCATCGAATTCATCGGTCGAGACGACGAACTCCGGGCCACAGGCGCCCTCTTGAGTGCGGCCCGCGATGGCATGAGCGGCACCCTGGTCTTGCGCGGCGAGGCCGGCATCGGCAAGTCGTCCGTCCTGGTGGCCGCCGAGCAGCAGGCGGAGGGATTCCGGGTCCTACGGGTGCACGGAGTCGAAGCAGAGGAGAACATCAGTTTCGCCGCCCTTCACCGCCTCCTGGTGCCCGTCCTCAGCGAGTCGGACCGTCTCCCGGTGCCTCAACGCCGAGCCCTGGAGGCCACCTTCGGCCGCATCGACGGCGGCGCTCCGGACAGGTTCCTCATCGGACTGGCCATCTTGACGTTGCTTGCCGGCGTGTCGGCGCACGCGCCGTTGCTCTGCCTCATCGATGACGCCCAATGGCTCGACGGCGAAACCAAGGAATTGCTGGCCTTCATCGCCCGGCGGCTCTACGCCGAGGGCCTCGTCCTGCTCCTCGCCGTCCGGGAGCCCACCGAGGACCGCGACGCGTTCGCCGGTCTCCCGGAGCTCCGGATCCGGGGCCTCCAGCCGTCAGGGGCCCGCCGGCTCCTGTCCACCGCCCTCGATCAGCGGCTCGACATGGCCACGACGAGCCGACTGGTGCACGAGACGCAGGGCAATCCGTTGGCCCTCGTCGAGCTCGGACGTGACGCGACCACATCCCGGCGAGCGGCGGCGCTTCTGCCGGTCGAGCCCCTTCCGTTGAGCCGGCGGCTGGAGGACCTCTTCAAACGCCAGGTGCAGGAACTACCGGAGGAGACCCAGCAATTCCTCCTGGTGGCGGCGGCCGAACCGGCCCACACCGATGTGGTCTGGAAAGCGGCCGAACAGCTCCGGATACCGGCCGAGGTCGCCGATCCCGCCATCGACGCCGGCCTGTTCGATCCACAGGGTGTGCCCGCATTCCGCCATCCCCTGATCCGCTCGGCCGTCTACGGTGCCGCCTCCGCGTCCGATCGGCGGCGGGTCCACGCCGCCATCGCCGACGTGCTCGACGTCGAGGAAGCCGACCTCCGGGCGTGCCACCGGGCCTCGGCGGCGGCCGCCCCGGACGAGGACATCGCCGCTGAGCTCGAACGGAGCGCGGATCGGACCGAACGTCGTGGGGGGCTGCCGACGCGGGCCGTATTCATGGCCCGGGCGGCCGAGCTCACACCCGACAGCGCCCGTCGAGCAAGCCGCGAGCTCGCCGCCGCCGAGGCGGCGCTGGCCGCCGGCAACGTGCCGCGGGCGGAGGGCCTCTTGCAGCGGGCCCGCCAAGGGCTCACCGACCCCGTCCAGCTCGCTCGGGCGAGACGGGTGGAGGCGGCATTCCACAGCTTCACGGTACCGGGCGACGTTCCCCTGATCCTGCTGGAGGCGGCCAAGGCTCTCGAGCCGCTCGACCCCCACGAGGCGCGGGACACGTACACCCAGGCGCTGCAGGCATGCCTGGTGTCCAGTCAACTCACCAGAGGAACGACGCCCCTCGAGGTGGGCGCCGCCGCCCTGGCCGCCGCCCCGCTCTGGAACCCGGAGGAGGGCATCGACGACCTGCTGGTCTCAGGGTTCGCCACCCGATTCGCGGTGGGCTACCGCGAGGCGGTGCCCGCCCTCCAGGGATGTATCGCCAGATTGTGCGCCGAGAGCCTTCCGATGGCCGGGCTGACCCGGTGGGCGATCCTCGGTGCCGACGCGGCCGCAGACCTCTGGGACGCCGAGGGATATCGGACCGTCACGCAGCGGCTCGAGAACACCGAACGCGAACGCGGGGCCCTCGAATCGCTCCGCCTCACGCTCGGGCCACTCGGGCACTCGCTCATGTGGGCCGGGAACTTCGGCGACGCCGAGGTCGCCCACTCCGAGGCCACGGAGATCTCGGTCGCCCTCGGTGCGGACCGGGCGATCTGGGAGGCGCTGAAAGTCGAGCTCTTCGCCTGGCAGGGCCGGGACGAGGACGCCCGGTTCATCGCCGAACTGTTGTCGGGCGAGCTCTCCGAGGCCGCGGGTGGGGGGGTGGCGGTCAACCTGGCCCGCATCGCGCTCATCATCCTCGGCATCGCCCAGGGCCGTTACCAGGATGCGCTCGTCCACGGACTGGCGATCATGGCCGACGACCCGTGTCCCCACGGCTCCCAGGTGCTTCCCGAGGTCGTCGAGGCAGCTGTCCGCAGCGGAGCCGAAGAACCGGCCCGGACAGCCCTCGACCGACTTCGGGAGCGGGCGACGGCGAGTGGGACGCCGTGGGCCCTCGGACTCCTGGCCCGGAGCCAGGCGCTCGTGGCCGAGGACGATCCCGACTCGAACTACCAACGGGCGCTCGAGCTCCTCGGAACCACGTACGTCACGACCGATGTGGCCCGCACCCATCTGCTCTACGGGGAGTGGCTCCGTCGTGACAAGCGGCTGACAGAAGCCAGGATCCAGTTGCAGACCGCCTACCAGCTCTTCGACACCATGGGCGCGGTGGCCTTCGCCGAGCGGGCCCGGGTCGAGCTGGCCGCCACCGGGGGCCGGGCCAGGAAGCGAAATCCGGGGGCGGCGCAGGAGCTGACGCCCCAGGAGCGCCAGATCGCCACGCTGGCCGCGGGCGGGGCGACCAACCCGGAGATCGCCGAGCAGCTGTTTCTGAGCGCGGCGACGGTCGACTACCACCTGCGGAAGGTCTACCGGAAGCTCGCGGTCCGATCCCGACGACAGCTGGCGGGGAAGCTCTAAGCCTCACCCCGGCGGGTTCCGGCGGGTTCCGGCGGGTTCCGGTGGCACCGGGGGTACCGGGGCAGGTCCCGCACCGACGGCACCGGCGGCACGCCCGGAACCGGCCTCGAGGGTCATGAATGGCTTCCCGCCGAACCGGCCGTCCGGTCGGCCGCCTGTACCTCCTCTCGATCCTGATGACCGGAACCTGGCCAACGAGCCCGACCTGGCATGGGGTGGGGGCCGGTTCACCACGTTGTTCCCCGAGCTCATGGCACTGTTCACCGCCGCCTATCCCCACTCACGCGGCTGACCGCGCGGCCCCATTTCGGGACGAGCCCGCGTCCCCGGTCAGTCCGCCTGTTCGACATGGACCGGGGAGGTGCCGTCGAGGGTGATCGTCATGCCCTCGAAGGCCAGGTTGATGCGGTCCTCCATGCCCAGCCACTTCGCCCGGGCCGCATCGAGCAGGACCTCGAGCTCCCGGTCGGTGTGGTACGGATCGTGGTGGAACAACACGAGATTGTCCACGTCCGCCTTCTGGGCGAATTGGATGGCCGCATCGACGCCGGAGTGGCCCCAGCCGATATGGGCGTCGTACTCGTCGTCCCGGTACTGCGCGTCATGCATCAGGACTTCCGCACCGCTGGCGATGCCGTGCCCACTCACCCAGCTCTCCGGTAGAGACGACAGATCGGTACCCAGAGCCGGTTCGTGATCAGGGATGTAGACGAGCACCCGGCCGTTCTCCTCGATGCGGTAGCCGACCGTCGGACCCTGGTGGGCCACCTTTGCCGCTCGGACAGTGGCGGAACCGATGGTCACCACCTCTTCCGAGGCGTCGTGAAAGGTCAGATTCGAAGGCACGTCCTCGAGCCGGAGGGGAAACAGGGGAGGTGACAGGTACATGGCGATCCGCTCGGACAGGTGCTGGACGGGCGAGGTGGGACCCCAGATGTGGATGTCGAGCCCGGGTACGAACAGCGGGCGGAAGAACCCGAGCCCCTGCAGATGGTCGAGGTGAAGATGGGTGAGGAGGATATGGAGCTCGGACGGAAGATCGTCCTGCATCAGGACACCCAGTGGCCGGATGCCGGTCCCCGCGTCGAGGATCAGTGAGTGCCCGCTGGCCAGGCGCACCTCGACGCACGACGTGTTCCCGCCGTACTTGACGGTATCGGCCCCCGGAGCGGCCACCGATCCCCGACATCCCCACACACGCGCTTGCACCGGATCAGGGTTCCCCGGGCGAGTCCTGCCAGAAGACCGAGATGACGCCGTGCATCTCCCCTTCCGTCCCGAACAGCGGGTAGGCGGTCGCCTCGTACTGGCGGCGGACACCGTCGTATGAAGTCGCCATGAGCTTCTTGTGCGCCGGGCGACGCTCGAAGAACGCGATCCCGGCCGGGGATTCGCTCAGGGGGAGGGGTTGGCCGTCGGGGAGGGCGAGCTCGAGGGCCTCTCCGAACTCGCCGGACGGGATCTCACCGAGGTCCGCGAATTGCTTGCCGAGGTCCCGTGCCGCGGCATCGTTGAAGTACACCAGGGTGCCGTCGGCGTCGAGGAGGAACATCGGAGTGGCCAAATTGGAGGCCAGCTCGCGGGCCAGGATGAGCGGCAGGCTCTTCGGCGACCCGGGAACGACGTCCGGATCGCTCATGGCCACCCCACCGCCTCCGGGAGCTCGAGCATGGGGCCCATCGTTGCCGCGAAAAGGGGGATTGCCAAGTCAAAGCTCCTCAAGGCTCCCTCCCGGCGCGCCGATGCCCTAGCCATGACGGCACAGCTGGAACCGAGGGGGTCCGAAACGGATCCGGGCGAACGGAGCTGCCCCGACTGCGGCCAGCCGGTCGAGGCCGATTCGGCCCCTCACAAGCCCGCCGCCACCTGCCGTTCCTGCTACGACGCCTACGTCGACAACGCGGGCCGCTAGACAGCTCACCACCCCCTGACTCGAGCCTGACCGTCACTTCGGGCGACAAGCCTCGCTCCGCGGACAGCTTCGCCGATACCCGGAAGGCGGCCGACTGACCCGGCCCTGACCCGGCCCTGACCCGGGGCTGCCCCGGGGCTGGCCCGGGGCTCCTACTCGGGGATGATCTCCGCCACCTCGTCGAGGTTGGTCGCCTCGTCTTTCTCGAGCTCCTCCCATACGCCCGGCGCCGCTTTGAGCGGACCCGGCAGGAAGAGCGCAGGCAGGACGGCGAACGCACACACACCGAAGGACCACCAGAACGAGGTGGCGAAGGCATCCGCCATCCGGTTGGCCACGGCGAGCGGGAGCGGATGGGTCGGTACGGAGCCCAGGCTGGTGGCGGAACCGGGGAACTGGTGGCTGATGGCCTTCTGCAGCACCACCGCGAAGACCGCCACGCCGAGCGAGCCACCGACCTGGCGGATGATATTGGTGGCGGTACTGGCTCGGGGTACCTGTTCGAACGAGAGCCCCCGATAGGCGGCGGCGAACACCGGCATCATGCCGAATCCGAGACCGATGCCCCGGACGAACAGGGCACCGGCCAGGAAGGCATAGCTGGTGGACCCCGAGACCTGGGTATAGGCGAGCGTGCCCAAGGCCAGAAGAGCCATGCCCGCGGGTACCGTCCGCCGGGTCCCGTAACGGTCGGCCGCCTTGGCCGACGTCCGCATGACCAGCGCAGCGCCGATGCCCTGGGGTGCCATCAGCAGCCCGGCCTTCCAGGGCGACTCGCCGCGCACGATCTGGTAGTAGAGGGGGAGCAGGAACATGGTGCCGTAGAGCGTGGCGCCGACCAGGAAGATGCAGATGGTGGCCACGGAGAAGTTGAATCGCTTGAACAGACGCAGATCGAGCAGGGGTTCGGGGGCCCGCAGCGAGCGGAGGACGAACCCGACGATCAACCCGATCGAAAGCACGAGGCTGACCTCGACGCTCGGAGACGAGAATCCGCTCCCACTCCCCACCTGGGAGAGGCCGTAGACCAACAGGGCCAGACCCGGTGCCAGCAGCGAGAAGCCCACGACGTCGAGCCGGTGGGAACGGTCGCTCGGCGTGTTGGGCAGGAAGCGGAAGGACGCGAAGAGGGCCACGATGCCGATGGGCACGTTGACGAAGAAGATCCAGCGCCACGAGAAGTTGGAGATGATGATCCCGCCGAGCACCGGCCCGAGAATCGGGCCGAGGAGCGTCGGCACCCCGATCACGGCCATGACCTTGTTCATCTTGTCGGGGCCTGCGGTGCGGGCCATGATCGTCTGCCCGACCGGCATGATCATGCCGCCACCCAGCCCCTGCAGGACGCGGAACATGATCAGCGCCGTGGCCGATGGGGCGACACCGCACAGCGCCGAACCGGCGATGAACAGCGACAGCGAGACCACATAGACGGGTTTGGCCCCGAAGCGGTGCACGGCCCAGCCGCTCAGCGGGATGACGACGGCCAGCGCCAGCAGGTACCCGGTGGTGACCCACTGGATGGTGTTGATGCTGGTGTGGAAGTCACGGGCCAGCGTGGCCAGGGCGACGGCCACGATGGTCGTGTCGAGGATGGCCATGATGGTGCCCAGCACCACCACCACACTGACCCGCCGCACCTCCGGGCTGAGTCGATCGCCGGACGGTGGTGGGGTCGCCGGCTGCTGGCTCTCTGCTGTGCTCATCGGGCTGCTGTGCTCATCGGGCTGCTGTGCTCATCGGGCTGCTGTGCTCATCGGGCTGCTGTGCTCATCGGCCGTCCCTGGTCTCGAATCGAGCTGTCGGGGGCGAGCGCTCACGACCCCGGTTCGACCAAGGAACAAGGGCCGTCCGGCGAAGCAGGAAAACCTGCCCCCGAAACGAGCGGGATCTTACCCGGTGTCAGAATTCGATCAGTCGGGCGGGGTCCTCACGCCACCACCCCGGACGAGGTCAGTGCGGACCACTCGGCGTCATCCACGCCGGCCAGCTCGGCGAGAACCTGTCGGGTGTGCTCACCGAGGGCCGGTCCGACGTCGGCGATCCGGCCCGGGGTGCGGGAGAATTTGGGGACGACGCCGGGCATCGGCACGTCATAGCCGGCTCGCGAGGCCGCCCGGACCACCATCTCCCGGGCCCGGAAGTGGGGATCGACCACCATGTCCGCCGGTGTGTAGACACGTCCGGCCGGTACCCCATGCTCCGACAACAGCGCCAACAGGGCGTCGGCAGCGAGGCCGGCGGTCCACCCGGCGATCAGCCCGTCCAGTTCGACCATGTTCCGGCCCCGGGACTGATGGTCGGCGTAGCGGGGATCGGTGGCCAGTCCGGGTCGGTCCATGGCCGCGCAGAGCCGGGCGAAGACCGAGTCGGCGTTGGCGGCGATGAGCACCTCAGACCCCTCGGCCGTCCGGTAGGCGTTGGACGGCGCCACCCCGGGCAGGACGCTGCCGGTCCGGGTCCGGGTGACCCCGCCCACCTCGAAATCGGCCAGCGTCGACTCCATGAGGGCGGCCACCGCCTCGTAGATGGCCACGTCCACCTCCTGGCCGGATCCGCTGCGGGATCGCTCGGTGACCGCGGCCAGGGTGCCCACCACGGCGAAGAGCCCGGCCAGGGCGTCGCCGAGGCTGATGCCGCACCGGGCCGGCGGCCGGTCGGGGTCGCCGGTCGTGGCCCGGATGCCCCCCATGGCCTCGCCGATGGAGCCGAAGCCCGCGTCGGTGGACCGCGGCCCGGTCTGCCCGAAGCCTGACACGTGGACGACGATGAGGCCGGGGTTGGAGCGTCGCAACCGGTCGTAGCCGAGGCCCCACTCGTCCAGCCGGCCCGGCCGGAAGTTCTCGAGGACCACGTCGACCCGGTCGGCCAGACGCCGCACGAGATCCCGCCCCGCCTCGTCCCGCAGGTCGACGGCGACCGACCGTTTGTTGCGGGCGATGGCCGGCCACCACAGCCCCTGACCGTCGCGGGTGAGCCCCCAGGCCCGCATGGGGTCGCCCTCCCCCGGTGTCTCGACCTTGATGACCTCCGCCCCGTAGTCGCCGAGGAGCTGTCCGGCGAAGGGCCCGGCGATGAAGTTGCCCAGTTCGAGGACCCGCAGTCCTGACAGGGGTCCGGTCGGTTCGTCGTCGGCCATGGGCTGGATTGTAGGGAACCGCCCCGACGGCATACCAAGGACCGACCGGTGCGATGGAGACCGGGCCGGGGCGGGACCGGACCGGGACCGGACCGGGACCGGGCCGGGGCGGGACCACCCATTTCGGACCGGGTACTGTGGACGCCGTGCCACGCCTGCGCCAGGTGGGGAAGGACGAGGCGGAGGCGCCGATCGTCACCGTCATGTACGACCACCTCTTCGAGGGCCGGGACCCGATCGCCGAGCCGGGGACGGCCACCGGATCACCCGGTGACTGGTGGACGGTCTTCGCCCTGGTGCCCGACGTACTCGAACACGCCGTCCAGGGGTTCGGCCTCTACCAGAGCCCGAAGCGGCTCCTCGATCCGGAGCTCCGCGAGCTGGCCCAGTGCCGGGCCGGCTGGGCCGCCGGGAGCCAGTTCGTCTTCTCCCAGCACTGCAAGTCCCTGCGGGCCCTCGGGGTGGACGAAGCGCTGGTCGAGGGCGTGCCCCACTGGGCGGCCGCCTCGTGCTACACCGAGGTGCAGCGGCTGGTGTTGGCCTACACCGACTGCCTCGTCTTCGATCGTGGCCGTGTACCGGACGGGCTCTTCGACGCCCTCCGGGGTCACCTCGGCGATGAGGAGATCCTCGAGCTGACCTACATCGGGTCCCTCTACCTGCAGCACGCCGTCATGTCCCGGGCCCTGCGCACCGAGTTCGACGACCGGGTGGACCCGGTCGTGGAGGTGGTGGTGGAAGGCTCCGACGCCTCGCGCGACGTGGGCCGGGACATCGCGCTCCCACCCACGTGAGCCGGCGGCCGCGGTGAGCCTCACCATCGTCGAGGTCTCCCCCCGCGACGGGTTGCAGGACGAGCCGGTGGTGCTACCCACCGACACCAAAGTGTCCCTCATCGGCCAGGCCATCGACGCCGGGATCAGCCGCGTCGAGTCGGTGAGCTTCGCCCGCCCGGACCGGGTACCCACCATGGCCGATGCCGAGGCGGTACTGGCCGGCGTCGGCCGCCGACCCGGTGTCCGGCTCGCCGGCCTGGTCCTCAACGAGAAGGGCCTCGAGCGGGCGCTGGCCGCGGGGGTGGACGAGATCAACGTGGTGGTGCTGGCCAGTGAGACGTTCTCGCGGCGCAACCAGGGCCTCGGGGTGGAAGAGGCGCTCGGCATGTGGAGCCGGGTGGCCGCCCACGCCGCCGAGGCCCACCTCGGGGCCACGGTGACCCTGTCGGCGGCCTTCGGCTGCCCTTATGAGGGGTGGATGGACCCGGCCCGCGTGCGGGAGATGGCCCGACGGGTGGCCGACGACGGGCCGATCGAGATCGCGTTGGCCGACACCATCGGGTGCGCAGTACCGCCCGAGGTCGATGCGCTGGTGCGCGGGGTGGCGGCCGATACGGGCCTCCCCGTGCGGGTCCACCTGCACAACAGCCGGAACACCGGGTACGCCAATGCACTGGCCGCCATCGCCGCCGGCGCGTCGGCCCTCGACGCCAGCATCGGGGGCATCGGCGGATGCCCCTTCGCCCCGGGGGCGTCGGGCAACATCGCCACCGAAGACCTGGTGCACCTGCTCGACCGCATGGACATCCCGACCGGGGTGAGCCTGGAGAAGCTCCTGGTCACCTCCCACTGGTTGGAGGAGGTGCTGGGCCACCCGGTCCCGGGACAGTTGGGCCGGTCCGGGCCCTTCCCCGCGCCGGCGGCGCCCTGAACGACAGCGGTCCCGGCCGTTGTGCCACCGGGCGCCATGGGCAAGAGTTGGATGCATGCCGATCCTCGCACCCAGTCATGACCATGCCCATCCGGTCGAACCCGACACCGCGTGGAGCGAGTCGTACTACTTCAACGCCTACGACCCGGTGTCCGACAGCGGGTTCTTCACCCGGATCGGGATCCGCCCCAATGAGGGGACGATGGACGTCGGCCTGTCGGTGTGGCTCCCCGGCGGGGAATTGGCCGAATACCGCCACACGATCGACCAGCACGAGATGGTGGGCTCGCCACTGGTGGTGGGTGGTGTCCGCTACGAGTTGCTCGAGGCCATGGAGAGCTGGCGCATCCTGGCCGATGTCGACGCGGAGGCGCGCACCTGCCATCCGTCGAGCGGCGCCCCACACCCCGTCCACCTGGTGGTGGACGTCCGGTTCGACGCCGTCTCGCCCGCGGTGGGCACCGACGGGCAGCAGACGGGTGGACCGCGGACCGACCAGGCCTCGGCGGCCGCGGGCACCACCGGAAAGGGCCATCTGGAGCAGGCCGGTCGGTGGACCGGGTCGGTCACCGTCGACGGCGTCACCCACCCGTGGAGCGCGGCCTACGGCAATCGCGACCGTTCGTGGGGACCGCGCCGCTGGGGAGGTCCCTCCATGTGGCGCTGGTTCAGCATCAACATCGACGAGTCGATGCACTTCGGCGGTATCCGCCTCGGCACGGTGGCCGGCGATCTCCACCGCGGTTGGGTGTTCGAGGAGGGCCGGATGACCAGCATCAAGGAGTGGCAGCTCCGGACCGAGGTGGCCGATGACGGACTCACCCAACGGGTCGTGCATCTCGTCGCAGTGGACAAGCGGGGCCGCTCGTGGGATCTGACCGGTGAGGTGCTGCGGGTGGCGGACATCGGCAAGTCGGGCGGCACGGTGGTCAACGAGGGGCTGACCCGGTGGACCTACCGGGCCGGAGACGGATCCGCGGTGACGGGGTACGGCATCGCCGAGTACCTCCACCAGGTCGACGAGGACGGGAGGCCCGCCGTTCCGGTGGAGTAGGTGCCGAGTGGATAGGGTGCGCCGGTGGGCACGGACACCACCAGCGTGGCCGAGCAGCTCGGGGCGGCGCTCGGCGGTCGGGTGGCATCGCTGCGCCGGCTCACGGGCGGGGCGTCGCGGGTTACCAGCGCCTTCGATCTCGAGACACCCGCGGGAGAGGTCCGGGAGCTGATCCTGCAACAGGTGAGGGGGGCAGGCCCCGCCCCGCGTCCCGATATCCAGATGGAGGCCGCTCTGCTGCGGGCGGCCCGCAGGGTCGGGGTCCCGGTACCCGACGTGGTGGCGGCCGGCAGCGCGGCTGGGCTCCCGCCCGGATGGTTGGTCGTCGAACGGCTGGCCGGGGAGACCATCCCCCGACGAATCCTGCGGGACGAGGGATTTGCCGCCGTGCGGCCGGCGCTGGCCGACCAGGCGGCCCGGGCTCTCGCCGCCGTCCACTCCATCGATCCGGCGTCGATCCCCGGGTTGCCGCCCACCGATCCTCTCGGCCACCCCGTCGAGTTCCTCGACGGCCTCCACGAGGTGCGGCCGGTCATCGAGCTCGGGGCCCGGTGGTTGGAGCACGGCCACCCTCCGACAGACCGGCAGGTGGTGGTCCACGGCGATTTCCGGATGGGCAATTTCCTGGTCGACGCCACCGGCCTGCGAGCCGTGCTCGACTGGGAGCTCGCCCACCTGGGGGACCCGGCGGAGGACATCGGGTGGCTCTGTGCCCGGGCCTGGCGGTTCGGTGGCCCGGGTCGGGTCGGCGGATTCGGCGACCTCGACGGGTTCCTGGCCACCTATGCCGGGACCGGTGGACGGACGGTGGATGCCGACCGGATCCGGTGGTGGGAGGCGTACGCCACCGTCAAATGGGCGGTGGTCTGCCTGCTGCAGGCGTCGACCCACCTGAGTGGGGCCACCCGATCCGTGGAGCTGGCCGCGCTCGGGCGGCGGGTGTGCGAGAGCGAGTGGGACCTCCTCGCCCTGATGGGCGTGGCCATGCCGGCGGTGCCCGGACCGGAGTCCGGCGGGAGCCCCGAAGAGATCGTGGACGGACGGCCGCCCAGGTCGAGCCCGCTCTTCGGCCGGCCCTCGCTGGCCGAGCTGGTGGAGGCGGTCCGTGACTATCTGGACCAGGTCATGGCCTCGGCCGACGGTGGCGCCCGGTTCGAGGCCCGCGTGGCCGGCAACGTCTTGACCATCGTCGGCCGTCAGCTGGAGCTGGGTCCGGCCATCCAGGCCGCGCACGCACAGCGGCTCCACGCCCTCGGGTTCGGCGATGACCCGGCACTGGCTGCGGCCATTCGTGCCGGGCGGTACGACGATGATCTCCCTGGTCTGGGCGCGGTGCTGGCCGAAGGGACACGCGACCAGCTCCTCGTGGCCAACCCGTCGTATCTCGAGTGACGTCCGCCGCATCTGCCGGCTGCGTAGCATCTGCCGGCGGCGCGGAACGGGAAATAAGCTCGTCCGGTGGCTCCGACCAAAGCGACCGCAGAGACCTCCCGTCGGCTCGGTGACCGCCGTCCGTTCCGGGGCTGGGCCCCGGAGGTCGGCGACTTCTTCGACGAGCTCGAGCTCGACAACACCAAGGCCCACTGGGCCGCGCACAAGGAATTCTACGTGGTCGATGTCCTCGGTCCCATGGAGGCGCTCCTGGCCGCGTTGGCACCCGAGTTCGGTGAGGGCCGCGTCTTCCGCCCCTACCGTGACACCCGGTTCAGCTCCGACAAGTCTCCCTACAAGACCACCATCGCGGCCCACAACGATGCCGGCTACATCTCGCTCTCCTCCGACGCCCTCGGCGTCGGTTCGGGTCTCTACATGCCGTCCCCGGCCCAGTTGGCCCGCTTCCGGGCCGCGGTCGCCGACGAGAGAACGGGCGAGCAGCTGGTCGGCGTGGTCAAAGAGCTCCGGCGGCGGCGCATTCAGGTGTCGGCCCACGAGACCCTCAAGACGGCACCACGTGGTTACGGGAGTGACCACCCCCGGATCGACCTTCTGCGGCAGAAAGGCCTCACGGCCTGGAAGGAGTGGCCGGTGGGGCCCTGGCTCGGCACTGTGGCACCCAAGGGCAGGATCGCCGAGGTCCTCCGGGCCACCTCTCCGCTGAGATCGTGGCTCGATCGGAACGTCGGAGCGGACTGACCGAGTCAGCCCGGCTGACCCGGCTCATGGCCTCGGGATGACGCAGCCCGACGCCGACCCGGTCTGACCGCCTCCGACCGCCTCTGACCCGGTCTGCCCGAAGCCGATTGTGGCCGGTCGGCCGGTGGACAATGATCGCCCCATGGAGGCAGCTCCGAGCCGCACGGCAATGATGGCTGCGGTCGTGCGCGGGAGGCACCGTCTGGAGGATGCGCCTCCCTGGATTCTGGACGATCCGATCGCGTTGGAGCTCGTCGGGCCGTCGTGGCGCGACATGGCGGCGTCGAGTGACGCCCGGTACTCCCGTGAGCTTGGTCGCCAGCTGCGGGCGGCCATCGCCCTGCGTTCCCGGTACGCGGAACACCGGCTCGAGCTCGGCTCGTTCCGCCAATACGTGCTGCTCGGGGCCGGCCTCGACTCGTTTCGATGGCGGCGGCCGGATCTGCTCGGCCCGCTGCGTCTGTTCGAGGTGGACCATCCGGCCTCGCAGGCGTGGAAGCGACGGCGCATGGGCGAGCTGGGCCTTGCCACCAGTGACGACCAGGTCTTCGCCCCGGTCGATTTCGAGGTGGAGTCACTGGGTGAGGGCCTTGACGCGGCCGGCTTCGAGTGGGAGCAGCCCACCCTGTTCTCGTGGCTGGGTGTCGTCCCGTACCTCACCGTCGACGCGGTCGAGGCCACGCTCCGGACCATCACCCGATGCCGTCCCGGTTCCGAAGTCGTCTTCGAGTACGGGCTGGCGCAGCCGTTCATGGACGACCTCGGGCGCGAGTTCGTGGCCGGGTTCTCCCGGGTGGCAGCCCATGTCGGCGAGCCGTTGCGGACCGCAGGGGGTTGGTCGCCCGCCGAGGCGGAGAAGGTCGTCGAGCGGTGCGGCCTCCGGGTCGTCGATCATCCGAGCCGCGACGATCTCGTGGCACGGTACTTCGGCGACCGGACCGACGGTCTCCGGCCCTGGAGCGTCTCCCACCTCATGGCCGCAGCGGTGCCCTGAGCGCCCCGGTTCGGACCGGACTTGCTGCTTCGACAGCAGCCTGTTCGGGTTGCGAATTCGCCCTGGCCGGGATGGAACCGCACCACCGGTGCGGCTCTGCGCCGGTATCGGCGACTGGTCATACTGGTAGCGCCCAGGTGGGCTGATCCGGGAACTGGAGGCCGAGCATGGCGAGGACCGAGCCGGTGGTTGATTGGACGACGGACTTCGACGTCCTCGATGAGTCCTACGTGCGCAACCCCTTCCCGCGCTGGGACGAGCTGCGCGAGGTGTGCCCGATCGCGCGGACCGACCGCCGCGGGCGGGCCTGGCTGCCGACCACGTATGCCGACGTCACCGAGATGGCCAGGGACATCGAGCACTTCAGCTCGGCCAATACCAGCGTCATCAATGCCGCGGACGAGTCGGACACCCAGATCCTCACCTACGGCCTCCCGCCCATCACCTCCGATCCGCCCCTGCACACGTGGACGCGCCGGCTGTTGCTCCCGTGGTTCTCCCACGCCCGGGTGGAATCGTACGAGCCGATGACGAGAGCGCTGTGTGGATCACTGGTCGACGCCCACCTGGCCACCGGTCACGCCGACGCCGCCGCCGAGTACGCCCAACAGATCCCCGTCCGCATCATCGGGAAGATCCTCGGTATCCCCGAGGAGCTGGCCGAGACGTTCACCGGTTGGGTCCGGGACGCCCTCGAGTTCGCCGACGATGCCGAACGGTCCAAACGCGGGATGTTCGGCATCGGGTACTACCTCTGGGACCGGATCAACGAGCGGCGCGAGACCGATGGCGACGACCTGCTGACCTACCTCTTGCATGCCGAGGTCGACGGAGCTCCGGTCGACGACATGATCGTCCTGGGGATGGCCATGCTGACGATGATCGCCGGCATCGACACGACCTGGAGTGCGATCGGCTCTTCGCTCTGGCACCTGGCGACCCACGATGCGGACCGTGAGCGCATGGTGGCCGATCCCGGGCTCATGGACACGGCCGTCGAAGAGCTGCTCCGCGCCTACTCGCCGGTGACGATGGCCCGCATCGTGACCGAGGACGTCGAGGTCGACGGATGCCCCATGAAGCAGGGCGACAAGCTCCTCATGAACTTCCCGGCTGCGAACCGCGACCCTGCCGCCTTCGAGCAGGCGGACCGGGTGCTGCTCGATCGCCAGCACAACCGGCACGTGGCCTTCGGCTCGGGTATCCACCGGTGCGCCGGATCGAACCTGGCCCGGATGGAGCTGCGGGTCGCCCTGGAGGAGTGGCTGGCGCGCGTGCCTGTCTTCCATCTGGCCGAGGGGGCCGAGGTCCTCTGGGCCGGCGGGCAGGTCAGGGGACCGCGCCGGCTGGACGTGGTATTCCGGTAGCCGAGGGGCAACGGATCGAGGGGCAACGGGTCGAGGGGCAACGGGTCGAGGGGCAACGGGTCGAGGGGCAACGGATCGAGGGGCAACGGATCGAGGAGGAGCGCCCATGCCACCACAGCCGACAGTTGCCGTCCTCGGAGCGGGGGCGCTCGGCGCGGCGATGGCAGCGCGCCTGGGCGAGACCGGCCACGAGGTCCGATTGTGGAACCGGAGTCCCGAACGGGCGAGGGCGGCGGCGGACCAGGCGACCGGTGTCACCGCCGTCGACACGGTGGGAGGGGCCGTCTCCGGCGCATCCGTCGTGATCACCGTGCTGCGTGACGGCGACGCCGTGGCCCAGGTGATGGACGGCGCCCTCGCCGACGTGGACAAGGGCGCAGTCTGGGTGCAGGCCAGCACCGTCGGACCGGGAAGTGCCCGCCGGCTGGCCGATCTGGCCCGCGCCCACCACGTGGCCTACCTCGACGCCCCGGTGTCCGGGAGCACGACCCCCGCCCGTCAGGGGAAGCTCGTCTGGCTGGTGGCCGGGGATGCGGACGCGCTCGGTCGGGCCCGGCCGGTGCTCGAGGCGCTCGGCTCGACGGTCCTGCACGTCGGGACCGGCGTCGAGGGCAGCTCGCTCAAACTGGCCGTCAACGCCTGGATGGCGGCGGCGACCGTGGCCATGAGCGATGTCCTGGCTCTCTGCGACGGGCTGGGCATCGACCATGCCGCGTTGGTCGAGGCGCTCGAGGCAGGTCCGCTGGCCATGCCCTACGCGCTGGCGAAGCTGACGCTGATGGAGGAGCGTTCCTTCGAGCCCGGATTTGCCGTCCAACTGGCGTTGAAGGACGTCGACCTCGCCGCCGCGGTGACCGACCTCAGCCCGCTCCTCCAGGCCGTCCAACGTCGCCTCCGACAAACCGTGGCCGACGGGCACGGCGGTGACGACCTGGCCGCGGTCGACATCCTGCGAGGAAGCGACCACGGCTGACCCGCGCATCCGGGCCGGGGCTCCGAACTCTCGAGGTCGCCGGTGAGCGAGGTGCCGGTGAGCGAGGCGCCGGTGAACAGGTCCCACCAGCACGCCCCGTCCGGTGCGATTTATGGTTAGCCACGTCGCGACGGTCAGGGGGAACGCCAGTGGGAGAGCTCGACGGCAAGGTGGCCGTGGTGACGGGGACCAGCCGTGGCGTCGGGGTGGGCATCGCCCACCAGCTGCTGCGGGCCGGGGCCACCGTCGTCGGGTGCTCACGTCAGGAGCTGCCCGGTCTGCCCGGGGCCGACGGGGTGCCCGGCGGCCAGGAGCGGTCGGACCAGTGGGTCTGCGACCAGGGCGACCACCGGGCCATCGACCACTTCGTGGACCGGGTGGTGGCGGCCCACGGGCGGATCGACATCCTGGTCAACAACGCCGGTGGGACGGTTCCCGCCCCCCACGCCGAGGCCATCCCCGAGCTGGTGCAGAAGATCCAGGGCACACCGAGGAGTGACGACGAGTTCGACCGCACGGTGCTGTTCCACGCCTTCGCCGTGCAGATGAACCTGATCAGCCCCCTGTGGTTCGCCATCCGGGTCTTCCGGCAGATGAAGGACCAGGAGGGCACGGGCTCCATCGTGAACATCTCGAGTGGGGCCGGCCACCCGGCCGGTTCGCCGACCCTGGTGTCGTACGGGGCGGCCAAGGCCGGGTTGAACCACCTGACCCGTTCGCTCGCCGAGGAGTGGGGCCCGAAGGCCCGGGTCAACTGCCTGGCTCTCGGGCCCACCATGACCGACAACTTCCGCGCCTTCGTCCTACCCCCCGACGACCCGGAGGGCACCGAGTACTTCGCCAAGCTGCCTCTCGGCCGAGCCGGACAGCCCGAGGAGGTGGGTCGGGCCTGCGTCTTTCTCTGCTCGGACCAGGCCGAGTACATCAACGGGACGACCATCGAGATCGACGGGGGCATGCTCCCCGGCGTGCTCTACGAGGCCGGCCTCAAGACCATCACGGACCTGTTGTGACGGTCCGGTCCGGGCTGGTGGGCACCGAACGGTACGCATCGAGGAGGATCCACCCATGAGCACGTACCCACCACGACGGGTCTTCCAGGTGGCCACCGGAAACGTGGGCTCGGAGATGATCACCCGGATCCGTGACCATCCCGACCTCGAGCTGGTCGGACTCCACTGCTACTCGGCGGAGAAGGTGGGGCGCGACGCCGGCGAGATCGTCGGCATCGAGCCGGTCGGGGTGGTGGCCACCGGACGGGTGGAGGACATCGTGTCGGCCGGGCCGGACTGCGTGAACTTCAACGGGGTGTGGCCCGACATGGAGCTGTTCGAGACGGTGCTCGGGGCCGGGATCAACGTGGTGTCCACGGCCGACTGGATCACCGGCCACCACCGTGACCGCAACTTCCCCCTCCTCTCGGGCCGGCGGCCCACCGAGGTCATCGAGGAGGCGTGCCGGAAGGGTGGTGCCACCTTCTACGGGACGGGCATGAACCCGGGCCTGGCCGACATCCTCTCGGTGGTCAGCACGGCCGGGATGGGCCGGGTCGACCATCTGACCGTGCTGGAGTCGGTGGACGTGTCCTGCCACCACTCCGTCGACACCTGGAAGAACTGTGGCTACGGGCTGCCGGTCGACGATCCGCGGGTGCCGGGGATGCTGGAGAAGGGGTGCACGGTCTTCGGGGATGCCATCTACTTGATGGCCGACTGCCTCGGGGTGGACGTCGACGAGATCGTCTACGAGTGCGAGCTGGGGGCCTGCCAGAAGGACGTGGACCTGGGTTGGTGGCAGTTGGCCAAGGGGTCGGTGGGGGCCAGCCTGTCCAAATTCAAGGGCCTGGTGGGCGGTGAGCCGAGGATCGAGACCCACCTCGAGTGGCAGATGGTGCCCGACACCGTGCCGAGCTGGAAGATCCAGGGTTGCTACATCACCACCGTCAAGGGGGATCCGAACATCGTGAACCGGCACATGATCTTCCCCGCCGACGGCACCCCGTTCGATGCCCGCAGTTTCGCCTCCATCGGGATGACCATCACCGGGCTGCCCGCCCTCAACTCGATCGGCGCGGTCTGCGACGCTCCACCGGGCCTCCTCACCAGCGCCGACCTCCCCCTCCGGGCCTTCGCCGGCCGCTTCGGGCCGAGCCGGCCGGCGTCCTGAGGGGCCGTCGGTGCGGGTCCACCATGTCGTGTTCTGCGTGCGCCACGAGCACCAGGAGGAGGCGGCCGACGTCTGGCGGGCGCTCGGCCTCACGTTCGTCCGGCTCGAGCTGGCCGATGTCGGGCTGCGGGTGTTCATCGACTGGGAGGCGGGGATCGAGCTCATCGCTCCGGTGCCCGGGGCCGGCGAGGTGGCCGAGGCGTACACGTCCTTCCTCGCCACCCACGGCGAGGGATTCTTCTCGGTGGTCATGGCCGTCGCCGAGGTCGAGGGGCCGACCGCCGTCGCCCGCCGGTACGGCGCCGCGGTGGCCTACCGACAGCACCGCCGCCACGGCGACTTGAGGATCGACGAGGTCCAACTGGCGCCGGTGCACGGCATGCCCATCACCCTCCTCGCCACCACCACGGAGTCGTGACACCGATGCCGCCGGCCGATCGTGTCTAGCCTGCACCCTCATGAAGTTCTCCGTCACCTACCCCTTGATCACCCATCCGGCCAGCCCCGAGCTCATGACCAGGCGGGCCGTCACCGAATTCGCCCGGACCGCCGAAGCTGCGGGCTTCGACGGGATCGGATTCACCGACCATCCGGCTCCGACCGACCGGTGGCTCAAGGCCGGGGGCCACGATGCGCTGGATCCCTTCGTGGCGCTGACCTTCTGCTGCGCGGTGACCGAACGGATCCGCCTGATCCCCAACATCGTCGTGCTGCCCTACCGGCACCCTCTCACCGTCGCCAAGACGGTAGCCACCATGGCCATGCTGTCCGAGGACCGGTTCACCCTGGCCGTGGCCACCGGCTACCTGCGGGGCGAGTACCGGGGCCTGGGCATCGACTTCGAGCAGCGCAACGCGCTGTTCGACCAGGCCGTCGAGGTGCTCCGCGGCATGTGGACCGAGGACGACTTCTCCTTCGAGGGGATCGGGATCGACGCCAAGGGGCTGACCGCGAATCCGAAGCCGCGGACCCCACCGCCGATCTGGATCGGCGGCAACAGCGGGCTGTCCCGACGCCGGGTGGCCCGGTACGGGGACGGCTGGACGCCCTTCCCGGCGCCGAGGTCGCTGTCGAAGACCACGAAGACGCCGCCGCTCGAGACCGTCGATGATCTCGCCGCCATGCTCGACGAGCTCTGGCAGTTCGTCGACGAGGCCGGGCGGGCCCGGTCGGACATCGACGTCTCGTTCGGCACGCCCGCCGGGGGCAGGTTGGACGGCGACTTCAACCCCGATGCCCACATGGCCGCACTCGACGGCCTGGCCGGACTGGGCGTGACCTGGGCCGGGGTCTCCGTCCCCGGCGCATCGCTCTCGCAGTCCCTCGAGGGACTGGAGCGCTACGGAGAATCGGTCATCGGCCCCTACCGGTCGTGACCGGCCGCCGGTCACGACGGGCGTCGGCCGAGTGGCACGAACATGCCGGTCGTGATCAGCCGTCGTCGGCGCCCCAGCCGAGCTCGTCGGCCAGCAACAGGAGCACTCTGTTGGGCAGCCGCTCGCCGCGTTCGAGGAGCTTGAGGCAACCCTGCACGTAGACCTTTCGGGCCTCCTCGGTGCCGCGTGTCTGGACGCGCCCGGCGACAGGAGGACGGATGCCGATGATCTCGGCCATGCCTGCCGGTTCGTCACCGCCGTCGATCTCCCCGAGCAGCGATTCGATGACCCGGAGCATGTATCTCCTCGGGGGAGAGCCCTGCTCCCATCGGGCGACGGACTGCTGGGTGACACCCAGTTGCTCGGCCAGTTGGCGCTGTGTCGTCCCGTGCTTCAGACGATAGGTGCGGATCCGCTCGGCCAGTCCGTCGGGTGGCTCCATTGAGTACTCACTTGTATCCACTAGTTGTAAACGCTACTCCCGTGCTTGTCCGGCTGACAAGGCCCACCCACGGACACCGTTGTCGGGCGTGTCGAACTACATCGATGTCGTTCACTCGTCACGGATATGTGTAGCGCGTGGGTGGCCCCCCCTCGGTCGCCTTCCGGCCGGCGTGCCGGAGGGCACGGCGACGTCGCAGAACCGGAGCCGATGGCCCTCGCACCGTCCATCTCCGCCCGAGCCGTGTGGACGGTGCCGAAAAAAGACAAATGAGCCCGCAGGCTGGACGTCATCCACCGTAAAAATGGATAGACAGTGAAGGGCGGCCCTACCCGTCAGCCGGGGATTTTCTCCGAAAGAAATCGTGGCCAGGGTCGGGAGTACTTTTCTCTAATTTCTCCAGATCGGGGACAAGAATATTTCGCTCCATTCTCGTCTCCTCTTTGCCGATGAAGTATCGGTGAGCAGCTCGAGGGCGATCGACTCCGGTCCAACCAGGCCATTCGTGGTTTCGGCCGTCCTGGCCGGTGTGGCGGTGTCAACCTTCCTGCTCTGGACCACCGTCGGATTCTCCGGTCCGCGCCCGACGCTCTCCGTGGACGACATCGGACAGCTGGTTGCGGCCTGGATCGCCGCCGCGGTCTGCGCGATGGCCGCCTCCCGGGTGACGTCCGGCCGGACCACGTGGGCGCTCTTCGCCGCATCCAGCTTCGCGTGGGGTGCCGGAGAGCTCATCTGGTGTTACGACGCCCTGGCCAAGCACACGCCGGTCCCGTTCCCCTCCTTGGCCGACGTGGGCTTCCTTGCCGCCGTCCCTCTGGCCTTTGCTGCGCTCCTGTCGTTCCCGAGTGGACACCGGAGCAGGCTCGACAGGTTCCATGGCGTACTCGACGGCTGCATCATCGCCACGTCGCTGCTCTTCGCCAGCTGGGCAACCGTGCTCGGACCGCTCTACCGCACGCACCACGGGGGCGTCCTGAAGCAGGCGATCTCCCTGGCGTACCCCATGAGCGATGTGATCATGGTGTCACTGGTCATCATCCTGATCGCGAGAGGCGGACGACCGGTACAGAGAAACCTGGTCATGGTGATGGCCGGAGTGGTCGCCTTTGCCGTGGCGGACAGCGCCTTCACCTATCTGACCGACTTGAACAGCTACACGGGTGGGAGTTCTCTGGACACCGGATGGGTCGCCGGCTATCTCCTGATCGCACTGGGTGCGCTGTGGTCGATGACCTCCCCGTCGGCTCCAGCTGACCACCTCGAGGCATCGACGGTCTCCCTGGTGGCTCCCTATGCTCCCGTGCTCGTGGTCCTGGCCGTCACCGGCGTGCAACTCCTGCGCGGCCGCCAGATGGAGCCGGTCAGCTGGCTCATGGCCTTGGCACTCGTCCTGTTGGTCCTCGGACGGGAGGCGCTGCGGGTATGGGACGAGACATCAGAACGGCGGGACACACGCCGCTCGGAGATGGCGCAACGTGGGGCGGACGATCCGAGCTCCGGATCCGTCGCCGTCGGACACGAGTCACGATGAGCTCGTACGACCGGTCAGTCGACCCGCGGCGCCCGACCGTTCACCCGACCGTCCACCTGGTCGGCCGCCCGGCCGGCAACGCGGGCGCCCGCGTCAACCGATGGCTCGTCCGATCGATCATGTTGGCCACCACCGCCTTCGCCCTCTTGGACCTGTTCCTGTTGGCGTCCAACGGCCATAGTTGAGGGGCAACCAACGTCGGGGGCCGGTGGGACCGGGGACCTACACCCGCACCGACCGCCAGCAGCGGCATCTCATGGGCATCTCGACGACATCGTCGGCCACGACCGTCCCGGTGACGAGTCGGATGCGATCCAGCTCCCGCTCCCTCTCGTCGGGAGCCATGGTGATCATCGAGCTGTAGGTGCCGGCCAACCCGACCAGCTCGTCCCGGCTCATGGGTTTCGACCAGCCGATGTCGCAGCTGTCGAGTTCGGCGAAGGGGGACTGCGGTGGCAGTTCGAACCGGTGACGGCTGCCGCGGTCCCGCCGATCACCGGGGGAGGGGTCCCGGGTACCGAGCAGTGCGGCAACCCACTCGACCGACCGGTCGGCCCCGTTCCAGATGACCCCGAGGACGCCCCCGGGTCGCAGCACCCGGCCGACTTCGGCCACGGTGCGATCGGGGTCCATCCAGTGCCATGCCGACGAGACCAGGGCGGCATCGAGGACCTCGGCCCGGATCGGAAGCTCCTCGGCTCTGCACCGGAGGGCCGAGACCTGCGGCGATCGCCGCTTCAGCACCTCGAGCATCCGGCCGTCGGGCTCGAGGGCGATGACCCGGCCGGCGCGCCGGGCGAGCTCGCGGGTGAGGGCGCCGGTGCCGGCGCCGAGGTCGGCTGCGGTCCCACACGGCGAGCGCAGGATCCAGTCCACGGCCGACAGCGGGGGTCCGGGCCGGTAGCGGTCGTAGTCCTCGGCCACGGACCCGAACGAGGACGCCCGTTGCCCGGTTCGAGGCGATGCCATCGGTCCGACAGTACCGGACCGCCCCCACCGGGCAGTACCGGGCCGGCCGTAGCGGGCATGCCGGTGGAGGACTGCCTCATCCCCCCTTGGTCTTGACCATCCTGTCGACCAGGTTCGCCGGCATCACGTCGTAGTGGTCGTGTTCGGCCCGGAACGTTCCCCGTCCCCCGGTATGGGAGCGGAGATCGACCGCATAGCGCTGGATCTCGGCGGTGGGAACGAGGGCGATGATCTTCTGCAGGCCGCCGTCCAACGTGTCCGTGCCCTGCACCCGCCCGCGGCGGGAATTGAGGTCACCGAGGACATGGCCCTGCATGCTGGCCGGTACCGTCACCTCGAGGAGGGAGACGGGCTCGAGCAGTACCGGGACCGCCTTGGCCATGGCCTCTTTGAAGGCCAGCGATCCGGCCATCTTGAAGCTCATCTCCGACGAGTCGACCGGATGGTGTTTCCCGTCGAAACACGCCACCTGCACGTCGACCACCGGGTAGCCGTGGACGCCACCGTTCCCCATGGATTCGACGATCCCCTTCTCGACCGCGGGAATGTACTGCCTGGGGATGGCGCCCCCGACCACCTGGTCGATGAACCGGAAGCCCTCCCCGCGCCCGAGTGGCTCGATGCGGATCGAGGCCACCCCGAACTGGCCGTGGCCACCGGTCTGCTTCTTGTACTTGCCCTCGGCCTCGGCCTCGGCGGTGATGGTCTCGCGGTAGGGGATGCGCACATCCTCGGTCTCGATCTCCACCCCGAACTTGCGGGCCAGACGCTCGATCGACATGGACAGATGGGTCTCACCCGTGCCCGACAGGATGGTCTGGTGCGTCTCGTCGACCCGCTCGACGATGAGCGTCGGGTCCTCCTCCTGCAGGCGGTGGAGGCCGGTCATCAGCTTGTCCTCGTCACCCTTCGACCTCGGTCTGATGGCCACGGACAACGCCGCAGGCTCCGGAGGTGGCGACGGCACGAGGACCGGCACGCCCTTGGAGGCCAGCGTGTCACCCGTGGCCACGCCGGCCAGCTTGGGGGCGGCCACGATATCGCCCGCCCTGGCCTCGTCCGTCGGCTGCGCCTGCTTGCCCCGCAGCAGCTGCAGCACGTGGAGCCGTTCGTCGCGGTGGGTGCGCGAGTTGGTGAGGACATTGTCCGGATGGATCGTCCCGGACAGGACCCGCAGGAGGGAGATGTTGCCCACGTAGGGATCGGAGAAGGTCTTGAACACCCGGACCAGCGGCTGGCCGCCGGGGTCGCATGACACCTCCTGCACCGAATCTCCCGCCCGGACCTCGACCGGGGGGCGGGCATCGGGTGCGGGGCCGATCTCGGCCAGCAGCGAGGCGAGGCGATCGATGCCCACGCCGGTGGCCGCCGACCCACACACGACCGGGAAGACCACACCCTCCGCCACGCCGGTGGCCAGTGTGGCCTCGAGCTCGGCGCTGGAGGGGATGTCTTCTTCGAGGTAGCGCTCCATGAGCTCGTCGTCACCGACCACGATTCCCTCGACCAACTGCTCGCGGACCTGGTGCTCGGTCTCGGCCAGGTCGCTCGGGATGGGCCCGGAGGTCGGCTTCCCGCCCTCGTAGATGATGGCGGTATCGGTGAGCAGATCGGCGATGCCGCGGAAACCCGACTCCCCGTCCACCGGCAGTTCCAACGGCGCAATGCCGGCACCGAAGCGCTCACGGAGGGCGGCCAGCGTGCGGTCGAAACTGGCCTGGTCCCGGTCGAGCTTGTTGACGAAGACGAGGCGCGGAAGTCCCAGCTCTCCGGCCAGCGCCCAGGCGGCCTCGGTCTGCGCCTCGACACCTTCGACGGCACTCACCACCACGACCACCAGGTCGACGACAGAACACGCCGCCCGCACCTCACCGAAGAAGTCGGCGTATCCCGGGGTGTCGATGATGTTGAGCTTGACCTCGCCCACCTGGCAGGGGGCGAGAGCCAGCGAGAGCGACATGTGGTACTTGATCTCCTCGGGCTCGAAGTCGCTCACCGTCGAGCCGTCGTCCACCCGGCCCTGCCGGTTGATGGCACCGGTGGCGAAGAGAAGCGCCTCCGCCAAGGTGGTCTTGCCGACGCCGTTGTGCCCGACCAGGGCGACATTGCGGATACCGGTCGACGAAGGTCCGTGCGCACCGTTGTGGCCGGGCCGTCCCGATTTGGCCCGCTCCGGGCCCGGTTGTTCGGCCGTGGCCACGTGGGTCGTGCTCATGACAGACCGCCGGACCGTGTGCTGCGACGGAGGACCGTGCCCTCCCCGTCGTTCCCTCCCTGGGCGTTGTGTCGCACAACATCACCCCCACTTCACCCTCGCGTCCAATCTGACCACAATTCTGGGCACTGTGCACCCGGCCCGGCGACCGGCCGGTCAGCGCGGCCGCTCGGACGGGGCATCGACCGCCGGGGCCGCTTCCGGCTGCACGGTGCGGGGCCGGGTGAGGATGATCTGCACGGACGCCACCAGGAGGACCACGACCGTCACCACCCGCTCGCTGGTTGGGATCTCCTCGAACACGGCGTAGATCTGGATGCCGATGGCCAGCGCCTGGGCGATGAGGGCCAGGGCGATGGCCCGCATCCCGGTGACACGGTCGCCATCGCCCGATCGGCTCGGCTTCCGGATCCACGCCGCGGCGGCGATCAGCAATGCGCCGACCGTCCAGACGAAGTCGTCGTGCCGGCCCTCGGCGACACCCCGGGCCGCCTGTACGGCGAATTCGGCGTCCCCGATCGACATCGTCACGATGCCCACCCCGATGAGGATCCACATGCCGCCGGGCCTCCAACCGAGGAGCCCGTAGACGCCGAGGATTGACCCGATGAGGATGACGTCGAGCACCGGATAGGCGAAGCTGACGATGGTGGCCAGCAGGCCCTGGGACGAGTGTTCGGCGGCCGGCTGGACGACGAGGGCGAATCCGGCGGCCAGCACCACCAGGGTCACGGCGATCCCGTCCAGCCAGCGGTGGAGCTCGAACCCCTGGACCCGGAACCGGATCAGGTAGGCGATACCCACCACCGTGAACGGGTACCAGAGGAGCCAGAGGACATCGGCGAACGTGGGGTAGGGGACGTGGGACCGCCCTCCGTAGACGATGCTCCATGCCACGCTCCCGATGGACCACACCACCATGCCCAGCCCGAAAGCCAGCCAAGCCTTCCGGGTGCTGGGCTCGTACGCCGCCCGGGCGAGGATCAGCACCGCCGCGGTGGCGATGACCAGATCGTGGAACCAGACCTCGTAGAGAACGGACGGGCCACCGATCCCGAAGAGCTCGCTGACCGCTTCCAGCACGGTGAGGATCACGAGGACCGACCACACGTAGATCAACCAGGAGGGAGCGGTGAACAACTCCCCCTCGGCATCGACGCGCACCATTTCCGGATCGTAGGGCGTGGGTCTGTCGGGTTCGTGGCTCCGTCGCCGGCGGGGTGGCACCTTGCCGCCACCGGCGAGGGTCGGCGTCGGATCAGGCGGGGCGGGACAGCTCCCCGAGACGTCGGAACGTGTTGACGTAATCGATCACCAGGGACTCGTGCCCGGCCCACTCCTGCCGCGAGTGGGTTCCGTAGGCGCCGGCCCTGGCCAGGGTGGTGGGGGCCATCTGGCGGAAAGCCGGCTCGGGATCATCGGTGTCGAGCTCGTAGAGGTGCAGGTAGCGGGGAGGACCGGCCGTCCTGTTCTCGTACGGCGTGATCATGGTGAAGTGGTCGGGCGAGGCGGCGGCGATGTCACGGATGTGGACGAAGTCACCCCAGTCGCGGAGCGCCTGGCCCTCCTCGGGGGATCGCGGGCTGACCAGCACCAGCTCGAGGCCGAGCGTCGGGCGATCGGTGATGGTCCCCTGGCCGGGTCGTGGGTAGTGGTCGAAGCAGAGCCCGGTGACGTCGGCGGGGAGCGCGCCGGCACCGGTGGGAGGCTCGAAGCCCCGGTCGGCCTCGTAGACACCGAGGACCGAGAACTCCGGCAGGGTCCGGGGAAGATCGGTGCGGAACGGGACGCAGTTGGCCCACCAGGTCGCCCGCTCGACACCGGACAGCGAGAGCACCTCGGGCACCCGCTCGTCGGCGTAACGGTCGGCCGGGCGGTCGGTCATCTCCAGGTAGATCACCGGGGTGATCCGGTCCTCCAACGACGATCCCCTACTGCGTCCGGGCCAGGTGGGCGCCGGCCGATCCCATGAGGAACAGGAAGTTGTCCACGTAGAACTTCTGTCGGGCCTCGTCACCGGCGTCGCCGAGTGACGCCTCGAACCGTTCGACCGGCTTGCGGCCGCCTTCCACGTGCGGGTAGTCGGACGAGAACATGGCCAGGTCCTCACCGCCCTGTTCGATGATCCACCCCACGTCCTCGGTGGGATAGGGCGTGAACCGGACCTGGCGGTGCACGTACTCGGACGGCCGCATCGACAGCGATTGCAGCCGCTCCTCGTGCCGGACGAAGGCCCCGAAGGCCGACTCCATCTGCCGGAGCCACGACGGGACCCAGATCGCCCCCTGCTCGATCACCCCGACCCGCAGACCGGGGAACCGCTCGAGTACGCCGTCGAAGATCAGCGTGGCCAGCGTCTGGGCCGGCGGGACCGGGATGGCCATGTAGTCGACGGACCGGAAGTTCTCGTCGCCACCGTGGAAGTCATGGGGGACGGGAAGGCCGTTGACGAAGTAGTTCGGATCGATCAACGGGCCGGTCCCGCCCACGTGGAAGACGACCGGGACGCCCGCCTCCTCGGCCCGGGCCCATACCCCGAAGAGATCGTGGTGGCTCGGGGAGAACGAAGGGGGGCAGCCCGATGCGACCAACAGGGCGGCGGCGCCCTGCGAGAGCGCTTCGGCGGTTGCCCGCACGGCCCGGTCCGGATCGACCAGGGGCACGTAGCAGGTGGGCAGCAGCCGGTCGTCGACCGAGCAGAACTCGAGCATCCCACGGTTGTGCGCCCGCGCCGCGGCGTAGGCCAGTTCGACGTCGGGTCCGTGCTCGAGGTCGTGCAACCGGCCGTTGTGGAAGGTGTTGAAGATGAGCTGGCTGGCGAAGCCGAGGAGGTCGAGGGCGCGGGGCCGGTCCTCGGCGATGAACCCGCCGGTGGCGGCGAAGTTCTTCCGCTTCATGATCTCGACGTCCTCGACGGCCCGGTATTCGTCTGAGGCGTGCCTGTCCCGCAGCCGGTCGAACGACGCCATCAGGTCGCGCTGCTGCTCTTCGGGGCTTCCGGTCTGGCGCAACTCGTTGCCGCTGGCATAGGCCAGGACCGGCAGCCGCGCTCGAAACCTCTGCTCGGCATGATCACGCAACCAGGTGGGCGTCTCCATGATGTGGGCATCGGCGTCGTGCATGACCCGGCCTTCGGCATATGGCATGGCACTCCACTCCGGGTGGTGTTGGCGACAGTCGGCAGGAGAATGCTAACTGGACGGCCCAACGCCCACCCGGGTGAACGCCCACCCGGGCCGAGCCCCGCCCATGGCCGGCGACAGTTCTCGATCCCGATTCCAGGCCGGGTGTCGGAGGAGAGGAGCGGATGGGGGAGGCCGGGGTGTCGGAGGAGGAAGCGGATGCGGGAGTCCGGGGTGTCGGAGGAGGAAGCGGATGCGGGAGTCCGGGGTGTCGGAGGAGGGAGCGGATGCGGCGAAAGACGGGGACGCCGACGCCGTGAGGGAGACCAGGTACTTGGGCCTAGGCGACCGCCGCCGAGGCGAGCCTGAGGGCCTCACTCCAAGCCGCGGGTGTATCGGCCTTGCTGGCCGTTCCGACGATCTCCCCGAGGGACTGCGCCTTGCGCTGCGCGTCCGCGGCCGCCGTTGCCGCCACCTTCTCGGCCTCCACGAGGCTCGGGACCGCCTGAGAGGCGCGCTCGGCCGCTTCGGTGGCCTCGGCGGCCCGCTGCCTGGCCCGTTGGGCCGCGTCGGTGGCTTCCTGGGCCGCTCGCTGAGCCTGCTGGACAGCTCGGTCCGCGTCGGCCGACTTCTGCGCCGCCGCCCGAGCCCGCTGGGCCGCCTCCCGCGCCGCCCCGGCCAACTGTTCGGCCGCCCGGTCCGCCTCGGCCGCCGCCTGCAGGGTCTGGCTCATCTCCGAAACGACGGCTGCGATTCTCGCCGCCTCCTGCCACGTTTCGGGGGAGCCGACGGTGGTGGCGCGGGCGACAGCCTTCTCGGCCTCCTTGGCCCACCGGTTGGCTTCGCCTGCCGCGCCTCCGATGACCGGGCCGGAGTCCTTCGATGTCACCGTCGGCCGCGAATCGTCCTCATCACGCCCTTGGCCACGGTCGGGCCCCGGGGTGGCCACGCGGCTCGCGCTCATCGCGCTCACCGGGGCGGCCGGGGCCGGGGCCGGGTCGTCGCCGGCCTCGCTCGCCTCGTCGGCCGGGGCCGGGTCGTGGCCGTCGTCGCTCGCCTCGTCGGCCGGGGCGGGGTCGTGGCCATCGTCGCTCGCCTCGTCGGCCGGAGCCAGGCCGTCGGCAGCCTTCGCCTCATCGGCCGGGGCCGGGTCGCCGACGGCTTGGTCCGGGGCCGAGCCCACGGGCTCCGACGCCGATTCGGGTACGGCCGGCGTCGCGGTCGCCGGTGGCCCGACCAGCGTGAGGGACGGAGGAAGGAAGACACCGTCCGCCTGGTTCAGGGCAGGCAGCGATTCGACCGATGAGGCGAGTTCCGGGTCCGACTCCTGCGGAAGATCGGCTTCGAGACGGCCGGCCGCGGATCCACCCTCACCGGTTGCGGGCGGACGGACCACCCCCTCCGTATCGTCTGACCGCGAATGGACGTGGAGGACCTGACCGGTCAGATGGAAACCGTCCCAGTACCGCATCAGACTGGGGTCGCTGGCATCCGGATACCACCCCGAACTGCCGAGGTCTCCGATCACCTCCGCCGGCCCCGTGTCCACCGCTTCAGCGGGTTGCGGGTCATCGACGGGACGGTCGGTTCGACGCCGCCGCTCATTGGAGAAGAACTGGTCGACTTCGTTCGTCTCGTCCGGAGAGGTCTCTTCTACTTCTTCACCCGACTTCGGGTGCCGTGCGAAGGGTCGTAGTGCCATTCCTCCTGGCTCGGCACCTGCCTGACCGATCTTTAGACATTTTCGGGATGCGCCACCTCCAATTCCGCCGACCGGTTCGAACTCCAGCTCAAGGTCGTCGCTCGACCAGCCGATATGGGAACCGTGAGGCGGCCAAGGGGATCATCTCGAAAAACAGCACCGGTCCAGGCGGCTCCTGAGGAGTCGACCTCGATGACCTCCGCTCCGAAGATGGACCTCGAAGGTGCGCCATCGCTCGTATTCCAACCGGTGGTGGACCTGGCCACGGGCCGCCTGCTGGGCTTCGAGGCCCTGCTGCGATGGCACCGGCCCGACGGCGAGGCCATCCCGCCGGACGTCCTCATTCCGTGGGCCGAGGACCACGGGCACATGAACGAGTTGAACGCATGGGTACTGTCAGAGGCCTGCGCGCAGGCCGTCCGGTGGCCTTCGGACCTACAGCTCGCCGTGAACTGCTCCGTCTTCCAACTCCAACGCGGGAACGCCGCCCTGGCTGCGGCGGCGGCACTCGAAGCATCCGGTCTCAACCCTGACCAGCTGACCGTGGAGATCACCGAATCGTCGGTCGCCGACGACGACGCCGCGGCAGACCTCGAGGTCATGACCCGACTCGGCATCCAGCTCACGGTCGACGATGTCGGAGCGGACTGGTCGGTCCTCAACAATCTGCGCAACTGCGTCGTCAACACGATGAAGATCGACGCATCGCTCATCAAGGACATCGCGGCAGGTGGGAAGAGCCGGAGCACCGTGGAGACGATCACCAAGCTGTGCCGGTCCCTCGGTATCTGCACGGTGGCCGAGGCGGTCGAGACCGCCGAGCAGGTGGAGGTGCTCCGCGAGGTCGGCGTGGAGATCGGCCAGGGCTACTTCTTCTCCGCCCCGCTGACGGCAGAGGCGGCCGCCGATCTGGCCGCCATGGTCCCCCATCCACGATTCGCCCTCGCCGTACCGGCGATGCACTGACCACAAGACACCGGCGTCGGCGTCGGCGTCGATCTCACCCGTCGGGACGGTTGGCGAACACGACGAGGGCCTCGAGCTGCTCAGCCGTGCCGATGGTGATGAGGACGTCACCCGCCTCGATGGAGTCCTCCGGACTGGGATTGGTGACGAACCGACCGTCGGGCCGACGGATGGCGAGCACGAGGGCCCCGGTGCGGTCACGCAGATGGGCCGACCGGAGCGTCTTGCCCACCAGGGGGGAATCGGCTGACAGGGTCAGCTCCTCGAGGCGGAATTTGAGCGACCCGTCGTGCATGACGACATCGATGAAGTCGACCACGTGGGGTTGGGTCACGAACGACGCCATCCGGTCGCCACCGAGCTGTTGCGGGTTGACCACCCTGTCGGCACCGGCGCGGACCAGCTTCGACTCCGACGATTCGTTCCGGGCCCGGGCGATGATCTGGATGCCCGGACGCATCGACTTGGCCGCCACCGTCACGTAGAGGTTGTCGGCGTCGGTGTCGAGCGCCGCCACCAGTGCCGTCGCCCGCTCGAGCCCGGCCTCGAGGAGGGTGGCATCATCAGCCACGTCCCCGCACACCGAGGCGTAGGGGGTCCCGCTCAAGCGCTCCGGGTCGCGATCGACGACGACCAGATCGGTGTTCCCGCTGGCCAGGTAGTGGGCCACTTCGCGCCCGACCCGGCCCCACCCGCACACGATGACGTGCCCGTCCATCCGCTCGATGTCCCGTTCCATCTTGCGCCTCCTGATCAGATCCTGGATGTTGCCGTCGATGAGCACCTCGAGGACGGCCGAGAAGGTGTAGAGAGCAGTGCCCACCCCCACGAGGATGAGGAAGATCGTGAAGACCTTGCTGGCCCCGTCCAGCGGATGGGGGGAGTTGAAGCCCACCGTGGTGACGGTGACGACGGACTGGAAGACGGCGTCGAGAAGGCTGAACCCGAAGAGCAGATAGCCCACCGTGCCGGCCAGGAGGACGAGGGCCAGGGCACCGAGCCCGATCCTCACCCCCCGGAACGGATTACGCGATCGCTCCACTCACCCTCGCTCTGTCGCGGCCCGCAGTCAGATCTTTCCGCGCCAGAGGACTCCGGAGGGAGGTCATGGTCGGCCGTGCCCGAGCCTAGCGCCGGCCGTCGGCGGTCGGCCCTGGTTCCGGTTCCACGATGTGCTCAGATGGCGCCGCGGTCGACTCCCCCGGCCAGACGCCCGGCCAGTCGGACCTTCGGACACGACGCATGGCGAACCGACTCGTCCGTGGTCCGGCACGAGCTGCAGGACCACCCGCCGCCGGGCGGTCGCCACAGCATCCCCCCGCACTGCGGGCACCGCTCCCGGCCTTCGCTGCACTCCCAGCCCGCGTACCGCTTGGACGAAAGAGGGCAGCCCCGCCCGTGACAGACGGCCCACCGTCCGTCGATCACGAGGCCCTCGACCGGGCAGACCGCCAGGCAGCGTTCGCAGTCGTTGCACCGGAGAGGATCGATGACATACGAGACCGCGAACCCGGTCGATTGCGAGACCGCCCCTGAAGGGCAGATCGACTCACAGGCGCCGCAACCCAGGCACTCGTCCCGGTCGACCTGAAAGGTCACGATGCCTGATGGACGACGGTGGCGGCGGGGGCACCGGCCGCATCGAAGACCGCTTGCACCGTCCCCATGTAGCGGAACAGCTTGTCCTGGCCCACGGCGTCGTCGGCCCGGACGGCGAGCGGCACGCCGGCCAGTGAGAGGGTGTTGAGGGTGTGGGCACCGTCCGCTCCCCCGTTGGCTTCGATGGCCGCCACCATCTCCTGCCAGGCGGCCAACGGCACCGGTGAGGACGACTTCGGCACCGAACCCGTCCTCGGTGACCCGACCGGCGGAACGGAGCTCGTACCCGTCGAGCACGATGCCGAACAGGTCCGGCCTCCCGTCACGGCCGACGACCTCGACGCCGAGCCGGAGCTCGGCGATCCCGAGGCGGTCGATCGTCGCGGTGTCCGCCGATGCGCGCTGCACCAGTTCGGCGAACCATTCGTCCGAGGGGAACGGGGCGGTGATCGGCGCCATCAGGCCGGCACCTCGAGACGGGCTCCGGGAACGCCGTCGAGGAGAACGTCGGGCAGATGCAGACGGCCGCGACGGTCGAGGCCGGCGTGCTGGCAGCGTCGGAGGTACTCACCGATGATCTGGGTCCGGATCACGTTCCCGGCCCCTCCGCCGAGGGCAGCCGCTTCGGCGACACCTCCGGCCGCCAGGATCGCCGTCGGCTCGGCGATCTCGGGCGTGGCGAAGATCATGGCGATGATCTCTTCACCCTTGTCGAGGTAGTCGTGGAAGTCCGCGGCCATCGACGGATCACTCTGGAGGCGGTAGCGCAGATGCATCGTGCCGTAGGCGACGTGGCGGGCCTCGTCCTGCATGCACAGCCGGAAGATCTGCTTTTCGACCGGCGACGGGGCGATGGCCTCGCCGGCTCGGAACAACGAGAGCACGATCCCCTCGCCCAGCAGGTGCATGAGGGCAGATCCCTCGTCGTAGCTCTCCGCGTCGAGGATGAGTTGGAGAAAGCGCTCGACCACGGCCGTGGACCGGCCCAATCCGCCACCGTTGGCCAGGGCGCGTTTGCGGAACACCTCGGTGTGGCGGGCCTCGTCCATGACCTGGGTGCAGAGGAACATCTTCGCTTCCACGAAGTCGTGGTTGATCCGCCACACCCACTTGGCCGGAAAATCGGCCGCCACCATCTCGACCTCGGAGAGCACGGTGGCCAGCTGGCACATGGCGTGCTCCATATCGGGATCGAGCTCGCGCAGATCGCCCCACGGGATGTCGCGGGTGGCGCTCCACTGGCGGCTCACCGCTTCCTCGTACAGATCCATCACGTTGTCCGACCAGACCTCGGCCCTGTCGTTGATCGTGTACCCGAGGTCGGGCACATCCGACTCGACCGAGGATCCACGGGGCGCCATCGAGCGCCGGGGGGCGTGCTCGGGAACCTCCCCGTAGCTGCCGACGGCGATGTCACGGAGGGTCAACCCGGTCTTGCCGGGCCGGGCGCGCACACCCCATTCGGTGTCGGTGTCCCGGAGCCACCCGAGGTCGAACTCGCCCCGCGACGCCCGATCGAGATAGTCCAGATCGAGTCCTCGCGTCATACCCCACCTCCCCGCGACCCCCGGCCGCTACGACTAGACATTCTCTGCTTCTTTGTCTCATCGAAAACCTACGCTGGCGCCGGGCACCGGCCCTAGGGCCGAAAGTCCCAACTTCGCCGTCGACAGCTGTCTCCGGTAGTGGCCTTTCGACTTGGCCTTGGGACTTTCGCCCCTACTCGGATACTGCAACACGTTCCAGCCTGGAGGGGTGGCCCGCGACCCCGTGGCGGGCCCGAGCACGGAGGATCCAATGACTTCGACGACATCCCGTCCGGCCTGCGAGTACGACGTCCTGGACCGGGCCTTCTACCAGGACCCCCACCCGGCATACGCGTGGATGCGGGCCAATCGGCCCATCTTCTGGGACGAGGCCAACGAGCTGTGGGTGGTGTCACGGCATGCCGAGGTGTCCCACGTCTCCATGCACGCCGACCTCTTCTGTTCGGGGCAGGGCGTCCGGCCCAAGGAGGGGGCCAGCCTCTCCCTCATCGGGCTCGACGGTGAGCGTCACGTGCGCCAACGACGCCTGCTCAACAAGGGGTTCACCCCGAGGATGATCCGGACGATGGAACCGCGGGTGCGAGAGGTGGTGACCGAGGTGCTCGACCGGATCGCCGACCGCCCGTCCTGCGACTTCGTGACCGACGTGGCCGTTCCGGTGCCGCTGGTCGTCATCGCCGAGCTCATGGGCCTTCCCGTGGAGGACAGGGTCCAGCTGGGCCGGTGGTCGGACCGCATGATGGGGGGAGAAGGTCGCACCGACCTCGACGACCCGGCCATGGCCGACGCCGGGGCCGCCTTCGGCGAGTACGTGGCCTACCTGTCCGAGATGGTCGAGGAGCGTCGCCAGGCTCACCGGCGGGGCGGTGCCGTACCCGATGACGCGGTCAGCATCCTGGTGGGCGCGGCCGAGGACGGCGTGCTCGAGTCCAATGTCGAGCTCGCCCACGACGAGCTCACCATGTTCCTCGTCATCCTGCTGGTGGCCGGGAACGAGACGACCCGGAACGCCATCTCGGGTGGCATGTGGGCGTTGAGCCGGTTCCCCGACCAGTGGCAACGGCTGCGCCTGAACCCGGGGTCCTTTTCCACCATGGCTGACGAGATCTGCCGCTACGTCAGCCCGGTCATCAGCTTCTCACGGACCGCCACCCGCGACACCGAGCTGGCCGGCCAGCGGATCGCCCAGGGGGAGAAGATCCTCATGCTGTACCAGTCGGCCAACCGTGACGAAGCCGTCTTCGAAGAACCCGACGCCCTCCGGGTCGATCGAAGCCCGAACCCCCACCTGGCCTTCGGCATCGGACCACACGTGTGCATGGGGATCAACCTGGCCCGGCTCGAGATCCGGATCCTGTTCGAAGAGCTGACGAGGCGCTTCCCGGACATGGTCGTCCCGTCGGGCGTCGCGCCGGCCTATGGCGAGCACGCCCTCGTCCACGCCATCGACTCGCTGCCGGTGGAGCTCGGGACCGGAGCGGCCTGACCCCCACCATCACTTTCTCGCACCGCGGATGGCCCGGTAGGTTCGTTCTGCACCAGCCCGATCAGACCCTCCCGGAGGAGATGCAGTGGACGAGCGCACGTTTGGACGCCGGTTCGAGGGGAAGGTGGCCATCGTCACCGGCGCCTCGACCGATCCGGGTATCGGGACCGCATCGGCGCGCCGGTTGGCCCTGGAGGGAGCCTCGGTGGTCATCAACGCCCGCTCCGAGCGGCGGCTACGGGCAGCCGAGACGGCCCTCCGTGAAGAGGGGCTCGACGTCGTCGCCTGTCCCGGTGCCGCCGAGAGCGCCTCCCTCCCGGCCCTCCTGGTGGATACGGCCATCGACCGGTTCGGCCGCGTCGATCTTCTCGTCAACGCGGTGGGCGGCGCCCCCTACATCGGTTCGGCCCTGACCATGAGTCAGGAGGACCTGGTGAAGACGCTGGTCCTCAACACCTGGCCGGCGGTGTCCCTCATCCGAGAGGCGACGGGGAGGGGCCTGGCCGAAGGCGGAGGGGCCGTCGTCAACATCTCCAGCGGATCGCCGAAGAAGACGACGCCCTCCATGGCTGCGTACGCGGCGGCCAAGTCGGCCCTCAACGCCCTGACCCGGACACTGGCCAACGAATTGGGGAGCCGTGGTGTCCGGGTCAACGCGGTCAGCCCCGGCCTGACCAGAACCGACGGCACCAGGGACATCTGGGGGGACGACGACGGTCGGGCCGCCGGTCACAACCTGCTCCTCGGACGACTGACCGAGCCCGAGGATGTGGCCGCCGCGGTGGCGTTCCTCCTGTCGGAGGAGGCGGGCTCCATCACCGGCGTCCTCCTCGACGTGGACGCCGGCAACCACGTCGGCGCGGGCACGTGGTCGCCGTTCAGCCCCGACGCGGTGGGTCAGCCCGGCGGTGCCCCCCGCCTCGCCGGTCGCGGGTGAGCGGCATGGGCGACGAGTTGCACGGGTGGGGCCCGGCCCTGGACGAGATCGGCCGGCGCCAGGCCGAAGCCCGGGCCATGGGGGGTGAGGCCCGGCTCGACCGCCAATCGGGGCGGGGCCGGCTCAACGCCCGGGAGCGTCTCGACCGGCTGTTCGATCCCGGCACCTTCTTCGAGATCGGAAGCCTGGTGGGCACGGTCGACGACCCACCCGTCCCGGGCGACGCCCTGGCGGCCGGTTCGGGCCGGGTCAACGGACGGCCGGCGCTGGCCGGCGCCGAGGACGTGACCGTGCTCGGTGGGTCCATCGGGAGCGGGGCCTCGGACAAGCGCTACCGGCTGTGCCAGCTGGCCATGCAGGAACGGGTGCCACTGGTCATGATGCTGGAAGGTGCCGGGCACCGGGTCACCGAGACAGTGGCCGGTCGCCGACCGGGCGACCTCATGGGCCTGGCCGAGCTGTCCGGCCTCGTCCCCATGGTGAGCCTGGTGCTCGGGGCGTCGGCCGGCCACGGCGCCCTCACCGCACCGCTGTGCGACTTCGTGGCCATGACGGAGACGGCCTCGATCTTTGCCGCCGGGCCCCCGCTGGTGCGCTCGGCGACCGGGGAGGACGTCACCAAGGAGGAGCTCGGCGGGCCCACGGTGGCGGTCGACGCAGGCGGCGTCGTGCACAACGTGGCGGCTGACGACATCGAGGCCATCGACCTGGCCCGCCGCTACCTCGGCCACTTCCCCCTCAACGCCTGGGAGCCGCCGCCCCGGCGCCCGGGCCCCGACGCCGGTGAGCGGCGCGTCGACGTCCTCGGCCTGATCCCCCCCGACCCCCGCCAGCCGTACCCCATCCGGCCCGTGCTGGCCGAGGTGGTCGACGGCGGCGAGCTGCTCGAGGTGCAACCCGGCTTCGGGCGTTCGATCGTGACCGTCCTCGCCCACCTCGGGGGGCGCAGCGTGGCCATCGTGGCCAACGACCCGGGCGTGCTGGCCGGCACCATCGACAGCGACGCGGCCGACAAGGCGGCGCACTTCCTCGACGTGGCCGGCGCCTTCGGCCTGCCCTGCATCTTCCTGGCCGACAACCCCGGGGTGCTGGCCGGCACCACCGCCGAACGGCAGGGCATCCTCCGGCACGCGGCCCGCCTGTTCGCCGTCCAGCACCGGCTGACCGGGCCCAAGCTGCACGTCACCCTGCGCAAGGCGTTCGGATTCGGCTCCTCGGTGATGGCCATGAACCCCTTCGACGGTCAGACCATCACCCTCGCCTTCCCGTCGATCACCCTCGGCGCCCTCCCGGCCGACTCGGCCGCGAGCGCCATCGACGACCGCGAGGAGCGGGCGCGCCTGGCCGCCGAGCAGGCACGGGCGTCGGTGGTGGCCGCCGCCCGACTCTCCTACGACGAGGTCATCGACCCCCGCGAGCTGCGCAACGCCCTCCTGGCCGGCCTCGGCCTGGCCGAGGGGAGGGATCCGGCCCCCCGCCGGCCCCGGTCGACGGGCATCCTGCCCTGAACCGCCACCGGCTCAGATCTGACCGGCCTGCATCCTGAGCATGTCGGTGGCACCGGCGCCGTCGACGGCGATGACCTGGCCGGAGACGAACCGGGCCGCGGCGCTGCACAGGAACAGGGTGAGATAACCGATGTCGGCGCCCTGCCCGTGGAGGCCGAGGGGGTTCGTCGGTCGGTCCGACCCGCCCGGGACGGCATCGGCGAAACGGCGGACCCCTTCCGTGTTGCTCATCGAGCCCGGTGCGATGGCGTTCACCCGTATGCCGTACGGCCCCCACTCGACGGCGCAGGTGCGGGTCAGGGAGTCGACGCCCGACTTGGCCGCGGCCACGTGCGCCTGGTAGACGACCCCACGCTGCTCGAACGGTGCGCTGATGTTCACGATGGACCCACCGTGGTCGCGGAGCCTGGCGTCGAACGCGGCCCGCGTCACGTTGTACGTACCCAGCAGGTCGATGTCGACCACCGCCTTGAAGCCGTTGGGCGAGATCTTCGATATCGGGGCGGGAAAGTTGCCGGCCGCGTTGTTGACTACGATGTCGAGCCCGCCGCCGGCCGCCACGACCTGGTCGACCACCGCTCGCACCGCATCGGCGTCCCGCACGTCACACACCCCGAGCGAGGCGTCGACGCCCTCCGCCCGCAGCTCGTCCACCGCGGCCTCGAGGTTCTCCCGCTTCCGGCTGGCCATGGTGATGCGGGCGCCATGGGCACCGAGGACCCGGCAGATCTCCTTGCCGATGCCGGTGGCACCGCCCGTCACCAACGCGACCTGACCGTCGAGGAGGTCGGGGGCGAAGCAACTGGCTCCATCGGTGTCGGTCGAATCCTGCACGGTCCCCCCGCTGCTGTCGTCGGAGTCCCTCGTTCGCCCTACCGCGTAGCACACGCGTCGGAGCGGTAGCCACCGGGAGTCGGAGCGGAGGCCACCGGGCAGAGCCTCCCGGATTCGACCGCGCATGACACCGCCACCCGAGCCCGCCCGTCACGGTTCGGTAGTGTCGGCCCACCATGACCTTTGAACCCTTCGACCGGGCCGTACGGGCAGCATTCGTGGGCCTCGGCCGTATCTACGACCTCAACATGCGCGCCTACGTCGACAATCCCGACGTCGAGGTGGTGGCGCTGGTCGACCCGAGCGAGGAACGGCGCATCCAGCGAAAGGCGGACTGGCCGTCCGCCCGGACGTTCACATCCGTGGCCGAGCTGGCCGCCAGCGGCCTCGAGGTCGACGCGGTCGAAGCACTGCTGCCGATCCCGCTGCACGTCGACGGCGTCAGCGAGCTCCTCTCCCACGGATGGCACGTCAACCTGCAGAAACCGATGTGCAACGACCTGCACGATGCCCGCCGGCTCCTCGACGCGGCCGAGACCGCCGACCGCCAGCTGCGGGTGATGGAGAACTACATCTTCTACCAACCCCTGGTCAGGCTCAAAGAGATCGTCGACTCCGGAGAGATCGGTGAGGTCAGTGGCTACCACATGAAGATGGTGGCCAGTGGCCTCGGGGGTTGGGATGTCCCGGCCAGCAGCTACGAGTGGCAGTTCAAGCAGATGCGCAAGGGCCGCGGCATCCTCGTGTTCGACGACGGCTGGCACAAACTGGCCACCGCCATCTGGCTCTTCGGTCCGATCCGGGAGGTGCGGGCCTGGGTGGGCGGGACCGAGGTGGTACCCGGCATCGAGATCGACGCCCCCTCCACGCTGGTGTGGGAGCACGACAACGGCATCCGGGGGGTGTGGGACATCACTCTGGCCCCGAACATGTACCTCCGCTCCGACTACTACACCAACGACGAGCGCTGGGAGGTCACCGGGCGCCGGGGCTATGCGCGTGTCAACCGTTGCACCGGTCGCGGCATCCAACAGCCGAGCCTCGAGGTCTACGCCGACGGGTTGATGCACTCGTACCATGCCCTCGACGACGACTGGGCCAGCAGCTTCAGGGATTCCGGCCGCCACTGGCTGCGCTGGCTCCACACCGGTGAGGGTCCGATGCTGTGGAGCGGTTCCGAGGCCGTCTCCGTGTTGCGCTTCGCCCTGGCCGCCTACGCCAGCAGTGCCGCGGGGGGCACCGGCGTGGACCCCGCTTCGCTCGAATAGGCCCGCGCCCCGGGGCCCGGTCGCGACCCCGCGGTTCCCCCGCGGTTCCACCGGGATGCACCGGGACGCACCGGGACACGGTGGGACGTGGTGGTACCGTGCCGTCGTGGCATCGGTCGGCGGTGGCGCCGGCCGTCGTGGCTTCGGTCGGCGGTGGCGCCGGCCGTCGTGGCTTCGGTCGGCGGTGGCGCCGGGCCGAAAGAAGGAGACCCGTGGCCATTCGCGTCATCCAATGGGCAACCGGCGGGGTGGGCCGGGCCGCCATCGCCGGTGTGCTGGCCCACCCCGAACTGGAGCTGGTGGGGTGCTGGGTCCACAGCCGGGACAAAGTCGGTCGCGACGTCGGCGAGCTGTGCGGTGGCCCACCGCTCGGCATCACCGCGACGAACGACATCGACGAACTGGTCGGGCTCGACGCCGAGTGCGTCATCTACTCGCCGGTCATGGCCGACCCGGCGGTGGTGAGCCGCCTGCTGGCATCGGGCAAGAACGTGGTCACCCCGCTGAACTGGTTCTTCCCCGGGGGTCGCGACGAGTCCCGTATCGAGGCGGCCTGCGCCGAGGGGGGACGACCGTCCACGGTACGGGCATACATCCGGGTGGCATCACCGAGCGCTTCCCGCTCATGGTGTCCGCGCTGTCCCAGTCCATCACCCACGTCCGGGCCGAAGAGTTCTCGGACATCCGCTCGTACGGGGCGCCGGCCGTGGTGGGGGACATCATGCTCTTCGGCAAGACCCCCGAGGAGGCGGCGGCCTCACTGATGCCGGCCATCCTGGGGGACGGTTTCGGCCAGTCCATCGCCATGGTCGCCCACGGCCTCGGCTTCGCGCTCGACACCGAGCTGACCGTGGGCCACGAGGTGGCCGTGGCCACCGCCCCCATCGACTCACCCATCGGCCCCATCCAGCCGGGTCGCATCGCGGCCCAGAAGTTCTGCTGGCAGGGCACGGTCGGCGGGACGCCGGTGATCACGGTCCGGACCAACTGGTTCATGGGCCAGGAGCACCTCGATCCGGCCTGGACCTTCGGACCCGAGGGCGAGCGCTTCGAGGTCGAGGTCACCGGCGACCCGTCCAGCCGGGTCACCTTCCGGGGCTGGCATCCCGAGTCCATCGCCGCCGGTCTCGTCCGCAACCCGGGGGTGGTGGCCACAGCGACCCACTGTGTGAGCGCGGTCCCGGCCGTGGTGGCGGCCGAGCCCGGGATCAAGAGCTACCTGGACCTTCCGCCGTACTCGGGCCGAGCGGCATCCCACCTCCGGTGAACCAGGAAGGGCGGTGCCCATGAGCCTCCTCGACCGATTCCTCCTGACCGACAAGGTCGCCGTCATCACCGGGGCGGGCCGCGGTATCGGCCGGGGTATCGCCGTCGGATTCGCCGACGCCGGGGCCGACATCGTGGCCGCCGCCCGCACCCGGTCCGATCTCGACGCCACCACCGCCGACGTCCGTGACCGCGGCCGCCGGGCGATCGCCGTCGTCACCGATGTGATGATCACCGAGGATCTCGAACGCCTCGTCGAAGCCACTGTCGAGGAATTCGGAAAGGTCGACATCCTCGTCAACAACGCGGGCGGAACCTACCCGGCGCCGGCCCTGCAGACGTCTGAGCGGTTCTTCGAGACGGCACTGCGTTTCAACGTCACCCAGGCCTTCCTCCTCACCAAGCTGGTGGCGCCCCGGATGGTGGCCACCGCCGGTGGCGGTGCGGTGGTCAACATCTCGTCCCGGTCGAGTGACATGGTCCAGGAGTCGTTCGTGGCCTACGGCGCGGCCAAAGCCGCCCTCAATATGGTGACCCGGAACCTGGCGCCCGAGTTCGCGCCCCTGGTGCGGGTCAATGCCATCTCCGTCGGCGGCGTGGCCACCGACTCGCTCGACGTGGTCCTCACCGACGAGCACCTGCGGGCCCAATTCATGGCCGGGACGCCCATGGGCCGACCGGGAACGGTGGAGGACATCGCGGCCTGCGCCCTCTACCTGGCCTCGCCGGCCTCGGGTTGGGTGACCGGCAAGATCCTGCAGGTCGACGGAGGGACCGAGGCTCCGTCCATCACCGTTCCCGCCCCACCTCTTTGAACACCGCCCCACGGCCGACCCCGCCCCCGAGCACCGCCACCCGACCCGCGCCCGTCTGACCCGCGCCCGGTCGTCCCGGTCGCCGGTACCCTGGACGCCTCGTGGCCGTGCTCGTCGATCTCCAGGACGTCGCCGTGCGGCGGGCCCACCGGATCCTCTTCGAGGGACTCTCGCTCACCGTCGCCGACGGGGACCGTGTCGGCGTGGTGGGCATCAACGGGACGGGGAAATCGACGCTGCTGAGACTGGTCGCCGGCACGGACCTCCCCGACGAGGGTCAGGTCCGGCGGGGCCGGGGTGCCCGGGTCGGCTTTCTCGAGCAGGTGCCCACGCTGCCCCCGGGGACGGTGAGCGGGGCGGTCGGGGAAGGGTGGGAGGCCGAGGCCGCCCTCGACCGCCTGGGCATGACCGCCGCCGCCGGTGTGGACGTGGGCTCCCTGTCCGGCGGGCAGGCCAAGCGGGTGGCGCTGGCCCGCGTGCTGGCCCGGCCGGCCGAGTTGCTGGTCCTCGACGAGCCCACCAACCACCTCGACCTGGGCGCGGTGGCCTGGCTCGAGCACCAGCTGCGGACACTCCGCGGCGGCCTGGTCCTCGTCACCCACGACCGCCACCTGCTCGACCGGGTGACCAACCGGATGCTCGAGATCGACCGGGGCCGCACCTTCGTGCACGAAGGGGGGTACGCGTCGTACCTGGAGGCCCGGGCGGAGCGGGAGGTGCAGGTTGCGTCGGCCGAGGCCACCCGACGCAACCTGGCCCGGCGCGAGCTCGCCTGGCTCCGGCGCGGTGCGCAGGCCCGATCCCGAAAGCCCCAGGCCCGAGTCGACGCCGCGGTGCGGACCATCGAGGACCGCCCCGAGGCCCCGGCCCGGTCCACCGGCCTCGAGCTGACGGGGATCACGCCGCGGCTCGGCGACAAGGTGATCGAGTGCATCGGCGCCGGCTTCCGCTACGGCGACCGGCCCCCGGTGCTGTCCGGTGTCGACCTCGCCCTCGGACGGCGCGAGCGCCTCGGCGTCGTCGGGGCCAACGGCACCGGAAAATCGACCCTGGTCGACCTGCTGGCCGGGCGGCGGCAGCCCACCTCCGGGCGGATCGACACGGGGCCCACGGTCGTCACCGGGTACTACGACCAACAAGGGAGGGAGCTCGATCCGGAGGCTCGGGTGCAGGACCTCGTGGCCGGCCCCCACCGTTCGCCCGGGTCGCTGGCCGACGTCGAGCTGATGAAGCGCTTCTGGTTCGCCGGAGAGCTGACCCTGGCCCGGGCGGGATCGCTGTCGGGCGGCGAGCGGCGGCGCCTGCAGCTGCTGTTGGTGCTGGCCGGGCGGCCGAACGTCCTCTTCCTCGACGAGCCGACCAACGACCTCGATCTGGATACGCTCCGCATACTCGAGGACTTCCTCGAGGACTGGCCCGGCGCGCTGGTGACGGTCAGCCACGACCGCACATTCCTCGAGCGGACCACCGACCGCCTGGTCACAGTGGAGCCCGGTGGCGAGCTGTCCGGGGTCCCCGGCGGTGTCTCGGGGTGGCTGGCCCGGACCGGGCACGAGAGCCCCCGCCGGCCCGGTCCCCTCCCGTCGGCCACGCCCGGCGCCCCGAAGGCGCCGCCGCGCCCCCGGCCGGATGCCGACGGTCGGTCCGCCCCCCTCGGCCGGCTCCTACGCGAGGCCGAGAAGGAGATGGTCCGCTGGCAGCGTGAGCGGGACAAGGTGGCCGCCGATCTGACCGCGGCCGCCGACCACCGGGAGATGGCCCGGCTGGGCGACGAGCTGACCTCGGCCCAGGTCGCCCTGGATGAGGCCGAGGAGCGTTGGCTGTCCCTCGCCGAGGAGGCAGAATCAAGAGGTTGACCCCTGGACAGGAGGTTGACCGGTGGATCGTGGGTAGATCCCAGGGGTCGTCGAGCGAGACAAGGAGCCATCCATGGCCATCACCAGCACCAACCCGGCCACCGGTCAGGTACTCAAGGTCTTCACCGAGCTCACCGACGACGAGGTGGACGACAGGCTGGCCCGGGCCGCGGCCGCCTTCCTCGCGTACCGCGGCACGTCCTTCGCGGACCGCTCGGCGTGGATGACCGCAGCCGCCGACGTCCTCGACGCCGATGTGGAGCGGGTCGCAGGGATGATGACCACGGAGATGGGCAAGACGCTGGTCGCCTCCCGCCAGGAGGTGGAGAAGTGCGCCCGCGCCTGCCGCTACTTCGCCGAGCACGCCGAGGGGTTCCTGGCCGACGAGCCGGCCGACGCCGGCGCGGTGGGCGCGACGTCGGCCTACGCCCGCTACCAGCCGCTCGGGGCCGTCCTCGCCGTCATGCCCTGGAACTTCCCCCTGTGGCAGGTCATGCGCTTCGCCGCCCCGGCTCTGATGGCCGGCAACGTCGGCCTGCTCAAGCACGCCTCCAACGTCCCCCAGACCGCGCTCTACCTGGAGGAGCTGTTCAGCCGGGCCGGCTTTCCCGACGGCGTGTTCCAGACCCTGCTGATCGGTTCGAAGAAGGTCGAGTCCGTCCTCCGCGACGACCGGGTGGTGGCCGTCACCCTCACCGGGTCGGGCCCGGCCGGCTCGTCGGTCGCCTCCATCGCCGGCGACGAGGTCAAGAAGTCGGTCCTCGAGCTCGGCGGCAGCGATCCGTTCATCGTCCTTCCGTCCGCCGCCCTGGGGCGGGCGGCCGAGGTGGGTGCCGTCGCCCGCTCCCTCAACAACGGACAGTCGTGCATCGCGGCCAAGCGGTTCATCGTCCATACCGACGTGGCCGACGAGTTCGAGCGGCTGTTCGTCGAGCAGATGGCGTCGAAGGTCGTCGGCGACCCGATGGACGTCCGCACCGAGGTGGGGCCGCTCGCCACCGAGCAGCAGCGAGCCGACGTCGTCGGACTGGTCGACGATGCCACGGCCAAGGGAGCGACCGTGTTGTGCGGCGGTCGGGTCCCCGACGGCCCGGGGTGGTACTACCCGCCGACCGTGCTCACCGGGATCACCCCGGACATGCGGGTGCACGCCGAAGAGGTGTTCGGACCGGTGGCCACCCTGTACCGGGTGGACACCATCGAGGAGGCCATCGAGCTGGCCAACGGCACGGCCTTCGGGCTGGGGGCCAACGCATGGACCAACGACAGGGCGGAGCGCGAGCGCCTCATCACCGAGCTCGAGGCCGGGATGGTCTTCATCAACGGCAACGTGACCTCCTACCCCGAGCTCCCGTTCGGAGGGATCAAGACGTCGGGGTACGGGCGCGAGCTCACGGCCCACGGCATCAGGGAGTTCTGCAACCTCAAGTCCGTATGGGTGGGGGAGGTCAGCGACGGGGCCTGATCCGGCTCGGGCCTCATCCGACGGGGCCTGCCGCGTCCGGGCCTCATCCGACGGGGCCTGCCGCGTCCGGGCCTCATCCGACGGGGCCTGATCCGGCTCCGGCCTCATCCGGCGGGGCCGGCCGGGTCCAGCTGCCGGCAACGAACCCGTCGAGGAACTCACGCCGGCGGACGAACCTCCACCGGCCCCCGACCACCCCGTAGGTGTCGAGATAGCGACCCCAGTGGTCGAGCCCGCTCGCGCCGAGAACCTGGTAGTAGCAACGGGACGTGGCCGCGTCGGGTCCGGCCACGTCGATCTGGAGCGTGCTCGTGTGGTGGCGCACCATGACCGGGCCCGGACCGCGGCGGGCCAGCTCGGCCGCCCCGGTGAAGATGGAGCGGATCTCCTCGTGTCCCCGGTACGGTCGTCCGTCGAGCTCCATGACGGCATCGGGTGCGAAGCACTCCAGCACCTGGTCGAACCGGCCGGAGTCGGCATTGGCGTTGTATCGGGCCACCAGATCGCGGATGCTCTCCCGCGCCATCAACTCCCACAATTCCACGATGCCCTCGCGTCAGGCCCGGGCCGCGCCAGGCCGGTGGAGCCCGCACCCGCTCATGAGCCGCCCATGGCCACGATGGGTTGGTTGAGATGCACGCCGCCCATCGATCCGTCGAAGGCGGCATCGCCGAAGGAGAAGATGCCGCCGTCGGCCGCCACCAGCCAGTAGCCCCCGCCGTCGGTGGTCCCGGCCATGCCCACGATGGGCTGGTTGAGGGGAATGCCTCCCGTGGATCCGTCGAAGATGGCATCGCCGAAGGAGAAGATGCCGCCGTCGGCCGCCACCAGCCAGTAGCCGCCCCCGTCCGGGGTGGTGGCCATGCCCACGATGGGCTGGTTGAGGGGGACGCCGCCCATCGATCCGTGGAAGGTGGCGTCGCCGAAGGAGAAGATGCCGCCGTCGGCCGCCACCAGCCAGTAGCCGCCCCCGTCCGGGGTGGTGGCCATGCCCACGATGGGCTGGTTGAGGGGGACGCCGCCCATCGATCCGTGGAAGGTGGCGTCGCCGAAGGAGAAGATGCCGCCGTCTCTGGCCACCAGCCAGTAGCCGCCCCCGTCCGGGGTGGAGGCCATGCCCACGATGGGCTGGTTGAGGTGCACGCCGCCCATCGATCCGTGGAAGGTGGCGTCGCCGAAGGCGAAGATGCCGCCGTCGGCCGCCACCGTCCAGTAGCCGCCCCCGTCGGCGGAGTCGGCCATGCCCACCACCGGCTGGTTGAGGACGATGCCGCCGGTCGAGCCGCAGAAGGGGAGGTTGCCGAAGTTGAAGATGCCGCCGTCGGCCGCGGTCAGCCGATACCCGCTCGGCGCTCCCGACGGGGGATGGCACGGCACCGAGAGACCGTTGTCGAGATCGATGGGGGCCACGAACATCTGTCGCACCCCACCGCACGAATAGCTGGTGCACGAGCTCGGCCAGCCGGCGTAGGCCAGCCACCAGTGGCCGGAGGCGTCGGTGAACAGCGATCCCCCGCCCGGGCCGGCCACGCTCCCGTACGAGGTCAGGAAGGGGTTGGCCGGCTGAGTGCACGGTCCGAGCGGTCCCGAGCAGGTGGTGAGGGCCTCGGCGTAGCCGGCGGACTCGAAGTTCCCCGCCGAGAAGAGGAGGTCATAGGTTCCGCTGTTGGACACGAGTTGGGGATCGTCGACCGTGGTCTCCCAGGGCAGCGCGGCCTGGTCCACGGCGAGGAGGACCGTCGGCGTCCCGAAAAAGCTCGTCCCGTCGGCACCGAGTTGCACCGACCAGATCTGGGACGGCTCCGCCGAACTGCCGTCGTTCGACTTCCACACCAGGTAGGCGGCGCCGGTGGCCGGGTCGACGAACGGGCTCGGGTCGAGCACTCCGCCCGGGGCACAGTAGAGGGGACCGGTGGAGGTGTCGGTGAACACCGGCGCACCCGGGCTCAGCGAGGAGGCGGTGGCCACCGACAGGCAGCTGTGCCCGCTGTCGGCGGGGTAGGGATCGACCGAGGCGTCGTAGAACATGATCCACCGGCCGTCGAAGGAGAACACACCGGGCGACGTCTGGGTGTTGGGCGTCTCCCACGACGGGGTGACGGGCAGCGCCGTCGACCCGTAGGGGAGCCCGGTGTACGAACGCCACCCGGACCTCGGATCGCCGGTGGTGTCGACGAGCGCCTGCAGGTGGTTCCCGAGAGGGGTGCCGGTGGTGAAGGCGTAGTAGGTGCCGCCGGAGGACACGACATCGGGATCGGGTGCGTCGCCCGGGAACGCCGGGGTCTGGCTGGCGGCGATGGTCAGATGTGGCTTCGGCCCCGTGGCCGCGCCCACCCGGGATGCCGGACCCAGGCCGGTGAGGCCGACGAGGAGCAGAGGGACGCCGGCCAGCAGGCCCAGCCGCTTGCTGCGGGCTGATGGTTTCACGAGGCCTCCTCGGGAAATGGGCCTGTGCCGGCCCGCGTCGTCCGATCGACTGTAACCCGGCCCGCCGACGGGCCCGAACGCGTGGGGCGCATCCGCTCCCCGGGCACGGCCGGCGAACGGAAGTATCCTCGCCGTCATGGACGCACGGGAGATCGTCACGGCCGATCGGATCAGGATGGACGACCTCCTGACCAGGTATGCCAGCGCCATCGACCGTCGTGACTGGGCGCTCCTCGACACCGTGTTCACCGCCGACGCGCATCTCGACTACCGGACGGCAGGCGGCCTCGAGGGGGACTATCCCGAGGTCCGAAAGTGGCTCGCCGACGTGCTGCCCATCTTCGACGTGACCCAGCACCTCGTGGTCAATCGTGAGTTCGAGGGCGGTGACGACGGTGCTCGGGCCAGATCGTGCTTCTTGAACGTCAACCGGCTGAAGGTCGAGGGAGAGCCGTGGCAGTTCACCGTCGGAGGCCAGTACCACGACCGGCTGGTGCGGACCGCGGACGGCTGGCGGATCGCCGACCGGATCGAGTACACCCTCTGGTGGGACAACCCCATGCCCGGGCTGCCGGAAGCACCGTACACAGTGCCGGACTGCCCGGGCCGGACCTGCCCGGGCCCGGCACCGCCTGATCCCCAAAACCCCCAGGTCAGGGACGTATGTATACGTAATGCCTGGTCAGAGGGCTGTAACACGGTCAGCCCGGACCCGTTGTTAACGAGAACGGGGCCGGGTCCGTTGAACGGGGTTCCGCCACCTCGCTCCGGGCCTGGCCCCCACAAGGACCTCGGGAGCGTCCCCCGCTCCCGGGTGATCTGCCGTCTCGAGCCGGCCGGACGACCCGGCAGATCGCCGACCACTCGGGTTGCCGGGCAGCGTCGCGCTCACCGATGCCCGCGGACCGGCCGGTCGGCGCATCCCGTCATCGCCGCATCCACGATCTCCTGGCTGGGCGGGTTTCGGAGCGGCGTCCACGCAGCCCGGCGGGCCACCAGACTGTCCAGGATCAGCGCCATGTAGCGCCGCCACAGCTCAGGATCGTTCTGACCCACGTAGTCGGACACCGCACCGAGCATGGTGACCAGCATCGGTACGTCGTTCACGACGACGTCAGGGCGCAGCTTCCCGCCCTGCTGGGCCCGCTCGATGATGGTGGCCAGAATCGGAGTGACGGCCTCGCGGGTCCTGGCCGCCCCGGCGCATCCGGACTCGCTCCGCAACAGGACGTCACGAAGCCCGCGATTGCGCATCTGCCACTCGAGCGCCTGCTCGATGAAGTGCACGAACCCTTCCCACGGGTCGTCGAACGCCGCCGCCTCCCGGGCCAGCACGACCATGTTCTCGACCTTGTCCTCGAACAGGGCGTCGATGAGCGCCTCCTTGTTGGGGAAGCGGCGGTAGACGGTGCCGACCCCCACGCCGGCGACATGGGCCACCTCGTCGAGCGACACTTCGAGCCCGCGCTCGGCGAACACCTGGGCCGCGGCGGCGAGCACCCGTTGGCGGTTGCGGGCCGCGTCGACCCGCAGCTTCCGCTCGACCGATCCGACGCCGCCGATGTCAATCGACCCACCCGCAGCAACCTCCGCCCCGAGCCCGGTGCCCGGCTCGCTTTCGGTGGCAATCGGGTGGTTCACGGAATGTTCATCTCGATTCGGCGTTGAAGTGGAGGAAGGTCCTCCGCATCCTGCTACTGTAAACAGCATAACCGGAGACGAGTGCTCCGGATGTGATCGTTCCCCCATCCCCCGGACCCAAAGGACAGAGGCCATGGCCAGCGAACTACTGAACCCAGCGGAACATCCACCGTCGGTTGCCCCCAACCCCCACCACGAGCGACGCTGGCTGATCCTGGCCGTCCTCGGACTGGCCCAGCTCATGGTGGTGCTGGACGCCACCATCGTGAACATCGCCCTGCCGACGGCCCAGCACGCCCTCGGCTTCTCCAACGCCGACCGGCAGTGGATCGTGACCGGGTACGCCCTCTCCTTCGGCAGCCTGTTGCTGCTCGGCGGCCGGCTCTCCGACATCGTCGGTCGCAAGCGGGCCCTCATGATCGGACTGGCCGGGTTCGCCGGCGCCTCGGCGCTCGGCGGGTTCTCCACCAGCTTCACCATGCTCCTGTGCGCCCGGGTTCTCCAAGGGTCCTTCGGCGCCCTGCTGGCACCGGCCGCCCTGGCCATGCTGACCACGACGTTCATCGACCCGGGCGAGCGCGGGCGTGCCTTCGGCATCTATGGCGCCATCGCCGGCGGCGGCGGTGCCATCGGCCTGTTGCTCGGAGGGATCCTGACCTCCTATGCCTCCTGGCGCTGGACCCTCTTCGTGAACCTGGTGATCGGCGCGGTGGCCATCGCCGGGGCCGCCGTCCTGTTGTCCAACAGCCGGGCTGCGAAGCGGCCCCACCTGGACCTCCCCGGCGTGGTCACCGCCACCGCCGGGCTGTTCGCACTCGTCTACGGGTTCTCCCACGCCGAGACCACCTCATGGGGCGACACGTACACGCTGGCCAGCCTGGTGGCCTCGGTCGTGCTCCTCGCCGCCTTCGTCGGCATCGAGCGACGGGTGTCGGAGCCGCTGCTCCCGCTGCGCATCGTGGTCGACCGCAACCGGGGCGGCGCCTTCATCGCCATGTTCGCCGCCGGTGCCGCCATGTTCGGCACCTTCTTGTTCCTCACCTACTACATGCAGGGCACGCTCCACTACTCCCCCGTCGTGACCGGGTTCGCCTACCTGCCGATGATCGTCGGGCTGGTCGCCTCGGCCCAGATCGCCACCAACGTCTTGCTCCCGCGGTTCGGGCCCAAGTTCATGGTGGCCGGGGGCATGGTGATGGCGGCGGCGGCCATGGCGCTGTTGACCCGTACCGGGCTGGACTCGAGCTATGTGACGGTCATCCTCCCGGCCCTCATCGTCCTCGGGCTCGGGTTCGGGCTCATCATGGCGCCCTCGATGAGTGTGGCCACCGTCGGCTTGGCCACGGACGCCGGCATCGCCTCGGCCATGGTCAACACCAGCCAGCAGGTGGGGGGCTCGGTCGGGACCTCCCTCCTCAACACCCTGAGCGCCACCGCGGTGACCGCATACGTGCTCGCCAACCGGGCCACGGCGACCTCGGTCCGCACGCTGCAGGCCGAGGCGACGGTCCACGGCTACCACGTCGTGTTCGCCTTCGCCGCCGTCTTCCTGGTGGCCGGGGCCGTGACCGCCGGGCTGCTACTTCGCCGGGGGGCGGTGGCCGCGCTGGCCATCGCCACTCCGGAGGAGTCGGAGGAGTCGGAGCGGTCGGAGCGGTCGGAGCGGTCGGGGGCCGGGGGGGCCGAGCCGGTCCTGGTCGGGGGCTGACCGGACCTCGCCGGAACCAGCCCGGGCCGTGGACGACGGCGACGCATGGATCGAGGGCATGACCGGGACACCGGACCGACCCGGCCGGCTCTGCGCCGGAGGGGTGATCGGGGCACGGGCCCGGGGTTGGTAATAGATTGCCGCTCATGGACACCCTCGAACTGGCAGACACGATCGCCGAACCGCTCGGAACGGTGGGGATGAGCTTCTACTTCTCGCCTCAGGCCATCGCCCGGGGTGAGGGGATCGAGCTCGACGTCATCAGCTTCTACGCCGGCGGCCGGGGGGGAGTCCTCGGGGACATCGACGCCGTCGAGGTCGACCGGATCTTCTACTTCTTCAAGACCGGGCTGGTGGCCACGATGGTCGAGAAGGCCCGGGCCGGGGCCGACCGCCAGGAGACGGTGTCGACCCATCTGGGTGCGGCCGACGACTACGCGTCCGCCACCTTCGGCGCCATCCCCACCGACGTCCTCTCCGGCTTCTCCGCGGCGGCGAAGGCGCTCGCCGCCACGCTGCCCACCGGAAGGTGGCCGCTGGTCGACGGGTACCTGGCCCAGCGCGTCCCGGCCGATCCCGTCCACGAGGCCTACTACTGGTCCATCGTTCTCCGGGAGCTGCGGGGCGGGGTACACACTGACGCCGTCATGGCCGCCGGGCTGAGCGCGGCCGAGGCGTGCCAGCTCGACCACGGTGGGATCTCCTTCGGCCTTCACGGTTACGGCGACCAGGATCGCAGCGAGGAGACCGAGGACCTGCTGGCCAGGCGCGGCGCCGTCGAGGCGGAAACCTCGAACCGCATGGCCGTCCTGCTCGAGGTCCTCGACGGTGGCCAGCGCCGGGCCCTGGCCGAGGGGGCGATCGCCCTTCACGATGCCGTCGCCGCTCCGGTTCCGGTCGCCTGACCGGACCTGGACGACCTGAACGACCTGAACGAACCTGACGCCGGGCCTGACGCAACGTGACCACGGGGCAGGCACCGAGTTCGCTGGTCCTCCTGCACGGGTTCGCCTCGACCTTCGAGCACAACTGGCAGCAGTCGGGATGGGTCGACATCCTGGCCGACTTCGGGTGCTCGGCCCCCCCGATCGACCTCCCGGGCCATGGATCGTCGAGACGGGAGGTGGATCCCTCCGCCTATGCATCGGTCGCCGAGGACGTCTTCGCCCTCCTGCCGCAGCCGGCCAACGCCGTCGGGTTCTCGGCCGGGGGCGAGCTCCTGTTGCGCATGGCCATCGCCCATCCCGGCTGCTTCGAGAGACTCGCCCTCCTCGGGCTGGGGGACAACGTCTTCGACTCCGCCGACCCGTCCACCCTGGCCGACTCCCTCGAGGCGGGCGCCGAGCCCGAGGACGTGCAGGCCCGCCTCTTCCATCGGTTGGCCGCGTCGTCGGGCAACGACCCGGCGGCACTGTCGGCGTTCCTGCGCCGGCCGCGGCAGCCGATCCGCGCCGTGGATCTGTCGACCGTCACCTGTCCGGTCCTCGTCGTGCTGGGGGACCGGGACATGACAAGGACCGCCGACCGGCTGGTCGCCGCGCTGCCGGCGGCATCATTCGTCTCGGTTCCCGGGGTCGACCACTTCGCCACCCCGTCCGACTTCGGAGTGATCGATGCCACCATGAGGTTCTTCGGCTTCGAGTGAGGTCGGTGTCCCCCGGTCCACGCGGCGCCCTGTCCGCCGGGTCACGACTGGAACAGCACCTCATCCCGCCGCAGTAGAGTCCGGGTTTTCGGAAAGGAACTGACATGAGCGATCTGGTGCTGGCCGACGAACGGGAGGCGGTGGCCAGCGCAAGCCGGCACCTGGCCGAGACCGGCCTGGTCATCGGCACGGCCGGCAACATCTCGGCCCGGCAGGGCGATCTCATCGCGGTCACGCCCACCGGCGCCGACCTGGGCAAGGTCACGGCCGAGATGGTCACCGTCATCGACCTCGACGGCGAGGTGGTGGACGGCGAGTTCGCCCCGACCTCCGAGGTACCGCTGCACACCGGCATCTACGCCGCCACCAACGCCCTGGCCATCACCCATGCCCACGCCATGGCGTCGACCGCCCTGTCGTGCACCCACGACGAGCTCCCGCCGCTGCACTACAGCTGCCTCGGCCTCGGGGGCGCACCCCGGACCGCGCCCTACGCCACCTTCGGGTCGCAGGAGTTGGCCGACAACGTCATCAAGGCGCTCAAGGGCCGGAACGCGGCCATGATGCGGAACCACGGCTCGATCGCCTACGGGTCCAAGATGGCCGAGGCCGTGGAGCGCCTCGAGCTCCTCGAATGGCTGGCCGAGCTCTACTGGCGCGCCTCGTCCATGGGGACCCCGCACGTCCTCACCGACAAGGACTTCGAAGCCATCATCATGTCGGCCATGGAAAAGGGGTACGGCAGCGTGAAGAAGGTCGACAAGAAGGACAAGAAGAAGGCCTGACGCCGTCCCGCGGACCGGGGCGTGACGCCGGGCACCGGTCGAACGGGAGAACACCATGAGGCAGCGGGTGCTGGGTGGGACCGGCATGTGGGTCAGCGAGTACGCGTTGGGCACGATGATGCTCGGCGCCATGGGCAATCCCGACCGTGACGAGTCGGTCCGCATGGTCCACACCGCGCTCGATGCCGGTGTCAACTTCGTGGACACGGCCGACGTCTACTCGCTGGGCGAGTCCGAGGAGATCGTCGGCCGGGCGCTCAAGGGACGGCGCGACGAGGTCGTGCTGGCCACCAAGTTCGGCCTCCCCGTGGGTCCGGATCCCAACCGACGTGGGGGATCCCCGCGCTGGATCGCCCGTGCTGTGGAGGAGAGCCTCCGGCGCCTCGATACCGACCACATCGATCTCTACCAGATGCACCGGCCGGATCGCGACACGGACATCGACGAGACGCTGTCCGCGCTCTCCGACCTGGTACGGGCGGGCAAGGTGCGGGCCATCGGCTCCTCCACCTTTCCGGCCGATCTGATCGTCGAGGCGCAGTGGGTGGCCGAACGGCGCGGCCACCACCGATTCCGGACCGAGCAGCCGCGGTACTCGATCTTCTCACGGACCGTCGAGGCCTCCGTGCTCCCGGCCGCCCAACGCCACGGCATGGGTGTCCTCACCTACGGACCGCTGAGCAGCGGGTGGCTGTCCGGACGGGCCGACCCGACCCGCGGCCACCGTGCCGAGGGGTTCGGAGCCAGGAACTTCGATCTCGCCATCCCGGGCAACCGGGCCAAGCTGGACGCGGTGAGCCGGCTCACCGCGGTCGCCGCCGACGCGGGGATGCCCCTCTCCCATCTGGCCACCGCATTCGTGCGGGCCCACCCGGCGGTCACGTCGGTCATCATCGGCCCCCGGACACCCGGCCAGCTCGCCGATCTCCTGGCCGGCGGCGACGTCGGGCTGGACGGGGACACCCTCGACCGCATCGACGGGATCGTGGCTCCGGGCACCGAGCTCAACCCGGCGGACAACGCCTTCGCCACCCCACCGGCCATCGAGGACAAGCACCTGCGCCGCCGGTGAGGGTCGTTCCGCCCGCTACCCGCGGGAGCCGAAGTAGGTCTCGCGCAACTCGCGCTTCAAGATCTTGCCCGAGGGGTTGCGGGGGAAGCGCTCGCCGGTGAAGACCATCCGGCTCGGGACCTTGAACATGGCCAGCTTGTCGGCCAGGAAGTCCTTGAGCTGGTCGGCGGTGAGGGTGGACCCGCCTTTGAGCTGGATCACACAGGCGACCTCCTCGCCCAGACGCTCGTGGGGGATGCCGAACACCGCCGCCTCGTAGACGTCGGTGTGGTCGTAGATGGCGCTCTCCACCTCGGCGCAGTAGACGTTCTCGCCCGCCCGGAGCACCATGTCCTTGGCCCGGTCCTCGACGTAGAGGAAGCCCTCCTCGTCGATCCGGCCCAGGTCGCCCGAGGCCAACCAGCCGTCGACGATGCTCTCCGCCGTCGCCTCGGGCTTGTTCCAGTAGCCGCGGAAGACATTCGGGCCCTTCATCCAGATCTGGCCGCGTTCGCCGACGGGCACGGGATCGCCGTCCTCGTCACGGATCTCGGTGTCCAAGATGGTGGTCCGGGCCCGGCCGGTCGAGGTCGGGTGGGTCACGTAGTCGTCGCCGCTGTTGCCCGGACCGAAACCGTTGGTCTCGGTCATCCCGTAGCCGATGTTGGGCCGGCCCCGCGAGAACCCGTGCTCGACGCGGTCGACCAGCTTCACCGGGGCCGGGGCACCACCACCGCCGATCGTGGCCAGCGACGAGGTGTCGTACTTGGAGAACGCCGGGCTCTCCAGCAGGTCCCAGCTCTGGGTGGGCACACCGACGAAGGCGGTCACCTGTTCGGCCTCGATGAGGCGCAGCGCCGTCTCGGGGTCCCAGCGGTGCATCATCACCAGCTTCATCTTCATCCCGAAGCACGAGAGCATCACCGGAACGCACCCGGTCACATGGAAGAGGGGCACGATGAGGATGAAGCTCGGCGGGCGTCCGCCCTCGCCGAGCGGGTTCTTGCCCTGTCGGGCCGTCTGGATGGTGGCACCGGCCCAGAACGCCATCAGCGCCTGGGTCACGGCCCGGTGGGTCGACACGGCACCCTTCGGGAACCCGGTCGTGCCCGACGTGTAGAGGATGGTGGCGTCGTCGTCCGGCTCGACCTCGACGGCGGGCATGGCCTCACCCAGCGTGACGACCTCGTCGTAGCGGCGGACACCGGTCGGCTGCGGCTCGATCTCGTCGGCCCGGACCACGACCATGGGGATGTTCCTCGAGTGGGCGGCCCGGTGGGCGCGCTCGATCCGCTCGGGATCGGCGATGAGCACGGAGAGGCCGGAGTCCTCGATGGCGTAGTCGACCTCCGCCTCGGTCCACCATGCGTTGAGGGAGACCGACACCGCTCCGATGGAGACGATGGCCGCGAACGAGACGATCCATTCGGGGAGGTTCCGCATGGAGATGCCGACCCGGTCCCCCCTGCCGACGCCGAAGGTCTTCACCAGCGCGGCGGCCAGGGCGTCGACGTGACGCATGGTCTCGTCGAAGGTCCACCGCTCGTCCTCGTAGACGAGAAACGTCGACTGATCACCGCGTGCGCCGGCGAAGACCTGGCCGAGGTGGGGAGGGGCGTTCTTGAACAGGCGGTAGTCGATTCCCGCGACCGATCCGTCCACGAGCTCGAAGAGCTGGCCGGGCCCGGTCACCCGGGCCAGGGCTTCGTCGTAACCGAGTGACATCGATGCCACCTCTCTCCCCAGGAGCTCAGGTCCCCCAGCTCAACCCATACCCCGGCGCCCCCAGATCCGCGCAGGCTCGGTGACCAGCGATCTTAGGCCCCGGGGGCGGGCAGGGCCGATCTGCATCGCCACCGGACCCGTCCGTGACCGATCCGTGACCGATCCGGACTCCTACCCTGCTGCCGCGGCGTCGAGGACGGCGAGGATCTCGTCACCCCAGCGCTCGAGTCGAAGGGGTCCGATCCCGCGGCACCGGGCCAGTTCGGCGAGCGTGTGCGGGAGATCGACGGCGATACCGATCAGGTCCTTGTCGGTGAGGACCACGTAGGCGGGCACCGACTCCTTCCTGGCCACGGCCGACCGCCACTCGCGCAGGGACCGTTCGGCGACCTGGCCCACCTCCGACAGGGCCGGGGCCGGGTCGCGCTCTTTGGCCGGTGCCACCGGCTTGCGGCGCGCCGGCGATCGCTGGTCCCGCCGCCCGGCCGGGGCGCGGCCCGCGGTGCCGGTCGTGGTGGGAGCCCGGTGCGGCCGGGACCCGTCGAGCTCGGCGAGGAACGCCGACGGGCGCGTCGGCGTCGGCCAGCAAGGCCACCCGGTGCCGGGCCCGGGTGAGGGCGACGTGGAAGACCCGGCGCTCCCCCTCCTCGTCGTCGGACAGCCGGTGGGGGAAGAGCCCCTCGGTGGCACCGAAGACGATCACGTTCCCCCACTCCTTGCCCTTGATGCGGTGCACGGTGGACAGGAGTACCTTCGGCCCCTCGGCCGGCGGGCGGGTGAGGACCCCACGGAGCCACTCCTCGAACGTGGACGCTTCGGGGTGGAGGGTGGCCACCGCCTCGAGGGCCACCAGGTCGTCGGCATGGGTCGAGCGGTCCGCCTCCCGGCGCGACGAATCGAGGACGTCCATGGTGCCGTTGAGGCCGATCCCCTCCCCGATGGCCCGGAGGGCGGCGGTGGTGGACCGGGAGGCCGCCCGGGCCACGGTGTCGAGGTCGTCGGCGTAGGCCAGGAGCTTGGGGACGTCCCGACCCGAGAGGCGGCCGGCAAGCCGGCGGATGTCGGTGGTGGAGGTGGACCGCGCCTTGGTCAGCATGTCCACCACCATGGGCGCGATCCCCCGTGAGGGTCGCCGGACCGTGTCCCGCACGTCCTCCCGGCGGATGTGGTCGGGATCGGACCCGATGCGAAGGTAGGCGAAGGCGGTCCGGATGCCGGTCCGGCCCAGGGCCTTCACCCCCAGCGGTGTCGTGCAGGCGATGCCCGACTCGGCACAGGCCACCTGTACGGGCAGCAACGCGGAGTTCACCCGGGCCAGCACGGCGATGTCGCCCGGCTCGACGCCGGAGTCCTGCCACCCGGTGATGATCTCCACAGCCAGGGCGGCGAGGGCGTCACCGGGAGCGGTCCGGACGGCCACCGGACCCGACCCGGCCAGTGGGCCCGGGCCCGCCGCATCCCCGTCGACTCGGCCCTCGGGCCATCGGATGGTCTTGTCGAGGCGCCGGTGGTTGTAGGAGAGGAGGTGGCGGGCAGCTCCCACCACCGCCGGCGGGCAGCGGTAGTTGACCTCGAGCGGGTGGTGGGCGGCACCGGGGAAGTAGCGCGGGAAGCCGATGAGGAACTCCGGTGTGGCACCGGAGTAGCCGTAGATGACCTGGTCGTCGTCGCCGACCCCGAAGCAGTCGTAGCCGGGAGCGGCCAGCAGCCGGATCATCAGCAGATGGGCCGGGGTCAGGTCCTGGAACTCGTCGACGAGCAGGCGCCGGCAACGGGCCTGTGCCGCCGCCCGCGCTTCGGCGTCGGTGACGAGGATTTCGATGGCCCGGTAGATCTGCTCGTCGAAGTCGACCGCCCCGAGCTCGGCCAACGTCGCCCGGTAGCGGTCGAATCCGGCGGCGATGCCTGCCGCGTCGGGCATGGCCTCCTCCACCGCCTCGGGGGCCCTGAGCCCGAGGCGGATCGAAGAGAGGGCGGCGATATAGGGGGCCACCGTATCGGCGTTGGCCTGGCGACGGATGTCGAACAGCCCCTGGAGCACGTCCCGGACCTCGGGCTCCTCGAGCACCCTCGGGCGGCCGCCGGGTCCGAGCTCGCTGCAGATCCACAGGCCTGTGCTGTTGAGCGTCCGGATGTGGGGTCCCGCCGGCGTGAGGATCCCGGCGCACCGCTGCTTCATCTCGTCCGCCGCCCGCGTGTTGTAGGCCAGCGCGCTCACCGTCCCCGGCTGGGCGCCCCGGCCGGCCACCAGGTGGCGCAGCCGCTCGGTCAGCACCCGCGTCTTCCCCGACCCGGCCGGGGCGATCACCCGGGCACCGCCCGACCGGTGGCCGACCGCGGCCAGCTGGTCCGGCGCCAGCTCGGCTTCGGGTTCGCCGTGGGTCGCCGGATCGAGACGACCGGAGTCCGCACCCCACCGGTGCACGACACCGACTCCCGAGGGGAGGGCCGGAGGATCAGGCGGGCCACCGTCGATGAACAGCGGGGTGCCGTCGGCCAGGGTGATGTCGGCCGGACCACCGACGGCCCCGCCGCGGGCAGCCGCCGTGCGGGCCGCCTTCCTCCCGTGCCACCAGATCGGCTCGCCGGCCCGGGCGTCGTAGTTGTTGGCCCAGACCAGGAAGTGGAGCCGCTCCACCTCGAACTCGAAGTCGGGGGCGAGGGCGTGGACCGGCCCGTCGAAACGCTGGGCCACCTTCAGGGCGTTCGGATCCACCCCGAGCTCGACCACCACGGGCCTGCGCTCGAGCCACAGCTGATGGAGGACATCGAGCACCGGGCCGGGCCGGGCCAGCTCGGCATCCCCGACGGCCACCCGCGGGCATCGGCGCCAGGGGTCGGGGGGGTCGGCCCCGAGGGCCACGACGACACCCCGGCCCAGCTCCGGTGGCGCGGGGATCAACACCCGATCAACGTAGCGAGAGGTTGCGACACCGCGGACATGGCTCCCGGGACCACCGCTCCCCGGACGCCGCTCCGTCGGGGCGCAGCTCCGCGGGCCGCCGCCCGCGGATTCGTCGGCCTGCTCAGCTCTCCCGCTCGAGGGTCTCGTAGCGGACGCCGGTCAGCTCCTCGGAGACGGTCCACAACCGGGAGGCCGTGGTGGTGTCCATGGCCGACTTCAGGAACGGGACGGCCTTGGGATGGCCGCGCATGCCGAACAGACGGTCTGGACCGAAGAATTGCCCGCCGCCCACGGCCGGGGCGGTCGCCGCGTACAAGCTCGGCAGGGCACCGGCGGCCGCGCTCTGGGCCAGGATGGTGTTCCCCAGTCGGAGCACCCTTTCGGAGACGGCCGAGCCTTCCATCTGCGGGGCGACCATCTGCAGGTTGGTGGCGGCGTAGCCCGGATGGGCCGCCACGCTGATGACCTCGGCGCCGTACCGGGCCAACCGGCGGTCGAGCTCGAGAGTGAACATCTGGTTGGCCAGCTTGGACTGCCCGTAGGCGGACCACTTGCCATAATGCTCGACCCCCTGCAGGTCGTCGAACCGGATCCGGGCCCCCATGGCGGCCATGCTGGACACCGTCACCACCCTGGCCCCCGGTGTGGCCAGCAGCGTGTCGAGCAGCAGGCCGGTGAGGGCGAAGTGGCCGAGGTGGTTGGTGCCGAACTGCATCTCGAAGCCGTCGGCCGTCTCGCGGCGCGGGATGGCCATCACGCCGGCGTTGTTGACCAGGGCGTCGAGACGGTCGTGCCCGGCGGCGAAGTCGGCGGCGAACGTGCGCACCGACGTCAGATCGGCGAGGTCGAGCTCGCCCAGCTCCACTTCGGCGCCGGGCGCCTCGATGAGGAGCCGGTCCACGGCACCGGCCCCCCTGAGCTGGTCGCGACAGGCCACAACGACATGGGCCCCCGCCCTGGCCACGGCCAGAGCCGTCTCGAACCCGAGCCCGCTGTTGGCCCCGGTCACCACGATCACCCGTCCGGCGAGCGGCGGGATGTCTGCTGTCGTCCACGGTGCCATCGCCTCCGACCATAGGCAGTCCTGCCCGCCGGGGCCAAGACGGCGGCCCCGGCGGACGTCGGCGACGGGCGGCGGGTGGGGTAGGAGGCCGAAGTACGCTGTGGCCCGATCGGCAACCACCCCGCCCGAGGAGGACGGTCCACTGGCCCCGCGCCGCGCCACCGACACCGAGGTCGACACCTGGAAGGAGCACGGGTGGGTGCTGCTCGAGGGTCTGGTGGGGACCGAGGAGATCGACGACGCCTGCGACGATCTGCACCAGCTGTTCCCGACCGGCGAGGAGTACCACGCCGATCCCGGGCGGGCCATCCGGAAGTGGAAGGGATCGCTCCGCCGCGCCGAGGAGGACCGGTTCTGGCCGCAGGACGGGCCCGGGTTCCGAGCCGACCAGCACCTCTGGGTGACCGAGTTCCCGTTTCCGGGAGCGGGCACGCTCAACCGGCTCTGCGTGCACCCCTCCATCGTCGACTTCGCCGAACGCGCCCTTCGGACCCGTGACGTGCGGATCTACCAGACCCACGCCACCGCCTCCTACTCGGGGCTGACCAACTACGAACAGCCGATGCACACCGACCGCAACCATTCGTGGCTCCCTCCCGGCCACGAAGCACCCTGGTGGAACCTCGAGGGCTTCCTCTACCTGTCCGACGTGACCGACGCCGACAATCCCACCCGGGTGGTCTCGGCGGCCGACTCGGTCCATGTGCGGGAGACGACGCCGATCCTGATGCCCGACCGCGATCCCGGGCTGTACGCATCCGAGCGTCGGGCCACCGGGATACGCGGGTCGTACCTCGCCTACCGGTCGGACGTCTTCCACCGCGGGGCCCCGTTCGGCGCCGACCGGCGGGTCCGGTTCATGCTGGCCCTGGCCTTCAAGCAGGCCGGACAGGAATGGATCGGCTACAACCAGGCCCAGTCGAAGTCGACCAGACCGGAGTGGACCGCCTTCGCCGAGCATTCGACGCCGCGTGAGCTCGAGCTCTTCGGCTTCCCTCCGCCCGGCCATCCCATCTGGGACGAAGCGCTGCTCCACCGGACCTCGCTCCGCTACCCGGGGCTCGACCTCGCCCCCTGGCGTGACGCGCTCGACCGGGGGCGGGTGGACCCTTCGCCGTAGCCGGACGGGGCACCCGTACCCGGCCCCGGTTCAGTCGGGGACGGCGAACCGTTCGAGGTACTCCGAGAATTGGTCCCGGACGACACCCTCGTCGAGCCCGAACTCCTCGAGGGCGAACTCGTGGCTGCCGAAGGCACGGGGGGGATGGGCCGCGGCCCAACCCTCGAGCCGGCTACGCCCGTCACCGACCCGGATCCCGAGCCGGTCGTAGGCGGTCACGACCGCGTCCACCGGGTCGGACTGCAGCGCGTCGAAGTGGATATCGGCGAACCACTCCTCGCCGATCCGGTTACGGAAGTCCATGGCCCGCCGGATGGCCTCCGACCAGAGCGCCAGCTGCTCGCGCCCGAGCTCCTCGGCGTCGTCACGATCGCTGACCCAGCTCCGGGTATAGGAGATGAGGCTGCAGACCGAGCCCAGCACCGTGGCCGGGTCACGGTGGGTCCAGACGAACTTCGCCCCCGGGTAGGCGCGGCGCAGGTCGTCGAGGGCCAGCATGTGCACCGGCGTCTTGAGGTGCCAGAACCGCGGCGGGCAGTGCCACTGGAGCAGCTGGAGCACCCGCCGGTGGAAGGCGTAGGTACCGGCCATGTCGCAACCGAGCACCCAGGCCGAGTAGGCGGGGACCCGGGCCATCCCGTCGAAGTGCGCGGTGCGGAACTCCATGCCCAGGAGGTCCTGGCACTCGGTGGGCCCGTCGGCCGCCTGGAAGTGCAGGGACCGCATCTTCGGGAACGCCTCGTACATGGCATCGAGCCCGCGGCGGGCCGATTCGATACGGGGGTCGCTGGCCTGGGTGGCCGACTCGGGGGGCGGCACCGGCTCGGTGGACTCCCACAGGCGGATGGAGCGGATCTGCGGATCCGCGGCCAGCAGGTTGCTCAGGGCGGTGGTCCCGGTGCGGGGCAGGCCGATGATGACCAGGGGGCCGACGACCTCCTCGTCGGTGATCTCGGGGTGGGTGGTGATGGTGTCGACGATGCGCAGGCGGTTGGACAACAGCATGCCGAGCCTCATCCCGAGGATCTCCTCGCCCCCCTGGGTGAGGGTGGCCTCGGCGTTGAGCGACGTCACCAGCCGGTCGAGTCCCTCCCGCCAGGACGTGCCCCCGAAGTCCTCGAGCCCGGTCTCCACCACGGCGGCCTCGACGAGCGCATCTGCGTCCATCATCAGGTGAAGTCCGATCCGCCGTCGACGTTGACGTCAGCGCCGGTCACGTAGCCGTTGGTCCGGGAGGCCAGATAGGCGGTGAGGGAGGCCACCTCCTCGGGCAGCCCGGCCCGGCCCAGGTCGGCCGGCTGGTGGAAGTGCCGGTCGATCCACGTCATGACGTCGTAGGGATCGGTGGCGTCGAGCCCGTCCTGTTCGAACAGCTCCCGCAGCCCCTCGCTGAAGCTGGCGGTGACGATGGATCCGGGGCTGACCGTATTGACCAGGATCCCCTCGGGGGCCAGTGACTTGGAAAGGTTCTTCGACACGCTGGTCAAGGCGGCCTTGGCCGCGGTGTAGGCCACGATGAGCGGGCTCTGGCGCTGCGTGGAATGCGCGGAGACGTTGACGATCCTGGCCCACTCGGCCTTCCGGAGGAGCGGGAGCCCGGCACGGACGCACCGCACGGCGGCCATGACCCCGAGGTCGAACGAGGCGTCCCAATCGCTGTCGTCGAGCTGCTCGAAGCGGCCGGCTCCGGGCCCGAGCGTGTTGACCAGCACATTGAGCGAGCCCCAGGTCCGGTCCAGTTCGAGAAAGGCCGCGTCGACCTGGTCGCGGTCGGTGACGTCGACCGCCAGGCCGAACGATCCGGCGCTCCCGGCCGCGTGCAGGGCGGCCACCGTGGCGTCGAGCGCCTCCCGGCCGCGGGCCACCACCGCCACCTGCGCCCCTTCACCGGCCAGGCGCTCGGCGATGGCCCGGCCCATCCCCTTCGACCCTCCCGTGACGACCGCCTTCGCTCCATCCAGGCCCAGATCCACGGTGTCTCCTTCTCAGCCCGGGAAGCCCGCCGGGCGGGCGAGCCCCATCGGTCCGGCCATGTCGTTCCCGTCCCCCTGGTCGCTCCGCCCGGGACGGGTGCCCGGCCGGTGACGGAAAAGGTAGTTCGATCGGCCGGACCCCGTGGTCCACCGGTCGACACCGACAAGGTGAGAGGATGGATGGCTAGTCTGGATGAATAGTTGACCAGATCAGTCAGTTTTAGAGCCTGTCCAGGTCCAACTCGCTCTGGCAGATCCCGGATCCCACTTGACGCCCGCTACCGCCAGGCCTGCCACGCAAGTTCCCGCCGTTGGACACCGCATCGTGCAGAGTGGGTCAAGGTTCTCCATGGAGACTTCCCCGAAGATCGCTTTGGCCGTGGCGCTGGAAGGCGCCGGATGGCACCCTGCAGCATGGCGGCTCCCGGGCGCCCGGCCCGCAGAGCTGTTCTCCGGGCGCTACTGGGTCGACCTGGTCCAGGAGGCGGAGCGGGCCGGTGTCGATTTCGTGACCATCGAGGATTCGATGTCCGTCCAGACGAGGCGCCGGGGTGTGCCCGACGACAGGACCGACCGGGTCCGCGGGCGCCTCGACGCCGTGCTCATCGCGGCCCGGGTGGCGCCGACCACCCGGTCCCTCGGCCTCGTCCCCACGGCCACGACCACCCACACCGAACCGTTCCACATGTCCAAGGCCATCGCCACGCTCGACTACGTGAGCGGCGGGCGGGGCGGTGTCCAGGTCCGGGTCTCGCCGACGGCCCTCGAGGCCCGCCAATTCGGCCGCCGCCCGGTACCCGACGCATGGGCCGAACCCCAGGTCGACGATCTGTTCGACGACGCCGCCGACTTCATCGAGGTGGTCCGCCGGCTCTGGGACAGCTGGGAGGACGGGGCCGAGATCCGCGACGTGGACACCGGTCGCTTCATCGACCGCGACCGCCTGCACTACATCGACTTCGAGGGACGCTGGTTCTCGGTGAAGGGTCCGTCCATCACCCCCCGGCCCCCACAGGGCCAGCCGATCGTGACCGCCCTGGCCCATGTGCCCGTCGCCTTCCGGCTGGCCGCCCGTCAGGCCGACGTCGTCTTCGTCACACCCGACGACCCCGACGACGCCCGGGCCATCATCGCCGGGCTCCGTACCGAGGAGGCGACCGTGGGCCGCTCCGGTCCGCCGCTCCTCGTCTTCGCCGACCTGGTCGTCTTCCTCGACACCGAGGCGGCCGCGGCCGGGGAGCGCAGGGCCCTGCTGGACGGGCTGGCAGGCCGGCCCCACCGGTCCGATGCCCATGTCTTCACCGGAACCCCGGCCGGACTGGTCGACCTGCTGGTCGAATGGGAGGCCGCCGGGATCGACGGCTTCCGCCTCAGGCCTGCGGCCATCCCCTCCGACCTCCAAGCCGTCACCCGCCGGGTGGTGCCTCTGGCCCGCGAGCGTGGGATCCTCCGCCGGCGACCCCGCGGCAGCACGCTGCGCGAGCATCTGGGCCTTCTCCGGCCCGAGAACCGGTACGCCGATGCCTGAGCACGCGCGCATCCGCCCCACGGACGGGCCGGCGCCGTCGCCGGTGACCGGACGGCACCGGCAGATCCACCTCGCCGTGCACTTCCCCGGGGTCAACAACACCACCGTGTGGACCGACCCCGAGGCGGGCAGCCAGATCGAGTTCTCCTCCTTCGTCAGGCTGGCCCAGACCGCCGAGCGGGCCAAGTTCGACTTCTTCTTCCTGGCCGAAGGCCTCCGCCTGCGCGAGGTCCGCGGTCGCATCCACGATCTCGACGTGGTCGGACGGCCCGACACCTTCACGGTGCTCGCCGCGCTCGCCGCCGTCACCGACCGGATCGGCCTGTCGGGCACCATCAACTCCACCTTCAACGAGCCCTACGAGGTGGCGCGGCAGTTCGCCTCGCTCGACCACCTGTCCGAGGGCCGGGCGGCGTGGAACGTGGTCACCTCGTGGGATGCCTTCACCGGCGAGAACTTCCGACGCGGCGGCTTCCTGGCCCGCGAGGACCGCTACGAGCGGGCCCGTGAGTTCCTGCAGACGGCCAGGGAGCTGTGGGACTCGTGGGATGACGGCGCCGTCGTCGCCGATCCGGGCCCGGGGACGTTCCTGACCGACGCGGCACAGGGGACATTCGCCCACCACGGTGTGCACTTCGACATCGAGGGGGTCTTCGGCGTGCCCCGGTCGCCGCAGGGGCAGCCGGTGATCTTCCAGGCCGGGGACTCCGACACCGGCCGCGAGTTCGCGGCGGCCGAATCGGACTGCATCTTCTCCCGTCACGGGACCATCGAGGCCGGCCAGCGCTTCTACCGGGACGTGAAAGGACGCATGGCGCGCTACGGGCGGGCGCCCGACGAGCTCAAGATCCTCCCGGCGGCCACCTTCGTGCTCGGGGAGAGCGAGGCGGACGCCATCGAACGCGCCGCCGTCATCCGCAGCCAGCAGGTGAGCGGGGCGACAGCCATCCAATTCGTGGAACAGGTCTGGAATCGTGACCTCTCCGCGTACGACCCGGACGGCCCCCTTCCGGCAGAGGACCCGGACCTCTCCGAGCTGACCGTGGTGAAGGGCAGGGCCGCCCTCAACCCCGACCGGCTGCAGACCTCCCGGGAGTGGCGCGCTCTGGCCGAGTCCAAGGGCCTGTCGATGCGGGAGCTCGTCATCGAGGTGACCACCAGGCCCTCGTTCATCGGTACCCCCGAGCAGGTCGCCGCCCAGATCGAGACCTCGGTCAGCGAGGAGGCCGCCGACGGCTTCATCCTGGTTCCCCACATCACGCCGGGCGGGCTCGACGGGTTCGCCGACACGGTCGTCCCCATCCTCCAAGAGCGCGGCCGGTTCCGCACCGACTACGAGGGACCGACCTTGCGCGATCACCTCGGGCTCCCACCGGCACGGGCTCCCCACCGTCACCGCGCCGCGAGGTCGACCAGCTGATGCCCTCGAAACGGGTACCCCTCGGTGTGCTGGACCTGGTGCCGATCAGCTCGGGGTCCGATCCGTCGACCGCCCTGCACAACAGCATCGACCTGGTCAGGATGGCCGAGGCCCTCGGCTTCTCCCGCTACTGGTTCGCCGAGCACCACCTCAATCCGGGGGTGGCCGGCTCGTCGCCCGCGGTGCTCATCGCCATGGCGGCCGCCGAGACCGGGCACATCCGCATCGGGTCCGGTGGCGTCCAGAGCGGGCACCGGACGGCGCTTTCGATCGTCGAGGAATTCGGCCTGCTCGATGCCAGGTACCCGGGACGCATCGACCTCGGGATCGGGCGCTCGGTGGGACCGGGCTCCCTCCAGCAACGGCCGAAGAACCCCGGGGACGCGGAACGACGCCCAAGGCGCAACGCCAACAAGCCGTACCGGACGGCCGAGGGGCTGCTCATCCCGCAGCGACCCTCGCTCCGGGGGCTGGCCAACTCCCCGCTCCTGGCCATGACCTCCGACCTGATCCGGCAACAGGGGGCCGAATCGGCCGGCTACGGCGACCTGATCGACGACATCGTGGCCCTGTTGGGCGGCACCTACCGGTCGGCCGAGGGGCTCGCCGCCCGGCCCACCCCGGGCACGGGCGCCGGTGTCGACCTCTGGGTCCTCGGGAGCAGCGCCGGTGAGAGTGCCTCGGTGGCCGGCAGACTGGGCCTGCGTTTCGCGGGCAACTACCACGTGAGCCCGGCGACCGTGCTCGAGGCCGTGGACGCCTACCGCGGGGCGTTCGTCCCCTCCGCCGACCTCGACCGCCCGTACGTCGCCATCTCGGCCGACGTGGTGGTGGGCCCCGACGACGAAGCAGCCAACGAGCTGGCCCAGGGGTTTCCGCTGTGGGTCCTCAGCGTCCGGAGCGGGCAGGGCGCCATTCCCTTCCCCAGTCCCGACGAGGCCCGCCGGCACCACTGGACCGGGGCCGAGCGGGCACTGGTCCGTGACCGGACGGAGACCCAGTTCGTCGGATCGCCAGGGTCGGTGGTCTCCGAGCTCCGCTGGTTGCAGGAGGCCACGGACGCTGACGAGCTGTTGATCACGACCATCACCCACCGGCACGAGGACCGGATCCGTTCCTACCGGCTCCTGGCCGACGAATGGAGCAAGGAGCAGAGCCCCGGTGGCCGGGCCGGGGTCCACATGCACTACCCGGCGGCGAGGGAGCCCCGACCCGGGTCGCTCACCTCCCGTCAGCACGCGGGGTAGCGGGAGCGGTCAGTCGGCGGCGATGGCGGCGCGGTCAGTCGGCGGCGATGGCCGCCAGCACGGTCAGTCGGCGGCGATGGCCGCCAGCACGGTCAGTCGGCGGCGATGGCCGCCAGCACGTCGAGCTTCGCCGCCCGGCGGGCCGGCCAGGTGGCCGCCCCCAGCCCGAGCAGCGCCGACAGGACGAGGAACACGACCAGGCTGGTCCCCGGGATCACGATGTCGGTGATGCCCTGTTGTTTGAGCGATGCTGCGAAGGCGACCCCGAGGGCGGTACCCACGATGACGCCGATGATGGCTCCGAACAGGGAGAGGATGACGGCTTCCGACCGGATCATGGCCCGCACCTGGCGCCGCCTCATCCCGACCGCCCGCAGGAGGCCGATCTCGTGCGTGCGCTCGAACACCGAGAGCATGAGCGTGTTGACGATCCCGATGAGGGCGATGACCACGGCCAGGGCCAGGAGGGCGTACACCAGCCCGAGGAGCTGGTTGACCTTGGCCTGCTGCGACTTCTCGAACTGGGCCAGGGTCTGGATCTGGAGATTTGGGTAGGAGGTGAGCCGGGCGTTGATCGCCCCCGCGTCCGATCCCGGCCCGCCGGCCGTCCGCAGGAGCACGGCCACCGGCAGCGGGTTGTTGAAGTGCGAGAGGAAGAACCCGTCGCCGACGAGGAAGCTGCCGATGAGGGCGTTCGGTTTGAAGATGCCACCGATGCGCATCGTCGTCGACCCGGTCTGTGCGAACTTCGCCGGCACCACCGAACCGACCGCGAGGTGGTCGCTGGTCGCCGTGGTGGTGTCGATGAGCAGGTCGCCGCGGACGAGAGCGGGGGCACCGATCCCCGAATCCATCCGGAGGATGACCGTCCGGGCCAGGTGATCGGTGGACACCGCGGTGAGACCCGACACCGACCCCCTGAATTCGAACTGCCCGGAATAGACCGTCGACTCCGCGGTCACCCCGGGGATACGGGAGGTGATGGCGGCCACCGAATTGCTGAACCCGCCGGGGCCCGAGCCGGAGCTGGTGATGATGTAGTCGGCGCTGACGGCCTGGTCGACGCTGCTGGTGGCCGATTTGGACAGCGAGGCTCCGAACACGGCGATGGTGGAGACGAGGGCCAGCCCCACCATGAGCGCCGATGAGGTCTGGGCCGTCCGCCGCGGGCTGCGCATCGAGTTCTCGCGCCCCAGCTTTCCCGACGTCCCGAGCAATCGGGCCAACGGCCGGCCGAGGACGCTGGCCATCGGGCGGGCGACGATGGGGGCCAGCATCCCGATGCCGATGAAGATGGCCACCGCCCCCACCCCGACCAGCTGGATGGCCGGCTTCTTCAGGCCGATGGCCAGCGCGGCGATACCGAGGACGGCGATGACCGTCCCGACCGCGATCCGACGACGGGACGACTCCTCTCGGTCACCCTGGTGGTCGACCATGGCCGCCACCGGAGGGATGCGCACGGCCCGGCGGGCCGGGCTGATGGCCGACACCACGGTCACCCCGATGCCGACCACGAGGGCGACGATCACCGTGCGGGTCTCGAAGACCAGGGGGCCGGTGGGCAGGGTCACGCCGAAGCCCTTCAGCAGTGACTCCAGCCCGACGGCCGACAGGACACCCAGTCCGAGGCCGACGAGCGAGGCGACCAGTCCGAGCAGGCCGGCCTCGAGGAGCACCGAGCGGAACACCTGGCGCCGGCTGGCGCCGACGATCCGCAACAGCGCCAGCTCGCGCGTCCGCTGCCCGACCAGGATCGAGAAGGTGTTGAAGATGGTGAACCCGCCCACGAAGAGGGAGATGAAGGCGAAGACCAGCAGGGCCGTCGAGAAGAAGCCCAGGGCCTGGTTGATGGAGTTGGTCTGCTCGTTGGCCACCGCCTGACCGGACACCACCTCCACCCCGGGGGGCAGGTCCTTGGCGATGGCGCGCTGGAGGGTGGCCTTGTCGGTCCCCGGCTGGGCCAGGACGTCGATGGAGTCGAAGTGGCCGACCTCGTTGAACAGCCGCTGGGCGGTGGGCAGGTCGAAGGCGGCCAGCGTGGCCCCGGCCAGGTTGTCGGCGGAGCCGAACTTGACCAGGCCGGAGATGGTGAAGGTCCGGGTCGGCCCGGCGAGCAGGACGCGTACGTGATCGCCCACCTTGAAGTGGTACTTGTCCGCGGTGCCGACGTCCATGGCCACCTCGGTCGGGCTGGCCGGAGCCCGGCCGCCGACCACGGTGAGGATCGACAGCCGGGAGTTGGGATCGAAGGAGAACCCGATGGTCGGTGCTCCCCCCGTCGTGATCGCCTTCCCGTCCGGAGCGATGAACTGCGCCGGGCCGGTCACCGAGCCGTCGGCGTAGGCCACCCCGGGGATGCGGAGGACGGACGCCTCGATGGACTCGGGGATCGGCTTGCGGTCGGCGGTGCCGGAGGAGTCGTTGAACGCGGCCTTGCCGCGCACCACGAAGTCGACGTTCTGGTACACGTGGCCGAACAGGGTGGTGAACGTGTTGTGGAGGGTGTCGGTGAGCACGAAGGTCCCCGAGATGAACGTCACCCCGAGCACGATGGCCAGCGCGGTCAGGGCCAGCCGCAGCTTGTGGGCCAACAGCCCCTTGACGGTGACCTTCCACATGTCAGGTCCCGAGCTGCTTCATCTGCTCCAGCACCAGGTCAGCCGTGGGCGACACCAGCTCGCCCACCACGTTGCCGTCGGCCAGGAACACGACCCGGTCGGCGAAGGCCGCCCCCCGGGGGTCGTGGGTGACCATGACGATCGACTGGTTGAACTCGGTGACCGACCGGCGCAGGAAGGCCAGCATCTCGGCCGACGAGTTCGAGTCGAGATTGCCGGTGGGCTCGTCAGCGAAGACCAGGTCGGGCCGGCCGATGAGGGCGCGGGCGCAGGCGGCCCGCTGCTGCTGGCCGCCCGACATCTCGCTCGGCCGGTGCGAGAGCCGGTCGCCGATGCCGAGCTCCTCGACCAGATAGTCGAACCAGTCCTGGTCGACCTTCACCCCGGCGAGGTCGGACGGGAGGGTGATGTTCTCGGCGGCGGTGAGGGTCGGGACCAGATTGAAGGACTGGAAGACGAAGCCGATCCGGTCCCGGCGCATCTGGGTCAGGCCGGCGTCGTCGAGCAGGCCGATCTCCAGGTCGCCGACGAAGGTGCGGCCCGAGGTCGGCGTGTCCAGTCCGGCCATGCAGTGCATGAGCGTCGACTTGCCCGAACCCGACGGGCCCATCACGGCTGTGAACCGGGACCGCTCGAATTCGACATCGATGCCGTCGAGGGCCCGGACCACGGCATCGCCCTTGCCGTACGTCTTGACCAGGCCGATGGCATGGGCGGCCGGCGAGAGGGGCACAGGGTTCGGGATCTGATCGGTCATCGTCATCGAGCTCCGTCCTGGGCCGGCATGGTTCGGCGTGGCCCGCTCGACCGGGGCGAAGGCGGGGTGTGCGGGGTGTGCGGGGTGCGGTCGCGGTTCTGGGTGCGGTGGCGGCTCTGGGTGCGGTCGCTCCCGGCCACGGGCCGTATCTTGGCTCCCGATGCTACCGGTCGAATTCGGCATGGCTCGGTCATGGCCTTCATGGCCGTGATGGACGTGACGGTGCCCGCCGGCCCGGCGCCAGAGGAACAGCCCGGCCAGGACCAACAGCAACCACGGCAGATGCACGTACGAGACGGTCGATCCGGCCGCCGCCACCACCAGTGCGACGACGAGGACGAAGGAGACCAACCGCCACCGGCGCGGCCGGGGGGGAGGTGCCTCGTCGGCCAGCGGGGGAAGGTCGTCGAACAGCCCCCTGAGGTCACCACGGGTCGTGGCCCCGATCGCCCGGTCGAGCCGCGTCTTGAACTCGTTCTGGTCGAGCCGCCCGTCGGCGAAGTGACGGGAGAGCTTGTCGGCCACATCGTTCCGCTCGGCATCGGAGGCGCGGAGCGTGGAGTCGGCGGTGGTCATCCGACGTCCGGAATTCGGGTAGGGGGGATCCCAACGGCAGCGCATGGTCGGTCCTCTCGGAAGGTTGGTGAATGTCGGTGAGGGTCAGCGGGCCCGTTCGCGGGCAAGCAATTCCTCGGCCACCGAGACATCGGTGTCCTCCTCGGGGATGAGCAGCCAGCCGGCCAGGTAGACGGGCACGGCCAGGCCGCCGAGGAGGGCGAGGGCCACGAAGCCGATCCGCACCAGGGTGGGATCGATGTCGAAGTAGTCGGCCAGCCCGGCGGCGACGCCGGCGAGCATCCGCCCGTCGCGGCAGCGGTGCAGGCGTTCCTCACCGCCGCCGACCGGGCCCGGGCCGGAGGGTCCCGGGCCGGAGGATCCCGGGCCGGGGCCGGCCGACGCCGGGCCGGAGGGTCCCGGGCCGGTCGGAGAGGGTTCTGATGGTGTGGAGTCGGGGGTGGAGGTGTCCATGGGGCCAGTGTGAAGGGCCACCAGGCCCAACGGAATCCGGCATGACCCTGGTCGGACCCTGACTCCGGGCCGCGACGGTCAGGGACATCCCTGATAGCCCCGGGCGCCGGGGCGCGCGATCATCTTGTATCGCCGAATCCACCGACACCGGGGCGAATGTGCCCGCCACACCCGACCCAGAGCCTCCCGCCGATCCGCAACCTCCCCTCCCGTGTGGACCGGGAGGGTGGCAGTCGTCATGGGGCAGCGCGGAGTGGTGGTCCTCCCGGCACGGCGGTCGGGGCCGACGTCTGCACCGGCGCCTCCGGGGGCCGATCCGGAGGAGCTCGGATGCCCGGGTCCTCGCCGGGGTGTGTGGCGGCCTCGCCCAGGCCACCGGCATCGATGTCACCCTCATCCGCATCGGGTTCGTCCTGCTGTCCCTCGGGAGCGGCATCGGCATCCCGGTCTACGCGCTGGCCTGGCTCCTCCTCCCCCTGCAGGGCGAGACCACCACCATCTTCTCGAGAGCCGTCAACGACCGGCGGGGCATCAGGCTGGTCATCGCCATCATCCCGGCCCTGGTGGTGGTGCAGGTGCTGGCCGATGCACTGCACATCGGCTGGCTCGGGTCGTTCAGCTGGCCCGTCTTCCTCGCCGCCGGTGGCTTCATCCTCATCCGGCGCAACGCCAGCCACGGGGAGCGGGTGTGGATCAACGACGATCTCATTCCCATGCTCCATCCCGGCGGGGACCGCCAGACCAGGTGGACGCTCGTGGCCCGCGTCGGAGCCGGTGTCGTGCTCGCCGTGGTCGGGCTCGTCATCCTGGTCAACGGGCACACCAGCGCGGCCGCGCTGCAGCCGGTGGGCGGCGCCCTGCTGGTGATCGCCGCCATCGTGGTCGTCTTCGGCCCCTGGTGGATCTCACTGGTCCGCGATCTGATGTCGGAGCGCCAGGCGCGTGCCCGGGCCGAGGAACGGGCCCAGATGGCAGCCCACGTCCACGACTCGGTCCTCCAGACGCTGGCCCTCATCCAGCGCTCGGCCGACGATCCCCAGCACGTGGTGCGCCTGGCCCGGGCCCAGGAGCGCGAGCTCCGCTCCTGGTTGTTCGAGGGCCGGGCTCCGGGCACCATCGGCCAGGAGGCGTCGACGCTGGCCGAGGGCATCGGGGTGCTCCAACGCCAGATCGAGGCCGATCACGGCATCACCGTCCAGGTCGTGGTGGTCGGCGACTGCGGGCTCGACGACGGTATGCGGGCCCTGCTCGACGCGTCCCGGGAGGCCACGATCAACGCGGCCAAGTGGTCGGGTGCGGCGCAGGTCTCCTTCTACGGAGAGGTCGATCGGGAGGCCGCCATGATCTTTGTCCGCGATCGCGGTCAGGGATTCGATCCCGACGCCGTGCCCGAGGACCGCCAGGGCATCGCCACATCGATCCGGGCCCGCATGGCCCGGTTCGGTGGTTCGGCGGTCATCCGTTCCGCACCCGGCGACGGCACCGAGGTCGAGTTGTCGATGCCGCGACACGAGCTGGTCAAGTGAGCCGGGAGGGCCGGCCGCGGATCTTCCTGGTCGACGACCACGCCATGTTCCGATCCGGGGTGCGGGCCGAGTTGGGCGACGCCGTCGAGGTCATCGGTGAGGCCGACGAGGTCGGCGCGGCCATCGAGCTGATCAACGAACGCGTCCCGGACGTCGTCCTGCTCGACGTCCACCTCCCCGGTGGGGGCGGCCAGGCCGTCCTGCAGGGGGTCACGCCCCACCACCCGGAGGTGCAGTTCCTGGCCCTTTCGGTGTCGGACGCCCCCGAGGACGTCATCGCGGTCATCCGGTCCGGTGCCCGCGGCTACGTGACCAAGACCATTTCGGGGAGCGAACTCCTCCAGGCCGTCTATCGGGTGGGAGCAGGCGACGCCGTGTTCTCGCCGCGGCTGGCCGGGTTCGTCCTGGACGCGTTCGCCGGGGTCGGCGGCACGGTGACCCCCGGCCTCGATCCCGAGCTCGACCAGCTGTCGCCCCGGGAGCGCGAGGTGCTGCGCCTGATCGCCCGCGGCTACACCTACAAGGAAGTGGCCCGGGATCTCACCATCTCGGCCAAGACGGTGGAGTCGCACGTCTCGTCGGTGTTGCGGAAGCTGCAACTCTCGACCCGGCACGAGCTCACCAAGTGGGCCACCGACCGGCGACTGGTGTGATGCACCGGCCGGCGTGCTGCGGAGCCCAGCCGCGTAGCACTGAGGTGAGGGCGCGATGAGCGGCTTTCCCGGGCCCATCGTGCCCGTCGGTCATATCGAACCCGTGCCCCGGCGCATCCGGGCCACCCGTCACGGCCACGTCGTCGTCGACACCACCGACGCGCTCTACGTCTGGGAGTGGCCCCACTATCCCCAGTACTACATCCCGCGGCTCGACGTCCGAGAGGACCTGCTGGTCCCCGGACCGCCGGAAGTGGACGACTCGTCCTCACGCACGGTCCGGCCGTGCTCGTTTGCGGGTCCGTTCGCCGACGGTGGCGCCGGTTCGCCCGCGCCCACCGGCACCGTGGCCCGGCTGATCGTCGACACCGGGCTGGCCGGCACCGGGCTGGTCGGCACCGGGCTGGCCGGCACCGGGCTGGCCGGCACCGTCCGGTTCGACTGGGATGCGCTCGACGCATGGTTCGAGGAGGACGAGGAGGTATTCGTCCACCCCCGCAGCCCGTACTCGAGGGTGGACGCGCTGCGGTCGACCCGCTCCGTCCGCATCGAGCTCTGTGGTGTCGTGCTGGCCGAATCGTCGTCACCGGTGATGGTCTTCGAGACCGGGCTGCCCACCCGTTACTACCTCAACCGGACCGAGGTCAGGTTCGAACACCTCGAGTTCAGTCCCACGGTCACGCGCTGTCCGTACAAGGGGACCACGACGGCGTACTGGTCCTGTGTGGTCGGGGGCACGACGCACGCCGACCTGGCCTGGAGCTACGACTTCCCCACCCGGCAGTTGCTTCCCATCGCCGGACTGGTGTCGTTCTACAACGAGAAGGTCGACGTGTTCATCGACGGCACGCCGGTGGCTCGGCCCGTCACCCACTTCAGCGACTGACTGACGTCGGTATGGACTGGGCGAAGTGGAAGACGTCGTCGGGATCGTAGGACCGTTTGACGTCCACCAGCCGGGGCAGGTTGGATCCGTAGTACGCCTGCTGCCAGTCGACCAGGGTGGGGTCGATGTAGTTCTGATAGGCCCCCTGGCTGTACGGGGCCAGCTGCACCTGTGTGTCCTGGAGCCAGGTGCCGGCCGCAGCCATCACCGCCGCCGACGCCGCCGGACCCCAGCTCACGCTGTACTCGATACAGGCCAGTGCGTCACGGTGCACGAATGCGGTGCTGTCGGGGGAGACGTCGTTGATCACACCTCCGTAGGAGTCGAAGACCATCCCGCCCCCCGATCCGGGCTGACTCTGTGCCAACCCGGCAACGGCATCGACCACCGCCTGCAGGCCGGCCGACGGCATGGTCGCGTCGATGTAGTTGGACTTGGCCGCGAATCCGGCCCGCGACAGCGTGCCGGCCGGGTTCTGTGACGGCAGGTGGCACGCAGCCACCGACGAGTCGCTGCAGCCGGCCTCGATGAGCATGGCCCGCAGGTACGGCTCGGGCCCGACGAACTGGTAGGTCGGCGCGGTGCCCACCGCGGCGATGAACGGCCCGAGGAGACCGGTGAGCGTGGACGCCGTGCCCGCCAGGACGCCGGTGACCCGCACACTGAGGGGTTGGGTGCCGCCGGCCGCCCCGGACGAGAGGAGCTGGCAGTTGGACCACAGTTCGGGCGGCGTGCCCGGCATCCAGTGTTGCCACTCGCCCAGCACGTCGGCCGCCGCGCCCCACGGGTACTGGAGGGTGAACAGGGCGATGTCCGGGATCGGGTGGACGTCGAAGGTGAACGAAGTCACCACCCCGAAGTTGCCGCCGCCACCGCCCTTCGAAGCCCAGAGGAGATCCGCGTCGTTCCCAGCATCGGCTGTGACCACCCGGGAGTCGGCCGTCACCATCTCGACGGCTCGAAGGTTGTCGCACGTGAGCCCGTACTTCCGCCCGAAGACCCCGATGCCGCCGCCGAGGGTCAGGCCGGCGATCCCAACCGTCGGGCACGAACCACCGGGGAGGAGGAGCCCCGAACTTCCGAGCTTGCTGTAGACGTCGATCAGGCGGGCGCCGGCCCCGACCGTCGCCGAACCCGCCGGGGCCGGTGGCGACGGCCGCCATCCGGGTGACGTCGATCACCAGTCCGGGGCACGAGGAGTAACCCCCGTAGCTGTGCCCGCCGGACCGCGCCGCCATCTGCACTCCGTGACGGCGTGCGAAGGCGATGCACCGCTGGACGTCCGATGGCGAGGCGCAGTAGGCGATGGCCGCCGGCGCCATGCCGTCGAAGCGCTCGTTGTAGAGCTCACGGCTCGTCGGGTAGGTCGGGCTTCCGGCCACCACCAGCGACCCGCTCAGCATGGCCGACAGGACCGACCACTCCGGTGGACCGGTGGTGGTTGCCGTGGTCGCCGTGGCGCTTGTAGTGCTCGTCGTGCTCGAGCTGCCGGTCGACGTGGCGCTCGAGCAGCCGGCCAGCGGGCCCAGCAGGGCGGCAGTACCGAGGGCGGCCACCGTCGATCCGCCCCGACGGAGGAATTGGCGCCGATCGAGGAGGTCGTCGGGCTCGGACGGGCCCCGCCCGGCATCCCGGTCCCGACCGCTCATCCGGCCACCGGCCGCGATGCAGGATCGGGGTCCGACGGCGCATGCGGGCGCGGCAGCGGTTCCGGCCGGCACTCCGGTCAGTTGCAGGTAGCGCTCGAACGCCTCGTCGACCTCGCGGCGTTCGCCGGTGGCCAGCAGGTCGAGGAGCAGGCCCCGGACGACGGCCACGCCGAGCCGGGCGTCGGCCCGGGCCATGCTCGGTTCGGTGCCCGCCTCGACCATGGCGTCGGCCATGGGCCCGACCCACGACTCGACGACCGCGTCGAGAAATCCCTCCGTGCCCGGACGGCCGCGCAGTGCGTGGGAGTAGAGCTCGAAGAACAGACGCTCCTGGGGCCACAGGTCCGGGCTGCTGAGCCGGTTCCACTCCTGGCGGGGATCGGTCACCTGCATCCCCGCCCCGAGCAGCATCTCCAGTTCCCGCTCCTCGACCGCCCGGGTCACGGCCACGAGCAGCCCCTCACGGGAACCGAAGTGGTAGATGAGCATGCGGTGGCTGGTGCCGATGGCCGCCGCCAGCTGGCGCAGACTGAGATCGGCGATACCGTCGCGCAGGGCATGGTCCACTGCGGCGGCCAGCAGGCGGTCACGGGCTTGCCGAGCGGGCACACCCAACCGTACCATTTGGTACATGTTCCACTTGGTACAGAATTGGATCCGTATCCGGGGCCCCTGGAGACGACGGCCCCTGGGGTGCGGCGCGGTGACCCGGCTGCACGTGGAAGCGGAAGGAGCCACCCGGGCCGGCCCCGAGGTGGTCTGGCCCCTCGTGGCCGACGTCACCAGGTACGCCGAGTGGGGACCCTGGGACGAGAGCGGCTACGAGCGGCCCGGTGACGGTTCCGAGCACGGTTCCGGTGCGGTGCGCCGGATCCGGTACCGACGCACGACGTCGGTCGAGCAGGTTCTGGACGTGGAGGACGGCCGGCGGATCGCCTATACGGTCCTCGAGGGGATCCCGGTGCGCAACTACCGGGCGGAGGTCGTCCTGACCCCGACCGTGGAAGGTACGCGGGTGAACTGGTCCGCCGCATGGGACGGGACCCTGCTCGGTCGCATCGTGCACCGAAGGCTCCGCACGTTCTCTCCCGGCGTGGTGGCCGATCTGGTGGCGGCCTCGGACCGGGAGGCAGCTGCCGGGTAGCGGGCATCGCACGGGCGAGCCTCGCCGTCGGTCAGCCGGGTGAGTGCCCGTCGGCATGGGCCCCGGGCGCCTCCCCGCCCATCATCTTGAGCATGGGGATGCCCCCGGTCCGCACGAACCGGTAGCCGAGCGCACCCGCCACCACCAGGGCGACGATATTGAGCACCGTGGTGTAGTCCCAGTGGACGGACACCTCGCCGACCTTGGCGTCCCGTTCGGTGGGTACCAGCCCGAGCACGGTGAAGGCGATCTCCACGATGTAGCCGGCGGCCACCATGGCCGCGTAGAAGCTGGCCAGGATGAACAGCATCATGCGGGTGCCGTAGTACTTCCGGTAGATGACCAGGATGGGCACGATGATCAGGTCGGCGAAGATGAAGCTGATGACCCCGCCGAAGCTGATGCCCGCGTTCCAGAGCACTCCGGCCAGTGGGACGTTGCCGACCGAGCAGACGAAGCTCAGCATGCTGACGATCGGACCGATGAGCGGGCCCCACAGCTTCGAGAGGAGCGGATGGTCGACGGCAAAGAAGTGGCGCCAGAAGGTGTCCGGCACCCAGGCCGCGACGGCGCCGGCGATCAACAATCCGATCACGATGTCCCGGATGACCGCGGCCCACTCCATGATGAAGATGTGGGAGATCGAGGTGAGCGCCTGCTTCGAACGGAGCCGTTGCCAGAGCGTGCCCTCTGCGCCGATGGTCATGTCCATGGCCGCATGCCCCTCCATCGATCCGGACAGTCCCTTGTCGCTCTGCGCCCTGGCCGCGTCGATGAGCCGCTGCCGGAGGAACAGGCGGAAGATGACGGCGATGAGCACGATCATGATCGGTCCACCGATGAACTCGGCCAGCGTGAATTGCCATCCGATGAGCACGGCCAGGATCACTCCGAGCTCGACGACCAGGTTGGTCGATGCGATCTCGAAGGCCATGGCCGCGGTGAAACTGGCTCCGGTCCTGAAGAGGGCCCGGGCGAGGGCGACAGCCGCGTAGGAACAGGACGAGGAAGCCGCACCGAAGCCGGTCGCTACGGCCAACGTCCGCGGCCGATCGTCTCCCAGCCGTCTGACGATCGTGCTTCTCCGGATGACGGCCTGCACCACCGAGGCCAGCACGAATCCGAGGACCAGCGCCCACAGGATCTGCCATGCCATCGAACCGCTGACGCTCAGTGCATGACCGAGCCCGTCGAGCAGCTTCAAGGTCCGGCTCCCGCTCCGGCGGCGAGGATCCGGCTTCTCACGAACGCACCAGCCGCCCGATGGCGGCCGACACCTCGCTCAGCCTCGCCGTGGTGTCGTCGCCTCCGGCCTGGATGGCATCGGCCACGCAATGCTCCAGATGATCGTCGAGAAGCATCAGGGCCACGGATTGGAGTGCCCTGGTGACCGCCGAGACCTGCTCGAGCACGTTGATGCAGTAGCGGTCCTCCTCCACCATCCGCTGGAGCCCGCGGACCTGCCCTTCGATCCGCCGGAGTCGCTGCTGGACCGCCTCTTTGTCCTCGCTGTAGCCACGTTGCACCGGTGTCCTCCGTAGATACCCGCTACCCCTAAGGGGTATAATACACCGATGTTTTGCCCCTGCTCCCGCCCGGGCATAATCCCTACAGCCGCCGCCCCACCGACGGCTTCCCTTCCGCCGGAGCAAGGAGCAGGCAGTCATGAGTCCCACAGAACCCGATGAGGGCACCCACCAGGCCGAGGAGATCGATGCCGCACGCCCGCACGCGGCCGACCGGCAGCTGACCGCAAGTGAAGAAACAGCCGCTGAGCAGGAAGCCCTATCCGAGAGCGACGAGGAGCGTCGGCGGGTGGCCGCCCACTACACGGAGATGGCCGAACTCGGCGCGGAGGCCGAGGGGGAGGGTCGGATCGAGTAGGCGGGCCACCACCGCATCGGACACCTGTTTGTGGATGCAGCCCCCGCCGAGGCGCCCGCAGTTTGTACCCGGGGCGCCCGAACGGCTAAGTTCTCAACCCATTGTGTTTCACGCCCGGTTTTCACCGATGGCGGAGTTAAACGCACGAGCGCACCGCCGGTTCACTCCGTTGGCGGTGCTGCTCTCGGCTCTCGTCGCTTCGACCTCCCTCACGGTGGTCTTCGTTCGTGGACCCGCAGATGCCGATCAGATCTCCAGCCTCAAGGCCCAGGCGACCGCACTCTCCCAGCAACTGATCAGGGAGCAATTGCAGGTCGGCGCCTACGAGCAGCAGTACTCCGTGGCGACCGCGAAGACCGCCGCCGACGCCCGGGCCATCGCCCGGCTCAACCACCAGATCGCCTCGGACCAACGACAGATCGGCCGCAAGACCGGGGCCGTCCGCCAACAGGCGATCGCCTCCTACACGAATTACGGCACCGGCGCCTCGGGACCGGAGAGTTCCCTCTTCTCCGGGAACGAGGAGTCGGTGCAAGCGGCGAGCGAGTACTCGGGCATCGCCGTCGGCAACATCACCACCGCCGTCGACGGGCTCCGCACCGCCCAACGTGCCCTCCAGGCCAGCGAGGGGGCGCGGCAACGCCAGGAGGCCGCCGACCAGGCGGAGCAGGCACGCGAGGCCGGCTACCTCGCCCAGGCCGACGACACCCAGAACCAATTGGAGGCGTCGCGGGCCCAGGTGACCGGGCGGCTGGCCGTAGCCGTGGCCCAACAGGCCGCAGCTCAGGCCGCGGCCGCCGCGGCTGCTATCGCCGCAGCCCAGAGGGCCGCCGCCCAGAGTTCGGCCGCGGCCGCCGCCTCGAGCGCAGCCTCGTCCCCGGCCCCAACGAGCGCACCGGGACAGACCACATCGGCGGCAACCGGTTCTGTGCCGACGACACCCGGTGCCGGAGGCGGAGCCACGACCGACCCCGCGCTCAACCCGTTCCTCCAGTGCGTGGTGCAGGCCGAATCGGGCGGCAACTATGCGGCAGTCTCTCCCAACGGGCTGTACATGGGCGCCTTCCAGTTCAGCCAACCGACCTGGAACGTCGCCGCCCAGGCCGCCGGCCTGCCCGGTCTGATCGGTGTGCCACCCAACGTGGCTACCAAGGCCGACCAGGACACGTTGGCGGTCGCTCTCTACGCACTCGACGGCAGCCAGCCGTGGCTCGGAGACCGCTGCAGCTGATTTGGTGCCGCGGCTTGATTTTCCTGTCCTGAACAGGTACTTCTCTCCTCCATCGGCTCCGGTGGGACCGGTTGGCCCGCCCGGCCCGACCCCGTCCCGCCCCCGGTCCGACCCCGTCCCGCCCCGACGTCTCGGTCCCCCCGGACGCTGTCACACCCCGGTGGTGGACTCTCGTTCGTGGAACTGGACATCATCAACGAGGAACTCGACCGGCTGGGCGGGCTCGACCCGTCGGCCCTGGCCGACCCGGAGTCGATCGTGGCGTTGCACCAGGTGGCGGCCCGGGCTGAGTCCTTGGCCACCCGGGCCACCGCCGCCTTCGACGCCGCCGGTGACTGGGCCCCCGACGGGGCCCGGACCGCAGCGGCCTGGGTGACGGCCAAGTGCCGGGTCAAAAAGGGCGAGGCCAGACGCCGGGTCCGCCGGGGCCGGGAGCTGCGGTTCCTGCCCGGGACCACCCGGGCCTGGGCCGAAGGGGACATCACCGGGGCCCACGTGGACGTGATGATCTCCCTCCGGACCCGGGAGACCGAAGCTGCCCTCATCCGGGACGAGGCCCTGCTGGTCGACCAGGCCAGGAACCTCACCTTTGCCCAGTTCACCCGCGCCGCGGCCTACTGGAGGCAGCTGGCCGATCCGGACGGGGCCGACCAGGACGCCGACAAGCAGCGGAGCCGCCGTGACGTCTACCTGGTCCAGAGCTTCGGCGGGAGCTGGCTCGGGGCCATGAACCTCGATCCCGTCAACGGGGCCATCGTGGCCGAAGAGCTCGAACGCCTGGAGCGTGAGCTGTTCGAGGCCGACCGGGCCGAGGCCAGAGCCATCCTCGGTCGGGACCCGGGCCCGGGCGACCGCCTGGCCCGCACCCCCCGACAGCGCCAGGCCGATGCCCTGGTGGACATGGCCATCAACTCGAAGAGCTGCCCGGCCGACGCCAGGAGACCGGCACCCCTGTTCACCGTCCTCGTGGATTACGAGACACTCCACGGGCGGATCTGCGAGCTCGAGAACGGCACCGTGGTCCCCCCTGGCTCACTGCTGCCCTGGCTGGACGGTGCCGATGTGGAGCGGGCCACCTTCGGACCCGGCCAACGGGTGGAGATCGGGGCCAGAGCCCGGCTCTTCGCCGGGGCCGACGGCCGGGTGACCAGCGCCGATGTGGAGCGGGCCACCTTCGCACCCGGTCCCCGGACCGAGGTCGACCCCACCAACCGGTTCTTCACCGGGGCCACCCGCCGGGCCATCGAGGTGCGGGACCGGGAGTGCACCCACCCCCTCTGCGACGTCACCGCACCCTTCTGCCAGGCCGACCACATCCAGCCCTGGGCCCTCGGTGGTCCCACCACCCAGGAGAACGGGCGGCTGCTGTGCCCACCCCACAACGGCCAACGCAACGAGCGGCCCCCACCGGTGGCCGCCTGATCGGCCGGTCCGGTGACCCGATCCTCGCCTCCACCACAACTCACCGGATGAGGCACTGTCCCGTCCCCGCACACACATCACAATCGGGTCCCTCGCCCCGGACATGGGCGAGGCAGTGGGCGACGCGCTCCTCGACGATGTCGCCGAGCAGTGGGTGCGGTCCGAGCGGAGCGGATACCAGGTAACGGATGCCGGGGTGGCGCGCCGCCGCCTCGGCGGCAAGGGCCGGGATGTCCCGGTCCCAGTGGTCGCCCGGCCAGAGGAAGTAGGGAGCGATCACGACCATGGTGGCCTCGGCGTCTACGCACCTGTCGAAGGCGGTCCCGACAGAGGGCTCGGCCAGCTCCATGTGGGCCGCTTCGACGATCGGGTACGTTCCCCGCTCCCGCCACTCCCGGACGAAGGCCTCGTGCCGGTCGTTCGCCTCCTGGCGACGAGATCCGTGGTCGACGATGACAACGGCCACGACCGGGTGGGGCAAGGGCGGCGATCGATCCACCCCTGTGACACTAGGAGCCGACGCTCCTGTGACGTTCCCCTAGCGCGCCGTGATGTACTCCATGAGCTCGTTGCGGTCCTTCTCCAGCTCCTGGATCCGGCTCTTCACGACATCGCCGATGCTGATGATGCCGACCAGCTCCTCGCCCTCGACCACCGGGACGTGGCGGATCCGCTGCTCGGTCATGAGGTTCATGATCGACTCGACATCGTCGCCCAACGAGCACACCCGCACCGACGTCGACATGATCGAGACCACCAACTGCTCGAGGAGCTCGTTGTGGAGCTCGCTCAAGTGCTTCACGATGTCCCGCTCCGACACGATCCCTTCGATGTGACGCCCGTCGGGCGAGACGACCAGCGCCCCCACCCGGTGCCGGACGAGATCGGCGACCGCCGACCCGACCGTTGCATCGCTGGTGATGGTGGCGACCGCAGCGCCCTTCCCTCCGAGCACGTCTGAAACAAGCATCGACTTCCCCTTTCAGGTTCTCCGGTGAGCTTTCTGGGTCTCCCCGGAACGTTCAGCGTTCCCCCTGGTCGGTCCCCCAAACGGCCGTGTGTCCGACCGCAGCGCAATCTTCGCGCTCAGACCTGCGGAATGGAACAGGGGGGCGGAAGTTGCAACGAAATTGATGGGTGGCGTCCCGGCGTCACCTGGGACCCGGTGGCCCTGGGACCCCGAGCCGGGCGGCGTGCCAGAGGGAAGGGGCGCGAGATGGGGGAGGGCGGCGAATGGCCCTCTCCGTCGCTATTTCTTCTACCATGTCGACGATGGCGCCAACCCCGGACCCAGCGAGGTCGCCGGAACGACCGGCCCGCTCGGAATCGGGTGAGAGCCCGACGCCCGCGGAGCCGATGCTCGGGGATTCGCGGGGGCTGACCGGAGCCGACGTCTCGGTCTTCGACGCGGAGACAGCGGGCAAGCCTCGGGCGGCACGGGCCGGTGCCCTGCAACCGTCACGCAAGTGGGTGAAACGGGCCGAGGGCGACCGGCGAGCCATCGCCCGGCTCCAGCTCGTCGAGAGCCAGGGCCTGATCGTCCTCAACGACCGGCGCATCCCGGGGTCGAAGTCGAGCATCAAATTGATCGCCATCTCACCGGCCGGCGTCTTCGTCATCGACGCCAAGAGCTACAAGGGTCTGGTCCACACCAAACGGCCGGGGCCGATCCAGAGTCTCGGGCCCATCGAGCTCCACGTGGGTCGCCGCAACTGCACACCGACGGTGGAGGGCCTCGCCGGTCAGGTGGAGATCGTGCGGGCCGCGGTGAGTTCGGCGCCGTGGGGCTCCGAGGTCCCCGTCCATGCCCTGCTCTGCCTGACCAGGGCGGAATGGGGCTTTGCCTCACCGATCGAGATCAGTGACGTCTGGGTCGGCTGGCCCCGGCTCATGGTCGGTCGTCTGCAGGCACCCGAGGTCATGGACTCGCCCACCGTGCAAGAGGTTTCGGAGATGATCTCCGAACGCCTGCCCTGAACCGCCGGCGGCGTCAGTTCACACGCCGCCTTCACGCCCGACACGGAATGGAAACATGCCGTCGATAGCCTTTTCCGGAGTGATCCGAAAGGGGCGTCCCGGATGGGCAACTCATGAGCGGACGAACGAACTCCGATCTCCTGGACAGGGACGACCGGCACCTGGCCGGGCACGAACCGCACCTGGCCGGCGACGATCCGCACGCGAGCTGGTCCGGGGCCGATCCGGGAGCCCTGCCCCCTCACGTCATCGTCCTGTTCGGGGCGACCGGGGACCTGGCCCGCCGGAAGCTCCTTCCCGGGCTGCTCCGCCTCTCGCACGCCGGGCTGCTCCCCGAGGTACACATCGTCGGCACCTCCCTCGAGGAGATCGACGACGACACCTTCCACGGCTTCGCCCTCGAAGCTTGCCGTGAGTTCGCCCGACGGGACATCGTCGATTCGCACTGGGACACCTTCCGGTCACGGGTCCGATTCGTCTCCCAGGCCCACGGACCGGCCGCCCTGGCCGATGCCGTGTCCCGGGCCGAGCAGATCCTGGGCCGGGAGAGCCGGCGCCTCCACTACCTGAGCATCCCGCCGTCGGCCGCCGAGGCGGTGGTCCACAACCTGCGCGAGGCCAGCCTGGTCGACCGCTCCAGGATCATCATGGAGAAGCCGTTCGGCACCGACCTGCGGACGGCCAAGGTGCTCAACGACACCGTGCACAGCATCTTCTCCCCCGAGCAGGTGTATCGCATCGACCATTTCCTCGGGAAGGAGGCAGCCCAGAACATCCTCGCCTTCCGGTTCGCCAACGGGCTCTTCGAGCCCATCTGGAATCGCGGCCACATCGACCATGTGCAGATCGACGTGCCCGAGACCCTCTCGGTCGACAGCCGGGCCGGCTTCTACGAGGGAACCGGAGCCTTCCGGGACATGATGGTCACCCATCTGTTCCAGGTGCTGGCGTTCATGGCCATGGAACCGCCCACCTCACTCGAGCCCAGGTCAATCAGTGAGGAGAAGAACAAGGTGTTCCGGTCGATGAAACCCATCGACGTGTCCGCCGTGGTGCGGGGCCAGTACGAGGGGTACCGATCGATCCCCGGCGTGGCCGGCGACTCCCAGACCGAGACCTTCATCGCCCTCCGGTGCGAGATCGACAACTGGCGGTGGGCGGGCGTTCCCTTCTACCTGCGGACCGGGAAGAACATGGCCCAGGGGGCCCGTATCATCTCCATCGCCTTCCGGGAACCGCCGAAGAGCATGTTCCCGCCCGGTTCGGGGATCGGTGCCCACGGCCCCGACCACCTGACGTTCGATCTGGCCGACTCCTCGAAGCTCTCGCTCTCCTTCTACGGCAAGCGCCCCGGCCCGGGGATGCAGCTGGACAAGCTGAGTCTCCAGTTCGCACTGCACGAGACCGGCCGTGAAGTCGACGTGCTCGAGGCCTACGAACGGCTCATCCACGATGCCATGAGCGGCGACCACACCCTCTTCACGGCGGCCGACGACATCGAGCGGCTGTGGGAGCTGTCGGCGCCGTTGCTCGAGCATCCCCCCGGGGTGGAGTTCTACCGCCCGGGCAGCTGGGGTCCCCCGGGGATCCACGACCTCATCGCCCCCGACACCTGGCGGCTGCCGTTCGAACGGGGCTGGCGCAATCCGGATTGAGGCGCCATCCGCTTCGACGAGGTGGCCCGGTCAAGAGCCCTTCCGCCTCCACGACGACTTCTGCATCGACGAGGCAGCCGGTCAGGAGGCCGCCGACCGATCGTCGAGCACCCTCCAGCAGTACCAGGCCACCACGCTCCGATAAGGGCTGAAGGGCTCGCCCAGCGCCACCAGCTCTTTCGGGCTCGGGATCGCCGACAGGCCCCAGGCGGCAGCGAAGCCGGCCCGCACGCCGTAGTCACCGGTGGGCCACACGTCGAGCCGGCCCAACGTCCCGAGCAGGAACATCTGAGCCGTCCAGGGACCGATCCCCCGCACCCGGGTCAGGTGCTCGATCACCGCGTCGTCGGACAGACGGCCGATGCGCTCCAGTGCGACCTCCCCGGTCATCACCTTTTGGGCCAGGTCGCGGATCGAAGCGGCCTTGGCCCGACTGAGGCCGGTCGAGGCCAACAGGTCGGGAGTGGCGGCCAGCACACCGTCGGGCGTCACGGATCCGCCCATCGCCTGCTCGAAGCGACCGTGGATGGTGGCGGCGGCCTTGCCGGCCAGCTGTTGGTAGACGATGATCTCGGCAAGCTCTGCGAACCGCTGCGACGAAGGGGCCGGGCGACGGCGCGGCGGGGGCCCGTGGCGTTCGACGAGCGACGCCAGCACCCGGTCCCGCCCCGCCAGCATCGCGGTGATGTCGGCGAGTGTCGGTCCGGCCACGAAGAAGATGATGCCACTGCTGTCGATCCACGGCAGCCCGATGAGACTGCAGAGGAACACATGGACGGAAACATTGTCACCACCGAGCGCACCATTCACGCAGCTCCTGACGCCATCTTCGACTTGCTCGCCGATGCGTCACGCCACCCCGACATCGACGGTTCCGGCGCGGTGAAGAAGGCCAAGGAGGAGCCGCGGCGACTGGGGCTCGGGGACAGGTTCGGGATGTCCATGCATCAGGGCATCGGGTACTCGATGGTCAACACGGTGGTCGAGTTCGAGGAGAACCGGAGGATCGCCTGGCAGTCGAACATCTCGGGTCCCTTGGGCCGGTTCATCGGCGGACGGATCTGGCGCTACGAGCTCGAGCCGGTCGAAGGCGGCACCCTCGTGCGCGAGAGCTGGGACATCGGCCAGGACCACCAGCGGCCGTTCCTCAAGTTGGGCAAGCTTCCCACCACGACCAAGTCGAACATGGACAAGACGCTGGTCCGCATCGAAGCGCTGACCACCCCGCCGCCCGCAGGCGCCTGACCCCGGCCCGGCCCGGCAGGCTCCGGGAAGGTCCGGACCCTGACCGGTGTTGTGCTGACCATGGTGCCGCTCTCCGTTCTCGACCTGGCCACGGTGACCCGGGGGTCCACGGCGGCGGACGCGCTGGCCGACACCACCCGCCTGGCCGTCGTCGTCGAGGGCCTCGGCTACCGCCGGATGTGGGTGGCCGAGCATCACGGGATGCCGTCGGTGGCCAGTTCGGCACCGGCTGTCCTCATCGGGCACCTGGCCGACGCCACCACCCGGCTCAGAGTGGGGGCGGGCGGGGTCATGCTGCCCAATCACGCACCCCTCGTCGTGGCCGAGCAGTTCGCCACGCTCGAGGCACTGCACCCGGGCCGGATCGACCTGGGCCTCGGCCGCGCCCCGGGCACCGATCCGTTCACGGCCCGTGCGCTGCGCCGGGCCGGTGAACCCGGGGCCGACACCTTCCCCGAGGACGTGGTCGAGCTCATCACCTACCTGGTGGACAGCGATGGCCCGCCGACCCGGCCGGCCCCGGTGCCCGGACGGGGGTACCTCCCCGAGATGTGGCTGCTCGGCTCGTCGACCTTCAGTGCCCGACTGGCCGGCATGCTCGGCCTCTCCTTCTCCTTCGCCTACCACTTCAGCCCCGACCAGGTGGACCAGGCCCTCGAGCAGTACCGGTCGGCGTTCCGTCCCTCGATCCTGCTCGACCGTCCGCACACCATGGTGGCGGTGTCGGTGTTGTGCGCGCCGAGCACCGAGGAGGCCCGCTGGCTGGCCGGGCCGGCGGCGCTCACCATCCTCCAGCTGCGCACGGGCCGGCTCGGCCCCATCGTGACGCCCGAAGAGGCGGCCGCCTACCGGTTCACGGCCCGGGAGCGGGAGCTGGTCGAGGCGACCATGTCCACCCATCTCATCGGAGACCCGGCGGAAGTACACCGGGGCCTGATCGACCTCCAGTCGCGGACCGGCGCCGACGAGCTCATGCTGTCCACCCGGGGCCACTCCTTCGAGTCCCGGGCCCAGTCGCTCAGCCTCGTGGCCGAACGTTGGCTGATGGCCGACGGCGCACCGACATCCACCTCGGCGGCCTGAGCCGACCGTCGGCCACGACCCGCGTCAGAGCGCGGCGCAGTGGGGCAGCACCTCTTCACCGAGGAGGGCGAGATGGTCGAGGTCGTCGAGATCGAGGACCTGCAGGTAGGCGCGGGACGCGCCCGCGGCAGCGAAAGTGGCCAGCTTGGCGGTGATCTCGTCCGGCGTGCCGCAGAGCGCGTTCTGACGGAGCTCGTCGACCTGACGGCCGGTGGCCACGGCCCGACGGGCAATCTCGGCGTCGTCGCGTCCACAACACACCGTCTGGGCGGCGGACAACACCAGTGAGGCCGGGTCACGCCCTGTCGACTCGCATGCGCCCCGGACCCGCCCGAACTGGTCACCGGTGTCGGCCGGAGACCGGAAGGCGAGATTGAATTCGGCTGCGTAGCGGGCGGCCAGCCGCGGCGTCCTGATGGGGCCACCCCCGCCGACGATGACCGGAGGACCCGGCTGTTGCACGGGCTTGGGCAGGGCCGGGCTGTCCCGGACCTCGTAGTGGTGGCCGCTGAAGGAGAACCGCTCCCCGGCCGGCGTCGACCACAAACCGGTGATGATGGCCAACTGCTCGTCGAGACGATCGAAGCGCTCCCCCAGTGGCGGGAAGGGAATCCCGTAGGCGGTGTGCTCGGCCTCGTACCAGCCGGCGCCGAGGCCGAGCTCCACCCGGCCACCGCTCATGTCGTCGACCTCGGCCACCGAGATGGCCAACGGGCCGGGCAACCGGAAGGTCGCCGAGGTGACCAGGGTCCCCAGTCGGATCGACGTGGTCTCGCGGGCGATGGCGGCCAGGGTGACCCAGGCGTCCGTGGGTCCGGGCAGGCCGTCGGCAGTGCCGATGGCCATGTAGTGGTCGCTGCGGAAGAAGGCGTCGAAGCCCTCGGCCTCGGCCGTCCGGGCCACGGCCAGCAACTGGTCGTAGGAGGCGCCCTGCTGGGGCTCGGTGAAGATGCGGAGCAGCATCTCCCCGGTCTAGCCGAGCCCCGGTCGGGTTGCCCACCCCCGACCGGCCACCACCCGGCCCACGGCCATGACCCCCACGACGCGGCCACCGGCCAGACGCAGGGCCGCGGCCGCACTCTGGGACCGGGCACCGGTGGTGATGCTGTCGTCGAAGACGAGGATGCACCTGCCCCGGAGCCACTCCCGGTCGACCGCGGGCACGAGCTCGAACCCCCGCCGCGAGGCGCGCAGATGGCCGGTCGGCTCCGGTCCGCGCACGAGCAGCTGCCGGTGACGCCGGGCCAGGTCCGGCACGTGTGCGACCAGGGCGTCGACAGGGACGCCCACCGGCCGACCCGAGGACGGCACCGTGGCCACGAGGTCCCAGGTGGAGCCGAACCGGGCCTCCAGATCGGCCCGGCCGGCCGTCATCCACCTCCGGACCAGCCCGGCGAGATCGACGGCACAGGCCCGGCGGGCCTCGGCCACCGGGGCGTCCTTGTAACCGCGGAGCCGTCGGTGCATCGGGTCACCGACCCGGTAGTCGGCCATGGCCACCACCGGGGTGAGGGGCATCTGCAGCTGCCGGACGAGCGTGGCACAGCAGAAGCAGTGCGCGAACCGGGCGTGGGCGACGGCGCCGCACACCCGGCACACCGGTACGTCGAAGGCGGGAAGGGCCATGGCATGTCTCGTATTCACCCTTGGGCCCGGGAGGCCCCGATCGGACGGTGGCCGCTCCCGCCGGATGCGGGGCGCGGCGATGGCCGGCCGGGGCCGGCGGATTCAGGGTCGGGGTCCGGCCCCGGCCGACGATTCGTCAGTGGACCGCTTGAGGAGGAAGGTCCCGGTCGACCGGCTGACCAACTGGTCCTCGCCGTCCACCACGGTGGCCTCGGCGTAGGCCACCTGCCGGGCCATCCGCACCACCTCCCCGCGCAGCCGGTAGGACTGGCCGACCAGGGCCGGCCGCATGGTCTCGACCTTCATCTCGAGGGTGGCACGGGTCCGGTCCCGGCCCGGGAGCGCCGAGTTGATGGAGAAATTCATGGCCGCATCGAGCAGGAGGCCGTGCACCCCGGCCTGGACGATCCCGTGCGGATTGCCGGCCATCGGAGCGGGGACGAACGAACCTGACACCCAGCCGAGGTCCTCCCCGTCGACGCCGTAGTCGTCGAAGGAACCGCCCACGACGCCGATGAGCTCCATGCCACCATCACCCAGCCAGCGGTCCATGTCCTTGATCCGACCCGTCACCATCCCGACCGTAGTGCCGGGCTGTGCCACCGTCGACGAACCGACCCGGCGATCACTTGCGCCCTCCACGAGGGGACGGGTGACGTCCCAAAGCCGGGGCCGACGCCGTTTGACGCCGCCTGCCAGGCGAGTACGATCTAGGCGGGCGGCTTTCTTGACCGGTCAGTCAAGTTTGCCCGCCGCGCAGTTGATCGACCGTCAGCAGTTCCCATATACGCCGAATTCGGCCGGCAGGCACTCGGGCCGCCGGACCTCGGAAGGAGAATCATGACCGACGCCGTCATCGTGGACGCAGTCCGCACCGCAGGGGGCAAGCGCAACGGGAAGCTTCGCAACTGGCACGCAGCCGACCTCGGTTCGGAGCCGCTCAAGGCACTGGTCGAGCGCAACGACCTCGATCCCGCCCTGGTCGACGACGTGATCATGGGGTGCGTGATGCAGGTCGGCGAGCAGTCCCTCAACGTGGGTCGCAACGCCGTGCTCGCCGCCGGCTATCCGGAGTCGGTCCCCGCCACCACCATCGACCGCCAGTGCGGCTCCTCCCAGCAGGCGCTCCACTTCGGAGCCCAGGGAGTCATCGCCGGCGCCTACGACATCGTCATCGGTGGAGGCGTCGAGGTCATGACCCGCACCCCGATGGGCTCGTCGGTCGTGCGGGACCTGGGCTACCCCTTCGGACCCCGGATGATGCAGCGCTACGCCGAGCGTGGCGGCCTCGTGGGCCAGGGTGAGGGGGCCGAGCTGATCGCCGAACAGTGGAACCTCTCACGTGACGACCTCGACGAGTTCGCCGTCCGCTCACACCATCGTGCCGCCCAGGCCACCGCGGAAGGACGGTTCGAGCGGGAGATCATCCCGGTGGCGGTGAAGGACGACGACCGCGCCGATACCGACGAGCTGATCTCCACCGACGAGGGCATCCGGCCCGACTCCTCGGTCGAGGTGCTGGCCAACCTCAAGCCGGCGTTCCGGCAGGAGGGCGGCAAGGTCACCGCCGGCAACTCGTCGCAGATCACCGACGGTGCCTCGGGCGTACTGATCATGAGCGAGGAGAAGGCGACCTCCCTCGGGCTCACCCCCCGGGCCCGCTTCCACAGCTTCGCCGTGGCCGGCAGCGACCCGATCACCATGCTGACGGGACCGATCCCGGCCACCAAGTCGGTGCTCGAGAAGGCCAAGCTGACCCTCGACGACATGGACGTCATCGAGATCAACGAGGCCTTCGCCTCGGTCGTCCTGGCCTGGCAGAAGGAGTTCGGAGCGGATCTCGACAAAGTCAACGTGAACGGCGGGGCCATCGCTCTCGGCCACCCGCTCGGAGCCTCCGGGGCCAAGTTGATGGCCACGCTGGTCAACGAGCTCGAGCGCACCCAGGGTCGCTACGGGCTCCTGACCATGTGCGAGGGCGGAGGAATGGCCAACGCCACCATCATCGAGCGGCTGGGCTGAGCCCGGCTGGGCTGAGCCCGGCTGGTTGAGGGCCCGGCTGGTTGATGGCCCGGCCTGTTGAGGGGCCGGTCAGTGGTAGCGGGTGGCCAGGATCAGGCCGGCGAAGATGGCGGCGATGGCGGCCACCAGCCACAGGTTGTTGACGCCCCCGGGGAGTGCCCCGGCGTAATTGAGGATGACCACCAGCACCCCGAGCACGAACAGGCCGATGATCACGATCCCCATCCACCTGGGGCTGGTCTTGGCGTTCTTCGGGATGGGTGCCGTGTACCGGTTGCTCTGTACCGCAGCGCCCGGGGTGGTGGTCCGGCCGCTCGAACGGCCCTTCTTCTGTGCCTTGCCCGGCCCGGCCTTGGCCTTTGTTGCCATGGCCGAAGGATAGCCAGTCACCGGGGCGGCGTGGCGACGGGGAATCCACCCCGGCCCGGGCTTGTACGATCAGGTGGCCATGGGCACGCGGGTACTGGTCATCGACAACTACGACTCCTTCGTCTACAACCTCGTCCAGGAGCTCGGGGAGCTGGGGGCCGAGCCAGTCGTCCACCGCAACGATGCCATCGACATCGAGGGCATCAGGGCCGCGTCACCCGACGCCATACTCATCTCCCCGGGGCCGGGCCGGCCCGAGAGTGCCGGCATCAGCATGGCCGTCGTCGCCGAGCTGGCCGGCGAGTACCCGATCCTCGGGGTGTGCCTCGGCCACCAGGCCATCGGACAGGTGTACGGCGGCAAGGTGGTGGCCGCGCCCACCCTCATGCACGGCAAGACCTCGTCGGTGCACCATGACGGCAAGGGCATCTTCGCCGGGCTTCCGGACCCCTTCGTCGCCACCCGCTACCACTCGCTGGTGGTGGAGCCCGGCTCGGTGCCCGACGTCCTCGAGGTCACGGCCGCCACGCCCGACGGCGTGGTCATGGGTCTGCGGCACCGCACGCTGCCCGTGGAAGGGGTCCAGTTCCACCCCGAGTCGATCCTCACCCCGAGCGGCCCGGGCCTCCTGTCCAACTTCCTGGCCGCCGCCGTCCGGCACTGAGCCGGAGGCCACCCCCGGCCGGACCGGGTGCCCGGTCCCGCGGCTCAGGGACTCTTCGGCTTGACCGTCGTCGTCGTGGACGAGTTCGGCGTGGTGGTGGTGGTCGTGGTCGATGGAGGCGTCGTGGTCGTGGTGGTCGTGGTGGGCGGAGTCCCCGAGGAGATGATCAGATTGACCGCCGTACCCGGGGCCACCGAGGTCCCGGCGGGTGGGGTGGTGGAGATCACGTCCCCGCTCGGGTACTGCGTCGACGGCTGCTGGGTGGGGCTGGACCCCACGACCAGGCCGGCACCGCCGATGGCACTGCCCGCCTGTGACTGGCTGAACCCGGCCACGTTGGGCACCAGCACGTTGGCCGGACCGGAGGAGACGTAGAGGGTCACCGTGCTGTTCTGGCTGACCTTGGTGCCCGCGGTGGGACTTGTTCTGATCACCGTCCCGCTCTGGACACTGGAGCTCTGCGTGGGCACGGGGTTGGCCTGGAGACCCTGCCCCTGGAGGATCGACGCGGCCTGGCTCTCGGTCACGCCGATGAGTCCGGAGGGAACCGCCACCTTCTGGACGGCCGCGGTCACCGCCACCTTCAGCGTGATGTTGTCTCCCTTCTTGACCAAGGAGTCGGGCACCGGGTCGGTGGAGATCACGGTCCCCGGGGCGTCGTTCGAGACCTGGTTCGTCTGCGTGACCGTGAGCCCGTCGTTCTTGAGGATGGCGGTGGCCTGGGCCACCGGCTTGCCGGTCACGTTGGGCAGGTTGAACGAGGGCGCGCCTCCCAGGTACCCGAGGTTGCGGGCCAGGAGAAACCCGGCGCCGAGCAGCAGCACGATGAGAATGGCGAGGACGATGGCGTAGGTCCGGGTCCGGTTCGAACCGTCCTCGGCCGGCTCCTCGGGCGGCGCGTCCTTGGCGGCCGCTACAGCCTGGGTCTGGTCGGGATCGGCCACCGCACCCACCACCTGGGTGGCCCCCGCCGCGGCCAGCAGCGTGGTGGCGTCGTCCATGGCCAGGACCGAGCGGCCCTCGTTGAACCGGAGGAGGTCGGCCCGCAGCTCCTCGGCCGTGCGGTACCGGTGGGCCGGGTCCTTGGCCATGGCCTTCAAGATGATGGCCTCGAACGTCGGGGGGATGGCCGGATTGAGCTCACGTGGTGCCGGAGGGTGGTCACGGACGTGCTTGGAGGCCACGGCCACCGGGGTGTCCCCGAGGAAGGGCGGCCGGCCGGTCACCATCTCGAAGAGGACCACGCCGAGCGAGTAGATGTCGCTCCGGGAATCGACACCGATGCCTTCGGCCTGCTCCGGGGAGAAGTAGGTGGCGGTGCCCATGACCGCCCCGGTCTGGGTCAGGCTCTCCTCGGTGTTGATGGCGCGGGCGATGCCGAAATCGGTGACCTTGACCTGCCCCTCGTCGGTGATCAGCACGTTGCCCGGTTTGACGTCACGGTGGATCACCCCGTGCTTGTGGGCGTACCCGAGGGCCGCGGCCACGTGGGAGCCGACGTCGGCCGTCCGTTCGGCCGACAGCGAGCCGGCCGTCTTCAGGATCGACGACAGAGGTCGTCCGTCGACGAACTCCATGACGATGAAGTAGGTACCGCTGTCCTCACCCCAGTCGAAGACCGGGACGATGTTGGGGTGCGAGAGGTTGGCGGCGGCCTGGGCCTCACGGCGGAACCGCTCGACGAAGGAACGGTCGACCGACAGCTCGGGGAACAGGACCTTGAGGGCCACCGGACGGTCGAGCAGCCGATCGTGGGCCCGGTAGACCTCCGCCATCCCACCGCGGGCGATCAGGTGGATGAGCTCGTAGCGTTCGGAGAACACTCGAGGCGTCTGGTTCGGGTCCATGTGGGTCAAAGCCTAGGCCTGCGCTGGTTGGGGTCCGGGGTTCTCATGAGGTCCTCATTCGGTTGGTGCTGCTGTCGTCGTCGGCAAGCGGCTGCCGGGTCGTGGTCGCGCTCGGTTCGCATGTCATCCCTGGTCCGCGAGCACGTCCCCGAGGATCTGCTTCACGATCGGTCCCGAGTAGGCGGCGCCGGTGGCGCTGCCGGGCTGGTCGGGCAGCACCACGGCGATGGCCACCTTGGTGTTGCCGACCGGGGCGAAGGCGATGAGCCAGTCATCCGTGTACTCGGGGTTGGGGCCGAAGGAGCCGGTCTGGGCGGTGCCCGTCTTGGCGGCCACGTCCCAGCTGGCGGGAAAACCGACCGTCGCCGCCGTGCCCGAGGTGACCACGCCCTTCATGAAGGTGGTCAGGGTGGCCGCCGTCTGCGGTGAGATCGGCTGCATCCACTCCTTGGGCTGGTACGTCTCCACCAGGTTTCCCTGGGAGTCGCGGATCTGCTCCATCAGATGGGGGACCATTTCGACGCCGCCGTTGGCCACCGTTCCCGCCACCAGGGCCATCTGGAGGGCCGAGGCGGTGACGTTCTCCTGACCGATGGCCGATTTCATCAGGCCCGGCACGTCGTCGGCGAAGTCGGCCACCGTGCCGAAGTTCGACGTGGCCACCGTGTCGGCGGGCACGTCCAGCGGGATCTGCTGGTTGAACCCGTAGGCCTCGGCCTGGGTGACCAGGGCCTGGGCACCCAGCAGCTGGCCGATGGAGGCGAAGTCGGCGTCACACGACATGATCAGCAGCTCCTCGAGGTTTCCTCCGCACTGGCCACCGTGGTAGTTGGTCAGCTGTTGGGGCGGGTTGCCGGTGTTGGGCAGGGTGACGGACGACACCTGCGGGTAGGTCATGAGGGCCAGATCGGGGCGGTGCTCGAGCACGGCCGAGGTGGTCACCACCTTGAAGCTCGAACCGGGTGGGTAGGTCTGGTCGTAGGTTCCGGCCACGAGCGGATTGCCGGGTTGGTTCAAGTAGGCGGCCCAGGCCAGGTTCTGGACCTTCGAGTTCTGTGACACCAGTGGGTTGGGGTCGAACGACGGGTTCGAGTACATCGCCTCGATGGCGCCGGTGGTCGGATTCCAGACGACGGCTGCGGCTCCATTGACGCCGGGGGCACCCTGGTCCAGGGCCTCGGCCACCTGGAGCTGGAGGTTCTCGTTGACGGTCAGCGTCACGTTGTCCACCTCGGTGCGGTTGGTGAGCAGGTCCCGCAAGGTCTTGGCCGGTGGGGTGTGGGGGGTGAGGAAGCTGTTGTACTCCGCCTCGATGCCGCGGTAGTTCCCGTAGATGTCGGAGTCGAACCCGATGATCTGGGCGAAGAGGGTGGCGGTGTTGGGGTTGTACTCCCGCTGGTACTTGTAGAGGCTCCCCTTCGGGGCCAGGACCGACTGGGCCAGCACGGTCCCGTCCGACGAGAGGATGCTGCCGCGGGTCTGACTGCGCTCCGCCGTCAGTATCCGGGGATTGAGCGGGCTGTTGGCCAGCGAGTTGGCCTTCAGCACCTGGATGTTGTTCAACTGGAGGAACAGGGCCACGAAACAGAGCAGCATGAAGATCCCGAGCCGTCGGATGCGCTTCTCCATCAGAACCCCCTGGTGGTGGTGGTCGTGGTCGGAGCCTTCTTCGCCGGGGCCTTCTTCGCCGGGGCCTTGTGTGCGGTCGTCGGGGTGGTCTCCGTCGGTGGATGGCTCTGGGTCTGCTTGTAGTTGACCAGGTTGGCCACGTACGCACGGGCGTTGGCGATCGAGGTCTCCTCGACGCCTGCGTCGAGGGCGCCGACGTAGCTGGAGGGCACGTCGGCGGTGGTGACACCGGTGCGGTCGACCTGTGTCGGGTGGTACCAGAGGAGCCCGCCGATCCGTCCCTGGTAGATGACCAGCTCATTGTCCTGGGAACGCACGAAGTAGGAGTTGATGTCGTACCAGCGGACCGCGGCGAAGACACCCACGAGCACCACGGCCAGCAGGATCACGAACAGCAGGGTCCGGAAGGTGACGAGCCGGCGTCCCCGTGCCAACCGCCGCTCACGGCGCTTGGCCCGCCGGCGCTCCCGTCGGCTGGGGCCCGCGTCCTCGGGCACCGATCCGGGGTACGGCACCGCGGTGTCCGTGGCCGTGCCCTCGGCCGGCTCGGTGAGTGGAGTGAAGTCGGGGGCGACGGGGGCCACGGCGGGGGCCGACGAGTCACCGTCGCCTACCAACACGTCGATCACCACCGCAGTGATGTTGTCGCTGCCCCCGTGGGTCCGGGCCGCCTGGACCAGGAGCTTGGCCGCCTTGTCCGGGTCGGAGATGGATGACAGGACTTCGCTGATCTGGTCGTTGTCGAGCTCGTTGGTGAGACCATCGCTGCAGAGCAGGTAGCGATCGCCCCGCACCGGCTCGATGCGCCACAGGTCGACGGAGACGTCCGCCGACACGCCGAGCGCCCGGGTCAGGATGTGGCGATGGGGGTGGACCTCGGCTTCGACCGACGTCAGCTCACCGGAACGGACCATCTCCTCGGCCAGGCTGTGATCGGTGGTGAGCTGGGTGATCTCACCGTCGTGGAAGCGGTAGGAGCGGGAGTCGCCCACGTTGACCAGGGCCAGCACGTCCCGGCCGCCCTCGCTGACCAGGCCCACGGCGGTGAGCGTGGTGCCCATCCCCCGCAGTTCCGGGTTCTCCAAGCTGTGCTGCCAGACCACCGCATTGGCCTCGGTGACCGCCTCGGCCAGGCCCGCGCCGGTCGGCTGCCGGCTGAATGCGGAGGTGACGGCATCGACGGCCATGCGAGCCGCCACCTCGCCACCGGCGTGGCCGCCCATCCCGTCAGCCACGGCGAACAGGTTGGCCGTCTCCACGGCCAGGTCCTGATTGACCGAGCGCACCAGACCTGTGTCGGTGGCGGAGCCGGACCTGAGGAGCGTCACCTCACTTCCCCACTTCGAACACGGTGCCGCCGATCTGCAGGAGATCACCCTTTTCGAGACGGGTGCGGTCGCCGATGCGCACCGTGTTGACCCAGGTTCCGTTGGTCGATCCCAGGTCCTCGGCCCAAAGGTCCCCGTCGAGGCGGAACAGGCGGGCGTGCAGGTTGGACGAGTACGTGTCGTAGTCGATCGGGACCCCGCACCCGGCAGCGCGGCCGACGGTGACCTCGTCGCCGATGTCGTAGGTCCGACCGGCTTGGTCCTCCGGGCGGATCACATGGAGGCGGAGCCGCTTCCCCCTCCGCACCTTGTCATCGCCGATCGGTTCGACGTCGGCTCCCCGGACCCGACGACGCTTGAGTGGGCGGACCTCCACCCAGACCGCTCTGACCACCCACATGAAGAACAGCCAGAGCAGGGCGATGACGCCGTACTCCAGGGCACGGAGTACCGGTGTGTTGTTCGCGGGTCCGGGGAGCGAAGCCAGGATCAAGTGCATTGGCGCTCAGACGCCGACCTTCACGAAGTTTCGAACCGGAGGACGGTGGTGCCGATCACGATCTCGTCCCCGTCCGCCAGCTTTCGCTCCCGCACATTCGCCCCATTGACCCGGGTGCCGTTGGTGGAGTTCAGATCGACCAGAACGACGTCGTTGCCGACCCGCCGGATTTCGGCGTGCCGGCGACTGGCGTTCGGGTCGGTCACCATGACCGCGCTCTCCGGGAGGCGGCCGATGGTGAGGGGATCGGGACCGAGGACAACCCGTTCCCCGTCAGCCAGCACGATCGAGGCGGCGGGAAGCCCCGAAGGTCCTTCGTGGACCCGGGAGACGATGTCGAACCGACCCCGGCGCTGCCGGGGGTCCTCGACCACAGAAACGGTGACCGGTCCCACGAACACGTAGTCCTCCGTGCGGGCATGCTCCCGGGCGGCCTCTTCGAGCTCCCTGACCAGGGCATCCAGAAAGCTCTCGAAACGATCGAAATCGTTGGCCGACAGGTGTACCACGAAGGCGTTGGGCGCGATGAGGCCATGGACGCCCAGACGGCGCTGGAGGTCCATCTCCCGGGTCAGTCGACGACCGATCTCAACCGGATGGAGCTCGCCCCGGAATGCCTTGGAGAGCGTGCCGTCGACCATGCGCTCGAGGCGCCCTTCGAACTTCTGGAGTCCCATGCTGCGGTCAGCCTACCGGTGTCAACCCCCTGGTAGGGGGTAGGGTCGCCTCGAGCCCCATCCACTCGCACGCAGACCCAGGCGGCAGCGAAGCGGGCCCGCGGGTCGTGCCGTCGATGAACAGGTCGTTTGGATCATCGGGTAGCCTCTGACGGTCGCTCGGGCGAGTGGCGGAATTGGCAGACGCGCAGGATTCAGGTTCCTGTGTCCGAAAGGATGTGGGGGTTCAAGTCCCCCCTCGCCCACCACGGGGTGTCGACATTATTGAGCAGGTCGTACCGACATAACTGGGACACAAGAGGGTCACGTACGAGCGAACGCGTCTCGAGCGCCTGGGCGGAGCGTCTTTTCAGCCGTTAGCGGGCAGAGTTTTGGTCAAAGTTGGCAAGACGAGCCGTGCTCGTCGTCTTCGGGGCGCGTCGGGACCACGAGGGGTCCATCTGAAGCGGGCGGGGAGCTACCGGTCAGGCGGAGCCCGACCCCCTTGTCCTGGTGAGACGAAGTCGTCCATGTATTTCTGGATGGGATCCTTCGTGCGACGTCGTCGGCGCCGTCGGGGTCCGCCGGTCAGTGCCGTGGCAGCCCTCGAGAGCTTCTTCATGAAGCTGTCGATCATCCGCAAGTTCCCCGCCAGGATCTGGAAGGCGACGAGGACGCTCTGGGCGGCGACACCCCGCACCCGCCGTCGTGCCCTAAACCTGGTCGCTCAATGGGGCCAAGCATTTGGAGGCATCGAAATCAAGGGGCGGGCGGGTGACGACATCGTTTTCGAGTTCTCGCACGCTGATAGCGCCCTACTGTGCGCAGCGATAGTGCAAGAACACGCCTCTGCGCTGCGTTCGACCGGTCTGGCTGCGCTCAATTGGGCGTTTCGTATTGGTCTCGACACCGATGAGATCTCGGATGCTGATGGTGGCAATGTCATCGGTACTTGTATTGACCGCGCAGCAAAACTGGCGAAGACGATCAAGGACGAGCGCTCCATCGAGCGCGTTATTCTCACACCCGAGACGACCCATGTGCTGTCAGGGGGCGCTCACGCGTCGCTAAATGATATGGACCTCGAAATCGATCTCGCCCTAGACGACGAAATGCCGATGGGGGCTGCGGGCGAGCGCGCCCGTTTCAGACCGGTGCAAGCCGACCGGGTCTCGCTCCTCGCAAATTACTCCAGCCGCTTGTCCGGGTGACAGGAGCCCAGTCTCGGTCGCACTCCGCCGAAGTTGTCCAACGCTTCTGGAAGATAAAGCGATTGGGAAACGACCGCGGCGCGCCTGAGATTCGGCTGCTGATCGTCGAGCAGACGACAGTGACTATGGACGGTTAATCCAGACTTTCCCCAAGACGACGCTCAAAGGGCTCGTCGGCGCCGTTCGCCGTTAGTTCCCACGAGCGGATCTTGCTACGGAGATTGCACCCTCATTGCAGCCCGAGCTTCCCTCAGCGAATTCGGCAGGCCAAAAAATTATCTGCCATCGATATTTCCGATCATTGGTGGGCTGACGAGATTAGGATTAGGGGCCGAGAACCGAGACACAAGCAGAGGCGGGCACATCGATGGGATCAGGGATCTACCCTTGGCCGGCCGTCATGGCCCGCCTGAAGGTGACCATTGGAGCGGGAAACGCCGTAGGTCAGGTCATTAGACAACTGGTAATTGATGGATCACCAGTGACCAGCCCGGTCGTGGTTCGTCCAAGCTCAGAAGTACAGATCGCTTGGGGAGCTTGGAGCCGTGGGTTCGCTCTCATCGTCGGCGACTACGTACTTGCAGTGGTACCTCTTACCGACGCCAAGTTCCGAGAACAGCAGGCCAAGGGGAGGCCCGTCGATACAAGAGGAGTGACCGCTTCTCCGAGTTCGTGGTTCACGCCGATTGGCGCTGACTCTCTCGTCGTTGATGTGTACAACACCGAAGTCCTCTACATCGGCAGGTCTTAGCTCCGATGGCTTATGCCCGTCTGAGCCTGGGGCTCACCGTGTGCGCCTGGGTCGGTGCCGAGGCTCCATGCATCTGGGCCCATGCATCGTCTGGAACGTGTTCTCCTGCACTAGGTGCGTCAGCCAGGACCTCGTCCAGCCATTCAGAAGCAGTAGCTGGCCCAACGAGCGCAAAGGGCTTGTTCTGGAAGGTGAGGGCACGAACAGACCCGTTCCACGCAGTCTTGACAACGTCCGAGGGCCCAAATTGTTCGATCTCTCGAGCTGAAACGGTCATATCGGGGTCATCAAGGTCGATTTCAAGAGCAGCCGCTTTGTGCGTGGTCGGCCTGATCACTGCGACCACCTCTCCTCGACTCGAAATCGGCACCGTCCGTCCGTTTACCCGCACTTCTCGTAGAATCTCGGCGGCCTTGTTTGCAAACTGGGTAAGAGTTACTGGACCGGTCACGTTAAAGCTAGGCATATCCAAAGCACCTCCTCATATGCCAGTATACCGACATTTGTCGGTATTTCAAGACGGGGGCGGGTAAATCCCAGATCAAGGCCTTCCCGATGGCCCTCAAGCCCAGGCCGATGCTTCCCAGCCTCCTGTCCCGGCCCCACCTGCCGGCTCTCAAGCCACTCCGGGCGCACCGACGACCCCGGGCGGACCGACGACCCCGGGCGGACCGACGACCCCACAGGCCAGAGTTCCACCAGCCCGGCAACCGGACGTCGTCGATGTCTACAGGAGGGCCAGTTCCTCCATGCAAGACGCAACGAAGTGGATCATGGCGTTCGTGCCAGGTGCGACTGTCGTGTTCACCCTGATCGGCCTGATTCCGAAACTCTCAGATGTACGAGCCGATTCAATGGCGCGATCACATGCGATCCTCTGGATCTCTCTGGGAGTGTCCGCGTCCGTTGTGGCAATCCTTGTGGCTGTCCCCGTCCTAACGGCGGGCCCTGCTGGCTGGGGAGCTCTGATGGCAGCGATAGCCAATGATCAGAACACAGCCCAAGTAGGTGGACCATCAAGTAGAACCCTCTCGGCGGAGCTGAATAGTGAAGGCGTTCTTGCCCTCTATGGCTATTGGTCAACCGACCAGTTCTTTGACGCCCTCGACAACGAAGACCCGGCGCTCTTACCAGTCGCTGTCGCTGCCGGAAGCACCGCGATGGATTTTGCAGCGTTTCGAACAGTGCGTGGTCGATTTTGGAAATTCGCAATCATAGGTGGAGTCGCCCTGATCGGAAGCATTGCGTGTTTGATATCTGCAGCAACAACCATCGCAGATGCGCCTTCCGCTCCCGCTCAAATAGCCACCCCTCTGGAGGTCAAGATCAGTCCCACCCCTTCTGGCCGGGCTGCTATCGACAAGGCGGCCGGATGCCAGACGATTGGATACGTCGTAGCGTGGGCGATTGGTGGCGACATCGTTAGCCCGCTTCTAATCATCGACGCTCAGAAAACAGGGTGTCGTCCAGCCACCCTTGACTGGAATCCCGTCTGGGGACCACCAGTGCCGTTGCAAGCTCTTCCTTCACGCGCTCGACCAGCGACTGGGGGTGTATGAGTCGACTGGGCGAAGTTATCCACGAATATCGCCTTGTGGCATGACGTGGAAGACGTTCTTGGCACCCACAACCCACTGCCAGGGGACGACCCAGCTTCTGCGCCTTCGCACTCGTCAGAGAAATCCCCATCCAATTGGGGCAGCGTTGCTACCGTGCCCTATGGACCACGTCTCCTGGCCAACGGTCGCTATATCCGCAGGCATTTCCGCCCTCGTTTCAGCCCTTGTAACACTCTCTACGGATTTCTTCGCGCGGCCCAGCCTCGAAGCTCGCAAGGAGCGCATCCTCCTTCGTCATCGTGCCAAAAGAGACTTTCTCTCGATTCTCGGCCGAATCGAGCTTGCCGCAGGAATGCTTGAGGCCTCCGAGACTGGGCAGGGGGCATATCTCGACGAGCTACTCTCTCTGCAACGTCAGTCAATCCCCGACCTGTGTTCCGATCTCAACGACCGGTTAGTCGACTTCGTTGCCGGTGAGCCGAGCCAGGTCCGCCACATCACGGGCCTCGCTCTGGGCCGCATTCTTGCACTGGCCACCTCCTCACAGAGACCAGACGCGCAAGCAGGCGCAGAAATAGGCACCAGTGCCATCGCCATCCACGCCGTCCTGGCAACATCCAAAAGGCACTTCATCAAACGCCGTTCCCGGATTCGTCACGCTCAGAAGGTGAACCAATATTTCTCGGCGCCCATCTCATCAACTTAAGCTAAAGCCGAGTCCTGCTGGAGCACTGTCCTGTGCAACCCCGATTCGACCTGAAAACAGAAATTCGAGGCCGAAAGGTTGACGACCCCCCGAGTGGTGTAGTTCGCGGGGTCCGCCACTGAATGGTGGTCACCGGGCGATCTTCGGTTGAAACGCAAAGCTCAACCAAGGAGACACCCAGTGACCATCACCAATACTGACCTCAACGAACTCCTCGACGCGATCCGCGCCGGCGGAGACATCGACGTCGTGCGGCGAGGTGTGGAGCTCATGCTCCAGGCCCTGATCGACGCCGAGGCGACAGATCGGATCGGGGCCGAGCGTTTCGAGCGCACGACGTCTCGGACCACCCAGCGCAACGGAACCCGGGACCGACTGCTCTCGACCAAGGCCGGGGACGTGGATCTGAAGATCCCGAAGCTCCGGGAGGGCAGTTTCTTTCCGAGCATTCTCGAGCGCCGACGGCGGATCGACCGGGCCCTGTTCGCTGTGGTCATGGAGGCCTACGTGCACGGGGTGTCGACGAGGAAGGTAGACGACCTGGTGACCGTGTGGGTGCCGAGAATGTCATCCGCCGACTCTGATCAGGTCTTTCGTGAACTGGCCTGATCCGACGAAACTGGGCCACGGCTCTTTCGTTTCTCTATCTCGCCTTCGTCAGACTTCTCCAGTTGGCGCTCCTTGGTCGCAGGGAGAGCGACGAGCTGGCCATTGAGATTGTCATGCTCCGCCACGAGGTTGCCGTGCTCCGTCGTCAGGTCGTCCGACCGGCCCTCCGACCTCCCGATCGAGCCCTGTTCGCCGGGCTGAGTCGGCTGCTTGATCGGCGACGTCGAGGAAGGTTCTTCGTGCAACCCGAGACCCTGCTCAGGTGGCATCGGGACCTGGTCCGGCGAAAATGGATCTATGCCCACCGCCCTGGTCGTCCGAGCATCCCAGCTGGCACTGTTGAGATCGTCTTGCGGCTGGCCCAGGAGAACCCCAGCTGGGGCCACCGGAGGATCCAGGGTGAGCTCGCCAGGATGGGAGTGGTCTTGGCCCCCTCGAGCGTCTGGGCCATCCTGCACCGGCACAACGTCGATCCATCACCGATGCGGACAGGACCCAGCTGGAATGAGTTCCTTCGAAGCCAAGAGTCATCCGCGCTGGCCTGCGACTTCTTCACCGTTCGACACGGTGCTGCTGAAACGGCTCTACGTGCTGTTCTTCATCGAGATCGACACCCGACGGGTGTATGTGATGGAGGTCACGGCTCATCCGACTGGAGCATGGGCTGTTCAACAGGCCCGCAGCCTCAGCATGATGCTTGCCAACCGCGCTCACACAGTCAAGTTTCTCATCAGGGACCGAGACACCAAGTTCACCTCGAGTTCCGACGAGGTATTTCGGTCTGAGGGCATCCGGATATCCGCACCCCAATCCGGGCACCACGGGCCAACGCCTTCGCCGAGCGCTTCGTCGGCACCATCCGTCGTGAGTGTCTCGACCGGATGCTGAGCTTTGGTCACCGTCATCCAGAGAACGTGCGTGCTGCAACCACCACCGACCGTATCGCGCTCTTGAGCAGCAGGCTCCACTGACGGTGGGGACGAATCCGGCGTCAATCGGTGATCCTGACCTCTCCCAACTACGAAGAACCGCCAAGCTCGGTGGTCTCGTCCGCGAATACGAACTAGCAGCGTTAGGTCCTTGGAAGGCATTTTCGGCACCCACAAGGTCCAATCCGACGACCTCATCGCCAATGGTGCAGACGACACCGATCTGGTCGGAGATCAGCTCGATCCGATCGAGGTCGTCGACCGCACGGCCTTCGACCCCACCCTGGACATCTCGGAGGGTTGCCGTCCCTGAGTCGACACCGTGAGCGACTGATTGGCGCTCGACCTCGTCCCACACGCGATGCTAATCAGATCGACGACTTGAGGCGTCGCCTGTTCGCGGCTCCAAACTGGCGGTCTTGGCGGCCCGTAACGATCCGGGTGCATGCCTGTTCGAGGCGGACATAGCCCGTCTCGATCCCCAACGACCCGCTTCGACGCACGAGACCGGCACATCGATCAGAGTCCGCGGAGGGCAGAGCACGGTCCCGTTCATCGTGCGGTCCTGATCCCCACCGACGAGCAACTCCCCCTCGACGAGCAGAATCGGCACGTCGGCCAGGTTGGTCACTGAAAGAAGCGGTACCTCGTGCGGATCACGTTCGCTTACCTCGATCAGCCGTCCTTCGTACGCCTGCGGTCCCGTCAGGTACGGGGGACCGTCCACCTTCGCACTGGTCAATGGGAAGACTCGCAGCCTCCCACAGCAACACCGTCGCCCAACTCCACTCAAACTCGACCTGTAGGGCACCAAAGCCTCAATTGGGCCACCAGACTGGCCCTTCTCATCAGCCGTCGGTCATTATCCAGCGTGGCTTTCTCGCTCCTTTACAGCGGCTTGTGCCGAATCTTCGGGCTCGTCATGTCTCGTCGACAAAGTGAGTCGGAAAAGGACGTCGAAATCATGGTGCTCCGTCACCAGGTGCTGATTCTCGAACGGCAGCTCCACACCCGGGTTCGCTATCGACCTGCCGATCGAGCAATCCTCGCTGCCCTCAGCCGACTGCTTACTCGCTACCGTTGGAGGTCCTTCCTGGTCACGCCTGACACGCTGTTGCGTTGGCATCGCGAAGCAACCAAACACAGGTGGCAGCGATGGCGGAGGCAGCGTGGCCCTGGTCGACCTCCGATGAGCGACGAATTGGTTGCTCTCATCATTCGCCTCGGTCGGGAAAATCGGAGCTGGGGATGCGTCCGGATCCAGGGCGAGCTCCGAAAGCTCGGGGTCTGGGTCTCGGCCACGTCTGTGCGGAGAGTCCTGCGTCGAGCTGGCCTGGGACCTGCCCCACGGGGTGGCCCCACCTGGTCGGAGTTCCTTCGGGCCCAGGCCCATAGCGTCCTGGCCACGGACTTCTTCACCGTGGACACGGTGTCGCTCAAACAGGTCTACGTGCTGTTCGTAATCGAGTTGTCGACTCGGGAGGTGCACGTCCTCGGCGTCACCGCACATCCAACCGCTGCCTTCGTCACCCAGGTGGCGTCGGAACTTCGTCGGAGACCTGGTCGACCGCGGTCGTTCCAGCAGATTCCTGATCCGGGATCGGGACACCAAGTTCACGACCAGCTTCGACGAGGTGTTCCGTTCCGAGGGCATCCGGGTGATCAAGACCCCGGTCCGATCCCCTCGGGCCAATGCCCATGCCGAACGCTGGGTCAGAACCGTGCGGGCAGAGTGCCTGGACCGGGTGCTCATCCTGGGCCATCGCCACCTCCAGCGGGTCCTTCGGGAGTACGTTCGCCACTACAACCGACAGCGGCCGCACCGGGGGATCAACCTTGGCATGCCCACTCCTGCTGGGGCCCTCACGACGCCGGCTTCGTCGATCAACGTCATTCGTCACGACGTGCTGGGCGGCCTCATCCACGAGTACCACCCGGTGGCCGCGTAGCCAGGGGAATATATGGAGCCGGCAGACTTGAGTTGAAACTGTCGAGGGACGCCGAGCCTTCAAGGCGCCGCTGCCATTGCCTGCGCCTCGGTCGCAGCCCTTATTGCATGAGTGCGAACCTGGCTGCGGATTCTGGTGTCCGTATCTGAGTGGAGCCTGGTCCCTGCTAACCGGCGATTGAGTTCGGCTATGCAGTTGTGATGTTGGAATTACGGTCCCGAACCTGTAACTGACATGTCGGATGACCCGGTCGCGGTGGTGTCGACTCGGAGCAGGACCGACCACGTCCCGGTGCCGTCCAACTGGTCGGGTCCGATGCTCAGCGAGAACGGGCTACCGGTGCCGCACCCGGAGGCGGAATCCAAAACGTTCCCCTGGGGGTCGATCAGGTACAGCCAGGCGCAGCCCTGGTAGTCGCTCGTCGTCACGTTCGTCGCCACGACGTCGATCCACTCTCCGTCCTGGCCGGTGAAGGTCAGCTCTGGCTGCTGGCCGGGGTAGGTCACATCGAGTGCGGTCGAAGCACCGTTGACGGGCACCGTCCCCACGCTGGCGGGAGTGGTCACGACTATGTCGGATGACCCGGTCGCGGTGGTGTCGACTCGGAGCAGGACCGACCACGTCCCGGTGCCGTCCAACTGGTCGGGTCCGATGCTCAGCGAGAACGGGCTACCGGTGCCGCACCCGGAGGCGGAATCCAAAACGTTCCCCTGGGGGTCGATCAGGTACAGCCAGGCGCAGCCCTGGTAGTCGCTCGTCGTCACGTTCGTCGCCACGACGTCGATCCACTCTCCGTCCTGGCCGGTGAAGGTCAGCTCTGGCTGCTGGCCGGGGTAGGTCACATCGAGTGCGGTCGAAGCACCGTTGACGGGCACCGTCCCCACGCTGGCGGGAGTGGTCACGACTATGTCGGATGACCCGGTCGCGGTGGTGTCGACTCGGAGCAGGACCGACCACGTCCCGGTGCCGTCCAACTGGTCGGGTCCGATGCTCAGCGAGAACGGGCTACCGGTGCCGCACCCGGAGGCGGAATCCAAAACGTTCCCCTGGGGGTCGATCAGGTACAGCCAGGCGCAGCCCTGGTAGTCGCTCGTCGTCACGTTCGTCGCCACGACGTCGATCCACTCTCCGTACTGGCCGGTGAAGGTCAGCTCTGGCTGCTGGCCGGGGGTCGCGACATCCAAGGGAACAGCCGGACCATCCACAGTCACCGTGCCGGGACCCGGCTGTGAGGAGCCGACATCAAGCGAGTTCGAGCTGCCCTCATGGTAGTTCGGGTCCGTGCCGTTTGCGTCATACGTCGCCGTGACCTGAGCGTCTTCGGATTCGGCATCAACGGTACAGCTACCTACGTAAGTCGTCCCAGAACCACTCAGGGTCGGAGTCGTGCAACTTGCTCCGTTGCCGTCGGAAACCACTGCACCTTCCGACGGGGCTGGATCGCCTGCCGGGATACTCACGGTCACTTGATACGTGTTGTCGCCTGGCTGGGGAGTTCCAGCCGGATCCGAGAGTTGAACTAGAGGAGTGACCGGGCTGTGGGGCCATGGTCCCTGAGCCTGCGCGAGCACGTAGCAGCTCGCGATCACGTCGTCATCTGTGTAGCTGAGGTCGAACACAGGAGCTATAAGCCCAGCGCCGGCATCAATGCACCCTTTCAGCGTCCACCACGGGTTGTCGGAAGTGTTGGCATCAAAATCAAGGGCGACGTCGACGCTCACCTCTGGGCCCGCTACGCCATAAAGTAAAAGGTCAAGCTCTGGGCCAACGGAGAAGTCTGCGGAAGCCGCATCGGTTGCGGTCACCGGCGACGGTGAGAAGCTGTGGGTGAAGCTGGAGACCGGGCTGTACTTTCCGTTCTGGTACTGGATCCCCGCGGTGACATCGGCCTCTTGAGTGAATCCAGCAGTGACACTCGCGGTGATCGAGCCGTCTCCTTGGAGATAGAACTGGAGTTCCGGGATAACCACCACCGGCACCACGCCAACGAAGACGACAATGGGGTCAAAGTCGATCGGTTCGAGGAGGAGCGGCGTCGGCGAGAGTTCACACTCGGCACCGGCCTCCGCCGTTGCTGACAGGGAAGCCGATTCGTCGACCGTTCCGGTGAGCGAGGCGTAGCTCACGCCCGTCAGACCAACATCAACGGTCATGTCGATCGTTGGCGTAACAGCGAGGGAGCCAGATACCGTGATCGGCGGACCTAACGAGCAATCGAGCGGGCTGTCGACATCCTCGGTGACCGGCCCATCGTCGAGTGAGCGGAGGCGACCCTGGGTTCGCCCGGTGTGGCTAGCGCCCCTAGCAGTCTCAGGTAGCCGCGGGGATCCTTGAACGTCGCCTTCGGTAAGCGTCGTGGAGAGTTGGATTGCACCCCCGCCAAAGGCCTCATGGAGCGTCGCCTGCTTGACATCCAGCGTCTGCACTCCGCCGCTCCTCGAGACCACCTTCGTGACCTGCATCAGATAGCCATGTCGCGACGCGACCGCAACTCCGCTCGCGAGGACATCACCGACGCCCAGGTCCTTTTGGCCCTTCACCTTCAGTACCGAACCGGTAAAGGAAACGGTATCGGGAGCAGATATGACCACCGTCGTCTTCTTCACGAAGTCAATGAAGTTGACGGCAGCCGTTCCTACTTTGCCGCGCGCCAGGGACACCTTGATGTGCCCATCTGTCGCGTAGTAGACGCCAGCGCTCGCGGGGATCGGATTGCTAGTGATCGAATAGGCACCAGCGGCAACCTCGGAGAAGGTTGTAGTCGTGTGGATCGACTTGTCGAACTTGCTCGGTCCCAGCACCTTCACAACGGCTACCTTGCCGGCCGGAACATGTTCGACCTTTACGACAAGCGTCGTCACCTTCGATGCAACAGCGGCGCCGACGGAGCCGCTGGGCATCACTGCGAGGGATGTGACCGGCACTGTGACGAGCGCCAGCATCAAGCACACGGCGCCGACCCTCGAGATCCCCGGGATGGTCATCTTTCGCGCCAACATCAGCCCGCCTCCTTTGCGCGACTAAATCGGTACTTCGTCAACATCAGCAGTCCCGCCCTTTCTCCAGTCCGAAGATATTTAGTAGAGAGCTCCGCCTCGTCGATGGCGACTTTCCGGGTTGCCCGGCCGACCCTCTCGTGCGATTGTCCCTGCTAGCATGACAAGGAGCGCCGCGCGATCGACAAGAAAAAATGTGCGCGATCTGCGACGTAGAACGCGCACGTCCGGGGTCTACAATGGTCGAGTGATCCGGCCATTACGAGTGGTCGTCGTGGATGACGATGACCTGAGTCGCAGGGGTATCGCCGAGTTGCTCGGAGATCGATCGGAGCTCAAAGTCGTCGATTCATTTACGCACGTGCAGGCTATGGACCGCCCACGGTGGGACGATATCGATGTCGTGATGGTGGATGCCGCTGATGAGCGCCTAGGAGGGGATCAATTCCCGGGGGTCGAAGTCGTTGAGACGATCAGACTGCACGGTGGATCTCGAGCCAAAGTGCACGTGGTCACCGGCCACTTCTTCGACGACGCCATCCGGCGGAGAATGCGAGAGGCCGGCGCTGACTTCTTCCACAACCGGCTTGACCTCCATGACACTTCCGTCCTCTACGGTGCAGTCCTGGATGCTGGAGACGTGACCAGGACTGGCGTACCCGCGGAATCAGACCCGGAAACGACCTTTCGCCTCGGCGTGACCGAGGCGACTCGAGTCAACCGGGCGGTCCGTTACGCCGAGGGGCACCCTGTCCAAGAGGACGTCGGGGGAGGCGGTGGGAGGCGCTCCCGGGCAAAATTGCACTACCGCCTTCGATTCGCCCGTGAGACCGGACTCAACCCTGTGAACGCCGACGGACGCCCTCCCGACCGAGAACAGGATGCCCCGTCCCTCCCCCAGATTCAGCGATTTCTCGAATGGGCCACCAAGGTGAAGGACCGGCGCCACTAGACGACTTGACGATGCGGAACGCCCAGACGATGCTATCTGCGTGAGGTGGCGGCGACCTGACGCAGGAGCAGCGGGGCAGCTCCTCCTTTCCCAACGGGCCCGTTTCCATGTCGCCTACCGTTGTGCACTCCGTTTCACTGATATTGCAAACGGCTGGCGCCATGACGGACGCAGCTCCCACCGTATGCGCCAACAGTTGCTCCGGGTGCCCTTCGACTTCGTCCAAGGGTACGCACTGAGTCGCACAAACAGATTCGGACTGGCGCCCCGTCTGGCGATCGACTCTGCCGACGTGGCCACGACGAGCGTGGTCCAGGGTGAGACCTACACCTCGGCCGCTCGCCTGGGATTACCACTTGCGCTCGAGGCGGGCGTACGCACAGGTTGGGCCGGGTTCGCCGTCCCCGGAGTCAACCTCATCGTGACATCCCTGGTCCGGCGTAAGAACGGCTTGCCAACGAAGTGGGTGACGATGGGCTGGCAGGGAATCGCAGTCATCGGAGGAATAGCCATTCGTATGCATCTGGCACACGAGCGATCCGTAACCCGATCCAGCCATGACCAACTCGTCACAGCTCGGCAGAGGCAAGCGTATCTCGCCGGACAAAGCAGCGTGGCGGCAGGCGCCGACACCGCCATCGACATTCTCATTCGGACGGCCCCAATACTTGAGCACTCCGGCTCGTCCAGTGCGCCCGTTCAAGCAGTCCTCTCGGCGTGGAGACAGGAGCTGGCCTCAGAGGTGACGGCGGATGCCACATACCTTCGAACCGCCCTCCTCATCTGGAGGCGACGGCGGAATCTGCAACCGGACCTTTCGCTCGATGTCGACTTCGACCTGTCACCCGACGATGGAATTATCCTGCTCAGCGCCGCCCAAGTCCACGATCTGGAACGAGCGCTTGATAATCTCGACATCCGTGGCTCAGTGACTGTCCGCGTACCCGACAGTCGAGCTGTCTCCGCGGTGGGGACCCGTAGGGAACTAATCATTTCTGACCACCGTCTCGTCTTGGATGAGGACGATCTCTCATTGGTGGCGCCCATTGATCTCAGCGCCGCGGCTCTCCTCCTCGGTGCAGCTTTGTGCACGATCCCGGCGTTGCCGACGCAGGGTCGTGTCCCTTCCCGTCGAGCCGCCATCCCCGTCGCTTGGTTTGCCGCTGGCAGCATTTGGGCGAGGAGGCAGACGCTGACCGGAACCAAATCTGCACACGACCGGATTTTCTTGATTTGCGCTACCGGTTGCCTCATACAGGCTCTGACGTTACGGTCTGCGCCGCAAGCCTTCGACGAAAACGGCTGGGTCCGTCAGAACTACATGTGGCCAGTTTTTGCGGAAATCCCCTTGGCCTACCTCTATCGGCACAAGGTCAGTACCACCGCCAAATTCGCCATGGCAGCGATGACAGTCGCCGGAGCGGTCTTCGCGTACAGCTCGAGTCGGTCCAGACCCAGGGATTTCCTATACGGAGTTCCGACCTGGACAATCGCCGCCGTCTTGACCTTCCGTGGCCTTGCCGATGCACTTGCGGCCGAGACCGCCTCCTACGCCGAGCAGCTCCGTTCGCTCGATGAAGGCCGAGTCAGCCAGTCCTTCCGAGCCGGCCGCTCCCAAGTCGTCGAATTGATCCGAGAGGCCCATCTCCAACTGTGCGATCTGGTCGAAGAGTGCGAGCGTGAACTCACGGTGGCCGATCGTGATCTGGTTCGTCAACGCCTCACGCGGGTCGAGGAAGAGCTGGACCGATTCAATCGGTCGTCGCAAGGACTGGGCCGAAACACTCCGACGATCCCTGGCCCACCGAGCACCTACGAGGCCAATCGCTCACGCATCGGTCGTTAGCGTCCAGGTCGGACCTGGGCGTGGACCACGGGTCGGTGTCTTGTGAGAGCTCTGATCTAGTCTCCCGAACAGATGTTGAGAGATCGACTGGGGTTGAAACTGCCGCCGTCCTCAGGGAAATACCACTCGATTGCCTGGTACATGAGTTGGCCGCCGCAGTTCCCCAGGTCGAATGCAACCACGGTGGCCGTCTGTAGGGTTGCCTGATACCCGAACTCTCCTGGAGCCACATACCCGGCCAATCCGGTGCCGACCGCCTCGGGACTGCCCCAGGAGCTCCATTCGATCCCCTCGACACCAGAATTACCGGTACCGAAGGAGAAGCTGCTCGGCTCGACTAGCCCGAAGCCTGCGGGCCAAGAGTACGAGCCCACCGGTGTCGGACGGCCAAGCAGAGGTACTCCTGGCGGAGGGAGTGGCGTTGAGGTCAGCACCCAGTAGCCGGCGCCATTCGGAGTCGGAGCCATGGCGGCCACCGGACTGAATACCTGCTGGCTTCCTGTCGATCCGAAGTACCTGGCATCTCCAAACGCGAAGACCCCTCCGTCGGCTCCAATTAACCAGTAGCCCTTGCCGTCGGGTGTGGCCGCCATGCCCACAACGACGGCATTCAGTTTGGTGCCAGCCATTGACCCGTACGACCCGGCGTCGCCGTAAGGAAGCACACTCCCGTCGTCAGCCACCAGCCAGTAGCCCTTGCCGTCGGGTGTCGGCGCTATCCCGACCGCAACATCGGTGATGTTGATGGCTCGCAGGGCAGCGACGCCAGATCCGAGGAACGAAGCGGCGCCGAAGGCGAAGACCCCTCCGTCGTCGCCGACCAGCCAATAGCCGTTCCCGCCGGGCAGAGAAGCAATTCCCGCAACCGGTCCGGCGAGGAACTTGCCCCCCATGGATCCGTAAAACGTGGCGTCTCCAAACGCGAACACGCCGCCGTCGGCGGCCGCGAGCCAGTAGCCCTTGCCATCTGGCGTCGTCGCCATCCCTACCACCGGTGCGGCCAGGGAACTGTCCCCCATGGACCCGTAGAATCCGGCGGTTCCGTAGGCGAAGACGCCTCCATCGGCGGCCACCAGCCAATAGCCCTTACCGTCGGGTGTGGCAGCCATCCCCACAAATGGGACTTTCGACGCGATCGAGACATGCCCGTAGGTCTGGGCGGAACCGAATGCCAGTGGCTGAGTGGAAACCCCGGCAAATGTCTGGGCCGACACCGCGTCCGTCGGTCCAGCTAGCAAGGTCGCCGAGCAAGCGATAACTGCCAGTACGGCGAAAAGCAACCTCCGAACCACCGCCTGATTCATACCAGCGACGCTACCCCAGGCATGTTCCCGATTTCTCTTGTGCCAGATGGCACCGTTAGCCGTCGAGCGGGAAGGCAATCCGTTGAACTATGTCTTTCACGGTCGCAGAGTGAGAGACCACGGGAGTCTGGGTAAGAAAGAGCTCGATGGCAGCCTTGCAGGCCGCGGTGTCGCCGGCGGGTAGAGCGCAGGCCAGGAGCTGTGAGGAGAACTCCCGGTCCGGATACGCCTTAACCACTACGAGCTGTAGGGCACCAAAATGCCAATTGTGTCCGTGGACTGGCACTTCTCCATGGGGTCCAGCATGATCCGACGTGGCCTTCTCGCTCCTCTACCTCGGCCTGTGTCGGCTCCTCGGCCTCGTCGTGTCCTCCCGACGCACGGAGTCGGACAAGGACATCGAGATCATGGTGCGCCGCCATCAGGTGCGTGTTCTCGAGCGGCAGCTCCACGCCCGGGTCCGGTACCGGCCCGCCGATCGAGCGATCCTTGCTGCCTTCAGCCGACTGCTCTCTCGCCACCCATGGCGCTCCTTCCTGGTCACCCCTGACACGCTGCTCCGGTGGCACCGGAATGCGGCCAAACACAAGTGGCGTCGGTGGAGGAAGGGCCGTGGCCCCGGTCGACCTCCGTTGAGCGACGAGCTGGTCGACCTGATCGTCCGTCTCGGCCGGGAGAACCGGAGTTGGGGATGTGTCCGCATCCAGGGCGAGCTACGAAAGGTCGGGATGCGGGCCTCGGCGACTTCGGTGCGGCGAGTCCTGCGCCGAGCTGGCTTCGGGCCCGCTCCACGGGGCGGACCGACCTGGTCGGAGTTCCTTCGTTCCCAGGTCCACAGCGTGCTGGCCACGGACTTCTTCACTGTCGATACCGTGTCGCTCAAACAGCTCTATGTGCTGTTCGTGATCGAGTTGTCGACTCGGCAGGTGCACATCCTCGGGATCACAGAACATCCGACGGGTGCATTCGTGACCCAGGTGGCTCGCAACTTCGTTGGGGAACTGGTCGAGCGCGGTCGGAGTATCAAGTTCCTGATTCGGGACCGGGACACCAAGTTCACGGCCAGCTTCGATGAGATCTTCCGCTCCGAGGGCATCCGGGTGATCAAGACCCCGGTCCGTTCCCCTCGGGCCAATGCCTATGCCGAGCGTTGGGTCAGGACCGTGAGGGCCGAGTGCCTGGACCGGACGCTCATTCTGGGCCGGGGCCACCTCGAACGGGTGCTTAGGGAATACGTTGGCCACTACAACCGACAGCGGCCCCATCGAGGGATCGACCTCGAGGTGCCAGCACCGGCCGGTGCGGTCGAGATTGCACTTCCGTCGCCGAGAGTTGTTCGCCACGACGTGCTCGGTGGTCTCATCCATCAGTACCACCCGGTGGCCGAATAGCCAGAAGATTGGGGCCCAGCACTGAAGTTGGAATCCTCGACGGGCAACTCAGTTCACCGCGGTACGGGGAAGGACTGGAAGGCAATGACTCGTGGCTGCGGAAAGTCAGTTCGGAGGTAGGGTCGCATCGGGCTACTGAGCGGGCCCCGATGAATGGTCCAGTTGTTATGCGGGCACTGCTTGGTTTCGGTTGATCCAAGCCTCGGCGAACTCGTTCGGGGTGAGGTCGCCGTGGGCAGTGTGTGGTCGGTTCATGTTGTAGTCGATCCGCCAGTCCTCGATGAGCACCTTCGCCTCGAGAAGGCTTGAGCATCGCCTTGTCGAGCTCGGCTTCGGCCAGGAGCTTCTTCAGCCTGGTGTTCTCTGTCTCGAGCTCCTTCAGGCGCTTGGCGTCACTCGCCTTCATGCCGCCGTACTGGGCCAGCCAGCGGTGCCAGGTCGACTCGGCGATCTGCAGGTGCCTGCAGACCTCGTCGAGTTCGGCCCCGCCGGCCAGGAGCTTGTTGCCTTCGGCGAGCTTGCGGATGATCTGGTCGGGGGTATGCCTCCGACGTTTGGCCATGGTGCGGTCCTCCTTCGCTCCAGTTTGGAGCATTGGACCCGCACAACGCCTGGACCACTACCGGGGGATCAGCTCACTACTGCGTCGCGCGGCAACCGTGGATTCCTCGGTCGAGATCTCGGGCCACGATCGAGATATTGGTGCCCTACAGGCAGGCCCCCTCGCGGCCTCCCCCCAGGGGCGCGCGAGCCGAGGGTTGCGAAGTTCCGCTCTTCTCGCAGAAGGACGACCGTTCGCCGATCACTGGCGCCGTTAGGTCGTTAATGCAGGTGGGACGGTACGAAATCCTTCTCGCTGTTGATTGTGCGCTTCACGGAACTTGTCACAAGATCCAGAGTTCTGGGGACCAAGGAGATCTAGAGGCCGATCACATCAGGAATGATCGGAACGTCAACGTGAGCAATAATCAAGTTGACTCCGTTCCTCCGCCCACAAGGTTCTTGAAAGCCCAAGACATTCGGTCCGAACAGAATTCGGTCGACACAGGATGGAGCGACAAGGCATCAACCCTCCCCTATGGAATACTCGCCACCTGCGCTGGGCTGGGAGCTGACACCTGAATCGAGTTCGAACCAGTCAGTCCAACGCTCAGGTAAGGGTTCGTGTTGTTTGCCGAAGTGAAATCTAGTCGAGTTCCATTAAAGAGTGTGGATTGCATCTCCCATCCCGGGTTCACAAAGTAGTCCAGTTGATCGCCCCAGTTAAGGCTGATTGGAGTATTGGACACCTGTGGATTATTCACAGTTTGCTGCTCGGTGAATGAAACCTGAAAGTTGATGTCGCCGGAATTTACGCTCTCACCCAAGAAGCAATTTGCTATTGTCGTCGCCTGAATCACGATCTCATTGGGTGCATACGAAGTTACCGTCACGGATTGTTCACCCGGATTCTTATTGTACAAATACTTGATCTGCGGGACGACTCCCGTATCGATCGTCCAGCCCGGATCTGGATATGCTTGGTATGGAACGTTGGTGTGAGTAGTACAGTCTTGATTCGATTGCTGGTACCAACCGCTAGGAGGCTTCGTCACCTGCTGCGTTTCCGTGTAGGAGGAGTTCGTGGTATTTGTCAGCGTCAGGCTAGTCACGGGACTCGTCGGAAGCGCGGTGACTAAAAGGCGAAAGACACCAGGCTGGACGTGCTGGAAAATCAGCCCGCTTTTGTAGGGAACCGTCAGCACTAGCGTCACAGTGGAAAATCGACCTGACGCCGGAGCGGGGAACTGGTTATTCGGAATTGAAAATCCAAGTTGTTGAGTAGTGTTTTCGACAGGGTGCAGCGTGAGCCCGCCAACGGAGATGGTAGGCGTGAGACTGCTCTGGTCGTTGTAATAGAAATTCCCTGAGACTGTCAAAGGTGTCGTCCCCGAACTGCCGGATGATGCTGCGGTGAACTGTGGAGTGTAGGTCGTTACCTGGGGATCTAGGTGAGCGAATGGTAGGGTGTTCGTTATCTGTTGAGCACCCTGAATTGTGCTCATAAGCACCGTACTTAGGTTGTTCGATAGGTCTTGAACCAAAGATTGAAGCTCATCCACTGTGGAGGCTTCGACCCCCGTAAGACTACTGACAGTCTGGTTCAATGAGGAGTCGTAAGCAGAGGTCGCATTGTCAATAGCCTGCTGGACATTGGCACTTGCCGAATTCTCCAACCCACTTGCAGAATTATCTGCAGTTTGAATCACACTCTGCACATCTGAAGTCAGCTGCCCCAAGAGCTGGCCTAGCACCAGTCCGCCCGCGGCTGACGATCCGGAACATGATGTGAGAAGTGGAATCATGAGTAGGACGGCAAGTGCGGCGGGGCCCGACCACCGCAAAAAGGGCTTACGCGCTCGGTTCATGATTGCTTCCGCCTTCATCCAGGGCAGCCCTCTAAATGCACAGTAGGCCCAATCAACTCCGCCAATCCGCCGTTCACAACTCATTCTGAACGAGTCGGGGCTTCAAATCAAGACATGGGCGCCAGAATCTCTAGCTCAAGTCAATGCTCTCTGACTGTGGCCGAGAACGGCAGGCTCGCTGACAACCGGAAGCCGTCGGGGTCTGCCCTCCGGTAAGAACCACAGAAAGCTACGGAGCTCAACCACCATGCCTTGAGCATCCCCGGTTTGACGGACATGCTTTCGAGACACACCACCCCGCTGCAATCCGAGGGGCGCGAAAGGAGCAGCTATCAATTGCCGAGCCCGTCAAGGTCGGCCTGCAGCGCGGTCAAGTCCAACCGTGGCCCGCCGCCGGCTTCCATGAATTGCTCAGAGATCACGGCCCAGCTCTCATCCAGGTAGTGGGCGAGGAACGGGTAGGTCACCTCAGCGATGCCACCCCACGTGGAGCAGAGCATCGCGTTCGACGTGTACCCGAGCGCCACAATGCAATGGCCTCCCTCGATCGGCGAGCTCGGGTCATAGACCCACGGTGTCCCCTCGCTAAAGTCCTGCTGAGCCGATTCGGGGCAGGCAATTCCCAGGTAGGCCCCCCCGTAGTAAGCGATGGCCTGGTGCAACTCGATGATGCTGGTGTAGTCAACGGGTGCGTAGGCGTCGATCTGGTTGCCAAACAGACCACTCTGGCGCCACTTCGCGAGAACAACGCTTTCGTTGAGCCCGGTGTCGGGCCCGCCGGTCAGCTGCTCGTACGTCGATACCACCTGTGCTTGGTCTGGCACCGGCAGCGACTCCTTGACTTCGACATCCCAAGCGGCAAGTAAGTGGGCTACCCCGGCGATGGTGCAGTCACCCAACGTGTCGTTGCCGTCCATGGGATAGCTCGCATCTGGAACAGAAACCGCCCTCGGCGGGTTTGGCAACTTACCCTCCACATAATCCCTGAGCATCCCGACGCCAACAAGCCTGGTGGCGGGTAGTTTTCCTAGTTTGTATTGCTGTGGCATATGCACTCCTTCAGGTTGGAACGTGTTCTCTCGGTTCAGGTTCTCCACTGGCCCGATCCCTGGCTCTGCCAGACACGGTGTGCTCGAACCGGGCTAGAGCATTGCTCTCAGAGGGACTCGGCCGCGGGCGTCTTCGTAGACCGACTCCGCGAAATCGCGCTGCCTTCTCCGGTCGTAACTTGCAATAGGCCATAAAGAACACGGAGATAAGTGCGAAGCAGCCGAAAGTGAGGAAGACCGGAACGAGGTCGAACATTCTGGAGCGCGCGACGAATCCGCGGTTCGGTAGTAGCAATATCTTTACAAATGCGAAAGTGCCAAGGCTGAGCAGCAGTATCCAGCCCGTTCGGCTCCAGGCGAGGACACTCCGACCGGGCAGAAACGGTAGGGGAAGCAGACCGAAGGTCATAGCTACGAGACCACCGACGAAGACAACAGCGAGTGCCGACTCCAAGACGAGTAGCGCTGACGGAGGTCTACCGTGGGCGGCCGCCGTCGCTATTGGAACCCAGGCCACCCATGCGACGAAGCTCAGAACGAGCGTAGTAGCGGCCGAGGTCGCCACTAGTCGTCCGTCGATCTTGGGACTGAGTTCGGATGTCAGCGCGAATCCGGCGATGAGCCCGTAAAGATAACCGGGTTGGAAGTGAAGAGACCGAGATAGGACCACGCAGATTATCGCGACGAGAACCGATCCGACCAGGACATAGTACTTTCCGTCGTACCCATGGGTGCGCCCATAGATGATCGTCGGCAAGCTGAATCCCACAAGCACTCCTGCGAGTCCGGCGACAGCCCCAGATAGGAACCATAGTGACGACCAAATTGATACCGAAGCCGGGGCTGAGCAATGCGGTAAGAAGGCCTCCGGCGAGGAGGAATCCGATGAGCGCAACGTTTCGCTTCAGACGGGTTCGATCCGGCTCAGGCCCTTGGGCCAAGTGGAGAATGCGCCGGACAGCTCCTTCTATGCGGTCTTTGTTCTCATTGTAAGTGTCGTTGAACCACTCGGCTGGGAAACCCAATGCGATTATGAGCGCGAGAGCAAGCAGGCCAATTGTCAACACGGCGGATGTGCTCAGCGAACGGACATCCACAAGAATCTGACTGGGGTAGTTGATGGACGTATCGAATGCCATCGGATGACTCCCGTCTGACGTGACGACAAACGCTTGCTGGTGAAGCGGCTGCGTATCAGATGCAGTGCACGCGACGGTGACTATGTGCCGGCCCGGCGTGGCGTCCCCTGGCACGAAGAGGTTGCGCAACGTGAGATCACGGGAGTTCGAGATCACGCTTTCGCCAATTTCCTGGTGATCGAAGAAGATGAACTCTTGAGGGCAAGGCGAGTGGTGAAACCTCCTCGTAATGACTAGGCCACTGCCCGGTGGCCCGGAGGAAGGTTGAACCAGGAAAGAACCAGTTCCAGGTCTCGTGTACGGCAGCTTCCCCACCGGCGGGCGCTTCTTGGATGAGATGGAAGTGGTGGGTGAGGTGGATAAGGCGGAAGTGGTGGGTGAGGTGGAAGTGTTGGATGTGGTGGAAGTGGTGGACGTGGTGGAAGTGTTGGATGTGGTGGAGGTGTTGGATGTGGTGGAAGTGTTGGATGTGGTGGAGGTGTTGGATGTGGAAATTCCACCTAGGCCTACAAGGGACACTCCAATCGTTGCCCCAGGTTGCCCACAATCGTTGGATTCCGGACACTGGATTGCCAACACGGAATTCACAGCTGCCACTGAAGTGGGTGTGTAGGTAACGTCTATTAGGCAGGTTCCAGGTGCTGTCATACTGGCGGCGCAATTGGAGGTGGCCGAAAATGGCGTCGACCCTGGCAGGGAGTAGCTACTGAAGGAGAACCCGGAGCCGACCGTGATGGCGATGGTCTGGGTGCTCGAACTTTTGAGGTTTTGGGGACTGAAGGTGACCGTACTTGGATCTGCCGATAGGGCAACGCCGGTTCCCGCGAAACTGAGGGTGATCGCGGCAACCGTGGGCCCGCCGCCGACAGGGTTTTCGAATAAATCCATTGTGCCACTACTCGGACCCGTCACAGTCGGGTCGAAGAACACCGAAATGTCACACGTCGCCGGCCCTACCACAGTGTCTCCGCCTCCGCATCCGCTGATGGAGAAGTCGAATGCCGGGTATTGGGTCCAACTTCCCGACTGGAACCCCGCTCCGATCGTCTCCACGATGGTCTGTACCGGACTATCCGTTCCAACCGGCTGATCGGGGAATGAAAGCGAAACGGGGCTCGCGGAGAAACTCGCAGCGGACGCCCCTCCACTCGGGCTTCCATCGACAAGCGATGTAGCACCAGCGCTCCGCGCCGTCAGAACCTGGACGGCGGTGGCGGGCATAATCATCGCCGTCAGTACCGATGCCACCATTATCAGTCGAACAGCTACTGCCCCGCTGCAGCGCGCCATCGCCGACTCCTCCGCCGAAATCGAAACACAGGGATCCCCTACAGCAAGGTCCCGCGACACATCGATACCATCGCTTCACGTGCGCGTCAAGCGAAAAATCGAATTTGATTTGAGCGTCGAAGATCAGTCTCGAGCAGGCCTTGGCGGTGTGCGGCTTTGCCGGTGAGCAAGTTGAACGGACCGACTCCGCAGACAGTGGAGGTCCACAAAAGGTTGGAACCAAGATTTCGGTCAAGCTCCCTAATCAGCGGGCGGCCGGATCCGATGCGGTGGGATTTCGCGGAATTGGTTGCACCGACAACAAAGTGTGAAATCGCGAGCATTAGCGTGTGAATTGGTTCGGCTGGCTATCGCATCACCCCTGGGTGACTGGGTTATGTCGGTAGCCCACCACCACCACAGGGTTCCGACCATCGCACCACTGTGTCCGGGGCCGATACTCATCACGCGGTCACAGTCCCAGTAACCGGGGTGCGCTCCGATCGCGCCGAATTGCCTAGACCAGGCTGGTCTTTACCCATTTCTTACTCCTTGTGAAGCGGCATTCTTACCCTCTGCTGGGAGAGTGAGGTACGGAAATCGTTGTTGAGTTGAGGAGAAATAACGATGGGAGTCGAATTTGGACCAGTTGTTCGCTGCGATGCCGACGAATGCCGCAACGCCTTGCCTCTGGCCTCGGGTGAAGATGCCTTTTCTGTTGTCAGCGCCGAAGATGGGTGGACGTGGTCCCGTCCGTTCGGTTACACCTGTCCAGATCACACTGAAACGGCCTATCAGGGTCGTATCACTTGTTCCTCTTCTTCCCCGCGGGGCGGTCGCAACCGGCCCTGAGGTCGGGGTCAGCAGGAGTTGAAATCGGGGAGGTTGCCTCCATCACCGTGCGCGACACCTGTTGCGACGAACTCGATCGTCCTTGAGCGTCGGAGTGGACTGGCCAGCGCACTAGGAAGCTTGGCGTTCGTTCCCCTGTTCTGGGGGCCACTCGGTTCGGCAGGCCCGGCATTGCAGACTGACCCTGCCACTGACGACTCCTGTGCCTCGGACGACAAGGATCGGAATGCCCACCGTTTCGCATTTCGGGCACGTCATAGGAGTCGAGGATTCTTCCATAGCACCGACCTCTGTATGGAATCGCCACGGCCCGGCTGCGCCGGGCTCACCCCCGTCGGAGTTCACAGTAGTGACACATTGGGGCAAGGGCAACACGAATGCAAAGAACCTCGGCCGCCCATCCCACAGTCGTCCGACGGTCGGGGTGCCGGGACGCCTCGCCGATAACCCCTCGTTAGGATCAGGTGGTGGATGGTCAGCCAAGCAAGTGGGGGTGGTACGGCGAGCTACCGCCCTCCGTCCTGGCCGCTGCCATCATTCGTGCGCTCTTCTTGGCGCTCTTGCCCCTTGGGGTGTGGTTCTTCACACGACGTTTCAACGATACGAGCAGCCGGACCAAGAGACTTCCAACCAGGACTGTCGTCGGTGTCCTGGTTCTGTCAGGCGCAATCAACATCCTTCGACAGCCGAGATGGGCGAAAGGTCCACCCCGGGTGGACCCCGACGAGGAATCGGCTCCAGCTGACACGGGACTCTGACGATCGGCCGACGACCGGACATGTGGGCGTGTGGACCTGCTGGTCGTCGTTCCCTTTCTGTAAGGACTCGCGCATGGAATGGGGCGTTCGATCCTGGTTGAGGTGCTGATGCGCCCTCTAGGTTGCCAAGTGACCCGGCTTCGTAGTCGTTGGCTGTCCGTGAGGTTCAGAGCGCGGGATATGTTGGCCAAGTTCGCCCTGGGAATTCCTCTGGCCGTCGCTCAAGCTGGTCACCGAAACATCGGAGGTGAGTGGGAACATGTCGATAACAAAGGTCAGCCACCCCAGCGTCAGTGATCGTCGAGCTCAAGGCAAAGCGGCGCGGGGATCGATGCCGCTCAAGGGTCATGCTGGGTGGGCCCCGTCCCCCAATCGCCGGGACCCAGTGGAACTGCTCAACGCTCAGAATCTGACCCGGGAGCCGGATCTGGTCCCCGTGCGTCATGGGCGGATGCTTGTGTCGCCATTCACGTTCTACCGGGGGGCAGCGAAGCTCATGGCGGCCGACCTGAGCGAGAGCCCCACGGCTGGCCTGAACGTGCAATTGTGCGGCGACGCGCACCTATCGAACTTCGGCGCATTCGCATCGCCGGAGCGAACCTTGCTCTTCGATCTGAACGACTTCGACGAGACCCTCCCGGGTCCGTTCGAGTATGACGTGAAGCGGATGGCGGCCAGCTTCACCATCGCTGGGCGGAACAACAGTTTCAGCGCCGCCGACATCACGGCGACGACACTCTTGTCGGTGACGGCCTACCGCCAGGCCATCGCCGAGTTCGCCGAGATGCGCAATATGGACATCTGGTACGCGCGCCTGACCGAGGAAGAGATCATGGGCGCAATCAGCACTTTGACCGAAGGGACGCGGAACAAACGGGAAACGGTCCAAGTAAAAGAGGCGGCCAAACGGGCCAGGAAGAACGCGGAGAAGGCCCACGCACGCGACAGTCTCCAAGCGTTGTCCAAGCTCGGCGAGGTTGTCGACGGTCGGTACCGGATCGTCAGTGAGCCGCCCGTGGTGATCCCGGCCCGGGACCTCGAAGCGATGTATGGCTACTCGGCTGACGAGATCGAAGAGGTGGTCCACCAGCAGTTCCGTGCCTATCGGGCCACATTGCAGGAGGATCGGCGCCAACTGTTGGAGCGCTTCGAGATCGTCGACCTGGCCCGCAAGGTGGTCGGTGTCGGGAGCGTCGGCACTCGTGCATTCATTGTCCTGCTCCAAGGGCGCGATGAGCGCGACCCGCTGTTCCTCCAAGTCAAGGAAGCAACTGCGTCGGTGCTCGAAGACCACCTTCCCAAGAGCCGCTTCACAGAGCCAGGTGAGCGGGTCGTTCAAGGACAGCGGTTGATGCAGGCAGCCAGCGACATCTATCTCGGATGGACCAAGGGAGTGGAGGAAAATCGCCATCTCTACTGGCGGCAGCTTCGGGACATGAAGGGCTCTGCCCTCGTCGAGCTGATGACCCCGGTCGTCCTCGGCTTCTATGCCGGAATCTGCGGATGGACGCTGGCTAGGGCCCACGCTAGATCGGGGGATGCCGTGGCGCTGGCGGCGTATCTAGGCAAGAGCGACAAGTTCGACCGATCGATCGCCGACTTCTGCGAGCGCTATGCCGACCAGAACGAGAAGGACTACCAGTCCTTCTCACAAGCGATCCGGTCCGGGCGGCTTGAGGCCGTCGAAGGGGTCTGAGGTGAGATGACTGCGCGGCATTGATCAGATGCGCACCGCTCCCAGGTGCCAGGCCTCGAAGTGCCGCCCCGGCGAGTCGGCGCACCGATTAGCGGTCCACTTCGGAGGATGTGCCTGCTGGTACCCGGAGCGATCCGGATTGTTATGGCAACAGCCTCAACCTCAATCTTTTGCGTCCGCTTCAATGGCCTTCCGGTCGGCCCTCAACTCCTTGGTCTGGATCTTCTCCGCCCTTCTCATCGCTTCCTCCACTTTGGATCCGATATCCGACACAGCGACGACGATAAGTCCGGCTTGACCGCTGTCCAGACCTTCTCCCAGTTCTTTGAGGTCATTGCGGCTCATCCCGGCCGCGGCATGGCCCGCCAAAGCACCTAGCACCGCACCACCCCCGCCGGTGGCGAGAAGGAGTCCCCCACCGATCGCGGCGGCCGGAAACAGTGCGATAGCGAGACCCGTGGCCAGACCTACTCCCGCACCAGCGACGCCGCCAACTCGAGTGGGTGTCTCGTGCTTCTTCACAATCTTGACCTTGCCATCAGCCTTTCGCTCCACGACCGCTGCGTCGTAGGCGTCGATCAGCCGGACGTCGGTGTGGAGTTCGTGGACGGCGTCATAGTCGGCCAGGGCGTCCTCGACGCTGGGGTATGTGCCTGAGTAGGCCATGAACGTGTCGATTGGCATGACATCCTCCTGGTCCTTTGACGGCGAGGACGGAAATGCAGTCCTGTTTTGAGTCTGTAGGTGTATGACCTGTCAGTCAATAGGAGCGGGGATTCAAAAGAGGTGTGCGCTGAGTTGGCGACAGGCCGTTCCAGCTCTGCGGACGCTGCTCCCCGCCACCGGACATTCCCTGCGGTCGTCAGGGTCGCCCCGTCGGTGGGCGGAATGCACGCCTTTCCCGATCGCCAGTTTGAACCAGCCAGGGAGAGAAGGGCTATGCCCCTGGAAATCACAGTGCGGGCAGAAGAGAGTCTCACGTGGTGGCGGGACCTAGCTCGACCGGCCCGACTAATAGATGCTGCCAAGTGATCCATTTCACAGACCAACGGGACTCCGAACGGGATCGCCGGTTCCAAGCAGGTGAGAGGGGCTGTCGGCTTGAAGGGGGTCGCAATGGAAAGCGGAGCAAACCTCTTGGAATTTCCCGACCATCTGCCCCGTCTGGACCGCGGGGCACACCGGCGGGATGATGGCCATGTGTGTGCAATGGAAGCGGCTGCGTGGCTGGCGGGAGAGCATTGGTGTCTGATCACCCGAAGTCGGTACACGAGGTCATCGCGCACGTGGCGCGAACGGTCAACGACCAAGTCTGGACGATATCGGACAGACCCTCTGGCCGCTCATCTTGGCGTCTCTCGACACGGCTCGACCTTGGCACCCTGTCCGAAATGTGCGGCTCTCGCGCTGTGCGATTTTGGAAGTGGCGAGAGCACACGGCGATGAAGACCTCCGCGGAGCATGGCGGGCGGTGATCGAGGAGCATGCTCGACTCTTCGGTGAGCACCCTTCTTGGGCATCCGCATCGAGCCTCCGAGGTTTGGCGGGCCACCTGAGGGGACGGTGAGGATTTTGATCCTTTTCCGAGCGGGTGCAGCCACGTCGCCCATTTGACCTTGTTCCAAGACTCCCGTGTGCTTTGACTCTTCTGGTTGACACGGTCGACCTTTGACGCCTCAGTGCGAGCGGTTACTGATTTAGCGACGAGGCGATGCAAAGCTGCGCACTTTGAACTCAACCCTGCTGCGTGATCGAGTGCCGAACCTCACAACCCGATCAGCTGTCGCCCGAACAATTGCCAACGCAACCGCACGTCACGGCATGCGATAGTGATGATGTGGTGGTTATTGTCCACATGTCAGACATCCACTTTGGTGCCCATATCGAGACACTGGTCGAATCTCTCCTCACCGATGTCGCCAAGCAGCAGCCCGATCTCGTGGTCATCTCCGGCGACCTCACACAGCGGGCGCGACCCAAACAGTTCGAACAGGCGCGATCGTTTCTAGACCGATTGTCTGTGCCGCTACTCACGGTCGTGGGGAATCACGACCTCCCGCTGTTCAATCTTCCGAGACGATTTATGACGGAGACTCAGCGGTACGAGCGCTACATCACCCCCGACCTCGACCCCGTGGTAGCACTCCCAGGTCTGATAGCCGTGGGCCTCGACACAATGCCGGCATGGCGGTGGAAGTCGGGGCATGTTTCCCCCAGGCAAGCTGAGATCGTTCGCGATGCCTTCGAGGGCGCTTCCACCGAAGCATGGAGGCTTCTGGTCACCCACCACCCGGTCCTACCGGAGGAGGGCGCGCGGCTGGTGGGTCGGCGTATTCTCCTCAAGGCCTGCGCCAACGCGGGCGTGGCCGTGCTGCTGTCCGGGCACACTCATGTGGCATCGATTCATGTCGTGCCTCTTGACGAACGTGGCCGTCACTGGGCAGCGGCCGTGGGCTCGGGTACGACGCTCAGCCATCGAACCCGGGGGACACCGAACACCTACGGAGTCCTCCATCTGAGTAGCCCCACGGGGATTGGGGCCACCATGACGCTGGATATCCGCCAGGCTGAGGGGACGGACTGGTCGGTCGGGCGAAGAACCCAGTTCGTGTGCACCTCAAACGGGGTGGCCACCTGCGACCCGAACTCGGAGTGATCGGTGATCCACTCCTCCTCCACCTGACAATACTGTCGTTTCTGGTGCAGCCACGCCCACAATTTCTTACAGATGGAGCAGCGTCCACCATCCGACGCCGCCACAATTCTTGTCCATCCATGGCTCGCCGGATGAGCGGGCCAATCATGATCCAATGAGGATTCGCACCCGGTCAGGATGGATCGTCACCAACCGAGCCGGTCGCTGCCTCGAGCGGATCGCGATCCGCCTCGGGCGTAAAGCCAACTTCGACTCGGACCTCAGGGCGGCGGATTTCCATTTCCGCGAGACGCTCAAAGACCGCTCTGTCTGCGGCTGTAAGCGGGGGCTGGGTCATCGAGCGCGGCCAGAGTTGGTAACGGTGAACGACATTCGTCTCTGCCGCGAGCAGGAAGAGCTGTGCGCCCAGGTAGATCCATGTCAGCAAGGCGATAACGATGCCGAAAAAGCCATAGGTGTTGCTAGCGTGCTGTAGTTCGCGACCGACGTACCAACTCCCGATGAGCTGCAGGATCTGCCAGAACACGGCCGCCAACGCCGCACCAAGGAGGGTGTCGCGCCAGCGCAGGGGGTCGGCCGTCATTACGTTGAAGGCAACAAGGATGAGGAAACAGTTCATCGTCAGGGATCCGACCAGCAACAGCACTGTGGCTGTCCACCCATGGGACACGAGGGTCGCAAACCCCGTGAGGACTGTTAAGCCAACGGTCGAGAGGGCGAGCAGAATGAGCACCGCCAGCGCTCGCAGGTAACGAAAGTAGATCGAGGGCCAGCGGACATAAGGAATGTTCCACACCACATTCATTGCACTTTGGGTCGCCATCCCGAGCCCGATCGAGCCGTAGAGGAGAAGCAGACTTCCAATAACCAGTGCTGAGCCACTACCGGCGAGACCGCGAGTGTGCGACTTCAGCTGAGGGCCGATGATCGGGAAGCTTCCGAGGGCACTGTTGATGAGATCGTCTTGCAACCTCTCGTTGTCGTGTAGGACATAGCCAAGAATGGTCGCGAACAGGAGCAGGAGAGGAAAGAGTGCGAACAGACCGTAGTAGGCGATGAGCGCCGCTTTGCTACCCGCCTGATCGTTGCCGAACTTCTGCCAGACGGCAAAAGGGAAGCCGAGCACACCGTGGCCTTGCTGGAACCTGTCGGCCTTTCGTATGACAATTTCGATCCGTCCCGGACGTACGGCTGTGTCCCCGTCCAGGTTGTCCTTGGGCTGTTTGCCCAAGGATCGGATGCGCCGCTGTCTTCTGCTCCCCGGTGGATGCCTTGAGTCGGCCATAACGCCATCATGACCCTGCGCGTGCCGAGATTCTCCGCCCACGGGTGCGGAACACGTCGCGAGGGTCCTGATCAGGACTTTAGGAAATCGACCCTCGGCATAGATTCACCCACCGTTTTCCACAGTTAGGTAGCGAGGCGAACTCCGCATCCTGCTGATCGAGAATGCCCCGGATGGGTTGTGTCTGACGGTTGCCGTCGTAACCGTGCTTGAAAGTTCTAACTTGGCTTTCCGGAAAGGTCTGCGCCCGTCGACATCGCGTCGTCGCACGACACACTCGGATGGGATTGGGCACCCTGAGTTCGCTTGCCCGCGTGATCGGGCAACTTGCTGTGCCACTCTTCAGGATCAGACGAGTTCCAGCGTCACCTCCTCAGTTCCCGAACGCGCCTCTGCGATAAGGGACTTGGTAACCGTATTGACATTGTCGGCAAAGACCGAGATCTGCACCATGTGGCGAGCATCAAGCGGTAGCTCGGTGGCGAAACCAGGGTCGAAGTCGGGATCCTCGAAAGTCACTAGTCGCCAGCTCGACCCATCCTGCAAGCAGAGCACGTTGAGGTATTCACGCTGATCACGTCGCAGGTCCATCGGGTCGAAGGCGCGAGAGCGCGGAACCCCGGCCCATCGCAACTGCAAAGGATCCACGTCTCGCCGCGGTGCACCATTCGTGGTTACGCCGATCAAGCGCCCGAGGCAGCCTCGAGCCGGACCGTGCCCAACGTTTTCGACACCGATTCGTACCCATAGGGCATCGCCTTCCTCGGTCTTCCCTTCACGGCACCAAGGTTCCGTCGCGTCGAAGGTGACGCGGATACGCGGACCTCGTAGGCTATCGAAGTACCCCAAGGCAACCAAGGCGGTAGTCATTACGATCAGTACCGTGGCGATGGCACCGGCCCACGTCGCCACGGGACCCCACACGACTCCAGATGTGATTGTCAAGTCCAACCCACCTCCAACGGGCGGAATAACGGAGTCTAAGTCGTGTGGGGGGACCGGGCCAGCAGCGGGAAGCCGACGGTGCAAGATCTGTACAGTTACCAATAATCTCATTCACTGGCGACGATAGGGAAGTCGCCGTCAGAGAGGCACTAATGATGCCCGGTATTTACGTCGTTACTGACAGTTCATGTGATCTCACCGAAGATGACCTCGATCAACTCGAGATCGAGGTCGTTCCACTAAACGTCCGCTTCGGGGTCGAAGAATTCACCGACGGTCTCGACCTAACCGTCACCGATTTCTACCGCCGAATGGGTCAGTCCCGCGAACTTCCACAGACATCCTGCCCATCGCCCGGCGCCTTTGAACACGCATTCAAAAGAGCTAGCGCTGCCGGAGCCGATGCGGTCGTCTGTCTCAATCTTTCCGGCGACCTGTCGAACACGCTTCAGTCAGCTCGGACAGCTTCGAACGCCGTTTCGGACCAAATCCCCGTCCACGTCGTCGACAGCAGGTCCGTATCGAGTGGACTCGGCACCCTTGTTCTGGAGGCGGCCCAGACCGCTCGTAGTGCTGCAAGCGTGGAGGCCGTCGTAAATCGGGTCAGGTCACTCATTCCCAGGACTCATGTCTTCGCTGCCTTGAACACTCTGGAGAACCTGAGGAGAGGAGGCCGGATCGGTGGGGCGAAGGCCATGATTGGATCCTTGTTGTCCATCGAGCCTGTGATTGACATCAGCAGTGGTGTGGTCCAAGAGGCGGGCAAACCTCGGACCCGGAAGAAGGCGATGCGCATGCTCTACGACCTCATGATCCAGGCGGGACCGATCAAACATCTTGCAGTGATGCACGGCGGTGCGCCCGACATCGACGAGTTTCTCGACATCATTGCACCACGATTTCCCCGGGGGTCGTTTCGGCTGGGACAACTGGGCGCGATCGTCGGGGCTCACGGTGGTGCCGAGGTTATAGGGGTTAGTTGGATTGCCGCCGGCGCCAACAATGCAAGGCTGGACCGGACCGACTTCAAATAGACCTCGCAGCGAACCCCGATCTGTGCCTGGCGGATCGGCGCCGCACAGTCCAAGGGGGAAGGCTAGATTCTCATGACGTAGCTAGCTCTGAGGAGGGCGGAAAATGCTTGCGTATACCTATCCCTTGGCCGACTTGTTCGGCACGATGCTTGGTTTCTTCATTTTCTTCATCTGGTTCTGGTTGCTGATCGTCATCTTCGGCGACATCTTCCGGAGTCGGGATATGGGCGGCGGTGCCAAGGCGCTGTGGATCATCTTCGTGATCGTCCTCCCATTCCTCGGCATCTTCGTCTATCTGATTGCTCGTGGTGGCAAGATGCACGAGCGGGCCGAAGCCGCCGCCCAGCAGCAACAGAAGGCCTTCGACACCTACGTAAGAGAGACCGCCGGAGGGAGCAGCAACGTCGACCAACTGGCCAAGCTCGCCGACCTCAAGGAGCAGGGCGCGATCACGGACGCTGAGTTCGAGGCCCAGAAAGCAAAGCTGCTTGGCTGAGAGCTCCGAAGGCAGATGGCCGGCAATCCCCTGCGCATTGCGCTGACTTGAGCTGTGTACGTCGCCGGTCAATCGTCGGCGTTGCTGAGTTGCCCTTGGTCAATGGTCTTGACGTTGCTTCCATGGAGCATCGAGTTCCAAGCAACGGAGGGAGCGCCTTTCCATCCTTTGTCCTTGACCGCTTGGGCAAACTCGCTGCCGGCGAGTCCCAACCCGCTGATGCCGAGGAGTATCTCCAAAGTCCATGCGACAGTAAGCGATGGACCCGACAAACCAAGGATTAAGCCATAGGGCACCCAGGACAAGATCCACAGCACGATTCCCAACCGGATCTTCACGCTGCAATCCTTCCAGGTCTGCCTGTCATCTGAAGTCCAATCCTCGGCATTCCACGGCGTCTCGGACAATTCCGGAACCAGGCAGAAGCCGTTTCGGCCCCGAGGGCTGATCGGCGTGCACGGATCCACGACCTTCTAGGGCCTTGGTCCTTGTGCGGCGCCTCATGTCATCGGCCCCGCCTCGATCATCGGCTTGCAGAGGATTTGCATGACTGGACCCTTGGCGCTTGACGCATCCGATCCCTAGGGTCAGGATGCACGAAGGGGTCGATTCTGTCAGTCAAGCGACGGAAAGGAGCTCCCATGGGAATGAGGCGGCGGACACGGCGTCGGGGACTCATCGCTGGAGCGGTGGCAGGAGGGGCGATAGCTCATCACCGCAACAAACAACAATATGCCGATCAGGACCCTGCCGAGGGCAGCCAGGCCCAATATGCGCCGCAGCCGGCAGACCCGGCGGACGAGATCGAGCACCTTGCGCAGCTCCACACGTCGGGTGCGCTGACGGACGAAGAGTTCGCGTCTGCCAAAGCGAAGGTCCTCGGGTCCTGAGCTCAAACCGGATCGCAAGAAGTCCTGGGAAACATCGAGACGACAGAGACGGGGAATCCGATGGGTGAATCTCGTAAAGACGTGCTCCTGAAGGCACTCGAAGCCGAAGTAGGGGGCGCAACAGTTGATCTGAGCGCCCTGTTCACCGAAGATGTCGTTGGATGGTCGCCGTATGCCTCGGTGTCTGGGCTCGCGGAACTCAGTGTGCTCGCCTCCCTCCGCGAGGTGGCGTTCTCCAACGTCGTCATTTTCATCCGAGGACTCGATGAAGTGGGAAACAAGGCGTATGCCGAATGGCTGATAGAAGCCGATCACACCGGGCCTCTGATCCTCGGTGAGGGTGCCGAAGTGGAGGCAACGGGACGACGCGTCAAGTTGCCTGGTGCCACGGTGGCCGACTTCCGCGAAGGGAAGATCCGGTCTTATCGGACGTACTTCGACGACGTCTCGCTGATCGAGCAGATGGTCGACGTCTGATACTCACTGCACGGTGGAGTTCCATGTCGAGGAGTGCCCAGATCCACAGGATGTCGATTTCCTAGAGAGACAGATCCGCAGAGAGGCGTCCACTGTCGCGGGACTCGGTGAGGAAGTCGACTTGGCGATCTTCGTCCACGATGCGGCTGGGGCGGTCGTAGCCGGGATAAGCGGATGGACCTGGGGCGATTGTTGCGAACTGCAAAGCCTCTGGGTGGACCCAAGCTTCAGGCGTGGGGGCCTTGCTACCCGGCTCATCGCTGCGGCCGAAGCCGAGGCTGTGGCCCGCGGATGCCGCCAGACTGTCCACTTCACCTACGACTTTCAGGCTCGAGCTCTCTACGAACGGAGCGGCTACGAGCTCGTCGGTCGGGTCAAGGATTTTCCAACAGGGACAGACGCCCTCTGGTTCCGAAAGTGCTTGCAGTCCGGCGGCCGTGAGGCGCCGACCATCGAAGATCGTGACGTCGAAAGCGCTGCAGTCCCCGCCAGTAGGAATCCCGGCTTGACCACCACCACACACCCTCACGGGCCAGGCCCCGAATCTCATGGATGAGGCGGACCCGACGCCAGCAAACAGAACCGTGAGTCCAACAGTTATCCGAGGCCCGCCCCTTCGACACCTGCGCTGGGAGCGATGTCCGGGAGGCGAAGCATGCGAGACGAGTTGGCCAGACCGAGGAGTGAAGCAAGGGCGGGGACGAGCAAGGCCAGCTGTAGGGAACTGTTTCGAGCGCGGGTGTTGATGGCCAGGACCTCAGTCTGAACAGCCTTCGGCTCGTCGGTGATCTGCTGCTGTAGCTGGGCATTGCTCATGATCTCTGCGTCATGCTCGAGCTCGGTTGAGATCTGCTGTTGTTGCGCCGGCGGTATCGCGGGATTGGCCTCGGTCATGTGGGTGAAACTCAGTGCCAGGGCCCAGAGCAGGATGCCTCCGGCGATGGCCAGTCCGAAGGAGAGCCCGAATGAGCCCGCGGCGGAGTTCACGCCGGCGGCTTCGCTGACCCGGTCCTCGGCAATGGGAGCGAGAGTGAAGTTGTTGAGCTGCGACACGAGCATGCCCAGGCCAGAACCGGCGACCACGAGTGGAATCACCAGGTACCACCCGGAGTCGACCCTCGGCACCAAGGGGATGATGCCTGCCATTCCCACAGTGCTGAGAGCGAATCCGGTCATGACGATCTGGGCCGCACGCCAGTGGCCTGCCTTTCGGCCGGCGAGCATGGCCATCCCGAACATGGACAGCGACAAGGGCGCAAGGGAGAGGCCGGCTTGCATGGCGTTGTACTCGAGGGTCATCTGCAAGAAGAGCGGGAGGGCGATCATTGCGCCGCCGAGGGTGATCTGTTGGAGCATCTGCTGTGATATGCCGATGCGAAAGTTCACGTGTTTGAACAGATCGGGGTCCAACAGGGTCGGCTTCCCAAGCCGTTTACGATGCACCAGCCAGTAGGCGAACGCAGCGAGCGTCACCGCACCGATGGCGATGAGCAGGCCGACGTATTGGCCGCCCTCCTGCCAAACGAGGATGCCGAGGACCACGCCGCCCATACCGACGACTGACAGAAGCGCGCCGACGAAGTCAATGTGACGTGACCCGGTATAAGGGACATCTTTGACCAGGCGAATCTGGGACAGGACCACGACAATGATCAGAGCCTCGAGTCCGAAGCCGACCCGCCATGACAGGTAGGTCGTGAGGAATCCACCCAGCAGCGGACCGAGGGCAGCCGCGATCGCCGCGGAAGCACCGACGAGCGCGTAGGCCCGCTTCTGGGCACTCCCGGTGAAGTTGCCGTGGATGAGGGACTGCATCGCCGGCAGCAGGAGGGAGGCGCCGAGCCCGCCGATGATCGCCCAAAAGATGATGATGGTGTTCAGGTTGTGGGCGAGCGTCATGGCTATGGCACCGACGGCATAGGCCAGAAGGCCGATCACATAAGCACGTCTCCGCCCTACGAGGTCGCCGATTTTGGAATTGGTAAGGATGAAGGCCGCAGACACGAGCGCCTCGAGCGCGATTGCCGACTGGACACCGCTTGCTGTCGTGTGCAGGTCTTTGATCACGGCGGAGATCGAGACGTTCATCAGTGACGTATCGATCACCAGGACGAACATGGCCATGGCCAGCAGGAGAGCCAGTCGGGGGCTTCCCTCGCCCGGTTGGTCAGCAGGGACGCCAGCAGAGGTGGTCATGACGACTTCATCCGGTCAGCTGTCCACCGAAGGCTCTGCTTTGGCGCGCGGGGTTCGCCACCTTGCGCCTCGACACCCGTGCAGGGGCACACGTCGTGAGACGGTGGACGCACACGGCAGGCCCCCTCATGTTTCGGGATCCTGCACTTCGGCGGTAGCCATTTGCATCTCGACGGCTCTGTAGACATTCCCGTGGATCCTGTCTTCACCTATGCGATCGAGAAAACCGTCGCGCCAGAGCAGCTCGTACACCTCAGGTTTCACACGGGCCAGCCTCAGTGTCACCTCGGCTTGTCTTGTCAGTTCGAGAATCTCACCCAGCTTGGCCGACCCCTGCGAGTCGATGAAATCGATGCCCTCGCAGTCCAGCACGATGCACGAGATACCGGGTGTCGACAGCGCCACCTCACGGACCCCGTCCTCGAGGGCGTCCGCAGTAGCGAAGAAGAGGCCGCCATCAAGCCGAAGGACAACAATCCCCGGGAACTGCTCATCGGCATGGTGCTCGTCCACCTCTCTGAATACCTGCGTGCCTGGTTCCCGACCCAACAGAGGCATGGTGGGACGGGTCGCCACCGAGACGAGCCATAGCAGTGAGAGGCCTATCCCGATCATCACCCCGGTCAGGACACCGAATACCAGGGTCCCGGCGATGGCCGCCATCGCAATCCAGAAATCGACGCGCTGCACTCTCGCGAGCCGCCGCATCTCGGGCAAGTCCATCATTCCCATGACCACCGCTTCGATGATCAAGGCGGCCAGAACGGACTTGGGCAGGTTGGAGAACAGCGGTGCCAGTACGAGAAGGGTTAGTAGAACCATCACCCCAGACGTCAACGAAGCGAGGCCCGTGCGGGCGCCGGAATGGTCGTTCAGGGAACTGGCCGAGAGGCTCGTCGAGACCGGCATTCCCTGAAACAGGCCGGCTCCGACGTTCGACATCCCCTGAGCAACCGATTCTTGGTTGATATCGATGCGATACCGGTGCTTGGCGGCAAAGGTTCTCGAGTCACCGGCAGTCTGCGAGAACCCGATGAGTACGAGCGCTACCGCAGCGAGAGCGATCGTGCTTGCGTGGTCTCCGACCTGCTGCCACTTGGGCAGAGCGACACTCGGTAGGCCCCTCGGTACCGTGCCCACCAGAGCGACCCCGTGGGAGCCGAGGTCGAAGATCCAGGATGCAAGGAGCCCGCCGACAACGAGCACGAGCGCACCGGGGACCTTCGGAGCCACGGCCCGCAGTCCAAAGACAACGACGAGTGAAATCCCACCGACGAGCACCGTCGCCAGACTGGTTGCATCGAGGGAGTCGAACCATGAACGCAATTCCTGGATCGGATTCGAGCCACTGACGTCGGTCCCGGTCAGCTTCGGCAATTCGCCTATGACCACATCAATCGCCGCCCCGAAGAGGAACCCCGTGACAACTGCGCGAGAGAGGAACTGTGCGATCCACCCCATTCGAAACACCGCAAGGAGCAGGAAGAGAACCCCGGAGGCGAGAGTGAGGGTCGCCACGAAAGACGCCACGTCCTGAATCCCGGTGATCCTGGCCGCTACAACTGCGCTTGCGGCTACGGCTGCCAGTCCGGAACTTGGCCCCGTCGAGATCTGGCGACTCGTTCCGAACACGGCGTAGAGAATCGCGCCGGCGGCTGCAGCATAAAGGCCATTCTCGACCGGGATCCCAGCGATGGCGGCGTAACCGAGGTTCTTCGGAACGATCAGGGCGGCGACCGTAATGCCGGCAATCAGATCGCCCCTCAGCCAGCGACGGTCATACGACCTCAGCCATCCGACCATGGGAATCAGGTGCCATCGGTCTCGCGGAGACGGCGTTTGTTCGGCTTGCGCCATCAGACCGTCACGGTCCTTTTCCCTTCTCGAGTCCTCGCCCATCGACTACGGGCGTCATCCCGTGCCCAGAGCAGTGCTGCTTCAGTCTGCATCGAATTCGAAGACTCGCGCCTGGGCCACCGATGTCAGCTCCTTGTGTTCTTTCAACGCCCTCGTCTTCCGGACTTGTGAAACTGGTCACTTGTCGATTCCAAGAAGACTCGGCGAAGAACCCTTGTCCATCCCAAAAAATGGGATCAGACTCCAGTTGGGGTTGCTGCAACTGTGCCGCGTCCATAGGGGCGCTGGCCGAGATGGGAGGCGAACGGTGGATGATCGAGGCGAGGGCTGGGTCCTCTTTGCCGGAATAGTCCTGATTTGGGCCGGGATCATGAAGGTATTCGATGCAATATGGGCGTTCCGCTACCACGGCGTGCTGCCCTCGAACTTAGAGGCGGCGATCTTCGGCCACAGCCTCAAGACCTATGGATGGGTGGATCTGGTCGTGGCAGCGATCCTGATCATCTGTGGGTTCCTGGTGATAGGCGGCTCAGGCTTTGCCCGATGGGTCGGCATTGTCGCCGCCGTGATCGCAGGCATCAGCGCCATCTGGTGGATGCCCTACTACCCGATTTGGGCATTTGCCTACATCTTCATCGCCGCGCTCGTGATCTACGCACTGGCCGTCTACGGGGGTGATCGAGAGGTTCAGCGAGACTCCGCGTTGCGCTAAAGGCTGTCGGTCGCAACAGTCGCAACAGCTTCGCGCTCCTTGGCCGAGACACTCATCCCAGGTTGGACCCTGGGTAAGAGATCGGAGCCAGGGATCATGAATCAGAGCAGAGGTTAATGGCCGTTCTCCTGGCGCTTCTTGCTGCATCAGCTTTTGCAATGGGAAGTGTCCTTCAACAGAAAGGGGCGCTCGAGGCGCCGGCAGAGGGCGATGACCCTCGGTTCCTGGTTCAGATCCTGAAACGCCCGGTGTGGCTCGTCGGTGGCGGCCTCCAGGCAGCAGGATGGGTCCTGCAGGCTGCCGCGCTCGATCGTGGTTCCCTGGTCGTCGTTCAGTCGCTGACCGCCACCAGCCTTGTCATCGCCTTGCCGCTCGGTGCGCATTTCACCGGGCAGCAGATCAGCCGCCGAGTGGTCACCGGGGCCGTGGCCATCATTGTGGGGATCGTCCTCTTCCTTTCCGTCGGGTCGCCTCAAAAGGGCACGTCCTATCCAACTCCCGTCGCCTGGTTGGGTGCGGGAGTCCTGGGAACCGCCGTCGTTGTCGTCCTGGCCAGAATCGGACGTACTCGAAGTGGGGCGACGAAGGCGTTGATGTTCGGATCAGCTGCCGGAGTGGGCTTTGCGCTTCAGGCCACCGTCACCAAAGAGTTCATGACCATCGTGGGTGACGGTATCGGAGGCCTGCTATCCAGCTGGGAGATCTATGCCCTCATCGCAACGGCCTTCGCAGGCTTCGTGCTGCAGCAGTCCGCTCTCAGGACCGGCCTTCTTGCTCCCGCTATGGCGTCCAGTAATGCGGTCACCCTGTTCGCCAGCGTAATCTTCGGGATCACGGTGTTTGGAGAGAAACTGTCGAACGGGAGCAACAGACTGGCTCCGGCCTTTATCGGCCTGGCGGTCGCGCTTGCCGGTGTCGTGTTGTTGGCTGGGACCAAGCCACCTCAAGCATCCGAGCCACTTCCCTTTGGAACCCAGATCTAGCGACCCGGTCCAATCACGGTCGATTGACTTGTGTCGCCTCGTCCAGTGGAACAGTCGGTTGTCGCCCAAAATAGGGTTGAGTCGGGGAGTGCACACCGCGCCAATGAGATCGTAGGGCCGAACGGAGGTGGGGCCGTGACAAAGCAACGGGACAAGAAGAAGACGGGGGAGCGGGAGGAGATGCCGGCCACGCACTTGAGCCGGGTGAGACGCCCTGTCGGCTCAGACCCCGCCGTGGAACCTGCTCCCGACGGGAACCACAAGATGAAGCGCAAGGAATACGAGCACGAACTCCGGCGTCTGCATGGAGAACTCGTCGCAGCACAGGAGTGGGTGAAGGACTCTGGGGCGAAGATATGCATTGTCTTCGAGGGCCGCGACACGGCCGGCAAGGGAGGGACGATCAAAGCCATCACCGAACGCGTGAGCCCCAGAGTCTTCCAAGTAGTCGCCCTTTCCGCACCCACTGCTCGGGAGAAGTCACAGATGTACATCCAGCGATACGTGCGACACTTCCCGGCTGCCGGCACGGTGACGATCTTCGATCGCAGCTGGTACAACCGGGCTGGAGTCGAGCGGGTGATGGCCTTCTGCACCCCAGAGGAGAGTGCTCGCTTCCTGGAGTTGACCCCCAGCGTGGAAAAGGCGATGGTGGATTCGGGCATACTGCTCATCAAGTACTGGCTGGAGGTCAGCCCGGACGAACAGACACGACGACTCCAGAGCCGGATCGACGACCCCCGCAAGATTTGGAAACTATCGGAGCTGGACCTGCTCTCCTACCGGCGGTGGTTCGACTACTCACGGGCCCGCGACGAGATGTTCGCGGCCTCCGATACTGATTGGGCGCCGTGGTGGATCGTGAACTCCGATGACAAGAAGCGGGCTCGGCTCAACGTCATCTCGCACCTGTTGGGGAAAATTCCGTACAAGCCTCTCCAACATCGCGATGTGAAGTTGCCGGATCGTCAGAAGCCCGGTGGCTATCGGGAGCCAGAGGTTGCGCTTCGATATATCCCGACCCCCTACTAGCGAGTCGGTTCGCCTTCATCGATTTCCGGCGGAATCGGCACCTTCAACGAAAGGGGCGTTATGGCTCCGAGGTAGCCAGTGGGTCGACCCCTCGGGCGATTGCGACCAAATCGCCAGCCGAGATATCACGCGCCCGACGCCGCTCAGCGGCGGTGAGGTTTCCTTCGGAGACCAGCAGCCGCAGTCCACGGGGATGGATCTGGAACGTCAATGGGGTCGAGAGCTCCAGTGCCTCACCGTCGATGCCCGCGAAGGCCTTGCCGGACCTTGACCGGACCTCGAATTGGGTGGCACGTGAACTCGTGCCAGTACCGGCTCCGGCGGCGTTGGCCGAGCGCCGCGAGGGCGAACACCTGGGCTGCTTCGCTTCCCGATCCTGCAGAGATGGCCACGATCCCGAGCGTTCCGGTGTCCAGCCGTCGGCGTTGCGACGCGTCGAGGGTCGCACCGAGGACATAGGGATTGTTGGACACCTGGATCAAGAAGGCGCCGTCCACCTCGACACCATCGGGCTCGGTGAACTGGAGGTCAAATGGTTCTTGTGTGCGGCCGAGCATCTCGGGCAACAGCGCCTTGGTGGTCTCCGACTTGGCTTCGCGGTATCCCTCCTGCTGAACAATCGTCGCATAGATGCCCAATGAGACATTGTTTACGAAGAGTCGATCCCCCACGGTGGCGTAGTCGATGCGGCGTTCGATGGCGTCACGAAAGGCATGCAGGCTGAGGCGAGGATCCTCCCGATCAATCCCGAGGTCTAGTGCGAAGTGGTTTCGCGTGCCGGCCGAGACGCACACGAACGGGAAGGTCGTGTTCGATGGCGATGGAGGCGACAAGGGCCTGAGAGCCGTCCCCTCCGGCCATACCGAGGCAATCGGCCCCTCCGGCTATCGCATCCCGTGCCAGCTGCTCCAGGTCGAGGCCGTGATCGAGCATGATCACTTCGACGCCGAAGTCCTTGGCCAGGTCGACAAGCCCGAACTTCGCCACCTTGCCCCCGCCTGACCACGGATTGCAGATCAGTACGGGGTGTTGAGGTCGTTTGCCGACACCGGACGACGATCGTCATGCTCATGGAGGTCGCGCACGAGCGCAGCTCTCCCCAAGCCACCGGCACCGGCCAAGAGCAGGGCCAGTACTGCAAGACGGAGGAGTGGTCGATCGCCATGGGGCGTCACCCAGATCGATCGCCAGAACGATCAGCGTCACTCCGACGACACCCCCGGCGATTCCGACGCCCCGACGAGGCATCTGCTCAGTGACCGCCCACCAGAGCCCACAAACCGCAATGGCGAGGCCGGCAAGTCCAAGGACGAGGAACCCGAGATTGCGGACAGCGAAGACGACGAGCGCCACGGCCAGCAGCAAACCGCAACCGAGGGAACCGAGCGCCAGTCCACGCTCGCGTCCTGTGACCGGGCGCTGACGCCCGGCTATCGGAACCGCTGACGAGTCCATCTCAGACCTCCCTGATCAACGTAGTTCACGGGTGCCTCGGGGGAAAGAGACAGAGACCACTCGCCTCGCGAAACGGCGCGGGAATCACGGGTGACACGCGGGTCATCAGTCACTGCATACCGTCCCGTTTCTTCATCTCACCCGGCGGCACGTCGACTTCGACCCGCGGGGATTGAGCAAAAGCGACAAGTGCCGACTCGATGGTCGGGAAGAAATGCGTCGGATCGATCGTCCGAGTCAGTTCGTATCGCTCGATCTTCGCGCGCACCGGATCCTTCATCTCGGCGAAGACCAGCGAGATCCCGTGCCTGTTGAGGGACTCATCGAGGTCCTCGAGCATGTCCGCCGCCGTCGTATCGACGTCGGTGATGGGCTCTGCGGCCACCACGATCCATCGAGGCGGGGGTTCGGCCGCCGCGAGCTCCCGGACCTGCTGGCGGAAGGCCCGAGCATTGGCGAAGAACAGGGGGGCATCGAACCGGAACACGATGAGGCCTTCGATCCGTTCGGCGTCTGGATAGGACCGCACATCGTGATAGCCGGGAACCCCCTCGACCCGCCCGAGGCTCGTGCTGTAGGGCCACCACGATCGGCGGAACACGTTGAGGATGGAAAGCCCAACGGCAATGGCGATCCCCGGTAGTACACCGAGGACGGCGACCCCGAAGAAAGCTGCGATCGACAGTGCGAACTCAGTTCGGCGCACCTTCCACAGCCGCCTCATCCCGGCCAGGTCGGCAAGGGACAGGGCCGCCGCCATCACCACCGCGGCCAGCGTGGGCTGAGGGAGGTTACGGAACAGTCCGGGCACGACAAGAAGCATCAGCACAATGACCGCGGCACCGACCAGGCCGGTGATCTGCGTCTTGGCCCCCGACTGGTCAGCCACCGCGGTCCGCGAGCCACTGGTGCTCACCGGGAAGCCCTGGAAGAGCCCGGCAGCCACGTTCGCTGTCCCGATGCCGATCATCTCCTGGTTGGCCTGCACCTCATCGCCGCTGCGGGCGGCAAACGCCGAGGCCGTCGAGATGGTGTCGGTCAGGGCCACAAGCGAAATCCCGAGCGCTCCGGCGACAAGCAGCCCGAGGTCGGATGCCGAGACATCTCGGGAGTGTGAACGGGGGCAACCCTTGAGGAAGCGTGCCCACAAGGGAGACCCCGTGCCTGGCCAGATCGAACACCACCGCGGCACCAATGGAAAGAACGACGGCCACGAGCACCGCCGGGATCTTCGGTAGCCAGCGCTGGAGCACCAGGATCGACGGCAAGTCCGAACAGACCGATCACGACGGCAGCGGTCACGGTCTCACCCGACCGGAGACCGTCCACGAATCCGGTGACGTCCCCAATCAGCGTGTCGGAGTGAATTGAGAACCCGAACAGCTTTGGCAGCTGGCCCACCAGGATCGTGAGCGCGAGACCGGTCATGTAGCCGATTTGGGTCGGCTTGGAGAGCAGATCGGCTACGAAGCCCAGCTTCGCCACCCCGGCCAGGATCATCATGGCGCCCACCAGTATGGCCAGCATCGATGCCAGGGCGACGGCGCGGGCAGGGCTTCCGTCTGCACCAGCGAGGGGGAGGATCGTGGCCGCGATCATGGGTCCCAACGACGAATCGGGTCCGAGCACAAGGATGCGAGATGGTCCTAGCGCGGCGTACCCGACGAGACAGAGGATCGAGGTGTAGAGGCCGGTGATGGGTGGCAGCCCCGCCAGCTCGGCATAGGCCATTCCTTGGGGCACGAGAATGGCCGTCAAGACCAAACCAGCCATGAGGTCCTTGGGTAGCCACCGCGGCTGGTAGCCGGCGATCATCCGGGCGCCCGGTATCCGCCTCAGCAACCGGCGGCGACTGGTCGGGGTTTCTGCATCCACTTCACATGACCGTAGGCTCCAGCCCAAGGCTCCGCCACCGACATCTGTGCACGGCTAGACCCCGGGCAATTTTCGGTCCTGCCGGGTGCTCAGCACACTCTTGCCCGACATCCCATTCTTGAGCGGACCTTGTGATCCAGCGCGATCTCGATTCCCTCGTCGAGTGGTCGCCTGAAACTCCCGTCGATAGCCACCCCTGCCTTCGGTAGCATCGGATCAACGGATCCATCTCGCCGGAGATCTGACCCCGGAGTGTGACCAATGAGTCGTTCAGCCCATAGTGCTCGCCCCCAACCCGACGCGGTCTCCAAGTTCTTCGAGGACTTGGCCTCCAAGGGACACGAGCCGCTGCTACATCACACATCGGGCACAGTCCGGCTCGATCTCCGAAGCCAGGTGGCAGAGCAGCACTGGTACCTCACCATGATCAAGGGTGACATCATGATCTCGCGCCGTCATGCCAAGGCCGACGCCACAATACGGATGGACAAGAAGTTGTTTGAAGGAATGACAAAGGGCAGCGTGAACCTCACCGCCTCCCTCCTGCGTGGCCTGCTCGAGGTCGAAGGAGATCTCGGGCTCCTTTCGGCGTTCGACCGGCTGCTCCCAGGTCCAAGGCGTTCACAGGCCTCATTCCTGGAACGAGAGGCGGAATTGGCGGGATGAGCACCGACGTGGTCAAGATCCTCGAAGGAAACACATTCGTCGTGAGTGACGAGCGCGGTGACATCGAAGCATCGCGGACCGACCCCACCGGTCTGTTCTCGTTCGACACCCGGTTCCTCTCGACGTGGGTACTCACGGTCAACGGCGAGCGGCTCGACGCGCTGTCGACCGACGACCTGCACTACTTCGAAGCGCGCTTTTTCTTGGTGCCGGGGACCGGCACGGTGTATGTGGATGCCGACCTGTCGGTGATCCGTAGGCGGGTCGTGGCCAACGGATTCCACGAGGAACTGGTCATCCTCAACCATGGACCTGACCCTGTGGACCTAACGGTGCGCATCCAGGCAGGGAGCGACTTCGCCGACCTCTTCGAGGTCAAGGACGCGCTGAAGAAGAAGGGCACTTATGAACGCGTCGTTGATGGTGAAGTTCTGAAACTGAAGTACCGCCGTCAGACGTTCGAGCGCGAGACCTGGATCATCGCCAGTCCGCCAGTGGCAATAGACGAGAACGGCTTGACCTTCACTCCGACGGTCAAAGGGCACGGACAGTGGAATGCCGAGCTCGAAGTAACGACGGTGCAAGCGGCAATAGAGCCGGTCCTGAGGCGAGCCACTCTGCCACACCGACGGGCCAAAGTCGCAGAGACCATGGCGAAGAGCCTTGAGAACTGGGTCGATAGCGCCCCTCACCTTGCGTGCAACAACGACTCACTCAAGGTCACCTATCGGCGCAGCCTTGTCGATCTCGCCGCCCTACGTTATGTCGCACCGGTCCTTCCGAAGCATGCGCTGCCTGCTGCCGGCCTGCCGTGGTTCATGACCATGTTCGGACGGGACAGCATCTTCACCAGCCTCCAAGCCCTTCCCTTCACCCCGGAGCTTGCCGCTACCACGCTCCGAGCGCTCGGGGCCCGCCAGGGAATCCGCCTCGATGACTTTCGGGACGAGGACCCTGGACGCATCCTGCACGAGATGCGCTATGGCGAGCTCACCGCATTCGAAGAGCGGCCTCACTCGCCGTACTATGGGTGCGCGGACGCAACCCCTCTGTACGTCGTACTTATGGACGAGTACGAACGATGGACCGGGGACACCAGGCTGGTGCGTGAGCTTGAATACGAGGCCCGGGCCGCGCTGACCTGGATCGACGAGTATGCCGACCTGCAAGGCAATGGCTACATCTCCTACAAGCGGCGCAATGAAAAGACCGGCCTTGAGAATCAGTGCTGGAAGGACTCGTGGGACTCCATCTCATTTCGAGACGGCACCTTGCCGGGGTTTCCCCGCGCCACATGCGAACTCCAGGGGTACGCCTACGACGCCAAGGTTCGAGGTGCGCGACTGGCCCGGGTTGCTTGGCGTGATCCCGGGCTCGCTGAACGGCTCGAGAAGGAGGCCGCAGACCTCAAACGCCGCTTCAACCGAGACTTCTGGATCGAGAGCGGTCAGTACTTCGCTGTGGCCCTTGACGAAAAAGGGCGTCAAGTCGACAGCCTCACCTCGAACAACGGACATCTGCTGTGGAGCGGGATCGTCGACAAGTCGAAAGCCAAGGCCGTCGTCGAACACCTCATGGGTACCCGGATGTTTTCCGGCTGGGGCATACGCACGCTTGCGGAGGGTGAGGGCCGATTCAATCCCATCGGGTACCACGTTGGGACTGTCTGGCCCTTTGACTGCTCCTTTATCGCATGGGGCCTGCGACGCTACGGTTTCAAGCGGGAGGCCGCCCAGATCGCGGAGGGCATTCTGGCAGCAGCCGAGTTCTTCGACGGGCGTCTCCCTGAGGCATTCGGTGGCTACCCCCGCTCAATGACAAAATATCCGGTCCAGTACCCGACCGCTTGCAGTCCTCAGGCGTGGTCTACAGGTGCCCCGCTTCTGCTGCTTCGTACGATGCTCGGCCTCGAGCCCGTAGGGGAGAATTTGGTAGTGGACCCCTTATTACCCGAGACGATCGGACGTGTGGAACTGCTCGATATCCCGGGGCGATGGGGCCGCATCGACGCATTTGGCCGGGGCCGCTTCGACACCACGCGGGCTCTGAGCCGGTCGAAGAATCCCAAGTAGCACCGGACGTGGGCCGAGATAGGCGTCGGCGATTCGAAGTCAACAACAATCGCTCACAGCAACTCCACGGCACTTTGGGGGCTCTTCGCGTTTCAGCGGGGTGTGGCCTCTGAGAGCAGGTCCCAGTTGGGCTTGCCGGCGTAGAGGAGTGAACGGACCCGGTAGTTCCGGAAGGACATAAAGCCGAAGGCGGCGCGCTTCACCCTCTTGATCAAGTTGTTGACTGCCTCGGTGGGCCCGTTCGTGACGTGGGCCTCGTGCCAGGCGGCGATCTGACGCCGCCAGCGGATAAGGGTGCGTCCGAGCGAGCGGGCCTCGATCGGATAGTCCGCGTCCTGGAGGTCACAGCCGAGCTGGGTGACCCACTCGAGGGCGAGGTCGGCATCGGCGTGGGCGTAGAGCTCGCGCACCGCCTCCTTCGCCTCCCAGACGGTTGCCACGTCACCCTTCGGGTCGCCGGCCCGGAGCAGTCCGGCCTGCTTCTCCCGTCCCTCGTCGTCGAGCCGCTCCTTCGCCTTGGTGAGCAGCCTGCGGCCCCGATAGAGGGGGTCGGACTTGCGCCCGCGATGCCCGAGGGTCTCGTTCTGGACGCGCCGCCGGCACTCGTCGAGCTTGGTATTGGCATGACGCAGCACGTGGAACGGGTCGGCCACCAGTGTGGCTTTCGGCGTCATGAGCTCGAGGAGCTGGCGGGGAGAGGCGATCCGGTCGTCCTCCTCGGTCCACGACTTGGTGAGACAGTCGGCATCAGCGCACTCCATCCGCCGCTTGCGCCACGCCAGCCGGGTGGGGCGGCCGTAGACGGGGAGGTCGACGAGAACGACCGTGACCCAGTCCTTCACCTGGGCCACCGACCCGCACTCCCGGCATCCGAGTGGTCGTCGGACCGATTCGACGTGCACCGTCGTCACCTCGGCCGGTTCGAGCCCGAGGAACGTGACGTTGTCCAAGCCGACCATCCAGGCCAGCGCGCGCGTAGGGTCGGTGATCACGGGGGTCCTCCATCTGAAGTCTTAGAGAAACCTCAGACTGGTGGACCCCCGCTACTTCTTCGTGGACCCCGTCACTGGCGCTCGACCCCGCTCATACGCGAAGCGCCAGTTTGGGCGGGAACACCCGCGCTCTTTCACCATCTCTAGCGGGAGACAGAGCGCGGCCCCGAGGGCGGGAACAGGTACCGTTGTCGCGGCCCACTCACTCGCCGTCAACAGGCGCCGTCAGATCGTTTCCCATTCACACCGTAGAGATTTCCGCATTCGGTCATCGCCGTATTACCGGACGAGGAGGGGTTCAGAATCCCTAGAGCACCTTCGAAGTTGTTGTCCTGAAGGTCGAGGGTGCTCAAATCGGTAGCGGCCAACGCTGCCAAGTAAGGATGGTTGGGATAGTAGTTCGCAGTTCCGTCGTATACCGGAAACACATTGTTCTCAATGTCGACATCATTCACGTGACTGATGGTCATCGTGCTGCCCACATAGGGCTTGGTGATTGATCCGCCACTCGTAGAGCGGGCTGGCTTCGTCCCGGTATTCCCAGTGATCGTCAAACCGTTATTCAGCTCCGACCCCTTGACTTGAATGAGGGGGCTGGCAGAGTTGACCGTGTTGTCGCTCAATACGACGTTTTCCTCGTCCACGCCGGGTAGCTGAGGCTGGATCGACGCAAACCAATCGTCACCGAATGAATTCCAGGTGTCGCTCGTAACGGTCACGTTGTCTTCGGCCGCTTGTGTCGGCTTTCCATTTTTCCATGCCGTCGAGTAGATGTCGTATTCAAAATCCATGGCATCGACGCCGATGTTCGAGAACGTGTCACCGCTGAACAGTGCTCCATCTGCGGCCTCAACGGTCACGCCGTGGTATCCCGCGTTCTTGAACGTGGAGTCGGTCACTGACACATTCGTGTTGAGTGCGTGACTTTTCCCAGTAAATCCGGAATTGGGAGCATTGAGATCAATGAAGTCTCCCTGGATGTCATCGACCTTCAGGCCAGCCAAAGTCACGCCGCTGTCTGCTTCGAGGAGCAACCCATAGTTACCCTCGTAGTTCACGCCACCGTTGGCTCCGTCATACGCACCATCAATGTCCAGACCGTTCATTGTGAGATTGTGATCTAGCGTCAGCAAGACAATGGGCCGGATCGTGGTTTTTGGTCCGGGCGAGGCCTGACGAAGAGTTGTCCCATTCCCCACGATCGTCAATCCACTTGTGGATTGAATCTTCAGCGAGGTACCTATCAGATAACAACCGTCGGTCGGAAACTCAACGGTGGAATTATCGGGAAGACCATTCAGCCAGGTACCCAGGGCACCACCGGCATTGGTCGAACAATCGGAGGAAATGTTCGTCGGTGGAGTGACGGTGTCGGCACCAGCGTCGACTGGAGTTACAACAACAAGAGCGGCAATGGCCATGAACGCGAAGGCCGCTAGGCGCGAGATCCGGCCGCTGAGGAATTCGGGCTGCATGAGCATCTTCGTCTGTCCCTCGCTTGGATAGCGGGTGTGCGCAGGCTGGACCTTCGCCGAGCGCCCGTAGCCGGAGTCCTTGACCTCCCGAGCCCCAGAAAGCCCGAAAGAGCTCCTCCAAGATCTTCCAACGAATGCTGGCAAATGAACGTTACTCGTGTCGTGATCGCAGCCGGCAAAGCGGTCGGCATCCCCATCGAAGACCACCGGCTCGAAAGGAGTGCGAGTCGGTGCATCACTGCGTGGATTCCAACAACTGTCGGCCGGTTCCTCTGGTGGGAAACTCCTGGCCAACCCGCGCCTTGTTCGCTTCTCTGCCTTCGTTGCGGGTGGGGGCGACGTCCGCCACATCATCTGGCCACCTACCATCGTGCCGCCATGACCCTCTTTCGTCCGAGCAGCACTGCGGTTCGGAATCGGTGGAGTCCTTTCCGGGCACTCTTGCATTCCTCCCATCGGCGGCGATTGGTCATTGGCGCGGCCCTTTTCGGGTTGGGCTTGGCGGTATTCGCCATCCCCGCGATCGCCACACCCTCCCGAACTATGTCGGCAGCCACCGTCGTTCACTCCTATGTGGCATTGGGCGATTCATTCACGTCGGGACCGCGCGTTCCGGTCCAGCTCGGGCCCGGCACCAGGCCGAGCGCCCCTCGCCAATGCATGCGTTCGTCGGACAACTACCCCTCGGTCACCGCCCGAGCCCTCGGGCTCACTCTGCGCGATGCGAGTTGCGCTGGAGCCACGACCCGGGATCTGACAGCATCCCAGGGCCCAGGAATCCCGGCCCAGCTGTCTGCGCTCCGTTCGTCCACTTCGTTGGTCTCCATAGGAATCGGCGGGAACGATCTTGGCTTCTCGACCATCGCCACCAACTGTGCGGCCGCCACGCCGTGGGGCATCACCAAGGTCGGATGGAGCTGCAGATCGCATTACACCGTGCATGGTGTCGATCAGTTGAGCGTGGCCGTCCACAGAGTCGGTTCCAAGGTGGCAACGTCGCTCAAGGAGATCAGATCCCGGTCCCCGCACGCCAGGGTGTTCGTCATCGGCTATCCCGATATCTTCCCCCCGAGCGGGTCGGGTTGTTGGCCGATGCTCCCGTTTTCGGCGCACGACCTTAACTACCTACGGAACATCGAGATGGACCTCAATTCGACCCTGGCCAGCGATGCCGCGCAAGCAGGTGACCAATATGTCGACATGGCTACTCCGAGTGCTTCGCACGACCCTTGTGCTGATCCGAACTCCCGTTGGGTCGAGCCGCTCGTTCTGACCTCAGGCGGGTACCCACTGCACCCCAGCGCACTGGGGATGTCCGAGATGGCCGGGTTCGTCGAACGAGCGATCGCCTCGGCGGAATCCCAGTGAAACGGTAACCCGGTCAGACCGACAGAAATCTAGGCCCGCCGACGCTTCGAGTCGCCGCGCTTCGGATTCGGGGTCATCCAGGCTCGACCACGGCCTCTCTGGCGGCGCCTTTTGATGTACCCGTTGATCTCCCCGCCGAGTTGCCGAGGGTGGAGAACACGGCATGCCAACCACATCGGATCCGGAACCCGGTCAAAGCACTTCGGCGAGCCGCGTTGGGCTATGGCAAGCGTCTGGTCAACGTTTACCCCGTTCTTACCTCCTGTGAATGTTCTGCTTAACAGCCGCGAGTCAAATGTGACTGCTCGCGCCGAGGACGGGCGGTTTCATGAGGCGAACCAGCCCACCGGGCTGACCGAACTCGGAGAGACCCGATGTTCCCCTGAGGGCTATTGCCTTGCGGTCAGTTCTCGTCGGGAATCGAGGGACGCGATCTGGTGCTCCAACTCGATAGATGGACCGCGCCACGGTTACATGACCAGTTCAAGCGAAAGGAACACCTTGCCGCCGGAGAAGTTCGAAATCGTGGTTCGTGGGAGGGTGAGTCCGACCCTGCTCGAGGCCATGGATGGGTTCCAAGCAAGCTACGACACCGACGGCCTTACCCACCTCGTTGGAGTCATCCCAGATCAAGCTGGGATCCATAGCTTGTTTCAACTCTTGCTGGACCTCAACATCGACCTTGTATCCGTCAACCCGGTCGGCGATTAGGCGGCATTGCCCTGGGAAGCCGGGTTGCGAGGCCCGGACTGCGATGTGGGGGTCCATCTCTGCGCGGTGACCGCCGACCAGTTCCCCCGTCGCCAAGCCCATCGAGCCCCACCGTTCCGGGGCCATCGGACATGCCTGCATGGCCGTGATGCAGCGGCCACTACCATTTTCGCCCTCATACAGAGACGGTCCCGATTGCCGGCTTCGGGGGTGGCTGGACTTCCCTGGGGACCTCGACCTCGAGGGCAAGCCCGGTCAACGAATTGGCTGTGATGTCATCGCCGTTTTCGTCATTGTGCCGGGTACCCACTTCGTCTCTCGGAGACGGTCGGTGAAATGCGCTCCCCCCGGTGAGCGCATTCGACATCGAGTCGCTCGTGACAACACTGGCCGTTGCCGCCAATCCGCACGCCAGAGAGCCGACAAGTCCAAGCGATGCCATCGAATGCCGGAGGTTCACGCTGCATGCACGGATTCAGTGACGTCCGACAATGGGTCATGAAGCTGAAGAGCTCGCTCTTCGCCGTTCACACGCCGTCCGGTCATCCGTCGTAGAGCGCAGGAATTGCGGCACAGGCAAACACGATCGCAATCATCGGTACCATGATTATCCAGTTCATGTCACCTCAAGCAGTTGTAGCTGTCGATCTGGTCTGCTGTGATCCGATCTGCTTGCCTCCTCTGTCAATCCTAAGAAGCCAATTGAAGAACCAGATAAGGCAACTCGTAGAATCAGCTATGAACCTGACGGGCCCAATCACGTCGATTTGATTGTCGGGCGCCAGGCTGGCGGCGACCACGATCTTCGAAACCGACCCGCTGACGTTGGCCACCCGGAATGCTTCACCGGCCGGAGGAGTGAGCGACCGAGTAAAAAGGGGGCATGATCACGCGAACCTATCCAGCCGAGCGTCCATGCACCTTTCGGGCACGGAAGTCGTTCGGTGCCTTGTGCGCACCGATCCTCATCGCGTTGGCCCTGATGGCCGCCGGTTGCTCGTCGTCGGGTTCAGCCCCCACCTCGACCGTTATCCATGGAGACACCGTGCCCACCGTGGCTGAGCTCGGACCGACGAGCTTCACGGGCCCGGGGCCGTTCGCAGCCGGGGTGACCACACTCTCCCTCAAGGCCAGCGGACCGCTCGTCGAGGTCTGGTATCCGGCCACCCCGGCATCGGTGAAAGGTCACACCCAGGCCAGCTACAACGTGGCCACCTGGTTGCCGACGGCACTGCGAACGCTGATCCCGGCCGGCTTCGACGGAGCCATCTACAGGACGGACGCCTACCGAGGGGTGCCGGTGGCGTCTGGGCGGTTCCCGCTGGTCGTGTTCACCCACGGCTATTCCGGGTTCCGGGACCAGTCGACGTTCCTCACCACCCGGCTCGCCTCGTGGGGCTTCGTCGTTGCCGCGCCGGATCTCCCCGACAACGATCTCACGGCCGTGCTGAGCGGGAAAACAAGCCAGGGGATCACTGCCGACATCGCCGAGCAGCAACAGGTCATCACTCTCATGGCCGACGACGCACAGGCCTCCGGCATGTTCCACGGGCACATCGACGTGAGCCGGGTGGCCGCCATCGGCCACTCGCTCGGCGGAGCCATCTCCGAAGCCCTGGCGGCAGCCGATCCGCGGGTTACCACGTTCATCGGAATGGCGGGAGCAACGGTCGGCTCGTTCGGACAGACCACGTCCGGAGCCACCAGTATCGTGCCCGACAAGCCCGGAATGCTGATGGTGGGCACGGCCGACCAGATTGCCAGTCCGACCGGCATCGCCAAAGCGTTCACCGCCATGAAGTCACCCAAGCGCCTCGTAACGCTCCACAACTTCGGGCATCTGGTCTTTTCCGACATCTGCGAGATAGGGGCCGGCAAAGGAGGTCTTCTTGCGATCGCCGGTGAGGTCCACATCGCGGTTCCACCCAGTCTGAAGAAGCTGGCCAGCGACGGCTGCAATGCTCCGGACACGCCGGTGTCCCAGGGTTGGCCGGTGATCAGACAGTCGGTGACCGCCCAACTCCGCCACGTCTTCGGCTTCGATCCGTCGCTCGCCGGGCTGACCGGGCTCAAAGCGGCCTTTCCCGAGACGGTCTCACAGAACGTGTACGTCGGAGGATCGACGTCACCGGCCTAGCCCGGGCCTGCATGGAGCCGGCGGAGAACCTGCCCGCGGCGACCTGATTCGAACGGCCCGTCGGATCCGGACGTCGGCCACTTGCGGGCGCCCTGAACGTCTTCCGTCTCTTCGATCAGGAGAGAAGGGGCTCGGGAGTTGCGTTCCCGAACCCGCGCCCCGCTCGCACCAGGGGCAGATCGGCCATGGTCTGCACCCCGGGTGGGGCGGCGCAGAGTGCAGGAATCGTGTTGATGGCCTGCATGGCCGTGGCCACGCTCGCCGCTCGAACGTGCTCGGCGATGGGCAGCGGCCGTTCATAGGACATGAGCGTCAGCAGGTGGGCCTGGATGGAGGGCTCGCCCTCCAGCGTCAGCGTCCATCCGTCGAGCGGCGTCGGCCAATGGTCCGGATACTCTCCCCCCACTGTCCACAGCGTCTCGATCTCGATGAGGGTGTCGCCGGCCCGGAGCCCCCGCCAGTGCCATCGCTGCCCGGAGACTGTCCCGGCGCCCAACCTGATCCCGAAGATGTCGTGATCCGTCTCGGCCGTCACCAGCTCGACCGAGGAGGTGATCTCGTCGAGGCCTGCACCCAGGGCCCTGCCCAGCAAGGCGACCATCTCCTGGAAGATCCCGCTGTTGAACCGCAAGAAATCGCTGGTCGCTTCGGTCACCTCTTCTGGTGCCCGACCAAAGCGCATGTTGTCGAACGTGATGTGGGTCGATTCGTAGAAGGACCAGTCGGCCCGCTCCTGCAGTGTGATCCTCTCGATCGTCCGGGACATTCCGGAGAGGGCGAGTGGCAGCACCCCGCTCAGATTCCCCGGATTGAGACCGGTGCCGTGGACCGACGAGTCACCGCTCACACAGGCTGCCTCCAACCGAGCGAGATCGTCGGCCGGAAGTGAACGTGGGTGAAAGAGGAAGGCGGTGGTGACCACGTTGGTGCCACTGGCCAGGATGCGGCAGACCTCGTCGAGCGAGGCGATCCGGGGGAAGTAGGCCACACAGTGGGCGCCGAGGGCCAAGATCTCGCCCACATCCATGGTGGCCGCGACACCACAGTGCTCGCGTCCCGCCAAGACTCCTGCGTCTACCCCGACCTTGTCTTCGCTATAGACCTTGGCTCCAACCAGTTCCATGTCAGGCCGGTCCAGAATCGCCCGAATCGCTTCGACACCCTGGTTGCCGGTCGCCCACTGAACGACCCGGTAGCTCATGCGAACACTCTTGCACCTCTCCATCCACTTCGAACGCCTGCGTCTCCCGAAAGTAGTTGCGCCAGCAAGCGGGTGACCGGCATCGACGGCGTGAAGAGCCTTTGGGCCCTAGCGGGCCCGCGGCTCCCGCCGGAAGATGACTGCATGCTCGACAGTGTGCTCGACGTGTTCCGGGTTCGTCAGTACTTCAACATCATCACCCGGACCAGAGAGTGGATCGAGGGGCTGCGTGACGACGCTGGTCTCGTCGACGACATGCGGCGTGCACTGGTGTCGCTGCCATTCGACTCCCCCCAGGCGCCGGCACTCGAGCCCTTCCCCCCGTTGCAACGCCTCGAGATCGCCGATCTGGACGGGCGCCGGCTCGCCTTGCTGGCCACCGGAGGCAGCGGGGCCCTCGCCTCGGTCGTCGGAGCGGCCAGAGCGCTGGAGGAGGCGGGTGTCCGTCCATCCGTGATCTCGCTCTGTTCGGGGTCAGCGCTCTTCGGGTTCCCCATTGCCGCCGGCATCCCCGCCGACGAGGTGGCTGCGTTCACCCTGGGCATCAATTCCAATGAGTATGTAGACGTGGATTGGCGCCTCCTCGCCTCGACACTCCCGGTGATGGGGAAGGGTTTCGGCGGCGTCATCCAAGGTGAGCGGATCGAAGCGGTCTACCGTCGACTGTTGGGCGACATGACCCTCGGCGAGATGCCGATCCCCGCCTATGCGCCGATCTGGAACATCGAGGAGAACCGTCTCGAGTACATCGGCCCACGGACGTACCCGGACCTACCCGTCGCACGAGCCATCCACATGGCCATCGCCCTCCCACTGTTCATCGAGCCGGTACCGCTGGGCGACGGCTACTGGTGTGACGGAGGGATCGTCGACATCTTCCCGGTGCGGCCGGTCCTCGACCTCGAGGAGCCATCGGAGGTGGCGCTCGTGATCAACGGCTTCTACCCGCCTCGCTTCGTCGGAGAGGATGCCCGCGGCTGGCAGCACCGGCGCGCCAGCATCCTCGCCATTGCCAGCCAGGTCCGAACCTGCCAGCAGGTGGAGTTGGCACGGACGAATCTGTCCCGGCTCGAGGCCGGGACCGACGTGATGATGATCGAGCCGGTACCGTACGCGAAGGTCAGGGGAGCCGGGTTCTACCGGCAGTTCCTCACTACCGGCGAGTGGCCCGAGTTCATGCGCGCCGGCCGCACGGAGACCCGCCGGGTGCTCAACGACCGGTTGCAGCCGCCGCAGACAACCGCGCCGTCAGGACCGGCAGGCAATCGTTCGGTGCCGAGCGTGTCATTCGATGGCGCCGGAGAGCGGATGCCGGGGAACGAAGAGCGGATTCCGGGGAACATGGTCTGATCGGGCGGGCCGGCGCGAAGTGGACATCTCACCTCGCCCCTGGATACCATAAACGGAGTGAATCCTCCGGTTTCGAGCTCGTCGGCCGCGCGGCAAGACGCGGGCCCCGTCGGCCCCGGCCCCGAAGGGACGACCCGGGGCCACTGGTGGATTCTGGTCGTGATCGCCGGAGCGCAGCTCATGGTGGTGCTCGATTCGACGATCATGATCATCGCCCTCCCGTCGGCCCAGCACGCCCTGGGCTTCTCGAATACCGATCGGCAGTGGGTCGTGACGGCGTACACGCTGGCCTTCGGCGGCTTCCTCCTCCTCGGCGGCCGGATCAGCGACATGTTCGGCCCGAAACGGACGCTGATGATCGGAGTCGTCGGCTTCGCGCTTGCCTCAGCCATCGGCGGCGCCGCCCAGACAACCCTGATGCTGATCGGTGCCCGGGGGCTGCAGGGCCTCTTCGGCGCCCTGTTGGCACCATCGGTGCTGTCGATCCTCACGTCGACCTTCACCGACCCACGCGAACGGGGCCGGGCCTTCGGGATCTACGCGACCATCGCCATCGCCGGTTCGGCATTCGGGCTCATCCTCGGTGGCTTCCTGACCGAATACGTCGATTGGCGCTGGTGCCTCTACGTCAACCTGCCCATCGCGGCGCTGGTGGTCGTCGGAGCCGTCGCCATGATCCCGAACCGCGAAGGGCAGAATGGTGTCCGGCTCGACGTGCTCGGTGTCATCCTCGGTTGTGGCGGCCTGGTCTCACTCGTCTACGGGCTGGGCGAGGCGGGCACGAGCGGGTGGGGCGCGACCGATGTCATCGTCGCACTCGTCCTCGCCGGCGTGCTGCTCGCCGCTTTCATACTGTGGCAGAAGAAAGGACCCAATCCCCTCCTCCCGCTGCGGATCCTGCGAAGCCGGAACCGCGCCGGTTCGTTCCTGACGATCATGCTCGCCGTCACCGCCATGTTCGGCACATTTCTGTTCCTGACCTACCTCCTCCAGACGATCGACCACTACTCGCCGCTCAAGACCGGTGTTGCGTTCCTTCCCCTGCTGGTCCTCAACGGGCTGGCGGCCACACAGCTGGCCAGCCGCTTGATGCCGTACGTGCGGACCCGACTGCTCGTGGTGCCCGGTCTCCTGCTGTCTGCTGCCGGGTCCGCGCTGTTCACGACGCTGAAACCCGACGCGACCTACGTGACCCACGTGCTGCCGAGCGAGCTCCTCCTCGGCCTCGGATTGGGACTCGCCATCGTGCCATGCATCAGCACGGCCACACAGAACGCCGAGCCAAAGGACGTCGGTGTGACCTCGGCCATGACCAACACGTCACAACAGATCGGCGCCTCCATCGGCACCGCGCTGCTCAACACGATCGCGGCCGCCGCCACGACGGCCTATCTGGCCGTCCATGTACGAAGCACGGATGAGCTGGCCAAGGCCACGGTGCACGGGTATGCGACGGCCAGCGCCTGGGCGGCGGGAATCTTCGTCCTGGCCGCGCTGATCGCCGGAGTGGTCATCAATGCGCACCCGGGGCAGCCGGCCTCGGGTGCACATGACGCGGACGCGAAGGCCGACCTTCTCTCCACCGAGGTCCACTGATCGCGGGACGGCGGGAAGGTCCCGGCTAGTCGCCCTGCCCGCCGTGGCACATCGTCGGGGGAGTGAAAAGGGGTGTCGTGCTCACGGGCTCGGTCGCCGGAGGATCGAGAACGATCCTGGCGTGGCGGGTCCACCTGTCCTCGCAAGCCAGGAGCGCTTGCTTCTCCGGATCGTGCCTCGAGTTCTTGTCCCCACCCATCCACAGGTCGACATGGTTCGTGTTCACACCTCCGCACGGGTCGCACTGGTCCTCGTGGATGAAGTACTTCTTCAAGAAGGGTACGTAGACGATCTGGCACCAGGGACCGTCGAGGTCGATGGCCTCGGCGAACGTGACGGGGTTCCGGTAGGTCCCTACGCCACCGGCCGACCGGTGGATGCAGGGGTGGGCGATCTGGGCGCTGGGCGGCGTGTTGTCCACCCAGCCGTAGAAGGTCACCCAGTCGGTGGTCGACCCGGCTCGGGGGGCCGCGCCAGGTGCCACAGCGGGCATGGCCACCGTGAGCATCATGCCGACCGCCATGGCCAGAGGCACGACGAACAAGCCGGATCGTGGCCAACTCCTCATGGGGGCCTTCCTCGTCCTCGAGAGCTCCGCGAGCCCCCGACCGACAGCAAATCTATCCGATGGTGGTCGGTGTGGGCGGCTGGTGGTCCGGCCCGTTTCTCTCCACCCGAACACGACCGGGCGACCGTCGATCCGTGGGAGAATTCGGGGCGCCATCGACTGCGCCACCTGAAGTACTCTCGGTGGAGGCCTGATCGAACGGAGAAGCGAATGCGTACAGCGTCGACGTCCATCAAGAAAGGAGAGACCACCGATCGAAAGGACTTGACGCGCCATGCAATCGATTCACGTACGGAATTCAGCATGCCTTCGTTGTAGGGCATCGTGTAGGCAGCGGACCGCGGACGCCGGCGGGCGTACGTGATGGCCGCCGATCACCTGGGCCGACGTGCCCTCACCACGACCTTCCTACGGTGGACCTTCTGGCGGGCTGTCTTCCATCGTGGCTACGTCTTGGCGTCGAGCCTCTATTTCGTGGTGACCGCGCATCTGTCGGCCTCCCAGTTGTTGGTCCTGGCCACGGTCATGTCGATCACGCTGGCGCTGTCGGACATCCCGCTCGGCGTGTGGTCCGATTCCTTCAGCCGGAAATGGCCGTTGGTGCTGGGGCACGCATTCCTGGCCGCCGGCATGATCATCACCGGACTGGTCACCGCGTATCCGCTGTTGGTTCTGACCCAGGTCCTGTGGGGCCTCGGGTGGGCGTTCTCGACCGGTGCCGACGTGGCCTGGATAACCGACGAGCTCGATCATCCGGGAATGATGGCCCAGGTTCTGACGGCACGGGCCCGCTGGGACCTCATCGGCGGTTCCGTCGGCATGGTCGCCATCGGCCTGCTGGCCTGGGCCCTCGGGCTCGGGACCGCCATCGTCGTCACCGGCGTCGCCATGGCCGCAGTCGGGATCTTTGTGGCGATCAAGTTTGTCGAAGGCAACTTCACGGCCGTGACGGCGGGGAGGTGGAAGAGCTCGGTCGCGATCTTCAGACAGGGACTCAGCCTGTCCCGGCGGGACAGCGACATCCTGTTGGTGCTGATCGCCACCGTCATCATCAATGCCGCCGCCATGATCTCGTGGGTCTTCCCGAGACAGCTCGTGAACGAAGGCTTCCCGAGCAGCCCGGTGCTCTGGTACACGGCCCTCGGCGTCCTCTCGTCCCTTGTCGGTGTGTTGGCCTTGCACCTCGTTGGAGCTCGCGTCAACGGTGTGGGCGTCGCCCGGCGCACCTACGCACTCTCGTGCTTCTTGGGGCTGCTCGGTCTCATCATCCTGGCCTATGCGCCGACCGCGATCGTCGGGAGCGCCGGCATCGTGTTGGTGACCGGCGTCTCGTTCAATGTCACGAGATCGATCAGTACGATCTGGGTGAACCGACGTACACCCGGTGAGATTCGGGCCACGATGCACTCCTTCCTCTCCCAGGCGGAGTCGGTCGGGGAGATCGCCGGTGGCGTCGCCCTCGCCGGTCTGGCCAGGCTCGCGGGGGCGGTCCCGGCGATCGTGGCCGCCGGAGGGCTCATCGCTCTGACCGGTCTGCTCGTTGCCAGATCACGCGCCGACCGTCCCGCGTCCCCGCCGTCAATCGGATGACGGAGGTTACGGCGAGTAATCCCCAGGTAGGGGTTCTCCCGGCCCGCGCCGGAATCCGCTCATGGGGCGGACGATTTCGGCCGATGGTCCCCACATGGACATCTCCGGGAGCACGATGCGCCGCTGGCTGCGGGAGCTGGGCCCGTTCGGAGCCGAGACCTGTCGGTTCGCACGAAGGCTGGGGGACACGTCCCCGTCATCGGAACGCCTCTTCGTGCTCGGCACCCCGGACTTCGAACCCTGGCACTTCGTGGCGCACCTCGGGGAGCAAGCCACCAGATACGGTCGGACGGACCTGGTGCCGACGCTGATGCGCTGGCGGGTTCCGGCCAATGCACCTGCCCACCTCTCCGTGGGGGTGAACAACGTGGCGCAGGCTTGTCGGCGTGACACCTTCCTGGTCATCGCTCCCGGGGGCGAAGCTCCGGAACTGCTCGAACGGGTGGCCGATGCCAAACGTGTCGGCTCCCGCATCATGAGCATGCACCGCGACCAGGGCGACCTGGCCGACCTGTCCCACGAGGCGCTCTCGGTGGACCCGTCGAGGGACGAACGGGCCTTCGAGATCACCCAGCACGTCGTCACGGACTCTGCGCCGGAGGAGGCCGGCATCAGGAGGTCGAGGCGGATCCGACTCATCAGGCACCCCTGAACATCAGGCACCCCTGAACGGGGCAGACCCGTGCTCCGTGACGAAGGCCGCAACTGCGGCCGAGCAGGGCATCTGGAGGCCGGAGCCCATTCAAGCTGCCGCTGGATCCTACCGATGAACGTACGTGGGTACTGAGCCTCCCGCGTGTGCACAAGGAGAGTCTCGGGCGGATCGGGAGAACAGCTGGGTCGCGCGTCGCGGTCTCTCGATTTTGGTCAGCGTTTCGGCATTCCTGTTGCCCGTACTGGTTGCCGTCGCGGCTGCGGTGCTGTTCGTGCACCTGGTGTCGAAGCCACGCTCTGGCCCCGAGCTCTGGATCTGGTGGGCACTGGCCATCGTCTCCCCCTGGGTCGTGTACATCGTTGCCGATCGGGTGGCTCGGCGGGTGCTGCCTCTTGTCGCACTGCTCAAGATGACGCTGGTGTTCCCTGACCATGCCCCGAGCCGACTGGCCATAGCCCGCCGGGCCGGAAGCACCCGGGGCCTGGCGCGCCAGCTCGAACAGTCCCAGGAGGTCGACGCACACGACGATCTGTCCATGGCCGCCGAGCGCATCCTGGCTCTCGCCGCTTCGCTCAGCAAGCACGATCGCATGACACGCGGACACTCCGAGCGGGTCCGGGCGCTCACCGACCTCATCGCCGAACAGATCAAACTCCCCCCGGCCGATCGGGACCGACTTCGATGGGCCTCGCTGCTGCACGACATCGGCAAGCTCAGTGTCCCGGCGTCGGTGCTGAACAAGCCGGGCAAGCCCGACCAGGATGAGTGGCAGATCCTCCTCAGCCACCCCATCGAGGGGAAGCGGCTGGTGGCACCGTTGGCGGACTGGCTCGGGCATTGGGCTGCGAGTGTCCCCGAGCATCACGAACGGTACGACGGCAGCGGCTATCCACTGGGTCTGGCCGGCGAGCAGATTTCGATCGGCGGACGTATCGTGGCCGTCGCCGACACCTACGATGCGATGACCTCGACCCGCTCCTACTCGAGGGCGGCGACCCCGGCCATGGCCCGGCAGGAACTGACTGCCTGTGCCGGAGCCCAGTTCGATCCGGTGGTCGTCCGTGCGTTCCTCGAGGCATCGGTCGGGCGTCTGCGTGTGGTCGGAGGCCCGCTGGCCTGGCTCGGAGAGCTCTTCACACTCAACGGCGTTCCTCAATTGGGACAGATCGTCGGTGCTGCCGGCAGTGCGATCACAGGGGTCGCTGCGGTGGTCGGTGTGGGCTTGGCCCTCGTGGTCGGGGCTCATCATCCCCCCGTGCACGCTGTCGCGGCCGGGATCTCGCCGGCCCGGTCAGCCCGCCCCCAATCGCCGGCGACACGAACAGACCAACCGGCACTGTCGGCGGACCGCCCGGTCGTCGTGTCGAACAGGAGCGATCCCCCGAAGCCCCCGCCCACATTTTCGGGAGATCCCGCGGGTGGTGGAAACCCCGCCGATCCACCCCCGGCCGCGGTTTCCGTTCCGCCACCCCCATCCGGTTCCGACCCACCGGCCACGAGCCCGGTCAACCCCCTCGCCGTCCCCGGCGCGCCTTCTGGCGTATCGGCCACGGCCGGGGATGCCAGCGCCACCGTCGCCTGGGCGGCTCCCGCCTCGGACGGTGGGTCGCCGGTGACCGGCTACATGGTGCTGGCCAGTGACCCGACCACCCCGGTCGACGGTGGCGAGACCTGCGGCTGGACGACGGGGCCGCTCACCTGCGCGGTGACCGGTCTGACCAACGGCGACACCTACTCGTTCACCGTGCGGGCCACCAACAGCGTCGGGCTCGGTCCCAGCTCGCCAGCCTCCGACCCGGTCACCCCTCTCACCGTCCCCGGGGAACCTTCGGGCGTGTCGGCCGCGGCCGGGAACGCCGATGCCACCGTCACCTGGGGGGCTCCCACCTCGGACGGTGGGTCGCCGGTGACCGGCTACCGGGTGACCACGTACGTCGGCCTGGTGGCCGAGGCCGTGACCACCGTCGGCAACGTGACGACCGACGTGGTCGGCGGCCTGACCGACGGTGACACCTACTCCTTCACCGTCACCGCCATCAACGGGGTCGGGCTCGGTCCGACCACGGACTTCTCCAACACCGTGACTCCGGCCACCGTCCCCGGGGCACCTTCGGGCCTGTCGGCCGCGGCCGGGAACGCCGATGCCACCGTCACCTGGACGGCTCCCGCCTCCGACGGCGGGTCGGCGGTGACCGGCTACCGGGTGACCACGTACGTCGGCCTGGTGGCCGAGGCCGTGACCACCGTCGGCAACGTGACGACCGACGTGGTCGGCGGCCTCACCGACGGTGACACCTACTCCTTCACCGTCACCGCCATCAACGGGGTCGGGCTCGGTCCGACCACGGACTTCTCCAACACCGTGACTCCGGCCACCGTCCCCGGGGCACCTTCGGGCCTGTCGGCCGCGGCCGGGAACGCCGATGCCACCGTCACCTGGACGGCTCCCGCCTCCGACGGCGGGTCGGCGGTGACCGGCTACACGGTGGTGGCCCGTGACTCGACCACGCCGGCCGGCGGTGGTGAGACCTGCAGCTGGACCGCGGGGCCACTCACCTGCACCCTGACCGGTCTGACCAACGGCGATACCTACTCGTTCACCGTCCGGGCCGCCAACAGTGTCGGACTCGGTCCGAGTTCGCCGGACTCCAACACCGTGACCCCGGCCACCGTACCCGGGGCACCTTCGGGCCTGTCGGCCACCGGGGGTGACGCCGATGCCACCGTCACCTGGGCGGCTCCCGCCTCCGACGGTGGGTCGGCGGTGACCGGCTACCGGGTGACCACGTACGTCGGCCTGGTGGCCGAGGCCGTGACCACCGTCGGCAACGTGACGACCGACGTGGTCGGCGGCCTGACCGACGGTGACACCTACTCCTTCACCGTCACCGCCATCAACGGGGTCGGGCTCGGGGCCGACCACGGACTTCTCCAACGCCGTGACCCCGGCCACCGTCCCCGGGGCACCTTCGGGCCTGTCGGCCGCGGCCGGGAACGCCGATGCCACCGTCACCTGGGAGGCTCCCGCCTCGGACGGCGGGTCGGCGGTGACCGGCTACACGGTGGTGGCCAGTGACTCGACCACGCCGGCCAACGGCGGAGAGACCTGCAGCTGGACCACGGGGCCGCTCACCTGCACCCTGACCGGTCTGACCAACGGCGACACCTACTCGTTCACCGTCTGGGCCGCCAACAGTGTCGGACTCGGTCCGAGTTCGCCAGCCTCCAACACCGTGACCCCGGCAACCGTCCCCGGCGCACCTTCGGGTGCATCGGCCACAGCCGGGGATGTCAGCGCCACCGTCGCCTGGACGGCTCCCGCCTCGGACGGCGGATCACCGGTGACCGGCTACACGGTGGTGGCCAGTGACTCGACCACGCCGGCCAACGGCGGAGAGACCTGCAGCTGGACCACCGGGCCGCTCACCTGCACCGTGACCGGTCTGACCAACGGCGATACCTACTCCTTCACCGTCCGGGCCATCAACGGCATCGGCCTCGGTCCGAGCTCACCTGGGTCCAACACCGTGACTCCCGGGACCGTCCCCGGAGTTCCTTCGGGTGTGTCGGCCACAGCCGGGAACGCCGATGCCACCGTCACCTGGACGGCTCCCGCCTCGGACGGCGGGTCCCCGGTGACCGGCTACACGGTGGTGGCCAGTGACTCGACCACGCCGGCCAACGGCGGAGAGACCTGCAGCTGGACCACCGGGCCGCTCACCTGCACCGTGACCGGTCTGACCAACGGTGACACCTACTCCTTCACCGTCTGGGCCATCAATGGCATCGGCCTCGGTCCGAGCTCGCCCGCCTCCAACCCGGTCACCCCCCTCACTGTCCCCGGGGCGCCTTCGGGTGTGTCGGCCGCAGCCGGAGATGTCAGCGCCACCGTCACCTGGACGGCTCCCGCCTCGGACGGCGGCTCCCCGGTGACCGGCTACACGGTGGTGGCCAGTGACTCGACCACGCCGGCCAACGGCGGTGAGATCTGCAGCTGGACCACCGGGCCGCTCACGTGCACCGTGACCGGTCTGAACAACGGTGACACCTACTCCTTCACCGTGGCCGCCGTGAGCGCAGTCGGAGAAGGCCCCGCTTCCACCGTGTCGAACGCGGTCATCCCGGGCACGGCCCCGGATCCACCCACCATCTCCCTGGCCACGCCAGGAGTTTCCAGTGCGATGATCACCTGGATCCCGCCGATCTCAGACGGCGGTGCGCCCGTGACCTCGTACACGGTGGTCGCCGGTGACGTGACCACGCCGGCCAACGGGGGTCAGACCTGCACCTGGACGAGCGGACCGCTCACCTGCACGGTCACGGGTCTGACCGCCGGGGACGTCTACGTCTTGGGCGTATCGGCGACCAACGACGTCGGGTCCAGCACCACCGTGATCTCGGGATTGATCACGCCGCTCCCGTGATCCCGGCCCAGACGGTTCTACCGGAATCTCCGGGCTTCGGGACGGGTCAGTCGGGAGCGGACGGGTCGAGCCGGGAGCGCCCGACGGGGGCATCGGAACGGGGGCCGGGACGCCTCAGCGGGGAGCGTGTCCGCGGAGATCTTCCAGGCCTGCCGGATGGTGGCACCCGCCGTCGACGACGATCGTCTGGCCGGTGATGCGGGCGGCGAGATCTGACGACAAGAACAGCACCGCATTGGCGACGTCCTTGGCGCGGGGAGCGATGAGCGGATTGATGTCGTCCACCGCCCAGATGCCTTCGGGCTGATCGTCGTTTCCGGTTCCAACGTTGCCGGGCGCCACGGTGTTGACCCTGATCCCGTGACGCCCCAACTCATAGGCGAACGACTTGGCCAGCGAGATCACCCCGGCTTTGGCGGCGCCATAGGGGGCGTGATATGCGGCGGCGACGGTCTCGTCCACCGAGGTCAGTGCCACCATCGACCCACCCGCGCCCTGGCGCACCATCTGCTGACCTACCGACTGGAAGAGGGTGAAGACCTGGGTCAGATTGTTGTCGATCGCCCAGTGCCATTCATCGGGCGTCACATCCCCGACCGCGTTCCATGTGGCGCCCCCGACGATGTCGACGCAGACATCGATGCCCCCGAGCAGCTCGATGGCCGTGCCGATCGCCCGGGCCACCTGATCGCGCCGGGTCATGTCGGCGACGATCGGGTGGGCGACGCCCCCGGCGTCCTCTATCTCAGCCACGATGGAGGCCGCCCGCCCGCGGTCGATGTCGATGCACGCGACGGCTGCCCCTGCCGCGGCCAGTGTCAAGACGGTATGCCGCCCGTGACCCGCCCTCCCAGAGAGAGAGCCGGCCCCCGAGACGACGGCCCGCTTGCCACCAAGACCCAGATCGATCACATCCCCACCCCCACGCTCGAGTCGAGAGCACGCTCACCTTCCAACCGTTCGTTCATAGTGCAGGTCCGCCAGCCCCGCACCTCGGTGGACACAACGCACAGTGCCCCCAGCCCTGACGGTATTGGAATGCCAAGGGACTTTCGGCCCTACTCGCTTGCCTGCTCCGTTCGTAGCCTGGACGCAGAGACCGGTGCGTTCGGGCACGCCCGGTCCGACAATCTGGCCGAGGCAAGGAGCCGATCATGGCTGTCATAGACAGAGTCGAGAACACAGGAATGACCGGCGAGGGGGTCTACATCGCACCGGGCCAATCCGGGAGCCTGGTGGACGTGAAGCCCCGCTACGAGAACTTCATCGGCGGGCACTGGGTGCCACCGACCAAGGGCGAGTACATGCAGAACGTGTCCCCGGCCACAGGGCATGCCTTTACCGAGGTGGCCAGGTCCAGCGCCGAGGACGTCGAACTGGCACTCGACGCCGCCCATGCGGCCAAGGACGCCTGGGGCGAAGCTTCGCTGACCGAGCGGGCTGCCGTCCTCAATGCGGTAGCCGACGCCATCGAGGCCAACCTGACCATGTTGGCCGTCGCGGAGAGCTGGGAGAACGGCAAGCCGGTGCGTGAGACGCTGGCGGCCGACATCCCGTTGGCCGTCGACCACTTCCGGTACTTCGCCGGCGCCACCCGATCTCTCGAGGGCCGCTCGACCGAGATCGACAAGGACACGGTGGCCTACCACTTTCACGAGCCGCTGGGGGTGGTCGGCCAGATCATCCCGTTCAATTTCCCCATCCTGATGGCCGCGTGGAAGATCGCCCCCGCGCTGGCCGCCGGCAACTGCACCGTGGTGAAGCCGGCGTCCCCCACCCCATGGTCGATCCTCAAGCTGGCCGAGGTGATCGGGGACATCGTGCCACCCGGTGTCCTCAACATCGTCACCGGCCCGGGCGGCGAGATCGGCAAGGCCCTTGCCTCCAGCCCGCGCATCGCCAAGATCGGGTTCACCGGCGAGACCACCACGGGACGGCTCATCATGCAATACGCGGCGGAGAACCTGATCCCCTCCACGGTCGAGCTCGGCGGCAAGTCACCGAACATCTTCTTCGCCGATGTCATGGACGAGGACGACCGGTTCCTGGACAAGGCCATCGAGGGCCTCGTGCTCTACGCCTTCAACAAAGGTGAGGTCTGCACCTGCCCTTCGCGGGCGCTTGTCCAGGAGTCGATGTACGACCAGTTCATGGAACGGTGCCTGGACCGGATCGGCCGGATCACCCAGGGCAGTCCCCTCGACCCGACCACCCAGATCGGGGCCCAGAACTCGGCCCAGCAGCTCGACAAGATCACCGGGTACGTCGACATCGGAATCCAGGAGGGTGCCGAGGTGCTGATCGGTGGCGAACGCGCGCCCCTCGGCGGTGAGCTCGTCGACGGGTACTACTTCGAGCCGACCGTCATGAAGGGCCACAACGACATGCGGATCTTCCAAGAGGAGATCTTCGGCCCCGTTCTCGCCGTCACGACCTTCACCGATGAGGCGGATGCCATCCGCATCGCCAATGACACCCTCTACGGCCTCGGTGCGGGCGTGTGGACGAGGAACGGCAACCTCGCCTATCGGATGGGACGGGCGATCAAGGCAGGTCGGGTGTGGACGAACTGCTATCACCTCTATCCGGCCGGAGCGGCGTTCGGGGGGTACAAGATCTCGGGCGTCGGCCGGGAGAACCATCAGATGATGCTGGAGCACTACTCCCAGACCAAGAACCTGCTCGTCAGCTACAGCGACGAGCCCCTCGGGTTCTTCTAGCGTCGCAGGCGGACATGGGGGCCGGGTCGGGCGTGGTGGAGAGCGAAGGGCAGAAGCCTGTAGCCCGGGTCGTGGCCACGCAGGAAGCGCTCGATGCCATCGCGCAGGTGACCGGCGAACGAGGGCCCGTCATGTTCTTCCAGTCAGGTGGCTGCTGCGACGGCAGTCTCCCCATGTGCTTCGGCGACGGCGAGTTCACCGTCGGCAGTCATGACATCCGACTGGGCACCGTCGGAGGCTGCCCCTTCTATATCGACCACCGGCAGTTCGAGGCGTGGAAACACACACAGCTCATCCTGGACGTCGGCGCCGGTGAGCCGGAGGGCTTCTCCCTCGCCGCGGGTCGGGACCGGCATTTCATCACCCGCTCCAAGGTCTTCTCGCCGGCCGAACAGGTCGCGCTGGAGAGGGACGCATAGGGCTCGCACCCGACGACCGTGCGCGGCGCAGCATGGACAACTACTCTCACGACCGTGGCGGACGATTGCTCCAACCTCGGTGACATGACCGGCCGCAACGTCGTCATCACCGGAGGGAACAGCGGCATCGGCAAGGCCACGGCCACGGCGCTGGCGCGACTCGGCGCGAGAGTGGTGATCACGGCCCGGGACGCCGGGCGGGGTGAGCGGGCCGTGAGCGACATCAAGCGAGCGAGCGACAGCGACTCGGTCGATTGCCTTCCCCTGGACCTGGCCAGCCTGGATTCGGTGCGCACCTGCGCCAAGGCCTTGCTCGATCACCTGGAGGAGATCCACGTGCTCGACCTCAATGCCGGCGGAGTGCTGTCGCGTCGCGAAGTCACCACGGACGGGTTCGAGATGCAGTTCCAGGCCAACCACCTCGGACACTTCCTCCTGAGCTCGCTCTTGCTCGACCGGCTGCGAAAGAGCGCTCCCGCCCGAGTGGTCGTGGTCTCCTCATGGGGTCACACCCAGGCCCGCGGCGGTCTCGACTTCGACGATCTCCAGTGGGACTCCCGCCCCTACCGGGGATCGTCCGTCTACAGCACGACCAAGTTGATGAACCTCTACTTCACGTTCGAGCTCGCCCGACGAACGGCCGAGTCGGGTATCACCGTCAATGCGCTGCACCCCGGGTTCGTGGCCAGCGGCTTCGCCATGAGCGGGGACACGAAGTGGCTCCGGCTCGCCATCACGATCAGCCGGCCCTTCGCCCGCAGCCCGGAGAAGGGGGCACGAACGGCGGTGTGGCTGGCTGCGTCGCCCGATGTGACGAACATCACCGGGCGGTACTTCGTCGACTGCCGGACGAAGGAGCCGGCCGAAGCGGCTCTGGACCCGGAGGCGGCCCGCCGTCTCTGGGTGGTCAGTGAAGCGCTCACCGGCATCGCCTGACCGAGCCCGCCGGTGGTCGAACGGGGCCTGCCGACCACCGAGCTGAAGGTGGTTCTCGTCGATGCCGAAGTGAACATCCGGCCTGTTGATCAGGGATTTCGAACGCTTCGTTGCTCGAACAACAATCCGCGATGTCGAGAGCGCGGAAACCGCGACATGCCAACGTGTGACCGGTGCCGGCATTAGAACCGGTTGCAGTTTCAAGAACTGGGATTCCGTGATGCAAGAGTGGCATTACGAAGTCAACGCAACGAGTGTACGATCGCCTTGGCAAAGACAATCCGGGGGGCAGACAGTCTCGCCGGCGACATCCCAAGGGGGACATTGAATGAGACATCGTTGGACAAAGGTCGGCCTGTTGGCTGCTGGTGCGTTGATGGTTCCGGCGTCGTTGGGTGTGGTGGCATTTCCTGGCGCAGCTTCAGCGGCGACTCCGACCGGATCGACAACCTGCGGCGGGATCTCGCTGAAGATCAGTGGCGGCAAAGCGCTTCTGACCTTGACGAAATGCGGCGACACTGCGAACACGGGCGGCTCAGGTTCTCTCAACGCCGCGGACCTCGTCCCCAAGGGCGCTCAGAAGGTGGTGTTCGACTGGGCGAACAAGGGGACTACCTCTGCGACCATGACCGTCAAGGTGGGCGGAACCAAATGTGCGAAAGGCTCGACCGAGTACGTGGCCACCGGAAAGGTGACGAAGGACACCGGGAAAGCCTCGTCGCTCAAGGTCGGCAACGCAGTCGGTGCTGAAATCTGTTCCACTGCGGCCCATGCCATCTCCTTCGTGAAGGGCACGGTGTTCACCATCTGACCCGGTACGGGCGAATCGGCAATGCGAGACGGCCCCCGGTAGATGCCGGGGGCCGTCTCGCGCTTGCCAACGGACCTCGCAGTATGGCTGCCGGTGAGCCGCCGGTGTTCTTCCGCCCGCAGCCGTCCCGCGTGCGAAACTGGGAGCACCATGACCTACTGCCTGGCTTTGCGCCTCCACGAGGGGCTGGTCTTCCTGGCCGACACCCGGACCAACGCGGGCGTGGACAATGTCAGCTCATACCGGAAACTGCACCTGATCCAACCCACCCCCGACAAGGTCTTCGTGATCGAGTCCGCCGGCAGCCTGGCCACCACCCAGGAGGTGCTCGACCGGATCAAGCGGGACCTCGGTGCTGACAGCAACGAGAGCCTGGCGACCGTCAACCATCTCTTCGAAGCCGCCCTCTACCTCGGGCGCCTGAGCCGTGAGGTGGCCGCACAGCACCGCGAGGCCCTCGCCGAGGTGGGCGCCGACGGCACTGCCACCTTCATCCTCGGAGGCCAGGTCGGGAGCGAGCCTCCGGACATCCTGCTGGTGTACCCCGAGGGGAACTACATCCGCGCCTCTGACGAACGGCCGTTCCTCCAGATCGGGGAGAGCAAGTACGGAAAATTCATGCTGGAGATGGCCATCCAGGCCAGGGTCGACATCGACACCGCCACCTCGATCGCCCTCGGCTCGATGATGAGCACCACACGGGCCAACCTCTCGGTCGGGCCGCCCTACGACGGCTGCGTCTACTTGAACGACTCGTTCGGCCCGATCGAGTTCCGGATGGAGAGCGACTCTCCCCTGCTGGAGAAGTTGAGAGAGGCCTGGGAGAGACAGATGCACGCGGCCGTGGGCGAGATCAAGCGGATCTCACAGGACGATCCGACGATCGACATCCTGGTCATCGGACAGGGCCGGAGGCAGTAACGGGGGCGGCCCCGGTCGGCTTGGAGGCGAAGATGTTGAGCCCGAGCTTCTCGGAGATGTAGCGGGTCGCCCGCTGGCCCCTGACGCTGTTTCCCGCCTCGTCGAGTGGGGGCGAAAAGGTCCCGAGGCCTCCCTTGCCGGGTGAGATGGTCACGATGCCCCCACTGACGCCGCTCTTCCCAGGGAGGCCGACCTCGTAGAGCCAGTCGCCGGAATGCTCGTACAGGCCGGCCGTGGCCATGGCCGCGAGCACGTGCTTGCAGTGGAACGCCTCGACGACCTGCTGGCCGGTCATCGGGTTGACACCCCCGCTGGCCAGCGTCGCCCCCATCACCGACAGGTCGGCTGCACTGACCAGGAGCGAGCACTGGCGGGTGTAGACATCGGTGGTCTCGTCAGGGTCGGCGTAGAGACGGCCGTAGCTCTGGAGCAGGTGGGCGATGCCCTGGTTCCGCAGGTTGGTGGTGGACTCCGACGCGTAGACCTCTTGATCCAGCTCGAGCTGACGGCCGGCGAAGCGCGACAACCCCTCGCGGATGAACTCCCACCGGTCCTCGCTGGTGGCCCCGGGTACCAGACTGGTGGTGGCCATGGCGCCGGCATTGACCATCGGATTCATCGTGCGCTCGTCGTTCAACTCGATGGCCATCACCGAATTGAAGGCCAGCCCGGTGGCGTTCACTCCGAGCAGCCGGTGGGCCTCCTCGTGACCGATGGCGTCGCACACCAGGGCGAAGACGAAGGCCTTGGAGATGCTCTGCAACGAGAACAGGTGCGAGGCATCTCCGACCGATGCACTCCGACCCCCCACGCCGAAGATGCTCACCCCGAAGAGCGACGGATCGGTGTTGGCCAATGCCGGGATGTAGTCGGCGACGGCACCCTCATTCAGCGGACGGTAGAGCTCGTAGACCTCGCCGAGGAGCGACTCGACCACCTCGATGGTGGGCAGCTCGCCGGTGGACACGGCCGAGGTCGTCGTCGTCTCGTGAAAGGGAAGCGGGATGTGCACGGCGTCGATTCCTTCCTCGCTCGGACAGACACGAAGGCTAGTCAGTCGGCCCGCCGGACCCCGCCGCCGGGGGGCCCGTTCGAAGTCGGCCATGCGTGTCCGGAACAGCGTTCCACCAGACGGAGGCCACCTGGCGTAGGGTCGGGTACCGATGAGCGACACCCATCCCAATCCTGGGGCCGAGCCGGCCGGAGACGCAGGCACGGCCGAGGAGGTCCGGCGCCTCCAGGCAGAGCGTGACGCGCTCGTCCATGAGGTCGAAATACTGAAGACCCCGCGGAGGCGGCGGTTCCGTCGAGCGGTCGTCGGCGTCCTGGTCGCCCTGTCCTGCCTGTTGGTCTTGCTGTCCACCACCGTCGTGTGGGCACACCGGACCGTGCTCAACACCGACACGTTCGTCGGTACCGTCGGCCCGGTCTTCCAGTACCCGGGCGTGGACGAAGCCGTTGCCACCCGGGCGACAAACCAACTGTTCACCCAGCTGCACCTCGAGACCGCGGCTACGGGATTCCCTGCCGCCCAAGGTCAGTTTTGCCGCCGGACCGATCACAAGTGCCACCGAGGGCTACGTCTCGGGCCAATTGGCAAAGGTCCTGGGCTCGGAGAGGTTCCAGGCCATCTGGACCCAGACGCTGACCACGACCCACAACACGGTCGTCGCCGTATTGCGGGGTAAGAAGACCTCGACGATCTCCACTGCGAACGGCTACATCGTTCTCAACACCGTCCCGATCATCAACCAGGCCCTGGGGTCGGTATCCGGGCTGGCCTCCAATCTCACCGGCAAGAAGGTGACGCTGCCGACGATCACCTCGGCGGAACCCCCCAAAGAAGCGGTCGACAAGCTCTCGAAGGCTCTCGGCGTGAAGTTGCCCTCCAACTATGGCCAGATCACCCTCGTGAGGTCGACCCATCTTGCCGTCGCACAGCGTGGGGTGCGGGCCTTCGACAGGCTGACCATCCTCTTACCGCTGCTCACGCTCATAGTGATTGGGTTCACCTTCTGGCTTTCCGTGTCCCGCCGCCGGACGCTGGTCCAGTTCCTCGTCGGTAGCTCGCTCCTCCTCATCGTCCTGCGGCGCGTCGTCATTCACGAACAGAGTGCACTGGCCAACGGCGCCAACAACCCCCAGGTGGCCCAGACGGTCCTTTCGGAGTTGCTGCACGGACTCTTCACACTGACTGCCTGGCTCCTCGCAGCCGCCCTGGTCCTCTTGGTGGTGGCCCTGCTGGCCGGGCCCTACCCGTGGGCCGTGGCCCTTCGACGCTTTGTGGCTCGGACCTGGCACCAGGGCACCGAGGTCGTGAGCGGCGAACGGGGGGCGCGGGCCAAGGCCTGGATACGGAGCCATGCGGACGCCCTCCAACTGGTCGGAGCCGTCGTGGCCGGCATCCTCCTGCTCATCGTCAGCATCTCCTGGTGGAGCTTCCTGATCATCGGCGCACTCGTCGTTGTCTACGAGGTCGCGCTCCAGTGGGCCAAGGGGCGTCGACAAGACGAGACGCCGGACGGACCGGGGCCCGGGGACGAGATGGATGCTCCCACTCATGTCGGCGGTTCGTGAGCGCACGCCGCGGGGGCACTAGCCTCATCCCGTGACCGACAGAACAGAGGAAGCGCTGGCCACCTACCGCCAGATGGTGGCCACCCGTGACCGGATCGAGGGGGGCGAGCTTCCTTGGTCGGCACTGGCTGCCTACTTCACCGACAACGCCGTCTACATCGATTCGACCTGGGGCCGGTTCGAGGGCCTGCCGGCGATCAAGCAGTTCATGGGGGACAGCATGGCGGGGCTGGACGACTGGCGTTTCCCCGAGGAGTGGACCATGGCCGACGGGGACAGGGTCGTCAGCATGTGGTGGAACCAGCTGCCCGGTCGGCGAGCGGACGGGTCGTCGTACCGCGTGGCCGGCATCTCCGTTCTGCGTTACGCGGGTGACGGCAAGTTCGATTACGAGTACGACGTCTTCAACATGAAGCAGATTCTGGAGGTCATCGCCGAGAGCGGGTGGAAGCCGACCGGGCCGATGAACGCTCCCCCCGATCCTCCGAACCGCGATGCCACCCCTCCCCCGCGTCCGGATCAGGGATGATCAGATCGCCGGCTTCTTCCGCTGACGGTCTGATCCGCGCCACCATCGAGCGGTACCAGGCGACCTTCAATTCCGGTGACAGAGACGGCTGGCTGGCGTTGTTCACCGACGACGGCGAGGTCGAGGATCCTGCCGGATCGACACCTCGGACGGGCCGTGACGGCCTTGCCGCCTTTTGGGACGAGATTCACCACGGAAAGGGCCGCGATGCCGACACAACGGTCCGCATGGTCCAAGGTCCCTTGGTGTGTGGGCTCGAGGCCGCGTGGGCCTTCGAGCTCCGCATACCCCGTGGCGACCGGATCGGGGTGGTGGACACCATCGACCAGGCGGTCTTCACCGATGAGGGCCTGATCCGCCGATTGCGTGCCTTCTGGAGCGAAGCGACCATACGGGTCGAAACACCGTGACGGTCCGGACCTGACCCGAGATCGCCGACCGACCCGACCGACCCGACCGGCCCGACCGGCCCGACCGACCCGACAGGCCCGACCGGCGAGCGCTTCCTGGCTCGGCCCCGACACCCGGTTGCCGAAGGCGAACTCTGATCGGCTCCCGCTCACGCCGGGGGTGCGCGCGTTCCGTCGGGCTTCCCCGGATGAAGCCCTTGGTGGCGATGGCGCCGGAGGGCGCCCACCACTCGGCCCTTGCTCAGTTGAACGACCACGTTGACGCCATGGCCACCACCGGCTCGTTCAAGGTCCGGTTGCCCGTCGAGCCGTAGAACCTGGCGTCGCCGTAGCTGAACAGGCCGCCGTCGCTGGCCACCAGCCAGTAGCCCCCGCCGTCGGGGGTGGCGGCCATGCCCACCACCGGCTTGTTCAAGGTCCGGTTGCCCGTCGAGCCGTAGAACCTGGCGTCGCCGTAGCTGAACAGGCCGCCGTCGCTGGCCACCAGCCAGTAGCCCCCGCCGTCGGGGGTGGCGGCCATGCCCACCACCGGCTTGTTCAAGGTCTGGTTGCCCGTCGAGCCGTAGAACCTGGCGTCGCCGTAGCTGAACAGGCCGCCGTCGCTGGCCACCAGCCAGTAGCCCCCGCCGTCGGGGGTGGCGGCCATGCCCACCACCGGCTTGTTCAAGGTCTGGTTGCCCGTCGAGCCGTAGAACCTGGCGTCGCCGTAGCTGAACAGGCCGCCGTCGCTGGCCACCAGCCAGTAGCCCCCGCCGTCGGGGGTGGCGGCCATGCCCACCACCGGCTTGTTCAAGGTCTGGTTGCCCGTCGAGCCGTAGAACCTGGCGTCGCCGTAGCTGAACACGCCGCCGTCGCTGGCCACCAGCCAGTAGCCCCCACCGTCGGGGGTGGCGGCCATGCCCACCACCGGCTTGTTCAAGGTCTGGTTGCCCGTCGAGCCGTAGAACCTGGCGTCGCCGTAGCTGAACACGCCGCCGTCGCTGGCCACCAGCCAGTAGCCCATGCTCACGTTCAGTGGCGGCACCATCTCGTCCATGCCGGCGCGGAGCGACGTCACCGACGCAGGGACATCAGAAGCCCGGTACGAGAAGTTGCCCGGATAGCTGATCGTGATCTGGGGAATTCCCTGCGGACTCGATTCGGTCATGAAGTCGTCATATCCCCACGAGATGACCCAATTCCCGCCCGCCAGTTTCCCCGCGCTCCCACAGCAGATGGATGTCGGTGCCCGCGGGTCGGTCACCTGTTCCACTTCGGTTGCCGTATGGGCCACGGTATTGATGACGAAACGAAGCGCACGCGGTGGCCGATTGGCGTTTGTCCCGTCGTCATAGACAGTGAGTGAGCCATCGGGGGCAATCCGAGCGTCGTGCTGGCCGGAGAAGAGTCCTGCATGGTTGTCGCCGATCACCGTCAGACTCTGCGGAGTGACCGTACCGCCCAATTTCCAGGTGATCGCGCCTGTCGCCATGTCGATGCGGTACACCGCATCGAGGTGACGCGCGCTGAAGATGATCCCGCCGTGTCCGTCATATTCAATCGAATTCATGTGGATGACGTCAGGGAACTGGTCATGCCAGTTTGCGTTCGCCGTCGCCACATCGATGTGATCGGCAACGCTCCAGCGCCACACAACCTGGCCCTTCGGCGTCAGCTCGACGATGTCGTCATCAACGATGGTTGCCTCGGATGAAAGCCCCCATGACGACAGATCTACACACTGGCTCGGGATGCTCGGGCAGTCACGGGTGACCCGTTCGATGCCGAGATAGTTCCCATCGGGTAGCAATTCGAAATCATGGGTATCCAGCGGGGTAGCCCCGCCTCCGACGACACCGTTCACCTCTCCATTGAGTCCAACCAGCTGGAACGAGCCGTCCGACTGGCCCCAGGCGATCGTCGTTGGATCGAGGAACTCGGCGAAATCCGGTTCACCGGTCGGTGGCGATGACACTCCCGTGTCCCACCACACCGGCACACCGTCGGTGTCGAACACGATGGAGTAGCGACCGATATTCAGCAAGTAGCCGTTCGCCTGTTGGGGTCGGCCCGTCACCGATGCGGAGTAGTCGGGGAAGTCCGCAGGAAGGCACCGGATGTAGTAGGTCGTACCTCCGTGGGAGACCCGGAGCTCCTGCCCCGCCACAAGCGGAGCATTCAGGCTCACCGGGCCTGGGAAGGTTGCTCCGGCGATGGTCACCGGACCGGTGCCGGCCGTGGTCACCCGGGTCACCGGTGAACCGGCACATCGGACTGCATAATCGGAGATCGCCGGATTGAACGCCGGATCGAGGGCGGCATGGGTCGTGATCGAAAAGTCGTCCGTTGCCGCCTCCGCCGGGGCGGGCGAGCCCAGCCACATCGGGCCGACCAGCAAGCCAGCGGTCAGTGAGAACAGGGAAGCGAGGACCAGGCTGCGACTCTTGAGTGCCATTCCAAGAACCCTATTGGCCGAGCTCTCCGGCTGCACAGAATAGTAATGACACGCCAAGGTTGGCGCCGGATCGGGCCGACCACCCTGGGAAGGCGCGTGGCCGCTGAGCGTGTCTTCCGGGCCAGTTCGATCAGGGCCACCGCGAACCGGCCTCCGAGCGAGTTCCTCCCAGCCCGCATTCCGGTCCGCTCTGACCCGTCACTGTAACGCTCGGACCCCGACGCTCGTCTCTACTCTTGCAAGTGGTTGGACTGACCAAGGGAACCGGGGAGTGCGGCACCCAGGGAGGCGGCAATGGACCGAGCGGAACCATGTCCTTAGGTACAAGCTCGTGGTGTGAACGATGACCTGGCACGTCATACGGGCAGGCCCGATAGGAACGTCGGCGGAAGCCATCTGGCACTCCCGGACCGGGGAGCTGACCGGGGATCCGGCGATCGTCGACCGGGCCAGGCGTATGAACTGTGTGATCACCCGATTGGGGCGGGGCCCGAGGCCGATCGACTGGCACGACGGCGCCACTGCGGTCCCCGCGGTTCTCGATGCAGCCGGGTCGGTCTACGGCGGGCCGGTCGACCACTACGCGATTCCCGAGGAGGGCGATCCGATCTTCGCTGCCCCGGCCCTGGTCGGGGCCCGACGCTCAGAGCCCAGAGGTGGGCCTCTGTCACCGCAGCCGGCGGTGGCCGATCCTCATCCAGTTTGCGTCGAAAGCCGATCAATCGACACCTAGCCGCCGAGGTTGCCGGCCCTCCGGGGTCGGCTCAAACTCTGCGGATGCACCGTGCATCCGTGAGGCTGGGTGGAGATCTGCCGTCGCCCCCCGGCATCGGGGCCCCGGCCGTTCTCGCTCACTCCAGATGGTCGTTCGAGTGTCGGGCTGCGGATCACGTTGCCATCGACGGGTGGAAGGCCTGCTCCTGTGATCGATTCCATGCCCGCCAGGTCTCGTAGCCACCGTCAAGATTTCGTGCCCGGATTCCGAGCTCCTGCATCAGCGCGGTAGCGGTGTGTCCTCGCTGGCCCACCTGGCAGTAGACCACGACCGGCCCGTGACCAAGCGATGCAAGGTTGTCACGGAGCGAGTCGATCGGAAGGTTGATGGACCCTTCAATGGCCCCCGCCGCGTGTTCCGCGGCGGTTCGCACGTCGATGACCGGCCAACCCTCCCCCACCAGCTGGTCCAACTCCCGGGGGCCGACGATGTCGCACTCTCCGCTCAGCACATTCTCCGCCATGTAGCCGAGGAGATTGACGGGATCCTTGGCCGACGAGAAAGGCGGTGCATAGGCGAGCTCGAGATCGGCCAACTGATCAGCGGCGATGCCGCCGGCCATGGCCGTGGCGATCACGTCGATCCGCTTGTCTACACCGTGCCGACCGACGATTTGTGCTCCGAGGATCGTTCCATCGCTCGGGTCGAAGATCAGCTTCGCCGCCATACGAGTTGCGCCCGGGTAGTACGTCGCATGATCGAAGGGGTGTGAATGGAGCGACCGGAACGGGCGGCCGGCGGCTTCAAGCCGCCGTTCATTCCATCCAACGGTGGCAGCCGCGATGTCGAACACCTTGACAATGGCCGTACCGAGAGACGGAACGGTCCGCGAAGGCCGTCCAGCTATGTGGTCAGCCACTCTCCGCCCTTGGCGGTTGGCCACATTGGCCAGCGCGATCAACGAGGTGGCGTGAGAGACCGCATCCGGCTTCTCGACGGCATCCCCTACGGCATAGATGTCGGGGTCGTTGGTCTGGTTGTCATCATTCACGGCAATGCCGCCATTCGGCCCGAGCTCCAGCCCGGCCGGCTCCACCAGTTGGATGTCCGGCCTCACCCCGATCGCCCCGACGACAACCTCGGCTGCGATCACCTGACCATCGGTCAAGGTGACAGACCGCTGCTCTACCGAGGCCACCGACACCCCTGTCTTCACGTTCACACCGTGGGCCGTCAGCTCATCACGTACCAGGATGGCAAGCTCGGGATCGAGCGGGGCGAGAACCTGGGGTACGGCCTCGACGACGGTGACTTCAAGACCCTGCCCGACGAGGTTCTCGGCCATCTCCAGGCCGATGAAGCCTGCTCCTATCACGACGGCCGTAGTCGGCGAGACATCAACGTCGGTGGCCAGACGTGCAGCGTCCTCGACGGTTCTGAGGGTCCGGACCCTTTCATAACCGGGAATGGGCGGCCGTACCGGAGCCGCTCCCATGCTCAGGACCAATTTGTCATAGGGCACGACGCCCTCTCGGCCGCTGACGGTCGACCGAGTCCTGACCGTTGCCGCCGCCCTGTCGATCGCCACTACCTCCTGGTTGACTCTGACGTCGAGCCGGAAGCGATCGAAGAGCTGTTCGGGGGTCTGGAGCGTGAGGTCCTCCTCCTCCTCGATGAGGCCGCCGACGAAGTAGGGCAGGCCGCAGTTGGCGAACGACACGTGCCCCGATCGTTCGAGGACGGTGATGGCCACCTCGGCGTCGAGACGGCGGAGGCGGGTGGCGGTGGACATCCCGCCGGCTACCCCACCGATGATCACGACTCGGCTGTTCTGGATCATCTGAAGCCCCTCCGATCCGGACTGGTCATGAGGTGGATCTCCTCTCAGGGCACGTCAGCGGCGCCCTCCTCCGACCGTACGGGCCATGACCCCGCCCCGCCAGGGCCAAAAGACCCGCAATCGGATCGACCGGTATCGGCGTCCCGGCCGAGCCGACTCACGGGGCCCATTCCACAGGGCCCGCCCGCCCTGCGGACGAACGAGAACCGCCACCCACTGTGGACACGCCGGCCGTACCGCAGCCGCCCCGCAGCCCTACCCCAAGCGCGTCAGAACGTTCCGGGTGATCTGTTCGATCTGCGGGTCCCGGCCGGCCAGCCCATGCGCCCAGTCGGTCGACCCCGACGTCACCACTGTCGCCCCCGCCTTGTTGGTGTATGCGCCCAGCACGGCGTGACCGTGGCGGATCCGTTCCATCGCCTCGGGCTCACGCGTCCCGAACACGCGTGACGCGATGTACTCCAGCTCGCTGGGCTCGCCCGGCCTGGGCGGACGGGGCGCGGTCTCGCGGGTGAAGTGCTGGGTCGGGCACGTGCCGAGGATCTCGAAGGTCGACGGCGTTCCGTCCTCGCCGGTCGGGTAGGGCAGCCCGTCCCGGTAGGTGAACACACATCCATCGCACTCGTAACCGACGACGGTGGGACCGGCGCCGAGCACATCGCCGTAACCGAGCCCGGTGCCATCGAAGATCCAGTGATCGGCACGGTGCACGGTGTAGCCCCCGAGCCCGGCGGTCACATTGCGCCCTATCCGGTGATAGCCCCCCCGGGTGAAGGAGACGCCGGTCATGTAGTTCTCGGGACGAGCGACGACGACATCCGACCAGAACGTCGTCACCTCGGCCTCGCCGTCGGTTCCCATCATCGGGTCGTTCTTGAAGAATCCCTTGTACCCGACCATCACGTCGTGATCGTCCCCCTCGATGCGCACCTGCCACAACGACGTATTGCCCGAGAAGAAGGCGGCATTGCCGCCGCCGGCGATGAATGCCTCCACCCTGTCGCGCATGCCGCGCGACCAGTACTCGTCGTGACCGACGGACAGGTACAGGCCGGCGCCGTCCAATACCTCGGGGTGCTCATCGAGATCGGCGTTCGTGCACACGCCGATCTCGAATCCCTCGCGCTCGGCCCACTCGATGAACGGCTGCTCCCAGTCGGGCCAACCCGCCGAACCGGCGTAGCCCGACAGGTGGTTGATCTGCAGGTAGCCCACATGCGCTGCATTTTGCGGATCCGGCTCGCCGGTGCCCGTCACCCGACGGCCCTTGCCCGGGGGCTTGAACAGGTAGCCCGCCGACATCGGCCGTTGCATGGCGACGTGGGTACCCCCGGTGTACAGGTTCGATCCGCCGAAGTCGTTGTAGGCGTGCCATGTGTTGGTCGCCAGTGCCACCACGATGCGCGCTCCCGGAGACGGGCGCACGACGAAGAACGCGTAGTCGCGCCGCACCTTCTCCCCGACGTCGATCTCCATGACGACCTCGTAGTAGCCCGACCGCCACGCCCGGTCGACGTCCAGCGCCAGAGCGACCGGCCAACCGCACCCTCTCGAGGAGGCGTCCTCCGGTGTCTCGTGCTCGTCCGCCGCCACACCGTCGGACCGGAAGACAACCTCGCGTCGCGCCCCGACCCGGGCCACCTCGACCCGCACCGGCCGCCCGGCGGACGACGACATGTGCAGACCTACCTGCTCGCCCGGACGCACCGATTGGGGCCAGCAGTACCCCGTCACCACCTCTCGACCCATCACCCCGCCCCTGATGGGGACAGATCGCCCCCGGTCACTTCCGGCCCATGGCCGGATCCTTCCCCGTGAAGTAGACGGTGTCCTGGGCGTAGAGCGTGTCGCTGGCCGCCGAACCGCCGGTCACCTCGGCGCCGAACACGCACGGGGTGTCGTAGCCGCTGGCCGTCTCCTTGCAGGTGGAGAGCTTGTCGACGGTCTTGCCGTTGGGCTTGAGGAAGTAGAGGATGCCGGCCGGAACCTTCTTGCCGTAGAAGAACTTGACCACGGCCACGATGGGGTGGAGGTTGCTGGTGTAGGCCGAGAAATTGCCGAAGACCTCGATGACGTCGCCCTCGCACTTGAGGCTCCCGGTGGGTGGGCACAGGGCCGGCTCAGCCGAGGGAGCCAGCGACTTGAGGGTCACCGCCACCGGCGGAGGGCTTATGACGATGGTGCCGGTTGCCAGTGGCGCCGACAAGAAGCCGGCCTTGGGCTTCTTCTTCACCGTGATCTTCTGCTTGGGCAGCTTCAAGGTCACCGATGCCTTCACCGACTTCAGGGAATGGTCGGTGCTCGCCAATGGGATGCCGGGTGCGGCCACCGCCTTGGTCCCTTGGGACACCACCAGGACCGCGATCTGGCCCAGGGTGGTGCTCTGACTCGATGCGTTGGTCGAGGTGACGGTGGCCGATCCGGTGATGGTCCTGCCCGTGGCCACGCCCGAGGTGTCCACCAGGACATCGACGGTGAGTGAGTCGCCGGCATCGAGGTTGCCACCCGAACAGGTGAGCCTGCCCGGACCGGCATTGGCGCAGTTGGTCCCCGAGGCCGCCATGCCGGCCAGGTCGAAGGTCAGTGGGGCGGCGCCGTCCGTGACGCTGACGCTGGCCGAGAGCCCATTCACCTCCGCCTCCGAGATGTTCGAGATGGTGAACCCCCACCCTCCGTCCGTGCCCGCACTCACCTGATTCTCGAGCGGAGGGGTGGGTGACGGTACCTGGAAGGTCGGGGCGGGCGGGGGTGGGGTCACCGTCGTGGAACCGAGGGCCGCCACCCCGGCCGGCGGAACACAGGAGACGGATTCGGTGGTCGGGTTCCCGTGGATCACGAAAGTGACCTCGGCGTCGAGGTTCCCGGGCGTCAGGTAGACCGCACCGGTTCCCGACCCGGTCTGCCAGGTGACCGGGTTGTAGTCGGTGTCGAAGCTGAAGGGGGTGTCGGCCACCAGTGTGGAGTCGGTGACGGGGAGGTTCGAGGCCGAGGCCGCCTCTGTGTTCGGGGTCACCGCTTCGCTCAGGGCCCCGCCGATCGAGACCCGACCGTCCTCTGTTGTCGTCTGTGAGCTGACGGTGAGGGAGGTGGCGCCCTTCCCCATGAAGGAGTTGATGACCGACGCCGGAATGGTGACCCCGGCCCCCAGTGCCTCCTGGAACGTCCCGCCGGCCGCGGTGCTGGCGGGCGGAGCCGGTGATTCGAACTCCGTCACCGGGAAGTCGGCCGAGCCGAATCCCGAGACGTTGCAGGTGAACGACGCTCCGACGCCCACGAACGAGATGGTGACCGAAGGCGCCGCACCGGAGGTCGTGACCAAGACGCCCGGGGGCCCAAAGCTCGATCCGCCGCCTCCGCCGCCACTCGTGTTGGCGAATTCGCCGTCGCCGCCCCCGCCGCCGACGTACCCGCCACCGCCGCCCCCGCCGCCGTCACCACCATCTCCGAGGGCGACCGAGCCACCGCCACCACCGGCACCGGGCTGGCCTGCAGCCCCGATGCCGCAGCCGGCGCCACCGCCACTGCCGGTCCCCCCGGTGGTCCCCGCGGCCTGGAAGCACCCGCCCGCGCCGGCCCCACTGCCGACGGCACCCGCATCTCCCCCGGCACCCCCGATCCCGAACGAGCTGTTGCCCCCGCCGCCACCGCCTCCGCCCCCGCCGCCCCCGGCGACGATGAGCCTCGGATCCTCCGGCCCGGCCGTGAGGCCACCGGCGGAGGCCGGCTCGGTGCGCACGTCGGAGGAGCCCCCGCCGGCGCCACCGGACGCGGGCGCGAATCCACCGGGACCCTCACCGGTATCGACCTCGACGTAGAGGGTGCTCACCCCGCTCGGCACCGGGACGGATGCGCTGGCGCTGGCGCCGTTACCGCCGGCACCCCCGGGCTGCCCCGGGGTGCCGTCCGCCCCGACCGCGGTGATGTCAAGGCTCGACACCCCCGTTGGCACGTTGAAGGTATCCTCCCCGACCGTCGTATACGTGCAGGTGGTCGTGCCACCGCTGACGCTCTGGACACCGGTCGTCCCGCACAGCGGACCGGCGGCCGAGGCCGGTGTGGCCACGAGGGAGGTGACCCCCGCGGTCGTGACGGCCGTCAGCCCGCCGATCAGGACCACCGCTGCGGCCGCCGCCCGCCATCCTCGCCTTGCTTCACCCACCATCAGCTCAGCCCCCGCTCGAACCGTTGCCCCGGCAAGTTGTTTAGCACGCGGGCAGGCCTTCAAGCACGAAAAAGGGGTTCCGACGCCGCCGGGCCGACCCGGGCGTCCGGTTGAGCTGCCGGATCTACGGGCGACGACGACCGGCCCCGGTTGGCCCACGAACTGACCTTCGAAGTCGATGACCTGCTCCCCCTGGTGGACGGGGCCCAGGTGCTGGGCCTGGCCGAAGTGGATGACGCCGACCTCCACATCACCGATGACGGCCGGACATTCGTGGCGGCAAATATCTTGGAGTCAAGGCCCTGACGGGTAGGTATGGTCTCGGTCGATGCCCGGCGACGAATTCGATCCCGACCTCCGGCGCAGCGCCCGGTGGCTGCCCCGCACCATCGTCAGCCCGCGGACACTGGGCACGATTCGGATGCTCACCCGACTCGCTTCACGGATCCCGAAGAAGGATGTCGACATCGAGACCGTCGGACCCATCTCGGTGCGGGTGCATCGACCCGGCTCGATCGAGGAGCCGCGGGCGGCACTCCTCTGGATCCACGGCGGCGGCTACGTGTTGGGCTCGGCCGCCCAGGACGACTCGGTGTGCCGGCACTTTGCCGAGACCCTCGGAATCGTGGTCGCCGCCGTCGAGTACCGGCTCGCACCGGACCACGAGCATCCCGTCCCGCTCCACGACTGCTACGACGCGCTGACCTGGCTGGCCCGGCAACGGTCCATCGACCCAGCCCGGATCGCCGTCGGCGGAGCCAGTGCCGGTGGTGGGCTCGCCGCCGCGTTGGCATTGCTGGCCCACGAGCGTGGCGAGGTGGAACTCGCGTTCCAGCTTCTCTCCTATCCGATGCTCGATGACCGGACGGCGACCCGAACCGACATCGACGAGAGCATGTTCAGATTGTGGAACAACAAGGCGAACCGCTTCGGTTGGCAGGCCTATACGGGATCCCGACCGGGGTCAGACGGGATTGACGGGCTGGCCGCTCCGGCCCGTTACGCGGACCTCTCCGGTCTGCCACCGGCCTGGATCGGCATCGGAACCCTCGATCTGTTCTATGAGGAGTGCCTTGCCTATGTGAGCCGTCTCAGAGGGGCAGGGGTCCCCTGCCAACTGGACGTCGTGACAGGGGCGTTCCACGGATTCGACGTCGTCCGTCCGAAGGCGGGGGTGACGCGGGATTTCCGCTCAGCCCAGGTTGCCGCGCTGGCCCAGGCCCTTCGATGAGCCACCGCTCACGTCGAATCCTCACGGTCAGCCCTTCGGAACCTTGGTCGAGCCCCGTGCCGGCTTGCGTCCTGCTGTCGGCGCTCGGGTTCGGCCGTCAACCGACGACGATCCGACCCGATCGATCGTTGCCTCGATGAACGAGCGGGTGGTGTCGTGCCCGGCCGTGACGCCGAGGGCCTCTTCCAGCGCCATGACCTGGGTGAGGCCCGTCATCATGAGCAGGGCGACGATCGGCGGGAGCTCATCGTCGGCCACACCCAGGTCACCCAGCGCAGTGGTCACCGCCTCCAGCTGGGCGGCCCGGAACCGCTCGGCGTAGCGCGCAATCTCGTTCCGGATCGCCTTCCGGTGGTTCGCCAGGGCAACGAACTCGATGTTGAAACGGGCCCCGCGGGGATCGGCGTTGAGATGCCACAACACCCGCAGCGATCCGTCGGCGGCGATGGCCCGCTCGGCGCGGGCCACGTTCTCCTCGGCGCGGCGTCGGAAGACCTCCAGGAAGAGATCGTCCATGGTGCGGAAGTAGTAGTGCACGAGCTGGGGTTTGAGGCCGGCCCTGGCCGCCACCCGGCGCGAGGTGACCGCTGCGTATCCCTCTTCGAGCAGCAAGAGCTCTGCCGCATCGAGGAGCCGGATCCGAGTCTTCGAGTCCTCCGAGCCGATACGGCGGGGCGAGGGGTCCGACGGCACACCACAACCTTGCCACACCCGCGGAGCTGGTGCTATGCAATTGCTCAGCACTGCTGTGCGTTCGCATAGCGGCGGTGAGAGAGGGAGACCGGGTTGAGCGACTGGCAGACGACCGACTTCTTCTTCGACGAGTCGCTGGTCGAGGATCCGTACCCGTATTTCGAGGAGCTGCGGTCTGCGTGCCCGGTGCTCCCGCTTCGCCATCTCGGGGTGGTGGCTGTGACCGGTTACGACGAGGCCTTCGAGGTGTACCGGAACACCGAGACGTTCTCATCGTGCAACTCCGTCGTCGGCCCGTTCGCCGCCTTCCCGGTCCCTCTCGACGGTGATGACGTCAGTGACATCGTCGATCGCTACCGGGACCAGTTGCCGATGCACGAGCACATGGTGACGATGGATCCGCCCGATCACACCCGGGAGCGGGCCCTGTTGATGCGGCTGATCACCCCGAAGCGTCTGAAGGACAACGAGGAGTTCATCTGGCGCCTCGCCGACGCGCAGCTCGACGAGTTCGTCGGCGACGGCCGGTGCGAGTTCATCAGCGCCTACACCCAGCCCTTCGCCATGCTGGTGGTCGCCGACCTGCTCGGGGTGCCGGAGGAGGACCACCAGCGCTTCCGCGAAGGCTTCGGGCTGAGTCATTCTCCCGGCCAGGTCGGTGCCGGCGAGGAAGGGAGCCCCAGCGAGAACCCGCTGGGGTGGCTGGACGAGACCTTCGCCGAGTATGTCGAGGACCGCCGTCGCCGCCCCGGCCAGGACGTGCTCACCGATCTGGCCCTGGCCACCTATCCGGACGGAACGACGCCCGATGTCACCTCGGTGGTGCGGACGGCGACGTTCCTCTTCGCCGCCGGGCAGGAAACGACCGCCCGCCTGCTGGCGGCGGCGTTGAAGCACCTCGCCGAGCACCCGGAGCTGCAGGACGTCTTGCGGGCCGACCGCACGCGGATCCCCGGATTCCTCGAAGAGGTCCTGCGAGTGGAGAGCCCCGTGAAGGCCGACTTCCGGCTCACCCGCCGCACGACATCCGTCGGAGGTGTCGAGGTCACCGCGGGCACGCCGGTGATGCTGCTCAACGGCGCGGCAAACCGCGACCCCCGGCACTTCGAGTGCCCGGCCGAGTTCCGAATGGACCGCCCGAACGCACAGTCCCACATCGCCTTCGGACGGGGCGCCCACTCGTGCCCCGGCGGCCCCCTGGCTCGGGCCGAGGGCAGGGTCAGCATCGAGCGGATTCTCGACCGCACCCGCAACATCCGCCTCTCCGAGGAGCACCACGGGCCGGTCGGTGATCGCCGGTACCAGTACGAGCCGACCTGGATACTCCGCGGGCTCACCAAGCTGCACCTCGAATTCGACGCCGATCCGGTCAGCCGGTGAGCCGCGTCGCCGTCGTCACCGGCGGGGCTTCGGGAATCGGGCTCGGCGTCGCCCGCAGGTTCGCGGCCGACGGGCACCGCGTCGTCATTCTCGACCGCCGGGGTTCGGAGGCGGCCGCCGAGGAGCTGGCCGGTGAAGGCGCGGCGGCCTTTGCCGTCGACGTCGATGTGGCCGACCGCCAATCGGTCGCCGCCGGCTTCGACCGTCTCCGGGCGGAGTTCGGCCCCGTCGGGATCCTTGTCACCAGCGCCGGGGTTGAAGCGTTCACGCCGGTCCTCGACATCACCGACGAGGGATGGGACCGGATCATCGGGATCAATCTCACGGGTACCTTCACCTGCGTGCAGGCCGCCCTGCCCGACATGATCGGCGCCGGATGGGGACGCATCGTCACCATCTCCTCCTCGAGTGCCCAGTCGGGCGCGCCCAACATGGCCCACTACGCGGCGTCCAAGGGTGGCGTCATCGGCCTTACCAAGGCGCTGGCCGTCGAGCTGGCCCGCAGCGGCATCACCGTCAACACCATCCCGCCCAGCCTCGTCGACACTCCGATGGCCCGGCAGGCGGAGGCCGACGGCGACTTCCCCGGCGTCGACGTGGTCGGGCCCATGGTTCCACTCGGTCGGGCCGGTACCCCGGCGGACATCGCCGCGGCGTGCTCGTTCCTGTGCTCCGAGGGTGGCAGCTACATCACCGGTCAGCTGATCGGCGTCAACGGGGGCATGTACATCTGAACTGGACCGCTTGGCCCGGCGGCCCGGCAGACCAGCGAGCCCGCAGACCCCGGCGGCCCGGCGGCCCGGCGAGCCCGCAGACCCCGGGGCCCGCAGACCAGCGATCCCACAGGGCCGGCGGCCCGGCAGACCGGCGCCCCGGCAGTCGGGGGTCACGGGGGCACGGGCGCCCTCGAACAGGGGGGAAGACCGAGGGCGCCGGGCCCGGAGTCGGGACGTACACGCCGCGCTCGACGGGATCGGCGGTTGTAACCGTAATCGCGTGCCGGGTGGTTGCGCAACGTGATTCTTCTAGGACAGATTATTCCATTCGAGTTACAAGAATGATGTTCTGTTCCAATTGATCCGGAGAGATGGCACGGCTCCCACTGCCGTCAGGGCGTGACGAACTCCATGACCTGAGGCACGAGCAACGGCCAGTGCTCGAAGAGGTGACCGGTGCCGTTCCTGACCGCCTCGCTCCGTTCGTTCCATTCATTGTCGCCCCACGGCGGAGCGGCGAGTTGCGCTCCCGGTATGAGGGCGGCCACCCGCTCGGAGGTCTCGCGGGTGTGGTGGGCATCGGTGGTGCCACTCCGGAACACGAGGGTGGGAACACCCAACCGGGCGCAGGCTGCGTCGGGAAGCCCCGGAACGGTCGATGCTCCGTCGGGACAGTAGGCCAACATCCAACGCTCGAGGGTCCGGATGAACTCGAGCGGATCGAGGTCGAGGAACCGTCGCCGGTTTCCCTCGTTGCGCTCGATCACCCCGCTCCATTCCGGGAGGGCGGCGACCGCTTCCATCCCCCCGCTCCACGCGGCCCGGATCGACTCGCCGCAGTAGTGCACGGCCAGGAGCATGAGCCCGTAGACGCCGCCGGAGATCCAGAGCAGGACCAGCCGCGCCGCCACCTCAGGGTGCCGGGCGGCGGCCAGCAGGGAGACCCGGGCCCCGCCCGAACCACCGAAGATCACCGCCGGCGCCAAGTCGAGCTCGTGCAGCAGGCCGGCGAGCAGGTCCGCCTGCATCTCCGACTCCGACGCCCCCCGGAAGCAGATATCGGACGCCCCGGTGTTGGGTCTGTCCCAGATCAGCACCTGGTTCCCATGGCCGGCCAGGGCCAGCGCCAGTTCCCGGATGCCCGGGACGTCCTTGCTGAATCGGCCGCCCGGCGTCAGCACGAAGGGCGGGCCGTCCCCGATGAGCTCGTAGGAGATGGCGGTGCCGTCGATCGTGCAGGTGGCCATGGCCCCATCCTCTCACCACCCTCCATGCACGCCCTTCGATGGCAATCCTCGTTGTCGGCACAGAGAGGAGCAGGTATGGCTCTCCCGCTCGATCAAGTCAGGGTCGTCGACGCCGACACCCACCTGACCGAACCCCACGATCTGCGGACCAGTCGGGCGCCGTCGTCGTTGAAAACCCGGTGCCCCATGTGGCCACCGTCGACGGTGGCGCCATGTGGGTCATCGAAGACGGGGTCCTCGGCCGGGCCGGGGCCGGCGGCGTCATCGACCGGAATGGCGTACAGGGCCGGTCCTTCGGACATCGAGGCCAGCATCCGTGAGGCTCGCCGGGCCAAGAGCCTCGGTCTCCGCGGGATCAACCTGACGTCGGACACCCAGGACCTCGGGGCCCCGGATCTGGCCAGTCCGGAGTGGGACCCGCTCTGGGATGCGTGCAGCGAGTTGGAGCTCCCGGTGCACTTCCATCTGTTCCGGCCTGCTCGAGCGCTTCCCCGAGCTCAAGACCGCCGAGGAGAACACGCGGGAGCTCAGCATCACGGCCGAGCGAAAGATCCTCGGCGAGAACGCGGCCCGCCTCTACCACCTGTCGTTCCTTCCGCCTCCCTCCCGGTCGGCCCGCATGTCGCCATTGGCGGTGGTCCGGGCTCCCGTGCGCCGGTCACCGACCGATTGACCGCAGCGCGCCCTCCTCTTATCGTTCTGACCCGGGAACCACATCGGTGCTCGAATCCCTGGGGGAGTGCCTCGAGATCCGGGCTCGGAGAGAGGGAGGATCGTCGATGACGGATGCGGGCACGACAACGGAGCTTCGATTCGATCCACCCGGCCCCGGGTTCTGGGCGCTGGATCCGGTGCACTTCCCCCGACCGGCGACCCGTTACTGGGCGGAGACCCATCCCGACGCCATCAAGCGGGGCACCAACGATTTCGCCCGCTATTACGGGCTGCTCCTCGACGGGATGGAGATGGCGTATCCCAACGGCTTCGCATACAGCTCCATGAAGATGGCGGCAGAGGAGGAGATCCCTCAACGCTTCCAACGCGCCGAGCAGGTCGTCCAGAAGAAGCTCTGGCGGGAGCAGCTTCGCGAATGGGACGAGAAGGTCAAGCCGGCTTCGATCGCCGAGCATCGGGCGATCCAGGCGGTCGATGTGGACACGCTCAGCGACGAGGAGTTGGTCACCTACCTCACCAGGTGCCGCGACCACCACGCGGCCATGATGGCCCAGCACATGCGGTTCACGGCCGGGGCGATGATCCCGACCGGGGACTTCCTCGTGCACGTCGGGGACTGGACCGGACTCCAGCCGGCCGAACTGCTCGGTCTCATGCGCGGCTCGGCCTCGGTGTCCGCCGGCGGGTCCGCTGAGCTCGAGCGGCTGATCGCCGCCATCGGGAATGACTCCTCTGCGCTCGAGCTCCTCGAGTCGGGAGGCGACCCCGCCCAGGTGCTCGATGCGCTGCGCGCCCTCGGGGGTGAACAGGGAGCGGCCGTTTCCGGCTACCTCGACTTCGTCGGGTATCGGCCACTCGACGGATTCGACATCTCAGAGCCCGCCGCTCTGGAGTTGCCCGACGCGCTGCTCCGGGCCATCCGGATCGCGGTGTCAGGGAGAGATGAAAAGGGCTCGGACATCGAGGACCGTACGGCCGACATCCGCCAGAAGGTCCCCGAAGAGCACCGCGAGCGAGTTCGACGAGCTACTGGGAGAGGCCCGACTCACTTACCGACTCCGCGACGAGCGCGGGATCTACAGCGACATCTGGGCCTCGGGTCTGATGCGGCGGGCGGTCCTGGCCGCCGGTCGCCGCCTGGTCGACCGGGGTCGGATCAGTGACGCCGAGCCACCTCGTCGACGCCAGTCTCGATGAGATGGGCTCGCTGCTCTCCGGCTCGGGGGGTCCCTCCGGCGACGAGCTCGCGGAACGGTTCGAGTACCGGGCCACGCACTCGGCCAAGGACGCACCCCCATTCATCGGAACGCCGCCGCCGCCTCCGCCCGACCCGTCCGGGCTGCCACCCGCGGTCGCACGATTGATGCGTGCGACCGGCATCGCCATGGGCGAGGTGTTCGGCAGCTCCGAGACGCCACACGAGGAGCACCTCCTGCGCGGCCTGGCCGCGAGCCAGGGCGTCTACGAAGGACCGGCGCGCCGCGTGTCGGGTCCCTCCGAGTTCGGCCGGATCGTCCAGGGGGACGTCCTCGTGACCGAAGCGACCTCGGAGGCGTTCAATATCCTCCTGCCTCTCCTCGGGGCCATCGTCACCGACAACGGAGGCTTGCTCTCCCACTCCGCCATCGTCGCCCGCGAGTACGGGATCCCGGGGGTGGTGGGCACGCGGGAGGCGACCGACCTCATCCCGGACGGGACACTGGTGCGAGTCGACGGAGATGCCGGCGAAGTTCACGTGCTGGCGTGAAGGACGTCGTCCCGCTGGCCAAGGCGCACGAGACGGCGATCTTCGGGTCGAAGGCGGTCGGGCTCGGCGATGCCGAGCGGAACGGTCTCCACGTCCCGCCCGGCGTCGCACTGTCGGGCCCAGTCGTCGAGGCCGTGGCTGCCGGGGAGGACCGCGCCATCGCCAAGGTGGCCAAGGCGGTCCGGAGCCTGCAGGTACCGCTGGCCGTCCGATCGTCCGCCGTGGACGAGGACGGGGCAGAGGCCAGCTTCGCCGGCCAGCACCTCACGCTGCTCAACGTCCCGTCGGCAAAAGAGCTGCCCTCGGCCCTCCGGGACATCTGGTGGTCGGCGAACTCGGACTCGGCCATCACCTACCGGCAACGGGTCGGCCTCTTCACCCGCCCGAGCATCGGAGTGGTCGTCCAGACCCTGTTGGATCCGGACGTCGCCGGGGTGATGTTCACCGAGAATCCGGTGACCGGGGCCGACGAGCGGGTCATCGAAGCCAGCTGGGGCCTGGGTGAGGCCGTGGTCGCCGGCCTCGTCATCCCGGACCACTTCCGGGTCGACCGCTCCGGTCAGGTGCTCGAGCGCAAGCCGGGGCGCAAGACCATCGCCGTGCACGCGGTGGCCACCGGAGGGACGATCGAGGAGGACGTTCCGTCCGACCGGGTCGAGCAACTGTGCCTCGACGACGACCGGCTCGAGAAGTTGAGCCAGCTCGCATCGCGGTGCGAGCAGGTCTACGGGCCCGGACGCGACATCGAATGGGCGTTTGCCGGAGACACGCTCTACCTGCTCCAGTGCCGGGCGGTCACCACCGGGCGGTCGCCCGAACCGGCCTCGGAGGCCGGCCCGACGGCCGGCGATCCCGTCGAGACCCTCGAGCTCGTTCCGCTCTTCGCCGAGCTCGACCGGAGAGAGCTCGACCAGATTGCCCGCCTGTTGAAGGAGCGCCGCTTCTCCGAAGGTGAAACCGTGGTCATGGAGGGCTCGGGGGGTGCGGCGTTCTTCCTGATCGACTCCGGGGAGGCGACGGTCACCATCCGCGGCGTGGAGCAGGTGACCTTGCAGCGGGGTGATTACTTCGGGGAGATCGCGCTGATCGATGAGGGACCGCGTGCGGCCACGATCACCGCCTCGAGCGAACTCGTCTGCTACGGGCTCACCTACTGGGAGTTCCGTCCGCTCGTCCAGGAGAACGGCGCCATCGGCTGGAAGTTGCTGCAGTCGATGGCCAAGAAATTGCGGGCCGCCCAGCAGGACTGAGGGCTTCTCCCAACCGGGCCCTGCCCGTTCCACGGCTCGAGCACCACGCTGGGTGGCCGGGCGGGACCTCTCTGCCCCTGCGCACGACACGCTGGACCCCATCGGTCCTACAGTGAGTCGGTGCAGACCATCTGCGGTGGGGCTTGGTCGACGTGAACACGGAAAGCTTGCGGTGGAAAGTGATGCTCGTCCTGGGGGGATCGGCGATGATGGTGGCCGGCTGCGGGACGGCGACGCCGACCGCGTCTCCGACCTTGATGGCCGCCGGCCAACTCCCGAGGTCCGCCTTTCCCGCCGGGAACGCGGGAGGCTCGGCCGGGGGGAAGTCGGCCACGGCCACGGTTCCGTTGGCCAAGCAGAGCCCGACGACGGCCCTGTTCACCGCCATCGGTATCTTCCAATCCTGTCTGACCGGCATGGGCGTCAAATTCATCGGCGCCCCCGGTGCGGGCGGTTCGAATTCGGCGGTCAACAATCCGACCTATCTCAAGAGCCTGACCACCTGTGCGGCCCAGAGCAACATCGTCCAGGCCCTCAAGACCGAACAGAGCGCACAGGACAACCTGACGCCGAAACAGGTCAAGGTCGAGAACCAGGACTACCTGAAGTGGCGGACCTGCATGATCGGACGTGGCTGGGAGATACCGACGCCGACGCCGAACGCCAAGGGGCTGCTCTTCTCCTTTGGGGCGACGGGGGGAAGCACGTCCGAGATCAAGCCACCACCGGGCCAGAGCATCCTCTCGAGCCCCGACATGTCCGCCTGTGCCGCCAAGGCACAGGCCGGTGGTTCGTAACCGGGGGATGCGGATGCCGAGGATGACCCGCAACCGGAAGATCGTGGTGGCTGCCGTGGTCATCGTGCTGGCTGCCGCCGGCATCACCGTGGCCCTCAACGGCGGAGGCAGCGCAACCGGCCAGGGCGAGGTCGCCATCTTCAGCAGGGTGCAGACCCGTTCGCTGCAGAACACCGTGACCGTCACCGGAACGCTGGCCCGTAAGTCGATCCGCAACATCACCAGCGCCACCCAGGGGATCGTCAGCTCGGTCACCGCTTCCGATGGCTCGACCACCCGCGCCGGTCAGACGATGTTCGCCATCAACGGGCGGAACGCCATCGCCGAACAGGGTACGGTGCCGTTCTTCCGGTCACTGGCGCCCGGAGACCAGGGCGACGACGTGCTGCAGCTGAAGAAGATCCTTTCCGCCGCCGGAGACTACCCGGGCCCGCTCGACAACTACTTCAACCAGCAGACCCAGTTCGCCCTGGCCCAGTGGCAGGCCCAGAACCACTATCCCAACTCGACGCCCGCCAATCCCGAGGCCGTGACGGTCTCGCTCGAACAGGGGACCGGGTACGAGCTGGGAGACGAGGACTCCGCGCCTCTCATCATCGGTCCACCCACGGCGCAGACGACCGCCGACCGGACGGGAGGCACGCGTGGGCGCACCGCCACGTTCGAGTCGGACGTGGCCCACGTCACGCCGGTGGTCCTCACCATCCAATCGGTGGCCAGCCAGGTCTCCGAGGGCATGGCCGCCACCTTCGTCATCAGCGCGTCCGCTTCGTCCACCAGCGCGATCACCGTGAATCTGAGCACCGGTGGAACCGCAGGGAGCCAGAGCATCGTGACGCCACCGCCGTCGGTCACGCTCCCTGCCGGTGAGACGTCGGTGTCGGTGCCGGTCCAGACCCGGTCCACCACCACGTTGGCATCGAATCCGGTCGTGAGCATCACCATCGCCGCCGGCTCCGGGTATTCGATCGGGTCCCCCGCCTCGGCGTCGACCACCATCGAGAACACCAACGTTCCAGCCCTGAGCATCACCGGTGGTGCCACCGTGTCACCGGGCGGCTCGACGACCCTCACCGTGACGGCCAACCAGGCACCGCTCCAGAATCTCCAGGTCGAGCTCAGCGTCTCGGGCAGTGCCACTCCGGGGACCGATTACGATCCCGTCGATCCCATCCTCACCATCACTGCCGGGACCACTTCGGCGAGTGTCACCGTCGACACGATCGGGAACACCGTCATCCAGCCGAACAAGTACATCGTCATCTCGATCGAACCCTCGCCGACGACCTACACCGTGGCCGCCCAGGGCTCGTCGGTCATCACCATCGACGGGAGCGACACGCTCCCGACGGTGACCCTGACCTCTGCCACCACCTATCTCCAGAAGGGCCAGCCCTACGAGGTCTCGGTCGGGCTGAGCGAAGCGGTGAGCACGCCCCTCACCGTCCAGTTGACCTACGGAGGTAGCGCCCAGCAAGGCACCGACTACACGGTCCCGAGCGGAAGCATCGTCATCGCGGCCGGCCAGACCTCGGGAGAGGTGGAGATCCCGACGGTGACGAACAACACCGTCGAATCCGACCGCGTCCTCGATGTCTCGCTGGCCCCGAGCTCGGCCTATCAGATCGGCACGCCGAACAGCACGTCGGTCACCATCACATCGTCCGTCGTCCCGATGCTGACCATCGCGGCCAGCACGTCCACCATCCCGCAGGGGGGCGCGGCGTCGTTCACCATCACCGCCAACCAGGCCCCGGCCAAGAACACATCGGTGAGCTTCGCCGTCGAGGGCACCGCCCAGGCCGGCCAGGGCTACGTGCCACTGGCCGGAGCAGCGCTGCTCCCTGCCGGGCAGACCCAGGTCACCGTCGTCCTGCAGTCCCTCCAGACCAACATCGAATTCGAACCGACCGACATGATCGTCGGAAACTGGCCCACCCGGGTCGGACAGGTCAACGTGAAGGCGGGCGACACCGTCGAGCCGGGGGAGGCGATCCTCAACCTGACCGAACAGAATCTGAGCGTCACCCTCCAGGCCTCGGCCGCCGACCGGAGCGAGCTCAGCGTGGGCCAGCCCTGCACCGTGCAGATCTCCGGCGAGAACAACCAGGGCAACGGGGTCATCACCGAGCTCGACAGCGACCCCACCGAAGTCAGCTCGGGGACGGGAGGCCAGTCGACCCAGGTCTACGAAGGCAAGATCGAAGTGTCCGATCTCACCGGCGCCGACGGCTCCGAGGTTTCGATCAACGTCGTCACCCAGCAGGTCGACAACGCCCTCACCGTGCCCATCGCGGCGGTGAAGCAGAACGGGACGGGCGGTGATGTCGTCCGGGTCGTCAACCTGGCCAAGGGAGGCAGGATCACCGAGGTTCCGGTGACCACCGGCCTCACCGAGGGCTCCTACATCCAGATCACCGGTGGCCTGCGGATCGGGCAGCTGGTGATCGTGGAAGTCACGACGTAGCCGTGGGTCCCACGCTGGAGGAGACCCCGCCTGGCGGAACACCCGAGGTCCGGACCTTGCCCCTCCTCGAGCTCGAGTCGGTCTCACGCGTCTACGGGGAGGAGATCGAGGTCTACGCGCTGCGCGACGTGTCCCTCCGGGTGCTTCCGGGCGACTTCATGTCCATCGTCGGGCCGTCGGGGTCCGGGAAGTCCACCATGCTCGGTCTGCTCGGCGTCCTCGACCTGCCCACCTCGGGCGTCATCCGTGTCGCCGGGCAGGACGTGAGCACCCTCGACGATCCGACCCGATCGAGGCTCCGTGGGAATTCGATCGGGTTCGTGTTCCAACAGTTCCACCTCATTCCGCATCTGACCGCGGCCGGGAACGTGGAGACCGCCCTTCTCTACCGCAACCTCCGGCCCAAGGAACGGCACGAGCGTGCCCTGGTGGCGCTGGACCGCCTGGGCCTGGCCAACCGGGCCGACCATCGACCGGTCCAGATGTCGGGCGGTGAGCAGCAGCGTGTGGCCCTGGCCCGCGCCATCGTGACCGACCCGCTCATGATCCTCGCCGACGAGCCGACCGGAGCGCTCGACTCGGTCAACGCCGCTCACGTGCTCGACATCTTCCGCAACCTGCAATCCCCCGAGCGGGCGGTCGTCATGGTCACCCACGACATGACGGTGGCCTCCACCGCGCACCGGTTGGTCTCCATGCGCGATGGGCGCATCGTGGCCGACGACCGCCGCGCGGAGCCGGCCCGATGAGCGATTTCGACGACCTCCTCGGTGTGGCGTGGTCCGGCCTCAGGGCTCGCAAGATCCGCACCCTGCTGATCATGCTGGGCCCGATCATCGGGGTGGCCGCCATGGTCAGCGCCGTGGGCCTGACCGAGAGCGCCAAGGGTGCCCTTCAAAACCAACTCTCCCAGCTCGGGACCAACCTGATCATCGCCCAGGCCGGCGGCACGTTCGGCTCGCAGAACCCGACCTTCACCAGCGACGCCGTCGAGCGGGTCGAGAACGTCTCCACGGTGACCAGCGCGTCGGCCACCACCAACCTCTCGGGTGTGGTCTCGCTGCCGATCCAGGGGGCCAGCACCTACTACCAGGCCTTTCCCGTACCGGTGCGTGCCGCGGACGACGACCTCCCGTCGGTCCTCGGGGTCCCGGTCATCAACGGGCGGTGGCTGAACAGCGCCGACACCCGGCTCCACACACGGGCGGTGGTCCTCGGTGAGGGGATCGCGCAGCAGTACGGCTACCTGCCGGGCGAGATCCGCACCATCCGGCTCAACGGCACCAACTTCGGGGTGGTCGGGGTGCTCGGCTCTGTGGCGCTCGACCCGGAGCTGAACGACGCCGCCTTCGTCACCCAGTGGGCGGCGAAGAACATCTTCGACACCAACGGCCGGCCCAACCAGGTCTACATCCGGGCGGCGCCGGGCACCACGCAGGCGACCGCCAGCGCCATCCCGACGGCACTCAATCTGGGCGGGCCCACCCAGACCTCGACCCAGATCCCGAGCGATGTGCTCCAGGCCGCGGCCCAGGCCAACAAGACCCTGCAGCAGGTCGCCCTCCTTGCCGGCCTCTTGGCCCTGACGGTCGGTGGGATCGGAATCGCCAACGTCATGTCCATCTCGGTGATCCAGCGGTCGGCCGAGATCGGGATCCGGCGCGCCGTCGGGCACAGCCGGTCCAAGATCGGGACCCAGTTCCTTCTCGAGTCTCTGTTCGTCGGCGTGCTCGGGGGGGCGCTCGGTGCCGTGCTCGGGGTGGTGATCGTCTACACCGTCTCCGCCCTCCAGGGCTGGGTGGTCGTCATCAACTACGGCGACATCCCGATCTGGATGGGTCTCGCCCTCCTCGTCTCGGTCACTGCGGGGCTCTACCCCTCGATCAAGGCGGCCCGCCTCGAGCCGCTCGAGACGCTCCGCCTCGGCTGAGCACCGCGGCCGCGCCTTCCGATGACCATGAGCTCCGATGCCCGGGACGGGCCGAGACGGTCCACGACGTGGTGACCCCAGGTCCGCGATGACCTCGGCTCCCCCATGACCCCGGCTCCCCCTCGCCCGGACGCACGGCCCGACTCGGAGGATCCCCCGGCGGGACCGGGCGACGGGGGGTCCTACCTTCCCCAATGGCTTCTGGTCGCGGCCGCCGTCCTCTTCAACTACTGGCTCCTGAGAGCCGAGGTGCTGCCCGTCGCCTACCTCAACGACAGCTCGGTCCACGAGCAGATGGTCCGTTTCGCCACGGCCAGGCTCAAAGGGGGCCATCTCCCCCAGACCAGCTGGTTCCCCTACCTCGGGCTGGGTTCGCCCCAGTTCCTGCACTACCAGAGCCTCCCGTCCACCATCACCGGAGTGGCCGGAATGCTGATCGGACCGGACCGGGCCTTCACCTGGAGCTTGTACCTGCTGGTGTCCCTGTGGCCGGTGACGGTCTACCTCGGGGTCCGCGCCCTGCGCTTCGACCGGTGGTCGGCGTCGGCCGCCGCGGTGCTCTCTCCGTTCATCGTCAGCACCATCGGTGTCGGTTTCGAGACCAAGGCCTACGTGTGGACCGGTTTCGGTGTCTGGACCCAGTTGTGGGCCATGGTCACCCTGCCGCTGGCATGGGGGTACTGCTGGCAGGCGGTCAGCGAGGGCCGCCGGTACCTACCGGCCGTGGCCTTCGCGTCGCTGACCGTCATGCTCCACTTCGAAACGGGCTACCTGGCCCTCGTCCCCATCGCCCTCTTCCCGTTCCTCACGCCGTCCGACCTGAAGCCCCGCGTGGCCAGGGCGCTGGTCGTCGCCGCGGGGACGCTGGCCGCCACCGCCTGGGTGACCATTCCCCTGCTCCTGTCGGCCCGGTGGGCCTCCGTCAACGAGATCCTGCGTGGGACCGCGCTCGAGAACGGCTACGGCGCCCGTCGCGTCCTCGGGTGGCTGGTCTCCGGTCAGCTCCTGGACGCGGGCCGCCTGCCCGTCTTGACGCTGCTGGCCGGCATCGGGCTCATGGTCTGCCTGGCCCGATTCCGGCAGCACGAGCGTGGGCGTGTCCTTCTCGCCCTGCTCCTGATGAGCCTGCTCCTCTCGTTCGGCCGTACGACGTTCGGGTCGCTGGTCGGGGCGATCCCCGGCAGCACCGACATCTTCATGAGACGGTTCATGTCGGGCATCCAGCTGGCCGCGCTGTACCTGGCCGGACTCGGGGCGACGGCCGCGTGCGCGGGCGTGCTCTCCCTCATCCGTCGGTGGCGAAGTCCTGGGTGGGCGCGGTCCCGGACCACGACCTGGGTGCGACGATCGAGCTGGGTGGCCGTTGCCCTCCTGGCCGTCGTGGCGTCGGCCCCGGCATGGACCCAGCTGGCCGCGAGCGATCGGCACAATGCCGAGGCCATCAATGACCAACGAGCCGCCGACGGCCGCCAAGGGGCGTCCATGGCCCCGATCCTGGACCTGGTCCGCACAGCAGGAGACGGGCGCGTCTACGCCGGCTCCCCGGACAATTGGGGGGAACGGTTCACGGTCGGGGCCGTGCCCGTGTTCAAGTACCTCGAGAGCCAGGACATCGACGAGGTCGGATACACGCTGCGCACGGCATCGTTGATGACCGACCCGGAGTACTACTTCGACCAGTCGAATCCGGGCGATTACCGGCTGTTCGGGGTCCGGTACATCCTTGCGCCCGAAAGGAGGCGACCACCGGTTCCGGCCCGCCTGGTCATGGTCCGGGGGCCGTACGCCCTCTGGGAGCTGCCCTCCGTCGGGTACGCCTTCATCGCCGGGGTCGTCGGTACGCTCACCGAGAACCGGGCCGACGTCGGGCTCCGGTCGGTGCCCTACCTCCGCTCGGCACTGCCCGAGGAGGGGAAGGCGCTCCTCGTGAACTACGCCGGGGGCCGGGCCCCGGCCGTGCCTGCATCCGAGCGCACGCCGGCCGCGGGCGGAGACGGGGAGGTGCTCTCCGAGCACGCCCGGCTCGATCAGGGCTCGGCCCGGATGGTCGTCCGGATGCGGCAACGGGCCCTGGTGGTGCTGTCGGCGTCGTTCGATCCGGGTTGGACCGTGCTCGTCGACGGCCGGGTGGCGAATCCGATCATGGTGGCACCGGCCCTCGTCGGGGTCAGCGTCGGGCCGGGCACCCACCAGGTCGTCTTCCAGTATCAGGGCTTCTCCTTCTACGTACCGCTCCTGCTCGTCACCCTCGCAGTGCTGGTCATCGCCCTCGTCTACGACCGCAGGAGAAGAGGCAGGCGAACAACGGACGCGTGACGGCGCGCCGCGCTCTCATCCCCCGGCACCGGAGGCGCTGCCGACCTGGCCGTCGGCACCTGACGTCGATCCGCCACCGGTGGAACTTCCTGGGGCCTGCATGATACCGGTGCTGCCGTTCCCCGACGTCGCCGCGCCATTGCTCCCAGCCGAGGCTCCCGCGGCACCGCCCGGCGTACCGGAGCCCGTCACGGCTCCGCCGGTCCCGGCGCTCCCCGCCCCCGCCCCCGCCGATCCCGCTCCTGATCCCGTTCCGGCTGATCCCGCCCCCGCGCCGCCTGCTCCGGCTGATCCCGCCCCCGCCCCCGCACCGCCTGCTCCGGCGCCGCCCGGGCTGCCGTTGATCCCGGTCTCCGTGCTGCCCGCCCCTGTGTTGCCCGTTCCCGTGTCGCCCGTTCCCGCAGTGACGCCGGCTCCACCCGACCCGCCCGCAGTGCCGGCGCCCGTGGTGCCGGCACCGGTGGTGCCGGCGCCGGAAGTACCGGCCGGAGCACTCGAGCTGCCGGTGTTGCCGGTGCCACCTGAAGTGCCCGAATTTGCGGTGACACCGACGCCGTGCGGGTTGGACCCGAGTGATCCGTCGTAACCGGTGCCGCTGCTCGCGTTGGTGGTGAGCAGGGCGACCGAGATCCCGATGGCGACCAGCAGGGCGAGCCCGACCGTGGCTACCGTGACGGGATTCCGGACCCGTCGACGGCGGCGGTCCGGGCCGACGGCACTCACCTGCCGATCCTGGCGTCAATGGATGCCAGCGAGAGCCACCGGTGCGCCCACCGTGCTCCGAGAGCCGGTCCCGACCAACCCGCACTGTGCATAGATCGTTCCTTTCGCAATCCGGTCGCCCGACCCCACTCCCGGTGAGGGGCCGGTCGAAGCGGCGATCGGGTCAGACCGCGCCGACAGAGCATTGCACGGCGCGGGCTCATCAGCCTCCCTCGCCCGCAACGGCATCCGACCGACTGATCCCGCCGGGCCGGAGGGTCCCGAACCCGTCGGGCAGCCGCCGGGCGGTGGGCGCGGACTGATCCCACCGGGTCGCGCGGGTAGCGTCTCCGATGGCGACAGAGGCGAGGACCGGGGGATGGTCATGGGCGCAGCGCAAGCAGACGTTCGACCGGTGCGCCTGGCCATCGGGGGGACACTGGTGGCCGGTGCCGAGGGGACGTATCCCGTCTGCAACCCGGTCCGACCGGCAGAGGTCGTGGTGCAGGCTCCTTCTGCCTCACTTGGCCAGTTGGACCAGGCGGTGGCCGCGGCCCGCCAGGCCGCGCCCGCATGGGAAGGTCTCGGATTCGAAGCCCGGGTCTCCTGCCTCCAGGCCGCCTGCCAACAGTCGGAGGAGCGTTTCGACGTGGAGTCGGCCGCCGCGCTCCTGACCCGTGAGCACGGAAAGGTACTGGTCGAGGCCGTCTTCGATATGGCCACGACGGCCGGCATGCTCGGGGCCCTCGCCCCCCTGATGGCCGAGGCACTGCAGCCCCGCCCGGCGGGCAACGCGACCATCGAGCAGGTTCCTCATGGCGTCGTGGCGGCCATCCTCCCCTTCAACTGGCCCGCGGCGGTCATGGGCAACAAGATCATCCCGGCGTTGCTCGCCGGAAACACGGTGGTGGTCAAGACGCCCCCGACCTGTCCCGGAGCGGTCCTGGAGCTGGCCGCCGCCATTGCCGCCGGTCTCCCCCCGGGCGTGCTCAGCACCCTCAACGGCCCGAAGCCGGGGTTCGGCGCCGCGCTCGTTGCGCATCCGGGAATCGACATGGTCACCTTCACCGGCGGGTCCACCGCCGGACGGTCGGTGCTGGCAGCCTGCGCGCAGCACCTTCGCCCCGCGGTCCTCGAGCTCGGCGGCAACGATCCAGCCATCATCGCCCCCGATCTCGACCCCACCGAGGCCCTGGCCGACCGGCTGCTCGAGGCCGCCTTCACCACATCGGGACAGGTGTGCATGGCCATCAAGCGCCTGTACCTGCCGGCGGAGCGGATGGCGGAGTGGCGGGACGCCTTGGCCGAACGCCTGTCTCTGGCCGTCGTCGGAGACGGGCTCGAGGAGGGGGTGACCATGGGACCGGTGCACACCGAAGCCGCTCGGGACCGGGTCGAGGCCCTCATCGGCGACGCCGTCGGCGGCGGGGGGGTGGTGATCCGGCCGGCGTCGGTCGTCGGCCCGGGAACGGGATGGACGGTGTCCCCTGCCCTCGTCGTGGCCCCTGAACCCCGTGCGGGCATCGTCAAAGAAGAGCAGTTCGCGCCTGCGCTCCCCCTCCTCCCGTATGAACGACTCGACGACGCCGTCGAAGCAGCCAACGACAACCGGTTCGGCCTGTGCGCCTCGGTGTGGAGCCAGGACCTCGACCTGGCCGGCTCGGTGGCGCGACGGCTCTCGGCCGGCACGGTGTGGACCAACGCCCACGGCATCGGGGCCATGGACCATCTGGCCCCGATGGGCGGCTGGGGTGAATCGGGACTGGGCCTGGAGATGGGCGTGGAGGGCATGGCGGCCTTCTCCCGACCCCGCGTGCTCCGGCGGGGATCGCTCTGACCGGTGATCGGCGGTGAGATTTCGGCCTCTGACCTGGAGCTTTGCTCGATCCGGAAAAATGTTGAAGAAATGGCTCAAGTTCGAGCCGGCAGGTGCCGATAGTGGTGACGTCAGGTCCGTCGAGCCGGGTTCCGCCACCTTGCTCCGGGCCTGACTCTCGGTGGCCTCACCTTGGGTGCCTTCACCCTCGGGTGGCATGACCCGGACGACGGGCTCCCGGACGACGGGCCCTCAGGCCTCCCGGCTCCCGGACGACGGGCTCCCGGACGACGGGCTCCCGGACGACGGGCCCTCAGGCCTCCCGGCTCCCGGACTCCGACTCAGTCCTTGAGTTCGACGACGACCTCGAGATAGTCCTCGGCGCCGACGTTGCGGGCCCGCTCGACCCCCCCACGCCGGACCGGGACCACCGCCCCCGGCACCACGTCGGCCTCGAAGTACTCACGGAACGGCCCTTCCGAATCGGCCTCGGGGACCACAGCAATGCGGTCGCCGGCCACCTGGACGAGGAGGTGGTCGAGCCGGTGCCGGTGGATGTCGCCCTCTTCTCCCGGGGCCAGGCGCACCTCCCAGACACGCACCCGGTCGTCCTCGTGGAGCAGCCTGGTGCCGACGTCGCCCATGGACCGCCCGGTCATCGCGCTCCCTCCTCGGCGAGACCCGCCCCCCGGAGACAGAAGCGCACCACATGGTCCACCTCCGATGCCGAAGGCCGGGTCCGCAGGATCAGGTGAGCGTGGAGGACCCCGAACACCAGCCGGTAGATGGCCTCGGCATCGTCACGGACCTCGGTGACCGACGACATCGCGGGAGACGCCGCGGCGAGGGGCTCCACCAGGAGACCCACCAACAGATCGGTCGACTCCCGTTGCTCCTCGGGGAACAGCTCCGACAGCCGGGCCTCGTTGGCCGCGAAGGGACGGGTGCGTGCCGCGGCCCGGACGTTCGAGGCCTGGGCCAGGACCCCCTCGATCCACGCCCTGATCTTGGCCGTCGCCGAGCCGGCCGCCTCCATGCGCAACACCAGGTAGTCGACGAGCCGCCGCCGGCCGTCATCGAGCAGTACCAGCATGAGCTCGTCCTTGGAGCGGAAGTACCGGTAGAAGCCCTGTGTCGACAGACCGCAGTGACCGAGGATGTCGCGCAGCGACGGTTCGAGACTGCCGGTCCGCTCGATGAAGTCGTAGGTCGCCTCCACGATCCGCTGCATCTCGCGGGCATACTCGGTCTGGCGGTCGATCGTCGTGCGTTCGACCGCCTGTCTGGCCAAGGTCTCGGTCATGCGCGACATCGTGTTCCTCGTTTTCGGGGGGTGGACCACCCAGCACGGCGTTCACCCACTCTAAGATCACTGTTCTTCACCAGCAAGACCAGTGAGGCCACGACATGCCGGGAACCAACGACCTGTTGATAGGCGACGTCTTCGCCAACGCGGCGCGCGCCGTCCCTCATCGGGTGGCAGCCGTTTCCGGTGACCGGGTCCTGACGTTCGGCGCTCTCGAGGCGAAGTCCAACCAGGTCCTCGGCGCGCTGGCATCCATGGGAATCGGCCGAGGATCGCGGGTGGTCCTGTGGTCGGGCACCGACCTCGACGCCGTCCCGCTGTTCGCGGCACTCAGCAAGCTGGGCGCACTCTTCATCCCGGTCAACGGCCTCCTCGGCCCGGACGAGGCCGCAGAGATCTTCTCCGGGTGCCACCCACACCTCCTGATCACCGATGGCGGGCGCAGGGTACCGCCAGGGGCGCCGACCAGCACCACCCTCGACGACCTCGGAGCTCTCGCCGACGGGCGGGGCGCCGGCCCGGTCGACATCGACGGCCTCTCGGGAGCTGATCCACACGTCGCCTTCTTCACCAGCGGGAGCACCGGCAGTCCCAAGGGCGCGGTGCTGTCGCACGCCACCAACTACCTTCGAACCCACCCCGGAGCCCTGCTGGAGCCCCGGGGAGCGATGGTCTGCCCGTACCCGCTCTTCCACATGGGGGCATGGACCATCGCCCTCCAGCAGTGGCAGGCCCGCGACGCCGTGATCCTCCTCGACTCGACGGGAGCCGAGGAGATCTGCGACGCGGTCGCCCGCCATCATGCGACCCGCATCAACTGCGTCCCGGCCGTCTGGCAGCGGATCATCGACCACCTCGACTCGTCGACCGGACATCCGCTCTCGTCGATCCGGTTCGCCGACACCGGCACCTCGGAGACCAGTGTCGACTTCCTCATGGCCGTCGAGCGCACCGTGCCCCAGGCCCACCTCCGCGTCTTCTACGGGTCGACAGAGGCCGGGAGCGTCGCCTGCCTCGACCATGCCGACATCCGTCGGAAGCCGGGGAGCTGCGGGCCGCCCGGCTCCCGGCGTCAAGGTCCGCATCGGTCCGGAAGGGGAGCTGTCGGTCTCCAGCCCGCTCCTGTTCGACGGGTACCTCGACGATCCGGACGCCACGTCGGCGTGCCTGGTCGACGGCTGGTACCTGACCGGCGACCTCGCCGACGAGGATGACGACGGGTTCCTCCGCATCATGGGCCGGACCGGCGATCTGGTCCGTACCGGTGGCGAATCGGTCGTGCCCGCCGAGGTCGAGGCCGTGCTCGCCGCGCATCCCGGCGTCCGCGAGGTGGTCGTGCTCGGCCTCCCCGATCCGGCGTGGGGTGAGGTGGTGTGCGCGGTCATCGTCACCGACCCCGACGCGCCCACTCCGACCCTCGCCTCACTCCGCGGAGCTCTGTGCCGGCCGGCTGGCCCCCTTCAAGCACCCCCGCCGGGTGGAGGTGGTGGACTCGCTGCCCCGGACCGCGGCCACCGGCCAGGTCCGGCGTGGCGCGCTGGCCGAGATGCTGTGGGGCGGGTGATCCGCTTGCAGAACACCGTTCTTGGTTCATAGGATCACTGTTTCATGGAGCGTGAGCTGATCTTGACGGGGATCGGGGGCCAGGGGATCCAGCTGGCCTCGGCCGTCATGGCCCGCGCCGCGGTGGACGAGCACCGTGAAGTCCAGGTCTTCGGGAGCTACGGCGGGATGATGCGGGGCGGGCCCACCGAGTCGACCGTCGTGGTCGCCGACCGCCCGGTCGAGGCCCCCCCGACCGTCGGCTCCGCCTGGTCGGTCATCCTCATGCACCACGACCACGCCGAGCACGCCTTGCGCTGCCTGCGACCGGACAGCGTGCTCCTCGTCAACAGCACCGTGGTGTCCGGGTCGCGGCTCGGACCCGGATGCCAGGTGGTGGAGATCCCGGCGTCCGCCATGGCCGTGGAGGTCGGCCACATCATGGCCGCCTCGATGGTCATGATCGGGGCCCACGCGGCGCTGACCGGACTGGTCTCCCTGTCCTCACTGCTCCGCGCCTCGGGCGACTCGCTGCCGGCCTACCGGGCCCGGCATGCCGCACTCAACGAACAGGCCCTCGAGGCCGGCTTCTCCTCGGTGGAGCCCGGATCCGTGCCGGCTTGGCCCGAACGGGTGACCGCGAGCTGATGGATGAATCCCGGGCCGTGACGACCCGCGGGACCCTGGTCATCGACGTCGACGCCTGCAAGGGTTGCGATCTCTGCATCGACGCCTGCCCGCCCGGCGTCCTGGTCATGACCGAGCTCGAGGTCAACGCCCGCGGCTACCGCTACCCCCGGCTCCGGCCGGGCTGCACGGGATGCAGGGCCTGCTCGCAGATCTGTCCCGACTTCGTGTTCCAGGTCTACAAGTACGACACCCCGATGGAGCTGGCCCGGTGACGGGCACCCTGACCGCACCATCGGAACCGCGGCAGCTCCTCCAGGGGAGCGAGGCCATCGCCGGGCCATGGTCGCGGCCGGGTGCCGGTTCTTCGCCGGTTACCCGATGACCCCTTTCACCGAGGTCCTGGAGCACATGGCCCGCATCCTCCCCGGCGTCGGCGGAGTGTGCATGAACGCGGAGAGCGAGCTCGAAGCCGTCGGCATGGCCTGGGGGGCCGCGGCCACCGGCACCCCGGCGGCGACCGGTTCGACGGGACAGGGCCTCTCCCTCATGCAGGAGTCGTTGGCCGAGATCACCCTGGCCCGCCTGCCCCTGGTCGTCCTGGACATGGCCCGGGCCCAGGGTGACTACTACCAGGCCACCCGGGGCGGCGGCCACGGGGACTACCGCCACATCGTGCTCGCCCCCGCCGATGCCGGCGAGGCGGTGGCGCTGGTCGGCCTGGCCTTCGAGCTCGCCGAGCGGTGGCGCAACCCGGTCGTGATCATGGGGGACTACTACCTGGCCCACACCGCCCAGTCGGTGGCCATACCCGCGGGGGTGGACCGTGCGGTCCCCGAGTGGGCCCTCGACGGCTCGTCGGGCGGCTCCGGCCACGCCAAGCTGGTCTCCTTCCTCGGGAGCACCAAGCAGCGCGACGACGTGGGCTACGACCTGTCGGTCCACTACGCGTCCTGCGCCCGGGCCACCGCCGAGATGGTGCGCCGGGTCGAGCCGCGGGCCGAAGTGACGCAGACCGACGATGCCGAGGTGGTGGTGGTGGCGTTCGGCACACCGGGTCGGTACGTGAAGGCCGCCGTCCGTGAGCTGCGGGCCGAGGGCGTCGCCGTCGGGTGCGTACGGCCCATCACGCTCTTCCCCTTTCCGACCCGGATCATCGCCGATGCCGTGCGGGGCGCCCGGGCGGTGGCGGTCTACGAGAACAACCAGGGACAGATGGTCGACGACGTGCGGCTGGCCGTGCTCGGCGCGGCCCCTGTCCACTTCATCGGTGGGTTGAGCCTGGACAGTTCGGGCTTCGGCATCGCTCCGGATCTCGATGTCGGCGTGCTCAAGGGCCGCATCGAAGAGATCGCGCGGCCGATGACCGAGTTCGTTCCCACCGATCGGGCCCCGATGGCGCCGGCGCGCATGGTCGACGATTTCGTCCCCGATCTCATCGACGTCGGCGCCCACCACCTCTGCCCCGGATGCGGGGAGCCCATCGCCATGCGCAGTGCCATGGAGGCCGTCGCCGAGCTCGGCCTGACCGCACGGGCGGTGGCCGTCTTCGGCATCGGCTGCTACACGGCGTTCTCCAACAATCTCGACGTCGAGGTGCTCCAGGCCCTGCACGGGAGGGCGCCCTCCCTGGCCACCGGCGTGAAACGGGCCAGACCGGACACCATCGTGCTCACCGTGCAGGGGGACGGCGACATGGTCAGCGAGGGCCTCCAGGAGGTGCTCCACACGGCTGCACGGGGCGAGAACGTCACCTGCATCATGCTCAACAACGGCGTGTTCGGTGAGACCGGCGGCCACATGACGGCGACCACGGTGCTCGGTCAACGCACCAAGACCAGCCTCGACGGCCGCGATGCGGCGCGTCACGGCCGCCCCATCCTCTTGAGCTCGCTGCTGGCCCAGATCGACGGCACCGCCTTCGTCGCCCGGGGCGCGGTCAACTCGGCGGGCAACGTGGCCCGTACCAAGAAGCTCCTGGCCCGGGCCCTGACCGCGCAGATGGAGGGTGCCGGTTTCTCGTTCGTCGAGATCCTCACCATGTGCCCCACCGGCTGGTTCATCGAGACGAACGAGGCGCCCGGGTACCTCGACGAGAAGCTGGCCGCGGTCCACCAGCCCGGCGTGCTGAAGGACGTGCTCGCCCCATGACGGCTCCCACAGTGGCGGTCCACGGGAAGCGGACGGGGACCTTCCTGGTCGAAGGGCTCCGCGCCGCGTTGCCCGGGATCACCGTCGTCGAGGCCGGGACCCCGGCGGCGTCGGACGCCGACGTCCTGGCCACACTGGCCGACGACGCCGCCTCCATCGCCGGGGCGCTGACCGGCCCGGTGCGGTGGATCCACGTCCTCGGCGCCGGCATCGACGGGTTCCCCATCGAGGTGGTGGGCGACCGGTCGCTCACCTGCTCGCGGGGTGCTGCGGCCCCCGCGATCGCCGAATTCGTCCTGGCCGCCATGCTCGCCTTCGAAAAGCGGCTGCCCGAATCGTGGATCGAGGAACCCCCGGAACCGTGGGGGTCGGTGTCCCTCGGTGGACTCGAGGGCAGGACGTTGGGCGTGATCGGGCTCGGCTCGATCGGGACCGAGGTGGCCAGACGGGCCCTCGCCTTCGACATGGAGGTGATCGGGCTCCGACGGCGCGCCCGTCCCACACCCCTCGCCGGGGTGACCGTGGGCGCGGACCTGCCTTCCCTGCTCCGGCGGTCCGACCACGTGGTGGTGGCCGCACCGGCCACCCCGAGGACCGATCACCTGCTCGACGACGACGCACTCCGGCACGTCAAGCCCGGCGCCCATCTCGTCAACGTGGCCCGGGGTTCCCTCGTCGACCAGGATGCCCTCGTCCGGGCGCTCGACGACGGCCGTATCGCCCGGGCCTCCCTGGATGTGACCGACCCGGAACCGCTGCCGGACGGGCACGCCCTGTTCGGCCATGAGCGGGTCCGGCTCACCCCCCACATCTCGTGGTCATCACCGCGGACGGTGCGGCGGACCCTGGAGCTGTTCACCGAGAATCTCACCCGCTACCGCAGCGGGGAGGAGCTGCTCGGTGTCGTCGATGTGGAGGAAGGGTACTGATGGGAACCGACCGTCTCGTCCTCTGTTCCGGAACCCTGCGACGGGGCATCCCCTTCGTCGAGCGGCTCGACGCAGCCTCGGGGGCCGCGTTCGACGCCATCTCCCTGTGGGGACGCGATTACGCCGCGGCGCGCGCCGAAGGTCTGAGCGACGCCGACCTGCGCGCCATGCTCGACGACCACGGCCTGGTGGTGGCCGAGCTGGACCCGGCCTGGTGGTGGCTCCCGGGGGCATCGGACGTCGCCATCGCACCCGAGCTCGACACCGAGGACGTGTTCCGGTTCGGCGAGATCGACCTGTTCGCCATGGCCGACGCGCTCGGAGCCCGCTCGATCAACGCGGTGGACGTCTTCGGTGGCCCCTGGGACGTGGACGCGGCTGCGGAGGCCTTCGCCGCCCTGTGCACGAGGGCTGCCGAACACGGGCTGCTCGTGCACATCGAGTGGCTCCCCTGGTCGAAGATCCCCGATCTGGCCACCGCGCTCCGAATCGTGCAGCTGGCCGGTCAGCCCAACGGCGGCCTCAACATCGATGCCTGGCACCTGGTGCGATCGGGGGTCACCGTGGACGAACTGGAGGATGTGCCCGGCTCGTTGATCCTCGGCGTGCAGCTCGACGACGGGCCGCTCGAGCCCGAGCCCAACCTGATAGAGGCCACGCTGCATCAGCGGACCCTGCCCGGTGACGGTGCGTTCGACCTGTCCGCCATCGTCCGGGCCCTGCGTCACACGGGGACCACCGCTCCCATCGGGGTCGAGGTGTTCTCCGACGTGCTGCACGCCCTTCCGGCGGGGCAGGCGGCCAGGGCCGCGGCCGAGGCCACCCGGACGGTGCTCGGAGGGGCGCGGTGAGCGGTGTGGTCGTGATCGGCACCGGGTTCGGCTGTTTCACCCATGTGCGCGCCCTGCAGGCAGCCGGCTTCGGGGTGGCCGGGCTGGTCGGCCGCGACCCGGCCAAGACGCGAGAGCGGGCCCGGATGTTCGGCATCCCGGTGGCCCTCACGTCGGTGGAGGAGGCCCTCGGCCTCGAGGATGTCGAGGCGGTCACCATCGCCACCCCGCCCCACACCCATGCGGACATTGCCCTGGCCGCCATCGCCGCCGGCAAACACGTGATCTGTGAGAAGCCGTTCGCCCGCGATGCGGCAGAGGGGCGGGCAGTGCTCGGAGCCGCCGTCGAGGCCGGGGTCGTCCATCTGCTCGGGTGCGAGTTCCGGTGGGACCCCGGACAGGCCACGCTGGCCCGCACGGTGGCCGCCGGCGGGGTGGGGGAGGCGAAGGTGGCCACGTTCATGCTCCATGTCCCGCTCCTCGCCGACCCGTCGGCCGAGGTTCCCGGGTGGTGGGCCGACAGCGAGCAGGGCGGGGGTTGGCTCGGCGCCCACGGGTCCCAGGTGATCGACCAGATCCGGGTGACCCTCGGTGAATTCGAGTCGGTCTGTGCATCGTTGCCCCATGTGGCGGCGCGGGGGATGACGGCCGAGGACGCCTTCGTCGTCCACTTCCGGATGGAGTCGGGCGCGGTGGGGACCCTGCAGAGCACGTCGGGTGACTGGGGCCCTCCCATCGTGATCACCCGGGTGGTCGGTTCGGAGGGGACCGCCTGGATCGAAGGGGTGGGATCCACGGTGAAGGTGGCCGACCGGGCCGGGACACGCACCGTGCCCGTGTCGGACGACCTCCCCGCCGGAGCGGGTCCCGGGCTTCCCGAAGGACTGGTGACCACCGCCTACGAACGCATGATCTCCCACGGCATGGATTTCTCCCCGTACACGCGGCTGGCGCAGATATTCCGATGCCGTATCGAGGGGTCGCCCGAACCGGCGGGACCCAAGGCGGCCGACTTCGCCGACGGGGTTCTGCAGATGGCCGTGCTGGACGCCGTCCGCAGGTCGGCGGCCGAGCGGGCCTGGGTCGGGGTGGAGGGCCTGTCGTCCTAGCCGCCGGTGGCGAGCCCCCCGGTGCTGTCAACCGGTCTGGTTGCCGGTCTGGTTGCCCTCGGCCCGGTAGGCGCGGCAGGGCTCACCCCGCAGTGAGTTGCACGCCGGCAGGGTGGCGGTGGCCTGGACGCCGCCCACCACGTTGACGACCAGGGCCGACCCGGTGCGGCCGCCGATGCCGACCGTGGCCCGCTGACCGTTGTCCACGGTGTCGAACTCCCAGACGGGACGGTCGCCGCCGGGGGCGGAGATCACCACCCGCAGTTCGGTGCCGGGCCGGAAGGTGTGGACGATGGGGTCGATCGGGATCCTGACCAACGAGTACGAGGTCGACGAGAGCCTCCTGGCGTCGTCCGCCGTGTAGGTCGGGTCGGTGAACAGCTCGGTGGAGTCGGAGCTGTCGACCTGGTTCGAGCTGCGCAGGAAGCCCGACGTGACGTACTCTTCCTCCCCGGCCGAGGGCCGCACTTCGGTGATGGTGGCCTGGAAGTCCTCGACCGGCACCGGTGCCTTGACCCAGAGATCGAGGGTGGCCGGCCCCGCGATGGTGGTCGCCGTCGTGAACGGGGCGGTCTGGAAGGCGACGCCGTCAGACGCCGGTACCGGCGTCCAGTCCCAGTCGGGGTCGGCCGCCCATGCGTTCCCCCCGGGCGGCAAGCTGGTCAGGGGTCGTGCCGACGGGTCCAAGGTGAACGAGGTGCTCGAGCTCACCGTCGGGGCCACCCCGAGCGATCCGTTGCCACCGAACGAGAGCGTGCGGACCGAACCCGCCGGCGGCCAGGCGGAGAAGTCGGCCGAGTAGGTGGACTCGATGGCTCCCGGGCCCGCGGCCCCGGCGCCGTTGTCGAAGAGGACCCGGACGAGGGGAGTCTGGGCCGCGAACTCGGCCTCCGCGGTGGCCACGTTCGCCGCCTGGGTGAACCGGATCGCCGGGAGCGGTGCCTGGCTGGAGATGCCGGAGGCGGCGGCCGCGAACTTGTCCAGGAACAGGGCCGCCAGTGGATCCGGACTGGTCGGCACCTTGCCGGCGACGTAGATGTCGAGGAACTCGAGCCAGCGGCTGATGGTCTGCGGATCAGCCGAGTCGATGTGCCCGCCGTTGACCATGTTGGCGAAGACCGGCGTGGTCTTCGGGATGGCATCGATCAGCGCCGGCCACTGCGGACCGGTCTGTTCGTCCTGGAGTGCCCCGGACAGGAAGACCGGCACCTGGATGTGACCGGCCCAGTCGACCATGGACCGACGGTCGAACACGGACGCCACGCGACCCGGCCCTCGGCCCGGGGCCACCAACACGGGTCCGGTCAGGCCGGCCACGCTCTTCGACTGACCGTGGAGGGCCTGATTGGCCAGACACGTCGACGTACCGTCCTTGCCGGCCGCCAGCTCCGCGTCGATCTCGTAGTAGGTCCAGGGCTGGCCCATGTTCTTCACCGGGGTGGTGGAACGTTGGATCAGGTGGCCGTGGCCATAGGAGGCGGCCGGCTGGGCGTCGTCCATGCGCTGCGCGGTCCAGCTGGCCGCGAACCCCTCGTTGTAGATGCCCCCCGGGTAGCCGGTCGAGAAGAGCGCGTCGGTCGGGCTCAGCGGGGCGATGGCGGCAAGCCCGGGCGGGTCGGTGCCCGCGGCCGGGAACTGCGAGAGGCCCGAGTAGCTGATACCGACCATCCCGACCCTGTGGTGGGCCACCCAGTCCTGGTGGGCCACGATCTCGATGGCGTCGTAGGCGTCATAGTCGGACGGGTAGCCGAGGAAGTCGAAGGCGCCGCCCGAGCAGCCGGTCCCTCGCATCTGCAGGCTGACGGTGGCGAAGCCGGACACCCTGGCCACCGCCGATCCCACCGCGGTGGAAGTGTCGGGAAGCAGCTTCTGGTCGCCGCAGTCCTTGCACGGGGAATGGAGGGCCTGGGAGAGGAGCACCGGGATGGGGTCGGTGGGGCCGGCCACGTTGTAGCCCGAGTACTCGATGACCGTGGGACAGGGGCTGGTGGCCGAACACGTCTCGCCGTAGGGGTAGCGAACGGTGGCGGCCAGCTTGATGCCGTCCCGCATGGTGATGTAGTTCAACCCCTGGTGCATGGGCTGGTCGGTGTAAAGCGATGAGTCGATGCCGGGGTTCCGGCCCGGTGCCAAGACGGTGAACGACCGCGTCTTCTGAGCCGTCGTCGAGTCGTCCCACTGGTAGCCCGGTCCGGGGGCCAGGTTCCGGACGATCAGCGACCCGAGCGAATCGGCCGTGTCGGAAGCACCGGCCACCGAGACGGCGGTGCCGTCCTTCAGGATCGTGATGTGGTCGCCCGGGGCGGCGCCGGTGAGCCAGGCCTCGTCGACCGAGCCGTTCCCCTCCAGCGCGGCACGCTTGGCGGTGGGTGACGATGTCGCCGCCACGGTCAGGCCGATGCCCACACAGGCGACGGCGACGACGAGGACCGCGATGGCCTTCGCCCCGATCCGATCCCTGGTTGGCACGACCCTTCCCCACTCCCCCTCGGACCGGCCCACGCCCGCGGACCCGGCCATCCAGATCATGGCACCCCCTGCTGCCCGCCCCCGTGCTGCCGTCGTCCCCGTGCTGCACGGTCGCCGTCCCCGTGCTGCACGGTCGCCGCTTGCCGCGCTTGCCGTGCTCCCAGGCTCCGGAGCGGGCCGGGCCGGCGCTCACTAGTGTCTGGTCGTGCCGATCACAACCGAGGGGGGCCGCGTGCTCGGTTGCCTCGTCGAGAAGCAGCTGACCACGCCCCAGCAGTACCCGTTGACGGCGAACGCCCTCTCCCTCGCCTGCAACCAGACCACCAATCGTGAGCCGGTGGTCGCGTTGGACGACGACAGCGTCCTGCGGGCCCTCGATGGCCTGAAGGAACAGCGTCTGGTGCGGTTCGTGCTGCCCTCCCACGGGCGGTCGGTCATCCGGTACCGGCACGTGCTGGACGAGGTCTACGGACTCGATGTCGCCGGCCTGGCGTTGCTGGCCATCCTCCTCCTGCGAGGACCGCAGACCCCCGGCGAGCTGCGGGCCCGGGCCGGACGCATGGTCGAGTTCCCGGCGGTGGAGAGCGTGCAGCTCCAGCTCGAGAACCTGGCCGCGCGCTCCGAGCCACTGGTGCGGCTGCTGCCCCGGCGACCCGGCCAGAAAGAGGACCGCTGGCAACAGTTGCTCGCCACGCCGTGGACGGTCGGGGACCCGATCGGCGGCGCCCCGGCGGCGTTCGAACCGGGATCGGAGAACGAGGAACCGTTCCTCGACGATCAGCGGCCGCCGGACGACGGGTCCGGCGCCGGGTCGGTGGCACGGCAGGGCTCGGGGGCAAAGACCATCGGGCTGCGGGGCGAGGTCGACGAGCTCCGGTCCGAGGTCCTGGCTCTCCGGGCCTCGGTGGCGGAGCTGGCCGACTCGCTCGACTCCCTCCGCCGCAGCCTCGGGGGCTGACAGACCCACCGGCTGTCCCCGCCCGGGACCGGCGGGCGCCGGCGCAGTAGCGTCACGTCCGGCCGCCACCGGCGAGCATCGACGAGCACTGGAGTGAGGAATGACGAACAAAGCCGACTTCTCCGACGACGAATGGAAAGAGGTGCTCGAGGGCCCACCCAGCGCGGGTCTGCTCGTGATAACGGCGGCCCGGGGCGGGATGTTGCGCGAGACGTGGGCGATGTCCAAGGCCTATGCGGAGGCGCGTCGGAGCCACGGGGCCAGCGAGCTCCTCGATGAGATCGTGGCCGCCAAACCGGCGATGGACCACACCAGGTACCACACCCCCGACGAGCTGTCCGACCACTGCCTCCAACACATCCGTGATGCCGTGAGCGTGCTGCAGGCAAAGGCGACGGGCGAGGAGCTCGAGGCCTACCGGCGGTTCGTCGTCGCCGTCGCCGACAAGGTGGCGGCCGCGCACAAGGAGGGCGGAGAGAGCGTGAGCCCGCCCGAGAGCCAGGCGCTGGGCCAGATCAAGGCGGCGCTCGGCGCCGCCGGGTAGCCCGGCCGGACGATCGCTCGGCCGGCCGGCCAGGAAGCCCCTACCCCGGGAACCCGACCTGGAAGGATCCCAGCCTCGCGGCAGCCCCGGTCCGAAGGGTGAAAGATACGGAGCGGAGGCAGTTGGTGACGAGGCGGTGAGTGCCCATGTTCCGACCCAGGCGGCAAGTGGCGGTGGCCTCGGCGGCCGTCGCCCCGGTGGTGGGTGGGCTGCTTCTCTTGCTGTCTGTGGTTGTCTCCGTGTCTGTGTCTCCCCCGGTGTCCCCCTCTGTGTCTCCCTCTGGGTCTCCCTCGGTCGCGCCGGCGGTCGCGCCAACAGGCGTCAACGTCGGCAGGGGCGTTGTCACCGACGCAGACCCGGCGACCGACGCACACCTGGCCACCGACGCAGACCCGGCCACCTCGGCGGCACGGGCAACGGCCCCAGGGGCAACCGGCACTCCGCTGGCCGGGCTCGACTCGGTCTTCCACGGTGACCGGCCCACTCCGTCGAACCCCTCGTTCCGAGCCTGCCCGGACCGCGGTCAGTTGGTGGACCACGGCGGCCCGGTGCAGACGGAGCCCAGGGTGTACATCGACTTCTGGGGTTGGACGTCCGATCCGGACGGCGAGCGGTCCTATCTCGTCGCGTTCCTGTCCTCTGTCGGTGGGTCCCGGTGGCTCTCCACGCTGACCCAGTACTGCGCGGGCGACGACCCCAGGCTCGAGGGGCAGTGGAGCGACAGGTCCAGCCGCCCGCCCGGGCACCCACGCGACGCCCAGATCCAAACAGAGGGGCGGACGGCGGCCCGACATTTCGGCATCACGTCTCCCTCGGGCTCCGACGATCAGAACGTGCAGATCATCGTGGCCCTGCCGCCCGGGGTGACACTGCCCGCCGCCGATTCGCAGGACTGCGCCTATCACCAGCAACTCGGGAGGATCGTCCGGGGCGCGGCGGCACCGGTCCTCACAGTGCTGCCCTACCTTCCGGGCCGGGGATTCGGGTCACAGTGCGGCGCGTTCTCGGTCAGCACCGGTGCCTTTGGCGCACTCGACGGTGTGAGCATCACCGAAGGGCACGAGCTGGCGGAATCCATCACCGATCCCGAAGCGGACGGCTGGTTCGACGATCGAGATCCCCCGGAGGAGATCGCGGACATGTGCCAGGCGGACCAGGATTACGACATCGGTGCCGGCGGCCGCACCTTTGCCGTTCAACAGCTCTGGAGCGACGCGGCCGGCGGGTGCGTGGTGATCGCTTCACCCCCGGGCATCCCGACGGACGTCAGGGCCGTCGGCGTGAACAGCCACATCGACGTCTCGTGGTCACCACCGCTCCATGACGGCGGGACGCCGATCACTGCGTGGTCGGTCACCGCCAGCCCCGGGATGTCGAGCTGCACCGAGTCGGGCCGCGACTCTTGCACCTTGCCCGGCCTCGTCGACGGCACGACCTACTCGGTCGTGGTCCGGGCCGTCAACGCGGCTGGGATGGGCGGTCGGTCGGAGGCGGCGGCGGCGACCCCCTCAGGCGATCGAAACTGCCGGTACGTCGGGCCCTATGCCGACCTGCAGCGCTGTTCGCTCTCCTCTTCTGTGCTCACCGGTAGCGACCTGACCGGGGCGGACCTGGTGGGTGCCGATCTGCGTAGTGCCGAGCTTCGCGGTGTCGACCTGCGCGACGTCGATCTGGCCGGCGCCGACCTGTCGGGGCTGACGCTGACCGGAACCGACCTGTTCGGTGCCGACCTGTCAGGAGCCACGCTCGCCGGTGCGATCCTGCGTGACTGCAACCTGTCGTCGGTCGACCTCACCGGCGCCGATCTTTCCGGCCTGACCATGCAGGGTGACCCGTCGAGTGGCATCACCGGTACTCCGCGGCTGCTGCCGGTCGATTGGAGTCTGGTGGAGGGCTACCTCGTCGGGCCCGGTGCAGACCTGGACGAGGCGGACCTCTCCTTTGCCGATCTGACCGGTGCAGACCTGACCGGTGCCGACCTCACCGGCGCCGATCTGATCTCCGCCGACGTGTCCCATGCCGATCTGTCCGGCGCCAACCTCGAAGGTGCCGACATCTCCGATGCCGACCTGCGGGGGGCCGACGTATCCGATGCCGACCTGGCCGACCTGGCCGGAGTGTTCCCCTACGGGTTCCTCTGCCCCGTCGGGGCATTCAGCCACGGGGCCGGGTATTCGTGCGGCAACGACAGCCGACCGTGACAGCCGGTCATCACGACCTCTGATCGCGAGGACGGGAGCAGTCCGTCAGCCGTACAGGAGGGAGCCGGGGGTGGTCAGCAGCTCGCCCGTCTCGAGCCAGGTCTTCAGACCCGAGAGGATCATCGGCCAGCCACCGTAGAGCTGGTCGTTGGCCCCGTCGCGGAGCAGGTCGTGGGTCAAGGTCAGGCGGCAGGAGTCCTGCACGGGTTCGATCTCCCAGGTGATCCGCGAGGAGCCCTCGCTCTTCACCTCGTCGCTCCACAGGGCGGTCATGGTCTGGACCAGCCGGTGCGGTGGGTCGGCCTCGAGGATCTCCCCCTCTCCGAGGGCCATACCGCCGGAGGTGCTCATCTCGAAGTGCGAGCCCGGCGTCCAGTCCGAACTGACCAGCGCGCCGAACTGGTACTTGCTCCGGATCTCGCTGTCGGTGATCGCCTCCCAGAGGCGCTCCGGTGTCGTCCGGATATAGATCTCGAACACCTTCTCCATGGGATTCTCCAGTCTGTGCTTGAGGCCGCTGAGCGTTGCCGCCCAGGGCTCGGCGTATTTGCTGACCCAGCGGTCGTGGACGAGCCGGATCGGAACCGGGTTCAGGAAGTGGAGCTTCTCCCGCCCCCGTCGCCTGGTGACGACGAGGCCGGCTTCTTCGAGCTGCTTCAGGTGCTTCATCACGCCGAAACGCGACATGGCGAAGCGCCCTTCGAGCTCGCCCAGCGTCTGGCCGTCCCGCCGGAAGAGCTCGTCGAGGAGGCTCCTCCGTGTCGGATCGGCCAGTGCTCTGAACACATCGTCCACCCCGGTATATTAGGTGACCTTTAGGGGCAACTATCCCTTCTCTGTATAAAATGAGGATAGGCTGGGACGGTGGACGAAACCCAGCGCTCCATGCTCGGTGGCGCCATTGGCGGGGGTGCGATTATCGCTGGAGTGGTTCTAGGACTAACCGCCGTGCCTGTGGCGGGAGCTGTCATTGGCGTGGGCGGTCTCGTCCTTGTGGGGATTGCATGGCGCCCAAAGCGAATCCCGGAACAAGTGCCCATCGCCGCCAAAATCTCGCCCGAGGAGCTTGCGATTACCGAAGCAGGGCACAGAATCACGGTCAATATCGGCCCTGGCGGACTGGAAATGAACCCGCGATCGTTGCTGCTGGACCGAGTGGCCAATTCAATCCGCGAGGGAGAACGGATCCTTCGGTTTCCCCAGATCGATCGAACGGTCGAAGAAGCGCCCGTTTGGCAGAGAGCCACCTACGACCTGCTGGATACGGCATTGGTGGATCCAATGCAGGCGCAACTGTTCGACAGGATGGGCGTGCCCATCCCCGACTGTCCGCCGAATGTGGGTCTCAACCAGCGGATCGGCAATCAGGTCAACTTCTTGGTGAATCTGTTAGAGCGTCTGGACACCGTCGAGATCAGTGGTACCTGGTTGCCCTGAGTGATGCCCGATGAGGGGGCTACGGCGGCCCTGGAAGGGTTGGCGGCTTGTCGCTTCGCGTTATGTAGCTGATCAGCCCCTCAGGGCTGAGGGACTTCTTCGGGGGCCAGAAGAATCCGTCGACGGGCGGGAACAGTGGGACTTCGATGTCGTCGGGTACAGCGAGTTCCTTCAACGCTCCGTAGTTGGGGGGTGGCGGATCAGGTCGGACAACTTGGAGGACAAGCATGTTGATCTGGAGCGTGTACAGGTGCAGGTGACAGAGATCCACACCCTCACGCTGCACAAGAAGTCGGCAACACCCATAGCGCAGTGGTGCCAACAGTCCCTCCAGCGCCGCCGCACGAACCCGAAGTAGACCAGGGGGTCGGTCGTGGTCCATCACGATCTCTCGCTGATCGGCAGGAAAGAGATCTTCGGGGTCGCTCGAATCCCCCATGGCGGTCTCCAGGACCATCACTGTCTTTGTCGCCCACGTTGCGGCTGTGATCTGTTGATCGGGGTTCAGGGTGTGCGGTCGCCCAAGGATCATGGGCGTCAGGAGTGGTCTAGCGCGACCCTCCAGGTCCGCCATCCATTTGGTGTTGCAGTCGTGGCACAGCTTCTTGTTACGCAAGGAGGCGATCTCCGTCGCGCCCCATGCATGGCTGAACGTGTCACCTGTGCGGAAGTCCGTTCCTCCACGCTCCCATCTTGGCCCCTCGTCGCCGGTCAGATCGAACGGGATCTGGTCCAGCACCGTGTTGATCCAGTCGGCAAACATGTGCTCACCTGACCCGGCTCGACCCCGGCAGAAGATGCATTTACGGGCCACGGGGTTACGCCCTAGGCTGTTGGAGGGATGCCCAAGAGCAACGGCCACAAGCCGACACAGGAGACACAGCCCAAAGAGGGACCCCCGGCGGAGATACCAATTCCGACACGGGATGAGGTCTTCCGTGACCTGGGCAAGGTGGCGAAGCCGAAGCGTGGAGGATCCCCCAGCGAGACCTAGTGATGGGCGACGATTGGTCGGTGGTCATTTGGTTACCTGAGCAGACGAACGGGTAGGTCTATCGAGTGGGTCACGTTGCCAAGCCCGTCAAAGTCAATGTTTGGGTAGACGAGGGGATCGCTCAACTAGTCGAAGCACTGAGTGTCTGGGACCAGGTGGTGACACTGGACAGTTGCGAAGCTGGACAAGGTGCCTTCGCTTATGTCCGGTTCACCACGGAACCCGTAACCGACCTGCCCACGGTTGCGGAGACTCTTGCTGGCTATCTCAGCCGAATGGAGTCATGTCCCGCTGTGGTGTCGGTCGAGTGGGCCTTCGGAGGTGATGTGCCGATGGGCAAGATTTCGTGCCCAACTACCGACGTGTCCTCCGTAGCTACCCACTTGATCAACCCCCATAGCTGCGGGTCAGTCGATGGCACTCGATACACAGCAGCTCGCAGTTAGCGAGTGTGTCCGAGCCGCCAGCGCTCACTGATGTGACGTGGTGATATTCACCTGAAGTTTTCGGGCGCTTCGGAAGTTGAGGGGGTCTGGGGTCCCACGGTGAAAGGCGGGGGCCCGCCAATCTGAAGGTATCTAACGCCATCAGAGTGGAGAGCCCCCGTGGACCATCAGACTATTTGCAACCGGTGCTTGTCACTGGTTGGCCTGCCCGACGTCGTGATCCTGGACGTCGAAGACGTTCCCGGTGCTGCCCTCCGGGTGCGTGTGGAGTTGGTCCCTTCAGCCCAGGGCTGCCCCGAGTGCGGGGTGTTCGCCCACGTGAAGGACCGCCGTCCGGTCGAGCTGGTCGATCTGTCCATGGGCGGACGTCCGATGCGCCTGGTCTGGCTGAAGCGCAGGTTCCGGTGCCCGGAGTCGAGCTGTCCGATGGGATCGTGGACCGAGGACGACCCCCGGATCGCCTCGAAGCGTCTGATGATGACCGACCGGGCCGGTCGGTGGATCACCGAGCAGGTGGGCCGGTGTGCAAGAAGCGTGAGCGAAGTAGCCCGGGAGCTGGGTTGCGACTGGCACACCGTCAACGATGCGGTGGTCGCCTATGGCAGCGCCCTGGTCGATCACCCTGACCGATTCGGTGTCGTTGAAGCGCTCGGACTCGACGAGGTGTTGATGGTGAAGCGCGGTCCCTTCCACCGCCAGGAGTTCTCCACCCAGCTGGTCGACGTGGCCCGGGGCCAGCTCCTCGACATCGTGGCCGGCCGCTCCAGTGCTGGGCCCATGGCCTGGTTGGCCGAGAAGGGCAAGACCTGGCGGGATCAAGTGCGCTTCGCCACCCTCGACCTTTCCGGTCCCTATCGGCGCGTCTTCACCCTCATGACCCCCGACGCCGTCCAGGTGGCCGATCCGTTCCATCTGGTGAAGCTGGCCAACACCAAGCTCGACGAATGCCGGCGTCGGGTGCAGAACGAAACGCTCGGCCACCGCGGCCGCAAGGCCGACCCCCTCTATCGGTGTCGGCGACTCCTCACCAGGGCGGAACAACGACTCGACGAGAACGGTCGAGACAAGCTGATGGGGCTGCTCCGGGCCGGCGACCCGAACGGAGATGTGGCCACCGTCTGGCAGGCCAAGGAGGCGGTCCGCGAGCTCTATGCCCACGGTGATCCCCAACTGGCTCTCCAGTGGGTGACGCAACTCGGACGCGATCTCCAGGACAGGGACTATCCCATCGAGGCCCGCTCCCTCGGCCGGACACTGAGTCGTTGGAAGCACCAGATCGCCGCCTGGCACACCGCCCTTGTCACCAACGGACCGACCGAGGCGGCCAACAACTTGATCAAGCGAGTGAAGCGGGCCGCCTTCGGATTTACCTCATTCCGCAACTACCGGATCAGGGCTCTGCTTTATGCCGGCAAGCCGAACTGGGACCTACTCGCTACGATCACACCCCGCTGAAATCCGAAGTGCCAGTTTTCGTCACTGAGGTTTTGCACCTTTTGCCCGAGTGCTTCGGATGTGAGCTGCGCTTGCATTCACATACGCCGCCCGATCGGGTGTAGGCCGCTTCCTTGACTGATTGAGGGAAACTCATGCCTGTCTCCTTTCCCGGGGTCGATCCCCGTTTGTTGGCTACAACCACGACCCCCGACCTGCACCCGACTTCCCTTTCCCGCTAAGTTGACGGGTGCACTAAGGATTAGTCGGCCCAAAGGTCGGTAATCTTGGTTCGGCCTCGCCTTGTTGCGGGGGTCGTTCCATTTCACCAACTTGCAACTCACGGTAGCCGACCAGCCCCGGGAATTGGTGCGTCTAAATCGACAGCGGTGCGCTCGCCACAGTTTTGAATTCGCTTCACCAAGATACCAATTCGGATCGCGACCATCTTGACATCACATTGCTGTAACTACTATCATGTCGTTATGCCCGCCAAGCCAAGAACGACAACCGCAATCAGGTTCCCCGAGCAGACGCACGAACGGCTTCGCCAAGCCGCAGAAGAGCGCGATCTGAGCATCAATTTTCTGGTGGTCAAGGCCGTCGAAGATTTCCTCGACCATCTGATCCCGGCCGACGAAATCCGGTTGACTCGCGTCAGCTAGAGCGCTGGTCCTACTGCACCGGAAAAGCGGACCGGAGCAGTAGCCCCGAGAACATCTCCCTGCCGTTGTCGCGGTGGTTGTATCGCCAGACGTACTCGTTCACATAGCCCTGTAGCCACTTCGGGGACACCGCATGGTGGGTACCCGAGATCCCACGCTTGACCAGGGACCAGAACCCTTCGATCTGCTGGGTGTGAATGTGGTAGTTCGCCACGTACGAACCCCTGCTATGGCGCACCTTGTGGTGCTCCCAGCCGCTTTTGTCCATCCAGTCGTACATGCGGGAATCATCGGTGTAGATGGTGGCCCCGTCCTTGATCTGGTCGTCCATGAGCTGGACGACCCGCGATTGCATCTTTTTGGGCACCACGTAAGCAACGACCTTGCCGTAGTTGATGACGGTCGGCTTGGTCTTGCCGTCCTCCCACACCTTGTCGTTGCGCTGGACCATGCCGAAGATGGGCGTCTTCTTGTCGTGAGCCCAGGAAACGGCCTGGGATTGGACCGTGAGACCCGGCTTCTGCCACTTGGCCCGGTCGGTAGCCCGAGGCTTGCCGCCCACGTACGTCTCGTCCATTTCGACCCGCTTGACGAGCTTCTCGTCGGGGTCCTGGTCCATCAGTTCGTTGCGGATCAGGTTGTACATTCTCCACGCCGTCTTGTAGGTCACGCCGATCTCTCGCTCAAGTTGCTTGGCAGAAATGCCACAACGAGTGCTCGTCATCAGGTACATGGCGTAGAACCACAGGTGCAGGCGCCGTGGACGACTTGTGAAAGATCGTGCCCGCTGTTGGGTGGACATGGAGCCCACAGGCCGTGCAGGTCCAGTCCTGGCGCTGCTGCTTGGCTGTGTACCGCTTGAACGTCCTCTCTGTCTCGCACCGCTCGCAGAACGCCGTGTTCCCCGTCTGGGGCGTATCGTGTCCGCCACAGCCAGTTCAGACAGGTTTCATCGTCTGGGAAGTCCGCCATGAACTCCAAGAGCGTGTACGTCGACTCGGAAGCCAACGCCCGTTGGGGGTTCTTGCGGTTACCAGGTGCCATGAGTCCATTCTCTACATGCTGGCCTTATACAGTCAAGGGATAGTTGCCCTTTTGGTCACATGTCAATACGGTGTCGATCACCGGGCCCGCTGCCGGGGGCTTCGGATGGGAGCGGCCCATAGGGTCGAACCGGCCCGAACTGGCATAATCGGACGGTGGGGAGATCGACATGACCACCGTTACCCGCCGTGACACCCTGCTCCCCGACCCCGAGCCCAGGGCGGTCCGCTACACCGTGATCTCGGTCGACGACCACCTGGTCGAACCACCCGATATGTTCGAGGGCCGCCTGCCCCGGCGATTCGCGGATCGGGCACCCAAGATCGTCGAGAACTCAAAGGGCTTCCAATTGTGGGAATTCGACGGGAACCTCTACTCACAGGTGGGGATGAACGCGGTGGCCGGGCGGCGGCCAGAGTGCATCACCTTGGAGCCGACCCGGTTCGAGGACATGCGTCGCGGGTGCTGGGACATCGATGCCCGCATCGCCGACATGGACATCAACGGAGTCTGGGCGTCCCTCAACTTCCCTTCACAGATCACCGGATTCTCAGGACGGGTGTTCTCCGGGGCCAAGGACCCCGAGTTGGGTCTGGCTGTCACCCGGGCCTGGAACGACTGGCTCTACGACGCGTGGTGGCAGCCGTATCCCGACCGCATCATCCCCTGCGGCATCACCTTTCTCGCCGATCCCGAACTCGGGGCGACCGAGATCCGGCGCAACGCCGAACGGGGATTCCGATCGGTGACCCTTCCCGAGCGACCCCACCGGATCGGTTTGCCCAGCTTGTTCTCGGGGTACTGGGAGCCGATCATCGCGGCCTGCGAGGAGACAGACACGGTCATCTCGCTCCACGTCGGCTCCTCGGGCATGCCCGACATGCCGCCCGACAGCCCCCTGGTCGCCCTCGGGGCCACCCTGTTCGGTCAGATGTCCCTGTCGGCCTGCGCCGAATGGATCTGGTCCGGCCTGCCGGCGCGCTACCCCCAGATCAAGATCGCCATGAGCGAAGGGGGGATCGGCTGGGTGGCCATGCTGCTCGACCGGCTCGACAACATCGTGGAGCGGTCGGGTTACGGGCGCGACTACGACCCGTCGGGGCTGCTACCCGCGGAGGTCCTGGCCCGGAACTTCTGGTTCTGCACCATCGACGACCCCTCCACCGTCGGTACACGCCACCGGATCGGAATCGATCGCATCATGGTGGAGGTCGACTACCCCCACGGCGATTCGACGTGGCCCGACACCCAGGACGTCATCGAGCGGTGTTGGGGTCATCTCCCCGTCGAGGACCTGCGCAAGATGACCCATCTGAATGCGGCCCGGCTCTACCGGTGGCCCCTCCCCGACAATCCCGTTCCTTGACCGTCTCGTGAACGGCACCCCGTTCGTTCCGACCGCAGGGTCGCTGCTGCCTGACCTGACGCCACGCCAGGAGCTCGTCCTCTTGGCCCGTACCCTGTGGCGGGAGGGCTACGACGACCACCTGGCCGGGCACATCACCTACCGCCAGCCCGACGGGACGCTGCTGTGCAACCCGTGGCTCCTGCTCTGGGAGGAGATCAGGCCCGAGGACGTCCTCGTGATCGACCTCGACGGCAACGTCCTCGACGGCCGGTGGCCGGTTCCCCTCGGCATTCCCCTCCATCTCGAGTTGCACCGGCAGCGCCCGGATGTGGTGGTGGCCGTCCACAGCCACCCGCGGTACGCGACCGTCTGGGCCGACCTGGCCCGGATCCCCCCGTGCTATGACCAGAGCTCGGCGCTGGGGGGCGGCGAGCTCGTCGTCGTGGACGAGTACGACGGCCCGGTCAACGCCCACGACAGCGCGGCCCGGGCAGTGGCCTCGATGGGAAGCGCGGACATGGCCCTCCTGGCCAACCACGGCGTGTTCGTCACCGGTGGGAGCATCCGCGCCGCCCACCAGCGCGCCGTCGCCCTCGAGTACCGGTCCTCCAGGGCCTGGCATGTCGACGCCTTGGCACCCGGACGGGAGCTCCCCGACCCCGCCCGATCGTTCTTCCGCGCCTCCGACGGTGAAGGATTCATCGGGTTCTTCGAAGCTATGGCCAGGCACGAATTGCGGCTCGATCCGAGCTTGGTGGAGCCGCATCGCTCCGGGGAGCACGCCTAGAACCGCAGCTCCGAACCAGCGAAGGCCGGCGATGCACCCTGTCCGCGGCCAGTGTGTACGCTTCAGCGTGGCTCCCGGAACGCGGAGCAGGCACTGAGGGGGATACCTGATGAAGATTCGTAAGACGTCCAAGTGGCTGGCCTGCGTGGGGATCGTGGGAGCCGTCGGGGCCGGCGCAGCCTTCGGGCTGGTCGGTTCCGCCGGTGCCGCATCCAGCGCCTCCAGACCCGTCAAGCACGCTTCGGGTCCTCCGGTGACGACGGCGACATTCACCTTCAGCGTGTCGGTCAGCGGTCTCACCGCGTCACCGGTCGATGTGACCGGCACCGGCCAGGCCGATCTGGCCACCGATGAGGCGTCGTTGAGCGTCAACCTTCCGGCCGAGGTGGCCGGGTTGCTCCCCGGTGGGTCCGCGACACCCGAAACCGTCCAGGCCGTCCTGGCCAACGGCACGATCTACCTCGACGTTCCGAGTCTGCAGTCGTCGGTCGGCGAACCGTGGATCTCCGTGACGCTCCCGACCTCGGATGCCACCGCCCTCAACGGCGTCCTCTCCAAGGTCGCTTTCGCCCTCGGCAACGTCAGTGCCATCACCCAGTGGGCCCAGTCCCATCACGCCACCGTGACCTCGCTGGGTAGCTCTGTCGTGGACACCGTGCCGGTCACCGGCAGCCAGATCGCCGCCACCCTCGGCCGTCATGGGGCCACCATCAGCGCCACCTTGTGGGCCAACTCGTCGGATCAGCTGGTCCAGGCGGACGTGACCGCGTCGGCGAGCACGAAGAAGCACCAGCTCGGTGTCACGGCCTCCCTCGACCTGAGCGGGTACGGCGATCCCGTGACCATCGCCGTGCCACCATCCGCGCAGGTGAAGGCGATCCCGTTTGCCACCGTCGAGTCGCTCATCGGATCACTCCTGCCCACCGGCGGGCATGGCGGGCATCACGGGCATCACCCGAAGCACGGGAAGCACGGGACTCACCACGGCAAGCGCGTGCTTGGCGTGCTCAGTCTGCTCGGCGCCTCGCGCAGCTGACCCGGATCCTCGGGTGACGCGGCGGCCGGAGGCGGGCTGAGCCGGAACGGGCAGGGGGCCGGGGCCCGAAGCTGAGGCCGAAGCAAGACCATGTCCCGACGCCTTCATCTCGTACTCTCGGTCTTCCGCTCCGCGTTCGGGAACCCCACGCTCCGGCGCGTGGGTACGGCCTATGCCCTGTTCGCCACGGCGGAGTTCGGGATCTGGCTCATCCTGCTGGTCTTCGCCTATGAGAAGGGCGGCCCGACCGCGGGCACGACGATGGTCCTCGTGCAGCTCATCCCCTGCATCGTGCTCGCCCCGTTCATTGGATCCTTCGCCGACCGCCGTCGCCCGAGCCGGGTGCTCGTCAACAGCTACGGGCTCCAGGCGGCATCGTTCGCCGCCGTCGCCGTCGGCATCGGAGTCGGTGCGCCCACCGTTGTGATCTATCTGCTGGCCCCGCTCACCTCGCTCACCATGACCCCCACCCGGCCGGCCCAGGCGGCCCTCCTCCCGGCCATCGTGCGCACGCCGGACGAGCTCACCGCGGCCAACGTCATGACCGGGTGGACCGAGGGTGGCGCGAGCCTGCTCGGACCGGCCATCGCCGGCATCGTCCTGGCCGTGAGCGGCCAGACCCTCGCCGTGGCGGTGATGGGCGCCCTGGTCGCGGTGTCCACGGTCCTGGTCATCGGCGTCGCCGGCCCCTTGGCCGCGGTGCAGACCGACGAGGTGACGGCCACATCCCCGGCGCCTCCCGGCCCCGACGACGGGCGGGCGGGCGGGCGTGACGAAACCTCCGGGCGCGACGGACCGGCGGGCACGGCGGGCACGGGGGGGATCGGCGAACCGGCGGGGATCGGCGAACCGGCGGGCACGGGGGGGATCGGCGAACCGGGGGGTACGGCGGGTACGGCGGGGATCGGCGAACCGGGGGGTACGGCGGGGATCGGCGAACCGGGGGGTACGGGGGGGATCGGCGAACCGGGGGGGATCGGCGAACCGGCGGGTACGGCGGGTACGGCGGCACCGGACTCGATCACGGCGGGAGCCCGGTCCACCCTGGCCACCATCCTGCGCAATCCACAACTGCGCGTGCTCCTCACGCTCCACTCCTTCTACTTCGTTCTCATCGGCTCGCTCGACCTGCTCTGCGTCATCCTGGCCCTCACCATCCTCCACCTGGGTGCGGGCGGTGCCGGCTACCTGAACGCCGCGCTTGGCGCCGGGGCCCTGCTCGCCGGCTTTGTCACCGCATTCCTGGTCGGCCGTAGTCACCTCTCCCGGACACTCATCCTCTCGTTGACCGTGTCGGTCGGCGCCCTTGCTCTCATCGCCGTCGTCCCGAGGGCCGTGGCGGCCTTCCTCCTGATCGCCACCGTCGGCCTGGCCGGGACCGTCTTCGACATCACTGGCCGCACCCTCTTGCAGCGAGCCGCCCCGCCCGACGCCATCGCCGGGGCGTTCTCCATCTTCGAGGCCACCACCGATTTCGGCCTGGCCGCCGGCGCCGTACTGGTACGGGTGGGCATCGCGGTCGGCGGCGTGCGGGCCGCGCTGGTCGCCCCGGCAGTCCTGTCCGTGCTCCTCGTGTCCTGCCTCTGGCGGCAGCTGATGAAGATCGATGCGGGGGCCACCATTCCCCACGTGGAGATACAGCTATTGCGGTCTCTGCCGATCTTCGCCGCCCTGAGCCCGCCTTCACTCGAGGGCGTGGCCCGGGAACTCGAGTCGCACCCAGTTTCGGCCGGCACGGTCGTAATCACTGAGGGCGAGCAGGGCGGGCACTACTACGCGGTTGCTGACGGCAGGCTGGCCGTCACCCGCTCGGGCATCGACGTCGGGACGGTCGGGCGCGGGGACGGCTTTGGCGAGATCGCCCTCGTGCGCGACGTGCCGCGGCAGGCCACAGTGACCGCCGTGACCGACTGCCTCCTCTTCTCGCTCGACAAGGCCCAGTTCGTCACGACGCTGTCCGGCCATGCATCGGCCGCTTCGGCCGTCAGCGACGTAGTCAACCAGCACCTTTCCGACGACTAGTAGGACCTGCCTGCGAAGTTCTAGCGCCGAGCGCATGGCGCCCCGCCGAACGGCAGGGGCCCCGGGCCGTGGCCGGGGCCGGGTCCGGGTCCGGTTGTTACACCCCCCTGGAAACATCTGGCCATGACCCCGGTGGCCGGTGCAGTGAAGGAGAGTGTGGCGGGCGGCACCGCTGGTGCTGCCGCTGTCGCCGGTCCTGAAACCGGCCTCGGGGCCCGGTTGGAGGTGGCCCGTTCCGCTCTGGCCTCGGTGGTGGCGGACCTCGACCCGGCCCGGCTGACCGGGGCCGACGCCGCCGGGCTCTATGCGTCCCTGGTCGGCCTCGAGCGCCTGGTGGTGGCGGGCAAGACCCTGTTGGCCCCCCGGATCGAGGGCTCGGGGGTGTGGCGGGACGGAGGGCACCGCTCGGCCGCGGTGATGCTGGCCTCCTTGGAGGGGGTGGCCATCGGTCAGGCCCAGAACACCCTTGTCAACGGGCAGCGCCTCTCACAGTTGCCCGGGACCGAAGCGGCGCTGCGCACCGGGGTGCTCTCGGGACCGAAGGTCACCGAGCTGACCGGGGCCGGCATCCTCGCCCCCGAACGGGAGCAAGAGCTGCTGGCCGGGGCCGAGGAGGCTCCCCTCCAGGCGGTGCGGGAGCGGTGCCAGCGGTCCCGGGCCACCTCGGGGTCAGAGGATCCCCGGGCCAGGGTCGTCCGCATCCGAGCGGCCCGGTACTTCTCGTCGTGGACCGACGGCGAGGGGGCCTTTTGCTACCAGGGCCGGGACACCCTCGACCGGGGGGCCCAGATCCTCTCCCACCTGGACCAGGTGGCCACCCGGCTGCGCCGGACCCGACGGGCGGCCGGTGACGAACAGGACGGTCCCGAACGGGCGGTCCGAGCCGACGCCTTCTACGCCCTTCTCACAAGACGCCACCCCGACACCGGGGCACCGCTTTCGCCCCGGCCCCGGCCCACCTCGGCCACCGGCTCGGCTTCGGGGCCGGATCCCGGGCGCGAAGGCGACGGCGACGCCGGGGCCGACGCCGACGCCGACGCCGGGGTCGAGGACACCTCATCCGGAGCCACCGCCGGGGCCGACGCCGACGCCGGGGTCGAGGACACCTCCGGCCGGGACACCGGCGATGCCACCTCCGGCCGGGACACCGGCGATGCCACCTCCGGCCGGGACACCTCAGATGCCACCGCCTCCGGGGACACCACCGATGCCACGGCCCCAACCGGTGGCCGACCACCGGACGACCCGTCCTTGCTCATCGACGGGCCTCCGACCTGTTCGGTGATCGTCCGGGTGGACCGGGACGCCCTGCTGCGCGGACACACCGAGGGCGACGAGTGCTGCGAGATCGACAACCAGGGTCCCATCCCGGTGGCCATGGCGAGGGACCTGGCCAACGACTCGTTCCTGCGCATCGTCTTCCACGAGGCCGGGGACATCCGGGCCGTCTGCCACCTGGGTCGCACCATCAACCAACAGCTGCGGACGGCCCTCGTCTTCCGGGACAGCACCTGTGTGGTGCCCGGGTGTGGGACCTCCTTCGGGCTCGAGATCGACCACATCGTCCCCTTTGCCGAGGGCGGGCCCACCACCCTCGACAATCTGGCCCTGCTCTGTCACCACCACCACTTCCTCAAGACCTATGAGGGCTGGGTCCTGTCCAGCGAGGGGACCGGACCGATGGGCACACCCCGGTGGCGATTCGAACCCCAACCGGCCTTCGGGCAGGAACCGGGCCTCGGGATGGACACCGACGAGGAAAGGGACAAGCGGAAACGGGACAGACGGAACGAATGAGTCTGCGCAAATCCGGTGGTGCCGACGGACATTTCGTCGAGATCGAGATCGGGATCGGCTGGGGCGAAGGTACTTGGAGCCCGGCGGGAGTTGCAGACGAGGCGCAGCCCCGACCCCAAGGAGCAGGCCGCAGTCCGGAAAGATCGATCTGGCTGGCCGCAGATGCCTCCGATCCGATCTAGGACGTCATACCGCCCAAACCGACCAGACCGCGGGCCAGTTCGATCTCGCCCATGTGACGGAGGCCGTGCTGGTAGATCCAGCACTCGGCCGCATCGAGCAGGGTGATGCCGTCGGGCCCGGCCACCCGGGCGCTGTAGGTGCTCGCCACCTGGGGAGGGAACGGGCGACCGACGACAACTCTCGCGAGTTCGACCGGGTCGAGATCAGCGAGCCACGCTTCGGTCCGGGCGAAGACCGCACCCATGTACTGCTGAAACGCCGCATAGTCCCCGATGCGCTGATGGACCATCTCCGCCACGGTCCGGTGCTTTCCGTGGTCGGCGATGGCCGGCTGTACCCTCGACTCCCAGTCGTCGTCCCAGATGGGCGGCGTACCGGTCATCAACATGAACGACGCATCCATCATGTTGACGATGTGGAACAGGCTGAAGGCGATGGGCAGCACCCCCTCGCGCTCGAAGTGGTTGACCTGGTCGACGTTCATGCTCGTCACCGCGTCGTGGTAGAGCGAGTGCATTGCGTGCATGCGCCGCCGGAGAGAATCGAGTGCCAGCTCGCCTGCCATCTTCCTCCTCGCCGGGCCGAAGTCGCACAGCGCCCGGGCTCGTCACGTTCCCCGCCAGGCTAGGCCACGGACGTACCCGGCAGCGCGCCGGCCCGGTGATCTGTGCCGGAACCCGGCCGGCCGGTAATCTGGCGGTCACGATGCCCACTGACATGGAAACGGAGCCGACACACCTCAGCAGTCCTGAGGGTGTGCCCGCCGAAGTACCCCAGCCCGCCACCACCGATGGACGCCAGCTGCGGCGTGAACGCAACCGCGAGGCGGTCGTCGAGGCGCTGCTCGACCTCTACAGCCAGGGCAACCTGCGTCCGAGTGCCGAGGAGATCGCCATCCGGTCAGGTCTCTCGCCCCGCTCACTGTTCCGGTACTTCGACGACATCGACGATCTCATCAGGGAGGCCGTCGACCGCCAGATCGGACGGGCCATCCCGCTGGTGCCGATCGATGCGACACCGGACGCCCCGGTGGCGGCCAAAGTGGCCGCCCTGGTCGACCAGCGGTTCCGTCTGTTCGGCGCGGTCGGAAACGCCGCCTCCGTGTTGAGGCTGCGTTCGCCGTTTCAACCGCTGCTGGCCGTCTCCCTGGCGCAGAACCGGGCCTTCCTGCGATCGCAGATGGAGAGGCTCTTCGCTCCGGAGCTGGCCGCCATGGAACCCGAGGTCGCGGCCCGGTCACTGGCGGCGGCCGACGTCCTCGCCTCCTTCGAGTCCCGCAACCTCCTCTGCCACGACCAGGGCCTCCACATCGACCAGGCCAAGTCGGTGATGACCGATGCACTGGTCACCATCTTCGCTCGCACGTTCTGACGCCGACCTGTCGATCACATCGACCCGTCCAGCTGTCGACCCGTCCACCTCATCGACTCGTCGACCTGTCGACCCGTCCACGCGTCGAACCGTCCACCTGCGGGCCGATCCGGTCACACAGCGGTGGCGCGGGCGTCGGCCAGCAGCTTGTCGTCGTCGGCCAGCAACGCCTTGGCCAGCTGGCGGACCATGTCGACGACCTCGGGATGGGTTTCGGGGTCCCAACCTTCCAATAGTTCGGTCATCGAGTCGCGCCGAGCCACGGTAAGACTGTCGATCGCCGACTTCCCCGACGCGGTGAGAACCAGCTCGCTCCCCACGGGGGATCCGTTACGCGCCACCATCCCGGCCGCCACCAGCGAGTCCACCGCTGCCTCCAACCGATCAGGATCGACTTTCAGACGCTTGCCGACCTCCTCGAGACTGCACCCGGGCCGATCGGCCAGCCGGTAGAGCATCCAGGCCGACCGCGGGTCGATATCGAGGCCGGCCCGGGTCGACAGGGTCTCGTAGAGCTCGCGGCGATTCTCACGGCTGGCGGCCCGCTCGAGGATGCGCTGGATCTCGCCGAGTGACGTCCGGGGTTCGGGGATCCCCAGGTTCCCTGCGGGCTCGGGGGTACGGATCGACTTGCGCAGCTCAAGCTCGGGCAGCGTCCAACTGAGCAGGAAGGCCACGAAGGCGATCGGCACGCCGATGAGGAAGAGCGTCTGGATCGTGTGGGCAATGCCGCTGATCACCCCGGCCTGCACCACGGCCGGCAGATGGTGGATGGCCGACGGGTTCTCCGCATTGAGGTTGAATCCGGCCGGAGCCTTGCTCAGATGCAGTGCTCGCAGGACGTTCGACACCACCAGGTTGGCGTAGACGGCACCGAACACCGCCGTCCCGAAACAGCCGCCGATCATGCGGAAGAACGTCGTCCCGGACGTTGCCGTGCCCAGCTCCTCGTAGGGGACGGCGTTCTGGACCGCGACCACCAGCACCTGCATGACCAGCCCGAGCCCGAAGCCGAAGACCACCATGTAGGCGGCGATGGTCCAGGCACCGGTGGCGACACCGATCATCGACATGAGGTACAGCCCGATGGTCATGAGCGCGGTCCCGATGATGGGGAAGATCTTGTACCGACCCCACCGACTGACGATCTGACCCGACCCGACGGAGGCGACGAGCAGGCCACCCATCAACGGGAACAGCCGTACCCCCGACTGGATGGGGCTGATCCCCTTCACGTCCTGGAAGAAGAGGGGGAGGAAGGTCAGCGCACCGAACATGGCGAAGCCGACCACGAACCCGATGGCACTGGCCGCGCTGAACACAGGGGTGGAGAAGAGCTTGAGCGGGATCACCGGTTCTACGGCCCGACGCTCGGCGAACAGGAAGGCCACGCCGAAAACCACCCCGGCCACGGCCAACGCCACCATGAACGGCGACGACCACGGGTACGACGTCCCACCCAGGCTGGTGTAGAGGACCAGACAGCTGGCCGACAGGGCCAGCGTCGAGGTGCCCAGGTAGTCGATGACGCGGTGGATCCGGCTCAGGGCCCCGGGAAGGGTGACGGTCGTGATCACCAGGGTGACCGCACCGATGGGGATGTTGATGTAGAAGATCCACCGCCAGCTCAGGTAGTCGACGAACACGCCGCCGATCAGCGGGCCGATCACCGTGGTCACGCCGAACATGGCCATGAACAACCCCATGTAGCGACCCCGCTCCCGCGGCGAGACCACGTCACCCACGATGGTCTGGGCACCCACCATCAGGCCGCCGCCGCCCAGTCCCTGCAGGGCGCGGAAGGCGATGAGCTCGAGCATCGAGTGGCTCAGCCCGGTGAGCGCGGAGCCGAACAGGAAGATGACGATGGCGGCCTGAAAGAAGAACTTGCGCCCGTACTGGTCGCCGAGCTTTCCCCACAGAGGCGTGGACACCGTCGACGTCAACAGGTACGCAGTCACCACCCAGGTGATGTGCGAGGCGCCGTGCAGGTCGCCGACGATGGTGGGCAGTGCCGTGGCCACCACCGTCTGGTCCAGGGCGGCCAGGAACATGCCCAGGATGAGGGCACCGATGATCACGAGGACACGACGATGGGACAGTCCGGCGGGAGGTTCGGCCACCACCGTCGACGACGCCTCGCTCATGTGTGACTCCCCGTTCGGCGGCCTCGGAACCGCCGTCATATCCTACGGGGAGTGCCGGAGCGGCCCGAACGAACGGTGGGTCGGGCGTCGGGACGGTTCCGACCCCGCCGCTCTCATCCCGGCTCCTCCCGGACGGCTCTGACCAGCCCGAACAGGTCGGATTCGTCGATACGGGCGACTGCCCGCACCGAGGCGCGCCCGAGCGTGGAGCCGAAGGGAAGGGCGTCGACGAGCCCACGGCCGACCCAACTGCGGATCAGGCGCAGCTCGGTGGAACGGGCGAGGGCCCGCTGGTCCACCGCCCGCCCCTTCGACATCAGCGCGGCATTGGTAAGGCGCCGCACTTCGGTCCGGTCCACCCTGATCCCGAGCTCGTCGAGCCGGCGTACCAGGTAGGAGCCGGTGTTGTACCAGTCACAGAACCCATGGACCACGGACGCCATCTGGCCCACTGCGCCGTCGATGGCCAGGGCCAGCACCGGACCTCCTTCGAGGGTGGTCGCCGCGGCCGCGGTCACCAACGCCAGTTGCAGCGCACCCATGGCGGTCGAGATGGACCGGACCTGGCGCGAGGCCAGCAGCTCGACGCCCTTTTGGTCGTAGAGGGCCGCGGGATGGTCGAGGACCTGCCCGGACATCCAGTCGAGCAGCCGTGGAGGGGCGGCCCTCACCTGGATGTGGACCCGCCTGAGCCTCCCCCGCCCTCCGGAGATGGCGGCCCGGCCCACGCTCCCGAAAGCTGCCTCGAGCTGGGCCGCGGCTTCGGCCGGCAGTCCCTCCGGGCGCAACAGGGACCTGAGCGCCTGGGAAGAGCGGGCCCGGGCCCGGGCCCGGCCTGACGCCCACCGACCCGGCGGCACCGGTCGGGATTCCGGCTGCCCGTCGGTCACCCCATGAGTCTGGTGACTGCAGGCCGGGTCCGCAAGGGCACCACGCCCGGCGTCGTGAGCACCACCGTGTCGTCCGGCGGGTGTCGGGTGTCGGGTGTCGGCCGGCGGGTGTCGTCCGGCGGGCCGCGGGTGTCGTCCGGCGGGCCTACCATTCGGGGTACCGCAGAGCCTGCCCGACGGTCGGACGCAGGCGGAGGTGCGGTCCCGGAACCGGAGAGCTCACATGGCGCTGGACATCGGGCGCAGGCGGTTGGAACGGGAGATCCGCACCGCGCGCCGCGAAGGGCGGTCGACGCCCACCATCGTGATCGTGGGAGCCGGCCTCTCGGGACTGGCGATCGCCATCCAGCTGGTCCGGTCAGGTGTACGCGACTTCACCATCATCGAGCAGTCCGATGCGGTCGGCGGCACCTGGCGGGACAACACCTACCCGGGAAGCGGATGCGACGTCCCCTCCCACCTCTACTCCTTCTCCTTCTCCCCGAAGTCCGACTGGACCCGTCGCTTCGCCGAACAGCCGGAGATCCTCTCCTACGCCGAACGCTGCGTGCAGCGGTTTCGGCTCGGACCCCACCTCCGTCTGGGCACGACCGTCCAGCGCGCCGACCTCGACGAGGCCAGCCGGCGGTGGCGGCTGGTGGTGACGTCGGCCGACGGCGAGGAACAGATCGAAGCCGACGACGTGATCTTCGCCTGCGGCCAGCTCAACCGGCCCCACGTGCCCGACCTGGAGGGCCTGACTGGCTTCGCCGGGCCGATGTGGCATTCGGCCCGCTGGGACCACGGGTGCGATCTGGAGGGGAAGCGGGTCGCCGTGGTGGGGAGCGGGGCGAGCGCCATCCAGTTCGTTCCCCGGGTGGCCGAGCGGGCCGCCGAGCTCACGATCTATCAGCGCAGCCCGAACTATGTGGCGCCGAAGAGGGACCGGCCCTATGGGGGGATGGCCCGATGGCTGTTCGACAACGTCAAACCGGTTGAACGCGCCTACCGCTGGTTGATCTACTGGGGCCTCGAGTCCCGATGGTTCTGGTTCCGCAAGGACGGATGGGCGGGACGCAAGCTGGGGCAGCTCTTCGCCAAGGGCATCCGCCGGGACGTGGTCTCCGACCGCCTGCCCGAGCGGTCCGTGGTGCCCGACTATCCGCTCGGCTGCAAGCGCATCCTCATCTCCAACGAGTGGTACCCGGCCATCATGCGGCCCAACGTCGAAGTGGTCGACCAGCCCATCGAGCACATCGAGTCCGACGCCGTCGTGACCGCCGACGGCCGACGGCGCCCCGCCGACGTCCTCATCTTCGGCACGGGCTTCTCCACCACGGATTTCCTGGCCCACATCCCCGTCCACGGCGCAGGGGGGCGACCCCTGGCCGAAGCGTGGCGCGACGGCGCCCACGCCTACCTGGGTACGGCGGTGGCCGGATTTCCGAACTGCTACCTGCTCTACGGGCCCAACACCAACCTCGGGCACAACTCGATCCTGTTCATGGTGGAGCGCCAGATCAACCTCATCCTGCAGGCCATGGCCGTCCAGGTCAGGTCGACGGACGCCGGTACGGCTCCCCTCGTCGGTGTGAGCGTGGACGCCTACCGGCGGGACGACCAGAGGACCCAACGCCTCATGTCCGCAACGGCCTGGGTGGCCGGCTGCACGAGCTGGTACAAGAACGCGTCGGGCAGGGTGACCAACAACTGGCCGTCCTGGACCGTCCGCTACTGGTATGACACGCTGCGCCTGCGACCGGCCGATCTCGGGGTTGTCGGTTCCACCCGACCACAGGCTGGACCGGCCCGGGCCGACCGAACCCCGGCGGACGGGCGGGGCAACGGAGCCGTCCCCGACCCGCCCGACCTGCCCCGGCTCGATCCGACGGAGCCCAGCTACGAACCGATGTGATCGGCGGGCACGGTCCCCAGCCGTCCGGCCTGGTAGTCCTCGAAGGCCTGGGCGATCTCTTCCTTCGTGTTCATGACGAAAGGCCCGTAGGCGTAGACCGGTTCCCGGATCGGTCGACCTCCGAGGATCAAGATGTCGAGCGTCGGAGTCCGCGAATCCTGGTCGGCATCGGCTGTGACGGTGAGCGCCCCACCTTCACCGAAGACGGCCAGCCGCCCGGTGTCCACCGCGTGCCCCTCGGTACCGACGGTGCCCCGGCCGCCGAGCACGTAGACGAGCGCATTGAAGTCGCTGCGCCACGGGATGTCGATCCTGGCCCCCGGTGACAACGTGGCGTGCACCATGGCCATGGGCGAATGGGTCGATCCGGGCCCGGCATGACCCCCGAGGTCGCCGGCGATGACCCTGAACAAGGCCCCCCCGTCGTGTGAGGCCAGCAACACGACGTTGGAGGATCCGATGTCCTGATAGCGGGGAGCGATCATCTTGTCCGCCTTGGGCAGGTTGACCCACAGCTGGATCCCGTGGAACAGACCGCCGCTGGCCACCAGCTCCTCGGGCGGCGCCTCGATGTGGAGGATGCCGCCACCGGCCGTCATCCACTGGGTGTCGCCATTGGTGATGAGCCCGCCCCCGCCGATCGAGTCCTGGTGCTGGAAGGTGCCGTCGATCATGTAGGTCACCGTCTCGAATCCGCGGTGGGGATGCCACGGAGTGCCCTTGGGCTCGCCCGGCGCATACTCCACCTCACCCATCTGGTCCATGTGGATGAACGGATCGAGGTGGTGCCGGTCCACACCGGCGAACGCCCGACGGACCGGAAATCCCTCTCCCTCGAACCCTGCGGGCGCGGTGGTGACCGAGACCACAGACCTCGGTACGCTCGTCGCCGGATCCGGTGCCGCCACCCTGGGTAGGGCAAGAACATCGTCCACAGTCACTGCCGGCATGGCCAACCTCCTCTCGGTGCCGTCGCCCGACACCGCGAATCCGCTCTTCCTCTGAAAATCCTCACCCTGTACAACACTAGTTGTGCTCGCAACATTTCCGGTCCCCTGCCAGGGCCCGGAACCGCTCCGCCTGGGGCGCCCGGAACCGCTCCGCCTGGCAGCGGAATGGTCTCAGTCTGCCCCCGGTTGCGGCGAAAAGCACGAGTGAACAAGTACGCTTGACATACCGGGACAGTCAGGAGACAAAAGGTGCTCTGGCAACGCGGCGGGACAGCGCGCCGTCGCGACGACCATGACGAGAAGCCGAGCTCCTCCGCCGAGGGCATCGGCTGGTTGCTTCGGGCAGCCAGGGAGGAGCGCGGCCTGGATCTCCTGGCCGTGCACGACCGGCTGGGCCGACCGATCACCCAGCTCGAGGCCCTCGAGAACGGGGACCTGGCCAGCCTCCCCGATCAGGCCCTGGCCCTGTCCACGCTCAGACGCTATGCCGCCTTCCTCGGCCTGGACGGCGACGCGTTGGCCCTTCAGATGATCGACGCCTGGTCGGCGTCGGTGCCGGCGCCCGCCCTGTCGTCCACCGGGGCCAAACGCAACCAGGTCGGCGCGGGCTCGGTGACCAATGTGATCACCGCGGTCACGACCGAGCCCGACCACCTACGGGCGTTCACCCAGACCGGAGAGGTACCGAGGGTGGGAGCCGGGTCCGCGGCGGGGGGCTCGGGGGCCTACGGCTACGGGGTGGCGTCAGGTCCACCCACCGGGACGTTCCCGGTCGTTCCCCGACAGGAGATCAGGCACAGCAAACGGGCGGTGGCCAAGGCCCGGCGCCGGCTGCGGGCACCGACGTCGCTGAAGGTGATCACCTGGGTGGCCCTGGTGCTGGTGCTGGCGGTCGTGGCCGGGTTCGCCATCCAACAGTGGCGACCCGAGTGGCTGGTCCGGGCGCACATCCTCAGGGTGGCCGCCCCCACCAGCAACGCATCGAGCCCGGGCGGCACCGCGGGTGGAGGGCAGAACCACCAGGCATCCGCAGTCGTCGGAACCGGCTACACCCTGCAGAGCTCCAACTGGACGGTCAACACCCAGAAATTCACCGTCAACATCGCTACCTCGGGTCGGTGCTGGGTGCAGGTCACCAGCTCGAGTTCACCCACACCCCTGGTCAGTGGTGTCCAGCAGGCCGGCAAGCTGTTGAGCTTCCCGGCCCAGGGGACCATGACCGTCCAGGTGGGATCAGCCGCGGTGGCCGTCGCCATCTACATCGACGGGAAGGGCGAGTTCCTCAACTCCCCCCACGTGACGCCCTTCACCTACACGTTCACCCCGCCACCCAGCTCCTGAAGCTCCAGGTCGGCCCCGACCGGTCAGGCCGGGACGTTCAGCGCTCGACCACGGGGAAGGCCTGCGTCCCGTTGGCCGTCAGCTCGGCGTCCTGTTGGGCGTCGAAGCGTGCGCCCTTGCGCTCCTCGAACCTCACCCACTGGATGAAGATCGGGATCAGGGCGAGGAACGTGAAGAGCTCGGCGCCGATCCAGAGGATGGCGGCACCCGAGTGGGTGCTGGCCACCGTGTACATGGAGGCGGCCGGCCGTGTCTCGCTCAGCAGGGCGAGAGCGAGGAACGACTCGAGCGGTACCCCGATGAGCAGGTTGGCCATCCGCGTTCCGTAGCCCATCTTCCAGTGGGGGACCGGGTCGACGCCGATCAGAGGCCACCAGAAGAGCGTGGATGCAAAGAAGAACCCCAGATTGATGAGATCCATGACCCACATGTGGGTCATGGCGAAATTGAGAGCGAAGGTCAAGAAGAAGGCGAACATCGAGAAGTAGTAGAGGACCCAGACCGGGAGGGGGTGGGTGAGCACCTTGAAAGGCCGGCTGTTGAGAATGGAGAGGAGCCTGATCTTCCCGCTCCGGCTCGACGTCTGGAGGGCCAGTGTCATCGGCGCCCCCATGGCCAGGAGGGGCGGTCCGATGACCATCAGGAGCAGGTGCTGGATCACGTGCGCCTGGAAGTAGTCCATGGTGAACGTGCTGACCGGCGACTGCAGCGCGATGACGACGGCCACCAGACCGGCCATGAAGGAGACGGTCCGCTTGATGCTCCAGCTGCGGCCCCGGGTGGACAGGGACCACTCAGCCCTCAGGTACCAGGCGGCCGTGATGATGGCGGCGGCCAGCACCAAGAGGGCGAACGGGCCGAACTCCCACCGGGTCAGGGCAGTGTGGAGGTTGAACGCCACCCGGCTCATTCCGTTCATCTCCGGCACGGCCACAGGTTAGCGATCGCGGCCTCAGCCTCCCATTCGGGCCTCGCCGTCGATTCGGGATGGCCGGGCGGGCGCGGGCGCGGGCCCGGGGCACGGGGCCAGGGGCACGGGGCCAGGGGCCCGGGGCCAGGGGCACGGGGCCAGGGGCACGGGGCCCGAGGTGCTCAGGAGCCGACGACCTGGACGATCTCGCCGGTGTCGACGTCGTACCGCCAGCCCTCGACACGGACGTCGCCGGGTAGGAGATCACACGAGCGCACGGCGGCGACGTCGGTCCGCAGTGCGGAGTCCGGGTCCGGCATGGCCAGGAACTCCCAGCCGTCGGGGCGCTCGAGCCCCTGGTCCGCGAGCTCCGACCTGATGTCGTCGTCGGTCCGGTCGACCAGCGCACACTGGGTGTGCTGCATGACCGCGATCCGGCGCACTCCCAGGAACCTCGTCGCCAGGACCAGGGACCGGAGGACGTCGGGGGTGACACGGCCACCCGCGTTGCGGACGATCTTCGCATCCCCGGGTCGCAGCCCGAGCATGGTCAGCGGCTCGATACGACTGTCCATGCAGGTGACCAGCGCGAATTCCCTGGCCGCCCGGGCCGGTATCCCCGCCAGCTCGAATCCGGCGACATACTGGCGGTTCGCTCGGAGGAGGTCGTCGAACATGCCCGAGAGCATGACAGACCCTGTGTCCCTGGCCCAAACGGTGGGCCGTCCCAGCTGCAATCATCAGGCGAGTGAGCAGGGCCTGCCTCATCCTCGACTTCGACGGGACCATCCTCGACACCGAGGAGTCCCTCTACCGATCGTGGGCGGAGCTGTGGGCCGACCACGGCCATCGGCTGGCGCTCGACGACTGGCAGAGGAACATCGGGACCGAGGATGTCTTCGACCCCCTGGGCGAGCTCGAGAGCCGGATCGGTCGGCGCCTCCACCCCGCCGCACAGGATCGCCGCCGGCTGCGACGGGACGAGCTCCAAGCCCGGCACGGCCCCCGCCCGGGAGTCCTGCGCTGGCTGGCGGAGGCGGAGGGGTCGGGCATCCCGGTCGGCATCGCATCGTCGTCCCCGCTCGAGTGGGTGGAGGGCCATCTGGACCGGCTCGGCCTGCGCGGGTTCTTCTCCTGCGTGGTCTGCCGCGACGCCGAGGTCCCCGCGAAGCCCGCACCGACCTCCTACCTGCTGGCGTGCGAAGGGCTCGGAGCCGACCGGTTGCGGTCGGTGGCCGTGGAGGACTCCCCCCACGGCGTGGCGGCGGCTGTCACCGCGGGACTGTTCACCGTGGCCGTACCGCACGGCCTGACCTCGGACCTCGATCTCTCGGCGGCCGATCTGGTCACCACGTCACTCGATGACCTCTCGTTGTCCGAGGCGCTGGAACGGGCGGCGCGCCCTCCCGATCAACGGTACCCTTTCCCCGGTTGAGGGGCCGCCGGTCGAGCGGACCGACCGAAGGAGAGACGGGGGAAGGGATGCTGCTGGGTATCACCACTCCCGTGCTCAGCATGGTCCCCGACGTGCATGCTCCCTGGGAGGTGGAGGGGACCATCGACGACGTCGCCGCCATCGCCAAGGCGGCCGAGCGTCTCGGCTACCACCATCTGACCTGCAGCGAGCACGTGATCGTCCCCACCGATGTCGCCGGCGTGCGTGGAAGCCGCTATTGGGATCCGCTGGCCACCTTCGGCTACCTGGCCGCGGTGACGTCGCGGATCCGTCTGGCCACCAACGTGCTGGTGCTCGGCTACCACCACCCGCTCGAGATCGCCAAGCGCTACGGCACGCTGGATCAGGTGTCGGGCGGACGGCTCATCCTCGGCCTCGGGGTCGGCTCCCTCAAGGAGGAGTTCGATCTCCTCGGTTGCCCCTTCGACGATCGGGGACGGCGAGCCGACGATGCGCTCGCGGCGCTCCGGTCCTCGCTGTCGGAACGCCTGCCCGAGTACGCCGGCACCTTCTACCAGTACTCGGGGGTGGTGTTGGATCCCTGCTCCCTCCAATCCTCCGTGCCGCTGTGGATCGGGGGGCGCACCGAACGCTCCCTCCGCCGCGCCGTCGAATTGGGAGACGGTTGGGTTCCCTTCGGGATCAGGGCAGCCGATGTGGCCGCCATGATGGCAGCCGCCCGTGACACCCCGGCGTGGGCCGAGCGCAGCAACCCGCTCGAGGTCGTGCTGCGCAACGGCCGGCCGCTGGATCCGGTCGGCGATCCCGACGGGGCGCGCCGGATGGTCGGCAGACTCACCGACGCGGGAGCGACCGGCTTGCAGCTGTGGTTCCTCCACCACTCGCCGGCCCACTACGTCGAGCAGCTCGAAGCCATGGCCCGGATCATGGGGCCGGCCGATGCACCGGTGAACCGGTGAACCGGTGAACCGGGTCAAGGTCGGGTTCTTCTCCCTGTCGCACCGCTCGTCGGGCGGCGACGACCGCCCCTACCTCGAATGGCACCAGATGGACCACATGCCCGAGCAGTACCAGTTGCCCGGGCTGGTCCTCGGCCAGCGGTGGGCGTCGACCCCGGCCTGCCGGAGCGTCCGGGTGGTCGATGTCGACGGGTGGTCGTCCGTCGAGCACGTCGTCTGCTACCTGATGGGAAATCCCGTCCACGAGACGATCGACGAATTCCTCAACCTCGGTCGCCATCTGGCCGAGTTGGGCCGCTTCCCCCACGCGCTGCCCTCGCAGTACCGGGGAGGTCTCCGCCTCCTCGAGACCCTTGCCGCCCGCAGGGTGCTCGTCTCGTCCGAGGTGGTCCCGTTCCGACCGCACGAAGGCATCTACCTCATCGTGGAGGAGCCCGCCGACCGATCGGAAGGATCGGACCGATCCGACCGATCGGCCCAGGATGCGTACGTCAAGCGGATGCACGTCGAACTGCTTCCCGAGCTGGTATCGGTTCCCGGCGTCGCCGGAGCCTGGGCCTTCGCCACCAGCCCGTCCATCCGACGACCGATGTTCACCGAGGGCGACTACCGGATGACCGTCTGCTACCTCGACGACCACCCGGCCTCAGTCGGCGAGCGCCTGGCGCCGGTGCTCGATCGATGGTGGTCGGCAGCCCCGGTCCGTCCGCTCCTGGCTGCGCCCTACGAGTCGATGGTCAGCTGGGACTGGAACCGCTTCGTCCCGCCGGGGTGACCCGGTCGACCGGTGACCCCGGTCGGTCCCGCGGGCATCCCTCAGGTGACGTCCCGCCTTCTCTCGTGGAGCTTGCGCAGCGACCTCACCAGGGACGCCTCGATCAATTCGTCGTTCCCCTTGGATATGAAGTCGTGCACCCGCTTCTCCAGGAGCGCCCGCATGACGGGGTTGAAGGCCTCGTAGGTCTCCCGGAAATAGACGTGGGTCCGCCCGTCGCCCATGTCCTCCAGCCGGGTCCACCCCGATGCCCGGGACCACAAGGGCTTCCCGATGGCGTCATACCGCCACGACAGCGGGCGCTTGGCCTCGGTGATCCACTCCCAGGACTGCGCCTTGCCTTTCGACAGGAGGTACTTCGGCACCTGGAAATCACAGTGCCGTACCAGGCCGTTGCCATCCGCGTCTCCGGGGTGGTAGATCTCGATCTTCACCGTGTCGGTTTCGATGCCGGAACGCATCCGGCCCCAAAACACTTCCCAGACCTCCTCGGGTGTTCCATCGACGACGAAATCGAATCTGTGATCCTGCACCTGTTCTCCTCTCGAATCATCTGCGCGTTGCCTTCGGGACAAGTTCCGACCTCACCACCTTCCCGCCCGCGTTCCTCGGGAGCGCGGGCAGGAACTCGACATGCCGCGGCACCTTGTAGTCGGCGAGGCGCTCCCCGGCGAACGCCTGCAACTCGTCGATGGCCAGCGTCTGGCCCGCACCGAGGACGACGAAGGCGGCGATGTCCTCGCCCAGCACGTCGTGGGGGATACCGACCACAGCCACCTCGACCACCGATGGGTGTTCGTGGAGGACGGCCTCGACATCGTCGGTATAGACGTTCATCCCGCCCCTGACGATCATCTCCTTCTTCCGGCCGACGATGAAGAGATAGCCGTCTGGGTCGAGGTAGCCGAGGTCGCCGGTGTGGAGCCACCCCCCCTCCCACATGCGGGCGGTGGCCTCCGGGTCCTTGTAGTACTCCCGGTGACCGTCGGGGTTCCGGGTGACGACCTCGCCGACCGCCCCTGCCGGGAGCGACGCCCCGGCCTCGTCGACGATGCGGACCTCGACGGGTTTCCTCGGCTTCCCCACCGCGCCCGGGTGGGTCCGGGCCCCCTCCGGGTCCATGGTGAAGGTGGCGTGCCCACCCTCGGTCATCCCGTAGCTGTTCAGCACGGCCGCGCCGGGCACCTTCGCCTGTAGCCGTAGCAGGGTGTCCGGGACGAGAGGTGCGCTGCCCAGGATGATCCGGCCGAGGCTGGAGAGATCAGACGACTCGAACCGTTCGTGGTGGATGATGAGCTGCGCCATGGCCGGGACGATGAACGCGATCACCGGCCGCTCCCGTTCGACGATCTCGAGCCAGCGCCCGGCGTCGAAGGCGGGAAGGTACAGGACCGTCATGCCCGCCTTCATCGGGTTGTAGATGAAGCCGAGACCGGCGAAGGTGAACACCGGAGAGGCCGTGAACCACCCGGACCCCCGCCACTCCGGCAGGCCATTGGGCAGGAGGGCGACCTGGTCGTAGCGCACCGCTACACCCTTCGGTCTGCCCGTGGTGCCGGACGTGTACATGACATCGGCCAGATCTGAGCCGTCGACCGGGGCTTGGACGGCGTCTGCGTCGGTGCTCTTCGCGTCCTCGAGATCGACGAACCCCTCCTCGTCCGTCGCCACGCCCTTCGGACCGACCGACACCGCCACCCTCAGCGAAGGGAGGGAATGCAGCAGCGGTGCGACGATCTCCGCGTACGCGCTGCTGACGACCACCGCGGTGACCTCAGCGTGTTCGAGGATGGCCCGCGCTTCGGGCGCCGACAGCCGGTCGTTCATCGGCACCGCGGTCGCACCCAGCTTGTGCACCGCGCTATAGGCCACGATCCACTCGAGGATCCCGTCGCTCTCGAGAAAGATGGCCACGAGGTCGCCCTTGTCCACCCCTCTGGCCCGGAGGCCGCGGGCCAGGCGGTTCGACTCACGCTCCCATCGTTCAAAGGTGATGGAAGAGCCGTCCCCGAGGTTCCGGTACGCCACCTCGTCGGGGTAGGCCGCGGCCATGAGCCGCAGCTGTTCGGGCAAGAGGTCGGTCACGGGAGGTCGGGCAAGAGGTCGGTCACGGGAGGTCGGGCAAGAGGTCGGTCACGGGAGGTCGGTCACGGGAGGTCGGTCACGGGGAACGGTGCCGATGACCACGTGGTCCTCCCGGATTGAAGGCTTCGACGCCAGGGCTCGATGTCCGCTCCCCACTCCCGGCGGGGAGGGTACCGGACCGGTCGTGGGTGACTCTAGTGAACTGCAGGAGCTCCCGCTGAGGCATCGGCTAGGTTCGCTCCGGACGAGTTGGTGAGGCCGAAGTGGGGGAACCGAAGATGGCGGTGCACCGACAAGAGGGTGAGGGCGGTGCGCCCGACTCGGCGGCGTTCTTCGACGTGGTCCTGCGCCAACGGGCCAACCGCCAATTCAGCGATGCGCCGGTGGACGACGAGTCGGTCGAACGCTGCCTCCGGGCCGCCACCCACGCACCGAGCGCCGAAAACCTCCAGCCCTGGGTCTTCGTCGTCGTCCGGGACGAAAAGCTTCGTGCCGGCATCGGGGAGCTGACACGCCGGGCGTGGCGCCAGGGCGGCCGCCAGCATTCGGTCGGTCGGCTGGAGGACTCGCTCCTCCGCCAGGTCGACCAGGGGGCCGAAGGCGGGATCGGGTCGGCTCCCGTGATCATCGTGGTCTGCGGCGACACGTCAATCGGCCTCGAGGCGACCCTCCCCTCCTCGGTCTTTCCGGCCACCCAGAACCTCCTCCTCTCGGCCACGGCACTCGGTCTCGGATCGGCCATGACCACGTTGGCCACCAGGTTCGCCGACGAGCTGCGTGAGCTGCTCGACCTTCCCGAATCGGTTCGTCCGATGGCCGTGGTCCCCATGGGCTGGCCCGCCCGTTCCCTCGGGCCACCCCGGCGCCTGCCCCTACGCGAGCGTGCCCACCGGGACCGCTACGGAGAGCCCTGGTGATCGACCGGGAACGTGCCGGAGCTGATCAGCTGATGCCCAGAGCCAGCCGGACCCGCTCCGCCTGACGTTCGGTCAGTGCCATCACGTCGCCCCACGACCACACGCCGTCTGGGCCCCCGAACGAGGTGAGGAACAGGATCCGGTCGACGGTTCCGCCCACATACCGCGACAGGTCGTCCCCGCCCGGTCCGGTGGTCAGCTTCTCGAAGATCCAGGTGTCCGTGTATCCGGGGAGGACCTCGTCATCGACCACCCGTTCCGACACGACCGTCTGGTCCGGCCGGCTGGTACCGACGAAGTACCTCGGGACCTGGCGCAGGGAGAGCTCGGCGTCGCCCGACGTGGCATAAGGCACCACCTCGAACCAGGCCGTCCTGGTCGATCCGGCCTCGGCGAGGGACCGCCATGCCGTGATCCCCCCAGCCGCGTGGGCCCGGCGACTCTTGTCGCTCTCGGAGTTCAACTCACCGGTGGGCCAGGTCCGCTCCTCGACGATCTCCCACCCACGACCCACGAGGTCGGCCACACCCAACAGCATGGCCAATGACCTGGCGGTCTGGACGTCACGATCATCCTCGTCACTTTCGCCGGGGGCGTGGTCCTGCGCCATCGACCCGATTCTTCCAGACGCGATCCCGTCCGCGTCGACCGGCCCGCCGGGGACCCTCACCGCGGCGGTGGTGACGGCACCCATTGATGCAGTCGGGCCCTGCGGGCCCGCTCGACCTGACGATCGAGCATCGCCCGGGCCTCGGTGCTGTCGCGGTTGGCCGCCCGGGTCTTGACCGGGCCTCGGGTGGAGTCGAGATGCACGGTGGCCAGCGCCAGGGCGCGTTGTAGCGGACCCGAGGTCAGGCGCACGCTCTGGGTCCGCTCGTGCGGGACGACGTCGATCGTGCGCGACAGCAGCCCGTGACGAACCGTGAAGACGTGATCGTCGGAGCCCACCAGCTGGGCGCGCCACCAGAGCGGCGCACGGACGGCCGCCCGCCGGGGAGGGCGCTCGAGGGGAATGCCGGTGAGGTCGACGCCACCCAACAGCCAACCCACAAGCGCCAACGCGTAGGCGCGGTCGGCCACCGGAAGCAGCATGGTGGACTTCGAATTGCTGCTGCCGGCGTAGCCGGCCACATTCATGCGGACCTGGGCCCAGCCGAAGAGGCGCCATCCGACGGGTTGGTGGATGAGGATGGCCTGGATCCGTCCGGGAGGCACTGTCTGGCGGCTGGTGGACAGCAGTCCATGACGGATCCGGAGCCCGTCGGGTGACTCGGTCACAGTGAAGTCCCACAGGGTGGAGACCCGCCGCCACACCGCGGTGACGATGAGGAAGGCGAACCAGAGGAAGAGGGCGATGCCGATGCCGGAGGTGGCCCGGTGGCCGTTCTGTCGCCCGACCACGGTGAGGATCGGCCCGATGAACAAGAAGATGAGCCGCCACGAGACCATCTCGAGCAGCACCGATCCGACGAGCTGCCCGTGGGGAACGGCCACGACCGGTCGTTCCGGGGCCTCCGGCGCCCCTTCATCGCCCCCACCCGACCGGCCGAGCAGGTCGGCGCGGAGCCTTTTGGCCACCGGAAGGGAGAGATAGCGGAGCCGGACGGCCGATCGCTCGGTGCCGGCCGTCGTGACCTTCACTTCGGCCAGGCCGAAGATGCGGGCCGAGAAGGGCTCGAGCACGTCGACGCTCTGGACCCGGTTGAGCCGGACCCGCTTCGACTGCTTTCGAAGCAGACCGCTGTCGATGCGCAGCTCCCCCCCGTGGAGGTGGTACCGGGTGACAGCCACGGTGACCAACCCACGGATCACAACCAGCACGGCGAGGCCGGCATAGAGGCCGAGGGCGGTGACGTTGGGGCCGCTCCCCTGACCGGCCTGCCTTCCGGCCAGGCTGAACAGCGCGAAGACCACCAGCACGCCCAGTATCCGGCCACCGAGGGCCAGCGGAGTCAACGGGTGGAGCCGGAACGTCTCGTCGCCGGTCCCTTCCGGCGGCTCAGAGCCCACTGGCGTGAGCCTCACCCAACTGGGTCAACCGGTCGCGGAGCTGGCCGGCGATGTCGGGAGTCAGACCGCAGACCTTGGCGTCGGTGGTGGCGGCCGCGGTGTGGAGCTTGACGCTCACCAGCCCGAAGGAGCGCTCGATGGGCCCGGCCTCCACATCCACCAACTGCATACGCCCATAGGGCACCACCGTCAGGCGCTTGAACAACGCCCCGTGGGTGACCACCAGGTCGTCGGTGCGCTCCACGTACCCCCACGAGCGCAGGTTTCGACCGATCGAGATCCATCCGAAGACCATGAGGACGACACCGGCCGCCCCGACGGCGACACCGGCCACGGTCGACGCCAGAGCACAGGCGACAGCCACGCCGGCCACCACCGGGATCCCGACGACGAGCAGCTCCGTTCGGCGCATCCGGGCCAGACGCGGGGACACCCGGTGCCAAGGATTGTCTGGTGGCGCAGCGAACGGGCCGTCCATGACGTGGAACCCTACCTGCCACCCTCTGCACCGACGGGGCGCTCCGAAGCCGCCCCCCTCAGGCGCCGGTGCCGTGCAATCTGGCGGTGGCGAGCCCGAAGGGACGCAACTCGAAGGAGCCCTCGAATGGCGCCTCGGGATAGCCTCGCAGGTCGACCAGCCAGCCGCTGTGCCCTTCGATGGCGACAGTGGCCACCTCGGCCGCGGGGTTGAAGACCCGCACTTCGAGCACCCCCCCGTCCCGGCGAACGGCGCTCACCTCGGCTCCGCTGACGGTCAGCCCGCTCCCGATCTGCGGGCGGGTGCCCCCGCCCGGGCTGGTCAACACCTCTAGCGGGAGGAGGATGTCGTCGGCGAGGGCATAGGGGTCGTCGACGTCGAGAGCCACCGCGTAGTGCAGCGAGACATGGCGGCCTCTCATCTGGAGTCCTTCCACCGGGGTCAGCGGACCGGCCGGGAAGGGTCGGTAGGCCATGCCGAACCGGGACAGCATGCCGGTCGAGCGCAGCACGGTCAGCGCCAAGGTCGACGCGGCATCACCGGTGGGCGTGGCCGCGATGTCGATCAGCTCGTACTCGCAGACCCCGTCGTGGACCACGGTCAGACCCCCGGCGGAGACGAAGCGGGTGGCCGGGGCGGTGGGCAGGCCGAATTCCTCCGTGCGGCCCTCGGCCGTCAGCCCCCGCTCGACCACCGCGAACGCGCTCTCGGCCCTCGACGTCCGGGCCGGGTCGGGCAGGGGAAGATGGACCCGGAGACGGTGGTCGCCACTCGGGTTGACGAACGACGTGGTCACGCGGACCGCCGGCTCGTCCGCCCGCACCTCGAGGATCGTCTTCACCACCACGTTCTGCTCCCCGACCCGTGTCTGGGAGTCCACGTCGATGTGGTCGGGCCACCGGTACCGCGCCTCGATCACCACGCGGGCGCGTACCGGTCCGGGTTCGGCGACCCGGACGGTGACCTCCTCTGGCGCCTCCACGAACGAGTCCGCGGAGGGGGGCGAGTAGTTGTACGAGTCGCCGAGGTCCCCACCGTCGACCAGCTGACCGAACCCTGGCCGCCCGTTGAGGGAGAACGTGCCCAGGCTCCCGTCCACCTCGACCGTCACCAGGCCGTTGGAGAGCGACACGGGCGCCCCGGGCTCACCGGCCGCCCCGGGCTCACCGGCCGCGACCGGATGGGCCAGGGCCGCAGGTTCGAACGGTTGCCATCCGTAACCGGGCACCTCCGCCACGCGGGCCGCGATCCTCCGAGTGGGGGGCTGGTCCAGGCCGAAGCGGATCACGGCATCGGGGCGCGCATCCAGGCGGGCGTAGATGTCCTGCTTTGCTCGAGCGATGGCCACGTCGCCCCCTTCTTCCGGACCTACCGCGAAGGTGATGCCGATACCCTCCTCGTCCTCTTCGACGACGATGTCGTGCAGCCAGAGGTCGCGGTCGATCTGTGGGCTCTGCAGCAAGCCGAACATCGACCGCACCGCGTCGGCGTCGAGCTCCGTCGACCCACTGGGGCCGGTGCGCTCCGACAGCACCTGCACGGCAGGACCGGGTGGATCCGTCGCTCCGACCACCAGTTCGACCACGCCCGACCGGGTGCGGCTGGACGCATTGAGGACGTAGGAGCCGGATTCGGCCAGCGATCCGGCCAGCGACTTGACCGCCCGCTCCGCCACTCCGGCGGCGATCGTACGCGCTTCCGCGTAGCGGTGCATGACGGCATCGACCACATCGTCCACCGAACAGGCACAGATGGAATCATGGGCCGAGTTGCGCACCATCTCCTTCCAGGCCAGCTCCAGCAGCGTCCGCGGCCAGGCCGACGGCTCCTGGAACAGCGCGGCAAAGGGCTCCGCTCTCCGCTCCAGTTCGCGCGAGGCCAGACCGCCCAGGCGCTTGACGTCGACCCGGTTGGAGGTGACGCCCATCAACATGTCGGCGCGGAAGCCCGAGCGGAGCTCTCCGCTCCAGTGCTCAAGGCCTTCGGTGGGGGCCGAGGCCAGGTACACGGGAAGGGGCAGGATCTCGAACGCCAGGTCGTCTTGGACATCGTTGGCCTCGGCCAGGACCCGGCCGAGCCAGGGCTGAGGCGAGAGATGGTCGGAGCCGTTCATGATCAGGAGGTCGTCGATGACAAAGCCCTCGACCTCGTCGAGGTGGTCGGCCACCCGTCGCACCAGTGCCTTGGCGTCATCGGGGAGCACGGCCCCGTTGCTGTAACCGACGGGCAGGTATTCGGCCCGCACGACGGACCCGTCGGGGGCCTCCCAGAAGAACCCGCTCTTCGTGACGGCCGACGGGACACCCCGCCACACGACTGCATGGGCGAACCCCGCCATTCGGAGGATCTGGGGCATCTGGGCGATGTGGCCGAACATGTCGGGCAGGTAGCCGATGTCCATGGTGCCGCCGAAGGCCGCACCCCGGAGAAGGCCCATCTGCAGGTTGCGGATGATGGTCTCGCCCGAGGCCAGGAATTCGTCCATCAGGATGTACCAGGGACCCATGCCGATCCGGCCGGCCGCAGCCAGGGCACGCAGTCGCACTTCGGCCTCCGGCCGCACCTCGAGGTAATCGTCGACCACGGCCATCTGCCCGTCGAGCATGAAGTAGGGGTAGCTGTCGTCGGATTCGAGCAGGGGCACCAACGCATCGAACATGTCGACCAGATTGAGACGGAACTCCTGGTACGACTGGTACCACTCTCGGTCCCAATGGGTGTGTGGAACGACAACGACTCGTCGGGCTGTCATGGCCACCAGACTACGACGTCCGGGGCTGCCGGGCCCGGTCGTTGGCAGGACCCTGCGTGCCGGCATCCGATGAGATCTTCGGCTCCCGGGGCGATGTTTCGCACCGGCAGGTGGCCGTCTCTACTGGCAGTCGTGGCACCGTCCGTAGACGGCAAAGTGATGGGGGTTGATCTCGAACCCGAACTGGGACCTGGCGTTCCGCGACAGCTCCCGAAAAAGCGCATCCGGGGCCTCGAATGTCGCGCCGCACACCTCGCACACGAAATGGGAATGCGCGCCCTCGGCAAGGTGGTAGGTCGCGGCACCATGTCCGAGGTGCGAGTGGACAATGACCCCGAGCTTCTCGAGCTCTTCCACATTGCGGTAGATGGTCGACAGATGCACGTCGGGAGCTTTGGCCTGCACCTTGGCGGCCAGCTCCTCGACCGTGCTGTGGCCCTGGGCCTCGAAGATCGCCTGCAACAGGAACCGGCGGGACGACGTGATCCGCCCGCCGTGCTCGCGGACCAGCGCCAGCGCCCCCTCGAGTGTGCTGGTGTTGCTCGGCTCCTTCGTCGAGCCGTCTGCCGGCCGGGTCACCACGTCATCCTACTGGGGCCACCCTGCGGATCGATGAGATCGGCGGTCAACGATGCCGTTGCGCTGTGGCCCCACCTTGACGGCCGACTCGAGTGCGAGGGGAGCACAGATACGTATGTGACGCTATTGCAATAGCGTCGCATTTCCCTTATTGTGCATGGAAAGCCTGCCGGCGAGTCCGGCACCAGCAGAGGACGACCACGTGGACATTGCCAGACCGGCCCCCGCCCAGGCCGGCCCCCTCGAGCAGGTCAAGGAGTTCCGGAGGGGCCTGTCCCCCGCCCAGTGGATGCAGACCAAGCTGATGTTTGCTTCGATCCTGCTGCTCCACGTCGTCGGGTTCGGCGTGTTCATCGTGCTCGTGGTGCCCAGTCACTACAAGGGCTTGGGCATCGGGGTATCCGTGCTGGCCTACACCCTCGGACTCCGACACGCCTTCGACGCCGACCACATCTCGGCAATCGACAACACGACCCGGAAGCTGATGAACGAGGGAAAGAAACCCCTCAGCCTGGGGTACTTCTTCTCATTGGGCCACTCGACCATCGTCGTCGTCATCGGTGCCGGGATCGTCATCGCCGAAAAGACCGTCTATAGCGCCGTGTCCCACAACGGCTCCGGACTGGAGCAGTTCGGTGGGATCTTCGGCACGATCGTCTCTGCGTCGTTCCTCTATCTCATCGCCATTCTCAACGTCGTCATTCTGGCCGGGATCATCACGGTGTTCAGGAGGATGCGCCACGGCGAATTCGACGAGGCCGAGCTCGAAAAGCAACTGGAGAACCGCGGCTTGATGTACCGCATCTTCGGCAGATGGATGAGGTCGATCACCAAGGAGTGGCAGATGTACCCGGTGGGGGTCGTGTTCGGCATGGGATTCGACACCGCCAGCGAAGTCGCGCTGCTGGCCACCACCGCCGTGCTGGCCACACAGTCGCTGCCCTGGTACTCCATCATGTGTCTCCCCATCCTGTTCACGGCGGGGATGACCCTCATGGATACGCTGGACGGGGTCTTCATGAACGTGGCCTACGGCTGGGCCTTCTTCAATCCGGTCCGGAAGGTCTATTACAACCTGGCCATCACCGGGCTGTCGGTGTTCATCTGCTTCTTCATCGGCACGATCGAAATACTCGGACTCCTACCGACGGAACTGCATTTGAGCGGTGGCTTCTGGAATTTCATGGCCAATTTCAACATCAACACGGCAGGCTTCGTGATCGTCGGCCTGTTCGTCGCCACCTGGGTGGGCGCCCTCATGATCTGGAAATTCGGCCACGTCGAGGAGAGGTGGACGGCGAAGCTGACCCACCAGACGAGCCCTGACCAGTTCGAAGAGGATCTCGGCGTGCGATACCTGGCAGAGGTTGCGGGGGTTGAACAGGTTGAAGAGGTTGCGGCCCAGAAGGTCTCGTGACAGAGATACCCGTAACGTGAGGGAATGACCCTCACCATCTTTGGCGTCATCGTGCTGACATTCATGATGGCCATGTATGCACTGGAAACGCGGGGCTCTGTTTTCATCCTCGCCTTTGCCCTGGGCTGTGCTCTGTCCAGTACCTACGGATTCCTGTCGGGGGCGTGGCCGTTCGGAGTAGTCGAAGCGATCTGGACAGCCGTCGCCATTCATCGTTACACCGGCACGGCGCGGAAGAACCCGAATCCCGTCTAGTGCTGCGATGCGAACGTGGTCGGCAAAGCCCTCAGGCAAAGCCCTCGAGAGGATCGGGTGGGTGGCTCCATCGTTATGCGAAGCACTTGCGGATGGCAGCTTGTGCCAACGGCTGCAATTCTGACGTCTGCCCGGGATCGGGCTTGGTCATCAATTTCCCGGAGTTGTAGTACAGCCACGGGCCCCAGAAATAGAGGCCGCCGATCTTGTGCTCCTTGACGAACTCGCAAGCGGCTGTGAACCAGTTGGCCTGGATCGTCTGGTTGAAGGTCTCACCCGGGGGCGGATCGACATTCGGGTCCGCATAGGAGCCGTCCAATGCCGGGATTCCCACCTCCTCGAAGGTGTCGTCGGAGGCTGTGATCGCGAACGACTCCCCCTTCAGGTAGGTGTTCCAACCGGCCAGGAGCTGGGCTACCGACGAGGTCGGAGTCGTGTGCGAAACGTGCGGATAGGCGTCTTCTGCGACCGCGGTGCCCGTATGGACGGCGCCCTTCAGCGGCTCGGCCCAGATCGAGTCGAAGACCAGCTGGCCGGAGTACAGCTTCTTGGCCGCCGCGATCGCTGATGCCCACTGCGAGCTCGTCGACATGCTCGTCAGCTCCGACGAAATGGCGAAGCGGGTGACCTTGTTCGCTTGGGCCATCTCCAAGTACGGCTTCAGGATACCTTCGTAACTCGTCATCCACGCCGTTTCATTCGTCGGCGCGATATTCCCCCGCCAGTTGCCAAAGATCCAGAGGTTGGATTGATCGAGCAGGGGTCGCAGTACGACATGCAGGCCGGCCGCCTGGGCCGCGTGCACGAGAACGGCCAGGCGCGCCGGACTGGGTGATTGCAGCGGGACGGGGATCGCCTCGGGCTCGCCGCACAGGTCGGCGGTAAACACACTGTTCGTCGTGGCGCCCAGGGCGTAGAACGGAAACACGATCTCGACGCTGTTGGCCCCCAGCGACTTGATGCCTTGCATTTCGTTCGTCGCGTTCGCCTGCCACGCGGCCGCTGGCTCACAGCTGCCCGTTACATAGACATCGATCCCATGCTGGGGAGGGGTCGCCGGCGGGGGTGCGGTCTTCGTCCGGGGTGCGGTCTTCGTCCGGGGTACGGTCTTCGTCCGGGGTACGGTCTTCGTCCGGGGTGCGGTCTTCGTCCGGGGTGTGGTCTTCGTCGAGGAGGTTCTGACCGTAGCGGTCCCGGCACGGGCCGCCGGCGGGGTCGGGGTCACCTTGAGGGCCCCGCCCACGAGCTCCCAGCCGGATGGAAGCGCTTCGGGCGTACCCGTGATGCCCCCCGAAGTCACACCGACCAAGGCTGCTCCGGCGAGGTTGGTGCCGGACAGGTCGCTCTCGGACAACATGACGTCCAGGGCGTCTGTATTGCTCAGATTGGCATCGGTGAGCGTGGCCCCGGTCAGGACGGCCCCTTCGAGATTGGCACCGGCTGCGTCAGCTTTCGTCAGGCGCGCGCCTTTGAGGTTGGCACCGTAGAGGAAGGCGTCGGGCCCGATGAGGTAGCCATTCACCACCGACCAGTCGGCCGGGAGGGACTTCGGGATGCCGGTGAGGCCGCCGGAGACGACCCCGGAGAGTATGGCTGTGGTCAGAGTGGCACCGGCGACGTCGGCGCCGGTGAGGTTGGCGCCGGTGAGGTTGGCGCCGGTGAGGTTGGCGGCGGCCAAGTTGCCATCCGTGAGATTGGCACCCGGTCCGACGAGATACCCGCTGACGAGGCTCCAGTTGCTGGGCAGCGTGCCGGTCCCGGTGTCGGTACCGGACATCAATCCGGTGAAGTCCGACCCCAGGAAATTGGCACCGGTGACGCTCGAGCCCTGAAGGCTGGCCCCGTTCAAGAGGGCGTCCTTCATGCCGGCATCCGTCAGGGTCGCGTCGGAGATGAGGGCGCCCTGCAGGTCGGCGCCGGTCGCGGTGGCACCCGTCAGAATGGCACTGGTGAGGTTGGCATTGGTCAGGTTGGCGCCGGTGAGGTTGGCCTTGGTCAGGTTGGCCCCCGTGAGGTTGACGCCGTAGAGATCGGCTTTGGAGAGATTGCAGCTCGAGAGTTTGGCACCCGGGCCGGGGACGCAGCTGGCGGCACTGGCGGGCACCGCGCCGATGAGGGCCAGAGCCAGCAGCAGTATGGCCCCGGCCATGGACAACGACGCCCTGGCTCGATGACGACGCCCTCCGTTCCCAACCCACGAAGCCTCCATGGGATGAGAGTTGCATAGTAGTTCCATAGGAATGGCATTTCTCGGTAGCGGTTGATTCCGTTGCGCAGGCAACTCGCCGATCCCCAAGAACGTGGGCCCGACAAACCACCGGCTCCGGGTGGAAACTTCAGGGACTGCGGAGGTGCGAGCTTCCTCGAGGCGACCCGTCCACGCCGGTTCTGGCCACCCCGATCAGCTGTAGCCTTCCACACGAAAATGGCGCGATCCAGGGCCGGTCTTGTGGATTTCTGCCCCCCTCAGGACAGGTCCTCAGAGAGCATCCGGGCGACGTTGAAACCCGAGTCAACCGCCTGGTGGGTACCCGAGCCCCTACCACCGGCGTCGCAACCGACGAGGTAGAGCCCCTTCAGTGGGGTTCGCGCATCAGGCTTGCCCTTTCCAACCTGACCGACGACCTGGGCCAGGCCGACCGCCTCGCCGCCGGTGCCAGGCATCGTCGAGTCTCGGGTCATCCGCGAAATCTGACGGGCGCCGTACGGTTCCGTACGGATGGTATGGGTGCGAATGTCGGGATAGAGCTCATCGATCACCTGGCGGGCTCGGCGCACGGCTCTCTCACCCATGTCCGAGTTCGGATCGGGTGACACGAAGACCTGGATGTTCGCGACCTGGTGTTCGGGTTCGGCCACCAGGCCCGGATCGAACTCGGAGGCGACGTCGATGGCTATGAGCGGGATGTCGGGCCATTCACCCGCCTCCATTGCTGCAAAGCGTTCGGAATCGAGCCAGCTGTGGTCCGAGAAGATCGGAATCAATGCCGCATCGAACACCCGTGCATCGAACACATAGCGAGCACCGGCGATGGCCCAGCTCGGCTCCAGCTTCTGCACCCTCTCCACGTACTCGGCCGGGAAGGTCTCCTCGGGGGTCAACCTCAACACAGTCGGCTGAATGCCCGCGTTCGAGACGATAGCGGGAGCCCGGAAGGCTCCCTTGTCCGTCTCGATGCCGACAGCCCGCCCGTTCTCGACGAGAATCCGCTGCGCTCGGGTGCTGGTCAGGAACATCCCGCCACGCTCCACGACAACCTCGGCGCACACCTCGGCCAAGCGGCCATAGCCACCCCGATGGAACCGACCGGCGCCGCTCATCGCCATGTTGCGGAGGACGAGAACCGCCTCCGAAGCCGCCAGCCGATCCACCGGCGCGACGAACAACATGTTGAGGGTCGCGTAGATCTGACTCGTAAGGCCCACCGGCAATCCGAACGGCGTGACGAAGTCGACGGTGCCCACCTCATCCAGAGCCGCAAGATCTTCATCGGACATGGCGATCATTGCCAGATAGAACTCCCCGAGCTTGGCGATGTCGCCGTCAGTGGCCCCGAACACCCGCCGGAGCGTGGCCAACTCCTCTTCGGAGCCGGTCTGTTGCAGCGCGGACCGCATTGAGCGCCACCCTCCCTCGGGGGGGCGATAGTGCAGAGCGGCCTTTTCGCCCTCTGGGATGAGAAAGTCGACACGGTCGCCGATGCCAAGGACGTCGACCAGTTCATGGAATCGCGAATTGAGCGCAGGGATGCCGACGGCGCCGAACATCTCGTAGCGGTACCCCTTGCGGTTGAGCGTCTGGGTCTTGCCGCCCGCTCTTGGCGTCTTGTCGATGAGGGCGACCCGTTTCCCCTGGTTGGCACAGAGTGCCGCCGTGGTAACCCCGCCGTAGCCGGCTCCGATGACGATCACATCGAAGTCGCCGGCAACCTGGGCATGGACCATGTCTTTTCCCCGCTTGGTCGTCGAAAGAAGCGGCCCCGCGGTGGGCGCCTCCCCGTGGGACAGGTAGACGGATTGTACCCACCGGTGCGCCCCGAGCGGAGGGGTCAGAGCTCGGGAGTGGGCGCACTGCCGGCGATTTTCCACTCCGGCTTGCGAAGTCGATCCATGAGCAGCGGCGGAACGATCCCGATAGTGAGTATTCCAACCAGGACGAGGAGGGCGTAGAGCAGCCGGTTCGAGTGGCCGAACTGCGAGGGGGCGATGAAGCCGATGGCCAGAGCGCCCGCCGAGGACACGGCGCCGACGACACACAGGAGACCGAGGGCCGGTGCGCGGTACCCGCGGGCGTGCTGCGGCTGATTCCGCCGCAACCTGATCGCGGCGATGAACATCAACACGTACATGATCAGATAGACCTGCGTGGCCATCACGGCGAATAGCCAGTAGTCGCGGGACACGTCCGGAATCATTGCGTAGAGCAGCGCGATGACGGTGATCACGATCGCCTGCCCCGTGAGGATTCGTATCTCGATGCCCTTGGCGTTCACCTTCTGAAAATAGGGCGGGAGAAATCCCTGTTCACGCCCGATCCTGAGCAGCCCTTCGGAGGGACCGTCGAGCCATGCCATCATGCCCGCGAGGGCCCCGATGGCAAGAGCGATCGCAATCACCGGCACGGCGAATCTGATTCCGAAGTGAGCGAAGAGACTGTTGAACGCTTGCATGACGCCGGCTGTGAAGCTGACTTTGTTTTCGGGTATCACCCAAGCGATCGCCAGCGTCGGGAGGATGAAGACGGCGAGGACGATGGCCATGGCAAAGAAGATGGCCCTTGGGTATTCGCGGCCGGGGTTCTGGAGGTCGTCAACGTGTACGGCATTCACCTCGATCCCGGCATAGGTGAAGAAGCTGTTGACAACCAGGACGACACTGGCGACCCCTGTCCACGCCGGAAGGAGATGGTGGGTGTCGATCGGTGCAGCCGAGTGGTTTCCCTGCAGCAGGTAGGCGATGCCGAGAGCGACCAGGATCGCCCCAGGGATCAGCGTCCCGATCAGCGTCCCGCTCGAGCAGAGCTTTGCGACGACTCCAACTCCTCGCGAGGAGATCAATACACCGCCCCAGAAGAGAACGATGATGACGGCGGCGTTGTAGACGCCGTTCGCGGCCAGGCTCGGATCAATGACGTAGGCGAGTGTGCCGGCGACGTAGGCGAGCAGGGCCGGGTAATAGAAGATCGTCTGGGCAAACTCGCACCAGACAGCCAGAAGCCCCATCGGGGCAGACACACCCTCTCGTACCCAATTGTAGACGCCACCCTGCCAGCCGGAGGCCAGCTCGGCGGCAACCAGGGAGACGGGCACCAGAAAAACGAGCGCTGGGAGGACGTACAGGAATACCGAGGCGAGACCGAAGACCGATGTGGCCGGTGTGGACCCGAGATAGCCGACGGATCCCACGGTCATCATGGCCAACACCGTCCACGAGATGAACCGCCGAGGGGGAGCTTTGGCCGTCCTGGCGGTCACGCGGGTCGGCCCGTGCTCGAAGACTGCTCGCTTGGCAACCGTTGGTCGCGGCCGACGGCGTCTTCGCACCCACATGGACTACGGACCCACCTCTTCTCCTCGCCCTATGGCAACGTTACGACGCGGTTCATTTCCAAGTTGGCATGGGTGAGGAGCCGGCATCAATCGGCCGCACCCTGTTGGGAATGGCGACGCCCGGGGTTGGGAATGGCGACGCCCCGGAATCGGGACTGAGTGCCGGCATGCCTCAATCCATTGTCGGGGCGACCGATCAGATCACGCGGCTGTAGAGTTCGGCTCTGTCGCCATTGACCACGATGTGCTCGACGAACTCGAACCCGGTCTTGACAAGGACACCTCGAGAGGCGCCATTGTGGGGATCGATAATGGCAAGAAGCTCACCATGCCAAACGTGAGTGGTCAGCTCTAAGAGCGCGCTCGCAGCTTCGGTCGCATAGCCAAGTCCACGTGACGCCCGAACGAGCCGGTAGCCGAACTCGAGCCGCTTCTCGCCGCCGAACTCGAACTCATCCGCACCCACATAGCCAAGGAGAGATCCGGTCGACGTCTCGGTGATCGCCTGCTTCCCGAAAGCAACCTCCTGCAGGAAGGTCGTCATGTGATCGAAACGGTCATTCGCCGCCTGCCGGTCGAGTGCGCCAGTGGCTGAATACACCATGAAGTCCGAGTCCATAAACAGATCGACAAACGGCCGCCTGTCGGATTCGACCACCGGCCGCATCTCCAACCGCTCCGATCGGATAGGGCTCGCGGACGTCACACGCCCTTGGTAGCACGGTTCGGATCGCAGAGTCGGTGCAGACCGCGAGCAGTAACCGAGGTGGAGGGCCTTACGGGCGAACGACTGTCACGCTCGAATATCAGCCTCCAGTCCTTCTCTGCGTCGATCCGGGGGACAGAGATCCGCACGAGCCGCCAACCCTCCCGCCGATGCTCGTGAACGGCGTCCTTGTACGTGGCGAGGTCAGTGAGCACGTACTCGTAGGTCCGCATCACCGGACAGTCTTCATCACCGGACAGTCTTGATCGCGACTCCGTGTGACGTCGGAGCAGATCGGATCGTGCACACCAGATTCCTACCCCGGCAGAGGCCGCACGAAACAAGGCGGAGTGAATCCACCGCCAGTTCCCACAGGTGCTCAACGGCAGTCTTGCGTTACGGACACAGCACATCGGGGGCGTGTGGCACGATTGCCCACCTACCCAGCATCGCTGGGTTTGCGTCGCACCAACGTAAGCGATCGGAGAGCGACATGGCTGAACCAGTTCCGGTGACCAAGCTGGGCGCCTCCTTCAGTAGCCCGAGTGCCATACCGACGAAGTGGTCTCGGGCTCGGGACGAGCTAGCGGCGGCTGCAGTGTATTGGCTTTCGACCGTTCGACCGGATGGCCGTCCGCATGTCACGCCTCTGTTGGGAATCTGGCTCGACGGGGCTCTGTACTTCTGTACTGGGCCAAACGAACGCAAGGCGAAGAACCTCCTGGCCAACTGTCACTGCGTCCTTACGACGGGGGATAGCACCCTGGAAGGTCTCGATCTCGTGATTGAAGGCACGGCCGAAGGTGTGAGTGACCGTGCCGAGCTTGGACGAATCGCCACCATCTACGAGTCGAAGTACGGATCGCATTTCGTCGCACCAGACGGAACGTGGGCCGGTCTGGGGGACGCCATTCGACGAGCTGAAGTGCTGGTCTACCGCGTTGTACCCGAGACCGGGTTTGGATTTCACAGAGGCGAGAGTTTCAGCCAGACACGCTGGAAGTTTTAGGCGGCTTGCCCGCTTGCCGGGTCGACGGGTAGGTCGCTGTTCCGCACCCACTGTTCCGCACCCGCCGTTCCGCTCCGGCGAGTCCTATGAGGGCGCCTGTTGGGTCGTTGGTCCACCCGCCCTCACGATGTCGGGATTTACCGGACTAGCAAGAATCGAACTTGCGACCTCAGCACCATCACGTTGACCACGCTTGACTATCTGGAACTGGATCGAACGGAAATGCCTGGTCAGCCGATTGGCCGAACGAACCGGCACTGCGCCGAATGGAATGGGACGGGGGATAGACGCGGGATGAAACGACTGGCAAAGCCGAGGCGAATGTTGCGCCCACCGTCGGTGTCAACGGCCATTGGGAATGTCCCCTTTCGCCGTTCGCACCCTGATCGTCCCAGTATCGCGACTACACGGGTGAAACGCCTCAACCGGGCACGATTGGGTACGGCCTTTGGCCTCCGACCAGCCGAGCAAAGAGACAGAAGAAGGCCCCCGGACTATACCGGGGGCCTTCTTTCGAACCAGGTGTTGAATGCTCGGCTGGTTATGGTTAGACCTTGACCGAGCCGTCGTTGAAGATATAGATCTTCCCGCTCTTCGAGTACGCACAAGCGTCGGCAGTTACTGCTGAACCCTTCAATTCCGTGGCCGTGCCACCCGTGACCTTGCCTGTCTCGACGGCCTTGGCCAACTTCGCGTAGCCGGACTTTGCCGGGCAGTTGTTGGACGAACCAAGGTCCTCCTTGAAGGTGTAGCTCTCGTCCGAGGTCTTCCCCGTGGTCCATTTGATGGTGGCGGTCCCTGTGTCCTTCGACGAGTTGGTCGTGGCTGTGCCCGTACCCTTGGTTCCGGTCTGGCCGCTCGCGGTACCCGAGCATCCGGAGATCGAGATTGTCTGCTTCGACACCGTGCCGCTGCCGGTGAGCGTCTTGCAGGTCAGCGTCTTGGCCGCCGCACCGGCGATGCCTCCCGGAACGGCCACCGCAACCAGGGAAACCGATCCGGCCAATGCAGCACCGATCATGAGGCGGGTAAGTAGGTGATGTCGCATGGATCCCCCTTTGTTCTCTGGTGAAGCCACTCGACTCCACCCTTGTCCTCGCTTCTACCCATTTGTCGCTGTCTTCAAACGAACGTTGAATCCGTTTCAGATCAATCGTCGGAATCTCCGAATACTGGCTGGGCTCCGGGGCTGGTGACACCCCTGACCGGGGGGGAACCACAAGCCAGGGGGTGCGCCTGGAGTCGGAGCGCTTACCCCCTACTCGACAGGTCGACAACCCCTCCATGCCCGGTTCGTGACCGATCTAAACCCGACCCGGATCACAAGGCCCGGGTCAGATCACGGTCAGCTGATCGACCACCTGGGCCAGGTTCAGCATGAACTCCTGGATGAGTCTCTTACCCACGGATGCTCCAGGCCTGGCCGATCCGGTTTCCCTGCCACGTCGATCGGCAGTACGACGGGCTTCTACCCACAGCCCTCGACACACACCGTCAGAGGCCGAGAGCGGCCGATTCAGCCCGGAGGGCGCAGCCTCTTTGGCCCTGCGTGGGCTGAGGGCGCCCCGGACGCCGGGGCAGAGGCAGTGTTCAATTGGTCACGCAGTAGTGGAGGTGGACAACGCCGTTGGCAAATCGGCTCTCATCGAGCAGCTCAAGCCGTGTCCGGACGCCGCTCGGCAGAGCCTGTTTCCCACCTCCCACCACTATCGGATTGAGAAGGAGATGACACTCGTCGATCAACCCGGCCCGAAACGCAAGCGATGCCAACTCGGCACCGGCAACGGTCAGGTCACTTTTCGCTGAGGACTTCATCTTCTGGATCATTTCGGGGTCGAACGTCGCCTCGATCCTCGTTCTTGCGCTCGATACCGTCTCCAAGGTTCTGGAGAACACGACCTTGTCCGCTGCACGCCAAATCTCGGCGAAGTCCACCATGACGGGCTGTCGGTCCCCGATGAACTCGTCGGTCTCCCATCCGGCCATCGTTTCGTACATACGGCGGCCATAAAGATAGGTACCAATTGGCCGCTCAAGATCATTGACGAAGGTGAACACCTCTTCGTCTGGTGCTGCCCAATCAAAATTGCCGTCCGCGTCCTCTACGTAGCCATCTAAGGATGTGATCGCTGAATAGATGAGTTTGCCCACGGCGGGAGTCAGCTCCTCGGATCGGATATTTGACTTCATCCTAGGGTTTGAGGACCACTGAGAGACCCCGTCGCTGCCGGTTGGGTGGGACAGTAGCTGCGCCCCTAACGCGGTGGCTACGAAGACGACTGCCAGGACGGCGGCCTCGCGGGAGAAACGCGGGATGGAACCGGAGTTGCGCCGCCTGGCCCGGGTACCGCGCCGGGCGATCTACCAGGCCATATAAGGGGTGGGGCTGTGGGGTGGGGCTGTGGGGTGGGGCTAGCA
>CAWHIF010000002.1:0-136204 GCA_963829235.1 uncultured Acidimicrobiaceae bacterium
TCAGCAGCGACTCGATCAACTGTTCTGTCCCACCGACATACGTCCAGGCATAGTCAATCTCGGTCGCCACGAAGCAAGCTCGATCCTCTGGCCACCAAAGGTTCGGCGATTGATCGTCCCAGGGTTGACCGGTCGGAATCGTAGGCGGGCTTCGTCCGGTCCAGGGTCCAAGGCGGCCAATGCAATCTCGATCGGTCCCGTCTACAGGACGTAGTCCCGATAGGGAAGGCGTACCCGTTGGGATGTAGGGAAAGTCGATGCCGCCGAATCCATCCCAGACACAGAACCAACACTGTTCGGGCGTTGTCGTGTGACGACGAAGCACCTCAACCAGGATTGCGCGCTCGACAAGGGGAAGCGAGCCCCATTCAAGCTCGTTGATGTAGTCGTTCAGGTCATAGTGCTCTGGAGTTGCGCCGACCGCATGACTGATCATGTGGAGTTGCGTGCTCACGGTGGACAATTCGCCCGTTGTGGGCAGCAACCTCCGCCCAGGTCCTGGAGTTAGCGCCAGGCTCATGCTTTCTCAGGGGATGAAATAGCCGGCAGTAGGCGTCGAAGCCACCGGGGATCGCACGAACCGGTATCGACGCTGAACCCGTGGAGGCGTAGGGCGATCCAGTCGGCCGGCCGGGCGTCCTGCCCCCAGATCACCCGTGCGCTTGGTGCCATCTCGTTAGTCTGCACCCTGCGGAGCCGGTTCCTTGTCAGAAAGGGATCAACACGCTTCCAGGTGACGGAATGTGGCTTTCGCCGGACCACGAGCACCGATCGAGCCTCACCTCAATGAACACGACCCCCGGTCGGTGTTCCGGGGAAGCCTTGGCGGTTCAATCAGGGCTTGCCTCTGATGGCACAGTTTGCCGCCGATGCGGGTCCCGATGGCGAAACCCAATCCCACCAGTACCCCACTCGGCTCAGCGGTAGATGTTCACGGACTCGTCCAGCCCGATGAGCCTGGGCTCGGCCCGGCCGGTCGAGACCAGGATGAAGGTCATCGGGTCACCGGCAATGGCCTGACCTCCCCAGAAACGGGGAACTCCTCCATCCCGTCGAGGAGCAATCCCGAAAAGGCCCGGTACTCCTCGATCATTCCTGGCACTACCACCACCGTTCGTCCGAGCGTCATCGGTCTCCTCCTGGCACATCCAGCAACGTAGCGATTCTCTGGCGCGCAACTTACATGCCACGTGCGGACCGTCACCGCTGTCAGTCCTATTGTTCGGGGTTTAGCCCTTTGCCGATCCGAAGTTCTGCACATACCAATTCGTCTCATGATGATCTCGGGCGTCTGGGTTCGCTTGGTGAGTCGGGTCTAGCTTGCTGAGGATGTGGTCAAGCGTGCGGTAATCACGTTGGCTGAGCACTCGAATGCCATGCCGGATCAGGAGAGCAGCGCAGACGCCCTGACCTGCCTGATGATGACCCTGTGTCCGAGCCCCTCGGTAGATGACCTCAGACCCACAGGCGGCACTTGTGTCTGTTAGGAGTGCCAGACACACCTGATTGCCCCGTGCCTTCATCAACATGACATGGGCGGCATCGATCATGGGCTGAGTCCAATCCTCTCCGGTATCACTCAAAACCCTTGCTCTTCCGTCGAGGACATCGAACCCATCGCCACCGTGGATATCAGGAGTGGCCCTCGGAGTACCGAAAGCCAAGTCCTCGGGGCAGAAGGTGACGACATGGACATTCGGCAGTCGAAATAGGCGCTCCGTGTGCGAGAAGGGCGCACCGTACGACGTTCCGTCGACTCCACAGGGAACACCTCGCAGGCAGGCACTGGCCAGGAGTGTGAGCGGGAACTCCTCGGTAAACAATGGCCACTCCCGAATCTCGACTTCGCTCGGGAGATGGTCGGCCGTTGTCATGACTCCCATTGTGCCTGGGAGTCGCCTTGGAGGGTACCGCCAAGCAGTAATACGGGAGACAGTCATTGCCGGCGACCATACGCTCGGGCTCAGTCGGACACGGGCCCACGCCGGACGATCCGAATCTAATGGGCTCAGTACTCGCCCTTGATCACGAAGTACGAGCCCCGGATCGTCCCGGCCAGCTTCGATTTCTGGCGTGCGAACTTGAACGAACCCAACTCAGCGGGGATGGCCATGCCTTCGGAGAGCTTGAACCCGACCGCCCGCTTCGGACTCGGTCCGTCGAGGGTGTAGAGGACGTTGATCGACAGCCCGCTCTCGTAGAACACATATGTCCAACGGATGTTCTCGACCTGGAACATCGTGGCCTCGAGCGGCGGCGACCCGATGACAATGTCCCGCTCCGCCTTCAGGATCCTGTGCACCAGGTCGATTTCCTTCTGGGCCTTGGCAGCGGGCTCGACCGTGAAGACGTGGTTGTACTTGTTCTTGAAGTAACGGGCCTCGTTCGCTCGCAGGCCGGCTAGCGCATCCACGACAGGTGACGGCTCTAGGCCGACGGTCGATACCTTGACGAAATCTACGGAGTAGCTCACTGGGCGGTTCGACCTTCGGGAAGAGCGGCAAAGTCCCGCTTGGCCTGCCGATACCAGCCCATACCTTTGATCGGGTTCTTCCAGCGGCCCTTCATGTCCTTCAATGCGGCTTCGTGCTCCGTGTCACCGTTAGCGACCATCTCCTTGAGGTGTCGATCTTGCGCCTTGATCACTTCGTCCGCAGACGCACCCCGATGCGGAGTGTCGCAGGGGCCACCCAGTTGCTCACATGTCATGGTCTTCATGACCTTCACTTCCTCTCACGGTGTTCTTCTGTCGATTTCCCAATGTGGTGTTGGCCAGCCAGGTAGGCGCGTCACAAGTTGCAGGGCACACCGGAGACCCCCGAGTCACGGGCTTGCCAACGCCGAGAACCAACGGATCGGCGTCGAGATCTGTCCCTTCCATCCTGGTCACACTCTATTGACGCAGGAGACCTCCAACATGTGACCAGCAGGCTTACGTCGGGAAAACCCTGGTGGCGGTGCACCAGGCTCAGAAGGATCGCCTTCAAGGCCATCTTGAAGTGCAGGAAGCGCCGGTGCGGCCCGGTGCACCTGGTGCTTGTTGACGATAAACAGGGCGTCATACGGAAGCGTCTCATCCTCCGAGAGCACTCATTCGATCAGCACGTCGTTAACCCCGTCCCTTTCAGCCGCATCGAGGCGGCCGTAGAGCCCGCCGAGCTCGAAAACGGCCCGCATCGGGCTCTTGCCTCGAACAAAGGAACGGTCAAGCTCGTCCCGCAGGCTTCGCCATCGGTTGCCATCACTCTTCGCTGCCATCCATCGATGATGGCGCAGAGCGAGTTCCGTTTGGCTGCCTGGCGTAGCCGGGGGGTATCCAACCCGTTCCGGGAGATCTGGGGCAGCCTCCGCTGGCATCTCCGGTTGAAACGAAATAGCCATTCTGGCCGTTAGTAATGGCAGTCGTCCGGCTCGATACTTCCTGCCCTCTTGATCGAGTCGCTGACGACCTCGCAGCATCCCTTCTGCCCCGTCGCCCCGGGGCAGAAGGCTGCCCCGAACCCCCAGGATTTCTGGCCAACCATACCCTCGGGTGGGATCAAGGCGGCCGAACCCGGCTCGACCGGCCCCGTCAGGGGCCGACCATACGACCGGTTGATCAGGTGTCGATTGGGGACGCCAAATGACAGCGGCCTGGTGGCGCCTGATTCCCGGAAATCCCACGGTCTGCCCGACTCGCTCGATCGCTTCCAACAGCCAGTTGGTGACCGCCTGGGGCTCGTCCCCTTTGCGCCTGAACCGTATTGTCCGCGCCGGGGCCCGCCGGCCCGACCCGGCCTCCTCAGCAGTCGCAGGACCGGAGACGTAGCCTCGATAGGTCACCCCCCGGACGGGACGGGCGATGAGGAGGGATTCAAGTGGCGAAGAAGTACTACTGGACGATCGCCGAAGAGTCGAAGCCGAGATATCACGACAACCAGGATTGCCCTGAGGGCCTGAAGATTGAGCCAGAGAATCGGCGAGACGATGACTTTTACCCGGCTGGACGGACCCACTGCGCGGTTTGCTTATCCGGTGGGCCACGTCCTTCAATGCCCCACGGTGACGATTAGACGGGGCGTATGGGGAAAAGAACGGGAGATCATCTGACTCATGGTGGTTGAAACGGACAATGGTGGCGTTGGCGGTTTTGCTCGTCGCCTTGCGACGGAACACTTACGACTACTACTTCCGCCAGTTATGGGATTGGGGCGCCTCCGTTGACGTGGACAACATGGTCCCGGAGGCTTCTCTCGTCTACGCAAAGATGTGCGGCTGGGCTTGCTGATGTTTGCGGGGTTCGTGCTGTGGATCTTCATCGTCGTTTGGTGCTTTATCGATAACTTTCGACGTCGGGACCATCATGGCGTGGCCAATGCACCGTGGTTTCTGTTCATCGTCTTCGTTCCGGTGATCGGCGTGCTCGCTCACATCATCTCCAGACCGTCCACCGCCGAGGTCGAGGTGATGTGAGCGCGCCAGTTCTCTAGAAGGTGTCTGACTCCGAGCTGGTGTCCTTGGGGCGCGGTCAAGGTGCCTCGAAGACCCCTAGATTGTTCAGACGAAGGGCTCAACAAGATGAGGCGAATGGCGGTGCTGGTGGTAATGTCGGCGGTATCAATTGCCGGATGCTCATCCAACGCCTCAACAAGCGGTTCGACTACCATGACCCAAGCATCGGCTGCGACGTCCGGTGCCGGCGCGAACAGCCTGACCGGAACGGTGAAATGGGTTGCCAACAACAAGACGGTCGTCGCTGCTTTGAGTAGTGATGTCACTATGTTGGCAACCGCGCTTCCGGGGGCCGTCTCATCTCGCAACCCCTCGACAGTGGATGCGAGCTGCCAGAAGCTGGCTACGGATGTGGAAAAAGCCAAGTCACTTCCGCCCATTCCGAACTCGAGTGCTCAGAGGGCATGGTCGTCACTGCTCACCGAGCTGAGCACAGCGTCCCAGAAATGCAGCGAGGGAATCGGCGAGAACGACATGGGAGCGCTCAGCCAGGCCGCTTCCGGAGTAACGGGTAGCAGCGACACTCTCAAGAGCCTCACCGGCACTCTCGGCTTGTGACGGTTGCAGCCGACGGGTCGGGGCCGGTGAGCCCGAGCAAGGGCCAGATGGAAGGTGCCGGAAGCGTCGCAACGAAGATGGGCTGGCTCGCCCTAGTCGCCTTGGCCACAGCGCAGTTCCTTATGGTGCTGGACCAGTCCGTGATGAATGTCTCCATCAGCTCGCTGGTGGGTGATTTCCACACGACGGTGACCACGATCCAGGCCGTCATCACTCTCTACTGCCTTGTCATGGCCATGCTGATCATGACCGGGGCAAAGATCGGCGACATCATCGGTCGACGCAAGGCATTCGTCATCGGGTTGGTCATCTATGCCTGTGGATCGGCGCTGACCGCTGCCTCCCAGACAGTCTTCCAGCTCGCCCTCGGTTGGTCGGTACTTGAGGGAATCGGAGCGGGACTCGTCTTCCCGGCACTTGCGGCTCTGATCGCGGGCAACTTCGAGGGACCAAGCCGTAAGGCGGCCTACGCGGTCATTGGGGGTGTCGCCGGTGCGGGGATCGCGGTCGGGCCCATCGTCGGCGGCTGGGCAACGACCGTCTTGACCTGGCGTGTCGTATTCGTCGGCGAGGTGTTCATCGCCGCCTTCATTTTGATCATGACACGCAAGGTGAGGGACGCGCCGGCGCCAAAACCCAAGCCCAAGCTCGACATCGTTGGCTCGGTGCTGTCGGCCACCGGCCTCGGGGTCTTCGTCTACGGGGTCCTTGAGTCGAGTACGTGGGGTTGGGTCAAGCCCAAGAACTCCCCCATTACCATCTTCGGCTTCTCCTTGACGCTGTTCGTCCTGGCCGGGGGCGCGGTCCTCATCTGGGGGTTCGTCACCTGGCAACGACACCGGGAAGACTCGGGCCGCGATCCACTGGTCCATCTCTCGCTCGCCCGCATCCCACCGGTGCGGTCGGGACTGATCGGAATGTTCAGCCAGAACCTGATCTTGATGGGGATCTTCTTTGTCGTTCCGCTCTACCTCCAGCTAGTTCTCGGACTGAGCGCCCTGGAGACAGGGATCAAGATGCTTCCCATTTCGATCACCATGTTCGCCACCGCGGCGGTGGGAGCACGACTATCGAACCGTTTCGCCGTGCGGGCGATCGTCCAGACCGGCCTGATCGTGACACTAGTCGGTGCCCTCGTTCTGCTCTCAACGATCAAGCCCACCCTTTCCAATACCGGTTTCGCCATCGGCATGGCCGTACTCGGAGTCGGGATGGGCCTGATGATCTCCCAGCTGGGCAATGTCGTTCAGTCCTCGGTCGACGAGTCTGGCCGCAGCGAGGCCGGTGGGCTGCAATACACAGGTCAACAGCTCGGATCATCGCTCGGGGTCGCGCTCATCGGTGCGATCGTCTTGATCGGGCTGACCAGCACGTTCATCTCCAACATTGAGCACGACCCCCGCATCAACGCGGACGTTGCCGCTCAGGTGGGTGTAGCGGCTGGCTCCAACACCAATTTCGTCTCATCGACACAGATCGAGTCCGCAGCCAAAAAGGCCGGTATCGACGATGCCACAACGGTGGCATTGGTGGACAATTACGAATCGGCCCAGCTTCGATCGCTCAAAGCTGGCCTTCTTGCTGCTGCGTTGCTGGCCCTCGTCTCTTTGGGGTTTACGAGGGAATTGCCGCACGACAGGCCAGCTCCCCGAAACAGAACTAGTCCTGGCTATTCGTCTCAGACCTGACCCCTGGGTCCGAGGGAGTGTCGGTCGGTGTACCTGCCGAAGAGCCAAAGGGCCATGCCGACTTCGTCGGCCTCGCCCATGACCCCCCGAGACGACGCTTGGCAGAGAACGACGGGGTGACCTGGCCTAATGACCAAGCCACCCCGTCGCGAAGTTGACACGTTTGTGCCGTCGTCGGTCAGCTCAAGTCGTCATGAGGCATCGAACACCGGTGTCGTCACTTGGAAGAAGCGATTGGTATTCAAGCCCGAGACGGTAACCGTGCTCGGGGTCAACCACAGACCGTAGGTATTGCCGAAAATCTTGTTGTGGGCGACGACGAAGCTATAGGGAGTGGCATCCGACCAGATGAGGATGCCTGTTGTCTCATTGGAAATCGGTGTCGTGTCCGTGCCATCAGCAAGATCGACATTGTTGGTGCCGATGGTGTTATGCACGAAGACGTTGCCGTTGACGTAGGCATTGGCCTGGTGGCTGTGCACAGAGATCCCCGAAAGCCCGTTCCCCTCTATGAAGTTGCCGGCAACGAGATTGTTGTAGGAAGCGGTGTAGCTTTCCGGCGCGAAGATCCCAATTCCAGCTCCGTAACCTTCAACTCCGTTGTCGATCGACTGATTGCCGATGATCTTGTTGTTGTAGACACCGCCGAATGACGGGTCGAGTTGGCCAGTGACGGGGTTCAATCCGAGGTTGTGACTTGGGACGGTGATACCGCAGTCCTTGGTGTTGTCGGCCACATAATTGCCCTGCACGAGATTGTCGTGGTTGGGTCCATACTCGTCGGTCAGAAGGATCCCGCCTGCATTGCCGATCGACTTGTTGTTGACCACCTTTGAGTAAGCCACGCTCAGTAGGTGGATTCCCTCGCCACAATCGGAGCCACCGTTCGGTGTGCACGGCGAGTACGGGGAGGTTGCACTGCCGAATCCGAGGTCGTTGCCGGTGACATCGTTGTTCTCGATCGTCACATTGGTGATCGGTGTGCCGGAGTAAAGCGACATCCCCCCGACCGTTGTTGCCACCGGATCCGGATTCACGGCCAAGATACCCTCGCCTTCGGCTCCTTCCACGGTGAATCCTTTGACGGTTACGTTGGAGGACTCGATCGTGATGCCGTTGTAGGGGTCCTGACCGAGGATCGCTCCGGTGGACGTGCCTACAAGTCCGGTGGCGTTGATCGTGGCGTCCTGACCGACGAGCGTCAACGCCTTCGTGATGACCACATCTTCGGTATAGGTGCCGGGACAGACGACCACCGTGTCACCGGGTCCGGCGGCCGTGACCGCTGAATTGATGGTTGAGTACTGGGCGTCTGCGCAATCCCATCTGTTGCCCCAGCCTCCGCCACCGTTGCCACAGCCTCCGCCACCGTTGCCCTGACCATGACCGGAGGGCGCTTTCACCGACTGGTTCGAAACGATCAAGGTCTGGCTGGAGCCACCACCCCCACCCTTGCCGTGGGCTGCTGCCGGTCCGGCCATCCCGGCGGAACTCACTGCGTAGGCGGGCTACCGGGCGGGTGCACCCCGATACCCCGTGCTCCACCACCAACCCCTGGAATCAAGAGGATCGTCGCTCGGATCGATCTCATTCATGACTGACGCTTGGGGCAATCCGGGACCGCCACTTGTCACCATTGAACTCCGACCTACGCAGATCGTCGCCACAGAGACGTCTAAGGCCCGGTCGGGCAACCGGATCGGGGCGGACGGACCCTCGGATACGGAGAGATCAAGGTGCAATCAGCAAGCACCGGGGCCGGGATAACGCCTCCAGGTCGGTGGTATGGGCGACTCGCTGACACCGTGACGTTTGCACATACGGAGGCAGGCTCCCAGCGTGCACCAGACTTCAGACTGCGCGGCGACGGACGAGCCAGACGGTCACGACGATGAGCAGGACCGACAGTGCGAGCAGCCAACCGCTTTCGATCCACTGGAACGCCCAGAACCGGCTGGCCGGCTGGTAGCTGGTCCAGAACGTGAAACCGTGCTGAGCCAGGCACTGGAGGGGATTCCCCGACCCCGACCCGCCGCCCTTGCCGAGGCCGGCCTGAGCGGGGCAGTACTGCTGGTAGATCGGAAAGGTCGGCGGTCCGGTGAAGACGACCCGACCGCCCCTGCTCCCCCATTGGCTCACGATCCGCGAGGCACCCGGCACATTGAGCCCCTTGATGATGAGCGGAGTCAGGTAGTGCATTCGTAGCCACCCCCCCGTAGCGAAGGCGAGCGCTCCGTAAACAGCCAGAGTGGCCACGATGGCAGGGACGACTCTGCGAATGAGCACGCCAGCAAGGGCGCCGATTGCGAATGCGGCAAGGGTCCACGCGGTAAATGCAAGACCGCGCTGCTCGAACACACCAGGATTCAGGGGATCGAACGTGGAAAGGGACAAGGACTGATTGCCCGAGGCGAAATACGGCTGGTAGTACCACGAGGCCAACACGCTGAGGGAAGCGCTGGCGATGGCCACAATGACTCCGAGCGAAACCAACTTGCCGAGCGTCCAACGCCAACGGCCGAAGCCCTGGGTCCATGCGTATCGGAAGGTACCGGCCTCAAACTCGCGAGCGAGCATTGGTGCCCCGACGAACGCTCCAATCAAGGGCGGCACGACCAGGAAGAGAACGCCGTTGGACAGAAAGTTGCCGATGCCGTTGAAGTTGGCGACCGTGGCACTGCACGCTGCCGAGTTCGCTGGATGGCAGGCAGTCGCCGCACTGTAGGCATGGTGTAACCGCAGCCCGACGATCAGCAAACAGAGGGCCAGCGCGCCGATCAACGCGAACACGCCGATGAGTGCCGTGCGGTGTTGCCTCCAGGTAACCCAGGCCATCCGTCGCCAGGGCAGCGGTTCCAGGTCGGTGTTCTCCTTCGCGACCGCGAGTGCGGACATCGTGCCCAGCGCGGTCACCTCGTCACCTCCGAGGGGTGGGCGTCACAATTGCTGACCGGGCCAGGCAGAGCGTCGGCGCCCGGCTCACGCAGATATGCCAAGGCGAGCTCTTCCAGGCCTACCGGATGCGCCTCCCAACCAGGTGGGACCGGGTCGTCCGCGCTGGACCGAACCAGCAGGTGAGCCTGGGCATCACCCTGGCGGACATGCACAACCGGCCGTTCGTCGTATCGATTGGCCGCGGCGGTTGGGCCAGTCAGCACGCGGTGGCCAGCCAACAGATCGTCGACCTCGCCGGCCACCTGGATGCGACCCAGGGACATCATGATTAGATAGTCGGCCACCCGCTCGAGTTCGGCGAGCACGTGCGAGGACAGGAGCACGGACACGCCGTCCTCGGCCGCCGCCGTCAGCACCGTGGCCATGAAATCGTGGCGGGCAATTGGGTCGAGCATTGCCACTGGCTCATCGAGCACGAGGAGGCGCGGTCGGCGGGCCAGCGCCAATGTCAACGCGAGCTGGGCCTGCTGTCCGCCCGACAGCTTGCCCACCTTGCGCTTCTGCGGGATGCCCAGCCCGGCCAACCGGGCCTGGGCGTAGGCCTGATCGAACTGCCGGTTGAGATTGCGGGTGACATGCAGCATGTCGGCGGCGGAGAGGTTCTTGTACAGCGGTGTGTCCTGGGCAACAAAAGCGATCCCGTCGAGTGCGGGCAGCGAGCCGGCACGACAACCGCCGAGAACGGTCAGCTCACCGCTCGTCGGCCGTGCCAACCCGACTGCGAGATTGAGCAACGTCGACTTTCCCGCACCGTTCGGTCCGACCAGCGCAACCACGTGCCCTTCGGGGATCGCCAGGCTGCAGTTCTGGAGCGCTTTGTTCGCACCATAGGACTTACCGAGGCCGTAGGTCTCGACGACGTTCATGCGACACCCTCCTTTTCGCCGCTTTGGATGCCTGAGTGCGAGCCGCTGGGCCGCTCATAAAAATTCCGCAGCTCGCTTGCGATGAGCGCCACGATTCCGTGCTCGTCAAGACCTGCCGTGTCGGCCTTGGCCAGCCAGGCGTTCAGGGAACGTCGAAGTCCGGTCAACTCGGGGAGCGCGACCTGCTTGAGCGTCGCCGAGATGAAGGTGCCCTGGCCCGGTCGCCCAACGAGGAGGCCCTTGGTCTCCAGCTCGCGGTATGCCTTTGACACCGTGTTCGGATTGATGGCCAATGATGCGACGACATCCCTGACCTTGGGCAGCTGGTCACCAGGCTTGAGGTAGCCGAGTCGCAGTGCATGCTCGACCTGATGGACGAGCTGAAGATAGGTCGGCACTCCTGAAGCAGGGTCGAGCCGGAACTCGATCGGTGAGATCCGATCGCCCACCCGGTCGTTATCCTTCTGTCCTATTGTCATAAGACAACACTAAAGTGGTCAACCTCGCAATGTCAAGCACAGGAGAGGCCCGAGAGGTAGTCGCCCTCGCCCCAGCACGGTTGACAGGACACGGAGTCTCCCGCCCATGAAGTGCTCTGCCGCCTCCGTCGAGGTGTTCGACACGGTGGTCGCTCTGAGCGCCACGGACAGCTCAAGTGCCCCACCTTGACTTCGTCGTATCCAAGTGGGGCATTGGCTCCGAGGTGCCGTCCATGAGCGGTTCGCGGTGGGCGAGCACATCCGGTCGATAACCGCCGCCATTGGTGTTAAGCGTCACCACCCCGACCGCTTAGGGACAGCGGGGCTATCCGAAATACCGGGGTCCGAGGTGCGAGCGCTTCGCACTGTTCGATCGACGCGTTGCGAGACAGCTTCAAATGCGGGCGTCCGCCTGGAGCGACTTCGGCATAACGGCGGATGATCGGTGGGCGGTCCTCGATCGCCACTTCTTCAAGCCTGACGGGCTCCGCACGGCCACGACGCAGGATCGCGACGCCATCAGCGGCGCGAATGTTCTTGACCCAGTTTGCGCTGTCGCCCAGCATGGACACCAGGTACTCGACACCCTCCCAATCTGCGATGACTACTGGGAGGGTTCTCTGCTGACCGCTTCGCCTGCCGATGACCTCGAGAGTGGCAGCTCGTCCAGGCATGAGGCCAGCCCCGAAGACAAGACCCGAAAGACGGTTCTGCGGTTTCGCCAGCCAATTCGGCCGACCGGAGCGGTACATCCACCGCGAGTACCGCTGAAACAACTGGCCGATCGAATCCATGAGTACAGCGTGAACGTCCAGGCCGGCTCGAGCAAAGGGTCGATGGTCACAAGAATTCTTCAGCGCCTGCGATGTGGTCGCCCAGACCGGTGTTACTGAACTCCCCCACTCGACATGGCCTCCGACCAGCCACGACTCGAGCAGTCCCAACGGGGTTCGAACCCGTGTCTCCACCTTGAGAGGCTAGAAGGACCAGATGGAGCTACCGGGCTGACCTGCAAGAATCCCCCGTGAACAGGACCTGCGCGCAATCAAACACGTCCGCGAACACGCGGAATCGGCGGAACCCGCGCGATAACCACGCGATATTCCGATCCCTGATGGATCACCCGTGTAGCGGCATCACATTCGGACGTGTAGATAACTGGTCTTGCGGACCACTCAGCCGGTTACGGGGTGGTGAGGGACATGTCGTCCCAGTAGATGGCGGTGCCTTTGGTGGCTTTGGCGAAGTTGGGTTCCATGCCGGCAAGGACCTCGCTGGAGGTGACCTTGATGCCGGTGATGGCGAGCTGAGTCCAGGTGTTGGCCGCCAATGTCACAGTGGGTCCGTTGGCGCTGTTGATGTAGTTACCTTTCGAGGTCAGCAGGTCGACGTTGAGGTCGACTTGCACCGTGGCGGTGGCCCGTACCCAGATGCTGGCGGTGTAGGTCTTGGTGGAGGTGATCGGGGCGCACCAAGCGACGTTGGAGTCGAGGTCCCAACCGCCGCTGGTCGAGGTGGCGGTCTGGGCTAGTGACCACGACCCGGAGTGCACCACTGTTTGGGAGCGGGCCAGGGTTGATCCCCAGATGTCGGTCGGCACCCCGGCGGTCTCGAAGCCGGGGTCGGGGATCAGGTTCGTAGAAGGCCCGGCGGCCACGTAGGTGAAGGCGCTGCAGCGTCGGTGGCCGTGCCCCCGGTCGTCGTCGACCGAGACGTTGACCGCTCCGGCCGAGCCGACCGGGGTGGTGGCGGTGATCGAGGTGGCGGTAGTCAGCCGTGAAGGTGGCGGCGGTGGAGGTCCCGAAGTCGACGGGGGTGGCCCCGGACAGGTTGGTCCCGGTGATGGTGACCGAGGTCCCACCGGCCGTGGTCCCCGAGGTCGGGGTGATCGAGGTGATGGTCGGGGCGGCAGGTGGCGGGGCCACGTAGGTGTAGGCGGCTGGCGTCGGTGGCCGTGCCCCCGGCGGTCGTGACCGAGACGGTGACCGCTCCGGCCGACCGACCGGGGTGGTGGCGGTGATCGAGGTGGCGGTGTCAGCCGTGATGGTGGCGGCCGGTGGAGCCGAAGTTGACGGCGGTGGCCCCGGACAGGTTGGTCCCGGTGATGGTGACCGAGGTCCCACCGGCCGTGGTCCCAGAGGTCGGGGAGATCGACGGTGATGGTCGGGGCGGCAGGTGGCGAACGTAGGTGTAGGCGCTGGCGTCACTGGCCGTGCCCCCGGTGGTGGTGACCGAGACGTTGACCGCTCCGGCCGAGCCGACCGGGGTGGTGGCGGTGATCGAGGTGGCGGTGTCACCGTGATGGTGGCGGCCGTGGAGCCGAAGTCGACGGCGGTGGCCCCGGACAGGTTGGTCCCGGTGATGGTGACCGAGGTCCCACCGGCCGTGGTCCCCGAGGTCGGGGTGATCGAGGTGATGGTCGGGGCGGCAGGGCGGAGCCACGTAGGTGAAGGCGCTGGCGTCGCTGGCCGTGCCCCCGGTCGTCGTGACCGAGACGGTGACCGCTCCGGCCGAGCCGGCCGGGGTGGTGGCGGTGATCGAGGTGGCGGTATCAGCCGTGATGGTGGCGGCCGTGGAGCCGAAGTTGACGGCGGTGGCCCCGGCCAGGTTGGTCCCGGTGATGGTGACCGAGGTCCCGCCGGCCGTGGTCCCAGAGGTCGGGGAGATCGAGGTGATGGTCGGGGCGGCGGTGGCGGAGCCACGTAGGTGTAGGCGCTCGGCGTCGCTGGCCGTGCCCGCCGGCCGTCGGTGACCGAGACGGTGACCGTTCCGGCCGAGCCGGCCGGGGTGGTGGCGGTGATCGAGGTGGCGGTATCAGCCGTGATGGTGGCGGCCGTGGAGCCGAAGTCGACCGGGGTGGCCCCGGACAGGTTGGTCCCGGTGATGGTGACCGAGGTCCCGCCGGCCGTGGTCCCAGAGGTCGGGGAGATCTTGGTGATGGTCGGGGCGGCAGGTGGCGGAGCCACGGTGCTGCCCTTACCCGTTCCGCTGAGCGGAACCTCGAGCGGGCCGTAGGGGGCGTTCTCTTGGATGGTCAGCGTGCCCGAGCTTCCGTAGGTCTCGTTCGGCGGGGTGACGGTCTGGGGTGCGAACGTGACTACGATGCCGCAGCTCGTACCGGGATTGATGGTTGTACAGGCCCCCAGACTGGCGGTGTAATCGACCGAGTTGGTCGTGGCCGAACTGATGATCAGCGGGGCCGACCCCGTGTTGGTGACGGTCACGGTTTGATTCGCCGAGGTTCCCTCGGTCACGGTGTCCCACTGCGCGGTGCGGGTAGGTGAGCTCGGCCTGGGGGCCCGAAGCGTTCCCGTTCGGGTCGTAGAGCTCTGCGCTGTCCAGAGGGGTGTAGCCGTCGTCGGGGCCATCACCACCCGCCACGAGGACAGTTCCGTTGCTGAGCAGGGTGGTGGTCTGGTTCTCGCGGGCCTGCGCCATGGTCGGCCCCGCGGCCCAGGCGTTGGTGGCGGGGTTGTAGATGTCGGTGGTGTACTGCATTGGGATCGCGGTGACGCCATTCACGTCCTCGGCAAGAGACCCCCCGTCGCCGACTGTTCCGCCGGTCACCAACACCGAGCCGCTTTCGAGAACCACTGCTGCGGCGTCGTAGCGACTGGCCGTCATCGCTCCCGCCGAAGTCCAGGTGCCCGATGACGGGTTATAGAGGTCGGCATTCGGCTCGCCGAAGGCGATCGGTTGGTCCGCGGTGTTAGTGGAGTTTATGAGTCCGCCGGCCACCAGCACATCGCCATCGGCTAGCAGACTAGCTGTGGCCTCATCGTGTTCGTAGAGCATGTTCCCAGTGCCCTGCCACGTCCCAGTAGTCGGGTTGTACAGCTCGGCGCTCGCGAGCCCGACCCCGCTGGCGTTTGAGCCGCCCGCCTCTAGTACCTCGCCGTTTTGCAGCAGCGTGGCGGTTGCCCCTGTCCGAGCCGCGGTCATCGACCCCGTTACCTGCCACGTCCCAGTAGTCGGGTTGTACAGCTCGGCGCTCGCGAGCGGCACCCCGCTGGCGTTTGAGCCGCCCGCCTCTAGTACCTCGCCGTTTTGCAGCAGCGTGGCGGTTGCGTCTGCCCGACCGTCTGTCATCGACCCAGTCAGTTGCCACGTCCCAGTAGCCGGGTTGTACAGCTCGGCGCTGGCCAGCGACGGGTTGGGCATTGGCCCGCTGAAACTGTTCCCGCCGACTTCGAGGACTTCGCCGTCCGGAAGCAGGGTGGCTGTAGCCTCTGTCCGAGCAGCTGCCATCGACCCGGTCAGTTGCCACGTCCCAGTAGCCGGGTTGTACAGCTCGGCGCTGGCCAGCATCGGCGAGTTGGCGCTGGTACTGTTGCCGCCGGCCTCGAGTACCTCGCCGTTCGGCAGGAGCGTGGCCGTTGCCTGCGTCCGAGCGGCGGTCATGTTTCCGGTCGGCGTCCACGATCCGACCGTCGCCGCCGAGGCCGCCGGACTTGCAGCGACGTTGATCGTGGCCACGAGAGCAATCAATAGGGCGAGAAGGCTGCCTAACACTGCCGCGATCCGGCCAACCCGCCGAACTCCTACAACTCGTCGCTCATGGTTCATGATGGGACTTCCTTCCGCCTTCCGCGCGGGGAGAACTGAATGCCGTTCTCAGGTGCGAACCTACGGAGGCGTAGGCGAAGCGACAACCCTAGATTTCGCAGTACGACCCTTCATATTGGGTATTACGACCCTACGAATTGGGGGTCTACTACGTATGTGCCCTGCTAGAACGATGGCGGCCGATCGTGAGGGAGTGCCTTGCCCTCGTCGTCGACCGCTCGGGGCCACCACGACCAGTGGATTGCCATGCACTCTGGGGCGAAATGACTTGTGGTCTCCTAACGGCCGCCCGGCGGCACAACGGTCGATGTCCCCCATCTTCTGTTCGTCGTGACGCCACAGCCGAGGACTCGAAGCCGGGGGGTTCAGGCGGGTTGGGGCGGTCGAACCAGTCGGCCCAGATCGATGAAGGTTGCATCGGGACTCTGAACACATCGGCCTCCGACCTGGCCTGACCGACAACTTCCCCGGGCCCCATCCCATCGCGCTATCGTCCGAATGACAGCGATGTAACTCGTCCTCATCCTGCACTTTCACCTTGGGCGAACGAAGGATTCACATGGAAACACAGACTGAAATCTCAACCGATCAGCTGGGCTACACGATCAAGCAAGCCTGCAAGTTGATTCCCTGCTCACGGTCGTTCCTCTACCGCAACATCCGGGATGGCCACATCCGATCCACCCGGTACGGGGCCAAGGTGCTCATCTCCCATCAGGCCATCCTCGAGTTCCTCGGTGACGCCCCGGCACAGGTGGCGGACCGATGACCGATTTCACCCGATCGGAGAATCCAGCATCTGGGACGGCCAACAACACCCGCCAGGACTGCTCTAGCAGTGTGTATTGTTCGCGAAATTCCGCAGCGGTCGGGGTGGACAAGCTCACGCTCCGGTTCAGGACAACGTCATCCACGATGGAAAGGCCCAGGTTCCACCGTGAGGTCGAGTACCAGCACCACCGCTTCTGGATCGATGCCTACGGGCTCTATGCCAGGGTCGAGTTCAACCCGTCGAGGATCATCGACCCCTACGGGGTCAGTCTGGCCTCGGTGGAGGACACCATCCCTGCCACCGAGGGTGTGTGGGGGCTCGTGAACGCGCATGTGAGCTCGTCGGGTCCGCTGTCGTCGGCCGAAGTCACTCGCCTGGATCTCGCCAGGGATTTCGGAGGTGTTCAGCAACCGGCCTCGTTCCTACGGGCCGTGTCAGTCCTGAACCGCGCCTACCAGGACGATCCGCACTTTTTTACCGACGCCTGCACCGGGGATATCAAGTCCCTGATGGTCGGGAGCAAGGACAACCGCGTTCGGCTCTACCGCAAGGACCTGGAGTCCCCCGGCGTGGCCCCGCCTGGGACCATCAGATGGGAATGGCAGGGCCGAGGTCGCCCGCTCGACCGCTACGGCATCGAGTCATTCGGCGACCTCACCCCGCAGCTTGCCCAACAGATCGCCGAAGATCGGTGGGACTGGTCCAAGATGTGGACGGAGGTCGCCATGGTTCCCGACCCCCTCGCAGCATTCGACGCCCTGGGGCTCTCGGAGACGGTGACCTCCCGGCTCTTCGTCGGCCAGCTGCGGCTCTCGACCCAGGGGGTGTGGCCATCCAGCCCCTACGCAAGAAAGCAGCTCCGGGACCACATCGGCGAGCATGGGTTCATCATGGAGATGGAGCCGTCGACGAGCACGTCTGGTCTCGGCCTGGCTCAGCGACTCGATTGGCCCACCGGCCTGAGCATCTCGACCACCGTCAGCTCCGGTGTCACCGTCAGCCCGCCGGTCGAACAGTGACCTACCTGGACCTACCAGGCCATGGAACTCCCCCATTCGGACCTAGGCCAGGTGTAGTGCACTCATGCCCGTGTCGAACCGTGTTCTCGCGGTGTAGGTCTGGGCACCGATGAACCTGAGTGACCTCGACATCCAGAGGGCAGCCGACATCATCGCCACCCTCGTAGCCAAGATCGAGTCCGACGAGATGGACGCGCCTGCCGGCGTAGTGGCCCAGCTGGAGGGCGCGGCGATGGCTCTGCGGTCACTGTCCGGCGAGCCCGACCGGGCCGAGGACAAACCGTCATGACATTGAGGACTTACACTAAACGGTCGTTTCGTGTATGACTTGCTCATGGCCAAGCGAAATCGCCCCGTCGCAGACCCCACCACCGTCATCGGGTACATCCGCGTCTCGACCTCCGAACAGGCCGATAGCGGGCTGTCCCTCGACAGCCAGCGCGCCGCCATTCAGGCCCATTGTGGCCAGAAGGGATGGGTACTCGTCGAGATGGTCGAGGATGCTGGCTATTCAGCCAAGAACCTCTCCCGCCCCGGCATGGCTCACGCCCTCGACCTCCTCGCCACCGGTACCGCTGGCGCTCTGGTGGTGGCAAAGCTGGACCGAGCAACCCGGTCAGTCATCGATGCAGCCAACCTGCTGGCCCAGGGGCAACGTGAGGGGTGGGCGCTCGTGGCCCTGGACCTCGGCCTGGACCCCACCAGCCCAGCGGGCGAGTTGGTCGCGACGATCATGGCCGCGGTGGCCCAGTGGGAACGTCGAGCCATCGGAGCACGGACTAGCGATGCCCTGGCTGCGAAGAAGGCCGCAGGGATCACCCTGGGTCGGCCGGTGGTTCTCCCCGATGACGTGGTTGCCAGGATCATCGACGCCCGTCACCGTGGCGACTCACTGTCCGCCATCGCCCGCGACCTCAACGCTGATGGCATCGCCACCGCGCACGGCGGCCAGCGTTGGTACGCCAGCACCGTGCGATCCGTCATCGAGCGGACCATGGTCGTTGTCGCAGAAAAAGCGTAAATGGCACGGTCCAATTGCGGTGCGCCTCCGCGAGTCGCAGGGGTGTCCCTCGTAGGAACCGATGTTCAGATCGCATCAGTAGAAACCCGACTCCCCTGTGTCGTCGCAGATGGGGCTGAGAGGCCATTCAGATTGGTTCTCAGCCCCGCTCTCAGTAGCAGCAGGGGAAGCTAACCCTTTTACAAGCACAGGAGCCCAGGGTGGCAAAAGTGAACAAGATCGTGCTCCCGAGTGGGCAGATCAGATACGAGACACGCCCCCGAATTGGCGGTCGGGTGGTCACGCGTCGTTTCAAACGAAAGCACGATGCTGATGCGTTCGCCAACACGACGGAGGCCGACAAGGTTCGCGGCGTTGCCGTAGATCCTCGCCACGGACGGGTCACTCTCACCGAATACGCAAACCTCTGGCTCCGACAACGAACGGGCCTGGCTCAGCGCACAAGTGAGCTGTACCGTGACGTGCTCGACAGGCACATCCTGCCGAGATTTGGAACGACGACCATCGCATTGATAACACCCATCGATGTTAGGACGTGGAACGCCGAGCTCGCCCAGCGACATCCGTCGACCGCAGCGAAGGCGTACCGGCTGCTCTCCACCATGATGCGAACTGCCATCGCCGATGAGCTGATCACCCGGAATCCCTGCGTGGTCAAAGGGGCAAGTGCCGAGAACGCAGCTGAGCGTCCAATCGCTACCGTCGTGGAAGTAGAGGCCCTCACGGACGCCATGCCCGCCCGGATGCGCATCGCTCCTGCCCTTGCTGCTTGGTGCCAACTCCGTCGTGGCGAACTCCTTGGCTTGCGTCGCGGCGATATTGATCTGATGAACCGAACCGTCACGATCGCTCTGACCCGAGGCACCGGCACCAAGGGGACCACGATCGTCAAGGAGCCGAAGACGGATGCTGGTCGCCGAATATTGGCCATTCCGCCGAACCTGATTCCCTTGATTCGCGATCACCTGGCCAACTACGTGAGACCGGAGGCCGACGCCCTGGTGCTCACCGGCGAAAAGGGCGGGCCTTTGCGTCCACATGTGCTCCAGGCCAAGTGGGCCGCCGCCCGCACGGAGGTTGGTCGCCCAGACCTTCGGCTGCACGATCTCCGCCACTCGGGCCTGACCTGGATTGCGACCGCCGGTGCCACAACCGCCGAGCTCATGCATCGCGGGGGCCACAAGTCCAATGCCGCCGCCTTGCGCTACCAGCACGCCACGATGACCCGTGACCGGACCATTGCCGAGGCACTCGCCGAGATGAGCCGACTGGCCCCGGTTATCCCCATCGATTCGCGCGATATTCGCGCGCAACGGACGAATTCGACACAGCCTCGGCGCGATCCGATAGCAGGTTTGACCAGGCATTTCCCGAGCAGTCCCAACGGGGTTCGAACCCGTGTCTCCACCTTGAGAGGGTGGTGTCCTAGGCCTCTAGACGATGGGACCCTGATGAGCCGCTCCTGTCGGAACAGCTCGCGACTTCTTTCAAACCTGCCACAACGCTCCCGAGGGAGAGCACCGTGAGCGCTCGGGGGGGAGGGCTCGAACCTCCAACCTCATGAACCAGAATCATGCGCGCTGCCAGTTGCGCCACCCCCGAATGGGCGAATGGTCAATTTAGCCCACCCGGGCGAGGTGTGAGGCCGGCTCCTGACGGGCGCCTCCACCGATCCTGTGGCCCGGTGGGCCCCTCCCGCCAGGGAATTACTACGATCGAGGTCGGATGAGCACGGAACGTGTGGTGATCGTGGGCGGCGGGGTCGTCGGGACCATGCATGCCCTGCAGGCATGCCAACGCGGCTGGGAGGTGATCCACCTCGAGGCCGACGCCGGGCCCCGCCGGGCCTCGGTGCGCAATTTCGGGCTCCTGTGGGTGAGCGGGCGGGCTCCCGGGCCTGAACTGGACCTGGCCTTGCGGGCCCGCCGGCTGTGGGCGGACATCGCCGGGCGCGCACCCGGCATCGGATTCAGAGCCGACGGCTCGCTCACGGTGGCCGGCGACGATTCCGAGCTCGCCCTGATGGCCGAAGCCGTGCAACAGCCGGACGCCTCGAGCCGCGGGTTCGAGCTCCTCGACGCGACCGGTGTGCGCGATCTCAATCCGGCCATCAAAGGCGACATCGTGGGCGGCCTCTGGTGTGGCATGGACGCCGTGGTCGAGCCCGGCTCGGTGTTGGGTGCGCTCCGTCAACTGCTCGAGGCGACCGGCAGCTACCGTTGGCTGCCGGGCCGGCAGGCCATCGATGTGCAAACCGCCGGAGTGGCCGACAGTGCCGGACCGGGCGTCATCGACCACTTGGGTACCGCTCACGTGGGATCGCTGGTGGTCCTGTGCATCGGCGACCGCCTGTCCGGGCTCGGCGGTCGGGTCGGTGCCGACCTGGCTGCGGCGCCCCTCCGCCGGTGCCGGCTCCAGATGATGCAGACCGCACCCACCACCGAGCGGATCGCCACCGCCATCGCCGACGCCGATTCGATGCGCTACTACCCCGCGTTCGACCTTCCGGGCCGCACCTCGCTGGGCGCGCCACGACCGGAGACGGCCGAGTGGGCGATGCAGCTGCTGTTGGTGCAGCGGGCCGGCGGTGGCCTCACCATCGGGGACACCCACGTCTACGAGGAGCCGTTCGACTTCGCGGTCGACGAATCCCCCTACGACCGCCTCCGCGGCCGGGCGGAATCCATCCTGGGCTGGGACCTTCCGCCCGTGGTCCGTCGTTGGGCCGGCGTGTACAGCGCGGTCACGGACGGCGGCATCTGCTATCGCCGATGCATCGAGCCGGCGGTCTGGGTGGTCACCGGGCCGGCAGGACGGGGAATGACCCTGTCCCCGGCGATCGCCGAGCAGACCTGGGACGAGGTGACCGCGTGAAACCCCCGATCCGGCTGGTGGCCCTGGACATGGCCGGCACCACGGTGGCCGATGATGGCGCCGTCGAGGAGGCCTTCCAGCACGCGCTCGACGCCGTCGGACTGACCGCAGGGCGGCTCAGGGGGGATCCCCAGGAGTACATCCGTCGCACCATGGGCCAGTCCAAGATCACCGTGTTCACCGAGCTGCTCGGTGGCGACAGGCACCTGGCCGAGCAGGCCAATGCGGCCTTCGAGGACGCCTTCGACGGTGCCGTCGACCGGGGCGAGGTATGGGCCATCCCCGGGGCCGAGTCCTGCCTGACGGCTCTCCGGGACGCAGGCATGCGGCTGTGTCTCACCACCGGCTTCTCCCCGGCCACCCGCGACCGCATCGTCGCCGCGCTGGGATGGGAGGGGCTGGTCGACCTCGTGCTGTCGCCGGCTGACGCGGGCCGGGGGCGGCCGTGGCCCGACATGGTCCTCACCGCCGTGCTCCGGCTGCGAATCGACGACGTGGCCGAAGTGGCCGTCGTCGGGGACACCTCCAGCGACCTGCTGGCCGGGGCTCGCGCCGGGGCCTCGATGGTCATCGGCGTCCTCAGCGGGGCCCACTCGAGGTCCGAGCTGGCCAGAGCGCCCCATACCCACCTCATCGACTCGGTGGCCGACCTTCCCGGCCTGCTGCTCGACCAGAGCCCGCCGGTACGCCAGCACCCCGCGTGACCCGCCTAGGCCAGCACCCCATCTGACTGAGGCCGGCCGCCACCTGACTCCGCCCGGCCGCCACCTGACCCGGCCGCCACCCGGCTCCGGGTCAACGCCACTCGTCCCTGGCCGACACGACCCCGTCGGTTGCCGTGAGCAGGGTGCCGGCGAGCGTCCGGTCGTCGTTGCGCATGCGCCACTGCATGAGACGCTGGGCGGCCAACCACCCCCGCTCCGCGGCCCCGTCGTCCGATGCCAGGTCGTGCAGTTGGCCGGGGTCGGCTCTCAGGTCGAACAGGAGCGGGGGTAGGACCGCAGCGTCCGCGGCGAACTGTACGTACTTCACATCGGACCCGCGGACCACGTCGAGGGCGCAGTGGGCCATGGGCAGGGCGAAGAAGCGCTCGGCCGCCCGGGTGGCCGGGTTGGAGAAGTTCCAACTCCAGTGGGCTTCGGTGCGCCAGTGCTGCGGGGCCCACCGCCCGGCCCCGTCCCCGATCCCGTCCCCGGTGATGAACGGCTGCAGCGCGAAGCCGTCGGCCTGCAACGGCACGTCGATGCCCAACCAACGGCAGATCGTGGGCAGCACGTCCACCGACTCCGTGAACGCATCGACCACCCGACCCCGACCCGGCGACGCTGCGGGGTCGGGGTCGCGGACGATCAAGGGCACGTGGAAGGACTCGTCCCAGTAGCCGAGCTTCTCGAACAACCAGTGATCGCCACCCATCTCGCCGTGGTCGCTGGTGAGGACCACCAGTGTCGATTCGGTCAGACCCGATCCGTCCAGATAGCCGAACAGCCGGGCCAGCTGATCGTCGACCTCCTTTTGGGCCCCGTGGTAGGTGGCCCGCATCTGCCGGCGTTCGACCTCGTCCTCGGGTGCACCGGACAAGGGAAGGTACATGAGGGCCCGGTTGACCGGGTGGGCGGCCGCCTCCTCCGCCTTGGTCGGTGCGGCGATGAAGGGCGGCATGTCATCGGCGTCATAGAGGTCGTGGTAGCCGGCAGGATTACGGCGCGGCGGGTGGGGCCGGATGAACGAGGCATGGACGAAGAACGGGTCGGCCCCGTTCTGGTCCAACCAGTCGGTCAGCGCCCCGACCATGAAGGCCGTCTCCGACTGGTCGGCCCGGAACCGGGCCGGTGCCCACGTCGACCCGTGCCTGTCGGCCCCGGGGAAGTCCGGGATCGGCTGGTAGAGATCCTGGGGAATGGCCGGGACGTCGACGCCCTGGGATGCCAGCCATCGCCCCCACTGCTGGCTTCCGGCCTCCCACGGCTCGTGGACCACCGCCCGGAAGCCGGGCAGCACTTCTTCGTACGAGCGGAGGCGGGGGTCGTCCGCCGGGAGGGTCCGGGGGTCGAGGCTGGTGTCGGTGTACCCGAACAGCACGGGGTCGTAACCGGCCTCCCGGGCCAGCAGGGCGATGGTGGTGAAACGGGAATCGAGCGGGGTGCCGTTGATGCACCGACCGGTTGTGGTGCAGGTAGGTGCCCGTGTAGAGGCACGCCCGCGACGGTCCGCAGGGGGCGGCGTTGGCCCAGTGGTTGGCGAACAGCGTGCCCTCCGCGGCCAGGCGGTCGAGGGCCGGAGTGGTCAGCACCGGGTGACCGAGGGCCGACAGGCTGTCACCCCGCCACTGGTCCACGGTGATGAACAGCACATTCCTGTTCATCGGCCGGCCCCCGCCCACGTCCGGGGCTGGTCGATCACCGCGACGGTGTCACGTTCGCGGTACCGGCCGCGGTCAGCCCGAGCGACGCATGGAGCCAGCTCAGCCGGTTGAACCCGATGATCCGGCCGATCGCCATCCCGACCGTCTCCTTGGCGAAGTAGGGGATCGTCGAGAAGCCCTTGATCGGCGAGCTCCGCGTGGGCGTCGGGTACGCGGTCAGACCCAGGGAGGATGCAATGGCCAGGCACCGCGCCTCGTGAAAGGGGTCGCTGGCGATGAGGACCGTCCGGTCGCCCCGGGCCAACAGGGCCGGAGCCGCATCGGAAAGGCTCTCCCATGTGTTGCTCCCTCCTGCCTCCAGGATGTCCCGGCCGGGGATGCCGGCGGCCACGAGGTAGCGCTCCGAAGCCTGCGCCTCGGTGAAGTGGTCGCCGGGCTCCTTCCACCCGGTGACCATGATGGTGGAGGAGAGGTGCTGGCGCCACAGGATCTCCGCTTCGTCGAGCCGGGAGGCGAGGTCGGGAGACGGGACCCCGTCGTACTGCGCCGCGCCCATCACGACGATGGCTCCGGCCAACCTCGGCTCGTAGCGCCGGCTCGTCATCCAGACCTGGACCGCGGTCACCACCAGGTAGATGAGGATGAGCGTGACCACAAAGGCGACGACCCGGAGGATGAACCGCAGCAGTCGCAGCCCGGTCAGCGTGGCCAGGATCCCCACGCGCTTCAGCGCACCGGGCTCTGCGGCCGCGGACCGGGAGGTCTCACGAGCCCGGGTCGGCCCCGGCCCGGCCGATGGCCGCCCGCAAGCGGTCCAGGGTCCGCTCGGGCCCGAGTGCTTCGAGGGCCTCGAACAGCGGAGGACCCACCCGTCGGCCGGTGACCGCCACCCGGATGGGCGCCTGGGCCTTGCCCAGTTTGCGGCCCACACTCTCGCCCACGGCCAGCGTGGCGGCATGGAGGGCGTCGTTGGTCCAGCTGTCGGCGAGGAGCTCCTGGTAGGCCTCGGCGGCCCCCGACAGGATGGTGACGGCCAGGTCGTCGGTGGCGATGGCCTTGGCCCATGCCTCGTCGTCGATGGGCGGGGTGTCGAGGAACATGAAGTCGACCATGGCCGGGACCTCGCTGAGGACGGCCACCCGCTCTTGGACCACTGGGGCCAGGGCGGCGAACACTGCCTCGTCGAAGCTCGACTCCGGCCACGGCACACGGTCACCGGTCAGCCAGGGCCGACACGCCTCGATGAACGCCCCGGTCGGCATGGCCCGGATGTACTCACCATTGATATGGGTGAGCTTGACCACGTCGAAGAAGGCCGGGGAATGGTTGACGTCCTCCAGGCGGAACCACTCGAGCATCTGGCCGACGTCGAAGATCTCCTGGCCCCCGGGAGGGCTCCACCCGAGCAGGCTCAGGTAGTTCACGAAGGCGGCGGGCAGGTACCCCTGGTCCCGGTACGACTCGACAGCCACCGGGTCCCGGCGCTTGGACAGTTTCTTCCGCTGCTCGTTGACCAGCATGGGCAGGTGGGCGAAGACCGGCAGCGGCGGTGCAGGCACGGGCCCCGTGCCGGTCGATCCGTCGGTCGTCCAGCCCATCGAGAGCAACGCCTCCCACACCAACACCCCTTTGGGCGTGGTGGGCAGCAGGTCTTCGCCGCGGATGACATGGGTGATGGACATATCGATGTCGTCGACCACGTTGGCCAGGACGAACAGGGGGGCGCCGTTGGCCTTCACGGCCACGAAGTCGTCCATGGCCGCACAGGGGAACTCGACCTCGCCCCGGATCACATCCCGCACGATCGTCGTTCCCTCGTCGGGGGTGCGGAACCGGAGGGCCCTTCCGCCGCCGCGGGCCAGCCCGCGGTGGCGGCAGAAGCCGTCGTAGCCCGGAGTCAGGATCCCGTTCGCCTTGTTGCGGGCCTCGATCTCCGTGCGGGTGCAGTCGCACGCATAGAGGTACCCGGCCTCCCACAGCGCGTCGACGGCCTGGCGGTAGCGATCGGTGCGCAGCGACTGGCGGAACGGGCCCTCATCGGGGTCCATGCCCAGCCAGTGCATGGCCGAGATGATCCCGTCCACCCACTCCTCGCGACCCCGCTCGGCGTCGGTGTCCTCGATGCGGAGCACGAAGGTGCCGCCCGACTGACGAGCCACCAACCAGTTGAACCACGCCGTCCGGGCACTGCCGACGTGGAAGTAGCCCGTGGGCGACGGGGCGAAGCGGACCCTCGGGGTCTCTTCCGACACCCCCCGGTTACTCGTCCTCGACGATGGTGATGGCACCGGTGGGGCAACCGTTGGCTGCCTGGCGGACCTTCTCGCGCAATTCCTCACCCGGGTTCTCGTTCAGCACGTACAGAAATCCGTCATCGCGCACCTCGAACACCTCGGGTGCGATCCCCATGCAGACAGCGTTGCTGGCACACTCGTCGTAATCGACAACAATCTTCACGTGATGCCTCCGGAAGCTCGGTGAACCAGCCCGAGTGTACCGGCCCGCCGGCCGCCGGCCGGGACGCCACCGGGGACCCCGGGTGGTGGACCTCGGGCCTCCGACCCCACGGGCGGATCGGCGATGCGATGCCCACGGTCGGCGGCAAGGTGACCCCCGGTGGGGTAGAAATCACCAATGCTCCCGCTCCCGACCCCGCTCCCCTCGGATTCCACGTCCCGCCGTTGGTCGGCCGTCGTCCTCCTCGGCGCGTTCGCCCTCCTGGCCGTCTCCTGCTCGTCGAGCCCGAACAGTGCCGGTACCACCTCGTCGACCCGGGCCACACCCTCTTCCGGCGCGTCTTCACCGACCACGCCGGCCACGCTGTCCGCCAGCGGCCTGCCCGGCATCCGTCACGTGTTCGTGATCGTCCTGGAGAACGAGGGGTACGACGTCACCTTCGGCACCCCGTTCAACGACCCGTACCTGGCCACGACCCTGCCGGCTGCAGGAGCGCTCCTGACCAACTACTACGCCATCGGGCACTTCTCGAACGACAATTACGTCGCGCTCGTCTCGGGACAGGCGCCCAATCCCCTGAACCAGGCCGACTGCATCGACTTCGTCGACTTCCCCCCGACCGCCACCCTGGCCGCCGACGGCCAGATCTCGGACTCGGGCTGCGTCTTCCCCGATTCGGTCACCACGCTCGCCAACCAGCTGACCCAGGCGCACCTGACGTGGAAGGGCTACATGCAGGACATGGGCAACGTCCCATCGCGTGAGTCGGCCGTGTGCGGACACGCCGCCATCGGGACACCCGACAAGACCGAGACGGCAGTGCCCGGGGACGGGTACGCCGCCCGCCACAACCCCTTCGTCTACTTCCACTCGATCATCGACGACACCGCCTACTGCGACGCCCGCGTGGTGCCGCTCGGTACCACCGCCGGGACCATGCCGGCCGGCACCCCGAAGGGGGTCACCGGGCTGGCCGCCGATCTCAAGTCGGTGTCGACCACACCCAACTTCAGCTTCATCACCCCCAACCTCTGTTACGACGGGCACGACGCCCCCTGCATCAACCAGCAGGCATCGCCATCGCCGTTGACCAACATCGACACCTTCCTGCAGACCTGGGTGCCGCTCATCACCGCCTCGCCGGCCTTCAAGGAGAACGGCCTGCTCGAGGTCACCTTCGACGAGGCCGACACCGACAACGGGAACCCGGCCGACGCCACCGCGTGCTGCAACGAGATGCCCGGCCCGGCCTCGGCCCAGCCCGGGATCACCGGTCCGGGGGGTGGCCGCATCGGCACCGTGCTGATCTCCCCGTTCATCAAGGGCGGGACGGTGAGCGCTGTCCCGTACAACCACTACTCGACCCTGGCCACCATCGAGGACATCTTCGGCCTGCCCAAGCTGGGCCAGGCCAAAACGGTGAGCGCCACCTTCGGGAAGGATGTCTTCGACCGGACCGGCTGACCGGATCCGGATCAGGTGGCCACGTCCCAGACGGGGTGTGACCTCGACAGCCGGCCGGCGATGACGGCCACCGGCACCAGCACCAGCAGGGCGAAGCCCAGACCGGCGGGCTTGGCCAGGTGGAGGACGCAGACGGCACCGACCACGGCGCCGGCGAACATGGCCAGGGCCGAGAGCCCGCGCCGGCCGATCCGTGAGTTGGTCCCGCCGGCCAGACGGCCGTCGAATGCCGCACCGACGATGGTCTGGGTCAGCACGGTCGTGGTCAGGTCGGGCACGGCCAACTTGCGGGCCGTGCCGTTCTGCAACCCCATGGCCAGTCCCATCAGTCCGATGAGGACGTAGCGGGACGCACCGGTGCCGACGTCGGTCACGCTCCATCCGAACACGAGGGCCACCGCCACCAGCCCGGCCTGGAAGGTGGTCGACACCGCCAGCATCCTGCCCCGCCGAGGTCCGGAATGCGAGACCAGCCGCCCACTGCAACAAGGCGCCGATGAAGAACGCGGCCAGGGCGGCCAGCGAGGCGCCGATCGAGAACCCTTTGGCGCCGGTGAGGGCGAAGGCCAGAAATACCACGTTGCCCGTCATGTTGGCCACGAAGACATGGCCGAGGACCAGATAGCTGAATGCGTCCACCAGGCCGGTGACCACGGTGAGGGCCACCAGGAGCGGGGCCAGCGGTCCGTGTCTGTCGCCGCGGGGCGGCACCAGCGTGTGCCAGGCGTCGGTGACTGCGGTCATCATCGGTGTACCTCCCGCTCGTCAGGTCTTCACGTACCGTACGTGAGCTCGAGCGAGCGTGAGATGTCCACCGACGCGAGCAGCTGACGGTCGTGGGAGACCAGCAGCAAGGTGCCCCCGAACGCGGCCAGCGCCGACTCGAGCTGCTCGATCGCCGGCAGGTCGAGATGGTTGGTGGGCTCGTCCAGGACCAGGAAATTGACGCCCCGCCCCTGGAACACGGCCAGTTCGGCCCGGGTCCGCTCGCCGGGCGAAAGTGAGCTGCTCGGTCTGGTCACGTGGTCGGCGTCCAGCCCGAACTTGGCCAGCAACGACCTCGCCTCGGCCGGGGGGAGCTGACACCGTTCCGTCACCGTCGAGACCAGGTCGCGGTCGCCACCCATGGCCCGGCGGTCCTGGCCCAGCTCCCCCACCACCACGCTCGGTCCCATCCACCGGGATCCGGCGGCCAGCGGCAGGGTACCCAGCAGCGCCGAGACCAGCGTTGATTTTCCCGTCCCGTTGGCCCCGGTCAGCGCCACCCGCTCCCCCCAGTCGATCTCGATGTCGACGGGTCCCATCCGGAACGAGCCCCGCTCGATGACCGCACCGTCCAGCCGGGCCACGACGGCGCCGGCCCGTGCCGACTCTTCGATCGTGAACCGCAGGTCCCACCCCTCGAACGGCTTCTCCACCACTTCGAGGTTGTCCATGGCCCGCTCGGTCTGGCGCGCCTTGGCCGCCAGCTTCTCGGTGCGGTTGATCCGGAAGTCGCGTTGCGCCTTGTCGTTGTCGCGCCGGTTCCGGGACTCCCGGCGGACACCGCTCGTGGCCCACTGGCGCTGCCGCTCGGCCCGGCCCTCCAGTTGACGTCGCTGGCGGTCGTAGCGCTCGTAGGCCTCGGAGGCGTGGCGGTCGGCGTGTTCGCGTTCCGCCAGGTAGCCGCTCCACCCACCCCCGTACTGACGGGCGGAGCGGCTGTGGGGATCGAGCTCGAGCACCGTCGTCACTGTCCGCTCGAGGAAGTCGCGATCGTGGGAGACGATGACCGTCCCACCACGGCGCGATCGGACCCATGCCTCGAGTCGTCCGAGCCCCTCGAAGTCGAGATCGTTGGTCGGCTCGTCGAGCAGGGTGATGTCGAAGAGCGAGAGCTCGATGGCGGCCAACGCCACCTTGGCCTCCTGGCCGCCCGACAACGACGCCACCTCGACCTCGGCCAGGTCGATGCCGACGCCGAGCCCGTTGAGGACATCGTCGATCCGCGCGTCCAGATCGGCGGCTCCCAACGAATTGAACCGGTCGAGCGCGACCTCGTAGCGGTGCTCGGCGGCACCGGTTCCCTCGGCCAGGCCCGCGGCGGCCTCGGTCAGCTCCAATTCGGCGGCCCGGGCGCCGGTGCGACGGGTCAGCGCCCGCCTGACCGTCTCGCCGGTGACGACCTCATGCTCCTGGGACAGGTACCCACGCGTGGCCCTCGGCGGGTCCAGGGCGATCTGACCCTCGTCGGGTGCGATGACGCCGGCTAACAGCTGGAGGAGGGTCGACTTGCCGACGCCGTTCGGGCCGACCACCCCGATCCGGCTGTCGGGGCCGACCGTCAGGGAGACCTGATCGAGGACGGTACGCCCACCACGGTCATGGGTCAGCCCGCGCGCCACCAGCGTGGCCGGCGACGACGGGGCCGCTCCTGCGGCGACGGTCCGTCCCGTTACGGCTTGTCGCTCCCGACCACCCACATGGAGAAGAATTGCGAACCCCCGCCGTAGGCCTGGCCGAGAGCCAGCCTCGCCCCGTCGATCTGGTGCTCGCCGGCCTGGCCCCTCACCTGCATGGCCACCTCGAGGAACCGGAGCATCCCCGACGCACCGATCGGGTTCGACGACAGCACACCTCCCGACGTGTTCCACGGGATGTCCCCGTCGAAGGCGGTGGCACCTGACTCGGTCAGCTTCCATCCGTCGCCCAGGTCGCAGAAGCCGAGGTTCTCCAGCCACATCGGCTCGTACCAGCTGAACGGCACGTACACCTCGGCCACGTCGATCTGCCGGCGCGGATCGGTGATACCGGCCTGGGCGTAGACGTCGGCCGAGCAGTCCCGGCCGGCTTGCGGATTGACCTGGTCGCGGCCGGCGAACATGGTGGGCTCGGACCGCATGGCCGTCCCGTGGATCCATGCCGGTGGGAACGCTCCGGACACCGCGTCCTCGGCCGCCAACACCATGGCCGCGGCGCCGTCGGAGGACGGGCAGGCCTCGAGATAGCGGAGCGGGTCCCACAGCATCATCGAGTCCTCGACCATCTTCATGTCGATGTCGGCCAGGTGCAGGTGGGCGTACGGGTTTCGCATGGCGTTCTGCCGGTCCTTGACCGCCACCATCCGACCGATGTGTTCGGGCGCCCCCGACCGGCGCATGTAGGCACGGATGTGGGGGGCGAAGTATCCCCCCGCCCCGGCCAGCAGCGGGGCGGCGAAGGGCTGGGGCACCGAGAGCGCCCACATGGCGTCCGAGTCGGACTGCTTCTCGTAGGCCACGGTCAGGACCCGCTTGTGGATCCCCGCCGACACCAGGTGGGCGGCCACGAGGGCGGTCGATCCTCCCACCGAGCCCGCGGTGTGCACCCGGATCATGGGCTTGCCCACGGCGCCGAGAGCGGGGGCCAGGTACAGCTCGGGCATCATGTTGCCCTCGAACATGTCCGGGGCCTTCCCGATGACCACGGCGTCGACATCGGTCCACGTCAGATCGGCGTCGGCCAGGGCCATCTTGGCCGCCTCCCGCACCAGGCCGGCGATGGAGACGTCCTCCCGCTTGGCCTTGTGGTGGGTCTGGCCCACGCCGATGACTGCGCAACGCTCTGCCATCACTCACCCTCCAGGACACAGACGAGGTTCTGTTGCAGGCACGGGCCCGATGTGGCGTGGGCCACCGCCCGGTGGGCCTGGCCCGAGGAGATCCGGGTGGCCGCCTCACCGATGCGGATGAGGCCGGCCGACATGATCGGGTTGGCAGCCAGCGGGCCGCCGGAAGGATTGATGATGACGGTGTCGTCGAGTCCGAGTGCGTCCCGCAGGATGATCTCCTGGTGGGCGTAGGGGGCATGGATCTCGGCCACGTCGACACGGCTGTCGGCCAGGCCGGCCACTTCTGCGGCCTTGGTCGTCGACGGCGACGTGGTCAGGTCGCGGGCGCCGAGCGAGTGGGACTCCATCCGGTGGTCGAACCCCGTGATCCACGCCGGGTTCTTCGACCACCGGGCGGCCTTGTCCCCTGCCGCCAACACGATGGCGGCTGCGCCGTCGGTGATGGGCGGCAGGGTGTGGCGCCTCAATGGTGAGACCACATACTCGTCCTCCAGCAACTTCTCGACGGGTACGTCTTTGGCCACCTGCGCCTTGGGGTTGGACATGGCGTCCTTCCGGCTGCGGGCGGCGATGGCGGCGAACTCCTGCTCGGTGCCCTTGCCCGCGTCGATGAGAGCACGGGCCTGCAGCGCGGCCAGGCTGACCGGGTCGGCCCACAGGGGGGCCATGTAGTACGGATCGAGCTGGAGGGTCAGGATCTCGTTGAGGTTGCCGAGCGACGAGCGCCCGAAGCTGTAGACCAGGGCGGCATCGATCTCACCCTCCTGGAGAAGCACCCAGGCCTCGTAGAGGGCCCAGGCCCCGTCCATCTCGACGTGGCTCTCGGCCCTCGGCGGCCACACCCCCACCGCGTCGAGGGCCATCACGAAACTGAACGGGCCACCGATCAGGTAGTCGGTCGAGCCCGAGCAGATGAAGTCGACGTCGTCCTTGGTGATCCCGATGTTGCCGAACACCTCGGCGATCACCGGCATGAGCATCTCGACCTCGTTGTGCTCCTCGTCACGGCGAACGTTCTGCGATTGTGCGAACGAGGCGACGGACACGGGCCGGTTGGTTCGGGCGGCGGCGCTCACAGGTAGTCCTTGTAGGTCTCGTACTCGGCGTCGGGCTCACCGTTGGGCCGGAAGTACTTGACCGAGGCCAGTGACGGGGTGAGTTGGTCCGGATCCACCCACACCGCCTCGACCCGCATCCCCATGCGGATCTGGTCGGTCGGGGCTTCCTGGATGAGCCCCATGAACGAGAGGTTGGCCCCGTCGAGCAGGACCTGGGCACAGATGTAGGGGATCTCGATCGACTGCCCGGCGAAGGGAACGTTGACCACGCAGTAGGTGGTGATCGTGCCCACATTGGCCAGTTCGACATCCTCCGTGGTGGGCACCCCGTCGGTCGGGCACGAGCCCCTCGAGGGGACGTAGACCTTTCCGCAGACGGAGCAGCGCTGGCCCATGAACTTGCCCTGCTCGAGACCGCGCAGGAAGCGGGACTGGGCCACCCCGGGGGTGAATTCGAAGTCGAGGCGGATCGGAGTGGCCAGGGTGGACACCGGGCCCAGATCCGTGGCGTCGGTCTCCGGGCCCATCAGGCGGCCCCTTCTTTCTTTTCCTCGGGCACGAAGGTTTCCTCGGGCACGAAGGCCTCGATGTCCGCCATGGCCCCGATCCGTTCCGAGACCGGCCGGAATCGCACGGTCACCCGGTCACCGCTCGACAGGTTGTCCGGACCGCCGCTGTCGACGACGTGGAGGAGGGCGGTGTCGGCCCCGTCCAGACGGATGAGCGCCCAGGCGAACGGACGCTGCAGCGGGTGCTTGGGCAGCGGACGGGAGACCCAGGCCCAGGACTCGACCGCACCGCCCGGCCCCACCTCCACGATCTCCCCGGTGTCCTCCCCGGTGGTGGGGTCGTACTCGGTCGGGGGGACGATGACCGATCCTCCCGACCCCTGTACCCCGAACAATTTCCCGTCGCGGAGCCCGGTCAGGAAGGCCCCGATAACCGGCCCCACCGAACGCGAATACGGATATTCGAGGCGGTGACTCGCATGCAGCACTTCGCTCTCGGGCATCCCGATTCTCCCCCCACAACTCGTCGATTCTGGTTTTTGGGAAAGTAGAACACATTTCACTTTTGAGCGCCAACAGCCGCGCTGCGGGGGTCGGACGGATCCCGCAGCGCTACCGTGGCACCCATGGCCGAGTCGACAACCACGCGACCCAACATCCTCCTCCTCGTCTCCGATCAGGAACGGCAGCGGTCGTGGCTCCCGCCGGATGTCTCGCTCCCGTGGCGCGACCGCCTCAGGGCCGAAGGGCTCGAGTTCACCGACTACTTCACCCACTCCTCCCCCTGCTCCCCGAGCCGGGCCAGCTTGTTCACGGGCCGTTACCTCGAGGGCCACGGGGTGCTGGACAACGTGATCATGCCCGAGCACGTCGAGCTGCCCACCTCCACGCCGACCCTCGGCTCGCTGCTCGGCGGCGCCGGCTACCGCTCGTCGTACATCGGGAAGTGGCATCTGTCACACTCGCCCAGCCCGGACATGGAGGCCTACGGCTTCGCCGACTGGGACGGCAACGACCGCCACTTCATGGGATGGGCGGGGACCGGGGTCCACTTCGACCCGATCATCGCCGCCAACGCCGCCCACTGGCTCGAGAAGAACGCCAAGCCCTCCGGGGGAACCGGCTCCGGGAGGCCCGGCTCCGGGGGGACCGGTCCCGGGGCGGCCGATCCCTGGTTCCTCACCGTGGCCCTGGTCAACCCCCACGACGTGATGTGGTTTCCCGTGGACCAGCCCGGCTACCGGGAACGCCACCCCGACGACGTGGCCGCCATCCGCTCGGTGCTCGAGTCCGCCGCCTGGAAGGACGATGACCCGCTCCCCATCTTCTCCGAGCCCTACCCGGAGGTGGTCGACCGGCTGCCGGCGAACTTCGACGATGACCTCCACACCAAACCCGAGGCCCATCGGCAGTGGCGGTGGGACCAGCAACACGGGCTCTGGGGATACATCGATCCGGACGACAAAGGTGCGTGGCTGCGCCACCTCGACTACTACGTCCATCTCCAACAGCTGGCCGATCGCAGCATGGGGACCGTGCTCTCCGCCCTCGAGGCCTCTGGGGCGTGGGACGACACCATCATCATCTTCACGTCCGACCACGGCGACATGTGCGGCTCGCACGGCCTCCGTTCCAAGGGCCCGTTCGTCTACGACGAGATCATGCGGGTTCCCCTCTACGTGAAGGTCCCGGGGGTCACGACTCCGGGCTCGGTCACATCGGCGTTGGGCAGCCACGTGGACCTGGCGGCCACCATCTGCTCGCTGGCCGGGGCCGGCGGCGTGGCGGCGTCCACGGTGCAGGGGGCCGACCTGTCCCCGGTTCTGGCCGATCCTGTCGCTTCGGTGCGGGACCACATCCTGTTCGCCCAGGACTCGGCCCAGACCACTGAGCTCAACAAGGTGCGCTATGCCCTGCGCGGGTTCTACGACGGCCATACCAAGTACGCCCGCTACTACGGGGTCGGTGGCGGCAAGCCCTCGACCGGGCTGTGGGGCAAGCCCGCCGGCCACAAGCTCTTCGACGTCGACTGCGCCTTCGACGACAACGACCACGAGTGGTACGACCATGACTCGGATCCGGACGAGCTGGTCAACCTGGCCAACGACCGATCCCGGCGCTCCGAGCTCCGCGACCTCTTCGAGCGGATGCGCACCTTCGAGCAGGATTCGTTCGTCTCGTTCGCCTGACCGGCCGGGGCGCAGAGCTGGGCGATGGCGATGGGGCGGAGCCGGCGAGCGGGCGGGGCGGAGCCGGCGAGCGGGCGGGGCGGAGCCGGCGAGCGGGCGGGGCGGGGGGCGGAGCCCGACCAGTGTGGTTGGTCGCATTCTCGAAAATGGCCAATTTATCGGCTGCAGCCGTTAGCTGGACGAGGTCCCTATCGCCTATAGCCAGGGAGAGCGGAGCGGGGAATACATCTCGGAAACCGAGTTGCGGATGCTTGAAAGGGGGTCGGGAAATACAGATCGGACGATTGCGGGCCTAGCCGTGGGTGCTGCAGTGGCTTTCGGGATAGTTGACTGAACCGTTAGCCATCTCAGCCCATACAACCATGCGTTCTTCGTTGTGGGATTTTGGGTACTCCTGGTTTTGGCGGTGTACTCAGCCATTAGGGCGTTCAATGCGCGATCACTAAATCGAACGACCGCCAACGACGTGCGTGAGCGTCAAACTACCGACACGGGAGGAGATGGAGAAGCTCAGGCAGCCCTTTCCAAACGAGAGCGATTCGGTCGCTGGATAGGCGGGGAATAGTGCCCCGGTCACGACTTGATCAGACGCTCATAGCTGAGTCGTCCGTCCATCTTGCTCACCAGCGTCCGCATCCGACCGTAATCGCTCATCTTGCAGGTGGAGTACCGGAAATCGAACTCGCCCAAGTACCGGGGAAGGTGCATCGGGGAGACGTGGTGGTGCGTCCCGTCGATGCTGCGCTTCAACTGCGAGAAGAACCCTTCGGCCATGTTGGTCGTGACACGCCCACGGACGTACTCGCCGTCGGTGTGGTTGACCCACTGGTGGGAGGCGAACTCTTTGCAGAGCGCACGGTAGTGATAGGCGGCATCGGTGAACAGTTCGCTATTCGCCATGTCGACCTGTTGGGAGATGACCTTGCGGAGCGTCTTACCCGTTACGTCGGGCACGACCGCCGACCGAACCTCGCCCGTTGCCAGGTTGACCAGCGACAGCACCGGAGTCTTGTCGGTAACGCCCTTCTTGGACCCGAAACGCTGCCAAGCGTGGCGGTTCTTGGGCTCGCCACCGATCCATGTCTCGTCGCTGATGATGGTGCCTCGCATGGACCCGAGCAGGCTGTCCGTGCTCATGGCCTGACGGATGCGATGGAGCATGTGCCACGCCGTCTTGATGGTGACCCCGTACTTCCGCTCGACCTCACGGGCACTGATCCCGTTCTTGTCGGAGCACATGTCGAAGATGACCAGGACCCACGTCCGGACCGGAATCTTGGTGGCGTGCATGATCGTTCCGGTCAGGACCGAAAACTGCTTCTTGCAGTCCCGGCACTTCCACACCCGACGCTCGCTCAGGGTGCCAGTGGCCGTCTTCCGGCTGGTCCCGTTTTTCGGGACGATCAGGTAGACGGTGGTCCCGGCACAGTGCGAGCAACGGGGAGTCTCGCCCCACCGCATCCCCTCCAAGTGGAGGTAGGCGTCGGCCTCGGTGACAATCTTCTTGCTGAGGCTGGAAATCGTGGTCTTAGCTACTGCGCTCATACCCCCATTGTTTCAAGAGGGTGTGACACTCAATCCCCAGGTCAGAACAGGTGTTCGATGTTTTGGCCGGGCCGGGAACAGGACGGCGGAGACCCATTCGACCGGCCCGGCAGTTCGACGGTACGCCCTGAATCTGTGAATGAGCTGAGTGTGGTCCCCGCCACCCAGTGTGACCGTCGAACCGCCTGTCGATAATTCGGCCAATTCTGGGAATTGAACCTTTGCTACCGGTCACCCGGATATCGGGTCCGCGCCATCGGGTCCGCGATCGGGTCCGCGATCGGGCCCGCGCCATCGGGTCCGCGCCATCGGGTCCGCGCCATCGGGCCGGCGTTATCGGGCACCCAGGCGTCCCACCAGATCCTCCACGAGGCCCCGGCAGCCCGACTCCACCATGTCGAGGCAGGTCTCGAAATCGACGTCATCGCCGTAGTAGGGGTCAGGGACGTCGACCGCCCCGCCGGCCCGGGGGTCGAACCCCCGCAACATGACCAGACGGCCGTCGAAGCGGTCGTCGCCGGCGTTCTTGCGAGCCAGGCCCAGCAGGGTCTGCTGATGGCCACGATCCATGCACACCACCAGGTCGGTGGTGGCGAACCACGTCGAGACGAAGGCCTGTGCCCGATGCCCCCGGTCGCGGTAGCCACGGCGTTCGAGCGCCGATCGGGCCCGCGGGTCCATCGGCTCGCCGGCGTGCCAGCCGCTGGTACCGGCACTGGACACGACAAGGTGCTCACCGAGGCATGAGCCGTCGGCCAGGGCAGCGGAGGCGGCCAGCTCGACCAACACCACGGCGGCCATCGGCGATCGGCAGATGTTGCCGGTGCAGACGAAGCAGACATCAAGAGGACCGGGCACCGACTCATTCTGCACTGAGCCGGAGCCTCCCCGGTAACCTGCCCGGGAGGCGCGGCCCGAACGAACCGCTCCGGGGAGGAACAGATGAGTGCAGAGCAGAGTCCCCAACAGATGGGGCACGGCGTCAAGCAGCGCGACATCATCAGGATGTCGCCCGCGGAGATCGACGCCTTCCTTCACGAGCGGCGGCCCATGACCATGTGCACGCTCAACCACGACGGATCCATACACGCGGTGGCCATGTGGTACGGGTTCCTCGACGGCTCGATCGCCATCGAGACAAAGGCCAAGGCGCAAAAGGCCGTCAACCTCGGACGCGATCCGAGGATCACCTGCATGTTCGAGGACGGCGACTACTACGAGGAGTTGCGCGGCGTGGAGTTGGTCGGGCGGGCCGAGATCATCGACGAACCCGACAAGATGTTCGAGTTGGGAGTCAACCTCTTCGAGCGGTACTACGGGGCGTACACCGAGGAGTTGCGCCCCTTCGTCGAGACCATGCTCAACAAGCGGATCGTGGCCAAGGTCAACGTGGAGCGGACCGTGTCGTGGGACCATCGCAAACTCGGACTCCCGTCTTCCCGTCCGGCCTGACCGGCCCACGTGGCGCGGCGCCGTCCGGGCTGGTAGCACTGTCGCCCAGACAAGGGGGGAACCATCCAGATGATTCTCGATCGCTTCCAGTTGACCGACAAGGTGGCCGTGGTCACCGGGGCCGGGAGGGGAATCGGCGCGGCCACGGCCATCGGCCTGGCCCAGGCCGGTGCCGACGTGGTGATCTCGGCCCGGACCACCGAGCAGCTGGCCGAGGTGGCCGCGCAGATACAGGGCGCCGGGCGGCGTGCGGTGGCCGTGCCCGCCGACCTGAGCGATCTCGATGCCGTGGCCGCACTGGTCGACCGGGCCCGGGAGGCGTTCGGCCGCCTCGACCTGGTGGTCAACAATGTCGGCGGGGCCATGCCCCGGCCGTTCATGGACACGTCCCCCAACCGGCTCGAGCAGGCCTTCCACTTCAACGTTTCGACCGCCCACGCCCTGCTCCGGCCGGCCGTTCCGCTCATGCTCGAGGGAGGAGGCGGCTCGGTGGTGAACATCTCGTCGGCCATGGGGCGCCTTTCGGGGCGGGGTTACCTGGCCTACGGGACGGCGAAAGGAGCGTTGGCCCACTACACCCGGCTGGCCGCCGCCGATCTGTCCCCACGGATCAGGGTCAATGCCATCGCCGTGGGCTCGGTGGCAACATCGGCGCTCGACATCGTGATGCAGACCGACGAGTTGCGGGTCGCCCTGGAGGCGGGCACCCCCTTGGGCCGCATCGGCGACCCCGAGGACATCGCGGCCGCGGTCGTCTACCTGGCCTCCGAGGCCGGCTCGTACATCACCGGGAAGATCCTCGAGGTGGACGGGGGCATCGAGTCCCCCAACCTCGACATGGGCCTTCCCGACGTGTGAACCGGAAAACGTCCCCGACCGAGGAGCAACTCATGACCAAGACCTATCGAGTCGTCGCCTGGAGCACCGGCAATGTCGGCGTCCACGCCATCGCCGGCATCGACGCCCGACCCGACCTCGAGCTGGTCGGCCTGTGGGTGTCCAATCCGGAAAAGGTGGGCCAGGACGCCGGCACCCTGGCCGGACTGGGCCGCACCCTCGGGGTGACCGCCACCAACGACGTCGACGCCCTGCTCGCCCTCAGACCCGATGTGGTCGTCCACACCGCCATGGCCGACAACCGGCTGATGGAGGCGATCGGCGACATGCAACGCATCCTCCGGGCCGGGGTCAACGTGGTGTCGAGTGGGCCGGTCTTCCTCCAGTACCCCTACGGCGTCGTCGATGACTCGATGATCGACCCGGTTCGAGAAGCCGCCATCGAAGGCGGCGTCTCCCTCTTCGTCAACGGCGTGGACCCCGGCTTCGCCAACGATGCCCTCCCCTTGGTGCTGAGCGGGGTCAGTGAGCGGATCGACGAGGTTCGGGTGGCCGAGATCCTCAACTACGCCACCTACGACCAGCCCATGGTCATCTTCGACATCATGGGATTCGGCCGGCCCATCGACGACGTGCCCATGATCCTGCAGCCCGGCGTGCTGACCATGGCCTGGGGAAGCGTTGTACGCCAACTGGCCGCAGGTCTGGAGGTCGAGCTGGACTCCGTCGAGGAGTGGTACGAGCGGGAACCGGCCACCGAGACCTTCGAGGTCGACTCGGGGACCATCGAGAAGGGGACCGCAGCCGCACTGCACTTCGAGGTGCGGGGCATGCGGGCGGGCCGGGCGGTCATCGTGCTCGAGCACGTGACGCGGCTGCAGGACGACCTCGGGGCCGCCTGGCCGCAGCCGGCGGGTCACGGCTGCTACCGGGTGACCATCTCCGGCGAGCCGAACTACACCCTCGACCTGCAACTGTTGGGCAGTGACGGCGACCACAACACCGCCGGGCTCAAGGCCACGGCGATGCGGCTGGTGAACGCCATCCCCGACGTGGTGGAAGGAGCCCCCGGCCTCCTCACCGCGTTGGACCTCCCCCCGATCTACGGGCGCGGCCTCGTGCGCTGAACCGTCGCCCCGCCGACCCCGGGGTGACCACGGCCACGGATGGACGGGGCCGATCGAACAGTAGGGTCCGAGGCATGAAGCCCACCTCCGGAACACGCCCGGGAGCATGCGCAGGAGCACGCGTATGAGCATGGGCATGGGTGGCCACGGGATGGGCGGTGGCGGCCAATTCGGCGGGGTGATGCGTTCCATGCGACGCGATGACTCGGTCACCCAGCAGCACGTGACCAAGGGCACGACCCGGCGGATGTTCAAGTTCGCCCGGCCCTACCGCAGGATTCTCATCGGGTTCCTCGTGCTGGTGACCATCGACGCGGTGGTCGGGATCATCAATCCGCTCCTGTTCCGGTCGATCATCAACAACGGTATCGAGGAGCACAACAAGCACCTGATCATCGTCTTGTCGCTGACCGCCGCGGTGGTCGCCATCGTGGACACCGGCCTGACCATCGGCATCCGCTGGGTCTCCGCCAAGGTCGGCGAAGGACTCATCTTCGACATGCGCTCGAAAGTCTTCGAGCACATCCAACGGATGCCCCTCGCCTTCTTCACCCGCACCCAGACCGGCGCCTTGATCAGCCGGCTCAACAACGACGTGATCGGGGCCCAACAGGCATTCTCCGACACCCTCTCGTCGGTGGTGTCGAACCTGATCAGCGTCATCCTCGTGCTCATCGTCATGTTCCTCCTGTCATGGCAGATCACCGTGGCCAGCCTCATCATCCTGCCGATCTTCGTCTTCCCGGCGAAGCGGGTCGGCCGCCGGCTCTCGGTCATCACCCGCGAGTCCTACGCGCTCAACGCCCAGATGAACAACACCATGAACGAGCGCTTCAACGTGTCCGGCGCGCTCCTCGTCAAGCTGTTCGGCCGGCCCAAGGAGGAGCGGGAGACCTTCGAGAAGAAGGCAGGCCGGGTCCGCGACATCGGGGTCACCCAGGCCATGTACGCCCGCTTCTTCATCGCCTCCCTGTCGTTGACCGCGGCGCTGGCCACCGCGCTGGTCTACGGCTGGGGCGGGGTCCAGGCCGTCGACGGTGCGCTCTCGGTCGGCACGGTGGTCGCCCTGGCCTCGTACCTGGTCCGCCTCTACGGCCCCCTCACTGCGTTGTCCAACGTGCAGATCGACGTGATGACCGCGCTGGTCTCCTTCGACCGGGTCTTCGAGGTCCTCGACCTGCCGCCGATGATCGCCGAGAAGCCCGACGCCCGGCCGATCCCGCCGGGCCCCGCCCGCATCGAGTTCAGCCACGTCGACTTCTCGTACCCCACCGCCGAAGAGGTGTCCCTGGCCTCACTCGAGTCGGTGGCCGTGCTCGACCCGAGCGTCTCGTCCCAGGTGCTCTTCGACGTGAGCTTCGTCGCCGAACCGGGACAGCTGGTGGCATTGGTCGGCCCGTCGGGCGCCGGGAAGACCACCATCAGCCAGCTCCTCCCCCGTCTCTACGACGCCACCTCGGGAACCATCTCCATCAACGGGATGGACGTGAAGGACACCACCTTCTCGTCGTTGACCGACACCATCGGGGTGGTCACCCAGGACGCCCATCTCTTCCACGAGACGATCCGCGAGAACCTGCTCTTCGCCAAGCCCGATGCCACGCCCGGCGAGCTCGACGCCGCGCTGGCCGGGGCCCAGATCGGCACCATGGTCGCCTCACTCCCCGATGGGATGGACACCGTGGTCGGCGACCGCGGCTACCGGCTGTCGGGCGGCGAGAAGCAACGCCTGGCCCTCGCCCGGATCCTGCTGAAGGCACCCGAGATCGTCGTGTTGGACGAGGCCACGGCCCACCTCGACTCCGAGTCCGAGGCCGCCGTGCAAAAGGCCCTCGCCACCGCGCTCCTGGGCCGCACCTCGTTGGTCATCGCCCACCGCCTGTCCACGGTCCGGGAGGCGGACATGATCCTGGTCCTCGACCACGGACGGATCGTGGAACGCGGCCGCCACGATGAGCTCATCGGCGCCGGGGGCCTGTACGCCGAGCTCTACCGCATCCAGTTCAAGCGCCAGGAGCCGGTCGAGCCCGGTTGACAGGGTCAGGCGGCCTCGCCCACGCAGAGGGAGCGCTCACCCTTGTCGTGGGTATCGCCCGGGTCGAGAACCCGGTCCGACGACCACTCGGCCACGCGCTCACTCGTGGCCCGACGGGCCCAGTCGGTCTCCATCCGACCGTCGAGCCCATCACCGTGGTCGGCGCGCGTCGTACGTTCGTCATCACCCATGGTGCACTCCTTTCTGAGTATTTCGTCGGTGTGGCCCGAGTCATTTCCATGAATCAGGCGAGATCTGCTGTCCCGTGAGATTTCAATTCGGGAATCGAATTGGCGGTGATAGTCCGGTGTCACTTCGGACATCGGACTTGGACGGTCGGGGGAGGCTCCGGGAGGCGACGAGCCCGACATCAGTCCGGCCGATCAGCACCGGACCTGGAAAACGAAAAGGAGCCGCTTCCTAAGAAGCGACTCCTCGACGAATCCAGACCTTGTTGCCGTCTGTTCAATCCGTCGAGAGTGCCTCCCGAACTGCCTTGGCGCTCGATACGAGTGCATCCTTGCTGCATGCCGTGGAGATGCCGGCAATGGACACCGCCATGGACGGCGCGCCCGGACCGACCAGGTCCTGCTGCTCTTCTCCCTGGATCTTCCGATCCGATGAAGCGTGCACGGTGTCCACGTCGCCGAGTATAGCGAACGAATCATCCGGTCAAGTGTCATTCGATTTCTCGGCTATGTGCGGGCCGGACAGGCGCGTTCACCTGCATATCAGCACCGGGTGGTCCCGGGTTGAGCGTCGAAACCCGGGTTGCCGGCTGCAGCCGGGGCTCCCCGGGGACCCCACCAGGCGCCACTACCGTTGCCGGGTGCCCCGCTTCGTGGTCGACATCGCCCCGCTGAGGAAGTACCGCCACTTCCGGCGTCTGTGGGCCGGCCAGACGGTCTCGGGACTGGGATCCCAACTCACCCTGGTGGCGGTGTCGTTCCAGGCCTACGGGTTGACCCACTCGACGCTCGTGGTCGGCCTCATCGGCCTCGCCCAGCTGGTGCCGTTGCTGGCCGGCGCCCTGTGGGGCGGGACACTGGCCGACGCCATGGACCGGAGGAAGGTCCTGATCCTCACCCAGATGGCCATGGCCACAGCTGTCGGCGGGCTGGTGGCCAACGCCTCCTTCGCCCGTCCGGCGGTGTGGCCACTGTTCGTGTGCACCGCGGCCGGGGCCGGATTCCAGGGCGTCGACTGGCCGGCCCGTCGGGCCGCCCTCCCGATGCTGGTCGACGGGCCGGACGTGACCTCGGCCATCGCCCTGCAGACCTCCGTCCAGCAGTTGGCCCTGGTGGCCGGACCGGCCCTGGCCGGCATCCTCATCGCCACCATCGGCCTGAGCGCGGTCTACGGGATCGACGTGGCCACCTACGCGGTGGCCCTCGTCGCCGCCCTCCTCCTTCCGACCCTCGTCCCGGTGGGTGGCGGAACGCCGTTGGGTCTCCGGTCGATGGCCGAGGGATTCCGCCACCTCCGCCGCCAGAAGCTGCTGTCGGCCACCTATTGGATCGACCTCAACGCCATGATCTTCGGAATGCCCCGGGCCGTCTTCCCGGCCCTCGGGGTCGGCCTGTTCGGCGGGGGTGCCGGTGTGGTCGGCCTCCTGTATGCGGCGCCTGGGGCCGGGGCCCTCGTCGGCTCGCTGTTCACCGGATGGTGCAGCCGCGTCCGACACCAGGGCCGGGCCATCGCCGCCTGCGTGGTGATCTGGGGCGCGACCATCGCCGTGTTCGGCGTCGTTCCGGTGCTGTGGATCGGGCTCTCGCTGCTGGCCGTCGCCGGCGCGGCCGACGTCGTCTCGGCGGTCTTCCGCCAGGCCGTGCAGCAGCGCACGGTTCCCGAACACCTGCAGGGACGCCTGTCGGGGACCTTCTTCGCGGTGGTGGCCGGGGGTCCGCGGCTCGGGGACGCCGAGACCGGTGTGGCCGCCGCCATCGGCGGCCCCCAGTTCGCCGTCTGGTCGGGGGGACTGGCCTGCGTGGCCGGCGTGGCCATTCTCCTGTGGCGCGTCCCAGAGCTCTGGCGCGACAGCGGGGGCGGCCGGCCGCTGTCTCCGGGCTCCGAGACCAGGGCGATCGGAGAGGTCACCACCGAGATCGGCGAGGGAGAGCCCCTGTAGGACGGACCACGACCCAGCGCTGCCGGCCTCAGCCCGGAGCTACTGTTCGCCCGGTGAACCCCGATTGGCCCGGCGGGCCGCCGCCGGGCTGGTATCCCGATCCGGCCGGGGTGAAGGCATGGCGCTGGTGGGATGGGCAGGGGTGGACCGGGTTCGCCTCCGACCCGTCGGCGCCCCATCGTCCCGGCCCTGCCTGGCCCCAGACCCCTGCCTTCGACCCTGCCTCCGACGCATCCCGGGGGCCCTCTCCCGGCACGTGGGTCCACGACCGGTTCGCGGCGGAGGTGAGGGCCGGACCGTGGGCGCGGCGGGCGCTGGTCGGGTACCTGGCCGTGATCCTCGTCGGCCTGTTGGCGGCATGGGCGGAGCGGTCGGCCATTCGACAGCTCGTCCACAACATCGACGTCGAGCGGCAGACCGGAGTCGTCCAGGACCAGGCCCTTCCGAGCGACCTGAACCTGCTCACCCTCTTGAACCTGGTCCTCATCGCGCCCTTCTACATCCTCTTCCTCAGGTGGCAGTTCGAGGCGGCGAAGACGGCGCAGTTCCTGTCCGTCCCGGCCAGGCGCTCGCCCGGCCTCGGTGTGGGCAGCTGGTTCATTCCGGTCGTCAACCTCTGGTTCCCCTACCAGTCCATCCGGGACTGCCTCCCGCCCGGCGACCCGGGTCGGACGGTGGTCGCACGCATGTGGGCACTGTTCATCGGCGTGCTGGCCATGAACACGGCCACCGCTGTCCTCGCCTTGTTGGGGAGCCCGATCGGCTTCGTCTTCGCCGCCGTCACCCTGGCCCTCGGTGTCGGATTCGCGTTCGAGGGGAGGGCGGCGGTGGAGCTCATCGCCGACACCCATCGACGACTGCTGTCTCCGGGGCCGTCCGGACCGGGCGACCGGCGAGCGGCCACCGGGCCATAGGTCTTCCCCGAGGTGAACGTCGAGCGGTCCTTCCGCTTGGTCTACCGTAAGCAGAGCGCTGATTCCGGTTCGCCGCGACCGGCACCCCCGTGACCCCATGACCCCATGACCAGATCGATCGAACGAGCCCACTACAGGACCACCTTCGTCGTGCTCCTGCTCGGCGTTTCGTCGTACGCGCTGCTCCAGTCGCTCGTGACCCCGGTTCTGAGGACCATCCAGCTCGACCTCCACACCACCCAGTCCACGGTGACCTGGGTGGTGACCGTCTTCTTGCTGTCGGCATCGATCTTCACGCCCATCCTGGGCCGGGTCGGAGACATGGTGGGCAAGGAACGGATGCTCGTGGTCACCCTCCTCGCCCTGGCCATCGGGTCGGCGCTCGCCGGGCTGGCCCAGTCCATCGCCGTGCTCATCGTGGCCCGGGCCATCCAGGGCATCGGGGCCGCCGTCCTCCCGCTGGCCTTCGGCATCATCCGGGACGAGTTCCCCCAGGAGCGGGTGGCCACCGGAGTGGGTGTGGTCGCGGCCATGACCGCCGTCGGTGGCGGGGCCGGGATCGTCCTGGCCGGGCCCATCGTCGAAAACCTCGACTACCACTGGTTGTTCTGGATCCCGCTCATCATCACGTTGATCGCCGCCGTCTGCGCGCACCTGTTCGTCCCCGAGTCGCCGGTCCGGACCCCGGGCCGGGTGAGCTGGCTGGCCGCGGTGCTGCTGTCGGGTTGGCTGGTGGCCCTGCTCCTCGGGGTGAGCGAAGCCCCGTCGTGGGGATGGGGCTCACCCGTGGTCATCGGGTTGATCCTGCTCGGGGCGGCCCTCTGCGCTGCCTGGATCGTCGTCGAGTTGCATTCCCGCGAGCCGCTCATCGACATGCACATGATGCGGGTCCCCGCGGTGTGGACGAACAACCTGGTCGCCTTCCTCTTCGGCATCGGGATGTACTCGGTCATCGCCTTCCTGCCCCAATTCCTGCAGACCCCGAAATCGTCCGGCTACGGGTTCGGGGCCAGCATCATCCAGTCGGGCCTCTACCTGCTGCCGCTCACGGTGACCATGTTCATCTTCGGGATGCTCTCGGGCCGGATCGCCGCGGCCATCGGATCCAAGGCCGCGGTGATCATCGGATCCATCTTCTCGTTGACCTCGTACCTGATCCTGGCCTTCGCCCACACCCGACCGTGGGAGATCTACCTGGCCAGCACCCTGCTCGGCGTCGGGCTGGGCCTGGCCTTCTCGGCCATGTCCAACCTCATCGTCCAAGCCGTGCCCCCGTCCCAGACAGGAGTGGCCAGCGGGATGAACGCCAACATCCGCACCATCGGTGGCGCCGTCGGGGCCGCGGTGATGTCCTCCATCGTGACATCCATGCTGCTGAGGGACGGGCTACCGGCGGCGAGTGGGTACACCCGCGGATTCGCCTTTCTGGCCCTGATGACCCTGGTGGCGATCGTGGCCGCCCTGTTCATCCCGACAGCCACGTCGGAGGCCGCCCATGCCGATCACGAACCCCACCTCATGAACGCCGAACTGGCCATCGTCCCGGGCGGCACCATCACCGAGGGATGAGCGGCCGGTCCGGACCCGGGCGGCCGTGCCACGGCGGGACAGCCCCGGGGCGGGGCGGGATCGTCTCCTAGAGGGATCGTCTCCTAGACGTCGGCCAGGTGGCGCAGCTGGAGCGAGAGCGCGATCTCCAACACGCCGTAGATGATCAACCAGATTCCCATGATCACGGCCAGGGTGGCCAGGGTCAGGTGGGGCACGACCAGGGTCACGATACCGGCGGCGAACGCAAGCACGCCCATGGCGATCCTCCAACCCCGAGCCTCGGAACCCCGGTCGCTGTAGGCGGTGAAGAACTCGATGATGCCCCCCACCACCCAGAACAGCCCGATGAGAAAGGCCAGTGTGGTGACGGTCTCGTCCGTGTGGCGCAGAAAGAGGATCCCGACGATGACCGACAGCAACCCCAAGAAGGCCGTGAACCAGCGCACACCGCCGGTGTCCTCGTGGTCGGCGATGGCCATCACGATCCGGAAGAGACCGGCCACGAAGAGCCAGATCCCGAGCAGAATGGCGAACGCATAGACCGTGTCCCGGGGTTTGATGGTGACGAGGACCCCGAGGATGAGGGTCACGATGCCGAAGAAGAGCACCCACCCCCACGACTTCCCGATGATGCGAAGGATGTCTCGCTCCTCCGGCGTGACACCCGCTCCCCCTGGCTCGGCCATGGCAACCTCCATGTCGCTGCGGCACTCCCGGTGGGGATGCGCCGTCGGCAAGACACCTTAGGACCCGAGCCGGGGTCGATCGCGGACCGGGTCGGACAGGCACTCTCAGACAGCGCGGACGGCGACCGTGCCCACGGTGGCCAGCCGGGCGTCGGCCCCCATGTCGTGGACGGCCACCCGCACCAGCGTCCGTCCCGGACCGCCGCCCAACACCCGGCACCGGGCCTCGACCGGCCCGACCTTGATGGGGCGCAGGTAGTGGAGCACCGTGTCCGCCGCCGCCGACCGGCCCGTGCCGCCATCCCGGCCGTCGACGGCCCGGCACGCGGCCACGTCGAAGAGCATGGCCACCGCGCCTCCGTGAAGAATGCCCCAAGGGTTGCGCAGCCGCTCGGCCAGCTCCAGCCGGGTCACCGGCCCGGTGCCGGGCTCGATACAGAAGAAGTCCTCCGGGGGCGGTGCATGAGGATCCGGCGGACCCATCGGGATGGTGAAGGGACGGGTGACGGGGAGGTCCATGGTGCCGGGGTCGAGTACCGCACTCGTCATGGTGACGGCGGCGACCGCCCGGTCGGCGAGACCTTCATCGACGACGTCCAACGCGGCCACCACCGCGTTGCGTCCCCGGCGCAGGATACGACCGTGCAACCGGAGCGGACCCCGATGGGAGAGATGGGCGATCGTGGCCATCATGGACGTGGTCACGATCCACTCCGGATGGACCGACAGACCGCACAGGAAGCCCCCCAACGAATCGACGCTGGTCAGCAGGGCGCCGGTACGAAGTCCTCCGCCGGCCCCCATCTGGTGGGCGTCCAGCGGAGCACGGCCACCGATTTCGAAGAGGTCGCTGCCCGGCGGAGCGGGAACATCCCAGCGTTCGAGCCGCAGGTACTCGCCGACCGCGTGGCGGCGATCGCCCCGTCCACCATCCGCCGGCTCACTCATGGTTGCCGTCCGGCGACGCGGTTGCGACCGACGCCGCACGCACGTTGATGACCGTGGTCAGCCGGTCATCGGCACCTCGGTCGAGCAGCTCGACGACCGCGCTCCCGGTGGATGTCCGACCGCCGGCATCGAGCCTCCTCGCCCGGGACACGATGGGCCCGACGCGCCCGAGGGCCAGATAGGCCACCTGCAGGTCGGTCACGACGGGCACACCCTCGAACCCGGGGTCCGCACCCAACATCTCGAGGGTGGCCACCTCTCCGAGCGTGGCCATGACTCCGCCCTGTACGGCGCCGAACGAATTGCGGAGGTACGCGCGCATGGGCAGCGACACCACGCCCGAGGCGGCGTCATCCACCGAGATGGACAGGACGTCGTCGACCGGACCCTCGAGGCCGGTCCCGGTGAGTGCCCATCGGACGGGCAACTCCGATGACACGTCCTGCATCGGGTTGGTGGCCCTCCCCGGCAGGACCGCGAAGGTCATGGAGGCCCAGGCCGACGGGGAGCCGGCACCGCCGGAGCCGTCGTCCGCCGCGTCGGAGCCGTCGTGGGCCACATCCGAGCCGTCGTGGTCCACGTCCGAGCCGTCGTGGTCCACGTCGAAGACAAGGGCCTCGACGACCAGGGTGGTCCGGCCCCTCCGGAGGACCGTCGCCCGTGCCTCGACAAAGGGGCCGATGGCCGGGCGCACCACCTGCAAGGCCAGATCGGCCGTCGCCATCCAGTCAGGATGGAGGGACCGGAGGGCGGCGGAGCCACCCACGACGTCCACCAGGGTGGCCAACACCCCGACCCTGACCCCTCCATCAGGTCCGGTCACGTAGGGGGTCACCGGGATACGGACCTTGGCGGTGGACTCGGAGGTGACCTCGGCTTCCATGCCCAGATCGCTGAGGAGGTGACGGCTGGGCGGGTAGCCGCCGACGACCACTCAGCGTTCCTGTTCGGTCGGTCGGATCAGGACCTCGTTGACCACCACGTGTCGGGGGCGGGTGACGGTGAAGACGATCGACTCGGCGATGTCCTCGGAGCGCATCGGCTCGAGCGGAGCGTACGTGGCCAACATGCCCTCGATGATCTCCGGGCGGTTGTGGGAGGCCAGCTCGGTCATCACCTGTCCCGGCTCGACGACGGTGACCCGCACGTGGCGGCGGGTCACCTCCTGACGCAGGGACTCGGAGAACGCCGCCACCCCGAATTTGGTGGCGCTGTAGACGCCGTTGCCCTGCCGGGCCACCCGGCCGGCCACGGAGCTGACATTGACCACGTCGGCCACGTGCCGGGGCTCGCGCTCGGCCGCCGCGGAGCAGGTGGGGCAACGCCGCGTGCGTGCAGTACAGCAGGCCCAGCACATTGAGCTCGACCATCCGCCTCCACTCCTCGACCGGCGCGTCGAGGATCGGGCCGAGCAGCATGACCCCGGCATTGTTGACCAGGGTGTCCAGGCGGCCGAACTCCCCCACCGCCCGCTCCACCATGGCTCGCGCCGCCGCCTCGTCGGTGACGTCGGTCTCGATGACCAGTACCTCGCCGTGGGGGCGGATCCTCTCGGCGATCGCCTCCAACCGGTCGAGGCGTCGGGCGGCGATGGCCACCGCGGCACCCTCGGCGGCCAGGGCCGCCGCGGTGGCCTCGCCGATGCCGCTCGATGCCCCGGTCACCAGGGCCACTGTTCCCTGAAGGCGACTCGTCATGTCCTACCTCCGATGATCGGTCGGTACCGCCGTCGGATCCGGTGGCGGGTCCGCGGACGGCATCGGGTCACCGTAGACGCCATCGGTGGGTGGCGCGGTTCGATCCGACCTCGGACCCCGGCCGGAGGGTGCCCGAGGCCGGAGGAGCGGAGCGGGACAGGAGGTGCGGAGCGCAGCGGCAGACTGGAGCGCAGCGGGTGACCGAGTCGTTCCTCGAGCTGTCAGATTCCCGAGCCGGGACCGCGGATGTCAGGGCTCCACGAAGGGCCCGATCAGGCGGCAGTCTGCCTCGACGACTTGGTCGCCCCTTTCCGCCTGTTGCGGCGCCGGCCCCGCTGCCTGGTCGACGTGTCGTAGGGCCGCTGGCTCGACGCCGGGCTCTCGTGCAGTGCGCACCAGTCGGTGCTGTTGTACCTCGAGAGCCGGACCCGGCAGTCCGGCTCGATGCAGATGCGACCGGCTTCGTACACCTCGGGGGGAGTGCTGCCCGCCAGTCCGTCGGCCAAGAAAGACCCGTCCTCTACCGGTCGCCTGTCAACCATGTCGCCCTTACCCCTTCGTCATCTGGAATCACTGCATGGATAACTGCATGGATCACTGCGCTATGAGATACGTGCTGCCAATGGGGTCTTCGGCATGAAAAGACACAAACTGTAACGGTCCGTCCGCGGGAGACGGGGATGTGGCCGGAGCCGGCCCGACGGGTGCGTTGCTATCGTCATCGTCGTGCCCACGGCCGACCTGAACGAGCCGATCGGTGCCCCGCCCGGAACGCCGACCCCGGCGACCGCCACTCCCTGGTGGAAAGAGGCGGTCTTCTACCAGATCTACCCCCGGTCGTTCGCCGATTCCGACGGCGACGGGATCGGGGACCTGGCCGGCATCCGGGCCCATCTTCCCGACCTCGCCTGGCTCGGGGTCGATGCCCTGTGGCTGTCCCCCTTCTACCGTTCGCCCATGGTCGACTTCGGGTACGACGTCAGCGACTACTGCGACGTCGACCCCACCTTCGGGACCCTGGACGACTTCGACCGGCTGGTCGACGATGCCCACTCCCTCGGGATGCGGGTCATCATCGACTGGGTACCCAACCACACCTCGGACCAGCACCCCTGGTTCACCGACGCGCGATCGGGCGCCGGGAGCAGGCATCGCAATTGGTACGTCTGGCGCGACGCCCGTCCTGACGGAGCCCCACCCAACAATTGGGTGGCGGCATTCGATCTGTCCGCACCCACCTGGACCTTCGACGAGCCCTCCGGCCAGTGGTACCTCCACCTGTTCGACGCAGGCCAACCCGACCTGAACTGGGACGAGCCCGACGTCGTGCGGGCCATGCACGGCGTGCTTCGCTTCTGGCTCGATCGCGGTGTCGACGGGTTTCGGGCCGATGTGATCCATTGCATCGGCAAGGACCCGGAGCTGCCCGACGACCCGCCGCCGGTGGCGGGCATCCCCCACAGCGCGCTCAACGACGTGCCGGTGACCCACGAACGGCTACGGGACATCCGCAGGGTCATCGACTCCTACCCGGGTGATCGGCTCATGGTCGGTGAGGTGTACTTGCTGTCGACGGCGGCGATCGCCACCTACTACGGAGACGGCGACGAACTCCAACTGTCCTTCAACTTCCCGCCCTTGTACGCGCGCTGGCAGGCGGACCGGTGGAGAGCGTGCATCGAGCAGACCGTCGAGGCGCTGGATGCAAGAGATGCCTGGCCCAGCTGGGTGCTCTCCAACCACGACAACCCCCGCCATCGCACCCGCTACGACCGGGCCGCGGCCGGCGGGGGCGAGGACGGGCCCACCGCCGAGCGCCGCAGCGAGGCCAGGGCGAGGGCGGCCGCAGTGCTGCTCCTCACGCTCCGGGGCACACCATTCCTCTATCAGGGCGAGGAGCTCGGACTGCTCGACGCCATCATCCCGGCCGACCGCCGGGTCGACCCGGGCGGGCGGGACGGCTGCCGGGCACCCATCCCGTGGGACGGGACCAGCGTCCACGGATGGCCGGTCGCCGATAGCGGTGGCGGTGGTCCCTGGCTCCCGTTCCCGCCCGACCCGGCACGGCGGAACCACGACGATCTCCGCAACGACGACTCGTCCATCCTGCATCTCTACCGGCGCCTGATCGCCCTGCGTCACCGGGTACCGGCACTGTCGGTGGGCGCCTTCGAGCTCTTGGACCTACCGGAGGGACTGCTCGGCTACCGCCGGGGGAAGGGCGTCGACGAGTGGGCGGTCGTGATCAACTTCGGCAACGCCGCGGTCTCCATCGACGGGGCCACCGGACAGCTGTCCGGACGACGCGTGGAGGTGTCGAGCGACGGGGCGGGCGAGGGTCAGCCCTTCGACGGATGGATCGGGCCCGATCAGGCAGTCGTCCTTGGTCGCCGACCGGACGACGGCTCCTAGAGCCAGGTCTCGCGCCAGTGGTCCGGCGAACCCGCGTCGCCCAGAGCCATCGAGTGGGCGTCCTCGTGGCCGCTGCGCCTGATACAGCAGACCAACGTGCCCAGCCATGGACCTCGATCGATGCAGTGGACGGCACCGCAGCGATGCCATTGCGGTGTCTCTGGCAACACCAGATCATCGAGATCGAAATCGGCGTCTGACCATTCACTGAGTTTCCGTACGTGATACGGGTCGATCGTCACAGTCTTTCCTGCCCCTTTGTATGTCGGATCCCTCTACACAGTGATCGGTTTGAGTGGGCCGTAGCTGTAGCGGCAATTGGGTTGCTGTACCCAGGTCGGGAAGGGCGGTGAGCCGGGGGGCCGGGTCGTCTGCCGACGTCGGGTGGGTCCGGGCCGGGGGGCCGGGTCGGGGGCCGGCGTCCGAGCCGGGTCCACCCGATGACCGGCTGCGACGGTCATCATGGGGAGTGAGACAACCCAACGTCCGTTGGGGTAGACCAGATGCGAACGGTGCCATCACGAGGAGTCCTCCCCACCCGGCGGGAGCGGTGCCCCGGCACGGGCGTCACGGCACGGTATCGGCCACCCCCGCAGGCCGGTCGTGGGTACAGGCAGCCGGATTGTTCAAATCTTCATAGCTGGAACCCGCCGAAATGGGTCGAAGTGCCTGTTCGCAGGCCCCATACGGACCGGCAGGCTTGATCATCATGTTCACTTTTCTTACAGAGAGGTATCATGAGACCATGAACGGCGAGCCGACCAAGGGCATCGAGGACATCGTGCGGCGGAATGTTGCCGCCCTGAGGTCCAAGGCCAACCTGACCCAGCAGGGGCTGGCCGACGAAATGCTGCTCCGCGGCATCGCCTGGACCCGCGAGACAGTGGCCCAGGTGGAGACGACCAACCGCAGACTCGGCTTCACCGAGGCCATCGTGGTGGCCGCGTGCCTCGATGTCCCCGTGGCCCGGCTCACCGCCACCGGAGCGGCCACCGTGGCCGTGGGCGAGAGCGAGTGGACGGCTGCGTACCTCGGAGCCGCCATCGCCGGAACCACCGGCGACATCTTCCCCCCGGAGAGCTACGCCTCCCCCTCGGCCAGAACGCCGCAACCACCCGAGGCCGCCGAGCCGCCGGTGCGGGTGGCCGCTCCCGAAGAGGTACCGGACCGACGCCGTGGCCCCGGCGAGCGACGGGTCGCGGCGGAGTCCGAATCCGACCAGCAGGGTCGGCGCGCCACGGACAGGCCGGTGCCCCAGGCCCCGCAGAAGGCGGCCGAGCGCATCGAACGGCGGCTGAGACTGCGGGTGACGGCCAGCGACGTCGACGCCGCCGCCCAACAGCTCTGGTCGCGGAGCCTCGACGCCGAGCGCGAGCGCCGGGTGTCCGACCGGCATGCGCTGACCGGCGGCTCGCTGAAGACGATCCGAGGTCACGTCTCACGCGATCTCGACCGGGAGATCGCCTACGAGATGGAACGGAGTCCCGAACGGGACGAGCCGCAACCGGCGCGGCCCGGAGCGATGAGCACGGACGAGGCGACGTGGGAAGCCACCCGGCTCAACATCGTGCTGGCCAACAAGGGCTACAGCGACAGTGACGTCACCAGGTGGTGGAATTTCACCCGGCACGCCGAACTCGACGACCAGACCATCGCCGAAGCCTGGAAGGCCGGGGAGTACGCCGCGGTGAGCCGCCTGATCGAGTCACTGCCCGACAAACACGGCGCCGCCAACGCCGTCTTCTTCGAGGAGTAAGCCGAACCGGTCACGATTCGCACCGGCCCGCCGTCCTGTGAGAATGGGCGGATGGACATCGAACGATCGAGCGACAGTGCGAACCGGACGGGACCGCGGGCCCGCGACATCGTGGCCGGGATGACCGCCGACGAGAAGCTCTGGTGCCTGGACGGAGATGCCCCGTTCTGGGCCGGCCTGGGATACCTCTCGGAGTCCGGCTACCACAAGAGCCCGTTCCGCGGCGCCGCGGTGGAGCGGCTCGGGCTGCAGGGCTTCGCCTTCTCCGACGGCCCACGCGGAGTGGTCGTCGACCAGGCGACCTGCTTCCCGGTCAGCATGGCCCGGGGTGCGACCTGGGACGTCGACCTCGAGGAGCGCATCGGGGCCGCCATCGGTGAGGAACTACGCGCCGTGGGCGCCGATCTCTACGGTGGGGTGTGCGTGAACGTCCTCCGGCATCCGGCGTGGGGACGGGCCCAGGAGACCTACGGCGAGGACCCGCACCACGTGGGCGAGATGGGTGCCGCCCTCACCCGGGGCGTGCAGCGCCACGCCATGGCCTGCGTCAAGCACCTCGCCTGCAACTCGATGGAGAATGCCCGCTTCACCGTGGACATCACCGTCGACGAGGTGGCCCTCCACGAGGTGTACCTCCCCCAATTCAGACGCATCGTCGGCGAGGGTGTGGCCGCGGTGATGAGTGCGTACAACAGCGTCAACGGTGAATGGTGCGGCCAGAACCGCTCCTTGCTGACCGACGTGCTCCGTGCCGAATGGGGATTCGAGGGCTTCGTGATCAGCGACTGGATACTCGGCCTCCGCGACGCGGGACGGTCACTGCACGCCGGTCTCGACGTGGAGATGCCGTACCGGATGATCAGGGCCGGGCATCTCCGTGACGACCTCGACCGCGGCGAAGCCAGCTGGGACGAGGTCGACCAGGCCGTCGAGCGGGTGGTGGCGGCCCAGCTACGGTTCGCCGAGCTCCTCGGGAAGCCGGCGCCGGGACGGGACGTGCTGGCCAACGAGGCCCATCGATCGCTGGCCCGGGAGGCGGCGGCAAAATCCGTGGTGCTCCTGCGGAACGAGCCGGTCGACGGAGTCCCGCTGCTGCCGTTGGAGCTCCAACCGGGTGGGTCGGTCGCCCTCATCGGCGTACTGGCCGGCGCCGTCAACCTGGGTGACGGCGGATCGAGCGACGTCTGGGCCCCACAGGTGGTGACGGTGGCAGAAGGGCTGGCTTCGGCGCTGCCCGCCGGTGCCGTCAGCCTGGACGACGGATCCGACCTCGACGCGGCCGCCGCGCTGGGCGCCTCCTCCGACATCGCGGTGGTGGTCGTGGGCTACACCCGGGCCGACGAGGGCGAGTACATCGGTGAGTTCGCCACGGCGCACCTGGCCCACCTGTTCCCCGGTGACGACGATCCGGCGCTGGTCGAGCGGTTCAACGAGAGCATCGCCGACGAGCGCACCATCGAGCCTCCCGACCACGCCGCGCCCAGCGCCGCGGCCGGCGGGTTCGCGGTGGGGGGTGACCGCAGTTCCCTGCACCTCCATGATCACGATGTAGCCCTGATCCGGGCGGTGTCGGCGGCCAACCCGCGTACCGTGGTGGCCGTGGTGGCCGGCAGCGCGGTGGTGATCTCGGAGTGGGACGACTCCGTCCCGGCCATCGTGCAGTCGTGGTACTCGGGAATGGAAGGGGGCCACGGCCTGGCCGACGTACTGCTCGGGGCCGTCGACGCCTCCGGACGGCTCCCGTTCTCGGTCCCGAGGCTGGCCTCCGATCTTCCGGCGTTCGACGCCGCAGCCGAGTCGTTCGTCTACGACGCCTGGCACGGGTACTGGTACCTGGACCGCAACGGCACCGCTCCCGCCTATCCATTCGGTTTCGGACTCAGCTACACGACGTTCGCCCTCACGTCGGCTGAAGCCGCGTCGGACGGTTCCGGGTTTCGGGTCCGGGCGTCGGTCAGGAATTCCGGTCCGCGTGCGGGAACCGATGTCGTCCAGGTCTATGCCCATCGACGGGGATCGAACCGTCCGGCCCGCCTGGTGGGCTTCGGGCGCTTCGAGCTCGGGGCGGGAGAAGATGCCACGCTCGACGTGGTCGTGGCCCCGGAGGCCCTGGCCGAGCGCGATGTCGATGCCCATGCAATGGTGGTCCGCCCGGGCACCTACCTCGTGCGGGTGGCCCGCAGTGCAACCGACGACGGTATCGAGGTCGAGGTACCCGTCGGCCGGCTCGACGGGGTCGTCCCTCCGTGAGCGGTCCTCACCAGGCCGAGGCGGGAAAGCCCATGCTGGTCGTCGTCACCGGCGTGCCCGGGACCGGCAAGTCATCGGTGGCCGAGGTGGCGGCCGGCCTGTCCCAGGCCTCGGTGCTCGGTCACGACTGGGCCATGAGTGCGCTCCGCCCCTACCCCGGGTTGCAGCGTGAGCTCGACCAGATGGAACCCTCGGGGCATCGAACCGTCGGCTGGGCCATCATGGCCGCCCTGGCCAGGGAGCAGCTGCGGAACGGTCGGTCGGTCGTGCTCGACGGCGTGGCCCGGGCGCCCGAGGTCGCCATGTGTCGGGAGGCGGCCCGAAGCGAATCGGGGCGCACGGTCGTGATCACCACCCGATGTTCGGATCGTGCCCTCCACCGGTCACGGATCGAGGGCCGGCGACGGCTCATACCCGACTGGTACGAGCTGGACTGGGAGCACGTGGAGAAGGCGCTGGCCCAGTGGGAGCCGCCGGACGGGGCCGACCTGTGCCTGGATGCGGCCGACCCGTGGCAGGGCAACGTCGCCCGGGTACGAGAGCTGCTCCGCTCACCATGACGACGCTCGACGGGTGGGATCCCGAGCAGTACAACCGGTTTGCCGCAGAGCGTGAGGAGCCCTTCTGGGATCTCGTCCGGCTCCTCGCCCCCGTCACGTCGGCCAGGCTCGCCGACCTCGGTTGTGGCGACGGACGGTTGACGTCCGTGCTGCACACGAGCCTCGGTGCTGCGGAGACCGTCGGGGTGGACGCCTCTCCGGCGATGATCGCTTCGGCCGCCGCCCGTTCTTCCGAGCACGTCTCGTTCGAGCTCGCCGACATCGGCACGTGGGCACAGCCGGACCACTACGACATCGTCTTCGCCAACGCATCGCTCCAGTGGGTTCCCGACCACCGGAGAGTGCTCGGCTCCTGGACCGGGTCCCTCCGGCCGGGTGGCCAGCTCGCAGTCCAGGTCCCGGCCAACGCCGACCACCCCGCCCATCTGGTGGCGGCCGAGGTGGCCGCCGAGCTTCTGGCCGAGCCCCCGCCCGACCCGGTGGCGCAGAACGTCCTGGCGCCCGAGGTGTATGCGGTGCTGCTCGATGAGCTCGGATTCGCCCACCAGCAGGTTCGCCTGCAGGTCTATCTCCACCACCTGTCCTCGACCGCGGCGGTCGTCGAGTGGGTCAAGGGGACCACACTGACCCGGTTCAAAGAGCCGCTCGGCCCCGAGGGATGGCTGCGGTTCGTCGACCTCTACCGGCAACGCCTGCTGGCCGTCCTCGGCGACCGGTCGCCCTACGTGTACCCGTTCAAGCGCATCCTCATGTGGGCGCGACGGCCGTGACGTGGACGGGGCCAGATGACCCGGGCCGGCGTGCACCCGCTGGTAGCGTGCGGCCGGTGCCGCCTCCCTCCCCAACCACCGGTCGGAGCCGGCCGGCGCCACGGCGGCTTTCGGCGGTTTCGGTGGTCTCGGTGCTCAAACGAGCGTTCCTCGCCGTGACCGTGCTGCTTCCCCTGCTCGGTGCGGGGGTCACCATCGCCGCCCGACCGGCGGCGGCGGCGGCGACAGAGGAGCAGGCCATCGTCGACTTCGCCGCCTCGCAAGCCGGTGCGCCCTACTGTTTCGGTGGCGGCGGTATCCACGGACCGAGCGCCTCCACCATCAGTCCCCCCAATCCCGGGTGTGGTGGTGGCGCCAAGGGCTACGACTGCATGAGCCTGGCCCAGTATGCGGTGTACCAGGCGACGGGGATCACGTTGCCCGGCAACGGCACGCAACTGGCCGGGGTCGGGACGTTCATCCCGCCGGGGAACCTCCCCTACACCGCCGATCTGCTGCCGGGCGATGTGGTCTTCTGGGGTGGAACCATCGACCGCTACAACCACTCGGGGATCTATGCCGGGAACGGGGAGGTCTGGGACGCGTTCGACAACGGCTACCCGGTGGCGGAGCACTCCTTCTCGTTTCTCGAACACAGCTACAACTACGACGGGGCCATCAGGTACTGGGGCACCCCGCCGCCGTCCCCGGCCGGGCACGGCTACGACCTGGTCGGCTCCGACGGCGGGGTGTTCGTCTTCGGGGGCGGCTTCTACGGCTCGTTGCCCGGGCTCGGCATCGAGGTGGACGACATCACCGGCATCGTGCCCACGGCCGCGGACGACGGGTACTGGCTGGTCGGGGCCGACGGCGGGGTGTTCGCCTTCAACGCCCCGTTCGTCAACTCGCTGCCGGGCGTCGGCGTCGACGTCGACGACATCGTCGGCATCGTGCCCACCCGCGACGACCAGGGCTACTTTCTCGTGGGCCGGGACGGGGGCGTGTTCAGCTTCAACGCGCCGTTCGAGAACTCCCTGCCCGGGCTCGGGATCCGCGTCGACGACATCGCCGGCATCGCCGCCACCGCCGACGACCTCGGGTACTGGCTGGTGGGCTCGGACGGATCGGTCTACGCCTTCGGGGACGCCGGTTACTTCGGGAACGCCCCCGCCGGTGCGGTGGCCATCACGGCCACCCGTGACGGCGGCGGGTACTGGGTGGTCGGGGCCGACGGGGCGGTCAGCGCCTTCGGCGACGCCCGCTCCTACGGAGACCTCCCCTCCATCGGGGTGGCGGTGGACGACATCGTGGGCATCGTGGTCTCCCCCGACGGCCGGGGCTACAACCTGATCGGCAGCGACGGCGGTGTGTTCAGCTTCGGCGACGCCGCCAACCTGGGGTCGCTGCCCGGGCTCGGCGTCCACGTGGACGACGTGGTGGGGGCGGTCCCGACCTGAGCCGGGCCGGCGGTCGGGCCGGGTCCGGCAGCCGACCGGGTCGGGCCGGGTCGAGTCAGCCGACCGGGGCCGACCGGGACGAGAGGGGCACCGGTCGGGCGAGGCTCCAGCTGAAGGTCTTCGGAATGTCGTCCATCGCCACCGTCGTGGACAGATCGGCCACCGTGGGCCCGACACGGTCGGCCACCGCCTGCAGCTGATCGGCGTCGAATCCGAAGACCCCGACGGCATTGAGGCCGAGCATCCTACGGATGTCCTCTTCGGGCATCCCACCGAACACCTGGCGCAGGATCAGCCGGTGGACGGGTGCCGCCCCTTCGAGGTGGGGGTAGTCGGCGCCCCACATCAGGCGGTCGATGCCGATCTCATGTCGCATCTCGGCCTCCTGGCGCTTCATCAACGACCCGCCGAGGAACACGTGCCGCTCGAAGTACTCCGACGGGCGCAGTTCGAGGTAGGAGCGCACGGGCGCACCGCCGTGGGTGTCGAAGAACGACTCCATGTCCCGGATGAGGGACGGCAGCCACTGAACGCCGTTCTCCGTCACGACCACTTTGAGGTTCGGGTGGCGATCGAAGACACCGCCGAAGATCATGAACCAGAGAGGGCGCCGGGTGAAGACGAACACCTCGTAGAGCCCGAGAAATCCGCCGTGCTTTTCGTCGTAGAGCTGTTTGGCGTCGGTGGCCGTGCCGGACGCGCCGGTGTGGAGGTTCACCACGAAGTCGTGCTCCTCGCAGGCACTCCAGAACGGCTCGTAGTACTCGTCGGCGTAGCCCGGAAGGCCCGACTTGATCGACATGGCCGGAAGCATCACCCCGCCGAAGATGCCCGCCGAGCGAGCCCAGGCGACCTCCTCCACGGCCCGGTCCATGTCGTGGAAGTCGATGGGGATGCATGCGGCCCTCCGGCCGGGTGCGGCGGCACAGAACTCGGCCAACCAGCGGTTGTACGCGTGGATCGCCGGCCAGACCGGTTCGAGGCTCTTGCTCGTCTGGCTGCCCAGGTACATCGCCGGAGACAGGCCTCCCGCCAGTACCGGACCGGGGAAGGCCACCTCGGCGTGGATCCCCTGCTCCTCGAGTACGGCCAGCCGCCGACCGCCGGCGTCGGAGGCGAACACCCAATCGGAGCTGTAGTTGGCCAACCAGTCGGCTGCGGCCGCGGTGTCGACCCCCATGCCGGCCAGGCGCCGGGCGGCCACGGCCCGGACGACGTCCGATTCGTCGATCTCCCCCGGGTCGACCCCGCCGAACATGGGGATGGCCACGGATGAAAGATCACCGAAGGCGGCGACTGCCTGGCGGTGGGCCGGATCGACATAGGACAGGAATTCGTCCAGGTCGGCCGGTGCCGCGTGGGCATCGGCCGACACGACGACATAGTTCCTTCCCGTACGGAGCCCTCCGTCTCCATCGGTCAAGGCGACCGCCTCCCCCGGCGCAGGTGCGCCACCATTCATCGGATGTGCGAACACTACCCGGCGCCATTCCCGACCGCTGGCCGACATTCGGGCGCCGTCGGGCGAGACCACCCGTTCTGCCGTAGCGGCCTGGATTAGAGTCGTCCATCTGGAGGAAGGGCCATGACCGAGCACGGAGCCGACGTCGATCGCAGCGGAGAGTGGGCTCGGCTACGCGAGCGCCACCTCGAGCCCTCCGACCGGCGACCGGCGTCTTCGGCCCGCGGCCTGCATCATTTCGCACTCCTGTCCGGTGACGTCGAGCGGACCATCGCCTTCTACCAGGGCGTGCTCGAATTTCCGCTGACCGAGCTGTTCGAGAACCGCGACTACCGCGGTTCGACCCACTTCTTCTTCGACGTCGGCAACGGGAACCTCCTCGCCTTCTTCGACTTCCCCGGTCTCGACCTGGGCGGGTACGAGGAGGTCCTCGGTGGTCTGCACCACATCGCCATCTCGGTCACCGAGGAGCGATGGGAGCATCTGCGATCCAAGCTCGACGCGGCCGGTGTGTCAACCACCAACCTCAGCGGATCGTCGCTCTATTTCAGCGGACCCGACGGTGAGCGACTCGAGCTCATCAAGGACCCGCTGCTCGAGATGTACGGATCGAAGATGGCCTGACGGACCGCCAGGTCTCACGGCCCGGCAGGTCCGACTGACCGGCAGGCGCGACTGGATCCCGCAGGCTCCCCGACCGGGGCCCGACTCATCGACAGATCCGACTTCTCGGCGGCGGCACCTGACCGGGGGCACGCCTGATCGCTCAAGGTGCCCAACGGCCGGGTCGATGCAAGACACATGGCCCAAGCCCTGACCGCCGAGCCGGGTTCGCCTCCCCTGGGGCGAGACCACCGGCCCCGGAGCAGGCTGGTCGACCACACGCTGTTCTCCGACCGACTGCAGCGAGCCGTCCACCGGAACGCCGGAGTCCCCGGAGGTCTCGCCGTTCTGGCGGTGGCGCCCGACCCTCGCACCTTCGCCTACAACGACGACACATCGGCGAAGCGGGCTGAAGTCTCCCTGGTCACCGCGGGGCGCCTGGTGGGTTGCCTCCACTACTCGGCCTTCGTGACACGGGTGGCCGGTGACGAGTTCGTGGTCCTGGCCGAGGGAATCGGCGGTGTGGAACAAGCCGTCGCTCTGGCCGAACAGGTGCTGGCCGCCATCCGTCGGCCCGAGATGACGGGGAACGAGACGCCGGTCACGGCCAGCATCGGTATCGCCTTCCAGGTGCCGGGTGCGACATCGGAGCAGCTCCAGAACAACGCCACCGTGGCCATGTACTCGGCCCGGAGCGGAGGAGGGGACCGGTGCCAGCTCTATGAGGAGCGGACACAGGAAACCGCCCGTGTCGTCACGGGTGTCGGTTGACACCGCGAGGCGAACGGCCGACCGTCATCGTCACACCGGCTTCCGGGCATCGATGAGGAACCGGGTCGCGTGTGCGGTGAACGACCCCTCCCGTTGTATCAGGTCGTGCAATGCCCGCAGTTGAACCTCGAACCTTTCGACGGTGAACCCCGGGACGATCCAGATGACCAGCCGGAGGAAGGAGACGACGGCGCCGATGTCGAAGAAGACGGTCCGGAGCCTCTCGTCGCGCAGATCTCCGACGACGAGGCCTGCGGCCTCCGCCGCCGACCGAGCCAGTCGAGGGTCCCGCGCCGACCCGTGCATTCGCGTGCCCAGCATGAATTCGCCGAGCTCGCCGACGCTGGCCGGCCCGACCTGCTGCGAGAGAAAGGTGCCTCCCGGGCACAGGACGCGGGCGATCGCCTCCCACCAGGTGACGACAGGATGACGGCTGACCACCAAGTCGAACGACCCGTCAGTGAAAGGAAGGGCCGGCCTGTCGTCCTGGGCGGCGACGACATGGGCTCCGAGAGGCCGAAGCAACCGTGCCGCGACAGCCACGTTGGGCGGGTAACCCTCGGTGGCCACCAACAAGGGTGGATGGCGGGGCAGCGTGGACAGCATCTCCCCCCCGCCCGACTGGATGTCCAGCATCCTCGACGCCCCGGCACTCCTGTCGGCAACCAGCTCGGCGTACCGCCAGCTCGGTCTGTCCTCGCTGGCCCGTCCCGACAGCCAGCTGAAATCCCATCCCTCGATGGGCACCGCATCGGCCTCGGCGACCAGCTCCTCGAACGTGCGTGCCGATGGCACCGCGCCAGTCACGAAGCTCGTGCGACCAAGCCGTCTCAGCGGGACCCGAAGCCGATGGGCCGGCCCGGCAGGCGGTACATGCGGGCATCTGCCGCGGCCACCTCATCGACCAGGCCGTACTCGATGGCCTCCTCGGCGGTGAGGAAACGACCGCGGTCGGCATCGTCGAGCACCCGCTGCAGGGGCTGGCCGGTCGCCTCGGACAGGCGGACACAGAACGCCCTCCACTGATCGGCATGGGCCGACGCCAGCTGATCGAGCTGCCGGGCATTGCCCTGCACCTCCACGCTCGGCTCGAGCAACCGCAGCCGAGCGTGGGCCGACATCAGCCGGTGGCTGCAGACGGCCAGCACGCCGACGGAGGGCCCCACGGCCTGCCCGACGCACGAGGCCCGGACCGGGACGCCGAGCACGTCGATGATGTCCATCAGCGCCAGTGCCGCGGTGAGCGTCCCGCCGGCGCTGTCGAGCTGCAGATGGACCGGGCCGTCGCCGATGGCATCCAACGTCATCAGCTCGACCCCGACCTCGTGGCCGACCTCATCGTCCACGGGACCCGAGAGCAGCACGATGCGGAGGTCGAACAGCTTCTTCCGCATCCAGGACCTCGGGTCGCCACCGTCCATGGTCCAGAGCCGGCCCGGCTCCTCCGAGCCGGGAGGCTCGAGCGCGCCGTGCGAACCTCGTGGATCCCAGCGGGTCGTCGTCATCCGGGGCCCTCCTCCAGCGTCCAGTCGAGCCTCCGACCGAGAGCGGAGGCATACCGCTCGACGGTCGACACCAGCACATCGGATGCCCCCGTCTCGATGCGGGCGACCGCCGACTGCGATGTCCCCATGCGGGCAGCCACCTGGGTCTGGGACAAGCCCAGTCCGTGGCGCAACTCGACCAGCTCGTCGCTCAACGCCCGACGGCGCTCGGATAGCTCGCGGAAGCCGGGGAACACCGGCTCATGTCGTCGCTCGTCGGCCACCCCACCTCCTCATCCGCACCTCACCGTACGCACCCCACCGTCCGCACCCCACCATCCGCACCCCACCGTGGATGGGGCGCCCGACTCCGGACGGAGCCCGCTCCGGCCCGACCGGCACCCCGGCTCCATCTCCAGGGTATCTCTTCAGCGGTATCTCAATACTGAGATATCATACTCGAGGTAGCCGGGGCGGACCGCCCGCCCGGTTCCCGATGGAGGTGCCCGATGTCTGCCTATCAGGCCTTGATCCCGACGGTGGTGGAGGAGTCGAGCAGGGGCGACCGCGCCTTCGACATCTTCTCCCTTCTCCTGCGCGAGCGGATCGTCTTCCTCGGCCAGGAGGTCGATGACCAGGTGGCCAATCTGATCATCTCCCAAATGCTCTACCTCGAGTCCCTCGATCCGGAGAAGGACATCTCGCTCTACATCAACTCCCCCGGTGGTGCCGCCTACGCCGGGATGGCCATCTACGACGTCATCCAACACGTGCGACCCGACGTGTCCACCATCTGCGTGGGCATGGGGATGTCGGCGGCAGCCATGGTCCTGTGCGGTGGCACCCCAGGGAAGCGGTTGGCGCTGCCGAACGCCCGGATCATGATCCATCAGGGAAGTGCCGGTACCCGCGGCGCTCCGAGCGACATGGAGATCCAGCTGCGCGAGGTTCTGGCCCTCACCCACCGGATGGCGGAGATCATCGCCCACCACAGTGGGAAGTCACCGGAGCAGGTCGCCGGCGACATCGATCGTGACTACTTCATGACGCCCGAGGAGGCGGTGGCCTACGGGATCATCGATGACATCATCGCCCCTCGCAGCGGCCTGTCCTCTTCGCCGACGGAGGGCGCACACCTGGCCTAAAGTCGTTCCCGTGTCCGATCCGTGCCGGGCAACGACCAGTCGGCCCGGAGTTCGGCAGGGGGAGGGTGTGTCGATGGGGGTTCTACCCGAAGTGATGCCGGCCGCGGTCTACCGCCGGCCGGGCGAGGTGGTGGTCGAGGAACTGCCGGTCCCTCGCCCTGGTCCGGGCGAGGTGCTGGTGGAGGTCGACCACTGTGGCATCTGCGGCTCGGACATCCATATGCTGCTGGACGGATGGGGTGACCAGCCGGGCCTGGTGGCCGGCCACGAGTTCACCGGGGCCGTGGCCGCGGTGGGCGAGGGTGTCGACGGCTGGGAGATCGGTGAGACAGTGGTCGGCGGCACGTCCCCGAAGTGCGGCCGGTGCCGCCGTTGCCTCGAGGGGAAGCCCTCGCAGTGCGAGAACCGCCAAGGCTCGATCGTCGACGGCCATAACGGGGCATTCGCCCGCTACCTGTTGGTGCGGGCCGCGGCGTTGCTACGGCTGCCGCCGGGCCTGTCGGCGCGTCACGCGGCGCTGGCCGAGCCGCTGGCGGTGGCATTGCACGGGATCACCCGATCGGGCGTCGCACCCGGCGACCGTGTGATGGTCATCGGGGCAGGACCGATCGGCGCGCTGTCCATCGCCGCGCTGGTGGCGCGGGGAATCGGACCCATCACCGCCGTCGAGCCCGGGCAGCGGCGCAAGGAGCTGGCCGGGGCGCTCGGCGCCGACGAGGTCCTCGACCCGGCCGACCTGGAGAAATTCCCGCCCTGGGAACCGGAGCGGATCTCCGATCGGGCCGTCCACGTGGTGCTCGAGTGCTCCGGCAAGAAAGCGGCCATGGAAGTCGGCTTCCACCAGCTGCGTCGGGGCGGCACCATGGCGCTGGTCGGCGCCGGCATCGAGCACCCGTCGTTCGACCCCAACCGGTTCATCCTCAACGAGCTCCACATCGTGGGTTCGTTCGTCTACGACAAGGGTGGGTTCGAGCAGGCACTGGCCCTGCTGGCATCGGACGATTTCCCCAACGATCTGCTGATCGAAGAGGAAGACGTCCCCCTGGACGGCATATCCGACGCGCTGGTCGGCCTGGCCGAAGGTCGCTTCGCCGGCAAGGTGATGGTGGTACCCCGGCTCTCGGACGGAGCCGGCCCGGAACCGGCCTCCAGGAGGGCGTGATGGCCCACCCCTACTACCCGACCGGCAACCCTCGGTTCAACCACGTGGCCATGAGCCTCGATGCGGAGATGCTCGACGAGCACAACCGGGCCGACATCTGCCGGTTCTGGAGCGAGGTCTTCGGGTTCGACGAGATCGAGGTCATGACCGAGGACCGTCGTCGCCTCATCCTGTCGTGCGTGCACTGGGACCAGTTCATCTTCCTCATCGCCGACAGCGACCCGATGCGGTGTCCGCGGATGGACCACTTCGGCTTTTCGGTTGGGTCGCGCGAGGAGCTGGTGGGGGTGGAGGCCCGGGCCGTCGCATTCCGCGAGCAGGACGAGCGGGTGGACCTCATCGGCCTCCACGTGGACGACCAGGGCGTCGTGAAGATCCACTCGGTCTACGTGAAGTACCTTCTGCCCATGATGTGCGAGGTCCAGTGGTGGGAGTTCGCGGCATGAGCGCCGCCGGCCCGACGTCGGCCACGGGTGCGGGTCCCCTGCAGATCGGCGTCTTCGTCCCCCAGGGTTGGAAGCTCGAGTACAGCGGCTGGAACGGACCCGATGCATGGCACCGCTCGGTCGAGCTCGCCCGGCTGGCCGAGTCCCTCGGCTACGACCACCTGTGGGTCTACGACCACGTCGAGACCGTGCCGCGTCGTGAGGCGACCCATGTCTTCGAGGCGTACACCATGCTGGCGGCGCTGTCACAGCAGACGACGAGGGTCGGGCTGGGCCAGCTGGTGACGTGCGCCTCCTACCGAAACGCCGGATTGCTGGCCAAGGAGGCCGCCTGCATCGATGTCTACTCGGGCGGTCGGCTCATCCTCGGACTGGGAGCGGGCTGGTTCCACGAGGAGTACCACTCCTACGGGTACGAGTACCTCTCCAATCCGGAGCGGCTGGCCGTTCTCGATGAGACCCTCGAGGTGGTCCGCCGCCTGTGGAGCGAGGAGACGGTCACCTTCGACGGGCGCCATCTGCACTTCGACGGCGCCTACTGCGACCCCAAGCCGGTGCAGCAGCTGCCGCCGGTGCTGGTGGGCGGTGGGGGCGAGCGTGTGAACCTTCGTATCGCCGCCCGTCGGGCCGACCTCACCAACTGGCAGGTGAGCCTCGAGGCCTTCGAACGCAAGTCGCGCCTGTTGGCCCAGTACTGCGAGGAGGTCGGCCGGCCGTTCGAGGAGATCAACCGCACCCACGGCCCGGACTGCCGCCTGTTCGACACCGAGGCGGAGACCCTGGCCTGGTGCGAGTCGGACGGCGGAGGGAACCTCTGGCCCGGCGTGCCCACCGACCGTTACCTGGCCGAGAACCTGGTCGGCCCGGTCGACCAGGTCATCGAGAAGACCCAGGCCTTCGTCGACGCCGGGTGCCGGGGTCTCATCCTGTGGCTGCGCGACTTCCCGGGCGACGAGACCCTGCGCCGGTTCATGGCCGAGGTCGTCCCGGCCCTCAAGGTGCCGTCGGGCCGATGACCACTCGACGTGACCACTGAACCACGTCACCGGATAATCGGGCGGATGTCAGGCGAAAATTGGGTAGACGCTGGTACCCTCGTGCAGGGGTGATTTCCGACTCGATCCACCTGCTGGAGGTGAACCATGCGTTTGAGGCTCTCGAACGCAAGCCCGATTGCCAAGACCGCGCTCGCGCTGGTGATCATCGCGTCACTCTCCGGTATCGCGGTCGGTATCGCCACCCAGACCGGGGGTGCCGCCACGAAGGCCGCGGCAGCGGACCACGCCGCAACGAAGACCGCGCCGGTGCCGGAGCCGGCCGTCGAACATGAGGCAACCGCTCCGGCAAAGGCGACGACAGCAGCCACGACGGCAGCCACCACCTCGGCCACCGACAACGCCATCGTGGCCGCGGCGGCGAGCGAGGCCGGGATGCCCTACTGCTACGGCGGCGGAGGCATCGACGGCCCGAGCGAGGAGACCAACAATTCCTCGAGCCCCGGGTGCGCGTCGCCGGCCGTGGGCTTCGACTGCATGAGCCTGGCCCAGTACGCCGTGTACCAGGGGACCGGTCACCAGGTCGTCCTGGCCGAGAGCGGCCCCCAGCCGACGGGCGGGACGTTCATCGAGCCGCAGGGCACCGAGGCCGGCGACGTGAGCATGCTGCTGCCCGGCGACGCCGTCTTCTTCGGCGGGACCATCGGCGACTACGACCACTCGGGCATCTACGCGGGCAACGGGGAAGTGTGGGATGCACTCGACAATGGCATCCCGGTTCAAGAGCACGACTTCTCGACCATCTACAGCGACTACGGCAACGTCTTCGACGGCGCCTATCGGTTTACGGCCTCGGTCAACCCTCCCCCTCCGCCTCCGGCCCTCTCCATCACCACCACATCGCTGCACAACGGCACCGTCTACAAGGTGACGCACAAGGCGTACTCGGTGACGCTCCATGCCTCGGCCGGCACTCCGCCGTACACGTGGTCGCTGGCGGTCGGGTCCAAGCACCTGCCGGTGGGCCTCAAGCTCGGGACCACCGGTGTGATCTCGGGGAAAGCCACCAAGAAGGGTACGTTCCCCTTCACGGTCAGAGCCGCAGACGCCGGCTCCCCCAAGGAGTCGGCGACGAAGGTCCTCTCGATCAAGATCGCCTGACCACCCTCGGTCGGGGCCACGCGGCCACCGGTCCCGGGGTGTGCCGCCGTCGATTTCGCATCCGGCCGCCTAAGATCCCGTCATCAGCGAACCCGGCCGCGGACAGACAGATCCTCGTGGCGACTCCTCCCCGCCCGACGTCGACGGAGCGGGTACCCGGCGCTCCTCCGGTGCCGACCGGGGCCCGTTCTCCGCCGCCAGCTGGCAGAGCCCGGTGCGTGGCCCCTGGCTGACATCGGTGTTCGGCGTGGTCCTGCTGGTCGGCATCCCGATCGAGTTCGTCACCGGTCTCCTCTCCTATGCCGCCTACGACCCCAGGCTCGGCAATCCCCCCAATTCGGCCAAGGGGATATTCGGCCTGTACCTGTTCGACTGGGTGACCAGGCCCAGCTGGCTCTACCGGGTCATCGAGAGCACCCACGTCTTCCTCGGCCTCGTCCTCGTCCCGGTGGTGTTGGCCAAGCTGTGGTCGGTCATGCCCAAGCTGTTCGAGTGGCCACCATGGCGGTCGGTGGCGCAGTTCCTCGAACGGGTGAGCCTGGTGCTGGTCGTCGGCGGCATCGTGTTCGAGATGGTCACCGGCATCTTGAATATCGACTACTTCACCCAGATCAACTTCTACTCCGGGCACTTCTACGGCGCGTGGGCGTTCATGGCCGGGTTCGTCGTCCACGCGGGTGTCAAGTTCGGCGACATGGTGCGGGCCCTGCGGACCAGGTCCCTCCGGACCGAGCTGCGGACCGGACTGGCCGGCACCCGGCCCGAGACGGTCGACAGCGCCCTCGTCGCACCCGAGCCGGCGGCTCCCACCATCTCGCGGCGGGGGGTACTGGCGCTCGTCGGCGGCACCTCGTTCGCCGTCTTCGTGCTGACCGCCGGGGAGACGATCGGCGGTGGTCTGCGCCGGCTCGCCCTCTTCGGGACCCACTACCGGTCCCCGGACAGCGGGGCCAACCACTTCCCGGTCAACCACACCGCCGCTTCGGCCGGGATCACTGCATCGGCGACCGGCGCGGACTGGCGCCTCTCGCTCGTCGGCACCCGACGCGTCTCCCTCAGCCGCAACCGCTTGTTGACCATGCCGCTCACCACCGCCGATCTGCCCATCGCCTGCACCGAGGGGTGGTCGACGGAACAGCGCTGGACCGGCGTGCCCCTCGGCGATCTCGCCCGTCTGGCGGGTGTCGGGCATCCCGGACCTTCGCGGATACGGGCCCTCGACGGCGGGTCCATCATCCTTTCCGGCTCCCAGATCTCCGCGCCCGACTCACTGCTCGCTCTCCGGGTCAACGGGGCGGACCTCTCGCTCGACCACGGGTACCCCGCCCGGATCATCGTCCCGTCCGCCCCGGGCACCCACAATCTCAAGTGGATGAGCGAGATCGCCTTTTCGGAGGAGGCCTGAGGTGCGCTGGCTGCAGCGCCACTATGGCGCCGGTCCCATCCACCTGGTCGGGCTGGTGACCTGCTTCGCCGTGGCCGCCTACGCACTGGGGAGAGTCCTCGGCGAGAGCGGCTGGAAGGAGATCCTCCTGTGGTTCGCCATCTGCGTCGTGGCCCACGATCTCATCGTGTGGCCGGTCTACGGCATCGCCGACCGGACGGCCCTGCGGGTCCAGAACAGATCGCGGGGCAGGCGTCCCCCGGTGCCCTGGATCAACCACGTCCGGGTCCCCGCCGTCATTTCGGCCGTGTTGCTGGTGATGTTCTTCCCGTTGATCCTCCGGCTCTCCAACTCCTACTACCAGGAGGCCACCGGATTCAACGAAGACGTGTACCTCATCAATTGGTTGACCGTGACCGGCATCCTCTTCGCCGGATCCGCGGTCATCTACGCCGTCCGGCTGGGACGTGCCCACAGGCGGGCGAGGGCGTCCGGTCCCCTACCCCCGAACGGGGACGAGGCGGTGGATCTGCTCGGGTGAGTTGACGGCGACCTCGACCGCCGGGCCGAGGGGCCCGAGCTGCGATCGGTAGCAGTCCACCGCCCGGCGCTTGCTCGGGATATCGGCCGAGACCTCGATGCCTTCGGCGGACCGCAGCTCGAATCCTCTCGAGCGGAGGCCGGCCGTCGCCCCGAGGACCTTCTCGGGTAGGTAGACGGCGTAGGGAAGCTCCTCGTAGACGAGCCACTCGATGTCGGGGAATTTCTCGACCACCTCGAGGCATGCCTCCGCGGTCACCTCGTGGTCGGGATGGCTCAGCCCGAGGGGGATGGCCCAGATGACCGGGGCCGACGCGTCGATCAGAACCTCCAGATCCTGGGCCACCGCACGGACGAGCTCGGCCCGCACGGACGGTCCCGGATAGCCGTAGGCCGAGGTGCGGTACTGGTGGTCCCAGTGCTCGAGATGATGGAAGGTGGATCCCAGCACGGACGCGGCCCGTGCGTCCTCCTCTCGGCGGGCACCCACGATGTCGGCTCCGGGTCGGAAGATCCCCGAGAGCTCCTCCCAGCCGGTGACCGGGTCCACCGACGGGGGACCCCCGGCGAAGGCGGTCACCATGGACGATCCCGGGTGGGCGACCAGGAGACCGGCACAGCTCAGGGCCACATCATCGAGATGCGGTGAGACTGCGCCGACGCCGGACGTCACCCCCCAAACCTACCGCCCGGGCGGTTTCCGGTTCCGGCCACGGAGAAGCCTGCTGGCCCGGGCGTCGGACAGGCCGACCCTGCGCTTCAGCCAGTCGTACATGCGGACCGACAGCTTGTCGACGAAGATCAGGATCGCTTTGGCCCCGTCCCCAGGGCGCGCCCGGTACTCGGTGGAACGCGGCGTCGGGGAGTCCTCGACGGTGTAGTAGTAGACGGCCAGGGACTTGCGGGCACGACCGGGAGGACATCGCAACGGTTCCGGGTGGCCGTGCCAGGTATCCGTTCCGGTGGTGAAGATCACGGCCCGGTTGGCAATGGGCGCGATCACCACCTCTCTCGTCTTCATGTCGCGGCTCCACAGCTCCAGATCGCCGCCGTACGACTCGGGCCAGTCGGCGTTGAGGTAGACGAGCAGGTTCACGCGGCGTCGCCAGTGACGCCGGTGGGGATGCACGGTGAAGTCCGCATGGATGTTCAGGTGGCCGCCGGACCGGGTCTGATGGAGCCCGGCGCCTTCGAGCGAGTCGTCGGCCACGAGGCCGTCGATGCCGGTGAGCTCGCTCAGAAGGCCCGCGAAGCGGGGCGAGGTCAGTTCGCGCCAGATCTCCTGGAGTGTCGGCCCCCAGGTGGTGGGATCGGTGTTGGCGAACTTCCGCTCATTGGTATGGACGTAGTTGACCCAGTGGTCGCTGTGGGCGGCAGGGATCTCGGCCTCCGCGGCCCGCCCGACCTCCTCGGACAGAAACCCGTCGAGGGCGATGTGCGGGAACGGCGACGCCGAACGGTAGCGGGTCCGGAGCCCGGCCAGCCGCTCCTCGAGGCCGTCGAGGTCGATCGCCTGTTCCGTGCCACCTCGGCCTGCGTCTTGATCGGCCGGCGTCAATGGATTCATCGCTGCCCCTCCCTCGCTCCTCTGCCGCATCGCTGGTTCCACGAGTGTGCGGCCGGGCACGGCGACGCCATAGGGCCGAAAGTCCCAATCGACCGGCCGGACGGCACGGTCAGACGCACGGCCGGACGCACGGCCGGACGGCACGGCCGGACCCGCCGCCCGGGCCGACCGGTACAGTTTCGAGGTGGCCTCTCCCACCCGGACCCGCTACGCCACCTGCGGTGACGTCGAAATCGCCTACCAGGTCATCGGCGACGGACCGATCGACCTCCTCTTGTACACCGGGGGCACCACCCCGATCGACTGCGTGGACGAAGAGCCGTCCATGGCCCGGTTCCAACGACGACTGGCCGGTGTCGGTCGTGTCATCCGGTTCGACAGGCGGGGCGTGGGCCTCTCGGAGAGGGGCTCGCCTTCGAACCCGCCGACCGAAGCGCAGTGGGTGGAGGATGCGGTGGCCGTCCTGGACGCGGTCGGCTCCGAGAGATCGGTGGTGCTGGCGCCCTTCGTGGCCTCCCCCGTCGCCCTGCTGATGGCGGCCACCCATCCGGATCGGGTCACCAGGCTGATCCTCGTGAACGGTTCGGCCCGCGCCGCCTGGGCCCCCGACTACCCGGACGGCATGCCCGAGAGCATGATCGAACTGGGCATGCGACTGGGCGCTGACCCCGATGCAGTCGAGCAGGGCTATGACAACCTCGCGATCATCGCGCCCAGCGTCGCCGACGACCCCGCCTTCCGGGCCTGGTTCGATCGGTCGGGGAACCTCGGGGCCACCCCGGCGATGGCCCGAGCGATGCAAGGCATCCTGTACCGGACCGACGTCCGCCAGTACCTCCCGTCGATCCACGTGCCCACCTTGATCATCCAACGTTCTGACAATCCATATTTCGGCCGCGGACACGGCCGCTACCTGGCCGACCACATTGCCGGAGCCACATACGTCGAGCTGCCGGGAAGCGACCTCCTCTACTGGGTGGGCGACACCACGGCGATGCTCGACGAGATCGAAGAGTTCGTCACCGGTGTGCGTGGCGGGTCCGGCGCGGATCGAGTGCTGGCCACCGTCTTGTTCACCGACATCGTGGGCTCGACCGACCGCGCCGCACAGCTCGGGGACGGGCGCTGGCGCGACCTCCTGGACCGTCATGATCAGAGTGTCCGCAGCCAGCTCGACCGCTTCCGGGGCCGTGAGGTGAAGATGGTCGGAGACGGCTTCGTGGCCTCATTCGACAGCCCGGGTCGAGCCATCGAGTGCGCCTTGGCCATCCGGGACGTGCTGAGATCCTTCGACATCGGCGTGCGCGCCGGCATCCACACAGGAGAGATCGAAGTCCGCGGAGACGATGTCGCCGGTCTGGCCGTCCACATCGGCGCCCGGGTCGTGGCCCTGGCCGGCACCGGCGAGGTGCTCGTCTCATCGACCGTGAAGGACCTGGTCGCCGGGTCAAGCGTCCGCTTCGAGGACCGCGGGGAACACGAGCTGAGGGGGGTGCCGGGGACCTGGCGCCTGTTCGCGGTGGACAGCTGACGCCCCGCCACGGCGTCAGGCGAAGAGCGGTCGACGAGTGGGACCGACCGCACCGAGCCGCTCGTGCGCTGCTGCGCCCGGTGGACGTCGACGACCTACTCTGGCCGGGTGATGAGCCTGCCCACCTCACGCTGGGGCCCCGGGCCGGTGGGCCGGGCGGGCTGGGACCGACCGCCTCGATTGGGTTGGCTCACGATCGTCCTGCTCACCGCGCTGGCGGTCGGGGGTCTCCTGCTCCGGGTATGGATCCTCGGGAACGCACCCCTCAACTCCGACGAAGCCACGGCCGGCCTGGTGGCGCATGAGATCGCACGCGGGCACTTCTTCGCGTTCTATTGGGGCCAGGGCTACGGGGGCGTCGAGCCGTATGTCGTCGCCCTGATCTTCCTGGTGGCCGGTCAGTCGCCGCTGACCCTCAACGCCACACCGGTAGTGCTGGGCTTCATCGGCGCCGTGTTCGTGTGGAGGATCGGGCTCCACCTGTTCCGGAGGCCCGCCGCATTGGTCGCGGCCGTGCTCAGCTGGATCTGGTCGGAGTCCACGCTGTGGAACTCGACCAAGGAATACGGATTCCACCAGGTGGGTGTGGTCCTCGGTCTCGTCGTCCTCTTACAGACCATACGGATCGTGCGGGCCACCCGTACGGCGGACGGCGATCGGATCTCCGACTGGCTCATCTTCGGTGGCGCAGTCGGCCTCGGATACTGGGCATCGCCGGAGATCGTCTACTTCGCGGTGCCGGGGACGCTCGTCGTCCTGATGACCCGGCGGCACAGGGCGGCCAGGGGCACGACCCGACGCGTCGTGGTGATGGGCGTGGCCGCCGTCATCGGTGCCCTTCCGTCCATCTGGGCCACGGCGACCGGCAACAGCACCACCATCCCGTCCTCCCCCGTTCCGTACCTCTCCCGGCTGGGGACCTTCTTCACCCACGTCCTCCCGATGGTCCTCGGACTGCGGATCGAGGGAGCCGGGGTATGGGAGCTGGGCCCGAGGTTCGGGCCCGTCGTCTACGCCCTGGCCCTGGTGGTCGTGGTCGGGGCGGCGGTCATCGTCGCCGTGGGCAACCGTGATGCCCTGGTGCTGGTGCTGACCCTGGTGGCCTTTCCCTTCCTCTACGCCGCCTTCCCGACATCGTGGTTCTGGAATGACGGTCGGTACGCCATCGGGCTCACCCCGGTGGTGGCACTGGTGGTGGTCGGATCCCTGTGGCAGGTGATGCGCCCGGCCACCGCCATCTGGGTCGCCGCGGCCCTGTTGTTGGCTGCGTTCGCCACCACGCTGGTGGCCTTCAATTCCGGCTACGGGGCCATCGGGAGCCCGGACGAGCTCACGAAGTGGTCGACGAACCCAAATCCGGCCATCGCCTCGTTGGCACGGCACCTCGAGCACATGGGGACGACCCATGCCTACGCGGGCTACTGGGTGGCGAACGACCTGACCTTCGTGTCCGACGGCGATGTGACGGCTCTGTCGGTGGGCGAGGCCAGAAACCCGCCCGAGGCCACCAGCGTCGAACAGGCGGCCACCGCCGCCTGGGTCTTCGTTCCGCCCGCCTCCACCGCAGTCGCCGCGTCCCAGCTCGGTGCGACGGTCGACCTCGACCCCGGGTCCACCACCGAGACCGGTCTGATCGCCTGGCTGGACGGCCATGGCATCCCCTACAAGAAGAGCTCGACCGGAGTCTTCGACATCGTCGTACCGGATCGGAATGTGACCCCGAACCGGGTCGCCGGCTGAGAGGCGGGCCGGCCGGGCTGCGCCCCAGCCGTCGAGACGCGAGCTGTCGAGACGCTGGTGAGACGCTCCCCGGGTGAGACGCTCCCCGGGTGAGACGCTCCCCGGGCCACTAGTGGGTGATCAGCGCCCTGTCCGTCGAGGCCAGCGCCTCGTTCAAGCGGGCCACCTCGGCTTCGGCCACCCGGAGGGAGGAGGCGTGTTGGCTGGACCGGTACCGCCAGTAGTCCACGTGCATGGTCAGCAGGGAGACACGTTCGCGGAGCGCCTCCAACTCCCGATCGGACTCGGCTACGGCGGCGGTGCGACGACCGCTCCGACCGGTGAGACGGGCCCGGATGCCGGCGAACCAGCCCTTCCCGTCCGCCCCGGCCAGTTCCTCTGCGTTCCTTGTCATCACCCGTGTATCGGCCCGTCTGCCAGTCACGTTGAGCCGAAAATCCATGGGATCGATGAAGGCGGAAACCATGGCTCCAGTGTAGGCGTCGAAAGTTGAGTAATCAAGTCGACTTTCTATGTTTCGGCCGGAAGCGAGCCCGAACCCCCGAGCCGGACCCGCAGACGCGGGAGTGGCGTCACGGTCACGGAGCGAGGTCGCGGCCGGAAAAGGGCAGGCTACCGTTACCGGATGGACTCGCCCCTCGACCTGTTGGGCGTCCCGGAGCTACCGGATCTCCTGGCCGCGGTCGACGGCCGGCTGGTTCGAGCGTGTTCGGCCGGCGAACCGGCATTCTCGGCCGCCTGCGTCCGGGTCGTGGCCGGGGGCGGCAAGCGCCTTCGACCCGCCCTCACACTGGCCATTGCCGGGCTGGCCGGCGCGTGGGATGCGCGGGTGATGGCTGCCGCCGCGGCCGTGGAGTTGGTCCAGGTCGGCTCCTTGGTCCACGACGACATCTTCGACGAGGCACTGACCAGGCGGGGGACGCCGACCATCAACGCCGTCGAAGGTGAAACCGAGGCCCTCCTGGCCGGGACGTTCATGTTGGCCCGGGCCGCGGCCGAAGCCACCGCGGCCGGTCAGGCGGTGGCCGCCGACGTGGCCCGAACGGTCGGCCAGCTCTGCGTGGGACAGGCGACGGAGACCCGCCACCTCTTCGATGTCGACCAAGAGATGGCCAGATACCTTCTCACCATCGAGGCCAAGACGGCCGCCCTGTTCGGATGCTCGTGCCGGGTGGGCGGCCTCAGCGCAGATCAGCCGCCCGAGCATGTCTCCAACTTCGGCGAGTTCGGCCTCAATTTCGGCATGGCCTTCCAGATCATCGACGACGTGCTCGATCTGGTCGGAGACCCGGTCCGTCTGGGCAAACCGGTAGGGACCGACATCCGCAACGGAGTGTTGACCATGCCGGTCCTGTTGGAGCTGGCTGATCGCCGGGGCGGGGATCTCCACGCCCTGCTGGTCAGACGAGAGCCTGCCGACCTCGAGCAGGCGTCACGAGTGACCATCGGATCAGGCCGGATCGCGGAGGCCATCGAGGCGGCTCGGGAGTATGCGGCGCTGGCCACGACCGCGATCTCCCGGGTGCCCGGTGACACCGGTGCCCTGGCGCAATTCCCGCTGTCCTACGTCGACTGGGCCCTCGAGCGGTTCCTCGCCGCCTGACCCGCGAACGTCCCGGTTCGCCGGCTCCCCGGGCCGGTCCGGCCCGGGGTGGCGATGGGCACCCGCGCCCCGAAGGTTCGACAGCACCCTGGACACGTCACTACCGTGACCGCGATGTCCGACTACGACGCCATTGTCATCGGGGCCGGCCACAACGGTCTCACCGCAGCAACGGTGATGGCTCGGGGGGGAATGCGCACCCTCTGCCTGGAGAAGAACCACTTCATCGGCGGCATGGCGACGACCACGGAACTTGCCCGCGGCTATCGCTTCGAGCTGGCCGGTTCCATCCAGTTCCCTATCCCGACCGAGATCTTCGACGATCTGGACTTCGCCTCGTGCCCCATCTACGAGCCCGAGGTCCAGTCGGCCAGCATCGGCCCGACCGGTGGACCTCCGGTCCTGTTGTACAGCGACCCCACCCGGCTGCTGGACCACCTCAGCGATTCGCTGGGCCTCGAGGCCGTACTGGGCATGGCCGAGGTGGCGGCTTGGGCTGAGGCGCCGGCCCGTGCCATCGGCAGGCTGGACGTGCGGAAGCCACCGAAGTCCCTTGACGAGATGTGGGCGTCGGCAACGAACGAGAAGGAGCGCCAGGCCATCCGCACGGCGATGTTCGGCAGCGTGATGGACGTCGTCGACAACTTCCTCCCCGACCGCGACAAGCATGCCCAGGTGCGAAGCATGTTGGCCTTCCTGGCCGTCAACTCGACGTACCGGGGCCCGTATTCGCCGGGGAGCGCGCTGTGCCTGGCCTTCGCACTGGCATCACCCGGCGATGCCACGATGTCCAAGGTCCGGGGCGGCATCGGGACCATGTCGGACCACCTGCTGCGCTTGTTCGAGCAGAACGGCGGCGAGCTCCGTCGCCATGTCAAAGTGTCCCGCATCAACACCGCCGGGCCGCGGGTGGAAGGGGTGACGCTGTCCGACGGCGAGGTGGTGACCGCACCGGTGGTGGTGTCGAATCTCGACCCCACGGCCACGTTCTCACAGTTGCTGGACCGCGATTCGCTGCCCACGGAGTTCGCCCAGCGCATCGGGGCCATCGACCATCGGGCGGTCTATTTCCAGATCCATTTTGCGCTCGACGGTCTCCCTGAGTACTCGAGTCCCTACGACGTCCTCAACCAGGGTGACCTCCGCCACAATGTCACCTTCTTCGGGACCACCGAGCAGATGCAGCGGGACTTCGAGGGGTGCGTCCGGGGCATCGTCCCCGAATCGCCTTCCTTCAACCTCTCGATCCCGACGATGCGCGACCCCGCCCTGGCCCCGCCCGGGAGGCACGTCGCCAGCAGCTTCGCCTTCTACTCCCCCATCGGCAGCACGCATGCGGAACAGGCACGGTTCCGCGACGAGATGGCCGCCCGCATCGTGGCCAAGATCACCTCATTGGCGCCCAACTTCCCCGGCCTCATCGAACGCCAGTTCAACTACCCCGCCTACACCTACGAGCTGATGTTCGGGTGCACCGGAGGTGACTTCACCCACGGGCTGCTCCAGCCGGAGTTCATGGGGCCGTTCCGCCCGGGGCCCCGGGGATGGCCCGATGCCCCGATCCCGATCGAGGGGCTCTACCTCTGCGGCGCGGGGTGCCACGGCGGACCCGGGGTCACCTTCATCCCCGGCTACAACTGCGGGTACGAAGTGCTCGACTCGGCGGGCACCCGGGAGTAGCGGATCTGGCGTTCCACGAAGGCGAGGTAGAGGGCCACGGAGAAGGCGAGACTGGTGAAGAGGCTCACGACGAAGAAGATCCAGGGCATCCGCAGCCCCCGCCTCCTTCCGTCGGTGATCGTCCACAGCGGGAGCAGCACCAGGTTGACCATGATGTAGTCCTGTGCCGCCGAGTCCGCGGCCCAGTTCGAGAAGAGCGCCTTGGTGAAGCCGACGTATGTCGCCGTGTGACCGTACTGGTGGACGTAACGGATATTGAAGTACCAGCCCAGGCAGAGCGACACGACGCCCAGGAAGTAGTACAGACCCTCGAGGGCCGACGTCCTCCCCGCAGCACCGCCGACGAAGAGGCGGCGGTTGCCGAAGAAGGCGATTGCCGTGCTGGCGATGCCGAGGATCCCGTAGAACACGAGTGAGTAGGTCATGACGGTTCTCCGATCTCGCAGTCGCCGAGAGGACGGGACGACGCTCCACCGCGACCCCCGTTGGAGCCCGGCAGTCCCAGGAATGTACCTGTCGGGCCGGCGGTCCGGCCTCCCTCCTATGATGCAGGCGACCACGACGACCATGGAGGCGAGATGGCAGAGCCAGCACGGCCCCTGCGGATAGCGCCCGTCCCGCCGGCCGAACGGAGCGGTCGGATCCGTGAACTGCTGGACCAAGCCCGAGTCGGTACCGGTCCGGACGCCAATATCTTCGCCACACTGGTCAGGGCGCCGGGGCTCTTCCGGCGGTGGCTCCCGTTCGGCGGCAAGCTGCTGGCCGGGAAACTGCCGGCCCGGGACCGGGAGCTCCTGATCCTGCGGACCGGTTGGAACTGCGGTGCCGAGTACGAGTGGGCCCAGCACGCGCGGATCGCCCTCGACTGCGGGCTCACCACCGAAGAGATCCGGCGGGTGGTCCTCGATCCCGTCACTGCCGGGTGGGCGCCGTTCGATGCGACACTCCTGCGCGCCGCCGACGAGTTGCACCTGAGCTCGACCCTCACCGACCGCACGTGGTCGGAGCTGGCGGAGCGGTACGACACCGAGCAGCTCATCGAACTGCCCATGCTGGTCGGCCACTATCACCTGGTGGCCATGGCCCTCAACACATTCGGTGTCGAGCTCGACGACGGGCTCACCGGTTTTCCGCAGTGACCGGATCTCCGCCTCGACCGCAGCCCCGGGCTCCGCTGCTCGACGGACGGCGAATCCTGGTCGTCGGCGCCGGCACGCAACCGAGCGACGAGGCCGACCCTCCGCCCGGCAACGGGCGGGCCATCAGCATCCGCTGCGGGGCGGAGGGCGCGTCGGTGGCGTGCCTGGACGTCAGCCGTCCTGCAGCCGCCGAGACACTGACGATGGTCGAGGAGGCCGGGGGCGACGGTGTCGTCGTCGAGGCCGACGTGACCGACGCCGGGGCATGCTCCCGGGCCCTCGAAGAAGCGGTCAAGGGCCTCGGCGGTCTCGACGGGGTCGTGCTCAACGTGGGTATCGGGCGCGGCATGGGCCTTGCCCACACGACGGTCGAGCAGTGGGACCTGACGTTCGCCGTCAACGTCAGGTCCCACTTCCTGCTGAGCCAGGCGGCCATGGGACCGCTGTCACAGGCTGCCACCGACGGTGCCCCGGCCGCCCTCGTCTTCGTGTCCTCGGTGGCCGGTCTCAAGCCGGGCAGTCGCATCCCGGCCTACGACTCGTCGAAGGCCGCGTTGGCCGGGCTGTGCCGGCAGGTGGCCGCCGAGGGCGCCCGTCGCCAGGTCCGGGCCAACGTGGTCGCCCCCGGCCTCGTCGACACCCCGTTGGGTCGGGCGGCCTCGGCGGGCCGGCCGGCCAGGACCTCGACCCCGATCCCGCTCGGCCGCATGGGGTCGGCCTGGGAGGTGGCCAGCGTGGTGGTGTTCCTCCTGTCGGACCAAGCCAGTTACGTGACCGGTCAGGTCCTGGCCGTCGACGGAGGCTTGAGCACCCTCATCTGACGGCATCTGACGGCAACTGACGGCAACTGACGGGACGGTCTGCCGGGCCGGCTCCGGGGGCCGGGTGAGGGATTCCCCTGACGACCTTGCCGGGGCCGCGGTCCCGAGTGCGCGCCCGGTAGCGTGCTACGAAACCGAGGACCGTACAGGCGGGCACGAAGGTGTGGACGTGAACAGCGCCAGGTGCTGTCGCCGACGTGCCGCCCGAGGAGTCGACCCATGATCATCCATTCGCGTATCGACAGTGCCCATCTGGCGGGCAATCTGCTCGGCGACCCCAGCGAGCGGAACGTCTTCGTCTACCTGCCACCCGGCTACGGCGATTCCGATCGTCGCTATCCGACTGCGTATCTCCTCCACGCATTCGGCCAGGACGCCGAGGGGCTGGTGTACCCACCCACGGACGGACAGCGGTGGTCGCCCCCGATCGAGGACGTACTGGACCCGGTGTTCGGTCGCCTGGGCACGACGCCGATGATCGTCGTGATCCCCGACGGTGACACCCGGTACGGCTGCGGCCAGTGGGTGGACTCCCCGGTGACGGGCAACTTCGAGCAGTACGTGGTGCACGACGTGGTCGCCCATGTGGACGGCAACTACCGGTCGCTGCCGGATCCCACCGGTCGCGGTGTGCTCGGATTCTCCTCGGGCGGGTTCGGGGCCTGGAACCTCGGCTCCCGCAATCCGGGTACGTTCGGCGCGCTGGCCATGCTGTCGGGCGACTCGTTCTTGGATATGACCCACAAGACGTTTCTCTACGACTACCTGAGCAGCATCTGGCCGGAGGCGCCCAGCGGGCCGGTCGAGGGGAACCCGGCCTCCGATCTGATCTACGCCTACTCGGCCGCGTACTCGCCCAATCCGGGCAACCCTCCGCTCTTCGTCGACCTACCGGTCGCCTATCCGAGCGGTGAGCTGATCCAGGAGGTCTGGGACCGCTGGCTCAGCTTCGATCCGGTCGTGAATTGGCGCGACCGCCTCGACGATCTCCGGAAGCTTCGAGGAATCCTGTTGGATGCCGGCACCCACGACGAGCATCACCTCGAGTGGGGGCACCGGCTCCTGAGCCACTACCTGGACGAGGCCGGCATCGCCCACCGGTGCACCGAGAACCCGGGAAACCACGGTGGTCGGTCGAGGGAGAGGATACAGACGGCGTTGCAGTGGATGGCCGGGGTGTTGGCCCCGGACGGCTGACCGGTGCGGGACCCGGTCGACAACCCTTGGAGGCTTCCGACATGAGGCGGAGCGTGCTGGCGGTGATGTCGGCGCTGGGAATCATCGTCGCCGGGTGCTCGGGCGGACCAGCGACGACCACGACGAGCCCGGGTGGCGTGGTGCAGCGACAGCACGCCGTCGGCGTCGTGACGGATACCTTCGTGGACGCCACGCGGTCCACCGTGGCGTGGGGACCCGATCCGGTCGAACCGAGCCGCACCCTGGTCACCACCGTCTGGTACCCCGCCACCGGATCCCCGACGCGGCCGCCTCGTCCCGGAGCCGCGCCGGACCGCAGCCCGGGTGGGTACCCGCTCATCGTGTTCGCCCACGGGCTCGGCTCCGATCCCCTCCAGTACGAGAAGCTGCTCACCTACTGGGCGGCCGCCGGATTCGTGGTGGCGGCACCGCGGTTCCCCCTCACCAGCGACCGCACGCCGGGGGGACCCGACGCCGGTGACGTCGTCAACCAGCCCGGCGACATGAGCTTCGTCATCACCTCCGTCCTGCGGACTTCGGCCCGGGCCGGCGGCGTCCTGAGCGGCATGGTCGACCCGGCGGAGGTCGGCGCCGCCGGGCACTCGAACGGCGCCATCACCACGCTCGGCCTCGTCGCCAACTCCTGCTGCCGGGACCGGCGAGTCAAGGCGGCTGTGGTGATGGCAGGCGACGACGTCGCCTTCCCGGGTGGAACCTACGATCTGGCCGACGCCCCGCCGGTGCTCCTGGTCCATGGCACGGCGGACGAGCTCCTGCCGTACTCGCTGGCCGTCGGCATGTTCAACGGGGCACGGGGACCGAAAGGTCTGGTCACCATCGACGGTGGCGGGCACGAGTCGGCCGCGGGGCTCTCGGCGCCGTCGTCCGCGGCCGTCCTGCGGACGACCACCGACTTCTTCGCCGCCTACCTCCGTGGCGACCGGGCGGCCCTCGCTGGCATCTCCGGCGACGGGCGGCGCGGTGTGACGGTGGTGCGATTCGATCCGACGGTGGGCTCGACCGCCACCATCCCGCTCCCTCCGACACCGAAGCTCGACCTCCACGCCTCGGCTACACCGACCACGGGACTGGTGGACGGCCAGGAGGTGACGGTCAGATGGAGCGGCTACACCCCCGGAAAGGTCGTCAACATCCTGCAATGCTCCCCGAGCGTCGTGCGGTCGAACAGCTCGTCGGCCTGCACCTTCGCCAACGCCAAGATACTCACCCCCGATCCCACGGGGCAGGGGTCGGTCCAGCTCAGAATGGTGACGGGCACCGTAGGCGCGGGCGTCTGTAACGCCACCCATCCGGGATGCCTGATCGTGGTCAATGACGCCAGCTCCACGGCTCCGACGGCCTCGGTCAGGATTCCTGTCAGCTTCGGTTCCTGAGCCGATGAGTGACGTTGAGGGTGTGCGCCTCGAGATCCACGTCCGACCGAGCGCATCGTCGACCGCAGTCGGCGGCGAGTACGACCACGCGTTGGTCGTGCGTGTGGTCGAGCCGGCAGACGGGGGGCGGGCGACCGACGCCGCGCTCCGGGCGGTGGCCGAGGCCCTGTCCGTGCCCCGCCGGTCGGTGACCCTCGTGAGGGGCGCCTCGAGCAGGCGGAAGCTCATCCAGATCGAGGTGGGGACGGCAGGAGGCCATGGGATCGAGGTGGCCGCGGCGCGCCTTCGGGGCGGCGCTGCCTGATGGAGGCCACGGCCCGGCTCGGGCCCGAGAGCTGCGCCTTCAGCCCGGCGCTGCCCGGAGCAATGCCTTAGCCCGGTGGGTGGTGCATCTCCCAGCAGTAGGCGAACTCACCGCGGTAGGACGGGTCGTAGTGCGAGAATCTGCGCACCTGGAAGTTGGGGTTGCCCGGGCCGACCGGAGGGTAGGAGACACCGAGCGGTCCAGACGGTTCGAAGCCGAACCGCCCGTAGTACGCGGGGTTGCCCAGCAGTACCACCAGTGGGAGATCTGCGAGCTCGGCACGTCGGAGCAACTCGCTCATCAGCGCGGTCCCGATACCGATGCCTTGACGCCCCGGACTGACCGCCAGTGGCGCCACACCCACGACGTCGCGACCACCGAGGGCGCCCCAACCGGTCAGCACGTGCCCCACGACGGTAGGACCCTCGATGGCCACGAGCTCGAGCTCGTGGGGGACCGCTCGGAGCGACCAGGTGGCCGCTGCAATCTCGACTTCCTCCTCGCCGTCACGGCTCTCGTCGGAGAACGCATCTCGTACCAGTTCGAGTATCACGTCACGATCCGCCGCCGACGCCGTGCGGACGGCCATGTCGGTGCGCACCGGGCCATGATGCACCATCCGGGGAGCGGGAACCCCGGTGCCGCGGCCGACGTTGACGCTCCGGCCCGACGGAGAGCCAGCCCACCGCGGACCCCCGATCGATGGACTAACGGTCGTCCTGCGGATTCGTGGCCTTGCGGGCGAAGAGCCAGTAGACGAGTGCGTTGCCCATCTGTACCGCGCTGGCGAGACGCCACACCCACTTCGGGCCACGGATCTCGTCCGGCTGCCGATGCCCGATGTCCCGCCACGTGAGCGTGGCCACGACGACATGGGCGGCAATGAGCGCACCCAGGAGTTTCGGGTCGAGTCTGCGTCTGGCCACGATCCCAGTGTGCCACGGAGACGAACTGACCACGGCCGGCGGCGACCACGGGCCCACCTCACTCAGGGTCGGGAGGGCCGACCATGCAGAACTCATTTCCCTCCGGGTCGGCCATGACGAGGACCGTGCCCACGTCGTACCGGTGCATTTCGCCCGTGGAACTCCCGCCGAGCTCCCGGACAGCGCTGAGGGCGGCGTCGAGGTCGTCCACCCAGATGTCCAGATGGATACGGGTCTTGCCCACCTTCTCCTCGGAGACGGGCTGAAAGGTGATGACGGGGCCACCGGCAACGGTCGGCCCGATCCTCGACCACCCGGGCAGGCCGGTACCCCGAGCAGGAGCATCGAGCAAACGGCTCCAAAAGGCAGCCGCCCTCGACGGATCGACACAGTCCACGGTGACGGCCGCCCACACTGCTCGGGTCGCGATCATGGGCCGAACGTACTCGGTGCCCGGCCGCGCCCAGCCGGCCCATCCGCATGGGGCGTCGTGAGCACGGAGGGCCGCGCCGGGGAATCAGGAAGAGCCGGCCAGTGCGGACGGATGCTTGGGCTGGTAGAGGCCCAGCCGTCCGCCGCCGGGAAGATGGATCTTCGTCACCGAACCCCACCCCTCCTCCTCCACCTCCGAGCAGCGGACGCCCTTGGCCAGGAGGGCCGCCATCTCGGCGCCGAGGTCGTCGCACATCAAATACAGCTCGTGCACGCCGTCTTCGTCGCCCGGGTGCACTGCCAACTCCGCCGGAGGCAGCGCAAAGATCAGCCAATCATGTCCGGCATCGACCGATGGATAGCCGAGCACATCCCGGAAGAACGCCCGATCGGCGGAGGCGTCCTTGCTGTAGACGATCACGTGAGCACCGAAGATCATGGTCGCCCTCCTCGAGCCGGGGTGTTCGCCGGTCGATCCTGCCACAGGATGGCGATGGGACGGTAGGCGCCGCGCACGGTGTCGAGGCCACGAGGACTCGGCCGGCCCCGGCGACAACCTATGCATACGTGCGCACCAGGGCCAGGACGTCGCCGGCATCCGGGCCTTCTCCGCTCAGCGTCGTGGCTGCCGGGTCGAGTCGCCTGGCGGCGACGCCACAGAGGTCGACAGCGGAGCCTCGGATGGTCGTGACCGCGGGCTCGTTCGGTAGGAAGTCCCACTCTTGGCCGGACGGCCCGACGAGGCGGAAGGCCACTGGACCGCTCATGGTGAGACCCGACAAGGCGAAGGCGTACGGCAGCGTCCGCCAGGCCAGCCGGGCGATCAGTTGGAGCCGGTCGGTGGGCTCCAGGTCGACTCCCAGCGCCTCGGCGATGTCTCCGGTGTGGATCCAGGTCTCAGCCAGCCGGGTGGTGGCCAGGGTCCGGGCCGAGAGGTCCCCGGCCACCCAGGGGACCCGGCGGGAGAGATCCATGTCGCCCAGGATCGCCACCAGGCCGGTTGCCGCAGTGGTCCAGCGATCCGCCACGACCTCGAAAGGAATGCCCCGCTCCCGGTCGACCATGGCCGCCACGCTCTCGTCGACCGAGGTTCCTCCAGCCCAGCCGGCTGTGTCCGGGGCGGCGGCACTGATCCTTCCCGTCAGGCTGGCCACGGCCATCTCGTCCGATTGCGCGAGGTGGAGCAGGACATCGCTCACCGACCACCCCACGCATCGGGTGGCTGCCTCCGATTCGGCATCCGTCAGGCCGCCCACGAGTGAAGCGGTTTCGGCTTGTTGGCCGGCCAGCGCCTCGACGACGGTGTCCACGTGGACGAGCATAGAGGGGCATCCGAAACGGGGCTGCCCACCGTTGGGCGGCGGGAGGCGGGCGTCGGACCCCGGCCCACCTTCGGCGGAACCCCGATCGACGGGCGCGCCACGATCCCGAGTGGCGGCCGGACGTCAGGCCGGCGACACCGTCACCGGGTCGGTGCAAAGGCACTTCGGGACCCCGCAACAGTGGTGGCGCCCGTCACCCCGACTCGCTAATGTGCGCTCCTATCGGCTGGTGGTGGCCGGACGGAGATCGGGAGGCGGAGACGTGAACATTGCTGATCAAGTGGCCGGCGGCGTGAAATTCCTCGAGACCAGAAGGACGCGGAGGTCCGGTCTGCGCCGGTATTCGACCTCGATGCTCGTCGTTGCGGTCCTCCTCGTGCCCACCGGGCTCATCGGAGGGGCGACGGCTGCGTCGGCGACCTCGCCTTCGTCGGCCACCTGCACCGGCACCTCGGCCAATCCGGGCCCCCTTCCCGGCGGTACGTACACGTCGGTTTCGGTCACCGGCGTCTGTGCCGTCAACGACGGCCAGGTGGTGGTCACCGGTGACCTCACCGTGCAAGCCGGTGCCGCCCTGGTGGCCGCGTTCGCCCACAACGACGTCGGAGGTTCGGGAACCTCGGGGCTCACCGTGGACGGGAACATCGACGTGGACAGTGGGGGGACACTCCTCCTCGGCTGCGAAGCGGCCCACTTCGCCTGCGCCGACGACCCCAACCAGAACAACCCCACCCTCAACTCCGCCGACACGGTCAAGGGCAGTCTGATCGCCACCGATCCGCTCGGCGTCGTCGTCCATGTCACGACCATCGGCGGGGACGCGTCCCAGGCTGGTGGCGGCGGAGGCGTCAGCTGCACTCCCTCGGGGATCTTCGCCAAATTCCAGTCTCCGCCGTACAGCGACTACGAGGACGACACCATCGGCGGCAACCTGCGAATCACCGGGCTCAACTCCTGCTGGCTCGGAGGTCTCCGCAACAACGTCGGCGGCAGCGTCACCTATAGCGACAACACCCTGGCCGATCCTGACGCCAACGAGATCCTGACCAATCAGATCGCCGGAAACTTCCTGTGTTCGGATGACTCGCCCGCCATGGAGTACGGGGACTCCCACGGGCATCCCAACGTGGTGGGCGGTTTTGCCACCGGCCAGTGCGCCTTCGGCGTCGAGCAGCCCAATCCGGCCCCTGTGCCCGGCAAGGGCGGCAATCCGGCCGGACCGCTCGCACCCATCTCGGTGCCCAGCTCCACGCCGCAGGGGTACTGGCTGACAGCCGGTGACGGCGGGGTGTTCAGCTTCGGGGTGCCATTCCTCGGGTCCCAGTCCGGCATCGTGAGCCAGCCCGTCGTGGGCATGGCGGCTGTGCCCGGCGGGAGCAGCTACAACCTGGCCGGGGCGGGCGGTGCCGTGTACGGGCACGGTCCCCATGCTTCCGACTGCAGCGGTTTGACGGCAACCCTCAACAAGCCGGTCGTCGGCGTGGCCGCCGCGCCGGGAGGCAACGGCTGCTGGCTGGCCGCGGCAGACGGTGGGGTCTTCGCCTTCGGCTCCAACGCGCCCTTCTTCGGCTCGGCCGGGGGCATCTCCCTCAACCAGCCGGTGGTCGGCATCGCGGCAACACCCAACAACGACGGCTACTACCTGGTGGCGGCCGACGGCGGCGTGTTCTCCTACGGTCCGGGGGCGGTGTTCCACGGTTCCATGGGCGGCCTGCACCTCAACCAGCCGGTGGTCGGGATGGCGGTGGATCCGTCAACCGGGGGCTACTGGCTGGTGGCCAAGGACGGTGGGGTCTTCAGCTTCGATGCCCCGTTCCTGGGTTCGATGGGGGGTACCCCGCTCAATGCGCCGGTCGTCGGCATCGCGGCCGCGCCCACCGGTGACGGCTACTACCTGGTGGCGGCCGACGGTGGCATCTTCGCCTTCGGGTCGGGGACCACCTTCCAAGGGTCGACCGGCGACCTCAAGCTGGCCGAGCCGGTCGTCGGGATGTCGCTCGGCTGAGCCGGTTTCTCCCTCGCTCGCCCGAAGGGCGAAACATCTGACCGGCTCGTAGCTGATGGCGCGTCCGGGGAGATGCAGCTGACGCGTCCCATCATCGTCCACATCGCCCGCGGCCAACCTGATCCCGGGTCGTCGACGGCTCACGGCCATTCGATCGTCGGGCCGGTCCCACCAGCGTTGTGGCATCATCGGCCGATACCCTCGGAGGCAAGACGTGACCCAGCCCAAGCCGTCGCAAGATCCCGTTCAGGCTTCGCAGGACCTCCAGGCCCAGGCGGACGCCCACGGATGGATGCACACCATCGACCTGGGCCATGGTGTGGTCACCAGGGGTCACGGGGTTCACTGGCACGGTCCGGAGACGTTTCCGGATTTTGCCGGCCGGAGCGTTCTCGATATCGGAGCTTGGGACGGGTTCTACTCCTTTTTGGCCGAGCGGCACGGAGCCACCCGTGTCGTGGCCCTGGACCACTACGCCTGGGGCGTGGATGTCAACGCCCGAAACGACTATTGGGCGGAGTGCCTCGCCAGCGGAACGCTCCCCGATCACTCGCGAGACCTGACCGACTTCTGGCAGCCCGAACTCCCGGGTCGGTGTGCCTTCCGGTTCGCCCGCGAGGCACTCGAATCCGAGGTCGAAGAGACGGTCGGTGACTTCGCCACCATGGACGTCGGAGCCCTCGGCGTCTTTGACATCGTTCTCTTCCTGGGTGTCCTCTACCACCTGAAGGACCCGCTCGGATGCATGGAGCGGGTGCGTGCCGTCACCTCGGACATCGCCGTCATCGAGACCGAGGCGGTTCATCTGGAGGGTCATGACGATGCCTCGCTCCTCCAGCTTCATGCCGGAAACGAATTGCGGGGCGACTTCGGAAACTGGTTCGTGCCCACCATCCAGGGCCTGCACAGCCTCTGCCGTGCTGCCGGCTTCTCATCGGTCAGAACCATCGTCGGTCCTCCGGAGGCGCCTCCGTTGGAAGCAGAATCCCTGGGCGAGAGGATGAGACGTCGCGTCGCCGGGGTACCCCGACTGGAACATCCTTCGCCTCCGTCGGCAAACTATCGAGCGGTCGTTCACGCGTTGGCTTGAATCACCGGTCCCGATTGCGATGACGGCGGGAGCCTCGGGGATGGACGTTCGTTCCGACGCCTGACCGCCCGCGAATGGCCCGGTGGTGACGCGCGACTACCTCTTTACTTCGACGTCGGCACGAACGAAGACCTCGAGGAGGTGTTCTGCCCGACAGTTGATCGGAGCCCACACGAACAGCTCGGAGTTGGTCAAGTTGCCGAGCAGGACGTGTTGGTCCGTGGAACGCTCCAGTACCTCGGCATGGAGGTCGAGGGTGCCTCCGCCCAATGATGATCGATGCTCGAGTCGGACCCACTCGAATTCGCTCCACAGATACTGCACAGTTTCGAGCAGGTCACCGCCCGCCACGAAGAAGTTCACGTAGTCCGACAGGGCGACAGCACGATCGTCCACGTGGAATTCTCCTTCTGTCACCGTCGTCAGAAGGCCTTCGATCCAGCCCGCCGAGGTGAGAAGGTGCGGCACGTCGCCTCGATCCGTCTCCCGCTGGGGCACCACCGAACCCTACCGAAGAACCCCTGTTTCCACGGGTCATTGCCTTCCGCCCACAGGCACGGAGACGAGATGCCCCGGCCCGGGAGTCGGCCGGCCGGGGGGTGGGCCCGAAGATGCGAGAGGGCCCCACCTCGGACACGTGTCCGAGCCGGTGCGTCCCGACGGTCAGGGTACAAAGTCCTTTTCGGCCCGAGCAGGCGTGAAGCAGGGCTCACGCCCACGCGAAGTGGGACGTTCGGCCCTATCCGCAAACCCGGTCCCTGCCCCACGATGGGCTGAGTGCCCGACACAGGGCGACGTCCAACACACAAAGGGAGCAAGTAATGAAGCGAAAGCTATTCGACATGCTGGCCAGCTTCATCGGCTTGGCCATGGTCATCGTCCTGGTCGTGGCCGGTGGCTTGCTTATGTGGGGTTACAGCTTTGCCAACTCGAACGTCCACAACCAATTGGCCCAACAGCAGATCACCTTCCCCTCGCAGGCGGCATTTGCCCATGCGAAAGTCGGCACCGAGATCGAGCCGGTCATGATTCCCTACATCGCGAAGTACGCCGGCGAACCACTGACCACCGGTCAGCAGGCCGAGGCGTACGCCGACCACTTCATCGCCTACCACCTCCAGGAGATCGGCGGCGGCTTGACCTACGCCCAGGTCTCGGCCAAGGCCCTGTCCCTGCCCAAGGGTTCACCGGCATACACGGCCGCCGAGGCTACGGCCCAGACGATGTTCCAGGGTACGACCCTGCGGGGACTGCTCCTCGAGGCCTACGCCTTCTGGGTGTTCGGGCAGATCGCTCTGATCGCCGGCATCGCGGCGTTTGCACTGGCCTTCTTGATGGCCCTGTTGGTGGCCCTCGGCTTCTGGCACGCACGGAAGGCCAAGGACACAGACGAGCTGCAGGTGCACACGGCGCCGACAGACAACAAGCCCACGGACAAGGAGCTCGTCGGGGTGTGAGCCTCGCTGCTCCGCAGCGCGACGAGTACCACCAGATGCCCGGCCCGCTGGTCAGCGAGCCGGGCATCTGCGTGTCATGAGCCCTCTGCAGGTGGGCCGGGAAACCGGGTCGGGGTCAGAACGGCCTCGGGGCGGGGCCGGGGCGGTCTCTCTCACCTCGCCCGAGAGGACCCCGAGCCGGCACCGGCCTCGGGGCCGGGTGGGCGTCCCCAGTTCGTCAATTTTGGTGATGATGCAACGGGTGTTGCCAACTAGCGTGCGTCGAGGTGCGGAGCGTGCCCCGACGTGCGGAGGGGCATGCGGCGGAGTAGTCGTCGGCAGGTGGAGGACGCGGTGCGGAAACAACGGAACAGGCTCACGATTCGCCTCTTCGGGACCCTGACGGTACTGACCGCGTCAGTGCTCGGATCCGGGCTGTCACTGGCGTTGCCGTCGGGAGTCCTCGGGCCGTCCACTGCAGGGGCCGACACGCCGGTCTTCAACATCACCTGCACGGGGATCCCCTCGGTCGGGACGGCCACGTTCCCGACCACCATCAGGGGATCCATTCCGGCAGAGATTGCCAACCAATCGAGCTTCACCCTCGCGGGTCATGAATGGCTCGTCACCATTCCGGCCGGCGTCACCGACGTCATCGACAGCATCTACGGGGTCGGCGCCAGCGTCACCTCCACCGTCACCACAACGATCGACGCCACCGGCACCATGGAGGGTTCGGAGTCCGAGACGGTCACGTTCGGAGCCACGGCAACTCCCGGCCCCGGGACGTCGTTCCAGCTGACCGGGACTCCGGCGTCGGCCCCGACCTTCACAGGGACCGGCGCCGACGTGTCGGTCACTCCCGGTGTCACCATCAGCGCGTTCGACATCTTCGTCAATTCGAACCCGATAACCCCGTTTCCGTGTACGACCCCTACGCCGCCGCCGGTCATCGCCTCGGCGACCGGGGTGCACGACCCCATTGCCTACGCCACCGGTCCGGGTCCCAACACGATCACCCCGATCGACACGGCCACCGACACGACGGACTCCTCGTTCCACTTCGACGAGGCCGAGCCGGGTGACGTCGCCATCACCCCCAACGGAACCACCGCCTACGTCAGTGGGATCGCCGGAGGCGTGTGGCCGATCGACCTGGCCACAGATGCGGAGGGGAGCTCGATCGCGGCAGGAACCAGCCTCGCCATCACCCCGGACGGGACGACCGTCTATACGACTGACCCGACCGACGCATCGGTGACCCCGATCGATACGGCGACCAATACAGCAGAGACCCCGATCAGCGTCGGTAATGGGCCTGATGCCATCGCCGTCACCCCCGACGGCACCACCGCCTACGTGGCCAACGCAACAGACGGCACCGTGACCCCGATCAGCACCGCCTCCAACACGGCGGGAACCCCGATCGACGTGGGAACCGATCCTGATGCCATCGCCGTCACCCCAAACGGGGCCACCGCCTACGTGGCCAACGACGGGGACGACACGGTGACCCCGATCAGCACGGCCTCGAATACCGCGGGAACCCCGATCGACGTCGGGAGCGAGCCCGATGCCATCGCCATCACCCCCAACGGAGCCACCGCCTACGTGGCCAACTACGGGGACGACACGGTGACCCCGATCAGCACGGCCTCGAATACCGCGGGAACCCCGATCGACGTCGGGAGCGAGCCCCATGCCGTCTCGGTGACCCCGAACGGGGCCACGGCCGAGGTGGTCAACCTGGCCGATGACTCGGTGACCCCCATCGACACCGCCACCAACACTGCGGGGACTCCGATCGGTGCCGGGTTGGATCCGTGGGACATCGCCATCACCCCCGACCAGGCCCCCATCGCCGCCTTGTCGGTGATCCCGAGTGCTGCAGGTGGCCCCACCTCCTTCGACGCCTCGGGGTCGGTGGCCCCCTCGTCGCCCATCGTCAACTACGCCTGGAACTTCGGTGATGGCAGCGGCATCACCAACACCTCCACACCGACCACCACCCATGTCTACGCGGCACCGGGCCCCTACACGGCCACGGTGACCGAGACGGACGCGGCCGGTACCTCGACCAGCCAGGTCTTCACCGGGCAGACCATGAGCAACAACGGTGACAGCGGGGCCGTGACGTCTGCCACCTTCACCGTCCTCAGCGGGGTGGGGTCCTTCTACACCTGTGACGTGTCCGGGTTCGGGACCACTGACGTCCCCGTGGTGGTGAACGAGTCACCTGCGCCACCGTCGAGCATCGATGCCGGAGGTACCTTCTCGACCGATCCCACCGCCCAGCTCGCCGTCCCCGCGTCGGTCATCGACCACTTCATCGGCGTCGGTGCCACCTCGCTCACGATCGCATCACAGACCACCACTTTGGACGGTCGCTCCTCGGTCGGGGGCCCGCTGAGCGGCGCGGTCAGCCCCGACACCGAATCGGCGTCGGCCACCGACCTCCCCCAGAGCGACGCCGCGCTGGTGCCCGGACTCCCCTACATCTACGAGACCACCTACAACCCGGTGACCTGGCAGACCGGACCCGGGACGGGAACCGTCTCCTTCGTCCCCGGCGACATCGACGCCGAGGCCACCTTCGTCATCCACGGGACGCCGACCTCCGAGTCGATCACCTGTACTCCCCCGCCCGGGGTAGCCGCCCTCGGCTCGACCGCGGTGTTGCCGCCGCCGGCCAACCCCACCCTCCAGGTGGCCTCGGCCACCCCACCGCTCCAGAACCAGGTCAGCCCGGGCACGGACGGCGGATGGGGGGTCACCATCGCCAACACGTCCAAGGCCACGGTCACCGGGGTATCGGCCAGCGTCAGCGTCTCCGACCTGGTGCACCCGCTCACCTACGACCTGACGGCCATGTCGGCGTCAGGGACCAGCTGCACCGGCGCCGGGGCGGGCAAGGTGACCTGCTCGGTCGGCAGTCTGGCCGCCGGAGCCTCGGACACCCTCAACCTGCTGGTCCTCACCAACGGCCTCCTCCAGGGGACCACCATTACCGGCGCGGCCACGGTCAGATCCACCAACGCCGGGTCCCAATCAACCACCCTCGGGGGCTTGGGGGTGGTGGTGGTCGAGGCCGGGAACGGCACCAAGGTGGTGGCCGTCCCGGGCATCGCCGTGGCCAGCACCAAGGCCAAGCTGTCCATTTCCGCCGCCTCGGTCACCCTCACCCTGCCCAAGGCCAAGATCAAGGTGACCAAGAAGGCGGTCACCAGGGCCGAGGCGATGGCCGTGGCCGTCTCGAGAGCGACCGGCACCACCCTCGTCATCCCTCCACCGGTGGCGGTGACCCTCGAATCGCTCGCCCCATCAGCCGAGCCGGCGCTGTGCCCGCCGACCGGGAACCTCAAGTGCGAGGGAAACATCATTCAGGTAGTGGGCAACTTCTCGGCCTATACCAACAAGGCGGACCCGATCGTGGCCGTGGTCAAGTTCTTCTACGGCACGAAGATCCCGGCCGGCACTGTCTACTTCCTCAAGCCCAACGGCAAGACCGTCGACAAGCTCTCCACGTGCAAGAAGACGGCCAGCGGGTACGACACCCCCTGCGTCTCCGGCAAAGAGGTGACCGGCGGATCGAAGGCCAACGACACGCTCTACGCCCAGGACACCGTCTACTTCACCGGCAAGGACCCGGCCATGGGCAGGCGCTGAGGGGGCCGGCGCCCAGCGGCTCAGCGGCTCAGCGGCTCAACGGCTCAGCGGCTCAACGGCTCAGCGGCTCAGCGGCTCAGCCAGATCTGGGTGGGCCAGATGGCGCCGGTGATCATCCCGTATGCCGGCTTCCCAGACGGTGTCGTCGGGTTGTTCCAGTTCTCCACCTTGGGCTGGGCCCCGATGGACCACACGGCGCGGGCGGTCCAGATGTAGGGGATGTCATCGCCCATCAACCTGCCGACGTCCTGGTAGGCCTCCGCCGCTTCGGAGGAGACCGCGGATTGGCGTCCCTTGAGCAGCGCGGCCTCCATCCTCGGGTCGGTGTTACGGGCCATGTTGACGGCGAAGCCCGATTGACCCGCGTTGGTGGGGCTCCAGAAGATGTAGTTGAGGTCCGGATGGACGGCCCCGAACTGACGCCAGAGCTGGGCTTCGAAGGTGCCGAGTACGGCGGTGCTGATGATCTCGGCCTGCTGCACCGTGCTGAGGGTCACCTGCATCCCTGCGCCCTGCAGTTGCGCCTGGAAGTACTCGGCGTCCCTTGTGGCGCTGGGGTCGGGCGTGTGGTTGAGGGTGATCGACACGGGCCGCCCGGTCTCGTGTCGCACCTCGTCGATCAGCTGCCTGGCTTTGGCCGGAGCGGGTCCGGGGTAGCCGGTCGAAGCGAAGTAGGGCGACCCCTCCCCGAACGGCCCGCTGGAGGGCGGGCAGATGCCGTTTTCGATGACCTTCGAGTATTCGGCCGAGCTGACCGCCATGGCCGCCGCCTGGCGCACCTTGAGATTGTCGAACGGCGGCTTGGACAGGTTGAGGAGGAGGCAGAGCATGTCCGGCTCCCCGGCGACGCGGACGGAGTCGTCGGTGTACCCGAGCGAGGTGTCGGAGCGGAGACTGCCGGTCACCTGCGAGATGGAGGTGTGCATGACGTCCACTCCGCCCGACTGCAGGCTGGCCAGGAGCTGGTCGGCGTCGGGGATGGGCTTGTAGGTGATGCTGTCGAGATAGGGGAGGTTGGGGCGCCAGTAGTGCGGATTCCGCATGGCAGTGAAGTGGTCGTTGGGATTCCACGCCTCGAACACGAACGGCCCGGTGCCGATCGGATTGGTCTGGCTGCCGGACTTCAGCCAGTTGGGTTCGGCGATGAAGGAGATCTGGCCGCCGATTCCTCCAGCCAGGTAGAAATCGAAAGGGACCCACGGCGACTTCATGGTGACGGTGACGACGAGCGGGCTCGGGACCGACACGTCGGCGATGGTGGTCAAGGCTGCGCCGGTCAGGCCGGAGGCCTGCTGGAGGGCGAAGTTCTCGGCCACCGCGGCGCCGTCGCACGGGGTGCCGTTGTGGAAGACCAGGTTGGGGCGCATCGTGATCGTCCACACCGTGTAGTCGGGGTTGGGGGTGATGGACTGGGCCAGGTAGGGCTGCACGCTCCCGTCGGCGGCGATGATGGCCAGTGGGTCGAACACCGTGCGGGCGTACAGGATCCCGGTCGTGTCGAATGTGCCCTGGGTGGTACTGAACCCCTTCTCCTCGGCCTCGGTGCCGAAGACGAGCGCGCCGCCCCGGTTGGGGGTGGCGGTGCTTATGCCGTTCGGATGACCGTCGGTGCCAGAGGTACCCGACCTCGAGCCGACCGCAGAACTGCACGCGTCGAGGATGCCCCCGGTGGCGCCCATGGCCGCGATGCCGACCCCGACGGCGGCCCCCCGGGCCAGGAACGAACGGCGGTCGATTCGATCAGGCATGCTCCACTGTTTCCGTCGGGGACGGGGACGAAACCGGCCCGCGGTTCCTCGTCACCGACAATCTCTTCTCGACCCCATGCGAACGGAGCGTCTCCGTGCGTGGGTCGATGCTTCTGTCACATGCCCAGTATCGGCCCGGATTGCGCTCGCCTGAAGTGGTGTGTCACCGATCGAGGTCGGACGAGCCGAGGCGACCCGCTCCGCGGGAGCTGGATGAGCAGCTGGTCATCCGGGCGGCGGGGAGGACCGGGCAGTGGGACGGCCGGACCGATGACTGGCGCCTCGATCCGCAACGACGCTCAAACGGCGTGGGTCCTCTGTCTCCTCTGTCGTCGACGACGTCACCCGTGGTCCGCCGGTACTCCAGGGGCGCGCAGGTGGCCGACAAAATTACTGCGGGGTAATTTGGCTGACGGTCTGAGAGTGTGCCCGGGAGTCGTGGAACCGGGGAGATGACCGACGGCTTCACGGTGCCCCGTGCCGATCCGACGCGGCGGGGTCGTGACCGGCGGCGGGCTTCCGAGGGCCTGGTTCCGGGCCCGCACCGGGGTTTACTCCGATGGGCGGTATTGCTATTAATGGACGGTAGGGGTCAGACCCGTTTGAGCGAGGTTCCGCCTACCCGCTTGGGTGTGTCTCCGCTGTCGGGCCGGTCGAGCCGGGTTCCGCCTCCCGGCTCCCGGCCCGGCACACACTCCGGGCCCGACCGGAGCCGGCGATGCCCTTCCCTGGGTCATGCGGAGTCCACGCCGCCAGCCCCCCACCGTGCCGCCGCAAGCGATCGGGCTGGGAAGCCTGCCGGAACTCGTTGCTAGAAGGGCACGCATGCACCGAATCCCGCAGGCCACCCGCTCGCAACCTCCTCTCCCTGTGCAGACTGAACCCGGTCAGGTCACGGTGAGTGTGAACGTCTGCTTGACGCTGCCCCCGCTGTTGGTGGCGGTCACGGTGAGCGTGTAGGTGCCGGCCGTCTTCGGCGTGCCGCTGAGGGTGATCGTCCCGTTCGACGCACTCGACCAGGTGAGGCCGGCCACCGTCCCGGTGTGGGTGATGGTGGGCACCGGGTAGCCGGTGGAGACGAAGACGAAACTGAAGGCGGTGCCGTGGACGGCCGAGGCCGATGATGCGCTGGTGATCGCCGGGGGCTGGGACACCGTCAACTTGAAGGCCTGGGTCGCTGTCCCCCCGGTGTTGGCGGCGCTGATGGTTATTGCGTAGAGCCCCCCGGTTCCCGCATCGGGAGTCCCGGCGAAGGTGGCCGTCCCGTTGCCGTTGTCGGTGAAGGTGATCCCGGCCGGCAGGCTGCCGGCCTCGGTGAGGGCAGGTACCGGAGATCCACTGGTCCTCACGGTGAAGCCGAAAGTGGAGCCCACCGTGGCGGTCTCGGCCGCCGCAGTGGTGATCGTCGGTGGCCCGGTGACAGTGAGCACGAACGACTGGGTCGTCGCTCCCGCCGAATTGGTGGCGGTGATGGTGATCGGGAAGACACCGGTGGTGTTGGCCGGGCCGGTGATGTCGGCCGTGCCGTCACCGTTGTTGCTGAAGGAGACGCCCGAGGGGAGCTTGCCCGACTCCTTCAGGTTGGTGGTGAACGTGGCCGACTGGCTGTTGGCCACCGTGGTCACCGTGAAGTCGAAGGTGGCACTTTCGGCCACGGACGTCGATGCCGCGCTGGTGAAGACGGGCACGTTGGCGCCCGATGTTCCCGCCGCCTTGATGGTCAGGGTGAAGGTCTGGGTGGCCGAGCCGCCGGTGTTGGTGGCCTTGAGCGTGAGCGTCGACGTGCCTGCGGCCGCGGAGCCGGCGATGGTGGCCGTCCCGTTGCCGTTGTCCTTGAACGTCACTCCGGATGGGAGGGTACCCGTCTCGGTCAGGGCCGCCGTCGGGTAGGCGGTGGTACTGACGGTGAACGTGAACGCGGTGGCAGCCGTCTCGGTCGCCGTGGCCGGGCTGGTGATGGTCGGCACCTGGCTCACGGTGAGAACGAACGCCTGGCTCGTCTTTCCGGCTGCGTTGGTGGCGAAGAGGTTGATGTCGTAGGTGCCGCTGTCGGTGGCCGCCGGGGTTCCGGAGATGGTGGCGCTACCGGCAGCGCCGGCGGTGAAAGTGATGCCGGCGGGCAGGGTGCCACCCTCGGTGATCGTCGGGGCGGTGGTCCCGGTGGCGGTCACCGTGAACGACCCCGCCACACCGGCGGTGAAGGTGGCCGAAGCTGCACTGGTGATGGCGAGGGACCCGCTGATGACGGTCAGGGTGAAGGCCTGGGTGGACGATCCGTTGGTATTGCTGGCCTTGATCGACAAGGGATACGCCCCCACGCTGGCCGAGGTGAGGGTTCCGGTCACGGTGGCGGTCCCGTTGCCGTTGTCCTTGAACGTCACTCCTGAGGGGAGGGTCCCGGACTCGGTCAGTGCCGGGACGGGATTGCCGGAGGTCGTGACCGTGAAGGTCGCGGGCTGGCCGACGGTGAAGGTCGTCGAGGCCGCACTGGTGATCGTCGGCGCCGCCGCGATGTTCAGCGTGAAGGCCTGGGTGATGATGCCGGTGCCGTTGACGGCGGTGAGGGTGAGTGGGTAGGTGCCGCCGGCCGTGGCCGTGCCGGCCAGGGTGGCCGTGCCGTTGCCGTTGTCGACGAAGGTGACCCCGGTGGGAAGGGTTCCGGTCTCACCCAGGGCGGGGGCCGGGTACCCGGTGGTGGTCACCGAGAAGGACCCGGCCACCCCGGGGGCGAACGAGGTCGAGGTGGCCGAGGTGATGGCCGGGGCCTGGCCCACGACGACGGTGAGGGTCTGGGTGGCGTTCGGGGCGTTGCCGTTGGCCGCGGTGACGGTGAGGGCGGTCGTGCCGGTGGCCGTCGGGGTCCCCGACAAGAGGGCGGTGCCGTTGTGCTGGTCGACAAAGGTGAGCCCGGCGGGCAGGGTGCCCGTCTCGGTGATGCCCGGGGTGGGCGAGCCGGTGGTGGTCACGGCGAAGGCGCCGGCCGTGCCCAGGGTGAAGTCGGCCGTCCCCGCGCTGGTGATGGCCGGAGCGGCGCTGGCACTCACCGTGATGGTGAGGTCCAGGGTGGACGTCGAGTCATCGCTGACGTTGGTGGCCGTGACGGTCACCGGGTAGGTCCCGGCCGTGCCGCTGGCCGGGGTGCCCGAGATGGTGGCCGACCCGGTGGTCCCGGCGGTAAAGGTGAGGCCTGTCGGCAGGGTGCCCGACTCGGTGATGGTGGCGGCCGGGTACCCGGTGGTGGTCACCGTGTAGGTGCCGGCGGTGCCCACGACGAAGGCGGCCGTCGACGCAGAGGTGATGGTCGGGGCCTGGGCGTTGGTCAGGGTGAAGACCTGGGTGGCGGTCCCGTTGGCGTTCTTGGCCGTGATGGTGATCGGGTAGGAGGCCCCGGTGCCGGCGGCCGGGGTGCCCGAGATGGTGGCCGTCCCGTTGCCGTTGTCGACGAAGGTGACCCCGGTGGGCAGGGACCCGGTCTCGGTGAGGGCCGGAGCCGGGGACCCGGTGGTGGTCACGGTGGTGGAAAAGGGCGCACCCACGTTGGAGGCAGCCGAGTTGGCGCTGGTGATGGTCGGGCCCACGTTCTCGGTCAGGGTGGCCGAGCCGGTGCCGGCCACACTGGTCCAGCCCGACAGCTGGCCGTCATAGGCCGAGCCGAAGGCGGCGCCCCCGACCGTCGTGCCCGGGGGCACGGTGACCGGGACGTTGACCGCCCCGGTGCCGGTGTTGGTCACCGTGACCACGCCGTTCTCCTCGGTGGCCTTGACCGTGCCTGCGGTCTGGGCCGCCGACCAGGCCGTCTGGTCGGCCAGCACCTGGCCCACCCCGCCCAGGGTCAGCTGCACATAGGGGGTGGCGGCGGTGAAGTAGGAGTCGTACTCCGAGATGAGCGGGTTGAGGACCTCGTAGAGGGTCCCGTCCCCGTCGGTGCCGGGCTGGGCCGTGGCTGCGGGCACGTAGCCCGCCGGGGGCAGGATGCTCGAATAGGGCGGTGTCCCCATGGTGTTGGTCTGGTGGACGTAGCTGATCTCGGGGTCGTTCGACAACAGGTTGGTGAACATGCCCGAGACGACCTGGTCGATGACCTCGGGGAAGGTGTAGAGCGTCGAGGCGCACGTCGTCACCGTCGTGTCGTGGCACTGGGAGTCGGGGGCCACCGAGGTGTAGAGGGTGTTGTACTCGTCGAGCTCCTCGGCGTTGGTGGCCGCGTTGTAGAAGACGTTGATGGGGTGGCGGGGGGCCACCTGGGAGGTGCCGTCCACGAAGGGCTGGCCGGCGGCGTAGGTGGCCCCGGTGTAGGTGGCCCCGATGCCGAAGGCGTCGTTGGCCGGGTCGGGGTAGGCCTTGGAGGCGTCGGCCCCGACGGTCGTGATCCCGGCCGCGGTGAGGGCACTGCTGAAGTAGGGGTTCTGCTCCCAGGGCAGCTCGTTGGCGTTCTCCACGACGGGCGGGGTCCAGCCCGCGGGCATGGGGGTGTCGAGGTAGGTCACCCCGGCCGGCGCCCCCGTGGTCCCCCCGGTGTCGGTGAAGGTGAGCTCCTGCTCGCCGGCACACGAGGTCGGGTCATAGGTCGGCCCCGAGCACACCGTGGCCGTCTGGGCCGGGCTGGTGTCGCCCGAGCTGTTGTCGGGCAGGGTGGCCGAGTCCGGGGTGGCATAGGTGCCGATCTCGGTCCAGGGCCCGACCGTCGAGCCCGACACCGGGGCCCGGTAGATGATGTAGTTGGCCGCGTGGCAGATGGACTGCCAGACGAGGTCGACCGACCCGGTCGAACCGGTGACCACCACCGGGGCGAGGTCGCCCTGGAGGCCGTCGGTCACATAGGCCTGGGACTGGTCGGTGGCGGTCGAGTCGGCCCCGTTGAACTGGTCGGTCACCGCGTACTCGTAGGTGCCGGCCCCGAGGGTGCCACCGGTCGTGTTGGCCGTGGCCTCGTCGAGGTCGGGCGGGTCGACCGTGGCCGGGGTGCCCGGGTCGAGGTCGGCGAAGCCGGAGTGGTTGCCGGGCACGAACACCTGGGGGTTGTAGGTCCCATAGGGGTTGGCCACATCCGAAGCCCCCGAGGCGATGGTCGACTCGGGCAGGCCGAGGCCGCCGGTGCCGGGCGTCGCCCCCGGGGCCGCGGTCACATCGGCGGTGTTCTCGTTGAGCTCGGCCTCGATGTAGTCCTCCGTGGCACAGCCCACGTCGAGGTAGGGGGTGTCATAGGTGTGGCTGAGCCAGCCGAAGTCGTCCGAGTAGGGCTTGCCCGTGGCCGGGTCGGTGGCCTGGAACTGGGCCAGCAGCGGGTCGGGCCCACAGGTGCCGGCGGCATCGCCGGCGGCATCGCAGGAGGCCGGCTCGCCGGGCAGGTCGAGCTCGCCGTTCTGGTACTCGACGGTGCCCCCGTAGTTGAACAGCTGGTCGAGGCGGAAGGCGGTGGCCGGCTCACCGGCCGGGCGGGCGGTGGGCGTGTTCTCCTGGGTCGGGTTGGACCAGTCGGCCGAGCTGATGACGTCGGCCGCGTCCATGCGCAGGGAGTCGGCGTCCGAGTAGTCGTTGTCGTGGACGGTCGTCGACCAGGCGTTGTCCGGGGTGAAGGTGTCGTCGATGTCCATCTCGACGTAGTGGCGGTCGATCCCGAGGTGGGAGTCCTGGGTGACCCAGTTGATGAGCCCGGGGGCGAGGAGCTCCCACTGGAGCTGGGTGGCGTTGTAGTCGAAGCCGAGCTCGAGCTCGGCCACGTTGGCCTGGGCGTCGGTCGCCGGGTGCTGGTAGACACCGGCGAGGACCTGGCCGGCCGCGTTGTCCAGCCACGGGGTGAACGGGGCCCCGGCGGTGACCGTGGCCGGATAGCCGTAGGTGCCGGTGGCAAAGGGGATGGGCCCGGCCAGCTCGGGCAGGGCGGCCAGCCCGGCCGCGGTCAGGGTCCCGGTGGTGCCGTCGAGGGCGCCGGACGAGGCCAGGGTGATCCCGAGGTAGGGGGCCGTATACCCGTCGATCTGGCGCACCCCGAAGGAAGCCTCATAGGCGTCGAGGGCGGTGAGCTGGCCGGCGGCGTAGGCGGCCGGCGAGTCGGCGATGACCACCGCGTTGAAGTTGCCCACCGAGCCGGTGGTGAGGGCGGGCAGGGTGACCGCGTAGGACCCGTAGGTGGCGGTGTTGGTCGCGGTGACCTCGGTGTAGGCCACCCCCTCCTGGCTGAGCGCCGACTGCCAGGCGGCGGTGGTCGGGTCGGTCGACCCCGCGCCGATGAGCAGCACATTGAGGCTGAGCTCCACCGGGGTGGCGGAGGCGGCCGCCTTGGCCACCACCGACAACATGCCGAGCCCCAGCAGGGCGGCCATTGTGACGGTGACTGCCGGCCGCAAGAAACGAGTCATTGGTTTTTTCCGACCTTCCGAGAGTTGAGTCCGCGCACAAAAGACGTAGCCCCCCGCTCCCAAGGTAAGGCAGCCCGGGATGCATCACTACCCTGCACATCGGGGTGCGACCCTCATTTTTGGTGCGTCATGCCCCGGGTATAGGCCAGGTGCGTCGCCGGCCGGCGAAGTGCCCGGGACGGAAATCGGGCCGACAGGCAGGCCTGGGAGATCCCGAGGAGTCCAGGTGAAGTGCCAGGCGACGGCGCAGTGTGCTCGAGCTTCCCTCTCCGATGGAGGACTCGGGCCTGCCGCGGTATTGTGCACTGCGTCGGAACAGCTCAGAGGGGAGGCGGCCGCGGCCTGTTCACCGTGAGTGGTCTGGCCAAGACCGAGCTCACCTTCACGTCTCCTGACCTACCCACTTCCCTTCGACCGAGGAGACGATGCCATGTCCGAATCGGTGCAGGACGCCAACGGGATCGTGTCGAAACGAAGCCCTCGTTCGGTGCCCGACACCGTCTCACGCCTTACCGAGTTGCTTGGAGCCAAGGGTCTCAAGCTCTTCTCTGTCATCGATCAGGGGGCAGAAGCCCGTGACGTTGGCTGTGAGTTGCGAGATACCAGGCTGGTGATCTTCGGGAGCCCGCTCCAGGGGACTCCAGTCATGGAAGCTGAACCCTTGTCGGCTCTCGATCTTCCGCTGAAGGTCTTGGTGTGGGATGACAACGGGCAAACGACAGTGACGTACTACTCACCCGACACGCTCGCCGCTCGCTACCGGCTTGATCCCACCCTTGCCGGAAACCTGGCCGGCATCGACCCACTTACAGACGCACTCGTCCACGACCAGCCGAGCGCCGGACGGACGGCGGCCGAGCCCGACGGCCCGTAGACCTACGGGGACGTCCGGACGGACGTCTCTAGGCCCCGACCAATTCGAGCGTGCGCTCCGACAGAGAGAGGCCGAGTTCCCGCCGGGAGCTGACCCCGAGCTTGGTGAAGACCTTGCGGAGGTGCCACTCCACGGTACGCGGACTGATGAAGAGCCGGGTGGCGATCTCGGAATTCGTGAAGCGGTCGCCGGCCAAGCGGGCGATCAGATCCTCCTGCGCGGTCAGGTCCCGGCACGTCTCGACTCTGCGCTTTCGCACGGTCTCTCCGGTCGCAAGGACCTCACGCCGAGCACGCTCGGCAAAGGCATTCGCTCCCAGAGCGCCAAACATCTCAGACGCCCTGTGCAACTGCTCCCGGGCATCGACCCTCCTGCTCTCTCGTCGGAGCCATTCGCCATAGAGCAGATGCGATCGGGCCAGCTCGACCTTGATCCGGGTCCTGCCCAACCGTTCGACCGCCTCGCGGTAGCCGGCCTCAGCGGCCATCCCGTGGCTGACGAGGGCTCGGGATCGGGCTTCAATGCCGAGTGCCCATTCGGTCCCGCTTGCCTGCGTCCTCTCCGACAGTCGGGCGACGGCATCAACGGCGACCTGCCGCTGGGATGTCCGCATCGCCGATTCCACCAGTTCGACGAGTGCCGCTCCGAAGAGCCCGAACTCGTCGTGCACGCAAGCTCGCTCGCTGGATGCAAATGCTTCCTCGTACTGCCCGAGACCGTTCGCCTGCACGGCCCTCGAGTACTCGGCCTCGACGATGGTCCGGCCCGAGGCCCGGCTCCCCGCCTCGTGACTGCCGAGCTGCATCAGATGCTCAAACCCGTGACGGCCGGAGAGCGGGAGCGTCTCCACCAGGCTGCCGTCGTAGAAGCTCAGAATGCTGCTCGAGACCGCGTCCGCCCGCTCGAGAACCTCGTCCTCCCAGAGATCCATGGCCGTCCGGACCACCAACCACCGCCACTGCTCGTTGTCGGCTGCGGCGTCAGCATCACCGCATGCCTGCAGCGCACACCGAAGCTTGGGCACACTGTCCCTGTATCCGCCAACGAACCGAACGATCAGCCCATCCAGTAGCCGGTCGGCGGACCGTGGAGACGGTGACGCCGGAAGAGCGGCATGGGCCGCCTCGGCGACGGCGGCCGCATCCGACAGGCCGCCCGACGGACCCGCGCAAACGGCAGCGCCCAACGCCTCGAGGTAGAGCTCGCGAGCAAGTTGCTCATCGAGCGTTGACAGCCGTTGAGCGGCACGAAGGAGCAAATCCTGATCGGGCTCACCGAAGAACTGATCGACCCGGACCCGGGCTGCGGGGGCCGCATCCGAGGTCCGGTCGAAAGCCCGGGATCCACCCGGATCGGGCGCCGACGGCCGGAAGCTCCTCGAAGAGAGACCTCGGTTCTCTCTGGTTGGTGTTCTCGACATTTCTCCCTTTCCGGATCGAATCAGAGGGGCGAAACGGCATCGCCGCCCGCTTGAAAGACATGGTGCGGCAGATCGAGACCGGTCGCATCACGCGCGGCGCGTAGTCGTTTGCCGGGCGTGGGATGCGGTCGGAAGGGGCCGGAGGGGGCTCTTCCATCCCGCTCCATCCGGCACGTGCCTCCCCGCGGCAGATCGGATTCGGAACCTGGTGACCGAGTTATCCACAGGCAGACACGACCTGCGTACGATACGTTTTAACCACTTGCCTGTCATGAGGAACGGAATGGCTGTGGCGTCAACCGGGGGTCTTCGATCACTTCCACTGGTGAAGTAGGAGAAGCTGGTCCGACCCGGTTCGGACATGAGGACGACATCCAGCCTCGACCGAGCTTGCTTCGCCGGTGCTGGCCGGCAGTCGTGTGCTGCGCCTTCTACGTGGTGTTGGCGGTGCTCGAGTACGGCCACTCCGATGTGCTGGACACCAGCCAGATGAGCGGGAACGGGACGATGGACACGACCGCGCAGATCTGGTGGCTCGCCTGGACGGCGCACGCCCTGCCCCACCTGCACAGCCTGTTCCTGACCCCGGCGCAGAACGATCCACTGGGTCAGAACTTCGGGGTCAACGGGTCGATGCTGGCCCTGGGCACCTTCTTCACGCCCGTCACGAAGCTGTTCGGCCCGGTGGTCTCCTGGAATATCCTGCTCCGTCTGGGGGTGGTCGCCTCAGCACTTTCCATGTGCCTCGTGCTCCGTCGTTGGACGACATGGTGGCCGGCGGCCTTCGTCGGAGGGTTGCTCTACGGGTTCTCCTCGTACACCGTCGATGTGAGCGCCTACCTCTTTCTCATCTTCGTCCCGCTGCCCCCCCTGATCCTGCTCCTCCTCCATGAGATCGTGGTGCGCCAGCAGTGGAGGCCGGGGAGGACCGGGGTACTTCTCGGAGGTGCAGTGGTTCTCCAGTTCTTCATCTCGACGGAGATACTGGCCGGCACGGTGATCATGGGGACGATTGCCGTCGCCCTGGTACTGATCGTCAATCGCCGCACGCTGACCGACCGCTGGCGCTACTCGATCACTGCCTTCGGCTACAGCCTCGGAGTGGCGGGCATCTTGCTCGCGTACCCGATTTGGTTCACCTTTGCAGGCCCACAACACATCAACGGGGCACCGTCGTCGCCGGCAAATGAGATATCCCTCCATGGTGACCTGCTTTCTTCACTCTTTCCCACGTCGCGGAACTGGCTCGACCCCACACACCTCGAGGTGGTCAGACAGTTCCGGCATGCCAATCACACCTTCAAATACGCAGGCCTGATGTACCTGGGTCTCCCTCTGGTGGTCACGCTCATCTTGTTTGCGGTCTTCCTGCGCAGACGTCGGACGATTCTCTTTGCCGGGCTCATGGCGTCCATTGCGTTCGTCCTCTCGCTCGGCCCGACCCTCTGGTTCGACGGTCACAAGACATCGGTGGCACTCCCCTTCTCGCTGTTGGACCACCTGCCTGCCCTCGACGGACTGCTCGCCACCAGGTTTGCGCTCTACACGTCGCTGTTCACCGCAGGGATGTTCGCCATCGGGATCGACGAACTCTGGCGGCGAATGACGAGCACGGATCGTCCTTCCACCCGGAGAGCGGCCCGTTGGCGGACGATCGGCGCAGTGGCGGCGGCGGCGGCCCTCTGTGTGGCTGTCTTCGCCCCGTTGATTCCTGCCGACACCCACCCCGACTACCCAACAGACGTCCCCGCCTTCTTCACTTCGACGGCAGTCAACTCGATCCCACCCGACAGCGTCGTCCTCGCCTATCCGTACCCGGACCATCACACAAGCACACAGTTGAGCCTTGGTCACATCTCTCGCAGCATCATGCTCGACCAAGCGGTCGCCTCGATGCGGTTCCGGCTGATAGGTGGCTACGGGTGGTTCCCCAAACCGGACGGTGGTCGGTTCGGCACGGTGAGCCCTGCGCTTCTCGATCCCGCGTCAGTTCAGGACCTGTTCGACAGATCCTTCCTGGGAGGGACGGCGGCGCCGAAGACGGGGGTCCGAAGAGGTGGGTCCACGGAAGCAATTCGTGGGTTCCTGCGGCGGTACAACGTCGGAACGGTCATCATCCTGCCGGGCGGTCCCAGTTGGCGGAACCCACGGGGCCTCGTTCGCACCATCACGGCGGCCATCGGTCCCCCCACCCATTCGGGTGGCGTCACCGTCTGGCTCCACGTCGGGCAACGGCTGGCCTCGGACCGGCTGGGGTAGGGGCCACCTGGTCCCGCGGCGCGACCGCGTTCGGCGCGGCCCGGATCGGCGCGCTGGAGGTCGCTGAATCCCCCAAGCAGGCTCAGGCCGAAAGGAGCAGGTCGAACCTTCCGATATTCTTGATCTTTCCTATCCGATTACATGACTTGCTCGGGCGCTCAGTGAGGATGACCGGAACGGTCAGGAGCAGGTGAGGAGCGTGTCGGGCTGGTTTGCCGCAACGGGCGTTGCGCTGTTTACCTCTCTTGCGGTGCCAGGTCCGTCGAGCAACGGTTTCCGCCAACTTTTGCTCCGGACCTGGCCCCTTTCGCCGTGCAAGTGAAGCAATGCGGTCAGCGAGAAGCTTGAGCCTCTTTGGCATACCGGGACGCCAGTTGCCGTGAGAATCCCCAGTGCCTCCCGATCTCCCCGAGCGACATGCCGGTGGCGAGGAGTTCAGCGATCATTACCCGTCGGAGCTTGTGGCGGGCAGCCTCGTAGGAATCCAGCACATCATTGGTGGATTGCCGTGGTGCATCAGGGCGGGCCCGCTGGATCGCGCGCTGAACGTCGAATCCACGTTCGAGGCTCTTCATCGCTCGCCTCAAACGTTCTTCATTCCGCCACAGGACTTCCCGTGCGGCCATGTTGGCGTCAATGAGCTCCTGCATTGCCATTGCCAGTGCTTCGCTTGCGTTGGGCATGCGCCTGACTCTATCCAAGGCCCTACTACTCGGAATGGTCCCACCTGAAGGCTTCACCGTCAGCTCGCCGGGACAGGAAGCCGGTCGGTTGGCCCTCACCGGCCATGGCGCGATGGAACCCAGGGTGAAGGCCGCGAGCGATGAGGCAGCGCGGGCATGGGGTCGTACCTTTGCGTCCAGATGCCCAGACCGGCAGGTGAAACGGGTAATCCTCTCGATTGGAGTCACGGTATGGGAGGTTCTTTTTCCAAGCCGTCCGTCACTTCGTAGAATGGGTGCAACCTGAGTGCCAACGTTGACTCTCGAAGTCCCGAACGGAGGCTCCATTCATGGCGGTGACAGAGTCGGTGATCAGTTCCAATCGTCTGGGTTTGTTCAGTGCCGGGGGCGATCTGTGCTCGAATCCGGACTGCAGCAGGATCTCACAGGTCAAATGTGCCACGTGCGAGCTTCGCTACTGCTACGGGCACTCGAAGCACCCTGAGCACTCCTAGCCGGGCGTGTCGCGCCCGGTGCTGGCTCGCAGCGCCAGATCCCAGGATTGGCCGAACTGGCGTGTGGACAACTGAGTGCTGCACCGACTTCAGGAGACGCGCTCTCAAAGTGGCTCATGTGACATCCGGCCGTCAACCTTCCCCGGCTGCAGGGCCGGAGCCGATGGCGAGGTCCGGATCCACAGGGAGAGTGGGGTCGTGGGCCGAGGAGGACATCCGGGTCGCCGGACAGCTGCTCGCATCCCAGACTGCCCGACACGACGCCGGCAAGCCCAACTGGGATCTACTGGCCGCGGTCAGACCCATCGAACTCCGTAGAGTCGTCTGACGCCGACACCAAGGATTCTTGTGAGTTTCCGACACGTCATGGGTGCACTCTCAACCGGAGCTTCCGACCGCCAAAGTCTCCATGCGAGTGCTTCGTCGACGACTCGGAGCTGGGATCGGCAACTCGGACCAGAAGGTCCGATTCAGTTATGAGCGCAAGGAGTTCATGGCGAAACACAGATGCCGATGGTGGCGCGAAGTTGATCCGCATCTCATGGTTGAATGAACGATCTCAGTAAACGGATGCGCACTTTCCGTGGTAAATCACTTCTCGGTTAGATGGTCGATTTGTGACGTTAGGTGCTCGGATTGTGACGTTAAGTGCTGAGGCTTGTCCGGCACTTGCGGCGGCAACGGTGCCAGTGCGAAACTGCGCTCGCTCGGGGCAGCTCAAATCACCCTCCTTGAGGTCGTTACTGCTGAAGATGGGGTTGCCCTCAGCTCGATTTCTACGGAGCGTCGGATGCATTTATACAGGACCATCTACGATGATATCGGTCCGTTTTTGCTGGTCCTGATCACGATCGTGGGAATTCGGCTGCTCTCGTACTGGAGGAGTTTTATTTTCCATCGGGGCCGTTATCGCCATGTCGAAACCGTGTCCACCGACGAAATCTGCAGATTGTCATTGCCGTTTGTAAAGGTACAGATTACGACCCGCGGCTCCGCCGGAAGTACCGAGGTCATTCTCAGGGGGATCCGGAACGTTCAGAATCTCGCGTCTGAAGATCCGCGGATGTACGGTGAGGTACTTTCGGTCGAACTTGTGACCGAGTCAGATACTCAGGCAGCTCAAATCGAACGATCATTTGCTGGCTATCCCATCTCGGTGACAACTCTGGTCATTCCCGCCGAATACGAGACACCGAATCACACGAAGTTAAAGGCACGCGCGCTCCATTTCGCAGCCGAACAGCGCAGAGCTGGCTGGAACAAGAAAGATGGCAAGACGTGGATTGTCCACTATGACGAAGAGAGCGTCATGCTGCCCAGCGAACTTCGCAAGCTTCTCAAGGTACTCGTAGCCACGCGGCACCAAGTACTCGAAGGCCCTATTCACTACCCTCTCGAGTACCTCAAGACGAGCTCACTCTGCCGATCCATGGAGGCGAACCGGCCCATCGGCTGCTTCGAATGCCGCCGCGTCATGGAATCAGGGGTTCCTTTTCACCTGCACGGGTCAAACCTCGTTGTGGACGAGGCCTTCGAAAATGACTTGGGCTGGGATTTCGGATGCCTCGACGGCCAGCCGTTCGTCGCTGAGGACTACGTCTTTGGCATGACGGCATACCTTGCGGCTGGATCGGACACTTTTGGATGGCACGGCTGTGTGATGGTCGAACAACCACCCTTCTCCTACGGAAGCGCGTTCAACCAGCGTTACCGGTGGATATTCGGTGTGCTGCAAGGCCTCACCTGGGTAAGGCGGTCGCCCACGTTTGCCACTCTGCCTCGGCGTGTCCGAGCTCGTCTGCTGCTCGGAACCTTCTACCGCATCACGACCTTCGCGCTCGGGGCCGTCATCGGCGCAACCACGCTCATCTTTGCTCCCCTGTTCATCTTTGGATCCCTGAACAGCCTCGTAACTTCACAGCCCTTCTACCTCTCACCCTGGATCACGCTTTGGTTGGCCGTAGTCGGTGCGCTGTGGCTCGGTTCGGTCTTCATAGGCGCCTGGTACAACGTGAGTGAAGCTGGATTGACTGTCCGGCAACGTTGTGAGCAGTTGGCGCTTGCCGTCGGTATAGCCCCGGTCGCCGGCGTCCTCGAGAGTGTCGCAGGGTTGTGGGCACTCCTTACCTGGTGTGGCGGTCGTCGCACAGTCGAATGGCACCCTACGCCGAAGACCCTGGTGGCGGACACCCGAGGGCGTGCAAAGGCGGAACGTGACCTTGCCGCCGTTTGACCCCAGCATCGCCGGGAAGTCGGCCGGTAAGCGCGCGACTGATTGGACGAGGCAGAGCCTTCCATGACATCCCTCTATGCCTCGTCCCAAGCAGAGGAAAGCGATGGCAGGCTCCTTCTTGTCGCAGACTCATTGGAGCCTCCAACCGCGACAGAGTTTCCGGGTGACCAGCCGGTTCCTGAGCCAGACCCGGATCACGATTCGGCCGTTGAGAGCCCGATGCCAACGGTCCAGCCGATCCGGGCGCAGCAGGAGCGAAGGACGCATCTGGTAATCCTGATTCCGCTCAGTGCCCTTGTCGTGTCCTGCTTCATAGCTGTACCTCTTGCTTTGTTCGTGCATGGCTTCACACACGCGCCCATGGTCGCCGGGGCAACTGCTGCTGTCGCCCTGGGGGCGTTCTTCGGTGTCGTCATCATGGGATTGCGCGCCACGACACGGACGCCGACGGCCGGTACTTCCGAGGCCATCGGTCTCACCGTCGCGGCGGTGCCGGCCGGTGCTCGTCAGACCATCGATATCACGGCTGCGGCCGCGACGACACCGGCAAGTACGCCCGAGGCTGCCCATCCCACAGCGGCGGGCGAACCGGCCGGTACACGAGAGTCCATCGACCTCACTGCTGCAGCAGCAGGTGCCGGTATTCGCGAGGCCATCGACCTTCGCGCGGCGGCAGGTGCACCGGCCGAACTGGCCGGCTCTTCCGAGGCCATCGATCTCACTGCTGCGGCAGGTGCACCGGCCGAACTGGCCAGTAAGCCCGAGCCCATCGATCTCACCGCGGCGGCAGGCGTGCCGGCCGCACCAGCGGGTGCTCCCGAGCCCATCGATCTCACTGCTGCTGCGCCAGGTGCACCGGCCGAACTGGCCGGCTCTTCCGAGCCCATCGATCTCACCGCAGCGGCGGCAGGTGCACCGGCCGAACTGGCCAACACTCCCGAGGCCATCAATCCCACCTCGGCGGCAGGCGTGCCGGCCGCACCAGCGGGTGCTCCCGAGCCCATCGATCTCACTGCCGCACCGGCCGGACCCGCCGCAGCGGCGAGTACTCCCGAGACCGCCGAGCTCACCGCCGCAGACGCAGGCGCACCGGCCGGCGCCCATCAGGCAAACGATCTCACGACCGCGGCAGCAGAGATCGCGGTGCTGCCCCAAACGCGTTTGGCGCCACCCTCATCCGGAATCGTCGGCCTCCTGTTCTCCGGACCACCGACGGTGGCCTACCAACGAACCGGGCCAGCGAGAAGGCAGAGAGCGACAACCAATGCTGATCTGCTCGGCGAGATCCTCGGCTTCCGTCCGGAGTGGGAGCGGGAGCCCGGAGAGCCCGGGATACTCCCCCGTTGAGTTAGTCGGCCGGTCCGTCAGGCAGGACCAGAGGCCACCCCTCGGTCGCACCCAGCGACCAAAAGGGCCTCATGGCACCCGATCAGCCGGCGATTTCGCCGTGGCCGACTGGCGCCTCGAGGACAGGTCGGGGTGCGTTGGCAGCGTCCACGTTGAGCCATAGTTGTTGGAGACGCGACGATCCCCTCCACGCGAGCGGAGGGGATCGTCGGTACGACTGTTATTGACTAGCTCGCCGTCAGACTGTGTACTTCTGGCCCGGTGCGAGTGAGGTGGCCTCCGTCTTCGAATTTGCGCAGAGGTAGAGGGTGGACTTCTGACCCTTCGGAATCTTCGTGTTCGTGCCGCCCGTGGTCGTCGACGATTCCTGCACCAGGACGTCTCCGGTTGCGCACTTGATCGAGGTTCCCTTCGGATTCAGCTTGAAGGTGAACGTGGATGTGGTCGTTCCCTTGCCACTACTCCACGTGATCGTGGCGCTACCCTTGAAGGTCGTCAAGCTCTGCGTGGTTGCCACCTTCGCGCCACCACCAGTAATCGTGGTCGGGGTGCAGCCCGAGAGTGTCCCAGTGCTCGACGTCTTTGATTTTCCGGTCGTGGTGAGAGTCTTGCATGTGGCTGCCGCTGACGCCGCAGAAGCGACCCCGGTGGTGATTCCTACCGTGCCGAGCGTCGAGGCTGCCAGCATTCCCGCAATGACGGCCACACGCGTCGATAGACGAAGCATGAATGAGTCCCCCTTCGATATGTTTGCGGACGGAGTCATTCGACCCTGCCCCTTTGGATGCCCCGACATCGTAGCCAATCCGGCAGGATCTCGCTGGGAAGCCGGGCCTCCCCGCGCCGGTCTCCCCAGCCCTCTGGCACGAGAGGATGTCCGCACACTTCCCGTGCCCTCCCGCCACAGCCAGGAGTCCGATGACAGAAAGTGCCCCGCGCCCCCTGGCTGAGGGTCTGCGTCATTCTCCTTTAGAGGTCGGGTTGGCGTTCCGCGAGCTCTCCATGATCGGCACCGAGGGCACATCTCGGCCGACTCGGCTATTCGGCGCTCCCTATCCGGATGGAGACGTTTGCGGGGTCTCACGGGTTACGGGGCTAATCGAAATCGGGCAGGTATCGGACACTCCGATCGCGGCCGATGTGCTCTTGGCTCACTATTTGCCCCGGAAGCGACGAATGCCTGCACCGCCGCCTCGCTGGTACTGCTTCCGAATTGGTACAGTCCGAATCGCGCGCAGGATTCTGAGTCCTGACCGATCGATGGGCAGACCAGAACACGGCCATCTGCATGGTCTGCCGAGGTGCTCTCGAGAGGGCCGCAGAGCGACAGGGAGAGCTGAACCATGACAGAGGAAGGTAGGTCGGTCGAAGTATCAGGCAGGATCGAAGCACCAGCGGGCCTCATCTTCGCAATCCTGGCGAATCCGCAGCGCCACATGGAGTTCGACGGATCCGACATGCTTCGGGGATCCGATATCAGCCATCGCGTCTCCGGTGTCGGCGACACCTTCACTATGAAGATGCATCGGCTCGGTCGCGACTACGTCATGGTGAACCACGTTGTGGAGTTCGTGCCGGATCGGCGTATCTCTTGGGAACCCGCTCCGGGTGACGTCGATACAGCTGGCGGTGATCCATCCAGAGTCGGAATCCCTGCCGGTTATCGCTGGGGCTACGTCCTCACTCCGGACGGTGACAACGCCACCGTCGTCACCGAGTTCTTCGACTGCGGCCAAGACGAGAACCGATGGATTCTCCTCCGCGAGGACGGGCAGTGGATCAACGGGAACAATTCGGTGCTCGAGTCCATGACCGCCACTCTGGAGAGGCTCAAGGCGGTCAGTACCCAGTAGGACCGTCGGAGCGCTACTCCGACAACACCATCGACGGCGCGAGCGGCTCAGAGGCCGATCGACAACCCTTCGCCTTGTCCCACAGTCCGGATGCCGTTCTGTGGGCAGCGATCATCCCCGACAGAGGGGCTGACACCGCGATTCCGGACATGCGTATCGGTGGGGCCGACCCGCCAACCCAATGTGGCAACGGATGGACATGAAGCGAAGCCATTCATCAGGGAGAGGCAGAACGTGACCCAGCTGCCGGCCCAGGGCGCATTATCTCCTTGTTGGGAGCGGACGCCTCGGTTGGGACTGGTCTCGACGAACAACTACGAGCACAGCGATTTCGTTCGGCGGCGGTGGACGAAACGCCGATCGAGGTGGCGGCCGACCGAGATGGACCATGAAATCACTGTCCCAACGTCCTCGGCCAGGGGCATTTTGCGAGCTCCAGCGCCGCGCGGCATGCCATGGCACGAGGAGGTCCGCTCGGATCAGACGACTGCCAGGGCTGACCAAGCGCTTGACGAGCGACGTGGTGATCCCGAACGGCGGGTTCGACACCACTTTGAAAGGGCGGCGCGGGAGGCGGAGATCGGACGCGTCAGCGCGAACGACTGTCACGTTGCGTTGATCGAACTGATTCCGCAAATACGCGGCGCGCTGTGGATGCAGCTCAATCGCAACAACCCGCGCTCCCGCAGCGGCGAGTGCGCGAGTTATCGATCCAGTTCCCGCACCGACGTCGAGGACGAGGTCACCGGGGACGACGCCAGCGTCTGCGACGACGCGGTGCGCCCAACGACTATCGAGTTGATGCCACCCCCACCGTGGCCCGCGGATCGCGGGCATGGTGGACCATCACCATGAAGCAAGTCATGGTGCGACCGTAACTCGTTTTCTGGGACCTGTCACCGATGGAGGCGGGAGACTCCCGGTGGTGATCGGATCGTCCGCCGCGTGCAAACGGTCACGGATTCGAGATCACCACTCAGGTCCACGGCACCCGACCTGTCCCCGACGAAGTGATCGACCAGTTGCACAAAACACCTTGACAGGATTTTTACATTGTATAAATATAACGAACAATGGTCAATATCTCCGAGGCAGCGGACTGGCGCGAGGCCCGCAGACGTTCGGCACGCGAGACGATCGTCGACGCCGCCTGGGCGCTCGTGGGAGAAGCGGGACTTGCCGCTCTGACCATCCGGGACTTGGCCCGGCGAGCCGGGATCACGACGCCGACGGTGTACGCCTACTTCGACTCCAAGAGCGCGATCTACGACGCGATGTTCGGCCAGGCTGCTTCGAAGTTCGCCGATGCGATGGCCGCACCCTTCGATCGCACGGATCCCCGTGAGGTCCTTGTGGAGTCGGCGCAGCGATTTTTCGAATTCTGCACGATCGACGTTCCGCGCTACCAGCTACTTTTCCAGCGAACGATTCCCGGCTTCGAACCGTCGACCGATTCGTTTGAACCGGCGCAACGTGCCCTGGCCCGAGCCGGCCACTGGTTGGCCCTCAACGGAGTCACCGAGGACCGATATCTCGATATGTGGACGGCCCTGTTGACCGGACTGGTGAGCCAACAAGTCTCCAACGACCCTGGAGGGGACCGTTGGACCTGTCTCATTGAAGAGTCGGTCGCGATGTTCCTATCCCATTGCGAGGGTGCCCGTGCTCCTCGGAAGGCCATGCTCCGCTCGACACGAACTGAAGGAGGCCAACCATGACCATGACCTCGACCGATGTGACGACCCTCTCCCCGCTCACCCATCACGAGGCGATGCGCCTTCAAGCGAATGAGTTGGAGATCACACTCACTATGCTCCGGTCGCTCGACGGCTCTGCATGGGCCGCAGCAACCGACTGTCCCGGCTGGGACGTGCGGACGATGTACCAGCATGTCCTCGGCGCATGCGAAGCAGGGGCATCCATGCGCGAGAACGTCCACCAGCTTCGTCGGGCCCGGGACCACCGCAAACAAGAAGGTGGGCCGCTGGAGGCTGCACTCACCGCTGTGCAAGTGCGCGAACGATCTGATCTCAGTCCCACACAGATCATTGATCGACTGGAGGAAATCGCCCCAAAGACCGTGCGCTGTCGTGAACGCACGCCATCCCTGGTGCGTAATCACGTCCGGCTCGCCGTCGATGGGCCTGTATACGAGGACTGGAGGGTTGGCTATCTCATCGACTCGATCTATCTACGCGATCTCTGGATGCACCGCATCGACGTTGCCCACGCCATCTCCCATCCACCCGCACTCAGCTCCGAGCACGATGCCCGCATTGTCGCCGACGTCGTTGCTGAATGGGCCCGGCGCCACGGAAAGCCATTCGTGCTCGCTCTCGGAGGATCTGCTGGTGGCACGTACACGATAGGCCGGGACATTCCCGACGGTGAGAATCTGTCGTTGGATGCCGTGGAGTTCTGCCGGACGCTCGCCGGACGTGAGCCTGCAACCGGCCTGCTCGCCACCGTCGTGCCGTTCTGATCAATCAGCGGGCGCAGCGTCAGGTAAAGCTTATGGGCTGCCCAAACGGGCTGGGCTGCGACCCGCATCGCCGGGACCGGGTCGATGCCGACCTCATTCCGGGGCAGAGACAGAGGGAACGAAGAGTCCGCTCAGGCGGACAGCTCCTGCACCTTGAGCGTATCGACGTGTTGCTGCATCGAGATGACCTTGCCGTCTCGAAACGTCCAGACATCCGCCATCTGCACCTCCGCCGGCTTGCCGGTCGAGCGATGCTTCCACGAGTAGGTGCTGGTCGCGACCACGGTGTCGTCTTCCACCGTCACGGGCTTCCCACACACCAGCGCACCAGGGCCTGACATGAACGGCATTGGACCAAACCACCGTTTCCAGGGATTGGAATCGCGTTACCTATGAACACTCGGCCGTGAGTTCGGTTGGCTCGGATCGCCAGACCATCAGCTGTAGAACAGACCGGGCACGGGAAGGATTGGAAGTCTCTGCTGGGCACGGTCTGCACGCTGTCGACGTCCAGGTCCGCCCGGGCGGCCGTCTGGCTGAGTTCCGTCACTTTCCCACCTCTCCAATCCGGCGCACTTGCTCACGTGAGACGCCCATTCGCTGGTTTATGGCGTCGAGACTCAGTCCGTATCGGCACGCTCCGGCCATCGCTTTAGCCCGCCTCGGTACTCGGCAAAGTGACCATGTAACCGCACCATGGGGGCACCCCGCACACGCTCCGTGGGACACCCATCCAAGTCCAGATCGCCGAATCCGGCTCGACGGCCATCGACTTTCGGGCTGATGCTTGATCGCCAGCGACCCCGCCCAGTGGAGGCTGAGGAGCAGAGGGTTTAGTCGACGAGGTTGTCGGGGGTGTTGTGTTCCACGTCGCCTGAGAGGACGGAAACCGTGCCATGCTCTGGGGGATGGTGAGCAGATCACCCGAGGAGCGTAAGGCGGATGCCCTGGCAAAGCTGATGGCGGCTGATTCGAATGTCTGGGTAGCGTCCGCTTCGCCCAGCGGAGCTGTCCACCTGGTGCCGGTCTCCCACACCTGGAACGGCAACCAGATCATTCTGGCCACCGAGCCGGAGTCGCGCACGGTGGCCAATCTCACTGCCAACCCGCGAGTTTGCCTCGCTCTGGGCGAGACCCGAGACGTGGTCATGATCGATGCCGTCCTGGCCGAGGCCGTCCCCAAGGAAGGGGCCCCGGCTGCGCTGGCAGCGGCATATGCGGCCCAAGCCGGCTGGGACCCACAGACCGACGGCAGCGACTACGTCTACCTGGTGCTCGAACCCGAGCGCATCCAGGTCTGGCGGGAAGCCGAGGACCTGGCCGGACGTACCGTCATGCGTAACGGGGCCTGGGTGGTCTGAACCGACGGCCCGAGATGGCTTGCGAAGGACCATCCCCGGCCACCGGCTCGGGGTGCATTATCCAGACCCCGGTGCTTGCGACCCGCGAACGGACCGTGAACAGCACTTTCGGGCTAGGTGGTGGCTGCCACTGCGAAGCCACTTGTCGTGACGTTTACGGTGGCCAACTTGGTTCCACTGAGGTACTGGTCTCTGAGTTGAGGACCAGACAGCAGTTCGTTGATTGTCCACCCGGTCGTCGTCATGAAGTCTGGTGCGTCAGCTGGCGTGAGGCGGAATCGCAGTTCTTCTCCACCTGCTGCCATGATCCTCCGTCCGACACGCCCACGCTGGCTGCCTTGCTGCTCGAATCCCACGCCGAAGTTGACGGCTAGTCGGCTGCCGGGTCCGCTCAGCGAAGATAAGAGTCCGAGCAGCGAGGTCACTTGCTGCTCTGTGAGATACATGGTGAGGCCCTCAGCCGTGAAGGCTGTCGGTTCCTCCGACCGGAATCCGGCAGCCATGAGTGACTCACCCAGAGATGATTCTGTGACGTCCGCAGGTACATAGGTCGGGCCTCCCTCGGGGGCACGGGTCCGCTTGTCTGCCTGGGTCATTGGAAGGTCGATCTCGTAGAAGACAACTCCGGGTCGCGCGAGCCTCCAGGCCCGACTGTCGTACCCGGCTCCCAACACGACTATCTGACGAAACCCTTCATCAAGTGCGCCCGCGACGAACTGGTCGTAGAAGCAGGTTCGAGCCCCGAGATAGGCGAACGAGCGATTCCGGCCAAGTCGACTAAGACCAGGGATTCGGAGCGTGGACGCTGCCAACGCCCACCCAGGACGGAGCATTTGCCTGGCGAATGGGTCGTCAATGACTCCGATCGAGTTCAGGTGCGTTCTCGCCAAGACGACCAGTGTCGCCGAGCGTGAGGTCCCATTGATCGCCATTCCCAAATGGTAGCGACGGGTGGCATCAAACACGCACTAGGGTCGGCGCCTAACCCCGAACCGGGAGCGACCGGCACCCACGGTGCTTCCGATCACCCCGAGTGGGGCAGTCACGAGCTGCGCGCGCCCTCAGCTTCGTCGATCCGGCGGCGCCGTCAAGTTCTGAAGTCGGAGTTGCCCCCGTGCCACCATCTTGCCGTCGACCACGCTCTCGATTTCGACAAGCCAGAGCTGTTGCGTTCGGCCGGTGAAGATCGGTGTGCCGATCGCCCGCACTCGGCCGGTGCGATGGGGGCGGAGGAAATCGGTGGAGTTCGAGGTCCCGACCACCGCCATCTGGCCGGTGATCGTTCGGGCCGCGAGCGCAGCACCGTGGCTACCAACGGACTCCACGATCGAGGCCCAGACACCACCGTGGACGATTCCATAGGGTTGCTGGTGCCGCTCGTCGATGTCGACGTAGGCCACGACCCTTGTCGGAGTCAGCTCCTCTACCCGGATTCCCAACGCGCTGTCCCATCCCGGTTGCGGGTCCATCCATCTCCTTCGTTCTTCTGTCCCCCACATCGTAGGAAGGATTCCTATCTGCAACCCCAGTCCCCGGCGAGGGCGACGAGGCCATGCTGTTTCCGAATGGGTTCAGCAGGAAGGCAGATCCCGACTGTCTGATCAGATTTGTCGAGTGGGGAGACTTCGAATACCCGGTTTCTTGCTCCCTCCTTGGATACCTCGGCGTGATTGTTGAAGTCATCGTTGTACAGCGCCACATTCCCTCTCAGTAAGCAGGGATGGATAGAGATCCTCGTCTACCCGCTGGGCCTGGGGCTGGCAGGTTTTGCGCGACTACCATTAGCAACTCCCACGCCGCCTTCGGAACGGCCGATGAAGAAGAGTGAAAAGCAACGGGAGCAGGAGCTTCTTTCTCGCTTTCCCCCTGGCGACTGGAGAACAAGGGCGATCCCGCCTCACCCCAAGTAGGTCGCCCTGCCCCAGATCGACGGCCTGCAGGCGTTATCCAGACCGCCATGCTTGCTGATCGCGAACTGATCCGCATCGGCACTTTGATGCCAAGGTCCTTGGAAGAAGTGCAAGGCGCGGATCCGCTGATCGAGCAAGCGGAACACTCAACCATTCTCAACGACCGACCGGTATTTGGGGCAAAGGAAGATTGTGGATTCGATGAGCAGTGCGGCGACGAACTGCTGAGGAAGGCCCTTACCGTTAACTGCCGTCTCAAAATGAACGGCGATGACGGATACCGACATGCCTTCTTGGAGATCTAGGCACACGCCATCTCCCAAGGTCACATTTTGCTTGTTCGATAGGACCGCCGAGTTCGGGAAGTCTCGATGAACTGCTCTAACGAATCGATTCTGCTGCGACGCCAGAGACGGGGCGCTCGTCGTAGTTGAACCGACTAGTTGTCTGCCCGAACTGCACCCGGTAAAGGTGATCGCCATGAATAGCGAGCAGACCACGGTACTCGCTCGCCTCACAGATGAACCATACCAAGGGTGCCCTCGATCGACGGCTCGGCGGCGGTTATCGCCGGGGGTGCGCTTGCTGGCCGCGAACGACCCGCACTGGCACGTCTGCCACAGTCGGGGCGGGCGCTCCGGCATCGAATAGGGCCGACGCCTTCGGAATCAGCGGGTACCTGATCGTGGCCGGTGCCGCCAAGAACCACATCGGCCGACCGTGCGCCCGTTCTTGCAGTTTCGAACCATGGAGCCGGGCCTGATTCCCCGGTTGGAGCCATCTCGCCAGCTCCACATCTGGTTTCAGAACCCTTCCCTATGGTCGGTCGCCTTGGCCAGCTCCTCGCCGATGGTCAGCTCGCTGGTATTCGTGAGGTGTGGGCCGTTGTCGAATCGCGGGAGCCCTTTGCTGTCGACCGTCACCACGTTCGACAGGTGGGTAGCGGCCCACACGTCCGCCGTTCGGACAATCTGCATCCCAGGTGGGATGTACGAGCCGTCCTCCGTTGCCTTCACGATCCCGACCGGTGCCTTGCCCATCGGGAGATCCTTGCGGACGTTCTGGATCAACCTGGACAGGTTTCCCCGGTAAAGATCCGCCCACGGCACGTAAGCCCCGTCCGTCTCACCCTGGTACCAGTAGAACCCTCCGATGGTGTCGACAAAGCCGTGCCGTCGGTCGCTGGCAATGGCCGACTTGACCTCCTTGACCATGATCGGCAGCAGCTGCTCGGCCGCCTTCGGTGCCCATTCGCTGATGGACGTACCCGGCATCGCAGCCTTCACGATGGTCGCTGCTTGACCGGTGTCGGCGTAGACCTGCCGAGCCAGCCCGATCTCCGGGCCGAACCGGGCGCCGGTGCCACCGCAGAGACCGATGTCTGGGTTCGGGATCTGGGGCGTGTCCAGCGGGACCGGTCTGGTGCTCGGGGGTGATGCCATGCTCCACGGCTCCCAGGTGATGGTGTCATGAGCGTCCGCTCCGTTCGTGTACGGCGGGGCCAGGTAGTCGATGTCAGTGACTGGGTCGATGTCCAGGGAGCAACCGCCGGTGGCGTTCGACTGTCCCGCCACGATCAGAAGGAGCCGTGATCTCAGCGCCTGGGCGCTGGCCGCGGTCGGCTGCACTCCTACCGCTGTCAGAGCCAGCGTTGCAACCAATAGCACGAGCTTCTTCGTCATTTCCCGCCGCCACCCCCTCTAACGAGACTACCTCCCGCTTCTATTCGGATCCAACAAGATGGCCACCGCCATCACTACTGAGGCCGGCCACGCCACCCCACAGTGCCGGTTTCGCCAACCCCTCTGACGGCCACCGGTAGGGCGGAGCCACCGTGTTCATCCGTGTAGTACGTCCCGTCCCCGAGTTCACCGAAACGGCCCGAACCCCCAGCAATCGATCCCACCGGAGGTCAGGCGGACGCAGAACCCACCGGTATCGCTGGTCAGGCTGGCCACGCTACGGATGCTGCCTGTTGCGCCCACCCCGTTGATGTCCACGGGGACAGCCGAGCCGTGGTGACCGATCCTCGGGTTGTCTACCCACCGCCGGGAGGGTTTGTTCGGCAAGCGGAGAAACACGCCGCTGACCACATACGTGGCCCGGGCGTGTGACTCGCCATCTTGCAGCTCCCGTCACGCCGGGACCGGATCACGTTATCTGCGTCCGGATGCGACCCCGCTCGGGCTCCACGAACCGCCCATGGAACCGCACTTCGGGGATGGCTCGCTCCCGGCAGACCGTCGATGAGCGACCGTTTGCCGCAACTCCCCATTGTGCCGTTACCTTGACCCAGCCCTGTTGCGAACGCGAACTCAGGGCACGGCAACCATGGCCATCTGCTCGCCCAGGGTCAACTCGGACGTGTCGAGCAGATGGACATGGTCGCTGTAGCGTGGCAGCTCTTTGGTGTCGACCGTGAAGACGTGGCTCGCATGGGCGGCGACGTAGGCATCGGCGGCGCGCACCTTGCTGCTTCCGACAGGCGACTGTGCGACCCACATCTTGGCGAGAACGATGGGAGCGGAGGCCGGGACCAGGTCGCGGCGCAGGGCGACCACGAACTTGGTCAGGTTCGCCTGGTACTCGGCTGCCCAGGCTGGTACTCCGGCGTCGGCCTCGCCCTGCACCCAGTAGAAGCCCCCGACGACATCCGTCTGGCCGCTGCGGGCGTCTGCCGACTCGATCCCCTGCACGAACCTCACCATGTCCTTCCAGAGGATCCCGCCGGGCGCCCACTGACGCAGGTTGGTGTTGTCGAAAGCCACCTTCACGATGGTCACCGGCTGGCCGGTTTCGACGTAGACCTCCCTGGCCAGGCCAATCTCGGGTCCGAATATCTGGACCGGGCCAGTAGTTGAGTACGGCGCGACCAGCATCTGCGGTGTATCAAGTGGAACCGGACTGTCGGCGTGAGTGACGATGTAGCTCTGCTCCCACGCGATCGTGGACTGAGCGTCAGCCCCGTTGGTGTACGGCGCACCCAGGTAGTCGATGCCGGTGGTTGGATCGGTGGCGAACGATCGCGCACCGGTGGCGTTGGACTGACCGGCAACGATGAGGAGCAGGCGCTCGGGTGTCGAGCCACCAGCCGATGGCGTGAGAGACGTCAATACGACGCCCGCCAGTACGCCGATCACGAACAACCGGAGGTACTTCATGGTGCTTCGCTCGGCCGGACAGGCAACGATTCTCCATCCAAGAGGCCGATACAGAGGCTGCCGTGCAACCAAACTGATGCACTAGGACAAGGCCAAATGAACCAGATACCAATCCGCTTCCGCCGATCCGCCATGTAGAACCCGCCTTCTCGCCGCCGATGATCCGACTTCAGATGGTCACAAGCCTGGCACGAATGGTGAGTTGTCGCTATCAGTAGGTTTGGAGGGGGAAGGCCTTTGTGATTATCATGGCGCTTTGGAGACCTTCTGGGGGAAGAGGGACGGCGGACATGGCGAAGCGGCTCGGGCTGCTGCTTGCAGCACTCACACTGACCATGGTCGGGGTGCCAGCCGTCGCGAACGCCACGACGACCACCCCGTCAATGCTGATCAAGGCGAATGACCTTGCCGAGATTCAGGCGGCTGGTGGCATCATGGCACCCCACTGGGTGGCCTATGGCACCGGGGGTCCGGTGTCGCAGCTCGGCATTCCAGTGCAAACTGTCACCAGCTACGTTTCTCTCGAGAATGAGTTCGCGAACGGCACTCTGCCGGGTCGCTATGAATGGGTGCTGCTCGACATGGAGCCGTGGGCCTGGACTCCGAAGAACGAGTACCACGATCTCCCTCTCTACGAGAAGCTGTCGTCCGAGCTGGTTCACTCCCACGGGATGAAGATCATCGTCGCCCCGTTCATTGTGGGTCCCAAGGGCCTGGTGGACGACGTGGCTGGTGCCGCTGCCAGATACGCCGACGCTGTCGGAATCCAGGCTCAGCCGATGGATAACGACACGGGAACGTACAAGGCGTTCGTTGACACGGCCGCGGCACAGGCCCGAGCGGCGAATCCGGATGTTCTGGTCGGCGCCGGGATCGCGACCGACTCCCGTGGTGTCCCGATCACCGGATCCCAGATGTTCGCGGCCTACAAGTCCGTGCTCCCAGTGGTCAACTGGTACTGGCTGAACGCCGCCAAGTGGGCCCATGGCTCCGGGTGCGCTCCAAAGGGCTGCCCGAAGGTCGCCATCGACTTCCTCCACCTCCTAGCCGGCTAGAAGAGCCAAGTGGACCAGTGACGCTCTCCGGGCTTCTCAGGGAGCGTGCCGGCGAGATCATAGGACCCGAACCACAACGACCGCCTTACTCACGGTTCCCGTGTAAGAAGGCTTCGACACCTTGGGTGCCCCATATAACAGCTGCGGGCGCGTCATCGAGGAACGAGTGCTTACAGCCCGCGAACTGCTACCGACTTCCGCGGGGGACGACGCTGGGGGGGGGACCTCTTCCAAGTGAGCTAGCACAGAAGGGTCGTGTTGACGACGCTGAACGGCTACGCGGAGCCGCTACAAGGGGAGCGGATTGCTGAGCACTCCCTCGCCGGGTAGCCGGCCGGAGAGGGTACGGATGAAGTCCAGCGCGTCGATCTCTATGCGCTCGCCGGCGATGCCCTGTGTGAACTTCCCTCCGGCGGGGCCGTCGAGTACGAGTTCAAAGGGTTGGCCGTGGATATCGGCCCACTCGGCCACAATGTCGGCGACAAGGCGGCCGTCGTGATCGGCCGTGAGCTCCATCGGGCGGTCGATGGCCGCATGGACGTCGATCCGGTGGGCCCAGACGTCACGGGTGAACCCGACGTCCAGCAGGTATTTGAGGGGTGCCCACCCGATCGGCGGCCCGAATGGAAGGGGGATATAGCGGGCGGGAGGTGGCGTGCGCCACCGGCCCTTGACTGCCCTCGGACCTACTGCAGTGACCTGTACGACGAGTTCGTCGTTCGAGAGTTGCTTGCGTTCGCGAATCTGCAGCTCGTTCATGCCGTCGACCCAGTGGTGCGAGTCGATCTCCTTGTTGAGCGGCATTCCTCGCCTCAACTGGTGGACGAACTCTCGTACTGATGCTTGGGCTTCGCCTGAACCGAGGACGTGCAGCACCATCTTGCGGACGTCCCAACCGGTGCAATCGGTGGGTGCCGCCCACTCTGCCGGCGCGAGCGATCCGACCAGGTCCGCGAAGCGCGTGAACTCCTCCTCGGCCAGCACCCGAGCCTCGGGACGGGTGATTCGGTTTGCCTTCATGTTTGTCTGCTCCTTTCGAGCACGTCATCCACATACAGATCGACAAGACGGTTGAGATGTCGGATCCAACGGGTGCCGCCAGGGTCATTGCTCAGCTGTGCCTCCATCAAGCCGGCGACCATGGCCACGATGCAGTCGAAGTCCGCCTGCTTGGTAACGCCGGCCTCGTTGATCAACTTGTAGACGCGTCCCAACACTTCCTCGGCGAGAGCGTAGGACGTTGGTGACGGCGCGAATCCCGGTACGTGACGCTCGAAGAGCAGCTCATACCGCGCCGGGTCCTCCAGCGCGAACGCAACGAACTCGGCTAAGAACTTCTTCACAGCCGCACGCGGTTCTCGAGGGAGTTTGACCAGGTCGAGCTGCTGAAGCAGTCGCCGATTGCCGTCGGCGAACATAGCGTCATACAGCGCAAGCTTCGAGTCGAAGTATGCGTAAAGTGACGGTTGGCGCATCCCGACCTCACGGGCCAGGGCGTGCAGCGACACCCCAGCGATCCCGTCCTCTCGGGCGAGCTTCCACGCCGACTCGACGATCGCGGCCACCTTGGCCTCCCGTCGTTGCATGACCTTGTCCGGCCGTAGTCGATGGTCAGCGCTCGCTGAGTTATCTATCATCGATAGGTAATCTACCTATTAGTAATAGGTATGTCAAGAGGCATTCATCCAGCCTCTGATGCCTTGCGATTTGGATTACCGAAGACCTGCCACTGAACAGCGGCTCAGCGCCGGTTTTCGACTGCGGCTGATCGGCACGCTCGGGTGGCTGGTGCGGTTCTCTTCAGATCGAGACGGTCGATTCAATTAGGTTCGCCATGTGATAACCGTTGGTATCGTTACTGCCGTCGCCGGGATTGTCTTTGTCGCCGCTGTTCTTCAACGGGCCGTCGGCTTCGGATTCGCACTTCTGGCTGTCCCGCTCCTGGCCTTCGTGGTGCCGACCAAAAGCGCCGTGGTCATCGTGTTCTTGAACGGGACCGTCATTTGTGCATGGCTTGCCGTGCGCCTTCGTCAAGACATCGAATGGCCGACCACCCGCCGATTGGGATTGGGTGCCGTTATTGGCGCGCCCATCGGGGTGATTGTCCTGAGCCTCGTATCTGCTACCACGCTTCGGCTTGTTCTTGGAGTGACGACATGTGTGGCTGCCGTCTGGATCACCGTCTCGTCACGCCTAGTCAATTCTCAACCAGCGGTGCCGCGTCGATCGACGACCTTTGCAATGGGCTTTGTGAGTGGCGTGATCAATACGTCCCTGGCCACGAATGGGCCTCCGCTCGTCTATGAGCTACGGCGGACAGGATTCCATGGTGACAAGTTCCGAGCCACCATTTCCGCCGTGTTCTTACTCTCGAACCTCATAGGCTTGCCCCTTCTGGCCCTGGCCGGGCTGATCACAGCTTTCGACCTTGCCCTCGCTGCCTCTTCCCTTGTGGCTTCCCTGGTTGGTATCGCTCTGGGATCCTTGATCAGCGGTCGAATGCAGCCTTCTCATTTCGCACTAGCCGTCGACCTTCTCCTCTTGGTCACCGGCCTACTCACTATCTCAAAGGCGATCTGACCGACCGGCGGTCGAAGTTTCGCCCGAAGCGGCATTTCTCGTCCGCATCGTGGCCATCACTGGGCGTGCCCCTCATAGCGGTTGGTCGGCAGTTGTCCGTGTGGCGATCGGCACCTCGGTGGCAGTTTCGTTCCACAGTCATTGCCACTGTCCCCGGTGAGACCGTTGGGTGAGTACACGGTTGCCACACCACGAAGCACGAAATCACTTTTCACGGTTGCGTCACCTCCCGGCTCGGTCCGCCGGTTAGGGTCGACACGCCGGGCCGGTCGAATGGGTCTCCGCCGTCCTGTTCCCGGCCCGGGCCACGTTGGCCGGTCGAGCGGGTCCCGCCATCCACCGTCATTGTCCGACGAGCTGGGCGGGATCGACAGGGTCCAAAGACCCTTCCTGCCCTGCTGCCCTACCATCGGCTCGAGGTACGTCGTCCAGGCCTCGGGTGCTTGCCGTGTGCGAACCGAGTAATCTTGCGCAGCGCCATCCAGCCATCCGACCCGGCGATGTCTTCGTCGGGCTCGGTGGTCCCGACTTCGCACGGAGCCAGTAATTACCCTTGGTTGTTGGCCCTCGCCAAGAAGGGTATGAGTCGATTGAAGAAGGCGTTATCGGGGTAGGCACCGGCAGGGTCATTATGAGAGTAGGTGCTCTGATAGCTCGCCAGAGTGAGGTTGCTCTCGGGAATGCCCGACTGTTGGGCCAAGATCTGTGCATCCTGGGGCACGGACGGGCCACCGAGGCGTGCGCCAAAGGCGTAGATCAGCAGATTCCTTGGGAGGTTGTGACCCATGGTGGCATCCACGTCGAGCACGCTCTGAGCCGGATTGGCGTTCCCGTTGTCGACGGCCGCGGTGTCGTCCGTCAGGCGTTGGGGGAAGTACCATTCGGTGCCATTGGCGTTCTGGATTCCTCCACCTGAGAACATCGTTGCGAAGCGGTCGATCGGCGTGAGAGCTCCTGAGCCATTCCAGCCGTGAACCGGCCCTTGCGAGCTGATGCCTTGGCCGAGGTGCGCCTGAGCAGCGAGCAAACTTGACGGCGAAGTCGACGCGTTGCAGCGCGTAGCCGTACTGGCCCAGATTGGTAACGCGCACCGAAGGAACGATGTCGGAGGGCAAAAGGCCCGACGTCTGACCCAGGGACGGCGCATTCGGGTCCAGGAGCGCAGATGCCGCGCCAGTCGCCTCGAACAATCCGGCGTACGGCGCCGTGATCCCGCCGAAGGCGAGCCAGGGACTGGCGCTCGGGGCCTCGAGCGCCTGGAGGGTCTGGGTCGCCGCCTGGGCGCTTACCGGGGTCGTGGTGCTACCGCCATCGATATACACCAAGCCCGCCAGTTGGTCGGCTCCGGCGTGACCATCGAAGTCCCAGGTGGCGTACGCAGTGACAACCGATCCGCCAAGCGAGTGGCCACCGAGCACGACCTTGCCACCGAGTTTCTTGGCGGCACCGATCACCACATGCAGGTCCTGGACGGCAACATTCATTCCCCACTGCTTGGCGAATTCGACCGTCGAGTTCGCGACGACCCGATAGTGAGGAGTGATGCTCGAGTCTTTCAGGTAGCCGAGGTAGTAGTCGAACAGTTGCGTCGTTGTTGCCTTGTGCCTCTTGTACAGGTTCAGCTCCGACTGGTCTTCGAGCAGGTTCTCCCGGCGCTCGACCGCCCAGACCTGCCATCCACTTGTCTTTGAGACGATCCATTTGGCCAGCGGAACGAAGTAGGCGGCGGCGGCAGAGGTACCCGGCTCCAGGACGAGCACATTCTTGGCACTACTCAGTCCGACCTTTATGACTCCGACTTTGTTGTACCGAGGCGGGGTGCCAGGAGCGGCGTAGCTTTGCATCCACGTAACACTCAACGGCTCGGTAGACGAGTTCGTCGATGGGCTCGCAGATGAATTAGATCCGCATCCCGAGAGAAGCGCGACCAGGAGCTAAAAGTGATCGCCACCGATAGAGTTCGCTTCAACATGGTTGAACTTCCTATCGCGAACATGATTATTCCCTCTCGGCAAGTGAACGTTACTCCGTCATCGGTGGGGAATGTATCTGAATGTACCCGATCCACAGTCATTATGATTGGTCGATCAGGGCAACGCCGCCGCGCCACGTTCCGTACCACCGTCACCGACGCCTTCATCCCGCTCCCACAGCCCAAGGACAGTGATGCAACGGTCGCAACAACGCCCACGACCGCCACCGTTCGGCCACCCAGAACACCCCTTGAGGGGTGTCCTACCGTCGGCCGAGGGGGGGGTCGAGGTGCTGTTCAAGCCCGCTTACGTTGCCAGCATTCCCCCCGGGTTCACGGGCGTGTGTTAGTTGCCCTTGATCGCAGCGGTGAACTGATTCATGGCATTGTCAGCCTTCTGGAAATCACTCCCCACATCGGTTTTGTCCAGCTTGCCCGCACAGTCGGCGGAAGCGGTTTGTTCGTCGTCTAATGCGGTCTGCCAATCGGCGTCCAGGATCACCGACGGAACGTTGGGATCGTTCTGAGCGCTGGTAGCGTCCTGAGAGAGTTGGTTACAGGCATTCATCATGACGTTGAGGGCGCCATGGTTGGTGGCATTGGGGACCTGGTTGAACTCGTTGATGGCAGCACCCATGTTCGTGTTGATCGACCGGACGTCCCCGTCGATCGCGGTGAGGTCCCTCCTGCCGGTCGTGATGTACCAGTCGAAAACGGCAGCATGGGTTTGAGTAGCCGATGTAGCCGATGGAGCCGATTCACCCGTGGACGACCCGGCCGAACCCGCGTTCCCGAAGGCCGCGGCGCTGGAGTTGGCGGCCGATGCGGCGTTGCCGACCTGGCTGATGACATGGATGGCCACGAAGGTGACAATCAAGACCCCAAGAGCGAGGCCCGATCGGTGCCACCGAGTGGTCTTGGTCCCTGTGTGCCCGGTCGCGTCAAGAAGGGCGGATCCGGGTTCGGCGATTTTGAGGCCTACGGGGACTGCGGATGATGGAGGAACCGAACCAGTCGATACATCGCCCGTCCACCGTTGGCCATCCCAGTACAGGCGGCGACGCGAGTCATCTCGATCTGGATACCAACCCGCCGGGGCGCTGGGAGGTGCATGAGGGACAGACGAGGCCACTGGGTGTGCCACATCATCGGCGGACGCTGAGTCTCTCCCGCCCACGCCTGCTTCGTCGGCATTCCTGGCCTGATGATCATCCATTGCCCGTGCCCTCCTCGCCCCGCCGATCGACTTTTGACGTGCTACGAGGTCAATCTGGTGTCCCGCGCGGTCAATCAGTCCCTGTCGAAGTCTGAATCATGACGTGGACGAACTCTCCCAGTTGTCTCATCGGCAGAACTCGGTCGCGACCTTTACTGAAAAGTCAGGATTTCTTCGAGCGGACCCCCTGACGACCGGACCGCCAGTCCCTTGACGCCGTAAAGCACTCGGCCAATCGGGTCGTCCGGTTCACCGCTGATCGCCTATTGGCGATTGCGGGTCGTGATCCGTAACACCGGAAGAGTGGCTCATGCACCGGTGATCCATGAGGCCATCCACGCAGATCGGACCACCTTGGGCACGCCTGCCTCTAATCTGCTCCTATGCGGCGTTACGTCCCTCTTCGCCCTGTGTTGCTGCTCCTGGTGGTCTGTGTCTTTGCCGCCGTCGACGCAATCATCAAAGGGCACCATGGGGGCACCCGAAATGCGATCGGAAACGTCAGCGCTCCGTGGGCACTCATTCCGTTCCTCTCGGCCGCCTTTCTTGGGACACGTCGGCTAGCTGTCGGAGCGTTGGTGGGCGCCACCTCGACCATCGCCGCTCTCGCAAGCTATTCCCTCGTTCGAGCGGCAAGTGGCTTCGGAATGGGTAGCCAGCATCGGGATGCCAGTTCCCTCCTGATCGGGTCACTCGGAAACCGATGGTTCTTGTTAGGTGCACTCGGGGGCGCTGCATTTGGTGCTATTGGCTCGTGGTTGGCCGTCAGGGGACAGTGGGGGTTGGTAACGGCGGTCGTCACGTCTCTACTCGTGTTGGAACCAGCTGCTCGCATCACCTGGGCGATCGCTGAAGGTGAAGATGCCCGGACCTTGGTTCCGGACCCCGCCGTCTGGGTGGTCGAGGTCCTTTGCGGCTGCGCGGCTGGACTCGGATTCTGGCTACGAGGAACCTTCCGGCGCGGCAGCACCTGAGGGCGTCCTCAGCCAAATCCCATCCTCAGCCAAATCCCAATTGTGAGGCGGGTCGGTCACGGAAGCCGCGTGTATCCGTCAGCAGCGGATTCATGCGTGCCCCAAGACTGGGGGGTCGGTTCCGGCGTCGTCTTTTAGCGAACGAGACGATGGATCTCGATGGTGCTGAACCCCGAACCGTTCATCGCATTCGTCCGACAAACTGGCCCATGCGGAAAAGCTTACCCCTGCCCCCGAACACCCGGTGGAGGTCGCGTTATCAGCTTTCGGACGCGACCCGTGCTCGCGCTCCGCGAACTGACCCGCACCGTCACATGCGAGCGACTCCTCAGGTCGGTCCGCCGCACGTTTGGGGACAGTCAAATCGCCAGCTGCCCCAGCAGGCGGTCCCGTGCCGCTCAGGACTTACCTGCCTCGTACGTCTCAGTGAAGATGTCGCCCTGGGCCGCGCCTGATCCCGACTTCCCACCTCCCGCACCTCGGAGGACGAAGGCGATGATGACCGCGAGGACGGCCCCGGCGATGGGGCCAGCGATATAGACCCAGTATCCTTCGAAGGACCTCCCGATCAGATCGGGACCAAAGGTGCGGGCCGGATTCATCGACGCACCCGAGATTGGGCTACCCCACAAGCCAGCCAGGGCGATGTAGCCACCGACGCCGAAGGCACCAAACAGGCCGATGTTCTGTGCTCCTGACGCTGTCCCGAGGATCACGCTGACCAGGCCGGTCGTCAAGATCAGCTCCATCCAGAACGCGGCCATGTCGGAGTAACCGTGGGCGGGATAGTTGGACCCGTAGATGGCCGACGCATGGATGATCGAGTGCAAGACGAGGGCTGCGAGGGTGGCCCCGACCAGTTGCACGACGATGTAGCCAGGCACCCGCTGCCAGGGGAAGTCACGCCGGAGGGCAAAGGCAATGCTGACCGCTGGATTCAGGTGGGCACCGGACACCTTGCCCATGAACAGGATGATGGCCAGCACCGTCAGTGCCGGTGCTACAACAGCAGCCGTGCGGCTGATGGTGCCGGGGAAGGCGTGACCCATCATTCCTCCTCCGGCCGCCGCCAGGACGAGGAAGAAGGTGCCGAGCAGCTCCGAGAAGAGGCGCCGCCATTCCTGGCGGGGGTCGTTGAAGTCGGTGATGCGCTCGATGATGTTCTGCTCGTAGCGGGCGAGCGGACCGAGTGTGGGGACTTCTTGTGTCGCTGTCATCGCTGATCGCACCTTCCAGGGGTCGGGGACATTTGGGTAGTACCGATGTTGCCGAGTCGATAGATGGACACGGAGGCTGGGCCACGCCGAGACCGCCGGGAGAATTAGTAGCAACGGATCGCCCTGTCTGCAACCGGTTTTGATCGGCCAGAGGCGGCAACCAATCACCCGAGACAGGTGATGGAACCGCTGCCGGAATCATGCAACAGTGACGATGCTGGGGCCTATTGGCAAGGAGGGTCCGAATGGCCACAGATCGAAGCCATGCCATGGACCACATCGTCGTGGTCCTATTCGAGAACCGCTCTCTTGACAACGTGCTGGGCCACCTTTACGGGCCCGGAGACGGCAAGAACTTCGAGGGGGTCATCGGGAAGGGTCTCTCGAATCCCATTCCCGAGTGGGCAGAGCACGGGGCCGAACGCAAGGTGGTTCCGTACCACGTCACCACTGATATGGACTCGCCCAATCCCGACTCGGGTGAAGAGTACTTCCACACCAACACCCAGCTCTTCAACACACTCGACGAGCACAATCGGTTCAAGATCGGCGAAGGCGCCAGCGAACCGTGGAACGCTCCGGCGCCCGGTGCGACACCAACCATGAGTGGCTTCGTAACGGACTACATTTCGACGTTCACCGGTGAGGTCGGCCGTCAGCCCACGTATGACGAGTACGCCCAGATCATGACCGGCTACACGCCCGAACAACTCCCCGTGCTGAGCGGTCTCGCCCGAGACTTCGGGGTCTTCGACCACTGGTTCTCAGAGGTCCCCTCTCAGACGTTCATGAACCGCTCTTTTTGGACCGCGGCCACATCCTCGGGCCTGGTAGTGAACAGCCCATCGGCAAAGTGGATGACCAAGAACACCGCTGAGACCGTGTTCGAACGCCTCGAAGCCCATGGCAAGACCTGGAAGGTGTACGTCGCCGAGCCAATGCCCCTTTCGATCACTGGCCTCATCCACTTCCCACGCCTTCAAGAACGCCTGGCCACCCACTTCGTGCCCTTGGACGAGTTCGTGAAGGATGCGGCGGCGGGGACCCTGCCCGACCTGTCATGGATCGAGCCGGACATGGCTTCTGGCCACAACGACTACCACCCCGCGTATGGCCGGTCGTTCATCGGAGGAGACCTCGACATCGGCTTCGACCCCCCGTCGTCGATGTTGGGCGGCGAGGCCCTCCTACAGCGCATCTACGACGCCTATCGCTCCATGACGGGACGTTCGGGCACCAACGCCTGGAACACCGCCCTCTTGATCGGTTGGGATGAGCCGGGCGGCACCTACGACCACGTCCCCCCCGGACCCGTCCCGTCCCCGGGGGAGGGTGCCCCGCCTGGAGAGCTGGGGTTCCGGTTCGATCGATCGGGCTACCGAGTCCCCGCCATTATGGTCTCGCCCTGGGTCGAACCCGGCTCGGTCTACAACGAGGAGTACCGGCACACCTCTCTCATTGCCACCCTCCGCAAGGTGTGGGGTATAGGTCACCCCTTCACCCAACGTGACGCCCCCTCGCGGACCTTCGACCAGGTGTTCGCTCTGGACACCCCCCGTGACCCCAAAGACTGGGTCACCGTCGAGGCGCAGGCAGTGCCTGACTGGACGATCGACATCCAGGCCGCCGGTGGTGCATTGAGTACCTTGGGCAAGGCCGTTGGTCCGGGCATCATCGAATTGGCCAAGCAAATGGGCATTTCGCTGCCATCGGAGCTCGCGGGCCCCAGCCCGGAGTTCACGCCGGAGTTGCTCATCCAGTTCCTTCGGGAGGTCTGCCTGCACCTTTTCCCGGGGCTTGAGCCGAAGAGCAATTCGACGAAGTGACGTCTGTCCCCTAATGCCGGCACGTCGATTCACATCCCGCCTGTCCCAGATCACCGGCTCGGCTACAACGGCGGTGGTGGTGGATCCGGCGGCGGTGGTGCACCCGCCTCGGCGCAGGTGCACCACCGAAAGACCACGCCAGCCCATTCTCAATCGTCAAGTTGTTCACAGAGACGGTCCCGCTGTTGATCGTCAACACCGGCCCGTTGTATCCGGTCCCGCTCAGAGTGCCCGATCCTTGCAGGGCCAGGTTCTCGTCGACGGTGAAGTTCCCGGCGCAGGTCCCGTGAGCGACGATCGTCGAGCCTGGCACAGCGGCAGTGATGGCGGTCTGCAAGTTGCCACCCGTATTGCAGTTGACGATCGGGGGGTGTGGCCGACGCGGGCACCGCACCGACGATCACCGAGCCGACCACCACGGTCCCGAACAGAAATGGCTAGCCCGCACACCTACGCGGTTGTGCAGGTCCACGTCCCCGGAGAGAGCCGCACCTCCTACGGCAAACCAGGTGCGCCTTGCCCATTCACAACGTGGAGCACGGGAGGCGGAACCCGGCTCGACGGACCTTGACTTGACCGACGGTACCGGTGGAATTGTCGGTTTCGCAACTGGCTGGGACAGGCGGGCCGGGTTCCACCCCCCGGCCCGGCCTCTGAGCCCTGCCTCAGCCCGGTTCCGTCGCCCGTAACAGTCTGGACTCCGTCAGGCCGAATTGGCAACCGCGTCAGAGCGCCCTGATCAGGGAATCGACCACCTGGGCTAGGTCCAGCATGAACTCGTGCATGATGCCGAGTCCGCACAGAACCACGGCGACGAAATTGATGGGGTCTATGGGATGTCATTGCCGGACAACGTCGATCTTGAGCGTGGTGATCGGTCCCAGCTATTCGTCGTCGTGCTCGGGGGTGCTTGGAGTGCCTGAAGTAGTGGAGCAGCTCGCATTTCGAGCACTTGGTCTGCGCCATCCTGTCGCAGTCTGGAGTCGAGCACACGCCGCTGCCTTCCTCGGTGAACACAGATTTCGAATTGATCGCGGAGTCGGTCACCGCCATACATGAAGCCTACGCTCGGGGCTTCCAGAGTCAATGGCCCCCTGCTCCGTTGGAGAACTCGCCAGTGTCCCCGATACGTTGGTCTTCGCTGGAGTCGGCAAGTTCGGTCCCAGCAGCAGAAGACACTGTTTATCTAGCACTTGGCACGAGCGGCACATGGCCGAGCCCGCTGAGATAGCCTGCGCGGAAGTGGATTAGTAATGGTGGGGGGGCAGGAAGATGAACGATTCGAAAAGTGCTAGGCGGTCAACTCGGATGATCGCGGCGATCGTCATCTTGCCGGCAGCGATCGTCGGGGGCGCGTCGGCCTTTGCAGCCAACCAGTCGAGGGCACAGGCGGCGGCGCGGTGGCAGCAGGCGATAGCAAAAGTTCCCACTCCGGGGGTGGGTTGCTATCACGCTTCGTATCCGGCGCTGCAGTGGCAGGCCACTCAGTGCAGGGTCGCGCCGAACTGGCCATTGGCGCCGCGACAGCCATCGGGGTCGGGCAACCCTGAGGCCGTTGGTAATGGCCGCGACTACTCGGCAAGGGTGACAGGCACGATCTCCAATGCCACAGGGTCGTTCGACGACGTGAGCCCGAAGATCACCGAGATGGGCAATGTCGACAACAAGGGATCGCAGGTTGCGAACACCTTTTCGCTTCAGCTCAACACCGAATTCTTTTCGACCTCGGCGTGCTCGGGAGCGAGCAAACCAGCCGACTGCCTAGGCTGGCAGCAGTTCGTCTATACAACCGAACCGAACGAGCTATTCATGCAGTATTGGCTGGTGCACTACGACACCACGTGCCCGAGTAGGTGGTTCACACATAAATCCGGCAGCATCATCGACTGCTACACCAACAGCCCTGCGAGTAAGGCTACCCACCTCACAGCGTCGGACCTGGCCAAGGTAAAGCTCATCGGACAAGCCGCAGCCGGCGGCAACGACACGGTGTCCCTGGCGATCGGATCCGGCCAAGCCACGGCCGTATCCAATAACGACCGCGTGCTCAATCTTGCGCAGGTATGGAATACCACCGAGTTCGGGGTCTTTGGTGACGGGAATGGCGGCCAGGCGAATTTCGGAGCGAAGTCGACGCTAGAGGTGCAAACACAATTGACAGCGACTAGCTCGTCAGCGCCAAAGTGCGTTGAAGAAGGATTTACCGGCGAAACGAACAACCTTGCGCTCACCAGCACGCCTGCGCTTGGAACCGAAGCCTCACCGACGATGGCTTCTGAGCAGACCAACCAGAGCATAAAGACCAGAAGTTGCGCTTCCGCTGCCGGCGAAACTCCGTCGGTCGTTGGAAATTGGACCAATAACTTCGACTGGACAAATGGTGACTATAAAGGGGATGTCGGTAGCTTTGGAATGACATTCTCGAAGGGCGGAACCTTTACGGACTCCACCGGTGAGTACGGCAATTGGACGCAAAGCGGGAGCGAGCTCAACTTCACCTACGACACTGCTATCAACGGCGGCTGCGCAGCGTCCTACTCCGGGAAGTGGGAGAACCAGTCTCGTGAGTGGGAAGGCCAGATGACGAGCAATTGCTCGACTCCGGATTCATCTGGCACGTGGCACATGGTGGCAGGCGGAGGAGGAGCAGGTCAGAGTTCAGCCCGTACCCGGGGAGCAGGAAATCCAAGGGTATGAAAGTCTGAGGGCCAACTGGGGGACGGTGCCAGTCTCTTGCGTTGGTCAATCTCTCAGTTAGGCCTTGCCTCACCCCCCTATACGAGATTCATCGCATGGTCGAGGTCAGCGGGACTGAATAAGCGCAAGCTGCTAGAGCCGACAGCCTCCCATCCCTCTCCCCCAGACTCCCTCCCCTCCTTACGCGCGCTTCCGACCCTCCATCTGCACGGGGCCACTCTCTCCCAAGCGACATCGGAGTTGCGCCCAACGGCAGTTGCGCCGGCGGTTGCGAGGCGGCCCACGGCAGTGTGCGCCCACGGCATGGGGATAAGAGATAAGGGGGTCTGAAACTCCCCACCCCCGCCGCCTTCCGCCGCCCCAGGTTCAATTGAGCCATTCCGCCGACGCCCGAGGCGAGCGTTACCCGGGATGGGTTGTCCGGGGCGATATTGGGTGACCCACGACGGCACA
>CAWHIF010000003.1:0-1182550 GCA_963829235.1 uncultured Acidimicrobiaceae bacterium
TCCGGGCGTGTGGATAAGTGCCTAGAAGGGTGAGGAATCGAATCTCAGATAAGGGGCACCTCGTGCGTCACGTCTTCCCACCGGACACTGAGGCGGCTGGCAGTGCTGGGAGGCGCTGGTGCGAACTGGGTCCGGCCGACTCGCTCGGAGCCGCCTCCACCGCTCCCACCGCCCATGTGCCGGTACTCGGTCCCGACATCGTCGCTGACCTCACACTGCGGAAAGTGCATCGTCCTCCTGTGCAAGAGACCGTGGCGCATGACCTCCCTTGCGTCCTCGGGTAATCCCTCCGTATCGACATCAAGTTCGGCGAGTTGCTCGGCCGAGATCGACTCCTCGCTGGGTAGGGGTGCCAAACGCCAGTTCACGGTCAACGCAGTGTCGTAGATCTCAACGCCGAGGACTTGGAACCGTCCACCATGCCTCGTTACATGTGCGGGGGTCGATGCCGGAACAAGCCGGATGAACTCTGGTACCGGAGGCGGTACGAACTCCGGTCGTGGCTCGTTGCTAAAGCTGACGAACCGCATAACCTCCCTCCCAGGCCGCGAAACGATCGGCTCCAATGGCTCCTCTCCGAGAGCTTCGAGACACCGATTCGACCAGTCGTGGATCTCTGACTCCTCGACCGCACCGACCGCCTTCAGAGCCTGGATGGCCGACATAAAGCTGGAATATGCCCGGCTCTTCTCTTCGGGCGTTCTCTCATTGTGCAGCGGCGAACTGTCGCGAATGAGGGCAAGTTGATCGGCTAGGTAGACCTGTGCGTCCGAGTTCATCCGGTGACAGTCTTGCGCAGGGACGCAGCGGATGAAGACTGCCCCAGACCGGATTAGCCGGGTTATTGACCGTGGCCCGCCTGACACCTCGGGCAAATTGGAATAAGTCCGACTCGGAGTAGCCTTTAGGTTGTGCGGAAATGGAGGTCGGGGTCGGCGGCACTGATCGCTCTGCTCTTGGCTGGGTGCAGTTCGGGACCTGGTCAATCAGCAGCCCGCGAGACTGCAGCAGTTCGCTTGGCCTGCCACCAGGTGAGTCAACTTGTCCTTCCTCCTCCATCCTCATCGACGGGGGCGCAGACCTCATCGACGGGGGCGCAGATTGAGTTTTACGCGTCCCCAGACACCAATGAGATACGCCACTCGGGAAATGCGGCTCTTTCCAAACTCCCGACGGAACTGGAGTGGGCCTCTAGTACCGGAAATGCCAAATCGTTGATACGGGCGATTGATCGGGCCAAGGCCCTCTGCCACTCATTGGCGAAGTAGATAGCTGCACATAACCTCATGTCCCCGAACACCGGATCAGCCAAGCGTTATCGTCCGCGGGCTCGCCGCCACATCCGTGGCAACCCCGCAGTCGTCGAGTCGTCTCCCCAGAGAAGCCCATGTAGCCGGACTCGGATATCATCCACTCTGTGTTTGGCGTGTGGCGGCCCAGCCAGAGTGGAAGCGTTCGCTGGGGAGCACTTACATTTCTAGTCGGCTTGGCCCTGAGCCTCACTGCGTGCTCCAGCGGCCCATCGTCTTACAGCGGCCCACTGCCGCAGATTCAGGTTCAGTCACCGGTCAAAACCACAGTTGCCTGGTTCAAGGCCGTGAACGATCAGAATGCTTCTCTAGCTTTGGCCCACTTCGCGCCTGCGGACCGCGATCAGATGGAATGGGGGCAGTGGGTTCCACCGTTCACCAATCTGAGCTGCAAGCAGATCTCAGACACCGGAACGGCTGCCACGATCGTTTGCAACTTTGCCGTCATCAACGACCCTGCGACGGGGATGAGTAATACGTCCTTTTGGGATGTCGATTTGGAGAAGGCGGCACAAGGACGTTGGCTCATCACAAGTTACGGCCAGGGGTGACCCCGAACACCGGCCGGGGGGCGTTATCCAGGCTGTCATGCTTGGTGATCGCGAACTGCCACACACCGGCACTTCTGCCATGCTTTCAAGCCCACCAACGACGGTTGCAGTTATTACAGGTTCCGATATAGTTGACTCTGTGCCTGTGATTCGTGGCTCGTCCGACAGGAGTGTGCTGGTCTTGACCAGTCTCTCGTCCGGTCCGAAACATGGCTATGCCCTCATCAAAGACATCGAGTCGTTCTCCGGCGTGTCATTGGGTCCGGGAAGCTTGTACGGCGCAATCGACAAGCTCGAACACGCTGGGCTCATTGAGGCCATGCCAGGTGAAGGTCGGCGCAAGCCCTATCGAATTACCGCTCGAGGAGCTGCTGACCTTCGAGAGCAACTGGTGTTGTCGGAAAAGGTGTTCTCGGTCGGGCTTGATCGCCTGGCAGGAGCCGGTGGGACCTGATGCCCCGTCTGGTTCGATTCGTCATTGCCCTCTACCCATCCTGGTGGCGAAGCCGGTATGGCCAAGAGAGCCAGGAACTGACCGAAGAATTGCTCGGCGACCCGGCTGCCAACAAGGTGGGGATACTGGGCAGCCTTCTCTTCGGAGCGATAACTGCATGGACCCAAATCAAGCGGAGAGCGGACTATTTGCAACCCGTGAGCGCTGGCATGCCACCGATGGCCCCGCTTCACTTTCCCACGAATCCCAAGGGCCATCGTCTGGCCATGGCGATCGCCGTCGGGGTCGTTGTGTTTTGTATCGCACTTACGGGCATCGTCATTTCTGGATTCTTGATCGTAAATGCAGTCGGAAGGGGTATCGGAGAGGCCGTCAGCGAAGCTGCGACCGAGGGTGCTGCTACCTTCGCCCTGTCGGCAGATGAAACCGCAAAGGCGCATCACATTTGGGATGGAGCGCTGACCCTTAGCCTGCTGAATCAGGAACGTCTCGATGTGAAGTGGCTTCCAGCGGATGTATCCGTGCCCTTGAGCGGTGGCAACACGTATGTCAGCGTCAGCGTCGCGGGCGACGAAGTCACTACGGCGGACGACATCATCGGCTGCGAGTATGGCCTCACCGTCTCCGCTCTCAATGACCCGATCATCGGCCAAGATCACCTTCCTGGCACGGGAACCTACTGGGCGGCTTCAGAGAGTCCATTGGGGCCGGGAGCTACTTGTTCAGCCGACTCTGCACCTAGCTCAGGATGGGAACGAGCTAATCCGAAGGGGCTCGGCGGCGGATATTGAGACTGCCATGCTCGCGATCCGCGAACTGACCCGTGTAACGGCACGATGGGGATACCTCTAGCCTCGATCATTCGTCCGACCCCTGGTTGATGGCGTAGTCGTCACCGAGCCGGTCGACATGAACGGCACGGCCGTTCGGAATGCGTCGAAGGCGTGACGGACCCCGGCGTTGTCATTCGGCTTCGGATGTCACGCCCTGCAGGTCTGCTTTCGGATCGGGCGTTCTGACCTGGCCCGTCAGGGGATGGCCGTCCGGAGTTTGGTGAAGGCGTCGGCGAGTTCGTCCACCCACGGCCAGGTCTCGTCCAGGCGGAGGACAAGACCCCTGGATCGGCGCACGAGGAGAGCGGCCACATGGAGCACTCGATAGCGCATCGTTTTCGGCTCGGCCTTGGCCAGCGCCCCGTCGAAGCAGACCATCTGACTCCAGGCAAGAAGGCTGCGATGAGGGAGGTCGCCATCCAGGCTTCGTTCCGGACGAAGGAGTCGAAGGGCAGATTGGAAAGGCCGCAGTCCTTCCAGTTCCTGATCCGGTCCTCCACCCGGGCGTGCCCGCGGTGACGGAGTTCGAGGGACGTGATGTCGTCTCCCTCGGTGTTCGTGATGAAGCAGGTGTGGCGGAAGCCCTCGAGGGTGTCGAAGAGATTGAGTTGGGCTCCGGGATGAGGACGCTCCCTGCGCATGATGAGCCGGGTGTCCTCCGGCCAGGCGGAAAGGGGAATGAGGTCGGTCAGCTCGGTTACCCACGCTCCGTCGCGGATGGAGCCGTCGGTCTCTGTGGCGGGGACCCAGTCCTGCTCTTGGACCAGGAGCAGTGCATCACGAACTCCCTGGTCGATGGGGAATCCGATGGAGAAGTCGCAGTTGGCAGACACGATGGCGTCGACGAACCCATGGGTGGCTCCGGCCGAGTCGGCCCGCACCAGGGTGGGGTGGGTGACCAGAGCCGGGTGGTCGCTCTCGAAGTGGCCGGCCTGGTACTCCTCGGGCAGCCCGGACAGGGCCCGGTAGAGCAGTTCGATGTGGTCGTCCGTGTCGTTGGCCCCGGCGTTACCCGGCCGCAGCATGGCGGCCAACGGTTCTCCTGTCGTAGCGCACCACACACCCAACGGGAAGAACCCGAAGCCATGCTTGAAGGTGGGGGCAGCGTCCTGCTTCTCGGAGTAGGAGTTCTGCAGCGTGGCGTCGAAGTCCATGATCAACGAGTCCCCCGGGCGGAGATGCAGCCCACACCACAGCCCGGGCAGCGGCTACTGCGTCGGGGATGGCCCGGAGCTCGAAGGCCGTCGTCGCCTCGATGGCCCGCCAGGCCGTCGGGATCGAAGCCACCGGACCGAACAGCTCCCCCTGTTCACGGAGGGAGGCCATGTCGGCCAGACAGTCGGCACCGTCGGCGATGGCCACGGCCAGGTGGGTGAGAACAACTCCGGGGTCGTGGGTGTGCCAGTTGATCCCGCAGGCCGCCATGGCGACCGACATCGCTTCGGTCAGGCCACTGCGGTCGGCCAGTTCGGACAACAGTGCCGTGCCCGCATGGGACACCAGGTTCTTCCCGTCGGTGGTCACCCTCATCGTCCGGGTGGCGCGACTATTCTTCACCTTCAAGGAGCCCTCCTCCTGGTTTGGATTACTGCCTTAGCAACAGCAATTCTTCCAGGTAAGGAGGGCTTTTACGCGGACGCGTACGTGGTCTAATCAGGGGCGAGACGTAGGGTCGAGCGTAGCGCCCGTTTCGCTGCGCGTTATGGGGCGCTCGTTCTACGGCGACGGGGCCGCAGGCGGAAATCTGTAGAAGATATGGGGACGGAGCCAGTGTCCCGTTGGAACGTTGGGGTGCTCGAAGTCCGACGACGGATCGCGAATCATGCCGAGGCGTTCCATTACCTTCCAAGACCGGACGTTGTCTGGGTTGGTGAAAGAAACGATCTCGTCAAGACCGACCTCTTCGAGTCCGTAGCGAACCGCACTACGAGCCGCCTCGGTCACGAATCCGTAGCCCCAGTGCTCGCGGGCTAGGCGCCATCCGACTTCGACCGCAGGCGTGAAGGGAGCGTCAAACGGCACTCGGTGCAACCCGACAAAGCCAATGAACGGCGAGTGGTTCGGCACCTCTACGGCCCACAGACCGAAACCGCAGTCGTCGAACTCCTCCTCGATGCGCGCCACGAATGCGTCGCTCTGCTCTCGGCTCATGGTCTTCTGCATGTGCGCCATTACGTCGGGATCGGCGTTGAGTTCGGCAAAGGGTGCTAGGTCTTCGGCGCGCCAACGCCGCAACACGAGGCGTTGAGTCCGCAGTGTCGGGCCTCTCGCATCGGACGCGAGGTCTCGATCGGAATACACGAGCGCATTCTGCCCGATCCGGCGTGATCTTGCGAGAGTTCGGGCCAGCCGCGCTAACCGCCCATGAACGGCACCTTTGTGGCAGCAGCTAAGGGTAGATCCATCCAGTGAAGTCGGGATAGGGGGTAGTCAGATTCGAGACAGCTACCCGCTCCTGGAAGTACCGATGCCCGTTCAATGTCACAACGGAACCTCCGCCATCCACCGAAGTTTGGAACGAAGCATCGCTAGGAAAGTCGAAGGCGATTCCGAAGCCTGTGATCGGTTTCCCGGGTGCTGTCGAATGCGGCACCGGCAATACGAAATGGTCGTCAACTGGACCGTAGTCAAGGGTGTAGGTGCCGTCGTGGGTGATATTGACCGGCGCCGACTGATAGGCGAAATCGCCGTCAGACGAATGAGCGTGCATCGCCATCATTGCGTGGACCAGCCGAGCACCTTCAGCCGCCCACTTTGACCGAGACGCAGGCGTCGGTGCGTGCGACGCTAGCGGCGATAGTGGCTGGGGATTCGGCCCAGCCGATCCTGAGCTGTGGCTGAAGGCCAATGCCGCCAGCAAGACGGCAACAATCCCGAGACCGAGGGCAATCAGCGAGAGGACCAGGAGCAGCGGGCGGCTAGTCGCCGCCGGTGGAGCGGCGCCCGCCTCGGTAGCGATAAAGGATGGATCGCCGATTCGGTCGAGCAGTGCGCTCACGGATTGCTCATCGTCTACATCCAAGAGTGCTCGGCCCTCTTCAATGTGATGGGCGACTTCGGTGAGTATCTCCTCGCGCCGTTGAACCGGGAGCGTGGAGAGGGAATGATCAAGCTCCGCCATGTACCTGTTGACCAGAGCATCTGCGCCGTTGATGGTCTTCATGGTGCACCAGCCCCATCCAGAATGAGATTCACTGCTGCCTGAAAAAGCTTCCATTGATGAGCAAAGGCCGTGAGAGCGAGTCCGCCCGCCTCGGTCAGGCGGTAGTACCGGCGAGGCGGTCCTTCGTCCGATTCCCGCCAGGTCGTTTCCACCAGACCGTTGCGACGAAGACGAGCAAGGAGCGGATAGATCGTCCCCTCGCTCCCGATCAATCCCCCGGCATCCGAGAGCATGTGAGCAAGCTCGAATCCGTACCTCTCCTCATGACGGAGCAGAGCCAGCACGCAGTGTTCGACTGAGCCTCTCCGCAACTGGGCGAGCCATATAGGATCGTCACTAGGAACCATGCTAAACATGATACCGATTCCTGCGCCCTGGTCAAGGAGAACGGGTGACTCCTACCGTCCGCAGAGGGTCGCGTTATTTACGTCAGGGTTCGATCGGTGCTCGCGGTCAGCGAGCTGCCCATGATCCAACATGCGGGACACTCCTCGGCCACCCCAACGGCCCCCGACCGGATTCGGAAACCAATGCGAAGTGGACTAGTGGCCGACGCAGGTCCCGCCATCTACTTCGAAACCCAGCGGCCGTCGAGGGACGCTATCCGCTGAGGTACTCACCCAGGCAAGCCTCCACGGCTTCCTGCATCGTCCTCACTGATCGGACATGCAGGGAAACAAGATAGCCGATTGGCTACTATCCCCCATCATGAAACGGACCGCCGGCGAACGGATCGTCTTCTGGGCGCTGCCCGCTGTCGCGGTTGTCTGGATCGCGGCCTTCTTCATCTTCCCGGGTTTCCTGCCGCCCATGTCTCCTCAGTGGTCGGCGCAGAGGGTCGCCGCGTTCTACGCCGATCACGCCCCGCGCGTCCGCTACAGCATGATCCTGTTCAACTGGTTCTGCGTGGCGCTGATCCCGATTCTCATGCTGATCGTTGAGCGTATGCGTGGCATGGCTCACCGCACGCCCGTTCTGCGGTACTGCGTGATCGGGGTTGCCGGCGCCGCCCCCATCGCCTTTCTCACGGCGACGGTCTTCTGGCTGCTCGCGGCGTTCCGGCCCTATCGGGCCCCAGCGCTAACCCAGCTCTACAACGACCTGGCGTGGATCACCTTCACATGTGCCGTGCCCTTCCTCGTCGCCCTCTGCTTGTTCCTTGCGCTGGCGATCTACCTTGATGGGCAAGTGCGACCTGTATTCTCGCAGTGGGTCGGCCACTTCAACCTCCTGGTCGCGATCTTGTTGGTGCCGGCGGGTTTTGCTGGCCTGACGCTTACCGGGCCCTTCGCCTGGGACGGCTTCCTATCGTTCTGGGTCAAGAATGTCGCCATCGCCCTCTGGCTCGCCGTCATGGCAGTGGTGTTGGGGCAGGCGATCGAACGAGATCGGTTAGCGGAGCAGGTCTCGGCATGAAGAGACCCGCGCTGCTCGACGATCCGAAGCGGGAGTTGTGGTTGGCTTGGTTCGCCACGATCGGCTTCTACTCGCTCTACACCATCGTCTTTTTCATTATCACGCGCACACAACCGCCGGGGAAGCCGTCGTACACCACGCGCCAGGTAGTTGGGTGGTTCGCCAGCCGCCATGAGGGCCTGCTCATTGGTTTTGGGTTGATCTTCGTCTTGGGTGGGCTGTCCGCCACGTCAATCGCGTTGATCACTTACTCCATCCGGCGGATGTCCGTCAGTCCTGCCTTCGCCTACTCGTACTTGATCCTTTACGCCGTCAGTGCGGTCCCCGGGTTCTTGTTTATTTGCGTGGCGATGACGGTGGGTGCCTTCCGTCCCGAGCGCAGTCCGGAGATCCTTCACTGGCTCTATGACCTCGGGTTTCTGTCCTTTTCCGGCACCATGGGAGTGTTTCTCGTCGGCTCCTTGATCTGGATGGTGGCCATACTGCTCGACAAGAACCGCGTCTTTCCAGATTGGTTCGGCTACCTCAATCTGTGCAACGGGTTGACCGAGGTCGTGGTCGCACCGTCGTGGATCTTCCATACCGGTGCCTTCGCCTGGAACGGCCTGATTGTGTGGTGGATAAACGTGGCCGTCTTCGGTCTTTACACCGGAGCTTTTATCCTCTTGCTGCGCAACATGATCCTCCGCGAGGACTTTGGGAGGGGGCCCCTGCCTGACTTGGCGCCGAAAGAAGGTCGAGGTCGCGTGTTGGCGGAGTTCATGTCGCCATGACGACGACCGAACAGGATGTGGCGTTGGCGCGGGAGGAGGGGCGGACAGCGCACATTCCCGGCGGGCGCGACATCTGGTTCTTTGTCCTGTTTGAGTCCCTCGTCTTTACCTCGTATTTCTGCGTCTACCTCTTTAACCGGACACAACACGAGCAGGCATTCCTGCGCCAACAGTCCCACCTACTGCTGTGGCTCGGCGTGCTGGAAACGATCGTCCTGCTCACCAGTTCCTGGGCAGTGGCCGACTGCGTCCGGCACGCGCGTTCCGGTCGGTACGGCGCCTCGAAGCGCGCTGCATTATTTACCGCAGGATCAGGTGTTGTCTTCCTCGTACTCAAAGTCGCTGAATGGGTCCGGCTGATCCGCTCTGGACACACGTTCACCAGTAGCGGGTTCTTCCAGTACTTCTTTTTCCTGACGGCAATCCACTGCGTCCACCTACTGATTGGCTTTGTCGTCCTCGGCGTGCTCTGGTACCAGCTCTCAGGTCAGAAGCGACGTTCACAAAAGGTGGTCGAAACCTGCGCCACCTATTGGCACACCGTCGACTTTTTCTGGGTACTGATATTCGCCCTCCTCTACGTGGTGAGGTGACGGTGGAGAACGGGTACAACAAGCGGCTTTTCTGGGCGTGGTTGCTCCTCGTGGCCATTTCGCTGCTTTACCTTTGGATCGATCAAGCGGCTACGCAACGGGGACTTCCCACCGCAAATACGGTGGTAACCGTAGGCGCCATCTGCTTCGCGTTGATCAAGGTCCGGATCATCATGCGCGAGTTCATGGCGGTACGCACTGCCCCACGGGTGCTTCGCCAGCTGACCGACTTTTGGGTCTTGCTGATGGCCGTCGCTCTACTCGGGACGTATCTCGCCGGCAAAGCGGCGGTCTGAAGTGAAGATGCTCCGGTCTTCGCTCTTCCTCGCTCCGGACTCCGACGGCAGCCCGTGAGTCTGGACGCCCATGACCAGAGGTTGGAAGGCCAGGGACTAACCCAAAAAAAGGCCCCGGGGCAGGAAGTGGCCCATGCTATTCCGGTCATTTGCCATGTCAATTTGCGCCACAGAGGGTGCCCGACGGTTGCGCAAATGTCAGTTACCGTCTACCTGCCGGGCCGGTCGAATGGGTCTCCGCCGTCCTGTTCCCGGCCCGACCCTCTTGGCCGGTCGAGCGAGTTCCGCCATCCACCGTCATTGTCCGGCGAGCTCGGCGGAATCGTTAGGGTCCGAAGCCCCTGCCCGGCCTGTTGGGCTTTCACAAGGGCCTCCGAACACTGGGTGCGCGGCGGTTATTGGCTCCTGCCGACCGGCACATCGGAGCCGTGCGGATAACCCGTGTGACACCGACGCAGGTGGCTGCGGGCTGAGATGATTGGTGCATTTCCAAATCGCTGAGGGTGGGGGCGACTGGCCTGTTCACCTTCGCGCTTCCAAGCGGCTCCTATGCGATTTCGGGCCATTTGGCTGACAACGAAAGTCCGTGTTCCCTGACACCCCCAGGAGCGGTGAAGGTGGTTGCACAGCACACCAGCGTTGTCTCGTTCACACGATCCGAAGGTCCTCTTCCTAATCAGCCGAGTGCGACGCTTGCCGTTTTCAGTTCGTTGAGTGATTTGCGGGCGAGCACGACGAGTTCCTGTTGGTTGGCCGGGTCGGACCAACGCGCGTGGGCGGTCCTCAAGGCCAGGATTCCGATTTCGGCGGCAAGGCTCGCTGTCGGGTCTGGCACTCCTCGTGTTTGTAGCGCGTCGGTTATGGCCGTGGCCAATCCGACGCGCTTGAGCGTGTCGCGTTCTTGCAGTTCCCTGCTGGCCGCGATGGCTGCTTGCATCTTTCGCCCGAGATCTCGCCTTTCGGGGGTGAATGCCTCGGCCGCAGCGTCGAGGCCCGCGGCGACGGCCTCCAGCGGCGTCGCTGATGCCGGTGCTGCCGCAATGCCCTCTTCGAAGAGCTGGCAGAGCGTGTCCTGCCCGGCGGCCAACACTTCGCGCTTGTCGGGGAAGTGACGGAAAAAGGTGCTCTTGGTCAGCCCCGCTCGTTCGGCGATCTGAGCGACCGTGGTGTTGTCGTAGCCCTGCTCGGCGAACAGGTCCAGCGCAGCGCGTACCAGTCGCTCGCGTGCGTCCGGTTCCCATCGGGCCATCTATCGATCATAGACAGGTGATGCGACTCAAGTCTCATCACTCTGCTACAGTGACGGGACAAGAGTCTTATCACCTGGGGTCAACAAGGCGACTCACTCTCAGGAAGGGTTGGATATGCGTGTTTTCGTTACCGGCGGCACCGGAGGGATCGGTTCCGTCCTCGTCCCCGAGCTGGTGACCGCTGGCCACGAGGTTCTCGGCCTAGCCCGATCCGACGCTTCGGCACAGGCCCTCACTGCTGTAGGAGTCTCGGTGCTCCGCGGCGATCTCAACGACCCCGAGAGTCTGCGAGTCGGCGCCGATCAGTCCGACGGGGTGATCCACCTCGCCTTCGGCGCCGACTTCAACAACTTCGAGAAGTCGGTGGCGAGGGAGACCAGCGCCGTCGAGGCCTTTGGCGCCTCCCTCGATGGAAGCGGCAAGGCGCTCGTCATCGCATCGGGCACGCCCGCCCTGCCCGGACGCACCTCGACCGAGGCGGACGCCTTTCCCACCGACGGACCCGTTGGCGGCCGCGGCCGAAATGCCCAAGCAGTCGTCGACCTGGCCAAGCGTGGCGTCCGTTCCGCCGTCGTCCGTCTGCCCCGGTCGGTCCATGCCGCGGGCGGGCGCTGTGGATTCGCCTCGGTGCTCATTGATAGCGCCCGGCGCACCGGGGTCTCCGGCTATGTAGGTGACGGCACCCAACGCTGGCCAGCCGTGCACCGCCTCGACGCCGCCCAACTCTTCAGGCTGGTCCTCGAGGAAGCCGTTCCCGGCACAGTGGCCCACGCCGTCGCCGACGAGGGCGACGCCATGCGCTCCATCGCCGAAGTGATCGGCCGCCGGCTCGACCTGCCCGTCGAGGCGGTCCAAGCAGAGAACTTCGGGTTCCTTGGCCACATCTTCGCTACCGACCAGCCATCGTCAAGTGCTCTGACACGAGAGAGGTTCGGCTGGAGGCCAACCCATCCGAGCCTGCTCGAAGACCTTGAGACTGGGAACTATCCGGCCTAATGCAGATCAAGCCCTCACACGGGTCCTCTGGGCAGGCATCCCATACCCCCGGCTCAGCGGCGGTTATCGACCGTGACTGACTCGGTTTCGATAGCAGGGCCTGACTTGTGCGGCAGACCCGGCCTGGAGGCGTTATCCAGGCCCCGGTGCTCGCGATCCGCGAACTGCCACACTCCGGCACTTCCGGGTCAGCCTGGCCAGGCGTCACATTCCGAGAGAATCTGCCCGCAAGGTCAGTCGGCCAATCGGCGTGAGCCGGGCGTTAGCGTGCATTTGAGCCCTCCTGGGAGTTCTGTGGGTGTGTAGACAGCTCCACATTGCTCCAGGGGGCTCACCTCATTGGTGGACCGGGTGTCAACAACGTTCGTGGTCACTACAACGAGGCCTGTGTCCCTCCGAACCGACAGGGGCACATATACCCGCGTTTCACATCGGCCACACCGAGTGCTTCGGAGGTGGTCTGCGATTGCCACGTAGCCGAACAGGCTGGGCAGGGGGTCCCTCATTTCACCAGATTGGCGCGGAGCTCGAAGGAGCCGTGGTTCTCGACGGCGACGACGCCAGCGATACTGGGTGCCTTGATGGAGTAATCGGCCATCGTGATCGGCATGTCGGCCAGGAGGACAATGCCCGTCTTGGTCTCCTGGTACTGAATGGTGACATTCACCAGCTTTGAGACTCCGTGCAACCGGAGCGTTCCACGGGCTTTGGCCGTATAGATCTTGCCGGGGAAGATGTTGTGCAGGACAATTGGGTCCACCAGGGTGAACTCGGCTGTCGGATACTTGTTCGTCTGGATGGCGTTGGTCTTGAGGACCGTGTCGCGGAGACTCTTGTCGCTCTTCAAGGTGGCCATGTTCACCGTGAAGTTAGCGGCGGTGACCTGCTTGTCCACTACCGTCACCGACCCGGTTACATCGCCTGTTCGACCTGTTGCGGTGTCCGACGCGAGGCCGCCGACGACCTTCTCCTCCACCCGATAGCCGGCGATCGTCGGCTCGTCGACCGGTCCGGCAACCACTGTCCAATGGCCGCTGAGATCGCTTCCGGACGCGGCCGCCGACAAGGAGGCGCTAGCCCGCAGAGTGAGCGGCGCGGCCGAGCTGCCGCTCAGCATCCAGAAAAAGCCTGCTCCACCGACCACGATCACACCGAGGACAGGGATGAGAAGCCACCGGATGTGTCTCTTCACGAATGCCTTCATGGGTTTGATTCCTTTCGTTGGGATGAGATGCCGGTACTCGCTCGGCATGCAAGTACTTACTTACATCTCCTCACCATAAGCGCCCTCCCGTGAGAAAGCAAGTGGTTGCTTACTATGGTGCAGTAGACTCCACAATCTGGACCCGCTCTCGAGGAGAATCCTTGGCTGAACCTGTGACCGATGCGACGATGTTCGACGCCGCCCTATCCGTGCTGGCCGATCGAGGGTATGCGGGGGCCACCACGCGGCGAATCGCAGAGGCGGCTGGCATTAACGAGGTGACTCTTTTCCGGCGATTCGGGGACAAGCGCCAGCTGATCCTGGCCGCCATCCATGGCGACATCTCGCGGCTCGCCGACAACGGGCTCACCACAACGGGCGACATCGAAGCTGACCTGATCCGGGTGGTCGAGTACTACTCGGGGATGTATCAGCACCGAAACGGACTGGTTGGAATGCTCCTCCTCGAAGGAGCGCGGGACCCTGACGTGGCCGCCCTCATCAAAGAACCTCTCGGGGCCATGTCGCGACTGGCTGAAATCTTCGCCGGATACCAGCGTGTCGGACAGATGGTCGAGGAACCAACCGACTTCGCCGTCCAAGCGCTTCTCGCCCCCCTACTCGTCATCACGCTTCTGCGAAGCGTGGCTTCCTCTGAGATCGAGCTCCCGGATGCCCGGACAGTTGTTCAGCGATTCCTGAAAGGTCGCCTCACAGAGCCCCAGACAATGGCGTGATCCTCATCGGCATGTGCGTTCCTCACCGAATGGTTGCCGACATCACCCGGAGCTCCGCCCCACGCAGCCGCTTTGACTACTCCGAAGCGCAAGGACCACAGGGAGATACCGAGTAGTGAAGTTGCATGGGGCATGCCTCGTGCTGTCCTATGTGGCGAAACCTCCGCAGCTGGCGAGCCGCGTGCGCGACACCACCTCCATGGGGCTGCATAGGGCACGGGTGAGTAGGTGCGTTCTCACCGAACCCCGCGACTCCTGGCCCCGCCGGTTGGGCTATCTCACGATGGCTGTCGGCCTTTTATGCACGGCTGTCCTGTTGACAAGCTGTTCGAGTGCGCCGTCAGCGGCGCGCAAACCTGAGGTCATCCAGGCGGTTGGAGCTGATGCTGCGGATCACTGAAATTCCCCACCCTCGATCACTGAAATTCCCCACCCTCTGAGCGGGATGGCGGGCCACTTGAAGGGTCCCCCAAACCGGTGAAGGCCCCTCGAAGCTGGCGGCGTCCAAACCAGCCAGCCCGAGGAGCCCCTGCCATGTTCTCAGTGGGAGAAGACGTGGAAGCAGATGCACTGTTCAAACGGGGGTGGACCGTCTCGGCCATCGCCCGTCACCTGGGTCGTGACCGCAAGACGGTCCGCTCCTATCTTTCGGGCGAGCGGACACCCGGCGTCCGACAGTCCGGAGTGCCCGACCCGCTCGAGGAGTACCGGGCCTACGTGGTCGCCCGGGCCGACGTTTTAGGAGTGGACGAATAGCGGAGTGATTTTACGCTGGAATCTTCCAGACAATGGTTCCCGATAGCTGGAGACGAACCCCCCTCGTCATTGCCTCTCAAGGACGTCGAGCACGAGATGCAGTGCTTCATCGAAGTAGTTGGTGCGCCCAAAAACGACCCGACGCACCAAGCTCACGATTTCGAGCCGCTCATCGGCAGTTAGTCCCGGGAGTGTTGCTGGTTCGAATCGCGCAGTGAACAGAATGATCTTCTGTCCGAACCGTTGGAACACTTCGTTCGCGAGTTCGATACCCTTCAAGTCACTGTCAGGCCCTTCGTTGTCGCGAGCAACATCACTGATGATGACGTCGTACCTTGTCCCTCGGAGTAGCCTCATCGCTTCATCGTTTGTTCTAGGAGTATCGATCTTCGCTCCAAACCGTCCAAGAAGCGCGGCGACCGAATCGTTGTTCTCAGGATGATCGTCGACCCACAGCAAACGTGCGTTTCGAAGAAGGTCTTCGTTCCGCTCAAGGCGGTGCAGAACACCTTGCTTGGCTGCCTCGCCGACTATCCGGCTACCAGGAGTATCTGACTTGGCATCTGCGGCCGCCAAGGCCTCGTCCAATTTGGCCTCAGCGAATTCCATCGAGACTCCAGACGGACCTAAACCGAGTTCGTAAGGAAGGGCAATCGATCCTCGAAGGCTGTAGACAACTGCAATCGCCAGAAGGACCCAGAGGATCGCCGCAATCCCTCCGAGAAGACCGCCGAGCTGAGACATTGCTCTCCTTTTGGATGGAGCTACAAATCAGCTGAAACGAGAACATTGGAGAGCAGGCGTCCTACTCGGGCTGCTCACCCGCGCTCTTTAGCATGCCTAGTCGAGGTTGCGGTGCTCGCTTCCTGTGGGGTTGGGCGCGTAGTCGCCGTCGGCGGACGTTTTGGGCGGCCTTATCACCTATCCCTTGAGACATCACAAGTGCGCGCTCGGCGCAAGTGCGCCCACGGCAGTGTGCCCACGGCAGGAATTGAACCTGCGACACCTCATTTAGGAAACGAGTGCTCTATCCCCTGAGCTACGTGGGCTGGACCTGAAGATGCGATTCTATGTCCCTCCCCGCTTCACGATCTGCCTCCTGGCCCCGCAGCAAACTCACGGCCCACTGACCGGCCTGGCGAACGGGCTCAGGCGATGCCGGCGCCTATCCGCCTCCCCCGGTCCCTGTGCCGTGTGATGCATCCAGCCGCCGGGCCGCATGAGATACGGCCGGTGAATACGGTGCGGAATCAGGCCCCCCGGGTAGGTCCTACGATCGGGGAACAAGTCCGACGAAGGATGGAGTGCGAGCAATGAGCGACAGTGGCGACTGGTCACCCGACGAGCCATCGGGCTCAGACCCATTCGAGCAGGGTGACGAAGCGCTCGACGACAAGGAGCAGCTCGATCCTGCCTTTCTCGAGGCGGTCGAGCTCGATCCGTCGCTCGACCCCACGTTGCAGGTGGACGATCGGGAGCTCGAAGAGGCGGGGGTCGAGCTCGACGATCCGGAGGCACTCACCAGTTTGGACGGAGGTCTCGACGATCCCGACGGCGTCGGTGGGCCGACGGCCCGCCAGAGGGCGAGAGCTGCCGATACCGAAGGATGGGACCTCGACGCTCCCGAGGTGCCGGGCGACGAGGAGCCCGAACCCGACGACCTCTGAACTCGAGGCCTACTGACCCTCAGCTCGAGGCCTACCGACCCCCAGCCCGAGGCCTACTAATCCCTCAGCCCGGCTCGACGGCCGGGACGAGCACGCACCGGGTCCCGCTGTAGATGGTGGGCATGCATTTGTTGCAGTGGATGCACAGCCCGTCCGTCGCCCCGCCCTTCTCCCACCGACCCACGAGGTCGGGCTCCCGCAGCAGTGCGCGGGCCATGGCCACGAACGAGAAACCCTCGGCCAGCGCCCGCTCCACCGTCTCCAACCGGTTCACGCCTCCGAGCAGGATGAGGGGCAGATCGAGCGCATCCAGAAATTGCCGGGCATAGGGCAGGAAGAAGGCCTCCTCGAACGGGTAGTCCTGCAAGAACCTCGAGCCCACCACCCGGAACCCTGCCCGCACTGGCGGAGGAAGGGTGGCGGCGAATTCCGTCCGGGGCGCCTCACCGCGGAACAGGTACATCGGGTTGGACAGTGAGCTCCCTCCGGTCAGCTCGAGCGCATCGAGGGCGCCGTCGGACTCGAGCATGCGGGCGAACTCGACGCTCTCCTCCAGCCAGAATCCCCCGGGCACCCCGTCGGCCATGTTGAGCTTGGCGGTGACTGCCACCCGGTCACCGACCGCCTCTCTCACCGCGTCGACCACCTGACGCGGGAACCGCGCCCGGTTGACCAGACTCCCGCCCCACTGGTCGGTCCGGCGGTTGAGCTTCGGACTCAAGAAGGCGCTCAGCAGATAGTTGTGGCCGAGGTGGATCTCGATGCAGTCGAAACCCGCCTCCACGGCGACCGCCGCCCCCTGGCGGTACTGCCCGGTGATCCGGGCGATGTCGTCGCCCGACGCGGCCCGCGTCATCAATCCGGTCGGACTGAGACGGCGTGACGGGGCCAGGGCCGGGGCGCGGTTGGAGCGCGCGTTGGCCACCGGCCCGGCATGCCCGATCTGCGCCGACACCGCCGCTCCGGCCTCATGCACCGTGTCGGTGAGCCGGCGCAGGCCCGGCAGGGACTCCTCCCCCAACAGCACGCAGTGGCGATCGGTCCGTCCCTCGGGGGACACGGCCAGATAGGCCACCGTGGTCATACCCACGCCCCCGGAAGCCATCCGGCGGTGGAACTCGATCAGCTGGTCCGTGACCTCGCCCCTGGGTGCCGCACCTTCGAACGTGGCCGCCTTGATGACCCGGTTCTTGAGGGTGACCGGGCCGAGCCGGGCCGGCGCGAAGACGGCCGATGCCGGACCCCCATCTCCACCGGCCGTCACCCCGCACATCTCCGGGTTCCTCTCGTCATTGCGCCGGGAGTCCCGCTGCGGCCAGCGCCTCGGTCACCGCGCCGGTCAGTGCCGGATGGCAGACCACCAGATCAGGCAGCCAGGGATCGGGCTGCGAGTACCGGAGGAGCGAACCGTCGAGCCGGGCGGCGTGGAGCCCGGTGGCCAGCGCTACCGCCACCGGGGCGGCCGAATCCCATTCGTACTGGCCTCCGGCGTGGACGTAGACCTCGGCCTCGCCACGGATGACAGCCGCGATCTTGGCGCCGGCCGACCCCATGGGCACCGTGGTCGCCCCGAGCCGCTCGGCGACGAAGGGGACGAACTCCGGCGGCCGGCTCCGGCTCACCACCAGCCTCGGCACCACAGCGGGGGCGGCCAGCACCGGTGGGTCCTCGGTCCCCAACACAACGTCCATGGCCGGAAGCGCCACGCCGCCCACCTGGGCCACGCCGTCGATGGCCAGGGCCACGTGGACGGCCCAGTCCTCCCTGCCCTCCGAATACTCGCGGGTGCCGTCCAGCGGATCGATGATCCAGACCCGGCCCGACGCGCTGTCGAGCGGCTCGGCCCGGTCTGCTTCCTCCGATCGGATCCGATCGGAGGGGAACCGGGCGGCCAGCCTGTCCATGAGCAACCGTTGTGACAGCTGATCGCCCTCTCGCCCGAGCTCCCTCCCCGGCTCCGACCGGGCCCGAAGTTCCATGAGCGCGCCGCCGGCTTCGGAGGCCAGCTCGACGGCCGCCCGGTGTTCTTGGCTCAACATGCCGCCCTCCCCTCGATCCCTCCGGCTCCGTGCAAGGTCCACAGTCTGCACGAATCGGCGAGGAGCGGCTGCCCCGGCGCGACAGCAGCCGTCACCCCGGCAATGACCGGCGGCCACCCGGCAGTCAATCCCCCCGAAATCGCTACGCTGCTCCGTGCCATGACGCCACGTCCCGCCATGACCGTCGAAGAGCTCCAACGGTTTCTGACCGACGGCTTCCCGAGTGCTTCGATCCCGTACGTCGTCGAGACCATCACCGACACCACCATCACGGTGCGCCTCCCCGTCAGCGACGCCAACGGCCGGCCCGGCGGCACGGTGTCGGGCCCGTCGCTGATGGCCCTGGCCGACACGGCGGCCTGGCTGGTCATCGCCGGCCAGATCGGACCGGTGGCGCTGGCGGTGACCACGAGCCTCCACATCGACTTCCTCCGCAAGCCGGCGCTGGTCGACATCGTGGCCGTCGGGACCCTGCTCAAGCTCGGAAAACGGCTGGGCGTGGCCGAGGTGGCCATCTACTCGGTCGGGAGCGACGACGTGGTGGCAAAAGCCCAGGTCACATACTCGATCCCCCCGTCATAGCCGTCGCCGCCCGACCCGGCGACCGTCGCCCGGCACACGCCCGCCGCCCAAGCCCGATCCTCCTTTTTCCCTGGTCATTGCACGTTCGAGCCCTTCCGTGCCAGCATCGTTGTTCAGCGGCCGAAGGGGGAAGCGCCATGCACGATCTGGTCATACGGGGCGGAACAGTCGTCGACGGAACCGGGGCACCCGCCCGCACCGCGGACGTGACCGTCGATCGGGGGCAGATCACCGGGATCGGATCCTTCGCCGGCGAAGCGGCTTCCCGGACCGTCGATGCCGACGGGCTGCTCGTCGCGCCGGGCTGGGTGGACATCCACACCCACTACGACGGCCAGGCCACCTGGGACGAGGTGCTCGCCCCCAGCAGCTGGCACGGCGTCACCACGGTCGTCACCGGGAACTGCGGGGTGGGCTTTGCACCGGCCCGCCCGGACCGCCACGAGTGGCTGATCGGTCTGATGGAGGGAGTCGAGGACATCCCGGGCAGCGCGCTGGCCGAAGGTATGCGCTGGGAGTGGGAGACGTTCCCCGAGTACCTCGACGCGCTGGCCCAGCGAAAGTGGACCATGGACCTCGGGACCCAGATCGCCCACGGGGCGGTGCGGTCGTACGTGATGGGCGACCGGGGGGCCCGCAACGAGCCGGCCGGCCCGGCCGACATCGAGGCCATGAAGCAGTTGGTCAAAGAGGCGATCGCCGCCGGGGCCCTCGGGTTCTCGACGTCGCGTACCCTCGCCCACCTGGCCATCGACGGGGAGCCGGTGCCCGGAACCTACGCCTCCGAGGACGAGCTGTTCGGGATCGGCAGCGGCATGGGAGAGCTCGGGGCCGGTGTGTTCGAGCTGGCCCCGGCCGGCACCGCCGGCGAGGACATCATCAGCCCGAAGAAGGAGATGGACTGGATGCGGCGGCTGTCGGCGGCCATCCACCGCCCGGTGACCTTCGCCATGGTGCAGGTCGACGATGCCCCCGAGCTCTGGCGCGAGCTCATGGAGGAGTCCCTCCGCGCCGTCTCCGACGGGGCCGACCTCTGGCCCCAGGTGGCCGGCCGCGGTTTCGGACTGCTGTCCGGCCACTTCACGACCTACTCGCTCTTCGATCAGATTCCCGCCTACCAGGAGCTGAAGGCCAAGGGTCTGGCCCCCGACGCCCTCGTCGATGCCCTGCGCAGCCCCGATGTGCGCCACGCCATCGAGTCGTGGGAGCCCGACCCGGCCACTGCGGACCGTATGGACCAGGCCTTTCGCACCACCTTCGTGCTCGGGAGCCCACCCGACTACGAACCGGGTCCCGAACGGTCGCTGACCGGGATGGCCGCGGCGACGGGCCGGACGGCGCTGTCGATGGCCTACGACGCCATGCTCGAAGAGGACGGGCGCGGCCTGCTCTACGTGCCCATCCTCAACTACTCGGACGGTGACCTCGAGCCGGCCCGCGAGATGCTGCTCCATCCCCGGTCGGCAGCCGGGCTCGGGGACGGCGGCGCCCACTGCGGGGTCATCTGCGACGCTTCTCAACCCACCTTCATGATCACCCACTGGACCCGGGACCGGTCCCGCGGCGAGAGGCTCCCGCTCGAATGGATGGTGAAGAAGCAGACCCAGGACACCGCCCGCCTCTACGGTCTGACCGACCGCGGGACCATCGAGGTCGGGGCGGTGGCCGATCTCAACCTGATCGACTACGAGCACCTGCAGATGGGCAACCCCACCGTGGTCAACGACCTCCCGGCCGGCGGCAGCCGCCTCCTCCAGGGAGCGACGGGCTACGTCGAGACCATCAAGTCGGGGGTGACCACGTTCAGCGGCGGCGAGGACACCGGCGCCCGACCCGGGGCGTTGCTGCGGGGCGCCCGCTGAACCACGGCCTGGCCGCGCTAGTTGTGCCGGTCGCCGCCGATGCGCCGGTCACGGTAGCGGTGGCGGTTACGGACGCCTCGCCGGTCGCTGACGTTCGCCGGTCGCTGACGCTCGCCGGTCGCTGACGCTCGCCGGTCGCTGACGTCGTGCCGGTCGCTGACGTTGTGCCGGTCGCTGACGTTGTGCCGGTCACGCTCGCCTCGCCGGTCACGATCGACCCGGCGCCTCCCCCGGTGCCGGCCGGCCGGCTTCGGAGCTGATCGCCGACCCGACGGCATCGGGCCGCGCCGCGGCCTCCGCCGCCCACTCGGCCTGCATCTGCTGGTACACCCGGTGCTCGATGATGAAGGCCAGGGTGGGCACGAAGCCGGCGGCCACCACCATCAGGATCCGTCCCAGCCTCCAGTGGGCCCGGCGGGCCAGGTCGGCCGCCGTGGCCAGGTACACGAGGTAGAGGTACCCGTGGATGGGGGCCACGATCTCCTCGGCCAGCTTCACCTTGACCCCGGCCAGCTGGAAGATGACCACGATGAACAGGCAGATCAGCGCGGTGCCCACGATGAAGGCCATGACCCGGTAGCGGATCAGCGCACCGACCATGCCGCGTTGGACGAGGCCGTGCAGCGACGGGGTTCCGGGCGGTCGGGCCTCGGGCGCGGAGGCGCTCATCGCCGGTTGGTGCCGGCTTCGGCGCCGGCATCGGCTTCGGCGTCGTCGTCGTCGTCGTCGTCGTTGAGCTCGGCCAGGTACCGGTTGTACTCGGCCAGCCGGGCCGCCTCCTCCGGAGTCTGAGGCACGAACCGCTCCCGCCGGGCCGCTGCCTCGTCCGCGACGGCCGAACTGGCCGCGATGGCCACGTTCTTCCTCCGCCCGCCGCTCAGCGCCCAACCGGGCTGGTTGTGGTCGTCGGAGCCATCGCCGGACGCGGTGTGCGGCGGAAGGATGCGGCGGGTCACGGCCGTCGTCTGATCATGGATCAACTGCCACCAGACGTAGATGGCGTAGACGGCGAAGAGCGGCCACTCGAAGGTGTAGGCCCAGCTCAACGTGTTACCGCCCAGGGCCCGCTCGAGCTGCCACCAGGTCAGCCAGGCGAACGCGGGAAGCAGGACGAGCAGCGTCACGTGCATGCCGATGCACCGGGGCGTGAAGTATCGACGCACCTGGTCATCGTACCGTCGCGGCCTTCGCTCTCCTATTCGCTCTCCTAGTCGGGGACGCATCCCGACGCCTGCCGACGGCGGGGCCTACTATTCTCCGCGTCCGAGCCGTCACAGCCCGGCCGTACCGTGCCCGCCATGACCTACACGACCGAACACCCCACGCTGTTCAGCCCCAACGTCGAAGTCCGGGTGAGCAAGAGGCGGAAGAAGACCGCCGGCGCCCACTGGGAGGGAGACCGGATCGTGGTGGTGGTCCCCGTCCACCTCCGGGGCGCGGAGCGTGACGAGATGGTTGCCAGCCTGGCCCGTCGCCTGGCCCGCCACCGGCCCCACCTCCACGCCTCCGACGACCATCTCGAGCAGCGGGCCCTGGCGCTCGGCCGCCGCTATCTCGACGGGGTGGCCCCGGCCTCCATCCGCTGGTCCAGATCGCAGAACAAGCGGTGGGGCTCGTGCACGTTCGAGACCCGCGAGATCCGCATCTCCGAGCGGCTGCGGGTGGCCCCGGACTGGGTGCTCGACGCGGTGATCGTCCACGAGCTGGCCCATCTCATCGAGCCCAACCACTCCCCCCGCTTCAGCCAGCTCGAGCAGCGCTACCCGCGCCGACGCGACGCCGATGTCTTCCTCGAGGGCTATGCGCTAGGGCTGCACATGCCCGACGCCTCCGGCTGCACCGCCGACGGGCGCGAATCCGAAGGTGGCCCGGTCGACGCCGGCATCCCGACGCCGGACGGTGCGTTCGGATGAACCCCGAGATCATCGCTTCACCTCGCCCCCCCGACCCCGGTGCGGGAACCACGGTCAGCCAAGCGGGAGAAAGCACGGCTCGCCTAATCCTATAAAAACGACTTGATTAGTCAGTTTTATAGGATTAGAGTTGGGTCATGGCATTCGCCTACCCCGGTCCGGCCGCAGACCTCGACCAAGTTTCGTCCCCAAACCGCTCCGCAGGTCTGCCGGCCGGGCCGGGGGATCCTCTCCCCCGTTCCGCCCAACCTCGCCGGCGGGTCGATTTCCGAGCCATCGCCGAGGGATTCGCGGTCTCGGCGCCCGCGATCCCCGAGCTGTCGAACCTGACCGAGCGGACCTGGATCCTGCTCGCCGTCACCGACCTCTTCGAGGCCTGGGCCATCGGCTGGCCTTCCGGCGGCGCCATCGAGCTCCACGACCACGGCCCCTCGGGTGGCGCCGTGGTGGTGGCCGCGGGTGCACTCGTCGAGTCGAGCGTGCGGCCGAGCCCGAAGGGCGTGGCCCTGATCGGCAACCACCACATCGGCACCGGCCAGCACCGGAGGTTCGGACCCGGCTACATCCACGACCTGACCAACGAGGCCGAGGAGCAGGCGATCAGCGTCCACGTCTACGGGCCCAGGCTGACCACCATGACGTACTACGAGCTGAGCGGGCAGGGACGGCTGGAGGTGGTGCGGACCGAGGACGTCGAGCCCCTCGGGCCCTTCGACACCACCAGCAGCCACGATCCCTCATGAGCCCGTCGGCCGACGACCTGGTGGCCGAGGCCCGCCGCCACATCCGGCGCACCCGGCCCGAAGACCTCGATTCGGTGGTCTCGTCGGGCGGGTTGATCGTCGACATCCGACCGACCGCCCAGCGCCTGTTGGAGGGCGATCTGCCCGGCGCGCTGGTCATCGAGCGCAACGTGCTCGAGTGGCGGCTCGATCCCAACGGCACCCACCGGCTGCCCGCAGTCACCGGGTTCGACCAGCAGGTCGTGGTGGTGTGCTCGGAGGGGTACGCGTCGTCGCTGGCCGCCGCCTCGCTCGCCGAGCTCGGGTTCCGCCATGCCGGCGACCTGGCCGGCGGGTACCGCGACTGGTCGGCCTGGGCCCGGACCGGCGGCGCGTCCGAGGCCGGAACCGACGGCGCGGCGCAAGGCCCGAACCGGCGGGGCGGCGCAGGCCGGAACCGGCGGCGCGGCGCACCTCTAGGCTCAACCACCAATCATCGGAAGCACCGCGCCGCTCCGGCACCTCTCCCCGGACGGCTCCTCCACCACTCCGGCACCTCTCCCCGGACGGATCCTCCACCGCTCCGGCACCTCTCCCCGGACGGCTCCACCACGGCTCCCACACCTCTCCCCGCACGGCCCCTCCACCGCTCCGGCACCTCTCCCCGGACGGATCCTCCACCGCTACCGGAACGGATCCTCCACCGCTCCCGGACGGCTCCCCTACCTCCGGCACCTCTCCCGGACGGAACGCGCCCCTGACCTTCGTCGCCTCCCCGGCGGCGAGACCGGGGTCGAGGATGACGGTGGCCACGATCGGCCCAGCCGGACGCCGTCGGCGGCCAACCGGGCCCGGACCGTGCACAAGCGTGCACTTTTGGGGAATTGCGAGTACAACGGAGACGGTGGCCTACCTTCTGGCGGCGATCGCCGCCTTCGTCAACGCCCTGACCTCGGTCCTCCAGCGCATCGGGGTGGAGTCGGCCCCCGAGTCGACCACATTGCGGCTCAGCTTGATGGCCCACGCCATCAAGCGGGTCATCTGGCTCGTCGGCTTCGGTCTCATGCTCGTCGAGTTCGGGCTCCAGGCCACCGCCCTGCGCTTCGGTGAGCTGAGCGTCGTCCAGCCGGTGCTCACCACCGAGCTGCTCTTCCTGTTGCTCATCCTCGGTGTTTGGTTCCACTACCGACTGGGTTGGCAGGAGTGGCTCGGCGCCATCGTCATCGTGGCCGGTCTGGCCGGGTTCTTCTTCGCCGCCCACCCTTCCGGCGGCAACGCCCTCCCCTCCAATCATGCCTGGCTGGTGGCATCCATCGTGCTCATCGGGGCCATCGCCGGGTTCATCGCCGCGGCCCGGTACGGACCCCGGTGGTGGAGAGCGGCGTCCTTCGGGGCGGCCACCGCCATCACCGCGGCCTACAGCGCGGCGTTGACCAAGGCCATCACCTCGTACACCAAGCTCGGGTGGGGGCACGTGTTCACCCACTTCCAGCCCTACATGCTCGCCATCACCGGCCTCGGCACCGTGTTCCTGATCCAGAACGCCCTGCACGCGGGACCCATCACCGCGTCGCGCACCACCATGGTGACCATCAATCCGCTGGTCAGCATCGTGCTCGGCCTGACCCTGTTCGCCGACGTGCTGCGGTCCGGTCCCTTGTGGATCTCGGCCGAGATCGTGTCCCTCGCCGTGCTCGTGGCCGGCGTGGTCATCCTGGCCCGCTCGCCGCTGGTGGCCGGCACCCCCGGCGAGGACGACCCCGGGGAGATGCTGGGCGGTGCCCACCGCCGGGCCGCCGACACCGGCCGGGCCGGAGAGGGCATCGACGTCGAGGCGGTTCCGACCGCGTCCCGTGCCATCGACGGGCTGCCCCTGGCCGGCGGGAGCCCGGCCGACTGAGTGACCGGCCGGGCCGAGTGACCGGAGCGGGTGTCCGGCCGATCGATGGGTGACCGGCTGACTGAGTGACCGGCCTGACTGGGACCCCGGCCGACTGAGTGACCGGCCGGGCCGAGTGGCCGGCCGACTGGGAGCCCGACCGGCTGGGGTCGGACCCGCCGAACCAGGGAGCTCAGGCGGTCAACGAACCTGCCCGGCCGAGGACCGCCGGCGTCATCCTCGTCGGGCCCGGCCACCTCGAGCCGTGGGCGAGCCGCAACAGGTCGGCGATGCCGAGAGTTGCGTCACCCAGCGCAGCCCGCATCGACCGGAAGAGCGCCGCTGTCACCCGGGCGTCGCCCAGCGCGCTGTGGTGGTCGTCCCACGACAGCCCGAAGTGGGTGCAGCAGTCGACGAGCCGGGCCCTCCCCTGCAGACCGAGGTGGGCCTGGGCCACGGCCAGGGTGTCGACCGAGGGCACGGGGCCCGGAACCAGGCCCCGCCCGCCGGCCCGGCGGCACTCCGCCCGGATGAAGGAGAGGTCGAAGCAGTCGACGTTGTGCCCGACCACCACCCGGCCGGAGAGCCGCTCGGCCAGGTACGGGTGGATCGCCGCGAATGTGGGCGCCCCGGCCAGCATCTCCGCCGAGATGCCGTGGACGTGGGTCGGGCCGGGGTCGCAGCCGGGGTCGACCAGGGTGCAGAAGGCGCCGACCTCCCGGCCCGACGGGTCGAGCACGACCACGCCCACCTCGACGATGCGCTCGTCCTCGGCCGAGAAGCCGGTGGTCTCGACATCGATCACCGCGAATCCGGGCCCGATCTCACCGGGGGAACCCACGAGGCCCACCGTAGATCGCCGGTGTCACAGGGTGGCGCACGCTCGGATGGGACGGGTCCCCGTGCCGCTGGCGGCGAACCGGCGGTGGGCTACCGTTCGGGACCGAAAGGACCACCATGACCTCCATCCGATGGGTGTGCGTCTCCGACCTCCACCTCGGGGCGCTGAACAGTCTGCTGACCAACGTGGACGCCGACGGCGAGCACGTCGATGGCTCGGCCGCCTCGCCTGTGCTCACGGCCCTGTGCGAGTGCCTCCGCTCGCTGCGGACGCCGGGCCAGGACCCGCCGGAGCTCATCGTGCTCGGAGATCTCTTCGAGCTGGCCCTCACCGCCCCCGAGGACGCGGCGGCCGCCTTCACCCAGTTCATCGACGGCCTCCGCCCCGGCAAGCCCGACGCCGCGGTCGCCCCCGCACTCCGCTTCGTCCCGGGCAACCACGACCACCACCTCTGGTCGCGGGCCAGCGATGACCGCTATCTGCGGCTGCTGGCCGAGTCCGCCGCCCCGGCCCCGCGTGATCGCCACGCCACCCACCTGCTGCCGGCCAACGACACGGAACCGGTCCGCGACCGGTTCATCGAGATCCTGGCCAAGCGGGCCGAACCGGCCACCGCGGTGACCGTGGTCCAGAGCTACCCGAACCTCGGGCTGGTCACCGCGTCCGGCGACCGTTCGGTCATCCTCAGCCACGGCCACTTCATCGAGCCGCTCTACCGGATGATGTCGCTGCTCGACACCGTGTTCGGGTCCCCCCGGTCGGGGGCTGTCGAGGCCTGGCAGCTGGAGGCGGACAACGGCGGATGGATCGACTTCTTCTGGTCGTCCATGGGCGACAGCGGGGACATCATGCGGGTCACCCGGTCGCTGTACGAGTCCCTGCAGAGCACCGAGACCATCCACGCCGAGATCTCGGCCATCGAACGGGCCATCAAGGTGGCCGGGGCGTCGCGGGCCGAGGCGGACGTCGAGGCCCATGCCGTGGCCGGGCTCCTGCGGGCCGGCGTCGGGACGGCGGTCCGCGAGCGTCACCGTGAGGGGATCATCCTGAGCCCGCACGCGGACCAGGGGCTGGCCAGCTACCTCGACGGCCCGGTGGTCACCCAGGTGGGCGCCGAGATCGGTGCCCCGCGGGACGTGACCTTCGTCTTCGGCCACACCCACAAGCCCTTCGTCGACGTGCGGACGACCACCCTGTGCTCGTCTCCGGTCTCGGTGGTCAACACCGGTGGCTGGGTCGTCGACACACCGCAGCTCAACCCCATGAAGGGAGCGTCAGTGATCCTCATCGACGAGGAGCTGAACGTGGCCTGCGTCCGCTGCTACCGCGAGGGCACCGACGCCTCCTCCTACCTGGTCGCCATCGAGCCCGGCTCGGCCGGCGGACCCAACCCGCTGGTGGACCAGCTGCGGTCGTCCGTCGATGCCGCCCGCGACCCGTGGGCCTCGCTGGCCCAGGCCATCCGGACCACCGTCCGCGACCGGGGCCGCCAACTCGACGAGCGGCTGCGCTCGGATGCCTCGACGCTCAACCAGCTCAACCGGGTCGATCAGGGCAACCGGGTCGATCGGGGGGAGGGACCGTCACCGGCCCCGCACCCGGCCCCGCCTCCGGCCTGATCGAAGGCGGCCCGATCCGGGGCCTGATCAAAGGCGGCCCGATCCGGGCCTCATCGGGGCGGCCCGGGGCGGCCCGGTCCCGGCCCGGTCCCGGCCTGGTCCCGGGCAGCCAAGAGGGACCTGCTGCCGGTCTGATCCCGGCTTACCCCAGGGTGACCCGGGCCGGACGGGCCGAGCCGCTCACGTGCTCGCCCCGACCAGTTCGGCCAGCTCCTCGGCCACGTCCGCATCGTGCTTGTCCTCGTCCTCCTTGGCCTTCTTCGGGCTCCACCGGCCCCGGTTCAAGAAGATGGTGGGGATGAACAGCACCATGCCGCCCAGGCACACCCAGAACCAGTGCTGCCACTGCTTGGGTGACTTGGCCACGCCGGAGAGCAGCTTGTCCAGCTGGCCCTGATGGGCCGACAGGTAGGTGAGCTGGGACTCGTAGGGCACCACGTACTTGTCGAGGGCGGTCAGGTGGGCGATGGCCTTGGCGAAGACGACCGGGCCGACCGCCTTTTCGAAGGCGGCCAGGTTGGCCGGGGTCGGGTGCTTGTTGGCGGCCGCGGCGATCGGCGCGTTCTGCGGGGAGCTCAGGACCGTCAACCAGCTGGCATTGGCCTCGGCGAAGGTCACCGAGGCCGGATGGGCCAGCTGGAACGCCTGGACGTTGAAGGGTGCGTTGCCGGTCGGCGGCGTCTGGGCGTAGACGAGGTTGTCGACCACCGGGTTGACCGCGTTGACCACCAGCGGGAGGAAGATGAAGGAGAGACCGACCGTCAACCGGAGGATCCATCCCCACAGGGCCAGCCCGGTGCCCACGAGCGCTGGGTTCTTGGCTTCGACCATCTCGGTGTAGGCGGCCATCCACGGCGCGTAGGTCAGCGAGATGAAGGCGGCCAGCAGCACCTCCAGGGTGATCAGCGTGCCGAAGCCGGTATAGGGGTGGTCGGCCTGGCGTAGGAAGAGGGTCAGCATGACGATGGAACCGGCCGCGCCCACGAGCATGAGTGGCTTTCGCACCCGCAGCTTGTCGGACAGCACGCCGAAGATGATGAGGGCGACGGCATCGGCCCCCCAGTACCAGGTGTTGAGATAGTTGGCGTCCGATGTGGTCAGGTTGAGACCGTCCGAGCTCTTGAACACGGTCGCCCAGTAGATGGTGAAAAAGGCCGACGCCGCGTAGTACACGAGCAGGAAGAGGGAGATGCCGACGGCCGAACCGATCAGGTCCCACTTGAGGATCTGGCGCCACGGATGGGTGGTGGCGGTGAGGATCTCGGCCTCCGACAGGCCGCGGGCCCGGGCCTCGATGAGGGCCCGGTCCTGTTCGGACACCATCAACTGGTCGCGCAGGCTGGATGACAGGTCCTTCATCCAGAACAGGGCGAGCACGAAGACCACCAGCGAGCTGATCCCGGAGATGAGGAACTGGCTCTTGAACCCGGAAACACCGCTGTTCCGCAGGAAGTGGTTGAGGGTGTTGGTGGCCACGATGGAGGTGATCAGGCTGCCGGCCACCGGCCCCACCGTCCAGAAGCCCATGGCCGAGGCCCGGCCCAGCTGCGGGCTGAAGTCGCGGACGAGGGCGGGGGTGGCCACCAGGATGGCCCCCTCCACCAGACCGAGGGCGGAGATGACGATGGCGAACTGCCACTCGGTCGTCGTGGCCGGCACCCCCACCGCCACCAGCAGCCCGACGAGCAGCAGCCCGTAGATGATCACATTGGACCGGCCCAGCTTGTCCGTCTTGCTGGCCGGCAGTGAGGCAAAGGCGCCGATGAGGTTGGACACCACCACAATGCCCACGTAGAAGGCGAAGGACATGTGGTAGTACTGCAGGATCTGGGGGGTCACCCCGGTCTGCGTGAAGTAGGTGTAGTAGAGGACGATGGTGGCCAGCACGGCGAGGGCCAGGTAGGCGGTGCGCTTGGCGTTGGCCGGATACTCGTCGATCTCGTGGACGAACAGGAAACGGAACAGCGCCCCGTGGCGCGGCGCCGCCCCGCCACCTGCGCCCGGAGCGACCACCGATGTGTCTGCTGCCATGGCAAATCCCCCAGTGCTCGGTGCCGGCGACCCTCCCCGGTCCCGCTGCGACCGTAGCGCACCGGCGGCAGGCCGCGGGTGGTTCTGTCCCCCGGCGGGACGCCCGGCGACCTGGGAGGCCGGACCTCAGGCGTCGAGCACGGCCGCAGCCACCAGCTCCTCGAGGTAGCGGGTGTCCCACCACGAGATCTGGAGCTGCTTGGCCCGGCGGAAGTAGAGCTGGATGTCGAACTCGACGGTGAACCCGATGCCCCCGAAGATCTGCTGGGCGGTGGCGGTCACGTCGCGGAAGGCCTGGCAGGCGAAGAGCTTGGCCATCGGGGCCAGCTTGGCCACGCTCCGACCCTCCGAGCGGGCCCAGGCCGCCTCGTGGACCAGCACCTCGGCACCGTCCACGGTGGTGGCCCCGTCGGCCAGGTAGTGGGCCAGGGCCTGGAACGCGCCCAGCGGCTTGTCGAACTGCTGGCGGTCCTTGGCGTACTGCACGGTGATGTCCATGGCGTACTGGGCGCCGCCGACGGCCTGGGCCGCGGCCATGATGATCCCGTCGTGCATGACCGTGTCCCACGTGGACCACCCGGTGCCGGCCGCCCCGATGCGATCGGCCGGGGTGACCCGGACGTGATCGAGGTCGACCCGGTACTGGGTGTCCGAGGCGATGCTCATCTGCTGGGTCAGGGTCACGCCGTCGGCACCGGTGTCGACCACGAAGAGATCGACGTCGCCGGGGGCGTCCCCCGTCCGGGCCAGGACGATCAGCGCAGTGGCGGCTTTGGCGAAGGCCACGTGGCGCTTCGTGCCGGTGATGGCGAAGCCGTCCCCGTCGGGGACGGCGCGGACCTGGACGCCCGTCTGCCCGAAGCCGTTCTCCGGCTCGAGCCATGCCGGGGTCAGGATGGCCTCGCCGGTCACCAGCCGGGGCAGCCACGCCTGCTTCTGCTCGTCGCTCCCGGCAACGGTCAGCGCGCCGCCGGACAGGATGGAGCTCACGAAGTGGGGCGAGGGGGCCAGCGATCGGCCGAACTCCTCGTAGAGCACCACCGACTCCAGCGCCGTCATGGCCGAGCCGCCGTACTCCTCGGGGAGCTGCAGGCCGATGAGGTCGAGATGGGCCAGCTGCTTCCAGAGCTCGGGCGAGTACCCGATGGGATCGTCCTCGAGCTGGCGGACCACCTCGAGCGGGCAGGCCGTGGCGCACACCCCGCGTACCGTCTCCCGCAGCATCTCTTGTTCGGCACTGAATTGCAGGTCCAGCATGGTCAGCTCTCCTCTTCGGGTGATGCTTGGCGGGATGCGGCGGGTGATGGCTCGCCGAATGTGACGGCTTGGCGGGATGCGGCTGGTGACGGCTCGCGGAATGCGGCTGGTGACGGCTCGCGGCATGTGACGGCTTGGCGAGATGCGGCGGGTGATGGCTCGCGGCAGGCGGCGGATTCTAGTGATGGCTCGCGGCAGGCGGCGGATGATGACACCGGGCCGGTCATGGCTGCCACCGGTTGCCGCGGCGGGTCCAGGGGTTGTCGTCCTCGTCCACCGGCAGCGCCACCCTGGCTTGGCAGGTGGTCTTCGGGTCACCGTCGACCGAGACGGCGATGTCGAGTGCCGCCCAACCGCACCCGGTGGCATCCACCCCGGTGTCGGTGACCACGCCGGTGAACACCATGGTGTCGCCCGGGAAGATGGAGCCGAGCATCCGGAAGGTCATCCGCCGCAACCGCCCGTAGGGGCCGGTCCAGTCGGTCACGAACCGTTCGAACCAGGCCGCCTGGTTGGGTGTGTTGAGGAAGATGTCGCGGGTCCCGTTCCGGTGCACGGCGAAATCCTTGTCGTGGTGCATGGGCCGCCAGTCGCGGGTGGCCAGTGCGCCCAGCACCACGGTGGTGGCGGTGACCGGGTAGGCGAGCTCGGGCAGCTCGTCCCCCACCTTCACGTCCGAGAGGAGCAGGCGGGTGACCGCGGGTGTGCTCATGACCGGGCCGCCGTTGCGTCCGCGGCCTCGGTCCGCCGGTAGCCGAACCCGGTGTAGCTCTCGACGGCCACCAGTTCGCCGCGCTGGTTCCGGTACTCGACATCGATGACCCAGAACCGGCCCGTGCCCAGCTTGGTCGTCTTCTCGTCGCTCACCGACCGGAGGATCTGCCGGGTCACCAGCCTGTCACCGGGCCGGACCGGCTCGTGGAAGACGATGGTGTTGTCGCTCATCACCGCCTCGGGCAGCCCGAGGCCCTCCTTCAGGTCGAAGTGCACCTGGAGGGGCAACCCCATGGTGGTCCGTCCCGGCGCCCAGTGGTGGGGGCGGAACCAGACCGAGACCATGGTCGGTGGCGCGATCGGCCCCCCGGTCACCGCCTCGGCCACCTGCTCGTCCCAGAAGATGGGGTTGCCGTTCTCCACCGACGAGCACGTGGTCCACACGTAGCCCTGTTCGACCGGGAACTCCCCCTCCTCCTCGTACTGCTCGACCCCGATGAGGCCTTCGATGTCGTCGATGCCGATGGCGCTCAAGCCACGATCCCCCGTTCCCGTAGACCGCCGATGTGCGATGGAGCCAGCCCCGCCCCGGCCAGGAGCCGGTCGGTGTCGGTGTGCAGCGGGTCAACGGCCACCACCGGTTCGTCGGGCGACCGCATGCCGGCCAGGACCGGTCCCACCTGGCGGAAACGGGTCGGCTCGCCCCCGGCGACCCCGCTGCCGGATACCCCGCTGCCCCCGGATGCCCCGCCGGCCCCGGATGCCCCGGATGTCCCGGATGCCCCGGATGTCCCGGATGTCCCGGATATCCCGGCGACGGCGTCGACGAAGGCATGACGGGCGAGGAACTGCTCGTCCCCGACCAGTTCGGCCACCGACAGCACCGGCGTGACGCAGGTGTCGGCCGCGGCCAGCTCGGCCACCCAGGTGTCACGGTCCTTGGCCGCGAATGCCGCCTTGAAGTCGGAGCGGATCTTGTCCTGGACCCCGTCGTCGAGCTGGTGGGCCGACCACTGCTCGCACCCGAGGAGCCGGCACAGGTTGGCGTAGAACTTGGGCTCGATCGCCCCCACCGCCAGCCAGCCGCCGTCTGCGGCCTGGTACGTGTCGTAGCAGGCGTAGCGACCGGTGATGATGTTCTGCCCGTGGCCGACGTCGGCCCCGGTGGCCAGGAACTCGTCGACGGCCAGCGAGGTGAGCCAGAGCACGCCGTCGGCGATGGACACGTCGAGGTGGACACCCGGTCCGCCCGCGGCCCGCCCGACCAGCGCGGCCATCACGGCCAAGGCCGCGTGCATGCCCCCGCCGGCGGCATCGGCGATGGTGGCACCCGACACCGGGGGGCCGCCATCGGCGGCGGGCTCGGTGGTGGCGAGATACCCGCCCTGGGCCAGGTAGTTGATGTCGTGGCCGGCCCAGGCGGCGCGGGGCCCGTCCTGGCCGTAGCCGGTGGTCGAGCACAGGATGATCCCCGGATTGACGGCACAGAGATCCTCGAACCCGATGCCCAACCGATCGACCACCCCCGGCCGGAAGCTCTCGACCACGACGTCCGCCGTCCGCACCAGGGCCAGGAACGCCTGTCGGCCCTCTTCGACCTTGAGGTCGATGGCCGTGCGCAGGAGATAGCGCGAGCCGCTGTAGGCGTAGAAGGGCGGCGTGATGGGTTGGGCTCCCCTCCCCGGGACCGCACCCACTTTGACCACGGTGGCGCCGTAGTCGGCCAGCAGGCGGGTGCAGCGCGCCGCGGGACCGACGCTGGCCAGGTCGAGCACGGTGACACCTTGCAGCGGTCCGCCCGGGCTGTCGGATCCGGTGGACGGCGACGGCGCGACGGCTCGGGTGGCGGGAGGTGGGTCGGTCACGGGCGTCGGGCGTCGGGCGGGATCAGAAATTCTTCGGCAGACCGAGCTTGCGGCGGGCGATGATGTTCTTCTGGATCTCCGAGGCGCCGCCGCCGATGGTGTCGATCACCGTGTAGCGGTAGGTCGATTCGGCCCGGCCCACCATCGGGGCGTCCTCGTCGCGGACCCGCAGCTGGGTGCCGGGCCCACCGATGTCCATCGAGGCGTTGGCCAACCGGCGCGAGTACTCGGTGGTGAACAGCTTGTACTCGGACGCCTCCGAGGTGGGCGGGGCGCCGCCCTGGGACGAGGCGAAGACGAACTTGAGGCCGAGCACGCGGGCCACCTCGGCCTGGGTGTGGAGCTGGGCGATCCGCGACCTGACCACGGCATCGTCCTTGAGCGGCTCACCGTCCCGGGTGGCGTGCTTCACGTACTCGGTCAGCAGGTCGAGGCGTTGGGCGATGGGCGAATAGGTGAACAGCGTGAAGCGCTCGAGGTCGAGGGCCTCGGAGATGTACTGGAACCCCTTGTTGAGCTCGCCCACCACGTAGTCGTCGGGAACGAAGACGTCGTCGAGGTAGACCTCGTTGGTCCGCTCGTCGCCCATCGTCCAGATCTCCTTGACGGTGATGTTCGGATGGTCCATCGGCACCAGGAACAGGGTGATCCCGAAGTGCTTGACCGCATCGGGATCGGTGCGGGCACCCACCCAGTACCAGTCGGCGAAGTGGGCCGAGGTGGTCCAGGTCTTCTGGCCGTTGAGGTTCCAGCCCCCGTCCACCTTGGTGGCCTTCAACTGCATGGAGGCGGCATCGGAACCGGCGTTGGGCTCGGAGTAGCCGACCGCGAATTCGACCTCGTTGCGGAGGATCTTGGGCAGGAACTCCTGCTTCATGCGTTCGCTGCCGTGACTGATGATGGTCTTGCCGATGATGCCCACGCCCTTGCCGATCTGCGGCCCGCCCCGGGCGGCCAGCGCCTCGTTCAGCAGGTACTCGTAGATTCCCTCGCCGGCCTTGCCCCCGTACTCCTCGGGCCAGGTGATCCCGAGCCACCCCTGCTCCCCGACCTTGGCCATGAACTGGCGCCGGAGCGGGGTGTCGACGATCTGGGCCATGTTCTCGCGGGTGACGTCGAAGACCTCCGGATCGTCGTTGGCGTCGAGGAACTCCTCGACCTCCTTGACGAACTCGAGCTGTTCAGGGGTGAACTCGAAGTCCATTGGTCGGGCCTCCGTCGTCGGGCGCGGCGACTGCCGCAGTGGTTTCCTGACTGACCGTCAGATACTGTGGTCATCATAGGATGAGGAGGCGGTCGAGGCCAACGAAGGGAACATCGAACCAGATGAGAGGCATCACCAGCATCGCCGGGTATGTCCCCTATCGGCGCCTCAAGCGGTCCGCCGTGGCCGAGGTGTTCGGCACCGGAGGGGGCAAGGGCACCCGGTCGGTCGCCTCCCACGACGAGGACACCACCACCATGGGGGTGGAGGCGGCCCGCTTGGCCCTGCGGTCGGTACCGGGGGCGGCGCCGGACGCCGTCTGGTTCTCCACGGCCACGCCCGCCTACCTGGACAAGACCAACGCCACCGCCATCCACGCCGCCCTGCGCCAGCCCTCCCACGTGGCCGCCTTCGACTTCGGTGGCGCCATCCGCTCGGGGTCCGGCGCCCTGCGCTCGAGCCTGGGCGCCGCCGGTTCGGGTACGACGCTGGTCGTCCTGGCCGACCTGCGCGACGGCCTGCCCACGTCGGGTGACGAGTCGGCCGGGGGCGACGGGGCCGCGGCCGTCCTCGTCGGAGATGACGCACCGGGCACACCGGTGATCGCCGAGTACCTGGGCGGGGCCTCGGTGAGCGATGAATTCCTCGACCGGTGGCGCACCGCCGGCGATCGCCGCTCGAAGGTCTGGGAGGAGCGGTTCGGGGAGACCCGGTACGTCCCGCTCGGCGCCGAGGCGTGGGAGTCGGCGCTGAAGGCGGCGGGGGTGAGCGCCGACCAGGTCGACCAGGTGGCCGTCACCGGCATGCACGCCCGGGCGGTCAAGGCCCTGGCCCGCAAGCTCGGGGTGCGAGACGGGGCGGTGGCCGACGATCTGGGCTCGACGGTCGGGCAGGTCGGCGCCGCCCACCCCGGCCTGGTGCTGGCCTCGATGCTCGAGCGGTCGGGGCCCGGCCAGGTGCTGGCCGTGGTGGCCCTGGCCGACGGGGCCGACGTGCTCGTGTTCCGGACCACCGGGGCCCTCTCGTCGTGGGTCCCGGCCGAGCCGGTGGCCGACCAGATCGCCGCCGGCGCCGACCTCAGCTACGGCAAGTTCCTGTCGTGGCGCGGGATGGTCACCACCGAGCCCCCCCGGCGGCCCGAGCCCCAGCGGGTCTCGGCCTCCGCGGCCTGGCGCAGCGAGGATTGGAAGTTCGGCTTCGTCGGTTCCCGCGACCGCACCTCCGAGGCCGTGCACCTGCCCCCGTCACGCGTGTCGATGAAAGGTGGCGCCGTCGACGACATGGACCCCGTCGACATGGCCGGCACCCAAGCCACCATCGCCACCTACACCATCGACCGGTTGGCCTACTCGCCCAGCCCCCCGATCGTCTTCGCCGTGCTCGATTTCGACGGCGGTGGGCGGTTCCCGGTCGAGCTCACCGATGTCGACCCCGACACGGTGGCCATCGGCGACCGGGTCACCATGACCTTCCGGAAGCTGTTCACCGCCGACGGCATCCACGACTATTTCTGGAAGGCCAAGCCGGTGCGCGCCGGTGGTGGGGATGGCGCCGGTGGTGGGGACGGCGCCGGTGGTGGAGATGGCGACGGTGGTGGGGACGGCGCCGGCGACGGGATCGGGGGCGGGGTGGCTTCGGGCTGAAGGATCGGCGACGGGTCCGGGGCCGGGCCGGCTGCGGGCTGAAGGATCGGGCTGAAGGATCGGCGACGGGTCCGGGGCCGGGCCGGCTGCGGGCTGAAGGATCCGGTACGGGTCCGGACAGAGACAGAATTCGTGAAGGAAACTGGACAGAGAACTTCAAACGGAAACTGGACAGAGAACTGGACAGAGGAGACAGACGTTGGCATCGCATGGGATCAAGGACCGGGTGGCGATCGTGGGCATGGGTTGCACGCGGTTCGCAGAGCACTGGGACAAGGGGCTCGACGACCTGATCATCGAGGCGGCCGGCGACACCTTCGCCTCGGCCGGGGTGACCAAGGACGACGTGGACGCCTACTGGTTCGGGACCGCCCAGTCGGGGATGAGCGGCATCACGCTGGCCCGGCCCCTGCAGCTCGAGGGCAAGCCGGTGACCCGGGTCGAGAATTACTGCACCACCGGGTCCGAAGCGCTCCGCGCCGCGGCCTACGCGGTGGCGTCGGGGGCCTACGACGTGGCCATGGCGGTGGGCGCGGAGAAGGTCAAGGACTCCGGGTACCAGGGCCTCAACGCCTTCCCCATCCCCAATGACGGCACCGCCCGCACCCTCACCGCGGCGGCCATGTTCTCCATGGTGGCCCCGGCCTACGCCAAGAAGTACGGCGTGGGCGAGGACGAATTGTCGGAGGTTCTGGCCCGCATCTCGTGGAAGAACCACCGCAACGGCGCCGTCAACCCCCGGGCCCAGTTCCGCAAGGAGGTCTCCACCGAGACGATCTGCGCATCACCGCGGGTCGCCGGCCGCCTCGGGGTGTTCGACTGCGCCGGGGTGGCCGACGGGGCCGCCGCGGCCATCGTGGTCCGGGCCGAGGACGCCCTCCGCTACACGGACAAGCCCCTCTACATCAAGGCGCTGTCCTTCTCGGCCGGGAGCGGCTCGGGTCTCATCGACCCCGACTACGACTACACCTGGTTCCCCGAGTGCGCCCGGACCGCCGAGGACGCCTATTCCCAGGCCGGCCTCACCGACCCCCGCCACCAACTGGCCATGGCCGAGGTGCACGACTGCTTCACGCCCACCGAGCTGGTGCTCATGGAGGACCTCGGGTTCGCCGAGCGGGGCACAGCGTGGAAGGAGGTGCTGGCGGGCACGTTCGACCGTGACGGCGAGCTGCCGGTCAACCCCGACGGGGGGCTCAAGAGCTTCGGCCATCCGGTGGGCGCCTCCGGCCTCCGCATGTTCTTCGAGACCTGGCTCCAGCTGCGCGGCGAGGCCACCCCCGAGCGTCAGATCGACACCGACCGGACGCTCGCCCTCACCCACAATCTGGGCGGCTACCCCGGCGAGATGGTCTCGTTCGTCTCAGTGGTGGGGACAGAGCTCGGCTGAGGCCGGCGCTTCGGCCTGGCGCTCGTCCAGCAGGGTCCACCACGCCTCGGCGCCCCGACGGGCGGCCGCGCCGACCTCGACCGGGTCGGCTCCGAGCAGGTCGAGAGCGGCGACGGCCCACTCGCCGTGATCGGCGTCCATGTCGGCGTGGACGTCCCAGAACTCCGTCCCACCGGCGTCCACCCCGTACCAGCGGCGCAAGCCGTCCGCCTTGGTCGAGGCGATGGCCGATGCCTGGGTCTCATAGGCAGCCAGCCCGGCCAGGGCCGCCACCGGCCCGTCGGCGACGAGCTCGAAGTAGGTGTCGACCAACGCCTCGGCCGCGGGACCGGGCGCCGTGGCCGTGGCCGTCCCGCCCAGTGACCCGGCGAAGCGGTCGAAGAGGGCCAGGTGCGGCTCGGGGCGGCCGAGCTCGTCGGCCAGATTGTCCTCCACCATCGCGGCCGCCTCGGTCTCGCCTTCGGCATGCAGGCGGTCGACCACCGCAGTGAGCACCGCCGGCAGTGCGGCCTCGAAGGCCCGGTAGTGAACGGCGTACTCGCGAAGCTCGCCCACTGTCAGCTCGCCCGCCTCCCAGCGACGGTAGAAGGGGTGGGTGAGGAGGGCCCTCCCGTCGAGGGACCGAGCCACCGCGCCGGCCGGCGAATCGGATGCGTCCAACGATGCGTGAGTCGATGAGGAAGAGGTCATGGCCGCATACTAACCAGAGGCGCCCGAGCCGGCTCAACGAGTCGCGACGGCCTGTTCTCTGTCCCCGCTGGGCGATGCCGGAGTCGATCCCGATGCGATGCAGCCCCATGCTCGCTGTCCGCGCGTCCTCGAGCCGACCTTCGCGGCCAACCTCATCTGGCCCTGTCCGCGCCCGAGCCGCGCTCGAGCGGCACCCGGGCCGCGCCTGGGCCGGGGATCACTCCCGCTGGTCGAGCGGGGGTTGGTCGAGCGGGAGCTGGTCCGGGGGCCGGTCGAACCGCGGTGGGCCGGTGCCCGGAGGTGGGTCCGTGGCCCTCCGCCTGCGCTTCGGTCTCGCTCGCTTCGGTTCGGTCGGGTGCTCGGGGGCGGTCCACACCCACCCGTCAGGGGTCCGGGCGAGCTCGAACCCGCGGTGGGTGCGGTCCAGGTGGTGCCTCCGACAGAGCCGGGCCAGGTTGTCGAGGGCGGTGAGGCCGCCCTGGGCGAAGTCGGTGACCCAGTGGTCGTTCTCGAGGCCCAGGCGGGCGTCACAGGTCGGCACCACACACCGCGGGTCCCGGAGGAGGAGGGCCGACCGGATCCGCTTGGGCACGTGGCGTCCGGCCGAGTAGACCGTGGTGACGTCGGTGCCCTTGGCGATGAGCACCTCGACGAGGGCCTCTCCCAACAGCTCCCGGGCGTAGTCGACGCCCACCGGGCCCACCCCGGGGATCTCACAGCGCTCCCCCTGGCCCACCGAGCCCCGGCGCAGGGCCTCTGCGTCCACCACCACCGAGACGGTGGCCTTCGGGTCACAGGTGCACCCGCCTCGGGCGGTGCCCGTTTCCTCCCCCTTCGGGGTCAGGGTGCCGCCCCCGGTGGTGAGGGCCACCAGGGCATCGGCCCGGTAGGCGTCTGGGGTCTCGAAGCGGCCCTCGGTCCGGGCCGCTTCGAACTGCCGGTCGGTCTCTGCCTCCAGGGCGGCCAGCACCCCGGCCCCGGCCTCGGGGGCGAGGACCGCCAGGAGGCGGAAGGCCCCGTCGTCGTCGGTGAAGGTCCGACACCGCCGGTCCTCGTGCAGCTTTTGGAAGTGGCGGGCCTCGGCCTTCCCCGAGCGTCCCTCGACCTTGGCCCTGAGGCACCGCTCCTTCAAGGTGGCCTCGGAGTCGGACTCGGCACTGCCGACCAGCTCGGCCTCTTTGGCCGGGTTGACCTTCACGGCGTCGGACACCCGGGCCGCCCGCCGGTGGGAGAGCTTGCCGGCCAGGAACGACTCGGCCAGGGAGGGCTGGTCGACGAGGGCCTCCCCCAGACGGATCAGGTCCTTTGCCTCTCCGACGCTGTCCCCGGTCGTGGCGGCCAGGAACTCGGCCGCCGAGCGGTGGCCGGTGCGGGTGTAGAGGCTGCCCTGGGCCAGGCGGGCCGAGAACGCCGTCTTGTGGGCCACCACCTTCCGCTCGAGGCGGGTCAGCCGGCGGAGCACCTCGGCGGCGCCCTCCAGCGAACAGCACGCCGGGTCGGTGGCGTCGAGGGCAATCTCGGCGGCGTCGAGAAAGGCGAACAGGCCCTGGGGCTCGGCCAGCGTCTGTCCGGTCTGTCCGGAACCGGCCTGACCGGAACCGGTCTGTCCGGTCTCCGTCTGTCCGGCCTGCGTCTGGCCGGTCTCCGTCTGTCCGGTCTCGGACTGGCCGGTCTCCGACTGTTTGGTCTGCGGGGCGATCACGGCCATGTCACAGGATGGCAGGGGGGTGTAACAACAGCGGGCGAAGGGGGAAGGCGAGGGGTTGTCGCTTCGCGTGCTCCTCAGACGCCCAAGCCACCCGAACGGCACCGTCCGCGGGCGACGTCGGATCGAGTCAACGGGCCTGGGCCCCGAGCGGCCGGCACTCGTGGGGCCGGGACAGGTTCAGCGTGCCGCGAAGGCCGGGTTCGACGGGTGCGCGTACCGCCCGCTCATGGTGATCGGGGCGCGCGCAGCACGACCTGTCTCCGACGCGACCGAGCCCTCGGGATTCAGGTAGCGGAGCTTTCGTTCACGCTCCTCGGCCATCCGGCGCAGGTGCACCAACAGGACCACGTAGGCGGCGAGGGCGACTCCGGACAGCGCGGTGAGGACCCACGCGGCGGAGGCCCCGGGCACAAACCCGATGCCCAGGGTGACGACGAAGACGGCGGCCATCACGGTGAGGGTGTCGCGCCGCCGCCGGCGGACCAGGAGGCGCGCGTCGCTCGTGCCCATCCGGCGCGATGTCCCGGTTCCCGCGGCGGTGGCAGGCAGGGCCGGCGGCGGCCCGATCTGCCCTGCGGAGGCGTCAAAGACCAATCGCTCCCGAGGGGAGCCGACCGGCCACTGGCCCGGCTGAGCGCCCGGCTGAGCGACCGGCCGAGCTGGCCCGGCTGAGCGCCCGGCCACCGGCCCGGCTCAGCGCCCGGATCGTCGCCCAGGAAGGCGAGTGCGGGCCGGGGCAGCTGGCTCGCCCCTACGACCGAGAGCACGGGGGCGGGGGCCTCGGGACCACCGGGCACCTGGGTGGTGACCCCTCCACCGTCGACCGAGCGCAGCCGGTAGGCCGGGGTCACGATGGGCTGGGGGCCGGAATGCTCGAGCACCCGGAGTTGGCGGTGGAAGTGGGAGATCGAGCCGATCTCCCCGACGCCCTGCGAGCGACGTTTCATCAGACTTGGGGCCAGGATCACAATCCATGCCGCCACGATGATGATCACAAGGATCATGGGCATCAGCTCCTCGACCTACGCTCCGTGCCCAAAAACCCTAACCACAGGCAATTAGGCAGTGGTGGATGGTCGGGGACGACCGTGCCGACACCGGACGCGCGCGACCGCCCCATGGCACCCCCCGGTGTATCAGCCCCCATTCCTACACCGGCCGCCGGCGGCCCTCAACTCGTGGGCAACGATGCAGGTGAGCGCGGTCCGAGCCCGGCCAGCATGACTGCGCAGAGCAGCTCCGCACCCCGGTCGGTGTCCTCGACGAAGCCGATCCCGCACAGCTCCAGGGAGACCCATCCGTGGATCGACGCCCAGATCATCTGCGAGGTCATCTCGGCATCCCCGTCCTCGATGATCCCGGCTCCCATGGCCCGGCGCACGGCGGCCACCAGTCCCTCGAAGGCCCGGGCGGCGACGGCCTTGGCCTCGGGGCTGGGCTCGAAGCCGGGCACGGCCCGCAGGAACATGAGCTGGTAGGCCATGGGGTGGGCCAGGGCCAGCGCCCGGTAGCGGCGACCGCCCTCGACCAGCGCCTCCAGAGGATCGGTGATCTCGTTGAGGGTGACCATGGCCAGGCCGAGGCGGTCGAACCCTTCGACGAACAGCGCCTCGACGATGCCCGACTTCGACGAGAAGTGGTTGTACACACCCATCGGGGCCACACCGGCGGCGGCGGCGATCCGCCGGATGGAGAGGGCGTCGGGCCCCTCCTGCTCGAGGAGATCGGAGGCCGCGGCGAGCAGCGCCGACTCCATGCCTGCGCTCGGGGTCCTGGTCCTCGTCGTCGCCATCACAGGTGCATCGTACAGAAGAACAACGTGCTATAACAATGGAACACTGTTCTTCACGGCCGAAGGAGCTCAGATGACGCCCCCCACGACGCCCCCCACGCCCCCCACGAAGCCCACCGCGGCGCCCCCCACCTCGCACGAACGCCGTTGGATGATGCTGCCGGTGCTCTGCCTCTCGGTCTTCCTGGTCGTGGTGGACAACACCATCGTCAACGTGGCCCTGCCCACCCTCAGCCGCGACCTCGGGGCGTCGACCACCTCGCTGCAGTGGATCGTCGACGCCTACAGCCTGGCCTTCTCGGGGCTGCTCCTGGCCGGGGGCGGGATCGGGGACCGGCTGGGGCGCAAGGGGGTGATGCAGGTCGGGCTGGTCTTCTTCGGGATCTTCTCCGCCGCCGCGGCGGCCAGCCATGCCACCGGCACCCTGATCGCGGCGCGGGCGCTGATGGGTGTGGCCGCCGCCTTCATCTTCCCGGCCACGCTGGCCATCCTGACGACCGTGTTCACCGACCACAGCGAGCGGCAGAAGGCGCTCGGCATCTGGGGGGCGACCTCGGGGATCGCGGTGGCCTTCGGACCGATCACGGGTGGGGCCCTGCTCGAGCACTTCTGGTACGGATCCATCTTCCTCGTGAACGTCCCGATCGTGGTCGTCACCCTCATCGGCAGTCACCTCCTGATCCCGAAGCTCGAGGCCGAGAAGCGCCACCGCTTCGACACCCGGGGTGTGCTCATCTCGACGGCCGGCGTGACCCTGCTGGTACTGGCCATCATCGAGGGCCCACAGTGGGGGTGGGCCTCGGTCGGCACGCTGGCCTGCTTCGTCGCCGCGGCCGCGCTGCTCACCGTGTTCGCCCTCGTGGAGCTCCGGACGGAGAAGCCGCTCCTCGACGTGCGCGTCTTCACCATCCCCCGCTTCAGTGGCGGGGCGGTGTCCATCGCCGTGGCCTTCTTCTGCCTCTTCGGCTTCATCTTCCTCGTGACCCAGTACTTCCAGTTCGTCAAGGGTTACTCGGCCCTGTCGGCCGGCGTGCACACCCTGCCCTTCGCCATCGTGGCCGCCATCGTCACGCCCATCGCCGCGGTGGTGGCACTCAAGGTGGGGTCGCGGCTCGTGGTCGGCATCGGGCTGCTGCTGATGGGAGCCGGGCTGGTCACTGCGGGCCTGACCTCGAAACCCGACACCGCCTTCTTCGGCCCCATCATCGTGGACATGGTGCTGCTGGCCCTCGGGCTCTCCTCGATCACGGCGCCGGCCACCGAGGCGGTGATGGGCTCGTTGGCAGCCGACCAGTTCGGCGCCGGCGCGGCCGTCAACAACACCACCCGCGAGCTCGGCGGAACCTTGGGGGTGGCCGTGCTGGGCTCCGTCTTCGCCTCGGCCTACGCCCCGAGGATCATCCGGGCCTTCGGCCCCTATCCCATCCCGGCCGGGCCCAAGCAGGAAGCCCACCAGGCCATGGCCGCGGCACTGGCCATCGTCCATCACGCCCCCGCCGCGGTCCAGCCCCTGCTACGGGCGTCGGCCTTCTCCGCCTTCGGCGCCGGGTTCAAGGTGGCCTGCCTGGTCGGCGCCGGTGTGGCCGTCATCGGCGCCCTCTACGCCTTCGCCTCCCTGCCCGGCCGGAGCGCGCCCGGCGACGACGCGGTGCCCGAGCCGGCCGTCACCGTCAACGCCACCGTCGACGCCTGAGACAGGCAGTCGACCCCTGAGACAGGCAGTCAAACCCTGAGACAGGCAGTCAAACCCTCAGCACGCAGGTCACGCCTGAGACGGGCAAGGACGCAAACGCCTGCAACCGGCGGTTGACGCCTGAAACAGACAGTCACACCTGAGACAAACGCTGCCGCTGGAGACGACTTGAGACTCATGCCCGAGGCGGACGCCGACTCACCCTGACGGCACGGCCCGGAGCCGCCGATCAGTCGAACGCGGGAGGTACGTCCCGGGTGCGCTTCAACTCGAAGAAGCCCGGGGTGCCGGTCACGGCCAGCACGCCGTCCCACAGCACGCCGGCGGCCTCACCTTTCGGCGCCGGTGTCACCACCGGGCCGAAGAAGGCCCGGCCCCCGAAGGTGATGACCGGCGTGCCCACCTCGTTGCCGACCTGGTCCATGCCGGCGCGGTGGGACTTCTTTATGGCGTCGTCGAATTCGTCGCTGTCGGCGGCGTCGGCCAGCGAGGTGGGCAACCCGACCTCGGTCAGTGCCTCCTCGTAGGTGGCGCGGTCCTTCGGCTTCTGCTCGAGATGGATGCGGTTGCCGAGAGCGGTGTAGAGCGGGCCGAGCACCTCGGGGCCGGCCGACTGCTCGGCGGCCATGCACACCCGCACCGGACCCCACGCCTCGGCCAGGCGCTTGCGGTACTCCTCGGGCAGGTCCTCCTTGTCCGAGTTGAGGTAGGCCAACGACATGATGTGCCACCGCACCTCCACCGGGCGCACCTCGGTCACGTTGAGGATCCAGCGCGAGGTGATCCAGGCCCAGGGGCACAGGGGGTCGAACCAGAAGTCGGCCGCCGGCGTCGTGGTCGTCTCGGGGGTTGCTTCGAGTGTTCGGGTATCGGTCACGGCGCTCCTCGGCGGTCAATCGGCAGTTTCGAGCTGGTCACGGGCCGGACGCGAAGAGCGCACCCGGCACTACGCACAACGTCGACCGTCGCCGTCCTCTTCCCCCCGTTCCCCCACGGGCCGGCCCACGGACCGGCAACGGTGCCCCAACGGGCCGACCCACGGACCGGCCCACGGACCGGCAACGGTGCCCCAACGGGCCGATCCACGGACCGGCCACGGACCGGCAACGGACCGGCAACGGACCGGCAACGGGCCGGCCACGGACCGGAACTAGTCCAGACCGAGGACCCGCAGGGCGTTGGTCCGGAGGAACTTGGGCCAGACCTCGTCCTTGAACCCGACGGCCGGGAGCTCGCCCATGATCCGCTCGAAGGAGAGGCCCATCGGGAAGTAGCCGGCGTAGATGATCTTGTCGGCCCCGCGGGTGTTGGCGTAGTCGATGATGGCCTGCGGGTAGTACTTGGGGGCGAAGGCACTGGTGGAGTAGTGCAGGCCGGGCCACTTGAGCATGAGCTTCACGGCCAGGTCGGTCCACGGCTCGCACCCGTGCCTGGTCACGAAGACCAGCTCGGGGAAGTCGAACATGACCTCGTCGATGAGCTCCACGTGCTGACAGGCGGCCTTGAGGCGCGGCCCGGGAATGCCCGCGCAGCAGAAGATCGGGATCCCGAGCTCGACGCACTTGGCGTAGAGCGGGTACATCTTCTTGTCGTTGATGGGGACCTGGGGGAAGGTGCCGGCGGGGAAGACGCCGACGGCGCGGATACCGAAGGTCTCGTACTGGTCGACGAGGCGCCTGATCCCGACCATGCCGTCGTTGGGGTCGGCGTTGGCACAGGGAATGAACCGGTCGGGGAAGCGCTTGAGGGCATCGGCGCCCACACCGTCCGGGTCGTCCACCCCCACCATGGACATCTCCACGCCCCACAGGTCCATCTCGCGCAGGGTCACCCCCACCGGGTCGGCCGAGCCCTCGAGCTCCTTGCCCGGGACGCCCTTGAAGATGTACTCGACCGGGAACTCGAACTGCTCCTTGGACTCGACGTCCTTGGTCTGGCGGGTGATGAAGCGGTAGGCCTGTTTCATGTCCGCGTGCGGGAACCCCACCATGGTGTCCACCACGCCCACGTCCTTCGGCATGACCATGTCGGTTGCCGTCCTCTCCGGACCGCGCGAAGCCGTCCGGGTCGGAGCGGTGGCGCAGCGGTTCGGCGCGGATGCTATCCGTTGGCCTGCCAGGCCTCCACCGACCCGGCCTCCACCGAGCCGGCCTCCACCGACCCGGCCTCCGGAGGCCCGGCCGACCGGGCCGTCCACCGGCCGTCGCGTCGCTCCACCACCACGGGCACACCGAAGGCGGCGGAGACCGCCTCCCCGGTGAGGACGTCGGCCACCGGCCCCGATCCGACCAGCGCCGCCCCGCGCAGCAGGGCGGCATGGGTCACCCCGGGCGGGATCTCCTCCAGGTGGTGGGTGACCAGCACCAGCGGAGGGACGGCCGGGTCGGCGGCCAGGTCGGCCAGATGGGCCAGCAGCCGCTCCCTGGCCCCGAGGTCGAGCCCGGCCGCGGGTTCGTCCATCAACAGCAGTTCGGGGTCGGCCATCAGGGCCCGGGCCAGCAGGACCTGTTGGCGCTCGCCCTCGGACAGCAGGCCGAAGGGCCGCTCGGCGAAGACCCGTCCGCCGAAGCCGGCCCGGTCGAGCAGCGTGCGGGCCTGGTCGCGGTCCTCGTCGGTGTACTCGTGCCACCAGGTCTCCAACGCCGCGTGGCGACCGGTCAGCACCACGTCGAGGGCGGCCAGCTCGGGCCGCAGGGTCCGGCCCACCGACGCGCTGACCACGGCGATGCGGGTGCGCAGCTCGCGCATGTCCACCTGCCCCAGCTGCTGGCCGAGGATGGCCACCTTCCCGCGGGTGGGCCACAGCGACGACCCGACCACCTTCAGCAGCGTGGTCTTGCCCGAGCCGTTCGGGCCCAGCAGGGCCCACCGCTCCCCCGCCCCCACCGACCAGGTGATGTCGTCGAGGAGCGGGGTGCCGCCACGCACCACGGACACGTGCTCGAGCCGGATCACCTCCGTGTTCATGGCCGCTCCGGACTGAGGACGGGCTTCGACGGTCGGCGCCAGGATAACCGGCAGGGCTGAACGGACGGGATCTCCGGCAGCCGTGGCCCCGGGTGGATCACGCCACTACATTCGCCGCTATGACCGTGCGCCAGGCCGACCTCGTCCTCTTCGACCTGGGCGGGGTCATCATCGAGCTCAAAGGGGTGGGGGTGATGCAGGAACTGGCCGGCATCGAGAGCGAGGAGGAGATCTGGCACCGGTGGCTGACCAGCCCGTGGGTGCGACGGTTCGAGAGCGGCCGGTGCTCGGCCGACGAGTTCTCCGACGGCGTGGTCACCGAGTGGGGGCTGCCCATCTCGGCCGAGCAGTTCATGCACGCCTTCCGGCAGTGGCCCACCGGTCCCTTCCCGGGGGCGTCGGAGCTGCTGGCCGAGGTCCGGGGCACGGTTCCCATCGGCTGCCTCAGCAACACCAACACCACCCACTGGGAGTACCAGGTGGCCAGCTGGCCCATCCTGGAACTGTTCGACTACCGGTTCCTCTCCTTCGACCTCGGCCTGGTGAAGCCCGACCCCGCCCTCTTCGAGACGGTGGCCGAACGGCTGCCCGTGCCCCGTGAACGGGTGCTGTTCCTCGACGACAACGCCATGAACGCCGAGGCCGCCCGCTCGGCCGGGTTTCTGGCCGGGCACGTGCGCGGGGTCGACGAGGCCAGAGAGGTCCTCGTGCAGATGGGGGTGGTCGGGGCCTGACTGAGATCAGTGCGGGACGACGGGCGGCGCCCCGCCGGGGGTGATGGCGGCGATGCCGGCCGGGTGGGCCGTGTAGGAGGAGCCGATGCCGGTGACCAGCGCGTCGCCCACCGTGGCCACGCCCGACCAGATGGGGCCCGGGACCTTGACCGTGGTGACGAGCGCACCGGTGGCCGCGTCGCGGACCAGGAGGATGTCGCCGACGATGGCCGGACCGTTGAAGGTCATGCCCCCGGCGACGGTGGTGGGCGCGAAGGAGGCGGCCGTGTCGGCCTGCCAGGCGATGGCGCCGGTGGCGGCGTCGAAGGCGTCCACGCTCGGCTCCTGGGTGGCCGTGTCCCGGGGGTCGGACGGGTCGCACAGGATCTGGCTGTCCTTCTCGAAGTGGCCGAAATCGCCCGAGGGCGGTGGAGCCGTACACCCGCTGCCCGTCGTAGGCGGTGGTGGCGATGAACCCGCCGGAGAACCCGCCGAAGACGACGTTGGTGGCCCACACCAGGTGGCCGGTGGCCGGGTCCAGCGAGTAGTAGGTCCCGTCCTTGCCGCCCACGCCGAGGAAGGTGGCCGTCCCCCGGGCGTGTGACACCGGCGTTGGGCGTGGCCCCGAAGTCCCAGTCGCAGGCGGTGGAGGGCGAGGGGCGGGCGGTAGACCCAGGCCAGCTTGCCGGTGTCGACGTGCACGGCAATGACGGCCTCGGACAGGGGCCCGACGTTGGAGAAGTCGCAGTCGGCGGTGTCGAACACGACGAGCCCGAGAGCGGGCAGCACGGTGCCCGACGACCACACGCTTCCGCACCCGTCGTTGAGCACCCGGCCGGCCGCGTCCACGTCGGTCTGGAGCTCCCACACCGGCTTGCCGGTGTCGAGGTCGGCGGCGGCCACGTAGCCGCGCTCGCCGTTCTGCCCGTCGACGTCCACGCCGAAGAGCACCTTGTCGCCCACCACCACCGGCGAGGAGAAGATGCGGGTGCCGTCCTTGTCGGGGTCGGGTGGACGCCCGGGCCGGCCGGTGTAGTCGTGGCGCCAGTAGAGCGCGCCGGTGGCGGCGTCGAGGGCGTAGAGCGTGTAGCCGCCGGCGAAGATGACCAGATCGGGACGCGTGCCGCTCCCCGACTGGTACCAGGCCGACGAGGTGACCAGCCCACCGTCCGAGGTGGCGTCCCGCGGCTGCTGGCCCGGGTACGGGGTCACCGCGTCCTGCGGGCTCAGCCTGTACTTCCAGCGCACGGCCCCCGTCTCGAGATCGAGGGCATAGAAGGTGTCGTCCCACGAGCCGGCGTAGACGGTGCCGTCGACCACCGTCGGGGTGGCCGTGACCACATCGCCGGTGGGGAAGAACCAGGCCACCTTGAGGCGCTTGGCCGTCGACTCGGTCAGCGTGGTCCGGCCGTGGAAGGTGTGCTGGGCGTCGTGGCCGTAGGTGGGCCAGTCCCACGGGCCGGCGGCGACGGGGACCGACTGCACCACCGGGGCGGTCGACGGTCCCGAGCTGCAGCCGGCCAGGACGGCGGCCGCCACCAGCCCGCAGGCCAGCACGCCGCCAGACGCCGGCGCCGGCCGGCACCGTCGCCTTCATGTGCCCCCGGTCCACGTGCGGGCGCGGTCAGCCGAAGCCGGCCGTGGCCGGGGCGTCCGATGTGGGCCCGGCGTCGGGAGCCGGGTTCTCCGACGGTCCCGACAGGGGCTTGGTGATCTTGCCCGTCGGGTACGGGCAGACCTGGTGGGCGGGCACGCACACGGTCACGCTGGTCGGGAAGTCGAAGCCGGTGGCGATGGCCACCGGCGCCGACGGTTGGCCGTCGGTGAAGGTGACCTTCATCACCCGTCCCCCGTAGTTGGCCGGCCCGCATCCGGTCAGGGGCCCCGAACAGGTGACGTGGATGTCGATGAAGTACAGCGTCCCGTCGGGGGCGAAGGCCATGCCGAACGGGTTGTACTGGTTCGGGTTCTTGCCCAGCTCGGCGATGGTCGTGCCCGGCACCGAGCCCCGTCCCGGCTCGGGTTGGCCGGTGCCGGTGAACCACTGGATGGACGGGTTCCCGATGTAGCTGCTGACGGCGAAGCAGTTGCAGGTCGGGTCCTTGGCGATGCCGGCCGGGAACTGCAGCCCCTTCACGAAGGTCGACAGCTGGACCTTGCTCCGCGGGTAGATCCCGCCCGGGCAGTCGGAGGCACTGGCCGGCATCGACGAGGCGGCGAAGCGGAGCACGCTCTGGGTGCCGACGTTCGGGACGAGGAGGTCGCCGTTGTCGGCCAGGGCCATCATCCCGGGCTGGGCCAGCCCGCCGGTGCCGTCGGTGTGGTGGGGGCCGGTCCCACCCGCCGTCGGCCCGTAGACGATGCAGTAGCTCGTGTAGTGCGGCGCGAACCACTCCACCAGCCTCCCGCTGCTGGGCGAGGGGAACTGGCCCTGGGCCGTGGCGATGTCGTTGCCGAACACGTTGCCCGCCTTGTCGACGGCGCACCCGGTGTAGGTCTGGTTGTTGTTGAACACGCCGTTGGCCGTGGGGGGCGAATCACTGCCGATGGTCTGGCCCGGCATCTTGAACGGGCCGGGGACGTACAGGGTCTGCCCGCTGAACGAGCCGTTGGGCTCGTCGAGCTCCTCGCCGTCGGCCGGTTGCTTGTAGGGCTTGGCGCTCCCGAGGTTGTGCTGGGCCGGCAGGGTCGGGTCGTAGCCCACGACGAAGCGGCCGTCGGGCAGCAGGCACATCTGCCCGTTCGGGTCCCAGGGCGGGGCGAGCTGGCCCTGGGTGCCCGAGGGCATGGACAAGAAGTCCTCCTCCTCGTTCTGGTCCCAGTACACCAGGTAGCCCGACGTTGGTGCCTTGCCCCCGGCCACCAGCGCCACGCTGCTGTTGGTGGCCGTCGACGAGGTCGTCGGCGACGAAGACGAAGACGAGCACGCGGCCACCAGCACGCCGCCGAAGCCGACGGCGGCCAGCACCGTCAGAATCCCCCTGATTCGCACTGTTCCCCCACCTCTCGGTCAAGCCGGACCCAGCCCGTCGTCATAGTAGAAGACGGGCCGGTACCGCGCCCGGTACCCCGCCGGCGGTGGCCACGAGAGGGCCACGGCCGCGCCACGACAGCGCCCGTTACATTTGGACCGTGATACGAGTCCATCGACCTCCCAACCGGTACGACGGCAAGGTGGCCGTGGTCACCGGCGCCTCCTCGGGCATCGGGCGCGGCCTGGCCCTGACCCTGGCCGACCGGGGCGCGTCGGTCATCGGCCTGGCCCGCCGGCGCACCCTGCTCGAGGAACTGGCCCCACAGCTGGTGCAGCGCTCACCCGACAGCACCACCGAGGTGTGCGACGTGGGCGACGCCGACGGGTTCCGCGCCACGCTGGCCCGACTGGAGGATGAGCGCGGCGGCATCGACATCCTGATCAACAACGCCGGTGTCGACCTCATGCTGGCCGTGCCCGGCGGCGACCTGGACACCGTGCGCGAGGTGTTCGACGTCAACTTCTTCGCCACCGTGGCCGGGACGCTGGCCGTGCTGCCGGGCATGGCCGAGCGCGGCTCGGGCATCGTGGTCAACGTGTCCTCCGACTCGGCCCGTGCCCCCGAGCCGGGCCAGGGCGCCTACGCGGCGTCGAAGGCCGCCCTGTCCGCCTTCTCGGAGTCGGTGGCCCACGAGATGGCCCACCGCGGTGTGTCGATCCACGTCCTTTACCCGGGCTGGGTGCCCACGGCCATGGGGCTGCCGGGCGACGGGGACGGCGGGCTCGCTGCCGCCCAGGATGGTCCGCCGGACGGTGGAGCAGGTGGCCACGTTGGTGGCCGACCGGATGGGGGGACCGCGGATCGACATCAACGCGGCCCGGTTACCGTTGCTGGCGCCGATGGCCCGCACGCTGGCCCCCGTCACCTACCAGAAGGCCATGCGCCGCTTCGCCACCACCGGATAGCCTGCGGGCATGGTCAGAGGCGAAGGCACCACGGTGGCCAAGGGGGTCACCCCCGACGAGGCTTTCGACTTCGTGCTCGATCCGGCCCAGTACACCAAGGCCGACACCAAGATGGTGTGGGTGACCAAGCTGGCCGACACCCCCGACGGGATGCTGGCCCGGGAGGACGGGAAGTTCCTCGGCCGGTTCTCCGGGTCGGTCATCACCCGGTACCGGTGGGAACGGCCCACCAGCATCGACGTGACGCTGGAGCACGGGGTGCCGCAGAGCCTTCACGCCTGGTTCGAGATCGAGGCCGTGGACGGCGGGACGCGCATCCGCCACGTCGAGGAGCTCGAACTGGGGCACGGTCCGCTGGGCTGGCTGCACGACCAGGTGGCCGGCAAGTGGTTCGCCCAGTCGGTGGAGGCCGAGGTGCGCGAGATCGGGCGGCTGCTCGAGGCGGGCGAGCGGGGCCGGGCCCTGGCCGACGACTGAGGGATGGAGGGCGGCTACCGCTCGGGGGCGGCGAGCCGGCCTGAGGGGTCCACCGTCACCCCGCTGAGATCGAAGCGCGAGGCCAGGAGGTCGGGGACGGTCCCGATGTCGACCGCCGTGCTCGTGGTGGCCCCGCCGACAAGTCGTTCGATCAACACGGCCTCGTCGTAGACGAAGAGCGAGAGGCAACGGTCGGCGGCGCGTGCCCCGGCCATGACCCCGGTGACGAAGGGCGAATCGGGGTGGGTGGCCGTGAACCAGTTGCTCACTTCGATGTCCACGGCGGGGACGGGTTCGGGAACGAACCCGTACATGTCCGACCAGCCGTCGTCCTGGAAGGTCTGCAGGACGAGACCGGGGCCGTCCTCCACCAGCCGGTAGCGCCAGCCCGACTGCTCGGATTCGATCCCCGTGGCCAGCGGCACCGGATCGAGGAGCCCACCACCCCCGAAGCCCACGTCGGCGATCCAGGGTCCGGATTCGTCCACCACCCGGAGCAGGAGGTGGTTGAGCGGCCGGGGGCCGCCGTCGGGGCCCATGCGCACCCGGGCCAGCATGGGCGCCACCTCGCCCAGGTCGAGGGACTCGAGGGCGGCCATGAGGAGCAGGTTGTGCTCGAAGCAGTACCCGCCCCGCCTGCGGGCCACCATCTTGTCCTCGAGGTGGGCGATGTCGAGGGGAACGGGGTGGCCGGCGAAGGAGTCGAGGTTCTCGAAGGGGATGGAGGTGGCGTGGGCCCGGTGGACGGCACCCAGGCCGGCCGGCGCGACCACTCCGATGCGGGCCAGGTAGGCGTCGACGTCCTCGAGCGGCGACATCACCGCCCATGGTACCGGGCCGGGCCCGAGGCCTACGGGGAGGGGGTGCGGAGGACGGCGATGCGCCGGGCCAGGTTCACGGCGTGGTCGCCCAGCCGTTCGTAGAAGCGGGCCAGCAGCGTGACCTGGGATGCCACGGGAGTGGGCATGGCTTCGGCGGCGATCTCGTCCATCAACCGCTGGCGGAGGATGTCGATCTCCTTGTCGTCCTCGGCCAGTCCGCGGTGCCTCGTCGCCCCCTTCACCGTAGGCATCGGCTGCCGTGCGCCACATCTCGAGGGCCACCTCGGTCATCCGCTGCACGATGCCCCGGCTCGAGTGGGGACATGTCCACGCCCAGATTGTCGACGGCGCGTTGGGCCACGTGCTCGGCCAGATCGGCGCTGCGTTCGAGCTCGGGCAGGATGAGCAGGATCCCGATGAGCTGGCGCAGCTCCGGACCGCGGCCGGGCCGGTCGATCTGTCGCCAGACCAGCATCTCGACCTCGGCGGTGAGGTCGTCGACGATCTGGTCGCCGGCCACCACCCGGCGGCCCATGTCCAGGTCCCCGTTGAGGAGGGCATGGGTGGCCTGGGCCAGCGCCTCGGAGACCAGGGCGAACAGCTGGCTGACCTTCCGGTCGATGACGTCCACCTCGTCGGTCCGCTCCATAGATACGAGAGACCATACCCACCAAGAGTCAGGAAAGTTCGCGATTCCGTCACCTGGGGGACACCTGCCGTTCATCTCCACTCCCCCATCGACCGGAGGCCGCCGTTACGATGTGGCGCCGAGCGCCCGGACCGGGCCCGCACCCTGCCCATGGGAGGACACAAGTGACGAACCGTGCACTGCTGGTCATGGACGTGCAGAACGCCATCGTGGACCGCATCGGCGACGGGTCGGCGGCCTACCTGGCCACGCTCGGTCGCACGGTGACCGCGGCCCGGACGGCAGGGATACCCGTCATCTACGTGCGGATCGCCTTCAGAACGGGCGCGCCCGAGATGAGCCCGAAGAACCTGACCTTCACCCGGATCGCATCGGGCTCCTTCGACGAATCGCACCTTTCGACCCAGATCCACAGCGCGGTGGCCCCTCACCCCGGCGACATCATCGTGACCAAGAAACGGGTGAGTGCATTTTCGGGCAGCGACCTCGATGTCGTCCTGCGATCGCTCGGCGTCGACTCGCTGGTGTTGACCGGCATCTCCACCAGCGGGGTCGTCCTGTCGACGCTGCGACAGGCGGCCGACCTCGACTTCGGCCTCACCGTGCTGTCGGACCTGTGCGCCGACAACGATCCCGAAACCCACCGGGTCCTGATGGACAAGGTCTTCCCCCGCCAGGCCGCGGTCATGACGGCGGCGGAATGGATCGAAGCCTCGTCGGCCGACTGAGCCGGCCCACGCCGAACCGGTCGACATGCGCAGCCCGCAGGACACTATGGTCCACATGGGTCGAGCCCAAGGCGGGTTGGCCGGAGGATCAACACTGCGTCGAGCACGCAGAGAGGTGGTACATCATGGCACTCGGGATCTACTTCGCACACGAGAACTTCACTCCTGAGAAGTACGCCAGCGCCATCAAGCAGCTGGAGGCGGCCGGAGCGGGTAAGCCGAAGGGTCGGACCTACCACTTCGCCTTGGAGTCGGACGGTGCCATCCAGGTGTTCGACATCTGGGAATCACAGGCGGACTTCGATGCCTTCGGACCGACGCTGGTGCCGATCCTCGCCGAGCTCGGCGTGGAGTTGAAGGACCGATGGTGGCCAACGTGCACAACGTGATCGTGGGCTGATACCGGCGGAGAGTCGGCAGAACGGAGGACGGAACTCGCATGGCCGATGAGTTGAGTGTGTCCGAAGAAATAACCGCTCCGGCAGAGGCGGTGTGGGCCATGGTCTCCGACGTGACCCAGATGGGCAAGTGGTCGCCGGAGAACGAAGGCGCGGCCTGGCTGCGGGGGGCGACCGGTCCGCAGTCCGGCGCACAGTTCCAAGGCGTCAACCGCAACGGCAAGAAGGAGTGGACGAGCGTGGGCACGATCGTCGATTGCGAGCCCGGTCGCGTGTTCAGCTTCCGCATCAAGGCGGTCGGCCTCAAGGTGGCCGAGTGGCGGTACGAATTCGAGACCACCCCGACCGGATGCCGGGTGATCGAGACCTGGATCGACCAACGCGGCCCCATCATCAAAGCGCTCGGGAAGCAGGCGACCGGTGTGAAGGATCGCGCCGCCCACAACCAGATCACCATGCGTCAGACCCTCGAGAACCTCAAGTCGGAGGCCGAGTCCGCTCCCGCCTCAGGCTGAGCCAGGCCAGTGCTCCGCGATCCGGACCTGACCGTGGATTAGGGTAATTCCCCAACGAACTCAATGTGACCGAGGGGCGGTTCGCATTTGCGGCGAGGAGGCGTTGGGCCTGCGTGACGACCGAGGACCTGCAGACTGAAGCCTCGTTTCCGGTAGCCGACATCGCCACTGCACCGGCCGGCATGCCCGACAGCGAGTCTGAGCCTCCCCGTCTTCACCAGTGGCGGGGCGTGCTGGTGGCCGGGTGTGCCTACCTGCTCCTGTCGGTACTCCTGTGGTGGAACGTGTGGTCGACCCACCCGACCTCGGTGACGACGTGCGGCTGCGGGGACAGTTCGGAGTTCACCTGGTTCCTGGCCTGGCCTGCGTATGCCATCTCGCACGGACTCAGCCCCTTCTACTCGACGGCCATGGGCTATCCGCACGGCGTGAACCTGCTGGCCAATGCCAGCGACATGGTCACCGGCATCCTCGGTGCTCCGATCACCTGGATCTTCGGTCCCATCGCCACCTTCAACGTGGCCCTGACCCTCGGCCCGGTGGCTTCGGCCCTGGCCATGTTCGTGCTCCTGCGGCGGTGGGTGACCTGGGCCCCGGCGGCCTTCGTCGGAGGCCTGTTCTACGGCTTTTCGGCGGCCATCCTCATCTCGGCCACGGCGGGGTTCGTCATGATCTCGACGGAAGTGGTCCCCCCCTTGATCGTGATCTGTCTCGACGAGCTCCTGATCAGGCAACGGCGGCGTCCGGTGGTCACCGGCATCGTCCTCGGGCTCCTCGTGACCCTGCAGTTCTTCATCTACTCCGAGGTCCTGCTCATCACGGCGGTCATGGCTGCCGTGGGCGTCGTCCTGATCGTCGCCTATGCCGCCCTCACCCGTCCCGAGGTCCTCCGGGCACGCGTCCACCACGCCGTGGTGGGTCTGGCGTCCGGAGCCGTCACCGCGCTGGTCCTCCTCGCCTACCCGGTGTGGTACGCGGTCGCCGGTCCCGCCCACATCTCGGGGCTCATCTGGCCGGGCAACTACTTTGCCGCCCTCCGGAACCAGAGCATCGAGTTGAAGGACCTGGTGGTCCCGCTGCCGGCGGCCAGCGGTGTCCATGCCAATGCCGTCCTGCACCTCGGGTCCTCCTACCAGGGACCGCTGGTTTCATTCCAGTACTTCGGGATCGGGGTATTGCTCGTGCTGGTCGGTGGGTACATCGCCTGGCCACGGGACCGCCGGTTGTGGCTGTTCGGTGCCATCGGCCTGGTCTCGATCGTGTTCTCACTGGGTGCGACCAAGCCCTACCTGCCGTGGGAGGTCTTCAAGCACCTTCCGCTGTTCGACAACGTGGACGCGGCCCACTTCGTGCTCATCACCTATCTGGCCGTGGCCGTCATGCTGGGGCTCATCGTCGAACACACCTATGTGAACGTGAGCGGGCGCCCACGAACAGCCGGAGCCCATGGACAACCCCGCTCGGCCTGGTGGTCACGGATGCCGCGAGCGTCCGGCGCCGTGGCCGCGGTGATCGTGACCCTGATCGCCCTGGTGCCCCCCGCCGTCTACCTGGCCCGGACCGTCCCGTTCACCACCCGACCGGTGGTGCTCCCCAATTGGTTCCGAACCGTCGCGCCCCACCTGGCCGGCCACCAGGTGCTCCTGACCACGGTACAGCCGTCCCCGTGGAGGGACAACCCCATGACGTGGCAGGCCGTCAACCGGATGCACTACTCGATGGTCAACGAAGGAGGGCCGGCCGGCATCCTCCAACGGGCAGGTGTGGAGCGCCCCGGAGCCACCGTCATCTCCGATGCAACGTCTCCCCTCGTCTCCTCCCTCCCCACCGAGTTGCACTGGTTGGCGTCCACCAACAACATCGCCGCCGTCCGACGGGCCCTGTCCGAGTGGGGCGTGACCATGGTGGTGATCCCCGACCAGCGGAGCCTGCCCAGCTATGACCAGATCCCCTCGGTCACGTTGCCGGCCGCGCTGATCACCGCCGCCACCGGAGAACCGCCGATCTATCGGGCCGATGCCTGGGTCTGGACCGGGGTGAACCACCTGCCTCCGAGGGCCATTCCCTCGACCCATCGCATCTCCGTGTGCATCGTCCAGGAGGGAACCCACGGCGTCGTGGCCGTGGGTGCGGCCACCCGATGTGTGCTGAAGCTGCCCTGACCCTGCGCCATGCGCCGGCCTCCCGCTCATGCATCGTCAGGTGATCAGGAGGACTCGTAGGCCGAGATGTCGTCCAGACTGTGGTCTCGCATAGATGCCTTCGGGTCCTCGTAGAATTTCCGATACCACTCCACCGTCCGGCTGACTGTCTCGTCGAGATGCCACCGTGGCCGCCAACCCAGTGCAGAGACAGCCTTGTCGATGGCGATACGCAACGTCTTGGCCTCCACGTTGGCAACCGCTGTGGGCGGTGTCGTCCATCGGCCTCCACCCCAGGCCTTGACCAACGCAGTGGCCAGATCGGCCACCGAAGCCTCGTCACTGACCATGGGTCCGAAGTTCCATGCTTCTGCCCAGCTGTCGGGGTGTTCGTCGACCAGAAGTCGCCCGGCGAGGGTGAGGTACCCCGACAGCGGTTCCAGCACGTGTTGCCAGGGCCTGGTCGAGGCCGGGTTGCGCACGACCAGATCGTTCCCCGCGGCCAGAGCCCGGACGGCGTCGGGGACGATACGGTCGTCGGCCCAGTCTCCCCCGCCGATCACGTTTCCGGCCCGCACCGAGGCCAGCCGCACACCGTGCTCGTCGATGCGATCCACCGGAAAGAACGACGAGCGGTAGGCATCGACCACCAACTCGGAACCGGCTTTGCTGGCGCTGTAAGGGTCGTGACCACCGAGTGGGTCGTTCTCACGGAAGCCCCACACCTGTCCGTCGTTCCGATAGCACTTGTCGCTGGTGGCGACCACCACCGCGCATGGGATTCCGGCCAGCCGTACGGCGTCGAGCACGGACGCCGTACCCACCACATTGACGTCGAAGGTCTCCCGTGGGTCGACCAGGCTGGTCCGCACGATGGGCTGAGCGGCCAGATGGAAGAGGACGTCGGGCGCACGACGGCGTACGACATCAGCCATCAGATCGCCGTCACGTATATCGCCGCGGACGTCTTCTACGAGGACATCGGCGATCTTCGACGCTTCGAAATTGTTGGGAATGCTCGGCGGCTCGAGGGCGAACCCGGTGACCTCGGCACCGAGCCGGTGCAGCCACAGGGACAGCCACGATCCTTTGAATCCGGTGTGCCCGGTCACCAGCACTGACTTCCCGTTGAATACGCTCATGTCGCCGGGCACAGCTTCAGCCCTTTCCGGAGGCGCAGTCGGCGCGCGTAACGGGCACCGGACCGTCGACAGGATGGCCGGTGAGCGAGTCGACCTTGGTCAAGAGCACCGCGCCGGGGCGAAGATCGGAACCGCGACGAGAAGGCCGAAGAGGTCTCCCGCCACCCTGGTTACGAACCACGAATCGTCGAAGCGGAATCACCGTCGGTGGCCGCCACGTGACGTCCCGCACCATTCTGGTTGGGCGATTGAGTTTCAGTTCCTTGCTCAGTACGGCCACTCCCGTTTTCCGTACCTGCGAGGTCTGCCTTGCCGTTCGAGGACATCATCGGTGGATCCGACCGGTCATACGAGCCGCCCAAGCCAATCGTCTCGCGGACGATGAAATTGGGACGGCCTTTCACCTCATCGTAGATCTGCCCGATGTAGATGCTCACGATGCCCAACAGGCAGAAGAGGATTCCGAACAACATGACCATCAAGGCGACGATCGTCCCGAATCCGGGGAACGGCACTCCGCGAGTCACCCAATCGACGGCGAGGGCGATGAGGGCGATGAACGAGGCGACGAAGAGACCGGCGCCGACGAGGGGGATCATGACCAAGGGCACCTGGGAATGGGCGAAGATGGCCTTCACGGCCAGCTGGAGAACCCCCCTCGAGTGCGCTTTCGACGTTCCCGCAAAGCGCTCCTCCCGCTCGTGCTCAACCCCTACCGAGCGGAATCCAACCCATGCCACCAGCCCGCGGACAAAGCGATTGCGCTCATCCATCTGGCGGACTACTTCGTAGACCCGGCGGTCCAGCAGTCGAAAGTCGCTCGCGTTTGACGGAATGAGGTTCCCCGTCAGTTTGCCGATAATCCAGTAGAAGAGACGAGAATTTATCGTGCGAATTATTCCAGTGCCTTTACGAACCGTCACGATTCCGTAGACGTTCTCGTACCCGTTCTCCCACTGGGCGACAAACCTCGGGATCATTTCGGGCGGGTCCTGAAGATCGGCCGTCATCAGCACGACGGCATCGGCATCGACGAATTCCAGTCCCGCGGTCAATCCTCCGTCCATCCGGAAATTTCGAGCCAATTGAATGACCTTGAATCGAGGATCGCGTCGACAAATAACCGCTAGCCGCTCATAAGTGTCGTCCCGCGACCCATTTTCGACTACTAATGCCTCGAAATCGTATTCCGGCAATTCGTCAAATACAGCCGCCAGACGTCGCGCTAATTCATCGATGCATTCACCCTCGTTGTATGCCGGAGTCACTACCGAAATCTTTTTACGCACAGGCACCCCCATTCCGCCGAATCTGCACCAAGACGGTAAGGGGTCCATCGTAGCGGACCAAGAGGAGAAATAGTCAAGGCTTTGCCTGGGAACCTCACGGAGAGCAGGCAACCTTCTCGTTCAGCACTCCTGAGACCCGAGCGCCCGTTCTCGAAACCTTTCGTTGGCGGGGGGCGGGGCTCCGTCGGCATTGTCCGCTCCCATGGCGCTTTGGCCGATTCGGGGGTTTCCTGACCATGCTTGGCGGCAATTCGAGAGCCGCCTTACGTCGGGAGATGCCCCGTCAATACCATCATTCACCCACAAGGAGCGAGTGCGACGAGTCCAGGCAGGCTGCCGGCCTACGCCTTGGTAAACCCCTCCGTACCCAGGTGCTGCTCGATGGTCGAGCAAATGTGGTCGAGATGCGCCTCGGTCATACCCGGATAGACCCCAAACCAGAACGCATCGTTCATCAGACGGTCGGTATTGGGAAGTTCACCTATTTGGCGGAACCCAGTACCCGTGACTCGCATCTCGTCGAAACAAGGCTGGCGGACCAGATTGCCGGCGAACAGCATCCGGGTCTGTACCCGAGCACGCTCGAGGGCTTCCACCAGACTGTCCCTGGTGACAGAGGTGCCGGGCTTCACCACTACGAGAAAGCCGAACCAGCTGGGTGTCGAGTAGCGGCGTAGGTTCCGGTAGGCGGAGCACGTCGCTGAACCGAGCAAGCCGTTTGTGGAAGTAGTCGAAGTTCCGTCTACGTGCAGCCACGAACGACGGAAGTTTCTCCAATTGGACGACGCCCACGGCGGCCTGCATGTCTGTCATTTTCAGGTTATAGCCAAAGTGGGAATAGGTGTACTTGTGGTCATAGCCTTCGGGCAAGGTGCCCAATGCCCAGCCGAATCGCTTTCCGCAGGTGTTCGAACGACCTGGCTGACAGTAACAGTCACGCCCCCAGTCTCGAATTGACTCGGCGATGCTGGCGAGCTCTTCGTTACTTGTGTAGACGGCTCCACCCTCACCAGTAGTCATCTGGTGTGCCGGATAGAAGCTGCTTGTGGCCAGATGTCCGAACGTTCCCGTCCGACGAGTTTCGGCCGCTCCCCCACGTCTCGTGGTGTACTCCGATCCCATTGCGTCGCAGTTGTCCTCGACCAGCCACAAACCATGAGATTCACAAAAATCCAAGACCGCATCGATGTCGAAGGGATTACCCAACGTGTGGGCGACCATGACGGCTTTGGTGCGCGAACTGAGAGCCTGATCGAGCATCGACGTGTCAATGTTATCGGTCACTGGATCCACATCGACGAAGACAGGGACTACCCCGTGCTGAATGGCCGGTGCCACCGTCGTCGGAAAACCGGCCGCGACAGTGATGATTTCATCGCCAGGTCGGATACGCCGGTCGCCCAACCGAGGGGAAGTCAACGTAGAGAAGGCCAATAGATTGGCTGACGACCCAGAGTTGACGAGGCGACACTCTGTGACACCTACAAATTCGGCGAGGCCCTTCTCGAGCTGCCGGCAGAAGCGACCACTGGTCAACCAGAAGTCCAGACTGGCGTCGACCAGGCTGACCACCTCCTCCTCGTCGAACACCCGGCCGGCATACGGTGCCGGAGTCTTGCCGGGTACATAGGTTTGGGGAGGCCAGCGGCGGCGAGCGTATTCGGCCACCTTTTCGAGGATCTCGGCCCGCAGAACGGCGACCGATGGCTCGGCATCAGAGCCCGACCCCGGGCCATCTTCGACATCCGCATCGCCGCCAGGGTCGTCGGACGAACCCGAAGACGATGGGGTTGCGGCAAGCACCTCCGGCACCTTGATTGGTGACGGATCAAGTCCCGCCCTGTCGAGACCCGTAGCGTCCGTGGGTACTTCTGTAGGGCGTGCCATTAGATAGGATAGTTTAGAGCGTAAACCGACCTAACCGTAAAGGAAGTGGGAATGAACCATCTGGAGCGGCAGATGCTGGATATCCTGAAGCGAGGTCGAAACGAATTCGGATATGTCGCCGTCAAGGCTGAGTTCGAGGCCGAAGGTACCAGGACCGATGAGCTCCTCCGATTGATGGAGATTGCCCGGAAGGCCGGCCTTGAACTTGGGCTCAAGATCGGGGGCTGCGAGGCCATTCGAGATTTGATGGAGGCCAAGCAGATCGGAGTCGAGTACATCATCGCCCCGATGATCGAGAGTCCCTATGCCCTGTCCAAGTACATCGACGCGAAAAACGTCGTGTACAAGGATGACGAACAGCAGGACACGAAGTTTCTCTTCAATCTGGAGACGGAGCAGGCATTCAATCACCTCCCCGCGCTCATGGAGATGGCCAGGGCGGAGAACGGGGCCGACGGCATCGTTTTCGGACGTGTCGACTTCACCCTCTCGACCGGCCGTCACCGCGACGACATCAATACCGATGCCATCACGGATTACTGCCTCGAGACGTCGAAATTGGTCAAGGACTCCGGACACGATTTCGTGGTGGGTGGTGGCGTCTCGATGGACGCACTCCCAGCTTTGCGGCGGATCCGCAGTTCCTACCTGTCGCGTTTTGAAACACGAAAGGTCATTTTTGACGCGGCATCACTTGAGGGAACCAACCTCGAAAAAGGCTTGGTGGAGGCCGTCCACTTTGAGTTGCTCTGGTTACTGAACAAGCGCGAGTACTACATGTCAATTGAGCAGGAAGATGCCAGGCGCATCGAAATGCTCGAGGAGCGATGGCACGTTCTCTCCGCTGACGACAAGCCCTGATACCTAGCGAGCTATCTTGCGCGTCGCCGATTATATTGCACAGCTTGTCGCTACGGACGGCATCGAACACGTCTTCATGGTGACCGGCGGCGGTGCGATGCATCTGAACGACGCGCTGGGCCGCGAACCACGCCTTACAACGGTTTTCACTCATCACGAGCAGTCCTGCGCCATGGCCGCGGAAAGCTATGCCCGGTTGTCCGGCCGACCGGCAGCGGTCAACGTGACCAGTGGACCGGGCGGAATCAACGCCCTCAACGGCGTGTTCGGAGCGTATGTCGACTCCATACCAATGGTCGTGATCTCTGGACAGGTGAAGCGAGAGACACTGATCACGAGCTATGAACTTGCCATTGCGGCAGCTGGGTGACCAAGAGGTCGATATCGTCGCCATGGCTTCCCCCGTGTGCAAGATCGCCTCGTTGCTCGACGATCCCGAGGAGACCCGTTTCGTCGTGGAGCGGGCACTATGGCTTGCCCGCAACGGTCGGCCCGGGCCGGTGTGGGTTGACGTCCCGATTGACGTCCAGGCTGCCACAATCGACCCGGGGTCATTGCGCGGATTTGATCCGGCATCGGACGGCCCTGGGGCGAGCCTTTCTGCGGAGGTCGGACTCATCACCGGGGATGCCTTGGCCGACCAGCTGCGCATTGCGTTGCGGCACCTGGCATCCGCCGAACGGCCGGTCATTCTGGCCGGTGCCGGCGTTCGGATGTCGGGTGCATATGAAGCGTTCCTGCGGGTCATCGACAAGCTCGGCATTCCGGTCGTAACCGGTTGGAACGCTCATGACGTGCTTTGGAACGACCACCCGCTCTACGTCGGCCGACCTGGAACCGTCGGTGATCGGAGTGGGAACTTTGCCGTTCAGAATGCAGACTTTCTGTTGGTCCTGGGCAGCCGACTCAATGTCAGGCAGATCAGCTACAACTGGGAAGCGTTCGCACGCGCGGCCTACACCGTCATGATCGATATCGACCAGGCTGAACTGGACAAGCCGACCCTGTCGATCGACCTGCCAATCCATGCCAATCTCACCGAGGCACTCGCACAGCTCGAATCGCTGGAACACACGGCCCAGCCTGCACATGAGGAGTACTTGGCTTGGTGCCGCGAGAGGCTGGTGCGCTACCCCGTGGTCCTTGCCGAGTATTCGAAAACCGACGAGCCTGTCAACCCTTACTGCTTCATTCAGGCCCTCTTCGAGGAACTCGACGAGGGTGACGTCGTCGTGACGGGTGACGGAACCGCTTGCGTCGTGACCTTCCAGGCTGCCCACATCAAGCCCGACCAGAGGCTGTACACGAACTCCGGCTGTGCCTCCATGGGATACGACCTCCCCGCCGCAATCGGTGCTCACTATGGTTCCGACAACGAACGGATCATCTGCTTGGCCGGCGACGGCAGCATCATGTTGAACTTGCAAGAACTGCAGACGATCGCCGGAAATCGACTTCCGATCAAGCTCATCGTCCTGAACAACAATGGGTACAGCTCTATCCGCCAGACCCAGCAGAATTACTTCCCCGACAACATCGTTGGCTGCGGCCCGGAGTCAGGACTGACATTTCCCGATTTCAGCCGGACTCGGGGCTGCGTTTGGCTTCCAGGTACATCGCTGTGCGAGCCACCACGAGCTGACCGACAGCATCCACGACTTGCTCGCCGGCGAAGGACCACAACTTCTGGAGGTCATGCTCGATCCCGAGCAGCCCTTCTCGCCCAAATTGGCCTCACGGCAGTTGGAAGACGGTCGAATGGTCTCATCTCCTCTCGAGGATCTTGCTCCGTTTCTGCCTCGTGCCGAGTTGAGTCAGAACATGTTGATCCCTTTGGTGGATGAGTAAGGTCCTGTGCCCCCAGCCGTATTAGTCCTCGGCGGCCGGGGAGACATCGGGTCAGCCATTGCTGAACGGTTCGCGGCGGCTGGACACCAAGTCCTGGCTGTCGGTCGAGCGGACTTCGATCTCACCGAACCCGAGGCCATCGATGCATGGTTCGATCGTCCGCATCCTTCCATCGGGATTGTGGTCCATTCGGCGGGCCTGAATTATCCGAAGGTCTTCGCCGAGCTCACCGACGCGGAGATCAGGGAGTGCTTTGCGGCAAACGTCGAGGGCTTCTTGCATGTGGCCAGACGGGTTCTGCCCGAACTGGTAGCCCAGGAAGGGCGAATGGTCGTGCTGTCATCCATTTTCGGATTTCTCTCTCGCGTCGGTCGTCTGCCCTATGCCATGTCCAAGCACGCATTGGTCGGCGTCGTGAAGACGCTCGCCCTCGAGCTGGCGGAACAGGGGGTGCTGGTGAATGCGGTCTCGCCGGGATATATCGATACCAGATTGACTCGAGCGAACAATGACGATGCGACAATTGCAAGGCTCACGTCGGCAGTTCCAATGCGGAGATTGGGAACGCCGCAGGATGTCGCCGAAATCGTCTACTTTCTAGGTTCAGCCAACAATCGGTACATCACCGGTCAGGACGTGGTGGTGGACGGGGGATTCTCGATCGATGGTGGGAGGGGCTGACCCAGTGCCGACTTTCCGAATCCAAGATACTGAGTTCAATGCGCCCCTCGACATCGGGGACGGCGACGTGCTGTCGGTGCAGTCGTCACCCCGCCCCTACCAGGTCTGGTTTGCCTCGGCCCGACCTCTGAGCGCCACGATCGATGAGCTGGTATCGGACGCCTCGCACCCGGTGGTCCTCGCCGATCGCCGCGCCCTGGAGGCGCATCTGAGCGATGCCCAAGCCTTGGACAGTGTCCCGAAGATGATCGTCGAAGCAACCGAGGAGTTCAAGAGTGTCGAGAGTGCACTCGCCGTTGTCGACTTCATGGATGGACAACGTGTGAGCCGGAGCTCTGTCCTGGTCGTCATCGGGGGCGGCATCGTCCAGGACGTAGGCGCATTTGCCGCTTGTGTCTACAAGCGCGGGGTCCCATGGGCCTATGTGCCCACCACCATGCTGGCGCAGGCAGACAGCTGTATCGGGGCCAAGAGCGGTCTCAATTTTCACGGGGCAAAGAACCTCGTAGGCGTCTTTTCCGCTCCCCGGCGGATCGTCGTCCACACAGGATTTCTCTCCACTCTGGCCGAGGAGGACCTGCTCTCCGGTATGGGCGAGGTCTTTCGCTTGAGCATCATCGGAGGACCTGAGTTTCTGGAAAGCTTCGAACGCCTCCGACCCTTGGCGGCTGCTGGAGACCTCCTGATCCTCGACGAGCTCATCCAGGCCGGCTTGTCCGTGAAGCGAGCAGTGATTGAAGTAGACGAGTTCGAGCTCGACCTGCGGCGTTCGATGAATTTCGGTCACAGTATCGGCCATGCGCTGGAGGCAATAACGAGGCATTCCATTCCCCACGGCATCGCTGTGGCGGTGGGGGTTCTGGTGGAAGCCGAGATCAGCCACCGGCGAGGCATGCTCTCCGAGGAGGAATTAGCGCAACTGCTACGGGTCGGTGGACCGATCATTCCCGACCGAGTGCGCTCAGTTCTGTCCGAGGTTTCGCTCGACGAGATTCTTGATGTACTTGCTCGTGACAAGAAGGTCGAAGGAACCATCTTGAAGCTGGTCGTTCCCGAATACATCGGTCAGATCCGATTCATCGATCTTCCGCTCGAACCAGCATCGATTCCGCTGCTGAGAGATGCACTCCGACAAGTCCTCGCTGACATTTGACGACTGTCGCCCCTCTCGGGAGTAAGCCATGAGGCCGTTGGACTTCTCATGCGTCACAGGAGGACGGTTGGTTGAATCGGGGCTTGATGTTGTTGTGACAGGCTCCGGCGGTTGGTTGGGCCAGGCAACGCTGGAGATGCTGGAGTCGACCCTCGGTGTGAATGTGGGGTCGCGGGTTCATGCCTTTGCTTCATCCCGTCGGTCGGTGACCCTTCGTTCGGGTACGCAGCTGGAGGCGTATCCGTTGCGGGAGCTCCCCCGACTGCGCATCGGTCCCCACCTACTGGTCCACTATGCGTTTGCCACCAGAGAACATGTTTCTCAACTGGGTGTCGACCGAGTACATCGCTCGCAACGAAGAGATCTCCGAGCTGATACGGGGTTACGTGGTGGGGGCTCATCCGCTCGGCGTGCTGTTGGTATCGTCCGGTGCCGTCTACCAGGGAGACGACCTGGCGACCAACCCCTACGGCGTCTTGAAGGCACGGGACGAACGCTGGCTTCTGGACATCGCTCAGGGGTCGGGAGACGAGGGGATCCCCCGCGTGGTGATCCCTCGCCTGTTCAACCTGGCGGGACCGTTTCTGAATAAACCGGAGCATTTCGTGCTGGGATCGATCATCAGCGACATCGGACGTGGCGGACCGATTCGGCTTCATGCGACCAAGCCGGTCGTGCGTTCTTATGTGCACGTCGAGGACCTCGTCGACCTTGCCTTCGCCATCCTGTTGGGGGAAGAACCTGAGCTGCTCCCGGCATTTGATACAGCAGGCGAGCGGGAGATCGAGGTCGGTGAACTGGCCGAGTTGGCAGCCTCGGTCCTGGGTGCGCCAGGAATGTCGATTGAGCGTCCGCCTCTCGATGGCAATCAGGTCGATCGCTATGTCGGCGACTCAACCACGATCAACGCCTTGGCCAGGTCCTACGGAATCGAGATGAAGACGTTGCCGCAACAGATCGAGGACACCGCTCGTTACATGGGAATCTGACGCCTGCCTCCGTCTGCCTCGAGACCTCAGTCGACCTTCCACGGAGCGTCGCCGGCTGCCCACATCGCCTCGAGAAGCTGCAACTCGCGCAGCGTGTCGACAGGTTGCCAGAACCCCTGGTGAAGGAAGACCGACAGCTGGCCGGCGTCAGCAAGGCGCCCCAGCGGACCCTGCTCGAAAAGAGTCTCATCACCCTCGATGTCGTCGAGAATCTTGGGAGACAGGACAAAGAATCCTCCATTGATCCAGTTGCCGTCTCCGTGGGGCTTCTCGAGAAACGTCGTAACCTGGCTCCCCTCGATCACCAGTGCGCCGAATCGACCGGGCGGCTGAACAGCGGTGACGGTGGCAAGACGACCTTCGGACCGGTGGAATTCGACAAGCGCCGTGATGTCCACATCGGCCACACCATCGCCGTACGTGCAGCAGAAGTCCTCGTCGGCAACGTAGTCGGCGATCCGCTTGAGACGGCCTCCGGTCTGCGTGTCGAGGCCCGTGTCGACGAGAGTGATCCGCCACGGCTCAGCCATGGTTTGGTGGACCTCCATCCGGTTCTCGCGGAGGTCAAAGGTGACGTTTGACATGTGGAGGAAGTAGTTGGCGAAGAACTCTTTGATGACATATCCCCGATAGCCGCAACAGATCACGAACTCAGTGATGCCGTGCGCCGCATACAACCGGCAGATATGCCAAAGCAACGGACGCCCGCCAACCTCGACCATCGGCTTGGGACGTGCGACCGTCTCTTCGGTCAGTCGGGTTCCCCTGCCCCCCGCCAGTATCACTGCCTTCACATCGGGCTCCTTTTCGTACCGGCATCATCGAAACATGTTCCCAATGACGTCATGGACAACTCTACGACCTTGCTGGTCACAATGGGCACAACTTTGTGGGTTCCCCGTAGCAGATCGGTTTCATTTCCCGGCAGATCGGGGCTGATTTTCGATCGACCAAACCGGCTCTCCGCGGTCAGCGAGATATGACCTCTGAGAGCAGGTACCAGTTGGGCTTGCCGGCGTAGAGGAGTGAGCGGATCCGGTAGTTCCGGAAGGACATAAAGCCGAAGGCGGCACCCCTCTCATGCTTGATCAAGTTGTGGACCGCATCGGTGGGCCCCCGTCGTGCCGAGGGCCTCATGCCAGGTGGCGATCTGACGTCGCCAACGGATGAGGGTCCGTCCGAGCGAAATGGGCTTCGATCGGGCAGTCCTTGTCCGGAGGTCATTTGCCCAGTTGCGAGACTCGTTTGAGGGCAAGGTCGGTATCGGTGCGGGGTTTTCGCAACAAAGAGCGAGCCGACAGCGCTTGATCACCGGGAACATCCGTTGGTTGGAGCACGGCACCTGGAGTATTCTGATTCGATGCCCGGGGGGAGCGGCAGGCCCAAATTGCGGTTCCGTCGGTGTCTGGGTTTCTTGATGGCAATTCTGGCTCCGTTCGGTCTCGCTCTCGTGACCGTGCGGGTCGTGTCGCCGGTGCGCCATCTGGTGCTTTTAAGTGGAATCTTAATCGCACTCTATGTTCTCTACATAATCGGAATCATCGCCTACTTCCCACGCAGTAGGGCAGCCACTGGCATAGCCCCATCCGGGATCGAAACGGCAGTTCCTATTAATGAACTACGGAGATCAGTCGATTGGCTGTTGCTATTGAGAGGTCTCGCCGCCGGCCTCGTATTCGTCATGCACAGCGGAGGCATACTCGGATACGATTTCAAACTTGGTGGTTCAGAGTGGGCCTGGATTGCTCTGTCGCCAGCATGGTTGGGAATGCTGATGTTCTTCACGCTCTCTGGATATCTTATGGGAAAGAGCTTCTACGAGAGGAAGTATGACGAGAGCCTGCCGGGTGTTTGGCTCTATCTGCGAAATCGCTTCTTGAGAATTGTACCCCTGACATTTACAGTGGCCTTGCTTATTGTTCTCTTGCAGCCGCCGAACTGGCTGTTTTCGTCTGGGCTCGCAAAGCAGCTCGGAGTGCGGATCGGCTCGTTCACGTTCAACAGATGGGTTGAAGTTGGGCCGACGCCGTATGGCTTGGGGCAATTCTGGAGCCTTGCAACCGAGTGGCAGTTTTATCTGATAGTCCCAGTCGTCTTTGTTGTTGTAAGAACTATTTTTCGTAATAACGGCTTGGTCAAGCTCTCTGCCGTCACCCTCCTTATCATGGCAGGTGGAATCTACATCCGCTGGTTTGAATGGAGTCGACATGGCGGATTAGCCGGTTGGAACCCATGGGTTTATACGCCGCTTTATACAAATTTCGATGTATTCATGCTGGGATTTCTGACGAATTGGTGGCGGCCTCACTTCAAAAGCATCGGCGCGCTAATGGCTCGCTCTTGGCCGCTACTACTGATCGCCATCTACCTGGGGTACTCCTTTATCGCCTACCAAGCAATGGTCTTATTCAGGCCCGCTTGGCAGCCGACCTTGGCTGTGTTCCTACCTGCTGTGACTGCGCTGCTTCTCGTTCCAGTCATAGTCGGAATGGAATCACTAAACTTGCGAGAGACCTTGCGCAGCCGGCATCGGCGACGTACTGCCTTTGTCCTCTATTGGATTGGTGCCCTTACGTTTCCGGTCTATCTGGTTCACGCCGCGATACTCTGGCAGTTCCAGTTATGGTTCCCTCATTCCCCGTATCTGGTGCGATGGGCGCTTGGCATCATCTCCACACTCCTCGTGGCCTGGTTGCTCCACGTCACCGTCGAAAAAGCTGTTCTCCGCTGGCGTAGGCAACATTCAAAACCTGGATACTCGCCGACCTATGGTCGCTTGCTCGATCGGCTCGGTCTGATGCGAGCCACCGACGTGAAAGAGCTTGAGGAGGAGCACAGCCGGCTCGAGCAGACTGTGGCCGACCAAGCCCTCCTCATTGCGGCGTTGGAGAGTGAAGCTGAGGAAAGCGACGTCCACCCCTGATGGCGGATTGGCACGTGAAGCTCTCGCAGATGGTCAACACAGCGCCCGTTCGGTTGCGAAGAGCGCGCCACAATCCTCAAGAAGGACGGGGAGATGTCGTGACGTTGCTCCTCTGTTTTGCCGTCGCGGTAGTCGATCTGTCTGCGACCGCGAAGTTGTGGGACCGGTTGAAGCCGAAGTATGCCGACCGGTCCAGGATCGCCGCCCTCGAGTAGGAGCTTGGATTGGATGGCTTGCGAGCCGTCCTGAGACGTCATAGCTCCGAGTCTGCTTGATGGTGAACATTTGGGTCGCGCTGGCCGGAAATGAGTAATGCTCCACCTGAAGTCGTAGAACGACCTTGGGCCGGTGGACCCCCACTACTTCTTCGTGGACCTCGTCACCGGCACTTGACCCCACTCGTTCCCGCAACGACACCAAAGTGTTAGCACCGTGGGCAGGACCGACTCAGGCTTCTAGCGTGGTCCGCCGCCACCCCATCACGTCAGCCCGAACGACGCAGCCAACAGAGCTACCGATGCCGCCCACCATGACTCATCTGCTCGCATCCCGACAACCGAGTCTCACCCCTTGGCTGCTCACTTCCAGAATTCCAATGGGATCAAACAACAGGTTCCCTCGGCCAGAGGTCGCCACGATTTTCATACACTCACCGATTCATCGCCGAGTTGCACTGCATCGAGGCTAAACAACCGGCTGAAGACAAGGTATTTGAACACCCACAGGAACCCGAAGACGGCGAGCGTGACCGAAAGGAGGAGCGCCGTCGCCTCGCCGTGACTGAAATGGTGGGCGGTGCTGATCTGGTGTGCCACTTGGGCGGCGACAATCGACAGGAGGATTGCGGCGATCGAGACTGCCCAGAACGGCAGAACCTCACGCCTCCAATGAGAGGGACCAGTCTTTCTCCACACCCAGTTGCGATTGAGGTAGTAGTTGGGCACAATCCCCACCAGATTCACGAATAGTGCGCTTGGAACCTCGCTCCACAGATGGAACACACCGAATACGATCCCAAGCAAAGTGAAACCAAACACGGTCGAAATGACCGAAACCAGAGTGTAGCGAAGCACCTTCTTGCCATGTGGGGTGTTGTAGTGGCGGCGCCAATGGCGTGCAAAGGCATCGAGCATCTCGCCCAATCTAGTGGAACGAGAACTTCTTGACTTTCGCGTTCGTCGACCTGGCTGGGACTCTGCGTCCTGAGGCAGAGGAACTCCTCGCAGTGAGACCACTGACCATTCCTCTCGCCCACGACGCGGCCAGGGACCGGTGATTGAGCGCGGCGAGCTTCCCGAGACGCATTTCCACAGGTTCCAGATTTGGTTTATCGCCCATAGCTGCGGTCAACGTCGACAAGCCGGGCTCAGGGACTAGTCCAGTCTCTGCCAGCTAGGTCAGATCTGACGGGGATCAAGCGGCGGCGGGGCCACTCTGGATCCAGCATGGGGCATCATCACCCTCCAACTGTTTGTCAAAGAGGCTCTGCTCGCTCCCCGAAGCGCCACGCTGACGAGGCTCCTTGCTCGCGCTCCGGATGGCGGTGCTCGACGTAACTCCCGCACGGAGGAACTGGCAACCACGGAACAGTAGGCACGCGCCGGACGAGGCGATCCCCGTGACGGCGGCATCAGGATCTGTGTCGCGGTCGACATCGGGCGGCTGCTACATGCAACCGCAAGGATCTTCGCTCGGATCTCGACCTTCGTGGAACGCCCATACCCAACTTCAGCATTGTGAGCGGCGATACAGTCCCATCACACTTGTTCCGAAAGGAAGACGAACTCGTTTCGCAATGATGCTCTCAATATGAAGGAGTCCGCGCATCGCCCGATCGACCGTCGGGCTTGGTGCCAGTTGGCTAGCCGACGCAGCGAGGCTCGCTTCTTGGCTGCGATGTCGGCCCAATTTGTACGGGATCACCCGGATCAACGCCGCCGGCACCAAGAGTGAAGCGAAGAGGTACTGCGAATCCACCTTGCTGAAGCCGAGCGACGCCATGAAACGGTCCAGATAAGGTCTCCGGTACCGCCGCTTATGCCCAGCTATTTCGTCTTCATCACTCCAAAGAGCCGGGAATGCAGGCACCGTGAGGACGACCACTCCGTCTGGTTCCAATACGCGATGGACCTCCGTCAGCAGCTCCGTTGGGTCCTCGATGTGCTCGACCACGTCAAACAGCCCGACGATACGCAGCGAGCTGCCGGGCAGACTCAGCTGAGTGAGGGAGCTGCAAAAGACTGCCTCAATTCCTTGCCTCGCGATCGCTCGTGCTCCATCGGGAATCGGCTCAACCGCAACGACGTCGTAGTCCGCTCGGACAAGGCGCCGAGACATCGAACCGGCTCCAGCACCGATGTCCCAGATTGACCGTGCGTCGCTGGTGGTTACAAGGGCACGAATTACTGCCTGTGCTCGATGGTCAAACCAGTAGCTACTGCCACCGTCCAAGCCGAGTGCAGCGAGGCCTCCATCCGGATAGTGAACATCAACTTTGTCACCGATGAAACGCACGCCGTCGATGATTGGTGCCATGGCTGCAGCATTCCATCCAAGCCTAGCAAGTCTGGTCAGCTCAGGTGACCCACCAGCCTCTACCTTGTCCACGGCAACTCCCTCATCCAATCGCTTAACGTCCCAAGGCCATCGCTGTCAGGTTAACGGCTACCACTCCGAACAGTTGATCGACGACGGTCAGGGATTGCGGATGCAAATTGCGGATCACCGTTTCGAGACCTCCCATGAATTGAGAACCCCACGTGGGTTCAGTCCTCCGACCCGAGATGCTTAGTGATCCACCTTCCGGCTCCATGCTCCCTCGCGAGCTCAAGCACCGGCGCAAAGTCGTAAGGCCGCTCCACCATATCTACCGTCAAGGAGTCTGTATCGACGACTGCAGCGCATGCCAGCCCAGGACGGTGCCGAGATTGACCGACGGAACCCGGATTGAGCAGTACCGGCCGATCGTCGCCGTGGTACGTCGGTATGTGAGTCTGGCCGAACGAAATGATGTCGTAGTCGAATTCCGCCAGCCGAGGTAACAGCGGTGAATCCGGATAGATGTAGTCGGTCGTCGGACGCCAAGGACTACCATGAAATAACAACCAGGTCAGCCCGCCGATGTCGCCACCCCATGTCAGCGGCAACTCAGCAAGCCAGTGTCGATTCTCCTGCGTGATCACCGAGGCTGCAAACTCGATTCCGAATTGCACAGCCGGGTTGTTGGGAACGACCACCGGCCGGAGAACGAACCTGTCGTGGTTTCCGGCCACGCAGAGGACGTTTCGTTCGCGCATGGCGCAAATGGCTTCATTTACCTGGCAGTAATACCCCACCACGTCTCCAACACAAACGATCTGATCCGCATCATCGAGAAGGTCAGCAAGAGCGGTTAGTGCTTCTACATTGGCGTGTACATCGCCGATGACAACGACACGCATCAGAATTCCGAGGCTAGGGCTCGAATCGAACTCTCGATGCCGTATCTTGGTGAGAAGCCGATGATCGATCGGGCTCGAGCGATTGAAATATCCCACACGAGGCCCTCCTCTTTGTCCTCACCGGCGAACGTGATCTCCGACCCAGAGTCGAGTATTTGGATACAGGTCTTTGCCAGATCCACGTTTGAGATTGCTCGATTTCCACCGATGTTGAGTACCCCCGTAGGCGCTCTGTCCAGGCAAAGATCAACAGCGGCGGCAACATCGCGCACGTCGACAAAGTTCTGCTCCCGGGTTCCGCGCCCAGTAAGAACCAATGGCACGCCGTTCAGAGCGTTCTTGACAAAGACGCTAACAATTCGTCCCGATGGCGTCCCTGGTCCGATCGGTGCTGTGATCCGTAGGGACGCGGCCCTCATCCCTTCATCGTGAGCAATGGTAACCAGATGTTCGCCGTACAACTTGGACGCTTGATATGCGAGAAAGGGTCGGGTGGGGTGGTCCTCAGTAACGGGCAAGTCATAGGGGCGCCCTACCACGGACACCGTACTTATATATACAAACCGTTCCACACCCCATCTACGCGCGACCGCAAGGACAGCCTGAGTTCCCCAGCAGTTTGTCGCTGAGATTGAAGGGGCATCGGCGTTGTAGTCCAAAGAGGCTGCCGCGTGCACCACAGCGTCGCATGGTTGTGCCGCGGCGATTACCACATCTACTGCTTTTGGATCAGAGATGTCCGCGACAACGTGTTCACCAGCCACGCTCGGAGTCGGGTGTCGGGATACCCCTACAACCTGATGGCCGCTGGCATTCAGCTGCGTTGCGATTGCACGACCAACCTGACCCGTACTGCCGGTGACAAGGACCCTCATCGAGATAATTGCCAGCCATCAAATGAGTCGATGGAGTCGACGGGATTATCCAAAACACCAGCACCTTCGAGGGCACCCATCGTCTTTGGATCCGGATAGATCTCGCGCCACAGCCTGAGTGCTTGACCAGATTTGACCTCAGGAAGATCGCGGGCTGTTTCGCCGAGCACATAGTGCCGGAGTGTGGCCTCCACATCGTTGAATCCAAGTCGGGCACGCATCGGTGTCGTTCCCGAGAACCGCACGTTGATCTCAAAGCACACTGGGCGGTCGCCTACCAGACGCATTTGGACATTGCACGGGCCGACCGGCTTGAGTTCGCTCGCGATGCGTATGGCTTCATCCCGGACAGAAGGCAACGGGTCGACTGAGATGGCCGTTGTCGTACCAGCAGTCAGCCTTCGCCGCATGACGATGCAGCCGCGTACTCGTCCAACGTTGTCGCTCCAACATGACGCCGTAAATTCCGCGTCGGGGGAGCCAAGGTATTCCTGGACCATGTAATCGGGAGTTCGGACAAATCTTTGAAGCTCGGCATCGTTGTCGATGACGGTGATCCCATAGCTACCTTTACCCCGTCGAGGCTTGGCAATCAGCGGAAATCCACATTCCGCGGCGAGGCGGCGGATCTCTTCAATATCCTCGGTGCGGGCACAGCGCCCGAACCCGAAGCCGCGCTCCTTTAGCCACTTGGAGGTCGCCACTTTATCGTCGCCCACCGCAAGCACGGCGGGAGAGCTCACGATGAATTTAGCCGCAGCTGCCGCTTCCAGATCCTCATGTCCTGCAAGAACCTCGAGGATTGGCTCCACTCCGGTAAGAACGGCGTCGACATCTTCCGCTCGGCAGGTGTCTACCAGCCAATCCAAGAACATGGGGTCCGCTGCGGGTGGTGAGATCAGAGCCCGATCAGCGCCGTACAGACCAGCCGATTCGGGGCTCACACAGGCTCCGACAACTCTGATCGGCAACGAACTCAGGCGTAGCGCCTTCAGAATGCCCTGGCTGACATTGCCCCCCAAGCCGAGCACGAGGACCGTCAGGTCATCCATGGTAGCTCTTTTTAGCATGTCGGGCTGCTGAGCCCCGGATGGCTAGACCTCCACATTCCGCACTGCGGCGATCACTTCCGCCTGCTGATCGGGGGTTAATCCGGTGAAAAACGGTAGACGTAGGAGACGGTCACACACGTCTTCCGTTACGGGACAATCACCCGCCGAGTACCCAAGGCCACGCCCCATGCGCGAAAGATGCAGAGGCAGGTAGTGAAACACCGCCAGGATTCCATGCCGTTTCAGATGGTCGATCACGCTCTGGCGCCCATCGAGCGATGGCATAAGCATGTAATACATGTGGAACGCCTGCTGCCGACCGGCGGGCACTTGAGGCGTGGCGACGCCGTTCGCAGCTGCCCAGTCAGCGAGTCCGTCTTCGTACCGATGCCAGATCGCCTCCCTTTTCGACTGAATGGTCGACCCGGCCTCCAGCTGAGCAAGAAGATGCGCGGCCAGGATCTCTGCTGGGAGGAAGCTCGACCCCACATCGACCCAGCCGTACTTGTCAACTTGACCGCGAGAGAAGCGCGACCGATCAGTTCCCTTCTCTCGGATTATTTCAGCGCGCTCCGTCAGCGACTCGTCATTAACGATGAGAGCCCCGCCCTCGCCGCAAGAAAAGTTCTTCGTCTCGTGAAAGCTGAGAGTCGCCAGCGATCCGAAAGACCCGAGTGGGCTTCCTCCGTACGTGCCGCCAAGCCCGTGCGCGTTATCTTCAATGACCATGATCCCACGAGCACGGGCCATTGCGAGTATCTCTCGCATCTCGCAGCCGACCCCGGCGTAGTGAACGACGACGATGGCCCGAGTCTTGTCGCTTATGGCATTCGCGATGCACTGAGGGTCGATATTCAGTGTCTGCGGATCCACATCGACAAATATCGGCCTCGCTCCATGGATCAGAAATGCGTTTGCCGTCGATACAAAGGTGAAACTAGGTACAATCACTTCATCACCAGGCTGAAGATTCAGCATGAGAGCGCACATTTCTAGAGCGTCCGTGCATGATGTCGTGAGGAGCGCGTGGTGCTGGCCAAAATCATCTCGCAGAACGTCCTGACAGCGACGCGTGAACGGACCATCGCCGGAAAGATGACCGGACCGTATGACCTCTGCGATGTACTCAAGCTCGTGGCCCGATTGCCATGGCCAGTTGAAGGGAATTGGATAGCTGGACGTTTCCGGAACAGCGTTGAGAAGGTCGTTTGAAAGGTCCGTCACGGCTGACGCTTCCGATCGCCAGTTGCTCGTCCAACGAGATAGGACGGCCTTTGCATCATTCGGTCGAACATGCGCGCCAGATACTCGCCAATGATACCTATCGTAAAGAGCTGCGCACCGGTGAACACAGCGATGATCGAAGCGAGAAAGGCAAATCCGGGAACGACTCCACCTGTTTCGAAGTAGCTGACGAGAACGTAAGCCAGTACACCCATTCCTATGAGCGTGAAGGCAAAACCGATAAAGCTAGCCAGCCGGAGGGGTTGAGTACTGAATCCTGTCAACATGTTGAGCGCGTGACGGGCCAGCTGACGGAAAGTGTAGTTCGAATGTCCGACGACTCTTTTGTCGTGGTGGACACTAACCGATTGAAACCGCGTCGTTGACCAACTCAATAGGACGTCGATGCTGATGGTTGGCCCACCGGCATCAGAAAACCCATCGCGAAGCATGGTGCGGAACGCGCGGAACGCGCTGACCTTAGTGGCGACTTCAGCTCCCATCACGCCCTTGAGTATCTGTTTCGTAACCCGTGACGAGAGCCTACGGGCAATGCCGTGACCCGCTCCACGAGGAGCCCCATAAACGACGTCAGTGTCTGAGGTCAAACCGGCAAGAAGTGTAGGAATCTCCTCTGGGGGATTTTGGAGATCGTCGTCTATCGTGACAACCACTTCGTATCGGGCGGATCGTACCCCTGCCAAAACGGCATTATGCTGTCCGTAGTTTCGAGTCAGTCCGAGCCCGCGACACTCATTTCGGTTCTTTGCGAGATTGGTGATCGCATCCCAGCTCGTGTCTTTGCTTCCGTCATCCACGAGAATAATCTCGTAGGTCCTGGAACATGTCGATAGGACCGTAGACAACCGCTCGACCAAGGGCTCCAGCGTCTGTGCGCTGTTGTAAACCGGCACGACCACGCTGATAGAAGGGAGTGGACTCGGGTCCGCATGGGCACCCCCTCTCGCCGGAGTTCCGAACGACTCTTCAACTGGCCGACCGATCGCCTTTGACATCTTCCCAAAAGGATAGACGCTATGGGGGTGCAATAAGCATTGCACTTGGTTGAGCCAGTGGCGGCGGGGCCAATGTCGGATGTCCGTTCCTTCGCCGGTCACAATGGCGCCCCGGCGGAACGGCTCCAACGAGTCGATGCTCTCCTTCGCTTGACGACACAGAGGGCCGCGAAAGGAGTCCGTCACAAGTTGCGGGCCGACTCGGATGATTAGTCCCTCAAACGTCGGTGTCCGCGCCCACAGGCGCGGGCAACTGAGACTCCCCGGCGACCGGTTCAGGTTGAAGTGAGGTTGCCTTCAAGGCACGATGGGTTCTGCGACGGGATCGGGCCAAGCTAATCGCAAGGGCCAACACCACGCCGCTGTTGGTTATCGGGGACAACAATTGGCTTACGTTTGTTGAAGCGCCGAATCTTCCATGGACGATACCGAACCACGGCGCCGATCCGAGAACGAGCAGCGCCACGCAGAGAATGAGAATGGGCCGAGGCACCCCGGATTCGTTCCCGTCACCCGACTGCGACGAGAGCACTCGCAAGAGAAGGCAGAGTTCAATGACCATGTTCATCTCAACATAGGGACTGCTCGCAGCGGGAACCAGCTGAATCATCGCCAAGGCAGCTACAAGCCCGTATTCGAACGGACTCTTGGCCCACCAGATGATCAACAGGCCGGCGCATGCGATGAGCAGGCCGGGTATCTGGATGTAGCCAGGATGGTGTTTGACAATCTTCAGAAAGGTCGGCATACCCCAGAACAAGTACAGAGGTTTGAACACGGCAGCGGCGGCTGAAACACGACCCAGAACCCATCCAGGACCAATGCCCACTCCACCGTTTCCGGCAAACGTGAGGTTATTGCTCACGAAACCCTTGATGTTCCCAAAAAAGCTTCCACTGAAAAACGCGAACCCGACGGCGTACAACACCGCCGTGAGTCCCGCCACTAGCCCGATGTCGCGCCAGCGCTTCTGACGTACGAGTACAAGTATCAGCAGTACAACATAGAACTTGATGGCGAGCGCGCACGCGAGGGTGACAATCATCAGAATTGGACGGTTCTCCAGCAATCCAACTGCGAACCATACGCAGAGCGCGGCCAGGAGGATCTGGAGGTTCCCTCGATCGAGGCAAAAGAGAACGCCCGCAGAAAATAACAGCAGGATGGCCAAAAGCCGAGCGCTGAGCGAAGGTCCTAGCAATCGTGCTAGGCCCCAAAGGAATGCGAGAAGGGATGCGATCAGGAACACGAAGACTGATCCTGGCCATCCGAAAATACCGTGCAAGACCCCAACAACAGCAATGCCCGCAGGACCGTAAGCCGCTGGTACCGTGTACCCGGAGCTAAATGGGGAGATATGACCCGCCGCTTCCCCAACGATTATCTCGAAGTCGCCGAAGTAATGGACGCCCAGAGCAGGACTGAAGTGGGTTCCAATCGGAACCCACGAGGGGTCGCGTGCCATAAATGAAATCTGGGAGAGGAGGGATTCGTTGAAATAGTATTGAAGGATCCACCCTAAAGCAAGATTCACCCCCAACAAGACCAGAGCCACTATGGCAACCTTCAAATAAAGGTCATCCCTCCTCCGCACAATTTCGTCTTGATCCGCCTCGGGCTGTTGCATCGGCGCGCATACCCCCCTTGCTATTCAGCGCTCATTCATGAGGCGGAACCGTTCCGCCGAAGAACATCCTGGCCAAAATGACGTTGCCAAACACAAAGATTGCGGCTCTTGCCGTTTAGATGGTAATCGCGACCTCGGACTGGTCGCAACGGTTTCTGACGCAAGCGGCCGTGCCTGCCGATGGACCAGACGTCCCCATGACAACCAGCTGCTTTCGATCGCAACGGTCGGTGACCCAGCCACCCAAGACTGCCATCGACCCCGCTCTACGACGACCGACTCAGCAGGTCGAGGGCGATGCCCGGGGCGAACTCAGCCAGGCTACGAATACCGAACACCGGTCGATGTTTCCCCAGCAGTTGGCCGATGCTTGCCACCACAACTGGGAACGTTCGACCGGCAACCGCCGGACCATCGGCCACACACTATTCGACGTCCGATGACTGGCTCCTCAGATCTGAGCGGGATGTAGGAAGCCCTGAACGGACGGCGTGTTCACCATCTGCGAGAGCTTCACGTGCCAATCCGCCATCAGGGGTGGACGTCGCTTTCCTCAGCTTCACTCTCCAACGCCATAATGAGGAGGGCCTGGTCGGCCGCAACCTGCTTGAGCCGGCTGTGCTCCTGCTCAAGCTCTTTCACATCGGTGGTTCGCATCAGACCGAGCCGACCGAGCAAGCGACCATAGGTCGGCGAGAATCCAGGTTTTGAATGTTGCCTACGCCAGCGGAGAACAGCTTTTTCGATGGTGATGTGGAGCAGCCAAGCCACCAGGAATGTGAAGATTATACCGAGTGCCCATCGCTCCAGATACGGCGAATGAGGAATCCATAACTCTATTTGTTCGAGTATCCCAGTGTGAACCAGATAGACGGGAAACGTGAGTGCTCCGATCCAATAGAGGACGAAAGCAGTACGTCGCCGATGCTGGCTGCGTACGGATTCTCTCAAATTCAACGATTCCATCCCGACTATGACTGGTACGAGGAGCAATGCAGTCACCGCCGGGAGAATCAGAGCGAAGGTCGGTCCCAAATGGACGTCGCCTAGAATTGCCGCCCGGTAGGAGATAAAGGAGTACCCAAGATAAACAACGATCAGTAGAAGTGGCCAGGAGCGCGCCATGAGCCCACCAATGCTCTTGAAGTGAGGCCGCCACCAATTGGTAATGAACCCCAATATAAACACGTCAAAATTTGCATAAAGCGGTGTATAAACCCATGGGTCAAAACCGGCTGATCCGGAATGTCGACTCCAAGAGAACCATCGGATGCAAATTCCGCCTGCCATGACAAGGACGGTCACTGCAGATAGTTTGACCAAGCTATTCCCACGCAAGATCTTTCGTGCGATTACAAATACGAGCGGGACTGTCAGATAGAACTGCCACTCGGTTGAGAGGCTCCAGAATGCCCCGAGTCCAGTTGGCGCCAATGCTCCGTTGAATGAGAACATGCCAATCCGAATTCCGAGCTGGCTTGCAAGCCCAGACGAGAACAACCAATCCGGTGGCTGCAAGAGAACAATAAGCAAAGCTACTGTAAAGGTGAGAGGTACAATCCTCAAAAAACGATTACGAAGATAGAGCCAAACACCCGGTCGGGTCTCATCGTACTTCCTCTCGTAAAAACTCTTTCCCATGAGATATCCAGACAAGGTGAAGAACATCAGCATCCCCAACCATGCGGGCGACAGAGCAATCCACGCCCATTGCGAATGACCAAAAGTCCAATCGTGTCCGAATACGATTCCGCTGTGCATTATGAATACGAGGGCGGCGGCCAAACCTCTCAATAGCAAGAGCCAATCGATTGATCTCCGCAGCTCATTAATAGGTACAGCAGTCTCGATCCCGGAAGGGGCTCTGCCGGCGGCGACCCTATTGCGTGGAAAGTACGCAATGATTCCGATTGCGTAGAGAACGTAGAGTCCGATCAAACTTCCAGCTAAGAGCTTCAGGTCGTGTGGCGGTGCCAGGATCCGCACGGTCACGAGAGCGAGCCCGAACGGAGCCAGAATCGCTATTAAGAAACCCACACGCCGATCGAGGGACGAATTGCACCCATCGGATGACGCCACGGCTTTCGAGCTTGGCTCACCCTGCCTTGACTCACCCCGCCCGAGCATCAAATCAGAATACTCTGCTGCCGCGTGCTCAACCAATGGGCTGACATGATGTTGTTCAAGAGGTGGCGGCTCGCCCTTTTGCCGTACGGAGGCGAGACGAACGAGCGCTGGCGGGTGGCGAACAGAGGTCCCGGCGACAGGATGCACTCCCCCACAGGTTGCTCCGAGCTCATGCGGTGCATAGGTCGGGCCACGGTGGGCCAGAAGCATTGCGGCGGTGGAGCTGCGAGGGCCACGTCCATGGACTCGAGGACCTTCGATCCGGTCTTTCGCCAACGAACGGCGTAGCCGCGTCCTCAGGTCAGAGACGTGCCGCCGGCTGATTCCGAGCTGCGGGAGCGGCTTGCCAAGAGGCGGCGCGCCAACCGCTGGGATGGCACCTCGACCAGACGGAAGGAGACCCAAGACGCAGCGATCGACCCTGCGGCACCGGCAAGGAAGCACACCGTGAACGAGTAGTGGTCCTTGTGGAGCTGGTCGATGATGAAGAACCCGATGGGGATGTGAAGCAGGTACAGCGAATAGCTGATGTCACCGAAGAACCGGAACGGCTGGATCACCCGCTTCATCTGGACCTGCATCAAGGCGATGAACACCACGACCGCGATCAGGTAGGTGGCAGCGGGCGCAGTCGGGCCGAGGAGTGGCCCGGGCCATTCAGGGGATTGGATACCAACCGGCGTCACCGAATAGAAGAGGATGAAGCAGAGCGCGACGGCGCTACACAGAGTCGCACCTTCGGCGAGGGAGATGATCCGCCGATTGGACAGGTAGAGGGCGCGCCCAAAGATCAGGAAGGCCACGTAGACCGCGAAGTCCTCGACGTGGCGCAGCTGCGGGGAGTGCACCAACCACATATTGAAGATCGCCCAGATGCCGAACATCACCCAGGTAGCTCCGAACGGGCTGCCGTGGGAGTAGCCCAACAGAGCGAAGGTGACCGCGTAGAACATGACTTCGATGACAAGGGTCCAGGTCACCGCCAGCAGATAGGAGGACCCGGTCCCAAGGATCCAGTTCAGAAGAAACACGTTTTTGAAGTACGCCGAGAATCCATGGCCGGTGTTGAAGCCGGGGAGAATCCCCACGTGCAGATTGAGGGCCGACTCGAAGACCAGGGCGATGGCAACGGCAACGGCGAGCGGAGGCAGAATCCGGAACACCCGCTTCACTCCAAACTGCGTGTGGGTCTCCCGTTGCGAGACGTGCGTGATGATGTACCCGCTTACGAGGAAGAAAAGAATCACGCCCAGGTGTCCACCGTTTGCGAAGAGATGAAATGGCGATGCGACCCAGTTGTACCAAATAGTCTCCGGTCCCCATGTCTCGTGATTCGCCGACAGCCAGAAACCCGAGAGATGCCACTGCATCACCAGGAGTGCCCCGATCCCGCGAAGGAGCTGGATGAAGTGGATCGACCGACCTGGGGGTGTGAGCAGGGAGGTGTGGGCCTCGTCTGGCAGTTGCACGGTTCGATCGTACGCGAGAGAGGGTACCAACACCCTGATTCCACGGAGCTAAGAGGGCCCCACGCCGTCCGAAGCGGCCAGGCGTTCCGACGTCATCCGTTCTGCCTGCCAACTGGCCACCTCTTCATGGTCCCCAAATCCACCCTGAACAACGCCCAACTGGAAGACTCTTCGTTCGTCGGCGCCCACCTGACAGGCGCACGCCGGACTTACACCAACCGCACCATCGCCAATCTGACCGGCGCCACCGCTGCCATTACCGGATTCCCTGGGGGCGCGTCAGGGGCGCTGCGCAGGGCGACCACACCTCCTGTCACCGGCGTCACTGATTGTCGTCAACCAGACAAGGATGCCGCCACTTCTGAAGCCTCATCCGGAGCCATGACCGAACCCGCCACAGCATGATTAGCTCGCTCTCGGTAACCGTCGTAGACGACAGCCACACCAAGGGCAAGTAGCAATGGTGCCGTGGTCAATACGCTGAAGTCGACGCGACTGTTCCCAAAATAGAAGTAAGCCCGGGGCGCAAGCACAAATCCAAAGAGAACACTGATGATAAGACCTCTTCTGTTTATCGTTGCATACTTCACAAAGAGAGACAATGGCACAAAAAGGAAGAGGAGGTCGTAGTAATACGAAACCTGGTTGAGCAGAATGAACGCCACGGTGATGAGAGTGACGCTCCGCCAAAAGGAGTCTTCACGCCACCGTAGATACCAAGCGAGCGCCAGTCCGGAAAGAATCTCAACAGGTAGCATGAACGGGTTGATCGCGTTGTTGGCGGCTTGGGCTCCATTGTTCCCACTGATCGCCAAGCCGATGCTTTGGGCCCAGCCAAGGACAGAGGCATTAAAATACAATGCCGTCGCATTGGATGCGTTGCGGTACTGGCCTTGTAAGGCAGAGGTGGCGTGCCTAAATCCAGCAAGGCTTCGAAAGAAGTCATAGCGGAATCCAGCGAACCCCAACAGGGTTGCAGCCCCTGCGAAAAGAATGCCAAGTGCAATATACCTCAGTTTTCGGCCTCGAAGGAAGAGAAGGAGGTAGAGGATGGGGAGGACTTTTGCCGCGCCGGCCAATCCGATCCATAAGGCCGCCATCGTGTCTCGATGCTCTTCGAATGAGGCGATACCGAGCACGACTATTATGAATATGATCAGGTCATTATTGCTCCGATCAATGGCAAACGATACAGGAAGCGAAAGCATCGCGACGGCCACTATTAGGAATCGATGAAAGTAAGGCATCCCCACCGTAAACGATCTCAAGAGCCACCAAACCAGGAAACCGATGACAAGGGCAAGGAATACAAAAACCGCAGCGTACTGATTCATCCACAGCAGGGGCGCCAAGATCCAATATCCAACAGGTGGATAGCTCCCCTGTTGGATATTATAAGGATTTAGGCTGTGCAAGAGCTGATACGGTTGAAAGAAATCGCTGAAGCGTACGTACTGAGTATATAGCCACATGTTCCGCTCAACTGCCGGAACGGTAGTCGCCTGAAAGCGGAATAAGTCCGAGAATATGTTGATCACAATCCCGATGCCCATTGCCCCAAACGTTGTGAGAACAAGGGGTCGCTGGATTCGGACCGCTGCGGGGATGAGCTTGGACAGAAAGCGTTGAGCGAGAAGGATCGTCGCAGCAATGATGGCAACGATTCCCAACGACTGGGCCAGTCGGATGAGAAGGTAGGGCACCCGGCTCGGATCTTGGCGAAAGAGGGTGACGTTCATCGTCACATTCCGCACCGATCCGCCGAATGTTCCATTGGCGGTCAACATCGTAGGAGCCGCGTGGAGTACTGGGTAGTTAAAAGTGAACGACTGGACCTGCTGTCCATCGACCATGTAAACAAATGACTGGCTGCGTTGCACGTCAACCGATATGGAGACCCACTGATGCAGTGGAAAGTTCCAGAGAAAGGTGTAGGTCGGTAAACGCCAAATATTGCTACTCGCCATGATTCCTGTGAGGAATGGGCTAGTGGCGCGGTGCATCTGGAATCGAAGACCATTGCCATCGCCCAACGTTGATACAACCGGGTTCAGGCCGCTTCGGAGCGATACCGCGCCATCGAGTCGCATCTGAAATGCGAGATGGACGTCGAGAGAAGCGGCGTTTGCAAACAGCTTGGGCTCACCGAACAGTGCGTAAGTCGTCTTTTGATTCGGGCCGACGTCGGTGGCGGCGAGGTACTGCGACCCTGACTGCTGCACGACGGCATTGTCCAGGGGGGTGACGGTGGCGACCAGGGCTATGCCTGCCACGAGTAGAATCAGTCCTAGCTTGACGCCGTGTTTCCGCACCAGTCGAAGCCACTGCGGGAACTCCCCCTGTGTTCTTGCGGATAGGCCTACTCGTTCGGCAACCAGGCTACCCGTGGCAATTCGAAGTGCGAAGAGGATGACGGATGCGAATACGGCGACCCCAGCCAATATTCGCAGCGCGGAGATGAGGCTTCCAGATCCAGCTGGCATCAGTTCCCGAGATGAGAGGGTGAAGTCGGAGACGCTGCCACTCAGAGGAGTCTGTGGGGGCGATTTTACCTTGGCGGGGTGCAGAGGCTGAGGTGATTTAACAGGTCCCCCGACGGTCGCGCTGCGCAGAGCTGGTAGGACCGATGCGAGGTAGTTATAGGAAAAGGGCCGTTGACCGTCGACCGTGGCGGTGATGCTGGTACCACCATCGTCGATGGCCACAGTGACGGCATATGTTTGACCAACGACAACATGATTGACCAGGGCCGCCGAGAAGCTTGGGGCGCTGAGGACAACGTATCGGTAACCGTCCAGTGGTTCGCTGACCCATGCGGTTATCCCAGTCTTGGTTGACCCCACGTGGAAGAGAGTCTCGCCCGTCCTCATAACGTCGATTTGGAACCGGAAACGAAGACGAAGGTCGTACGACGCATTCTCGGAGCGGCTGTGCGGCAGCAGGATCGTCTGAGGTTGTCCGGCAGTAGTCGAAATTGGTCTGACAGTTACCACTCGTACGACGTCAGTTGTCGGACCTGCCACCAGGAATGAGCCAACAAAGGCAACGAGAGCAACGGCGAGAAGCGCAAACACCACTTTCACGTTCGGCCATGGAACATATCCAGGCCGACCGTCACTCATCCTGTCTCCGGGCGCGCCAAGAGCTGAACTCGTGGCCTGGCGACGCCCGCTTGCCCCCGCGACGCTGCCGGTGCCAGTTGGCACCTCGTGATCATCGCTCACGATCGCCCAACGGATGTCGCCCCAAGCCGATCGCACACAGCTATGAAGCAACACACGGCAAAGGGACGGCATTTCGCGGCAGGAGCACAATAGTGATGGATCATCGCCAGAACCCGGATAGCCGCTACCTCCCAGATCGGAGCCACCGTTCGACAAGGTTACACGGGCTAATGCGTAGCCACTAGATTGCCCTCGCAAAATGATCTCCGATTCGTTGGCGGCTCCCAACCGGCGAACCCTCCGGTGCCACTCGCACGGGAGGGTCCGGGTGTGAGGATGCCGTTGGGCGCACAGTGCCGAAGTGACATTGACTTGGCCGGGGTAGGTGCTCTCCCGCTCGGGGGACGGTGGACCGAAAAGGCCTCGAGGTACCGGCGCCGATCCAACTTCATCGGCGGTGGGTTTCGTCGGTTGCTTACGGGACAAGCAGCGCCGGGGCTACCTTGTTCCCGTGGCCACAAGAACACCGAGTGCGGCCACCATCGACAGCGGGACTGCGAGCACCCCGATGCGGCTGGCCTTGGCCAACGAAGGCCGTGCCCCTGCCGACCTCGCCGCTCGCAGCCAGAGCACCCAGGCCAGCGATCCGGTGACGAAGAGGTTCGGACCGAGATTGAGTCCGATGAGCAGTGCGAACGGGTGGTCGGGGGTCCGGGCGGCGAGCAATGAAGCAGCCGGGAGGTTGTTCACGAGGACTGAGCTGGCCGCGGCCACCGCCGCCGTTCCCCAGACATCGAGATGCGAGAGGAGCACGGAGGGACCGGCCCACACCCGTCCCAGGGTCCCGAGCGCCACGGCCACGCCGAACAAGCCGACGAGAAGGGGGACGCCCAGTATCCGAACCACGTGGCCAGGTTGATCCTTTCCCCCCAACAGTCGGATCCCCATGGCAACCACCCCCACCACGGCCACCGGCAGCGCCGGCGAGTGCAGCACAAGCACCAGCACCGCCGCGACCACGACCGCCAACAGGCCAAGTCCGAGCGTCGACCGGTCCGCTTCGGCCACCTCGTCGTTACTGAGCCGCAGCGAACGGCGCTCCACCACGGCGATGACCCCAGCCGTGACCAGGAGGGCGGCGAGCGCCGGCGCCCACATGTGGGCCAGAAATGAGGCGCCTGTGAGTCGGACGTGACCGAGGACGATGAGATTGGTCAGGTTCGAGCCGGGCAGGAAGAGCGAGCCGGCGTTCGAGAGCAGCAGGCACCCGTAGAGAAGCGGGGCCTCCCCCTCGCCCCTGCTCCGGGCGGTGTAGACGAGCACCGGGGTGAGGAAGGCCACGGAGGTGTCGAGGTTCAGCACCGCGGTCACCACGGCGATCATCACGGAGGCTCCGGCAAAAAGGACGATCCCACTGGACGAGGTCCTTGCCAACCGGTGACCTGCGGCGGCAAAGAGCCCGTCGTACTCCGCAACCAGGCCGATGAGAAGCAGCCCGGTCACGAGCACGAACGGCGACCAGTCCTGGGCCGCAGCCGACCGGGCATCCTTTGGGCTCACGGCGACGGCCGCGATCAGCCCGGCGAGTCCCAGTGCCGCGATGAGCCATGGGAAGTAGCTCTGCACCTGAGTCTGGTACCGGTGCTGTTCCGGAGAGCCGTCCACTGCCCGGAGTCTGCCAGAGGGCCGCCTCGGACCGACCACAACGGAGGAATGAGTGGGATGGACCCCGCGCCGAGGTGGCGCTCGGGCAGAACCCACATCCGACCACAGCCACTGGCCAGGGACCCGCTCACACTAAGGTCGGGTGACGTGGAGATCGGAGCGGTGACGATCGAGGGAGTCTCCGACGGACGTCTCCGGGCACCCGCGACGCTGCTGTACAACAAGACGGACGAGGACTGGCTGCCGCACGCTCAGTTCTTGGACGAGGACGGAATGCTGCCCTTCGAAATGGGCGGGTTTCTGGTGCGGAGCGGTGATCGCCTCGCCCTCGTCGATACCGGGATCGGTCCGCATGCGGACCCGGTTCGCACCGGGATGTTCATGGACAATCTGGCCGCGCTGGGTGTCGCACCTTCGGAGATCACCGACGTCGTCCTCACCCATCTGCACTTCGATCACCTGGGCTGGGCGACGGACGGGGAGCGCCGCCTGTTCGAGAATGCGACGTACCGGTGCCACGAGGCGGACTGGGAGTTCTTCACGGGCTCGACGCCGTTCGACGACAGCCTCGCCATCTCGTTGATGGGCGGCCGACCATCGTTCGAACTTCTCCCTCCAGTAGCAGACCGCCTCGAGATGTGGAGCGGAGACGGGACGATCCTCCCGAGCCTGGACGTCCGCAGCGCTCCCGGGCACACACCTGGCAGTACGGTCATCGTTGTTTCCTCGGGAACCGCGAGAGCCATGCTCCTGGGTGACGTCGTGCACTGCCCGGTCGAACTGCTCAGCGACGACTGGGAGGCCATCAACGACGTGGACCCCCAGCTGGCGATGCGATCACGCGAGGCGTTGGCCAGAGAGCTCGAAGGCTCCGACATCCCGGCAGCCGCCACACACTTCCCTGGGCTCCAGTTCGGCCGGCTGCTGGCCGGCGAAGGTCGACGACAATGGACGTTCGGCTGAGAGTGTCCCCAGTCGTATTGTCAGCGAAGCGCTGGATATGGCACCCTGCGCCCACTCGTGGAATCGACTCCGCTCTCCTAGACGATTCGGGCGAACCGAGGCCACCGGGAAGAATCCCACTGACCGGGCAGGGCTCGGCTCGAAGGAAGAGAGGCGCCTCCGCACTGCCTTGTCTCTCTCACCTCTCGAGAGATAGTGTTCGAAGCTAATCACCGCTCACCTCTACCAGCGGCGGGCGCCTTTTTCGCAGTTCGAACTAGCGGTGCGGGGGCAAGTGTTTTGGCAAATCCAAACATGATCGCTACGCCGGCTCTTCGCCGAGACAGCGATGAACTTTCGAAATATCGCCCGGACATAGACGGCTTACGTGCCGTAGCGATTGTGGCGGTCGTCGCCTACCATGCCTTTCCCAGTGCCCTGCCCGGCGGCTTTACAGGCGTCGACATCTTCTTTGTCATCTCCGGCTATCTGATTTCGCAAATCATCTGGAAAGGGATCGAGGATCGGAATTTCAGCTTTCGGGGATTTTACCGCCGGAGGATCATCAGACTGTTTCCCGCCCTGGTGGTCGTCCTCGCAGCGAGCCTCGTACTTGGATATTTCATCCTCTTACCGCCTGACTTTGCCAACCTCGGCAAGGAAGTAGCCGCTGCCGCTGTCTTCGCCTCGAACTTCCTCTACTGGCACGAAACGAGTTACTTCGGTACCCAAGCGTCGATGATGCCACTGACGAATTTGTGGTCTCTCGCGGTCGAGGAGCAGTACTACCTGCTGTATCCGCTTATATTGCTTCTCGTCGCCAGAAGGCGAGCATCCACGGGCTTCTTGCTACTCGGCCTCCTTCTTGCGTCGTTCGCCATCAATATCAACTGGGCGCAATACCATGCGTCGGCAGCGTTCTACCTGCTTCCGGCTCGGTTTTGGGAGCTCGCCGCCGGCGGGCTGTTGGCTTGGTTACACGTTGAGGCGCCGGAGCGGGCGCGCAATCTAGTGTCGCTTGCCGGCCTGGCTCTCGTGGCACTAGCGGTTCTGGGGCCGTCCCCAACGTCGGAGTACCCCGGGTGGTGGGCTCTGGCACCAGTAGGAGCCGCCTTGCTTCTCATCGCTTCCGGTCCCGGTGCAATCGTCAATCGAGCGCTCAGCTGGCGAGCCATCGTCACGATCGGGCTCATCAGCTATCCGCTCTATCTCTGGCATTACCCGCTGCTCGTCTTCGCGCGGTGGCATCATGGGGGTGCACTGCCCACAGGTACCACCTTGGTGGTGGTAGCGATCAGCTTCGGACTTGCCTACGCGACGTACCGGCTTGTCGAGCTACCGGTACGTTCGTATGTGAGGCGCTCAAGATCGAAGACACCCCGCAAGAACCCAACGGTTCCTGCCCTGGCATTGGGCATGGCGTTGGTAGCCGGTGTCGGTCTCGTGGTAACCGCCAATTCGGGCTTTCCAACCAGAATTCCGTTACAGCTTCGTGCGCTCACAACCTATACCGACACGTCGGCGGCCACTCAATGGCGAAGTGGGACATGCTTTCTGGATCCAGATCAGACGTCATCAGCATTCAAAAGTTGCGTCGAAGGCGGAACCAAGCCGCTTGTTGTTATTTACGGCGACTCCAATGCTGCTCAGTGGACCCCCACTCTACAGGAGCACCCCAATTTTCGTCTCGCCGAATTTACGGCGAGCCTCTGCATCCCTGCGCTTGGATATGCCGAACCCGCCCGCCCTTATTGCAGTGAGGTCAATTCTTATGTCGCACGACGTATTGCCAGCCTACATCCCTACGAAGTGCTTCTCGCATCTGCCTGGAGTGCGTATCCGGCTTCGGCAATCAACGACGTCGCCAACACAATCGACTACTTGCGGCGCGCGGGCGTCAAGCGGATTGTCCTTGTCGGCCAGTCGCCATATTGGACGTCGCCGCTTCCCACCGCCCTCTACCGATACGGCACCCAACACCCCGGACAGCCGCTCCCGTATCGGATGAACTTCGATTACGGGCGCACGACCATGCAGTCCGCCAGTGCCCTCGTGACCCAGCTCGCGCATCGCACCGGAGTTCCATTTGTTCAGCCAGCGAAGGTCCTCTGCGACAGCGATGGATGCATCACACGGGTCGGTAACCAGTTATGGCAACTTGTCGAGTTTGACGAATCGCATTTCACCAAGGCCGGAACGGACTACGTGTTCTCAAAACTGGGCTCACAGCTAGTGCCGGGGATCGCAAGCAATTAACTGTTGCTCGCCGACTCGGCTAAGCACCGAGCCAGCTCTTGTTGACGAACGTCACCGTGTCGCAGGAGGATGAGGCATCGAATCCCTCGAGGGTGACCGTGGGGTCGAACCACTCGATGACGATGCGGCGCACGTGGGCGCGGAGCTCGGGATCGATGGCCATCACCGTGCGGAGCTCCGCACCTTCCGTGTCGATCTTGAGGAGATCGATGTCTCCGTGGAGAGACACGGCCCGGTCGATGACAGTGTTGATGTGCTCGACCGGGACTTCGATCTGCTCCTTGGTCCCGTCCGCGGCCCCGCCCGCCTGGACATCGAGGGTGCCGTAGCGCCCGGTCTGCTCGCGCGAGAACGGGAGCACGCCCTCGCGGTCCGAGACCGCCGTCTCGTGAAGGGTGTACCGGCCTTCGAAGCCCTGGAGATTCTCGAGCAGCTTCGGGATGTTCCTCGGATCCGGCTCGTACAGTTCGCAATGACTGGTGGGCGACCGGGTCAGGAAGTAGAGGGCGGAGACGCCGATGTTGGAGCCGAGGTCGACGACGACCTGCGGAGGCGTCGGACACCGATAGTCGGTCCGGCAGAAGATCTCGTGGACGGTGATGGCATCATGGCTGTTGAACAGCGTGACCGACCGGGGCCCCAACGGGGTGCGCACTCCCACCAGGCACGGGTACTCGCCATGGCCGAGAAAGTAGCGGGAGGCGGCATTTATGGGGTGGTCGTAGACGCGGGTCATCTGGGCCAGGGCCAGGTAGTTGCTCGGCCGGGTCACGTTGCGGGCGATGAGCCAGAGGGAGCGGTCGTTGAGCACCGGATCCGGCTATCTCGCAACCGGCTGGCGGTGGGCGACACCGTCGAGCATCTCGAACCAGCGCCGAGCGGCGTCATCCCAACTGTTCCCCGGATGGTCGGCCGAGAATCGTCCCGACACCGCACTCCGGTCAAGAGGCCCGTCCAACCACCGTGCGGCCGCGATGGCCATGTCCTTCGGGTCATCCGCGGCAACGATGGAGCCGGACACCCCGTCCGCGACCAGGTGCCGCGATTCGTTGGTCTCGTGGTCGACCGTCACCACCGGCGTCCCGAGGGAGAGCGCTTCGGCCACGGCCAGGCCGAAGCCCTCGCGTTCGGATGCGAAGAGGAAGACCGTCGCCGACCGCACGAGGCCCAGCACCTCGTCGTGGCTCTCGATGTCGCCGTAGAAGGTCACCCGTGATGCAACCCCGAGCTCCGCGGCCAGGGCCTCGAGAGACGGTTGCTCCGGTCCGATCCCGATGATCCCCAATCTCACATCCCGACCCTCTTCGACCAGGATGGCAAAGGAGCGGATGACGACATCCACACGCTTGTGGGTGAGCAGTCGCCCGAGGTACACCACCTCGGGCGCACCCGCCACGGGAGGGATGGCGGCGCCGTCATCGGTCCGGAGTCCCCCTGGGACCTGTGAGATGGCCTGGCGGCTGATACCCATGGCCACGAGGCCATCGTCGACCCCACTCGAGCCGGAGGTCTCGAAGTGGTCCCCGCAGTGGGCCGCGGCCTTCTCCAAGCTGTAGGCCACCGCCCCGGAGCGACCGTAGTACTGCACCCAGTAGTCGCGGTCCCACACCTCATGCCACGACAGGACCAGGGGCCGGCGCTTCCACCTGGCGATGACCCAGAGCGGGAAGATGGGCAGGACCGGGGCCTGATTGGCGACCAGCACATCGAAGGTCCCGAAGGCGACCTTGACCGAATTGAGCGCGAAGGTCACCGCAGGGAGCAATCTGCGCCGGCCGTTCCGGTACAGCGATGGACGCGGGCCGATGGCCCGGTAACTGACACCGTCCCGGTCGGGAGGAGGCCCCTCCCACCAGCGATTGGTGTACACCACCACGTCGACGTTGTTGTCGTCGGCCCGCTCGAGGAACTCGGCGAACCGTGCCTCGGCGCCCCCCCTCGACCAGGGCCAGACCACATCGGTGACCAGGGCGACCCTCAGTCGCTTCCGATCCACCCCCCGGTTCTCACCGAGCCCACCGAGGGATACACGGCCACCTGATGAGGCGCCCCTCGAAAGATCTTCGTTCATGGCCCCACTTTTGTCGACGGCTGCATCATGCGCGGTTGTGGAGACCGATTCAACTCCTTGGGAACCGCCCGGGCAAGTGGACGGAGGACCGCCGGACCGGGACAGCGAGCCGTGCGACCGATGGCCTCCGCCCGGGCGCGCGTGGCGGTGGAACCACAGGGCCACTGGTATCAGAGTGCCGTTTCCACACCCGACATGTCCTGTCGGTCGGTCACCCCCGCCGTCGAGAGCCTCTACCGGTAACCGAAACGGCTGGGTTGTCTTCTGCGCACGGGCTTGCCGCCGCGATCACGGGTCATGATCGAGATGTTGGTGTCCTACACCCGACAAGCTCCGGCCCGGACCGTCGGAGGTCACGATGCGAACGTGACGTTTACCGCTTTTTTGCCTTCTTTGCCGGATGGGCCTGGGACCATGATTTGCAGTCGCCGTTCTTTCCCCAGTTCCAGCCGTAATGACACGTCGGCACGGGGATGACCTTTTCGGTTTCCGAGCCGAACCTGCTGGTCGACGGCTTGTTGAGCGAGTCACCGGAATACGACGCCTGCCACTGATAGATCCCGGGCGAAAGGGTGACGGGATTGGAGTCGGGCACCGAACCGTCGGTCACGGTGAAGGTGCCACCGCTGGCCACAGATTGCCAGGCCCAGTACTTGAAATCGAATTTGGAGCCCGACCTGCGGGAATCCCACTGGGAGCCCTGCTTGAGGGAGTACACGGTATAGGTCACCGTTCCTGTGGCCTGCGACGCGTTCGGACCGCTGAGGGAGGCCGAGTCGGTGACCGCCGTACCGGCATAGACGGTGATCTGGCTGCCCGACCACCAGCAGTGGCCACCCCCGAAGACCCCGGTGCCCAAGAGCAGGGTCCGCAACTTCGTCGGCAGGGCCACCGTCTGTCCCGTCACCGTCTCCACCTCGCCGGTGGGTCCGCAGGTGCTCGCAGAGAGCAGATCGTTCGCGTCACCGGAGTACGACGCCTGCCAGTAGTAGGTGCCCGCACTCGGGAGAGTGACGGCGGCAGAGGCCGGGATCGAGCCCGGTGTGGTGATGGTCTCGGGCGTGCCGCTGTTCACCACCACCGTGCAGGCGGCATCCGAGTACACGTTGTAGGTGACCGTTCCGGTGGCGGTCGCCGAATTGGGCCCGGTCAGCGTGGCCGTATCGGTCACCGCGGTACCCTCCGGCACGCTGATCGAACTGCCCGATTGACCGCCGCCCGAAAGGGAGGTGGTCGTTGCGGTCGGTGCCGGGGTCACCGTCTCGACCTCACCACCGGTTCCGCAGGCGCTCGTCGAGAGCAGGTTGTTCGCGTCACCGGAGTACGACGCCTGCCAGTAGTAGGTGCCCGCACTCAAGAGAGAGACGGGAGCAGAGGCCGGGATCGAGCCCGGGGTGGTGATGGTCTCCGGCGTGCCGCTGTCCACCGCCACGGTGCACGCGGCATCGGAGTACACGTCGTAGGTGACCGTTCCGGTGGCGGTCGATGCGTTGACTCCCGTGAGGGTGGCGGTGTCGGTCACCGCGCGTTCCCCCCGGCACGCTGATCGAGGTGCCCGACTGACTGTCGCCCGAGAGGGAGGTGGTCGTCGTGGTCCCTGCCGGTGTGACCGTCTCAACCTCGCCACCCGCACCTGATCCGCAGGTGCTCGTCGAGGACTGGTTGTCGGCGTCACCGGAGTACGACGCCTGCCAGTAGTAGGTGCCCGCACTCGGGAGAGTGACGGCGGCAGAGGCCGGGATCGAGCCCGGTGTGGTGATGGTCTCGGGCGTGCCGCTGTTCACCGCCACGGTGCATGCGGCATCGGAGTACACGTCGTAGGTGATGGTTCCGGTTGCCGTCGCCGCGTCGGTCCCGCTGAGGGTGGCCGCGTCGGTCACAGCCGTTCCTCCCGGAACCGAAATGGAGGCTCCGGACTGGGTGCCACCGGAGAGCGACGTGGACAACGTCGTCTGTTGCTTCCCCTGCACGGTGACCGTCTCGGCAGGGATGCCGCTACAGGGCGTCGTCACCGGTGGGTTGTTGGTGTCCCCACTGTAGAGAGCCTGCCAGGTATAGGTCCCGGCCACCGTCGGCGTGAAGTCCGCCGACGAGTAGTTGCCCGCCCCGGTGACGCTCTGGGAGGACGAGACGAAGGCCGGTGCGTTGCTGCAGGTGGCGTCGTCGGGCCCGAAGAGCTTGAAGACGAGCGATCCCGTCGGAGCGTGCCCGTTGGTCCCCTCGGTGATGGCGGCCGTGTCCGAGGTGGTGCTGCCGAGTGAGATCGACGTGCCCGAGTCGGTGGTCGACACCGTGGCCCCGGTCCCCGACGGCGGTCCGGCGACATAGACACCCTCTGGCTCGGAGAAGGTGGTGTTGGAGCCCTCGAGGTAGGAGGTCGGGGCCACGTTCCCCGTCGACCCGGCGGCCCACTCGAGGACCGCTGGGCCCAGGGTGGACTCGGAGTCGGTCACCCACATGTTGCCGCCGGTGTCCACGGCCAGGTCGTCCGGGAGACCAAAATCCGTGTTCGATCCGACGATGTCCTGGACGGGTGTCGCATCACCTTGAGCGCCCGGGGCGAAGACGGTGATGCTGTTGACCGGCCCGCCGTAACCGTTGGTGGCGAACAGCTGGCCGCCGAAGCCAACGACGAGGTCGTCCGGATAGCCCAATCCGGTATCCGCACCGCTGATCGTGTACTCGGGGGCGACGTTCCCGGTGGCGCCTGCCGGAAAGACCTGGATGCTCTCGTTCTGCGTACTGTCCGCGTAGATGGTCCCCGCGGCATCGGTACCCACCCCGTCCACGCCGTTGAAGCCCGTATTGCTGCCCACGATCTCGTCGACAGGGGCGACGTTCCCACACGAGCCGGGGGCGAACACAAGGACTGCCCCTCCCTCACTGTTCGGGTCGTCAATATCTCCGACCACCAACGTACCGTCCGCTTCGAGCGACATGTCATCGTTGTAACTGAGATCCGTGTTCGAACCACTGATCGTGCAGATCGGCGTGGCGTCACCCGACGCCCCGGGGGCGTACTCGGTGATGCTGTCCCCGCTGTAGTTCGACACCCAGACATCGCCGTTGCCATCGACCTTGACGTCACCGGGACCGTCGATGCCGGTGTCGGCGCCCTGGATGACCCGCTCAGGTGCGACGTTCCCGCTCGAGCCGGGTGCGAAGATGTCGACGGCGTCGGTTCCGTAGTCGGCGACATAGATGGTCCCTTGCGGGTCAGCGGCTGCCGTGACAAGCCGCTTGATCAGGACATGGGCGGAGGTGCCCAGGCCCTTTGCATTGCGGGCCTTCACCGAGACGGTGTACGTGGTGCCATTGCTCAGGTGGTGGACCGTGCAGGTCTTCGCTCTCGTCGTCGTGCAGGTCTCGGACCCGGGGCTCGCCGTCACCTTGTAGCCGGTGATGGCGCTTCCGCCGTTGTGCGCGGGGGAGGCCCACTTGACCACCACCGATCCGTGATGGCGGGTGGCGGATACCGCTCTGGGTGCCCCCGGCGTGGTGACCGATGCATATGCCGCCGGTACCGCTACGAACGTTGTCACTGCGAGCAATCCGATGCCCGAAAGAACAGGCAGAGTCCACCACTTCGAACGCGACACTCCCGACATAGTTCCGCCCTTCGCCTCATCGCCGAATGCCCCGCTGCCGTTGTGCTAACACAGCCAACGGCCGTTTGGCAACCGCTTTTGTCATCTGAGCACGACGGATCCTGGCGAAGGCCTCGGAGAGCGCAGAAGCCTCCACGTGCAGTGACATTCTGTGCACGCCGGGGCGAACCTCGCAGTCCGGGCACGCCGGGGACGGCCACGACCGGGCTCGCTTGACCCCGATCGACAGGTGGGCCGAGAATCGCATCCATGTCCAGCGCCGAGATCGACGAGTACCTGGCCGACATCGAAGAGCCGAAGCGGTCCACCCTGCAGCGCTTGCGCCAGACGATCCTCGAGGTGGTTCCCGAAGCCGAAGAGGGAATCTCCTACAAGGTTCCGGCCTTCAGGTTGGATGGGAAGGTCATCGCCGGATTCGCGGCGTTCAAGAACCATCTCAGCTACCTGCCGCACAGTGGTTCCGTCTTTCGGGCCATGCCGGAAGAAGTGGCCGGGTACAAGACGTCGACCGGGGCGCTCCAGTTCCCGATCGACACGCCGCTGCCTCAACCGCTCGTCGAGCGGTTGATTAGTGTCCGCATCGCCCAGGCCTTCCCGGAGGGACAGGACGGCGCAGTCGGCTGAACACGGCGCCGAACCAACCCCGACGTGCGGTTGCCACAGGGATTCGGGGGTGTTAAGCCAATGGCCAGGCGGGCGTGTGGGGCAGCACCCCTGGAGCGGAAGGTGCTCATCCATGGTCCGGAGATTCTGGTCTTCCGGTCGGAGACGAGGTGGGCTGCAGCTCGCCATGGCCGGCCTCATCCTGGTAGGTGTCACCGCCGTCTCGGCGGCCGCGCTCCCGACCTCGAAGGCCGGGGCCGTCACCCCCGCCACCACGTGGACGGAGCAGTCCCCGGCCACTTCGCCTTCCGCCCGCTACGGCGCCTCCATGGCCTACGACCCGGCCACCGGAGACGTGGTCCTCTTCGGCGGCGAAGGCAGCTCCGCCTTCCTCGATGACACCTGGACCTGGGACGGCAGCACCTGGACGGAGCGGTCCCCGGCGACCTCCCCTTCAGCCCGCTACGGCGCCTCCATGGCCTACGACCCGGCCACCGGGAACATGGTCCTCTTCGGCGGCGTCAACAGCTCGGGCTTCCTCAACGACACCTGGACCTGGAACGGGATCACCTGGACCAAGCAGTCCCCCGGCACCTCCCCTCCGGCCCGCTTCGTCGCCACCATGGCCGACGACCCGGCCACCGGGAACATGGTCCTCTTCGGTGGCATCAACGGCTCCACGTACCTCGGTGACACCTGGACCTGGGACGGCAGCACCTGGAAGAAGCAGTCCCCGGCTGCCTCCCCGCCCGCCCGCGACCTGGCGTCGATGGCCTACGACCCGGCCGGCGCGGACATGGTCCTCTTCGGTGGCTACAGCGGCTCCAGTGTCCTCGACGACACCTGGATCTGGTCCGGTACCACCTGGACCAAACAGTCCCCGGCGACCTCCCCCTCCGCCCGCTACGCCGCCTCCATGGCCTACGACCCGGCCACCGGGGACATGGTCCTCTTCGGCGGGAACAGCACTTCGGTGAACCTCGACGACACCTGGACCTGGGACGGCAGCACGTGGACCGAGCAGTCCCCGGTCGCCTCCCCCTCCACCCGACTCTTCGCCTCCATGGCCTACGACCCGGCCACCGGGGACATGGTCCTCTTCGGCGGCGCCGGGGCCGCCGGTTTCGGGGGCGACACCTGGACCTACGGGACCGTGCAGTACGCGCCCACCGTGTCCCAGACCCTGAGCCCGTCGAGCCCGGTGCTGGTCGGCACCCCGGTGACCGACACGGCCACCTTGACCGGGGCCAGTCCGACCGCCGGCGGCACCGTCTCCTACGCCGTGTACTCGGACCCGGGCTGCACGGATCCGGTGGCCTCCCTCGGCTCGTCGGTGGCGGTGACCGACGGGGTCCCCGGTTCCTCTGACCCGTGGACGGCCACCGCCGGGAACGACTGGTTCGAGACCACCTACACCGGCGACAGCACCGACACCGGGCCGGTGTCGAGCTCGTGCGACCCTCTCACCGTCGACAGCCCCTCCATCGGCCTGGTCAAGACCGCCTCCATCGCCAGCTACTCGGCCCCGGACACCCCGGTCACCTACTCGTATGCCGTGACCAACACCGGCAACGCGGCCCTCAGCGACGTCACCGTCACCGATCCGATGCTCGGCCTCACGGCCGTCAACTGCGGAGGCAACTCCAACGTCGTCGCCTCCCTGGGCGCCGGTGACTCGGTCACCTGTACGGCCGGCTACACCACCTCCCAGACCGACGTGGACGCCGGCTCCATCACCAACACCGGCACGGCCGTCGGCACCCCGCCGGTCGGGCCCAACGTGTCGGCCAACGACTCGCTGACCATCCCGGCCGTCCAGAACCCGGCCATCGGGTTGACCAAGTCCGCTTCCGTCAGCGGCTTTGCCGCCGCGGGCACCCCCATCACCTACTCCTATGCGGTGGCCAACGGCGGCAACGTGACCCTCACCTCGGTGTCGGTCACCGACCCCATGGTCGGCCTCTCGGCCGTCATCTGCCCGTCTCCGACCCTCGCCCCCGGCGCCACCGAGACGTGCACGGCCACGTACACCACCACCCAGGCCGACGTGGATGCCGGCTCGATCACCAACACCGGCACGGCGACGGGCACCCCGCCGCTGTCCGGACCCGACGTCACCGCCACCTCGACGATCACCGTCCCGGCCGAACAGGGCCCGGCCATCGGGATCGTGAAGACGGCCAGCGTCAAGAGCTACTCGGCCCCCGGCACCGTGATCACCTACTCCTACAAGGTGACCGACACCGGCAACGTGACCCTCCACCCGGTGACCGTCACCGACCCCATGAAAGGGCTGTCGGCCATCACCTGCCCGTCCAGCGCCTTGGCCCCGACCGCCTCTGAGACGTGCACGGCCACCTACACCACCACCCAGGCCGACGTGGACAGGGGTTGGATCCGGAACCGGGGCACGGCCACGGGCACCTCGCCGTCGGGGACCAAGGTCACCGCCTCGGCCTCGGTGGTCGTCCGGGCCGTCCAGCGCCCGAAGGTGGCCATCACGAAGTCGGCCTCCATCTCGAGCTTCTCGGCCCCGGGCACCGTGGTCACCTACTCCTACAAGGTGACCGACACCGGCAATGTGACCCTCCGCCGGGTCACCGTGGTCGACCCCATGTTCAGGCTGTCGAGGATCAGCTGTCCGGGAACCACACTTTCCCCGGGGGGCACCGAGACGTGTTCGGCCACCTACACCACCACCCAGGCCGACGTGGACCGGGGTTCGATCAGGAACGTGGGGACGGTCTTCGCCCTGGCCCCGTCGTGGACCTGGGTCGCTGCCGCCTCCGCGTTGGTGGTGCCGTACACCCCGGCCAGCTCCCGCAAGAAGTCCTGACCCGTCGTAGCGGCTCAGGCCGGCAGGGCCACACCCGGGACCGTCACCTGGCTGGTGCCGGGCGGCGGGTGCCAGATGAAGGCGGCGACACCGTCGGCGTCCACCACCGTGCGGGCGTGCAGGTGGTCTCTCACGTAGGCGATGGCCATGGCCGAGCCGGCCGGGGTGGTGGTGGCCTCGTTGCCGGTGGCGAACACGAAGACGACGGTGTGGCTCTGCACCGGGCGCGGCCCGTTCGGGAAGTAGAAATAGCACGCGGGCCGGTCGCAGAAGGCCCCCATCACGGTGACGGTGGCGATCACCTCGGCGTCGGCCGGCGTGGCGGCCAGCGCCGTGCGCAGCTGTGCGGCCGGGCCGGGCTGGACCTGGCCGACGGCCCCACGCACCAACGCCGGCGACCAGTGGGCGCCGTAGTCGAAGGCCACGGCGGCCACCACGACGGCCACGACGGCGGCCGGCACCCACCCGCGACGGAACCGAAGGCCCACCCACACGAGGACCATCACGGTGCCGACGAGGACGAAGGGGAAGACGGCGAAGTTCTGGAAGGCGTTGTTGAGGAAGTCGGCCCGTGAGTTGAGAGCATCGGTGATGAGGACCACCGCAGGGACCCCGAACCCCCAGGCCGAAGCCAGACCCACGACCCCGACCGGCTTGATCAGCACCCAGATGGCCCCGAGCCGCGAGTCGAACTGGTGGACGACGCGGGACGGGTGGGCCAGGATGCCGCCGAGGATGAGCACGATCCCCCCGGCCCCGGTCAGCGTCGACCGGCCGGCCAGGTAGGCATAGAGGGAGAGGCCCGAGCCCTGGTTGGCGTGGAGGGCGGAGATGAGCGCGGTCCAGGCCAGACCGGCGACCACCAGCAGCAGCCCGGACCGCCGGGTATCGGGCCGGGCCAGCAACGCCGACACCCCGAGACCGACCACCATGAGGGCGGCGAACGAGCCGCACGACAGCACCACCGCCACCCAGACCCAGCCCCGGCGGGGCCGGCCGCGCCAGAACTCGCGGGCGGCGAGCAGCGCGAAGAGCGTGGAGACGGGCTCGAGGTGGACGTCGAAGCTCAGCGTGGCGTAGGTGCCCGGGTTGGCCACCGTCGCCACCAGCACCGCGGCGGCCACTCCGACCAGCACCCACCGGTCGACCTCCCGGCGCTCGCAGTACTCGAGGGCCCAGAGGTAGGCGACCAGCCCGGACCCGGCCACGGCCGCGTCCTGGATCCAGAGGAGGACGGCCGAGCTCGGCACGACCAGGTGGACGATGGCCAGGGGCCACACGATGAGCTCGAAGTCGGACTTCACGAAGGGGAACCCGAAAACGGTGTCGTACGGGATCGAGGTGCCCGTGGCCGATCAGGGTCCACGCCTGGTTGTAGGTGGCGAAGTCCTCGCCCAGGAAATTGCGGTGGTAGAGCACGCTCGAGAACGCCACCAGGCCGATCAGCCATGTAGCCACGACCACGGCGCCGCCGATCCGGAGGGCTCGCAGGAGCCGGTCCCGATCGGGCCGGGCCGCGGCATGGATGTGGGCGCCGGGCGACACCGTCGCACCGGTGGTGGCGGGGCCGACCGTCCCGTCAGGATCCGCCGTCACCACCCGGGCAGTGTACCCGGGCGCGTTGTGGGGTTCCCGGGTCAGGAGGGGGCACCGACGAGCACGGCCACCACCCCGAGGGCCCCGGCTCCGATGAGGGCCGCCACCACCCCGCGCCGCAGGGCCAGGAGCCAGATGGCGGCCAGGGCGGTGACGCCGAGCTGCCACAGGTGCGACATCTCCAACCCGAGTGGGATCGAGGATCCGGCGATGGCGCCGACGACCGCCGATCCCGCGCCGAGGAAGAACGCCTGGATCCGACCATCGGCGCGGAGCCGGTCGAAGTGGCCCGCTCCGGCGATGACGAACACGAACGAAGGGGCGAAGGCCACCGCGGCAGCCAGCACGCCTCCCCACACCCCGCTGGCCGCGTAGCCCACGACGGCCACCGTCTGGACCACCGGCCCCGGGGTGACCTGACCCAGGGCGACGGCGTTGAGGAACTGGGCCCCGCTCATCCAGTGGTAGGTGACCACGACGTCTTGCTGCATGAGCGGGATGATGACGAAGCCCCCACCGTAGGAGAGGGCCCCGACCTTGAAGGCCACCCAGCACAGAGCGGCCACTCCCCCGGTGACCACCGGGAGCACCGTCGTCGGGAGAAGCGCCGGCGCCCCGGGCCGTCCCCGGTCCGGCCGCGGGATCCGGATGACGATCTCGGTCACACCGCAGCCGATGAGCACGAGGACGAGGAAGGGCCCGATGGTGGCGGCCGAGATCCCACCGGCCAGGAAGTAGGCGATCCACCGGACCTTGCCGGCTCGTCCCGTCCCCGACCGGTTCCAGCTCGCCGGGAGCAGGCCGAAGGCGGCGTTGAGGGCCACCGCGGGCACGGCGGCACCGGCCCCGGCGGCCGCCCCGAGCACCCACAAGGGCGGGTGGGCGGAGAGGAACAGGGCCGAAAGGGTCAAGATGATGATCAGGCCGGGGAGGATGAAGGAGATCCCGCCGACGACGGCTCCGAGGCGACCCCGTAGGCGCCAGGCGCAGTAGATGCCCAGCTGGGTGGAGGCGGGCCCGGGGAGGAGGTTGGTGGCTGCGATCCCATCCTCGAAATCGTCGGCGGTGAGCCATGCCCGGTCTTCGACGCACAGCTTGCGGAAGAGGGCGATGTGGGCCGGTGGGCCGCCGAACCCGATCAGGCCGATCCGGCCCCACTCGCGGATGAGCGTGGTGATCGGGACGCTCTCGTGGACGGGCTCCGGCATGTTCGGGCCGAATGGTACGGCAGGCACTGCCCGAAGTTCAACGGCCGCTCGCGTGCAGGCGATCGGATGCAGTCCTGGTCAGCGGGCTTTTTTGGTCCGTCTGTAACGAATGGGGCACTATCTTCGTTCTGTAGCGAGAGAGCCAAGGTGGGTCTCTTGTAAAACAACATCCCAAGGGGGAACGCTTCGTATGCGACGTCATCTGCCAGCACGTCTTGCCGCCATATCCGCAATGGTGGTTGCAGGTTCACTTGGCTCTATTGGTTTTGTCGCCGGAGGGGTCGCGGGTGCGAGTGCACCGACAGTGACGTGCACCACCGGCAAGATCACCGTCAGCGGCAGTGGGACCCTCTCCGGTTGTGGTGACACAAAGAACACCGGTGGCTCGGGCAAGCTCGTGGCCAGCCTCGGGAAGAAGACCGGGGTCATCACCTGGAACAAGACCGGGACGACCACGTTCAAGTTCACCTATGTCGTCGAGGCGAAGGACACGGTGTGCTCGCCCAAGACCGACAAGGAGATCAAGGAGACCGCTACCACCACCGGTGGCACCGGAGCCGCCGTGAAGTCGATCCCCAAGGGTCAAGTGGCGACGACCACCATTTGCGAGAAGGGCAGCACCGTCACATTGGCACCGGGATCGAAGTACCAGATCTAGGTAGGTACAGCCTCTAGACAGAACAACCCTGCGAAGTCGCAGCGTTCGACGCAACCCCTGGCATCGGTCAGGGGTTGCGTCGCGTCAAAGAGCTTGTCGCCTGCGCGTTTTCCCTTTCCGGCCACCTCCACGAGGCCCTGATCTGCTTTCCCGCAGACCAGAGATTTGTGCGCCTTGACGAAGTGACCTACAGGACACGAACAGGACACGCGAGCTCAATCCCCAGCAGCTCTTGAGGCGTACTGCGAGCCGATGAGCCGATGAGCGTGAAGCAGGCCGCCAAGGACCACAGGTCGGCTGGTTCGCGCTCCGGCAGCCTTGAAGCCCCCTCCGCCGCCCCGGTCTCCCGTCTCCGGTGGCGCCGCCGAACGGTGCACCGGCGCCATACGTTGGCACCGAGCACGCCACCCTCCTCGCCTTGTCTTCGAACCTTTGAACAGTCCGAAAACGTAGGCGGGAGCTGGCGTTGCTCGCGTCAGGGGCCGGTCAGGGAGCCCACGGATGGGTCAGGAGAGCCTGAAATTGATGGGGCAGCCGAACCAGGGCGCGTATGACCTCACCTTCAAATCGTAGTATGGCGCTGGTGTCCACATTCTGGCTACCTTCGTCTTGACGAGGTGTTTGTCCCGCCAGATCAGATTAGGGGGGTTCGGGGGGTTGACCGTTCGGGAGAAACAACTCCGAAGTGATCGGCCGCTAGCGGCCGGGGATGAGGCAGGCACCGCGCCGGAAGATCGTCCCTTTCGTCCAGACGTCCAGGGCCTGCGGGCGGTGGCCGTCCTGTTGGTTGTGCTCTTTCACTCAGGTATCACCTCCGGTGGCTTTGTCGGCGTCGACGTCTTCTTCGTGATTTCGGGATTCGTCATCACTGGCGTGCTGCTCCGCGAGCGGGCCTCATCGGGCCGGACGTCTCTTCTCGCGTTTTACGGGCGTCGCTGCCGTCGGATCATCCCGGCGGCGACGTTGGTGATCATCGTCACCGTGGGGTTGGCCTACTGGTTCCTCGGCGTTGCCGGAGGTATGTCGACCGCCACCGACGGGCGCTGGGCGGCCGTCTTCTTGGCGAACCTCCACTTCAGCGTCATCGGGACGAACTACTTCACTGCACAGCGGCCCCCTTCCCCCCTCCTGAACTACTGGTCGCTCTCGGTTGAGGAGCAGTTCTACGTCGTCTATCCGACGTTCTTCCTGTTGTTGGCGAGAGCCAAGGTGTTCTCGCTCCGGGCGAGACTGGCCATCGGACTCACTGCGGTGATCGGTGTCTCACTGGCCTATTCGGTCATAGGCACCCAAAGAAGCGCCACCGCTGCGTACTTCTCAACCTTCACGCGTGCCTGGGAGCTCGCCCTGGGTGCCTTGGTGGCGGTGGGAGCACCTTGGCTCAAAAAAGTACCCACCCACATCGCGGCCGTTGCCACGTGGCTCGGGTTCGGGGCGATTCTGGTGGCCGCTACAACCTTGAGCTCTCAGTCGGCCTATCCCGGCTCACTGGTTGCTATTCCGGTGCTTGGCTCGGCCTTCATCGTCGCAGGTGGGACGAGAGCACCCAGCCTTGGTGTCGAGGCCCTCTTTCGGCACAAACCCTTTCAGTGGTTCGGAAAGCTCTCCTACTCGCTCTACTTGTGGCATTGGCCCATCTTGATCATCGCCGCCGAGTACGCGGGAAGGACGAGTTTGTCGGTCAAAGACAATCTGGCGTGGGACGTAGTGGCGCTCATTGCTTCTGTGATCACCTACCGCCTCGTCGAGAACCCCGTTCGACACGCTAAACGGCTGTTGCACAGCAAATGGGCGAGTATTGGCCTCGGGGTCGGGCTGGTCGCCCTGACCCTCGTAACCATCACTGTCCAGTCCGAGGTGGCCGGAAGCTCTGCCACCTCGTTCGGGATCGCGGCTCTCTCGGTGCCCACACAGGGTGGCTCCGATGAGACCCTGCAAGAAGTAGAAGGTCTCGTGGCCGCGTCCAGCAAGATCAAGGCTGTCCCGTCGAATCTCCATCCCTCGTTCCCGGAGGTCGTCAGAGACCGGGTGCAGGATGGCGGATTCCCTCCCACACGTTGTTTTCCACCCCCTCCGTCGTACTCGGTCTCAGCGTGCACGTTCGGCGACCCTGTCGGCTCGTTCACGATGGTGCTCTACGGAGACTCCCACGCGGCGCAGTGGTTCGCCGACCTGGACAACATCGCGAGACGGGCGAAATGGAGGCTCATTGTTTTCACTTGGGAGTCGTGCCCAGCGGATCCACTTCCTGTCCAACCCGTGGGGGGAGGCGGAGCTTGGACCACCTGTGACCAATGGCACCACTTCGCCATCAGCTATATCAATAAGATTGACCCTGATCTTTTGATCATCTCGCAGTCGTCGTTTTACAAGAAGCCATATGGGACCTGGTACACGCCGGGGCAGTGGCAACGAGGTCTGGAACAACTGCTATCGGGGATTCGGACATCAAAGACAGTGAAGGTAGTAATTGGTGACACCCCAGACACGTTTGGTAGTGAGTGCATGGTCCAGCACCCCAATGCCGTCCAACACTGTTCCATTCTACGTCTAGATGATCGAGCGCCTTACAGGGCCGGAGAGAAGGCCGCTGCCATTGCGTCGGGATCACGCTACATCGATGTCATACCCTGGTTCTGTACCAAAGTTTGTAGCCCAATAATCGGTCGAGACGACGTATATATCGTCGGCCCCCACATCACTCGCGATTATTCGCTTACGCTCCAACATGTTCTCGCCCAATCGTTGGATCTCCCGAGCGTCGAACGGTCGGAAGGACGGCACTGAAACGGTGTCCTCGAGCGCCACGTTCGTCCGTACTTCGCCGACAGGAAGATCGCCGACATCGACTACCGCATATTGAGGGGTTCATCGCCGCATCGAGCTTCCGGGGCGTCACTCAGGACACGGGCAGGACACGGCCGACACCGCCAGGACACGAAATCACGGTCGGCGGTGGACAACCGCGGTAGGCAATGGTCCAGGTCGAGGCAGGTATCGACCGCCTGACCTGGACGACCTTGGCGGGTTCGATTCCGGCCCGCCCTCTCATTCCGACCGTCACAGCTTCACCACCACCTTGCCCCGGTTGCCGCCGGTGAACAGGAGGTTGAGAGCCGAGGGGGCGTTGTCGAGACCCTCGACGACGTGCTCCATGTGCTTGAGCTTGCCTTCGAGGAGCCACGTCAGGAGGTCGGCCTGCGCCTGCGGCCATCTGTCCACGTAGTCGAGGATGATGAAGCCCTCCATCCGCCCGCGCCGGATGATGAGGTTGATGTAGTTGGCCGGACCGGGTGCAGGCTTGCTGTCGTTGTAGTGCGAGATGGCACCGCAGAGCACCACCCGGCCCCGCATGGCGATGTTGGCCAGGCAGGCGTCGAGGATCTCCCCGCCGACGTTGTCGAAGTAGAGGTCGATGCCGTCCGGCGCCTCCTCCCTCAGGCGGGTGGCGACCGGCTCGGATTTGTAGTCGATGGCCGAGTCGAAGCCGAGCTCGTCGACGACGAAGGCGCACTTGTCCTTCCCGCCGGCGATGCCGATCACCTTGCCGGCGCCCTTCGCCTTGGCGATCTGACCGACCGACGAGCCGGTGGCGCCGGCCGCCCCCGACACCACGACGACGTCGCCCGCCTGCATCCTGCCCACATCGAGGAGGCCGAAGTAGGCCGTCATGCCGGTGGCCCCGAAGATGTTGATGGCCAGGAGCGGGTCGACCCCGTCGGGAAGCGGCTGGAGTGGATTGCTCGGGCCGCCGACCGTGTAGTCCTGCCAGCCGGTCATCCCGAACACGAGCTGGCCGGGCCGGTAGTTCTCGTCGTTCGAGCTGACCACCTCGCCGATTCCGGCGCCGCGCACCACGTCACCGAGGCCGATGGCCGGCAGGTAGCCCTCGGCGTCGTTCATCCAGGTACGGATGGTCGGGTCGATCGAGAGGTAGCGCACCTGCACGAGGAACTCGCCCGCACCGGGCTCCGGTGCCGGGGCCGAGTCGAGGGTCACGACCGAGTCGTCGACCATCCCGGACGGCCGCTTGGCCAGGATCAACTTGCGGTTGGTGGCGGTCACGACCGGCCTCCTCTTCTCAGCTCGTCCCCCCGCTCATCGAGCAGGCGGGCGAGACGCTCGGGTGCCACGGCGCTGCTCTTGGACTATACCGAGGCCCCCTCGGCCCGGCTGGCGCCGCTCTACAATCGGGAGGAGGAGTCGCGGTCGGTCGGCAACGGAGAGGCGCCCATGCGGGACCGGGGGAAGGTACCGTGAGCGACCAGAGCGGCCGCCCCGACGTCGGCATGCACCTTCATGAGACCCCGCGCCTCCAGCAGAGCGCCATGGGTTCAGTGGCTGGCGGCGGACCGGTCAGTCGACCCGAACCGATCGCAGCCGGGCTCGATCCGTCGGATGCCCCGGACCGGCTCAGGGCGATCGCCCCGGTGGCCATCTTCGATGTGGCCGGTCCGCTGGCTGTCTACTACGGGGCCCGGTCGGCGGGAGCGTCGACCGTCCTGGCCCTCGTGCTGAGTGGCGTGCTCCCCTTCCTGCGCGTGGCGGTCACCGCCATCCGGCACCGTCGGATCGATGCCATCGGCGTCCTCGTCCTCTCCGGTATCGCACTCGGCACGGTCGTCGGCCTGGCCAGTGGCAGCGCCCGTCTGTACCTGCTCGACGGGATCGTACCCACCGTGGCCATCGGCATCGTCTGCCTCGTCTCGCTCCTGTCGGAGAAGCCGATGATGTACCGGCTTGCCCTCGAAACCATGGGAGAGGACACGCCGAGGGGGCACGCCTTCGCCGAGATGTGGAGCCATTCGGAATTCCGGCACATCTTCAGGGTCATCACGGTGGTGTGGGGACTTGTGTTCCTGGCCGAGTCGGCCCTCCAGGCGATCCTTGTCGAGACGACCTCGATCAACACCGCCAAGCTGACATCCAACGTCCTGCCCGTCGTCGTTTTCGTTCTGACCTTCGCCTGGACCCGGGCCTACGGCCGACACGTCCAGCGTCGGAACGTTCGTTCCTGAGTCACCGGGGCCGTTCGTGGCCGACCGGTGATTGTGACCGTCTCACCAGCCACCGGGCGGTCGAAGTGGGGACGTCGCAGCCGTGAGCGTTGTTCCCCTGTCCCCAACCTGTTCTCTACCGGTCGCCGGCGAGCGCGCCGGAGGTGCCTCGATCACCGCCGAGCGAGGCGGCGTCCGCTTTCCGTGTCGATCGGCGTGTAGTTCATCTCGAAGTGGTGATAGAGCGTGGACTCGTCGGCCTGGGACAGCTCCTCGCCGTGCATCTCGATGTCGGGTGCAGTCCGGACCCGCTCCTTGGTCACCTGGACCCGAAGATCGTCGGGTCCGATCTGAACGCCGCCCAGAGGCACGAACGTCAGGTGACGGCCGATGAAGCCCTCTTTGACGGTGGCGAACTGAGGCTCGTCGGTTTCGACATCGACGTAGACGTCCTGCAGCTTCCCGATCTTCTCTCCGTCGCTGTCGACGAGCGTCTTGCCGTGCCACTCGGATACGTTCCATCTGGCCTGGTCTGCACCGTCTTGTTGTCCACCCTGGTCGTAAATCATCCCTATCTCCCGGTCTGGTGTCGAGATTGCCGGCGCCACCTCCCGCAGGTTTGCGGTGGGGCACCGGCAAGCGAATGCGGCAGCTCGAGTCCCACTCTCTCCCCGGGTCATCTCCGTCGGTAGAGGCCTTCGACTCTTTCGGATTCCCCGGCGCCGGGATGTTCAAACACCACGTGTGATCGACCCATGATCCATGGCCACTACGGTGGAGGTGCTGAGTTCGTCGAGCAAAGGCTCCGCCTCCTGCGCTCCGGATTCGGCACCCTGGCCCCCTAAGGGGGGCGAGGGGCCGGGGGCGCCACCGGCTACCGGACGATGTCCCCTTGCTCAGTGGTCATGGCGGATCAGCAGGATCGGACACGGTGCGTGATGGGCGACGTAGTCGCTGACCGAACCACCGAAGAGTCGGCTCAACCAACCCTTGCCGGACGAGCCGACCACGACCACGTCTGCCTTCATCTCGGTGGCGACCCGGACGATGGCTGCCCCCGCCTTGTCGTCGTCGGGAACCAGTCGAACCTCCACGTCGGTCCCGAGCGCCGACGCGGTGTGGTCGAGTGCGGCCTGCCCCTCGGCGGTCGCCTCCTTCCAATCCTTGTCGGCCTGCTTGTAGCTGATATCCGGACCCTCGATGCCCCCCGCGTCGCTCATGGGGTCCTCGTATTCGGGAATGACCGCAACGAGTACGACGTGAGCCCCGGGACGCAGCAGGTCCATGGACCGGCGAGCCGCGTCGATCGCCGGCTCGGACCCATCCGTGGCCACGAGGATGTTCATGTGTACCTCCATTGATGGATGCATCTCTTGCCGGTGCACCGCATATCGTCCGGACACACCGATCCTGCCGCGGCCGATGCTCCCGATCAACCCCGCTGATCCTTCATTCAGGGACACCAACACCCGTCGACGGGTGGGAGACCGTCCGTGTGACGGGCTGCGTGGCGTGCGAGCTCTCGCGAGGTGAGCGTGACCTCCCTCGGCGGCGGCTGCCGCCCTGACGGTATCCGCCGGCGGTGGCGCGACGGTGCGGACCGTGGTTCTCCTCACCGCATCCGAAGCCGACGAGGCCGTGGCCAAGGAGGCCGCATACCGACCACCGGGGACGTAGCCGCCCCGGCTCGGGGATCAGGTCAGCGGGTACTGGGGGCAGGTGGCGCGGCGGGGCCCGGCCCACGACAGGTACTCCTGCCACTCGGGCTGGGTAAGGTTGCGGCCGGCGAGACCACAGGCGGCGATCCGTAGGTTCGACGGACCGAGATTCCATATCTCGCCGCCCCCGGTGGGGGCCTCGGCGTAGACGGTGCTGTCGTCGGGCCCGAAGGCCGTCGCCGAGATGGGTGGACTGGGTATCCACGGCCCGATCGCCTGCTGGGCATCCAGGTCGACCAATCGCCAACCTTGCAGGCTGTTGGCCGATGCCTCATTGCCATCGGGAGCGCTTCGGACGCCGAAGATCAGGGTGGTCCCGGTGAGATCGATGGGCCGGGTGAGGGGCTTCAGGGATCGGGCGTCGAACACCCGCAGCGAGGTCGGGTAGGCAACCACGAGACGGCGCCCGTCCTGGTCGGCAGAGATCGCCGATGCCCCGGGGAAGACGACCGTGGCCCGGGGATCGTGATCGAGATCCGTGATCCGGTAGACCCCGGTGTTGGTGTTCACGCCGCCGGCCCACAGTGTTGCGGAGTCGTTGCTGTAAAGGAGGCTCGACAACCCGAGCTCGCCACTCAACGGAACATCCTGCAGCGTCTTGTCGGCCACGTCGTACAGACCCACGGAGGTGGGCCCGCCCAGCCCCTCACCCGCCGGGGCGCTCCCGATGGCGATCTGGTGGCCGTCGGGTGACCAGATGCACAAGTAGGGTGCGAGCCCGGCGGCGATTCGCGGGACATCGGTCACCACCGGGAAGGGCGGTGTGCCGTCACGCACGACGATGTCGCCGGTGGAGACGGAAACGGTGGCGATGTCACCGTTGCGGGGATCTCTACACACGACAGCGGGAACGCCCTGCTGGATGATGTGCTGTACGCTCGCCGGCTGCTCTTGCAGATCCTGCTCGATCGGGATGGGAGGGCCCAACGGACGGTACCCGGGGCCGAGCAAGGTGATCGACCGTTCGTTGCCGAGGGTCGAGGTCCCGATGAAGGGAGCCGACGTCGAAATCGGATAGAGGGGGAAGACGCCCTTGTTGAACTGTGCGGCCGTGAGCGTGGCCAGCACCGACGTTCCGCTCAGGTCCCACAGGCTCACCGGGCCACCCAGGGCCAGTGACGTCAAGACATGGACGGAGTCGAGAAAGGTGAATGCTCCCGGAGTGCTGTTCGGCAGCACGGGCCCGGAAGAGGTCGGGGTGAGCGTGACCGCGTCGAATATCCCGAATCCGGTGCTGGCGCTGATGCCCAGTCGACCGTCCGTGGCGTCGAATCCGACATACGCGTCGCCGACCCCCGCGCTCGAGCTCACATCGAGGACATGAGGGGTCGGATCGGCGGAATCCAGGTCGTACCAGACGGCGTCTCCCATCCCCCCGGGGAGGGTGCCCAAGACGATACGGCGACGGGACCAGTCGAGGGCGATCGCACCGTGTCCGGAATTGACCGGGACGGAGGCGAAGCTGAACAGGCGTTGGCCATTGGCCACCTCATCGACCACGATGTCGCTGCCGGCCGGAGTCGGCGAGGCAGTGGCGATCACGCTTCCATCGGAGCTGAAGGCGACCGCATCGACCCGGGACTGATCGCCCTGGAGGGGCGGGTCGGGTACCCACTGGCTGCCGACTCGCGAAAAGATGCTCACCGACCGGCCTGCGTACGGCGAGTCCGCGGCCAGGTCGGCGCCCGAGACGGCGAGCGAGTTTCCGTTCGGGCTCAACGAAATGTTGGCCTGCAAGGTGGTGAACCGGCCGAGGCCGCTCGACAGCGGTCGCCCCTCCGGCCGGAGGGTCCGACCGTCATAGAGCTGGATCATGCCATCACGGGAGATGACAGCGAGCAGTCCGCCGTCGGCGGTGGCAGACATGTCCAGGGGACCGGAGGCATCGTCTCCCAGGGGTGCCTGGGGCCAGGCTTGGCGCCGACCGGTTTGCCAGTTCCAGACCTGGAGGACGTTCGGGTTGAGGGTGGCACCCCGCTCTTTGCCCAGCACGACGATCCGGTGACCGGCGAGCGCGGCCATGTCGGACCCGTAGATGGTGCTGGCGAACGATCGCTGGAGGAGCGGTTCGGCCAGGATGGCGTCCATGAGCGCGTCGCGGGTGGCGGCGCTCGGCTGACGCAGGTCGGCTTCGACGGCGAGCAGCGTCGCCAGCTGGCGGTTCGAGCTGAGGAGCCCCTGGGACTCGCTGACGAGCAGCTCTTGATGGGCCACGGCCGTCGCGTCCCTGGCGCTGTTTCGTTGGGCCACGGCGAACACGCTGACCAGGGCCAGGATCGCCACCAGGAGAACAAGGGCACCCACGGCACTTCGGGCCAGCCGACGAGCACGTCGATGTTGGCGGATGTCCTCGCCTTCGAGTTCGTCCTTGGCGATGCCATGCATGGGCGCGGCAAGGTCCGCCACGGCCGAGCGGAACCGGCTGTTGCGAAGATCGAGGTCGATCTGGCCCCGGGCCCAGCGCAGATCCAGATGCCGGGGTTCATCGCGGAGCGCCCCGTGGAGAGCTGCCGGCACGGCGGAGGACTGCGCCGTGAAGCCACCCTTGACCGGGTCCCAGTCCCAGGTCCCGTCGGTGACCACGGGCAGGATGTGGTCGGCCGGCTTGGTGGCCAGCCAGTGGGTGATCTCCTTGTTCACCCACTCCGACTGAGCCGCCTCCTCGGAGGCCAGGAGCACGAACCACTCGCTCTCGTCGAGCGCCTGCTCGATGGACGACCAGAGGTGCGGGTTGGTCGACAACCCCGTCTCGTCCCGGAAGATCCGTAGCGCACGGCGGCTGTTCCAGGGCTTGGCCAGAAGCTGCAGACCACGCTGCAGTGCAGGTGCGAGTCGGTCGTCTGCCGCGTGGCTGTAGGAAATGAAGCCGTCGTAGGCCAACCGCCGTCTCCCATCGTCCAACAGGCGATTCTCACACGTGGGAGGTGGTCTTGCACGGGTCTCCTGTTACGAAGGAGGCTTGTCGCCGCGCCCCCTGCATCTGACAGGATGGCCTCCACCGCCGACCGAGGAGGATGTGGAGATGTCGCCCCCAACGAGCCACTCGCTGGACGTCCCCGGCGCACGTCTGTATTACGAGGTCCAAGGCGCAGGTCCCGTGCTCATGCTGGTCGGCCATCCCATGGGTGCTTCGGGTTTCGCGTCGATCGCACCACTGCTGGCCGAGGTCTACACCGTCGTGACCTACGACCCACGAGGCTTCGCCCGCAGCACCATCGACGACCCCGACCAGGACGCCGAGCCGGACCTGCTGGCCGACGACGTGCGCCGTGTCCTGGAGGCGGTCGGCGACGTGCCCGCACATGTCTTCGGCAGCAGTGGCGGCGCGATCACGGGGCTGGCGCTGGTGGCCGGCTTCCCCGGCCACGTTGCAACCCTCATCGCCCACGAGCCGCCGCTCGCCCTGCTCCTTCCGGAAGCCGAGGAAGCGCGGGCGGGAATGCACGACATCTACGACACGTACCGCACCGGCAGCATCGGTGATGCCTGGGCGAGGTTCGCTTCCTTCACCGGCGTCGACATCCGCGGCCGGGACGAGGACGCCGATCCGCAGCCGCCGTCACCCGAGGCGGTGGCGACGAGCGAGCGTTTCTTCGGCCATGGTCTCCTGCCCATCGCCCTCTACCAGCCGGACTTCGCCGCCCTGGAAGAGGCACCGGCCCGGCTCGTCGTGGCGGCGGGGACGGCCTCCAAGGGCCAATTCCCACAGCGTACGGCTGCCGCGCTCGCCGAGCGCCTGGGAACGCAGTTGATCGATTTCCCCGGGGGCCACGGCGGATTCGTCGACCAAGCCGAGGACTTCGCCCGTGTCCTCTTCGGCACCCTGGCCTAGCCCCAAGGCCTGGCCCATCATGGGGTTGCGCCGGGCCCAAGGGCACGGCCTCTCGGCTCGAACGTCCGGTGGCGACGTCTCACGCGTCCCTGGTCATCATCCGCCAGGCACCGATGGCCGTCCAGAACACGATCCAGCCGACGATGACCAGGGACGCCACCAGGGTCGACTCCGGTATCAGCAGATTCCGGCCCAGGCCGCCGCCGGGCCCACCGCCGCCCCCGAACGGCGTCGGCAGCCCGCCCGGCTCGATATGGACCATGGCCACGCCCGCCACCGCCCGCTCGAGGTTGACCAGGTGCGTGATCACGTGGCGGCTGAAGATCGGCACCAGTATCAACTCCAGCAGGACGAGCAGGATCACCGGGACCGTCCGCTGTCCCATCAAGGAGGCCAGTCCGAGTCCGACGATGAACCCGATGGTCGCCTCGAGGGCGATCCACAGGCCGACGTCGATCATCAGGGAGGTCGATGGGGCCAAGAAGTTGGCGCGGTAGTCGGCGTAGTTCTGATTGGCCATGGTGACGGCGAACGCCCGGATCTGCGCCTCCGTATACGCGGGCACGGTGATCACGCCATGCGGTGTCTTGATGGTGGCACCGGGCGGGGGACCGCTGGTCTGACCGTTGCCGCAAGGCACGTTCGGTGGTGGGTTTGGCCCGTTGTAGTTGAAATTGCAGATGACCTCATCGGCATGGGCGGCAGCCCAGTTGTCGAGGGCGGGGCGCGAAAGCCCCGGCGGAACGTTGACCCCGTCGTAGTTGAGCTGCGTCGGGGCGGCGAGCACGCACACAACGCAAACGATCGTGTACCCGATCGCCACCATGGCGATGACGATGGCCAGCCCGGCGGGTATCCGGGCCAGATAGAGGGCCAGACGGGAGCGGCCGGTAATCACCAGATGGCGGAACATCCCCTCGGTGAGATCAACCGACCCGGCCGTGCAGCCGACGACGGCCGCCACGATGAACCCGAAGACGTACATCACGCCAGCCACCAGGGTGGTGAAGATCGTGTAACCGCCTGCCGGCCCGTAGGACGTCGGGTCCACAGCGTGGGAGATCAGGCGCACGCCGAGGAAGATGGCCGGTATCCCGATGTTGACGGCGACCAGAGCGATGATCAGGCCCCGCCGCTTGCGCAGCTCCATGAAGCGGGTGGAGATCATGCCCCAGGTCGGGATCCACGAACCGCGGCGGTCGGGCGAGTGATCGAGGCGGATGGGTGCCGGCACCGGGGCCGGCGCATCGGTGGTGGTGGTCATTCGGACGCCCCCAGTCGGCTGGTGACCTGGAGGAACCACGACTCGAGCGAGGTCTGCACCTCCTGGAGCCGGTAGACCGAGACGCCGGCTCCCACCAGGATGCGGTTGATCTCGGCGATGACGTCGCGTCCGGTCCCCGACGGCAGGGTGATCCCGAGGCCGAGGGGCCCGATCTCGACCCGCCCGCCGATGGAGGTGGCCCCGAGCAGTTCGGCGGCCCTCGACGGCTCCGAGCATTCGATCTCCACCACGAAGGACGACCCGGCCAGCAGGTCGGTGATGGCCCCCTGGCGGATGACCTTGCCCCGGTCCACGATGGCCACCGCGTCACAGGTGCGTTCGACCTCGTCCAGCAGGTGGGAGGAGAGGACGACGGTGCGGCCCTCGGCCACGAGGGACAGGATCATGTCCCGCATGTCCTGCATCCCGGCCGGGTCCAGCCCGTTCATGGGTTCGTCGAGGATGAGGAGCTGGGGGTCACCGATGAGACAGGCGGCCACCCCGAGGCGCTGGCGCATGCCCATCGAGTACTTGGACACCTTGTCGTCGGCCCGGTGCAGGATCCCGACTCGCTCGAGGGCCGGCCCGATCCGCTGTCTGGCCTCGGGCTCTCGGGCCGCGGCCAGGATCTGGAGGTTCTGCCTCCCGGTCAGGTGCCCGTGGAACCGGGGCTCGTCGACGATGGCCCCGACCCGGGCCAGGGCGGCGGCCCGGTGCCGGGGAACCGGATGGCCGAGCAGCTGCATGGTGCCGGCATCGGCATGGGTGAGCCCGAGCAGCACCCGGATGAGGGTGGTCTTGCCGGCGCCGTTCGGCCCCAGGTAGCCGAAGGCACAGCCCCGGGGGACCAGCAGCTCGACGTCGTTCACGGCGATGTTCTCGCCGAAGCGCTTGGTCAGCCCGTGGGTCTCGACGGCCCACTGGGTCTCCGGATCACGGAGGCCCGCTTTGTCCGTGGACATGGTGAGGCTCATCGGGCCCGTCCGGTTGTCAGCATGGTGCCGGTTGTCAGCATGGTGCCGGTTGTCAGCATGGTGCCGGTTGTCAGCATGGTGCCGGTTGTCAGCATGGTGCCGGTTGTCAGCATGGTGCCTCCGGTTGTCAGCATGGTGCCAGGGTAAGACAGCCCGATCGCAGATGGAATGCGGCTAGCGGGTCATTCGTGGTGGGGAAAGCCCCCGATCGGGCGCAGGGTCCATGCCCCCGCTCCTTCCCTGGCTGGACGCCCTTGGTGAACCCAGGCCTCCGACTGGATCGCCCATGTTTCGGTCCGCTGTGCCGGGGGCAGGAATTGGGGTGCCGGGGACTGTCGGAAGGCGTCGGCGCCCATGGGTTCAACAGGACAGGCGGCGCCTTCCCCGGCGGATCCCGTGTGGGCGGCGCGCGTTCGGAACTTTCGGCCAGGCCGAAAGAGACATACGCTTCGAGCATGAGCGACGTCCAGGACAGCTACCGGTTGGTTTCGAGCGGCTTCGACGCTGCGGTCAGGGCCGTGACCCCTGACCAGTGGGGGACCCAATCCCCCTGCGAGCAGTGGACGGCCCGCGATCTGGTGACCCATGTGGTCGAGAATCATCGGGGCGTGATCGCAAGTGTCAGGGGTGGGGAGTCAGAGCCCCTGGGCGCTGACGAGGACCCGAAGCAGGCCTGGGAGAACGCCTCCCGGGCGATCGGCGAGATCACCGGAGACCCGGAGGCGGTGGGCAAGGAGATCGACGGTCCGACCGGCAAGATGCCTGCAGGTCAGATCATCGGCCAGTTCATGACCATGGACGTGCTCGTCCACACCTGGGACCTGGCACGAACGATCGGTGCGGACGAGCACCTCGACGCGGAATCCGTCCGTCGGGCCTATGAGGCTCTGAAGCCGATGGACGCCATGATCCGCCAACCATTCGTATTCGGACCCAAGCTGGAAGCACGTGCGGGTGCGGACATGCAGACGGAGTTCCTCTACTTCTTGGGCCGGCGGGCATAACCAGGGTGCCGGCCCGCTGAACCCCGAGCGGACCGGACCGCAACGGGGGGCATGACGGAAGGGCCTTCCTGTCTTGGTCCACCGGTCTGATGGAGAGTCCGTTGCGTTCAGGTCGGAAGCGGCTTCTGATCGAAGGAGAATGCATTCCGGAGGCCGCGATCGCAGCCGATGTAACGGAACGCGCACCTTCCTCGTTTTTTGTGACGAGGACCAGAGTGGGTCTCATCGGCACCGATATCCCAAGGGGGAACAAATAAGCATGCGACGCCATCTACCGACACGTGTTGTCGCCATTGCCGCAATGGTGGCAGCGGGTTCACTTGGTTCTATAGCTCTCGTCTCGGGAACTGCGGGTGCAAGTGCACCGACCGTGAGCTGCACCACCGGCACCCTCAAGATCACCGGAAGCGGAACCATCTCCGGTTGTAACGACACAGCCAATACCGGTGGCAAAGGCACGATCGCGGCCAACATCTCCAAGAAGACCGGGACGATCACCTGGAACAAGACCGGCACGACCACGTTCAAGTTCACAGAGAAGTCGGTCACGAACACCAAGTGCGTCAAGGGAGACACCGAGATCTCGGAGACCGCCACCACCACCGGCGGGACCAGCAAGGCCTTGAAGTCGATCCCCAAGGGTCAGGTGTCGACCACTCTGGTCTGCGTGAAGGGAAGTAGCCTCTCGCTGGTAAAGGGTGAGAAGTACCAGATCTAGATAGGAACGCGGTCTGGACAGAACGACCTGCGAAGGCCGCAGCGACGCAACCCCCGGAAGTGGCCGGGGGTTGCGTCGCGTGCCCGGGCCTGTCGCCCTCATCTGTCGTCTGAGCGGACCCCCGCCATCGAAACGACCGGCCCCGTGCGGGCTTCCGTGTCCGGCCATGATGGGCGGGGTTCGATGCGAACAGACTTGCCGGCGAGGCCGACTTCCATTGCCGGCGGTGCCGACTCGGCGAGGGGCTGTCGCTAGGGGCGGGATCGTGGGCAGGAGGCCCTTTGCAGGAGCAGCTCCCTCTCGCGTTCGTTGCGGGTCATGGATGCCGCCCTCTCGAACTCCGCACGTGCCTCCTCCCTCCGCCCGAGACGTTCGAGCAGATCGCCACGGACGCTCGGCAGGAGGTGGTAGTTCCCGAGAGCCGGTTCGTCGGCCAGAGCGTCGACCAACGTCAGACCGGCCGCCGGTCCCTCCGACATCGAGACGGCCACGGCCCGGTTCAGCTCGACCACCGGGGACGGCGTCACCGCCATGAGCTTGCCATAAAGGGCCGCGATCGCCGCCCAGTCGGTGTCCTCGAAGCGAATTGCCTGCGCATGACACGCGGCGATCGCGGCCTGAAGTGAGTACGGGCCGTCGCCGGCCCGACGGAGGGCGTCGCTCCCGCGCCGGATGAACATTCGGTTCCACCTGGATCGATCCTGGTCTGCGAGCAGCACCGGCTCACCGGTCTGGCCCGTGCGAGCGGCTATCCGGGACGCTTGGAACTCGAGGAGTGCTACCAGCCCGTGGGCTTCCGGCTCCGCCGGCATCAGACCGGCGAGGACGCGGGCCAGGCGCAGGGCGTCCTCGCACAGGCCCGGGCGCACCAGGTCCTCGCCGGCCGTCGCGGCATAGCCCTCGTTGAAGACGAGATAGATGACCTCGAGAACCGACGCAACGCGCACTGCCCGCTCGGCCCCGTATGGGACCTCGAACGGGACCCCGGCCTCGGCGAGCGACCGCTTGGCGCGGACGATGCGCTGCGCGATGGTCGGCTCCGACACCAGGAAGGCCCGGGCAATCTCATTGGTCGTGAGCCCTCCCATCAGCCGCAGTGTGAGCGCGATGCGGGCGTCGGGCGAAAGCACCGGATGGCACGAGATGAAGATCAGTCGGAGCAGATCGTCATCGATGTCATCGGCGTCCGTCGGCTCGATCGCTGGCACGTCTCCCAGCGTCCGACCGACTTCTGCCAGCTTGCGAGCGTAGGTCTCCTTACGGCGCACGAGATCGATCGCACGGCGCTTGGCAATGGCCATGAGCCAGGCACCCGGATTGCTCGGGGCACCTGACTCGGGCCATGCCTCCAGCGCAGTCACCAGTGCGTCCTGGGCGATCTCCTCTGCGATCCCCACGTCCCGCACGATGCGAGCGACGCCCGCGATGATCCGTCCGGATTCGATGCGGTACACCGCTTCGAGCGAATCGGTCGGTGCTGATGCCGTCACGACCGCCCATCAGAGCAGCCGCATCGGGGTGGAGCAAGCGCCGCGGGTCAGGGCTCGGCAATCTCGCGGAGCTCGGCGGTGACCGTCCAGTTCTCCGGATGGATCTGCAAGAACCTCTTCGTCCACTCCAAGGCCTCCGCCTTGTCCTTGGCCTGGAGGATGGCGTAACCACCGACGACTTCCTTGCTCTCGGTGAAAGGCCCGTCCTTGTACGTGAGGGCTCCGCCTGTCCAGGTGATGCGGGTGCCCTCGGACGTCGCAGTGAGCCCGGCCGTGTCCAGCATCACCCCCGCCTTTGTGATCTCCTCGAAGAGAGCCCCCATGCGTTCTGAGAACTCGGGGCTCGAGCTCAGGTCGGGGGGATTCTGTTCGTCCACACGGATCATCGAAAGGTAACGGGGCATGTTGACTCCTCTGTCGGGGCGGGACTTTCCCAGCCTCTCACCATTGCGTCGAACGGGGACGGTTCAGATCGACAGATCCGTGGGAGATTTCCCGGGAAATGTGCGACAATGCCCTCGACGACCGGCCCGAAGACTCGGAAACCCGGTCTTCGATTGCCCGGACGGCACGCACGCCGCTGGTCCCGTAGCCTGGTCAGTCACTCCCCCGCCCTACCGTTGATCCGTGGACCACTACGCCGAGGCGTTCTGCCTCCTTTCTGAGCAGTGCTTCCGACTCATCCAGGCGGAGAATGGGACCGGGCACGCCCAGCATTGCCCCTACCTCACGGTCTGGCGAGGGCGGTTCCAGGACGGAGCCGGCAAATGGCACGCAGTCGAAGCCTGCGACGGGCACCGGGCCGACCTGGAATCAGTTCACAGGGTCGGGAGCCCGGCTACCCTCCTCACCGGATTGCCGTGGAACGCCTGAGATGGACGGGAGCTCCCCTGGCCCCCGGCCCGCGCAGGCCCGGGTGCCGGGGTCCGGAGTGCCGGGGCCCGGGCCGGAGTGCCGGGGCCCGGGCTGCAGGGAGTCACTCGCCCGGGCCACTCATGTGGCGAACGACGAGCGTCTCCGCTTGCCGGACAAGCCCTCCTGATGGTGCGAAGGCAATCCAGCTGGACCCCGCCGACTCGCTGCCTTCCCAGAGTCGGTCCGCTGCTGCCCGGGCCTGTGGCCATGGCTCCGTTGTCGCCCATACGAGATCGACCCACGTCGAGAATGAGGGCTCGGGTCGATTCGCTCCAGATTCAATCTCTTCGATCCAGCTCGGGTCCGCTCCCATCCGCACGGCGAGGTCGTCCACCGAGATGCCCGCTGCAGTTCTCCGTTCCCGCACGCGCAGCCCCTCTACGATCAGCTGTCGGCGCTTTGTGGCCGCTGTGTCTGCGCGACGACCGGCACCTCGGGCTCTCGCTGTATGACGAGTGCCCTCGGGATGAGCCCGGCCATCTCGCTCCTCGTAGATCCCCATCGGCTGGCCATCAACTTCCGGTGCAGGTCCGTCCCCAGCCCACAGGGCTTCATCCTCCTCGAGCCGGACATAGATCCGACTTGATCTACCCCTCCACCACCGGACTGCTTCAAGAGCACTGGAAAAGAACGGGCCTTCCTCAAGCTCGAGACGGTCGTCTTCGTACTCCACATAACCAAACCACCCTGGCGGAAACTCCTCCGATTCCTCGTCGTGGAATGGGTCCCAATCAAGGATGATGCAGACGACGGCGTCCGCTTGGCCCGGGACAGATTCGGGCGTCGATGGGCCGGCCGGCGGATCATCCTCCGTCTCGACCGTGAGCTCGAACGCCCAAGAGCTTGTCGGCGGCTGGTTGTCCGTTGACTCGCATGCCACCCCAGGTCCGTAGCCCACCACCCGGGCGGCGAACACGCCCGTCCTGTCCAGCACGGCCCGATGCCAGACGAGCGACACCAACCGGCCCCGCATCGGCACTGCCATGGGGCCGCCGCTGCCGTCAGCCGTGTAATCGTGCCGCTGCTCGTAGAGGCGATCGTGTGATCGACATACATTGAGTTCGATCTCCTGGCCGACCGAGCGCTGATCCCCGCAACACTGGTGCTCCCAATCTTCCAACCAAATCTGAAACTGGGCCACAGCCCACCCTCCCCGTCTTGGATGCGGTTCGTCAAGGGGGCACCCGCTGACCCTGATCGCCTGCGGAGGGATCCCTGCTTTCTCGTAAACGGTCAGGGTCCCGGTTCAAGGGGCAGTGTGATGACACCGGGGGGTCGGAGCGATATGGGTGGGCCAGTAGGACCAACCGGTCATCCGGGGGACCCGCGATACCGGACTTACCGGACTTACCGGACTTACCGGACTTACCGGACAGTGTCAGCCGTCGTAACCCCTGGTGGAGTGCGGACGACGCTCTGTCTCGTGCGGAAGGTGCTCCTTACCGCGGGAAGACCAGTCCTTTACGAAACGGAACGGACCTTTACGAAACGGAACGGACCTTTACGAAAAGCGTGCACCTTCTCGATCCGGATGGGAACGAGATCGAACTATACGTCGACGCCTCATCAAATGCCGCACCCGTTCAGGTGCTAGGTGGCAGGGTCCTGATCGCTGCCCGGCTGGGGTGGGGATGCCTCTCTCGGCCCGGCTCCGACTCAACAAATTGACGGTGTTAGTAACTGCCCGTACTCAGTCCCATCCGACGCAGCGACGACAGGGATCCAGTACGGAGGGTCACTCGGGATGCACGCACTATCGATCGCGGCGACACCGATGTCCGAGGCTGCGCTCGCACCCACGAGAGACCCGGTGAATGGTGCATTGCCAAACGCAAAGATCCCGCCGTCTGCTCCGGCAAGGAAGTAGCCCTCCGTCGGAACGGGCTGAAGACTTCCCGTTCCGACAACAAAACTCGGCGTGGGGACGATCCCGACCACGGGAGCGGCGAGCCTCTGACCGCCCATCGATCCGAAGTAAGGAGCGTCACCGAAGGCAAACACGCCACCATCCGACCCGACCAGCCAGTAGCCCTTTCCGTCCGGCGTTGACGCCATGCCGACGATCGGCGCACTGAGCGGCATACCTCCCATGGAACCGAGGAAGGGTGCAGATCCGAAAGCAAACACGCCACCATCCGACGCGACCAGCCAGTACCCGCCGTCTCCGTCGCTGGCCATGCCGACGATCGGCGCGTTCAGCCGTTGGCCACCCATCGACCCATCGAAGGGCGCGCCAAGGAGGGCGAATACACCTCCGTCCCTGGCGACGAGCCAGTAGCCGCCGATCCCGCCTGGCCCGTTCCCGCCAAGGAATGCCGAGATACCCACGATGGGCGCGGCCAGTGGTTGACCAATCAGGCCCGGTTCGGGATCACCATTCACGTAAACGATACCCTGAGCGGTGGTGGCGTAGGCACCACCGCTCGCAGTGGCAAAGCCGACGATCGGCGGTTGGGCTCCGAGAACGCAACTGCCCTCCGCTGCGGTGCCGTTCGAGAACGGTTGGGTCAGGCACCTGGCCATTGTCTGGCTGGCACCGGCCGCTACCGAAGACAACAAGACAGCGGAGAAGATGATCCCCACGGTGCCGAAGATCGCGACAGAGCGGAGGCGACGACGCATGGTGTCATAAGGTTATCGCGACGCATGCGGATGTCGACGATGGTCCTGTCGGCATGTTCCTATAGCACCAACGTGCCGGTCAGCCACGGTCAAATAACGTCCGGCTGATCCTGGTTAGGACACGGTCCCTCGCACCCGCTCGAATCGGACCTACAGGATGGTCCCGAGTTCCACGATCGCCTCGATGTGCCGATGGTCGTGACCGCTCATGCAGGTCTGGTGGGGGTCGAAATGTATCGGTACCAACCCGGCGGCTTCGGACCCCAACACGTCGTAGCGGACACTGTCGCCTACATAGGCGATCCGCTCGGGGGAGAGTCCGAGCGCACCCACCGCCGAGTCGAAGATCTTCGGATCGGGCTTCGCCAGACCCACGACGGCAGAGTCGGTGATGACGACGAGCTCGACCCCTTCACCCGCCCCGACCTGGCCGATACCGTGCTGACGAAGCTGCTCCTCGGCAGTCCCGTCCGAGTTTGAGACGAACCCAAGTGGAACTCCCAGTTCGGACAGTCGTCGCAGCCCGGCGATCGAACCGGGGACCTTCTGACGCCAGAGTGTGACCGAGGGCGTCTCCCACAAAGTCGCCAGTGCTGTTATCGCCTGAGGCCGTCGCTCCGGTTGGATGCCCAGCGCCTTCAAATAGCCGCCCAGGTAGCTGAGCTTGCCGTCTTCCTCACCAACTCCCCGATCAACTGCTGCGATCCCTGTGTAGTGCGCCTGCTCGTAGTTGGCAGGTCCGATAGAGATACCGGCGTCGGTGAGCGACTCGACGATCAATGACCCATCGGGAATCAGAAACACTCCACCCAAGTCGAGAAGTAGGGCCTCGATTGCCACGGATCCAGTGTGGCACGGCCATAGTCGCCGCACTCCCGGCGGTCAGAGACACCCTCTGGCCCCAGACGCTATCGGCTCCGAGGCTTCCGGTGAATCGCCATCATGTCCTCGGATCCCTGGTCACTCCAGGGCGACCTGCAGGGTCGTGCGGGTCTACCAAGGTCGATAGTGTCCGGCGGTCAGGGGGCAGATCCGCGTCAAAGCCCGCTCGCGACAGCAGAATAGCGATAGGCGAGCGCGCCACCGGTTCATCTCGAGGAACGGGGATCAGGGACCATGACTGAGGCATCGGAATCCGCTTGGCCAAGCCAGTCCCCTGCCACGCCGACCCAGGCAGGCGACACCACGACGTCCGCCAGCAACTCCACGGCACCCCCGACACCTGCGTTTCCCCCCGACAGCTCGGGGAATAGAGCCGCCTGGGTCGGAGGCGCTCTCCTCATGATCGTACTCGTAGCACTCCTCATTGCGTTTGTCGGCGCTCTCCGCCATTGGTTCGCGCTTCACACGGGGACCCTTCATGGCGGACCAGACGTGTATTACAACTTCTGGTCCGGGTTCGGCTCCGACCTGGGGGAGGCCACCCTGATCAGTGCAGTGTGCGTGGGTGTCTATACGGGCATGCGCAAGGTGAACTGCCACACAAAAGGATGCTGGAGGATCGGGCACCATGCCCTCGAGGGGACGCCATATATTCTCTGCAAGCACCATCACCCAGATGTGCCGAACCACGGTGCGACGCACGAGCACATTCTCGCCCAACACCACAAGTTCAAGACTGAAAAGGCAGCCGAGAAGAACGCCTGAGCTTCGTTCGGCGTCGCCGGCTATGTCGCCGTATCACAGTCCCCGGCGTTGGGGGTCACCCACCGTGCAGCAACAATAGGTCGGTGGCCCTCCTGGATAACTTCGCTGCATCGCATCGAACGGACGGGGTGAAGCGTGGCAGTGAGTGGTCGTGGACGCCACCGCCGCAACCGATTTGGTCGCCGAGGCGGCCGAGCGGAACATCAAGGTTCTGGGGTTGGAAGGATTTCTAATCGACGACACCGGGATATATCCGGCCCTCAGTCGGATTGCTGATTCCTCAATCGAGTTCGGCCGACGCTTCAACGCCATGCAGATCGAGTGGATCGACTGGGCCACAGAACAGGTGGCAGCAGGGACGCTTGAGCCCGGTGGCGCACTGCCGGCTGTCGCGCAGTCGTGAGCGGCTGATTAGGTTGCGAAGGCCGGGCAGCGAGTGAAGCAGGGTCACGCCGCGGTAGAGGGTGCCCAGATCGGGCCGTTCCAGGCGGGTCTAACAGTTGCGAGCATTTCCGGCCCATGAGTGATCCTCGAGCCGGCCGATTGAAATCACGACCGCTTGGAGCTGCTCAATGGAAGATGGCCGGCTCTGGTGCTCCTCCCCGCCCACGGAGCACCTCGAAGTCACCACCCTGATTCGACTGCATGATGTTCTGAGTGAAGAGGGCACCCCAACCACGCCCTGCGTCGTTGCTTCACCGAGACCTTGGAAGATCGCATTGCCAATTCCACGTATTGCATGCCATGCGCCCAACCCGAGCAGTGCGAGGACAGCCAGTGATACAACGACCAAGATCACCACGATTCGACCATGTCCCCGCCGGCTCACCGTGGGGATCTCACCGGGATTTGGGGGAAGCGTTGGAGGATTCCCCACCCCGCCCGTTTCGACCGCCAAGGTCAGGCTGACCCAGCGGTCAGCGGCAGCTATTGACATGTCGAGGTCCGGCCTAGATTGGTCGGGTGAGTTCCGACGGTGACGAGTTCATCAGGAAACTGGCCGCCAAGCACCACAATCAGCCGCCGGTTCCGAGTAGCAACCCAATCATTAGGCGGCTTCAAAAAGATTCTGAGTGGGGTCCCATTGCCAATCTCACCAGCCCGGAGGCGGCAGTCGAATGGGTTCGATCACGCGTCTCGATTCACATGGGCCGCCGAAGTCTGAAAAACAGTTTCCGGCTCAGAACCGATTGGCGACTAATGCCGGAATCGCTGCCGATGCTCCTCGACATTCTTTCCAGCGAAGACCGACAGATGGTCCTCACCGCATTGCTGGCATTGTCCAAAAACGGCGCTCACTGCAGTAGCGACCAGACGGAAGAAACAGATGCCACGCTGCATCGGGTCACGCTGCCAGATGGTTCTGTACATGAACGCCCTGACAACATTGGGACGTTTTAGCTCGGAGCGAGAGTTATCCACAGTCAGCCACGGTCGATATCGCCCGGCTAATCCGGTAGGGGGCAGGGGCAATTCACCGAGCGGGCGCACTCGCCCTCAACAGCGGTCCCGAAGTTAAGCCCACGAAAAAGGCGCCCCTACCCGGATCGTTAAGCGGTTCGGCCCCCATCCGTCCGGCGACGGCGTGCTGCGGACGCTCGTTGGCGAGTCTGGTCGAGTTCGACTTGTAGGGATTGATTGGAAGCTTGGAGGGCCAAGACGGCAGCGATGCCGGCCAGATTGAGGCCGTCTTCGAGGAGCCGGCTGATCTCTCGGAGCCGGATGAGGTCGTCGTCGCTGTACCGGCGGGTGCCCCCTTGGCTGCGGGCTGGATTGATCAGCCCTCGAGTTTCGTAGAGCCGGAGGTTTTGTGGGGCGCTGCCCACCAGCTCGGCCGCCACGGAGATTCCGTAGATGCCTCGACCCGGATCGGGACGGTCGTCCTGTCCTCTGAATCGATTCTTCGGAGAATTTTCAGCGGAAGTACTTGCATCAGACATGGTCACCAGGGTATAACAAATCTGTAGTAACCACCATAGATCCGGGTCCGCAGAAAGGACGCTCCCGGCTGAATCAAGGAGGTATCTCATGCTTGTTCGTTCCGATCCATTTCGTCAGTTCGACCGGATGGCCGAACAAGTCTTCGGGACGGTCGCTCGCCCGGCGGCCATGCCCATGGATGCGTGGCGCGACAGCAACGAATTCGTCGTTGAGTTCGACCTGCCAGGAATCGACCCGGCCAGCATCGACCTCGACGTAGAGCGAAATGTGCTGACAGTCCGGGCCGAACGCCGGCCCGCAACCGGGCCAGAGGTTGAGTTGGTAGCCTCCGAGCGTCCGAGAGGCGTGTTCAGTCGACAGGTCATGCTTGGGGAGGCGCTGGACACCGGGGGGATCACCGCCTCGTACAACGGCGGGGTGCTCCGGCTCACGATCCCGGTTGCGGAACGGGCCAAGCCCCGCAAGATCACCGTCTCTACCGATGAGCAACACGCCGTGTCGCCCGCCGGGGACTCACAGGTGATTTCAGCCACCGCAGAGGATCGCCAGCCAGTCTCTGTGTGACTTGTCATGGTCACGGTGAGAGCCGATGTGACGGCAAGGTTCGAGTTCCTTGAGGTGGTACTGGCCGATCCGGAGTTACTCGACTTGGCCTTTGCCGAGGTAATCGCCTCATGGGAGGCTGAGCCGCCGGGGCCACCGGATCGCACGCTGGTGGGCACTTCGGAGGGGCGATATTCACGATCCAGGATCTGGGGGGTGGACCGTGACCGCCAGGGTTGGCCTGCATGGATGCGAGTCATTCCCCGACCCAGAGTGGCCCGGTCGCCTCCGGAGCATTCGGTGGCGAGTCGCCTCTGAAAACGCATCGACCCGGAGGCCAGTCCCGAGCAGTCCCCAACGGAAACGGCAAAGGAGGTGGTGGCTTCCTAAACAAACAGGGTCTGAACTACGAATGCAAGCTCGGCGGAGCCGCTGACAACGTGGATTGATCCGCTCGATTGGCGCCGGCAGCGGCGCCACACACCCTTGGGGTGATTACCCACTGCCACGGTCAGCGTCCTAGCCGACGAGAACAAACGATCAAACAACATACCGCCCGGCTCAAAGAAGAGCCGGGCGGTATTTTTTGCTTTGCGCGCCGTCCCTAGCCAGTTGCAGCCCAAACGATACGTTGTCCGCCACGATATCCAGGTGGGGCATGACGCCGATGTGCCGATCGGTGGCAGTTCGCGGACCGCGAGCACCGGTCGCTCGCGAGCGAAAAAAACGGCCTCGCTCCCGGTGGGGGACACCCCCTGGCCATTCTTCGCCGAACAATCCACCACCCTCCGGGCCAGAACGGCGACTTTCGGCACCACGGTTGTCGCCCCTGACGATCCGTGTTAGCAAGTCACTCAGGCAGGTGCGGCGGCACCCAAGAGCGGATTGTGTTGATCCATGGGTGTTGTTCGTCGTGGCAGAAGTCTGCGGGCCGTGCTGGCTGGCTCGCTGGTGTTCGGGACCGTGGTGGTCGGATTGATGGTCGGCGGTGAGGTGCCCGCATCGGCCACGCCCACAACGGTCGTGAACTGCAACACGGGCGGCAACTTGCAGACAGCCATCAATGGCGCTTCGTCAGGCTCGACGCTTCTCGTGCACGGGACCTGCACCGGGAACTTCACCATCGGCGAGAACCTGACCCTGCAAGGCTCCGGCACCCTGAGCGGGACCGGGTCCAAGGGCCGGTGTTGACCATCAACAGTGGGACCGTCTCTGTGAACAATTTGACGGTCGAGACCGGTGACAACACCGGTGGGTACGGCGGCGGCATCGACACCTTCGGCACGCTGACCCTCACCAACAGCAATGTGTCGGGCAACACCGCCGCCTACTATGGCGGCGGCATCCTCAGCTACGGCCCGCTGACCGTCACCAACAGCACCGTGTCGGGCAATACCGCCTTGGGCGGCGGCGGCGACATCTACAACTCCGGCACGACGACCGTCACCAACAGCACCGTGTCGGGCAATACCGCCTTGGTCGTCGGCGGCGGGATCTTCAACGAATACAGCGCACTAACGCTCATCAACTCATCCATCAACAAGAACACCGCCATCGGCGACGGTGGCGGTGTCTACAACAACTACGGCACGATTACCCAGCCTCCCACCGACAGAGGCGGAGTGAGCATCAACAGCAACACCGCCGGGGGCAACGGTGGCGGTGTCTACAACACTGGATCGATCTCCCTCCCCAATGCGACCATCAATAGGAACAGCGCAGTGACCGGCGGCGGTACCTTCAACGACGGCACGCTCACCATCAGTAATACCTCTGTCAAGAACAACACCGCAACCAGCGATGGTGGCGGCATCTACAACATCGGCGGCACGCTGAGTCTCACCCCCTCGGTGAGCGTCAACTCCAACACCGCCGTCTCTGGCGGCGGCATCTACAGCACGGTCGTGCTCTCGCCACCCGTCCCCGCAGGCGTCGTGAAGTACAACATCCCCGACAACATCGTCGACTAACTCCATGGGAGGGGGGTGTCCCCCGGGTGCCGGTCGAGGTCAGCTCGCGGACAGCAAGCGCTCCTAGTCAATAACCGCCGCCGAGCCGGCGTTCCGGGATACCTTCGGGCCGGAGTCCGGTGTCAAGGTAACATTGACGCTGTGAGCGAGCGGTTCGCCGAATGGGACAGGGAAATCAGCCAGATCATCAAGGCAAATCAAGATCTGAAGCTCGCAGAGTTGAGGCTCCGACGACACGTTGCCAATGCACGGAAGACTGGCCATTCTTGGGCGTCTGTCGGGTTCGCTCTCGGCATCACCCGGCAGGCGGCGCAGCAGAGGTTTGGCGTGGATGACGCCCCGAGCGATTGACCCGCTCCCGGCGTTTGGGGTCACCCGATGTCCGGTCAACCCTTCACGTAGGAGAGCTTCTCGGAGACAAGCCCGTCACGCACCCGGAACACATCGATGCCCCGAACATGACCGTCTACCCATGAGTAGCGCCAGCGCTGCACCACCCGAACTCCCGCATCGAAGGTCTCCTCGACATGGAAGACAGCGGTTGTGTCGTCGAAGATCGGCTGCCACGCCTTGCGAATGGCGTCTCGACCCTCGTAGCGGGTGCCGTCAGGCCCCGGTTCTGTGGACTCGAAAGCACAGTCGCTGGTGACGAGCGCCAGGGTTGCATTCAGGTCGTGGGCGGCCCAGGCCGCACCGAATGCGTCCACGGTCGCAAGAGGATCCATCATGGGTTGGGTCGACGGGGACGTATCCGATTTCTCTACGCCATGGCCGGTGAAACGTCCTCCAGGCCGGACCTAAGCATCTCCCGAAGTTCAGGCGTGTCTTGATGCCCATGCTTGGCCACAGCGTGAGCCACCGCTGCGTCGAGAGTCTCCTCCTCCGCCCCGGCGATGGTGAGCGTGCAGCCAATGTCGTTTGGCACTTTGCGGCAATCAATCATCTTGCGGGCCATAGCGGCCTCCTTGTGGTCAGACCGGATCTTCTCCGGTCACTTGGATTCCGAGTGGGTCGCGTAGTTGCTGGCACCGAACCAGTCCACTGTGACGACCGGTGAATCCCCAATCACCCACGCGTCATGACCGCTGGGCAAGGACGTGACCTCGCCTGGACCGGCAAGAATCTCGGTTCCGTCATCCATGAGGATCGCCAACTGACCGCTCACATGGAACTGGAAGTGCGGGGCTTCACAACTCGGCGTCTTGGCGATGGGCTTTATGCGGCTTGACCAGCGCCAGCCCGGCTCAAATGTGTAGCGCCCGACCTCGCCGTTGCCGATCTTTACGATCTCTGCTCTCCCGTGAGGAAACTCTCGAACCTCATCAGGTTGAGCAAATGCTCGGTGTTCCGCTTCGTGCATAGCAACCGCCCCTCCTCGGGGACTTGCCCCAGTGTTGAGTAGCCTACTTACTAGTAGGTAGAAGTCAAGAGGTAACCTCGGACCGATCCGGCGTCTGTGAGGATGGAACAAGTGAGACAAGCGCAAGAGGCTTCGACAAACACCGCCACCCAGATACTGGACGTGGCGGAGCGTCTGGTCCAGATCCGCGGTTTCAATGCCTTCAGCTATGCCGACGTCGCCGGAGAGCTAGGACTCACCAATGCCGCCCTTCATTATTATTTCCCGAGCAAGTCAGAACTTGGGGAAGCGCTGATCGCCCGTTATGCGATTCGGTTCATGGGAGCCTTGGCCGACATCGACGAGTCCTTTGCAGATCCGCTTCGCAAGCTGGATGCCTATGCCGCTCTCTATGGCGGCGTTCTGCGGAACCAGAGGATGTGCCTGTGCGGCATGTTGGCAGCGGATTACGAGACGCTTTCGCCCGGGATGCAGGGGGCGGTCGCAGACTTTTTCGAAGGAAACGAGCGGTGGCTCGCCGAGGTATTGAAACAGGGTCGTGACAATGGAGAGTTGAGCTTCCCTGGACCTCCACTCGAAGAAGCTCGCTCGATTGTGAGTGGGCTAGAGGGGGCTATGTTGATCGCCCGCTCCATCGGCGACATCAAGCGATTCAAGTGGGCAGCGCGCCACCTGCTGGAGGCTCTACGCCCATAGAGCAAATCTGGCAGAACTGGGCACGCACTGCCCCACTCGCGTCGGTCAGAAAGCAGTTAGCCGCTTGCAAGCACACCTCTGTCGATAACAGCCGCCGAGCCGGTGTTGTGGGGCAGGGGCGGCATCACCGTCGATAACCTTGTGGGCATGAAGGTTGACGATTACGACAGTCTGATCTTGTTCGTTGGTGATCTCAGCAAGGCGAAGGCGTTCTACGCAGGTTCGCTCGGACTCCCAGTGCGTTTTGAAGATGACATCATCGTCGTCGTTGGGGGTCCTACGGGGCAGATCGTTCTGCATCGCAACGATCGTGGGCATGACGAGCGAGGCATATTTCCTGCGGGCACCGAGGCCGGAGCGGCATCCATCCGCTTCAAGGTGGAGGACCCGGACGCCTGGGAGAAAGAGGCGAAACGAACTGGTGTGCCTGTCCTCTGGCCAACCCAGGAGGCGACCTGGGGACGGTTTCTCGTGGTGGCAGATCCAGATGGTCGACCAGTTGCCTTGGCCAAGATGAACCCTCGCTGAGCTAAGCGTGGCTGCGCCGTCCATACGCAACCGTCCCGGTGTTCGGAGACACTCATCGGCGCTCGGCGCTCGGCGAACTGAGCGACTAGCGAGGCCTGGCGCGGCCTTCTTCCCTCATGAGATCGTTGAACTTCTCCCAGCGCATCCGGTATCGCGTCCGGCCATTGCCGGGAAGCCAGTCGATAGAGCCTTTGCTTACCTGGAGTTCTCCGAGCTTGGCTTCGTCACTCCACACGGCGAAAGTTACGTCCGAATGGAGCACGAATCGGGTGGGTAGGTCGATAGTGACGTTATGAGTTGCCATGACTGGACGGTAGCCCTTGGCGTTTCGCAGGACGGGGAGGCTGCACGAACATCCTCACAGCCGGTGGTCGGGGACGCCCACCACTAACCGCGCACGCATCATTGGCACCGCAATCCTGGGGTGCAATCCACCAGGCTGGAGAAGAGACCTGTCCCGTTGAAGTATTCGCGGGCCGCCCGAATGTCGGCTGATGAAGCTTGATGGACAAAGAACACTCCCAGAATCACCGGGTGCAGATGCGTGCTCACGGTGCCGCGCCCCATGCACCACAAAACGAAGCCGTCGCTCGGTATTGATTTGAAGACTTCGCTGCCGGACACGTCTGCCTTCGCCACTCCTCGTAGGCCGAGGAAACTCCCCGAAAGTGGGTAACTGCTGGGGACGGTCGTTCCGCATCCACCCGGACCAGACTTCGGCCAATGGGCCGCCCCTATTTGTGCCGACTGCGATGGAGTGGAAGAGCATGCCGAAAGGGCGGCCGCACCAGCCAGTAGGCCTATCAGCAGCATCAGCGTCTTCCAAGGACGGTTCATATCGTCAGTATGGCTCACGCCGAAATCTCGCCTTCAGAGTGCCGGAAGTGCGGCCCTCTCCCGGTGATCACGGGCACTCCTCGGCGAATCGCCTCGGAACGTTGTACTTCTGGCACCACGTCTCAAGGCTGAGTAGTTCGTAGTCCCGCTCAATCGCCGCTTTCCGGTCCTCGGCCACCTCCTCGGTATCGACCGCCTCTAAGACATGGTGCTTCCCGGCGTCGTTGAAGGCGACGATCTTCGCCTTGCCGGAGTAACTGCTACTCATTCCTCCGCCAGTAGCCGCACCGACGATGTCGAGGGCTACCCCGGCCCATTGGACCCCTGGCTTCTTCGTCTCGAATCTGAGGGCCATACGGCCCAGCCTTCCACTATTCGCCAAAGGTGCCCCACAGTCCCGGCGGTCAAGGACAGTGGAGGACTTCATCGGCAATGATGTGAACGTGAGAGTGGTCGGCACGGTCAGATCGTGGAATGCCGAGGAGGGTTGGGGGGTGATTGACGCCCCAGGTGCACCAGGCGGGTGTTGGACCCACTTCAGCCATCTGGACATGTCCGGATTTAGATCACTCCAAGCGGGACAAGAAGTTGACCTGGAGTTTGATGACAGAGGTCAAGATGGTTTCCCGTTCCGGGCTGTCCGAGTGACTGTGCCAGGCACGCCCCGTGCGAATCCACAGGTCTCGACCGGGCAGTCTGGTTCGTACCGCAGCACCGTCGGTCTTCGATTCGACCAGGAGGGTCCTAAGTAGCGATGGCCGGACCCCAGTCCCGGCGATCAGGGTCACCCAGGTACGAATGAAACCGGCACGTCGTAGCGTTCGCACCATTCCAAGGGGCTGAGAGTACGGAAGTCCTGTTCGATTGTGGCCAACCGGTCCTCAGCTTCTTCCGCTGTCTCGGCGACTTCGAGCACGTGTTTCTCACCCTTCAAGTTCTCAGCGACGACCGACGGGCTACCGCCGGGGAGGCTTTTGATGCCACCGTGAAATGTGGGTTGCCATAGCCGTGAAAGTGGCAATCCACCCCACGAATCCTCCATCACAATGAACCGGAGCGTCCCCATCGCAACCACTACATCACTGGGCGCCGTCGTTGTCCACGGGCCCGAAAGTCCCGACCAACCGCGGTCGATAACTGCCGCCCATCCGGCGTTCGGGGGCGGTCGCTTTCAGCCAGTCGGATCGGACGAGGTACGGCTGAGCCGGTTCATCTCTTCGACCAACCGCTCAATGGTCTTTGGATTGCCCTCACTCCCATAGACCTTCCGAAACCAAGCTTGAAGCGCAACGGAGTCCACGTCTTCACCCCTGGTAACCGGTCGGATCAAATAAGCAACAACGTCGTCGTACTCGTCGTCCGGAGCACCGAGTCCGAGAAATCCCTGGGGGTCGGCTGCATTAACCGCCAACTTCACTTTGGCCCAAGTTGCCTCGTACAGTTTCGATCGCTCCCGACCCCGACTGTTCATGTTTTCACGGTACCGCCACCGGCCAGCTCGGTCGGTCAGAAGTCCGACCCGCTCCCGGTGTTCCGGGGCAGTTCGGCTGAGCGGGGATCTAACCTCTTGGGATGAGAGATGCCCATGAGGTAGTGGCCGCCTACTGGGCGGCAGCGAACGAGAGGGATTGGGACGCTTTCGGCACCCTTGTGTCCGAAGATGTTGTGTACGAAGGACCCCAGACCCGCGAACGGGTTCGTGGTCGTGCCAACTACGTGCGCTTCAACGTCGAAGGGTTTCCCGGCGATTGGCGTCTGGTGGTCAATCGGATCATCGGTGAAGGGCTACACGCGTCCAGCTGGATCGAGTTCACGAACGATGATGGCACCATCCAGCCTGGGCTGTGCTTCTTCGATCTTCAAGAGGACGGCACCATCGTCCGGATCACTGACTTCTGGCCAGATCCATATGAGCTTCCCGCACAGAGAGCCCATCTCGTCGAATGGTACTGAATCGCTGATCGGCGAGCCACCAGATGCCGACCCGCTCCCGGCGTTCAGTGACACCCTTCAGCCCACTTCTGGGCCGAAAGACCCAACACCCTCCGCGCCGAGTCGGCCACTCTCGGCAACTGCGGTTGTTGCCTTTCATGGTCCGTGATAGCAACTCGATAGGCGGGTGCGGTAATCGGCGGCACCCCAAGGCGAAAGGGATTGGACCAATGGGTATTCGTCGTGGGAGAGGTCTGCGGGCCGTGCTGGCTGGCTCGCTGGTGTTCGGGACCGTGGTGGTCGGCTTGGCGATCGGCGGTGCGGTTCCCGCCTCGGCCACGACCCCAACGGTCGTGAACTGCAACACGGGTGGCAACTTGCATAACGCCATCACTGCCGCTGCGCCAGGCTCGACGATCGTCGTGCACGGGACCTGCACCGGGAACTTCACCGTCGGCGAGAATCTGACCCTGCAAGGCTCGGGCACCCTGAGCGGGACCGGATTCAACGGGCCGGTGTTGACGATCATCGGCGGGACCGTCTCTGTGAACAACTTGACGATCAAGAACGGCGACAACACCTCCGGCGACTTGGGCGGCGGCATCGACAACGAGTCCGGCACGCTGTCCCTCACCAACAGCACCGTGTCGGGCAACATGGCCTACTTCGGCGGCGGCATCTTCAACGGGTACGGCACGACGCTTACCGTCACCAACAGCACCGTGTCGGGCAACACCGCCACCGACTACGGCGGCGGCATCTTCAACGACGGCACGCTGTCCCTCACCAACAGCACCGTCTCGGGCAACACCGCCACCTACTACGACGGCGGCGGCATCCTCAACGACGGCACGCTGTCCCTCACCAACAGCACCGTCTCGGGCAATAGCGCCACCTCCGACGGCGGTGGCATCTACAACGACGGCACGACAAACCTCACCAACAGCACCGTCTCGGGCAACACCGCCACCTACTTCGGCGGCGGCATCTACAACTTCGCAGGGACGATCACCCAGCCCGCCACCGACAGGGGCGGTGTGAGCATCAACCACAACACCGCAAGCAGCGACGGTGGTGGCCTCTATAACTATGCGGGCACGGTCAGCCTCAGCAACGCAACCATCAACAAGAACAGTGCCGTGGACGGCGGCGGGGTCTACAACCTGGGCTACTTCTCTTTCGTCGGCTCGCTCACCGCTGGGAACACCTCTGTCAACAACAACACCGCAACCGGCAACGGTGGTGGCATCGACAACGAGGGGGGTACGGTGAACCTCCCCGACACCACCGTCAACGGGAACAGCGCGGTGAACGGCGGCGGTGTCTACAACGATGTCTATTACGGCACTGTCGGCTCGCTCACTGTTAGCGACACCTCCATCAACCGCAACACCGCAAGCGGCGACGGCGGTGGGATCGACAACAACGGAGGCGCAGTAAGTCTCACCACCTCGGTGAGTGTCACCTCCAACACTGCCGTCTCTGGCGGTGGCATCTACAGCACGGTCGTGCTTTCGCCACCCGTCCCCGCAGGCGTCGTGGTACACAACATCCCCGACAACATCGTCGTCGTTTAGCTCCGTCCGGGAGAGAGGGGGTCCGCCGCTCTGGCGGGCCTCCTCTCCCGATGTTGCTCCTGTGACTTCGCCGGTCGAGGGTCGAACTGGCGACCAGTTTGCTCAGCCAGAAACGATGATGGGCCACAGGTCGAGGGGTGCCCCCAAGGTGCCGTTCCGGGGCAGGCAACTACCGCGAGCACCGGACGCTCTGAACGGAAAATAACCGCCCGTCCCAGTGTTTGGGACACCCAGCTTCAGGCCGGGCGAGAGGTTCCGTCAAACGTCAGGAACTCCTCCACGACTTCTCCGATCCCCAGCTCAGCCTGAAATTGGGGTTGCCGCCCCCACTAATCCGGGTGCCGATGCCGATGGCAACCACGATTACTCCGATAACGATCCAGGGAATAAACGTCACTTGTCCCTTCCTTTCGTTTGGCTCAGGCCAGTCGTAGTCACTCACGCGTTGGGGGACCCCCCCCTGCCGAGTCTCACCGTCTTCACCACCTTGTTGCTGGAGGTGTTGTTGACGCGAGAGCGGCCGTTGCCCACATAGGCGTAAGGGATTGTCACGGCAGCCGCTGGTGGCCCTCCGACGGGCGTCAACACAACGGCGGGGAACCCAGCCGCGTTGACCACAGCAACTGTCCTCATCGCTGACCGGGGCATTTGGAACCGAACGACCTGCGCCATGTCAACACCGCCTGTGCTGATGCCCTCGGCTCCAGTCTAGGACGACGAAGAATGCAAATCCAGGGGGCCTTACCCCGGTAAAGCGATCGGCACGTCGGGCAGGATATCGAGGGCCATTGAGCTTCGATCATCCCGACCGTACAGGTCGAAGCTAGCGATAAACGCCCTCCCTCCCTCATTGGTGTTTGGTACCAGGGATGACTACTGGAGAGGCGGGATAGGACCTGTCCTCCAGTCTGAACGCAGATAACGCCACTCTCAGCCCGCGGTCAGGGGCCAGTGCTCACACTCTTGAGGTCATTCATACTGGTCCGTAGGAGCACGGATCTAGAGCGAGCGGCGATAGAGACCCTGGTCTAGGATCGCCGTGGGGTGACCGCCCGGCCTTCAACGGCGTCGGTCGCAACGAAAAGGCGGTGCAACGATGAAGCGTGAATCTGGTCGATATGGGATAGCCATGGCGGCGGTCCTACTACTGAGCACGACCTTGGCCGCACCAGCGGGGGCAACAACAGCCTTGACCGGCGTTCAATCCGTGACCAGCGACGGCGCGAGCTACTGCGCCCTCCTCCCCTCGGGGCACGTCGACTGCTGGGGCGGTGGCCGATACGGCCAACTCGGGAACGGGAAGTTCTACTCAGTGTCAAAGGGTAAAACCGGCCCCACCGGCCTCCCCGGCTCCGCTGTTCCGGTGGCCGTCAAAGGGGTAGGTGGAACCGGCACCCTGGGTGGCGTGGCCAGCCTCACGGGCGAGGGCGGTGGCTACTGTGCCCTCCTCATTTCCGGGAAGGTCGACTGCTGGGGGGAGGACCTCTACGGTGAGCTCGGGAACGGGAAGTTCTACACCACTGGCAATGAGGGCTCCGCCGTTCCGGTGGCCGTCAAAGGGGTAGGTGGAACCGGCACCCTGGGTGGCGTGACCGGCCTATTCGCCTCGTACCCCGGCTTCTGCGCCCTCCTCACCTCAAGGCACGTCGATTGCTGGGGCGGGGGCCGATACGGCCAGCTCGGGAACGGAAAGCTCTACACCACTGGCAACGAGGGCTCCGCCGTACCGGTGGCCGTCAAAGGGGTGGGCGGAACGGGCACCCTGGGCGGCGTGGCCGGCCTATTCGCCAAGTACTCCGGCTTCTGCGCCCTTCTTACCTCCGGGCACCTTGACTGTTGGGGGGACGGCCAGTACGGCGGGCTAGGTGACGGGTCGATGAAAACCTCCGCCGTTCCGGTGGTCGTCAAAGGGGTAGGTGGAACGGGCACCCTGGGTGGTGTGGTCGGCCTCACCAGCGATCAAGGCAATTCCGACTCATGCGCTCTCCTCACCTCCGGCGCCGTCGACTGCTGGGGTGAGGGCGGCCAGGGCCAGCTCGGCAACGGGAAGTTCCTCACCTGTAAATCTGGCGGACGATGCAGCGGCTATGAGACCGCTGTACCGGTAGCCGTCAAAGGGATTGGCGGGTCCGGCACCCTGGGTGCCGTGACCAGCCTCACCAGCGAGCAGTTTGGCTACTGCGCTCTCCTCACCTCCGGCAACGTCGACTGCTGGGGGTACGGCTACACCGGCGAGCTCGGCAACGGGATGTTCTACCCGGCGGGGGGTCCCGAAACCATTCCGGGTTCGGCCCTCCCGGTGGCCGTCGAAGCGGTGGGCGGAACAGGCACCCTTAGTGGCGTGACCAGCCTCACCAGCGATGGCTTCGGCTACTGCGCTCTCCTCACCTCCGGCAATATCGACTGCTGGGGATTGGGCCAGGGCGGCGTGCTCGGCAACGGGAACTTCTATTCAGGAGTGAGTTCTCCTAGCGAAGAGGGTTCCGCCGTTCCGGTCGCCGTCGAAGGAGCGGGTGGAACGGGCACCCTGGGTGGCGTGACCGGCCTCACCACTGACGGCCAGGGTTATTGCGCTCTACTCACCTCAGTCAACGCCGACTGCTGGGGGTCGGGTCAGGATGGCGCGCTCGGCAACGGGACGTTCTACAGTGGTGACCCTTTTGGCTCCGCTGTCCCGGTGACCGTAGTTTCGTAGTCTGGTGCGGCCTCGCCTAGCCCGGAAGTGCCGATGCGGGTCGGTTCACGATCAGCAAGCATGGTGGTCTGTATGACGCCTCCGGGTCATTGTTGTGGGGCACCTTCGTCTGATGAGAGTCACCAGGTTGCCAACAGGCCCTAGCCATCGTGGATAGCCGATCCGTATCCGTGAAATCTCAGGCAGCAGTATCGCCCCGCCAGGTCGGCCAGCCAAGAAGTTGGGGTTTCTCCGTGACCCAGGCACGGAGATCGTCACCGATTTCGGCACTGATGAGGGACTCCAGCTTCGCATTGCACTCTTCCAGAAGCCCAGTGTGAGCAGGATCTGCGGCCAGGTTGTTGATTTCGCCTGGATCGCTGTCTCGGTCAAAGAGGATCACGTCATTGTGGCTGAACAGATCGTCGAGACTCCTGGGCCGGTTTGGTTCGAGTGGCGAGAAGTACCGGGCGAAGGTGAAGCGCCGGTCGCTGTAGGCACGGAGAAACCCCCGCTTGTGCCAGTCTGGACGGAGATCACCTGATGCGATGCGCTTTCCGACATCGGGGTCGGCGAAGTGCTCCCAGAAGGACGCGTCGAGGGTCACCACAGATTCGATGGCCACGAGTACACCGTCCCGGACTGCGGTGCCGCCGAGGGCGGGTAGCAGCGAATGGCCACCGAGGTCGGGACACTGTTGGGCGATTGTGTCCTCGCTCAATCCGGCGAATGCCAGGAGGGTCGGTGCGATGTCCACCGCCGAGGCCAGGGCGTCGGTCGATTTGCCACCGGCGAAGTCCGGGTGGGTGATGACCAAGGGCACGTGGGTATTCTCGTCGTAAGGGAGATTCCCCTTCTGACGGAGACCGTGAGATCCAGCCATTTCGCCGTGGTCTGCGGTCAAGATAATGATGGTGCGATCGGCCTCGCCGGACGCCTGGAGGGCGTCGAGGACCACCTCGATGTGACGGTCGACATCCCGAACACAGTTGAGGTAAAAGTTCATCCCCGTCCGCCAGTGCTCGTCGTCCCGGACGGGACCGAACACGGTGTCCATCATCGTCCGGTACTCCAGGAGGGCCGGTGTCGCTGGATCGAGATCGCTCCAGTTCGTCGGCACCTCGAAGTCCCACCGAGGCGCGTACATCGGGATATCAGCGGGCGGTTTGGCGACGACGGCATGCGCCAGGTTGGGCGGAAGCTGCACCGAGGACCTCCCCCCGTAGTCGAAGCTCATCACGTCGTGTGGGTTGACGAAGTTCACCGTCATGAACCACGGTTGATCCACCGCTACGGATGACGCCCGGTTTCGCAGCCACGCCGCAGCCTGACCGGCGATCACTGGGTCGACCCGCAGCCCGGCCCAGGCCCCACCGTCAATGTCTCCCCAGTCGTTCCACTCGTGAAACCCGTACGGCTCGAGGGCTTCCGTGTTGGATACCGGGTTCGCTGGGTCCAAATAGGCGTTCGAGAGATGCCACTTGCCCTTGTAGGTGCAGTAGTAGCCCGCCCGCCCGAGCATCGTGCCCAACGTGCCCAGAGCTGGGTCCAGAGGTTCGATGTAGGGGAAGTTGTCGTTGTCGTAGATGCGCGTGACCGGGACGTGGCGGCCGGTATAGATCACTGAACGAGCGGAACTGCACTGTGCCGACGCCGTGTAGTAGTTGGAGAACTCGATGCCTCTCTCTCGGAGTCGCTCCCGTCCCGGCAAGGCATAACCGGACGCAGTGGGAAGGTTGAAGCGTTCTTCGTCTGTCGTGATCAGCAGGATATTGGGCGGCTTCGGCATTCGATCAGTATCGCCCGGGCAGTGCTGCGACCGCCACCGAGGAGCAGACAGGAGATGATTCACCGTACCCACCCCGATCGTGCCGGTCGAGGTAGTTGGCGCTCAGCAGGCAACGGGCCCGGAAACGCACCCCTACCCATTGGTGTTGTGGACACCGCTGCCAGAACGTGATCCGGCTGCGAAGACCAACGTCCACCCGGCGAAGCGGCAAGACTCGTGACCGACCGGGCCCGATGGAGGAGTGATGGCATGGATGACTTGGACCTTCAGGAACTCATGGACAAGCAGTCAATCACTGAGCGCCTCCTTGACTATGCGAGGGGGGTTGATCGGATCGACCGCGAGTTGATCCTCTCGCTCTTCCACGAGGACGCTTATCTGGATTACGGAGCGATGTTCGTAGGCACCGGCGAGGAGTTCGCCGACTTCATCGGGGTGGTGCACCGCGCCATGGAGGCCCACAGCCACCATCTGAGCAACATCTACATCACTGTCGATGGGGATCGGGCCGGAAGCGAGACCTATGTGCTTGCCAGGCTCAGGTCCAGAGGTCCCGACGGCACCCTGAGCGATACGGTTTCATCTGGGCGTTACGTTGACCAGTGGGTGCGCCAAGGAGGAGTGTGGCGCGTCATCCATCGGAACTATCTTCACGGCATGGACAGTACTCGGCGAGCGGGAACACCTGGGTACCCGGCCACCGGAGACCGGGCCGTGACCGATCCCAGCTATACCGTCCTCGCTCTGACATCCACAGAAGGTGCTTGATGTGCGTGCCGTCAGCCTGAAGGAGCGCACCCTTGCACTGCGCGAGGTCCCAACGCCGGTGCCTGCGTCCGGGCAAGTGTTGGTACGGACGCTGGCATGCGCTATCTGTGCTTCGGATCACCACTACATGGATCATCCCGAGGTGGCCCAGGCGGACCGATCTGGAATGAGGGTTGATGCGCCCCACACCGACGTGGTGATGGGTCACGAATACTGCGCTCAACTGGTGGCGTACGGGCCAGACACCAAACAGGAGTGGCCGATCGGGACAAGGCTCACGTCACCCCCGGCCCTGTTCACGCACGCTGGGATGCGCATCATCGGCATGGCCCCCGAAGCGCCTGGAGGATTCGGAGAGTACTTCCTGCTTTCCGAGGGCCTCGCGAGGCCCTTGCCGGATGATCTTCCCCCAGAGCGCTTGGCTCTCATCGACGCCATGGCTGTTGGTTGGTACTACACACGGGTCGGTTCAACCGGTGATGCTGCCAACAACTCAACTCCTCTGGTCGTCGGGCTTGGTGCCATCGGCCTGTCCGTCGTGGCTGCCCTGAGGCACCGTGGAATAGGTCCGATCGTGGCTTCGGACTTCTCCGAGTCGCGGCGCAAGCTGGCACTGGAGCTGGGGGCCGACATCGTGGTTGACCCAGCCAACGAGTCGCCTTGGGCGGAGTGGCGCAACGCTGCTTGGGGTCGTCCTGAAGAAGTGCACGATCGCATCGCTCTGATGGGCAAGCCGACACAGGTCATCTACGAGTGCGTAGGTGTCTCCGGGGTCCTCGCCGACATTCTGGAGAACTGTGGACAGGAGGCTCGCCTGCTCAGCGCCGGCGGCGCGGCCAGCGACACCATTCCCTCGGCGGCCGCCAAGTTGAAGGGGGTCAACATCCAGTTTGGTGGGGGTCCGGCTGTCACGGATTGGTACGAGACCCTTGATCTGGTTGTGGACGGACACCTGGATCCGACACCACTCATCGGCGAAACCGTACCGTTGGCAGACTTGGCGGACGCGATCGACCGCGCTAGGTCGTCGGCAGGCCCGGTACGCATCCTCTACGTCGCCGACCCGCTCCAAAACGCCAACCCCCAGGAAGGGACAACGAAATGACCGACGACTTCCCCGATCCCTACGACCGCGGCCTCAATGTCTTGCGGGACGTTTACGCCGGCGATGTGGTCACCTTGCCAGAGGGGACCATGGCCTTCAACGATGTCATGGTCCATACCCTCTTCGACCAGGTATGGCGGCGTGGAGTGCTCGACGTGCGGTCCCGGCGTCTACTGCTAATGGGGGTCATCGCAGCCAACGGACAGATCGAAACCTGGAAGATCCAAGCCCGCGCTGCACTCAGGCGGGGTGAACTCTCCCCAGACGAGCTGCGAGAGACGCTCATCATGCTCGCTCCTTATGCGGGATACCCGAACATCTCTGGTCTTGTCGTGCCATGCGAGGAGGTCATTGGCACTTGGATCGCGGACGGATCGCCGGGCTGGGAAGATGGGGCCGAATAGGACCAACAGAGCGTGGCATAAGTGATGCCAGTCGGCCACGGCCGATAACAGCCACCCAGCCGGCGTTCTGTGACACCCCGAACCCGACTGAGGTATTGGCGATCGCGTCTGGCACGCTGCCGACCGTCACCGTCTCCACTACGGCGTCGCGTTAGTAGAGGGTTTTGATGACACTCACGGCGGGGCGGTGCAGTTCCCGACCGAGGAACAAGAGATCCCGTAGAGGTGCGCGACGACAGCTTTGGCCGGGATGGGGACCTTGGTGGCTCGGGCCCAGGTGCCGGAAGCCTCGGTGACCGCCATGGCCTCCGTCCTTAAGAACCTGTCGTAGGTCCCGACGGCGGTGCAGTTCCCGACCGAGGAACAAGAGATCCCGCTGAGGGAAGCGCTTTTGGCATCAGCCGGTGCGGTGACCTCAGTGGCTCGGGCCCAGGTGCCGGAGGTCTCGGTTGCCGCCATGGCCCGTTGGTAGTCAGAGCTATCGGTGTAGAACCCGACGGCGGTGCAGGGTGACCAGATCGCGCCGGATCTGGTCGGGTCAACAATCACGAGCAGTCGAACCTGGCGGGCCCCGCCCAGAGCACCGGCCTCACCCTCCGGGCTGAGACGGCAACCTACGGCAACATTGGTTGCCGCCTCTGACGATCCGTGTTAGCAGTTGCCAGGTGGGTGCCTGATCGGCACCTCGGAGCGGAAGGTGTTGATAAATGGGTATTCGTCGTTTGAGAAGTGTGCGGGCCGTGCTGGCTGGCTCCCTGGTGTTCGGGAGCGTGGTGGCGGGTTGGGTGATCGGTGATGCGGTGCCCGCCTCGGCGACGGCCCCAACGATCGTGAAATGTAATGCGGGCGGCAACCTGCAGACTGCCATCAACTCCGCCTTGCCAGGATCGACGCTCATCGTGCGCGGGACCTGCACCGGGAACTTCACCATCGCCCAGAACCTGACCCTGCAAGGATCCGGCACCCTCAGCGGGACTGGGCACAACGGGCCGGTGTTGACCATAAACAGTGGAACCGCCTCTGTGGACAACTTGACGATTGAGAACGGCATCGACACCAGCAGTGTCGGCGGCGGGATCTTCAACAACGGCGCGCTGACCCTCAGGAACAGCACCGTGTCGGACAACACTGCTAGCTATGGCGGCGGCATCTGGAACCAGGGCGCGCTGACCGTCACGAACTGCACCGTGTCGGGCAACACCGCCAGCGTCGTTGGCGGTGGCGGCGGCGGCATCCTCAGCTACAGCGGCACGTCGGCCATCACAAACAGCATCGTGTCGGGTAACACCGCCAGCGTCAACGGCGGGGGCATTTACAACTACGGCAGCGCGTTGACCGTCACGAGGAGCCTCGTTTCCGACAATGGCGCCCCCAACGGCGGAGGCATCTTCAACTACAACCAAGCCCCCGGCACGCTGACGCTGATCAATTCATCCATCAACAAGAACGCCTCTACCGAGGGCGGCGGTGGCATTTACAACCTAGGCACGGTCACCCAACCCTCCACCGACAAAGGCGGGGTGAGCATCAACGGCAACACCTCTGGTGGCAACGGTGGCGGCATCGACAACGAGGGCGGCACGGTCACCCTCCCCAATGCAGCCATCATCAGGAATAGTGCCGTAAACGGTGGCGGTGTCTACAACAATGGCGGCAGCACGTTCAGCGCCAGTAATACCTCTATCGACCACAACACCGCCACCACAGATGGAGGCGGCATCTACAACAACGGCACGCTGAGCCTCTCCTCCTCGGTGAGCGTCAACTCCAACACCGCAGTCTCTGGCGGCGGTATCTACACCACCGTCGTGCTCTCGCCGCCAGTCCCAGCAGGCGACGTGGTACACAACATTCCCAACAACATCGTCGTCGTGTAACTCCGTTCGGCAGAGAGGGGGTCCGCCGCTCTGGCGGACCTCCTCTCCAGATAGCTCCTCAGCGGTCCGAGCTGGGGTTCGTTCTGACTGCGCTTGGGGCTGGTGCCCCACGACGCCCTGTGCCATTGCGAGCCGAGGAGCCCCACTGGTGCCTGGTTAGGGGGCACTGTAAGGCAGTCACCTTCACCTTGGGATGAGAAATCTGGACCCCTCCAGGTTCCGATCGGACCAGGGTCAACAGCCACCGGCGATCGCCGGCCAGGTACAGCAGATCCAAAACGACGGATTACGTGTGCTGCGTCAACTCAACCACGTTGCCGTCAAAATCCTCATAGCGTCCGCTCCGACCCCAAGGTTCCGCACGTGGTTCGTGAAGGACGTGAGCGCCCGCACGTACCGCTGTCGCATGAGCACTATCGATGTCCTCTACGGACAGGGTGATCTGTGCCCCATGGGTCGGCTGCTCTTTCATCGGATAGAGGGCGAAGTGAAGGTAGGTCCCGTCGCGCCATGAGATCTCTGCGTGCCTTCCGCCTATCCACCGGTCATCGACGCCATTGTCTCCCGGATGGAGATCCAGGCCGAACGCGTCTCGGTAGAGCGCCGTCGAACGGTCGAGGTCTGAGACCTGCAATATCACCGCCACCAGACGACCATGTTCGGCCATTTCCGCTCCTTGCCCAGTCCTCCCCTTCCTGACTCTATGCCCCGAGGCGGACAGGAGTATGGAGCGGAGTGGCCGCCGCTCCATCCAGACCCCCTACCGGCCAGCCATCAGTAGAACGGTGCCGATCCGGCGGTCAAAGGTAGGCGTCTAGTTGAGTGGGAACCAGGTGCTCGCATCGCTGGCGGCGTCCCAGCCGTCGCGCTTCTTCCCGTCGCCAGCACGCCGAAGGTCGGCTCCGTTGGCGCCGGCACCTGCGGCGTCTTCCTCTGGGACCACCGTTCCGACATAGGGCATGTCGGGAGGTGCGTCGTTCGATTCGATCAAACCGTCTCTCACCAACGCTGAGGGCTTGCCCATCGAGAACCAGCGGTACTGGTGGATGCGGTAGGGATCCTGATACCAACCCTCCGCCCCTCTGGTCGTCGTCACTGTTGGATCAAGGTGATGCCGGATAGCCCCGAACCTTCGTTCAAAGCGAACAGGTCTGATCACGAATGACCAAGCCGCGTACAGCCAGATCAGGGACAATCCGACAATGCACAAGGTCGGCCACAGCCAACCCGGAAAAGTGAGGCCCCTGGCCACCCCAACGAACGGGCGAGCCACCAACAACCCCAGCACGACCTCAGCCAGAGTTACTGCCGAGAGCAATCCGACCCGCCCAGCCAGAACTCCGGTCTTCACCATTGAGATTCTGACACAGCCCTGTCTCCGACTGCCGATCCGCCACCCGAGGTCGAGCCACCGCCGACCCGGCGATCGAGCACCGTACCCTTGGCCGGCCGCTCGGTACCGGCACACGTCCAAGCGGGTCGACGACAGGGAGGGCTGCCGCACGGCGAACGCAGCCTTGACGGGAGGAGCCGTCACGGCCGTCGGGACCGACTGTGGACGCTGTCGTGGATGAGCATGAACCGCATCGACCAGAAGCCAGGGCGTGGCTTGGGAAGCAGGTGCCGGGCCCAGAAGAACCCACCCAATGCGACGACGGCTGCGATGAGCCAGCTGATCTCTCCTACGCCCAGGACCCACGGAGTGGACCCCGACAACATCACAATGAGACCCACGATGGCGACGACCAGCGCGACGAACCCCACTCGGAGGGCCCAGACAGCCGTCCTCCAGGATCTGTCATGTTCCAGCACCGGTGGCTCGTCCATGCCAGGCATTCTCCCACGGCTGCGGGTTGCGGCATCAGGGTAGGGATCGGGCAGGAAGACGCCCGGTTGGCACGCCGCAGGCGAACCCACCGGATCGGGCGCCAGCCCCTTCTGCTCGGCATTTGTCACATAGGTGACAGACTTCTCCATTCGATTGAGCCAGAGTTGATCGGGGAGCTTGGCCGAATGACGCTCCCTCGGGGCTTCGTGCCCCGACATCGGCCCGTTTGCAGTCTTCAGGCAGATTCCGGTCATGGCGACGACGAGATCGAAGTGACTCACGAGGGGGGCGGGTGTCGGACTTTCCGATCCAAGTCGATTCCGTCCGATGAGTCATCACGACGACGGTGACCAGGCTGACGAAGAGGGCGCCACCGGTTCGGTCGGGAGTCTCCCGATAGCCACGGTCGTCGACCTCTTCCCGGTCGTGACCGAGGCACTCAAGCTCATTGCCGAGAAATTGGACGAATTGGAGTCACGACTTCGTCGTCTTGAAGGCGACTGATCTGTGGCGGCGGCTCGGCAGCCGTCATCTGCAAACATCCCAAGGTGAGCCCGAACGGCCCGACAGAGCCCGTGACCAGGGGCACCCGGGCCTGGCATCATATGCGTGGTGATGGCTCAGCCCGACGACACAGTGAGCACGGCGGTAGAGGTCCCAGAGGACGTTGTCGATCGAGTCCGCTCGCTCTGCCTGGCGCTGCCCGAGGTGACGGTGCGCGTCGACTATTCGCGAACCAGAACGAGATCGACGGCGCGGTCGTTCGACATCCGCCGGAGGTCGTTCTGCCTACTCGTGGCGGTGGAGCAACCGGACGGCAAGCCCATCTCGCTGCTCGTGTTGCGTGCGGCCCCGGACGAACGCGAGGCCTTGCTGTCCGTTGGCCACCCGTTCTTCGCCCCGCGGTCCGGTCGTGATCGCATCGGAGTGCTCCTCACCGACGACACGGACTGGGAGGAGATCCGTGAGCTGGTGACCGAGAGCTACCGGGTCCTTGCGCCGAAGAAGCTCATCGACCTGCTCGACGAGAGCAACGCGGGTTGGCACGTCTGATATGGCCATCATCTCTCTGGTGGCACGAGGCGACAGGTCCGACCGCGACCGATGTCGACGGTCCAGAACTCCCGAGGTCGGCTAGGCCACGATCTCTGAGACGGAGGCGCTCTCTGAATTCGCCACCCATACGTGCGTGCCGTCAGAGGAGATAGCCGAGGGCTTGTCGCCCACGGGGATGGTCTGGACGAGTGATCCGTCTGATGCGTTGAACTCGGGGACGCTGCTGGTTCCGTAGCCGGTCGCCACCCAGACGTGAGTGCCGTCCGAGCAGATGGCTCCCAACCCGCCGCCCACGGGGATGGACTGGACGAACGACCCGTCTGATGCGTTGAGCTCGTCGACGTCGTTGTCGCCGTCCAAGAGCCAGACGTGGGTGCCGTCAGAGGAGATGCTGTCGGCTCCCTCCCCAGCGGTGATGGTCTGGACGACCGAGCCGGTGGAGGCGTCGATCTCCTCCACGTCTGCTCCGGTGCCCACGCCGAGCGCCACCCAGACGTGGGTGCCGTCCGAGGAGATGCCGTCGGCGCTCTCCCCGGCGCCGATGGTCTGGACGACCGACCCGGTGGAGGCGTCGATTTCGGTCACGGTGGACGCACCCCCGACGCCACCGAAGTTCGCCACCCAGACGTGGGTGCCGTCCGAGGAGACCGAGCCGGGGTCGACCCCCACGGGAACGGTCCGCACCAATGATCCGTCTGAGGCGTTGAGCTCGGTGACCGTGTTGCTCTTGTCGTTGGCCACCCAGACGTGGGTACCGTCTGATGACACGGCGAACGGAAAGTGGCCGACGGTGATGTTCTTCACGACTGAGCCCGTGGAGGCGTTGATCTCGGTGACACTGTTGTTGTCCGGATTCACCACCCACACGTGCCTGCCGTCGGAGGAGATGCCGACAGGGGTGTTGCGAACACCGATCGTGCGGACGACCGGCGGGGTGACGGGTGGCGATGCCGCCGATGCCGGTCCGGTTCCCACGGCGTTGGTGGCCGTCACCTTCAAGGTGTAGGTGGTGTCGTTGGTGAGCCCGGTTACGGTGCAAGCGGTAGCACCGGTCGTGCTACAGGTTTTGGAACCGGGGCTCGACCTGACGGTGAAGCGGGTGATGGCACTCCTGTTGTCTGTCGGAGCAGTCCAGGTGACCCTCGCCTCACGGTTTCCCCCGGTGGCATTGATGCCGGTCGGTGCTCCCGGTACCCCTGGCTTCACCGAGACATGAGCAGAAGCGGCACCCAGACCCTTGAGATTGCGGGCTCTCACCGAGACCGAATACGTGGTGCCGTTTCTGAGCCCCATGACCCGGCAGGTCTTGCGACGGGCTCCCTTCGCCGTGCAGCCCTTGGTTCCGGGGCTCGTCATCACGACATAGCCGGTGATGGCGCTGCCGCCGTCGCTCGCCGGAGCGGTCCAGCTGACAACCGCCGCGGCATAACCGGGAGACGCCTCGACTCCCGTGGGGGCACCTGGGACGGTGATGGCGGCGGCACCCACGGCACGAGCGGCGGCCGAGGTGGCCGTAGCCAGGACTGCGAAAGCCGACAGGAGCGACACTGCCGCAATGAGCCGGATCGCCCCCCGCCTACGTGATTGGTTGGTCATCGCAAACATCCCCGTTTCAACCGGTTGAGCCGGTACGACCCTCGTAGTCCCGTTATAAGGTCAGACAGCAGCAGAAGATAGGGCCGAAAGGCTCGATCTCTGACCCTGCGCCGGATAGCTGACCCAGCTGACCACCCCCAGCGGTGACCCGGTCACTCAGCGAGAGTATTCTGCGAGTCTCCCTCTCCGACTCCCGCTCGTCGAGGCAGAAATATGGTTCCGTTCCTCAACGGGAAAGCAGCGGACCCGGCCACCCGCTTCACCTTTGCTCAAACCTGGCGAAGGGATGACACCGGGTGCCGTGATGACCGGCCGCAACTCGGGTCATCGCGCCGGTCCCTGCTCCGGTCAACCTCGTCGTTCCAGCTCGCGACCCTGTGCCGCGGCCACCCGGTGAACGGCCGCCAGACGAGGTGACCCGCCGAAAGCCGGCGCCGATTGGGCGTCCTGGAAACCTGGAGCCGACCCGCTTCGGTCGCCGGTGCCGGTCATCGGGCCGCATAATGGTGCGGTGACCGACCTACGGCTGGCGCTGTGTCAATCAGCCTCTGGCGGCGATCCACAGACCAACCTCGAAAAGGGACTGGCCGCATGCTCGATGGCCGCCGGGCAGGGGGCCGACATCGCAATCCTGCCGGAGATGTGGCAGATCGGCTACGCCCCTTGCCCCGATGACGAGGCGGGACGGTCGAGGTGGCAGGAGATGGCGATCGCCCATCACGATCCATGGGTGAACGCGTTCAGAGAGGCTGCATCCGACCTCGACCTGGCGATTTTGACGACATTTCTGGAGCAGTGGCCCGGCTCCCCTCGGAACACCGCCTTGCTCATCGACCGGCACGGTCAAGATGTTCTGCGCTACGCCAAGGTTCATACGTGTGATTGGGGAATGGAGAGCGCCCTCACGCCCGGAGAGTCCTTTGAAGTCGCCCGGCTCGACATCGAGGGCGGGTTCGTCGACGTCGGCGTCATGATCTGCGCTGACCGGGAGTTCCCTGAGTCGGCGCGTGAGCTGATGCTGGGCGGCGCTGAACTCATCCTGGTTCCAAACGCTTGTCCCATGGCCGGCGAGCGGACCAATCAGCTTCGGTCCCGGGCCTTCGAGAATATGACCGCCATCGCAACGGTGAACTATCCGGCTCCCGATCAGGACGGCCATTCCAGCGTCTTTGACGGGATGGTCTTCGACCAGCACGGCCAACCGAATGGTCAGCCCCGTGACCAGCTCGTCTTCCAGGCCGGCGATGGCGAGGGCGTGTACCTGGCCCCGCTCGACCTGGACGCACTCAGGGAGTACCGGGGACGTGAGACGATGGGGGACGCATATCGGAAACCCGGCGCGTACCGGCGCCTGATGTCCGACGAACGAGGCGTGCCGATCTTCGATCGGCCTGATTCGCGCCGAGGGTCTGTGACCACCGAGGGCTGAGAGGTGGCGTTCGGGACCAGGCGGAGACGGTCGAGTCGGGGTGCCCCACCGAAGAGCCAACACCCTCCGGGCTGAGACGGCCACTCTCAGCGACAGCCGTTGTCACCTCCGATCAGCCGTGTTAGCAAAACGGTTGGCGACCAACCGTTCGAACCGGCACCTGTCAGGGAGGGTGGTTGTCCGAATTGGATGATTCCGATGTTTGACGGGAACTCTTGAAAGGGTATGGAAGTGTGATGAGCTCCGGCCGACGCGCTCGCAGACCTGTCTCCGTTCCGCCGATTGCCGCGTTCCTCGCCGCAATCGGGCTTCTCGTTTCGGTGGCGGCGGCCACGCCAGGCGGTGCCACCACCGTCCCCTCCGGGTCGACGACGGCCCAGCACGGGGTCAACGTCTATGTCGAGGAAAACGGTGAGGCGGCGAACCAATGGCAGGCCGACGCGACCAACGAGATGAAAGGCATCAAGTCCCTGGACGCGAACGCCGTTGCCATCGCATTCCCGTTCTACACACCCTCACTCGACGCGAATTGCGTCTACGCCGACACCGCCAACGACTGCGACGAATCCACGTCGGACCCCGACTCGAAGTCACCGGTTCCGGCCCGGATATCGGTTCTCGTCAAGACGGCCCAGATCGCCGGTCTGCACGTCCTCCTCCGACCCCTGATGGACCAGGACGACCTGGGTCCCGACTATTGGCGCGGTGACATCGACCCGTCGAGCCGAACGGAATGGTTCAAAAGCTACGAGAGCATGATGAAGCCATATCTCGAAATGGCCAACACGGACAAGGTGACCGGTTTCACCATCTCGCTGGAGCTGGCCAGTCTCGCGACGGCCACACAGTGGCCGTCGTTCATCACATGGGCCAAAAAGCTCTACCACGGGCAACTGGTCTTCGCCACGAGCTGGAAGGGCAGCGACCCCGGCGGGAAAGGTGAGGTCCACGCGGGCACCTCCGTGGGCATGGACTCCTATCCGAACTTCAAGCAAGCCACCCCCAGCTGGTCCGTGGCCCAGCTGCTCGCCGCCTGGAACTCGTATCTCAAATCCAAGCCGTACGGGACTGCCGACAGCAATGTCACGATCGACGAGGTCGGCATCGAGGCGGTGGACGGTGCGTACAAGACCCCGAGCGTCGCCGTCAACGGGAAGTTCAACCAGTCGATTCAGGTCAACTGGTTCGACGCGGCCTGCCAGTTCTACAAGGCCCACAAGCAGAACGGTATCTATTTCTGGGGCCCGGATTTCACCTTCAACGACGGGAACCTCACGTCCGCGCCCGTTCCCAGCCAACCCGAACAGCTGCAACCGCGGGGCTGGGCCGCCATCAAAGCGTGCTTCAAATGACCGCGTTGCTGATCGTGCCCTCACCTTCGACGCCTCGCTAGACCACTCCCTCCGACCCCGAGACGGGCTCAGCTACCATCAGGTTCGTGCCCGATAGCAGGCCGGCCCTCGGGGCTACCGAGGTCCATGACATCTGGTCAAGTGAAGTCGAAGATACCTTCCGGGTCTTCATCGGTGCTTGTGGTAGCCAGCCTGAAGTGACCGTCATCGTCAGCGACGGCAACGGACTGTTCGGTCTTGTCGTCGACACGGTTCGGCTGATGCAGATCCCGGCCCTGCTGCCTTCAGTGCTTGTCGTCGGTATCGGCTATCCCGGCGTGGACAATGTCGCCGACACGATCGACATCAGAGTTCGAGACCTCACCCCGACTCACTGGAAGATCTACCCCGGCTCCGGCGGAGCAGACAGGTTCCTCGCCTTCATCCGCGGCACGTTGTTCAATTGGGTCGCTGACCGTTCTCCGTCCGCCCTGGCCTCGACGGTCTATTTCGGGCACTCCCTGGGTGGACTCCTCGGGACTCACGCGCTCCTGGGGGCCCGACCACCATTCGGCCACTCCATCATCAGCAGCCCCTCACTCTTCTGGGACCACTACGCGATCTTCGACGAGGAACGGCAACGGGCAGAGACAGCACAGGACATTCCGACGCATGCGTTCTTCGGCATCGGCGCTCTCGAAACGGACGAGGGACGCCGGATAGAGGGGGAAGAACTCCCCCTCGGACATCCACGCAAACCGCCCGCGACGCACCTCGACATGGTGGACGACCTGCACCGCTTCACCGATGCCCTCCTGTCCCGGCGGTACCCGCACCTCGATATGGAGTTCGCCGTGTACCCCGACGAGTTCCATGCAACGGTGGCGGCCACGGTCCTCACCCGTGGCCTCCGTCACTTCTTCAGCCGTCGCTGACCGGTCCCGTCGCCAGCCGCCTTCCCGGTGACCGAGCGTTGTCGCCCACACCCGTGGGTAACATCTGCCTGCCGTGAGAACCGAGGTTCGCGACCTCCTGCGGGCCGATGATCCGCAACGTCGGAAAGAGCGAGGACGATGAGAGCTACGGGTACGACAGGATCTCTTGATGCGTGACGACGTCCGCCGGGCGCTGGCCATCGATCCGTCCTCGGGCATCGATGATCGCACGATCGACATCACCACGACAGGCCGGCGCTCCGGGGAACCGCGACGGATCGAGATCGTCTTCTACCGGTTCGAAGATGCCATCTACCTGAGTGGGATCCCCGCACCGGGCCGCCGGGATTGGCTGGCCAATCTCATCGCGGACCCGCATTTCACCTTCCATCTGAAGAACGACGTCGTGGCCGACCTGTCTGCGGTCGCCGAGGTGATCACCGATACGGCTGAACGTCGCCGGGTGCTCGCCACCTTCGTCGACCAGTTCAATCAGCGCCGTGGCCACGACAGCGAGTGGCCGGCGGCCGACCTCGACGAGTGGGTGCAGGGCAGTCCGCTTGTCAGCGTCGACTTCGTCGAGGCTGATTGAACCCGGACACGACCCGGCGGTCGGATGCGGGCCGACGCCCCTACCGCTTGATCTCGACGAGCAGCACCCAGGCGTTGATCGACGCCGATACGAAGGCGAGCAGGATCGCGGCCAGCACCCAGTAGAGGCCTCCTCCCCCACCAGCGATCAGGCTCGTACCGCCGACCAGCAAGGCGACGCTCGGAAGCAACAGGGTGGCCAGGTGTTCGATCTGCCAGACAGTCGGCTCACCCGGTGTCTCCTTCCCGTGTGCCACCCACACGGCCTGCACGGCTACGACCGCGCCGGCGGCCGCGATCTCGATGCCGAGGGCCCGATTCCCCTGCCCCGGCGCCAGGGCGAACCCGGAAACGACCAGGGCACTGACCAGGATCCCGAGGGTTCCGGCTGCTCGACCTGGCAACTGCGGGTATTTCAGAATCTGCTCGAGGTTTATCGAGATGGCGACGAACAGCAGTCCGGTCAGCGCCGCCGCCGCCCCGATGGTGCCCATGAAGAAGTCGTGCCAACCGAAGGCGTTGTATGCGGCCACGGACGATTCTCGCACCCCCCCGGCCCCGGATGGGCGACCATCCACACGCCGGATGCGCCGATGGAACTTCCCGAAGTTCCATCCGGGGCCGCGGACGCCACCGTGAGAGACATGGCTCCCAGCTCGACGAGACCCCGGCCGATTCCGCCGGCGGCGGCAGTCCCCGTTCGGCCGCCTCGGACGCACCTCGCTTGAAGCTCTGGGTTCGAAGTGGAAACATCGTGTCGCGCCCGATCCGTGTTGTTCTTGCTTGTCTGGAGGATTGAAATGACCAAGGCTTCGTGGGTATCCCCCGTTCCTCGAGTCGAAAAACCGTGGGGTCACGAAGAACATTTCGCGCTCGTCGATGGTCGCTACTGCGGAAAGGCCCTGCACGTCAATGCGGGCCACGCGCTCTCCCTTCAGTATCACGAGCAGAAGGAGGAGACGGTCGCGGTTCAATCGGGCCGGCTTCTCTTCGAGGTGGGTGATCCCGGTGCCCCGTTGGAGTCATTCGAGTTGCTGCCCGGTGAGGCGGTCCACCTCCGCCCCGGCACCCGGCACCGCATGACAGCCCTGGAGGACACGATCATCCTCGAGGCAAGCACCACTGAGCTCGATGACGTGGTGCGCCTCGAAGATCGTTACGACCGCGTGTAGGGGCCGGGTTTCGCGCCGAGCGTCCAGGCCGGGCGTCCTGGCCGCCACGGAGTCCGGTGCCGGCCCGAGCCCACCAGTCGTCAGCCTGTGACGGTCTGGGTTCCGGTCACCATGACCGAGGAAACCTCGGTCGTCTGCGGAAGAGTGGCATCGTTCACCGTCACTCCGGTGCCGCCGACCGCAGTGTTCATGATGAGAAACATCGGAGTTGACGGGACGTCTTGTGTGAGGGTGAACGTCTTCTCGCCGTCAATCTCCCAGGTCAGTGATCCCGGTGCCCAGACCAGGGTGTAGGTGTGGAACCCTGCGGTGTTGGCGGGACAAGTGCTAGCCCCCGGCGCGTAACCGCAACCTTCGTTGACCTTCGCACCGCTCGAATCCGTGGTGTGCACCGCTTCGTTCACGACCGAGGGGCTCCCGAAGGGTTCCGGCTGGATCTCGGCGATATCGATCTCATTCGCTCCCTGCGCCGGCCATGGGCAATCGACACCCGAACCGACCCAGCCCACGACCCCGGCGGTTATGGAGGTCTGGCAATCGGTCCCCACCAGCCAGATGGCCGGCCAGGTTCCCACACCTCCGGCCAACTTGGCCCGCACCGTCACCGTCCCATAGGTGAAGCCCAGGGATGCCCACTGGACGGCCCCCGACGCGTACGGACAGACCGCCTTCGATGCGGAGCCGGGGGGACAGTAGCAATTCGCCGGCACCGATCCGACGACGGCGGTCTCGGTCAACATGTCACCGCCAACGGAGTCGTCGGTCGCCGAGTAGCACTCCTGCTCTCCGTTGAATGAATTCGATCCGACAACGGCTTCCCAGGCGCTCGAGAGCGCGGCACCCCCGAACGTATCGTCGAAGATCGTTGCCGGAGCTACCTTTATCGGAAGGACCTTGCGTTCAGTTCTGCCGCTCGCATCCTTCACCTCAACGGTGAGGGATCTGGCCGCCACCGACGTCGGCGTGCCACTGATCCCGCCTGTTCGCTGGTTGAGGGAGAAACCGGGTGGCAGCTTGCCCGAGATGGTCGACCATCTGTAGGGACTGTCGCCCCCGGTTGCGTCGAGCTGCGCTGCGTACGGGTGGTCCAGATCGGCAACCGGTAGGGATGTTGTCCGGATCTCCAGCTTGGGTGGCGAGTTCGCCACCGCGATCCATAGCCCGTAGACATTGACCGAGCTGCCATCCGACCTGATGGTGATCGAGTGCGATCCGGAACCGAGCGAGCCGCTGGTCCAGAGGGAACGGCCGCTCGAGGCTGTCGACCCGGGCGGTGCGCGCCCGATGACGGTCGTCGCGGCACCGTCGTCCACGGTGACCGTCGCAGTGGCGTTGTTCCGCCACCCGCCCTTCGGGATGCCGTAGGTGACTGTTCGATAGGCTCCCGAAGCGACAGTGAACCTGTAGGAGACTGACCCTCCCTTGCGAATCGAGACGTGATTGACCGTCTCGGGGGGCCTGCCGTCCACGGTCGTCGTGGTGTTCCAGCCACAGCCGGATGGGCCGGACACCGCATAGCCAGCGGTGAACGGACCGGAGCAACCCCCACCGGCAACTGATTCGACGTGCTTCCAGATGGGAACAAAGGCGCCGCCGATCGCGGCCGCCGACGGTTGGCTCGCGGCCAGCACGCCCACACTTGTCAGCAATGCAGACACGCACAGGGCGGAGACGACGGACAGACGCGATGGCTTCCGGGAAGCTCCGCCTACCGAATGGGCACCGCGTCGAAGTCGCATCACCTGACCACCTCCACGGGCAAGACAGCCACGCCCTGGGGCTCGCCGGCTTGCCACCGTCAGCCCCGTGGTGCCCTTGCTCGCCCAGTCCGACCTGGGAATCCAAAGCTGTCACCAGGGGCAATGTGCCGCACGGAGCCGTCCGTGGCTTGGGGCTCCGACTACTGTCCCGGTCTATCAGGCGAACGACACGGCAACGTCACAGGAGCCTGAATCGACGGTGAACCTTGGGTGTCAGAAGGGAAAACTGCCAGGGTCCCTGCGGCGGTGTCCACACCGGCTCTCCCTGGTCAGGTACCCGATTCCTGACCCTGGGAGCGCCGTCACCGCGCCATGTCGGGCTTCCCGATGGCGGCAGCCCATCCCGTCGTCTGCCCTGGGGTCATTGATCGCCGGATTCGGGCGCGCGAAGCTTGATGGTCTACGGTCGGATGAGGCTGGCGATCGAGGCAGACTGGGGGCGTGGTGAGTTCATCAGGAGAAGGGGCTCAGTTCGACCCGAGGGACAGGCGGTCGCGGGGCAAGTCCATCGGTGTCATCGTCGTCCTGGCCATGGCCCTTCTCGGCGCACTCGCGCTCCCGCCTCCGGCCGGGGCATCGGCCAGAACGCCCTGTTCAGCCGACGACGCAGTGCATTCGCCCATTGGCGAAAAGCTCCGGGTCCCATGGGTATTGGCTGGTTGGCCGGGACGGAGGCATCTTCAGCTTCGGCGCCGCCCAGTTCTATGGCTCCACCGGGAACCTCGACCTTCAGCGCCGTGTCGTCGGGATCGCGTCCACCCCGGATCACCGGGGCTATTGGCTGGTGGCCGCAGACGGCGGAGTGTTCGCCTTCGGCGACGCCGGATTCTATGGGTCCGTTCCCGGCGTCGGTCTTGCCCCTGCGGGCTCGGGGCGCCTGCCCCGGCTGAACGCGCCCATCGTCGGCATCGTCCCCTCCCGTGACGGTCGCGGGTACTTCATGGTGGCTGCAGACGGTGGGGTCTTTGCCTTCGGAGACGCCGCATATGGAGGATCGTGTCCCGCCATCGGCGGCTGCGCCGGTGCGGGCGAGGTCGTCATGCCGGCCAGTGGCAGTGGCTATTGGCTGGTCACGACATCCGGCGACGTCTACGCCTTCGGTGGCGCTCCCTATCTCGGTGGCCCGGGTGCGCAGGGGATCGTGACCTCGGGCGCCCACACCCAGACCGGCCAGGGATACTGGATCCTCTTTCGGTACGGTCTCGTCTTCCACTACGGCGATGCGAAAGACTTCGGCTCATTGCCCCGGGGTGACAGCGGCGGCTATGACATCACGACCGCGATCTTCACCACCGCCCAGGACAAGGGCTATTGGATCTCCACCGCGGCCGGCGCCGTCTTCGGTTTCGGTGACGCCCCCGAGCTGGGGGGCATGGGTGGACACCATCTGAATGGTTCGATCATCGGCGCCGTCGGCTGGTAGCGGGTGCGGCGGCACGTGCGAATACACGCAACGCGGCGAGAGAACCTCCCGCTGACGTTCCGCGGTCGGGGATCTGGGAGAGACCCTGCCGGGGCGTCACGGAATGCACGCTCAATCCGGAGCGGAGACCTTGTATCCCATGGCGTGAGCCGCTGAAGCCATCCGCTCGTCATAGGTGACGATCTCCCCCAAATCGGCTCCGAGACGCCCGGCGGTGGCCAGATGGATGGCGTCGAGAAACCGAAGTTCCTCCGGCAGAAGCGATCCGGCAAGATTCAGGACGCGGTCGTTGACACGCACGAGGTCGATCCTGATTGATGGCAATGATTGGTAATGCCGACTGATCATGCACTCCTTCGATGACAACCGTCGGTGGTCCTTGACTGCTTGCTGACCTCTCGCGGACTTTTTGCGGACTCGGATGCGGCTAGTCCAATTGATCGAAGCGATGTCGCTCCCACGCGGCCTGCCGAGTCTGCCCAACGGCGTTCCCGATCGCTTCCCAACTGGCACCCTGCTCCCGAGCCTGCTGGACCACCTTCCGCTCCCATTCGACATTCATTGTTCGGACCTCGCCTAGTTGTTTCAGTACCTACTTCAGTGGGTCCGCTGGACAGCCAGAGGGAACGATGTAAGCAAACTTCCTCGCAGAGGCCATCGTGCAGGCGTTTTCATGATCAGCTTCGGCATCAGCGCCTGATCCCGGCAAGGTTCAGCCAGCACATACGTGTGGAACCAGCAAAATGCAGCTGAGGTTGCAGCAACGGTTGAGGATCCGGAAGATGATGAAATTCCCGTTACAATCATAGTGGCGGTCGCCGTCTACTTTTGAGCTCATCGCTTATCGAAAGGGTGGAGCGAAAGATTGAAGGGAATATCCATTCCGGGAGGAGTGATCTCTATAGACTTTCGACGCGGAAGAAACCCAATTCTTCACTGGTTGGTATTGGCCATAAAGGCACCATCGGGAGTCAACTGGATGGGAAGAATTCCCCGCGACATAGTGATCACAGATGAGAAGCAGCGTCGAGAGATATATAGGGAAGGCCCCTACAGTCAAATGAGTGTCGCTTCTCCCCTCAATGCGATCATGGAAGAGATCGAGAGAGATGGTTTGCAGAGGTTCTTACAGAAGCGCCACATGACCGAATCGACAACTGGTCCGTTGTCTGTTGCGACCGGCAGAGCTGGTGGCTTCGAAGCCCTGAAGCTGTCCACCCGCTACTGGTATGACAGGCTCCGGTTTTGGCGTAAACCTCCGCGTTGACAGCCGCGACGCTCCTGTGCCACTTGACACGGCCCCGCCCCTTCAGACCATGCCGTTCATCGCAGCGGGATGTGATGTGGTGACCGTTCAGCGAGCCATGGGTCACTCCAAGACGACGACCACTCTTGACACCTACGCCCACCTGTGGCCCACCGCAGAGGACCGTACCCGAGGAGCAGCCGAGCCGATGCTGAGCGAGGCTCTCAAACAACGAGCCGAACCTTCCGCGGACTCGCTGCGGAAATCGGTCGACATATAGGACGTTGACCTGGATCTTTATCCTTCAGGACACGTTGAAGCGGAACTCGACCACGTCGCCGTCACGCATCACGTACTCCTTGCCCTCCACCCGGGCCCGGCCCGCCGCCCGAACCGCGGCCATCGACCCGGCACTGACCAGGTCGTCGTAGCTGACGATCTCCGCTTTGATGAACCCCCGCTCGAAGTCGGTGTGGATGGTGCCGGCCGCCTGGGGCGCGGTGTCCCCGATGTGGATGGTCCACGCCCGTGACTCCTTCGGGCCCGCGGTGAGGAAGGTCTGCAGGCCGAGCGTCCGGAAGCCGACGTGGACCAGCTTGACCAGTCCGGACTCATCCTGGCCGTAGCCGGCCAACAGCTCGGCGGCGTCGTCCGGGTCGAGCGCGGCCACCTCCGCCTCGATCTGGGCGCACAGCACCACCGCTTCCGCCGGGGCCACCAGCGCGGCCAGCCGGGACCGAAGCGCCTCGTCGCCCAGTGCGTCCTCGTCGACGTTGAACACGTAGATGAACGGCTTGGCGCTCAGCAGGTGGAGGTCGGCCAGCAGGTGGGGATCGACCTCCCCGGCGGCCACCGCGGCGGCGATGGTCCGGCCACCGTCGAGGATGGACCGGGCCTGTTCCGCCGCGGCGAGCACCGGTAGAAGCTCCGGCTGCTTGCGCGACTCCTTGGCCAGCTTGACCAACCGGTTCTCGACCGTCTGGAGATCGGCCAGGATCAGCTCGGTGTTGATGGTCTCGATGTCGTCGACGGGTGAGATCTTGCCGTCCACATGGATGACGTCGGGGTCGGTGAAGACCCGGACCACCTGGCAGATGGCATCGCTCTCGCGGATGGCGGCCAGGAACTTGTTGCCCAGCCCCTCGCCCACCGACGCGCCCTTCACGATGCCGGCGATGTCCACGAACGTCACCATGGCCGGCACGATCTCCCGGCTCTCGAAGAGCTCGGCCAGCCGGGCGAGCCGCTCGTCGGGCACCGCCACCACACCCACGTTGGGGTCGATGGTGGCGAACGGATAGTTGGCCGCCAGGACCTCGTTGCGGGTCAGGGCGTTGAACAGGGTGGACTTCCCGACGTTGGGGAGGCCGACGATGCCGATGGACAGTCCCACTGGTGCTTCCTCCGATGACAGTGCGGCCCGCGCCACGGCGGGCCAACGCATGAGCGTAGGTGATCGGGTCGAGCCTCCGAACCGGCCGGCGTGTCGGCCTCAGCCCACCGACTTCACCAGGTACTCGCTCATCGTCGAGCTGCGCAGCCGGACCAGGTCGAGGCAGGCGTCGACGCTGGCCATCATCCGGCCCAGGTTGGCGTCGAGCTCCTCCTTGGTGGTGGCGTTGAAGAAGAGCATGGGATCGACCACGTGCCCGGTCGACGGCCACCCCTCCTCCACGATGCCGTCCACGTCGGGGGCCCCGTCCGACAAGGACCGCACCACCTCGTTGCGCACGTACCGGGTCCGGGGCTGCAGCTCGGCCGACACCGGTGACTGGGTGCCGTGCCAGCGGGTGATCCACTCGCGGTAGCCGAGGCCCTCCGGGCGGTGGATGAGGGCCACCGTCAGCACACCGGGTGACCGGTCCCCGTCCGGCCAGTCACGCCGCGATCCGTGCACGGTGGTGCCGTAGTCGTCGTAGAGGGACTCGACGACCAGATAGGCGGCCGTCCGGAGGCCGAGCTCGGCCACGGCCGCCTCCACGTCGCCCCGACCTTCGTAGTTGTCCAGCCAGACCGACACCTCGGCCACGTGGGGGTCCTCGCCTTCGGGCGGCGGGGCCGGCGACGGTGCCGGGGCGGCGTCGCCGTCGTGGACGTTGACGCCGAGGCCGCGGACCCCCGAGGCCAGCAGACGCGGCGAGGTCTCATGGAGAAGCCGGTCCCGCAGGGCATCGCCCGACTCGGCGGCGCCGTCGCCCCACAACAGGTAGATGACCTTCTCCATCCGGACCCGCCCGCGGTTCAGTCGGCGGGCGGAGCCGGCACCCGGCAGGCGCCGTCGATGTCGAAGACCTGGTTGAACCGGCCGAGCGCCAGCCACGACCCCACGCACAGGGCCAGGTCGACCAACTCGTCGTCGGTGAAGTTCCGGTGGAGGCGGGCCCAGAACTCGTCGTCCATACGCAGGTGGTCGGTGGCGTAGCGTTCGGCGAACTCCGCGCTCAGGCGCTCCCGCTCGTCGAGACCCTCCAAATTGCGCAGCGCACCCACGTCTTCGTAGAAGGACTCGGGGATCTCATCGGGATCCGCCGACCGGCTCGGGACGTCCCGGGCCGTCCGCCATTCGACGCAGATGTTGCACTGGTTGATCCGGGCCATGGTGATCCGGGCCGCCTCGAACTCGCGCAGGGACAGCGAGGACTTCTCGTACACCGCACTGCTGTAGGCCCCGGCCGCCGCGGTCAGGGGCGGCGCCAGCTCGGTCCAGACATAGATCAGCGGATCCTTCTCCGCGGGCACGGTCACGCGTGGCATCAGGCCGCTACTCCCATCCGGTGTCGGTCGGTCCGCTGCCCGCGGACCGGGTGGTGCCGTTCACAGAGTGCTTGCGGTGGCCGGCAGGCGCCGGACGATCCTCCCGGCCAGGCCGGTGATGAAGGGGAACCACTGACGATCGCCCTTGAGCCACAGCCAGAGCTCGCGGCGGTCGGCGATGACCGCGTCGACGAACTCCTCCCGCCCCATCCCGCCGGGCTCGAGCGCCGGCCGCCACCAGCCCCACAGCCACAGCCCGATGCAGATCTCGTCGCTGAACCCGTCCCGCCAGTTCTTCCCCTCGAGCAGTGCATCCCGCAGCCCCACCTTGATGGCAACAGGCTCCTCGGGCAGCTCCAGCTTCGGAGCGCCCTCAACTTCGAACACCGTCATGGAAGTCACCATACCCATCTCCGCGGGAACGTGCCCCGATTTTTTGCCCCGGGGGTAAACCCCTGGTCAGGAGGGTGGACGGCGGAACGGTGGGCACGGAGAGTGGCCAAAACGCGCCGGTCAGCGGTCGGCCACCACCGGGGCCCGGTCCGTGTCCTCGTAGCAGGAGACGTGCTCGGCGTAATCGATGAACAGTGGGGCGTCGGGGTCGAACGTCCGGCGCAGGCTGTCGGTGGCCACCCGCTTGTCGAACGAGTCCAGCTTGACCAGCGCTGCGGGGCTGTCCAGCTCGCGGAGGTCGAGCCGGCCCCGGGCATTGTCGAGGGCACGGCGTCCCCGTTCGCTGCGCACGAGCACGCTGCTCCAGCCGTCCATGGCGCCCACACTGCCCACCGACAGGTCGGCACTCCGGCCGAGGAAGTCGGCGCACTCGTCGCACCCCTTGAGGGCGGCGCCGTGGAAGTTCTTGATGGGCTCGTCGACGGCCACTTCGCCGTCCCGGTACTCCACGATCATCCGGCCCCGGATGACGTCGACCTTGCTCACCCGCTCGATCTCGATGCCGCGGTCGGCTTGGAGCAGCTGCAGCATCAGCCCCTGGTAGTCGAAGCTCTTGGTGCAGAGCAGGGCGATGGTGAGGACCACCGAGTCGACCCGGTGGGCCCCGGTCGGCCACCGCCTCGACTGCATGGCCCGGATCCCCTGGATCTCACACGGCGTCCCCACCACGGCGATGCGCGGCTTGGGGGGCAGGTCGTACTTCGAGAGGTCCAGCTCGGCCAGGGCCATGGTCTGGTTGTAGTAGCTGCCGGCCGAGTCGATGATCTCCTTGGCCGTGGTGGCGAGGAAGGCCACCCCCTTCCACGGTTCGTCGGGATCGTCGCTCGGCCTGGTGACCAGGGCGCCGTCGATCTCCCCACCGGCCAGGGCCGCGACCAGCAGCGCGGTCACGACCCCGCCGTCCTGGACATCGTCGGAGCGGGCGCCGGCGCGGGCCGAGTAGGCATCGAGCACGGCACCGAGGCCGTCCCCGGGCGGTCCGCCGGTGATCTTCCAGTAGTTGTCGGAGGCATCCGCCCGCACCACGGCGCCGCCGTCGAACTGATCGTCGGCCACGCCCGCCACCGCGGTGGACGGCGGCCACAGGGCCTCGTAGCGCAGCCCGCCCCGGGGGCAGAAATCCCAGCACAGCGAGCAGCCGGTGCACATCTTGACCAGCTCGGGCAGGTCGGTGTCCTCGTCGATGCCGATCGAGTTGGACGGGCAGGCGGCGACGCAGGTGCCGCACTGGATGCAACGGCCGGCGTCGATGACACCGGCCTGCAGCTCCCAGAACCACGTCTTGCCCGGCGGTTCGGCGATCCCGTTCATCTCCTCACGGATCCGGTAGGCCTTCATCCCACGGCCTCCTTGGGCTTGGTGGTGAGGGTGACGGGTGTGCCCGTGCCTTCCTCGGCGAGCGTGCCGCGCAGATCGTCGTTGGGTGTCCGGCGCGCCCAGCTGTAGAACGGCTCGTCGGCCCGTCGCTCCTGCTGGTAGCGGCGAACGACGCGCAACAGGGCGTCGGGGACGTCGTTCACCGGACGGGCGTGCTCGATCCAGTCGATGAAACCGGACCCGGCTCCGAGGGACCCGCCCATGCCGATGTCGACGGCCTCGGCCAGGTGGTTCCCGACGTGGGCGACCTCGCCCCGGAACCCGATGTCGGCGATCTGGGGTTGGGCGCAGCTGGCCGAGCAGCCCGAGAAGTGCATGCGGATGACCCCGGCGTCCTCCTTGGGCCCCGAGCGGCCGCCGGGCGTGGGCACGGCGCCGACCGGCTCGCCGGCCAGCTGCTCGTCGAGGAACCGGGCCCACTTGACGGCCCGCTCCTTGGTCTCGACGATGGCGTACCGGCAGAACTCCGACCCCGTGCAGGCCACCACCCCGCGCGAGAACGGACCCGGATAGGGCGAGTATTTCTGCAGCAGGTCCTCGGAGAGCATGTCGTCGATACGGTCCTCGGGAACCCCGGTGAACGTGATGTTCTGATCGGTGCCGATGCGCACCGTTCCGTCGCCGTAGGCCTCGGCCAGACGGGCGGCCTCCACCAGCTCGAGACCGTTCATCCGGCCCACCGGCACCGAGCAGCCGACGTAGAAGAGGCCCTCCCCCTTCTGGGGATGGACGCCCACGTGGTCGCCCCGGTAACGGCGGGTCAGGTCCTCGCCCGCCGGCACCAGCTCGAAGCGCGCCCGGGCGGCCAGTTGCTCGCGGAAGCCCTCGGGCCCGAGCTCCTCGACCAGGTAGCGCATGCGGGCCAGGCCCCGGTTCTCGCGGTTGCCGAGCTCCCCGAAGGTCTGGGCGATGGCCCGGGTGACCTCGACGGCCTGGTCCTGGCGGACGAACACGTCGATGTCCGAGGCCATGCGCTCGCCGTCGGACAGGCCGCCGCCCACCAGCAGGTTGAAACCGAGGGTCCCGTCGTCGGAGCGGGCCGGCCACAGGCCGATGTCGTTGATCTCCGCCTGGGCGCAGTCCTCCACGCACCCGGTGACCGAGATCTTGAATTTCCGGGGCAGGTTGGCGTACTCGCGATTGCCGGTGAAGAAGGCGGACACGGCCTCGGCCACCGGACGGCCGTCGAAGGCCTCGTGGGCGTCGACCCCCGAGACCGGGCAGCTCAGCACATTGCGGGCCGAGTCGCCGCAGGCCTGCACGGTGGTGAGGCCGACGGCCGCGAACCGGCGCCAGATGCGGGGGATGTCCTCGATGCGCAGCCAGTGGATCTGCACGGTCTGGCGGGTGGTCAGATCGGCGTAGCGGGATCCGAAGACGCGGCTCTCGGTGCCGTCGGGGCCCTCGCCGAAGGCATCGGCCACCACGCCGATCTCACGGATCTGGGGCGCGGTCAGGTAGCCCCCGGGGATCTTGACCCGCATCATGAAGGCGTCACCGCCCTGCTTCTGCGGGTAGATGCCGGCCCACTTGAGCCGCTCGACCTCACCGGGCACCTTGGCGATGCCGGCCGGCCCCTCCTTCGAGTAGGTGTCGATGATGGCGTCGGCGATCTCGAGGGGATGGCGTGCCAGCTTCCACTGCTCGATCTCGTTGAGCTCGCCCTTGGTCCGATACGGATTCACGAAGGGCATCGGCCGATCGATCCCCCGGAAGTGCAGCCCGTAGAGCTCGTCCCGGTCCTTGGTCATGTCAAAGATGCAATCCGCACTCGACCTTGTCCGAGTCGGACCAGCGACCGGCACGCGGGTCCTCGCCCTCGCCCACCGGACGGGTGGTGGGGGCGCAGCCGATGGAGAGGTAGCCCTGGGCCAGCAACGGATGGGCGGGGATCCCGTGGTCGGCTCCGTACCCGGCGATGTCGTGCTCCGTCCACGTGGCCAGCGGGTTGATCTTGACCAGGCCCCAGTTGTCGTCGTAGGAGACGATGGGCGCCGACCGCCGGGTCCAGGCGTCGACCCGCTTCAGCCCGGTCATCCAGGCCTCCTTGCCGGCCAGGGCCTCCTTGAGGGGGCGCACCTTGCGGAACTCACAGCACTGGGCCGTGCCGCAGGGCCACTGCTCGGCCCCCGCCACCGGCTTGGTCACCGTCAGGTTGAGGTCGTAGCGCGAACGGATGGCCTCGACGTACTCGAGCGTCTCGGGAAAGTGGGACCCGGTGTCGAGGAACACCACCTCGATGGCGGGATCGACCTTCACCGCGATATCGATGAGGACGGCCTCCTGAAACGACGAGGCCATGGCCAACTTGGCCCCGAAGCGCCCGACGGCCCAGGCCACGACCGCACCCGCCGGTTCGGACTCGAAGGCGGCCGACTTCTCGTCCATCTCCTCCCGCAACTGCGTCAACTCTGATTTGCTGGCCAGCATGCTCACATCCACGACCCTCTCTTCTCACATCCCCTAGAGCAGTGTGTGAGCGACTCGACCCACGTGCCCCAAACCGCTGCTCGAAACCCTGGCAATCCCAAAACCCTGCCGATTCAGTCAACAATCACTACAGGAGAACCGGAACCGCACCATTTCCATTCCACGCCCCCCGCTCCGGTGGGTCACAGGATGAAGATGGACCGCTTCTCAGGACACCGAACCGCCTGGTCGAGGCCTTGCCAGGCCCCTCCCCTCCAGCACCGATCCCCTACCTTAGATCATACATGACTAATCAGATCAAGTTTTAGAACAATCCCGGCCAATCAGGTAGGCAATGGGCCGGGTCCGGCGTCACCCCCTGCGGCCAGGACCAAGCCTCCCCCTCCCGGCCCACTCGTGGCAGGCTGGCAGCGGACCAGCGCCCCTGCCCAAGCCCCACCTCATCATCCTGCCATCCCATCATCCCGCCGATTCCGTCCTCTCCGCCAGTCCCGCCGATCCCATCCCCGCTCCCCCGGGCCACCACTCTCATGACGACCGAACCGCAGCCCCCCGATCCGACTCCCGGCTATCCGGTGATCCTCGACATGGCCGGCCGCCGCTGCCTGGTGGTGGGGGGCGGCCCGGTCGCCGCCCGCCGGGCCCGCAGCCTGGTGGCCTCGGGGGGCCAGGTCACCGTCGTGGCTCCCGAGGTGGTGGCGGCCATCGACCGGCTGGGTGCCCCCTCCGCTTCCGCCGTGGGCATCGGCACGCTCGAGATCGCCCGCCGCCGGTACGAGCCCGGGGAGGCTGGCCATTACGACTTCGTGGTCGCGGCCACCGGGGCACCCGGCGTGGACGGGGCCGTGGTGTCCGACGCCACCGCCGCGGCAGTCCCCGTCAACAGCGCCGACCGGGCCGCGCCCGGGTCGGTGCAACTTCCCGCCGTCCACCGGGACGGGCCGATCGTCGTGGCCGTGTCCACCGGCGGCGCCAGCCCGGCCCTGGCCCGGTGGCTCCGGGACCGGATCGCCGGGTCCCTCCCGCCCTACGTGGCCGTGCTCTGCGATCTGCTCGACGAGGCGCGCACCGCCGTGCGGACGGCGGGACGCGCCACCGACTCGGTCGACTGGGAGACGGTCATCTCCGACCTCGTCGTGCCGCTGGTCGAATCCGGGCGGATCGACGAGGCGCGCTCCGAGTTGCTGGCTCTGTGCCGTCCCTCCGGCGAGGCCGGACCCGGCGGTTCTCGATAGGGTGGGCGCCATGCACCCGACCAGCGTGCTCGGCCTCGACGAGATCAACCTCTCCGATATGGCCTTCTGGGAGCGCCCGTGGCCCGAGCGGGAGGGCGCGTTCCAGTTGCTGCGCAGCCAGCGCCCGCTGGCCTTCTTCGAAGAGCCCGACCTCAGCGAGGCCTCGGCGCTGGCCCCGCCCCCGGGACCCGGGTACCGGGCGGTCACCCGTTATGCCGACGTGGTCGAGATAAGCCGGCACCCGGAGATCTACTGCTCCGGCAAAGGAGCGGTGAGCGTCCCGGACCTCCCGCCGGAGATGGTCGAGTACTTCGCCGGCATGATCTCCACCGACAACCCGCGCCACGCCCGTCTCCGCCGGATCGTGTCGGCCGCGTTCAACCCGCGCCGGATCAAGTCCATCGAGGACACCATCGAGGAGGTGGCCGACCGGGTGATCGAGCGCGCCTCGGGTCTCGGCGAGTGCGACTTCGCCGTGGAGATCGCCTCCCCGTTCCCCCTCGAGATCATCTGCGACATGATGGGCGTGCCCCCCTCCGAATACGCCACGGTCCTGCGCTGCTCCAACATCATCCTCAGCAGCGGCGATCCCGAGTACATCCCCGAGGGCACCGATCCGGTGCTGGCCTTCATCACCGCCGGCCAGGAGCTCACCGACCTGATGAACGAGATCAGCGCCCACCGGGTCGACCACCCGGCCGACGACCTCGCCACCGCGCTCATCACCACCAACATCGACGGCGAGGCCCTGACCGCAGGCGAGTTGGCATCCTTCTTCGTGCTGTTGCTCACCGCCGGCAACGAGACCACCCGCAACGCCATCACCCACGGTCTGCTGGCCCTGACCGAGCACCCGGACCAGCGCCAACTGTGGCAGGCCGATCCGGCCACCATCGGAGCGACCGGGGTCGACGAGATCGTGCGCTGGGCCACCCCGGTCGTCTGGATGCGCCGTACCGTCACCGAGGACACCGTGCTGGCGGGTGAGGAGCTGCACCCAGGCGACAAGGTGCTCCTCTTCTACAACTCGGCCAACCGGGACGAGTCGGTCTTCGAGGACCCGTTCAAATTCGACGTGCGTCGCTCCCCGAATCCGCATCTGGGATTCGGAGCCGCCGGACCCCACTTCTGCCTGGGCGCCCACCTGGCCCGCCGTGAGGTCGAGGTGATGATGCGCGAGCTGCTGAAGCGGCTGCCCGACATCGAGTCCAGCGGCGAGCCCGACCGGCTGCGCTCGGACTTCATCAACGGGATCAAGCACCTGCCCTGCCGGTTCACTCCTTCCTGAACCGTTCGAGCCGTCTACGGGCTTGGCCAGGTGGTCGAGCCGGTTACGGCTTGGCCACCATGATGACGGTGGCCACGATCAGCACCGTGGCGACGCCGACGGCCGCTGTGATGACCCGGATGCAATTCGAACGCAGGCCGGCGACCGGCCCGGGATCACCCACCGCCACCTGGAGCCGCCGCTCGGACGGCCACAGCACCAGTTCGCCGGTGGCGGCGGCGACCGCCCACAGCGTGAGCCCGTCGGCCACCCAGCCGTCGGAGTACGACCACTCGCCCCGGCTCATGAGGATGAGGATCACGCCGAACACCGGCACCAGGAACAGGACCCGGCCGGCCCAGTTGACCCCGGGCCGGTAGTAGCGGCGCACAGCCTCGGAATCGGGGCCCGACCGGTAGACTGCGAAGGCGTAGCCGCCCGCTACGACCACGGTCCCGAAGCCGACCAGGGCGCTCAAGACGTGGGCCAGCAACACCACGTCGTACCCGGCGCCGTGAGCCAGTGAGGTCGTGGTCGCCGGCATCGGGTGGGCGATGGTCATGCGGGGGATTCTGGCACCCCGTCGGGCCCCGCAGACCAGCGGCCAGTGACACGTGCCCATGGCCCGGAATTGCTACGTTAGTGTGACGGTTTGACCACTCCCAGGACGCCTTCGGGCAGCGTGGGTGTCGGGCAGCGCGTTGGGCACCACAGGGCTGATACGTGAAGAGTGGAATCGAGGTTGCGACGATCGTGCGCACAGACACCAGACGCTCACACCAGAGCACCCCTCGACGTCGATGAACCAGCTCCGGCTTGATCCACTGACGGGTCGATGGGTGGTGGTGAGCACCGACCGGGCCACCCGGCCACAGGCCTTCGCGCCCCGGGTGTCGCCGATCCAGGCCGACACCTCGCGGCCGTGCCCGTTCTGCCCTGGCAACGAGGAGATCGCCACTCCCGCCCTGGAGACCCGCGGGGCCGACGGCAAGTGGTTGGTCCGGGTCGTCCCCAATCTCTACCCGGCCTTCGAGGGGAACGCCCCCTTCGTGGTCACCAACCGCGGACCTGTGTTCACTCAGGCCAGTGCGGGCGGGATCCACGAGGTGTTCGTACTGTCACCGAACCATCAGAACTCGTGGTCGATGCTGAGCGACGAGCAGACCACCGCGGTGATGACCGCCATACGGGATCGGATCGAGGAGCACTCGTCGATCCCCGGCCTCCGCTACAGCCAGGCCATCGTCAATGCCGGCCGGGAGGCGGGCGCCTCCATCGAGCACCCCCACGGTCAGCTGCTCGGGATGTCCTTCGTCCCCCGTGAGCTGGTCGAGGAGCAGGCCGGCTTCGCCCGATTCGCCGGGCGGTGCCTGCTCTGCACCACGGTCGACGCCGAGGAGAACGTCAACCACCGTGTCGTCTACTCCGACGAGCAGGTGCTGGTCATCTGCCCGTTCTGGAGCGGCGCCCCCTACGAGATGCTGGTCCTGCCCCGGGCCCACGGCCCCCACCTCCACCACAGCCCGCACACCGACCTGGTGGCGGTGGGCAAGGCGCTCAAGATCGCCCTGGGCCGCCTGCGCGACGTGGTGGGAGACGTCTCCTACAACCTCGTCTTCCACTCCGCTCCCTACCGCGCCCCCGAGCCGTACCACTGGCATGTCCACGTGGTGCCGAAGCTCGCCACCGTGGCCGGGTTCGAGCTCGGGACCGGCGTGCTGATCAACATCGTCAACCCGGAGGAGGCCGCCGAGGAGCTGGCCGTCCAGACCGCGGTGGCCCAGGCCGGCTGAACCTTCGGGCCGGCTGAACCTTCGGGCCGGCTGAACCTTCGGGCCGGCTGAACCTTCGGGCCGGCTGAACCTTCGGGCCCTCAGGCCAGTTCGAAGCAGAGGGAGCCGTACGAGGTCACGGTCACCGGGTAGGGATCCCTCCCGATGAGGGGGAAGGCCACCCGGCCCAACAGCTCGATGGGCTGCCGTCCGGCCCAGTTCTCGACGTGCAGCTCGGCGGGCTGGGCCAGCCGGCTGAGGTTGTGGACGCACAGCACCGGATTGACCGGTCCCCGGTCCGGACGAGCCGGTGCCGACCGCACGAAGGCCAGCACGGACGGGTTGGCCGACGGCACCACATCGAGATCCCCGGTCCCGAGGACCGGGAACTCGCGGCGTACGGACAGGATCCGGCGCATCCAGTGGAGGAACGAGCTCGGGTTGCGCTGTTGGGCCTCGACGTTGACCGCGGTGAAGCCGTACACCGGATCCATCAGGGGCGGCAGGTAGAGCTGGGCGAAGTCCGCCCTCGAGAACCCGCCGTTGCGGTCGGGGGTCCACTGCATGGGTGTGCGCACCGAGTCGCGGTCACCCAGGTAGAGGTTGTCGCCCATCTGGATCTCGTCCCCGTAGTAGAGGACCGGGCTGCCCGGCAGGGTGAAGAGCAGATAGTAGAGGAGCTCCGACAGCCGGCGGTCCCGGTCGAGCAGGGGGGCGAGGCGCCGCCCGATCCCCATGTGACGCTTCATTCTCGGGTCCTTGGCGTACTCGGCGAAGAGGTAGTCGCGCTCCTCCTCGCTGACCATCTCGAGGGTCAGCTCGTCGTGGTTGCGCAGGAAGATGGCCCACTGGGCGGTGCCCGGGGGCTCAGGGGTGTGGGCCAGGATCTCGGTGATCGGATAGCTCTGTTCGCGGCGGGCGGCCATGAACAGCCGGGGCATGAGCGGGAAATTGAAGCAGAGGTGGCACTCGTCGTCGTCCCCGAAGTAGTCGGCCACGTCGGACGGCCATCCGTTGGCCTCGGCCAGCAGGATCCGCCCGGGGTAGTGCTCGTCCAGCTCGGCGCGGATCCGGCGGATGAAGGCGTGCGTCTCGGGCAGGTTCTCCCCCGCCGTCCCGTCCCGTTGGAAGAGGAACGGGACTGCATCGAGACGGAAGCCGTCGAGGCCCAGATCGAGCCAGAATCGGACCACGTCGAGCATGGCCTCGGCCACCTCGGGGTTGTCGTAGTTGAGGTCGGGCTGATGGGAGTAGAAGCGGTGCCAGTAGTACTGGTTGCGCTGCGAGTCGTACGACCAGTTGGACCGCTCCACGTCGACGAAGACCACGCGGGCCTCGGGCCACCTGAGGTCGTCGTCGTTCCAGACGTACCAGTCCGCCTTGGGGTTGTCGGTGCTCTGCCTCGACTCGACGAACCAGGGATGCTGGTCGCTGGTGTGGTTCATGACCAGGTCGGCGATGACCCGGATGCCACGGACGTGTGCCTCATCGAGGAGCCGCCGGAGGTCGTCGACGGTGCCGCTCTCGGGATGGACCGAGTAGAAGTCGCTGATGTCGTACCCACCGTCCCGGAGCGGCGACGGGTAGAACGGGAGTAGCCACAGACAGTCGACCCCCAACCACTGGAGGTAGTCGAGCTTGGCGATGAGCCCGGGGATGTCTCCCACCCCGTCGTTGTTGCCGTCGAAGAACCCCCGGATGAAGACCTCGTAGAAGATGGCCCGCTGGAACCAGAGCGGGTCCTCCTCGGGAGGTACCGTCGGCTCACGGTGTGTTCGGAGCCCGTCAGGCGCCGCGCCCAGCGGGGGAAGCGGCAGCGGCCCGTTGGCGAGCCCGGGGTTGGAGTCCACAGTCACGCCCGCACGCTACCTGAGCGCCCCCGATCCGGCGTGCGTCGTCAAGCGTCGGGAACCGGTGGGTACCGGTCCGGCGCGATGACCGACAGCACCCGGTCGACGGCTTCGTAGGGATCGAGGTCGCCGGCCACCATCGCCTCGGTGATGTCGGCGAACTGGTCCGCGGCCAGGACCTCTTCGATCTGCTGCCTGACCCGGGCCACCAGAAGCTGGTCGAACTCACCCAGCAGCCGGCGGCGTCGGTTGACGGTGAGCAGGCCGCTGTCGATCTGGTGGTGCCGGTGGTGACCGATGGCGGCCCACAGGTCGTCGACCCCGTCGCCGGTGGAGGCCACCGTCTCCACGATCGGAGGGCGCCACTCGTCCGCTGCCAGCGGGGTGAGCTCCAGCATCGCCTCGAGGTCGCGCCGGGTCTCGCGCGCCCCCGGACGGTCGGCCTTGTTGATCACGAACAGGTCGGCGATCTCGAGCAGGCCGGCCTTGTTGGCCTGGATGTGGTCCCCCCACCCCGGATTGACCACCACCACGGTGGTGTCGGTGGCCGCGGCCACCTCGACCTCCTGTTGGCCCACGCCGACCGTCTCGACCATCACCACCGGCATCCCCACCGCGGAGAGCACCCGGACCGCGTCGGGCACGGCCACCGACAAGCCACCCAGATGACCGCGGGTGGCCATGGACCGGATGAACACCCCGTCGTCGAGGGCGTGGCTCTGCATGCGGACCCGGTCGCCGAGGATGGCCCCGCCCGAGAACGGGGACGAGGGGTCGACGGCCAGGACACCCACCTGGCCACCGCCCTCGAGACCGCGCTCCCTGGCCAGGACGATGAGCCGATCGGTCAGGGTCGACTTCCCCGCTCCCGGGGCGCCGGTGATCCCGATGGTGTATGCCGCACCTGGGGACTTGTAGGCCAGACCGGCCACGATCCGGGAGGCGTCCCCTCCCCGTTCCACCATCGACAGCAGCCGGGCCAGGGCGACGCGGCTCCCGCCGAGCGCCTCCTCGAACAGGCTCGAAGGGTCGGAGTCGCGGGAGACGGGCATGGAGCGACGAGCGTAGACGGGAAGAGCGGTACCCTCAGCCGCGGGTGACGTGCGCCCCGAGTGCGGCCAGCTTCCCGTCGAGGTCCTCGTAGCCCCGGTCGACGTGGTGGGCGTCGGTGATCACGGTCTCCCCCTCGGCCACCAGGCCGGCCAGCACCAGGGCGGCGCCGGCCCTGACATCGAAGGCCCGGACCGGCGCCCCGGAGAGCCGGTCCACCCCCCGGACGACGGCGTGATGGCCCTCGGTCCTGATATCGGCGCCCATCCGACGGAGCTCCTCCACGTAGCGGAACCGGCCGAAGAAGAGGTTCTCCGTCACGATGCCCACGCCGTCGGCCACGGTGAGCAGCGTCACCAGCAGCGGCTTGTAATCGGTGGCGAACCCCGGGTACGGGAGGGTGGCCACGTCCACCGACTGCAGCCGATCGGCCGGGCCCCGGGCCGCCCGCAGCCCGTCGGGACCCTGGGTGATGTCGATGCCGGCCGCGGCCAGCTTGCGGATCAGCATGTCCATGTGGTCGGGCCGGCCGTCCTCGACCACCACCTCGCCACCGGCCAGGCCGGCCGCGACCAGGAACGTGGCCACCACCAACCGGTCGGGGATGACAGCATGGGTGGCCGGGTGCAGCTCGTCGACACCCTCGACCTCGATCCGCGAGGTACCGGCACCGGTGATGTTTGCCCCCATGGCGTTGAGGAAATCGGCCAGGTCGCGCACCTCGGGCTCGCGGGCCGCGTTCTCGATGACGGTGGTCCCCTTGGCCAGCACTGCGGCCATGAGCACGTTGTCGGTACCGGTGTGACTGGGGTACTCGAGGACGACCCGGTTCCCGATCAGCCGCGGCACCGCCGCCACCGTGGACTCGACCCGGGCCTCGACGTAGCCGTGGGACGCCTCGAACGATGCGCCCATGGCCTCGAGCGCGTGCAGGTGCATGTCGATCGGCCGGGGACCGAAATCGTCCCCACCCGGCAGCGACACCTTCGCCCACCCGCAGCGGGTGAGGAGCGGTCCGAGGACCACCACCGAGGCCCGCATCTTCTCCACCATCTCGTAGGGTGCCTCGGGGACGACGTCGGCCGGGGTGGTCACCACCAGCTCGTCGGGCCGTTCCCCGCGCCGGACGTCGACCCCCATGGCCTCCAACAGCTCGCCCATGATGTCGACGTCGGTGATCCTGGGAACGTTGGTCAGTACGTGACGGCCTTCGGCCAAGAGGCAGGCGGCCATCAACTTGAGCACCGAATTCTTGGCCCCACCGGCCCGGACGGTGCCTGAGAGGGGGCCATTTGACGTCACAACGAAGCGATCCACCCGGCCAGTATGGCCCGCCGGGGCCGCCACCTCTTTGATGGTGGCCGGAGCCCTGGTTCGGTGGCCGGGGCCGGGGCCCTGGTTCGATGGCCGGGGCCGGGGCCCTGGCTCTGGTTCGGTGGCCGGGGCCGGGGCCCTGGCTCTGGTTCGGTGGCCGGGGCCGGGGCCCTGGCTCTGGTTCGGTGGCCGGGGCCCTGGTTCGGTGGCCGGGGCCGGGGCCCTGGTTCGGTGGCCGGGGCCGGGGCCCTGGTTCGGTGGCCGGGGCCGGGGCCCTGGCTCTGGTTCGGTGGCCGGGGGCTCTGGTTCGGTGGCCGGGGGCTCTGGTTCGGTGGCCGGGGCTCTGGTTCGGTGGCCGGGGCCGGGGCTCTGGTTCGGTGGCCGGGGCCGGGGCCCTGGTTCGGTGGCCGGGGCCGGGGCCCCACTTCGATTCGTGCCCATGGACCCGATGGTGAGGTGGCTGGGCCCCGTTGGCGGCCCGGTCGACTCCCCGGCGCCCGAGGTGGCCTCTCCGGCTCCACCCTGGGCCCGATTCTGGCCCCACGGTCACCGGACCCGGCACCGCTCGAGCCGAATGACCTCCCCGCCAGCCACTATCGTCGTGGTCCGTGACCATCGAAACGCAGGCGCCCGACCGCAATCTGGCCATGGAACTCGTCCGGGTTACCGAGGCGGCCGCACTGGCCGCCTCACGGTGGATGGGACGGGGGGACAAAGAAGGTGCCGACGGGGCCGCGGTCAATGCCATGCGCATCGTCCTGTCATCCATCGCCATGGACGGGGTCGTGGTCATCGGCGAGGGCGAGAAGGACCATGCGCCGATGCTCTACAACGGGGAGCGCATCGGGGACGGCACGCCCCCGAAGGCCGACATCGCCGTCGACCCCATCGACGGCACCACGCCGACGGCACTCGGTCGCGGCGGGGCGCTGGCCGTCATCGCCGTCTCCGAGCAGGGGACGATGTTCGACCCGGGGCCGTGCGTCTACATGGAGAAGCTGGCCGTCGGACCCCGCGCCGTGGGCTGCATCGACATCACCCGGCCCATCGAGGACAACCTGAAAGCGGTGGCCAAGGCCAAGGGGACCAACGTCCGCGCCCTCACCGTGGTCATCCTCGACCGGCCCCGGCACGCCGACCTCATCGCCAAGGTGCGGGAGACCGGGGCGCGGATCCGGCTGATCACCGACGGCGACGTGGCCGGTGCCATCGCCACCTCCTGGCCCGAGACCGGGGTCGACCTGCTCGTCGGCATCGGGGGGACTCCCGAAGGGGTCATAGCGGCGGCTGCCCTCAAGTCGATGGGCGGAGAGATCCAGGGCCGCCTGTGGCCCCGCGACGAGGGAGAACGCCAGGCGGCCGTCGAGGCCGGCTACGACCTGGACGCCGTCCTCACCACCGACGATCTGGTCAAAGGCGACAATTGCTTCTTCGCCGCCACCGGGATCACCGACGGCGAGCTGCTCCACGGGGTTCGCTACGACGAGTTCGGCGCCATGACCCAGTCACTTGTGATGCGGTCCAAGTCGGGCACGGTCCGGCTCATCTATGCCAAGCACCCGCTGCACAAGCTGGCCGAGTACAGCGCCATCGAATTCGGCTGAGCGCGAGCTGGCCCTGGGAATGTCTGGCGCCTCGTCGGCGGCCCCACCGCCTCCGGGGTCGTTGACCTGGTCGTCGTCCGTGCCCCACCGCCTCCGGGGTCGTTGACCTGGTCGTCGTCCGTGCATGGGCCTGATCCTCCCCGGGCTCGACGTCGCCGGATGATCGGCACCCCCGAGGACGACCTGTCACAACCCTGTGCTGTGATCTTCCGCATGGCGACGGCAACATCGACGACCAGCTTCACCGGAGAAGCCGCGACCCTGGCATCGGCTGTCGAGGCGATCGCCTCCTTCGTAGCCGGCTTCGAGCCGGAGCGGTACGGCGCTTCCGATGCCGCATCGCTGGTGGCCCTGTTCGAGCATGGGAAACGCCTGTGCGCCGCTGGGGAGACCCTGTCGGCATCCCGGGCCGCTGAGGGCAATGCCCACCACCTCTCCGGTCACCGCACTCCCGATGAATGGCTTTCCTCCGTTACCGGTTCCTCCAAGGGCGAGGCCATAGGAATCCTCAAGGTCGGGGAGGCGCTCTCTTCCCAACCCGCGGTGGAAGAGGCGCTCCGGGGCGGGAAGCTCACCTCCTCGCAGGCGAACCTTGTCACCGATGCGGTCAAGGTCAACCCGAACTGCGAGAAGGATCTGGTCAAGAAGGCCGAGCGGGACACACTTTCACAGTTGAAGGAACGCTGCCTCCGGGCCAAGGCCGAGGGACGGTCGGCCAATGATGCCGCCCGCCACCGGAAGGCGCTGCACGATAACCGGCGCTGTCGGACCTACACCGATGCCGAGGGTGCATTCTGCCTCGAGGCCCACCTCACCCCAGAGGCCGGGGCCACCGTGCTGGCCGCCCTGGATGCCGAGGCCGACCGGTTCTTCAAGGAAGCTCGAAGGGCGGGCATGTTCGAGGCGGTCGACGCCTACCGGGCCGATGCCTTCTGTGCACTGATCACGGGGCAGGGCGTTCCTGGCGAGGGGATGGACGAGCCGTCGGGTGATTCGTCGCCAGCCACTGCTGATCCTTCATCGGAGCGCGGGCCGTCAAACCTCAACGTGTCGATGCACATCCGGGTTGACCTCGAGGCCCTGCGGCGAGGCTCGGTCCTGCCCGGTGAGATGTGTGAGATTCCCGGAGTCGGTCCCGTCTCGGTGGAGTGGGCCCGCGAACGGCTCGGCACGGCCCTCTGCGATGTCGTCATCACCGACGGGGTGGATGTGAGCACCGTGGTCCGACTGGGCCGGTACATTCCTGCGCACCTGATGACCGCCATTTTGGAGCGGGACCCTCAGTGCGTGGTGCCCGGCTGCAACAAGCGCTTGGGCCTGGAGTTCGACCACTGGCAGGTCTCCTACGCCGAAGGGGGCGAGATGTCCTACGACAACATCGCCCGCCTCTGCAGTGACCATCACTATCAGAGGACCCATCAGGGTTTCGTTCTGTCCCGAACTGGCGGCAAGTGGTGCTGGGACCCGCCCGACCACCCCCCTGGTCACGTTCGGAAGAAGCGCTCCAAGCGACTCAAGCAAGGCCGGCCCGATGTGAGGGCCCGCGCCCGATCCGACCCACCGTTGTTCGCCGACGACGGGTGAGGCTTCTGGGACGCCCACCGATCAGGCGCGCCACGGGACCAGTCGATCCTCCCGTTTCGGAGGTGACCACTCCCGTTGCCGTGGGCTGCCAACCAGCCTGATCGGCTCCGGCAGGTGGGACGGACGGCAGAGGCCACACCGGAGGCGCCGGACACCGTGGCGGTCGGGCGGACAGCAATCAGCCGGGCAGCGGGGTGGCGGTCGGGTTGACAGCGATCAGCCGGGCAGCATGGTGGCGGTCAGGTCGGCAGTCTGGCGGTCGGGCGGACAGCAATCAGCCGGGCAGCATGATGGCGGTCGGGTCGGCGGCCATCAGGCCAATGACATGGTGGCGGTCGGGCCGACCTCGATCAGACCCACCCGAGTGCCCCGACCATCCTCCTGAACTGCACAGCCGTGCCCGGCCGGCTCGCCCGGTCAGGCGCCGGTGCCCGCCCCCGCGACCCCCGCCGATTCATCGGTCGCCTCGAGGCGAACCTGGGCGCGGAGCAGGGCCGCCTCGGCCTCGATCAGGTCGTGGTCTGGTTCCTCCCCCTCGGCGGATCCTGTGCCCGCTCCCCGACCGCCGGCCCCGGCGAGCTCGGCCACCCGCGCCTCGGCCCCGTCGAGGGCGGCCCGGGCCCGGTCCATATCGATCTCCCCGGCCAGCTCGGCCACGCCGACCAGCATGGTGACCCGGGTCCCGGCTGCGGCCGGACCGGCGGCGACCTCGTCGGCGGCACCCTGTTCGACCTGGACGAACCCACCGTGCACGGCCACCCGTTCCACCTCGTCGTCGGCCCGCACCACCCGGACGACGCCCGGCTCGATGGTACCGACCAGCGGGGTGTGCCCGGCCAGGAAGGTGACGTCGCCCTCCCGGGTGCGCAGGATCACCTCGGTGGCCGAGCCGGTGACCAGGATGCGCTCAGGTGTCACCAACTCGATGGCGAACTGGTCCTCGTCAGCCACGATGCGCCCCGGCCCCGCTCATTCGCTCTCGAGGGCGTGGGCCTTGGCCAACGCCGACTCGGCGCCCCCCACGTTGAGGAATGCCTGCTCGGGAACCTCGTCGAGGTCACCGTTGACCAGGGCCTCGAACGATTCGACCGTCTCGTCGACGGGGACCGTCACGCCCTTCAGGCCGGTGAACACCTCTCCCACGTTGAACGGTTGGGAGAGGAACCGCTGGATCTTGCGGGCCCGGGTCACCGTCACCCGGTCCTCCTCGGAGAGCTCATCGAGGCCGAGGATGGCGATGATGTCCTGGAGCTCCTTGTAGCGCTGCAGCACGCCCTGCACCCGCCGTGCCACCGTGTAGTGGCGCTCGCCGACGATCTCCGGGGCGAGGATGTTCGAGGTCGAGGCCAGCGGGTCCACCGCCGGGTAGATCCCCAGCGAGGCGATGTCTCGAGAGAGCTCGGTGGTGGCGTCGAGGTGGGTGAAGGTGGTGAACGGCGCCGGGTCGGTGTAGTCGTCGGCCGGCACGTAGACCGCCTGCAGCGAGGTGATCGAACGTCCCCGGGTCGAGGTGATCCGCTCTTGGAGCTGGCCCATCTCGTCGGCCAGCGTGGGCTGGTAACCGACGGCCGACGGCATCCGGCCGAGCAGGGTGGAGACCTCCGAACCGGCCTGGACGAACCGGAAGATGTTGTCCACGAACAGCAGCACGTCCTGGTTCTTCACGTCCCGGAAGTACTCGGCCATGGTCAGGGCGGCCAGGGCCACACGGAGCCGGACGCCGGGAGGCTCGTCCATCTGCCCGTAGACCAGGGCGGCCTTCTCGATGACGCCCGACTCCTGCATCTCGATCCACAGGTCGGTGCCCTCACGGGTGCGCTCCCCCACCCCGGCGAAGACCGACACGCCTCCGTGGTTGATGGCCACCCGGTTGATCATCTCCTGGATGAGCACGGTCTTGCCCACACCGGCGCCGCCGAACAGCCCGATCTTTCCACCCTGCACGTAGGGCTCGAGGAGGTCGATCACCTTGATGCCGGTCTCGAACATCACCGCCCGGGGCTCGAGAGTGTCGAACTCCGGTGCGTCCCGGTGGATCTCCCAGTAGGCCTCCACCTCGCCGATGGAGTCGGTGTCGAGCGGCTCGCCCAGCACGTTGAACACGTGACCGAGCACGGCATCGCCCACGGGAACCTGCAGTCCCCGTCCCCGGTTGCGTACCACCGCACCCCGGGTGAGGCCGTCGGTGGCCCGCAGGCAGATGCAACGGACCCGGCCGTCGCCGATCTGCTGGGCGACCTCGGCCACGATCAGCTCCTTGTGCCCCTCGAGCTCGACGTCCACCTCGACGGCGCCGTTGATCTCGGGCAGGGCGTGGGGGGGAACTCGACATCGATGACCGGCCCGGCGATGGCCACCACCCGACCGGTGGGGAGGGCGGCATCGACATCAGTGGGTTGGGGGGCGGTGGTGGTCATGGGCGCTGGGCTTCCTTTGGTTCGTCAGCTGGTGAGTACTGTCCGGCGGAGCGGCGGTGAGGGGTGCGTCCGGCGGTGTGGTGGGTTGGGATCACGGGTTCAGACCTTGGTCTCGATGATCAGTCCGCGCTCGTCCGTCTCGGAACCGGCCCGGAGGGCCTCGGCCCCGCCGACGATCTCCATGATCTCGGTGGTGATGGTGTCCTGGCGCGCCCGGTTCATGATCCGCGAGTACTTGGTGATCAGCTCGCCGGCGTTCTCGGTGGCCGCGGCCATGGCCCGCTGGCGTGACGTGACCTCCGACGCCGCCGCCTCGAGCAGGGCGGCGAAGATCTCCGTCTCGGCCGCCCGCGGAGCCAGTGTCTCGAGGAGGATGGCGGCGTCGGGCTCGAACTCGGTGTAGCCGAGCGGCCCCTCGGGCGCCTCGGCCACCTCCTCGTCGTCGGCCTCTTGGCGCGGATCGATCAGGGGGAGGAGCTGGCGCACCTCCACCCGCTGGGACCCGGCCGACAGGAAGCGGGTGGACACCACCACCACCTGGTCGACCTCCCCGTCCACGAACGGGGTGAGCACGGCGCCGGCCACGGCGCGGGCGTCGGTGAAGGTCGGTCGTTCGCTGATCCCGGTGAACGACCGCTCCACCTCCTGGCCGCGGAAGCGGAAGTAACCCTGCGCCTTCTTGCCCACCGTGAACAACCGGTACTCGACGCCGGTCGGCGCACCTGCCTCGATCAGCCGCTCGGTGGCCCGCAGCACCGACGTGTTGTAGGCGCCGCACAGGCCGCGGTCGGCCACCACGGCCAGGACGGCGACCTTGCCGATCGTCTCCGGCGTCCCGAGCAGTCGGCCGGCGGCGACAGGATCGCCCAGCGCCGTCTCCAGCACGATGCGGGCCATGCCCCGCTGGTAGGGCTTGGCCGAGGCGATCCGGCCCTGGGCGCGCACGATCTGCGACGCGGCGATCAGCTCCATCGCCTTGGTGATCTTCTTGGTCGACTGGATGCTCTTGATCCGCCGACGGAGTACGCGCTCCTGACCGCCGGCCACGGTCAGTCGCCCTTCCCGGTGCCGAAGACCTCGCCGAAGGAGCGGAGGGCGGTCTCCAGCTTGTCCCCCTCGGGCAGCTTCCCGGTGCTCCGGATGTCCTCGAGGAGGTCGGCATGGCTGGCCCGGAAATAGGCCCGCACCTCGAACTCGTAGCGCTGCACCTCCGAGACGGGGATGTCGTCGACGAAGCCCTCGGAGCCGGCGAAGATGATCAGCACCTGCTCCTCGACGGGCACGGGCGCGTTGAGACCCTGCTTGAGCAGCTCGGTGAGCCGGTAGCCGCGGTCGAGCTGGGCCTGGGACACCTTGTCGAGCTCGGAGCCGAAGGTGGCGAAGGCCTCGAGCTCGCGGAACTGGGCCAGATCGAGCTTGAGGGTACCCGACACCGCCTTCATGGCCTTGATCTGGGCCGCACTCCCGACCCGGCTCACCGAGATGCCGACGTTGATGGCCGGGCGGACCCCGGCGTAGAAGAGATCGCTCTCGAGGTACACCTGGCCGTCGGTGATCGAGATCACGTTGGTCGGGATGTAGGCGGACACGTCGCCCGCCTTCGTCTCGATGATCGGCAGGGCGGTGAACGAACCCCCGCCTTCCGCGTCGGACAGCTTGGCCGAACGCTCGAGCAACCGGCTGTGCAGGTAGAAGACGTCGCCCGGGTAGGCCTCGCGGCCGGGCGGGCGGCGGAGCAGCAGCGACATCTGGCGGTAGGCCTCGGCCTGCTTGGACAGGTCGTCGTAGACGATGAGGGCGTGCTCGCCGTTCTCCATCCAGTGCTGGCCCATGGCGCAACCGGCATAGGGGGCGAGGTACTTGAACGGGGCCGGGTCGGCCGCGCCGGCCAGGACCACCACCGTGTACTCGAGGGCGCCGTAGCGCTCGAAGGTGGCCACCGTCTGGGCCACCGACGACTCCTTCTGACCGATGGCCACGTAGATGCACTTCACCCCGAGGCCCTTCTGGTTGAGGATGGTGTCGACGGCCACGGTGGTCTTGCCCGTCTTGCGGTCACCGATGATCAGCTCACGCTGACCGCGCCCGATGGGGGTCATGGCGTCGATGGCCTTGATGCCGGTCTGCAGCGGCTCGAACACCGGCTGGCGCTTCACGATGCCGGGGGCCTGGACCTCGAGCCGGCGCGTGCTGTCGGTGGCGATCGGGCCCTTTCCGTCCACCGGCTCGCCCAGGGCGTTGACCACCCGGCCGAGCAGGGCGTCGCCGACCCGCACCGAGAGGATCCGCCCGGTGGCCTTGACCAGCTGCTCCTCCTCCAGGCCGGTGTCCTCGCCCAGGATGACGGCGCCGATGGTCTCCTCGTCCAGGTTGAGGGCCAGTCCCTCGGTGCCGTCGGCGAACTCGAGGATCTCGTTCACCGCCGCGCCGGGCAGGCCGGTGACCCGGGCGATGCCGTCTCCGACCTCGACGATGCGGCCGACCTGCTCGGTTCCCACTTCGGGGGTGTAGTCGTCGACGTACCGCTCGAGGGCGGAGGTGATCTCGTCGGCGGTGATGGTCAACTCAGTCATCGGTTGTATCCCTTGCTTGTGGCGTTTGGTAGGCCGCCTCGGAGACGAGGAGGTGCTCCTTCAGTTCATCGAGCCGGTGGCGGGTGCTGCTGTCGACCAGGAGGTCGCCGACCTGCACCACCACGCCACCCAGCAGTGCGGGGTCGATGGTCACCTGCAGATCGACCGGGTTTCCGGTCAGGTGGGCCAGGGCATCGCTCAGCGACGAGCGCTGGGCCTCGTCGACCGCGTGGGCCGCCTGCACCCGCGCCACCCGCCATCCGCGGGCCCGGGCTGCGTCCTCGACCAGGGCGTCGAGCGTGGAGACGATGTCGCGGGCCCGCCCCCGCGCACCGCGTAGGCGGCCAGCCGGAGGGTGGCCGGCAGGACCTGGGTACCGAGCAGCTGGGCGATCACCTGCTGGCGCACGTGGACGGGCAGGTCGCGATCGCCCAGAGCACCCCGCAGCCGTCGGTTGGCCTCCACCGTGCGGGCGAACCGGAAGAGCTGGTCCTCGATCTCCTCGAGCTCGGCGACGGTCACCGTCTCGAAGACGGCGGCGGCATAGCCCGACACCCGGTTGCGCGAGCCCATCCGTCCGAGCACCTCTTCGGCTTCCGGCTCGTCCGACGGGACCGGATCGCGCCCCGCCACGTGGGTCAGCCGGGATGCCAGCCAGTGGAACGAGGCGGTGAGCTCGCCGGCCGGGACCACGGTGACGGCCTGGTGGACGAGGCTGCGCACCTCGGGCCGGACCTTCCCCTCCAGCAGGTGGTCGAGGAGCGCCCGGCGCGATGCGACCGGCACCGAGCCGTCGTTGACGGCCAGGGTCAGTTGCGTGTTGCCGTCGACGAGGTCGGCCACCGCAGCCAGCTCCGAGCCGGCGTCGGCCAGCCCGTCGGTGGCGGCCAACGACTCCTCCATCGCAGCCAGATAGCCCTGGAGGGCTGGGTTCACTGGCCACCCCTCGTGCCGGCGGCGGCGCCGGCGGTCTCGGCCCGTACCGCGGCGATGGCCTCATCGATGAGGTCCTGGTGGTCGGCGGCCTGGATCTCGCGGCCGATGACCGCGTTCGGCGGCGGCGAGGACGATCTCACCCACGCGCGCCGTCGCCTCCTCGACGGCCGCCTGCCGGGCGATGACCACCTCGGCATCGGCGGCCTGCACGATCCGGTCGTGGATGGCCTGGGCGTCGGCCTCGGCCTTGAGCTTGGCCTGGTCGGCCGCCGTCGCCGCCCGCGAGACGATCTCGCGTGCCTGCGCCCGCGCCTCCTCGAGGAGGGCCCGCCGCTCGGTGTCCGCCTCCTCGGCGTCCGCCTTGGCCTTGTCGGCGGCTTCGAGCTCGCCGCGGATCTGCTCCTGGCGCTCGGTCAGCATCTTGTCCAGGATCGGCACGACCTTCTTGCCGATGAACCCCAGCACGAGGATGAAGGCGAGCAGCACGACGATGAACGTCCCGTTGGGGACCAAGAAGTTACTGGTGGCAAGAGGCATGGTCGTCATCCTTGGTCTTTCGTTTGGAGGGCTCCGCGGGCCGGACTCGTGCGGGCCGGACCGGTCAAGGCCGCATCGGTGCGGGGGGCACCGGTCGATGCGGGTGGTCGGACGGTGCCGCCCTTCGACACGGTGGTGCTACTTCCCGAGTGAGAAGACGAAGAGGGCGGCGAACACGAGGTTGATGAAGTACGCCGCCTCGCACAGACCGACGGTCAGGAACATGATCGTGGTCAAGCGGCCCTGCGCCTCAGGTTGACGGGCGATGCCGGCAATCGTCTGGCTACCGGCCAGGCCGTCGCCCACAGACGCGCCGACCGCGCCGCCGCCCAGCGCCAGGCCGGCGCCGACGAAGGCACCGGCCATCTTCACCGCGTCGGCCATTGAGGTGTCTGCCATTGGAACTTCTCCTTTGTGGGGGTTGTCGTTGAGATCAGGCGTTGATGACGGCGCCGGACTTCTGGTGAGCCTCGTCCGGGGCCATGGCGGTGTCGAAGTACAACAAGGTGAGCAGGGTGAAGATGAAGGCCTGGATGGCTCCGATCCCCATGTCGAACAGCTTCCACACCACCGTGAAGGGAACGGACAGGACGGCCCCGATCGGAGCCGGGCCGAGCTTCCAGATGACCAGCGCGGCCAGCAGCGACAGCATGAGGCCACCGGCGAAGAGGTTGCCGAAGAGACGGAGGGTCAGGGTGACCGGCTTGACCACCTCCTCGACGACGTTCATGAACAGGTTGACGGGGAAGAGCTTGGTGGAGAAGGGCCGGGTGAAGTAGTGCTTCACATAGCCGGTGAACCCCCGGTTCTTGATGGCGGCCCTGTGCACCATGATGATGACGTAGAGCGCCATGGCCAGGGGCAGGTTGATGTCGCTGGTGGGTGCGGGCAGGAAGTCGTAGGTGGACCCGATGCTCAGCACCTCGAAGAGGTTGCAGGTGAAGATGAAGATGAACAGGGTCAGGGCCAGCGGAACGATCTGCGCCCCCCGCGGTCCGATGGTGTCGTTGACCTGCTTCTGGATGGCGCCGACGGCCAGCTCCCACAGCAGCTGGAATTTGCCCGGCACGCCGCTGGTGGCCTTGGCCCGCAGGATCATGCCCATGATGACCACGATCGCCCCGGCGATCACGGTGGCCCAGATGATGTCGACGTCGAAGGTCAGCCCGCCCAGCTTGACCTGAGGATGGACACCCGGCGTGATGTCGATGCCGACGAGCGGCGCGCTGAGCAGGTGGGATCCGAAGAGCATGGTCAGGCATCCCCCGGGGGGTCGCCCGGCCCGACCGACGGCGGGGGCGGGGCGGGGGTGTCATCGATCACGTTGGCGGTGATGGTGTCGTCGACCGACGTCATCGGGCCGCCCTTGGCCATCGATCGGGCCGCATTGGTCAACAGGATGATCTGGAAGACGAACAGGCCGCCGAACACGCCCCATCCGAGGCTGTGCGACACCAGCATGAGGCCGATGGCCACCACCGTGATGGTCCCGAGGCGGCCGAAGGTGTTGATGGCCAACGGTCGCCGCTTGTTCTCGACCCCGCTGGTCGCCACCCGGGCCACCGAGTTACCGATCATCCTGAAGTTGAAGAGCCCGAGCCCGAGCCCGATACAAGCACCCAGGCCGACCAGCACGTTGCCGAAGGACACCGAGGCGACGAGCGCCGCCACCCCGACGACCAGGGCCATCGACGTGGTCCGGCGGGCGACCTCGGGTACGTTCGGGAGCTCGAAGTGGGCGAACATCAGCGGATCACCGGACCATCGGGGCCGGCCACGGCCACAGACGAGCCCCTTGGAGTCCCGACGCGAACCTCGGAGTCCGTCACAGGTACTTGCGCACTCGCGAGACGGCCGTCATCACGGCCGCCGCGATACCCAGCACCAGCCCGACCAGGGTGAACACCGGGCTGGTCCCCAACCAGCGGTCGACCAGGTACCCGAGGGCCCCGCCCGCCAGGATGGTCACGGCCAGGGTGAGCCCCAGGGTGAGGAACTCGACCGCCCCGGGCCCGAGCGACGGCCCGTTCCCCGTCGTCGGTGGTGCCCCGGTACCGTCGTCCGGATCCGTCTGGGAATTGGGGTCTTCCATGGTCGGGCCGTGCCGCGTCAGGCTGGGGAGTTTGGAGCTTCACGAGTCGTTCCTGAATTCACGCAGTGGTTTTGCCGTTGCCGGCCGAGCTGCCGACCGGAATGGTGCCCCTGGAATGGTCAGGAGGCCTGCAATTCACGGGATGCATCATCGCACTTCCGCACCCCCGGCGGCAAAACGGAGGAAACACGCCGTTCACACTTCGACGGTCGGGCCCCCTGTGGCCGCTCGGACCCCCGCTGACCTGCCCGCCCCACCGTTCTGGGCCGGGGCGCCCCCCGTGCCCACCGGAACCGCGGAATCCCCGGTGCCGGCCGGGGTGGGCAGGGCTCCCGGGGCGGCCGGGGCTCCCGGGGCTGCCGGGGCTGCCGGGGCGGCCGGGGCTCCTGCGGCTCCTGCGTCGCCCGCGGCTCCTGCGTCGGCCGGGGCGGCCGGGGCTCCTGCGTCGGTCGGGGCTCCCGCGGCTCCTGCGGCGGCCGGGGCTCCCTCGTCCGAACCGGCAGGACCGGCCCCGTCGGCCCCCCCGGGCTCCTGGCGGTCGGAGCCCGGTTCGGGCTGACTCTCGTCGGAGCCCGGTTCGGGCTGTCTTCTCAGCGAGGGGTGGAACAGGGTGTAGAGGACCACCCCGAGGGCCAGCGCACCGAAGGGGATGATGGCGTTGACGCTCGAGATGTACAGCGGGAAGAGGATGAACCCGGAGAGCAGCACCGTCCATGCCCACAGGATGAGGACGCTGCGGCGGTGGCCATGGCCGAGACGGAGCAGCCGGTGGTGCAGGTGGTTCTTGTCCGGGGTGGAGAACCCGGTGCGGTTGGCCGTGCGGCGCACGAAGGCGAAGGCCATGTCCAAGATGGGCACCCCGAGGATGAAGAAGGGGATGAACAGGGGGGCGAAGAAGAAGTAGGTCTGGCCGCTCGTGGCCGCCACCCCGCCCACCGTCCCGGCCGTCCGGCCTCCGATCAGCATGGTGGACGCGGCCATCAGCAGGCCGAGCAGAAGAGCCCCGGCATCGCCCATGAAGATCTTGGCCGGGTGGAAGTTGTGGGGCAGGAAGCCGAGGCAGATGCCACAGGTCACCACGGCGATGAGCGGGCCGATGTTGTCGGCGGGGAGATTGCCCAGGTGCTGCAGGTGGAGCCCGTAGACGGCCAGTGCGCCCGAGGCGATGGCCACCACTCCGGCGGCCAGGCCGTCGAGGCCGTCGATGAGGTTGACCGCATTGGTGATGGCGATGACCCACAGCGCGGTCAGCAGTGGGGTCCACTCCGGAGACAGCTGCACCAGCCCGGCCAGCGGCACCTTGAACTGGAACCAGGTCACCCCCATGAAGTAGAGGATGGTGGCGGCAAGGACCTCGCCGGCCACCTTGGCCGGGGCCGACATGTCGCGGATGTCGTCGATGACCCCGACCACGAAGATGGCCGCCGCTCCGAGGATCAGGCCCAGGGGCTCCGAAGAGCCCCGGAACAGGGAGCTCAGGGCCGGGATCGACGCGGCCACCGCGAAGGTGACCAGGAGGGCCACGAACAGGGCCGCACCCCCCGCCTGGGGGGTCACCCGCTTGTGCACCTTGCGGTCGTCGGGCTGGGCCACGTACCCGATCTGGACGGCGAGACTACGGGCCGGGAAGGTGAGGGCCCACGACGAGAGCGCGGCCACCACCAACAGCACGGCATACCAATTGAGCGGCACTCCCGGGCTCACAGGCCGGGCCGTCCCTCGGTCACGTCCCGGTCAGCGTGGGATAGGGGGGAAAGCCCGCACACAGCTCGTGGACCTCGCCGCGCACCTCGGCGACGACAGCTTCGTCGTCCCGGTGCCGCAGCGTCCGGCCGATGAGGGCCCCGATGGTCCGCATCTCGGCCCGACCCATGCCCGCGGTGGTCTGTGCCGCCGAGCCCAGGCGCAGGCCGGAGGTGATGAAGGGCGAGCGGGGATCGTCCGGGATGGTGTTGCGGTTGCAGGTGATACCGGCCCGGTCGAGCACCTCCTGGGCCACCTTGCCGGTCAGCTCCTCGTCGAAGGTGCGCAGGTCGACGAGCACCTGGTGGTTCTCGGTCCCGCCCGAGACGAGGCGGAACCCGGTGTCGGCCAGGGTTTCGCCGAGGGCGGCCGCGTTGGCCACCACCTGGGCCGCGTAGGTGCGGAACTCGGGGCGGGCGGCTTCGGCGAAGGCCACCGCCTTGGCCGCGATCACGTGTTCGAGGGGGCCACCCTGCAGCCCGGGGAAGACCGAGCTGTCGATGGCCTTGGCCAGGTCGGCCGAGCAGAGGATGGCTCCGCCGCGCGGTCCGCGCAGGGTCTTGTGGGTGGTGAAGGTCACGACGTCGGCCACGCCCACCGGTGAGGGGTGGGCGCCTCCGGCGATGAGGCCGGCCGGATGGGCGGCGTCGAACATGAACAGGGCGTCCACCGAGTCGGCGATCTGGCGGAAGGGCAGGGGATCGATGATCCGGGAGTAGGCGGTGGAGCCGGCCACGATCAGTTTGGGCCGTTCGCGCCGGGCCACCTCGGCCACCTGGTCGAAGTCGATGATCTCCCCCGGCTTGTCGACATCGTTGCTGGCCGGTGACACCCCGTAGGAGACGAACCGCCAGATCTTCGAGGTGATGCTGGCCGGTGAGCCGTGGGTCAGATGGCCACCGTGATCGAGGCGCATGGCCAGGATGGTGTCGCCCGGCTCCAACAGGGCCTGGTAGACGGCCAGATTGGCCGTGGCGCCGGCGTGGGGTTGCACATTGGCGTGCGCTGCGCCGAAGAGCTCGGTCAGCCGGCCCCGGGCCAGTTCCTCGACCTCGTCGACGATCTGGTTCCCGCCGTAGTAGCGGCGGCCGGGATAGCCCTCGGCGTACTTGTTGGTGAGGATGGAGCCGGACGCAGCCAGCACGGCCGGCGACGTGAAGTTCTCCGAGGCGATGAGCTGCAAGGTGGTCGATTGGCGCTCGGCCTCCTGGCCCAGCAACCGGCTCACCTCCGGGTCGGCGGCCAACCACCGGTCGAACGGCGATGCGGCGCGTGGACTGCTCATGATCCCAGCTTCTCCCTTTCTCCCTCGTTCGTCGACTCGAACTCGGCGATCTCCGCCAGCCGGCGGCGGTGGCGGCCCCCCTCGAATTCGGTGGAGAAGAAGGTGTCGACCGCGTCGATGGCCTCGGCCACGCCGGTGGTCCTCCCCCCGAGGCAGATCACGTTGGCGTCGTTGTGGCGCCGGGCCAGGCCGGCGGTGGTGACGTCGTGCACGAGCGCGGCGCGGATCCCGGCCACCTTGTTGGCGGCGATGCTGATACCGATACCCGTCCCGCACACGCAGATGCCCCGGTCGGCCCGGCCCTCCGCCACCGCCCGGCCCACCGCCAGCCCGAACTCGGGGTAGTCGACCGAGACGTCGGGCGAGCCGGTGCCCAGGTCGTCGACGTCGTGGCCGGACCCGGCGACGTGTTCGGCCAGCGCCGTCTTCAGGTCGAACCCGGCATGATCCGAGCCCACGGCAATCCGCATCACCCGAGTGTACCGAGGGGGATCGCCCCTCACGGTGCCAGCGGGGGCCCTCCCGGGTTTCGGGGCCTTCCACCCCCACTGGCGGCAGCTGCGCCCTTCAGGTCGGGGATGGCAGCTGCGCCCCTCAGGTCGTCGGCGGGAGCTGCGCCCCTCAGGTCGGCGGCGGGAGCTGCGCCCCTCAGGTCGGGGATGGCAGCTGCGCCCCTCAGGTCGGGGACGGGAGCTGCGCCCCTCAGGTCGGGGATGTCCCCGCGGCCACGGGTGGCGGGGCGTTCGGGTGGCGGTAGCGGTACTTGAAAGCGCCGTAGGCGAAGGGCCCCGAAATCAGCGGCAGCCAGTACGACGCCAACCGGTAGGCCAGGGTGGCCAGCACGGCCTGGACCCCGGTGAGCCCGGCCAGCACGAGCACACCGCTGAGACTGGCCTCGACGATCCCGAGACCGCCCGGGGTGATCGGTACCAGGCCGATGATCCCGGCCACCGCGTAGGCCAACAGGATGAGGGAGGGGCGCGGATGGGCGCCCACGGCCCGCACCGAGAAGAGAAGGCACAGGTAATCGAAGAGCAGGCGGCCGGCCGACAACACGGTGGCCTGCCACCACTGCTGCCCGAGCACCGTCCGGATGAGGTTGCGCTGCTCGAGCAGCCGTTCGGGGAGACCGGTGATCGGGGTGCGCTTGCGGACCAGACGGTTGCGCATGGACTGTACGAACTTCCCGGCCTCTCGCAGCGGTCCCTCGGCCGCCATCACCCAGGCGCCCAGCCCGACGAAGAGGACGAAACCGATGGCACCGATGATGGCCGCGTCGACCAGGCCCCGGCTGACCGGTGCACCGAACAGCACGGCGGGGAGCACGAACACCGGCAGGGCCAACAGCCCGCCGATGCCGAGGAACGAGAAGGCGGTGAGCCCACCCACGGCGTCGGTGGCGTCCATGCCGCTGGTCGCCAGCATCCTGAATTGGGTGGCCGCACCCGCCGCCGCTCCTCCGGGGACGATCAGCGAGATGGCGTTGCCGGCCAGTTGGGCGGTGATGACCGAGAACCAGGCCTTGGTGCGCAGGGCGATGCGCTGGAGCGAGAAGGTGCACAGGAAGTGGATTCCCTCGGCGACGAGGGCGGGGATGAACCAGAGCAGGTTGAGGTTGACCAGCTTGGGCCAGTCGTGGAAGAAGGCAATGAGCTCGGGCAGCACCAGGTAGAGGGCCACCCCGGCGATGAGCACCACGATCGAGCGCTTGACGAGGGCCTTCCACGGGAAGGGCTGGTTCTGCTGCTCCTCGAATTGGGCCTCGAACGACCGGGACCGGTGATCCCCGTCTCCGTGCGACGGATCGGTCACCCGGCCCCCACATCGTCAGCCAAATCCCCCACCTCTCCTTCTCGTCTCTCGGCTCTTCCGGCTCTCGGGCGTCTCGGTGCCGTCTCGGTTCTCGGCCGTTCAGCCCTCGGGTCGTCCCGGGGCTCGGGTTGTCCGGGTCTCGGGCCGTCCGAGCTCTCGGGCATCTCCGACTGCTCGGCCTGTTCAGCACTCGGCCTTCGGTCGCGATCATTCCACGGGTACCGCCTGATGGTCACGACCGTCACCCAGCCGGCTCCGACGACCCGGCTCCTACGACCGGCCGCCGACCCGGCCGCCGACCGGTGCCGACCGGTGCCGACCGGTGCCGACCGCCTCGACACCGGGTCGTTCGGAGCGGGGATGTCCACCTATTAGCCTGGTGGGCCGTGAGTGACTCCTCCGGCGCCCATCTGACCCAAGACACCTACGACCGGTTGCAGACCGAGCTCGAGGACCTGACCACCCGCGGCCGGGTGGAGATCGCCGCGGCCATCGAATCGGCCCGGGCCCTCGGCGACCTGTCGGAGAACGGTGACTACCACGCGGCCAAGGACAGCCAGGGCAAGATGGAGTCCCGGATCCGCCAGCTCCAGCGGCTCTTGAAGACGGCCACCGTGGTCGATGCCAGCCAGGCATCGGACGGCACGGTGACCCCGGGCACCGTCGTGACGCTCCGCTACGAAGGTGACGACGAGGACGAGACGACCGATTTCTTCGTGGGTTCCATCGAGGAGCGCCAGGGTGATCTGACCGTGGTCTCTCCGGGATCGCCCTTGGGTCAGGCGCTGCTCGGGCATGCGGCCGGGGATGCGGTCGAGTACGCGGCTCCAGGGGGTACCCTCAAAGTCGAGATCGTCACCGTAGGTAGTTGAAACCGATGCCCGCCACCCCCGACCACCAGCCCGTAGCCCCGCCCCGGACCGTGTCCGGAGCCCCGCCCCGGACCGTGTCCGGAGGGGCGCCCCGCACCCTGTCGGAAAAAGTGTGGGATCGCCACGTCGTCCATGTCGGAGGCCCCGAAGAGCCCGACATCATCTTCGTCGACCTCCACCTGGTCCACGAGGTCACCTCGCCGCAGGCCTTCGACGGCCTGCGCATGGCCGGCCGCCGCGTGCACCGGCCCGACCTGACCATCGCCACCGCGGACCACAACGTACCCACCGTCGACATCGACAAGCCGGTGGCCGATCCGGTCTCGGCCAAACAGCTCGCCGTGCTGGCGTCCAACTGTTCGGAGTTCGGCATCACCTGCTACCCGATGGGCGACGCCAACCAGGGCATCGTCCACATCATCGGCCCGGAGCAAGGCCTCACCCAGCCGGGCATGACCATCGTGTGCGGCGACAGCCACACCTCCACCCACGGAGCCTTCGGTGCGCTCGCGTTCGGCATCGGCACCAGCGAGGTCGAGCACGTCCTGGCCACTCAGACCCTCCCGCAGCAGCGGCCGGCCTCCATGGCCGTCACCGTGAACGGAGAGCTTCCCGCCGGGGTGACGGCCAAGGACCTGGTGCTGGCCGTCATCGGCCAGATCGGCACCGGAGGGGGCAGCGGCCACATCATCGAGTACCGGGGACCGGCCATCCGCAACCTCTCCATGGAGGGTCGGATGACCGTCTGCAATATGTCGATCGAGGCAGGGGCCCGCGCCGGCATGATCGCCCCGGACGACACCACCTTCGCCTATCTCGAGGGCCGCGACCATGCGCCCAAGGGGCAGGAATGGGAGAAGGCCCTGGCCGAGTGGCGCACCCTCCCCACTGATGAAGGGGCGCGTTTCGACAAGGAAGTCGTCGTGGAGGCGGCCTCGTTGGCGCCCTACGTGACCTGGGGCACCAATCCAGCCCAGGTGAGCCGCATCGACGGCACCGTCCCCGACCCGTCGTCGTTCACCAACGCCCACGACCGAGAGGCCGCGGCCCGAGCCCTCGAGTACATGGGCCTGGCCGGCGGGACATCGATCCACGACATCGCCGTCGATACCGTATTCATCGGATCGTGCACCAACGGCCGGATCGAGGACCTGCGGGCGGCCGCCGGGGTGCTGGACGGGCGGAAGGTGCATCCCGGGCTCCGGGCCCTGGTGGTCCCCGGCTCCCACCGTGTCAAGGCCCAGGCGGAGTCCGAGGGGTTGGACGTCCTGTTCACCGCGGCCGGCTTCGATTGGCGGGAGCCCGGATGCTCGATGTGCCTGGCCATGAACCCGGACAAGCTGGCCCCGGGAGAACGTGCCGCGTCGACCTCGAACCGCAACTTCGAGGGTCGACAAGGTCGCGGGGGCCGGACCCACCTGGTCTCGCCGGCGGTGGCCGCGGCCACCGCGGTGGCCGGACACCTGGCCACGCCCGAGGATCTGGTGTAGATGCGGGCCATGCAGCTGGTGAGCGGCCGGGCGGTGCCACTCGACCGCTCGAACGTGGACACCGATCAGATCATCCCGTCCGACTGGTTGAAGCGGGTCGAGCGCACTGGGTTCGGCGCCGGGTTGTTCGCCGAGTGGCGCGACGATCGTGAGTTCGTGCTCAACCGGGAGGAGTTCGCCGGGGCCACCATCTTGGTGACGGGCCCGAACTTCGGGACCGGCTCATCCCGGGAGCACGCTGTCTGGGCACTCCAGGACTACGGGTTCGAGGCGGTCATCTCCCCCGGGTTCGCGGACATCTTCCGCAACAACTGCACCAAGGCGGGCCTGGTACCCGTCGAGGTGGAGGCATCGGTCGGGCGCACGCTGCTCGACGCCGTCATGGCCGAGCCCACCATGCAGATCACCATCGACATCGAACGGGGCACCCTCGAGGCGCTTTCGGCCCGCATCGAGACGACCTTCCCGCTCGACGAGTTCACCCGGGCCCGCCTGGTCAACGGCTGGGACGACATCGGCCTCACCCTCCGGTACGAGGACGAGATCGAGAGCTACGAGTCGGCTCGCCCCTCGTGGCTCCCCAGCACGCGCTGATCCTTCAGCACCCGCTGGTCGCTCGAGACAGGCTGACCGTTCGAGATTCGTCGACAGCCCGAACTGCGGCCTGAGGTCGGGCCTGCGAGCCCGCCGGGTCCCCGGCGCCGACTACCACGAGGGGCAGGGGGGCAGCCAACGTCGGGGGACCCGGTGGAATTTGAATTGCGAAACCCGCTGCCCGTCTCGCAACTGCGATCTTCTGTGCCACCTCGTGAGGAGCATTTCCCTGTCAGCGGCGAACTCTGCTCGTAAACAAAGGTACACGAACGGGCACCACCGGACACGGACCGACGAACTCCGAGGGCCGTGTGGTGCACCTTGGCATCGGCTGTAGTGAATCCCCTCCCCGTATCCGCCAAGTCGTAGATCATCTCCCTGTGCTCCCGCCGAATGGTCACGTCCGTCCGACAGCGTGACGATCTACTCCGCTCTTGGGTTCATGGTAGGCCTCCCCGACGATGGGGTCAATCTGAACCTTCCCCGGCCGACCGGGAGGGGGCGGAGCCGAGCGACTGCCCCTCCGAACTGGATCATCGCCGGATCGTTCCGCCGGGTCCGGCCCCTGAACCCCCTGACCCAGGCAACGGGCTGGTCGCATCGACCTCTGACGCCCGCTGCAGGCTCGCCTCGCGCTCGACCATGAAACAGGTGGTTCGTCTCAACAGGCAACGATCGCCGGCGTCCGACGGCGCAGGCGATCCGGGTTCCGTCGAGGACCCGGGAGCATCAGGGACAGGTGGCAATCACGCTGACCGTTGATCGTCGCCCGATTGTCGTCCGCTCGAGGTGGACATCCGAGAAGCCGTGTTCGCGGCATCGGTCCGCGAAGGCAATGGCCTGCTCCTCGGTCCAGCCGTGGCTTGCGTGGCCTCGTGCCCCCGGTTGAGCGCTCCGCTCGATGGCGACCAGACGACCACCCGGGAGCAGCACCCGGCGTACTTCTCGAAGCCCACCGTCGATGTCCCACCAGTGGTGCACGGTGGCGATCGACCACACGACCGAAGCTGAAGCCTCAGGCAGAGGCATCGCCTCCGCCGAGCCTTTGATGTACCGCACGCTCGCCGGACGCCGGGTAAGGAGCCTCGCGACCCGCAGCATGACCGACGCCGGGTCAACTCCGGTGACCGTCGCACCCAGTCGGGCCGCGTAGCGGGCCGCGGCGCCAGGGCCGCACCCGACGTCGACGACAGCGTCACCCGCGGCCAGGCCGCTCAGCTGGACGGCAAGCCGGGCGTCACCCTTCCGACCGAATGCCATGCTGAGCGCAGCCACCAGGCCGCCGACGCCGGCAAAGCCTCGGTAGCCGGCGTGGTGGTTGGGCGGAGTGTGCTGTTCGTCCACGCTTTCACCTTGACAGTTGAACCCGGCTTCAAGTCAAGTGAGTACATGTCTGAGCCACTGTTGACGATCGGGGAGGTCGCAGAACGAGCCCACCTTGCCACCTCGGCGCTCCGCTACTACGAACGCATCGGCCTGCTGGTCGCCGATACCCGAACGTCCGGGAAACGCAGATACCGCGTCGCGACGCTGCGAAGGCTTGTCTTCATAGGCATGCTCCAAGATGCCGGCCTCGCCCTCGATGACATCGCCGGCATCCTCGAAGCTCCGGACGTCAGCGAATGGAAGGCCATCGCCCGGCGACGTCTCAGCGCCCTCGACCGGCAAATCGCCACGTTGCAAGAAGCCCGGGAGTACCTTTCCGGTGCGCTGCTCTGCCGGTACGATCACCCGGCAACGGACTGCAGGATCATGGCGGCCGAGATCGATCGCAGACTCGCAGTGGGCGGCAGCATGAAGTGAACCGGCGTCGGCTCGTTGCGCGACCTGGTCGGATGAGTAGTTGGCACCAGCTCCCTCCCCGAGTCTCAAGTACTGGGCGGCGTGGCCGTGCACCCCATGCACAGCCCGATCCGGTCGAACCAGGCCGGGATGGAGGGCGAGTCAGTGGGCGGGTTGGTCGGGAGCAGGACCGGTGCCCGTGGGGCTTGGTTGAAGTCGAAGTCAGCGACCATGTTGCCCAGGATCCTCTCGTCCTCACGGACGTCAGGCCTGGGATCGGGGCGACCGTCGGTCTTCGGGTTGAGCCTTGACCCACCCAGGAAGTCGTCCTCGATGAACTTGAGATAGGCATCGCTCGAGAGCGTCTGGTGGTCGATGAAGCCCGTCTTGGCGTAGGGCGAGATGACCATGGCCGGGACCCGCAGCCCGTAGCCGTTCTGGTCGACGGGAGGTGGCACGACTCCGTCGTAGAATCCACCCCAGTCGTCCCACTGCAAGAAGATGGCCGTCGAGTCCCAGTCGGGGCTCTTCATGGCCGCGTTGATGACGGCTGTGACATAGGCCTGGCCCTGGTGGACGCTGGCCGGCGGGTGCTCACTGTCGGCCTGGGACGGGGTGACCCACATGACCGACGGTAGGGTTCCCTCCTTCGCCTCGGCGAAGTAGTTGTTCAGCGGCTGGATGTTGCGGAGCTGGTGGTCCTTCTGGACGTCCTCGAAGACGGGCAGCGGGTTCCAGATGCCGGGCGTGAGGTAGCTCTGCGCCACCGGAGGGCAGGTTACGGCCGAGTCGTCGTCGCAGTCGGGCTGGTCGCCCGTCTGCACGTAGTAGGCCCACGAGACGTGTCTGTTGTAGAGGAGCCAGGTGATATCCGTCCATGCATCGGTGATGTCAGCGGTGCCGGTGTCGATGGCCTGGTCCACATACCTCTGCATCTGGAGCGGCGTGTACGGACCCTTGATGGCGTTCTTGCAGCTCATCGGACTCGGGCTCGAGCACCTGGCCGACCAGCCCGACACCAGATAGAGGTGATCGGGCAAGGACCACGAAGCGACCGGCTCGAACATGTGATCGTCGAGCGCAAAGTCCTTGGCGTAGGTCCAGTAGTTCGGGATCTCCGCCGCCGTGTGGTAGCCCATCACATCGGGCGTCGCCGAATTGGAGCACTCCGGGTTGTCGACCGTGGAGACGTTGACGCCGCACCCCTTCTTGGCGTTCGCCGCCTGGTTGACGAACCCGTCCATCTTCCCCCCGTCCACGTCAGCCTTGGCATTCGCTTCGCCGTGCGGCCCGCCCCCGTTGACGTCCGAAGTGTCGTGGTAGGGCGCCTGGCATCCGCCGGTCGGCGTCGGCACGCACACCGTTGGGACGCCCTGTTTCATGGGGATCCCGTCGGCGCCCGGGTAGGTCCCGAAGTAACTGTCGAAAGAACGGTTCTCCTGCTCGATAATGATGATGTGCTTGATCTTGTGAATGCCCGCGGCCACGTCGTAGTGGCCCGTCGGCCCACCGGCGACCCGTTCGGGAGGCGCGGCCGGCTGGGATCGCGAGCTACTGCAGGCGCTGAGCGACAACGCCAGGATGGCAACGCTGCCTGCGATGATCGTTCCGGCTGTTCGCCCGTGGGCACGGGCGCGACACGTTGTTCCTCGGGTCATGAACCGGCACTGCGCTGAAGTCCGGCCACGTTCTGGGCTGTGGACGACACCTGTGTGAGGCGGATACCCACGCTGACCGGCTTGGTAGCGATGACCGGGCTTCCCCCGGTTCCGAGCTGTCCGCTCTTGTTGTCGCCCCAGGACCACAGGCGACCCGAGTTGTCGATGGCATAGCTGGCGTAGCCGCCGGAGCTGACCTTGACGAAGGTCACCCCGGGGGGCACGTCGACGCGCAGCGGGACGTCCGAACTCACCCTCGTGCCGTCACCGAGCTGACCGCGGTCGTTGTTGCCCCATGCCCACACAGAGCCGTTGGCCAGGATGGCCACGGTCTGGCCGTTCTTGGCCCCGCTCCCGCCCTGAAACACCTGTCGCACCGGGGTGGGCAACGTGACCTGCACGGGGACGGCACTGTCGGCGGTGGTGCCGTCGCCGAGCTGACCGGCGGCGTTGTAGCCCCAGTTGTAATAGGCACCGGTGCTGAGGAGCGCCCCTGATCCTTCCCATGAGGCGGTCAAAGCCGTCACCCGGGCCGTGCTCGGTAAGCCGACGACAGGGACTGGACTCGAGCTGTCGGTGGTGGAGCCAGTGCCGAGAACGCCATACTGGCCTGAGCCACAGGCGTAGACCTTGCCCCCCGAGGAGAAGAGCGAGTGCGTGCGCGCCCCGGTGGCGAGGGTCACGTCGCCGAGCGGAAGCTCGCTCGGACGGAGCTCCATGAGACCGGACAGGCAGAGGTCGCCGCCGACGTTGAAGCCCCAGCCCCAGGCGTGGCCGCGCGAGTCGATGGCCAACGCACCGTCGAAGGGCATGGGGTTCGCCAACGAGGTGATCATGACGCCCGAGGGAAAATCGACCCTCACAGCTCGGGTCGAGTAGGCGGGGTGTCCCCCATTACCGAGCTCGCCGTAGCTGGCAACTCCCCAGGCCCACACCGCTCCGCTCGAGGTCAGCGCGTAGCCGTCGGAGTTCGAAGTGGCTATCTGTACGACCTGGCCGCTTATTCCGGGAATCGGAGTTGGCCTGTCGAGCTGCAGCTGACTGATGGCGCCCCGGTTCCCGACCACGCCAAATCTGTAGACGAGGGTGGTGGAGGGCGGTTGGGAGCCGGCGCTCCCTGATCCGCAAGCGGTGAGCACCAGAGTCGAGATGCAGAAAAGAGCGGAGGCCCACAGGGGCCGCGGGTGTCTGGTTGTGATGGCAGACCACATAGTCAGAGTATCGGGCAACAGCCATTAACTGTCAACTGAGTTGACAGTTAATGCTACGATACCGAAGGTGGGCTCCGAGATGCCTCCTTCGGACCGCGACGGCGGAGCCGACGAATTGACGGCGACGACAGCGGTTCCGCCGCCAGCGGTTCCGCCGCCATCGGCTGGGTCGCCATCGGTTCCGCCGCCATCGGCTGGGTCGCCATCGGTTCCGCCGCCATCGGCTGGGTCGCCATCGGCTGGGTCACCATCGATCGGGCTGCCATCGGCTGGGTCGCCATCGGCTGGGTCACCATCGATCGGGCTCGGTCCGGCGCTACGACGTGCCTGGATCGGCTATCAAATTCGACTCGACAACGCGATGGCTGATGCCGGATTCGGCGAGCGGAGATTCCCCGATGGCCGGGTGCTCAGGCTGTGCACGGCTCCGTCCGGGTCAACGATCTCGGCCATCGGACGCGAGCTCGGCATCACCCGCCAAGGCGCCACCAAGGTCGTCGGGCACCTCCGCGAAGCTGGCTACGTCGCCGTCGCCGATTCGGCGAGCAGCAGGAGGGAAAAGTCGGTGACGCTGACTCCCCGCGGGAACGATTACCTCCAAGCCCAGCGAGCGGCGGCTCGGATGATCGAGGACGAGCTGACGGCCTTGCTCGGGGAAGAGGGGTTTTCCGGCCTGTTCGCTTTGCTCGACGCGCTGGGCGATGGTGAAAGCGTAAGGATGCGCACGTACCTTCGACGTTCGTCCCGGCTCTGAGACCCACTCCAGGCACCCGTGAGGTTTCGACTGCATTTGGTGCCCTCGCCATCTTTCCACTCACTCCATGCGGGCGCGGATCGACCGCTCCAACGGGCCACCTTCCCGCAGACCAGCGATGACGCCGGCCACTACCGCCAGCGCGGCCAGGAACAGCGCTGAGACGGTGAAGGCGTGTGCCACCGACCACGACGCCGAGGATCGACCGCCGGCGACATCGAACACGAGCCCGGTCAGCGCCAGGCCGAGGGCGGTGCCCATCCCCCTCGTCATGTTGAGCACGCCCGAGGCCAGGCCCGACTGCGCCTGGGGAACCGAACCCATGATTGCGGCGTTGTTCGGAGGTGTGAACAGACCCAGTCCGATCCCCACGGCGGCCAGCAATGTCAGGAACACCAGGGTCGTCGGCCGCAGCGCACCCAGCACGGCCAGCGCACCGGCCACGGTGGCCATACCCGCCATGGTCAGTGGCCGGGCTCCGAGTCGATCAGCCAAACGCCCGGCCAGTGGCGCAGTGGCCCCCAGGGCCAATGGCATGGCCATCAGCTCGAGACCGGCACGTCCCGAGCCGAACCGCAGACCACGCTCGAGGTAGAAGGGCACGAGGAAGAGCACGCCGAACATGACCAGGTAAGAGAGCATGCCGCTGGCGATCCCGGCGCTGAAGCGGGCTCGCCGGAAGAGGGCCATATCGAGCATCGGCTCACTGCATCGGACTTCACGCCGGACGAATCCGATGCCGAGGACGATGCCGACCACAAACAGCCCGATGATCGGGGCCGAGGTCCATCCCTTCGCATTGCCGAAGGAGATGGCGGTGAACACGGCCACGACGGCCGGGAAGAACAGTGCCAGTCCGGTCCAGTCGAAACGCACGCGGGCCTGGAGGTGCCGGCTGCGGGGAACGAGGAGCAGTCCGGCGACCATGCCGAGCACCCCGAACGGGACGTTGACGAAGAAGATCAGGCGCCACCCGCCGACCGCCAACAGGAAGCCTCCGACCGACGGACCCAGGGCCAGGCCGACGGCTTGGGCGGCGCCTTGGATCCCGATGGCCTTGCCCAGCGACGTCCTGGGCACCGCCAGCACGATGATGGCCACACTGTTGGCCTGCAGCAGCGCGGCCCCCACAGCCTGGAGCGCCCGGAACCCGATCAACATGCCCAGGTTCGGGGCCAGTCCACACAGGGCGGATCCGACGATGAAGATCCCGAAGCCGTAGACATAGAGGAGCTTGCGTCCCCACATGTCGGCGAACCGACCGACCGCGGCCACCGTGGCCACCAGAACCAGGAGGTAGCTCAGACCCACCCAGGTCACCGCACCGACACTGGCGTGGAACGTCCGCTGCAACGTGGGCAGTGCGACGGTGACGATACTGGCGTCGAGCTGACCCATGAAGGCCCCGATGCAGACCGCGGCCACCGCCAGCCAGAAGGCGTTGGGTCGACGCCTGATCACTTCGGGGCGCCTCGGCTCGACCACCAGGTGCTGCCATCCCACCGGCCTCACCTCATCGAGGGCATCCACTCCTTCGATTGTGCTGGTCTTCCGTCCAGAATGATAATACATATTTCTTCTTATATCGATAAGCTCTGCAAATGGATACCCGTCGCCTCCAACACTTCGTAGCCGTCGTTGACCACGGCGGGTTCACCGCGGCGGCGAAGGCGACGTTCGTCTCCCAACCCGCCCTCTCCCTGGCCGTCAAAGAGTTGGAAGCCGATCTCGGCACCCCTCTCTTTGACAGGATCGGCCGGAGGGTCCAGCTCACCGCGGCCGGAACCGCACTCCTCGGGCCGGCCCGTCAGGTGCTCCGCGACCTCGAGACCGGTCGGGCCGCAGTGACGGCCGTCTCCGGGCTGGAGTCAGGCGTCCTGTCCTTGGTGTGCCTTCCGACCCTCGCCGCCGACCCCACGGCGACCCTCATCGGCCGGTTCCGCCGTCACCATCCGGGCGTTCGCGTCGACCTCGCCGCTCCCGAGGACTCTCGCGAACTGTTCGAACTGGTCGAAACGGGAACATCCGAGCTGGGACTCACCGACGCGCTGGGCGTCCCCGACGCACTCGAGTTCACCGGGCTCGGGTCGCAGGTGCTCGTCTTCATCCTCCCCCCCGGAACGGCCAGAGTCGTCTCCGCGTCGGCGACACTGGTCGACTTCGAGGACACCCTGTTCGTGGCATCTCCCGAAGGGACCTCCACCCGACGCCTTCTCGACGAACGACTGGAGTCGGTTGGGCTTCATCCGAAGCTGGCGGTCGTGTCGGCTCAGCGAGACGCCATTCTTCCTCTTGTCCTAGCCGGTGCCGGGGCTGCGCTCGTACCTGAGTCGACGGCCCTCGTCGCCGAAGGGCTCGGCGCAGTGATCGCCCGACCGGACCCTCCGGCTGTCCGGGAACTGGCTCTGGTCTATCGGGCCGGTGCCCTCTCCCCCGCCGCCGCTCGATTCGCCGAGTTGGCCTGCCTTCTCCCGGCTTCATAGAGATACATTCGGTATCAGTTACCTCAGCCTGAATCAGGTCGATGAACGTCGGTTCAGGGATCGGTTGATCGGCCGAGCGGTTGCGATCAGGAAGCCGGGAAGTGAACGGTTCCGCACGCAGAGCAGTAGTCGATCTGAGTTCCATCTGCGGTTGTGGCGACGGTCTTCACCTTGTCCTCGGCGCAGACCTTGCACCTTCTACCCCTTCCGGCCACTTTGTCAGGTCCGGAGCCGAGCCAGCCCTGCGTGCCACATTCCCTGCAACCGAGCACCTGACCTTTGCGCACAAAGCTAGGTCTTCCGCATCCAGGGCACTTATACCTGGCCATTCACGAGGATACCTACTTGGTGGGCGCCACGTGTCGGGGCACTCCAGTTCGCCACTCACAGGGATGGCGAGCTCAGGGTCGAGTGGAGCCAGGACTTGCAGGGTTGCCTCGACGATGGTGAGCTCGAAGGCTTCCCGACGAGGTTCTCGGCCATCTCCAGCCCGATGAAGCCGGCGCCGACGACCGCAGACGTGTTCGGCGCTCCATCGATTTCAGTCGCCAGTGCGTCCTCGACGTTTCTCAGCGTCCGCACCCTGCCATACGAAGAGTGGGCGGTCGCATCGGAGCGGCCCCATGCTCAGGACGAGCATGCCTGAGGCCGCGACGTCCTCCTGGCCGCTGACCGTTGATCTGGCCCGGACCGTGCCTGCCATCCTGTCGATCGCTACGGCCGCCCGGTTGACTCTGGCATCGAGTCGAATGCGGTCGAAGAGTTGTTCGTCAACGAGAGAACCACGACCTTCTCGTGGCAGATGGCGCCTGAGTAGTCCGACACCGGCAACGCTCATCCCTGGGCACGTCGCCCACTACCTGTTCGATATGGGCTCCACAGCCCTTCCACCTCGGACGACCGCATTTCTCGCACCACGACGGCGCTTGGGTTGATACCCCTAGGGGTATCTTGTATAGTTCCCCATATACCCCCACCGGTATATACAGCCGGCCCGACCCAAAGGACTGCTCCCCATGACAGCTTCCCCAAGTACCGGCCTCGAACAACCGCTTCCTACTTCAGAAGTTGAGAGCCACGACCTCTTCTCGAAGGGAGCGCCGAGGAACGGGCGGTCGGCTCCGGAGAGGCACCTCAGCCCGTTCGCTCGACTCGGCGCGTGGGCTGCCACCCACTTCCGCCGCGTCCTCATTGCATGGCTCTTGGTGGTCTTGATCTTCGGATTCTTCGCCGTCCATGTCGAGAGCGCGCTCGCCGGCGCTGGGTGGCAAGCCTCCGACAGCCAGTCCGTCGCGGCACGGGCCATCATCCAAAAGGATTTCTCGGGGCTGGGTGCCACCGGGTTGCAGGTCGTCATCGTCGACCACCACGGTGCGATCGCGTCGAACCCACAGGCACAGGCCATCGTGACCAAGGCGACCAACGTGCTCCGGGGCGATCCTCGGGTATCCACCGTGGTCCGCCCGCAGGCCGGGGTCTCGATCTCGCGTGACGGCCGGACCGCCATCATCACCGCAGGATCAGCTGCGGATTCCAACAAGATGGTGCAGGCCGCCGACGCCGTGGAGCCGAAGCTGGCCGCTCTGTCCTCGTCCGGCATCACCGTGACCCTCACCGGCGACAGTGCCCTGTGGGCCGACTTCAACACGGCGAACCGGTCGGCCATGCTGCGGTCCGAGATGCTGTCCTGGCCGGTGACGATCATCATCCTCGTGATCGCCTTCGGGAGCCTGGTGGCTGCCGGCCTCCCACTGCTGCTCACGATGGCCGGCCTGCTGGTCGCCGCTGGTGCGCTCGTCATCACGACCAAGTTCACCCCGGTGTCCATATGGGCCCTCAACTTCGCCCTCATGTTCGCCCTTGCTCTGGGGATCGACTACGCCCTCTTCCTGGTCATGCGGTTTCGCTCCGCCCTCAAGCGCAGGGGAGCCGAGCCGGGCGACCGAGTCGCCATCGTCGCATCGGTGGCGGAGACGGTGGACACCGCCGGCAAAGCTGTCGCCTTCAGCGCGCTCACGGTGCTGGCATCGCTGGCGGCCATCCTGATCGTTCCGAGCCCGGCGTTCCGGTCGATGGCCTTCGGGATCATGCTTTCCGTCCTGGCGGTTCTGGCCGCAACCCTCACGCTCCTGCCGGCGATCCTCGGCAAGCTCGGGACCAACATCAACAAGGGGAAGGTTCGACTGCGCCGAGGGCCCGGCCCGAAAGTGAAGGTCCGCTGGACCGGATGCTGCACTCGTGGGGGAGGTTCATCTGGCGACACCCGCTCCCTATCGGCGCTGCCGCCTTGGTATTCCTGCTGCTGGCTGCGGCACCCGTCATCGGCATGCGGACCAATATGCCTTCGATCACCATCGTGCCGTCCGGCGCCAACGCCAGGGTCGGCTACGACCAGGTCACCAGCGCCCTTGGTCCAGGTGCGCCGGGGACGCTGCAGGTGGTCGTGCCCGAAGCTGAGCAGGCGCAGGCAGTGGCCACCCTCTCCCATTCGTCCGGCGTGGCCAATGTGGTCCCGGGAGCGACCAATGCCGGGTGGACCCTTGACCAGGTGGTCCCGACCACTGGGCCCTCAACGACCACGACGGGCGCAACCATCGACGACCTGCGCCAGGTGCTTCCGGCCGGAACGCTGATCGGCGGTGCCGCCGCTGAGAACCACGATCTCCAGCAGACCCTGGCGTCACACACGCCCGTTCGTCCTTGGGATCCTCGGTGTACTCGGGTTCCTCCTGCTCCTGATCGCGCTGGGTGCGCCGTTGATCGCGGCCTTGGGCGTGCTGATCACCGCCCTGTCGGTTGCGGGGGCCTTCGGCATCGGACGGCTCATCTTCCAAAACGGGCTGCTGTCCGGCCTGCTCGGGCTTCCAACCGCAGGGTTTCATCGATGCCTGGGCCCCGCTTTTCTTCGGGGCCATGGTCTTCGGTGTGGCCATGGACTACACGCTGTTCATACTCTCAGCGGCCAAGGAGCGCTACGAAACCCACTCGGACCCTGAGCACGCCATGATCGGCTCGATGCGAACCTCGGGACGCGTCGTGCTTTCGGCCGCCTCCGTCATGGTCGCCGTCTTCCTCACCTTCGCCCTGTCCGGGCCGCTGGCACCGAAGGAAATGGGGGTGATCCTGGCCATTGCCGTGGCCCTCGACGCCCTGGTGGTGCGACTGGCCGTTCTCCCGGTCGTACTGCGCCTTGGAGGGCACGGCGCATGGCACCAGCCGAAGTGGCTCGGCCGCATCCTGCCCAAGGTGAAGTTTTCGCACTGACCCGAGTAACGACGAGATCGCCCACGAGGAAGGAGGAGGAGTGGCCATGGAACTGCCCGATGGAGTGGTCAAGGATCTCCGCGAGCGGCTGCGTCGTGCCGAGGGGCAGATCCACGGCGTAGAGATGATGTTGTCCGAGGGCCGTGAGTGTCGGGATATCGTCATGCAGCTGAGTGCTGCGACCAAGGCGATCGAGCAGGTCGGTTTCCGACTCATCGCCAGCGGTCTCACCTACTGCGTCCAGCATCCCGAGGAAGCCGAGAAGTCCGGCTATTCCCTCGAGGAGGTCCGACGGCTGTTCACCAAGTTGGCGTGAGCAGCGAAGCCCAACACCGTGCAGCAGTAACGGGAGAAGGAGTAGGAACCACTGGTTTCTCCAAGGTCATGGCATCGGCTGCGGGCCGATCCGTTTCATCGTCGGCGTCGCACTGACGATGGTAGGTGGGTTGCTCGGCGGGGAACGGTGGGCCCCTGCCGTCATCGGCATGGTACCGTTCGCCGCCGGCGCACTCGATATCTGCCTGTTGCATGGCCTTCTGCACAGCCGCCGGAGCGGCAACTTTGTTCGGGCGAGCTGATGACGGACACGGGGCACGACGGGGCCGGAGCGTCGGTCCCGTGGACCCTCGCCGATTCGAGAGGCGCACGATGAGTACAACGACGACCCAGGCAATCGAGGTCTTCGCCGATATCTGGTGTCCCTTCGCCCACGTCGGCCTGCGGGCAATCGAGGAGCAACGCCCCGGGCCGGTCGTAATGACATCGCTATCTGGGTGCGGGCGTGGCCGCTCGAGCTGGTGAATCATGCTCCCCTCGACGCGGCGGTCACCTGGGAGCACGCCGAGGACTTGCGAGAGCAGGTGGCCCCGAATCTGTTCGCACACCTCGATGTCGACCGCTTCCCGAGCTCGACGCTGGACGCTCTCGCTCTGGCCAACCGGGCCTACCGGACCGGCCTCCAGGTTGGCGAACGGGTGAGTTTCGCGCTCCGTGATGCCCTCTTCGAGGAAGGCCGGGACATCTCGGACCCGGTCACACTCGAGGAGTTGGCACGCGGTCTCGGTGTCGCCATGCCCGACGAGACCGACCGCTCCGACGTGGTGGCGGACTGGCACGAAGGCGGACGGCGTGGCGTACTCGGCTCGCCGCACTTCTTTTGTGGTGACACCGACATGTTCTGCCCGTCGCTCGACATCACCAAGGACCCCGTCGGGGGCGTGATGATCGTCAAGGACATCTCGCGTCTGTCCGATTTTCTGGAGCGGTGCCTGACCCGACCCGGGCCCGCCTGAGCTTGCGTGACCGAGCTTCTTGCACGGTTGGTTGATACCCCGGGGGTCCTGGGCAACGTCACCCAAGCGAACCGGTGCCTATGCAGCGTGCGCTGATGGGGTGGCTCAGCCACCGTAAAGAAGCTCGTTTCGCTTGGGCGATGGCCGCCCGTGGAGGAACCGGACCCCCTGCACTGATGAGGTCGTAGGCGCCGGCCTCGCCCGTCCGTCAGGGAAGGGCTGAGTCGGATGAGGTCATCTGCCCTCCTCACGCCAGCTTCATGAACATCCGCTGGACCTCATCGATGGCATACCCGTCGGCTGCCGCCTCCTCAGGATTCTCCAGACAGTAGACAAGGCCGGAGGAGATCAGTTTGAAACCGGTCTGCTCCAACGCCTTCGTGGCCGCAGAAAGTTGGGTTACCACGTCCCGGCACTCCCGACCCTCGGCCAGCATGCGCTCAATACCCTGCACCTGTCCGGCGACACGTCGGAGTCGTTTCTTCAGGTCGTTCAGCACCTCATCTGGCAATTGCATGGGTTCATCCTCTCTTCTGGAATCTGACATAGTCGGCTGGTTGAATGAGATCCTTCGGATTCCGCCTCTCCTGGTCGGATCCAAGGGTCTGGCGTAGCCTCACATTGGCCGTTTTGCTCTCACCAATGTGTCGATTGCGTCCTTCGGCCCTGTGTCTGTGTCAACGACCCGGACTACCTGCTCGGCGCGCTCCACAGCCAGACCGGCTCCAACGGCCACCTCGGTGACATCGGCAACGTTGTAGAGGACTTCGGCGTTCGGCGGGCCCCCGAAACCCCTGATCAGGTTCTCCTGGTCGTGAGCCACAACCAGGAACGTGCCCCCAGGGGCCACTGCGGACGCGGCCACCTCGAGAGCGATCGAACGCTCAGGTTCCGGCAACTGCAGATACAGCACGGCCACCAGATCGAATCCTTCCGGCGGAGGCCTCCACTCCTGCACCGCAGACTCGACCCAGATGGCTTCTACGTTCCAGAGCGCTGCAAAGCGCTGTGCCTTTGCTAGACCCACGGGAGAGAAGTCCACCCCTGTCACCTCCCAGCCCTGCTCAGCGAGCCACACTGCATTGCGGCCTTCGCCGCAGGCAAGGTCGACCGCTCGACCCGGCGGGAGGTCTGCAACCTCGGAGACCAGAAACTGGTTCGGGGTACATGTCCAGACCAAATCATCTCCGCGATAGCGCTCATCCCACTGCTGACCATCCACCGGTCAAGCGCCCCTCGACCCGGTTGCACGCGATGGCTGATGGAGGAGCGGCGCGATCAGACGGAAGCCGGACGCCCCAACGGCCAATGGAACGAGGCCGACATGCGTCAATGCCAACGTCTCCTTCGTCTCGTTTGTGTGCCAGTATACCCCCGGGGGTAATGAATCATAACGCCGCAGGACCGTCCCGTCGCGCTCGACTCGAGCGCTACTGCATTGGGCCACGCCCTTGAGGCGGTTGACCAGGAGTCGGCGATCAACAGAGATCGGGACTTCGGAGTCGAGTCCCTGGGGAAGCCGAACGCCGGAGGCCGACCATCTCAGGTTCGTCGGAAATCCCCGATGCCGCAGAACCGGGCGGACCCCTGCCGACTTCTGGGCCCAAACAGGGACGAATTGCCCTAGTCGAGTCGTGATGAGGGACCGACAATGGGATCATGACCAAACAGATCGTGATCCTCGGCGGGGGAACCGGGGGGACGCTCGTGGCCAACCGCCTGCGGCGACTCCTTCCCACAGAGGATGTCGATATCGTCGTCGTGGATCAGAACGACGATCACGTCTACCAACCGGGGTTGCTGTTTGTTCCGTTCGGTTTGACCCATACAGACGAGATCGTCCGCTCGCGCCATCGTCAGCTGCACCGGAACATCGAATTCCGCCAGACGGCAATCGAGCATGTCGACATCGATGGGGACACAGTGCATCTTGCGGACGGGGCTGAACTCGCCTACGACGTTCTGGTCGTCGCCTCGGGTTCCATCTTGGTCACAGAGGAGACAGAGGGGCTCACCGGGCCTGGCTGGATGGAGAAGGTCTTCACCTTCTACGACGTTGCCGGAGCTGCGGCGCTGCATGGTGCACTCGAGGGATTCGATGGAGGCCGTCTGGTGGTCAACGTGGTCGACATGCCCATCAAGTGCCCGGTCGCACCCCTTGAGTTCTGCTTCCTAGCCGACTGGTTCTTCCGGCAGGCCGGCATTCGCGATCGGGTCGAGTTGGCCTATGTGACCCCCCTCGACGGCGCCTTCACAAAGCCAGTGGCGTCAAAGGCGCTCGGCGGGATTGCTCGAGGAGAAAGGGGTTGGCCTCGTGACCGAGTTCAACACCGGTGAAGTCGACGGATCTGGCGGACGACTCGTCTCCTACGATGGGCGTGAGGTAGGTTTCGATCTGGCCGTGGTCGTTCCCCTGCATGGGGGCGCCGGCTATGTGACGAGATCCCCGGGGCTCGGGGACGAGTTGGGCTTCGTGCCGGTGGACGAGCACACGCTACAGTCGACGGCGAGACCAAACGTCTTCGCCATCGGGGACGCCGCAGGAGTTCCCACATCGAAGGCCGGGTCGGTCACTCACTTCGAGGGGGAGGTCCTGGTCGAGAACGTCAGGCGGTTCCTGGCCGACGAGCCCCTGGACAGCAGTTTCGACGGGCATACCAACTGCTTCATCGAGACCGGGTTCGGCAAGGCGCTGCTCATCGACTTCAATTACGACACCGAACCATTGCCCGGGCACTTCCCCACCTCGGTTGGCCTCCCGTTGCTGAAGGAGTCACGGCTCAATCACCTGGGCAAACTGATGTTCCAGCCGCTCTACTGGCACAGCCTCCTTCCCGGTCGTGACCTTCCCGGTGTCGGCACGGCCATGCCCACCCGGGGAAAGGACTTCCGGAGAGATTTCCATGACCGCCCGAACCGCTCGCTAGATCAAAGGAAGGGAGCCGATCATGCCTACCGCCACCTACTCGGGCACGACCGTTGCCGTCAACGACGAAGGGTTCTTCGAGGATCCGAGCCAGTGGACCGAAACCATGGCGCCGCAGATCGCCAGGGAGCAAGGCATCGACGAACTCACGGAGGCTCACTGGCAGGTGATCAAGTTCATGCGGACCGAGTATGACGAGAAGGGGACCGGGCCGACCGTCCGAGTCCTCGGCAAGACGTCCGGCGTCTCGATCAAGGAACTCTACCAGCTGTTTCCGAAAGGTCCGGCCAAGACGGCCGCCAAGATCGCCGGCATACCAAAGCCGCGCGGCTGCATCTAACCGCTCGGCCGGTCTCCGATCACACAGAAAGGTGCAACATGAGTGACCCGATCCAAAAGGTGTCGATCATCGTCTCGAAAGGCTCATTGGAAGGTGTCTATCCGGCGCTGATCATGGCCAATGGCGCCCGCGCCGAGGGGATCGAAGCCAATCTCTTCTTCACGTTCTTCGGCCTCGACGTGGTCCATCGGTCGACAATCGACCACATCAAGGTGGCCACCGTCGGAAATCCCGGCCTGCACCTGGCCACCATCGCCGGCGGCCTGCCGGGCATGTCGTCGGTCATGACACACTACCTCGAGAAGAAGATGGAGAAGCTCGACATTCCCCCCATTCCCGAGTTTGTCGAGATGATCGCGGATACAGGGGCTGGGATCTATGCCTGCAAGGCGTCGACGGATCTGTTTGAGCTGACCAAGGACGACCTGATCGAACAGGTCATGGACATCATCACCGTCGGTGAGTTCTACGCCATGGCCGCCGGTGGTGAGATCATCTTCACGTAGGGCTCGGTGGTACGTGCTGACGAAGCACACATCCGAGGAAGGATGACCACTCTGACCATCTGACGACGCATACCGGAGGACGGATATGGCACTGGCTGACGGAGCAACCATAGGGGCAAGCCTCCGGGTCGGGGAGGCACGCGTGCCGATCATCGGCTCGGCACGGGTGTACGTCTGCGGTATCACCCCATACGACACGACCTACCTCGGTCATGCCGCCACGTTCGTGTGGACCGATCTGGCGGCCCGGGTACTGCACCTGACCGGCGCACACGTGGACGTGTGCCGCAACGTCACCGATGTCGACGACCACCTGCTGGCCGAGGCCAGGTCCCGAGGAGTGCCATGGCGCTCTTTGGCGACCCAGCAGACCTATCGGTTCGAACGCGATGCGTCGGACCTCGGTATCGTTCGCCCGGCCTTCGAACCGAGAAGCTACGACTACGTCGACGACGTCATTGCCCTCGCTTTCGGGCTCTTGGCGCAGGGATCCGCCTACGAACGTGACGGATCGGTCTTCTTCCGCGGGGAGCATGTGTGCGAGACCTCTGGCCTCGACCCCGGTGAAGCAGGCAATTCTGCTTGGCGAAGCCTCAGCCGGCCATGACACTCGAATGGACGAGGCCATGGAGAATCCACTGGACGTCGTCATCTGGCAACGCTCCTCCGGAGACGAACCGGCGTGGCCGAGTCCGTGGGGTAAGGGGCGGCCGGCATGGCACGCCGAATGCGCCGCCATGGCACTCTCCACATTCGGTCCGACCGTGGACCTGCACGGGGGTGGAGCCGACCTCCGGTTCCCGCATCACGCCTACGAAGCGGCGATGGCCGAAGCCTTCACCGGGGTGGCCCCCTTTGCCCGCTCCTGGATGCATGTGGGCACGGTGATGATCCGGGGGCAGAAGATGGCCAAGTCCACGGGCAACCTCGTCCTGGTCCACGACTTGCTCCAGCGCTGGCCAGCGGCTGCCATCCGGTACCTGATCCTTTCGAGGCCCTGGGGAGCTCCCTGGGAATTCGAGGAGAACACTCTCGACGAGGCGACCGCGCACCTGGACGACATGTGGAGGAGCGCTACGACACCCGTCGAGAGCGAAGGCGCCCGCCGGGCCGCGGTCGCAGCCCTACTCGACGACCTCGACGTACCGGCAACCCTCGCCATCGCCAAGGAGGCCGGGGGTCAAGTGCTCACCGAGGTGATCGACTTCCTGGGCCTGCGTGACACCACCACCTGGTACTGATCAGAGACGTGGCGACGGACGCGCAGACGTCTCCGAAGTGTTCGCCGGTGACAGTGGCGTACCGGAAGAGCATCTCTCAAACTGCCGACGATTCGCCTTGGGGCCCCGCCGATGCGAAAACCAGCTTTGTGCGATCGACCCAAGTAAACCCATGGACTTTCCCACTATCCTCCCGGTACAGTAGGTCATCAGCTCGACCGCCGGTCTCACTTCCATGGGGGCAACGTTGAACATCGATCCGTACATCGTCCTGGGAAGCGCAGTCGTTGGATTTCTGGTCGGTCTGACCGGAGCGGGTGGCGGGGCATTGATGACACCCATGCTCATCCTCTTGTTCAGCGTCAAGCCGTCGACGGCAATCTCCAGCGATCTGGTCGCCGCCGTCTTCATGCGACCGTTCGGTGCGGCGGTGCACATGTCCAAGAAGACGGTGAATTTCCGGTTGGTGGGATGGATGGTTGCCGGATCCGTGCCGATGGCCTTTCTCGGCGCCTACCTGCTCCATCTGCTGGGTCACGCGAAGACATCGCAGGCGAACATCGAGAAGGCGCTCGGTGCTGCGCTTCTCGTCGGGGCGGCGGCCATGGTGTCCCGTTACTTCCTCGACCGTCGGGGCGGCCACGAACGCAAGGCGGTCGTGCACGACCTCACGGTCCGGCCGGTGCCCACGGTGCTCATCGGCATGGTCGGCGGACTCATCGTCGGAATGACCTCGGTGGGTTCAGGGTCCCTCATGATCGTGATGCTGCTCTTCCTCTACCCGATGCTGGGTGCGAACCAGCTCGTGGGCACCGACCTGACCCAGGCGGTCCCGCTGACCGTTGCCGCGGCGCTGGGTGCCCTGGCCTTCGGGCACGTCGAGTTCTCGGTAACCACGTCGATCATCATCGGAAGTATTCCCGCCGTCATCGTGGGTTCGTTCATCTCGTCGAGGGCCCCGGACAAGTACATCCGACCGGCCATCACCTTCGTGATCTTCGCCTCCGGCCTCAAGTACGTGGGGCTCGGCACCACCGCTCTCGGCTGGGTCCTGTGTTCAGTCCTGCTCGCGGCCGCCGTCATCTGGCTGCTCTACGTGCGGCCGTGGCAGAAGCGGTGCCCCGCTGACTGGTTCTGCCGTCACCGCGGACGAGCAGGAAACAATCGAGTCCAGATCGTCCCCGTAACGGTCAGTCGCCGGGTTACGACATCCCCAGCTCGGCCGAAAGAGACTCCGGTGAATCCCCAGACAAGCGAGGCAACGCTTCGAGAATTCCCAGAGCGTTGAATCGATGTTCGACCGACATCTTGAGCCTGAAATGATGGTCTTCGTGTACATCTCCGCCAAGGTCGATGATGCGATCTGGTGCCCTATGTGGACTTGCTGGCAGCGAGCGGCGGTGATCTCGGTTGCCCTGGCTGCTGAACAAGAATCTGCCGGAACTGTCCTGACGCCGACGATTCGGCCTGGCTCATTGCCGGGATGCAATCTTCGACGCTCGGGATAACCCGCCGAGGGCCGACCAGCACGAAGAGAACGGAGCACGAGGATGCTCGACGCCACGGCGCCCACCCGATGCGTTCTGTTCACGAATCCAGACGAACGGAGTCCGGACTTGAGGTCGAAGCGCGAGCGTTCCCGAAACGATTCGAGCACTTGCTGCTGACGTTGTGACTCAACTCGACCTGGACTCCTCCAGACGCGCCTCACGGCGGCACCGGAGAAGTGCCGCCGTGGGTCGGGGAACCTGTCAGTGGATCTTGGAGCGGATGGGCTGGAGCCTCAGGAGGCAGGCGGGTAAGCGGCCACTGCGGAAGCCTCCAGCACGACGGAGGAGTAGGTACCGATCACCGACGCCTTGCCACCGACGCAGATGTTGGCGAATGATGGCGACGCTACGCCGTTCTCCACGAACGGGGTCGTGGCTGCAACGCCGACCGTGGTATTGATCGTCGAGGCCGGAATCGAATGGCTGTCGGTCCACGTCACCACGAATTCCCCCGCCGTATCGGCGACTCCGCAGGTACCAGCTGTCGAGACACCGTTGACGGAGGTGACGGTCCCCTTCACGTGGAGCGGGGTGGGCGTCTTGGGTGGTGTCACGACGACAACTGCGGCGAGGATCGTGTTCCCGATGCTCGGACCTTCAGCGGCCGCGTTGTCGCCCACGCAGACGTCCGCGAACGTCGCCCCCGGAAGCTGAGGATCGTGGAACTTGGTGATCCGGTAGACGTCTACTTTGTCGACCACAGTGGACCCTCCCACCTTGAAGACCAGGGTGAACGCCCCCCGGGCACCGGCGGTTCCGCAGGCGCCGGGTGTGGACGAGCCGTTCACCGCGGTCACCTGGCCGAAACGGTTCACCGCCGTGGGGGCGAAGATCCGGACGGCGAGTGCATCCATCGAGTGAGCCGTGTTGTTCCCGATGGCCGTTGCCTGAAAGCCGACGCAGACGTTGGCGAAGGACGGGGTCGAGACGGTCTTCTCGACAAAGGATGTCGATGCCGTCACGTCCACGGTGGTGAGATGGGTCTTTGTCGTGCCCGACCTGATGATGAAGTTGCCACTTGCTCCCGCGGTGCCACAGCTCCCGACGCTTACATCTCCGTTGACGGCGATCACCTTTCCGGTAACCGACGGCGCATCGGCGTTGGATACGCTGTGCGCGCTCGCCCCGACGACACCACCGGTCAAGGCGAGTAGCGCCAGGGTCAGTGTGGTGGCCGCTGCCACCTTGAGTGCGGATTTCATACTTGCTGCCTCCTCGTGCAGTGGTCTGTGTCGGGAGCCTCCGCAGGAGACGCCCCTCGGTATTTCACATGCCCTGACCTCGCACACGAGGTATCGGTCACGCATCTCTAGCAACGATGCCGACACCTGGGCGTTACACGAAGGGAGTTCGGGCGTTCTGAGACAGTCCAGGACGTCTCTCTCAGTTTGCCAGGCCCGGCCCACTGAACCCGTTCGCTGGATGGCTCGTACTTCAGCGGGAGGCAGCAGTGCTGCGGGCCAGCGGGAGGCAGGTCGGACACGTGACCGCTGTGCTCCGATCCGGCACGACGGAAGAGGGGGCCCGGCCGAAGCCGGACCCCCTCTCGACGGCGCCTCGAGGGCGCTCCGTACTGGTACTGGTACTGGTACTGCAGGAATTGCGTAGTACCTACTGCGAGTACTGCGACCGTCAGTTCTTGGCGGTGCAGTAACCCAGATGGCCTCCGGACTGGTTGGTGGTCGAGGCCGGGTAGTAGTCCGTTCCACCCTCCGACATCGACGGCACGTCGATGATCGTCGGCGTCGTGAACTGGTCAGACGTGGGGTTGATATCCAGCGGGAAGAACCCGGCGTTGTCGATCGCGGACTCGATCTCGCTCCGGTAGGTGACACCGGTGTTGGGATCGATCTCCGTGTTCATGTCCGCACGGCACAGGAAGCCGCCGGCCCCGATGAAGTTGAGGGTTGCGGGATTGGCCGGGTTGGGGGCGTTGGTGTTGGCGTAGGCGTTCCACAGGATCCGAGGATCTGGGAAGGTCACACCGCTGTCATTGCCCGTACCCTGGATCGTGGCCTGAGTCGGCCAGGATGCCATTGATCGAGCCGTACTGCGTGACGTCGTTCGCAGCCTGGCCGTTGCAGGTGGCTTGGGTCTGTGAGAGGGTCCTGCCCGAGCCGACCGTCACGACATTGGTGTTGCAGGTCTCGGCGAACTTCCCGTAGGAGAAGAAGTAGATGGCGTTGGCCGCATCCGATGCGTGGTCAACGACGCCCATCTCGTTCTCCGTCAGGTTGTTGTGGTCCGTGGTGACATTCGGGTCACCCGGGTCACCAGCCTCGTTGGCTGCGGACGAGCACGGCGGGTCCACGTTCTTCGTGAATCCGAGGAAGCCCTGCCAGGTGCCGTACGTACCCGATGCGGTCTGCGTGGTGTAGCAGTCGATCGGATCCGGGCTTCCGCCCACCGTGACGGCCGAAGCCTGCTGCAGGCAGCGCCAGTCCATGGTCACGGTCGCGCTGTCGATGGTGCACGAGAGGGTACCTTCCCAGATGGCCTGCAGGTTGGCCTTCGAGATGTCGGTGACATCCGAGTGCGCAGTCGGCGTTCCACCGATGCTGGCCTCGGACACCCAGGACACACCGTCCGTGGCATAGCCCACGTAGTTCAGGTCGGCGTTGGACGAGTACGAGGAGGACCGGGCGAAGCTGGTGTTGAACGCACCGATGCCGTCCGGGCCGCCGAGCAGCACCGGGGTAGCGGATGTCGCCTGGCTACGGCCGTTGCCGGAACCGGTGCCCGGGGCGTTGGCGTAGTAGTCGTCGAGCGGGTTCACATCGCCCACCGCAAGACCTGCCTCGCCACCGACCGTGCCGTCGACATCGCTCACGCCCGACGAACCGTCGGCGGTGCTGCACTGCAGCGCCAGCTGGTTCACGGTCGTGTTGGTGAGGTCACAGCCCGGAGACTGCTCGAAGATGTCACCCAACGCATCCATGACCTGGTACGTGGTCTGCGAGCCCGAGCCGATGATCAGCGACGCCGGGGGGAGGATACGCGGACCCCTTGTAGATGAAGGTGTCGGCCGCGTCCGTCGCCGAGGTCTCGTTCGGGGAGCCCGGGTTCGTGACGGTGATGTTGACCGAACCCACGGCCTCGGCAGGCGAGGTGGAGGTCAGCTCTGTCGACGAGACGAAGTGCGTCGAGGTACCTGCGGTGGTGCCGAAGGCAACCGTCGCATTGCTGGCGAAGTACTGACCGGTGATCGTCACCGTGGTTCCACCAGCGGTCGGGCCGGCGGCCGGGCTGTCCGGACCGGAGGTGACCGCGGTCACCGCGGGCGTCAGCGGCGGCGCGCGGTGGCACCGTGTAGGTGAGGGTCTTCGCCTTCGAGGTGAGGGTCTTCTGGCCACTTCTTGGCCACGCTCACGGTCACCGACTCCGAATGGACCGACGAGAACTCTGCCGGAGCGAGAAATGTCACCTTGGTGGCCGAAGGCTTCCGGTGGGCTTCACGGAGATGGTCCCGACATTCACCGTGGTGGTGTAGCCGGAGTCAGTGAGGCCCTTCCCGGCGATGGTCACCGTGGTGCCACCCGTCGTGAGCACCGAGCTGGGCGAAAGCGACGTGATCGACGGGGTTGCTGTCGCCGCCCCGGCGATCGTGCTCGTCGCCGCCACTGTCAGTGACAGTGAAGCGAGGCCGATCGAAGCCGCGCCGATGGCGCGCCCCGTCCGGCTCGTGAATAAGTTTCGCAACATGTTTCTCCTCGTGATTGGTGAATGGTTGCGAGGGGCCGTTTCGTTCGGATCCGTTCGGATCCGTTCTGCCTGCCAGAGTCCCTCATAAGAAAAGGTAACGAAGCCAGGTAATCTGAACGTCACGAACGCACGGGTATTCGATGAAATTGTAGGTGACGTCACGCAGACCGTCTCCGGGTGGACCAGCGGGCAGACCACCCTGCGACCGGAGAAGATGCATCCGTCCGGTTCGGCGTCGGGGCGATGTTGCGGCTATTTCTCCAGCTCAGCGCCTATCTGTCGCGACCACTCACCCAGCTGCCGGCGATGCGTTGGTGGATGGCGTGAGTCCGGCCCCTCCAGCCTGCGATGCCGGCGTGTGGATGGTCTGTGGCGTGTGGACGGAGTATCGAGGGCTGCGGACCGAGGGGAGCAGGCAGGTGCTCAGAACGTCGCCGGAAGGGCACGGGCCAGGGCTTCGCACGCGAACAGCCCGCACATGAGCACAATAGGCAGAGCGAACAGGTAGGCCAGCCATGGTTGGCCCCAACGCATTGCCGCCGCCGCGGCGGCGACGATGACACCCACGGTGATCAGCATCCACAGAATGGTGAGCCATCCGGCTGCCGAATCGCCGTTGAGGGCCCGGTCGGCATTCGTGGGGATCCGCCCCCGGATCACGTCGACCTTCGCCGGCGATCCCTTGAGCTGCGCCACCACAACGAGCCGACCGCTCGTGAGGAGCCCCGAATCGGCGGTGATCAGTGTGAGCCGGTTCGCCGCCGTCGGCCCGATCACGTCACGATGTCCGGACAACACGGTTCCGACATGGGTGACCACGTAGGTGAACGTTCCGGCACCGTCGATCACCTTGATCGTCCGACCGCGCTGCAGTGTGCTCACCTTCCCGAACGGAGCCCCGAAGGTGACCCGACGCCCGGCGATCACCGAATTGCCGGGGGTGCCGGGCAGCACCGAACCCGGCAGGAGGCCCGGGCCCTTCATCAGATCCGCGGCACTCGTGCCCTGGACCACGACCTCGTGCAGGTCGAGGGAGCGGATGTCGAGCACCGCGATGGCCCGACCGTCAGACGGCGGATGCCCATCGACCAGGCTGGACACCGTCAACGGATGGCCGAGCAGCGACGCCGTCAGAATTTGCTGGTTTCTGGCCGCCGTGAGCGAACTGAATACGAAGGCATAGGCGAAGAACGCGATCAGCAGGACTGCGACGCTGACCAACGCCACGCCGACCAACATTCGGGCCTGCAACCAGTGCCGCTTCAGTCCGATGTCCTTCTGCCCACCGGCATCTCTCCCCTCACCCGGGTCACCACCTTCGCCCATCGAGCCAGCGCGCCAGATTCCACTCCCGATGGGCGTCCGGAGTGCCGCCGCCCTCGCCTCTGACCTCGGTGGCCGTCACGGGTCTTCGCCCTCCGCACCAGGCATCCGGGCGGCCCGCGCCCGCATGAGGATCAGGACGCCGCCGGCCAGGCACAGCAACGCCACCAGGAGCACGGTCGGCAGGAGCAGTCGACTCACGATGTTGAGGCTGATCAGGCTCAGGTCGCGGGGAATGATCGCAGGCTTGGTCGCAGCGGCCTTTCGTTTCCCCGAGGAATTCGAGAACTTCTTCCCCGGGGATTTCGAGGAGCCGAACCTGGTCACCGAGGCGGCAGTGGTGGTGGAGCCTTGGGCACCGCTCCCACCGGCCGGTGTCGTACTCGAAGCGCTCCCCGGAGTGGCCGGTAGTGAGTTCGGGGTCGACGTGGTTCCGGGCGACGGTGAAGACTTGCCGATGGTGACCGGGCACTGGACGCCGGGGTGTTCGCAGCGCTGCCCACTACTCTTTCCGGCACGGGTGTGGAGGGCGGTGTGCAGGTCGGCCAGTGCGGCCGTGGCCATAGCGGCCGGCATGGGGTAGTACCCGGCGGGGAGCGCCCCCGAGGTCGAGAAATCGATCAGGTTGGTCACCAGGTTCCGGATGGCCGCGGTCGTGGGTGCCGACTGCGGAGCGGTAGGCACGATGGCGTAGGTGATATCGGGCATCGGGTACGCGGTGGGGTCGGGGTTGGAATAGTTGAACTGGTAGGTGCCGGCGGGACAGGTGGTCGACACCGTGGTGCACGGTTGCGCGCCCGCCAGCCCGGCCTCGATGCTGGGCGTCGTGGGAGCGACGAAGTTGCCACTGGCGTTCTGGAGGCTGGCCTCGTTCAGGCCGTAGAACGCAGCCTCCGACGAGTCCATGATCCCGAAGGCGGCGAGCGGGTCGGTCCCGTTCTGCGGCAGCGGCAGCTCACCACCCCCGTAGGCCCAGCTGCGCATGTTCTTGGCCTGCAGCGCAGGGGACTGGGCCGCGGAGAAGAAATTCGACGACCCCGATATCGATGGGAAATTCGAGATCCCCTGACAGCTGGGGAAGACCCACTTGGCCGTGGGATCGCCGGAGGGCGGCCATACGGACGAGTGGGGGGCGGTGGTGAGGGTGGTGGAAGCCAGGTTCGGATCGTTGACTTTGACTGCATGGGCGACAGGATCGAAGTCGGCGTTGGTCTCGAACACGGTAGCGGTCAGGCTTGGATTCGGAGCGTGGCACAACCAGTCGGTGGTCTGGTAGCTGGCTCCGGTCGGGACATCGGGCATGAACGAACCGAACTGCTGAGGGGATACACCGCCGTTCAGCTCGGAGTCAGCCGACAGCTGGATTGATAAGGTCGAAGGAGTCGAGGTTGGATTCATAGTAGAGCTGCGCGCTCGGAGTGCTCGGGCACTCATAGAGCTGCGCGCAGGTGACGGGTGGGGTGGCGGTGGCGAGCTCCGAGGCAAGATTGTCGGCGTCGGCGAAGTCGGGCTCACCATTCAGGAACTGCGGGTCGCCGGTCGGCGATTCGTAGTCCGAGGTGATCAGACCCGCCACCATGTTCGGAGTCAGGTTGTAGGTCGAGATGGGGACGGACAGGCTGTTGAGTATGTCGCCGGCTAGAAAGGCCACAGTGCTGGCCGACACCGCGATCGGTACCAGTGCGTAGGCCTTGCCCTTCTTGCCCTGGAGGAGAGCCATCTGCGCGGCGTCCTGAGGGTTGTCGACGAACCCCACTGCCGCGTTGCCGGCGGCGAAATCCGAGACCACCGATTTGGTGTCGGAGGTGGTGTTGAGCGCCACCACGCCAGCCGCTCCATCGCAGGTGGCCTCGATAGCCGTCGGCAGGAACTGCTCGACGCTGGTAGATCCGTCGGTGTAGATCTCCGGAGCGTTCTTCGGGCAGCCCGACGTCTGGGAACGGAATTTGAGTGGGACGACGACGCTGTTGGTTGTGTCCACCGCGGGACCCAACCCGACGACCGGGCCCTGACCGAGCTCCTCGGTGACGACCATGTCGCAGGGGTCGCCCGAATTGTCGCAGTTGAATCCCGGCGTCTCGTTGTTCTGGTCGAGCATGTCGAGGGCGGGCAGAACCGTGTTGCCTTCACCCGCCGGGTCGAGGAACACGGGATAGGTGACCGACGTCAGGTCGTGGTGGGCCGGATCGTCGGTGACCGGAACGCTGATGGTCCCGTAGTCCGAATTCTCCCACAGACCTGTCAGACAGGCTGGATCCGTGGACGAGGTGATGCCGGAGCAGAGGGCGACCCGGAAGCTGTCCGCAGCGGGAAAGTTGGTCACCTTGATCGCTATGCTCTGCCCATCTTGCAGATCGACGTTTGGACCGACGTCGACCGTCGGGCACGGTCCGGAGTTGCACGGAAGCTGGGCCTTGCAGCCCCGGGCGCCGTCGTTCGTGCAGTGGGACGTGGTCAAACCGACCTGCGCCCGGTAGGTGGAGCTGTCCGCCGCACTCGTTCCCGCTACGGACGTGGCCGCCAGCGAAATCAGCACCAGGGCCACGCCGGCCGCCAACCTCGCCCCCAACCTGGTCACGACCGAACTCGCCGTACGGTGAGGACGGCGGTCGGGCTGTGCCCAGCGCCACCTCCGCTTCTTCATCTCTCCTGCCCTCTTTTCGTCCATGCTCACTGTTCGGCCGGTCCGGGCCTCACGTCGCTCGTCCGTGGGGGCGTACACCTGCTCGTCCGGGCGCGTTCATGCCACCGGCCCCGTATCCGGCACCGGCTCGGCTGCGCCAGGCTTTCGCCTCTTCCTCATCCCGACGAGGGGAGGACCGAATACGATGGCGACGAGGAGGAGCGCCCCACCGAAGTAGGCGAGCAGGTTGGGCGACGCCAGGGATTGGACGGCAGACGAGAGCGCGTCGATCCTCGGGTACTTGGACGGGCCCGTCGCCGCGGTCGACGCGGGCACGAGCTTGCCGTTGACGATGGCGTACCCGGCTGCTTTTTCGGCCGCGGTGAGCCCGCCTTTGGCGGCAACCGCACCAGTGGCCCCGCCGGCCGTGGACCCACTGGCCCCGCCGGCCGTGGACCCGCTGGCCCCGCCGGCCGTCGACCCGCTGGCGGTCGAACCGGCTCCAGGTTCCGTACCTCCGCCGGTGGTCGGCCCACCGGGATTCGGACCGCCACCGGTCTGGCCTACGATCGTGGGCCCGCCGGGGTTCGGGATCGTGCCCTTGACGTAGGGATTCGCGCAGTCGGCAGCCGAGACGCGGTGGCGGCTCCTTGGCGCCGTTCAACCGTCCGATGGCGTCGAAGTCCTCCTGGACCAGGTTGGGAGGGAGCGGCGAGTAGCCGAGCTGGGCCATCTTCTGCTGACCGGCGCAGGCCAGGAAGTCGACGAACTGTCCGATCTCCTTGCCTTTCTGTGGATCGAGTGGCGACGTGGGGCCCGGCTGGGGGACCCCCGCGGCGGTGAACGAGGCGCAGCTTGTCCCTTGCGCCGCAGCCAGCTGCGGCGAGCACGGTGTGACCAGGTAGCTGTACGCCGACAGCGGGTAGGCATTGGCAACCGGGTCGGTGTAGACGCCGCTCAGGTTCTGGGTCAGGTCGGCGTGCAGGATCGCCTTCTCCAACGCCGTCGACACGTTCAGCGACGTCGGCTGGACCGGGGCGCCACTGGCATTGATAAGGGAGGCGACGGGAAATGCATGTTCCTTGGCGTAGGCCGTCTCGACGTAGGTGATGGACCCGAGGCTCGACACGGCGGCCACGTAGTTGGCGGCATTGTCCGACCCCGACTGGCCGACCAGGTTGCCCTGGCCCCATCCCGGGTAGACCGTCGGGCTGGGGTTCGAACCCTGGGCCGGCACGGGCCAGGTGGCCGTGGGCTGCCCCGGATTCCCGGAATTGAATGCGGTCTGGGCCGCCTGGAACTCCGATCCATCCATCTGGAGGAGGTAGTCGGACAGGAGGTAGTTCTCGCCCGAGGCGTCCGACCGGTACACCGGGATGATCTTCTGGTTGGGCAGGTCACCGGCAAGCTGCGGATTGGCGGCGGCGATGGCCGAGCTGTTCCAGTTGGTGATCTTGCCCAGGAAGATTTGGCCGATGAGGGACGTATTGAGGTTGAGGTTGGTGATCTGCTGCCCGTCGGTGCCGTTCAGGTTGAACATGAAGGAGAGGCCGCCGGCCACGTCCGGCATGTACTGGTAGGGCTGGGACGGGTAGTACGTCGACTGCTGCGCACTGTAGGGGATGTCCGACGCGGCGAAGTCGACCTGGTTCTGGCCGAAGTTGTTGAGTCCGATGACGGACGACGAGACCTGCCAGTTGATGTTGAGGCCGTACAGCGTGGCGGACTGCCCCACCCACTGTTGGATGGCCACCCCGGCGAAGCTCGATCCCGTCGACTGCAGCAACGGGCTCGCCCCTGCGGCCGGGGCGGTGAGCATCAGGACGGCGATCGCGGCCACCACGCACACCAGTCGATTGAGGGCCATGGCCCGAAACCGGGCACCACGGGCGAGATCCGGGATGGGCATCGGATCAGCCGAACTGACCGTTGACATAGTCGGATGTCCTCTGGTCGACCGGCGATTTGAAGATCTGTTCGGTGGTTCCCGATTCGATGATGCGACCGGGCTGGTTCTCGGCGGCGAGGAAGAAGGCACAGTTGTGGGAGACCCGCTGGGCCTGTTGCATGTTGTGGGTCACGATGACCACCGTGACCTCGTCGGCGATGTCGTGGATGGTGCTCTCGATGCGCAGGGTGGACGTCGGGTCGAGGGCCGAGCACGGCTCGTCCATCAGCAGCACCCGCGGCTTGACCGCCAGTGCCCGGGCGATGCACAGGCGCTGTTGCTGGCCTCCGGAGAGGGCGCCGCCAAGCTCGCCGAGCCGATCCTTGACCTCGTTCCACAGGCCCGCCTTGGTCAGCGACTCCTGGACGAGGGCGTCGCGGTCAGCCGGGTTGGTCCGGGAGAATTTGAGGCCGGCAAGCACATTTTCGGCGATGGTCATGGCCGGGAAGGGATTCGGCTTCTGGAACACCATGCCGATGTGTCGGCGGGTCTCCATGGCCCGTTGACCGGGACCATAGATGTCGGTCCCGTCCAGACTGACCGAGCCGGCGAGTTGAGCTCCGGGCACCACCTCGTGCATCCGGTTGAGGATGCGGAGGAAGGTCGACTTGCCGCATCCCGACGGCCCGATGAGCGCGGTGACCTTCGACCGCTCCATGGCCAGTGACACCGACTCGAGCACCAGCCGGCCGCTGAACCAGGCACACACCCCCTCGGCGTCGATGCGACCGGCCTGTCCCAACCCACCGGAGGGGGGCGACGGTTCAGTCAGCAGTTCGGTCGTCATTGATCATCCTCGCTCTCGCTCGCCATCGGAATGGGGACGAACATCCGGGCGAGCGTATCGTCCTGTGAGCCGACCTTTTTGCCCCTCTTGCCCTTGGTCCGGCTGAAGATCCGGGCCAGTACGAAGAGGATGAGCACGATGGCCATCAGGATGAAGGCAGCCTGAAAGGCGAGATCGATCAACACCGGCTGGGCGGTGCGGACGTTGCTCCAGATGACCAAGGGGAGGGCTGCCTGCGCCTCGTGGAACGGGTTGACATTGATGGCCTGGGAACCGAACGCGGTGAACAGGAGCGGGGCTGTCTCGCCCACGATCCGGGCGATGCCCAGCAGGACCGCGGTCACCACGCCGGAGCGAGCGGTGGGCAGGACCACCGACCATGTCGTCCGCCACTCGGGCGCTCCCAGGGCGGCGGACGCCTCGCGCAGTCCGCTCGGGACCACCCGCAGCACCTCTTCGACCACCCTGGTCACCGATGGGAGGAGGATCACCGTGAGGGCGAGCGAGGCGGCGAACCCGGAATAGGTGAGCACGTGGTCGAGGATGAGGAGCGAGTACACGAAGATGCCGGCCACCACGGTCGGCGTTCCACTCATCGCAGTCACCACGGTGCGTACGATGCGCACGCCGCGGCCGCGCACCTCGTTGAGGAAGACGGCGGTGGCGATCGCCGCGGGGACGCCGATGGCGGCCGCGATCATCACCTGTTCGAACGTACCGATGACGGCGTGGAGGACACCCACCGTGCCCAAGGCGTTGGACGCCGCCGGTTGGAAATGCGTCTCGTCCTTGGTGAACAACTCGCTCCAGTGCATCGTGGGAATGGCCCGGTAGGCCACCCACACCACGATGAAGACCACCAGGAAGAAGACGAGGAGAGCTGCGCTGACCATGACGACGCCGACCACCCGGTCGGTCGCCACCCGACGCTCGATCACCTGTGCGGCGCCGATCCAGGTCAGCGCCAGGAAGCCGATGTACCAGCAGACCAGGAACCCGAAGGCCCCGGACAGGATGGTCAGCTGATTGAAGATGACCCAGACCAAACAGAATGAGGAGAGGGCGGCCAGCACCAGGAGGACCACGTCCCTCGTGCCGAAGTCACTGGGACGCAGGGGCGAGGGGAGCTTCCTCGGCTCGGGTGGCGGACCGGCCGGTATCTCGCTCCCCACCCGCGGTTCGGACCGGCCGCCCGGGGCCGGTCGCTCGACGACCAGACCAGGTTCGATCTGAATGAACTGCCCAGTTGGTGCTCCGAGGTCGGTGCTCATAGGTCCACCCCGGCACCGCTTCGCGACCGGTTGATGATGGCCGAGGCGATGAGGTTGACCACCAGGGTGATGGCGAACAGGACGAAGCCGCAGAGGAGGAGGTCCTGAAGCCCGAGCGTGCCGTGCGAACCGAAGTTGACCGCGATCAACTGGGAGATGGTGGATCCACCGTGCTGGAGGATCATGGGACTGACCCGGAAGGCGGTGCCGAGGATGATGGAGACGGCGATGGTCTCCTCCAGAGCCCGACCGAGGCCGAGCATGATGGCACCGATCATGCCGCCCCTCCCGAAGGGGAGGACCACGGTTCGGATCATCTGCCACCGACTGGCGCCGAGCGCCAGCGCGGCCTCGCGCTCCCCGGGTGGAGCGAGGGAGAAGACTTCCCGGCTGATCGACGCCACGATGGGCACGATCATCAGGCCGACCACCAGCCCGGCAATGAAGAGTGAGGCGTTCAAGGGCGGGCTGTTGACCTTGAAGAACGGGATGAAGGCGAGGTGTCGCGACAACCACGTGCTGAAGCCGACCACGTTGGTCTCCAGCTCGAAGACCGCCCACAGGCCGAAGATGATGCTGGGGATGGCGGCGGCAAGATCGATCATGGAGATCAGCGGGCGGCGGCTCCAGAGCGGCGCGTACTCGCTGAGGAAGAGCGCCGTGCCGATGGCCACCGGCGTGCCCACCAACATGGCCACCCCGGCGACCTCGAGGGTCCCGACCAGCGAGGCCAGGACGCCGAAGACCGGGTGCTTTCCGGGATTCGGCAAGCCCGACTGGGTGAAGAAGCGCCAACCAGCCTCCTGGAAGGCCGGGAAGCCACTCTTGAACAGGAAGAGACCGATCAGGAAGAGCAGGACCAGCACGCCCATCGAAACGGTCCACACACCCCGGCGGTAGAAACGGTCTGCCCTGCTGTAGTCGGTGGTGATCGTGATCGGCTCGGGCACCACCGTGTCGGGCGCAATGCTGGGCAGATCAACGGACATGGCTCTGGGAGATGCCTCTCGGGCTGCTCGGGGGTCGAATCGGCTGCTCTGACCGCCGCCCTGCGTTACCGACGGTCACACAACCGTAGCCAGGCAAGGTGAACGCAAGCACAACTCCTGGCAAAATCCAGTTGACAATTGAGTGATTCTCACGGGCCCTTGAAGGCCGTCGAGAACACCCTGGTCACAGCCGGAGAACACCCTGGCTACAGCTCAGCAGACACGAGTTCCGATCTCCCCACGCTGAACGGGATGACCTTGTCCTTCCAGTCCACGTGACCGGACGAATCGATGACGATGGGCAGGTACGACGCCTTGGCCGTTTGAACGTAGGGACGGGCGCCCCGTAGCTGAGCCAGCTGGATGCGGACCGTCTTGGCCGCGGTTGCGTCGGTCGCCTGGAGGTCGTCCAGGCCTGCCCAGTAGAGGTTCCGGCCGCCGCAGGCGATGAAGGTCGCCAGCCACTTTTGCCCGGCCGGGTCCGTCCACACGATGGGGTCGAACAGCTCGAGCTGGTCCGTGCCCGGGATCTTCCCGACAACGGGTGCAGACGAGGACGGCCCTGACCGGAGCTTCGTCCCGTAGGGCAGCTGGAAGGTGTCCACGGCTGCGGTGCCACCCTTGCTCTTGATCGAATTGATCGCCGCCTCGGCGGACGGGTCGGGTGAGAAGGCGGCGAAATGTGGATGCTCGCCTGTGGGCAGCGAGGGCTCGATCTGACCGTTGACCGTATACGTGCACCCTTCCAGCTCGTCGGTCGGAGTCGCCAGCGCGACAACGCTCGTGTTTCCCGTCGTCACCGACGACTTCGGCGGGCTGCTCGACCCGCTGCCACAGGCCGAAGCGACGAGGGCGAGGGCGGTGGCTCCAGCCACCGCCGCCCAACGCGTGCGTCTGCCCCTGTTGGCGATCTGCGGTCCCATCCACCCTCACTTGGTCGTCGGCTCACGCGGTGTCTGGCCAGCAGCGGATCGCGGGCCAAAGTGGACGACACCCCGCGGTCCGGGCCAGGACTGTCAGTCTGCACACAGCCCCACATTCATGTCAACGCGGCCCGACCGTCCGGAAGCACGACGGCCATCAGACTCCAGGCGGGCCGTCTTCCCGAACGATCGCAACGGGCTGCAGTCACGGGGACGCGTGGGAATGTGTACCATCAGCCGGTGCGCTTGCGTAGGTGGTCGGTCCGTCGGACCTTGGTGTCGGTCGGCGTCCTGGGCGTGCTCCCACTGATGTCGGCGGCGTGCTCGAGCCCGTCGACGTCATCGACAGGCACAACCGCCAAGACGAGCACGACGACGAGCGCAAATAGTCGGACACTTTGTACGACGGTTTCGCCGGCGCAGATCGCGGCGACCACCGGGCTCAAGGTCAGTCCCGCGCAGACGACCAGCACGAAGACCACCGTCACCTGTACGTACAAGGCCACCGACCTGTCAAAGTCGGTGATCATCCTGTACTCGATCGACGTCACCGCCGCCGACTTCGTCAACCAGGCCAAGAAGGCGAACTCGGCTCACGGCCCGATCACCCACGTGAGCCACCTGGGGGACGGCGCGTACTACTTCACCGTGCCGGCGCAAGACTCGACGATCACCACCCTGGTCGTGGTCCACGGGCAGGCAGAGATCGTCATCACGAGTACGGCCGGCCTCGCCCAGATACAGAATCTGGCCCAGCTGATCCTCTTTGCCTTCTCCTCCAAGGGGTAGCACGGGCCGGATGAAGAGCGCCGCCAGATGGACAGCCTGGACGACCTTGGGGGCGTCCTTGGCTGCTGCGGCCGTATGGGTCCTTCGGACTTCGCACCGAACGCGAACGGCTGGAGGCGAGCTGTTTCCTTCCGCCGACAGCGACACCTGGCCGCCGGTACCGACCAAGCCCGACCGCCTTCTGTAGGTCCCGGCCCGCGGGTGAGCCTCGGCCCGTCCCTGTGTTGCTCGGCCCGCGTCCCTGTGTTGCTCTGTCCTGTGTTGCTCGGCCCGAGGGCAGCCGACCAGGACGGCCGGATCAGGAGGAGTCGGGCTCCCGCGTCCAGAGCGAGACGTGGATGCACTCACCCACTTGGATGGAGTAGTCGAGGTAGAAGTCGTCCCGGCTCTGCTGCTGGGCGCTCCGGTGGGCAGGGTCGTCACGCCACGCTTGGTGAGCGGCCGGCGACGCAAACGTCACCAGGGAGACATGCTCCCCGTCCTCCGCGGTGAAGGTCTTGAAGTCCACGAATCCGTCGGCAGCCCGTGCCGCCATCTCCATCTCGTGGGCCACCCGTCGGTAGTCGGGCTCGGCATCGTGACGGCGTCGGGACCGGAACACGGTCATCACCTGCCCCCGGGTGAACTCCGGGCGGTCGCCCTCCCCCGCCACCGCGTTCAGCCGTTACGACTCGACGGTGTGGACGTCGCTGATCCCCGGAGCCGCCCGCAACAGGACCAGGGCGGCGTCGGGAACCTGTCGGTCGGTGGACAGCACCATGAGCGCGGTGTGACCGGTGGCCGACGGGCCCACCGCCATGGACGAGATGGACACATCAGCCTCTCCGATGATCGTCCCCACCGCGCCGATCATCCCGGCCCGGTCGTCATTGCGCACGACCACCATGTGAGGGGCGGGAGGGACCTCGACGGTATGGTCGTCCATCATGACCAGCCGCGGCTCGGTGCGCGGGCCGGTGAGGGTCCCGGCCACCGAATGATCGCCGCTCCGTAGGGTGATCAGATTGACATAGTCGTGGGCGGTGACGGTGGAGATCTCCCGCACCTCGAGGCCGCGCTCGGCCGCCAGCTGGGGCGCGTTCACGTAGCTGACCGGTTCCTCCGTGGCCGCGGCAAAGAGCCCCTTCAGCACCGACAGGGTGAGGATGCCGGTGCCGGCGCCGGCCAGACCCCCTTGGTACTCGATCTCGAGGGTGCCGGGCAGCCCGTCGTTCAGGCACGAGACAATCCGGCCCAACTGTTCGGCTAGGCCCATGAACGGGCGCACGGTCTCCGACACGTCGGTGGCCGCCACGTTGACGGCGAAGGGGACGAAGTCGCCGTTGAGCGCCAGGATGACCTGCTCGGCGATGGTCACGCCGGCCTTGTCCTGGGCCTCGGCCGTCGACGCACCCAGATGTGGTGACACCACGACCGAGGGCAGCTCGAACAACGGCGACTCCGTAGTCGGCTCCTTGGCGAACACGTCGAGCCCGGCTCCTTGCACGTGACCCGATCGGATGGCCTCGGCCAGGGCCTCCTCGTCCACGATGCCGCCGCGGGCGGTATTGATGATACGGAGTCCCGGTTTGGCCTTGGCCAGCAGATCCTTCCCGATGAGGCCGAGGGTGTCGGCGTTCTTCGGCAGGTGCACGCTCACGAAGTCGGACACCCCGATGAGCTCGTCGAGCCCCATGAGCTCCACTCCCATGTGCTTGGCCCGATCGGCGGAGACGTAGGGGTCATAGGCCACAAGGCGCATGCCGAACGCCAGAGCCCGTTGCGCGACGAGGGCGCCGACCCGGCCCAGGCCGATCACGCCGAGGGTCTTCCCGTGCAGTTCGACGCCCTCCCATTTCGACCGCTCCCACTTCCCCGCCACCAGGGCGGCGTGGGCCTGGGGGATGTTGCGGGCCTGGGCCAGCAGCAGGGCCATGGCCTGCTCGGCCGCGGAGAGGATGTTCGACTGTGGGGCGTTGACCACCATGACGCCCCGATCGGTCGCCGCGGTCACGTCGACGTTGTCGAGGCCGATGCCCGCCCGGCCCACCACGATCAGGTCGGTGCCGGCCGTGAGTACTTCGGCAGTCACCGTTGTGGCCGAGCGGATGACGAGAGCCTGAGCGCCGACCACAGCCGAGATCAGCGCCTCGGGGGTCAGATCGAGTTGGACGTCGACCTCGTGACCGGCGTCGGCCATGAGGTCGAGCCCCGGCTGGGCCAGCTTTTCGGTGACCAGTACCCTACCCATGGTGCTCCCTTCCTACGGAGATCGAGAACGTTCCTACGGAGATCGAGAACGTTCGGCCGGAGCCCGGCATCACGACGCATCGCCGAACAGCTTGGCCAACCGGGAGACCCCTTCGATGAGATCGTCGTCGCCCAGGGCGTAGGACATCCTGAAGTAGCCCGGGGCTCCGAACGCCTCGCCGGGCACCACGGCCACCTTCGCCTCGTCGATGGCCAGATCGGCCAGTTCGGCGCTCGAGGCCGACCGACGGCCCCGGATGTCGCGGCCGTAGAGCCCCTCGACCGAGGGGAAGGCGTAGAACGCCCCCTCGGGCAGGATGCAGGACACGCCGTCGATCTGGTTGAGCATGGTGAAGATGGTCTTCCGCCTGCGGTCGAAGGCCTGGCGCATCTCCTCGGCCGCGGTGAGGTCGCCGGACACTGCGGCGAGGGCTGCCCGCTGGGAGACATTGGCCACGTTCGAGGTCTCGTGCGACTGCAGGTTGGTGGCCGCCGTCACCACGTCGGTCGGGCCGATCATCCAGCCCACCCGCCATCCGGTCATGGCGTAGGTCTTGGCCACACCGTTGACCACGATGCACCGATCGGCCAGCTCGGGAACCAGGACCGGCATGGAGTGGTGCTCTGCGCCCCCGTACACCAGATGCTCGTAGATCTCGTCGGTCAGCACCCACAGACCCTCCCCCGCGGCCCACTCTCCGATGGCTTGGATCTCATGGCGCGGGTACACGGCGCCGGTGGGATTGGACGGGGACACGAACAACAGCACCTTCGTGCGGGGGGTCCGGGCCGCCTCGAGTTGGGCCAGGGTCACACGGAAGCCGCTGGCCGCGTCGGTGGTGATGACGACCGGAACCCCACCGGCCAGCCTGATGACCTCGGGGTAGGTGGTCCAGTACGGGGCGAGCACCAACACCTCGTCGCCCGGGTCGCAGAGCGCGGCGAACGAGTTGGCGATGGCCTGCTTCCCACCGTTGGTCACCAGGACCTGTGACGCGGCCACCTCGAACCCTGAGTCCCGGCGGGTCTTGACCGCCACCGCCTCCCGAAGCTCGGGGAGCCCGGCGGTGGGGGTGTACTTATGGGACCGCGGATCGCGGCAGGCGGCCTCGGCCGCGGCCACGATGTGCTCGGGAGTGGGAAAATCCGGCTCACCGGCTCCGAAGCCGATGACGTTCTCACCCGCGGCCTTGAGCGCTTTGGCCTTGGCGTCGACGGCCAGGGTGGCAGAGGGTGAGACTGCCGCGATCCGCTCCGAGATCCTTCGGCCGGTCATGGCGTCGCCGCGGGGCAGAATCCTCCGCGGTCGGGTCCGGTTTCTATCGCGTGTGCCATGGTGCCATGATTCCATACGTGACCGATATCCCTGACATCAGGATCCCAGCTCATCTCCTCCCGGCCGACGGGCGCTTCGGCGCCGGCCCCTCCAAGGTCCGGCCCGAGGGCGTCGCCGCCCTGGCCGCCGAGGCCGGGCACTACCTCGGGACGAGCCACCGCCAGAAGACCGTCAAGTCGGTGGTGGGAAGCCTGAGGGAGGGCTTGGCCGAGTTGTTCTCGTTGCCCGACGGCTACGTGGTGGCCCTCGGAAACGGTGGCACCACCAGTTTCTGGGATGCGGCCACCTTCGGCCTCATCGAGCGCAAGAGCCAGCACCTGAGCTTCGGAGAGTTCTCGTCGAAGTTCGCCGCCGCGGCGAAGGACACCCCCCATCTGGCAGAACCGGAGATCATCGCCTCCGAGGTGGGAACCCACCCGAGCCCGGTGGCCCGGGACGACGTCGACCTGTACGCGCTGACCCACAACGAGACCTCCACCGGGGTGATGATGCCGATCGTGAGGCCGGCCGGGTTGGCGTCGCCTGCCGACGGCGGGGGCATCGTGGCCGTGGACGCCACCTCGGGTGCCGGCGGGCTCCCGATCGACCCGGAGCAGTTCGACGCCTACTACTTCGCTCCCCAAAAATGCTTCGGCTCCGACGGCGGGCTGTGGGTTGCTCTGCTCTCCCCGGCCGCCCAGGACCGCATCGCCAGCATCGCCGCCACCAAGCGCTGGGTACCGGCGTCGTTGGACCTGACCATCGCCCTCGACAACTCCAAGCTGGACCAGACCTACAACACCCCGGCGCTGGCCACCATCTTCCTCTTCGATTACCAGGTGAACTGGTTCAACAAGCAAGGAGGCATGGCCTTTTCGACCGGACGGTGCGATCGGTCCTCGGAGATCCTCTACACCTGGGCCGAGAGCTCGGACTTCGCCACCCCCTTCGTGACCCGGGAGCAGGATCGCAGCCACGTGGTCGGCACCATCGATTTCGTCGACTCGGTCGACGCGGCCACAGTGGCCGCGGTACTGCGGGCCAACGGGATCGTGGACACCGAGCCCTATCGCAAGCTGGGGCGCAACCAGCTGCGCATCGCCCTGTTCCCGGCCATCGAACCCGACGACGTCGCCTCCCTCTGTGGGTGCATCAATCACGTGGTCGGAGCTATGGCCGGCTGAACCCCGGGCCGGCTGAGTCCCCTGCCGGCCTGAGCTCCCGGGGCCCCGGGGTCAGCCCGAGCTCTGGATCAGTCGCCTCGGGCTTGATGATCATCGGCCGCCCAGTTCGACCGGAGGTCTTCGAGCCAGGCCGGAAGGTCGATCGGCGGATCGGGGAGGGCTTCGGCACCACGTTGGTGCAGGGCGGCATGGAACGTGTCCGGGTCGTCCCCCCACGAACGCGGGTCCCCCATCATGACCTCCAACAGCACGGTGCCCTCGGGCCCGGCCACGAAGGGGCCGAACGCGGCACCGAGGGGCAGCTCCACGTGGGTGCCGGCCGGGCATCGCCGCTCACCGCACCACATGTCCCCGCTAATGACGAAGATGACGTGGGGGCTGAAGTGCCCGTGGCGGCGGATGACCATCCCCGGGTCCCATCGGGCGTAGAGCGACAGATACTGGGGGTCCGGCGAGAACGCCAGCCACTTCTCCCACACCGACGAGGTGGTGCCGTCCGCGTTGCGGATGACCTTGACCTGCTGCCAGGGAATGTCGGGGTCGTCGATGTGACGGAAGGTGGGCTCGAGACCCTCGACTTTCACCTCGGGAACCGCTCCGTCTTCGTTCATGTGCCGGAGGTCAACCGCCGGAGACGTCCTGGATCTTCTGCTTCCCTGCTGTGACGAACGGCATCATGTCCCGCAGTTGGGCGCCGACCTTCTCGATCGGATGATCGAGCCCGGCCTGACGAAGCGCCTTGTAGTTGGGGCGTCCATTGGCGTTCTCCGCCACCCACTCCTTGGCAAAGGAGCCGTCCTGGATCTCCCCGAGAATGCGTGCCATCTCGTCGCGGACGGCCTGGTTGATCACCCGCGGCCCGCGGGTCAGATCGCCGTACTCGGCGGTGTCGGAAATCGAGAACCGCATCCCGCTGATCCCCTGCTCGTACATCAGGTCGACGATGAGCTTGAGCTCGTGGAGGCACTCGAAATAGGCCGATTCGGGTTGGTAACCGGCTCCCACCAATGTCTCGTACCCGGCCTGCACCAATGCGGTGAGCCCGCCGCACAGCACCACCTGCTCGCCGAACAGGTCTGTCTCGGTCTCCTCGGAGAACGTGGTGTCGAGCACCCCGGCCCGGGTGGCACCGATGGCGTGAGCGTAGGAAAGGGCCAGGTCGTGAGCCTTGCCGGACGGGTCTGCGGCCACCGCCACCAGCGACGGGACGCCACCGCCCTCGGTGTACGTCCGCCGGACCAGGTGGCCGGGACCCTTGGGGGCGACCATGGCCACATCGACATCGGGCGGCGGAGTGATCAGCCCGAACCGGATGTTGAAGCCATGGGCGAAGAACAAGGCGTCACCCGGGGCCAGGTGAGGCGCTATCTCCGCCTCGTAGACGGCGGCCTGCTCGGTGTCGGGCAGGAGGATCATGATGACATCGGCCTCGGCCGAAGCGTCGGCGACCGACAGCACGCGGAGCCCGGCCTCTTCGGCCTTGGCCTTGGACGACGAGGTGTCGCGAAGCCCGACTCGCACGTCGACGCCGCTCTCCGCCAGGTTGAGCGCGTGGGCATGTCCCTGGGACCCGTACCCGACGACCGCAACCTTTCGATTCCTGATGAGGCCCGGATCGGCATCCTTCTCGTAGTACAGCGTGGCCATCGCGTTCAACCTGCCTTCTCTGTGTCGTGTCCGTTCGTGGATCCCGCAAGGAGGTGCGGTCGGTGGTCAGCGGACCGGTCCAGCTTAGGCAAAGCCACCCGTCCCGTCCTCTGCATCTCGACGATCCCGTAGCTTCGGATCAGGTCCTCGAAATCGTCCAGCTTGATGGGTGCACCTTCCAGAGCCACGGTCAGCTTGTCGTGGCCCACGTCGACGATCTTCCCCTCGAAGACACCGACCAGTTGGATGATCTGGCCCCGAGTGTCCGGGCCGGCCTCCACGGTGGCCATCAGCAGCTCGCGCTCCCGGGCCATGCTCGGATCGAGCTCGGTGATCGACACCACCGGAATCAACTTGTCGAGCTGCTTGATGATCTGGTCGAGTGGCGCCGACTCCACATCCACCACGATGGTGATCCGGCTGAACCGCTCGTTGTCCGACGGTGCGACGGCCAGGCTGAAGATGTTGTAGCCCCTCCGGGAGAACAACCCTGCCACCCGGGCCAGCACGCCCGACTTGTTCTCGACGAGAACCGTGAGGGTGTGATGGCGCTTGTCCGCTCCGTACACGGTCATCAGCCGTCACCCCGGGTCAGCGAGGGGTCCACGATGATGTCGTCGTTGGATGCGCCGGCGGCGACCATCGGGAAGACCTTCTCGAAGGCATCGGTCCGGAAGTCGATGACCACCGGCCGATCGTCGATGTCGTTGGCCTTGTCGATCGCCGGTGCGACCTCCTCCGTCGACTCGACCCGGATGCCCACACATCCCATCGCCTCGGCCCATCCCACGTAGTCGGGCAGGTCCGGCGAGAGGTAGACCTCGGAGTAGCGCTCTGCGTAGAACATCTCCTGCCACTGGCGAACCATCCCCAAGTAGGCGTTGTTGAGGATGGCGATCTTGACCGGAATCCTCTCCGAGGATGCCGTGACCAATTCCTGTGCCGTCATCTGGAAGCAACCGTCTCCGTCCACCGCCCACACCGTCTTGTCGGGCCGGCCGACCTTGGCCCCGATGGCCGCCGGCACGGCGAAGCCCATGGTGCCCAGACCCCCCGAGTTGACCCAGGTGTATGGATAGTCGAACTGCCACCATTGCGATGCGAACATCTGGTGCTGACCCACACCCGAAGCCACGATGGTGTCGTCGGGTGTGGCATCACGCAGAGCCTCCAGCACGAACTGAGGTTTGAGCGCACCGGTACCTGGCTTCTGTTCGTAGACCAAGGGATAGCGCCGTTGCCAGTCGCTGAGCACGGCCCGCCACGGAATGAGCCGCTCCCGGGGGAACGACGCGGCCGGCGATCCCGCTTCGGCCGGTGATCCGGACACCGCGTCGCTGGGTGCGCCACCCTTCCCTCCCCGGGTGGCGTCGCTGTGCCGAAGACCGAGGCCGTCCAGGGCTGCCAGGAGCTCGTCGATGACCAGTCGGCAATCGCCGGCAACGGCCACGTCGGCATGACGCACCTTGTTGAGCTCGGCCGGATCGACGTCCACGTGGATGATCTTGGCGTCGGGAGCGAAGGCGTCGACCCGGCCGGTGACCCGATCGTCGAACCGGCTCCCGAGGGCGATGAGCAGATCGGAGCGCTGCATGCTGGTCACCGCGGTGTAATTGCCATGCATGCCGGGCATCCCCAGACACAGCGGATGGGAGTCGGGGAAGCAACCCCGCGCCATCAGGGTGGTCACGACGGGGATGCCGGTTCGCTCGGCCAACTCACGCAGGGAATCGGCGGCGCGGGCCTTGAGGATCCCACCGCCGGCGTAGATGATCGGCCGTTCGGCGGCGAGAAGGAGCTCGGCGGCCTGGCGCACCAGTTGCGGGTCGCCGTCGGTCATCGGGTGGTAGCCGGGGAGGTCGAGCTCAGAGGGCTCGGGCCAGTACCACTCCATGGTGTTGATGGCCACATCCTTGGGAACGTCGATCAACACCGGGCCGGGACGTCCGGTGGTAGCCACGTGGAACGCCTCGGCGACCACACGTGGGATGTCGGCACCGTCGGTGATCAACCAGTTGTGCTTGGTGATGCCCATGGTGATGCCGGTGATGTCACTCTCCTGGAAAGCATCGGTGCCGATCGCCGCGGTGGCCACCTGCCCGGTCACCACCACCAGCGGGATCGAGTCCATGTAGGCATCGGCCAACGGCGTCACGATATTGGTGGCCCCCGGCCCACTGGTGACCACGGCCACGCCCGGGCGGCCGGTGACCTGGGCGTACCCTTCGGCCATATGACCGGCGCCCTGCTCGTGGCGCACGAGGATGTGCCGGATCGACGAGTCGATGATCGGGTCGTAGACGGGGAGGATGGCACCGCCCGGGAGTCCGAACATGACCTCCACCTTCTGCATCTCCAAGCTCTTGATCAGTGCTTGTGCTCCTGTGAGTTCCATCGGGTGCTCCCTTGTCGTCGATGGTCGGTTGTCGGTCGGGCTCGGTTACCGGTCATGGTGACCGGATGATGCGCTTGAGTCTGTGGCGGGACATGAAAACGACCTCCCGTCTGGGAGGTCGGAAAGCGCACACGGCGAAAGGGCGTCGTGTGCGCTACGAAACGAGTACCACCGTGATCAATTGGCCTGCCGGGTTCTTGTACATCGCCGACTATTGTGACACGGCCGGGGTGGTGCCGACAACCACCTGTCCACGTTGGGCTTCGTGCAGGCGCTCCGGGCGCACGGGCCTCGGGCCGTGCACGCTTCTGCTCGGCCTTGCGGTCCTTCTGCTCGGCCTTGCGGTCCTTCTGCGGTGCGGTCCTTCTGCGGTGAGGTCCTTCTGCGGTGCGGGGCTCGGGGTCGGACCGCAGTGGTGTCTTCAATTTTCGGAATTGGCCTAATTATCGGCTGTGGGCGATAGACGTGCCGTTTCGGTCATCAGAACGATCGGCTGTGGGCGATAAATCGGGCAATTCTGAAATTTGAAGATGGCAAGGGAGGTTGCCGGTCCCGGGGAGCCGGCCTCGGCCCACCCGACGGCTGGCAAACAGGGCGGCCGGTCCCGACCTGGAAGGGGTGGTCCCGACCTGGAAGGGGTGGTCCCGACATGGAAGAGGACCGGGGGCGCACGGCCCCCGGTCCTCTCTCGTACACAACGGGCTGGTGCGGTTCAGCCCGCGGTGACCCCCACCACCGGCTGGTTGAGGACGATGTCCCCGGCCGAACCGTCGAAGGCGGCGGAGCCGTAGTTGAAGATGCCACCGTCGGAGGCGGCCAGCCAGTAGCCACCGCCGTTCGGGTTGGCGGCGATGCCCACCACCGGCTTGTTCAAGGTGATGTTGCCGGCCGAGCCGTAGAAGGAGGCGTCCCCGAAGGAGAACACCCCGCCGTCCGCGGCCACGAGCCAGTAGCCACCGCCGTCAGGGGTGGCGGCGATGCCCACCACCGGCTGGTTGAGGTGGGTGCCGCCCATGGAGCCGTAGTAGGCGGCGTCCCCGAAGGAGAACACCCCGCCGTCAGAGGCCACTTCCCAGTAGCCGCCGCCGTCGGGGGTGGAGGCGATGCCGACCACGGGGGCGTTGAGCACGGTGCCGCCCATGGACCCGTGGAAGAGGGCGTCCCCGAAGGAGAACACCCCGCCGTCGGAGGCCACTTCCCAGTAGCCGAACCCGCTCGGGGTGGACGCGATGCCCACCACCGGCTTGTTCAAGGGGGTGCCGCCCATGGAGCCGAAGAAGGAGGCGTCCCCGTAGGAGAAGACCCCGCCGTCGGAGGCCACCAGCCAGTAGCCGGCGGCATCGGGGGTGGCAGCCACCCCCACCACCGGCTTGTTCAAGGTGATGGCGCCGGCCGAGCCCTCGAAGGGGGCGTTCCCGTAGTTGAAGATGCCGCCGTCGGCCGCAGCCAGCCAGTAGCCGGTGTTGTAGCTGAACCGGTCCTGGGAGCTCGTGACCGAGGTGCCCTTGGCGTTCTTGACCGTCACATCGACCACACCGGTGCCGGCCGGTGACGTGGCCGTGATGGAGGTGGCCGAGTCGACGTTGAAGGCGGCCGCCGGGGTGGACCCGAAGTCGACCGCCGAAGCCCCGGTCAGCTGCTCACCGGTGATGGTCACCGAGGTGCCACCGGCCGGAGGACCGATCCTCGGGCTGACCCCGGTCACGATGGGACCGTTGGTATAGGTGAACTGGTCACCCGCACTGGTGGCCGAGGTCCCGTTCGGGGAGGTCACCACGACATTGACCGTGGAGCCGGCCGTGCCCGCCGGGGCCACCGCGGTGATGACGCCGGGAGCCACGGCGGTGAAGCTGGTGGCCGCCTTGGACCCGAACATGACCTTGGTCGGGCTGGTCAGGTTGGAGCCGTGGATGGTCACGGTGCTCCCACCGGCCACCGGGCCGGCGTTCGGGAGCACGGCGTTGACGATGGGGGTGATCACACCGATGGTGGTCGAGGCCAGGGGCTGGAAGACGTACGGCGGGGGTGAGCTCGGCGTGCCGCTGAACACCCCGGACGGGTAGGCGACGACCGGCACGGCACCGATACCGGCGAGGTTGGTGTCGGTGTCGAACTCACTGATCGTGGTCTGGATGGTCGTCCCGGTTGCACCCGACGCGGTGAATGACACACTCCAGCTCGGAAGGGTCAGGGTCCCACCGCCGGCGAAATGAGCCGACCCGGTGCTTGTCTGGATGTACGGGGTCGAGGTACTCCCGAGGAAGGACGCAGAGTGGGGCGTGGCCGTGCAGGTCGAACTGGCCCCCGTGCAGTAGGTCACGTCGTAGGGACCATGCGTGGTGACGCCCTTGTTCACGAACGTCCATGTCAGGCCCGTCGAAAGGCTTCCAGACTTGAACGTCGCTCCGGACGGTACGGGCACGACGTCATTCAGCCCGTTGATGTAATTGATGTTGAACCCGCTCTGGGTGGTCGGGACGACCTGACTACCCCCACCGAACGTCGTGGTGAACGTGCCGCCAGGCTTTTCGAGCGCAGGCTGAGTGACGTTTGCGCCGATCGAGATCGAGGTGTACAGGCCGAACTCACCGATGTAGCCGGCAAAGTTTTCATTGACAGATGCCGCGGACGCCGGAGTCGCAGCCACCCCCAACACCGCCAGGGCGCTCATCACGAGCATCAGCGCGCCGCCCAGCGATGTAAGTCGAACGAACCTCGTTCGTTTTGATCTCATCTGCGTCTCTCCTTAGGTTTCACGCGGCGTGGACGATGCCGTCCACCCCTCCCTTTCCGACATGATCGGCTGACGCAGTCTTACCCCGGACCCCCCCGTTTAACTCTTCAACCACGGCGCAACCTAGGGGATGAGATGGTCGATTGCAACAGCTGCACCCGCCTCGAGCCCGAAATTTTCGCACCCCGCCGCCGGCGTCCGTGTCGACCGGTCTCCGGCCGGAGCATCGGGCCGGCGCCGGCCCTGCCTCGGCCCGACCCCGGCCCGAGCAAGTGAGCTCTAGAATTCCCGAGGTGCCCTCCGAACGATCCGGCCCCCATCCCCGGAAGGCGGGATGAGCTCCGCTGGGGCCGGGGTGTTCCGCTCCGGCCAGCTCGACGAATTGTTGTCGTTTTTCGAGGTCAACGGGCATGCGACCCTGCGGGGCGTCTTCAGCGAGACGATGCTGGCCGAGGTCGAGGACGAACTCGCCGGAGCGCAACGGCGGCTGGTCGAGGGCAGCCTCGAAAACCGCCACAGGACGGTCATCCTGGACGAGCCCGATGCCACCATCGACGGCCGGCCGTTCGCCCACTACGTCTGTTTCGCCACCACCGCCTCGCACAAAGCCGACCGGTTGGTCCACCACCCGGCTGTCGTCGACGTCGCGGGCCGCATTCTCGGCCCGAACGCATGGCTCCTCGATTACGAGCAGTTCGGCGTGGTCTACCAGGATGCCCGACCCGACCCAGGTTCGGGTTATTCCCGGATCGGATGGCATACCGACCACCAGTCCGGCCCCCACCTGGGCATCTGGCCTGGAGTCGCCTTCACCGTCCACTTCGACCCCACTTCTCCGGCCAACGGCTTCCTCCGCGTCCTTCCGGGAAGCCACCTCGGCGGAACCGCCGGCATGCCGGCCGGCTTCGAGCGGGTCCCCGGGGAGATCGCCCTGTACCAGGAACGGGGCGACGTCCTGTTCCACCACGCCGACCTCTGGCACGGCGCCGCCCGGGGCACAGCCGACGGGCCGGCCGCGGTTCGCCGCCATCTACGTGGCAGTTGGCACGGCGGGGCCAAGCTCGATCCCGGGCACGGGACCGGCGACTTCGTGAAGAACGCACTCCGCTGAGCCCTGCCGTCGGCCGGGCCGGGGCATCCGGCCTCCTGGTAGTGTCCAAAAGCGGCACAACCGATGCCAAATGAGACGGCCCTGCCAGATGAGACGGCCTCTCGATCAGAGACCCCGTCCCGGCCGCACGGTCGGCTCGGACACAGATCGGACACAGAGCCCGGTCACCGACAACGTCAGCTCAGGCGACAGAGCCCGGTCGGGACGCAACACGAAGTGGAGGCACTCAGCCGCATGGAGATCCTACGAACCCCTGACCGCTACTTCGAGGGTCTTGCCGGATTCGACTTCGAGCCCCACTACGCAGAGATCCCCGATCAGGACGGCGGCACGTTGCGGGTGCACTACCTCGACGAGGGGCCCGCTGAGGGTCAGGTCGTGCTCCTGCTCCATGGAGAGCCGTCCTGGTGTTATCTGTACCGTCACATGATCCCGGTGCTGGTAGAAGCAGGCCTCCGGGTGGTTGCCCCCGACCTGGTGGGGTTCGGCCGCTCCGACAAGCCGACGCCGCGGGGCGAATACACCTACGCCCGCCATGTGGAGTGGATGCGCGCCCTGCTGTTCGATCATCTCGCACTGTCGGGTACCACGCTGGTCTGCCAGGACTGGGGAGGTCTCATCGGGCTCCGCCTGTTCGCCGAGCACCCCGATCGATTCGACCGGGTGGTGGCCGCCAACACATTTCTGCCCACCGGTGACGGCACGCCGAGCGAAGCGTTCCTCGGATGGCTCAAATTCTCCCAGGAAGTGGAGACCTTCCCCACCGGGACGATCATCAATCTCGGCTGCGCCACCGAGCTCGCTCCCGAAGTCATCGCAGGCTACGACGCGCCCTTCCCCGACCAGTCGTACACCGAGGGTGCCCGACAGTTCCCCACGCTGGTCCCCATCTCCTCCGACGATCCCGCCTCGGCGGCCAACCGCGAGGCCTGGAAAGTCCTCGAGACGGTCGACACCCCATTCCTCACCGCCTTCAGCGACGGCGATCCGATCACCGCCGGAGGAGACCGCGCCCTCCAGGCCCGGATACCCGGGGCCAAGGGACGCGACCACGTGACCATCGTCGGCGGAGGCCACTTCCTCCAAGAGGACAAGGGCCCGGAACTGGCCCGGGTGGTGGTCGAATTCATCGAAGCCAGCTGAGACGAGGTCGCCGGTTCGACACGTTCGGCACCGACCGGCGCCGGTGGGCGTGCCCGAAGGCGACCGCGCCGAGCTGGGAAGTGCGGCATGGGGCGGTAGGGGCCCGCTCCACCTTGGTCGACGCGGACAAGTGAGCGATACTGCTCCAATGACCGATCGCAACGTGATTGGGGGCGAACTCGAGCCCTGTGGCACCGATCCGATGACCGGTTTCTACCGGGACGGGTGCTGCTCGACGGGCCCGGAAGACCTCGGCAGCCACACGATCTGTGCCGTGGTCACCGCCGAATTCCTCGAGCACCAGCGCAGCATCGGCAACGACCTGTCGACCCCGATCGAGCAGTACCGGTTTCCCGGCCTCGTGCCCGGCGACCGTTGGTGTGTGACTGCGGCCAACTGGTTGCGGGCCCACCTCGACGGCGCTGCGGCCTACGTCGTGCTGGCCTCCACCCACGAGGCGGCGCTGGAGACCGTCCCCCTCGAGGCGCTCAAGGAGCACGCGGTGGATGTGCCCGCCGGTCCCGAGGGGCTCGACGGTCCCGAGGCTCGACGGGCTCGACGGGCTCGACGGGCTCGACGGCTGAGGGTCAACCGGAGCGCTTGCGGAGCGCCCGTTTGAGCGCCTTCTTGAGCACTGCGTCATAGGCCTCGAGGCCGTCCCGGTACAGCCTGCCCTCGGGACCGGCAGCAATCCCCACCCGTTCGGGGACGATCCCCCAGATAGGAACCTTCGAATCGGTCCACCACGCCACCGCTTCGGCCAGATCATTGGTGCCCAGCCTGGCGGCACAGATCACCACACCGCGGGGGATCCGGTCACCGATCATGTCGAGGGTGGCCACCACTCGCGAGTACTCGACCCCACCGGCCCGGGTCGGGATCACCACGGCGTCGGCCCGGTCGAGCGCTGCCCGGACGATCCGCTCGTCACCGGGCGGCGTGTCGACCACGGACAGTCCCTTGCCGCCGGCCAGCGCACGGGCAACCGTCCGCTCCGACGGTGCCTCCACCAGATCGACCCCTTCGATCGGACTCTCCTCGAGCCATTCTGCCGATGAGGCCTGGCGGTCGGCAGTCGATCAACAAGACCGGCGACCAACCCCGGTCGACGGCGGCAGAGGCCAAGTACACGGCCGTGGTGGTCTTGCCCACCCCACCCTTCACGTTGCTGACCACGATGTTCATCGGATCCCCTCGGAGCCGGCGTGCGCCCCGCACCTTCGGATTGTTGCCACCTTCGTGACCATAGTCGAAGTCGTTCCGATCCTGACCAGGGGAAACGGTGGGAATCAGACCGGCGCGGGCCGGACCCGACGATGCGGTCCCGAGCGATACCCGGTTCCAATCCGCCTTTGACACCCGGACACGGCGACGGCGAGCATCGGATGCCGTGAGCGACCGCTTCTCGACCGTCACCACCGTCACTCCCGCAGGCCCGGGGCGATACGAGGGATCCATCCACGAGTCGTGGGACCTCCGACCGCTGCCACAAGGCGGGATCGTCACCGCCATCGCCCTCCGGGCGATGGCGGACCTCCTGGACGACACGGCCCAGAAGCTCCGCTCCCTACACACCACCTTCGTCGCCCAGGTGGCCCACGGCCCGGTGTCGGTCGAAGTCGAACTGCTCAGGCGGGGGCGCTCGATGTCCCACCTCCGTTCGGAGGTGACCAACCCCGGCGCCGCCCGCGGCCACGTCACGACGGGAATCTTCGGTTCGACCAGGCCCGGCTTCACGTTCACCGATCTCGATCCGCCGGCCGGGATCCCGCCTCCGGCGGAGTGCCGCTCCTACCGCGATCCCCCGCCGCCGGGAGTGGTCCCGTTCGAACCCACCCCGTTCTGGACGCAGCACGTCGAGGGACGGCCGGCGCTCGGTCACCCGTTCTGGGAGGAGTACATCCCGGACCGGGCGGAGACGGCCACGTGGTACCGATTCGACCATCCCCCGTTTCTCGATGACGGCACTCTCGATCCTCTGGCCCTCGTGGTGCTGGCCGACACCATGCCCGGAGCGGTCGCCGAAAAGGTCGGCCGCAGGGACCGGGGCTGGTTCGCCCCGAGCGCCGACCTCACCGTCCACCTCCTCGACCACTGTCGCTCTCCGTGGGTGCTGGCCCACAACCGGGCCCGGTTCGCCGGCGACGGCTACGCCTCGGCCGACATGGCCCTGTGGGACTGCGGGGTGGACGGTGCCGGAAGGCCCCGGCTGGTGGCATACGCGACCCAGGTGTTCCTGTTCTCGTTCGCCACCTGACGGGCCGCTGCCGGCGGGTCGGCGCTGCTGCCGTCATTAGACTCCTCCGATGCCGAGCACCGACGAGGAGATGACGTGCCCGTAACCGGACTGGCCAATCTGGCGGTGAAAGTGAACGATCTCGACGCCGCCTGCCAATTCTACGAAGCGGCCGGCGCCGAGGTGCGAGACCGGATGCACTGGCACAACGGTGAACGTGCCGACGTCTTCCTCGGACCGGTGATGATCACGCTGTTCACCCAAGCCATCTACGAGGACGACGTGGACCTCCCTGACGAGGGCTTCCTCCATCCCGCCCTGTTCACCGACGATCTCGATGCCCAACTCGAGGGCCACAACGTGGTGTGGGGTCCCGAGGTCGTCGAGGGCACCTTCGGGAAGAGGCGCATCGCCTTCGTCAGCGCTCCCGGCGGGATCAGGCTCGAATTCATGGAGCAGATCGAGCCACCGGTCCCTTCGGCACCCAACTAGCCGTCGATTTCACACTGCCACTACGGTGTCGGAAGAACGTTCGACGCACGGATGACGGAAGAAGGACGATGGACAAGCAGATCCCACTGGTCGACTATCTGGTGCTCGGTGATGCCCCGCACCTGGTAGCCAATGAGTGCACTACATGTGGCGCCCGCTTCTTCGATCGGCGGAATGCCTGCGCCAGCTGCGGGAAGACCGAATTCAAGAAGGTCGACATCTCCACCAAAGGCGAGGTGAAGGCCTTCACCATCGTGGCCTTCGCCGCTCCCGGTGTTCCGGTTCCCTACGTGGCCGCGCTGTTGGACTGCGGCGGGACCAGTGTGCGGGCAAACCTGATCAACGTGGAGCCCGATCCCGAGCATGTCACGCTGGGCATGAAGGTCCAGCTGGCCACCCAGGTGATCGGCACGGACGACAACGGCACTGAAGCGATCGGGTTCGGGTTCGAACCCATAGGAGGTTGAGCACCATGGCATCCGACGATCTTTGGATCCTGGGTATCCACATGACCAAGTTCGGCAAGCACCCTGAGATGGACCTGGTGGACCTGGCTTCCGAGGCCGTGCTCGGCGCCCTGGCCGACGGCGGCGTCGAGATGAAGGACATGGGTGTGATCGGCGCCGGCAATCTGATGGCGGCCAATGCCGGCATCGGCCAGCAGCTGCAGAAGCAGCTGGGCCAGACGGGTATCCCGGTCTTCAACGTGGCCAACGCCTGCGCCACGGGCGCGACCGCGCTGCGGGTGGCCTGTCTGGCCGTCAAGGCGGGTGAGGCCGACATGGGTCTGGCCTTCGGGGTGGAGAAGCTGTCGGGTGCAGGGCTGCTCTCGGGCGGCAGCCGCAAAGACGACTCCGGCACCTTCCAGCCCTCGGGCCGCTACGGCGGGGTGGCCCCGGTCGACGGACGAATCGGCACCGAGACCATGCCCGGCGTCTTCGCCCAGATCGGGATGGAGTACGGCCATCGCTACGGCGGCACCAGCTTCGAGCTCTTCGCCAAGATCAGCGAAAAGAACCACTCCCATTCGACGCTCAACCCGCTGGCGGCCTACTCCAAGAAGATGACCCTGGAGGAGATCATGGGCGACGTCATGATCGCCTACCCCAACACGCGCCCGATGTGCTCGGCCAACTGCGACGGAGCGGCCGCGGCCGTGGTGGTCAGCGGGGCGAAGCTCAAGACGCTCTCGCTGGAGCAGCAGCGACGGGCGGTGAAGATATCGGCGTCCATCCTGACCACGGATCCGTGGGAGGAGTCGTGTCAGATCCTCCCCGATGTGAACACCCTGACCCGGAACGCCGCCCAACAGGCATACGAGCAGGCCGGCGTGGGGCCGTCCGACCTCAACCTGGTCGAGCTGCACGACTGTTTCGCCACCGCCGAACTCGTCCACTACGACAACCTGATGTTGTGCGATGTCGGAGGGGCCGTCGACTTCTTCAACTCCGGCGCCACCTGGCGGGACGGATCGACGCCTGTCAACGTCTCCGGCGGCCTCGAATCGAAGGGACATCCGATCGCCGCCACCGGGATCGCCAACGTGTGGGAGGTGGCTACCCATCTGCGCGGCGAAGCGGGTGACCGTCAGATCGCCGGAGCGAAGGTCGGACTGACCCATGTCATCGGCCTCGGTTCCGCCTGTGGCGTGCACATCCTGGAGAAGGCCGCCGCCTGACGCGGCGCTCCGCCTGACGCGGCGCTCCGCCTGACGCGGCGCTCCGCCGTCCGGAGCGAGTGCCCGCTCAGCTGGTGACGTGGACGTCGACCACCACGGGCGGGAGGACCGTTCCCCCACTCGTCTCCAGGCGGATATCGAGGAGGTAGGACCCCGGAGCAGTGGCGCCGACCGTCAGGTCCTGGGTTCGCGGCGCGGACGGGTTGCAGCGCGAGTGGCTGACCGGAGTTCCCGGTGGAGGCCGCGATCGTGAGGCTGCCACTGGAGGGCGACACCGTCACTCCGCCCGGACTGCCGGCGGCGCTCCACTGAACGGCCACACCGCCCGGAGCCGAGGGCTGGATCCCGAGCGCGAGCGTCTTGGTCTGACCTGCGTGGATCGAGAACCCCCCGCTCGGGATCGAGAACCCGACGGCCGGCAGCCGGCCTGAAGGGAACGAGGGCGGGCTCAGTGCCGGATCCGAGCCCCACCCGGGATCGGGGGCCGACGAGAGGCCGAAGGTCAGGGTGCCACCGGTCTCGAGGATCGACGATGGGAGCCAGGGCTGGTCCCAGTTGGTCGACGAGGCCGACGACGAGGAGGTTCCGGACCCACAGGTGGGTGTCGCCCGGGGTAGGTCGGCTCCGGTGACGTTCAAGGCGTGTATGTACGGAGCCGAGGCCGAGGCCGACGGCGCATGGATGACGATCTTCTTGCTGGTGTTGTGCAGGGTGATCGAGATGTCAGGGAACAGTGGGCTGCCGAGGGCCAGATCGGCCGAGCCCGGGGTGACCGGGTACATGCCGATCGCCGCCCAGACATACCACGACGAAATGGCGCCCAGGTCGTCGTTGCCCGGCTCGTTGACGGGGGTATCGGAGTAAAGGTCGTCGGCGATCTTCCGGACGACGGCCTGGGTCCGAGACGGTGCGCCGAAGTAGTCGTACTCCCACGGTGTCCACAGGCTCGGTTCGTTGCCGGCCCAGTCGAAGGGGCGGTCCCGGCCGGCATTCAGCACCGTGAAGAAGTCGTCGAGCTTCTTCGTGGCCTGGGCGTTGCCACCCATGAGACTGGAGAGCGCCGACAGGTCCTGAGGGACGGCCCATGTGTACTGGATGGCATTGCCCTCCTCGAATCCGAGCTCCCCACCAGGCTCGAGGAGCGAGGTCTGAAACGCGGGCCCGGCCGGGAAGGTCCCGTTCGCATTGCGTGCCTGCACGTAGCCCGTCGCCGGGTTGAACAGGTACTGCCAGTTGTGGGCCCGCTGCATCATGCTCTCGTACAGGGATTGATCTCCCTGGGCCAGGGCGAGCTGGGCGATCGAGAAGTCGTCGATGGCGTACTCGAGGGTCACCGAACCTCCGATCGAGTAGTTGCTCGACGTGAGATCGAGTGAAGCGGCGTTCACGTAATGCTGGGCCAGGTACTGGTCGAGATACTGCCGCTCGATCTCGAACCCGTGATCCGTCTCGTCCTGGGTCGCCCCCTTGACCATGGCCGCCAACGCCGCCGACACGTCGAAGTCACGGATGCCGAAGGCGTAGGCGGCGGCGATGATCGGGTCCGCCGAATCGCCGTTCATCTGCCCGGAGTCGCCGCCGACGATCGCCCACTTGGGCAGCCAGCCCCCCTGTTCGGCGTCGTTGACCAGCGACTGCACCATGTCGCCGGCCTGGTACGGAGCCAGCAGCGACACCAGCTCGATCTCCGAGCGGTAGATGTCCCATTCGGAGAAGTTGGCGTACTGGGTCCTGGTGGTCGATTGATGGACCTTCCCGTCGGCTCCGTCGTACTGACCGTTGACATCGCTGACCACATTGGGAAAGAGGAGTGAGTGGTAGAGCGCGGTGTAGAACGTCCGCATCTGCGCGGTCGAGCCGCCGCCGATGCGAATACCGCGCAGGATGCCGTTCCACTCTGCCGTTGCCAGCGACTCCACCCGGTCGAGCGACCAACCCTGGTCCTCCGCAGTCAGATTGGCGGCGGCGTTGGCGATGCTGACGAAGGAGATCCCCACCTTCATGAGGACGACCTGGTTGCTCTCGGCGTCGAAGGTGACGAAGGCGCCACATGCGGCCCCCTGGCAGGACGTGCTGCCGGCAGAGACGGTGGAGCCGTTCCAGCTCCCCGCCGAAGCGAACGGTCGGTTGAACGTCGCATCGAAGTAGAGCGTGTAGTTGGTTCCGGTCCCGCAGAACTGACCGCTGGTCACCTGACCGGCGATCCCGTCCTGCCCGACCAGGTGAACGCTCGATTCGCTCACCGGGTTGGCACTACCGGCCACCTTGAAGAGCACGTTCGCCTCACGGGTGCGCGGGAAGGTGAACTGGGAGATGCCCGTCCTGGTGGTGACGGCCAGGTCCGTTCTCACCGGCGACGGGCCCAGGGTCACGGCGTATCGTCCGGGCGCGCTCTGCTCGCTGGAGTGCGAGAACGAGGCGGTGTCGCGCTCGGGGGCGGAACCGATGGCTCCCACCGTCGGGAGGATGGGAACGTCCCCGTAGGCCGCACAGCCGGTGCCACTCAGATGCGTCAGGCTGAAACCGGAGATGTGGGAGTCCGAATAGGAGTACCCACCGCCCGCTCCGGCACGGTTGGGTGTGGTGTCCGGGCTCCACTGGATCATCCCGAAGGGCAGGTCCGCACCGGGGAATTCGCCGATTGCGCCGGGGCTGGTTGACCCCACTCCGGTGCCGTCGATCGGATCGACCAGGCTTGCCGGATCACTCACCAGAGCTGTCGTCCGAGGGGATGTCGACGTGGTGGCAGAGCTCCCGCACCCGCTCAGGGTCAGGCACACGAGGCCCACCGCCAGAACGGCTCCGAGCGCCTTCCGTCTCATCGGGGCACACCCACGGGCATGACGGTAGTGGAGCCGGGGACCGCGGTGCCGGGATCCGGCCGGTCGCAGGGCCGCCCTGGTGATCCTGGTCGTGACAGCCAGGGGTGAGCCGCCGGACCGGACGGGCAACGCGGGTGTCCTCGGATTCCCGTTGAACAGGCGGGTCCCTCCGGGCGTATTCACTGCTATCGGGGGGTCTACGAGCCAACGGAGATATGAGCCAATGAGACATGTACCAACCTGGATCCGGACCGGCGCACCCTCTGCGACCGGCCGCCGGCACCGACTCCTGGCCGCGGCCGCCGTCGCCGGTTGCCTGAGCGTCACCGTCGCCCTCGCGCTGCCCGTCGTCGCCGGGGCCATGCCGACCCCCGTGCCGCCTCCCTCCTTCCTCTCGCACTTCTCCACGGTCACCAACGTGGCGTCGACCGTCCCGGCCAATGGAGATGTGAATCCCTATGGCATCACCGTGGTCCCTCAGTCGGTGGGCAAACTGGTCTCGGGCGACACCCTGGTGAGCAACTTCGACAATTCCGCCAATCTGCAGGGAACCGGCACCACCATCGTGGAGGTCTCCCCATGGGGTTCGGTGACCACCTTCGCCCAACTCAGTGGTCCGCTGCCGGGCGCCTGCCCCGGAGGTGTCGGGCTCACCACCGCACTCACCACACTCCCGGGCGGCTGGGTCGTGGTGGGGAGCCTGCCCACCACCGACGGGATGTCGGACACAGCCGAAACCGGCTGCCTGATCGTGCTCAACAGTCATGGAACGCCGGTCGAGACCTGGTCGGGCGGTGGCATCAACGGACCCTGGGACCTGACCGCGGTGAGCGGGTTCGGTGGAGCCCAGATCTTCGTCTCCAACGTCCTGAACGGCACGGTGGCCAACAGTCCGGCCACGGTGGACCAGGGCACAGTGGTCCGGCTCAGCATCCGACTGAACCCGTGCCGGCCGCCGGCACTGGTCACCTCGACGGTGGTCGCCAACGGATTTGCCGAGCGCACCGACGCCGAACGAAACGCTGGTGGTCGGCCCGACCGGTCTGGCCCTCGGGAACCAGGGCCAGCTGTATGTCGCCGACACCGTGAACAGCCGGATCGCCGTCGTTCCATCCGCGCTCTGGCGGTCGACGCCGGTGGGCGGTGGGGGCTTCACCCTCACCTCGGGTGGCGCGCTCAACGGCCCGCTCGGGATGGTGCTGGCACCCAACGGTGACATTCTCAGCGCCAACGGAGGAGACGGCAACATCGTCGAGACCACTCCGTTCGGACACCAGGTCGCGTCAGTGCAGATCGACCCGGCCGGGGCCGGCGGGGACCTGTTCGGGATCACCATCGCTCCCTACGGCCGAGGCGTGCTGTTCGTCGATGACGGTGACAACACGCTCAAGCTGTTCGGGCCGGGATTCTCACATCATCACTGACCGCTGACAACCCCCCACCATGCAGGAGAGGCATTCTCCCGCTGTCCTCTCCTGCATGGTGCCGAGGGGTCTGCATGGTGCCGAGGGGTCTGCATGGTGCCGAGGGGCTCCCGGGTGCAGCCCCGAGGGCCCCATGGCGTGAGCCGACCAACGGTCGCGGAGATGAGGACGCGTTAGTCTGAGCGACGGAGGGCACGTTCGTTCGGGACCGCAAGGGGGATGCAGGTGAACGATCCGGCCACAGGCGCGTCCCGCCCGGTGCACACGACACCCCGCTCGTCCCCGGGGCCCTCGCCGCTGGGGCGCTCGTCTATCGGAGTGGTCGTCGCAGCCCTGTTCCTCATGGGCGCGGTCCTCGCGTCCTGTTCGGGCAACAGCCCCGGTCCGGCGGCACAGACCACCTCGCCTTCGAGCTCCCCCTCGACGCAGCCACCGGCGTCGACAGCGATCAGGGTGGGGGTGATCGCCACCCGGACCGGGATCGGTGCCGGTGACTTCGCCACCTTCATCCCCGGGATGCAGGCTTACTTCGACATGGTGGACAAACAGGGCGGCATCGACGGCCGGAATCTCGTCCTGGCCGACAATCTCGATGACGGCGGTGACCCAGCCACCTTCTCCCAGCTGACCCACACCCTCATCGAACAAGACGGCGACTTCGCCGCTTTCATCTCCACCTTCTGGTTCACACCGAACCTCTTCGCCGAGACCAAGATTCCCACCTACGGCTACAACGTGAGCGGCAATTGGGCCGGCCCCGACAATCTCTTCGCTGCCGGTGGCTCGATCCAGGACTACCACGCCCTCGCCGCTCCCATCGCCTACCTGGTGAAGAAATCACACGCCACATCGGTCGCCCTCATCAGCTACGGGCAGGGGATCCCCGGTTCGTACCCTGCCTGCAACACCGCTGCCTCCGATCTGCGCAAGGGCGGGATCAAGGTGAGCTACGCCGACTTCGACGCCTCTCTCGGAGGGAGCTTCACCTCGGCCGTGCAGCAGATGGTCCAACACGGTTCGAACTTCCTGGTGAGCTGCATAGAGGGCTCCGACGACGTCACGCTCGCCCGGGCCATCCAGCAGTACGGCCTCAAGATCCACCAATTGTGGTTGAACGGCTACGACCAATCCCTGCTCGACCAGTACCATTCGCTCATGCAGGGCGTCTACGTGGACGCCAACGGATTCGTCCCCTTCGCCGCCGCCGCCGACTTTCCCGGGGACTACCCGGGCCTGGAACGCTACCTGTCCGCCATGAGGACCTACGAGCCGCAGCACGTCACGGACCAGCTCTCCATGCAGGGGTGGCAGTCGGCCGCCCTCCTGGCCGCCGGGATCAAGGCCGCCGGCAACGATGTGACCCAGCAGAACGTCATCGCCCGGACCAACCGCATCACCGACTTCACCGCGGGCGGCATCACCGAGATCGTCAACTGGACCAACGCCCACACCACGCAGACATTTCCTGTCTGTCCCTCGTTCGTGCAGGTCGAGGGGAGCAACTTCGTCCCCGTGGTCAGACAGGGTCACCAGGTGTTCATCTGCTTCGGCCGACACGTCAACCTGTCGAACCCGGTACCGGTTCCAGCCCCGCCGGGTACGCCGGGAGGCTGAGCCGGCCCGGGACGGCCGCGCCGCCGGGCGCCGTACTAAATCCCGACGTCGGCCTTGATCCGCCCACCGCCGACGGCGCGCTCGAGCGCCGCGTAGTCGCGCTCGGTGGTGTCCGCATAGGCGACGGAGAATTCGGTCACGGCCATGTCGAAGGTCTCGGACTTCCCCAGATAGGCGGCGATGGCGATGCGGTCGCCCGACCGGGCGTGGGCCCGGGCGAGGGTCCAGCCGCACATCCTTCCCCACACATCCATCCCGGCGGGGGTCATCCCGTTGACCTCCACCGATCCCTTCCAGTCGCGGAGCTGCCTGAAGTAGTAGTCACGCTCCGCCTCACCCCAGGAGAAACGCTCCCAGCCGAGGAAGATGTCGCTCGCCGCCTGCACCAGACGCTGGCCGACGACGACCCGCTGCCCGTGGTTGGAGAACTTCGTCTTGGAGGTGAACCGCTCGAGCACCGACGGCTGCGCCTCTTTGATCTGGAGAAAGAGCGGTGAGCCGTCTTCGCGGGCCAGGAAGAGGGCGATCCAGGCATCGGTACCGACGCTCCCCACCCCGACGACCTTCCGCGCCAGGTGGGCGAGCTCGTACTGTTCGAGAAGATGCCGCCGGTCCGGCTGCAGCGTGCGGCGATAGGCCCGCACGATCCTGGCCAGCGCCTCGGCGGTGGTGTCCGGATCCAGACCGGTGGCGAACTCCTCCACCGGGACGATCAGCGGCGGATCGTGGATGATCCTCGTCTCACCGCCGCTCACGTGGCACAGCTTGTCGAAGGCCTGATGGCTGTCGTGCGCCCGAGCCTTGGTGATGGCGTTCCAGACGCTCGGCGTCCGCTTGCGGTTCAACAGTGCACTGAACCGGGGCAGGATCTCCTCGACATCGAGATGGGCGTACCACACCGACATCATCGATACCATCGCCAACTCGCGCATCGTCTCCCGATACGACCGGACGGCACCCTGCACGATGCGGGCGCGCATCTTCTTCGAGACCTCGTTCTCCCGGGCGGCGATCTCGAGACTCGCGGCCAACCTCTTGACGTCCCACTCCCATGGACCCGGCGCGGTCTCGTCGAAGTCGTTGACATCGAAGAAAAGATGCCGCTCCGGTGAACCGAAGACGCCGAAATTGGACATGTGGGCGTCACCGCAGAGCTGTGCCTCGAACCCTGAGGTCGGCGTCGTGGCCAGATCCTCGGTCATCGGAAGGGCGGCCCCCCGATAGTAGGAAAACGGCGAGACCAGCATGCGGCCGTAGCGAATGGGGACAAGCTCTTCTATCCGCGTCTCCGCCTGGCGTTCGAGCAACTCGATGGGATCGGTCCGATCCGCGGGTGGGTCCCACTCGGCGTGCATGGCCAGCGGGACGTCGAGGCGCGCCTTCTTCCCCTGCCTGGCCCGGTCCTGTGAAGAGAACTTCCTGGTGTCCTTCTTGGCGCGGGACTCGCGCCCGTTGATCGATGCCGTCACCCTCACCGCGGCACCGGACCTGGCTCCCTGACCCTTCGCGTCCTGCTTCACCCTGGTGCTCCCTGCCTTCCGCTTGCCCCTCGTCGGAGCTCTCGCCCAGTGATCAGAGCACGCCACGGCGAGACCCTCGAATCTATAGCTCGCGGCGACCGTTGACGAACGTGAACCAAGGGAAACGCCGACGACCCCCCACGGACGGATCCGGGTTATTTGAGAATGTTGACGGCGCGGGCGACCACCAGAATGGCCACCAGCAGCGAGATGGACTCTTCCAGCATCATCATGAGCTTGGCCCACGGCTTCACCGCAGAGACGTCGGTGGGGCTGAAGGCGGTCGCCGCCGTGAAGGACAGATGGAGATAGTCGACGAACTTCGGATACCAGTTCGCCTCGACGAAGCGGGGGTTGATCATCTCCGGAAAGATGAACGCCGGCCTGGCGGTCGTCCCGCGGGCGCGGGCTGCCGCCCCACCCCGATCGACCTGCCAGTACCACAGACCGAAGGCGATCACGTTGGACACCCAGATCGCCCCTCCGGCGATGAGCAGCTTGTTGGCGTCCTCAGTGAAGGGCTTGGTGCTGAGAATGCTGGCCACCAGGCGGCCGGCCTCCAGGGCGTTGTCGGCCGAGATGAGGGCGATGAGCCCCAAGGTCATGGCTCGGAGCCACCGGGTCTGCCGGTCGATCCGGCCGGGGTCGCCGATGATGAGGACGAGGAGCAGGACGGTCACGACCACCAGGTACCACCAACGCGCGTCCCCCAGAAGCTCGGGAGGCAGGGACCGCAACTCGGTGGGCAGAACGCCGTGCAGCACGCCGGCGGTGAGCACCGCCAACGCCATCGGCCAGCGTGGCTCACCGATGTCGCCGTGTCTCGGCCGGGTGGATCCAGGGACGCCTTCCACCGAGTCGGTCATACAGGCGACGCCGGTTCGATGGGGGCTCCCCGTGCGGGCGACCCCGGCAGGTGGATCACCGGGGTCGGGATGGTGGTGAGCTGCGACTCTGATCTCATCGTTCTGGCTCTCATGGTCGATCGGCCTCGGCGCGGCGTGGTGGTCCGTCCAGGTTGGCCCCAGTATGGAACACCGCGGCCGGTGCCCGGCTCGCTCCCCTCCTCAGCCGGTGGCAGCACCGACCACCGGTGCCGGAAGGTCGGCGCCGACCAGCGAGCCGAGGAAGCCGGCGTCCCCATAGGAGTAGAGCGCACCGTCCCGACCGACCATCCAGTAGCCGAGGCCACTGGCGGTTCCGACGATCCCCGCGATGGGCACCGGGTTGACGATGCCCTGTCCGGGTACCGATCCGTGGAAGCCGGCGTCCCCGAAGGCGAACACCCCGCCGTCCGAGGCGACCAGCCAGTACCCGCCACCGTCCGGGGTGGCGGCCATGCCCACGATGGGCTTGTTGAGGGCGATCGAACCGGTCGATCCGTGGAACCCGGCGTCCCCGAAGGCGAACACCCCGCCGTCCGCACCCACCAGCCAGTACCCGCCACCGTCCGGGGTGGGGGCCATGCCCACGATGGGCTTGTTGAGGGGCATGCCACCGGTCGAACCGTGGAACCCGGCGTCCCCGAAGGAGAACACCCCGCCGTCCGCACCCACCAGCCAATACCCGCCACCGTCGGGGGTGGGGGCCATGCCCACGATGGGCTTGTTGAGGGGCATGCCACCGGTCGAACCGTGGAACCCGGCGTCCCCGAAGGAGAACACCCCGCCGTCCGCACCCACCAGCCAGTACCCGCCACCGTCGGGGGTGGGGGCCATGCCCACGATGGGCTTGTCGAGGGGCATGCCACCGGTCGAACCGAAGAAGGCCGCGTTGCCGAGGTTGAAGACCTTGCCGTCGGAGCCCGACATCCACAGTCCCTGATGGCCCGACGGGGAGACCTGCAGCTGCTCGATCAGCGTGTGGATGGTCGTGTTGTTCCCCACGTTGGTGATGGCGAAGCCGGTGGCGACACAGCCGGTATTCCGGAGACAGGCGACGCCACCCAGATAGCCGAGGGCCACGACGTCGGGACTGGGGTCGACGGACCATTTCACGCCGTTCCAGCTCTCGATGAACGGGCTGGGGTCGACGTTGTTCTGGCCGAGGGAGGCGTCGGCGACTCCGGTGGCCCAACAGTCCGAGGCGGCGACGCAGGTCACCGCGGTCAGCAGGTCCTCAGGAGTGGTGGGATCGGGGCTCGGCGTGGTGGTCCAGGCAGAACCGTTCCAGTGCTCCACCAGCGTGGTGGACGGAAGGCCCTCGGAGTCCATGGTCGCTCCGACCGCCCAACAGTTCGACGAGCCGGTGCAGTTGACGGCGCTGAGGTACTGCCCGAGCGGGGTCGCCGCCGGCGGGAGTGGGGAGATGGTCCAGGTCGAGCCGTTCCAGTGCTCCACCAACGCCTCGCTGCCCGACACCTCGGGGTAGACACCGGGTATGAGGTTGTACTGGATCTGATCCGGACCCGAGAACCCGACGGCCCAGCAGTCCGAAGGCCCCGAGCAGGTGACCGAGTCGAACTGGTCGAACGGCTGGCCCGAGGATGTCCGCCGGACCTCGGACCACCGCGATCCGTTCCAGTGGATGATGATGCCGGTCAGGAGATTCTTGTTGCCGTCGAGCGTGCTGCCCACGGCCCAGCAGTTCGATGCCCCGGTGCAGGTGACCGAGAAGAGATAGGCATGCACGTCGGGTGTCGGCACCACCGACCAGGTGGAGCCGTTCCAGTGCTCGGCCAGGGGGAGCGGGGCCTTCGGCCCGGTTCCGGCTCCCGCCTCCGCGCCCACGGCCCAGCAGTCGGAAGCACCGATACAGCTCACACCCCACAGAAGGGATGCCCTGCTTCCCGGTGGGACGGCGTCAGGGCCGGTCGACCACGTCGACCCGTTCCACCGGTCGACCAGTGCGTCCGGTTGTGAGTTGTTGCCCAGACCCGAGAAGGCTCCGCCCACCGCCCAGCAGTTCCAGGTGCTCGTGCACGTGGTGCCCATCAGGAGATGGCTGCCCGACGCTCCGGAATCGGGGCCGGGGACGATGTTCCACCCCGAAGGGGCGGCCGCGTGGGCCGTCGGAACGCCGGTCGAGAAGAGGAGCAAGCCGACGGCTACCGCTCCCACGCAGCGCACGATCTTTCGCCACGACCCGCCTCTGCCAATTCTGTGCATCTCTGTGTATCGTCACCCGTTGTGACAGCTTTAGGCATCGGGCCGGCCACCAGCGCCAACCGGTCGGGACGACGGCCGATCCGGCCGCTGGTGGACCACCCACCGGAAGGTCGGTGATGGACGCCTCCGGGTGGCCCCGGCGGCTACCGTTCGGTGGATGAGCGGACCCCGGATCACCATCGTGGGCGGCGGCAGTACACACTGGACGCCGCGGCTGCTTGTGGATTTTGCCAACTCCGAAGCCTTGCGAGACCTCGAGATCACCCTCATGGACAAGGACCCGGGCTCGCTCCCCCTGATGGCGGAGGTGGCCGCGCACATCGCCAAGGTCCGCGGCATCGGGCTTTCGGTTCGCACGACATCGGATCTCGATGACGCCCTCGACGGCGTCGACATGGTGATCATCGCCCTGTCCGTGGGGGGATTCGCCAGCATGCGTCACGATCTCGAGATCCCCGCCCGCTACGGCATACGACAGCCGGTCGGCGACAGCGTCGGGCCCGGCGGGATCACCCGGGCGCTGCGAAGCGTCCCGGTCGTCACCGAGGTGGCCCGGGCCATGGAGCGCAGATGCCCCGAGGCCCTGATGATCAACGTGAGCAATCCACTGACCGCGTTGTGCCGCGGCGCGGCGCGGGAGTCGAACATCAGGGTCGTCGGCCTGTGCAACGAGCTGGTGGGCCTCAAGTTCTCGTTGAGCCTGCTCTTCGACGCGCCGATGCACGAGATCGACCCGGTGTCGGCAGGTGTCAACCACCTGCCGCTCGTGACCCGGATGCAGATTGGCGGCACTGACGGATTCGACATGCTCCGAGCGGTCCTCGAAGATCCCTCGACCCACGGCGAGGAGCCGATCTGGATGCCGCCGGTCGAGGGCATGCACTGGCAGAAGGTGTCGGAGGGCGATGTCTGGACCAAACGAGACGTCGTGGCCAACAATCGGCTCAAGCTCGAGCTGTTCGGCCGCTTCGGCGTCCTGCCCGGCGCCTCGGACACCCACATCGCCGAGTTCTTCCCCGGATTCGTCACCCAGTCGTCGGATTTCGGGCGGGACTGGGGAGTGCATCATTACGGCCTCCACGGCCATCAGAAGGACAAGGAGGCCGACGACCGCGAGGTCGCCGAGCTGCTGAGCAGCGACGAGGTCCCGCCGTGGCCGTCAGGCGAGCTCGTGGCCGAGCTGATCGAGGGGGTGGCGACGGGCACGGAGCGCACGCTCCCGATGAACCTCCCCAACCAGGGCCAGGTCGAGAACCTCCCGAACGGCCTCGTGGTGGAGTGCATCGGCGTGACCGGAGCCGACGGGGTGCGGCCTCGGGACACGGCCTACGTCGGGTCCGTACTCGGGGAGTACCTGCGTCAGATCACGACATCCCAGGAGCTGACCGTCGACGCGGCACTGACCGGGGACCGCAACCGGGTGATCGAAGCCATGCTCACCGACCAGCTGGCCGGTCACCTGCCCTACGAGCAGGTCGTCACCATGACCGACGAGCTCCTGGCGGCCACGGCGCCCTGGCTGCCGCAATTCGGCTCCGGCTGATCGTCGGTCCCGTCCTCCCCCATCCGGGCCAGCCGGAGGGGTGCCACGGGTGCCGCAGCCTCACATGGCCCGGCGGGCTGCGTCGATGCAGGCCTGCATCAGCACGAAGCTCCTGGTGTCGCCCGTCGTCCCGATCTCCATCTTGTTCATGACGTAGCCCATGCCGAGCTCGATGTCCGGATCCGCCCAACCCGCCGACCCGCCCATTCCGAAGTGGCCGAACGAGCGGGGACCTCCGAGTCCTGCCGCGCCCACCACCCCGCGGTTGAGCATGAAGCCCAGGCCCCATTGCAGGTCGAGCCCGAGGAGCACGATGTCCGGTCCCTCGGTCCGCTGACGCAGCGATGCATCCAGCTGCTCTGAGGTCAGGATACGGAACCTCTGACCGGAGGGACCGGCCACGTCCCCGACGCACGCCCCGTAGAGACGGGCCAGGGACCGGGCGTCGCAGATCCCGTTGGCCGCCGGTATCTCGGCTGCATGAAGACGTGGATCGTCCCACACGCTCGGATCCGAGAACGCCCCGCCCGGTGCCGACAGCGCCTTGAAGAGGGGGCCGTCCGGGGCCAGATAGCTGGCGGCCTGATCAGCCAGAGCGGCAAGACCCCCGTCGGCCGCCGGCCCCCCGCCGGGGTCGAGACCCGCCAGGGGACCACCGGATTCCAACGACTCGAGGAACGAGATCAGCCGGGCGACGCGGTGCTCCTCGGAGCCGGGCAGACCGACGTAGAACTCGGCCCCCAGGGGACCGGCGATCTCCTCGCGCAGGTAGGTCCCGAGGCTCCGACCACCGACCCGACGCACCACCTCGCCGACCAACCAGCCGTACGTGGTGGCGTGGTAGCCGTGGGCGCTACCCGGCGGCCACGAGGGTGCCTGGTGTTCGAGCGCCTCGATGACGGGGTCCCAGGCCAACGCCTGTTCGAACGACATCGAGCCATCGGTCCAGGCCAGACCGGCCCGGTGGGACAGCAGGTCGGCCACGGTCACCTGCTCCTTGCCCGCCTGCGCAAATTCCGGCCAGTAGGTCACCACCGGTGCGTCCACGTCGATGGCGCCCTGTTGCGCCAGCCTGTTCGCGCACATGGCCGTGATGCCCTTGGTCGTCGAGTAGACCAGCACCAGCGTGTCCTCGTCCCAGGGCCTGCCCGTCCTCGTGTCGGCGATGCCACCCCAGAGGTCGACCACCGGCTCACCCCGGTGGTACGCGCCGAACGCCGCCCCGACCTCCGACCCCCGATCGAAGTTGCCCTGGAAGGCCTCGCGCACCGCTTCGAAGCCCGGTGCCGTCCATCCCCTGACGATCGTCTCCATGCTCATCTCCCCGTTCCCAGTTCACGATAGTGCCGGTCCGGATTCGCCGAACGGAGCTCCGGACCGTCCCGTCGATGCTCATGGCTGACGCCACAGAATGTTCATTGAGGGTTCAGTATCCGGTGACACACCGGTCAAGGTCGTGGTGTTCAATCAGGAGTGGTCCGATGCATTCCTTCCCTGTGCAGCTGTCGGCGGACCGCTGGGTCGTAGCGCGCCCACGCCGGACCATCCACTCCGGCGTGGGCGCGCTCCCCTACTCCTCCCATCCACTCCTCCTCGACGACGCTCCTCCACCCACGATGCCCCCATCGTCGCCGCCCGACCCGGCGTACGCCCCGCCCGGGGCCTGCACCGCCCGACCCGCCGCACACCCCGCCCGGCGCGTTTCTTAACTATGACGTTAACGTTATACTATGGCCATGGACACCGGCAGGAGGCCCGCCGTGGGCCGCTCGGGAATCGGCACCGCGACGTGAAGCTCACGCTGGCGTCGCCGCGACAGCCCGCCAGTCCCACCGCGCTCCCCACGGCGGAGTCCGGCTACAAGTGGATCGCCCTGGCGACCGTGACGCTCGGCACCCTCATGGTGTTCATCAATCAGTCCATCGTGCTGATCTCCCTCCCCGACATCTTCCGGGGGATCGATCTCAACCCACTCGCCCCCGGCAACACCGGGTACATGCTGTGGATGCTGATGGGCTTCATGGTCGTCCTGGCCGTGCTCGTCGTCTCCCTGGGCCGCGTCGGCGACATGTTCGGGCGCGTGCGCATCTTCAACCTCGGCTTCGCCGTGTTCACCTTGTTCTCGGTCCTGCTTTCGGTCACGTGGATGACCGGGCCCACGGCGGCACTCTGGCTCATCGGCATGCGGGTGGGTCAAGGAGTGGGAGGAGCCATGCTCTTCGCCAACTCCTCGGCCATCGTCACCGACGCGTTCCCAGCCGACCAGCGCGGGCTCGGGCTCGGTATCAACAATGTGGCCGCCATCGCCGGCTCGTTCATCGGTCTCATACTCGGTGGACTCCTGGCCCCGGTGGAGTGGCACCTCGTCTTCTTGCTGTCGGTTCCCTTCGGTCTGTTCGGGACCGTCTTCGCCTACGTGAAGCTTCGGGACCGCGGGGTCCGCACCCCGGCGAAGATCGACTGGGCCGGCAACCTCACGTTCGCGGCCGGTCTCATCCTGATCCTGGTGGGCATCACCTACGGCCTGCTCCCCTACGGCCATCACACCATGGGGTGGACGAGTCCCGTCGTCATGAGCGAGATCATCGGCGGCATCATCATCCTGGCCATCTTCGGAGTCATCGAGACCAGAGTGGCCCATCCCATGTTCCGCCTCTCCCTGTTTCGGATCCGGGCCTTCTCAGCCGGAAACGTGGCCAGCTTCATGGCCTCACTCAGTCGGGGCGGCCTGATGTTCATGCTGATCATCTGGTTGCAGGGGATCTGGCTCCCCCTCCACGGCTACAGCTTCTCCCAGACTCCGCTGTGGGCCGGCATCTACATGATCCCGCTGACCGTCGGATTCCTGCTGGCCGGACCCATCAGCGGCGTGTTGGCCGACCGGCACGGGGCACGGCCCTTCGCCACCGGCGGCCTGCTCCTCGTGGCCCTGACCTTCATCCTGCTCCTGAGGCTGCCGGTCGACTTCTCGTACTGGGGCTTCGCCGCGCTCATCTTCTTCAATTCGATCGGCATGGGCATGTTCATCGCGCCGAACCAGACCGGCATCATGAACAGCCTCCCGGCCGATCAGCGCGGGGCGGGCGCGGGGATGGCCGGCACATTCAACTCGTCGGCCCAGGTCCTGTCCATCGGCATCTTCTTCACGCTGATGATCCTCGGATTGGCTGCGACACTGCCATCCTCGCTCTACCACGGACTCATCGTCCAGGGCGTGGCCCCGGCCACCGCGATCCGGGTGTCCCACCTGCCCCCTGTCGGGAGTCTGTTCGCGGCGTTCCTCGGGTACAACCCGATGCAGACCCTGCTCGGACCCGCCGCGCTCTCACACCTTCCCCCGGCCACCGCGCACTACCTGACCAGCCGGGCGTTCTTCCCCCACCTGATCGCAGCGCCCTTCTCCGCCGGGCTCACGGAAGCCTTCTCCTTCGCGGCCGGCGTCTGTATCCTCGGTGCCGTGGCTTCGCTCCTCCGCGGCGGGAAATACCACTACCAGGAACCAGTGGCACTGACCAAGGACGATGCCGAGTCTGTCGTGGTGTCGGCTCAAGAGGCCATCGCCGAGACCGAACCGCTGTTGGCGGAATGACATGAAGGCACCGACCACCGGCGGCAGCCCGCCACCGGCGACCGTCATTCCCGCCGCCGCGACGGGGCCCATCGGTGTCGCCGACATGGCCAAAGGGGCCGACTGCGGGATCTCGATCAGCGACGCGGCCGCCGCGGCCGGGGTTTCGCCCCGCACACTGCGGTACTACGAGGAGCTCGGACTGCTCAGTCCCTCCCTCCACACCCGTGGGGGCCAGCGGCGCTACACCGAAGACGACCTCACCCAGCTCGGCCGAATCCTCGAATTGCGTGAAGTGCTGGGGATGAACCTCGACGAGATCAGGGAGTTCCTGTCCTTCGAGACCAGGCTCGACCAGCTGCGGACCACCTATCGGGCCACCAAGACGTCGACGACCGACGAGGCCCGCGCCGAGCAGAAGGCCACACTGCTCGAGGCTCTCGAACTGAACGAGTCGCTGGCCGAACAGCTGAACGCCAAGCTGGCCAGGATGGACAGCTTCCGGGCCAAGGTCGCAGCTGACGCCAAACGCTGTCGCGAGCTGCTGGCCCAATTGGAGTGAGGCCCCGGTCCTTGGACACAAAGGCGTCCGCCTTATAGGTTCGTAGTCGGGCCTTCATCGGCTCGCAGACCGTGTGATACATCCGACTGGTGCCACCGACCGAGAGGGGTCCCGCATGCCAAGGATTCAACCGATCCCGATGGAGGAGCTCGCAGAAGAGCCGAGACGGATCATCGAAGAAGGGGTGGCGGACGGGACCTACGCAACCCCGATCCCGCTCCAGATCTTCGCGTACAAGACATCGCAGATCCTGATGACCAACGCGGCGCGGGGCGCATGGGGTCAGAAGAGCCTCCTCGGAGGCCGCATCCTCGAACTCATCCGGATACGGAGTGCGCAGTTGGGCGAGTGCCAACCATGCATGCAGTCCCGCAAGCACGATTCGATCACGGACGAGGACGTCGCCTGTCTCATCGCCCCCGGCGGCTCACAGCTGACGGAGCAGGAACGGCTGGCTGTGCAGTTCCTCGACCTCCTCTCGGCCGACCATCACGCGATCGACGACGGTGTCTACCGTGAGCTCGGTGAGGTGTTCACTGCGGCCCAGATCATCGAGCTCGGGTTCACCTGCGCCAACGCCATGGGTCTCCACCGCTTCATCCACACGCTCGATGTGTTCGGAGACAGCCCACCGGTGATTGCCTACAGTGCCGATCAGGTCGACAGCGCGTTGGCCGACGTTCCCGAGCAGGCCCCTGCATGAGCCGGACAGTGTTCGTCACCGGCGCCACCGGGCTGGCGGGGGCGAACGTGTGCAAGCTGCTGATCGAGCGAGGCGACGGGGTCCGGGCCCTCGCCCGTGCCGGTGCCGACGCCGATCCACTCGCGGCTCTGGGGGTCGAAGTGGTCCGTGGCGACATCACCGACGCCGACGATGTCCTCCGCGGCGCCCGGGGCAGCGATGCTGCCATCCACTGCGCCGCGCTCCTCGGAGGCGCGAGCCAGAACCTTCCCGATTTCCAGGCCGTGAACGTGGAAGGGACCAAGCACGTCCTCGACGCGGCCGAATCCCTCGGCATGGGCCGGGTCGTCGCCGTCAGCACCGGTACGTTCTTCGACACCACCGGAGGCCTCGAGCGTGAGGATGCGCCGGTATCGAGCACGCCGAGCTCGGACCCGTACACGCTGACCAAGATGGCGGCATTCCAGGACGCGATGGCCCGCGCCGCCGCCGGTCAGGACGTCGTCACCACCCATCCCGGCGCCATCTTCGGCCCCTCCCCGGTGGCCAGCAACGCGCTCGGGATCACCAGCTTCAACAGGGTGCTCCTCTCCGCGCTCCGCCAGCGCATCTCACAGTATCTGCGGTTCCCTGTGAGCTGGGTCTTCGCCGAGGACGTGGCACGGGGCTGCATCCTTGCTCTCGACCGAGGTATCGCCGGTGAACGGTACATGCTCGATGGCCGGCCCGAGGATGTGGTCAGCATCGCCCAGGCATGCAGTCGTATCTGCGAGCTGGCCGGCCTCGATCACCGGGTGAACGATGTGGAGCCGTCCGACGATCCCGAGCTGGCCCGGGTGTTCGGGCCGACGCTGGTGGCCATCGCGGCCAAGGCGGATTCCGAGCGACCGGCGCGGACCGATCTGGCCGAGTCGAAGACCTACAAGCGGCTCGGCTACGACCCCATCAGCCTCGACGAGGGCCTCCGCACCACCACGGCGTGGTTCCGCCAACTGGGCAAGATCGGCTGATTCGGGCCGGGCGGGCTGATTCGGGCCGGGCCGGCTGATTCGGGCCGGGCCGGCTGATCGGCCGGGCGGCCCGGGCGGCCCACACCGGCCGGGTCCTCCCGGATTGCCGGGCCGAGTGGGCGGGTAGGTTACGGTCATGAAGCAACGGCACCTGGGACCTCTGTCCGTTTCCGCACTCGGGCTCGGCTGCATGGGGATGTCCGAGTTCTACGGCACCGCCGACGAAGCGGAGTCCATCGCCACCATTCACCGCGCCATCGAGCTCGGCTGCACCTTCTTGGACACCGCCGACATGTACGGCCCGTTCACCAACGAGCGACTGGTCGGGAGAGCGATCGCGGGGCGCCGGGACGAGGTGGTGCTGGCCACGAAATTCGGGAACGAGCGCAGGGAGGACGGCTCGTGGGTCGGTATCAACGGCCGGCCCGAGTATGTCGTCGCCGCCTGCGACGGGTCGCTCGACCGGCTCGGTGTCGACCACATCGATCTCTACTACCAGCACCGGGTGGACGACACGGTGCCCATCGAGGAGACGGTGGGGGCAATGGCCTCCCTGGTCGCGGCGGGCAAGGTGCGGCACCTGGGGCTGTCCGAGGCCTCCGTTGCCACCATCCGGCGGGCCCACGCCGTCCATCCGATCGCGGCGCTCCAGACCGAGTACAGCCTCTTCACCCGCGACGTCGAGGCGGAGCTGCTCCCCGCCGTCCGGGAGCTGGGGATCGGCTTCGTGGCCTACAGCCCGCTCGGCCGCGGCCTGCTCACCGGCGCGTACAGGCGCGTCTCGGACCTGCCAGAAGGGGATACCAGGTCGGTGCGGTTCCCCCGCTTCGCAGAAGGAAACTTCGATCACAATCTCGAGCTGGTGGCCAACGTCGAGGAAATGGCGGCGTCCAAGGGCTGCACACCGGGGCAGTTGGCCCTGGCCTGGGTCCTCGGACAGGGTGACGATGTCGTGCCCATCCCCGGGACCAAGCGCCGTACGTACCTCGAGGAGAACATCGCCGCGGTCGACGTCGGGCTGAGTGCCGATGAGATGGCCTGGCTGGAGGAGCACGTGGGAGAACCGGCGGGCGACCGCTACGCGGACATGGGATCGGTGAACCGCTAGCTCGGCCGGCCCGAGGGCGGTGCGGGGCCCGGTGCCGGTCGGCCGTCCACCTGCCAGACTGAGGCCATGGAAGTCCATCTGGTGGACGGCACGTACGAGCTCTTCCGGCACTTCTTCGGACAACCTCCTCGTGCCTCGGACGACGGCGAGGAAATCGGTGCGGCACGTGGGGTCATCCTCTCGATCGTCGGCATGCTGGCCGACGGTGCCACCCACGTGGGCGTGGCCACCGACCACGTCATCGAGTCGTTCCGCAACGAATTGTGGCCCGGCTACAAGACCGGGGAGGGCATCGCCCCCGAGCTGCGATCCCAGTTCGAGCCGCTCGAGCGGGCGTTGGATGCGCTGGGGGTCACCGTGTGGCCGATGGTCGAGCTCGAGGCAGACGACGCGCTGGCTTCGGCCGCGGCCGTGGCCGCAGAGGATCCGACGGTGGACCGGGTGTTCATCTGTACCCCTGACAAGGACCTGGCCCAGTGCGTCGTGGGCGAGCGGGTCGTCCAACTCGACCGCCGCAGTGGCAAGGTGAGCGACGAGGCCGGTGTCTGGGCCAAGTTCGGGGTGGCGCCCGGGTCGATCCCCGACTGGCTGGCGCTGGTCGGTGACACCGCCGACGGGTTCCCCGGGTTGGCCGGCTGGGGCAAACGGTCGGCCTCGGTCGTACTGGCCCACTACGGGAGCTTCGATGACGTACCCGACCGGGTCGCGCGAGTGGGATCCGGAGGTCCGGGGCGCGGTGCGGGGAGCGGCCAAGCTGGCCGAACGGCTCGCCAAAGAACGCGACCAGGCCGAGCTGTTCAGAGTCCTGGCCACGCTCCGGGTGGACAGATCGCTGCTCAGTACCGTGGCGTCGCTGCAGTGGCGAGGGCCGAAGGAGACGTTCGAAGATGTGTGCCGGGAGTTCCGCGACCCCGGACTGGCCGAGCGGGCGGCGGCGATACCGGTCCGCTGACGCGGCGTCACCCCTTGGTGCCGAAGACCTCGTCGAGCTCGGTGGGAACGGGGGTGTCGAGCTGCGAGTAGGTACACGACCCGGGAGCACGGTCCGGTCGCCACCGGACGAACGAGGTGGCGTGACGGAAGCGGTCACCCTGGAGATGGTCGTAGGCCACCTCGGCCACCAGCTCCGGGCGCACCGGCTCCCAACTGAGGTCCTTGCCACCGCTCCACCGGCTCGGCGCGCCCGGAACCCGACCGGCGGTGTCGACCTCGTGGAGCCAGGGATGATCCTTCGGGGCTACCTCCCGATAGGGCTCGAGCGTCCCGACGAATTCGGTGCGACGGACGGCGCTGAAACCGGAGGCCACCCCGACGTGCTGGAGTGCGCCGGCGTCGTCGAAGAGCCCGAGGAGGAACGAGCCCGACGACACCACCCTCCTTGTGCCATCGGAACCCCCCGACCACGCAGTCGGCAGTCCGCTCGTGCTTCACCTTCAACATCACCCGCTTGCCGGGTTGATACTGCAAGTCGCCCGCCTTGACGACGACCCCGTCCAGCCCGGCTCCCTCGAACCGGGAGAACCAGTCCCGCGCTCGGTCAGGTCGGGTCGTCACGGGCGTGAGGTGGATGGGTGGTCTGGCCTTCCCGAGCGCCTTCTCGAGGGCGCCCCGCCGGACGGCATAGGGCTCCGACCGGAGGTCCGAATCGTCGAGCGCCAGGAGATCGAAGGCCACGAACGAAGACGGCATCTCCTGGGCGAGGAGCTTGACCCGTGAGGCCGCCGGATGGATCCTCTGGGACAGGGCATCGAAGTCGAGACCGGCCGGTCCGGCGATGACAATCTCTCCGTCGAGCACGCAGCGGTCCGGCACATTGCCCAGTAGGGACTCGATCAGCTCCGGGAAGTATCGGTTGAGTGGCTTTTCATTGCGGCTGCCCAGGACGACGGAGTCACCGTCACGGAACACGATGCAACGGAAGCCGTCCCACTTCGGCTCATAGAAGAGGCCCTCGTCCTCGGGGAGGCTCCGGGTCAGCTTGGCCAGCATCGGCGAGACCGGGGGCACGACGGGGAGCGGCACCGGCCCATCGTAACCAGGCGGCCCAGGGGCGCGCCGGAGGCCTAGGCGGCGTGGCTCGCCGTCCAGGCGAGGAAGTCCTCCATCGGCAGGGCGTTCATGACCCGTTCGACGGGGACGCCGGCCCGTGCCGCCTGCTCGCAGCCGTGTCGCTGCCATTCGAGCTGGCCCGGCGCGTGAGCATCGGTGTCCACGACCACCACGCAGTCGAGTGAGAGTGCGAGAGAGAGCAGCGGCTCGGGGGGGTCGAGTCGCTCCGGACGGCAGTTGATCTCCACTGCCGTGCCGGACTCGGCACAGGCGGTGAAGACGGCCTCCGCATCGAACTTCGACTGGGGACGACCACGTCCGGCCAGAATGCGACCCGTGCAATGCCCCAGGATGTCGGTGTGGGGACTCCGAACAGCACGGAGCATCCGCGCCGTCATCTCCGGTGCATCCATCCGGAGTTTCGAATGGACGCTGGCCACCACGACATCCAGCTGTTCCAGGAGCTCGGGATCCTGGTCCAGCGTCCCGTCCTCGAGGATGTCGACCTCGATGCCGGTGAGAATGCGAAACGGCGCCAGTTCGGCATTCAGGCCGGCGACGATGTCCAGTTGCTGACGGAGGCGGTCGGCATCGAGCCCGTGGGCGATGGTCAGGCGGGGACTGTGGTCGGTGAGGGCCCAGTAGCGGTGCCCGACCTCCATCGCCGCCTCGGCCATCTCCCGGATCGGGCTCCCCCCGTCCGACCAGTCCGAGTGGCTGTGACAGTCGCCCTGGAGGCTTTCGAGCAGCCTGGAGGCCTCGGCGCTCATGACCGGTTGGTCGGCCGATTCGAGCTTCTCCAGATAGGCGGGGGTGGCGCCGTGGGCCGCATCGATGATCACCTGCGCGCTCGTCTTGCCGACACCGGGGATCCTCTGGAGCAGGGCCGGCGACATGGTCGCCAGCTCGCCGGCGGGCAGCTCGGAGACGGCCACGGCGGCATTGCGGAAGGCCCGCACCTTGTAGGAGTCGGCGCCGTCACGCTCGAGCAGGTAGGCGATCCGCCGCAGCGCGGTGACCGGATCCATCGCTCCTAGCCCCGTTTCGCTCGACTCGGTGCCACCCTGGGCGGCTCGTCGGGCTGCTTGGGGTACTCGGGCGGCCACGGCGCGTCGTGCAGCCCGTCGGATCGGTCTTTGGCGGCCATGTCCAACAGCGGCTGGAGCGACTGGGGGTCGTCGCCGATCCCCGCCCACGGGTCGCCCCGCCGACGGACGAGCTCCGGTACCGTTCGGATGGTCAGCTCCTCCGGATCCACCGAGTCGACCTCGTCCCACTCCAGTGGGGTGGAGACCTGCCCGCCGACCCGCGGTCTGGCGAACCAGGCTCCGAACACCGTCTTGTGGGGTGCGTTCTGGTTGAAGTCGACGAAGACACGCGCTCCACGTTCTTCCTTCCACCAGTTCGACGTGATCAGGTCCGGGTGCCTGCGCTCGAGCTCTCTCGCCAGGGCCACGGCACCGGCGCGGACCGAGAAGCTGTCCCAGCGCGGCTCCAGCCGCACGTAGATGTGCATGCCACGATTTCCCGTCGTCTTCGGGTATCCGACGATGCCCAGCTCGCCGAGGAGCTCCCGGACGAGGGCGGCCGCCGTGCGGACGTCGTCGAACGAGGTCCCGGGCTGCGGGTCGAGATCGATGCGGAGCTCGTCGGCATGGTCGGGGTCGTCGGCACGGTAGGGCCACAGGTGCAGACCGAGGCATCCGAGGTTCACGGCCCACAGGACGTGTGAGATGTCGGCCACGACGAGCGCGTTCGACGTGGTGCCGTTCGGCGTGGTCACCACCGTGGTCCGAAGCCAGCCCGGTGCGTTGGCCGGGACCCGCTTCTGGAAGAACGACGAGCCCCCGGCACCACCGGGGAACCTCTCGAGCAGGGCGGGCCGGCCGCCGGCGGCGTTGATGAGGGCGTCGGCGATGTCGAGGTAGTAGGAGACGAGGTCGAACTTGGTAGCACCCAGTTCCGGGAAGTAGACCTTGTCAGGACTCGAGATGTCGACGGTCCGGCCCGAGGCCTCGACGACCCGGACGTCCTTGGCGGGCATTCCCTCACGATACCGGCCCCGACGACGAGCAGGATGCTTCGCGGTAGCCTTCGGCCCCCATGAAGGCCAACCGCTCGATCCCCGCAGCCGCCGTCATCCCGGTCCTGATCTATCCGGACGTGAGGGAGGCGGTGGACTGGCTGGGCGAAGCGTTCGGATTCGTCGAGCGCGTGCGGATCGGCGAGGGCCATCGGTCACAGCTCAGCTACGGGGAGGGGGCGGTGATCGTCGGCGACGTCCGAGGAGACCGCCGGCCTCCACGGCCGGGCGAGGTCACCCATTCGGTGATGGTCCGGGTCGAGGATGCGAACGCCCACTGCGAGCGGGCGCGGGCCGCGGGCGCCCGGATCATCATGGAGCCGACCGATTTCGAGTACGGCGAGCGCCAGTACACCGCCGTCGACCCGGCCGGGCACCAGTGGACGTTCTCGGAGACGCTGGCCGACGTGGCCCCCGAGGAATGGGGTGGGACGCGTCCGTCGCCCCCCTCCACCGAAGCCTGAAGTCCGCCGGTGCCAGCTCCATCCGACACGAACGCGCACCTGCGACAAAGGACTGCGCGTCCGGCAAGACCGCACCTGCGCTCCAGATGAAGCATGGGTGAAGCAGAGAGGACCCAGCTGTGGGCTGAGACGGGCTGGAAGCCCCGGGAGACACCCGGGACGCCGAAGATACCGTCGGACCATTTGCGGAGGCTCTGCGCAGCCGACAACAGCTGAAGCCAGCCTGTCGTTGGAGGTCCTCCGGAGACAGACAAGAGCGCCGACCGAAGTCGGCGCTCTTGTTCTGACTCTTTTGTACGACCCCCGGGGAACTTGCCCCCCGGGGCGAGGCCTGGTGGAACTAGGCCCGGTAGACGTACGTGTAGTTGGTGGTTCCCGCACTCGCACCTTCGGTGGTGGTCACCACAACTGCGGCCTTGCCGGGAGCAGCGTGCGCTGGGACGACGACCTTGAGCGCCCGGTCGTTCACGACCGTCACGGACGAGGAGTTCGTTCCGGCAAAGCTCACCGTGGGTGTCCCGCCCGCAGCCAGGTGATCACCGCGGATGACGATGGTGTTGCCACCCAGCACGGTGCCCTTGTTGGGGCTGAGGGAGGTGATCCTCGGCACGTAGTACGTGTAGACCGAGCCGGCGGTCACCTTGCTCGTTCCCCCATCGGCGCTGCTCACGGTCACAGGGACGGTGCCAGCGGCCTGCGGCGGTGGGATGGCGACGATGGTGGCGTCCGTCTTGATCGTGAACGACGCCGGCACGCTACCGAACATCACCGAGTTGGCCGGGCTCGAGGTGTTGAAACAGACACCCCGGATGTCCACCTTCACAATTTCCCGGTTCGCACCCCCGACTCCATGCACCTGGAATACCTCTGGCGTACAAGTCCCAGGGGGCGTCGGCAGCGCTGCCCCGGCGGTTGCCAGTCCTCCAACCAGTGGAAACGCAATGAGGCCCGCGGCGACAGCGGCGCCGACCCCAATCTTCAGTGAGCCCCCTGGCTTCACGAAACCTGCCCTCGACCGAAGCCTCATATTATTATGTCCTTTCCACCGGCCCCCAGACGGTCTGAGGGACTAGCGTTACGCTCAGCATGGTAAGTGACCGTCTCAGGGGGAGTCAATCATCAATCTTGACGATGTCGTCGCAGCGAGCACCTCGCAGTGAAGAGGTCGCCGGGGGCAGTTCACTCCCCGTTCAATCGGAGGACGGACCACCCCGCTCCCCGATGGCCTCCCGCACCCGACGAGGCATCCCATTGTTGCTGCACGGGCGCGGGCTGTCCAGACCAATTCCACGGGGATTGTCAATTTCCACAAGGCAATTTCCCTAGGGCTCGTCCATGAAGGCTCGTTCCATCAGGCTCGGCGCTTGTCCGAGCTCCTGACACGTCAGTTCCCGGCCGGAGTCCGCTCTTCGCACGCCCACGGCGCACCGTGGCTGTTGACGAGGTCGAGAAAGGGATCGGCGGGCAGCGCCTCGGGCCCGAGCACCCCCTGACCGGACCAGGCACCCGAGTCGAGCAACTCGAGGGCAACGACGGGGTTCATGGCTGTCTGCCAGACCACGGCCTGAGAACCGAATTCGGACATGCACCAGGCGTTGTCCACGGCGTGATAGAGGTACACCTCCCGCGGGCGACCGTCCACCCCGGTGCCCGTGACCCACGTCCCCGCGCAGGTCGATCCTGACATCCGGTCCCCCAGTCGCGCTGGATCAGGAAGGCATCCGGCCACCACATCCCGGGGGGAGACCTCGACATCTCCGACCCTGACCGGAGTGGTCGAGTCGAGTCCCAGCATGTGGAGGGCGGAGAGCACACCGATGAACTCCTCGCCCAAGCCGTACTTGAAGGTGACCCGGTTGGCCTCGACCCACCTGGGGATCAGCAGGACCTCCTCGTGCTCGACGTTGACACACTCGACCGGCCCGATGCCCGCCGGAAAGGAGAAGGTCTCGGGCTCGCTGAAGCACTCGGTGGTGAACCACTCCCTCCCCTTCTCCCAGACCACCGGAGGATTCAGGCATTCCTCGATCGTGGTCCAGATCGAGAACGACGGGGCGAACTCATACCCCTCGATCACCAGGTTCGAGCCGTCCCGCACCCCGACTTCGTCGATGGACGAGAACAGGCGGTCAGCCGCATAGCGGGCGAACACGTCGGAAAGCCCGGGTTCCACACCGATACCGCACAGGGCCAGCAGACCCCGCTCCTTCCACTGGTCCGTCAGGGCGAACTGTTCATCGCCGAGCTTGACCCCGGGCAGACGGTAGGGGTCGGTCGGGTGGGGATGCGAGAGGGACATCGCCATGTCGAGGTAGGTGACGCCGGCGGTGAATGCGGCTCGGAAGACGGGCATCACGAACCGCGGGTCCAAGGCGTTCAGGACGGCGTCCACCCGCTCGCTCCGGATCAGGCTCACCGTGGCGCCCTCGTCACGGGCATCCAGCTGGACGGCGACGAACCGCTCGCCGGCTCCGGCCACGGCTTGTTGCGCCCGTCCGACGTCGTAATCGGCCACGACCACGCGTTCGAACAGTCCCCAGCGGGCCGCGGTCTTGGCCACGGCCGCTCCCACCCCTCCGGCTCCGATGACGAGAACTCGCATGATTGCCTCCATCGCGCACGGCCGGCGCCGCGCTTCGGACGTCCCACTGAAACGTACCGCCCGGGGATCGGTGACGGGCATCGAGGGCCGGACCGGTGCTTGCCGCGCCGCGGCTCGCAGCTCGGCGTCCGTCGACTCGTCTAGTGTCGCCCGGGCTTCGATGTCACGGCACGCCCGTGTCCGCGGCAACCGATCGTGGGAGGGAAGCTCGATGCAAGTGGTCGTCCTGGGAAGTGGAAGTCCACTGCCCCATCCCGATCGGGCCGGGCCGTCAACGCTGGTCCGCACGTCCGCGGGTGATCTCCTGTTCGACTGCGGGAGAGGGGTCCTGATGCGGGCGGCCGCCGTCGGGTCCGGCGCGGGCGCCATCCGGGCCCTGTTCCTGACCCATCTCCACAGCGACCACATCACCGATCTCAATGACATCTTCACCATGCGGTGGGCCATGTCGCTGCAGCCGAACCCGCTGCCGGTGTACGGCCCCGGGGGAACCTCACGATTGCTCCGGTCGACCGAGGAGATGCTCGAGCCCGACATCGGATTTCGGATGGCCCACCACGATGACCTCAGCTGGCGCCCGTCCGCCACGGTGACCGAGGTCGACCACGGTGTGGTCTTCTCCGAGGGTTCGGTCCGGGTGACGGCGGCCCCCACCGATCACGCGCCGGTCCGGCCCACCGTGGGCTTCCGCGTCGACGACGGAGAGCGGTCGGTCGTCATCGCCGGGGATACGGTGCCCTGCGCCGGGCTCGACGAGTTGTGCCGGGGCGCGGACGTGCTCGTCCACACGGTGGTGAGGCGGGATCTCATCGAGCAGTTCGGGCTGCCTCGGCTCACCGATGTGCTCGACTACCACTCGTCGGTACCGGAGGCGGCCCGGACAGCAGAGCGGGGCACCGTGGGGACGCTGGTTCTCACCCATCTCGTACCCCCTCCGGCGCCCGGGACCGAACAGGAGTGGATCGACCAGACCACCGCCGAATTCGGCGGCCTCGTGGTGGTGGCCAGCGATCTGTCGTCCCTCGAGGTGACGGACCGGCGCTCGGCCGGCACCGGGTCGCCGTGAGCCCCGGTGGTCGACGCACCTCACTGGTGGTCGACGCACCTCACTGTTCGAGGACCTCACTGTTCGAGGAGCGAGTCCGATCGTCGGGGACTCGGGACGACCACGACCCACCCGGCCGCCGCCGCGGTCGGTGGTCCGGCAACTGACATCGGACGGTCGGGGGCCACCGTCATCCCGGTGCCTTCGGCAGGCTCGGCCCGGCCCGCCAGCTCGTAGACCTGGGCTCCGTCGACGGTCTCGTTCTTGAGAAGCAGGTCGACCAGGCTGTCGAGTACCGGCCGGTGCTCCTTCAGGAGCTCGATGGCCCGCGCCTCGGCCTCGCCCAGCAGCCGGGCCACTTCGGCGTCGATGATCGCCTGGGTCTGTTCTGCGAACGGCCGGCTGGACAGGGAGCTGCCCTCGCCCCCCAAGAAGACCGACCCGCCCGCGGGATAACCCACCGGACCCGACCGTCGACGACAGGCCGAACTCTCGGACCATCTTGACGGCCAGATCGGTGGCCTTGGCCAGATCGTTGGCCGCGCCCGTCGACCCCTGCCCGAGAACCACCAGCTCGCCGGCACGGCCCCCGAGACACACGGCCAGCATGTCGTGGAGGTAGTCCTCGCCGTAGAGGTGGCGCTCCACCAGGGGGAGCTGCTCGGTGACGCCGAGCGTCTGACCCGCCGGCAGGATGGTCACCTTGGCGATCGGATCCGCCTTTTCGCTGTAGGCGGCGACCAGGGCATGACCTGCTTCGTGGACGGCAACCGCGTGCTTCTCTTCGGGGAGCAACACGTTCGATCCCTCGCGACGACCGAGGATGATCCGATCCCGGGCCTCCTCGAGATCGGCCGCGCCGAGCACCTCACGATCGTCCCGGACGGCCACGATCGCCGCCTCGTTGACGAGATTGGCCAGGTCGGCTCCGGAGAACCCCGGGGTCCCTCGGGCCACCACCTCGAGGTTGGCGCCATCGTCGAGGCGCTTTCCGCGGCAGTGGACCTCCAGGATGGCGACACGCTCGGGCAGGGTGGGCAGCGGAATGGTCACCTGGCGGTCGAACCGGCCCGGCCTGAGGAGCGCCGGGTCGAGGACGTCGGGACGGTTGGTGGCGGCGAGGACGACGACCCCCGACGCCGGGTCGAATCCGTCCATCTCGGCCAGGAGCTGGTTGAGGGTCTGCTCGCGCTCGTCGTTGGAGACGATGGCACCGGTGCCCGACCGCCGCTGGCCGATGGCATCGATCTCGTCGACGAAGATGATCGCCGGCGCCCGCTTTCGGGCCTCGTCGAAGAGATCGCGCACCCGTGCCGCGCCGACGCCTACGAACATCTCGACGAAGCTCGACCCGGTGACCGAGAAGAACGGGACGGCCGCCTCCCCGGCCACCGCCCGGGCCAGGAGGGTCTTGCCGGTGCCCGGGGGTCCGATCATCAGGATCCCCCGGGGAGGTGTCGCGCCCGCCCGGGCATATCGTTCCGGCTGCTGGAGGAAGTCGACGACTTCACGTATCTCGAGCTTCGCCCCCTCGTACCCGGCCACATCGGCAAACGTCGTCTCCGGGCGCTCCTCGTCGAACACCTTCGCCTTGGATCTTCCGACTCCCAGCGTCCCTTGGAGCCGGCCGGCCGCCCCCTTCGAGAGGCGCCACCACAGAAACCCGATGAGGATGACCGGTGCGAACAGGATGAGCCACAACAGCACCTCGGAACCGAACGACGTACCGCTCGACTCGGCCGTGATCTGGACGCCGTGCCCCTGCAGCTCATTGAGGAACGGCTGACCGGCTTGGGAGGGGATGGTCGTCGAGAAATCGCTGCCGTCGGACAAGGTGCCGGTCGCACTGCCGCTCGTCTCGATGGTCACGGTCTTGACCTTGTGGGCGGAGACATCGTTCATGAACTGGGAGTAATTGAGAGTGACCTGTTTGGCGCCCTGGGCGAGGGGCAGCACGAAGAAGAGCAGCGCCACGATCACAAAGGCCAGAGGCCAGAGGAGGTGGCGCCACGCCGGCGGGGGCGGCGGGGCGACGGGGCTGCTCTTGTCATTGGTTGGCGGCGAGCCGGCTTGCCGAGTCACGTGCCGCCTCCGTCAGGACGGCCGGGCCGCCTCCGGCGACAGAGCCGACCGGCCGCACCGTTGCCGGTACCGTCGGTCCCCTCCCGGAGCCAGGTTGTTCGATGGGATCTCATGCCGGCGCTTCGGACCTACCGCCCTTTGGCCGCGTCCAGCTGGGACAGGATGTCCCGGAGCTTCTCTCTGCGGTCCCGAAGGCCCTGACGGTACGTCGGATTGTCGGTCGCGGTGATCTCGCTGCTCATATCGGAGACGACCGCCTCGAGGGTGCTGCGAAGCTCCTCGACGAGTGGGTCCGACAGTTCCAATTCCATCACTGGGCCTCCGTGTCTCTTCGGACGTTGCACCGTCATCTTCGGGCATCCTGACCAGGAGCGACAGGGCCAAAGGTCCATTGTCGGCGCCTCGGCGGCGACCGTCCTACGTGGCGCAGTGGGCCGTCAGTTCGACGCCGGAGGTGGCCCCGGCTTTGATCACCACCGGTTGCCCACTCGGGCTCACCCCGGACAGCGAATAGGACCCCGGGGGCTCGGTGAAGGAGAAGATCTGATCGATGACCCGCTCGCCGGCGGCCTTGGTGTCGAGCACCGTCCTTCTGGCGATCACCGTCGGCCCGCGCCGCAGGACGACCTCGATGTCCCACGCCCGCGACACGTTGTTCAGGGACGGAGGGATGCACGGGGTGGCGGTCCCTTTCACCGTCCCTGTTGTCGCGCTCGCACCGCCACCGCATGCGCTGACCAGTACACCGATGGCCAGCCCCATCACGACGGCGACCTGGCGCGGGTGGGGCCTGCCCGCCCGACGGGCTGCGTGGTCGTCGGTCATCGGCACTCGCGGAGTCGACCCATTCCCCCACTATGGCCCATGTGTCAGCGCACGGTCCGGCGGGTGGCATGGCGGTCGCCGGAGGCACGACGGTCCCGGCCGGACCCCTCGTGGAGCAGACGGAGATTTGTTACCCAGGATTCATGTGGAGAACATGCTGCCGAAATCATCGGGTTCCTAGCCTGGGTTGCATGATCCAACCGCGTGCCCGCATGATCCAACCGCATGCCCGCCCTGTCCGCCAGGAGGTGCCGTGCTCGACTCGGTGATGCACGTCGGCGAGGACACCCATCAAAAGGCGCTCCGGATCAACCTCGACCCGAGGTGGTACGGCACGGTCGCCGAGATCGGGGCCGGCCAGGAAGTCGCCCGGTGGTTCTTCCGGGTCGGCGGCGCGGCGGGGACGATCGCCAAGTCCATATCCGCCTACGACATGTTGGTGAGCGACGCCATCTACGGCGAAGTGGACAGATACGTGTCGGCCGGCCGGCTCCAGGCCATGCTGGACCACGAGCACCAGTTGAACCTCGAACGGCTGAGCGACAAGCGCGGCGACACCACGTCGTTCTTCGCCTTCGCCAACACCGTCGTCGCCCGCAGCTATCAGGGAAACAACGAGTGCCACGGGTGGATGGGGCTCAAGTTCCAGGCCCACCCGAGGGACGAGCCCAGCCAGATCATCCTCCACGTTCGAATGCTCGACATCGAGGCATCGCTGCAACAAGAGGCGATCGGCGTGGTCGGCATCAACTTGCTGCACGGCGCGTTCTTCCTTCACCACGAGCCGGAGGAATTGGTGGAGAGCCTCCTCGACAGGCTCACCACCGGCCGGATCGAGATCGACATGATCGAGTTTCGGGGCATCGAGTTTCGCCGCGTGGACAACCGCCTCATGGCGCTGAAGTTGGTGCAGCTGGGCCTGAGCGGCGTGGCCATGTTCGGCCCGGATCGCGCCGTCCTGCAACCGAGCGAGGCCCTTCGGAAGAAGGCCGTCCTCGTCGAGCGGGGCAGCTTCCGGCCGACGACGTTGGTCAACATCGACATGCTCGAGACGGCGTTGGCCAAGTTCGAGGCCGACCCGGCCGTCGAGGGACAGCCGGTTCTCCCCCTGGCCGAGCTGACCATGCGAAACCTGCTGGCCGGAGGGTCCGATGTCGACCGCAGCGACTTCCTGGCCCGGGCCGATCTCCTGGCCGCGTGCGGCCTGACCGTCCTGATCTCCGATTACTTCGAGTACTACCGTCTGGCCGCCTACATCGCGTCACGGACGACCGGGCGCATCGGGATCGTCATGGGTGTGCCGAGCCTCATCGAGCTCTTCGACGAGAAGTTCTACACACAACTGCCGGGGGGCATCCTCGAGAGCTTCGGCCGGCTCTTCAAGAACGATCTCCGCATCTACGTCTACCCGTTGCAACGGACGGAGGACGAGGAGCTGCAAACCGTGGACAGCCTCGAGGTCGAGCCGGCACTACGCCCGCTCTATGAGTATCTGGCCATGCGGGGCAGTTTTGTCCCCCTGGACAACTTCCGGCACGACTACCTCAGCATCTTCAGCCGCGATGTCCTGAAGAGGATTGCCGGAGGCGACAGCACCTGGGAATCGATGGTTCCCGGCGCGGTGGCCGACCTCATCAAGGAGAAGGCGTTCTTCGGCTACAGCCGGGCCAGAGACGACGACTGACGCCGACGGAATGGGAAGCGGCCTCCCGGCCGACCCGTTCCGGCAGATCCCCGTCGGACCCGCCTCAGCGTGACCGGGGCAGCCCCAGCCCCCGCTGGGCGATGATGTTGCGCTGGACCTCGCTGGTCCCGCCGTAGGTCGTGGTGCCCAAGGCGAAGCGGAAGGCGTAGTCGGCAGCCCCGGAGGCGTGCGCCGAGGGATCACCGTGGCTCCGGATCCCATCTGCGCCCAGGAGGTCGACGAAGTCGGCCGACTGTCGGGTCAGCGCTTCGGAGGCGAACAGCTTGCTCATCGAGCCCTCGACCCCGGGCGATCCCCCCGACTCATGGATCCAGGCGCACCGGCGACAGAGCAAGGTGGTGACCTCGTTCTCCGCCGCGGCCCGCCCGAGACGGGCCCGCACATGGGTGTCGTCGACCCGTGGACGTCCGTCCTCGTCCACCGCGTCCCGGACCCACTCCTCCATGATGGCCAGCAGTCGGATCGACTCGCCCCCCTGGTCTCCGGCCCGCTCGAGGGTCAGCCCCACCTTCATCACGTCCCACCCGCCGTCCACGGCGCCGATGCGCAGGGCGTCATCCACCCGGACATCGGAGTAGAAGGTCAGATTGGTCCGTTCGCCCGAGAGCGTGTGCACCGGCTGGATCTCGACGCCGGGCTGGCGGAGCGGCACCAGGAAGGTGGTCAGCCCCTGGTGCTTGGGGAGGTCGGGACTGGTCCGGGTCAGCATGAAGACGTAGTCGGCCTCCTGGGCGTTGGTGGTGAACATCTTCTGCCCGTTCACCACCCACTCGTCGCCGTCCCGCACCGCCCGGGTCTGGGCCGCGGCCACGTCGGAGCCCGACTCGGGTTCGGTGAACCCGAGCACGATGATGATCTCCCCGCCCAGCGCCGGGGGCAGGATCAACCGCTTCTGCTCGTCGGTGCCGATCTGGCGGATGATGTTGGCCACCATGAGGGTCGTGCCCACCGCGTAGGTGGGGGCGCCGGCCCGGTGGAACTCCTCGGCGAAGGCCAGCATCTCGAGGGGGTCGCGGCCCTGGCCTCCGAACTCCTCGGGCCACCCGGGAGCCAGCCACCCCCGCTCGACCAGGGCGCGATGGAAGTCCCAGTTGTGGTGGACCCCGGTCCGGTGCATCTGGTCGAGCACCTCGTCGGTGAGGGCGTCGTCCAGGAAGGCCCGTGCCTCCTGCCGGAAGGCGTCGCTGCGTTCACCGAGTCGAAAGTCCATGGTCAGCCCCCGTGCCGAGGGACGGAGAGGCGGTGGCCCTCGGCCCGGGCATAGAGAGAGGACGGTTCGGCGAACAGGGCCGGCCAGGCCTTGGCCCGTCGGAAGTACAACTGGATGTCGAACTCGAGCATGAACCCGTACCCACCGTGGTAGTGCAGGCTGCGGTAGCTCGCCTCCCGGGCCGCCTCGGCATTGAAGGCACAGGCCAGTGCGGCCAACTCCGGCGCCCGACCGGGCTCCTCGGCTGCGGCCCAGGCGGCCTCCCGGGCCAGCAGGCCCCCGCCGTCGACCCCGGTGGCGGCATCAGCCAGGCCATGGGCCACCGCCTGGAAGGAACCGATGGGCACGCCGAAGGCGTGACGCTCCTTCACGTACTCCACGCCGATCTCGAGGGAGCGGGTGCCCATCCCGGCCAGGGCGTTGGCCATCAGCACCAGCCACTCGTCCCGCGCCCGTTCGAACAACGCACCCGCGTCCGGTCCCGACATCAACAGCCGGGCGCCGGCCCCGATGTCGATGTCGGCCACCGGCAGGGAGCCCAGGTTGTCCACCCTGGTGCGGGCCCCGCCGATAGCTGCCGCCCACAGTTGTCCCCCGTCGGCGAAGACCACGTCGTCGGCCACCGCCCCGGACGGGACCATCGTGAGCGTGCCCTGTGTCGGCGGGTGCAGGGCCAGGGTGATCAGGCGGTCGCCGGCCAGCGCGGTGGCCAGCATCGACCTCGTCTCGGAGTTGTCCACCCGTTCCAGCAGCCGGGCGGTCACCTGCGCCTCCAGCAGGGGTGCCGATCCGAGGAAGCGACCGTGCTGCTCGGCCACGAGAGCCAGGTCCAGCAGCGACGCCCCCCCTCCACCGTGCTCCTCGCCGACGGCCATCTCCATGGCCCCGGTCTCACGCAGTCGCACCCACAGGTCGGCGTCGTGGCCCAACGGTTCGGAGGCACGGACCCGTTCGGGAGGGGATTCCTTGGCGTAGAGCGCGCCGAAGGCCTCGATCAGTAGTTGCTGTTCCTCCGACGGATTGAGGTCCATCAGGCCGGCTCCTCCCTCGCATCCCCCTGCAGGACGCGAGTTCCTCTCGGCGCACCGCCGACGATCGGCGGGGCACGGTGCTCTCGGTACGACGCGGCACGACCGTAGCGCGGCACGATCCGCCCACGGCACTCAGCCCATCGCTGGCTCCCACCGCATCGACATCCCCTCGGGCCGGGGTCAGGCGGCCTCGGAGAAGCCCATCAGGCGGTTCAGGTTGCCGCCCATGACCTTTTTGATGTCCTCGTCGGGCAGGCCCTCGAGATCGTCGACGAAGGTGATCGGGTCGGCCATGCCCTCGGGATGCGGGTAGTCGGATCCGAACAGCACCCGATCGGCACCCAGGATCTCGACGAGACCTTTGGGGTCCTCCTCGTGGAACGGGTGGACGTAGATGCTGCGCTTGAACGCCTCGACCGGGTTCTCGTCGAAGGAGTTGGGGGAGTGGATCCAGGCATGCTCCAAATCGGCGAGCATGGGACGAACCCAGTTGCTCCCGTTCTCCACAGGGATGAATTTGATGGTGGGGAAACGGGAACAGAGACCGTGCCCCACCAGGGAGGCGACCGTGTCGATGATCGGGCGGCCCTGGTGCCCGGTGATGGCCCGGAACCCCGAGTCGCCCTTGAACGGCGTCATCTCACCGGTGGGACTGCCCTCCCACTCGTTGGCGTACCGCTGGTACCCGCTGTCGGAGGCGTGCATCCCGATCAGCACGCCGGCTTCGGCCACCCGTTTCCAGAACGGGTCGAACTCGGGCAGTGCGGGCGAACGCGGGCCCATGTACCCCCATGCCGGGGCGGGGCGGATGAGGACGATGCGGGCACCGCGCTCCACCACCCAGTCCAGCTCCTCGATGGCCCGGTCGACGATGCCGAGGTGGATGACGGGACTCGGGAACATCCGGTTCTCGTAGTCGAACGTCCAGTGCTCGTGCATCCACTGGTTGAGGGCATGGACCACGGCGTGGACCGCGGGAGGGTTGTCCCGCATCCGCTCCTCGAGCAGGCTGGCCAGGGTCGGCCACATGAGGGCCCGGTCCAGTCCCAGTTCGTCCATGAGCTTCAACCGCGGCTCGGGGTCGGAGAAGCCGGGTAGGGCGTCGATGGCCCGGCCCAGAATCTCGCGCCGGGTCTTGCCTTCGGGATTGCCGCTCTTGAAGTACTCCTCCTGGGCGCCGGGGGCCGCCACCCTGGCGAAGGTGGGATTGGGGATGTACTCGCTGATCAGGCCGTTGACGGCGATCTTGGTCCGGCCGTCGACCTCGACGTACTTGATCAGGCCCTCGTACTCGGACGGGAGGTACTTGGTGAAGGCATCCGTCGTCTCGTACATGTGGTTGTCGGCGTCGAACACCGGGAAATCGACCTTCCGTGACGGCATGGCTGGACTCCTTTCGTCTCCCGGCCGGCTGCAATCGGGCCGCGCTCGACCGAACTTTATCAGAATGACGTTGCCCATCCGTCAGAATGGCACTGGCAAACTCGGCCGCAGGAAGCCCGATCGGCCCTTCCGACGGCCGTGGTCGGGACTCAGCCCTTCGGAGCCAGCAGGCGCTCGAGGTTTGCCCGCGTCCCATCGGCCCGCCAGTGCTCGAGTACCTGCCGGTCGACCACCGGGTCGCTCCCCTCCATGGCCGTAAGCGCAGCGCGGCGGACCGATGCCTTGGCCAACGCATAGGCATCGGGGTCGAGCGACGCCAGCTGCTCGGCCGCGGCCATCGCCGCCACCTGCAGCTCGAACCGCGGCAGGCGCTGGTGGGCCAAGCCGAACCGGCACGCCTCCTCGGCATCGAGGAGCCCGGCATCGAACATCAGCTCCTCGGCACGCGGGCCGCACACGTGCTTCAACAGTTCGACCGCCACCACGGGAAAGGCCACGCCGACCCGGAGCTCGGTGACGCCGATCCGCGCCTCGTCGGCGATGAGCCGCTTGTCACAGGCGAAGGCGAGGAGGCACCCACCGGCGATGGCCGCCCCGTTGACGGCGGCGACCGTCGGCAGCGGGCACCGGAAGAGCCCGACCAGCGCAGCCCCGAGGGATTCCAGCAAGGTGTCGGTGTAGCTCTTCTCGTTGGCCAGCACCTGGCTCACATTGAGCCCGGCCGAGAAGACGTTGCCCGCTCCGGTCAGCACCAGCGCGCCGATGCCCGGGTCGTGCTGGCAGAACTCGACGAACGTGGTGATCTCGTCCAGGACCTCCCGATCCAATGCGTTCACCTTGTCGCTGGCCAGCGTGAGCACGGCCGTCCTGCCCTCTCGGGACAGCTCGGTCCGCTTGAACTGCGGCGATTCCGTCACGCTCATCCCTCCTGTCCGCCTGCTCCGGCCACGTGGTGCCGGTCGGCGGAACCCCGCCGGCGGCACGGCCCGGTGATCCTAAGCACGGGCACCCGCAACCCACAAGAGTGCCGAGCCCGGCGCGGCACCGGCACCGCACGGAACGCCGCACCGGCGCGGATGCCGGACGGCGAATGCCGACTGCCGACCGGCTCAGCGGTAGCCGGCCGGTGGGCCGTCCAGAATCACCGTCTTGGTCTCGAGGAAGGGCAGCAGGCCCTCGGTCCCGCCCTCCCGGCCGATGCCCGACTGCTTGAAGCCGCCGAAGGCGATGCCGAAATCGGTGCGGAAGGCATTGTGGCCGACGGTGCCTGACCGGAGCCGGCCTGCCACCTGCCTGGCCCGGTCCACGTCGGGGGTGAACACGGAGGCGTTGAGACCGTAGATGGTGTCGTTGGCCGTGGACACGAGGTGTTCCTCGTCATCGGCCGGGATCACCGAGAGCACCGGACCGAAGATCTCCTCTTGCGCGATGGTGGAGGAGTTGTCCACATTGGCGAACACCGTCGGTTCCACGTAGTAGCCGCGGTCGAGCGCCTTCGGTCGTCCTCCCCCGGTGACCAGCGTGGCCCCCTCGTCCTTGCCCGTTGCGATATAGCCCTCGACCCGCTCACGCTGGCGGCCGGAGACGAGCGGGCCCATCTGGGTGGCGGGATCGAACGGGTCGCCCACACGGACCTGGGAGAAGGCGCCGGCCAGCGCCTCGACCAGCTCATCGTGCCGCTGGCGGGTGACGACGATCCGGGTCAGTGACGAGCACACCTGCCCCGACAGCATGCATTCGGCGCGGGCCAGAGTGGCCGCAGCCTCCTGCAGGTTCATGTCGTCGAGGATGAGCGCCGCCGACTTCCCACCCAGCTCGAGGGTGCAGCGGGCGATCCGCTCCCCGCAGATCGAAGCGATCCGCTGGCCGGCGGCGGTCGAGCCGGTGAAGGTGATCTTGTCCACCCGGGGATCGCGGACCAGCAGCTCGGACACCTCCCGATCGGCGGTGACGACGTTCAGCACCCCGGCGGGTAGGCCGATGGCCTCGGCGATCTCGGCCACCACATAGGCGTCGCCGGGAGCCTCGGGCGAGCACTTGAGCACCACGGTGCACCCGGCCAGGAGGGCCGGCGCCAGCTTGTAGGTGATGAGGCCCATGGGGGCGTTCCACGGGATGATGGCGCCCACGACGCCCACCGGCTCACGCACCAGCAGGCCGAACTCCCCCATCGTGGGCTGCGCCCGCTCCTCGAACGGGAAGGTCTCGGCCAGATCGGCGTAGTAGTCGAACCCGGCGGCGGTGCCGGCGGCGCTGTGCTTGGCGATGACGTAGAGGGCGCCGGACTCGCGGGGCCAGATCTGCCCGATGTCCTCGGCCCGCTCCCGCAGGCCGGCGGCGATGCCTCTGAGGAACCCGGCCCGTTCGGCGTGGGTCATCGTGGGCCAGGGGCCCTCGTCGAACGCCCGTCGGGCCGCCGTCACGGCCCGGTCGATGTCGGCCGCCTGGGCCTCGGGGACACGGAAGTACACCTGCTCCGTGCCCGAGTCGATGACATCGATGGTGGCATCGGACGACGGTGCAACCCACCCGCCGTCGATGAAGAACCGGTCTGCGTGTCGGAGCGGTACGGCTGTCTCACCGGTCAAGGTCAATTGAGCTGTCTCCTCGTCGATTCGCCGCCGGAGCCGAACGGCGGCGGCGGGTGGCGGCACTGCCGCTTGGGCACAGCGTAGCCAGCCCCGTTTCGAGGGGTCACGGCTCCGGTCCGACGGGTGACGGCGCCGGCTCGCGTGGTTACGGCTTCGGCGGGAGGCTTGCCCGGTAGGACACCGGCAGCAGCTCGATCAACTGGCCGTCGGGATCCCGGACGAACAGGGCCGCACCCACGTCACTCTCCTCGATGACCTCCCCGCCGTACTCGGTCGACCCGCGCCGCGGTGGCCCGCACGTCGTCGACCGAGAGGGACAGGTGGGTGAGCCCGGGCTCGTTCATCGTGCGCGGCCGGTAGGGGGCGGTGGCCCCGGGGGCGGAATAGTGCATCAGCTCGAGGACGAATCCGTCGAGGGTCAGGTACGAGGCGGTGACTCCGAGCGGCGGCGTGAGGCAGGTGAGCTTGGCCGTCGGATCGTCGGGAGGGGTGATCTCGTACCAGAGTTTGAAGCCGAAGACCTCCTGGTAGAACTGCTTCGATCGCTCGAGGTCGGTGACGACGTGCCCCGTGTGGTTGTACGTGCCCATGCGCTGCCTCCGGTCCAGCCGGCCCCGTCTCCCGTGCCGGACGGCGTCATTGTAACGACATCCCGCATCGTGTTGCCGCCCTGACGACAGGGCGCCCCGGCGTGCACCCCGCCGGTGGATCGGGAGGCTACGACGGCAGCATCACGTCGACGAGGATGGCCGACGTCGGGCAGTTGGAGGCGGCCGTTCGCACCTCTTCCTCCCGACCGTTCACGTCGCCGACGACGACGGCCACACCGTCTTCGTCGAGGTCGAACACGCCCGGCGCCCAGAACACGCAATTCCCCGAACCCATGCAGGCGTCCCGATCGATTGCGACACGGACACCCCCCGGGTCCGGGCTCTCCGGTTCTTCGACCATCGGTCCAGGGTAACACCCGGCCCTCGACCTCGGCAGTGCTCGGACGCAGAATCCGGCGTCGTGAACGGGTCACGGCGGCCCGTGTCCGGACGGGGCCGTGTCCTATGCTGAGCCGGTGCTGAGCCGGGCCGTCGGGCACGGTGGGGTACGGACACGGTGGAGGACGGGAAGAGGCGCGGATGTGGAGCAGATGAAGTTCGGAGTCGCCTTCGCCAACATCGGATCCTTCGTCGACCCGGTCGAGGCGGTCCGGCTGGCCCGGGCCGCCGAAGCCGCCGGATTCGAGTCGATCTGGACGGTCGACCACGTGGTGGTTCCGGCCGGGTACCAGTCCACCTATCCCTACGACCCGTCGGGCCGGCTCCCGTCCGGGGAGGGGACGGTCTTCCCCGATCCGCTGATCTGGTTGGCCTACGTGGCCGCCCGGACCTCGACCCTGCGCTTGGGCACCGGCATCCTCATCGTGCCCCAGCGCAATCCCCTGGTGTTGGCCAAGGAGCTGGCCACCCTGGACTACCTCTCGGGCGGCCGGATGATCCTCGGGGCGGGCATCGGCTGGCTGGAGGAGGAGTTCACGGCGCTGGGTGTCCCCTTCGCCGGCCGGGTGCAGCGAACCGAGGAGGCCATCGCCGCCATGCGGGCCCTGTGGTCCGAGGAGCAGGCCAGCTTCGAAGGCACCACCGTGCAGCTTCACCGACTGCTTCCTGCGCCCGCAGCCCCCCGGCGGGATCCATTCCCGTGCACGTCGGGGGCCACAGCCCGGCGGCCGCCCGGCGGGCCGGCCGGATCGGCGACGGGTTCTTTCCCTTCGGCGTCAGCCCCGACGAGCTGCCTCCGCTGATCGACCTGGTCCGGACGAGCGCCGAGGAGGCCGGGAGGGATCCGGCGACCATCGAGGTGACCATGCAGTGCAACGCCACCGACGGCGAGCGGGCCCGGGCCGAGGTGGAGGCGCTGCGAGGAGCTCGGCGCCACCCGGATCCTCATCCCCGCGGTCCTGTTCGGCTCCGATCTCGAGCCGGCGCTGGCGCGCTACGGCGAGGAAGTGATCGGCCGCGCCTGACCCCGCCTCGCACCGAGTGGCATCGCCCGCACCCGACACGGAGAAGCGGCACGGACAACTCCACAGTGGAGGAACGGACGATGCGCACGGTGAGCGACGTCGATCGAACCGTTCCGGATCCGGGTCGACGATTCGGTCCTCGAAGATCTGCACGACCGCCTGGCCCGGACCCGCTTCCCGGATCAGATCGAGGGCACCGGTTGGGAGTACGGCATGCCCGTCGACTACCTGCGCGAGCTGGTCGACTACTGGCGCGACACCTATCGACTGGCGCACGGCAGGAAGCGCGGCTGAACGAGCTCGACCACTTCCGGACCACCATCGACGGCCAGGCCGATCCACTTCATCCACGCCCGATCGCCCCACCCGGATGCCCTTCCCCTGCTCCTCACCCACGGCTGGCCGGGATCCGTCGTCGAGTTCCTCGACGTCATCCCGCGGCTGGTCGATCCCGAGTCCCACGGCGGCCGAGGCCGGCGACGCCTTCCACGTGGTGGCGCCCTCGCTCCCGGGCTACGGGTTCTCCGAACCACCCCGCTCGCGGGGCTGGGACGTGCAGCGCATCGCCCGGGCCTTCGTCGAGCTCATGGGCCGACTCGGCTACCCGCACTACGTCGCCCAGGGCGGCGACTGGGGAGCCCAGGTGACGACCCGGATCGGCGCGCTCGATCCCGAGCACTGCGCCGCCATCCACCTCAACATGGCCCTCGGCGTCCCGCCCGAGACGTCCGAGCCGCTGACCGAGGAGGAGCAGGCGGACCTGGCCGTCGATGAAGCAGTTCGGCGACGAGGAGTCCGGCTACGCCAACGAACAGGGGACCAAGCCGCAGACGATCGGTGTCGCCCTCAACGACTCACCCGCCGGTCTGCTGGCCTGGATCGTGGAGAAGTTCCGGACCTGGAGCGACTGCGACGGCGATCCGGAGAACTGCTTCACCCGCGATCAGCTCATCACCAACGTCATGCTGTACTGGGTCACCCAGACCAGTGCGTCCTCGGCCCGCCTCTACTGGGAGACCAAGCACCAGGACCGCACGGCCAGGACGCCGCCCTTCGTCGACGTTCCCACCGGCGTGGCCCGCTATCCCAAAGAGGTGCTGCGCTGGCCCCGCTCGTGGGTCGAGCGCCAGTACAACGTCGTGCACTGGGCCGTCATGGAGCGGGGCGGCCACTTCCCGGCCATGGAGCAGCCCGAGCTGTTCGTCGACGATCTGCGCCGGTACTTCCGACGGGCGCGCTGACCGCCCTCCGTACCGGTCGCCTCAGACGAGCCTGGGGCGGGTGCCCGGCCGCTGCTCCAGCTCGAGCTGACGCTCGTCGGTCCGGATCAGCGTGCCGTTGACCATCACGTGGCGCACACCCGTCGGTTCCTCGTTGGTCAGCCGTTCGCCGTCGGCCGGTAGATCGCGCAGGCGGCGCTGCGGACCGGGGGCCACCGTGGCCGGGTCGAACACGCAGACATCGGCGGCGTAGCCGGGGCGCAGGTAGCCCCGGCCCTCGAAGCCGAACATGTCGGCGGGCTCACCGGCCAGCTTCCGGACGGCCCGTTCGAGCGGCATGATCTCCCGGTCCCGGACCCAGGTGCCGAGGAGGTCGGTGGGGCTCGGGCGCGTCGCACAGCTGGTCCACGTGGGCGCCGGCGTCGGTCAGACCCAGCACCACGTGGTCCTCGGTGAGCAGGCGCCCCACCTCGCTCACGTCGTCGTTGGCGATGTAGGCCCGGAACCGGGTGGCGAGGTCCTCGGCCAGCGCCAGCTCGCACATGACGTCCAGGGGACTGACGTCCCGCTCCCGGGCGATGTCGGTGACCCGACGGCCCAGCAGCTCGGGAAACCGCTCCGACTCCGAGACCTCGAACGTCTCCCACCGTGGCTTCATGCCGCCCTCGTTGCCCTCCAGGTCCTCGTAGGCCCGGGTGCGCCACTCCTGGTCGCGGAAGGCCGCCTTCCGCACCCCGGGGCTGACCTTGATGAGCTCGCCGAACACCTCGCCGACGTTGAGGTTGTAGGCGTCGGCCAGGGTGAACTGCATGGTCAGCGGGCGCGGCGTGACCTGGGGCCAGACGTTGGCCCCCCGGGCCAGGGCCTCCTCGTGCATCTGGACGACCTCACGATGCTTCCCGCTGGACAGGGCGAACAGCGGACAGGTGAACGGCCGGCCCACGCGTGGCTGCCAGGTGAAGATGTCCGGGTACTCGCACTGCCAGCCCGGGCGTGGTCAGCACGACACCCTTGCCGGCCTTCCCCACGGCCATGAACAGCGCCTCGACCTCGTCCATCTCGGCGAACCGGCTGGGGACCGGCTTGCCGTCCACGCCGCGGTGGGCGAACGAGAAGCTGGTCGACAGCCCGGCCGCCCCGACCTCCATGGCCTCGCCGACCAGCTGGCACATGCGCTCGATCTCCTCGGGGGTGGCGGCCCGCTCGTAGGCGGCGTCCCCCATGACGTAGAGCCGCAGCGCGGTGTGCCCGATGTAGGCGGTGAAGTTGAGCGTCGTCCCGCGCCGGCCGACCAGGTCGAGGTAGTCCGGGAACGTCTCGAACTCCCAGGCGATCCCGGCCGAGAGCGAGGCGGCGTCCATGCCCTCGACGTTCTCGAGCGTGTGCACGATCACGTCGTGGTGCTCGGGGCGGCACGGGGCGATGGAGAAGCCGCAGTTGCCCGCCACCACCGTGGTGACCCCGTGGTACGACGACGGCTTGAGCTCGGGGTCCCAGAACACCTGGGCGTCGAAATGGGTGTGGATGTCGATGAAGCCCGGCGCCACCGCGCATCCGGATGCATCCACCTCGACGGTGCCGTCGAGCTTCGGGCCGATCTCCTCGATCAGCCCTCCGGTGATGGCCACGTCGGCCACACGGCCGGGCTCGCCGCTGCCGTCGAACACCGTTCCGCCGCGAATTACCAGGTCAGCCGACATATCCCCTGCTCCTTTGCATCGTCCGGGTAGGTCATGAACTCGCATGTGGACCGTCGTGATCGAGGCCGTACAGGCTCCCCGGTGGCGTCGGGTCGCACACCTCAGGCGACATGGTCGAAGCCGTACAGCTCGGCGCAGTTGAGCGCGGTGATCTTGCGACGATCCCGGTCGGGGAGCACGCCCAGCGTCTCCTCGATCGAGCGCCGCGACTCGGGGAACGTGCTGTCGGTGTGCGGGAAGTCCGCCGCCCACATGCACGAGTCGGCGCCGAGGTGCGGGATGAACTGGTAGGCCAGCGCCTCCTCCTCGAAGGTGGCGATGACCTGTCGTCTTGAACAGCTCGCTGGGGGCGACGCCCGGGGCATAGTCGATCTTGTCCCGGAGGTTCTCCCACTCCATGTCCATCCGGGCAGGAAGTACGGCAGCCAGCCGACCCCGGCCTCGGCCAGCACCAGCGTGAGCCCGGGGTGCCGCTCGAGCGCCCCGGAGAAGACCATGATGGCCAGCGCCTCGTCGAGCTGGAGGGGAAGGAGGGTGGCGAAGGCCGCCGACTGCCACTTGCCCACCTCGTAGCGCAGCCTCGGCGGATGCGCCCTCTTTGATGTGGAAGCTGATGGGCAGTCCCGGTCTGCTCGGCCGCCGCCCACAGGCGATCCCAGGCCGGATCGCCGGCGTCGAAGTCGAACACGTCGATGATCGCACCCCGGTGGCCCAGGCCGGCGACCCGTTCGAGCTCGGCCACCGCGGCCTCGGGCGAATGACTGGGCAGGAAGGGGAGGGCGCACAGCCGGTCGGGTGCGAATGCGTTGAACTCCTCGATGGCCCAGTCGTTCCACGCCGCGTAGCACGCGGTCTGCAGGTCCGGCTCGGGGATGGACAGGGTCAGCGGGATGGGACCGTAGATGACCGAGGCCCACACCCCGTCGAGGTCCATGTCCTCCAACCGCAGCTTCGGATCGCTGACCCGGAAGCCGTCGTCCTCGAGGCCGGCCCGGCTGACGGCGCTGAGCGCCTGGAGCTTGTCCCCCGCGGGCAGTCCGCTGCGGCCGAGGACACGATCGTTGCAGACCCACATCGGATCGCCCTCGCCGGTCACCACCCGTGGGCCCCGTTCGACCAGGTCCTTCGGCAGCCGTGACTGCCACAGCCGGGCGGAACGGCGCGCAGGTCCAGGTGGTCGTCGCAGGAGTAGATGCTCGTCTGCGTCCATCTCGTTGCTCCTTCCTGCTCCGGATCCCGGGCGGCCGCCGGATCCGGCCCGCCGTCCGGCGGACGCGGACTGCTAGGTCAGGCGGTACCGGATCGGCAGGTGCTTGATGGCTCCGTTGACCGACGAGTTCAGGCGCTCCACCGGTCCCGACTGCTCGAACCACTCCATGCGGGTCGGCGAGGAGGCCGAACATGGCCGCCAGCTCGGCCCGGGCCACGTGGGCGCCCATGCACAGGTGGGGGCCGAAGCCGAACACGAGCGGTCGGGCCCGGCGGACGGTCGATGCGGAACTCGAAGGGGTCCTCGAACACCTCCTCGTCGCGGTTGGCCGACGCCCAGTACAGCGCCAGCTTGTCCCCGGCGTGGATCTGCTGCCCGTGCAGCTCGCAGTCCTCGGTGGCGGTCCGCGACGAAGTAGCTGATCGGCGTGACCCAGCGGAGGATCTCCTCGACGGCATCGGGCAGGAGCTCGGGGTGGGCCCGCAGCTTCTCCCACTGGTCGGGGAACTCGCAGAAGGCCTGCATGCCGCCGGCGATGGCGTCACGGGTCGTCTGGTTCCCCGCCTCGACCAGGAGCTCGCAGTACGAGACGAGCTGGCTCCGGGTCAAGGGCACGCCGTTGACCTCGCTCTGCACCAGCTGGGTGACCAGGTCGTCCTGCGGATGCTCGCGGCGGTCCGCCACCATCTGCTTGAAGTAGCGGTGCAGCTCGCCGCGGGCCCGCATGGAGGTCTGCTCGGGGCTCTCCCCGGCGAGCCGGTACTCGGGATCGTCCTTGCCGATGATCTCGTTGGTCCAGCGGAAGTGGTGCTCCCAGTCGGCGTGGGGCACGCCGAGGACCCAGGAGATGACCGCCACCGGAAACGGTGCGGCGAAGGTGTCGACGAAGTCGCACTCGCCGATCTCGCCCCCGGTCGAGGCCTGGTCGACGAGGTCGGCGGCGATCCGGTCGATCTCCTCGCTGCGGGCCCGGACCGCACTGCGCAGGAACTTCTTGTTGGCCACCTGGCGCATGGGGCCGTGCTGGGGAGGATCGAGGTAGACGATCATCTCCGCCGGCATATCGAGCCCGCTGAGGTCCATGTCCAGGGTGATCCCCTGAGCGCTCGAGAAGAGCTGGGGCTGGCTGGCCGCGTACTGGACGATGTCGGCGTGCTTGGTCACGGCCCAGAAGGGCGGGTGACCCGGCGGCTCGATGTAGGCCACCGGCGCCTCCGCCCGCAGCCGGGTCCACACCTCGTGCGGATAGCCGTGGCGGCGCGAACCGCTCCGGGTCGACCAGGTCGAGCGGGTCGATGTCGAGGCTCATGGGCATGCCGGACTCCTTTGTCACCTGGGGAACACGCTCCACCCGCTCACTCGAAGGTGACCACGCCTCGGAGGTTCACGCCGTCGAGCATGTCCCGGTAGCCCTGGTTGATCTGGTCGAGCCGGTACGTCTTGGTGATCAGCTCGTCCAACTTGAGCTGACCCGACTTGTACAGGGCCAGGAGGTTGGGGATGTCGAAGCGCGGGTTGGCCGCGCCGAAGATCACCCCTTTGATCTCCTTTTGCATCATGGCCAGGTCGAAGAGGTTCACACTGGCGTCCAGCTGGACCTGAGGGGCCACGGCGGTGACCACGCAGGTCCCGCCCTTGCCGGTGAGGGACGAGGGCGCCGGCCATCAGGTCCCCGTACATCACGCCCGGCACCATGATCACGGCGTCGGCCATCTGGCCCCGGGTCAGCTCGGTGACCATGGGCAGGGCCTCGTCCATGGACGCCGCGGTGTGGGTGGCACCGAAGTCGAGGGCCGACTTCCGCTTGAACTCCACCGGGTCGACGGCCACGATGTTGCGCGCCCCGACCATCTTGGCCCCCTGCACGGCGTTCATGCCGACCCCCCCGACGCCGACCACCACCACGGTGTCGCCCGGCATGACCTCGGCCCGGTACACCGCCGAGCCCCAGCCGGTGGCCACCCCGCACGACACCAGGGCCACCGCGGTCAGCGGCAGGTCGGGATCGACCGCCACCAGCGAGGCCTCGTGGCTCACGCCGTGCTCGGCGAAGGTGCCCAGCTTGGACATCACGTTGAGGGACTGGCCGTCGAGGTGGTAGCGCACGGTCCCGTCGGAGATCTGGCCGCGCTGGAAGGTGGCCGCACCCAGGTCGCAGAGGTTGGAGTGGCCGGTGATGCACATCCTGCACCGTCCGCAGATGGGGAAGAAGCTGGCGGCCACGTGGTCACCGGGCTGGAGGCTGGTGACGTCGGGGCCCACCTCGAGGACGACCCCTCCCCCTTCGTGGCCGCCCACCATGGGGAAGAGCCCCGCCCTCGGCGGTTCGCCGGTGCCCGCCTCCGAGCCCATCTCGCTCGACTGGAGATGCTCGTCGGAGTGGCACAGGCCGGCGGCCGCCCACTTGACCAACACCTCGTGCGCCCGGGCGGATCGAGGTCGATCTCCTCGATCTTCCAGTCCTGTTCCCGGCCCCACAGCACCGCTGCATGCGTCTTCATCGTCCCCCATCCTCTGGGCAGTCCCCGGCCGGCGCCGGCGGCGGCATCGCGCTGCGCTTGACCGTCCCGCAGCTTAGTGTCACAGTACGACATGAAAGCAAGGGGAGGTGCGCGCGTGACGATCCAGAGCGCGAGCGACGTGTACTACGACCCGTACGACGTGGACATCGACGCCGACCCGTACCCGGTCTTCCGCCGGCTGCGGGAGGAGGCGCCGCTCTACTACAACGAGACCCACGACTTCTATCGCCGTCAGCCGGTTCGACGACGTCGAGCGCGGCCTGCTCGACAACAAGACGTTCATCTCCGGGCGGGGCGGCATCATCGAGCTCATCCGGGCCAACATCGAGATGCCCTCCGGTGTGCTCATCTTCGAGGACCCGCCCGTGCACACCATCCACCGGCGACTGATGTCGCGGGTGTTCTCGCCCAACCGGGTGGCCGCCCTCGAACCGCAGATCCGGGAGTTCTGCGCCCGCTGCCTCGACCCGCTGGTCGGTGCCGAGGAGTTCGACTTCATCGCCGACCTCGGGGCCCAGATGCCCATGCGGGTCATCGGCATGCTGCTCGGCATCCCCGAGCAGGACCAGGAGGCCGTGCGGGACAGGGTCGACGCCAACCTCCGCACCGAGGCCGGCCAGCCCATGGAGGTGTCCGAGAACTTCGTCCCCACCGACATGTTCGCCGAGTACATCGACTGGCGGGCCGACCACCCCTCGGACGACATCATGACCGAGCTCCTCCAGGCGGAGTTCGAGGACGAGACCGGGACCGTCCGCCGACTGACCCGTGACGAGCTCCTGACCTACATCAGCGTCATCACCGGCGCCGGCAACGAGACGACCGGCCGGCTGATCGGGTGGACCGGCAAGGTCCTGGCCGACCATCCCGACCAGCGACGGGAGCTGGTCGAGGACCGGTCCCTCATCCCCGGCGCCATCGAGGAGCTCCTCCGCTTCGAGACGCCCGCGCCCCACATGTCCAGGTACGTCACCGAGGACGTCGAGATCCACGGCCGGACGGTGCCCGAGGGCAGCATCGTGATGCTGCTGCCGGCATCGGCCAACCACGACGACCGTCGCTTCCCCGACGGTGACACCTTCGACATCCACCGCGACGACGGCAAGCCCCTGACCTTCGGCTACGGGATCCATCTCTGCCTGGGGGCGGCGCTGGCCCGCCTCGAGGGCCGGGTGGCCCTCGACGAGGTCCTCAACCGGTTCCCCACCTGGGAGGTCGACATGGACCGGGCCGAGCTCGCTCCCACCTCGACGGTCCGGGGCTGGGAGACGCTCCCGGTCCTCATCCCGTGATGGCCGGGGATCGACGCCGTCCGGTCCGATCCGCCGGGCGACGCCGGAGGCACATGATGGGACTGCTGGACGAGAAGGTGGCGGTGATCACCGGGGCCGGTTCGGGGATGGGCAAGGCATCGGTCAAGGTCTTCGTCCGTGAGGGCGCCAAGGTGGTGGCGGCCGACATCAGCGGCGCCGAGCAGGACACGGCGGCCGAGGTCGGCGACGGGGTGCTCCCCGTGCACTGCGACGTGTCCGAGGAGGCCGACGTCGAGGCGACCATGGCCACCGCCGTCAAGGAGTTCGGACGGGTGGACGCCGTGCTCAACGTGGCCGGCATCGCCGACGGCTGCGCCCTGGCCGACCTCACCATGGAGTTCTACGACCGGCTGATGGACGTCGATCTGCGCGGGGTGATGCTGGGGATGAAGCACGGCATCCGCGCCATGCTCGCGACCGGGGGCGGCTCGATCGTCAACTGGTCGTCGGTCGGCGGCCTCAACGGCGCCGCCTTCACCAGCGTCTACCAGGCGGCCAAGCACGGGATCATCGGCGCCGGCAAGTCGGCGGCCATCGAGTACGGCACCCAGGGCATCCGGGTCAACACCATCTGCCCCGGTTTCATCCTCACCGAGATCATGGCCCAGGGGGCCGAGGACTTCATCCCCGACATCGCGGCCAAGGCGGCCCTCAACCGGGCCGGACAGCCCCACGAGGTCGCCGAGGTGGGCGCGTTCCTGGCCTCCGATCGGGCCTCGTTCATCACCGGTGCGGTCATCCCGGTCGATGGAGGCTGGTCGGCCAAGCTGGCCTAGCAGAATGAACGCCGTGAGCGCAGCCCAAGAAGCCCGCGCCGGATCCCGCGGTCCGACCCGGGCGCCCCTACGACGGCACGCTGCGCCGCGAGCGGGCGGCCGAGACGCGGGAGCGGATCCTGGCCGCCGGCTCCGAGCTCTTCCACCGCACGTCGGTCCGCGACTGGAAGAAGCTGACCGTCCGGGCCGTGGCCGAACGGGCCGGCGTCAACGAGCGGACCGTCTACCGCTACTTCGGGAGCGAGCGCGGGCTGCGCGACGCGGTCATGCACCGCAACGAGCAGGACTGCCGGCATCGATCTGGCCGGCATGAAGCTCGAGGACATCGCCACGGTGGCGACCCAGATCTTCGACCACGTCTCCCAGTACCCGAGAGAGCCGCGCCCGCCGCTCGAGCCGACCCTGGTCGACGCCAAGGACCGTCAACGGGAGGCGTTGCTCGGCGCCATCGCGGCCAGAACTGCGCAGTGGACCGATGAGGACCGGACGATGGCCGCGGCCATGTTCGACGTGCTCTGGAGCGTGGCCTCCTACGAGCGGCTGGTCGTCGACTGGGAGATCGACCACGAACGGGCCGTCCAGGGGCTCTCCTGGGTCATCGGGCTGGTGGAGCAGGCCGTCCGGGACGGCCGGGGGCCGACATGACCCGCGTGGCGGGGACGCCGGTGCCCGGCCCACGGCCGTCAGCCGGCGCCCGGCTCCCTCCGTTTGGCCTGGAGCGTCGGGAGGTGGGGCACCGGGCGTCCGGCCACCGTCCCCCCGTCCACCGGCACCACGATGCCGGTGATCTGTGCCGACCGGTCACCGGCCAGGAACAGGACGGCCTCGGCCACGTCGCGGGGCGACCCCCGACGCTGGAGGGGCTGGTCGAGCTCGATGGTGGGGCCGAGGTCGTAGCTCGTGATCCCCGTCGGGATGTGGCCGGGGGCGATGCAATTCACCCGGACGCTGTACTCGGCCAGATCGGTGGAGACCAGCCGGCTGAACTGGACGACCGCCGCCTTGGAGGTGCGGTAGGCGATCGGGGGGCCGCCGCCGGTGAGGCCGCCGATGGACGAGGTGTTGACGATCGAACCGCCACCGTGCTCGGCCATGTGCCGGCCTGCGCGCTGGGTCCCGGCGATGACCCCGAACAGGTTCACCGCCATCACCCGTTCGAAGTCACGGAGGTCGTCCCGCAGGAAACGGCGGAAGGAGCTGGAGATGCCGGCGTTGTTGAACATGACGTGCAGCCCGCCGAAGGTGTCCACGGCGAAGTCGACCAGTGCCTGGACCTCGTCGGCATCGGCCACATCGGTCCGCTTGAAGGCGGCGCTGTCCCCGAGCCCGGCGGCCAGAGCCTCCCCCTGCTCACGATCGACATCGGCGACGACGACCTTGGCACCCTCGGCCGCGAACAGCTCGGCGGTGGCGCGGCCGATCCCGCTGGCACCCCCGGTGACGACGGCAACCTTCCCCGACAGTTCGCCCATGGTCAGCGGTTCCTTTCGACTGGTGCCCGGCACCGTGGGATGAACCCGGCGTCGCCGTCCCCGCCGTCTCCAACGAGTCCGGCGCGGCAACCGAACATACTCCGGCCGGCAGGCTCCCGACGTCCACAATCGGCCTTCATACCCATCAGATCAGGGCACCTGCCCGCGACCACCCTGGAGCACCAGTGAGCGACGAGTTCGAATCCATCGACTTCTTCGGCACCAAGGACCTCATCGACAATCCCTACCCCTACTTCGAGCACCTGCGAGGGCAGTGCCCGGTGACCAAAGAGCCCTTCCACGATGTCTACATGGTGACGGGCTACGACGAAGCGATCGAGGTCTACCACGACAAGGAGACCTTCTCGGCCTGCAACTCGGCCATCGGGCCCTTCGCCCGGTTCCCGGTGCCACTCGAGGGTGACGACGTCACCGAGATCATCGAGACCTACCGGGACGGGCTCCCCTTCGGGGACCAGCTCCCCACCTTCGATCCTCCCAAGCACACCGCCCAGCGCGGACTTCTCATGCGGTTGATCACCCCGAAGCGCCTCAAGGAGAACGAAGCGTCCCTGCAGCAGCTGGCCGACGACCAGATCGACCGGTTCCACACCCGGGGCGAGTGCGAGTTCATCGGTGAGTACGCCCAGCCCTACACCATGCTGGTCATCGCCGACCTGTTGGGCGTGCCGGCGGAGGACCATCCGGAGTTCCTGGAGAAGCTCATGCACCACGACGCCGTGGAGATGACCCACAGCCCCCTCGAGTACCTGTACGAGAAGTTCACGGGCTATATCGAGGACCGCCGGAGCCAACCACGAGACGACGTGATGACCGGGCTGGCCACGGCCACCTTCCCCGACGGTTCGTTGCCGCCGGTCGAGGACGTGATGAAGATCGCCTCCAACCTGTTCGCCGCCGGCCAGGAGACGACGGCCCGGCTGCTCGGCACCGCCCTCATGACACTGGGCGAACGTCCCGAACTGCAGGACCAGCTCCGCGCCGACCGCAGCCTCGTCCCCGCGTTCATCGAGGAGACATTGCGGCTGGAGCCTCCCATCAACGGCACCTTCCGTCTGTCGCGGACACCGACGACGGTGCGGGACACCCGGATCCCGGCCGGGAGCACGGTCATGGTGCTGCCCGCGGCGGCCAACCGCGACCCGAGCCAGTTCGAGGCACCCGACGATCTCCGCCTCGACCGGGAGAACGCCCGGCAGCACATCGCCTTCGGTCACGGCATCCATACCTGCGCCGGTGCTCCGCTGGCCCGGGCCGAATCCAACGTGTCCCTCCAGCGCCTGCTGGACAGGATGGAGGACATCCGTATTTCGGAGTCGCACCACGGCCCGGCCGATGACCGGCACTGGGAGTACACACCCACCTGGATGCTCCGGGGCCACGACCGGCTGTACCTGGAGTTCACCCCCGTCGGCTGAGTCCCACCGCGGCCAGCGCGCCGCGGTGCAGGCGCCGGCCAGCCGGCGCCGCGCCAGCGGCGCCCGCCGACCTCACGCGACGGGGCTACGCCTTGGCCCCCTTGCGCCGGTTGACCGGTCTGGCCGTCTTGGCCGTCTTGGTCGGCTTCGCCGCCTTCGTCGTCTTGGCCGCCTTGGCCGCCTTCGTCGTCTTGGCCGTCTTGGCCGTCTTGGCCGTCTTGGTCGGCTTGGCCGTCTTGGCCGCACCGGGACCCTGCGCCTCCGGGGTGTCGACCGGCCACGTCCGGGGATCGCGGCCGAATCCCGACTCGAGGACTTCGATGCTCTCGGTGATCGTGGCCGGCAGATCTCCGCCGTAGAAGAACCAGTGGGTGTGGGCGGCCTGGATGACACCCCCGGCTGCCGCGGCCAGCATGGTCGGGACGAGCGCTTCGCCCGACATCCCGAGACGGGATCCGAAGAATTCGGCCATGACCCGGTACGACTTGAGTTGGATCCCTCCGACGACCGATCGCAACACGCTGGGCGTGGCCGCCACCACGCCGATCCACCGCCTGAGCATCACCATGTCTTCGGCCGACAGCTCCTGTTCGAGCGCCAGGCGGAGCGACTGCAGAGGTGGCTCATCGTCGGGACGGGCGGCCAGCGCGGTCCGGAGAGCGTCGCTCCGCCTGTCGATACTCAGCTGCAGGACGTCTTCCTTGGCCGGGAAGTACCGGTAGAAGGTGCGGGGCGAGATCTTCGCTTCGGACGCGATCTGGTCGACGGTGACCTCTGCGAACCCGTGCTCCTCGAACAACCGCAGGGCCACATCCTCCAAGGTGAGGATCATCGTCTCCAGCCGTTTCCTCCGCAGCTGGAGGTCAAGCGAGTCAGCGCCCAATCCGTCCTCCCCGATCCCGACGCCATCCCCTGGCGTGCTCGGCGCGCTTCGAGTCCAAAGCATGAACCGGTCTGCCGACTGGCCAACCGCACCTACTCTGTCATCGATTGACTCCCGAATCGAAGTTGCGGGCAGCGCAATCCGGATCTGATCAATCAGCGTTCCATCCCCGGGCCATCCCTGCGGAGTGCTTGTCGCTGTGTCGATTTGCCGCTCATTTCCGGGAACCATCGCCTCGAGGAAACTGCAACCTCGGGGGCGACCGCGCCGAAGAGCTCCCGACTCGTCCCCCTCGGAGAGGCACTCACCGACCCCGAGGCCGACATCGGCGATGTTCGGACGCTGACGAGCCATGCCCGACGCGACGCACCGTCGCACGGGACGGAGATAGTAGGAATTCCTAGTACTGTACGGTCTGTCCAGCGAACGTCCCGGCCAGGCTGAGGACGAGGGAGACAGAGGAGTGCGACCGGCGATGGAACGACGGCTTTGCGTCGGGAAGGGACGTTCATGCTGCTGACGTTGGACGGTGATCAAGAGCTCTTCCGGGACACGACGGCGAAGCTCCTGAGCGAACTGGTCCCGGTCGGCGAGCTCCGTCGGCTGCGGGACGACCCGGTCGGTTTCGACGACGACTACTGGCGCCGTGGCGCCGAGCTGGGTTGGACGTCGCTCCTCGTCAGCGAGGACCTCGGCGGGGGCTCCATCGGCGGACAGGGACTCGTGGACCTGGCCCTCGTGGCCTACGAGTTCGGCCGTCACGCCGCACCCGGGCCGTTGCTGGCCACCAACGTCGTCGCCGCCACCCTCAGCGAGACCGGTGACAGCAGGTTCAAGGAAGTGATCGGGGACGTCCTGGCCGGGACGTCGATCCTGACCTGGTGCCTCGGTGAGCCGCCACCGTCCGACCGGTTCGACCACGTCGGTCTGGACATCCGCGTCGAAGGATCGGAGGTGGTGCTGAACGGGGTCAAACGACCGGTCGAGTCGGGAGCTCGGGCCGATCATCTGCTGGTCACCGGCCGCACCGGTTCCGGACGCACCCAGGTGCTCGTGCCTGCCGGTGCCGCGGGTCTGTCCCATATCGCCCATGCAGACCGTCGATCTGACCCGCCGCTTCTCGGTCGTCACCTTCGATGACGTCCGCGTCCCGACCTCGGCCATCGTCGGCGAGGTCGGGGTGGCCGGTCAACAGGTGGAGAGACAGATCGAGCACGCCGTGGCCCTTGTCTGTGCCGAAGCGGTCGGGGCCATGCAGGCGGCCTTCGACATGACCGTCGAATGGGCCTTCGATCGCTACTCGTTCGGACGCCCGCTGGCGTCCTACCAGGAGCTCAAGCACCGCTTCGCCGACATGAAGGCGTGGCTGGAAGCGAGCCACGCCGTCAGCGACGCGGCCACCGAGGCGGTGGCCGGTGGATCCCCGGACGCGGCCGAGCTCCTCAGCGCGGCCAAGGCCTTCATCGGCAGCTTCGGCTCGGAGCTGGTGCAGGACTGCGTCCAGATCCACGGAGGGATCGGTCTCACCTTCGACCACGACGTCCACCTCTTCCTCCGCCGCCACACCGTGGACCGGACGCTCTACGGGACGCCGGCAGAGCATCGTCAGCGCCTCGCCGACCTCGTCGAGGCCAAGGGGGACACGCCATGAGCGAACTCGACACGGAGGACCTCGAGACCTTCAGGCAGCGGGCCCGGGCATTCATCCGTGACAACCTCCGCCCGGTCGCCCCGGGTATCACGATCGGTCCACTGCGCAACGACCGGAACGACGAGGAGGAGCTGGCCGCCGTGGCCCGGGAGCGGGAGGTTCAGCGGATGCTCTTCGACGCCGGCCTGGCCGGCATCTGCTTCCCCCGCGACTACGGCGGCCAGGGACTCACCCCCGCGTACCAACGGGTGCTCAACGCCGAGTTGACCGGTTACGAGTACCCGGCCCGGCTCCAGGCCCCGACCTTCTCGCCCTGCGCCGCCGTCCTCCTCGACTTCGGAACGGAGGAGCAGAAGCAGCGGCACATTCCGGCCATCCTGAAGGGTGAGGAGATCTGGATGCAGTTCCTCTCCGAACCGAGCGGCGGCTCGGACGTGGCCGGAGCCCTGACCTCGGCCGTCCGGGACGGCGACGAGTGGATACTGAACGGTTCGAAGATCTGGACCACCGGCGCCTGGTGGTCGGATTGGGGTCTCTGTCTCGCTCGCACCAATTGGGACGTCCCGAAGCACCGCGGGCTCACCGTGTTCATGCTTCCCATCCGCCAGTCGGGACTCGAGGTCCACCGCATCGAGATGCTCAACGGCTCCAAGGAGTTCTGCCAGGAATTCATGACCGACGTCTCGGGTGCCCGACACCGATCGCATCGGCGAGGTCGACGACGGCTGGACGGTGGGCACCCGCTGGATGTTCCACGAGCGCATGCTCATGAATTCCCCCTATGTCACCCTGACGGTCGGCGGTCAGCACGGCGGGGAGGGTGCGTCGTTCGTCCACCAGGTGGCCCGTGAGGCCGGTCGGCAGTCGGATCCCTGTGCCCGCGACCTGATCGGCGAGGCCCACATGCTCGACCTCGTCGATCGCAAGCTCCGGCGCCGCATCGGCGACGGGCTGGCCACCGGTTCGCTGGCCGACCAGTCCGCGGCCATCGGACGCCTGTTCACCGCGGTGGCCGCCACCCGCATTCGGACCATCGCCTTCGAGCTCGCCGGTGGCGCCGGTGGCGCGTGGACCGACGACGACGGGCAACTGGCCCACTGCGGCACGGAGTTCCTGATGCGGCAGGTGTCGAGCATCGGGGGCGGCACGACCGAGATGGCCCGCAACGTGATCAGCGAGCGGGTGCTCGGGATGCCCCGGGAGCGCGCACTGGACCGGGACGTCGCCTTCCGTGACGTACCGCGTGGTGGATCCTCGGGCTCGTAGCGACGGCTCCGGCCCGCACCGCCACCCGGGCAGGTGGGCCGTCAGGCGCCGTCGCGCTGGAGGAGCAGCACGCCGGACGGGGTACCTCCGCCCGAGGTGACGACTGCGGTGGTGGCGCCGGCCACCTGTCGGTCGCCGGCATCGTGTCGGAGCTGGACGACAGCCTCGTAGAGGAAGCCGAAGCCGTGGGTGCGGCCCTCCGAGAGCTGCCCGCCGTGGGGGTTGACCGGGAGCTGCCCGCCGAGGGCGATCCGGCGACCCTGGTCGAGCCAGTCGCCGGCTTCCCCGAAACCGCAGAATCCGAGGGCCTCGAGCCAGGAGATGGCATTGAAGGTGAAGCCGTCGTAGAGCATGGCCACGTCGACGTCGGACGGAGACAGGCCGGTCCGTGACCACAGGTGCGCCGACTGGCCCAGCACCTGCGGCTCGTGGGTGACCGTGCCCTGGTCCCACGAGACCCGTTCGAGGATCTGTGTCCCGACCGCCTCGATGCGGATCGCCGGTCGCGGAAGATCGCCGGCCACGGCCGCGTCCGACACGACGACGGCGATGGATCCGTCGCACGGGACGTCGCAGTCGTAGAGACCGAAGGGAGAGGTGATGGGCCGGGCCGACAGGTAGTCGTCCATGGTCATCGGATCGCGGTAGATGGCAGCGGGATTGCGTGCCGCGTTGGTTCGCCCGTTGAGGGCGATCAGGCCGAGCATCTCGCGGGAGGCGCCATAGCGGTGCAGGTACTGGTTGGCGTTCATGGCGATCCAATTGGCTGCCGACATGGCGCCGAACGGCGCACGCCAGGCCGACTGGCCCGAGGAGCGTGCCCCGCCCGCCCCGCCCAGGCGGAGGGCGGCGAAGGACGACTCCCACACCGTGCGGAAGCAGAGGACATGGCGGCACAGGCCGGAGGCCACGGCCAGCATGGCGGCCACGACGGCGCCGCCGGGGCCGGGGAGATCCCCTCCCCCGTTGATCCATGTGGGGTGGAGGCGGAGGGCCTCCTCCACCGCGGTGACACCCCCTTCGCTCATACCCATGCCGACGGCGCCCGGATAGGTCGACAGCCCGTCGATGTCGGCCAGCTCCAACCCGGCGTCGGCCACGGCCTTCAGGCACGCATCCACGGTCAGCGAGAGCGGGTCGACCATCAGCCGGCGACCGAGGGCCGACCGCCCCACCCCCGACAGCACGGAACGGTGCTCGAACCGGTCGTCGTCGAGCGGCCGGCGCGGGACCGGGTGGACGGGTTCGGCCACCGGGTTGCCGGCCGAGGGTCCACCTGTGGGCTCGAACAGCGGGAGCCACACGTCGTCGTGGTGTTCGAAGCGGACGGCCACGTCCTGGCCGATGGAGACCTCGGCCGGTGCACACCCCACGATCATCGTGGTCAGCCGCACCGTCGGATCCTCGACCAGGCCCACCACTGCGAGCACGTAGGGCGGCTCGAAGGCGGGATGCCACTGATGCTGGTTGACCGTGAAGCCGATGACCGTCGCCCGTCCGGAGACGACCGCCGGTTCCCAGTTCCGGCTCCGGCACACCGGACAGATGGGCACCGGCGGATGGACGAGGGAGGAGCAGTCCGTGCACCGCTGGATCCGGAGCCGGCCGTCGGCGCCGGATGTCCAGAACCATTCGGTGGCCGGCGTCAGCTCCGGAAGGGGCCTCGTGGTGCTCACCGCTCCCCCATCCTGTCGAACGTCGGACGCCCTTCCCCGAGGGTCCCGATGACCTGGGGCAGGTCGACCGTCGTACGGATACCCGGTGCCGCCCGGCACACGTAGGGAACGGCATTGACGGCGCGGTTCGCCGTGTACCCGGGAGTCCAGTCCCCCATGTCCTCCAGGGGGACGGCCAGGCGCATCTCGACGTCCAGGGGAGCGTCCCCGACCACCGAGATCCGCCAGCCGGTCGGGCGCAGCTGCCAGTCGGGCTCGAGCTCCGACGTGCAGAACCAGGTGGCCGCAAAGCCGAGGAAGGGCCGGCCTCCGCGCATGCCGGTGACCCTCATCCGCTGCCCGGCCACGGTGCCGGCCTCCAGGCGGCCGGCCGCGATCTCCGTGGTGCGGCGGGCGACGGCGATCTCGCCGCTGCCCTCCAGCGACTCGAGGGGAAGGGAGAGGGCCTCGCCCAGCAAGCGGAGCGACGGGCCGAAGCTCTTCACCCCGTGGGACCAACGGCCGTGGTCGAAGGCGGCCGGATCGCTGCCGAATCCCATCAGGCCGAACAGGAGCTCGGGCGAATCGCGCTGGGACAGGTCGGCGAACTCCTCGATGACCAGGCGTTCGAGCTGCCGCTGGATCGACGTCAGGACCAGCGGCACCGCCTCCGAGATGAACCCCGGGCTGCTCCCCGTGCTGTGGATCGAGGCGCCGCCGCGGCGACAGGCCGATTCGACACGCTCGCGGACCTCGGGATCCATGCTGGCAGGATGGTGGAACTCACCGCACGTCGTCACGACGTTGGCTCCGGACTCCAGCAGCCGGCACACGACGTCGACCTCGAACTGCCGCGGCATGTAGAGCACGCAATCGGCACCCAGCCCGATGATGTCCTCGATGTCACCGGTGGCCACGACGCCGGTGGGCCGGAGCCCGCACAGCTCGCCGGCATCCCGACCCGCTTTTTCCGGCGAGTACACATAGAGCCCGACCAGCGCCATGTCCGGGTGCTCGACTACACCGCGCAGGGAGCGTGCGCCGATGTTCCCCGTGGCCCACTGGACCACCCTGAACGTGCGGGTCCCGTCGGCCACTAGACCAGCCTGGCCCGGATCACGCCGGACCGGATCACGCCGACCCGGATCACGAGGGCCCCGATCACGAGGCCGGGCCGCTTCCGTCTCCGAGTGACGCCTTGTACAGCACGTTGGCGGCGAGCCGCATGTGGGCGGCGTCGACCAGCTTCCCGTCCCGGCCGATGGCCCCCACGCCATCGGCCTCGGAACTGCGGTAGGTGGCGATGGACTCACGGGCCTCGGCGATCTCTGCGGCCGTCGGGGCGAACACCTCGTTGGCAACGGCGATCTGATCGGGATGGATGGCCCACTTGCCGTCGAAACCCAACAGGCTGGCGTGCACTGCCGAGCGGCGGAACCCATCCAGATCCTTGTACGCCGGATGGGGCGCATCGATGGCGTCGATGCCGGCACCCCTGGCCGCGGCCAGGATCTGGACACGGGCGAAGTGCCAGAAGTCGCCGGGGTACTCGCTGATCGGGTCGAAGTTGCCGTCCACCCGGGCCCGCAGCGAGGCGGAGAGGTCGCCGGCCCCGAAGATGATCGCCTCGAGCCGGTCACTGGACCCGGCGATCTCCGCGGCGTTCGAGAGACCTTCGGCCTCTTCGATCAGGACCTCGAGGCCGATGCGCTTGGTCAGTCCCAGCTTGGTCTCGAGTTGCGTGAGGAGCACGTCCACCCACCAGACGTCACGCGCCGATCTCGCCTTGGGCACGATGATCACGTCGAGGACGTCCCGTGCGCCCGTGACCACCTCGATGATGTCGCCATGGCACCACGGCGTCTCCAGGCCGTTCACCCGGACGGCACGGACGGTCCGGCCCCAGTCGAGTCCGGTCAGCGCACCGACGGCGGTGCCCCGCGCCGCCTCCTTGGCCACCGGAGCGCAGGCATCCTCGAGGTCCAAGAAGACGAGGTCGGCACCGGAGCCGGCCGCCTTCTCGCACATCCGCTCGCTGCTGGCCGGTGTGGCCAGCTCGGATCGTCGGGCACGGGATTGATGCACAGTCACCTCCAGGAGCGTCGCGGTCAGATGACACCCGCCGCCCGGAGGGCGGCGAGACGGTCGGGCCCGATGCCGAGCAGGTCACCGAAGACCTCATCGTTGTCGGCGCCCAGATGCCGGCCGAGGTGGGCGATCCGGCCGGGCGTCTCGGTCAGGACGGCGACCGGTGCATGGACGGTCATCGGGCCGAGGTCGGGATCGTCGAGACGGACGAAGGTCCCCCGGGCCTGCAGGTGCTCGTCGGCCAGCAGCTGCTCGGCGTCGTAGACGGGGGCGGCGGCAACCGAGGCGGCCTCGAAGACCGCCATGGCCTCGTCGAGCGAACGCCGCCGGATCCAGGTGGCCACGAGCCCGTCGACCTCGAGGGCCCGCTTCTGCCGCGGAACGGAGTCGACGTAGTCGGGATTCTCAGCCAGGTCGGGCCGGTCGATGGCCCGGTAGACCCGGGCGGCGATGTTGGGCGATGCACTCGAGATGGCCACCCACTTGCCGTCCGCGGTCTCGTACACGTTGCGGGGCGCGCTGGCGTCGAAGCGGTTGCCCACCCGACCGGTGACCGTACCCAACTGGTCGTAGGCGAGGGTCGAGGACTCGATGAGCCGGGCCAGCGGCTCGATGAGGTTGACGTCGACGAGCTGCCCGCCACCGCCGTGTACGTCACGGTGGTAGAGGGCCATCATGACCGCGTAGGTGGCGGCCAGGGCGGCCACCCCGTCGGCCAGCATGAAGGGCGGCAGTGTCGGGGGCCCGTCCGGTTGCCCGGTCAGATGGGCGAAGCCGCTCATGGCCTCGGCCAGGGTGCCGAAGCCGGGGCTGTCGCTCTTCGGACCGCCACGTCCGTAGCCGCTGATGTGGAGCATCACGAGCTGCGGGTGGAGCTCGTGCACCGATTCGTAGTCGATCCCCCAACGGGCCAGCGCCGTCGGTCGGTTGTTGATGACGAGCACGTCACTGACGTCGAGCAGACGGTGGAAGAGATCCTGACCCTCGGAGGCGCGCAGATCCAGCGTCACACAGCGCTTGTTGCGGCTCATGCTCTTCCAGACCAGGCCGATCTCGTTCTTCCTGTCGCCCCAGGTGCGCAGCGGATCACCGGCGCCGGGCTGCTCGACCTTGATGACATCGGCCCCGAACTCGCCCATGGCCGTGGTCACGAGTGGGCCCGCGGCGAGGGTGGCCGCGTCCACCACCCGAATGCCATGGAGCGGCCCCTTCGACTCGGGCTGCCCGTCGTCCCCGGACTGTCCGTCGGACGGCCCCCCGGACGGCCCCTCAACCCGCCCCTCAGGCATGGTGGACGACGTCCGGTCGGGCCAGTCCGAGGGTGTCGCGCAATGTCTCACCGGTATACCGGTCGCGGAACACACCGCGGCGCTGGAGCTCGGGGACCACCAGCCGGACGACATCCTCGTACGCACCCGGGCAGTGGGTGGCGGCCACCACGAAGCCGTCGCACGCCTCGGCCTCCATCCACTCCTCCATCTGATCGGCGACCTCGGGACCGGTGCCGACGAAGCGGGGACCTTGGAGCAGGGTGGCCCGGTGGCCGGCCAGATCGGCCAGCGTCACCGTCTCCCCCCCGATGTGCCGGCGCAGGTTCTGGACCAGGCCGCGGATGCCCGACACCGACCCGATGAGCTCGTCGGTGATCGGCGCATCGAGCTCCAGGCCGGAGAAGTCGTAGTTCATGAGCTCCGAGAGCAGGGTCAGAGAGGCCTGTGGGTCGACGAGCGAGTTGAGGAACAGGTCCTCGCGCTCCTCGGCATGGGCATGGGACTCACCGACGACCGTGTAGACCATCGGCAGCATCCGCACCGAACCCGGGTCGCGTCCGGCGGCGGCGATCGACTCCTTCTGGTCCTTGTAGTGCGAACGGGCGATGTCCAGGTCGGGATCACCGGTGAAGATCAGCTCGGCCCAGCGGGCGGCGAAGTCGCGACCGCGGCCCGAGGAACCGGCCTGGAGCAGAACCGGACGGCCCTGCGGGGACCTCGGGACGGTGAGCGGTCCCCGCGCGCTGAACCACGTGCCCTCATAGCCGAGCTCATGGACCTTGTCGGGGTCGGCGAAAGTGCCACCGGCCCGGTCGAGCACCAGGGCGTCGTCCTCCCAGGTGTCCCAGAGGCCGGTCGCCGCCTCGAGGAACTCGTCGGCCCGGTCGTAGCGGGCATCGTGGTCGAGGTGCTCCTTGAACCCGTAGTTCTGAGCCTCGCTGTCGTTGACCGAGGTCACGATGTTCCACGCCGCCCGGCCACCCGACAGGTGATCGAGGGTGGCGAACGTGCGGGCCACGTGGAACGGCGAATAGTAGGTGGTCGAGTAGGTGGCTCCGAGGCCGATGTGCTCTGTCGCCGCGGCGGCGATGCCGAGCACGATGCTCAGATCCAGCTTCACCGGCCGGGCCCCGAGACGAACGGCGTCGGCCACCGACCCGCCGTAGATCCCGGGCATGGCCAGACGGTCGTCGAAGAACATCATGTCGAAGCAGCCCTCTTCGAGGGTCCGACCCAACTTCGAGTAGTAGCTGGCCTTCAGGAATCCGTGCTCGGTGGCGGGATGGCGCCACGACCCCGCGTAGACCGTCGTGCTCCCCGCCTGCATGAAACCCACCAACGACATCTGCCGCTTCGCCATGGTCACCGAGATGCTCCCCTCTGCTGCCGGTCGCCGCAGTGCTGGCGCCGTCGACGGTGTGAAATGTAATATCTGATATGCCAGATATCAAGTCGATCGGCGGAACCGTGCGGGCCCGAGCGGCCAGCGAGCTCCGCGATCGGATCCTCACCGGCCGGCTCCAGCCCGGCTCGCGGCTCGACCTCGACCGGATCACCCGCGAGTTCGGCACCAGTCGGACCCCGGTACGCGAAGCGCTCCTCGAGCTCTCCTACGAGGGTCTCGTATCGGTCACCCCCCGCAGCGGGATCACCGTCCTCGGGATCACCCCCGACGACGCCATCGACAACTTCGCCGTGCTGGCCGCCCTGGCCGGAAAGGCGGCGGAGTGGGCGACGGCCCGGATCTCCGCATCGGAGCTCGACGAGTTGCACGATCTGGCCCAGGCCGTCGTCCACGCCGACGACGTCGTCGCCGCCAACTGGAGCTTCCACCGCGCCCTCAACCGGGCCTCGGGATCGCCGCGGCTGCTGACCTACCTGCGCCAGGCCGTCCGGGTGGTGCCGACCAGCTATTTCGAGCTCTTCCCCGAGCAGGTCCGCCGGAGCCGGGCCGAACACGCCGCGCTGCTCGAGGCCATCGGCCGGGGCGACGCCGGCGCGGCACGAGCGCTCACCGAGTCCCATGTGCTCGACGCCGGCGCCGCCCTGGGCGACTGGCTGCGGTCGAGGGCGGCCGGGGTGGAGCCCGAATCGCAACCCGTCTGACCCGGCCACCGTCCCGGAAGGCTCAGGACCCCGCGGCTGCGACGGCGCGACGGGCCCGGCTGCGGTATCCCTCGAGCTTCTCGTCCGCGGTGCGGACCCGGGTGCTCCGCGACATCGTCGACACGTCGTGGTCCACCGCCCGGGCCCGGAGCGCGGCCACGGTCGCCTCCTGCCTGGAGATGTGGGCGAAGGGATCGAACGAGTACCACCGCATGGCATTCTCGTGGGTCATCTTGCGCACGTGGTCGTCGGGGACTGCGTTCTTTGCGAACTCCGTCTCCAACTCCTCGGGTGCGCCGGGCCACATCGAATCACTGTGGGGGTAGTCGGCCTCCCAGGCGATGTTGTCGATGCCGATCCGTTCGCGCAGCTCGATGCCGACCGGGTCGCTGATGAAGCAGGTCAGGAAGTGCTCGCGGAAGACCTCGCTCGGAAGCCTGCCCCCGAAGTCCTGCAGGGTCCACGCGTGGTGCATCTCGAACGTCCTGTCCACCCGCTCGAGGAAGTACGGTACCCATCCGGTTCCACCCTCGGACAGCGCCACGCGCAGGTCGGGGAACTGCTTGAGGACCCGGGACCACAAGAGATCGGCCGCCGCCGACTGGATGTTCATCGGCTGCAGCGTGATCATCACATCGGGCGGGGAGTCGACGGCGGGGATGGAGAGCCGCCCCGAGGAACCCAGGTGGATGGAGAGCACGGTGCCGGTGTCGCAGCATGCCCGCCAGACGGGATCCCAGTACCCGTCGTGGAAGCTCGGGTAGCCGAGGGCGGCGGGGTTCTCGGTGAAACTGAGCGAGTGGCAGCCCTTGGCCGCCACCCGGCGGATCTCCGCCGCGGTGAGCTCGGCGTCCCAGATGACCGGTACGGCCATGGGGATGAAGCGCGCCGGGTAGGCGCCGCACCACTCGTCGATGTGCCAGTCGTTGTAGGCGCGCACGAGGGCCAGCGAGAGCTCGGGGTCGTCGCTGGCGAACACGCGGGCCGTGAAGGTCGGGAACGAGGGGAAGTTCATCGAGGCCAGGACTCCCCCGGCGTCCATGTCCTTCACCCGCTCGTGGACGTCGTAACAGCCGGGCCGCACCTCGTCGAGGCTCTGCGGCTCCAACCCGTACTCCTCCTTGGGGCGGCCGGCCACGGCGTTGAGGGCGGCGGTCTCCATCACGACCTTCCCGAAGGTCCAGACATCGGAGCCTTCGGCGTTGCGCACGAGCTTGGGCGCCCGGTCGTGGTATTTGGGGTCGAGGTGGCCCACGAAGAGATCGGGCGGCTCGATGATGTGGTCATCGACGCTGATCAGGATGAGCTCATCAGCCTTGGTCATGGGAATCCCCTCCCGAGAACCTTCTTCTCTTGTTGACGTAACGATCCTATACGAACGCTGGTCCCAGCGGGCGGGCCCGACCGGGCTCCGGTGTTCCCCGGGTCGGATCCGGCGGACGCCTCAGACCATCGGTGCCTGGACCCTAGCCTGCACTTTCGGAACCATCGCGTGCCCTACCCGCTACGAAGTGGCATATTCATCGGACCAGAACGCCATGCACCCACGTTGATACTTCGGATATAGTCCCGCCAGAAGGCGGCGGACGTGGTGGCTGTCTCGGGCTGAAGGGGATCGTGTGAGAAAGTCGATTGAGGCCTTGACGCCGCGGAGCGTGACTGCGCTCGATCCGCGGGGCCCGTCGCTCGAAGCCGGGGGGAAGGTGACCCATCCGGTGAGCGCCGACACCCGTCGGCCCGCCGCGCCGGTTCGCCGGGCCGGTTCGACAGTCCGCTCGGACTCAGCACCGGGTTCGGTTCCGTCGGCGTACTCGCGGCGACCTGCCGGTCGTCGGGCGTCCTGACTGAGCATTGAAAGGTACGGGGGATGCTGCAGTACATACTGGCCGGACTGGCTCTCGGCTCCATCTACGCCATCGCATCAGCCGGACTGGTCGTCACCTTCATCTCGACGGGTGTACTGAATTTCGCCTTCGGGTCGATGGCCTTCGTGATCGCCCGCTTCTACTACTGGCTCAACACGCAGCACAATTGGACCACGTGGGATGCGGCCCTCCTGTCGCTGCTGGTCATGGCCCCGCTCTTCGGCATCCTCCTCTACGCGGTGCTGTTCCGGTTCGTACGCAACCGGTCGACGCTGGTGAAGATCGTGGTCACCATCGGACTGTCGGTGGCGCTGCCGCCCATCGCCGACCTCATCTTCGGGGCCCAGTCGATCACCACCGCCCCCGGCCTGGCCCTCTCGTCCGACCAGCCATACCACTTCCTCGGCACCCCGGTGACCACCGACCAGGTGATCACGTACGGCTTCGTGCTGTTCGTCGTCCTCGCCGGGACGCTCATCCTCCGGTTCACCCGGGTCGGGCTCTACGTCCGGGCCAGCGTCGATTCGGAGGCGATGACCTCGCTGTCGGGAACGAACCCGGGGCGGGTCGCCGTCGGCGTGTGGGCGGTGAGCACCATGTTGGCCGGCCTGGCCGGCATCCTCGTGGCCCCGACCAACGGCCTCACACCGGTGGGCATGGCCACCCTGATGGCGGCCGCCTTCGCCGCCGTCGTGGCCGCGCGGCTGCGCTCGTTGACCGGCGTGGTGGCCATCTCGCTGGCCATGGGCGTGGTCACCGACGTCGTGCAGGAGTACCTGCCGCCGAGCAGCTCGTTCACCGCGGCGATCATCCCGAGCATCCCGTTCGGGTTCATCCTCATCTTCCTCGTCGTCTACCTCATCCGGTCGGGCTCGGTGGCCGATGAGGCAGAACCCGGGGGTCCGCTGGACCGGGCCATCCGTCCGGCCGACCGGGACACCTCGCTCGCCGGCTTCACCGGGGAGGATCCCGGGTCGAGCCGCCCGTCGACCATCCTGGCGCTGCTGCCGCTGGCCGTGGTCGCCGCCGTCCCGCTGATCTTCCACGGCTCGCCCTACTGGTTGGGCCTGGTGGCCGCCGGGCTCTGCTACGCCGTGGCCTTCCTCTCCTTCACGGTGGTGACCGGAGAAGGCGGGATGCTGTGGCTCTCGCAGATCATCTTCGCCGGTGGTGGGGCGCTGGCGGCCGCGCAATTCGTCTCGGTCTGGCACGTCCCGGTTCTGCTGGCCATCGTCTTCGCCGGGATCATCATGGCGGTCGTCGGCGCCATCATCGGCCTGCTCACGATCCGGCTCGGCGACCTCTATGTGGCGCTGGTCACGTTGAGCTTCGGGCTTCTCGTCGAGACGCTCGTCTTCACCCTCAACCAGTTCAGCCAGGGTGGCCTGGGCGTGACCATCAATCGACCCGCAGTTCGCCGGCGGGGACCTCGCCTTCTCCTACTTCGCCCTGGTCGTGTTCCTCATCTTCGCCGCCCTCATCGTCAACCTCCGCCGGTCGACCAGCGGGTTGGCCCTCCGGGCCGTCCGGGACAGCGAGGCCGCCTCCCGGACCCTCGGCGTGAGTGTCGTCCAGGTCAAGGTCATCGTGGGCGCACTGGGCGCCTTCGTGGCCGCGGTCGGTGGTGCGTTCCTGGCCATGGACGTCGGGAGTGCCCAACCGGCCTCCTTCGAGACGTTCGCCGGCCTGGTCTGGCTGGCGGTCGTGGTCACGCTCGGGGTCCGCTCCATCGCCGGCGCAGCCATCGCCGGCCTGGCCTTCTCGCTCCTGCCCGCCGTGTTCTCGTCGTACGTACCCGTCCGCTGGGGGGAGGCCCCGGCCATCCTGTTCGGGCTCGGGGCCATTTCGGTGGCCAAGGATCCCGACGGTGTCGTGGTCCGGACGGGGCGGCAGCTCCGCCAGCTGATCCTGATGCTTCTGCCCGCGCTCCGCCGGGCCCGTCGACCGGTCACCGCCCAGACCTCGGTGCCCGAGGTCAGGTCATGACGCAGGCAGCCGGCGAACGGGACGCCACCGCCACGTCTCTCGTGCACCGGGGTCACCGTCCGCTACGGGGGGCTGCTGGCCGTCGACTCGGCCACCATCGAGGTCCCGCCCCGGGAGCTGGTCGGTCTGGTGGGGCCGAACGGGGCCGGCAAGAGCACCTTGTTCGGCGTCCTCTCCGGCCTGGTCCGCCCCTCGCACGGTGAAGTCCGGCTGGACGGGGACGATGTCACCCACGCGTCGCCACAGCTGCGGGCGGAACGCGGGCTGGCCCGCACGTTCCAACACCCCGAGATCTTCGGGGGCCTGACCGTGCGCCAGCACCTGGTCCTCGCCCACCGGACCCGGACGGCCAAGCGCAGGATCTGGTCCGACCTCTTCACCCTCGGAAGCCTCCGATCGGCCGGACCCCGAGGAGAAGGCGGTCGTCGACGACCTGATCGATTCGCTGGGTCTGGCCCCGATCGCCAACCGGCTCGCCGTCGGCCTCCCGCTCGGGGTCTCCCGACTGGTGGAGCTCGGTCGGGCCCTGGCCACGTCACCGACGGTCCTCCTGCTCGACGAGCCCTCGTCCGGGCTCGACTCGACGGAGACCGTCGAGTTCGAGAGCACCCTGCGACGCATCGCCGGCGACCACGGGGTGTCGGTGTTGATCGTCGAGCACGACGTCGAGCTGGTCATGCGCCTGTGCCGGACCATCTACGTGCTGGATTTCGGGGTCGTCATCGCCGGCGGGACCCCCGAGGAGATCCGGAACGACCCTCAGGTCCGGGCCGCGTACCTCGGCGAGGAGACGGTGGCGGACAGTGCCGACGACAGCGCCGACGACGGGGCACGACTTCCAGGCTCGACGGCCGCATCGGCCACATCGGCCACGCCGGTCCACGGCCGACACCGGGTGAGCCAGCACCCCCTGCCCTCGAGGTCGACAACCTCTGCGTCAACTACGGGCAGGCCGTCGCCGTGTCGGATGCGTCCTTCCGGATCCAGCGTGGACATGCATTGGCCATCCTCGGTCCCAACGGTGCCGGCAAGAGCAGCTTGGCCCGGGCCATCTCGGGGCTGGTCCCGTGCTCGTCGGGGAGCGTGAAGCTCAACGGCACCGAGATCTCGTCCGACGCGCCCGTACCGCATCCGCCGGGCCGCCGGCGTGATCCATCTGCCCGAGGGCCGGGGGATCTTCCGGAGGCTCTCGGTGATCGAGAACCTGCAGATGGCGACGGTCACGCTGCGCGGGCGACAGGCCCGACGCGAGGCCATCGAGCGGGCCTTCGAGTTCTTTCCCAACCTTGCCGCCCGGCGCCGGCAGGTCTCGGGGAGCCTCTCCGGAGGCGAGCAGCAGATGCTCTCGCTGGCCCGCGCCCTCATCACCTCTCCCACCTTGCTCATCGCCGATGAGCTCTCCCTCGGTCTCGCCCCCCTCCTCGTCGACTCGGTGTTCGAGGGCCTCGGCCGGGCGCGGGAGGCGGGGGTGACGGTGCTCATCATCGAGCAGTACGTGCACCGGGCCCTGCAGTTCGCCGACGAGTGCCTCGTCCTGCAACGCGGCGCGGTGGCCTGGCAGGGCGAGGCCGGCGGGATGGGAGAAGACCTGCTCAGACACTATCTAGGGGAATCGATGACGGCGGTTCCGTGAAAGGAGTTGAAGTGCACCCACCCGGATAAGCCGGGTCCCCCGGATCCCTCCGGCGCCTGCCGGCAGCGAATCCGGAAACAGGTTCGTCAACCAACATGCCAGTCAATTCACGATCAGGAAGAGAGATCATGCCCCTACGAAACAAGAAGTTCCTCGCAGCCGGACTGACGTGCCTTGTCCTGCTGATATCGGCTGGTTGCAGTAGCAACAGCAGCACGGGGACGACGACCACCACCGGATCCGGAGGTGGGACCAAGACGTTCACCATCGGCCTGCTCACGGACGCAACCGGGCCTGCGGCCTCCGAAGCGGCCACGTCGGTGCAGGGTGTCAAAGCGGCAGTCGGGGTGGCCGCCAGCATGGGGTACAAGATCAAGTACATCGTGGCCGACACGGGCACCAATCCGACGCAGGCGCTGTCCGGGGCCCAGCAGCTGGTGGAGCAGGACCACGTCTTCGCCGTGATCGGGGTCTCCGCCCTGCTCTTCGAGGCCGCACCCTTCCTCACCACCAACGGCATCCCTGTCGTCGGGGGTGCGTTCGACTCGTCCGAATGGCTGCTGCCCAAGAGCTACAACATGTTCTCGGTCATCGGCAACCAGGACTTCACCAAGGTGTACACCACGACCGGCCTGTTCCTGAAGAGCCAAGGGGTCACCAACCTCGGATCCATCGGCTACTCGGTGTCCCCGAGCTCGGCAGCGGCGGCCAGAGCCGCGTCCGTCTCGGCCGGGGCGCAAGGCATCAAGACCGGATACCTCAACGACAGCTTCCCGTTCGGCAGCACCAACGTGGCCCCGGTGGCCTTGGCCATGAAGAGCGCCGGGATCAACGCACTCGTCGCCCAGACCGAGCCGAGCACGGTGTTCGCCCTGGCCTCCGCCCTCGACCAGCAGGGCGTGAAGCTCAAGGCGACGCTGCTTGCCACCGGTGGCGGCGGTGACCTCATCGCCGCGGGCCCGGCCGCCATCCAGGCGGCGCAGGGGGACGACTTCCTGTCCGACTTCGAGCCACCCGAGATGCACACTGCGGCCACCCAGGCCCTGCAGAACGCGTTGGCCAAGTACGCCGACGTGCACACCGATCCGACCTTCGCCGAGTACATCGGCTACCTGTCGGTGCTCGGCCTCGTCCAGGGACTCCAGGGCGCGGGAGCCAACCCGACGCAGGCCTCGACCATCAAGGCCCTGTCCCACATCACGGACTACGACGCCGAAGGCCTGTGGGGCGGCCACCAGACGGTCGACTGGAGCGTCCGGCCCCAGGGGCCGAAGGAGTGCTTCTGGATCACCAAGCTCAAGGGCCAGACGTTCAACCTCATCTCCGGATCGGATCCGGTGTGCGGCATGGTGATCCCGGGCAAGCGCGTCTGACACGGTGACTGCCGGGCCGTCGGTCGAACGAGACCGGCGGCCCGGTGGCCCGCGGCACGGTTGGGCGATCCGAGCACCGGATATCGGCGGGGGCGCCGATCGCGGGAGTGCGCACCTCGATGCCGGCGACGGCGCGCTCGGGCCGGATTCGGGCGGACGGTGTACGGGGTCGCTCGATCGCCTCGATCAGAAGATCGCGGCCGAGTCCCTGTCCCTGGTGGTCGTCCGCTATCGCGAAACGGGCCAGAAGAACCATCCCGATCTCGTACCGCGGCAATCCACGCCCATAGCGTGCCGGCAACGCCTCCCGGCGAACTCCACCCATCGTAAGTGCGTAGTAGCCGATGACGCGGTCCCCGTCATCGAGCAGCACAAACGTCCGCGAAAGGTCCCGTCGTTGGTTGTCGAGGGCATGGTCGCGCAGCCAATCGTCGAGGGATTTCACCCCGCAAGTGAAGGCGCCAAGGTGATGCTGCTCCCCGAGGCGCTCCACGCGCACCTCGTCGACTCGCTTCAGTCGACGCGCCCGACGGGCCTGGGTGACGAGCTCCTTCGGAGGGCGGACCGGACCGTCGAGCGCCTTGATGAACCGCTCGTGGTCGTCCTCGGCGAGTCGGACAGTTCGGTGTTCATCGACGATTGTGGCGGCGTCTGCGACCGCCCGATCGAGAAGGAACTCCGACACTGAGACGCCCAAGAGGCCGGCGGCCTCCGTCAAAAGGTCATCGTCGTCCGCTGAGATCCGAACTTCTCGCCGCTTGTCTTTTCCTGTCATGATCGCCTCCTGTACGTACAAATGTGCGTTCGTTGATGGCTGAGGTCAATCGCCTCGGATCGATGACCGCCGGGACACCTCCGGAAGTGGCGAACAGGTCAGGTCAGGGTCGGCGCTCGAGCGCGGCCAGCTCCTGTTGCAACCCGCGCCACACCCGGCGCTTGGTGGTGGCGAACGCGCCCCTCGGCAGTTCGGCCAGCGTCGTCGCCAACGAGCAGGCTCTGGTCAACGGATCGTCGGCCAGCTCATCGAGGTACCCCATGTCCACGGCCCGCTCCGGCGGGACGACCTCCGCGAACATGGTGGCCGCGGTGAGGAACCTCCGGTTCAGACGGTGGGCGGCCATGGCCACGGCGAAGGAGGGCAGCGACATCCCGATGGCCACCTCGTTGAGGCCCAACCGGTAGGGCCCGATCCGCCCGATGCGGTAGTCCGTGCTCAACAGGAGCAGGGCTCCCCCGGCCAGGGCGTGCCCGGTGCATGACGCCACGATGGGCACCGGCGCCTCGACCAGCTCCCGGTAGAGGACGGCGCCGGCGGAGAACAGGGCTGCGGCGAGGTCCTTGTCCCCGCTGTTCATGACGGAGAGGTCGAAACCGGCCGAGAAGCAGCCGTCCCTCCCCGAGATGACAAGGGGTTGGCCCCGTCCGGAGGCGGTGGCGATCGCCGCCCTCATCCCGTCGATGAGCTCGAACGAGAGGACGTTCACCTTCCCGTCGTCGATGGTGGCCACGAGGAAGCCGTCGGCGTCCGCCAGGTCGACGCTCACGCTTCGACCGCGCTCACTCGGTGACCGCTGCCCGCTGGCGGACCAAGAGTGCGTGTGGGATCGATGGGCACGTGATTGGCTTCCCGTCTCGGGCGGTCGTACGGGCGCCAAGCGTAGCCAGGACGCTCCGCACCCCGCCGCCGGACTCCGCCTGCGCCGACGAGGATCCTCATCGGGTGGGATCCACGAGCACCTTGCCCATGGCCCGGCGCTCGGCCAGATCGGCCAGGGCCCGCCCCGTCTGGTCCAGGGGGTAGACGGCCGAGATGTGGGGAGCGGCCCGGCCGGAGCCGGCCAGCTCGTCCAGTTCGGCCAGGTCGCGCCGGCGATCCTCGGCCTGGTTGCGGGCGAAGCCCTCCATGGTGAACCCGGTCACCACCACACCCTTCAGCAGCACCAGGTTGAGCGGGATGCTCGGGATCTCGCCCGACGCGAACCCCACGGTGACGAAGCGGCCGCCCCACCGCATGGCCCGGAGGGCCAGCTCGGCGTTGGGACCGCCCACCGGGTCCACCACCACGTGGGCGCCGCCGCCGGTGATCTCCTTGACCCTCGCCTTGAGGTCCTCGGTGGCGTAGTCGACCCCGACCTCGGCCCCGAGCTCGAGGCACAGGGCCAGCTTTTCGGCTGACGACGCCGCGGCCAGCACGCGGGCCCCGAGCACGGCCCCGAGCCCGACGGCGGCCAGTCCCACTCCCCCGGCGGCCCCGAGCACGACGACCCACTCCCCGGGCTGGACCCGGGCCACGCTCCGCAGCGCGTGGTACGCGGTCTGATGGGCCACCCCGGAGGCCGCCGCGGTGGCCAGGTCGACGGCCGGGTCGACCGGCCGGAGCGATTGGGCCGCCACCGCGATCTGCTCGGCGAAGGCCCCGAACAACGCCGACCCCATCACCCTGTCGCCCACGGTCCAGCTGTCGACCCCGGCACCGACCGAGCGTACGGTTCCGGCGAACTCGCTTCCCACCGTGAACGGGAGCGGGATGGTGATCTGGTAGCGGTCGGCCACCACCAGCACGTCGGGGAAGTTGACGGCGGCCGCGGCCACGTCCACCACCACCTGACCATCGGAGGGGACGGGGTCGTCGACGTCCTCGATCACCACCGAGGAAGGCGGACCGTAACGGAGACACCTGGCCGCGCGCACCGATCCGGCCTCAGGAGTTGCCCACGACGTGCTCGATCATGGCCGCCAGCTTCTGGCGCGCCTCGGCCCGCTTGGCCGGCAGGTGGGCGGTGGGCCAGAGCCCCGGGGACGGCTCGTACCCCTTCAGGACCTCGCGGGCCACGGTGACCTTGTGCACCTCGGTGGGCCCGTCGACCACGCTCATGATGGGCGCCATCATCCACATGCCGCCGAAGGGCATCTCGTTGGACACGCCCAGGGCGCCGTGGGCGTGCATCGAACGCCAGACGGCGTCGTGGACCACCTTCGGGGTCAGCGCCTTGATGGCGGCGATGTTCTTGCGGGTCCGGCGGTAGTCGCCCAGCTGGTCGATCTCCCATGCCGTGTAGAGCACGAGGAGGCGGAACTGGGCCAGCTCCGCGTAGGAGTCGGCGATGTCTCCCTGGATGAACTGCTTGCGGGCCAGCAGGCTCCCCTGGGTCTCACGGCTCAACACCCGCTCGCAGAGCAGGTCGAGGGCCCGCTGGCAGGTGGCCACCGTCCGCATGGCATGGTGGACACGCCCGCCGCCGAGCCGGGTCTGGGCGATGACGAAGGCCTGGCCCTCGCCACCGAGGAGGCTGTCGGCCGGGACCCGCACGTCCTCGTAGTGGATGAGGGCGTGCATGGCCTGGTCCTCTGACTCCCCGGCCAGACCGACATGGCGCTCCATGATGACCCCGGGGGTGTCCGTCGGGACGAGGAACATCGAGGCACCCTGATAGATGCTCACGTCGGGATCGGTGATGGCCATCACGATCAGGAACGAGGCGGTCCGGGCGTTGGAGGAGAAGAACTTCCATCCGTTGATCACCCATTCGTCCCCGTCCTTGACGGCCTGGGTGGTGAACTGCTGGGGATCGGATCCGGCCTGGGGCTCGGTCATCGAGTAGCACGAGAAGCACTCGCCGTTGAGCAACGGCTGGAGGTACTTCTCCTTCTGGGCCTCGGTGCCGTAGTGGGCGATGATCTCGGCGTTGCCGGTGTCGGGGGCCTGGGTGCCGAACACGATGGGGGCCCAGCTCGACACCCCGAGGATCTCGTTGAGCAGGGCCAGCTTGACCTGGCCGTAGCCCTTGCCGCCCAGTTCGGGGCCGAGGTGGGCGGCCCACAGCTCGTGGTCCCGGACCTCTTGTTTCATCGGGTCCACGATCGGTCGCAGCTCGTCGTCCAACGGGTGGAACTGCCGGTGGGGGTAGAGGATGTCGAGGGGCTCGACCTTGTCCTCGACGAACTGGCGGGCCCAGTCGAGCTTCAGTTGAAACTCCGGTTCGGTGCAGAAATCCCAAGCCATGGCGGGGTCCTTTCTATGGGCGATCTGGTACGGGTCTACGGGCGATCAGGAAGGTGCGGCCGAGGGAAGGGAGCCGGCGGGGTCACGGGCGCCATCGGACCGGCCGACCTCGAGCCCGGCGAAGAAACGCTCGTTGCACCGGCTGATCTCGCCGCGGGCCACGGCCGGGTCCTCGGCGTGGGCCACGTACATGGCCGACCCCACGCCGAGCGCGGAGAGGAGATGGGCCAAGGGCTTCACCGGCTGGGGATCGAGGGTGCCCTCCTCGATGGCGTCGGCCACGTACTCCATGATCTTTCTGGTGGGTCCGTCGCTCCGCTCCGACAGGTGGTCCCAGCCGAGGACGGCCGGGCCGTCGACCAGGACGATCTGCCGGTAGGCCGGATTGGAGGAGGCGGCATCGAGGTAGATCTCGCTGTTGGCCCGGAACAGTGACCAGGCGTCGGGCGGGCGGTCACCCGAACGCCGCCGCAGGAGTCGACCAACCTCGTCGGCCACCTCCTCGTACACCGCCCGGAACAGGTCCTCCTTGTCCCGGAAGTGGTGGTAGAGGGCCCCCCTGGTCAGACCGGCCCGCTGCACGATCTCCTCGGTCCGGGTGGCCTGGAAGCCGTCGGTGGCAAAGACCTCCCGCGCCGCGTCGAGGAGGGCCCGCCGGGTGTCCTGGACGTGGGCGGCCCGCAGGCTGAGGGCCTGGGTGCCCCGGTCGGCGGCCCCGGTGTGGGGTTCATTCGATATGTATCCAACATACACATTGTTTGGCGAGCCGACCACCACGGCTCCTTCGAATCGACAGCATGGGTACGCACTGGGCCCTGGGCCCTGGGACCGGGCCGTGGGTCATGGGAGCTGCCTCAAGCTCAAGTTCTTGCCGGACGCGCGCCGATCAATGCTCGGTGAGCGATGAATGAAGCTCCGGTTCAACCATGCCGTCGAATCCGGCGTCCGGCGGCCGTGCTTGCCGTCCTCGCCGCGCTCTGCGCGACAATTTGCTTGCCGATGATGCACGCCGAAGCAGCGACTTCCCCGAGCGGTGACGCACACCCGACGAAGGCCGGATTCGGCATCACCATGAAGGGACTTCCGTACGACTTGAAGGGGCTCGAGGATTTGGGCTCCTCCCTCGGCGTCACCCCTGGGGTGGCCATGTGGTACGAGCAGTGGAGCTCGGGCGCTCCTTTCCCGGCGAAGGAGGCCTCCGCCTTGACTGCGCTGGGTATCACCCCCGAGGTCACGTGGGAACCGTGGAGTCCAACGGGTGGGCTCCATCAGCCGAGATACTCACTGTCGTCGATCGCTTCAGGCGACCACGATGCCTATCTGCGCTCGTGGGCGGGTGAAATAAAGGCGTGGGGTGGGGTACTGAAGTTACGTTTCGCGCAAGAGATGAACGGAAGCTGGTATCCGTGGGATCAGGGCGTGAATGGGAACGGGCCTGGTTCGTTCGTCGCCGCGTGGAGGCATATCCATGACCTGTTCAAGGATGTGGGAGCCACCAACGTGATCTGGGTGTGGTCTCCGAATGTCGGGTACCGGGGCTCCACCGCCTTTTCGGACCTCTGGCCGGGAAGCTCCTACGTCAATCAGGTTGCCCTTGACGGCTACAACTGGGGGTCCGTCCATCCGGAGACCGGTTGGCAGTCATTGTCCGAGATCTTTCTTCCCTCGATCCGGGCCATTTCCTCGCTGACGAACCTGCCCTTGTACTTGGGTGAAGTCTCGAGCACCGAATCCGGTGGCGACAAGGCACAGTGGATCAGCGACATGTTCGCCACGCTTACCCGTTGGCCGGAAATAAAGGGGTTCACCTGGTTCGACTGGAACAAGGAGACGGATTGGCCCATCGATAGTTCGGCACAGTCGCTCAATGCATTCCGGGCCGGGATACAGCACTACGGCCCCGCGTAGCCGAAGAAGACCTCCCCGCCCATTTAGTAGGACGTTGTAGTAATCTGATCTCATGGACTCGCCGGAACACGTGGCCAGGGCAGGATCGTGACGACACTCCACCGGCCGGATCATCCGGTCCGGTTCGTGACGGCCGCCAGCCTGTTCGACGGGCACGATGCCGCCATCAACATCATGCGCCGGCTCCTGCAGTCCCAGGGAGCCGAGGTCATCCACCTCGGCCACAACCGGTCGGTGGACGAAGTGACCAGGGCCGCGGTGGCCGAGGATGTGCAGGGCGTGGCCGTGAGCTCCTACCAGGGCGGCCACGTGGAGTACTTCCGCTATCTGGTCGACCGGTTGCGGGCCGAGGGCAGGGGCGACATCTCGGTGTACGGCGGCGGGGGCGGGGTGATCGTCCCCTCGGAGATCGAGGAGCTCGAGGCCTACGGCGTGCGCCGCATCTTCTCACCCTCCGACGGGCAACGACTCGGCCTCGACCACATGATCAACCTCCTCATCGCCGAGTGCGATCGCGACCTGGCCGCCGATCCCCCGCCCCCGCTGGAGGAATTGGAGGCCGGCGATCAGCGCGCCCTGGCCCGCTGGATCACCTGCATCGAGGCCGGTGCCGTCGATGCGACCGGCATCGACGCCCTCTGCGCCCTCGCCGGCCGACGACCCGCGCCGGTGCTGGGCATCACCGGTACCGGCGGCTCGGGGAAGTCGTCGCTGACCGACGAGATCATCCGACGGTTCCGGCTCGACCAGGAGGACAAGCTGCCCATCGCCGTCCTGGCCGTCGATCCCACCCGGCGCCGCGGCGGGGGCGCCCTGCTCGGTGACCGCATCCGGATGAACGCCATCGACGCCCCCAATGTCTTCTTCCGCTCGCTGGCCACCCGGGGGGCCGCCTCCGAGCTTCCCGACCGGTTCCCCCTGGTCGTGATGGCCTGCGCCGCGGCAGGGTTCCGACTGGTCGTGGTGGAGACCCCCGGCATCGGCCAGGGTGACGCCGCCGTCACCGACATCGCCGATGTCTCGCTCTACGTGATGACCCCGGAGTACGGCGCCGCCTCCCAGCTCGAGAAGATCGACATGCTCGAACTGGCCGACGTGGTGGCCATCAACAAATTCGATCGACGCGGTGCCGACGACGCCTTCCGCCAGGTCTGCCGGCAGTGGGAACGGGACCACCGGCTCCCGACCGGTGACGGAGGGCCGGAGCCGGTGTTCGGCACCATCGCCTCCCGGTTCAACGACGACGGTGTCACCGCGCTGTTCCACCGGCTCAAATCCGAGCTTTCGGCCAAGGGGCTGGTGGCCACCGACGGCTTGCTGGCCCCGGTGGCCGGCCGTCGGTCGACCCAGGCGTCGCCGATCGTCCCCGCCCACCGCCGCCGTTACCTGGCCGAGATCGCCGAGACGGTGGCCGGGTACCACGCCACCACCGACCGGCTGGTCACCGAGACCCGCCGGTCCGAGCAGGTGGCCGCAGTGGTGGCCGAAGCCGACCGGCGTGGGATGGACACGGGCGACCTCGGAGAACTTGGCCGCCGCGGTGGAGAACGAACGGGACCCAGAGGGTCGGTTCCTGCTCGAGGAGTGGGAGGGTCTCCGTGCCGCCCTGGCCCTCGACGATCAGGATGCCGACAGCCCGACAGATCCGGCTGAGGAGACCGGGCGCCCGGCCCGGTGGCGGACCTCCCTGTCCGGCACGCGCATTCCGAGAGTGGCCCTCCCCCGGGTCAGCGAGGGCGGCGAGCTGGTCCGCTGGCTCCGGGCCGAGCATCTGCCCGGCCACTTCCCCTTCACCGCCGGGGTCTTCCCCTTCAAGCGGGAAGGCGAGGACCCGGCCCGCATGTTCGCCGGAGAAGGTGACGCCTTCCGGACCAACCGCCGCTTCCACCTGCTGGCCGAGGGCCAGCCGGCCACCCGGCTGTCGACGGCATTCGACTCGGTGACCCTCTACGGGTTCGATCCCGACGAGCGGCCGGACATCTACGGCAAGGTCGGAACGTCCGGTGTCTCCATCGCCACGCTGGACGACATGAAGGCACTGTTCGACGGTTTCGATCTCTGCGATCCGACCACCTCTGTGTCCATGACCATCAACGGGCCGGCCCCGACCATCCTGGCCATGTTCCTCACGACGGCCATCGACCAGCGCATCGACCGTCTCCGGTCCGAGCTGGGCCGGCCGGTCACCGCGGCCGAGGCCGACGCGGCCGAGGCCGAGGTGCTCCGGACAGTGCGGGGCACGGTGCAGGCGGACATCTTGAAGGAGGACCAGGGTCAGAACACGTGCATCTTCTCCACCGAGTTCTCGCTCGGGGTGATGGCCGACATGCAGGAGTGGTTCATCGAGCACCAGGTCCGCAACTTCTACTCGGTGTCGATCTCCGGCTACCACATCGCCGAAGCCGGGGCCAACCCCGTCACCCAGCTGGCCTTCACGCTGGCCAATGCCTTCACCTACGTCGAGTCCTACCTGGCCCGCGGCATGGACGTCGACGACTTCGCCCCGAACCTCTCCTTCTTCTTCTCGAACGGCATGGATCCCGAGTACACGGTGATCGGGCGGGTGGCCCGCAGGATCTGGGCCATCGCCATGAAGGAGCGCTACGGCGCCTCGGAGCGGGCCCAGAAGCTCAAGTACCACATCCAGACCTCGGGGCGGTCGCTCCACGCCCAGGAGATGGCCTTCAACGACATCCGCACCACCCTGCAGGCCCTGTGCGCGATCTACGACAATGCCAACAGCCTCCACACCAACGCCTACGACGAGGCCGTGACCACCCCTACCCAGGAGTCGGTGCGGCGGGCCCTCGCCATCCAGATGATCATCAACAAGGAGTGGGGCCTGGCGCTGAACGAGAACCCGCTCCAGGGCAGTTTCATCGTGGAAGAGCTCACCGACCTGGTCGAGCAGGCGGTGCTGGCCGAACTGGACCGGATCAGTGAGCGGGGCGGCGTCCTCGGTGCCATGGAGACGGGCTACCAGCGCGGCCGGATCCAGGACGACTCGTTGCGCTACGAGCACCGCAAGCACGACGGGACCCTGCCCATCGTGGGCGTCAACACCTTCATCGCGCCCGCATCGGCTGGACCTGCCGAACCGATCGAGCTGGCCCGGTCCACCACCGAGGAGAAGGAGCGCCAACTGCACCGCCTGCACGAGTTCCAGAGCCGCCATGCCGTCGACCGGGAGCCGGCCCTCGAGGCGCTGCGCCGGACCGCCCTCGGCCAGGGGAACGTCTTCGCACAACTGATGGACACCGTTCGCCATGCCTCTCTCGGCGAGATCACCGGCACCCTGTTCGAGGTGGGCGGAGCCTATCGGCGGAACGTCTGAGCCGTGCCGGTTGCGCCCGTCGGTGCTCCTCGAGCCGCAGGGTCACTCCCGCTCGAGCGCCGACAGAACTCCCGCCGTCAGCGTGGCCCGGGACGTGGCCATGGACGGTCCGTACCAGGTCAGGTCCCGGCCCGACACCAGCGCCGTCGGGATGCCGGGGAATGCCTCGGGGCCGTCATCGGGGCCGAACGGGTAGGGCTCGTCGGGCAGGAGGACCAGATCCGGTCCGCGGTCGACCAGCTCGGCCACGTCGACCTTCGGGTACCGGTCCTCGCCCTCACCGGGGAGGCAGGTGAGGCCCAGGCGATGGACCAGGTCGCCGCAGAAGGTGCGGGCGCCGACCACCATCCAGGGGTCGCGCCAGATCGGGACCACCACCCGGGCCGGAGGCAGCTCGGCCGGACGTCGCCACTCGGCCGCCGCGGTGACCAGCCATCCGGGCTCGTCGGCCCCGAGCACCTCGACCAGCAGCCGGCGCAGCGAGGCGAGGGCCTGGTCGACCGATTCGACGACGGTCACCCACACCGGGATCCCCGCGGCCCGCATGCGGTCGACGTCGATGCGCCGGTTCTCCTCCCGGTTGGCGACGACCAGGTCGGGACGGAGCCGGACGATGGCCTCATGGTCCGGGTTCTTCGTTCCCCGCACCCGGGCCACGTCGAGATCGGACGGATGGGTACACCAGTCGGTCGCCCCCACCAGCGCACCGGGCACGGTGGTGGCCAGGGCCTCGGTGATCGACGGCACGAGGGAGATCACCCTGCTCGGATGGCGGTCAAGTGTGAGCGGGTGACCGAGGTCGTCGTCGATCGTGGGCACGGTCTCCTCCTTGCCGGTCAGCGTATCCATTGCCCCCGTCGGGATAGCGTCCACCCATGCCCGGCAAGCCCCTAGGTTTCGACCCCATCGAGGAGGCGAGAGCCCAGTGGTCGGCCCGGTGGGAACCCGATGTCAGTGACGCCATGGCCGCCGCCACCTCCATCATGCGGGCCCAGCAGGTGGTGCTGGCCGCCGTCGACGGGGCCCTCCGGCCGTTCGGACTCACCTTCGCCCGCTACGAGGGACTGGTCCTGCTCCTGTTCAGCCGACGCGGTGTCCTCCCCCTGGGGAAGATGGGGCAGCGGCTGATGATCCACCCGACCAGCGTCACCAACATCATCGACCGGCTCGAGGAGCAGGGACTGGTCCGGCGCATCCCCCATCCGACCGACGGCCGGACCACCTTGGCCGAGATCACCGACGACGGCCGCCGCCTGGCCAAGCGGGCCACGAAAGCGGTCAACGCGGTGGCCTTCGGGTTGGACAGCCTGGGCGCCGAGGATCTCCAGCAGCTGATCCGGATCACCCGCAAGCTGCGGCGGAGCATCGGCGATTTCACCGACTGATCGCCGGACGGGGCGGGATCAGGACCCGGACGCCATCCCGCTCACAGCCGATCGACAACCGGCATGCCGAGCGGGGACGCCTCCGCACCGAACGCCCGGATCATCCCGTCCTGGGAGAAGGACGTAATGAGCGCGCCCTGCTCGGTGAAGACCTGACCCCGGACGTAGGACATCCCGCGGCCGACCTGGGTGCTCTCGTGGTGATAAAGAATCCATCCGTCCCATGCCACCGGCTCGTGGAAGGTCACCGAGATGGCCATCACCCCGGTGGACACCGTCACATGGGCCATGGCCGTGCCGATCCCGCGGTGGGCCCGCATGGTCGTCGAGATGGCGAGGTGCCCGGTGAAGTGGGCGATCAGCGCCTTGGCCAGGTCGTCGCGGGCCGGTCCTTCGTCGTAGTGGAGCCACGCGTCGATGATCGGTTCACCGTATTCATCGGGATCGTTGGGATCGGCCAGTCCGACCAGTCGCAGCTCACGACCGACCATGGGCATGTCGACCGGCATGGCGGCCGCCGGTGGTCCGACGTCGGGCATCGGGGAGGCGTGGGCGATCACACTGTCCTGCTCGGTGTCGAGGAGCACCGTGACCGAAGCGCACTGCCGATCACCTTGGACCACGCGCACAACAGCCGAGGCGAACGTCCGCCCCTCGTGCACGACGTCGACGGCGAAGAGCAAGGGGCGTTCGGCGTCCGCGGCCCGCACGAAGATGACGTGGGCCGTACGCACCGCGTGTCGGGGGAAGGTCTTCGATGCAGCCACAATGGCCTGGCCGAGGAGTTGGCTCCCGTCCACGATGTTCCGGGTGCCGCCGTCGCTCCCGCCGACGAATTGGTTGTGTCCCTGCTGTTCGACGTCGAAGACCGCCAGCATGCCGTCGACACTCGACGGGGGAACGGCTTCCCCGGGGATCACCGACCTGACACCGCAGGATGCGCTTGGCCGATGCGAACGTCGACCGCATCCTGAAAGAAGGCGACGTAGCCGGCCAATCTCAAGACTTCTGGATACGGATCCTCGTACGACCAGACCAGCACATCGTCACCGTCGCGCTCGTACCGGCGGTAGGTGGCCGTGCCCTTGTAGGGGCATCGGCTGCTCTGCTCGTCAGCCACGAACAGGTCGAGACGGACGTCCTCGGGTGGGAAATAGAAGACCAGACCGTGGTCCTGCTCGTCGACGAGGAGGCAGCGCTGGCTGTCGGCCAACAGCTCGCCCTCGATGGAGACAGTCACCCGGTTCCTCCGGGCCAGGACGTCGACCCGGTAGTCGGGGTGTTCTGCAAAGGCCGACGGTTCCATGGTGCCCACCTCCGTTGCCTCGTGGCCGGTACTGCTGGTATCCATGGAGCCAGAGTATTCGAGAGCGGGCACCACCAATTCCGAGGAATGGAGTCGTCAGATGATCATCGTGTCGGGGATTTTCGACGTGGCCGACGACCAGCGAGACGCCTTCCTCGAGTCCAAGCGGGAGCAGGTCCTTCGCACTCGTGGAGAGACCGGGTGCCGTGAGTATGCCTTTTCGGCCGATGCCCACACCCCGGGTCGCGTCCGACTGTTCGAACTATGGGACTCGTTTCCCGATCTGGAAGCTCACCTGGCCGGGATCCGCTCCGCCGGCGACCCCGGACCCTCAATCCCTGTCGAGTCGACCGTCGTTGAGGTATACGAGGCCGATCCCACTACTCCGCCGTGGGCACGAACCTAAGGGGCGACAGTACTGAACCGCACCGTCCGACTCGGTGTCGCCGCCCTAGCCCCTTGGGGTTCGATCAGCGTCATTTCGAGCCGAAGCAGCACTCCCGGTTCGGCGGAAACCGGCCAAACAGCGCCACTCTCGGGAGTCCTTCCATCACTCCATCGCGCGGCACGCCGGTAGGTCGTCGACGATCTCACGCAGATCGCGGCATGACATCTGCCGCACCAGACGATCGTCGCCGACTGTGCTGTCACCATTCGCAGTCTTGGAGATCGGCGCAAGCACCCACCACCCCCTTCCACGCAAGGCAAGATCGGCGCGAACAGTTGAGTGCGGAACCGAAGCCGGAGTACCTGTCCACGTTGGCCATCGACCTCTTACCGCCGAAATCCCTGCGCCGGCGCTGGTGCTAACTTTTCCGGGTTGTGCCAAATTCGGAGAAGGCAGGTCACCGAGGAGGTATGCCGGCGACTCGATCCCTCAGAACCTCAGTCACTGTGGTCGGACCTGGCGTCCGAGCTAACGGTGGCAGGGTCTGTGATCAGGCCGGCAATGCTTGCTTAGCTCGTTTTTCAGAATTCGGACGGACTCAAGATCTACAGAGACAGGCGAACTCAACCGGTCGGTTGGAGTGCCCTCTGGATGCCGATTGAACGAGTTTCAGCGAGGGCGATCAGTCTCACAGAACGCCGTGGGTCGGGATGAATCGCGATCCGCCTGGGCATGAGGCTGGAGGCCGTCGACCGACCGGGTGTCGGGCCGGCTACGTGCTCCGCACAGTTCCGATGCCGTAGAAGATCAGGTCCCACAGGTCCTCGGCCGAGTTCCCTTCCTGAGGACGGACCGACATGCCGCCGATCGTCGCCGAGAAGGTGTTGAACATGATCGCCTCGAGCACCACACCGACGATGGGGCCCCGACGCTGTCCGATCCGGACGGCTCCGGCCGCGGCGGCCCCGTCGAGGACCTCTTCGAAGAGGGCGACGAGGGGCGAGAACACCCGGGCCGCCTCCTTCGGATGCTCGGTGAGCAGCTGCTGGGCGAACTCGGCCATGAACGGGTGCCCGGGGATCGACCCCGGACTCCCCCTCCGGTGACGGCCGGCACAGCCGGTAGTACTCGACCACGAAGCAGTGCAGTCGCTCGAGTGCACCGTCCACCTGGGCGATCTTGTCCGCGCAGGTACTCGGTCGTGGACCGGACCGACTCCTCGAACAGGGCCAGGAGGAGCTCGTGCTTCCCTCCGAAGTACTGGTAGAAGCTGCGCAGCGACTGGCCTGAGCGGTCGACGACCTCTTGGACGGTGAAGTCCTTGCCCGATCCGGAGTTGAACAGCTCGATGGCGGCGTCGAGGAAGCGCTGCACCCGGGTTTCGGCCCGCAGCCGGGCCGAATCCAGCGAGCGCGCCACCGCCTGCTCCCGCCAACTGAGACTTTCGGGCTCCGGCGGCATCGGCTACCGGCTCGTCCTTTGTCACTGGCGGAAAGGCTACCCGATAGCGGAATACACGGTGAATCTCACCGAACGAGGGTCGTTCCTCTTGCTGGCGAGAACTGGGTTCTGCCCCCTGGAGGGACCGGGGCGCGGCTGCCACCCGGGCCCGGTCGGGGACGGCTAGCGCGATCCACGGCTTCGTCCGTCGCCCGACAGGAGCTTGTCGAGGTTGGCCCGCAGCTCGGGTGAGGTGAACGACCGGTCCTCGGCACTCAGGGCGAAGTCGAGGGTGGCGAGGACCGCCCGCTCGAGGTGCAGGTTGAGGATGCGCTTGGTGTCCTCGACGGCCCGCCGGGGCAGCTTGGCGATCCGGTGGGCACAGGCCACCGCCTCGGTCCACCACCTCGTCGTCGGGGCAGACGTGGTTGACGAGGCCGATCTCCGCGGCCCGCCTGGCCGGGATGCGGTCGCCGGTCAACGCGTACTCCTTGGCCAGCTGCAGGCTGATCATGAGCGGCCAGGTCACCGGGCCGCCGTCGGCCGCCACCAGGCCCATGAGCACATGGGGATCGGCCAGGTGCGTGCTCTCGGCCATGAACACGATGTCGGAGAGGGCGACCAGGCTGCAGCCCAGGCCGACGGCGGGGCCGTTCACCGCGGCCACGATGGGCACGCGACAGCCCACCATGCCGGTGACGATCCGGCGGCCGTGGGCCAGCGTCTCCTTGCGGCGATCCGGGTCCCGGGCCAGCTCGTCGAGGTAGGTGAAGTCGCCGCCGGCCGAGAACGCCTTCCCGTTCCCGGTCAGCACGACGGCCCGGGCCTCGTCGTCGGCATCGATCTGCGGGAAGAGTCCGGCCAGGCCCTGGTGCAGCTCGTGGTTGGTGGCGTTGAGCTGCTCGGGCCGGTTGAGCCTGACCACCCGGACCGGACCGTCGATCAGGACCTCGAGCTCGTCGGGTACGTCGAAGTGCGGTCATGGGGCCGGCAGTCCGACGATCGTGTGGGCGGCGATTCGCTCGCCCGCCCGCCTGGCGACATCGCTCCATGGTCGAATCCTCCCGGCTCGACGGCGACCTGGACGATAGCACGATCTTTTCAATACAGAACTGTATTTCCGCACATCACGGAGCGGGAGGCCGGGTGCGGTTCCGAGCCCGGGTGCGGTGCCGGACGGGCTCATGAGTCGGGCAGCCCGAGGATGCGGCGGGCCACCAGGTTCCGCTGGATCTGTGACGTCCCGCCCATGACGCTCTGGGCCCGGCTGTAGAGGTAGGTCTTCAGCCAGGTGTCGTCCCCACCGCCGTGGTCGATCCCGCCGACGCTCACAGCGCGCGTGCCCGACCGACTGCTCCACCCAGGTCATCAGCAGCTTGTCGACCGAGCCCTCCGGACCGTGGGAGATCCCGTCGAGCCGGTCGGACAGCCGCCGCCGCACATGCAGCCGGAGCATCTCGACCTCGACCATGGCCCACCCGAGCTCGCGCACCTGCTCGGCCCGGAACCGGTCGGGTGGCCGCCTGCACCTTGCCGGGTCAGATCGTTGACGACCTTGCTGTAGCGGGCCACGTAGCCGAGCTCGCCGGGCTCACGCTCGTGGCTCACCACGGTCATGGCCAGGCGCCATCCCTCGCCCGGTTCACCGATCATGTCGGCGGCCGGGACCCGGGCACCGTCGAAGAGCACCTCGCCGAACTCCTTGGTGATCCCGTTGATCATCTGGAGCGGTCGCTGCTCGATGCCGGGCTGGTCCATCGGCACGGCGAACGCCGAGATGCCGCGGTGCTTGGCCGTCTCGTGGTCGGTCCGGGCCAGCACCAGGCACCAGTCGGCCTCGTCCGAGTAGCTGGTCCACACCTTGTGGCCGGTGATGACGAAGTCGTCGCCGTCACGGTCGGCCCGGGTGCGCAGCGAGGCCAGGTCGGACCCGGCGTCGGGCTCGCTGAACCCCTGGCACCACCGGTCGCGTCCGTTGACGATGCCGGGGAGGAACCGCTGCTTGATCTCATCGCCGCCGTGCTCGAGGATGCCCTGCACCAGGTAGCCGAGGCTCGGGCGTGGCGGCGCGCCGGCCGCCGCCAGCTCCTCGTCGACGATCACCTCGTAGACGCGTCGGCAGCCCCTGGCCGCCGATGGCCGTGGGCCAGGACATGCCGAAGAAGCCGGCGTCGTAGAGCGACTGGTGCCAGGCCGCCGCGCCGGCCCAGTAGTCGTCGTCGGTCGAGGACGTGGGCAGGCCGGGGTTGTTGTCCGCCAGCCAGTCCCGCAGCCGGAGCCGGAACTCCGACTCGGCCGGCGAGTCACGGAAGTCCATCGCCGCTCCCGATGCCGTGGTGGGCGAGCACCAGCGCCAGGCTGGCCCCGGCGTCGCCGAGGAGGTCGATCGACAGGAGGGCGCGCCGGAGGTAGACGTGGGCCAGGCACTCCCAGGTGTTCCCGATCCCGCCGTGCACCTGGATGGCCGTCTCGCACACCTGGCGGGCGGCCCGGGCGCAGTAGGCCTTGGCCACCGCGGCCGCGGCCAGGGCGTCGGCCGGCGCCAGCTCGTCCACCGCCCACGCCGCGTGCAGGGTGACGCTGCGGGCCCCCTCGGTCTGGACGTAGGCGTCGGCCAGCAGATGCTGGACGGCCTGGAAGGAGCCGATGGCCGCCCCGTACTGGCGTCGCGCCGACGGCATAGGCGGTGGCCAGCTGCACGGCACCCTCCATGGTCCCGACCAGGTCGGCGCAGGCCAGCGAGAGGCCGAGCGCCGTCCAGCGGGTCAGGCCATCGCTCGTGATCGGCCGGTCGGCGCCGGCTCGACGGTGGTCACCGGCAACGGCGGATCGAGGGCCGTGGCCGGGCGGGTCAGATCGACCCCGGCGTGCACCGGGGCCAGGACCGCCTCGGCCAGCAGCCGGCCCTCGGGCTCCGTCGGCCAGGAGCAGTGCGGTCGACGATCCCTGGACGTCGACGGCCACCGCCGGCGGCATCCGGCCGTCGCCGGCGCAGGCCAGCGAGGAGAGATCGGCGGTCAGGGCCACCGTCTCGACGGCCGGGCCCGGTGGGGCGCCGGCCAGCCGGCGGAGCTCACCGGCCATGATCGGTCCGAAGAAGGAGACGTCGGCCAGGCCCCGGCCGAGCTCCTCGGCCACGATGGCCGCCTCCACCCCCGACGCCAGTCGGTGCGCCGCCTCCGGTGGCGGTCCGGAGCTCCCGCCATCCCGACGCGGCCACGGCCGCGTCCAGCTTGGCCGTCCGCTCGGGGTCGCCGAGGTCGGCCGACGGCGTGCGGACCGAGCTGGGCCGACGAGCCGGGCGGCCGAATCCCGAAGGGCCTGCTGCTCGGCGCGAGAACCGGACGTCCATCAGCCGTCCCCGGGCAGCCGCGGCCAGCGACGCCGACCACTCGTCGCGGAGCGTCCGCCGCAGCACTTTCCCCGAGGGCAGGCGTGGGACATCGTCGACCACGACGACGTAGCGGAGCCGCTTGTAGGTGGCCAGCGAGTCGGCCACCAGCGCCTGCAGCTCACCCTCGGCCACCGGTAGGTCCGGGTCGAGCTTGACCGCGGCGGCGCGGGCACCTCCCCGGCCCGCTCGTCGGCCACGCCGAAGACGGCACAGTCGAGCACGGCCGGATGGCGGAGCAGCACCGCCTCCACCTCGGCCGGCGCCACCTGGAACCCGCTGACCTTGATCATCTCCTTGGACCGGTCGGTCAGGTGGACCCACCCCTCGGGCTCCAGCCACCCGACGTCCCCGGTCCGGTACCAGCCGTCGGCGAAGGCATCGGCCGTGGCGTCGTCGGGGAGGTAGCCGGCCATCACCGACCGGCTCCGGACCTGGATCTCACCGACCTCCCCGGGGGCGAGGACGTCGCCGCTCTCGAGGTCGGCGATGCGGAGCTCGACACCGGCGGGTGGCAGTCCGGCCGAGTCCAGCCGCCACTCGGTCGGGACGGTCGACCGGATTGGCCGCGATGACCGGCACCTCGCTGGCCCCGTAGGCCGGGAGCCAGCGGACCCCGGTCCGCTCGGTCACCACCATGGCCACGCTCTCGGTCACCGGGGTCGCGCCCCACATGATGTAGCGGAGCGAGGAGAGATCGTGGGCCTCGAGGTCGGGGTGGTTGGCCAGGGCCAGGGCGATCGGTGCCACCGCCATCTCGAGGGTCATCCGCTCGCTGGCGATACGGCGCAGGACCTCGTCGAGGTCGAACCGCGTGTGCAGCCGCACGATGGCCCCGGACGAGACCGCGGCCAGCAGATTGAGCAGCCCGAGGATGTGCGAGGGGGGGGTGGCCACCTGGAACCGGTCGTCCTCCCCGAGGCCGAGGACCGTGCACCAGTGGGCCGTGGCCAGACCGATCGACCCGTGGGTGTGGCGGACGGCCTTCGGGAGGCCCGTGGTCCCCGAGCTGAAGACGAGGACCGCCTCGTCGGCGGTGCCCACCCCGGCGGCCGCCACCGGGGCACGGCTGCCGGCGAACGGGTCTGCCGACGGGTCGTCGAGATCGGTCACCCGTTCCGCACCCAGCAACCCGGCCAGCAGGGACACCGCGTCGCCGTCGGCCACCGCGTGGACCGGTGCGGTGAGCTCGAGGGCGTGTCCGACCTCGGTCGCCTTCCACGCCGGGCTGAGGAGGACGGCGGCCGCCCCGATCTTGCTGGTGGCATGGACGGCGACGATGAACTCCATGCGGTTGGCCGTCATCAGGGCCACACGGTCGCCGCGGCCCACCCCCCGGTCCACCAGGTGGCGGGCGAAGGCATTGCTCAGACCGTCGAGATCCCGGAACGACCACCGCCGGTCGCCGCTCCGGACGGCGTCGCGGTCCCCGAAGCGGAGCGCGGCTCGCTCGAGTGCTTCGTGCATCAGGGCGCTCGCCATTGGAAACCATCTTCTCCAATTTGAGATCGACCGTCAACATTCAGCAGATCTATACTTCTCTGATATGGAGATCAAGGGCGCGCACCGATGACCGACGACCCGGAGGTGCGACAGGAGATCATCGAGACGGTCCGCCGGTTCGTGGCCCGCGAGGTCATCCCGGTCGCCTCCGCACTGGAGCGCGACGACCGGTTCCCGACCGACATCGTCGAGGGGATGCGCGAGCTCGGACTGTTCGGGGTCACCATCCCCGAGTCCTACGGTGGGCTGGGGCTCGACCTCTTGACCTATGTCGGCGTCATCGAGGAGCTGGCCTACGGGTGGATGAGCCTGACCGGTGTGGTCAACACCCACACCATGGTGGCCACCCTGCTCCTCCAGCACGGCGACGAGGAACAGAAGCGGCGGTGGCTGCCGGTGCTCGCCGCCGGCGTGCGCCGGGGGGCGCTGTCACTGTCCGAGCCCGATGCCGGCAGCGACACCCGCAACATCTCCTGCCGGGCCGAACGGGACGGGGACGAGTACGTGGTCAACGGCACCAAGGCATGGGTCACCAACGGGGAACGGGCCGGCCTGGTGGCCCTGGCCGCCCGCACCGAAGAGGGCATCTCCGCCTTCATCGTGGAGAAGGACCCCGGGCCGGCCTTCGAGGGGATCTCCGTGGGCAAGCACGTGGGCAAGCTCGGCTACAAGGGGGTCGAGACCGTCGAGATGGCGTACACGGACCACCGGGTGCCGGCGGCCAACCTCATCGGCGAGCCGGGCCGGGGCCTGCCCCAGATCCTCGGGGTGCTCGAGATCGGACGCATCAACATCGCCTCGCGGGCGGTGGGCGTGGCCCGCGCCGCCTTCGACGCCGCGCTGGCCTACGCCCAGCAGCGGACCACCTTCGGCAAGCCCATCGCCGAGCACCAGGCCATCCAGCTCAAGCTGGCCGACATGGCCACCCGGCTGGAGGCGGCCCGCCTCCTCACCCGCAACGCGGCCGAGCGGAAGATGGCCGGGCTGCGCTGCGACGTCGAGGCCGGGATGGCCAAGCTGTTCGCCAGCGAGACCGCCCTCGAGCTCGCCACCGAGGCCATGCGCATCCACGGCGGTGTCGGCTACACCACCGACCTGCCCGTCGAGCGCTACTACCGTGATGCCCCCCTCATGGTCATCGGCGAGGGGACCAACGAGATCCAGAGGCTGGTCATCGCCCGGGGGCTGCTGGCCCGCGCCCGCCGGAGCTAGGGCTCGTCCCGCCGAGCGCCCAGCCGGTCGGCCACTTCGGCCAGCACCTCCTCGGTGTGCTGGCCGAGCGCGGGGACCGGACCACACCGCCGGCCGGCCACGCCGGAGAAGCTCACCGGCCCGTTCACCGACCGCTGCACGCTTCCCGTGCCGCCCCCGTCGATCTCCACGATGCCGTCGTTGGCCAGCAGCTGGGGGTCGACGACGACCTCTGCCGGGGTCTGCGCCGGGGCCCACCAGACCCCTTCCTCGTCGAACCGCTCGGCCCAGTCCGCCAGGGGTCGCTCGGCGATGATCCCGTCCAGGATGGCGATGACATCGGTCCGGTGCCGGCGGATGGATGCGGCATCGGCGAAGCGCGGGTCCTCGAGCAGTTCGGGATGGCCGAGGGCGCGGCAGACGGCGTCGATGTGGCGTCCCGCCTCGAGGCCGGTGAGGAAGAACCAGCGGCCGTCGCCGGCGCGGTACGGGTTCATCAGCGGCGCCTGGTTCCGCTCCCTCGACTCGGCCCGGGCCACCTTCCCGAGGGTCATCTGCAGCCCGAGGTCCCACCCGAGCACGTAGGTGCCGGTCCGCAGGAGCGACACCTCGACGACCCGCCCCCGGCCCGTCTCGCGCTGCTCCATCACCGCCGCCAACAGGCCGGCCAGCGCGGCCAGACCGGTGATGTGGTCGCCGATCCCGCCGCGGGCGTTGAGCGGGCTCCCCTGGTGGTCGGCCATCTGCATGGACAGCCCGGAACGGGCCCAGAAGGCCCCGATGTCGTAGGTGGGACGGTTCCGCTCCTCGCCCCGCAGGCCGAAGCCGCTGATGCTGCAGTACACGAGGCGGGGGTGGCGGGCGGCGGTGGCCTCGGGCTCGAGGCCCAGCCCTTCGAGGGAGTCCGGCCGCAGGTTGGTGATGAAGACGTCGGCCGTGGCCAGCAGATCCTCGAGGTGCCGGCGGCCCTCGGGATCCCGCAGGTTGAGCACGACGCTCCGCTTCCCGCGATTGTCGAGCGAGAAGGCCGGATTGGGCATGTCGCTGTCGATACCGAGCGACCCGAACACCTGTCGCATCGGGTCGCCGGCCGGCGCTTCGACCTTGATGACATCGGCGCCCCAGTCGGCCAGCAGCGCTGCGGCCGACGGGCGCGGCCACCCACACCCCCATCTCGACGACCCGCAGACCGGCGAAGGTGGAGAGTCCCGACGTCGGGTCGCCGGTCACGTGGCGGCCCCGGGACGGCCGGCTGCCACCTGTTGGCGCAGGAGGTCCTTCATGACCTTGCCGGTGGCATTGACGGGCAGCTCGTCGACGATCTCCACCATCCTCGGCACTTTGTAGTTGGCCATCCGGGCCCGGCACCAGTCGACGATCTCCGGTGCCGAGAGCCTCACCGGATCCGGTCACCACGAACGCCATCCCGACCTCACCGAGGCGCTCGTCGGGGATTCCGATCACCGCCACCTGCCGGATGTCGGGGTGGTGCAGCATGAGGTTCTCGATCTCGGCGGGATAGGCGTTGAAGCCGCCCACGATGAACATGTCCTTCATCCGCCCGACGATGCGCAGGCAACCGGCACCGTCGACCACGCCGATGTCCCCGGTGCGCAACCACCCGTCGGCCGACAGCGCCAGCTCGGTGGCCTCGGGATCGTCGAGGTAGCCGGCCATGACGCTCCCGCCGCGCAGCACCACCTCACCGGGCTCTCCGGCGGGGACGTCCCGACCGTCGTCGACGATGCGGATCTCGAAGCCGGGCCGGGGCCGGCCGACCGTGGTGGCGATGGTCTCGACGTCGTCGTCGGCGGACGTCGACGCCGCCGTTCCCGCCTCGGTGAGGCCGTAGCCGGTGATGACGATCGAGAACGGCAGTTCGTCGTCGATGCGGCGGACCAGTTCGACGGGGATGTCGGCCGCTCCGGTCACCGCCACCCGCAGCGTCGACAGTCGATGTCCGGCCCGGTCGGGATGGTCGAGGATGGCCTGGTAGAGCGTCGGCGGTCCGGGGAGGACGGTCACCTGCTCGCCATCGACGCGCCCCAGGATGTGGTCGACGTCGAAGACCGCCTCGGGGAGCATGGTGGCCCCGCTGGCCACGCAGGCCAGGATGCCCGCCTTCAACCCGAACATGTGGAAGTACGGGTTCATCATGAGGTACCGGTCGTCGGCGCACAGCCCGGTCATCTCCATCCAGTCGGTGGCCACGCGACAGGGTGCGGCCGTGGGTCATCACCACCCCCTTGGGCCGGCCCGTCGTCCCCGAGGTGAACAGGATGTCGGACGGATCGTCCGGGCCCACCCGGGCGCTCCGTCGTTCGACGAGCGCCCGGTGGGTGTCGGTGGCCCGCCCTCTGAACGCGGCCCACGACTCGGCGCCGACGGCACGGGCCCGCGGGCCACGATGATCGTCTCGAGGTCGGGGAGCTCGGTGGCGGTGGACCGGAGCATGTCGACGTAGTCGGTCCCGAGGAAATCGGTGACCGTCACCAGCGCCCGGGCCCGGCTCCGGGCCAGGAGGTCGGCCGCCTCGCCGCCCTTGAACCGCGTGTTGACGGGGACGAGGACGGCGCCCGCCTGCCACAGGCCGAGGGCGGCCACCACCCACTCGGCACTGTTGAAGGCCCAGATGGCGACCCGGTCGCCCGGCTCGACGCCGGAGGCGGCCAGTGCCGCGGCGAAGGTGCGGGCCTCGTCGAAGAGCTCGGCGTACGTGAGCCGGATGGAGCCGTCCTCGACGGCCACCTGTCCGCCGAACCGGTCGGCCGCCGCCGCGGTGACGGCCGGGATGGTGCGCCCCGAGCCGTCGCCGGTGCTCATCGGGCGACGAGGTCGGTCACGTTCATCAACCGCGCCAGGTTCCCTCCCATGATCCGGCGGACGGCCTCGTCGTCGAGCCCGGTGAGCTCGTCCACGTAGCTGGCCGGATCGGCCAGACCCTCGGGGTGCGGGTAGTCGGACCCGAACAGCACGTGGTCGACCCCGACCAGCTGGGCCAGTGCACCGAGGTCCTCCTCCCAGAACGGGCTGATGTAGATGTTGCGCTTGATGACCTCGACCGGGTCCTCTGCGGAATTCCTGCGGCATCTTCTTGTACACGTCGGCCATGTTCTTCAACAGCGGCTCGACCCAGCTGCTGCCGTTCTCCACCACCGCCACCTTGAGGTCCGGGAATCGCGACAGGGCACCGTGGCAGACCAGCGCGGAGACGGCGTCCTCCACCGGACGCCAGGCGGACAGCATCCGGAAGGCCTGGGGTTGGAAGGGGAGCATCTCGGCGTCACTGCCCATCCAGTCGTTGGCGTAGCGCTCGTACCCGCTGTCCGAGGAGTGCATGGCCACCAGAACGTCGTGGTCGACGACCTTCTGCCAGAACGGGTCGAACTCCTCCAGGCCGAACGAGCGGGGCCCCCGGTAGCCAGGCACCGGCGCCGGCCTGATGAGGACCACCCGCGCGCCGCGCTCGACCACCCACTCGAGCTCTTCGATGGCCCGCTCCACGATGGGCAGGGTGATGACCGGCGTCGTGAAGATCCGGCCCTCGTAGTCGAACGTCCACGTCTCGTGGAGCCACTGGTTGAGGGCGTGGATGGCGGCGTGGGTGAGCTCGGGGTCGTCGCGCATCCGCTCCTCGATCAGACTGGCCAGCGTCGGGAACATGAGCGCCCGGTCGATGCCCTGTTCGTCCATGAGCTCGAGGCGGGCCGCGGGCTCGCGGAAGGCGGGGATCGACTTGATGGGCGTCCCGAAGATCTCCCGCCGGCTCTTGCCCTCGGGATTGCCTTTGCGGAAGTAGTCCTCCTGCGCCCCGGGACGGGCCACCACGTCGAACGTCGGGTTCGGGATGTACTCGCTGATCTGGCCCCGGACGACGATCTTGGTCCGTCCGTGGACATCGACGTAGTCGATGGCGCCCCGGTAGCGGTCGGGGAGGTACTTGGTCAGCGCGTCACGGGTCTCGTAGAGATGGTTGTCCGCATCGAACAGGGGGATGCTCAGTGCTTGCTTCGACATGGCTCCTCTTCTCGGATCCTCTCGGACCCTCCGGTGAGAATGGCACTATGCACTAGGGAGAGTACTATTCCTGTCTGGGCGCTGCCACCGGCTCGGGACGGACGGTGCCACCGACCCCCACGGGCGGTGCCACCATCCGAGGCGGAGCACCGACGGCCACCCTGGCACTCGTCTGCGGTCGCCTGACCTTCCGGCGGTCCGGGTGGCGGTGGAGCCGTCGTGTTGAGAACGCACTTCTTTTTTTTGTGTAATGCTTGTTTTGTAGGCTTGGTGTCCGGTGAGCCCACTCAGGGGGCGGCCGTCAGGACGAAAGGTGCAGGGCAGCGGGATGACCACCATGGAATCCGACGTCTACTACGACCCGTACGACTTCGACATCGACTCGGACCCGTACCCGGTGTGGAGGCGGCTGCGCGACGAACAGCCGCTCTACTTCAACGAGCGCTACGACTTCTACGCCCTGAGCCGCTTCGAGGACGTCGATCGCTGCTCCCGGGATTGGGAGACCTACATCTCGAGCAAGGGCACCCTCCTCGAGATCATCAAGAGCGGCATGGAGTTGCCCCCCGGATCGATCATCTTCGAGGACCCCCCCGCCCACCATCTCCACCGCCGCCTGCTGTCACGGGTGTTCACGCCTCGGAACATCAACGGACTCGAGCCGAAGATCCGCGAGTTCTGCGCCCGCAGCCTCGACCCTCTGGTCGAGGAGGGGGGCTTCGACTTCATCGCCGACCTCGGTGCCCAGATGCCCATGCGCACCATCGGCATGCTGCTCGGCATTCCCGAACAGGACCAGGAGGCCATCCGCGACCGCATCGACGACGGCCTGCGGCTGGCCGAGGGCGGCATGCCCGATGTCGACGCGGCCTACGCCGAGGGCATGAGCGCCGGTGAGGGGTTCGCCGAGTACATCGACTGGCGGGCCGACCATCCTTCCGACGACCTGATGACCGAGCTCCTCCATGCCGAGTTCGAGGACGAGACCGGTACCGTGCGCCGCCTCACCCGGGAGGAGGTGCTGGGCTACGTCAACCTCTTGGCCGCAGCCGGCAACGAGACCACGACCCGCCTGATCGGATGGACGGGCAAGGTGCTGGCCGACCATCCCGACGAGCGCCGGCGATTGGTCGAGGATCGCAGCCTGGTTCCGAACGCCATCGAGGAACTGCTGCGCTACGAGTCACCCTCGCCGGTCCAGGCCCGGTACGTGACCAAGGACGTCGAGCACCACGGGCGGCCGGTGCCCGCCGGCAGCGCCATCCTCCTCCTGACCGCGGCGGCCAACCGCGACGAGCGCAGGTTCCCCGATGCCGACCGGTTCGACGTCAACCGCAAGATCGACCATCACCTGGCCTTCGGCTACGGGATCCACTTCTGCCTCGGATCGGCGCTGGCCAGGCTCGAGGGGCGCATCGCCCTCGACGAGGTCCTGCAACGATTCCCCACCTGGGACGTCGACTGGGAGAATGCGGTACAGGCCCGGACGTCGACGGTACGGGGTTGGCAACGGCTTCCCGTGTTCACGTCCTGAGCCGGCATCCACTTCGAGAGAGGACGTCCAACTGATGAGAACCGTCGTGGTCGGCGCGTCGAGTGGTCTCGGCCGGTCCATCGCCGTGGGGCTGGGCCGGCGGGGGGCGACCGTGGCGCTACTGGCCAGGAGGAACGACCGGCTGGTGGACGCGGCCAAAGAGGCCGGGCCGGGTTCGCTGGCCATCGTGTGTGACGTCACCGACACCTCGTCGGTCCAGTCCGCCATCCAGGCCGCGGCGGAGGGCCTCGGCGGCATCGACGCCCTCATCTATGCCACCGGGATCGGACCGCTGGCCCGGATGGTCGACGTCAGCGCCGACACCTGGCGGCGGACGTTCGACACCAACGTGGTCGGGGCCGCGCTCGTCACCGCAGCCTCCATCCCCCATCTCACCGCGTCCCACGGAGTCGCCGCCTACCTCTCCTCCGTCAACGGGTCGTTGACCCCTCCCTGGCCCGGGCTCGGGACCTACGCCACCAGCAAGGCGGCGCTCGACACGATGGTCGAGGCCTGGCGCACCGAGCACCCGGGGGTGGGGTTCACCCGGGTCATCGTGGGCGACTGCGCCGGCGGTGAGGGGGCATCCGCCACCGGGTTCGCCGACGACTGGGATTGGGACCTGGCTGCGGAGCTCCATCCCATCTGGAGCGCGAGGAACTACCTGAGCGGTTCGCTGGTCGACGTCGAGGAGCTGGTGCGCGTGGTGGACACCGTGCTCCAGTGCGGTGCCAGTGCGGGCATCCCGACCGTGGCCGTCACCCCCCGACCGCCCGGGTGAGAACGCCGGGGCCGGCAGTCAGGCGACGACGCCACGGATCTTGAGGTCGATGATGGCGTCGGAGTCGAGGCCGAGGTCGGCGAGGATGGCGTCGCCGTGCTCGTTGAACTCGGGGGCGCGGGTCGGCGCCGCGGGTTCCTCGTCGAACTGGACCGGCGCGGCCACCAGCCGGAAGGGCGTCCCCGACGCCGTGTGGCACTCCTGGACGTAGCCGTTGGCGACGGTCTGGGGATCGGCCACCGCCTCCAGGGTGTCCTGCACCACGGCCCACTGCCCGCTGAACGTCTCCAGCCGCCCCCGCCACTCCTCGAGCGTGGCCGAGGCGAACACGTCGGTCAGGATCCCGATGGCCTCGGCGCTGTTGGCCATGAGCGAGGCGTGGTCGGCGAAACGGGCGTCGGTGGCCAGCTCCGGACGACCGACGGCCTCACAGAGGAGGGGCCAGTACTTGCCCGGCTGGAGGCAGGTGAAGGCGAGGACCCGGTCGTCTGCGGTCTTGTAGTTGCGCGACAGCGGATTGGACGGGATGCGATCGTCCCGCGGTGGCGTCCAGGGCTGGCCCAGCACCAGGGAGAGGGCCACCGCCTGGCCCATGGCCCACAGCCCCACGCCGAGCAGTGACACGTCCACGATGGTGGCCTCACCGGTCCGCTCGCGATGGAAGAGGGCTCCGAGGATCCCACCGGCGATGGTCATGGCCCCGATGGAATCTCCGAACCCCGGAGCCGGCGGAACCGGCGTCAGGTCGTACTCGGGCCGCTTGGCTCCCACGGCCACGCCCGACCGGGCCCAGAAGGCCAGCGAGTCGTACGAGCCCTTGTCGGCGTCGGGGCCGCGCTCGCCCTGGCCGGTGCCACGCACGTAGATGATGTCGGGATTGTGGGCGCGGATCTCATCGACACCGATCTTGAGCTTCCGCCGCACGCTCGGGAGCTTGTTGGTCAGGAACACATCGGAGGTGCCGGCCAGCTTGTAGAGGATCTCCAGCCCGTCGGGCGAGGTGAGGTCGAGGCCGAGGCTCCGCTTCCCGCGGTTGGAGTGCTCCAACAGGGCGTGGACATCGCTCGGCACCAGGGCCAGTCCGGTCGAGGCCAGGCCGCGCATGGCGTCACCGCGTTCGACGTGCTCGATCTTGATGACCTCGGCGCCCCAGTCGGACAGCAGGGCCGACGCCGCCGGGACGAATGTGTGCTCGGCCACCTCGAGGACCCGGACGCCCTGCAGTACAGCAGTCACTACCAACCTCCGACCATCTCCGTACCGTAGGACTGGGCACGTTGGCGGTCCCCCGGTTGTACCCGACACCGCGCCTCAGACGAACAGAGCCTGACACCCCGGAATCGGTACGTGGACTCTAACTTCGTGAGACTGCCATTCTCAAGTCAGCCGGCGACCCCGTGGCCGGGGCATGGCGGTCCCGCCCGGCTCCGGATCCCGCCTCACGAAGGCAGGTCCGGGGGCACCCAACCTGGGGGGCGCTTCTCCATGAACGCCCGCATGCCCTCTCGCGGTTCGTCCGAGTGGTCGAGCGCCCAGAACATGGTCTGGTAGTCGATGACGCCGTACCGCTCGTTGAGCATGCGCTTGACCTGGGCACGGGCCGCCGGCGCGGTCCGGAGGACCTGGTGGGCCGCGGCGGTCGCCGCGGCACGGAGCTCGTCGTGGGCGACCACCCGCGAGATGACGCCGAGCCGTTGGGCCTCGGCCGCGTCGAAGGTTCGGGCCGACAGCAGGAGATCGCGGGCCACGGCCACACCGACGTGGGCGGGCAGGGCGGCGGCGAAGGTGGCGTCGGGGATGCCCCGGAGGAGCTCCGGCACCCGGAAGGTGGCCCGGTCGCTGGCCACCGCGATGTCCGCCATCATGGCGATCGAGCAGGCCCCCCGCCTGGCAGATCCCGTTGACCGCGGCGATCACGGGCGCCGGGCTGTCACGGATGGCGAGAAAGGGGAGGACGTCCTGACCCACGACGTCGGGGAAGGTGTCCCCCGGTTCGGACCGACCGCCGAGGTCGCCGCCGGGGGCGAAGACGTCCCCGACCCCGGTGATGATGAGGGCGCTGAGGTCGGGGTCACGATTCACGAGGTGCACGGCCCGCTTCAGTCCGTAGTACATGGCCGGCGTCAGTGCGTTCCTCGCCGCCGGTCGGTCGATCACGCACCAGGCGATGGACCCTTCCCGCTCGAGGCGCAAGGCCGAGGTACCGAGCTCGTTCTCCATCCGACCCCCACTCCCGCAGCCGAGGGCTGCCCACTCAGCACGATATTCTTCTTCTTGGAATTCGACAATCGTGTATCTTTTTGGAGACAACCAGAATTCCACCGGTTTCGCCCACGTCGAAGGAGCACACGATGGCCCGCCCTCGTACGCCGGAGCATATTCACGTGCGCAGCGCCCGGATGCTCGACGTCGTCACCGGTGAGCTCGTGGCCCCCGGCGACCTCCTCATCGAAGGTGAGCGCATCGCCGCGGTGGCACCCGTGTCGGTGCCCGAGGATGCCCTCGTCATCGACCTCGGCGACCTGACCGTCCTTCCCGGGCTCATGGACATGGAGGTCAACCTGCTCCTCGGTGGCCCGGACCATCGCAGCCCGCTCATCGCCGTGCAGGACGACCCCGCGGTGCGGACCCTTCGAGCGGTGGCCAACGCCCGCCGCACCCTCCGGGCCGGCTTCACGACCGTGCGGAACCTGGGCCTGTTCATCCAGACCGGCGGGCTGTTGTTGGACGTCGCCCTCAAGAAGGCCATCGACCACGGCTGGATCGAGGGTCCGCGTGTCGTTCCTGCCGGCCACGCCATCACCCCGACCGGCGGTCACCTCGATCCGACCATGTTCCAGGCGCTGGCGCCGCACATCATGCCGCTCACCGTCGAAGAGGGCATCGCCAACGGGGTGAGCGAGGTCCGCAAGGCCGTTCGGTATCAGATCAAGTACGGCGCCCAGCTGATCAAGGTCTGCGCCTCGGGCGGGGTGATGTCACACACCGGTCCGGCCGGAGCCCAGCAGTACTCCGACGAGGAGCTGCGGGCCATCGTGGACGAGGCTCACCGCGCCGGACTCAGGGTTGCCGCCCACGCCCACGGCGATGACGGCATCCGGGCCGCCCTCGACGCCGGCATCGACTGCATCGAGCACGGTTCGCTCATGACCGATGACACCCTCGATCTCCTCGTGGAGCTCGGGAGGTTCCTCGTCCCGACCACCTACCTGGCCGACGGCATGGACGTGTCCCATGCGCCGCCCGAGCTCCAGGCCAAGGCGGCCGAGGTGTTCCCGCGGGCCAAGGAGACGATCCGCAAGGCCGTCGCCCGGGGAGCGCGCATCGCCTGCGGGACGGACGCACCGGCCATACCCCACGGCAAGAACGCCAAGGAGCTGCTGGCCCTGGTCGATCGGGGCATGACCCCCCTCCAGGCCATCCGCGCCGCCACCACCGTCGCCGCCGAGCTCATCGATGTCGACGATCGGGGACGCCTCGAGCCCGGTCTCTTCGCCGACCTCATCGCCGTGCCCGGCGATCCACTGGCCGACATCGGGGTGACCGAGGACGTCCGGTTCGTGATGAAGGGCGGCCAGGTCTACCGGCACGACGACGCGCGGCCTGACCGTGCACCCGACAGGCGCCCGATCGCGCGTCAGGTCGTCGGCGCCCGACCCGATGCCGTGCAGGATCAGACCCCACAGGTCCTCGGCCGAATCGCCGTCGTTGGCGTGGAGTGACAGGCCCCCGATGGTCGAGGAGAAGGTGTTGAACATGATCACCTCGAGCACGATGCCCACGATCGGGCCGTGGAGGAGCCCGGCTCGTACGACACCGGCGTCGGTGGCCTCCTGGATGACCTCCTCGAGCAGGGACAGGAGCGGGGAGAAGACCCTGGCCGCCTCTTTGGGGTGGTCGGTGAGCAGCTGCTGGGCGAATTCGGCCATCCCCAGGGGGCCCTGTCGCTTGGAGCCGGCTTCGCCTTCGTCGGGTGGCCGGCACATCCGGTAGTACTCGACCACGAAGCGGTGCAGGCGCTCGAGGGGATCGTTCTCCTCTGCGATCTCCACCCGGAGCTGCTCGGTGGTCGAATTGACCGTCTCCTCGAACAGGGCCAGCAGAAGCTCGTGCTTTCCCCCGAAGTACTGGTAGAAGCTGTGGAGCGACTGGCCGGAGCGCTCGACGACCTCCTGGACGGTGAAATCCCGGCCCGGCCTCGAATCGAAGAGCTCGGTGGCGGCATCGAGGAAGCGCTGGACCCGACTTTCGGCCCGCAGGCGGGCGGAATCCAGCGATCGGGCCACCGCCTGGTCTCGCCGGCTGAGCCCTTCGGGCTCGACCGCATCGGTCGCCAGTTCGTTGTTCGTCACCGGGCAGAGCGTACCCGACGCCGTTCTCACCCCCTACGACCTTCCGGTTCGGGTGGGTTCAGTCGGCTGCCCGGGGGTTCCGGCGGGTTGCAGCGGGCGGTTCCGGGCCCCGGGGCCGGCCCTCGGCCCGGGGCCGGCTCAGAGAGCCGGCTCGATGACCATGTCCATGCTGGCCGCGCCGCTGTCGGGGACCCTCGGCTGGCGCCACACCTCCACCGGGAACGAGACGTTGACCAGCGAATAGCACAGCCACAGCAGCCGCTTGGCGTCCTCCGGGAGGGCGCCGAAGTCGAGCCGGTCGAGATAGGCGATGGCGTCCTCGAGACGGGGGAAGGCGCTGTCGTAGAACGACTGGAGCTCGTCCATCGTGCTCGACAGGCGCTTGGCGTACCGCTCGGACTCGCGCTCGAGCGACCAGGCCGCGAAGGGCTCGAGGTCGGCGAACTCAGAGGGAAGGGTGGGCATGGGGTCCGCCTCCGTGCTCAGGACGCGCTCGAGATCCGCACGGGCGTGGCAGATCCCTGCTGATACTCGGTCACGTGGTCGCGTGCCGTCTTGTGCAGGTGGCGCAGCAGGATCTCCTGGTCGTTGAGCGGGAAGCTCGACGACGGCCCGCGACTCGAGCATCGTCTGGGTGGCTTCGAGGGTGTTGCCGTCCTGGAGCGCGTACTCCTTGAACGTGACGGCCGCCAGCTCCTGCTGCAGGCGCTCGCGGGCGTTCCGCGGGGGCACGAAGTAGAGCGTTCCCTCGAAGATGTGCGTGTTGTACGAGGTCGGCCAGTAGTGGTACGTGAGGTACCAGCCGGTCTGCCAGACGAGCAGCATGAAGTTGGGGAAGAACACGAACGAGTCGACGCCCCAGGCGTGATGGTGCGCCGGGTTCAAGGCCGGCGGGAGCTGGTCGAGACCCTCGATGTCGGGTCGGTCCCATGGGCCGAACAGGCCGCTGTGGAGCACCCGTTCCGTGGGCTTGACCATGTCGAGGTCCTTCGGCGGCGACATGCCGCCCCAGGACGACACCATGCCGTGGGGTCCGTCGAGCTCGTAGTCGAGCGCCTCGTATCCGTAGCCCGACAGCTTGCGCGACTCCTCCGCCGTGGCCTGCTTGGCGTGGAGGATCGGCGCATGGTAGAACTCGGCGAAGGCGTCGATGAAGAGCTTCCAGTTGCTCCCCACATCCGCCCGGTACTTGTAGACCTGGGTCATCTTGTCGAACGGGTACCCGGCCAGACCGGCACCGAATCCACCCAGGTAGTCGTGGAGCGACGTCGTGTTGTCGGGGTCGAGATTGACGAAGATGAACCCCTGCCACGTATCGACCTGCACCATGGCCAGTCCGTAGTCCGCACGGTCGAGGTCGAAGAACTCCGACTCCTGCTGGATGAAGGTCAGCTGCCCGTCGACCGAGTACCGCCAGCCGTGGTACTTGCAGGTGAACTGCCGGCAGGTGCCGCTGGTCTCCTCACCGGGAAAGTCGTTCCAGACGAGCTTGTTGCCCCGGTGGCGGCAGATGTTGTGGAACGCGTGCACGTCGCCGTCCGAGCCCCGGACGACCACGATCGAGGTTCCGGCCGCGTCGAGCTCCCTGGTGAAGTAGGCCCCGGTACGTGGGATCTGCTCGACCCGGCCGACATTGAGCCAGGTACGGGCGAAGATGGCCTTGCGCTCGAGCTCGTAGTGCTCCGGGGAGATCGAGTCCTCGTAGGACACCGGCCCGGTGCCCAGCTCGGGGTAGTGCTGCGTCCAACTGCCCTCATCGGGCTTTGCGAAATGCGCCATGTCGTTCCTCCAGGTCCGGTCGCCACGACCGGACGATATCATGGATCTTCAAAAAACAGAATATCATTTCCGCCGGAGATCGTCGTCGAGCTCGATCCCGAAGGAACGGAAGGCCAGGGCCAGGATCTCGTAGGCACCGACGGTGAAGACCAGGTCCATGAGCTGCTGTTCGTCCAGCTCGGCGGCCAGGGCATCCCAGGTCGGGTCGGAAACCGTGCCCGCTCCGATCAGCTCGTCGACCGCCCTGACCATGGCCTGGTCCAGTGGCGACCAACCGGGCGCGTCGGGGCCCTCGGCGATCCGGGCGACCTCGTCCTCGTCGAGGCCGACATCCCCGGCCAGGATGGCGTGCTGGGCCCACTCGTACTCCGACTCCCGGAGCGTGGCCACCCGGAGGACCAGCAGCTCACGCTGACGCGGCGACAGCGTCGATGAGAAGAGCACGTGGCCGTTGAAGGTGTTGAACGCCTTGGCCAGCTCGGGATGGCGGGCCAGGGTGCCGAGTGCGTTGAGCGCCTTCGGACCGCCCTTGCGTCGGGTGAGCGGATGGCGGGGATTCTCCGGACGCAGGGCGGCGATGGCCCCCCGCATCTCCTCGGACCACTCGTCGGGCGGCAGGGGCGGGAGGCGCGCCATCAGGTGTTCCGGCCGCCGTTGACGCCGATGACCTGCCCGGTGATGTAACTCGCCTCGTCACGGACGAGAAACGAGCACATGGCCGCGATGTCCTGGGGCGTCCCGACCCGCCGCACGGGCGTCAACGACTCGTGGTACTCGACACCTTTCCCGAGCAGCCCCTTGCGTTCCGATGCCCGGAGCATGGGGGTGTCGATGAACCCGGGTGGGATGGTGTTGACGGTGATCCCCTGGGGGCCGAGCTCCAGGGCCAACGCCTTGGTGAAGCCGATGACGCCGGCCTTGGACGCCACGTAGTGGGTCATGAGGGGCTGCCCGCCGTGGGCGCTGGAGGACGAGATGTTCACGATGCGACCCCAACCCTCCTCGATCATGTCGGGCACCACGGCCTGGCAGCAGTCGAACGTTCCGGTGAGATTGACGGCCAGGATCCGGTTCCACTTCTCGGCGGTGATCTTGAGGAACGGATCGAAGCCGTCGAGGCCGGCGCTGTTCACGAGGATGGTGGGACGGCCGAGGCGCTCACGGACGGCGTCGACACCGTTGTCGATCTGGCTGCGGTCGGTCACGTCGACGGTCAGCCCGACGGCTGTGCCGCCGGCAGCCACGATCTCGCCGGCCGCGGCCTCTGCCGACGCGGTGTCCCGATCGAAGATGGCGACGCTGTTTCCATCCGCGGCCAGCCGTTGGCCGATCGCCAATCCGATCCCCGATCCGCCGCCGGTGACGATGGCCGTCCGACCGGCCGTCACTGGATGCGCTCGTTTCCGTGGAGGGTCGTCCGGTGCATGTCGCGGGGGGAACTGGCGTCGTACCGGCAGGCCCGGTGCAGCACCCCCCGGTTGTCCCAGATGACCATGTCGCCAACCGACCACTCGTGCCGGTACACACGCTCCGGGGTGGTGGAGCGGGCCAGCAGGTCGGCAAGCAGCGCCCGCCCTTCGTCGGGCTCCATCCCGACCACGTGCGAGGCGGTGGCCCCGAGCACCAGCGAGCGTCTTCCCGACTGGTGGGTCCACACGAGCGGGTGCTCCTTGGCCGGCCGCGATCGCCACATGGCCAGTTCTTCGGCCGAGGGGTCGTTGTTCACCAGCCGCTGCGACGCCTCGATCGTGTGCACGACACGGAGGGACGCCAAGCGCTGCTTCTCGTCATCGGCGAGGTCGTCGTAGGCGCCGTAGGTGCTGGCGAACTCGGTCTCGCCCCCCGACGTGGCCACCGCGTGGGCACTGAGCAGCGTCGCCATGATCGGGATGTCGTCGGTACAGCCGTCGATATGCCAGTCGAAGGTGCCGCGGAGATAGGCGGCCGAGGGGTTCTTGGCCGGGTCCAGCGTGACCCGGAATATCTCCGGATGTTCCCCGGAGCCGAAGACCTCCACCCGGCCGAGCAACTTGGAGAACGCGATCTGGGTGGCGTCATCGATGTGCAGGTCGCGGAAGACGAGGGCCCCGTTCTCCTCCAGGGCCTCGAGCGTCCACGCCGGCAGGGCGTCGTCGCCGAGGAGCTGGTCGCGGTCCACCCCTCGGACCTCCGCACCGACGGTGGCACTGAGCTTCTCGGTGGCTGCGACCACGGTCATCAGGCTCTCCTTCACGATTGCGCCCCATCGGCACCACGTCTAGAGGAACACTATTACTTTTACAGAACGATGTTTTCAGGTTCTCCCGGACCCCGGCTTCCCTCGGCCAGGAGCTGTCGGAGCCGGAACTTCTGGACCTTGCCGGAGGCCGTCCGGGGGAATTCGCGGATCTCGTGGATCGAGGCGGGCCACTTCTGTCGGGCCAGTCCGGCGGCCGCCAGGTGCTCGCGCACCTGGTGGAGGGTCGGGGCCGTCGAGCCCTCGCGTACGGTGACCACGGCGGCCGCCCGCTCGCCGAGGCGTTCGTCCGGTTCGGCCACGACGGCGACCTCGGCAACGGCTTCGATGCCAAGCATGAGCCCCTCGATCTCTGCGGCACTGATGTTCTCGCCGCCCCGGATGATGATGTCCGAGATCCGATCGGTGATCGTGAGGTAGCCGTCCTCGTCGAGGACGCCCACATCGCCGGTGCGGTACCACCCGTCGGCGTCGAAGGCGGAGGTGGTCAGGGACGGCTCCGTGTAGCCGATGCAGCAGTCGGGTCCCCTGCTCACGATCTCCCCGTCGGCGTCGAGATGGAGCTCGACCCCTGGGAGGGTGTGGCCGTCGGTCCTCAACCGCTTCGCCTCGGGCTCGTCGAGGAGGGAGCCGGTGATCGACGGGTGCTCGGTGCTCCCGTAGGAACGGAAGACCTTGATCCCGAGCCTGGTGGCCCGCTCCGTCACCGCCACCGGCACCGACGACCCCCCGAGGCCGGCGAACGGCATCATGGCCACCAGGTCGGGGGTGAAATCGGGGTGGTCGAGCAGGCTGGTGAGGAAGTAGGTGGCTCCGCCGGTGACGCCGACCCCTTCCTCCCGCATCATGCGGAGCACCTCACCGGGGTCCCAGACATCGAGCAGGTGGACGGGGTGCTCCCGCAGCAGCGGGATCAGGAACGCGTTGAGCATCCCGATGAAGTGCCCCACCGGCGCACCGGTGATCTGGGGCGGGCCGCCCTTCGGGAACATGTGGTCGAGCTGACGGGTCTCGCACCCGATGGTCCGGTGCGAGTGCACGACACCCTTCGGATCACTCGTCGTCCCCGATGTGAACCCGATGATGACCGGGGAGTCGGGGTCCACCGCCACCGGGCCGGCCACCGGTTGGTGGTCGAGCAGCGACTCGAACGGCGTTGCCCCCGCGGGCAGATCCGGCCCGGGCGTGTCCCCCACCACCAGCCACAACGGCCCGGACCGCTCCTCCAGCAATTCGGAGTAGGTGGCCAGGTAGTCGCTGTGCCCGAAGCGGTCGGCCGTCACCACGACGTCCGGCGAGGTGGACCGGATGATGTAGCCGACCTCCTTCGGACCGTAGAAGTGGACGATCGGGACCACGACGGCCCCGAGGTACGCCGAGGCCCAGAACGTGATGCCCGCCTCCACCCAGTTCGGCAGCTGGACGACGACGACGTCGCCCGGGCCCACTCCCCTGGCCGACAGGGCACCGGCCAGTGCCCGCGCCGCCCGGTCGACATCGGAGAAGGTGCCCCGCCACGGTCGGACCTGCGAATGGACCCGGAACTCCGTGCGGCCCTTGGTGCCCAGGCCCTCCGCCACCATGCCCCCGAGGGTGGCCTCCGTCCACCAGCCCTCGGCCAGGTACCGCCGGACCAGGTCATCCGGCACCGATCGCAGACCCCAGCGGTCCTCACCGGTGCTGCTCGATTCCCCCACACGCTCTCCTTCGACCGCACCGGAGGTGCGCCTAGCTCCGTTGTCAGTCTAGGAGAACTCCGTTATCATTTGTCAACATGGCACTCTCGGAGTCCGCCACCGACGCGTCGGGTGCAGCCACCGACCACAGTTTCCACCCACTGCGGGTGGGCCGCGTCCGGCGGGAGACGGCCGAGGCCAGCTCGTTCGTGCTCGACGTGCCCGCAGCGCTCCGCCATGCGTTCGCCTACGAGGCCGGCCAGTTCTGCACCTTCAGGGTGTGGGTCGATGGCCAACCGCTCGTGCGGTGCTACTCGATGTGCTCATCGCCCGTCGTGGACACCGAGCTGCAGGTGACCGTGAAGCGGATTCCGGGCGGCCTGGTGTCCAACTGGATGAACGACCACCTGGCACCGGGTGACACCCTCGAAGTGGCGCCGACCCACCGGCTTCTTCCGCCTCGGTCGGGGACCGGGCGATCTGGTGGCGTTCAGTGCCGGGAGCGGGATCACACCCGTCCTCTCGCTGGTCAAGACGGCGCTGGCCACGACGTCGCGACACGTTCGCCTCGTCTACGCCAACCGCGACCGTGATTCGATCATCTTCCGGTCCGAGATCGATGCGCTCGAGGTGCAGTACGGCGACCGGTTCACGGTCTCCCACCACCTGGACGTCGAAGACGGGTTCATCGGACCCGAGGCCATCCGTGAGGGCCATGGGGGTGCGGGGGTGCCGGCGGTGCCGGTGGTGCCGGGTGGTGCCGTGGAGAGCGAGTTCTACGTGTGCGGTCCGGGGCCCTTCATGGACATCGTCGAACACACATTGCTGGCCGACGGTGTCGACGCGGCGCGGATCCACATCGAGCGGTTCACCCCTGCGACCTGGCTGCCCGAGCCCGAGGTGCCGGACGACTCGACGGCACCGGAACAGGTCAGGATCGAGCTCGACGGCCGCACCGAAACGACCGACTACCGCGCCGGGACGACGATCCTGCAGACGGCACGGCAGATGGGGATGGCCCCGCCGTTCTCCTGCGAAGCCGGCAGCTGCGCCACCTGCATGGCCAGAGTGGTCGAAGGGACGGCCTCGATGCACGTGAACAACGCCCTCACCGATGACGAGGTGGCAGACGGCTGGGTGCTCACCTGTCAGGCGCTGCCGACCAGCACCGCTCGTCCATGTCGCCTACGGCTACGAGGAGGGGTGATGGGTCAGCCTCCCGTCGCCGACGTCATCGAGCTCGAGCAATTGTTGGCCCGCTATGCGGTGGGCATGACCAAGGACGACGTCGAGGCCGTGGTGGAGGTCTTCACCCCCGACGGCACCTACAGCGCCTTCGGCGATACGTACCAGCTCGTCGACTTCCCCACCCTGGTGGCGGCTGCTCCCAAGGGACTGTTCCTGGTCGGGCCGCCCGTCCTGGACCTCGACGGGGACGTCGGCACCGGGGAGCAGCCCCTGTGCTTCGTCGACCAGCAGACCCACGACATGCGCATCGGCTACTACACCGACACCTACCGGCGCACGGCCGACGGCTGGCGGCTGCACACCCGTTCCATGACGTTCCTCCGCAAGAGCGGCGCCCGGGACGCCGGACGGCCCCACGACCACACTCGACCCGCCCCGAGGGCCCGCTGATGGAGATCGAGGAGTTCCGGGCGTCGGTGGACGCCTGGCTCCAACAGAACAGCTCCGCCCTCAGGCCCGGGCCCGGGGCCGACGAGACGCTGGACGGCCAGATGGCCCAGCTGGCGAACGTCAAACGGCTCACCTACGAGGCAGGCTGGATGCGCTGGGGCTGGCCGAACGCGCGTGGGCGGACTCGGCGGGTCGACACTCCTACGGGCCTATCTCGGCGAGGCCCTGACCTTGCAGGGACCTGGTCGAGCCAGGCATCTACTCGATGACCGAGGTCCTCGCCCCGACCATGATCGACTATGCCGCGCCGGAACTGGCGGCCGAGATGGTGCCCCGGCTGCTCAGCGGTGAGGAGACCTGGTGCCAGGGCTTTTCGGAACCCGGCACCGGAAGCAACCTGGCCGCGTTGTCGTGCCGGGCCACGCGGTCTGGCGGCGTCTGGCGCGTGACCGGCCAGAAGGTCTGGACCAGCCTGGCCCAGTACGCCGATCGCTGCGTGCTCCTCGCCCGTACCGGTGCGCCCGAATCGGCCCACAAGGGCATCACCGCCCTCTTCGTCGACATGGACAGCCCCGGCATCGTCGTGCGACCGATCGAGACGATGCACGGTGCTCCCCGAGTTCTCCGAGGTCTTCTTCGATGACGTCGTCGTGCCCGTCGACCGCACCCTGGGCGAGGAAGGCCAAGGGTGGTCGGTGGCCATGGACCTGCTTCCGTTCGAGCGGAGCACGGCGCTGTGGCATCGCGCCGCGTACCTGCACCGGCGCTTGCAGGACCTCCTCAGCGCCGTGCCGCCGGACACGCTCGACCCCGTGGACGTGGGCGAGGTCGCCCAGCTCCTCTACTGCCCTGCGGGCTCGCTCCCGGGCCACGCAGTACCGGCTGGCCGCGGGCGAGCACCTCGGCCCCGAGACCTCCGTCGACAAGGTGCTGGTGGCCAGCGCCGAACAAGCGGTCTTCGACCTCGTCGACGACGGGCTCGGGCCCGACGTGGCCGCGGGCGACGACCCGGCCGGCCGACGGTGGCGGCGCGAGTTCCTCTACTCACGGGCGGCGACGATCTACGGCGGAACCGCCGAGATCCAGCGGAACATCATCGCCCGCCGATTGCTCGACCTCGGATCGGACCGCTGATGGACGACGACGATCGGGAGCTCTTCGAACGGAGCATCAGCCACGCATGCGAGACGCACTCCGGCCCGGCGCTCGATCTCGTGCTCGATGAGCTGGGATGGAACGAAGCGCTCGCCGAGGACCCCCGGACGGCCATCTCCGTTGCTCTTCGAACTCCAGGGCGCGGCGAACACCACCAGTTCGACGCTCGAGGCCGTCCTCGGCTCCGCCCTCGGGCTGAAGCCCCGCTCGCCGACTGCAGTCGTGCTGCCGGCTCTGGGGCAGTGGCGCGCACCCGGTGAGATCGTCGGAGGCGACCTGTCCATCCGGGGCCTCGGGACCACCTCACTCCTCGACCGGGCCGTCGTCGTCGTGCCCACCAGGTACGGCGGTGGCGAACGGACCCTGGAGGTGACGACTGCAGACCTCATCCTGCGGCCGGTGCAGGGGATGGATCCGTGCCTCGGTCTCGTCGAGGTGACCGGCGACGGCGTGCCCGCCGGCACCGACCGCGACCTGGCCACGGGCGAGTGGTCCCGGGCGGTCGGCCTGGCCCAGCTGGCCGTGGGCCATGAACTGGTGGGCGCAGCGAGGGCCATGCTCGAACTGGCCTGCCACCACGCCCTCGAGCGGATCCAATTCGGACAGCCGATCGGGCGATTCCAGGCCGTCCGCCACCGGCTGGCCGACACACTGGTCGGCATCGAGGCGGCCGACGCCGCGTTGGGCGCCGCGTGGGACGAACGATCGCCGCAGGCGGCCGCCACGGCCAAAGCCCTGGCCGGGCGCGGCGCCCGCACGGCAGCCCGCCACTGCCAGCAGGTACTGGCCGGTATCGGGTTCACGACGGAGCACGACCTCCACCGCCACGTCCGCCGGGTCCTCGTGCTCGACCAGCTGTTGGGTACGGATCGGACCCTCACGAGGGAGCTGGGCGAGGAGTTGCTCGCCACCCGACGGCTTCCGGAACTGCCGCCGCTCTGAGAGGTGGATCAGTCTGGGTGGTGGATCAGTCTGGGTGGTGGATCAGTCTGGGTGGTGGATCAGCCTGGGTGGTGGATCAGTCTGGGTGGTGGATCAGTCTGGGTGGTGGATCAGAACGAAGAGGCCAGCGAGGAGAGCAGCCCGCGGGTCCGCTTCGACGACGTGATCAGCTCGTCGCGGTTCTCCCCGATCGGTACCACCCGCACGGAGAGATCGGTCACGCCGGCATCGGCGAGGGCCTGCAGGCGTCCGCGGATGGTCGACTCCCCTCCTGCGATCAGGATGTCACCGACATTCCGGGCGTCGCCGTGCTCGAGCAGCTTCTGGTAGTTCGGAGAGACCTCTGCCTCGGCCAGGATGCGGTTCGTGCGGGCAACGGCGACGTCGACTTCATCGTCAGCGCACAGGCACACCGGAACGCCGGCAACGACCCGAGGAGCCGGCCGGCCTGCGGCTTCGGCGGAACGGGTCAGGTTGGGCACGACGTACGAACCGATCGCCCGTTCGTCAGCCATCCACAGGATGGTCCCGTCCGCCCGCTCACCGCACAGTTCGAGCATCAGCGGGCCGAGCGCGGCGAGGAGGACGGGAGTGGGCGTGATGTCTGTGATGTCGATCGGATTGTGCACACGGAAGAGCTCGTTCTCCACGTCGACGGTGCCCGGCCCCTTGAGGGCCTGATCGAGCACGTCGAGATAGGCCCGCATGGTCTGCACCGGGTGCTCATACGGCAGACCGAGCATCTCGTCGATGACCCAGTGGTGCGAGACTCCGAGACCGACGGCCAGGCGGCCTTCGCAGACGGCCTGCACGGACAGGATCTGCTGGGCGAGTGCGATCGGGTGCCGCGGTTGCACGGGCACGACGGCTGTGCCGATCTCGATCCGGGTGGTCTCCACGCCGACCACGGCGGCGGCCGTCAGCGCGTCGAACTCGTCGGGGATCTGGGGGATCCAGACCGTGGCCAGTCCAGCTTCTTCCGCCCAGCGGGCGTCGGCCTGCAGCCGCTCCACCTTCGTCCGGTAGCGGCCCCGCTCTGGGCCGATCATCAGGCCGATGCGCATGCCGGGTGTCCCTTCCGATGCCGAAGACGGCGATCCGAGAAGACGGGTGGGTACCCGTCCCGACCGATCACGCCGATGGGCCGGGCACCTCGAGCACCAGCGCGGTGGACATGCCACCTCCGGCGCACATCGCCGCCACCCCCACCCCGCCGCCCCGGCGCCGGAGCTCGTTGACGAGGGAGATGACCATCCGGGCGCCCGTCATGGCGATGGGGTGACCGAGGCTGCAGCCGCTCCCGAGAACATTGACGATCGATTCGTCGATCCCGAGGATCCGGGTGGTGGCGACACACATCGAGGCGAACGCCTCGTTGATCTCCCACAGGGCCACGTCGTCGACGCTGAACCCGGCCCGCCCGAGAGCCTTCGGAATGGCGATGGTGGGAGCCAGTCCGGTGTCCGCGGGCGGAACCCCCGCGGACGCCCATGCCTTGACCACGGCCAGGGACTCCAAGCCGAGCTCCCGGCCGAGGGCCTGGTCGACCATCACCATGGCTGCGGCTCCGTCGTTGGCCCCGGCGGCATTTCCCGCCGTGATGCTGAACCCTTCGATTTCCGGATGGAGCGGCTTCAACGACGCCAGCTTTTCGAGGCTCGTGTCCCGCCTGGGGTGCTCGTCCACAGCAAAGCTGACCGTCGACCCGTCCCGACGCGTCACCTCGATGGGAAGGATCTCCTCCTCGAAACTGCCGGCGTCGGTGGCAGCCACGGCACGCTGGTGCGACCGCAGGGCCCAGGCATCCATCTCCTCGCGCGTAACTCCCGCCTTGACTGCCGCGTTCCATCCGACGGTGATCGACATGTCGAGGTTGGGGGCATCGGGCGAATCACGATGGCTGGGCGACATCCACTCCGACCAGTCGTCGGTGCCAGGGATCCGCCGGGTCGATCGCGGCGAGGTGGACTGCGAATGGGCACCTCCGGCGATGACGGCACGGTCCATTCCGGCGCGGATCGACGATGCCGCGCTCTGCACGGCGGAGAGGGACGAGGCGCAGTGCCGGTTCTGGGCGACGCCGGGCGCATGGACGAGGCCCGCCTCGATGGCGGCATAGCGGGCGATGTCTCCGCCGCCGTAGAGGGTCTCCCCGAATACCACATCGTCCACGAGCTCCGGATCGATGCCCGCCCGACGGACGCTCTCCTCGATGACCCGCGTGGCCAGCTCAAAGGCGTCCACGTCGAGAAGCGACCCCTTGAACGCGGTCCCGATCGGGCTGCGGGCGGTCGACACGATCACCGCTTCATTCATCGTTGCATCTCCTTTGGAGGACTGGATCCACATCCACGGATCGGGCCTAGTTGGCGGTAAACCGCAGGGCGCCGTCGAGCCGGATGTTCTCGCCGTTGAGGTAGGGATTCCGGACGATCGACTCCACCATCATGGCGAATTCCTCGGGGTAGCCCATTCGCTTCGGGAACACGATCCCCTGGGCCGGATCCTCCTTGAGGTGCTCGAGGGCTCCGAGCATGAGGGGGGTACCCATCACGCCGGGTGCGATGGCGCACACCCGGACTCCGATCGGCGCCAGGTCCCGAGCCATCGGCAGCGTCATGCCCAGGATGGCCGCCTTCGCCGCGCCGTAGGCGACCTGCCCGCTCTTGCCCTCCATGCCTGCGATCGAGGCCGTGTTGACCACGACCCCACGCTGCCCGTTCTCGTCGGGCTCGTTCTCGCCCATTGCCGCGGCCACGAGCCGCGACACGTTGAACGTACCGACCGCATTCATCTCCATCGTCTTGGTGAAGGATTCCTTGTCGTGGGGAATCCCGCCGCGACGCACTATCCGAGAGCCGCCAACCCCGCCACCAGCCACGTTCACCAGGATCGACAGCGGGCCGAGGGACCGCGCCGACTGGATCGCTCCGCCGACGGCGTCGTCGTCGTTCACGTCTCCGCTCACCGCCATGGTGTTGTCCCCAAGCTCCTTCACCAGCTGGCCGGCCCGATCGGCATCCAGGTCGAACACGGCCACCCGCACGCCGATGTCCACCAACCGGCGCACCGTGGCCGCCCCGAGCCCACCAGCGCCACCCGTGACGATGGCCGAACGCCCTTGCAGCTCCATCAGATGGTCCCTTTCCTACGTTCCCACTGCGACCGGTCCTGGCTTTACGATAATGGTGCTCTGCGTTGTCTACAACTCGACTTCCGGTAAGGTTGCCAAAAGAAGGTCCCCTCAACGAAATGTTGTTATCGGACACGCGGGAGGAGAGGAGATGGCCGTGGCTGAGACGCCGAAGGTGCACCCAGAGTCGAGGCTGCTGATCGACGGGAAACTCGTCGACGCCGGGACGGGGAAGACGTTCGAGAATGTGAACCCGGCAACCGAGGAGGTGCTCGGCCAGGTTGCCGATGCATCACCCGAGGACATGGAACGTGCCATCGCCGCCGCCCGGAGGGCATTCGACGAAACGGACTGGTCCACGGACCGCGCCTTCCGACAGCAGTGCCTCCGCCAGCTACAGCAGGCGCTCCAGGCCGAGCGGGAGGAGCTGCGGGAACAGCTGATCCTGGAGGTCGGCTGCCCTCGCATGCTCACACTCGGTCCACAGCTGGATGCCCCACTCGACGGTGCGCTCAGCTACCCGATCCAGCTCATCGAGGAGTACGGCTGGGAGACCGACCTCCCCGATGCCGTCGACTTCCGCGGGACCAACAGCTCACGCCGCATCATCAAGGAACCGGTCGGTGTGGTCGGGGCCATCGTCCCGTGGAACTATCCATTTGAGGTCGGGATCACCAAGGTGGCTCAGGCCCTGGCCACAGGCAATACTGTGGTGCTCAAGCCGGCACCCGACACCCCCTGGAACGCGACACTGCTGGGTCGCCTGGTAGCCGAGCAGACCGACATCCCTCCGGGCGTCCTCAATGTCGTCACCTCGTCGGACCACATGGTCGGCGAACAGCTCACACTGTCGCCGCAGGTCGACCTCATCTCCTTCACCGGCTCGACCGCGGTCGGAAAGCGGATCATGGAGAAGGGCGCGGCCACGCTCAAACGCCTCTTTCTGGAGCTCGGGGGGAAATCGGCGACGATCGTCCTCGACGACGCCGATTTCTCGACGGCCCTGCTCTCGGGACTTGCAGTCTGTTCCCACGCCGGGCAGGGGTGTGCCATTCCCACCCGGATGCTGCTGCCCCGTTCCCGCTACGAGGAAGGGGTCGAATTCCTGTCGTCCATCATGCCAGGGCTGCCCTACGGCGATCCCCAGCGGCCCGATGTGATCATGGGGCCGCTCATCTCCGAGAAGCAGCGCTCCCGGGTCCTCGGCTACATCGAGAAGGGGGTGGAGGAGGGTGCGACCCTGGCCCTCGGAGGGAGCCGCCCGAGCGATCAGCCTCGGGGATGGTATGTGGAACCGACCTTGTTCACCAACGTCGACAACTCGATGACCATCGCCCAGGAGGAGATCTTCGGACCGGTTCTGGCGGTGATCCCGTTCGATGATGACGACGACGCCGTGAGGATCGCCAACGACAGCAACTACGGCCTGGCCGGCATGGTGGCATCGGGATCGCTTGACCGTTCGATGGCGGTGGCGCAACGGATCCGTGCCGGCGTGCTGAGCGTCAACGGTGGGTCGTTCTACAGCCCGGATGTCCCGTTCGGTGGCTACAAGGACAGCGGCATCGGCCGTCAGAACGGGACCGCCGGATTTGACCAGTACCTCGAGACCAAGGCACTGGCCTGGCCCGCCGGCTGAACCGCCTCAGAGTCGGCGCACCACTGTCGAACCGCCAGCGTTCCTACGGAGAGGCAGGCTGGCCGTGCACGCTTCTGCTCGGCCTTGCGGTCCTTCTGCGGTGCGGTCCTTCTGCGGTGCGGTCCTTCTGCGGTGCGGTCCTTCTGCGGTGCGGGGCTCGGGGTCGGACCACAGTGGTGTCTTCAATTTTCGGAATTGGCCTAATTATCGGCTGTGGGCGATAGATGTGCCGTTTCGGTCATCAGAACGATCGGCTGTGGGCGATAAATCGGGCAATTCTGAAAATTGAAGATGGCAAGGGGGGTTGCCGGTCCCGGGGAGCCGGCCTCGGCCCACCCGACGGCTGGCCCACAGGGCGGCCGGTCCCGACCTGGAAGGGGTGGTCCCGACATCGAAGAGGTGGTCCCGACCTGGAAGGGGTGGTCCCGACCTGGAAGCGCCGGTCCCGACCTGGAAGGGGTGGTCCCGACCTGGAAGGGGTGGTCCCGACCTGGAAGGGGTGGTCCCGACCTGGAAGAGGACCGGGGGCGCACGGCCCCCGGTCCTCTCTCGTACACAACTGGCTGGTGCGGTTCAGCCCGCGGTGACCCCCACCACCGGCTGGTTGAGGACGATGTCCCCGGCCGAACCGTCGAAGGCGGCGGAGCCGTAGTTGAAGATGCCACCGTCGGAGGCGGCCAGCCAGTAGCCACCGCCGTTCGGGTTGGCGGCGATGCCCACCACCGGCTTGTTCAAGGTGATGTTGCCGGCCGAGCCGTAGAAGGAGGCGTCCCCGAAGGAGAACACCCCGCCGTCCGCGGCCACGAGCCAGTAGCCACCGCCGTCAGGGGTGGCGGCGATGCCCACCACCGGCTGGTTGAGGTGGGTGCCGCCCATGGAGCCGTAGTAGGCGGCGTCCCCGAAGGAGAACACCCCGCCGTCAGAGGCCACTTCCCAGTAGCCGCCGCCGTCGGGGGTGGAGGCGATGCCGACCACGGGGGCGTTGAGCACGGTGCCGCCCATGGACCCGTGGAAGAGGGCGTCCCCGAAGGAGAACACCCCGCCGTCGGAGGCCACTTCCCAGTAGCCGAACCCGCTCGGGGTGGACGCGATGCCCACCACCGGCTTGTTCAAGGGGGTGCCGCCCATGGAGCCGAAGAAGGAGGCGTCCCCGTAGGAGAAGACCCCGCCGTCAGAGGCCACCAGCCAGTAGCCGGCGGCATCGGGGGTGGCAGCCACCCCCACCACCGGCTTGTTCAAGGTGATGGCGCCGGCCGAGCCCTCGAAGGGGGCGTTCCCGTAGTTGAAGATGCCGCCGTCGGCCGCAGCCAGCCAGTAGCCGGTGTTGTAGCTGAACCGGTCCTGGGAGCTCGTGACCGAGGTGCCCTTGGCGTTCTTGACCGTCACATCGACCACACCGGTGCCGGCCGGTGACGTGGCCGTGATGGAGGTGGCCGAGTCGACGTTGAAGGCGGTGGCCGGGGTGGACCCGAAGTCGACCGCCGAAGCCCCGGTCAGCTGCTCACCGGTGATGGTCACCGAGGTGCCACCGGCCGGAGGACCGATCCTCGGGCTGACCCCGGTCACGATGGGACCGTTGGTATAGGTGAACTGGTCACCCGCACTGGTGGCCGAGGTCCCGTTCGGGGAGGTCACCACGACATTGACCGTGGAGCCGGCCGTGCCCGCCGGGGCCACCGCGGTGATGACGCCGGGAGCCACGGCGGTGAAGCTGGTGGCCGCCTTGGACCCGAACATGACCTTGGTCGGGCTGGTCAGGTTGGAGCCGTGGATGGTCACGGTGCTCCCACCGGCCACCGGGCCGGCGTTCGGGAGCACGGCGTTGACGATGGGGGTGATCACACCGATGGTGGTCGAGGCCAGGGGCTGGAAGACGTACGGCGGGGGTGAGCTCGGCGTGCCGCTGAACACCCCGGACGGGTAGGAGACCGCGGTGAGAACACCGATGCTCTCAACGTTGTCGGTGTAGTCATACTCGCTGACAGTCGGCTGGATCGAGCTTCCGACTGCCCCGGTTGCCTTGAAGGACGCGCTCCAACTGGGAACGGTCAGCGTCCCACCACCGGCAAAATGGGTGGGCCCGGTGTCCACCTCGAAGTAGGGAGTCGAGGTGGAACCGAGGAACGTGGACGAATGGGGCGTTGCCGTGCAGTTCGAACTGGCGCCCGTGCAGTAGGTCACGTCGTAGGCACCGTGGGTGGTGACACCCTTGTTCACGAACGTCCACGTGAGGCCGGTCGAGAGACTGCCGGCTACGTACGTGGCGCCGGACGGGACGGGAATGACGGTCTCGAGCCCGGTGGTGTACCCGATTGTCAAGCCGGAGAGCGAAGCCGGAACAGGCTCGGTGTTGGAACCGACCGACATCGTGTAGGTGGCATTCGGAGCCGCCAGTGCCGGCTGGGTGATGTTCGTCGTGAGCGAGGCAGGGACGAAGAGACTGAACGTCGATGCGTACGAGGCGAAATTCTCCGTCACCGGTGACGCCGAGGCCGGAGCGGCACCGAGCGGCAACACTGCGAAGGCACTGGCCGCGAGCAGTAGCGGGCCTCCGATGGAGGCCAGTCGTATGAATGCTGATCGTCTTGCTCTCATGTTCCTCAACTTCCACTCGGTATTCGAATTTGATGACGTCGTTCGTGAGCTCGGCCCGGCGGATCCAACCGGGCGGGTTGCCAGCGCCGCAGCTGGCTCCAGGCCACGGGCCAGGTCATGTATTTACGGCAGTACGTGCTTCTTTCCGCCTCCCCCTGCTATCGACCCTCCCGAAAAGCCCGGCATAGTGCCGCTCTGTGGTTGCCGCGGTTGTGTGGTCGGCCTTGCAGAACTAAAGATCCCAAAAACCAGAACAGATCATTCGTAAAGTGAGAACTGCTGATTTTTAAAGCACAGATCACGTGATGTCAAGTGTTCCCTCCGGCCGCAATAACTGAGGCAAGGGGCCTTCTGTTGAAAGAACCACCCCCCTCGAATATGGTCGCCTCGTGCTCCTGACCCTCGGCTACGACATGCGCGCCCCGGAGTTCGGCGCGTCGCCCGGCGAGCTGTATGCCGCCGCGCTCGAGCAGTGCGAGTGGGGTGAACGGGTCGGGTTTGTGTCGGCGACCTTCATGGAGCACCACGCGACCACCGACGGATACCTTCCCTCGCCCATCGTGCTGGCTGCAGCGGCGGCGGCGCGAACTCATCGGATGATCATCACCATCGCACTCATGCTCCTGCCCCTTTATGAGCCGATCCGGGCGGCCGAGGACATCGCGGTGTTGGATCTCGTGGCCCAAGGTCGGTTGTACCTGGTCGTCGGAGGCGGATACCGCGAAGAGGAGTACGAGCAATTCGGACTCTCGATAGCTGACCGGCCTGCTCGCATGGAACACGCGGTGAAGACCTTGAAACTGGCGTGGAACGGCGAACCGTTCGACTACGAAGGCCGGACGGTCCGCGTCCTGCCGCGGCCGTACACCCCCGGAGGGCCACCGATCATCCTGGGAGGAACCTCGAAAGCGGCAGCCCGGAGAGCTGCTCGGATCGCAGACGGCTTCGTGCCGTCGACTCCGAAGTACTTCGAGACGTACCGCGAGGAGTTGGCCCGCCTCGGAAAACCCGTCCCTCCGCCGATGGGCAGGGATTCGGTGGGCCCGCTGTTCGTCCACGTCTCCAATGATCCAGAGCGGGACTGGGCCAGGATCGCTCCACACGCCCTCCACGAGATGAACGACTACGCCCAATGGGCGAAGGGGAATCCCGACTACCCCTACCAGCCGGTGCGGGATATCGACGAACTGCGAGCCTCCGGGATGTACCTGGTGTTGACCCCGGACGAGTGCGTGGAATTCGCCCGGGCCAACGACGGACTGTTCGTCAAGCCCTTGATGGGCGGACTGGCTCCCGAACTGGGGTGGGAGAGCCTCGAGCTCATCGAATCCAAGGTGCTTCCTCACCTGGGCATGGCGCCCGCCACCTCTCCGGGATGAGCGGCCGGGGGGCAGACGGCGGGTCGGAATCCACTGGCCCTGGCTGTATCGGATGGAAACCGGGACGGGCGTCGAGCCCGGGGGCCCGGGTATGACGGGACAGATCTCCGATGTATGGGCTGTCATGTCGACGTCGCGGACGATCCGTCGCTTCACCGACGATCCGGTCGACGATGCCACCCTGGCGCGGTGCCTCGAGGCGGCGACCTGGGCGCCATCAGGCGCCAACGCGCAGGGATGGCGTTTCGTCGTCCTCAGGTCACCGGAGCAACGGGCCGTGGTCGCCCGGGCCGCGGCCCGGGCCTTGGAGGTGATCGAACCGGTGTACGGCATGACACGCCCTGCCGATGACGATCACAGCCGCCGGGCCCGTACCAACCGTGCGACCTACGAGCTCCACGATCGAGCCGGCGAATTCACGTCCATACTGTTCACCCAGCAGCGGTACCCATCCGCCTCGGAACTCCTCCTCGGAGGCTCGATCTTCCCGGCGATGCAGAATTTCCTGCTTGCCGCCCGGGCCCTCGGGCTCGGGGCCTGCCTCACCAGTTGGGCCTCCTACGGTGGCGAGTCACTGCTCCGCGACGCCGTCGGGGTGCCCGACGACTGGATGCTCGCCGGGCATATCGTCATCGGATGGCCACGGGGCAACCACGGGCCTGTTCGTCGCCGTCCTCTTGCCGAGGTCGTGTTCCTCGACCACTGGGACGAGCCGGCAACAGGGGTCGTCGGGGTCGGGCCGGACCCGTCACCCATCAACTGACAACCGAGTCCTGTTGCCGACACGGCGTGCTGACGTCCAAGGGATTGTCGGACTGACGGAACCCGCGAAGAGGCCCCCCGATCTCTACCGGGGGGCCTCTCGCAAACTATCTACTGAATGCTTCGTTGCTCCTAGTAGGTGTCCTTCCCGACATTGAAGATGTGGAGCCCGCCCTTGGCATATTCGCAGGAAACCGCCTTGTAGCTGGTTGGCCCGATCAGCTTCGTCGCCGTTCCGCCGGTGACCTTGCTGGTGGTCGTCGCCCTGGCGAGTTTCGTGTAGCCGGCCTTGGTCGGGCAGCTGGCATCCGAACTCGTCACGTAACTGGTCGACTCAATCGTCGTCAAGCCGGTAGCCCACTTGATGGTGGCGGTGCCCTTTTTCGTCGTCGTGTTCACCTTGGGTGTGATCGTCCCGTGGGACCCGGTCTGGCTCACATCGCTGCCCGAGCACCCGGTGGCGCTCTGAGACGATGTGTTGCCCGTAAGCGACGTGCATGTCACCGTGAGCTGCGCGGCACCGGCCACGTTCCCGGGGATGACCACCGCAGCCAGCGTGGCCGAACCGGCCAGGGCTGCGCAGACCAAGAGTCGGGATAGGTGATGTCTCATGTAAGTCCCCCTTTTTGGGAATTGGCTCGTGGAACTGACTGCCCCACGTGGTGTCATAACGCTATATCAGAACGAACAGAGGATCATTCCGTTACAGGGAAGGCACCATTCCTGTGAACAGAGTCATCCTTCGGCTGCAAGAAAGTCGTGATTCTGACGGGTCGTCAGAATCACGGAGCGGGCGGGCATCCGCCCAGTGTGCGATGCATTTCCGATGGATGCCGGCTTGTCGAAGCCCACTCCGCCCGAGGCGACGTGCCCGCCACGACTCTCTCGACCCGAGGACGATTCCCGCATTCAGCGGGTGGGCACCGCACCCGGGGACGCCCGTTGACCGTCATCTTGGAAGCGGCCGATGAGGAACGTCTCCATGGCATCCACATCGAGAGGTCGGGCGTACAGGAATCCCTGACCGCTGTCGCAGTGCTCGCGCTCGAGCTGAGAATACTGTTCGGTCTCCTCGATCCCCTCGGCCAGCGTCTCCAGACCCAGGGTCTTCCCGAGCTGGACCAGGGTGCGGATGAGCGCCCCCGACTCCGGCGAGTCGGCCATGGAAGAGATGAACGAGCGGTCGATCTTGAGGGTGTCGACCGGGAATTGTTGGAGATAGGCCAGCGAGGAGTAGCCCGTCCCGAAGTCGTCGATGGCAATGCGGACTCCGGTGGCTTTGAGGGCGGCCAGCCGGGGCACGACGGCGGCCACGTTCCTCATGATGGCGGTCTCGGTGATCTCGATGGTCAGCGATGTGGCGACGAACCCTGAAGTGGCCAGGGCGGCACAGACATCCTCGATCAGATTGTCGTTCTCGAGCTGTCGGGCCGATACGTTGACCGACACGTCCAGCGGGTAGCCGCGCTCGTGCCAGCGGGCACCCTGGCAGCACGCCTCCTTCAGCACCCACCGCCCGACCTCGCCGATCATGCCCGAGCCTTCGAGAATGGGAATGAAGGACTCGGGTTGGACGATGCCCCGGCGCGGGTGGTTCCAACGCAGCAGGGCCTCCACTCCGGTGGTCTGTCCGCCGGCCAGATTGAAGATGGGTTGGTAGACGAGCGAAAACTGTCCGGCTGGCAGCGCTTCCCGGAGGTCCATCTCCAGGAGGTGGTGGTCCTGCACGGCGGTGTGCATCTCGGGCTCGAAGACCACGAAGCAGTTCTTGCCGGCGGCCTTCGCCTCGTAGAGGGCGATGTCGGCATCACGCAGGAGGTGCGTCGCCGATGCCCGGGTGCCGACGGCGATGCCGATACTGGCCGTCAGGGTGAGGGCTCCGGCTGGTTGCACCGGGAGCTCGAAGGGTGCCCGCAGCACCTCGATCAGCCGCTCGGCCACCAACTCGGGCCCGGCGTCCATGCAGCTCCCGTCCACCAGCACGACGAACTCATCGCCACCCAGGCGGCCGATGCTGTCGCTGCCGCGCATGGTCACCGAAAGCCGCTCGGAGACCGCTTGGAGAAGCTGGTCCCCGACCCCGTGTCCGAGGGCGTCGTTCACATCCTTGAATCCGTCGAGATCGATGAACAACGCGGCCACCTGAACATCGGCTCGCCGAGCGCGGGCCAGCATCTGCTCGGCGCGGTCGAGGATCAGGGCCCGGTTGGGCAGGCCGGTCAGGGCGTCGTGGACGGCCTGGAAGCGGATCTGGTCGACCAGTCGAGCGTTGGAGATGGCGGTCGATGCCTGGGCGGCCAGCCCTTTGAGGCGATCGGCCAGCCTGGGGGTGAACGTCAGCCGCTCGGGCTCTTCGGTGACGCTGGCCACGATGGCGCCGATCGTCTCACCGCCCACCACGATCGGAGCCGACACCGAGGCGACGCTCCCGAAGTCCGAGAAGCTGCTCTGGAACACTCCGCCGACCATGACCGCGTCGTCCGGTGCCGAGTCGAACGATCGAGACCTGATGCGAGCGATGTCTTCGTCGCTGTAGCCGACAGACCCTGCCAATCGGATGCCATCGTCGCATGTTCCGAAGTCACCGACCGTATCCAAGAAGATGGCGGCCCGATCACAGTCGATGACGTCCGGCACGGCCTGGGCCACCTTCGACGCCATCTCCTGGGTGCTCACGATTTCCGTCAACGACGTGGCCAGATCCAACAGGACCTGGGCGGTGTTGGCCTGGTGCCGAGCCTCGTCGAGGGCGTCCGCGGTGTCCAGAGCGGCGGCGGCCAGGCGGGCGTAGGTCTCGAGGCTGGTCTTCGACAGCGAAGAGAAGACACCGCCGCCCTCATCGACGGCCAGGACACCGTAACGACGGCGGGCCGATGCCACATCGACAGCGATGATCTTGTCGGGGCCGGTCCGCCCAGCCAGGAGGTCGTCGGCGATCGAGTCCGCGTCCGATTGGGTGAGCCCCTCGGAATAGACCTTCCGAGGCGCGCCTGCCCGCGGCTCGAGGGCCAGCAGTGCACCACCGGCTCCGACCGCCGTTCGCAGCGAAGAACCCACAAATCCCTGGAGGACATCCTCGAACCGTTCGTTGGAGGCGAGATCGGCGATCATGTCCTGGATCTGTCCGAGCCGGGCCTCGAACAACTCGGCGCGCATCCGATAGTGATCCGCCTTCAACGAGTCCGTGTCGTTCTGCTGCCAACGCAGTCTGAACAGACAGGTCGCGTCTCCCCGGCACTGGCACTCTTCTTCGACGACCTCACCGGGTGGGAGATTGAACACGATGGGGACCAGTGCGTACTGCACCGCGGCAAAGTCGCAGTACTCAGGATACGGCGCGTACCCGTCCACGAACCATTCGCGGATCGTCCACTCGTTGGAGGCCACCTCAGCCTTTTCGTACCGTCGAATCGGCACCAGGGGGTTGAGGGCCGATCCGCCGGCCAGCAGCGCGCCGGGAGAATCCAGTGTCTGTGCGGCCTGGGACAGCTCCCACTTCCTCAACCAGTCGGACAGCAGCTCGGATTGCTCGAGGAGACTTGTCGCATCCAACCGGGTGCGCTCCTCGAGGAGCCGCTTGAACTGAAGGTATGAGCTCCACGAAGCGACGTCAGCCAGCTCCTCCAGGCTCCGGGTCTCACCCGCCCTGTGCAACAGCTCGGTGATCCGGTCCGACGGCATCGTCCCGACCAGGAACTCCAGAAACATCTTCGTGTACACACCCGAAACATGGTGCTCCGCCTGGATCGCCTCCATCCCCTGAGCGTCGGCAGATCCCCCGCTGTCCTTTAACCCAGCCGAGAATTGACTCCCGGGTAACCAGGTGACGCACGCTGCACCATCAGGCGCGGGCGATCTCGAGCAGCGCTTCGGCCACCTGCTCCGGCTCGGTGATCATCAGATCGTGCCCGGTGTCGATGTCCCACAGACGACCCTCGGACCGAGCCTCTTCCATCAGTTGGGCGTCCCGGGTGGCGAGCGTCGAGGTGCAGACGACATGGAACCGGGGGATCCCCCACAGGGCATCCTCGTTCCTCAGATCGAGCGGTTGCTCAAAGCACTTCCACGGGTGGCCGGTGAGCCGATCGGCCATCCATGCCAGGTCGTCCGGATCGGTCACGCCGTAGAACAGACCCGCCTCCGGCGCGGGCAGCAACACGAGTTCGACGCCATCGACGATCTCCCCGGCAGGGCGGACCGCCTCGATGACGGGTCCGGCCACGTCGACCAGGGACTGGCCATTGACCGGGTTGGCCGCGTCCAGGTACACGAGGCGGCCGATCCGGTCGGCTATCCGATCGGCGACTCCGGTGATGACCATGCCGCCGTAGCTGTGACCGACCAGGATGATGTCGTGGAGGTCTTCGAACTCCACCACCGCGACGATGTCACGGATGTGCATATCGAGGTCGACACTCCCGCTCAACAGATGGGCCCGTTCACCCACACCGGTCATCGTCGGGGCATAGACCTCATGCCCGGCCGACCTGAGGAGCCTGGCCACCCGCTGGTAGCACCACCCGCCGTGACCACCTCCGTGAACCAGAACGTACGACGCCATCCTCGTGATCTCCTTCGATGGGTTCAGGGGTCAGTCCCGACTGAGCCAGAACGGCAGTCCACGGTTGAACCGTGTTGACAGCTGGCCCCCAGCATGACAGCCGCCGGACCCCGACGAGGCCGATCCAGCAGCTGATACTGGTACCCATGAACGGCTCGATGCAAGGTGCACCCCGATGGGGACGGTTCGCGCCAGCCGCTGAGCTCGGGACGGACATCTCGCCGTCGGGACGGGCGCGACACCTTACGATGGCACCCGATCCCACAGGCGATCCCGGCGCATCCGAACACTGCGGATACTCGGCCGAGGGCAGGAGGTAGCAGATGTCCAGCGATGACGACCTGTTCGATCAGGTGGGTCTCACCCTCAAAGATCGCCCGGGTTGGAGATATGAGCCGTCGACGACACCGGGGGCTCAGCCGTCATGGTGCCTCACTGCGGATGGAGAGATCCTGCTCAGCGTCACGGTGATCGATGGAATTCACTCGGTCTATCTCCCGAACGAGGATTTGGAGATCGATTTCGACACCAGGGAGAGACTGGTGGCATGGATCGATGCGAACGAGCCCCGGTTCGGTTCGCATTGACGGCCGGGGCCCTCTCCAGGTGAGGCGGACCGGAGAGCGCCGAGTGGGATCTCCGCCCACCCCCGGAGAATGGACCAACCCACCCTTGTGTTAGCGACACGGGCAGCCTGACGATGGTGGTCGTCGCCCCCGGATAGACGGGGAGTGGGCCGGATCCGCGAGAAGACGCCCCGGCCACCGGGACACGCTGAAACGAATCGGCCACGAGAAGTGAAGGAATCGCCCGCAAGAAGGCTCGGCGCTGAAAATGCCGGGGTCAGAGCCGGTCCGGCGCACGAAAGTTCAGGGTGTTTCGGCAGTAGTGCAGGGTACCGATTGAAAGAGTTGACCCGTACTGTTCGTAGAGGCGCTGTGCCACAACGATCCTTGCGCGCAGTGAGTCGTGCCGCAGTCAGCGAGACAGGGAGCGGCGCGGCCTGAGAACCGGAAGAGGGGCAACTCAGTTCAATGAATCGATTCCTGCGGTCCGCGATCACCGTCACGATGGCTTGTCTGCTGGGGCTCACCATGTTGTCGGTGGTGGCCAAGGCGGCGGCCTCCGCCACCCCGGTGGAGCTCAGCCTCAATGTGCTGCTCATCGGCGCGGGGTCGACCGACCCGACCACCGCCGCCTGGCAGTCGGCGCTCAGCCAGGAGGGGGTGGCCTACACCGAGGTCACCGCGACCAACACCGCCACCTACGGGTCCTACGCGGTCACCCTGCCCGCCCTCACCACCGGCTCGGTGGGCAACTTCAACGCAGTGGTCATCGCCGACTCGCCGGCCGCCTACGCCGCCGGCCAGCTCACCGCCCTCGACGCCTATGAGGCTTCCTTCGGGGTGCGCCAGATCGACGGGTATACGGCCCCCTACCTCGGGATCACCCTGGCCTCGTCCGGCGCCCTCGACGGCACCACCGGGACCCTGACCGCGGCCGGGCTGGCCGCCCTGCCCGAGCTGGCCGGGCCCATCCCCTTTGCCACCGGCACCTACGGCTATCCGGCCACGGTCACCGCCGGGGCCCCGTTCACCCCGTGGCTGGACAACGCGGCCGGCCAGGTCCTCGCCGGTGTCTACCAGCACCCGGCGACCGACGCCCAGGCCAACGTGGCCGAGCTCGAGCTCGGCTTCGACTACAACGCCACCCAGCTCCAGTGGGAGCTCCTCGCCCCCGGGCTCATCAACTGGGTCACCCAGGACTCCCACCTCGGGATCGACCGCCACTACGTCGAGATGGACATCGACGACACCTTCACCCCGGACAACGCCTGGTCGACGACCGTCCACGACAACGACTACTCGGACGCCGACTCCCTGCGCATGGACGCGGCCGACGTCATCAGCTCGGCCGACTGGTCCAACCCGACCCAGGAGAACACTCCCACCGCCCGCCCGGCCGGTGAGCCGGCCACCGCCTTCCGCCTCGACCAGCTGTTCAACTACGGGGGCACCGTCGAGTACCAGAACGGCGAGCTCGACCTGCCCGGCGAGCCGGCCTCCTGCGATGCCGCCGGCGATGCCGCCGGCACCTGTGGGCCCGACCCGCTGCTGGCCCAGTTCCAGGCCACCGACCCGGCCACGGGCAAGCCCTACTCGGACGACTTCGGCTGGCTCAGCCACACCTATGACACCCCCTACCTCGACGTGGGCTGTGCCACGGAGGACTACATCGAGGCCGAGCTCAACGAGAACACCGCCGATGTGACCGCGGCCCCGGGGGCGACGCCCGGCACCGGCGGCCTCGGCCTGCCCGAGTCGACCATCGCCTCGGGGGCTTCGGATGTGGCCAACCCCTATGGGACCTACAACCCCCAGGTGTTCGTGCCCGGCAACCACTCCGGCTTCGCCGACCTCGACCCGGGCACCCCGGCCACGGTCGACCCGCCCGACCTCGACGAGGCCACGGCCAACACGACCGGTGGCACCCTCGGGGCCGGCACCTACGAGTACGCGGTGACCGACCAGTTCAACGGGGCCGACTCGACCGCCACCGACCAGTCCCAGGCCTATGTGACCGACGGCCTCCAGGGCGACCTCGCCCCGGTGGTGGTCACCGGTTCGACCGGGTCGGTCGACCTCGTCTGGCAGTCCATCTGCCACGCGGCCAACTACATCATCTACCGGGCCCCGGTGTCGGGCTCGACGGTCGGGCCCTGGACCGAGATCGGCACCTATGCCACCCCGGACTCGGCCACCCTGCCCGACAACAGCTCGGGCGACACCAGCCCGGCCCAGACGGCCACGGTGTGCTCGGGGCCGACCTATGACCCGACCTCGTGTGCCGGCGAGCAGGAGCTCACCTTCACCGACACCGGGGGGACCACGGGGGCGCCGGCCGGGGTGACCTACCTCGACACCCCCATGCCCGCGGGCTGGACCCCGCCCGTCGTGGAGAACGCCAACGAGCTGCCCTGGGAGCAGAACCCCTACTTCAGCAGTGCCCTCACCGCGGCCGGGATCACGACCGTCGGGGCCGACGCCTCCAAGGCCTACCCCGACCCGGCCAACGACGCCTTCGGCATCGGGGCCACCTACACCGGGGCCACCTACGCCGCCGGCCAGCCCTTCGTGGACGGCACCTCCCAGGTGGCCCCCCGCCACCCCATCAACGTCTTCTACAACGCGGCCACCAACGCCGAGGAGCTCGACGAGTACAACACCCTCTACACCTCGGTGGCCCCCGACTCCCAGTGCCACGACACGACGGTGACGACGTGCGCCTCGACGCTCTACACCTTCCCCGAGGTCATCGACCAGGTCGTCTCGGGCATGTTCACCAACCTGTTGTCGAACGACCCCGAGATCAGCTACGTCCACCAGACCAACACCATGGGGACACCGCCCTATTCGAGCATCCTGCCCCCGGCGGGCTACGTGCCCGCAGCCACGGCCCAGCCCGGCACCGACGGGGACGGGACCCTCTATGAGGTCCTCAACCCGCTCATCTCGGAGTACGACTCCTACTTCACCGCCGCCACCCCCTATGTGCAGCTGACCCTCGGCGGGGTGGGCCAGGTGCTGGCCGACCAGACGGCCTGGTCGGCGGCCCAGACCGCAGGCACGGTCAAGGCCACCGAGGAGAACGGCGTGGTCACGGTGACCAACACCGGCACCGGGGCGGTCAACGTCCCGGTCACCGTGCCCCCGGGCACGACGGTCGGGGGCGCCGCCTTCGGCTCGGCCTATGACGGCCAGCTGTCGGGCTGGACCAGTGTGGCCGGCACCGGCTCGGCCACCCTGACCGAGAACGTGGGCCCGACCATCACCAGCGCCAACTCGGCTGCCTCCAACGTGGGTGCGCCCTTTTCCACCACCGTGACCACCACCGGGTCCCCGGCTCCGGCCCTCACCGAGACCGGGTCCCTGCCCACCGGGGTCACCTTCGTCGACAACGGCAACGGGACGGCCACCATCTCGGGCACCCCGGCCGCCGGCACCGGGGCCTCCTACCCGATCACCATCACGGCCAAGAACGCCAACGGGACCGCCACCCAGGTCTTCACCCTGACCAACGCCCAGGCCCCGACCATCACCTCCGCGTCGACGGCCGCCTTCGTCGTGGGCACCGCCGGCACCTACACGGTGACCACCACCGGGTACCCGGCCGCCACCATCACCGAGTCGGGCACCCTGCCGACAGGCCTCACCTTTACCGCCGGGACCACCGGGTCGGCCACCATCTCGGGCACCCCGGCCAGCGGCACGGCCGGGACCTACCCGGTGACCGTCACGGCCACCAACGTCAGCGATGACTCGACGTCCACCCTGGACCTCACCATCACGGTGAGTGCCAGCGCCGCTCCGGCCATCACCAGCGCGGGGACGGCCGACTTCACCCTGGGCACGGCCGGCGCCTTCGCCGTGACCACCACCGGTTCGCCCACCCCGGCCATCACCGAGACGGGCACCCTGCCCGCCGGGCTCACCTTTGTCGACCAGCACAACGGCACCGCCCTCTTGTCGGGGACCCCGACGGCCACCGGCACGACCGCCCTCACCGTCACCGCGGCCAACGGCAACGCCCCGAACGCCACCCAGACCCTCACCGTCGTCGTGGGCCAGGCCCCGGCCATCACCAGTGCCACCTCGACCTCGTTCGCCCCCGGGGTGGCCGGGTCCTTCTCGGTGACCACCACCGGGTACCCGGCCCCCGCCCTGGGTGAGACCGGAACCCTTCCCACCGGGGTCACCTTCGTCGACAACGGCAACGGCACGGCCACCCTGGCCGGCACGGCCACGGCCGGCGGCACCTACCCACTCACCCTCACCGCCGTCAACGGCACCGGCATCATCACCCAGGCCTTCACGCTGAACGTGGCGGCGGCATCGATCGTCATCACCAGTGCCAGTTCGGACACCGCCAAGGTCGGCACCGCCTTCACCTTCCCGGTGACGGCGACCGGTTCCCCGACACCGACCCTCTCAGAGACCGGCGCCCTGCCCGCGGGGGTCACCTTCACCGCCGGGGCAGCCGGCACGGCCAAGCTAAGCGGCACACCGACCGCGGGCGGTGTGTTCCCCCTCACCATCAGCGCGGCCAACACCTCGGGTACGGTGACCCAGGCCTTCACGCTCACCGTCGACCAGGCCCCGGCCATCACCAGCCCGGCCTCGTACACCGCGGCCACCGGCACCGCCTTCAGCTTCCCGGTGACCACGACGGGTACCCCGGCGGCGACCCTCACCGGGACCGGAACCCTGCCCAACGGCGTCACCTTCACGGCCGGAACCAACGGAACGGCGACGCTGGCCGGCACGGCCACCACCGCGGGGACGTCGCACCTGACCATTACCGCCACCAACGCTTCGGGCACGGTGACCCAGGCCTTCACGCTGACCGTTGCCGCCTCCTCGGCGCCGACCTTCGCCAGCGCGGCGTCGGACACCGTCACCCTCGGCGACTCCTTCTCCTTCGCGGTCAAGGCCGGCGGCGCCCCGTCGCCGACCCTCACCGAGACGGGTGCCCTGCCCGCGGGCGTCACCTTCACCGCGGCCGCCAACGGCACGGCCACCATCGCCGGCACCGCGACGGCCAGCGGCGCATTCCGGCTCACCCTCACCGCGACCAACAAGTTGGGAACGGTGACCCAGGCCTTCACGCTCACCGTCGACCAGGCCCCGACCATCACCAGCGCGGCGTCGGACACCGTCACCTCCGGCACCGCCTTCTCGTTCACGGTGCAGACGACCGGCTACCCGGTGGCGACTCTCCTCGAGCTCGGTTTCCTGCCGGCAGGAGTCACGCTCGTGAACAACGGGAACGGGACGGCCACCATCTCGGGCACGCCCAGGGCGACCACGACCCAGACGTCAACGCTGCTCATCCTGGCCATCAGCCCGACAGGATTGGTGGCCCAGACCTTCACGCTCACCGTCAGCCCGCCCGCCCGCTAACAGGCGACCACGGAATCGGCCACCATCGGGAAGGCATTCACGTCACCGTGAGGCTCAGCCGGCCCATTGCGCCGTCCATTCCCCGGCTTCCTGACCGGAGATGACATTGAGCCGGTTCCAGGTATTGATGGATGCGATACAGACGATCAGGGCAGCCAGACCCTGCCCGTCATAGTGCTTGGCCGCCTCGTCGAACACCGCGTCCGACACCGGGTCGGCCTGGTCGGCGAGCCGGGTCCCCGCCTCGGTCAAGGCCAGGGCGGCCCGCTCGGCGTCGGTGAAGTACGGGGCATCCCTCCATGCGGCCACGGTGAAGAGGCGCTCGTCGGTCTCCCCGGCCTTCTTCGCTCCGCGGGTGTGCATGTCCAAGCAGACGGCACAGCCGTTGATCTGGCTGGCGCGCAGACTGATGAGGTCAACCGTCGCCTGCGGCACACCGGCCTGGTTCGCGGCTGCTTTGGCCGCCTGGCCGAGGCTCTGGAGGGCGTCGATGACGCCCGGCACGCTGAGGGCGGGACTTGAAATCCGGGATTTCATTGTTGCTCCTTACTTCTTGCATCGATTGGATGGGGTGCGTCACCCTCTCTGACACCCGGCAACCATGGAATGTGACCGGTCCGGGGAAAGTCGGCCGTTGGCCAGGGGATCTTGGGCGGAGCACCCTCTCCGGCTGAAGGCCGGTGCGAGGCTGTGCCGCGGACCCACTCCCTCACCCCGACCGCTCGCGGTCATCCCCGACCGCAACTGCTCGCTGCCGGTCGGCATCGGACGAGTCCATCCACGCTTGTCACATCCGCGGTCGCTGCGGGGTCATCGTGGTGACCCTTTTCAGCAAGGATGTGCCTGATGGATGAGAACGACTGGCTGGCGGAGCGCTTCGAGGAACAGAGGTCCCGCCTGCGAGCGGTCGCCTACCGGATGCTGGGCTCGCTCACCGAGGCCGATGATGCCGTCCAGGACGCATGGGTGCGAGTCAGCCGGGCGGAGGTCGACCGAATCGAGAATCTCGGCGGGTGGTTGACGACAATCGTCGCCCGGGTCTGTCTCAACATGCTCCGGTCGCGCAATGTCCGGCGCGAGGAGCCCTGGGAGGTGCACCTCCCGGATCCGGTCATCAGTCGCGAGGGAGAGCTTCGGCCCGAGGAAGAGGCGCTGCTCGCCGATTCGGTCGGCTTGGCGCTCCAGGTGGTACTGGACACTCTGGCCCCAGCCGAGCGGCTGGCGTTCGTTCTCCACGACATGTTCGACCTGCCATTCGAGGAGATCGCGCCCATGGTGGGGCGATCGCCGGCCGCGGCCAGGCAGCTGGCAAGTCGGGCGCGGCGCCGGGTCAAAGGCGCCGACGTCCCCACACCGGGCCCCGATTTCGCTCGTCAACGCGCGGTGGTCGATGCCTTCTACTCGGCCGCCCGCAGCGGCGACTTCGACTCCCTGGTTGACCTACTCCACCCCGACGTCGTGCTGCGGGCGGACTTCGGTCCCGGCCGCCCGGCAGCGTCCACTGTCGTCCACGGCCCAGCCGCCGTCGCCCGGCAGGCGCGCCTGGGCGCCAATCCGGCGGCACAGATCCACCCCGCGTCGGTGAACGGCGCCGCGGGGGTCGTGATCACCCTGCATGGGCGGCCTCACGGCGTGATGGCCTTCACCGTCGCCGACGGGAAGATCGTCGAGATCGACGTGATCGGCGATCCTGATCGGGTCGCCAGGGTCGCATCGGCTGTCCTCCGGAGCGAGTAATCGAGTACTACCCTGCCGTGAAACTTGGCTTCTTCGGGCTGTCCATAGACTTATGCACCTGGCCGGCCGGCATGCGATAGAGGAGGCGAGCGATGAACTTCACGAGAGGGTTTCGCAGCCGGGGGCCACGCGACCCGCGTCTGCCGCCGGGCCAGTACGACGTAGGTTCGGACTGGCCGGTGCTCACCGCCGAAGCCACACCGACCCTCCGCACGGAGGACTGGACCTTCTCCGTCCGGGGGTTGGTCGAATCGCCGACCGTCTGGACGTGGGAGGAGATGCAGGCGCTGCCGGATTCGACCTACTCGGGCGACATCCACTGTGTCACCACCTGGTCGAAGCTCGGCGTCACCTTCCGGGGCGTGTCGGTCGACACCCTGCTGGCGGCAGCCCGACCGATGCCATCGGCAAGCTTCGTGCTGGCCACCTCCCACACCGGGTACTCCACCAACCTGCCCCTGGCCGACATGACCGGGGGCAAGGCCTGGGTGGTCTGGGAGTTCGAGGGCGAACCCTTGGCCCGAGTACACGGGGGGCCGGCCCGTCTGCTCGTGCCCCATCTCTACTTCTGGAAGAGTGCCAAGTGGGTCTCCGGACTCGAACTGCTGGACCACGATCAGCCGGGGTTCTGGGAGCAGAACGGCTATCACGACCACGGAGACCCCTGGCTCGAGCAGCGCTACCAAGGTGACTGAGCCCGTCCTCCCGGTGCCACCTCCGGGGAAGTGGCAGAACGCCACCGTCGTGGACACCCGTCCCGAGACGGCCTCGGCCAAGACCTTCCGGCTGGCCTTGGATATGCCGGCCGAGTACCTGGCCGGCCAGCACTACGTGGTCCGCCTGACCGCTCCAGACGGCTACACGGCGTCCCGCTCCTACTCGGTCGGCTCGGCTCCCGACGGATCCAGGGAGATCGAGCTCACCGTGGAACGCCTACCCGAGGGTGAGATCTCCTCGTTCCTGCACGACGAGGTGGTGGTCGGCGACACGCTCGAGGTGCGAGGGCCGATCGGTGGTTGGTTCGTCTGGCGCGGGGACACACCCGCGCTCCTGATCGCCGGAGGCTCCGGTCTGGTGCCGCTGATGGCCATGCTCCGGGTGGCCCGGCGAATGGGCCGGTCGGACCTGGTCCACCTCATCGTGTCGGTCCGAGCACCCGAGGACCTGTACTACGCCGCCGAACTGCCCGGTCCGGAGACGCAGGTCCTCTACACCCGCAGAGCGCCCGAGGGCTGGCCACGGCCACCGGCTCGCCTCAGCCTTGATGACCTGCCCTCACCGTTGGCGCCAGGGACGATGGCCTACGTGTGCGGATCGTCAGGATTTTCCGATGCCGCCACCGATGTCCTGGGCGGCACCGGCCTACCGGAGCAACGAATACGTGTGGAGCGATTCGGTCCCACCGGCTGACGATGACGCGCGGCAACCGGTTCACATTTCCGCAGTGACACGCAGCCCGGCCCGCGGCTAGCCGGCGTCGTATCCATCGTGGCGGCGGAACCACGACATGTCGCCCTCGTTGCGGCCCAACGGTGTGCGGTCGAGCCACTGCCACATGGTCCAGAGTGCGTCGAGGCCGCGGGCGTAGGCGGAATAGGTGTGGTACACGTCGTCACCGTCGCGGGCGAACGCGCTCATGCCGGGCTGCTCGCCCGACCAGTCGCGCCAGGCGACGTTCTCTGCCTCGAGCTGCACCTGATCCTTGTAGTTGTACTCAACCGGGGCCACGGTGGGATCGATCGTCACGTGGAAGTCGTAGTTGAAGTCGCTTCGTCCCGACGAAGCCCACGGGAAGCTCCAGCCCATCCGGTCCCGGTAGGCGAGCAACTTCTCGAGCGGCCCCCGCGACACCGCGGTGAACGCGACGTCGTGATTCTGGAGGTGGAGATACGTCTCGTCGAAGCCGTCGGCCAGCGACGAACAGCTCGGGCAGCCTTCATCCCAGTCGGAGTCGAACATGAAGTGATAAACGAGCAGCTGCGAACGCCCCCGGAACAGGTCGGCGAGCGAGGCTTCGCCGCCTCCGGTGTCGAAAGCGTATTCCTTGTCGAGGCGTACCCACGGCATCTCCTGACGTCGGCGAGCCACGTCGTCGTTCAGGCGGGTCAGCTCCTTTTCGGCTGTCAACAGATCGAGTCGGGCTGCGAGCCACTCGTCGCGGGTTCCGATGCGGTGGTTCGTCATCAGTGGATCCTCCTTTTGGTTCGGCGCATGCGCCACCCCTCTGTCATCTTCTCCTCCTTCCGGCGGACGGGCCACCTTCTAGCCCAGCGTCCAGCCCGGTGATTCGTCGCCCTCTATTCCTTCCCGTTGGGCTCACCATTCCCCGTGGTGATCAATTTCCGCAGGCTGCCGTTGATGTAGAAGCCCCAGGCGCTCGAACAGTTGTCGAAACACTCGGCCTCGGGAACGAGTCCCACGTGGGTGAAGCGGACCTCTGTCTTATCGCCCGCTTTTGAGATATCGAACGTGATGTCCGTACCCGTCCACTCGGTCTTGTCCTGGGTGAAGTTGAGGAAGCCGTCCAGCACGTGCCAAGCGACCCTCTGGCCGGGAATCAACTCCGTGATCTGCTGGTGCGAGTAGTGGACGTCCTGGTAACGATAGGTCCACTCGGCGCCGAGTTGGTCGGTGCTTCCTTCGATCTCTCCTGACCACCATCCACGGACATTGCTGATGGCCGCGAAGACTTCCTCCGGGGTCTGGTCTACGGCAAAGGCGGTGGTGAAGTTTGGGGCATACATGGTTCTCTCCTTTGGGTGCCGAATCTCGGGTTGGTCTTGACGGGCTAGGCGTTGACGGGCTGGGGCGGTACGAACGAGGCACTCTCACGCTCCATCGCCTTGACCGGACCGCTGCGCCACCCCTCCGCCAGGGAGGCCGACATGGGGTCGGGGAAGATGTCTTCGTCCCCGTTTTCGATGCCGTCGAGAATGGCCCGTGCAACGGACTCCCGAGTGGCCTTCGGGATCTCGAAGCCCCGGGTCATCTCGGTGTCGGTGGGTCCGGTCAGGACAGCGTGGACCGTGACGCCCTGTCCGGCCAACAGGGCACGCAGCGACTGGGTCATGTTGAAGGTGGCCGCCTTCGAGATCGCGTAGGACGGCGTCAGCGGCAACGGGGCAAGGGCCATGAGCGACACGTTGTTGACGACGGCTCCCCGCGACCGCGTCAGCAACGGCAGGAATGCCTGTGTCACGCCGTACGGGCCGAAGAAATTGACTTCAAGAGCCTGCTCCAGCGTCCCGCGATCGTTGAGGTCATCGTACGGCGCCACTCCGGCGTTGTTGATGAGAATGTCGAGAGATTCGACCCTCCCGACCGCGTCCCGGATCTGCCCCGCGTCGGTCACGTCCAGGGTCAGCGGCGTGACGCGGTCGTCGGGGTGGGCCAGCGGCTGGCGCGTGCCGGCATACACCTGCTTCGCATCTCTTCTCAGGGCTTCCTCGACCAACGCCTGCCCGATGCCACGGTTGGCCCCGGTGATCAGAACTGATTTGCCGGCGATTGTCATGACGTCCTCCTTGTGGGTGCGGCTCCTGGGGATCTCCCATTTCGATTGCATCATGCAAGTGACGATACAGTATTAACTTTCATCATGCAAGCGAATTGCTATACTGGCAGGATGCTCGGAAAGACCTACGACTCTCAGGTGTGCTCGGCCGCCCGGGCGCTCGAACTGGTAGGCGAGCGGTGGAGCCTCTTGATCATCAGGGACGCGCTGTTCGCCGGCGCCACCCGCTTCAACGACTTCCTCCGGCTCGGCGTGGCGACGAACATCCTCAAGACCCGACTTGACGGCTTCGTGGACGCCGGGATCATGGAGCGCCGCGTCTACTCCCGGAATCCGGACCACCACGAATATCTACTGACCGACAAGGGCCGCGAGCTGGCCCCGGTCATCGTCGCCCTGACCCAATGGGGCGACCGATGGGCGGCCCCCGATGGACCACCCATCCTCTACGTCCATTCAGTCTGTGGGGACCCGATCACCGTGCAGACCACCTGTGCCAGCTGCGGCCAGGTCCACGACCCCGCCGAAGTTCACGTGCGACCGGGGCCCGGCATGCCCGCCGACATCGCCGCTCGCATGGGCTGACAAGGTCCGGCGGATAACCGGATCGGCGGGGCCATGTCCCGGCGACCAGGAGCACACCCGCCCTTGTGCCGGCCAAGGGTACGCGTACCCCCCGAAAGCGCGGTACTGCCTCCAGGCCGGCGATCGGAACCAACGTCTCCTGCCGATCCGGAGAACAGGACGGGAGGACTAGGGGCCGATCAGTCCGAAGGCGCCCTCAACCGCGTCCACGAGGGCCAACGTCGCTGAAGGAGCCAACGCAACTGTTGGATTGGACGACATCGCCGACACCACGAACGTCTGGCCCCTGCTATCCGTCGCCATGTAGCCGAGAGTCAGGACTCCTGGTTCGGAGCCACCTTTGAACCACACAGTGGGCCACTCCGATGGATCGAGTCCGAGGCCGCCTTTGTTCACTGAGAAGATGGATGCGATCGGTGACAATTTCGGCTGGCGGGACAGCTGCTTCAATCCGACGAAGGCGCGGCAGATGTCCTCGGGGGATCCGAACCATTCGATCGTGTCGATGTCGTGTGGCCGGTTCGACCCCTGGACGTCGCTGACTGAGAGGGGGTCCAGGACGAACCAAGGAACGCCTCACGTTCACCTGGTGCCCGGCTCAGGTACGCGTTCGCCAACTTCGGGTAGTTGACGTAATGCAAGAGGAGCGTCTCCCGGGTCGTCAGGAACGGGACGTCGAGTTCGGGAGTGCTCGACCAGTGCCGGACCTGGGTCTCGACCGCCGATCGACCCACCAGATCGATGAGCATGTCGGCCGCGGTGTTGTCGCTGATCGAGATCATCTTGGTCGCAGTCCCCTGCACGGAGACCTTGGTGCCGGGAGGGCTGTACTGGAGCGACCCAGAACCCACCGGGTTCCCGACGCTCTTGAGCTGGTTTTCGACCGTAAGTTCTTGATTCCATCCGACCTTCCCGGTGGCGACCTGCTCAGCCAACGCCCCCAGCACAAAGAGCTTGAACTCTGATCCCAAAGGGCGAGGCGTCGACGAGGCCAGCTGGTGGATGACCTGACAGGACCCGTTGGTTACTCGTGCGGCAAGAAAGCTGACGTCGGGAGCGATTGCGGCCAGGGCGCGGTCGATCTGAGACCAATTTGTCTCAGAAGGAGAGGGGGTGAGAAGCAAGCTGTCGATGAGACCTGATTCGTCTACCGAGAGTGTCACCTTCCACCTCACCGTGCCGAATCTGGCGATCGCCACAAGACCGGTCGGCCCCGACGAAAGCACGCCAACCAGCGTTGCGGGAGTGGGGAGTTCGGCGAGGACGGCATTGACCTTCGTTGCATCGATCTTGTCCAGAAAGAGCGCGTCAAAGTGGGAACCGATCTCCCGTCCGGACAGCGGGGCGGCCGCTTCCGAGCTCAAAAACCATCTGAGCTGAGTCCCTGCGGGGTCGTTTGGAGGGGTCTTGGACGTAACGTCGGTGGTACTGGTCGAGGGCACACTTGCGATCGCAGGTGATCCAGAACTGGACCCACCGCAAGAAGACAGGATGGACGCGGCCGCAATCGCCCCACACGCTGCGGCCCAGCCCACCCGCTTCCGCCGTGCCATCCGGCTATCTTGCCCCAAAGTGCGTCCTTCGCCCCTCAACCGCCGTGCGCTCTCGCTGGGGCAGGATGGGGCCCGTGAACCGTGAGGAGCGGATGCCCGAGGGGCGTGGCGGTACCAAGGTGTGGCGGTCGAGCCAGGGGGTTCATCGCACCATCTGTCCGTGGACGGCAACGGTCCATTCGTTCCTGCTTCACCTCGAGGCCGTCGGCTATCAGGCCGCTCCCCAGGTTATGGGGATGGATGATGCCGGCCGGGAGGTTCTCAGCTTCATCGAGGGGGAGGTGTTGGCGGACCCTGCATGGCAGCCAGGCCGAGCGACACCGTGGCCGGGGTGGGCGCAATCCGACGACTGCCTCGTAGAGTCAGCCCGTCTGATCCGCAGACTGCACGAGGCATCGTCATCCTTTGTAGTACCCGAGCACGCCGTGTGGAAGCAGCACGCCTGCCCGGCGTTGGGCGACGACGAGATCGTGTGTCATGGGGACGTTGGGCCTCACAACACTGCTACCGCGGCGGGATACCGGTTGCTTTCATCGACTGGGACCATATTCGACCGAACCACCCGCTGGTTGAGTTCGGCAATGCCGCGTGGCACTTCGTGCCACTCGGAGGCGACGCCTACTTCGTGGACAGCGGGTTCCCGGTCCGGCCCGATCTGGCTGGTCGGCTGGCGCTCTTCGCACGCGAGTACGGCGTGGTCGATCGAGCTGAAGTGGCTTGGGCTCTACACCAGGCCAAGCAACGGAGCGTTGAAGCTGCGAGGTTCTGGCCGATCTCGCCGGCTGAAGGCGCAGCGACGCTGCGGCTGATCGCCAGCGAACTCGAGTGGCTTGACGACAGCCTTGATGCTCTCGTGTCCGGGCTCGACTGACTCTGACCGGGTGAGGTCGGGTAGTGGACCTTGACAGTCTCGGCCGCACTGTCGACTTATCATGGGCCCTCAGTTGATTGCCTCCCCAGAGGGGAAGCCAGGTCGAGGAGCGGGATGGACGCAACCGAACGCGAGATCCAGGTGCGGAGTTTCGTCGAGAAAGTCTGGAATGGCCGAAGCTACGAAACGACCAACGATCTTTACAGTGAGGACTATGTCAATCCGTTCGGGACGGGGCCGTCAGCCAAAGTCGAGCCCATCCGCCGATACCACCAGGCGTTCCCGGACTTGCACCTCGATGTCGAAGAGCTGATCGTGTCCGGTGACACGGTGGTGCTCAAGGCCACACTTCGCGGGACTGACACTGGAGGACATCTGGGACGCCCTCCTACCGGGCGAAAGATAGAGGACTGGGTCGTTCACATCATGCACCTCGAGAGCGACAGGGTCGTCAGCGAGTGGATCGGCGCCGATAATCTCGGCCTGTTCATCCAGCTCGGTGTGCTCGACGACCCGTGGCCCACCTAGGTCGAAGCACCTGCGGCAACGGGCGACATTCATCCGTTGCGTCCGGACAGTTGACCACTCCATGAACCGCAGACTCCAGAGTCCCTCACAACGTGGTGTCCCCCGGTCCGTGACCAGATGACCCGCCGCCAGTGCCCACCGCTCGTCGAGGAAAGCTTCTCGTCTCCGGGCGCTGACGAGCGGCGGGCGAGCGCGATACCGTACGGTTCGGAGGGCTGCCTGTGGGGTCCGAACGCCAGTACGAGAAGGGAGTCATCGTGACGCAACGCGCTGTGGAGGTCGAGACCGCAGATGGGATCTGCCCTGCCGCCCTCAGTATCCCCACTGGAAAGGGGCCATGGCCGGCGGTGATCATGTTCCCCGACGCCGGGGGGATGCGTGACGTCATGCGTCGGATGGGTGAGCAGCTGTCGGATCTGGGATATGTGGTCCTGGTGCCCGACTTCTATTACCGAAACGGCCCCTACGACCCGGTCGACATGCGCACCGCGTTCTCCAACAAGGAGACCGCCGAGGAGATCATGGGCCGGATGCAGGGCTACACCGTGGAGCTGGCGGTACGCGATGCCGCAGCCTTCGTCGACTACCTCGAATCCCGACCGGAAAAGAAGTCGGGTGGCATCGGCACTACCGGCTATTGCATGGGCGGCCGGCTCTCGCTTGTCACCGCTGCGAACCTGGGCGGACGGATCGCCGCGGCAGCCTCATTCCACGGCGGGAACCTGGCCAAGGCCGACGACCCCGACAGCCCCCACCACAAGGCGAGCGCGATCAAGGCCACTGTGTATGTGGCGGGGGCCATTGAGGACCAGTCCTTCAGCGACGAGCAGAAGACCCTGCTCGAGCAGTCCCTGCGAGAGGCTGGAGTCTCCCACACCATCGAGACCTATCAGGCCCACCACGGCTTCGCGGTTGTCGACAATCCGAGCTACGACGCCGATGCCGCCGAGCGCCACTGGAAAGCTACGGAGCAGTTCTTCGGGTCCGTTCTCGCCTCGTGACGAGCGGGCCATTCATCGCATTCATCGCACCTCTCGCACCTCTCGCACCTCTCGCACCTCTCGCACCTCTCGCACCTCTCGCACCTTGAAAATGCCACACCTTCCATCGGGAGTGGTCGCGGTACTGTATGAAATGGAATCGTTCAGGCTGGTCGTGGGACGGCAGGGTGCCGGTACCGATCGGTGACGAGCAGGGTCGGGGTCGAGTTGGCTGACGAGAGTTCTGTCAACCGCTCGGGACCGCGACGCAATGGGGGACCCCTAGCCACCATGGCGATCCTCGTCCTGGTTGCGGGGTTCGCCATCACCGCCGTGCTCGCGCTGGTCACCGCCACCGTCAACAACCGGAACGAGAACCGGCTGCTGCAGGTACAGGTGAACGAGGCGGGGACCGTCGTCTCCGGCGTGCTCCCGACCCTCGAGACTCCCCTGGCGTCCGGAGCAGCGATTGCACAGGTCACCGCCGGCCGGACCGCCCCGTTCACCCAGTTCATCACCCCCTACGTCGGGCCCACCGGTCCCTTCGCCTACGTGGCCCTGTGTGGAGCAGAAGATGGCGCCCCCGCAGTGCTCGGCTCTGTCGGAACGCCGAGCGCGGAGGCGACGGGCGAGGGTGCGGCCCAGTGCGACTTCGTCACAGAACATCACGCATCCTCGATGCTCTCGGTCGGGAAGATTCTCGATGCCGGGACCCGGGTCGGCCTCTCGTATGCGTCGCCCGGAGCCATGCCGCCACTGGGGGTGTACGCGGAATACCTTCTGCCACCTCATCACCACATCGAATTTTCCCAGTCGTCCACATTCCCGAATCTGAATTTCGCCCTCTATCTCGGGCGGGAAGTGCAGGAACGGAACCTGTTGGAGGCCACGACGGGCCAACTGCCGATCAGCGGCAGGCACGCAACGACCACAGTCTCGTTCGGCAACGCGGAACTGACCCTGGTGGGCACCCCGACCCAACCACTCGGTGGGAGCCTCGCCCGCAGAGTGACACCCGTCGTCATCCTGGTCGGAGTTCTACTGGCCATCGGAGCGGCCGTGATGACACAACGCCTGGTCCGGCGTCGCCGATCCGCCGAGGCCCTTGCCGAGGAGAATGAGCGGCTTTACGGCGAGCAACAGACCCTTGCCCTGTCGCTGCAGCACGCTCTCCTTCCCGGCCTTGTTCCGGAGATCACCGGGGTGGAGATAGCCACGCGCTACGTGGCCGGTATCGACGTGATGGAGATCGGAGGTGATTGGTTCGATGCGATCTCATGCCCGGACGGGGGCTTCATCTTCGTGGTTGGCGACGTCTCCGGCCGGGGCATCCAGGCTGCGGTGATCATGGCCTCCCTCCGCTTCGCCATCCGCGCCTACGCGGCCCAAGGCGACGCACCCAGTCAGATCCTTACGAAATTGTGCTCGCTCCTCGATATCGGCCGAGAAGGCCACTTCGCCACGATCCTCTGCGGTCATATCGGCCAGGACCGGCGGACACTGACATTGTCGAGTGCGGGACACCTGCCTCCGCTCCTGGTCAGTGACGGGCACAGCACCTTCGTTGACCTGGTGATTGGCCCACCGATTGGAACGGCCCCCGACGCGACGTACGCATCGACGTCGATTCATGTTCCGGATGACTGTACCCTCCTGGCCTATACGGACGGTCTGGTAGAGCGGCGGGGCGAATTGCTCGACATCGGGCTCGAAAACCTTCGGCAATCGGTCGTCCGGAGCGACCGACCGCTTGATCAGCTCCTTTCCGATGTAGTCGAGGAGCTGACTTCAAAGGGCTCCGACGACGACATCGCCATTCTGGGACTCCGATGGCGGGACTAGTCGAGGAGTGGTCGGACCATACTTCTCCATCGATGCTGCGGCGAGGTTCCGCGTTCCAGGGCCGGCTCCGTAGCGTGTCAGTACACTGACCTCGTGCCCGAATCCCGGCTTTCCGATGACCCTCCCCCGCCACTCGCCGAAGACGTAAAGGCCGTTCGGTCGGGCAGTTTCGGTGCCGTGGCAAACCACTACGAGCGGTACCGCCCCGGCCCGCCCGAAGATGCGGTTGCCTGGCTTCTGCCTGAGTCGGTCGGTACGGCGGTCGACCTCGGCGCCGGTACCGGGGCCCTCACCCGCCTGCTCGGGTCCCACGCGAACCACGTGGTCGCCGTCGAACCAGACGACCGGATGCGCATCGTGCTCGCCGACGAAGTAGCGGGGGTGACTGCGGTGGACGGGCGGGGTGAGGCACTTCCCTTGGAGGACCGGTCGGTGGGAGCGGTACTGGCCTCGTCGTCCTGGCACTGGATGGATCCGATGGCCACGCTCAGCGAAGTCCGCCGCGTCCTCACCCCGGGAGGTGTGCTGGGCGCGCTCTGGACAGGGCCGGACCGGGCCGGGCCGTTCATGGAGCGGGTACGGGCCCTGCTCGGGGGCGGAGCGGATGGTGTCGAGGGGGCATCCGAGGCTGTGCAGCTGCGTGACACTATGGGAGAGGATCTTCAGCGCACCGAGTACGCACTGGAGATTCCCGCCGGACTGCCCTTCACCACGCCCGTGATCGATTCGGCGTCGATGGTGACGTCACGATCGATGTGACCTTCCGCTGCGACGCCTTCCGCTCACGAACCACGGGTTGACAGGTCCCGCCGATCACCGGTCCGGAGTAGGTGGTTGAAGAGGATCAGCCTCATCTACCTGGGGCCAGAGGGGCACCGCTCCGGGACGAGATGCAGGGACCTGAACGGCGCGCAACCTCAACCCCGGTAACGTCCGATGCGATGGCCGAGCCCGGAACCAGAAGACTCGCACGCCTTGCCGAAGAGCTCGAGGAAAGCGGACTGCAGCTGGAAGGCAGCGACGCCTTCCGGACCATTCTGATCGAAGAGATCGATCATGCTCTCCGTCCACCCGTTCATGAACGCCGGATCGTGAGCAGCGGCACCATTCTCGACCCGATGTCGGATCCAACCTCATGGTCGTCGGGAACCCAGCTCGACATCGCTCGGGTGTCGCTGGACCACCAGCCCCTTCCGGCCGCCCGACGGTTCGCCGATGGGCTTTCGAGCTGGCTCCTGCGTCGGAGCGACGGCACAGCCGAGTGGATGATCCTCGATCGTCCCGCTGGATCGGAACGGGACCTCGTCGTGTTGGCCAACGCCCTCGAGGCCACTGTCATCCAGCGGCATCCGGCAGGCTCGGTCCGGATCGTCGGGAGATTCGGGGTGCTTCGCTGGGATGGTCTCAGCTGGCACCACGAGCCGCCGGTTGCCAGTTGGATCGATGCGGTCACCGACTCTGCGGTCCATGGCGATTTCGAGGTTCTCAATGCGATGCTGGAATTCGCCGTCCACGATCTGGGATCCCTGGGCATCGGCTCGCTGCTCATCTATCGTCCCCAAACCGAGCCGGGTCCGCCGGTCGAGGAGCGGCTGCCGACGCCACCGCCCCTGCAAATCGGGCGGGCATCCCACCTCGCTCCGCTCCGCCAAGCCCTGGCTCAGATCGATGGCGCAGCCGTTTTCGACGCCGCCGGAGTCCTGCGCCAGCTCGGCGTACGCCTCATCCCCAGCACTGCTTCAGAAGTGGCAGTCGAAGCGTTCGGGGGCACCCGTCACACCTCCGGTCTCCGCTACAGCCATGATGACCCCCTTGCCACCGTCGTCGCGGTGAGTGAGGACGGCCCGGTCTCCTTGCTCCGCAACGGCACTGTGCTCGGGAGCTCACGCGAAGGCGGATGATCGCATCACCGAGGTCCCGGGCACCGCTCCTCGGGCTGGACGGCCGCGCGAGAAACGGCCCGTTCACTTCTTCAATGGCATCCCGGTCTTCTTCGTGGATGGATCGCTCGACCGTCCGGCGACCGGCGGCGAGTCGGGCCGGTCGAAGGCGGTCGCGAACAGGTAGCTCGTGGCCACACTGCGGTACGGTCGCCACTTCTCGGCGATGGCCAGTACCTCGGCTTGGCTGGGGAGCTGGTCGAGCTCGTAGGCATGCTGGATGGCCTTTCGGAGAGCAAGGTCACCCGGAAGGACCACGTCTTCTCGCCGGAGTGCGAGGATCAGCGCGCCTTGGACGGTCCACGGACCGATCCCTGGGATGGTCGTCAGCGCAGCGATGACTTCGTCGTCGGGCAGCTTGCTCAAGCTGTCGGAGTCCAATCGACCATCTACGAAGTGGCCGGCCAGATCCCGCAGGGTGGCGACCTTCCGCCACGACAGACCGGCCTGGCGGAGGCTCTCTTGCGGCACCTCGAGCAGTTCGGCCGGAGACGGGAGGCGGCCGCCGAATGACATCTCGATCCGATCCAGGATTCGGCGCGTGGCGGTCACGGAAAGCTGCTGGCCGGTGACCTGGAACAGCAGGGCACCGAACAGGTCCATCGCCGGAAGCTCGGTCATCCACTCCTGCGGATCGAAGGTCGGCCTGGCATCAATAAGGCGTGCCAACACGGGGTCGGCCTGGCGTAGATGAGAGCGCGCTTGGTCGAGCGACGCCCCACGCGGATGTTCTGCCGAAGCCCGAGAGGGCGGATCGGCCGATTGCCGGCCGACTCGATCAGGCGCCATACGCGGGAAGAATAGCTCCGCTTCTTGGCGCCCAGCCTCGCTCACCAGGGACGCCTCGACATGCTTCAACGATCCCTCCGATTACCTCAGGCCTTGGGAGGTTCACTTCTTCCGCGGGTCGTCCGCCGGGTCCACGTAGTCGAGGCTGATCGGCCCGACCGCCGTCACCTGCGTGACGTACTCACCGGATTTGGCCCAGTGGAAGTGCGGAGTACCTCCGGGCAGCACGATGACGGCACCCGGCGGGTACGCCTCCAGATTTCCGCCGTCGAACCGCTCGCCCACTCCGATGTAGAAGACGCCGGAAATGACCGTGTAGACCCGATCCTCATGGTGCCGATGGGGCATCAGTTTTACGCCTGACGGGACCTTGACCCGCACCACGTATGGAGCAGCCTCCGACGGATGGCCTACGACGACTGCAAGACGAGCCGACGGGGGGAATGGCGGAAACGGCTGCCACTCGATCTCCTCGGGCAACGCCGACCCGAAGACCGCCTGGTCTAGCTGATAACTGCTCATTCTCCTGTACCTCCTGTACCTCCGGTATCTCCTGTGCCTCCGGGCACTCCGCGGCAGACCGGCGCCACAACTGTTCTCGCTCCGCGTGGCTGGTAGCGCCTGTGGAAATCCCTGGTCCGGACCGTGGAATGCGACAGAACGCCGACAACCCGTCCACAGCGGCAGTTCCCGATCCTCACCCGGTGAACGAGGTCGTCCGACCTGTCCAAGGCTCCGACCTCGTCCTCCAGCACCTCTTCAGTGCCTCGGTCGTCCTCGGTCGTCCTTCCCGCGGACCAGGGACGACGACCAGTGCCTACCACGGGTGCGAATGACCAGCTGATACGCAACATTTGCTCTCAGTGGATGGATTGAGGCAACGAAAGCGAAGGTGATTGATGCGATCAGACATCAGACCGGGCACTACCTTCCCCGATTACGCCCTGCCGGATCATACGAACACGGTGCGCAAGCTCAGTGACCTGCAAGGGGACAACCCGATGATCGTGACACTGGCCCGGGGCAACTACTGCCCGAAGGAGCACCAACAGCACCTCGAGCTCGCGGCGAACTATTCGAAGGTCTCCGTCGCATACACCGAAATCGTCACCATCTCGACGGACGACCATCACGGGTCACAGGAGTTCCGTGGTTCGGTTGGTGCCCAATGGCCCTTCCTTTCCGACCCTGCTCGGACCGTTCAGAAGGACCTTCAAATCCAGGAGTACACCGACCCCGAGCACGACCCCATGATTCCTCACACGTTGGTGCTCAAACCGGGCCTGGTGATACACAGCATCTACAACGGGTACTGGTTCTGGGGACGTCCGTCGTTCTACGACCTCTGGCACGATCTGTGCGCTGCCTCCAGCGAGATTCGCCCCGACTGGGACCTGAGCAAGCCGGGGCTGCGCGAGGCTTGGGATGCAGGCGATTACTCGAACTTTCACGGATGGAACAAGCGGTCTCCTCAGTCGGCACCATCGTCGTATGGGTCCTAGCCGAGGCCTCGCTGGAGAGTGGACTGAGGCCTAGCTGGAGACTGGATCCGCCTGCGCCGGTCGGGTGGGGGCGACACCGGAGCTGGTTGGAGGCACGACAAGCCGGAGCGAAAGGTGGGTGTAGTGGTGCGAACGCAGGTGTGCGAGCTACTCGGGATCGAGCAACCGATCGTCCAGGCGCCGATGTCGGCGGTGCCCGAATTGGCGGCAGCGGTCTCGAACGCCGGCGCGCTGGGTATGTTGGCGCTGACCTGGTCGACTCCCGCCGGAGACGTGGTCCACGAGACGGCGAAGCTCACAGATCGTCCGTTTGGCGGCAATCTGATTCTCAGCTCCGATCAGCACCGCCGCTTGGATGAAGCCCTTGAAGCCGGTCTGCGAATCGTGTCGCTGTTCTGGGGAGATCCCGCCGGGTACGTCGAGCGGGTCCACGACGCCGGCGGAATCGTTCTGCACACGGTCGGCAGTGCCGAAGAGGCGCGGCGGGCGATCGCCGGCGGGGTCGATGTGGTCGTGGCGCAGGGTTGGGAGGGTGGCGGGCACGTGCACGGTCAGGTGGCGACGCTCCCGCTGGTGCCTGCCGTGGTGGACGCGGTGGCACCCGTTCCGGTGATCGCGGCCGGGGGGATCGGTGACGCCCGCGGTGTGGCCGCCGTCTTCGCGCTGGGCGCTCAAGCGGCGTGGCTGGGTACCCGGTTTCTGCTCGCCCAGGAGATGCCCATCCATGAGGAGTACCGTCGTCTCGTGATGAACGCGAGCGAGACGGCTGCTGAGTGGTACGCCGACCTGTACGAGGTCGGATGGCCGGATGCGCCCCACCGCGCCATCCGCAACTCGACGGCAGAGGCGTGGGAGGCCGCAGGCCGGCCCCCGCTGGGGAGTCGACCGGGAGAGGGCGATGTCATCGCCCATTTCGCCGACGGCGAACCCATTCTCCGGTACTCGACGGCGGCACCGACGGTCGGCACCACCGGTGATGTCGAAGCGTGCTCGTTATGGGCCGGCCAGAGCGTTGCGCTTGCCCGGCAACCGCAACCGGCAGCAGAGATCGTGGCCGAGCTCGTATCCCGCTTGTGACGGAAGCCGGCGTGCGATGGTGCCGACGGATGGTCAGAATTGGATCTCATGATGACAAGAGATCCCGCCCGGCATTGTCGGAACTGGGCGGGCCTGCCCGGCAGGGTGAGGCCCGTGTTCGGAAAGGGGGAGCAGTGGGGGCTCAGCCTAAGGCGTTGAAACGGACGTTTTACGAGCGACCAGCCCAGTTGGTTGCCGGGGATCTCATCGGAAAGATCTTCTCGTATGGGCCGCTGAGCGGTCGCATCGTCGAGGTGGAAGCATACGATGAGAGCGAACCAGCGAGTCGGGGCTACAGAGGACTTCGAAAGGGCAACGCGACGCTGTTCGGGCCCCCGGGGCGCCTCGAGGTCTACCTTTCATACGGGGTCAACTACCTGGCGAATGCGGTGTGCGAACCGGTTGGTGTCGGATCCGGCGTCCTCATCCGAGCATTGGAACCGCTTACCGGGATCGAAGTGATGAGGGCCAACCGAGGTCAACCCAAAGACCCAGATCGTCGACTGTGCAGTGGGCCCGGTCGTCTCTGCAGGGCGTTCGGCCTGAGTCGGGCTGACAACAATACGGATCTTGTTGTCGGGAAGGTCCGCATCCTCGATGATCGGATTGTGCTTCCCTGCGCCAGAAGCACTCGAATCGGCCTTTCTGCCGGGCAGGATCTGGATTGGCGATTCTATGTTCCGGACAGCCCGAGTGTGTCTGGGCCGCGTGTTCCGACAACTCACATGGGAACAACCGCGAATTGATCCGATCTGCTCCCGGCCGGCCATCCCTGACTGCGTGCGGTTCGGCAGCCTGCACCTGACATCAATCGCCGGGCACGGCTTTCTTTGGCAGATGCAGGCTGACCGAATGCGTTTCGCTGTTCACCGCTGGTGCGCGCGCTGCTCCGCCTCGTGGCCGCGGGCCTTGGCCCTTGCCTTTTCCGCCTCAGCCTCCCTGACCGCTACCTCGCGCTCGGCGGCGGCTTTGTCCTGCTGCGCACGCCCCTCGCGCTTCAGCTGCTCGTCATCGGTGATCGCACCGGCAGCCTCCTTTGCCTTACCTTTGATGTCCTCGACTACCCCCTTGGCTCCGGACCGGGGTCCTGAATCGTTCGACATCGGGGGCCTCCTTTCTTCACGCTTGGATCTGTCAACGAGTTCGAGAGCTCGACTCGCTCTGCATTCGACTCTTCCCCGCAGACAAGACCTCAAACGTCAACCGGATCTGTCCGGCACACCGAGATTTGGGGATTCGGGCCGGCCTCACTGGGTAGAACGAACCCATGGCACCTGCATCGACGCAAACCCTGCACCCTCGAAGACGAGTCCAAGGTCTTCACCACGATGACCGCCAGTGCCTCACCGTCACAATGTCCTTCAAGGGATCTGAGTGCACGCTGATCCTCGACGGCAGCCTTTCCGCTGACTCGGTGATCGCGCTGGAATCTCAATTCGACCAGCTCGTGAACAGCGAGGTTGACCATGTAGTCCTCGACGTAGACGCTCTCCAAGTACTGGATAACGCCGGGGTCGATGCGCTGGCCAGGCTAGGTGAGCTGATGGACGGGCGACATGCGACCGTTTCACTCCGCTCAGAGCGGTGGCCTCGAGATGGTTGCTCCCCACCGTGAAGAGAGCGGCAAAGCACCACCCATCGGGCGATGGCCATCGACCACGGATCGTCAACCGGACCGCGCAACTCCCGGCCACGAGCCGGGTGCTCGACCGGATCGAGCACTACAGCACCTCGTCGGACTGGTTGTCATCCTCTCAGCGCTGGGGGGCATCGCTGCTGGGGCGGTCCGTGGCTTCCCCGAAGCCTGGGTTGCCGGGTTCGAAGTATCTGTCTCAGCCGTCACGTTGGTTGGCCATGGTCTTCGCCATTCAGCACACCCAAGAACGCCGAGCAGGCTGCCACCCAGCCCAAACTCGATGAGCTGCTGCGTGCCCTGCCGGGTGGGACGCGTCACTCATGATGCTGGAGGAGGCCCCGAAGGAGGCGCTCCTCGACGTCGAAGAAGTGCAACGTGGCGTCAGATCGTCCCTGGGATAGATCCACGGCAGCACGAGCCGCCTGACCAGGGCCAGTTCACAGGGATCTGATCGGCCCGAACGCCCCGGCCCTGCGCCCAAGTTCGAATTCGACGTTGAGGTGGGAGTGCGCGGACAACGCTCGCACCAAGTCCAATGCCATTGGCACCGACCTTCCGATCGGATCAGCGTGGGTCGGGCGCTCCGGCGAAGCGGGACAGATCGACGGTGATGTAGATAGCTCGACACCTCGCGACCACCGTGTCACTGGTGCTCAGTTCAGCACTGATGAAGAGCTTGCGGCGTTCTCGCCCGTCAAGCCGGGCGCGAATCTCCAAGGGCTCGTCAACGGGCACGGCTGCGAGATAACGAACCGTCAACTCGCCGGTAAAGGCCGGTTCCTGCAGTTTGCCGATAACGAAGCCGGTCACGTCGTCGAATGCAGCGGCCACAATTCCGCCGTGGGCACGACCGGGTGCCCCTTCGAATGCGCGCCGCAACACAAGGTCGGCAATCACCTCACCGTTATCGAACCGCACCTCGAGTTCGACGCCTGTCGGATTCGACAAACCGCCGACAGCTCGGTCTTCGAACCCGCTCCCGCCCAAGATTGACCCCTCCGGACTGCTCCGCATGAGGGCCAGGCGATCACGCGTCGGCGCTTCATCGATCAAGAGCGTGAGCTGGTCCGCAGTCTCCGCTATCGATGCGAGCGCATCGTCCCCCGGATCATGGGCGGCAAACGCGTGGTTGAGCGCTCGCAGGCTCGCGGCCGCTCCTTCTCGTGCTTGTTCGGTCCTCATCTAGGCAAGTGTAGGGAACCGTCCGGGTGGGAAAGTTCTCGACCGGCGGGTTCATGGGCGCCTGAGGGGACTGCGACTAGCCACAGTGCACGAATGTTGCTTCATGCGCTCCCGGCGCCGGGTTCCGGTCGCTTCGCTTGATTCAGGTCCAGATGACCCTGGCCCTTGTGGCTGGCGCTCGAATTGCAGAACCATCGACCACATCAGTGAACTCGCCGGAAGCGGGCGCCGGAAGCGCCACAAAGATCTCCAGAGGTCCGGATGGAACGGACGCCCTCGAAGCCTCTTCCAAAGAGCAGCGCCTGGCCGGGTGAGGTCGTTCGCCTTCGGGGGGTGGCCACCACCGTCCTCCCCGAGCTCGATGTCCAAAAGGTCAAGCAGTGGTGTGAGAGCCGGGTACCGGCCAGAGTCAGAGATCAAGTCCGCCTCGAGGTCACCATCCGGAGGAAGACCGTCACCATTCTTGAACGCCGACCCACTGGCAAGGGGCGCCCGTTGAATGGTCGAAGATGCGTAGCGCCCAGATCCGATACGAGGGTGATGGTGACCTGGACGCTCTACTTCGGCGACCGATACGACAAATGGACCCTGTACTTCGATCTCGATTCACACCAACCAATCGACGTGATCATCAACGAGCTCGAACAGGATCCCACCTGCCTCTTCTGGGGCTGATCCAAGGGACGGTCGCTCGCGCCTGCGATCGCGTCGGCCGAAGTCGTTACTCCACCACTCGGCGGGACGTCATCGAGGATTCCGAGCTCGAATCGCATCGAGCCTCTTTGGCATAGCGCTGCGCCAACTGGCGGGAGAAGCCCCACAGGCGACCAAGTTCCCCGATTGACATGCCTTCCTCAAGGGCGAGAGCGAAGACCACACGCCTTGCTTCGTGCCGTTGTTGCTCAAGCGCACACAAGGCGTCGTTGACGGCCTGGCGTCCCTTGGAGGGGTCGGCGGTAATGATCGCAGATGCCAGATCACCATTCTTAGAGGCCTTCCGTATGGCCCGCCGCAGCGAAACCTCAGTCTCCCTGAGCGCCTTTTGCGTCCCAGCCAGGCGATCTGCCAGCTTTTCAATGCTCTCGATTGCGTCTCGTCTCGATATCGACACGAGTGGGATTATGACGCTGGCGTCAGAAGAGCTGTGGGATGGTACCCGCAACCCCTATTGTCGTTGGCACCACGTAGGTGACGGATTGCTCAATCGACCCCCAACGGAGCCGCGCACCGGTTTCTCCCTTTTCGCAGGGGAGGGCGCGACCCCTCGAACGGGGCGCCGAGTGCAACCTCTACTTTCGCGTTACGTAATCGTCGTAAATCCGTTGCCGTTCCTCCTGATTCCTGCGACCCGCAGTGCAGGGGCCGAGAACGGTCACTTCGGCCGTGGTGTTGTCGGTCCGATCGGAGACAAGCGAGATGTGGAACGTAAACCGACTCAATCGGAGCCACGACAACAGTCGAATGGAATGTCCCGACTCAGTCCGGGAGGCAGTAGCTGAAGTCTCGTTGTGAGGTGATCGCATCAGGGCTGCGACGGGGACATCGTTGAAAGCCGAGACACTGAACAGGACAGATCAAACGATCCGATAAGTCTGCACTGCGTGGGCTACGACCGTCCCATCTGCGTCGGTGGCTGTTATCTCGGTAAAGATCAACTCCCTGCCCCTCTTCACTGTTCGAGCCTGGCAAAGCAGGTCTGACTTTCTCGCAGTGCCGACATACTGAACCGATATCGCCACAGTCGAGGCTCGCACGCCCTTGTCAAAGTCATGGTTTGACCAGGCTGCAGCCGCCCCCGCCGTATCGAGTGCCGCTGCGATCACTCCGCCGTGGTAGACGGTGCCATCATTGGTCAGGTCTTCTCGGAATGGCACTCGAAGCAACACGTCGTCGTGCTCGTAGCGCTCGAAGACGATAGCCATCCAATTGAGGAACAACGTGTTCGGCATCAGCTCAGCAATGGTGCGGCGACGCCGCTCCTGCTCGTCGTAACTCAAGCCTTCTTCGTTCACGATGTCTCCGATTGGGAGGGCGAGAGGATCGTCGAGCCGAACACTAGCGGCCATGACGGGGGCCAAGAGTAAAGACACGACGACCAACAAGTGATCAGGGGAAGGTTCCGACGCGCCTAGCCTTGGTGATTGGGATCGCCCACGAATCCGTCATACAACGGGCTGGTCCGATGTGGACTCGGGACGCCCCGAGTAAGGGTAGGTGTCAAGGACGCCAATCCCAGGGCAACACGGCCAGGGATAGGCGTTTGCAATTGATCGTGTCCCCTCGACGGTCACCCGAGAATCTTCACTTCTGCCAATTTGCACCTAGGGCACGAGGTCCCAAATCCCTCCGCCGCTGAACGGCTGTTTGGCAACAGGGTCCGCCAAAGCTCGATTCCAGTGAAGTAGCGTCTGCCCGTGCCACCCGAGCGAACTGCTGCGCTCAACGCAATCGATGCGGTGATCGGTACCGGACAGCTAACGCGGCAAGCTCTCGGTCGGACCGATTCTCTCACGCGTCGGCTTCGACGGGGGGTCGAGGATGGACGCCGGTTGTCGAGGCGATGGCCGTCCTTGGAATTGGCGACATGAGGCGCGATCTCAACGACCAGCTTGACGCCTTGGAAGGCGCACGTCATGAGGCCAGACATGCAATCGTCGACGTAGCCGTCTCTGAAGGAGGGAGTCGGGGCCAAGTGGCCCGTCTGTGGGGCGTACCCAGGCAACTGGTATCGCGCATCGCAAAGGAAGGTCACCCTGCGACCTGAGTATCCTCCCTCCTCCATCGTGCTGCTCCACCACTTGCGCGGTCCGAAATAATCAGGTCCATGAAACTCAAATCTGGTCCTGCACTCGATCCAGTTGACAGCAGTGACTCAGATCTCGTCACTGAGAGCAACCTAGGCTTCAGCTGTGCCGAAGGCTGAGCGCGATCGGGTCATTCGCTCTCTCGAAGCTCTGATCGAAGCAGACGAGGACATTCGCCGGCGAATCCGTGCGAACGAAGTGTTGCTTCGTCGATCCATCAGAGAACTGAGGAAAGGGTCATCGATTGCCGAGACCATGGAGGCGGCCCATACGGGATTCGGTCGGCAAAGTGTCAACGAAGGTCTTGATGCACTTACCGCGGCACGCCATGAGCTGCGCTTGGCTGTAACGGCGGCTGGCATCGCCGAAGGAATGTCAATCGGTGACCTTGGTCGGGCATGGGGAATCTCACGTCAATTGGCGTCACGCTTCGCAAGAGAAGCTCGGGGCGAACTGTGATATCCGGGGGTGGGCAAGCCCTTTGAATACCTCTCCCTCGTCCCGGGACGCAGGGCGACGAGTGTCAGCCGACCGACACTGGTTGGCGCATCTTCCGCTCTGCTAAATCCTTCGAGCGGCCTGCCGAGTGCAGGCCCTTCTTTCGAACCTTTCGCCCTCTGCGTTTTCTCCACGTCAGGAGCAGTAAAACGACGGGGAGCAGGAGAAACCACAAGGGATTTACAACTACTACCGTCCGGGAGGCGGTGACCTCTGCCGTGGTGTTGTCGGTTCGGTCGTAGACGAGGGTCGCATGGAACGTGTACCACCCCAATCCAAGCCAAGTCGACACCCGAATTGGGATATCCCGGCTCAATCCGGGCGGCAACAGCTGGGAGTTCTCCTCCACATAGGAAGGCTTTGGAGCCGGCCAACCACTGGTGTCGACGGTGGTGGTGAATGCAACGGTCGATTTTCCCACGCTGGTGGCACGGACCATTCCGGCGGCTGAGCTGGAGAGCGAGATGCTCAGAGAGGACGGCCCGACAAACTGAGCCGTGAGACCTCGATCACGTGACCCGGGCACATCAAGAACGACAAGCCCGCCAACATCATTTTGGACAGCCACTGAGGCAGAATTGATTATTGGACTGACGAGGAATCCCAAGAAGTAGTCGTCGGGTGGCAAGCCAGTCGGCATGGCGACGGTGATGTGGATTGCGCGCTCCTGCCGTGCGGGCAAGGTCAGAGCGTCCGGGGTGATGGCGATCCTTCCGGCGAAGCGAGGGTCCGGGTCGGCGCCGAACCTGGTCTTCCCGTTGTCCAAGAGCGTCACGGATCGAGCTCCGATGGTGATATCGAGAGGGCTGTACCCGAGATTCCCGACTGTCAGCGTGGCAGTTGCCGTCGTTCCCGGCTTGACGGGAATGGGACTTGGTGGTGACGTTACGAAGAGGTCGCTGGGTGCACTTACGGCGCCCGCCGTAGATGCAGCCCCGACCACTACGGAGCCCAAAACGGCGATAGTTGCGACGACTGTCAGGACAGACTTCGATTTGAGACGGCCGGCGTGGCGGCGCGCTGCTCCCTCGACCACCATGGCCTCCTCAGGCTAGAAGCTCGGAGTGGCGACGTAAGTGATGGTGTCGCTGTAGGTGCCATCCGGGACCGAGTAGTCCACCGCGACCTGGTCGGTGAGGGTCAACGTGTCAGCGGTGGTTCCAGTCGGGCCAGTAGCGGTCAAGAAATTGGCCGCGGTGGTCGGGTACCCCACGAACTGACCGCCCGACAGGCCCGCGGCGAGTGTCGCTCCGTCCGTGCCTCCGGTCGTCAGTGTGGCACTTGCTCCCCATCCGTTTGAAGGGAAGGTGGCAACACCAGTCGTAGGTCCGGAAGTCACGGCTGGGATGGTGAAGGCCGGGGAGGTTCTCGACAGACCGGTGTCCGAGGCAGCCAACGTGTACCCGCTGGCTGCATTGGTCTGGACGGTCAACACAACAGCCTGGCTCTGGACATTATTCAGTGATGTGGGGTCCACAACCAAGGAGAACGAAGGGGTGTTGTTGGTGAAGGTCAGGGTCTGACCCACGGTCACGGTCACCCCAGTGGATTTGGACCCAAAGGTCACTGCGGCAGTCGTGGCTGTGTCCTCGGTGGTCGCTCCGGCCTTGGTCGTAATTGTCGACGTATAGGAGCCGGCGGTCGACGTGTTGGTGAGTCCGGTGAACGAGATGTAAACGGGCAGACCTGCAGCGACGGTGGCCGGAGTTGTGATGGTGTAGGTCAGGGTCGTGCCCGCAAGCGAGACTGTTCCCGCTCCGATCCCGTAGACGGTGCCTGCGGCCACCGTTCCCCCCGTACCGGTCGGCACGGTCATGGTGATTGTCGAAAGGGCGGCGGACGTAGCCGTCGTGAAAGCGTAGGAGTAGGTAACCCCCGTCTTGGCAGTCTGGGAGTTGCTGACAGACCAACTCGTCTTGGTCAGTGTGCCGGCAAAAGCGGCAGCCGGCGTGAGCCCGATCAGCCCAGTGATGGTGATGGCCACTGCCAGTGCAAGCCGCAAATGAGGAGCCACAGCTCTCGATGAATTCGTCTGCCCTGCAATCGTTCTGTGCAATCCACGTCCTGTCATGGCGGTGATATCGGACGCTCCGCGCATCCCCTTGAGCAATTTGTAAAGGGGGGTTGCGCAATGGTCCTTGCGCAACCCCGGTTGACGACTGGCCGGAGCTATGCCAACCAAAAGGTCGGGCGGTGAGACTCTGAACCGTCGGACGCCACGTCCGGACACCCATAGGTACCCCGATTCCGAAATCAGTACCTTCGGCCCCTAGTGAATGCGCGCAACGTCAGTCAATCTTTGATCGATGGCATTTGATCCCGACCCGCGGAGCGACATGACGACACCCCGGGCCCCGAGATGCCTCGAAAACGAGAGCTGGCTTCAGCGGGAGTAACGCACGACCCTCAAGCGCGTCGAGCGGCAATCGACATGGCCACCGTCGTGGACCCGGCAACGATGTTCACTGCCTGCGAACCGACCTCGAGATTGTCGTTACGGCATTGGAGCTAGTTCCGACGACGGCTGCACCAAGGCGATGCCACTCATGCCGGTGCTTTCGGACTCCGCCAAGAGCAGCAGCGCTGGTTGCCGCCTTGTCAGTTATCATCCCGATCGGTATTGCATTCCGTTCGGAATTCTATAGACTCACGGGGGAGACGGAGCACAGGTCAGAGTTCTGAGCCTGAATTCTCTTGCCGTCCCGCAGGCATCCCATGTTGGGGGACATACGTCACCTGACTTCGAACCATGGAGACATGGAAAAAAAGGGGGTAGGACATGATTCGCAAATTGCTCGTGGTCACGGCCGCGATCGCTCTGCCGGTCAGCGTGGTAACCGTCAGCGGCGGAATCGCCGGTGCGTCGAATGGTCATGCCGGCAGCGCTTCCACCGACACCATCACCTGTACAAAGATCGCTGGGACGGTGAGCTTCTCGCCCAAGCTCACACTTAAGGGCTACGCGTCGGGCTCGACGACCACGACAGTCAAAGCCATCGTGTCCGGTTGCACGGTCAAGGGCACCTCTACCGACAAGGTGACCAGCGGGGCGGTGGAAGGAACCATCAAGGGCATGGCTGGCACGGCGAAGTCCCCATCGGGCACCTGTGGCGGACTGACCCGCAGCAACGCGGTCAAGGGAACCCTGTCTACCAAGTGGAAGGCGACCCCAGGAGTCCCCAGCTCAGTACTCACCCTGAAAAGCATCACCGGGGCCATCAAGAGCAACCACGGAACCTTCATTATCCCGGGCTCGATCAAGGGCTCGGCCGTTGGCCCCTTTGAGGGCACAAATGCGGGGGCGTCGGACAAGACAGTTGCACAAACGACGGAGACGGCCACACAGCTCGCGACCCAATGTGCGACCGGCATTAGCTCCCTCGCCATCGAGACCGAGCCGGCAGTCACTCCGGTCAGCCTCGGCTAGTCACGTACATGGCCATCCCTAGAGCAGGCAGTATCGACGAGGACGGGCTTCCAGCCCCGTCCTCGTCGCGACCGAACGGACGACCACTCTGAAACTGCCCGTGCGATGGCCTCCGAATCGTCCCGGGGCTATCCGGGCATGGGGTCACGGCCCGTCGACGAGGCTCTGCCGGACGTCGACGAGCGCTTGTGGCACGTACTGCGAACAGAAGTACTTCGTAGAAAAGATCGCAACGAGATAGGCCTCGAAGGGGTTCAGGTCGCGCTCCTGCAGTGACCGCAACATCTGCCCGACGCTCTGGTGTTGACCGAGGTCGCGACAACTGAGCATTCCGTCGGACAGGACGCTCCCATCGGAGTCGCCGGAGAAGGCTCCGGTCATCGTCTTGAGGATCTCCAGGTATGCCGACCGGGGCTGTGCGGGAAGGTGCGGATCCTCGTTGTAGAGCACACCCGCGGCGAGGGCCGCCGCAGCGTCACCGGTAGCGACATCGGGCAGGCGCCCGTTCGGGAACGCCAGTAGATCAACGTAGAGACGACGCTGCGCCAGGTCGCCCGTTTGTCCGGGGGCCAGCCCATGGTGGACCATCCACACGAGGCCACCGGCCTGGAAGAACTCCTCGCCGCCCGGTCCGGGGTCGGTCTGGCTTCCTCCCGACGAAGACAGCCACGCATGACTGAGCGGCTTGGTGCAAGGACCGATGACCGAGCTGCAGTGTGCAATGCCAATTCCGTAGTGATCGGTGCCCCACTGGTTCGCCGAGTAGTAGAGCCAGAAGTTGCCGTTCGACTCCACCATGGCGGGGCCCTCGACCAGTCCTCCCTCCCACGGCTGCGATGCCCCGATCAGTTGGTGGGGCGGGCCGACGGTCGCCAAACCGTCGGGCGCCAGCTGCTGTGAGTAGATGATCGTGGGAAGCCGGCAGCAGTCCCCGTCGCTCTTCCACAACAGCCACGGGGTGCCATCGTGGGTAATGAAAATGCTCGGATCGATGGCGCCCCCTTGTGAAGCTGGGCACACGAACGCAGACGACGAGTCATCGACGTAGGGTCCGGCGGGGTTGGTACTAGTGGCAGCAGAGATGCACATGGCGCTCGTTGGCCCCTTGGCGGTGCGTATACATCCTGCCCCTGACGGCTTGGCAACACAATCGAGCGGGTGTGTTGCCGGAGTTGAGTAGTACATCACGTAGGTGCCATTGGGCCGAGCCCACACAGAGGGAGCCCACTGGAAGCCCGACACCGTCCATTTCGGCAACTGGGGTAGGGCGTCGCCCAGGTAATATCCCTGGAAGGCTGAGTTCTGAGTGAGCTCGATTTCGGGGATGTGGGCCCCCTGCGCGTAGCGTGAGGTCGTCGTGTCCGAAGCAAACACGTAAAGCGCCTCGGAGGTCTTGAGCGCGAAGGGGTCCGCGAAATCACCGTCGAAAATAGGAGTGCCGTCGCGTAGGGCGTTGGTCATATCGAGCTGCAGTCCGCCGGCCGTGGACGGGTGGAAGGCCTGTGGCCCGAGTGTCGGCGAGCGGCCAGCCGGTACGGCGAGCTGACCTGGCCGCGAGGTTGGCTCGACCGAGACGTTCAGCGGACCACGCCCGACACCGATCCCGGCCGCAGACCCACAGGCGGCTAGAAGACCACCCGTGAGGACCAGGCCCAGTACCGCTCGTCCAACCGAGCTACGGCGGTAGTGGCTTGAGCCACTCATGGGGACCAGCGTAAAGGGGCCGGCACCAAGGTAACGACTGCATGGGGAACCTCGCCAGGAGGACCATGGCTTAGAACCGGTGCTGATCACGTCACTGCACGCCGAGGTGACCTTTCCCGGCGCATTGGGGGCGGCAGCTCAAGCAGTGACGCCCTGCGATACGGGCTCGGCATCCGACCGGTGGGTTAACGCTCCCAATGCGACTACGTGCCTCTCTACGTCGGCGGTTCCACCCAGCGCTCGTTGAGCCACAAACCCAAGGGTTATCGACGTCAGCAACTCGGCAACCGCTTCCGGATCCGCCGCCGGATCGAACGTCCCGGCGGCCTGCCACCGCTTCACTGCGTCAGCGAACAGCTTGCGCAACCCGGAGTATGAGGCACGGGTGGCCTTCTTGAGCTCGGGATCGCTCTGAGAATGGCTCCAGCCGTGGAGCGAAACAAGCAGCCGGTCAATGCCACCCCTCTTGTGCCGGCCGAAGCCGACGACGGCGCGCAGCACCTGGCCGACGAACTCGGGGAGCGGCGGCGGCTCAGGGTTGGTGAGTACCGGCGCCAGTTCTTCGGCCATCGCTGCCGTCCCTTCGGCTACGACAGCGTTGATGATCTGGTCCTTGCCTTTGAAGTAGCCGTAGACGGCGCCGGTCGAGAGCCCCGAGCGGGCGATGATCATCTCCATCGACACGGCTTCGAGACCGTGCTCTTGGAGGCAGGCTCGTGCCGCTTCGAGGATTTGCTCGCGGCGTGCCTCGCGGCGTTCATCGGTGATCCGTGGCATGGCCACATCGTAGCACAAATAGAATGAATATTCCATCTGTCTTCAACTGAGTTACGAATACTGTTCGGTATTGCATTCTGGTCAGAATGTGTTAAAAATGAGCGCATGCCCCGAGGGATGACGAAACGCAGGCCGATCACGATCACGGCCCTGCTTGACGCGGCGATGGAACTTTTCGCCGAGCAGGGCTATGGGGCGACGTCGATCCCCGACATCTGTGCAAGAGCTGGATTGACCAAAGGTGCCTTCTACTCCAATTTTCCCAACAAGGACGCGCTGTTCCTCGCCCTTCTCGACCGCAGCTGGGAGGCTCGAGCGGCGTGGATCCGCCGAGCTATGCCGGCGGGCAACACCCTGCGGGCCGAGGTGTCTGGAAAACGAGGTCCGCTCACGCGCCTCGAGGTCGACCGGCAGTGGACGCTGGTCTCCACGGAGTTCTCCTTGCATGCCATCCGGCAACCGGATGTGGCGGCACTCCTCGTCGACCACGAGCGGCGCGTGCGTTCCGAGCTCGCCGTCCTCGTGACAGAAGCACTGGAGCAAGCGGGCCGGCACCCGACCCTTCCCATCGATGAACTGGCTCGCATGATCGTCGCGATGAGCGAAGGCAGCGACATCCAGGTGTTGACGGACGCGGCGGGCGGCGCACCGGTCCACACCGACCTCGGACCCCGCGCCGTCATGGCGTTGCTCGAGCACTTTTCGGTGCCGACCGAATCGGTCGTCGCCCCTGACCGAGATGCTTCCCGGTGACGGTGGGTTCGAGTATGGACACGGTCGGTCCAGACACAGATGACTCGATCGCAGGACAGCCATCCCAACTGGGGGCCTTCGATCCCGTGGAGGATCTCGACGACCTGCTCGCGGAGGTGAGCCTTTCGCGATCAGAAGTCGGAGGCTCCGTTTCCTTCACCGGTCAGGACCCCATCGTGCGCGCCGCACATCGGCTCGGGGCGTGCATCGGCGTCCCGCTCATGGCCGGGGCCGTGGCAGCAGTCGCGTTTCACCGGCATCGAGGTGGGCCGGCACAAGATCTCCAACTCGACCTGCGCCAAGCCGTGCACACAATCAATCCGGGCGCTTTCTGGCATCCGACGCTGAACGGCGAGATGGCCCCGCATCCACTCATCCTCGACAACCCGTTTCTGATGACGCCCTACCGTACGGCCGATGGTCGTTGGGTCATGGCCACGGCCGTCTACCCGCATCTGGCCGCCGAATGGTGCCGCTTCTTGGACGTGCCGCCCGACACCGGCAGGGTCGCCGCAGCCATCGCCCCCTGGGACGCGTTCGAGCTGGAGGAGACGGCGAACGCGGCCGGCCTGCCGATCTGCATCGTGCGCACCCCGGAGGAGTGGCTGGCCCACGAGCAGGGAGCACTGCTGGCCGATCAGCCGGTCATCGGCCTGGAACGGATCGGCGACGCTCCGGCCCGGGACTTCAGACCGTCTCAGCGCCCCTTCGACGACATCCGCGTGCTGTCGTTCACCCACGCGGTGGCTGGCCCGACCGTCGGGAGGACCTTCGCCGAGCACGGGGCCGACGTGCTCGGTGCGACACGCCCCAACGACTACGAGCACGAGCACATCTACGCTGAAGCCAACGTCGGGTCCCGAAGTGCCTATGTCGACCTCGACACTCCCGCCGGCCAGGAACGGGCAGCGACGCTCCTGACCGCGGCCGACATCGTGGTGAACAACCACAGACTGGGTTCGCTCGAGCGTCGTGGCCTCGATCCTCGACGACTGGCAGAGCGACACCCCGGAATCGTGTACGTCTCGGTCACCTGTTATGGGGCGAGCGGCCCGTGGGCCGAACGTGGGGGTTTTGACATGAACGGTTCGGCCGCCTCCGGTCTCATGACGATCGAAGGGTCAGCAGCAGAGCCCAGGTTCCCAGTGACGTTCCTGATCAATGACTACATCACCGGCTACATGGGGGCGGTCGGCGCCATGGCCGCGCTGGTCAAGCGCGCCACTGAGGGAGGCTCGTGGCACGTCACCGTCAACCTGACCAAAACGGCGATGTGGTGCGGCTCGCTGGGACTCGTCGACCCCGCACTGGCCGGTTGTGACGAGGAGCACAGCCTGCGCGATCCTCCCCCCTACGACGCACCCAGCCCCCTGGGGGACGTCCATATGCTGGCCCCGCCTGTCCGCTTCTCGCAGACACACCCGGCGTGGCCTGATCCGATCCTCGTGCCGAGGGGTTCGAGCCGGCCGGAGTGGCGCACCTGAACTCGGCACGCGCCCCGGCTCGGGCCGAGGCAATGATCGAACTCGCGATGTCCGATGACCGCGGCACGAAGGTGTCCAGGGCGTCGATCCATACGACTGATGGAGCTGCAGGATGGAACAACCAGAAGGCGGAGACACCACCCTTTGTCACATGGCCCGCGGCCCGGAGGCGTATCAGCGCCTCGGACTAAAGCCTGACTCCATCGCAGCATGGGAGGACGGGTTGCGGACTGATACAGCGCCCGGATCCTACGAGTGGTGGTATTTCGATGCTCATCTGGACGACGGATCGTCACTGGTGATCGTCTTTTACACCAAGAACCCGATGTCGCCGGATCGTCCGCTGGAGCCGTTCGTCAGCGTGAATCTCGACCGGCCGGGCGCCAAGACGGTGACGTTCGAGAGCCACTGCCCGGCCGAGGACTTCGCTGCGAGCCCAGACGGATGCGACGTGCGCATCGGGGACAACACGTTCCGCGGTGACCTCCATCACTATGAGATCCACGTCGGGCACGACGACCTCGTCATCGACGTGGACCTCACCGGTCACGTCCCACCATGGCGTCCCGCCACCGGCCACCTGCTGTTCGGCCAACACGACGAGCACTTCTTCGCCTGGCTTCCGTCGGTTCCCCAAGGCACCGCATCAGTGACGGTGACGAGCCGTGGTTCGGAAGAATGCCTCAATGGCGTCGGCTACCACGACCACAACTGGGGCGACATGGCGATGCACAAGCTCATCAATCACTGGTACTGGGGACGTGCCCAAGCCGGTCCATATTCGATCATCGCCAGCTACATCACCGCGGAGGACAGGTACGGCGCCGCCGAGGTTCCGGTCTTCCTGCTCGCCCGAGGAGACATCGTCGTCGCCGATGACGTGTCGAAATTGCAATTCGCGATTCACGACGAGCAGACCGACGAGCGGAGCGGCAAGCCGTTCGGCAACACACTGGTCTACCAGTACGAGAGCGGTGACGACCTGTACCGAGTGAGTTTTCATCGCGAGAAGACGATCGTCGATCGCCACCTCATCGACGAGATCTCAGGCATCAAGCACGTCCTCGCCCGACTGGCGCGCTTCGACGGTGCTTACCTCCGATTTACCGGTGACGTCCAGCTCCAGCACTTCGTCGCCGGAGACAAGGTCGAGGACGTCGGCGACACCGGGATCTGGGAGCTCATGTACTTCGGGCACACCAGATGAATCGCTCTTCACTCAAAGTATGCGAGCACGAGGAACCCCCCGGAAGCGGGCACGACACCTGCTCACTGCCGGCGCCGCGTGGCGTACCCATTCGTTACCGCTGAAGGCCATCGGGATGAGCCGTCGTTCAGACGATCCGACCGGAAAGCATCCTCGTCAGGAAGGGATCATCCCATGAACTCGGACAGCAGACTCACACGCCGATCGTTCCTCGCTCGGGGAACGGCAGCCGGGGGACTCGTAGTGCTCGGGGCCACAGCAGGTGGCGCTCTGGCCGGGTGCTCTTCGAGCTCGGCGCCATCGGCCTCCCCGTCGAGCGGATCCCGGTCAGGTGTGAACACCGGCACTCCGAGCAGGGGGGGGTCGATCACCATCGGCACCATCGCCGAGGTCAACGGCCTGAATCCGGCCACCGCGCAGTGGGACACCAACGGCATCCTCTATGCCAACACGGTCTACGACCCACTGATGTGGGTGGCAGCGGACGGGACGGCACAGCCTTATCTGGCCGAATCGTTGACGCCCAATCCGGATTTCACCGTGTGGACGATGACGCTGCGGTCGGGAGTGATGTTCAGTGACGGGTCAGCTCTGACCTCTACGGTGGTCAAGAACAACTTCGCCGCCTTGGCGGCGTCGCCCTTGACCGGGCAAGCCGCCAAAGGGATCACGGTCAATGTGACCGGCCCCCTCACTCTCACCTACGCACTGGATCAGCCGAGGCCTCACTTCCCCTTCACGTTCACGACTCAGGGCGGCTATGTCGTTGGCCAGGCCATGCTCGACCAAACTGCCGCCGGTAAGACTCCCGACCCGGTCGGTACCGGGCCCTTCGTCTACTCCTCGTGGCTGCCCAACAGTCATTTCACGGCTACCCGCAATCCGAACTATTGGCAGCATGGCCTACCCCACGTGGACCACGTCACCTTCGTGCCGATCCCCGACTCCGGTCAGCGTTCCGCATCCCTCCAATCCAGCAGCATCGACCTCATGATCACCACCGACCCGACCTCCATCAATGAGTTCGCCGGCAAGTCCGGGTACCAAATGGTCGACAGCCTCAGCGATGTCATCGGTGAGCCGACGGTCGCCTCCATCGTGCTCAACACCGCAGCCGCCCCAACCAATGACCTGCGCATCCGTCAGGCGCTAGCCAAGGCGATCGACGTCAAGGCCGTCTTGACCGTGTTCGGTGGTGGTCTCACGAAACCGATCAACGGCCTGTTCCTCCCCGGCTCCCAGTACTACAGCGAGACCGGCTACCCGACCTACGATCCGACAGCAGCCAAGGCGCTGGTGAACGAGTACGCAGTTGAACACGGCAGCCCTTCGGTCACGCTGAGCACCGTCACCGACCCAAGATTCGAGACGTTGGTCGAGGCCGTCCAACAGATGTGGAGCCAGGTCGGATTCGAGGTCAGGCTGGCCATCCTCGAGCCGGCCGAGTTGATCTCCAATCTCGTCACCGGCCACTTCCAGGCATCCGTGGACGCCCAGTACGGCGCGGTGGACCCCGACTTGAACTACAACTGGTTCTCGACGACCACCACGGGCGGTGGCGGAGCCTTGGCCCTCAACTTCTCCCGCAATTCGGATCCAAAGATCGAGGCCGCCCTCCAGAAGGGCCGCACCACCGATGATCAGGCAGTTCGTGACGCCGCCTACAGGGAGCTGAATAATCGCCTCGCGGCCGACCTGCCGAACCTGTGGCTGGGACAGGACCCCTTTGCCGCGGTGGGTGACCAGCGCGTCCAGAACTTCGCCGGACTCACGCTTCCCGACGGCACGCCGGGTTACGGATTCAACGAAGGGGTCTTCTTTCCGAGTCAACTGTGGCTGAACTCATAGTGGTGGTGGTGACGTGTTGCCTGCGGTCCGCTCCTTGAGCAATCCATGACGCGAGAGGTGTCGGTGGTGGTTGGAGTCGAACCGAGAAGCAGCGACGGACCTGCGCCAATGAGCACACAATCGGCTGACGCTGAGCCGGAGGGGCTGTGATGGCGGTTCTGGGCGTAACCCCTGTTGAACAGGGAGCATTCGCAGACGGGACACGATTCGGTGAAACGGGGCCTTACCAGATGCTCCGGTGCCGAGTGCGTGTGGCCCTGGATCCTCGCAGCGAGGTCAATCGTCCAATTGTGGATATTGACAGTGCCGAAATGTCGGAGTCCGGGTATGTCGAGGCCGAATCTGACGTCGTTGTCCTCGGCCCGATGGAACGCCGGGGCAACCGTTGCTTGCTCTGTGTGGTGCCGAATCGTGGCACGACGGGTGGGATGCCCTTCACTATCGATGAGCCGCCTCGATTCGGCGCCGAACCAGGCTTACACCCCGGCGATGGATGGCTCCTTCAAGGCGGATGGACCCTCTGCTGGATCGGTTGGCAATGGGACGTCCCACGGACTGAAGGGCGCCTGGGTTGCTCCGTCCCTGAGGTCGTCGACGGAGAAGGCAGGCCGCTCGAGGGCACTGTCCGGGTCGATCTTCAGCCCTTGCTGGTGACCGCTCCGTCGCTGCCCCTCCGATCGGCCTCGGATCTCACCGGCACGGTGACCTGCTATCCCGCCGCGGATCTGGAGCAGCGAGATGCCGTGCTCCAGGTCGCACCTCGTCGCGGTGAGCCGTTTCACCCCGTTCCGCGCTCGGAATGGCAGTTTGCGCACTCGGATGTGGATGGCTCACCCGTCCCCGACCGTCAGTCGATCTGGTTGGCCGGCGGCTTCCGGCCTGACCTGGTCTACGAGGTCCGGTACCACACGAACCGGTGCCCTCTGGTCGGCGCCGGGTTGGCGGTCTTCCGAGACGTCGCGAGCCATCTGCTCTCCAGTGACGATCATCTCGCCCATGGATTCGCGGTCGGGTGGTCGCAAAGCGGACGATTTCTCCGACAGTTCCTGTCGGATGGCTTCAACTGCGACGAGGCGGGGCATCAGGTCTTCGATGCGGTGATCCCGTTCATCGCCGGGGCCAGTACGGGTGAGTTCAACCAGCGATATGGGCAGCCGTCCGAAGCGCTCGCAGAAGGGTCGGCGCTGCGACCGCCCTTTGTTCTTAGGGACCTCTTGGCACTCGACCGTGCACGGGGCACCGTGCCGAAGGTGGTCACTGTCGACAGCGCCTCGGAATACTGGCGAGGAGACGGCAGTGTCGCCCATATCGATCCGCTGGGACGTGACAATCCATTGGACGATCCCCACACTCGTGAGTACTACCTCGCGGGAACCGAACACCTTGGCGGCACGCCACCGAATCCGGAGGGTCCCGGAACACCTCGCAACTACCTCTCCGTCTCGCCCTTCAATCGGGCGGTCTTGGAGTTGACCCGAAGGTGGGTCGTCGATGCTGATCCTCCCCCTCGGTCACGCCTGCCTCGAAGGGCCGATGGCACGGCCGTACCGCGTCGGCAGGCACTCGACCGCTTCGCCGCCATCACCGGGATCGTCACGCCCGCGGAGGCCAACCTGCTCTCCCCGATGGCGGTGGGCGACGTTGAGGTCCCCGGGACGGCGTATGTCTCTGCACTCGACCGGGATGGAAACGAGGTGGCCGGCATCCGCCATCCTGAGCTCTCCGTTCCCGTGGCAACACATACCGGCTGGAATCTCGCGCTCACCGAGGGCCCGCAATGGACTTGCATTGGTTCTGTCACTGGCAACAGCCTCCCCTTTCCACTACAGGCACCTACCTCTCGGTCACGAGACCGACGACGCTCCATTCAGGAGCGCTACAGCGACCGCGATGATTACGTGACCCAGCTCGAGGCCGCGGCTGAACTGCTTGTGGCCGAGGGGTTCATACTGGCCGAAGATGTCGAGGGCATCGTCATCGCCGGACGTACTCACTACGAGCTGATCGTCGGTCGCCAGGCGAATCACGGAGCATAGGGGGAGACGGAGCATAGGGGGATATCCAGAGTTCTGGAATCTGGGACCTTCGCCGGGGGGAGGCTCGAGTTGATGGCATATACAAGAGTCGGGACCATCATCCGGACTCGATCGAACCCGCGCTCAAAGTTGCTGCCACACGGTGAGCTGAATCGGGCTGGGAATCCCCTTGACATCAAAGGGTTGCTCCCTTACTCTTAAAACGAACATTCCTTCACACTGGAGACGGATCCATGACCACTGCGACACTTCTCGCGGGGCGAGCCATCAGCGACGCCGACTACCAGCGGCTGGGCCTCTCCCAGGACACCATCGCGCCCTGGGAGGACGGTGCCCGCACCGACGGCGGACGCGGCACCTTCGAGTGGTGGTACTTCGACGCCCACCTCGACGACGGCGCCGCACTGGTCGTCATGTTCATGGACAAGGACGTGACCGAACCACAGAAGCCGCTTGACCCGCTGGTGCGCATCAACCTCGACTTGCCCGACGGCCGAAGCTTGCAGAAAACGCAGCACTTTGCGCCCGAGGACTACTCGGCTGGGACCGACCACGCCGACGTGCGTATGGCCGAAAACCGCTTCGTAGGTGACCTGCACCGCTACCACATCACGGCCGCGATCGACGAGGTGAGCATCGACGTGACCCTTACCGGCCAGGTCCCTCCGTGGCGGCCGGGGACCGGCTACGTCTGCTTCGGCGCCGACCGGTCGCGTGAGTTCGCCTGGCTACCCTCCGTTCCGCAGGGCACGGTCGAAGTGCGCTACCTCGTCGGCGACGAGGTCCACGAGACCACCGGCATCGGCTACCACGACCACAACTGGGGCAACGCTGCCCTGTCCAAGCTCATCCACGACTGGTACTGGGCACGCGGGCAGGCAGGCCCCTACTCCGTGATCACCGCATACGAGACTGCCCACGAGAAGTTCGGATACGCGCCCATCGTGAGCTTCATGCTGGCCAAGGACGGACACGTCGTTGCGGGCGACGCTACCAAGGTCGCCTTCACTTGCGAGGACATCTATACCGACGAGAAAACCGGCAAACCGGTGGCCAACGTGCTGCGCTACAGCTACGAGGATGGGGACGACCGCTACGTGGTGACCTACACGCGGGAGGAGGACCTCTCCAGAAACAGGATGATCGAGGGCATCCACGGCATCAAGCGGCTCGCAGCAACGCTGGTCGGTTTCGACGGCGCCTACCTTCGCTTCAGTGGCGAATGCCGGGTGCAGTACTTCCGTGCAGGTGTACTTGTCGAGGAGTTCGCAGACAAGGCGATCTGGGAGCTCATGTACTTCGGACACGCACGTTGACCACACACCGCTTACCGGCTCGTCATCTTGTCCGTGCGCCGGATCGCCAGATGTCTCCTGGCCTTGGTGCCGAGTCTCCTGAACAGGAAAGGACAGGCCGTGAACTCCGACCATGAAAGAGACGGAATGCCCGGCTCCGCACCACGGATCCGCGCGTCGACCCTACTCCGGGTGCGCAGTGTGTGGCTTGCCCCGATCATCCTGGCGTCGGTCCTGATGTTTTTGATGACGCTCTTCTACATTGGCGCGATTGTCAACCCGACGGGACACCTGAGCGGCTTGCCAGTGGAGCTGGTCAACGAAGATAGCGGCGGGACCCTTCAAGGAAGTCAGGTCGACTTCGGAGTCCAGGTGGCTTCGGACTTGCTGCATTCGCACGATGTGACCAGCCGACTCTCGCTGAAGGAGGTCTCCTCCGCCCAGGCCACGGCCCAGATGAATAGCGACAAAGCCTTCGCTGCCATCGTGATCCCTTCCGACTTCACCGTCTCTTTGTTGTCCGCCTATGGGCTGGCGTCCGCGTCCGCCGGCACGCCGACGGTGGAGTTGCTCACCAACCCGCGGGCGGGCGGCACCGGGGTTGAGCTCGCCACTGGAGTTGCCCAGCCGGCGCTCCATCAGGTGTCGCTCTCGATCGGGAGCAAGCTATCGGGTGAGGCCGCCAAGCTCGGCCGCACCCCGGAAGCTGGGATCAGTGCCTCCAACCCAGTCACGGTGACGACGAGCGAGGCCAGATCCCTCCCACCGAACTCGGCGCTTGGGCTGAGCGCCTTTTACATCTCGCTGCTCGCGCTCATGTGCGGGTTCCTGGGCGCTGTTCTCGTCAACTCCAGCATCGATACTGCGCTCGGGTACGGCACCAGCGAGATCGGACCCAGATGGCGGCAACGGGTGCCGGTCGCCATCAGCCGGTGGCAAACCCTCCTGACCAAATGGGCGGTGGCATTCGTCGCTGTGCCCATCCTGACCGGCATCCTTCTCCTGGTTGCCGTCGGGCTCCTTCACATGAATGCTCCCTCTGTTGGTGAACTCTGGCTCTTCACCTCATTCGCGGGCATTGGGATCGCGGCCGGCACGCTCGCCCTGTTCGCCGCTTTCGGTTCACTTGGGCAATTGCTGGCGATGCTCCTGTTCGTCTACCTTGCCCTGGCCTCCTCGGGAGGCACCATCCCGGTGCAGGCATTGCCGTCATTCTTCCGCTTCGCCGCCGGCTTCGAGCCACTCCGGCAAGTGCTCGGCGGGGTGCGGGCGATCCTCTACTTCAACGCCCAAGGAGACGCCGGACTCACCCGGGGCGTCGTTCTCATCAGCATCTGGCTCGTCGTGTGGGTCATCGTCGGAGCGGCAGTGGTCAGGTGGTACGACCGGAGAGGCATGGATCGCCTCAACCCTGATGTGCTCGAGGTCGTGCAACGGTCCGCCCGGGCCTATCTTGCGAGCAGGGAATCCAGTGGCAGCCCGCAATCTCCGTGACAACGAGCTAAGCCAACCTGGCCCTCGACCTTCTCCGAGACCACTGATCAATCGACGGCGCCCACGGCACCAGGAAGCGACCGTCGTGCAACGGTTGGATAACCACACTTTGGAGGTGACGAGTATGCCGACCACCCAGACAGCGACGTCCTCTGCCGGGCGCCACCGCGTCGTCGTCGTCGGCGGGGGGTTCGGCGGCCTCCCGGCCACCCGCCTGCTGGCTCGCTCGAACGTCGAGGTGACGCTCCTCGATCGCAGGAACCACCATCTGTTTCAGCCCCTGCTCTATCAAGTCGCCACCGGTATCTTGTCGCCCGGCCAGATTGCGCCGGTGTTCCGACACATGTTTCGCAAGAGGCGGAACGTACGGGTGGAGCTGGCGGAGGTGACCGGATTCGATCTCGGTCGTCACGTCGTAACGGCACGGACGATTCCCGGAAAGAAACTCGAATTCCCCTACGACAGCCTGATCGTCGCCGCGGGCGCCGGACAGTCGTATTTCGGCCACGACGAGTATGCGCTGGTGGCGCCCGGGATGAAGACGATTGACGATGCTCTCGAGTTACGCCGGCGCATCTTCGGTGCGCTCGAGCTGGCAGAGACTGCCACCGACTCCAGCCAGCGGCAGTTCTGGATGACGATGGTGGTCGTCGGGGCCGGCCCGACCGGTGTCGAGCTGGCCGGACAGGTGCGGGAGCTGGCCGTCCGAAGCTTGCAGCACGACTTTCGGTCCATCGAACCATCGTCGGTGCGAGTCGTCCTCATCGATGGGGGCGCAGAGCCCCTGGCCAACTTTGGCGACCAATTGTCGTCCCGAGCGGCAAAGGAGCTCAGATCGATGGGGGTCGAGTTGTTGATGGGCTCTCGGGTCGTCGGTGTCGACGCTTTGGGTGTCGACATCCGACGCGGGGACGAGGAGGACAGGATCGACGCCGGCACGACGATCTGGGCCGCTGGCGTCCAGGCCTCACCTCTGGCTGCGGCGTTGGCCGAGGCGACAGGAGCGGCCGTCGACAGCGAAGGGCGGATTGCCGTCCAGCCCGACTTGAGCCTGCCGGGCCATCGGGAGGTGTTCGCTGTCGGGGACATGGCCACGATTCACGAGTTGCCCGGCGTGTGTGAGGTCGCCCTCCAGGGCGGCCTGCATGCGGCCAACACGATCCGACGCCGGCTGAACGGAGACGCTCGGGACGTCCCCTTCAACTATCGGGACCTCGGCAACGCAGCCGCCGTCGGGCGTTTCAAGGCGATAGTGAGCGTGAGGGGCCTGCATCTCAGCGGGTTTGCAGGATGGGTCGTCTGGCTATTTGTCCACATCACTTTCCTCAATGGATTCGGGAATCGGCTGATGGCGCTATGGCGCTGGAGCCGCGCCATGGTGGGACGGGCCCGCCCCGAACGGGTCTTTAGTGTGGGGCATACGGGCGGTGACCTGAGCCTTCCCGAAACGGTGCGGGCTCGGATCATGCCGAGCCCGTTTCCAGCGACCGACATGCGTCTCGAACGGCCTGCGCCATCGACGCCGAGGGCGGATGTCGAGTGAACATGACGTAGCGTCTGAGCGAGCATCTCACCCGACGATCCAGCTCTCCAACTGGTTGGAAACCGGCTGTCTGGGTCGGTAGGCGATCCGACAGGCGAAGTAGCCCCTCAGCAGCTAAGACGTTGTGATTCTGACAACGGAGTGGGCCGTAGTCTCTCGTATTCGAACTCGCCTGACGTGCGGAAACGCCTCCAGGTGCTCGAGTCCGCTCAGGAAGTGATGTAAGCTTACATCATGCAGCGAACTCAGATCTCTTTGACCGACGAGGAGCGGCGTGCCCTGGATGCCGCCGCGCTGCGGACTGGTCGATCGCTCTCCTCCCTCATCCGTGACGCGGTCGAGCAAGTCTATGGCTCGGAACGCTCCGCCGAGGACGACCTCGAAGCGATGCGCCATGCCTTCGGCTCTTGGAACGACCACGATCTCGACGGCGCAGCCTGGGTCGAGCGGCTGCGCTCCGGCTCTCGTCTGGAGCGCAGCCGCTCGTGAGCGCCCTGGTAGACACCTCGATACTGATCGACTACCTGCGAGGGCATGCAGGCGCCGGCGACCTCCTCGAACGAGAGAGAGCCGCTGACGTCCTTCATGCGAGTGAAATCACCCGCATCGAGGTCCTCGCCGGCATGCGCCCGGCAGAAGAGGATGACACCCGCGCGTTGCTGTCTACCCTGGTCTGGCACCCCGTCGACGCCGACATAGCGGAAGAGGCCGGCGCCCTCGGCCGCCAGTGGCTTCCCAGCCACCACAGCATCGACAGCGCCGACCTCGCCATCGCAGCCACCGCCGTCCGCACCGACGCACGACTCCTGACCCGTAATGTCAGGAACTTCCCAATGTTCACCGATCTCCAGGCGCCCTACTGACCTGTGTGGTGAGCGAAGGTCCGCCACGCCCATGGCCGTGATCGCGCGAACCGTGCAGTGGGTGCTATCCGTATGCCGCGTACCCGGTGAGCCGTAGGCACTCGTATTCGAACTTCTCTGACGTGCGGCAACGGCTCCACATGCTCGAATCGGACGAGTAGCCGGCACTCAAGTCCCTGAGGGCGCTCCTCCGTTCAGGCCGCTTCAGACGCCAGGACCTCGGCCACCGGCTGACGCGTGCCGAGCTGAGCCGGAACGACCGTGAGGGACGCCATCGCTATGAGCGTTCCGATCACAGTAGCGACGAGCCACGATTTTGGCGGCAAGGCACCACCGTGAACGGCGGCCGTAAAGAGGCCGAACCCGAGCGGGACGCCAAGGATGGCCCCTGGCAGCGCCGAGAGCACCTGGGCAACGACCAGCCCGGAGGTCACCTGTCGGGCTCGGGCGCCGAGCGCACGCATAAGCGCCGAGGAATGTCGAGCGTCGAGCACCGTTGCCCAGGTCGTGAAGAGGGCGTTCAGGACGGCCAGGGTGACGAGCATGACGGTGATGACCGTCAGCATCTGCTCGTCCCGGTTGATCACCGGATCGGACAATCCGGTGGCCGTCACGGCCGACGCGCCGGAGAGCCGGCCGTCTGCGTAGGCATGGAAGGCAAGGACGGCCACGATACCGGTGACCGTGACGGCAATGTTCGCCGCGCTAAGGAGTGCACGACGGGGACGCCGGGCGACGAGGCGGAGCCCGAACAGTGCCGGGACCGGCAACCTGTTGGAGAGGCCGATCAGCTTGTGGCGCCGCCTTGGCGGGCGCGCAACGTCGTTCAGCGCGTCGACCGTGCTGCTACGCGCCGCCCGAATGGCTGGCAGGAGCGTCGCCGCGAGCGCCACTACGACGGCTAGGCCGACGACATCGGCTGCGGTGCTCAGCGAAAACGAAGGTGCGCCTGCGGTACCGATCAGCGCCGCACCCGGACTCGTAATGAGGGGTGATACCAGCCAGCCGGCCAGCAGCCCAATGACCGCGGCGAGGAGCGCGAGCACGAGGTTCTCGGCGAGAAAGGTCGCCGCCACCAGGCTCGGCGTGCCGCCGACGGCCTTCAAGAGGCCGACCCGACGCGCGTACTCCGACAGCCGGCGTCCGACCAGGACCGCCACGCTCGCGATGGCGAGCAGCGCGAGCAGCACCGCCCCCGGCTCGAGCACCCCGTGCCCGTCCTCGACCAACACCGCGTCTTCCGACCCCAGCCCTTGCCAGGTCGAGAAAAGTGGAGCATTTGCGGCCGTTGCGCGGTCAGTACGCGAACGCTTGGGCGTTGTCGGGGTTCGTGAGCTTCAAGTTGAGGGCGTAGGTCGTGAGGGGGTTTACCTTCGACGTCAACCCGATCGCGTCCGCCTCGGTCATCCAGATCTGTCCGACGTCGTCGGAGCTCGCAGTCGCCGTATCGCTCCCATGGACCGACAGGAACGGGATGTTGAACGACGGGAACGGGCACGCGTCCGAGAACTTCGACGCCGCCGGAGTCGGCCCCAGGTGCGTGCCGTTGCAGAGGTTCGGGTAGGCCGACTGCGCGGCGGTCACCGCGATGCCCGCGACGGCGAACGGCTCACCGTTCAGAGTGACCTGGTCGCCCACAGAGACACCGAGCGCGTCGGCGAAGGTGCGCTGAATCACGATGCCACCCGGTCGCACCCAGGTTCCCGACGTAACGAGGGGCTGGTCGACCTCGGCCGGCGCGGTGGTGCGCCCTTCGGCGAAGACGTCCGCTTGGCGCCCGTCGAAGCGGATGATCCCGGAGGCGACCGGGAAGGGACCGCTGTGGTTCGCGACCCCGGGTGCCTTCACCAGCTTCTTGGCTTGGCTGGTTGACGTCAGATAGGCCACGACGTCGGGGCCCTTGGTGGCGGCGCGGGTGGCGGCGTACGGTGGCTGGCTAGTGACGCCGTTGAGGGCCAGGGCCATCGTCAGCGTGGCCGTCGCCGCGGCGATGGCGATGACGAGAAGGACGGCCTGGGCGAGGTGGTGGCGCACATCGCGGACGGCGAGGCGACAGACGAGCAGAGTCTTGCCCATTTCCCTCAGCTCCCCAGTCCGATGAGACCTGCGAGATTGCCGCTCGTGCCGCCAGTCAGCCGGGTCTCGTCGACAAATGCGCCGTCGCGCATCGAGATCATCCGATCGGCAGTGGCGGCGATCCGCTCGTCATGGGTGACGACGACAAGCGTGAGGCCGCCGGTGTGGAGGTCCTCGAAGAGGCGGAGCACCTCCAAGGTGGCGGCGCTGTCGAGATTGCCGGTCGGCTCGTCGGCGAGGACGAGCAGCGGCTCGTTGGCGAGCGCCCGGGCGATGGCCACCCGCTGACGCTGGCCCCCCGAAAGGGCAGAAGGTAGGTGCGTGGCCCGCTCGCCGAGCCCGACCTGGTCGAGCAGCTGAAAGGCTCGGCGCCGGGCCTCCCGGGGAGAACGCCCAGCGAGGAGTGCGGGCAGCTCGACGTTCTCCTGGGCGGTCAACTCGTCCATGAGGTGGAAGGCCTGGAAGATGAAGCCGATCTCGTGCCGACGCAGCTGAGCGAGACCACGCTCGGAGAGCCTGTCGATCCGACTCCCGTTCAGCCAGAGCCCGCCGGCACTGGGCCGGTCGAGCCCGCCCATCAGATGGAGCATCGTCGACTTGCCGCATCCGCTCGGCCCCATGATGGCCAAGGTCTCCCCGCGGGCGACCTCGAGGTCGACGGCGTCCACGGCACGGACGAGCCCCTCACCACTGCCGTACTCCTTGCGTAGCCCACGGGCGAGGAGCACCGACTCCTCTTCGTTCATGACCTCTTCCTCCTATCCGTCCAGCTGCGCTCGCAGGCTTCCAACCACCGCAGGTCGGCCTGGAGGCGAAGCGTGATTCCTTCGAGTAGCAATCCGGCCTCCGAGCCATCCGATTCGGCCATCGCCGCGCGCTGGGCTTCTCGGAGCCGGCGAATCAGCTCACGGCGCTGTACGTCGACGATCCCGATCGGATCGGCCAACCCTGCCGCCGCGGCGGCGATGAGCTTCAGGTGGAAGTCGGCCAGGTCGGGCTTGGGCCAGCTCACCTCGCCGAGCCACTCGCTCACTCGCTCCTGGCCGGTTGCCGTGAGCTCGTAGACCTTGGGGCCACGACGATCCGCCGAGATGGGGACATGCTGGCGAACGACCAGTCCCGCCTTCTCGAGGCGGCCGAGGGTGACGTAGATCTGGCCGTCGTTCATCGCCTCGCCAAGTGCGCCGAGCGCCTGGTCGAGCCGGGCTCGCAACTGGAAGCCCTGCGAGGGCTCCTTCGCCAACATCGCGAGCACGACCTCCTGCTGCATCTCTTCTCCAATCTAGCGGTTATGTGCTAACCTAACGGTTAAGTAGGGGTTCGTCAACCCCAGCAGCCCGGCGATAGTCGACCGGGCGCTGGAACGACGAGCGGGGTGGAAACCGCGACTCGGTACCCACCAGCCCGACGCAGCTGAGGCGGGGAGAGCACGAGGCCCTGTCGGGAGGGCCCCGACCCGGGCTTCTTGCCAGAAAGAATCTCCAAAGACCCCTTGACTTCGCGGGCGGATCGAGGTCTCATCTCCGCTCCCTGGCGCGCTTGTCCCGCCGCCGCGGCGTGACGCTCGTCTCGATCACCGAGAACTTGGACGAGACCGCCTCGGGACGCCTGGTCGAGGGCATCCACGCCCTCATGGCCGAGTTCTACTCGGCCAACCTCGCGGCCGAAGTCCGAAAGGGCATGGGCCAGAAGGCGAAGCTCGGCGGCTACCCCCACAAGGCCCCGCTCGGCTACCTGAACGTCTGAGAGCCGATCGGCGGCCGCCAGGTCGCCCACATCGTCTGCGACCCCGAACGTGCCCCGCTCGTGCGGATCGCCTTCGAGCTGTACTCCACGGGCGAGTGGACGGTCGAGCGCCTGGCTGAGGAGATGGCCCACCGGGGCCTTCGCAACCGGGGACGCGACGGCCGCTACCCGGCCAAGGCGGTGACCGTCTCGGGCATGGCACACCTCCTCGCCCACCGGGCGTATGTCGGCGTCGTCGAGTGGGACGGCGTCGAGTACGAAGGGAGCCACGAACCGCTCGTCGACCGGGCGACGTTCGTTCGGGTCCAGGAGGTACTTGCCGCCCGTGCGATGCGCGGCACGCGTGAGCGCCGGCACCACCATTATCTGAAGGGCCTGCTCGTCTGCGGCGTGTGCGGCAGGCGGCTCTCGATCCAGTACTCGAAGGGCACCTACACCTACTTCTACTGCCTGGGGCAGAAGGACCGGCGCAACGGTACCGGCTGCCGGGAGCGCTACGTCGCGGCCGACCACCTCGAAGCTGAGGTCGAAGATCTCTACGGCCGTATCGAGGTGCCCACCCACTGGGCCGAGGGACTACGTCAGGCAATCGCCGCCGAAGTGGCCACTCGTCACGAGGACACGACGGCCGAGCGCGAGCTGTTCGCCACCCAGCACGAGCACCTGGAGTCCGAGCGTTACAAGCTGATGGAGGCGTACTACGCCAACGCCATCGACGTCACCATGCTTCGACGCGAGCAGGAGCGCATCGGCGTCGAGCTACGGGTCATCGAGGCGCGCCAAGCGACGCTCGATGCCAGCCTGGACGACTGGCAGGAGGTGATGGACCTCGCCCTCCGGTTCTCGACTCGCTGCGCCACCGCCTACCACCGGGCCGGCGACCGGACCCGGCGGCTTCTCAACGCAGCGGTGCTCGACGAGGTCCACGTGCGCGACGGGCGTGTCGTCGATGCGGCCTACAAGGAGCCTTTCGACGTGCTCTTTTCTTCGCCGAAGTTCGAATACGACGACGTGGTGGAGGTGAGCGGACTCGAACCGCCGACTTCTACATTGCGAACGTAGCGCTCTACCAGCTGAGCTACACCCCCTGGCTGCCGACGAGATTAGCCGCCGCTGAGGGCCCGGATCCCCATGCCGTCCCGCGGTCCGAGGTCAGGCTCAGGGTCCGACGGACGAGGTGGCACTGGCGGCCGCGGCCGTTGTGGTCGTGGTGGGCGGCACGGTGGTGGTCGTGGTGGGCGGGACCGTGGTGGTCGTGGTGGGCGGCACGGTGGTGGTCGTGGTGGGTGGGACCGTGGTGGTCGTGGTGGGTGGGTCCGTGGTGGTCGTGGTGGACGGCACGGTCGTGGTCGTGGTGGTTCTCTTCGGTTGGGTGGTCGTCGTGGTCGTGGATTTACTCCCCCCCGAGGTGGTCACCGATTTCTTTGTCGTCGGGAAGGTCCAGGTAGCCGCGGCGCAGTCCTGCGGCTGGGAGGCCACCACCACGTCAACACCGGGCAGGGTGCTGAAGGACCAAACGGCGAGAGGTGTACCGGTTTCGAGACAGGCCAACGCAGGGTCGTTGGTGCTCAGTTGGCTCAATGTGCCCAGATACTGCGGCGTACCTTCCGAGGCGGGATTGACGATCGCAGTGAGGGAGACGGCACTGCCCTTCCAGACCGCCGTCGTCACGTAATTGGCCCCGGGCGGCCCGGTGGTCGAGGTGGTCGACGACCCCGGGGCGGCGGTCGTCGGCGTCGTCGTGGTGGGCCCCGTCTGATAGTCCTTGACCGCCGGTGCGTTCCCGAGCAGCGCGGCCATCATGGCCGGATTGTTCCCATCCATCCCCAGGGCCCAGATGCCCAGTCCGGCAATGTGGAACGAATTGGCGACCTGTGCCCTCAACGCCAGTGACGTCGGATTGTCGAAGAACGTCTCGTGCCACTGGGATCCGACTTTGTACGAGGTCCATGAGCTGTCCGTGGCCGGATCCCAGTAGGTCGGATGTCCCGATGAAGCGATGACGGCGTCACTGAGCGGCGTATTTCCTCCGGTCGCGTGGGCGGTGAGCGTCCCACCCGAGGTCGGCCAGTCGTACCCGTAGAAGGGCACGCCGAGTATCACCTTCTGTGCCGGCACCACCGCGGTGAACTGCTTGACCGCTTCGGTGGGCGTGTATCCCCCACCGACCAGCGGTGCCGTGGCACTCGACACCGCTGCGTTGTTCATCTCGTAGGCCATCACGAAGAACCCGTCCACGGCCGGCGAGAGGGCGGCGATGTTGTAGAAGCCGCCAGAGTCCGCCGCCGAGCTGGCGTAGACGGCCATCGTGACCTGCCAATGGGGATTTGCCGCGTGCAGGGCCTTCGATACCTGCGTGATGAGCCGGGTGAGCCCCCGTTGGTCGGCACTGCCTTCACCCTCGAAGTCGAAATTCACGCCGTCGAGGTTCTTCGCCGACACCGCCGAGATCAGAGCCGCCGAGAGGCGGGCGCCGGCGTTGGGGTCGGAGGTGATCGCATTGAGCGAGCTCTGGCTGAAGTCGGTGACGGTGAGCACCACCCGGTCACCGGCGGCATGCGACCTGTTGACCAGATTGACCAGATCCTGGCTCTCGTAACCGTTCCATCCCGGCCCGCTCTCGTCGAGGGTGCCGTTGGGATTGGCATCGACGCTGAAGTACGCCAGTGTGGTGAGGTCCTTGACGTCGAAACCCGATGACAGGGGCAGCGTCCAATACGGGGCGTAGCCGAAGATCTCGTGGGACTGCAGCGGAGGCGACCCGGCCAGGGACGGCGGAGCAGGTTCAGGCTTCGTGGTGGCCACGGCCAGGTGGACTCCACGACCCTCCGGCAATGACTGCGCGCTGTTTCCTGCGACATTGCCGTGGCGCGGGTTCGTCGCACCACCGGCTGAGGAGCCGAAGGGCGTCCCGGCGCTGCCCGTCAACAGCAGGACGGCCATGACGCCGATGGCGACCGGCCCGATCCGCCGACGACCGAGGCCGTGCTGTGGACCGCTCCCCTGCGGCTCCCCATCGGTCCCGTTGGGCGCCAGGCCCGTCCAGCGGGGCGCCAGGGAGCGGGCAGCGGCCAGGACGGCCTTGACCCACGATCTCGCACTGGCCAGGGCAGCCGTCACGGCCGTTCTCACCACGGCCAGGACGGCCATGACCCACGTACTTACCCGGGCCAGGGCAGCCGTCACGGCCGTTCTCACCACGGCCAGGACGGCCAGGACCCACGTACTTACCCGGGCCAGGGCAGCCGTCACGGCCGTTCTCACCACGGCCAGGACGGCCAGGACGGCGGTCGGGACCCGAGCCAAGCGCCCCGCGTGCCGGCCGGGCTCCCTCAGGTCGGAATCCAGTGTCACCGGTCGGTGGGATGATGCGGCCGCGACGAACGGCTCCAGGGCCGCTGTCTGTGCCACATATCTGTGCACGCGATCGCCACCTGTCCAACCTCCGTCGGTTACCTCGATCTCGAGAATTTCTCCACACGAGCCGTCCGCCAGCTCGGCCGCGCCGTTGGCGGTGACACTACACACTTCGGGCCAGGGCACCAACGCGGGCACCGGCGCACAGACCCTCGAAACGGCCCCGATGATGAGGCCCCAGTCAGTGATGCGCAGGTCATAACGGTCGCCCGGCGTCCGAGCGGCTGGTCCGGTGCCTCCAGAATTGCTTGCCCCGCCTCCCGCCACCGGGCAATCGGGCGCCGGGCCGTCCGCCGCCCGATCGGCGGGGGCGACGACGACCTGCAGGACGATGTCGTCCCGGGTGTGGTCTTGACGGTAGCGCCGGAGGAATGAGCTCATTGGAAAAGGTCGTCACGGATTTCGCAAGCTGGCGCGGAGGATGCCCCACTCTCTGTGACAATCTTACTACTCTCCGCATTACCTTAGCTATATGAATTTCTGGCCCCACGCAGGGACTACTCGGGGCGCGGACGAGGTGTGAACCGTCGGCCTTCAGCGGCCCAGGTCAGCTAAAGGTTTGGGCCGGCGTGTCCGACAATTACTGAGGCGGCCGCATATCCGAGGCGAAACCAGAGTGGTCACCACATGAAGTCACCGATTCACAACGTCGAGTCGGCTGGGACCGGCATGATCTTCGTTGAAGGCTTCCGCATGCTCTTCGTCCTGGCCGGAGCCGTGGCCGGATTCGAGATCGGCCGCTCGCTCGATACGGGTCAGCACGCACCGGTGGTGGGCCTGCTCCTCGGGGCGGCGGTGAGTTACGTCATCGGCGGCGTGGCCGGCAGACTGGTGGATCGAGGGCTGCAGCAGGCCGTGTTCCTCTTCCGCAACACACCGCCGGGGGAGACCTTTGCCGCCTCGATCATCGCCACGACCGGCATGCTGCTCGGGTTGGTGATCGGTCTCCCTCTTCTCGTCCTCCTTCGTTCCGGCTTCGCCCTGCTCATCACCGCCGTCATCGCCTGGGTGCTGGCCACACTGGGGTGGCGGCTCGGCTCGGTCAAGGGAAGGCAGATCGTGGCTGCGGCCGGCCTGTCCAGAATCCTGGCCCCACAGCCGGGGCCCCCCGAGGGTCACGCCATCCTGGCCGACAGCTCTGCCCTCATGGATCGGTTCCTGCTGGTTCTGGGCCGGGGTGGCCTGCTCCCGGGCGGCCTGGTGATCCCCCAATTCGTCGTCGACCACACCCAGTCGGTGGCCGTCTCTCCGGATCCGGTCATCTCCCGCCGAGCGCGGCGCGGGCTCGAGTCGATCGAGGCCCTCCGGGAGTTGGGGGTTCCCGTACACATCGGTCCGGACGAGATTCCCGAGGAGGATGACCCGACCGTCAAGCTGCTCACCGTGGCCCGTCGGCTCGGGCTGCGGATCGGAACCTGCTCCACGGCCGTCGTGGACGAGGCCGCCAGGTGGGGGTTGCCCGTGGTCGACTTGCGCAGCGTGGCCAACGATCTGACCCCCGACCATCTTCCGGGCGAGCTGCTTCGCCTCGACCTGATCAAAGAGGGACGCCAGTCACGCCAAGCGGTCGGCTATCTGCCCGACGGAGACATGGTCGTCGTCAACGACGCCACCCACCTGGTCGATCAGGGACCGGTGACCGTCACCGTGCTCTCCACCCGTCCCACCAGTCAGGGATTGATGGTGTTCGCCAAGCTGGCCGCTGACAGGGCCGTCGAGAGTGTGGAGCTCAGCACGTCGGCCTGACCGCGCCGCCTATGCGTCTTTCACCGCCGCCACCAGCTTGGTGAGCGTGTCCTTGGCATCCCCGAACAACAACGTGGTCTTCGGATCGAAGAGCAGTTCGTTGTCGATGCCGGCGAAACCTGGCCGCATCGAGCGCTTGAGGAAGACGATGTTCTCCGCTTGGTCGGCATTGATGATGGGCATCCCGTAGATCGGGCTCCCGGGCGTGTTCTTGGCCGCCGGATTCACCGTGTCGTTGGCGCCGATCACCAGGGCGACGTCCGCCGTGGACATCTCGGGATTGGCCTCGTCCATCTCCTTCAATTCGTCGTAGGGGACATTGGCCTCGGCCAAAAGGACGTTCATGTGACCGGGCATACGGCCGGCGACCGGGTGGATGGCGTAGAAGACCTCCACCCCGCGGGCCATGAGCAGGTCTGCCAATTCCCGCGCCGTGTGCTGCGCCTGGGCCACGGCCAGCCCGTAACCCGGGATGATGACCACCTTGCGTGCGTAGGCCAGGAGGACGCCGATGTCCTCGGGCGTTCCCGCCTTCACCGGACGGGCCTCACCCGAGCCGTCGGCTCCGCCGGTGGCGGTGATCACCGAACCGAACGCACTGAACAACACGTTGGCCAACGAACGGCCCATGGCCTTGCTCATCATCCGGGTGAGGAGGATTCCCGATGCTCCGACGAGTGTGCCCGCCACGATCAGGAGGTTGTTGTCGAGGGTGAACCCCGAAGCGGCGACAGCCAGTCCGGTGAAGGAGTTGAGCAGCGAGATGAGGACCGGAACGTCGGCGCCCCCGATGGGGAGCACGAAGATGACGCCGAGGACCAGCGACAGGACGGCCGTCGCCACCAGCAGGGGGACGCTCCCGGTCAACAGGGTGGCGATGGCCAGTGCCGCGATCGCCACCCCCACCAGGGCATTGATCACCTGCTGGGCCGGATAGGTGATGGGCCGACCGGTCATCAGCTCCTGCAGCTTGGCGAAGGCGATGGCGCTCCCGGAGAACGACACGCTCCCCACGAGCACTCCGAACAAGACCTCGGCGATCCGGTACACCGCCGGCTTGTGGGGCGCTTCGATGAGGAAGACCACGATCGAGATGAGCGCGGCCGCGCCGCCGCCGACCCCGTTGAAGATGGCCACCATCTGTGGCATCGCCGTCATCTTCACCTTGCGCGCCGCAGGCACCGCCACCGCCGCACCGATGGCCATGGCCACCAACGTCAGCACCAGGTTGAGGGAGTGTGCCCGCACCGACGGGTAGGCGAACGTGAAGCCCACGGCCAGAGCGGCCGCGGTCGCGCCGAGGATGTTGCCGTTACGAGCGTGCTTCGGCGAGCTCAGACCCTTGAGGGCGAGGATGAAGCCGATGACGGCCAGCAGGTAGATCAGGTCGATCCATGTGTCGAGGGTCACGTTGCACCGTCCGACGGGTCGGTTCCATCGGCTCCGGGCTTCGGGGCTCGCTCGGAGGGCTTGGTCTTGAACATCTCCAACATGCGGTCGGTGACCACGAACCCACCGACGATATTGAGGGTGGCCAGGATCACGGCCACGAAGGCCAGCGTGATCTCCATCGCGCCGTGGGCACTCCCCATGATCAGGATCGCACCCACCAGGACGATCCCGTGGATGGCGTTGCTCCCCGACATGAGGGGCGTGTGCAGGATGCTCGGAACCCGGCCGATGACTTCGTTCCCGACGAACGCGGCCAGTACGAAGATGGTGAGGAATTCGACGATTCCGGTGCTCATGACCCGTCCTCCTTCTCCTGCGTCGGTCCGCCGGCGCCGGCTCCCGCGTCGGCTCCGGCCGGCGGCGCTGCCCCACCCGCTGTCGCCCCCGGGTCGGGAGGCGATGGCGCCGCCAGCCCCAACGCCTCGGCGGTCGGACCGTTCACCACGGTTCCGTTCTTCACCACACAGGTGCCGGCCACGATCTCGTCGTCGAAATCGGGCGCCAGCTGCCCGTCCTTCACCAACAGCCCGAGGAAGTTGGCGATGTTGCGGGCGTAGAGAAAACTGGCGTGGGTGGGCATGGAAGCCGGCGGGTTGGACATTCCCACCACGGTGACCCCGTGGAACTCCACGTCCTCGCCGGCGACGGACAACTCGCAGTTCCCTCCCGAGTCTGCCGCCATGTCTACGATCACCGACCCCGGTGACATGCCCTCCACCATCGCCCTGGTGACCAGAACCGGAGCCTTGCGACCCGGGATCTGGGCCGTGGTGATGACCACGTCCGACGCCGCCACCTCGGCGGCCAGGAGCTCCTGTTGCTTGGCCAGGTACTCCGCCGACTGTTCCTTGGCGTACCCGCCGGTACCCTCCTGGGTCTCGAGAGCGAGCTCCACGAATCTGGCGCCGAGACTCTGCACTTCCTCTTTGGCCGCCGCCCTCACGTCGTAGGCGCGGACCACCGCCCCGAGGCGTCTGGCGGTGGCGATGGCCTGCAATCCGGCGACGCCGGCCCCCATGACCAGCACCTTGGCCGGCGGGACCGTCCCGGCCGCAGTCATGAACATGGGGAAGAATTTGGCCAGGTGCTCCGCCGCCGACAGCCCGGCCCGGTATCCGCCGACCGTGGCTTGGGAGGACAGCGCGTCCATCGATTGTGCTCGACTGATACGAGGGAGGAGGTCGAGGCTGTACACCGTCGCATCTCGGTCGGCGAGGGCTCTGACTGTTTCAGCGGCCGCGACGGGCTGGAGGAAGCTGACGACGGAGACACCGGTCGGGAGATCGCCGACCTCTTCGGGGGACGGGGGCTGGACTCGGGCCACGATGGAGGCACCACTGAGCGCGGACTTGGCGTCAGGCACGACGGTTGCGCCGGCGTCGCGAAATTCCTCATCCGAGAAGCGGGCCCCGGTTCCCGCTCCTGACTCCACCACCACGTCGATGCCGGTTCCGACCAGCTTTGCCGCCACCTCCGGAACGATGGCCACGCGGTCTTCACCAGGCCGCGACTCCTTGACGACAGCGAGTTTCACGGCCAGAGGTATACAGGCAAATGGAGGGGACGACCACTCTCTTCACCGAATTCCGGACCCATTCGCGGGCGACAGGTACGGATCTCCCCTGGTCGCGGGCGGTTTTGCTACCGACCAGGTCGAAACCCAGGATGGGCCTGCTCAGGCGGCGTCATCAGAGGACTGGGGCGAATCCCCGGCCACGACGGCAACCACTGATTCACCAGGCTCGCTGTGCGAGCCGGCCCCTACAAGCTCTGCCTTTCCGTCCCCACGGGCAGAAGCTGCAGCCACAGGCGGTCCGACCTCGGTCCGAGTCCCGGCGCGGACGAAGCCCGTGCAGGCGGAGTCGGGCGCCGAGTCGTCGGAGTCGGGCGCCGTGCCGTCGGAGTCGGGCGCCGTGCCGTCGGAGTCGGGCGCCGTGCCGTCGAGGTCGAGCGCCGAGCCGTCGAGGTCGGGCGCCGTGCCGTCGGAGTCGGGCGCCGAACCGTCGGAGTCGGGCGCCGTGCCGTCGAGGTCGGCGGTCGATCCGTCGGAATCAACCTTGCCGTCGTCGTCCGGTGCGGCGAGCCCGTCCCCGGTGCCGGCGAACTCGTGCGCGGTGCCGCTGATGTCGAGGGGAGCCAGAGCTTCCTCGCGGCCACCGGACACGATCAGGGACCTGCTCGTCTTGAGGGAGAACAACGGCACATCGGGACCGCCGGCGAACGCCGCCGCGTCGTCACTCGTCATGGGTCGGGAGAAGAAGAACCCTTGGGCCGCGTCAGCGTTGAACCCACGCACGATCTCGACCTGCGACGCCGTCTCCACCCACTCGACGATGGCCGACATCCCCAACGAGTGGGCCATGTGGATCACCGTCTCCACCACCAGCCGGTTGATCCCCTGTGTCGATTCGAGACCGGCGATGAAGGAGCCGTCGATCTTCACCGTGCTCACCGAGTTGCGCTTGAACGGTTCGAAGGACGACCAGTTGGTACCGACGTCGTCCACCGAGAGTTGCACGCCCATCTCCGAAATGTTCTTGAGATCGGCTGCCGCCGACGAGTCCACGATGGCGTCCTCGGTGACCTCGAGGGTGAGCTGCCCGCTTCTGAACCCCGTCTCATCGAGCGCGGTGGCCACCGCCTTGGACACCTCGCCCCGCCGCAGTTGGTGGATCGTGCAGTTCACGCCGAGCTGGATGCTCGGCGACCAATGGCAGGCCTTCTCGCACGCCTCCATCAGGATCCAGCGGGTCAGGGGCCCGATGTCCCCGCTGACCTCGGCGTGGGGGATCAGACGGCTCGGCGAGATCAGCCCGTGGGTGGGATGACGCCAGCGCACCAGAGCCTCCATCCCGAGCAGACGGCCCGTGGACAGGTCGACGACAGGCAGATACTCGAGATAGGGGGCGCCGACCAGCGCAAACGACGGCTCGGTTTCGGTCAGCACCCGCCAACCACCGTTCCGTCGGTCGAGGCACCGCCGCCCACGGTCAGCTCTCTCGAATATTCTGGAGTCACACTGAAAACATCGACCGCCTTCTGCCTGCACTTGAGCGGTTTTGATCACACCGGAGGGGTCCATCGCACGATCCCTGGGAGCCACCGCGGCGACCGGTCCCGGGCCGGTGTCCTTCCCACCAATTTACTTCGCCTAGCTGGCGTTTTGCTCCTGAGAACGCTCGACCGCCTCCAAGAAGGCCGGCCGTTCACCACCACCGTGGGCCACCAGGTTCGAACCGGTCACATAGCCGGCCAGCGGAGACGCCAGGAACAGGCACAGACCGGCGACGTCCTCGGGGGTGCCGAACCTGCCCAGGGGCACGGTGGCCGCAGCCGCGGCCATCCCTTCCGCCCCGCCGTAGTGGTCGTCTGCCGCCTCGGTGGCCACCATCCCGGCGCTCAGGCAGTTGACCCGCACCGTCGGGGCCCACTCGATGGCCAGGGACTGGGTCAGGTTGATCAGTCCGGCCTTGGCGGCCCCGTAGGCGGCGGTGCCGGGAGAAGGTCGGATGCCGCTCACCGACGAGATGTTCACGATCGACCCACCATCCTCTTGATCCTGCATGACGGCGTTGGCCGCCTGTGCGCAGTACAGCGGGGCGAGAAGGTTGAGGGCCACGATCGACTCGAAGAATCGGGGGGACGCCTCGGCCGCAGCGGCTACAGGTGAGCCGCCGGCGTTGTTGATGAGGACATCGAGCCGCCCGAATCGGTCCACCGTGGCCGCGATCACGGCCGATGCCTGCTCAGCCTGCCGGATGTCCGCCTTGACGAAGAATGCCCGTCGCACCTTCCCGGCCGAATCGGTGGTTGCCGGGAGCTCGCCCTCGGGCGTGTCGGTGCGGCCGCACACCACCACGTCGCCCCCGGCGGCCAGGAAGCCCTCGGCGATCCCCCGCCCGATCCCCCTCGTCCCCCCGGTCACGATCACCGCCCGCCCGCCGAAGTCGAGCACTCCAGTTCCACGAGCGAAATCGAATGTGGCCACGGCTGCCTCCCGGTCTCCGACTGGTACTGTCCTGACGCTGTATCAGATCACGCCGAGTGCGTGCCCGCGCTCCTGCCCGCGATGCCTGGTGCCTCGTGGACGGCCTTCCAGCGTCGGGTGTCGCCCAGAATCACCCGGAGCCGGCCATGCCCATCACGACCCATCAGAAGCTCCCCGGCATCGCCGAGGTGGTCATCGACCACCCGCCGGTGAACGCCCTCGACGTCGCCGGGTGGTTCCAGCTGGCCGCGTCCGTCACCGATGCGGGGCGGATTCCGGACAACCGGGTGGTCATCCTCCGGGCCGAGGGTCGGGGCTTCTGCGCCGGAGTGGACATCAAAGAGATCCAGAGCCGGGGCGACGAAGCCCTGATCGGTGCCAACCGGGGGTGCTTCGCCGCCTTCGCGGCGGTCTACGAGTGCGAGGTCCCGGTGATCGCCGCCGTCCAAGGGTTCTGCCTCGGGGGAGGCATCGGCATCGTCGGGAATTCCGACATCGTGGTGGCCTCCGACGACGCCACCTTCGGGCTTCCCGAGGTGGACCGCGGCGCACTCGGTGCGGCCACCCACCTCTCGCGGTTGGTCCCCCAGCACCGGATGCGCTCGATGGTCTACACGGCCAAGCCGGCCACGGCCGCGGAGCTCCACCGGTACGGATCGGTGCTCCGGGTGGTTCCTCCAGAAGAGCTGGTCGAGACCGCGTACGAGGTCGCCGCCGACATCGCCTCCAAGAGCCCGACCATCATCCGCAGGGCCAAGGAGTCCCTGAATGGAATCGATCCCGTCGATGTGAAGCGAAGCTACCGGTACGAACAGGGCTTCACCTACGAGCTCCACGTGGCCGGCGTGGCCGACGAGCAACGGGCCGCATTCGTCGAGAAGCGTGGCGCGGACACCTCACGATGACCGACAAACGACTGTCGCTCGACGAACTGGTCGGCGAGCTGCGCAGCGGGATGACCATCGGCATCGGCGGCTGGGGATCGCGGCGCAAGCCGATGGCCGCCGTCCGCGCCATCCTCCGCTCCGATCTGGATGATCTGACCATCGTGTCCTACGGCGGGCCCGATGTCGGCCTGCTCTGCGCGGCCGGGAAGGTGACGAAGGTGGTGTTCGGGTTCGTCACGCTCGACTCGATCCCGACCGACCCCCATTTCAAGGCGGCCCGTCAGACCGGTGCCGTCCAGGCCATGGAGGTCGACGAAGGGATGTTCTACCTGGGACTCCTGGCCGCCTCCCAGCGGGTGCCCTTCCTGCCCACCCGGGCCGGGCTGGGCTCCGACGTGCTCCGGGTCAACCCTTCGCTGCGGACGGTCGTCTCCCCCTACGACGACGGTGAGGAGTTGGTGGCCATGCCCGCACTCCGGCTCGACGCCGCGCTGGTACACGTCAATCGGGCCGACGCCAACGGCTCCGGCCAGGTCCTTGGGCCCGACCCCTTCTTCGACGAGCTCTTCCTCGGAGCCGCCGATCGCCGCTTCCTGACCACCGAGCGCATCATCGACACCGACCGGTTCGCGGCGGAGGGCCCCCTCCAGACCATGTGCATCAGCCGGCTGTTGACCGACGGAGTGGTCGAAGCCCCGGGAGGAGCGCACTTCACCGCATGTGTGCCCGATTACTCCCGCGACGAGGAGTTCCAGAGGAGCTATGTGGAGGCGGCGGCCGAACCCGAGCTGTGGGCGTCCTTCACCCGGCGCTACCTCGACGTGCCCGAGGCCGACTACCAGGCGGCCACCTCCGGGGAGGCTGCGACGTGAGCTCGACGTTCGATACAGCAGGGGGATCGGGCGTCTCCAGAGCGGAGTACTGCGCCATCGCCTGTGCCGAGGTGTTCCGCGGCGATGGCGAGGTGATGGCCAGTGCCTTCGGGACGGCCCCCGCGCTGGGCGCCCGGCTGGCCCGGCTCACATTCGCGCCCGACCTCGTCCTGACCGACGGTGACGCGGCCCTGGTGGCCGGGGCTCCTGCCCTCGGCGTCTCCCCGTCGACGCTCGTCCTCGAGTCCCACATGCCCTTCCGGAGGGTGTTCGACGTGGTGTGGTCGGGGCGTCGCAACCTGATCATGATGGCCTCGCAGATCGACCGCTCGGGCAACCAGAACATCAGTGCCATCGGGGACTGGGCCCGGCCCAAGGCCCAACTGGTCGGCGTCCGGGGGGCTCCCGGCAACACGGTCAACCACTCGACCAGCTACTGGGTGCCGAACCACTCGCGACGATCGTTCGTGGAGCAGGTCGACGTGGTCTGTGGTGTCGGCTATCACCGGGCCGCGGCGGCGGGTCCGGCCGCCAGCCGGTTCCACGAGATCCGCCATGTGGTGTCCAACCTCGGCGTGTTCGACTTCGAGACGCCCGACAAGGTGATGCGGCTGCGCTCCGTCCACCCTGGGGTGGCCGTCGAGGAGATCGTGGAGGCCACTGGCTTCGACCTGGTGATACCACCTGAGGTGCCCGACACCCGCACACCCACCCCGGACGAGCTCGCGTTGATCCGAGACGTGCTCGATCCGCGGGGCATGCGCGACCGCGAGGTGCGCGGGTGACGGACCGGGGCCCGACCGAGCGGGATCATCCCGCCGATCCGGCTCGTCCCGGCGGTCCGGCCGATCCGGCTCCTCCCGCCGATCCCGCACGTCCCGCCGATCCGGCGCTCGCCGTCCATCCGGCCCTCGACACCCGGTTCTGCCGGCTGGTGGGCGTCCGGTACCCGATCGTCCAGACGGGGATGGGGTGGGTGGCCGGGCCCCGCCTGGTGGCCGCCACCGCCGAGGCCGGTGGGCTCGGGATCCTGGCCTCGGCCACCATGACCTACCCCGAGCTGGTGGCGGCCATCGCCGACGTCCGTTCCCGCACCGATCGGCCCTTCGGCGTCAATATGCGGACCGACGTGGCCGACGTCGGGCAACGGGTGGCACTGATGATCGACAACGGGGTCAGGGTGGCCAGTTTCGCCCAGGCTCCCCAACCCGATCTGGTGGCCCGGTGCCGGGATGCCGGACTGGTCGTCATGCCCACGATCGGTGCCCGACGTCACGCCGAAAAGGTGGCCGGCTGGGGGGTGGACGCGGTGATCGCCCAGGGTGGTGAGGGCGGGGGGCACACCGGTTCCGTGCCCACGTCCCTGCTGACCCCCGCGGTGGTGGATGCGGTGGGCGAGACGGTGGCCGTCATCTCGGCCGGCGGGTTCTTCGACGGTCGCGGCCTGGTCGCCGCCCTGGCCTACGGCGCCGATGGGATCGCCATGGGCACCCGGTTCCTCCTGACCCAGGAGAGCCGGGTTCCCGACGAGGTCAAGAAGATCTACCTGGGCACCCCGGTGACCGGCACCGTCGTGTCCACCGCGGTGGACGGGGCGCCCCAACGGGTCATCCGCACCGATCTGGTCGACCACCTCGAGCGATCGAGCTGGCTGCGCAACCTTCCCCGGGCCCTGGCCAATGCCCACTCCTTCCGGCGCCAGACCGACACGTCGATGTTCGCCCTCTTGAAGGAGGGGCGGGCGCTGAAACAGGGCAACGAGCTCTCGTGGCCCCAGGTGGTCATGGCCGCCAACGCTCCCATGATGACAAAGGCGGCGCTGGTCGACGGCCGCACCGATGTCGGGGTGCTCCCCACCGGCCAGGTGGTCGGTGAGATCGCCGAGCTGCCCACGGTGGCCGAGCTGATCGGTCGCATCGTGGCCGAGGCTTCGGCCGTGCTCGACCGGCTCGCTCCCCCACCCGGTCCCTGAGGACGGGGGCCGGCCGGGCGCTCGCCACTGTGCGTTGCCGCTCGTCGCCGCTCGCCACCGTGCTCGCTGCGGAACACGCCGGGACAGATCGTCCCGCTTTCGTGTAGACCTTCGACATCCGGGGTTTCGACTGAAGGCGATGGAAGTGGAGGTGGTGCCCTATGAGCGTCGTGCTCATCACCGGCAGCAGTAGCGGATTCGGTCTCGAGGTGGCGCTGGCATTCGCGAGGCGCGGCGACACCACCTACGCGACGATGCGGGACCTGACCAAGGCGGACAAACTGCTCGACCGGGCCAAGGGCGAGGGCCTGTCCGTCGAGCTCCTGGCGCTGGACGTCGACGACGACGCCTCGGTGGCTGCAGCTGTCAGCGCGGTCGAGGACAAGCACGGCGCCATCGACATCCTCGTCAACAACGCGGGCGTCGACTACACCGGCTCCGTGGAGACCATCGACTTCGAGAAGGCCCGAGCGGTCATGGAGACGAACTTCTGGGGCCCGGTGCGCACCATTCGAGCGGCCCTGCCGGCGATGCGGGCCAAGGGAGGGGCGGTGATCATCAACGTGTCCTCGGCCGCGGGTCGGATGCCGGGGACCCCGTACGGAAGCTGGTACTCGGCCAGCAAGCACGCCCTCAACGCGGTGACCGAGGCGATGTACCTCGAGCTCGACGGCATCGACGTCCGGGTGGCATGCATCGAGCCGGGGTTCTTCAGAACCGAAATCACCCGCAACTCGGGCGCGCACCAGATCGACGAGGCCGATCCCTACGCCAAGGATCAGGCCTGGTTGGCGGACTTCTTCGCCAAGAGCGTCATCGAGGGCGGGGGCGATCCCGGGGATGTGGCCGACGCCATCGTGCGCGCCGCCCACGATCCGGCGACCCCGGTCCACAACCTGGTCGGAGACGACGCCTCCATGCTCATCGACCTCTACCAACAGGCCGGTTCCATGGAGGCGTGGCTGCCCGTGGCCGTCTCCTTCGCCGAATCGGTCGCCGGGCCCCGCCCGCCGCGGTGAGCTGCGTCTGACGGCCTGAGCGAGCCGTCGGTGGGCGAGTGCGGTAGCCAGCCGTCGGCCCGCGAGTGCGGTAGGTCGATGCGGCCGGGGCCCCGGGCTCGGACCGATCCGGTGAGAATGACCGAGGTTTTGCCGCCCTGCAGCGAACCTGGTTCAACCTCGCCGTGTCTCCCGGTGGGCAGGTCCCTTTCCGGCGATGTGCCTGAGGCGATGCGCAGTGATGGGATCAAACGGCAACCGGCCAGATGGGTACAGGATTCCCCTGAATTCATCCCGTTCGGCAAACAATCGGACCGGAAGGCCCTTTGACGGCGGTCAGGGACTCAATTCCGTTCTCCACCTGGGGTTTTGACAGTTGAGCTGCCGCTTCTTACGTCGCAACGACGCCTGGGACGAGGTCAATGTGACGGCCGCACCAGGGTCAATGGTGCCTCTACGCGGCGACGGATTGCCCATTGTGCCGCCACTACCTGTGAGCCATAATCTGGCCTAGCGGATTCGGCCATTGCCGGAGCCGACTTTGAATACCACTGACACCCTGCCCACGATCAATGAGCGGCCTGACCCGGCTCGTTGATCCATTCAATGATCTGATTTCGAGGAGTTCTGATGTCGGAAGCAGTGCAGCCATCCTCGAGCGACCCGATGCCGGGTGCCACGGCGCGGGGCGCCCCGATGAACATCCTCGGAATCGGTGCGGTGACCGGTTACGGCTGGGGGACGAAGCACCTGTGGGACGGGTTCCTGCTGGGCGAGAGCGCGGTCAAGCTGACCACCGGACTCGAGGGCTTCGTGGACGGTGGCCAGGCCTACCTCTCCCTCATTGCCGACGAAGGGGACCGCCGCGACGGCCCCAGCCGGTTCATGCAGGCCGCACGAGCGGCGGCACGCGAGGCCATTTCCGACGCCATGGAGCGGGGATGGAAGCCGGGCCCGGTCGTCGGGCTGGTCCACAGTATCGAGGCCGGGGACATCGAGACGTGGAGCAAGTTCTACCGCTCCGGTGAGAGCCGGGTGAGGCCCAAGACCTGGGTCAACATGCTGCCCTCGACTGTCCTCTCCCAGCTGATGAAGGAGAACGACTTCCACGGGCCGACCATGTCCGTGTCGGCCATGTGCGCAACCGCCAACGCCGCCATGATTACGGCCAAGTCGTGGCTCGACACGGGCGTTGCATCGGACGTCATCCTGCTGGCCACCGACCTGTGCGGCGTGCCCCAGGTCCTGCGTGGGTTCAGCGACCTCGGTGCCGCCATCCTGAGCATGCCCGCCTTCGAGGCCTGCCGCCCCTTCCAGGAGGGGAGCCGGGGCTTCGTCGGTGGTGAGGCCGCCGTGTCCATGGTCATGTCGAAGAACTCCCACGGTTCCTATGCGTCGATCCTCGGTGGGGCGATGACCATGGATGCGTCCAATCTGGTCGGGGTGGCCCCTGACCTGTACGAGCTGTTCCGCTGCTTCCGGCTGGCCATGCACAACGCCGGCGCCGAATTCGAGGACGTGGCCTACCTCAACGCCCACGGGCCCGGTACGGGCAGGGGCGACGCGGCCGAGGCACGCGCCCTCGACGAGCTCTTCCCGGACGCGGCCGGGATCTTCTCCATCAAACCGCTGGTCGGGCACTGCCAGTCGGCGGCGGCCGCGGTGGAGATGCTGGCCACGATCTACGCCTTCCAGACCGGCTACGTGCCCGCTCCGGCACAGGTGGCTCCCGGCCATCCCAAGCTCGTCGACGGGCGGACTCCTCGTGTCCCCGGGTTGATGGTCAAGTCATCGATAGGCATGGGTGGCTATAACACGGCAGTGGTGGTCGCCGAACCCGACGGCTGACATCGGCGGCGATCGGGCGGCACTGGTGCCGAACGGTCCTGAGGCCCGAAATACGACCACGACCAGGGCAGATCGGGAGAGCCTGAGGCTAAAGATCGAGCCTCATTGCGCCGATACCTGAGGTCTATGGCCACGACGAGTAGCTTCGGGAACAGGCGCTCGCGGGTTTCGTTCGACCGGGTGGACCTCGACGATTCGCCGCTGGGTGATCGTGCCTTCGAACTATCCGAAGACGTCGAGCTCCTGGGCGAAGACGTCAAGTCGGTGACCTGGATCTACGACGTCGTCAAGGACCACGTCACCTGGTCCTCTCCGATCGAGGAGTTCTTCGGCTTCGCCGAAGGGGTGCGTGGGTTCTCCGTCCTACGGGACGGTGCGCCGGCCGTGACCACCGGCGAGGGCGAACTCGAGAGCGCCGACGATGCCGAGCGCGATACCGACGGCGAGGCCGAGGGCGAGGGCGAACTCGATACCGACGGCGAGGCCGAGGGCGAACTCGATAGCGAGGCCGATGCCGAGGGCGAACTCGAGAGCGCCGGCGAGGCCGAGGGCGTGACCGACGGCGAGGCCGAGGGGGGCGGGACCGGTTTGGACCTGGTACCGGCCGGCCCGCGATTCGCCGATGGTATGGACACCGGCGAGCAGCTCCTGGCTCCGATTCTGGTGCCCATCCGAAATGGGTGCCCGCCGGCCGAGTTCGACCTTCACCTGTCCGTCCAGTGCCCCGACGGGGTCACGCACAACGTGGTCGTGCGGGCCTCACCCACTCCCGCCCTGGCACCGTCCGACGCTTCTCCGGGAGACGCCCGGTCCTACTACCTCGGGGTCGTCGTCGACGTGACCGCACAGCAGCGGTACGACCGCGAGCTCGGCGAACTGATCGATCGCTACCGCCTGCTCACCGAGGTCTCCCCGGACGTCGTCTTCGTGCACCAGAACGGGCGCTACGTCTACGGGAACCGGGCCATGGGCCGCCTGATCGGCGCCACGACGGACGAGGAGTACGCACAAGCCTTCGCCCAGTACTACGGCGCGTCCATCACCGACTTCATGGACCCCGCCGACATCCCCGATGTGGCCGAACGGCTGGCTCAGCTGACCGAGCCGGGGCAGTTCTTCGAGCACGGCGAGGTCCGGTGCCTGCTGCCCAACGGCGAGTCCAAGGTGATGGAATTCACCAGCATCCGGACCACCTGGGCCGGCGAACCGGCCTATCAGGTGATCGCACGCGACATGTCCGAGCGCAGGGCGGCCGAGGCGGCCAACAGTTACCGGGCCAGCCTGGTCGCCCATGTCTCGGACGCCATCATCGGTATCGACGCCGACGGCAAGATCGAGAGCTGGAACGAGGCGGCCCACGCCATCTACGGATGGAAGGAAGAGGACGTGGCCGGCATGTCGATCAGTGCCGTTGTCACCGCCAACCGCAGCGACAGCGCCGCCGTCCTCGAGCGCGGGCAACGGATCCACCGCCGCAAGGACGGGTCCGAAGTCGACGTCCTGGTCTCCATCGACCCACTCATCGACGACGACACGCAGCCCTCGGGCTGGGTGGTGGTGTGCACCGAGCTGACCGACGCTCGTCAGGCCGAGGCAGGACGGCGAGCGGCCGAGGAGCGGTATGAGGCGGTCGTGGCCTCGCTCAGTGAGGGCATCGTGCTCTTCGACGAGTTCGGCAAGGTCTACGCCCACAACGAAGCGGCCAGCCGCATCCTCGGCGACCGCCTGAAGTCGGGAAGCGGCCACCAGATCTTCACCGGTGCCTCCATGGCCATCGAAGCGAACGGCCATCCGCTGTCGGCCGACATGTTCCCCCATGCCCGCACCCTGGCCACCGGGGAGTCGGAGGACGACGTGGTCATCGGTGTCACCGACGCCGGCGGCAAGCGTCAGTGGCTGGCCCTGAGCTCCCGGCTCCTCTCGGGCACCGGCCAGTTGGACGTGCCCATGGTGGTGTGCTCGTTCACCGACGTCACCGACCGGAAGGCAGCCGAGGCCCAGCTCCACTGGCTCGCGTACCACGATTCGCTCACCGGGCTGGGCAACCGGTCGCTCTTCAGCGACGAGCTCGAGCGGGAGTTGATGGTGTCCCTGCAGCGGGGAACCAACTTGGCCGTGCTCTTCATCGACCTCGACCGCTTCAAACTGGTCAACGACTCCTTCGGCCATGCCAGCGGCGACGAGGTCCTCCTGGCCCTGGCCCAGCGGTTCAAGTCCGCAGTACGGGGCGGCGACGTGGTCAGCCGCTTCTCGGGTGACGAGTTCGTGGTGCTGTGCCGCAACGTCCACGACGTGAACGTGGCCGTGAGTCTGGCCACCGAGTACTCAAGGCTCCTGGCCGAGCCCGTCCAACTGTCGACGGGGCGCAATGTCGTCGTCACCTGCAGTGTCGGAGTCTCCTTCGTCATGCGCGGTCGCCAGACAGCCCAGGACATCCTCCAGCAAGCCGACGTGGCCATGTTCCAGGCCAAGAACAAGGGTCGGTCGCGGGTCGAGGTGTTCGACGAGTCGCTCCGGGCCAAGTCGGTCGCCCGGCTCGAGATCTACGACGACCTGCGCCACTCGATCGACCACAACGAACTGGCCGTCCACTACCAGCCGATCGCCTCGGTGGGGGACGACCGCATCGTGGCCATGGAGGCCCTGGTCCGGTGGCATCACCCGTCGCGGGGCCTGCTCGGACCGATGGAGTTCGTCCCCTTCGCCGAGGAGACCGACCTCATCTTCTCGCTCGGCCGCTGGGTGCTCCGGGAGGCCTGCCAGACCATGGCCACGTGGCGTCGAGAGCTGCCCGGCGCGGAGAATGCCTATATCACCGTCAACCTGTCGGCCCACCAGCTGAGCGACCCCGATCTGCTGGACACCATCGAGTGCGCCCTGAAGGATTCGGGCCTGCCGGCCGAGGCACTGGTGATGGAGGTCACCGAGAGCATGCTGATGAGCGACACCTCGGCGTCGATCGCCATGCTCGGGGGCATACACGAGATGGGGGTCGGCCTCGCCATCGACGACTTCGGTACCGGGTACTCCTCACTGGCTCAACTCAAGCGGTTCCCCGTCAAGATCCTCAAGATCGACAAGTCATTCGTCGACGGGTTGGGGACGTTCGAGAACGACGAGGCCATCGTCGCCGCCATCGTCCAGTTGAGCAAGGCTCTCGGCCTGGTCGTGCTGGCCGAAGGGGTGGAGACACCGATCCAACTGCAACGGGTGGCCGAGTTGGGATGCGACCTCTACCAGGGCTACCTGATGTCCCGTCCCACCCGGGCGGACAGGGTCGACTTCAACAAGCACGTCTCGATCGAGCCCTCGTACGAAGCCAGCTGAGACGTACGAGCGGGCCCGGCCGGGAACAGCCGGCCGGAATTAGCCCAACCGTTCGATGATGGTGGCATTGGCCTGCCCGCCACCCTCGCACATGGTCTGGAGCCCGTAGCGGGCTCCGGTGCGCTCCATCTCGTTGAGCAGCGTGGCCAACAGCCGCGCCCCGGATGCGCCGGTGGGATGCCCGATGGCGATGGCGCCACCGTTGACGTTGACCTTGTCCATGTCCGGATGGTGGTCTTTCGCCCACGCCAGCACCACCGAGGCGAAAGCCTCGTTGATCTCGACGAGATCGATGTCGCCGAGTGAGAGCTTCGACTTGGCCAGCACCAGCTCGGTGGCCGGGATGACCGCCGTCAACATGATGACCGGGTCGTTGGCGGCAACCGCGAAGGTGTGGAACCGGGCCCTCGGGCGCAGGCCGAGCTGGCCGGCCCTCTCCTCCGACATGATCAGGGCTGCGGCGGCACCATCGGAGATCTGGGACGAGCTGGCCGCGGTGACGAGGCCGTTCTCGACGAAGCAGGGCGGCAACGAGGCCAGTTTCTCGTAGGTCGATCCCGCACGGACCCCCTCGTCGAAGGAGAGCGGGCCCTCGCCGGCCGGATCCCCTTCGTCCGTCCCGGCCTTGGCCACCTTCTCCTCCACCCGGGCCCGGCGGGTGGCCAGGGGAACGATCTCGTTGTCGAACCGGCCTTCGGCAATGGCCCGGGCCGCCCGCTCGTGAGACTGGAGGGCGAACCGGTCCATCTCCTCGCGGCCGATCCCCCACCTGGCCGCGATCTCCTCGGCGCACAATCCCTGATGGATGAAGTCGAACCGTTCGTGCAGCGTGGGTCCGTAGGCATCCCCGGGGCCGTGCTCGGTGGTCGACCCGATGGGCACCCGGCTCATCGCCTCGACGCCACCGCCGATGACGATGTCCATGGCGCCGGCCATGACGGCCTGGGCGGCGAAGTGGACGGCCTGCTGCGCCGAGCCACACTGCCGGTCGACGGTCGTGCCGGGGACCGTGTCGGGGAAGCCCGCAGCCAGGGCGGCATTGCGCCCGATGTTCATCGCCTGCTCCCCCACCGTCATCGTGCAGCCGTAGATCACGTCCTCCACCAGAGCCGGGTCGAGGTCGTTGCGCTCGATCAGCGAGCGGAGCGGTTGGGCAGCCAGATCGACGGCGTGCCAGCCCGACAATCGGCCGTTCTTCTTGCCCACCGGGGTCCGGACCACATCGACGATCACAGCGTTCGGCATGCGTCCATTCTGGCCGATGGGCCGAGGTGGCCGGAAATCCAGGCCACGGAGCCCGGGTCGTGTACCGGACCCGGCGGTGGGCCTGGCCCTACCATGGCCGGATCGGCGAGACGAGGAGGAGGTCGCCCATGCAGGTCACGCCGCGCTACGGGGACGCCAGCCTGCTCACCTTCGACATGCCCGTCGACGCCCCCTCGGTCCCCACCCTGCGCCAACGTCGAAGGCTGGCCGCGCTCCTCGCCGGCCTCGACGACCGCCAGTGGTCCACACCCAGCCGCTGTCAGGGGTGGGCGGTCCGCGACGTGATCGCACACCTCTTGACCACCAACAGGTTCTGGACGTACTCCCTCACCTCGGGGTTGGCCGGCGAGCCCACCCGCATCCTGACCGAGTTCGATCCCGTGGCCACCCCTGCGGCGATGGTGGCGGCCATGTCGGAGCAGACGCCGGCGGAACTGCTTGTGCAATTCGACGAGAGCAACCACGCACTGGCGGGTGCCATCCACGACCTCGACGCCGACTCGTGGGCGGCCGTCGCCGAAGCCCCTCAAGGCCACCTTCCCGTGCCCGCCGTCGTGCTGCACGCGCTGTGGGACTCGTGGGTGCACGAGCGGGACATCGTGATGCCCCTCGGGATGGACCCCGTACTCGAGCAGGACGAGCTGACGGCCTGTCTCCTCTACGCCGCCGCCCTCGGGCCGACCCTTCTCGCCGTCCTGGGGTCGACCCGGACGGGAACGTTCGCCGTCGCGGCGACCGATGTCCCCCACTTCGTCGTCGACGTCGGTCCCGAGGTGCACGTCAGGACCGGGCCGGCACCGGCCGGGACCAGCGTGCTGGCCGGCTCCGCCGTCGATCTCATCGAGGCGTTGAGCTGCCGGGCGCCCCCGGTCGACGTGCCGCCGTCGGACCGGTGGATGACCGAGGGGCTCGGCCGGGTGTTCGGCGCCGCCGACGGGACCTGAGCGCAGAGCACGGGACGAGGGCTCCCGGACGGCGACCAGACCGCACCTAAGATGGGTGCGATCACGCCTCACCGATCGACGATCCGGGCCGCGTACGGGAGAGGTGGCGGTGTGTCGGATCCCGATCCGCCCGACGAACGATGAGCCCCGCCATGGACACGCCGATGGAGTTGCGCTTCACACCTGCAGAGGAGGCCTTCCGGGCCGAGGCGCGCTCGTGGCTCGCCGCGCACGCCCCTGTGCCCCGGAGCCTCCCCTCGCTCGACACCGCGGACGGTTTCGAGGCCCATCGGCGGTGGGAGCAGACCATGTTCGCCGACCGGTGGTCGGTGGTCTCCTGGCCCGAGGAGTACGGCGGCCGGGGGGTCGGCCTCTTCGAATGGCTCATCTTCGAAGAGGAGTACTGGCGGGCCCAGGCGCCCCTCCGTGTGGGCCAGAACGGGATCTTTCTCCTGGCACCGACCATGTTCGAGTTCGGCACCGAGGAGCAGAAGGAACGCTTTCTCCCGGCCATGGCCTCGGGCGCGGAGGTCTGGTGCCAGGGTTGGTCCGAACCCGACGCCGGTAGCGACCTGGCCGGTATCCGCAGCCGCGCCGTCCGAGCGGCGTCGGACGACGGTTGGGTGCTCTCGGGTCAGAAGACCTGGGCGTCCCGGGGTGCATTTGCGCACTGGTGCTTCGGCCTGTTCCGGACCGACCCCGAGGCCGAGCGGCATCGCGGCCTCACCTACTTCCTCATCGACATGGCCACCCCGGGGGTGACGGTCCGGCCCATACCCCAGCTCGACGGCGAGACGGGGTTCGCCGAGATCTTCTTCGAGGATGTGTTCGTGCCCGACACCCTGGTCCTCGGGGGCGTGGGGCGGGGATGGAACGTGGCCATGGCCACGGCCGGATCGGAGCGGGGCCTGAGCCTGCGCAGCCCGGCCCGTTACTCCGAGGCCGCCGCCCGCCTGGTGGCCCTCTACGCCGACACCGCGGCGGTCGACCCGGTGGCTGCGGCGCGGAGTGCCGATGCGGTGGCCCAGGCATGGATGGACGCCGAGGCCTACCGCCTCAACACGTTCTGGACGGCGACCCGGGTGCTGCGCGGCGGCTCCGTCGGTGCGGAGGCCAGTGCCAACAAGATCCACTGGTCCGAAACCGACCTGGCCATCCACCGGGCGGCACTGGCCCTGCTGGGCCCGGAAGCGGAGGTCCACGGACACGGCGTCGATGCACCGTGGCTCGACGGCTACCTCTTCGCCCTCGCCGGTCCCATCTACGCCGGCACCAACGAGATCCAACGGAACGTCGTGGCCGAGCGCCTGCTCGGGCTGCCACGCGCCTGAGCGGGAGCGAGCACCGTGCAGTTCGCGTTCACCGATCAGCAGACCGAGTTCCGCGACGCCGTCCGCCAGGTGTTGGCCAAGGAGTGCACCGCCGACGACCTCCGGGCCGCCTTCGAGGCCCCGGCGGCGAGGGGCCCCCGATGGTCCGTGCTGGCCGAGCTCGGGGTGGTCGGCCTGACAGTGCCCGAGGACCGCGGCGGCCTGGGGCTCGGACTGCTCGATCTGGTCCTCCTGCTCGAGGAGGCCGGGCGGGTGGCCCTGCCCGAGCCGCTCCTCGAGACCACGGCCCTGGCCGCACCGCTGATTGCCGAGCTCGGCGGTGAAGGCCCGCCCGCCTTATGCGTCTCGGCGACCTCGGCGTCCTCGGCGACCTCGGCGTCCTCGGTGACCTCGGCGTCCTCGGTGACCTCGGCGTCCTCGGTGACCTGGCTCGAGGGCATCGCGGCCGGCTCGGTCGCCGCCGCCGTGGCCGAGCCGCGACCGGGCACGCGCGCGGTGGCCGGTGCCGACGGTGCCGATCTCCTGGTGCTGCTCGCCCCCGGCGACGACGGGGGCCCGGAGATCCACCTCGTCACGCCGGACCGGGTGACGGTAGCCCCGGTGCCGACGCTCGACCCCTCGCGGCGCCTGGGCATCCCCAAGTGGACGCCGACTCCGGAGTCGCGACTGGCATCGGGTGCCGCCGCCCATGCCGGCGTGCAACGCACGGCCGACCGGGCCTCGGTGGGCGCGGCCGCCCAACTCCTCGGGCTGAGCGACCGGATGATCACCATGACCGCCGAGTACGCCAAGGCACGCCACCAGTTCGGGAAACCCGTCGGAAGTTTCCAGGCCGTCAAGCACCTGTTGGCCGGGGCCCAGGTCAAGTTGGAGTTCGCCCGGCCGCTGGTGTACGCCGCGGCCTGGTCCCTCGACCATGGCGAGCCGACCGCCTCGAGGTCGGCGTCCACGGCCAAGGCCGCGGCGTCGGACACGGCGTCGGAAGCGGCCCGGGTGGCCCTGCAGGTGCACGGGGCCATCGGGTACACCTGGGAGTGCGACCTGCAGCTCTACCTCAAGCGGGCCTGGGCGCTGGCCGAGGCGTGGGGTTCGGCCTCCGACCACCGGCAGCGGGTCCTGGCCTCGCTGACCGCGACACGCTGACCGCGACACGCTGACCGCGACACGCTGATCAGGGCACTGCTTCGGGCCCGACCGACTAGGGCTGGGCGAACGCGTAGATGGGCATCCCGTTGTACTCGGCCGACATCGACGGGAGATACGGCCCGTTGACGACCACGGCCAGCGAACCCGACGGCGCCGGGCCCGCGTCCCCCTCGATGGTGACGATGGCACCGTCGGGCCACACCTGCATCACGAGGCCCACATGGAGTGAGCTGGCCGTCGACCAGGGTCCGGTCCCGTAGAGCACCGCGTCCCCCGGCAGCGGTGACTCGGTCGGGGGAATCACTCCCGTCGTGGTGGCCGCCCAGTCGTAGATGCTGCCGGTGAACGGAAAGGACGGGATGGGTACGCCGGCCTGCTCCCACACCCAGGTGGCGAACAGGGCGCACCACTCCTCGCAGGGCCCGTACGGATTGCAGAAGCTACCCGGGTCGGGGTCGCTGTTCACCTGGCTGTTGGCCACCGAGACGATGTCGGCCTCCGTCGGTGACGGCGACGAGCTGCCCGGGTTCGAGAACGCGTAGGACCAGCCGTCCGGCTCCAGCAGCCAGTAGCCGCGGGCATCCGGGGTCAGGGCCATGCCGGCCACGGGGGGCACGTCGGCCGGGTCGCCCCCGTAGCCGTCCCCGAGCGATCCGTAGAACCCGACCGATCCGAAGCCGAAGACGCCACCGTCGGTGGAGACCATCAGGTACCCCTTGTCGTGGGGGAAGGCCACCATCGACACCACAGGGTCGTTGAGCGTCTCACCGCCCAGCGACCCGAGAAACGGCGCGTCCCCGAAGGCGAAGATGCCGCCGTCCGACGCCACCAGCCAGTAGCCGTCGCCGTCGGTCGTCGCCGCCATGCCGGTGACCGGCTGGTTCAACGGGGTGCCGCCCATCGATCCCATGAAACGGGCGTCGCCGAAGGCGAAGATGCCGCCGTCCGACGCCACCAGCCAGTACCCCTTGCCGTCGGGGGTCGAAGCCATCCCGACGATGGGTTGGTTCAGCGGGCTCCCACCCATGGAGCCGTAGAAGCCTGCGTCGCCGAAGGCGAAGATCCCACCGTCCATGGCCACCAACCAGTAGCCCTTGCCGTCGGGCGTCGCCGCCATACCCACGATCGGGCCGGTCAGCTGCAACGCACCCAACGACCCGTAGAACGGAGCCTTGCCCTCGGTGAACACACCGCCGTCGGCCGAGGCCAACCAGTACCCCTGGCGCGCCGCGGTCGACGCCGGGTCGACGGCCATGGCCACGATCACCGAACCGAGCGGCGCACTGGGCGGCCGGTTGACCGACTGCGCGTCGCCGAAGGGGATGACCCCGCCGCCGGCGTAGACACGGGGGTGGACCGCCTGACCGGTTGCGGCCGCCTGCGCCGCGGGAGCCGGCACCAGCAACAGGATCCCGAACGTCAGTGAGGCGAGCATCAACCCGATGGTCGAGGCCCTCGCCCCTCGGTTCGTCCTCCCGGGCATCAGGGAATCGTCACCCGCTGGATCGACGGTCCGAGATGCACGCCGCCATGTTACAAATTCCGACGGGCGCCGCACACCCCCGTCCCGGGGACCGCCCGGGTCCCCGCCGGGAGCCGGTGCCGGTCAGGAGCCGGTGCCGGTCAGGAGCCGGTCCCCGCCGGGAGCCGGTGCCGGTCAGGAGCCGGTGCCGGTCAGGAGCCGGTGCGAGTGGCCGAATCCGTGGGCCGGCCGCTGGTGGCGATCGCAACCCGGATGGTACTGTGGTCATGCAACTACGCAGAGTGGTATTTGTCGGATCTACGCAGAGTGGTATTTGTCGGGTAGACGGGTAGAAGAGGGGCAGTCGATGGGAACGGACCAGCGGTGAGCGCGCGACCCGAGCAACCGGAACCGTTCATCCGGGGCGCGGCCTATCCCGCCTCGGGCGACACCCCCTACCCCCGGGCCAATCCCACCGACACCGCCAGACTGCCCGCCGACGTCTGGAACACGGCCTGCGTGCCGGTCGGCGTCCGCGTCGAACTGGTGGGCGACGCCCAGGCCATCGACATCGCCTACCGGACCACCTCGGGCAACCTCGGCTACCGGGGGGACGGCGCCGGCATCACCTTCTCGGTGTGGCGTGGCGGTCGCATGGCCTGCGAGGAGGAAGCGGTGCTCGGCGACGGGCTCGTCCGCCTGTCGCTCGGCTCCGCGTCCCCAGACAAGCCGGCCATCATCTACCTGCCCGAGGGAATGCAGCCCCTCGTGCTCTCCCTCACCGCGGTCAAGGGGGAGATCGCTCCGGCCCCGGCCCTCCCCCGGTGGCTCGCCTACGGCGATTGGACCACCCAGGGCTGGATCGCCTCGGGCCCCTCGCAGGGCTGGGCGGCCATCGCGGCCAGGAAATCCGGGCTCAACCTGGTCAACCTGGGCTACGCCGGCGCCGGCCGCGGCGAGATCGTCTCCGCCGAGCACATCGGTGGCCTGACCGCCGAGATCATCACCATCGCCTACGGCGAGAGCTGTTGGACCCGCGTCCCGCACAGCGTCGGCATGGTCACCGAGGGATTCCGGGCCTTCCTCGACGTCGTCCGGCAGGGCCACCCGACCACGCCCATGGTGATCGTCAGCCCCGTGCTCCGGCCCGACGCCGAACACGTTCCCAACAAGCTCGACGCAACGCTGTCCGACATCCGCCACGCCATGGAGTCGGTCACCCGGGACCGGATCGTGGCCGGGGACGACGCCCTCTCGCTGGTCGCCGGGGAGGGGATCATCGACGCCGACCACCTGGCCGACGGTATCCACCCTGGCGACGAGGGTCACAAGCGCATTGCGGCCACGATGGCCAAGGCCCTCAACGCCGCGATCGAGAACGCCGGTCGGCCCCCGGTCGCCGAAGTGCTCCGGGGTCGGATGCACACCTTCCCGCAGGGTACCGAAGCCCCTGACCTCGGGATCGACGGCACCGTCGACTCGCAGGAATCCGACAACACCGACGCCGCGTCGGTGCGCTGACCTACTCTTCCCGTCGACAGGACCACGAGGCGCCGGTCGACGGGAGACCCACCATGGATGCCATCACGCTCATTGATTCGTTCCGCGTCGACGGGAAGGTCGCCGTCGTCACCGGGGCCGGGAGCGGCATCGGCAGGGCGAGCGCCAAGGCGTTGGCCGGGGCCGGGGCGACGGTGGTGTGCGCCGATGTCGTCGGCGACACGGCCCAGGCGACCGCGGAGGAGATCACAGCCGCCGGGGGCATAGCCGAGGGTGCGGTGCTCGACGTCTCGGACAAGGCACAGGTCGACGACCTGGCCCGGAGGGTGGCGGCCGAGCGGGGCGGCATCCACGTCTGGTGCAACATCGCCGGCATCATGCTCGGGGGCCCGTTCCTGGACGAGCCCGAAGAGGATCTCGATCGGATCCTGGCCGTCAACCTCAAAGGGGTCTTCTTCGGGTGCCAGGCCGCCGGACGCATCATGGTCGACCAGCCCGAAGGCGGGAGCATCATCAACACCTCGTCGGCCGCCGCCGACGCTCCGAGCCCCAACATCGGGAGCTACGCCATCTGCAAGGCCGGGGTGGTGCAGATGACCAAGACGTTGGCCATGGAGATCGGGAAGAAGCACGTCCGGGTCAACGCCGTCGCCCCCGGTTTCGTGATCACGGGCATGACCACCGGATTCTTCGGCCAGGAGATGCAGGATGCCCTGGTGGCCACCATGAGCAAGAGCGCCCCGCTGCGCACGGTGGGCGAGCCCGAGGACATCGCCGCCGCCATCCTCTACCTCGCCTCGGACGCCTCCCGCTTCATGACCGGGCAGGTGATCCGCCCCAACGGCGGGGTGGCCATGGTCTAGGTGGGCTCTGGCCCCCACCGGGCGAACCGACCCTCGGCCTTCCGGCCACCTGACGGACCGTCAGACCAGGCGGTACACTCGGCCCATGTCCGACATGCCCTGGATCATCTCCGTCGACGACCACGTGGTGGAACCTCCCAACGTGTGGATGGATCGCCTCCCGAAGAAGTACCACGACGTCGGGCCCCGGATCGTGCGCGCCCCGATGGGGGAGATCACCTTTGTCGGCGGCAAGCTCACCGTGGTGCCCGGCTCGGAAGGATTCCCGACCGACTGGTGGTACTACGAGGATCTCAAGCGACCGTTGCTCCGGGTCGACTCCGCCGTCGGCGTGCCCCGGGACGAGGTGACCATGCGTGGCGTGACCTACCAGGACATGCGACCCGGTTCCTACGAGGTCAAGCCCCGGCTCGAGGACATGGACGTCAACCACCTCGAGGCCTCGCTCTGCTTCCCCACGTTCCCCCGGTTCTGTGGTCAGACCTTCACCGAGGCCGCGGACAAGGAGCTGGGGCTCCTGTGCGTCAAGGCCTACAACGACTGGATGGTCGAGGAATGGTGCGGACCGGAGGCGAAGGGCCGCCTGATCCCGTTGACGCTGGTTCCGCTGTGGGACGCCGAGTTGGCCGCCGCCGAAGTGCGCCGCAATGCCGACCGGGGTGTGCGTGCGGTGTGCTTCAGTGAGATCCCCCCCTTCCTCGGCCTGCCCTCCGTGCACGATCCCGGCCACTACTGGGACCCCTTCTTCCGGGCCTGTGAGGAGACCCGGACGGTGATCAACATGCACATCGGGTCCTCGTCCAAGATGCCGTCCACCTCGGCCGACGCTCCCCCGGCCGTCGGGTCGACCCTCACCCACTCGAATGCGACCTACTCGATGGTCGACTTCATGTTCTCGGGGGTGCTCGTGCGGTTCCCCGACCTCAAGCTGGCCTACGCCGAAGGGCAGATCGGCTGGATCCCCTACATCCTCGAGCGCGCCGACAACGTCTGGGAGGAGAACCGGGGCTGGGGCGGGGTGGCCGACATCGTACCCGAGCCGCCGTCCACCTACTTCCACCGGCAGATCTACGGCTGCTTCTTCGACGATGCCTTCGGCCTGAAGAACGTCGAGTCGATCGGGGTGGACAACATCACCTACGAGTCGGACTACCCGCACTCGGACTCCACCTGGCCCAACACCCGCCAGATCGCTGAGAAGCAGATGAAGGACCTCACCGACGAGCAGATCTACAAGATCGTGCGGGGCAACGCCATCAGGCTCTACGACCTCGATTTCAAGTGATCCTGCCGGCCTGAGCCGCCAACTCCATGGACCTGCGCTACACCGACGCCGAGCAGGCGTTCCGGGGCGAGCTGCGCCGCTGGCTGACCGACACTCTGCCCACGCTGCCGCCGCGGCCCTCACCTGACGACTGGTCCGGCCGCCGCGCCTACGACACCCACTGGCAGCGATTGCTCTTCGATGCCGGCTACGCCGGTGTCGACTGGCCGGTCGAGGGCGGTGGTCGAGGGTCGACGCCGGTTGAGGAGCTCATCTTCAAAGAAGAGCTCGAACGGGCGCACGCCCCCTACGTGGGGGTCAACTTCGTGGGCCTCCTCCATGCCGGTCCGACCGTCATCGCCGAGGGCACCGCCGCCCAGCGCCAGCGCTACCTTCCCCCGATCCTCCGCGGGGAGGAGGTCTGGTGCCAGGGCTTCTCCGAACCCGACGCCGGGAGCGACCTGGCGTCGCTGCGCACCCGGGCCGTGCGGGACGGCGACGACTACGTGGTCACCGGATCGAAGATCTGGACGTCGCACGCCGAGGTGGCGGACAACTGCGAACTGCTTGTCCGCACCGGTGCCGACGACAGCCGCCACCGAGGGATCACGTGGTTGATCCTGCCCATGGACACTCCGGGGGTGGAGATCCGGCCGCTGGCCACCATCGCCGGCTCCACCGAATTCGCCGAGCTCTTCCTGGACGAGGTCCGGGTCCCGGTGGCCAACCGCGTCGGCGAAGAGAACGACGGATGGAGGGTGACCATGGTCACCCTGAGCTTCGAACGGGGGACGGCCTTCGTCGGCGACCTGCTCGAGGCCTTCGAGCTGCTCACCTCCACCGTGGCCCTGGCCCAGAGGACCGGGGCATGGTCGGACCCGGGCATCCGCCGCCAGGCCGGTCACCTCAAAGCTGAGCTCGACGCCTTGTGGGCACTGACCAAACGCAACGTGTCCCAAGCCGCGCGAACCGGCATCCCCGGCATCGGCGGCACCCTGTTCAAGCTGGCCTACACCGAGACCCGCACCCGGCTCGGGGAGTTCTCCCTGTCTCTGCTGGGCCGGGCCGGCCTGGCCGCCGATGATCCCACCGCGGCCGACGGGCTGGGAGCCCTGCCCGCAGAAAAAATGGTGGAGGACTGGCTCAGGGGTATCTCGCTGACCATCGCTGCGGGCACCTCCCAGATCCAGCGCAACATCGTCGCCGAACGGATCCTCGGACTGCCCAAGGAACCGGCGCCGGCCCCGGCCGCTTCCCCGAGCCCGGCCCCGGCCCCGAAGAGCTGAGCGACGTGGACTTCGAACTGACCGAATCGGAGACCGATCTGGCCGCAGGTGTCCGCCAGTTGTGTGAGGGTCGGTTCACCCTCGAGGCGATCCGCCGGCTCGAGGGCGCCGACCGGGTGGTGGACAGGTCGGGATGGCGGGAGCTGGGCGAGACCGGCGTGTTCAACCTCTGCCTGGCCGAGGAGGCCGGCGGTGTCGGGCTCGGCCTGACAGAAGCGGCGCTCGTCTTCGAGGAGCTGGGGCGGGCATTGGTGCCCGGTCCCCTGGTCGCCTCGCACCTGGCCGCCGGTCTCGTCGAGGGTGCTGACGACGGCTCGGTGGTGGTCGGACTGGTCGAGGCCCCTACCGGCGGGAGCACCGGTCCGGTGGGCACGACGGGGCCGGCGGGCGCTGGAGGGCCGGCGATGCCAGTGATCATCGAACATCTCGACGATCTCGACGTCCTGCTCGTGGTCTCCGATCTGGGGATCGCATCGGTCGATCCTCGGACCCTCGAGGCCGCGCGCTTGCGGCGGCCCATGGATCCGCTCACCCCCGTGTGGACACTCCCCTCACTGCCGCCGGGAACCCCGGTGGCCGGGCCCCACATCGCCGACTGGTGGCGACGTGACGGTGCCGTCCTCACCGCCGCCCTGCAGGTGGGCATGGCGGCATGGACCACCGACCTGGCAGTCGAGTACGCAAAGCAGCGTCGTCAGTTCGGCCGACCCATCGGTGGCTTCCAGGCCGTCAAGCACCTGTGCGCCGACATGGCCGTGCGGACCGAGGTGGCCCGATGCGCCGTCCAAGCCGCCGCCGTCACCGTCGACCAGCCCGATGTGGGCGATGGAGATGTTGCCGCCGCCGGGGCCAAGCTGCTGGCGGACGAGGCGGCCGTCACCAACGGAAGATCCTGCATTCAGGTTCACGGCGGTATGGGGTTCACCTGGGAAGTCCCCGTGCACCTGGCCTACAAACGGGCCCGCGTGCTGGCCACCCAATTCGGGACATCCGACGAGGTTGCCGAGGATCTTGCCCGGTCGGTGGCCGGGTCGGTGGCCGAAGCCCAGCCCGACCGGCGCCTATCCTGATCCAGGTGAACGCCACTCCCGTCACCCCGCCGCAAGATGTCGTCACCGTTCTGCCCGCAGGAAGAATGGTCTTCGGGATGCAACTTCCGGTCCAGTCGCAGTCGACCATCTACGTGCAGCCCTGGGAGACCTCAGCCGGACCCGAAGAGCTGGCCCAGGTGGCAGTGGCCTGCGAGGCCGCCGGCTTCTTCTACGTCGGCGTCTGCGACCATACGCTCATTCCCTCCCGTCTGGCCGGAGCAATGGGGACCACCTGGTACGACACCGTCGCCACCCTCGGCTGGCTGGCTGGGATCACCACCGACATCCACCTCCTGTCGCACGTCTATGTGATCGCCCTCCGTCACCCCTTGCGTGCGGCCAAGGAGTTCGCCACTCTCGACGTTCTGTCAGGCGGGCGGGTCGTCTGTGGGGTCGGCGCCGGGCACGTCGCCGAGGAATTCGAGCTGACGGGGCCGGAATTCGATCACAGGGGAGCGGCCACCGACGAGGCCATCACCGCCTTGTCCGCAGGGCTGGCCACGGAGTACCCCGTGCTGGACGGCCCTCGCTGGAAGGCGTCCGACGTCGGACTCAAGCCGAGGCCCGTGCAGTCCCCCCGGCCACCGATCTGGGTCGGTGGGTCGTCCCCGGCCGCACTCAAGCGCGCCGCACGGTTCGGCGACGGGTGGCTCCCCCAGTCACTCGGGCCGAACGTGGAGCTCTTGAGCACGTTGCGCCGGCTGCGCGATGAGTTCAGGGACGGCGCGCCCATCGACATCGGCGGCATCGCCGACCCCCTCTATGTCGGCACTCCGCCGGATGGACTCGAACTGCCGAAAGGTACGGTGGCCGGTCCGGCGGACCTGGTGGCTGCCTATCTCCGCCCTTTTGCCGAGGCGGGCGTCGGCCAGGTGCAGGTCCGGTTCCCGTCGCGGTCGGTCGCCGAGCTCTGCGATCAGATCGCCAAGTTCGGCCGGGAGGTCGCACCGCTGGTGGCACACTGACTGTGCCCGGTCGCACCCGTCGGCTGGTGGTCCTTGCCGTGGCCCTGGTCTTCCTGGCCGGCCTGGTCGTGGCCGACGTGGTGACGCTGACCAAGGCCAAACCGAGCTTCGTCCATGAGACCCGCGACGTTGAGAATCTGATCAAGTCGGCGACCACCACGACGGTACCTCCGAGGAGAACGACCGGCATCATCTCGCCAATCTCGACCGCCCCGACCGCCCCGACCGCCTCGACCGCCTCGACCGCTGCTCCGACAACCTCCACCACCTCGCGTGTCTCCACCTCCGCCTGACATCTCGAGCGCACCCGGCCTGGCCTGACCGGACCACGCGTCCGCTCAGGGCACGGTGGTGGTCGTGGAGGAGCCAGTCCCCGATACGCCGGGCGCCGACGAGGTCGTGGTGGAACCCGATGTTCCCGGTTGGGAAGTGGTGGTCGAGGGTGCGGTGCCCGCTGACGTGGTCGACGTCGGCTGATTGGCGGTCGTCGTGGTCGAGCTGCCCGTATCGGTGCCAGAAGTCGTGGACGTTGTGGGCCGGACAGTCGTGGTGGTCGTGGTGCTCGGGTTGGTGGTGGACGTCGTGGTCGACGTCGTCGTCGTGGTCGAGGTGGTCGTCGTCAAGGTCCCGACGACATTTCCCCCGGCGTCGGAACAGGTCCCGCTGGCGGTACAGGTGATACCGCCCGAGTTGGGCGGATAGAGATAGCACAGGGTCCCGAATCCGAGAAACAGGATGATCAGCAGCAGCGTGGACCGCCGGATTGGTAAACGCTTATGGACCGGCACGGACATGTAGCCGACCAGAGCACTGTGCTTCTCGACCGGAACCCTGGCGTCGTCCGCGTTCGCGTCGCCCGCGGCCGTGTCGTTCGCGGCACCAGTGCTGACTCCCTGGGTTGCGGACTGACGCATCGTGGGATTGACCTGGGTATCGGCGTCGTCTTCGTTGTCGTTGTCGTTGACGTCAGTCATCAGTCATCGTCACTGGTCAGTCGTCGACAGAGAGGGAGCACGATGCGTCGCTCATGACGGAGCCGGGTCGCCGATCGACGGCGAGGTGATGCCGGCGGACCGAAGGGCGGTAGCGGCCCGCAGCCGGACCTCACGGGCCACCTCGAACTGACGTCCGGGCAGCGTCCGGGCAATCAGCCGGAGCTGCACGTACCCCACGTCGATGGTTTCGACCCCGGCCACCACCGGCGGACCGAGGAGGAGGCCCTTCCACTGGGGATCGGCGGCCACCTGGGCGACTACATCCTTGAGCAGGGACGTGACCTGTTCGAGGTCCTCGGTGACCGCCACCGGGATGTCGACAACCGCCTTCGACCAGTCCCGCGACAGGTTGGTGACCTGGCGCATCGCGCTGTTGGGCACCACCACCAGCTCGCCCTGGGCATTGCGCAACTTGGTGACCCGGAGGGTGACCTCCTCGACGGTTCCGGTGATGCTCACCGCCGACCCGGGGACGGACAGCCGGATCAGGTCCCCGAAGGCGAATTGATGCTCGGTCAGCAGGAAGAACCCGGCCAGCAGATCACCGACCATCTGCTGGGCACCGAACCCGAGGCCGATGCCGATGACGGTGGCCGGAGCCACCAGCGTGGTGAGGGGAATTCCCAATCGGTCAAGGGCGAGGATGCCGGCGATGAAGGAGGCGAGCGCCACCACTGACCATTCGACCGCTTCGCTGACGGCGCGCGACCGCTTGAGGCTCTCGGAGGCCAGCGCCCCCGATTCGATCTGCCTGCGGATCTGATTGTCGATCCATCGACGACGGCGCGCTCCGAACCAGTGTGCGAACCGGACGAACAGCCCCGCCCCGAGGACGAGCACGATGGCCGGGAGCAGGTGGTTCTGGAGCCAGGTGTGGTCGATGCCCGGAAACTACCATCGACCCCCGACCTGCCCCGGCGTCGGGTGGGTCGCCGCGTGCATCCCACGAGGACCCGGTACCCACCGGCCCATGGAGCTCCGGTTCCACCCACGCCTCTCCCCTCCGGCCTCACCGTGACCACCCGCCGTCGCCACCCGCCGTGACCACCCGCCGTCACCACCCGCCGTCCCTCCCGCCGTCCCTCATGTCGGGCTTCAAATTTCCAAATTGCCCGTAATTATCGGCTCTAGGCGATAGTAAGGCTGAGCGGCTATCGGCTATAGGCGATAAAACAGCCAATTCGGCCAATCAAAGACACAGCTCCGGGCCCCATTCCGCCGCCGGCCCACGCTCCGGCCAACCCCTGGCGGCAACCCGATCTCCCCAGGGTGAGCTCGGGCGGGATTCCCGAGGGTGCCATAAACTGACGGTCTGTCAGGTCAAGGTTGGACCGTCCGGCGTGTTCGGCCAGTCGACCAGCAGCTACGCAGCCACCATCACCACGCCGCACCCATCACCCCAGCGAAGGGAACACCACCATGCTCGACTACGTGATCCGAAACGGCCTGGTCGTCGACGGCACCGGGGCCCCCGCCCGGCGGGCCGACGTCGGCATCTCCAGCGGCAGGATCGCGGCCGTCGGCCAGATCGACGAGGACGGGGCCATCGAGTTCGACGCAGAAGGTCTGGTGGTGGCGCCGGGCATCATCGATCCCCACACCCACTACGACGCCCAGCTGTTCTGGGACCCGACGGCGTCCCCTTCGAACCTGCACGGTGTGACCACGGTGATCGGCGGCAACTGCGGATTCACACTGGCTCCGATCAAGGCGGCGGACCACGACTACATCCGGCGGATGATGGCCAAGGTCGAGGGCATGCCCCTGGTCGCGCTCGAGAACGGCCTCCCCTGGGATTGGACCAGCTTTGGCGACTATCTCGGCAAGCTCGAGGGAAATCTCGGGGTGAACGCCGGATTTCTGGTCGGGCATTGTGCCCTGCGCCGGTGGGTGATGGGAACGGATCGAGGTGGGGAGATCGCCTCCGACGAGGAGATCTCCGAGATGGCCCGGCTGCTGGCAGATTCCATCGAAGCCGGCGGGCTGGGCTTCTCATCTTCCCAGTCCCGGACCCATTCCGACGGCGACGGCAATCCCATCTCGTCCCGCAATGCCGACCGACGCGAGATGCTGGCATTCTGCGAGGTCGTGCGTGACCACCCGGGCACCACCCTCGAGTACATCACCAACGGGTGCCTCGACACCTTCACCGACGCAGAGATCGATCTGATGGTGGCCATGACCACGACGGCCCACCGGCCGCTCAACTGGAACCTGCTCACCGTTGACTCGCGCACGCCGGACAAGACGAAACGTCAGCTCGAGGCTTCGGTCGCGGCAGACAAGGCCGGTGGGCGCATCGTGGCCCTCACCATGCCCACCCTGGTCCCGATGAACATGAGCTTCAGGACGCATTGCGCCCTCTTCCTCATCCCCGGATGGGGAGACGTCATGGGACTGCCCCAGGAGGAGCGGATCGAGAAACTGCGCGACCCGGCGATCAGGGAGCAACTCGACGAGCTCGCCCACTCGGAGAACGCAGGGGTCTTCCGGCGCCTGGCCAACTGGTCCAACTACATCATCGGCGATACCTACGCACCGGAAAACGAGGGCCTGAGCTGGCGCGACGTCGGGTCCATCGCCGCGGACCAGGGAAAGCCGCCCTTCGATGCATTGCTGGATCTGGTCATCGCCGACGATTTGCGGACCGTGTTGTGGCCGAAGGCCTCCGACGGCGATGACGCCTCCTGGCAGGCCCGGGTCGAGGTCTGGAACGACCCCGGCGCCATGGTCGGCGGTTCCGATGCCGGCGCTCACCTCGACAGGATGTGCGGATCCAACTACCCGACCTCCTTCCTCGGCGACTGCCTGCGCAAGCGCAAGCTCGTACCCATGGAGCGGGCTGTCCAGCTGATGACAGAGGCTCCGGCCGAGCTCTTCGGGCTCCACGACCGGGGGCGCGTGGCCGAAGGTTTGTGCGCCGACCTCTTCGTCTTCGATCCCGAGACGGTGGGCTCCGAACCCGCCACGCTCGTACACGACCTGCCCGGAGGCAGCCCCCGTCTCATCGCCGATGCGATCGGAGTGGTCCGGGTCCTGGTCAACGGCATCGAGACGGTTGCCGACGGGAAGCCCACGGGCAACCTCCCCGGAACGCTGCTCCGATCCGGCCGTGACACGGTCACGGTGGACCCGGCCGACGCCAGGGCCTGAACCCCCGTCATCGCACCCGGGATCCTCCGTGACCGGGCGACGACGATCTGCCTTCATCTGCGATGACGACCTACACTGCTGACGCGACGTCAGATAGAACCCAATAGACGCCAGACGCAAGCCGCCAGTGTCCGACCGACGCACGTACCCTGCAGTCGGCCCGTGCGCCTGGAGTGACCACCACCGTGAAAGGGGACCCATCATGGGTAGTCAGGCCACCAGAGACGAGACACAGCTCCTGATCGGGGGCAAGTGGGTCGATGCGGGCAATGGGACCTACGACGTCGTCAATCCAGCCACCGAACAGGTCGTGGGCCAGGCTCCCAACGCATCGCCGGCGGACGCCGAAGCGGCCGCAGCCGCGGCCCGCGAAGCGTTCCCGGCATGGGCCGCCACTCCCGCCGAGGAGCGCCTCGCCCTGCTGAAGGCGGCCAGCGCCGCCATCCGGGCCCGGAACGACGACCTCGTTCCCCTGGTCATCGCCGAAACGGGCGCCACCGCGTCGGTCGGTTCGCGCATGCAGGTACCCGTCTGCGCCGATCGGTTCGACCGCTACTCCCGCGACATCCGCCACGTGCAGGAGTCGATGCTGCCCCCGATCGTGTCCGCCGCGACTCCGTTGGCTCCGGGAGGGTTGATCAGCGCCCTCGCCTACCGCCAGCCGGTGGGGGTGGTGGCGGCCATCGCCAGTTACAACTTCCCCCTCACCAACATGGCCGGCAAGGTGGCTCCCGCCCTGGCCATGGGCAACACGGTGATCATGAAGCCGGCGCCCCAGGATCCCCTGGCTGTCGTCGATCTGGCCCGTGTCCTCGAAGAAGTCGGGTTCCCACCCGGAGTTGTCAACCTGATCAACTCCCAGGGACCCGAACCGGCCTCGGTGCTGACCACCTCGCCCGATGTGGACATGGTCTCCTTCACAGGCTCCACCGCAGTCGGGCAACGGATCGCCGCCGCCGGTGCTCCCACGATGAAGCGGCTGCTCATGGAACTGGGCGGCAAGGGCGCCGCGGTGGTCTTCGACGACGCGGACATCAAGTCGGTTGTCACCGCCATCGGGTCCACCTGGGCCTTCCACTCCGGACAGATCTGCACCGCGCCCACGAGGGCAGTGGTGCACCGCAGCATCTTCGATCAGGTCGTCGAGGGCCTGTCCCAGTTCGCCGGCTTCCTCAAGGTCGGCGACCCCACCCAAAAAGAGACCGTGGTCGGACCGCTGATCTCGGGCGCCCAGCAACAGCGTGTACTGGCCCACATCGAGTCCGGTCGCCAGGAGGGCGAGGTCGTCGTGGGCGGCGGTCGGCCCGATCACCTGCCCACCGGGTACTACGTCGAGCCAACGCTCATCACGGGGTCAAACGAGATGGTCGTGGCCCGCGAGGAGATCTTCGGCCCGGTGGTGGTGGCCATCCCCTTCGACGACGATGACGAGGGCGTCGCCATCGCCAACGACTCGGAGTTCGGGCTGTACGACTACGTCTTCTCGGGGGACACCGCCCGGGCCTTCCGGGTGGCCAAACTGCTCCGGGCCGGTCATGTCGGAATCAACACCGCACAGCGGAACATGGACGCGCCGTTCGGCGGGTTCAAGATGAGTGGCATCGGTCGTGACGGTGGTGACTACAGCCTCGAGGCCTATTCGGAGATGCAGTCGATCATCTGGGCCGGCTAGGGCCTCACCGACGAGCCCCAGGGGTGAGCCAGCCATCCCTGGGGGTCAACCGTGCCCCTAGGACTCTGGGGTCAGCCGTGTCCGTAGAACGTCGCGTCGAAGGCGAAGATGCCTCCGTCGGAACCGACCAGCCAGTAGCCACCGGTCGCCCGGTCGACGGCCATCCCGACCATCGGCGCGTTGAGAGGCTGGCCGCCGGTACTGCCGTGGAAGAGGGCGTCGCCGTACGAGAAGATGGAGCCGTCCCATCCGGCCATCCAGTAGCCGTGGCCGTTCGGGGTGGAGGCCATCCCGTTGATCGGTTCGTTGAGCACGAGATTGCCGGCCGACCCGTAGAACGGAGCGTTGAACGAGAACACGCCGCCGTCTGAAGCGACCATCCAGTAGCCGCCGGTGGCGTTGTCGGCGGCCACGCCCACCACGGGCTGGTTGAGGTGTTGGCCTCCCATCGAGCCGAAGAATTTGGCGTCGCCGAAGGCGAAGATGCCGCCGTCAGTCCCGACCAGCCAATAGCCCTTGCCATCGGCGGTCGGAGCCAGATCGACCACCGGGGCGTTGAGCGGGTGACCGCCCATGGAACCGAAGAACCCGGCGTCGCCGAACGAGAAGATGCCGCCGTCACCAGCCACCATCCAGTAACCCTTGCCATCCGGGGTGGAGACGATATGCGAGACCGGTGCGACCAGCGGCGTGCCGGACATCGAGCCGTAGTTGACCGCATCGCCGAGAGCCGTGATCGATCCGTCGGACCGGGCTACCCAGTATCCGCCCCCGTTGGGAGTCGACGCCATGGACACGACCGGGGAGGAGGTGCCGTTGGGCTCACCGGGCACCGAGGGCACCGCGTACGGGTACGGGTACTGTCCGCCTGTTGACGTGACCGCGCCGTTCGGGCCGTAGGTCTGTCCCGGGCAGTACACCGGGTTACCGGTCGACGCACCGGCCACCACCGGGGACGAGGGGACCGGATCACCTTGGAAGACGTTTTGGCTGTTCTCTCGCGCGTAGGCCGAAGGGAGGTCGCCATAGGTATAGCCGAACAGCTCGACCGTCCACGCTTCATCCGCGCTGCAGGTCACCCCGACACCCACCAGGTTGTAGGCCGCGCCGAGCTGGTTCTGTCTGTGCGGGGCGGACTGCATGAAATCGCCATTCATCCCGTCCGAACCGTCGCCCGGCCAGAAACCGTACCCGGTGTCGCCCGAGTTGGCCGCCAGCACACACACCTGGTCGGCCTGGGGGTTGCAAGGAGGGAGCGTCGGGTCGGCGACCGTCCCGACGGCGGCAATATGTTCCGACCATGCCTGGGCATCAGCTTGAAGCTGCGCATTGACCTGGAGTTGGGGAACGGGGACCGCCGACGTGCTTCGGGCCGCGCGTTCGGCATTGACACGGGCAACCAGATCCTGGGCGTAGAGCGATTCCACCGCGGGAACGGACTGTGACGAAGCCGCGGGTCCCGTCGGCGCCGCCACCGCGCTGCGCAGGGACACCACGTATCCGACAGTGCCGAGCAGCACTGTGACCGCCATCAGCGCGGAGACGCGATGGCGCATGGATGATCGCCTCATAGCCGAAGCAATGGCACTGCCATGTGCCGCCCCTGAAGTGGCGTGACGCGTGCCGTGCCGCGGACCGGCCTCTTGTCGGTTCTCGTACACGGTTGATTGGCCCCTTTCGCCGGTCAGTCTTGCATTGCGGGCTGGATCCCCTCCACTCCGTCAGAAGAGTGCTCTCCCGCTCTATCGGCTCGAATCGCTGAAAACTGTTGCCCACTTGGGGTACAAAGGTCCGTGCCTGTCCGGGTCCCAGCTTCGATACCCGCCTCGTTCACAGAATTGGCATCCCGGGTGTCAAATTGGGGCCGGTGGGGACCGACCGACCAGCTCGGGACGTTGAACCTCATCGACGAAGCGGCCCGGCTGCGGGGTGCCGCCACTGTCCGGGACGGGACCGCATTCGCCCTGGGCCTGCCCCTTTCTGCCGCCGAGGGGATCCAGATGGGTTTCGTCCCCGGCCGGGTGAACCCGGAACGGACGATGATCGCCGTCAACGAGCCGCTCAGCCCCGATCCCGAGTGGATCGCCTCCTCAGAGGACAGAGTGACCATGGCCATGCAGTGCGCCACCCATTGGGACGGTCTGGCCCATGTGTCCTACGGGGCGGGGCCGGAAGGTGGCCGGCTCTACAACGGGTACCCGGCCTCGGAGATCACCGAAGACGGTGCCGCCAAGCTGGGGATTCACCAGATCCGATCCTTGGTGTCACGGGGGGTCCTCCTCGATGTGGCCCGATGCAAGGGCCTGGAGATCCTCGAGCCCGGCTACCCGATCACGCCGGCGGACCTCGATGCGTCCTGCCAGATGGGGGGCACCTCCATCTCGCCCGGCGACGTGGTTCTGGTCCGCACAGGCCAGGTTGCCCATCTGGCCCTGCCTGGGAGACCGGGCCTGGGAGGGGCCGATCCCGTGCGGAACCTCGTCGCGTACACGTGGCCAACGCCCGGCCTGACCATGGCCACGGCCGAGTGGTTCCACGCCCACGATGTGGCCGCGGTGGCCACGGACACATTGGTTCTCGAGGTCTACCCCTGCGAGTCGGAAGCGCTGTACCTCCCGGTACACCTCCTCCATCTGGTGGAGATGGGGATGACCCAGGGCCAGAACTGGTTCCTCGACGAGCTGGCCGACGCGTGCGCGGCTGATGGCCGGTACGAGTTCTTGTTGGACGCAACCCCTCTGCCCTTCACCAACGCCCTCGGCTCGCCGGTCAATCCGGTGGCGTTGCGCTGAGGAGCGTTGCGCTGACGGGCGTTGCGCTGAGGGAGCCCATGGTCTTGTCCAATCGGGCCGGTCGCAACGCCGGCACGGTGCCCGTCGTTCCGACCGCCTACTGCCTGAGCGACAATTGCCTGGTCAGCTACTGCCCGACCGACGACTACCTGGTCGACGACCTCGGCGGCTTGGACCTGGCCGCGGCCTTGGATGCAACGGCCTTCTGCGAAGCCGCCTTCACCTCTGCGGTACGGGCGGATGCGGCGCCTCCGCCCACCACCGGTCCCGTCCGGGGCAGGAGGGCCTCCGCCCCGGCCACCCGGGCCCCCGCCGGCGCGGCACGGCCGGTGACCGACCAGTGAAGGAGCCGCGCCTGGCTGTCGACCAGCGAGGCGGTACGAATGCCCCAGAACTCGAATCCGTAGCGGTGACCGGCCACCTGGGCCAGCATGGCGATGAGGGTGCCCGCCGCAGCCATCGGATCGGAGCCGGCCGGGGACCCAGAGCGTTCCGCGTTGGTGGCGATCACCCGGGCCAGGGTGACGGTCACCGCGTTGAGAACCCGGACCCGCAGGCCCTGGAACCGCAGATCGCCTTCGACCGTGGTCAGCTCGACCACCCGGAACACGGCACGGTTGCGTTCCCAATACTCCATGAATCCCTCGACCACGGCCACGGCGGTGTCCCACCCGGCTTCCTCCGACCAGTCGCCGTCCACCAGCCCGGCCAGGACGCCGACCCCTTCGACCAGCTCCTCGGCCAGCACCGTGATAGCGCCCTCCACGTTCTCGAAGTACTGGTAGAACGTGGCCGGTGACGTCCCTGCCCGCCGGGCGATGTCGATCACTTTGATCGACCGCCAGGGAGTGGCCACCAGTAGCTCCGCGGTGCACTGCAGAAGGCGATGCCGGGTGGCCCTGCCCCGGTGACCGGGGATCCGGCCGTCGGTAGTGGCGATGAGCTCCGGATCGTCGGCCTCGGGATCTTCGCTTCCGGGACCGTCGGCCCCTGCACTGCCGGGACCCCGATCATCGGTCCCGGCATCAGCGGCCACCGTGTCGTCGGGCTCCGGATCTTCGACAATGTGCATGGCGGACCATGGTACCGAGCGTCGACCGGACGTGACGGAACGTCAGACCGAGCGTCGACAGGACGTGACGGAGCGTCGGGACCGAGCCGGGCCACCGACCCGCCGGGCCCGCGGAACTGCGCCGCCATCGCACCGGAGATCGGATTCCCGGGACGAAACCCCTGGAGAGTAGGGTAAAAGGTCATGGCGAACCGTCCGGTGCCCCGCACCTTGACGCGGGCCCAGCAAGCCCGTCGCCAGCGTGTCGTCGACGCGGCCATGGCCCTTGGGCTCGACGGTGGGTACGAAGCCGTCCAGATGCGCGACGTGGCCTCGAGAGCCGACGTCGCCATGGGCACCGTCTACCGGTATTTCACCAGCAAAGACCACCTGTTGGCCGCCGCCCTGGTGCACTGGGTCGAGCAGTTGGACAGCCGGCTGGCCCAACTTCCGGCCCAGGGCGACTCGGCTGCCGTTCGGGTCATGGACGTCCTCGACCGGGCACTCAGAGCCATGGGCCGTCAGCCCCAGCTGGTCGGCGCGGTGTTCACCGCCCTCGCCTCTCCGGATCCCGCCGCCATCGAGTGCCAGCAGCAGGTATCGGTGCTCATGGAGGGGATTATCACCCGGGCCATCGGTGAGCCCCACCCGCCTGATCTCAGCGACCGCGCCCGCGTGCTCGGTCACGTCTGGTATTCGGCCCTGGTCGGGTGGGTCAACGGCTGGAGCAACATGGGCCGGGTCCACGATGAGCTCGTCGTCGCCGTCGGGCTGCTGCTCCCGTCCGACATCTATGTCCCGGCCCTCAGCCAGAACTGACCCGCGGCACCGTCCTTTGGGTGCTTCCTCCGGGCCGTCCGGCCGGGCCAGGGCGGCTTGACCATCTGCGGCCGGCCTCACGGGGTACCGTCTGACATGCCTTCGGCCATCGAAGTACGGGGACTGTCCAAACAGTTCGGACCGGTACGAGCCGTCAACGACCTCAGTTTCGAGGTGGCGCCGGGTCGGGTCACCGGCTTCCTCGGACCCAACGGCTCGGGCAAGACCACCACCTTGCGCATGCTGCTCGGCCTGGTCTCGATCACCAACGGGACGGCCACCTTCGGCGGTCGCCGCTACGTCGACATCGACAAGCCCATCCACCATGTGGGTGCCGTCCTCGAGGCGACCAGCTTCCATCCGAGCCGTCGGGCCGAGGACCATCTGAAGATGGTGGCCATCGGAGCCGGGATCCCGCAGACCAGGGTGGGCGAGACACTGGCCCTGGTCGGGCTGTCCGATGTCGCCCGCCGCCGGGTGGGCAAGTTCTCCCTGGGCATGAGACAACGCCTGCAACTGGCCACCGCCCTGCTCGGAGATCCCGAGATCCTGATCCTCGACGAACCCTCCAACGGGCTCGACCCCCAGGGCATCCAGTGGCTGCGCACGTTCATCCGACATCAGGCTTCGATCGGGCACGCCGTGCTGGTCTCGTCCCACCTGCTCTCCGAAATGGAGGAGACCGTCGACGACGTGGTCATCATCTCCCACGGGAAGCTCGTTCTCCAGACCACGCTGGCCGATCTGGCCTCCCAGGCCGGAACCAGCACCGGGTTGCGCATCCGCACCCCCGAGCTGCCCCGCCTGATCACCGTGTTGGACGCCATCCCGGTGGCCTACCGCCAGACATCGCCGGACACACTTGTCATCGACCGGGCCACGCCCGAGTGGTTCGGGCCGCTGGCCGCCCAGCACCAGATCGTCCTCTACGAGCTCGTCCACGAACGGGGCAGTCTCGAGGACGTCTTCCTCAGCCTGACCCACGGCTTCGATGCGGCCGATCCGGACCTCGCCGTCGCCAACGCCGGCGGCCAGGCTGCCCCCTTCGGCTCCGCGTCGGGCGCCGGGTCGGCGTCGATGCCCGGAGGTGCGGGATGATCGCCGGCATCAGGTCGGAGCTGCTCAAGATCCGGACCACCGCCATCCCGTGGGTCCTGACCGGCATCGCCCTGGTCATCGACGGCCTGCTCATCCTGGTGTACTTCGTGAACCACGGCAGCGGCGGTGGCGGAGGCGGCGGGTCTTCGTTCGGAGTCCAGAACTATCCCCACACGACCCAACAGCTGAGAAATCTTCTCGGCTCCGGGTTCGAGGGCTACCTCTTCGCCCTCCTGCTCGGCACCCTCATGGTGACCGTCGAGTTCCGGCACAAGACAGTGACCACCTCGTTCCTCGTGACCCCACACCGGCCCCGCTTCGTGGGCGCGAAGCTCCTCACCGCCGCCATCCTGGGTGCGGTGCTGGCCGTGCTCATGTTGTTGGTCACCCTCATCGCCGGCGGCATCACCCTCTCGGCCCAGGGCGGGTCGTTCTCATCCCTGGCGCGACAGATACCGGCTGTCGCACCCGGGATGATCCTGGTCTTCGCGCTCTTCGCCATACTCGGCGTGGGTGTGGGGTCGGTCCTCACCAACCAGGTGGCAGCCATCGTCGTGTGTCTCGGATGGTTCATCATCCTGGAAGGCATCCTGGTGAGCCTGGTCCACGGCGCATCCAGATGGGTGCCCACCGGGGCTGCGACCGCGGCATCCAACCTGACCCGAGGTCGGGGCGCCGACTTCGGTCTGTTCAATTGGTGGCAGGGCACCCTGTTGATGTTGGGCTACGGGTTGTTCTTCGCCGCGCTCGGGCTCGGTCATCCTGGTCCAACGGGATATCACCTGACCGGGATCGGCCACCGGGTGGGACGCCGGGGTCGGCCATAGGATTCGAGCGTGCCCGACCCCCACCGGCTCCCGACCCGCGGTCTCGATGCCGACCGGGTGCTGGCCCAGATGGGCGAGTTTCGGAAGGACGACCGGGATTGGCGGGGAGGGCGCGTGTTCAGCCTGGTCTACTCGGCCGGGGACGAGGTACACGAACTCCTGGCTCGGGCCGCCACCATGTACGCGGCCGAGAACGCACTGAACACCGCTGTCTTCCCCAGCCTCGAACGGATGCAGCGTGACATCGTGGCCATCACCGCCGGGCTTCTCGGAGCCGACCGCCTTCCCGTCGAGCAGCGAAAGGGCGTCCGCGGCTATCTCACCTCGGGCGGCACCGAGTCGCTGCTGCAGGCGACCAAGACGGCCCGGGACTGGGGCCGCGAGGAGCGGGGCGTGACCGACCCGAACATGGTGCTCGCCACCTCGGCCCACGCAGCGTTCGAAAAGGCGGCCCACTACTTCGACATCGAGTCGCGCCGCGTACCGGTCCGGCCCGACTTCTCCGCCGACGTGGACTCCATGGCCGACGCCGTCGACTCCTCCACGGTGATGATCGTGGGCTCCGCCCCCTCCTACCCCCAGGGGATCATCGACCCGATCCCCGACCTTGCCGCCGTCGCCCTCGAACACGGCATCCTGTGCCACGTCGACGCCTGCCTGGGCGGATTCATCCTTCCGTTCCTCGGCCAGCTCGGGCACCTGACGAAACCGTGGGATCTCGCCGTGCCCGGGGTGACCTCGATCTCCGCCGACCTCCACAAGTACGGGTACGCATCCAAGGGGGTCTCGGTGATCCTCTACAGCCGGCGCGAACTGGCCCGCCTGCAACCGTTCGTCACCACCAACTGGCTCGGTGGCCTCTACGGGTCACCGTCCATGGCGGGCACCCGACCCGCGGGGCCGATCGCGGCCGGCTGGGCCGTGCTCCACCACCTGGGTGCCGACGGATACCTCCGGCTGGCCGAAGACGCCCACCAGGCGGCAACGGCGCTGCAAACGGCCATCACGGGTATCCCGGGGCTGGCCGTCCGGGGTGACCCGGATGCCACTGTGTTCGCGTTCGGTGCGGATGCCGATGATGGGCCAATCGACACCTTCGCCCTGGGTGACGCGCTGGCCGACCGGGGAGGCTGGTTCTTCGACCGCCAGACCCCGCCGGACAGCCTGCACGCGACCGTGCAGGCCGGCCACCGCCTCGTCGTCGACGAGCTCTGCTCGGATCTGGCCGCCGCGGCCGGCCAGCTGGCCTTCACCGGAGTCCGGGCCCATGACCGTTCCACGACGTACGGGACAACGTGATCGCCCGAACCTCCCGAGCCGCAGCCGGCGAGCCCCGCTGACCCGGTGAGCTGACCCGGTGAGCAGCCGGCCAGGCACCTGGGAGGTGGTTGTGGCAATTGGCCCGGCGGTGGGCAACACTCGTGCACAGGCCCGAGACCGGCGCGGTCGCAGCGCAACCGGATCGACCCGGCAACCGTATCTGGCTATCGATAGCCGGGAGGGGGTGTGATGGACCGCAAGTGGTGGACGCTCCTGGCCGTGTGCACGGGCACCTTCATGCTCCTGTTGGACATCACCGTGGTGAATGTCGCCCTCCCGGCCATCCAGCGCTCGCTCGGGTCCACCTTCTCCGATCTGCAGTGGGTCATCGACGCCTACACCCTGACCCTGGCCGCGTTCCTGCTCACGGCAGGCGTCATCGGGGACATCTTCGGCCGACGTCGGCTGTTCGCCATCGGTCTCGCCATCTTCTCGGCGTCCTCACTGGTATGCGGGCTGTCGACGAGCCCGCTCATGCTGACCCTGGCCCGCGGTGTCCAGGGAGTCGGCGGTGCCATCATGTTCGCCACCTCGCTGGCCCTCATCGCCCAGGCCTTCTCGGGCAAGGAGCGTGGCACCGCCTTCGGCGCCTACGGGGCGGTGATCGGGGGCGCCGGGGCCATCGGCCCGCTGATCGGTGGTGCACTGACCAGTGGTATCGGATGGCGGTGGATCTTCTTCATCAACATCCCCATCGGAATCGCGGCCATCGTCGTCACCTTGGCCAAAGTGCAGGATTCGAAGTCCCCCACCGAACGACACATCGACTGGATCGGGTTCGTCACGTTCTCAGCTTCACTGTTCGTGCTGGTGTATGCCCTGGTCGAAGGCAACTCCAAGGGTTGGACCAGCTCGACCATCCTGAGCCTGCTGGTGGGGTCGGCCGTCCTGATGGCGATCTTCCTCGTCGCCGAGTGGCGAGGATCGGATCCGATGCTCGATCTCTCGCTGTTCAAGCGGCCGGCCATGGTCGGGGTGTCGGTGACCGCGTTCACGCTTTCCGCGTCCATCTTCGCCATGATCCTCTACCTCAACTTCTACATGCAGGACATCCTCGGTTACGGGCCCCTCGCCGCGGGTATCCGATTCCTGCCCATCACCGTGCTCGCCTTCGTCATCTCCCCCATTGCCGGGAAGCTCACCGTCAAGGTCAGCTCGCGCTACCTGCTCGGATTGGGACTGATCCTGATCGCCCTGGGTTGCGATCTGGCCACGCATGTGGGTCCCAACTCGACGTGGACGGTGCTCCTGCCCGGATTCATCGTCGCCGGCGTCGGCATCGGGATCACCAATCCGGTGGTGGCATCGGCCGCCGTCTCGGTCGTGCCACCGGAGCACAGCGGTATGGCGTCTGGTGCATCCAACACCTTTCGCCAGGTGGGTATCGCCACGGGCATCGCCGGACTGGGAGCCGTCTTCTTGAGCCAGATCCGCCCCGCCACGGTCACCGCCCTGGCGGGCACACCGAGCGGACGTCTCGTGCTCGCCCACGCCCCTTCGGCGATGTCCGGTGCCCTGGCCGAGGGCGGTGTCCGCCAGGTGGCATCGGCGATCCCCTACCTGGCCGCGCGCCATGCGCTGCTCAGCGCCTACCGGGTCGGTTTCACGGCCACGTTCGACCACCTGATGGGCATCGCCTCCGTCGTGTCCCTGATCGGTGCCGTCGCCGCGCTTGCCCTCGTGCGCCAGCGCGACTTCGTGCCCAGTTACTCGCCCACCGACGCCGGCCCGGACCCGGACCCGGACCCGCACGGCGGCCGCGGCGGCGAGCAACGCTCCGACCGTGCGGAGAGCCCGGAGGATCCGGCCCCTGTCGACGCGCCGACCGGGTCCCCCTCCTCAGGATTCTCCCCGACCGCGCCCTCACCGTGATGGAGACCGTCGACGGGGCGGCCGGCGGCGAGCGCGACCGGGCCCCCGAGCGCCGGGCCGACCGGTCGCTGGATCTGCCCCACCCCTCACGGTTGGCGCCGGAGCACCCCCGGTGGGAGGAGATCATCGCTGCCCATCGGACGGCCATGGCCCGGGGTGAGGCCGGCTACCTCGATCCCGAGACCGGGCTCTTCGTGTTGACCGCGGCGCAGCTGGCGGACCGCCAGCAGTGCTGCGGATCGGGCTGCCGCCACTGCCCCTACCTGCTCTGAGGCTCTGAGGCTGTGTCGACCCCCATTAGGGTTCACGCAGACGCGCACCGAACGAGGAGACCGTGATGAAGACCAGGCTGACCGACGTGCTCGGCATCGACCACCCGGTCATGTTGGCGGGTATGGGTGGCGTGTCCTACGCGCCCCTGGTGACGGCGGTGTCCGAGGCCGGCGGGTTCGGCTGCCTCGGCGCCTCGACGATGTCCAACGAACAGATGGTGTCCGAGATCACCCGCGTCCGTGAAGCCACGGACAAGCCCTTCGGCGTCGACCTGCTCACCGCCATGCCCGGAGACCTCGTCGGGCAGGTCGAGCAGATCATCGAAGGGGGCGCCTCGGTCTTCGTCGCCGGCCTCGGCGTTCCGGCAGAGGTGGTCGACCTCTGCCACCGCCACCACGTGCTGGTCATCAACATGTGCGGCAAGGTGGACCACGCCCGGCGGGCGCTCGAGGCCGGATGCGACGTGGTGGTCGCCCAGGGCACCGAAGCCGGCGGCCATACCGGCCTGGTCGCCACCATGCCGCTCGTCCCCCAGATCGTCGACGCCGTCGGCGCCCACATCCCGGTGGTGGCGGCCGGCGGTATCTTCGACGGACGGGGCCTGGCCGCGGCCCTGGCCCTCGGAGCGGACGGGGTGTGGATCGGCACCCGCTTCATCGCCACTCCCGAGGCCCGGGCGGTGGCCGGCTACAAGGACGCCCTGGTACGGACCAAGGAGGACGGCACCACCATCAGCCGGGCCTTCTCCGGCAAGACCATGCGTGTGGTCCGGAACCAGTACACCACCTTCTTCGATGAGCATCCCGCCGACCTCAGCCCGTTTCCCGCCCAGCTCGGCCGATCCATCGAGGACGGGGCGTTCCACCTCGGTGGGGACGAGGACACCCGGGGCATCGATCCCGACCGCGAGTGCTACCCGACCGGCCAGGGGGTGGGAGCCATCCAGACCCTGATGCCCGCAGCCAGCCTGGTCGCCCAGATCGTGGACCAGGCCGAACAGGTGCTGGCCGGCCTGGGCCGGAACACCGACGGCTGAAGCCCGCCACCGCGCCACCGCGCCACCGCGCCGCCACCGCGCCGCCACCGCGCCGCCGCCGACGACAGCGACAGCGACAGCGACAGCGCCAGCGACAGCGACAGCGACGGCAGCGCCAGCGACAGCGACAGCGCCCTCGGCGCGGCCCGCTCAGCCCTCGCCGAGCACCGACCGGTCTCCCGCCCGCAGGCCGGCAATGATCCGGCGGTAGGCGCCGGCGGCGTCGTCCCCGAGCGAGTCGGTGTCCAACCAGTGCATGCCGTGCTCGCCATGGTGGCGGTTGACGCCGTAGATCCCGAACCGGGGCTCGTACGATCCCCACTCGTAATTGTCGACCAACGACCAGTGCCAGTAGCCCTGGACCGGGACGCCCGCGTCGGCGGCCGCCATCACCGCGGCGATGTTCTCCCGCAGATAGCGGGGACGGTCCCATCCGTCCAGGCGGGGATACGACCGCCCCTGGGCGACCCGGTTGCACAACCCGTTCTCCACCACCCAGAACGGGAGCCCCGGGGTGAGCGCGGCCTGGGCCCTGAGCCAGGCGGTGAGCCCGGCCGGGTCGGGCGCGTCGTCCCACAGTTCCCGGGTCGGGGAGTTGTTGCGGCCGCCGGACGTCCGCCGCCCGGGCAGCCGGAAGTGGCGGGAGGCCACCGGCTCGTAATAGTCGAGGCCGACGGCGTCGAGCGTGCGCTCGTGCGGACTCCCGTAGACCGCCTTCACCGCCCGGTTGGGCAGACCGTGCACCAGCCTTCCGGTTCGGGGGGAACCGGTCCCAGGGGAGCCGGCTCCGGGAGGACCGGTCTGGAAGAACCCGGACCGGGCACCCGCGCCCCCCCGGCCGGCCCCGTAGGGCGCCATCGCCGCGCTGAACCGGCGGAGCAGGCGTTCGACCCCGCCCACCGGTGGGAACGTGCGGTCGTGCTGGCGACGGCGCTCGGCGAGCCACTCACCGACCTCGTCCTGTTCGACCCCCATGCTGCGGGCGAGCAGCACATCGAGGAGCAGCCGGTCGTACTCGTAGATGCTCATGCACGAGTTGTTGGTGGTGACGACGGCGTCGGGACGGGCCCGATGGATGACCTCGTAGCCGGCCACATGAGCGGCGAGCAGGTTGTCCTCGGCGATGGCCACATCCCCGAGAGCCAACCGGCGCCCCGGCGGGAACATCCCGAGCGACCAGGTCCCGACGGCCAGGACGTTGATCTCGTTGATGGTGACCCAGTAACGCACCATGGGGGCCAGCGCCTCGACGGCCAGTTCCGCCCAGGACCGGTAGCGGTGGGAGGCGTCGGGCCGCAGCCAGAAGTCCTCGCCCAGCCATGCCGGATGGGTGAAGTGGTGCAACGTGACCAACGGCTCGAGGCCGCGGTCGAGACAGGCCCGGACGATGGAGGCGTAACGCTCCAGGGCGGCGGCGTCCACACCGTCGGGGTCAGGGACCACCCGGGCCCACTCCACGCTCAGACGGAAGCTGTTGCAGCCCAGGCCGGCGGCACGGTCAAGTGCCTCCTCCGGCCGGTCCCAGAAGCCGACTCCGTTCCCCGAGGGCTCGACCCGACCCACCTGCTCCCAGGCCAGCCAATTGTTGGCCACCTGACCCGCACCGTTGTAACCGCCCTCGATCTGGAACCCCGCCGTGGCCACACCGAAGAGGAAGGGGTGGGCGGATCCGCCGACGGCGGGGCCGTCGCTCGTCGGTGGCTGACCAATCGAGGACAACGTCCCCACCTTTCCCAGTGCGCTCATCCAGTCCTGCGCCAGTGCGGAGCGAGCCGTCCGGCATCAGCCGCTCACCCGATCCGGACGGTGCCTGACGGATGGCGATGGTAGCTTGCACCCCGAGCCAGGCAAATCCCCCTCCCTCCGATGAACACCACCGCCTACGACCCCGAACGCCTGCCGGTGGTCGTGGCGTCGGGCCAGTCCATCGAGCGCACCGAACTGGTGACGTCCGTCGATCTGATGGCCCGGGCGGCCGAAGAGGCACTCGCCGCGGCTCCGGCGCTCCGGGACAGGATCGACCGCCTGTCGGTGGTGGACATCCTGTCCCGCTCCGGGCCGGCCCCGGCCACCGAACTGGCCGAGCGGATCGGTGCCCGCCCCACTGCCTGCGAAGTGACGACCATCGGGGGCAACAGCCCGCAATGGCTGGTCAACCGGGCCGCCCGCGCCATCGCCGAAGGTGCCCTCTCGGTCACCTTGATCGCCGGCGCTGAGGCCATCCGGTCGTCCCGCGCCCGGCGGGCGGCGGGGATGCCCCCGGAACCGGGCCGGACCCAACTCCCGCCGGATCCGGTGGTCGGCGACGACCTCCCCGGGACAGGTCCGGCAGAGGCCGCCATCGGCCTGCTCCTGCCCGTGCACATCTACCCCCTGTTCGAGAGCGTGGTGGCGGCGCGGGCCGGACGCGACGCCGCCGGGCACCGTCAGGTCATGGGGGAGCTGCTGGCCCCCTTCACCGAGGTGGCCGCAGCCAATCCCTACGCCTGGTTCCGCGAGGCGCGCACCGCCGCGGACATCGCCACGCCATCGGCCGACAATCGTCTCGTCTGCGACCCCTACACCAAGTGGATGTGCGCCTACCTCGGGTCCGACCAAGGGGCGGCCCTCCTGGTGTGCTCCCTGGCCGAAGCCCGACGTGCCGGGGTCGCCGATCGGGCCGTCTTCGTCTGGTCGGGGGCCGACGCCACGGACGTCCGGTTCCCGACAGCCCGCCCCGATCCGGGTCGTTCGCCCGCCATCGCCGCGGCCGGGAGGGCTGCATCGGCAGCCGCCTCGTCGGCAGCCGGTCGGGGAGAGAGTGGCGGGGGCGGTCGGGGCGGTCGGGGGGGTCGGGGGGTCGGGGCAGTCGGGGGTCAGCATCGGGGGCAATCGGGGGGCAGCATCGGGGGCAATCGGGGGGGCAGCATCGGGATCGACGACATCGAGGTCCTCGACATCTACTCGTGTTTCCCCTCGGCCGTCGAGCTGGCCGCAGCCGCACTCGGGATCGCCCTCGACGACTCGCGAGGACTCACGGTCACCGGCGGCCTGCCCTACTTCGGCGGACCGGGCAACAACTACACCAGCCACAGCATCGCCACCGTGACCGACATCCTGCGAGATCCTGCGTCGGCGCCTCACCGGGGCGGCGTGGGTGGCGTGGGTGGCGGGGGTGGCGGGGGTGGCGGGGGTGGCGGGAGCGGCGGGGACGCGGGAGTCCGCCTGGGCATGACCACCGGGCTCGGGTGGTTCGTCACCAAGCACTCCATCGGGGTGTACGGAACGGCTCCCCCACCGGCGGGATACCACCAGGGTGACACCACTTCAGCCCAAGCCGAGATCGACGCCACCGCGGTGGAGGTGGCTCTCGAAGTCGCCGAACCGACCCCGGCCACCGTCATCGCCGCCACCGTGATCAGGGACGACCAGGGTGCGCCGATCGGAGCGCCGCTGCTCGCCCGCCTCCCCGACGGTCGCCACATGGCACTCGCCCCGGCCGATGACGAGGTCGCCGCCACGGTGGGTCATTTGGACGTTCCCGGGCTCGTCGGGTCCTCGATCGTCGTCGAGCCCGGCGAGGCGCGCTACCGTCTGGCCACAGGTTGAGCGAGCACGGGAGACCCGCCATGTCCGAACTAGAACGCGAGCGACGGGGTCATGTCGAGATCCTCACCATCAACCGGCCCGAGGCCCGGAACGCCATCAACGGGGCGGTCTCGCTGGCCTTCGCGGCCGCATTCGACGAGCTCGAGGCCGACGACGACTGCTGGGTGGTCATCGTGACCGGTGCCGGGGACAAGGCCTTCAGCGCAGGCATGGACCTCAAGGCGTTCACGGCGGGCGAGGCCGCGGACATCATGGGGGCCAAGGGTGGGTTCGGCGGAATCGCCCAGCGCGACTTCGCCAAGCCGCTCATCGCCGCCGTCAACGGGTCGGCCCTGGCGGGCGGGTGTGAAATCATGCTCTCGTGTGACCTGGTGGTGGCCGTCGAGGAGGCCAAATTCGGGATCCCCGAGGTGAAGCGCGGCCTCATGGCCGCGGCGGGGGGACTGATCCGGCTGCCGAAACGGATCCCCCCGGCCATCGCCCTCGAACTGGCCCTGACCGGTGACCCGATCGACGCGCGGCGCGCTCTCGAATTGGGACTGATCAACCGGGTCGTGCCGGCGGACAAACTGATGGAAGAGGCGATGGCGCTGGCCACAACGATCGCCGACAACGCGCCTTTGGCCGTGCGCACCTCGAAGCGGGTGATGAAGCAGGCCGGCGAGCTGCCCGACGCCGAGGGGTGGGCCATCAATAACGCCGCCGTGCCCGTGGTATTCGGATCGGCCGACGCCATGGAGGGTCCGATCGCCTTCGCCGAGAAGCGCAAGCCCAACTGGTCGGGCAAGTAGGTCGGCGAGACGGGGACGCGCCGGATAGGACCGGACGGATAGGACGGCCGGACGGCCGGACAGCCGGACAGCCGGACAGCGGGACGGCGGGACGGACGGCCGGATAGCGGGACGGCGGGACGGACGGCCGGACAGGGGGACGGCCGGACAGCGGGACGGCGGGACGGATGACGAGGACAGGCGGCGAGGACAAGGCCGGCGAGACACGCCGACACTACGCATCGACGGGATGAGACATGAACATTGCCGGCAACGTGGCCCATGTCGCCAGTACTGCACCATCCCTCTCGGATGGGCTCGGCGGCTTCCGCCTCATCCTGCACGTACTGGCGGCCACCATCTGGGTGGGTGGGCAATTCACGGTGGTCGGCCTGCTCCCCACCGTCCGCTCGTTCGGGGAGGACGCACCGAAGAAGGTGGGCCAGGCGCTCGGACGGCTTCTGTGGCCGGCCTATGCCGTGTTGGTGATCACCGGGTTCTGGAACATCAGCGCCCTGACGGTCAAGGATGCATCCTCGGCCTGGAAAGCCGTCCTCGTCGTCAAGATCGTGGTGGTTGCCGTCGCCGGAGTGGCAGTGTTCCTCCATCAACGGGCCAGGACGAAGCGGGGAACGGCCATCTGGGGCGCGGTCGGGGCCTTGGCCTCGGTAACCGCCCTCTGCCTGGGGGTGTTCCTGGCCGGGTGAGGTGCTCGTCCGGGCACTGGTGCCGCGCCGAACACCCCGGTAGCTGCTGCGCAGCGACCCGGACCGGACAGGTCTAACCTGGTACACGCATCCAACAAGGGAGACACCGTCATGCATTTCAGCCCGCCAGCCGATCTCTTCGGCGAACAAGGCATCATCGTCTTGATTGTTGTTGCACTGGTCTTGTTCGGCTCTACGCAGATCCCCAAGTTGGCCCGATCGCTGGGTTCGGCCCAGAAGGAGTTCAAGAAGGGTCTCGAAGAAGGCGGATCCGACGACGGAGCCGGCACAAAATCCGGGGGCACCAACTCGGTGGCCCAAGCCACACCTCCAGCCGCGATCACGCCCCCGGCCCAGACGTCGACCCCCTCCGAGTCGAACGGCGACGGCTCGGGCCCATCTTCCTGATCGCTCCGGTGCGGAGCCGATGAGCGAGGAGATCGGTCCGGAGCAACTGAACCCGGCCGGTGGCCGAACTCAACGGCAGCGGTGGCTGCCCTTTTGGGTCATCCAGGCCACCGAGATCGTGGTGGCCCTGGTGTATGCAGACATCTCCGTCCACGTCGCCAACGGTGGCCTGCTGGTCGGAAGTGCGATCGCCCTGTTCGCACTGGCCGTGACCGCACAGGGTCCCCTCGGGCTCTTGCGGATCTGTGGCCAACGGCTCCATCTGTTCCTCGCCATGGCGCTGTCGGTCGTCATCGCGCTGGCTCCCTTCGTGTCCGCGCTCCGTCCGGACATCGCAGGAATCATCGTCGTCGAATTCGGAGCGGTCGGGCTGTTCCGCGTGGCCACCTTGACCCGGACCGGCCAGGCGCACCGCGCCGTCCATGCGGGAGCGCGTGACGGGTCCTCGGTGATCGAAACGACGGCGACCGTCCTTGACAACGGGGTCGGCGGCGGCGCTGGTGGGGGCTTCGCGACGGACACGGGCTCGGGTGCCGGCACGGGCTCGGGTGCCGGCACGGGCTCGGGTGCCGGCACGGGCTCGGGTGCCGGCACGGGCTCGGGTGCCGGCACGGGCTCGGGTGCCGGCACGGGCTCGGGTGCCGGCACGGGCTCGGGTGCCGGCACGGGCTCGGGTGCCGGCACTTGCTCGAACGGCGGCCGACCGGCGGCGGCTCCGACCACCCCCGGAGCTGCCGCCCGATGGGCGGGTCGAGTCAGCGGTTCGGCGGTCGCCTCCGGAAAACAGGTGGTGACCAACTACCGGCCCGAGGCCGAGGTACAGGTCAAACGCACGATCAGGGAGATCGGCAAATTGGCCGGCCGGGTGTCCTCCCGGCTCATGCCCCCCGACGACTCCACCCGCTGATCGCACCGGAGGGCAGGTCCGGGTGCACCGCCCAGACGAGGCTCCTCCTGCCAGACCCGCTGGTGCGTCCAGCCAGACCCCGTGCGACGGCGCCACTCCCCGCGACCGGGTCGAGAGCCACCGAGCCGGGCTAGATTTCACCTCAGGGCGAAAGGGGGACCGTCATTGTCCGACGCCCATGACGTATTGGCGGTAGCCGAGAAGCTCTGGAACGGGGAGGTCTCCACGGCGGAGATCCATCCCCTGCGACCGTCGACCGGCCTCGCCGAGGTGGCCGACGGAGTGGCCTTCGTCCCGTCATTCGCCAATGTGTCGGCTGTGAGCACCGCTGAAGGCCTGTTGCTGGTGGATACCGGGAGCGCCCTCACGGCGGCCGAGGTACACCGCACCATCCGCACCTGGTCGCAGGGTCGTCTCAACACCGCGATCTATTCCCACGGGCACATCGATCATGTCTTCGGGGTGCCGGTGTGGGCGGCGGAATCCACCGGGGCCGGATGGCCCGAACCGGTTGTGGTGGCTCACGAGGCGCTGCCCGCCCGCTTCGACCGCTACATCCTGACCGCGGGGTACAACGGCATCATCAATCGTCGACAGTTCAACATCGACTCGCTGGAATGGCCCACCGACTACCGCTATCCCGATCGCACCTACGCCGACCGGCTCGATCTCGACATCGGGGGGAAGAGGGCAGAGCTCCATCACGCCAGAGGGGAGACTGACGATCACACCTGGACGTGGTTTCCTGAAAACCGGGTCCTGTGTTGCGGAGATCTGTTCATCTGGGCGTCTCCCAATGCCGGCAACCCCCAGAAGGTCCAGCGCTACCCGGCCGAGTGGGCGGACGCGTTGCGCCGCATGCTGGCACTCTTCGACTCCCCGGGCGGCGGTCCCGAGGTGCTCCTCCCCGGACACGGTTACCCGGTGGTCGGGTCCGACCGGGTTCGTCAGGCTCTGACCGACACTGCGGAGCTCCTCGAGTCACTGGTGGAGCAGACGCTTGCCCTCATGAACGGTGGTGCCCGCCTCGATGAGGTCATCCACACCGTCGTGCCCCCGGCCAGGCTCATGGAGCGGCCCTACCTCCAGCCCGTCTACGACGAGCCCGAGTTCATCGTTCGGACCGTGTGGCGCCTCTACGGCGGGTGGTGGGACGGCAACCCGGCCACGCTCAAGCCGGCTCCGGAGCGCTCGCTGGCCGTCGAGCTGGCCGATCTGGCCGGGGGAGCCGGGGTGCTGGCCGACCGGGCCCTGGCCCTCGCAGGCGGGGACGAGCACAAGCCGGGCCCCGCAGGGAGCAACAGCCCTGGTCCCGGGCCCGACGATGCCGCCCTGCGCCTGGCCGGGCACCTCGCTGAGCTGGCCTGGCTGGCCGCGCCCGACGACCCAGGGGTGCAGCTCGTCCGGCGCACGGTGTTCACCCGACGGGCCGATGCCGCTTCTTCGACCATGGCCCACGGGGTGTTTTCGTGGGCCGCACGAGAGTCGGGGAACGGCAGCAGCGACCGCTCACCGTGACCATCGCTCCTCGGGTCTGGATAGCACCTTCCTGAACTGGGAATTTGCCGGGCACACCGTAGGCCGCCGCTCAACTTCTAATTCTGCTCCCGTGCCCACTAGTGTCATCGCCGTGAACGCATTCACAACCGGCTCCCCACTCCCGCAGCGCGGTGCCGAAGCACCCGTGTCAGCACCCGTCGGCGAGCCTGGGCCGAGCCCCGTTCCGGTGCGCCCCGGGCGCCCCGGGCGAGGTCGTCGCTGGCGGCGCCGGGGTGCACTGTTGGCCATCGGCGCACCCTTGGTGCTGGCCGGATGCAACGCCTACCCGAGCTACGGCGCCAGCAGGGGTGCCACCAAGCAGGGGCAGGAGACCTTCAGGCTCTACTCGGGCATGATGACCACGGGCATCATCGTCGGCGGTGCGGTGGGCCTGCTGATCCTGTGGACGATCATCCGCTACCGGAAGCGCTCCGACGAGATGCCCCGGCAGTTCCACGAGAACGTCCCCATCGAAATCCTCTACACCGTGATCCCGGTGATCATCGTCGCGTTCCTGTTCCTCTTCACCGTGCTCACCGAGAACAACGTCGACGCCATCCAGCCGATCAACGCCACCCTGACCTCGACCGGAAAGCCGGTGGTCGACGTCACCGTGACCGCATTCCAGTGGGGCTGGCGGTTCGACTATCCCGACCTCAACGTGGGGGTGGCCGGCGAGACGACCAACGGGCCCGGAAACCACGGGCCGCAGATGGTGGTCCCGGTCGGCCAGACCGTCCAGGTCACCCTGATGTCCGATGACGTCATCCACGGCTTCTACGTGCGGGACTTCAACTTCAGCCGTTACGCATTGCCCGGGGTGACCAACCGGTTCGACCTCAACGTGATCAACCCCGGCACCTACAACGGTCAGTGCACCCAGATCTGCGGCCTCTACCACTCGGAGATGCTGTTCACGGTGCGGGCTGTCAGCCCGGCGGCGTTCGCTCGATGGTCGAAGGGCGAGGCAGCCAGCGGGCACACCCTGCCGCGGTCGGGCTCCTCGGCGCAGGACAATCCGCCGATCGACACCCACGTCACCAACGGAAGCGGTTACAACACGCCCTCTCAGGCAAAGGGAGACCAATGACGACGACGATCGAGCCCCCCGGTCTGATCGCCCCGGAGCAGCCCGGCGGACCGGACGGTCACGCCCCCGGCGCCGACCACGGGGAGAGCGATCACGCCCATCACGAGGGCCCGACGGGACTCATCAACTGGCTGACCTCCACCGATCACAAGGTGATCGGCAAGAGCTACATGATCACCTCACTGGTGCTCTTCTTCATCGCCGGCATCATGGCTCTGGTCATCCGGGCACAGCTGGCAACCCCGACCGCCTCCATCGTCAGCTTCCAGACGTACAACGAACTGTTCACCATGCATGGCAGCCTCATGCTCTACCTGTTCGCCGGGCCCTTCGCCTTCGGCGGTCTGGCCAACTACATCGTGCCCCTGCAGGTCGGCGCTCCGGACATGGCCTTCCCCCGCCTCAACGCCCTCTCCTACTGGCTGTACCTGGGTGGTTCGATCACCATGATGTCCGGGTTCCTCGTTGCCGGTGGCGCGGCGAGCTTCGGCTGGGTGGCATACGCGCCCCTGTCCAACGCCACCAACTCCCCTGGTGCCGGGGCCGACCTGTGGCTCATGGCCCTCGCCCTCACCGGGTTCTCCGCCATCTTCACCGGCGTCAACCTGTGCGCGACCATCTTCTACCTGCGGGCCCCGGGCATGACGATGTTCCGGGTGCCCATCTTCTCGTGGAACATGCTGGTCACCGCCATCCTCATCCTCATCGCCTTCCCGGTGCTGTTCGGTGCGGTGGTCCTGCTCTTCTGCGATCGCCATTTCGGCACCCATATCTTCACCGTCCAGGGCGGCGGCGTGCCGGTGCTGTGGCAGAACCTGTTCTGGTTCTTCGGACATCCAGAGGTGTACATCCTGGCCTTGCCCTACTTCGGGATGGTCACCGACATCATCCCGGTGTTCTCGCGCAAGCCGTTGTTCGGGTACAAGGGCATGGTCTTCGCCACCATGTCCATCGCCGCCCTCTCCACCGGAGTGTGGGCCCACCACATGTTCACGACCGGCGTTGTCCTCCTGCCCTTCTTCTCGTTGCTCTCCTACATGATCGCCATCCCCACCGGGATCAAATTCTTCAACTGGATCGGGACCATGTGGGGCGGCCAGCTGAGCTTCCAGACCCCGATGCTCTTCTGCGTCGGGTTCCTCTTCGCCTTCCTCATGGGCGGGGTGACCGGGGTGCTGCTGGCATCGCCCCCCGTCGACTTCATGACCCACGACACCTACTTCGTGGTCGCCCACTTCCATCAGGTCCTCATCGGGACGGCTGTCTTCGCCGGATTCGCCGGTTTCTATTTCTGGTACCCGAAGATGTTCGGGCGCATGCTGCGGGAGGGCTTGGGCAAGCTGCACTTCTGGGGACTGTTCATCGGGTTCTGGGTCACGTTCATGCCCCAGTACCTCGTCGGCCTCGATGGCATGCCGCGACGGGTGGCCGCGTACCTTCCCTCCAACGGTTGGACCACACTCAATGTCATCTCGACAGTGGGAGCGTTCATCATCGGGGCGTCGTTCCTGTTCTTCCTCATGAACCTGTGGGTCTCCTGGCGGAACCCGATCCCGGCCGGTGACAACCCCTGGGACGGCCATGCTCTCGAGTGGTTCACCACCTCGCCGCCGCCACATCACAACTACACACAGCTGCCTCCGATCCGTTCGGAGAGGCCCACCTGGGACTACAACCATCCCGAACACCGGACGATCCACACCGGGAAGCCCACCAAGCCCTCAAGCGACCCGTCGCACGAGGGCGAGAAGGTGGGGGCCAGTTCGTGAAGGTCTACGGATTGTTCCTGGCCGGCATCGGCGTGTTCTTCGCCATCATCGGCATCGTCTACTGGTTCACCAGCTACGAGGACGGCGGCTTTCTGATGTTGATCGGTTCGGCGCTGCTCGGGCTGTTCCCCGGCTCCTACTACCTGTGGTGGTCGTCGAAGATGAAGCCCCAGGCCGACGACGACGCCGGGGCGGACATCGCCGAAGGTGCGGGCACCGTCGAGTCGTTCCCGGGATCGAGCATCTGGCCGTTCATCCTCGGCATGGGCGCGCTGTTCACCGTGCTGACATTCGTGTTCGGGTTGTGGCTTGCCCCGCTGGGGGCTGCACTGATCCTCTCAGGTGCCGTGGGCGCCACAGTGGAGAGCCGACGGGGCGGGAACGTCCCGGTGGCCCCCAGACAGTCTGAGTCCGACACCGTCTGACCGGGACGGCGGGCGGGACGATCCGTCCGAATCCGCTCCCACTCTGAACTCCGGGGACATCCGGGGGGACTCTGGGACATCCGGGGGGACTCTGGGACATCCGGGGAGGGACCTGCGGACATCCGGGGAGGGACTCTGCGGACATCCGGGGGGACTCTGGCCACATCAGCGGGTGGGGTGACTGGGGTCAGAGACGCGGTGGTGCCCGGCGCGTGCTGGCACCCTTCATCGTTCTTCCCGGCTTTCGCCTGCCCGAAGACATCGGTGCTTTTGGTGTCTTCGGTGGGCACCACTGCCAGTGACCCGGCCCACCTCGCAGTTGGAAACCCTTGTGGGTGCGAAGGTAATGGTGGTGCGCGCAGAGCCGGGCCAGATTCTCGAGGCTTGCCGGTCCCCCGTCAGCGAACGCGATCCGCCAGTGGTCGATCTCGAGTCCACGGGTCACATCGCACCCGGGAACCACGCAGCTACCGTCACGCTCGATCAGTGCGGTCTTCAACGGCGCTGGAACGGAGCGACCCAGGTGGCACACGGTCGTCACGTCGACCCCGTTGGTGATGACCAGGTCGGTGATGGCATCCCCCATCAAGGACCGGGCGGTCTGAATCGGGACCGGTCCCACGCCGGGAATCTCGCAGACGTCGCCATCACATACCGAGCCCCGGCGCAGGGCGTCGAGATCCACTCGCAGATGAACCGTGGCTGACGCAGCCCGCTGACCATCTCTGCCGGCCTTGCCCGACCTTCCGGACGGTCCTGCAGGACTCGTTGCGTCCGGCTGGCCCGTTGCGTCGTCCGGCTGGCCCGTTCTGTCCGGCTGGCCCGCTGCGTCCGGCTGGCCCGCTCTGTCCGGCTGGCCCGTTCTGCCCCCCCGATCTCCGGCCCGGGCCCGAGAACCCGGCTTGGAACCGGCCGGCGATCCGGCATCGGGGCTCGAGCCCACGATGCTGCAACCGGTGACCAGAGCCACCAGCGCATCGGCGGTATGGGCCTGAGGAGGCTCATGGAGACCGACGGCCCGTGCCTGTTCGAACCAGCGGTCGGTCTCCTTGGTCAACGAGGCCAACAGGTGGGCGCCGGCATCCGGGGTGAGGAGAGCATCGAGTCGGAAGGCTCCGTCGGCATCGGTCCATGTCCGGCATCGACGCTTCCGACGAATGGCCTCATGCGCACTGGCAGCGTCCTCAGAGGAACGACCCTCCGCCTTGGCCCTCAGGCACCGCTCCTTCAACTGTCGCAGGGTGTCCTTTTCCGCCCCACTGAGCAGTTCGTCTTCACGTCGGGGGTTGACCTTGACCGCATTTGCGACGAGCTTGGCCCGGGACGGGGAGAGCTTTCCCCCGCGATACGCCTCCTCCACGCCGGGCTGGAACTCGAGGGCCTCTCCCAACGCGAGGAGGTCGATGGCCTCCCCCATCGACGCTCCGGTCTGTCTGGCCAGCCATTCGGCGGCACTCCTGTGGCCCGAAGCCACATGACGGTTGGACTCGGCCACCCGTTTGGCGGCCAACGTCTTGCCGGCGCTGCACAGGTGCTCCGCCCGCGTGAAGGAGGAGACGAGAGTGGCGGCGTCATCGCCGCTGTACCGGGATGGTTGGAAGCCGGCCACGAACGATGCGATGGCCTCGATGGCGTCGAGGAGCACCTTCGTGTCGACCTCGCTGGCCGTTCCGGAGATCACGCCTTCGTCCCTGGCGTCGCGGCTACTCTTCGTCGGATGCGCGGCTGTGACCGTCATGCCGCCATGCTCTCAGAACGATGTGACAGAGCTCAGGGAGGGCGGTTGGTCCCGACGCCGCCACCTGTCGACCGGCGGCCCCACAGGCCACTGGCGGCGGCCCGGTGGTACGACGCGATGACCGCTCAGACCGTGCCCGGCGGCAGGTAGTAGCCGTTCAGGGGAGCGTCTCGCACGGCCATCACCTCGTCCAACGTTGGCGTGTGGTGCTTTCCCGACTCCAACGCGCGCCGGGTGGCCTCACGGTTGTTGGTATACACCGATCCCTCATCGTCGGCCTCAGGACTGACCCAGACTGCGCAGATCAGGAGCAGGTCGTCGACCAACGACGCGTCGACGATACCGTCGGCGACCGCCCACATCACTCCCGAGGCCACCCCGGCCTGGGCCGGACCCCAGGTGAGCCCGGAGTGCTTCGGATCAGTCACTGTGGCCTTGTTCACGAACAGGGTCATCGGCTTTGCCGGGATGCCCGGGCGCAGGATGGTGACAAACGCAGCGTGTCCAGGGCGTGGTGTGGCCAGCGCGGTCGTCCAGGCCGTCTCCACCGGGCCACCCTTGGCGCCGAGCACCGTGTTGAGATGCGCCGCGTCCGGTCCGGAGCCGACGAACGACTCCCCGAACTCGGTCCCGAACTCGCTCACGAGACGGGCCACACCAGCGGTGCGCGCTCGAAGGGCACGGTGCGGCCGTACCGGCTCTCCCGCAGGAGCTCGCTTCCCTGGGTGCCAGCCGAGGTGTCGTAGGCGAGCAGCCCCACATGGCGGCGCCGGGAACCGCCGATGGGGCTGACCCGGTGCAACGAATGCCGACCCTCGAACACGAGGAGCGTCCCCGGTGTCATGGGCAGCGTGACCACGTCACCCCTGGCTCCTGCCAGGACGTCGGATACCCGGTCGTAGTGTTCTTCATCCGACGTGCGGATCCTCGGAGCAACTTCGAAGTCGCCACCGGTCTCCGCGGTCTGGATGGCCAGGGAGACGACGAAGTCGGTCTGGTCGAAGTGCCACTGCAGCTCGTCCCCGTCGCCCATGACCGCCAGGTTGAGCGCACCGAACGGATCGGCATAGGGGTAGAGGGTCCCCCGGTCGAGGATGGCTTCCACCAGACCGAGCAGCGGCGGCCACTCGTAGATCCTCCGCAGCAGGGAGTCCTCGGGCATCAGGTCGTAGGCCACCGCTCCCACCGCATAGTGACCCCAGGTCAGGCGCGGATGGTCGTCGGGAAGGCTGAAGTCCGGGTACTCCAGGTAGGCGGTGCCCACCCCTTCTGAGTGGTGGGCCCGAGGGGCCAGGCTCTCGGCCTCGGCCACCAGGGCGGTGACCCCGTCCGGGGAGACGAAACCAGGGAGCTCCACCGCACCGGTGGCGGCCAGTTGCGCACGCGCCCGATCGACCACGGCGCGGCCCGGCCCGCCGTCGAGATCGTGCACCGGGTACCGACCGAGGTCGATGAGCTGCTCGAACGTCTGGATCATGGTCACCGAGGCTAGCGTCGCCCCGGCCGTTGGGTACTCGCAGCCGGTCGGTAGGCCGCCCGTATCGGCGCCTGCATCTGCGCCCGCACCCCACTGGCACCCGTCCCGCCCCCCTTGGCAGCTTTCTCACCGGCGCCTGGCAGCGAAGCATGGCCACCAATCGGCTCGTGCCCCGCCGCCGCGTGCCTCCAGCTTCTGGCCCAGACCCAGCCCTTCGGCTAACGCATCACCCGGCGTACGCCCTCGCCGGTGGCGAGTTCCGGTGGCGTCTGGTCGATGAACGTGGGCACCGGAACGGCGTCCAGCTCTTCCACACCGTCTCCGGGACGGGGTTGCGCCGGAACAGTGGAGTATTCACCGGTTGCCGATCGCTCGACGATGAGCGGACGCTTTCGTTTGCCGATCCCCTCGGCGGCACGCATCTCCAGGCAGATCTTGTAGGCCACCACATAGGCGATGATCGGGGCGATGACCACCGCGAAGCGGAAGAACCAGAGAACGTCTTTCAACGGCAGTTGGAAGAAGTTGGCCATCACGTCGGTCGACGAGGCGAAGAAGGTCATGCCCAGCAGCATCAGCATGGCCGCTCCCGCTGCGGTCCGCTTGGGACGGTCGCGGGGCCGGTCCAAGAGGTTGTGGTACGCCAGGTCCTTGGTGTGTCTCGACTCGATGAACGGCCAGATGAGCAAGATGTTGAAGATGAGACCCGGGAAGATCACCGCCGGGAGGAAGACCTCGAGCGGGATGGTGTGGCCCCAGCCGACCCACTCCCAGCTGGGCATGATGCGCAATGCCCCGTCAAGCCATCCCATGTACCAGTCGGGTTGGACCGCGTAGGAGATCTGGTACGGCTCGTATTGGCCGAACTGCCAGATGGGGTTGATCTGGGCGAACCCCCCCAGCAGGAAAATGACCGCGGTGACCATGAACAAGAACCCGGTGGTCTTGGCCATGAACGTCGGGAACATCGGCGATCCGACCACGTTGTGCTCGGTCTTCCCCTTGCCGGGGAATTGGGTGTGCTTCTGTTTGACCAGCAGCCCGAGGTGGGCGGCGAGCAACCCGATGAGTATGAGGGGCACGATGAGCACATGGATGATGAAGAACCGGGGAATGATCACTCCGCTGCCCGGATAGTTCCCACCGAATACGAAGAAGGCCAGATAGCTTCCGACCAGGGGGATCGACTCGATGATCGAATAGGCGATGCGGATCCCCGTACCCGACACCAGGTCGTCGGGCAGTGAGTACCCGAGGAACCCGTTGACGATACCCAGGATGAGCATGGTCACGCCGACGATCCAATTGAACTCCCGAGGCTTGCGGAAGGCGCCGGTGAAGAAGACCCGGGCCATGTGCACGGCGATCGAGCCGAGGAAGATGTCGGCGGCCCAATGGTGGGCCTGGCGCATGAGGAGGCCGGATCGCACATCGAAGGAGAGCCCGACCGTGGAGGCGTAGGCCTCGGACACCCGCTCGCCGCGCAGCGGCAGGTACGACCCGTGATAGATGATCTGCGAGGCGGAGGGGACGTAGTAGAGCGACAGGAACACTCCGGTGGCGAGGAGCACGACGAACGAGTACAGGGCGATCTCGCCCAGCATGAACGACCAGTGGTCGGGAAAGATCTTGTCGAGGAAGGTGCGCCCGCCCTTGGCCACCCCGAGGCGGTCGTCGACCCAGCGGAGCGAGGTGTCGATGGTCTTGTCGATCATGGCCGCTCCCAGAAGCCGGGGCCGACCGCCTGGTTGAACCCACCCTTGGAACGGAGGTACCCGGCAGTGTCGACGGTGATGGGCAGCTGTGGCAGCGGACGGGGCGCAGGCCCGAATTCGGGTACGCAGCCGGCCACCACGTTGAAGATCGACTGGTGGCACGGACACACGAGCTGTTGGGTCTGCTCCTGGTAGAGGCCCACCGGGCACCCCAGGTGGGTGCACATCTTCGAGTAGGCCACGTAGCCGGCCACGCCCCAGTCCGTGCGCCCGGGGGGGGTGAGCGGCTGGAGCGTCTCGGACAGCCGGATGAGGATGACCTGGTCGGGGGACGAGCCGATGAAGCCCTTGGGGAACACCGTGAGCACGCCGCCGACCTCGAGGTCGCCGACGGACACCTCACGACCGTCCACGGCCACCAGGTGGGAGCCCCTCCTCCAGTTGGTCGAGAACAATGAGGTATCCGTCTGACCGTGCGGGGACTCGCTCTTCGACGGTTTGGGCCCGAGCGAGCGGAGCAGCGGGAACAGCAGCACGATGCCCATGGCTGTCGAACCCAGGGCAAAGAGGCCGCCCAACATCTTGCGCCGCTTGACCACCATCCCACCGCGCTCCACGATGGCCGCGGTCATGGCGTCGCGCTCGGCCTCGGTGGAATGGAACTCGTGCCGTTCCTCCACGAAGGGGCCCTGGGGCATCAGGTACTTGCCCCAGGCGGTGACGCCGAAGCCGAGGGACAGCAGTCCGATCCCGAGTGTGATGGCCTCCCACTGGGTGTTGGCCGCGACCCAGTAGGCCACGCCGAACCCGATGAAGCCGGCGAACCCGACCAGCATGGCGATGGCGGCCACCATCTGGGCGGCCTCGGGATGCTTGGCGTAGGGCTGGAGGTGCGGGTCATCAAGGGCGGCCGGCGGCAGCGGACCCTCGAGGCTGGGCTCGTCGCTCACGTGCGGTCTCCGATCCAGAAGCAGACGAGCATCAGCACACCGACACCGAGGAGCAGGCCGACGAAGCCCTCGCCGACCGGGCCGATCCCGCCCAGTCCGACACCGCCGGGGTTGGCAGGGTGCTGGATGACACCCGTGACGTAGGCGGAGATATCGCGGGCCTCGTTGTTGGTGATGTCACCCGGGCCGAAGTGGGGCATGTTGCCCGGTCCCGAGCGGATCGCCTCGACGACCTGGGTGGGGGTGGCCAGGTGGAGGCTGGGGGCGTAGGCGCCGTCCATGAGGGCGTCACCGGCTCCTGTGATGGTGTGACAGGCCGCGCAGTTGAGGGTGAACAGCTCGCTCCCCGACTCGAGATCGGCCGCCTTGGTGTTGACCAGGGGCACCTGGACACCCTCTCCCGGGGTCAGGGACTGCACCCACGATGCGATCTCGAGGGTCTGGAGCCTGTTGAAACGCGGTGGCTTGCGGGTCGCCTGCACGCTCGAGTCCTCGAGGGGCATGCGGCCGGTGGACACCCAGAAGTCGACCGTGCCCGACCCGAGGCCCTGCAGGTTCGGTGCCCGGACCGTTCCCAGCGCCTCGGGGCCGTGGCAGCTCGAACAGTTGGCGGCGAAGAGGGCCTGGCCGGGCGCGATGAAGGACTTCGGAAGGTTCACGTAGGCGATGCCGGACTGCTCGGACTCCGTCTGGTTCTGGATCAGCCCCGAGACGCTCGGCTTCTCCCGCGTGCCCATCGGGGTGGGCCTCGCAGCCGGAGCCGTCAGCTTGGGCGAGGTGGTGGTCGGCGAGGCGCCGGCCTGGACCGACCCGGATGAGAACCCGAGCAACCCGATGATGCCCACGCAGCCCACCAACGCGGCGGGCGCCAGGTACCGACCCCTGAGACTACGCATCCCGGGTCGCACCTATTTGAGGAGGAAGAGACAGGAGTAGAGGCCGACCCAGACGATGTCCACGAAGTGCCAGTAGTAACTGACACCCTGGAACACCGCCGTCTCTCCGGGGTCTCCCTTCGGGCCCTTCAGCCGGCCGAGGAGGAAGATCATCGCCACCAGGCCGAGGGTGACGTGGAGCCCGTGCACCCCGGACATGATGTAGAAGAGCGACCCGAAGGCGGTATGGGTCGGATCCGTGGCCGGATTGTGCGACAGGGTGATCCACTCGTAGAACTGGTTGGCCACGAACAGCGCACCGAGGACGAAGGTGGCCACCACCATGATCTTGGCACTCCGCCTGTTGCCCCGTTCCTGGTCCCAGACGGCCTTTTGCATGGTGAAGCTGGAGGACACGAGGATCAGGGTGAAGATGCCGGCCCGGATCGTGTCCAGGTGGGTCCCCGGTGGCGGCCACACCGTTGCATGGGCCCGGATGGTGAAGAAGGCCGCGAACAGTGAGCTGAAGAACATCACCTCGGACCCGAGCCAGATGATGACGCCAACTGCCAGCATGGACGGCTTGTCGGGGCGGTGGCGCTGGCGGGTGGTGATCGCCGGTTCGGCGGCGAGGGCCTGAGTCACGCCGTATTTTTAGTCGATACGAAGCTCAAAGGGCCAACTCAGGCCGTGAGCTCGTTTCGGGGGTCATCCAGGCGGTGAGCAGCCGCCCGCCAGGCCCCGAAAATGGGGCCGTCCGGGACCCACGGAGCCCTGAACAGGGCCCCGACCCCCGGGCAGAACACAGCCCCGGCCACACACGACCCCCGGCCACACACGACCCCCGGCCACACAGAACACAGCCCCGGCCACACAGAACACAGCCCCGGCCACACACGACCCCCGGCCACACAGAACACAGCCCCGGCCAAAAGGACACGCAACACGACCCCGCCAGCCGGCGAGAATCAGTGGACGCTGTCGAGGGGAGCCGGAGGCGGGGCGAGGTGGATCACACTGAGGCGCTGGGTCGGCCGGGTCAGGGCGACGTAGAGGGTGCGCAGGCCCCGGGCCGTCTCACCGGCGATGAGCCCCGGTTCCACAACGACCACGGAGTCGAACTCGAGACCGTTGGCGGCGTCGGCGGCCAGGAGGACCAGCGGCTCGAACAGTCCCCCCTTGCGCATGTCCCGTGCGTCCACCACCGGCAGATCCGCGGAGGCCAGTGCCTCCGCCAGCACGCCCATCATGGGCTCGGGGGCCAAGATGGCCACCCGGCCCGGTGCCACCGCGGTCACCTCTTCGCCGGCCACATCGGCCACCGTCCTGGCCAGATCCCCAACCGTCGCCCCGTGCCTCGAACCGGTGGCGTCCCGAACCGCGATCATCCTCGGTTCCACCCCGGTTCGCCGCACCGGACGGGGTGGGGTGAGCTCCGGTGCGGCCACGGCCAGCACCTGGCCGGCCACGGCCAGGACCTCGGCCGGGGTCCGGTAGCTGACCGTGAGCTCCACGGCGCGCGGCGGCCGGCGCTTGGGCAGATGGTCGGTGATGTCCGCCCACGACGTGGGCGACCAGGGAGCGGTGGCCTGGGCAATGTCCCCGACGACGGTCATCGAGCCCGAGAGGGACCGGCGGGTCAGCATCCGCAGCTGCATGGGCGAGAGGTCCTGCACCTCGTCGACCACGATGTGGCCGTACTTGCGCACCCCGTCGTCGGCGCTCCCGTTCCGCGGGCCGACAAGATGTCGGGCCTCGTCGACCAGTGCCGCGTCGGCGCGGGTCCAGGGCACCTCCTCGAACGACGTCGATCGCGGCCGGTAGAGGAGCTGTTGCTCCTCGGGAGCCAGTACCCCGCGGGAGGCGGCCTTGATGAGCGCCGGGGCGCCGAACAGGTCGTGGAGCAGCTCGTGGGGGGAGAGCCTCGGCCACATCCGGTCGAGCGCCTCGGCCAGCTCGGGCACCCGCCGCACCTTGCGGGAGAAGTCCTGGAGATCGAACTCGTCGTCGGTCAGCTCGGACGGGTCCTCGTACCCCGGGAAGGCGGTCACCGAGGCCGGGGTACCGACGGCCAACGTCTGCTGGGTCTGGCGGGCCCGGTCGGCCAGGAGCTGGGCCACCTCCTGTTCGACGAGCCGGCGCCGGGCGTTGTGGGTGCCGGGGCGGCGGCGGGCGGCGTCGACGATCCGCCGGCTGTCCTCGGCGGTCAGCCGGAGCAGCAGCGCGCCGTACGGAATGGCCACGTCGCCGGCCAGGGCGCGCTGGCGGGTGCGCACGGCCCGGGCCACGACCTTGGCCATCCGCGGGTCCCCCTTCAGCCTGGCCACATCGGCCGGTCCGCCGTCCACGGCGCGCACCTCGGGGACCAGGCCGGAGACGGTGGACAGGGTGACACCGGTCTCCCCGAGGGAGGGGAGCACCTGTTCGATGTAGCGCAGGAAGAGCGGGTTGGGCCCGACCACCAGGACGCCCTGGCGCTCGAGGGGGAACCGGTGGGTGTAGAGCAGGTAGGCAGCCCGGTGCAGGGCCACCGCCGTCTTCCCCGTGCCCGGTCCTCCCTGCACCAGCAGCACGCCTGCCAGCGGAGCCCGGATGATCTCGTCCTGCTCACGCTGGATGGTGGAGACGATGTCGGTCATCCGTCCGGAACGGGCCCGGTCGAGCGCGGCCAGCAGGGCGGCCGGTCCGCCGATGGGCAGATCGCTCTGGATCAGCTCACCGGATCCGTCGCCCTCCGTCCGCCGCGCAGACGGGTCGATCTCCGTGACGTCTGTCACATCCGCCGTTCCGGAAGGGCCGGGCAGGCTGAACCGCTCGTCCTCGAGGCCGACCACCCGCCGGCCCTCCAAGGCCAGGTGACGCCTGAGCACGAGGCCTTGGGGATCCCGTCCCGTGGCCCGGTAGAACGGCTCGGCGATCGGGGCCCGCCAGTCGACCACCAGGGGATCGTGGTCGGCACTGTGGATGGCCAGACGCCCGATATGGAAGGTCTCGACGCCCTGGTCGTCGCCGTTGGGGCTCTCTTCGACCCTGTCGATGCGGCCGAAGGTCAGAGCCTGGTCCCCGATGTCCAGTTGCTCGAGCCGGGCCAGGCTGGTGCGGACGATCACGTCCCGCTCGGTCCGGGACTGGAACGTCCCGCCCCGGCCCAGGTCGAGCACCCCTTCGAGCATCGAATTGGCATCACTCCGCATGGCATCGAGGCGTGCGTAGGCCATGTCCACGAACGCCTGTTCACCCTGAAGCTCTGAGTCCACCCCACCTCCGATCTGCCCGCCCCCCGGCTCAGGGGAACCCTCGATTGTATGCGCCCCGTGGTCAGAGCGCGACGGGCCCGGCCGGCGTGGAAGGCTCAGCCCTCTCTCCTAGACTCTGCCCATGGTCGCTACCGCGGTACCCGAACCGTTCAGGCACGACGGGTCCGGTGCTTCCGGTGGCGATGCTCCAGTCGGTCCCGTCGCGGCCCCCCGCTGAGGCGTGGCCGGGCACCGGGGAGTGGGCTCCATCCACGAGGGCCGGTTCGACGACACCCCGTTCATCCGGGCGTGCCGGGGGCTCACCGTCGACCGGGTGCCGGTGTGGTTCATGCGCCAGGCGGGCCGGTCGCTGCCCGAGTACCGGGCCGCACGGGGACAGGGCAGCATCCTCGACGCCATCTCCCAACCCGAGCTGGTGGCCCGGCTCACCAGGCAGCCGGTGGACCGCTACGGCACCGATGCCGCCATCTTCTTCTCCGACATCGTGGTCCCGGTGGCCGCCATCGGGTTCGGTGTCGATGTGGCCCCGTCGACCGGGCCGGTGGTGGCGCAGCCGTTCCGGGTCAAGGACGACCTCCAGCGCCTCCGGCCGCTCGAACCCGAGATCGACACGCCCTACGTCATCGACGCGGTGGGCATCCTCGCCGGCGAATTGGACGTACCCCTGATCGGGTTCGCCGGTGGGCCCTTCACCGTGGCCAGCTACCTGGTGGAAGGGGGGCCCTCGAAGAACTTCACCAGGATCAAGTCGCTCATGCACGGTGAGCCTGTGATCTGGCACGAATTGGTCGAGCGGCTCACCGATCTGGCTCTGGCCTCGCTCCGGTCCCAACTCGATGCCGGGGCCTCTGCCGTGCAGGTCTTCGACAGCTGGGCCGGCATCCTCGCCCCGCACCACTATCGGGATCTGGTGCTGCCCGCCACCACCAGGCTCTTCGCCGAGCTGGCCGAGTCCCACCCCGGGGTGCCCACCATCCTGTTCGGGGTGGGCACCGGTGAGCTCCTCGCCTCGATGGCCACCGCCGGCAGCTCGGTGGTGGGCGTCGACTGGCGGGTTCCACTGGACGAGGCGCGGCGGCGGGTCGGCCCGGGGGTCGCCGTCCAGGGCAACCTCGACCCGGCCATGTGCCTCTCCACCTGGGAGGTGGCCGCGACCGAGACACGCGAAGTGCTCAGCCGGGCCGGGGACGCACCCGGTCACGTCTTCAACCTCGGTCACGGAGTCCTCCCCGAGACGGATCCGGACATCCTCGAACAGGTGGTGGCCCTGGTCCACGCCGAGGGCCGGGCCGGCGTCGGGGCCGAGGGGCCCACGTACACCGACACCGACACCGACACGTACACCGACACCGACACCGACACCGACACCGACACCGACACCGGGGCGGCCACAGCCGGGGAGCCCGGGTGAGCGGACCGTCCGGGCCACCGACCGGGGTGCTGGTCATGGCCCACGGAACCCCGCCGGATCCCGGAGGCATCGAGTCGTTCTACACCTCGATCAGACGGGGCCGGCCCCCCACGCCCGAATTGCTCGCCGAGCTGGTGGGTCGCTACGAGGCCATCGGCGGAACCTCGCCCCTGGCCGAGCGGACCCGGGCTCAGGTCGAGGGGGTGGCCCGGGTACTGGAGGGGGTGTCCCCCGGGGAGTACACGGTGCGATACGGGGCCAAGCACACCTCGCCGGCGATCGAGGAGGGGGTGGCCGGGCTCGTCGACGCCGGGGTCGACCAGGTGGTGGCCATCGTGCTCACCCCCCATCAGTCGTCACTCGGATCGGGCGAGTACATCCGCCGGGCCGGGCAGGCAGCTGCTCTCGCCCCCCGTCCCGTGACCCTGGTGCCCGTGTCCTCCTGGCACCGGGCCCCCGGACTGGCCGCGCTGCTGGCCGAACGCACCCGGGCCGCGCTGGACTCCATCGACGACCGGGCCCGAAGGCAGACGGCCGTGTTCTTCACGGCCCACAGCCTGCCCCAGCGGGTGGTGGCCGAAGGCGACCCGTATCCGGCCCAGGTGGGAGAGTCCGCCTCCGACATCGCCGGGCTGCTCGGGCTGGACGACAGTCCCGGGTTGTCCTGGGCGGTGGCCTGGCAGAGCGCGGGGCGGACCGCCGACCCATGGCTGGGCCCCGATCTCCTGGCCGAGATACGCCGGGTGGCGGATGAAGGCGCCACCTCGGTGGTGGTGTGCCCGGTCGGTTTTGTCTCCGACCATCTCGAGGTCCTCTACGACCTCGACATCGAGGCCGCCGGCGTGGCCCGATCGGCCGGGGTGGCCTTCGCCCGGACCTGCTCCCTCAACGACGATCCGCGGTTCCTCGGCATCCTGGCCGGGGTGGTCCAGGACGCGGGGGCACGGGCTCGACCCCCGGAGACGAGCGTGGCCACCGGGCCGGCACCGACCGCGTGACGGCCCGGAGCCGACCCACCGTCGCCGTCGTCGGCGGGGGGATCGCAGGTCTGGCCGCGGCCTGGGAACTGGTGGTCGCCTCGGAACGGGCCGCGGCCCCGGCACCGATCGTGCGGGTACTCGAGTCGGGTGATCGGGTCGGCGGCAAGCTCCGGGCGGCCGAGTTCGCCGGTCGGACGGTCGACCTGGCCGCCGACGCATTCCTGGCCCGGCGACCCGAGGCCACGGACCTCTGCGCCGAGCTCGGACTCTCCGACCAGCTGGTACCGGTGGGGGCATCCGGCGCCTCCATCTGGGCCCGGGGTCGGCTGCGCCCCATGCCGGACTGGTTGAACCTCGGCGTCCCCACCCGCTGGTGGCCACTGGCGCGGTCGGGGATCCTGAGTCCCGCCGAGTCACTGGCCGCGGCCAGGGATGTGGTCATCCCCCACCGGAGCGCGAACGCGGTGTTCGGCGACCGCTCCGTCGGCGAGATCGTCGGGGAGCGGCTCGGGCGTCCGGTGGTCGACCGCCTGGTGGACCCGCTGATCGGCGGCATCAACGCCGGCGACGTGGACGACCTCGAGCGCGGCGGCCACCATGCCCGTCCTGATCGCCGCGTCGCTCCAGCCCGGGAGCCTCATGCACCAACTCGGTCGGGTCCGTCCGACTGAATCGCCGGCATCTGCCGCGTCGGCTCCTCCCGCTCCGTCCCCATCGCCGGCCAACGGCATGACGGCCCCGTCCCCGGTCTTCTGGTCCCTCTCCGGTAGTACCGCCAGCTTGGCCGCACAGCTGGCCGACGCCCTCGTCCGCCGGGGGGCGACCATCCAGACCAACACCAGAGTCGACGCCATCGAGCGGCGCCGCATTGCGGGGCCCGGCTCCGGTCGGTGGGTCCTGTCCCTCCACGGCACGGGCGACCGCGGGACATCGGAGTCGCTCCGCGTCGACGGCGTGGTGGTGGCCGTCCCGGCTGCCGAGGCCGCAGTGCTCCTGGCTCCGGTGGCGCCGATGGCCGCGGGCATCCTCAGTACCGTCGAGTACGCCTCCGTGGCCGTGATCACCATGTCCCTGGCCGCCGGCTCGATCCGCGCCCCGCGGCGCGGCACCGGATTTCTCGTCCCGCGCACGTCGAGCATCGGCGGTCTTCCATCTCTTGTCACCGGCTGCACCTACCTGGACCTCAAATGGCCGCACCTCGGGCGGGCCGAGGACGAACTGGTCCGCGCCTCGGTCGGCAGGTTCGGCGACGACCGCCACCTGGTGCTCGACGACGAGCAGCTCAGCGCATCGGTCTTCGGCGAGCTGGCCCAGGTACTCGACATCCGCGGCGCCCCGCTCGAAACGTCGGTCACCCGGTGGGACCGTGCCTTCCCCCAGTACCGGCCGGGCCATCTGATCAGGGTGGCGAGTGTGGAAGATGAGGTGGCCGCTCTCGACGGGCTGGCCGTGGCCGGGGCGGCCCTGCGGGGGGTGGGCATCCCCGCGTGCATCGGAAGTGGCCGCAGCGCAGCACGGCTCGTGCTCGGGTCCTTGTCCGCCAAATCCGCCGTGTCGGGCGTGTCGGGCGGGTCGGGCGTGTCGGGCGTGTCGGGCGGGTCGGGCGTGTCGGGCGGTTCGGGCGGGTCGGGCGGTTCCGGCGGGTCGGGCGGTTCGGGCGGGTCGGGCGGTTCCGGCGGGTCGGGCGGTTCCGGCGGGTCGGGCGGTTCGGGCGGGTCGGGCGGTTCCGGCGGGTCGGGCGGTTCAGGCACCCGGGATGCCGGTCCCGGCACCGAGACGGGGCCGTGACGGCGGGTCGATGACCCCTGACAGTCCCTCGACCACCCCGGTCCGCCCACCCGCTCCGTTCGCCGACAGCTCGGTGGCTCCACGGTGGCGGCCCTCGCACGTTCGCATGACCAAGCGGCAGGACTCGGCCGTCAGACCCCGCCGGGGCATGGTCGCCCTCCCGGCCCTGGCGGCCGGGGTGGGGCTGGCCCTGTCGCTCCCCCCGTGGGGATGGTGGATCCTGGCCTTCCCCTCGGCCGGGTTGTTGTGGTGGCGCCTCGGCGGTCTCCGCCCACGGACCAGGCTCTGGGCCGGATACCTGGCCGGCCTCGGCTGTTACGTGCCCGGCCTTATCTGGGTTCGGTCCTTCACCGGACCGGGCGCCATCGTGCTCATCGCCCTCGAAGCCGGGTTCACCGCCGTGGCCTGCCTGGCCGTGCCGGCCGGGCCGACACTGTCACGGGCGCTGGTCTTCCCGGCCGCCCTGACCCTCTCCGAAGCGGCCCGGATGACCTGGCCCTTCGGCGGTCTTCCCCTCGGAGGTGTCTTTCTCGGTCAGGCCGACGGGCCCGTCCTCGGGGTGGCCCGCCTCGGTGGCCCGCTGGGCCTGACCGCCGCCGTCTACCTGGGCGGCGTCGGGGTGGGAGCGCTGGCCGAGGTCGTCGTACGTGCCGTGCGGGACGGCGCCCGGGCCCGGGCCTTCGAACGCGTCGACCCCGAAGCCGGCACCCGTGACCGCCTGGACACCGGAGATGCCGGCGGCCCGGACGGCGGCCGGGGTCCCGTCCACCTGGTGGCAGACGCCGTTGCCGGCCTCGGCACGCTGGCGCTGGTCGGGTGGGTCGCCCTCTTGAGCCTGGTCGGGGTGGCCGTGGCTGCCGATCACGCCCCGGACGGGGGCCCGTCCGTGGGCACGGTGACCACGGCTGCGGTCCAAGGCGGCGGGTCCCGCGGATTCCGCAAGTCGCAGATCAACCCGAGCGTCGTGCTGGCCGCCCAGATGTCGGCCACCCGGCTCTTGGAGCGGCTCGACCACGGCGTCTCCCCTCAACTGGTCCTGTGGCCCGAGGACGTCGTGTCCCTCGACACCCCACTGTCCGAGTCCCCCGAGCAGTACGTCCTCTCCGAACTGGCCCGGACCCTCGACACCACCCTGGTGGTGGGCGTGACCGAGACCGTCTCGTCCACGGCATTCCGCAACGAGGCCGTCGCCTGGGGCCCGGACGGAACCATCGTCTCGCGCTTCGAGAAGGTCCACCGGGTCCCCTTCGGCGAATACGTTCCCTACCGGAGCTTCTTCGCCCACCTGGGCAACCTCTCCGCCGTTCCCCTCGACGCGGTACCCGGCACCGGCAGCGGCCTGATGACCACTCCGGCCGCCCCCCTCGGGGCGATGATCTCGTACGAGGTCTTCTACGCCGACCGCGGGCGCGCCTCGGTGCGAGACGGTGCCCAACTGTTGATCGTTCCCACCAACACCTCGTCGTACGCCACCGGTCAGGTTCCCACCCAGGAGATCGCCGCCTCGGAGATCCAAGCCGTGCAGCAGGGTCGCGATCTCCTCCAGGCCGCGCCCACCGGCTACAGCGCGGCTGTCACCAACCGCGGCGTCCTCCTGGTGCGGTCGGTCCTCGGCGCGCGCCAGGTCATCAGAGCCACCCTCTCCCGTCGAGTCGGGTGGACCCTGTACGTCCGCTACGGAGACCTTCCCGTGCTGCTGCTGGCCTCGCTGGCTGTGGTCGCCGGGTGGCTGCTGGCCGGGCGGAGGCGGAACGCGTGAGACGGAACGCGTGAGACGGGACCGGGGACGGCCGAGGTGGCGGAGGACGTGGGGGCGGTGAACTACGACCCTCTGGATCAGGCCACCCAGCAGGACCCCTACCCCGCCTACCGGCAGCTCCGAGACGATGACCCGGTGCATCGGACGGCCCGGGGCTACTGGGTCCTCTCCCGCTTCGAGGACGTGTTCCAGGCCGCGCTCGACACCGCCACCTACTCGTCGGCCGAGGGTCTGACCTTCGAGGAGAACGAGATCGTGAAGCTCGGGTTGAAGCCGACGCTCGTCATGATGGACCGACCCGAGCATTCGACCTTCCGCCGGCTCATCAGCCGGGGCTTCACCCCCCGGAAGGTCGCCGAGCTCGAACCGGCGATCCGTGCCTTCGTCCGGACCCGGGTGGCGATCCTGGCCGAGGCGGGGGAGGCCGACTTCGTCGAGGTACTGGCCGGGCCCCTGCCGACGTTCGTGGTAGCCACCTACCTGGGTGTTCCCGAGGAGGACAGGGAGCGTTTCGGCCGGTGGAGTGACGCCATCGTGGCCGCCAACGCCAGCGGCAACACGGTCCGGGACGCGGCTGAGGCCGTGGCCGGCCTGTACGGCTACTTCGCCGACCTGGTCGCGTGGCGGAGGCAGCATCCGGGCGACGACATGCTGTCGGACCTGGTCGCCGCCGACGTAGGGGGCCGGCCCCTCCAACTGGATGAGATCCTCGGCTACTGCTTCGTCATGATCGCAGGTGGCAACGACACGGCCTCGGGGCTGCTGGCCGGGTCGGCGGTCCTGCTCAGTGAGCACCCTGCCCAACGTCGCCTGCTCGTGGACGAACCGGGACTGCTACCCCGAGCCATCGAGGAGCTGCTCCGGATGACCAGCCCGGTGCAGGGGCTGTCGCGCACCACGACCCGCCCCGTCGAGCTGCGCGGGTCGCACATCCCGGCGGGCAGCAAGGTCCATCTGCTGTACGGCTCCGCAAACCGCGACGACCGGGAGTTCGGACCGTCCGCGGACAGTCTCGACGTGACCCGGACGTTCCGCCGCATGCTCGCCTTCGGCAACGGGCCCCATCACTGCATCGGCGCGGCCGCCGCCCGCCTCCAGGCCCGGGTGGCGTTGGAGGAGCTCCTGTCGGTTGCACCCGCGTTCGACGCGGACCGGACGCGTGGCCGCCTCGCTCCCGGGCCGTTCGTGCGGCGGTACCAAACGCTTCCGGTCACTCTGGGCAGGCCCGCTGATCGTGCGGGCGGGTCGACCGGTCGACCTCGAGGCCGGGATTGATACGGGCACCGGGCCGGGCCGGGATTGATACGGACGCCGGGCCCGGATTCATACGGGGCCGGCCGGGCCGGATACGGACGGGGCCGGCCGGGCCGGATACGAACGCCGGGCCGGGCCGGCTGCATTCAGTCGTAGTAGCCCGAATGGATGTAGACGCAGGGGATGCCCTCGGCATGGAACATGGCGAAGTTGTTGGGGTCATCCTCGAACGCCAGCCGCAGGTCGAAGCCGAAGGCCCGCAGCTCCTCGACACTGTCCCGCTTGAACCAGGTGACCTGTGAGTAGTCCCCGCGGGCCCGCATGACGAGCAGATCCCACCGCAGCCCGTAGCGCTCCAGCCAGGCCAGTGTCTGGGGCTGGACCCGCATGGGCCGACCGGTGAGCAGAATGACCTGCAGCCGGGAGTCGAGGAGCTCGAGAACGCGAACCACCTCGCCGATGATCGGGTCGTCGCCGCACGCATTGAAGAAGGCGTCCCAGTCGCGGCGTCCACGCTCGATGAAGTGCTGGCGGCCGACCGCGTCGGATAGCACCCCGTCCACGTCGAACACCACCGCCTCGCCGGGCGACTCGAGCGGGGCGCCGTGCCAGGCCCAGTTGGTCGGTCCGTCGGGCGGGCTCACTCGTCGGTCGGCGCCGACGCAGCCAGCCGGCGGATCTCGTCGACCACCGCGGGGTCGGCCAGCGTGGTGGTGTCGCCGAGCACCCGGCCCTCGGCCACATCGCGCAGAAGGCGACGCATGATCTTCCCGCTGCGGGTCTTCGGGAGCTCGTCGGTGAACACCACCGTCTTGGGCCGGGCGATCGCACCGATCTTCGCCGCCACGTGGACGCGCAACTCCTGGCCCCTCTCTTCGTTGGGCTCTCCGGCGTCGACCCGCAGGGTCACGAAGGCCACGATGGCCTGCCCGGACGTGGAGTCGGAGGCGCCGACCACGGCCGACTCGGCCACCGCCGGGTGGTCGACCAGGGCCGACTCCACCTCGGTGGTGGAGATGCGGTGGCCTGAGACGTTCATGACGTCGTCGACCCGGCCGAGGAGCCAGAGATAGCCGTCCCCATCGACTTTGGCCCCGTCGCCGGCGAAGTACCTCCCGGCAAATCGGCTCCAGTAGGTGTCGCGGTAGCGTTCGGGGTCGCCGTAGATGCCACGGAGCATCGATGGCCAGGGCCGGGTCAGGGTCAGGTAGCCACCGCCTCTGGCCACGGCCACCCCTTCCTCGTCGACCACCTCGGCGGCGATGCCCGGAAGGGGGAATGTGGCCGATCCCGGCTTGGTGGCCGTGATGCCCGGGAGAGGGGCGATCATGATGGCCCCGGTCTCCGTCTGCCACCAGGTGTCCACCACCGGGCACCTCTCTCCTCCGATGTGGGTGTGGTACCACATCCAGGCCTCGGGATTGATGGGCTCGCCCACCGAGCCGAGCACCCTGAGCGAGGTGAGGTCGTGGCGCCCCGGGAACTCGGTGCCCCACTTCATGAAGGTTCGGATGGCGGTGGGAGCGGTGTAGAGGATGGTGACCCGGTAGCGCTCGATGATCGACCACCAGCGATCGCGGTCGGGGAAGTCGGGCGTCCCCTCGTACATGACCGACGTGGCCCCGTTGGCCAGCGGCCCGTAGACGATGTAACTGTGGCCGGTCACCCACCCGATGTCCGCCGCACACCAGTAGACGTCGCGGTCCGGATGGAGGTCGAACACAACCTTGTGGGTGTAGGCCGCCTGGGTCAGGTAGCCACCCGTGGTGTGCATGATCCCCTTGGGAGCAGCCGTCGTCCCGGAGGTGTAGAGGATGAACAACAAGTCCTCGGCCGCCATGTGCTCAGGTGGGCATTCATCCGACGGCGGCCCGCCCGCGGCCTGGTCCGCGCCGTTCAGTAGTTCATGCCACCAGTGGTCCCGGCCGGCGATCATCGGTGGCGGGTCGCCTCCGCCGTCCCCGACCCGGCGCGCCACGACGACGTGATCCACGCACGGGCACTCCCGCACGGCGGCGTCGACGTTGGCCTTGAGCCCGACCGGAACACCTCGGCGCCAGCCACCGTCGGCGGTGATGACCACCCGGGCCTGCGCGTCGAGGATCCTGTCGCGGAGCGCGTCCGACGAGAAGCCCCCGAAGACGACCGAGTGGACGGCTCCGATACGGGTGCAGGCCAGCATGGCCACGGTCAGCTCGGGGATCATCGGCATGTAGATGGCCACCCGGTCACCGCGTCCGACGCCGAGGCCGCGCAACGTGTTGGCGAATCTCGACACGTCTCCCAACAGCTGACCGTAGGTGATGGTGAGGGTGTCGCCCGGCTCACCCTCCCAGTGGAAGGCCACCTTGTCACCCCGCCCCGCGGCCACATGCCGGTCGAGGCAGTTGTAGGAGACGTTGAGCGTCCCGCCGTCGAACCACCGGGCGAACGGCAGGTCCCAGTCGAGCACGGTGTCCCACGGCCGGAACCAGTCGAGTGCCCCTGCCTGTTCCGCCCAGAAGCCCTGCCAGTCGGCTTCGGCCCGCTCGTAGATGCCGGGATCGGACACCACCGCCTGGCTCCGGAACGGGTCGGCTGGGGGAAACACCCGATCCTCGGTGAAATAGTCCTCGATCGTGGCCTCCACCGGGGACGTTGCCCCTCCAGACAGGTGTCCTACCGGGTCGTCAGGCATCGCTCCCCACTCCTTCAGTGCTGACGGCAGAGACTGCTCCACCTCGACGCGCCTCAGCCTAACGCCGGCTGGCCTCTACGATGGAAGGGCCGTGACTGCGAATGCACAGCCGTTGGAGGTGGTAGGCCTCAACGGTCGAGAACCGGGCGCCCAGGCTGGCACCTTCTCGCCCGAACCGGGCGTCACCCGTGTCGAGGTTCCCCTGGGCCGGAGGGTCATGGTGGTCAGCGACCTGCTCCTGACCCCGGAGGCCACCCCCACGACTTCGGCCGTCACCACCGAGGTGGCGCGGGCCCTGGACACCTGGGACGGCCCAGGGATCCTGATCATCGCCGGGAATCTCTTCGACCTGTCCGGTTCGACATCCGCGCTGGCCCAGGCCCAGCAGTCGCTCGAGGCCCATCCGGCGCTCAACCAGGCGTTGACCCGCTTCCTCACCATCGACGAACGGCGGGTCATCCGCCAGACCGGCACCCACGAACCCGGGTACGACACCGACCCGGACACGCGCAGTGCCATGGCGGCCAAGGGTGTCGAGCCGGCAGGCCCGGTCGACCTCTATCTGCACACCGCCACCGGTGTCAGGGTGGTGCGGGTGGAGCCGGGCGAGCATGCCTACGCGGCCGGCTGCAGCGGGCCGGAGACCGAGTTCGACCCCGCGGCCGACGCCAAGCCGGGCGTCATCGGCCCCTCGTCCGCGGGCAGGGGATGGCGATCGTTGGTCGCCCAGTCCAACCGTGATGCGACCTGGCTGATCGGGCTCAACCGACTGAGCGACCCCTCGGCCCTGTCACGGTTCGTGGTCTCCCGGACCCTGTACCGCCGGCTCGGCCGCTATGCCTGGTGGTTGCTGGTTCCCTTCGTCGTCGCCGGTCTCCTGCGGGTGGCGGTGACGCCGTGGGTGATGGACCATCTCGGATCGGGACTGCCCGCCCGCGCCATCCGTCACGCCCACCAGGCGGACCTCGGCGACCAGATCGTCATCGCCCTGTTGGTGGCGCTGGTGGTCCTCGGCGTGCTGGCCCTCGTACTGGGACTGCTGAGCCGGCGTATGTGGTCGATCCTCGGAGGCGGAGCCCTGGAGGAGGTGCAGGCGCAGGCCGCGGCCAATGACGCGGCGCGCGACGCGGGCCGCAGGCTCGTCGGGCGCGGCTACGCCGGGCTCATCACGGCCGCCACCTTCCAGTCGGAACTCACCCACCTCGGCGTCGGCTTCTACGCCAACGTCGGGGCCACCGCCGAGGTGGTGGACGAGCACCGGGGGGCGCTCGGACTACCCCCCATCTTCCTGCACAACCAGCGGGTCAGCTGGGTCGAGCTCGAGACCGGCGCCGAGCTGCACGTCCGCATGTTGCTGGCCAGCAACGAACTCCGGTCCCCGAGCGCCCTCGAGCGGCTGCTCACCCGGGGCCGCGAGGTCCGGAGTCTCCATCCGTCACTGGTGGCGTCCTACCCGATGGGCGATTCGTGGCCTCCTGCACCAGACCTCCACCAGGCCCACCGGCGGACCCGGCGAGTGCGACGGTGGGCGTCGGCCGGCATCCTCCTGGCCGGCATCATCGACCTCCTCGATGCCGTCACGCCACCGTTGCGAGGTCGGCTGCACCTGGTTCTCGAATTCCTTCCGATCCGGGCCAGCGAGGCGGCAGGCGCGCTCATCGCCATCGCCGGCCTGGCGCTGCTGGCATTGGGTCGCGGAATCCTGCGCGGCCAGCGACGGGCCTGGCGGGTGGCCGTGGTCCTTCTGTCGGGCACCATCGTCTTGCACCTGGTGGCGGGCGCCGACTTCGAGGAATCACTGATGGCGATCGCCGTGCTCGTGCTCCTCTTGACCAACCGGAGAGATTTCCAGGCCGCCTCGGACCAGTCTTCCCTGCGGTCGGCACTGATCGCCCTCGGCGTGGCGGTGATCGGCATCACGTTGCTGACCACCGCGTCCATCGAGCTCTTCATCCACATCGGCCGCCATCATCAGTCCCACATTCCATGGTGGACGGCGTGGTGGGCGGTGACCGAGCGGCTGGTCGGGATCCAGACGGTGCCGCTCCCCCATCGGGCCGACCGCTTCCTGGCCCCGTCGTTGTTGGCCATCGGGATCACTCTCGTCGCCATCACCTTGTTCCTGTTGTCCCGGCCGGTGGTCGATCGCCGGTTGACCTCGGGACGTGCCGCGGAGTTCCGGGCCCGCGACATCGTGCGGCGGCACGGCATCTCGACGCTCGACTACTTCGCCCTCCGGTCGGACAAGAAGTGGTTCTTCCATCGCGACAGCCTCGTCGCCTACGCCGTCTACGGAGGGGTATGCCTCATATCACCTGATCCCATCGGTCCCCGTAACGAGCGCGAACAGGTGTGGGGCGCGTTCCGCAGGTTCGCGGACAGCCACGGCTGGGTGACCTCGGTGATGGGTGCGGGCGAGGACTGGCTCTCCATCTACCGCGATTCGGGCATGCACAACATCTACCTGGGTGACGAGGCGCTGGTGATGGTGCAGTCGTTCACCCTTTCCGGGGGTGGGATGAAGGGGCTTCGCCAGGCCCACAACCGGATCGCCAAACACGGGTACACGGCCACCTTCCACGATCCGGCCCACCTCGACCCGGAGTTGTCCAAGGAGCTCACGGCGCTGATGAGCATGAGCCGGCAGGGTGAGCACGAGCGTGGGTTCTCGATGATGCTGGGGCGTGTATTCGACCCGCGCGACACCGACCTCCTGCTCACCGTGGTCCGTGGGCCGGATCGGGCTCCGGCGGCCATGTGCCAGTTCGTACCGGCCCCCGGCATCAACGGCTACTCCCTCGATCTGATGCGCCGCGATCCGGGTGAGCATCCCAACGGCCTGCTGGACTTTGCGTTGTGCTCCACCATCGAGCACCTCAGGGCCGGCGGCTACAAGGGTCTGAGCCTCAACTTCGCCACCATGCGTTCGACGCTGTCGGGAGAGAAGGGGGACGGCACCGTGCAGCGAGCCGAGCGCTGGTTCCTCAAGCGCCTGTCGAACTTCGCGCAGATCGAGTCCTTGTGGCGGTTCAATGCCAAGTACGAACCGGAATGGCTGCCCCGTTACGTCGTGTTCGACACCGCCGAGCATCTGGTTCCCGTGGTGATGGCCATCCTGCGGGCCGAATCGGTGTGGGAGATTCCTGTGCTCGGGAAACTGCTGGCGGCGGGAGCGGAGAAGCGGATGCTCACCGCTCAGAAGGAGACCGAGGAGTTCATCGCCGCTTCGTTCGGCTCATGGGACGCGGACGACGACGGTCCGGAAGGGAATGCCGTCACGGCTCACGGCCAGCCGGCAAACGGCCAGCCTGCCAACGGCCAGCCGGCAAACGGCCAGCCGGCAAACGGCCAGCCGGCAAACGGCCAGCCCGGCCCCGAGGTCAGCACGCCGGTCGTTTCCAGCACCCCGGGTCCGACGCCTTAGCTGCGGGCCGCCACCGGCGACCACGGCGAAAGGGGTCAGGCTCGGCGGCGTCGGTCCCTCCTCCGGCGCTACGGCCCTCCGCTAGTCGCCTCCCGCGGTCCGGCCTCTGGGGCTCCGGCCTCCGCGGTCCGGCCTCTGGGGCTCCGGCCTCTGGGCCCCGCCCCCTGGGGCTCCGGCTTCAGCGGTCCGGCTCTCCGGTTACAGCCCGGGGCTGCTCTGCATGATTCCGCCGTCGGCAAAGATTGTGGTGGCGGTCAGGTAGCTGGCGCCGTCGCCGGCAAGGAACACCACCACGCTGGCGATCTCCTCCGGCTTGGCCACGCGGCCGATCGGAATGGCGTCGTCGAGCTTCTTGAGAGCGGCAGGATCGTTGACGGTGGCGGTGTTGATGGGGGTATCGACCGCGCCCGGGCCGACCCCGACGACGAGCACATTGTGGGGAGCCAACTCCACGCCTGCCGTCCGGGTCAGCATGCGCATGCCCCCCTTCGAGAGGCAGTACGGGGTGTTGCCCGGCATCGGCCAGTCCTCGTGCACCGAGGTCATGTTGATGATCCGTCCGCCACCTCCCTGAGAGATCATCTGCTTGGCCGCCAACTGGGTCCCGAAGAACGCGCTCTTCAAGTTGATGGCCAGGACTCGTTCATACTGGTCCTCGGTGGTATCCAGGACCGAGGTCCGGGTTTCGATACCCGCGTTGTTGACCATGATGTCCAGCCGCCCGAAATTGCTGACCGCGGCCCCGATCAGCTTCTCCAGTTCGGGGATCTTGCTGACGTCGGCATTCACCGCGACGACCTGGTCCCCGAGGGAGCGAACTTGCTCCTCGAGCGCTTCAGCCGCGTCAGGATCGGACACATAGTCGATGACGATCGAGGCCCCTTCAGCGGCCAACCCCAGCACGACGGCCTTTCCGATACCGCTATTTCCACCAGTGACGATGGCCACCTTGCCCTTCAACGTCACGCGAGCTCCATTCGTCCATCAGATTCCTGGCCGGTCCAGGGTTCTTGGCCGCATCCTACGCGGAGCTGTCCGCGGTCCGCAGGCCGGGTCTGTTCATCGCCCGCCCGGCTCCTCTAGCCAGAGCCGGCTGGCGGAAGGCCGATCGGATTCGGGAAGGGGATCTCACCTGAGGCCAGAACGGCACCGGCCACCGATCGGAGTCCGGCTTCGAGAGCTGCGAGCTCCTCCCGGGTGAGCGTGGTGAGCGGGGCGCCGGCGAGCTCGTCTGTCAGCTCCTCGACCGACTGCCGCAGCTCGGCTCCGGCCGGCGAGATGCGATCTCCTTCCATCAGGCCACGGGCATCGAGCCGATGTCGTGCGTCCTCCCACTCCTCGCCGGACCACCCGCGGCTCTCGCGGAACACCGTGGCCGGGACACCCTCTGAAGCGGAAAAGAGGACCAGCGCCTCGCACCCGTCGAGCCCGGCGGCGGTCAGCGCGACCACATGGCCGTCACCCCGGTGTTCACGGAGGGACGTACACACCTGCCACAGCCCTTCGACGGGATCATCGGGTTCTTCGAGATCACGATTGGCGCTGAACAGCGCACGGCCCGATCCATCGGCGCTCTCCACCACCCGGCGGCACAACGGGACGAGCTCGACGGCCCGCTCCTCGGCGGACGGGAGGATGCGCCGGAGTACTGCCGCCGCCGCGGCCCGTCGCGCTCGGAGGATCCCCGGACACCCGGCATGCTCCCAGGCCTCGGGGATCGAACGGTGGACCATGGACTCGTGGAAATTGAAGAAGATGGCGGTGACCACCGACGCGCCGACCTGGCCCAGCGGCGCGGCACGACCAGCGAAGTAGCCCATCCAGAATCGGCGCAAACCGATGGCCCGAAAGCTGTCGCGGCATTCGGGCGCGAAGTAGGTCACCGCATGGACAGGTTCGAAGCCTCGCCACAGGGTTCGGGGCGCTGGATCATCCCGGGGCCCTGGATCATGAGGTGGATCGCCCGAAGCCGGCATCAGTCGTCGTCAGAGCGACCGGGACCGAGCGCGGCCACCGGCCCTTCACTACCGGACCCGGGGCCCACAGCAGGAGCGCCGTCCGCGGGACCGTGATCCGGGGTGTCGGGTCCCGACTTCGAGCTACGGCCGGCGAGCAGCCCGACCAGCGCGACCAGCGCCAGGGCCACCAGCACGACCACGATGGCGATCAACGCCGTGGGCTGGTTCCACACCACGAGGAGGAGCAGTCCGAGGCCGATCACCCCCCACTGCAGCCCCTTGCGGTGAGCGGCGGCAAACTCGTGGACAGGACCGTCGGTCATCCACGACGGTTTGCCCCGGCTGCCCAACCATGCCCGCATGCGGGAGTTGCCGACGATCGCGGCGACAACGGCGATCACCGCGGCCACGACGAAGGTGGTGCGGACGGTGTCGAGCAGGGACGCGCTGATCGTATCGATGACCGCCAAGGTCGCCGGCTTGGACTGGGACGGGCTCAGCGAAGAGAGGTAATGATCACGCCCCACCGACGCGACCACAAGTACGACGGCCATGGAGACCGCGAGCCCCGCGGCCGCCCGCACCAGGCCTCGCCGGCGGTTGCGGGTCAGAAGGATCCCCCCGGCGAAAAGCAGCACCGTGACGATGGGGAGAAGGATGTAGAGCCGGTTGAGCAAGCGGGTGAGTCCCTGGAGCCGGACGAGCTGGGTGGACTGGAACAGGGTGAGGGTGGGCGCGTCGGCAGTGGACACCTTGTCGAACAGCGTGATTCCCTTCTTCCTGAGCGCCTGTTTCGCAGCGTCCTCGATGTGGGCCAGGTTCACCGTGACCTCGCCATTGCTGGATTGAAGCGCACCCTCCCCCGATCCGGTCAACAGCGCGACCACCTGTTTGTGCGCCCGCCGATTTGCTTCGACCCAGAGCTCTTGGAATTTGGGGGATTCGACGAGCTTCAGGGTGATGTCGTTCGTCGCAGCCTGGACGGCTGTCGCAATCGGGGTGGCCAGGAATCCGGCGCGCCCGGGGAGCGCACGCTTGACCCTGTACTCCACATTGATCTTGGTGACGAGCTGATCGGTCACCCTCTTCGCCACGGCTGCCTGGATGGCCGGATCGGAGGCCAACGGAGTGACCGTGCTCACATAGGTGTCGGTGTTCAGCACCTCGTTGCGTACGAACACCACGAACACCGACAGCACGGCCAAGACGCAGGCCACAACGATCAGCACCCATGAAGCGATGCTCTTCCAACGACGTCTCCACCGTTCCGATCGGCCCCGGCCCTCACCCCGCTGGAGCCTCTCGTTCTCCTCGCGCAGCTCCTCGACGGTGCCTCTGAGTGCGTAGGCGTCGGGATCATCGGAAACCACGCCGACACTGTATCGGCGTGTCGACTTGGCGGACGTCACCCCACGACGGGCGGATCCCGTCCACGTGAGCGCCCCTGAGGCCGAACGGCTGACACGAACCGGCCCTCGGCGGCGCGGCCGTGCAGAGCCACATCGGGAGCGAGATCCCCGCAGAAACGGAGACGACCGCCCCACGTGCGATGCGCACCATGGGGCGGTCGTCAACCGCGGCTACTGCACCCCGGCCGGTCCGGGCCGGCCGCCTGCGCTCAGCTGAGCAGTTTGGCCTTCTGCGCTTCGAACTCGGCGTCGGTGATCACGCCCTTCGCCTTGAGGTCGCCCAGCTTCGCCAACTCATCGACGCTGCTACCGCCCGAGCTGCCTGCAGCCTGCTTGACGTAGGCGTCGAATGCCTTCTGCTGTTGGGCAGCCTGCGCCGCGGCCCGTTCGTGCATGCTCCCACCACGGGCGATGAGGTAGATGAGCACTCCGAGGTACGGAATGATGATCACGAAGATCACCCAGAGCGCCTTGGCCAATCCGCCCAGGTCGTGGCTGCGAAAGATGTCGCTGAAGACGATGATGAGGAGCCAGATCCACAGGAAGAAGAGGAAGAACTCCAGCATCGTCCAGAAGATGCTCAGTAATGGATAGTTGTACGCAAGCATGTGCCGCTCCTTGGTTGGGGACGGTGTGAACCATACTTGGCCGCACTGACCAGCATGTGTCTTCCGCGTTCTTGTTGCCGGCCCGGCACCTCGGGCCTGCGGCGTCGGTCGCCCGTCGGCACACTCGAACCCCCCTCGGAGTGCGGAAACCACCTAGTGTCATCTGACGGGGATCGGACGACGGGAGGAGACCGGTGAATTTCGTTGGCGACATCGAGTCCGTCGTCGTCACCATGACGCCGGTACTGCCTGATGCGCACGTGGTGACGACGGCTGCGCCCGTGGGCACGATGTCGGGGGCAGCGGCGTGACCCCATCCGACCCACCGGCCGATCCGAAGGTGTCGGCCGACCCTCCTGACGCGACCGATTCGACGACGTCACCACCCGTGCCGGCGGCCCAACCCGTGCCGGCGGCCCAACCCGATCCGGCGGCCATGCTCCGGTCGAAGGCGTACGTGCGGCTGCTCGTCCTGGCCGCTCTGATCGGGGTCCCCGTCTCGGCCGTGGCCTATGGCTTCCTCAAACTCGTCAGCCTGCTGCAGGAGTGGTTCTTCACCTCATTACCCAAGGGGCTCGGCTTCGCCGGGACACCGGTCTGGTGGCCGCTGCCGCTCCTCGCCGTGGCCGGCGTCCTGGTGGGTGCCACCATCAAGTACCTGCCCGGGACGGCGGGACACATTCCGGCCGAGGGTTTCAAGACCGGCGGAGGCGCGCCCTCTGCGAACGAGCTTCCGGGAGTGGCGATCGCCGCGCTGGCCACACTGAGCCTCGGTGTCGTCCTCGGACCGGAAGCGCCGTTGATCGCCATCGGCGGCGGGTTGGGGCTCCTTTCGGTCCAGCTGGCCAAGCGCGACGCGCCGCCGGCGGCGGCGATCGTCATGGCTTCGGCCGGCAGCTTCGCGGCCATCAGCACTCTCTTCGGTTCCCCCATCCTCGGAGCCTTCCTGCTGATGGAGGCGGCGGGGATCGGCGGACCCCTGCTCGAGCTGGTCCTCGTACCGGGATTGCTGTCGGCAGGAGTGGGCACGCTCATCTTCGTCGGTCTGAACTCGCTGACCGGATTCGGGACATTCTCACTGGCCATCCCCGGCCTTCCCCCGTTCCACCACCTGACTGGAGCCCTGTTCTGCTGGGCCATCGTCTTCGGCCTCGTGGCATCACTGCTGGGGACCGGTATCAGGCTCATCGGGCTGGCCCTCCTGCCCCGGGTCGAGCCGCGAAAAGTCCTCCTCACACCAGTTGTCGGCCTCGGGATCGGCGGATTGGCCATCGCCTTCGCCGAGATTTCGGGGCGAGGCTTTTCCGACGTGCTCTTTTCAGGCCAGTCGGCGCTACCCGACCTGGTGCAGCACGCCGCCGGTTGGACCGTCGGGGCATTGGTGCTCCTCGTCGTCTGCAAGGGGCTGGCCTACGGGATCTCGCTTTCGAGTTTTCGCGGCGGACCGGTGTTCCCGTCAATGTTCATCGGGGCGGCCGCAGGGATTGCCGCATCGCATTTGCCCGGCATGTCGCTGGTGCCAGGAGTGGCCATGGGCATCGGCGCCATGTGCACGGTCATGCTCAAGCTGCCGATGACTGCGACGCTGCTGGCCACACTGTTGCTGTTCAGCGACGGCACCGAAGTCATCCCGGTGGTCATCGTGGCCGTGGTGGTGGCCTACGCCGTTACGGCATGGCTGCCACAGACGCCCGACGAATTCCGGACCGTGCTGCGGGCCTCGACGCACCGGGGCGGTGTGGCGCAGACCGCGCCCGAAGCGCCGACGCCGACACCGCCCACGGCTTCGCCGACAACCCCGGCCGGTGCCTGAGACGAGCGATGGCCGGACCATCTCCGACCGGGTCTCTGACCACCCCTCTGACCACTTCTCTGACCACCCCTCTGACCACTTCTCTGACCATCCCTCTGACCACTTCTCTGACCACCCCTCTGACCACTTCTCTGACCACCCCTCGGACCGGGTGGCAGGACGGGTCTCAGACCGGGTGGCCGGGCACCTCTCCGACCGGGTGGCCCCATGGGTCTCCGACCGGGTGGCCCGGCAGGTGCGCGACCGGGTGGCCGGGCAGGTGCCCGGACGGGCAGCCGGCCCGGCAGGCCCCGCGACTCCCGGCGGAGCCCTGTGGCAATCGTCGATCCGGCCCTCATCGGGACGGCCGTGACCTTGCAGCCGATCCCCATCACTGCATTCATACGCACCTTGAGCGCCATCGAGGGCGCGAAGAAGGGCGCCGCCTGCATTCTCGGCTGGATGGCTTCCCTGGTCGTGGTGATCGGAAGCGTCATCCTCATCACCGGGCGGAAGCCGTCCAAGCCCAAGGCGGCGCCGTCCACTGCCGCGCTCGGCATCCTGCTCGGCGACAGCAACTACCTGATCGTGACGTGATGGCCCGTCCCGACCGGAGCTGCACGACCGCCCGGTCGCTCGGAACCGCCTGGTGATAATCGTCCACGTCCTGGCCGCAGTATTCGGCGCCGTGCTGGTGGGAGCCGTGCTCATCTCTGCCCTGGAGACCGTCGTGCTGCCCCGCGACGGTTTCACCCGCATCACCCGGTTCGTGTTCGCGGTGGCCGATCGTGTCCTCATCCACCGATGGCACAACCACGAGCGGGAGATGAATCTACGGGCCCTCTATGCACCGGTCGCCCTGATCAGCCTTCCGCTCGTGTGGATGATCTCGGTCACCATAGGGTTCAGCTTTGTCTTCTGGGGGATCAAGACCGGCACCACGCAACGCGCCTTCGAGGTCAGTGGGTCATCCCTGTTCACCCTCGGCTTCGCGGAACCCAAAGGCACCGCCCGGATCTGGCTGACCTTCGTCGAGGCGACGATCGGACTCGGACTGGTGGCGCTGCTGATCAGCTACCTGCCAACCATCTACTCTGCCCACCACCAGCGCGAGAAGGGCATCATCGTGCTGCGTCCCTTTGCCGGAACTCCTCCCTCCCCGATCGAGCTGCTGGTCAACCTCCAACGCCTGGGCAGCCTGGACAGCTCCGATCTGTGGCGGACGACGGCCAGCTGGCTACTCGAGCTCGACCAGACCCATACCGCCTTTCCGGCCCTCTGCTACTTCCCCGAATCTTCGAACGACCAGTCGTGGGTGGCCTCGGTGGGCAGCGTGCTCGACGCCGCCGCTCTCCTTCTGTCCACGATGGATCTCGACGCCGGAGACGGCGTCGCCGACTCGGCCAAGGGACCGATGCTGACGCTGGCTTACGGCATGCCGAGCCTGGTCAGGGTAGGGATGTCCGCCGGGCTCCCGATCAATCCCCCCGACACCCTGCTCGCGCTCCTCGCCCGGGCCGCCGACGAGCCGCCCCCGATGTCCATCCACCGGGAGGAGTACCTGACCGCCCTCGATCGGCTCAACCCGTTCCTCCCCGTGCCCGAGTCGGAGCGAGATCAGTGCTGGAGACGGTTTGCCTGGATTCGCTCCGGTTACGACCAGGCGCTCCGCGGGCTCGCCGGCCTGACCTTGGCACCGGCCGCGGAATGGACCACCGATCGGCCGGTGCGGGTCGGGCGACCGCGATTGGTCCTTCCCCGTTCGATACGAGTCGATTGGACGCTCGACCAGCCGTCCTGAGGGCGCGCCCGCCCGTTGCCGGTCGGGCACCGATGGCCGGTTGGGCACCGACGACCGGTCGGGCACCGACGACCGGTCGGGCACCGACGACCGGTTGGCCACCGACGACCGGTTGGGCACCGATGGCCGGTTGGGCACCGACGACCGGTTGGGCACCGACTGCCGGGGACATGTTGAGCACCGACGACCGGTTGGGCACCGACTGCCGGGGACATGTCGGGCACCGACGACCGGTTGGCCACCGGTTAGAGGTGGCTGAACCCGCCCGCCTCCTCTTTGGTCATGGACACCGTCACCGGGTGCTTGTCGAAGTGGTCGATGGCCGCCCTGAGGTCGTTGAGCAACAGGAAGGAGAGGTCCCGGCTGACTCCCTGGCGAACCAGGATGCGCTGCACCGAGACGTCGGCCACGGACCCGGTCAGCGGATAGGCCGGAACCTGCCATCCCTGGACCCGCATGCGATCGGCGACGTCGTACAAGGTGTAACCGGGGTCTTCCCCCTCCTTGATCCGCCAGGCCACCGACGGGATCCCGGTCAGGGGGTTGCCGTCGCAGAGCAGCTCGAAGGGCCCGAGCTTGACGATCTCCTCGGCCAGGAACTTGGCCGATTCGTAACAGGCGTCGTGGACATACTGGTAGCCCTTCTTCCCCAGCCGGACGAAGTTGTAGTACTGGGCCACGATCTGACCCGCCGGCCGCGAGAAGTTGATCTGGAAGACCGGCATGTCGCCACCCAGATAGGTGACGTGGAAGATGAGGTCGTCGGGCAGGTCGTCCTTGTCCCGCCAGAGCACCCATCCCGCCCCCAGGGGGGCCAGACCGAACTTGTGCCCCGAGGTGCTGATCGACTTGACCCGCGGGATCCGGAAGTCCCACACGACGTCGGGCGCGCAGAACGGGGCCAAAAAGGCGCCGCTGGCCCCGTCCACGTGAATGTCGATGTCGAGCCCGGTGTCCGCGGCCAGCTTGTCGAGGGCGGCGGCCAGCTCGGCAACCGGCTCATAGGCGCCGGTGTAGGTCACCCCGAAGGTGGGAACCACCATGATGGTGTTCTCGTCCACCTGGGCCAGCATCTGTTCGACATCCATGCAGTACCTGCCGGGCGACATGGGGATCTCGCGCATCTCGATATCCCAGTACTTGGCGAACTTGTGCCACACCACCTGGACCGGGCCGCACACCATGTTGGGCTTGTCGGTGGGTTTCCGCGCGGCCTCGCGCTTGGCCCGCCACCGCCACTTGGCCGCCATACCCCCCAACATGCACGCCTCCGAGGAGCCGATGGCCGAGCATCCGACGGCCTCGCCGTCCTCTGGTGCGTGCCACAGGTCGGCCAGGAGCTGGACGCACCGACGCTCGATCTCGGCGGTCTGGGGGTACTCGTCCTTGTCGATCAGGTTCTTGTTGATGCAGATGTCCATCAGCTTGTGGATCTCCGCCTCTTCCCAGGTCTGGCAGAAGGTGGCCATGTTCTGGCGTTCGTTCCCGTCCAGCAACAACTCGTCGGAGATGCACTGGAGCGCATCCTCCGGCCGCATCTCGTCGGTCGGGAACCGGTGGGACGGCAGGCTGGTCAGCAAGTCCTTGCCGGCGTAGACGGACTCGAGCAGCTCGTCGCGGACGGATACCCGCTTGTGCAGTGGCATGTTGTCAACTCCTCATCTCTAGGTGGAACCTGGTGGATCTGCGCGTTGGTGGATCCTGGTCTATCGCGGACCGGTGAGCCAGCGGTTCCATGCATCGGCCGACCGGTGCGCAGCAGCCGTCACGGCGCGGCTCAGACCCCGGCGGTGGCCTCGACACGGTGGTCGGCGATGGCTCGGGCCAGGGCTTCGAAGTCCAGTTCGTTCTGGTCGGCGTACGCACCGGCGAATTCGCACATGGCCCGGTCGAAGCGATCACCGGCGCCAAGGTATGAACCCACGGCGATGGCATCCCCCGAGCGGGCGTGGGCCCGGGCCAGCGCCCATCCGCAGACCTGGGCATAGATGCCGAAGGCTTCCGGGGACATGGCGTCCACGTCGACCGAGAACTTCCAGTCCCAGAGCTGGCGCAAGTAGAAGTCCCGGGTGACGCCGTCGTCCCCCGTGAACCGGTCCCATCCGAGGAAGATGTCGCTGGCCCCCTGCATGAGGCGCTGACCCTCGACCACCCGCTGCCCATGGTGGCTGTACTCGCTGGCCCCGAGGAACGGCTCCCCCACCGCGGCCTCCGCCTCTTTCACCTGGAGGAACAACGGGTCGCCGTTGTCGCGGCCCACGAACAGCGCCACCCAGCACCGGGTACCCACGCTGCCCACCCCGACCACCTTCCGGGCCAGGTCCACGAACTCGTACTTGTCCAACAGGCGCTGGCGGTCACCCGAAAGCGTGTTGCGATACTGGGTGAGGGCGTCGTAGAGGTGGCCCACCGTCTGCTTCGAGTACACATCGGTGAAGAGGGACTCGGCCGGCATCAGCAACGGCGGATCGTCCACGAAGCGGAGCTTGCCGTCGACCTCTGTGGTCAGCTTGGCCAGCGCGGCAAGATGGTCCTTCGACTGGGCCTTGGCCAGCCGCCGCTGGAAGGTCTCGGTCAACCTGCGGCTTGCCTGGTCACCCCACCTGGCGGCGATGGCCGCGGCATCGAGGTGCAGGGACCAGATCTGGAGATCCCGCATGGTGGCGAACTCCCGGATGGCGCTCCGATAGGACCACGACCCCTGGGCCACGATCGACCGCCGGATGGTGTCGTCGAACTGGCGGCTCCTCCCCGCGATCTCGAGGCTCGCAGCCAGCCGCTTGAGGTCCCATTCGAACGGGCCGGGCAGCGTCTCGTCGAAGTCGTTGACATCGAAGATGAGGTCCCGCTCGGGGGAGGCGAAACCCCCGAAGTTGGACAGATGGGCGTCGCCGCACAACTGGACCTCGAGCCCGGTGCGTTCCGCATGGTTCAGATCCGAGGCCATCACCGCGGCGGCGCCCCGGAAGTGGGCGAAAGGTGAGGCGGCCATCCGGCCGTATCGGATCGGGACCAGGTCGGGGAGCCGGGTGGTCGCCTGGAGGGCCAGGATGTCCAGCGGGTCGGTCCGGTTGGACGGAGGCTCCCAGTTGCCGTGGCTGGACCGGGGCACCTTGGCCCGAACGGCGCGACCGAAGGCAGAACGCTCGGCGGGGGTGGCCTGCCTCATGGGCCCATCATTCCACTCCCGCCACCGGACTGCTCCGCGAGGATCAGTCCCTTGCCGCACCTCTCTTCTGGCGCTGCCGGAGGATGACCACCAGCCGGTCGACGAGGGCACCGAGGAAGGCGGCGATCAGCAGGACCCAGATGAGGCTGACGTTGGCGTTGAAGAAGACGAATCCGACCCGCACGGTCTTGCTGTTGTCGAGGACGAACCCGATGAGGAGGGCCAGGACGACCACCGCCACCACGATCCGGGCGACGTCCCGTGGTTCACGTTTACCGCCCCCCGCAACCTGGCTCGTCCGCCCATCGGATCTGGCCATTGCCTGCTCCTTCCCGTCGGCGGGCTCCGAACTTCCCACTGACGAACTCCGGGGTTCGCTGCAGCGACAGTACCCCGGAGGCCCCCCGGGCGCGGTGACCGGTCAGGTGAAGAGCAGCGTGGCCTGGTGGGCGAAGCTCAAGATGGGCTCCGGGATGATGCCGAACACCACGCTGAAGGCCACCGAGATGCCGATGACGAGCCAGGTCAGGGTGGGTACGGGCACCGCCCCCCGTTCCGTCACCGACTCGGCCGGGGGCGCGTCGGTGAGGATCTGGAGGCTCGAGACCTCGTCCGAGGTGCCGGACGGACCAAAGGAACCCGACGTGCCGGCGGAATCCGGTGAACCAACAGCATCCGACGAGCCGGAGGCTCCGGGGAGACCGGCGGGGACGGCGGCGTCGGCCTCCACGCTGTCGGGATCGGCGTCGCCGTCGTCGCCCACCCGTGTCCCCGACCAGCCCCACCGGCGAGTACATGGCCACCGCCACCCGGAGGTAGAAGAACGCGGCGACGGCCGCCGAGGCCATGGCCAGCGCGGCCAACACGTAGGCGTGCGTGGCCACGGACGCGCCCACGACGCCGAACTTGGCCAGGAACCCGGTGGTGAATGGGATGCCGGCCTGTCCGAGCAGCAGGACGGCGAAGGCCAGGGCCAGCACGGGCTGACGTTTGGCCAGACCCCGGTAGTCGGAGATCTGGTGCCCGGTGTCGCCGGGTCGGGCCATCACGGTGATCACCGCGAACGACCCGATGACCAGGAACATGTAGGTGAAGATGTAATACAACGAGGACGAGACGCCCCGGGTGGTCGCTGCTTCCACGCCCAACAGGACGAACCCGACGTGGTTGATCGATGAGTAGGCCATCATCCGTTTCACGTCGCGCTGCATCAGGGCCACCACCGCGCCCAGCACCAGGCTGAGCAGGGCCAGCGCCCAGATGATCGGCTGCCAGTCCGTGCGCACCGTTCCGAACGACGACACGAAGACCCGCAACAGGGCGGCAAAGGCACCGACCTTGACCACCGCAGCCATGAAGCCGGTGACCGGTGACGGTGAGCCCTGGTAGACGTCGGGAGACCACATGTGGAAGGGAACGGCCGCGATCTTGAACCCGAATCCGACCAGCAGGAGCGCCAGGCCGCCGAGCAGCACGCCGTTGGAGGCGATGACGTTCTTCGAGAGGTAGTCGGCGATCTGGGGCAGGTTGGTCGATCCGGTGGCGCCGTAGACCAGCGCGATCCCGTAGACGAAGATCGCCGAGGAGAACGCACCGAGCACGAAGTACTTGAGCGCGGCCTCGCCGGACTCGGCCCGCTTGTGGTTGAAGGCGGCCAGCACGTAAAGGGCGATCGACATGATCTCCAGGCCGAGGAAGATCACGATGAGATCGTTGGCCGCTCCCATCATCATCGCACCGGAGGCGGACATCATGGCCAGGACGTGGAATTCGGGGCCCTCGATGCCCTCCCTGCGCAGATAGCCGTCACCGACCAGGGCGGTGAGGAGCATGGCGATGGCCACCGCGATCTGCACGAACACATCGAACCCGTCGAAGGCGATGGCGCCGGCGATGGTGACCTGAGGTCCGTGCGTGCTCACGTGGTCCCACTGGAACAGCGCGGCCACCAGTGCGGCCACCGACGTCGCGGAGGCGACCAGCGTTCCCGATCCCACACCCAGGATCTTGCGGAACAGTGAGGATGCGACCATCAAGGCCAGGGCCCCACCGATCATGATGAGCATGGGCAGGATGCTCAGGTAGTCGACGTGGGGGGTGTGGATGGCGGGAAGCGAGGAGCTGGTCACAGCCGTCGTCACCAAAGAGGTCATCGCCGGTCACCGCCCGTCGTGGTGGGTGCGGGAGACAGGCTCGTCGTCGCCTCCACCCGGTCCACCGTCACCGGGCCGGACAGGTGTTGCGGGATCGGGGCGGACGATGACGGTGCCGCGAGTGCCGACGCCACCGGCGGTCCCGACGACGACGGCGCCGCCGACGACCCCGGGTCGAGCCCGGAAGGGATGGGGGTGTGCGTCACGCGGTCCACGTGGATGACCAGCCGGTCCACCGACGGGGTGATCCGGTCGAGCACGGGCTTCGGGAACACGCCGAGGGCGACGATGAGGATGATGAGGGGGGCGATGATGAGCCGCTCACTCCATCCCAGGTCCTTCGTCTTGGTGTCCGTCTCGGTCGGCTCGCCGTGGAAGACCTGTTGGAAGGCCCACAGGAGATAGATCGCGGCGGCGATGACTCCCAGCGCGGCCACGACCGCCCACCACCGGTGAGCCACGAAGGTCCCGATCAGCACCAGGAACTCACCCACGAACCCGTTGAGCCCGGGCACGCCGATGGAGGCCAGCATGGCCACGGTGAAGACGCCGGCCATCACCGGTGCCGGCGACTGGAGACCCTTGAGGGCCGATACCTGCCAGGTGCCGCGACGTTCGTAGATCCACCCCACCACGATGAACAGCGTGGTGATGATCAGCCCGTGGTTGACCATCTGGAGCACACTTCCGGTGAGTCCCTGGCTGTTGAGGGCGAACGTGCCCAGCACGATGAAGCCGATCTGGGCCAGGGACGAGTAGGCCAGCAGCCGCTTCAGGTCTCGCTGGGCGCAGGCCACGAGGGCCCCGTAGAGGATGCCGATCACGGCCAGGGTCAGCAACCACGGCGCCAGGGTGCGGGTGGCCTGGGGGAAGAGGTTGAGGTCGAAACGGACGATCCCGTAGGTCCCGAGCTTGGCCATCACCGCGGCCAGCAGGACCGCTCCGGCGGTGGGAGCTTCGGCATAGGCATCCGGGGACCAGGTGTGGAACGGGAAGATCGGTGCCTTGACCGCGAAGGCGGCGGTGAAGGCGAGGAACAGGAGCACCCCCTCGGTTCCCGAGAGGTGGGTGTGCACCAGGGCCGGGAGCTCGAAGGTGAGCACGCCGGTCTGGGACTGGTGGATGAACGCCACGGCCAGGATGCCCACCAGCAGGAAGGCCGAGCCGGCGAAGGTGTAGATGAAGAACTTGATGGCGGCATAGCCCCGGCGGGCATAGCCCCACCCACCGATGATGAAGTACGCGGGGACCAGCGTCAGCTCGAAGAAGAGGAAGAACAGCACCAGGTCGAGGGAGACGAAACTGCCCAGGCATGCCGCCTCCAGGAGGAGCACCCAGGCCACGAAGGCGCGCGGGTCCCGCCTGACCCGGCCCCCGAGGAGGGCCAGCGGGAAGAGGAGGGCGGTCATCACCACCAGGAAGAGCGAGATACCGTCGATGCCCAGCGACCAGTGGATGCCCAGCTCCTTGGCCCAGACGTGGTCGGAGACGAGCTGGTAGCCACCGTCCCCCACCTTGAACTGGCCGGCGATGACCAGCGCCAACACCAGGGTGAACAGGGCGACGAGGAAACCCAGCCCCTCGTGGAAGTGACGGGAGACCCACTCGGTCGGCACCAGTGCGACCACCGCGGCACCGATGGCCGGCACCAGTACCAGGACGGTGAGAAAAGGGAAGTGACCCGTGGCCATCAGGTCCACCACAGCCGGGTGAGCATGAAGGCCAGCACCAGGACGGTGCCGAGCACGATACCCAGCACGTAGTTCCGCAGGTAGCCGGTCTGGCTGCGCCGGATCAGTGCGCCGGACTTGCGCACCAGGGTGGCCACCCCGTTGACCCCGCCATCGATCACCTTGGGGTCGATCACCGTGGCGCTGAAGGCGGCCAGTCGCTCCGCGGGCCGGCCGAGCACGGTGTCGTAGAGCTCGTTGATGTACCACGAGTGCCTGAGGAAGTCGACCTCCAGCTTGGGTCGCTCCGCCTTGGCCATCCACAGCCGGAGGCCGATGGACACCCCGGCAACGGCGATCACCGCGTCGATGGTGGCCAGCACCCAGACAGCGCTGGTGCTCAGATGGTCGTCGTAGAGGTTGGAGCCGAAGACGGGGTCGATCCAGTTGGACAGCGAAAGGTGGTCGTTGGACACAGCCAGGAGGCCGGCGGTGGCGGCGAAGAAAGCCAGGATCCACAGCGGGACGGTCATGATCGGCCGCGACTCGTGGGGCTCGGGGATGGGCCCGTCGGCGTGGTGCGAGTCGGGCATGTCGGTGGCGGCGTCGATGGCCACCTTGTCGGCCCAGCGGTCCTTGCCGAAGAAGGCCAGCCCGGTGAGGCGGCTCATGTAGTAGGCGGTGAGAGCTGCGGTGACCACGCCCACCACCCACAGCGCCGGGTGGGCAGCCCAGGTGTTCTCCAGCACATCACCCTTGGCCCAGAATCCCGACAGCGGCGGCACCGCGGCGATGGCCAGCCAGCCGACGGCGAAGGTGATGAAGGTGATGGGCATGTACTTGCGGAGGTTGCCCATGCGCTTGAGGTCCTGCTCGTCGTGGAGGCCGTGGATGGTCGATCCGGCGCCGAGGAAGAGCAGCCCCTTGAAGAAGGCGTGGGCCACCATCAAGAAGATGGCCGCCTCGTAGGCCCCACATCCGATGGCCAGGAACATGTACCCGAGTTGGGACACGGTCGAGTAGGCCAGCACCTTCTTGATGTCCTGCTGTGCGCAGGCGATGGTGGCGGCCACGAATGCGGTCGCGGCCCCGACGCAGGCCACCGTGAGGGCAGCCGCCGGCGAGGCGTGGAGCAGTGGATTGATCCGGCACAGGAGATAGACGCCGGCGGTCACCATGGTGGCGGCGTGGATGAGCGCCGACACCGGGGTCGGGCCCTCCATGGCGTCGGCCAGCCACGGGAAAAGGGGGATCTGGGCCGACTTGCCCATCACGCCGACGAGGAGCAGCAGGCAGATCGCGGTGATGTTGCCCGCGCCGATGGTACCGATGTGGGCGAAGATGGTCGTGTACTCGAGCGAGTGCACCCTGGTGAAGACCAAGAAGATGGCCAACAGGAAGCCGACGTCACCGATCCGGTTGTAGACGAAGGCCTTCTTGCCCGCGCTGGCCGCCGAGTCCCGGGTGAACCAGAACGAGACCAGCCAGTAGGAGCAGGTCCCCACGCCTTCCCAGCCGACGAAGGTGACCAGCAGGTTGCTCCCGAGCACCAGGATCAGCATCGAGGCCACGAAGAGGTTCATGTAGAGGAAGAACTTCGAGTAGTCGCGGTCGCCCTTCATGTAGCCGATCGAATACAGGTGGATGAGGCAACTGATGCCCGTGACGAACAGCACCATGGTCATGGACAGCGGATCGACGAACAGTCGGGCATTCACCTGGAGTTGGTCGACCGGGATCCAGGTCCACAGGTTCTGGGTGAAGGTCCGCACCGGCGCGTTGACGGTGAGCAGGTCGAAGTACACCCCCACCGCCACCGCGAACGAAGCCCCGATGAAGAAGGTGGCCACCGCCCCGGCCAGAGGATCACCCAGCCGGCGGCCCAGGAGCAGCTGCACAGCGAACCCGACCAGGGGCAGCAAGATGATGAGGTAGGTCACGTGGAGCATCGTCCGGTCAGCCCTTCATCAAGTGGAGGTCGTCGGCGGTGGCGTTGGCCCGGCGGCGGAAGATGGCGACCACGATCCCGAGCCCGACCACGACTTCGGCCGCGGCCACGACCAACACGAAGAACACCAGGACCTGGCCGCCGATGTCGTGCAGCATACGGGCGAAGGTCACGAAGCTCAGGTTGGCCGCGTTGAGCATCAACTCGACACACATGAACATGACCAGTACGTTCCGCCGGATCAGCACACCCAGCGCGCCGATGGCGAACAGGACGACGCTGAGCGACAGGTACCAGTCCGGATTGATGGTCATGCCCGCCCCTCCTCGAGTGCACCGGCGGGTGCCGCCGCGCTATGCCCGTCCTGTCCGGGCCCGGGTTCGTCGGTGGCGGAAGTCGCCGGCGCTGACGCCGACAGGCCTGCCCCGCCGGTCGGCAGGTCTGCGCCCCCGGTCGAAAGGCCTGCCCCGCCGGTCGGCAGGTCTGCGCCCCCGGTCGAAAGGCCTGCCCCGCCGGTCGGCAGGTCTGCGCCCCCGGTCGAACGGTCGGCCCCGCCGGTCGGCAGGTCTGCGCCCCCGGTCGAAAGGCCTGCCCCGCCGGTCGGCAGGTCTGCGCCCCCGGTCGAACGGTCTGCGCCGCCGGTCGGCAGGTCTGCGCCCCTGGTCGAACGGTCTGCGCCGCCGGTCGGCAGGTCTGCGCCCCCGGTCGAACGGTCTGCGCCGCCCGCCGACAGCTCTGCGCCGCCCGCCGAACGGTCCGCCCCGCCCGTCGACAGCTCTGCGCCGCCCGCCGAGCGTTCCACCCCGCCGGACGTGAGCACAGGCTCGTCCTCTGCCGGCCGGACGGCCGACCCCGGGGGCCGGCGGGCCAGCACCACCGCGCCCACCACGGCGATGATCAACAGGGCCGCGGTGGCTTCGAAGGGGAACAGGTAGGTCGTGTACACCGACTTGCCCAGCAGGTAGACGTTGGACTGCGCCCCGGAGTCCACCCCGGCGACGTGCTGGGCTCCGGTGGTCCAGCTCGAGACCTCTCCGAGGAGGAGGAGACCGGTCGTGCCGAGCAGGATGAGACCGGCGGCCATGGGACGCTGACCCCGGAGCGGCTCGATGGCGATGTTCTCCTCGCGGTCGACGCCGAGGAACATGATGACGAAGAGGAAGAGCACGACGATGGCGCCGGCATAGACGATCACCTGGACGGCGGCCAGGAACGGATCCCGTTGCAGGACGAAGAGCACGGCCACGCCGAACAGGGTCATGACCAGCATGAGGGCGGCGTGGACCGGGTTCCGGGCCACCACCACCCCAATGGCGCCGGACAGGATGATGGCCGCGGAGACGGCGAACGTTCCCACGTCGACCCATGACGGGTGGACGGTCGTCGACGCCGCCATCAGCAGCGCTCCGAGCATCGCGGTCATCAGGGAGCGCTCGATCCCAGTCCGGTGCTGGGACCGGTGCTCGGCTCACCGGGAGCGATCGGCGCACCGGCGGTCTCCCCCGGCTCGCCCGTCGGGCCCGTCGCCGCCGGTCCACCCGCGGGAACCGGCTGGGCCGTGCCCGTTCGGCCCCGTTCGACGTTGCCCTCCGTCACCGAGCGGGCGTAGTCGGCGTCCGCCTTCTCCCGGTGCTTCTTGCCGGCGCCCGGAGCGAACCGCTCCGCCTTCTCCATCATGCGGCCGATGGCACCACGGGGACCCCGTTTGGCCGCGGGCAGGTCGCTCTGGAGCAGGTGCCGCTCGAGGGTGTCACGCAACTGCTTGCTTCCGGTGGCGGCGTCGTCCCGCTGACCGGTCTGCCCGCTCTCGGGAGTGCGCACGCCGAATCCGAGCTCCCCCGACCACTGGACGCGGCCCTCGAACTCCGCGCTCCCCGACGGTGATGTGGCCCGCATCCAACCCGAGGTGTGCAGGTCGTCGCCTTCCCGCCAGTCCTCCCAAGGAAGGTGCTTGGGCTTGCCGTCGTCATCGACGAGCAGCTCCTCTTTGGTGTAGATGGCGTCGTTGCGGTTGGTGAAGGAGAACTCCATCAGCTTCGTCTCGGTGATGGCCTCGGTGGGACAGGCCTCCACGCACAGGTCGCAGTGGATGCACCTCAGGAAATTGATCTCGTAGACGTAGCCGTACCGCTCACCGGGCGACACCGGGTGGTCGGGTGGATTATCGAGGCCGCGCACATAGATGCAGTCCGCCGGGCAGACGCCGGCGCACAGCTCACAGCCGATGCACTTCTCCATGCCGTCTTCGTACCGGTTGAGCACATGACGCCCGTGCTGGCGCGGCTGCTTCGGACGCTTCTCCTCGGGGTACTGGCGGGTCACCGGCGGGCGACCGAGATGCTCGAGGGTCAGCTTGAACCCGCCCAGGAAGTTCTGCCGTTGGTGCGGCGGTTCGGGGTCAGCCATCAGCCGTCACCTCCTTGCTCGGACGGGGAGAGCGGTCGGCCCGAGGCACTCGAAGGGCGCGAGGCCGAGGGCTCGGGTCCGGGTCCGGGTCCGGGCTCGCCCGCGGGTCCGGGTCCGGGCTCGCCCGCGGGTCCGGGTCCGCCCGCGGGCTCGGTCGGACGGGTCCAGAGGCGGACACCGACCTGCGGGATGATGGCCCGGGTCTCCTCCCTCTCGTTTCCGATGGAGAACGCCCTCGTGATCGTCACTGCGGCCACGACCACGGCGAGCGCCAACCCGAAACCCCACCACCCGTCGATCACGAAGCCGGCCACGATCATCAGCCAGCCCAGCGAGAGCGGGATGAGCCGCTTCCACCCCAGGTCCATGAGCTGGTCGTACCGCAGCCGGGGCAGCGCCGCCCGTAGCCAGACGAACACGAACAAGAAGATGATGGTCTTGAGCAGGAACCACACGATGGGCCAGAGCCAGTAGGTGTGGGGGATGTGGGGGTCGGGACCGTCGGGGCCCCCGAAGAAAAGGGTCACGGTGATGGCCGACATGGTGATGGTGTTCATGAACTCGGCCAGAAAGAACAGTGCGAACCGGATCGACGAGTACTCGGTGACAAAGCCTCCCACCAGCTCGGAGTCGGCCTCGACCAGGTCGAAGGGGGGTCGGTTCGTCTCGGCGATGACGGCGACGAAGAAGATGAGGAAGGGCACGAGACCCAGCCGGATGGCGTTCCACTGCCACAGGTGCTGGGCCTGCGCGTCCACGATGGCGCGCGTGCTCAGCGATCCGGTGATCAGTACCACCGTCACCACCGTCATACCCAGGGCGGCCTCGTAGGAGATCATCTGGGCCGAGGCCCGGACCGAGCCGAGCAGCGGGTACTTGGATCCCGACGACCAACCGGCCAGCATGACCCCGTAGACGCCGATCGAGGACATGGCCAGCAGGAAGAGGATGCCCATCGGGGGATCGGCCAACTGGAGTTCGAAGGTGTGGCCGGCCACGGTCACCACCCCGCCGAAGGGCACCACGGCGAAGGCCAGGAACGCGGTGATGATGGTGATGTACGGGGCCAGGATGAAGACCGAGCGGTCGGCCTTGTCGGGCATCAGGTCTTCTTTGAAGAAGAGCTTGATCCCGTCGGCCAGGGTCTGGGCGATGCCGAAGGGGCCCGCCCGGTTCGGGCCGATGCGGCTCTGCATGTCCGAGATCACCTTGCGCTCGAACCAGATCATCAACATGACCGACACCATCAAGAAGGCGAAGATGACCAGCACCTTGATGAGCACGATGAGGAACACGGCCCAGCCCACACCGTTCATGTACAGGGGGTCTCCCGCGGCGAGCAGAGGATGGGTCAGAGCCAGCGGCAGGTTCATGGCGTCTCCATCCGGACCTCGACCAACGGAGCACCGCTGTCGATGAGATCGGCGACAGTCCCGCCGGCGACCGTCCCGCTATCGACCGTTCCGCCGGCGACCGTCCCGCCGGCGACCGTCCCGTTATCGACCGTCCCGCTATCGACAGTCCCGCCGGCGAGGGGCACGTTGAAGTCGGCGGCGACGACCTTGCGGGGCAGCGACGGGTCGGGCACCGCCGCGGCCACCAGGGATGCGTTCTCGGTTCGCAGCCTGACCGAGCCACCGGCCGCCACCCCGAGGTCGTCGAGGTCGTGCGGGTTGACCCGGAGCGGGGCCGGGTCCACCAGGCCGGCCAGGGCCGGGACCGCGCTCACCGCCGAGCCGAGGTCGTAGAGCGACCGGGACGCCACCAGCCGCATCGAGTAGCTGTCGACCGGGCTGACATGGGGGACGTCCAGGTCGAGCGGGAGGGCGACGAGCCCTGGGAGCGCCGGTTCGCCGGCCCCATCGCTGCGGTCGACCGCCGGCGCGCCGAGTCCCGCGGTCGGCGCTTCGGCCAGTCCGGCCCGGGGTGGGGCACCCTGGCGCTCGACCGATTCGACACCGGGGACGGCGATCGGGTCGAGGGGTGCGACCCGCCGGCCGATCGACACGGGGCTGGCCGTGAGGGGGGCGACCACGCCGTCGGCCGTCCCCAGCGCGTCGAGTACCGCGAGGGTGATCCCCCGGTAGGCCGGGGCCACCCGCTCGATCTCGTCCCACACCTCGCCCACCGAGTCGAGGCCGAGGTCGGCATCGAGGTGCACGGCCAGCTCGGCCGCGATCATCCAGTCCGGCCACGCCTGGCCCGGGGGCACCAGCTTCTGTCCGACACGACTGATGCGGCCCTCGATGTTGGTGGTGGTCCCGGGCCGCTCGTGGGCCTCGGCCGCGGGCAGGACGACATCGGCCCGCTCGGTGACGGCACCCGGCGACGACGCCACCGCCACCACGAAGTCGGCGGCGTCGAGGGCCCGTTCGGCCAAGCGGCGGTCGGGGAAGTCGGTGAGGGGATCGGCCCCGAGCACGATCAGCGCGCCGACCTGCGGGCCAGTGCCGGCATCCCCGGCCGCGGCCCGGAGGATGCCCTCGGTGTCCCGGCCCCGGGCTTGTGGAACCGAGCCCCACCGTTGTGTGAACCAGTCGCGGCCGGCGTCGAGAGTCACCCGGCCGGGCAGGAGACCGGGAGCCAGCCCCATGTCGAGGGCGCCGTTGACGTTGCCCCGCCGCAGGGCGGGAAGGAAGCGGGCCTTCGGCAGCGCACCGGCCAGGACCGAGGCAGCCTCGGCCACCAGGGCACCGTCCTCGGCCAGGGACGGCCGCCCGGCGATGATGACGACGTTTCCGGCGCCGGCCAGCCGCGGGCCTCGGCCAATGGGCCGGGGTCGACGGACGCCGGGCCTGCTGCAGCCGGGTCCACGAGGGCCGTGGCCGTGGTCGCGGCCTCGCCCGGCGCGTAGCGCAGCGACACCTTGGCGTACGGGGTGAGCGAGGTGGCCTGGGGCGACAGCTCGACCAGGGAGAGTCCCCCGTCGACGATGGCCGAGCGCAACCGGAGGAAGAGGATCGGGAGCTCCTCGCGCACGTCGCCGGACAGGACGATGACGGTGTCGGCCGAGGCCGCCTGGTCGATGGTGGCCCGAGGGAGGGCAAGCACCAGCTCCGCGGGGAGCCCGTCGCCCAGCTGGGCGTCGACCGAGTCGGTGCCCAGCACTCCCTTGGCCAGTTTGGCCCAGGCATAGGCCCCCTCGTTGGTCAGCCGGGCTCCGCCCACCACGCCGACCGACTCCGCACCCCCGGCGGTCGTGGCCTTCTTGATCCCGTCGGCCACCGCGGCCAATGCCTCGTGCCACGAGACCGGCACCAGCGACCCTTCCTTCCGGATGAGGGGATCGACCAGACGGTCCTCGCCGTTGACGGCGTCGAAGGCGAACCGGCCCTTGTCGCACAGCCACCCGTGGTTGACCGGCTCGGCATCGATGCCGAGCAGGCGGGTCACCCGGTTGGACGACGACTGCACCGCCACCCTGCACCCCACGGCACAGGTCGTGCACGTCGACTCGACCTGGTCCAGATCCCAGGGCCGGGCCGCGAACCGGTAGGGGGCCGCCGTGAGCGCCCCGACCGGGCAGATCTGCACCGTGTTGCCCGAGAAGTACGACGTGAAGGGCAGCTCGGGGAACGTGTTGACCTCGAGGTGCTCACCGCGCCCGATGAAGTCGATCTGGGCTTCGCCGGCCACTTCGTCGGCGAAGCGGGTGCAGCGGCTGCACTGGATGCACCGCTCGCGGTCGAGCAGCACCAGCTCCGAGATGGGGATGGGCTTCTCGAAATGCCGCTTCTCCTCGACGAAGCGGGACTCACCCGGGCCGTAGGCCAGGGTCTGGTCCTGGAGCGGGCACTCGCCTCCCTTGTCGCACACCGGGCAGTCGAGCGGGTGGTTGACGAGGAGGAACTCGAGGACGCCGTCCTGGGCCTTTTTGACCTTGTCCGAGGTGGTGGTCACCTCCGAACCGGCCTGGACCTCGACGTAGCAACTGGGCTGCAGCGAGGCCCCGCGGGGACCACTCACCTCGACCAGGCACATCCGGCACACGCCGACCGACTTCATCCGCGGGTGATAGCAGAAGCGCGGGATGAAGGTGCCCACCCGCTCGGCCGCGGCGATCAGCATCTCGCCCTTGCGACCGGTGACCTGGCGCCCGTCGAGGGTGAAGGTCACCGTCTCGACCGGCTCGGACTCGGCATGGTCCACGAGGTCGGCCGTGGCGTTCTCCCGGGTGGCGCTGCCCTCGGTGGGCGGGCTCTGGCTCGCGGGGCTCTGGCTCGCGGGGCTCTCGCTCGCCGGGCTCTGGCTCGCGGGGCTCTCGCTCGCCGGGCTCTGGCTCGCGGGGCTCTCGCTCGCCGGGGTCTCGTCACTCATAGGGACAGCCCCCGTCCTTGATGTGCACGAGGAACTCGTCGCGGAACATCTCGATCGCCGATCCGATGGACGACGGGATGGACGGCCCGAGCACGCAGATGGTGGTCTGCTGGGGAGGCCACGTCAGCCCGGGGGCGATGTTGTCGCAGGCGTCGAGGAGAAGGTCGAGGTCCTGCTCGCGGCCGTGACCGGTCTCGATGCGCTCCATGATCTTCTCGAGCCAGCCCGCCCCCTCACGGCACGGCGTGCACTGGCCGCACGACTCCCGGAAGAAGAACTTGGTGATGCGCCACGCCGCCCGGACGGCACAGGTGTGGTCGTCCATGACGACGATCGAGCCCGACCCGAGCATGGAGCCGGCGGCCGCCACTTCGTCCTGGCCGAGCGGGAGGTCGATCTGGTCGGGACCGAACCACGGGGCCGAGACCCCACCGGGGATGAAGGCCTTCAATCCCCGGCCGTGGGGAATGCCGCCGCCCAGCACCGGGGCGTTGATGAGGTCGTTGAACGTCGTCTTGACCATCTCGAGTTCGAACACGCCCGGGTTGGTGACGTGTCCGGCCAGGGCGAACAGGCGGGTGCCGGCCGAACGGCCCTCGCCCAGGGCGGCGAAGGCGGCGCCGCCGTTGAGGACGATCCAGGGGAGGTTGGACATGGTCTCCACGTTGTTGACCACGGTGGGCTCGCCGTACAGGCCGATGGCCGCGGGAAAGAACGGTGGCTTGATGCGGGGGAAGCCGCGCTTGCCCTCGAGCGACTCGAGCAGGGCCGTCTCCTCGCCGCAGATGTAGGCCCCGGCCCCCGGGTGGACCACGATGTCGACCGAGAACCCCGATCCGAAGATGTCGGTCCCGACCGCACCGTGCCCGTAGGCGTCGTTGAGGGCCGACTGCACCCGCTCGAGACCGAGGGCGAACTCCCCCCGGATGAAGATGAAGGCCTGCGACACCTGGAGCGCATAGGCGGCGATGAGCACACCTTCGATGAGCTGGTGGGGGTCCCGCTCGATGAGCAGGTGGTCCTTGAAGGTCGCCGGCTCGCTCTCGTCCCCGTTGACCACCAGGTAGGTGACCGGGTTCTTGCGGAGCATGGCCCACTTGCGCCCGGCCGGGAACCCCGCTCCGCCCCGGCCCAGCAGGCTGGCCGTGTCGACCTCGTGGGCCACGGCCTCTGGGGTCATGGACAGGGCCTTGCGCAGGCCCTCGTAGCCGCCCGTGGCCAGGTAGCGCTCGAGGGTGTGGGAGTCGGCGAAGGGGAGCCGGCCGGTGATGATCTTCGGCGCCTCGGTGACGGCCACTAGGAACCACCCCCCGTCCCGCCGGAGCCGGCATCCTTGGCCGCCGCGGCCGCCGCGGCCCGTCGGGCCTGGGCCTCGGCCATCGCCGCCCGCTCCGAGGCCACCCGTGCCGGGTCCGCCTCGAGACCGGTCGTCCGCTGCACCCGGTTGAGGGTCCCGTGCTCGGGGATGTCGGCCGACCGGGCACCGGATCGGAGCTCGGCCACCAACCGGTCGAACGACTCGGGCGTCTGGGCACCGACGAACCGGTGGTTGACCTGCACGCACGGGGTCCGGTCGCAGTCGGCCAGGCACTCCGCCTCTTCGAGGGTGATGCTCCCGTCCTCGGTGGTCCCGCCGGCGTTGATGCCGAGCGACGACTCGGCGTGCTCCAGCAGTTCGGCCGCGCCGTTCAGGAGGCAGGCGATGTTCGTGCATACCGCCACCAGGTGGGTACCCACCGGTTGGGTGTGGAGCATGTCGTAGAACGTGGCCGTCCCGTACACCTCGGCCGGGGTCACGCCCACCAGGTCGGCGATGTCCTCCATCGCCTCGGGTGTGAGCCACCCGTCCTGCTCCTGGGCCAGGTGGCAGAGCGGGATGAGCGCCGAGCGGGGTTCGGGATAGAGGGCGATGAGCTGCGCGGCCCGTTGGACGGTCGGAGGGGCCAGGTGCTTCGGCCGGAGCGTGGTGGCCCGAGCGGCCCGCCGGGGTGTGCCCACCGGGACGGAGCCGGACGGTCCGGTCACCGGTCCACCTCACCCATCACCGGATCGATGGTCGAACAGACGGCCACGGCGTCGGCCAGCAGTCCGCCGCGCATCATCACCGGGAGCCCCTGGAGATTGACGAAGCTCGGGCCGCGGATGTGCATGCGGTACGGCTTGGGCGAGCCATCGGAGACCAGGTAGCAACCGAGCTCCCCCCTCGGGGACTCGATGGCCACGTAGACCTCGCCCTCGGGAACCTTGAAGCCCTCGGTGAACACCTTGAAATGGTGGATGAGCGCCTCCATCGACTCGTCGATGCGCTCGCGTGGGGGCGGGGTCACCTTCTTGTCCTGGACCCGGTAGTCACCGGCAGGCATCTTCTCCACGATCTGGCGGATGATGCGAATCGATTCGCGCACTTCGTTGAGCCGGATCGAGTAGCGGTCGAAATTGTCACCGAAGGTGCCGACGATGACATCGAACTCGACTTCGTCGTAGCGCAGGTAGGGCATGGCCCGGCGCAGGTCCCAGGGCACCCCGGTCGATCGCAGCACCGGCCCGGTGAGGCTGAGGGCCAGGGCCTCCTCGGCCGAGAGCGTGCCGATCCCCTCCGATCGCTGACGGAAGAGGGGTTGGCCGGTGAAGAGCTCGTCGTACTCGCCGGTCCGGTCCATCACGGTGTCGCAGATGACCGTGATGTCGTCCTCCCACCCGTCGGGCAGGTCGGCCGCGGTGCCCCCGGGCCGGATGAAGTTGTGGTTCATCCGCAGTCCGGTGGTCTTCTCGAAGAAGGCGAGCACCATCTCGCGCTCGCGGAACCCGTAGATCATCATCGAGGTGGCCCCGAGGTCCATGCCGTTGGTGGCCAGCCACATGAGATGGGACGACACTCGGTTGAGCTCGACCATCAGCATCCGGATCCAGTCGGACCTCGGAGGCATCTCCACCCCGAGCAGCGCCTCGACCGCCAGCGACAGCACCAGCTCGTTGTGGAGCGGCGACAGGTAGTCCATCCGGGTGACATTGGTGGAGCCCTGGACGTAGGTGAGCTCCTCGGCCGTCTTCTCCATACCGGTGTGCAGGTACCCGACGACCGGCTTGGTGCGCAGGACCGTCTCCCCTTCGAGCTCGAGCATCAGGCGGAGCACCCCGTGGGTGGACGGGTGCTGGGGCCCCATGTTGATGATCATGGACTCGTCGTCGGTCCGCTCGACGTCGATGTCCGCCGGGTCGACGGCCACGCCCTCGGGTAGGCGGAGCACGGCTCCGACCTCCCGCCGGAGTTCGTTCGGATCGGTCTGCGAGCGCCGGCTGAGCTCCTGGATGCCCTCGGATGTCTCGGCCAGGAGGCCGGCCGGCTCGACGGGCTCGGGCGCGTCCGTGCTTTCGGCGGCGGACGCCGTCTTCACGTCCTTCATCTCGGCCCTGGTGCTCCCTTGAACTGGACCGGTACCCGGCCGACCCCGTAGTCCTTGCGGAGAGGATGGCCTTCCCAGTCCTCGGGCATGAGGATGCGGGTCATGTCCGGATGGCCGGCGAAGACGATGCCGAACAGGTCGAAGGCCTCACGCTCCATGGCCTCGACCCCGGGGTAGAGGCCGAAGAGGGAGTCCACCACCGCGTCGGCGCCGGGCACCTGCACGCGGACCCGCACCCGGCGCGCCTGGACCAGAGACAACAGGTTGACCACCACCTCGAACCGCTGGGGCTCGACGCCGTCGGGCAGGTGACGGCCCGGATGGCTGAGGTAGTCCACCCCGCACAAATCCGCACACATCTCGAAGCCGGAGTCGCGGAATTCGCCGACCACGGCGACGTACTGCTCGCGGGTGGGGAAGACCACCTCTTGTTGCGGCCGGCCGGGTGCGCGCGACGAGGCGCCGCCCGAATCGCTGATCGCGGCCCCTCCCTCCGCCGTCCGGGATCCGCCTGTGGTCACAGGGGCTCGCCCACGCTGCGGGCAATCACCGGATTGCGCTTGGGTGTGCCCAGGTGCACCGCGTCGGGGCGGTCGGGGGTCCAGCCGGAGGTGGCCTCGTCACCGTGGGTGCGGGCATCGTCGGTGTCACCACCCTCGTCCATGGCCAGCGCCCTTCCGTCGGGACCGCCGGACCGGCCCTTCCCGATCGGCTTGCGATGGGTGATGTCGTTGGTCCGCACCTTCTCGTGCAGTGTGAGAATGGCATGCATCAGCGTCTCGGGAGTCGGCGGGCAACCGGGGGCGTACACGTCGACCGGGACGATCTGGTCCACACCCTGCACGATGGCGTAGTTGTTGAACATGCCCCCGCTGCTGGCGCACACGCCCATCGACAGGACCCACTTGGGCTCCATCATCTGGTCGTAGACCTGACGCAGCACGGGTGCCATCTTTTGGGAGACCCGCCCGGCCACGATCATGAGGTCGGCCTGACGGGGCGATGCCCGGAAGACCTCCATGCCGAACCGGGCCAGGTCGAAGTCGGCTGCTCCCACCGACATCATCTCGATGGCGCAGCAGGCCAGTCCGAAGGTGGCCGGCCACATCGAGTAGGTACGCGCCCACTTGACCAGATCCTCGAGGCGCCCGGTGAGGAAGTTGTGCTGGAGGTCTTCGAGACCCATGGCGAGCCTTTTCTCCCGCTCTACGCGGCTCGGCCGGGTCCGGTCGGCACGGTGGCCGGCTCTCCGGTCGTCGGGGCGTCTGGCGAAGCGGGTGTCGGTGTGGACGGGCCGACCGCCGAACCGGTGCCGACCGCACGCGTCGTCCTGTCGGGACCCCCCGGTCCGGCAGCGATACGGGCAATGGTCGATTCGGACGTCCGGGATGGCATGGCCGCCACCAACCTCTTGGCCGGGCCCCAGGTGAGGGCGCCGTTGCTGACCAGGAAGAGGAAGGAGACGAACACCACGGCGGCGAAGACGACCACCTCGGTGAGACCGAACGAGCCGAGCTGGTGGAAGATCACCGCCCACGGGTACAAGAAGACGATCTCGATGTCGAAGATGATGAAGATCATGGCGATGAGGTAGAAGCGAACCGGGAAGCGCGTCGGCGGCTCGATGCCGGGGACGATGCCGCACTCGTAGGGCGCGATCTTCGCTGCCGTCGGCCGCTTCTTCGGGGCCATCATGCTCGAGGCCACAAAGGACAGGCCGGCGAACAAGAAGCCGAGGATGAGGAGGATCAGGATGGGGAGGTAATCGTCCACAGGAACTTGTTTTTACCACGCAGCCCTCCGTCCAGGCACATCGACGGAGACCGCACCACCAGCGGCAAACGGGTTGGAACGGCACGCGCCGGCCCCCCGCCGTGCCACCTAGCATTGGGCCCGTGAGTCCCGTCAGCGCACCCGATCCCGCCTCGCCCGGCCGGCAGCCGGCGAACACCCGGGCCCCGGCAACGGTCGAACCGGGCCACGTCCACGATGTCCTCGTGGTGGGCGGCGGTCCCTCGGGCTCCTCCTGCGCCTACTGGTTGGCCGAAGCCGGCTGGGACGTGGCCCTGGTGGAGAAGAAGGTGTTCCCCCGCGAGAAGACCTGTGGGGACGGCCTGACCCCCCGTTCGGTCCGCCAGATCGCCGACATGGGGATCGAGGGAGCCCTGGCCGGCGCCCACCGCTTCTCGGGACTGCGCACCCACGCCTACGGCAAGGTCCTCGACCTGGCCTGGCCCGACCACCCGAGCTTCCCCTCCTACGGCTACGTGATCACCCGGCACGATCTCGACGCCATCGTCAACGAGCGCGCCGTGAAGGCGGGGGCGACCGTGTGGCAGGGCACCGAGGCCACAGAACCCATCTTCGAACACGGCCCGGCGGCACCGGGCCCGGGTGCGCTGCCGTCGTGCGTCGGGGCCGTGGTCAAGGACAAGTCCACCGGCGGCACCCGGTCGGTCCGGGCCAGGTACGTGGTCGTGGCCGACGGGGCCAACTCCCGGTTCGGTCGGGCTCTCGGGACCACGAGGGACCGGAGCCAGCCCATGGGGATGGCCCTGCGCGGCTACTACTCCTCCCCCGGACACGACCAGCCGTTCATCGAATCCCATCTCGACATCAGGGACGACGACGGCAAGGTCGTCCCCGGCTACGGATGGATCTTCCCGCTGGGCGACGGGAGGGTCAACGTCGGCGTGGGCCTGCTCTCCACCGACCGGCGTTGGAAGGGGGTCAACACCTCAACGCTCATGGAGCACTTCGTGGCCGGGGCCCCGAAGGAGTGGGAGCTCTCCCCGTCGACCTGCCTCGGGCCGCCGACCGGGGGCAAGCTGCCCATGGGACTGGCCGTGGGGCCACGGGTCGGAGCCACCACGCTGGTCGTGGGTGACGCCGCCGGGTCCATCAATCCCTTCAACGGCGAGGGCATCGCCTACGGGTACGAGACCGGTCGTCTGGCTGCGGCCTCCTTGGGCGAGGCGCTGTGCGGGAACGGTCCCGAGGCCCTCGACCGTTACGAGACGAGGCTCGAGGATGCCTACGGTCTCTACTTCCGGGTGGCCCGGGCCTTCATCCGGATGATCAGCCGACCCGAGCTCATGCAGCTGTGCGTCGGGACCGGTATGTACTCGGAATCGCTCATGAGCTGGATCTTCCGGATCATGGCCAACCTGCTCCGGCCGGACGAGACCGGCCCCGCCGAAGCCGCCTACCGCGCCCTCGCCCTCATCGCCCGGGTGGCTCCCGAGGGCCTCTGACCTCTACTCCCGTCGGGTACTCCCGTCGGGGCCTCTGATCCACTCCCGTCGGGCCTCCGGTCCGGCTCCAGGAAAGGCATCCGGCCCGGCTCCGGCGAAAGCCTCCGGCCTCCTCCCGTCGAGCCTCCGGCTCGGCTCCGGCGAAAGCCTCCTCTGGCCTACTTGTTTACGGCCAGGGCCAGCCGGCCCGTGACGGCGTCATAGGCCGAGGCGAAGGCCGACTGGGGGACGGCCGGACCGTCGGTCGTGGGCATCAGCCGGCTGCCGTTGCGCCCCGCGAAGCTGAAGGCCTGACCTTGCATCTCGGTGCGGCCGCCCGGGCTGGTGAAGGTGGTCAGGTAGGCGAAGGTCCTGACCCCGGCCGGCGCCGGAAGGGTGACCGCCTGGACCGAGGCGCTCGACCCGGGAGATGCGGCCGACACCAACGCCGTCTGGTAGTTGCCGAAGCACGAGGTGAAGTTCGGGTTGGCGAAGGGAGCGGACAGGACCTGGTTGCCGGCCACCGTGCTCATCACCGTGGTCCTGGAGGCCATCTGGATGCCCGAATCGGTCCCGCTCTGGAACGTCGGGGAGTACGCGGTGGCGGACGATCCCGGCACGGTGGCGTTGCCGAACAGCCCGGCCACCAGCGCGTACGGCTGACTCAGGCACGACGAAAGCCCGTGGGCGGCCTGGATCTGGGCCGCGGCCGGAGCCACCGGCACCAGTGACTGCACCGTGCTCGGACTCCGGCTCCAACCGGTCGGCAGGTCGCCGAGCCGGAGGTTGATGGAGGCGGCCATGGCGGCGTCGGCTCCCACCCGGGGCGAGACCGGACCGGTGGCGACGGTGGTCGGGGTCGAGTTGCTGTTCTTCCTGACCGCGAAAAAGGCAATGCCGCCGATCACGACCAGCAGGACGACGAGCAGGACGGCCAGCAGCGTCCGGTTGCTCTTCGGGGCCGGTTCGGTCGTGGCGGCAGGGAGCCCTGCCCCGGGGGCGGCCGGCCTCCCGGGCGGCGGCACCGCGGAACCGGCGGCGCCGGCAGCACCGGCGGAACCGGCCGAACCGGCGATGGCGGCAGCACTGGCGGCGCCGGCCGCGGCCACCGCACTGTCCTTGGCCCCCCGGTGCCAGGACCTGCGCTTCTTCGGCGGGGTGGCCGCCGGGGCGGGCGACTGGTCCCAAGCGGGCTCACCGGTCAACGGGTCGATCGGCGGCCTCCAGGCAATGGGTCCCCGCGTGCCTGGCGCGGCCAGGTCTCCGGGGGCGGGCGGCGGCAACGAGCCGGCCAGTGCGAGGGGGACGGGGTCGGCGGGCGGCTCTGCCGGCGGGCGCGACGGCGCGAAGAAATCGGAGGGCGGCGCTTCGGGTGGCGCTTCGGAGGACACTTCGGAGAACGGGCCGGAGCCGGGGCGGTTCTTGCGCCAGCCCTTGGGCTTTCTGGCCGGATCGCCTGTCTCCGGGCTCAGCTCCCCACCCACCGGCGGGCTCACCGATGCCCCGGCCACGCTCGCCGCCCCGTTGGACAGGTCCCACCCGGCGGTGCCGACGGGAGCGCCTCCGGCTGGTGCCGCGGCAGGGGGAGGCGGAGCGGGGGTAGGCGGTCCCGATGCCGGCGCGCCTCCCGACGGAGGCACGGACCCGGTGTTCGACCGGGCGACGAACGAGGACCCCGACAGATCCGGGCGCGTCGGCGTCGACCCCGGATCGGTGGGCGAGACGGCCGGGGATCCGAACGCCGTCGGCGTCGAGCCCGAACCCGGGTCTGACGGGCCCCCGGTGGTGCCGTTGGCACTCGCCGCGGCCGCGGCTCCTGCAGCCGCGGCAGTGGCCGCAGCCGCCTCGGCCGGCGTCAGGCCGCGGGCCGCGGGGGCCTCGGCCCCAGCGGGTGCGATGACGTCGGTCCTACTGCCCTCGCCGGAGCGCTGGCTGCCCGAAGAGGAGCTCCCCCCGTTCGACCGGGCGTGGGCCGGCGCGGGCGGTGGTGCAGCGGGCGACCGCGGCGGGGCGATGGGGACTACCGACCCCTTGTACCGGGCCAGCCAGGCAGGAAGGGCCTGGTCGAGGTAGGCGGCCTGGCCGGGGGTGACGGCGTCCATGGGCAGTAGGAACCGGATCGACTGGCCTCCCGACGTCAGCTCCATCACCGCCGCGTTGCGCCCGTCGGGGAGGGCGATCTTCTCCCGGCAGCTGGCGGAGTCCAGCCCGGACCAGACCAACAACCTCTCGATCTGCGGTTGGGGGCCCTGCACCGTGATCCCGGCCGTGGTGAAGAGGAGGCTGAGCCCCTCGGTGGTCTTCGTGCCCCGTTCGGCATCTCCGGCCAGGGCCACGCCGCCCAGCTGCATGCCCTCCGGAGGCAGTTCCGTTATTCCGACCGTCATCGACCCCTCCTCCATTGGCCTGGACTTTCGCCGGCTCGTCTCATATCAGGGAGTCCGCCTCAGGATAATCGTCTCGAACAACGCATCGGCACCGCCATCCTGCCGCCCCGGACAACGGCAGGCAAGGACCTTCGGAAAACGGCCCTCGTTGACATGGAGCTGGTCATGGCTGCGATGGCCCTCCGTGGCCGTGGTGAGGCTTCGTCGTCCGTACCGGTCCGGTCCCATCCTTACCCAGTCGGGGGTGCCGCGGTCGGACCCTTCGCCGTGGGCCGGGACCGAGCCGTGGGCCGGGACCGAGCCGAGGTCAGCCGAGCTCAGCCGGTCACGTCCCCGATGGCCTCGGACGCCACCTCGAGGGTGTGGTCGAGCTCGGCCCGGCCGTGGGCCATGGATGGGAAGGCCACCTCGTAGGGCCCGGGGGCCAGTGCCACCCCCCGGGCCAGCATCGAACGGAACAGCCCTGTGTACAGGCCCGTCGCCGCCGAGGCGGTGGCACCGTCGAAGTCACGGACCGGGTCCGAGCCGGCAGGGACGAAGAAGATACCGAACAGGGGCCCGACCACGGGCACGGCCGCCTCGAGCTGTCGCCCCTCGGCGTCCATGGTCCCGGCCTTCACCAGCGCGGCCGACAGCATCTCCTCCAGCGCCGTCCCGAACCGGGCTACCCGGTCCGAAAGCGAGATGTAGTCGGTGGGATCCATCACCTCGAGGACGGCCAGGCCCGCCGCCGTGGCCACCGGGTTCCCGGACAGGGTGCCCGCCTGGTAGACGGGACCGTCCGGCGCCAGCGAGGAGAGGACGTCGGCACGACCTCCGAAGGCACCCACCGGCAGGCCGCCGCCGATCACCTTCCCGAAGCACCAGAGGTCGGGCCGCACACCGGACCATCCCGACGCCCCGCCCGGGCCCAGTCGGAAGCCGGTGATGACCTCGTCGAAGATGAGGAGCGCCCCCACGGCGTCACAGGCGGAACGCAGCCCTTCGAGGAATCCGGCGGTCGGGGCCACCAGTCCCATGTTGGCCGCCACGGCCTCGACGATGACGCAGGCCACCCGGTCGTCGAGGTCGGGAACCTGGTTGAAGGGAGCCACCACCGTGTCGGCCACCGCTCCGGGGGGCACGCCGGCCGAGTCCGGGAGCCCGAGGGTGGCGACCCCGCTGCCCCCGCCGGCCAGGAGGGCGTCGGAGTGTCCGTGGTAGCACCCGGCGAATTTCACGATCCGCGACCTCCCGGTGAATCCCCGCGCCACCCGGATGGCGCTCATGGCCGCCTCGGTCCCCGACGACACCAGCCTCACCTGCTGGCAGCCCGCGACCCGCGCACAGATGGCCTCGGCCAGCAGCACCTCCCCCTCGGTCGGGGCGCCGAAGGTCGTCCCGCCGGCCGCGGCCCGGTCCACCGCCCCGACCACCGCCGGATGGGCGTGGCCGAGGATCGAGGCGCCGTAGGACTGGACGTAGTCGAGCAACCGGTTGCCGTCGGCGTCCCAGATATAGGCCCCTTCGCCGCGGGCGACGAAGTAGGGATGGCCCCCGACCGAGCGGAACGAGCGCACCGGCGAGTTCACCCCTCCAGGGATCACCTTGCGGGCGCGCTCGAACAGCGCCCGCGACACCCCCCGCTCACCCACCGAGCACCTCGGCCAGCTCCCCGGCGAAGTAGGTGAGGATGAAGTCGGCTCCCGCCCGCTTGACCGCGGTCAGCTGCTCGAGGGCCACGGCCGGCCCGTCGATCCATCCGTTGGCCGCCGCCGCTTTGATCATGGCGTACTCACCACTCACGTGATACGCGGCCACCGGGACGTCGAAGGCCTCCCGCACCGAGGCAATGACGTCGAGATAGGTCAGGGCCGGTTTCACCATGACCATGTCGGCGCCCTCGGCCACATCCAGCGCCACCTCGGCCAGCGCCTCGCGGCGGTTGCCCGGATCCTGCTGGTAGCCCCGGCGGTCACCGCCGTCGGCGATGACGACCTGGGCGGCGTCGCGGAACGGCCCGTACAGCGCCGAGGCGTACTTGGCCGCGTAGGCCAGGATGGCCGTGCGTTGGAACCCGGCCGAATCGAGCGCGGCCCGGATGGCGCCCACCTGCCCGTCCATCATCCCGCTCGGGGCGATCACGTCGGCGCCGGCTGTGGCCTGGGCCACGGCCAACTGGGCATAGAGCGGCAACGTGGCGTCGTTGTCGACCTGGCCGGAGGTCTCGTCCACCACGCCGCAGTGGCCGTGGTCGGTGAACTCGTCGAGGCAGCAGTCCGCCATGACCACCACCGAGTCGCCGACCGCGTCCCGCACCGACTTGAGGGCCCGCTGGGTGATCCCGTCGGACCTGGAAGCGGCCGAGCCGGTGGGGTCCTTCTCCTCCGGCCGGGGAAGCCCGAACACGATGACACCGGGCACGCCCAACCCGCTCAGGCGCTTGACCTCGACGGCCACGGTGTCCACGGTGTGCTGGACCACACCGGGGAGCGACGCCACCGGCCGAAGCTCCGTGATGCCGTCGGCCACGAACAATGGGGCGACCAGATCGTCGGCCGTGAGGCGGGTTTCCGATACCAGGCGCCTCAGCGCAGGGGTTCCGCGGAGACGGCGCAACCGGGTGGTCGGGAACCCGGCCATGGCCCGACGCGGCCCGATGGTGGTGGAGGGATCACTCGGCACTGGGAACCAGCCTACGTCGTCGCTTCCAAGAGGCCAGTGGTCGGAGGCGAAGGCGACAAGGACCGCAGTCTGGGCGCAGTGGTGGTTCTCCGGTGGGCCGCGGTCGCTCCGCAGCAAGCGCTGGAGGGTTCTCCGTGACGAATTCCCGGTGAGTCCGGCCGCCGTGTTGTTCTCGGTCGGGGTTGTTTTCGGTCGGGGGCTCGCCACGACGGCTACTGCCTGGGCGAGTCGATCGAGTAGGGGCCACTCCCGCGCTCGGCCCGGCGTCACTCCGCAGTCGGACCCTTCGAGCGGGGCTACTCCCGCGCCCGGGCCGCGCTCCGGCCACGCTCGGGCCGCTGATCACTCCCGGCGGTCGAGCGGGAGCTGGTCCGGGGGCCGGTCGAACCGCGGTGGGCCGGTGCCCGGAGGTGGGCCTTCGGTGCTCCGCCTGCGCTTCGGTCTTTGTCGCTTCGGTTCGGTCGGATGCTCGGGGGCGGTCCACACCCACCCCTCGTCTGTCCTGGTCAGCTCGAACCCGCGGTGGGTGCGGTCCAGGTGGTGCCTCCGACAGAGCCGGGCCAGGTTGTCGAGGGCGGTGAGGCCGCCCTGGGCGAAGTCGGTGACCCAGTGGTCGTTCTCGAGGCCCAGGCGGGCGTCACAGGTCGGCACCACACACCGCGGGTCCCGGAGGAGGAGGGCCGACCGGATCCGCTTGGGCACGTGGCGTCCGGCCGAGTAGACCGTGGTGACGTCGGTGCCCTTGGCGATGAGCACCTCGACGAGGGCCTCTCCCAACAGCTCCCGGGCGTAGTCGACGCCCACCGGGCCCACCCCGGGGATCTCACAGCGCTCCCCCTGGCCCACCGAGCCCCGGCGCAGGGCCTCTGCGTCCACCACCACCGAGACGGTGGCCTTCGGGTCACAGGTGCACCCGCCTCGGGCGGTGCCCGTTTCCTCCCCCTTCGGGGTCAGGGTGCCGCCCCCGGTGGTGAGGGCCACCAGGGCATCGGCCCGGTAGGCGTCTGGGGTCTCGAAGCGGCCCTCGGTCCGGGCCGCTTCGAACTGCCGGTCGGTCTCTGCCTCCAGGGCGGCCAGCACCCCGGCCCCGGCCCCGGGGGCGAGGACCGCCAGGAGGCGGAAGGCCCCGTCGTCGTCGGTGAAGGTCCGACACCGCCGGTCCTCGTGCAGCTTTTGGAAGTGGCGGGCCTCGGCCTTCCCCGAGCGTCCCTCGACCTTGGCCCTGAGGCACCGCTCCTTCAAGGTGGCCTCGGAATCGGACTCGGCACTGCCGACCAGCTCGGCCTCTTTGGCCGGGTTGACCTTCACGGCGTCGGACACCCGGGCCGCCCGCCGGTGGGAGAGCTTGCCGGCCAGGAACGACTCGGCCAGGGAGGGCTGGTCGACGAGGGCCTCCCCCAGACGGATCAGGTCCTTTGCCTCTCCGACGCTGTCCCCGGTCGTGGCGGCCAGGAACTCGGCCGCCGAGCGGTGGCCGGTGCGGGTGTAGAGGCTGCCCTGGGCCAGGCGGGCCGAGAACGCCGTCTTGTGGGCCACCACCTTCCGCTCGAGGCGGGTCAGCCGGCGGAGCACCTCGGCGGCGCCCTCCAGCGAACAGCAGGCCGGGTCGGTGGCGTCGAGGGCAATCTCGGCGGCGTCGAGAAAGGCGAACAGGCCCTGGGGCTCGGCCAGCGTCTGTCCGGTCTGTCCGGAACCGGCCTGGCCGGTCTCCGTCTGTCCGGCCTGCGTCTGGCCGGTCTCCGACTGTTTGGTCTGCGGGGCGATCACGGCCATGTCACAGGATGGCAGGGGGGTGTGACTCTCAATCGTTTGTTGACGGTGTCGCCCCGGGGGCCGTCGCCGCCCCCGGAGTCACTGCTGTTGCTGTTGCTGTTGCGCCCGGTTCCGGGCCGGACCCGGCTTCGGCTGGGACGCCCCGTCGCGGTGGGGACCGGCCCCGGGTCCGCCGAGGGCCACGACCAACGCGTCCACCAATCCGGCGATGGTGTGCGGGCTGGCCTCGGCCGCCACCTCGAGTCCGGCCGCCCGGGCCGACCCCGAGGTGACCGGTCCGATCGTGGCCACCAGCGGTGGGACGCCGTCCGGTCCGAGCAGCTCCACGGTCCTCGCCACCGTGGAAGACGACGTGAAGACGATGGCATCGGCCCGCTCGGCCGCCCCCACCTGGTCCGGCCCGGGTTCTCCGGCCACCGTGCGGTAAGCCTCGACTTCGTCCACCTCCCACCCTTTGGCCCGTAGCCCCGCGGCCAGCGCCCCGCTCACGGTGGCCGCCCGTGGGAACAGGACGGTGTCCGGACTGTGGGTGGTCCGGTCCGCCGACTCCGTGGCCCCCTGTCCCGCCGCTGGGAATTCCTCCGCCAGCGCGCCGGACACCGATGTCCCGGGCACCAGATCCGGCGGGTACCCGCCTTGGGCCAGAGCGCGGGCGGTCCCGGCCCCGATCGCGGCCCACCGGACCGATGCCGGCACGGGACGGTCGGCGAGCACGGCGAGGAGCCGGGACACGGCGTTCGAGGAGGTGAACGCCACCCACCGGTACGACCCGGAGGCGAGCCGGTCGACGGCGTCGGACAGGGCCGCTCCGCCGTCGGCCGGCCCCTCGATGGCGATGACCGGAAGCTCGACGACGGTGGCCCCGAGACTCACCAACCGGTCGGCCAGATCCGATCCCTGGGCGCGGGCCCGGGTCACCACGACGTGACGGCCACGCAGAGGGGACGGGCTCATGCCCGGCCCGGCCCGGCATCGGTCGAGCCGAGGTCGAGGGCGGCCACCGGCCCGATGACGATGGCGGCCGGAGCCGGCAGGTCGATGGCCGCCAGCCCGCCCAGCGTCGAACGGGCCACCTGCTGGCGGCGGGTGGTCCCCCAGTGGACGACGGCGACGGGGGTGTCGGCCCCGCGCCCGCCGGCCATCAACTCGGCGGCGATCCTGACCCGGTCGGCCATCCCCATCAGGATCACCAGGGTTCCGCCGGCGCGGCCGAGCGCCTCCCAGTCGACGCCAACCGGGGCCGAGGCATCGCCGACATGTCCGGTCACCACGGTGACCGACGTGGCCAGGCCGCGGTGGGTCACCGGGATGCCAGCCGTCGCCGGCGCCGCGAAGGCGGAGCTGACGCCAGGTACCACCTCGAAGTCGACCCCGGCGCTGCGTAGGGCCTCGGCCTCCTCACCGCCGCGCCCGAAGACGAACGGGTCGCCGCCCTTCAAGCGGACCACCGAGCGACCCGACCGACCGTGGTCGATGAGCTGCTCGTTGATCTCGGACTGGCGTGCCGATCCTCCGGGGCCCTTGCCCACGTCGATGAGCTCGGCGCCCGGAGGCGCCAGGTCCAGCAGTTCGCGGCCGATCAGCCGGTCGTAGATGACCACGTCGGCCCGGCGCAGCAGCTCGGCGCCGCGCAAGGTCAACAACCCCGGGTCCCCGGGACCGGCCCCGACCAGCGAGACGCTCATCCCGCCGCCCTCGGGGACCGGTCCGCCGCCAGCTCGTTGCCCTCCCCGGGGCCCGGCCCCCATTCACCGAGGTCATGGCCGCCCGCCCCGTCGAGGAGGTATCTGGCGACCGCCCGACCGAGGCGCTCGGGATGATCTCCGGTGAGGTCGTGGCGCAGGACGACCAGGCCGTCCGCCGAGGCGAGCATCCCGGTCAAGCGGATGGCTGTCCGGTCGGGCTCGACGCCCGGCCCCACCAACTCGGCGTGGGCGCCGACCGGCAAGGTGCACCCACCTCCCAACTCGGCCAGGAACGCCCGCTCGGACGTCACCAAGCGGCGTATCCGGGGATCGTCTATGGCGGCCAGGGCACGCCGGGCGATGTCGTCGTCCTCGCGGCACTCCACGGCCAGCGCCCCCTGCCCCACCTGCGGCAGCATCGTCCCGGTGTCGAGCACCTCGAACTCGAGCCCGTCCGGTAGGGACCAGCCCAACCGGTCGAGCGCGGCCTTGGCCACCACAACTGCACCCACTGCACCGTCCCCGATTGCGCCCGCACCGCCTGGACCCGCACCGGCGACGGCCAGCCGGGTGGCCAGATTCCCGCGCAGTCCGGCGAAGGTGAGGTCGGGACGGAGGTTGGCCAACTGGACCCGCCGGCGGGCCGAGCCGGTGGCCACCGTGGCCCCGACGGGCAGAGAGCCGAGACAGCCACCGACCAGCACGTCACGCGCATCGGCCCGCTCGGGGAACGCAGCCAGTACCAATCCGGGCACACAGAGCTCAGCGGAGGCGGGAAGGTCCTTGGCCGAATGGACGGCGGCGTCGGCCTCACCGCCGATGACCGCAGCCTGCACCTCTTTCACGAACACACCCTGACCTCCGAGCCGGTCGAGGGGGACGTCGAGCCTCCGGTCGCCGGTGGTCTCGACCACCACCAGGGAGGTGCTCACCCCGCAGCGGTTGAGGAGCTCCTCCACCCGGCGCGCCTGCCACAGGGCCAGCGGTGACCCCCGGGTGGCCAACCGGAGCGCCAACGGTCCGGTCATGTCGGACACCGGCCGGCCACGGGCTAGAGATCGAACAGCGTTCGGAGCGCTTCGACCAGGCGCTCGCCCCTCGGAGTGCCGGCCGCGTCCTTGAGGGCCACGGTCGGTTGATGGAGCAGTTTGGCCACCATCGCCCTGGTCACCGCATCGACCTGCTCCCACTGGGCCTCCGACAGCTCGGACCGCTTCGACCGCTGCCGATCGAGTTCGGTACGGCGCGCCTCTTCGACCCTCGCCCTGAGGGCGGACACCATGGGGGCGGCGTCGCGGGCCCGGGAGGCCACCCGGTAGCGCTCCACCTCGTCGGCCACGATGCGGTTGGCATCGGCCACCTCCTCCTCGCGCCCGGACAGGGCGTCGGAGACTGCGGAACGCAGCGCCTCCATGTCGAGCAGCACCAGCCCGTCGAGATCAGCCGCCGACGGTTCGACGTTGCGGGGCACCCCGAGGTCCACCATGAGCAATGGATCACCGGGTCCGCGCCCGGTCACGGCCGCTTCGACCATGGCCCGGTCGACGATGGGATGGGTGGTTCCGACCGAGGTGAAGACCACGTCGGACGAGACCATCAACCCGGCCAGGTCGTCCAGCGCCGCGGTCCTCACCTGCGAAGCCACATCCGGCGGAAGACCGGCCACCACGGCCTCGGTCCGGTCGACGGTCCGGTTGGCCACGACCAGGGTGGCGGCATCGCCCGCGGCCACGGCCTGGGTCACGCCCTCCCCCATCTCCCCCGCCCCCACCACGAGGACCCGGGCGCCGACGAGCCCCCCGTCCCGGTGCCGCGCGGCCAGGGCCACGGCCCCGTGGGAGAGCGAGGTGATGCCACGGGCGATGGCGGTCTCCGACCGGACCCGTTTGCCGGTCTCGACGGCATGGCGGAAGAGGGCGCCGAGCACCGGACCCGACACCCGCTCGCTCCGGGCCTGCTCCCAGGCCCGGCGCACCTGCCCGAGGACCTCGGACTCGCCCAGCACGGCTGAGTCGAGCCCGGCGGCCACCGCGAAGAGGTGGTTGGTCACGTCATCGTCGAAACGCACGGTGAAGTGCTCGGCCAGCGAATCCGCCGGGCTCCCGCTAGTAGCGGCCAGGAATTCCTCGAGCGCGGCCACACCGTCATGGAACCGCTCGACCACGGCGTAGATCTCCGTACGCAGGCAGGTCGAGAGGATGACCACCTCGGAGAGGTTGGACTGGTCACGCAACCGGCCCAGAGCCTTCGGCAGGTCGCGCTCGGACACGGCCACCCGTTCGAGGAGATCGAGGGGCGAATGGCGCTGCTCGAGGCCGACGACGATCACCGACACGGGCCCACCGCCTCGCCGCAGGTGCTGCTCATCGAATGTCGCACAGGGTCACCACCGGCTTGGAGCCCCGTCGAGATGATGGTCCACGCACACGTCCACCCCTCAAGCGTAGGGCGGGTGCGCCGTGCTTCACACCTCAGCCTCCGGGCCCACAGCATGGCCGCCCCGGGTGCCGGTCGCCAGTCACGCCCTCCATCGGCCTCGGCACAGGGCTCATCAGGCCCGGCACAGGGCCCATCGGCACGGCTCACAGTGCCCATGGACGGCACAGGCCATCGGCACGGTCACAGGGCCCATCGGCGGCCCACAGGGCCCATCGGCACGGCTCACAGGGCCCATCGGCAGGGCAGGGGGTGGGATCGGTCACTCCGACGGGCTGGACGTGAGGCCTACCGATCGGATCACCGGCATCCCGCTGCCCGCGGCCGTGTCGTCCATCCGCGACTGGTAGAAGCTCATCACCTGCAGCTCGATGCTGAGGTCGACGTAGCGCAGCAACACGTCGGGAGGCACCTCCAGCACCCGCGGGGCGAAGTTGAGGATCGAGCGGATCCCGGCCTCGATCATCATGTCGGCCACCCGTTGAGCAACGGTCGGCGGAGTGGTGATGACCCCGATGGACAGGGGTCGCTCGGACGCGATGAGCAGAAGGTCGTCCACGTGACGCACCACCACGTCGTCGACCAGCTCACCGATGATGGCCGGATCGGTGTCGAGCAGGGCCGTCACGTCGAAATTGCGGGCCGCGAACCCCTGGGACCGGGCCAGGGCCCGCCCGAGGTTCCCGATCCCCGCGATCACCACCGGCCACACCCGGTCGAGCCCGAGCTGACGATCGATCTGCTCGATGAGGAACGCCGCGTCGTAGCCCGCGCCCCTGGTCCCGAAGGAGCCGAGCAACGACAGGTCCTTGCGCACCTTGGCCGCGTTGACCTGAGCCGCCGAGGCGAGCAGCTCCGAGGAGACGGTGGTGGTTCCCGAGCGCAACAGCTCCTCGAGGATGCGTTGGTATACCGGGAGGCGGGTCACGGTGGCCTCGGGGATCCGCCGGTGCGGGCCCGTTGGTCCGGGCCGTTGCTTCGGGATCGGAGGTGGTGGTGGGTCGGTGGGCACTGACGGGATCGTAGGACCCGCGAACGACCTGCCGAAAGCCGGTGCTGAGGGCCGTCGTCGGCCCGGTCCGCACCGGGGAGCTCACCCGGGACCGGGCCGGCCCACGACCGGCGCGCCCACCGGTCACGGGTCACGGGGGGTCGGGACCCACGGGACCAGGGGCGATCAGCACACGGGATCCCACCTCGATGGGGTCGAGCCGGGCGGCGGCGGACGCCCGGTCGAGGACCAGCGCCAGGTGGCCGGTGGCGTCGACCAACAGACCGAGCTCGCCGGCGACGAGCTCGGCGAACGCGTCCACCCGCCGGCCGGCGAACGGCCCATCCCGGACATCCGACGGTTCCACGGCTGTGCCGGTGAACCGGCCCGACGGCCCGGCGACCACCGTGACCCCGAAGACGCCGCCGGGCGGCAGGCCCATCCCAGCGACCGCGCCGGCGCCCGCCTCGAGCTGCACGTTCCCGAACCGGTCGATGGAGGAGACCGAGGTGAGGAATCCCGCTCCGGGTGGCCTCGGCCCCTCACCGTCGGCCCGGGCGTCGGTCGCGGCCACCACCAACGATGCGGGGTCGATGCGGGTTCCGAGCAGCGTCGGGTCGGCCCCGAGGGCCAGATGGGCGGCGGCCGGGGCGAAGACGTCGCGACCGTCGAAGGTGGGCCCGGGTTCACGGGCGCCCGGCCCGGGTGCTCCGGGTTCACGGGAGCCGGGCTCGGGTGCTCCGGTGCGGCGGTGGTGAGCGACAGCACCGTTCCGATCGATGGCAAACACCGAGTCGACACCCCCGGAGACCGTGGCCATCGGCATCAGCAGTCCGTTGTCCGGCCCCACCAGCCACGACGGTCCGCCGAGCCCGCCTCGGTCATCCCCTGTCCGGATGGCCACCGACCGGCGGTCGGTCCCGACGCCGGGGTCGACCACGGCCAGCACCACCCCCGCGCCGAGGTGGGGGGCGCAGCGGACCAGCATGGCCGCCCCTCCGGCCACATCGAACGGCGCCAGCTGATGGGAGAGGTCGATCACCCGGACTTGGGGTGCCAAGCGGTGCAGCACGGCATGGACCACGCCCACGAACTCGTCGGCCGTGCCGTAGTCGGAGAGGAAGAAGATGGCCGGATCGGGCGGCGTCACCGTCCCAATTGCTTGGAGCGCTCGGTCGCCGCCGCCACCGCCTCGATGAACGCCGATCGCACCGCCTTGAACTCGAGCGTGCGCAACGCTGCCGCCGTGGTGCCCCCGGGCGAGGTCACCGCGGCCCGGAGCTCGCCGGGGTCGTCGTCCGTCTCGGCCATCATCCGGGCCGAACCGAGCATGGTTCCCACCACCAGACGGCGGCTCACCTCACGGGTGAGACCGGCGGCCACCCCGCCGTCGATCAGCGCCTCGGCCACCAGGTAGATGTAGGCAGGACCCGAGCCCGACACGCCGGTCACGGCATCGAGATGGCGCTCGGGGAGCCGGACCACGGTGCCCACCGACCCGAGGATCCCCTCGGCCCAGTCGAGATCGGCGGCCGTCGCCGCGCTGCCACCCGAGATGGCGGCCACGCCGCACCCGACCAGCGAAGGTGTATTGGGCATCGACCGCACCACCACCCGTCCCGGTCCCAGGGCGGCCTCGAGGCGGGCCGTCGACAGGCCGGCCACGATCGAGAGGACCCGGCCGACCCCGACGGCGGCCAGGGTCCGGAGCACCCCTTCGGCCACCTCGGGCTTGACGGCCAGAAGCGCATCGTCTGCCGCCATCGGCGCATCCACCACCTGCAGGCCGGGGTGGGCATCGGCGAGGCGGTCCCGCTGGGCGGGGTCGGGATCGCTCACGACGAGGTCGGCAACCGGAGCCCAGTCGGCCGCGATCAGGCCGGTGAGCAAGGCCGAACCCATCTTCCCGCCCCCCACGACCAGCAGCTTCGGTGCCATTGGCTGAGACGCTACCAGTGGCCCTGTCGCCGACCGCTCCGTCATCGACGCCGGTGACCGGCGGGTCGGGTCAGACCCCCGGCCTCAGGAGGTCTGCACTCGCGACGGGGGCGGCCGACGACGGTACCGACCCTCGTAGCCGATGGACATGGCCGTCGGAAAGCACTCGTCGGTGTAGGCCAGGGAAGCCCCCATGATCCGGTCGAGCTCCTCCTCGTCGACCCGTTCCACCGGTACCCGACCGACCAGGTAGACGGCCTCCTCGGGTCCGAGGGCGAAGCTCATGCCGAGCAGGTCGGCGTTCTTCTTCAAGAGGTACTCCCAGGTCACCTCGACGTTGGTCTCCGGCCCGGGCATGAACTGGGTCTCGTGGTGAAGGGTGCGCTGGCGGAGGGTGAGCCACACCGTCACGAACTCCTTCTCGTCCCCCCGGAGCCGGAGGTACCAGCGCGGGGCCCCCGACACCGGGTCCCCTCCGGGCTGGCGGTCGACGGCCACCAGCGCTCCGTCGGCGGCCAGCTCACGTGCAGCCCAACCGTCGATGAGGGCGCAGACCCGTTCGCGCTCCTCGGGGCCGAGGATTCCGCTCCACCGGTCGGTCATGAGCTCCACCGGTCGGTCATGAGCTCCACCGGTCGGTCATGAGCACTCGACGAGTCGGCCCGCGGTGAGATCCACGTAGACCTCGCGGAGAAGATGTGCCGCTCTGGCCCAGGTGTACCGGCGCGCCCGCATCACCGCCCCCGAGCCCAACCGCTCGGCCAGCAGCGGCTCGGCCAGGATCTGCCTCACCCATGCCGCGAACGCCTCCGGTGTCGGATCCTCGACCAGGTAGCCGGTGCGGCCGTGGTCGATGAGACTGCTCAGACCGCCGACATCGGAAGCCACCACCGGGATTCCGCAGGCGGCGGCCTCGAGTGCCACCAGGCCGAACGACTCGGACCGGCTGGGCACGAGGCAGACATCGGCGGCCCGGTAGTAGGTCGAGAGCAGCTCGTGCGGTTGCGGGCTGACGAAGACCACCCTGTCCCCGAGGTCGAGCTCGTCCACCAGTGAGGCCAGACGGTCCAGCTCTACCTCGCCGTGGGGGCCGCTCGGACCGCCCACGACGACCAGGTGGCAGTCGTCGTGACCTGGGCCGAGGGCTGCGAGGGCCCGCACGGCCACGGCCACGCCCTTGAGGGGCTGGATCCGGCCGACGAAGAGCAGTAGCCGGCCCCGTTCGGGCAGGGACAGCGCCCGGCGCGCCTGGCGCCGGTCGCCGGGGGCGAAGAAGGCGTGGTCGACACCCGGGGCCACGATACGGATGCGCGACGGGTCGGCGTGGTACAGCTCGGAGAGCTGCGCGGCCTCCACCGAGCAGGAGGCCAGGACGGCGTCGGAGCACCGGATGACGGTGGCCTCGGCTTCGGCCCGCCGGTGCGGGGCGTCAGCCTCGACCTCTTCCGGACTGGCCTCCGCCTTCACCCGGTCGAGGGTATGGAAGGTGGAGACCAGGGGCAGGTTGGCCTGATGCTTGATCAGGTGCCCGGCGATCCCGCTCAACCAGTAGTTGGCGTGGACGGCGTCGTAGGGGAGATCCTCGGCGGTCCCGAAGCCCTCGGCGGTGCGCATGCTCTTCAGGACCCCGTCGGCGAACTCCTCGACCACTCCGGGCAGGGCCTCTTTGGCCATCGGCGAGGGCGGGCCGGCCGACACGTGGTGGACGCGGAAGCCGGGCTCGATGTGCACGGTGGCGGGAAGGTCGTCGGCCCAGGCCCGGGTGAACACGTCACACTCGACCCCGGTCCGGGCCAGCGCGGCCGAGAGCTCGCGCACGTAGACGTTCATGCCGCCGCCGTCCCCGGTGCCCGGTTGGGCCAGGGGCGAGGTGTGCAACGAAAGGACGGCCAGACGCCTCATGCGCCGCCGATCCTACCGGGAGGCAGCGATCAGCCGACGGCCGCAGCCGGACCGCTCCCACCAGGGATGGAGGCCGTTCCGTCCGGACCGACGGCCGCGACCAGCGCATCGTCTGTCGACTCTCCGTCACCCTGGTCGCCGCCGGCGGACACCCGGTGGCCCTCCGCCTGGTCGGCGTTCTCGTGACGGAACGAGAGGTAGATGCGCATCATCGCCTGGCGCTGCTCCTCGGTCAGGTGGCGGTCGGCGAAGATGTGGTGGGAGAGATCGGTGTCGCCGTCCGGCTTGTCGAGGATGCCGGCCTGCACGTAGAGCGTCTCGGCCGAGATGCGCAGGGCCTTGGCGATCTGTTGGAGGATCTCGGCCGAGGGCCGGCGGAGGCCGCGTTCGATCTGGCTGAGGTACGGGTTCGAGATGCCCGCCAGCTCGGAGAGCCGGCGGAGCGAGAGCCGGGCCGAGCTCCGTTGTTCACGGATGAACGAGCCGAGCTCGTTGAACCGCTCCGGGAGCTCCTTCACGAACTGGGTGCCCTCGGTGCGGATCGGGTCCTTCACGACAGCAGACCGTCGACCGAGGCCCGTCCGGTCTTGTGCCGGTTCACCAGCTCCGCCTGGAGGGTGTCGATGCGGACGTGCAACGCCCGGCGTTCGAGCGACACCCGGTTCTCGAGGGTCTCGAGCCGCCCGGCCAGCTCCCGCAGCTGGTCGGCATCCCGGCCCTCGAGGGTGGCGATCTCATCGGCTCCGAGCACTGCGTCGAGCTCGGCGGTGAGATCGGCCTCCTCGGTATCGGGTGCGATGAGCAGGGGCAGGTGTTCGGGCCCGGGCGGGCGGCCCGGGCCGGCGGAGAGGATGCCCGGCAGGGCCGCGACCAGGGCGGCCAGATCGGGCGGGCCGTCCGACCCCTCGTGCTCGAGGTAGGCGTGGACGATGTCCAGCCGGCCCTGGATCAGCCGGCGCAGGTAGGACAGTGCCACCTCGGCCTGCTGGCACTCGGTGCGCATGGCCCGGATATCGTCGAGCGAACGGTCGTCGATGCCGTCGAGGTAGGGGCCGGTCAGAATACGGTCGAGGTCATCTCTGAGGCTTGGCATCACGCCTGATCGTACTCCTCCGGCCAGGGTGCAGGGCCGCTCCTCCCGGCAGGGGCGTATCGGTAGACCGCCCGCCCAACCACTGAGGATCTCGGCACCGGGCCGAAGGTCCGGCTGTCGGTGCTGGCGGCGCGGTGGTCACCCACGACCTCGAGGGTGCCGTGCCGACGGTCGATGGCCGACACCCTCTTGATGAGGATCCGGCTCGGGAGCCTCGGGTCGCGGACGGCGATCACCGCAGCGGGCTCCGGCCAGGGCTGCGGGACCCAAGGCAGGCCCACCACCACCAGCCGGTCTCCCGCCAACAGTGCCGGCGCCATCGAGGAGCCGGTCACCTCCAACCGCCGGACCGATCGCCACAGGACCCCGGTGACCACGACGAGAACGGCGGCGGCGACCCTACGACGCACGGTGCGCCTCCCCTCGGGCCACGGTGGCCGGGCGCGTGGATCCGGTCCGGTCGGCACGCTGCGGTCCGGTCCGGTCTGCACGCAGGTGCCGCGGGCTGGTGTTGGGGTCTCCGAACCTGGGTAAGGTGAGCCCACACGGCAACATGACCAAGTCTGTACCAGATGACCTCGGTCACCGACCCACGAGAAGGAGTCCTGTCCCATGCGCATCGCAGACCACCTGCTGGCCACTCTCGACCGCGTGTCCGCACCCGGGCTTGGGCACGCCCACTGCGACCTGCCCTGCGGTGTCTACGATCCGGCCCAGGCCCGCATCGAGGCCGAATCCGTGAAGGGCACCATCGAGAAGTACAACGCATCCGACGACGAGGCCTTCAAGGTGCGGGCCATCCTCATCAAGGAGGAGCGGGCTGAGCTGGTCAAGCACCATCTGTGGGTCCTGTGGACCGACTACTTCAAGCCCGAGCACCTCGAGAAGTACCCCCAGCTGCACGATCTGTTCTGGAGAGCCACGAAGAAGGCCGGCGAGGTCAAGAAGACGACCGACGTGAAGGTGGCCGACGAACTCCTGGCCCAGATCGCCGAGATCGACAAGATCTTCTGGGAGACCAAGAAGTAGTCACGCCGGTCGGGCTCGACCGTGCGCCCGCCGCGGCGCCGCACTGGTCGTTCGCCCGCCGCACCGTGCGCCCGCCGTACCGCCGCGCAGCTCGACCGTCCGCCCGCCGACGCCGCTCGATGAGCGGTCAGCGAACCTCGATCAGCGCCTCCTCGGCGCAGTCGCCGCAGGCGGTGACGGTCGGGTCCCCGGCCAGCCGGATGTCGTCGATGGGCTGGTCGCAGGACACGCAGCGACCGTAGGTCCCATCGTCCAGGCGGCCCAGAGCCTGGTCCACCTGGTCGAGGACAGCCTCGACCGCGTCGAGGGAAGCCTCGGGAGCCAGGGCGTCGGGACCCGCTTCCGGTGGCGTACCGGGAAGGGGTTCGACCCCACCGTCTCCAGTGTCCGGTGTCTCGCCCATTTCCGACCAGGTTTCCATTGGGTGGATCGTATACACCTGTCCGGTTGCCCGTAGGGTGTCGTCGTGGAGGCTTCCCCGCGCGTCGGCCAGCATCGCTCCCGCTCCGCCGCGGACCCCCTGGCCGATCTGATCGGCACGGGACAGCTCGTCCCCTGCATCGACGGCGTCGACCGGCCGGCCATCGAACTCGACCAGGCGGCCTCCACCCAGGCCCATCCCGACGCCGCGGCGCGGGTGCAGGAGTTCCTCCCCTGGTACTCGAGCGTCCACCGGGGCGCCGGCTTCCGCTCGCGTTCGGCCACCGCTGCCTACGAGGAGGCTCGGCGCACCGTACTGGCCTTTGCCGGACGGGCACCCGACGGGCCTGATGTCGCCATCTTCTGCCGCAATACCACCGAGGCCATCAACCACCTGGCCTACCGGCTACGGCTTCGTCCCACCGATGTGGTGGTGACCACGGTGGTCGAGCATCATGCCAACCTGCTTCCGTGGGGACGGTTGGCCGAACGGCGCTATGTCGAGTGCTCGGAGGCCGGAACCTTCACCGTGGAGGATGTCTGCCGGGCCCTCGACGCCGGCCCGCGCCCGCCCGCGCTACTGGCGGTGACCGGTGCCTCCAATGTGACGGGATGGCTGACCCCCGTCGACGCCATCATCGAAGCTGCGCACGATCGGGGCGTTCCGGTAATGCTCGATGCGGCCCAACTGGCCCCGCACCGCCCGCTGCCGGCGGGCGCGGACTTTTTGGCCTTCAGTGGCCACAAGCTCTATGCGCCCTTCGGCTGCGGTGCGCTCATCGGACCGAGGGCGCTGTTCGAGACCGGCGATCCGTTCCTGGCCGGCGGCGGGGCCGTCGATCTGGTCGACCTGGACGAGGTCGTCTGGACGGCACCGCCGGACCGGGAGGAAGCCGGTTCGCCCAACGTGATCGGCGCCGTGGCGCTGCATTCCGCCATCGACGCCATCGGCCGTATCGGCTGGTCGGCCATCGTCGATCACGAGCGAGCATTGGACCGGACCTTGACCGACGGGCTGCAGGCCATCGACGGGGTCCGCCTCCTCGGCCCTCGGAGCCCGGGACCGTCGGGTGCCCCGCAGCCGGGATCCGACGACGTGGAGATCCTGCCGGTGGCGGCGTTCACGGTCGACGGCATGCACCACGCCCTGGTGGCGGCCCGACTCAGTGCCGAGTTCGGGATCGCCGTGCGCCACGGATGCTTCTGCGCCCATCCGTACGTGGTACGCCTGCTCGGTCTGGACCGCGTCGACGTCGACGCCTACCGGAACGAGGTCCTCGGGGGCGATCACCGACGGGTCCCCGGTGCGGTACGGGCCAGCGCCGGCCTCGGGACCTCCGGCGATGACATCGAGGCCCTGCTGGCTGCAGTGGCCGACCTGGCCGCCGGGCTGCCCCCGCCCGCGCCCTACGAACAGGACACCGCCACCGGGGACTTCTTCCCGATCACCCAGCGGGCCGGGTGGCGGAGTGCCGATCGGGAGACGGGCACGGCCTGCGCCCGGGGGTGAGCGGGTGGGCTCACCCGCACCACCTACAATCGCCCGATGATCCGTCAGGTCCGGGCGTCGGGCTCCGCCTCCCCGGGGCCCGGACCGTTGAGGGTCCCGGCCGGCGATCGGAGTCAGCTCCTGTCCCGGATCAACCTCCCATCGCGCACCCTCGGATCGGTCATGTCGGTCGGCGCTCTGTGCCTGGCCGGGGGCCTGCTGTCCGGGTGCACATCCGGTTCCGCCGCGGCCACACCGACCACGCCGACCGCGTACGTGGCTACCGGGGCCAACGTGGCCAACCCCGGTGACACGGTGGCGGTGGTCGACACCGTGACATCCAGGGTGCAGACCCCGATCATCACCGGTACCCTTCCGGCCGCCCTGGCTGTCACGCCGGATGGCAAGGACGTCCTGGTGGCGAACAAGGGCGACGACACCGTTTCGGAGATCGACGTGGCCTCGGGCAAGGTCGTCGGACAGGCCACGGTAGGGCTCGAACCGGATGCGGTGGCCGTCACGCCCGGCGGCACCCTCGCCCTGGTGGCAAATTTCGGTGACAATTCGGTGACGCCGTTGGCGCTCCCTTCTCTTCGACCGGGTCATCCCATCGCCGTGGGCCGACAGCCGGTGGCAGTGACGGTGTCCCCGAAGGGCAACCTTGCCCTGGTGTCCAACTACGAGGACGGAACGGTCTCCCCTCTCGCACTTCCGTCCCTGGCCGCGCGCACTCCCGTCCCGGTCGGGGCGGAGCCGTCTGCCGTCTTCATCGCCCCCGACGGAGTCAACGCGTTGGTGGCGGACTTCCAGACCACCGCGGTCACGCCGCTCAACCTGTTGTCCATGCAGCCGGGGGCGTCCGTCGGCGTGGGCGGCAATCCCACCGACATCGCCGGGGCACCCGGGTCCGGTTTGGCCTACGTGAGCGGCGGAGACAGCGTGACCCCGATCAACGTGGCCACCCAGGTGGTCGGTGCGGCCATCGATGTCGGGACGACGGCCGAAGCATTGGCGGTCACACCGGGCGGCGCCACGGCGTGGGTGTGCGGCGCCAATGGCCTGCTGGTCCATGTGGACCTTTCCGATGGCAAGGTGATCAGACGGGTCAACGTCGGGAACCAACCCTCGGCTGTGGTCATTGCCGGGGGCGAGGGCGGCGCCGGCTGAGCGGGCGGGTGCCCCGGCCACACGCCCCGGTACCCGGGCGCCTCCGGCCGGAGGACTACCGGTCGGCGGGCGCCTCGACGACCACGAACGACACAGCTCGCCGGCGGGTGAAGCCCAACCGTTCGTAGAGACGGATGGCCCCGGTGTTGTCACTGGCCGCGTGGAGGAAGGGGACCGCCCCGCGGTCCACCACCGACGATGCCACCGATCGGACCAGGAGCTCGGCGAGGCCCTGGCCGCGGGAGCCGGGGTGGGTGGCTACGGCGCTGATCTCGACGTACCCCGGCGGCTGCATGCGTTCGCCGGCCATGGCCACGAGCCGGCCCTGCCGACGGACACCGATGTAGCCGCCGAACTCGACGGTGCGGGGAAGGAACGGACCGGGTCGGGCCTCGGCGGCCAGAGCGAGCATGTCGGCGACGTCGCCCGCGCCGAGCGGTACCGGTGCGTCATTCGGAAATTGGTCTGGCGGCACGGCGTGAGAGCCCGGACGGAGGCGCTCACAGACCATCTGGACGCCCGACAGCTCGAGGAGCAGCCGCCAACCCGTCGGAGGCGTCCCGATCGCTCCGGTGAGGGCCACCGTCCCTCCTCCACCGACCAAGCCGGCCATGGCCCGCCAGTGCTCTTCGGTAGGGACTGCGGGAAAGCCACCGAAGGGAGAGACGTCAGGGTGGAAACGCGCCGCCAGCGGGGTGACGGTACCCAGGTCCCGTTGGGGGCCGGTCACGGCCCACCACACAGGGTTGTCGAGCTCTGGCACTGTTCTTGCTCCCGATCGGATCGTCATCTGATCCCTCTGATCTTCGCGCTCGAGGCCGGGACAGCTCGGAAGGTCCGGCTATGGCGGGCTGGGCCGCTGCCTCCGGGCCGAGGTCACTGGGGCCCGGGGCGCGGGCAGCTTCTGGCGGCCGCGTCGACCGGAGCCGTTCGTACAGCCACCGGGAACAGAGCCGATACGCTCCTCGACGGGCCGTTAGCTCATCCGGTAGAGCAGGGGACTTTTAATCCCAAGGTGGCGAGATCGAGACTCGCACGGCCCACCAGGTCCACAGGCCCACCAGGCACCAGGCCCAACCAGGTCCACAGGCCCACACGGCCCACCGGCCCACACGGCCCACCAGGCACCAGGCCCTCCAGGTCATGCCACCAGGTCGGCCCACGGAGCCGGTTTCGCGGAACGTCACCACGAACGTCATCTGCCTCCGCTGACAACCTCTCCAGAGCATCGCTTTGCGCTTTTGAACGTCTGAACTTCCACCTCCAATTCGGAGATGACGTCGCCCTTTTCGGAGTGGAGTCTCGTTCGACATTTCCGAATGTCCCGTTCTGTGGCTACGAAGACAGTGGCGTCGGACGGCTGAACGGGACCGAGAGGTTCGACCACTGTCTCGAGACCAAGTCATTGACCTGGCCCGCCGGCTGGAAGTGAGAGGCACGTCGGTGGTGCGGGGCCCCTGTAGTGTTCTCAAATTTTGAAATTGGCCAAATTATCGGCTGTAGCCGATGGGCTGAAGGGTTCGCTAACAGCTGCAGCCGATAATTAGCCCGAATCCGCGAATTGAACATCGTGAGACGGCTCAAGGCCCGAGGGCTGGCCCGGCCCCACCGGCACAACACTCCACTGGGCCGGGTACGACCCGGTCAACCTGATCGGGCGAGGGCGGGGACATCGGTACTCACTGGATGGACAGCTCGAGGGTGCCCGCTGACGTCACAGGGGACCGCAATTCCAGGCCGTACCCAGGGTGTGCGGAGACTGCCCCAATCGGGATAGATCTCGAGCATTCCGGTGACAATGCCGGCGGCGGTGGTCTCTTCATCGACGATTCTCGAGAAGTCCCGAAGATACTGCTGGGATTCTCCGATGATCTTTGGATCGTTGCCGTGTTCAAGCTTCTTGTGACCTGCGGCGACGAAGGTGGGCTTGAACGCCGCAACCACATCCAGGTTGGAGTGGCATCGGGATCACCCCGAATCTGGCTGTGGCATAGCTGGGACAGCCGCGGATGTCGCCCGATCAGACGGCACGGCCCGTAGCGCATACAGCCACCAGGTGAAGGAGTGCCTCGGACTGATCGCCGAACTGCTAGACGCGCCCGACCATGAAGTCGCGGAACGCGAGGCGGTCCTCACCTTCAGCTCTATCGTTGGTGCTATCTCGTTGGCCCGCGCCGTGGACGACCCGGAGCTGTCCAAGGCGATCCTGGTACGAGCTGCAACGGCACTGAAAGAACCCGATTCGAACGAACAACGAAATTCGGGAACGCCCTTTTGATCCCGAGGTGGCAATTCGAGACTCACACGGCCCACCAGTTCACTCTCGGACCCAAGCGTTCAGCCGACGGCTGATCCTTCCCAGGGGGCTTTGAACGAGTAGATCCTCCCATCAGAGGCAACGAACCGATAGCCGACACCACCGCCGTAGTCGCTCATTGCGACCGCGGGCTGGGCCAGGCTGACGCCGCCGGTTGAGCCGTAGAAAGGAGCCCCGAAGCTGAAGACGCCACCGTCGGCCGCGAGCAGCCAGTAGCCACCGGTCGCCGAATCCCGGGCGATACCAACGACCGGCTTGTAGAGGTGGTAGTGAGCGGCCGAGCCATGGAAGGTCGCCCGCCCGAAAGTAAAAACGCCACCGTCGGAAGCCACGAACCAGTAGCCCGTCCCGGTGGAGTTGGCCACCAACCCGACGGCCGGTTTCACCAGATGATCATTTCCGGTCGAACCGAAGAAGGGAGCGTCGAAACTGAAGACGCCACCGTCGGAGCCGAGCAACCAGTAGCCGCCGGTCGCAGGGTCGGCGGTCATTGCCACGATCGGCTTGTTCAAGGCGATCCGCGAAACATCGCCATGAGTGGCGGCGTCGCCAAAGGCGTACACCCGACCGGCGGAAGTGGACAACCAGAAGCCCTTGCCGTCAGGAGTTCCTGCGATGGCTGCCACCGGCGAGCTCAGGCCACTGGTGATCTGTCCCAGGTTGGCTGCGTCTCCGCAAGCGGCGACGAGACCAGTGCTGGAGGCGATCCAGTATCCCCTACCATCGGCACTCGTGGCCATACCCACCACCGTCGTGGCTGGCAAGGACTCGCTGCATGCGGCAGCACCGACGACGGTCAGGGTGAAGTCTTGAACGGTGGTCGAACCTGGGCCGTTCGATGCCGTGATAGTGAATTCGTAGGTCCCGCCGCTCGTGGCGGCAGGAATACCCGCCAGTAGACCGGTGCCGTTGTGACGATTCGCCAACGCCACGCCACTGGGTAGTACTCCTTTCGTGCTGATCCTTGGCTGTGGGTAGCCGGTCGTGGCCACGGTGAATGATCCGCGCTTGCCCAAACGGAACGTCGTGGAGCTCGAACCCGTGATGGCCGGCGCTTGATCCACCGTCAGGGTGAATGTCTGCACCGCGTCGGGGGACGTGCCGTTGTTCGCAACCAGCGTGAGGTGGTACACCCCGCCGGAGCCTTTTGCCGGCGTGCCCGACAGCACCGACGTGGCACGGTCGAACGTCACGCCCGAGGGCAGGGCGCCGGTCTCCGTCGTGGTGGGCGAGGGAGATCCGGTGGTGGTCACCGGGAACGTTCCCGACCGACCGACCGTAAAGGAGGCGGCCGCGGCGCTGGAGATGGCCGGCGCCTGATCCACCGTCAGGGTGAATGTCTGCACCGCGTCGGGGGACGTGCCGTTGTTCGCAACCAGCGTGACGTGGTACACCCCGCCGGAGCCTTTTGCCGGCGTGCCCGACAGCACCGACGTGGCACGGTCGAACGTCACGCCCGAGGGCAGGGCGCCGGTCTCCGTCGTGGTGGGCGAGGGAGATCCGGTGGTGGTCACGGGAAACGTTCCCGACCGACCGACCGTAAAGGAGACGGCGGCGGCGCTCGAGATAGCCGGCGCTCGATCCACCGTCAGCAGGAGTTGTTGCTTGGCGTCGGGTACCACGCCGTTGCTCGCCGTAACCGTCACGTCGGCCGTCGTGGCGTCCGAGGCGGGCGTCCCCGAGATCGTGGCCGTTCCGTCCCCGTTGTCGGTGAACGTGAGGCCGTCGGGCAGACTTCCGGTTTCAGAGAGGCCGGCTATGGGATACCCGGCCGCGGTGACGTCGAATGATCCGGGCTCACCGATCGGGAACATGGCTTCTGTGGCGCTCGTGATGGAGGGCGCCTGGTCGACGCTCAACACGAAGGACTGGACGGCCGTGGGATCGACGCCGTTGTCCGCCTCCAAGGTGATCGGGTAGAGGCCGCCCCGGCTCGGCGTACCCGCGAGGGTGGCCGTCCCGTCGCCGTTGTCGGTGACCGCCAACCCGTCCGGCAGTGACCCGATCTCGACGATCGTGGTCGCGGAGGTGGAGAACCCTGACGTGGTGATCCGGAAGCTACCTGGCGTGCCCACGATGAACGGGTCGGCGCCATCGTCCGCGGCGCTGGTGAATGCCGGCGCCTCCACCGCGTTCAAGGTGAAGTCCTCGACGGCGTCGGGACCGATACCGTTCGATCCAGTGATTTCGAACGAGAACGGTCCGGACGCGGTCGGTGTACCCGAGATGGTGGCCGTACCGTTGCCGTTGTCCACGAAACCCAGCCCGCTGGGCAAGGCGGCCGTGTTGGCGGAGAGACTCGGTGTCGGGTAGCCGGTGGACGTGACGGTGAAGGACTGGTAGTCGTCCACCTGGAACGCGGCGCTGTCAGCACTGGTGATGGCCGGCGCTTGGTCGACCGTCAAGGTGAACGACTGCTGCGCTGTCGGCGACTGGCCGTTCGAGGCCACCACCGACAAGTCGTACACACCGCCGGTGCCGGGCGCCGGCGTGCCCGAGAGGCTGGCCGTCCCGTCCCCATTGTCAACGAAGGAAATACCAGACGGGAGGCTGTCTCCGCCCTCGGTCAGGCTCGCCGTTTGGCCTGCGGCCGTCACGACGGTGAAGCTTCCCGGTTGGCCGGCCGTGAAGGTCGTGTTGTCTGTCGAGGAGAATTCGATGAGTGGGGTGATCTGGACTTCGGGCGTGGCGTTGACCGGGGCCGACGTTACCGACACATCGCTCGCGTCGGCTTCGACGAAACTGAGGCCAGCTCCGCCTCCGCCACCGTCCGCACCGGCAGCGTTGGCGCACATGACGTTCCAGCTCCCGAATCCACCGCCGGATCCCCCGACCCAACCGCCACCTCCGCCGCCCCCGCTTGGCACAAAGTTGGCGGTGTTGTATCCGCCTCTTCCACCTTGGCCGAAGCCTCCGGCAGTGGCCGTGACGCTACTGCAAGCTCCGGCACTGGCACCTCTTGAACCCGCTGTTCCAGTTCCGGAGGTGAAGCCAGCCGATCCGCCCGAACCAGGGCTATGACTGGCCGAGCCGGCGCCACCTGAACCGGACGTTCCGGAGGTGTCACTGGTCCCTGCGGATCCTCCCGCACCTCCGACCCAGTCTTCCCCTATCCCTCCACTTCCGCCGCCGCCGGCGACCAGAAGACGCGGATCCGAAGCCGGATTGGCGGTATACGTGCAACTCGATCCACAAGTTTGGAGGGCCGTCTCCCCGCCCCCGGTTGTGCCCGCAGGCGTCGTTCCTCCGCCGGTCGCTACTTCGGCGTACAGCTCGCTGACGCCCGCTGGCACGGGGATGTCAGCCGTGACTTCGGCCCCGGCTCCTCCGACACCATTGGAACCGCCGCCTCCACCGGTCTGCCCTATAAGCATCACCTGGAGCTCCACCGTGCCGCTCGGCACCATGTAGGGAGTCTGATTCGAGCTGGTGATGGTGGTCGTACCCGGGTAGACGGTTCCGGCGCCGGCCGAATCGATGGTAAGGGGAACACCGGCAAGAAGGACCGATGCGATCAGCCCTGCAGTGACCCGCTGGCGCAATCCCTTCACAGTCTTCATTCCCATTCCGGTCCCATGACGCGATCTTGTTACCTATCGGCGCCCAACCCGACTCGACTTGAGGACATGGCTCTACCAGCCGTGTGAACAGCGGGAACCACAAGAATGGGCGTCTAACTCACAAGGTGTGACAGCTTCAACGTCGACCAGGAAGCCTGCGTCGCGCTTCGGCCGGGCTCTCCACGGACGATGCAGCCGAACAGGTCGAGTGGCCTCCTCTCTATGCGTCGCCACCACCGTCACGGTGCGCGCCCACAATCCGAGCGCACCGTGAGCACCACGTGGCAGGGCTGTTGGCATCCGAGACATCGACCAACGCCCCGCACCTGCTGCACCTCCATATGGCCGGTGACCGGTCCACCCAGGCACCACCATCGGGCCTGCCAGGCATTTGCGCACCCCTCTACTCGTTCGTTGATGCCGACCAGGCTTCCCGGCGCTCCGATTCGATGCTAATCCAAAGGCGCGCGTGGCCGACGGAGAGCGCGCGCACGAGGGCCATCCCCTCTGGCTCGCGCCAAAGACGGAATAGAGTTGAGAGGCCACAAGGTGCAGTGAAAAGGTATGCGTCGGTGGGCTGGATCACGTCGACAAGAGATCGATGTCGACTGAGACACCGCATCCGCACGCTTGCGACCGGCAGGCGCCCTTCGCACCAGTAGTCGCTGCCTTCCTGCGAGCGACAGCTGCTCGACGAACGCCGTCGGCCTGACGTCCGAGCGATCGTCAGGGCCCGGGGCGGTCGACCTGGCCTGATGTCGCTTCTATCCGAGGTCAACGCGTTCTGCGTGGCCATGACCCCGTTTTACGCGCTTGTATTCAAGCGCGTCCTGTCGGCGGCGCGCTGCATCTCACCGCAAGGTGGCGTGATCGAAAGTCGCACGGCCCACCAGAGTCAGGGGCGGTTTCCGAGCCTGTCGCAATCGGTAAGCGCTCGACTCCGATGCCGACCCGGGCGGAATGGTCTTCGATGGCGCGCCGGAGGAGCTCACCGATCGGTTGGTCGACCCACCAACAGCTTGGGCACAGCCGGCACATCCTCCAGATGGACCTCGGCCACGTCACCCAGGCGGAATGGCTGGATACGATCGATCTCCTCGGTACCAAGGTCGCCCCGCAGGTGCGCCGCAACCCTCGCTGCGGAAGCAAGATCCCGCTAGGAACGGACCCGGGGTCGTTGGTGACGTCGGACCTCAGGTCGGAGCGGGATGGCATTCCCGAAGCCCCGACGAGCTGCGGTACCCGCAGTTCCCTCGCGATTCGGCTCATCGCCGATAATCTGACCCGTGACAATGATTGCAGCGGATATTTTTCGACCAGGGCAGTGGGATTCCTTTTTCCTTCTGGTCGGAACAGGCGCAGTCACGCTGACCGGTTTGGTTTTTGTGGCGATGTCACTCAACCTCAAAGTCATCGCTATCGACGCAACACATCGCTATCGGGCCATAAACACGCTTGCAGGTCTGGCACTGGTCTTCATGCGCTGCGCATTCGTACTGATGGGAGCTCAGAACCATCGGTCAATAGGCATAGAACTGTTCGTGGTCTCAGGTATTTCGTTGGCCATTTTTGCCAAGGGCTACGCGCAAGCAATTCGGATGGGCACCGGTCTGAGACTCTCTCGCATCACCGGCGGAAGCCTCATACATCTGGCCGAGATGACCGGTGCGGCACTGTTCTTCTTCGGGTATCTGTCCGGTCTGTATCTCGCCGCGACAGCTGTTTTGACCAACACCTGCTACATGATTACGGCAGCTTGGTTGCTCGTCATCGGCGCGTTCGAACAAGAGGCGTGACTGTCCCGAGCGGAGCCCGAGGCCGGCTCACCCTGCACGCCTGCCAGTGCCGACGAGCGCAGCCAACGGAGCCGGCACATCTTCCCGGACACCATGACCGTACGTGTCGGGAATGAGGCGGATGTGAGAGCCGAGGACGGTGACCGCGCCACCTCCGACGGTGAGGGTCAGCCACCAGGCTCGGCCGTATCGGCCGGCGGCCGACAGCACCACGGCCGGTGATCCGAGGCCGTGCGGTGGACACAGCCCGGCACAGGCGCCAACAGCCGTTCCCGCCAAGGCCAACCGGTGGTGGGGCAGGTTGAGGCTCAGCAGGCTACCGGTACGTCCGGCGACGATCTCGACGCGTGACACCGGCGTCCCCTCGTCACCCAATCTCCGCAGGGTGGAGACCAGTTCTCGCTGATACCCGGCGATGGCTCGCCTCTCCAAGCGTCGCCAGCGCCGCCTGGCCAAAGGGTCGATCGCCGTTGCTCTCATAGGTGATGGTTTAGCGAACGATCGATCGTACGTCAAGTAGTTAGCGATCGATTGTTCGCTATAATCCAGGTATGGCTGGTCGTCGGTCCGTCGAGGCTGCACGCTCTACTCGGGAAAAGATCCTCCACAAGGCGGCCGACATCGCTTCCGTCGAAGGCCTCGGAGGGATCAGCATCGGCCGGCTGGCCACTGAGCTGGACATGAGCAAATCGGGAGTGATCGGTCATTTCGGATCCATGGAGGAGCTCCAGTTGGCCACCATCGATCTCGGGTCCGAGATCTTCCGGGGCCGGGTGTGGGAACCCACGCTCTCGGAGCCTCGCGGTCGACTCGCGACTCCTGGCCGTCTGCGAGACCTGGAGCGCGTATTCGGCGAACCCGCCCTATCCCGGCGGCTGCCTCATCGCCACCGCGTCCATGGAGTTCGCCGGTCAGGGCGGCCAGGTGCATGACCGCCTTGCCGGGTACCTGAACCTGTGGCATCGCACCCTGGCGAACGAGGTCTCCTATGCCATCGAGCACGCCCAGCTTCCCGCTTCGACCGACGCCGACACGGTGGCCTACATCCTTCAAGCACTCACCTCATCGGTGAAGACCGCCAAGTACCTCTCGGCAGTCCCCGAACCCGCGGAGAGGTGCCGAAAGGCGATGCGGGCCGTGCTGGCCGGCACCGAGGGCGATCAGTCGAGCGGCTGACCGCAGTGGTCCCTCCATCCGGGGGTGGAAGGACAAGGGATGAGGCCCTCTCCTCCTCAAGCGTCCGAACGCCGAGAGCATGTCGAAGTCGGTGCGGATGGTCGTGGTCGCCCTACTCCATCGGACGGGCGGAGATCGCCGTCGGGTCCCGACCTGCCAACACCCAGCCGACCATCGTGGCAACCACTGGCATGGCGATGACGATGAGGAACAGGTTGTTCCAGGGGATGTGGTCGATGATGTCCGACAGTCCACCCTCCAAGGCGTTCGTGTGGAACCATCCGGCCAGCCCGACATAGGCGGCCACCGTCCCGAGCAGCGCGCCCAGGAAGGCGAGGGCGCCGGCGGTGACCGCCGTCAGGGTTCGCCGGGTGCGCGAGCTCGCCCCGGTGGCCGTCAGCGTACGCAGCTCGCTCGCCGTCTCGCTCCGTATGAGGCCGATGCTCATGGCCAGGATGCCGAGGGCAAGGGCGATGGCGAACACCGTGGCCCAGTTCACGATCTCGTGGGAGGTCGGCGCGTCGTTCTTCGACTCGATGCTCAGGTTGTTGGTGGCCGCCACTGCCTGGGCGTTCAGGATCTGGGTGGAGGTGAATGGGCTGTTCGCTTGGATCATCCAGCCGTCGAGGCTGCTCTGGCTCGCGAGGTGTAGCCGGCGCAATGCACTCTCGGTGATCACCGTGTTCGGTGCGTCAGTGCCCGTGGGCAGCTGGCTCTCTTCTTGGACGACCGGGTGGGCGATGCAGGAACCGGGCGAGCAGCTGTTCGTGTTTCCCGATCCGGGACCCCCGCCGCCGCCCGGGCCGCCCGAGCCGGGACCGACCAGTGGGCCGCCGCCCTTTCCGCTGACGCCTCCGTAGGTCAGCTGCACCCCTGAGCCCGAGAGGCCGGGGCGTGAGCTGAGGATGTCGGCATCGGAGGCAATGGACGACGGATTGATGCCGTAGGCTCGCAACAGCGCCGGCGTGGCCACGTAGATCTGCCCGTCCCACTGCCGGCCCGAGGCGCTGGGGTTCTGCAGGCCGATCGACGGGGCCGGATTGTCGAGTTCCACGACGTCGGTGGCGCCGACGGCAGATGCGATGGAGCGGACGCCGGCCTCCGGTGACTCCAACGCCTGCACCGTCGGTTGGCTGGGATTTGGGCTGTTGGCGTTCTGGCCGTTGGGGCTCCAGACGGCCAGCTCGGTCGACGCCAGGTTCGGCCCGACGTAGTCGAAGACGTTGCTGTAGCGGGCCACGGCGGCGGCGCAGATGACCACCGCGATGAGGACTCCGACGCTGATGGCCGAGAGGGCCGAACCTGACCGTGCGCGGTACCGCGACAGGTCACGCAGGGCCAAGCGGACAGCGATCGGGGCCTTCCCCCCTACTCGTGCCAGCAGGGCGAGGAAGAACGGAGCCACCAGGATGATCCCCGCGGTCAGCGCCACGAACCCGGGGATCAGCCAGATCACACCGCTGCTCCCAGCCGCGCCCGAAGCCGCGAACATGAAGAACCCGATGACGAGGGCGATCACCCCGGGAATGAACGAGCGGTGGATCTGTCGCGGCGGCGCGGGGCGGCCGGCCAGGGCGCTGACCACCGGGACCCGGGTGATGGCGCGGGCGGGGTGGCCGGCAGCGAAGAAGGTGGCAACCACGGCGAGCGCCATGGCCACGACGACCACCGTCCACGGCAGGGCGAACATGGGGATGAGGTGGTGCGCGCTCTGTTCGTTGTGCGGGCGGTAGGCGAGCCAGGCCGCCAAGCCCAGTACGAAGCCCGCCAGGGCGCCCACCACCCCGACGATGACACCGTTCGCCCGCATCACGAGTCGGACGTTGCGGTCCGTCGCCCCCATCGACTCGAGCATCCCGAGGGCGCGCAGCCGACGCTGCGCCAACACCGTGAAGCCGCCGACTGACACGAGTGCGATCAGCAGCATGCCGACGGTCGCCAACGCCAGCACGACGGTGTCAGGGTTGATCGGGTTGTTGGTGAGCGAGCCCGGCGTGGAAACGTTGGACCCGATGCGGCCCGGGTTCACGCCCGGCGCGTCGAAGAGGATGTTGATCGAGGTCGGGACCGTGACCTGGCCCGGGGGGACCAGTGCGAACTCGTCGAGCAGACTCTGAGGGTTCTGCACCATGCCCACGACGGTTCTTCCACCTTGGGACGACCAGGTGTCCCCCACCCTCAGGTTGAGCTCGGTCGCCAGCCCGGGAGTCAAGGCGATCTGGTTGGGTCCGACCGGGTAGTGCCCCGAGAGCAGCTGGAGCATCGGCCCGCCGTAGGGGCCGTGCGGGTCCTGGGACCGAAGGTCGTAGGTCTGGGTGCTGCCCGGGACGCGGAATGTCTCGTTCTCAATGACCTGGACCGCGCCGAAGCGGTGTTCCAGCGCGGCAATCTGGGCGTCCACCGAGTGCAGGTTGGAGGGCTGCTTGCCGGAGCTCGTGAAGGTGGCCAGGTCATCGGCCGTGCCATAGCCGGCCTTGGCCGCCGGTGGGGTGTTGGTGGCGACTGTCGCGCCGACCACGACGGCGGCCACGGCCACGATGACGAGGAGCAGGATGAGCAGCTGTTGGCGCCACTCGCGCTTGAAGAGGCGCCAGGCCCATCGGATCATGGCCCGGCGAGCGGGGACGCCGCCGGTGGTCGGTTCGGGGTCCGACCCGGTGGCCGGTCGTTCGAGGACGCCGACGCTCATTGGTTCGGGAGGTCGGCAAGAAGGGCTTCCGGGCTCTCGACCGGGAGCGTCTGGTCGACGATGCGTCCGTCGCGAAGGAAGATGACCCGATCGGCCCATGAGGCGAGCTGGGCGTCGTGGGTCACCACGACGGCTGCCATACCGCGGTGGCAGGCCGCCAGGATCAGGCGCATGACTCCCTCGGCGTTGGTGGAGTCGAGCGCGCCTGAGGGCTCGTCGGCCAGGAGCAACTGGCGGCCGCCGACGACGGCCCGGGCGATGGAGACCCGCTGGCGCTCCCCACCCGACAGCTGATCCGGGTAGTGCGATGCCCGGTCCTTCAGTCCGAAGTCATCGAGCGACTCCATCGCCGTCGACTGGGCTTTGCGGGCCGGGACGCCATCGAGCTCGAGCGGCAGCGACACGTTCTCCACCGCGCTGAGCCCGGCCAGCAGGTTGTAGTCCTGGAAGACGTAGCCGATGGACTGTCGGCGCAGCTGCGCCTTGCCGTTGCGCGACAGCGAGGACAATGCTCGGCCGGCGACGTAGACCTCACCTGTGGTGGGATCCTCGAGGCTTCCGGCAATGGTCAGCAGCGTGCTCTTTCCCGATCCGCTGGCACCCATGACGGCCACCAGAGACCCCGCGTCGACCGACAGATCGACGCGGTCAAGGGCGTGCACCTCTGCGGCACCTTCGCCGTAGACCTTCGAGATGCCGCGTAGTTCGAGATAGCTCATTCGGGGGCTCCTACCTTGCGCCGGGCTTTCGGGAGGGGGAACGACTGCGGTGCTGGCGCATCGACGCCCGAAGCTGCACGCTTCAGACGGCCATCGGCTGTATCCAGCCACCTGACCAGTGAATCGAGCCGGAAGAGCTCGGCGTCGACGACCAGAGCGAAGGAGAGGTCGAACCGGGACTCGTCCTCTTTCAGCCGCGTCCACTGCTGCATGAGCTCGACGAGGTAGCGCCGGTGCACCTGCACCAGGTCATGGACGTCGACACCCGGCAGATCCAGCGCCACCAGCACCTTGATAACGAGTTCGTCCCGGGGCGGGGAGGAGAAGTCGGGAGGAGTTCGCAGCCAATTGGCCAACTCCACCTCACCCTCCTCGGTGATGTGGAAGCCCTTCTGTGGGCCCTCGTCGGCCGAATCCTCGGATTCGACGAGCCCGTCCCGCTCGAGGCGCTGGAGGGTCGTGTACACCTGCCCGACGTTGAGCGGCCACACCTCGCCGGTTCGGGCCTCGAACTCCTGTCGCAGTTGGAGGCCGTATTTGGGGCCCTCACTCAGAAGCGCCAGCAAGGCGTGTCGGACACTCACCAGCTTCCCCGGATCATTAGCATACTGGGTATCGTACTAGATATCTCTACGAGTGTCCAGGCCACAGAGCCAGGAGCAGCAGCCGGATCGCTCAATCGACCGAGAAACGGGAAGGGCTCCGGGTCGCCAGAAGCTCGCGCTCAATCCACTGAGAGCAGACCATGTGGGGCTGGTCACCCGCCGCCACCGACGGGACCGCCCCGGTACCAGCCGGCGAACCGCTCGCCGATGCGGCTGGGTAGGGCTTCTCAGCCAGCGGGATGGAGGCGCCGGTGCACAGGTCGGTCGAGCGTGATTCCCATGCCGCCGGTACCCTCCACCGACTGACTCAGTGATCAGTCAGTCGAGGCCCGGTCTTCCGTGCACCCCTGACCGACTGATCACTCCCCCGGCCCACCCCGGCGCGAATCCCCGAAGTCGCGCCCGGGCCCTTCACCGAAGTAGATCTGTGCCAGCCGAAGCACCTGTTCCTCATCCAGGTGGTCGATGTCGACGCGAACATCGGCCACCAACTTGGCGGCAACATCCCGATGGTGCTTCTCGACGTAGGTAACCCAGTGATGGGACGCGTTGGCCTTGCCCTTGCCGTTGCCGAGGACGAGGATCGCCCCCGCCGGCGCGAGCTCGGCAGTGATCTCGGCCCAGTATGCAGGACTGTCATCCTCGTAGGTTCCCGACGGGTTCCCAGCCTGATGGTGAACCTTGTGGAACCGCCCGTGGGGATCGGGTGCGATCACACGCTCAGGCCGCGTACCTGGCTCCGCATCTGTCGGATAGATCAGCGCATCCCGGTACGTGATGACGGTAACCACATTCTTGCCCCGGATGTGCTCTTCGTCGTGATCGCTCAACGGACCCCCGGTTCCATGCTTCAGATAGCTGAGTCGCCCCCGCTTCGCTGCCCCTCCGGGACTGGATGAACGCTATCAGGACCTGATGAAGGCCAGCAGATCAGGGTTGATCGTCTCGGCGTCGACGATCGCCATGCCGTGCGACAATCCGGGGTAGGTCTTCAAGCTCCCGCGCTGCACGAGCTTCGCGGCAAGGACTGAAGCATCCTGATAGGGCACGACCTGGTCGTCTTCTCCGTGCATGAACAGTGCCGGAACGTCGATCTTCTTCAGGTCATCGGTGAAGTCGGTCTCGGAGAACTGTCCGATGCAGTCGTAGGACGCTTTGATGCCCGATTGCATGCCGAGACGACAGAACTGATCCTGGACCGCCTCGGAGACCTTGACATCTGGCCTGTTGTACCCGAAGAACGCCGCACTCGTATCCCTGTAGAACTGCGGCCGATTCGCGATGAGCCCGGCGCGTTGGCTGTCGAAGAGCGACAGCGGCAACCCACCGGGGTTGTTGTCGGTCTTCAGCATGACAGGGGGCACAGCGCCGATGAAGGCCATCTTCGCCAGACGCGACGTGCCGTGACGGCCCACGTACCGTGCGATCTCACCGCCGCCCATGGAGTGGGCGATCAGGGTGATGTTGGTCAAGTCGAGTTGCTCGATCAAACCAGCCAGGTCATCGGCCCACGTGTCGTAGTCATTCCGGTCCCACGTCTGCCCGGAGCGCCCATGACTGCGGCGATCGTGCGCGATCACACGGTAGCCCTGCTGACCGAAGAAGAACATCTGTGCATCCCACGCGTCTGCACTCAGCGGCCAGCCATGCGAGAAGACGATCGGATCCCCTCTGCCCCAGTCCTTGTAGTAGATCTCCGTTCCGTCGTTGGCACTCAAGAATGACATTGCCCGATCCTTTCTCGTTCCATTCTCTGTCGCTTCTCGAACCGCTCTCATGGAGCCGCTCTCTTGGCGCTGCCTCTGGCCTTCAGCACCCACGCCGGCCCCCGCTCCTGCGTACCTCCACCGGCCTCCAGGAACCTTGTCATCGTCCCGCTGCGGAGGGATTCTTCGCGCCCGGGTAATTCCCTGGTTGGCTCCGGCAGTCCGGCCGACGACACTTTGCCGGCAGGGACTCACCCCGAAGTTGACGTCCATCCGCCCGGAGTCGGAACCCCCCCACCTCGACAAATTGGGCAGACGAACAGGCATGGCGTGAACCCGGACCCTCGCCGACTCAGGCTGGCCCACGGCTCGCCGGGTCCGGGCGGACTCCCTCAGCCCCGGCAACCTCCCAGCCTTCTCGCACCTTTCCGACTCCCTCTGAGAGTGGAATGCCGGTCGACTGCTCTCACTCACGAGGCGTCAGGGCCAAGGCCCGCAATCAAGCGTGCCGGCGGGTTACGGTCGAACCCTGAGATCATCTGAAGGTCGAGGGTGCGACGTGGACGACATCGAAGCGATCAAGCAGCTGAAGGCGCGCTATTTCCGGACGATGGACACCAAGGACTGGTCGGGAATGCGCCAGGTCTTCACTGACGACGTCGTCATGGACACCGCTGCCGCGGGCGGTGGCATCATTGCCGGCGCCGACGAATTCTTGGCCTTCCTGCAGCCGATTCTCGAGGAAGCGATCACCGTCCATCACGGGCACATGCCGGAGATCGAGATCTCCTCGCCCACGACAGCGAAGGGCATCTGGGCGCTCCAAGACACCATCTTCTGGCCAGACGGAACCGTTATGCAGGGCTATGGGCACTATCACGAGACGTACGAGCAGCTGGCGGGCGAGTGGAAGATCAAGTCTTCGACGCTGACCCGCCTGCACGTCAGCTTTACGGCGCCAGAATCCTGAGGAGCAGCAGATATCCGTAGCTCGCCGAGTGGTCACCCTGGCGAACTGGAAGTACCCGTCGGCAATCGGAGCACGGATCTACGTCGGGCCCCGGGATCTCGAATCTCAACGGTGCTTGGCCAACGTCGGGACCAGCTCGCGCAGCCGCACCCTTTTGCCGGTACGGAGCACGGCTGTGCGGTAGACGCGAGCTGCCACCGATGCCACCGCTACCGTACAGACCACGCTCACAGCCACCGAGAACAGGAACTGCCACCACGTGACCTCTCCGAACCCGACCAGTGCGGGCATGGCGAAGGGAGCCGTGGGGGGCAGGTAGGCCAGTATCTTGACCAGCAGCGAGGCACTGCCCGAGCTCACCCCGATGAGTGAGACCAGGTAGCCGAGGATGAGCGGTGCGCTCAGCGGCAGCGCCAGGCTCTGGACCTGGTCCTGACGCTCGGCCAGCGAGCCGGCGGCGGCATATACCCAGCTGTAGAAGGCGTACCCGAGGACCAGCCAGACGAAGATGGCCGCAACGACGAGCGGTGCGGCCCCTTGCACCAGGTTCGAGCCCACCACCTGGGCCAGCACCAGTGCGAACCCGACCAGGGCCACGGCCTGGAACAGGGCGACCACACCGATGCCTATCACCTTGCCAGCCAGCAACTCACCGGGTCGCACCGTGGCCAGCAGGACTTCGACGACGCGGCTCGCCTTCTCCTCCATGACGCCCATCAGGGTCCACGTGAGGTACTGGGTGAGGACGATGAAGATGAGGATGACCCCGATCAGCGCCGTGGCCTCCTCCGTCGTGCGGGCTTTCTTGGCCGGATTGACGCTCTCGACCGGCAACGGCTTGGCCTCCGCCACGGTGATTGACTGCTGCTCTGTCAGGCCGGCCCGGGCGAACGCCTCCTGCGCTCCGAGCGTCGTGGCCACGCCACGCACGTAGCGGGTCCCCGCAGACGTATCAGTGGCAGAGATGGGATTCTGCACAAGGATCCTGGTGCCGCCATCCACGACCATGTCGAGTTCGCCCGTGCTCAGTGCAGCGCGAGCGGCCTTGACGTCGGGCTCGTGGACCACCTCTACGGGCAGCCCGACGGTTGTGGCCAGCTTCTGCAGCTCGGCATCGAGGGAGGGTGTACCGGCGACCACGCCCACCTTGTGGCGCGTGGTGGTCCCGGTGTGGATGGTCGGTATGATCACGGCCGCGGCCACGACGGCGAAGAGGATGATGGTGACCACCCGCAACACACGGCCCCGCAGCCGCTCCCGGATCTCGCGCCCAGCCACAAGGCCGGTATTTCCGAAGAGCCCACTGCCGCTGAGTCTGCCGGCGAGCCTGCCGACCGGCGATGACCGGCGATGGCCTCGACGGCGCAACCCGAGGCGGACGAGCAGCACCATCGCGACGACGGCGAGAACGACTGGGAGTACCTTCACCGGCCCACCGCCTCCCTGAACACCTCGGACAGGCGACGGCGCTCGAATACGAACTCGGTGACGCGCCCGGCCGAGCGCGCCGCATCCAGCACCACGTCACTGTCAGTGGAGTCGTCGAGGACCAGGCGTACCTCGCCTCCGTCCACCTCGGACAAGGTGACGCCTGGGATGGCTCTCGCCCATGCCCCCCGGCGGTCTCCTTCTACCCGGACTGCGAGGCGCCGTGGGCCGCTCGTCGCCAACTCGTCAACGGTCCCCCTGGCCACCAGCCGGCCGTGGTCGATGATGGCCACCGACTCGCACAGGTCTTCGACCAGGTCGAGTTGGTGGCTCGAGAACAGCACACATCTTCCGGCGTGGGCCTGCTCGACAAGCACCTCGCCCATGGCGTCGATGCCGGTCGGGTCGAGACCGGCGAACGGCTCGTCCAGTACCAGCACTTCCGGGTCGTGCACGAGGGCCGCGGCCAGTTGCACCCGCTGCTGGTTGCCGTGCGACAGGGCCTCCACCTTGCTGGTGGCCCGGTCGGCCACGTCCAAACGTTCCAGCCACTGTTTGGTCGCAGTAGTGGCGACGCTCCTGTCCATTCCGTGCAGCCGTCCCAGGTACTCGACCTCTTCAGCCACGAGCATGTTCGGGTACAGGCCGCGCTCCTCGGGCATATAGCCGAAGCGGCGGCGTTGAGTGGCTCCAACCGCCACCCCGTTCCACCGCACGGACCCGGCGTCGAGGTCGGTGAGCCCGAAGACGGCCCGCATCGTCGTGGTCTTGCCGGCCCCGTTCGGACCGAGGAATCCCACGACCTGGCCCGAGGGGACCGAAAAACTCAGGTCGTCGAGGGCGGTCACCGTGCCGAATCGGCGGCTCAGACCGTCAAATTCCAACACATCGGTCACTGGCGCAGCTTCCGATTCTGCGTGTCGGTCCCCGGGGTCGCCGAGAACTCCCGGCGAGCGGGGGTACGCAGCGCAGAAGGCGCCGGTGTCACCCTGGGGGGCCGGCCCCGCCTGGGCATGGCCCGAGCGCTCTTCGGCATTCGTCCGGCGTCGTCGAGCGCACGGCGCAACAGCATTTCGATCTGGGCATTGAGGCTGCGAAACTCATCCGCCGCCCACCGGGCCAACGCATCGTGGACGGCGGGATCGATCCGCAGGAGTACCTGCTTGCGGTCACTCACGGTTTCACGAGTAGAGGGTGCCGGTGTTGACGACCGGCGAAGCCGGTTGGTCGCTACAGAGCACGACCATGAGGTTGCTCACCATCGCTGCTTTGCGCTCCTCATCGAGGTTGACGATGTGGCGGTCGTCAAGCCGTTCGAGCGCCAGTTGAACCATCCCGACTGCGCCCTCGACGATTCGAGAGCGGGCTGCGACAACGGCGTTGGCCTGCTGTCTGCGGAGCATCGCCTGGGCGATCTCCGGCGCATAGGCAAGGTGGCTGATGCGCACCTCGATGATTTCGACGCCGGCGATCACGACGCGCTCAGCCATCTCCACGGAGAGCTCGCCCGCGACGAGGTCGGTCGATCCGCGCAGGGACCGTCCATCATCAGTGGGACTGTCATATGGATGGGTGGTCGCGACGTGCCGCAGCGCGGACTCGGCCTGGACCCGCACAAAGTTGAGGTAGTCGTCGACGGCGTAGAGAGCACGCGCCGTATCTGCGACCTGCCAGACGACGATCGCGGCGATCTCCACGGGATTGCCGTCGGCGTCGTTGACCTTCAGATGACTCGTCTCGAAGTTCCTGACCCGAATGCTGACCTTCCGCCGGTCGGCAAGCGGCAGGATCCACGACAGACCGGTACGACGCACAGACCCGACGTAGCTGCCGAAGAACCGCACGACCCGGGTCTCGCCGGGCTGCACGATGACGAGCGAGGACAAGACGATGACAGCCACCACGACCGGGAGGGCGAGAAGGCCCTTCGTAGAGCTGCGGGCGAGTGGGAAGCACACCGCAACACAGGCCGCGACAACGAGCACGCCGAACCACCCGCTCACGGACCATGCTTGCCGCTCGCGGATCTCGACCCGGGTTCCCGTACGGCCGGCCTGGGTCATGTCCGGCTCGCGGCCGGCCTGGGTCATGTCCGGCTCGCGGCCGGCCTGGGTCATGGTGCCCCCTGGAGATCAGTCAAAGTAAAGTGATAGTGCCTTATATCTAAATGATATCCCAATACCTGGGTCCACCGAGCGCGATCCAACCCCCGATGTGGGCGAAGGGACGAACCGCCTGGGTCCTCGACGACCCGGATGGCGACGACAGATCAGCCGTTCGGAAACCCGCCAGGGGCTGCGACACATTCCGCTGGTCGATGCGGATCGACGTTCTCGCGGCTGTCGGGGTCGCTCGGCATGGGTCAGCCTGCATCCCGGATTCCAACTCCTGCGCCAACCGCGACTGCCCCGTCCGACCGGTGATCTGAGATAGTGCAGGACGATGGCGGATCAAAGACGCGGATGGCCTTGGGTATTCCAGGTGAAGCGAGTTTGATGCCTGGAGGGACCATTGAGGGTGCCCGTGGGGCGGGATTGACGACCTCGCGGGCAACGTTCCGCGACCCCCGTGAGTCGTGGAAGGTATGGGAGTCCAGCTGCCGGCACTGGCACATGCTGAGGTGGGGCCGGAAGCCCATCTCCGACCGGATGTCGCGATGAGTGACACCTCGCCTGGTCGCGAGGAGCAGATCGCAGGCCTGTTCCTCGAGCACTACGACGGCTTGTGCCGGCTGGCCGCGCTCCTCCTCAGCGATCGGGGCGGAGCCGAGGAGGTCGTCCAAGAGGCATTTCTGCGGACCTTCTCGAGCTGGTGGCGGATCCGACACCTCGAGCGTGCCCAGTGGTACCTCAGGACCGCCGTCATCAACCTGTGTCGATCGCGGCTGCGCCGGCGCAGCACCGAGGACCGGTCGAACCGTACGTTCTACGCGACCGATCCGGAGCGCACGATCGTGGAACGGTTGAGTGCCGACGACACCCACCCGTCGGACGACTCCCTCGTCGTCATGGATGCAATTCGTGGTCTCCCTCCCCGCCAGCGCGAAACGGTGATCCTCCGCTATTACGAGGATCTTCCCGAAAGCGACATCGCCAAGGTTCTTGGCTGCTCTGTGGGGACCGTCAAGTCTCAGCTCGCCAAGGCCCGTGCCTCCCTGTCAGTCGTCCTCGGTTCCATGAGCCTCGAAAGGGAAGAGCCATGACGCCTGACGACCTGGACCTCCGGCTCCGTCGAGCCCTCGACGAGGTTTCGTCGGCTTGGCAGCCGACGACAAGTTCCGTTCCCGAGCTCGTGAACGCGGCCGGCCGTCGACGAGCGAGGCGCCACCGCAGTGCGATGACGATCGGATGTGCAGTCGTCGTCGGCATCGCGCTGGTGGTAGGCGCAGGCGTCTACTCGACCACGTCGAGGACGGACAATCGGGTGGCATCAAGTGGCAGTCTGCAGAAATCGACTCCTCCGACAGCATCCGGTTCTACCGCCAGTCCCGGGCTCTCGAAGCGCGTGGCACCGCCGCACCAGGCAAATCACACATTGGAATGCGCCTCGGTGACGGTGGCATCGGGATCGCCCCAGTGCGCCGGGGTGTACGTCTCCGCCTCGCCCGCCAGTTCGGCACTCTTCGCACACAACAGCGTTGCGGGCACGGCCGACGCCACGTCAACCCCGGCATCGCTCACCGTCCCGGTGGGTCAGCACGTCACCGTCAGACTGCCCGCGACGGCCTTGGCATCCTGGAGGGGACCAGTCGCGATCACCGCCTCGAGGCTCTCGGCAACCCTCGGCCAAGGACTACCCGCCGGCCAGTCGCCGGCGCCTCCCGGTGCCGTGCGGGTGGTGGGCCGCGTCCGAGCCGGTGCGAAGCGGACGGTCACGACGGTATTCGAAGGCACCAAGCCCGGTGACGTGGTACTCACGGCCACTCTCGCCCGCGCCTGTACACACGCTCCGAACCACCGGGCCAAGTTGGCCTCTCCTTCGTGTACCGGGATCCCGACGAAGTGGCTCATTCTCTTGGTCATCGTGCCCCGTTGACCAAGCACCCCTCCCCGACAGCGAAGCAAGGAGTTGGAATGTCCGACACCACCCACGACAGACCTCAGATAGACGCTGGGTCCGTGGCGAACCCGGATCCCGAGGCCCACTTGCTCACCCGGATGCGCACTGCCGGACGCCGCCATCTGCCCCTACTCGTCGGCATCACAGCCATCGGTTTGGCCGGTCTTGCCGCGACCGGGTGTACATCAGCGGGCGCTTCAACTGCGAATGTGCCGACATGCTCGCCCGATGCTGCCAGGCTGACCGTGCAGGGAACCGGGCTGGCCACGGGCACCCCCGACACCCTCACGATCGCTATTACCGTATCGACGACCGCGGCGACGGCCCAAGGTGCCCTGGCCGACAACAACAACGAGACGGCAGCGGTGATCGCGGCCTTCGCCGGCGGCGGGGTCACGAAGCAGAACATTCAGACGACTGGTCTCAGCGTCCAACCGAACTACACCCTCACGAATGGGACCGAAGTACTCATCGGATACGGTGTCAACAACACCATCACCGCGATGATCACCAAGCTTGCCTCTGCTGGGAGCGTCATCGACGCCGTCTCCAGCGCGGCGGGAAATACCGGCCAGATCAACTCGGTTTCCTTCTCGATCAAAGACCCTCGTGATCTTGAGGACCAGGCCCGCACCGACGCCGTCCACCAAGCGGTGAGCCACGCGCAAACCATGGCCGCATCCGCGGATGAACGCCTGGGGCCGGTGTGCTCGCTCACTGACACCACGCCGACCACGCAGCCCAACTCGGGGTTCAACAGCGCCGCCGGGCTCTCCGCCCAAGCATCGGCCGTGCCGCTTGAGGCGGGGTCCCAAGAGGCGAATGCCCAAGTCACGATCGTCTACTCGCTGAAAGCTGGTCGGCCGACCAGCTGAATTCCTCTGCTCATGTCCCCGACGGCTAGGGGCCCGAGTGTTTGGGTGGCGCACCCTGAGCCGTCGTCCCAGGACGACGTGCCGTCTTACGGGAAGCTGAAGATGCCACCGTCGGAAGCCACCAGCCAGTAGCCCTGGCCGTCGGGCGTCGGGGCCATGCCGACGATGGGTGCGTTGAGGTGCGTCCCACCCATCGAGCCGTGGAACACGGCATCGCCGAAGCTGAAGATGCCACCGTCGGAAGCCACCAGCCAGTAGCCCCGGCCGTCGGGCGTCGGGGCCATGCCGACGATGGGTGCGTTGAGGTGCGTCCCACCCATCGAGCCGTGGAACGCGGCATCGCCGAAGCTGAAGATGCCACCGTCGGAAGCCACCAGCCAGTAGCCCCGGCCGTCGGGCGTCGGGGCCATGCCGACGATGGGTGCGTTGAGGTGCGTCCCACCCATCGAGCCGTGGAACACGGCATCGCCGAAGCTGAAGATGCCACCGTCGGAAGCCACCAGCCAGTAGCCCCGGCCGTCGGGCGTCGAGGCCATGCCGACGATGGGTGCGTTGAGGTGCGTCCCACCCATCGAGCCGTGGAACACGGCATCGCCGAAGCTGAAGATGCCACCGTCGGAAGCCACCAGCCAGTAGCCCCGGCCGTCGGGCGTCGGGGCCATGCCGACGATGGGTGCGTTGAGGTGCGTCCCACCCATCGAGCCGTGGAACGCGGCATCGCCGAAGCTGAAGATGCCACCGTCGGAAGCCACCAGCCAGTAGCCCCTGCCGTCGGGCGTCGGGGCCATGCCGACGATGGGTGCGTTGAGGTGCGTCCCACCCATCGAGCCGTGGAACTGTGCGCCCCGGGCGACCACGAGGGAGCGGATGTCGGAGGCAAGCACGGCGGCATTGGGGACCCCGAGGCCGCTGGCCACGTCGTAACCTGGCGTGGCCCGATAGCAGAGCTGGTTGGCGCGTGACCCGTTATAGCGACAGGTGTCATTGTCGACGCCGTAGGCATTGGGCTGCGACAGGTATTCGGTGTTGCCGGTTGTCACGTCCACGAAGGCCGAGGGATCGTGAGCCGCAATGCGGTAGAGGGCAGGTGCCAGGAACCCAGCCCGGCCGCCCGGCACGTCTGCATTGATGAGCGCGGCGATGGCGGCCCATTCGGGTGATGCGATGCTCGTACCGACCGAGGGGAACCAATTCGGGGCGTGCGGGTTCCGCGGACACCCGGGAGGGGCCGCGGAACAGTAGACAAGGAGATTGTTGATGCGGGAGGCGTTTGCAGCCACATCGGGGACGGCCCGGCAGGCGGCGAGGCCAGCAGGACCGCAGCCAGCGGCGCTCGAGTTCACCGGATTGTTCGGATCACTCGGATTGTTCCCCGAGCTCCCGGTGCCGACCTGCCATGGCGGCATGGCCCACCCCGAACCCAAGGCGGGGCCATTGGAGTTGGAGTAGCCACCCGAGGAGACGTCGGGGGAACTGAAAGAGGACGTCGGTCCCTCGTTCCAGACCGTGGCGGAGTGGGGATTGGACCGATCGGGGAAGTACACACCTCCGACTCCGACGACAAATGGCTGGCTGGCCGGGTCATTCACGTAGAGTCCTGCCCCGATGGCGGGCGACAGCGACTTCGCCTCGGGGAGGCACGCTTCGGAACCCTGGTCTCCCGAGGAGGCAAACATGGTCTGACCCTGCGCGGCCATCTCCTCGAATACGAAATTCTCTCCGAACGTCGAGTTGTTGAGCGGCTCGCAGATACCGAGCGAAATCGTTCCCACCTCGGCCCGGTCATCCTGGGCCATCGACGCATAGTCGTCGAGAACGCCCGCCGTGGTGAACGGACCTTCGTAGACGAGAACGTTGGTCTGGGGGGCGAACGCGATGACACCTTCGATGTCCATCGACAACTCCTGGTCACCGGGAGAACCGGGTGGCGCCCCTGATCCGCCATCCACGGGAACGCGGCTCACCGAGGCGCGAATCCCGTAGCACCGCTCGAAGGAGGAGATGTCGCTGTCCAGGTAGTCGGTTCCAATGGTCAGCACGGCCACGGTCGTGCCTTGTCCAAAATCACCCTGGGCATAGAGCGGAGGAAGGTTGAATTCTGGAGCCACCTGGTCAGCTGTGGCCGAGTGTCCCGTTGCACCGCCCTGTCCGGTCGTCGTGAACGCTGCCGCTGCGGCTGATGCGGCCGCACAAGGCTTGGGGCCTGGTGTTGCCGCCTGTGGCTGTGGTTCACCCGGGGAGGCCGTTTCGGGGTCGCTCCCGGTCAGGTTGGATCGAGGTACCCAGAGATCGTCCAGACCCACCACTTCTTGGACCTGGGACGCCACGTCAATCGGAATACGGGGCGCCGAGACGTTGGCGTAGGCGATCCGGCCGGTTCTCATCCTGTAGCCCTGGAGGGACGTATCGAATGCGTGACCCAATTCGCCAGGGCTTCCGGTGAACGGGACGACGACCCCATCGCCTTCGGTCGGATGCACATCGAGTCCCTCGGAAGCCAGCCAGCTTCGGACGTCGTCGGCGGTGGATGACGACGGCCCGAACATCGCTTGAACCTCACTGGGAGTCAGGAAGTGGCGGTACTGGGGATTGCCAGGCGTCGAGGCAGCGGTGGCGTACGCCTCGAGCCCGGTCGCATCCACCGGCTTCAGCACGATCGAGGCCGAGATCGAGCCGGGCAGCGAAGCCGGGGCCCGGACAGCACCTGAGGGGATGGTCGGTGAAGTGCCGACCATCCCCATGAGCGGAACCACCGGTGTGTCGGCGCGGGCGGTGCCGGTCCCCGCAAGGGACCCCGCAAATCCAAGCACGGCCAACCCGACAGCCACGATCCGATTCACGTTGTCTCCCTTGCCTCTTCAGAGCCTGCTCGGTCCTCCTGCTTCAGCCGTCAGTGTCCGAGAACCAAGAGGTTATCCGGGCCGGCCGATCGAGTGGTGGTACGGATCCGGGAAGCAGACTCTTGCGGAACAGGCGGTCTGTTCCGTCATCCCTGGTGAGCGGTGCGTCCACGGGAGCGGCGAACCGGTTTACCACAGCACCCCGGCATCCGGGTACTGGTTGGTTGGAGCCGACGGAAGTGTCTTCGCATCCAACGCACCCTTCGAGGGTTCTGCCGCACCCGGAGCTGGCCCGCCTGGATTTTGCGCCTTCGCGTTTGGACCCGGCATCAACGTCAACCCCGAGTCTCTTGCCAACGCCGACGGGGTGCTCTCCCGCGTCAACTGTGTGGGCATCGCTGGTTCGGAAGGAAACTCGGGCTACTGGGTCGCGAATAACAGCTCGCTTCCCTCGGCATTCGGTTCCACCTCGTCAGTCGGTCAGCTGGGCTGCCCCAGCCTGAACGGAGCCGCGGTCGGGTGGAGCGGAGTCACCAGCCTCCACCTAGCAGCCCCCATTTTTGGGATCGCCGCCACCCCGGGCGGAAAGGGCTTCTGGTTGGTAGGGCGGACGGCGGCACTTTTGCGTTCGGCGGTGCGCCGTTCGAGGGGTCGATGACAGGCACACGGCTCAGCGCCCCGATTGCGGGTATCGCGGCTGCAGCGAACTGAGCCCACCCCACCCGTCAGAAATCGCCACAGGGAGCGCCGCCTTTGATCTCCCACAGCGGAGTCGACGGGCTCGAGGCGCCGAATTCGAGCAGCAGACGGTCGCCCGCCTTCGATCCAGCCACCACAACGCTCCCCCCGTGTTCCATTGTGAAATCACCAGGCGGATAGAGCGACTGCACCTGGCCGAGCTTCATTCCAAGTGTCGCGCCGGCGTCTGTCCTGAGAAGGGGCGTGTTGGGTGCCGGGGTCGGTGCCTTCGAGCCCATCAGCGTCTGTGAGCCATTGAGGTACCGGTATCCGTCCAGCGTCCCCGAGTAGAACTCCAACGACAAGTCGCCCCAGTGGACCTCGGTCCTGTCCTTGCATGCGCTGCCACCGGTGACCGTCGGCGCACCCAGGGCTTGAGTCATCGTCGAGACGACGGTTTCCTGGCTGTCACCCACTATCACGATGCCCAAACCATCGGGACCGAGCGTCACCCCCTCGGGCGTCACGGGCGTCGATGGCGTGGAGCCACTGCACGAAACCCGAAGAGAGATCCGACTGCCTGTTGCGGCGTGGAAACCGGCCTGAGGCGATTGGCTCACCACGACCCCTGAGGCAACGGCGCCGTCACACAGTTCGTCAATCGAATTGGTCAAGCCAACCGCCTGCAGGGCACCCGCGGCCTGGCTCATCTTCAAACCCACCACGTTGGGTACCGGTACGAGGCCTGTCGGAGGCACCGAGGAGGTCGTCGTTGAGGCGCTAACGCTCGGTTGCTTGGTTCCACGATGATGGTTGCTCACACCGATCGTGATCACCGTGCCGATCAGGATCACCAGACATCCGATCAGCGTGACGACTTTGAGTTCCATTCGAGGTCTGCCATTGACCCGCTGACCACTGGCCCGAGGCCTCGGACGCTCAGGGTTGGCCAGTGGAGCGGCATCGGCTAGTTGCTCGACTGCGACGCGGATCCGGCTCTCGATGTCATCAGAGGCCATTTAGGCGATCTCCTTCCGTAGACGGGCGAGGCCACGGGAAGCGAGTGACTTCACGGTGCCGGGACGACAGTTGAGCGCTGCCCCGATCTCAACTTCGGACCAGCCTCCCCAGTAGCGGAGTACCAGCACTGCTCGTTGGCGATACGGAAGTCCGAGCAGCATATCGGCCATCTCCATCGCTTCGAGCGAAGCCAGCTCCGTGTGTTGGGGTCGGGCGTCCACGCTGCGAGCGCGACGGCGTCTGCGCTCCCGGTTCCGGCATAGGTTCACCACCGTTACCCGGAGATAGCCCCCCGGGTTCTCCACGCAGTCCAGCCTGGAGTGGAGCAGGGCGAATGCGTCCTGGACAATGTCTTCTGCCGTGTCACCATCGCCCGTGAGCACGAAGGCAAGCCTCACCATTCCTGGATACTCCCCACGATAGAGGTCCTCGAATGCGTCTGGGCCCGCCTCGGTCAATCCGCCTCCTCCCAATTTTCGATCCACACCTACACCGACACCCGAACCTCTTGTTCGGTTCCATGACCGTTCCAGCCTGGCATCGCCGAGGAACTCACGATCCGCCAGGTGTAGTGCCAGGACCGGCGCGCCATCGTCAGAGGAGTGTCACGCGGGTCGCTTCCTGCTTGCCTTGGGCGAATCCGGCGCGGGCGGCCGGGATACGGGTCGCCGGATCCATCTGATTCGTGCCCATCGCGGCTCGGGAATCGGCGTCCGGCGTGATCACCTCGACGTGGCTGCCCAGTTTGCGCAAGGCCTCGACCTGGCTCGCTAGTGCCGTAACCGGCAACGTCCCCGGGGGCGCGTCCACCACCTGATCGTCCAGGTCGCGCAGACTTGGGTGATGGCCGAACGTGTGAGGGTCCGAGAGATCAGCGGTGCTGAGGGCAACAAGCTCCTTGGCATCGTGCGCAGAGGATCGGGATCGGTGGTCCGATGGCGAAGAGCCCAGGTCGTGCTGTGGTCGGCCCAGGGTATGGACGTGCCGGCCATCGCCAAGATCGCCTTCACCTCCGAGGACCGGGTCCGCGAGGTGATCCACAACTTCAATGCCGACGGGTTCGACTCGCTGGCCCCGAAGTACGCCGGAGGAAGGCCTCCGAAGTTCACCCTTCCCGAGCGCCAAGCCATCAAAAAGGTGGCCCTCTCCCGCCCGCAGGACCACAACCTGCCTTTCTCGACCTGGAGCCTGTCCAAGCTGGCAGAGTTCCTGGTCGCTGAGGGGGTGGTCGACGACATCAGCCATGAGGGCCTCCGGGTCCTGCTCCGAGAGGAGGGCGTGTCGTTTCAAGTGATCAAGACCTGGAAGCAGTCCAACGATCCTGACTTCGAGGCCAAGAAGAACCGGATCCTCGAGCTCTATGCCATCGCCGATGGCACCTCCCTGCCTGGGGAAACGGATCCGACCGTCGTCATCTGCTTCGACGAGTTCGGGCCGCTCAACCTCCAGCCCCACCCGGGCAAGCAGTGGGCCCCGGTCGCAACCAGCGGCGGCGGGCAGAGCCAGCCCCGCCGTCGTCGCAGGCGGGCCACCTACACCCGGCCGAACGGTGTCCGACATCTGATGGCCGGCTACGACCTCTCGACCGACCGCCTCTACGGGCACGTGACCACGAAGAAGGGTCGCACCGAGTTCCTGGCCTTCATGCGCTACCTCCGCACACTCCACCCGCCCAATGTCAGGATTGCCATCGTGCTCGACAACTTCAGCCCCCACCTGTCGACGAAAAATGACTCCCGGGCGGCCGAGTGGGCAGAAGGCAACAACGTCGAGCTGGCCTACACCCCGACCTACTCCTCATGGCTCAACCGGATCGAGGCCCAGTTCCAGGCCCTGCGCTACTTCGCACTCGACGGCACCGACCACGCCAGCCACAAGGAACAGGCATCCATGATCCGCCGCTACATCATCTGGCGGAACCGCAATGCACATGACCGAGCCCTACGGGAGTTGGTCAAGCGCGCAAACGTTGCATGACGCGGCACTAGGTCGAGGCCCCATTCCGGTGGTCTGCGCAGGCCCTCGAACTGGCCTGCCGGGTCCGCGCCACCTTCCGGTTGCGTCCGACTCCGTCCGCCCAACGGCGAAAGCACCACGACGTTCGCATACCCCGAGGCAAGATCGGCGTTGTCGGGGGAGCGTACGCCACCGTCGATGTAGCGGGTGCCGTTGATGTTGACGGTGGGAACCAGACCGGGCAGCGCGGTGCTCGCGGTGACCGCGTCCGCCAACTCGACGCCGGAATGGCGGTCGAATGCAACCAATTCGCCTGTATGCGCGTCGACGGCCACCACGATCATCGGCCTGTCCGGCCATTCGAGGCGAGGCAACCTGGCGGCAACCACTGCGCGCCGCTGTCCCGCCCCGGGTTCGAGGACTGAGTCGCTCTCCAACCCGAACGCGCCCATCGCACGTTGTAGATCGGCTGCCGAGGTGGCGGCGGCGCCGATGGCCCTCATCCGCTCGAACACCGTGGCCATCGGCAGGGACGGCTGTCGTTGGATCTGTCCGACCGGTCGAACGGCTGGAGACAGCACCGAGGACAACAGTTCGGCCGGAGGTAGACCACTTCGCAGCTGCGCTGCCGCAGTAGCACCGGCCGAGGTGCCAACCACCAAATCGGCGGCCTCTGTCATATCGAGACCAGCTTCGGCCAGACCTGAGATGATACCGATCTCCCACGCATTTCCGGCAGCTCCACCACCACCGAGAACGAGCGCAACGTCGTGAACCGCCTGAGGGTGCGACGTATGTCGTACCGAATCAAGCGTGACGGATCGAGCAATGCCCCCGGTCGACGGGAGCGATTCATGAATTTGCGACATGTCTTGGTCCCTTTCAGGGCGTCCGAGATGCGGGCACCCAAGGACCGATGACGACGAAGCTCTGGCTAGAGGCTCCAGCGTGAAGGGGTGAGCGCCCGACGGTGTACGAAAAGAATCGGACTCACCTCCTTCGATCATGCGCTGCGACAGCGCCTGTGAATGAACTCGGCCTGAAAAATAGTCGGGTGAGGACTGCCGCCGCAAACGACGTCCGGCAATTCGGCAGATCGGCCGAGTGGGGCGGGGGCGAGACAGTCGGCCTCTCAGGTGTAGACCAGGGCGGGAGCAGCACTCGACCAGATGTCGGGCGGGGAGAGAAACCCCAGCTGTTCCATGGACCAAATGGCCAGCTCAGTGACACCCCCAATCCAAAGGTGGCGAGCTCGAAAATCGCACCGCGTCCGGCGAGGCTCACCGGCCGGTCCATGCGAGATCGCCTCTTTTCCGACTTTCTCCGAGGCTCTATTCTTCCGCCAGGGAGTGCTCAGCCCGGAAGAACATTGCGCCGGGAATTGATCGACGAGGGCCGGAAATGACCGATGACGACAGTGTCGAACTGGAGGAGCGGGAAGACGCCCTGTGGCGCTTGGCGTCATCGCTGGCTGGCTCGGTAACGCTCCGTGACGTCGCCCAGACCCTGGTCAACGAGGCCGGACGAGCGGCCGGGGGCACCTTCGCCAACTTGGCTCTGCTGGCCTCGGGCGCCGGTGCCGTCAAAGTCCTTCACCAATCATCCTCCGAGACAGGCCCAGCCGGCACCCGCGAGTTCGACCTCGAAGCCGACCTGCCCGCATGCGAAGCGATCCGGAGCGGCCTTCCCGTGCTTCTTGGTTCGGTCGACGAGATCGCCAAACGATATCCCGGGGTGCTCACCGAGATCACTGCTGCAGGGTTGTCGGCTCGGGCCACCTTGCCGTTGCACGCTGCCCATGGAGACATCCTCGGCGCGATCGGCATCGGATGGCAGCTTCCACAGAGCTTCGATGTCCTGCAACTGCGCCGTCTCGATCTGGTGGCTCAGCTCGTGGCGCTGGCGGTAGAGCGTGCGCAGATGGTGCAGCCGAGTCAGGACGACGAGGAGCTCGCCCGCGCACTGGAGACGATGCCACACGCATTCTTCTCCGTCGGTACCGACTTCTCCATCGCCGAAGTCAACTCCGAGGGAGCGCGCCTCCTGCATTCCACTCGGGATGAGCTCAAGGGCAAGAACCTTCTCGACTTTCCGGAGACGGCGGGGCGTGCGTTCGAAGCGCACTACCAAAAGGCCATGTCCATGGAGCAGCCCGTGGTATTCGAGGAGTATCACCGACCGCTTGACACCTGGTTCGAGGTTCATGCCTGGCCGGCACGACGCGGTCTGAACATCTACTTCTCGGACGTCAGCAACCGGCACGATCCCGAGCGTCAAGGAGCGTTTGCCGACATCGGCCCAAGCGCCGACATCAATCGGCTCAAAATCCTCACAGTGGTTGCCGAGCGCCTGGTGGGCTCCGCTGATCGCGCTGAGGTTCTCCAACGACTCACCCAGGCTCTGGTGCCGGAGATGGCCGATTGGTGCACCGTCGTCGTTCCGGCCGACGAGGAGCTCATCCGGGTGGCGGCACGGCATGTCGATCCTCCGCTCGACGCGCTCGGTGCAACGACTGGTGGGTTCGTATCCCCATCAGTACTCGGGGCCTTCACCCGGCGTCGTCGTCTACAAGAGCGGAGAGCCGCTGCGCATGACCTACCTCGTCGAGGAGATCGTCCGGGACTTGGACGACAGCATCGCAAGCACCGCCTACGGACGCACGCTGCTCCTGCTCGGCGACGGACCCGGACTGATCACACCCGTGATCGTCGACGGGGAGGTGCAGGCAGTCATCACCATGATCCGCCGCACCGAGGATGGGTTCTCCGATGAGGACGTGGCCGTCATGGCCGAAGTTGCATCCCATGTGGCGGTGGCGCTCGTTTCCGCTGATCACGTCCACAATCAGCACGAAACGGCACGCGCCCTGCAGGCTGCGGCCCTACCGAACTCGTTGCCCGAGTCGGAGGAGCTCCATCTCGCGGCGGGTTATCGGCCGGCAAGCGACGGCGGGCAGGTTGGCGGCGACTGGTATGACTCCTTTGAGCTCGAGACAGGACGGATTGCCATCGTCGTCGGCGACGTCGCCGGGCACGGGATCGGTGCCGCTGCCCTCACGGCTCAGATGCGAAATGTGCTTCGGGCGAACCTCTTTTCCGGCATCGGGCCTCTCCGGTCGCTGTCCAAATTGAGTCTTCTCATGGCCACGCAGGAACCGGACGCCTTCGCCACCATCGTCTGCGCAGAAGTGGACCCGGTGACCGGCGAGGTGACGTGGGCATCAGCAGGCCACCCTGCACCGATCGTGGTCAGCAGACCCGGACAATCGGCCTACTTGTCCGGACGTCCGACACTGCCAATTGGCTGTACTGCTCCATCGCATTGCGAGGAGACGCATGAGCACCACTTGATTCTCGAGCGGGGATCCAGGTTCTTCATGTTCACCGACGGGCTGTACGAACGCCGCCGGGTCGATCTCGACATCGGGCTTGCTCACCTCATGATCCTCGCCGAGCAAAGTCTCGGTCTTCATCCGGAAAACGCCTGCCAGTTCATGCTCGACGGAATGCTGACCGGGGCGGACGAAGATGACGCGTGTCTGTTGGTGGTTCAGCGTCAGTAGATGGACCAGTCCAACTCCGCCTCTTTCGTAGGGCACAGATCCCTGGCTTCAAAGCCTGAGACGGTTCATCGTCCTTACGGGTCACGACGGGAGTCGTGCCGGCACTGAGCACGGGATGCCTTCGCACGGTCCCGGAACAGGTTTTGAACCGAATGCCGGTGGGTAGAGCAGTGGTGTGATCACCGACGGTGAGCAATCGAAGTCCTCGGGAGCGACCAGCTGCGGAAGGCTCATAGTGCTCAGCGGTCGCTCAGCGGCCATCCGCTGCTCATCAGAAGGACTCTCGGTTGCCCATCACGAATCGGGACCACCTCCTCCCTACGAAGGCTAGGCGCCGGGTCTCGAGCTCCGGTTCCGGCTCACCTTCCCATCACTCGATTCAGTTCCGGGCCGGATTGGATCGGAAGGACCATGGTCGGTCGGGTCTGCCAACGGTATCGAGTGGGAGCGTTCAAGTTGCCTGACTTTCCGAGCTGGGACGTAGCGGAATGACAGTGTTCCCGAGAGAGGGCGCAAGCGTTGCCGCAGCGAGGGCTCTGGTGGCCCGCTCCATCGGACATTGCCGACCGGAGATAATCGACGTGGCATGCCTTTTGACCAGTGAATTGGCAACAAACGCGCTCATCCACGCCCATTCGACGTTCGATGTGGTCGCCTCGGAAATTGATGGGAAGGTCCACGTCGAGGTCACCGACACAAGCAATGCCCACTTGCGAGCGGTGCTCGCCTCGCCGCTTCAGATGCACGGGAGGGGTTTGTACCTGGTGAGGGAGCTCTCGACGGAGTGGGGCGTGATCCTCCTGCCGCCGGGAAAGACCGTTTGGTTCGACCTCGAATGTCCCGGGGACCGGGTAGGAACCTGACGGAATCACGGGCATCCGGTGACGGGCATTTCGCCCACACGGCGACCCGACCCTGAGGCCGAACCGGCCCGCATCCACGGGGCCAAGCGGTCTGTTACGAACCCCGGCTGAATACCTCTCTCAGCCGAGCGAGACTTGCTGCGAGCAATCGAGACACGTGCATCTGGCTCATACCCACCTGGGCGGCGATTTCCGACTGAGTAAGTCCTTCGACGAAGCGGAGTTCGATGATCGTTCGCTCGCGCTCAGGAAGGTCCGCCAGGGAGAGAGCGAGCAGCAGACGGTCGTCGGTGGCCGAATAGCCGGGGTCTACCTGGCCGAGACGGCTCGAGAGTGTGCCGTCCTGGCGGTCGGGCACATCGATGGACGTCGCCCGGTAGCGCTGACCTGCCTCCAAGGCCTCAAGTACAGACTCCTCGCTGGCGTCGACCATCTCAGCAATCTCTGGCACCGTCGGGGGTCGGCCCAACTGTTGCGTCAGCGACTCGATGGCGGGACCGAGCGCCAGATAGAGCTCTTGGATCCGTCGTGGGGCCCGGATGGCCCAGCCCTTGTCGCGAAAGTGGCGCTTCAACTCCCCGATAATGGTGCGAGTGGCAAATGTACTGAACTCGACGCCCCGATCAATGTCGAACCGATCGACCGATTTGACCAGGCCTATGGAGGCCACCTGAACCAGGTCTTCGTAAGGTTCTCCCCTATTGGTGAACCGGCGGGCAAGTTGGTGAGCAAGACCGAGATGCTCTTCGACGAGCTGGTTGCGGAGACGCTCGTCACGGCTCTCGGCATACTCCAGGAACGTCGCCCGAACTGACGCCGGATTGCGGGCCGAGGGAGTCATGACCCTTCGTGCCGGACGCTCCGTTTACGCAGCCAGACCCGGCGCCTACCGTTGCCGATCTCCTCACCATGTTCGTCCACAAGAGCATCGAGAATGCGGACCGAGAGATCATGTTCGCCGTAGATGTCGTCCGTATCCGGTGACGACGAGGCCGGTCCGTCAAGTGCGCAATCCACTTCGACGCTGCCGTCGCTGCTGATGAATGTCAGGCTGAGCCGACCATCATCGGATCCATTCACGATCGACACGCACAATTCGTCGACCGCCAGTCGTAGGTTCTCGAGCTCTTCCACGTCGAACCCGGCTCGAGACGCAACAGTGGCAGCGGTGAGGCGAGCCAATACGACGAGGTCCGATTGAACGGGGATGGACAATTCGACCGATTCGCTCATGATTCGAACGTTCGACACATAGACAACAAGAATCGGGAGCTCATTGGTCAACCGCCTCCGCGGCCGTGGGAAAAATGGAGAACAGATCGGTGAGGCCTGTGATCTCGAAGAGCTTGACGATTCGGGCCCCCTTCAGGATGATTCGCAACTGGGTACCGCGTTCGCTGCTCCGCTCCCGGGCGCCGATCAGGACACCGAGGGCTGTGGAGTCGATGAACGTGACGGCTGACAGATCGATGATCACGACCCCACTGCTGCGATCTACCGCGTCGTAGAGATGCTCGCGCAGTGTCGGCGCGCTGGCAACGTCGACCTCGCCACACACGTCGACCCGGAGCATTCCGTCCTCGGCACTTTCGACTATCCCAAATGCACGATCCACGCTGGCTCTCCTTCGTCGAGGCTCCGGACGATGGACCGTCCCGATCCGGGCTCTGTCGAGACCGACCGCACGTCAGATCACCACCCCTCCCCTGGCAGGGCATCTCCTGCCATCCCATCCAGGGCTACCACGGTCTGATCGCCATTCCTGACGCTGTCAGTCGTCTGAGACCAGGCTGAGCCATCACGTTCGCGCCGGCCCATCGAGAACGGTCTCGACTCCCGGATGCCAAGTTGTCGAGTGGTCATTCAGCGCCAAACCGAAGGTCATTCTGGCTTCAGCCAACGTGCGGACCAACACATTGTCCGGAGGATCGGTAAGGCTGGTCTGATGCGCGCTCGCTTCATCGATCCGCTGGCGCAACCTCTCCTCGTCCTCGGGACCGAGCACGTCGATGAGCTTGAAGAGCTCATCGCTCTCATAGTCGAGAACCATCCCCAGCGAATCGACAATCTGTGGATAGAAAGAATCGGCGAGGACGTTCTCGTAACGAGCGGCCAGGGGAGCGGTGGCCCGGGCAAGGTCGGCTCGTTCTACGGCGACATTGGTCGCCTCAAGAGCGTTCAGGCATCGGTGTAGGAGCACTCGTTCCGCATCGAGTGCGCCCAATGGGTTCTCGGACTCCTTCATGCAAGCTAGATACCCGTTCGGCGCCACCCGGAAACGTTGAGGCCCCTGCCATCACTGGCGCAGCTCAAGGCTCTGACGAGGGACTATGAGCGGTGGAGGCGTCGGGAGATGGATAGGCCCGCCTCGGAGGAACCACCACCACACTCGGCCGGTGAACGGTGGGTGCCTCAATAGGATTCGGGTGGCGATGCCGCTCGGTGCTGCAGCGCAATGGGATGTGCACGCAGTCTGGTGAGGGCCAAGATGAGGACATCGCTGGGAAGGACGCTGTCGAACAAGGGCTCCATCAGACGCAGTTCGAGCGGGATGAGGCACTCGCGTTGCAGCTGCTCGATTTGTCCAGTCTGGCCAGCGGCCAATTCGACCAGCTCCTCAAGGATGTCGAACGTGGTCCGGGCCCACGAGCCCACACGCTCAGGGACCCACCGCCGCAGCTCGAGGTCCCGCACCAGGAGTGACGGCCGGCCGTGGGCAAGCGAGTTCACCTGAGCCCACGCCGGCATACCGACTCCGGTAAAGGCCAGGTGCATCGCAAAGTCGCCGGTTAGAAAGGCTGCGGCCTCGTCCGCCAGTGCCGCTTCGTCCCTTCTTGCGCTACGTCGCTGTCGGCCCAACCAGTCCATGCCGCTCCTTCTGGCAGCCCAAATTCCTTCCGACGCAGCCCTATTCCCTTCGCGGCATCGGGTAAACATCGGTCTGGCGAGCCCGATCGCCAGTGACGAATCTCTTCAGCGACCACCGATCCGCTCAGGGCACCGTGCGCAAGCCGGTTTGGACGCTGGACGATCCGGGTAGTCGGCACCGGTTGACACAAGTGATCGTTCTCACGAAATGAAGGCGTGGTGCTCCCCCGTGCATGTGGAACAAACAAATGCGCCGTACGATTCGCAGGCAGTGGACCTTGCAATGAAGGCCTACACAAGGCGAGTTGACTATGCCCTGCACGTGGTCACCAGTTCCTCGGCGGCGGGCGAGCCAAGTGGTTGCGTCGTCGGATTTGTTACTCAGTGCAGCATCGTTCCCCCGCGTTTTCTTGTCTGCATCTCGAAGATCAACCACACGTACTTCACCACCGAGCGCTCCAATGCACTTGTACTCCACCTCGTCGGCCGAGACCAGCTCGATCTGGTTTCGTTGTTCGCCGAAGAGACCGGGGATGCCGTGAACAAGTTCAGACGCTGTCTGTGGCATACCGGCGTGACCGGCTCGCCCGTGTTGTCGGGGTGCGCAGCATGGCTTGAGTGCGTGGTCGTCGACCGCTGGGGGGTCGGAGATCACCAGGCGCTACTGGTACGCCCAGTGGCGGGCGGGTCCGGCGAGTTTCCGGATGTGGTGACAGTCCAATCCTCGCCCGATCTCCAACCGGGTCATCCCGTAGGACCGTGACCCGACGGAAAATAGGAACATCGCCGCCACCACTGTGCCGTGTTTGGCAGATCGCAATGGCGGGAACAGCCGGTTACGAAGGGATGAGGTACATCCCTCAGGGGAGGTTCCTCGTCATGCTTCTTCTCGTCGCCTTTCTGTTGGTTCTGCTCTTCGCCGGACTGGGTTTCGCCCTTCATTTCCTCTGGGTCGTTGCGGTGGTGCTCCTGGTGCTCTGGCTGGTCGGTTTCGCCGTTGGGCGTGGAGAGAACGCCGGAAGCCGGCGCTTCTACCGCTGGTGAACGAGCGCTCTGAATTCGGGTCGTCCAGCTCGTGGGTCGGCGAGGCTGAACAACAAGCCGTGTAGGCGATCGCCGGTCGTCCAACAGTGACGCTTCACCGGAGGCCGGACGGCGGCCCTCCGGATGGCGGTACCCTCAGAGGGTGCTCGCTCGTTGCCGGTTTCCGGTTCGTGAATGTCGCCTGGGGCGATTGCTCGCCATTCGGGCGAACTAGCTGTGGGCTCTTCAGAGGTCGGCCCAACTCTTCGCGCCCTCAACCAACTCGCCCCTTCGGATATCACCGACGGCCTGGCCCAGCTGATCCACCAGATGGGGGCCTACGACGTCACGACCTTTCTCATCGATTTCGAACAGTCAACGCTCTTTCCCGTCCCAGACCGCGGCGCCCACGTCGACTCCCCCATCGGTGTCACCACCGATGGGGCGCTGGAGGGTAGGGCATTCGTCGAACGGCGTCTCGTCAGCCGGGTCACCGGAGGGGCGACCAGGGTCTGCGTTCCGATCCTGGAAGGGTCAGACTGCACGGGGGTCCTGGCTTTCACCCTGGACGGAGATCTGGACGACAGTGCCCGGCGTCACAGCGAGGAGTTCGGAATGCTGGCTGGGACGGCCATCGCCATGGCTGCCCGGTACACGGACCTGTTCAACCTCGTCCGTCGGCGGAGAGCGATGAGTCTCCCGGCCAGCATCCAGTGGGACCTCCTCCCCCCGCTCCAGCTCAAGACGCCCGAGGCCACTTCGAGTGGAGTGCTCGAGCCTGCCTACGACGTAGGCGGAGACAGCTTCGACCATTCCGTCAACGGAATTACCGTGGACGTGGCCATCATGGATGCCATGGGGCATGGCCTGGGTTCGAGCCTCCTTTCATCATTGGCCGTGGGGAGCTACCGGCACGACCGACGGGAAGGCCAGCCTCTGGGGGTGATCCACGATCGACTCGACACGGTGCTCGCCGACAATTTCGCCGGCGGGCGGTTCGTCACCGGCCAACTGGCCCGCCTCGATGCGCACTCGGGTGAGCTCAGCTGGACCAACGCCGGCCATCCCCTTCCCCTGCACGTACGGAGCGGTCAGGTGCTCGGTGCTCTCGCCTGTCGCCCTTCACTCCCGTGGGGTCTCCGCGGTCGGCTGGCGGAAGTGGCGGAACAGGCATTGGAACCCGGCGATTCCGTGGTCTTCTACACGGACGGCGTCGTCGAAGGCCGAACATCCGGGGGCGAACCGTTCGGGATCGACCGCTTCGTCGGCATCATCGAACAAGCCGCCGCAACAGAAACCCCATCTGATGTGATCCTTCGCAACGTCATCAACGAGGTCCTCGACTACCAGGATCGGCGACTCCGCGACGATGCAACCATCGTCTGGCTGACCTGGGAGCCCGGTCCCAGAAGCACATGAAGACGGCCGGCATTCAACCCGGCATCCGATCGGGGCCGCGGCTCGTTGAACTCATCGATGCCTGTTGACGTATCGATACCTGCCCGGAGAGGGGCAATACGACCCACAGCCCAACGAATATGGACCCCGTGCCCAGGCAAAATCAAGGGGACGGCGAAGCCGCTCCACCACCAGCACGAGGAAGGCTCCCATGCCCGGGCCGTACCCAGGCCATCGGGAATGAAACCCGGCGTCGGCCCGGCCTCCGGGCGGAGGGCAAATCCGAACCGACCATCTGCTTCGGTCTGACGCCAGGCCTGACGAGTCGTGTGGCCACACTCCTGCGAGCCCGGTGTCGACATTTCGACACCATTCCCCTTCGGTGTGCCCGGCCCGTCGGTGGGCCCGGCCCCTCGGATGGTTTGGCCGGATCCCCTGGGGGAATAGGTCTCGCATGGATGGCACGAATCAGCGACCACAGACCACAGACGAGCAACTGGGATCCGTTGGCTTCAGCTTTGAAATGGGCTGGTTGGCCGGCGTCGCGCTCGGGACGTTGGTGATCGTCTCGGCTGTTCGGCGCCGAACTCGACGGGCCCGCGACTCAATCGCGCCCTTTTGACCATCGTGGCGCGGCCCGAACGGCCGGAGCCTTCGCCGGCATCGAGCTGGTCGCCCACTGGACAGGCGACAAGGTCGGTCCGTAGTGCCCCACGCGGAAGGGATTGCACCATCGACATTCAGCCTGTTGAGCATGGTCGGGCGGATCGGCGGCCCTCGCATGGTTTGCAAGGATCGCAAAGCGGGTAACTGAATGTCACAGGAGGTCGCAGACATTCCCCTCACGGTTTGTGAAAAGAAATGATCGCTCTCTACGTCATCATTCCCGTCACGGTGTTGGCAGTAGTCATTGCCGTTGTACCGGTGCTACTCGGATCGATTCGGCACAATCGGGCCATGAGAGCCGGAGACATTGAAACGACCGATTCCGCGGGTGAGGAAGCAGCATTCTGGCATCGGATGCTGGGCCACCGGAGTGGACCTCGCCTGCTCAGGACCCCAGATCTTCTCAACGACGACGAAGTGGCCAGGGTAGTCGGCGAACCCGAAGAGAAGATCGAAGTCGTCGACGGCGAGTCGGCGTGGAAGCCCCGTCGCCAGCCGTCGTGACCCGATCGGTCATGTCCCTGGCCGACCATAGGAGCGGCCTCGCGAGTTTGGACGACGCCAAGGTCGAGATGGGCTGCCAACAGCTCGTTCGTACCCGACGGGTATCGACAGTGCCTCGGCAATCGGAGACGAGGAAGATGGAACATGCCGCAACGATCTTGGAGTAAGAGCCGCGAGCGTCATTTCGAGCATGTCCGTGACAGCTTGGAGCAACATGGCAGGCGGAAAGGCCTGGACGAGGAGATCGCCGGCCGCACCGCCAACAAGGAACGCGCCCGGAATGGCGAGGCCACGACATCGAGCCGTGCTTCGACTCGAGACATCTCATCTGGAAGGCGCGGTGGGCTCCGATCACACGGGTCACGGCGGGCGCACCAAACGACAGCTCGATGAAGAGGCCCGGCGGAAGGGTGAAGGGCCGCTCGGCGATGACCGAGGCCCAACTCGGACGTGCCGTCGGTGGGCGATCTTGACTGGACGATCTTGACGCGTCGAACCCACGGCCGCATGCAGGTTTGGCGTCGGCTCGGAAGTTGAGGGTTCGGCGTCGGCTGGATCAGTGTGTCTCCCGGCATGGAGTGCTCCAGAGGTTCGCTGGGCGGATCTGGTGGCGTTGAATCCGGACCGGACGGCGGGGCCACCTGCGCCGCCGAGTTGGAAGAGGCTTATCCGGCCTGCGCGAGCAGATCTTGCACTCTGCTCACCAGCTCCCGGGGGCTGAACGGCTTCAGGATGTAGTCCTGCGCCCCGGCGGCGAATCCAAGCTCTCTATCCGACTCCTGGGCCTTGGCGGTGAGCAGGATCACGATGGTCGAACGTTGATCGGCATCCAGTCGTAGCGCGCGACAGACCTCGATGCCGTTCATTCGTGGCATCATCCAATCCAACAGGATCACGTCCGGGTGCACGGCGCTGGCCGTCGCCAGACCAGCTTCGCCGTCGCACTCCTCGTGGACCTCGAATCCGGCCTGGCCCAACATGAATGCGATCACATCGCGAATGTCCGGCTCATCATCGATGACGAGCGCGACCGGTTTGCTCACGATGCCTTCAACGCCGACGAGATCGGAATGGATGTCGGGACCAGCTCGCGGACTGCCGTCCCGAGCGGAAGCACGATACCGAACGTCGTGCCTGATCCGGGTTGGCTCTGGACGCTCACACGACCGCCGTGCGCTTCGATGATCGTCTTGACGACCATCAGGCCCAGCCCGACACCTTGGATATGGAGATCGACCGCAGTCGACGCGCGAAAGAACCGTTCGAACAGGTGCTCTTGCTCGTCAAGCGCGATTCCCATGCCATGGTCCTGGACCTCGATGGTGACCTCGGTGGGTCCGGGCAGGAGGCGGACACGGACGGCCCCACCCTCAGGCGAGTACTTGATGGCGTTGGAGACGATGTTGTCCAACGCCTGGCCGAGCCGACCGGCGTCGCCGAGCAGCGAGACCGACTCCTCGCGCGCTTCGAAATGGAGGTCGACACCGAACTGCCGGGCACGCGGTGTCGCAGCCTCCACAGCCTCGCGGGCAACCGCGACGATGTCCGTTTCGTCCATTTTCACGGTCAGGCCGGCTGAGTCGAGCTGGGCCACGAAGAGGAGGTCCCCGACAAGTCGCTCCAGCCGTACGGAATTCCGGTGGATCACCTCGACAAACCGAGCACGATGCTCTGAGAGGCGTTCGTCGAGAAGCAGTTCGACATGGGCGACGATCGCGCTCAGGGGGGTCCGCAGCTCATGTGACACCAGAGTGAGGAATCCGTCCTTGATCTCCTCCGCCTTCCGGCGATCGGAGATATCTCTCGCTATCGTGGACCAGCCCCTCATTGCCCCGTTCGATCCACAGATCGGCGAGTTGGTGATCGAGACATCGACAAGCGTGCCATCCTTGCGCACACACACGGTGTCCAGCTTTTCGGCATCGAAGACATGTTGGCGCCAGTGGTCGTCTTCGCCGGGTTCATCGAGAAGGGAGATCGGCTGGCCGAGCATTTCGGAATCGGGATAGCCGAAAAGAAGTTCTGCGCCGCGATTCCAGCTGGTGACGAGCCCGTCGAGATCCCTGCCGATGATCGCATCGTGTGACGATTCGATGACGGCCACGAAATGGGACGCGAGGAATTCCAGCCGCTTGTTGTCAGTGATGTCGCGGATCGCCGCCGAGACGAACGGTTCTCCCCCGATATCCACCGGCGACAGCGAGATCTCCGCGGGAAACTCGGTGCCGTTCCGACGGCAGCCGAGGATCTGGACCCCCGAGCCCATCTCCCTCAGACGTGGGTGCCCGGTATAGCTCTTGCAGTGAGCGTCGTGGTTCTCGTGGAATCTCTGCGGAACCAGCATCTTGATGTTGTGCCCGAGCAGCTCCTGTCGGCTGTAGCCGAACAGCTGCTCGGCCCGACCGTTCACCAACGCGATGCTTCCGGTCGTATCCACAACTACCATCGCCTCGTCTGCCGAGTCCACCAGTCCGCGGTAGTTCTCACCGATTCGGTCTTCCTCGGCAGTCCCGAGCTGCGGATCCGATCGGCTGAATGGATCGATGGATCCCCGTGCTCCCGTCGACATTGCGGTGGCCGCACAGCGGTCGACGGTCTGTTCGGTCTGCGACTTCAACCGACTATGCCGTTCGTGGCCGTGAGGTTGGTGCCGGATCTGTGCAACGGAGTGTCACGCGGGTATGCCTCCGAGGTCGGTGTTTTGTCAAGGACCGATTGAGGACAAGATGTCCGGGATTCTGCATCGTCCACTGCAACCGGGTGTTCCACCCATCCGCAGATGAATTGTGGCTTGGCCACCAAGCTGACCACGCCCACCTCGAACCCGGAAATGGGGCTGGCCCGATTCCTTCCGGGTGCCTGCTCACCGTCAGCCTCCATATCGGTCAAATGGCATCGGCGCTTTCGGCATCGACCGTCGTTCCTCCCGGCTCGAACGCGGTGCCGCTTCTCTGTCGACCGTGGGTGTCTCGCCCCGCTCCTGGATCAGAGGTGTACCCCCCCAACGTTTAGGTCCAACGTCCTTCAGGATCGAAGTCCAGATGGCCGAAGACATGGACACACAACAACACGATCACATTGCTGACCATGGAACCCACTGGAAATGCCGGCCAGACCGGAAGGGGTCTGGAACCGACAGCGCCGATGCCGATGCATGGCATCCGTTGACACACCGGCATGATCCGAACCTGCCCGATCAATGACTGGAGCCACCAATGACTGCTGAACTGTTGCTGCCTCGTCGCCGAATCAACCGGTCCCGGGTTCGTGCCAAGGGTCCCAATCCGGCGGACCACCTTTCCGTAATGACCAGGACGTCTCATTGCCAACTCTTGGGTCAATGGCGGATCGTTCGACAGCCGTCGGCAGCTCGGGGCCACCATTCGGATCGCCCGGGGATCTCAGCATGACGGCGACCCTGGTCGGTGACGCTGCCCTCGGATCGGCTCTGTCGACCCTGTGGCAGCGGCACCGTCAGACAAGTTTGGATTACATCTCCCTCATCGAGGCAACAACGGCAAATGTGTTGCGATCGGAAATCGATGACAAAGCCATCGCCGAGGCCGCCGGCGCAGCCCACAAACTGGCCGGGTCTCTCGGGATCTTCGGGTTCGACGACGGTAGTCGCGCCGCTCTCGAAGCGGAACACCTGTTTCGAGAGTCCACGATAGACGGCTGGCTTCTCGCCGAGGTAGTGACGGCACTGCGCGCCTCGGTACAGGAAGGAACCGTGGCCACGGTGACCACGATCGACCGGGAGCCGGCCCCCGCCACCGTGGCGGGCCCCGGCGCTGCTGTGCGGATCGTATCGCTCGACAACGACCTCATCTCTCATGTGACCGTGGCGGGAGCAGCCATCGGCACCTCCGTCGTCTCCAGCGCCACGATGCCGGCCTTTGACGGCTCGCGGACGGATCTTTCAGCAGTCATCATCGACGAGGGGCCCGTCAGCGCCTGGACCAGATCGGACCTTCTGGATTCCATTGCCACGATGTCCGACGAGGCGTCGGTCATCGTGCTCACCGACCGTGACACGTTCGAAGATCGAGCGGCGTTTGCCAGGTCTGGCGCGGTAGGCGTCATTCCCAGGTCGGAAGGCGCAGGCCAAATTGTGTCCTTCATGGCCGAAGTCGTTGCCCGGCGACAATCGGCACCCTCCGTCGTCCTTTCTCTCAACGTCAACGCCGGGCTCGAAGATGCCCTGCAGCGCTCACTTGCCGATTCGGACTGCCAGCTCGACATTCGGAGCGACGGGGCACAGTTGTGGAGCGCGCTCGAAGAGCAAGGTGCCGATCTGGTCGTCGTCGGATATTCCGGACGGCAGCTCGGTGGCCCCGAACTGTGCGGAATGATCAGAGCGCACCCGCGCTGGCACCGGATCCCCGTCGTCGTCATGGGTGGACGGAGCCAGAACCAGCTCGAACGGTCCTATGCCGCCGGCGCCGATGACTATCTGAACATCGGGATGTCGTCTCACGATTTGGGGGTCCGCCTCCAACGCCTTCTCAACGGCCGGAGGCTGTCCGAGGCCCGGAGCGACACAGACCCAGTGGCCGGCACGGGGAACCGCTCAGCAACCGAGCGCTCGCTCGACAGGCTCCGTCGGGTCTCCACCGGCAATGGGGAGCCCTTCGCGCTGGCCCTGGTCACCATCGATCGCTTCGAGCAGATTCGGAGCACGGAAGGTACCGCGGTAGGCGACGCCATCGTGCGCCTCCTGGGCGCGCGGCTACTCGGTACCTTCCAGGGTGAGGATGTCGCCGGACGATGGACCGACGATGGATTCGCGGTCGGGATCCATGGGGCTACCCGCGAGGAGGCCTCAGAACGGATCACCAGGGTGCTGGACGCGCTTACCGCCGAGGGGGTCTCCACCACATCGGGGGATCTGGCCCACTACACCTTCAGCGCGGGGGTAGCTTCTGCTCCGGCCGACGGATCGAGTCTGGCCTCGCTCGAGAGGATTTGCGAGACCGCGCTTCGACGGGCGACGGCCAGTCAGAACAGCGTTGTGATTTCCGGAGAACGACCGGCCCACGATGGATCGGATGTCGTCGACATCGTCCTCATCGAGGACGACGACTCCATAGCCGACGTCATCGAACATGCGGTTGGACTGCGCCAGTACGGGTTCAAGCGGTTCAGCGACGGGGCGGATGCGGCGACGGCGCTGGGACAGGGCACCGTGAAGGCAAAGGTCGTGCTCCTCGATGTCGGACTCCCGAGCCTCGATGGTTTCGGGGTGCTCCAGGTCCTGCGCAGTCAGGGGATCCTGGACGAGACCCGCGTCATCATGTTGACGGCACGATCCGGCGAAGGCGAGGTGCTGCGGGCCATCGACCTCGGTGCGACCGAGCACATCACCAAACCATTCAGCATCCCGGTCCTGCTCGCCCGACTCGACCAGATAAGCGTTGGTGCCGTGGCATGAGTGCCGTCGATCTGGTCGTCACCATGCTGATCGTCATCGGCTCGGCAATCGCTGCGGTGCTGGCCACCGTCTGGGTGAGCAGCTTGGTCCAGGCACACCGTGTTCGGATCGAGCCGACACTCGGGGAGGCTCGCCAAGCCATCATCGCAGCACTGTCGGGTGGGCCACAGGAATCGGACGATGCGCTGGCCAATCTCAGTCGATTCTCCCAGCGTTACGTGGTCAGCGTGATGCTCGACTTGGCACCATCGGTATCGGGTTCGTCACGGGCGGTCCTGGTGTCACTAGGTGAGCAGGTCGGGATCATCGACCGTGCCCGAACGGGAGTGCGGAGTCGCCGGTGGTCGACCCGCCTGTACTCGGCCCGAGTACTCACGGCCTTCGGAGTTGATTGCCCGACCATGTACGGCCTCCTCATTGATCGATCTCCCGAAGTTCGTGCCCAGGCCGCCGGCTGGTGCGTCGCCGTCCAGAACCCTGTGGGCATCGAGCACCTGATCCGGCTGCTCGGAGACGTCGACGGCCAATGCCGGTTCGCGGCCCAGGATGCCCTGATCCGAACCGGGCTCCCTGCTGCCGAAGCCTTGGTTGCGGCGCTCGACAACCCAGATGAAGACGTGAACGGTCGAATCCTGGAGATCGCCGCGGCAATGGGTGACGATCGCTTCTTCAGCAAGTCCCACGAGCTACTCGCAGATCCCTCCTCCACAACCCGCGCGTTGGCTGCTGCGGTTCTGGCCAGCACGGCAAACCGGAGTGCCGGTCCAGCACTGGTCGCCATGCTCGATGACCCGTCGGACCGAGTCGTGTTGGCGGCCGCCGCCGGGCTGGGCAAGCTCGCCTTCTGGGCCGGCGCAGCCGCCGTCGAGATCATTCTCAGTCATCCCTCTTGGGAACTTCGGAAGCAGGCGGGGATGACCTTGCTCGCCCTGGGTGCCCCCGGCACGATCCTGTTGCGGGCGGACGCTGCAGGCGTGGGACCAGCGGCCGAGATGGCCGTCCAGTCTCTCCAGTTGCAGTCCCTTTCGAATCAGGAGGAAGCGGCGTGACCCATTTCTACAGAACGTTCTTGATGCCGATCACCTATGTCGTACTGGTCTACTTCGTAGCCTTGGCGCTGTTCTATCTCGTGTTGTACGTCTCGGCCGCCCTGGATATGCGCCGATACCTGCGACAGGTTCGGGCCGAGAGGTACAGCGAGATCCTGTCGTCCGAGATCGCACCGTCCATATCGATGCTCGTGCCGGCGCACAACGAGGAGGCGAGCATCAAAGAGAGTGTCCGGGCATTGCTCACGGTGACCTATCCACAGTTGGAGATCGTGGTCGTCGACGACGGGTCGACGGACGAGACCCTTTCAGAGCTGACATCCACCTTCGCCCTGGTTCCGATCCACCCCATTTACGATCGGCGACTGACGACGAAGACGGTCCGTGCCATCTACCGATCTCAGCAGTACCCCAACCTGGTCGTCGTCTCGAAGGAGAACGGCGGTAAGGCCGACTCCCTCAATGTCGGGCTCAACATCTCGAGCGGTGAGCTCGTCTGCGCCATCGACGCCGACACGATCCTCGATCCGGACGGGCTTCGTCGTCTGGTGCGTCCATTCATCCGCTCACGCGATGTCGTTGCCGCCGGCGCAACCATCAGGGTGGCCAATGGCTGCACCGTCACCCAGGGCCGGCTTGCATCCGAGCGGGGTCCGCATCGGGCATTGGCCGGCATCCAAGCGGTGGAATACCTCCGTGCCTTCCTGTTCGGGCGACCAGGATGGAACCGACTGGGTGGCAACCTGTTGATCTCAGGGGCGTTCGGTCTGTTCCGCCGCGAGAGCCTGCTCGAGACCAACGGGTACGTCAAGTCGGTCGGTGAGGACATGGAACTCATCGTGCGGCTACGGCGTCATGGCTACGAGACCGGTCAACCCGCTCGCGTCGAGTTCGTCCCTGACCCGGTGGCGTGGACCGAGACTCCCACAGGCTTCAGGGAGCTGGGCCGTCAGCGTGAGCGCTGGCAGCGAGGGTTCACCGACGTCTTGTGGCGTCACCGTTCGCTGCTGCTGCGGCCCCGGTTCGGGGTGCTCGGCATGGTGGTCTTCCCAGCCTTCGTGCTTTTCGAGTGGATGGCACCGGTCATCGAGATCGTCGGATTGGGCCTCGTCACCCTCGGATTGATACTCGGTCAGGTATCGGCACTGTTCGCCATCTTGTTCTTCTCGCTCGCCTGCGGCGTGGGCATCCTGCTCTCCATGCTCGCACTCATGCTCGAAGAGCTCTCGTTCCGCCGGTATGGCCGGGCCCGTGATCGGGCGCTGCTCGTCGTTTGGGCGGTGCTCGAGAACCTCGGCTACCGCCAGCTCACGCTCGTGTGGCGCCTCCGGGGGGTGATCAGTTACGTGCGTGGCAAGAAGTCGTGGGGAAAGATGAATCGGAAGGGCTTCAACCCGGCCGACGATCACGATGGCTCGATCGCCGAATTCCCCGCGCCACCGTCTTCGGTCGAGAGGCGGCCCGTGGGTGTCGCTGCATACAGTTCGACGAATCCGACATAGCCGGGTGGATCCGAGCCTCGGCTCGGATGCCCTCACCGGTGCGAGACCAGCGGAGATCCGTCGCCCTGGACAACGCCGCCGGGGCGCTCGGGCGAATCGTCGGGAAGATCGGTTTCGGCCTCGGCTCCAAGCGTCGGCACGATCTTGTCGAGCCAATGGGGCATGTACCAGTTGGCCCGTCCGAGCAGCTCCATCACCGACGGAACGAGGACCAGGCGCACGAGACTGGCGTCGATGAGGATGGACGCAGCCAGACCGAGTCCGAAGACCTTCAGGACCCGGAGCGGATCGCCGATCACGAAGGAGCCGAAGACGCAGATCATGATGGCGGCGGCGGCACTGATCACCCTCGCCGTCTTGGCCAGGCCGTCGGCCACGGACACTGAGTTGTCCCCGGTACGCCGCCACTCCTCGCGGATGCGGCTGAGCAGGAAGACCTCGTAATCCATCGACAGCCCGAAAAGGATGGTGAACATCATCAGGGGTATCCACGGATCGATGGGACCGGTGCGTCCGATGCCGACGATCGATCCACCCCAGCCCCATTGGAAGACAGCAACGATGACCCCGTACGCGGCACCCACCGAGAGGAGGTTCATGATCGCCGCCTTCACCGGGATGACGACGGAACGGAACACCGCCATCAGCAACAAGAAGGCGAGCACGATCACCGCTGCGATGACCCAGTACAGGCGACTGGCGAGATAGTTGGCGGAATCGACGCTCGCGGCCGTCTCCCCGCCGACCAGCACTTTCAGACCGGTATGGGTGGTGACCTCGGGGATGACGGTTGCTCGAAGTCGGGAGACGAGCGCGGAGGTCTGGGCCGCTTCGGGGGCGGTGGTCGGATAGGCAACGATGACAGCCGCACTGTGATCGGCATTGACCTCGACCGGTGCTGCGAAGGCAACGCCCGGGGTGGTCCGCAGGGCCGAGTCGAGCTTGTACATGAGATCGACGTCGGCGGCAGAGGACAGCGGTGCGGCCACGATCAGCGGCCCGTTGAAGCCGGATCCGAATCCCTCTGCCAGGAGGTCGAACGCCTGGCGGGTCGTCAGCGATGTCGGGTCGTTGCTGGCGTCGGTGAAGGCCAGGCGCATGGAGAACAACGGGATGGCCAGGGTCAACAGCACCAACAGTGCGACGATCCCCGACAACCAGGCACGGCGCTGGATCATCCGGCTCCAGCGGTACCAGAAGCTGTCCGGTGCCGGTGTGGCCCCGGACTGAAGGAGCTTCGGGACGTGCAGCCGGTCGATGCTCCGCCCGGCGAATCCCAGCATGGCCGGCAACAGCGTGAGCGCGGCGGCCATCACCAGGAGGACTGCAGCGATGGTCCCCACCCCGAGCCCCTCGAGGAACGGCAGCTGGAGCAGGAACAGCCCCAGCAAGGAGATGACCACCGTGGTACCCGCGAACAGCACGGCCCGGCCCGAAGTGGCTAACGACGTGACCACCGCCTGGCGAGGACTTCGGGATTCGAACAGCCCTTGCCGGTACCGGGTGACGATGAACAGTGCGTAGTCGATGCCGACACCCAGCCCGATCATGGCCAACAATTCGGGCGCGAAGACAGGCACGTTCAGAAGGTGGCTGAGCAGGTCCTCGAGAGCGAAACCGACGGCGATGCCGAAGAGAGCCGTCAGGATCGGCAGGCCCATGGCCACCACCGAACCGAAGGCGACGAGCATGATCAGCATGGCGGCCAGGATCCCCGCCCCCTCGCTCGGCCCCGGGGCGGCGGTGATCACATTCCCGATGGGGCCACCCCCGAGCGCGATCCTGTAGCCCGGTCGCTCGAAGGACTCGGCCACGTCGATGACTCTGGTCACAGCCGCATTCGGGATCGTGGACGCGTTCTGGTCGAACTGCACGACCGCGAAGGCAATACGTTGGCTCGGGGCGATCTGGTGACCAGACGCATCGAAGGGGCTCTGCACGCCCGACACGTGAGGCAAAGCCGAGACTTTCGCGACCAGGGCGTCGGTAGTGGTGCGGTTGGCCGGCGAGCGGATCGACCCGTCGGTCGAGATGACCACGTCGGCGCTCGTCCCGGCGGTCTGGGGGAAGCGGGCGACCAGCAGGTTCTGTACCTGTTGGGAGGCAGAGTTGCCCGAACCGAAGGAGTCCTGGAAGCGGCTGCCCATCGACTGTGCCACCGCGGTGATGACGATGATGGCGGCGATCCACATGAGCAGCACCCGGCGGCGATGGTCGAAACACCAACCGGCGAGCCGGCCGAGCACCGTGTCCCCGGCGGCGGGACCGCCGGCCTTGCCGGCGACACCACCGGGGGCTGAGGCTCTAGAATTCATCACTGATGATTTCTAACATAGTTCGCGGGCCTTTTGGAAGACGGCGCGTCCGACCGGGACCGACCTGATGGTCGGGCGTGGTCGGCGGCCCGGTCATGCAGATACCCGGGCCGAGATCGTGGCCGCGGCCCGGGCCGCCTTCATGGAGGAGGGCTACAGCGTTGTCAGCATGCGGGCCATCGCCCGCCGGGCTGAGGTCGATCCTGCTCTGGTCCACCACTACTTCGCCGACAAAGCGGCCCTGTTCGCCGAGACCATGGCGCTTCCCGTCGACCCGAGGCAGATCCGGGGAGATTTCGACGCCGAGGAGTTCAGCGGTGAGCGCCTGATCGAGCGGTTCCTGGCCCAGTGGGAGCGGGGCCGTGGCTCCGAGTCTCCCGAGTTCGTCAACCTGATGCAGGCGATGGCCACTTCGGCGCACGTGGCAGAGAGCGTGCGCCAATTCGTTGCCGAACGGGTGGGGGTGCACGGCCGACCCGGTGACAGCGAGGAGCTGAAGCTGCGTCGGAGATCACTCGTCGGCTCGCAACTCCTCGGGATCGCTTGCAATCGCTATCTGATGCGAATGGAGCCGATGGCGTCGGCCAGCCGAACTGAGGTCGCCCGGTGGGCCGGCCCCACCATCGACCGCTACGCGACGGGAGCTATCGACGAATGAGCCCGACAAAAGCCCTCGCGTAGCGGGCGGTCGTGGGGGGCCGCCGGGGATTGCCCCCCGGAAGTTGAGGACGTTCCCTGCTCCATGAACCGATCGGGTCGGTCGATAGATAGTGCAGCGTGAGGGTTCTGCGCGTGGGGGCACTTTGTCCTCGGAGGGCACATTGGCGAGTCACAGGCGCCGGACCGGAAGGAAATGACATGAACGGACTTCAACGGATGGCCCGCATCACGGGAGCGATACTCGTCACAGCGACTCTGGCGGGCGGGGCGATGGTTCTGGCTGCCGTGCCGGCCTCAGCGGCCGCATTGACAGGTGTGGCGTGGTCGGTCGGCAACAACGCGTCGAGCACGGCCAACGCGCCGGCCACCAACAACACGGGTACCTACACCTGGACGTTCACCACAGCAACGGCCATCATCGCCGGCGCCAATGGGCTCACCCAGTTCACCGGCACTGTTCCGGCAACCACCACCGGCACGCCGACGGTATCCAACTCCTACGGTCTCGGGACGTGCACCACCGGTGCCGTGACCAACTCGGCCGGCACCGTGACCGTCCCGCTCACCTGCACGACCCAGGCCATTGCCGCAGGAACGACAATCCAGTTACAGCTGACCGGGTTCACCAACCCGACCACCTCCACGGCGAATACGTCGATTGTCACGCTGTACACAACCGCCGCCCACACCGCGGGGGACACCGGTACATCGAACTCCGTGACCTTCACCAGCAACAGCACGGCGATCAACGTCATCGTTCCCGACTCGTTGACCTTCACCAACAACAAGCCGTCCTCGATCTCGTTGGTGCCGCTACCCGGCGCTGCCGGGATCGAGTCGAACCCGGGAACCATGGTGGTGGCGACCAACGCCCACAGCGGCTACACCCTGGCCGGCTGCTCGAGCACACTCTCCGGGCCGGGAACGGCGATCCCTCTGGTGTCGGCATCGACGCCGGTGGCGGCGGCGACCTTCCTGACCCAGGCGACGTCCGCCTGGGGAGCTGAAGCATCGGTGACGGGCGGTGCCTCGTCACTCCAGAACGCCTGGACCGCCACCGGATACCTCGGCTACGGAACCAACTGCTCACTGGCCGCCGACAACATCATCAAGGACACCGGGCCCACCGCCGGTGACACCTTGACGGTGACCAACGGGGCCAGCGTGAGCTCGCTTCAGGACACCGGTACGTACACCGGTTTCGTGAACTACCTGGTGACCCCTTCGTTCTAGCGGATTCCATGCGGAAGTCGGAGAACGGACGGGGCCACCCAACCGAGCAATGAACACAGAAGGGGCGACTGCGATATCGAAGGGATGAAATGTCTACGGTTCGAGAGAGGCGTCTAGACGCTGAGCCCAGGGTGCAGGAGCAGTCGACCGGACGGCGGCACCCACCCGGAGACGGCGGCACCACCGTCGTCGACAGCCCGAAGGCGCAGGGGGTACTCGCACTTGCCGGTTTCCTCCTTCTCGTCTTGTGCCTTCTGATCCTGTGGGTGGGGATGCCGGCGCAACCGGCCGGTGCCACAGACATCCCGGGGATACCACCCGGTGCCAGTTCGGTGAAGGCCCCCGGGGTCGGCATCACCGTCTCGTGGGCGCCGACGTCGAGTCCGGTCAATGCGAACCGGGGCGGCGAGACACGCGGATCCTTCTGGGTCACCAACCAGAGCTCGTTCGTGATCCCTGTGAGCGTCGAGCCGTTGACGGCACATCCCCAGGACAATGGGAACCTGACGGTCACCAAAGGGACCGACCCGATATTCTCGTCCATCTCGTACTCGCCCAACAGCTTTGTGGCGCAGCCCAGGACGACGACGGTCATCGAGATGACCATCGACACACCGCCGCACCTCCCGGCCGGCGTCTATCTCCTCCCGGCGGGGGTCACGCCCACGCTTCCGCCCTCCGCGGCCAATCTCCACATCAGAGAGACCATCGTGGCTCTGGTGACGGTCAAGGCGTCCGGGCCCATCGATGCCCACGTGTCACCGACCTTCCTCGGGCCGGTGTCACTCCGACCGGGCGCGACCGGCGCCCACCGCCTCCCCGGATTGCCGCCGATCCAGGTGGCCAACTCCGGGAGCGAGGTGCTCAGAGTGCTGGACGATTCGAAGTCGTCGTTCTACGCAACGTACGAGATCGCCGCCTCGCAGACTCCGTTCGGCGACGTCGTCTTCCGAGGCCACACGCCGGGGATCTCGAACGACCTCCGAGGACCGCCCGACCTGTACTTTCCGAGGACATACCGTGATTTTCCGGTCACCTGGCAGTCGACATTCCTCGGGATCGGTACGTTGACGGCACATGCCTACGTCGGGTTCCAGCTCAGCCCCGGCGAACTCGTCCATGTCGGCGTGAGCACCCAGGCCGTGCTCGTGTCTCCCCTCTGGATCCTGACCCTGGCCCTGCTCCTCCTGATCCTCCTCATGGCATCCGACCGTGTGGCGAGGCGGCAGCTTGTCAACAGACCGGTTCGGGCCAAGCACCGGACCGGTCGCCGGACGCTGGTCCGCTTCGTCGGCTCGGCAGCCGTTGTGGCCGTTGTCACTGCGGCCGCGTTTCTGGCCATCCCGGTGGTCTTCTTCATCGTGGGCGCGGCAGGACTCGGCCTGGGCTTGGTCCACGCCAGAGTCAGCGGTCGCCGGGACCGGGCCGTCGTCGCAGCGGGCGTGCGCCGGTACGAAGGTGCAGCCCTGGTCCTCGTCGTCGCCGCTACGGTTGCCGTGGTCCTCTCGGCACTGTCCCTCTGGCCCGGCGATCTGGCCATCGGGATACTGGCCGGATCGGGCGTGTGGGTGATCGTGGCCTGGTGGACCTTGTGGTGGAACGAGGGACGAGGGCCGGCGGAAACGACCATGGCGGCGACGGTGGATCTCTTGCCCGGACGGTTCGAGGCAGTGCCGGTCGGGACATGATCCGCGATTGGGTCTGGCGGGACCCGGTGCGCCGCGCACTGCTCCTCTTTGCCGCGCCGGAAGCGGGTGATCGGACCGCTCGCCCCGTCCCGCCGATTTCGATCGGACGGTGATTCGTGACCCGTCGGCTCGGCGCACTCGGGTTGGTGATGCTCTTGATCGGTACAACGATGTTGACGGTCGGCGTGAGACCGGCCGGGGCATCGTCGCTCGTGAACCCGATCACCTCGTTCTCGAGCTCCTTGGCCGGCGCCGTCGGCGTCACCTACACCGCGACATTCACCACGGCCACGGGCTCTGATCTCACCTCGGTGGCGATGACCGTTCCCCCCGGCACGGGGGGAAGCCCGGTGGTGGGCACGGTCGCAGGGATACCCGGATCGGGGATCATCGCCCTGGCCTCGAACACGCTCACCTACTCGTTCGCCGCCACCCTGGTGGGGGCCGGCACGGCGGTGACGGTCCGGGTCGGCGGGATGACCAATGCCCCGGTTGGGACGTACACGTCGACCATCACCACCTACGACGTCGCCGCGACGATCGACTCGGGCTCGGGGGCGGCCACCTCCCTGAGCTCCCTCTCGCTCTCCGGTGTCGCCTGGTCTCCCTCGACCACCATCTCCGGGGCCGGAGCCTCCTACAGCTACAACTTCATCACGGACCCGGCCGGGGGAACCATATCGGCGGTCACCATGGTGGTCCCGCCGGGGACGGCAGGCACCCCTGTCGTCGCTTCGGTGAGCGGCGTGCCGGCGGGTGGCTCGATCGCACTGGCCACCAATACGCTGACGTACTCGTTCACCTCGACACCGGTGGCCACAAGCACGGCATCGTCGATCATCGTCTCCGGACTCACCAACACGGCGGCGACGGGTGCCTATCCAGCACAGATCACCACCATCAACTCCGGCACGCCGGTCGACTCCGGCTCGGGCGCGTACGTCGCCTTCAGCGCACATGGGCTGTCCGGCCCCATCTGGGCCTCCTCGGCCGCGGTCGCCGGTGCCACCGGTGCGTCCTACACCTACAGTTTCACCACCGTCACCGGTGTCCTCCTCACCTCGGTCACCATGACCGTCCCGCCGGGCACGGGCGGGACACCGGCCGTCGGAGCCGTGGTGGGGGTTCCGGCCGGCGGGTCGGTGGCCCTCGCCTCGAACACACTGACCTACTCGTTCACACCGACGACGGTCGCCGGGGGCACCGCCACCTCGATCCAGATCACCGGGCTGACCAACACGGCGACGGCCGGGACCTACGGGTCAGAGATCGCCACCAACACCCTGACCGGGCCCATCGATGCCGGGCTGGCAGCCGCACTTTCGATCGCGCCGGCGTTACTGACCGGCCTCAGTTGGGCCGCGTCGAGTACCGCCACCGGCGCCACTGCGGTTTCCTACACGTTCGGCTTCACCACGGCCACGTCCGCCACCCTGAGCTCGGTGACGATGACCGTCCCACCTGGTACTTCGGGCACGCCGGCCATCGGCACCGTGACCCCCGGAGCGCCGGCCGGCGGGTCGATCGCGCTGGTGATGAACAGGCTGGTGTACTCCTTCACAGGGACGGCGGTGACCGGCGGAACTGCGGTGTCGGTCCAGGTGACCGGCCTGACCAACACCAGCACGGTCGGCACGTACGCCTCAGAGATCACCATCAACCAGACAGGCGGTCCCGTCAATGCCGGAACCACCTCCGCGGTCACATTTGCCGGCGGGACCCTGTCCGGATCGGGTTGGTCCAGCTCCGCCACAACCACCGGCGCCACGGGTGTCTCCTACACGTACACGCTCACAACCGTCTCGACCTCGCCGATCGGCTCGATCACGATGACCGTGCCGTCCGGCACTGCCGGCGCTTCCCTCAGCGTGGTGTCGGCTTCTGGCATCCCCACCGGCAGCGCGGCGCTGGCCGGTACCACCGTCACCTATACGGTGGCCACGACACTGCTACCGGCGGGCACGGCTGTGGTTCTGGTCGTCGGGGGGTTCACCAATTCCGCGACGGCAGGGACATACACGTCCACGGTCTCCACCAAGGACGGCGCCACGACGGTCGATACGGGCACTACCTCCAGCACGATCTTCACCGCCGTGGCCCTGACCACCCCGGCCTGGGCTACCTCGAGCACCGTGACGGGGGCGGCCACTACCAGCTACACGTTCACGTTCAAGCCGGGCACCACGAGCACGCTCAATTCGGCCACGATGACCGTCCCGCAGGGAACCACGGGCACGGCGGCAAAAGGAACAGTCACTCCCGCCGCGGTATCCACGGGCGGAGCGGCCTCGCTCACCGGGACGAATCTGACCTACACGTTCACCTCGACGGGCGTCACGAGCGGGACCGCGGTTTCGATCCAAATAACCGGATTGACCAACACGGCCACGACGGGAAGCTATACGTCGACCATCGACACCTTCAATGCCGGCGTGGCGGTCAACTCGGGGGTCACCGCGGCCGTCGGGTTCGGGTCGGGCGTGCTCGGCACCCCGACATGGTCGGCGTCGGCCACGGGGGTCAGCGCCACCGGCGTTTCGTATACGTATACCTTCACCACGGCCACGCCGGCGTCGCTCAGCTCGGTGACCATGTCCCTGCCCACCAGCGCCGTGAAGACCCTCACGGTCGGATCGGCGACCGGTGTCCCGGTCGGGACGGCGACGATGACGGCGACGCTGGTGACCTATGCCTTCACCTCGACCCAGGTGGCCGCAGGCACGGCTGTCTCGCTCACCATCGGTGGGTTCACCAACACCACCACTGCCGGGACCTATGCATCGACGATCACGACGGAGAACGGGGCCACTGCGGTCGACAGTGGTGTCAGCTCGCCATCACTCGTCCTCACCACCGGGACGTTGACCACCCCGACGTGGACGACCTCGAGCTCGCTCGGGGCCTCCGCGAACACCAGCTATACCTATTCCTTCACCAATCCCACCTCGCAGACCCTCAACCAGGTCACCATGACGGTCCCACCGGGGACCTCGGGCTCACCGGTCGTGGGCACGGTGACGCCGGCATCGGTGGCCGCGGGAGGAACCGTGGCGCTGGCCGGTACGACGATCACCTATACCTTCACGAGTGGAACCGTGGCTGCCGTGGCCATCTCGATCCAGCTGACCGGGCTGACCAACACGTCGATATCCGGGACCTACCCCTCTCACATCTACGAGGTCGACGCCCTGGCCCCGAAGGCCTCGGGTGTGACACCGGCGGTGTCGATCGCTCCCGTCCCCCCGGCATTGACGGTCACGGCCACCTGTGGCTCGAGCTCGACCTGCACGATCTCGGCAGGTCAGAGTCAGATGACTCTCATCGCCATACCCGGTGCCGCCACGGTGACGACAGGCGGCTTCGTGCTCGCCGTCCAGAGCGACAGCAGCGGTGGCTACAAGGTACAGACCCAAGCCTCGGCATTGACCACTTCAGGGGGGAGCACACTGCTAGAGGCTTCGTCCTCGGGCCTGGGCAGCGCGCCCATCAATCAGTTCTACGCCACCGGCGTTCTGTCGGGTTCGGGGGTCTCAGGCGCCGCGTTGTGTGCACCATACGGATCGAGCATGCCCTTCGTCGGGTACAGCACACCGGTCGCGCAATCGATCTGGTACGCCGATGCGCCGACCGGAACGGGCTCGGACACTGTGACGCTGACCGACGGCATCCAAGCCTCGATCCTGCAGCCTGCTGGTGACTACACCGGTCACGTCAACTACTCGGTGGTCCCTTCGTATACCGGTACCGCCACATGCTGATCGTCGGAGCGCACGATGGCTAACGGCTGGAGACCCCTCGCCACAGCGACACGCCATGGCCGGCAGTCACCGAGACGATCTGTTGAAACGGCTCGAAGGCCGGCGGACCGAGGTTGTCCGCGTAGAGCGTGCCGTCCGGGGCCAGGGCGAAGTAGTCCGTAAAGGTGAACGTGTTGATGCCGGGGACGGTGTTGACGGAGAGGGCAGTGGCCAGTCGATCACCCTGCACTCGCAGGATGTTGGGGCCGTCGTCGACCTCGATGACATCGTCTGCGCCCCGTTGGACGATGGCCGTATTACCTCCACTGCGCCGGGCATAGCCCAGATACGTGGCCACTCCATCAGGTGAGATCTTGAAGACCGACCATCCGTCGAAGAGTGAGGAGGCGTAGACGTTGCCTTCCGCGTCGACCGCGATCGAGTCGTAGCTGTCGAGGGCACCGGGCATCTGGACGATCCCGGGAGGGAGGATTGCCCGTATGGAGTCGAGCCGTCCGGTAGACGTCAGTCGGAAGAGCCGTGAAGCCGCCGGCTGCGATGTGGACAGGTAGAGCTCACCGTCGGGACTGAAGGCGATGGAGGCGACCTGACCGAGAGGCGCCGACAAAGCCGGTGTGCCGCCGGACACCGAGCCGGAGCGACCGTCTCCGGCGACTGTCCGAATCGTCCCTGCCCGATCGACGGACCGCACCCGGCTGCCGTCGGCGAGGTACAGATCACCGTTGGGAGCGAACGCCATTGCGCCGACGTTCGAGAGCTCGGCCCTGGTCGCCGGCCCACCGTCGCCGGCGAAGCCGTCTCTGCCGTTGCCGGCCACGATGCGGAACCGGCCATCGGCCAGACGCACAAGGACCTCGTGACGGGTCGGATCGGACACGTAGAGCGATCCGGCCGCACCGACCGCGAGCGGACCGGCCCTCTTGAGCGAGACGAGCGATCCAAGAGGAAAGCTCGTCGACTTGGGCGTGTTCGAATTCGGGGCCTTGGCCGGGGGCGGGGAGGGCTTCAAAGCGGAGCTGATCGCAACAACGATCAACACGACTCCGGCAAGCGCAATGACCGCGACGCCGGACCACAGCAAGCGCCGGCGCCGCTCGCGTCGCTTCGCCTCCTTGAACAGGAGGTCGGCACCGGGCGGACCCGGGGTCGCCTGGACCTGGGGTGGTCCCTCCTGGACAAAAGCCATAACGCTACTATCATTGGCGTTATGAGTTCTGTCAAGACACCTCCGGGGACCGGTCCCGATGAGTTGGTGCTCTCAGGGGTCGATCGTTCCGATCCGATGCCTCTCCACGATCAGGTCGCGGCGGAGATCCGCCGTGCCATCGCCGACGGCGAGGCCGGGCCCGGAGATCGGATTCCCCAGGCCAAGGACCTCGCTGCCGTGCTCGGCGTCAACACCAATACCGTGCTGCGTGCACTACGTGTCCTTCGGGACGAGGGGCTCGTGGAGCTCGGCCGCGGGCGTGCGATCATCGTGTCCGGTACACCTGAGCGTGGGGCTGTCGTCACCCAGTTGAAGGAGTTTCTCGAATTCGCCCGCGCGCAGGGCTATCGACGTGAGGAGCTCCTGACGATGATGGAGTCGCTGCCGTAGCTCCGACCACACGAGGCGGTGTGGCTCGGGTGCAGCCGCCACCTCACTCCCGCCCGTCACCCAGTTGACTTTTCGGAGGCCGGCCGCTGCTGACCTCAGTCCATTCGGGCCAAGGCGATGTGACCATCCTCGGAGGCTCCGGCACGCTGCAGGCCTCCAGCGGCCAGGGATACGTCACCGTGTCCAGATCAGCCGCCACCGCGGTGTCCGTCCAATCCGACCAGGGCGATGTCGCCGTCGACCTGGTCGTATCGCCGAGTCGGGTCACAGCCGCTTCGGGGCAGGGCAACGTCACGGTCGAGCTCCCGAGAGGCCCGAGCTCCTATCAGGTTGGGGCCAGCTCGGGCCAGGGGAACGTCTTGAACAGGGTCGCAAGCAACCCCACCAGCTCCCGGATCGTCGATGCATCATCGGCACAAGGGAACGTGACCGTCGGTTACCGGCAAGGTTGAGCCCAAGGGAGCCCACATCCTCCACTTCACCGGTGCACCGTCTTCCGCCGTGAGATATCGATGGATGACCGGACGCACACCCGTCCGGTCACCCCGCGGTTGCCATGCCCACGACCCTGGCATTCAAATGCCGGCCGCCCATGGAGCCGTAGAACCCGGCGTCGCCGAAGGCGAAGATCCCACCGTCTGCGGCCACCTCCCAATAGCCACCCCCGTCGGCGGTGGCGGCCAGACCCACGATCGGTGCGTCGAGCGGCCGGCCGCCCATGGAGCCGTAGAACCCGGCGTCGCCGAAGGCGAAGATCCCACCGTCTGCGGCCACCTCCCAATAGCCACCCCCGTCGGCGGTGGCGGCCAGACCCACGATCGGTGCGTCGAGCGGCCGGCCGCCCATGGAGCCGTAGAACCCGGCGTCGCCGAAGGCGAAGATCCCACCGTCTGCGGCCACCTCCCAATAGCCACCCCCGTCGGCGGTGGCGGCCAGACCCACGATCGGTGCGTCGAGCGGCCGGCCGCCCATGGAGCCGTAGAACCCGGCGTCGCCGAAGGCGAAGATCCCACCGTCTGCGGCCACCTCCCAATAGCCACCCCCGTCGGCGGTGGCGGCCAGACCCACGATCGGTGCGTCGAGCGGCCGGCCGCCCATGGAGCCGTAGAACCCGGCGTCGCCGAAGGCGAAGATCCCACCGTCTGCGGCCACCTCCCAATAGCCACCCCCGTCGGCGGTGGCGGCCAGACCCACGATCGGTGCGTCGAGCGGCCGGCCGCCCATGGAGCCGTGGAACGCTGGCGTCGCCGAAGGCGAAGATCCCACCGTCTGCGGCCACCTGACGGTACCCCGGTCCGACTCCGGAACCCACGCCGCCACCGATACCGACACCGCTACCGACACCGCTACCGACACCGCTACCGATACCGACACCGCCACTGGCGCTGCCGGTCACGCACCGCGTCTGGGAGCCGCGGACGAAGCCATCGGACGGGAGGGTCATCCGGTACTCGCCGTTGGTGGGCAAGGTGAGCAGGGGATTGCCGTTCCCGCCGCCGCCGTACTGCTCGTTGTACGGGAAGGCATAGTTGCGGGAGAAGCCGTTGAGCACCTTCGAGTAGATGTTGTACGGAGCCGGGCCGAAGGCGCGGGACTTGGACGGGTACGATGGCCGTCCAATGGTCGGGCTGATGGGAGGACTCCAGCTCCTCCAGAAGAACCGGTTGTCCTTCCCCGTGCCGTCCCCGCTGCCCCAGTAGCCGTAGTTGAAGGCGCTGAGCGTATCGTTGACGACCACGGCGTAGACGTCGTTGTAATCCGGCCACCATGGCGGTGTCGGGCTGACGTTGTAGCCCCCGGTGGCGTGCGGCCCCTGGGCCTCGCTATAGATGGCTGCGGCAAGGTCGGAGATGGTGATGGTCCCTCCAGCGACTCCGCCCGACGGCTTTGGTGTCTTCTGGCTGATGCGGCCTGCGATCGTGAGATTGTTGTCAGGAGCGACGTACCCCTGGTAGTAGAACCAGCCCGGCGCCGGCTCGTTCTTTGAGTAATAGCCCTCGACGGTGAACGGTCCTCGATCACCCGAGTACTTCCCGCTGGTGACGATGGGCAGCGTCTTCTTGAACGCGTTGATGTAAGGATTCATGCTCGGCCAGTCGGCCTGCTGTTTGGTGCCGTTGTAGGTGACCGGGCCGATGATCCGGGTGAATTGCCCACCGTTCGTCTGTTCGATCGATCTCCAGCTGGCACCCGCTCCGGCTCGATCGATCGCCGTGTGCATGGCATTGACGATTTGGCAGGTATTTCCTTTGAATAACGAGCTCTCTTCGGGTTTCGAACCCCCTACGGACGCGTAGGCCTGCATGTTCAGGGGGAAGGAGAAGGCGTTCACGTTGGTCAAGTCAGTGGTGCCCCCGACTCCTGGCGCTCCGAACTCGACCTCGGCCCACCGGTAGGGCGAGGTGACGGTGGGCTGGATCGCCGGCAGACCGACGATCGGATGCCCGATCGACACCCAGAAGTTGCCTGCGCCTGACCCCTGCCAGTGGCTGTTACAGAAATAATGCGTGCGACCGCTCGGATCGTTCGGGTCGAGCGGATAGTCGGCGATCGGCTTCGAGACGTTCACCAGGTCGGCCGGCGTGATGCTCGCGGCGCCGGTCAGCGTCACGGCACCGTAGGCGTTCAAGCCGGCATCGTTGTCGAAGGACATCACCGTGTCACCCGCAGGACACGGGTTGGTGGTGTGGGGAGACACCACGCCCCGGTCATTCTCCGGGGCTGCCGACGCCACCGTCGTGGGAACGGTGACGGTTCCTGCAAGGGTCAACAGGAGCGTCGCCGCCGTGCCCAACGTGATGTTCCTCCTGCACCGCTTCGAAGGTGTGTCCGGGGTCATGTCCTGCCCATCACCGAGCAGCTGGCCCCGGGGCCGGCATCAAGCCACACGCCACATGCGGATCCCATGCCTCCCTATCGGCTACACGATCCATTGTCTTGACCCAGACTTTCAGCCGACACCGGGTCCGGCGGTACCATCCGGTGGTGTACGAACCGAGGAAGTGAGCCCCGTCAATCCTTGGACCCGGCAGATCAGTTGCATGCGGCCTCGTGCGGCCTCCAGGCGCTTGGCCACCCGGGTCATGGCTCGACAGGTTTGACGGCAATGAGGCTGGCCTGTGGTCGATTCTCTCGGCCCTGTGCGGCTCGCGACAGCTGGGTGTGCACGACCAAGCCTGCCTGACGGGCCAGATCTGCGATCCGCTCGAGCGTCACGTCGTAGGTGTCGACGGAAGCGCCCGCACGGTAGGTCACCGTCCTGGGCCGGTCTTCTGTTCCGACGTGGAATCCGACCAGCAGGTACCCTCCGGGCGCCAGCACCCGAGAGAACTCTGCGAACACGTCCGGAAGGTCATGCGGCGGGGTGTGGATCGTCGAGTACCAGGCCAGAGCTCCACCGAGTGAGGTGGCGGAGAGGTCCAAGCTGGTGATCGACCCGACGTCGAAACGCAGCCGCGGATGGGTCTGGCGAGCGAGATCGACCATGGCGGATGAAAGGTCGATCCCGAAGATGTCCACCCCCAGCGCGTGCAGGTGGGCGGTGATGCGACCGGTGCCGCAGCCGAGGTCGGCGACCGGCCCGAGGCCTGTCGCCATGGTCAGCTCGGCGAACCTGGCCAGCATCGCCTGGTCCAGCGAGGTCTCTGCCCGAAGGTCCGGGAGAAGGCGGGCGTAGTCGACAGCGACGGCGTCGTAGGTCGCCCTCGTGCGATGCAAATGGGCCGGCTCATCCACAGCTTCGGACCCTACCCATGCCGCTCCTCGAGAAACCGGCTGGAGACAACACCGACTCCACCGAGTCCACCGGATCCACCGGGTCCACCGGGTCGGCCCAGCCGGAAGACGACCGGAAAACGGCTCGGTCAACGGCTCGGGTCAGAGCGGGTCGGCCGCATCCGGCCGGCAGCACCCAGTCCGTGCTCAGCCAACTGTGAGTGGCCAGCTCACGATCGTTCAGAGGGAAGGAGCCTTCCGGAACCTCGTGGCCCTCTCCCAGGCGTGCGCGAACTGGAGCATGCTCACCTCGGCAAACGGTGCCCCGAGCAACTCCATCCCCACCGGCAGGCCCCCATCGGTGAAGCCGACGGGAATCGTGAGGGCCGGCAATCCGGCCTGGGCGGCGATGACGGTATTGGTGGGGAAGGTCAGACAGTCATACTTCGACGCGGCCAGTTCATCACGCGTCGGCGGAATGACCCTCACGGTCGGATAGACGAGAAAGTCGACCCGGTAGTCCGCGAGGATGCCGAGGATATGTTCCCGAAACTCTTGTTGGCTGCGTTGGATTCGGACGTAGTCCGCACGTTCGACCTTGTCCGGGCCTTCGGCGATGTTGTGGAAGAGGTCGTTGAGCGGATGGAATGACTTGCCGCCGTACAGCTCCATGAAACTGGAGACCGGCGCCTCCGGTCTCCCCCCCAGAAAATCGGTGAGATCGGACTTCGAGTGCTGGACATATCCGGCGGTGTCGGTGATCCACCCCGAGAGCTCCGGGATTTGCAGTGCCGAGGTCGTCGCTACCCCGAGTTCTTCGAGGTGGGCGATGGCCGCTCGGATGACGGCGGTCACCGGCTCGACGTCCGGATCACGACCGGAGTCGAAACCCGACTCGAGTACTCCGATACGCCAATTGTCCAAGGGGAGGTTTCGGTCGAGCGCCCCGGCATAGCCACCACCCACCGATCCGTCCCTGGCGTTGGACGTGAGTGGGTCGTCCGGGTCATAGCCGACGATGCTGTCGAGCGTCCTCGCCACATCGGAGACCGTCCGTCCGATCGGACCGGGGGTGTCCTGGAAATGAACCAGCGGCGAAAATCCGACGCGGCTTATGAGCCCCGTGGTCACACGCAGCCCGAAGAGATTGTTGAAGGAAGCAGGAATCCGGATAGACCCGCCCGTATCCTCCCCGATCCCGACGAGCCCGAAGTTGGCCGCAATTCCCGCGGCCGTCCCGGCACTGGAGCCGCCGGAATCACGCGTCAGGTCATATGGATTCTTCGTGTGATCGGTCATCGACGAGGATGAGAACCAGCCCGCGGCGAAGTCGCACATGGTTGTCTTGGCCAGAACGACTGCGCCGGCGTCCTTGAGCTTCGTGACCAAGGTCGCGTCCCGCTCGGGCACATACCCTTCGAACAGGTTGGAGCCGAAGGTCGTGCGGATGCCGGCCGTTTCGGCCTGATCCTTCACGAGCACGGGCACGCCGTGAAGTGGCCCGGAGAGTGTGCCGGTGGAGGCAAGATAGGAGTCCGTGATGGCGGCTTCCTGGCGGGCCCGGGGGTTGACCGTCACCACGGCCTGGATCCGAGGGCCGGCGTCGTTGTTCGCCCGGATTCTGGCCAGGTACCAATCGACGAGATCGACGGCGGTCAACGCACCCGTCCGCAACGCGGTGTGGAAAGCGTCGATGGTGAGTTCCTCGAAGCTCGCGCCGAATTCGGTCACCGGGATCCTCCGCGCGCTCCGAGCACTCCGAGCACTCCGCCCACTCCGAGTCCTCCGCCCACTCCGCCCACTCCGAGCACTCCGCCTACTCCGAGCTGGCGGCGACAGAGACGCCGGTCGACTCCTGCAGGTTCGGAAGCGCACTCTGGAGCTCTCTGCGGGAACTGATGCCGAGCTTGGGGTACACCTTGCGCAGATGCCACTCGACCGTTCGTGCACTGATGAACAGTTCGGCGCCGATCTCGGGGTTGGTGCGCCCGTCTGCAGCCAGCCGGGCGATCTGGGCCTCCTGGGCCGTTAGCTCATAGCGCGTCTCAGACACACGTCTGCGAACCGTTTCGCCGGTGGCAACGAGCTCACGGCGGGCACGGTCGGCGAACGCCTCCGCCCCCATCCCCGCCAGCATGGTATGAGCGGTGCGGAGCTGTTCACGCGCATCGAGGCGTCGGCCGATGCGCCGTAGCCATTCGCCGTACAGGAGGTGAGCGCGGGCGAGTTCGGCGTGGGCCCGGGTACGGCTGAGCCGGTCGATTGCCTCGCGGTAGAGAGCTTCGGCCGCCTCATTCTCGCTCAGCTGCGCCCGCGAACGGGCCTCGATGCCGAGCGCCCAGTCGGTGCCGCTGGTCCCGGTCGTCTCCAGCAGCCTCTGGAAGGCGGCGGACGCCCGCCCGGCCTGGCCGCAACGGCTCGCTGCCTCGACCAACTCCGTCAGCGCCCATTGGAGCACGCCGAGATCCTCGAACTCGCACGCCACCTCCGCCGCGGCGAGGGCTTCGGCGTAGCGGCCGAGGCCGTTGTAGAGCAGCGCGGTCAGGAACTGTCCGATGCCGACACCCATACCTTCGCCACGCCTGACCGCGTCCTCGACCATGGCATGGATCAGCTCGCGGGTCCTGACCTCGTCTCCCCGCCAGGCGGCCAGGGCGACGGAACCGTATGCCGCCAGTTGAGTCCCCGTTGCGCTGGAGACTCCCTTCACTTCCTCCGTCAGCAATGTGCCCTCATCCAACTCGCCCGCGACGCTGTGCACGAAGATCCGGGACCTGAGGGCGATGGGGAGTACCGAGAGCGCACCGGCCTGGCGAGCAAGCTGGACGTGCCGTGCGCACAGGACCTCCCAGGTTTCGTCCTCCCACAGGTCCTGGGCCACCCGTCCGACGAGCCACAGCCAGCGGCGTTCCTCCTCGGTCGAGACTTCCCTGGCACGGAAGGCATGCAGTGCCTGCTTGAGGAGCGGCGTTCCCGCGGCACGCCCTTGCGTCGCCATCAACGCCAGTCCGTCGAGAAGAAGGTCCGGACCCCGAGGTGCCGCCGTTGGTGGCGGCGCCAGACTGGCTGCCATTGCCACCTCGACCAGATCCACGCCCCGAGCCAGGCGACCCACGATCACCGCGGCCGTCAAGGCGTCAAGATAGGTCTCCCGGGCGAGGGCGATGTCCAGAGGTTCGAGGCGCTTTGCCGCCTTGAGCAACAGCGGCGGTACATCACTTCCCGGGTTGGACACAAAGGCGATCTGGCCGCGCAGCAGATCCACCCGGGCGCGCTGGAGCTCGTCGGGCCGCCCCGCTTCCGCCATGGCCAGGAGTGTCACGGCGGCGTCCGGAGCACCGGCCTCGTGCTTGGCCTGCGCGGCGGCGAGCGCACGTTCTGCCCGACGGGTCGGGTCGAGGGTCAGCCGGGTCGCCTCCTCGAGGAAGGCAGCCGCGGCGGCCAGTCCACCACGCGTCTGCGCCCGACCGGCCGACCGCTCGAGCTCGGATGCGACCCCTTCGTCGGGTCCTTGCGTGGCGTGAGCCAAGTGCCAGGCCCGGCGGTCGGGGTCGAGCTCCGGATCGGTGACCGAGGCAAGAGCGCGGTGCACCTCCCGCCTCTCTTCGCGTGACTTCGATCGATAGGATGCCGACCGCACCAGCGGATGGCGGAACATGACACGGGACCCGATCTCGATTAGCCCAGCTGTCTCGGCGGCGGATGCCGCCTCAGTTCCGATCCCGAGCCGGTCTGCGGCCCGCCACAACAAGGTCACGTCGCCGACCGGCTCCGCCGCCGCCGCAAGGAGCAGCAGTCTGGTCTCGTCGGGAAGAATCTGGATCCGACGGACGAAGCCCTCTTCGATGCGACTGGCCAGCGGTCGAACGTCGGGAACTCCGAATCCCCCAGCCAGCTCAGCGGGCGTCAGCTCGCGCGGCAGCTCCAACAGCGCCAGAGGATTGCCCCGCGTCTCAGCCACGATCCGATCGCGCACCAGAGCATCCACGGGACCCCTCATGACCGAATCCAGCAAGGCGCGGGCATCCATGTCGTTCAGGCCCTGGATCTCGAGCTCCGGCAAACCGGTCAACTCGCTCTGCTCACTGGGCTCACGCACCCCGAACACCAACGCGATCCGCTCCGCCAACAGGCGGCGGCCCACGAACGCGAGCGTCTGTGCCGAAACTCTGTCGAGCCATTGGGCGTCATCGACAATGCAGACCAGAGGCCGCTCCTCGGCCACGTCGGCGAGAAGGCTCAGTACCGCCAGCCCGACCAGGAAGCGGCCTGGCGGCTCTCCGGCACTGAGCCCGAATGCCGTGGCCAGGGCGTCCCGCTGAGGGTCGGGAATCCGTTCGAGGTGATCCAGCATCGGTGCGCAGAATTGCTGAAGTCCGGCGAAGGCCAGCTCCATCTCGGACTCATCGCCCACCACCCGCGCGAAACGACAGCCCGTGGCGCTCTCCCGCAGGTAGTCCAGGAGGGCTGTCTTTCCGACCCCGGCTTCGCCTCGTACGACCAGGATCTGGCTGTCTCCCGCCCGGGCGCTGGCAACCAGCCGATCCAAGGTCTCGCACTCGCTTCGCCGACCACGAAGTCTCAGCTCAGAACCCCTTTCCGGCATGCCAGAGACTAAGGCGGGCAACCCCGAATTGCAATGCGCCCGGGTCCGGCGCCGATGGGTATGGCATCCCCTGCACACACCCGACGACCACCTCGGTGCGGGAAGCGGACGCGTCGCCAGACGGTCGATTTCGACACTGCGCAGGGTGGTTCCCGACGGCCCCCGGAACCGGCTTCGGCCAGGATGGTGACGACCGATCTGGCTCTTTGGACGCCGACCTTTGGGCGGTTCGAGGTGAGATACCGTGACCTCGACGGCACCTTCCCGCCGCCGGGCACCGCGGGCAACGTCAAGGCCCTGGGACCACGGGACGCGCCCCCAGGGTCTCACGACCCCACCCGTGTTCCTCCGAATCTCCTGGCCAGTGCCCGATTCCGCACCCAACCCAGAGGGTCCGCCCAGGGCCCCACCAGTGCCCGGGCCAGGGCCGGACCAGTGCCCTGGCCCGTGCCTCGACGGGCGCGAACGGAGGGATTGAAGCGCGACAGTTGCCCTGTCGACCTTCATTGGTGTCGTCCATGAGCAAGAAGAGGAGTTGAGACGGTGAAGAGAGAGGGAAGGGATTCGAGAGAGGGGCTCTGGGGTCAGGAAATGAGGTTGGTCGGGGAGGTCGACGGGGGCGGCGGCCTTGAGGGCCTGGGTTTGATCAGCCACTGCCGATCGGCGTTGCTGTACAACGGGCTCGGCCGCTACCAACGAGCGCTGAAGGCGGCCGAACGAGCATGTGAGTACCCGCAGGAGCTCGGCTTCTCGACCGTGGTCCTGCCGGAGCTCATCGAGGCCGCCAGTCGCAGCGGACGGGGTGATCTCGCCGCCGCCGCGCTGTATCGGCTGGCCCGGACGACCCGTGCCATCGGCACGGATTGGGCACTCGGGATCGAATCGCGCTCTGCAGCACTGGTGAGCGAAGGAGTGGCGGCCGAGAATCTGTACAAAGAGGCGATCGAGCGCCTGAACCGGACCACGGTCAGGATGGAGCTGGCTCGAGCCCATCTGCTCTACGGTGAATGGCTCCGCCGTGAGAACCGCCGCGTCGCCGCCCGCCAGGAGTTGCGCACGGCTCATGAGATGTTCGTCGGGATGGGAGCCGATGTCTTCGCCGACCGCACCCGACGCGAGCTGCTCGCCACTGGCGAGACGGTGCGGAAACGCACAGTGGAGACCCGTTTCGAGCTCACCGCTCAGGAGGAGCAGATCGCGCGGCTCGCAGGCGCCGGCCGCACGAACCCCGAAATCGGGACGGAGCTGTTCATCAGCCCCCGGACGGTCGAATGGCACCTGCGGAAGGTGTATCCGAAGCTCGGCATCAGCTCCCGCCGGGAGTTACGCGTCGCGCTGCCGGGCCGCCAACGGATGGCGGTAGCGGTCTAGCTCCGCCGGCAACAGGGCGTCGTGCCGCGAGGGAGCGGGCTCCTGTGCGACGTCACGGGTGGGCCGGTCCTAGCCGCCCCGGAGTTCCCGCTTGAGCACCTTCCCGGAGGGGTTGCGGGGCAGGGCGTCGAGGAAGGTAATGGCTTTGGGTACCTTGAACCGAGCCAGCTGGCTGCGGCAGTGGTCGAGGAGGGCCTCAGCCGTCGCACCGGCACCCTCCCGCAGGACGACGAAGGCCACGGGGACCTCTCCCCATCGATCGTCGGGATGGCCGACCACCGCGGCCTCGAGCACAGCATCATGCTCGTAGAGCACGCGTTCGATCTCCGAGCTGGCGATGTTCTCGCCGCCCGACACGATCATGTCCTTGAGCCGATCGACGATGAAGAGATAGCCGTCCTCGTCCCGGACGCCGATATCCCCGGTGTGGAACCAGCCGCCGGCGAATGCAGCGGCAGTGGCGGCGGCATCCCGCCAGTAGCCCTTGAACACCTTGGGGCCGCGGATGACGATCTCCCCCGGCTGCCCCGCGGTCAACGGCCGATGCTGCTCGTCCCAGATGTCGATATCGACATAGAGGCACGGACGGCCCACGCTTCCCAACTTGCGCACCAGGCTGTCCCGATCGAGGAAGGTGTCCCCGGATACCGTTTCGGTGAGGCCGTAGGCATCGGCAAACCAGGCCGACGGAAAGGTGCGCTGGATCCGCTCGATGAGCGGGATCGGCATCTTCTCGCCACCGTTGATGACCACCCGCACCGACGACAGATCCCGGTGCTCGATGTCCGGCAGGGCCATGATGGCGTTGACCATGGCCGGCGCCAGCCAGACAGTGGAGACCCGTGAACGCTCGAGCTCGTCGACGACGGCGGAAGCGTCGAAGGCGCGGTGGATGATGGTTGTCGCTCCTGCGGCGACCAGTGATGTCGTCGTGAGGTCGAGCGCCCCGACGTGGTAGAGCGGGCCGCAGGCGAGCCCGAGATCGGCACCTGTGAATCCGAACTCGATGATGTGCCCGAGGTTCTTCCACGCCAGGTTGGCGTGGGTGATCATCACGCCTTTGGGCCGTCCCGTGGTGCCTGACGTGTACATCAGCCGGTGCACGTCGTCCGCGGCCACGGGTTCGCGTACGGCATTGGTCGGCGTGGTGCGCAAATCGTCGAGCGTGGTCCACCCGTCCACCGGCTCCTGCTGGCGGACGCAGGCGCGGACGAGGGGTGCTTCCATGCCGCCGGTCGCCGCGTCGGCCAGATCGACCAGTAGTTCGTCGCAGACGAGAGCGCCGGCGCCTGAGTGCTCGAGGATGTAGCGGACCTCGGGGGCGGCCAGCCGCCAGTTGATCGGCATGGCGATCGCACCGAGGAAGTTCGCCGCGAAGATCGTCTCCAGGAATTCGGGGCAGTTGTACGAGAGGATCGCGACCACCGCGTCCCGGCCCACGCCCCGCTCGGCCAGACCACCGGCGAGCGCCACGGCCCGTTCGGCCATCTCTCCATAGGTGATGGTCTCGCCCTCGAACACGGTGATGGCCTTGTCGGGCGTGCGGTCCGCGTGGTGGGCGAGCACGGCGAACCAGTTCATGTCCGCCTGCATCAGCGGTGGTGTCTCCACTCCGACCTACAACCCTGCACGCGTGGGAACGGCCATGCCGACGACCACCGCCGAGCCCTCCCTTTTGACCTGGGATCGTGTTCCACCGGTCAGCCTAGGCAGCCGCGGGCCGCCGGCGGTCGCCGCGGCACGGGCGACCCACGCCGAGCGGCTGCACCGCCGCACCGGCCATGGCGGGCCACCGGGCCCTCGGACGAGGTCCCGGCTCGGGCTCGGGTAGAGGTCGACCGAGGCACCCGCGGCGGTCATCGAGAAGCAGTCCCTGGCCAGGGAGGCCCGCTAACCTCGCTCCCAATGGCACGGACGGACCCAGCCGGTGATTCTCCACGCAGAGCCAATTGGCAGACGCGTCGCCAGGCGATCATCGACACGTCAGCGCCCGTCTTCGCCCGACACGGGTACCACGCCACCGGCATCATGGAGCTCTGCGCGGCCAACGACCTCGGCAAGGGGGCGCTCTACCACTACATCGGCTCCAAAGAGGAGCTCCTCGCGGCCATCCACGACCGCGTGATGGACGAGGTGATGCTCGGGGCGGACCGGGTGGCCGAGGCCGGCGGCTCCCCATCGGAGCAGCTGGCCATGCTCGGTGACGAGTTGCTCGACGTGATCCATCGCTACCCGGATCACGTCTGGGTCTTCCTCCACGAGTTCCCCGCCCTCACCGGCGAACGCGCCGAGCAGTTCCGGAAACGGCGCCGGAAGTACGAGGAGCGGGTGGAGGCAGTCCTCCAGGCCGGTGTCGAGGCGGGCGAGTTCAGAGACGTGGAACCGAGGCTGACGACCATGGCGTGGCTCGGGATGCACAACTACACGTATCTGTGGTTGAAGGCGGGCGGTCGGCTGTCGGCCCGGGACGTGGCCAAGCCGTTCGCAGAGATCTTCATGCGGGGGATCACCAACCCGACGGCCGAGCCGCACGACTAGCTCTCCTCATGGCGCGGAGTACCCGCCGTCGACGACCATCGTCGATCCGGTCGTCCAGCGAGATGCGTCACCGGCGAGGTAGGAGTAGGCACCGACAAGATCTGCGGCGGATCCGAGCCCGAGGGGATGGCGGGCGGCGATCGCGTCGAGCGCCTCCGGTGGAACATCGTCGTGGATGGCAGACAGGAACGTCCCCGGGCACACACAGTTCACGCGGATGCCGTCCCGGGCATATTCGACCGCGGCCACCTTGGCCAGCTGAATGACCGCCGCCTTCGTCGCACAGTAGGGGGCTGCATGTGACCACGCCGTCAGCCCGGAGACCGATGCCGTCAACACGATCGATCCCGACCCCTGTGGGCGCATGACGGCCACCGCGGCGCGGATGCCGTTGACGGCGCCGAGGACGTTGATCCGGAAGGCTCGCTCCCAGTCCTCGGTGGTCAGATTGTGTATCCGACCGTTGGGCGAGAGCACGCCGGCGTTGCTGATCAACACGTCGAGGCGGCCGAAGCGCTCGACGGCCAGGGCGACCACCGACTCGACCTCGGCGAAGTCGCTCACATCCGCAAGCCTCGTGACGACCGACCCCTCGGTTGTGGCCAGGCCGGTGACGGTGGCCTCGAGTGACCGAGCACTGACATCACTCAGCACGAGGTCGGTGTCGGGCTCGCCGGCCAGCTTCTTCGAGACGGCGGCGCCGAGCGCCCCGCCGGCCCCCGTGATCGCCACCACCCGGCGCGTGGTGGTCACAACAGCAGGTATCCGCCATCGACGGTGAGCACGGTCCCGGTCACGAAAGCGGAGGCGTCGGATACCAGGAACTGGTACGCGCCGGCCAGGTCGGCCGGCGCCCCCCAACGCCCCTGCGCCGTGTGCCCGGTGATGGCAGCGGAGCTCTCCGGGCTGTTCTTCCACCCGTCGGCCAGCGGGGAGTCGAACCACCCCGGGGCCACCACGTTCACGGTGATGCCGGACGGGGCGAGATCGAGGGCCAGGCCCTTGGCCACACCCACCACGCCGGCCTTGGAGGCGCTGTAGGCGGTCAGTCCCTTGCGCGGCCGCTCACCCAGCACCGAGCCGGTGAAGATGAGCCGCCCGCCCTCGCCCATGACCCGGGAGGCGGCGCGGGCCCCGAGGAAGGCCCCAGTGAGGTTCACCTCCACGATCTGCCGCCACACCGACACCTCTGTCTGGCGCGGGCCGGCCACGATGGGCGAGATCCCCGCATTGCAGATCCAGGCATCCGCCCCGCCCCATTCGGCCACCATGGCGTCGGCCACCGCCTCGTTGACGTCCTCGTCGGTCACGTCGCCGCTGAGGACGAGGGACGGACCTGGAAGCCGCTCGGCCACCGCCTTCAGGTCGCGCTCGGTGCGGGCGACCAGGGCGACGCGGGCGCCGGCGTGCGAGAAGGCATGGGCCAGCAGGGAGCCGAGCCCGCGGCTGGCGCCGGTGATCACCACCCGCTTCCCCGAGACCGCGCCTGGATTGGGGAAGGACTCGGGGATCTCGATTTCACCGATCATCGCGCTTCCCTTGTTGTACCGACCGACCGGTATACTACACAACCGGTGACCACCGATCCGTCCGCACCGTCGTCGTTCCCGACGATCGAGCTCCTCGAGATGTACCGGCGGATGGTGCTCATCCGTGGGTTCGAGGAGCGGGTGGCCGCGCTCTACCGCGACGGCGAGGTGCCCGGATTCGTCCACCTCTCGATCGGGCAGGAGGCCACGGCGGTCGGGGCCTGCTGGCCGCTGCGTCCGGCGGATGCCATCACCTCCACCCACCGCGGCCACGGCCACTGCCTGGCCAAGGGACTCGACCCGCTGGGTATGTTCGCCGAGCTGATGGGCAAGGACCAGGGCACCAACCGCGGCCGAGGGGGCTCCATGCACATCGCCGACCCGAAGCTCGGGATCTTCGGCGCCAACGGAATCGTGGCCGCGGGCCTGCCCATCGCCGTGGGGGCGGCCACAGCCTCCCAACTTCGGGCCGATGGCAGCGTCACGGTGGCTTTCTTCGGCGACGGCGCGTCGGCCCAGGGTTCGTTCCACGAGGCGATGAACCTGGCCGCGGTGTGGCAGCTGCCGGTGATCTTCTTCTGCGAGAACAACGGCTACGCCGAGTTCTCCCCGGCGTCGACCCAGCACGCGGCGTCGCTCGAACAGCGGGCCGCCGGGTACGGCGTCGGCTACCTGGCCGTCGACGGCAACGACGTGGTGGCCACGGCGTCGGTGATGGCGGACGCCGTCCTTGCCGCACGGGCCGGTGGCGGGCCCACCATGGTCGAGGCGGCCACCTACCGCTGGCACGGACATTACGAGGGTGATCCACAGCGCTACCGGTCATCGGACGAGGTGAGCGCCTGGGAGGAACGGGACCCGCTGCCGGCGCACGCCGGCCGGCTCCGGGACGCCGGCGTCGGGGACGACGAGATCAAGGCGCTCGAGTCGTCGGTGGCCGATGCGCTGGACGAGGCCGTCGAGGCCGCCCGTCGGCTGTCCAACCCGCTGGCGGCCACGCTCCGCGACTTCGTCGTCCGGGCCAGACCGGCACCCGTGGAGCCTCCCCCGCCACCGGTCGACGGACCGCAGTATCGCACCATGGACGCCATCCACGCCGCGCTGGAGGCCGAGCTGGCCACGGACGACCGGGTCTTCGTGGCCGGCATCGATGTCGGCGCCGGGGGCAATGTGTTCGGGCTGACGCGGGGCCTGGCCGATCAATTCGCTGGCCGGGTACGGGACACCCCCATCTCCGAGACGGCCATCATCGGACTGGGGGTGGGTGCGGCCATGGCCGGGATGCACCCGGTGGTCGAGATGATGTATCTCGACTTCCTGGGCGTCTGCTTCGACCAGCTGCTCAACCAGGCGGCCAAGCTCCCCTTCATGACCGGCGGCGCCGCGGAGATGGCACTGACCGTGCGGACCCAGTTCGGTGCCGGGCGGTCCTCGGGGAGCCAACACTCGCAGAGCCTCGAAGTCCTGTTGGCCCATATCCCCGGGTTGAGCGTCGTCATGCCGTCCACGCCCGCCGACACCTACGGGCTGCTGCGGGCGGCGATCCAGGACCCGAACCCAGTGGTCTTCATCGAGAACCGGCTGCTGTACGGCATGAAGGGCCCGCAGGCGCCCGCCGACCATCTTCTGCCCATCGGGAAGTCGGCGGTCGTGCGCCACGGAACCGACGTGACCGTCGTGTCGGTCTCACGGATGGTCCACGAGGCGGTCGCCGCCGCTGAGCGCCTGGCCGACGAGGGCATCTCCGTCGAGGTGATCGACCTGAGGACGGTGGCGCCTCTCGACATCGCGCCCATCCTCGACTCGGTCCACAAGACGAGCCGGCTGCTCATCGCCCACGAGGCCGTTGTCCCCTTCGGCATCGGTGCGGAGATCGCCGCCACCGTCGTCCGCGAGGGCTTCTGGGACCTCGATGCACCCATCGAGCGGATCGGGGCCGCAGCCACACCACCCCCGTACTCCCCCGACCTCGAACGGGCCTGGCTGCCCGACCGCGACACCATCGCCGACGCCGTCCGGCACCTGATCGCCGTGTAGGCCCTCACCGTGTAGGGCCCCCAACCGTGTAGGCCCTCGCCGTGTAGGCCCTCGCCGTGTAGGCCCTCGCCGTGCAGGCCCTCACCGGTTGGGCCCTCAGCGGCTGGGCCCTCGGCGGCTGGGCCCTCCTCACCGCCAGCCCTCGCAACCGCGTAGGCCCTAACAGCCCAGGGCGCGGGCGATGACCAGATGCTGGATCTCGTTGGTGCCCTCGCCGATCTCGAGCACCTTCGAGTCACAGTAGAAGCGGGCCACCGGCGTCTCGAGCATGTAGCCGAGGCCGCCGTGGATCTGGACCGCTTCCGATGCCGCCCAGGTGGCTACGCGGCTGGCCTTCAGCTTGGCCATCGCCGCCTCCTTGAGGAAGGGCTGGCCCTGGTCCCGCAGATAGGCGGCCCGGTAGGTGAGCCAGCGGGCGGCCTCGAGCTCGGTGGCGATGTCGGCCAGTTTGAACTGCACGGCCTGGAAGGTGGAGATGGGCCGGCCGAACTGCACCCGTTGCTGGGCATAGGTGGTGGCCAGGTCGAGGACGGCCTGGGTCAGGCTGAGGGAGAGGGCGGCGATGGAGATGCGCCCGACCTCGAGCGTGCGCAGGAACTGACTGAGTCCCATGTCCGGATCGCCCAGGAGCTGCTCGTCGGGAACAAAGACATCGTCCAGGTAGAGCTCGCGGGTGTCGAGGCCGCGCCATCCGATGCCCCGCATCTTCGGTCCCATGGTGAAGCCGGGCGTGTCCTTTTCGACCACGAAGCTCCCGTACCTCGGTCTCTCGTCGTCAGCCACCCCGATGCGGGCCAGGAGGGTCACCCCGAACGACATGTCGGTCCCCGCGTTGGAGATGAAGGTCTTCCGGCCGTTGATCAACCAGCCGCCGTCGTGGCGCTCGGCGCGGGTGCTGATGCCACGGGCGTCGGAGCCGGCATCGGGCTCGGTGAGCCCGAATGCGCCGAGGACGCGACCCTCGGCCAGCGGTCGCAACCAGCGTTCGCGCTGTGTGTCGTTGCCGAACAGGTACAGCGGCAGGGAGCCGATGGTCACGTGCGCCTGTAAGGCCGCGGCCACGGACTGGTCGGCCAGACCGATCTGCTCCATGGCCGCGACGAAGCCGACCGTGGACATGCCGATCCCACCCCATTCCTCGGGGACCAGCATCCCGAGCAGACCGAGTTGGCCCATCTCACGGAGCAGGTCGGTCGGACAGTGGCCGTCCTCCCAGGCCTTCGGGGCCCGACGGGCGATCTCCTCCTGGGCGAAGGTGCGACAGAGCTCGACCAGGTCCCGCTCCGGCTCGTTGAGCGAGAGGTCCACGACGGCTCCTAGCCGACCGATCGGCGGGCGGGCGGCCGGCTAGGGGGCAATGGGATCGCCGCCGCTCGGGGGGAGATGGGCCATGAAGGCGGCCGACCAGGCCATGAGGTCGGCGGGAACGTAGTACCCCGTCTCGTCGTTGATGGTGGCCCAGTGCTGGGCCACGTCCTCGATGGTCGGCTCGGGCGTGGCGTGGACATACCCCTCCGTCGAGGCGATGAAGATCCGGGCGAACCGCCCGAAGCCGGCGGCGTAGATCTCGCCGCTGACCGGGCAGGACTCGTGGGCGAGGAAGCCGACCATCGGAGCCACGAGGTCGGGCGACATCCACGGAGAGGCCGCCCCGCCGGCTGGACCCGTCTCCGCGGCCTGGCCGGCCATCCGGGTGACGGCGCCCGGCGCGATGAGGTTGACCTTGATCCCGTGAGGGGCACCGGCGGTGGCCAGACTGCGGGCGAGCCCGATCACCCCACCCTTGGCGGTGGCGTAGGAGAGATTCTTCGGCAGGCCGAACAGACCCGACGACGTGGTCATCACGATGCGGCCGTAGCCCTGGTCGACCAGGTGGGGCCAGGCCGCCCGGGTCGTGTTGAACGATCCCAGCACGTGGACGGCGAGGTGACGGGCCAGATTCTCGGTGTCCGCCTCGGGCAAGCCGGCCCAGCGGATGATTCCGGCGTTGTTGACCAGGATGTCGAGGCGGCCGAACCGCTCGACGGCCGCCTCGATGAGCGACCGGCCGCCTTCGGGGGTGGACACGTCGCTGGCGTCGGCGATGGCCGCTCCCCCGGCCCCGACGATCTCCGCGGCCACCTCGGCGGCCACGCCCGCGTCCTCACCGACCCCGCCCAGCGACCCGCCCAGATCGTTGACCACCACGCCGGCGCCCCGCGAGGCGAGCAGGATGGCGTCGGCCCGGCCGATGCCGCGTCCGGCACCGGTGACGACCGCAACCCGTCCCTCGAAACTGTGCTCGTTCACCACCAGATCGTCTTTCGCTGCCGCCGGTTCGTCGAATGCTGTGGAATCCCATCATGGGCGTCCGTGGCGGCGCACCGTGCCATGCGGCGCGGGCGCGTCCCCCTCGGCCTAGCCGCGGGACGAGGCTGCCACTCGGGCGTCGAGACCGAGGAGCCCGGCGAGAGTCCCGCCCACCATGGCCGCCCGCTCCTCGGCCGGGACACCGGCGAACAGCTTCGCCATGAGCTCCCGGCTGCCCCGGAACGTGCCTTCGGCGTGCGGGTAGTCGTTTCCCCACACGATCGTGGACAGCCCGGTGATGTTCCGGCAGGCCACTGCCACCGGGTCGTCCTGGAACGAGACGTGGAACTGGCGTCGGACGTACTCGCTCGGCATCAAGGGGTACGGCCACTTCTCGTTCAGCTTGAACAGCTGAGCCATGTTGGCCTGCTGGGTGGCGGGGAGGGCGTCGTCCCAGACACCCAGCCACCAGTCGGGGTCCTGGCCGATCCCGGTGACCCAGCACTTGTCCATACTGCCCACCAGCGAACCGAGCCAGTGGGCGTTGAACTCGATGAGCGCGAAGTGGAGGTCGGGGTAGCGCTCGGGCACGCCGCCGCCGATGAGCTGGCAGATGACCTGTTGGGGGACGATGGTGCTGTAGATGGCCTGGGTGACCATCCGCTTGGACGCCGACTTCTCGGTCACCGGTTGGTTGACCTGTGCCGCGTTCTCCATGACCACCTTGAGGGTGACGGCCTCGGGATCGTTGACCTTGACCCCGCCGGTCTGGGTGTGGATGAACACGTGAACCCCGTTGGCCTGTGCCGCCGCCCATACAGGATCGAAGTCTCGCGAGTAGTAGGGCATGGGCGGAGTGGCCGGCAGGAGGATGGCCCGGAACCCACCGGCGGCGACGCGCTCGATCTCGCTCACCGCGTCGTCGACGTCGGTGAGCGGGATGGGAGCCGTGGGCACCAGCCGCGAGAAGTACGGCGAGAACCGCTCCATGATGTAGTCGTTGTACACGCGGGCATGGGCGATGGACAGCTCATGGTCGTCGGAGTACAGGCCGAACAGCGACAGGTTGGGATGCATGACCCCTACGTCGACACCGTCGGAATCGAGGTCCTCGAGGATCATTTCGGGGTCGCCCTCGGGCATCCGGCCGCTCGTCTGCCGGTAGCGGGAGATCGTCCACCCCTCGAACCCCGGCGTGTGCAGGCGTCGGAAGATCCGGGCCCCGCCTTCGACCAGCGGCTCGATCTCGAAGTCGTCCTCCCAGACCCCCCGGTCCCGCAGGTGCTTGGGCAGGCGGGTGGTGAAGAGGTCGGTGGGCTCGAGGATGTGCCCGTCGGCGGACACGACCAGTTGGTTCGGTGTCATGGTTGTGACCTTCCTGCGCCGGGACGCAAGATCACGATGACCGAGCGGACGCGCACGCGGTACCCTGCGGCTGGAGTGTAGACCAACCGGTCGGTACAGGCAACGCCAGAACGGGTCGCCGAGGGCGGCGGCCAGAAGGAGAGGAGCACGTGACGCAGCGGTGGAAGCAACGCCCGGACGGCTCGACGTGGGGGGACTGGGGCGAGGACGACGAGCTCGGCCGGATCAACCTGCTCACCCCCGACAAGGTGCTCCAAGGTGTGCGGGAGGTCGAGGCCGGCATCAGCTTCTGTCTGAGCCTTCCCCTCGACGTTCCGGGCGGTACCGCCCTCAACCAGCGCCGCTATCCGCCGGTGCTGGCGCCCACCGAGGACATGCAGGGTGAACCCGACACCTTCTACAACGTCCACATGAGCCAGATGGAGAGCTGGGGCAACCCCAAGTACGTGGACGTGTGGGCGGACGACGTGGTGACCCTCTCGCTGCAGTATTCGACGCAGTGGGATTCGCTGGCCCACGTGGGTGCCGAGTTCGACGCCGACGGCGACGGGATCGAAGAGGCGGTGTACTACAACGGGTACCGCGCCGGGGTCGACCTTGTCGGCCCGCAGCCCGACGCGGCCGGGGACGGCGGCAACCACCGCTGCTTCGCCCACCACCTCGGCCTCGAGCACATGGCCTACCAGGGCGTGCAGGGTCGGGGCGTCCTCATCGACCTGGCCCACCATCTCGGGAACGACTGGCGCGGGGTGGACCTCGACACCCTCGAGGAGATCATGGCGGCCGACCAGGTCGTCGTCGAGCCCGGCGACATCCTCCTGCTCCACACCGGATTCGCCACCGAGGTCCTCAAGTGGGACCGCCATCCCGATCCCGTGAAGATCCACACCCTGTGCAGCTACCTCGACGCCCGTGACCAGTCGCTGCTGCAGTGGATCAGCGACTCCCAGATCGCCGCGCTGGTGGCGGACAACTACGCGGTGGAAGGTCTGACCGGCAGGGACCGCGACGAGAGCCGGCACTCGTTCCTCCCCATCCACCACCTCTGCCTGTTCCGCCTCGGGGTGCCGCTGGGCGAGATGTGGTACCTCCACGAATTGGCATCGTGGCTGCGCGAGCACCACCGGAGCCGGTTCCTGCTCACCGCCCCCCCGCTCCGGCTGCCCGGCATCGTGGGGTCCCCGCTGACACCGGTGGCCACCGTCTGACCTGCTCCGGGTGACCGGGAGCTCTCAGGCGTCGGCGTCGGCGGCGGCCTTGGCCGGGGCGGGGCCGGCCTCGGTGGCGGCCTTGGTAGTGGTCTTGACGCGGGCGGCGGCCTTGGCCGGGGCGGGGCCGGCCTCGGTGGCGGCCTTGGTAGTGGTCTTGACGCGGGCGGCGGCCTTGGCCGGGGCGGGGCCGGCCTTGGCGGGGGCGGGGGCGGCCTTGCCGCCGGCCCCGGCGGGATCGGAGGGTCCGGCCAGCCTGAACGCCTTGTAGTTGGTGTCGAAGACCCTCTGGATCTCCTTCCCGAGCTTGGGTCGGCCCCCCGAGTTCAGCAGGTACTTGTGCGGCTTCCCGGGGATGTTGGTCCCGAAGAAGTAGCTGGCCTCCCCGAAGGGGGACAGGGCCGCACCGGTGTCGACCATGGTCGTCCACCGTTCTTCGGCGACGTGATCCACTTCGATGGTGTCATAGCCGTGCGCTCGCAGGTACACGAGGGTGTCGGTGATGAAATCCACCTGGTCACCGTTGTACCTCGGGTTGTTGCCGGCTGCCGCGTGCGGCCCGCCGGGGAAGAAGAAGTTGGGAAAGCCGGCGGTCTGGAGGCCGAGGAAGGTCTTCGGACCGTCCACCCAGTAATCGGCCAGAGCCAGGCCGTGCCGCCCGCGGATGCCCATGCGGACCAGGGCGCCGGTGCCGAAGTCGAACCCTGTCGCCCACACGATGATGTCGAACTCCCGCGCACCCTCGGTCGTCTCGATCCCTCGCCGGGTGATTCGCACGATCGGCGTCTGCCTGAGGTCCACGAGGGAGACGTTCGGACGGTTGTAGGTCTCGTAGTAGCCCGTCACGAAGGGGGGGCGCTTCTCGGCGTAGAGATGGTCCTTCGGGATCAGCCGTTCGGCGGTCTCGGGGTTCCTGACGATGCCGCGGATCTTTTCGGCGATGAACTCGCACCACTGCGCGTTGGCGGTGTGGTTGACCGTGAGGTCGGTGTAATTGCTGGTCAGCTTCGAAAATCCGGGGCTGCGCCACATGGTCTCGAAGTACGCCAGACGCTCGTTGATCGAGTCGTCGAACGCCCGGCGATCGTAGGTGGGGTGGACGAACCCGGAGGGCGACGCGTTGAGGGTCTCGCACATGGCCTCGAAGCCGGCCTTCAGCTGGGCCTGCTCGTCGGGCGTGATCGGTCGGTTGTTGAGGGGCGTGCACCAGTTGGCCGAGCGTTGGTACACCGTCAGGGAGGCGACCTCGTCGGCGATGGCCGGAATGACCTGCACCCCGCTGGAGCCCGTGCCGATGACGGCGACCCGCTTCCCGGTGAAGTCGACCGGCTCGGCCGGCCACAGGCCGGTGTGGTACGACCCGCCCCGGAACTGCTCGCGCCCGGGTACCTCCGGGAAGTAGGGCACCGAGAGGATGCCGGTGGCCGCCACCACGAACCGCGTCCGGTACTCGGACCCGTCACCGACCGTGACGGTCCATGCCCGGGCCGACTCCTCATAGACGGCCGACGTCACCGCGGCCCCGAACCGCATATGGCGCCGGAGGTCGAAGCGGTCCACCACGTGGTTGAGGTACTGCTCGATCTCCGGTTGCTCGGCGAAATGCTCGTGCCACTCCCACTCCTCGAACAGCTCCTTGGAGAAGAGGTAGCCGTAGGTGTAGCTCTCCGAGTCGAAGCGGGCCCCGGGGTAGCGGTTCCAGTACCAAGTGCCACCGACCCCGTCGCCGGCCTCGAGCAGCACCGCCGAGAAACCGGCGTCGAGGGCCCGGTACAGCTGGTAGATGCCAGTGATGCCGGCGCCGACGATCAGCACGTCGACGTCCGCAGCCGGGCGGGCCGGGCGCTGGTCCTTTGCGGGTTCAGAGGGTGTCATGAGCCTCCGCGGCGATCGGCACACCGGGTCGCATCGTGGCCAGAGGCATGCCCGTCCTGCGGTCCCGGGGTGCCGGCACAAAACTTGTACCGACCGGTCGAGCGGTGAGTATACACTTCTGCAAAACACACGCCGAGAGGAAAGGGGGCCCGGGTGGCGATCGTGGATCGGAGATGGTCGGCACTGCCCGTGCCCTATTCGATGGAATTCCCGGACCGGGCTCGTAAGGAGCGCTACTACGACCCGGACTTCTACCGGATGGAGGTCGATCTGCTCTGGTCCCGGGTCTGGCAGATGGCGTGCCGGCTCGAGGAGATCCCGAACCCGAACGACTTCGTCGAGTACCGGATCTTCGATCAATCCGTCGTCGTGGTGCGCACCGAGGACCTGGGCGTGCGCGCCTTCCAGAACACCTGCCGGCATCGTGGTGTCCGGGTCGCCGAAGGGCGGGGAACCTGTGAGACCGGGTTCATCTGCCCCTTCCACGGGTGGTGCTACGGCCCGGACGGCAAGAACACCTTCGTCACCCAGTCGAAGACCTTCGCCCGGCACAACCTGGAGCCGGACGACCTCGACCTCACGCCGGTTCAGGCCGGCGTGTGGGGCGGCTGTGCGTGGATCAACCTCGACGACGACGCTCCACCTCTTCGGGAGTGCATCGAGCCGTTCGCCACCGTCCTCGACGCCTGGAAGGTCGAGTCGATGCGGGCCGAGTGGTGGTACGCCTGCCGCCTGCCGGTGAACTGGAAGCTCGCGGAAGAGGCGTTCATGGAGCAGTACCACGTCATCGAGACCCATCCCCAACTGGTCATCCCGGGAAGGATTCCGCCCCGGCAGGGCGGACCCGTCGATCCACGGGTCCTCATCGACGCGGAGCTCCACTACCTGCGCACGATGAGCGAGGGCATGGCCGGGATGGTGCACGCCAACGACGTACGGGTGGCCGAGGGTCTGGCCGACATGGAGCTGCCGGCCGACCCCACATTGGCCATGTCGACCTGGACCCGGGCCCTCAACGACGCCGTCGTGGACTGGCACCGGAATCGGGGCTCGGACATGCCCGATCTCAACGAACTCGAGGATCAGGGACTCAACGAGCCGATGGGCTACTGCTTCCCCCACTACTTCGTCCTGCCCATGTACAGCAGCGCTTCGGCCTATCGATTCCGACCACTCGGCCCCGAGGAGACCATCATGGAGATCTGGTCGCTCACCCGGTTTCCGGAGGGCGACGAACCGGAGACCCTGATGCCGCCCGAGCCGTGGGAGTGCGACGATCCGCGCTGGCCGCCCATCCCCGCGCAGGACTTCTCCAACCTCCCGAGACAGCAGCGGGGCCTCCATGGCCGCGGATTCGAGTACATGCGCCTCTCCGAACGCGCCGAGGGCGGGATCATCAATTTCGAACGGACCGTGGACGGGTTTTTGGCCGGCCTCCCCTACGAGAAACTGCTGCCTGCGCTGCGGGCGGTCAACGTGAACCCCCTCGAGAGCCCCGTTGCCGACATCGACCTCTGAGCGCAGATGTTGACAGGACCCGCGGCGGCGCTGTCGCCCGAAGGACCCGGCCCGTGCCGGCCATGATGACCCGAGCCGACGTGGCCGAGGGCGTTCGTACAGCCATCGCCGTCTACACCCACGCCCTCGACGACGGCCGGACCGATGACGTGGTCGACACCTTCTGTCCCGACGGCGGCGTCGAGATCCCCGGCATGGGCACCCACCGGGGCCGCCAGGCCCTCCATGACGCCTACTCGCGGTGGGAACCCAGGCGACCCCAGCGCCACCTCGTGCTCAACACCGTGGTCGCCGAGTGGAGCGACACCGAAGCCACGGCGGTCAGCGACGTGGTCTTCCTCCTGCTCGGCGAGTCCGGCTGGTCGATCCAGCTCGTGGGCCGCTACCGCGACACCCTCCACCACGACGGCCAGGGCACGTGGCGGTTCCACCACCGTGCCGCCACCTTCGTGACCGACGACCGACCAGAAAAGGGGCCGACATGAGCGACGCCGGTATCGAGTACGACGCCATCGACTTCTTCCGGGGCAACGAGCTCGTCTCCGACCCCTACCCCTACTTCGACTGGCTGCGGGTCCAGTGTCCGGTACGCCGGGAGCCGAGCCAGGACGTCTTCATGGTCACCGGTTACGACGAGGCGTGCGCCGTCTACAACGACACGGACTCGTTCTCCTCGTGCAACTCGGTGACCGGGCCGTTCCCGGGCTTTCCCGTGCCGCTGGCCGGCGACGACGTGAGCGAGCTGATCGACCAGCACCGCGACGAGCTGCCGTTCAGCGACCAGCTCACCACCATGGACCCACCCATGCACCGAGACCACCGGCACCTGGTCATGCGGCAGCTCACACCGAAGCGATTGAAGGAGAACGAGGAGTTCGTCTGGCGGCTCGCCGACCGCCAGATCGACGAGCTCCTGTCCGGCGACGACGTCGAGTTCATCAGCGGGTATGCCAACCCCTTCACCCTGTTCGTCATCGCCGATCTCCTCGGCGTGCCCGAGGACGAACACGGCGAGTTTCGGGCCGCACTGGCCCGACGGCCGCACGACGCGGCCGTCGGCAGCACCAAGGAGTCCATGTCGCTCAACCCACTCGAGTGGCTCTACGACCGCTTCAGCCGCTACATCGAGGACCGCCGACTCGAGCCCCGCCATGACGTGCTGACGGCTCTCGCCACCACCACGTTCCCGAACGGGGAGCTGCCCGAGGTCATCGACGTCGTCCGCGTCGCCGCCAACGTCTTCGCCGCCGGGCAGGAGACCACGGTGCGGCTCCTCGGGACCACCCTGCAACTCATCGCCGAACGGCCCGAGCTGCAGCGGCGACTGCGGGAGCAGCGGGAGCTCATCCCCAACTTCGTGGAGGAAGCGCTCCGGATCGAGTCGCCGGTCAAGGGTGACTTCCGGCTGGCCCGCCGGACGACGGCCATGGCCGGGGTCGACATTCCCGCCGGCGCCACCCTGATGGTTGTCAACGGCGCCGCCAACCGCGATCCGAGCCACTTCGAGGACCCGGCGGAGTTCCGGGTCGATCGTGAGAACGCGAGGGAGCACCTGGCCTTCGGGCGCGGCGTCCACAGCTGCCCGGGCGGATCACTCGCCCGCATGGAGACGCGAGTGAGCATCGAGCGACTTCTCGACCGCACGGAGGGGATCGCCATCTCCGAGGCCCATCACGGACCTCCCGGCGACCGCCGCTACGAGTACATGCCGACCTACATCCTCCGCGGGCTCACCCAACTGCACCTGGACATCACGCCCGCCCGGACGCAGGCCGGCTGATTGCCGACCGACTCGCCCGCCACCGACATCACCCTGGAGCCAGCCATGCCCTCAGACCGCCTTCCGCCCCGGTTCCCGACCTTCGGCAACGTCGAAGACGAACGGAGGCACCGCAAACAGCGTCTCGCCGCCTCCTTCCGGCTGTTCGGGCAGTTCGGATTCGATGAGGGGCTGGCCGGACACATCACAGCACGGGATCCCGAACGGCCCGACCACTTCTGGGTCAACCCCCTGGGAATGAATTTCAAACTCATCCGGGTGAAGGACCTCATCCTGGTCAACGACCGCGGGGACGTGGTCGACGGCACCTGGCCGGTCAATGCCGCCGCCTTCGCCATCCACTCGCAGATCCACGCCGCCCGCCCCGACGTCGTGGCCGCCGCTCACGCCCACTCCGTGCACGGCAAGGCATGGTCGTCACTGCGCCGTCCGCTCGATCCGCTGACCCAGGATTCATGTGCCTTCTACGGCGACCACGCGGTCTTCGACGACTACACCGGTGTCGTGCTCGATCTCGAGGAGGGAAAGCGCCTTGCTCACGCGCTCGGCCCGAACAAGGCCCTGATCCTGGCCAACCACGGACTGCTCACCGTCGGACAGACCTCGGTCGACGAGGCGGCATGGTGGTTCATCACCATGGAGCGCACATGCCAGGCCCAGCTACTGGCCGAGGCGGCAGGTGACCCGGTGCTGATCGACCCCGATCAGGCGGAGAAGACCGCGCCCCTCGTCGGGCCGCCGATGGCGGGGTGGCGGGCGTTCCAACCCCTCTACGAATGGATCGTGACCATCCAGCCTGAGCTGCTCGAGGAATGATCGCGTCGTGATCCCTCTCTCCCCCCCTCGTCGCCCATGCCGTCTCCGAGGAGGTCCGGATGATTTTCATCGTCGTCAAGCAGCCGGTGCGGGCCAAGTACTCGGATGCCTTCCCGTCCCTCATCGAGGAGTTCACGAAGTCGACCCGGGCGGAACCGGGGAACATCTCCTACGACTGGTACCGCAGTGCCGAGGATCCGAATCTGTGGGTCCTGATCGAGACGTACCGTGACCGCGAGGCGGGTGAGGCCCATGTCCAATCGGCTCACTTCAAGGCGGCGATGGAGCAGATGCCCCGCTGGCTGGCGGCCGCCCCGGAGATCATCCACGTCGAGGTGCCCGGTGACACGTGGGATGCCGTGAGCGAAGGCGCCTGACCGGACGGTTCCGCTCACCGAGCGCGCTCGCCCGGCGGGCGCATGAGAGGGGCCGAGGCCGAAAGAAGAGATCTTCGTCCGCAGACCGCATTCAAAATGGAGTTAGATTCATCGACAGGGGCTCCACCAGGAGGAGGTCCGACTCGACATGAAGAGCCGACAGATCCGTTTCTATGTCGACCTATCCGATCTTCCGAGGATGAACAGGTCGTTTTCGGAAGAGGTGCTTCCGGCCTTCCGTCGAGTACCCAATTTCCTCGGAGTCACCCTCCTGCGGGCCGATGCAGGAGAGCGATCGGAGATCATCGCCAATTCGTTCTGGAGCGACGGCCTGGCTGACTCGGAGGAGGTCTCAGCCACCGTTGTCAATGACATCTTCAGAGCGACCGGCGAGAACCCCTCACGGAAGAACTTCGACATCCTGTATGCCCATGTCGACGAGGCTCCTCTTTCTGCACGGAGGTGAACCCTCCCACCGAGGGCGCCCATGGCCCGAGGGAGGTACGTGGGGCCGCGCGGCCTACTGGAAGACGACGTAGCAGTTCTTGCCCCTGGCCTTGGCCGCGTAGAGCGCGATGTCGGCATCTCGGAGGAGCTCGGTTGCCGATGGCCGGGCGCCGGCGGCGATGCCGATGCTCGCCGTCAGCGTGACCACGCCCGCGGCGAAGTCGCCGAGGTCGAACGGCGCACGGAGGGTCTCGAGGATTCTGTGGGCGATGAACTCCGGACCTTCCGACTTGGCGTCCCCGTCCACGAGGACGATGAACTCGTCGCCACCCAGCCGGCCGATGCCGTCACCCTCGCGCATGACAGCCGAGAGGCGCTCGGCCACCGCCCTGAGCAGGCGATCGCCGGCAGCGTGACCGAGCGAGTCGTTGACGTCTTTGAATCCGTCGAGATCGACGAAGAGGGCCGCAACCTGAACATCGTCCCGTCGGGTCCGGGCCAGGATGCGGTCGATGCGGTCGATGATGAGTGCCCGATTCGGGAGACCGGTCAGTGTGTCATGGACAGCCTGGTAGCGGATCTGGTCCACCAGCCTTGCGTTGTTGATGGCGATCGCCCCCTGTGCGGCGAGACCTTTCAATCGCTCTGCCAATCGAGGGGTGATGGACAGTCGTTGTGGGTCCGAAGCCACGCTGACGACGATGAAGCCGATGGTGGCTCCGTCGATCTCTATCGGTGCCGACACCGTGGCCACATGGTCGATCGACGAGTGGGTGCGCTCCACCAGACCGTATTCGGAGTTCACGCCGACGTCCCTGGCCGTGAACATTCGGCCGACGAGCGAGGCGGCAATCTCATCGGAATAGCCGAACGACGACATCACCCGATACTTCCTGTCGGCTGAGTCCGAGGGGCTCCCATCGTCCAACAGCAGGGTCACCCGGTCGCAGTCGATGACGTCGGGGACAGCCCGGACCACTCTCGACGCCATCTCCTCGGTGCTCACGATCTCGGCCAACGACGCTGACAGGTGCAGTAGAGCCTGCGCCGACATGGCCTGATGCCGGGCTTCCTCGAGGGCATCGGCGGCATCGAGAGCGGCGGCGGCCAGCCGGGCATGGGTCTCGAGGGCGCTGCGCGACTGCGAGGTGAACAGACCACCGTGTTCCCCGATGGCCAGGACACCGTAGTGCCGACGGACAGACGTCACATCGGCGACGGCAATGTCCTTCTGTCGGGGGCCGCCATCGAGGAGATCGTCGGCGATCTCGCCCGCTTCGGCGTCGCTCAGACCCAACGAGTAGACCTTGCGGGCGTGTCCGGCGCGGGGTTCGAGAGCCAGGATGGCACCGCTGGCGATGACCGTCGCCATCGTGGAGGCGACGATGCCCTGCAGGACATCCTCGTACCGCTCGTTGGAGGCCAGGTCCGTGATCATGTCCTGCAGCTGTTCGAGCCGCGACTCGAGTTGCAGAGCCCGCGCCTCGAAGTACTCCGCTCGAGCCGTCACCTCGTCGATCACGGCCCAGCACATGCGGAAGAGGCAGGCGCTGTCGCCGCGGCACTGGCACGTCTCCTCGGTGACCACTCCCTCCGGAAGGCCGAAGAAGAGTGGGACCATCGCATACTGCTGAGCGACGAAGTCGCAGAATTCCGGAAACGCCTCGAATCCTTCGACGAACCATTCGCGGATCGTCCATTCGTTGGGCCCGACCTCGGTCGTTTCGTACCGCCGGATCGGCACCAGCGGATTCGTACCTCTGTTGGCGCCGAGGACCGCCGCGGGGGAGCCAAAGGCCTGGATGGTCCCGGCCAGCTCTGATTCCAGCCTGGCGCTGACGGTGGGCCGCTTCGTGCCGGCCTCGGGAAGTGAATCCAAGGTGCGTTTGGCCTCTTGCAGGAGACGTTTGAACTCGTCGTAGGAGCTCCACGAAGAGGACGCGCTCGAGTTCCTCCAGGCTGCGGGTCTCACCTGCTCTCGAGAGGACGTCGCGAACGGCTTCCGGTGAGAGCCGGGTGGCCAGGTTCTCCATCAGCATGGTGACGTAGAGGCCCGACACATGGTGATCCGTCACCGAACCCACACCTGTCCCCATCATCAGACCATCGACCGGTTCCGTGCCCTGCTTTAACCCTCGTCCCTTCCCGGCCTGGGATCACCGGCGGCCCGTCGCCCGGGAAAGGGGTACATTCCTGTAAGTCCTGACCGCCTGACGGACATGAGCATTGTATGAGGACAATCTGGGGCCACCGGGTGGGTGGATCCGACGCTGGCCAGGAGTACCGGGACGATCGGATGGGCCTGTTCCGGTCCCTCTACAATTCGACGTTCAACGACATCTACGCCTACGCCGGGCGGGCCCTCGCTCCGGACCGGTCCGAGGTCGACGACGTGGTTGCCGAGGTCTACCTGGTCGCCTGGCGCCGGATCGACGAGCTGCCCCAACCGCCCCAAGACCGCCTCTGGTTGTTCGGCGTCGCCCGCAACGTGGTGCGGAACGCGAGACGGAGCTCCAATCGGCGGCTCCTCCTGGTCGACCGGATCCACCGCCAGCCTCGTCCGCCGATCGGGTCGCCTGAGCCCTCCGACGTGGACGTGACGGGTGCCTTGCGACACCTGTCCCCCAATGAACGCGAGGTCATGCAGCTGGTGATCTGGGACGGGTTGTCACCGACGGAGACCGCCGCGGTCCTCAATTGCTCGGTCAACGTCGTGGAAGTGCGACTGCACCGTGCCCGCAGACGGCTGGCGCGGAGGCTTCGGGCAACCGGCGACGTTTCGGACGGCGAAGCGGCCGATGTCGTTCCGACTCCCGAGATCACCGCCCTTCAGATGGAAACGGAGCACCGACCGTGAGCACGGACATCGACTTCATCGACGCCCTCGTCAAGCGGGCCGACCCGGTCGACCCGCTGTCGCTGCCGGGGCCCGACTCCCCGGTCGCCGAGGACATCTGGGAGCGGGTGCAGGCGGCGGCGTCATCACCGAAGGGCACTCCGCCGTTGTCACGCCCGAGACCGGGGCAGGCCTGGCATCTGGTCGTGCCCGCCCTCGGTGTGGGCGCATTGTTGGCCGCCATCCTCCTGGTCCTGCAGCTCCTACCCACTCCCTCCCTACGGGTGCCCACGGCCGAAGCGGCGGTCCTGCGCCACCTCGCCGGCGAGGCTGCCGCTGAGCCGACGCCGGTTCTGAAGAGTGATGAGTGGCTCCGGTCGGAGTCACGAGTCTCGTACCTCGTGGCTCCACCCCATGGCGGTCCCGAATCGGCGGCGCCCCCAAGCGCCCGGGCGGTGCTCACCGTGAACGCCGAAGAGTGGGCCAACGACCTCGGCCAGTACTGCAGCCGACAGGTCGTGGTTTCATGGGCGTACCGTCCTGCGAACCCACAGGCCTCCCCAGGCCAATTCGGGGAGCCGTCGAGCCCTCAATCCCAGTGCGGCATCGGGTTCCTCGGACTGGGCGGCCAGGCTCCTGGCGCTCTGGACGTGGCCCGTCTGCCCACGGATCCGACGGCGCTGGCTCAGGAACTCGAGACGGGGAGTACAGGCATACCCGCGCTCGACGCGTCGCTCCCCGGCCATCTCTCCCACCTCACCCCGTTCGGCCGGGCGGTCACGCTGTTGGTCGGTCCGACCCTCGGGGCCACTCCCGCGCTGTGGTCGGCACTGCTCCGAGCCATGGCAACCATGCCCGGTGTGGCGTTCCTCGGCACCGCCACCACCCACAGCGGCGACACCGGGGTGGCTCTGGCCGGCGCCACCGGGGAGGGATACCGAACCACGATCGTCCTGTCGCCATCGACCGGAGCGCTCCTGGAGGCGAAGAACCTCTTGGACCTTCAGCTCCTGGCCGGCCTCCCAAGCATCGGAGTGGTGGCGATCCAATGGCTCGACCCTGTCGGGATCCCAGAGGTGGTGCCGACCAGCCTGCTTCCGTCATCCCTGGCCGGACAGGTGCCGACAGGAATCGTGTCTGCGGTGACGAATCCGGGCGTCGCGCTGGACCGCTGGAACGCATGGCTGAGGTCGGTCCTACCCGAGCTGCCTGGCCACTCCTCGGCCGCTGCCGCAGCAACTGGCACCCCGGGTGCGTACGACGTCTCGGTGGTGACCCATTCACCCGATCCTGATGTCGCCCGGATCAGCGCGTTGTTCCGGGCATCGGGCCTCTTTCACGGGATCAGGTCGGCCACAGGCTGACACCGCGGCAGGTCCCTGACGGGCTGACAAGGTGACGCGTCGGTCGAGTGACGCCGGGTGCCCCAGACAGCGGTCGGCCTCGTGCACAGCCGTCAGTTCGACAGGTGCCCGACGAGGACCTCCAGGTCACCGAGCGACCGCAGGGTGTCGTTGAGGTGGGTGCAGGTGGACGTTCCGGTGAACTCCCGTCGCACCCGGGTCCGGAGCTCGGCGATGGGCATCCCCGACAAGCGCTCGGCGCTGGCCACCGCCCCGGGGCACTCCATCCACGGGAGCACGTGGGCTCGGGCCCCGACGTCGAGCACCCGGCCCCCGACGATGTCGAATGCGCCGGTGGCCGAGTACTCGTGCACGACCCACTCGGCCCCGTCCCGGTCCATATGACTGTCGCGGAAGTGGGCGTCGAAGCGGTGGGCTTCCCCCGAGTTGTCGGGGCGCACCACATCGAGACGGCGGCGGCGGCGCATGGCATGGGGAGGGAGGGGCGGCATCGGGTGCCAGGCCAACGGGTCGTCATGCCGCTCGAGTGACGGGGCCGGCGGCCCTGTTGACACCGGGATCTCGCCGGTGGAGCGGACCGTCACCATCAGGGTGCCTTCGTGGGCCCATCCGGCGCACAGGTCGTCCTGGGATGCCATCATCCGGGCCAGGCCCGACGGGCTCGCGACGTCGCCCTCCTCCCGTCGCCGAGGCTGATCGAGCGCTCCGGCCCGCTGCGCCGAGTAACCCGAGACCAGAGCGGCACCCGGGAGGTCATCCAACAGCAGGTGGAGCAAGGTGCCGGCTTCGCACTCGCCAGGGCAGGCCTCCTTGACCCGTGACCGGAAACCGGGGCCGACCGGGCACCCGACCAGCTGTTCGAGGCCCGGTAGCAACGGAGAGGAGTCGATGGAGAGAACCTGCCGGTTCGAGCCGTCGACCCGCAGGGAGAGATCGACCTGGTCGATCACCACCGACGTTCCGTCGGAGGCCGTGCGGAGATCGCGCCCCCGGGCGACCATGACCAGATCACCCCGGAATCCGTCCGGTCGCGCCGAGTCGATGGTGGACGTCCTGCGCACCGAGCCGGGCCGACGATCGACGGTGGTAGGTACCGGTTCACTGGGACCGCCGGCTTCGGGGAGGAACAGCATCGAGTTCGACGATAGCGGTGCGGCACGACACGCCGGGCATCACGCTCGCAGGCGAGCGATGCATGCAGTCATCGCCGATCCCAAGGTGCGGTTCTCCCCGATACCCGGAGGACGGGGCGTCGTGCAAGGCTGGCCGGGTGATCGAGGCCCGGGGACTCTCAAAACGGTTCGGCGACGTGGTGGCGGTGGACGACCTCTCCTTCGACGTGCGTCCGGGGACCGTGACCGGCTTCCTCGGGCCGAACGGCTCGGGCAAGTCGACCACCATGCGCATGATCATGGGCCTCGACTCGCCGGCGTCCGGCTCGGTGGCCGTGTTGGGCCGGCGCTACCACGACCTCCCCTGGCCGCTGCGGGAAGTGGGCGGACTCCTCGAAGCCAAGGCCATCCACCCCGGTCGCTCCGCCCGCGCCCATCTCCTGACCCTGGCCCGGAGCAATGCCATCGTCCGGGCCCGGGTCGACGAGGTGCTGGAGCTCGTGGGCCTCACCTCGGTGGCGGGAAAACGGGTGGGCAAGTTCTCGCTCGGGATGGGCCAGCGCCTGGGCATTGCCGCCGCCCTGCTCGGTGACCCGGGAGTGCTGTTGTTCGACGAGCCTGTGAACGGTCTCGATCCCGAAGGCATCCGCTGGGTGCGCACGCTGTGCAAGAGGCTCGCCGGGGAGGGTCGGACCGTGTTCGTGTCGAGCCACCTCATGGCCGAGATGGCACTCACCGCCGACCATCTGGTGGTCATCGGCAAGGGCAAGCTGATCGCGGAGACGTCGGTGGCCGATTTCGTGGCCCGGAGCTCCCGGCAGTCGGTCAAGGTGCGTACGCCGGCGACCCACCAGTTGTCCGATGCCGTGACCAATGCCGGCGGGACGGTCATCGCCGATCCCGACGGGACCATGACCGTCACCGGCCTGTCGGCGCCGGCGGTGGGTGACCTGGCCACGGCGATGGGCATCGCCCTGCACGAACTGACCCCGGTCGCCTCACTGGAGGACGCCTTCATGGAGCTGACTGACGACGCCGTCGAATTCCGAGGTGGATCGTGACTGCCGTGCTCGGGGCCCCGACCCCCTTCGAGATCGAGCTGCCGCCGGGCCGCGTCGGTTTGCGCAGGGCCGTCGCGGCAGAGTGGACCAAGTTGTGGTCTGTCCGTTCGACACTGTGGACGCTCGTCGCAACAGGGCTGGCCGTACTCGGCCTGTGCGCACTGAGCACGGGTACGGTGAGCCCTTCCGACATCATCGACGATCCAACCCGGCGGAGCCTGGTCGGCATCTTCCTCGGCCAGCTCATCTTCGGGGTCCTGGGTGTCCTGGTCATGAGCGCCGAGTACGGCACAGGAACGATCCGCTCCACGCTCTCGGCCGTACCCCGCCGTCCCCTCGTGCTCTCGGCCAAGATCCTCGTCTTCGGAGTGGTGGCGGTGGTGGTGAGCGAGATCCTCGCCTTCAGCGCCTTCGCCATCGGCCAGGCCATCTTGTCGGCCAAGCACGCTGTCGGAACGTCGGCGGCGGTCGCGCAGCTGGCCCGGCAGCACGGGGTGCCGGTTCCCCACAGCATCCAGGGCATGCTCTCCACCGGCTCCGCGTCCCTCGGACAGCCGGGCGTCCTCCGGGCCGTGGTCGGGGGCGGTCTCTACCTGGCCGTGCTCGGGCTGTTGGCATTGGGACTGGCCACGATCATCCGGCATACGGCCGGGGCCATCTCGACCTTTGTCGGGGTGGTCCTGGTCCTGCCCCTCATCGTCGAGGCGTTGCCCGTGTCGATCAGCAACGCCGTGGCCCGCTACCTTCCGGCCAACATCGGTCTGGTCTTGTTCTCCACCCATGGCCCGCCCGACCGCGTCGGGCCGGCCTTCGGTCCGTGGGCTGGCTTCGGTCTGCTCGCTCTGTACACCGTGGTGACCCTCGTGATCGGGTGCTGGGTTCTCGTGCGCCGCGACGCATGAGCGTGCCGTCCCGCCGCTACCGCGCCTCGCGCCGCATGAACCAGAAATTCGACGCCAACATCGGTGCTTCCTCGATGACTTCGAAGCCGAGGCCGATGTAGAACCGGACGTTCTCGGGCTTGTCGGTCTCCAGCCACGCCAATCGGTGATGCTCGTCGAACTCTTCGCAGAGGAGTCTCATGGCCGCTCGCCCCAGGCCCATGCCCTGGAATCCCGGTTCCACCCCGACCGGCCCAACATGCCAATGGGGCTCAACCAGGTCGTGCACGGCCATGATTGACCCGCTGTACAAGAAGCGGGCGGCATCGGTCGCATCCGGTGACGGCGCATCCAGCGCCCTGACCTCCTCCGGAAGCATGGCATCGATACAGCGCCCCGGTTGGAGGGCGGCGGCTACGCCCAGCACGCAGTCACCCCGCCGGACCCCGGCCACCCGTGCATCGCCGAGCATCCTGCCAAACGTGCTGTAGAGCATCTCCAGTCGGACGAAGGGGTCGTCGGAGACGGCCACAGAGTTGGGGCTGTCCCGCATCGAACGGGCAGTGACCCCTCCGGCCTGCGCAATCTGCTCGGGGTCTTCCAGCCACAGCACCTCGAAATCATCCACCGTGCGGTTCTATCAGATCGACCCCGACCATCTGCGGTCCGGCATCGTCAGGCTCGTGGACAGCCGGAGCCGGAGGACCACGACCGATGGCGGTTCCCGAGCCGGTACCCCCTACCCGGCCAGACCGTACGGCAACGATGCGGACGCCTCGATCTCCATGAGCCGGTTGTACTTGGTGACCCGCTCACCACGGGCCGGCGCACCGCTCTTGAGATGACCACAACCGGAGCCGACGGCCAGGTCGGCGATGAAACTGTCCTCGGTCTCGCCCGAGCGATGCGAGACGAATTGCGACCAGTGGGCCTGGCGGCAGATGCGCATCGCCTCCAGGGTCTCGGTCACCGTACCGATCTGGTTGACCTTGATGAGCGAGGCGTTGCCGACGTTGCGGGTGATCGCCTCGGCGATGATCGACGGGTTGGTGCACAAGATATCGTCGCCGACCAGCTCCACCCGATGGCCCAGCCGGGAGGTGAGACGTTCCCAGCCGCCCCAGTCCGACTCGGCCAGGCCGTCTTCGAGAAGCCACACCGGATAGCGCTCGATGATCTCGGCGTAGCGATCGATCATGTCGTCGCTGGAAAGGGACTCCCCGGCGATGTGATATCTCCCGTCTCGATAGAACTCGCTCGAGGCCGGATCCATGGCGATGGCCACCCCGTCGCGAGCGGGTCGGTAGCCGGCCTCCTCGATGGCCCGGACGAGCAGGGCGAGGACTTCCTCGGGCTGGTCGATCTCGGGCGCGAAGCCACCCTCGTCTCCGAGCCCGGTGGCAAATCCTTTTGCCGACAACAGGCTTCGCAGGGCTGCGTAGATCTCGGCGCCCGCCCGCACGGCTTCTGCCATGGTGGGAGCACCGATCGGCGCCACCATGAACTCCTGGAAGTCCAGGCCGTTGGGGGCGTGGACCCCCCCGTTGACCACATTGAAGTGCGGCACCGGGAGGCGGGCAGTCACGCCGGCCGGGTTGAGGGAACGCCAAAGCGCCAGGCCGGCTGACGCGGCGATCGCCCGGGCGGCGGCCATCGACACCCCGACGATGGCGTTGGCTCCCAGGCGGGCCTTGTTTTCGGTGCCATCGAGATCGATCAGGGTGCGATCCAGTTCGGTCAGATCGAAGAACGTCCGCCCTCGAATCCCGTCGGCTATCTCCCCGTTGACGTTGCCGGCGGCCCTGAGGACGCCCTTGCCCGAGAATCGGCCCGGGTCCCCGTCACGGAGCTCGACCGCCTCCCGGGATCCGGTCGACGCGCCCGAAGGCACGCCGGCCCGGGCCACGGTGCCGTCCTCGAGCGTGATCGTGACGGCGAGGGTGGGCCGCCCCCGCGAATCGAGGATCTCGAGAGCTTCCACACCCGTCACCGTCACTGCCATCGTCAGACCTCCAGGGGGTTGGTGCAACCAGCCTGGCGGATCCGGGGCCCACACGCCCGGGCCGAAGGTCCCAACAATTGTGGCAATCAGGCGACGGTGGCCCTTCGTGGGTGCGCTCCCGTGCAGCCGACCGTTCGATTCCGTGGATGGATCGCCGCGGGCGAGCAACGATGACAGTGACACTTCGATGCCGGCCCGACTGCGCCGGCGTAGGATCAGGTCGTATGGCTGTGAGGGTACGCGCCGCCGGCAAGGGCGACATCGCTGCCGTGCTCCGGCTGTGGGAGGTTGGCGGGGAGAACGCCGGCCGGCCGGTCGACAGCCCGGAATCCATCGAGGCCCTCATCGAACGGGACCCCGACGCGCTCATCCTGGCCGAGGTCGACGGCGCGCTCGTCGGATCGGTGATCGCCGGATGGGACGGATGGCGGTATCACGTCTACCGCCTCGCCGTGCACCCCGACAACCGTCGCCAAGGCGTGGCCACGCAACTCCTCGACCGGGCGGAGCTGCGCCTGGTCGAGCTCGGAGCGGGCCGGATCGATGCCATGGTCCTGGACGACAACGAACTCGGCCAGAGCGTCTGGACGGCGCGTGGCTACCATCGGCAGGGGGAGTGGTCTCGATGGGCCACGCAGCCTTCGGCGGGCGAGAAGTAGTTCGGCCGCCAACAGAGAAGTAGTTCGGCCGCCAACAGAGAAGTAGTTCGGCCGCCAACAGAGGGGTCCACGCCGAAGGGTTGCCTCCTCCGTCCCCGAGATGATCTCCGAACGACAAGTCGTCGCCGTGGAGCACTACGATGCCGGACCATCCCGCCCGCGCCGAGCGAAGGAGTTCCATGCTGACATCGCAACGCGGCCGGCCCTCGATCTGTCGACATGCCGGCGCGCCGGTCACTCGTGATTCGCTCGAGGGCCGGCAGACCGCTGGAACCGGACCCGTGATGACCCACCCCGGACAGGCGGGCCGGCTCTCGTGACCGGATCCGACGAGCCACAACTCACATCGCTCGAAATTGCACGCGGGACCCGGCTCAAAGCCGTGACCGACATCGCCGCCGAGATCGGTATCGGCGCCGATCTCCTCGAGACCTACGGCGAGTTCGTGGCCAAGATCAAGCTCGATGCCATCGCCGCCGTCGCACCACGGCCGAAAGCAAAATACGTGGTGGTCACGGCGGTGACCCCCACACCCCTCGGCGAAGGCAAGACCACGACCACCATCGGACTGGCCCAGGGGATGCGGCACATCGGCAAGCGGGCCACCGCCGCCATTCGACAGGCGTCGATGGGGCCCACATTCGGGATAAAGGGCGGGGCCGCCGGTGGGGGCTACAGCCAGGCTGCGCCCTTCGAAGCCCTCAACCTTCATCTCACCGGTGACATGCACGCGGTGACGGCCGCCCACAACACGCTTTCGGCGATGCTCGACAACCACATCTATCAGAGCAACGACCTGGAGATAGACCCGCACGCCGTCACCTGGCGACGGGTGCTCGACGTCAACGACAGGGCTCTGCGGAACGTGGTCATCGGACTCGGGTCGAAGGAGGACGGTACGCCCCGTCAGACCGGATTCGACATCACCGCCGCTTCCGAGGTGATGGCGGTCCTCGCCCTGTCCACCTCGCTCCACGACATGCGCGAGCGCCTCGGTCGCATCATCGTCGGCTTCACCACCAAGGGGGAACCGGTGACCGCTGAACAACTGGAGGCGGCCGGCGCCATGACGGTGATCATGCGGGATGCCATCAAGCCGAACCTCCTCCAGACGCTCGAGAACACGCCGGTCCTCGTCCACGCCGGTCCTTTCGGGAACATCGCCCACGGGAATTCCTCGATCATCGCCGACTTCATCGGGATCCACAGTGGGGACTTCCTCGTCACCGAAGCAGGCTTCGGCGCCGACATGGGCGCCGAGCGATTCTTCAACATCAAGTGCCGTGTTTCGGGGCTGGTGCCCGACGCGGCCGTGATCGTCACGACCGTACGCGCCTTGAAGGCCCATTCCGGACAGCACCGGATCATCGCCGGCCGGCCGTTGCCGCCGGCCTTGCTGGAGGAGAATCCCGAGGAGGTACTGGTCGGCGGAGCCAACCTGCGCAAGCAGATCGAGAACGTGCTCATCCACGGGGTGACTCCGGTCGTCGCCATCAACGCCTTTCCGGGAGATTTCGATTCCGAGTACGCGGTCATCCGTGGGATCGCGGACTCGATGGGAGTCAGATCCGCGGTGACCTCCAACTTCCGGGACGGCGGAGCCGGAGCGGCCGACTTGGCGGAGGCGGTCGTCGCGGCCGCCGAGGAGCCAACCGACTTCCAGTTCCTCTATGCCGACGAGGCATCCCTGCGCACGAAGATCGAGACCATCGCCACCTCGATCTACGGCGCCGACGGTGTCGACTTCCGGCCCACGGCGGCCGCCGGTCTCGAGCTCTTCGAGGCGAACGGCCTCGGGAGCCTGCCCATCTGCATCGCCAAGACCCACCTGTCCATCTCCTCGGACCCCAAACTGAAGGGCGCCCCGACCGGATGGCGCCTCCCGGTCCGCGAAGTTCGGGCCTCGGCCGGCGCCGGGTTCATCTACGCGATCTGCGGCGACATGCGAACGATGCCCGGCCTCAGCTCACATCCGGCCGCCGAACGCATCGACATCGACGAGAACGGTGATGTCGTCGGGCTGTCGTAGACCGCCTGATGATGGACCTCCACCTTCGGGTCGATGCCCTGACCCGGACCCGTGCATGATCGGGTGTCCACGGAGCCGTCACGATCGGGAGCGATTCTTTGATGCCGCCTGATGCAGTCGTGCGGCCCGTCCAGCGGTACCTGCGACTGGCGGATCGGCTCCTGCCCGGGCTGATCACCGGGTTCTATGTCACCGGCTCAGTGGCCCTGGGGGCCTATCGGCCGGGGCGAAGCGACATCGACTTTGTCGCCGTGCTGAGAGGTGAGACCGACCGCGGCCAGCTGAACGGCCTCCGGCTGTTGCACGCCATCTCCACCGCATCCACGGGTTGGGCGGCCGTGGGCGGTGGTCGTTCCGTCTTCTCGGGTACCTGCAACGGCGTGTTCATCCGGTCCGACGATCTCAGTCGTCCCGTCTCGTCGATCGTCCCGGTGGCATCCCATTGCGGGGTCGGGTTCTCCGCCGGGCGGGACTCCAGGGTCAACCCGGTTGACTGGAAGGTGCTGGCCGAGCACGGCGTCGCCGTCAGAGGTCCGTTGCCCGGATCACTCGGACTGCTCCCCGAACCGGAGCTGTTGCAGCCTTGGAATCGTGACAATCTCGAAACGTACTGGCGGCCCTTGGCGGAACGGCTCCTCACCGCGCGGCACGCGAGCGGAATGCGGTTCCGACCCAGATGGTTCACGGCATGGGGAGTCCTCGGACCACCCCGCCTGCACCACACCATCGCCACCGGCGATGTCATCTCGAAGGAGGCTGCGGGCGAGTACGCGCTCGACGTGTTCGACCGTCAGTGGCATCCGGTCATCAGGGAGGGCCTCGGTTACTGGCGGGGCGAGCCCGGCAACCCGGTATTTCGTGACGTACGAACCCGGGCCCGAAGCACCGGTGAGTTCATCCTCCAGACCGTCTGCTCGGCTGAGGGCTTGTAGAGGGCGGCCGCCGACGGGCGACGGCTGCCAGTTCCGTGCGGATCGAAGTACCGTCAGCCGCCGGTCATCCCGCCGCCCAGAAGTGCCGGGAGAGCCGTGGCCCGCATCCTCTTCAGGACACGGTGCGTGACCGGTGTGGCGTCCGGGCTGATGCCACCGTTCGCCTCAACTGCTGCCTGCCACGCGGATGACCGCTTGGCCAAGGTGTCGGGGTCGCCCAGGGGCAGACAGTCGATGTGGTCGGTCTCGAGATTGACAACGATGGCATCCCCGTCTTCCACCAGGGCGATCGGCCCTCCGAGGAAGGCCTCGGGAGCGACGTGTCCGACCACGAGTCCGACCGAGCCACCCGAGAACCGGGCATCGGTCATGAGGGCGATGGTGATGTCACGCTGGCGGCACAACGCCGTGATCCGGGATGTGGGATCCAGCATTTCGGGCATGCCCGGAGCGCCCCTGGGTCCCTCGTAGCGGATCACCACCATGTCGTGGTCCTGGAAGTCCTGAGGTCGGTTCTCCAGCGCCTCGATCAGGGCCCGCTCGTTGTTGAACACACGGGCCCGACCACTGAACATCCCGTCCGTGATCCCACCCTCGACACCGGCGAGCTTGAGGATGGCGCCCCCATCCGGAGCAAGATTTCCCCGCAGCAGTCGCAGCCCCCCGGTGTCCTTGAACGGGCTGGCAACCGAGTGGATCACATCGTGATCGGGTTCGGGCGGAGCCAGCCGTTCCACCTGTCCCGCCAGGGTCTCGCCCGTGCAGGTGATGACATCACCGTCGAGGTGACCGGCCCGAAGCAGTTCACCGACCACGACCGGTAGTCCCCCCTTGGCCTCGATGTCCGACATCGAGTAGTACCCGAAGGGCCTCATATTGACCAGGACCGGCAAGCGCCTCGAAAGGGCGTTGAACTCGGCCTGGCTGATGACGTCGTTCCAGAGATCGATTCCCGCGGCACGGGCGATCTCGACGCTGTGAAGCATGACGTTGGTGGATCCGCCCATGGCGATGGCGACGGTCAGGGCATTGCGAAGCGATGAAGGCGTGACGATGTCCCGGGGGCGGATTCGAGCGTTCGTCATGGCGATCAAGCAGTCAACGAGCTGATCGGGGAACTCGGTCAACCGTCGGGGATCGTCCGATGGGGGCGACACCATATGAAGCGGCTCCAGACCGAGCACACCGATGAACGCCTGCATCGTGTTGTAGGTGAACATTCCACCGCAACTGCCCTGGCCGGGGCAGGCGTGCAACGCAACTCGGGCACGAACCTCGGCATCCGGGTCTCCGGCCTCCTGGAAGGCCGCGACGAGATCGATACGGGCCCCCGTCAGCGGGTCGATGCCGGGTTTGATCGAACCGTCGGAAAGGATGACTGACGGCGTGTTGTGTTCGAGGAGCGCGGCCACGGTACCGACCGGCGGCTTGTCGCAGGCCACAACCGCGATCAGGCCCGCGACACTGTTGGCGCTCAGGTGAACGGCCGTGGCGTCATTGACCAGCTCCCGGCCGATCAACGAAAACCGCATCTCGGGTGTCCCGTTGAGCTGACCGTCAGACACGCCCAAGGTGAATGCCGGTGCGATCAGGCGAACCGCCAGGTCGTCCTGGGCGATGCGCCGGGACAGTGCCGCCTGCACCGCTGCCACCTTCGCCTGGACACCCAGATAGCACTGGCTGTCACCGAGGTTGCCCAGCACAGCCCAGACCGGATCGTGGATCTTCAGGACATCCTCGCCGAGGAACGTGGCCGTGCCCACCCGTTGCACGTCCCGCCCGGGGTTGGACGACTTCAGGTTCGGCGTCTCGTCCCGGCCTGCTTCGCTGGCCGCATCAACCAGCGGAGTCACGTACGCAGCATAGTGGCACCGAGATGAGGCTCCCACCTCCGGCGGCGAGTCAGTTTCAGCTGGCCCACCGTCCTCACCTCCGGCACGACTTCCCGTGGGTTGATGGTGGCTCAGGTACCGTACGGAGGTGCCGAGCCTGATGCTCCTCAATGGCCTGCCCGGCAGCGGAAAGTCGACGGTGGGACGCCGGTACCTCGAGGATCACCCGCTCGCCCTGGCCCTCGATATCGACATCATCCGTTCGATGCTCGGATGTTCCCTCGAGGAGCCGACGCGTTCGGGACTCGCGGCACGGGACCTTGCTCGGGCCATGGCCCGGACCCATCTCGAGGCCGGCCACGAGGTGCTCATCTGCCAGTTTCTCGGGCGACCCGACTTCGTGGAGACCTTGGATCGGCTTGCCGCCGCTGTTGGGGTGCCCTTCGTGGAATTGGTACTGAGCACCGGGATCGATGAGGCGGCGGAGCGCCTCCGCCGTCGCACCGGAGACCCCAGCCGCCCGGAGCACAGCGACGCGGCCGTTCTCCTCGATCGCGCCGGGGGGCCGGACGCACTCGTCGAGATGTCGGCCCGCCTGGAAGAGGTCGTGAGCTCCCGTCCCGACACCCGCAGAGTCACCGTCGTCGACGGAGACATCGAGGAGACCTACCAGGCCCTCCTCCGGGCCATCCGGACCAGGTAACCGCCCGCAGGCGGACCCGATATCAGCAGTTTGCTTCGGGTCAGATCGATCCCGGTCAGGTTGGTCCCGGTCAGGTTGGTCCCGTTCAGGTTGGTCCCGGCAGATCGATCCCGACGAGGTTGGTCCCGGCGGATCGATCCCGTTCAGGTCGGTCCCGGCAGGTTGGTCCCGGCAGATCGATCCCGACGAGGTTGGTCCCGGCGGATCGATCCCGACGAGGTTGGTCCCGGCAGATCGGTCCCGGTCAGGTCGGTCCCCGCGGAGCCGCCACCGGCCGGGGAACTCCAGAAGGCGGAACCTCACGGCTCAGACCGGTTCGGCCGATGGCGCGGCCGAAGCGGTCCATCCAGTCACGAGCGTGGTCGGTCACCTCCGGCGGGGACACCACCTCGAACTCCGCACCGACCGAGCCCAGGACCATCATCACCCAGTCGAGCGAGTCGGCGGTCACTCGCAGGGTGCACCTCGCCCCGTCCATCTCCTCCACCGTCGCCCACGTTCCGATACGGCTTCGGACCATCGTCGCGTCGGCATGGATCACCGCCTCCACATTGTGCCTCGTCGGCAGGTTGTCGATGCCCCGCCGGACGAACTCGGCGGCATCGTCGGCCGGCAGCTCCCGCAGGAAGAACCGCTCACCGGTCCGGCGTAGACCGGTCAGGCGATCGAGGCGGAAACTGCGCCAGTCGAAGCGGGACAGGTCCCAGGCGACCAGGTACCAGCGGCGGCCCAGCAAGACGAGGCGGTGCGGCTCGACGCGGCGGGCGCTGCGCGCACCATCGCGTGCGGTGTAGTCGAACTCCAGCCGCTCGGTGTCGCGACACGCCTGGGCGATCGATGTCAGGTCTCCCGCATCGACGCCGGTCGTCGGGCCGCCCCACTGCGCCGGCACGGTCATCGCGGCCAGCGCATCGACCCGGCGCCGCAGTGGGGAAGGCATCACCTGCACGATCTTGGCCAGCGCCCGCACCGAGGACTCCTCGATCCCCACGACGCTGCCTCCCTGGATGGCCGTCTGCAGACCCACGGCCAGAGCCACCGCCTCCTCGTCGTCGAGGACGAGGGGTGGCAACACGGCCCCTGCGGCCAATTGGTAGCCACCGTCGATGCCGCGGCTGGCCTCCACCGGGTACCCCAGCTCGCGTAGCCGGTCGATGTCGCGGCGGAGGGTCCGGGTCGACACCTCGAGACGCCCGGCCAGCTCGGCGCCCGGCCAGTAGCGGCGGGTCTGCAGCAGCGAGAGGAGTCGCAATGTCCGGGAGCTCGTGTTGGACACAGTGGACAAGTATTGCGCTATTGAGGACAGAAAGTGGCCGCTTCTGTGCTTATGGTGGTCGATGACCAGTCCACCGAGATGGGAAGTGACCCGTCGACCGAAAGGAAATCCAATGCAGAATGACACCCAGACGCTCTCCCGTGAGCGTGCCGACCTCCTGGAGACGTTGGCCGATCACCGCCGGTTCCTCTGCCAAACGGTCCGAGGCCTGACCGACGAGCAGGCCGGACTGCGACCGACCGACAGCGAACTGTGCCTGGGCGGCATCCTCAAGCACGTGGCACTGATGGAGGAGGGCTGGGCCGACTTCATCGTGGAAGGGCCAAGGGTCGGGCCGCCCGACGAAGCGGCCTACCAGGCGCATGCCGCCGGTTTCCTCATGGACGGCGCGAGCCTGGCCGACCTGCTGACCCGCTATCAGGACGTGACCAGACGTACCGACGACCTGGTGGCGTCGCTACCCTCTCTCGACGATTCGCATCCCCTGCCCGAGGCCCCGTGGTTCGAGCCCGGGGCCAGTTGGTCGGCCCGGCGGGCGCTCTTGCACATCATCGCCGAGACGGCCCAGCACGCGGGGCATGCAGACATCATCCGCGAGACGATCGACGGAGCGAAGACCATGGGCTGAGCCGACACTTCCCTCAGCCCCATCGGCGGCCGGCCTCGCTCCGTGGAAATCCCGGATGATTCGGCCTTCAGTTCGAAGGGATCATGGCCGACTCCTAGATGGACACCGCGAAAGTAGATGGACACCGCGAAAGCTCGAGGGTTCGTGCCGGACGAAGTGAGCCGGCGCCGCAAGTCCTCGTACGAACATCCGCACCTCCTCGTGTGAACAGAGAGGAATGGGGGGCAGACATGAACGAGCCTGGGGACTTGATATCCAAGGCAACCACCGTCCTCGGCCGCGAGGAGCAGGTTCTGGCGGCCGGGATCTTTGGCCTCAAGGACAACTATGCGGCCGTCGGGACGGGAACGGCCACGGGCGCCCTCATCGGCGACGCGATTCTGGACACCCCGGTGGCAGGGGCTGTGGGTGCGGCCGCCGGCATGCACGCCACTCGATCCGCCGTGGCTGCGTCGAAGGGACTCACCGTCCGAATGCTGGTTGTCATCACCGCCGGGCAGATTCGGATTCTCGACTGGGTCACGGGATCGGGTCCGACCAAAGAGCTCCTTTCCTTCGATCGATCCACCACCGACGTCAAGGTCACCAAGTTCGGCCTGAGTCGACATGTGACCCTTCATGACCCGGCAACCGGTCAATCCCTGGCTCTGTCCGGATCGACCGCGCCCTTCGCGTCCGAGTCCAAGGGGGACAAGGCGGTTCTCCGTCTGCTCTAGAAGACCAGACCGGCAGCCCCTGGACTGATCCCGAAGGGTGCGGAGCCGGTCGTCCGGCGGCGGCCTGCTCCCGCCGACGAATCGGCTGCGACGATCAAGACGGTCGGCATTGATGTCGAAGGGTAAGCATGAGCGCGGACACCAACGGATTCAGCCGGCGAGACCTGCTGACCCGCGTGGCGCCACTCGGAGCGCTCGGTCTTGCCGCCGCCTGCGGGTCCCATGCCACCTCGGCGAAGCAAGCCGCTGCATCCCCGACATCGGTTGCGAAAAAGCCGGATCGCCCGCTGGCTCTTGTCTATCGGGGTCCCGCCGGGTGCAGGGGTTGCGCTGAAGCTGTGGCCGCCCTGTTGGAATCCGCTCCTTCCGCGTTCCGGACTGCGTACTGTGGACCGGACGAGCGACGCACACTGTCGGCTGCATCGCTTGCCGATGCCGTGCTCTACGCCCAGCCGGGCGGGGGCGACGATCTCGACGCAGCCTGGGCCGCCATGCGCCCGTTCGCCGGAACCCTACGCACCTGGATCCGAGACGGGGGCCGCTACGTCGGCTTCTGCATGGGAGGATTCCTGGCCGGTTCCGACCCCGGGTTCTCGATCCTGCCCGGGGACAGCGGTGAGTACATCACCACTCCCGGTGCCACCGTCCACACGGACGACGATGCCATCGTCACCATCCGCTGGAAGGGTGCCGAGCGATCTGTCTACTTTCAGGGCGGGCCCTATTTCTCGGTGCCCGACGGCGACAGAGCCACGATCCTCGGCACCTACTCCAACGGGCTCGTCGCCGCCATGGTCGCCCCGTTCGGATCAGGGAGCGTCGGCGTCACCGGTCCGCATCCCGAGGCACCGGCCTCCTGGTACCGCGAGGCCGGCCTGGTCATCCCCGATCCCATTCCCTTCGACCTGGGTCACAACCTGGTCGAGACGACCATGAGCACATAGCCACCCGTCCCTGCGTCGGTCACGGGGAAGGTCCTGGCGCCGACCCTCGAAGGCGACTGATGCAGTTGGCCGCGGGCCCTGGGACCCCGTCATCGGAACCCGCCCGTTGCCGCCGGGACCATCCGGGCTCATTCGATGGCCGCCCTGACGACGATGATCGCATCGTTCGGTCGGGCGCCGCCCGATGTCCCCCGCGCTATCGTGCTCTGGTTCTGCTGGATCGACAGATGAAGGCTATGGGGCCCAGATGACCCGATTCATCGAAAGTACGATTACGTTCCCCTACAAGAGGTCGCTCGGGCCGGTGGTCGGCGCCTTCATGACGGCACTCACCGAAAAACGGATCATCGGGATCCGCAGCCACGACTCCGTCCTCGTCCCTCCCATGGAATGGGACCCGGCTACCGGCGCTGAGCTGCCCCACGATTTCGTCGAAGTGGGGCCGGCGGGCACCGTGGACTCCTGGACCTGGGTGGCGGCGCCGTCGGAACAACATCCGCTCGACCGTCCGTTCGCGTTCGCGTTCATCCGGCTCGACGGCGCCACCACCCCCCTGCTTCATGCCGTGGACGCCGGCGCGCCGGGGAACATGGCCGTGGGGATGCGGGTGGCGCCCCGCTGGCGGGGCACCCGGGAGGGCCGCATCGACGACATCATCTGCTTCGTGCCCGGCGAGACCCCGGAGACCGAGGGTGAGGACGCGGGTGGAGCGGCCGAACCGGTGACCCGGATGGACTACCTGGCCTCGATCACCTATCGGAACCCGGTCCCCGAGGCCGCCGACCGCGCCGCCGAGGCGTCCCGGGACCGCCGACTGCTCGGCCTGCGGTGTCCGATCTGCCAACGGGTGTACGCGGGTGGTCGGGGCTACTGCCCGATCGACGGGATCGAGCTCGGGCCGGCCTGCGAAGTGGACCTTCCGCACACGGGGACGATCACCAATTTCGCCATCGTCACTCCCGTTCCCTACCCGGGCCAGACCGAGACGGAGCCGTTCGTCCGGGCCTTCGTCCTGTTGGACGGCACGGATGTGATCGTCCCCTACTCGCCGGTGATCGAGTTACCGGCCGACCAGGTGCACGTCGGCCAGCGGGTCGATGCGGTCTGGGCTTCGCCCGCCGAGGAGCTCGATGCCGGAGGGGGCATGGGAGGGAGCTGGGGATCCCTCCTCGGCTGGATACCCAACGGTGAGCCGGACCTTGACGACCCCGACCTCGTGAACCGGATCTTCTGATCATGACCGCGACTCCTCCGGAGGCCCACGACGGCGACATCGCCGTCATCGGCTGGGCCCAGACGGCCATGACCCGCCGCACGGACAAGTCGGAGACCCAGCTGTTGATCGATGCGATCTCCGACGCCCTCTCGCCGCTCGGGCTCACCCGGGCCGACATCGACTTCACCTGTCTCGGGAGCTGCGACTACATCACCGGCCAGGCCTTCTCGTTCGTCTCGAACCTCGACGCCATCGGCGCCTGGCCACCGAAGCGGGACTCACACGTCGAGATGGACGGCGCCTGGGCGCTCTACGAGGCGTGGCTGCGGCTGCAGGAGGGCGATATCGAGATCGCCGTCGTCACCGGCTCCGGGCGGTCCTCGACGGGCGACCCCGTGTTGATCTATCCGATGGAGATGGACCCGTACTTCCTGGCCCCACTCGGCGCCGATCCGTTGACCTTTGCCGCCCTGCAGGCGCGAGCGGTGATCGCTTCGGGAATTGCCGACGAACGCTCGATGGCTGAGGTCGCCGTTCGCTCACGGGGCAAGGGGGACATCGAGGCACTGCTGTCCGAGGAATTCGTCCGTGAGCCGCTCCGCCGCCACGACGTGCCTCCGATCACCGACGGGGCCGCGGCGATGGTTCTGGCCACGGGCCGCCGGGCCCGTCAGCTGGTCGAGCGACCTGCCTACATTGCCGGGTTCGACCATCGGACGGAGTGCCACAATCCCTCCTTCCGGGCCCTCGACGATTCGCCCTCCGCCCGCATCGCCGCCGTTGCCGCCGGCCTCCGGGACGCCCCGGTCGAGGTGGCAGAGCTCCAGGCCGCCTTCACCCACGAGGAGCTGTTGTTGCGGAAGGTCCTCGAACTGGGGGACGACGTGGCCGTCAACCCCTCCGGCGGAGCCCTCCGCTCCAATCCGATCATGGCCACCGGCCTGTGCCGGGTGGGGTACGCCGCCGACCACATCTTCGGGGGCGGTCGGCGGGCCCTGGCCCATTCGACCTCCGGGCCGTGCCTGCAGCAGAACCTCGTGTGCATCCTGGAGGGTCGATCATGAGCACGCCCCCGTGCGCGGTCGTCGGAGTGGGCCAGACCCACCACAAGTCCCGCCGTCTCGACGTGTCCTTCGGCGGTCTGGTGCGCGAGGCGGTGTTCCGTGCCCTCGATGATGCCCGCATGACCCTGGCCGACATCGACGCGGTGGTCCTGGGCAAGGCCCCCGATCTCTTCGAGGGCGTCATGAAGCCCGAGCTCTACCTGTCCGACGCCCTCGGCGCCGTCGGCAAGCCGATGTTCCGCGTCCACACCGCAGGCTCGGTAGGAGGAACGACTGCCATCGTGGCTGCCTCGCACGTCCAGGTCGGAAAGCACCGCACGGTGCTGGCGGTGGCGTTCGAGAAGCAGTCCGAAGGCAATGCCCAGTTCGCCCTGGGCAGCGGCAAGGGCGCATCGCTCGGGGCGGGAGGCGCCTTCGCACCGTTCATCCGGGCCTACATCCAACGCAGCGGCGCTCCCGAGCACATCGGATGGAAGGTGGCGGTCAAGGACCGGCTCAACGCCCTCAAGAACCCCTACGCCCACCTCAAGATCGAGGACATTTCCATCGAGAAGGTCAAGGCCTCCCCGATGATGTGGGAGCCGATCAGGTTCCTCGAGTCCTGCCCCTCGTCCGACGGTGCCTGCGCGGTGGTGATCACCGACGAGTCGGGTGGTCGGGCGGCCGCCGAAGACGGGCGGCCGCCGGCGTGGATCCTCGGATCCTCGTCCCGCTCCGAGCCGCCCGCCTTTCCCGGTCGAGACCCGGTTCGGCCGGCCGCGGCCCTCCAGTGTGCCGCCGACGTCTATGCCGATGCCGGCATCACCGATCCGCGACGTCAGATCGACATGGCCGAGCTGTACGTGCCCTTCTCCTGGCTGGAGCCCATCTGGCTCGAGGCCTTCGGGCTGGCCGAGGAGGGTGAGGGGTGGAAGTTGGTCGATGACGGCACGACCGAGCTCGGAGGCTCGTTGCCCATCAACGCCTCCGGCGGTGTCCTCTCCAGCAATCCGATCGGTGCCTCCGGTCTCCTCCGGTTCGCCGAAGCGGCCAACCAGGTACGGGGCGCGGCCGGGGAGCACCAGGTGGATGGGGCGAAGGTGGCCATCGGCATGGCCTACGGGGCGAACAACCAGTACTTCAGTACCTGGGCCGTCGGGAGCTCCCTGCATCCGTTCGACGAATAGGCGGGCCGCAGGCTTCGAGGCCCTCGAGCCGGCTCAGGCCGCAGGCGTGAAGGTTCCCTGCAGATGCCAGTACCCGGTGAAGCCGTTGAAGGCTCCGCCTACCACCTGGCTGGCCCACACCAGGACGAAGGCGCGCGTGGAAGGGTTGTACGTTCCCGACACCCGGGTGGTCGATCCTGGGAATGCGCCACCGGGCTTCGGTGAGCCCTGGTTGAAGTACTCGTTGTTCCACCCGGCGGAGATCGCCTCGACCTGCCCGGTCAGCTTTCCGTGGTCCTCGGTGATGGCGGGCTTCGGGACGGGCAGGTGGCTCTGGGGATCCGTCGGGTTGGTCGAGATGCTCAGGTCGAGGGCCTCGAAGTTCTGCGGAGTCATGATGGCACCGGCCAACGAGTTGCCCTTGGAGTCGAAGGCCGGTTTCGGATTGGGCTGGTAGGTACCGGCGGCCAACCCCCCGGCGGTTCCCGGCCGGAGGAGCGTGTAGGTCTTGTTGGTGGCGGTCGAGTCGGTGTTGGTGAAGAAGGGACCGGCCTTGATCGATCCGCCCGGGTTGATCATCCGGAAGTAGGAGCCGGTCGCACCCGAGCCCGAGGCGTGACCGGCGGTCAGGTGGAAGACGCCGGTGAGCACCTGGGGGCCGGCCGCGGTTGTCGCCGGGGGACTGGAGCTGCTCGAACCGCACCCGGCCAGCGCAGCCATCGCGGCCACGCCCACCACCGCAGACCACCTGTGCCTGTAGATCATGTTTCCCTGTCTATCAGGTGGCGTTTCGAACCCTGTGACTTCGTCCGCCTCGGAGCCGGCCGAGGAGGGGGCCGACCTGGCCACGCAGATCCGGAACCGCAGTCCTCGGCGCGGACCACGATGGCCGGGGGATCAGGAGACGGCGCGGCGGAAGACCCTGGTTGCCCAGACCAGGACGAGGGCGCAGAGCGGCACCAGGACGGCGAATGCCTGCCAGACCGCGGGGTCCCCGAAATGACCCACGGCGAGGGCACGCGAGGCGACCACCAGGTAGTAGAGCGGATTGAAGTGGGCGAGGATCCGTAGCCACAACGGGCCGAGCGAGATGGGAAGCAGCACCCCGGCGAGCAGCAGCAGGGGCAGGTTGATCCCGTTGATGATGGCGGCGAAGCTGCTGATGTCCTTGGTGATCAGGGCTGTGGCCGTCGAGAACGCGGCCATCAGGGTGGCGAGGACCCACAGCAGCACGGTGAGCACCAGCAAGCCGGCCCAGTGCACAGTGAACCCGAACCCCACCCCCACGGCCACGACGACCACGTCGAAGACGGTCATCATCATCAACCCGGACAGGATCGGCCCGATCAGGATGGCGAAGCGGCTGGCCGGGGTGACCCGGAGCCGCTCGATGAGCCCGGACTGCAATTCGAAGATGGTGCTGAACCCGGCGCTGCTGCCGCTGGCGAAGGCCAGCAGGGCCAGGATCCCGGGCAGGAACAGCTCGAGGATGTCGCCGGTTGGAAATCCCTTGACGCCGGGTAGGTCCCGGAGGAGAGGGGTGAACAGGACCAGGTACAAGATGGGCGTCGAGAACCCGACGAACAACCACACCGGATTGCGCAGCATCTGCACGGTGTAGCGGTGGAACAGGAGCCCCGTGTCACGAACGGTCTTCATGCTTTCCCCTTCTCTTCGGTTGCACCCGCGTCACGGAGCGATCGACCGGTCTGGCGGAGGAAGACGTCGTCGAGCGTCGGCTCCGAGACGCTCATCGCCTTGATCCCGATGTGCTCGGCGTCGAGCAGCCTGAGTATGAGCGGAAGGTCGGCGCTCGAGTCCTCGACGTACAGGCGGACCTGGTCACCGTCGACCCCGATCTCGCGTACGAACTCCTGGGCAGCCAGGAGCGCCGAGGCCCGAGTCGCTCCGTCTCCTTCGTCGCGCAGGCTGAGCACCACCGACTCACCGGCAACCTGGCGTTTGAGATCCCGCGGCGTTCCCTCGATGACGATCTCGCCGTGGTCCATGATCACCAGACGGTCGCAGAGAGCGTCGGCCTCCTCGAGATAGTGGGTCGTGAGGAAGATGGTGACGCCCTGGTCCCGCAGGCCGCGGACGTGGTCCCACAGGTGTGCCCGGTTCTGTGGATCGAGCCCCGTGCTGGGCTCGTCCAGGAACAGCACCTCTGGTTCATGGACGATGCCGAGGGCGATGTCCAGCCGCCGGCGCTGGCCCCCCGAGTAGGTCTTCACCCGCCGGTCGGCGAATTCCGAGAGGTCGAGGACGTCCATCACCGTCTCGGTCCGCCTGGTCACCGACTCGAGGTCCCCCCCGTACAGCCGCCCCTGGAGGATGAGGTTCTCGCGGCCGGTGGCCAGGTCATCGGCACCGCCCAATTGGCTCACGTACCCGACCCGGGCCCGAACCTCCTTGGGCTGGCGGGCCACGTCGTAGCCGGCCACGGTGGCCGTCCCGGCGTCGATCGGGAGGAGCGTCGTCACCATTCGCAGGGTGGTCGTCTTGCCGGCCCCGTTGGGACCGAGAAAGCCGAAGATCTCGCCGCGGGCCACGTCGATGCTCACCCCGCGGACGGCATCGACGTTCCCGCGCGGGGAGCGGAACGACTTCGCCAGGTTGTCCGTCGAGATGATGCTGTCCGGGTTCACTGCTCTGCGCCCCCGACCTCTGCGCTCCCGACCTCTGCGCCCCCGATGCCTGCGCTCCCGATGCCTGCGCTCCCGATGCCTGCGCTCCCGATGCCGCCGCTCCCGATGCCGCCACCGCCGTCGCCGATCTGCGGTGGCTCCCACCCCGGTCCGGGGTCGCCGTCGGAAGCATGGACCGCGTTCCACCAGTCGATGCCTTCGAGTGTCCCGCTGGCGATCTCCTGGGCCAGCCGGCGGACGTAGGCCAGTTCCGCCTCCAACAGGACGTCCCGGAACTCGGCCTCCACCCAGAACAGTCGCGGAAGGCCGTGCTTCTCCGCCAGCTCACGCGTCGCATACGCCTGGGCGAGCTCGAGCTCGAGGCGTTGGGCCCGCTCCTGCAACAGCTCGGCGACGTCGTCAGGCGGAAGGGCGGGCAGAAACGAGAGAGCTGCCTCGAAGCTCGGATAGTCCTTGACCGGGGTCGAGATCAGATCGGTGAGCCAGTCGTGCGCCTCGATGAGACCCGCGTCCGTGAGGCTGTAGACGGTGCGCTCGGGCAGGCGGCCGGCCCGCTTCGTCTCCTGGGGGGTGATGAGGCCGCGTCGTTCCAGCGAGGCGACGACCGCATAGAGCGATCCGTAGTTGAGCCGGACGCTGTCGTGCTTCTGACGCTGGCGCAGCGTGGTCGCCACTTCGTAGGGATGCATCGGGCGCTCGGAGAGGCAGATGAGGACGGCCAGGGCCAGGGGATTGTTGCGATTGCGGGAGGTCATCTGGCTCCTTCGGTCAAGGTACTTTGCTCAGAGTACCCGAGAAGGAGTCGTATGTCCATCCTCACCCCGCCCGAGCCCGGACACTGTTCCAACGGCCCGAACGACCCGAACGGCAAGAACGACACGAACGACCCGAACGGCCCGAACGACCCGAACGGCCCGAACGACCCGAACGACCCGAACGACCCGAAACGGCCGGACTACCCGAACGGCCCGACTACCGGCGACCTCCAACGGCCCGAACGGCCCGACTACCGGCGACCTCCAACGGCCCGAACGGCCCGACTACCGGCGACCTGTCAGCAGTTCAGCCCTGAACGCCTCGGTCGGAGCCGAGAGCGGCATCTCGCGTCGGGTGGCCAGGGCGAGCGTTCGAGCGATCGACAAACCCCGTGGCTCGAGCACCGTCAGGCCGGGTTCGGTGGCCACACTGACCCGGCTGACGAAGGCGAGGTTTCCGGTCACCGACACCATGCGGAGCATGGTCGGGATCGAGCGCAGCTCCATGACCACGTCGATGCGCACGGCCGCATCGCGGAGTGCGGCATCGATGTGTTGCCGTATCGCCGTCCCCGGCTCGAAGGCCACGAACGGGAGACCATCGAGATCTGCGGCCTCGAGTGCCCGCCCGTCGGCCAGAGGATGATCCGATCTCGCCACCAGGACGATCTCGTCGGAGACGAGGACCTCCGTCTCCAGGTCCCGGGCCGCCAGGGGCAGGGTGAGGATCCCAAGCTCCAGATCACCGGCGACCACCGAAGCCGCGATCTCGCTGCTTCCGGCTTCTTTCACATAGAACCTGATGCCGGGATAGCGGGACTGGAACGAGGCGATGGCGGCCGGGAGCATGAACGAGGTCACCGTGGCCCCACCGCCGATACGCACGATGCCACGCTCGAGACTCTGCTGCTCGACGATGCTGCGACGGACCGATTCGTACCGGGCGACGATGGAACGGCCCGCCTCGAGTGCCTGACGGCCGAGATCGGTGAGCTCGACGCCGTGCCGTCCGCGCACCAGGAGCTGGGCACCGAGGTCGGCCTCGAGCTGTTGGAGCCGGCGGGAGAGGGCGGACTGGCTCACATGGACCTGCTCGGCGGCGTCGCTGATCGAACCGGCATCGGCCACCGCGATCAGCGACCGGATGAGCACCAGCTCCATGTATGTGATTATTGCATGGAACACCCTCCTTATTTGCGCTTTACACAATCGAGTTGTCCGTTTACCGTCGGAAGGGTGCTTGACGACTACCGGACCCGAGCAGCCGAACGAGCAGATGTCGGCATTCCACCCCCTGTCCTCTCCGCACCCGAGGTCGCCGAGATCGTCTCCGGCCTCGATGCCGGGAACACGGGACAGACTCCCGACCTCGTCCAGCTGCTCACGAACCGGGTGCCCCCCGGTGTCGACGATGCCGCAGCAGTGAAGGCTTCCTATCTGGCCGCGGTGACCCGCGGGGAGAAGGCGACCGCATCGCTCAGCCCGGCTCGGGCCGTCGAGCTCCTCGGCACCATGCTGGGTGGATACTGCGTGCCGGTCCTGGTCGATCTGCTCGACAGCCGAGAACTCGGCGAGCCGGCGGCGGGAGCACTCGGGCACACCCTGTTGGTCTTCGACGCCTTCCACGACGTCGTCGCCATGGCGCAGAAGGGGAACCGGAACGCCCGGTCGGTCCTCAGCTCATGGGGAGCCGCCGACTGGTTCACCGCCCGCCCGGCTGTTCCCGACGCCGTGCACCTGACTGTGTTCAGGGTCGACGGTGAGATCAACACCGACGATTTCTCCCCCGCCACCGAGGCGTGGTCACGGGCCGACATTCCGCTCCACGCCCGCTCGTTGCTGGCCAACCGGCCAGACGTCGAGGATCCGATCGGCCGGATCGCACGCTTGAAGGAGGCCGGCCGGCCCGTCGCCTTCGTGGGCGACGTCGTCGGCACCGGGTCGTCACGAAAGAGCTCGGTGAACTCGCTGCTGTGGCACATCGGCCACGACATCCCGTTCGTGCCCAACAAGCGCCAGGGCGGGGTCGTGATCGGGGCGACGGTGGCGCCGATCTTCGCCAACACCCTCGAAGATGCCGGCGCACTCCCGATCGAATGCGATGTGGACGGCTTCGCAACCGGGGATCACATCGTGCTCCGGCCCCATGACGGCCGCATCGAGTCGCCCGCCGGCGACCTGGTGGCCGAATTCAGGCTCCGATCCGAACAGACCCTCGACGGGGCCAGAGCCGGCGGTCGGGCACGCCTGGTTGCCGGTCGTTCGCTCACCGACAAGGCGAGGAGCGTGCTCGAGGAGGGACCGAGCCCGGTGTTCCGACGTCCGCCGCCGCCTCCCCTCGGAACGTCGTACACACTGGCGGGAAAGATCGTCGGGCGGGCATGCGGCGTGGACGGCGTCGCCCCCGGGACCTACTGCGAACCGACTGTCTCCAGTGTCGGCAGCCAGGACACCACCGGACCCATGAACAGGAACGAGCTCGAAGAGCTCGGTTGTCTCGGCTTCAGTTCCGACCTGGTCCTGCAGACCTTCTGCCACACGTCGGCGTACCCGAAGGCCGTCGACATCGACACCCAGCGGACGCTCCCCAGGTTCATGACCGACCGGGGCGGCATCGCGCTCCGGCCCGGGGACGGGATCATCCACAGCTGGCTCAACCGGATGCTGCTGCCCGACCAGGTCGGGACCGGGAGCGATTCCCACACCCGGTTCCCCCTGGGTATCTCGTTCCCCGCCGGCTCGGGACTCGTGGCCTTCGCCGCCGCGGTGGGGGCAATGCCCCTCGAGATGCCCGAATCGGTTCGGGTCCGCTTCAGCGGAACCATCCGACCCGGCATCACGCTCAGGGACCTGGTCCAGGCCATCCCGTACGCGGCCCGGCAGCAGGGCCATCTCACGGTTGACGGCGGGCGGAAAGGCGGGCGGAAGGGGGGGCGGAAGAACGTGTTCGCCGGACGGATCATCGAGATCGAAGGGCTCGAGGACCTCACCGTGGAGCAGGCCTTCGAGCTCTCGGACTCCACCGCAGAACGGTCGGCGGCCGGTTGCACCATCTCTCTCTCCGAGGACTCCGTGGCCGCCTACCTCCGCTCCAACATCGTGATGCTGCGCTCGCTCATCGATGCCGGCTACGAGGATGCGCGGTCTCTCGAACGCCGGGCACAGGCTATGGAGCGGTGGCTGGCCGATCCGTCCCTCCTCCGTGCCGACGCCGAGGCGGACTATGCCGCCGTCGTCGAGATCGAGGCATCAACGATCACAGAGCCGCTCGTTGCCTGCCCCAACGACCCCGACGACGTCCGTCTCCTCTCCGAGGTCGCCGGCCGCCCGGTCGACGAGGTGTTCATCGGTTCGTGCATGACCAACATCGGGCACTTCCGGGCCGCGGGCCAGGTGCTCGCCTCCTCGCCGGGGCCCGTCTCCACCCGACTGTGGATCGCCCCTCCGACGAGGATGGACGAGGCCCAGTTGCGTGCGGAGGGCTACTACGGAACCTTCGGGGCGGCGGGCGCCAGGACGGAACTGCCCGGCTGTTCGCTGTGCATGGGAAACCAGGCCCGGGTACAGGAGGGTTCGACAGTATTCTCGACGTCCACGCGTAACTTCCCCAACCGGATGGGTCGGGCCGCCGATGTGTTCCTCGGTTCGGCGGAACTGGCCGCGGTGGTCGCCGTTTCCGGATCGCTCCCCACTGCGGATGAGTACTTCCGCCGGCTCGAGTCGATCGACGCCATGCGACCTGAGATCTACCGGTACCTCGAGTTCGACAGGACCCCGGCCCCGCTGACAGTCTGAGCCGCCCCCGGGCATCCGACCCGATCGGCCCGACCCGGTACCCTGCCCGCATGTGTCTCCTCGTGTTCGCCTGGCAGACCGAACCGGGCTTCCCCCTCGTGGTGGCGGCGAACCGTGACGAACGGCTGGATCGTCCGGCACGCTCGCTGTGCGTGCTCAACGAGCGCGACCCGAAGATCCTCGGTGGACGGGACGACCTGGCCGGGGGGACGTGGCTGGCGGTCAACGAGCACGGAGTGGTGGCAGGCCTCACCAACCGACCGTCTCCGGGGGGCAGGGACCCGACGAAGCGCTCGCGGGGCGAACTGCCGCTCGTGCTTGCGGGCCACCCGACGGCAGAGGCCGGGGTTCACGACCTGATCCAGAGGGTGCAACCGGGCCTGTACAACCCGGCGTGGCTGCTGGTCGGCGATCGCGAGTCGCTCTTCTACCTGGAGCTGGCTCCCGACCTGCCGCCGTCCATCTCCCATCTGCCACCCGGAGTCCACATTCTCGAGAACGTGGGCCTCGGGGAACCGTCGCCGAAGGTGGCCCGGGTCCACTCCATGCTCGACGGGGCCGGCTCTTCGACCACGCCGCTGTGGGCACTGCTCCCGACGGTGCTGGCCGACCACACGATCCCCCGATCGGCCGACGAGAGCCGATCGGGGGACGACAGCGGAGGGCTGGCGGAAGAGGTCGTGACCCGCCTGCCGGCCACGTTGGCGTCGTGCGTCCACACCGAGGAGTACGGAACCAGGTCTGCGGCCCTGGTGCGGGTGGCCTCAGATCCCGGTCGGAAACCGGAGTTGCTGGTCGCCGACGGACCTCCCTGCACTGACCCCTTCATCGAGGCGTCTTTCGACGGATGAGCGCCGGCGGCGAGCGGTGGGGCACCACAGGGTGTCCCGTCAATCGGGAATCTGCGTCGACAGGCAGAACGGATGCCCGGCCGGATCCAGCATCACGCGGTACCTGTCGGGTGCGGGCTGTTGGTCCGTTCGCACGGCCCCGAGCCTCACCGCCTCGGCCTCGGCCGCATCGAGATCCGTCACCGCCAGATCGAGGTGCATCTGTTTCGCTACATCACCCGCCGGCCACGTGGGTGCCCGGTAGTCGGGGATGTGGACGGCTGAGATCCACCCTCGGTCTGTCTTGACGGCCACGAAGTGATCGCTGGTGAAGGCCAGATCGCCCTCGAGCAACGAGGCCCAGAACGTCCCCAGTGCGAGTGGATCGCTGCAGTCCAACGACACCGATCCGAGGCGAGCGACGGCCATGGAGCGAACACTACTGCTTCACCGGGCCGACCCCCTGTGCCCCGGCGAGACCGTCAACGCCGAGTCCCGGCCCCACCTCCGCCGGGCCCGGTCCACCCACCGTCCGCTCAGCGTCTCTGGACGATCCCCCGGACGTAGGCGGCCTGGCCCACGTGCTGAAGGTCGTCGGCGATGACACTCACCAGGCGGACGCCCATCGTCACCGGGGGATCCCAACGTTCGTCCACCACCCGGGCCAGATCGGACTCGCGGACCGAGCCGACGAACCGGAGCGTCCTTTCGTGGACGTCCTCGAAATAGCCGAGCAACAAGTTTGCCTCGGCAGTGACCGCCGCCACCGCATCGGGATCGTGGCCGTAACCGGTGTCCGCGGTATTGAGGGGCAGTCCGAACCGGTCCGCCCATCCGCCCGCCGTCCACACCTGCTCGCTGCCGTCGAGACCGGCCACGTGGTCATCTTGTATCCGAGTCAGATGCCACACGAGCCAGGCGATCGAATTGGACTCGCTGTCGGGCCGAAACGTCAGCTCCTCGGGGGAGAGACCGGTCACGGCCGGATAGACCGCATCGCGGATCCTCTGAAAGGAATCCACCAACAGGTCGGTGCTGGTCATCGTGTCCTCCTCTGCCTGGCCTGTCAGGTCTGCCCCGGCATGTCAGTTCACTCCAACGCCGCTCCTCCAAGGGCACGGTCCGCCAAGGGCACGGACCCCCAAGGGCACGGACCCCGGAGCCTAGTCAGAAGTCCCCGACCCACCGGCGGGCGCGGACCAAGCCCGGGACCGGGTCAGCCGGCCCACCTTCAGCCGGAATCGGGGCCATGACGAACTCATGGCCCCGGGGCGGCCCCGGGCCGGCCGGGGCGCGGAATCGATTTGCCCGGGCCGACCGGCGTTATTAGCGTTGGCCCCATTGGCGAGATTGGATCGGCGGTCTGACCACGGTTCCGAGGTCGGTGAGATGGAACTACCGAAGCCTGACATGAGCTGCCCGAGGTGCATGTCCCGCGAGTCTCCGATCCTTGTCGTGTGGGGGACGGGCATTGTCAGCGGGGGGTTGAGCCTGCAGTGCCGGACGTGTCGACACCAGTGGTCGGCCGAGCCGATGGATGATCGTCGGGCGTCCTGACCACGTCGGTCGTCGTCACCCACCTCTTCCCTGCCTGCAGTAGCGCATCAGCTGCCCGGGAGCTCTTCAGCCGTCCGTAGCCCTTCAGCCGCCCGGGACCCGTCAGCCGTCCGGGCGAATCCGACCGCCCTCGCTGACCGCCGTCACTCTGCCGGTTCCATCCCGAAGCGAGCCATCAGAGTCCGCTCCTCGTCAGGGGAGGGCGGTTCCCCCTGGTTCCACAGGTCGTGGAGGCCGGCGAAATAGGCATCCATGGCCGGCGCGTGGATGACCAGCAACCTGGCCTCGACCTCGCCGGCGTTGCCGAACGTGTGGGCGGTACCGCGCGGCACCAGCAGGAACTCGTCCGGCCCGACGGTCAGCTCTTCTCCTTCTACGACGACGGACACCAGTCCTTCGAGCACGAAGTAGCCCTCCGAGCAATTGGTGTGCCGGTGCGCCGGGGGCCGACGGCCGCCCGGAGGCAGCGTTCGCTCCATCAGCGAGAAATCGCCGTCGTCGCGCTCGGCCAGGGCCTTGAAGAACATCACGCTGCCCCGGGCGCTGTAGGTCCTCTCCCCTTCCCCTCGCCCCACGACCCGGATCTCCATGGCCCAGCCTCCTCGCCACGATGGTAGGTCGGACTAGTCGCAGGTGGCGCAGTGTCCGGTCACATCCAGCGCATGTGAGGCCGGTCGGAAGCCCTGCTGGGCGGCCAGCTCGAGCACCATCTTGGCCACCGTCCGCTCGAAGGCCGGGGTCGGGGTGACGTCGGTGACCCGGCCGCAGATCGTGCACAGCAGATGGTGGTGGTGCTCGGTGAGGTCCTCGGCCAGCTCGAACCGGGCGAACTCGTCCTTGGCCGCGATCCGCCGCACGACCCCAGCACCCTGGAGATCGACCAGATGGCGGTAGGCCGAACTCCTCGGAACCTCCGGAAGCCGGGCCGCGATATCAGAGATGCTCACCGGGTGGCCGACCGAGGCGAGCATGTCGACGATGGCCCGCCGCCCGGCCGTGTAGCGAAGATCAACCCGACGGAGCCTGACCTCGACGAGCTCGTGCAGATCGTTGTCGGTGGGGAGCGACGTCGACGACCTCTCTCCTCTCGATGCCATCGCTCGCTCCTTTTCGCGGCCTCTCACCGCTCGTTACGGCCTCACACCGCTCGCGGCTCGGCCTCAGTCTCGGCCTCTGTCTCACTTGTAATGAGACTGAGTCTCACTCTAACCTAACCGTCGTGGGTGCACACGGTTGGTCGAAAACGATCCGGCGCAGGTCGCAGGTCCTAGCCCGGTTGGCGGCTGTCGGCGTTGTCGCCGCCCTCGGCGCCGGATGCACGACCGCAGCTTCGGGGAGCAGTTCGGCGCCCGGCGTGATCAACGCGGTCGGCGCCGAAAACCAGTACGCCAACGTGCTCAGCCAGATCGGTGGCCGTTACGTCCGGGTGTCGTCCATCCTCGACAACCCCAACACCGATCCGCACACCTTCGAGGCGAGCACCAGCGTGGCCGAGGAGGTGGCCGGAGCCGACCTGATCGTCCAGAACGGGATCGGGTACGACGATTTCATGGACAAGATCGAGTCGGCATCCCCGAACCCGGCCCGGAAGGTGATCGTGGCCCAACACGTCCTCGGCCTGCCGGACAGCACGCCGAACCCGCATCTCTGGTACGACCCGAGGACCATGCCGGCGGTGGCCAAGGTGATGGCGTCGGACCTCGCCGGGCTCGACCCCGGCCACCGGACGTACTTCGAGGCGAGGCTGCGGGCATTCGACTCCTCCCTCACGCCCTGGTTGCACGCCATCTCGGCCTTCAGGCACCGCTACGCCGGAACCCCGGTGGCCACCACCGAGCCGGTGGCCGACTACCTGCTCGAGGCCATGGGCATGAAGAACGTGACACCGTTCGCGTTCCAGGCCGACATCATGAACGGGGTCGATCCGGCCCCCGAGGACATCACGCTCGAGGACGGCTTCTTCACCAAACATCAGGTCAAGGTCTTCTGCTACAACCAGCAGGTCGTCGACTCCCTGACCGCCTCGGTCAAACAGACCGCGCAATCGGCCGGTGTGCCGGTCGTCGGGGTCTACGAGACGATGCCGGCACCCGGCTACGATTACCAGTCCTGGATGGTGGCGGAGGTTGCGGCCATCGAGGCCGCGGTGGCCCATCGAACCTCCACGGAGCACCTGTGACCGACGTCCCCGTTCCCGTTCTCACCGTCGACAAGGTGGGAATCACCTTCTCGGGCCGCACCATCTTGGATGACGTCTCGTTCGAGGTCCACAAGGGCGAGTTCACCGGGCTCATCGGGTCCAACGGGGTGGGCAAGACCACATTGCTGCGGATCATCCTCGGGCTCCAGCGACCGGACTCGGGAGAGGTACGGGTGCTCGGGTCACCGCTCTCACAGCACCGACGCTCGCTGGGTTACGTGCCCCAGAAGGTCTCACTCGACCCGGACATACCGGTCCGGGCCCGGGATCTGGTCGCGCTCGGATTGGACGGCCACCGCTTCGGCTTCGGCCGGCGCTCCACAGACCAGCGCCAGCTGGTGGAGGAGATGCTCCGCAGCGTCGATGCCGAACAGTTCGCCGACAGCCGGGTCGGGAGCCTCTCCGGAGGCGAACAGCAGCGCGTGCTGATCGCCCACGCCCTCATCAGCCGGCCGAAGCTCCTCCTCCTCGACGAGCCGCTGGCCAACCTCGACCCGAAGAGCGTGCAGGAGATCGTCAGCCTGCTCCACCGGGTGGCGACCGATCACGAGGTGGCCATCCTCCTCTCGGCCCATGAGATGAACGCCCTGCTTCCGGTGATGGACCGGATCGTCTACGTGGCCGACGGGCGGGCGGCGAGCGGGACGACCGAGGAGGTCGTGCGGTCCGAGGTCCTCAGCAAGCTCTACGGGCACCACGTCGATGTGCTGAAGCTCCACGGCCGGGTGCTCGTCGTGTCGGAACCCGGTGCCGAGGCCGGCGACATCCCCGACCATCCGACCCTGACCCTCTCCTGAGCGGTGCACCTCCTGTTCGAGCCCGGGTTCTTCTCGAGCGGGCCTGTCCACACCGCGGCCGCCATCGGCGCGGTGACCGCCATCTGCTCCGCCATCGTGGGTGTCTACACCGTGGTGCGGAGCCAGTCGTTCGCCGGCCACGCACTGACGGATCTGGCCACGACCGGGGGCTCGGGCGCCTTCTACTTCGGCTTCAGCCCCCTGGTCGGCTTCATCGGAGGCGGGGTGATCGGTGGTGGTGCGATGGATCTCATCGGCGTGCAGCGGGTCAGGAGCCGCGATCTGGCCACCGGCATCGTGCTCGGCGCCGCCACCGGCCTGGCTGCGCTGTTCCTCTACCTCGATACGACCAAGAGCGCGACGACCGGAGCCACCCAACAGATCCTCTTCGGATCGATCTTCACCATCGCCCCGTCCACAGTCCCGGTCGTCATCGCCCTCAGTGCCGCCACCGTCGCCCTGGTCGCCGCCATCCACCGCCCGCTACTCCTGAGCTCGCTTAGCCCCGAGCTTGCCTCCGCCCGGGGCATCGGCCTGCGCCGCATCGGCCTCCTGTTCATGCTGGCCCTCGCGGTGTCGGTCGGCCTGTCCTCCATCGCCATCGGGACGATCCTCTCCACTGCGCTGCTCATCGGTCCGGCGGCCACCGCGTTGCGGGTGACCAGGACCATCGGCACGGCGTTGGTCGTCGCCTGCGGGCTCGGCATCTTCGCCACCCTGCTCGGCATCCTGCTGGCCTACGACAGCGACTACTGGGTCCCGTCCAGCCAAGGCCTGCCCGTCAGCTTCTTCGTGGTCACCGTCACATTCCTGCTCTATCTGGCCTCCGGCCTGCCCATGGTCCGCCGGCACCAGGGGCGGAGGGGGAGCCGTCGAAGACGCCCGGCCCGGCCCGGGCTTCACCGACGGGCCGGCGATCTCGCCGCCATGGAGCCCGGAGCCTGATGTTCACCGGCTTCATGGCCAATGCCTGGGAGGTGGCCACGATGGTGGCCATCGTGGCCGGTGTCGTCGGGTTCTTCGTCGTGCTGCGGGGCGCCGCCTTTCCCGCCCATGCCATCCCGAACGGCGCCTTTGCCGGCGCCGCCGGGGCCAGCCTCGTCGGCATCAACCCACTGGTCGGACTGGGTGTCTTCTCCCTCGGCGCGGCCCTCGGGATCGGGTCACTCGGCCGACGGGGCAAGGCCGATGTGGCCACCGCCCTGGCGCTGGTGATGATGCTCGCCCTCGGTGCCGCCTTCCTCAGCCAGAGCACCGAGTACGAGCCCCAGATCTTCTCGCTCCTGTTCGGCGAGATCCTCGGCGTCAGCACCGGTGAGCTCCTGCCCATCGCCGGGCTCGGTCTGGTGTGCATCGCCGCCGTCGCCGTCCTCTACCGCCGCCTCATGCTCACGTCGATCGTGCCCGACATCGCCGCCGCCGGCGGGCTCCGGCCCCACCGTACGGAGATGGCGTTCCTGGTGGTGGTGGCCTGCGCCACCACCATGACGGTGCCGGTGGTCGGGGCGCTGTTGATCTTCAGCCTCATGATCGGACCCCCGGCGGCAGCCCGGTGCGTCACCGACCGGCCGGGGGTCGCCCTGTTCGGGTCTGTCGCCGTGGCGCTGATCGTCGTGTGGGCCTCGATCGCGCTCTCCTACGAGACGGACTGGCCCGTCGGGTTCTTCGTCGGCGGGTTGAGCGCGACCTCCTACGGCCTCGGACGCGCCTACGCCGCGTGGCCACGAGCCCGCGGGGCCACGGCCCGGCTCGGGCCCGCCACGCCTGAGCCGTAGCAACATGGGGTGATGGACGGCAAGGACCAGGCCGCCGCGGTCACTGCCGCGGTCACTGCCGCGGTCACTGCCGCGGTCACTGCCGCGCTCCGGGCCGGAGGCTGTGTCGCCGCCGAGGAGGAGGCCGAGGAGCTCGTCCGGGCCGCACCCGACGGCGACGGGCTCCAGCGCATGGTGGACCGCCGCCTGACCGGTGAGCCCCTGGCCTGGATCACCGGCGAAACCGTCTTCTGCGGCCTCACCGTCGCCATCGAAGCGGGCGTCTTCGTGCCCAGGTGGCAATCCGAGCCGCTCGCCCTCCTGGCCGCACGGCTGCTGCCGCCCGAGGGGATCGGCGTCGACCTGTGTACCGGCTCCGGGGCCGTGGCCATGGTCATGCAGTCGGCCCATCCCGGAGCCGCCGTCCTGGCCACCGAGGTCGATGCCACGGCCGCGCGGTGCGCCCGCGGCAACGGGGTGGCGGTGGTCATGGGGGATCTGGATGAGCCCCTGCCGGCGGCGATGGCCTCGCGGGTCGACGTGATGACCGGCGTTCTCCCCTACGTCCCGACGGAGGCACTCCGGTTCCTGCCCCGCGACGTACAGGGGTTCGAGCCCCCGGTCGCCCTGGACGGCGGCCCCGGAGGGATGGCCGTCGTGTCGAGGGCCATCGGCAGGAGCCCTCGGTGGGTCAGGCTCGGCGGATGGCTGCTGCTCGAGATCGGCGGCGATCAAGTCATCCGGGCGCGGGAGACCTTCATCGCGTCCGGGTACCGGGATGTGGACGTACTGGAGGACGGCGACGGGGACGTACGCGGAATCTACGGGCGGCGGGTCGCGTAGCCGGTTCGTCCGGCGCCGACTTCAAAGCGGCCGACCGTCGCCCGATCGGCTCGCCTGGCGCACTGCCGTTCCGTCCTCGGACACCTCGGTGCCCCAGTTGGGGAGCAGCGCGACGACCAGGATGGCGGCCACCCCGACCACGCACGCCGCGACGATGAGGGCGAGATCCATCCCCGAGATGAAGGAACGGCGGGCCACCAGGGCGAGCTCGTCTCCGAGCTTGCCCGGGACGTGCGTGGCCACCGCCAGGGCGGCGCCCACCGAGCTCTCGATGAGCACCCGGATGGAGCCCGGCACACCGGCGTGCCCGACCGCGGCTGCCATCAGGTGCTCGTAGCGAAGGTTGAGTGCGGTGCCGAGGACGCCCACGCCGAGTGCGCCGCCGACCTGCATGGAGGTGTCGTTGGTGGCGGAACCGACCCCGGCCTCCCGGCGCGGGAGCGATCCCATCACGGATTCCGTACAAGGGGCCAGACCCAGGGCCACCCCGATGCCGACGATCACGAAGGGGATGACGCAGTCCCGGTAGGTCCCCGTCACCGTCGTCCGCGACAGCAGCCCGAGCGCCAAGGCGATCAGGGCCAATCCGGTCGCGACCACGATCTTGGTCCCGATCCGACGGGCCACGACCACCGAGAAGGGGGCGATGACCAGCAGGGTCAGCGCCACCGGCGCGACCCGCACGCCGGCCTGGAGGGCGCTGTACCCCAACACGAATTGGAGGTACTGGGTCATGAGGAAGAACATGCCCAGCAGCGCGAACAGCACCAGGGCCAGGGCGGCGATGGCTGCGCTGTAGCGGCGGTTGGAGAAGAAGCGCAGGGGCAACATGGGGTGGTCGATGTGCCGCTCCCAGATGATGAAGCCGGCGATGACCACGACGGCCGCGGCCAGCGAGCCGGCGATCGGCAACGAGGTCCATCCCCGTCCGGGCGCCTCGATGATCCCCCACAGCAGCAGACCGAGCCCGAGAATGGACAGGCCGGCGCCGACCGGGTCGGGACGCATGCAGGCCGGGTTCTTCGAGTTGGGTATCAGCCAGATGGCCGCGATCAGCCCGCACAAGGCGACCGGGACGTTCACCAGGAAGACCGATCCCCACCAGAAGTGGGCCAGCAGCACGCCGCCCAGGATGGGGCCGAGGGCGACCCCGATGCCGGTGGTGCCGGACCAGATCCCGATGGCCCGGGCCCGGTCCCGTTCGGCGGTGAAGATGTTGCTGAGGATCGAGAGCGTGCACGGCATGAGGGCGGCGGCACCGACACCCATGACCGCACGGGCCAGGGTCAGGCGGTCGGGGCTCCCCGACCACGCGGCAAGGGCCGAGCCGCCCCCGAAGACGACCAGACCGGCCATGAAGACCCACTTCCGACCGACCCTGTCCCCGAGCGCCCCGAGCGACAGGAGCAGACCGGCGAACACCACTGCGTAGGCATCGACCACCCACTGCAATTCACTGGAGCTGGCACCCAGGCTGCGGGTGATCGTCGGGAGGGCCACGTTCAGAACCGTGTTGTCCAGACTGATCAGCAGCAGGGTGACGCACAGCACGGCCAGTGCCGCCCAGCGCCGGCTCCTCGAGGCAGGGTCCGTCACCGCTTCGTCCGGTGTGGCGGGCACATCGTCAGCCGAACGGATGGGAACCGCAGGGCCGGCTCGGTTCAGGTCCATCGATCTCCTCTGGTCACTGACAGCATTCACCAACGCGGATGGACCGACCAAGCGCCGCCCCGCTCTCGCTGGCCGGGTGCCGACCACCAGCAGACGACTGCCGCCCACCAGGAGAGAGGAGGCCCGCCCGTCCCCTCAAGCGGAAGGCCGCGCTCTGACCACCACGACCGGGCAGTGCGCGTGCGAGGCCAGGTGGTGGCTCACCGATCCGAGGAGCAGGCCGCGGAACGCACCGAGCCCCCTCGACCCGAGGACCAACAGGCCGGCCTCCCGGCTGGCGTCGACCAGCGCCACGGCCGGCGGGTCACCTCTGGTCGCTCCGCGGACGACGATCCCGGGTGCCACTCCGGCTACACGGGCCAACGCGTCCCCGACCACCTGCGTGGCGGCGTCGGGGACACCGACATCCACCGTGACCACGTAGCCGGAGGTGCTCGCGAGCACCGATGAGGCCACGATGTCGATCTCGCCACCGGTGCGGCGGGCCTCACCGAGCGCCCAGTCGAGGGCCAGGTTGGCACCCTCGGAACCGTCCACACCGACGACGATCCGACCGGCCCGACCGTCCACGACTTGGGGCCCGTTGGTCGTCGAGGCTTCGGCCGGCCGGACGATGGCCACCGAGCAGGGTGCATGGGTCAGGCAGTGCTGCCCGACCGACCCGAGGAGCAGGCCCCGGAATCCGCCGAAGCCGCGGGACCCGACCACCAAGAGGTCGGCCTCCGCGGCCGCTTCGATGAGCGCGTACGCGGCCGGGTCGTGGCTCACCTTCCGTTCGACGCTGACCCCGGGGTGCCCCTCGGCCAGCCGGTCCAGGGCCGCGTCGACCGCGCTCCGGGCATCGCCGGTGTCGACCATCGCTCCGGTGAAGCCGCCGAACTCCCAGGCACCCACCACCGCGAGCACGGCCCGGCACCGCTCGGCCTCGGCCGCGGCCCAGTCCAGGGCCCGTGTACTCCCGAGGGAGCCGTCGACCCCGACCACGATGCGCTCGACCACCTGGATCCGATCGTCGACGGTCGAACCATCGGTGGCGCCCGCCACCTCACCGGAAGGGGTCATGCGTCCTCACCTGTAGGGGTCATGGCTCCTCTTGTCTCTTCCGGGGCCCGATCCCGGTTCCCGATCACCTGGCCCGATTCATACCCTGTTGCCGCCCATTGTCCCGGGAGCGGCGACCGTAGGCCAGGGCCGAAAGTCCATGGTGTGACCCACCCACCTCCGTGTGACGAAAGCCTCTGGCCCCGACGCCGGTTCGGTGACATGGTGGACGCATGTGGATCGACGAGAGTGGGACGACGGTACTCCCATCTTCCGAGTGCAAGCGGCTGTTGGCCCTCACGGCAAAAGAAGGCGGAATCGGCCGGCTCGGAATTCCGACCGACCAGGCCCCGGTGGTGCTCCCGGTCAACTTCTCGTACGGGGACGGCGAGGTCGTGATCCGGACCGGAACCGGCTTCCTCACGTCATCCGGTGCCGGCCGGTTGGTGGCCTTCGAGGTCGACCATGTCGACGCAGAAGACCACACGGCCTGGAGCGTGCTCGTCCGCGGGCTGGCCACGCTGATCGAGTCACCCACCCGGGAGGAGCTGCAAGCCGCGGCCCACCCGCTCGTCCCCGAGCCCGGGGACATGCTTCTGGTCATCCGGCCGGACATCGTCACGGGTCGACGGTTCCAGATCCACCGGGCGATCTAGTCTTGCCCTTGGGCCCGGCAGCCTTCATCCGATGAGCTCGCGCACGTGACGGGCGATGACGAGATCCTCGCGGGCGCGGACGACGAGTACGGCCGGGAGCTCCCCGGAACCGGAGATCAGGCTGTCACCCCGGCAGTCGAGGTTGTGGGAGCCGTCCAGGACCAGCCCGAGAAAGCCGAGCCCGGCGCAGGCGTCCGCCCGAAGCCGGGGTGCCGCCTCACCGGCCCCACCGGTGAACACCAGACCGTCGATCCCACCCATGGCCGCGGCCATGGCGGCCACCGAGGTCTGGATCCGGTACACGTAGACCTCATAGGCCAGCTCGGCGTCCCGGTCCCCCTCGTCCATGGCCCCCATCACCCGGCGGAGATCGCCGGACTCCCCCCACAGCCCGCGCAATCCCGATTCGTGCTCCAACGCCTCTTGCACCCGGTCGGCGGAGAGCCCACCGTGCCGCTGCACCCACAGGACGAGGCCTGGATCCACACTGCCCGACCGGGTCGCCATCACCAGACCTTCCATCGGGGTGAACCCCATGGTCGTGTCGACCGAGCGACCGGAGGCCACCGCAGCCAGCGAGGCGCCGGCGCCGAGATGCGCCGTCACCAGACGGAGCTCCTCCCGGGGCCGACCCAGGAGTTCGCCGGCCCTCGTGCTGGCCCACTCGTGACTGAGCCCGTGGAAACCGTACCGCCGGATACCCCACCGCTCCCGCCAGGCGCGGGGAATGGCGTAGGTCGAGGCCTTGGCGGGCATGCCGGCATGGAAGCTGGTGTCGAAGCAGGCGACCTGGGGCAGGCCCGGACGCAGGGACCGCAGGGCGTGGATGGCGGCCAGACCGAGGGGATTGTGCAGGGGGGCAAGATCGGCGAGCGCCTCCAGGGTCGCATCGGCCCGATCGTCGAGGAGGATGGGCTGCGTGAACTCGGAACCGCCATGGACCACGCGGTGACCGACGACGCCGACATCGGGGGCGCGGCGTAGGAATTCCTCCAGTGCGCCGGCCAGCTCCGCCGCCTCCTGCCTGGGGAGGTCACTCGATGCGACGAGGCCATCCGAATCGTCCAGCAGCCGCAGCTTCAAGCTGCTGGAACCAGCGTTGACCACGAGTACGTTCACCCGCCTCCTCCCACCTGCTCTGCACCGGTCCACTCTTCACCGGCCTACTCTGCCAGACGGCGCCACGGCGCCATGGGTGCGATGAGCAGCATCACCCTGACACCCCGGAGGAGCGCCTGATGGCCGGCACCGAACTCTCGGCGACGTCCATGTCGCGCCAGGACGACCTGGCCCGTCTCGACTCCTATTTCCGGGCGGCCAACTATCTGACCGCGGGCCAGATCTACCTCATGGACAACCCGTTGCTCCACCGGCCGCTCCGCCCCGAGGACATGAAGCCCCGGCTGCTGGGCCACCGGGGGACCCGGCCTCAATTTCCTCTACCGGTGATCTTCGCCTACCACGGCCACCCGGCCCTCATCCACCGGCTGACCTACGACCGGACCAACCACCACAACTCCCATGTCCGTGGCTACAACGAGGAAGGGACCACGACCACCTCGTTCGACATGGTGATGCTCAACGATCTCGATCGCTTCCACCTGGTCATCGACGTGCTGGATCGGGTCCCGGGCCTCGGGCCCGGACGGCCACCCTGCGCCAGCAGATGATCGACGCCAGTCTCGACGCCCGCCGCTACGGCCGGGAGCACGGCGAGGACCCGCCCGAGATCGCCCAGTGGCTGTGGCGCGGGGTCAAGGATCCCGTCTGAACCGCCGCTTCAGCCGTTCAGCCCCGAGCACCGTCCTCCGGCTGGCCGTCCTCCAGCTGCACGTCCTCCAGGGGTCGGTCCTTCGGCTGCCCGTCCTCCACACCGTCCTCCACACCGTCCTCCCGAGGCGGGTCTTCCGGCTGGCTGTCCAGCCGTCCGTCCTCCAGCTGGTGGTGCCGCGCCGCGCACGCCGCCCGGTATCCGTCGTCGGGCTCGATGGGGAACCGGACCGTCATCGTCCCGTACTGGTAGCTGGCCGTGACGTGAAATCCCGACTTCATGAACACATCGATCATGTCGTGGTTTTCCGCCAGCGTCTCGGCGGCGAAGGTGGTGATCCCGTGGTCCAAGGCTGCAGAAGCGAGATGCTCCAGCAGGAGTGTGGCGATCCCCCGGTGTTGGAACTCGTCGGCCACCACAAAGGCCACCTCGGCCTCAGGCGTCCCCGGGATGCGTTCGTAGCGTCCGACCGCGATCAGACGACTGCCGTCCGTTGCCACCAGGGCCAGGCGGTCCTGATAGTCGACATGGGTGAACTTCTCGATCTCCGCGGCCGACAGCCTCGGGTGCACGAAGAAGAAGCGGCGGTAGACGGATTGGGTCGACAGATGCCCGTGGAACTCCACCAGTCGCTCTCCGTCGTCGGACCGGATCGGCCGAAGGTGGACGATGAGCCCGTCCCGCCCCTCGGCGGTGCACGACAGCTCGGCCGGATAGCGATCGGGTGCGGTGGTGTCCATCGTGGGTGGTCGTCCGGCTCAGGCCGGACGCCCCGGCACATCGTCCACCATCAGATCGGCCGGCGCGTAGGAACCGCCTGCCGGTCCGGTCTCACCGATCGGTGGCCGAGTGACGATGACCGTGCATTCGGCGTATCGGGCACACTGGTGGGCCACCGAGCCGAGCAGTGCGTCGCGGAAGCCCCCGTGCCCACGGGATCCCACGACCAGCAGATCGGACCCCTGGCACGCGTCGAGGAGCGCCGGAACCGTCGCGTGGCACGGAGCCCAGGCCTTGAAGGGCACCTCGGGAGCAAAGCGTTCGGCGTGCTCGGTGGCGGCGTCCACGACTTCTTGGGAGACCAGCTCCGATCCGTGCACGGGCCGCACGACGAAGGTCCCGATGGGCGGGTACTGCCACGCGTAGACGGCCTCCACCGACGCCGAGCGCACGGCGGCTTCGCCGAGTGCCCACTGCAGCGCCCGGGTGGATCCGAGCGAACCGTCGATGCCGACCACGATCCGCGGTTCGAGAGACCGGTAGGGGATGTCGTCGGTATCGCAGTGGACGACGGCGACCGGGGAGTGGGCATATTGCAGGCACTGGTCGCTCACCGATCCGATGAGGAGTTCTTCGAACCCACCCAGACCGCGGGCGCCGACCACCAACAGGTCGGCGGACCGGCTGGCCACGGTGAGCACGAGCGGAGCCGGCCAGTCGACGATCTCACCCCGCACCACCACCGACGGATGCCGGGTGGCCACCAGGCCGACCGCGTCATCGATGATCGCCTCCCCTGGCGAGAGGTCGGAGGTATCGGATGAGTACCATGCGGGCACGTCCTTCGGCGCATCGGTCAGGGCATACATGACCCTGAGGTCCGAGCCGTGCCGTTGGGCTTCGTCGGCTGCCCATTTGAGGGCCAGCCTCGAGTGCTCCGATCCATCGACACCGACCACGATGGGCCCTCGATGAGCTCGGCTCCGGATGTCCCGGTCATCTTCTGACATGGCGTGCCCTTCCGTCGGTCACAACACTCCGCCTACCGGGGGATGATGATCCGAGTGTCGATCGACCGGGCCCGGTCGAGATCGCGGGGCGTAAGGGCGATGTCCTCGATGTAGTAGGGGTTGAGTGCCGCCCGGCCTGATCGGCCACTTCCCGTGCTGTGGCCCCGATGGCTGTCGGAATACTTCATGGTGTCCTCCTTTTCGCCTGCGGCACACACATGCCGTCCCCTCTATTGGATGACAACGTCGGGCCCGGGCATAGGGCCAAAGGTCCACGATCTCCCGGGCTCCGGTGAAGTGTCGGGACGTTTGGCCCTAACCGGGAAGGGCGAGGCCTGCCACCGTGGTTGGACAACGGCGCGCGATGCCCGGGATCATTGAACGAGACCACGACCGCCGAGCCGTAGAAGACCGACAGGGAGGCTTACCGTGGGGCAATCGAGCAACCCGAGAGCCGACCGGGCACATGGCGGGCAGTTCGGGAACCCGGTGGAGCCCACGGCTGGACCGCGTCAGTCGCCCGCCACCCAGCCCAGCTCGATCTACATCGAACTGCTCGAAGCGATACTCAACGAGACGGAATCCTCCCCGGACTCGGTGTCGGCCAGCGAGGCACTGGCGCAGGTCGTCCGCCGCCGACGAGCAGTCACCTGGAACAGGTCGACGCCCGACGACCAGGACTTGGCCGCCGTGGCCCTGGCCGACCAATTGGCGTACGACGCGGCCCTTCTCACCTACGCCCGACGGGTGGGCATCGAATGCGATCCCCGTCGGTTCGGGATCCCAGAGGTCGAGCGACGGCGGATGGAGCGGATGCTCGAGTCCAGGGGGATTCCCCTCGGCCCGTAGGGTGCAAGCCCTACTGGCTCCTCTCTTTGCCCTGGGCTCCTACCTTTTCCCTGGGCCATCCATGCCTGTGCCCCAGGCCGTTCGAGCCGGCGCGCTCACGTTCCGGTGGCGTCGTCACGACGGCGGTTGGCCGAGCGCTCGGACACCCGGGTGGCGTAACTGGCCGCCTGGGTCCGGCGCTCCATCCCGAGTTTGGCCAGCATGTTCGAGACGTAGTTCTTCACCGTCTTCTCGGCCAGGAAGAGTGCGGCGGCGATCTGCCGGTTGGTCTGTCCTTCGGCGATGAGGTCGAGGATGCGACGTTCCTGCTGGGTGAGGCTGGCCAGCAGCGGGTCTTCTTGGGATCCCTCGCGCAGTCGCTCGAGGACGCGCTGGGTGAGCGCAGGATCCAGCAGCGACTGCCCTTCGGCGACCTTTCGAACGTCGCCCACCAGGTCTGATGCCCCGATCTGCTTCAGCACATAGCCGGACGCGCCGGCCATGACGGCGGCGAAAAGCGCCTCGTCGTCGGCATAGGAGGTGAGCATCACACAGGCGATCTCGGGCGAGTTCGACCGGATCTCGCGGCAGACCTCGATGCCGCTCCCGTCGGGGAGCCGGACGTCCAGGATGGCCACATGGGGGCTGGTGGGAGGGATCCGGTCCAGGGCCTCGCCGGCGGTGGCCGCCTCGCCGACGACCACAAAGCCCTCCGCCGCCTCGAACATCGATCGGAGCCCGGTCCTGACGATCTCGTGATCGTCGAGGAGGAAGATCCGTATGCTCATTCAGCCGCTCCTCGAACTGTTCCCAGGCACCTGCACGGTCGCTACCGGGTCAATGACCGGAGCTTCCGGGTCGCCGACCGCGCTACAATCTGTTCGCGGCCAGCGGTTACAACCATAGCTGCTCCGGCCGCAGATGGGCCTCGAGCCCTGGTGCTCGACTGGAGGACCTCGTGCCGTACCACTCGATTGAGGATCCCGCCAAACTCCGGCGAGTGCTCGAAGCCACGTTGCTTCTGGAGGCCGACCTCGACCTGCCCTCCTTGCTACGGCACATCGTCGAGGAGGCCTGCTCGATGACCAACGCCCGTTACGGCGCGCTCGGGGTCCTGGACAACAATGGCACCGCGCTCTCCGAGTTCATCACGGTCGGGCTCGATTCCGAAGAGGAGGAGCGGATCGGGTCGCGTCCCACTGGGAGGGGCGTCCTCGGCATGCTGATCACCGAGCCCCGTACTCTACGGGTCACGGAGCTGGGTTCCCACACCGAGAGCTACGGATTCCCCGCCAACCATCCGCCGATGACCTCGTTCCTCGGTGTGCCCGTCAAGGTGCGCGACGACGTGTACGGCAACCTCTACCTCACCGACAAGGTCGGGTGGAAGGAATTCACCGGCGACGACGAGGCGTTGATCGAGGCGCTCGCCCTGGCTGCCGGCATCGCCATCGAGAACGCCCGGCTCCACCAGCGGGTCCAAGAAGTCGCCATCTACGAGGAGCGGGACCGGCTGGCCCGGGACCTGCACGACACGGTCATCCAGCGCCTGTTCGCCATCGGACTCTCCCTGCAGAGCATGGCGTCCAACCCCTCGGCGGGAGCGGACGCCGATCGGCTGACATCGACCATCGCCGACATCGACGACACCATCCGACAGGTCCGCACCAGCATCTTCGAGCTCGGGACGGCCAGGATCGGCCGGGGACTCCGCGACGATGTCGTCTCGCTCCTCACCGACCTGAAACCGGTCGTCGGGTTCGGTGTCCGTGCTTCGTTCGACGGGCCCGTCGATACGGCCGTCCCCGATGTCGTCCGCGAGCACCTTCTGGCCGTCATCCGCGAGGCGGTGACCAACATCGGCCGTCACGCCGAGGCGTCTGCAGCTACCGTCGCCATCCGCGTGGCCGACGGGTCCTGCCGGCTCCAGGTCATCGACGACGGACGCGGGATGGCCTGCTCGGACCAGGGCGGGGGCCTCGGGCTCGCGAACATGGGACGCCGGGCCGAGAAGCTGCACGGCGAGTTCCTGGTCGACGACGGCGCCAACGGTGGGACCATCCTCACCTGGCAGGTCCCCACCCTCCAGTAGCCACCGGGGGTAGCCGGCAGCCGAGTGGCCGGTAGCCGGCAGCCGAGTGGCCGGTAGCCGGATGCCGAGTGGCCGGTAGCCGGCAGCGGAGTGGCCGGTAGCCGGCAGGCCGTCGGGGACGCCGGCTGGCCCGTCCCGCGCTTGGCGCACCACCTGTTGCCGATCGCCCCGGTGGTCCGCCGGCCCTGACTTGGTGCACACCCTGTTGTCCAACCCACGCGGTCAGGCGCGCGCCGAATTCACCTTGGCACCGGCACCGCGGCGGGCGCGCCCAAGCGACGCGCCAGGCACGGACCGGGGAGTTCAACGTGACTTTGGGCCCTACGCCCCGGCGGCTCCGGGTTTCACAATGGTCTGAACGAGAAGCAGCGCCCGGTCGCCGATGCGGCAGTGGCCAGCCCGAGAGGAGCACCAATGTCAATCACCAGCGAACGGCCGGAGACGCAGCCGGCAGTGCCACCGCAGTCAGGGTCCCCCGGGGCACCACTCTCACCGCGCAACAAGGAGAAAGCCCATGCGCTGGGCCTGACCTCGGCCACCGGCCTCGTCATCGGCAGCATCGTGGGCACCGGCGTGTTCACCATGCCGGCGGTGCTCGCCGGCGCGGGCACCATGGGGATCGTCGTCCTCGGGGTCATCGCCGTCGGTGCCATGCTGCTGGCCATCCTGTTCGGTCAGCTCACCAGACGGGTGCCCAACAGCGACGGTGGCCTGTATGCGTACTCCCGCCACGAGTTCGGCGATTTCGCCGGCTACCTGGTCGGCTGGTGCTACTGGATCCAGTCCTGGGCCGGCAACGCGGCCATCGTCTCGTCCTGGGTGTTCTACGTGGACGCGCTGTTCGGGTGGGCCCACGTCAGCGGCATCCAGAACTGGGGCATCGCCATGGTCGGCTTGTGGGTCCCGGCCATCATCAACCTGGTGGGGATCCGCCAGATGGCGTGGTTCCAGAACGTGACCGTGGTCCTCAAGTTCCTCCCTCTGCTCTTCGTCGGGGTCATCGGGTGGTTCTTCGTCCAGAGCGCACACTTCGGTCCGTTCAACGCCTCCGGTGGCAGCCTCTACAGCGGCATCGGGATCGCCGCCGGTGTGGCCCTCTTCTCCTTCATCGGTGTCGAAGCCGCGGCCATGACGGCCAAGCGGGTGAAGAACCCTCGTGTGAACGTCAGCCGGGCCTCGCTGCTCGGCACCGCCCTCAGTGCTGTGCTCTACGTACTGGTGACCGCGGTGGTGATGGGGCTGGTCGCCCACCACACGCTCGTGAACACCGGGTCGCCGTTCGTCAACGCCTTCCAGTCGATCTTCCCCCACGAGGCATGGGCCGGGAAGTTCATCGCCGCCATCGCCGTGATCTCGGGAATCGGAGCCCTCAACGGCTGGACGCTGATCGTGACCGAGACCTCCCGGGCCATGGCCCAGGACGATATGTTCCCGCGGCCCTTCGCCTGGAAGGACCGAAAGGGGACAGCCTGGTTCGGGATCCTCGTCGGGACGGCGCTGCCATCGCTGCTCATGCTGTGGCGTTACACCACTACGTCCGGGCTGACCGTCTTCACCTACCTGGTCGATCTCACCGTGGTCACGGTGGCCATCCCCTACTTCATGTCGGCCATCGCCCAGCTGACCTTCCTGGTCTCCCGCCGCCGGACGGTCAACGGGTGGCTGTTGGCCCGCGACCTCTCGGTGGCCGGTGCCAGCGTGCTCTTCTCCATGTGGGTGACGTTCGCCTCCGGCTACCAGGTCGTCTACCAGGCCCTGGTGGTGATCCTGGCCGGACTCATCCTGTTCGCCTTCCTCAACGCCCGCCGCGAGCGCCTCGGTGAGAGGAGCGAGCCGGTGGACCTCCCCCAGCTGGGGCTGGCCGACGGTGTGAACGGCGCCTCCGGCGACGACGGCGGCAACGGCCACACGGCCGTGCTGTCCGACGCCGATCTGGTCGCCCCGTCCCTGGCCCCACCGACCGGCGAAAGGCTGTCATGACCTTCAATGTGGGATCCGAGGTGGGCCGGCTGCGCCAGGCCATCGTGCACCGGCCCGGGCTCGAGCTCTCCCGCCTGACGCCCGACAACATCGGCGAGCTCCTCTTCGACGACGTGATGTGGGCGAAGAAGGCGAAGGAGGAGCACGACGCCTTCGCCGAGGCCCTCCGGGACAAGGGGGTGCAGGTGCACCTCTACGGCCAGCTGCTGGCCGAGACGCTCGAGCTTCCCGACGGACGGGCCTTCGTCCTCGACCGCGTGTGCACGCCGGAGAACCTGGGTCCGTCGTTGGTCGGACCGGTTCGGCGGCTGTTCGACGGTCTGGACGGGGCCGAGCTGGCCGAGTACCTGGTCGGTGGGGTGCTGAAGGCCGACCTGCAACCGCTGCGGGCCCATAGCCTGAAGTGGGACATGCTGCGAGCCGATGACTTCGTCCTCACCCCGCTGCCCAACCACCTCTTCCAACGGGACAACTCGTGCTGGATCTACGGTGGCGTGACGGTGAACCCGATGGCCAAGCCGGCCCGGCAACGCGAGTCGCTCCATACCCGTGCCATCTACCGCTTCCATCCCCTGTTCGCCGAAGCCGATTTCGTCACCTACTACGGCGACGAGGACCGCAACTACCAGCCGGCCACCATCGAGGGCGGTGACGTCCACGTCATCGGCAACGGCGCCGTGCTGATCGGCATGGGTGAGCGCACGACGCCGATGGCCGTCGAGACAGTGGCCCACGCGCTGTTCGACGCCGGGCAGGCGACCACGGTGGTGGCCATCGAGCTCCCCCGTTCGCACGCGTTCATGCATCTCGACACGGTGATGTCCATGGTCGACCGGGCCACCTTCGTGCTCTACCCCTACTTCGACCGGCACCTGCGCAGCTGGACCGTCGCCGGCGGCGAGAAACCGGGTGAGCTGACCGTGGTCCGCAACCACAACTTGTGGGACACCCTGGCCCGACTACTCGAGGTCCCCGAGGTCACCGTCCTGACCACCGACGAGGATGTCCGGGCCGCCGAGCGTGAACAGTGGGACGACGGCACCAACTACCTCGCCGTCGCCCCCGGGGTCGTCTTCGGCTACGAGCGCAACGTCGCCACCAACACCATGCTGCGGAAGAACGGGATCGAGGTCGTATCCATCGCCGGCAGCGAACTCGGACGGGGCCGTGGCGGCCCACGCTGCATGACCTGTCCCATCCAGCGCGATCCGGCATAGCCTGTCACCGCGGAACGGAGGGCTGCCATGAACCTTCAGGGAAGGAATCTGCTCAAGGAGGCGGACTTCACCAAGTTCGAGTTCCTCTACCTGGTCGACCTGGCCGAGGAGCTACGCCGGGAGAAGCGCTCGGGGAGCGAACGTCAGCGGATGGTCGGGCGGAATATCGCCCTCATCTTCGAGAAGGCCTCCACCCGGACCAGATCGGCGTTCGAGGTCGGCGCCCACGACCAGGGGGCCCACGTGACCTACCTCGGGCCGGAGGAGTCCCACATCGGCCACAAGGAGACCATGAAGGACACGGCCCGGGTGCTCGGTCGGATGTTCGACGGCATCGAGTACCGCGGCTTCTCACAGGACACCATCGAGGAGTTGGGGAGATTTGCCGGGGTGCCGGTGTGGAACGGGCTGACCGACCAGTGGCACCCCACCCAGATGTTGGCCGACGTGCTCACCATGCGCGATCACCACGATCAGCCCCTCGAGCGGGTCACGCTGTGCTACCTGGGAGACGCCTCCAACAACACCGCCAACTCGCTGCTGGTCACCGGGTCCCTGTTGGGGATGGACGTGCGGATCGTGGGTCCGGAGACGTTGCTGCCCTCACCGCAGGTGCAGGCCATGGCCAAACGACTGGGTGAGCGGTCGGATGCCCGCATCTCGGTCGGGAGCGACGTGCAGTCGGGTGTGAGGGGCGCCGATTTCATCTACACCGACGTGTGGGTCTCGATGGGAGAACCGCCTTCCGACTGGGACGCCCGGATCAACCGGATGCTGCCCTACCAGGTCAATGCCCAGCTGATGGCGGCCACCGGGAACCCCGAGGTCAAGTTCATGCACTGCCTTCCCGCCATCCACAACTCCGACACCGAAATCGGCCGCCAGATCCACGAGAAGTGGGGGCTCGACGCGCTGGAGGTCACCGACGAAGTGTTCGAGTCTCCCGCCTCGATCGTCTTCGACCAGGCGGAGAACCGCCTCCACACCATCAAGGCGGCCATGGTCGCCACCATCGGGGACTGAGATGCGACTGGTGGTGGCGTTGGGCGGCAACGCCCTTCTCGAGCGCGGGGAGACGCCGCTGGCCGAAATCCAGGAGAAGCATGTCCAGGTGGCTGTGGATGCCCTGGTCCCGCTGGCCCGCGACCACGATCTCGTCATCACCCACGGCAACGGGCCTCAAGTCGGCCTGCTGGCCCTCGAGAGCGCGACCGACCCGGCGCTCCCCCACCCCTATCCCTTCGACGTGTTGGGCGCGCAGACCCAGGGGATGATCGGTTACTTCCTCCTGCAGGCCCTCGAGAACGCACTGCCGGGACACGAGGTGGTCAGCCTCATCTGCCAGACCCTGGTCGGTGCCGACGACCCGGCCTTCGACCACCCGACCAAGTTCGTGGGCCCCGTCTACGAACGAGAAGAAGCCGAGCGCCTCGCCCGCCGGCGCGGATGGCAGATCCGGCCCGACGGGGGGTCGTGGCGGCGGGTGGTCGCATCCCCCGAACCGCACTCGCTGGTCGAGATGGCGACCATCCGCACGCTGGTGGCCAACGGCGCCACGGTCGTCTGTGCCGGAGGGGGCGGGATTCCGGTCAGTCGCAGCGGGGATGGGATGCTGCACGGTGTCGAGGCCGTCGTCGACAAGGACCTGACGGCGGCCATGCTGGCTCATGACATCGACGCCGACGCCCTCCTGCTGCTCACCGATGTCCCCCACGTCGAAACCGACTTCGGTACCGCATCGGCCCGCGCCATCCTGCGCACGACTCCGACGGAACTGCGGGCATTGAAGTTTCCGCCCGGCTCGATGGGCCCCAAGATCGAGGCCGCCTGCCGGTTCGTCGAGGCGACCGGGCACCGCGCCATGATCGGTAGGCTCCAAGACGCCGCCGAATTGCTCGAGGGTGATCGGGGCACCATCATCGAGCCGAGTGCCCGGGCCCGACCGGGCACGTGACACGCACCGGGCACGATCGACATGCCAGCGGGAGCCCTTGAAAGGACAGATGATGAGTAGTCAGCCGGACAGCAGCCATCGGATCGTCGTCGGCACCGACGGCTCGCCGGCCTCGACGAAGGCGGTGGAGTGGGCCGCCCGCCAGGCGGAGCTCACCGGAGCCGATCTCGAGGTCCTGATGACGTGGGAGTGGCCGACCAGCTACGGGTGGTCGTTGCCGGTGCCCAGCGGGTACGACCCGGCCCACGAGGCAGGACAATCGCTCGACAAGACCCTCGAGCCGCTACGCAAGGTCCATCCCGCCGTCACCTTCAAGCCGACCGTCCTCGAAGGCCATCCTGCGCCGTTGCTGGTGAAGGCCTCCCAGGGAGCCGATCTGCTCGTGGTCGGGAGCCGCGGCCACGGCGAGTTCGCGGGCATGCTCCTCGGGTCGGTGAGCGAGCACTGCGTGACCAACGCCCACTGCCCCGTGCTGGTCTTCCGCGCCGAGGAGTGACCGATCAGGCCCGGCCCGGCGGCGAACGACCGGTGAGGATCCACCGTGACCTCAGTGAGGATCCGGCGCCGGGTCATGGTCCGGCGCCCGGTGAGGTCCGACGCGGGTCATGGTCCGACGCCCGGTCATGGTCCGACGCCCGGTGAGGACTGGACATCGACCGTGAGGAGCGGACGATGACCTCTGAGACGATGAAGGCCTGGGTGGTGGACACGCCCGGCCCGATCGACTCCCATCCCCTCCGGCGTGTCGAACGGAGCGTCCCCGTGCCGGGACCGGGGCAGGTGCGCCTGCGAGTGCGGGTCTGTGGCGTGTGCCGGACCGATCTCCATCTGGCCGAGGGTGACCTCGCCCCCAGGCATCACCGTGTCGTCCCCGGTCATGAGGTGGTCGGGCTCGTCGACCAGATCGGGCCGGACTGCGTGCGCTTCAAAACGGGAGACCGGGTCGGTGTGCCGTGGCTGGCCCACACCTGCGGGACGTGCCGCTACTGCGTGGCCGATCGCGAGAACCTCTGCATCGCGCCTGTCTTCACCGGTTGGGACATCGACGGCGGCTATGCCGACCATGTCGTCGTCGACGAACAGTACGGATACCTGGTACCAGAGGGGTTCAGTGACGAGGAGGCGGCACCGCTCCTGTGTGCGGGGATCATCGGCTACCGGGCGCTCCGGCGTTCCCGACTCCCGCCAGGGGGACGGCTCGGGATCTACGGCTTCGGAGGTTCGGCCCATCTCACGGCCCAGATCGCCATGGCCGAAGGGGCCAGGGTGCATGTCATGACCCGGTCGCCCGAAGCCCGAGCCCTCGCCCTCGAGCTGGGCGCGGCCAGCGCCGGCGATGCCGCCGACCCGCCGCCGGAACCGCTCGACGCCGCCATCCTGTTCGCACCGGTGGGGACGCTGGTGCTCCCGGCGCTGGAAGCCCTCGATCGCGGTGGCACCTTGGCCATCGCCGGTATCCACCTGAGCGACATCCCGGTGCTCGACTACCAGCGACACCTCTTCGAGGAGCGGGCTCTGTGCAGCGTGACCGCCAACACCCGACGCGACGGGATCGAGTTCCTCGAGGCCGCCGCCCGCATCCCGGTGCAGGTGTCCACGGTGGCCTACGGATGCGACCGGGCCGACCAGGCACTCGCCGACCTGGCCCGTGACCGGGTCAACGGGGCCGCCGTCCTGGTCTTCCCTTCGTAGCCCTGACGTCGGGATGAGCGGTCGCCTGGCGCCGACCGGTGGACGGTTTGAGCGAAATTGGGACTTTCGGCCCTGATCCGAAGCCACCGCCTTCCCCCAACCTGATGTCCATGCAGCCGAAGGATGGCACACGGGCCGAGATTCCGAGCCGTCAGAGGTGCTGGGACCTTCTGGCCCAGGTGTCGGTGGGCCGGATCGGCGTGAGCATCGACGCGCTCCCGGCCATCCTCCCGGTCCACTTCTCGCTCTTCGACGGGACCGTGCTCCTCTGGACCGTCCCGGGGACCAAGCTCGACAGGGCCACGGTCGGACACGTGGTCGCCTTTCAGGCCGACGGCCATGACCCGGGCGTCGACGCGGGATGGAGCGTGCTTCTGCAGGGGGTGGCGGCGGCGGTGTCCGACGAGAAGGTACCGGCCGGCTCCGTACCCATCGGGTCCTGGGCCGGTGGCGAGTCAGCCGCACGCCTGGTGCAGATCCGAGCGACCAAGGTCAGTGGGCACTGGCTCCTCGATCCCGGCGACGGCACTGGTGTCGATGCCGGTGATGGCACTGGTGCGGCCTAGGTCCTCAATACCCAGAATCCGGTGGTCGTAGGGCGACGGCGACAAGGACCGCAGCCTGGGCCGAATTGTGGTTGTGCCAGAAGGCAACGGTCGCTCCGCAGCATTCTCCGGAGATCCGCGTGACCATTCCCCGACCCCTTTGGGGGTCACTTCCCGCGCTCCGGCCGCGCTCGGGCCGCTGATCACTCCCGGCGGTCGAGCGGGAGCTGGTCCGGGGGCCGGTCGAACCGCGGTGGGCCGGTGCCCGGAGGTGGGTCCTTGGCCCTCCGCCTGCGCTTCGGTCTTTGTCGCTTCGGTTCGGTCGGATGCTCGGGGGCGGTCCATACCCACCCCTCGTCTGTCCGGGCGAGCTCGAACCCGCGGTGGGTGCGGTCCAGGTGGTGCCTCCGACAGAGCCGGGCCAGGTTGTCGAGGGCGGTGAGGCCGCCCTGGGCGAAGTCGGTGACCCAGTGGTCGTTCTCGAGGCCCAGGCGGGCGTCACAGGTCGGCACCACACACCGCGGGTCCCGGAGGAGGAGGGCCGACCGGATCCGCTTGGGCACGTGGCGTCCGGCCGAGTAGACCGTGGTGACGTCGGTGCCCTTGGCGATGAGCACCTCGACGAGGGCCTCTCCCAACAGCTCCCGGGCGTAGTCGACGCCCACCGGGCCCACCCCGGGGATCTCACAGCGCTCCCCCTGGCCCACCGAGCCCCGGCGCAGGGCCTCTGCGTCCACCACCACCGAGACGGTGGCCTTCGGGTCACAGGTGCACCCGCCTCGGGCCGTGCCCGTTTCCTCCCCCTTCGGGGTCAGGGTGCCGCCCCCGGTGGTGAGGGCCACCAGGGCATCGGCCCGGTAGGCGTCTGGGGTCTCGAAGCGGCCCTCGGTGCGGGCCGCTTCGAACTGCCGGTCGGTCTCTGCCTCCAGGGCGGCCAGCACCCCGGCCCCGGCCTCGGGGGCGAGGACCGCCAGGAGGCGGAAAGCCCCGTCGTCGTCGGTGAAGGTCCGACACCGCCGGTCCTCGTGCAGCTTTTGGAAGTGGCGGGCCTCGGCCTTCCCCGAGCGTCCCTCGACCTTGGCCCTGAGGCACCGCTCCTTCAAGGTGGCCTCGGAGTCGGACTCGGCACTGCCGACCAGCTCGGCCTCTTTGGCCGGGTTGACCTTCACGGCGTCGGACACCCGGGCCGCCCGCCGGTGGGAGAGCTTGCCGGCCAGGAACGACTCGGCCAGGGAGGGCTGGTCGACGAGGGCCTCCCCCAGACGGATCAGGTCCTTTGCCTCTCCGACGCTGTCCCCGGTCGTGGCGGCCAGGAACTCGGCCGCCGAGCGGTGGCCGGTGCGGGTGTAGAGGCTGCCCTGGGCCAGGCGGGCCGAGAACGCCGTCTTGTGGGCCACCACCTTCCGCTCGAGGCGGGTCAGCCGGCGGAGCACCTCGGCGGCGCCCTCCAGCGAACAGCACGCCGGGTCGGTGGCGTCGAGGGCAATCTCGGCGGCGTCGAGAAAGGCGAACAGGCCCTGGGGCTCGGCCAGCGTCTGTCCGGTCTGTCCGGAACCGGCCTGTCCGGTCTCCGTCTGTCCGGTCTGCGACTGTCCGGCCTGCGTCTGGCCGGTCTCCGACTGTTTGGTCTGCGGGGCGATCACGGCCATGTCACAGGATGGCAGGGGGGTGTGACTCTGCGGACAGAGGGAGAGGGAGAAGGAGAGGGGGCGACGGCGAAGGCTCTCGGAACCCCTAGGCCTCCTTGACCACCGCGTACCAGATGCGGTGGGCCACCCCCTCGATCCTGTCACCGACCCGGGCGTAACGGCGGTAGAGCTCCCGCCGGCCCGACACCTCATGGATGTCGTCGATCTCGAGCAGGGCTGACATGGCCCGGCGGTAGACGTGCTCGAGGGCACGCTGCTGGCGTACCGCGGCATCGGCACACTCGGTGGCCCTGTCGGGATGGGAGGCGAGATCCGGAAAGGCACGAACCAGGTCGCGGACCCCGAGCGAGACGAGGTCCGCCATCTCGGCCATCGGAGGATCGGGTTCCATCTGCACGAGCTCGGCTTCACGGATCAGGTTCTTCGCCCCGTTGAGGACCGAATCCAGCCGTTCGGAGATCTCGTAGATGTCCTCGGGGTTGACCGGTGTCACGAAGGCGCTCTTCACGGCGATCAGGACCTCCCGGCCGGCCAGATCCCCCTCGTGCTCGATGGCCCGGATGACCGCAGCCTGCGAGGGGTCGCCCTTCGACCAGCCGCACAGGGAGTCCATGCCCCGGACCGCGATGTCACCCTGACGGGCGAGGAGCCCGAGCAGGTCCGGTGACTCGGGTAGGAACCAGCGTCTCATCCGAGCCACCTCCAGATCACGAGGAACAGTGCGCCGAGCGCTGCGCTCACGGGCAAGGTGACCAGCCACGCCAGCCCGATCTCACCGACCACGGCCCAGCGTACGTGGCGCCACCGCTCCCCGGTGCCGACGCCGACGACCGCGGGGGCCACGACATCGGAGGTGCTGATGGGGGCGCCGGCCAGCGAGGCGGCCAGGACGATGGCGGCCGACGATCCCTGGCTGACCAAGCCGTCCAGCGAACGGATGCGATAGATGCGCCGACCGAGCGTGCGGACCACCCGCCACCCGCCGAGCAACGTCCCGAACGTCAAAAGGAGAGCGGCCGCGAGCACCACCCAGAAAGGGACGGCGAACTGTGTGAGGTTGCCGTGCGCCACCAGCGCCGCCGTCATCAGGCCCATCGTCTTTTGGGCGTCGTTGGAACCGTGAGCGAAGGCCAATCCGGCCGAGGCCACCAGCTCACCGCCCCGGACCGGCCGTTCGACCTCCCGCCTGGCGCGCCGGAGTGACCGGCGAGCCAGGCGGATACCCATCGCGGCCAGGGGCAGGGCGACCGCCGAGGAGATGAGGAGCCAAAGCAGCGAGCCGAAGACCCCCACGGGGCGCAGGCCGTTCAGGCCGCCCCAGCGCACGGCGGTGAGCCCACCCTCGGCGATGGCCGCCCCGGCCAGGGCTCCGACCAGACAATGGCCCGAGCTGCAGGGCAGGCCCCACCACAGGGTGACCAGGTTCCACACCAGGGCGCCCAGCACCGCGGCGGCCAGCACGTCCAGTACCTGGGCGGCCGGGACGAGGACGATGCCGGCGACCGTGGCCGCCACAGCCGTCCCCACCACCACCGCACCGAGCACATGGAAGACGGCGGCAAAGACCACCGCGGGGGCCGGCCGGACGGCGCGGGTGACGATGGGCGCGGCAATGGCGTTCCCGGCGTCGTGGATTCCGTTGACCACCGCGAACGCTCCCGCGAGCGCAATCACCACCACGAGCACGGGGTCGATCCTCTCATGGCTCGACCGCCCGTCCGTCGGATGACTCGACCGGTCGCCGGCCGGAAAATCGACCCACGTCGCGCCCGTCGAAGACGCAGCTGCGGCGCTATGATGACGCGAACGGAGTCAACGCAGTGCTCCGGGGTGCAGCACGAAGGAGGGTCCCGTGATTCACGTGCAGGCGGTAACCCCGACCGGAGACCCGGCGGAACCGACCACCATCACCGTCCCCATCGGGTTCGAACATGCCCAGCGACTCGACCGCCTCGCTCCGTTGATACACCAGCTCCTGGCGTGGGATCTCGTCACCCGCTCCGAATCCGGAACCTACGTGCTCCAGGACGACGTTCAAGAACGGCTCCAGGCCATGTCCGCGGTACCGGCACCGGTGACGGCGCAGGTCTATCTGGGACGGAAATGCGAGACCTGCGGACTGGTGCGCGCCACCCGGATGGTCGAAGGCGCCCGAGTCTGCGGCCCCTGCAGCGTGGCCGCCTCCGAGGCGGTGGTGCCGGCTCCCGATGCGAGCCCGGTCAGGCCCGAGCATCACGGGATCCGGTCCCGCTGGCACCGAAAGGCCAGTTGACCGGACCCACGACGAGGACTCCTGGGCCCAACACGCGCTCTGATCCAGTCAACGACCGAGCCGTCGGTCGCCCCATCGGAGGCTTTATCGTCGGCCCTTGGCCCGATCCCAGTCCTGAGGCCCCTCGGGGACCTTCGTGAGTGCGGGTGCGGAACGGGCCACGCAGCTCGAACCGGTGGCCGTCGACGAATGGCTGCTGAGGTACGACCGCTTCGATCCGGCCCATGAAGGGCTCCGCGAGGCGCTCTGCACCCTCGGGAACGGGTACTTCGCCACCCGAGGGGCCGCACCGGAGGCGGTGGCCGACGGGGTCCACTACCCGGGGACCTACGTCGCCGGGCTCTACGACCGGCGAACCACCCACCTGGCCGGACGGGCGGTGGAGAACGAGAGCATCGTCAATCTGCCCAACTGGCTCCTGTTGACCTTCCGCATCGACGGTGGTCCCTGGTTCGATATCGCGCAGGCCGACATTCTCGACTACTCACAGGAGCTCGACCTCCGCCGGGCCACCCTGAGCCGGTCCCTCCGGGTACGGGACGCCATCGGGCGGGTCACCCGGGTGGTGCAACGTCGCTTCGTGAGCATGGCCGCCCCGCACATCGCCGGCCTCGAGACGGAGGTCACGGCGGACAACTGGACGGGGCGCCTGTCCGTCCGGTCGGGGATCGACGGCCGGATCGTCAACGCCGGCGTGCCCCGCTACGCCCAATTCGACGAGCGCCACCTCGTGGACGTGAGCACCGGTGAATTCGATGACGAGACCGTGACCCTCACCGCCCGCACCAGCCAGTCGGGCGTGCTGGTCGCAGAAGCGTCGAGGACACGGGTCTACCGGGCCGGAGAGCCCACGGCCTTCGATCGCCGGGTGTGGGAGGAGCCCGGGACCATCGCCCACGAGCTCTCCCTCGAGATCGAGGAGGCCCAGCCCATCACCGTCGAAAAGGTGGTGGCCCTCTTCACCTCGAGAGACCGGTCGGCGACCGAGCCGCTGACCGAGGCGTGCGCACTGACCCGGCGCACCGGACACTTCAAGGAGCTGCTCGGCGCCCACACCCTCGAGTGGGACGGACTGTGGAGGCGGTTCTCGCTGGAGGTCGAGGACGGCGGCGACATGACCCACCTGGTGCTCCACCTCCATATCTTCCATCTGCTCCAGACCGCCTCGCGGAACATCCTCGACCTCGATGTCGGCGTCCCCGCCCGCGGCCTGCACGGTGAGGCCTACCGCGGCCACATCTTCTGGGACGAGCTCTTCATCTTCCCCTACCTGAACCTGCATCTCCCGGAACTGGTCCGGTCGCTCCTCTTGTACCGTTACCGGCGTCTGCCCGAGGCCCGCTGGGCCGCCCGCGACGCCGGCTTCGCCGGAGCCATGTACCCCTGGCAGAGCGGGAGCAACGGGCGGGAGGAGGCACAGGTCGTCCACCTCAACCCACTGTCCGGCCGCTGGTTGCCCGATGCGTCACACCTGCAACGGCACATCAGCTCGGCCATCGCCTACAACGTCTGGCAGTACTACCAGGCGACGGGTGATATCGAGTTCATGATCGACTACGGGGCGGAGATGATCTTCGAGATCGCACGTTTCTGGGCCAGCATCGCCCGCTACGACCCGACAGTCGACCGGTACGGGATCAGCGGCGTGATGGGACCCGACGAGTACCACGACGGCTACGTCGGTGCTTCGTCGCCGGGCCTGGACAACAATGCCTACACCAACGTGATGGCGGTGTGGGTGCTGTGCCGGGCGCTGGAGTTGGCCGACCTCCTCGCTGAGCCCCGCCGCAGCGAGCTTCGCGCCCGGCTGGCCATCGGTGACGCGGAGCTCGCCCACTGGGACGACGTGAGTCGCAAGATGCGCCTCGTCTTCCACGACGACGGGATCATCAGCCAGTTCGAGGGGTACGAGGGACTCGCCGAGCTGGACTGGGGCGCCTACTGGGACCGCTACGGCGACATCTCCCGGCTCGACCGCATCCTCGAGAGCGAGGGCGACACGCCCAATGCCTACAAGGCGTCGAAACAGGCCGACGTGCTCATGCTCTTCTACCTGCTCCCGGCGGCCGATGTCCGGGGCATCATGGACAGGCTCGGCTACGACGTCGGCCCCGACTTCATCCCGCGCACCGTCGACTACTACACGACCCGCACGTCCCACGGTTCGACGTTGAGCCGGGTGGTGCACAGTTGGGTGCTGGCCCGATTGGACCGGGAGCGCTCGTGGGAGTACTTCGAAGACGCCCTCTACAGCGACGTGGACGACACCCAGGGCGGAACGACCGCCGAAGGCGTGCATCTGGGCGCCATGGCCGGCACCGTCGACCTGCTCCAACGCGGCTACATGGGCATCGACATCCATGATGATGCCATCTGGTTCCGCCCCCACCTCCCTGGTGAGCTGCACAGCCTGACCCTCAACATCCGCTTCCGCCACCGTTGGATGAGCCTGTCGGTGGCCGATGGTCTGTTCACCGTGGACGTGTGGGACTGGGGCGACGGAACCGTCCGGATCGGGCTCGACGGGAAGGTGCTCGAGCTCCAACCGGGTGAGCGACGACAGCTGGCCCTCTGAAACCGCGCCGTCGCGGTCGTGCTCCACGCCGTGGGCGCATCACCCGGCGGAACGGGGCCGGGCGACCCTCCGGGCGAGCGGCCTCCGGGCGAGCGGGGCCGGGCGACCCTCCGGGGTGAATTGGGGTCGAACGGCCCTACAGCGTTCGCCTCAGTTCCCTGACAATGGACATCGTCCGACAGAAGAAGCCCAGGTGGAAGGAACGATGGCGCACTGCTCGATTGGTAGTCAGATGGCGCCGACGGTCGACCGGGCCATGGCGGCGGACGCAACAGGAGCGATCCTGTTCCTCTCGCGTCCGGGTCCGGTCCCATGACCTTCTTCGACCTCATCATCCGCAACCTGTGGTCCAAAAAGGCACGATCGGCCGGCTTGGCCTTCGCCGTGGCCATCGCCGTCATGGCTGTGGTCACACTCGACGTCACCAGCAGCGGCCTCGAGCAGTCTGCGGCGGCCATCATCTCGGTCGGCAAGGCCGACTTCACCGTGGCCCAGAAGGGCGCATCCGACACGCTGGCCAGCACCATCGACCGGCAGGAGCTGGCTCGGGTCAGCCACACCCCGGGCGTCGCCAGCGCGGTGGGAGTCCTCGTCGAGACCCAGCATCTCAACGCCAACAATCCCGTCTTCATAGAGATCGGGATCAATCCCGGCGACCTCGCCGCCTTCGGCGTCAAGATCCTGAGCGGACATCCGTACTCGCCCACAGGAGCGCATCAGGTCCTGCTGGGCTGGACGGCGGCATCCAACTTCGGCCTCCATGTCGGCAGCCGGTTCGAGGCCAATGGGACGTGGAACACCGTGGTCGGCATCTACTCGACCGGAAACGCCTTCGGAGATGCCGGGGCCATGTTCCCCCTCCCGGCCATCCAGGGGTACAACCGGGTCCCGGGCATCGTCACCCTGGCCTTCGTCAAGGTGTCACACGGTGTCTCGCCCGCCGTGGTGGCCGCGCGCGTCGACTACAACCAGCCTGAGCTCACCACCATCCGGACCGCCAACCAGTTCGGTCGGGCCGATCAGAACCTCGTCTATCTCCAGGCCGCGGTGAACGGCAGCACCGTCCTCGCCATCCTCATCGGAGCTGTCATCGTCGGCAACACCATGCTCCTCTCCCTGTTCGAACGGACTCGCGAATTCGGACTGCTGCGGGCCGTCGGTTGGACCCGCCGTCGGACGGTGAGCCTGCTGCTCGGTGAGAGCCTGCTGCTGGCGGTGCTCGGTGCGGCCATCGGCGTCGGGCTCTCGTTCGCCATCACTGCCGGCTTGGCCCAGCTCCCGGCGCTCAAGGGGATTCTCCACCCGAACTTCACCGAGGGCGCCTTCTGGAGGGCGCTGTTCACCGCCCTGGTCATGACGCTGGTCGGAGCTCTCTACCCGACCACCCGCGCCGCGCTCCTCTCACCGCTCAAGGCGCTCAGCTATGAGTGACCGGATCGATGACCAGCCGGCGGTCGATGTGAGGAATGTGACCCGGGTCTACCCGGGCCGGGTCACCGCACTCGCCGGCATCGATCTCCGTGTGTCCTACGGGGAAACGGTGGCCATCACCGGTCCGTCGGGCTGCGGGAAGTCGACGCTCCTGCACCTTCTGGCCGCCATCGACTCCCCCACCTCGGGATCGGTGACCGTAGCCGGGCAAGATCTCGCCCACGTGCACGACCTCAGCGCCTACCGGCGCAACGAAGTCGGCCTGATCTTCCAATTCCACAACCTGTTGCCGAAGCTGTCCGCCCTCTCCAACGTCGAGTTGCCCATGTTCGGCTCCCATCATTCGGCGCGCCAACGGAAGGCCCGCGCTCGTCAGCTACTGGTCGACGTCGACCTCGGCGATTGCGAGCGCCGCCTGCCGACGGAGCTCTCCGGCGGTGAGCGCCAACGGGTGGCCATCGCCCGGGCCTTGGTCAACGAGCCGAAGATCCTGCTGGCCGACGAGCCCACCGGGAGCCTCGACTCGGCGTCGACGGAGCGCTTCTTGCAACTTCTCGAGCGGCTGGGACGCGAGGGGATGACCATCGTCATGGTGACCCACGCCGCTGACGTCGCCTCGCACGCCCATCGCATCATCGAGATGCGCGACGGGATGATCGTCGGCGAGCAGGCCGTGGGGTCGCCGACAGCCCCCGAACCCGCGGTGCCGACCGTCTCGTAGGAGAGCGACGCCCTCGTCCGACGCCCTCGCCCTCACGGGCGCCCTCGCCCTCACGGGCGCCCTCGCCCTCACCGGCGCCCTCGCTCTCGCTCTCGCCTGGTAGCCACACCCCCTCGGGCGGCTCACCCTGCCTCCGGTCGCTACGCCGTCGCTCTCCGGTAGAGGTTCAACGACACGACGAAGAAGACCACCAGGATCGCCGAACACCAGGCGATCGCCTGCCACAGCTCATGGTAGAGCGGCCCGCCCTCGAAGAGCGCACGGACCGAGTTGACGACGACGGTGAGGGGCTGGTTCCGGGCAAAGGGTTGCAGCCAACCGGGCATGGTGGCGACGGGAACGACCGCCGAGCTGGCGAAGAACAGGATGAACATCGGGAGGATGGCGGCCATCTGGGCCGTCTGGGGATCCTTCACGGCCAGCCCTACCGATGCATACACCCAGGTGAAGGAGTACCCGAAGAAGACGATCAGGGCGACCCCACCTATGCATGCGACGACATTGTTGTGGAACCGGAACCCGACGAGGAGGCCGAGCCCGACGATGAAGGCGAGGGCGAGCACGCTGCGGCAGAGATCGGCCAGGGTCCGGCCGGCCAGGAAGGCCGACCGGGCCATGGGGAGGCTCCGGAAGCGGTCGATCATGCCGGCCTGGAGATCCTGGGCCAGGGCCAGGGCGGTGGTCATGCCCCCGATGAGCACGGCCTCCAAGAAGATCCCGGGGACGATGTAGTCGACGTAGTCGACCCCCGGGATCTTGATCGAGCCACCGAGCACATACCGGAAGAGGAGCAGGATGATGGTGGGCTGGACGATGGACATGAAGAGCAGCTGGGGCGTCCGCACGATCCGAAGCAGATTGCGCCTGGTCACTCCCACCGTGTCCCGAAGGGCCAGCCTCGGGGTGAGTGGGGTGGTCCCGGCCGCCAGGCGATGTGTGGCGAGGTCGGTCATCGCCCGTCTCCGGTTCCCGGTGGCTGCCTCAGGGACTCATCGCCACCGTCGGCTCCGTGGCCGGTGAGGGCCAGGAACACATCGTCGAGTGACGGCCGGCGGATGCCGAGGTCGTCGAGGGCGATGCCCTTGTCGTCGAGGAGGCGCCCGGCCGCGATGAGGGCCTTGGTCCCGTCGCCGATCGGAAGGCTGATCTCCCTGCGGTCGGCGTCGATCCGCGGTGCCATCCTTCCGAGCCCGGCGACGATGGACGACGCCTTCTCCAGCTCGGACAGGTCCGTCACCCGGATGTCCAACACGTTGCCGCCGAGTTGGTCCTTGAGCTCGTCGGCCGTCCCCCGGGCCACGACGCGGCCGGTGTCGAGGACGATGATGCTGTCGGCGAGGTGCTCCGCCTCGTCCATGTACTGGGTGGTGAGCAGCACGGTCGTTCCTTCGGACACCAGGTCCTGGATGAATTGCCAAAGGTCGTTCCGGGTGCGGGGATCGAGCCCGGTGGTGGGTTCGTCCAGGAACAGCACCGGGGGGCGGCCGATGAGGCTGGCGGCGAGATCGAGCCGACGCCTCATGCCGCCCGAGTAGGTCTTGACCGGCTTGTCGCCCGCGTCGGTGAGGCTCATTCGGTCCAGCGCCTCATGGGCCCGGCGGCGGTACTCCGCCTTGTCGAGGTGATAGAGGAGCCCGACGAGCTCGAGGTTCTCCCGCCCGGTGAGGAGCTCGTCCACAGTGGCGTACTGCCCGGCCAACCCGATCATCGCTCGGATCCTCGTGGCGTCCTGCCTGACGTCGAACCCTGCCACCCGCGCCCGACCTTCGTCGGGCACGAGCAGTGTGGTCAGGACGCGGATGAGCGTGGTCTTTCCCGCTCCGTTGGGGCCGAGCAGGGCGAGCACTCTTCCGGCGTCGACAGTGAGGGACACGTCATCGAGCGCCAAGGTCGTCCCGAACCGCTTGGTCACTTCCTCGACTTCGACGGCAGCGCTCACCACCCGGTCGTCGGACCCATGCGTTCCGAACTCTCCTCTTCCGCACATGGCCTCAACGGATGTACCTCGCGACTCGCCGGGACCGGGTGGCCCTCTCTGCCATCCTCCCGCCCCCGGCGGCGTCCGGATAGGGCCGAACGTCCCACATGGGGTCGGCCTGTTCACCGGCGGCCTCCCACCGGACCGTTCCGGCCACGCTCGGCCATGTCCGGACCGTTCCGGCCACGTCCGGCCACGTCCGGCCCCGAACCGGCCCCGACGGGGACTTTCGGCCCTAGCCCTGGTCAACACGGTGTCTGACAATGGAGGGACCGGAGACAAGGAGGGTGCTGTGAACGGACTGAGCGAGAAGAGCCACGGCATGAGGGCCACGTTCGACAGTGCGCTGCGGGGGTTGCGCATGACCGGCGCCAGCGTCGACACGAGGGCTCTGGTCGACCTGATCGCCAGGCACGGAACCGAGGAGGGGCGCCTGCTGTCCACCTACGAGGGTCTGGTGGACACCGCTCCGGATGAAGGGGTCAGGTACCTGATCGGGCTCATCCTCGAGGACGAGCGGCGCCACCACCGCCTGCTGGCCGAGATCGCCAATTCGATGGCCTGGGGATCGATCGCCGGATCGCCCGAGGACTCGACGCCCGATATGCCACATGCGCTGACCGGCGAGCTCCTGGAACAGACTCGTCGCCTGCGGAAGGCCGAACAGACCGACTACCGGGAGTTGCGCCGGATCCGGCGCCGATTGCGGCCGTTCGCCGGGACCACCATGTGGGCGCTGATCGTCGACCTCATGCTGGCGGACACCAAGAAGCACGCCACCATCCTCCGGTTCCTGGAGCGACACGGGCAGTCGCGCTGAGTGTGTCGCCGCGGGCCGGCTGACCGGCCGTTCCTCCCCCTACCGCTCGATCGGAAGCGCCCCGCCCTCGGCCGCCTCCCGCTCCTCCGAATCGGGGGTGCCCCGCACCAGCGCGATGAGCAACACGGCCAGCACCGCCCCGACGATCGGTCCCGCGAGATAGATCCACCACCCGTTGAAGTCGAAGCTGACCAGGTCGGGGCCGAGCGTGCGGGCCGGGTTCATCGATGCTCCGCTGATGGGGCTGGCGAACAGTCCGAGGAGGGCGACCGTGCTTCCGACGGCCAAGGCCGCGTTGTGACCGATGCTCCTGTAGCCGGTTGCCGTGTTGAGGATGACGGTGACCAGAATGGCGGTCAGGACGATCTCCATCACCAACGACCTCCAGTCGCCGCCGGGCTTGGCGATCGGATAATTGCTGCCTGACGAGACATGGCCGAACATGGCCTGCAGGAAGAGAGCGGCGGCGACTGCACCGGCCATTTGGACGATGACGTAGGGCAGCACCCAGGCCATCTTGAAGACACCCCGTCCGGCGAAGGCCAATGTGACGGCAGGATTGATGTGCAGGCCGGACAGGGGTCCGAGGGCGTAGATCATGGCCATGACCACCGCCCCCGGAGCGATGACCGCGGCAGTCCGGCTGATCGGGCCACCACCGGCGTACTGGTTGATGACCCCGGCACCGGCGGCCACGGTCACGAGGATGAAGGTCCCGACGAACTCGATGATCACCCGGATCCGCAGCGGCCGGTGCCTGAGGGTGTCCTCTTCGAACTTGATCAGGTAACGGCTTCCGACCAGCTGGGCGACCGCCTGCCGGTCCGGAACTGTGCCCGGGGATTGGCCCGGCACGGTGGGCAGGGGCGGTTCGGTCATCTCGTGCTCCTGGCAATGTTCGACCCTCGGTGGTCCCGGCGGCACCGTCGCCGGGAACGGCTACCGGAAGGGGGTCACCCCTCGACCGGTGGTTCGCCACCGGCCCCTGCCGCTACCGTCGCCGGCCCCAATGTTGCCAGGTCCGGCGCCCGCGGGTCCGATGACGCCTGCGGGCCGCCGGTCGAGGGTCCCCCGCCTGCACCCGACCCGGCCGGGGGCCCGGTCAGTCGCTTGCGGAACACATAGAGGCTCCAGCCCTGGTACGCGAGCACCACCGGGAAGAACACGACCGCCACCACGGTCATCACCTTGAGCGTGTACGACGGGCTGGCCGAATTGGAAACCGTGAGGTCGTAGGCCGCGTTGGTGCTCGACACCATCACCCGTGGGAACAGGTCGAAGAAGATGGAGCCGACGACGCTCCCGATGGCGGTCGCAGCCGCCGCGAACGCCCATCCTTCCGAGCCGGCCTCGGCCAGCCATGCGGCGCCAACCACCGCCACGAGAGCCAGGGCGTCGATGGGGCTCGGAACGAAGCCCACGCTGAGGCCGACATGGCTCCATGTCAGCCAGCCGAAGGTGACGACCGCGGCCACCCAGCCCAGGCGACCTGAGAGCCGGGCCACCCGCTGGTGGAGCTCGCCTTCGGTCTTGAGGGTCAGGTAGGCCGCACCGAGGAACAGTGACAGCGCGGTCAGGGTGACGCCCGTGTACAGCCCGAAGGGCACGAGTAGGCCGAAGAAGCTCCCCGTGTAGTTGTGGGCCTGGTCGATCGGGAGCCCGTGGAGGAGGTCGCCGAGCGCGGTGCCGAGCAGCAGGGGGATGAGCAGGCTCCCGATGGTGAGCGACCACCGCCACGTCGACCGCCACCGCGGATCCTCGATCTTGCGGTGGAACTCGAACGAGACCCCGCGCACGATCAGCGCCACGAGCACGACCACGAGGGCCAGGTAGAAGGTGGAGAACATCGTGGCGTACCAGGAGGGGAAGGCAGCAAAGATGGCTGCGCCGCCCACGATGAGCCACACCTCGTTCCCGTCCCAGACAGGTCCGATCGAATTGACCGCGATGCGCCGTTCGGTGTCGCTGCGCCCGACGAACGAGTGCAGCATGCCCACCCCGAAGTCGAATCCCTCGAGGACGAAGAACCCCACCCAGAAGAGGGCGACCACCACATACCAGATGTTGTTGAGATGCACGATCGTCTCCTCCTAGTAGATGAGGGCGGGAACGCGGTCGCCCTCGACCTCATCCGACGCGGCTCGATCCGCCGCCGCTTCATCCGACGTGGAACCATCCGGTCGGTGTCGGTCGTCTCCGGCCGCACCGCCACCATCCCCGTCACCGGCTTCGCCGCCGCCCGGTCCGGTGCCCACCCCCAGGTCCTTGCGGCCGTAGTGCACCATCAGGTAGGCGTCGGCCACCCCGAGGGCCGCGTAGAGGAGCACGAACACGGTCAAGCTGATCCAGATGTCGGCGGCCGTCACCGAGGGCGACGCGGCCTGGGATGTCTTCATGAGTCCCTGCACGATCCAGGGTTGACGACCGCTCTCGGTCAGCAACCACCCGGCGGTGTTCATGGCGAACGGGATGAGAACGGCCCAGGGGGCGATGAAGAGGAACCACTTGGCCTTCTCGAGCGTTTTGCGGCGGATCAGCCACAGGCCCCACAGGGAGAACAGCATGATGAGGGCGGCGAGATAGGCCATCACCCGCATGCCCCAGTACTGGATGAAGACGTTGGGGATGTAGTTGCCCGGCCCGTACTCCTTCTGGTACTGGGCGTTGAGATTGTTCATGCCCTGCACTTCGCCGTTCAGATGGTTGGTGGCCAGGACGGACAAGAGGCCCGGGATCTTCCAGATCTTCTGCGGGTTGTGGTCGTTGTTGCCTCCGCCGATCTGGAAGGCGGAGAACGAGCAGTGGCTCGGACAGGTGTTCCACAACGCCTCGGCGGCGGCGATCTTCATCGGCTGGTACCGACCCTCGATCACCCCGAGCTCGCTCCCGACGAACAGGTTCAAGAAGACGGCCGGAGTGAGCACGAGCAGGGAGATGATCGCCGTCCGGCGGAAGGCCGCCACTGCACTCTTGCGTCGGAGGTGCCACGCCGACGCGGCCAGCATGACCAGGGCCCCGGTGACGAGCGAGGCCAGGATGACGTGGGGATAGGACCAGAGGAACACCGGGTTGGTGAAGAGGGCCCAGATGTTGTTGAGCTGCGGCTGGTGGGCCGAGTTCATCACATACCCCACCGGGTGCTGCATCCACGAGTTGGCGGCCACGATGAACGCCGCCGACAGCATGGTGGCCGCCGCCACCAGCCAGATGCAGGCCAGGTGGAGTTTCTTCGACAGCCGGTCCCAGCCGAAGATCCAGACCCCGAGGAACGTCGACTCGAGGAAGAAGGCCACAAGTCCCTCCATGGCCAACGGCCCACCGAAGATGTTCCCGACGAAGCGGGAGTAGTTCGACCAGTTCATCCCGAACTCGAACTCCTGCACCAGCCCGGTGACGACACCCACGGCCACGTTGATCAGCAGCAGCGTCCCGAAGAAGCGGGTGAGTCGCCGGAACGCCGGGTCGTCGTTGCGGTACCAGCTCGTCTGGAGCAGAGCCACCAGGAAGGCCAGGCCGATGGTGACCGGGACGAAGATGAAGTGGTAGATGCTGGTGGTGGCGAACTGCCACCGGGCGAGCTCGTTGGTCATCGGTTGGCACTCCCTTTGTTCGTGACGTCGACTGTTGCGTCCATCAGCTCACCGGCCGGCCGGCTCCGCGGATCGGCCGCGGCGTACCGCTCGGCCCTCATCTCGTTCCACCACAGGACCGAGTAACGGCCACCCTCCCCGAGCAGCACGTCGTGGGACCCGCGTTCGACGACCCGACCGGCGTCCATCACGATGATCTCGTCGACACACTCGAGGCCGGCCAGGCGGTGGGTGATGAAGACCAGCGACCGCCCTTCGGTGGCTCCCAGCAGGTCTGCGGTGAGGGCGTCGGCGGCCCGTGGATCGAGATGTTCGCCCGGCTCGTCCAGCACCAGCACACAGAAGTCGGCCAGCATGGCCCGGGCCACGGCGATCCGCTGGCGCTGGCCGCCCGAGAGGCGGGACCCGTGCCGGCCCACCTCGGTGGCCAGCCCCCCGGAAGGTCGTCGAGCCAATCGCCCAGTCCCACCCGGCCGAGGACGTGGCGCATCTCCTCGCCGGTGGCGTGGCGGCGCCCGATGGCCAGGTTGTCGGCGATGGTGGTGTCGAAGAGGTAGGCGTCCTGGGTGACCAGGCCCACGACGGTGCGGAGTTCGTCGCCCGCCAGACGGTCGAGGGGTGTCCCGTCGAGGGATACGGACCCGGCCTCGTAGGGCAGGAACCCGAGGAGTACAGCGGCGAGGGTCGACTTGCCGGCACCGCTCGGCCCGACGACGGCCACCCGGCGGCCGGGAGGAAGCGAGAGGTCCACCCCGCGGAGCACCGGCTCTGCCCCACCGGGGTACCTGGCCCAGAGCGAGCGGGCCCGGAGGTCATGGGGACCGTCGGACACCGGCATCGGAACCTCGGGTTCCACAACGGGCGCCGGTGCGTCGAGCACGGCGAACACCCGGGCCGCGGCCTGGCGCGCCCGTTGCAGGACCTGGGTGGCGACGGGCAACCCGACGACCAGCTCGAAGGCGGCCAGGGGGATCAGGGTGATGACGGCGAGCTCCGTGGCACCGAGCCGACCGGACGTGAACGCGGGGATGCCGACGAGGAGGCACCCCCAGCAGGCCAGCGCGGCCAGCAGGGTGGTCAGGGCCAGCCCGATCCCGGCGGTTCCGGCCGACGCCGAGGCGATGGCCGTGAGCTCGGCGTCATGGTCGCGGATGGTCCGCAGCTGAGCCTCGACTGCACCGAAGGCCACCAGCTCGGCTGCGCCTTCGGTGAGATCCACCATCGCCGCGGTGAGGTCACCTCGCGCTCCTGCGAACCGCGACTCGCGCCGGCGGGCCAGGGCCCCGGTGAACCAGGGAACGAACGTGCCCGCCAGCACCAGGGCGACGGCCAGGACCAACCCGGCGGCGGGCAACATCCACCACATCAGGGCGACCGTCAGCGTGCCCACCAAGAGGGCGGTGGCGAAGGCGGGGACGACGCGGATGACCAGGTCCTGCAGCGAGTCGACATCGTGGACGATCCGGCCCAGGAGGTCACCGCGCCGGAACAGTGGCAGACCGGCGGGGGCCAGCCGCTCGAGGCCGCGGTAGACCGTGACCCGGAGCTCGGCCAGCAGCCGAAAGGCACTGTCATGGCCGACGAGGCGCTCGCCGTAGCGGAGGAACCCCCGCGACAACCCGAAGAACTGCACTCCGACGATGGCCACGGCCAGCTCCGACTCGTTGGGATGCTGGGCCGCCTTCGAGATCAGCCATGCCGCCGTACCGATGAGCCCGATGTCGGCGGCGATGGCACCTGCCCCGAGCAGTGCCGTCAGCACCAGACGCCCGGCTGCTGGCCGGACGATGCCGAGCGTGCGGCCCAGGGGCGCCACCTCCCGGCCGGGAGATGCCGTGGAGGTTTCGGATGGCACTATGCCGCACCCCCGACCGGGGCCAGGTGGACCACCCGGTCGGCCATGGCCAGCAGCGACGGCCGGTGGGCCACGATGACCACGGTGCGGCCGACCATCAGTCGTCGCACCGCGGCCAGCACACTCTCTTCGGTCCGCCCGTCGAGGTTGGCGGTGGGTTCGTCGAGGAGCAGGAGCGGGGCGTCCCGGACGAAGGCGCGGGCCAGGGCCACCCGTTGGCGCTCGCCGGCCGACAGTCCTGCACCGTCGTGACCGAGCACGGTCTCGGGTCCGGCCGGAAGCCGAGCCACCACCTCGTCGAGTCCGGCATCGTCGATGGCGGCCCGGACGGCGGTGTCGTCGGCATCAGGTCGGCCGAGGCGGATGTTGTCGGCGATGGAGCGGGCGAACAGGTGCGGCCGCTGCGGTACCCAGCCGACGTTCGCCCTCCAGGCATCGGGGTCGAGGGTGGCCAGGCTCACGTCCCCCACCCGGACCGAGCCGGTCCAGGCCGGGGCCAGCCCGAGCAGCACATTGACCAGGGTCGACTTCCCGCACCCGCTGGGCCCGGCGATGGCCACGACCTCCCCCGGGTCCACGTTCAGGGACACCTCCTCCAGGGCGGGGCGCCGCCGACCGGGGTACCTGACCCCGAGCCGGTCGACTCGGATGGCCGACCGGGAGGGATCGGGGACGGCACCCGAGGTGCCACAGGTGGGTAGGGGCCGCTCCAGCACCTCGAAGATGTCCTCGGCCGCTTTCATCCCTTCTGCGCTGGCGTGGTAGTTCGTCCCGAGGGCCCGGAGGGGAAGGTACGCCTCGGGGGCCAGGATGAGGACGAAGAGCGCGGTGGCGAGGCTCAGGTGGCCGCCGAGCAGCCGGAGCCCGACGGCGACGGCCACGAGGGCCACCGAGATGGTGGCCAACAGCTCGAGGATGAGCGAAGAGAGGAAGGCGACCCTCAGCGTGGCCATGGTGGCCGTCCGGTACCGATCGGTGATGTCGCGAACGGCAGCCACCTGGGCCTTGGCCCGTCCGAAGACCTTGAGGGTCGGGAGCCCGGCGACCACGTCGAGGAAGTGTCCGGCCAGGCGCTGGAGGAGCCGGGCCTGGCGTTCCATCCGGACCCTGGTCGAGGCGCCGACCAACGACATGAACAACGGGATCAGGGGGACGGTGGCGGCGATGATGACGGCCGATATCCAGTCGGCCCCGAGGACCACGACGACGATCGTGACCGGAACGATCACGGCCAGGAACAACTGCGGCAGATAGCGGGCGAAGTAGCTGTCCAGCGCGTCGATCCCCCCGGTGGCCAGGACGACCAGGCTTCCGGCGCTCTCGCGGTCGATGCCGGCGGGCCCGAGACGGGCGATCTGGTCGACCAGCGCCGTCCGCAGGTCCGACTTGGCCGACGCCGACGCCCGGTCGGCCATCCGTTCACCGAGCCAACCCGTGGCCGCCCGCCCGAGGATCACCACGAGGAGTGCGGCGAGCGGCGAGCGGACCAGGGCCAGCCCTTGGTGGTGGACGACCACGGCTGCGATGGTGTGGGCGATGAGCCACGCCTGGGCGATCACCAGCGAGGCGGTGATACAGCCGAGGACAACGGTCACCACCAGGAAGCGTCTGGTGCTGCGGGCGTAATGCAGCAGCCTCGGATCGATGGGTCCGGTCCTGTGCTCCGGCGAGGACGGGGAGACTCGGTCTCCAGTCGGACCCGTCGACACGGTCGGACACACCGGACCCTCCTCCGGGCCGACATGGGTGCTCGGGCCTGTCCTGAATGTGGTCAACGCGGCTCTCTCTTATCGACGGTCCGAGCGCCGGGGGCGCGGCGCGTTCGCCTCAGGTCAGGCTATTCGTCACCTCCGTCCTGACTAGGGTCAAAGGTCACTACTCGGACCGGGCGCCGACGACTCGACCGGAGCGTTCCGACGATCCGCGCCCCGGGCAGCCGCCCCGAGGATCAGCCGGATGACGATGGCGAACATGGCCAGGTCGGAGAGCATCTGGACCGTGGCCACCAGACGGGCCGGGTCGGTCTTCGGCGTGATATCACCGAATCCCACGGTGGAGAACACGGTGATCGTGAAATAGAGGGCCGAGGTCCGATCAAGGGGCCCACCGAAGGCGGCCGGATCCGAGTGGGACATGGTCAGGTAGATCCACGCGAACAGGACGAGGAACAGGGGCACGACCGTGGCCATGGCCACCGCCGCCCGCAGCAGCGGGCGATCGTGGTTGCCGATGAGGCGGATCTCGTTGATGAGGACGGCCACGAAGAAGGCCAACGCCACGCCGAGGCGCAGCGCCACCGACTGATGGGCCCGGTGCTCGATGGGTAGGACGTAGTACAGGATCAACAGCAGGGTCGCCGTCCCGACGGCGCGTACAGCGGTCTTCACCAAGTGGGACCGCTCGAAGGCTCCAAGATCCTGAATGGTCGAAGGTACCATTCGCCCGGCCGCGGGCTGTGGACCGGCTGCGGGGCCCACGCCCCGTGCCCACCCCGCGGTAGTGCGAGAGCCGACCTGTCCATGGTCCACTCCGGCTCTTCTTTTCAGACCGCCGGCCTGGTCTTGTGGAGCACTGCCCCGCATGTAATTCGTTTGGCCGATTCGGCCTAATTATCGGCTGTAGCCGATGGTTAACTTTTCTGCCTAACGGCTATAGGCGATAATTAGACCAAATTCAAAAACCGAAGCCGCCACAACCGGGGACCGGGTCCACTACCTTCCGATCACCGTGACCGGAGGCGCCGGCTCTCTCGTCGGGGTCGTTCCGCCGGGGGAACCTGATCGCCCTCGGCCCCCGGGGCGCCGCGAACTCCCTCCGCCCGGGCGAGCCCGACGAGTCCGGCCCCCACGGCGATGACGATCCCTACCCCGCCGGGTGCAGGCCCGGGGTCCGCCCGGGCAGGGACACGACGGGATGGTAGAACTTTCCGACATGGAGATGCGACCGATCGGGGCGCTCGAGGTCTCGGTCGTCGGCCTCGGTACCAACAACTTCGGGCGCGGCATGCAGGCCGATGACGTGGCACCGGTTGTACACGCCGCTCTCGACTGCGGGATCAATTTCTTCGACACGGCGGACTCGTACGGGGACAGCGAGGAGCGGCTGGGCCAGGCGCTGGGCCGGCACCGTGACCAGGTGGTCATCGCCACCAAATTCGGACATCCCGTCGGCCCGAACGGCTCCGGCGGTGCCTCTCCCGGCTACATACGCGAGGCCGTCGACCGCAGCCTGCGTCAGCTGGGCACGGATCGGATCGATCTCTACCAGCTGCACGGACCCGATCCGGAGACGCCCATCGCCGACACCCTCGGCGCACTGGACGAACTGGTCCGCCAGGGAAAGGTGCGAGAGATCGGCTGCTCGAACTTCTCGGCCCCCCAGATCCGTGAGGCCGACGCGGCGGTGGCCCCCGGGGGATCGCGCTTCGTGAGCGTGCAGAACCTCTACAACCTGCTCGACCGCAGCGACGAGCACGAGGCGATCCCCGAATGCGAGCGGCTGCGCCTGGCCTATCTGCCCTTCTTCCCGTTGGCCAGCGGCCTGTTGACCGGCAAGTACACCAGGGGTGAAGCCCCGCCGGAGGGCACCCGGATGCAGCGATGGGGTGATCGGGTCGCCGGTCTGCTCACCGACCGGAACTTCGATGTGGCCGACGCGGTCACCGCATGGGCCGCCGAGCGGGACCGGAGCCTTCTCGATGTGGCCGTGGCCTGGCTGGTGGCGAACCCGGTGGTGGCATCGGTCATCGCCGGGGCCACGAAGGTCGAGCAGGTGAGGGCCAACGCCGCCGCCGGTCAATGGCGGCTGTCGCCCGGCGACGTGGCCGAGGTCGAGGCCCTCGCCCCGGACCCCGAGTGAGCCGGCGTTCCGACTCAGGGAGGTCCGGCTCAGTGGACAGGCGGGACGGGCCGAGGACGGCCGACCCTCGTCAATAGCGCCACTCGCGCTCCACGGGGCTCACCAGCGCGGTGCCGGGCCGCTTGCGCATTCTCCGGAGCACCAGGATCGGTCCCACCACGGCCACGAGGAGGGACACCACCAGGATGACCAGTGACGCCAGCATCCGGTTGTCGGTCGATGCCTGGCACTCGCTGACGAACGCGTTCCACTCGGCGCGATCGGCGGTGGCACTGGCAGCCGGCATCGGACCTGCGCCGATGGAGGCCGGGTCGAGCAGGGCCACGATCGGTGCCTCGGATGCCTGCCCCGGGCCACAAGTCCCACCGGCTGCAGGCGCCGGGAGGGCGATGAGGACGCCGGAGATCGCCAGTCCCGCGCCGAAGAGGCCCACGAACAAGAAGGCCAATCTGACCCACACGTGAGACGAGGAGCGTTCCATGCCCGATCCCTTCCAGCGATCCCTTGCGACCAGACCCGATGGTAGACCGACGCGGCCGGACCGACGCCGCGAGCACGAGCCCGCGGGTTACTGACCATCCTCCGGAATAGCCTCCCACCACTGGCACCACCATTCGGATCCGACCAATATCCGCAGCTTCGGGTGCCAGCAATAGGAGATCTCGTTGTACGGCTCGAGGTAGTACCTGCAGTTCTCGCACTTCTCGCTGCCTGAGGGCTTTCCCTTCAGGACCGCGTTGGCGGCCAGATGTCGCAACTCGATCGACAAGCTCTCGTCGATCTCCTTGGGTTCGGGTTCGGGGATCACATAGTCGGACATGCCGACAAACTACCGCCGGGCCATCAGGGCCCGACCAACCGGCGGGCACCGGCCGGGCGGTTCCCGGGCCCGGCCGTCCACCCTGATCCGCCCTTCGACAGGCCCGATTCGTCGGCTATGGCGGCCCGGCTATTTTGAGCATATACTTTGAGCACTTACTCAAACACTCGGACGAGGTGGGTCGTGGCCAAGGCAGGAGCACCCAGCACCATGGAACGGAGCGGGAGCCGATCCGCCCCCACCCGACGCCGCCTGGTCGAGGCGGCCGTCGCGACGCTGAAGGAGGACGGCTTCGTCGGGGCCAGTGCCCGGGCCATCGCCGAGCGGGCCGGGTCCAACCAGGGTCTGATCTTCTACCACTTCGGCTCGGTGACCAATCTCCTTCTGGCCGCCCTCGACGAGGTGAGCGCCGAGCGTCTGCGGGACTACAGCGAGGCGGTCGGTCGGGTCACCTCCCCCGGTGAGCTCGTCGAGGTCGCCACCGACATCTTCCGGACCGATCTGGACGCCGGCCACATGACGGTCCTGGCCGAGATGATCGCCGGCGCCTCGTCCGTTCCCGGCCTCGGCGCCGAGGTGGCGGAGCGGATCCACTCGTGGCGCGAGTTCGCACGGTCCGCCATCGAAGACTCGATCGGCGGGACACCTCTCGGCGCCGTCGTCCCCGCCGGCGACATGGCCCACGCCGTGGTCGCCCTCTACCTCGGCCTCGAGATGCTCAGCCATCTCGACGGGGATCGCCAACCGGCGCTCAGGCTGTTCGCGCTGGCCGGGCAGCTGGCCGCGCTCTTGGAGATGGCCAGCGCCCCGTCCACGTCAACGACCAACTCGACCACAGCGAAGGAGCGGCGATGACACTGACCGGAGCGGACACCAGAAGGGACAGCCTCGGCGCGGACACCGGCCTCGACGTCGTGACCGGTGCCTTCAGCTACTCGGGGAGGTCCATCGCCCGGGCGTCGATGGATCGGGGAAGGAGGGTTCGTACGCTCACCGGGCACCCCGACCGTGCCCCCCTCGACTCGGCCATCGAGGCACGGCCCCTCGATTTCGATGACCAGCTCGGCCTGGTCGAGTCGCTCCGGGGAGCCACCACCCTGTACAACACCTACTGGGTGCGCTTCGCCCGGAGCCGGATCGACCACGACCTGGCCGTGGCCAACTCGCGGACCCTCTTCGAGGCGGCGAGGCGGGCCGGCATCAGACGCATCGTCCACGTCAGCATCACCAATCCGAGCATCGCCTCACCGCTGCCGTACTTCAGAGGGAAGGCACTGGTGGAGCGCGCCCTGGTCGAGGCCGAGGTGCCGTTCACGATCCTGCGCCCGGCCATCCTGTTCGGAGGCGACGGGGTGCTGCTCAACAACATCGCCTGGTTGCTGCGGCACCTGCCCGTGTTCGCCGTCGGCGGGCGCGGGGACTACCGGATCCGGGGCATCCATGTGGATGATCTGGCCCGGCTCTGCGTGGCCGAGGGGGCGGAACGCCAGGACCGGGTGATCGATGCCGTCGGCCCCGAACGCCCGACATTCCTCGAGCTGGTGACGGCCATCCGCACGGCGGTCGGAAGTCGGGCCATGATCGTCCGGGTCCCAGGGGCGACGGTCCCGGTGATGTCCCGGGCGGTCGGATGGGCCGCTGCACGACGTCCTCCTCACCCGCGACGAGTACCGGGCGATGTCGGATGGTCTGGCCGACACCGACGGTCCGGCGACGGGAACGACCCTTCTGTCTGAGTGGCTGGACGGCCACGGCCGTGACCTCGGGCTCTCCTACGCCAACGAACTGGAGCGACACTTCGCACGGTGATCCCGGCCGGTGATCCCGGTCGGTGATCCCGGTCGGTAAGCCCAAACGTCGAGCCCACGACGGACACCGGCCGATCGGTGCGTCAGACGAGCGGGGTGGCCGCGACGAGGTCGGCGATGACCCGGCCCAGCTCGTCGCCCTTCTGCTCCTGGAGGAAGTGCCCGGCCCCGTTGATCACGGTGTGGGGCCGGCCTCTGGCTCCGGGTACGCGCTCCTGAAAGACCTCGGCCCAACCTGCGGTGGCCGGGTCTCCGTCCGAGTAGGCGGTGAGGAACGGCCGGTCGAAGTCGGCCAGTGCCGCCCAGGTGGCCCGGCCGATGACCGCACCGGGGTCGTTGCGGGTGAGCGGCATCAGCCCGGTCAGCTGCCGGACCCCCGCCTTGTAGCTGGCATCGGGGAACGGGGCGTCGTAGGCGGCGAGCACGCCGGCCGAAAGCGGGCCGGCCACCGCGTTGAGGAAGAGGCTGGCCACGATGTCGGGCGCACGGTAATAGAAGAGGAGATAGTCCACGAGCGCCTCCTCCAGCACCACCCGACCGTCCCCGAGCCCGTAGTTGGCCCACACCAGCCGTTCGGCCAGCGACGGATCGGCAGTGTGGAGGACGGTGTTGGCCGCCACGACCCGGGCGAAGCGGTCGGGATCGGCGGCCAGGGCACTGAGCCCGATGGGCCCGCCCCAGTCCTGGACCACCAGGGTGACGCCGCGCAGGTCGAGATTCGAGATGAAGCTCTGCAACCACTCGATATGGCGGGCCAGCGTGTAGTCGGTGCGCTCGACGAGCTTGTCGGATCGCCCGAACCCGATGTGGTCGGGAGCGATCACCCGCAGCCCGGCTGCGGTGAGCACCGGGATGACGGTCCGGTACAGGTAGGACCAGGTGGGCTGGCCGTGCAGCAAGAGGACGATCTCCCCGTCGTCGGGGCCCGTGTCGACGTAGTGCATCCGCACGGGAGGAAGACCGCCGGCGCTCACCATCGAGTAGTGCGGTCCGAACGGGTAGCCGGGCAGGTCCACGAAGCGCTCGTCGGGAGTTCGCAGCACGCCGTCCATGGCCCTCCTCGGCTGACATCCGACGGGGCGACGTTAGTGCACATCCGCCCGGCCATCTCCGAGCTCGGGGTCGACCGCACACGTCGTCCCTGCTCGCAAGAGGCTGGCCCGGGCCACCGGCACGCACCGCTCAGGTCCCCGCCGCCGACGCCGGGAGATCCCACAACGGACGCGTGGGTGTGCCATAGTCCTCGCGTGCCGTTGCCGCCGATCGATCCCCTCGTCATGCGGGTCGACGCCGACGGGCCCACCCTGCTCGGCGGCTGGTCACCGAGCAGCGGGCTCAGGCATTTTCCCCTCGCCCCGGTCTGTCCTTTCACCGGCGCCGATGACGTGGAGCCGATCGACCTCCCCCGAACCGGGACCGTCTGGCTGCGCACGACGGTCAACGTGGCGCCACCGGGCTATACGGGACCGGTTCCCTACGGGCTCGGGATCGTGGAACTCGACGGACTGCCGATGCTCCGTGTCGTCTCCCGTCTCGCCGGAGCCGACCTCACCCGAGGGGCCGAGGTTCGACTGGACGGCGAGGAGCTTCCCGGCCCGGACGGAGAGCCGGTGCTGACCTGGGTGTTCCGCTCGTGAACGAGGTGCGGATCACCGGGGTGGGCCTCCATCCGTTCGGCCGTTTCGACGCGATGACCGGTCCGGGGATGGGCGTCGTGGCCGTACGGGCGGCCCTCGGCGAGGCGGGCATCGGCGCCCGCGACTTGCAGGCGGCCTTCTGCGGGACGGCCTATGGCGGGGTGGCCGCCGGGCATCGGGTCCTCGGCCCGTTGGCCGGCACGGGTATCCCCATCTACGACGTCGAGGCGGGCTGCGCATCGGGCGGCGCGGCACTGCAACTGGCGGCCGCATCGATCGCCTCGGGTCGACACGACCGGGTGCTCGCCTTCGGTATCGAGAAGATGCCGAAGGGCATCATCCGCTCGTCGTTCTTCGCCCCGTGGCAGGAGGCCGCGGGACTCACCCCGGCGCCGGCGTACTTCGCGCTGCGGGCGCAGCGGTTGCTCGCAGACACCGGTCTCACGGTCGAGCACCTGGCCCAGGTCGTCGTGAAGAACCGCCGCCACGGGGTCGACAACCCGGACGCCATGTTCCGCAAGCCGGTGACGGTGGACGAGGTGCTGGCCGCGAGGATGATCTGTGATCCGCTGACCTTGTTCATGCTGTGCTCGCCCAACGAAGGGGCCGCCGCGGTCGTCCTCGAGCGCGACGCGGACGGCCCGCGACTGGCCGGCATCTCGCTCCGCTCGCACCTGCCCGGCAACGTCCTGGGCGAGGACTCGCCGCTCTGTGGGATCGACGACACCTCGGTCACACCACCGACGACACTCGCCGCCGACGACGCCTACGCCCAGGCCGGCCTGGGCCCGGACGATGTCGACGTGGTCGAGTGCCAGGATACGGATGCGGCGCGCGAGCTGCTGGCCTGGGCAGAGCTCGGACTGTGCGCGCCGGGCGACCAGGCCGACGTCCTGGCCCGGGGCGATGCCATGATCGGCGGGCACCTGCCCATCAACCCCTCGGGCGGGCTGCTGTCGAAGGGCGAACCGCTGGGTGCCTCCGCGTTGGGCCAAGTCGTCGAACTGGTCCGGCAGCTGCGGGGCACAGCCGGTGCGCGCCAGGTGGAGGGTGCCCGGGTCGGGTTGGCCCATGTCATCGGACGCGGCGCCAATGCCTGCGTGACCCTGCTTGTGCAGTAACGGCGCTCGGGCAGGAACGCGGCTCGGGCAGGAACGCGGCTCGTGCCGTCGCCGCGGTGTCAGCGCGGCGAGGGCAACCGGCGGAGGGCGAAATGGGCTTTGACCGAATCGTCGGTCGCTCGGCCACCGACGTCGCTCACCTCCTCCAGGGGCGCGAACCACCTCGCCAACGAGGCTCGGAGGCGGGAGAGACCGACCCCGAGCTCACCGATCTCTTCATGGTGGAGGAGGTACTGGGACTCACCCACATGTTCGAAGATCCGGATATCCCAGAGCGACAAGCCGTCTTCGGCCAGCGAAACATCCATGATGAGCACGTTGTCGTCGAACTCGTACACCCACGGGGGCTCTTCACCCAGGCGGCGGAGCTCGCCCACCGTGTTGACGTCGAGGATGAACAGCCCCCCTTCGTTGAGATGGTCGTACACCGCCGCGAACGTCGACTCCCAGGCATCGAAGGTGATGAGGTGATTGAGGCTGTCGAACACGCAGATGACCACGTCGAACCGTTCGCCGAGCGAGAACGAGCTCATGTCCCCCAGGATCAAGTGGGCCCTCGGGACCTTGCGCCGGGCCAGAGCCAACATCTCCGGCGACTGGTCCAGGCCGGTCAGAGACCGAACGCTCGTGAGATGGGCGAGGATGGACCCGGTGCCACAACCGAGCTCGAGAAGCGTCGACGCGTGAGGCAGATAGCGGTCGATGAAAGCGAGCACGCGCGCCGCCCGCGGCGCCGGATCATCCATCGCCGCGTCGTAGAAGCGGGCGAACCGTTCATACCCTCGCACCGGGCCACCGTGCCACAGTGTGGCCGCAGTTTGCATCCGAAGTTCTCACCTCCGGCCGCAACAGCCTCGAACGGCCGCTCGGTGGCGTACCCCGGGGCGGCCCCTGCGGGCACCGGGTCCGCTGAGTTCTGCCGCTCGAAGCTCTCAGCGGACCCGGCATCCATGGCATCGGCCGATTCGGAAGCGGGCTTGAGCGGTCCGGCCCACGAGTGCCCGTGGCCCTGGTGGGCACCCGTCTGCGTGGCGTGCGATGCGGCCACTACCCCGCTCGCCGGCCTCACGATACGTCGACGAGCAAGGCGGTGACGTTGTCCTCCGCTTCGCGCTCCACTGCCGCGGCGACCAATTCGTCGGCGGAGTCCTGGGGTTCGAGTTCCGATGCCAGCAAGGCGTTGAGGTCTGCAGTGGACAGGACCTTGAAGAGACCGTCGGAGCAGAGCACCAGCCGGTCGCCGGACTGGCAGGAAACTCCGGCGTGGTCGATGTCCACGTCCGGGAGAACGCCGATCGCCCGGGTGAGGACGTACCGGTAGGGGTGGGTCTCGGCGTCCGCTTCACTGAGTTCGCCGGCCCGGATCAGATCGGCGATGACCGTGTGGTCGTGGGTCAGCTGTTCCACGCGCCCATTCCGAAAGCGGTACAGGCGCGAGTCACCGACATGGAGGACGATCGCTGCCGCGTCGGAGGTCACCGCCAGGGCCACCAGTGTGGTCCCCATGGTCGCATCCTGGCCATTTGCCTGCCGCCAGACGGCACGATTGGCGTCCCGGAATCCATCGAGCAGCCCCGAGACGGTGCGGTCGGCAGAGAATGCGGCGTCGAGCGTGTCCAGGGCGAGTCGGCTGGCGATATCACCGTCCTGGAGGCCACCCAGGCCGTCTGCCACCGCGAACAATCCGTCACCGACCAGCACGGCGTCTTGGTTGGCGTCGCGCCCGCCCCGATGGGTGGCTGCGCCGCTCACAAATGTATGTGTCAAGGCAGTTCCTTTCCTCGAGATCTCCCGTTGAGCCGGAGGGGGTGCCTGGCCCAACGCCAAGGCCGCTCGAGCCTGGACCAGGGCCTGGCGACGGGCCCTCGACTCGCTCACGATCTGCCGGTCCCAGCGATCGAGGGTGTCCGGGTCGTGAGTGTCGAAGAACTCGGCGATTTCATCGACGGCTATCCCGGCCCGCCGCAGCAGGGCGATGACCCGGGCCTGGTGCAGCTGGCCGGTGGAGTAATAGCGGTAGCCCGACGAGCCGTCGACGGCGGCCGGGACCAGGAGGCCGGCAGCGGCGTACGAGCGCAGCATCTTGGCCGACAGGCCGCACCGGGCCGAGAAGTCGCCGATGCTCAACAGTTCATCCACGCCTAGAGCATGGACCCTTCCCACAGGGCAGAGTCAACAGCCACGGACGACCCGAGCCCCGTGATCCCACGTGGTGTCCGACAGAGTGCCCCTCGGGTGTCGCCGGCGGCGCACTGACTAGAGTCCATCCGATGACCTTGACCCCCGACGCAGTGCTTCTCACCGGAAAGGTCGCGGTGGTCACCGGCGGCGGATCGGGCATCGGGCGCGGCGTGGCCGGCACCCTGGCCGCCTTCGGGGCAACGGTGGCGATCTGGGAGCGCGATCCGGAGACCTGCCAGATCGCCGCGGCTGAGTTCGACGGACTCGGGATCACCGTGGACGTCCGCGAGAGTGCCGAGGTCGATGCGGCGCTGGCCCGCACCCGCGACGAGCTCGGTGAGGTCCAGATTCTGGTGAACAATGCGGGCGGAGTGTTCTCGGTCCCGTTTCTGGAAAGCAGGGAGAAGGGATGGGACGCCCTGTACCGGGCCAATCTCAAACACGTCATGTTGTGTACCCACCGGGTGGCCCGGGCCATGGTGGCGGCCGAACTGCCGGGCAGCATCATCAACGTGACCTCCATCGAAGGGGTACGGGCGGCTCCCGGCTACGCCGCCTACGCGGCGGCCAAGGCCGGGGTCATCAACTTCACGAAGACGATCGCCCTCGAGCTGGCACCGAGCGGGATCAGGGTCAATGCCCTGGCCCCGGACATCACCTTCACCGAAGGGCTGGCCGCAGTCGCACCGCCCGGCAGCCACGAGCACTTCGGGCACGTCGTCCCCATGGGCAGGGTCGGCCACGTCGACGAGATGGGTGGTGCTGCCGTGTTCCTGGCCTCCGACCTCTCCAGCTACGTGACCGGACAGACGCTGCACGTCGACGGTGGCACCCATGCCGCCGGAGGCTGGTACCACCATCCGACTTCGGGCCAGTACATCCTCGGGCCGCCCTGACGTCGGCGGGTGGTGGACGGCTCAGTGGCCGAGCGCGGGATGGCGCCGGGCCACCATGGGGACGAGCACGCCGCGCGGTGAGAGCCACCCGGCGGCGGCCGTGAGCCGGTTGGCCAGACCGGGAATGACCACCGCCCGGTCGGCATCCAACCCGGCGACCGCCGCCTTGGCCACATCGGCAGCCGGCAGCCACATCATCTTCGGCATGGCGCCCGCCGCCTCCTCGTCCGAGATGCCGGCCGCGGCGGCGAATCCGGTCTCCACCGGCCCCGGGCAGAGCACGGTCACCGCCACTCCCTTGCCCCGCAACTCGCCCCGGAGCGCATGGCTGTAGGAGAGCACGAAGGCCTTGCTCGCCCCATAGCCGGCCTGGCCCGGAAGCGGCTGGAAGGCCGCCGTCGACGCCACGTTGAGCACGGCGCCGCTCCGGCGCTCGACCATCCCGGGCACGAACAGGGAGCACAGATGCACCACTGCTTCGACATCGGTGCGGACCATGGCCACCTCGGCGGCCGGATCGGAGCGGTAGACCGGGCCCATGGTCGAGAATCCGGCATTGTTCACCAGCACGTTGACCGACAACGACCGGGTCTCGAGCTCGGCGGCGATTGTGCTCCGGGACGCATCGTCGGCCAGGTCGGCGACGATGACCTCGGCCCGGACACCGTGGGCGGCGGCCAGTTCGTCGGCCAGCCGGCGCAGCTTCTCCTGGCTGCGGGCCACCAGCGTGACGCCGAGCCCCCGCCCGGCGAGCAGGCGGGCGATCGCGGCGCCGATCCCGGAGGAGGCTCCGGTCACCAGGCACGTGCGATCGGGGCTGGGCGCGGGAAGGACCATCGACAGAGCGTAGGTCTTCCCAGCAGCTCCTCCGGCGTGCCGCCGGCTCGGCCGCCTCGTCGAGCCGAGTTGTCAGTGCCGGCCGGGTGTGGCGTAGACGGCGCGGGCCCGGTAGCGGAGCGGCCGCTCTCCGAGCTCCTCGAGGTAGTGGGCCACCCATCCGGCAACCCGTGCCACCGTGAACAGCGTGCGGCCCGCATCGGGCGCCATCCCCGTCGACCAGGCGATGGCGGCCATGCCGAGGTCGACGTTGGGGAGCGGGATGGAATGGGCGGCCGCCAGCTCGACGAGGGCACCGACCGTCCCGACCTGTTCGGGGGTGGCCAGCTGTTCGAACAGTTGGAGGAGCACGGAGAAGCGGGCGTCGCCGTTCTTGTAGACCGTATGTCCGAAGCCGGGGAGGATGCCCTGCCATCGGAGCGTGTCGTCGAGGGCCCGTTCGGGGCCGTCGCGCTCGGCATCGACGAGCAGCGAATAGGCGAGCTGGCTGGCTCCGCCGTGCAACGGGCCGGCGATGGTCCCGAGCCCGGCCAGCACGGCGTCGTACACGTCGGCCCGGGTGGAGGCCGCGATCCGTACCGCCACGGTCGAGGTGGCCAGCTCGTGGTCGGCCATCAGCACCATGGCGGCATTGACCGCCCGGATGACCTCCGGGGTCGGATCTGCGGTCAGGGCCGATGTCAGGCGGGCGGCCATCGAACCGGCAAGGTCCACGTCGCCGACCGCCGCAGGTGCCGGCCGACCGCCGGCCCCGGCCAGCACGTCCACCATCGAAGCCGTCAGCCGCCTGGCCGTGCGGACCACGGACTCCGGCCGAAGGTCGGCGCGCAAGGGGTCGCGGGCGCCGGCCATGACAACGGCCCAGCGGATCCGGTCGGACGGTCCGAGGTCCGGCGGCCGGCCCAAGGCCAATGGCGACCAGTCGTCAAGGTGGGGTTCCGGGTCATGGCCGTCGGTGCTCCACAGCCATTCGGCCACCTGCTCGTAACGCCAGCTGGTGGCCAGGTCGGTCGCCCGCCTGCCGCGGTAGACCGGGCCCTCGTCGGTCAGCTGGGTGATCCCGGTGGTGATGGTGACCATCCGGGTCTCGACCGCCTTGCCCTGGCGCGACCGGTGGGCCAGGCGCTCCACCTCGTCCATGTCGAACAGGCTCCGACGTCCGCTGGCCGCCCGGTGCGAGACCAACAGGCCGCGGCTCACGTAGGCGTAGAGCGTCGACACCTTCACGCCGAGCCGGCGGGCAGCCTCATCGCTCTCCAGCATCCGCTCCACCCGGCCATCTTAGGTGCCGATATTGACTTGATCAACATTTACAGGCGCAGCCACGGGCGTCACACTGGTGGGAGCGAACCGATCAAGACCAGACCAGGGCGGATGGTCCGCCCGGACGAGGAGAACCCATGGCCACCGCCGTACAGGAGCTGATGTCGTCCCCCCCGGTCACCTGCGACGTCGACGCGTCGTTGACCGAGGCCACCTTCTTGATGAACAGCCGCCAGATCGGGTCGGTGGTGGTGACCGACGGGCCCGCCATCGCCGGCATCCTCACCGAACGGGATCTCCTCCGGGCCGCAGCCACCCGGGCCGATCCGCGGTCCGATTCGGTGCGGCGCTGGATGACCGCCGACCCGGACGTCCTCAGCCCCGATGACGAGGTGGTCGAGGCGTGGTCCGGGCTGACCCATCACCAGTACCGGCATCTCCCCGTCGTGGACGACGGCCGACTGGTCGGCGTGGTCTCCATCCGCGATCTGCTGACGGTGGCGCAGATCCGGCCGGCCGACGAGGTCAGCGCCGATGTTCCCCGCGGGCTCGAAGGTGTGGTCGTGGCCGAGACGTCGGTGGGCGACGTCCGCGGCAGGGAAGGGTTCTTCCACTACCGCCAGTACTCGGCCACCGAGTTGGCTGCCAAACGATCGCTCGAGGACGTCTGGAAGCTGCTCTTCGACGGCGAACTGCCCGACCGGGCCGGATCGGAGCGGTTCACCGACGAGACGGCCGGCCTGCGCAGTATCCCCGACGGGCTGGCCGAGATGCTCCCCACTCTGGCCACCATGGGCACCCCGCTCGACGTCCTGCGCACCGGTGTCTCCATCCTGGGCGCCGAACTCGGTTGGCGCCCCACCCACGACATCGACCACGACGAATTGAGGTCACAGGCCCTGCGCCTCTGCGCCGTCGTCCCCACTCTGTTGACCGCGGTGTTCCGGCTACAGCAGGGCAAGGAGCCGGTCCCGCCCCGTGACGATCTCGGGTACGCCGCCAACTACCTGTGGATGCTCCTCGGGCGGGAGGCCCCGGCCGCCCATGTGCGGGCCATCGAGGAGTATCTGGTGCTCACCATCGACCACGGATTCAATGCATCCACCTTCACGGCCCGGGTGATCACGTCCACGGGTGCCGACCTGGCCGCATCTGTCGTCGGGGCCATCGGGGCGCTGTCAGGACCGCTGCACGGAGGCGCACCCAGCCGTGCCCTGGCCATGCTCGACTCGATCGGAACGCCGGACCGGGCGGAGCCGTGGATCCGCGACGCGGTCACCCGCGGCGACCGGATCATGGGGTTCGGCCATCGCGTCTACAAGACGGATGACCCGAGGTCGGTCTTCTTGCGGGACGTGGCCCGGAGCCTCGGCGGTGACCTCGTCGACTTCGCGGAGGAGGTCGAACGGACGACGGTCGACGTGCTGGCCGAGCTCAAGCCGGGGCGCCAGCTCTACACCAACGTCGAGTTCTTCGCCGGCGTGGTGATGCACACCTGTGGCATACCCCGCGAGATGTTCACCCCGACCTTCGCCTCCAGCCGCACCATCGGCTGGGCCACCCACGTGATGGAGCAGGCCGCCGACAACCGCCTGATCCGTCCGGCGGCGCGCTACGCCGGTCCTCCCCCGCCCCAGCCGGTGCCCACCGTCTGAAGGTCAGTCTGCAGGGGCGTCCATCCGGGGAAGGATGCCGGGGGCGGCGATGGGCCGCTCCTCGACCCACTGGAGATGGAGCTCACGTCGGGCGAACCTCCATCCCGAGTCGGTGGACCGGTAGGTATCGTGGTAGCGGATGAACCAGACCGTGTCGGTCCCGCCTCCGCTACGGCCCTCTGGCGCGGATGCATGGTGGGCCACGCACAGCACCGTCCCGGTGGCGGTCGTTCCGTCCAGGACGTAGCGGTGATCGGACATCTGGTGGAATGTCCGGGTGTAGACCCGGAGGCCGTCCGGCACCCGGCGCAGGGAGTCGTAGCCGGTCCGGGTGATCACCGGCCGGAGTTCTTCGGGGAAGTTCGGGACCACCAGCTCACCGTCGGCCACGAACAGTCCGGCGAACCGCTCGCCGTCACGATCGTCGGCCGCGGCCCCGTACTCCGTGGACAGCGACCGCAGTTCCTCGATGACCGAAGGGTGATCGAAAGGCGGGGCGGCCGCGGTCACGGACGGTCGGCACCTCGGCCGGCGGGTTCCATCCCGAACTTTTCGGCGAAGGCCGACATCTCGTCGTGGATTTGAGCCAGGTCATCGGTCATCGAGGTCGAGACGACGAGACGGACCGCCCCAGCCGACCGGGCCTCGTCGATGTCCTGCTCCGAGGTGGTCGGGAGATACCCGGACAGGGTCAGGTCGATGGTGGCCGGGTCGCGCCCGGCCTCCTCGGCCGACTGGCGGAGCTGGGCCATCCGCACCTCCAGATCCGCTGACGCCAGCCCCAACGGCTGGAACCCGTCTCCGAAGCGCCCGGCCCGCCGGGCCGCCGCCTCGCTGTGCCCGCCTATGTGGATGGGCACACCGCCCGGTTGCACCGGCTTGGGAAACGAGTGGGCGTGCCGGAACGAGAAGAACTCACCGGAAAAGTCGGCCCCCGAAGGTCCCGAGTCGGACCACAGCGCGCGCATGGCGGCGATGGTCTCGTCGGTGCGCCGGCCCCGGCTGCGCGGGTCGGCTCCGGTGGCCCGGAGCTCCTCGTCCATCCATCCCACCCCTACGCACATCCGCACACGGCCGGCGGACAGGACGTCGACGGTGGCGATCCTCTTGGCCAGGACCACCGGATGGTGGTTGGGAAGTACCAGTACGCCGGTGGCCAATCCGAGGTGCTCGGTCACGCCGGCCAGATAGGCCAGGAGATCGAGCGGGTCGGGGATCCGGCAGTCGTCGGGCAGCGGCATCTTCCCCGAAGCCGCATACGGGTAGGTGCTCTGGTAGTCGGACACGACCACCGCGTGCTCCACCAGGACGACGGACTCGAAACCGCACTCCTCTGCGTGGCGGGCGAACGAGGTCATCCATGCAGGGTCGGCGGTGACCCCTGAACGGACCGGAGGGATGATCCCGAATTGCATGACCTGGCTCACTTTCGTCGATGCCCGATGACGGACCCGTTCCGGACCTGCCCTCCGACGGCCTGGTCGGCCGGGCCCAGCCGGGCCGCCCGTGAGCTTACTTAGCGGCGGAGCTGGCGCCAGAGGAGTCGGTTACCATGACCCGGGGCGGCGGCAAGATCGACTCCCGGCTCGACCGACCCGACATGTTCGGGGAACGACCTCCGGTCATTGGCGACCCTGTAAGGTCGCAGAGTGGACGTCGTCGATGCACGTTGACCGGTGCCGTGATCGGCCCATGCGACGTCCACCGGCCCCATCGGACGGTCTGTCGGCTGAGCGCGGAGTGACGCGTGGCGACTGATCAGGCCGCCGTCAGGCTCCCGGCGACGCTGCGGGAGGCGGTGACGGCGCAGATCGCCCTGACCCTCGAGCCACCCTACGAAGGGGTGATCACCGTGGCGGTCAACGGCGCCCTCATGACCTCCGCCTGGTTCTTCCTGCCTCTGGCGTTGCGCGACGACGTGTTCACGTTGCATGGCCCGCTGGCCTTCGCGCTGGTGCTCGCCGCCTGGATGTACTCCGACGTGCCGGCAACCAACGTGCTCGGTCCGGATGCCCGCAGGGTCATAGCCGCAATCGACGACCCGGTGATGTTCCGGCGATTGCTGTACGCCAAGAACATCGTCCTGTGGGCGTTGGTCACTCCGGTCTGTTCGGTGGTGGCAGTGATCGTCGGGCTCTTGAACCAGGATCTGTTGTCGATCCTGTACACCATCGTGTGGATCGGCGTCGTGCCATTCGGCGCCCTGGGCATCTCGGCGTGGGTGGGAATCGTCTTTCCCTACCATCCGATGCCCCTGCGCGTCCGTTGGGAGCACCGGCGCCCACTGCTACGGATGTTGGTGCGGTGGATAGCGCTGGCCGTCACCCCGTACGGTCTGGTTCCCGTGCTGGCCGGATTGCTCATGGTGCCGTCACTGCTTCTGTGGGGATTCACGTCGAAACATGGCCTGACCCAGAGGTTGCCCGACCGCGACCTCGGATGGGGTGTGGCCCTGGCCTGTGCCATCTCCGTCGTGTGCTCTGTGGGAGGTCATCATCTGGGCGGGCGGCTGGCCCGGCGCCGCCGGACCAAGCTCGTGGCCTTCCTGGCCGACCCGCTGAGCGGCTGACCAAGCGGGGCACTCCGGGACGGCCCGGGGGGCCCGTGCGGCGGCAGTGGCTAGCGGTGGGCGCCCGATCCGTCGCCGAAGAACGTGAACATGGTCCGGTTCGGGTCGAACGGCAGCGGGGGCGCCACCAGTCGATGCGTCCCCACGCTGAAGAACGTTCCCTCCTCCGTGTCGAAGGCGACTTCCTCGAAGCCGGCGTCTTCGAACCATACCCGGATGGAGGGCGTCAGATCGGGCTCGAGCCGGTGCCGGGTCCAGATGACGGCTCCCCCGGTCGCCATCAGGCCCGGGAGCATCCTCACGGTGGTGCGAACGTCCTCGTCGCTGACGTTTCCGAACACGCCGCAGGCCATCACGATGTCGGCAGGAACGGCACCGGTGTACGCAGCGGTTTGGGATGCATCTCCCTGTCGGATCTCGACATGGGTGAGTCCGAGCTCATCGGCCGCCGATCGCGCCTGATCGGTCAGCCGGACATCGAGCTCGACGAGGCGAGCGTGCACATCGTCACGCCGTTGATGGTCAGCCAGGACTCCGATGACGTCGCGTCCTTGTCCGGCGCACAGGCTGACGAGCTGGATCCGGCCAGGTGGGCACTGGTCGAGCAGCTGTCCAAGTCTCTTCTGGACGATGGAGAGCCGCCGGCTCAGAAAGGAGGTGGGGTCCTCATACGATTCGTGCCACCTGACCCAATGCCCCTCATAGGCCATGCTCGAAAACGTAGCAGGACCCTCGCCGGCGACGCCGGGCCGTTATCGGCTCAGGGACCGCATCTCGAAGGCGGACCTGACCCGTTCCAGTTCCGATTCCACCTCCTTGAGAATCACCTCGTCGCGGGACGAAGAACCCGGCCCGTCGTCCGCGCCAAACGTCGAGCACAAGCGGGACAACTCGGTGGCGCCCAAGTTCGCGCTGGACCCGCACAGATTGTGGGCCGTTCGGCTCACTGCTTCCGAGTCGGCATCGGCAACAGCTCGGCGGAGCTCCACGATGCGACATTCGGCATCGGCCAGGAACTGGGTGGCCAACCGACTGATGAGATCCTCCCCGGCCGACTCGCCGAGGCGCTCCAACTGATCGAGGACGTTGAGGTTCAGCGCAGGTACCAGCGATCGAACGGGACCGACGGCACTGTCGACGTCTTCGGGATCGGAGGCATCCCCGGACGCTGACCGTCTGCGGGGCCAGTGGGTCAACGCCTCGGCAATTGACTTCAGACTGAAGGGAATGGCGATCAGATCGTCCATCCCGGCTGTCGTGCATCGCTGCTCATCGGCGGGGGCAAGAGACTCGGTGATGGCGATGATCGGGGTCCGGCGGGATGCTCCCTTCAGACGACGGATCTCATCGGTCGCCTGGTAGCCGCCCCGGGTGGGCAGGTTGCAATCGATGAAGATGGCCCGGTACGGCCGGAGGATTGCCGCCGCCACCGCCGCCTCTCCGTCGGAGACTGCGTCGACCTCGTGACCCAGTTTCTCGAACATCGCCCGCGCGATTCGCTGGCTGATCGGATTGTCCTGGGCCATCAGGATGCAGTTGTTGGCCGTCTGCCCGATCGGGTGGGTTCGGACAAGGGTCGGATCGATGACCGTCATGCCGTCAGCACCATCATCTCCAGACGGGATGGCGGCGAGGTCGTCGCGTCGGCGGCGGCGCGGCGGCAGGCCTCCCGCCACCACCCGCTGCGCCAACTCAAGCCGCAGCTCCTCGAAGGCGTCCTCGATCTCCCCGAAATCGTCCTGAGCCCTCGATTGCAGATCGGCGGCGGACCTCTGTCGGAGGACACGGCACGCCTGAGGGAGCCGCCTTCCACCCAACTGGGCGCTGCTCGTCTGGATCGCGCCGGCATGGCGACCGACATCAGGCGCCTTGTCGGCCTCCAGCGCGCTTTTCAGCTCCGCGATCCGCCACTCCGAGTCGTAGATGAACTGGCCAACGAGCTCGGCGACGAAGTTCTCCTCGTAGAGGTGACCGAGATCACAAACCTCATCGAAGTGAGCTCGATCGAGAACAAGAGCGTCAATGGTCTCTGCCCCACCGACCAGGGTCTCGCCCGACACCTGCGGACGATGGCTCATCGAAGCGGCCACGAGGTCCAAGAGGGCATCCTTCTTGACCGGTTTGGCCAAATAGCTATCCATGCCCGAGGCCAGACAGAGATCCCGGTCCTCCGAGCGCGCCCCGGCCGTCATGGCCACGATGGGTGTGTGGCCCGAGGTGCCCTCGGCAGCCCTGATGGCGGCCGTCGCCTCGTATCCGCTCAACTCAGGCATCTGGCAGTCCATCAGTATGAGGTCGTAGCGCTGCGATCTGTGCGCCTCCACGGCAGCTGCCCCGTCGAGCACGGTGTCCACCTGATAACCGGCCCACGAGAGCATGGCCACGGCCACCTCCCGATTGACCAGATTGTCCTCGGCCAGAAGGATGCGCCCGACTTTGGATCCGGCGACCGTTTCCTGCGACGGTGCCGGCTGGGCAACACCGTCCGCGACATTCAGGGCTGCATACAGGCAGTCCTTCAGGTTACCGGCATGGACGGGTTTCGAGAGCACGGCGCAGAATCCGACAGCCTCGGGATTGTCCACGTCCTGGCGCCAGGCCAGGTCGGTCATGAGCACCAACGCGGTGGTCGATGTGGCATCGGCGGTGATCACGTCCTTGAGCTCGATTCCACCCATACCCGGCATGCACCGATCGAGAAGAGCAATGGCAAAGGGCGCCCCATCTGCAGTCGCATCCTGCATCGCGGCCAGAGCGGTCTGACTGCCGTCGACGGCCGTGACGGCCATACCCCATCCGACGAGATGCTCGGAGAGCACGGCGCGCTGCGAGGCGTTGTCGTCCACGACCAGCACCGAATGCCCGGCGAGATCGGGATGGACTGAAGCAGATCCACAGGCGTCCCAGGTGGTCGCGCAGGCAGGAATAGTGAACCAGAAGGTACTCCCCTCACCGAGGCGGCTGGTCACACCGAAGTCGCCTCCCATGAGCGTGACCAGGTGGGCGGTGATGGCCAAGCCGAGCCCTGTTCCTCCGAACTCCCGAAATGTCGTCGGGTCGGCTTGGACGAATGGCTGGAAGATCACCCCAATCTTCTCGGGTTCAATCCCATCTCCGGTGTCGCGGACCTCGAATCGCAGCATGGACGCGCCTTCGACCTCGGGCTCCGAGGCGCGGATGACCACTTCACCCGACCGGGTGAATTTGACGGCGTTGTCAACCAGGTTCATCAGGACCTGGCGCAGGCGGCCGGCGTCCCCTTTCACCACATCCGGAACCGATGCCTCGACGACCCCGACCAGTTCGATGCCCTTCGACTGGGCCGAGCTGGCCAGCAGGTCTGCAACGTCATCGACAACAGAGCGCAGAGCGAAGTCGTCATGGGCGATGGTGAGCATGCCGGCCTCGACCTTCGAGAAGTCGAGGATGTCATTGATGATGGTGAGGAGCGCCTCCCCCGAGTTGCGGACCGTCTGCGCATAGTCACGCTGGCGAGGATCGAGATCGGTCTCCAGGAGAAGGTCTGTCATTCCGATGACCCCGTTCATCGGGGTCCGGATCTCGTGGCTCATATTGGCCAGAAAATCCGACTTCAGCCGGGAAGCCCTGGCGGCCGTATCCCGAGCGCTGGACATGGCCGCTTCCGCCTCGGCCTCAGCGGTGACGTCGGCGACGATCCCGATCAGTCCGGCCCTTCCCCCGTCTCGGTCGGGAATGGCGACCGCAGTCATCTGCGCGATACGCGGCTTGGCATCCGACCTCGGTATCTCGAACCGGTAAGAGAGCTCAGACCCGGCTTTCCCCGGGAGGTCGAGCTGGGCCATGAGGTCCGAACGGAGCTCCGATGCGATGACGCTGTCCAGAGCGCTGCCGGTGGCCTGATCCGGACCGACTCCCGTGATCTCCGACCACCGGGGGTTGGTGTAGACGTACTTGTCCCATTGGTCGGTCTGAAATATGCCAATGGGCGCTACGTCGGTGACCTGCTTCAGCCGCCCATCCGAGAGCCGAGTTTCACGGGACTGGCCGTTTGCATTGGATTCAGCGGTCACAGGGCCGAGTTTCGACAGCCTTCTCTCAACTCGGCGCCACGTCACCATTGGTCCGTGACGAGAAGGCGGCCGAGGTCCGTGCCGGATCCCGGGCGCTCTCCACCCTGAGTGATCAGAGTGTCCGACTCCCCCCGCGGCCCAGTGGTCGCGCCGACGGCACCGGCATCTGCAGTCATCGGCTCACGACCAGCTGGTGGACCTGGTCGGCTAGGTGGTCGATCCGGGGTTGGGTGACAAAGACGGCGGCACCGGCCTCCCTGGCCCTTTCTTCCCACTCGATGGACTCCGCATACACGACGATGGTCGACCGGGGGGACCGCAGGCGGATCTCAGAGACCACCGCCGCTCCCGGAGCTCCCTTGGCCGATAGATCGAGGACGACGAACGTCGGTTGGGCCAGATCGACAACGGCAAGCAGGATCGGTGCCGTGTACGTCTCGGCGACGACATCGACTTCGCAGACCCTGAACATCCTCCCCAACATCTTGCGGATCATGGGATCGCCTCCATACATGACGACCCCAGGGTGGGGGATGTTGGGTGGCTCCATCCCCGCCTCCCCGGAGCCTCGTTCCCAAACCGACTGCTCCCAGCTCGTGCTGACGTCGAACGTGGCCGGTCGGGCGACAATGCTCTCGAGCCTCTTGAGCAGGTCGAACGGTGCCACCCCCTTCGGGACGAACCCGGCCGCGCCGGCGTCGAGCAGCGCCGTGCCTGCTGCTGGGTCCAGGGCGGAGAAGATGATCACCTTCGCCCCCGGTGCGGCTCCCACTATCCCGTTCAACGCGCTCGCGCCGTCCAACTGTGGCATCGACAGGTCAAGCAGCACGAGGTCGGGCTGGAGGATCTCAGCCTGTTCAATGGCGACATCGCCGTCATGGGCTTCACCGGTGACGTCGAATTGCGGGCTGTGCTCGAGCACCGCCCGGAGGAATCGACGCGTCGAGCTGGCGTCGTCGACGATCAGCACGCTCAACGGCTCCAAGCCAAGCAGGGAAAGCTCCTGTGCGTCCAGGTCACGCATCGATGCAGCCCTCCTCACATCCGAACGGACGAGCGCCTATGACATTTCCAACGGACGCCGGGCCGACGGTCACCTCGATGTCGATGCTGACGGTGTGACCGGGCCACGAGTCGGGTGCTTCAATTGACGCAGACTCATTAGTTGGTCGAGCGTGTCGGAAGCCATCGGTCGCGCGAAATAGAAGCCCTGGCAGAAATCGCTTCCCAGAGCGGCCAGAGCCACATGCTGTTGTGCCGTCTCCACTCCCTCGCACACGACGGTCAGGTCCATCAGGTGGGCCATCTCGATCGTCTTCGACACGATGGCGTGACTGCACTCGTCCCGATCGACATCGGCGATGAAGCTCTGGTCGATCTTCACCACATCGATGGGATACCGCTTGAGATAGCTGAGCGACGAGTACCCGGTGCCGAAATCGTCGAGCGCGAGTCGCAATCCAAGCTCCTTCAACTGATTGAGCACGATGAGGGCTCGTTCGGTATCCCGAATCAACGCTCCTTCGGTGATCTCGATGGTGACCAGCCCGGGGTCAGTCTCGGTATCGGCGAGAATCTGGCACACCATGGACACGCAGTCTGGCGCCATGATCTGATGCGCCGACATATTCACGGCCATCGGGACCTCCCTCGAGCTGCCTCCCCACCGTTTCCGATTCGCACAGGCGTGCTCGAATACCCATCGGCCGATCTCGTTGATCAACCCTGACCGCTCGGCCAGTGGAATCAATGTCGTCGGAGCGATGGGACCGCGAGTGGGATGGTCCCATCTGAGCAGGGCTTCCGCCGAATCGATTCCCCCGTCGCTGGTACGCACGACGGGCTGATATTCGATATGGAGCTCCTCTCGCTGCACGGCCTTGCCCAACGCACTCTGGAGGCCGGCTTGATGTTCGTCCAGGTGTTGCGAGTGCAGATCGAGGATCTGGTAGTTGGCCCCTCCGCTTCGCTTGATCTGATACATGGCCACGTCGGCGGCGTGGAGGAGCTGCTCGGCATCGTGGTTGGTTTGACCGGCGAAGGCGATCCCGACGCTGGCAGATACCGTCACATCGGCAACCGACAGGGAGAATGGCTTGGCCAGCGCGCCAACGATCCGGGAGGCGATGGTCTCGACTTGGACCACCTCGTCGAGCTCCTCACACAGGATCACGAACTCGTCCCCCGACAGACGGGCAAGGGTGTCGGCGGGGCGGAGAGCGACAGAAATTCGCTCAGCCACCGCCAGTAGGAGCTCGTCGCCGACCTGATGGCCGTGGGCGTCGTTGACCTTCTTGAAGTCGTCGAGATCGATGAAGAGAACCGCCACCACCTTGCGTGAGCGCCCGCTGCGGACGATGGCGTGCTCGATCCGCTCGAGGAGCAGAATTCGGTTGGGCAGGCCCGTGAGGGCGTCATGGACGGACCGCTCATGAGAACGGGCGGACGCTTCCTGCAAATCAGCCCGGCCTTGAGCGTTCACCAGGTAGGCGGACGTCACATCGGCCAAGGTCTGGGCCGTGCCCATTTCTTCGACGCTCAACCGGCCCGGCGTGTCCCGATAGAGGTCGAGCGCGCCCAGCCGATTCGGACCTTGTCGCAGAGGGAAGGTGAACACCGCGGCCAATCCCAGCACCAGTGCCCTCGCGGCGAAGGTTCGGTAGCGGTCGTCTGTGCGGAGGTCGGGTACGACCACGGCCCGATCGGAGATGAAGGCGCCGATACATGGACCTTCTCCGAGTTCGCTCTGCAGCTCTTCGAACTTCAGCGCTGAACTATCAGACGCGGCTACGTGGTGAGGGAGCGATGAGGGAGAGATGAGGGTGACTCCGGCCGCACTGATCGGGAGCACGTCGACGATTCGCTCCACCAGGTGCTCGAGAATCCCCTGGATGGGAAAGTCGGTGAGCATCGTTCGTGCGAACTCTGTCAACACTTCGGAGAGCTGCCGTTCTGCCTCCGTGATCGACGGACCCAAACTCGGGAGATTCGCCTCAGTGTGCAGCCGGATGTGCGACATGGAGTCCCCACCCCCCGTCTCGCCACCCTTGCTGTAAAAGGCACCTCCAAGATACCACGTTTCGGGATGGGAATCTGGGAAATTTGCTCCCTCGGCTCGGGGTGGCTCCTGAGGTTGTCCCACACTTGCCATCAGGGGACGGGCACGACAAGGCTCCTTTACCTCTCGTGAGACTCCGGTCCTCAATCGTCTCAAACTTGCTTCACCAGGTCGGAGCCCAAACCCTCATGCCCGAACCTCGAAATCTGCGCACCGAAATCAGCGCTTGGGGGCTCTCATCCGAATTGCGAAACCCTGATCAAGGTACCCGGATGGCCTTCCTGGCACCCACAGGCGTCGGAGCCGCTAGCTACAGCTAGATCTTGACGACAGACGATGAGTTCGCGCCGTGGAGCTCATTTGATGTAACGGGCGAGGCGTCCGGGGCATGCGCCGTCGTTGTGCCGACCACGGACTGCTCGGCATCGGTGGCGACAACAATCCGGTCGCGACCTCCGGCCTTGGCGGCAAGAAGTGCTCCGTCAGCGAGGGACACCACTCGGTCAAATTCGCCAGCCAGGTCAGAGGACGCAATCCCGAAACTCACCGTGAAATTCGGGAGTTGGGCAATCATCAGGCGGTCTGCGATCCGCCCTCTGACTCTCTCGAGAACCTGGATCGTCTCATCGATCGAGCATTCGGGCAGAACGATGACGAACTCCTCCCCGCCATAGCGGCACGGCACATCGGCCGGGCGCAATGAATCCCTTAGTATCTGAGAAAATGTGCGAAGGGCCCGATCTCCAGCATCATGGCCGAAGACATCGTTCAGGTTCTTGAATTGGTCGAGATCACCGTAAGCCACCGAAAAAGGCGTCCCGGTTTCATAGAGCTCCCGGACATAATTATCCAGACTCCTTCGATTCATCAATCCCGTGAGCGAATCACTGTTGGCCTGGGTTTGGGACACCCTGAACGCTCGTAGCATTGCCAATCGTTCGGAGGCTCTTCTTGCCACGACTTCAATGTTGCTTCGAATTGACTGAGAAGGTGGGGAGCCCTCCGTCGTGGTCAAGTGAAAGACTCCGACAGAGCTTCCGCTGATACCCACCGGAACGCACGTCGCAGAACGCCCACGACCTCGAAGGTTGGGGCAGGCGTCGATCGCCGTACTGAAGGGAAAGACCATAGTCTGGCCGCGCGACGCGGCAGGACAATCGTTCGGTGACATGACAGCACAGCCCACGTTCTCTTCCTGATCGGAGCCGACAAGCACCTGTCGAAAGTGCGCCCTGCTCGAGTCGGCGAGAAGCAGCTCCGACCGCATGTTCGGTGCGGCGTCGTTGAGCGCTTCGGCCACAAGGTCGAATAGCGGCTGCTCTGATTTCGACATTTCTAGGCCCCGTTGAAGGCGTGCTTCGAATTCGGTGCGCTGGCTGATCTCCGACTGCACCTTCTCGCGTTGGGTCAATTCGTGCTCCACCTGGAGGGCATGTCCAGCGAGGAATGTCGTTATGGCGGCCGCCAAGATCACCCCGATCACGAGGCACCAGAGCAGATCAGCCCGAGCGCTGTGGGCTGCGGATTCAGCCTGGTAGGCAGTCTGTGTCAGACGATCGGAGATGGTGGCCTGGAGGGCCCCGAGAGTTGCATCGAGCCTGGCATCGGCGGAAAGTTCGACCGCAGCCAAGTGGGCGGTCTCAGCCGTCTGTGGTTCCCCAGCCAGAAATGCCCCCAGATTCGACCGGGCCGCGACATAGGCCGCCATCTGAGTGTTCAGATGGGGTGCAAGATCCCCGTTACCTGGAAGTGTCAGCAGATGCTGGATGGTGAGGTACGCCTTATCGGTCGCACTCGAGTCCGCGACTGCTTGGGTCACCAACGGGGTGACAGGAGTGGGGCTGTTAAACGCCTCCGCAGCGAGAACCTGGAAAGCAGCCACAGAGGCCCGGATCTGCCTCACCGGAGGCTGGAGCACGAGATACTGCCTGGTCAACTTGGCGGTCTCTTGCTCGGACCGGGACGCATTCACCACCCCGAGCGTGCCCCCAGCGACTGCGATGGCCGTAAGAACCACAGCGAGGAACACAATCGCTCGATGGGGTGTGTACCAGCTCCGAGGCTCTGAGGCTTCGGAATTTGCGATACCACCCACGGCCGGTGTATCGGCAGGTTCGGTCTCATCCTTGATGCGGAACATACGCGACCACATGCGGCCGGCAAAGTCAGATTAGGAGGTGATACTGCTTCGCCTTCTATGAACAGGACGGAGTCCGGCTCCTGACTACCCCGTCCCGGATGCATCGGCACACGAGGGGGCCATTGCTTAGGACACTCTCAGCTGCTGCCCTAGCGATATGCAAGATCGAAAGCAAGAGCGTAGAAAACGGCTCCACCGGGTTGTCGTAGACGCAGGTGTAGTCGGTGTGTCGGTAGCCCTCTCGCCCCCAAAAAACGCCCGCTGACCCGATTGGTAGGCTTCCAACACCCGCGACGTCGCCGATCAGCCCGCCCCCGCACTGGATCACGCGTGGGTACGCCCTCTTGAACCTGGGGGTCTGCCGCTCACCGTGCCTAGTGGCGCGAGTCGAGGCCCCAAATGGCTTGGAATCCCACGACAAAAGAGTTTATGATGTATTTTGGGTTATCAAGGTGCTCGGCGGTGAAACAGATGCCAGACGGTCACCTCGGACGGCCTCGGATGGCTGGGCGTGTGTATGCATCGATCGACGTAGACCGCATTACCGTGGTACTCGTCACCGACAGCTTTCTCATCGGTGACGGCCTTTCGGCGCTATTCGCCGATATTCCTGACGTCGAAGTGGTCGGACGAACCGACAACTTCGACGAGCTCTTCAGGCTGGCCGAGAATCTCGCCCCGAGTGCCGCCATCATCACCATCCGGTCACAGGTGGTAAGCACCATGGCCACAGTGAGAGCCGCTCGTCACCTGCGCGACCTCCGCCCCGACATGTCTATCGTGATCATCTCCGATCGATCCGATAGATTCGCCCTGGAGGTACTCCGAGGAGGGTCGTCGGGAATTGCATTCCTCCTGGACGACCACCTCCCCGATATCGGAACGGTGGTGGGTGCACTCCGGGAACTCAGAAGGGGCCAGACCGTAGTGGACCCCAGCGTGATTGACTCCTTCATTCGGCGCGGCGATACCTTGAGACTCGATGAGCTCACCCCGCGAGAGACAGACGTCCTCGAGCAGATGGCCCACGGCCTGTCCAACCGGGCCATCGCCGAGGCCCTGCACATCTCGTTGAAGTCCATCGAAAAGGGTGTCTCGGCGATCTTCCTCAAGCTCGGCCCGTTCAACAAAGGCTCCTCCGATCGCCGGGTCTCAGCGTCGCTCGTGTTCCTGCGCTCTCAGATCGATCCGTTCGGACCCATCGGCGATACGGGAGAAGGGGACGCCCCGATGGTGCCGTTCACTTGCGACAGGTCGTCGGCACCAGTTCGCAGGTTCATCCGCACTGGCAGTGACACCGGGGAGGATCGAGCCGGGATCCGTATTAACGGAAGATTCGGAGTTTGATCGGTCAGGTCCACCGCATCCCGGCCCGGTCGCTCCAGTAGACCTGGGGGTCAAGGGTCAAGCTGTAGAACCGGTCCATGTCGGTCCCCGCAGTGACTTCGAGCGGGGCAAGGTTCGAGCGTAGCTGGGCCACGGTCGCCGCCCCCGAGAGCACCACATCAGCCCATGGTTGGGCCAACACCGCGGCCAACGCGGTCACGTCGGGGTGCTCGCCGAGGACTTCAGTCGTGGCCTCGGGAACGGCCAGCCGTCCGTTGGCCAACGCCTCCTTGACGATCACCGTCCAGCCCGCCTCCTTGGCTTCTCGCAGAGCCGGACCGGCCGAGGGCTCGAGGAGGTTGAAGGTGGCCTGGACGGCCGAGAACAGCTGCCTGCCGTCGACCTCGACGGCAAGGGCCCGGCGGAGGGTCTCGCACTGGGCCGGACCGCTGAGGCTGAGCCCGACGGGCACGCCGAGCGAGGCCAACTCCTCGTGCACACGTCTGTCGGTCAGGATCCCGGATTCCAACGTGGCCGAGTGGACCTGGTAGAGCTTCAGCCACGGTCCGAGAAGGGCTTCGGTCTCCGGCCACTGCCGGGCCAGGGCGGCGGCCGAGTGGTCCTTCACCTCGGGAACCTCGGCGTCCACCTTCCAACCGGCGGTGTAGGTGTAGCCCCACTTGGAGGACACGGTGACGCCTGCGGGTTCGATGGCCCGCCGTGAGAGCCATCCGGCCAGGAACTCCTCGGCCCGGCCGTAGGAGCGGGCGGCGTCGAACCACCGGATCCCACCCTCCCAGGCCGCGTCGCAGACCTGCCAGCAGCGCTGCCGGAGCGCCTCGACCGACCGGTCCGGACCGATGGCCGCGCCGTGGTCGACCGTCAGGTACCCGGGACGACCGAGCGCGGCGAGACCCAATCCCAACACAGCCATGGCCCAGTCTCTCCCCTGGCAGTCCGCCCCGGCGAGCCCGCCTCGACCAGCCCCGGCGGCCCCGGCCCGCCTGCCTCCCGCCTGCCTCCCGCCTGCCTCCCGCCTGCCTCCCGCCTGCCTCCCGCCTGCCTCCCCGGATGCCTCCCGCCTGCCCCCCCGGAGGCCTCCCGCCTGCCTCCCCGGAGGGCCACGCTGTACCATGGGTGGGTGAGCAGCTCCAGCCTGGGCGGGATATCGCCGGTTGGCCCTTCCCTGATCACACGATCATGAGCGATCGAGCCGACGGCGACCGGTCGGACCCAGCAGGCGGGCGGCCCTCGAAGCGCTCGGAGGACAGCATCCGCCTCAACCGGCGAGGGTTCATCGCGCTGACCGCGGCCGGCGGCGTGGCCACCGCCGCAGTCGCCCTCGGAGTCGCCGAGTCGGAGTCGAGTGGCACTCCCAAGGCGGCGGGCAAGGTCGACACCAAGTCCCATCAGCCGCGCCAGACGGGCAGGTCCGGCGAGTCCGCCGGCAAACGGCCGGCCACCCAGGCCACGACGGTGGTGGACGGGGTGAGGCTCCCCACCTCCCCCTACATCGTCGCCGAGAACGCCAAGACCGGGCACGCCTGGTGGGTCACCACCCCCCAGGCCGACCGGGGCATCGAGGGCTACGCCGACCAGGTGAGCGCGGTGATCGGCGACACCATCACCCTATTCGTGAGCACCAGGGCCGCCCGGTACCACGTCGAGGCCTACCGGATGGGGTACTACCAGGGCATCGGCGGTCGGCTGGTGTGGATGTCGGGCGAACATCCCGGGGTCCAACAACCGCTCCCGGAGCTCATCTCGGCCACCAATACCATCGAGTGCCGGTGGTCACCGTCGATGGCCATCACCATCGATCCGAGCTGGCCTCCCGGGGCCTACCTGTTGAAACTGGTCGGCTCCACCGACGAGCAGCAGTTCGTGCCCTTCTGCGTGCGCGACGACACCTCGCGGGCGGCCGTCGTCATCCAGCACAGCGTGACCACCTGGCAGGCCTACAACCGCTGGGGTGGTTACAGCCTCTACTACGGCAACACTGGTGGAGCGCTGTCGTTCACCCACGACCCCGGCGGCGGCACCTTCGACGACCGGGCCCGGGTGGTCTCGTTCGACCGCCCCTACGACTACGACTGGGCGTCCGGTGCCGCCGACTTCGTGGGCAACGAACTTCCCGTCATCTACCAGGCCGAGCAGCTGGGGCTGGACGTCACCTACTGGACCGATGTCGACCTGCACGCCAACCCGCAACTCCTCCTCAACCACAAGGCGCTGATGAGCCTCGGGCACGACGAGTACTGGTCCGCACCGATGCGGAACGGTGCCGCGCACGCGGTGGCCAAGGGTGTGAACCTGGCCTTCCTCGGGGCCAATGCGTGCTACCGGCAGATCCGCTTCGAGTCGTCACCGCTCGGCGAAAACCGACGCCAGGTGTGCTACAAGTCGGCGGCCGAAGATCCGATGACCGACGTGAATCCCGAGTTGGTCACGGTCAACTGGCCACAAGAGCCGGTGTCCCGGCCCGAGGCCGAGCTGATCGGCAGCACCTACCAGGACATCGAAGCCCAGGCCGACATGGTCATCAGCGATCCGAGCTCCTGGGTGTTCGACGGGCTCGACTTCAACGCCAACGACACGCTGCCCAGCGTGGTCGAGGGCGAGTTCGACCGCTACGTCCCGAGCGGTGGTGGACCCACCAACCTCGACGTGATCGCCCACTCGATCGTGCCCAACCGGGGAGACAACTACTCGGACGTCACCTGGTACACGGTGCCCGGCGGTGGTGGGGTGTTCGCCACCGGCAATGCCGCGTGGGTCGGGCACCTCTCGAACAGCACCCTGATCCCACCGAACGTGCTCCCCGATGCCACGCCCGGGGTGGCGGGCCCGCTGCTACGGGTCATGCAGAACCTCTATGCCGTCATCGGAATGGGTCCGGCCAGTCTCACCCGGCCGTCACAGGGCAACTGGCAGAGCATCTACGCGCCCGGGTCACCCTCGAGCGCGGCACCGAACACGGTCAACGCAGCCTGACCGGCGGGCAGGAGCTGATGCCCCGGCGGGTGGACACCTGGGACGCAGCTGGTTGGCCCTGCCCGGGATGCAGCGGCCCGGGACGTGGCGGCCTGGAACGCAGCAGCCTGGAACGCAGCGGCCCGGGACGCAGCAGCCTGGAACGCAGCGGCCCGGGACGCAGCAGCCCGGGACGCAGCAGCCTGGAAGCAGCGGCCCGGGACGTGTAAACGCGTCCCGGGCCGGCGAAGTTACCCGATCTCTCTCGTCACGAAACCCGGCGATCTTGAGGCCATTTCATCAACGGCGGCGGCCCCGGCCCCGGTTCACTCGCTCAACGTGATGGGTTGATCGTCGAGGGAAAGCCCCTCGGCGTCACCGGGAAGCTCGACCGACTGCTCGTTCGATTCGGCCAGGGCTGCGTTCTGGGCGGCGAGATGCTCGCGGATCCGCTCGTCGATTTCGGCCATCAGCTGCGGGTTCTCGGTCAGGAAGGTCTTTACGTTCTCCCGACCTTGGCCCAGCTGCTCGCCCTCGTAGGTGAACCAGGCGCCGGACTTCTTGATGAACCCGAGCTCGACCCCGACGTCGAGGAGCGATCCCTCGCGGCTAATACCCTTGCCGAACGTGATGTCGAACTCCGCCTGTTTGAACGGCGGGGAGCACTTGTTCTTGACCACCTTCACCCGGGTCCGGTTGCCGACCTGGTCGGCGCCGTCCTTGATGGTCTCGATACGGCGGATGTCCAGACGGACGGACGAGTAGAACTTGAGGGCCCGACCCCCCGGGGTGACCTCGGGCGATCCGTACATGACGCCGATCTTCTCCCTGAGCTGGTTGATGAAGATGGCGATGGTCCGCGACTTCGACAGGGTCCCGGTCAGCTTGCGCAAGGCCTGGGACATCAGGCGGGCCTGGAGGCCGACGTGGGAGTCCCCCATCTCCCCCTCGATCTCCGCCCGGGGGGTCAACGCGGCCACCGAGTCGATGACCAGCACGTCGAGGGCTCCCGACCGGATCAGCATGTCGGAGATCTCCAGTGCCTGCTCACCGGTGTCCGGCTGGGAGATGAGCAGGTCGTCGATGTTGACGCCGATCGCCTTGGCGTAGACGGGGTCCATGGCGTGCTCGGCGTCCACATAGGCGCAGATGCCACCGTTGCGTTGGGCCTCGGCCACCACGTGCATGGCCAGGGTCGACTTGCCCGACGACTCGGGGCCGAAGATCTCCACGATGCGGCCACGCGGGAGGCCCCCGATGCCGAGGGCGAGGTCGAGAGCCAACGCCCCGGTGGGGATGGCTTCGATGTTCATGTGGAGGTTCTCCCCCATCCGCATGATGGATCCCTTGCCGAATTGCTTCTCGATCTGGCCCAGGGCCATGTCCAGTGCCTTGTCACGTTCCATGTCTTCTTCTCTCCTCGATGCTGTTGCTCACTTGACCGTGCCGACCCTACGGAGAAGGTGTGACACGTGACTGGTGGCCCGGGACGAGGCCCGGGTCCGATCTACGTGGACTGCAACGACGCCATCACTCTAGACCCGAACGCATGTTCGATGGCGGACCCCGCCGCCAGGCCGGGGCTCCACGACAGCCGGCCTCGGAGCCGGACCGAGCCGGCGGCGGAATCGGAGTGAAATCGGAGTGAAGACGACATGAAAACGACGGTAGGGATCCCTCATATACCACCTATTTCCACCGGGCCGGAGTAGCCTCGCCGTGCAATGTCCGACGAGAAACCGCCATCCGGATCCACACCGGAAGGCATCCCCGGCCCCGATCCGAACCTCTCCGCCGGCCTCGGATCCCCGGAGACCAGGGGACCGTCAGGCCGGCGGGGATCCGACCTCACGGGGATGACCCCGTCCGTGCCCGGAAGGGGCCCAGGGGGTGGCACCGGTGGCGACGCCGCCACCGCACCGCCGGTCTACTCCCGACAGGAACTCCGCACCATGTCGAAGGAGAACGGCCCGTCACGGACAAGGTGGTATGTGCTCGCCGGGGTCGTGGTGGTGCTGATCGGGGTGGTGTCGGCCTACGTGGCCACCCGGGGCGACAACAACACGGCGAACAAGGCGGCCGCGGCCGCCACCACCGTTCCACCGGGGCATGTCGCCACCTGTCCGTTGACCGGGGCACCGGCCCCCGGGGGAGTCGTACCCGCCCGCCCGGCGCTCGGCGTCAAGATCGGCAACTACCCCGGTGACCGGCCGTCGGCCGGTCTCAACCAGGCGGACATCGTGTTCGAAGAGCCCGTGGAGGGTGCCATCACCCGCCTGCTCGCCGTCTTCCAGTGCCGCGGAGCCGCGCTGGTCGGCGACCTGCGGTCGGCCCGCGAACCTGACGTCGGCATCCTCTCCCAGCTGTCCGATCCGCTGTTCGTCCACGCCGGTGGGATCGACCCGGTCATCGCCCTGCTGGCATCTGCACCCCTCATCGACGACAACCTCTACACCGGCGATCGGGGTTCGGCCATCATCCAAGAGACCGGTCGCGTGGCACCCTACGCCACCTTCGTCAACACCGCCTCGTTGTGGGCGTTCAACCCCTCGGACAACAAGGCCCCGGCCCCCATCTTCACCTACTCCACCGCCCTGCCTCCGGGTGCGGTGGCCGGCTCAGGGGCCAGCGTCCACATCCCCTTCTCCTCGACCTCCGACGTGACCTGGAAGTGGAACCCGGCCGCCGGCTACCAGCGGTACTACTCCGGAGCGCCGGACATCCTGGTCGACGGAACCCAGACGACGGCCGCCAACGTGGTCATCATGACGGTCCAGACGTCGAACGGCCCCTGGGTGGAGAACTCGGAAGGCGGCCTCGAGGTACAGGTGACCTCCATCGGATCGGGGCCGCTGCTGGTCATGCGCGACAACACGGCTATCGCCGGCACCTGGAGCCGGTCCAGCCCCACCCAACCTGCCACCCTCACCGCCGCCAACGGGAAGCCGATCACGCTGCAGCCCGGCAACACATGGGTGGAGCTGGTGCCGAGCGGCATCCCGGTGACGCCTTCGTCTGCCGTCCCGGGGTGAGCGGCCACCCTTTCCCCACAACACCAGAGCCCACTGCTTGAGGTCTGTCCCCGAAATTCTACCGTCGAGCCCGTGGCGCCTCGCCGAACGGCAGGGGCCCCGCCGGGCCGGGGCCGGTCCGTTGTCACACCCCCCTGGAAACATCTGGCCATGACCCCGGTGGCCGGTGCAGTGAAGGAGAGTGTGGCGGGCGGCACCGCTGGTGCTGCCGCTGTCGCCGGTCCTGAAACCGGCCTCGGGGCCCGGTTGGAGGTGGCCCGTTCCGCTCTGGCCTCGGTGGTGGCGGACCTCGACCCGGCCCGGCTGACCGGGGCGGACGCCGCCGGGCTCTATGCGTCCCTGGTCGGCCTCGAGCGCCTGGTGGTGGCGGGCAAGACCCTGTTGGCCCCCCGGATCGAGGGCTCGGGGGTGTGGCGGGACGGTGGGCACCGCTCGGCCGCGGTGATGCTGGCCTCCTTGGAGGGGGTGGCCACCGGTCAGGCCCAGAGCACCCTTGTCAACGGGCAGCGCCTCTCACAGTTGCCCGGGACCGAAGCGGCGCTGCGCACCGGGGTGCTCTCGGGACCGAAGGTCACCGAGCTGACCGGGGCCGGCATCCTCGCCCCCGAACGGGAGCAAGAGCTGCTGGCCGGGGCCGAGGAGGCTCCCCTCCAGGCGGTGCGGGAGCGGTGCCAGCGGTCCCGGGCCACCTCGGGGTCAGAGGATCCCCGGGCCAGGGTCGTCCGGATCCGAGCGGCCCGGTACTTCTCGTCGTGGACCGACGGCGAGGGGGCCTTTTGCTACCAGGGCCGGGACACCCTCGACCGGGGGGCCCAGATCCTCTCCCACCTGGACCAGGTGGCCACCCGGCTGCGCCGGACCCGACGGGCGGCCGGTGACGGACAGGACGGTCCCGAACGGGCGGTCCGAGCCGACGCCTTCTACGCCCTTCTCACAAGACGCCACCCCGACACCGGGGCACCGCTTTCGCCCCGGCCCCGGCCCACCTCGGCCACCGGCTCAGCTTCGGGGTCGGATCCGGCGCGAAGGCGACGCCGACGCCGGGGCCGAGGACACCTCATCCGGAGCCACCGCCGGGGCCGACGCCGACGCCGGGGTCGAGGACACCTCCGGCCGGGACACCTCAGATGCCACCGCCACCGGGGACACCACCGATGCCACGGCCCCAACCGGTGGCCGACCACCGGACGACCCGTCCTTGCTCATCGACGGGCCTCCGACCTGTTCGGTGATCGTCCGGGTGGACCGGGACGCCCTGCTGCGCGGACACACCGAGGGCGACGAGTGCTGCGAGATCGACAACCAGGGGCCCATCCCGGTGGCCATGGCGAGGGACCTGGCCAACGACTCGTTCCTGCGCATCGTCTTCCACGAGGCCGGGGACATCCGGGCCGTCTGCCACCTGGGTCGCACCATCAACCAACAGCTGCGGACGGCCCTCGTCTTCCGGGACAGCACCTGTGTGGTGCCCGGGTGTGGGACCTCCTTCGGGCTCGAGATCGACCACATCGTCCCCTTTGCCGAGGGCGGGCCCACCACCCTCGACAATCTGGCCCTGCTCTGTCACCACCACCACTTCCTCAAGACCTATGAGGGCTGGGTCCTCTCCAGCGAGGGGACCGGACCGAAGGGCACACCCCGGTGGCGGTTCGAACCCCAACCGGCCTTCGGGCAGGAACCGGGCCTCGGGATGGACACCGACGAGGAAAGGGACAAGCGGAAACGGGACAGACGGAACGAGTGAGTCTGCGCCCATCTGGTGGTGCCGACGGACATTTCGTCGATCTCGGGATCGGGATCGGCCGGTGCGAAGGTACCGAGAGTCCGGCGGGTGTGCAGAGGCCGAAGCGCAGGCGCAGGCGCGATCCCATTAGCGGCGGGCGGCCTGGCGCAGATGACTCAAGGGTTACGTCAGATCGAGCAACGCCGATCAGCCAGGTCCTCGTCGCGTCAACCTCGGACCCGAGACAGCCGGGACCGCATAGCAGCAGTCATCTAAATTCAGTCGGGTGGCGGAACTCCGAGGGTCCGCCGCAACAGGTCGAGGGCCGCGATGGTCGCATACTGACGGACCCGGTCCCGGTCACCGGGCACGTTGAACCCGAACGACTCGGTGGGGCGCCCCGGCCGGGCCAGGCCCACGAACACCGTCCCCGGCGGTCTGCCGTCCTGGGGATCGGGGCCGGCCACCCCCGTGATGGACAGCCCGACGTCGGACTCGAGCACCTTGCGGGCACCCTCGGCCATGGCCCGGGCCGCGTCCTCGGATACCACCGGTCCTTCCGGCACACCGAGGACGGTGAACTTGACCTCTGAGGAATAGGAGACCACGGAACCACGGAACCACCCGCTCGCCCCGGGCACGTTGACGAGGCGCGAGGAAGCCAGTCCGCCGGTGAGGGACTCGGCCAGACCGAGGGTCAGCCCGCCGGCCGTGACCACCCGGGCCACCGCATCCTCGATGGCATCCTCGTCCACGCCGAACACCACATCTCCAGCAGCCGCGCTGAGGACCCGCCGTACCTCGGCTTCCTCGGCATCGAGCAGCGCCGAGGCGGCCCCGTCATCATCGGCCCGCACCGTGACCCGGACCTTGATCCCCTCGATCCCGCTGGCCAGGAAGGCGATGGTGGCCGATCGGCCGGCGGCCTCCGGGCCTGCCGGGTCGGTCGGGCCGGTCGGGCCGGTCGGGTCGGTCGGGCCGTCCAACTGTTCGATGTGCCCGGCCAGGGCCTCGGCCAGACCGGACTCACTCATGCCCCACGTCCGTATGACCCGGCTGGCGATGACCCCGGCGGTCTCACCCCGCTCCTCCATCCGCCGGCGCAGATCGGGGATGATGCCCCGTTCGAACATGTCCGACATCTCGTAGGGAACGCCGGGGACGGCATAGACGACCTTGTGCCCCACCGGGCAGATGAGCCCGGGGGCGGTCCCCTTGGTCTGCGGGATGATGGTGGCACCCTCGGGCACGTCGGCCTGGCGGAGGTTGGAGTCCGGCATCTCCCTCCCCCGGGTGGTGAACATGGTGCGGATCATCTCCACCACTTCAGGGTCCCGTCGCAGGGGGACGTTCATCACCTCGGCGATCGCTTCGCGGGTGATGTCATCGTGGGTCGGTCCCAGCCCTCCGCAGGCGATCACCCCGTCACTGCGCGCCAATGCCGTCCGGAGGGCCAAGACGATGCGCCCGTGGTTGTCCCCCACGGCCTGATGGAACTGGCTGGTGACCCCGGCGGCGGCCAGGTGCTCACCCATCCACCGCGAGTTGGTGTCGGTGATCTGGCCCAGAAGCAGCTCGGTGCCGACGGCTACGATCTCGATGCGCATGGGCGGTCAGGCGGCCGAGCTCGTGCCGTCGGCCGTGCCCACTCCCGGTCCGGCCACCCGGGCCCCTCCCCCCGAGTCGGCGCGACGGCCGTCGAGGTAGTACTGGCCGCCGGTGAACACCGTCATGGCTGTGGCCACCCAGATGGCGGCGGACAGCACGCCCTGGTGGGTGGCCAGGGGCGGCGCCAGGCACAACCCGATGGCCACGTCCTGGAGGAGTGTCTTCACCTTCGCCGTCGTGCGGGCCGGGATGGAGACGCCGTGCCGGCCGACCACCGACCGGTAGATGCTCATGGCCACCTCGCGGGTGGCGATGATGACCACCGGGAGCCACCACACGATCCCTTTGGCCACGAGGGCGAAGAGGGCGCCGAGGACCACCACCTTGTCGGCCAGCGGATCGAGGAAGGCCCCCGAACGGGTGGTCCCCTGCCGCCGGGCCAGCCAGCCGTCGATGCCGTCGGACAGGGCGAGCAGGCCCCCGAGGACGAAAGTGGTCCAGCTGGCGCCCCAGAGCATGATCAGAGCGATCATCACCGGGGTGGCCAACAGGCGCACCACCGTGATGATGTTGGCCGGGGTGAGCAGCGCCGACGGCCCGAAGGTGGTCGGTGGCTGGGCCGGCATTCCGGCGTCGACGGCACCGTTGCTCATCGGACCGGCCCCGAGACGGCCGGGATCTGTGGGCCTGCCGTCGGCAACCTGTCCCCGGCGTACCCGGCCACGAGGTCGGGACCGTCGGCCCCCGTGACCACCAGCTCGACGAACGAGCCCACCGCAGCGGCGTCGGGGATTTTCACGATCCCGTCGATCTCGGGGGCCTCCCGGTACGTTCGCCCCTCACCCGGGCTGTCGACCAGTACCTCGACGGTCGACCCGATCAGCGCGTCCCGGCGTCTGGCGGTGATGGCGTCCTGGAGCTCGGTGCACTCTCGCAGCCGCTCGGCCATCAGCTGGTCAGGGACCTGGCTGTCGAGCTCGGAGGCGAAGGTACCGACCTCGTTGCTGAAGGGGAAGAAGCCCACCCAATCGAGCTGTGCCTCGTCGATCCACTGGAGCAGGTGGTCGTGATCGGATTCCGTCTCACCCGGGTAGCCGATGATGAAAGACGACCGGAACGCCGCCGTCGGCTCATCCTTCCTGATCGCTCCGATCCGCTCGAGAAAGCGCTCGCCCTCGCCCCAACGCCGCATCCGCTTGAGCAACGGCCGCGACACGTGCTGCAAGGAGAGGTCGAAATAGGGCACACCGGTGGCCAGGATGGCGTCGACCAGTGCGTCGTCGAGGGTCGATGGGTACAGATAAAGCAGGCGGGTCCACCTGACCCGCTCCGCCACCGCGGCCACCAGGTCGACGATGGGACGTCCGGCCCCGGTGGCCGGACCGTCCGGGCGGAACTTGCCCCCGGCCGAGCGGTCGAGGGCGAACGAGGAGAGGTCCTGGGCGACGAGCACCACCTCCCGGAGCGATCGGTCTGCTCCTCCGAGCTGGTCGACCTCGTCGAGGATCGAGCCGACCGAGCGGGACCGTTGCTTGCCGCGGAAGGAGGGGATGGCACAGAAGCCACAGTTCCGGTCGCATCCTTCGGCGATCTTGACGTAGGACCATGGGGCGGCGGCCGGCGGCCGGGCCAGGTTCAAGAGATCGAACGAGGGCACGGGCCGGTCGATCCCGGGCACCACCGGCTTTGTGCCGAAGGCGACCGGTGTCCCTACCAGGAGGTCGGGACCGGACCTGCCGGCCGGCCGGCCGATGGGTTCGCGGCCTCGACGAGGGCCGGTCAGCGACACACCGAACGGTGCCACGAGGTCCACCTCGGGCAGGGCCGCGGCCAACTCGTCCCCGTACCGCTCGGCCATGCATCCGGTGACCACCAGCCTGGCTCCCACCTGGCGGGCCTCCGACAGGGCCAGGACGGTATCGATCGACTCCTGCCGGGCGGCCTCGATGAACGCACAGGTGTTGACGACCACGAGGTCCGCCGCCTCCGGTGATTCGGCCTCCTCGAGACCTTCGACGGTGAGGGTCCCGACCAGTTTGTCGGAATCGACCTGATTCTTCGGGCAGCCCAACGTCTCGATCCAGTACCGCTCGGCCACCCGGACAATCTACCGGGGTCAAGGGGTCGGAACTCCGCACCGACCTGTCCAGGGGCCCCGCCGGCCGCTCCGAGCCAGTCCGGCGGACCCGATCGGCGGCGCCGACGGACGGGCTCCGGGCTCGGCTCGACCGGCCGCTCGGATCCGGCGGCTCCCCCGTTACGGGCACCGTCTCCGCGCCGGCACGGTCTCCGATGTCCCGCCACGGGCGTCCGGTGCCGCCGGGCTTCAGCGAGCGGAGAGGGAGGGATTTGAACCCTCGGACCCAGTTACCCAGGTCAACTCATTAGCAGTGAGTCCGATTCGGCCGCTCTCGCACCTCTCCGTGCCTCCTGGGCCTCTCTGTGGCCTGTAGTTTCCGGAGCGGAAGCAAAGGCCAAGGCTTCAAGAAGACGACCCAAGGCTACAGGAACGATTCCACACCGCTCCTCTCACGCCGGATGATCCGGTCCGTACGCCTCACTGCCAATCTCGAAGCGGTCGCAAGCTCTTGCAGAGCGGAAACTGTCCTGGAGGTCATCAACCCGCACTTGGCACCCGGCACGGCCAGGACGCACACCAGGGCTATGAGGATTGGCCGCACGCCAACCATTCTGAACTGGGTCTTCGACGGCCAGAGTCACGGGCACCCCTGACCGAGGGGCAGGGAGTCAGGGGTGCGCCTGGAGAAAGAGCAGAGGAACCACCCTTCTCGACAGTTTCGCTACCGCTTCTCGTTACCCGGTTCAGGATCGCTCTAAACCCGTGTTGTGCCCAGGCCGGACACTTCACCCCGCTCCGGCCTGGGCGTCCAGTGGTCTACCCAGTCGCGGCGTGGCCGGCTCACAGGGCGAGGACGGTGCGGAGCCCCCGCCCGGCACGGAGGTCGTCAAAGCCGTCGTTGATCTCCTGCAGAGGTCGGCGACAGGAGATCATCCCTTCGAGATCGAGCAGGCCACGGCGCCACAGGCTCACCAGACGGGGGATCTGCCAATGCGGGTTGCCGCTCCCGTAGAGGCAACCGACCAGTCGTTTCTCGGTGATGGCAAACAGGATGGCAGGAAGGTTCGTCAACATCTCGGCTGGGTCAGGAGCTCCCACCGAGACGGTGGTACCTCCCGAGCAGGTGGCGAGTACCCCCGCTTCGATCAGGCGGGCACTGCCGGCCGCGTCGAACGCATAGTCGACGCCCACGCCGGTAAGGTCGTGACAGGCGGCGACCACATCTTCGGCGCCGGGGTCGAGGACGTCCGTCGCCCCGAACGACAGCGCCAGCTCTCGCCGTTCGACCAGCGGGTCGGACACGATGATCCGCGAGGCCCCGGCAATCCGCGCACCTTGGACGATCGAGATGCCCACTCCACCGAGGCCCATCACCAGTACCGTCGCCCCCTCCTCGACGCCGGCCGTGTTGAACACCGCTCCCACCCCCGTCTGAATGGCACAGCCGATGACGCAGGCAAGATCGAGCGGTACATCGGCATCGATGCGTACGGCGCCTGACTCGGTCGTCAACACCTGTTCACCGAATCCACCGACGCCGAGACCCCGATAGACCGGTTCGCCTGACCGCGACAACGCCGTGGACCCGTCTGGCAGCGTGCCGGTGATAAAGGACATCGCCTTCTCGCACATCGTCGATTTCCCTCGCACGCACCAGTAGCAGCGACCACAGGGCGCGATGGCCACGAGCACGACATGATCCCCGGGTGCCACCGCGGTCACGCCCGGCCCGACAGCATGCACGACGCCGGAGGCTTCATGCCCGAGGATGATGGGCAGTGGCCCGATACCGCCATCGATGATCGTCATGTCGGAGTGGCAGATGCCGCAGTGGGTGACATCGACCAGCACTTGGCCGGCGGACGGAGCCGCGATTTCGATGTCGTCGAGAAGCTCGAGCGTGTCGGCCCCTTCGGTCAGCACAGCTGCGCGCATGGTGTTCCTCCGCTGGTTGATGGTTCGTACGGTGACAATCCGGTCACAGCCACAGATCCTCGCGCTTCTCGATGCGACGCCGGTGGGTGGAGAGGCTCCGACCGGCAATGCCGAGGCGAGGGTCGGAGCGTCGAGTTCCTCCTTGCCGGCCTCGGTGGATCACCATTGAACCCGAACATCGACCGCATTACCCCAGGACAAGGTAACCGAACTGTCTACCCGCTTTCGCGTGGCGTTCATCATCGACTCGTACAGTGATCGAGGAGCGGAATCGGAGTCACCCAGTGGTTCTCACCGACGAAGCCGGGGGGAATCATGACGACCACCTGGGCGGGCCGGGTGTGGCGCATCCGGACCTGATCGCCCGGGCCATTGAACGCACCACCCCTGACATCGATGTACTGGGCGTTTGGAACGAGAGCCCGCACGGCCATGAGCCCGCTCCCAAGCCCAGCCAGTTGGTGTTCGGAGTCGCCGATGAGGCGATGCCAGATGTTTGTGAGACGAGCGGTGCGGGACGAGGACCCAACAGCACGGTGGCATCCCTCGCTTACGACGACGTCGAGTAGTGATACCGCTCACAGGGAACTCGCGGTCCCGGTGCTCCCTGCCGACGGCGAGAGCGTCGCCGTGGTCCGGCGAAAGGGATATCCGCACCGCTTCACCCCTGATGATGCTGTGGGCACGTGGCTAGGGTTGGCCTCTTCGCCCAGCCGGCGGACTGCGCCGGTTCTCTGAGACTGGAGCCCGATGCCGAACGATGACCGACCTTCGAAGACCCACCCTGCGAGCCTCATCGAATTGACCCGGGTCCAGCCATTCGAGGCGGAGGTGATCGCGGCCCGGTTGCGGGCATCAGGCATCGACGCCACCGTGGGAGTCGACTCTGTGTATGAATCCGTCAGTTTCGCCGAGGGTGTGGGCGTCTTCGTGTCAGCGGACGATGCTGCGCGCGCCCGTGCCCTCCTCGAGGACGGGCGGAGGAGGCGGACAGGATGGAGGAGCCGGCGAGGATGGCGAGGGTGGAGCGAACGCACGATGATGCGATCCGGCACCTGACTGGGACCACCAGGCCCGCCCCACGATCGACCCGTCACCGGTCATCGCAGAGAAGGAGGGACTTGGCGACGGTCTCACGGGACTCGATGGCCAGATGTGCCTTCGACGCCTCGGCCAGCGAGAATGCTTGGCCCACGAGGGGGGCCAGCCGTCCGGCGCCGACGTCGGCGAGAACGGCGGTGAGCAGCCGGGACCGGTCGTCCCCGCGGTAGTGGAGATCGGCAATGGTCGTGACGGTCACTCCACGCCGCTCCGGCTCACCCGGATCGATGGATGCGAACGAGCCGCTCGGGGTCCCATGGGCCGAAAACCGTCCACCGTCGGCGATCAGCTCGAAGGCTTCCCCGCCGATGGTGCCCCCGACGCCATCGAGCACGACGGCCGGGCGGCGCCCACCGGTGGCGTCGAGGACCGCACCGCCCCAGCCCGGCTCGCCGTAGTCGACTACCGCTGTTGCCCCGGCCCCAGACACGACGTCTCCCTTCGTGGACCCCCGGGCCGCGCCGACAACATTGACGCCCCCGGCGACCAGCAGCTGGACGAGGAGTATCCCCATCCCGCCGGCGGCGCCCAGGACGAGTACCCACTCCCCCGCCCGTGGCGCAGTCTTCTCGAGGACTCGGAGCGCCGTGGTGCCGTCGTGAAGGACGGCCGTGGCGTCGAGAATGTCGACGTCGTCGGGCGTGGGAACGCAGGTCTCGAGATCGATGACCGCCAGTTCGGCGTAGCCGCCGGTACCGCACGGGCCGCCTGTGTGCCCGACCACCCGCCGACCGCGCCAGCCGACCTCGACCCCGTCGCCGACCGCGACGACTGTACCGCCCAGGCCGTTTCCCGGCACGTAGGGCGGGCGGATCGGGAAGTAATCGGTGCCCCTGCCGGAGCGGATCACAGCGTCGACGAACAGCACGTCACAGGCGGAGGCCGCCACCACGACCTGGCCCGGCCCCGGAACGGGATCCGGCAGCTGGCGCAGCTCGAGGGCATCCGGGCCGCCGAAGCGAGCCACCTCGACGGCACGCACGTCAGGCCACCTCGTCCGGGAGATCGGCCGGCTTCACGTCTCGGGCCGCGAAGCCCGGATGGTCAGGGTCGACGTTGAAGGAGATGATGCGCCGCGGGTGGATCCTGATGATCTCGGGCGCCAGATGACCTTGTGGGTCGTGGGTCCCTACCGCCGTCTCGGCCACGCCACGGATCTCGAGGAAGTGGGCACCGTCCATCGACTGTTCGGTGACCTCGTCCACGACGAAGGCCACACTGGGATTCGCCTGGACATTCCGGTATTTGGCACTGCCGCCCATGTTGAAACCGGTGAGGTCGATCGTGCCGAGGGTCGGGTTGTACGTGAACCCCAGGGGTTTGACCTGGGGGGTCCCGTTCGGCCCCAGCGTGGCCAGGTGACCGCGAGGTTGGCGGACGAGAAAGCGCACTTCGGCGTCGCTGAAGGTCATGGTCATGACGGTAGAACCTCAAGTAAGGTTTAGGTCAAGCGAAATTTCGAGATTCTTCCTTCCGTCGACCGGTCTGTCCGGGGCGACCTCCATCGGGCGCCTGACCTCCCCGTCGAGTTCCGGACAGATGCTTTCACCGCCGAGTCAATTGTCTCTATCGTGATCGGCGTGGACAGCACCGATCCCATCATCGAGGAGTGACCGATGGCGAGACTGTCGCCTCTCAGGGTGCTGGTCCCGGTGGCGGGAACGATGGCCCTCCTTGCCGGCTGCGGCGCGGCCAGCGGCTCGTCGGCCACGACCTCGGCCACGACCGCGACAACGACAACGACCACGACCACGACCACGGTCACGGCCGGGCGGACACCCGTCGTACGTGCGCTCGACGTCATCGACACGCCGACCAAGATCGCGGACACCCCGGCCGGTGCCGTCGGCTACCGGGAGGTCGGGACGGGCAGCCCGATACTGCTCATCATGGGCTTGGGCGGATCCATGGACGCTTGGCGGCCGGCGTTCGTCGCCGCCTTGGCCACGGGTCACAAGGTGGTCATGTTCGACAACGCCGGGGTGGGCGACACCGCCCAGCTGGCGTCGCCGCTCACCATCACCGAGATGGCCGACCAGACCAGTGCCCTCATCTCGACGCTCCGGCTGGGCCGAGTCGCGGTCCTCGGCTGGTCGATGGGCGGGATGGTCGCCCAAGCCCTCGCCGTGCTCCACCCGACCCAGGTGTCCAAGCTCGTCCTGGCCGCCACCCAACCCGGCAGCGGGCGTGCACGTCCGATCCCCGCGGCCGCCGCCGCCGAGGCGGCCAGCTCCAACCCGGCCGAGGTGCTCTCGGTGCTGTTCCCCCCGAGGGAAAGCGCCGCCGCCCAGGCCTATGCGGCCGGCATCCTTCGCTACCCGGACTTCTACCTGGCCCCGAGGGCCGCCGTGGCCGCTCAGGGGGTGGCCGTCGAGCAGTGGGTGGCGGGGAAGGATCCTGCCGGCCTGCGATTCGCCACCATCCGCCTTCCGCTGTTGGTGGCCGACGGCACGTTGGATCGGCTCGACCCGAGCGCCAACGACCACTCCCTGGCCGCCAGTGTGCCGGGAGCGAAGCTGGTCCTCTACCCGGGGGCCGCACACGGCTTCCTGTTCCAGGACATGTCGAGCTTCCTGCCGGCCGTCGAGCGGTTCCTCCGGTGAGCGGGTCCCGGCGCCTCCCGGACTGCACGATGCACACCTGGTCCGGTGCGGGCCATTACGCCGTCTACGGGCGCAGGCAGGAGTTCATCCGCTCACTCGTATGAATTGAGGACCCGGTTGTGCTGACACCGCCCGCAGGACTTTCTCATGGCAATTTGGCCGTGGTGATCGAGCAGACCTGGGGTGTCGCGGTGGATTCCCTCGTCTACCGTCCGGTCGGCTTCGGCAGCCACCACTGGATGGCCATCGACGATCTGGGCCGCCGCCACTTCGTGACCGTCGACGAGCTCAGCCCGGAATCGCGGACCGGGGACGAAGTCTCTGTTCTCGGGCTTCGCCTTCGTCCCGCCTTGACCGCTGCTGTCGATCTGCGTGCCTCCGGGTGCAGTTTCGTCGTCGCGCCGATCACGACGGAGGCTGACGAACCATTCGTCCGGTTCGACAGCTATGCCGTCGCGCTCTACCCGTTCATCGAAGGACGGAGCTTCTCCTTTGACGAGACATTTCGCCAAGCCGACCGGCACCGCGTCCTCGAGGTGGTCGCTGCACTGCACAGGGTGCCGCTCACGTCGATCCGACCGCCGGAAGCCGATGGATTCGTGGTTCCCTGGCTCGATCAGCTCGACCAGCTCGACCAGCTCGACGGCTCCGTGCGCGGCCGCGCCGTACCCGAGGCGCCGCACGCAGCCGTTGTCTCCCAATTGCTCCTCGACAATGAAGCCGGGATCAGGACGCTGATCGCCCGCTACCGAACGCTCGTCGAGCAGTACCTGAGCGATCCTGGTCCGGTCGTGATCACCCACGGCGAGATCCATCCCGGAAACGTGATGGCGACGTCGGAGGGCTGGATGATCGTCGACTGGGACACCGTTCTGGTCGCCCCACCCGAGCGGGATCTCTGGAGGCTCGCACAAGGAGGGGGATCGGTGCTCAGGGAGTATGCGGACGCCACCGGAACGGTTCCCGACGAACGCCTCTTCGACCTGTATGCCATTCGCTGGGAGCTGGCCGACATCGCCTCCTTCGCCGCCGAGCTCCTGAGGCCTCACGAAGATACCGAGGACAGCCGCAAGGCCCTCGAGATCCTCCGTTCGGTTGTGGGGCGGTTGCCGGAGTAGGGATCCACAGCCGACGTCGACCCCGGCCTCCGTCTCCCTGGGTACGACAGCCAGGGTCGCGAGACATGACCCATCAACGGAATGACCACGGTCCGAACCGGGCTCAGTCTCCGACCTGGCCGTCTATCTGCTCGCGCATCAGATCGAGATGACCCGCATGGCGGGCTGTCTCCTCCAGCATGTGCACCATGATCCAACGGAGGCTCACCTGCTCGCGATAGTTCGTCGCCCTGGCACTCAGGGCATCGAGTGAGGGGGCGGCGCGGGAAACCTGTCTCGCCTCTTCGACCTCGGCCCGGTAGAAGGCGATGACCGACTCGACGGTGTCAGCCTCGCCAATGGCGAACTCGGCCGAATTGTCACCATCCACGTCGATTGCCTCGATGTCTTCGCCGGCAAACGTCTCGCGGAACCAGCCCCGCTCGACCCAGCCCAGGTGCTTGAGTGTCCCGAGCGCGGACAGACCGGTCGATGTCATCACTCGCTTGGCGTCATCGAGGGCGAGTCCGTCGACCTTGCGCTCGACCACGGCTCGGTACCAGTCGAGGAAACCTTCAAGGGTTTCGCGCTCACCTTGTCGCACTCTCAGGGTGTCCTCCACGGGCCGAGTGTACGTTGGCGGCGGGCCGCCCCTATTGCTCGGAGCCAAGCCCGCCATGGCCACCGGCCACCGGCCAAGCCCGCCATCGCCACCGGCCACCGGCCGAGTCCTATCCCGGCGGGAAGGAGCGCGGCGGGAAGGAGCCCGGCGGGAAGGAGCTCAGCGGTGGGGTTGGCTCTTGGCCCTTCTGACGGTCGGCTGGCGCTGCATCCTCAGCCGGATCAACGCCCGCGTCCCGATGGTGACCGTGCCGATCTGATGCGCACCTTCGTGCCGTCGGGGCTTCGCGCACCGCTGCCATTCGCCCGAAGCGAACATCTCCCAGCGGCATCGCTCAGCGGCCACTGGATGTTCCGGCATCCCGCTTCTTACCCGACCGGGACGTCGGGCGGCAAGGCGACTCGGGCGGCAAGGCGGCCCGGGAAGCGAGCCGGGGAGGCGAGACGCCGAGGGCCGTCAGTGGGCGCTGCGCGCCAGCGACCGGTACTGCGCCACCACGAGGCTGCCGATGAATGTGTAGCCGGAAGTATCGGCATGGATATTTCCCTGGGAGCAGAAGTAGGTCAGTTGACACACCTCCCCGACGGCGACCGGGATGGTGCCGTACGGGGCCACGTCCTCAGTGAGGCTGAGGCTGGTGTCGTCCCCCCGGGTGGCCTTCATGTAGGGCGCTGACGTCACATCGACGAAGCTGGTCCCCGACACGGACAGGTATGACTTCTTCAGGGTCGGGTTGATGAGATCGTCGAAGGCGAGGATCGAGGACTTGGCCAGGGACACGGCCGCCGGGGCCGGCGGGTTGTCGGGGTAGACGTACAACCCGAGGTCCACGTCCGGATAGGTGAGCCCGATGATCCTGGCCCCGGTGTCCGATGCACCCACCAGTGCCTTTTCGACGGAGCCGACCAGTGATTTGACGCCTGCCTCCATCGGGGGCATGGCCGACTTCACGCACGGCACAGTGGTACAGCCGTCGAAGTCGTTGCCGCCGATGGAGATGGTGACCAGGCGCACGGCCCCCTTGTGGGCGGCGATGAAGTTGAGAGCCGCCCGTTCCTGGGTGATCCCCGTGTAGTGGACGGCATCCTGGCTGGCCGGGTCGCCACACCCCTTCGACCCGATGAGTGACGATGTGGTGGCCCCCCCACAGCCGAAGTTCTCCGGCCGCAGGTTCAGCTTGCCGGCCACATAGCCCGTGTACCCGGGCGTACCACCGATGCCTGGTTGGTACCCGATGGAGTACGAATCACCCAGCGAGAGGTAGTACGGGCGTGACGCACCGGCCGCCTGGCTCACGGTTGATGGGCCCACCAGGGCCAGCGAAAGGATGGTCCCCACCGCCACCGCCGCGGTGGCCAGGGCGACGATCGATCTGTGCACGGCTTCCCCCCGCGTCTCGTCGAGGCCACCACCGTAGACGATCGACGCGGAGCGCCGACGGGGGTCGTTGGTACCTTGGTGTCATGGCTGTGGATGTCATCGTCACCCATCGACGAGTGGTGGCGCGGCCCTGAGGCGTCTGCCCCGTCGGGCGGTGGGGGGAACGGTGGCCCTCCTTGCCCTCTGTGCCTGGTGCGGGTGGGCGAGCGGGCTCCACCACTCGACCGTCCCGGCCTTCGTGGCGTGGTCCGTCTCGCTGGCCGGCGTGGTGGCGGTCGACGTCTTGATGTGGCGCGGCCGGCACCATCGGCGATGGGCCTGGCCCGTCCGTCCGGCCGAACTCCCCTGGCCGCGACCGGGGCGCGGTGGTACCGGTCCGGCCCTCCTCGGCACCGCGCCGTGGTCGGCCCTCGTCCTGGTCGTGATCGTCTGGGAGATCCTCGGCATCGACACGGGCCCACACGCCGCCCACCTCACGATCAGCGCCCTGGCCCAGGCGTTCCGACCGCTCGACGCGGGCCTTTGGCTGGCGTGGACATCGGTCGGGCTCGGCTATGGCGTGGCCCGGGCCAGGGCCCCCGTCGAGGGTGTCGCGGGCCGTTCGGCCCACGGGCCATCGACCGGGACCCTGTCCGGTGCGGCCAGCGTCGACCGGCATCAGGTGGGCATCCCCGCCCTGCTCCTCCCGGACAACCGGGGCGCCGGCGTCGCCTTCTGGCTGCTGGTGGCGGTGGCCTGCGTGCTGGTGGACCTGACGGCCAGGAGGTCCCACGGCCGGCTCGCCGATGCCGGGGAGCTCGTGCGTTTCGTGTCGGGATCTGCCCTGGCCACCGTGATGTTCAGCGCGGCCTGGGCGTACGCCGGGTGGCACCTGTTCGCGCACTGACCCAGCTCGGTGTGATCAACCAGCTCCCTGCGGACGGGGACGCGTGACAACGGTGGTCCGGGGCCGATCGGAGGGCCCGGGTCCGCCGGAACTACCGCCGGGTCCGCCGGGTCCGCCGCCGGAACTGCCGCCGGGTTCGCCGCCGGTACCGGGCGACCTGCCGTCCGGGGCCGGGGCACCACCGTCGCGCGGAACGGAGCCTGCGTCTCCCGACAGCACGGCCACCCGGAGTTCGGCCTCCTCCGCCTCTCGCAGCTCCTTGGCCAGCTCTTGGCGCAGCTGCTCAATCGTCCGCTCGTTGCTGTCCACCAGATCCCTCACCACCGCGGCCGGGATCACCTCTGCGACCTCGGCCCGACGGGCCGTGGCTTCCGCCCGCTTCTTCACCGAACGACGTCGGTGGCGGCTACCGCGGCCGGAAAATCCTGCTCACGCCAGCCGCGTCTGCCGTCATCGACCGTGAACCGGAACGGGTCGGGCCGGGTGGTGGCCGGGGCACCGTTTCGGCGCTCGGCATCCTCGCCGTCCCCGTGTCGGAGGGACGACAGTCGCTCCTCATCCGAGAGGGCCGACTCCCTCCGATGCCGCGCCTCGGCGATGGCCGACTGGAGCCTGGACTTCTCCACCGCTGCCGCGCTCAGGTATCTCTCGACCGATGTGCGTGTGTAGGCCTGCGCAGCCTCGGGATCGGTTGACTGGGTCATCGGAGTGAAGTTCGGCGTCGCCGGAGTGCCGATCACCAGTATACCTAGCTGATCACTAGGTCGTAAGGGCCGGATTCGGAGCCGCCCGCCCGTCCCGCGCCGACGCGGGCGCTCGGGGCCGCCGGCCCGCCCCACGCCCCAACCGTCATCCGAAGCGTCCGTGCACGTAGTCGAGGGTCCGGGGGTCGAGGGGCGAGTCGAACATGGCATCGGTCGGACCGTGCTCGATGATGTACCCGGGCGTCCCCTGCTCGGCCAGGAAGAACGCCGTGTATGCCGACACCCGTTGGGCCTGTTGCATGTTGTGGGTCACGATGACGATGGTGACGTCGCTCTTCAGCTCGTCGATGGTGGTCTCGATCCGCCGGGTGGACGTGGGGTCGAGGGCCGAGCAGGGCTCGTCCATCAGGAGCACCCGGGGGCGGATGGCCAGGGCCCGGGCGATGCAGAGGCGTTGCTGCTGACCACCGGAGAGCGCCCCGCCCGGTTGGCGCAGCCGGTTCTGCACCTCGTTCCACAGGCCGGCCTTGGTCAGGCAGCTCTCGACCAGCTCGTCCTTGGCGTCGGGGTCCTTGCGGGTCCCGGTGAGCTTGAGGCCGGCCAGCACGTTGTCGTAGATGGACATGGTCGGAAATGGATTGGGCTTCTGGAACACCATGCCGATGTGACGGCGCGCCTCGGTCAGCTTGCGGCTCGGGTCGTAGATGTCGACGCCGTCGAGCAGCACGTCGCCGGCCAGCGACGCCGACGGGATCAGCTCGTGCATCCGGTTGAGGATGCGGAGGAACGTCGACTTCCCGCATCCCGACGGACCGATGAGCGCGGTCACCTGCCGCGACTCCATGGTCAAAGACACCCGGTCGAGGACCTGGTGGTCCCCGAACCACGCCGAGATGTCCCTGGCCTCGAGGCTGGCGGCCTGGTACTGATCGTCCACCCCGGACCGGGCGTCGGTTGTCGATTCGAGCAGCATCTCTGTCAATTCCTCGGTTGATCGTCGGTCTGAAGCATCACAGCAGGTTGGGCAGGAGGCGGGCGAACTGGTCGGCCACGAACATCCACACCAGCAGCACCGGGGCGGTGAAGACGATCCATGCCTGGGCGCGGCCCCGGCGCCGCCACGTCCACACCGCGCCGGCGGCCAGGACGGCCAGCAGGAGCACCCAAAGTGACAGGGCCCACAGGGTTCCGGTGTCGAACCCGAGTGGCCGTTCGGAGCCGGGCACCGTCTTTGTCGCCGGGCGTTGGGCGGGAAGCGGCGGTCCGACCTTGTCGGCGTCGACCCACACCACCCCGGAGGGGACGAAGGGGGTGCCCGACGCCGTCCCGAGGGTGAGGCGCGACTTCCCGCGGGCCACCGGCCGCACCTTCGTACCGGCCGGGCGGATGTCGACCACCTTGAAGACCGATGTCCCCACCTGGGTGATGACCGTGATGCGCGCCCCCTTGCGGAGCTCGTGGATCCGGCCGAAGGGGCCCCCGTAGGCGGCGGCCCTTCCGAGGATGATGCTGTCCCCGGTCCCGCCCGGGAACACGGTCGAGCGGGAGTGCCCGGGACCATCGGCCAGGACCGTGCCGGTGGTGCCTTCGAGCACCACCTGGCTGACCCCGATCGACGGGATGGTGATCTGGGCCATCGGTGCCCCGAGCGCCAGCGTCGAGTGGTGCGGACCGCTCGGGCCCAGCGGCGCGGTGCCGAGGGCCAGCTGGGTTCGGAACTGGTTGTACAGGGAGACCTGTGCCGACCGGTGCTCCAGCCGGCTCACGTAGGCCAGCTGCACGACCATCCCGATCGACGCCAGGGCCACCACTACCAGCGCGAAGCGCAGGACGGTGGCCCACCGGGCGGCCGTGGCCGCCTCGCCCAGGTGGCCGGTCTCGTCGAAGACCTGCTGCAGCCTCGGTGCTTCCGCGGGGTCGTACTCGGCCCCGGTCACCCCGGGCTCGGCACCGGGCACGGCGACCAGGAGCATCTCGCGGTCGAGGGCCGTCTGGGTCAGCGTCATTGCACCTGCCCCCGCGCCGCCGACGGCGAGCCGGTGCGCCAATTGCGCCGGAGGAGGAACAGGAGCCCCACGGCCAGGGCGAGCACCCCGGCACAGGCGGCCGCCGTCAGTGGGACATCGCTGACGGCCGGCGAAGCGACCGTCCCACCGCCGACCGTCCCACTGCCGACCGTCCCACTGCTGTTCGCCCCGCTGCCGCCCGGCACGGCACCGCCCGTCGCACTGCCGCCCGGCACGGGTCCGCCCGCCGGTGATGCCCCGCCACCGGATGCGCTCGACAGTCCGCCGGCACGGGCGGTGGAACCGGGTCCGGCCGCGGTGCCGGCGGTCGCCCCGGCCCCGGTCGATGAGGCAGCCGACGTCGAGCCGGTCACGCGCCCGGCCGCGTGACGGATCGGTCCCACCGACGGTGCGGTGGACCCGGCCGGCGAGCCGGGAACCGCGTGCCAGGCGAAGCCATGGGGGTCGCGGGCGTCGGCGGTGAAGGTGACCTGCGTGTTCCAGTACCGGGCGAGGGCCCCACGGGTCGTGGCGCAGGCGATGCCCGCCTCCCACACCCCGTGGCTGGGTCCGCCGACGAGCTTCGCCAGCGGCACCGCTCCCCCGTCCGATCCGGCCAGCGGGCCCCACTCGAAGTCGTTGGGGATACCGATGATCTGGCCGGTGCCGAGCGCGGTGTTGATCGCCCCGTAGTACCTGCCGGAGGTGTCCACCAACCCGTATCCCCTGGAGGGGAAGTCGATGAATTTCGACCGCCGAGAGATCTGAGCCCTTCGGCTCCAGGTAGCTGTAGACGCGGTAGCCGTGGTGGGCGGTGTCGGCCGGGCAGGAGGCGTTGGCCGGCAGCGCCACCGTGAACATGGCGGTCGAGCCACCGGCCCCGAGCGCACCGCGGGCCGTGGCACCGGGTGCGGCGATGGTGGCCGTCCCGCGCACCGTCGAGGCCGACGCCGGCACGGCCACGAGGAGGAGTGACCCGGCAACCACCGGCACGGCCAGTGCCGCACACAGGCCTGCAGCCCGGACCAGGGGCACGCGGCTCACGGCGAATCCGGCTCCGGGGTCTCCGGGTCCGCGTCGAGGTCGGTGTCGCCGGGGCTACCGGCCAGCCGCCGCCGGCGGGTCTGGTTCATCCACAGCGCACCCGCTCCCGCACCGAGCCCGACGAACAGGAGGAACGGGAGCGCCCAGCGCAGGAGCCCGACGGCGAACCCTTCGGTCCGGACCGCGCTCAGCGCGCTCGGGCCGATCGCCGCCGGCGTCCGGGCCGACCGGTGTTTCGAGCCGCGGCCGCCCGACAGTGATCCGAATCCCGTCCCCGACCCGGACCCCGACCCGGACCCCGATCCGTACGACGAGCTCTCGCCGGTCCCCGACGAATTCGACCCCGGGGATACCGCGCCCGGTCCGCCCTCGCCCGGCCGACGGGAGCTCGATGATTTCTTCGCCGACTTACCCGCCGGCGGAGTGGCGATGGTCGTGGCCGCGGCCAGCGTCTCCGATTCGAGCGCGGCCGGAAGGGGCACATACCCGGCCGGGAGCTGGCCGGGCTGAACGCCGCTGACCTGACCCGGGCCGGCCGCGTAGCGCAGGAACGCGGCGTAGTTCTTCCGGGACGTCTCGTCGAGGGTCTTCGGTGTCGTCGCCGCATAGGTGAGCATGGTCAGCGGATAGGCGTCGGCCGAGGTCGAGGTGGGATCGGGCTGCAGCACACCCGCCACCTTGCTCGGCACCATGGCCTGCTCGCCGGCCAGCAGGCTGGCCGGGTCCGGGGCCACGAAGGTCCGGTCCGGGGTGTCCTCCCCGGCCGGGCTCAAGCTGGCCGCCTGGAGACCGTACTGGGCCGCAGCGGCCGAGTCGGTCACCGACATGATCATGTACCTGCCCGTGATCTGGGGCCCGTTGGCCGTCCAGGCCAGGTTGGGTGGCTCGGTCGGGTCGAAGGTCGTCTTGGCCGCGTCGTTGGCTGCTGCGGTGTCCGCCGCGGTGGTGTTCATGTTCAGGAGGTACGGCGACCAGTCGAGGATGCACAGCGGGCGGGCCGGCACCGGCGGCGGGCCGTACACCGTCGAGCCGGTGGTCACGCAGTAGGGATCGCTCTTCGGGAAGGTCTCCGGCGTCGTGGAGCCGAAGGGCACGCCCGACGGGTTGACCGACGGGTTGGTGCTGTAATAGGGGTTCACGTTCATGCCCGAGTCGGCGCCCTGCCCGGGCAGCGCGTCGAGCCATGCCCTGGCCTCGGGGTCGGACAGGACCCACTTCCAGAGGGCGGCGGTGGCGTCCGAGCTCCCCTCTTCGACCAGCAGTGTCCCCGCGTCGTTCAGATAGACGGTACTGAGCTGGGAGAACTCGGGGTTGTACTGGAGGAAGGTCGGATCGGTGAACACGCTGAGCGGGTTGTTCTGCACCCATGCGTACTTCGAGGACGTGTCGGCGCCGATGTCCTGCAGCTGGTCGCGGTACGACTCGGTCAGCAGCCGGGCCACCAGCAGGGGTGTGAGGTAGATATGGGCCACCCGGTCGCCGGCGAGACCGAGCTCTTCGGGCTGCAGGTTTCCGTCCGGCTCGGTGATCGGGTCCCGTTCGATGTTGAACGCCACCACCACCCCGGACAGGGTGAGCGGCGCGTAGACCACCGGGTTCGACGGTTTGGTCTCCTTCGGGGGGATCGGGTTGGAGAACACCGACATGCCCACCGAGCCGTAGGAGGGGTTGGTCAGGTTCACCCGGGCCTGGTCGTCGCTGTTCTGGATATAGCTGAAGGGCGTCTTGCCGGGCAGGCTGCACAGGGCCGGCTGCCAGGCGGCCACGGCCGGCGCGGCCAGCTCGCCCCCGATGATCTCCTGGGCGCTGGCCTTGATGGAGCAGCTGGTCCCGACGGGGTTGAATTGCAACGGGATGGCGATCCGGTTGGCCCACGCCTCGGGGGTGAGCGGCGAGGTGACCACACTGCTCACATTGGTCACATTGGCCGGGTTCTCCGCGGTCGGCGTGCTCCTCGGGACGACCACCAACCAGCACCGCGGCGTGGTCGTGCCGCCTCCCGGCACCGGCTGGATGTCCTGGCCGCAACCCAATCCGGGCGCCTCCAGGCCGGTGTCGACCTGGAAGAGCTGCTGGCCGGTCCCGTTCGAATAGGTACGGGCGAAATCGACCTCGTTGGACGTGGAGAAGCTGAAGTACGGATTGAGCCAGAAGGGCAACGGCGCGAATGGATTGATGTTGTAGCCGTAGTCGGCCTGCTGGCCGACGACGGACCCGTTCACCGCGGTGAACGGCTCGATCACGTAGTTGTCGGTCTTGTCCAGGTAGAGACCCCGGGTCTGCTCCAACTGGGGGTAGGAGTCCCAGCCGTTCTGGCTGAGGACACGGGAGTACTCGAAGCCGGTGTCCTTGATCGGGTAGGCCGAGAAGGGGTTGCTGCTCTCACCTCCGAACTCGCACTGCGAGGGCAGGGGACCGGCGCCGGCGCCGGCCGGATTCGAGGTCTGCGGGTCGCCCCAGCACTGGAAGACCTGGAGGTAGTCCCCGTTGAACGTCGAGTCGAAGGCTCCCGTCGCCGGATCGCTGAAGGTCGGCGATCCACCGGTCCAGCTCACCGAGATGGCCTGGTTGGTGAGGTTGGCGGTCTGGTTGACGGTCACCTTGAGGTTGCTGAACTGGCCGCGACCGGACACCGTGACCGCAGAAGGAGTGGCGGCGAGGCCGGCCACGATGCCCTGGCACCCGGCCGCCGGGTCGGTCTCCGAGCATCCGTTGCCGATGGCCTGCGGGGTCGACGCACTTCCCTGGGTGGCCGGGACGACCACCGCCAGCGCGGCCATGACCATGACGGCCAGGGTGACCGGGCCGATCCGCCTGCCTCTCCGGGTCCCGGCCGTCATCGTCTCCGCCTGTCCAGCCGGCGGGACAAGAGGCCCCCGGGCACGAGTATCAGGGCCACCAGGGCCAGGGCGATGAGCAGGATCAGGGTCTGTTCCACCGACCACCCTTTGGTGACGGCGAGGGTCTGTGTGTTGGGGGTGGGATCCGTCCCGGCCGCCGACGCGCTCACTGCGGCGTCGGCACAGGCGGCGACGTCGTGTGGATGCTTGGCCACACACGTCTCGACCGCGGCCAGTGCGGCCGAGGATCCTCCGCCCGTCGACCTCGAGGCGCCCTTCCCGCCCGGTCCGGTGCTGCCCGTCGCCCCCGGGCTCGAACTGCCGCCGCCCGAACCCGGTGCCGATCCCGAGGTGCCGGTGGACCCGGGTTCGCCCGGTCCGGTGTTGGCGACCGCCGCGCTGTGCGGGTTGCCGGAGACCTGGGTGACGGTACTGGCCGCCCCCCCGGTCCCGTTGACGCACTGGGTCGGACCCTGCTTGTCACAGGCCGGAGGCTGGGGTGCCGTCTCGGCCAGCAGATTGGCCCCGCTCGGGGTGAAGGTGGGGTTGTTGCAACCCTGGATGTTGATGTTCTGGGTCACCGCACCGGGGATCTTGGTGATCTGGTCGAAGCTGGCCTCGACCAGGTTGATGGGCATGGGCGAGTAGCCCAGGGCGGCCGACTGCTGCTGGCCCTGGCACATGGCGTAGTAGGAGAAGGCGGCCAGGGTGGTGCCCTCGGCCGCGTTGAACTGGCCCTGGATCTTGGTGGGCAGGATGAGGTAGCTGTACGACGAGAGCGGGTAGGTGCGGGGGTCGGGGTCGGTGTAGACGCCGGACAGGTTCTCGGTCAGGTAGTAGGCCGGGTTGTGGTTGGTCGTGTCGACCTCGGCGGCCAGCAGGGAGACGGCCACGTTCTGGGCCGTCGGCTCGGTGTAGTACCCGGCCGAGTTGAGCAGCTGGACCACCGGGAAGTGGTCGTTGAGGGCATAGGAGTACTCGACGTAGCCGATCGAGCCGTCGGCATAGCTCTGGGAGACGTAGCCGGCCACGCCGAGGTCCCCGGACTGGGCCTCCCCCCCGGGAGGCGTCGGGAAGAACGAGGTGGGCCCGCAGGCCGGGGCCCGGCCGGACGCCGAACAGAAGGAATGCCACAACGAGGGATACTGGCTGATCATCCACTCCGAGAGCTCGTAGCTCGATCCCGCCCCGTCGGACCGGACCACCGGGACGATGCTCTGGTCGGGCAGCTTGAGGCCGGGGTTGTCGGCGGCCAGCGCCGGGTTGTCCCAGTTGTTGATGGCCCCGGTGAAGATCTTGGTGATGTTCTCCCCCGACAGCCGCAGGTTGGTGACCTGCTGGCCGTTGATCTTGAGGTTGTACATGAACACCGTCCCCCCGGCGGTGATGGGCATGTAGGCGTAGCTGCCCGGCTGGGGGTCCTCCGGCGCCGAGCCGTCGGTGGGGTCGGTCTGGAAAGGGATGTCCGTGGCGGCGAAGTCGGTGAGCCCCTTGATGTAGTCCTGACGACCGGTCGTCGACCCGTTGGCCGTGTAGTTGACCCGCATCCCGTCCGGCTGCACGTCGGCGATCCACTGGTTGATGGCGTTGGCCGACCACGACGAGCCTTCCCCCGAGACGGGGACGTAGGCCGTCGCACCGGCCGGTGCACCCGCCACCACCAGCGTGCTGATGACCGCGACCATGGCCGCCACCAGGGCCGCTGTCACCCGGGTCGCCGCTGTCATCCGGGTCGCCGCCGTCATCCCGGCCTGGGTCGCGTGGCCACGCCCACGCTGTGGACGGCGCGACATCAGCTGTCCTCCACGATCTTGAACCCGGGCCTGGCCGCCGAGCTCCGGGTCAGCTGGCGCTGGTGTCTCTCGCTGAACCTGGCTACGTCCCGGGCCGAGGCCGCCGCCACCCGGCGCTGTCCCCGCGCCGTCAGATGGCCGGGGCCCCAACCGCCGATCCTGCGGGCCACGGCGAAGAGGACGATGACCACCAGCAGGAGGAACGAGGCGCAGCCGAAGGCCCGGGAGGTATAGGCGGGAATACCGGACCGGACCAGCTCCAGTGTCAACAGGGGGAGGGACACCATCGGACCCTTCAGCGGGTTGGCGTTGAGGTACGTCGTGTACCCGGCGGTGAGGAGCACCGGTGAGGCCTCGCCGATGGCCCTTGCGATGCCCAGGATGACCGCGGTGGCCAGCCCCGAGCGGGCGGTGGGCAGCACCACCTGCATCTCGCCCCGCCACCCCGGGGCCCCGAGGGCGGCGGCGGCCTCCCGGAGGTTGTTGGGGACCAGCCGGAGGGCGAGGTCGGCGGCCCGGACGATGTAGGGGAGCATCATGACGCTGAGGGCGAGGGCGGCGGCCAGTCCCGACCGCTGGAAGCCGAAGGCCAGGATCCACGAGGCGTAGATGAACAGGCCGGCCAGGATGCTGGGCAGCGCGGTCATGGCCTCGACCACGGTCCGGAAGAACCGGGAAGAGCGGCTGCGGGTCATGTCCAGGTAGACCGCGGCCACCAGGCCGATGGGCACGGTGAGGACGACGGCGATGCCGACCATCCAGACGGTGCCGACCAGGGCGTGGCCCATCCCCCCGACCTTCAACGAGGCCAGGGGGCCGGCCTTGGACATGTCCTGGGTGTAGAAGTTGAGATGGCGGAGGGCGGCCCAGCCGCGGGCCAGGGTGAAGACGACCACCACGCCCAGCGCCCCGAGGGCCAGCACCGCGCAGGAGGCCATCAGCACGGTCATGACCGCGTCGCGGACCACCGGGGCGTCGTCGGCCAGCGAGACCAGGACGCCGTAGATGACCACGAAGGCCACATAGGCCACGACGACGAAGCCCAGCGGGCCCGACAGGGCGGTCAGCCGCTGCAGCAGGAGCGAGGCGCACACCCCGGCGGCCGCGGCCCCGGCCAGATTGAAGACGGTGCCCCGTTTGAGGCCGCCGAGCTTGCGGCGGCGCTGGGGCGGGGGGCCCGGGTCGAGGGGCGGGCCGGCTGGCGCCTCGGCGGTGTCCGGATAGTCGAGGACGGTCATCTCAGCCGTCACTCTCCGCGCCCGAGCGCGACCGGGCGACCACGGCCGAGGCCGAGAAGTTGATGATCAGGGTCAGGGCGAAGAGGGCCAGGCCCGCGGCCATCAGGGCCGAGATGCCGAACGAGGAGGAGTCGCCGACCGTGTTGGCGATGAGGGCCGACACCGAGTTGCCACCGGTCTGGAGGATGTGCAGGTTGGCGGTGAAGACCGGCGAGATGATGAGGATGACCACGATGGTCTCCCCGAGGGCGCGCCCCAGTCCGAGCATGGTCCCGCCGATGATCCCGCCCTTTCCGAAGGGCAGCACCACCGACCGGATCATCCCCCACCGGGTGCCTCCGAGGGCGTAGGCCGCCTCCCGCTCACCCAGAGGGGCCTGAGAGAACGACTCGCGCATCACCGAGGTGAGGATGGGGATGACCATCAAGGAGACGGCGATGCCGGCGACGAAGGTGGAGGCGGTGAACTCGTGGCCGAGGTCGGTGGGATTGGTGGCGCCGGAGTCGTTCACGTGGAAGATCGGGATCCAACCGAGCCACACCGACAGCCAACGGGCGATGCCGATGGTGCGGCCCTGGAGGAAGTAGAGGGCCCACAGGCCGTAGACCACGCTCGGCACCGCGGCCATGAGGTCGACCAGCGAGACCAGGGTCCGCTTGATCCGCTGGGGTGCGACCTCGGAGATGAACAGGGACATGCCGAGGGAGATCGGGATGGCGATGACCACTGCCACCAGGGCGATCAGGATGGTGTCGGTCAGGATCCCGGCGATCCCGAAGCGGTGGATGTCCGGTTGCCACGCCTGGGTGGTGAGGAACGAGAACTTGGCCACCCGGATGGCGGCAAAGGCCTGGATGCCGAGGAAGAGGCCGATGGCGGTGAACACCGCCAGTACCACGAGGGCGCTGGTCCGGTGGAGGCCCATGAAGGCGCGGTCGCCCGACCCCGGGACGGCCCGCATGCTGCGCCGGGGACGGTCGTCCCGACCCCGGTCGGTGGTGGCGGGAACCATGGTGGTGGCCATGGTCGCTACCGCCCCGCGACCGACGGCTCGGGACTGTGACCGGCCGCGTCCGACCCACCCGCCGGCGAAGGTGCCCCGTCCGGGTTCGCCGTCTTCCCGTCCGACGCGGACGGCCCGCCCGACGACTGGTCGCGGCGGCGACTGAGGAACACGGCCAAGGCGGCCAGCAGGACCGACAGCACGATGAGCGCCGCTCCGATCCACACCCACTTGTGGGACGGACCCAGGGCCGGCTGGGCCACGACCCGCCAGGTGAAGCCCCGCGGATCCGAGGTGCTGGCCGTGAAGACGATCTGGGAGTTCCAGTAGTTGGTGACCACGCCGTCGCTGTTGGCGCAGGCGATACCGCCTTCCCAGGTGGCCGACTTCTGGCCCTGCGGGAACAGATCCTTCGGTGTCAGTCGGGCCCAGGTGAAGTCCGGCGGCAGACCGGCGACCAGGCCGGTCCCGAGGGCCGTGTTGATGGCGCCGTAGTACATCCCGTAGGCGATGTAACCGAACCCCTTGTCCGCACGCCCTCTCTTGAAGTTGACCGCGGCCGGGGACACGTCCTTTGGCACCAGGTAGCTGAAGATGTGGTAGCCGTGGTGGGCGGTGTCACCGGGACAGCCCGCCCCCGAGGGCAGCACCACCCCGTAGAGGGTCTCCGACCCACCCGAGCCGAGCGGGGTGAGTGAGCCGGGCTGGGTGATCTCCTCGGTGCCGGCCACGACGCTCGCCCCCGCGGTCGTCGGGACGGCCGACAGCCAGGCCACGAGAAGGACCGGCACCAGCGCCAGTGCGCCGGCTGCTCGGGCCGACGGGCGCACTGCCTGACGGCAGGCGTTCCGGTCGTGCGGCATGGTTGTCAACGACGGCTCCTCGTTCCGGCGGCAGACGGTCGACCGACCGAATCACTAGGCCCCCCGACCCGCTACCCGATAAATCCTAGCTACTTACTCGACTTCTTGCAGGTTCAACCTATGGGGGCGGGCTTCCCCTGTCAAGGAGGTGGCCGATCCCGACGGGGAGTGTTCAACCGGCCGCCGGCTGCGTTCACCGGGCGCCCGGTGCCGGGGGCCGGGACAGGCAGTCGGACAGGCGCCGGTCGGGCCTTCGAGGCGCCGCCGGCAGGGCGTCGTCGCAGGTCGGAGTAGTAGAACCGGCCGGAAGCGAGCATAGGGCCGGTGCTGCCCCGAGACTCCGGTTGCACAGAGCCGCCAAGCGTGGTTTGCTATTAGCACTCGACAGTGAAGAGTGCTAACCACCACGGAGGAACACCAGATGGCCAAGTTGATCACGTTCGACGAGGAAGCCCGCCGGGCCCTCGAGAGCGGAATGAACAAGCTCGCCGACGCAGTACGCGTCACCCTCGGACCCAAAGGCCGCAACGTCGTCCTCGACAAGAAGTGGGGCGCCCCCACCATCACAAACGACGGTGTCTCCATCGCCAAGGACATCGAGCTCGAGGACCCGTTCGAACGCATCGGGGCCGAGCTGGTCAAAGAGGTGGCCAAGAAGACCGACGATGTCGCCGGAGACGGGACGACGACGGCCACGGTGCTGGCCTGGGCCATGGTCCACGAGGGCCTGCGCAACGTGGCCGCCGGGGCCAACCCGATGTCGCTCAAGAAGGGGATCGAGGCCGGTGTCGAGTCGGCCGTCGCCTCGCTGCGCGGCATCGCCCGTGACACCGATTCGAAGGACCAGATCGCCCAGGTGGCCTCCATCTCGGCCGCAGACCCCGAAATCGGCGGGATGATCTCCGAAGCCATCGACAAGGTGGGCAAGGACGGCGTGATCACCGTCGAGGAGTCGCAGACCTTCGGCATGGACATGGACCTGGTCGAGGGGATGCGCTTCGACAAGGGCTACATCTCCCCCTACTTCGTGACCGATCCCGAGCGGATGGAGGCGGTCCTGGAGGACGCCTACGTCCTGTTGGTGGGATCGAAGATCACCGCCGTGCGTGATCTGCTCCCCCTGCTCGAAAAGGTCATGCAGGGTGGAAAGCCCCTCGTCATCATCGCCGAGGACCTCGAGGGCGAGGCGCTGGCCACCCTGGTCGTGAACAAGATCCGGGGCACCTTCAAGAGCGTGGCCGTCAAGGCCCCCGGGTTCGGGGAGCGCCGCAAGGCCATGCTCCAGGACATCGCCATCCTCACCGGTGGCCAGGTTGTCACCGAGGAGGTCGGTCTCAAGCTCGAGAACGTGGGCCTCGACCTACTGGGCACAGCCCGCAAGATCGTCGTCACCAAGGACGAGACCACGGTGGTCGAGGGCGGGGGTTCGGACGACGAGATCAAGGGACGGATCAACCAGATCAAGACCGAGATCGAGAACACCGACTCCGACTACGACCGTGAGAAGCTCCAGGAGCGTCTGGCCAAGCTGTCGGGCGGCGTCGCGGTGATCAAGGTGGGAGCCGCCACCGAGGTGGAGCTCAAGGAGAAGAAGCATCGCATCGAAGACGCCGTGTCGACCACCAAGGCGGCCATCGAAGAGGGAGTGGTCCCGGGCGGGGGCGTCGCCCTCCTCCGGGCCCAGACCGCGGTGCTGGACACGGCCGAGAAGCTCGAAGGTGACGAGGCCACCGGTGCCCGCATCGTGGCCCGCGCCGTCGAAGAGCCGCTCAAGCAGATCGCGGTGAACGCCGGCCTCGAGGGTGGTGTGATCGTCGACAAGGTGCGCAACCTGAAGAAGCCCAACGAGGGTCTCAACGCCGCCACCGGCGAGTACGAGGACCTGTTCAAGTCCGGGGTGATCGACGCGGTGAAGGTGACCAGGTCGGCCCTGCAGAACGCAGCGTCCATCGCCGCCCTGTTCCTGACCACCGAGGCGGTCATCGTGGACAAGCCCGAAGAGTCGGCCGCCGCCATGCCCGGCGGTGGGATGGACGACTTCTAGGTCGCACCGCTCACGAGTCCGGCCGTCCGAGGCCGGGCCCGGTCGTGACCCGGGTCCTGGTCGTGAGCCGGGACATCTCGTCGTGAGCCGGGACACCTGGTCGTGAGCCGGGACACCTGGTCGTGACCCGGGACACCTGGTCGTGACCAGGGACATCTCGAGAGACGAAGGGCGCCCGTCGGGGCGCCCTTCGTTTCATTCCTTAGACTGGACACCGTGACCGAACCCCTCGCTCCCTCCACCGGGTTGGGCGTGCTCCACCTGTTCGCCCGGCTCGACGGTGTGTCCACCAGTCCCGGAGGCCCGAGCTGCGACACCCAGGCTGTCGTCCAGGCCGTCAAGAGCGCCGAGGCCGACGGCGTCCAGGTGGTGGTCGTGGCCATGCTCGGCCACAAGGCCGATGTGGGCTTCATGGCCCTCGGTGCCGACCTCTGGAGGCTGCGACGACTGCAGACCGATCTGCAGGCGGCCGGATTGAGCGTGGTCTACTCCTATACCTCGCTCACCGAGGTCTCCGAGTACGCGGCCGGCATCCCCGACGAGATGAAGAAGACCAGGCTCTACCCGTCGCTGCCGCCCGACGGAATGACGGCCTTCTGCTTCTACCCGATGTCCAAGCGCCGCGGCGAATCGGAAGGCTCCAATTGGTTCTCCATGCCCTTCGAGGAGCGGAAGGCGATGATGCACGGACACGGGGCGGTGGGCCGCACCTTCGCCGGACGGATCGTCCAGGTGATCACCGGATCGACCGGCATCGACGACTGGGAGTGGGGCGTCACCCTGTTCGGTGTGAGACCGGACGACCTGAAGGACTGCGTCTACACCATGCGTTTCGACGAGGGCTCGGCCCGGTTCGCAGAATTCGGGCCGTTCCTGACCGGGATGGTGGCCCCGGTGGAGACGGTCCTGGCCCAGATCACCACCGACCGGATCACCGGCGATGAGTGAACCGGGGTCGCGGGGCGATATCGGGGCCCTGCGCTCCGAGCTGGAACGGATCGGTCCGTTGCTGGTGGCCTTCAGCGGGGGGGCCGACTCGGCCTTCCTGGCCTGGGTGGCCACCGACACGCTGGGCCCGGAGCTCGTGCGCTGCGTGACCGCCGTCTCACCGTCACTCGCCCCTGAGGAACTGGCCGACTGCCGTGCCCTGGCCGCCGAGTGGGGACTTCGCCACCTCGAGGTCATCACGGACGAGCTGGCCGACCCGGCCTACGCGGCCAACGACGGATCGCGCTGCTACCACTGCAAGACGTCGTTGCTGGACGCCCTCGGGCCGCTGGCCACCGAGCAGGCCGGCGGCCCGGTGGCCACCATCGCCCTGGGTGTGAACCTCGACGACCTCGGCGACCACCGGCCCGGGCAACGGGCGGCGGCCGAGCGCGGGGCGCGCTTCCCGCTGGTCACGGCCGGGTTCACCAAGGCGGACGTGCGGGCCTCGTCGAGGCACCTCGGCCTGCGGACCTGGGACAAGCCGGCGGCGGCATGCCTGGCGTCGCGGGTTCCCTACGGCATCCCGGTGACCCTGGGTACGCTCCGCTCCGTGGCCGACGCCGAGTCGCAACTGCGCGCCATGGGCTTCCGGCAGGTGCGGGTGCGTCACTACGGCGACACGGCCCGCATCGAGGTGCCCGAAGAGGACCTGGCCGCCATCGTGGCCCGGCGGGAGGAGGTGACCAGGGAGCTGCACCGTGCCGGCTATCGCTACGTCACCCTCGATCTCGACGGCTTCCGTTCCGGCAATCTCAACGAGGCGCTGGCCGATCCCGACCAGGCGCGTCCGAAGGACGGGGTCGGCCGGGGAGCGGCCCAGCAGCTGACCTCGGTCCCGGGGGCGCGTCCATGATCAGGGTCAGGGTCAAATTGACGTTTCCGGAGGAGCTCGTACGCGAGCCGATCATCGCCCGCATGGCCAAGGAGTTGGACATCGTTCCCAACATCAGGCGCGCCGACGTGGGCGAGCACAACGGATGGATCATCTGCGAGTTGGACGGCGACGCCGGCACGGTCGACCAGGCGGTCGCCTGGCTCCGCAACGAGGGCGTCCAGGTGGACCTGCTCGGCGACGTCGTCGAGAGCTGACCGGTGGACTCCCACGGGGCGCGGGGAAGGCCTCCCGACCCGCCCGGGGCTCCGGCGGACATGGGCGGACACGGCCCGACGACCGAGCTCGTGGCGGCCAACCAACGCAACTGGGACGAGCGGGTGGCGATCCACATGGCGTCCCGGTTCTACGACGTCGACCAGTGGCTGGCCGACCGGCCCGGCCCGCGGCAACGGGAGATCGACGCCCTGGGCGATGTCGCCGGGCTCGAACTGGTGCACCTCCAATGCCATTTCGGACTGGACACGCTGGCGTGGGCCGATGCCGGGGCCAGGGTCACGGGACTCGATTTCTCGGCCGAGGCGATCCGGGCCGCGGAGGACCTGGCCGTGCGGGCCGGACTGAGCGACCGGTCCGCCTTCGTCTGCGCCGACGTGTTCGACGCGGCCGATGTCCTTCCCGCCGGGACCTTCGACATCGTCTACGTGAGTCTCGGCGCCCTGCACTGGCTCCCCAGTGTCGACCGGTGGGCCGACCAGGTCGCCGCCCTGGCCCGACCCGGCGGGCGGCTCTACCTCCACGAGATCCATCCGTTCGCCTGGTCGCTGGCCGACGACTCCCCCATGGTCGCCTACACCTATTTCGAGGAACCGGAGCCCTTCGCCGATGATTCCGAGCTCACCTACACCGATGCCGACCGGCCCCTGACCAACGTCCGGACCTACCAGTGGAACCACGCCATCGGTGAGGTCGTGACGGCGCTGATCGACCGCGGCATGCGAATCGAGCGCCTGGCCGAACACGATTGGACCGTCAACCAGCAGTTCCCCTGGCTGGTCCAGTCGGGCCGGAGACGATGGTCGGCTCCGCCCGGGCAGCCCCGGATGCCCCTCACCTACACACTGGTGGCCACCCGGGGGGAATGACGGGGCCGGTGGGTGACGGGGCCGGTGGGGAACGGGGCCGGTGGGGAACGGGGCCGGCCTCAGGAATCCTTGCGGATCGTCCAGCCTGCTCCCGACACCTTGCGGGGCTCGTAGAACAGACATCCTTCCGGGCAGGCGAACGGGATCTGCTGGTTGGCACCGACCCGGCACCGCTCGAGCTTCTCCTCGTGGGCGGTGGTCTGCATGACGTAATGACGACAATCCTCGTTGACGGCCACACTCCATTGTGGCTGATGGACGCGGCTCCGCGTTGGCAGCGGGTAGCGTCGGGTGGGTGGAACCTGTTCCCTCCACCAAACAGCTCCTGCGTTGGAGCGAGGCCCTGGCCGGTATCGCCCGCACCGGCCTCGGCTTCACCGAGTCTCTCTACGAGCAGGAGCGCTTCGAGGAGATACTCCGGATCGCCGCCGACATACGGGTCACCGTCGACGACGGGACCGACGGGGCGGAGGACGCCGACGGACTGGTCGAGGAGTGGTTGGGCTCGGTCGGAAAGGGTGTGCCGGGCTATGTGACGCCCAAAGTGGCCGTCGGGGCCGCGGTGGGAAACGACAAGGGTGAGATCCTCCTGGTCAAGCGGGCCGATTCGGGCGTGTGGCTCTACCCCACGGGTTGGGCCGACGTCGGCTACTCGGCGGCCGAAGTGGTGGTCAAAGAGGTCGAGGAGGAGACCGGCATCGACGTCGAGGTGGTCCGGCTCATCGCCGTGCTCGACGGCCTACGCATCGGTATCAGCCGTATCCCCCTCTACTCCCTGGTCTTCCAGTGCCGACCGGTCGGGGGGGAGCTCAAGGCCCATCCCCTCGAATGTGCCGATGTCGGTTGGTTCCCCCTCGACGAGCTGCCGTTCCCGCTGGCCGGCGCCGAACGCTGGGGCCAACACGTCTTCGCCGCATTGCGCGGGGACCCGGTCGAGGTGCTCTACGACTCGGTGCGGTCGCCCATCTGGCGGGGTGATCCACATACGTCCTGATCCGCCACCTGCGGCATGAGCGTGGAGCCGACACCGTCGGTCACGATCGCCGAGGCGACCGAGGTGACGTCCGAGTTGATCGAGGCATTCGACCGGTTGACCCCGCAGCTGTCCTCGTCCTCCCCGCCGCCCAGCCGCACCGCTCTGGCCGACATCGTGGCATCGCCGGCTTCGGTGCTCCTGATGGCCCGCGACGGGTCGGGCTCCATCGTCGGTTCGCTGACACTGGCGGTGTTCCGCGTGCCGACGGGGCTGCGGGCCTGGATCGAGGACGTGGTGGTGGACGAATCCGCCCGCGGGGCCGGCGCAGGCGAGGCGCTGGTGGTCGCAGCCCTCCGGCGGGCGGATGCCGTCGGGGCGAGGACGGTCGATCTGACCTCCCGTCCCAGCCGCGAGGCGGCCAACCGCCTCTACCGTCGCCTCGGGTTCGAGACGCGGACCACCAATGTGTACCGGTGGAGTGCCGGACCGGAAGGAGCGACCGCCACCGCCGACGGTGCGGGTGGCGGCGCCGAAGCAACCCCGTCATAAGGCAAGAGGTGGGCACGGCCGACGGGTGGTTGACCGAGCGGCCGCCCGGGTCGATCCGGGCCGCGGACGTGACCCTGCACCGGGTGCGGCTCGAAGACCTCGACGAGCTGGTGGACGCAGTCAACGGGAGCCTCGGAGCACTCCGTCCGTGGATGCCCTGGGCGCAGGTCCGGGCGACCCGCCAGTCGATCGGGGGGTTCCTCGATCAGGCCGACCGCGACTGGGAAGGGAGTCGTGAATTCCAGTTCGCCATCCGGGGCCGGCGGGGAGCCGAGCCCGAGGCCCTCATCGGCTCCTGCGGCCTGCACGACCGGATCGGCGCCGGTGGGCTGGAGATCGGCTACTGGGTGCGGTCCGACTGCACCGGCCGCGGCGTGGCCACATCGGCGGCGTCGGCGCTCACGGCGTCGGCGCTGGGCCTCGACGGTGTGTCGCGGGTGGAGATCCGCTGCGATGCCGCCAATGTGCGGAGCGCGGCGATCCCCCCCAAGCTTGGATTCAGGCTCGACCGCATCGAGGACCGCCCGCCGACGTCACCTGGGGAGACCGACCGCCACATGATCTGGGTGTACCCCGCCTCGCCGGCTCCCGCCTCAGTTGATCTTGAGCAGGTCGACGACGAAGACGAGGGTGTCGTTGGCGGCGATCCCCGGTCCGGGTGAGCTCGGCCCGTACCCGAGGCTCGGCGGGATGATCAGCTCACGACGCCCTCCGACCTTCATGCCCACCACTCCTTGGTCCCAACCGGGGATGACCTGCGCCGGGGTGGCGTCGAGTGTGAAGCTGAACGGCTGACTCGTCCACGAGGATTGGATCACCTTCTTCGAGGAGTACGTGGCCAGGACGTACTGGACGGTGACCGTGTCGCCCGCCTTGGCCGCGGGTCCGGTGCCGACGATGAGGTCCGAGCTCTCCAACTGGGTGGGGGGAACCCCGGACGGCACGGTGACCGAGGGCTGCTTGCCCGGGGTGCCTGCGGGGGACCGGTCCTGCACGGGAATCGTGGGCAGGGTGCTCGATGCGGGCGGAACCGCGGTCCCGACGGTGGTCGGGGAGCTCTGCGCAGCTGTGGTCGAGGGGCTCGACGACGAGCCGGAGCACCCCGCCAGTCCGAGGACGGAGGCGGCGAGCACGGCGAGCGGCCAGATGCGCACACGAGACATGGACAATTCCTTTCCAAGCTGATCCGGGGAGCAGAGCGCTCGAGGCGCCTCCGCAGGGGAAACGGTAGTGCGTCCCCGTCCACAGCGGTGACCACCCGGGCGGGCCGGCAACCCCGTCGAGCGATGAATCAGCCCCCTGGCATCATCCCCACATGATGTTCCAGTCCCTGCGAGATATGGCTACCGGCCTCCGGTCGGCCCTGGCCGACCTGGATCCGGAGCGACTGAGCGGTCCCGATGCCGCCCGGTTGCTCGAGGTCTTCTCTGAGATCGAGAAGCTCGCCGCCGGCGGAAGGCTTCTGGCCGCCCGGCGCGTGGAGTCGTCCAACGTCTGGCGGCGCCGGGGGCATCGATCGGCCGCCGCCCACGTGGCCGAGGCCACCGGGACGGGCATGGGCCCGGCCATCACGACGCTCCAGGCCGCCCGCCAGCTCGGCTCCCTTCCTGTCACCGAAGAGGCCATGCGCGAGGGTCGGCTCTCGGAGACCCAGGTCAAAGAGATCGCCGGCGCGGCCATCCTCCAGCCGGAGGCGGAGAAGACGCTGGTCGAAACGGCGCAGAACCAACCGCTGACAATGCTCAAATTGCGCTGCCGACGGGTGAAGGCGGTGGGACAGGGTGAGCACGGCACCTATGACGCGATCCGCCGGGGTCGCTATCTTCGCAACTGGACCGACGGCGACGGCGCCGTGCGGTTCGACGCCAAGCTGACGCCCGACGAAGGCGCCCGCTTGGTCGCGGCGGTCAGGGCCGAGTCGGGCCGGCTGGCCGGCCAGGCCCATCGGGCCGGGGTCGACGAACCCCTTCGGGCGATCGCCGCCGATGCCCTGGTGCGCCTGGCCTGTGGGGCCGTCGATGTGGTGCCGGCCGACGGCCGCCGCGAGCGTGGTCGGGGTGGGCCAAGGCCACCGGGCGACGGGGGGCACGCGTCAGCGGGGAGGGAGGGTGGTCCTTCGGCCATGGTCCATGTCCGGGTCGACCACCAGGCCCTGGTCCGGGGCCACCTCGAACCCGGTGAGATCTGCGAGATCCCCGGCATCGGGCCGATACCGGTGGCCGCGGCTCGGCGCCTGGCCGTGGACTCGATCCTCAGCGTGCTGGTCACCAACGGAACGGACGTGACCACGGTGGCCCATGCGGGGCGAACCATTCCGGCCTCCATCAGGAGGGCCCTCATCGAGCGGGATCCGACCTGTGTCGTGCCGGGATGCGATGTCCGCCAGGGGCTGGAGATCGACCACGTCGAGCCGTTTGCGCTCGGCGGCGCGACCACGCTGGCCAACCTGGTCCGGCTGTGCCACTGGCACCACTACCTGAAGACCTATCAGCGACATCGGCTCACCCCGGCTGGCGGAGGTTGGCGGTGGGAACCGCCGGGTGACAACCGAGGAGATCTCCCCGCATCGTCAGGGGTCGCGACACGGAGCTAACAGCTGGTGGCTTGTGGCTGGTGCGGTCGCCGGTGGCTGACGACCGGTGGGGTCGCCGGTGGCTGACGACCGGTGGGGTCGCCGGTGGCTGACGACCGGTGGCGCGGTCGCCGGTGGCCGACGACCGGTGGGGTCGCCGGTGGCCGACGACCGGTGGCCAAACGGTCGCTCACGCTGAGTCGCTGCCTCCACCGTCGGGCGCCCCAGGCGCCGGGAACCACCCCTGTGGTTGCCGATCCGGTCGGCCGATGACGCCCGTCGTCGGCTCTCCCGTCGTGGTCATTCCCGGCCCGTGGCGAGCAGATCGCCACAGGGCCTCGGCCCGCTCGGCCAGCTGGCGCAGAGGCTGCCCGGTGCGTCGTGCCGCCAGGGCGACGTCGTCGTGTTCGGCCTTGACCCGGCCGGCGCTCACCTTGATCCTGATCAGTTGCCCGTCGATCCATACCGAATCGAACGAACGCGCTGCCGGCCAACGCTCACCGGCCGTCTCGCGAACGCCCAGCGATCCGGTCGACTCGCGGAGCACGGCGCGGAGTGAGGAGGCCATGGTCGGATCGCACAACGCATGCACCACAGTGCCGGGACGTCCCTTCTTCATCACGACCGGGGCGAGCCACGCATCATGGGCACCGGCTTCGAGGAGGACGCCGACGGCGTGGGCCAGCTGCTCTCCCGTGGCGTCGTCGACGTTGGCCTCGAGGTGCGAGATGGGCTGGCCGGCGTCGGCGTCGGCGTCGGCGTCGATCCCACCGGCCTCGCCGATCCCGCCGGCCTCGGCACCGCTCGTCGTCGGCACCAGGTCGTTGCCGCTCAGCCTCGCCACCTGAACCCCGGTCACCACCTGCGTGCAGTTGGGGAGCTCGTCGAGCTCGCGGGATCCTGCACCGAAGCCCTGGCCCGTCACCCGCATCGCCGGCATCGGGCCGTACCCTGAGCTCAGCGCGGCCAGCAGTGCCGCGCCGGTCGGGGTGGTCAGCTCCAAGGCGACGTTCCGACCCCAGGTGGGGACCCCCTCAAGTAGGGCGACGACCGCGGGGGCCGGATTGGGGAGCATCCCGTGGGCGGTTCTGACCATTCCAAGCCCGGTCGCCACCGGGCTGGCCCGGATGTCATCGATTCCGAGCACCTCCAACGCGGCGGCCGTTCCGACCACGTCGATGATGGTGTCGTGGCCCCCGACCTCGTGGAAGTGGACCTGGTCCACGGGCCGACGATGCAACCTGGCCTCCACGTCGGCGAGGGCCGAGAAGGTGGTGAGCGCCCGACGGGCCACCCGGTCCGGCAGGCGAGCCTCTTCGACCAGGCCGACGATATGGGCGTGGGTGCGAACCACCACATTGTCGTTAACCGTGACCACGGCCTGCGATGCCGCGATCCCACCGCGAAGGACGGGCTCCACGTCGAGGGCCCAACCACCCAGGGGAAGCCGTTCCAACAGCGACATCACCTCGACCAGATCGGCGCCGGCGTCCAGCAGGCTCCCGAGCGCCATGTCGCCGGCGATGCCGGCGAAGCAGTGGAACCAGGCCACACGGCGGGCCGCTCCGGGTGCCGGCGTGGATGAGGAAGGCGCGGGTGTGGGTCTGGCCGAGGGGGCACGACCGTCGGAGGTCATGGCAGGATCCGGGCGACGGCACAGGCGGCTCCGAATCCGTTGTCGATGCCGACCACGGTGATGCCGGCTGCGCAGGAGGCGTGCATGGCCAACAGCGCGGTCACCCCTTCGAGGGCGGCACCGTAACCCGTACTGGTGGGTACGGCGACGACCGGCGCCGGCGTGATCCCACCGACGATGCTGGCCAGGGCCCCCTCCATCCCGGCCACCACGACCACCGCGTCGGCATCCGCGAGCTCGTCTGCGGCCGCCAGCAGCCGGTGGACCCCGGCGACGCCGCAATCGGGAAGAAGGGTCGGCCACAGCCCGAGCGCGATGAGCGTCGCCTCGCATTCGCGCGCCACCGGCAGATCCGAAGTCCCCGCGGTGACGACCAGGGTGTGGGCCGGGCGACGGGGGGCCGGGCGCCAGACAACGGTGGAGAGCTCACCCCGGACCTGATCACCCCCGGTGGCCACCCCGGTGACGGTGCACACCCCACCGGGGTGGCGGTCCATGGCCGATTCCACCTGGGCGGTGTCGGCCCGGGTGAGGATCACGGGACCCCCTCCGTCCTGTCCGAGCAGCTCGCCGACGATGGCCACGCACTGCGGCACGCTCTTCCCCTGTCCGTAGACCGCTTCGGGCAGACCCTGACGCAGGTTGCGATGATGGTCGACCTTGGCGAATCCGAGGTCGACGAAGGGCAGCCGGCGGAGCCGGTGCACGGCCTCGTCCGGTGAACACGCGCCCGAGCGCACGTCGGCAAGAAGTCGTTGCAGTCCGAGTTCGTCCATGATGTTCACTATCCTGCCTGGGTATGACCGCGGACGCATCCTCCCGCTCCCAGCCCGGATCACCGCCGCGTATCGGGTTCCTCGGTCCCGAGGGCACCTTCACCGAAGAGGCGCTGCTCAGCGAACCCGAGTACGCCTCGGCTCAGATCGTCCCCCTGGGATCATTGGCCGAGGTGCTCGACTCGGTTCGTCTGGGCCAGGTCGACCTCGGATTCGTCCCCATGGAGAACGCCATCGAAGGGACCGTCCGGGACATCATCGACAGCCTGGTCTTCGACTTCGATCTGCGGATCCAGCGAGAGGTGATCCTCGATGTCCACCTCCATCTGATGGCCCGCCCCGGGACCACGCTCGCCGATGTCGAGCGGGTGGCATCGATCCCCGTGGCCACCGCCCAGTGTCGCCGGTTCCTGACCAAGCAGCTGCCGTCGGTCGAATCCGTGGCCACCAACTCGACGGCCGAGGCGGCCCGGCTGCTGGGCGAGGGAGACCCGGCACTGTCTTCGCGACCGACTGCCGCCATCGCTCCGAGGTTGGCGGCCAAGCTGTACGGCCTCGAGATCCTGGCGGAGGATGTCGAGGACCATCCCGACAATCAGACCCGGTTCGTCTCCTTGGCCAGATCGGGCATCCCGGCGCCGAGCGGCCACGACCGGACCAGCATCGCCTGCTTCCAGAACGCCGACCACCCGGGCAGCCTCTACGCCATCCTGGGCCAGTTCGCGGCCCGGAACATCAACCTCAGCAAGCTCGAATCGCGCCCGACCAAAAAGGCGCTCGGCGATTACTGCTTCATCATCGACTTCGAGGGCCACGTGGCCGATGCCGTTGTCAGTGACTGCCTGCGCGACCTTCATGCCGAACTGGCCGGGGTCAAGTTCCTGGGCTCGTACCCGGCCGCAGGGCCCGCCGGCCCGGCCATCCGTCGCCAGGCCGACACATCGCAGCGGCAGGCGGGCGAGTGGATCGACGGCTTGCAAGCCGAGGTCCGGACCGGCGACCGTCACTGACCCCGCCGATCCATGGTCGGGTCCGACTACCCTGGCAGTCGCTCGGAGGGATGGCAGAGCGGACAAATGCGCGGCTCTTGAAAAGCCGTGAGGTGCAAGCCTCCGTGGGTTCGAATCCCACTCCCTCCGCCAAAAGTGTCTTATTCAAACCCACCTTCTGAAGGTGTCTTAAACAGGTTCGAGGGCCCGACCGTTCGGGTCTTCGGACCTGTTCCTCATTGGCGTCCTTGTCGAGACTGATCGGGCGTCCGTTCGCCCAGTCCGCGTTTCGATGGACCGGCACTTCATTGTCAGCCAGATCGTCGTGGGCGATACCTGCGGCCAGGACGAAATCCTGAAGGAGCAGTATCCCGAACAAGTCTGTCGGAACCGCCTCGGTGGAGCCATCGAAGTCGACCAAGAACTTCTCGAACACAGCCTGATTCATCATCCGCCTGATTGAGGCTGGAGATGCCAGGTAGGCGTTGTGGCAGTTGGCGAGCAGATCGAGACAACGTTCGAGCAGATCTTTGATGTTGTCGAAGTTCGCATTGGCAGTGGCGAGCTTTCGTTCGACAGCCTGCGACTCGGCAGCGATCCGAGCTTGTTCCTTCTTCAGAAGGTCCAGAGGTATCGCATCGGCGTAGTGAGCCCGAAGCAGCTTCTCCTTCTCCCCATTGAGGACGGCCAGACGCTTCGTAGCCCTTGCTCCTATCTTTTTGTTCTCGCCCCGCCTGGTATCCATTTCTGTCTCGCTGAGCTCTCGGAGCAGATCGGCGAACTTGGGCTCAAATTGGACATGGGCCCATTTGTCCTCAATGTGGGCTTCGACGAGCTCGACCGATATGGCTTTCTGATGGCAGACGGTGCGTCGGCGGTAGTTGGCCAAACAGAAGAAGTACAGATACTCGTTCCCGTGGCGGTTCTTGGTCTTGGTAATGCAGAGTCGACCTCCACACTCTCGACAGAACACACTGCCCTTGAGGTAATGGTCGTGGACCCGCACGTCGAAAATGCTGACGTCCCCATCCGCCACTCTCTGTTGTACACGCGGCCAGCTGGGTCTCAGCGACGACCAACCGTCGTTCAGGATGATAGGTGGGCGTAGTCCGGAGCGCGGCAGCACCATTCGAGGTCAACCCGCCGAGATGCCGACAATCGGTGCGTTGAGATGCTGACCGCCCATCGATCCGCGGAAGGGAACCCCGAACGAGAAGATTCCTCCATCGGCGGCCGCCTCCCAATAGCCGTAGTCGATTGCACCAGGTGTACCTGCCATGCCCACCATTGGCGCCGAGAGGATCTGGCCTGCCATCGAACCTTTGAACTGGGTGCCTTCGTTGGGTTTGATTGCTCCGTCGGCCGCCACTTCCCAGTAGCCACCGTCATCGTTGGCGGCCAAGCCCACGATTGGTGGAGCGAGGTTTTGGGTACTCGATCCGTTGAACTCGGTTCCACCGAACTTGAAGATGTTGCTATTGGCCGCAATCTCCCAGTAGCCGCCAGTGACCGGGTCGCTGGCGATGCCCACAATCGGAGCGTTCAGGTGTTGGCCACCCATCGAGCCGTAGAAGGGGGCGTTGAACGAGAAGATTCCTCCGTCAGCTGCCACCTCCCAGTAGCCGCCAGTGACCGGGTCGCTGGCGATGCCCACAATCGGAGCGTTCAAGTGTTGGCCACCCATCGAGCCGTAGAATGGGGCGTTGAACGAGAAGATTCCTCCGTCAGCCCCTGCTTCCCAGTAGCCCCCGGTCGTTGGGTCTTCGGCGATGCCCACAATCGGAGCGTTCAGGTGTTGGCCACCCATCGAGCCGTAGAAGGGGGCGTGGAACGCAAAGATCCCTCCATCCGCCGCCACCTCCCAGTAGCCGCCGATTGATTGGAAGGCCCCGATGTCGCAAGCGGACGTGCCCGGTTGAAGCCGTGGTGTACCCCGCTGATCTCTGCCCAGACAGAAGGGGCTGCTCGCAGGGATGGCGCCTTCCGCCGGACTGCCGGCACCAATGGGAACACTAGGGGTGGGTCCCCCGTACCAGCCACCGACAGAACTGGCCAACTGAGACGCATTCGCGAGCACATCGTGGTCAGCCTTCGAGAAGCCGCAGTCGCTCATCTCAGAGGGAGATTCCAAGTTGTATCCGGCGTCGACGATTGAGCCAACGCAGTTATTGGTACCTTCGAACTCTCCCGATTCGTTGTCGCTCAAGATTGTGGACCCGACGGATATCGATCCTCCAGCTGAATCGATTCCACCACCACTCGCCTTAAGTGTGATCAGGGCATTCCAACTGATCGTGTCGCCCGCGAGCACCGCTCCGATTCCCGAGTTGGAGATTCCTCCGCCTGGGGCATTCTGGAAGACCGAGCTATTCCGGATCACCAGCGATGCCCCCTGATTGCTAATGCCGGTTCCATTTCGTGAGATCGAATCTGCCGCAATCGTAACGTTCTTTCCTGCATTCGAGATTCCCGTCCCATGGTTGCGGTAGACGTTGTCATCGATCATCGTGACTGCATTCCCACTGTTCTCGATGCCGCCGCCCTCGGCGCTGTTTGAGATGGTCATGAGCTTGATGGAGTCGTTGCTGCCGCTCACCTCGAATGTTGGCTGATTCGTCGTTCCGGTGACCACCGTGGAGGACCCCTCGCCGACGATGGTCAGATCCGACACGTTGACCACGACATTCTCGTTGTAGGTCCCGGCGGCCACTTCGATGGTGTCACCACTCGGTGCGAGATCGACGGCACGGCTGATGGTCGCGCATGGATTCACCTTGACCTGACAGCTATTCGAGAGATCTGAGCCGGTCGCTGCAACGTAGAGGATCGTCGTGGCGCTCGCCGCCGATGTACCCACTGGAACCAGGACGACGGCTCCGACAACGACGATTGCCGCCAGCAGAATCTTGACTGTCGATCTCATTGGCCCTCAAGTTAACAGTAATTGCAGAAAGCCTATCGTTCGGCAAACGGCTTCCTCTGGATCTCTACATAAAGCTCAACAAGGTGGGGAAATCCGTAACGACTGGATGCATGGAACGAAATTGCGAGTGTCAGGCGCCGAAGCACGAACAGCAACGGAGGCGTGTGAAGCGATGCTCAAGCTCGTGAGATCGATCTACGTAATCGGGCCCCAGGGTCTGCGGCTTCACGGATAGGAATTGCACCGATCGGACATTGTCCAATCATGACTCTTCCTGGTTGATTTGGGGATCTGCCTCATTAAGGACGCTGAGGCAGAAAGGTTCGAACTACGTCCCAGTCCTTCGGGACGGAAATGTTGAAATTATCGGGAATTGCCTCATAATTGGGAGCGAGCGGACGGTTTCGATCGGACATTCACGAATTACTTCCTATCCCTGGTCAAACCCAATTCTCGCAACAGATTAGGGAGACTTGACGGAGGGTTCGAATAGTGTCCCAGTAGGTCCGCTGGTCAAAGGCACTTTTTTCATTTGACCCTCTGCGCCGGATTCACCGCGAGCCATACCACCGGCTCGCTCCAACAAGCGGTTCACATCACTCCGTGCGTCCGTACGTCGATCCCATCGGGGCACCTGGACCCGTCCTCAAGACTGAGCCGACCGGTGTGCCGGACGCAGTTGGCTAGCAGTGAGGCTATTTGGGGCGACGGCCAGGCCGGCGCAGGCCTAGTAGAAGCTCGCGTTAATAGCAATGATGTGATTTCATGGGGGTATGCGACTTCCCCCGTTGAAACTTCGCCGAGGTGACCGTGCTGAACTCGAACGTTGGGAACGCTCGAGAACCCTGGAGGCTCGTAGTGTCCAGCGGGCCCGGATCGTGTTGCTGGCGGCAGAGGGTTGGTCCAACCGGGACATCGGCGAAACCGTCGGACTGCACTACAACCAGGTAGGTCTGTGGCGGAAGCGCTATGAGCAGTTCGGGATGGGGGGACTCGTTGACGAGGATCGACCGGGCCGTCCCCCGGTGTATGACCATGACGATGTGTTGCTGCTGGTGAAGTTGGTGACCGAACCACCTCCGGACCAAGCCACCCGGTGGTCGATGGAGGCACTGGCCCAGGCCATGGCCGACCACGGGGTCCCTATCTCGGCCTCCCAGGCCTGGCGGATCTGCAAGAGCCTCGACTTGAAGCCCTGGCAGGTGGAGTCCTGGATGACGAGCCATGACCCGGACTTCTGGGAGAAGGCCTCCGACGTGTGCGGGCTCTATCTCGATCCGCCCGAGAATGCCGTGGTCTGGTCGGTCGACGAGAAGTCAGGTATGCAGGCCAAGTCCCGAGTCAATCCCACCAAACCAGCCGTCCCCGGGAAGCCGGTGCGCCGGGAGTTCGAATACAAGCGCAACGGGACCCAGGTGCTCTTCGCCGCCCTCGACGTCCATGACGGTGCGGTTTCGGGCTGGGTCACCGACTCGACCAGGTCGGAGAACTTCGTGACCTTCCTCGGTGATCTCGTGCGCCAGACACCCAAAGGCCTCCACCTGCACTGCATTGCCGACAACCTCTCGGCCCACAAGACCGGCCAGGTCGCCGACTTCCTGGTCGAGAACCCTCACGTGCATATCCACTACACACCCACCCATGCCAGTTGGTTGAACCAGGTGGAGCTGTTCTTCTCCATCTTGGAGCGCCGGCTGCTGCATCGTGGGGAGTTCGCATCGGTCGACGATCTGGCCCGCCGGGTCATCGCATTCATCAACGACTACAACAAACGGGCCGCTCCGTTCCGTTGGACCTACGACGGTCGACCACTGAAGGTCGCGTAAGTCACAATGATTAACGCGCGAGAGCACTAGTCCTGCTTTGCTTTGAGGACCTCGCAGAAGCGCCCGGAAAGAGTTGTCACCGGAGAATGTTTGCCAAGTGGTGGGAGGCGAACGCTGGTCAGCCGGTTGCCGAGCTGTGACTCACGAGGTGCCATCTCAAAGAAGCCGGCGAAGTCCAGAAGAGAGAGGTCAAACTTGGAGATGTGGCCAGAGTCGCGACCGAGAGCTTCCGCGACTAGGACCTCAGCTTGCCCTCGGGCGACATACCCGCAGAGGGAGCGCCGAAGTAACCGATCGGTGCGAGGCCTCCGGTGACGGTTCATCAAATGAAACTCATGTGATGGCGACCCCGTCCGGAAATTTTCCGACGGTAACCGTCTTCACAACCGTGTTTGTGGAAATGTTTATGACGCTCACGGTGCCGACGTCAAAATTGGTCACGTAGGCATCACTGCCGCTGGGAGTGATGGCGACCCCCTCTGGGAATTTACCGACCCTCACCGTGTTCACCACTGTGTTCGTGGAGGTCTTGATGACATTGACGGTGCCAGAGGTGCTGTTGGTCACGTAGGCGTAGTTCCCGTTTGGGGTGATGGCGACGCCGTCCGGCCCTCTGCCGACCCCCACCGTGTTCACCACTGTGTTCGTGGAGGTCCTGATGACACTCACGGTGCCAGAGGTGCTGTTGGTCACGTAGGCGTAGTTGCCGTTTGGGGTGATGGCGACCCCGCTTGGCCCGCTGCCGACCCCCACCGTGTTCACCACTGTGTTCGTGGAGGTCCTGATGACACTGACGGTGCCAGAGGTGCTGTTGGTCACGTAGGCGTAGTTCCCATTTGGGGTGATGGCGACCCCGCTTGGCCCGCTGCCGACCCCCACCGTGTTCACCACTGTGTTCGTGGAGGTCTTGATGACACTGACGGTGCCAGAGGTACTGTTGGTCACGTAGGCGTAGTTGCCGTTTGGGGTGATGGCGACCCCGCTCGGCCCGCTGGCCACCCCCACCCTCTTTACCACCGTGTTCGTGGAGATCTTGATGACGCTCACAACATTGGAAACGCTGTTGGCCACATAGGCGTAGCTTCCGTTGGGGGTGATGGCGACCCCGCGCGGCTCGCCGTCGACCGTCACCGTCTTCACCACCGTGTTGGTGGATGTCTTGATGACGCTCACGTTGCCGGAGCCGAAATTGGCCACATAGGCGTCAGGGATTGGGAGGGCAGCAGCTGGTGGCGCTCCCAATGGTGTCAATGCAACGACCGTGAGTCCAGCTACACCGAGCGCAGAACCAGCCCTCGTCGCCAAGCGGGACCAAAACACTTGCGCCATGCCGATACCCCCTGAGTCAATGAGTCCATTGGAGCGTACTAGGCGGCCCTTGATAACGCACCCGCAGGCGGCAGGGTCATTGTGGCCACGGCGGATACGTATTGTTCGCGGACACTGGGACGAGGACTGACGGACGAATTCGTCGGCGACGGATGCCGTTCCCCATACGGGACACTCGGCCGGCTGACCCACGTCGGCCGACTTCGCAGGGACGCGATAACCGTCGATCGGTGTGGTCATTGTTCCAAGCGCGATCTGAACGTTGTCCACTCCGATGAGATGATCTGCATCTTGATAGCTTCCGCGGCCAAAAGGACCAACGACTCTGGTTGCAGGCCCAGCTTTGGTGGATATTGGACTCATTGTGGGCGATCGAAAAATCGGCAATTTGGCTCATAGTTGGGAGAGAGCGGACGGTTTCGATCGGACATTCACGAATTAATTCTTATCCCTGGTCAAACCCAATTTTCGCAACAGATTAGGGAGAGTTGACGGAGGGTTCGAATAGTGTCCCAGTAGGTCCGCTGTCGAAGTACGGAAATACGCACCAGGACGACGACCGTCGGCGGGCTGGCTACAGCACAGAACGGCACGTCCGGTGCGCTTGCGAGACATCAGAGCAAGATCCGCCTCGGCCGGCATGCGGCATGCGGCATGCGACATGCGGCATGCGGAGCGCCGAATGGCACGTCGGACGTGCTCGCGAACTGCGGGCGTGCTCGACACAAGGTCAGCTTGGACCACACCGCGAACCGGAGTGATCGGGGGGGCAAGGAGCTGAAGGTGCGACAGGACGTCAGTCCCGGCACCGACCGAGCACCTTCGACTCACTAGGCTCTCTGCATGGAGGAGCCAGAGTTCGACCCCTTTAGCCCGGCCGGAACCGTCGAGCGGTTCGGGGAGCTCTCTCGCGGACTCGGTCGTCGTCGGTGGGGCAAGACGGCGGTGTGGTTCGTTCTCATCCTGTTCTTCGTCGTTCCTGCAGTGTCTTACCTAGTCCTGTTCCTGGTTCATCACCACTAGGTCTGTTCGTCGGCCGCCGAAAGAAGGTCACCGACCCGGTAGCGAGCATTGATATTGCTCGCTGATGGTCCGTCGAGCGCGGCAATCGTCTTGACCAAAGCGTCCCAGGTGGTCTCATCTCCGGTCATGTGGCGCCCGATGCGTTCGCAATAGCGCAGGTGGCCGCGTTCATTTCGGGTCACCTGCAGGTAGACGTCGGCCGTTTCGGGATCCGTCGCTCAGTCTGGCAGTGCGCCTTCACAAGCGCCATGATTCAGAACCACTCAGTCAGGGACTGGTGTAACCCTTGGAAATACCCGGACATAGATAGGGTAATGGCACGTAAGCCCAGCGTGGCCAACAGAGATGTGGAACAGGAGTTCTCCGCTCTCTTCAGGCAGCACTACCGACCGGTGCTTGCCTTTGCGCGCCGTCGAGTCGGAGCGGACGCCTGCCAAGAGATTGCTGCGGAGACGTTTCTCGTGGCTTGGCGGCGCTTCGAGTCGGTTCCCGAGCATGCCCTCCCCTGGCTTTATCAGGTAGCCACATTCACCATCGCCAATTATCGGCGCAGGGCGGCCAAGGAAAGACGATCCGACGGTGAATCCGTGCTGGGTCGTGCCATCGTGACTCTCGACCCCGCGGATGAAGCGATCGACAGTGAGCACCTGCGAAGCGCCTTTGCCTGCCTCAGTGATAGAGATCGCGGAAATTCTGAGATTGGCTGCATGGGAGGGCCTCAACACTACCGATGGAGCGGCAGTACTGGGATGTTCCGTCACCGCCTACAAGGTCCGGCTCCATCGAGCACGGTCGCGTCTGGCTCGGAAGGTCAGTTCACCACTTCCCGCTCCCGAGCAAAAGGGGGTCAACGATGCCACCGCTCTGTGTCACGAGAGCCCTGCGCATGTCCGACCATCGGAGGAACCCGCATGAGTGACACCAGACAATCCACATTCGAGGAACTTCGGGACAGGGATCCCGCTCTCCCCTTGCTGCATCAGAACGAGCCGCATTCTCAGGATGCCATCCATTCTCAGGATGCCATCCTCGCATCCATCCTGAAAGCTGGCCGGTTGGATCCGGACGAAGAGATGGCTCCGAAACCGATCTCGCTTCGATCGGAGGCCTTTACGTACAAACGATCGCGTGCCCGCTGGGCTGTGCCTGTCACCTTGACGCTGGCGGCAATCGTGGCAGTGGTCGGTGTGGCGATCTCGGCTTCCTCGGGGCCCGCTCCAAAGCTACGTGCGATGCCGCCCAAGCCCGCTGGATCGTGGCGATTGACGGCCACGTTGTCAGGACCTCAGTTCCAGCTCGCGACCGGCAACCCGAATTTGATCGCTGGTGCCACGTGCGCGTCCGACTCACTGTGCTTTTTGTCCACTGGCTATGGTCTTGATTACAACGGCGGGGGGGGCCTCTACGTGTCCCGAGACGGTGGACGGACCTGGCGATCGATGACACTACCTGCGCAGACTGCGATTACCAGCCAGGTCTCCTCCGCGAACAGCACCTGGTGCGCCGTTGGTGCTGGTCGCCTCGATAGCAAGCTCGGTGACCCCCTGGCCAAGAAGCCAATGCGCTATCCTGAGCTACTCGTCACTACCAATGGTGGGCGCACGTGGACCGCGCGATCGGTCCCGTTACCGTTGAATGCGGAGTACATCCCGGCAGGACAAGGCTTCGCGGCAGAAACAACGTACTGGCCCGGCTCAGTCGATGCCGTCGTTTGCAGCGCGTTCGCGTCATGCCAGATTCTGGGCCAGGCGCAGATCGACGGACAGGGCAACAGCCCAGCCCTCGACAGGCTGTTCTATCTATCGACAGCCGATTCAGGAAGGCACTGGACGTCGACGCAGTTGCCGGAACGGGCTTCAGAGTCCTCTGACCAGATCACGCTTCAGGCCGGAACCTCGGTGTCCATGGACTGCCCATCCCTGGATGACTGCGTCGCTGTCGCATTCCTCCACGCCTTTCCGTCCGCCGATTTCGAATCCTGGAGTTCCACCGATGCCGGGCGGACATGGCGGGAGAGTCCAATCCCGGAGGCGTCGTACCTGACAGCTCCGATCTCCTGTCCTTCGGTTGGCGACTGTTGGGTGATGGTCGGGGTGGGAAATGAAGTTCTCCACACGACTGACGGTGGATCACAATGGAAGCCGATATCGCTGCCCCATGGCGGATGGGAGGGCGTGAGTTGCTCTTCCTCGAGAAATTGTTGGGTGTCTGGATCGAGCATCGCGGAGACCGTAAACGGGGGGGCGGATTGGACCGTACAACCGCTACCCGTTCAAGTCGGAACGGTTCCTCAGATCTCCTGCAGCGTGCAAGAGGACTGCGTCGCGACGGCCATCCCCACCAATCCTGGTCTGGCTATCGAGAACGAAGGCTCGTTGATCCTTACCAACGAGCCCGCCATGCTGTCGCGGTGAGCAAGCGCAAGGTGACCGCCTACATGACCGCAGATGCAACCGGACGGCAAGAACAGAACCAACCGACACAGCCAGTCGCTATGGTGGGGGGCCCAAAGAGTGCGACCGGCCGATCAACGGCGATTCTCCTAGGCGGATGTGCCGTTGTTGCCGCCGGGGTTGCCATTGTGGCCTGGGAGGCTGACGCCGGGAGTCAAGTCGCATGCTCCGGTTCCGCCGTGCAGGTACTGGACATCCCGAGCATCGGTCTCGTGACGTCTGCGATCATGCTCTTGGTGGGTTTGGCAATCAGCATCGTGTCGCTTTGGCGGAAGCCTCACCGAATCGCAGCCGCAGTCGCCATTGTGGTGGGGTTGGTGTGCTTGTTGCTCATCATTGGTGCGGTGTCCTTCCACCACGAGCACGCGTCTAGCTGTTGGAACTTCTGAAATATTCAGAGCTCCTCTATGACGTGGCCGCCGGCAGCCACCCCCAAGGGGATCGTCGGCCAGAATGCTATGCGTCGCGAACCCGAAGTCAAGTGAGGACGAGTTAGCTCATCGAGCGGCGCAATGTGGTGCGGCCGACCGCAAGGTGCCGGCTGCCTGACAGCGCAGACCACGACGAGGTCCAATACAAAGAATCGCCTTGTTCAATGGATGCGCTTCTCGGGACGAACTCCGTCTCGGGAACCCCTGCAGGCATCTGGCCAGGGTTTTGAAGGACGAACTGAGCAGCGCCGGATGCCGATGTTCAACCGCGATGCGACGCCGGTCGGAGTGGGCAGTCCCGTGGCAAGGGTGGCTGGCATGCGAGGCGAGTGGATGGGCAAGGCGTGGTGCGGGACAGTTTGGCTATGCCGAGGACGTGGCAGGCGGACCCGGTGCTCACTGGTGCCTGGGCGCTGCGACGGGAGCAGGCACCGAGGCCCGCGCGGCTGGAGGGTGCGCGGTACCACACTCAGTCGAGAACAGAGCATCGCGCCAGATCGATCGCCGTCTCCATCGTGGCAGGAGCGCAGATCGGCGATGTGCGAATCCCCGGTGTTCACGACCCGCAGAGCTACCTCTTACGTGAGCTGAACGGCTCTTCCGCTCTTGCTACGCACGGCGAACTCGGCGGCTGTGAACATCCCAAGAAGGCGCCCACTGACATAGTTACAATTCGAAATAGCCGTAATGAGTTTGTCTCACCGCACCAGTCGAACTAATGCAGACGCCGGAGGAGACAGATTGGTCCACGGCGACTTCAGGATCGGTACTGGCGGTCACCTTGCCCTTGACGACGTACTCCCCCCGGTATCCATGTCGAACGCAGTACGAACGAGAGGAATCCGGTGAGGTAGTGGTCGACACCGTCGTCGAATAGCTGTGGCCCCCTTCGGTCCAACGGATCACTCCGGTAGTTCTCTTGCCGGAATTGAAAACCATTCCCGGGACCTTGCCGGTACCAGCAGTCATGCGCGCCGAATGGCAGCTGCTCAGTGTGACGACACTGCCGATCGTTCCGGCTACGTGTTCACACTCGATACCTGGAGCAGAGGTTCCCGCATCCGCTGGTTGTGCCGAATCGACCAGCCCAACACTGGTGGCAGTAGCAGACACCCCGATCAGAAAGACCGAGAATGCCCATCCGGCTGCACGTCGACGCATTTGAACCACCTTGCCAAGCCCTACTGCCCGCATCCTACGCCATACCGGCGCCAAACGATCGCTGCCCACCGCCGTGAGAGGCCGAGTCCGTGAACTGGGACTCCCCACTCACGCCTGATTGACGGACACCCACTCGTCACACAGCTTCGGAATGACCACGCGCCGCGTTGAAGACCATGCCTTCCACCCGCAGCGCGCCATCACTTTCGTATCGGCTTCGCAACACAGAAAATTCCGCGTCGGGATCAACGGTCACGCCTGCGATGGTGTCGAACAAATGGAGCTGAGCGTCGGTCGGTTGATCACCAGGACCCCAACTTGTCCCCCATACGTCCCAGGGAAGCATCTCCACCTTGTTCAGAGAGGCCAGATCAAGACGTAGGTTGCCTGCGATCCAGTGCGCCCCGTGCTCGTTGATTGCGGATAGCCCGCAGCGTCCGGCGTCGAGATCGCCGCTTCGCCATGCTCGCCACGCATGCCCTGCGGACACGAACTCAGCCGCGGTGATAGCGAGCGGGTTGCCGGCGAATCCGATCATCTGGCGCCACGTGGCGTCGAGCTGAGTATCCACCATCTGCCAAACCCCGTCGGTCGCGTTCCAGTACTCCGCTATCCAGTGATCTTCGAACCATTCCGGTCGGAAGTACGTACCGAATCCGCACCGGGCGCGGGCGGGCACGCCGGCGGCCCGAAGGAATGCCACCGTTAGTCGGCTGAAGGAGTGGCAACGTGCCCCAACTCGATTGGATGGAGGCCTCGCCTCGTCGAGTGGGCGACTGTCCACGGCCCGAATGGCCTCAAGCAATCGGGTCGTGTCGCGTTCGTGGACCATTTCGGCCTGGCTTGGCGAGAGATCGACGCCGTAGAACGGCTTGGCAACTATGTCGTAAAGAAGCAGTCCTTGCACGACCTCCACGACTTCGCGGACATCGTCGGACGAGAAGTCGCTGCTGTCCAAAGTGGTGAACCGGCCCGGTGTGGCATAGAAGTCGAGCACCTCCTGATCCATGCAACTCATCCTCGCACCCTGCTGCCGGTGCTGTGACGCCGACCACACCGCATCAGGCGGCCGGGCAACGGCCGGAACGACGGCTACCGCCCCTTCAGGAGCAGAGCAGAACGGCACGTCGGGCGTGCAGACCAGCTTCGGTCGCGGGCACAGGTCCACCCGGGCTGAGCTGCACCCTGCCCCACTCGCACCTGGTCGGTGGCAGTTCGCGGACGGCAAGCACCGGGGCGTGGGTGGACGCACCCCGATTGGTGTTCCGGGGCGCCCCCAGTGTCCCGAGATTCAGGCCAGTCGGATCGATCCGTCGGACGCAATCTGCCACCCGGGGTTGTGAGCAACCTCCCAAGGGTGTCCGTCTGGGTCAATGAAGACGCCCGAGTAGCCGCCCCAGGAGGTGGCAGCGCCCGACCGCCCGATGACAGCTCCAGCCGAGGATGCCTCACCCAGCAGGTGATCGACTTCCTCGGGAGAAGCGACGTTGTGGGCGAGGGTGATGCCGCCCCAGCCACCCTGATCTTGGACGGTGCTGTCTTCGGCAAGCTTCCCTCTGTTCCAGAGGCTCAGCATCATGCCACCCACCTGGAAGAAGACGATCTCATCGTTCGGCGACTGGCCAGACCAGCCGAGGGCTTCGTAGAAAGCCCTTGACCGATTGATATCCTGCACGCCCAGTGTGATCAGCGAGATTCTCTGGTCCATTCAGCAAGTGTGTCATCGCCCGAGCGGTGCCCGCTGGCGTTGTGGGTCACCGACAGACAAAGGCACCCATGGAACTCGATAGTCGAAAAGCCCCTTCTGACTCCACCACGCCTCCCACCTGGCGCTCACATTCTTCGGCGACCCGATCCCATGTGGTCCATGAAATGACTTGGCTCTCGTAGGTGTCGCCCACGCTCCTGAGATAGTCGCCCAGAGCCTGAGCGTCGGTGACCTCGACGACGGTGTCGGGGCAGTCGACCCTGTCCACATGGTCGAACGCCACACGTAGCTGTTCGGCGCCATTCTCCAGGCTGAAAGCCACCTCGGAAGACCGGTGCCACCTCCAGCCATGGCCGACGACGCCTTCCACCATCCGGACGAGTTCGTCCAAATTCCGCTCGCCATTGGTCACCGCGATGCAACGTCCCGACCCCCGTAGAACCCTTCGCAGTTCCGAGACCGCCTTGTTGCGTTGATCGACGTGGTAGAGCATGTGCGCGACCAATGCAAAGTCGAACGAGCCGTTTGCAAATGGGAGGGCGATGGCGTCTCCGGCCACCAACGGGCCGCGCGCGTGCTCCCGTGCTGAAGCCAGCATGCCCATCGACGAGTCGAGCCCGACGCCGTCCAGGTGTTCGAGATAGACCCCGTTTCCACAGCCCACGTCGAGGACGCGTTCTCCCCCTCGTAATCGGGCAAGGTCCAGCACCCAGGAGAAGAGCGAGAACGGCGGCCGACGAGGGCTGATCTTCCACAGCCTCTGCCGTGCCGCCAGGTTGTCCCCGGTGGCGTACTGGCTTGGGTCTACCTGCACGGACCAATCATCGCGCCATCGCAGCATCGGCGGTTGTTCGGCTCGGACTTCCGACACACTCTGCGGGTGGTTGTCCATGTGCCCGCATATGCGATTCCGGGCCAGGCAACAGGAGCCCGTCACCGTGGCCGTCCACCCCGAGCAGAGGAGGTACAGCGCCGCCCTTTGTAGCCCGTGCCGTGGGTGCCGCCGACCGCACCTGCCCGAGCGCCGAACAACGCGCATAACGTCGCCACTCTGAAAAGCCACTTCTGATTGTTCACGTTGCTGCCTTTTTGGGCCATCAACGGACCCGTCTCGGCGCAGCTGGGACGGGCTACTCTCATTCAGAGTGATCTCGTGTAGCGAACCTCACTGACCCCGTCGTGACTCAGTCCGATTCCAGGAACAGTCACCCAGCCTCGTCTCTCGTACATTCGACGTGCTCTCTTGTTTGCTGCGATCGTCCACAAGCCCGCGCTGGTGTAACGGTGATCCCTCAGAGTCTCCACCGCTTTGTCGTGAAGCGCACTGCCGATCCCCCGTCCCCAGACATCGGGAAGCACATGGAGTCCCAGTAGCTGCCCCTCTCGATCGAAATCGGGATCTCTTCGAATTACAACCATGCCCACGGTGCGACCATCCAGTGAAGCTGCGAAACCCCTGCTGCTCGGATCCGCCAGCCGCTCCTCCCATACGAGGGACAACTCCTGGATCGTGGGTGCCGGGGACTCGGGTGAAATGAAGCTCTTCTGGGCGATCAGGGCTGTGCGGAAGTGGACGTTCGCTATGACGGTTGCGTCCCGAGTGCTCTCGATGATCAGTTCCGAGGAAGCGTCATCCACCTGTGTATTGCAGCACATACCCGTGGCTGGGTCTCACCTGTGCCACGGCCCGAAGTGCCCTGATACGTCCCCCACGAGGGGGCCGGGGTCAGCTGGTGAGGTTGCGGGCGAAGGCTTCCTGCTCATCTGTCTCGACTGCACGCTCGCAGTACCCGACGCGGACCCAGCTGACTGCTTCGCCTGGTACTTGGCCGCAGAGGATGGCGAGACAGGCAAGCGCCGTACCGGTGCGACCGTGGCCTCCGTAACAGCCGATCTCGACGCGTTGGCCCGCCCGAGCCCGGTCAAGCAGCGACTCAAGCGCCGCGACAACCAGAGCTGGATCGTCTGGGACGCCGAAGTCGGGCCAGTCCAGGTATTCGTGGGGCCACGGCGGCCGCCACCTCTCGTCGAGGTACAACCCGAAGTCTGGGGGTGCGTCGCGGGCATAGGGATCGACGCTTCCGAAGGACACGGCGGTCAGTTCCGTGGAGTCTGGCAGCACGACACGACTGCGGTGTAAGTGCGATTCGAATCGGTGGTGGTCATGGCGCGAGTCCCTGCACGATGGAGACTCGGCAGCGGGGTCCCAGAACGCCCCACATTGGCTACACACAATGACGATCCGGGTCTCGACCATGCCGAGACTCTATGACCTCGTATCCCAGGGTCGCCCGGAGCGAGCACCGCCGTGCCCTGTGCGTAGGGGCAGCCTGGGTCCACACCGCGCACCGGTTTGGGGACACGCGTTCCTAGCCACGGCCGAGGTCCGCGTCCATGCCATCAATTCCCTCGGCGATTGCGGCCCTGAGAAGACCGGCGACCGGGCCACTGTCCTCGGGCAGAGACTCGAAGTCGACCGTCCAGACGACAACCGCCAGCGAGTCGAACGAACGGAAGACCTCGACTGTGCCGGTGTAGGCGGAGACAGGAAACGGCGACTCGGGACGCTCGTAGGTGAGTCGAAACGTCTCGTCGTCCAGCGCCATGAGACAGTCCGTTATGTGGCCCAACCCACCGACCAGGTCCATGTGTCGGTGCGCTCCGACACCCTCTCCATCGACCAGGCAGGTCTCCATGGCGGGGAACCAAACGTCGAGGTGGCCGAACGTGCGAATGGCTCCCCAGGCCGACTCAGCAGGGATGCTCAACTTCTTCGTGATCGTCACCTTGGTCCGCACGCTTCCCCCTCATCCGTGTCGTTGTGCCTGAACGGTACTCTCTCGGCATCTGGCCGTGTCCTCCACTTCCACCAAGGCTGTGGCCCATGCGACAGTAGCCAGATATCGCAACGACCTCGCTCGGGAGCGGTGCCGGCGCTGGCAACGCGGATCAGCTGTTCGGATTCACCAACGTGGGTAAGGTCGCACGCAACTTGACCGGATACCCCTGGGTCGTCGCTCCCAATGCCGCGCCGCGAACCGGCGTTCAGTCATCGGCGTCACTCCTAGCGCCGGAAAACGAGCAGAGCGCTGGTCTCGAGCTGCGCCCCGTCGTCGAGTGAGGGCAGCGCTGCCTCGATCCTGGCGAAGCCCGCCTCGGCGACCTCCTCGCTCATATGCTCGAACAGCGAAGTGGGACGCAGTCTCAGCCTTTCGAAGTCCTCGGCCAGGCTCGCCGAACGAAGCCAGGTGACCTCATCACGAGAGGCGAGCGTCCACCCTGCGCCGACGAAGTTGCCCTGCACCTCTTCCTCAGCCTGGTACTGCGCTTGGTGGATCTTCATCCATTCAGGAACGACGTGCAACCACCAGACGTCAGGCACCCTGTCGGAGAAATTCGCCTGGACGAAGAGCCTGCCGCCCGGCTTGACCACCCGGCGCAACTCCTGGGCAGCGCCTTCCCGGTCGACGACGTGATGCCAGACGAAGAACAGGAGTGCCGCGTCACACGAGGTATCTGGCAATGGGATGTGCTCGGCAGACCCTGCCGCATAGGTGACTGCGGAATGGCCGGCGTGGGCGACCGCTTGAGCGCGCATCTTGTCTGCGGGCTCGACGCCGTAGGCGGGGCCGCCAAAGGTACTCGCTAGAGACGGAGTCATGCGTCCGGTACCCGAGCCCAGGTCGAGCCAGGCGAGTGGCCGTGTCTCCGGCAGGTGGCGGGCGAACACCTCCATCCAGATCTGCAGCGCGTCGGGCGACATCTGCCTGCCGGCAGCGTAGACGTTGTGTTGGCGCTCGTCATAGTCGACCTTGCTCATTCCACCTCCCGGTCTGACCCGAACGAGCCAGTGTAAACCGTCCCATTCGTGCCTAATCCCCGGCGACCAATACGAGCAAGCGTCGGAGGGGCTCCGCCTGCATGAATCGGAGGAGCGCGTTCGGAAGTCAGCGTCAAGGGTGCCGCCGGCGACACGTTGCGCGCAGTGGATCGCACCAGAACGACGGACGTCGCCCTTCAGGCCGCAGCGCAGCACCGTACGTCAGGGTGGCTGCGGCAAAAGCAGTTGGCGTCGGGCCGGCTTGGCCAGACTGCCGCCGATGGCCAGGGCTAGCGCGCCTTGACCTCGATCCGAGCGCCCTGGTTTTCGTCACGAGGCTTTTCCGCCGGTGGTGCGTCGCAGCCGCCGCCTGCGGACGCGGCTGATACCGAAGAGGAGAATGACGAAGGCGACCACGATGACTCCGGCGGCGATCCAAGGAGCGCCCCGACGTGCCGGTGCCGAGCCGAGCTGGACGGTGACGCTTTTCGTGTCCGGTGACAATGTCACGGTCCCGGTTCTCTGGTCGACCACCCCGGCCGAGGTGGTCGCGACGTTGTCAACGAAGGATGGTAGCTGGAAGAGCACCGGGCCTGACGGTGGCTGGCCGCGCAGCGTCAGCGACACCGACCGGCCACTTGATGAGATCGTGAGGCTCAGCCTCCGGCCGTCGGTCGTCGGGAAGTTGGTGACCGAGATCGGCGCACGACCGCTGAGCCATTGCGCCGGGACTCCGCGACCCACGACGAGGTCGCCATCGGTGCGTTGAGCCACCAGCGAGGCCAGCAGCACACCGTTGGCCTGGGACATTCCCCAGGCGTGGGGAGAGGCGCCCTGCCCGGTCGCTGGGTGCAGACCTAGCCACGGGGTTTGGGTCGAGGGAGCAGAAGAGCTCTCCCACCATGAGTACGGACCGCTTTGACTGTTGGCGATCATGAACTTGTAGCTCAAGATCCCCTGGTCCCGGTGGTGCGTGCTGGCCAGGCCGGCCGTCCCGTAGCCGGCGTTGTAGCCGGTCGAGTAGTAGTCACCGGGAAACCCACCGAACGTGTTGGGTGGGAGCTTGCCCTTCAGGCGGGCGAAGCCGTAGTCGTAGGTGGCATCGATCATGGTCACACCCGGACCGCTCACAGTCGCCCCGAAGAGCGATCCGTCCCAGGCCCATGCGCCGAGAGGGGACATCCAGTTGGCGTCCTCCGGGTTCTTGCACCGGTTGGCACGGTTGGGCTGAAGGATCGAGCAGGGTACGTAGGCGAGGTGGTAACGGGAAATCGTCGTGACCAGCGTCTTGTTGGTAGCCGACAGGAGGCTGTTGTACTCCTGGGTCGCCCAGGCGGCCTGGCGGGCGTTCCCTACCCGCTGGGCGAGGTAGTGGAAGGCAGCCAGGCCGATGAGTGCCGAGTAGTCGTCGGTCGTCCAGTAGCCCTGTGTGTCGATGTCGTCGGTGGCCTTCATGATCCCGGTGGGGCTGGTCCTGGCGGCGGCGATTGCATGGGCGGTGTCCGCGATGCTCGGCTGCGTGGCACCGAGGGGTCCCTCCGAGTCGAAATTCTCCTTCACGAAGGCCAGGTCTCCGGTCTTCATCAGGTAGATGGCCCATGGCACCGAGTACGTCCAGACACCGTCGTCGTAGAAGCCCTGGCCCGGCGCTTCCATGGCGTCGCGCGCTGTGAGCAACAGGGCGTGGGCGTCAGTGAAGTAACCCTGGTTGAAGAGGTTGGACAGGATTCCGATGACGTCGTGGTTGTACTCGGCCTGATAGCCGTTGACCCCATCGTGAAGCTCGTCACCGCTCCGGGCGATCTGGGTGTAGATGAACCCGCTGCGGTAGGCGTTGTCAAGGGTTTGATCGGGGACGCTGATCCCGGTGATGCCGGCCAGCTGGCCGTTCCAGAAGCTGGCCATGTGCCTGAAGTGCTCGTCGAAGGTACCGGCGGCGGCCAGCGCCGCAGCGCTCGGCCAGGGGTAGGCGCCCCCGAAGCGGTCGGCAGCGATCACGTAGTCGTGATCGACAGTGGTGTGAGGAACCACCGCGTCGGAGGCCGCATCGAGCGGCACCAATCCAGGAGAAGGCTCAGGGTTGGCCTCAATGACGTGGTTCGTGGGGTTCGTGACCACGACGCGGCCGTAGACGGCGACAAAGGGAGCACCAGAGACAACCACCCGGTCGGCGAACTCGGTGATCGAGACCCGGGCGCCGTTCCGGCTGAACGACGTGATCTGTGCGGGAAGGTAGCCGTCGGCGTCGGTCCACGTGGTTGGGGCGCCGTCGTAGATGCCGAAGCCGTAGTTCTGGTAGAAGCCGTCCTGAATGAGGAACACCCCGCCCAGGCAGGTGACGACGCCCTGCTTGTTGCCCTCCCAGCCGATCTCTGACCCGCTGCCGTCTGCGCCGGTGAAGGCGTCGGCAGCGGGTCGGATGCGCAAGGCGCAGTCGTACTTGCTGGCTGGCCCACTTCCAGTCGTGGTCAGTCCGATGTCCGATACCGACGCGGACGCTGCGGGTGGCTCCGGCGCCAACCCTGCGGGCGAGCCCATTGCCACCGCCAGAGCCACTGCCACCGCCGTTATCCCTGCGAACATGGCTGAAACTTTGACACGTCGCCCCGCCCGGCGCTTCGAACCGTCGGTTGAGATCCTGCGGTGGCATCCGGGGACTATCTACCCGCCCGAATTGGTCATCTCTGGCGTTGGGCCCGCTGCCATCGAACCGGCACCGTTCTACGGGTGATACACAGGTGCCGCAGTTGACGACATCGACCCGCGATCGGCAGGTGGTGCTGTGGGCGCCCCATACAGCACCCAGTCGGGCGACGGACGACGCGCCAGTGACTGGCAACAGACTGCACCGAACTGGCCTGAGCGCGAAGCTGTAGACGTGAGGGCCGCCTATGACCAGATGGGGAAGGGATACTCCGAGTTCCGGGCCACGGATCCGGATATCGCTGCGGCTATCGCAAGAGCACTAGGGGGAGCGGTTTCCGTACTCAACGTCGGGGCGGGTACCGGCTCCTACGAGGCCTGCGCCCTACGGTGCGTTGCGATTGAACCATCGGCGACAATGATCGACCAGAGACCGGTCACGAGTGCCTCGGTGATTCAAGGGGACGCGGAGCATTTGCCTGTGCGATCTGGCTCTTTTGACGCAGCGATGGCACTGCTCACAATTCACCACTGGGCCGATCTCGACACAGGTCTCAAAGAGTTGAGGCGAGTGGCAAAGCGCGTGGTCGTGTTCACTTTCGACGCTGCTGTTCACGACTCATTCTGGTTGTTTTCGGACTACATCCCCGAGGCAACGAGCCCGGCGTCGCAACGCCCACCCTCGCCGGAGGAAATCGGCGTTCGACTTGGCGGTGCTCGTGTCGACGTGGTGCCTGTTCCGCCGCTCTGTCAGGATGGCTTCACGTTGGCCTACTGGCAGCGCCCGGATGCGTACCTCGACCCGGAGGTCCGAAAATGCTGCTCGAGCTTTGCTGAGTTGCCCGAAAGCATTGTGGAGGAGCGAATTGGGAGGTTGGCGGCCGACTTGAAGAGTGGGCGATGGAGCGCCAGATATTCACGGGTGCTAGAGGCCAATTGGTTCGATGGCGGACTTCGCCTCGTTGTCACCGACTGAGCCGACAGTGTACGACGGTGGCAGGATTGCTATTCCCGAATATCACCTACGACTGTCGGCCCACAGCGATCACCGAAGCGGTCGTCGTCGCTCATGCGTATCGCCGCCTGGGAGTGGCAACGTCCCTTCTCCACCGCATTTGAAAGACATGAAGTCGGCCGGATGCAACAAGGTTCAGCTTCTATCGCACAAGCGCCATTCTCGCGACGGAGCGCACCAGCTCTACACGTCCCTTGGGTTTGAGCCGGAGGCCGAGGGGTTCCGGCTGTACCTCTCGAGCAGGCCCAAAGAGGTGGAGGAAGCCAGACTGCAATAGCAACACGCTGGGCAGCCGCCCCTGTGTTCGTCCCTCCACCGCAACCGTTCGTCCACGGCCGTCGCCCTAGCGCGAGGGCGTCGGCCTCGTGGATGCGCGGTCGATTCGATCAGCGAGTAGATCGCCGACTAGCGCATTAGGGTCGAGTTACTGGCGCGGCCAACGTCGATTGGCGATCCCTGCGATCGAGAGGACGACAAGATGGTTGATGGCAACGAGATGATGTTGGCCGCGTCGGCGCGGACTCGGAGCCACGCGCTTGAGCGTTCTCGATTGTTCGATCAGGAAGCCGAGCGCTATGACCGGTGCCGGCCGAGATATCCCGACGTCGTGATCGATGAGTTACTCGGTCCGGAACCCTCTGGCCTCGAAGTGCTCGATGTGGGTTGTGGCACCGGGATCGCTGCAAGGCCGATGGCTGAGCGGGGCGCCAAGGTGCTCGGGGTGGAACTCGCGCCACGAATGGCGGAGATCGCCCACCGCCACGGAATCGACGTGGAGATCGGCGCATTCGAGGACTGGGACGCTGCTGGTCGCAGGTTTGACCGAGTGACTTCCGCTCAGGCGTGGCACTGGCTGGACATGCCCGCCGCTACGGCCAAGGCGGCGTCGCTCCTGCGACCGACCGGCAGCCTTGGCCTGATCTGGAGCGGGGGCGCTCACCCCGACGATCTCGCCGACGCGCTCGAGAACGTGTATTCGAGGGTGGTGCCGAGCGACATTCACCGTCTCTTCCGCGGCTATGGCGCCAACCGGTCGACCGACGTCAGGGCCGGGCTCACCGGCGTCCTCGACGCCATCACAGCGGACCCCGATTTCGGTGACGCCACTGAGCACTGGTTTCCGTGGACGCAGCGTTACCAGACAGATGAGTGGCTCGGGTTGCTGCAGTCATCCAGCGAATACGCCGCCCTCGAGCCGAATCTTCGACATCGTCTTCTCGACGCCATCGGGACGGCCATCGATGAATACGGTGGCTCGTTCATTATGAACTTCGAGACGGTTCTCATCGCGGCCGCCCGGCTCGGCTGACCCGGTGGCCGTGGTGATGGAGGGAATGAGCGACGGCCCGGAGCAACTTGTCGAGATCCACCCGACGAAGGAGAAGCAGGACTCACCCGTCGATCGAGAAGATTGGATGGTGGAGAGAGCGGCATTGCCCATGCCCTCGAGTCGTCCGAGCACATTGATTCCGTCAAGATTGACCTCCTCATCCGCTTCGCTCATCCTGAACGAATGAATGGACCGACAGATGGCAATGCCAAGGTGGCCGGTCGTGGAGCTCCGTCGCTGACAATGACCGCCACGTGGCAGCAGACCGGTCGATGAGGGCCACCCGAGTGTCGAGGGCCGAACTCATCGAGACGGTCGAGCTGCAGCGCCTTGGATTTCGCAGTCTCGGATCACCCTTCTACGACCGGCTGGGCGGCGAACTTGCGGCAGCAATTGCCAAGGACGGGCCGATCTGGAACTCCTTGGCACCTTTTGCAGGTGCACCGTTTGAAGACGCCTACGTGCTGCGATTCTTCGCTGGAATCCACAAGCTGGTGCTGAATGGGTCTGCGCCCGGACTTGCTGCGCATTTTCCGTCGACAGGGGGCGATGGGGATGCGGGTGCTGCCATGGCCGGCATCGCCGAGTTGCTGGATGAGCTCCCAGGGGCTGTACGAGATGGTCTCGCCGTCCCACCCCAAACCAATGAGGTCGGCCGATCAGTCGCTCTCGCGTCAGGGCTTCTCGCCGTTGCCAGTCACACGGGGATGCCGGTTCAACTCCGTGAGATCGGCTCGAGCGGTGGTCTGAATCTGCGGTTGGACTCCTACTGGTATGAACAGGATGGCGCGGGATGGGGATCCCAAGAGTCACCCATACGTTTCGCGGATCTCTGGGAAGGTGGAAGTCCGAGCTTCTCGCCGGGGGTCGAAATACTTGATCGGCGAGGTTGTGACACTCACCCGATCGATGTGACCACCCCGGCGGGTGCCTTGACCTTGTTGTCCTATGTCTGGCCGGAACCTCGTGAGCGATTCGTCCGGATACATCGAGCCATTGAGATAGCCCGGAAGAGGCCGGTCATCATCGATGAGGCAGATGCAGCTACATGGGTTCCACGTGAGCTCGCCCAGAGAGCCCAGGGAACCGCTTTTGTGATTATGCACTCGGTTGTCTGGCAGTACCTCGACAAGGAGACAACGGCGGCGATAACAGAAGCGATAGCTGAAGCGGGTGCAGTAGCCAGTTCCGACTCTCCGCTCGCGTGGTTAAGACTCGAACCGAACTCGGAGACGTACGCCCCGGCCGAACTGAAGATCACCATGTGGAACGGCTCGGATCCGGAAGAGCGCCTACTGGCGAGGACTGGCTTCCATGGCGGGCCAATTGCATGGCAGTCAGGGTCTTGAGCCGAACACGCCAACCGGCCACGGCGACGGCGAAGCCCCCGGACTGCCACAAACCGATTCGACGGCCCCGGCCGGTTTGGGTGTGCGCCATGAGCACAGCTTGGAGATCCTGACCGGTGCCAACGTTCACCCGGTGCGTCTGATCGGCCTGAGTCTTCCCGAGACTCGTAGCATGCACTTACCACAACGATTTGCGATGTACCGATCGAACAGGCGAATGGGCAGGCACCTTCACCGTGCTTTCGACAGACAATGGAACCCCGACTTCATGAGTAGGACGCGAATCGATGACTGAGTTACTGGATCAACGAGCGGCACAGGCTTTCATCGACGATCGTTTCGGTGAACGAGCAGGCGAGGTCACCCGCCTTTCCGGTGGTGATTGGTCTCAGGCCTACGCCTTGTCTCTCGATGGAGCGCAAGTGGTGGCCCGCTTTGGTATTCATGGCGAGGACTACGAGAAGGACCGTGTCGCCTCCGGCTGGGCATCCGCTGAGCTTCCAGTCCCCACAGTATTGGAGCTCGACGAGACCAAGGTCGGCTTCTATGCGCTATCCAGTCGTGCCCGGGGTGAGTTCCTCGACGAGCTGCACACGGACCAGATCCGGGTGGTTCTTCCCAGCCTCTTCAGAGCGATGGATGCGATCCACTGCATTGATGTCTCAGCGACCGAGGGCTACGGTATCTGGACAGCGGATGGTCAGGGCCCACAGAAGACTTGGCGAGAAGCACTACTTCACAAGTTTGAGGACGATCCGCCTAGCGGTCGAACCCATGGGTGGCGGACTGCATTGGAAGGTTCGCCCAGCGGTGCCAGGGACTTCGATGCCGCACTGAAGGTACTCGAGCAGCTGACTGAAGATATGCCCACCGAACGACATGTCATCCACAATGACTTGCTCAATCACAATGTCCTTGTCCAAGGAGACAGGATCAGCGCGGTCTTGGACTGGGGCAACTCCATGTACGGTGATCATCTGTATGACGCTGCCTGGCTCTTGTACTGCCAGCCACGGTATACGTCCTGGCCGGAGGTCGACCTGGCCGGCGAATTGCGACGGCACTGGGAAGCCAGTGGTTCAGTGCCGGATGACCTTGACGCACGACTGCTCTGCTATCAGATTCACGTTGGGCTCGATGCGCAGTCGTACGCCGCCTACAAGGGGAACTGGGATCAGCTGAGGCTGAACACCGAGCAGACAATGAAGCTGCTCGATGCGGTCGGCGGAGTTTTCTAGGCTATGCCTCGATTCACCAGGAAGCAGCACTTGGAGAGGCGATCAAGGTGAAGTTGACCCGACGGCACCTTCTGGCTTCTGCCGGGATCACCGCTGCGGCCGCCGTGTTCGGAGGCTGTACAACCACGGCGCGACCGGAAGCCTCGACGAAGAAACGCATCGTTGTGGTCGGCGCAGGCCTTTCCGGTCTGACCGCGGCGCTTGCGCTCCGGATCGCCGGCTGGGACGTTGTCGTCTTCGAGGCCCGCGATCGTGTGGGGGGAAGGGTGCATACCCTGCACCTTCCGTTCACCGATGGGCTTCACGTCGAGGCCGGTGGCGAGTCCATCGACGACAACCACGTTCAGATCCAGGCGTTGGCGCGCCATTATCGCCTGGCGCTGGCCCGTCGGCCAACGGACAAGCTGGAGGACGCCGCGGTGTACAGACGGGGAGCACGAAGCGTTCTGCACGCCATGTCCGCCGCAGATCCAAAGGCGTTGGCCGAATATGTGACGTTCGGAAATACGCTGATCGGAATGGCGGGGGATCTCGACCCCGCTCACCCTGAACTCGCGCCGCGGGCCGAGCTGTGGGACCGGCAATCGCTGCAGGACTTCGCCGCCACTCAGACACTGAATGCTGATGCGAATCTTCTCGTGCAGACTGACTACCGCGGCAACTACAACGCCCAGCTCGACCAGGTGTCGCTCCTCTTCGTGCTCCAACAGTCGGTCGTCGACGAGGCGTTGCCCGAATCCGGCGTCGAGACCATGCGGATCGCGGCGGGGAATAGCGCTTTGCCCGAAGCGATGGCTCACGACCTCGGGACTGCAGTCCAGCTCGACTCACCGGTCACGACGATCGAACAGCACCCGTGGGGTGTCCGCGTAGGGGCTCGGACGCGGGATGGCACGACAACAGTCGATGCCGCACATCTCGTGCTGGCAGCACCGCCACCAGCGCTCCGGGCACTCTCGTTCGATCCCCCTCTGTCCCCGGGCGTCGCCACAATGATCGATGAGCTCGACCTGGGTCACGCGTTGAAGGTATCGACCCAATACGACCGGAGATTCTGGCTGCCGGAAGGGCTATCGGGGTTCACCATCACCGACCTCCCCTTCGGAACTGCCTGGGACGCTACCGATTCGATGCCGGGCGGCGCGGAGCGACCAGGGGTGCTCACCCAGTTCGTGACCGGGAATGCCGCCAGATCCGGCGCCTTGCTTGGTGATCGAGCGCGAATCGCCGCGTTCCAGGAGCAGCTCGACGTCGTCTATCCAGAAGGTCGGGTGGAGGCGAGCGGCATCGCCACCACCATGGCCTGGGCCAACGAGCGCTACACCGGTGGGGGCTACGCCGTATTCGCTCCAGGTCAAATGACCCGATTCTGGCCGCTGCTCCGCCAACCGCACGGTGCCATTTGGTTCGCCGGCGAACACACCGAGACGCTGGCCGGCTATATGGAGAGCGCAGTTCGCTCAGGTCACCGGGTGGCCGCAGCCATCGGACCAGGGCCTCGTTGAACCGGGGGGTACCCCGGATGTCACGAGCGTACCGAAGCAGGGCGTCCCCCCACGAACGGACGGCTCCGTTCAGTCGACCAACCGGTAGCCCCGGCGTGAGCCCCGGCGAGCCCACCTCGGCCGACGACCAGTCGGGGACCGGCACCGGCAACCTCCTTCCGAACGACGCCACCGGATCCTCGGAGGCCAAAGTCCTGGCCTTCTCCTCGAACCCGGGTTCTTCCTCCAGCCCAAGCCGTGGGCACCGGCTGTGCGCCGGCTCCGTGTCGGCAAAGATTCTGTACGGAGTTGTCGATCTGGGCATCTCTCGACCGTCGTAGTCAGTAGGAGATCCCAAGAAGATGGGGTCGAACCAGAGAGGAGAGCATCATGGCTGAGTACTTGATCCTTATCTACGGGGATGAGGCTGCCTTGGACAATCCCGAACCCGGGGAGTTCGGTCAGATGATGAAGGGCCATCAGGTCTTCGGTGAGCGAAACGCCGCCGTTCTGCGGGGTGGCAACGCGCTGCAGCCGACGGCTACGGCCACGTCGGTGCGCCAGGACCCCTCCGGGGAGTTCGTGGTGACCGATGGAGCGTTCGCCGAAACCAAAGAAGCGCTCGGTGGCTACTACCTCGTCGAAGCCGCCGACTTGGACGAGGCCCTGGCTCTGGCCAAGCAGGTCCCCATGCCCTTTGGCGGGGTCGAGATTCGACCGATCAGGACCTTTGCCTGAGTGACGCCCGAAGCTCCATGAACGCATCAGTCGAAGCCGCGGTCGCCGACGCGCACCGTCGTGAGTGGGCTTTCGTGCTCGCCGCGACGGTGCGCGTCACGGGCGACATCGATCTGGCTGAAGAGTGCGTTCAGGAGGCGTACGCCCGGGCGCTGGCCACCTGGTCGACCGGTGGGATCCCAACCAGGCCTGGTGCGTGGCTGACCACGGTCGCTCGACGTCGCGCCATCGACATGGCGCGACGAGACTCCACACGCGACCGGGCACTGCCCCTCCTCGTCGAACGGGTAGAAGATCCCGGGCCCGGAGAGCTGGACGATCCCGAAATAATCGACGACCGATTGCGGCTCATCTTCACCTGCTGTCACCCGGCTATCGCCATCGACGCGCAGGTGGCGCTGACCCTCCGCCTGGTCTGCGGGCTCACCACTGCAGAGGTGGGTCGCGCTTTCCTGGTCAGCGAGAAGGCAATGGCCGCCCGCATCACTCGGGCAAAGAAGAAGATCGCCATTGCCCGAATTCCCTATCGGGTGCCACCTGTCGAAGAACTGCCTGCCCGCATCGACGCTGTTCTTTCGGTCCTCCATCTGCTCTACACGACCGGACACACCGCTCCGGTCGGCGCCGACCTTGGTCGCCGCGACCTGGTCGAACGGTCACTCGATCTGACCCGCGTGTTGCGGACCCTGCTTCCGGACGACGAAGACGTTGCCGGGCTACTGGCCCTCATCCTCCTCACCGACGCTCGCCGGGCAACCAGGATCGACGAGAACGGCCAACTCGTCCTGCTCGCCGACCAGGACAGGACTCAATGGGATCACGCCGCCATCGAAGAGGGAATCTCGCTCGTGCGCCAGGCGCTTTGCCGGCGGCCGCCGGGACGTTTTGCGCTCATGGCTGCCATCGCCGCCGTACACGACGGAGCCCCGTCGTGGGACGCCACCGACTGGGGCGAGATCGTTCGGCTCTACGACCTTCTGGTCCAGATATGGCCGTCACCTGTCGTCGCTCTCAATCGAGCCGTCGCCATCGGCCTGGCAGAGGGTCCCGCTGCAGGACTGGCCGCGCTCGACCTGCTGGCCACGGAGCCGGTCCTTGCCACCTATAGCTACCTCGCATCCGCCCGTGCCGACTTCCTCCGCCGCTTGAATCGCGACGACGAGGCGCGGCTCGCCTACGAAGAGGCCCTCGTGCTCAGCGAGAATGTGGTTGAACGAGCGTTCCTGGCCGACCGCCTCGGTCAAGTGGGACGCTGAGATCAACTGGGCGGGCCGTCGCAGTCAGCGGGCGACACCGAGCCGGGCTCTGATCGGCGGACCGGATGCGCCACGCACGCTCCGACGTGGCTCGGGAGCACGAGTGCCCGGCGTGCCCGGCGTGCCGCCGCCCGACGCCTACCCGCCGGACTGGCGCTCGTATTGCATGATGGCCGAGGCTGGCGCGTCCGGGAGCGATAGCTCCAGGCCCTTGTTCATCAGGCTCCTTCCGGACAACAGTTCCTTGCTGCCCAGGTCGAAGTTCTCGATCTGGTACTGCGTACGGGCATCCAGTCCCTGCAGGACGAAACGCATGGCTGCCGCTTGGGCGTGGGGCCGCCGGAAGATGAGAACGACGCCGGACCCCGCCGCGGGGCGGTCGAACTGGAAGGCCATCCAGACGTCATCCTCCAGGCTGAACTCTGTCAGCGGGTAGAAATCGCTGTACAACAGGTCATCTTGGATACGCACGAATTCCTCGTTCATCGTCCGGAGTAGCGTCCAGTCCTCCCCGCTGGCAGTGGCGGCGTCGACGCTCGACGCGTAGCAGGGGGCAAGGGAGCTCCGCACCACGTACTGGCCCGGACCCCAGGCACCGTCATTGGTGGCCTGAGGCCCCACACCTGTCCCGAAGTACGGGAGCCACAGGGATATGCCATAGGTCTGACACTGGTTGCCGGTCGGCTCGAACTGGTAGTCACTGCGCAGCAGAGGGATCGAGCGGCGCATGGTCTCGAGGTCGTTGCGGCGGCCACCGGAGGCGCAGCTGTCAATCCAGAGCTGAGGATGGCGCTTGCGCAATTCGTCCCAAAAGGCGAGATGGCCGGCCACGTGCTTCACCTGGGTCATGCCGCTGCGGCCCGGAACGTCTTTCGCGTTCCAGTAGTCGAGCGGGTCCATGTTGAAGTCCTGCCGGAACACGTCCAGCGTATGGCCCTTGGCAGCTTGGTCGCTGATGATGCTGTCGAAGCGTTCCACCGACCAGGCCCAAGCGTCTGGGTTACCGAAGTCGACCAGGAAGCTCAGGTCCGAACTCGGGTCCGGCGGCGCGATGAGCCAATCCCGGTGCTGTTCGAAAAGCTCGGTACCGACTCCCGCCCGCTCCGGCTCGCTCCATAGCAATGACTTCATGTCATGCTCGGCTGGCCCGCTGGAATGTCGGCCTCATTCCCTCCGGGAAGCGCGTCGGGTCAGGGAACCAGTTCCCCACGCCATTGGACCAGTCCTCGGACCAGTTCTCGGGCAACCCGCTCGGAATCTCATACCAGCCGGCGTCGACCCACCAATGCGTGTAGAAGCCGCCGCGGTCCCTGGTGGTCCCCCGGCCAGCGTAGGTTTCGATCGCCGAGAGCTCCTGCGATTGGTCAGGGTAAAGACTCAGGCCGCCGGTCGTCGGCACGATAGGCGTCGGGAGGCTCCCCCCGAAGCGCGGCAGGTTGTAGTCGACCATCCACCTCCGCCACTTGTTCTGTGCGAGCAGCCAGCTTTCGGCGCTCCAGGGCATGAGGACGATGAGGGGGGTGCGGACCACCTCGCCTGCTTCCAAGTAGGTGTCCAAAAGCATCGCGTCAGTGATGTCCCCGTAGGCGTTGAGCGCCGGGTCGGCAGACGTCATCCCGGCCTTGAGACGCAGACCGGCGTGCTCGTCGACCAGCAGCTGGGTCGTCCACTGCCCCGGCCAGCCGACCGCGGCCATGACCCCCCGGTCGCCCCAGGAGATATTGAAATAGGGCCACGTGCCGTTCGACGGCCGGCCGCCCACCGGGAAGAGAAGTTGCTTCTCACCCGGTCCCAGCGGCGATGTCCTTGGTGCGTAGTCATGGGCTTGCTGTGCGCTGCCATTGAAATGGTGGAGGACATAAGGTGCCGTCGGCGACCCGCTGAGGATGGTGTCGGCGGCCAACACCGCATTCAACCGCTGCGAGGATCCGGTCGACGGGTTGGAGAAGGACAGGGTCCATTCGATTGCACCGAAGGTCTCATAGACAACGACCGCCGCCAGTACCTCGAGCTCTCCGGTCGGCGCCCGCCAGGTGACCAGTTCTTCCGAGCGCCCCGCCGCGGAACTGATGGTGTGCCGTGTCACCGGCCACTGCCGCAAGAGACTCGTCGACGATTGGGCGGCATACATGAACGAGAAGGGCGGATTGGCCATGAACTCCGTTACCGCCTGTTTGGCCGCGGCACTCCCTGCCGCGGATTGGCCCGCAGTCGACGGCTGAGAGCCGTTCGCGCACGAAGCCAGGGCCGCTGACCCCGTGCCTACCCCGAGCAACTTGAGGAAGAGCCTCCTGTCCACGGTGGCAACGCTAATCCCCCGGCTGGTCCAGACCGGATCCTCAGCTGACTCGATGGCATCGTGCACTGCCGAGTGCTCGATCTCGATCCGCCGAACCTCTTGCGCATCAGCTGGGTCGGGGGCGGCCTCGACACAACGGTCACGTGGCGACTGGCGCCGGAGGGAGATGGCACAAGGCTGATGCTCGTGCATGACGGCTTTGACGATGCGGACCCCGTCAGCAGGCAGTAATGCGGATCCTCGGTGGTGGATGGCGGGGCCACATGGCCCGCCGACCCGAAGGCGCATTGTCCGAAGTGGGGTAAAGGATCAACGCTCTTCACAGGTCCTGCGAGAGCGTGAGCCTCACAAGCCCTGCGAGACAAGTTGAGCGAAGGTCGCGGCAACCGGTCGGGCGTGGCGATGAACGTCGAAGAGTCCGACCTCGGTCACTGCCCCTATCGGGTCCATCAGGTTGGTCTGCCAGTCGAATTGGTCTCCGCGGCTGTACCAACAGAGCCCCCGTACTGGAATGCCCTCGTCGCGCAGCCGGCGGAGTTCGCCGGTAAGTGAAAGCAACCATGGAGTCTGGTCGTTGACACCGAGGGACAAGTTCGAGGTCTCCGCCACCCAGAAGGGCACGTCATATCGCTCGTGCCATCGACGGAACTCTTCGGCGGCAAAGCCCACTCGCTCATCGACCGACCACCCAGGGTCCGGCGCCCCCCAAGGCTCGACCGACGTCGGGTAGAAGTCGAGCCCGGCAATGACCCGATCGGTTACCGCCAGGCCGCGGATGCGGTCGAGCAGGGCATCGTCCACCGGATCGAGGTGGTGGGCTGCCTCCGGAAGAGGGTCCCGTCCGAAGTGCAGGTCCCAGACCAGCCAGAACCATGCCCGCAATGCCTGAACATCGGCTTCGGCCTGCCGGTCGACCGCCACCGGAACCTGAAAAGCCTCGGCTCCGATCCACCAGCCACCACGATCGCCGCGGATCCGTGCCAGCGCCTCCAAATTGGCCAACACGACGTTGGCCAATGTCCGGGCGTGATCGGGCCCGGATGCCAGCCGGTCGTTCCACATCCCCAGACAGCCCGACATCATTGCCGTGACGCCAGGCTCATTGATCGGCGTGAACCATCGCGGTTGCCGATAACGCTCCAGAAACGCCTCGACGTATCGAGAGAACGAGTCCACCCATCGCGGATCAGCGAACCCTTCGAAATGATCAGGCAGCCCGAAATGCAACATGTCGACAATCGGCTCCAGGCCGTGCTCCGCGCATCCGGCCAAGGCCCGATCCCAGAGCGACCAGTCGTAGTGGCCCGGCTCCGGCTCGGTCAGGCGCCAAGGCGCGCCGTAGCGAACGATCTTCACGCCCAGCGCAGCAATCGAACCGAGGTCATCGTCAACATGTGAGTAGTGACCACTTTGGGCGAATTGATCATGGCGATACGGGACCCCGTCGGCCAATACCAGAGGATCGGACCCTTCTTCGCCGACAGCCCATGCGAAGGCCGGGAATGCGTCCTCGCCGTCAACCGCGCTCATGGACAGAATCTAGTGGCGTCAGAATGGTCCGCCTGTGCTCGGACCACCGACTACCCCACCCCGGGCGCTCCTTCGAGTGCCTTGGTCAGCAATCCTTGAAGCTCAACCCGCTCCCGGCCGGTCAGTGAGCCGAGCACGTCGTCTTCCACGCTTTCGATTCCGCGTTCGGCATTCTCGAACGCACCCAAACCCTCGTCGGTGATCTCAACCAGGTGTCGACGTCGATCTGTCGGATCGCGACGCCGGTAGGCAAACCCCCTCGACTCGAGCTCATTGAGCAGAAGCACGAGATTGTTGGCATCGATACACAGCGTCTCACCAAGATCCTGTTGCGGGATCGGGCTGTGCTCGCGAAGGTGGGCGAGCATGACGAACTCCTTCAAGCGCATCCCAAGGAGCTCTTCAGAGGTGCGGCGATAGACGACTCGCGACAGCTGGGTCAACAACACCGTCACTCCAGGCGTCGTCGTCGTTGCCATGGGCGGGATTATAGCCGATCTCGATACTATCCTGTCGGCTTGACACTCACTAACTTAGTGACTATCAATACCTGGGGAACCTGAATCCTGCCATGACCAAGGAGTCCGCCATCCCGCCGTCCCTCGCTTCCTTCATACACGGCCGACGCCGCTGGATCGCCCTCATCGTCGTCTGCTTTGCGATGTTGATGAACATCCTCGACCAGACGATCGTCAACGTGGCGTTGCCGACCATCCAGCGCGACCTGCACTTTTCGCAGGCCTCGCTGGCCTGGGTGATCGACGCATACCTGATCACATTCGCCGGCACGCTCCTGCTGGCCGGTCGGCTCGGCGACCTCATCGGCCGAAAGAAGGTCTTCCTGGTCGGCGTGGCCTTGTTCACCTCGGCCTCGATCGCTTGTGGCGCCGCCGACAGCCAGATCCTGCTCATCTCGGCCCGCTTCGTCCAAGGGCTGGGCGCAGCCCTGTCGTCCTCGGTCATCCTGGCCATCATCGTGGCCGATTTCCCCATTCCCCGTGAGCGAGCCAAGGCCATGAGCTCCTACATCATCGTCGCTGTCGGTGGCGGCTCACTGGGACTTCTGGTTGGCGGATATGTGACCCAGGCACTCAGTTGGCACTGGATCTTCTTCATCAACATCCCTATCGGTATTGCCACCTTCGCCGCGGGGGCGGCCCTGATCGAGGAGAACACCGGCCTGGGATTTCGGGCCGGATTGGACATCGCCGGCGCCCTTCTCAGCACTGCTGGCCTGATGCTGGCCGTCTACGCGATCGTGAGCTCGAGCCAGTACGGCTGGAACTCGACCCACACGTTGGACTTCGGGGCGGCCGCGATCGTGGTGCTCGCAGCGTTCTTCCTTCTCGAGAGCCGGTTGGCCACGCCGATGATGCCGATGCCCGTGATGCGATCCCCTGGCCTGCTCACCTCGAGCCTGGTGCGGGGGTTGATGGTCGTCGGCATGTACAGCACCTTCTTCATCGGCGTCCTCTACTTCCAGCATGTTCTCGGGTACGACCCGATCCGGACCGGCTTGGCCTTCCTACCCCAGACGCTGTCCGTGGCCCTGATGTCCGCAGGACTGACCACCCGCATCATGAACAGGTTCCAGCCGAAGTGGACGGCGCTGATGGGGCTCACGGTCCTCAGCGCGGGCCTCACTCTCTTCATCACCTCGGGTGTCCACACCGCCTACTTCCCCCACCTCTTCGTGGCGGTCCTGCTTGTCGGCCTGGGTGCGGCGACGGCATTCACCCCCCTGCTGACCATGGCGGTGGCCAAGGTGCCAGCGCAGGACGCGGGAATCGGCTCAGGAATCGTAAACGTCTCCCAACAGGTCTCGGCCGCACTGTCGGTGGCCGTCCTCGGCGCGGTCTCCAGTAGCCGGACCGCCACCCTGCTTGCACGCGGCACTCCTCCGTCCCACGCCCTCGACGCCGGCTACCGACTGGCATTCACCATCGCCCTCGGAAGCGTCGTCGCCGGCATCCTGCTCGGCCTCCTCATTCTCAAGGCCAAGACCGCCCCGCACGAGCAGACGGAGGCCATCGACCGATCGGACGAGGCCATCTCCGAGACGATGATCGCCGAGGTGCTCTGATCCGGGCCATCCGGCTCGGAGAACGCGTCCTCGGAGAACACGTCCCGATAACGGGCACTCTTCAGGCGATCACTGGGGCAGTTCCTTGCCCGCCTGCTCCGCAACCATGTACTCGGCATACCAGTCCGGCCAGTTGGGGTCTGCCGCGCCGATGCGCTCCTCGTGCTTCCCGTGGGCGGCCGATGCCCGCCGCAGCGCACTCGCCAGATCGCTCGCCGACGCGAACGACGTCTCAGCCGAATCGATACGGCCAGGGAGCCGACTTGTCACCTCCTGGAACAGCCAGCCGTTGCCGTCGGGATCGTTGAACGAGACGAACGAGCCGTAACTGCTGTGATTGTCCGCAGGACCGCTGACCCGGCCGTCCTGATGGAAGCGAGCGCCTCCACTTCCCTCGTGGAACACCTCACTGACCTCGACACCGGCGGCCACCAATTCGTCCCTTGCCGCTTCGATGTCCGAAACGACCAGGTAGAGACTTTGGGTCGAGCCGGGCGCCGCCGTCGTGAGATTGGTACCGAATTGGATCGAACAGCCGGAGCCTTCGGGCGTGAACTGGACCAGGCGAAAATCGTCAGCCCGAGCGACGTCGGCATCGAGCCTCCAGCCGAGCCTTCCGTAGAAGTCCTTCGCTCGGTCCACATCCGAGACGGGAATCACGACCACCTCCAGCTTCATATCGACAGTCCGTGCGCTGGCGCTCCCGCTACCGGCCTCGCTACTCCGAGTCTCGGTCGTGCTCATAGCCACCTCCTTGGATTGTGGGATCGGAGACAGTCTGTCGCCGCGGTCGCCTCGTCGAGCCAGGGGAACCCCCTGGTCCGGTCGGGCGGCGTCATGCCCGACGTTCCCTGTGGATCCGTTTGAGGAGAAGGATCCGGCCTCTTTCGGCAGCGATCAACGCGCCCCTGGCCACCTCCCGCGACTCCTCGGCGGTCTGTGCCGGGCGGGTAGTTCGTTTTCCGGAATTGGGCTAATTATCGGCTGCAGGCGATAGAGACCTTCTCCAACGAACGGCTGTAGGCGATAATTAGGCCGATTCCGAAATTTCTGAACGAGAAGCAATTCCGAGAACCGCACATCGCCGCCCTGGCGGTCACATCGCCGGATCGAATGTCAATGCGGCCTGCCTCGACCAGTCCTCCGAGGACTGCGGCCAGCCCGAAGTCGGTTTCAGTCTGATCCCGTCCCTCCATGGGCTCCGCCAAGTTCCTCCCTCGTCACACCCGCCTCGGCCAGAGAAGATCTCGCCGCACTGGCGAGTTCGTCGCCCCAGGTGAGGAGGCCGGACCGCAGATCCTCGATGACGCCGCGAATCCAGGCCAACTCGGCGGTAGCCACGGCAACCTGGTATTCGTCATCGAGCAGCGCCACCCGCGGCAGGGAGCCGGAGTGGGTCTCCACGTCCCGTTCGTACGTGGCTACGTCCTCTGCGAGCAGCTCCGCCCGTCGCTCGAGCACGGCGACCGTCTCCTCGGGACCGAGGAGCATGGCAAACGAAAGTGCCGCCGGGAACTCGGGGAACTCGTTGCGGGGGGTCGACAACATGTCGACGATCCATTCCTTCGACCGCTTCCGTCCGTCTTCGGTCAACTCGTAGACGGTGCGCTCCGGGTACTGCTGGTCGCGCTCGGTTTGGAGCACCGCGATCAGCCCGGCATCGTGCAACCTCTTGATCGTCTTGTAGAGGTTGGCGCGGTTCCCCACGTTGACCACCCTGTCCTTCCCCCACTGCTTGATCAGGCGCTGGATGCCGTAGGGGTGCAGTGGGCCCACCTCGAGCAGGCCCAGTACGGCCAAGGCGAGCGGCGAAGAGCGGAACTTCGACTCCATTGACACGAGTGTACTAGTTGCTTTCGCGCTAGACATGTCGAATCCTAGAGACTAGTCTCCTATAGATGAGTCAACTCATAACTAGTCAAGGTGAGATGCCGCCAGCGCAGCACGACCACCAGGGAGGGGATGACCGCATGCACACCGCTGACCAGAGCAGTCGCACTGCCGCTTCGATCGGTAGAGGCTCATGAGCGACCCGACGACGGGCCCGCCTCTCCTTGAGGCCAACGGTCTCACCGTCCGGTTCGGGAAGGTCGCGGCCCTCGACGGCCTCGACCTCATCGCCCCACCCGGGGAGGTGCTGGCCATCCTCGGCCCGAATGGCGCGGGCAAGACCACATTCGTCCGGACGGTCGCCACCCTGATCGGCCCGACGAGCGGCTCGTTGCGGGTTCACGGCATCGATGTCGTGCGTCATCCGCTGGCCGTCCGCCGCCGCATCGGCCTCGCCGGCCAGTACGCGGCGGTGGAGCCGACCATGACCGGGCGTGAGAACCTGGTGATGACGGCCCGGCTCTTCGGGCACCCGAAGCGCGCTGCCAGCCGCGCCGCGTCGATCGTGATCGAACAGCTCAGCCTCGAGGAAGTGGCCGACCGTCGCTGCAGTACCTATTCGGGGGGTCAGCGCCGCCGCTTGGACCTCGGAGCCAGCCTGGTCGGGGCACCCCGACTGCTGTTACTCGACGAGCCGACCACCGGCCTCGATCCCGCAGGCCGCAACGAAGTATGGGGTGCGGTACGGAATCTCGTCGCGGACGGGACCGATGTCCTCTTGACCACCCACTACCTCGAGGAGGCCAATGAGCTGGCCGATCGGGTTGTGGTGATCGACCACGGCAAGACCATCGCATCGGGCACGTTGAGCGATCTCAAGGCCAGCGTCGGCCAGGAGGTCATCGAGATCGGTGTCGACCAGGCGTCGCGCCTCGAAGAGGTCGGTCGGATCCTTCAGCAGGTCACGGCGATGCCACCCAGAGTGGACCACTCCAGGAGAAGCGCCATGGTATCGAGCACAGATGGAACGGATCAGTTGGCCATCGTGATCCAGCGGCTCAGCGAGGCGGCCATCTCTGTGGCCGAGATCGGATTGCGCCGGCCGACCCTCGACGAGGTCTTCTTGTCACTCACCGCCGGCACCGCCGGCGCCGCCGACACTCCGACGACGGTCGGTGCCAATCAGCCGGGGGGTGGACGGGAGTGGAGATGATCACCGCCCCTGTGGCTGTGCCCGGAACGGCCAGGGCGAGCCTCGAGATCACCCGACGGACACTCAGGAAATACTTCCGGACCCCTGGACTCTTCGCCATGGGGATGGTCCAGTCAGCGATGTTTCTCTTCAGTTTTCGATTCGTCTTCGGTGGGGCTGTCACCACCGGAGCGTCGAGCTACGTCTACTACCTCGTGCCCGGCTACGTCGCCACAATCGTTCTCTTCACCGGAGGAGGGATTGCCGTCGCCGTCGCCGAGGATCGAACTGAGGGATTCACCGACAGGTTGCTGTCCCTCCCCATACCCCGCCGGGCGATCGTGCTGGGCCGGACCATCGCTGACTCGGGCACCAACGCCTGGACCATCTGTGCCACCACTGCGTTCGGCTTCCTCTTCGGGTTCCGCCTCGAGGGCAGCGTTGCGCAGGGATTGGCCGCACTGGGCTTGTGCCTTGTCTATGGCGTGGTGTTCACTGTCGTCTTCATCGTCGTGGGCCTCCTGGCACCCAACAGTCAGGCCGCGCAGGGCATGTCGATGGTGGCATTCGTGTTCGCATTCATCTCCAGCACGTACGTCCCGGTCGCCACGATGCCGGGCTGGCTCCAACCCTTCGCCAGGTACCAACCGATCACACCCATGGTCGATGCCGTCCGTTCCTTGCTCGTCGGCTCCGGCAGCGACGTCTTGCTCGCCCTCGGATGGTCGATGTTGCTGCTCGCAGCGCTCACGCCCATTGCCGTTCTCCGCTATCGACACGCGTGATCATCGGTTATCGACACGGGTGATCATCGGGTCGGCCCCGCCGGATGGGCCCGGCCGGTTCGGCGTTGCCGCTCTCGAACCGTGCCCAGCCCGCGGCAGCCGGGTCGGTCAGGCCTGCGCGATACGGACGAGGTTGCCCGAGGGGTCGCGGAACGCGCAGTCGCGGGCTCCCCAGGGCTGGGACGCCGGTTCCTGGAGCACCTCGGCCCCCGACGCCCGGACCTTCTCGAAGGTGGCATCGAGGTCGTCGGTGCGGAAGATCGCAGCCTGCAGCGTCCCCTGGGTCACGAGCGACAGGAGGGCATCGCCCTCCACCTGCGAACGACCGCCGTGCGGCTGGAACAGGACGATGTCGACGTTCTGCTCCGGAGCACCGACGGTAACCCAGCGGAAGCCCTCGGAGGCGACGTCGGCGCGGACTTCGAGGCCGAGCGCGTCGCGGTAGAAGCCGAGCGCGGCATCAGGATCGCCGACGGGGATGAACATTGCCGAAACGGAGACTGTCATGCAGAGAACAATAGGAGCACCCACCCGCGGCGTGCTTCTCCGATCCTGCTTTGTGCCGTCCCGATCGCTGGTGCCTTGTGCCGGGGCGAGTCTCCCGTGCGTCGCCCCCGCCCGGTTCGAAGCCGGCACGGCGGCCGGGCCGGCAGAGCTCAGACAGTGGTCGTGGCACGCTGCGGCCGCGTGGCGAACATGCTGACGCATGACGGAACGACTTCGAGGTGGCGGTGGTCGCGTTCGCGGTACTGCGACGGCGTCACGCCGACGATCTCGGTGAAACGCGAGCTGAACGATCCGAGCGACGTGCATCCGACGGTGACGCACGCCTCGGAGACCGACCGTCCCTGGCGCAGAAGAGCTTTGGCGCGCTCGATGCGCCGGGTCATGAGATAGGAGTACGGAGTCTCCCCGTAGGCGGCACGGAACTTGCGCGAGAAATGCGCGGGCGACATGAGGGCCGTACGGGCCATTGCCGGGACGTCGAGAGGCAGCGCATAGTCACGGTCCACCTGGTCGCGCGCCCGGCGCAGGTGCGCGAGATCGGCGATCTCTTCCGGCGTCATCCCGACGACCGTACCCGACCGGGAGCCACCCGGTCGGGTATGGCAGATCGAGCCCCGTCGAGGTGCCCGTCAGAACCCGAAGTCCGTACGGGTCCCGTCTGCGTCGACGAGGGCGTACCCCGGGCCCGTCGGCGATGCGATGATCCCCACCGCGGTGGCACCGGAGCCGCCTCCCGAACCGTAGAACCCGGCATTGCCGTAGGTGAAGATCCCACCGTCGGCAGCGACCAACCAGTAGCCCTGGCCGTTACGGGTGGCCGTCATGCCCATGATCGGCTGGTTCAGATGGATCCCTCCGGCCGACCCGTAGAACCCGGCGTCGCCGAAGGCGAAGATGCCACCGTCGGAGGCGACCAACCAATAGCCCCGGCCGTCGGGGGAACTGGCCATGCCGACGACGGGTTGGTTCAGTGTGATCGCTCCGGTCGACCCGTAGAACCCGGCGTCGCCGAAGGCGAAGATGCCACCGTCGGAGGCGACCAACCAATAGCCCTTCCCGTCAGGGGTGCTAGCGATGCCGACGATGGGCTTGTTCAACGTGATCGCTCCGGTGGATCCGTAGAACTGGGCGTCACCGAAGCTGAACACGCCACCGTCGGAGGCCACCATCCAGTAGCCCTTCCCGTCGGGGGTGCTGGCGATGCCGACGATGGGTTGATTCAGTGGCGTACCGGCCAGGGATCCGAAGTTGCCGGCCGAGCCGTAGTCAGCGACCGAGCCACTGGGGCTGGCTATCCAATAGCCGAGGCCATCGGGCGTGGCCGCCAGTTGACCGCCTCCGGTCAGCGCGGGCACCCCAGCCACGGTGAGCGTGAATGACTGCGTGGCGTCGGGGCTGGTGCCGTTTGAGGCGGTCAAGGTGATCGGATAGGTCCCGGCGCTGCCGGCGGCCGGAGTCCCGCTCAGGGTGGCCGAGCCATTGGCGTCCACGAAGCTGATACCTGCCGGTAGCGCCCCCGTCTCACCCAGGACACGGTCCGGGTACCCCGAAGTGGTCACCGTGAACGAGAAGCCCGTGCCCACGGTGGACGATGCCGAGTCGACACTGGTGATGGCCGGAGCCTGATCGACGACGAGGCTGAAACGTTGGCTGACCTTCTTGCCGTGGATGTCGGTACCGGTGATGGTCATCGGGTAGCTGCCGTCGGTGCCGAGCGCCGGTGTGCCCGCCAGGGTGCCGTTGCCGGCCAGGGTGACCCCGGAGGGCAGGGCCCCCGTCTCGGTGTAGGCAATGGGCCTGTCCCCTCTGGCCGTCACTGCGAAGGTGCCGGGGTGGGGTGCGGTGAAGGTGGTCGATGCCGCCGAGCTGAACACCGGGGCCGAGGCCGAGACGTCCAAGGTGAAGGCCTGGGTGGTGGTGGCGTGGTGGAAATCGGTGCCGGTGACCGTGATCGGATAGGTGCCGGCGGTGCCGAATTGAGGCGTGCCCGACAGGGTGCCGCTGCTGGCCAGGCTGACCCCGGCGGGCAGGGCCCCCGTCTCGGTGTAGGCGATCGGCTTGTCTCCTCTGGCCGCCACCGAGAAGGTTCCGGCGTGGTGCTCGCTGAAGGTGGCCGAAGCCGCCGAGGTGAACACCGAAGGCGAGGCGGTCACCGTCAAGGTGAAGGCCTGGGTGGTGGTGGCGTGGTTGACGTCGGTGGCCGTGACGGTGATCGGGTACGTCCCGGCGGTGCCGAACAGGGGTGTGCCCGACAGGGTGCCGTTGCCGGCCATGGTGACACCCGATGGCAGGGCCCCGGTCTCGCTGAAGGAGAGCGGCGCGTCCCCTTGGCCGTGACCGAGAAGCTTCCGGCGTTGTTCTCGCTGAAGGCCGCCGATGCCGCCGAGGTGAACACCGGTGGCGAGGCGGTCACCGTCAAGGTGAAGGCCTGGGTGGTGGTGGTGCCGTAGGAGTCGACCACGGCAACGGTGATCGGATAGGACCCGGCGGTGGCGAACGCCGGTGTGCCCGACAGGGTGCCGTTGCCGGACAAGGTGACCCCCGAGGGCAGGGCCCCGGTCTCGCTGAAGGAGAGCGGCGCGTCCCCCTTGGCCGTGACCGAGAAGGTACCGGCGTTGTTCTCACTGAAGGTGGTCGACGTCGCCGACGTGAACACCGGCGGCGAAGTGCTCACCTTCAAGGTGAAGGCCTGGGTGGTGGTGGCGTGGTTGACGTCGGTGGCCGTGATGGTGATCGGGTAGGTGCCGGCGGTGAGGAAGGCCGGTGTGCCCGACAGGGTGCCGTTACTGCCCAGCGTGACCCCGGTAGGCAGGGTTCCCTTCTCGGTGTAGGCGATCGGGGTGTCCCCCTTGGCCGCCACCGAGAAGGAACCGGGGTTGTTCTCACTGAAGGAGGCCGATGCCGCCGAGGTGAACACCGGCGGCGAAGTGCTCACCTTCAAGGTGAAGGCCTGGGTGGTGGTGGCGTGGTGGACGTCGGTGGCGGTGATGGTGATCGGGTAGGTCCCCGCGGTGAGGAAGGCCGGTATGCCCGACAGGGTGCCGTTACTGCCCAGCGTGACCCCGGTAGGCAGGGTTCCCGTCTCCGTGTAGGTGATCGGGGTGTCCCCCTTGGCCGTGACCGAGAAGGCACCGGCGTTGTTCTCGCTGAAGGTGGTCGATGCCGCCGAGGTGAACACCGGGGGCGAGGAGTTCACCGTCAAGGTGAAGGCCTGGGTCGTGGTGCTGGCCGCGTTGGTGGCCGTGACGGTGATCGGGTAGGTCCCGGCGGTGAGGAAGGCCGGTGTACCCGACAGGGTGGCCGTGCCCCCGGCGCCGGCGGTGAAGGTCACACCCGCCGGCAGCGTCCCCGTCTCGCTGAGGGAGGCCGCGGGGTAGCCGGTGGTGGTCACCGTGAAGGTACCCGCGGTGTTCTCGCTGAACGAGGTCGAAGCGGCACTTGTCACCGCCGGTGCCTGGTCCACCGTGAGGGAGAAGCTCTGGGTCGTGGTGCCGGTGCCGTTGACAGCGGTGATGGTGATCGGGTAGACACCGCCGGTTGCGGCGGCCGGCGTCCCGGCGATGGTGGCCGTCCCGTTGCCGTTGTTGACGAAGGTGACCCCTGTGGGAAGGGTTCCGGTCTCACCCAGGGAGGGGGCGGGATACCCGGTGGTGGTCACCGTGAAACTGGAAGGGGTGCCCACGGTGACGGTGTCCGACGCCGCGCTGGTGACGGTCGGGGCCTGGCCCACGACGACGGTGAGGGTCTGGGTGGCGTTGGGGGCGATCGAGTTGGCCGCGGTGATGTCGAGGGTGGTGGTGCCGGTGGCCGTGGGCGTCCCCGACAACAAGGCGGTGCCGGTGCCCTGGTCGTCAAAGGTGAGCCCGGCGGGCAGGGTGCCCGTCTCGGTGATGACCGGGGTGGGCGGACCGGTGGCGATGACGGCGAAGGATCCGGCGTCGCCCAGGGTGAAGTCGGCGGTGGTCCCGCTGGTGATGGCCGGGGCCTTGCCTACATTCACCGTGATGGTCAGGGCCAGGGTGGCCGTCGACCCCGAGCTGTTGGTGGCCGAGATGGTCACCGGGTAGGTCCCGGTCGTGCCGGTGGCCGGGGTGCCGGCGATGGTGGCCGTGCCGGTGGTGCCGGCGGTGAAGGTGAGGCCTTTGGGCAGGGTGCCCGACTCGGTGATGGTGGCGGCCGGGTACCCGGTGGTGGTCACCGTGTAGGTGCCGGCCGCTCCGGTGGAGAAGGTGGCCGTCGACGCAGAGGTGATGGTCGGGGCCTCGGAGTTGGTCAGCGTGAAGGCCTGGGTGACGGTGCCGCTGGCATTGGTGGCGGTGATGGTGATCGGGTAGGTGCCCCCGGTGCCGGCGGCCGGGGTGCCGGCCAGGGTGGCCGTCCCGTTGCCGTTGTCGACGAAGGTGATGCCGGTGGGCAGGGCGCCCGTCTCGGTGAGGGCCGGATCCGGCTCACCGGTGGTGGTCACCGTGTCGTTGAAGGCGGCCCCCACGATGGAGGTGGCCGAGTCGGCGCTGGTGATGGAGGGAGGTACGTGCTCGGTGAGGGTCACCGATCCTCCTGCTGCCACGCTGGTCCAGGCCGACAGCTGGCCGTCGTAGGAGGAGCCGAAGGCCGCGGTGCCGATGGTCGTGCCCGGGGGAGCGGTGATCGGGACGTTGACCGCCCCGGTGCCGGTGTTCTTGACCGTGACCACGCCGTTCTGCTCGGTGGCGGTCACGCTGCCTGCGGTCTGGGCCGCCGACCACGCCGTCTGGTCGGCCAGCACCTGGCCCACCCCGCCCAGGGTCAGCTGCTGATAGGGGGTGGCGGCGGTGAAGTAGGAGTCGTACTCCGAGATGAGCGGGTTGAGGACCTCATAGAGGGTCCCGTCCCCGTCGGTGCCGGGCTGGGCCGTGGCTGCGGGCACGTAGCCCGCCGGGGGCAGGATGCTCGAATAGGGCGGTGTCCCCATGGTGTTGGTCTGGTGGACGTAGCTGATCTCGGGGTCGTTCGACAACAGGTTGGTGAACATGCCCGAGACGACCTGGTTGATGACGTCGGCGAAGGTGTAGAGCGTCGAGGCGCACGTCGTGGTGGAGGTGTCGTGGCACTGGGAGTCGGGGGCCACCGAGGTGTAGAGGGTGTTGTACTCGTCGAGCTCCTCGGCGTTGGTGGCCGCGTTGTAGAAGACGTTGATCGGGTGGCGGGGGGCCACCTGGGAGGTGCCGTCCACGAAGGGCTGGCCGGCGGCGTAGGTGGCCCCGGTGTAGGTGGCCCCGATGCCGAAGGCGTCGTTGGCCGGGTCGGGGTAGGCCTTGGAGGCGTCGGCCCCGACGGTCGTGATCCCGGCCGCGGTGAGGGCACTGCTGAAGTAGGGGTTCTGCTCCCAGGGCAGCTCGTTGGCGTTCTCCACGACGGGCGGGGTCCAGCCCGCGGGCATGGGGGTGTCGAGGTAGGTCACCCCGGCCGGCGCCCCCGTGGTCCCCCCGGTGTCGGTGAAGGTGAGCTCCTGCTCGCCGGCACACGAGGTCGGGTCATAGGTCGGCCCCGAGCACACCGTGGCCGTCTGGGCCGGGCTGGTGTCGCCCGAGCTGTTGTCGGGCAGGGTGGCCGAGTCCGGGGTGGCATAGGTGCCGATCTCGGTCCAGGGCCCGACCGTCGAGCCCGACACCGGGGCCCGGTAGATGATGTAGTTGGCCGCGTGGCAGATGGACTGCCAGACGAGGTCGACCGACCCGGTCGAACCGGTGACCACCACCGGGGCGAGGTCGCCCTGGAGGCCGTCGGTCACATAGGCCTGGGACTGGTCGGTGGCGGTCGAGTCGGCCCCGTTGAACTGGTCGGTCACCGCGTACTCGTAGGTGCCGGCCCCGAGGGTGCCACCGGTCGTGTTGGCCGTGGCCTCGTCGAGGTCGGGCGGGTCGACCGTGGCCGGGGTGCCCGGGTCGAGGTCGGCGAAGCCGGAGTGGTTGCCGGGCACGAACACCTGGGGGTTGTAGGTCCCATAGGGGTTGGCCACATCCGAAGCCCCCGAGGCGATGGTCGACTCGGGCAGGCCGAGGCCGCCGGTGCCGGGCGTCGCCCCCGGGGCCGCGGTCACATCGGCGGTGTTCTCGTTGAGCTCGGCCTCGATGTAGTCCTCCGTGGCACAGCCCACGTCGAGGTAGGGGGTGTCATAGGTGTGGCTGAGCCAGCCGAAGTCGTCCGAGTAGGGCTTGCCCGTGGCCGGGTCGGTGGCCTGGAACTGGGCCAGCAGCGGGTCGGGCCCACAGGTGCCGGCGGCATCGCCGGCGGCATCGCAGGAGGCCGGCTCGCCGGGCAGGTCGAGCTCGCCGTTCTGGTACTCGACGGTGCCCCCGTAGTTGAACAGCTGGTCGAGGCGGAAGGCGGTGGCCGGCTCACCGGCCGGGCGGGCGGTGGGAGTGTTCTCCTGGGTCGGGTTGGACCAGTCGGCCGAGCTGATGACGTCGGCCGCGTCCATGCGCTGGGAGTCGGCGTCCGAGTAGTCGTTGTCGTGGACGGTCGTCGACCAGGCGTTGTCCGGGGTGAAGGTGTCGTCGATGTCCATCTCGACGTAGTGGCGGTCGATCCCGAGGTGGGAGTCCTGGGTGACCCAGTTGATGAGCCCGGGGGCGAGGAGCTCCCACTGGAGCATGGTGGCGTTGTAGTCGAAGCCGAGCTCGAGCTCGGCCACGTTGGCCTGGGCGTCGGTCGCCGGGTGCTGGTAGACACCGGCGAGGACCTGGCCGGCGGCGTTGTCCAGCCACGGGGTGAACGGGGCCCCACTGACCACGGTGCTCCAGTAGCCGTTGGTGCCGGTGGCAAAGGGGATGGGCCCGGCCAGCTCGGGCAGGGCGGCCAGCCCGGCCGCGGTCAGGGTCCCGGTGGTGCCGTCGAGGGCGCCGGACGAGGCCAGGGTGATCCCGAGGTAGGGGGCCGTATACCCGTCGATCTGGCGCACCCCGAAGGAAGCCTCATAGGCGTCGAGGGCGGTGAGCTGGCCGGCGGCGTAGGCGGCCGGCGAGTCGGCGATGACCACCGCGTTGAAGTTGCCCACCGAGCCGGTGGTGAGGGCGGGCAGGGTGACCGCGTAGGACCCGTAGGTGGCGGTGTTGGTCGCGGTGACCTCGGTGTAGGCCACCCCCTCCTGGCTGAGCGCCGACTGCCAGGCGGCCGTGGTCGGGTCGGTCGACCCCGCGCCGATGAGCAGCACCTTGAGATCGAGTTGTACCGGGGTGGCGGCGGCCGCCGACTTCACCGCCACCGACAACAAGGAGCCCACAACCAGACAGGCCATAACGACAGTGACCACAGACCGATACGAACGATTCATTGATTTGCTCCCCGTTGCGCGTCCCTGCCCTGTGCCGGCGCAATGAGCAGGGTAAGCCCCGCCCCGGGCCGTGCCTACCCTGCACTGATCCCTGGTCGCCCTACATTTTCAGGACCCCACAAGGGTTCGACCCTCGTGTTTCAACGGCACACCCCTTGCGCCACCGAGATGTCGCGGGCTCGTCCTGGTGCCCCTGGCCGGTTCGTCCCCCCGGCCTCGCTCCCGCGCCGATCCCGGACGTGCAGGACTTGAGGCGACGTCAGGCCGGGCCGCAGGAATCAGAGCATCTCATGACGGTCCATGACGGAATCGGGCCGACGACCAGTTGTCGCCCGTGGCCGCTGTTGGTCAGTTCCAGCTCGGGGTCCGTCTGTCGTGCTTGCGACGAGGGCCGGTCAAAGGCAACCAGTACAGGACGACGAGCAGGACGATGCCCACGCTGCCCACGATGAACAGCACCCAGGCAACCGGATCGGCACCGACGCGGGCCATCTGCGTCCCGAAGAACGGCGGGCTCAGCGGCCCGGGGATCACGATCCGCCCGGAGCCGGGCGCGAAGATCCCCTTCGGACCCGGAACCACCGTGATGCGCTGAACCGCGAAGGCAAAGGAGCGGGCGCGATAACCCACCAGCAGGGCCACGCCGGCGGCCGCGGTGAGCAGGCCCAGGAGAGCCGTGAGGGCGATGGCCACCGGGAGCCGCCAGAAGGGTGGTCGATCGGGGGCTGGAGGGGCCGTGACGCCTCGAGCCACGGCCCATGCCGTGGCAAAGCGCCGCGGATCGAATGCGCTGTTCCCGAGTACGTCTTCGGGTGAGCCTCCCTCGGCTTCGGCCTCTTCGAGGTCGGCCGTCAGGTCGGCCGCCATCTCATTGGCGACGGCCTCCGGGACTCCGAGTCGCCGCCACTCCCGGCGGCATTCCTCGACGAACTCACTCACGGCGTCACCTCCGCTTCGACCAGACCAAGGGCACCATCAACGGCGTCACGAGTTGTCTGCCATTCGCTGACACCGGCTTCCAGCGCTCGCTCACCCTCTGGTGAGAGGCTGTAGTACTTCCGGGGCGGGCCTCCGTTGCTCGCGGCCCGACGGGTCTCGACGAGGCCATCACGCTCCAGCCGACCCAGGAGAGGGTAGATCGAGCCTTCCCCGACGGTGGAGAGGCCACGCGCCCGGAGCCGCTTGGTCATCTCGTAGCCGTACGCCGGCCCGTCGCGCATGACGGCCAGGAGGCAGAGGTCGAGGACACCCCGGAGGAGCTGGCTCCGGCGTCCCTCCTGATTACCCATGTACCACAAGATACTGGCCTGCTCTCTTGCCAGGCAAGTCAGTAGCCCGAGGCTGGCAGCCCGGGCTGTGCCGGACCGGTCGATCCCGTCCTCTCTAGCGTGGCGTGTTCCGAAGGCTGGGGATGCGTCGCTTGTCATCCCGTTGCGAATCCAGGACGGAGAGCATCTGAGACAGCACCTGAGGTGCGTCGCCCACCCGGTTCTGCCGCTCCTCGGGATCGGTGGTCATGTTGTGCAGCTCGAAGAGGGGTTCGGCTGCCGGACCGAGGAACGGGTTCCTGACCACCCCCTTCGCCTCGTACCACTCGTCGAGACGCTCGTAGTAGTGGTTGAGCTTCCAGAGTTCGTCGCTCTCGCCCTCGCCGGTCGGCAGTGTCGTGATCACCGATTCGATGCTCGTGGCTGCACTCAAAGCCGCGAAGGGTTTGCCGTTGATGATATTGACCTGCGTTGAGCCCATCGTCACGTTGTCTTCGGTCATGAAGTAGATCGGGGTGGCCACCGAAGCCTCCCCATCCGTGCCTCGGATGAGGCTGCTCAGATCACGTCCGGGGAGGGGCTGAGCCTCGTCATGGTGGGCTGCGACCTTCGCCGCGGCCGCTTCCCGGTCGATTCCGGCCAGGCCGAGCAAGGTGGGCACCAGGTCGACATGACTCGTCGGGATCGAGATCCCGTCGCTTCGGGGAGATACGTCCGGCCCCGCGATGAGTAGCGGTACCCGAGTGGCCTCGTCGAAGGCATTGAACCACTTCTGGACCAGTCCCCCGTGAGCTCCGAGGAGATCCCCGTGGTCGGATGTGAACACGACGACGGTCTCCTCGGCCATGCCCGAACCCTCCAGAGCCTCGAGGATGCGGCCGATCGCCTGGTCGACGAGCTTGTGCAGGTAGTAGTACAGCCGCCGATAGGAGAGATCGGTCGCCGTCTCGAAGATCATCTGGGGCCAAACCGACTTGAAGGCCTCCTGGCACGGGGGCCGCCCGGCGAAGGAATCCGACTGCGACGGTGGCTCGGGGACTTCGGGCACAGTGTCGTCCGGCGGGCCGAACTGGAGGAGTTGCTCCCATCCGAATCCGGAGAAGGCAATGTCATGGGGGTTGACAAAGGATGCGACTGTCAGCCAAGGACCCTCCCCACGGGACGCGGCCATCTCGTCGAAGAGCTCGACCACCTGCTCGGCGAAGACCCCGTCCCGAACGGTCCCGCAGTCCGGCTTGGCCGCGCCATGTGGCTCCCGGCCGATCCAACCTGAGAAGCCGAACGGATCGAGCCGGTCGGCTTTGCGGTAGGCCGCAATCACGTCGGGGATCGGGTTTCCGTCCTCGTCGGATGCCATGAGACCCTCATGCGAGCCGGGGATCACCAGATCGGCGTGGGAAATGTGCCACTTGCCCCGATAGTGCGACTCGTACCCTCCGGCCCGGAACCAGTCGCCGAGTGTCGGAACCGAGTTCGGGTCGAGCCACCCCATGGCCGGATCCGTGTTCTGCTTCGCCACTCCGTCCGTTGAGGACACGCCGTGAAGCGACGGGTACTGACCGGTGAACAGCGTCGCCCGACTGGGCGTGCACGCGGTTGAACCGGCATAGTGCCGATGGAATTCGACGCCGCGGGCACGGATCGACTCCCTTGCCGGAAGCTGGCTCACACGGAACGCCCGAACGGCCTCCGGTTCATACGGGGGCGGATACCGCTCCTCGTCCGTCATGATCAGGAGAATGTTGGGCCGGTCCATTCGACCACCGTACGCCGTTGCCCCGGCTGCCGCATGGGAGGTCCGTGCCGACCCCGCCCGGCCCCGACCGCCGGCTCGGGATGACGGTACCCACGGATCGCCGTCCCGTCGCTGGATCACGGCCACCGGGGCGTCGGCCTACCGATAGTCTCCGGACCGACCCATCTCGATCGATCCGACGGGCCGGAGCTACTCCCGAGGGCCGGCAGTCCGATCCGAACAGCAGGAGGAAGCAATGGGAAGGCTCGACGACAAGGTGGCGGTGATCACCGGAGCCGGGAGCGGGATCGGTCGGATGGCGGCCACGATCTTCGCCCACGAAGGGGCCCGGGTCGTGGTGGCCGACGTGGTCGCCGACCAGGCCGAGTCCACGGCCGTCGAGATCGTGGCCGCCGGGGGTGCCGCCACGGCCTTCACCGTGGACGTCTCGGACGAAGCCCAGGTCCGGGCCATGGTCCGCAGCGCCGTGGACACGTACGGCGGACTCGACGTCCTCTTCAACAACGCAGGGATCTTCCCTGACGACGACGGCGGCATCCTCGATACGCCCCCCGAGACGTGGCAGAGGGTGATGGAGGTCAACCTGAAGGGGGTCTGGTTTGGTTGCCGGGCCGCGGTCCCGGCCATGCTCGACTCGGGCGGCGGATCGATCGTGAACGTGGCTTCCTTCGTCGCACTCATGGGAGCGGCCACCGCCCAGATCGCCTACACGGCGTCCAAGGGTGGCGTGCTGGCCATGACCCGCGAACTGGCCGTCGAGTACGCCCGTCAGGGAATCCGGGCCAATTCGATCTGCCCCGGGCCCATCGAGACGCCACTGCTGGCCGAACTCCTCGCCGACCCGGTGCGTCGCCAGCGCCGATTGGTGCACATCCCCATCGGTCGGTTCGGCCGCCCTGAGGAGATCGCCAAGGCTGCGCTCTTCCTGGCATCCGACGACGCCTCGTTCGTCACCGGGTCGGCCCTCGTCGTCGACGGTGGCATCACCGCCGCCTACGTGACACCGGAGTAGCCGATCGGCGGGCTCCAACGATTCACGGCGCGATGGCTACGCAACAACTCGAGCGACGATCGGTTCGCGTTGGGTCGGGTAGTACACGAAGTCACTGCCCCCCGCCGATGACAGCTTGCTCAGTCGCTCACCTTCTGCGTTGAGTATCTCGACATCGGTCGGGCCCGAGTTCCACACCAGCATCAGCTCCCGCTCCGGTACGTCCTCGATCGGAACTGGCTTCTTCCCGACCTTCAGGCGTCTCGTGATGTGGCGGCGAGGACCTTCGGCTGTTCTCCCGAAGATCACGACGGTCACCAACTCGGCAGCAGGGGGGACTTTGGGCATGTTGATCGCTACTCCGGTCGTCGAGCGGTCGCTGAGGCTCACAATGCCATAGCCTCGGGGGCACGGCCCAGTCGCCGAGGACCCGAGCGCTGAACAGGGGAGATGGTGGCTCCCACCGGAGCATCTCCGAAGGGCGGGATGATGGCCAGGGTGCCGGGTGGGACCGCTGGCTGGCCAAGGTCACGGACCGTCAGCGGAACATCGCCCCGATCGAGCCTCGCTCCCCGTCCGGCACGGGGCACGAGGTCGCTCCGGTGAGGACGGCTCGCTCGCGGCAACCATCGTCGGTGCCCACTGGCACCCCGGCGTTGTCCCAGGGAATTCGAGCCGGCACCCGACGTTCGAACCGAAATCCGCGATGAAGAGGATGGGAAGCGAGAGGATGGTGGGGCGAGGGCGAGACATACTGGAGGCGAACAAGTGCCAGAAGGAACACGTGGGGTCGCCGCACATATCTGGCGCCTGGCACAGGAGCACCGCTTGCTGAGGTTCTGCTCCGAGAGGGACATCGATCCGAACGATCCCGACGTTGACCAACTTGCCCCCATCCTTGATGCCGACGGCCGGATCGTGCCCGATCTCGAGGACATCGACGCAGTCAAGTGAATGTCCCCGGTCCGGGCGTCCCCGAAGTCGGCACGGCGGCCGGTCGAACGCACCCGTCGGTCGGGCCCCGTGCCGCGGCCGACCAACGGGCTGTCGTCAGCCGCGCCTTGGGCCGACAGCTCCGCCGGTCGCCCAGCTGCAATTCCTAGGTTCTGGAACCGACCACTCGACTAGGCGTCGAGCTGCGTGAACCATGTTCCTTCGCCGCCGCCTCGACACTCATCATCACTCGAACGATCGCCTCGTCGAGAAGTAGCCGCATGGGACCTGACCCGACTACCTCATCGAGCAGCGCCTCGAGGCAGTCCTGGGGTGTGGATTCGCTCGCCATCGGGGCATCTTGTGTCCGCCGACGACTGCCGTCAATTTGGTTTTCCGGGTTCCCACACAGAGTGTGCGCAGGTCACACGGTCAGTGTGAATCAGCGTGAATACCTGCGGTTTCCGTGTCCGACGGCTCAAGGAACGACCATCCGGCCCGTCGGGGTCCACCGGCTGGCCCGCCGGGCCCGGCCCACGACCGGGGTGCGGGACCGCTCTCAAGTTCGACCGCGTCTGTACCGATGGCGTAGTACCGGGTCTGCCTTGCCCTGAACAAGGCGGACCCGGCGACAAGACGGCTGCGGGGGCGACCACCGTCACGCTGGGACCGGTGTCCCAGCGTGACGGTGTGCCTGCCCGACCCGTACCAGAACCGGTACCCGAACTGTCATCGTCCACACCGCACCCGCGGCAGATGACGGTACGGGTGCGCACGACCGATCCGACACGATGAGGGTCCGTTGGTACACACCTTCGACGACGCACGAACCCATGCGCGCCGCTAGACGCTGGAATGTCGAGGTCGTATGGTGTCGTCCGGGACACGCGAAGCAGGAGGTCTGATGTCCGGCACTGCGGATTCCGAAGTGGCACACTCACTTTTTACACCCTCGGTCGCTGATGACCCCCATGCCACCTACCGCGCCATCCGCCGCGACTGTCCGGTGGCCCGCACCGTCATGGGGAACGACGCGGTGGTGGTCGTCTCCCGGTATGAGGACGTGAACTGGGCGCTCCGCCATCCGGAGTACTTCACATCGGCCGGCGGCAGCCTCAGCCTCGGAGAGCAGCCACTGATCCCTCTCGAGTTCGACCCACCACAGCACACGAAGTACCGACGGCTGCTCAGCCCCCAATTCGTCCCCCGAGAGATCCAACAGCTGGAACCGGAGGTCCGGCGGATCGTCCGGGGCCTGATCGAGAACGTTGCCCCCAGGGGAACGTGCGACTTCCACGAAGAGATCGCCACGCCGCTTCCATCGGAGATCTTCATGGCGCTCATGGGCCTGCCCCCGGACGACCTCCCCCTCTTCCTCCGCTGGCGGGATGATTCCATCAGGCCGCAGGTGGAGCCGGGCGACTTCGAGGGCGCGCAACGAATCCGCGCCCAAACCGCGCACGAGATCAGTGAGTATTTCCGAGATCTCATCGACAGCTGCCGCCAGAACCCGTCCGCCAGCCTGATGTCCCGCATCGTCCACTCGCCGATCGATGGCGAGCTCTTGAGCGAGGCCGAGCTCCTCGGGATCAGCCACCTGCTGCTGCTCGGCGGCCTGGACACGGTGACGGCCACCCTCGACTGTATGGTCGCCTTCTTGGCCACCCATCCCACCCACCGCCACAGAATCGTGAACGATCCTTCGATCATCCCCTCGGCGGTGGAGGAGCTCCTGCGATGGCTGACCCCGGTGATGGTTGTTCCACGATCGATCAAGGAGGACGTCGAGATGGGCGGGGTCCAGTTGTGTGCGGGTGACGGTGTCATGCTGGCCCTCGGAGCCGCGAACGACGACGAGTCAGAGTTCCCCGACCCCGAGGTCGACTTCGACCGTCACCCGAACCGTCACGTGGCCTTCGGAGGGAGCAACCATTCGTGCCTCGGGGCTCACCTCGCCCGGTTGGAGCTACGGGTCACCCTCGAGGAGCTTCACCATCGGATCCCCGACTACCGGATCCCTGCGGGCGTTGCGATCCACTTCTCGCCCGGCATCCGCCAGGCCGATCGGTTGCCGCTCGAGTTCGAACCGGTGTGAGCGCCGAGACCTGATCGGGCCCGGTTCGTTCCCGCGGCAATCTCGGTCTGTCAGGTGTAGCGCCAGGCATGAGCCGGCTCCCTACCGGCAGGCCACTCCATGCACTGGACGTCGAACCAGATCGGAAGCAGATGTTTCACGTAGAAGGCGTGGACCGTCACCGTTGGACCAACCAGGTCGTCATACTCCTTGATGCGCAGCCGCTGGTCCTTCAGACGGAACGTCTGACACTCGGCCAGGACGGCGTCGACTTCGGCACGGGTGTCCAGAAGCAGGCCGAGGTGGTCATAGCCCGGAGACGATATCGGCTCTGCACCTTCGGCCAACAGGATGAACTGACCATCGTCGGGACGGAGAAGATGGCATGACTGCCCCACGACCTCGGTGTCCAGCGATTCCCAGCCCAGCACGCCGCAGTAGAACGCGTCGACGTCGTCGCGGAAGTCCTGGGTGAGCGTTCCCGAGGGGAACGAAAGCTCCATGTGGTTGAATCGCATCCTGGCCATGGCCGGCTCCTTCCCGATGTTCAGCTGCTCACGTCGGCGCCCGGCAGGCTGGAGTGGGCCCGAGTGAATCGAGAGTATCGCCCAGATCGGCACCGCCCCGCCGGAGGATGACGGCAGGCCCGGCCGTCAGCCGGGTGCCAGGACGAGCCTCCGGCCCCCGGGGACGACACTCGAGGCGATGGGCGTGGGGATTCCCTCCTATGGTTTCGGGGATGGACGAGTTCGACGCGATCATCGGCCACTACGAGTCCATTCGTGAAGAGGACCGCATGAGCTCCGGAATGGGTGAGCTGGAGCTTCTGAGGACCCAGGAGGTCCTCCGCCGTCACCTGCCGGCGCCGCCGGCCCGGATCCTCGATGTCGGAGGGGCGACGGGTGTCCATGCCGCGTGGCTCACCGGGGATGGCTACCGGGTGCACATCGTCGACCTCACGCCCCGCCATGTCGACAAGGTCGTACACGATCTCGGAGCGTTGGGAGTGACCGCGGAAGTCGGTGACGCCAGGCAGCTCGGCCAAGCGGACGACAGCTTCGACTGCGTGCTGCTCCTCGGGCCCCTCTACCACCTCACCGACCTCTCCGACCGCATGCGGGCTCTTCGGGAAGCGGCCCGGGTCGTCCGCCCGTCGGGTGTCATCGCGGTGGCAGCCATCAGTCGGTTCGCGTCGCTCTTCGACGGGCTCGCCCGCGGATACCTGTTCGATCCCGAATTCCGCACCATCGTCGAACGTGATCTGGCGGAAGGTCAGCATCGCAATCCCGACAACAGGGAGCACTGGTTCACGACCGCCTATCTCCACGACCCGGCGCAATTCCGGAACGAGATCACCGGCGCCGGGCTCGAGCTCTTGGACCTGGTCGGGATCGAGGGTCTGGCCGGATGGCTCAGTCACCTCGGAGAGCACTGGAACACGCCGGAGGGCAGGGCTGTCATTCTCAATTCTGCCCGCTCGGTGGAGAGTGAACCTGCGGTCCTCGGGCTGAGCGGGCACCTGCTCGCCGTCGCCCGCGCGCCGGACCACTAGAGCAGGCGGGGTCGAATGGCGGCGATGAGGTGTTCGCCCCTGGCGACGAGACAGGCGCGGGACTCGATCCGGCCGACGGCTATGCGATGTCGGCGACCCAGTTGCCGTGAAAGCCGTACGGCACGCGTACGGGAAGGTGGACGACCGCGACCGGGTCCCCGGTGAAGTCCTGTGCGTGCAACACCCACAGATCGCTGGCCTGGCGGTCGGCGTCATAGACCAGGCTCAGGACGAAACCCTGGTCCTCGGCGGAGGAGGCGGTCTCGGGCACGAAGACAGCCTCTCCGGCTCCACCCGGGAGAGCCCTGATCTCGCTCGACCCAGCGGACAGGTCGTGCTTGATGAGTGCACCGCCCATGGTGAACCCGACGTCCTTCTCCCCGTCGACCAGAGCCGCACTGTACCCGTAGCGGTTCCTGCGCCCCACCACCCGCTCGTCGACCCGCGGGAACTCCTGGGGACGATCGTCGAGCACCTGGGTGGCCACCTTGCCGGCTTGGGGATCGATCGTCCATCGCTCCAACACCGGTGCCCCTTCGTCCGGTCCGATCAGGTGGGTTGCGAACATCTTGGGGTGCCGTACGAGATCGATGGTCACCGTCCCGTCCTCGTCGTAGGCGTTCATCGGGTGGAAGACGTAACAGGGGTCCACATCACACCACACGACGTCGCCCGCCCCGCCCTCGAGCGGGAGAAGCCCGACCCTGCTCTCGTAGCTCTCCGACCAGCGGTAGGGAAAGGAGAACCCTTCGGCCAGGGCCTCCGGGCTGAACACGACCGGGAGATCGTAGATAACCGCGTAGGTGCTCGTGAGGGACATGTCATGGATCGACACCGGTCCACCGACGGGGATGTCGACGACCCGTCTGACCCGCCCGTCCGCATCGACGACCGTGTACTGCACCTGATTGCCCCACGCCCAGTAGTAGGAGACGGCGTGCAGCTCGCCGGTGTCCGGGTCGCGCTTGGGGTGTGCGGTGTAGCCGCCCGGGAGAGTGCCCTGGAAGTCAGATGCCCCGACGGTCTCCATGAGGTCGGTCAACTCGTAGGGCCGCGCCCCGGCTTCGACGATGGCGTACGTCCTGCCCGCATGAACGATGACGTTGGTGTTCGGAGAAAAATCCATTCCATCGACGATCGGCCCGGGATGAGGGCCCTCACCCAGCGCCGTGGCCACCTCGCCCGAACGGACCCATCGATTCCGGTACCAGCGTGCGCTTCCGTCCTCGATCCGGATGCCATGTACCATCCCGTCGCCCGTGAACCAGTGGTAGCTGCCAGGATCCGGGGCCGTCACGGGGTTCGGCCCGTTCCGGAGGTAGCGACCGTTGAGCGAGTCCGGAAGGGCTCCGGTCACCTGCAGGTCGGCCACCGTCACTTCCTCGGCCACCGGTGCATAATTTCCCTGCAGGTACGGGTTGACCACGCTCACCGCTGCCTCCTGTCAGTCGCCGGCCCCCAGTTATAACGGATGGACGAACCGGGCGCCACGCTGATTGCGGCCGGGGAACGCGGCCCACGGGTCATGCCGGCGATCATCATCGAGCCGGCGGGCCGACCATCGCCGGCCCGGCTCGCCCCGGTCCTGCCCGTAGACTCGAACCATGGGGACGGACCCGGGCGATCTCCTGCAACGGAATGAGGGTCGGTTCCTGTTCGGCTCCGACCCACAACGGTATGAAGCCGGTCGCCCCGACTATCCGGATCGCGTCTATCGGGTCCTCGTCGAGCGATGCGGACTCCGGACCGCATCCCGGATCCTCGAGATCGGGCCGGGGACCGGCCTGGTCACGAGTCATCTGCTGGCCACCGGCGCCTCGGTCACCGCGGTCGAGCCCGACCCGGGACTCGCCGGCTACCTGGCCGACGCCCACCCGGATGTCGAGGTGGTGGCGGCGTCACTCGAAGAAGCCGACCTGCCCGACGCCGAATTCGACCTCTCGGTGGCGGCGACATCGCTTCATTGGGTGGACCAACAGATCGGGCTCGCCAAGCTGGGACGGTGTGTGAGACCGGGCGGATGGGTGGCCGTCTGGTGGACCTTGTTCAGGGACCCCGGGCATCCGGACCCGTTTGCCGAGGCGGTCGAACAGATTCTGGGGCCGTCCACCAGGGGGGCGTTCGACGAGCCGGGGCGCCCTCCGTTCCAATTGGATCAGGAGCGCCGTTTGCGGGACCTCGGCCGCTGGGCCGGGCTCAGCCAGTTGGAATCAGAGCAGTTCCGCTCCCCCCGTGTGTTCTCCGCCCGAGGGGCACGAGCTCTCTACGCTTCGATGGCCACGGTGCTGCGCCGACCGGTCGGGGAGCAGGAGCGACTTCTCGATACCATCGAGGAGCTCGTCGTGCACCAGTTCGGTGGAGAGGTCGAACGCCGATTCGTCACTGCGATCTACACCGGACGCCGGCCCTGACCATCGCGAGGGTGCGCCGATCCCGAACCGACCCACCGAAGGCCCGAGGCCAGAGCGGAGTTCCGGCGCTCTGATCACCGACCGCGAGCGGATACGAGACGCCCTCGTGCGTCAGTGGAGCCTCATCGTCGCCGCGCTCCCGACCATCAGGCTCGATCGCCCAAGTCGGTGTGAGGGATGGCGCAACCGGGAAGTCCTCGCCCATCTCTGTCTTCAGCCGATCCTGCTGCGCGATTTCCTGGCCACCGCATCGGCTCGCCCACCCCAGATCACCTTGCCTGCGAATCTGGACGGAACCCGCTCACTAGCCGCGCTCATCGACAGGTCGGCCCGGCAAGGAGCCGGCGAGGCGAGGATCGACTTCGCCAAGGCGACTGCCGATGCCCTGCCGGAGCTGTGGGCCGCCGACCTGGCCGCAACCGTCGTGACCCTGCAGGGCCCGATCCTCCTTGCCGACTATCTCGCCACCCGCTGCGTCGAGGCGGTCGTCCACGGGATGGACATCGTCGAGCCCACCGAACCCGATCCAGTAGCCCGGGACATTGCGGCCGAGGCACTCATCGAGGTGCTGGCCATGCGGGCACCCCACCTGGTGCCGGAGGCACGGGCGCTCCCCCAGTCGGCATGGATCGACGTTGCCACCGGTCGTCGGTCGGCCCCGACCGGGCTTGCCGGGGCAGTACCCGTGATGACATGAACGGCCTGCGCATCCCGTGGCCGGCGCTGGGAGCGGAGGATGTCGTTCCGGACCGTTCAGCCGACGCAGAATTCGTTGCCCTCCGGATCGAGCATCACGGTCCAACTCGTCCCATTGCCCTGGCGTTCTTCGATCTTCTTGGCGCCCAGAGCGACCAGCCGCGCCACTTCAACCGCCGGGTCCCGTGAAGCGAGGTCGACGTGCATACGGCTCTTCGCCACCTTGGGCTCTGGCACCTGGAAGAAAAGGATGCGCCGGACGCCGCGCTTGTCGGGAGCCTGCAGGGCGACGAAGTCGTCCCGCTCCGCCACCGTCGTGTACCCGGTCACCTCCGACCAGAATGCGGCGAGCCGCCGCGGGTCGGCGGCGTCAAATGTCACATTGAAGATGAATGAAGACATGCGCTCCGCAGGCTACCAACGGGGAGTTCGCCGTACTCTCTCGAAGAGCGGGATGGAGGAACGGTGAGCGGGTCTGACGGCGACCAGGGCCTCGGCCCGAGCGGACATGGCCTCATCGACTCGAACCTGATCTGCGCGACGCCCCGCACCGGCAGTTCCCTGCTTTGTGGGCTGCTGGAGTTCCTCGGGCTCGAACGGCCCCCCGGGATCGAGATCCGAGCCGGGCACAGGCAGTTGGCCGACCGGCTCAACGCCGAGTGGGTCCAGCGGTACCGCACGGGCCGAGGCGACTGACGCCTCGGCAAGGGCGCTTCCGGCCCTGGGTCACGATGGAGGACGGCCCGGTCCGGCGACCGGCCCCGTACGGACGGCCGCCGTCAATTCCGATCGGCCGAGTGAGCCCGCTCGTGGTTCTTGAGCAGCGGGCCGATCACGGGGATCTCGGTGACCGCCTCGGCCCTGGCAATGGCGATGCTGCTCTTGGCCAGCGGCAGATACGGCCCCGTGACCACATACCGGGGATTCCACCGGGGCTCGTACTTCTGGTTGAAATGCCAGAGGGACTCGATCTGGAGGGTGTCGCTGAACTTGTGCAGTACCGAGCGCTCGAGCGAGGTCCATGGGCCCGAACCCGACTCGCCGGCGATGACCGCCCGCATGGTGGCGAAGTTCAGCCCGAGGCCGTGGAGCCCCCGCTCGGCCATCCACTGCAGCGTCTCGATGATGACGAAATCGGTCAGACCGTTCGGCGCATCGGGATCGTTGGACCGTCGCATCAGATCGAGCGAGTAGCCGTTGACCTCACTCGCCGGTATGTACTGGTTGAAGGCCATGGGCCGGCCGTCGGCACCGAAGCACACGGCCAGAAGAAGGCCCTCGTCGCGCGGGTCGAAGATTCGGCTCAGCGTCATCGAGTACCCGCGTTCGGCCTCACCTTGACGGGTTTCGGTCATGAGCTCGAGCAGCTGGGCCCGGAGCTCGGGCGAGACGGCATCGGTGGACTCGAAGCACTCGACATGACATCCCGACTTCTTCACCCGGTTGTACGCACCCCGGAGCGACTTCATCGACTTGCCTTTGAGCGAGAAGGTGCCGGCGTCGACGATTGCCTCGTCACCGATGTAGTGGTCGACCAGCCCGGCTGCGCGGTAGACGGGAAGCCAGGACTGCGACGCGGCCAGCACCGACGGGGACCAGTTGTTCGACTGGGCGAAGTCCATGGCGTCCGACCAGACCTCGGCCCGGTCCCCGGGAGGGCCGATCGGGTCCGGCGACACCAGCATCACGCCGTTGATGACCGAATAGGCGACCAGGGATTCGCCGGTGAAGAACCACGACTTGTCATCGCGGAGGGCGAAGTAGTCGAGGGTGTCGCCGCCATGGTGCTCGATGATGGCCCGGGCCCGGGCGAACGCCTCCTCCCGGGCGGCGCCGGTCCGGCGGGACTCGCGGCCGGGCAGCGCCACCAACAGGAGCAGGAACAAGACGACCACCACGACCAGCAGGAATATCAGATCGAAGTGGTCGCGGCGCCCCTGACCGAACAGGTTGCCGACACCGGCGGTGGCCGCGATGACCACCAGACCGCCGGCGGCTATCCAGACGAACAGGCGGCTGACCCCCGAAGGCCTGACCCGGAAATGTTGGTGCTCGAGCAGGAGCCACAGGCAGTAGACGAGAGCGACGGTCGACCCCCCGGGCGGGCGTCCCTGGATCAGCCGGTCAGCCGTTGTCACCAGGAGCACCGCCAGCGTGGCCAACCACACCGGCCGCAGACCCCTGCGCACTCCCCGGGCCAGACCGCACAGTGCCAGACCGGCCACGACCGACTCCGGCACGCTGAGCGGATGGATGCCGAAGGGGAGCCAGTGGTCGACCGGCCGGGTCGAGGTGATGGGCCACAACAGGGCGAAGATGACATTGAGCACACCCGTGACCAGCAGGACCCCGGCCGCCACCTCCCGGACCCGCCGGCGGACGACCCACCGCTTGAGCCCGGCATCGTCGAGGGGCCAGGTGGGGCCATCGGGGAGTGACCCCACCAGTGAGGTGGTCGACGTGTCCACCTTCGAGGGAGCCAGGGCGACGCGCTCGAGGAGGACCGGAGGCCGGACCGGCACCTCCCTGACCCAGAGCTTGAGCTCCAGCCACGACGCGCCGACGATCTCGACGTAGGAGAAGCGGTGCACGGTGATGAAGGGATGGGGCAGTCGCAGCCGCGATTGACGGCCCACCACGGAGGCGGTGCCACTGCCCGTATTGGCATAGAAGCCGTCTCCCACGACCGAGAGCTCGGGTTCGTGGGTATGGCCCGAGATCATGCCGGCGTAACCCTGGGCGACGAGACGAGCCGCCTCGGCCCGGGGCGGGGCGTTGTGGCTGGCCGGATCGGATCGGGCGCTCACCGCCGTCTCCCGGAGGGCACGGTTGACCCGGAGCAGGGTCGCCACCGCGGCCACCGCGGCCACGATGACCATGAACGCCACCAGGAGCCCGAATCCGAGCAGCCATCCTTCGGCGTGATGGTGAAGGGCACCCCGCACACCCGGGAGGAAGGAGAGCAGCCTGAGCAGCAGGATGGCCACGAAGGGGACGGCCACCAACCACAGCTTCCCCACCACCTTGCGGTAGAAGAGCCGCGAGCCGATGAAGTCGGCCGCGTCTCCGTCGAGCCACTGCACTCCTTCGAGGAGCGACCCCGGCGCTTGGCGCGACTCGAGCTCGGGCAGCAGATCTCGGACCACGTGGTGGCCGAACGGGGTGTCCACCGGCGACCACGGATCCTCGAACGTGTTGTAGGGATCCGACTGGTTCCCGTGCACGACCCTGACCCGTTGGGTCCCGTCCTCGGTGCCGATGACGAGGTCACAGGCCAGGGCGAACTCGTCGACGCCCAGACGCCTCCTCAGCTGCTCGACCGAGTGACCGTCCCAGGCCAGCCGACCGTCATGGTTGCCGGAGAGCACGACCACCCTGTGGTCGGCGTCCGAGGCGAACTGGGCCACGGCCTGGGTGAACTGGGGGTGGGCATCGAGGATCATGCCCACGTCCGGGGGCCCGGCCAGCATCTCGAATCCGTCCCCGGCGATCACGAAGGCGGCAGGCCCATGGCACTTCCCCAGGGTGGCGGCGATCTCGTCGGCCACGGCGGTCGAGGTCGGGGTGGCCACCGCGGGGAGGTGGAGATCGCTGACCAGAATCGTACGGCTCCGGACCGGCAACTCCAACTCCACCTTGGCGTCGATGAGGGAGGGAGGTGGGCTCTCCTCTGTCGCACCGACGGCTGGGGCCTCTGCCACGTGCGGCTCCCCATCGGAGGCCGGATCGAGCACGGGCCCGGGCCGGCCTTCCGACGCGGTCGCCTCGGTCAACTGCTCGCCTCGGGACGCATCATCGGGAAGAGGATGACGTCACGTATGGCCTCCACCTCGGCCAGGAGCATGATGAGGCGGTCGACACCGATGCCGATCCCAGAAGTGGGCGGCAAGCCGTACTCGAGCGCCCTGACGAAGGCCATATCGGCCGGGTGGGCCTCGAGGTCACCGCGGGCGGCCGCATCGGCTTCGCCGCGGAACCGCTCCTGTTGCTCCTCGGGAATGTTGAGCTCGCTGTACCCGTTGGCGAACTCCTTGGCGTCGATGGCCAGCTCGAATCGATCGGCCAGGGTCGGGTCGTCGGGCGTCCGTCTGGCCAGCGGCGATACCTCGACCGGAAAGCCGCAGACGAACACCGGGTCGACGACGGTAGGCAGCAGGATGGTGTCGTAGAGCTCGAAGATCAGCTTTCCCGCACCCCACTCGGGTAGGAAGTCGACGCCGTGCTCCGTGCACACCGCCCGCACGTCATCGACCGGGTCGCTGGGATGGAGGCGGCGACCGACCACCTCCTCGAGCCAATCGAGGAGCTGACGACGTGGCCACGGAGGAGTCAGATCGACCGACTTCCCGCCGACTTCGAAGACCAGCCGATCCGTGGCCGACCGGGCCGCCTCCACAATGAGGCGTTCGGTCAACTCCATCCCGTCATTCACGTCGCCGAACGCCCGGTAGGCCTCGAGCGCGGTGAACTCAGGGCTGTGCCGGGTGTCGACCCCTTCGTTGCGGAAATTGCGTGCGATCTCGAAGACCCGCTCGTAGCCCCCCACCACCAGGCGCTTCAGATAGAGCTCGGGAGCGATACGAAGGCTGAGGTCGATGTCGAGTGCGTTGGCATGGGTCATGAAGGGCCGGGCCAATGCGCCACCGGCCTGCGGCTGCAGGATCGGCGTGTCCACCTCCACGAAGTCCTCGGCCAGCAGTTGGCGGCGCAGCGCGGCGACAGCCTTGAAACGGGTGTCGAACACCCGGCGGCTGTCCGGATTGGCCAGGAGGTCGACCTCGCGCTGCCGATAGCGGGTGTCGGTCGTGGTCAGCCCGTGCCACTTGTCGGGCAGCGGGCGCAGCGCCTTGGACAGTAGCCACAGCTCGGTGACGTCGACCGAGAGCTCTCCCCGTCTGCTGGTGATCGCCTCGCCTTCGGCACCGATCCAGTCACCGAGGTCGAAATTGGCCAGCACCAGCTTGGCCTGGTCGGAGAGATTCGACTCCTGCATGAGCAACTGAACCGATCCGGTCACATCCTGGAGCGTGGCGAAGGACAGACGCCCGTGGCCACGGATGCTGGTCAGGCGCCCGGCCATCCGCACGGTCTCCCCGGTGCGGACGTCGGCCTCCAGATCACCATATCGGGCCCGCAATTCGGCCGCCGTGGCCGTCCGGTCGAAGCGGGCAGGATAGGGATCGATTCCTTGGTCGGCGAGAATCTCGCGCTTCTTGCGGCGCTCGGCCCCCAGCACGTCCAGTGTCCGAGTCTCCGATTCCTCGTCTCCCGGGTCCTTCACGGCTTCTACCCACTTCCTCGGGTTGTCATTGACCGGTCCCAGTCACATCGGACCACCATGGTTATCTTAGGCAGACGGAAATCATGAGAACCCTTGCTATCAACATCGATCTCATCACGGGCTGGTTCCCCCGGACGGTTGTCATCGTGGCCATCGCATCGGTGGTGCTGTCGGTGGGATGGCACGACGGGGCATGGAAATGGCAATTGCCGGTCGGCGTACCGATCAGCTTCGTCCTCACGGTGCTCACCGGCGTGGCCATCCACGTGTTCAACCTGGTCCCGGCTGAGTTTCCGACCTCCTTCTACCTGTGGGCATGGCTCATCTGGTATTCGGTGGTCATCATCGTCCTCGGGTGGAGCCGGGCGCACTGGATCCTGCGCATCCTTCTCGGTGATCGCGCTGGTCTTTTGCATCCTGGCCGCCTTCACCGTGATCAACCAGAACTACGACTACTACCCCACACTGGCCCGACTGCTGGGGAAGAGCGCCGCCAACTTCACCGACCTCCCCCAGCTCAAGGCCATCCGGGACGAGGTCCGGCGTACCGGCAAGCTGCCCACGCACGGTGAGACCATCGAGGTGACCATCCCCGCCACCATCTCGAAATTCAACACCGGACAGGCCTACGTCTACCTTCCCCCCGTGTGGTTCAAGAATCCCGAACCTCAGCTGCCTCTGATCGAACTGATCGCCGGCGTCCCGGGGGAGCCCTCCGACTGGACCCGGGCCGGCTACGCGGACACCACCTCGACCGCCTTCGCCGAACTGCACCACGGGGTCGCCCCCCTCCTGGTCATCCCGGACAACAACGGGAACCTGACCAGCGACAGCGAGTGCTCCAACAGTGTCTTCGGGAATGCCGAGACCTACCTGATCAAGGACGTGCCCAACTACATGCAGGCGGAGTTCAACGCGGCCATCGGCAAGCACGCCATGGCCGTGGCCGGCCTGTCCGCCGGCGGTACCTGTTCGACGATGCTCGCCCTACGCAACCCGCAGATCTTCTCGACGTTCGCGTCCTACTCCGGCTATGCCTCGCCCACCTACGAGAACGACGACGCCCAACAGACGATCGTCCAGCTCTACGGGGGGTCGAAGGCCGACTACGAGGCCCACAACCCGGTCAACCTCCTGACCGGCCACCAATATCCGGGCTCGGCGGGATGGTTCACCGCCGGCCAGAGCGATCCCCAGCCCCTGGCCGCGTCGCACCAACTGGCCTCACTGGCCAGAAGGACCGGGATGCAGGTCTGCGAATCCTCACCGCCGGGTGACCACTCCTTCACATTCTGGGCGGCCGCATTCCGCCTCTCCCTGCCGTGGCTGTCGTGGCGGCTCGGACTGACTCCCCCGCCCGCGACCGTGCCGGCCCACTGTGTGCCGCCGGTCCCATGAGCGGCCAGCGTTCGGCCCACCCGCCCCCGTCGTCGCTGGAGCATGCCCCGGTGGCCGCGAGACCCGCCCATTGCGTTGACGCCTCGGGGGCTTGCTCGTAAGCTGCCCGGGCGCCCCTAGCTCAACGGTAGAGCAGCGGATTCTTAATCCGCAGGTTCCTGGGTTCGAGTCCGGGGGGGCGCACCAGATCAGAGTGGGCGCGGTCGTGTTCCTCTCCGTAGTCCTGGGCGGGCGGCCGTTGTCGCAGTGGCCCTCTTTCTGGTGCGCCGGAGGATCTCGGAGCATGATTCCGGTCCCGATGCGCACCCCAACACATCGGAGTCGAGCGGGGACGAACCAAATGCGCCGAACGATGAGGCAGGAATAGAGAGCCTGACGAGGATGGCGGGGCGTCAAACCCCTCTCCCGTCCCGGGGCCCGTCCCACCGGCAGTGCCGGTAATCTCGGCCTCGGCAGATGTTCGCCCCCATGTACGGCATGCCGAGTTCTGCCTCGAGCTAGGAGCGCCAAAGGCCATGAGCGACTTTCCTCCCATCGCCGAGTACGCCTTTCTCTCCGACAGCACGGTGCTGTCCATCGCCGGTCCATGAACTTGTACGCCGAGGAGATCGATGCCACCCCCGAGGAGCACCTCGGGAATTCCCAGGCCTTCACCCACCTGGCTCTCATCGACGCGGTCACACAGCCCATCGATGCAGAGTTGGAGGGCTCCTGACTCAGATTGGCGCCATGCTCCCGTATCCGGAACCCCAGCTCGGTGGATCGAACTTCATCCTGCGTCCGTTCCCGTGAAAGCGATTTCGAAGCAGCCTTGGAGTTCGGCAGGGATCAGGCGACGGCCCTCTGGGTGCCTCCACTACCGGCAGATGATCCTGCTGGTGTCGTCGAACTCTTCGAGCAGTACCGCAGTGACGATCAACTGCTCCACCTGGTGATCGCCGAAGAATCGAGTGATGCCTACCTGGGCGAGGTCATGGTCATGATGTATGACCATCAGGTGGGCGAGTTCGGATGCGGCGTTGTCCAACGGGCTCGTGGGCGAGGGATCGCAACGGAAGCACTCCGAATGTTCGCAGGTTGGAGCGCGAAGGCTCTGGACATTCAGCGGCTCCAGGCCCTGGTGGCCGTCCAGAACGTGCCCGCGCTGCTCCTTGCCCAGCGAGTTGGGTTCCGGCCCGAAGGAGTGCTGCGAGCGTACTGGGCTCACGAAGGCGGCCGGTTGGACGCGGTGATGCTTTCGATGCTCCCTGCTGAATTCCCCTGACCGTTCCGCGTGGGCCTGGCGAGCGCCGGAGGCCCATTCGTGAGCTCAGGCCAGGAGCTTCGCCTTCTCCGCCTCGAATTCGGCCTCGGTGAGGGCGCCCGAATCCTTGAGTGCGGCCAGCTTGGTCAACTGCTCGATCGGGTCGGGAGCCGGAGCGGCCGGAGCGGCCGGCGCAGGCGCATATTGCGGCTCGGGTGCTGCTTGCTGGGTCTGGGCCGCCTGTGCTTGGGCCTGCTTGTTGGCCACGTGGCTTCCTACAACGGCCGCTGTGCCGACCACTGCCGTGGTGCGGACCGCGGCCCTGGCGATGGGGCGTCGTCTCATCATGGTGTAGGTGCTCCTGGTTCTGTCTGTCTCAGACTGCCGGCGGCAGCGCGTCGAGTGCGGATTGGATCACGTCATGGGGAATTCGGGCACCTTGCAGCAGGACCCCACCGGACTCCAGGACCGCTGCCGCGAACGGAGCTGCCCAGACGTCCTCCCAGATGAGCAAGGCCGCCGACGAGTTGGGTTCCAACTGCGAACCGATGAATTCGATGTCCTCGGCGCCGATCAGGCCACCGACCTCACCTGGCAGCTTGTCGAAACCCACCATGTCGGCCAGATCATCGATCTCGAATGCGAGTACCCCTCCCTCTGCATTCTTGCCGATGAAGATGAGGTCGAGGATCCGCACAGCCCCTGACTCCACGAGCGCCACGAGCTCGGGAGCGATCTTGCCGTTGAACTGGTTTCCCGGGAAGCTCACAACGATGTACTCGACCGGTCCCATTGGCATCCCATCCTCACTCTCGATTGATCGAAGAGTACAGGCTGGACGGACGATTGTCCTCTGCCGATCTCCAGGACGTGTCCGCTGCGGATCTCAGGACGCCATCACCCTGGGCCCACGCCACTGTCCGATAGCCCAGACCGAAGTCCGACCGTGCCCCTATGCTGCGCTGAACCGGCTTGACCGTGGGATGTCGAGGCTACAGGCCTCGTTCGAGTGAAGAAGGGAGGGTCGAGGACGGGTGGTCATTGACCTCACTCTGATTGGGTTGGCCATCACGCTCGAGCCCATCCCGCTGACGGCATTCATACTGGTGTTGGCATCAAAGGGCGGCGTTCGCAAGGGCGCAGCCTTCATCCTCGGGTGGTTGATTTCGTTGGTCACGGTTGTGGCCTTGACCCTCGTCGTGACGGGCAACAACCCACCGAAGCCGAGCACCTCTCCGGCACTGGCCGCCCTGGCGGCCAAAATCGCCATCGGAGTGGTGCTGGTTCTCATCGCGGTGCGGCAGTGGCGACGGATGGGCAAGCCCAAGAAGCCGAAGAAGGTGCCGAAGTGGCAGACGGGCATCGACAACATGACCCCCGTCTTCGCCCTCGCCCTCGGCCCGCTCGTCCAGCCCTGGGGTCTGATCGCCGCCGGCGTGGCGGTGATCTCCGGGGCCAAGCTCACCACCTTCGGGAGCTCGATCGCGTTGATCCTGTTCTGCGTGCTGTCGGTGATCACCTACGTCGCCCTCGAGGTCTACGCTGCGATCCGCCCGGAGAAGACCCAGGCATTTCTCGCAGCCACGAGAACCTGGATCGAGACCCACAAGGACCAGGTCATCATCGTGGTTTCCCTGGCTCTCGGGTTCTGGCTCATCGGCAAGAGCATCTACCTGATCGTCACCTGAGCCATCCACGCGCCGGCGACGCTTGGCGGAATGCCGGCGCTCTGCAATGGTGGTCCGATGACCAGCATCGTGGTGTCGTCCGGGGGCGCCGGCTACGGCTTCCTCGTCGACGACCAGGGTCGGCTGCGCCAGGCAGGGTTCGGGCCGGACATCGACGCCCATATGCAGCGGCTGCCGGCCCGGGATCCCCCCGGCGCTGTACCCCCTGGCCTATCCGGCCTACGACGAGGAACCGACCCGGGCGCCCTCGCTGCGGGTCACCCACAGCGACGGCACCACGACCACCCGCCTCAGGGTGGAGGACGTCCGCGTGGTCGGCCCCGAGACCGACATCCTCCTCGTCGACCCCGACTGCCCGCTCGAGGTCACGGTGTGCTTCCGCACCGAGGACCACGGTGTCCTGCGCCAGTGGGTGAGCATCACCAACCGTCAGCCCGGGGCGGTCACCCTCCACGAGGTCGCCGCCGCCTCGCCCCTGCTCGCCGCCGCCTCACCCCACCTGACCCACTTCGGCGGGGGCGACTGGTCCGCTGAGTGGACCACGACCACCGAGTCCCTCACGCCCGGGACCAAGGTCGTCGATTCGCGCGGCGGCGTGCAGCCCCACCTGCGGTCCTGCCCCTTCTTCCTGCTCGCCCCCGACGGGTCGCCCGAGGAGTCGAGCGGCACCGCTCCTCGCCGGGGCGCTGGCCTGGGGCGGCAACACCCGCTTCGCCTTCGAGCGGACGACCGCCCCCACGGTGCGGGTCTGGTGCGGGCACAACCCGGCGGCCGCGGAGTACGTGCTCGATCCCGGTGCCACCTTCGTCACCCCCGAGCAGATCTGGGTCTGGTCGACCGAAGGGGTGGGTCCGCTGAGCCGCCGCCTCCACCGCTGGGTACGCGAGCACGCCACCCGCGACGGCGACCAGCTGCGGCCGATCGTCGTCAACAACTGGGAGGCCACCTCGTTCTCGTTCGACACGGAGCGGCTCCTCGGGCTCATCGACCACACGGCGGACCTCGGTGCGGAGCTCTTCCTGCTCGACGACGGCTGGTTCGGCGACACCCACCCCCGGGACGACGACACGGTCGGGCCTGGGCGACTGGCAGGTCGACGAGGCCAAGCTGCCCGGTGGCCTCGGTCCTCTCATCGCGCGGGCGGACGAGCGCGGCGTCCGGTTCGGGCTGTGGGTCGAACCCGAGATGGTCAACCCGGACTCCACCCTCTACGCCGAGCATCCGGACTGGGTGGTGGGCCAGCCGGCGCGGCGCCCACGCCGATGGCGGCACCAGCTCGTCCTCGATGTCCTGCAGCCCGACGTCGCCGACTTCGTGTGCGGTGTCGTGGACCGCGTCCTGGCGGAGAACCCGGGCATCAGCTACCTCAAATGGGACGCCAACCGCCCCCTGACCGATCCCGGGTCCCCCACCCTGGGCGCCGACCGTCAGGCCAACTACTGGGTCGACCACGCCCGGGCCACCTGGCGCCTGATGGAGACCGTGGCCGAGCGCCACCCCGAGCAGACCCTCATGCTGTGCGCCTCGGGCGGGGGGCGAGTCGACCTCGGGTCACTGCGCTGGTTCCACGAGGTCTGGCTGTCGGACAACACCGATCCCGTCGACCGTGTGCGGATGCAGTGGGCCGCGTCGCACTTCCTGCCCGCCAACGTGGTCGCCGCCCACGTGACCCGGGAAGGCGACCGCCCGATCGCCTTCGGGTGCGCGGTGGCCATGAGCGCACGGTTCGGTTTCGATCTCGACTTCGCCGGCCTCACCGACGACGAGCGCACCGTCTGCCGCCGAGCGGTGGAGCTGTACCGCGACATCCGGCCGCTCGTCCAACAGGGGGACCTGTGGCGGTTGGTCCCTCCGGGCGAGCGCGCCGCCCTCGCCTATCGTGTCCGCTGACGGCGACCGGGCGGTGGTCTTCGCCTTCCAACTGGCCACACCCACCGACGATGCCGGACCGCTGCGGCCGGGTGGGCTCCACCCGAACCGGATCTACGAGATCGTCGCCGTCGATCTCGCAGGCGGCCCCGACATGACCCGGACCGACGTGGAGCGACGACGAGGGGCGGCGCTCATGGAAGAAGGCCTGGAGTGGCCGCTCAGCGACCCCTGCACCGCTCGCATCTGGATGCTCCAGTCCGTGTAGCCGGCCCGAGCGTGGCTACCGACCGCCGTTCGTTGACCGCTGTACGCGAGAATCCGGGCGGATGACGGCTCGGGCTGGGCACTGGTCTCCCGATCTGGCCGTCGAGCGGATACGCTTCCGGCCACACAGGTGCGACCCACGATGCCCGAATCCACCTGACATCGGATGACCAGACACCGGTAAGCCCCGTTCCCGCGGATTCCATACAACGCCCCTGTGCCAGGCGGATTCGATCCGGTTCACCGACCGAGGAGGAGGGCAGTAGCGATATCGGACAGATGGCGGTCTTCCGAATGTGCGGTCCTGCCCGAGTGGCCCTCGGGAGTGGGCGGTGCCGGCACATGGTGCCCCCGATGATCGATCCGCCCGCGACCGAGCCGTTCCGCACGGAGGGATCCCCCCGACCGTGACCACCGACCTGGTGCGGGAGGCTGCGAACGATTCCCCGATCAGTCCTCGCACAGATCTTGCGCCTGAAGCACGGCAACCGGACGGCCGGCGGCTCCCACCATCTCCCCGGACACCCATCTCGCTTCACCTCCTCGCAGTCGGCACCTACCTGGCCGTGGCTCTGGTCCTCTGGGCCCACGTCTGGTTCGGCGGCAGCCCGGCCCACGCCATTACCTGCAACTGCGGCGACACCGTGCAGCAAGTGTGGTGGTTCGAGTGGCTTCCCTGGGCGGTGGCCCACGGGCACAGCCCGTTTCTGACCAACGCCATGTGGTCACGCTTGGGTGGGGTCAACGTGCTGTCCAACACGAGCTGGCTGGCGCCCGCCGCCGTGCTGTCCCCCGTCACGCTCCTCTTCGGACCCGTGGCGTCGTTCAATGTGGCCAACGTGCTGGCGCCGGTCCTTTCGGGCTGGGCGGCCTTCGCACTCGCCGGCCGCTTCTCCCGACTGGTCGGGGCCCGGATCATTGCCGGCGGACTGTATGCATTCTCGCCCTTCGTGCTGCGCAACACCGTGCTGGGTCATCTCGATCTGACCCTGACGGCCTATCTGCCGCTGCTGCTCCTGCTCGGCCTGCGGTTGCTGAGCCGGGGGACGCGCCCGGTTCGCACCGGTCTCTTGCTCGGCGCGCTCACCATCCTCGAGTTCTTCACCAGCCTCGAGGTGCTGGCCATCACCGCGGTAACCGGAGGACTCTGCGTGCTGGGCGCGATGGTGTGCCGGCCGCAGGTGGTGGTGGCGGCTCGCCGGCAACTTCTGGTCGCCGCCTCGGTCGGAGGCGACGTTGACCGCGGCTGCTCTCGCCTATCCCGTCTGGTTCTATCTGGAGGGACCCCGCCACATCACTGGGCCTTTCTGGCCGGTGGCATCGGCCTCGGCTTCCGGGATCATCTCCGCCGGCCCCAATGTTTCCAACAGCTACGCCAGTCTCAGGGCGGTGGGCTACCTCGGGCCCCAGGGCCCCAACGTCGACTATCTCGGCATCGGACTGCTCGTCGCCATCGTCGCCTCAAGTCCGCTGTGGTGGCGGCGCCGGGCCTGCATCGTCATCGCGGGCGTCGGAATTTCGACCTGGATCCTCGAATTCGTCCCGGCGTGGCTGTGGGCCCGGCTGCCCTTGTTGTCGAACATCATCGTCAGGCGCTTCGCCCTCCCGGTCTCCTTGTGTGCAGGCCTCCTCATCGGCCGCGTCCATCGACGGGTGGTGGTGCGCCGCTGGCCGGCGGTGGCCGGGGGTCGCCGCGGCCACGCGGCGCCGGGGCGCCCGCCTGCTCCTCCTCGTCTGCACGGTCCTGGCGTTCATTCCGATGATCGACACGTACTCGGTCCCCTTCCGCATCACCACGGCCGCGGTACCGGCCTGGTTCGAGCACGATGCCAGGAGCCTCCCGGCCGGGACCGCCGTACTGAGCATCCCGCTCACCTACGGCGTCGCCTCGAGCCCCATGGGCTGGCAGGCCGAGGTGGATGACGGCTTCGACCTCATCGGGGGGTTCGTCTTCGTTCCGGGAGGCAACAGCGTCAACGACGAGATGATGAGTGCACTCGGCGGTCCTGTCGCTGCCCTCCGGGCGTTGAGTGCCGACCCGAGCGGCCTGACGGTGGCCGAGCAAGAGACGATCCGATCCGCGCTGATCCGCTGGCGACCGCTTGTTGTCGTCGTTATTCCGGAGGACGCAGAGCCGGGGACCGTGGCCGCGCTCACCGCCACGGTCGGATTCCCGCCAACCCGGTCGGACGGAGCCTGGGTGTGGCATCTCACCCGTTCCACATCGCTCGGCCCGCTCGCGCCCGCGTGATCCGACGGCGGTCCGGGATTCCGGTCCGGAGGCGAAGGGGCGCCTGAACGATGCGGTCGGGAACCCGAGGGATCCGTCAGTCGTCGGTCCCGTGGTTCTCTGACCGATCGGCCGGAAGGTAGCTCCCGGGCTCAGGGCTTCCGGTCGTGATGGCCAGCCGGTTCCAGGCGTTGATCTCGATGATCAGATAGAGGAGCCGCGTGAGTTCCTCGGGGGCGAAGACCGAGGATGCCTCATCGACGATGTCCGATGAGAGCCCTCCTTGGGCGATAAGCGTCACCGCTTCCGTGAGCGCCAGGGCCGCCCGCTCACGTTGCGTGAAGAACGGCGTCTCCCGCCAGGCGCTCAACGCGTAGAGACGCTGCTCGGACTCACCCTGTACTCGGGCATCCTTGGAGTGCATATCGATGCAGTACGCGCAGCCGTTGATCTGGGAGGCCCGCATCTTGACCAACTCGAGGAGACCCGGTTCCAGGCCGGACGCTTTGACAACCCCGCTCAGTCGCTGGAGAGATCCGTAGCCTTCAGGCCAGAACCGGAATGTCCCCTTGTGCCCTTCGGTCATTGTGGTGAGCGTATCGAGTCATGCGCAGCGGCGGGGCCCACTGGGCCCACCTCGGGTGCGGTGAGGCGCATCGGGCTGCGATGACGGCGAGGTCGCTCACAACGGAGCCTCGACCAGCGGGTATCGAGACGCGAGAAAGATGCTCCCCGCCCTGGTACATTTTGCGGGCCGATGTGGACGACAGTTGCCGTTCGGCCGACGGCGGCCATGGCTTCGAGAGGGGAATCCGAAATGGACAAGCGCAGGAAGGGCCGTACGGCCATCGTCGCGGGGGCAGCACTGTTGGGGGTTGGCGCACTGCTGATCCAGTACGCACCTCTCGCCTCGGCCGCCAAACCGTGGGCCGTCCGGACAACGAAGCTGCCGGCCATCCGCCATGTGTTCGTCATCATGCTGGAGAACAACGACTATTCGGCCACCTTCGGATCGCCGACGCTGATCCCTATCTGGCCAAGACCTTGCCGAGCAAAGGGCGCTGCTCAAGAAGTACTACGGGATCGGACACTTCTCCAACGACAACTACGTCGGATTCATCTCTGGTCAGCCGCCCAACTCCGACAACCAGTTCGACTGCCTCACATCGGGTTACGTCAACTTCCCGGCCGGGGATGGCCAGAAGAACGGGATCCAGCAGGGTGCGGGCTGTGTCTTCCCGACGGCGGTGACCACGCTGGCCAGCCAGCTCAGTGCGAAGGGGCTCACATGGAAGGGTTACGAGGAGGACATGGGCAACGATCCGTCCCGTGACGGGGGCACGACCTGTGGGCATCCGACCGTGGGAGCGAAATCAGATCCGACGAAACGGCGCCGGGAGCGACGGTTACACCACCCGCCACAACCCGTTCGTGTACTTCCATTCCATCATCGGCAACACCGACCAAGTGCGACAAGGACGTCGTGCCGATGGGACGCGTGACGGTACAATGCCGACCGGCACGCCGGCCGGGGTTACCGGCCTGGTCACCGACCTCAAGTCGGCGTCGACCACCCCGAACTTCAGCTTCATCACCCCCAACCTGTGCGACGACGGGCACGACTATCCCTGCACCAACACGACCGGCGCGGGCCAGGGGGGCGGCTCGGCCGTCGGTGATATCAACAAGTGGCTGAGCACGTGGGTACCGATCATCCAGGCCTCGGCTGCGTACCGGCAGAATGGGCTCATCGAGGTCACATTCGACGAGGCCGAGGAACCGAAGCTGGATACCACCGCCTGCTGCGGCGAGACCAAGGGGCCGGCGGCCGACAAAGGTGGCAATGGGCAGAGCGGTCCCGGCGGCGGCGTCGTGGGTGCGGTGCTTCTCTCACCGTTCATCAAGCCGGGCACGGTGGTGACCAAGGACTACAACCACTACTCGTCGTTGGCGTCGATCGAGGACCTGTTCGGGCTGGCCCGCCTCGGCGAGGCGAAGAGTGTCACCTCGACCTTCGACACCGGCATCTACAGCAAATAGGCGCCGGTCGGGTAGGCGCCGGTCGGGCGGCCACCGGGCCCGCCTAGCCGGCGACGGTTGGCCCGGCACGGCGATTCCTGGGCGGCAAACCGTCCTCCGATCCGGTCGATTTAGCTTTGGTTGAGGTTCCGATCCGAACTTTGGCTCAAGTCATGGCCCCCGCGGGTCGTTCCTACCTGGTGGAAGTGTGATCGGGAGACGCGGGATGGACCAGGACGACTATCTGGGGAGAGAAACCCTGGCACGACGAACCGTGGAGAAGGCCGATGGCATCCCCACCGGCCTCGTGGAACGCGAGATCACCCCGGCAGACGGGTCCGTCGCCGGGTCGGGTCAACTCGTGTGCGTGTTCTGTGCACCGTGCCAGAGGTGGATCGACTGCTACGACGGTATCCCTCCCGAGGTCGCTCGGGAACGACACGGAGCACTCTTCCACTGATCGCCCACCGGTCCCTCGGGAGGATCGGGCTCGCCGGCGCGGACTGCCCGTGTGATCAACGATCCTGAGCCCTGTCGGACCCGCCTACTCCGCGGCGACCTGTCTCGACAGGCGTCGATCCGGGACGAACCACATGATCGCTACCGATGCGTACAGCGCATAGGAGATCCATGGGCTCAGGAATGCGAAGCCGATGCCGCTTGCGTAGATCACGATGGACATCGTCCCTTTCACATCCGACCCGATGGCGGTGGCCACGGCAGACTGCGGGCCGTCTGCCCGCACGATGGTTCTCACCAGTATCGTGAAAGCGATCGCCGATCCGATGGCGACGATCCCGTACGTGGCCGCCGGCCACTCCTTTTGATACGCATCTCCGACCCATTCGGTGACAGCCGGGATGAGCGACAGCCAGAAGAGAAGATACAGGTTCGCCCACATCACGCTCCCACTGATGTGACGGGTGGCGCGCAGCAGATGGTGGTGGTTGTTCCAGTAGATCCCGATGAACGCGAAGCTCAGGATGTACACCAGGAGAGCGGGCAAGCGGTGGCCGAGGGCGGAGAAGTCCGACCCCGCCGGTGCCTTGAGGCTGAGAGCGGTGATCGTGATGATGACCGCCATCACCCCATCGCTGAATGCCTCCAGCCGGCTGGTTCCGAGGGGCTCCGCTCCCGGGAGCGGGCTCTCCGGACTGGTCACGTCCACCGCCCTGCCGATCGGGGCGAGTGGCAACCACCGGAGCGCGGACACTGGCCCCGCCGGGTCGGTGACCCCGCTGATCTGAAGCTCAACGCAACCTCCCGACCGCTCTCGATGGTGAACCAGAAGAGAGTAGCCAAGTCTGCGAAGTTCGCCGGCGGTTCCGTCCCGGTGACTTCGTCGGCCGGGCCCGAGTCGGCGAAGCCGGATCGTCGACGGTTGCCGGTAACAGACCGGCATGTGGACCCGGGGTTGCATGGTCCGCGGCTCACGATCGATACCCGAGCTGTCGTCGACCCCCGGGTAGGATGGCCTCGTCGGACAGTCCAAGGAGTGGTCGGATGATCGACGTCATCACCCTTTCGACGCCGGAGCTCGGCGACCGCTCCTATGTTCTGCACAACGGCGATGTCGGGGTGGCGATCGATCCTCAACGCGACATCGAACGAATCCTCCGGTCCGCCGAGGTCACCGGCCTTCGGATCACGCACGTGGCAGAGACCCACGTCCACAACGACTACGTGTCGGGCGGCTGGGAATTGGCTCGGCACCTGGGTGTTCCCTACCTGGTGGCCGCGGATGAAGAGGTGGGGTTCGTCCGCCATCCGGTGCGCGACGGCGACGAGATCCCCGTGGCCGAGGGCTTCTCGCTTCGTGTCGTGGCCACTCCCGGCCACACACCCCATCATCTCTCCTTCATAGCCCTGGACCGGGGTCAGCCGGTGCTGGCTTGTACCGGTGGGTCACTGCTCTTCGGCTCCGTCGGCCGGACCGACCTCATGGGAACGGCCCGGGCCGTCGAGCTGTCTCGCCGGCAGTACCGGTCCGCTCACGCGCTCGGCGAGCTGCCCGGTTCGGTCGAGGTACTCCCCACCCACGGCTTCGGGAGCTTTTGCTCCGTCGGTGCGGCGGGCATGGAAGCGTCGACGATCGGGGAACAACGGACGGCCAACCTTGCATTCGTCGCCGAAAATGAAGAGAGCTTCGTCGAATCGCTGCTGAACTCGCTCGGTGACTACCCCCGCTACTACCACCGAATGGGCACGATCAACCGGCAAGGAGCGTCTGCTCCTGATCTCTCGACCCCACCTCTTCTGGACGGTGAGCAGCTCTGCGGAGCGCTGACCACTGGAACCTGGGTGGTCGACCTGAGGGGCCGGGGGGCGTTTGCCGCCAACCACCTCGCAGGCTCGCTGAACTTCGAGCTGGACACGCCGTTCACCACCTACCTCGGTTGGCTCCTTCCTGACGACATCCCCCTGGTCCTGATGGCGGAGAATCCGAAGGCCATCGCAGTGGCACAGCTCGATCTGGCCAGAATCGGCATCGAGCAGCCGGCCGGACACTACGTCGGCCGGCTTCCGCCGAAATCGTCCACATCCGCGTCAGGTTCGTATCCCGTACGTGGGTTCGATGAACTGGGTCTGGCCATGTCCGATTCGACCCAGGTGGCACTCGATGTCCGGCGGGCGGATGAGTGGGAGGAGGGACACTTGCGCGGTGCGGTGCACGTGCCCCTTCATCAACTGGGCGAACAGATCGACGACCTGCCCGACGGCGTGCTCTGGGTCCACTGCGCCGCGGGCGTACCGGGCCGCCATCGCCGCCAGTCTTCTGGCCAGGCGCGGCCGGGATGTCGTCCTGGTCGACGGCCGCTTCACCAACCCCGCCGACTGACCGGGGCGACCGGGGCGACCGGGGCGACCGGGGCGACCGGGGCGACCGGGGCGATGATGGCCCGGCGACCTCCGATGGGCAAGACTTGGCCCATGACCGATACGTTCGCCGCCCGGTTCGCCTTGGTTCGAGCCACGTTCGGCCCGCTCGCCTGGGGATTCGATCCTTCGGGAGAGCTCCTCGATGCCTGGGGCGTCGGGGACACCCCTGACGGCCTGGACCGGTTCGTCGACATCGCCCTCGGAGCCGCGGTCGGCACCGTCGGTCTGGTCAAACTCCAGTCGGCCTTCTACGAACGGCACGGCTGGCGGGGCGTTCGCACCCTGCAACGATCGATCGCCGAGGCTCGCAGCGCCGGCCTCCTCGTCATCGTGGACGCCAAACGGGGGGATGTCGGAACCACCAACGACGCCTATGCGGAAGCGTTCCTCGGAGACGATGCCCCATTCGGAGCCGACGCCCTGACCGTCCATCCCTATCTGGGGTTGGCCGCCATGGGCTCGTTCGTCTCCCGCGCCCACGAAGCCCACAGCTGCCTCCTCGTCGTCACCCGATCCTCCAATCCGGAGGGCCGATCGATCCAGTCGGCGGTCGAAGCGTCCGGCCGGAGCGTCGAGGAGGCGCTGCTGAAGGAGATCGGGGATCTGAACGCCAAGCTCGCACCGGGCGAGGTGGGACCGATCGGTGCCGTCGTCGGTCCCACCCACATGGACCCCCGGCTGGATCTACCGGCCGCGCGGGCCCTGTTCCTCGCCCCCGGCATCGGGGCCCAGGGGGCCACGCCCGCAGACGTGGCCCAGGTGTTCGCCGCCTGTCCGGACCGGGTGATTCCGAGTGCTTCGCGCACCCTGCTCTCGGCAGGTCCGGATGCGTCCCGCCTGCGGCAGACCGCGGCCGCGCTGGCCGATGAGTTCCGCCAGGCCCTTGCCGGTTGACCGGTTGACCGGTTGACCGGTTGACCACCTGACCTGGCTCGGCGTCTCCTCCGACGCCGGGAAGACCAGACCAGGCGGACGGTGAGAGACTCGGACGCGGTGGTGGGCTACTCGGGAACGTCGTTGACGGCGAAGCTGGGCGTCAAGGAGGGCTCGACGCTGGCGCTCCTGGATGCCCCCGCCGATCTGCGCCTGGAGGTTCCACCCGGTGTCGTGGTCAGGCACACGGCCCGTGGAAACGCCGATGTCGTGCTGGCCTTCTTCACCCGGGCCTCCAAGGTCGAGCCGCGATTGGACCGTCTCGGTTCGATGATCTTCCCGTCCGGCGCCCTCTGGATCGCATGGCCCAAGAAGTCCTCGGGCATGGAGTCCGACATCACCGACGTTGCCGTCCGCGGACATCGTCCTCCGTCGTGGGCTGGTCGACAACAAGGTCTGTGCCATCGACGAGACGTGGTCGGCACTCAGATTCGTCTGGCGCCGGGAGCATCGCGGACCCGGTCGCCGACCTGGGTGACCCGCCGACCCGTCACTCCTCTCGCAGAGGGGTGACGTCGGACCACGGGTACGAGTCGGCGATCCGCTGCAGCCTCGAGCGGGTCTCGGGCGTCGCACAGTGCACCGACGACCCCGGCGTGGAAGGCCCGCTCCGGAGGACAGCCGGCCTCGGCGGCAACCTCGTATTCGCGGGTGAGATCCGAATCGAACATCGCCGGGTCGTCGGTACTGATCGAACACAGAACCCCGGCCGCCATCATGACAGGGAGCGGGTGGCTCTCGATGGACGCGACCACCCGGGTCCGCAGGTTCGACACCGGGCAGACGTCGCACACGATGGACCTGTCGGCCAGCTCCCGCATGAGGCCACCATCCTCCACCGACCCGATACCGTGGCGGATCCGATCGGCCAGGAGGACGTCGACCGCACCCCGGACCGATGCCGGGCCGGCTGCCTCCCCGGCGTGCGGCACCGAGCCGAGGCCTTCATCCTTGGCCAGGCGGAAGGCCCGTTCGAACGGTTCGGGTGGATATGAGGCCTCCGGCCCACCGAGCCCGAGGCCGGCGATGCCCCGCTCTTTGTACTTGATGGCATAGCGGGCCGTCTTCATCGCCACATCCAGACCGAAGTCGCGGGGCGTGTCGGGGGTCAGCCTGATCTCCACCCCGAACCGCTCCTTCGCCTCTGCCGCACCGTCGCAGAAGCCGGAGAACACCTCATCCCAGGACGCGCCGCCGGCCACCCGCTCGGACGGGGTGAAGATCCCTTCGATGTAGACGGCACCGTGGGATGCGGCCTCCTCCGCATAGGAGGTGACGACCTGACGGAAATCCCGATCGGTCTGGATGGCCGGGGTCGTCATCCTCCAGAGGTCGAGGAAGTGCTCGAAGTCCCGGAAGCGGTAGAGCCGTGCGAGCTCGGCCTCGTTCCCGACCGGCAGAGGAAACCGGTTGCGGGTCGCCATGTCGAAGAGGTCCTTCGGTCGGACAGCCCCTTCGAGGTGGACATGAAGCTCAATTTTGGGGACAGGCGGACGTGGCATGATCGCTCCTTTGCGCGTCGAAAGTGGATGCCCTTCGACACGAGCCGGAGCCCTCTGGCTCTCCCCGTCTGGTCAGCTCATGACAGACCGAGCATATCCGGTCGTCCGGGCCACGCCCCGGCCGACGACCGACATGACGAGCGGAACCGTAAGCTCGACCCGTGGTCCCCGAATCTGATCAGCCGGCAGACGTCGGGCCCAAGCGGGTGGCTGTCGGTCGCCGGGTGTTCTTGGGCATGGCGGCACTGGGCGCGGCCGGGATCGCGTTGGGGGCGAAAGCCCAGAGTCTGGTCGGTGACGCGTTGGGGTCCGGGCTCGGAGGGTTGCTGCCCGGAGGCGACCGATTCCGTATCTATTCGGTCAGTGGCACGTTCCCGGTCATTCCCCCCGACCGCTACCGTCTCAAGGTCGATGGCCTCGTCGAACGACCGACGACCTTCACCCTGGACGATCTGAAGTCCATGCCCCGTACGGCATTCGTGAAGGACTTCCAGTGCGTGACCGGGTGGAGGGTGCCCGATGTCCACTGGGAGGGCGTCAAGCTGTCCGACGTCCTCGACACGGTCGGCGTGACCGCCGGAGCGGTCGCCCTCAGCTTCGAGTCCTACGATGGAACCGATTCCGAGAGCCTGACGCTCGACCAGGCCCGTCTGCCCGATGTCATCGTCGCCTACCGGATGCTCGGCGCGCCCGTGACCACCGAGCACGGAGGGCCGGTACGGCTCTACGTGGCCCCGATGTTCGGGTACAAATCACTCAAATGGCTGTCGGCCATCCACGTCGTCGACCGGGTGATCCCGGGATACTGGGAGGAGAACGGGTATCCCGTCAACGGTTGGAGCGACGGCTCGACGGGACCGACCGATACCTGAGGCCATGGTGCGATGACCTCACAGCTCCAGGACGAGCCCCGCGCAACCGTTCGGATCCTGCGCTTCGACCTCACGCAGCGCTGCGCCCACTGGGCCAACGCCCTCCTGTTCGGCATCCTCATGGCGACCGCCCTGCCGCTCTACTTCGGCTCACTGGCCGGCATCATCGGCAAGCGACACCTCATCGCCGAGATCCACCTGTGGGCCGGAATCGCCCTGCCGGTACCGATCGTGATCTCCCTCATCGGACCGTGGGGGGCCCGGATGAGACGGGACGTCCGGCGCTTCAATCTTTGGACCAGGGACGAGATCCGCTGGCTGAGGAACCTGGGCACGACGCCGATCGTCCTCGACAAATTCAACCCGGGTCAGAAGCTGAACGCCATCTTCGTCGGCGGGGCCATCGTCGTCATGCTGGCCACCGGGTCGATCATGCAGTGGTTCGGGCACTTTCCGGTCAGCTGGCGGACCGGGGCCACCTTCGTCCACGACATCTTCGCCCTCGCCGTGTTCGTGGTGGTGTTCGGCCACATCGCCTTTGCCGTCACCCATCCCGGGTCGATGCGGTCGATGATCAAAGGGTGGGTGACCGAAGCCTGGGCCGCCCGGCACGCGGCCGGCTGGTTGGAGGAGGAGAAGGGTCGGGAGGAGCCTGGGATCTCCCGGTGAGACTCGGGTGCAGCCCCCGCACCCGCCCATCACGAGGTCTCGTCGTAGACGTCGATCTGGGTGGCCTTCACCGATGCCCACACCGGAGCGCCTTCGGTGAGGCCGAGTTGGGACAGCGCCGCCGGGGTGATCTCCGCCGTCAACCGGACCGGACCATCGAGGAGCACCCGGACCCGATCACCCATGAGATGGATCTCCGCAACCCGGGCCGGCCAGGTGTTGCGCGGGCTCCCATCCGGTCGGTCGACGTACAGGGCGACGTCACGCGGAGCGATGGCCGCGAACACATCACCGCTCCACGCCCCGGCCGTCTCCAGGGTCGTGCCATCGGCCAGCGTCAGGGACCTGCCCCGGCCCACACCCCGGAGCAGGTTGAGGCCCATGAGCTCGGCCACGTACCCCGTACGGGGTCGGGTGGTCACCTCCTCCATGGTTCCCTGCTGTACCACGACCCCCGCCTCGACGATGACCAGCCGGTCGGCGATGGCCGCGGCGTCGAGCGGGTCATGGGTGACCATGACGCACGAACCGCTGAACTCGGCGAGATGCCGTCGCAGCTGGTGTCGTATCGACCCGCGGACACCGGCGTCGAGGGCGGCCATGGGCTCGTCGAGGAGCAGGAGCCTCGGCTCGGTGGCCAGCGCCCGGGCCATCGCCACCCGCTGGGCCTGCCCGCCGGAGAGCTCACCGGGCCTCGAGCGGGCCCGGTCGCCGAGATCCATCCGATCGAGCCAGACGAGTGCCCGCCGGTTGGCCTCGGACTTGGACGCGCCCCTGCTCCGGAGACCGAACGCCACGTTGGCCAAGGCCGTGAGGTGGGGGAACAAGAGGTAGTCCTGGAATACCATCCCGCACGGCCGCCGCTCGGGCGGGACGAGCACCTCGGCCGCCGGGTCGTCGAGGACGGTGCCGTCGAGCACGATACGACCGGCGGTCAGCGGGCGCAGACCGGCGAGCGCCCGGAGCAGCGTGGACTTGCCACTGCCGTTGGGCCCGAGGACAGCCAGCACCTCGCCATCGGCCACCTCGAGCTGGAGGTGCTCCTCGAAGGCGCCGATGACGACATGGACTTCGGCGCCCAGGCTCACGGGCTGATGGCGCCCAACCAACGCCCTCGCAGGGCGACGAGGACCACGATGGAGATGGCCAAGAGGGCCAGGGACAGGGCCACGGCGACGTGCTCGTTCTCCTGCAGGGCCAGGTAGACGGCCAGTGGCAGTGTCTGGGTCCGCCCCTGGATGTCTCCGGCGAAGGTGATGGTGGCTCCGAACTCCCCGAGGGCGCGAGCCCAGGTGAGCGCGGTTCCGGCGATGAGCGAGGGGCCGATCATCGGGAGGGTCACCCGCCGGAAGGTGGTCCACCTCCTGGCCCCGAGGCTCGACGCCGCCTCCTCGTAGCGCCCGTCCATCGAACGCAGCGCGGCCTCGACGGTGATGATGAGGAACGGCATGGCCACAAAGGTCTCGGCCAGCACGGCGCCGGCGGTGGTGAACGTGAACTGGATTCCGAGCCAGGCGTAGAGGGGCCGCCCGACGAGCCCGTCACGTCCGAAGGCGAGGAGCAGGGCCACTCCCCCGACGACCGGGGGGAGCACCATGGGAAGGATGGTCAGCGCCCGGACCAGGTCCCGGCCCGGAAACCTGGTCCGGGCCAGTACCCAGGCCAGGGGCAGCCCGAGTACCAGCGACAGGCCGGTGGCCCACAGCGAGCACACCAGTGACAGCTTGAGGGCGTCGATGGCGATCGGCGTGGTGAGGTCCGCCCACAGGGTCGACCACGATGCCTTGGTGACCAGCCCGACCAGTGGGATGGCCAGGAACGCCACCGTCACGGTGGCCACGGCCACCACAGAGGCCGGTGGCCGCCGGAACCGTTCCGTTCGGACCACCGCCAGACCGTTTCAGCGGGCGGGCAGGAAGCTGGCGGCCCGGAGAACGCTCTGACCCGTCGGGCCGAGCACGTATGCCACCCAGGCCAGGGCCAGTGATCGGTTCTTCGTCGACTTGAGCACGGCGATCGGGTAGCTCGTGGTGACGTTGACCGACGACGGGATGGGGATGCCCACGCCCTGGTCGCCAACCGTCTTGGCGTTGGTCACGTAGACGATGGCGGCATCGGCGTCTCCCGTGGTCACCTCGGCGAAGGTCGCGTCCACGTCCGTGCCCACGGTGATCTTCGAGGCCGGGATGACCACGTGCGCATTCTTGAGGGCCAGCTCGGCAGTAGAACCGCAGGGTGCGGTGCTGACGCAGATGGCCACGACATTCGCCTTGGTCAGGTCGGCCAGCGAATGGATGCCGAGCGGGTTCCCCGGCTTGACCACGATCTCCAAGGAGTTGCGGGCGAACGTCACCGGCGTACCCAAGACCTCACCCGCCTTCTGCACCGTCGCCATGTCCGACGGCGAGGCCGATGCGAACACGTCGGCCGGTGCGCCCTGGGTGATCTGGGTGGCCAGCGTGCCCGACGAACCGAAGTTGAACGCGATGTCCGTACCAGGGTGCGCGGCTTTGAACTTCGTGGCCAAGGTGCCGAAGGCGTCGGTGAGCGACGAGGCCGCCGACACCGTGATCGATCCGGTCAGCTTGGGCACGGCCGTCGTGGACGTGGTGGGCGATCCCGAGGAGCTCCCGCACGCGGCCAGCGTCAAGGCGGCGGCCCCGACGACCGCCACCACGGCCCGTCGAATCCGTCGATCGCGGGTGGACCGTCTTCTCGTCCCGTTCATACTGCCTGGACCTCCATCATCACGCTTGTGGACTTGACAACAGCGGTGGCCAGATCGCCCTCCTCGAGCCGGAGGTCGTCGGCCGCCTCGCGGGTGAGGAGCGAGACGATCCGGAAGCGACCGGCACGGAGCTCGATGATGGCGGTCAAGGCATCTCGCTCCACCCGGGTCACGACGCCGCTGAACCGGTTGCGGGCGGACTGGGAGAGGAGCTGCTCCGGCGCGTAGGCCGCATCCTGCTCGCGGACGAACCGGGCCAGTGATGCGCCATCGATCATCCGGTGGCCGCCCTCGGACCGGACGGTCTCGATGCGCCCTTCATCGCACCACCGGCGGACCGTGTCCGTGCTCACCCCCAGGAGTTCGGCCAACTGGCCGGGGCGGTACTGGGTCATGGGGGGAAGTTATCCGCCAACCTCGGATATGTCCAACTTCTTTGGTGGTACGACTAGCAAATACGGGTATTTCTTACCCCTCCGCTTGGTCACGGAGCCGGAACGGCGGCCTTCCAGGTCATCCGGCCGTCAGCCGCCCTCTCCCAGTCGCCCGACCGGCCGCCGCTCTTGGCCCACAGGGTCAACTCTTCGATCGACGAACGGGGATCGAGGTCGAGAAGCGGCTGGAGGAGCACCAGCGCGGCCACGGCACAGGCGGTGAGGGCCTCCATCTCCACACCGGTCCGCTCGGTGATCTCGGCGGTGGCCGAGATCACCAGCCCTCCGGGTGCGCGGTCGACATCGACGGTCATGGCGTCGATCGGGATCGGATGGCACAGGGGGAGGAGCGACGACGTCCGTTTGGCGGCCATGATCCCCGCGATCCGCGCCTCCTCCATCAGATCGCCACCGGTCGCCGCCCGGTCCAGAGCCGCCACGGCTTCCGCCGAGGCGCGCACGGAGCACCGGGCCTCGGCCACCCGCCGGGTCAGCGGCTTTCCGGTGACATCGACCATGTGGGCCTTGCCGTGCTCGTCGACGTGGGTCAGCCGATGTGCGGACGAGCCCCTCTCGCCTGTCCCGGAGGCGATCATCCGCCGGACACCGGCGGGACGACCGCCACCTCGTCATGATCCGCCACGGCCGCCCCCGCGGCCGCCGGTTCCCCGTTGATCCAGATCTTGGAGGCGCCCACGATGTCGGAGAACGCCGATCCATACCGTGCTTCCGCCGTCCGGAGCACGTCGGCCACGGTGCAGCCGGCGACCTCGACGCGAGCCACGCCGGCCGCCTCGCGTGCCGGCCCGAACAGCCTGAGGACCACCATCCCTAGCCCCCGATCATCGACATGGAACGGGCGGGCCGCAGGAAACCGGGCTCGTTGATACCGTGCCCGGGCAATTTCCCCCAGACGGACCGTCGCAAGAGAAGGGCCAGGTCGGCATCGGTCGCCCCGCTGCGCAACAGATCCCGCGTCGAGCATTCGTCGTCGGAGAACAGGCAATTGCGCACAGCACCGTCGGCGGTCAGACGCAGCCGGTTGCAGGTGCCGCAGAAAGGCTCGGTGACACTGGAGATGAGCCCGATCTCCCCACGGCCGTCGGCGAACCGGAACCGTTCGGCCGGTGCCGGACCCCCCTTCCCCACGACCGCATCCAGGGGCCAGACCGCCGAAATCTCCTCGTAGACCTCCCGGCCGGACACGAGCCTTCCCCGCTCCCACCGCCCTTCGGCGTCAAGGGGCATGAACTCGATGAACCTCACGATGCGTCCGGTGCGACGGGCGAATGAGGCGAAGTCCAGGATCTCGTCATCGTTCCGCCCTCTGATCAGCACCACGTTCACCTTCACGGGTGAGAGGCCGACCGTCTCGGCGACCTCCATGGCGTGGAGGACGGCGGAGAGCTCGCCTCGCTTGCGGATCGATCCGAACCGGTCGGCCCGGAGGGAGTCACAGCTCACGTTCACCCGGCGGAGCCCGGCTGCCACCAGGTCGGCGGCCATGTCCGCCAGCATCACCCCGTTCGTCGTCATGGCGAGGTCCTCGAACCCGATGGCGGCCAACCGGGTAACCAGCTCAGGGAGCCCCCGCCTCACGAGTGGCTCTCCGCCGGTGATCCGGACGGAGGAGACACCGAGTGTTCTCGCCACCCGGGCCACCCGGACGATCTCGTCGAAGGACAGAAGCGCCGTTGGCGGGAGGAAGGTCATGCCGTGCTCGGGCATGCAGTAGAGGCAGCGCAGGTTGCACCGGTCGGTGACCGAGATACGCAGGTCGTCGTGGATCCGTCCGTGGGAGTCGACCAGAGGGCCAGCGGCAGGCATGGCCTCGACCTCGCCACCGCGGCCGTGCGACCGCCTGGAGATCACGACGGGCACCGCCTCGGTCACCATCCCCTGACTCCTCGCAGGGGCGGTTCGACGACCAGGCGGTCGGGATCGGTGAGGACGACGTCGACCGTCCCACCGGCGTCGACACCGTCACCATCGGGCAGTACCGCCAGGGAGTTGGCGTCGGCCATGGCTCGAAGATGGTGCGAGTCCTGGCCGGCCATGGGGCGCACCGCCCAGGTCCCACGCTCGTCCAGGGAAGCGGTGGCCCGCACGAAGTGGGTCTTCCCGTCGGGCCGGCGGTGCAGCCCGCGGGCGGCGATGGCCCGGACAACCGGGTGCTCGAGCGAACGGTGACCGGCCAGGCGGCGGACGGCCGGCCGCACCAGCAGTTCGAAGCTGACCATGGCCGAGACCGGGTTGCCGGGCAAGCCGAAGACAGGGGTGCCGGACCCGGAAAGGGTTCCGAAGGCAAACGGTTTCGCCGGCTTGATGGCCACCTGCATCCATCGCATCGTCCCCGAGCACCGCTTCTCGAGGACCACCTTGACGATGTCGAGATCCCCGACGCTCACGCCGCCGCTGGTCACGAGAACGTCGCACTCGTCCGTGGCACGATCGAAGGCGCGGCCCAGCGCGGCCTCGTCATCGCCGACCACGCCGAGGTCCAACGCGTCCCAACCCTCGCGGTCGACCAGGGCGAGAAGGACAGGGCGGTTGGCATCACGGATCTGGCCCGGCCGCAACGGGCCGGGGTCCAAAGCAAGTTCGTCACCGGTGGAGAGCACGCCGATCCGTGGGCGGGGATGGACCGTGACAACGGCCATCCCGAGGTTGGCGAACACTCCGACGTGTCCCGGGGTGACAACGGTGCCCGGCTCGGCCACCACATCCCCGACCGCAACATCCTCACCAGCTCGTCGCACCGCTTCACCGGCGGCCACGGGCTGGTCGATCGCCACGACCGACCCGTCGTCCTCATCGGTGGAATCCTCGAGCATGCACACGGCGTCGGCACCGGCCGGGAGGGGGGCACCGGTCATGATGCGGACGGCCTCTCCGGGGCCGACCGTCCCTCCGAAAACCGTTCCGGCCATGATCGAACCGACCACCCTCAGTCGTGCCGGCAGGGCCCCGGCCGCAGCGGCCGTATCGGCGGACCGGAGCGCGTATCCGTCCCGCGACGAGTTCACGAACGGCGGGACGGGCTCCTGGGCCACGACCGGAGCGCCGACGACGCACCCGAGCGACTCGTCGATCGGCACCGGAACGGGGACACCGGGCCGACATGCATCGAGCACCACTTCGCGAGCCTCCGGCAATGGGATCATGCGCCGACGTCCTCGATGTCGTGAACGCACACGCTCCAGTCCGTGCCGCCGACCCACGTCTCGCGCTTCCAGATGGGGACCGAATGTTTCAGCGTGTCGATGCAGTATTCGGCGGCCGCGAACGCTTCGGACCGGTGGGGCGTCGACACGACCACGACGACAGAGATCCCACCCACTTGGAGGAGGCCCACCCTGTGGAGCAGCACCAGGCGTCCGACCATGGGCCAGCGGCTGTGGGCGGATTCCGCCACTTTTCGGAGGCGGGGAACGGCCTCCTCGGGGTGGACCTCGTACTCGAGCGCGGTCACGCCCGGCCTGCCCTCGGAGTGGTCCCGCACGGTCCCGCAGAAGCTGACCACTGCGCCACAGCCGGGCCGCGATGCCCACGTCAGCGCCGGCTCGACCGGAAGAGCCTCTTCCGTGACGTCGATCCAGTCTCGCTCGTCGGGTTGAGAGGGCGGTTCGATCACCCCACCACCCTATTGCCGGCCGCCGCCGTGGAGGGCGGCGCTCCCTTGCCGGCCGCCGCCGTGGAGGGCGGCGCTCACCCATCCGCTCACCGATCAGTGCGGATGCCCACCCCCGAGGAGTTCGAGGGCATGGGGGACGACATCGACGATGGCCGCGATCGACTCGACAGCCCCGCTTGTGGAACCGGGGACGTTCACGATCAAACTGGACCCCACCGTCCCGGCGATGCCCCGCGACAGACGGCCGAGCGGGCTGACCGCCCGCATCGCCTCGGCCAGGCCGGGCGCCTCTCGGTCGACGACGGTACGGGTCGCCTCGGGGGTCAGGTCGCTGGGGGAGAACCCCGTGCCCCCGGTGGTGGCGATGAGACCGTGGAACCCGGCGGCCAACTCGCCGAGCGCGGCGCTGACCGGCGACACCCCGTCGGGCACGGTCCGCACATCGACCACCCGGAAGCCGTGTCTGCTCAAGGCGTCGGCGAGCGCAGCCCCCGAACGGTCCGGGCGTGTCCCCGCGTAGACGGAGTCGGAGACGACGAGCACTTTGGCTTCGAGGGCCACCACCGGCGAGGCTACCCGGCCGGCCTTCCTGCCCGAAGGGACGGCCGAGGGGATGTGTTCACCTCGGGCTCCACTGCCCGTTCCACTGTGGATTGCCCCCTGACTCGGGCAGAACGGTGGCGTCGTATTCGCCGATCTCGTCCTGGGCGAAGTCATAGGCGAGGCACTTGAATGTGGCACCGACCCTCCAGGTGGGCGGAGGGTCGCAGGTGAGCTTCGACATCCCCGTCACGCTGAAGTCATTTGCTCCTGTGCCGGTGAGCTGCGCGTGGACGGAAGCCGTCAGGCTGGTCAACGTCGGAGCCGACCCGGCTGAGGCACCGGATGTGGTGGAAGCCGAGGCCGCGGTGGTTACCGGGCCGGGCACGGACGTCGAACTGCAGGCGCTGGTGACGAGGCCGATGAGCAGGAGGGTGAGAACGGTACCGACAGCCCTTCCGTTCAGTCGCATAGTCACCCCTAGGTCGTCGGACGCCCGGGGTGATCGTATCGCACGATGGAGAATCGCCATCGACCATGCCGGGGCACCGGCACTCAGATCGGGTCGGGCACGGCGCCACCGGATGCGACCAGCCGGGGGGACCGCTTCGAGCGAGCCTCCATCTCCGGGGGTGCCCACTTCGAGAGGAGGATCACCCCGGCGAACATGGTGATGAGGAACGCCGCTTGCAGCACGATGGCGCCCGGTGAGCTGTTGAGCTGCTCTCCAAAGAGCTCGATCCCGATGGCGATACTGGCCAGCGGGTCGACGATGAGCAGCGCCGACTGGGAAGCGGCCAAGGGCCCGGCGGCAAACGCCGACTCGAGCAGCACCGTACCGACCACGCCGCTCACCACCACTGCGTACACGGGCCAGTGGACGAACAATCCGCTCCAGCCGTGATGGGCGAGCACCTCGGTGGCGGCCTTGACGAACGCCGCATCGATCGCCCACACCAGAGCGGCGGAAGCGCCGAGCAGAGCCGCCCGTCGGGCGGGAGATCCCCACCGGCTGAGGATCAAGAGGACCACGATGATCAGGCTCCTGCTCCCGAGGGCCACGATCCACCCGCTCGGCGTGGGATGTCCATGTCCTTCTTGGGGATCGGCCACCACCAAAAAACCGATCAGGCCGGCACACAAGAGGGCGGCGGCACCCCAGGTACGCGAAGCGATGCGATCGTGGAGCCAAAAGACGCGGAGGGCGAGGGTGAAGATGAGCTCGGTGACCAGGATCGGCTGCACTGTGGCCAGCTCGCCGAAGTAGAGGGCCAGCGCGGTGAACACGAAGGTCCCGCCCATGCACACCATTCCCAACAGCCACATGGGCTGGCGGATCAGGAACAGAGTGGTCTCCCAAAACGACCGCTTCTCGTCGGACCCGGCGATGTTGGCCAGCCGTTGCAGCACCGAGGTCAGTGCCTGGCTGAACGCTCCGAGGAGGGCGAACACGATGCTCATCTGGCTGACCTCCCCCTCTCTGTCGGTGCCCACCGTGGTGGCGTCGCCTCTGCCTCAGTCGCGATACAGACCATTCGAGACCAGGAGGCAACGACTTGGCAAGGCGCGCCCGGTCCGGTCACGGCGATTCGCATGTCGCCGGTTCGTAGGCGGGCTCCGGGAGCAGACCGAGCCTCCAGGCCAGCCAGGGGAACGAGTCCTCGAGCGCCTGGCTCCAGAGGGCGAAGTCATGGCCTCCGGGCCGGACCCTTATACAGGTGGCGATCCCGGCGTGCAGGGCCGCGGGCTGCAGCAGGTGGGCGGCTTGCACGGGCTGGGTGTCCTGGTCCCCGACCTCGAACCATCCGGCCAAGCCGTCGAAGCGCCGGCTGTGGAGGAGTTGCGCCGGGTCATGGTCGGCGAACTCGGCCTCGGAGCCGCCGAAGAGCGTGTCGATGGTCTGGGCCCTGGTGGTCTCCAGGTACTGGGGCGACGCGAATCCGGAGAACGATGCGAACGTCGGATAGACCGATGGATGGCGCAGGGCCAGCATCACCGAGCAGGTCCCGCCGGCGGAGAGACCGCCGATGGCAAGTGAGCCTGGACCTTTCGAGGCATTGAATCGGCTCCGCACGAAGGCGGGCACGTCCTGGACGAGATAGGTCTCGGCATTGCCGAACTTACTGTTGACGCACTCGGAATCCACGGTCTTCGTCCCGTTCGGGTCGGGCATGACGATGATCGGCGCCAGCCCGTGATGCGATTCGGCGAATGCGTCGGCCGTGCTGTCGGCGTCGCCGTCACTCGACCAGTCCGAGGCGCTTCCCGGCTCGCCGGGCAGCAGGATCAACGTGGGGAGCGATGGCGTCACCTTGGCGAACCAGGCCGGTGGAAGATAGACGTAGGCCGGCCGCGTGGAGAAATGAGAGATCTTGGGCGGGATGGTGACGGCGATCAGCACGCCCTGGTCGGGAAGCCTGCCCGTCGCCGCCACCTGGTTGCGGATCTGTTCCAGCTGGGGGGTCCCGACGACGTTCTCAGGGTCGATGGTGACCAGGCGGCCCAAGGTGGGGAACGCACCCGACTGTTGATCGATTGCGTCCAGGGTGGCCAACAGGGTCAACACGATGGCGGACACCGCCATTGTCCGACGCCATCCTCCACCGCTCCAGCCGATGACGGCCACGGAGAAGGCGAGGATGAACAGGAAGCCCCACACATAGGCCGACCGGGGTACGTCCGAACGGGTCAGCGAGCTCACCGTCGCCACCAGGGCCACCGCCGCGGTCACCGCCGCAGCCGCCGGCAATCCGAGGCTCAGCTGTCGCTTCCATCGACCCGAGCGCCAATCGACCGCAGCCACCAGGGCGGCCACGGCCAACAGGCGCAGCGCGAGAGGCAGCCACCCGGTAACGATCGAGACGTTCACGTCGGGAACCGACAGGGCCGGTCACCGGTCGGTCCCATCGGTGGACGACAGCATCCGACCACGCCCTGCAGGAGCCCGGTCACGACCCTTCCGAGGACGGGGCACCTCCGGGGCTTCGGGTGGACAACCAGCGCCGAAGCCCGGCGGCGTTGGAGTGGACCCCATTCATCACATCCAGCTTCTCGCGGTGTTCCTCCGGTACGCCCTCCAGATCGGATGCGAACGCGGCGTCCAGCGCAGCCGCGATGTCCTCACCTCGGCGGAACGCCGACTCGGCCACGTCGACCCACCGCCGCAACGTCCCGTCAGCCTCGTCGAGCACATCGGCCGGATCAGGGAGGACTCCGTAATGGGCGAGGGCCAACGCCGTCGGACGTCGTTCGGCGAACCGGTGCAGCGAATGGAGGGCCAGATCGAGGTCGAAATCGGGTGGCGGCGTCGACGGTCGCAGCACCCCGGCGTCGGGCAGCTTCACACCCACTGCGTCCCCGGCGAACAGCACGCCGCTCAACGTGTCGTGCAGAGCCAGATGGTGCTTCGCGTGACCGGGCGAGTCCACGGAGATGAGCGATCGGTCCGCACTCACCCGGATCGCCTCGAGGTCCTCCAGCACGTGGATCCGCTCGGGGGGAGTGGGGTCGAGCCGGCCGTAGAGCGAGTCGAGGAGGGAGCCGTAGACCCGGGAGGCGGAATCGACCAATCTGGTCGGATCGGCCAGGTGACGGGCGCCCTTCTCGTGGACGTAGATGACGGCCTCGGGGAACGCCCGGGCCACGTCACCGACACCGCCCGCGTGATCGAGGTGGATGTGGGTGACGACCACCCCGGCGAGATCGGTGGCACCCACGCCCAGACGATCCAGCGTGGCCAGGAGGACGGGCACCGAGCTCTGGCTGCCCGTCTCGACCAGGACCGGGGAGTCCCCCTCGATGAGGTAGCCGGCCGTCACCCGTTCCCATCCCCCGAGGTACGTGTCCAGCTCGATGACCCCCTCGGCCACGGTCGTGCCCGCCGGCGGCGCTTCGGGGTCCGAGGGGTCGAACGGATGGGTGCCGACGACGTCCGGGCTCCCACCGTCCGACCGGTGCCGGTGGCGTCCGCTCACCGCCGCACCGACGACGATCGAGCTCTGGCTCCCTGCGGCACCGGACCCGGCTACCGGCGTTTGGCCGGAGCCTTGGCCCGGGCCACGGCTTTCTTCCGACCCGAGGACCGCGCCGGAGCCTTTCCCGTCGCCTTCGCCGGTCTCTTGGTCACCTCCGTCGCTTTCGCCTTCTTGGCCTTCAATGCCCCTTTGGCCGTCTTGGCCGCCGTCGCCGTCCTCGCCGGGTTGGCCGCCTTGGTCATTTTGGCCGTCCCCGCCACGTTGGCCGTCCTCGGCGCTTTGGTCGTCTTGGTCGCTTTGGCCACTCTGGCCGTCTGGGCCGGGCTGGCGGCCGACTTCCTGACGACCGACCGGCCCGCGGCCGGTGCCTTCCCGGTGGCCGACTTCCTGGCCGCCGGTGCTCCCCGCCCCCTGGCCGCCGGTGCGCCCCGCCCCCTGGCCGCCGCCATGCCCCCGGACGGCGATCCGATCGCCTCCTTCATCACATGGGCGGCGCTGTGGGCGGGGTCGCTGGTGCCGCTTTCGACCAGCCTCGACAACACGTTGCGGGCGCTGAAGGCACCCCGGCGGCGGGTGGCGCTGCCCTTCCCCTCGGCCAGAGCCCGCCTGGCCAGGGTGGAGATGACGTGGCTCGAGGACGGCTTCTGGTCGCCGCCGATCTTCGAGGCCGAGTTGACCAGCGACACGTGCGAGAACGCTTGCGGAAAGTTGCCCACCAGCCGGCCGGCGACAGGGTCGTACTCCTCCGACAAGAGACCGAGGTCGTTGCGAAGGCACAGCAGCCGATCGAGGAGCTGGCGGGCGTCATGGTCGCGCCCGAGCAGCGACAGACAGTCCGCCAGCCAGAACGAACAGGCCAGAAAGGCACCCTCCCGACCGGTCAACCCGTCCACGTCGCCGGTGTCGACGGTGCGGTACCGCAGGACGAATCCCCCCTCGACGAGCTCGCGCTCGATGGCCTCGATGGTCCCACGCATCCTCGGGTCCTGGGCGGGGAGGAATCCGACCAAAGGGATCATCAGCAGGCTGGCGTCGAGCTCGTCCGATCCGTAGTACTGGGTGAACGAGCCCTTCTCGGCGTTGAAGCCTTCATCGCAGACCTGGTCGTGGATCTCCTTCCGCACCACCTTCCAATGCTCGACCGGCCCCGGGAGGTCATGCTCCTCGGCTGTCTTGATGGCGCGGTCGATGGCCACCCATGCCATCACCTTGGAGTGGGTGAAGTGCCGCCGCGGCCCCCGCACCTCCCAGATGCCGTCATCGGGCTCGCGCCAACCGTCACCGAGGAACTCCATCAGCGAAAGCTGGAGCTCCCACGTCGGGCTGTCGCCGGGTTCGGCGGCGTCGGAGGATTCGTACAGGGCCGACATCACCTCGCCGTAGACATCGAGCTGGAACTGCCCCGCCGCGGCATTGCCGATGCGCACCGGCGAGGACCGCTCGTAGCCCGGCAGCCAGTCGATCTCCCACTCGTCGAGTCGACGCTCTCCCCCGCCCCGTACATGATCTGCATCTGGGCGGGATCACCGGCGATGGCCCGGAGCAGCCAGCTCCGCCAGTCCATGGCCTCCTGGTAGAAGCCACCCCGCATCAGGGATTCGAGCGTCAGCGTGGCGTCCCGCAGCCAGCAGAACCGGTAGTCCCAGTTGCGGGATCCTCCGAGCGTCTCCGGCAACGACGTGGTGGCGGCGGCGACGATGCCCCCGGTGGGCTCGTAGGTCAACGCCTTGAGGGTGATCAACGATCGCACCACCGCCTCGCGGTACTCCCCCTGGTAGGTGCACTGCTTGGCCCAGTCGGTCCACCAGAGCTCGGTGTCCTGGATGGCGTAGGCGGCATCGACCGGACGGGGCGGATCTTCATTGGCCGGGAACCAGGTCAGGGAGAAGGGGATCTGCTGGCCCTCCCAGACGGTGAACTCGGCCACGGTGGTGAGGTCCTGACCCTTGCAGGTCACCGGAGTCCACAGCGAAAGCCCGTCGGGACCGGCGATGGCGTTGAGCGTCCCATCGGTTCTTCGGACCCAGGGGACGATCTGGCCGTAGCCGAACCTGATGGTCAGGTTCATCTCCATGGTCACTTTTCCGCGCACACCCTCCACCAGGCGCACCACTTCGGGATGTTGCTGACGGATGGGCATACAGTCGACCACCCGGACCGAGCCCTCGTCGGTCACGAACTCCGTCTCGAGGACCAGGGTGTCTCCCCGGTAATGGCGGTGGGTGGCACCGTGGGACCCCTTCGGCGCCAGCTTCCACGACCCGTGGTCCTCGTCGCCGAGCAGCTTGGCGAAGCAGGCGCCCGAGTCGAAACGGGGCAGGCACAGCCAGTCGATCGAGCCGTCCCGCCCCACCAGGGCGGCGGTGTGGAGGTCGCCGATGATGCCGTAATCCTCGATGGAAAGCGCCATGTCCCCATGTCTAGCCGGAGGCACGGCCTCCTGTGCTGCTCTCCACGGCCGCACCGCCCGTCGCGCCGTCACGGACGGCCCGGTGGCCGGGTGCGGGTCCGTCGGGTTGCGGCCGACTCAACCGAAGGTGCAGGGGCCCGTGCTGACGGCGCGGGACAGGCCCTCGGCCTTGGTCACCCGGGTCAGCACCCCTGGAGAGGCAAGGGCGTAGCCGATGTCGCCGTCGGTGGTCGATCGGGAGAACACGACACCGATCACCTGTCCGTCCGGCTGGACCAGGGGACCCCCGGAGTTGCCGGGGCGGACGATGGCCTGGATCTCGTAGACGTCCCGCACGGTCAGTCCCTGGCCGTAGATGTCCCGACCTTCGGCTTCGAACTCGGCCATGACCCCGGCCGGCTGTACCTTGAACGGCCCCCCGCCCGGATAGCCGAGCACCGCGGCCTGGACCCCACGGGTGGACTTGTCGGGATCGAGGGCCAGGGGCGGCTCGTTGACGCCCCTCACCCGCATCACGGCCAGATCGAAGGAGGGATCGAACGACAACACCGTGGTCTGCAAGAGGTTGTTCCCGACCTCCACCACGGGGTGGGGAATGCCGGCGATGACATGGGCATTGGTCACCACGAGTCCGGCACCGACGACGAATCCCGATCCCTCCTGGATCTGCCCGCACCCGTCGCCGATGACCTTGACGGTCGACGCTCCGGCATGGGCGACCGCCTCTTGCAGCTGGGCATCGCCGGGCAGGGACACCGGCCCGGCGGATGCCGGGGCCAGTTGGGCGAAGACCGGCGGGAAGCCCTCGGCGGAGAGGAAGCTCTGTACCCGGGAGAAGACGGACGGCGGGGCGGGGAGCACGTTGTCGAGAGACTTGAGGATCGTCGACTGGTCGATCGCCGTGTTGAGGCTGAGCGACGAGCTGTTGACCAGGGTGCTGGCCAGTAGCCAGGCCACCAGGAGGGAGGCGGCAATGGCCACCACCACGCCGAGCGCGGAGTCGACCGGTCCCAGTATGCCGCGGTGGATCCGTCGAAAGGCGAGGCTGCCCACGACGCGGCCGGCCAGGCCGCAGAAGGCGGCGATACCGAGCATGGTCAGCAGGGCCACCGCGGTCCGCGCCGGCTGGGAGTGGACCCAGCGCACGGTCTCCGACGCCAGCAGCGCACCGAGATAGAGGCCCACCAGGAACCCCCCGAAGGAGAGCACCTGGACGATGGCACCCAGCCGGAGACCCTGGATCGCGGCCAGCAGGACCACCACCACGACGACGAGGTCGACCAGGTTCATCGCCCCGGCCCTTCGCGGGTGGCGAGCGCGGCGAGAGAGCGGGAGCGAAGGACCGGCACCACCGACTAAACGTAGACGGACCGGGTCGGGCCCGAGCGTCATCACCCCTCCCCACCGGGCCCACGTGGCAAGATCTGAAGTGGAATCGATCGACCCGTCGGCCTGGTCCGGATGGCGGGCGTCGCGAGCAGATGAGCGGGGTAGTTGTCCGTGAGTGATCAGACGCCTCCCGCCGAGGGTGAGCAACCCGCGGTGGGCCCAGAGCCCTCGGGGTCGGATCTGCCCCCGCCGCCCCCTCCGCCCCCTCCGGCCGGCGGATCCAGCCTCCCGCCCTCTGCCCCCCCTCCCCCTCCCCCCAGCGGTTTCAACCCGCCGCCCCCGGCACCGCCTCCCCCTCCCGTCAGGGGATCCCGGCCACCTCGGCCGGCCCCGCCGCCGTCCGCGTCTCCGCCCCCACCGGCCTACGGCTACACGACCGGTCCCACCGACCGGTTCGGCCGACCCCTGGCGGAATGGTGGCAACGCCTGGTCGCCATCATCATCGACGCACTCATCCTCGGCGTCCCGAAGGGCATCATCACGGCCATCTTCGTCGGTGCGACCGGCGGTGGCGGCGTCTACCAGTCCCACTGGATCGCCAGCGTCATCGTCATCGGGATCATCTTCGCCGTCGTCGACATCGGCTACTTCGCGCTCCTGAACGGAAGCGAGAAGGGTCAGACCGTCGGGCAGATGATGCTCGGGATCGCAGTCCGCGACGAGCCCTCCGGTGGGGCGATCAGGCCCGAGCGGGCAGCTGTGCGGATCGTCGTGCTGTATCCGGAGGTCCTGTTGGGATGGATACCGGTCATCGGGGCCATTGCCGCTCTCTACACCCTGGTCGCCGCCCTGTCCCCCCTGTGGGACAACCGGAGGCAGGGGTTCCACGACAAGGTGGCGCACACGGACGTCATCAAGGTTCGCTGAATTCTCCACGCCGGGCTGTGATCGCCATCTCCCCTCGACGGATCGGCCCGGTGGTGGCAGCGGTGTTCGTCGCGCTGTCGGTGGCCGGCTGCGCCGCCGCGGAATCGACTCCTCCTCCTTCGACCTTCGGCACCGACTCGCCCTGGCTCGGCACCCTCAGTGCGGTGGCCCTTCCCGCCCCGGTCAACTCCCTCACCTCCCTCGACTGCGCCAGCGCCACCCGGTGCTGGGCGGTCGGCTCGACGGTGGGAGGTGGCGGCGCGCCCAACGGTGCGGCCGTGATCAGCACCACGGACGGCGGGATCAGATGGACCACCCAGGTCATCCCGCCCACGGTGGGCTATCTGTCCGGCGTCGCCTGCACCGATGTGATCCGCTGCACGGCGGTCGGTCAAGCCAGCCAGGCGTCCGCCGGTCAGGCCGTGATCATCACCACCGCCGACGGTGGCGTCCAGTGGACACAGGTACCCGCCCCTCCCGGCGTCCTCGACCTCAGCACCGTCTCCTGTCTGGCCGACGGCTGGTGCATGGCCGTCGGAGCCGCGGCGACCGGTTCGGTGGCCCTCGTGTCCACCACCTCGGGGACGACGTGGGTCCAGGCGGGTGCCCTTCCGGCCACCATGTCCGGAGCCACCTTCGTCTCGTGTACCGGGGACCAGCGCTGCTGGGTCACCGGTCACACCGCGGTGGCCTCCGACCACGTGGTGGGGGCCCTGGCCCTCACCACCGACGGCGGGTCCAATTGGGCGATGATCCCCACCCTTCCGAGCAGCGGCTCTCTCAATGGTGTCTCCTGCCTCACCGGGCCGCCGACCGGTAGCGGTGCCTTCCCGGTCCCGTCCACCACCTCGACGACATCACCCGGGGTGGCGCCGGGCGCGGCCACCACCGCGTCGACGGTGTCCACCGGCACCCACCCCGGCCCTTCGTCCACCACCACCGTGCCGCCCACCACCACCACCACCGTGCCGCCCACCACGACCACCACCACACCGCTCGTGGGTGTTCCCGGGGTCCGTTGCATGGTGGTGGGGACGACCGCCGACTCCTTGAACGGGGCCAGGATCGGGCACGGACTCCTCTTCACCACCGACAACGGTGGTGCGACCTGGTCGAGCCAGACGGTCACCGCACAGTCCGCCTCGCTCACCGGTGTCTCGTGCACCGCCATCGGAACCTGTGTCACCGTCGGGAGTTCGGTCCTCTCCGCGCCCCAAGCCGGTCTGATGATGGTGAGCGGATCGCCGGCGGATCCCTGGAAGTCTCCGTCGGTGGTCAGCGCGCCTCAGCCGCTGACCGCGGTGAGCTGCACCTCGACCTCGCGGTGCGTCGCCGTGGGCGAGTCGATCAGCGAACACCTGGCCGGCGGGTGAACCACGGCTCCGGGGCGAGGGCCTGGGATGATGGGGACCGCCATGAGCCCCACACACCACCGCCGGACGCACGGTCACACCCGCTTCCTATGATTCACCACGTGCACCGGCCATCGAACAGCCTGCCCCTCGGGGGTCACCGCCCCAGCCCGCGGACCGGGAACCCGTGACCAACGTCGAGCCGATCCAGCCCCGCACCAGACGGCGGCCGACGGCGACGTCCGGATTCGGCGTCGGCCGTCGGGAGGCGCACGACTCGTCGTCCTTCTACGCCCGGTTCACCCCGCCGCGCCTCTCCGACGACGACCAGGTCGCCGCGCCGGCCGCCCGTGACGCCATCTGGGTCGGAGACGCCAGGGAGATGGACCGGTACGGGAAGGTGGCGGACAATTCGGTGGCCCTGGTGGTGACCTCGCCGCCGTACTTCGCCGGCAAGGAGTACGAAGCCGTGCTCGGGGTCGGACATGTCCCGGCCGACTACCACGCGTACCTCGGGATGTTGCACGACGTCTTCGGCCAGTGCTTCGACAAGCTCGAGCCCGGTGGACGGATAGCGGTGAACGTGGCCAACCTGGGACGCAAGCCCTACCGTTCCCTGTCACGGGACGTCATCGACCTCCTCGAGCGACTCGGCTTCCTGCTCCGGGGCGAGATCGTCTGGCAGAAGAGCCATGCGGCGGGGGGCTCGTGCGCCTGGGGTACGTACCAGCGACCCGGCAACCCCGTTCTGCGGGACGTGTCCGAGCGGATCGTCGTCGCCTGCAAGGGCCGCTTCGATCGCGCCGTCGCCCCGGGTCAGCGCGCCCGCGACGGGCTCCCCAGCGAGGGGACGATGACCATGGACGAGTTCGTCGATGCCACCACCGACGTCTGGGACATACCCTCCGAGTCGGCTACCCGTGTCGGTCACCCGGCACCGTTCCCGGTCGAACTGCCACGGCGCCTCATCGAGCTCTACACGTATCGCGGCGACCTGGTCCTGGATCCGTTCGTCGGATCGGGTTCGACCGCCGTCGCCGCGGTCCGGACCGAGCGTCATTACATCGGATTCGACACCGACGAGGAGTACGTGGCGTTGGCCGAGCGCCGGATCGCCGAGGAGCGCAAGGCGATGATCCGCTCGGCATCGGCGGGGGCGGCCCGCCGTCGGGTCACGGTGAGCCCCGGCCGTTCCTCATCCGCTGACGGCACCACCGCGGAGGAGGACCAGGCGGTCATGCTCGGACGGAAGGCGAGCGAGCTGGCCCACCAGGCCCTCGAGACCTGCGGCTTCCAGGACATCGAACGAAACGTGACCTACCGGGACCTGGGCCTGACCGTGGACTTCAGAGCCCGGGACGCAGGCGGGGGCCTGTGGCTCTTCGAGCTCTCCGGGGCCTATTCGACGACCCGGCCCGGTCTGCGGCGTCCCGATGTGTTGTGGCGGGCGCTGGGCAAGGCCTGTGTCCTCCACGAGGTCCGGTCGCGGGAATCGGCGCGGGACGATCTCGGCCCGCTGATCCTCCTTTCGACCGACTCTCCGGCGGAACGGGCTGACGGCGCCAGGGCTCTCCGGGCGGTGCAGGGAGACGACCGGTCGGGTCCGGTCTACGACGTCCTCGAGCTCCTCGACACGGCGTGCATGCAGCGCCTGCACGCCTACGCCAGCCAGCACGGCCGGGCCAAGCCGACACGGCGGAAGAGATGAGCTCCGAGCCCGTCGTCGATCGACCCCGTGCCGGATAACCGCACGATCGCCACCGAGCTCGGGACTGCGCTCGGGACGTTGCCCTTCACCGATGTCGGAGCTGCACTGGCCCACCGTCCCCGTCAACTCCAGGTGGGCGATGAGGTCTGGGACCGCCTCGACGCCATCGCCACGTCGGGTCGGTTCTCCGCCGAGCTGAGCTCGGCCTTCGCCAACGGGCAGGCCCTGCTCGAAGCGCCCGACGGACTCCGCGGCAGGACACCTCTCACGGTCGAATGGACCGGCGGGCGGCGGCCCCCGGGGGACGAAGTGGCGCCGATCGACCTCCGGATCGACCACGTGTACCTGATCAGCTGCAAGTACGAATCCGACATCGTGGCCAATGCCTCCCCCGGCCGGCTCTTCGACGGGTTGCTGGCCACCTCGGGGACCTGGGACCGCAGGGACTGGTACGAGGTGGTCGCGCCCGAGGAGCTGGCCGCGCTGTACCGGTCCTGTCTGGTGGCAACCGGCCTCGCCGGCTTTCCGGCGGCCCTGTCGCTCTGCGACCGGGAGCAGGTGGCCACGTTGCCGCGATGCCCTGGCCGGGCGCACCTACCCCGACGGCCCCTCGCGGGCGGCCTACGCCAGCCTGTGCCACGCCGTCAGCACGGCCTCTGCCGGGCGGTGGGCCAGGCGGCTCGAGTCCACCGGAATCGCCCGGGAGACGATGTTGTGGAGGCTGCTGCGGATCGGCAGTGCCCCGTACTTCGTCCTCGGCAACGACAGGCGCACCGGTCTCCCGGCCCGATACCGGATCGCCAGCCCCTGGGACTGGCGCGACCAGTTCGAGCTGGCGGAGCTCACCGTCTCGCCGGCGGAGGCCGGACAGCCGCGGGTCGACTGGACCTGCACGTACCGGTCGCGGGACGAGGACGGGGAACGCACCGTCCTCGGGCACGTCGAGGTGCGCTGGAGCCACGGCCGGTTCGCCCAGCCGCCCGAGGCCAAGGTCTACCTCGACACGCCCATGTCGCTCCTACCCGGCTATCACCCGCTGGGGACGGCCGACCAGCCCCAGCTCACCTTGTGGCCCGTCGCTCGTTGATCCGGCCGTGAGCTGGGACGGCCAGGCCTACCAGGAGCGCTTCGACAGGCTGGAGGCCTCCGGCGCCGATGTGCACGGTGAGGCCGAGTTCGTCATCCGATGGCAACCATCGTCGGTCCTCGACGCCGGGTGCGGGACCGGTCGGGTGGCGAGGGAGCTCGCCCGTCGGGGTGTGGATACGGTCGGGGTCGATCTCGACCGGTCGATGATCGAAACCGCCCGCTCGCTGGCCCCCGATCTCGCCTGGGTACTCGGGGACCTCGCCGTCACCGACCTCGGGCGCCGATTCGACGTGGTGGTGATGGCCGGAAACGTTCCCATCTTCGCGCCGGCTCGGACCCGCGCCGCCTTGGTGGCAGGGTGCGCCCGCCACATCCGGCCCGGCGGATGCCTCATCGCGGGGTTCCAACTCGACAGGGGCTACTCCCTGGACAGCTATGACGAGCACTGCCGGCAGGCCGGGCTCGAAGGCAACGGGCGATGGGCCACCTGGTCGGGAGCGCCGTTCACCGACGGTGGGGGATACGCGGTGTCGGTGCACCGGCCGTCGGCTGAGCCACCCGCCTGAGCGCGGGCGTTACGGGGCGTGTGCCCCGCCCGGAGCAGTCCGGATACCGCTCCCCACTCCTCGCCAGGACCCGGGCGCGGCACCATTCTGCGATCATGGGCGCACCCGGAAAGGACACCATGCGAAATCCCATGTTCGTCTTCGACGAGCAGCTGACCACCCTCATCCTCGACTATTGCCGCTGGAGGCTGGCCCTCGACCCGGTGCCGCTGGACTTCGGAGGTGCCCAAGCGTCGTCGCTGGCCCATAGCCTGGACGGGCTGATCAACCCCGACGGCACCGATCCCCGCCGGATCATGGAGATCTTCGACAACGAACTGGCCACCGCGGTGGTGTCGTGCGACAGCCCCCGTTTCCTCTCCTTCATCCCGGCTGCGCCGACCAAGGCTTCTCTCCTCTTCGACATGGTCGTGGCCTGCTCGTCCCTCCAGGGCACCTCGTGGATGGAGGCGGCCGGGGCGGTGGCCGCCGAAAACCAGGCGTTGGGAGTTCTGGCCGATCTGGCCGGGCTCCCCGAGGGGGCGGGCGGGTGCTTCGTCTCGGGCGGCTCTGCTGGAAACCTGTCCGCTCTGATGGTGGGCCGGGACACGGCCGGGCACCGGATGGGCGACCATGCCCCCGTTCAGCCGTTGATCGCCATCAGCGAGGAGGCCCACTCGTCGGTGGGGAAGGCGCTCCGGGTCCTCGGAGTCGAATCACTGCTCGTGCCCTGCGAGGATCACCGCCTCACCGGTCGGGCACTTCGTGCCGCGCTCGACAGGCACCCGCGGGGCGGCGACGCCATCGGCGTCGTCGCCACCGGTGGGACGACCAACGCGGGGATCGTCGATGACCTGGCCGGAGTGGGTGAGGTCGCCCGGGACCGGTCCCTCTGGTTCCACGTCGACGGGGCCTACGGGTGCGCGGCCCTCCTGGCCCCTTCTGTACGCCACCGGTTCGACGGCATCGAGATGGTGGACTCCTTCGTGGTCGACCCGCACAAGTGGCTCTTCGCCCCCTTCGACTGTGCCGCACTCATCTACCGGGAGCCCCGCCTGGCCAAGGCCGTCCACACCCAGGACGCCTCGTATCTCGACGTGCTCCACAAGGAGGCTCCGGGCGAGTGGAACCCCAGCGACTATGCCTACCACCTGACCAGGAGGGCCCGAGGACTGCCGCTGTGGTTCTCCCTGGCCGTCAACGGCACCGACGCCTACCGCGACGCCATCGAGACCGTCCTGGCCGTGACCCAGGCCAGCGCCGACGTCATCGAACGGATCCCCTACCTCGAGCTGGTGCGCAGACCCGAGCTGTCGGTCGTCCTCTTCCGCAGGATCGGTTGGGATCGGGCCGACTACGAACGTTGGTCAGCCCGGCTCCTCCGCGCCCAGGTCGGCTTCGTCGTCCCCACGACCTGGGAGGGCGAACCGGTGGGCCGGCTGGCCCTCCTCCATCCCGACACCACCGTCGGCAACATCGAGGAGATCCTGGCCACCATGGCCGACTGACCGGGCTCCCGCTTGCGCCCGGCAGGCTCAATCCCCATCGTCGAGGATCCGACGGCCCGCGTCGGCCGCCGGATCCTCTCCAGGTTCAGGCCGTCATGCCACCTTGATGGTGAGTACGGAGGTGGCGGTCTCCTTCGGTGAGCTGTGGTCGGTCACCTTGAACTCCACCCGGTACGACCCCGCCTTCACCGTCTTCCCGACCGTGCCCGACAGCGCCCCGGCCGAGCTCAGCTTGAGACCTGATGGCAGCGTGGTGCTGCCCCACACGTACGGGGCCTTGCCCCCCGAGGCCTTCAGGGTCGCCTTGTAGGCCGCGCCCGGTTTGGTGGTGGGAAGGGCCCCGGTCGAGACGAAGAGCGGCACGGTCAGGGTGAAGGCCTGGCTGACCGCCTTGGCCGTGCCCACCTTGGCCAGGAAGTCGAACTTGAACACCCCGCCCACCGACGGGTTGCCCGACAGGACCCCACCCGTCTTGGACAAGGTCACCCCGGTCGGGAGCTTGCCCGACTCGGTGAGGACAGGAGCCGGGCAGCCGGTCACGACCACGCTGAACTTGTTGGTCTTGCCGTGGAGGAACCTGGCGCTGGCGGCCGAGTGGAAGACGGCCGGTTCGGGCGAGCAGCTGGTCGACCACACGAACCCGTTGGGGTCGGCGGTGCTGGCGGTGAAGTCCAGCGGGGTGTTCCAGTAGTCGCTCACCTTGCCGGCCTTGGCGCAGGCGATGCCCGCATCCCAGGCCCCGGTCTTGTTGCCCGCCGCGTAGAGCAGGTCGTCGAGGGTCACACGCTTCAGCAGCGGCGCGAATTCGAGGGTGTTGGGGATCTCGACGATCTGCCCGGTCTTGACGGCCGTGTTGACCTTGCCGTAGTAGTCGCCGTTGCTGGTGACGAACCCGTAGCCGACCGACGGGAACCCGTTGACAAACGACACCGAGGTCGGGCTGGTGCCCGCATGGACCATGTAGCTGAAGACCAGATAGCCGCCCTTGGCGGTGTCGCCGGTGCAGTGGGCGGGGACGCCGGACACGGCCGGGAGGCTCACGGTGAATGGGGTAGCGGAGCCGCCCGAGGTCATGGGTCGGCTGTTCACCGGATTGGTGATGGTGGCCACCCCGTTGAGGGTCGACGCTGCCGCCGGGGTCACCCCGGCGGCAGCCAGACCGGCGAACGTGCCCAGGAGGACCAGCACGGCGGCCACCCCGACCTTCATGCGTCGGACCGTCGACAGTCGGGTCCTCCCAGACCCGGCTTCGAGGTGATGCGTCCTGTCAGCACTTGACGTGTTCATGGTTCCGTTCTTTCGCTCGTGTCGATCTGCGGTGGGTGTCCGGGGCGGGCTTGCCCGCCATGTCCGTTGAACGTGGGTCAGCGGCGGCGGAATGGCGGCCCTACTTGAGCACCGTCAGGCTGAACTTGGTCGATGCCGTCTGCTTGGTGGGCTTGGACGAGTCCTTGACGTTGATCGTCACGGAGTAGGTCTTCACCGCATCCGAACTGCTCACCGTGCCGGACAGCGATCCAGCCGAACTCACGGTGAGCCCCTTCGGGAGTCCGGTGGCCGACCACGCCACTTTGCCGACACCGTTCTTCTCCGCCAGCTTGACGGCGGTGTACTTCTTCCCCTTCGTGGCCTTGGGCAACGACTTGGTGGTGATGTAGAGCCCGTCAGGGGTCGCCGCCTTGGAGGCCGCGGAGGCAGCGCCGGTGCCGGCCGCGTTCGTCGCGGCAACCTTGAAGGTGTAGGAGGTGCCGTTGGCAAGCCCGGTGATCGTGTCGCTGGTCACATCGCCGACGGTCACGGCTGAACCGTGCGACGGAGTGATGACGTAGTGGACGATGGCTGCGCCGCCGTTGCTCGACGGTGCGGTCCAGGTCAGCGCGACCGACCCCTTGCCGGCCGTAGCCTTGCCGATGGTCGGAGCACCCGGCACCGTCGCCGGGGTGATCGGACTGGAGGGCGGCGAGGTGAGGACAGTGCCCACCGAGTTGATCGCCGCCACCGTGAAGGTGTAGGCGGTTCCGTTGGTCAGCCCGGTGACGGCATGAGCAGTCACGTTGCCGAGGTGGATCGCCGTCTGGGCCGTCGACCCGATGTAGGGGGTCAGGACGTACCCGGTGATGGGGGAAGAGCCCACGTCGGTGGGTGCCACCCAGTCGACGGTGGCCGATGCGTTGCCGGACGTACCCGTGGGTGCGTTGGGGGCGGCCGGGACGGCGGGCGCCGTCCAGGTGAACCCGTGGGGATCGGTCCCACTGGCGGTGAAGGTGACCTGGACGTTCCAGTAGTCGGTCACCGCCCCGCTCGTATTGGCACAGGCGATACCCGCCTCCCAGATCCCGCTGGTGTTGCCGCCGCTGTAGAGCAGGGTGTCGAGGGTCACGCCCTTCGAGAGCAGCTCGGCGAACTGGAGATTGTTGGGGGGGCTCAGGACCTGCCCGGTGCCGATGCCGGTGTTGACCTTGCCGTAGTACTGACCCGAGTCGGTGACCAGCCCGTAGTCGATGGACGGGAACCCGGATGTGAACGACTCCGAGGTCGGGCTGGTGCCCTGGGGCACCAGGTAGCTGAACACGTGGTAGCCGTCGCTGGCGGTGTCACCGTCGCAGGCGGCCGGGGTGGTGCCGTTCGGGGCCAGGGCCACCGTGAAGTCGGTGGCCGAGCCGCCCGAGTCCACGGGTCCACTCGTCGACGGATTGACCAGGGTGGCCAGGCCGTCGAGGGTCGATGCCGACGCCGGGGTCACCCCGGCCACCGTCAGGCCGGCGAACGTGCCCACGAGGACCAGCACGGCGGCCACTCCGACCTTCATGCGCCGGCCCCTCGAGGCCCGGGTCCTCCCGGACCCGGCCTCGGGGTGTTGCGTCGTGTCAGCACTGGGTGTGTTCATGGGTTCCGTTCTTTCGCTCGTGTCGAGATCTGCGGTCGGTGTCCGGGGCCGGCTCAGGAGTCGCCGGTGGTGGTGGTGGACCCGCAGCTACCCTCACCACTGGTCAGGCTGTCGAAGCCGAACTCGTGGATGATGGTCTGGGTGGCCGTCTGGCAGATCTCCGCGTTGTTGGACGGAGAGGCGAGGGTGTTGGTGAACAGATTGACCAGGTTGGAGTCCTCGTCGAAGCCGCTCAGGATGTTGGTCGGCAGCACCGTGTAGATGTTGTAGCCGTACGAGGTGCTCTGGTAGTAGGTGGTGTTCGGAAGCAGGCTCGGTGCGGTCCCGGTGGTGGGCGATCCGAGGCCGGAGATCGATCCGATGGCGACACCGTTGCTCCGGGCCGTGCCGGACTCGTCCACGGCCAGTCCGTTGGCCTGGGCGATCCAGTCACCCGACGAGATGGGGATGATGGCATCGGTGCCCGCGGGCAGGGTGGAGGCGAAGGTGTAGAAGGCGTTGGCGTTGTTCTGCTGGATCTGGTCGCAGCCGGCCGCCAGGGCGGTGGCCTCGGCCGTGGTGTCGCTGACCCCGATGGCCGACTCCAGGTTGGAGCGGGGGGTCGATCCGGTGATGGTCAGGCACGGCTTGACCGTGTCGCTGCCGATGACGTCGCTCCCGCCCGAGTACAGGGTGGTCAGCTGGGCGGTGGTCAGGTCGGGCAGGGTGGCGTTGCCGTCGCTGTGGTCGAAGTAGATGTAGGCCACGGCGTCCCGGGCGAAGGGGGCGAAGGTGAGGACGCTCCCCCCCGACTTGGCCCCGCGGGCGGCCCGGGCGAAGTTGAACTGACCGACCACGTTGACCTTGGCGTTGGTGCACGAGGTGTTGGTGGTGTCCTCCCAACCCGATCCGCTGATCTCGGCGTTGAGGGCGGCGATCCCGTTGGTGGTGGAGTTCGGCCGGTCGAAGGACGGGCCCCCGGTCTTGGTGGTGATGCAGCCCGGGTTGAGGGTCGAGCCGCCCGAGGGGAAGGCGTCGAAGGACTCGATGGTCGTGTTGTCATTGGCCGCATCGGCAGCCAGCGGGGTGAAGAAGTGGGTGGTGGCCGTGTTGGGGGCCGAGGCGCCGCTCAGCGCGTCATAGAGGTCCTGGGTCACGTCCGCGCCCACCCCGATCTCCGCCGTGGTGGAGAGGGGATCGGCCTGGGCCGAGGGGCCGCTCAGTGCGGTCAGGCTGGCCAGACCGGCCGTGCCCGAGGCCACGGCCAAGGCCGCGACGATACGGATGCTCCTGGTACGCAGGAAGAATTTCATGGACGCTCCTTGATCGGCGCCAGGACGGTGTCGACCTCAGAAGCTGGAGGCCCCTAACCAAACCCGACAAAACCTAGTGGATTACTCAGGTAAAGATAAAGTAAGGGCCCGGCCGGTGTCAACCTCGATCAAGTCCTCGGTCGGAATTCCCCACAATTGGGGACCCGCGCCGCATGCTCCTGCTTTCTCACCCGTGTGGCGACAAACCGACTCGTAGGAGAGGGGCGCGGACCATGGGGAGTGTGGCGCACCGGGGTGTCGGACCGACGGCATGGGACACTGGGCCCGACACGACACGAGACACTGTGCGGTACGACAAGGAGAGGAACATGACATCTGAAGTCCGAGGTGTTGTTGCGATGGCCGCCGGGGAGCCCACGTCGTTGGTGACCGTCCTGGTTCCCGATCCGGGGCCGGGGGAGGCGGTCGTCCGGGTGCAGGCCTGCGGCGTCTGCCATACCGATCTCCACTATCGGGAGGGCGGGATCACCGACGAGTTCCCGTTCCTGCTCGGCCACGAGGCGGCCGGGGTGGTGGAAGCGGTCGGAATCGGCGTGGTCGCTTTGGAACCCGGCGATTTCGTCGTCCTCAACTGGCGGGCCGTATGCGGCGAATGCCGATCGTGTCGACGCGGCCGTCCCTGGTACTGCTTCACGACCCACAACGCGACCCAGCCGATGACCCTGAGCGATGGGACCCCGCTCACCCCTGCGCTGGGTATCGGGGCCTTTGCCGAAAAGACCCTGGTGGCCGCGGGCCAGTGCACCAAGGTGAACCCGTCGGCGAGGCCCGAAGCGGTCGGGCTCCTGGGTTGCGGAGTGATGGCGGGCCTCGGAGCCGCCATGTTGACCGGGGAGGTCGGCAGCGGCGACTCGGTGGCCGTGTTCGGTTGCGGTGGGGTGGGCTGTGCCGCGATAGCCGGTTCCCGGCTGGCCGGAGCCTCCACCATCATCGCCGTCGATCTCGACCGCGGAAAGCTCGAGCTCGCCACCCAGTTCGGGGCCACCGATGTCGTCGACGCGTCGAGTGGCGACGTGGTCGAAGCCGTCCGGGCGCTGACCGGTGGCAACGGGGCCGATGTCTGCATCGAGGCGGTCGGCAACCCGAAGGTCATGGAACAGGCCTTCTACGCCCGCGACCTGGCCGGCACATTGGTGCAGGTCGGCGTGCCCACGCCGGACATGCGCATCGATCTGCCGATGATCGACTTCTTCGGCCGGGGTGGCCGGCTCCGACCCAGCTGGTACGGCGACTGCCTCCCGTCCCGTGACTTCCCGGTGCTGGTCGACCTCTACCTGCAGGGTCGACTCGACCTCGACCGCTTCGTCTCCGAGACGATCGGCCTCGAGGACGTCGACGAGGCCTTCCGCCGCATGGGGCACGGCCGTGTGCTGCGTTCGGTGGTCGTGATCTGATCATCGGACCGGCGAAGGCGACCGCACCCTGAGCACACCGGACCGTCGGCATCCCCTGCCTCCCTGGCGGCCTCGGCTAATTTCGCCCTACTTCCCGCCCCGGCGGGACCGTCGGAAGCAGTCGGCCGCGACGGCCGGCCCTGGGGAGAGGTGCGATGGAAGAGGCAGTGGTCTCAACCACCGGCGACGGACTCAATCGCAACATCGGGTTCTTCGGGTTGCTGCTCACCTCGGAGGGCTCGATCATCGGATCGGGCTGGCTCTTCGGCGCCCTGTTCTGCGCCACCATCGGTGGGCCGGCGGCCCTCATCGCCTGGATCATCGGATCGTTGGCGGTCATCCTGCTCGCCCTGGTGCACGCCGAGCTCGGGGGGATGTTCCCGGTCAGCGGCGGAACCACCCGGTTCCCCTATTACGCCTTCGGCGGGCTGGCCGGTGCCTCGTTCGGGTGGTTCTCGTGGCTGCAGGCGGCAGGTACCGCCCCCATCGAGGTGGAGGCGGCCATTACCTATACCTCGAATTATTGGCACGGGCTGACCCACACCGTCGGTGGCGTGCCGGTCCTCACCGCCTTCGGCTACGCGGTTGCGGCGGTGCTGATGGCACTCTTCGTCGTGATCAACCTGTTCGGTGTCCGCTACCTGGTCCGGGTCAACAGCGCCATCACCACCTGGAAGGTGATCATCCCCACCCTGACCATCCTGGTGCTCTTCTTCACCCACTTCGACACCTCCAACTTCACCCGTGCCGGGGGCTTCGCCCCCTACGGTCTCCACGGGGTCCTGCGGGCGGTGAGTGACGGTGGAGCGGTGTTCGCGCTGGTCGGCTTCGAGCAGGCCGTCCAGCTGGGCGGCGAGAGCCGGAACCCCCAGCGTGACATGCCCCGGGCGGTGATCTTCTCCATGCTGATCGGGGCCACGATCTACATTCTCCTGCAGGTGGTGTTCATCGGGGCCCTGCCCGAGCACGCCCTGGCCCACGGGTGGGACAACCTCAGTTTCGCGGGCATCTTCGGGCCGTTCGCCGGGCTGGCCAAGGGCCTGGGCCTCGGGTGGTTGGCGTACATCCTCTATGCGGATGCCATCATCGCCCCGACAGGTTCCGGCCTGATCTACACCACCACGACCAGCCGGATCACCTTCGGGATGAGCAAGAACGGTCACGTCCCGTCTCTCTTCGAACGGACGACGAAGAAGTCGAACGTCCCCGTCTTCGGTCTCATCTTCGCATTCTTGATGGGACTGCTTCTGTTCCTGCCCTTCCCCGGTTGGCAGAAGCTGGTCGGCTTCATCACCTCGGCCACCGTCTTGATGTACGCGGGTGCGCCGCTGGCCCTCGGTGCGCTCCGCCACCAGAAACCCGACGCCGAGCGCCCCTACCGGCTTCCCTGGGCTCCCGTCCTCGCCCCGCTGTCGTTCGTCTCGGCCAGCCTCATCATCTACTGGAGCGGATGGGAGGTGGACTGGAAGCTGATGGTGGCGGTCGTCCTCGGCTATGTGCTGATGGGCATCTCGCGGATGACCCACGCCAACCCGGTCCGTTCACCCATTGACTGGGCTGCGGCCATCTGGCTCTGGCCGTATCTGGGGGTCATGACCCTCATCTCCTACCTCGGGCAGTTCGACGGGGGGCGCATGGCCATCCCCTTCTACTGGGACATGGTGGTGGTGACGGCCTGGAGCCTGGTCGTCTACTACACAGCCATCCGGTTACGCCTTCCCGCGGAGAAGGTCGACCAGTACGCACAAGGTGTCTACGGCTTCGAGAGCTGAGAGGTCGACAGAGCCCCGGTAGGCGCCCGGCTCAGTTGTAGCCCTGGGCGATGTGCTCGATCCACCATGCCGGCGCCGCCCCCATCAGGGTCTGAAGGTCCCAGTAGTCCCACCACCGGACGATGGCACCGTCACGGAGCTCATGGACCGAGACGAAGGGAAGGGTGACCTCTTCGCCCGTGTGCCAACGCCACGTCTCCGAATGTTCGGTCACCACCACATCGCCTTCGGCCACCATCAGGCGGAGCGCGTGCTCGTATCCCGAGATCCGCTCGAGCCCGAGCCTCAACCGGGCCACGATCTGTGCCGGCCCCCGGGCCACGTCGTCCGCCGGAGAGGGAACGTCCATGTACTCGCTGTCCTCCGCGAACAGCGAGCCGATGGCGTCCCAGTCCCGCTCGTAGAGCGCGCTCCACAGCGCCTGCACCTTCTCCTTGTTGGTCTCGGCGCTGTTGGTCTCGGCGCTGTTGGTCTCGGCGCTGTTGGTCTCGGCGTTGTTGGTCTCGGCGTTCACGGCGACTCCTGGCTGACCGGTAGGTGGACGGGTCTCGGGACCCACCCCGGCCGCATGTTCGGACCCCTCATCCGGCCCCCGTCAAACCCGGCTGCATTACGCTCTTGACTCTAGTGAGCCAGAACGCCCCCCGACCGGTGCCCGGTGACCATGGCGATCGCTCGACAGGAGACGTCGGAGAGCCCGTCACCCTCGCCGGCCCGACCGTCGTGTCCAAGTCGGCCTACGAGAAGGAACTGCTCCGGCTCCAGATGGAACTGGTGCGCATGCAGGAATGGATCATCCACAAGGGCCTTCGGGTGGTGGTCATCTTCGAGGGCCGGGACACGGCGGGGAAGGGCGGCACCATCAGGCGGATCGTGGAGCGGCTCAATGCCCGCTACTGCCGGGTTGTCGCCCTCGGTACCCCGTCCGACCGGGAGCGGTCGCAGTGGTACTTCCAGCGTTACATCGCCCACCTCCCGGCCGCGGGCGAGACGGTCCTGTTCGACCGGAGTTGGTACAACCGGGCCGGGGTCGAGAAGGTCATGGAGTTCTGCACCCCCGAGGAGCATGCCGAGTTCTTCCGGACCTGCCCACAACTCGAACGTGCGCTGGTGCGCTCGGGGATCATTCTGGTCAAGTACTGGCTGTCCTTGAGCGATGAGGAGCAGGAACGGCGCTTCACCCAACGGATCAACAATCCGGGAAAGCGGTGGAAATTGAGTCCCATGGACCTCGAGGCCCGGGCCCGGTGGGTCGACTACGCCGAGGCGAAGGACGAGATGTTCGCCTACACCGACATCAAAGAGGCTCCGTGGTTCGTGGTCGACGCCGACGACAAGAAGTCAGCCCGACTCAATATCATCAGCCATCTGCTCCAGATCGTGCCCTACGATGCGGTACCCCACGAACGGATCGAGCTTCCGCCCCGCCAGCATCGCTCCTACGAACGACCGCCGATCGACAGCCAGACCTGGGTACCCAACCGATACGTGGTCCGGTGACCCGTTCCCCCCACCCGGATCCAAGGATCAGGTCCTAGCGTGCGCAAGTTCATCATCATGGGCGTACAGGGAAGCGGCAAGGGAACGCAGGCCAAGCTCCTGGCCGAAGATCTCGACCTCGAGCACATCAGCGTCGGCGACATCTTCCGCTGGAATGTGCAGCACCACACGAAGCTCGGGGCCCAGGTCAAGCGCACCATCGCCCGTGGGGACCTGGTGGCGGACGACCTGGTGGAATCCGTGGTGCGCGACCGTCTGGCCGCCCACGACTGGAACTTCGGATTCGTCATCGACGGGTTCCCCCGCAATGCCCGCCAGGCCGAATTCTTCCTCGAGAGCTACGACATCGACGGCGTCATCAACCTGCACCTCCCGACAGAGGAGGTGAAGCGCCGGGTGCTTGCCCGTCGGCTGTGCTCGCAGTGCGGACTGGACTACAACCTCATCGCCCACCGGCCGCAGCAGCCGGACACCTGTGACGTCTGCGGTGGTCGGCTGGTGGTACGCGAGGATGACAACCCTGAAGCTTTGGCCACCAGGCTGGCCGCCTATGACGAGGAGACCAGGCCGCTCATCGAGATCTTCGAGCGCAAGGAGTTTGTGGTCACCATCGACGCCACCCGGCCGGTAGGGGATGTTCAGGCCGCCATCCGGCAGAGGTTCGGACTGCCACCACGGACCTGACGGACGGTACGGCCCGACCACATCGGTACGGCCCGACCACATCGGTACGGCCCGACCACCGGTACGGCCCGCCACTCGGTACGGCCCGACCACGGACGGTACCGTCGCCGTCCGGTTCGAGCTCGTGGCGCCTCAGGGCGCGGCGCGGCGTGCCTTCGACTCGGCGGCGAGCACCTTGGCCCGTTCGGCGTTCCGCTTGGACGCATCCCGCGGCCGGAGCCCCTCTTGGAACACGCCGCGGATGTACTCCTGCACGTCGGTGGCCTGGGTGGCCACCGTCAACAGGTCGTTCGACTGCTGCAAATGCGTGCGCAGGCCCATCAGGTCCCACGCCCGCCGGATGTTCGCCTTTGCCGCCATGAGCGTCGTCAGCGGGGCCTGGGCCACGTGGAAGGCGAGCTCGTTGACCTCGTCCTCGAGGCGCTCGATGGGAACGACCCGATTGATGAGGCCCATCTCCTTGGCCTCCGCCGCACCGAGCTGCTGCGCGGTGTACATGTACTCGGATGCCTTCTTCCAATTCATGAAGAGCCATGGTTCGATACCGGTCTCCATCGTCGGCATGGCCATGCCCTGGAGAACCGGGAACTGGAAATAAGCGTCATCGGAAGCCACGGTCATGTCGGTGAGGAGACCCCACACCGTTCCGCCCCCGAGGCAGTAGCCGTGGACCTGTGCGATGGTGACCTTCGGGAAGTCCCACAGCTTGAGGACGGGTGTCCCGTAGATCTCCCACTGGCCCTTCCAAGGGCTGCCGAGCCTGGCCGTGCTCTCGTCGATCTCGCGCATCTCGGTCCCGGGGGCTCCGCGCACCACATGACCGGCACTGAAACCCGGTCCGTTGGCCTTGAGAACCACCACTTTGATGTCGTAGTCCCGATCGGCGTCGTCGAGGCAATGGTCGACGTCGAACACCAGGCCCGAAGACTGCACGTTGGCTTTCTCGGCATAGTCCAGGGTGATCCAGGCGACCGGACCGTCCTTTTCGTAGATGACGGTGTCAAGAGTTCGGGTCTCCATGGCGTGCTCCTGTCGGGAAAGGTCTGCCGGGTCCAGCCTGCCGTCCCGCGAAGCTAGCAAACGTCGCCGCCGCGTCCCCGGGCCGGTCAAGGCGGTGTCGGCCCCGATTCCCGACCCGCGACGACAGACGTCATCACCCGGTGACACCTGCCTAGAGTGTGCCTCTCCACCGTCGGCACCGCGCACCGGCGGGATCCGGAAGCCTCCTGGGGGTGATGACGATCGAGATCCGCATTCCGAAGCTCGGCATGGAGATGACCGAAGCCACCCTGGCCGAGTGGCTCGTCGACGATGGTGCCCGGGTCGAACAGGACCAACCGATCTACCTGTTGGAGACGGACAAGGTGGAGACCGAGATACCCGCGCCGGTCTCAGGGGTGCTTCGGCGCATCGGGGACGAGGGCGGCACCTATCCGGTGGGCGAGATCATCGGGGAGCTGAACCCGGACCCGCCCCCAGCGGCCACGCGGTAGCCGGACATATCATGGGCCGACCGACGGGTCGACCACGCACACGGGGCCGGCAGCCTGTCCATCTTGTCGGCCGGCAGTGTGCGCCGACCGGTCGCCGGGCCGCAACCGGTCGGAAGTGCAGATCGTTGAAGGGGAGACCAGTGGGGGAGGACGAAGATCAGATCAGGCGAACCCTCAGCGAATACAGCCAACGGTGCGACGACGGGCGGTTCGAGGAGTGGGCCGATCTCTTCACCGAGGATGCCCGGTTCGTCCTCTCCGGGCAGGTGACCGAAGGTCGGGACTCGATCCGCGAGCTGATGGTGGCCATGATGCCGCCGGAGCGACGCGGCCAACACGTCACCAGCAACTCGTTGGTCGATGTCGACGGCGATTCGGCCACGGTCTCCACCGACTACCTGTTCGTCCGCCCGACTCCGGACGGCCCGGCCATCGTGGCCGCCGGCCGCTACCACGACGTGCTCGCCCGCCAGGGCCAACGATGGCGCTTCAGTGAGCGGGCCATCACCATGCTGGGCGCACCCGTTGGGGGCGCGGATGACTGACACCCGGCTTCCGACCGACGGTCGGGACACCATGGCTCACGGCCGGTCCGACCCGCCGCACGCCCTGAGCGGGACCGGTTTCGTCGCCGCCGAGCGCTACTACGACCAGGGGTTCGCCGACCTCGAGCGGACACGGCTGTGGCCACACGTGTGGCAGATGGCGTGCCGGCTCGAAGAGATCCCGGCGCCCGGCGACTACGTCGAATACACGATCTGCGATCAGTCGATCCTTCTGGTCCGGGTGGACGAACTGACGATCAGGGCTTATTTCAACGCCTGTCGTCACCGGGCCACCGAGTTGGCCAAGGGCACAGGCACCTTCCACGACGGACGGATCATCTGCCCCTTCCATGGCTGGCGGTGGGATCTCGATGGAACGAACTCCTTCGTCTTCGGCGCGCACGCCTTCGACCAGCGGCTGTTGGAACCCGGCGAGCTGTGCCTGCGGCAGGCCCGGGTGGACCTCTGGGGCGGCTGCGCGTGGATCAACCTGGACCCCGCGGCGCCGCCCTTGTTGGAGGCGCTCGATCCCATCCCCGGCCTGCTCGATCCGCTCGGCGTGGCCGACATGAGGGTGCACTGGTGGAAGGAGGTCGTCCTGCCGGCCAACTGGAAGATGGCACAGGAGGCGTTCATGGAGGGGTACCACGTTCCAGCGACCCACCCCCAGCTCACCCTCGGCCACCCCGAGAGCTACGACCCGGACAGCCTGGTCTACTCCGTCTACGACGGCGGGCACTCGAGTTTCCAGCTCAGGCCCAACGCGCAGGCGAAGAAGGGAGAGCAGGTCGGCGTGGACGAGGTCGATGCCATCGTCGAGTCGGTCCGTCTCCTGAGCAGCGGACTCGAGGCCATGACCCTTCCCCGTGAGGTACAGGTGGTCGAGGGCATGCGCTTCCGTCCGATCCCTGACGGGAGCACGTTCGGTGCCGAGTTGGTCAAGGCCATCTACGAGCATGCGGCCGGAGCGGGCATCCCGCTTCCCCCGCCCGACCCCTCCGCCCTGGCCAGGTGGGGCGGCATGTTCTTCATGTTCCCCAACTACTTCGTCCTGCCGCAGTACGGGAACGCCCTGGTCTATCGGGCGCGACCCAACGGTTCCGACCCCGAGTCGTGCCGTTTCGAGGTGTGGTCGCTGACCATCCCGGCTCGGGGCGACGAGATCCCTCGGCCGGTCGTCGAGGGCCCGTACGCGCCCGACGACACCGACCATTGGCCGCGCATCCCCCTCCAGGACTTCTCGAATATCGGCCGCCAGCAGCGCGGCGTCCACAGCCGGAGCTTCGAAGGCCCGCGCCTCTCGCGTACCTACGAGGCCGGCATCACCCAGATGCACCGCGAGCTCGACCGCTATCTGGCCTCCTCGTGGGGTGCGTGAGTCCCCATGCCCCCGACGGACCCGCCCGCCCCGATCGCGCCGACCGATGTCGTCGTCGTGGGAACGGGGGTGGCGGCCCTGACCGCGGCGATCACCGCCCACGACAACGGGGCCCGGGTCACCGTGGTGGAGCGGACGTCATCGGTGGGAGGAACGACTGCGGTTTCGGGCGGCGGGATCTGGATGCCCCGGAACCACCACATGGCCGAGCTCGGCCTCGGCGACACGAGGGAAGAGGCGCTGAGCTACATGACCCGGATGACCGCGGGTCGCACCCCCCCGGACCTCCTCGAACGCTACGTGGACGAAGGTCCCGGTATCGTCGCCGACCTCGAGAAGCGCACCGGACTGCGACTCAGCGCCATGTCGTGGCCGGATTACCACCCGGAGATGGACGGGGCCAAGTCGTCCGGCCGGATGCTCGAACCACGGTTGTTCGACACCAAGCGCCTGGGCCCCTGGGCGGCCAGCCTGCGCCGTCCACCGGTTCTGGGAATGCCGATCACCCTCCAGGAGGCGACGGTCGACTGGCGACCGACCTACTACCCGGAGCGGTTCGACGCCGCCGAGGTGCAGCGGCGGATGGCCGACAACCTGGTGGCCTGCGGCCAGGCGCTGATCGGCGCCCTTCTCGAAGCTTGTCTTTCCCGCGGCATCGAGCCGCTCCTCGACACCCGGGCCCACGAGATCACCATGCACGAGGACCGGGTGTCCGGACTCGTCGTCGACCGCGGCGGGCGTCACCGCGAAGATCCCGAGCGCGGCGATCGTGCTCGCATCCGGTGGGTACGAATGGAATGCACAGCTGAGGACCCGGTTCCTGCCCGGCCCCCTGACCCATCCGCACAGTCCGCCGGCGAACGAGGGTGACGGGCTCCTCATGGCCATGGAGGTCGGCGCGGATCTGGCCAACATGAACGAGACGTGGTGGTACCCGGCCTCATCGCTGCCGGGAGAGGAGTACGAAGGCAGGCCGTTGGCCCGATTCGTCGGCGTGGAGCGGACCGCGCCCCATTCCATCATGGTCGACCGCTTCGGCCGGCGATTCGTCAACGAGGCCGCCAACTACAACGACATGCAGAAGGCATTCTTCTCCTTCGACGCCAACGAATACTCGACCAGACACCTGCCGTGCTGGGTGGTCTTCGACCGCCAGTACCGATCGCGGTACCCGGTGGTGACGGCGAGGCCCGGGGACCCCGACCCCGATTGGCTGGCTGTCCACGAGAACCTCGAGGGCCTGGCCGCCAAGGTGGGGATCGATCCGGTCGGGCTGGCCGAGACCGTCGAGCGCTGGAACGGATTCGTCCGGGACCGGCGGGATCGTGATTTCGGGCGCGGGGCCAGCGCCTATGACCGGTTCCACGGGGATCCGAGTGCCGCCCATCCGAATCTGGGCACCATCGAAGACGGCCCCTTCTTCGCGCTCCCCGTCCATGTGGGCTCGGTGGGAACCAAGGGTGGGCCGAGAGTCGATGGCCACGGGCGCGTCCTCCATGTCCGCGATCGTCCCATCCCCGGCCTCTACGGCGCCGGAAACGTGGTGGCCAGCCCGGCCGGTCCCGCGTACTACGGCGGCGGCACGTCGATCGGTATGGGAATGGTGTGGGGGCACCTCGCCGGCACCCACGCGGCGTCGTTCGTCGCCGACCCCGTGACGTCGAAATGAGCCCGGGCGAGAGTGCGCCCGCCGCCGGGGTCAGGCGGCGGATGTACGAGCTGATGGCACTGATCCTGACTTGCGATGCCCGCATCCGGAGGGGCCTGAGCGCCGGCGAGTTCGCCTGCACCTACTGGCCGGCCACGGGCCAGGAGGCGATCGCCGCCGCGCTCGGGACCGTGTTGGGGACCGACGACCAGCTGGTCACCACCTATCGGGGCTTGCACGACCAGGTGGCCAAGGGAGTACCCCTCGGTCCGCTAGTGGCCGAGATCCTCACCCGTCGCACCGGGGTGAACGCAGGCAAGGGTGGGGCCATGCACATCTCCCACCCACCCTCAGGGTTGGTCCTGTCCACGGGAATCGTCGGCTCGGGAATTCCCATCGCGGTGGGTGTCGGCCTGGCCGCGCTCGTGCGCAACAGCGGCCAGGTGGCCGTGGCCAGCTTCGGTGACGGCGCCACCGGAACCGGCTCCTTCCACGAGGCGGTCAACCTCGCCGCGCTGTGGAACATCCCCGTCGTGTTCGTCTGCCAGAACAACCGCTACGCCGAAATGACACCGACGGCGGAAGCTCAGCCGGTGGCGGGCGTCGCCGACCGGGCCGCCGGCTACGGGCTCCCGGGTGAGCAGGTCGACGGCAACGATCCGGACGCCGTCCACCTGGCGCTCGAGGGCGCGGTGGCCCGGGCCCGCAGCGGTGGCGGTCCGACGCTGCTCGAGTGCATGACCTACCGGTTGTGGGGCCACTACTTCGGCGACCCGATGCGCTACATCCCGCCCGATGAGCTGGAGGCGGCGCGCCAGGCTGAGCCCGTCTCCCGCTACCGCTCCCGCCTGATCGCCGAGGGTGTCATGGACGAAGCCGAGGCCGACGCCATCGATGGGCGGGCGCGGGACGAGGTCGAGGAAGCCTTTGCCGGCGCCCTGGCCGCCCCGCTCCCGGACCCCGACGACGCCTTCGTCGATGTGTACCGGAACGGGCAGGGGCAGCGATGACCGGGCCCACGGCGGCGGGAACGTCGGCGGCGACAATGAGCATGCGCGAAGCGCTCAACCGCGCCCTGGCCGAGGCGCTGGCCACCGACCCGTCCGTGATCCTGATCGGCGAGGACCTGGCCGACCCCGGCGGCGGCATCTCGCAGGTGACCAAGGGGCTGTCCACCGCGTTCGGGACCGAGCGCGTCCGAGACACCCCCATCTCCGAGGCCGCCATCGTCGGGGCCGCGGTCGGGGCCGCGGCCGCAGGGCTGCGACCGGTGGCCGAGGTCATGATCATGGACTTCATCAGCATCGCCCTCGACCAGCTGGTGAACCACGCGGCCAAATCGCGATTCATGTCGGGCGGGCGCCTCCACATCCCGCTCACCGTGCGCACGGCGGTGTTCGGAGGGATCGGCTCGGGCGCCACCCATTCCCAGACCCTCGAGGCATGGCTGGCCCACGTACCGGGGCTCAAGGTCGTCGTACCCAGCACACCGGCCGATGCCAAGGGCCTGCTCACGTCCTGTATCTTCGACGACGATCCCTGTGTCTTCATCGAGAACGTCGCCCTCTACGGAACCGTCGGTCCGGTGCCCGACGGTGACGCCACCCTTCCGCTCGGCGTGGCCGACGTCAAGCGCCAGGGCAACGACGTCACCGTCGTGACCTACGGGCGCACCGTACGGGACGCACTGGCCGCCGCCGAGGAGGTGGCGGCCGAGGACATCGACGTCGAGGTGGTGGACCTACGGAGCCTGGTCCCCTTCGACGCCGCCACCGTCCTCCGATCGGTTGGCCACACCCGTCGGGCGGTCGTCGCCCACCACGCCACCCGCTTCGCCGGATTCGGCGCCGAGGTGGCCAGCGTGATCAATGAGGAGCTGCACGGCGAGCTCGACGCGCCGGTGAAGCGGATCGGCGCACGGTTCGCACCCATCGGCTCCGCTCCCACACTGGAGGCCGCGGTGATGCCGTCAGCGGCCACGATCGCCGACGCCATCCGAGAGGTCACCGGCCACTGACGGTCGCACCGGGCGGGACCGCACCGGGCGGGACCAGCCGGAACGGGCGGGACCGCACCGGGCCGAAGCCGGAATGGGCGCCGGGATCCGCGCCGACCGGAATGGAACTACCCGGCGCACCACCTGCGATTGACAGGGTCGTGACACCCGCTCACACTGTGGAACGAGGGGCCCGGATCGGAGGCGACCAAGGTGAGCACGAAGGTATACCAGCTACCGGTGGACAAGACCGGGTGGCAGACCGGTGACCAGACGGGTACCGCCGAGTTCACCTGGGACTACGACAATGGCCGCGACAAGCTGATCAATCTGTACGACAAGGGCAAGAAGAAGCAGTGGGACGCCAACCAGCGCATCGACTGGTCGCACGATCCGAATCCGGAGAACCCGCTGCAGGTCCCCGACGAGCTGGTGCCCATCTTCGGCACGCCCATGTGGGACAAGCTGACCGACGACGAGAAGGGAAACGTCAGGCGGAACATGGTGGCCTGGCAGTTCAGCCAGTTCCTCCACGGCGAACAGGGTGCCCTCATCTGCACCGCCAAGATCGTGCAGACCGTGCCCGACATCGATTCGAAGTACTACGCGGCCACCCAGGTGATGGACGAGGCACGTCATGTGGAGACGTACTCGCGCTACCTCGACAAGATCGAGACTGCGTACCCGATCAACGCCAACCTCAAGTCTCTTCTGGATGACGTCCTCAGCGACTCCCGGTGGGACATGACCTACCTCGGGATGCAGGTACTCATCGAAGGGCTGGCCCTGGCCGCGTTCGGCCTGATACGCAACACCGCGGGCGACCCGTTGGGGAAGGCCGTGAATGCCTACGTCATGCAGGACGAGGCGCGCCACGTGATGTTCGGACGCCTGGCCCTCAGGGACTACTACCCGCAGCTGACCCAGGCCGAACGCGACGATCGCGAGGAGTTCTGTGCCGACGCGTGCTATCGGATGCGCGATCGGTTCCTGGCCGAGGAACTGTGGGAACGGCTCGGCTACGACCCCGACGCCTGCATCGCCTTCGTCAGCGAGAGCGAGAGCCAGAAGGTCTTCCGGAGCTTGTTGTTCACCCGGATCGTCCCCACCCTCAAGGACGTGGGCCTGTGGGGACCGAAGATGCGCCAGACCTTCGCCGACATGGGCGTGATCGGCTTCGAGACGACCGATCTGGACGGAGTCATGGCCGAGGACGAGCAGATCGCCGAACAGATCGACGTGGCCCGAGGTCAGATCGACCAGGCGGTGGCGGTGGGAGAGGCGGCAGGGGGCTGACCCGGGGCCGGTCCGGCCGGCCCGGGTGCCAGACTTGCCCTTGTGCCCACCCGGTGTCGCGCCCGACCGGGGCGGTCTCGAGTCGCCGGTCCGTTGGCCACCATCGTGGCCCTGACCCTGCTCACCGCCGGCTGCGGCAGCGACGGCGGCACCCCGGTGGCGTCGGGTCGGCCGGGGGCCGCGCCGGGCGCCGGGCGCCACCCGGGGCTGACGCCCACGACGAGTACCGAGCCCGCCCCGCCGGTCACCCCCCTGCAGTGGATACCGTGCGGTGCCCTGCAGTGCGGCTCGGTGACCGTTCCGCTCGACTACGACGACCCCGGTGGGACCACCTTGCAGATCGCGGTGGCCCGGCATCCGGCCGAGATCCCGTCCGAGCGGATCGGGTCCCTGGTCATCAATCCGGGTGGTCCGGGAGCGTCGGGCATCAACGACCTGCCCGACGAGTTGTCGGTCCTCACACCGGAACTGCTCGACCGCTTCGACATCGTCTCGTTCGACCCGCGGGGGGTCGAGCGCAGCCGCCCGGTCACCTGCACCGGCTCCACCGGACCGGAAACCCCCGGGCCGCCCCTCGACCCGGTCCCCACCACCGCGGCCGCCGAGCAGGCCCTGCTCCGAAACGACCGCGAATTCGCCCGGCAGTGCGAGAAGGGCAGCGGGGACATCCTGCCCTACGTCGGCACCGTCGATGCCGCCCGCGACCTCGACCGGATCCGGGCCGCGTTGGGCGACGCCAGGCTCACCTTCATCGGCCATTCCTACGGGACGCTGCTCGGGGCAACCTACGCCGAACTGTTCCCCACCCACCTGCGGGCCATGGTGCTCGACGGGGCCATCGACCCGGCGCTGAGCACCGCGGCCTACGCCACGGACCAGGCCGACAGTCTCGAATCCGAACTGGAGTCCTTCTTCGCCTGGTGCACCGCCTCCACCGGATGTCCCTGGCACCCGGCAGGCGACCCGACGGCCGCCCTCCTCGGCCTCATCCGGGCCAGCCAGAGCCGGCCCCTGGCCGAGGGCGGTGGCGCCGCAGCCGGGCCCGGCGCCCTGTACGACGCCCTCCTGGCCGGTCTCGAATCCCGGTCGTCGTGGCCGGCGCTGGCCGGCGCGCTGGCCGGCGCGGCGTCAGGTGACGGCTCGGCGGTGGCGTCGATGGCCGGCAACTACGAGACCGGTGGCTCGACCAACGGCGCCGATGCGGAAGAGGCCATCGACTGCCTCGACCACCCGGTCGGCCGCGCTCCGTCCCGATACCCGATCCTGGCCGAGCAATTCGCCCGATCGGCTCCGGTGTTCGGTCCCCTGCTGGCCTGGGGCCTCCTCGGGTGCGCCGTGTGGCCGGTGCCACCGACCCGCCGTCCGGCCCCGGCATCGGATCGGGGGGCGCCTCCCGTCCTGGTGGTCGGAACGACCGGAGATCCGGTCACTCCCTACTCGTGGGCGGTGGGCCTGGCCAAGGAGCTGACCGGCGGCAGGCTCCTGACCTGGCGCGGCCAGAGCCACGTGGCCTATTACTACAGCGGCTGCGTGCGGACCTTCGTCCAGGCCTACCTGGTGGCCGGCACCCTTCCCGCTCCGGGGACGACGTGCACCGACTGACCAGGACGGTGGCCGGACGGGACGGTGGCCGGGCGGCGCCGGGCGTGGCTGTGCGATTGTGTGCGGCGGCGGGAACAGCCCGCACCGCCCGCGACCCGTGACGCGGGTCACCACGAGGAGACGCCGGACCGCATGCCAACCACGCACACGAGGGATGACGCAACGGTGATCGAGGGGCTGGCCCGTTGGCTCGCCCGCGGCGAGGACCTCGTCGACCTCTCGATCACCGGCTTCCACCGGCCCTCGGCGGGATATTCGAGCGACACCGTGCTCATCGACGCCTCCTGGTCGAAGGACGGGATCCCCCAGTGCAGGCCACTGGTCATCCGCATGGGGCCACCGGGCGAGGGGACCTTCCGCCGGTACGATCTGGTGCCGCAGTGGCAGGCGCAGACGGCGGCAGCGGCGGCCGGGGTGCCGGTGGCCGATCCGGTGGTGGAGACCGACACCCGCTGGATCGGCACACCGTTCATGGTCATGCCCAGGGTGGAGGGCCACATCATCGGGGCGCTCGCCCACCGCGACCGGTGGCTCCGCGACCGGTCGCCCTCAGAACAGCGTCGGGTGTACGACAACTTCATCTCGGTGATGTCGAGGATCCACCGGGCCGATGCCGCGGCGGCGCCCGCCGTGGCCCGTCGCGACAACTCGGCCGAGCTCGACTTCTGGGACGACTACCTGACCTGGTCGAGCGGCGGGTCACCGGTACCCGCACTCGTCGAAGCCCTGGACTGGTGTCGACTCCACCAGCCGGCCGACGAGCCGCCGCCGGCCCTCTTGTGGGGTGACGCCCGGTTCGAAAATGCCGTGATCGGCGACGATCTCGGGCTGCTGGCCGTCCTCGACTGGGACATGACCTCTGTCGGCGCCCCCGAGCACGACCTGGCCTGGTTCACCAGCCTCGACCTGACGATGCATCATGTCTTCGGTGAACGCGTCGCGGCCTTTCCCGACAGGCTCGGGACGATCGCGCTCTTCGAGGAGTGCGCCGGCCGCCGTGTCCGGGACCTCGAATGGTATGAGACGCTGGCGATGGTCCGCAGCACGGCGGTGATGACCCGGATCGGCTATCTCCGTCGGGACGCAGGGGAGCCCCTCCTGCTGCCCATCGAGGACAACCCGTTGCTGGACCTCCTCACGGACCGGATCAGGTGACCCCGCCCAAGGTCACCACGGCCGCCCAGCTCGTGCGCCTCCGGGCCGAAGACGACAGCCCCGGTCTGTTGTTCGAATCGGACGAGTGGACATGGCGCCAGGTCGTGGCCGAGTCGGAGCGCCGCGGGGCTCTGCTCCAGGATCTGCGCCGTGACGGCCCGTTCCATGTGGGCATCCTCCTCGAGAACACGTCGGAGTACCTGTTCCTTCTGGCCGGTGCCGCCCTCGTCGGCGCCACCGTCGTCGGCATCAACCCCACCCGACGGGGCGCGGAGCTGGCCACCGACATCACGAAGACCGACTGCCAGTTGCTGATCACCGACTCGCAGCAGCGTGGCCTCCTGGACGGCCTCGATCTGGGGATGGGCGATGACCGGGTGCTGACCTGCGACAGCGCCGGCTACCGGAAGCTCCTCGACGACGTCACGGTGACCGGTCGGGTGCCGGTGGAGCCCGCACCCGACGACCTCTTCCTGCTCATCTTCACCTCCGGATCGACCGACGGGCCCAAGGCCGTCCGCATGACCCATGGCCGTGCCGCCCGTGCCGCGACAGGTATGGGCTTCACCGGCGACGACGTCATCTACTCGGCCATGCCGCTGTTCCACGGGAACGCACTGTCGGCGGCGGTTCTGCCCGCCTTCGCCAGTGGAGCCACGCTGGCCCTCCGCCGCCGGTTCTCCGCATCGGGTCTCCTGGCCGACGTCCGCCAGGTGCGGGCCACCTACTTCAACACCGTGGGGCGGGCCATCTCCCATCTGGTGGCCACGCCCCCCACCGACCACGATCGGGACCACCGGCTTCGCTTCGTCCTCGGTCCGGAGACGTCGGCATCGGACAAGGCCGAGTTCACCCGACGATTCGGCGTCCCGCTGTTCGAGGGATACGGGTCGAGCGAGAACGCGATCATCCTGCAGCCGGTGGGAGGTGCACGCCCGGGAGCGCTCGGCCGGGCCCGCGACCGGGACGACGTCGTCGTGGTCGACGAGAACGGTCACGAGCGGGCGCGGGCCACCTTCGACGCGGAAGGGCGGTTGACCAACCCGGCCGAGGCCATCGGGGAGCTCGTGGGTCGGGCCACGCTCTCGAACTTCGAGGGCTACTACAACAATCCCGAGGCCGAGGCCCAGCGGAGTCGCAACGGGTGGTACTGGTCGGGGGATCTTGCCTACCGCGACGACGAGGGGATCTTCTACTTCGCCGGTCGGACCGGCGACTGGCTCCGGGTGGACAGCGAGAACTTCGCCGCCGCTCCCGTCGAGCGGATCCTCGGCCGCTTCCCCGGGTTCCGGGGCGTCGCCGTGTTCGCCGTACCCGACGCCCGAACGGGTGACCAGGTGATGGTGGCGGCGGAGGTCCCGGAAGGAACCACCTTCGATCCGTCTGCGTTCGCGGCATTCCTGGCCGCACAGCCGGATCTGGGCACCAAATGGTCACCCCGGTTCGTGAGGATCGTCCCCGCGCTGCCGGTGACGGCCACCGACAAGGTCGACAAGCGACCCCTGAGGGCCGCCATGTGGGACACGCCGGACCCGGTCTGGCACCGCATGGGGCGCAACCAGGAGTTCGTGCCGATGGGCGGATCCGATATCGAAGCCCTCCGGGAGGAGTTCGCCGACAACGGGCGGTTGGACCTCCTCGGCCGCTGACGTCGTGCCCGCTCAGGGAGCGAGGACGACCGGCAGGGCCTGGGCGCCGCGCACCAGCGTGGACCGGGTGTAGGTCGGCTCACCCGAGAGCTCGAAGGCCGGGAAGCGGGCCAGGAACTCCTCGAAGAAGATCCTGGCCTCCAGCCTGGCCAGGCTGGCCCCGATGCAGACGTGCTCGCCGAATCCGAAGGCGAGGTGGGTGGGCAGCGACGGCCGGGTGACGACGAACCGGTCGGCGTTGGGGCCGAAGACCGCTTCGTCACGGTTGGCCGAGGCGTAGAGCATGACGACGAATTCGCCCGCCCGGACGGTGGCGCCGGCGATCTCGACATCGACGGCCGCGGTCCGCCCGAAGGCCTGGATGGGAGTCACCCATCGGAGGATCTCCTCCACGCCGGCGGCAACGAGCGAGCGGTCGTCCACCAGCACGGCCCGCTGATCGGGATGGAGGGCGAGGGCCTCGACACCACCCGAGATCAGCGTCCGGGTCGTCTCGTTGCCCGCCACGAGCAGCGTCATGCAGAACCCCATGATCTCCGCCTGGCTCAGCGGCCGGTCCTCCAACACCGACCCCTTGAGCAGGGTGAGCAGGTCGTTGGATTCGGTCCTCGGCGAGTTGACGTGCTCCATCAGGAACGTGGCCATCTGGGCGAGCTCGTCCGCCTGCTCCCCGGGCGTGCGGTCGGTGCTCTCGATGACCGCATCCGACCAGCGACGGAAGAGGGCGCGATCGGCGTCCGCCACCCCGAACATCTCGGCGATGACCGTGATGGGGATGGGCGCGGCCACCTCGTCCACGAACTCGATGGCCATGCCGGTGGGCACCGTGGCGAGGATGCCGGTCACCACCTCACGGATCCGACCGGCCAGGGTGGCGACCGCCCGCGGCGTGAACTGCCGGTTGACGAGGGTTCGGTAGGCGCCGTGCAGGGGCGGGTCGAGGTGGAGGATGGACCAGGTGTTCCGGCCCGTGCCCGCCGGGTCCCGGAGGGGATCGTTGACCAGCACCCCGCGCCCGGACACGAAGCGGGCCGGATCGCGGCTGATGGAACGGACGTCCTCGTACCGGGTGACGGCCAACAGCCCGTCGGCCGTACGGTGGAGGGGCTGGTGCCGCCGGAGGAACCGGAGCACGTCGAAGTAGTCGGGGCGGAGGAAGAATCCCGGTTCGGTGAGGCTGAACTCCGGTCGTGGTTCCTCGGTGGTCACCGCCTACCCCCCGTGTTCACTCGAGCAGCGAGAACCCGCCGAGGCCGCTGGCTGCCATGTCGTAGCACAAGGTGTCGTAGGGCTCGATGATTCCATAGGTGACCTCGCCATCGCACTCGAAGCGGGCGTGGTGTTGGTCGAGCCCGCAGATCCGCGCCCGTACCTCCGGATCGTTGGCGTCGTAGGTCTCTCCGGTCACCACGCCGTCCCCGACGTCCATCCCGTGCCAGATGTTCCCGTCCGGGGTTCCGCCGTTGGGACCGCCGTACATGCCACACCTGAGGAAGGCGATCTGGTTGCCGAGCCGCTCGAAGGTCATCGTCTTCTCCTCGCCGGAGTCGAACACGAGATCGACCTCCCCCGAGACGAGAAGACGGGTGGCGGGCTCGAACCGGAGGCGGTGACGCCGGCCTCGGAGCGTCTCGCTCCCCCGACGCTCGTCCCCGAGGTTGTACAGGATGTGGTCCCCCCACACCCCGTACTCGTCGAACTCGACCCACTCCCCGGAATGGGGATGCTGGTACCCGCTCCACAGATCCGGGCCACCCACCCCGTCGCGGGTGCCCCAGTGGTGGTCCCGCGTGCCCAGGTAGCCGTCGGGGACGATCTCGAACCGCTCGCCGAAGGCGTCGACCCACCCGGACTGCCGGCCGAAGCCGTCGTAGCCGGCCACACCGGCGAACGGCCGGGTGCCGACGAACGATCCGCCGCCGAGCAACCGGTACACCGGACGCTTGGTGTCCATCCACGAGATGTCGAAGCGGACGCCGAACGGGTTCTCGCCGAGGCGCATCCTCCACCGGCGGAAGGGCTCGACCAACTCGAAGCCGACCGGGCCGACGGTCATGTCCATCCGGTTGAGACCGAGCTTGCGATGGGCCCTCACCGTGGTGTGACGTCCACGGACGTTGACGATGGCGAAGGCCTCAGCGGTCCCGAGGTTCGGATAGATGCCCATGCCCGTCACGACCAGCAGGTCGCCCGTCCTGTCCTGGCAGGTGAACCACATCCGCTCGTAGGCCTGGACGTCCGACGTCCACATCACCCGCACCGGATGGGGGTGATTGTGGATCATGAACTCGTCCAGGCCCGACATCGGGTAGTGCTCCCGACTGGCTTCGAAGAGGCCGCTCACCGCTCCGGTCCCGGCGCACTGGGCTCGATCCGTTCACCACCGATGGGGCGTCTGGGACACTTCCGCACCTCCAGGCCCTCCCGTGGCACCGATCCGTTGGCCGACCGGCAGCATCGTATGGTGCCCTCCGGTGGCCGTCAATCAACGCGGGGCCTGCACCACCGGACCTGGGCCCCGGATGGATCACGGCAGGATGAGGTGGACGTCCCCGAATTCGTGCCAGCGGTACCCCTCGGCCAGTCCGGCGCGGTAGGAGTCGCGCAGCAGGTCGGGGCCGGCGACGGCCTCGAGCATCAACAGATGCGAGGAGGCGGGCTCGTGCCAGCCGGTGAGCAGACCGTCGGTGATCCGGACCGGGCGCTCGGGCGACACCACGAGATCGGTCCAGCCGTCGTACGCGTGCGCCGCCCCGTCAGATCCGACCGAGGTCTCGAGGGCCCGGACCACCGTCGTCCCCACCGCGACGACACGGTGCCCACCCCGCCGGGCGGCGTTGACACGGTCGGCCGTCCACACGGGCACGTGCACCCGTTCCGGATAGGGCAGCTCGTCCTCACCCAGCGAGGCGACACCGGTATGCAGGACCAGGGGGGTGACGGCCACACCCTTGGCCACCAGGCGGGTGATGACCTCGGGGGTGAACGGCCGGCCGGCGCTCGGCATCTCCGCACTCCCGGGCTCGGTGGCGTAGACGTTCTGGTACATCTCGATCGGCCACGGCCGGCTGACATAGCCGTACCGGATGGGGCGCCCGTGGACCGCCAGCCAGCTGAGCGTCCGGCGGCCCAGGTGGAGGCTCGCCACCCACAGCCTGGCGCCGGCACCATAGGGCTCGTCGAGGGTGAGCTCCGCACCTCCGGCCGCATGAAGGCGCCGCGGCGGGGGGGATCCCTCCCACCGCTCGGTGGAGCGGCCCGAGAGCCGTCGGGGCTCCACCACCCACCGGTCGTCATCGAGCCGGGTGGAGAGATGGACAGCGAGCTCGGACCCGTCGTCGGCCACGACCTCGACGGCCGCCGGAATGGTGCCGGAGGTGTTGACCACCAGCGTGTCACCGGCCTCGAGGAACTTCGGCAGGAAGCTGAAGGAACTGGGGACGAGCGACCGGTCGCGCTTGGTGGCGACCAGCATGCGGACGGCATCGCGGGTCAGCCCCCGGGCCTCCGGTGGCTCGGACGCCTCGAGCGCAGCGGGGAGGTCGTAGGTGAACCGTTCCGGCCCGGGCGCGGATGACGCGGTGGTCGGTTGCACGTCGGCCGGTGGCACGGTGGCTGTCGTCATGGCCGCACCCAGTCGGTGGCCCGGTACCGACCGCTCGGTGCTCCCGACCGGAGCAGTCGCTCCAGAGCCGGGACCACCGACTCGGGCTCGGGCCGGTCCGAGATGTCCTCACCGGGAAAGGCTGCCTGGTGCATGTCGGTCCGCATGTCCCCGGGATCGAACTGGTAGATCTGCAGCTTCGGCTCCTCCGCGGCCAGGACCCGGTGGAGCTGGTCCAGTGCCGCCTTGGAGGATCCGTACCCGCCCCACCCTTCGTAGGCCTCGACGGCGGCATCCGACGACAGCGACACGACGGTGCCGCCCGAGCGCCTCAACTGGGGCAGGGCCAGCTGGACCAGGGCGAGAGGGGCCACGACATTCACCTCGTAGACGGTCCGCAGCGCGTCGAGCGGGAACTGCTCGAGGTTGGGCAGGGGACTGGGTCCGAGGTCGCTGGCGTTGTTGACCAGGAGATCCAGTCCACCGAGTGCGGCGGCCTCGGCGACCAACGTGGCCCGATGATCGGGATCGACGATATCGCCGACGACCGGCCGGACAGGGCCGCCCAGGGCTTCCAGGCCTTCCGCCACCGCACCGAGAGACCCGGCGTTGCGACCATCGATGACGAGTCCCCATCCGCTCTTGGCCAGATCAGTAGCGAGCGCGCGTCCGAATCCCCGCGAAGCTCCGGTGACAATGGCGACTGGCATGTGACTCCTCGTTTCCTCTTCCGGCGGTGACATCACATGCAACGGTAAATGTTAAAGTATTGTTTAAGTCAACCCCCTGTTCGGAGTCGACCTCACCACGAGGCATCGTCCGGACCAGAAGATCGGCAGGACCGGATGCAGGATCTGCTCACTATCGGAGAAGTGGCCGAGCGAAGCGGGATGGCCGCATCAGCCATCCGCTTCTACGACCGGCAGGGGCTCATCCAGGCCGAGCGCACGCCGAGCGGTCAGCGACGGTTCCGTCGCGACGTCCTCCGGCGCATCGCGTGCATCCGCATCGCCCAGCGGGTGGGACTCAGCCTGCAAGAGATCGTCGACGCGCTCGCCGATCTGCCCGCCGACCGGGCACCGAACCAGCAGGACTGGCAGCGGCTCACCCGCGGCTGGCGCGATCGACTCGATCAGCGGATCGCCCTGCTCGAGGCCCTTCGGGGCGGATTGTCGAGCTGCATCGGCTGCGGCTGCCTCTCGTTGCGCACCTGCTCGCTGTCCAACCCCGGTGATCTCGCCGCCGCGCTCGGCCCCGGGCCCGGGTACCTGCCCGTGGACTGACCTCGGGGCCCGATCCCGTGAGCGGCGATACGATCCGATGGTCCGACCGCCGGCCTACCGGCTCATCCGGCCGTGCCGAAGGAGGGGACCGAGAGGATGACCCGCATCAATACGGTGAGGGGGCCGATCGAGGGGGGCGACCTCGGATCGACCCTCATGCACGAGCACGTCTTCGTGCTGAGTCCCGAAATCGAGAAGACGGCGGCGGAGTGGGACGAAGAACGTGCGCAGGCCATCGCCGTGCAGCGTCTGCGGGAGCTGAAGGACAGTGGGGTGGACACCATCGTCGACCTGACGGTCATCGGTCTCGGACGCTTCATCCCCCGCATCGTCTCCGTGGCCGAGCTGGTCCCCGACATCAACATCATCGCCGCCACCGGCGTCTATACGTACAACGACGTGCCCATGTACTTCCATTTCCGGGGCCCGGGCACGATCACGGGCGGTCCGGAGCCGATGACCGAGCTCTTCGTCAGAGAGATCCGTGAGGGCATCGGCGAGACCGGGGTTCGGGCCGGCATCCTCAAGTGCGCGACGGACAGGGCCGGAATCACCCCGGGTGTCGAGCGCGTTCTGCGGGCCGTGGCCCAGGCGCACCGGCAGACCGGCACGCCCATCACCACCCATACCCCCACCCCACCCGAACCGTGGGGGCTCGAGCAGCAACGGATCCTGGCCGAGGAGGGCGTCGACCTCAGCCAGGTGGTCATCGGCCACTCGGGCGGGACACTGGACACCCGCTACCACGAGTCGATCATCGCCAACGGGTCGTACGTCGGCTTCGATCACTTCGGCATCGGCACCTTCTCGTTGGCCGAGCGCATCGAAGCCGTCAACGTGCTCTGCCAGCGGGGCCACGCCGACCGGATCGTCCTGTCCCACGACGCCATGTGCCATGTCGACTGGTTCCCGCCCTCCATCGCTGCCGCGTGGAAGGAGTGGCGGTGGACCCACATCCCCGACGACGTCCTCCCCGAGATGCTGCGTTCGGGAATCAGCGAAGCGGACATCTCGACGATGATGATCGAAAACCCACGTCGCATCCTCGAAGGATGCGAACCGTACTGAACGGGGTCGTCGTGGCCGGACCGGGCACGGAACCCGACGAGATCGGGGCCATGGCGGACCGGTACCCCTCGGCTGTCGCCTGGCACAACCTCGCCGACGGGAGCGACCTGACCTTTGCCACCTGGCACGCCCGGTCGAACCGGCTGGCCCGGGGGCTCGTCGGGCGCGGCCTCGTACCGGGGGACCGGGTGGTCATCGCCATCGCCCCCGAGGAACCCTTTCCATGGCTCATCGCCTATGCCGCCGTCCACCGTGCCGGAGCCGTCGCGGTTCCGGTCAACACCAGGCTGGCCGGACCGGAGCTCAGGGCCATTCTCGCCCACGCCGAGCCGACGGTGGTCCTGGCCAGCCCCGGCGTCGGAGCCGTCCTGCCCCCGAACGCACCCGCCGGCCCGTCGCCTGTCCGGGTGGTGGCCACGACCGACGGCGAAGAGGGGACCGTCGCCTGGGCGGATCTCATGCATCCGGACGGCTCGGAGCTCGGCCGGGGCCCGAGGTCGGACCGGTCGACCGAGATCATGGACATCATGTACACCTCGGGGACGACGGGGGCTCCCAAAGCCGTCGTCGTCCGGTACGGGCCACCGCGTACCCGACCGACCCCGGCGTGGAACGGACTGGGGTTCATGACCGCTTCGCCGTTCTCGACGACGAGTGGGGTGTTGCTGGTCTACGGACCGATGAGCGGCGGGCTCAGCGGGTGGTATCTCCCCCGTTTCGATCCGGGTGCCTGGCTGGCGTCGACCGAGGATCGCCGTCCGGTGGCGTCGTTCATCGTCCCGGCCATGGCCCAGCTCATCGTGGCCCATCCGCGCTTCGCCACCACGGACCTCACCAGCCTGGCCGCGGTCACCATCGGCGGGGCGCCGGTGGCCCGGGCCACCCTCGCCCGCCTGGCAGAGCGGCTGTCCCGGGCCGACGTGCTGGTCGGCTACGGGCTCACCGAGTTCGGCGCGGTCAGCCGCTCGCCGTCCGGTGACCGGGGCCGTCACCTCGGCTCGGCCGGCCGGCCCCTGCCCGGCGTCGAGATCCGGATCGTGGACGAGGACGGTGATGAGGTTCCACCCGGGCAGGTGGGCGAGATCACCGTGCGGGGGCCGGGCGCCCACCGCGCGTACTACAAGGAAGAGACCGCCACCGGCCGGACGTGGCGGGACGGTTGGCTGTTCAGCGGGGACATCGGCTACCTCGACGAGGACCGCTTCCTCTGGATCACCGGGCGCATCAAGGACCTGATCATCCGGGGAGGCCACAACATCACTCCGGGCGAGGTCGAAGAGGCGCTCTTCGCCCACGAGGACGTGGTCGACGCGGTGGTGGCCGGCATTCCCCACGACGTTCTCGGTGAGGATGTGGGAGCCTGGGTCGTGCTGCAGAAGGGCTCCGATGTGACCGCTCCCGATCTGCGCCGGTTCCTCCTCGAGCGTCTGGCCGACTTCAAGGTCCCCCGCACACTCCACCTCGTTCCCTCGCTGCCCCGAAATGCCGCCGGCAAGGTCTTGAAGCGCGAGCTCGCAGCACCGTCGGCCGACCGAACGCCGCCGCCACCGGGGCCCGGGCGATGAGCAACCCCGATCCTGCCGTCGTCACCGAGACGATCGGGGCGGTGTTCCGCCTGACCCTCAACCGGCCCGAGCGCCACAACCCGCTGACGCCGCGCTGCATCAGGGAGATCCTGGCCGGCGTGGCCGCCGCCGAAGACGACCCCGGCATCCGGGCGGTCGTGATCCGCGGCTCGGGGCCTTCGTTCTCATCGGGCTACGGGATACTGGCGGACGACATCGAAGCACAGGACGAAGGGACGCCGAGCGGCATCGAGGCCGACGTGACGGCCATGCTCGGGCTGGGCACCGGCTGGGCCCGGATCTGGGACTGCCGCATTCCCGTCATCGCCCAGGTGCACGGGAACTGCCTGGCCGGAGGCACCGACCTCGCCCTGCACTGCGACATCGTGCTGGCCGCCGACGACGCCCGGTTCGGCTTCCCCCCGGTCCGGTCCATGGGCGTGCCACCGACCAACATGTGGCTCTACCACCTCGGTCCCCAGTGGACCAAGCGACTGCTCTTCACCGGGGACACCGTGAGCGGGGCCGAGGCCGCCTCGATCGGCCTGGTGCAGGAGGCGGTGCCTGCGGGCCGACTCGACGAGCACGCACTCCTACTGGCCAGGCGCATGGCCATGGTCGGCCGGGACCTGCTCACCGCCAACAAACGGGTCATCAACCAGGGTGTCGAGCTCATGGGCCGGTCCCAGCTGCAGCGGTTCGCCGCGCTCAACGACGCCGTCGCCCACCGGACCCCGGATGCCCGTGCCTTCACGGCCCGGGCCGGGGAGATCGGCCTCAAGCAGGCCGTCAACGAGCGCGACGCTCCGTTCGACCACCCCGGTGGGGTGCCCGACAACGAGGAGCGACCGCCGCCGGCACACCCGTAGTGTGGGATGTAGACGTGACCGCACCGCTCCGAACAGCCAGGGCCGATCCAGAGCCGCTCTCCCCTGGTTCCGCCGCGCCCGGGGTCCGGGTCGTGGAACCCCGGCAGCCGCCCACCGGCCGGGCAGGACCCGACGACCTCCCCGAGGACTCGATCCTCCGCACGTTCCATCCGGCGGTGGCCAGCTGGTTCCTGCGGTGCTTCCCGTCCGGGCCCACCGAGCCGCAACGTCGGGCGTGGCCACACATCATGTCCGGAACCGACGTGCTGGTGGCCTCCCCGACCGGTACCGGCAAGACGCTCACCGGTTTTCTGGTGGCGATCGACGCCGCCTACCGGGCCCGGGCCGAAGCCACGCAGGAGCCCGCACCCCGGTCCGGGCCCGGGGTGGTGTACGTCTCCCCGTTGAGGGCGCTCACCGTCGATGTCCACGAGAACCTGCAACGGCCGCTCGCCGGCATCGCCGAAGAAGCCGCTCGGCTGGGGCTTGCCGCGCCGGATCTCTCGGTGGCCGTGCGGACCGGCGACACCCCCGCGGCCGAAAGGGCGGCCATGCGACGGTCGCCTCCCGACCTGTTGGTCACCACCCCTGAGTCCCTCTACCTGCTCCTCACGGCGGCGTCGTCCCGGACCATGCTGCAGGGGGTTCACACGGTGATCGTCGACGAGGTGCACACCCTGGCCCGTGACAAGCGCGGCGCCCATCTCGCCCTCAGCCTCGAGCGGCTGGGCGCACTCGTGGAGGCCCAGGGGGTCCGGCTCCAGCGCATCGGGCTGTCGGCCACCCAGCGACCACTCGACGTGGTGGCCGATCTCCTCTCGGGGTCGGGTCCGTCCCGCTCCTCCACCGCCATCGTCGACTGCGGCCACCGACGGGACCTCGACGTGGACATCGAGCTCCCCCAGACCGAGCTCGAAGCAGTGGCCAGCGGCTCACAGCTCTCGGATGTGTTGGACCGGATCGCCGCACATGTCCTCGAGCACCGGACCACCCTCATCTTCGTCAACACGCGCAAGATGGCCGAGCGGGTCGCCCACCAGCTGGCCATCCGGCTCGGATCACCGGGCGAGGCCGACGAAGCTCCCGATGACGTCTCCGACGGTGCCGGCCGTGCCGCCGCCCCGAGCGCGGCCGCGGAGATGACCGGCGGGCCCCTGGACGGGGCCGGCGGGGCGGTGCCACACTCCGATCCGATCGACGCCGCGCTCCAGGTGGCGGCCCACCACGGCAGCCTCTCGACCGCCCGGCGCCGTATCGTCGAGCAGCGCCTCCGGGCGGGCGATCTCCGGGCGCTGGTGGCGACGGCCTCACTCGAGCTGGGTATCGATGTCGGGCCCGTCGAACTGGTGTGCCAGATCGGATCGCCGCGGGCCATCGGCACGTTCCTCCAGCGGGTCGGGCGGGCCAACCACCAACTCGAGGGCACCCCCGCAGGTCGGCTGTACCCGCTCACCCGGGACGAGTTGGTCGAGTGCACCGCTCTCCTGGCCGGAGTCCGGGCCGGGCATCTCGATGTGTTGCAACCGCCGGTGTCACCTCTCGACGTCCTGGCCCAGCAGATCGTGGCCGAGGTGGCCGCGGCCGGCGAGTGGGACGTCGAACCCCTCTTCGAGCTGGTCAGACGGGCAGCACCCTACGCCGACCTCTCCCGGGACAGCTTCGACGACGTGGTCGAACTGGTCTCGTGGGGGATCCAGACCGGACGCGGTCGGCGAGGCGCCCATCTCCACCACGACGCCGTCAACGGTCGTCTTCGAGCTCGACGCGGCGCGCGGCTGGCCGCCCTCACCAGCGGAGGGGCCATCCCGGAGACGGGCGACTATCGCGTGGTGCTCGATCCCGACGGGATCACCGTGGGGTCGGTGCATGAGGACTTCGCCGTGGAGGCCACCGCGGGCGACATCTTCCTGCTCGGCACCCACTCCTGGCGCGTGGCCAAGGTCGAGACCGGGACCGTGCGCGTCCACGATGCCGGCGACCTGCCACCCACCATCCCCTTCTGGCTGGGTGAGGCGCCGGCGCGCACGGCCGAGCTCTCCGAGGAGGTCGGCGCCCTTCGCTGCGAGCTCGAGCCGCTGTTGGCCGCGAACGACGGCGTGGGGGCGCGGGCGGCCGTGCGAGCCCGGGCCGGAGTGTCCGAAGAGGTCGCCGATCAGGTCACGGCTTACCTGGGAGCCGGCCTCGCCGCGCTCGGAGCGCTTCCCACCCGGGAACGCATCGTGATCGAGCGGGTCTTCGACGAGTCGGAGGGCACCCAGCTGATCGTCCACGCCCCGTATGGCGGACGCATCAACAGGGCGCTCGGACTCGCCCTGCGCAAGCGGTTCTGCGTCTCCTTCGACTTCGAGCTCCAGGCGGCGGCGGACGACGACACCGTCGTGCTGTCCCTCGGGCCCCAACACAGTTTTCCGCTGTCCCGGGTGCCGAAGATGCTGCAGAGCGGTACGGCCACCGAGGTGCTGACCCAGGCCATCCTCCTCCACCCGATGCTGGCCGCCCGCTGGCGTTGGAACTTGAACAGGGCTCTCGTGGTCCCGCGTTCGCGTGGCGGCCAGCGCCGGCCGATCCATCTGCAGCGCATGGAAGCCGACGACCTCCTGGCCGCGGCATGGCCGGCCCTGGCCGCCTGTCAGGAGAACGCCGGCCCCGGTCCCGTGCCCGTGCCCGACCACGTGCTCGTCCGCCAGTCGGTTTCGGACTGCCTGACCGAGCCGCTCGACGCCGCCGGTCTGGTCTCCCTGCTCGACGACCTGGAGACGGGTCGGGTCGGGGTCCACCTCGTCGAGTCCGCCGAAGCGTCCCCGCTCGCCCATGGCATCCTGACCGGGCGCCCCTTCACCTTCCTCGACGGCGCACCGCTCGAGGAGCGCCGCACCCGGGCCGTCCCGATCAGCCGGGGACTCGGACCGCTGGGCGCCGGCGGCCTGCCCGTCGCCGCGTCGGAACTCGGCCCCCTCGATGACACCGCCGTCGCCGAGGTGCTCGATCAGGTGCGGCCGCGGCCGAGGGATCCCGACGAAGTGCACGACCTCCTCTTGTCACTGGTCCTGTGCCGACCGGTGCCGGCCTGGCAGCACTGGTTCGAGCAGCTCCAGATGGACGGCCGGGCCGGTGTGCTGGCCGGGGCATGGGCACCGACCGAACGCCTGCCCCTGGCCGAGGCGATCACCCGATCGCTGACCGACCCCCTGGTTGCCGCCGACGACGCGCTGGCCGAGTGCATCGGCGGACATCTGGAGCTGTCGGGTCCGGTGACCGTTGATCAATTGGTGGCCGATGCACCGCTCCCGAGCGGATCGGTCCTGGGCGCGCCCGTCACCGCGGCCAGAGCCCGGACGGGCCTGGCCCGGCTGGAAGGATCCGGCTCGGCCATCGAACTGCCCGACGGTCGCTGGTGCGCCCGTCATCTCCTGGTGCGGCTGCACGCCGCCAGCCGGGGCCGGCGGCGTCGGCGGGTCGAGCCTGTCAGCATCTCGGACTTCGTGCGATTCCTCACCTGCTGGCAGCACGTGGCCGCCGGGACGCAGGCCGAGGGGAGGTCCGGCCTGCTGGCCGTCATCGAGCAGCTGCAGGGGCTCGAGGTGGCCGCGGGTGAGTGGGAGCGGCAGGTCCTTCCGGCCCGGGTCGCCCACTACGATCCCCGATGGCTGGACGAGCTCTGCCTCGCCGGCGAGGTGGCGTGGGCCCGCCTCACCCCTCGCCCCGAACGCGAGCCCCAACCGGCCGATGGGGCCGTGATGCCCGCGGTACGCCGCGGCTCGTCGACGCCCTCACCGGCCACGCCCCTGGCCATCGTGGCTCGCCAGGACCTCGCCTGGATGCTGGCCGCCGTCCGTGGCGACAAGGCCCCGGCCGAGCCGACCGCAGGGGCTTCGGCCGATCTCCTGGCCGTGCTCCGCAACCGTGGCGCCTGCTTCCGGTCGGAGCTGGCGCCGGCATCGGGCCGCCTGAGCACCGAGGTCGACGAGGGCCTCTGGGATCTGGTCGCCCGCGGGATCATCACGGCCGACGCCTTCTCGGCCGTACGGTCGTTGCTCTCGGCCCGTCTCCGGTCCCGCCGACCGCAAGGGACCCACCGGGGGACGGCGCGCCGGGCCGCGCTGGGTCGCCAGCGGGCCTCGGTGGGAACGGGCGTCGGTGAAGGTCGCTGGTCGCTCCTGCCCGCGGCCGACGACACCGGCACGGGACCGCAGAGCGGTCCGCCGGCCGAGGAGCTGGCCGAGGCCGTGGCCTGGCAGCTCCTGGCCCGGTGGGGAGTCGTGGCGTGGGAGCTCTGGGCACGGGAGTCGTACCGCGTCCCGTGGCGCGACGTCGTGCGTGCGCTTCGCCGGCTGGAGGCCCGGGGCCAGGCGCTGGGCGGCCGGTTCGTGGCCGGCATCTCCGGCGAGCAGTACGCGACGCCCGAAGCGGTGTCGCTCCTGGTGGCGGTGCGCGCCGACCCCGGCCGGGGAGACGAGGTCGTGGTGGCCGGCGCGGATCCGCTCAACCTGACGGGAGAGTGGCTGGGTGGAACCCGGGTGCCCGCTGTCCGGCACCGCAGCGTCCACTACCGGGACGGGTTCCCGGCGGACCCCGCCGTTCCGGCGAACTCCGACCGCTGAACCTCCCGGGATCGCCGCGGGTCCCACAGAGCTGACCGGAATGCCGGTGGTACGGTCGGCCGATGCCCCGCCCCGTCGCTGCCGACGTCCCGGTCGACCGGATCGGGCTGGACGAGTTCATCCGTCACCGGCACGCCGCCGTTCTCTGCACGCAACGGGGGGACGGGACCCCCCAGATGTCCCCGGTGACCATGGGAGTCGACACGGACGGGACGATTCTGGTGGCGAGCTATCCGGAGCGGGCCAAGGTCCACAACCTGCGGGCACGCCCGCAGGCCTCCGTGTGCGTCCTGTCCGAGACCTTCGCCGGCGAGTGGGTCCAGGTATCGGGATCGACCACCGTCATCGATGTCCCAGAGGCCGTCGACGGTCTGGTGGCCTACTTCCGATCCATCAGCGGGGAGCATCCCGATTGGGACGAATACCGTCAGGCCATGATCGACCAGGGCAAGGTGCTGATACGCCTGGCCCCCGAGCGATGGGGTCCGATCAGCAGAGGGGGCTTCCCGCCCCGTCTGGCCGGCGGTTGATCCTTCCGCGACGCGGCGGCCGCAAAAGCTGTTCCGGCCCGGCCGCCCAACGGGCCGCTCGCCCGCCGGGCGGCCGAGATTCCCTTCGGATTGGTAACTGTTGTGTTACGGTAACTGTATGGTTACCGAGCTCGCTCGACCGGGGCCCCGACGTGGCGACCACGTGCGGTACCGCAGCGCACCATCGATGACGGCGGCCGGCCGGGTCGGCGACCGGGTCGGCACGGGACGCTGAGCGGTGGTGGTGGCGTCGGCCTCCGGTGATCCCTTCGAAGCGTTGGGCGACCCCAACCGTCGGGAGATCCTCCGACTGCTCAGCGGCGGCGACAAGCCGGTCCGTGAGATCGCTGCGGCCATGTCCATCAGCCGACCGGCGGTCTCACGGCATCTCCGGTTGCTGAAGGAGGCCGGGCTGGTGATCGAGCACGCCGAGGGGACCCGCCGGATCTACCACCTCCACGAGCAGGGACTTGGCGCGGTCAGAAGCTACCTCGAGGGCGTCTGGGGGGACGCCGCGGTGCGCTTTCGGTTGCTGGCCGAGAACACCGAGGGGGCCGCGGGGCGATGACGGCCCCGCTGAGGATCTCCTTCGAAGTCGCCTGTTCGGCCGAGCACGCGTTCGAAACGTGGACGTCGGGGATCAGCCGATGGTGGCCACAAGACCACACCGTGACCGGCCGGGCCGACCTCATCGTCCTGCAGGCGGAGGTCGGAGGTCGGATCTATGAACGGACCTCCGAAGGGGTCGAGCACGACTGGGGTGAAGTGACCGTCTGGAAACCCCCGACACAGCTGTCCTACCTCTGGCACCTGCGCCGTGACCGCGCTGATGCCACCGAGGTCGATGTCCGGTTCCTCGCCCAGGGGGCCGCTGTCACCCGGGTCGAGATCGAGCACCGGGGTTGGGACCGGCTCGGGACCGGAGCCGGGGAATGGCGTGAGCAGAATCGAGCCGGCTGGAGGACACTGCTCCCTCACTTCGAGGCCGCCGTATCGAAGGGAGACCACTGATGGGTTCAGGCACCAAGGAGGACCCGTGGGTCCTCAAGACCCCACCCGGCACCTCGGAGTACACGATCTACCGGGATGAACAGTCCGACCCACCGGCTCTCGTCTGCACGGTGGGGTCAACCACCCTGAAGTACCACCTCCGGGCCATCGACGACCTCTACGCCTGGCTGGCCGAGCAGGACGAATGGGTACCTCTCGGCGCAGCCGATGAGAAGAAGCCGGCCGGACCCGGGACGGTCGAGGCATGGGGACGGTCTCCGGACAACCCGATCGGAGGTTGGTACGGGCTCCGCAACGGCTATCGCGGCCGGTTCGGAATGTACCTGCCGCCGCTGTTGGAGGAACTCGGTCTCGCCGAGGTCACCCATGACCCCCGAAACAACCGGATGCGGGCGGCACCACGACGGTGAGCGCCCGGGCGCGCGACTCCCGTCGGGCGGGCGCCAACCCTCAGGACCCGAGACACCACCGAGCCAAGGAGAGGACCGATGACGGTTGCCAAGGTGATCCGTTACCAAACCAGACCGGAATGCGCTGAGGAGAACGAGCGCCTGATCCGCGGGGTGTTCGCCGAACTGGCGGCCGAGCGGCCGGAGGGCCTCCGGTACGCGACCTTCCGCCTCGCCGATGGCGTCAGCTTTCTCCATGTGGCCCTGCTCGAAGGAGAGGACAACCCGTTGTTCGAATCGGCCGCCTTCGCCAGGTTCCAGTCGGCCATCGGTGACAGGGTCGTCGATGGGCCCCACCCGTCAGATGCCACCGTCATCGACTCCTACCGCTTCTTGGGTTCCTGACCTCAGTTCTCACCACCCCCGGTCCGGCGCAGTCGCTCGACCGGGGATCCATGGCGGAGGGCGAACCATGGCCGGCGGTCTTCGACCCCGCCCCACCATGGCCGGTCCGGTCGGATGGCCGGTCCGGCGACCTGGCCGGCCCGGTGCTATGGCCGGCCCGGTCGGATGGCCGGCCCGGTGGTATGGCCGGTCCGGTGGTATGGCCGGCCCGGTGGTCCGACTTGCGTGATGCCGGCCCGGCCCTCGACATCGGGCGAAGATGGTGAGCCGCCCGGGACAACGTCCCGGGTTCCAAACCGTGTATTGAATGGCCTGAAATGGTGCCCGGCGGGGGCCCGGGTACCGGCTTCCAGGAGGCAATGCGGTTCTTGATCCCACCGCCGACCGTGGACGTCGCCCTGGGATCCCGGCCGTTGATTACCTCCGTCTCCTCCGCGGTGCAGGGCGGGCGAACCGACATGCGCGGGCTCGCTCGGGTGGAGTTGCGGACTGCTCGAACCCAGGTGACCGACGAGTCTGATCCACAGTCACCGGACACGATCATGTCGCTTTGCACCGTATTCCTCCTCCGACATTTGAGACCTGTCGGCGCCCGTCGCACCGCATCCGATCCCAGGCTCCCCGGCGGGTCGGTCCATCCGGAACTGGTGACTCGCGGCGGTCGGTGGTCCGACCGCACAGGCGTATTCACCGATGAGCCGTGCCGGACCGGACGAGTCGAGCTCACAGTTCGTGGACCGAGAGGGCGATGACCTTGCCGGTTCCCGTGCCGGTGATGCGCGCCAAGCACCGGGACCTGGACAGAGCGAAACGGGGTACGCGGTATTCAGTGGAAATGGCCCTTCGCCATTGACGCCCGGTCGCACAGCCTCACCAACGTGATCGAACGCCGTCGGCCCGGGCGACTTTCATCACCGGGCCAGCCCGCTTGTCGGGTCAGTGCCCGGCCCGTTGCCGGCGCTCCACTGCACCCGATTCGACCGGCGATTGCGTTGACCTGCCCGGACGCCCGTCGGGCACGCGCCGAAGATGGCGCGTCCGATCGGATCCGGCGGCCATCGCCACCTCCTCGTCGACTGGTCACGGGCCGCATCCGAGGGACACGGACCATCTCGTCGATCACGTACCGAGGGCCGGGGCAAGTGGTCTCACAACCCGCCTGACGGCGGCCAATATCGCTCCTTGTCGAACCCACATGCACTCTCCGTGGCAGCAGTTGCAGGCCACCGGAGAGGGCGGCTAGAAGGATATTCGTATCCGTGGGCGCAGCAGAAATGAGGCGGAACTATGAAGGGGACCATTGGTGGCGTCTCGAACGTCTCCTTGCCGTCGCACCCTGGCGCGCGTAGGCCCCATGCGACAACCGTCTCCCTCCTCCGGCACCCATCGCGCCGGTACCGGGGGGACCTCCCGGCATGCACCCCGGTGGCACCATTCGGCACCCGATCGTCTGTCCTCGACTCGCCCCGACAGAGCCGCGACCACCAATGGGACGGCGATTCACCATCGACCACGCAGGAGGTGAAAGGCGGCGAATGACTACCAAAGCTGATCTTGTCGAGCAGATCCTCGGTCTCCGTCCCGAACGCGGTCTCGAGCGGCTTTCGGCGCTCACTCGCGAGTTGGTCGACTACCGGGACAACCCACAGATGGAGAAACACCGTTTCGAGGGCACCCGACTTCGCGGCATCACCGGTTACAGCTGCGACCTCCTTCCGAGCTGGGAACGCGTTCTTGTCACCGGCGGCACCGGTTGCGTGGGTCATGTCGTGCTCAGCCATCTCGTCGCAGATCTACCCGATACGCGGTTCCTGTCCGTCGCCCGCCGTCCCCCGGTCCCAGAACGCAGGGTGGATCGGGTCGTCTACCGGCGTGGCGATGTGCGCAACGCCAAGCAGATGAGCGAGGTCATGGCGGACTTCCGGCCGGACGTTGTCATCCACCTCGCTGCGCAGCGTAACCCCGCTCTGGCCGAACGACGGGTCGCCGAGACCGTCTCCACCAATGTGGTCGGCTCGCAGGTCGTGCTCGAAGCATCGGGCGAGGTCGGCGTGGGCACGGTGATCGTGGCCAGCACCGGCAAAGCGGTCCGGCTCTTCACCGGGGATACGTATGCAGCCACCAAGAAGCTGGTCGAGTACCAGTCCGAGGCCGCGGCCAAGCGGTACGACATGAATATCTCCTGTACCAGGTTCACCCATGTCGTGGACAACAGCATCGTGGGCCAGAACATCCTCAGGTGGATCGCCAACGACGACCCCATTCTGTTGCACTCACCGTTCGTGCAGCTCCCGGTCCAGTCCGCCCTGGAGTGCTACCAGCTCTTGATGACCGCTGGAGTCGTTGCCGAGCCGGACCGACCGAGGGTCGTGGCCCTGCGGGATCTCGGGTGGCCCCCGATCAGCCTCTTGGACCTGACACTCGACTACCTCGCCGACAACCCCGAGTCTCGATCACCGATCGTGTTCACCGGATATCCCCCCGGCTACGAGGCGGCTGCCTACCCGGGGACCTACGACCCGCTCTCGGCCGGGGACGTCAGCCCTCTCATGAACTGCATCGAGGCGACCCGTACGACCCCGACGCATGTCCTCGGTGATTTCATCGACTACTTCGAGCTGATCGACGGTCGATCCCCGCAGGTCGATGAGGCACTGTGCGAGATCACCGACGCCTGCCAGGCGAAGAAGAGGAACGATCGGGTGATCGGCACCCTGCTCCACAATGCGTCGGTGGCCCTCTTGCAGCACTCGATGGAACAAACCGAGGCGGAGAGGATCAGGCGCATTCACCGCTTCGGGCAGCGGCACGATCCCCTCATCGACGATCACGCCTTCATCCACCAACGGCTCGAGGCCTTCTTGAACACCGAGCGCGCCGCACTCGTGTAGGTCGAGGCTCGGCAACAGGCACGGCGGCCACCCAGGAGCTGCAGACCGGCGCCAGGGTTGACCGGCGTTTCCGCCGGGATCCGGTCGGCCGACGCCGCCGGGATCCGGACGGTGGACAACACCGGGATCCGAGGAGATCGCCCGATCGCACGTGTCCATCGGGGGGTCCGACGAGGACGTGACAGCGGCGCTCCGGATGAACTACACCATGACGGACAACGGTGCCGATCCCGGCCCCGGGGCCGGATACGTAGGCCATCGGAGCGCCCCACATGAACCACCCCATCTTCGCCCGCATCTACGCCAGAAGGTCCGTCGGTGAGGCCCACCTTCAGGAGGCCTACCGCCGGGAGCTCCTCGCCGGTTTGGCGGGCCGGGTCCTCGAGGTCGGGTGCGGGAACGGCCTGAACTTCGCCTACTACCCTCCCTCGGTCACCGAGGTGGTCGGTGTCGAGCCGGAGCGGTACCTCCGACACCAGGCCGACATCGCGTCCCTGAAGGCGCGATCCCCGGTCCAGGTCGTCGAGGGTCGGGCCGAATCGGTCTCCGAGGTGGTCACCGGCACATTCGATGCCGTCGTGTTCTCGTTGGTGCTGTGCAGCATCTCCGACCCGAGGGATGCGTTGGTGGAGGCCAAGAAGGTGCTCAACGATGGAGCGGACGTCCGCTTCTACGAGCACGTGTTGTCCGACAACCCACGAGCGGCACGACTGCAGAGGGTCTTGGCCCCGGCGTGGAGCATGGTGGCCGGTGGATGCCGACCCGACCGGGACACGCTTTCCGTGATCAGGGAGGAGTTCGAGATTTCGGCCGCCCGGGCCTTCGACTTCTGCCCCGGCTGCCGGATCCCCCTCGGAATCGTGGCGCCGCACGTGTTGGCGCAGGGTGTGTTCCGGTCGACCCGATGACCTGAACCACCTGCCGCCGCCTGCGGCCCGGCCGCTACGCTGAGCCGGCGTGGACCCATCGATGACCGAAATCACCGCCGGCGACACCACCTGGCGCTTCGAAGAGTCCTTCCTCACCTCGAACTGGACCTGCATCTGGGGCCGCGGCTGCCTCGGGATCCTTCCCCGGCCGGCACCCGAGCTCGGGCATGGGTGTTGCTCGATCGGCGCCGAGCTGGACGGCGCGGACGAGGCGCGGCGGATTGCTGCTTTGGCGGCCACGTTGGAGCCGGAACGGTTCGAGCATCACGAGGCGGCCAGCGCAGGGGGGATCTTCGCCGATGCGAGCCGGACGGGCACCAGGGTGGTGGACGGAGCGTGCATCTTTCTCAACCGACCCGGGTTCGGAGGGGGCGCCGGATGCGCGCTGCACCTGGCCGCGCTCGATTCGGAGGAGTCACCCATCGACTTCAAGCCCTCCGTCTGCTGGCAGCTTCCGATCAAAGTGGACTGGGAACCGGCCGACGACGGAACCGAGGTGGCGACGGTCCGGGGGTGGACGAGGCACGACTGGGGTGCCGAAGGGGAGACCATGGCGTGGTGCTGTACCGAGGGAACCACCGCCTACGTGGGCGAACAGCCGGTACTCGAATCGATGGCCGAGGAGCTCGAGGCGATTGTCGGTGCCGAGGTCTACGCCGAGCTCCGCAACCGCCTGCACCCCTGACGCGAAGCATCCCAGCTGTCGATCGGACGCCGGTCAGCGGGCCGGGATCAGCCCGAATCGACCGAGTCGGTGGTCCGCTGGCGGATACGACGGCCGGTGATCTCGACAGGCACGATGCGCACATACAGATCCCGTTCGCCGGCGGCCCACGGGGTGATGGGCAGGCGACGGACCTGTTCGAGCTCGGCGGGGTCGGCGACGACGTGTCCGTGCCCCCGCACCAGCACGCTCCATCCCTCGGCCAGTGCCTCGTCGAGGTGGTCGACCTCGAAGGACACCCGGTCATGGCTGAGAGACGGGGTCAGTTCCGACATCGGTTCGGTCCGGAAGACGATGTCCCCGTCGAGCAATTGGAAATTGACCGGAAGGGCCACCGGTCCCCCGGATCCCACGAAGACGACACGACCCACCCCGCCCGGGCTGATCAGCCCATGGCATTCGTCGGCATCCAGGTGATCGAGGACCGGCCGGCTCAAGGGCTTGGCCCGTCCCGGGGGCGCCTGCATCCCGCCTCCGGCGATGGCGTCGACCGTCGTCTCGAGGGCGGCGGCAAGACGCCAGAGCGCAGCCCGCGAGAGCTGGGGCGACGGATTGACCTCCACCGAATGGAGGTAGGAAGCATCCATCCCCGCCCGAGCCGCCACCGACTCGAGGCTCAATCCCAGCTCCCGGCGACGCTCAGCTACCCTCCGACCCAGGTCACCGCTGTTGCTCATGATCCCTCCTCACTTGCTGCTGCCATCATGCCCGCCGGAGAGGACGCGTATCCAGGGCCCTTCGTCCCAACCGGGCTCATGGGCTCCCCGGGTCGCCGTTCCCACCCGGGGGCTGGGACACGATGAGGACCGGGCGGCTGTGCTCCCGGACGAGACCGTGGCTCACGGACCCCCCTCCGAGGAGCCGCTGCAGCGAAGCCCCGAATCCTGCGCCACGCGTGCCGACCACGATCATCAGCGCATCGTGACGGTCGGCGATGGCGGTGATCGCCCTGACCGGTTCGCCACGCTCGGGATAGTACGTCCAGTCGACCCTGGCCCCCGCCATCAGGGCCTCGACCCGCTCGTGCTCCACGTCCAGTGCGATCCGCCCCCGCTCCTCCCAATCGGATGAATCCGGGTCGACGGGATAGTCGAGCAGGTCGACGACATGGACGATGTGCAGTCGGGCGCCCAACCTCTCGGCGAGGTCGACGGCCACCAAGAGCGCGTCCTGGCTGGCCCCTCGGAGGTCGTAGCCGACTACCAGGTCAGTTGTTCGGTCGTTCATGGCCTCACGACCGCCAAGCCTATTGCGGCAGCCCCCATCGTGACCACCAACGTACCGAGGGCGCTGCCGACTGCCGCGCCATAGAGCCGGCGCTGCACGAGACGGACCGTCTCGAAGCTCGCGGTGCTGAACGTCGTGTAGCCGCCGCAGAATCCGGTGCCGACCACGATCTTGAGATCGGACGGATCGTGATGGAACAGGATCAACCCGGTCACCACCCCGAGCACCAACGATCCGCTGACATTGATGACGAAGGTCGACCAGGGGAACTCGGATCTGACCCTCCGGCGAACGACACCGTCCAACGCGAAGCGGCTCACCGCGCCGGCGGCACCGGCCAGGGAGACCCACAGGCCGATCACGGCTCGACCCGTCGGGCCCGCAGCCGATGGTGGCCGGCGGCGGCCGAGATGCCGAAGGCGGTCGCCACCAGGCCGCCGACCACGCTGCCGGCCGCGTAGGCAAGAGCCAGCCCGCCATCATTGCTCCGCACGAGCAGGTCGGCCTCGACGGCAAGGGTGCTGAACGTGGTCAGCGCACCGCAGAAGCCCACGCCCACCAGCAGGCGCGCCTCCTGCCGCCTGCCGATGTCCGGTCCCCGTCGGGCAAGACCCTCGAGGAGGGTCCCGAGCACCAATGCCCCGGCCATGTTGACCACGAATGTTCCCGTCGGCCAGTGTCCGGTGAGGGTCGGGAGGGCCAGCGAGATGCCGTACCGGGCTGCGGTTCCCGATGCACCGCCGACGGCCACCAGGCAGAGCAGGAACGGCTGGGCATGAGGGGCGGCGGGCCGGCCGTCATCGGTCGACGGGCCCGCGTCCGGATCGAGCGGCATTTCCGGATGAGAATCAGTGGACTCCGTCATATGTGAACCTCCGCTCGTACGTGGAGGAACCATCAGCCACGAGGGCGGTTCAGGTGGCAGCACCACCAAGGCGGAGTCCCATCGCCGTCACGAATGGTACCAGGCGCGGATGAAACGATGATGTCCTCGTGGGCCCACCGGCGCGGCAAAGCGACCACGGGAGGCACGCCTTCCCGTGGTCGCTCGCCGCGACGCCCCACCGACCCCCGGGGCGTCGTCAGAGGTGTCCTCAGCTACCGCTACGAGGCGGCCGGCTCCGCCTGGGCCCCGATCGTCTCCCGGTCACGACGGGGGGCGGAGACGGCGCCCCCGACCCCCGGCACAGTCGAGTTGCCCGGGAGCCCGTCCTCCATCGAACCCATGCCGACCGGTACCGGTGGATGGGTTCGTTCGAGATCGGCCTCGATTCCGGTCAGCACACCGGGTCGGCGCCGGTTGGTGATGTAGAGCCATCCCGATCCGCCGATCATGTAGGCCAGGAAGATGTACGGGAAGATGTCGACGGGGTACGGCGGCACCGGGACGAAACTCCCGATGAGCGGGACCATCAGCAACAGGCAGGCCAGAACCGCGACCACGACGTGATGCGGCCTCAACTCGTCCCGCTTCTTCAGGTAGACCGGGGCGGCCACCGAGATGAGGAAGTATGCGGTCAGGAAGCCGAATGCCGCCAGGGTTCCCGCGTCACCGAAGATGGTGTTGGGATTGGTGAAGATCTCCAGCACCACGGGGATGGCCAGGATGGCCAGGATGTACGACGTGATGGCCACGTGCGGCGTCTGGTTCTCCTTGTGGGCCCGACCCAGGTGCTTCGGGAAGATCGTGTGCTCGGCCATCGGATAGATGATCCGTGACCCGGCGTTGAGGCACGACAGGGTGAGTGAGAAGAAGCTCACCATGGCCCCGAGCGCCACGGGGATCTTGAAGAAGGTCACGTCGTAGATCTGTCCGAGCGTCGTGAGGGGGAGAGCGATCTCGTTGAGCGGCGTGCCGTAGTGCCGGGTGCCGAAGACCTCCACGTAGCTCATGAAGACCATGAACGCCCCGGTGATGATGAGGCTGATGACCACCGCCCGGGGGATGTTCTTCAACGGGTTCTTCGCCTCACCACCGAGCGTGGTCGCACTCTCGAATCCGACCAGGGAGAAGATGCAGATCACGACAGCCAGGCTCAGTCCATGGAAGGTCATGCCCTTCGCCTTGACGATGGTGGTGTCGATCGTGAATCCGTGCTTGAACAGCACCACGAACGCCAGGCTGAGGATGCACGCCACCGATACGACCTCGAATACCAGCGTGAGCAGCGAGGACACGTGGATGTCCTTGTAGGCGATGAACCAGCAGACCGCTGCGCTCAGGCAGAAGAAGAGCACCGGGGGCACGACGGTGTGGATTCCGATACCGGAGAGGAACTGCCCGGCGAAGATCGAGAAGCCTGCCAGTCCTGCGACCGCGATGAAGAGGTAGGCCCAGATCAGGCTGAATCCGGAGATCACGCCCGATGTGGGTCCGAGCCCGCGACCGGTGTACCCGTACATCGACCCGGCCTGCGCCGACCGCTTGGCGAACTGGTTCAGACACCCGACCACGAACAGCAGCATCACGGTGCCGAACGCGTAGGCCAGCCAGGTCCCGTTGCCGGCGTCGCCGTAGCAGAGAGCGATGATCAGCACGGCCGTCATGGTCGGCGAGATCACTGCGATGGACTGGGCCAGCACCGTCGGGAAGCCCAGCGCATTCTTCCGTAGCCCGGGATGGGCCTGGGTGGAGCCCGGGGGGTCACCTCTCGTCAATGTCGTCATGCTGCTCACTGCTCCTCTCGTAGGCGGTGGTGCGTGGGAGGGAGCTGAATTGACTACAAGAGAGTTCACCGTACTGGCGTCTCTATTGCGCCTTCATCTCACCATATTTGTGAGGATTTCCCTCGAATGTGACTGTACGTCATGAGTATGTCCACCGAGAGTACGGAGTATTAACAGCATGTAAAGCGGGCCAATACTTTGGAGATTATTTCTACAATTGACATGCCTCTAATTGGGCATAATTATGGAATTAATGGCGCGCCCTATTCATCCGCCGGGGATGCGCAGACCGTGGTTCCCGCCTCCCGGCCTCAGCCGCGGCCGTCAGTCAGCCGTTGGCAAAAACCCACTCGGGGAACGACTGATCTTCGAGGAGGAGGTCCTCGTAGAAGGCCCCGAAAGGCCGCTCCGGATGGATGATGGCGATTTCGAGCACCCAACGGTCGGGATGAAGCGCAAAGGGTACGTCGGCGATCGATCCGTCGTAGTGCGCCGAGTGGGGGAAATCCGACAGTCGATGACCCGAAAGGTCGAGGTTCAACTTCCACCCCAGGTCCTCGGCCGCCTGCGTCGCGTAGTCGTAGAGGTCCGTGCCCGTCGCCCCCTGCTCGAACCAGTGCCGGCGGGTGCCTTCCCAGATGGCCCGGGCGTCGCGCTTGGCCCGGTGGTGATCGGGGTCGTCGCCCACCACGAACGTGTCGCCCGCATCGCCTTCGCACTCTTCGTAGATCGGGCCGATGTCGACGAAGAAGATATCGTCGGCGCCCAAGATGACCCCGGGCTCGGACCGCTCCATGAAGTCCTTGGTCGTGTTCGAGCCGAGGCGGACGATGATGTGGTGCCATCCCCGGCGCATGCCCAGCGCAGAAAGGGTCTGGCGGGCGATGTCCTTCGCCTCCTCCTCGGCCATGCCCACTTCGACTTGATCGGCGATGGTATGGACGGCCTGCCGGGTCCTGGCCCGGACGTCCATCAGCTTGTCGAGCGAGAACTTCGCACCGGTCGCTTCGAGTTCGTCGAGGGTGTCAGTCATCTGTTGGCCTCCGGTTCTCTGATTGGCTCTCTGATCGGTACTGCCCGGCATCCGTCGTCTTCGAGGCGCCTCTGGCACCCGCCCCTCCGGTGTGCGGCGACCGGCATCATCGGTGGACGGCCTGCAGGGTTCTCGAGTCGTGGGCGGCCACCATGAGGATCTCGGTGACTCCCCCGAGGGCGGTCAGCCGATGCGGCCGGTCGGCATCGAAGTGCGCGCACCGGCCGGTGGCCAGGGTGTGGCCGATGCCGTCGTACTCGAGTAGGAGGGTCCCGCTCACCACGTACAGCCACTCCTCGCCCCGGTGCCGGGCAGGAGGGGACGTGGGACGGTCGGGATCGATGGTGATGCTCAGCGCCTCGATGGCGGACGAGCCCGGAAAGCCGCTCCGGGTGACGATGGCCAACCCGTTCGCCTCGTGGCGAGGCTCCGTGCCCGCGGAGATCGACAGCGGCGCGCCGTCGCGGTCCTCGCCCAGCAGCACGTTGACCGGAACCCCGAGGGTGGCGGACAGGTCGAGGAGCGCGGCAATCGAGGGCTGGCGCTCGCTCGACTCGAGCCGGGACAGGTGCGCCTTCGACAGGCCGGTGGCCTCGGCCAGTTGGTCGAGTGTGAGACCGGCCCGGTCACGGGCGGCCCGCAGGCGTTCGCCGATGGACGCCAGCGTGGCCTCGGTCACCATGCGGTCACCCTACGCCTGAGTTGCCTCTGAGACAACATCTGTTGTCATGAGTTCACACGGCGGAAACACGAAATGGGGCGGCGCCCCGACCGCCGGCCCTCCGATCGACGCCGGTCGGCTCAGGCGAGGTCGACCAGGTCGTCATCCCGGTCGACTCCGCTCACCAGGCCGGCGAAACGGTCGGCGATCCGATCGCGGATCGGGCCCAGCCGGCCCAGGCAGGTCTCGGTCTGACCGTCGATGTCGTCGGGGTCACTCCCGGCTTCTCTGGCCTCGTCCCCGAAGGCGTCGAGAAAGGCCGTCACCGCCTGGCGATCGACTTCGACGTGGAACTGGAACCCCCAGGCCCGTTCGCCCACCCGGTACGCCTGTGGATACAGCCGGCTGGCGGCCAGTCGTGCGACACCCGGAGGCAGGCCGAAGGTGTCGTTGTGCCAGTGCAGCACGGTGAGCCGGCTCGGCAAACCCCCGAGCAGCGGATCGGAGTCGGCGGCCTCGGTCAGATCCACCGAACCCCAACCGATCTCCGGACCGGCCGAACCGGTGACCACCGAGCCCCCCGCGGCCAAGGCCAGGAGCTGGGCCCCGAGGCAGACACCCAGGGTCAGGATCCCCTGGTCGAGAGCGCTGGTCAGCAGCTCGATCTCCGCGCTGCGACTGGCGAACCCATCGTCGCTGGTGGCGGACATCGGCCCCCCCATGACGACCACGCCGTCGAATCCGGAGGCATCGGTGGGCACGGAGTCCCCGGCGAAGACCCGGCAGGGCTCGACCTCGACCCCGGCCGACGACAGGGCATCACCGATGGCATAGCTGCGTTCTGGCTCGAGGTGTTGCACAACCAGGCATCTCGACACCAGTCCTCCTCCACGAGCGAGCGTTGCGCGGTGGCAGCCGGGGTCGGCTCCCGAAGTCGGACACGATATCCCCTGCAGGAAGCGCTGGACGTGAAGGGCCCACCCGGGACCCGTCGGCGGTCGATCCGTGCCATCAGGACCCGATCCGGTGGCCCCTCCGTCAGACGCACTGCGGGCCACCCCGCAGCACCGGGTTTCGGCGCGGCCGCGGCCTCGTTGCCCGGCGTCCGAGGACCCCGTCGGCGCGGGACGCCGGCCTTTCGGCACTCAGCCGGCCACGGACCGACGATCTGGACGGATCGGGCACCACTGCCTGGGATTTCCCCTGCGATCCACCCATCTGGGACTCCGCCGACACTCTCGGTTGCCAACCGGTGACAGCCCGTGAAGGAAGTTGCGGACAGAAGGATTCCGAGGCTAGAAGAGCCTGTAGTTGTGGAGTGGAACGGATCGAGGCGGGCCTGTGGAGCAGACCAGTGGAGTTGACCAATTGGGGAGTGCTGACGGCCGGGTTGGTAGGCGAGACCTCTATTGCAGCGGTGCATAGAGTGGAACGTCCTCGATTGGACGGCCCCCGACTGCCCGACCCTACAGCCCTCACTGCCCGTAGAACCCCTGGTCACCTCGAGCCCAAGCCGACCCCGGTCCTCGGGGACATCATCGACCTCCACGTGCGGCCGACGGTGGATCATTCCGCCCTCGTGAGCTCACGACACAGCGGAAGAGCCCCATGACCGGTTCCCGTCGCTGGCCCCTTGTCGGCGCTGAGCCTGTGGCGCTGCTCGCGGGTAGCGGCGCGAGGGGCGGGGCCGAGCTGGCTCTGTCGGTCGACGTCGGTGGGTTGGAACAGACCACCGGGACGTGGACGACATGGCGGCCTGACGCCGGTGAGACGACCGGGGACGAGCACCCCGGGGCCCAAGGTGGGAGCCGGGAAAGCCCGCCCGGGGACCGGGACAGCCCGAACGAGGAGCAGGAGAGCCGGGACCGGGACCGGGAGCTGTCGGACCCGACCCCGGGCTGGGTCACCAGGCTCAAAAGGTCCCTGGTCCGTCCCACCACCCTGGTGGTCTTCGGGTCGATGGTGGTCGGTACGGCGATCCGGTCGGACGTGCCCCGTGGCCTCTGGGTGGACGAGGCCATCAGCGTGTCCGAGGCCCGGTTGTCCTACAGCGCCATGATCCACCAGCTGGCCATTGCCGACGTCCATCCCCCCCTCTACTTCACCATCCTGTGGGCGTCGGCCCGGATCATCGGGTTCGGTGACGACGCGGTGCGGGTGCCGTCGATCATCTTCGGGGTCCTGCTGATCCCGCTCGTCTACCTGCTGGGCAAGGAGGCCTACGACCGGAGGACCGGCGCGGTTGGTGCGGTCATCGTGTCGGTCGCCCCGTACGCCGTGTGGTACTCACAGGAAGCGCGCATGTACGCGCTGTTGATGGTGCTCGGAGTCATCGCCCTCTGGGCGCAGCTCCGCATCTTCCACCGCGGCGGGTGGTACCCGTGGATCGTGTACACCGTGGCCAGCATCGCCATGATGTGTACGCAGTACTTCGGGATCTGGCAGCTCCTGACCCAACAGTTGGTCTTCGTGGGGGCCATCGTCGTCCGGTGGCGGCGCCATCAGCGACCTGGTGCGCTGCTGTGGCCCTGGCTCTGCAGTGCGGTCCTGATCTTCATCGCCCTCATCCCCCTGGCCCTGATGATGAAGGGGCAGTTCCACAGCGCCCAGGCCACCGGGCAGGCGTTCGCGGGCTCTGTCAACACCATCGGGACCTCGAACCTGAACATCTATACCGTTCTCACCAACCTGGCGTACAGCACGATCGGCTTCCACCCGACGGCCGTGATGTCCTATGTGATCGCCATCTGGCCCATCGGCGTTCTGGGTGCCCTGGTGTTGCTCGGGCGCCGCTCCCGGCCGGTCACCTACCTGCTCGTGGCCGTCGTCGTGGTTCCTGTCATCGCCATGTTCGTCCTGGGCGAGTTCAAGGAGAGCCTCGCCGACGTCCGCTACCTCTCCACCACCGTCCCGGTCGTGCTGCTGATCATCGCCCGGACCGTCACCTCGCTGGCCAGCAGCAAGCGGGCGCTCACCCTCGTGGTGGTCGCCGTCGTGGCGGTGATGTCCGTCGCCCTCTTCAACCAGCAGTTCTCGAGCGCGAATCCCCGCCGGTACGACTTCAGGGAAGCGCTCAACCGGGTGGACGCCGAAGCGCGCCCGGGCGATGTCATCCTCTACGACCCGCTCAATGTCGAGATGAAGCCGGTCATCAGCTACTACTCGTCGAAGCTCAGATCGGCACCGCTCTCGGCCAAACCCACCGTCGAGGCCGGTCACACGGTCTTCATCGTGACCAGTGCGATATTGATGGACTCGTCCGACCGTCAGGTCCTGGAAAGCGCCCTCGGTAGCCTGGGATCCCGAGACAAGAAACCATCCGCGCACTGGGTCTTCCCCAACGTCCAGGTGTGGGTGTACCGATGACCCCCGCCTTCCTGGCCATGGAAGAGGACGATGTGCGTCGGGAGACCCCGGTCGAGATCAGCCCTGAAGGGTGGAAGAAGATCGACCGCCGGCTCCGGTTCCTCATCCCGATCGGGACGACGATCTCCGTCGCCTACCTGTTGTGGCTGCTGCTGCCGGCGCGAGTCGGCAACCCGTATCTCTACGGAGCCCTGATCGCCGCGCAGATTTTCAACTTCATCCAGGGCATGGGCTTCATGTGGACCATTTGGCCGCGTCGGCGGCGCCCCGCAGATCCGGCATTGGTCGGACCGCCACCGGATGTCGACATCTTCATTCCCGTCTACAACGAGCCGCTCGATGTGGTGGCGCCGGTGGTGGCCGCGGCGGGTGCCATCCGCGGCGGAGTGGTGAACGTCTTCCTTCTGGACGATGCCGGCCGGCCGGAACTCGCCGACCTGGCCGAGGAGTGGGGGGCCAGCTACATCCACCGCGGCGAGAACATCCACGCCAAGGCGGGCAACATGAACCACGCCCTCCGGTTCGCCAAGGCCCCGTTTCTGGCTGTCTTCGACTGTGACCACGTTCCCGACCCCGGCTTTCTCGAAGCCACGCTGGCCCCGATGCAGGATCCCGACGTCGCCGTCGTGCAGACGCCCCAGTACTACTCAAACGCTCATACCGACCGGCTGGCCGCGGCGGCCTCGTCCCAGCAGGAGCTCTTCTTCGGCGCCATTGGACGGGGTAAGGACACCTACGGGGGGATGATCTGCTGTGGAACCAACTTCCTGATTCGCAGGGTCGCCCTCGACGAAGTGGGCGGCTGGCCTTTTGAGGGTTGGACCGAAGACCTGGAGCTGTCGATAAAGCTCCAGCATGCACAGTGGAAGATCGTCTATCTCACCCAGGTGCTCGCCCGCGGACTCGGCCCCGAGGACATGTCCGCGTACATAAGCCAGCAGCTCCGCTGGGCCCGCGGCGGTTTCTACGCCCTCGGCCTGCTCATCCGGGGGAAGATGCCCGTTCGGGTCCGGCTCCTCTACTCGCACTCCTGCGCGTTCTGGCTGACCGGGTGGACCATCCTCGTCTACCTCTCCCTACCGGTCATCTTCATCTTCACCGGTGCCCAGCCCTTCAACGGGTCCACCGCCTCACAGATGCTCCTCTACTTCGCCCCGTTCTTCATCATCAATCTGGTCGTCGTGGCCACGGCCGGCGGGAACTCCTACACCTTCGACGCCTTCTGTGTGTTCGTCGCCAACTTCTGGGTGCACATAGCCGCCAGCATCTATGTGCTCACCGGCGCCAAGATGAAATGGGTGGTCACATCCAAACAGAGTTCGAAGGGGAGAGAGCCGGGGAGCGTCATCCCGGGCATCGCGTATCTGTGCGTTTTCGTGGTGACAGCGGCGTACGGGATTGCCAGGGGGTTCACCCCGGCGGTGGCAGACAATCTGGCCTTCGCAGCGATCTACGCAGTGGTCATCCTGGTCGGGATCTGGCCCGCTCTGGTCAGTGCTCCGATCCACGGCGCCGCTGCGCCCGAGACCGAACTGGCCGCCCCCGAGTTGGAGGCGGCGTGAGCCGGGGGGACACGCTGGTGGGTCCGGCGAGCCCGACGGTGGAGGCGCAGGACCCCTGGGCGATCGGCTGCCAGACTGATGGCATTGCGGTGGCTCAGGGTTTAACCCCTAGCCGATACCGATCCCACCGGGTGAGCCGGCGGAACGCGGGGCCGGAATCGTCATCCGACGATGTGGTACGTCCTCGACTGGTTCGGGACGAGTGAGGATTTGGTCAGCGAGAGCGCAGTGACGCTCCAACTGAACTTGGCGGAGGAATCTTGGGGGGAGCAGGTTCCGGCGCAGCCGTAGTTGTTGAATTCGGTCCCAATTTCGATGCCAGCCATTTTCGACTTGGCGATGGAGGCATCCTTGGGGAGAAGTCTTTTGACCTCGGCAACGAAGGAGCTCAGATTCACGGTCACGGTGCCGGTTCTGCGCTGCTCGGACTTCTTCAGCACGAAGTGCAGAGTGGTGGCCTTTGAGCCTCCGCATCCCTCGAAGACATCCCAGGTGGCACCGGAGTGGATGAAGGAGGGTCTGGCGATTCCGCAGTCCGGGTACGTGTTGTACGGCTCGATCATGACCTCGACGTCGGCAGCCTTGGGGCCCTTGCTGTTCACGGTCCGCTCGAGCCAGAGGTCGAAGGTGAGGTGCAAGTACTGGGCTGGGGTGATCGATCCAACCGAATAGGACACATTGGCCAGGTAGGAATACTTGGCAAAGCTGCTCACCGGGATGGGGAATGGCGCGATCTCGCAGTTGGAAGCCATCTCGCCGCAGAAGCGTTCTCCGTAGGAACTCTCCCCGTATCCGATCTCCGGGAAGCCTGCCGGTGCCGTCGTCGAACCCAACGACAGAGAGGAGAGATCGATGGTGTCCCGAAATCCGGAATCGACGTTGTAGCACTGCCGGATCGTTCCCACCGATTTCTCGACATTCCACAGGTTCGGAGTGGCTACTCCGTCGGCCAGGGGCAGAAACGAGGTGGAGCCGGCATAGGTCGTGTTCGTGGAGGTGGGCGGCGAGAAGGCGGGACCGTTGCAAGCTGATGTCGCCGTCGATGCCGCTCCGGCGCCCGGTGCGGTTGTGACCGGGTCAACGGCTGATGAGGAACCGCCATGGTTCGGCGCGACCGCGGCGGCTGATGGCTGACTCACCACGATCGCGAGCGCGGCAAGGAGGACGCATGCCGACGCTGTTCGCCAACGTAACGAATTGAACCACTGCATCGGATTCCACCTCCACCAGCCTGCTCCCACCCTGCGTCGGAGAGACGCAACTCGAGAGCGACCGGTGATAGCGAGTGGCCCATGCCTAACCTCCCCCGGCCAATATTTCAAGACTGCATTGTCCGGTGGACCCTCGTGAACCAGGGAGTGAGCTGGCGCTCCCCGCCGTGCCGACTGTCCCTCGCGGCTGGATCTGTCCGCTCCGTCACTGTGTGAGGCACTGCCGTCACTGTGTGAGGCACTCCCGTCACCGCCTGAGGATCCGGGCGCGGCGTCGTTGGTGCGTCCGGTGCGAATCCGGGCCCGCACGCCCGCCAGGGGCGTGAACCGTGGCGGTCGGAACACGCGCTCCGAGCAGCCGAACCACGCGTCCGGGAGGTCCGATCGAAGCATCCGGCGACCCCGTCGCCCGGCAGTGACGCGGATACGATCCATCGATGCGTCCTCCGAGAGCTCCAGGCCATGGCACCCGACGGCTGGGTGCCTCCCTGCTCCTCGTCTTCGGAGTCGCCCTCTTCCTGGCCGGGTGTTCATCGAACGGGAGCGACTCCCCCGCCTCGACCTCGTCCACGTCCTCGTCGTCCACGGCCGGGCCCACGACGACCGGTCCGCCGGTGATCTTCAACGGTACGTTCAGGGGAAACGCCCTGTCGGCTGCGTGGGATGCCGTTGTCGGATCAAATCCGTCCAACGGAGAGCAGGAGTGCTATGCATCGAGCAACGACTCCGTGAAGCGTGGCGTGCTGACTGAGACCGCCGTCGTCGGATCGGTGGCGGCGAATTGCAACTGCCCGCCCAACCCCGCATCGAATGCGCTCTGCCCTTACGGATCGGGAGCTGTCCAGTGGTCATCCCTGGGCTTCACCTATGGAACGGTATCGGTGCGGGCGAGACTGGCCGCAGGTGCCGGAACCTGGCCGGCGATCTGGCTCCTCGGGACTGAGTGCCGGACCTCGATAACGGCTGGTGTCGTGGGCTGGATCGGTTCGGGTACCAACTGTCCGTGGCCGGCACAGGGGGCGAATGAGATCGACATCGCCGAGGTCCAGCCGGAACCCATCGGAAACCCTTTGGTCGTGAACGAGGCAGTGCACACGACCGATCCGAGCGGAGTGAAGATCAACGAAGGCTGTGGATCCTCGCCGGTCAACATCTGTCCCGGCAATGCCCCTGGGTGGCACACATACACCCTGGTCTGGGCCCCGGGATCACTCACCTGGGAGATCGACGGCAAGAGCACGTACTCCCTGACCCAAGACGTCCCGTCGACGCCGATGTTTCTCATCATCAACACGGCGGTCGGCGGCACCGGAGTGACGGTCGACAATACGACACTGCCGCAAACGACCGAAATTTCCTCAGTCAAGGTGACCGGACCTTAAGACCTCACAGGCCGGCGATTCGCCGGAGTGGGCCGCCTCGTCGAAAAGCTCGTCACCAGTGGTCGCGGTGCACCACCTCGTCGAACGGCCGTCGGTCAGGTTTGGCGATCGGTCGCAGTGGGCGATCGGCGGGGTAGCCGAACCCGATCATGTAGGCACATGTGCGATCTGGTGGAACTCCGACGATACGTCGGCACGCCTCCTGGTCCCCGACGGCAGAGTGGCCACTCCCGATGCCCAGGTCCGCGGCGGCCAGCATCATCGACATGGTTGCCTGGCCCAGGTCGTACTGATCGATCACTCGATAGCGCTCCGCCTCGGGCTCGGAGAGGACGAGGACGACCGCCGCCTTTGCCGCCGCCAAATGTCCGGCCCCGATCCAGACCGTCGACAGCTCCCGTAGCCGGTCCGGTGCGGTCACGACGATGAAGTCCCACTTCTGGCGATTGGACGCCGAAGGCGAGCGCCACCCGGCTTCAAGGATCCGATCGAGGTGCTCCGGAGCGATCGGCCGGTCCTCGTAGGATCGAACATTGCGACGAGCTCGGATGGCATCCCAGGTCTCCACTTCTTCGAGGCTATCCACTCGCCGGACTCGACCGCCTCACGGGTGAAGCCGGACCCCGGGCTGTCCGGGTTGTCATCGACCGTCGGTAGCATGCTGGTTCATGGTGTCCGTTCTCACGCCCTTCGACTGCGGGTAGGCCCAGACCGGTGCCGGGCCCTGACGTCGACATCCTGGTCGTGGTAGGGCGCGCCACCCCCCTCTTCACCCTCGAAGCCAGAGCCGGCCGGGTCATGCGTCTGGCCGACCCGCTCGAGACGACATCACTGATCGCCGAGCTCCGCGGCCACATCCCCCGGCTGGTTGGCGTGGTCGGTGACCGCGGGGCAACCGGTCCGGTCGCCAGCCGGATCCATGATGCCGGGCTGCCGGTGGTGCTGTTCACCGACGAGCCGGTTGTGGTCGGTCCCGGCATCGAGACGTGGCCGGTGGCGGACCCGGGCCCGCTGATGGATGTCTCCGAAAGCCTCACCGATCTCATCGGCAACACCCCACTGGTGCGCCTCAACCGCACCGGGCGTCATCTTCGATGCCATCTCCTGGCCAAGCTCGAGTATCTCAATCCGGGCGGAAGCGTGAAGGACCGCCCCGCGCTGGCCATGATCCGAGCGGCCGAGACGGAGGGGCTGCTCCGCCGGGGCAGCACCATCGTCGAGCCGACCTCGGGCAATACCGGGGTCGGACTGGCCATGATCGCCGCCCAGCGGGGCTACAACTGCATCTTCACCATGCCGGACAAGATCGCCGAGGAGAAGCGCCAACTGCTCCGGGCCTTCGGAGCCAAGGTCGTGGTCTGTCCGACAGCCGTCGACCCGGGACACCCCGATTCGTACTACTCCGTCGCCGATCGGATCACCGCGGAGACCCCGGGCGCCTTCCAACCCAACCAGTACCGCAATGCGGCCAACCCCTCAGCCCACGAGCTGTCGACCGGCCCGGAGATCTGGCGCCAGACCGCGGGCCGGATCACCCACTTCGTGGCCGGAGTGGGCACGGGCGGCACGATCAGCGGTGTCGGCCGCTACCTCAAGGCCCAGGACCCGGCCATCCAGGTGATCGCGGCCGATCCGGAGGGCTCCATCTACTCGGGTGGAGGGGGCCGACCGTATCTGGTCGAGGGAATCGGCGAGGACTTCTGGCCCACCACCTATGACCCCTCGACGGTCGACCGGGTGGTGGCCGTGTCCGATAGCGACTCATTTCTGACCGCCCGGCGAATGACCATGGAGGAGGGGCTCATTGTGGGTGGTTCGTGCGGGACCGCAGTATGGGCGGCCCTGCACATCGGCAAGGACCTCGGACCCGACGACGTCATCGTCGTGCTCGTGCCCGATTCGGGCCGTGGCTACCTTTCGAAGCTCTACGACGACCGTTGGATGGCGGACCACGGATTCGGACGGGTCCGGGGTGAAACCGCCGAAGCGGTGTTGTCGACCAAAGGGGACCGGTACCCCCCGCTTGTCCACGTGCACCCGGAAGAAACGGTACGGGCTGCCATCGCCCTGCTCCAGGAGTACGGGGTGTCCCAGGTCCCGGTGGTCAAAGCCGAGCCACCGCTCGCCCTGGCCGAAGTGGTGGGGTCGGTGTCCGACCGCCAGCTGCTCGAGCACACATTGCACAACGTGGAGGCGTTCGATCAACCCGTGAGCTCGGTGATGGGGCCGTCGATGGACACGGTCGGCCACAGCGAGACGGTCGACGGCATTGCCGCACGGCTGGAAGGCACCAGCGCCGTGCTCGTCCTCGATGGCGGGCACCCCATCGGGATCCTCACCCGCTCCGACCTGCTGGCGTTCCTCGGGAGCCACTAGGTGCCCGTCCGTGGGGAAGTCCCACCGGTCGGCGGTGGAGCACCGGGGACAGATCCACCAGGGGGGCTCGGGTTCGAGACGCGTGCGATCCACGCCGGTCAGACCACCCGACGGGACCACGGGAGCGGTGGTGGTCCCGATCTTCCAGACATCGACTTTCGCCCAGCCCGAGGTGGGAGCCCAACAGACCTTCGAGTACAGCCGAACGGGAAATCCGACACGGACCGCCCTCGAAACCTGCCTCGCCGATCTCGAAGGAACCACCTACGGCGCCGCCTTCGCCAGCGGGTTGGCCGCCGAGGACGCGGTGTTCCGCTGCTTGGATCCGGGTGATCATGTCGTCATCGGCAACGAGCTCTACGGCGGCACCTACCGGCTGCTCGATCGGGTGCACGCTCTGAACGGACTCGAATTCACCCCTGTCGCACTCCACGACGCAGACAGCATCCGGGATGCGTGGCGACCGTCCACCCGCATGGTCTGGATGGAGACCCCGTCCAACCCTCAGCTCCACGTGACCGACATCACTACGGTTGCCGCCATCGCCCACGACCGGAATGCGCTCGTCGTCGTGGACAACACATTCGCCACGCCCTACCTCCAACGACCGGTGGCCCACGGTGCCGATGTCGTGGTCCATTCCACCACCAAGTACCTGAGCGGACACAGCGACGTGGTGGGAGGCTTCGTCGCCACCTCGAACGAGGCGGTCGCCGAGAGGATCGCTTTTCTTCAGAACGCCACCGGAGCGGTCCCCGGACCGTTCGACTGCTTCCTCGTCCTGCGGGGCATCAAGACGTTGGCCGTTCGCATGGACAGACACTGCCTGAACGCCGCCGCCGTGGCCGATGCTCTGGCCGCCCACCCTGCCGTCGAGCGGCTCTACTTTCCCGGTCTCCCCAGTCACATCGGACATGCCACAGCCAAGACCCAGATGCGCGCCTTCGGCGGCATGGTCTCGTTCACCGTACGCGGCGGCGAGGCGGCAGCCATCGCCGTTGCCAACTCGACCCGGATCTTCACGCTGGCCGAGTCACTCGGCGCCGTCGAGTCGCTCATCGACCATCCGCATCGGATGACCCACGCCTCACTCGTCGATTCCCCGTTGGCCGTCGATCCGGCCCTTCTCCGGCTCTCGGTGGGGTTGGAGCTCGAGGCCGACCTGATCGGCGATCTGGACCAGGCCTTGCAGGCAGCCTCGGACCGGTACCCGTGACGCCACTTCCCGGCAGCCGCCGGAGCGGTTTCACCCTCCGACACCGCTGAACCCGTTCGCCCGGGGCCGGCCGAGCACCGGAAACCCGTCGCCGAGCGCCGGAATCCCGTCCTTCGAACGCCAGAAACCCGTCCTTCGAATCGCTTTGGGGTGTACTCACCAGAATTTAGGGTGGACCCCCGTACGCACGGCGGCTGTTTGCGTCGATAACCCCAGTGAGGCTTGGGTTCGAAACTCTGCTGCTCGATGACGGACCGTTGTCACCCGAGACCAACAGATCTTTGGAACGGTAGAGCAGAGAATCCGTCGGCGACGGAGACGGTCCGTCGCGGCAACCGCCGGGCTGGCCATCGCGGCCTGAGGTCCGGCCAGGGCACAGAGGGGCTGATTCGTGAGGAGACTGGACCGTGGAGAACCACCGATGCCGGCCATGGCCCTCGGGCCCAGCCGTTTCCGGTCGTGAGATTGTCGTCCGGTCGTCACGGCAGGACACGCCGGCCGGCCAATCGCCTCATGGGTCGGGCATTGGCGGTCGGATCCGCGGTGACGATGGGCGCAGTGCTCTTCACCCCCACGGTGTCGGCGACTCAATTCGGCGCCGCCGGCGAGTCGGCAGAAGGCGCCCCTGTGGCCCAAGGGGGGACTGAGTCCACCGGGTCCCTACCGGTGCATCTGTCATTTGACGGCTATACCTGGGAGGTGAAGAACTCGACCTCGCCCATCGGTCCGGGTCCGAATCTGTTCGACGCGAACGGACCCTCTGTGGACAGATCAGGGTTGCAACTCAGGGTCCTGAAGACGAAGTTGGGCTGGGAGTCTTCCGAGGTCATCCTCAAGCCTTCACTCGGGTACGGCACCTACATGTGGACCCTACGTGGTCCGGTAGCGACGCTCGACCCGAACGTGGTGCTCGCCCTGTTCACCTACGACAGCTCGAACACGAGCCCCTCGGACAGGGAGATCGACTTTGAAGCGTCCCGGTTCGCCAACACCCACACCTCGAACGCACAGTATGTGGTGCAGCCCTATACCACCGCGGGGAACATGCGACAGTTCTCGCTCCCGAGCGCCGTGCTCACGAAGATCATCCTGACGTGGAAGCGCGGGAGCGTCGCCTTCTCCGGGAATACGGTGCGAGACGAGAAGACCATGCCACTACCCTCGTGGACGAACACTTCCTCCTCCGTCCCGGATCATGGTGCCGAGCAGGTACATATGAGCCTGTGGCTGTTCCAGGGCATGCCGCCGACGAACGGGATGCCGGTCACCGTGACCGTGAGCAGTTTCTCGTTCCGTCCCGCCACCTGAGCGCACGATGCTCGGCAGTGTGAGAACGCAGCTCTTTCACCGTGTTTCGTTGCTCTGTCCGTTGTCGGGCGCGTAGGCACTCACGAATGCGGCAGCCGCAGCCCGGGCCACAGGGATGAGGTCGTGGGTGGCCGCGTAGTCGTCATCACCGGTGAACATCGCTTTGTTGACCGGGATCCAGAACAACAGACCGACGAAATGCTCCGCCGCCGTAACAGCGTCGTCGACAGCCAGCAGGCCGCGGTCTGTCAGAGCCCGAAAGCTGTCCGCAAGAGCTGCGAGGACCCGTTCGAACCCCTTCTCGTACCAGGCTGTGGAGATCTCGGGAAAACGATCCGCGGAGGAGATCACCAGGCGCCGGAGTCGAAGGACGCGTGGTTGCATGAGCGCGACGAGGAACGTTTCGGCGAGATGATCCAGATCCCCGCGGATATCGGTGGTCTTCGGGAGTTGCTCTGCGATGAGGCCGATGAGTGCATTCAGTTCGTCGGTGGTCGACAGCACGATGTCGGCGAAGAGGTGCTGTTTGTCGGTGAAGTGCTTGTACACGGTCTGCTTGGAGACCCCGGCGCGCACGGCGATCTCCTCCATCGTGGCGCCCTCGTACCCCCTGGCGAGGAACGTCCCGACGGCCGCTTCACGGATCTCACGGTGGCGGCGCTCTGAGCTGCGTTCGGGCTGCGCCGGAGGGATCGTGACCATATCTAAATAGTACTGGACGGATCAGTTCTCATCCGGTACTATACGGTCTAGTTCCAATCAGCGACCACGAAGGAGATCGACCATGAATCTGGAGGCGTACCTGTTCTTTCCGGGCACTACCGAGGAGGCGATGACCTTCTACCAGGGCGTCCTCGGTGGCGACTTGGCCATCACCCGACGGGGTGACGTCGATCCGACGGTCGCCGATGACGAGAAGCGGCTCGTGATCAATGCAGCGCTCGACTGCGGGACGTTCACACTTCGGGCCGGCGATCGTGTCGACGCCACCGGTGAGGCCCAGACCAGAATCGAACTGACCATCGTGGGAACCGACGAGGACGATCTGCGCAGGATCTTCGACGCTCTGAGCTCCGGCGGGTCAGTGAAGGTTCCGCTGGACAAGATGTTCTGGGGCGACATCTTCGGCGCCGTCATTGACAAGTTCGGTATCGGATGGCAAGTCAACATCTCGGGGGTGTGAACGCGGCAAACCGCACTGTTCACCGATGTGACAGCAATTCGACACACGAGGAGGATGAGTACGTGACCGACCCCGCCACTCCATGGCCGAAGCAAGGACCCGCGTCCTATTTTCCATCAATCGAGACGAAGTACGGCCGCTCGATCGGGGAATGGCAGAAGATCATTGCCGACTGTGGCATCGAAAAGCACATGGCGATCGTCGGATATCTCAAATCCGAGTATGGGATGGGTCACGGACACGCCAATGCTCTCGTTGGTTGGACGCTGGCAGGCAATACAGCAGTTCCCTGAGGCCCCGTCCGTAGTCGGCGAGACGGGTCGGCGGCCCTCGATGTCGACCGCCCGACCCACGGTCGGGGTGTCCAGAACCCTTTTGATGCCGATCCCTCACCGAGCCATGCCTCGCGACCCGGAACGGCCCGACACCCGCCGCGGCCGGTCGGTCTCTGCCGGCCCAGCCGTCGAGGACCACGGTCGGGTGGTCGACTGGGGCACGATACCCCTGACCCGGCCGAACCGGGCCGGACCGGCCGGTCGGTGAACCGGGTCAGCCGAAGCGGAGCGGATCGAAGAGCGAGATGTCCCACGGGGTCTTTCCCGTGGTGGCGAGGTCGGCGAGGATCTCACCCACCGCGGGAGCGAACTTGAATCCATGACCGGAGAAACCGCACGCCATGTGCACCCTCCCGTCGGTCCCCGGAGCGCGACCGATCATGAAGTGGCGATCGGGCGTCATGGTGTACATGCACGCCACTCCTGACAACCACGTGCCGGCCAGGTCGGGGATCCGGTCGATCAGCTCGCTGCGGAGGACCTCGGCCTCACCGGTTGTGACCTCGCGATCCAGGTGGTCCGGATCGGCCGGCCGGCCATGGTGGAAGAACGCCACCTTGGCCCCGGGCGCGCCGAGCAGGAGTGGGAACCCGTAGAGCTCCGAACCCTCGACGAACTCCCACAGGTAGACCGGCAGACGGCCGAGCCGGAACCGCGCCGTATCGCCGGACGGTGCGAACCAGTGGAGGGCGTGTCGCTCGACACGCAGTGGCAGACCGAGCCCTTCGAGCACGGATGCCGACCATGCTCCGGCGCACGCCACGAGACGATCGGCCCGGAACTCTCCAACACCGGTCCGCACGGATACGCCACCACGGGCCCCGCCAGCCGGATCGTCGAGCTCCCATTCGAGCACCGGGGTATGGAACTCGAGCCGGGCTCCGGCCCCCTCCGCCAATGCGAGATGGATGGCCACGCTCTCTTCCGGCGGCACGAACCCGGCCCCGGGCTCGAAGACGGCCATCTCGTCGGGTCGGAGTCGGAAGCTCGGAAAACGGGAGGCAACCTGAGCGGCGTCGAGCACCCCGTGGGGGATCCCCCACCGTTCCGCACTGGCCACCGTCCCGGCGACGACGTCACCGTCGGCCGGGCCGATCATGAGGCCACCGGTGCGAGTCAGCAGCGGACTACCGGAGATCGAGCCGAGTTCATCCCAGAGCTCCACCGACCGCAACAGCAGCGGGACATAGCGTGGATCTTCGAAGTAGGCCTGGCGGACCATCCGGGTCTCCCCGTGGCTGGACCCGCGGTCATGGGCCGGACCGAACCGTTCGAATCCGATCACCCGCTCACCGCGGCGGGCCAGATGCCAGGCCGCCGACGAACCCATGGCCCCCAGCCCGACGACCGCCACGTCATAGTCATTGTCGCTCACCGTCGACCCACCTGATGTCGGGTGGTCATGGACGTCGGTTCGGGCTCATCGGGGCCGGGGCCGGTCCCAGTGGGCCGGTCCTGACAGGTGCTCCCAGGCCGTCCAGGCCAGGAGGCCGGCCATGCTGCCCATGGCTGCCCCGGTGCGAACCCGTCCGGTGTCCACGTCCCAGGACTCGCAGGCCAGGCCCTGGTCCATGGGCACCGCGGCCAGTTGGTCCAGCGGGTCGCCATCGACCAGGTCGTGTTCGAGGAGCCGGCTGGCCAGGTCGAACCCGGAGGGGTGGGGGAAGTGGGCTGAACCCGAACCGCCGAAGGTTCCCTGGTAGTGATGGGGATTGTCCTCGGACAACCAGGAACGGGTGGCCTGCTGCACCGGGTCGTCGTTGGCGCCGACTCCCCAAAAGGGGAGGGTACGCAGTCCGAGGGGTGGCTCGTCGCGACACTCGGTCCGGCCGGACTCGTCACAGGCCCATGCCCACATGCGGCCGCCGGGGGCCTCCACGGTGAGTCGCTCGGCCATGGCGGCCCGGATGGCCGATGCTCGGCCGGCCGGAGCCCGCTGTCGGTCATCCGGACCGAGCCTTTCGGCGGGATCCTCCATCGACCGGTCGGCGGTGACCAGGTCGTCCATGGCGGCCAGCGCCTCGAACGCGGCGGCCACCAGCGCGTTGCCCGTCGTGGTGTAGGCGAAGTCGGTGGGATCGTCGGTCGGCAACAAGAAGGTGCCGTACAGGTCCCAGCGGGGATGACGCCACGGCTCGATCGACCGGGCCAGCCCGTCGAGCACAGCCCGCACCTCGGGCTCGGTGAGGACGGTGCTGTCTCCGGTCATCTGGACATAACGCCGAACGGCGATGACCGGTGCGGCAGCCTGGTCGAGCTCGAACCCGGGGTACAGGGACGTACCGTTGAGATAGAGCGCATGGTCGGCCAGGCGCGGGCCGCCGGCGGCGATGGTCGACACGAGGACCGACCGGGCCCGACCGGGGTCGGCGAGCAGCAGGGCAGGGAACGTCCAACAGTAGGCATCCCGGCTCCAGAAGGCGGCGGAGACGTAGTAGTGGTGGCTCCGCGACGTCACCATCACCGGCCTGCCGGTGTCGAGGCAGTCCCCCTGGGCGAAGAAGTAGTTGAAGAAGAGATTGGTGTTGATGCGCTCCGCCAGTCCAGGCCGGTCGTCGGTGATGGTGAGGGCATGGCCGGCCAGCCACCCGGTGGTCGCATCCCACAGCCGATCGAATCCCCGTCGTCGGAGGTGCAGGGCGGTGGTCGCCGCGCCATCCGGCTCGGTGGCAACCCCGACGAACAATTCGGCGGTCAGCGACTGCCCGGTGGCCACCTCAGCGGTGGCCGAGGCCAGCCATCGGGGGACGGCGCCCTGGTCGGCAACCACCACCCCCTCGCCACCCTGCCACGACACCGACAGGAGGGGGCTACCCGCGCTCGCCGAGACGGTCCTGCTGCCCGTCCAGGGATCGTCGTGCCCCACCGGCTCCGCCCCGATCGGCTTCGACCGGAGGTGTGTGACCGTCGTCGTTCCCCAGTGCCCCGTCCAGCCCAGCTCAACGGTTGCGGTACCTGGACCGTGACGGTGATAGGCGAGGCGCAGCACGAAGCCCCGCTCGTCCACCGGGGCACAGAACCAGCCTTCGAGCACCCCGGACGGGCACTTGCTGGTAAAACGCGGCAGCCAATGGCCCACCCGTTCCCACTCGAGGGGACCGGGCACCACCGTGGCCCTGTCGAGGATCAGCACCGGTCGGATGAGTGGACCGTGGCTCGAACCACCGGTGGCCTCCACCAGCCCCAGGACCCGCTCGATCAGGGCACCGACGCTGCGGACGGCGCCGTCCGCGAGGTCGATCTCGGAGAGGGAGACCCACAGATTGCCGGTGGGGATGAACCGCGGCGGCTCGTCGATCTCGGGCGCATAGGTGGTCAGTTCCACCGGTCCGGGCACGCTCACACCGGGCCTGCTCCACGCTCTCCGCCTGTGTCAGCTCCGCCTGTGTCAGCTCCGCCTGTGTCAGGTCCGCCTGTGTCAGCTCCGCCTGTGTCAGCTCCGCCTGTGTCAGCTCCGCCTGTGTCAGCTCCGCCTGTGTCAGCTCCGCCGGCACCACCCTCACCGGCGTTGGCACCGCCCGGACGACCTGGGACGTCGACCTCCGGACGCCCGAGCAGCCGGGCAGCATTGCCGGCGAAGACCAGGTGGCGTTCGTCGGCCGACAAGCCGAGCCCGGTCACGATCTGGACCTGCTGGTCGTAGTAGGCGCGAACCAGACCACGTGGAAAGTGAGAGGAGTCAGAGCCGAAGAGCATCCGGCCCGGTCCGACCGTGTCGAGGAACTTGACGAACAGATCGGTGAGCGTGAGTGGATAGGGCATCCAACGGATCCACTCGTTGTTCCCCGACGAGTCGACGAAGATGTTCCGGCACGCCCAGGCCAACTGCAACAGCTGGCCCGGGTAGCTGCAACCGAAGTGGGGAACGACGAAGGGAATCTCGGGGAAGGCCTTGGCCACCGGGTGGAGGACGAGGGGATCGATGTTGACGTGGGCGGCGGTGCCGCCCCCGCCGTCGAGGGTGCCGAAATGGATCAGCACCGGGATACCCAGCTCTTCGGCCACCTCCCAAACCCCGTAGAGCGACTCGTCGTCGAGGGGGCCGTCGAGCGCCGGGGCCAGCACCTTGTAGCCGGACAGCCCGCCCTCGATGACCGCCCTCCTCAGCTCGTCGGCGGCACCCGGTAGGAACGGGTCGTGGTGCGCGAATCCGAGCATTCGTGGTTGGTCGGCGATGACATCGGCCAGCAACCGATTGCCGCCCCCGGTGACGAACACCACCGCTTCGAGCTGGGCCGCCTCGATCTCGTCGGACCATCGACGGGCCTGGACATCGGGTGGCGGTTCGTCCTCCTCCGGGAAGGGGAACGAGTAGGCCGACCACCACTGCTCCTGGTACCAGCGCCAGTTCTCCTTGAGGATGGCTGCCTTCCGTTCCCCGTGGCGCTGACGGTACCGCTCCTCGGCGGCTGGAGGGTGTTCATCGCTGACCGGAAAGTGGGCATGGAAGTCGATGATCGGGAATCCCCAATCGCTGATCCGCATGCGGCCGGGGCCGTGGTCGTCGGGCACCGGTCCCTCAGCCCCCGGATCCCACCGTGTCGACGGCGCCGGTGTCCCCACCGCCGTGACCGTGACCTTGGCTGTCGCCACCGCCACCGCCACCGCCAGCGCCAGCGCCACCGGCATGCCCGTGGTCTCGGATGTCACCACCGCCACCGCCATGTCCTCCGTCACGCTCCACCGAGCCGAACAAGGATGAAGGGTCGTGGACCGGCCGGCCGCCGATCATCGTCGCCACCACGCCGATGCCGCCGATGCGGTCGACCTCCACCGCGGTGGGGTCGTCGTCCAGAACGACCAGGTCAGCCAGGCGGCGGGGGGTGAGGGCTCCCCAGGCCGACTCGGCATGGGCCGCGTGGGCTCCGCCGGCCGTGTAGGAAGCCAGCGCCTCCGTGGCGGTCAGGCCTTCGCGGGCGCCGAATACCTGACCGGCGGTGGTCATGCGCTCGACCATGGCCTGGATCCCCCGGAGCGGTGAGCCGGCGGCCACAGGCCGGTCCGAGCTACCGACCACGGGCACGCCCGCATCCAGCAGGCTGCGCATCCGAAAGTAGTCCGCGACGCCGCCGTCGCCCGCGGGCAACTCCAGCAGGGGGTCGCCGAACTCCCTCACGAACAGGGGCTGGACCACCACCGTCATCCGCAGGTGGGCCAGGCGGGCCACCTGATCGGGCCGGACCATCACCCCGTGCTCGATCCGGTGCCGCGGAACGGTGCCGGCCCGGGCCGGATAGGGCCCGCCGGTGGCGGCTTCCTCCAGGGCGTCGAGTACCAGGTCGAGGGCGGCGTCACCGATGGTATGGCAAGCCACCTGCCAACCTCCCCGATGGGCATCGATGATCGCTTGGCGCAACAGGCCCGGGTCGCTGTCGAACCCTCCGACAGGACGACCGTCAGCGGTGGTGGTGGCCGCGGTATGGCCGAGCCCCGACCCGTCGATCCAGACCTTCATGGCGCCGAGGGACAACCATTCGTCGCCGAAGCCGGTGCGGACGCCGAGGTCGAGTCCGGTGGTGATGCGGTCGTCCGGATGGGTCCGCAGCGGGTGGAAGAGCTCGTTGTGGGCCATCAACCGGGCCCGGGTGCGTAAGCGACCCGTGCAGTGGGCCAGTTGGTACGCAGCCAGCTCGACCGGCGAGTGGTCGATGCCGGGGCAGCCGATGCCGGCGTCGGTGAACCCGGTGATCCCCTCGGTCACGTAGTGGGCGGTGGCCCGATCGATGGCATCGGCCAACCGATCGATGGACGACGGTCCAACATGTTCTTTGATCAGATCCATGGCCGATTCCTCGATGAGACCCGTCGGCCGTCCGTCGTCGTCCACGACTACCCGCCCGCGCCCCGTTCCGTCGAGGGCACCCGTGATGCCGACAGCCTCGAGCGCGGCGCTGCTCACCACACAGGAGTGGCCGGACAGGTGGGTCAGCCACACCGGACGCCCGCCACCGGCGCGGTCGAGCTCGTCCCGGTCCGGGTACTGGTGCCGGCGCAACCCACTCCCGAAGCCGAAACCGATGACCCATTCGTCGGCGGCGAGGCCATCGGCGTAGGCGGCCACGGCGTCCAGGGTCGGGCCGATGCCGACCACCTCGTCGAGCTCCAGATGCACCAGGCCCAGTCCGAACGACGTGGTGTGGCAGTGGGCGTCGTGGAACCCCGGGGCGACGGTGGCACCGCCGGCGTCCACCGTCACGCGGGACTCGACCCCGGCCAGCTGCTCGTCGAGCCCGATGATCCGCCCGTTCCAGATCCCGATGGATGTGGCACGCGGGCGCTCGGTATCGACGGTGAGGACGCGGGCGTTGGTCACCAGCAGATCGAGCATCATCGGTCGGTGACGCCCGGCGGGACGCGTTCGGCGGGGTCCGAACCCGCGACCCTTTGATCGGCAGCCGCTCGAGCCCGCTCCATCGGGCGTATCCACCGTTTCTTCACTCCGCGGACTCCCCGTCGAAGGCCAGGGATGCCGCACCGATCTCCTCTGGCATGCCGTCGGCCAGACACCTGGCCGCGAAGACCGCCCTCGGTGCCATGACCGCTTCGATTGCGTCCCACTCGGATTCGGTGAGCACATCCGTCTCGGTGAGCGCCCCGTAGGGCCTGGTCCGCGACCCCTGCACCGAGGCCTCCACCTGTGCCGAGGTCACCTCCATCTTGAGCACCTGACCCGGTCCTCGACCGCCGGATTCCACCACCGCTCGATGTGTACGGCGTCGGTCGTATCTCTCGCCGCCGTCAGGGTCGGGCCGGTGCCGCCGGTCTTCAGGGACAACAGAACCACCGGGCTCCTTCCGCTCTCTGGGAATGCTCGACCATAGCTTCCCGCTTCTTCGTCGCCGCCCCGCTGTGGAGCCAGAGGATGTCCGCGAACGGTGGGTGACGGCCCATCGCCCGACGGGTGTTTTCGTCATGGCCGCCGTTGATCACAGCATGATCGTTGGCCCGGTGTTGGACGGGCCAGGGTCCGCAAGGAGAGCGAAGATGTCCGACCAGGACATTTCGGACGCAGGATACCCACTCGTACGAGTGACCACCGGGGCGAGACGGTTATCACCGGACTTGTCTGCTCGGCCTGGCTATCCTCCATCGGTAACATGAGGACGAGCCGGTGACTACATGAAGAAACACAAATGTGCCTGAGGGACTGAAGACGGGGGAGGTTGCGGGCGAGATCACCAGGCACAAGAAGCACACGAACGATCAGGATGACGAAGCGTCGGGTGACGATGGCCGCGAACACGATCGAGCGCTCTCGATTGTCGAAGCCGTGCTCCTGGCGATTGTGGCTCTGCTCGCCGCCTACACGGGATATGCGTCAGCAAAATGGAGCACCGAGTCGTCCGTGCGGCTCGCAGGTGCATCGGCCGCCCGTACCGAGGCCAACCGAGCGGCTCTCGATGCCCAGGACACCAAGAACTTCGATTCAACGACCTTCAACACGTGGTTCACCGCCTATGTTGCGGGCGACGCCTCAGCCGAATCGGTCGCTGAGCGGCGGTTCCGTCCCGCATTCACGGTGGCATTCGACGCCTGGCTCGCCACCCACCCGTTCACCAACCCGTCTGCCCCACCCGGTCCGACCTACATGCCTGACTACCGGCAGCCGCAACTCGCCCAGGCGGCGGCACTCGATACGAAGGCAACCTCGCAATACGCGCTCGGGGTTGAGGCCGGCGCGAACTCCGACAACTACGTCCGGGACACCATCTACCTGGCCACGATCCTGTTCCTCATCGGGATCAGCGGCCACTTCCGGTTTGTCCGGATTCGGCTGGCCCTGGTCATCCTCGGAGGCCTGATGCTGATGGTCGCCGTCGTTGAGATTCTGACCTCACCACCCATCCCTTGATGGCCACGACGCCCCAGCCCGCGGCTGCGGCCGTGGCGAGCAGTCGATCCCGACCCCTTCCGCTTCACCGCCACCGATCTACGGGACCTGCACATCGGCCTCATGTCCGCCTTCGACCAGGGGTCGAGGTCATCCAGGTCTGATTTGCAGGCAAACGTGGTAATGGTCGGGGTGTGCGGATCCGTTCCCCGGGGAGGTTCGAAGAGGAGATCGCTTCTCCACCCGGTCGGACTCGAACGATCGTCCCATACGATCGCCGTCGCCCATACACAGAACCGGGTCTACTCGCACGCCGATCGATCCGCCTTCGAGGATGGCCGTGACCTGGTGGCATTGCCCGCCACGAACACATGTTTCTGCGCTCGTGCATCACTCACCATCACACGCGCCACGTCGGGGAATCCTCCAAGGATTCCCCGACGCGCGCGGGCGATCAGTGCAGGGCCGGCTCCAGGTGCTCCGTCTCCAGGTGCTCCGTCTCCGGCAGATCCACCGCCGGAGCGGCCGTTCCCCGGGAGGTGGCCCGCTCGGTCCAGATGTCGAGCACGAGCAGACTCAAGTTCGACACGACCGCCGCACCGATGATCGCCGTGATCAACACCATGAGCCCGCTGGTCGCGTGGAAACCGAGTGCGGCTCCGACCACCGCACCGACAGCCGCGGCAACGATCCCCTTGGCCCGCATCGCCTTCGGCGTGTCGGTGCAGACCCAGCCGGCGTAGATCCCGAGCCAGATCGGCACCGCGACCGAGACCACTCGCCGGCGGATCCTGATCGCCAACGCCACGAGCCAGATCACTGCCAACAAGGCGAAGCCGATCACAAACCCAATGGATGTCCTTGGCAATCGCGGCCTGCGATTGCGGTGTGGCGAAGCTGACAACGTTCGGGGTGTAGCCGGACGTGTCGACCTGGCCGTTGGCGTAGAACGTGGTCAGCAGCTGCGTGCTGGCATTCGGCTCGTAGGCGTCGAAGTCGTCCACGTGCCCGAGCCCGGACAGGATGACCTGATGCCCGTTGGAAAGGTGCGGCAGCAGCCCCTTCGTGGCGTTCTGGGTGCGCAAGATCCTGGCCCGGCTAGACATACCTTGCGATCTGGTCAATCGCCCGGGCCGGGGCTACGCCCTCACGTTCCGCAATACCGACTAGCGCCGCAGTCGTCACGGCTCGGCGTCCGATCGGCCAAAATGGGAGCGAGGGCGTCGTTAGGCACCTGGCGCCACTTCGGAGGCAAGCCGACCCCGTGTCGAGTTCACCGCAGTCAGTCGAAGGGGGGCGCTGCCGTTCCCGCTCCAGCTCCTTGGCCAACCGCCAGCCGCACCCTCGTGGTCGACTGGCACCATCGTGAGCCGAGTCCACCACACGGTCCCACCGCTGGTGATTGATTAGGGGCCGATCCCATGGCCTCCCAGTCTGGACCGCCGCTTCCCCGGAGTCGGTACTCACCGAGGCGCCAATGTGACATTCGGCCCTGCCGGGCCGTTCGCCACGGGCGCGACGGTGGAGGGAGGGACGCTCAATCCGGCACTACCAGAAAGACCTAAGGGCCAATCCGTGACGACAAACCCCCTCTCCCCCGAGCTGCTCCAGAAAATGGACGCCTACTGGCGGGCCGCCAACTATCTCTCCGTCGGCCAGCTCTACCTCTACGACAATCCGCTGCTCAGAAAGCCGTTGGAGCTGGCGCACGTGAAGCCCCTGGTGGTGGGGCACTGGGGCACGACCCCGGGTCAGAATTTCATCTACGTGCATCTGAACCGGGCGATCAAGGAGCGCGACCTCGACATGTTCTACGTCGCCGGCCCCGGTCATGGTGGTCCGGCACTGGTCGCCAATACTTACCTGGAGGGCACCTACAGCGAGGTCTATCCCGACGTGAGCCGGGACGAGACCGGGCTGACGCGGTTGTTCACCCAGTTCTCGTTTCCCGGCGGCATCTCCAGCCACGTCGCGCCGACGACGCCGGGGTCGATCCACGAGGGTGGCGAGCTCGGGTACTCGCTCAGTCACGCCTTCGGCGCCGCCTTCGACAATCCCGATCTCATCGTCGCCTGCGTGATCGGCGACGGAGAGGCCGAAACCGGCCCCCTGGCGACCGCCTGGCACTCCAACAAGTTCCTCAACCCGGTCACCGACGGGGCAGTGCTGCCGATCCTCCACTTGAACGGCTACAAGATCAGCAACCCGACGGTTCTGGCCCGCATCGAGCCCGAGGAGCTGGACCACTTCCTCCGGGGCTGCGGCTGGACACCGCACTTCGTCGAAGGCGACGACCCCGAGCAGATGCACCAGCTCATGGCTGGCGCCGTGGATCAGGCCGTCGCGGAGATCCAGCAGTTCCAAGCCGATGCTCGAAAGGACGGGCTCACTGCTCGGCCGCGCTGGCCGATGATCGTGCTCCGCTCGCCCAAGGGCTGGACAGGACCCAAGGTCGTCAATGGCCTGCAGATCGAGGGCACCTTCCGATCCCACCAGGTGCCGCTGCTCGTGGACGCCGAGCACCCCGAACACGTCGAGGTCCTCGAACAATGGATGAAGAGCTACCGGCCCGAGGAGCTGTTCGACGAAGACGGTCGGCTCGTGCCGGCATTAGCCGAGCTGGCGCCGACGGGCGATCGACGCATGGGCGCCAACCCCCACACCAACGGCGGCGTTTTGCTGCGAGATCTGCGGATGCCGGACTTCTGCGACCACACGCTCGAGGTGCCTGCCCCCGGTGCGGTCGATGGCAAAGACACCCTCGTCCTCGGCGAGTTCCTCCGCGACGTGATCAGGCTCAACGACGACCGCCGACACTTCCGGGTCTTCGGTCCCGACGAGACGCTCTCAAATCTCTTGGGCGCGGTGTTCGAGGCCACCAACCGGCAGTGGAACGCCCGAACGGCCGAGTACGACGAGTTCCTCGCACCCGACGGACGGGTGCTCGATTCGATGCTGTCCGAGCACCAGAGTGAGGGCTGGCTGGAGGGCTACCTGCTCACCGGGCGCCACGGCCTGTTCAACTGCTACGAGGCCTTCATCCACATCGTCGACTCGATGTTCAACCAGCATGCCAAGTGGTTGAAGGTGACCTCCCAGCTCCCGTGGCGCCGGGAGATCGCCTCGCTGAATTATTTGCTCGCCTCCCACGTCTGGCAGCAGGACCACAATGGTTTCACCCACCAGGACCCGGGCTTTCTCGACCACGTCGTCAACAAGAAGGCCGACATCGTCCGGGTCTACCTACCCCCCGACGCCAATTGCCTCCTGTCAGTTGCCGACCACTGCCTACGCAGTCGCAACTACGTGAACGTCGTGGTGGCCGGAAAACGCTCGATGCCCCAGTGGTTGACCATGGACGAAGCCGTCGTGCACTGCACCGAAGGGGTCGGGATCTGGGAGTGGGCCAGCAACGACCAGGGCGCCGAACCCGACGTCGTACTCGCCTGCTGTGGTGACACGCCCACCCTGGAGATCCTGGCCGCCACGTCGATCCTGCGTGAAGAGCTACCCGAACTGAAGGTCCGGGTGGTCAACGTCGTCGACCTCATGAAGCTCCAACCGAGCACCGAGCACCCCCACGGGTTGAGCGACGCGGACTACGACTCGATCTTCACCAGGGACAAGCACATCATCTTCGCTTTCCACGGCTACCCCTGGTTGATCCATCGGCTGGTCTATCGCCGGACGAATCGCAACCTCCACGTCCGGGGCTACAAGGAGGAGGGCACGATCACCACCCCCTTCGACCTCCGGGTGCAGAACAGCCTCGACCGGTTCCACCTGGTCCAAGACGTGATCGATCGGCTCCCGCAGTTGGGCGCCACCGGTAGCTACCTGAAGCAGACGATGCAGGACAAGCTGGTCGAGCACACACGCTACGTCGATGCCCACGGCCAGGACATGCCAGAGGTCCTCGACTGGAAGTGGGGAGCGGCGTGATGAATGGGCCCCGGGAATTTCGCTGATCGCGCCGGGGGGCGCCCCCGCCGCACAGCGTCTCGACGCCTACGACAAGGGGCTGCCGGCGAGGGCCACAGTCACGTGTCGGATGGAACACAAATCAGTCACGTGTCGGACGGAGCACAAATCGGTATGAGCCACCGCGTCCACGATGTGGCACACCACTCACACGGCAAGCCCAAAGACGAGCCCGGTAAGCACGGGGATGCCCAGGGACCCAAGCCGAAGTCAGGCACACAATCAGCTCCGGCCGACGAATTGAAGTCCCTTCCCATCGCCGAGGTACAGAAGCGCCTCGGGTCCTCGCCCGGTGGCCTCAGTCAGGCCGAGGCGGCCAAGCGACTGGTCCAGTACGGGCCGAACGAACTGGAGGAGAAGAAGGCCAATCCGCTCCTCAAGCTGCTCACCTACTTCTGGGGCCCCATTCCGTGGATGATCGAGGCCGCTGTGATCTCTCGGGCCTGCTCAAGCACTGGCCCGACTTCTTCATCATCCTCGTCCTGCTGCTGGCCAACGCCACGGTCGGCTTCACCGAGGAACACTCGGCCGGCAAGGCCATCGACGCCCTCAAAGCCCAGCTGGCCGTCAAGGCCCGGGTGAAACGCGACGGGAGGTGGGTGACCCCGCCCTCGCGAGAGCTGGTGCCGGGGGACGTCATCCGCCTGCGTATGGGGGACATCGTGCCGGCCGACTCCCGGTTGCTGGCGGGCGACGAAGTACAGGTCGACCAGTCCGAACTGACCGGTGAGTCCCTCCCGGTCACCGACAACCCCGGTGACACATACTTCGGAAAGACGGCCGAGCTGGTCCAGGACGCGGAGACGGTCAGCCACTTCCAACGGGCAGTACTCAAGATCGGGAAGTTCCTGATCCTGCTGGCGTTGGCCCTGGTCTCAGTGATCGTCGTCGTCTCCGTCCTCCGCGGCGACCCGATTCTCACCACCTTGCAGTTCGCCCTGGTCCTCACCGTGGCGGCCATACCGGTGGCCATGCCGACGGTCCTCTCGGTCACCATGGCCGTCGGGGCGCGGCTTCTGGCCAAGAAGAAGGCCATCGTCTCCAAGTTGGTGGCCATCGAGGAACTGGCCGGGGTCGACGTCCTGTGCTCTGACAAGACGGGCACCCTGACCCAGAACAACCTGACCCTGGGCGATCCCTTCACCATCACCGGTGTCTCGGCAAACCAGGTCATCGTGGCCGGTGCCCTGGCCTCGCGCGCCGAGGACAACGACACCATCGATCTGGCCGTTCTCGGTGGCCTGAGCGACGACACGACCCTCGATGGCTACGACGTGGGCCACTTCCAACCCTTCGACCCGGTGCACAAGCGCACGGAGTCAGCCGGTCACGGCCGCAGACGGCACGTCGTTCAAGGTCACCAAGGGCGCACCGCAGGTCATCATGGAGCTCTCGGCCAACGCCGACGAGGTTCGATCCGCCGTGGACGGGGCTGTCGACGGCTTCGCCAAGCGGGGGTACCGCTCGTTGGGCGTGGCCCGGGCCGACGGGAGCGGCCCCTGGCAGTTCCGACCGTGCGATTGCTGCACCGAACATGCGGACAGTCGGGTACCGCAACACGATGGAGCATCAAGGCCATGAGGGAGGCGCCATGAGGAAATCATCTGCGACACGTGACATGGTCCACGTCGAGAGCAACCAGGCACGATCCCGAGAGCACGACCAGCCGGTGCTGAACCACCTTGGCTACGTTCTGGGCAACGGCGCTGTCAACTCTCGCATCCTGCTTGAGGTGATCCTCGCGGCGGCGGTCATCAGCACAGCCGTCACGCTGTACCCAGTTGTCAGCCGGCACTGACCATCATTCTCGGTTGCTTACCACGGTTTGCGGCGGTTTGGTTCTCACGGCGGTTCTCACGGCCGCCGCCATGGCCGACGGCTATCAGGTCAAGTCTTGTGCACACTTAGCATCATCGGTAGAAGGCCCTATTTGAAGCCCCCGGCTGTTCCAGTTGGGATCGGATTGTGGAGGACCACCCTGCCATGTGGCACAACTCTACCTATCGTGGCATACTTCTTCCATGGATGCCACATTGGTTCTCGGTCAGCAGGGTCGGGTTGTCATCCCGGCCGACATCCGGAGTGCACTTGGACTTGCGCCGGGTGATCGCCTACATCTCCAAGTCACCGGTCAGCGGCTCGTGCTCGAGCGTCAGCAGGACGCGCTTACCGAGTTGCGGCGATTGGGGTCTGCTGTCCCCAAGGAGCGCTCGCTCGTCGATGAGCTGATCGCCGACCGTCGGCTGTCCGCGGCTGCTGAATGACGGTCTTGGACGCTTCGGCCGTGCTCGCACTCGTCCATGACGAGCCAGGCGCCGATGTCGTCGCCGGCGCGATCGCCACGGCCACCCTCGGGACGGCGAACCTGGCTGAGGTCATCGGGAAGCTGGTTGACGCCGACATCGACATCAGACGAGTCCGCGAGTTGCTGGCCGCCGCCGGCGTCACCATCGAACCGGTCTCCGAGGCCGATGCCGAACTGGCCGGGGCGCTGCGCTCCCTCAGCGGGGGGCGCTCCTTGTCGCTTGGAGACCGCTGCTGCCTGGCGCTCGCAGCTCGCAGTACGCCACCCGAAGTACTAACCGCGGATCGGGGCTGGGTCAGCCTCGAGCTGCCCGTCGCAGTCCGATTGATCAGGTAGCCATACGAGCTCCGGCACGCGGTCGCTTCACCGGCACTGATCCCGCCATAGGCAGCCTCAAGCCTCCCGCTTCGACGGTTTCCGACTGGCCATAGATGGGCGGCGCCGGTGTCGCTACGATCGCGGGGCCCGGCAAGGCTCATCGTGCAGACGCGGCCTCGGTTCGGTCGGCGCGGACGGCCCGCCGTCTGGCGGTCCACAACGAGCGAGCAGTGGCTAGGGCGTCGTCGCCAAATCCGATCGACATCCTGGAGAGGATCTCTCTGTACGAGCGCAACGGGTCGCGGCCGACCGCACCGAAGAACCCAGTGAGCTCGAGCGTGGTGTGACCGTGAACACCGGACCAGACCGCTTCGCCGGCGGTGGTGACGTCGTCGACCTCAAAAATCTGCCTCCGTTGACGCAGGCGTGAATGCGTCGGAGAAGCGAGACGAAGGTGGACCTTGCCGCCTCGAGGCCGGCGGGATCACCGAGTCTGAACTCGGCCAGTCTTGGACCGAACATCACCGCGTACAGGTGGGGCTCGCGCAGCGCGAAGCGGCGGTAGCTCCAGAGGTAGGTCATCCAATCGGCGACCGGATCGTCAGTGACCGCACCGCGCTTAGTCAGACAGGATGCTGCTCCCGACTATGAGTCACCGTCCGATCGCACGGTGACTCGTCCCCGGCCCGGTGGCCAGGTCACACGGAAGTCTGTGGTCGCATGATGCAACCGGCTGTCACACTGGACGCCTTTCGTTCCGACCATGAGCCAGCTGCGGCCGTGGCGAGCAGTCGATCCCGACCTGTTCCGCTTCGCCACCACCGAGCTGCGGGACCCGCACATCGGCCTCATGTCCGCCTTCGACCAGGCGGCGATGGTTGCGCCCGCCCCCAACCAGGTGCGGGGGGCCCTGCGCACGGTGGGGTGGGAGGCGTCGGTGGACGACGCCTCGCTCCAACGGGCTCTGGCTGCCCTGGTCGGATGGGGCCTGCTCGACGCCACCCAGGACCACGGGGCGGTGTACACCACCCCCGAGGAATTCGAGCGGAACAACCTCCAATGGTCGCTGACGCCCAAGGGTGAGGCGGGAATCAGCGCCCTCGACAGCCTCAAGCACGCGGTGGGGCTGCAACCGGCGGTCCTCGACGCCATCGGTGACGGACTGGCTGAAGTGGCCGACCTCCTCGACCAACCGTCAAATCGTCGGCTGGGACGGCTCGGGACGGGCTGGGATCCAATTGTTGGCTTTTTTGTTGGCTTTTTGTGGCACCGAATCCCACGACGTTTCATCGTTGTTGCCCCGTTTGCAGATCGCTCTGAAGAGCTCAAATCAGTTCGATTCCCCCTCACCTCGATCGGGGCGATCGCGACGATGCTCTGCGTGAAAAAACCGCTTCATCTTGAGACTGGCGACATGGTGGTCGTACAGGGAGTAGCTGACGTTCGCCCGCTGCGATGTGGACACTGCATGCTCGCCCTCGCGGCGGTTCCCAACTTCAACCCACGATTTTCGAGCCCGTCAGCAACCGGTGCTGCGGATCGGTCCAAGCACCGCGAGCTCACATGCTCCACAGCGCCTGGGTGGGTGACATCCGCGCAGCTCGCAGGGCAGGCAAGAGTCCGGCGACCGCGCCGATGGTGAGGGACGCGGCGAAGCCGCCCAGCCAGGCTTCTGGTGGCACGACAGTGGCCCAGCCTTCGGTGTGGGCATACACAGACGTGGACGCGACGCCGAGCGCAACGCCGGCGACACCGCCAAGGAGGCCGAGAAAGACGGCTTCGGAGAGAAACTGGATTCGGATATGGCCCTTGGTAGCGCCGAGCGCCCGGCGTAGGCCGATCTCAGAGCGCCGCTCGAGGACGGAGATGATCATGATATTGGCGACACCGACCGCGCCCACCAGCAGCGCGACAGCGCCGAGGCCCAGGAACAGGCCGTTGAGGGCACTCTTGGCGTCGGCCTGAGCGACCAGGGCGGAGGAGGGTTGGCTGACATCTACCTCGCCGGGGTTTTCGGGGTTGGCGGTGGCAGCGAGAAGGGTGTCGACGGCATTCACTCGGTCGTTTTGGGTGCGGAGATAAACAGTGGCGGGATGGCCATCGAGGCCCAGGTACCTCTCTGCTGCGGGGTAGCCGACCAGCACGGAGGAGTCGATGGCAGAGGCAAGCACTGCCGGCTTAAGTGTTCCGGCCACGTAGAACCAGCGGCCGCCAACCCAGATGCGTTCGCCCGGGTAGATGCGGTCGATCCCGAGACGCTGTGCGGCAGCGGCGCCAAGGACGGCGACCGGTTCTTGGGCAGTTGCCGCATTGAGGTAGTGACCCTGGGCAACGCTGGTGGCGACCGCCTGGAGGAGTCCGAGGGATGCGGCTTGGACCGTCAAGGCGTTGGTATCGATTGAGGGGATGAAGGGGTTGCGGTACGCATTGGCGCCGATCACCGTTCCGGTGGTCTGCACCTGGAGCACACCGGGGATCCGGCCGATCATCGCTGGTGCCGTGATGGGCAACTCGGCGGGGGCCCCGGTGACACTCTGGCCGTTGCTGACCGTAAGCAGGTTCGTACCGAGTTGGCTGATCTCGTTGAGCAGGCCGGCCTGAGACGAGGACGAGAGACCGAGGACGGCGACGATGGCGGCGACGCCGATGGCGATACCGAGAGCGGACAACCCGGCCCGAAGTTTCCGTGTGTGTAGTCCGACGGTGGACAGCCGGGTCAGGTCGGACAGCGGGAGCCGCCTCCGAGTCGGATCGCCCCTGCCGGTCATGACAGCCCCTTACTAACGGGTACGACGGACGCAGTCTGCTGTGCGCTGGATGAGTGGTGAGTTAGCGGGTGGAGGCGGGGGTTAGTTCCGACTGCCTGCCCGGTGTCGGCGACAATGCGGCCGTCAAGGATCTCGAGCTTGCGGGGCATGCGTTCGGCGATGGCCTGGTCGTGGGTGATGACCACGATGGTCGAGCCAGCCTGGTGAAGCTTGTCGATCAGGGCCAGGATGGCCTGGCCGGTTGCCTGGTCGAGGTTGCCGGTCGGCTCATCAGCCAGCACGATGGCAGGCTGGCCGATCAGAGCTCTGGCGATGGCGACGCGTTGGCGCTGCCCGCCAGAGAACTGGGTGGGACGGGCGTGAGGACGCTGGGCCAGACCCACCAGATCCAGGGCGTCAAGAGCCCGCTGGCGGCGTTGCTTGAGGGGGATGCCGGCGTAGAGGAGTCCATCGGCCACGTTGTCCAACACGGTGGCGTGCTCGGCTAGGAAGAACTGCTGGAATATGAACCCGATCCGGGTGGCCCGTAGATAGGCGACGTCGTCGTCGGCCATTGTGGCGAGGTCCAGCCCGGTGATCCGTATGTGGCCGCTGGTGGGTTGGTCGAGGGTTCCCATCAGTTGCAGCAAGGTGGTCTTGCCCGACCCCGAGGGGCCGACGACCCCGACCAGCTCACCTTCGGCAATTGTGAGGTTTACCCCGCGCAGTGCCATGACGGGCAACTCGCCGGGATAGCTCTTGGTTGCATCGACGACTTCGAGTACCGGAACCAGTCCCTCGTGAGTAACCGAGCCGCGGCCGACGGCAACCGGTTGGTTGTCGGATGTAGTTGGCTGGGTGTAGGTCACGTAGCCGGGACCACTACTCTCTGGCCGGCGGCCAGCCCTGAGCCGGTGACCTGAACAAGCCCGTCGGCGTCGTCGAACAGTCCGAGCGACACCGGCACAAGATGGTTGCTCCCTCCTGCGTCGAAGACTTCGACGGCGTAACTACCGCCGGACTGGGCCACTAGCGCGGTCACCGGTACCACCAGTGCGCTCGGTACGCTCGCAGTGGTGATGTTGACCTGTACCGGTGCCTGATCCCACGTACCTGTGGCGGCCGGGTCCGATGGGTTGACGTCTACAGTGATGGTCGGTGTGGGGCTGCTCCCCGAGCTGTCTGACGGGCAGGTGCCGGATGCCGGTGCAGCGGAGCTGGAGCCGCTGGACTCGGAGTTCGATGGGCAGGTAGCGACCGTGCCCACCGAAGAGACGACACCGGGGGTGGCCTGGTCGTTGGGCAAAGTGATCGTCACCGTGTCCCCGACAGCCACGTCGGTCTGTTGCGAGGCGTCCACCGCCACCTGCACCTGGCGAGTGGTCGAGCTTCCCTGCATCACCGTCTGGCCCGCAATGGTGCTGCTCCCGAGCTGCGCTAACAGGTTCGTGACCCGCACGGCGGTGGGTTCGAACACCGCCTGACCAAGAGCCAACGTGCCATTCCGGGTCACCCCCAGGTCGGCTTGGAGCTTATCCAAGGCTGCGGTGGTGGCCGAACCGAAAAAGGCGGAAGTTGGACTCAGCTGGGCCGACGTGGCGTAGCCCAGCCCCACCAGGTCCGCGTTGAGTTCAGCCACGTCGGCCCCGCTCGCTCCAGCCGACAGGCTCCGATAGGCAGGTGTCGAGCCATACAGGAGTACCACCGGGCTGTCGTTCACCTGGTAGAGCACCTGACCCTGGGAGATTACTTGGCCGGGCACGGGCACCTCGGTGTACGTCCCGATGGCTTGATTGATCACGGAGTACGGCAAACCGCCCGGGCCAGCCTGGTAGGTCAGTGTCCCACTCAGGGAGGCCATGGCCGAGAGTTCCCGCTGTTCCACCTTCACCGTGCTCGACGCCGGCTCCTGAGCGGCAGAGGTTGCTTGCTTCCCACTGGACATGACGACCACGCCGCCAGTGGCAATAGCGATAGCCAGGACGGTCGCTCCGGCCAGCACCCAAGTCTTCTGCTTCACTGGACCCGCCGGCCCAGATCGCCTGAAATACCGGTGCCCTTATCCGCCGCGGCGGGGAGCCCCGAAATGCTCCGCTCGCCCCTCCCTGCCGCAGATGGGATAGGACTCGTGTCGGCATGCGGCCCAGCTCGGGTGGGATCGGGGAAGTCACCGATACCGCAGTCGCCCGCACACCAGCCGAACTTCGCCGTCTCCTCAAGATCGACGGTCGTACTGCCGCTATCGTCCCCACCAGTCCCAACGGAGACCTCGAATCTGCGAGCTGGGCGGTTTTCACCTTTGCCTCGCCCCCGATTCGGTGTTGCCTCCTCATCACCTTCAGCCGAAGCGACGAGCTGCTCGGTCTCTGTCCTGCGGTGGCCGGTCATCCGCCGAGACCACCGACGGATGGCTTCTGGGACTTGCAGGCGTCCATCGCCGACTGCAACTGTGGGGAACCCGACTGGATGCCGGAGTCGTGCACTTCGCTGCCCGAGAATGTCGGGTCGGGGAAGTCCGACACCCCGTGGACTCGGATGCACTGAGCCCAGTTCAACCACGTCTGCTGTTGGGCGGGGGACAGCTGCTGAACGGTGGAATTCCACGGCGACGGAAGGGTTCGACAGGCCTGTAGGGCGCCTTGGAACGCTGTCGAGTTCGGATCAATCCCGGAAGTCCGGTAGCCATAGTGCCCGCTGGGGGTCTGCACCGGGTCGGGAAAGTTTGGGACACCGTGGCTGCGTAGGCACTGGGAGTAGGCCACAGCTTCGGCGAGCGATGACGCCGCCCCGGTCGACGCTGATCCTCCCCCCGAGCCGACGGTCGGGATCGTCGCACCGTCCGAGCAGCCGGCAACAGTGAGTCCCAGGGCCACAACTGCGGCGGCCCACAGATGCGACCGGCGCACGATTCCTCCCTTCGACACAACCCGGACCTCACAGGGTCGTTTCGAAGGATTGTCACCTGCTACTTGTGGCGGCGCGCTGTAGGTCATGCCTCCAGTCAAGCCAGCGTGACGTTGCCAGCACGTATGTGGTTCTGGATACACCGACGATATGTCCGGGTGCCTAGGATGATGTGAAAGTGCGTGTGCTGATCGTCGAGGATGAGCCTTACATGGCAGAAGCCATCCGCGATGGTCTACGCCTGGAAGCGATCGCCGCCGACATCGCCTGTGATGGTGACGCGGCCCTAGTACTGCTGAACATCAACACCTACGACATCGCCATCCTTGACCGCGACGTCCCCGGCCCCTCAGGCGACGAGATCGCCAAGCAGATCGTCGCCTCCGCCAGCGGAATGCCAATCCTCATGCTCACCGCTGCCAACCGGCTCGACGACAAGACCTCCGGGTTCGAACTCGGCGCCGACGACTACCTCACCAAGCCATTCGAGTTTCGGGAGCTTGTGCTCCGAATCAGAGCGCTCGACCGTAGGCGCCCCCACAGCAGGCCACCCGTGCGAGAGATCGCAGGCCTGCGTCTGGATCCGTTCCGACGGGAGGTCTTCCGCGACGGCCGCTACATCGCACTCACCCGCAAGCAGTTCGCCGTCCTTGAAGTTCTCGTTGCGGCCGAAGGCGGCGTCGTCAGCGCCGAAGAGCTCCTGGAACAAGCCTGGGATGAGCACGCAGACCCGTTCACCAACGCCGTGCGCATCACAGTTTCGGGCCTGCGCAAACGCCTCGGCGAACCCTCGATTATCTCCACTGTGGCCGGCGTCGGCTACCACATCGATGCTCAACCAAACGCCACTCCTGAGGGAGGAGGCTGTGGATAGAACTCCAGGTCTGAGTGTTCGCCTCAAACTTACCCTCACCTATGCCGGCTTCGTCTTGCTGGCCGGCGGTTTGCTGCTCGCCGCCGTGTGGTTGTTCCTGCTGCGCTACGTGCCAAGAGGCGAGACCGTCATTGTTCACCACCAGCAAGTCCTCATAAGGCCAGGCCGTGGCGATCTCTTGCGCCACTTCGCTCCGGCAGCCGCCATCTTGCTGGCATTCCTCGTGGTGTTCGGCCTACTGGGAGGATGGCTTCTCGCCGGCCGGATGCTCGCCCCTCTCACTCGTATCACTGACGCCACACGCAAGGCCACAACCGGAGCGCTCTCTCATCGGATCCGGCTACCGGGCCGCAAGGACGAGTTTCGCGAACTTGCAGACGCTTTCGACACCATGCTCGGCCGCCTCGAGACGCAAGTCGCCGAACAGCAGAGATTCGCGGCCAATGCTTCTCATGAGTTGCGCACCCCGTTAGCCATCACGCGGACACTGCTCGACGTGGCCCGCGAAGACCCGAACAGCGACACCAGCGAACTTGTCGACCGGCTGCACGTCGTCAACGCTCGAGCGACCGACCTAACCGAAGCGTTACTCATGCTGAGCCGCGCCGACCAGAAGTCCTTCACCCCAAAACCCGTCGATCTGTCCCTCGCAGCCGAAGAAGCTACCGAGATACTCCTCCCCCTTGCCGAAAGACATGGCGTCACCGTCATAACTTCGGGCGACATGACATTCGCCTTCGGCTCACACGCGCTCCTGCTGCAGTTGACGACGAATCTCGTTCACAACGCGATCGTCCACAATCTGCCCGAGAAGGGCTTGGCGTGGGTCACGACTAGCGTTCATCCCCGGTTTGTGGTGCTGACTGTGGAGAACACTGGCCCGAAGCTCACCCCGCAGTTAGCTTCCACGCTGACCGAGCCTTTTCGCCGCGGCACCGAACGTGTTCGCACTGACGACGCTGGTGTCGGCCTCGGCCTGGCGATTGTAAAGAGCATCACCCACGCTCACGACGGAGACGTTACGCTCACCCCAAGGGCGGCTGGTGGGCTCTGTGTCTCGGTACAACTACCGTCAGCGCCACCGCAGCGTGGCAGATGACGATGAAGAGCAGGGCGACTGCCAGCAAACCAGGCCGCCTCGATCCATTGGACTAGCCAGAGCCGGCTGGGTGGCTGGCTCAGGAAGTAAAGAGCGCGACACAGAGCCCTAGGATCGCGAACATCTGAAAGCCGGATCGTGCGGTGATCACGCTGTCCCATCGTTGCTGAAGCACAGTCGAGTGTCGGTCGGCTGGTAGGGATCACGAGTGGTGCCAGTACGCCACACTGAGCGGCATCGCCATCCACCATCTGCACCCACCGGACGGCGACGGGCCCCTGGTCTCTACCCGGTTCACCTGGGACGGGCGACGCCGGGTGATCGACCCACCGGCGGCGTGACCGGATTGGATCCGGCCACCCGCCGACTTGAGGTGGCCGGCCTGGCTCCGCTGGTTGCCGAGCTGGCCCGCCGCTTCGCCGACGGCGCCGCGGTGTCCGCGGTCACCATCCGTGATCTGGATGAAGAGCAGCAAGGGGCCATCGCCGATCTGCTCGGCCAGGATCGACTGCCGGGACGACGAGCGGTGGTGCGGGTGGCCACGCTGGTGGCCGTCCTCGGATTGGGTGACGGCGACGAGCTACGCAGTCTGGTCGAGGGGATCGTCGGGCCGCTGGGTGACCGGAAGGCCGATCGGGAGGAGCGGCGGCGTCAACGCGCCGAGCTGTGGTCGTGGTGTACGGAGCAGATCGAGGGAGTTCCCCTACTGGCTCCTAGCCAAGGCGCCCTGGTGTGGGTGGACCAACTCCGCCGGGGCGGGGTTCGAGGCGGGGAGAACGGCGAGCGCGCCTTCCGTCAACGCCTGGGGCAGGCGGTGACGGTATTGCGGTCCCTACCGGTGAGTGAGACGGTTTCCCTGGCATCGTTCGCCGATGACCAACTCTCCGATCCCCACGCTCTCGATCGGGGTGGGGCGCTGGAGGGGCTGGTCCTCGACGGGCTTGCGCTCAGCGTAGGGGTCGAGCGTCCTCGGGACGCCGAAGCGGTGCGGCAGCTGTGGGAGCAGGTGGGGGTGGTCCCCGATCCCTGCTCCTCCACAGTGACGGTGTTGGGCCTTCGCCCCACCGGCGCTGGGGAACTGGCTCGCTGGCTGCGCCACTGTGCCGATGCGAGCGAGCCAGCCGTGGTGGCCCTGGCACGGCTCCGGAGGTGGCCGATGGACGCTCTGGACCGATCGGTTCACCTCTACGTGGTAGAGAACCCCTCGGTCATCAGTGACGCCGCCTCGGGAGGATGGACTGGGCCGCCGATCTTCTGCAGTTCGGGACGCCCGAGTGTTGCCGTGATCACCCTGATCCGACGGCTCGGAGCCGATGGGGCGGCCTGTTGGCAGCACGCCGATTTCGACAGAGCCGGACTGGCGATCACTGCCTGGCTGGCTGACCGAGCTGGCACGACCCCCTGGCTGATGACGGGCGAAGCCTACCGGGCCGCAGTGGCGAGGCAGCGCGGGCGGGTGCTCTTACAGGGGGACCTACCCGACACGCCGTGGGATCCGGTGCTGGCGCCGACCACGCGGGAAGAAGGGGTGGCCGTCTACGAAGAGGAGCTCCGGTTCTCACTCCTCAGCGCCATGGAGTCCTGACTCCGGCAGCGGTCCCAGCGAACGGGTGGTTGCAGTGCGGCCAGCCGAATCGGTCCATCGCCCCTGCTGTCCGCCGGGTCGACCCATAAATAGCAATAAAGTTCTTTTTGTTGTCACTACACGTACTATAATACGATTAAGAGGTGATCCGAGTGAAGCGTACCCATGCCTATCTACCCCAAACACTCGACGCTGTCCGGGTACTGGGTCTGCAGGTTGCGGCGGCGCGCCGGGGACGTCGCATGACAGCCCGGGATCTCGCCGACCGGGCCCATGTCACTACGAAAACCCTCAGCAAGGTGGAACACGGGGACCCGACCGTCGCCATCGGCACCGCCTTCGAGGTGGCCGGCCTCGTCGGCGTCAGCCTGTTCGCTCCTGATCCAGCCGAACTCCCGGCCATCCTCCACCGCCAGGAGGACCGGCTGGCGCTGCTGCCCGGCAGGATCGTCGACCGTCGCGACCCACCGTCGAATGAGTTCTGAGCACGACCATGCATTCGTCTGGGTGTGGCTACCCGGGAGAAGCGAGCCGGTTGTGGCCGGGCGCCTGGATCTTGTCGGGGATGTGGTCACGTTCATCTACGGCCGCAGCTACCTCGAGCGTCCGGAGCGGGTGCCGCTCTTCCTGCCCGAGCTTCCCCTCGGGGATTCGACCCTCTATCCACTGGACGGCATGCGCGCTCCAGGGTGCATCGCCGACTCAGGTCCCGACAGCTGGGGGCAGCGGGTCATCCTCCGCCGACTCGGGGCTGAGGCCGCAGAACGGGTCGGCCTTCTGACCTACCTCCTCGAGTCGGGCACCGACCGGTTCGGGGCGCTCGACTTCCAGGGCAGTCCCACGGTGTACGAGCCCCGCATCACCCATGCCCCTTTGGAGGAACTGCTCATGGCCGCCGGTCTGATGGAGGCCGGCCTACCCCTGAGCCCTGACCTCGAGCTGGCGCTTCTCCACGGTTCGTCGCTGGGTGGGGCACGCCCGAAGGCCCTCCTCGCTGGCCCGGACGGCCGGAGGCTGATCGCCAAGTTCGCCCGCCGGTCGGACACCTATCCCGTCGTCAACGCCGAGGGGGCGGCCATGGACCTCGCCCGTCGCGTCGGGTTACGGGTCGCACCCGCCGAGGTCGTCCATTGCCTTGACTCCGATGTTCTCCTCGTCGATCGATTCGATCGGACCACGGGCGAGGGTGAACGCAGGCTGACCGTGAGCGCGTTGACCATCCTGCAACTCGACGAACGTTGGGCCAGATATGCGACGTTTACGGGGCTGGCCGATGCGATCCGCCTGCGGTTCACGGATGCGGCGTCCACGCTACGGGAGCTCTTCTCCCGGATCGCCTTCAATATCTGCGTCGGCAACACCGATGACCACGCCCGCAACCATGCCGCCTTCTGGGATGGTCGAGTGGAGCGCTTGACGCTCACGCCCGCCTTCGATCTGTGTCCTCAACTGCGCTCGACGGGTGAGGCGCACCAGGCCATGGTCTACGGTCCCGACGGCGAGCGGCGATCCCGGCTGGCGCCACTTGTCGACGCCGCTCACCTCTATCTCCTCGAACGGAGCGTGGCCCAAGAGATCGCCGATCGGGTCGTGGCGGTGATCCGGGCCGAGTGGAATGACGCCGCCGAACGGGCCCGCCTCACCCAAGCTGACCGGAATCTGCTCTGGGAGAGCCAGATTCTCAACCCGTCGATCTTCTATGAAGGGTGAGTCCGCTCCAGCTCGACGCAGGAGTTCGCCTCTACTCCAGTGCTTCAAGTGCTTCCCCCGGATCGCCAAAGGTGACCTGTTTGCGCCCGTACCACATCGGAGCACCCCCGGGTGGGAGGTGTGCGTAGATCGACCTTGCCACCGCCAGAGTTCCTGCTGGGTCACTCTCCACGGCAGCCATCTCGGCGATGAGAGCGAGCCCGGCCGCCTGCTCACGATTACGGTGGGTCCAGTTGGCGACAAACCCGGGTGCGGCAAGCAGATCGCTCTTGTCGCCGTTGCAGCCCCGATCAGTCAAGACGAAATTCTCCACAGAGTCGTTTGCAGATCGCACCCGAGGAATGAAGTGGTCGACTTCTGTGAGCGCCACAAGCGGACGGTCACAGTAGAAGCACCGGTTGTCCTGGAGATCCCGTAGTCCATCACGCAGCATCTTGGACGGAACGATCCGAGGAGATCCGAAGAGGTGGTGACGCAGATCCTCCTCGACGGTGGCCACCCCGTTGAGGCGGGCGACCATTCGGGTCCAGTGAAGCTCGACCAGGGGTCGGATCAACGGTGCCAGCCGCACCAGTTCGTCGCCTGCGCCGGGGAGCATCGGAATGACCGGGCCCCTCGGTCCGTGGCTGCGAAGCCGTTGCACGGAGAAGTGCTGGTTGGCTCCCCAGTCAGGCCCGAGGTCATAGATGAACGGGAACACGGTCTCGCTGGTGCCGACCGTCTGCAGTCTGGGCAGTGGCTGCTCAGCCAGCGTGCGCTCGATGCGGTCGATGACGTCGCTGTACTCGGATGGGAAACGCTGGCGCGCAATCCACAGCGATGTAGCACCCGCCGGCTCGGCCACCGCACGGAACCCTCGAACGGCATCGATGACGAGGGAGCTCTTGTTGGTGATCTGACGCAGGTCGAGTGCCTCGGACGAAGCCTCCAGGCGAAACGGAGCCACCTGCACCCAGTAGAGGCTGGCCACCTGTTCGGCGAGGTCACGTGTGGTGAGGTCCGTCGGAGCGAACCCGTCTGCGTCGCTGTGAAGCGAGCAGAGGTCGAGGATCGCCAGCAGGAGGGCAAGCTTGTAGGTAGCGGTGCGTCGGCCCGAATCGATGACTTCCAGCAGACGTTCGGCGAATCCGCTCCCGGTGGCTGCCACTATCCCGTCATCATGGGCCACGGCCTCATTGTGGCCGACACTCGGGGCGTGGGACTCTCATTCCGCCGTAGCCTCGAATCGTGGAATCTGACCAGTGCCCGTTCTGCCTTCGGATCGAGGAGGGGAAGGTTGGGTTGGAGACTCCACTGGCAGCTACCTTCCCGGATGCCTACCCGATCAGTCCGGGCCACACGCTGATAGTTCCCCACCGCCACGAGCCGGATTTCTTCGGCCTGACTCCGGACGAACAGTCCCAGATGCTGGCCCTGGCCGCCGATCTCCATCGACGGCTCGTCGACGAGTTGCGATTCGAGGGAGTGAACCTGGGAATCAACTGCGGCCAGGTAGCCGGCCAGACTGTCGCCCACGCCCATCTTCACTTCATCCCTCGCTACCGAGGAGATGTCGTGGAACCGGCCGGGGGGATCCGCTGGCTCTTCCCCGAGAAGGCCCGCTACTGGTCGGAGTCACACGAGCAAACTCGGAACGTAAGAGCCTCACCGGTTCGCCCCTCAGCCGGCACACATTCTCAACCGGCTTGCCGAAACTCCTCGAACCGCTCCTCCAGGAACTCGGGCCGTGGCTTGTCGTCTGGACGCCGTGGGATGAGAAGCTGCTGCTTGTCGCAAGCCTGTAAGCCGTACCGCAGCATTGGCCCGTCGATTTCTTCGAGGATGTCCGAACGGACTTCGATCTGCAGGTCGGGGCGAATGCCGAGGATGTTCCTGTCGAACGCAGCGTGGTGGATCTTGCAGAGTGCGAGTCCGTTCGGAACGATCGGCTCGCCCCGGGGATGGCCGTCGGGCAAAATGTGGGCAGCGTCCAGAAGTTCGGTGTGCCGGAGTCGACAGATGGCACAAGAGGAGCGGTAGGCGACCAGGACCCTCTGGCGGAACTGAGCTTGATGGACTCGAACGAGCCGTTCCTGGGTGACGTAGGCCCGTCTCGCCTCGGCGCCGGCTTCGACCAACTCGTGGCCACCCAAGCTCTGTTCAGCATCAATGCCCACAGTAAATGTGAGCGATCCTGGGTCGTCAGCCTCCACGAACGCCGGCCACACCGGGAAGTACTGACCGACTGCAATACCCCAGAAGTAGATCAGCGGCAGTTTCTCGACCATTGCCCTCCGGAGACCTGCGTTCTCCCGATGGTTGACGTCCTCTCCCCGGTACTTGTAGCGGAGCAGATGGTCATCGCCGATCTGGTCGTCGTAGGGACGATCCTTTCCGGACTTGGGAGGGGCAGTGGTGATCGACAGAGGCACAGACCCCCCTTGGGGAATGAAGATTCCCTGAGGGCCCAGCACCCGAACCTGGCTGTTCCGGAACGGGAAGCCCTTCTGGAGTTCGGAGAAGGGCACGACATCGCCATAGATCTGCCGCAGATCGGCCAACCACGTAAAGGCGGCCATCCGCATCAGGCCATCGGTCGTACTTTCCACCGAGCCCGAACAGTAGACGACCTGGCGGCGACTGGCCCGGGTACTTCACATCACACTCGCCATCGAATGGCGTGTGGCGAGACACTGCAGATGGTTCTATCGAATCACGGACCGAGCCCACTGCCGTTGACGACGGACGGGGACACACCGGGGCCACGGGACGACAATGGCCCGGTGACAGCTGTCGGAGACGGCAGCGACGTCGACTCCGACTCCACGACTGCACCCAGCATCACGTCGATATCGTCCGCCACCTCACCGTCTTCCAACGGAAGGGCGTGGGCGTAGTTCCGCAGCGTCGTGGACGGATCGCGATAACCGAGTCGGTGTTGTGCCCGGAGGAGCTCCCCCCGGCCGACGAGGAAGGTGGCCACAGAATGCCGCAGCCGGTGGAGACTGACCCCGACCAGGTCGGCCTCCGCGCACAACTCAGCGAACCAGTGCCCCATGGCGTCGGCAGTGAGGCGCCGTTGGTGGTCGATGTCCCGCGAGAACACCCACTCGCCAAAGGGAGCACCCTCTGCCCGTACGACTCCAGGTTCCTTCGCTGGCCCGCCACAGTTCGACAGTGGTCCGACCGAGGGTGAGCCTGCGGATCCGCTTGGTCTTGGTCGGACCGATCTGTTCCCCGAGACCCCCCGCTCGATGGTGAGCACCCTGCCGTCCAGGATCGCTGAACTTGAGCGCCGCCAGTTCACCCCGGCGGGCCCCCGAATCTGCCGCCAGCCTCGTCAGCAGTCGGACCTGTTCGGCCTTGTGGAGTGATTTCCGCGAGCCCACCGAACCGTCGAACGCCGCCTCGGCCTTTCCCACCAACACCTCCGACAAGCGGAGCAGGGCCAGGACATCCTGTTTGGGGACGTGCATGCGGGTGCCTGGCCGTGGCGGGCCCCGCATGTCCCGGAGCGGGTTCCGATCGATGATCGATTCGGCCTGGGCCCAACCGATGGCGGAGCGCAGCACCCGGAAGCGGCCGGAGACCACCGACACCCCGGCCCCGGAGTCCCGCCATCGGGCCATGGTCACCCGCACCACTTCGGGGCGAAGCGGTGGCCACCCGCCGTCCGGCGAGGGGATCGGCGCTCAGCGCCTTGACGTTCGACCGGACCCCGACCCAGGTGGAGGGTCGCCAGTCGTGCTGGGCACACACCCACCGCTCGAGCAACTCCCCGACGGTCAGGAACGGTGCGGCCCGGCGGATCGACCGGTACTCGGCGAACTGGGCGGCCAGTTCACGGCGTCGCTCCTCGGCGTCTTCGAGTTCTCCGTGGAACCAGAACGACCGCTGGACGGTCCGGCCGGAGACCGGGTCGACCCCCACGGCGACACGGATCTCGAACACGCCAGGGCGCTTCTCCCGCAACGATCCCTCGCCCCAGGCGCCCATCGGGCCAAAAATAGGGTCATAAGTAGGGTCACCGGTGGATCCCTACTTCGGCTGGCCGCCGGATTTGGGCCCCTGACCAGGGACAACGCCGTCGGAATTTCGCAGTGCGCTCGGCAGGATTCGAACCTGCAACCTTCTGATCCGTAGTCAGATGCTCTAGTCCGTTGAGCTACGAGCGCAGTGTGTCACCTCGATGGGCGGCATCCCTTCTCTCGACGTCACGTCGCCGCGACCCCCGAGACCACCTTGTTCCGAAGTGGTTGCCCACTGTAGCCGACCAAAACCCGGCCGAACCCGGGGTGGGATGGCGCCCAGCGGTCTCTGACAGGCCGTCAGATACACTCCGACCATGACCGCCGAAGCACCCCTGCACGGGATCCGGATCATCGAATGCTCGGCGCTCGGCCCCGCCGCCGTCACCATGCCCTTGGTCGACCTCGGTGCCGAGGTCATCAAGGTCGAGCCCCCTTCCGGGGACTACATCCGGGAGATGACCTGGCCCATCGTCGAGGGTGTGTCCCTCATGCACCTCCACATCAACCGGGGGAAGCGGAGCATCGCCATGGACCTCCGCAACGAGGAGGACGTGGCCATCTTCAAGGCCTTGGCCGAGACGGCCGACGTGGTGGTGGAAGCCATGCGCCCGGGTGGCCTCGCCCGGCGCGGGGTGGGGTACGACCAGCTCCGCCTGATCAATCCGAAGATCGTGTTCTGCACCATCTCGGGGTACGGCATGACCGGTCCTTATCAGAACCTCCCCGCCCATGGCGTTGCCTTCGACACCTGGGCGGGGATCGTATCGCCGCAGGTCAACGAAGACGGATTCGCCTACCTCCCGGAACACGCATCCATGGGTATCCACGCCGGACCCCTGTTCGGTGCGCTGGGCATCCTCGCCGCGGTGCTCCGGGCCAGGACGACCGGCGAGGGGTCGTTTCTCGAGGTGGCCCAATCGGATGCCGCCGCAGCCATGGATTGGTACCGCAGTGAGACATGGAGGGCGTACGAGCGACCCGAATCCGAGGTCACCGGCAACAAGGCCGACGGCTACGAGCGGCGCGAGCCCGGCACCGCCGGGATGATCGAGGGGGTGCGTTACCAGGTCTACGAGGCCAAGGACGGGCGATACGTTCTGTTCATGGCTTCCGAGCAGGCCTTCTGGAAGAACTTCTGTGCGGCCGTCGACCGCATGGACATGTTCGAGAAGTGGCCGGGTTCCAAATTCGCCGACCATGCCCGCAACAACCTCGAGATGCGCGCCGAGCTCCGGGACATCTTCCGGACCAGGACGGCAGAAGAGTGGATCGATTTCGGGGTCACCGCCAACTTCCCGGTGAGCCCGGTGAACTCCCCCAAGTCGATCGCCGAGGACCCCCAGTTCAACGATCGGTTCCACTGGTTCCCCCAGGAGCGACTGGGCGCAGAGCAGCTTCCCACCCCACTCAAATTCGTGGGCGAGGAGCTTCCCGTGCCCAGCCATGCCCCGACAGTCGGACAGCACACCGACGAGGTGCTGCGCGACCTTCTCGGTTGGGACGACCAGCGCATCGCCGAAGCCAGAGCGCGCGGCGGGCTCGGTGGGAGCAGGTCCTGATTCCGACCTCCATCGGTCCCGGGCGCCGGCATCCACCATCCCCACGAGCCCCGATCTGACGGAGCGTTAGAATCGGCCGATGCCCCCGTCCAAGACCCGCCTGCCCGCCATCGACGGTTGGTTCACCCTCGATGAGCGCGCTCCCGCCCTCCTCGGCAGCAAGTGCACGGTCTGTGGCAACTACGCCTTCCCCAAGGAGACCTACTTCTGCCGGAACCCCGAGTGCCAGGGGACCGAGTTCACCGAAACCGAGCTCAGCCGGGTGGGAAAGATCTGGTCGTACACCGACGCCTGCTACCAGCCCCCGAAACCTTACGAATCGGCGGACCCCTATGTCCCCTTCGCCCTGGCTGCCGTCGAACTGGCCGCCGAGAAGATGGTCGTGATGGGTCAGGTGGTGCCAGGGGTCGTCGTCGACCAACTCAGCGTGGGCACCGAGGTGGAGCTGGTGCTCGACACCCTCTACGAGGACGACGACCACGAGTACGTCGTGTGGAAATGGCGCCCCGTCACCGGCGCCGGTCTGACGCAGCCGAGCGAAACGGAACGATCCCATGCCTGACGACAAGCGAGTCGCCGTCCTCGGGGCGGGCATGCACCCGTGGGGCAAGTGGGGCCGTAACTTCGTCGAGTACGGACTGGCCGCCGCCGGCGACGCCCTCCGCGAGGCCGGTTTGCCGTGGAAGGACATCCAATACGTCGCCGGGGCCGACACCATCCGCAACGGCTATCCCGGATTCATCGCCGGTGCCACGTTCGCCCAGGCCCTGGGCTGGACCGGAGCCCGGGTCTCGTCGGCCTACGCAGCATGTGCATCGGGAGCACAGGCCATCAACAACGCCAGGGCCCAGATTCTCGCCGGACTCTGCGATGTAGCCCTGGTGGTCGGTGCGGACACCACCCCCAAGGGCTTCTTCGCCCCGGTGGGAGGCGACCGCAAGGACGACCCCGACTGGCTCCGCTTCCATCTCCTGGGAGCCACCAACCCGACCTACTTCGCCCTCTACGCCCGCCGGCGGATGGAGCTGTTCGGGGCCACCGAGGCCGACTTCGCCGCGGTCAAGGTCAAGAACGCCAAGCACGGCCTGGAGAACATCAACGCCCGGTACCGGAAGGAGGTCACCGCGGCCGAGGTGCTGGAGTCGCCGATGGTGGCCGATCCGCTGCGACTCCTCGAGATCTGCGCCACCTCGGACGGTGGGGCCGCCCTCGTCCTCACCAGCATGGAATTCGCCCGCCGCTATGCGGGCGCTGCCGACCTCGTCACCATCGATGCGGTGTCCACGGTGACCCCCCGCTTCCCACAGGCCATCATCGAGATGCCCAACTTCTCCACCGACTCGGCGGCCACTGCCGCCTCGGTCGGACCCACCTTCAAACAGTCGGTGGCCGCGGCCGCCTACGAGGAGGCCGGCATCGGCCCCGAAGACGTCAGCATGGCCGAGGTCTACGACCTGTCCTCGGCCCTCGAGCTCGACTGGTACGAGGACATCGGGCTGTGCAAGGAGGGCGAGGCCGAGCGTCTTCTCCGCGACGGCGACACCACCATCGGGGGCCGGGTGCCGGTCAACCCGAGCGGTGGCCTGTCTTGCTTCGGGGAGGCCATCCCGGCGCAGGCGATCGCCCAGGTATGCGAGCTGGTCTGGCAGCTGCGCGGCCAGGCCACTGGGCGTCAGGTCGAGGGCGCACGGGTCGGCATCACCGCTAACCAGGGGCTCTTCGGCCACGGATCATCGGTCATCGTGTCCCGTTAGATCGTGTCCCGTTAGATCGTGTCCCGTTGGACCGTGTCCCGTTGGACCGTGTCCCGTTAGATCGTGTCCCGTTGGATCGTGTCCCGTTGGATCGTGTCCCGCCCGCCCTGCCCGATGGCTCGGCCTCTGGGCCGCCGCCTGACGACGGCGCCGTACATCTTCAGGCCGGCGACCGGTGAGACCGGCAACCCGACCAGATCTGCGGGGCCGGCCATCTAGTACCAAATCTTGACTATCAATAATCCTGTCTGTACAGTCCGCCCATGGCCGACGACGTCGACCGGTATGCGGACTGGTCGTTGCCGGCCCTCTTGCGGGTAGCGCGGAGAACCTACGGCTCGGCGATCGGCCAGACCCTGGCGGAGTTCGAATTCGAGGATCTACCTCGCAACGGCGCGTTCGTCGTCGGCGGGATCGCCCGGAGCGGGGCGCCGCTGAGCGAGATCATCGAGCACCTGGGTGTCTCGAAGCAGGCGGCCGGCCAGCTCGTCGACACCCTGGTCACCCGCGGCTACCTCGACCGGGCGGTGGACCACCGGGATCGCCGACGTCTGACGGTCACCCTGACCGAACGAGGACGCAACGCCGCGGCTGCCATCAGATCTGCCGTCGATCGCGTGGACGACCAATTGCTGGAGAAGATGGGCGACCGATCCGTCGCCCAAACGCGGGCCACACTCGTGGCGCTGATCGAGGGCGACGGCGACCCGCGCCGGCGGCGTGGCGACCCGAACTGAACCCCGCGGTCGGCGGACGGGGATCCCCGTGGCGCTGCCATGACCGCCGCAGTCCCGGACGTGACCGCTCTACCTTCGACACCGGTTTCGGCACGGTGGCATCGTCTGGCCTTTTGGCTCGCGCTCGACGACCAACCCGGGTGGGCTCGCCCGATACTCCTCGCCATCACCGCTCTGTCGGTGATCCTCACCACGTGGAGGGGAGCCACCTACCTCGAGGGGTACTACGCCGCCGCCGTGCGAAGCATGTCGATGAGTTGGCACAATTTCTTCTTCGCCGCCTTCGATCCGGCCGGCACGGTGTCACTCGACAAGCTGCCGGGCGCGTTCTGGATCCAAGCTCTCTCCGTCCGGGCCTTCGGCGTCAACGCCTGGGCCATCGTCCTCCCCCAGGTACTCGAAGGCGCATGCTCGATCCTCGTCCTGTACCGCATCGTCCGGAGGCTGTGCGGCCCGATGGCCGGACTCGTCGCCGCCTTCGTCATGGCAGTGTCGCCGGCGACCGTCGCCCTCAACCGGGGGAACATCTCCGACACCCTCATGGTGCTCCTCATCCTGCTGGCCGCCGACGCCGTGGTCGCGGCACTGACGACGGCACGGCGGAGCCACATGGTGCTCGCCGGCCTGTGGGTCGGCCTCGCCTTTCAGACGAAGATGGTCGAGGCGTGGCTGGTCCTCCCCGCCCTGGGACTGGCTTTCATGGTCGCCGCCCCCGGGAACCGGCGCAGCCGACTGATCCGCATCGGGGCCATGGGCGCGGTTGCTGCAGTGGTCTCGTTCAGCTGGATGACAGCGGTGACCCTCACACCGTCCTCGACGCGCCCGTACGTGGACGGGAGCCACAACGACTCGCTCTTCCAGCAGGTCTTCGTCTACAACGGCTTCGGCCGGTTGGACCAGGCGTCCCCCAACCAGCTCCTCACCCGCGCCATCGGTGTCAAGATCCCACCCCCGCCTCCCCCCGGGTGGGATCGACTGCTCACCGGCGCCTTCGGACGGGACATCGGTTGGCTGCTGCCGGCCGCCCTGATCGCGCTCGTCGCCGGCCTGGTCGACTCCAGGGGGAGACCGCGAGGTGACCCCGCCCGGGCCAACGCCGTGCTGTGGGGTACCTGGCTGCTCGTACTGACGGTCGTCTTCAGCGTCGGCTCGAGCATCAACTCGTACTACACCGCCGCGCTCTCCCCAGCCATCGCCGGGCTCATCGGGGCCGGGTCTGTCCTGGCCTGGAGGAGGCGCACGTCGATCTGGACCAGGGTCACGGTTGCGGCAACCGCGCTGGTGACGGCCACGTATGCAGCCTGGCTCCTCCCGGCGACCGGAACGGGCCTCCCCGGATGGCTGGAACCGGCCGTGCTCACCGCCGGCACCGTGATGGTCGGGGCCGTTCTCGTGTCGTTGTGGACTCCGGCGAGAGCCGCACTCCTCCCGGTGGGCCTGGCCACCTCGGTCGTGGCCATGATGCTCGTCCCGGCGGTCGCATCGGTCTCCATCGCCGCTGAGCGGCTCGGACCGTTCGACACCCCGTTCCAACCGGTGGCGGTCACCCGGGGAGTCCGCGCTTTCTTCACTGTCACCTCGGCCACGGCACGCCTGCTTCCCACGCTGGAACAGGCGCGGCGAGGCGCTCCGTTCCTCATGGCCACCGAGACGTCAGCCCTGGCGGCACCGTTCATCTTCGTGAGTGGCCAGGAGGTCCTACCCATCGGGGGATACACCGGCACGATCCCGGAACCATCGCTGGCCACCCTCGAGTCGATGGTCCGCAAGGGGACGTTCCATCTCGTCCTGCAATCGCCCTCGGCCACCGACCCGCGTCTCGTGTGGATCGCCCGGCACTGCCTGTCGGTACCCCAACCGACGGGCCAGGGCGTCCCATCCGGAGCCCGCTATGCCATCTACTACTGCTTGAAGGGGTCCTGACCCGCAACCCGCTACCCGCAACCCGCACCGGCCCGCACCGGCCCGCACCGCCACCAGCGCCGGCACGACGCCGACAGACCCGGCGCACCCCTGCTGGGCTCGGAAGTGCCCGGTCAGTTGACGAGGACGATCTTGCCCAGCTTGTCTCCGGCGGCAAACCGCTCATAGGCCTCGGTGGCGTGGGCCAAGGGGAAGCGCTCGGCCACCGGCACCACGATCGTCCCCTGTCCGAGGAGGGTCACCACGTGTTCCTCGACGGCGCCGGCGACGGCCGACTTCTCCGCCACCGTCCGCGACCGGAGCGTCGATCCACCGATCGTGGAACGGCGGCCCATCAGGGCGAGGAGATTCACTTCGACCTTGGCCCCGGACCCGACGCCGATCACCACCACGCGCCCGCCCACGGCCAGGACGGGGAGCACCGCTGCGACACCACTCGCCCCGACCAGCTCGAGCGAGACGTCGTAGGGCCCGTGGTCCGGGGCCTGGTCGGGTTCGACGACCTCGTCGGCACCGAGACTTCGGACCTCGTGATGACGCGACGCCGACCGGACCGACGCCACCACGTGGGCGGCGGCGGCGTGGGCCAACTGGACGGCCGCGCTTCCCACTCCGCCGGCCGCCCCGGAGATCAGCACCCGCTCGCCTGCACCGAGATGGGCCTGCGTGAAGAGTGCGTCGTAGGCGGTGCAGAACACCTCGGGGAATCCCCCGGCCTGGTCCCAGGTGATTCCGTCGGGAACGGCCATGGCGGCGCTGCCCGGGACGACCGCCAATTCCGCTTGGCCGCCGCCTCCGGTGATGGACATGACCCGGTCCCCGATCGACCAGCGGCTCGTGCCGGGACCCAAGCCCACGACCTCGCCGGCGAACTCCATGCCCGGGATGTCGGCAGGGGACCCGGAGGGTGCCGGGTAGAGCCCCCGGCGCTGCATGAGATCGGCGGCGTTGACCCCCGCGGCCCGGACCGAAACCAGGATCTCGCCCGATGCGGGACTGGGATCGGGATGCTCGAGCCACTCGAGGGTCCCCTCCACGATGGTGACGGCGTGCATGGGCCCAGGGTAGACCGCTGGTCCTCGCTCCACCCGGTTGACCCCGTACAGTGATAGCAGCGATCCGGGACTCTTAAGACTGTTCGCAGGAGGCATCGGCTATGACCGCCGAGTTAGCGGAAGACGGAGGACGAGCGGCACCGGCGGTGCAGTACCTTCGTCGCGTCCCCGGGATCCACCCGGACGAAGACATCTCCGAGCCCTCCGCCGGCATGGTTCTCCACCGGGTCCTCGCCGGATCTGCCCGCACCTTCTTGTTGAACGACATGGGGAACGAGCTCTTGGACGAGACGAAGCGGTCCGAGACGGTGGGTGCGCTCAACATCATGATGCAGACCCGTCCGGTATGGGCCGAGTCCGCCGCCAGCGAGCTCGACGGGAGCCAGCGGGCCACCACCCAGACCGAGCGGATCCATCAGAGCCGGGTGGCCATGCGCCGCATCCGCTCCAACCTCCGGACGTTCAGGCTCCTCCTCGACCCGGCATGGGGCACGTCGTTGCGGGCCGAGCTGGGCTGGTACGGGAACTGCCTCGGGCAGGCGCGGGATCTGAACATCATCCGGGAGCTCATCACGGGCAAGGGAGCGGAGTACGTCGACCCGTTCGCCATCGCCCAGCTCGAATCGGTGCTGGCAGAGCGAACGGCGGGTGCGCTGGCCGCCATCCAGGCACAGCGGGGTGGGGCTCGCCGATTCCAGCTGACCGAGCAGATGATGGTGTTGTGGGACGGACCGGCGTTCAAGGCGAAGGCGGCCAAGCAGGCCGACGACGTGCTGCCGCGCATGCTCCAACGGGCCTGGCACGATGTTCGCGGTGCGGCCCACACGGCCCGGAAGAACCCGAGCTTCGCCAATCTCCACATCGTGCGGATCCGGATAAAGGACCTCCGTTACGGTTGCAACACCGTGGCGCTCGTCGAGGGCGGGCCGGCCCGCAAGACGGCCAGGGCGGCCGAGCGCCTGCAGGTCAAGCTCGGAGATCTGCACGATGCGTTCTATTCCATCGAATGGCTGCAGGCGCTGGCCGCGGAACGTCGTGACCTGACCCGGCCCATCGAAACGCTGATTTCTCTCCAGCAGGAGGCCGCGGTCACGGCGCGTAAGGGCTGGAAGCGCGACCTGAAGGACATCGAACGCCGTTGGAGGGCCTGGCAGGGCTGAGTCCCCCCGTCGGCCCCCGCCCGCCGCTCCCCTGATCGACCGTTGAGCTACCCGGACACCTTGTTCACGGTCAGATGGTCCTGGCTCCACAGCTTGATCCCACCGAGGATGCCCGCGCTGTTGTCGACGATCGTCACATCGTCGTCGAGATGGTGGCGGGTCACACGGCGCGAGTTGCCACCCCCGATGTACAGCTGATCGAAGAACAGCAACGCCCGCAGGTTGGCGATGGCCTTGTGGACCCGCTTGTTCCATCGCTCCTCCCCGATCTCCTTGCGGGTCGCCTCGCCGAGCTGATCGTTGTAGGTCTCCCCCTTCCGGAACGGCTGGTGGGAGATCTCGAGGTGCGGCATCATCTGACCCTCGTAGAACACCCCGGTGCCGAAGCCGGTCCCGAGGGTGATGACCAACTCGAGACCCTGGCCGCTGATCACGGCCGCGCCCTGGATGTCGGCGTCGTTGGCCACCTTGGTCGGGAGCCCGAACCACTCGGTCAGGGCCGAGGCGAGGTCGAACCTCGACCAGAGGGACGCCAGCTCGGGGTCGACCGGGCTGCCGGGTCCCTCCTTGGTGGAGAAGTGCGGAGCGGAGAGGATCTTCCCGTTCCGGACCATGCCCGGAAAGCCGACCGAGGCTCGCTCGGCCGCCGGCAAGGGAGCCACCAGCCGGGTCAGATCCGACACAAGCTTGTCCGGGGGAAGCGGGTACGAGGTCGCCACCCGTACTCTGTCCGCCACCATCAACCCGTCGGCGTCGAGGACCGACGCCTTCAATCCGGTCCCGCCGATGTCGACGGCCAGCGTGAACGGGTGCTTCGGCTTGTCACCGTCGTGGCCAGGCGGCGGACCACCGGACGGCGCGTCGCCCGGACCCGGGGCACCATCGCTGTGCGGCCGTGGATCGTTGCTCATCCCCATACGCTAGGCCTGCAGCGCCGCGGTGACGCGCACGGGAGGTCAAGTCCCTGGTACCGACACCCACACCCGTTCTCCGGTTGCCAGTAGCGTCGGTGGCCGTGGCCGATCAGTCATCGTTGGGGGACACCTTCCCCGGTGGACGGCTGGCGGAGCGCGTCCCTTCGGCTCCGTCGGCGACGTCCGGGGGCCGATGGCGTCCGTCCGATCCGAGCTCGCGAATTCACTGGAAAGAGGAGACAGCTGTGCGCATCGATCTGTGGGTACCGACAGCCAACCCGTTCACCACACCTGAGCTGCTGGCCGTCATCGGCTCCGAGGCCGAGCAACGCGGCATCGGCACCGTGTGGGTGGGTGAGCACGTCGTCCTCTTCGACGAGTACGGCTCGTCGTATCCGTATGCCGAGGATGGCCGCATCCCCGCTCCTCCCGGAACCGGCCTGTTGGAGCCCCTGTCCACCCTCTCCTATCTGGCCGCCCTCACCTCGACGGTGCGCCTGGGGACGGCGATGGTGCTCCTTCCCCAACGCAATCCGGTCTACACGGCCAAGGAGGTGTCCACCCTCGACTGGCTGTCCAACGGCCGCGTCGACCTCGGTGTCGGGGTGGGATGGCTGAAGGAGGAGTTCGCTGCGGTCAACGTACCGTGGCCAAACCGGGGACGGCGCACGGACGAGTACCTCGAAGTACTGCGGACCCTGTGGTGCGACGAGACCTCCGCCTACGAAGGGGAGTTCTATTCGCTCGATCCGTGCTCGATGTTCCCGAAGCCGGTGCAGCAGCCGCATCCGCCGATCCACATCGGCGGAGAGAGCGATGCCGCCCTGGCCCGGGTGGCTCGGGCCGGTCAGGGATGGCACACCTTCAACCGGAGGCCCGACCAACTGGCCGAACCTCTCGGCCACCTGGACCGGCTCTTGGCCGAACAGGGCCGCAGCCGTGACGACGTGGTCGTCACCGTCTGCCCGTACTTCCAGCCTCTCGACGGGGACATCGCCGCCCAGTACGCGGAGGCGGGTGTCGACGCAGTCTCCGCCCTGCTCCTGGCCTTCAGCGCCGACGACGTCCGGAGCACGCTCGACGGACTTCAGCCGGTCTTCGACCGCGCCGCAGCATCCTGACCGCTGCGCCTCCAGCGGACACGAGTGGTTGGGTGGTTCGGTTCAGCCGCGCATCGCCACCGGGAGCGACTCCATCCCCCGCAACACGACGTTGGTCTTGTAGGCCACCTCGTCGACAGTGAGGGCCAGATTCGGAGCACGATCGACCAACGAGGTGAGCGCCACCTGGGCCTCCATGCGGGCCAGCGGTGCGCCGAGACAGTGGTGGATCCCGAAGCCGAACCCGAGGTGGTTGTTCGGATTTCGTGAGATGTCGAACCGGTCCGGATCCTCGAATTGGGCCGGGTCACGGTTCGCCGATGCCAGCAACAGCATGGCGAAGTCGCCGGCTGCAAGTTCGACGCCGCTGAATTCGCAGTCCTCGATGAGGGCCCGGCCGGTGAGTTGTACCGGGGACACGTAGCGGAGCATCTCCTCCACACCGCTACGGGTGAGCTCCGGATCGGTACGGAACTTCTCGCACTGATCGGGATGACACAGAAGGGCGAGGGCGCCTCCCGCGATCAGGTTGACCGTGGTCTCGTGTCCGGCCACCAGTAACAGGATGCAGGTCGAGAGCAATTCACCCTCGCTCAGGACGGTCCCGCCATCTTCGACCTGAACCAGTCGGCTGAGCAGATCGTCACCGGGGTTGGCCCGCCGCTCGGCAAGCAGCTCGAAGAAGTACTGGGAGAACTGGAGCACCCCTTCGGCCCGGGCGGCAATGACCTCCGGTGAGAGGAGGAAGTCCGGATCGAGGCCGCGGGCCAGCGCTCCGGACCAGACCTTGAAGCGGTCCTGGTCCTCGAGCGGCACGCCGAGGAGGTCGCAGATGATCCGCACCGGCAACGGATAGGCGAACTCTTCCACGAGGTCGACCCGGTCGACCTCCATCGCCGCCCCGAGCAGCTCATCGACCACTTCCTGCGTCCGGGTGCGCAGCGACTCCACCACCCGTGGCGTGAACGCCTTGGAGACGAGACCTCGAAGCCGCGTGTGGTCGGGAGGATCGCGGAAGAGGAACGGTCGCATCTCGAGCATCGCGGCCGCCATGGGGTCGTCCTCGGCGATAGGCGTACGGAACCCCTGGGGCATGCGCTCGACAGCGACATTCAGACTGTCCGAGCTGGCCCGCCGGTCGCGCAACATAGCCAGGCAGTCGGCATGCCGGCTGACGACCCAGAACCCGAGCTCGTTCCTGTGGATCGGCCCCCGCTGGCGGAGATCGGCGGCCAGAAGGTCGCTCGGCGACCGGGGATCGGGGGGAGTTGTCGATGCCGAGTCCGAACCTGGCTGCGTCACTGGAGGGGGTTCCATGGGCTGGTCACTGCCACCGATGGTACCGACCGTCTCACTTATCCCGGCCAAACTCCTCCCCGCCGGTGGACCTCAGGTAGCCGGCCCCTCCCTGTTGTCACACCCCCCTGGAAACATCTGGCCATGACCCCGGTGGCCGGTGCAGTGAAGGAGAGTGTGGCGGGCGGCACCGCTGGTGCTGCCGCTGTCGCCGGTCCTGAAACCGGCCTCGGGGCCCGGTTGGATGCCGCCCGTTCCGCTCTGGCCTCGGTGGTGGCGGACCTCGACCCGGCCCGGCTGACCGGGGCCGACGCCGCCGGGCTCTATGCGTCCCTGGTCGGCCTCGAGCGCCTGGTGGTGGCGGGCAAGACCCTGTTGGCCCCCCGGATCGAGGGCTCCGGGGTGTGGCGGGACGGTGGGCACCGCTCGGCCGCGGTGATGCTGGCCTCCTTGGAGGGGGTGGCCACCGGTCAGGCCCAGAACACCCTTGTCAACGGGCAGCGCCTCTCACAGTTGCCCGGGACCGAAGCGGCGCTGCGCACCGGGGTGCTCTCGGGACCGAAGGTCACCGAGCTGACCGGGGCCGGCATCCTCGCCCCCGAACGGGAGCAAGAGCTGCTGGCCGGGGCCGAGGAGGCTCCCCTCCAGGCGGTGCGGGAGCGGTGCCAGCGGTCCCGGGCCACCTCGGGGTCAGAGGATCCCCGGGCCAGGGTCGTCCGGATCCGAGCGGCCCGGTACTTCTCGTCGTGGACCGACGGCGAGGGGGCCTTTTGCTACCAGGGCCGGGACACCCTCGACCGGGGGGCCCAGATCCTCTCCCACCTGGACCAGGTGGCCACCCGGCTGCGCCGGACCCGACGGGCGGCCGGGGACGAACAGGACAGTCCCGAACGGGCGGTCCGAGCCGACGCCTTCTACGCCCTTCTCACAAGACGCCACCCCGACACCGGGGCACCGCTTTCGCCCCGGCCCCGGCCCACCTCGGCCACCGGCTCGGCTCCGGGGCCGGATCCCGGGCGCAGGCGAGCCGACGCCGGGGTCGATCCGCCCGACGCCGGGGTCGAGGACACCCCTCCGGAGCCACCGCCGGGGCTGACGCGCGCCGGGGCCGAGGACACGCACCGGCAGGGACACCGGCGATGCCACCTCCGGCCGGGACACCTAGATGCCACCGCCACCGGGGACACCACCGAGCCACGGCCCCAACCGGTGGCCGACCACCGGACGACCCGTCCTTGCTCATCGACGGGCCTCCGACCTGTTCGGTGATCGTCCGGGTGGACCGGGACGCCCTGCTGCGCGGACACACCGAGGGCGACGAGTGCTGCGAGATCGACAACCAGGGGCCCATCCCGGTGGCCATGGCGAGGGACCTGGCCAACGACTCGTTCCTCCGCATCGTCTTCCACGAGGCCGGGGATATCCGGGCCGTCTGCCACCTGGGTCGCACCATCAACCAACAGCTGCGGACGGCCCTCGTCTTCCGGGACAGAACCTGTGTGGTGCCCGGGTGTGGGACCTCCTTCGGGCTCGAGATCGACCACATCGTCCCCTTTGCCGAGGGCGGGCCCACCACCCTCGACAATCTGGCCCTGCTCTGCCACCACCACCACTTCCTCAAGACCTACGAGGGCTGGGTCCTCTCCAGCGAGGGGACCGGACCGATGGGCACACCCCGGTGGCGGTTCGAACCCCAACCGGCCTTCGGGCAGGAACCGGGCCTCGGGATGGACACCGACGAGGAAAGGGACAAGCGGAAACGGGACAGACGGAACGAGTGAGTCGGGTCCGCTCAAGGCGGTTTCAAGGGGCGCAACGAGCGATGGCTTTCCTACCAACTCATGGACGCTCACTACCCCGCGTCGACTCCGACCAAGACAATGACCCTCGAGAAGACAGAGGCTGGCATGACCAAGATCAGACGGAACGGGCCCTGCCCGTGCGGGAGCACCTCGAAGGCAAAGCGGTGCTGTTACGGGAACGATAGGACCACCGAAATTCATCGTCTTCATCCGCCTGCCGATCTCTGCGGAGCGGCGATACCGGACCTGGTGGCCCTCGAAGAAGACAAGATCGATGCCCTTCTCGAAGAGGTGCTCTATCTGCCGGCGATCGACGCATCACTTCAGGCGCACCTCGGGATCATCACACCAGACATGGACCGCGCCATCGATGCCTTCGACAACGACGAAATCGTGGAGTTCGTCGACGCGGCGATCGAGGTGGCGGACAGTGTCGACTCGCCGGACCGTCGCCTCGAGCTGGCACAAGCGGTCCTCACGCTGCGAGACGAAGGAGCCATACCCACGCACTTGGCCGCCGCCGCCGTTCTTGACCTCGACAGCAAGAAATCGAATCTGCTCCTCTCCTCGGTGGCCCATTCGCTGATGGTCATGGCCGGCGCGACGGGACTCTCGCAGGCACCCGAAAGGCAGGATTACTGAAGTCCCGGTTTCCTGCTTCCTTACCGGTTGGCGCGCTCTCCTGGTTGCGCGCTCCCAGTTTCCCAAGATGGCAGAGCCCTGGTCTTCAACCACGGATCAGCGAACCACGTTCGCAGGTGGACTCGTGCCGGATGAAGGTCGCCGTAGACAAGGACCCCGTCTCCAGGTGGAATCCGGCGCAGGACATCGGGCGGTGCCAGCCTCCTCACCGACGGGGAGTGGCTCGAGCTCGATCCGCTCCGGCCACCAATCGTCGTCGTAGGCAGTGATACCTCTTCGTCACCGATGAGATGGCTGGCATAGTCCAAAGTCGACGGGTCAGAGATGCCGGAGAGGAAGAGCTTGGCCCGGTGGTTGTTGGCCACGGTGGCGGCCCGATTCCCGTAACGGGCATTGATCTGGGCAAGGTCGTGCCAGATCGTGACCAACTGCACCCCGTGACCGGCTGCGGTGGATGCCAACGCATCGAGATCTGACAACGGCGCAATGTTGGCTGCCTCGTCGAGCACGACGAGGAGCGGCGGCTCCAGGGGGAGCCGGGTGCGGGCGACCTGGTCGTACACGTATTCGATGGTCTGGCGGACCACCGACGCGAAGAGCGGAGTCAGTCGGCGTTGGTCATGAGCGGGTGCACACAGGTAGAGCGTGTTGGCACCCTCGACCAGTTGCCGGGGATCGATATCGCCAGACCCAAGGACGTCGTCCCGACCGGGCACATCGGAGAAAGGCTCGAGAATTGTCTCGACCGTCGTGTAGATCGAACTGCGTTGGCGGTCTTCCTTCCCGAAGGTGGACTGGGCTGCATGGACGGCTTCGGGCACACCGGCGGTGACGAGCAGGTCAATCACCTCGGCCTCTTCCTGGGTGTTTACCCAACGTACGACGTCGTCCATGCCCCGCCCGCCACACGCAGCTGCGAAGAGAAGTGGCGCAAGCATCTTTGTGGCCGTGGCGTACCAGAAGTCACCATCGGTCATCGTTCCCACCGACGTCTTTGCCACGTCGGTCAATCCGGCGGCGGCCCGACGGGCTCCGGGCCAGGTCCGGGACGCAGGCAACGGAGACCACTGCGCAGAATCCAAACCCGTCGACCCGGAGGGATCGAAGCACAAGACGGTGCCCAGGGAACGTCGGTGACCGATCGTCCGTTCCAGTAGATCGGTCTTGACGCTGGCTGCGATCACCGGTCCCTCCCATCCCAGAATCGCCGGAACGGCGAGGCCCGACGTCTTGTGCGACTGAGTCGGGCCGAAGACGATCAGCGATTGGGCGCGCTCGGACGCAACAAGATGCCGGCCGGCCCGTCCGACCACCAAACGACCGCACGGCGGGGGCCCCGCGTTGCGGCCGGGCGTCACCAGGAGCGGTCGGAGGTCTCTGGTCCGCGCCCATGCCGCGCTCCTGGATGGAGCGGACCGCCGACCCACCCGTGTGCCTCCGCGCCCGCCGCCACCCATCGAAGCCAGGGGTGGCACCCGGCGCCCGGGAGGGGGTGGGTGCGGGCGCCGGGTACCGAATTTCGGTCTGCCCTTTCCGGGGCGGCTCGACCAGAGGCGATCAGGGCCGAGCAGAGCCGCTCCAACGAACGCGGACATTCCTGCAGCCGAGAGGGCATCCGACAGAAGGATCACTCGCTTACGCCGGTCCGTCGGTCGCCGCGAAGTCGGTCAGTCCGTCGGTCGCCGCGACGTCGGTCAGTCCGTCGGTCGCCGCGAAGTCGGGAGTCGCACCGCCGGTCGATTCGAACTCGGCCATGGCCCCGCCGGTCGGGACAGCGCCGGTCGAGGCCCCGCCGGTCGAGGCTGCGCCGGTCGGGACAGCACCGGTCGAGGCCCCGCCGGTCGGGACAGCGCCGGTCGAGGCCCCGCCGGTCGAGGCTGCGCCGGTCGGGACAGCACCGGTCGAGGCTGCGCCGGTCGGGACAGCGCCGGTCGGGGCAGCGTCGGCCATGGCCTGATCCGTGTCGGTCAGCCACCGCTCGCTCGAGGCCAGTCGATGCTCGACGAGGAAGGAGCGACGGCCGACCTTCCAGAGCGCCATGCCCCGGCGCAATTGGGTAACCAGCTCCGCCTCGGTCTCGGTGAGACCCAAGAGCTCACCTGAGCGAGCCGCCTCCCCCGGCGACTGGGCGTAGACGACCCGGGTCTCCGAGTCGGCCAGCAACCCTTCGGCCAGGCTCACCTGCTCCGATCCCTCGGTCCCTACCGATCGGAGGTCGGACAGCCGGTGGAGGACGGCAACGTTGGCGACACCCAGCGCGCGCGAGAGTTTCCATGACGTCTGCAACCATCTGGCCACCCCGAGGTTGGACAGAATGGCCCACGCCTCATCCACCACGACGATGGTCCGATTGCGGTGCTGGGACCTGACGGCACTCTGCAGCCACGCCGCCGCGCAGGCCATGAGAACACCGAGCGCCGGAGAGTGGTACACCGCGGCGAGGTCGAGCACAACCAGGGGGCCGTCAAGACGCAAGCCGGGGGTGGTCGGCGCGTCGAACATCCCACGGAGGTCGCCGTGGACGAGGCGGCGCAACTCGAGGGCCACGTCACGACCGTCCTCCATGAGCACAGAGCGTGTGGTGCGGAGTGCCTGGTACGCGTCGACACTCGGTTCGAGAAGCGCCTCGACAACCTTGGGAAGCGTCGGCGCAGGTAGCTCGCCACTGCCGACCGACCGGTGACCGGTCGACCGATCCCCCGCCGACCCGGAACCAGGCGACCGCCCACCCCCCGCCATTCGAGTGGCTTCTGCGACCGCGGCGTCGATGGCGGCTCGCTCTCGGGGGAGGAGGTCACGACCGAGGCAGGCCACTGCCAGGGACGAGGTCAGCACCACCCTTCTTCTCATGACCTCGTCACCGGCATCGGAGCCGACGGCCAGGGATGCGTCGTCGGTGTCGAGCGGATTGAGCCGAACCGGTCCTCCGGGACGGAGCGCAACGGGAGCCACTCCCCAGGCCTCGGCCAACGGACCGTATTCTCCTTTGGGGTCGATGACCCAGGCGCGTCGGCCGAAGACGGCTTGACGCCAGAGATATGACTTCACGAAGGAGCTCTTGCCCCTTCCGATCTGACCGAACACCACCATGTTGGGGTTCGTGATCACACCTTGCCGGTACAGGACGAAGGGGTCGTAGACGAACGAGCCACCCAGCACGTCCCGTCCGATGAGCACCCCCTCGTGGCCGAGGCCGGCCTCACTCACGAGCGGATAGGCCGCACAAAGGTGACGCGTGGTCGTGACGTGGGCCGGAACCCGAGGGGTGAGGTTCTTCACGAGAGCCCGCGGCCCAGAGGCAGCGAACATGTGAAGGCGACGTCCTGCGCCCCGTACAGAAGCCGGAGCTCAACGCCGGCCTGTCCCGCGGCCTGCTCCGCGGCCGCACGTGAGGTCGTGAGCTCCTCGCGACTGTCGGCGGTCACCGTCACGTACCCCGAAAACCTGTATTGAGCATGGCCGTCGGCTAGCTCGACGTCGCGCTCCTCGACGCTCTCCTTCTGCCGCGCATGCCGTGCCGTAGTCAAAAAGCCGCCCCGTCTCCGCAACTCGCCATCGGCGAGGTCGGCGGTCCGTGCCTGGGCCACCTGCCGGGCGGCTCGACTCGGACTGATCGGCTCCATGATCAGGCTGATCGAGCGCCGCAACGGTGAGAACAGGAGTGGACCCAGGAACTCGGGAGTGACGTCGACCCGTGGCCATTCGGCGATCCAGTAGGTGGCATGCCACGTTGCATCGGTGTGCAGGGCATCCCATGTCGGTTCGACGGCCATGGGCCAGGGCCAGTGACTTGTCCGCTCCTCTCGTGGGGCCGTGCGCCCGCCCCGACCGACGGACCTCCCCGGCACCACGCCCGCGGAGCCGGAGGGACCAGCGTGGCCGCCTGAGCCCACGGGACCAGCGTGGCCGGCGGAGCCGGAGGGACCAGCGTGGCCGCCTGAGCCCACGGGACCAGCGTGGCCGGCGGAGCCCACGGGACCAGCGTGGCCGGTGGAGCCGGAAAGACTGGCGTGGCCGCCTGAGCCCACGGGACCGGCGTGGCCGGTGGAGCCGCAGGGACCGGCCTGCTCCCCGATTTCGTTGAGTGCGGCCGACGCCGCCGCGATCTCCCACGCCAGTGCCCCCGGCCCCAGCACACCTTCAACACTGACGTCGGCGCCGTCGAGGGCCCGGTGCAAGGACACCACCTCCCGAGCCAGCACATTGCCGATTGCGGTCGTGCTCCCCTGTGAGGATCGGCCGGCCCACGAGGATCGGCCGCCGTCTGAGGACCGTCCGTCGCTTGAGGATCGGCCGCCGTCTGAGGATCGTCCGTCGCTTGAGGATCGGCCGCCGTCTGAGGATCGTCCGCCGCCTGAGGACCGGCCGCCGTCTGAGGACCGTCCGCCGCCCGAGGATCGGCCGAACCGCGAGGATCGCCCCGTCCGAATCGACAAGGTGACGAGCACTTGATGGCGGCGGGTCACCGGTGCGGCTTCGTCCACCAGTGCCCGGTAGGAACAACACGCCGGTGAGTCGCCACCCAGCACGGCATTGTCGGCCAGGTGCCGGCGGACGGCGCCCCCGTCGTCCGGCAGGCAGGACTCGATCCACTGGACCCGGTGGATCTTGGAACCTTCGCGCGCCATCGACGAGAGCACCCGTGCCCACGCGGCTATCCGCCCCTCTTGGTCGGAAGAACTGAGGAGGGCGAAACTGTGGCCGCGCACGACAAGCGCGGCCGTGGCTGTGCGCGCCCGGGAGTCGAGGACCATGCCAAGCTCCGCCATCGGGCTCTGAGGGTCGAACGGTGTCCCCACCACCGTCAGCCCATCGAATACCGTCCGACCGCGCGTGCGGATCTTCGCGTTGACGGGTCGGACCTCGGTCGACCCGGAGCCTCGGCGAAAGGTGTCGACCGTCGCCAGGTGGCCACTGGCCGGGCTCGGAGCCAGCTGCCGGCGACTCCCGGTCCATGCCGACCACACCCATCGGACGACCAGGGGCAGCCACTGCTCGCCCGTGCGTCCACGGATGGGCCAGAACGCCACTGCCAGCCCGGCTGCCAGCCCGACGAGCGCAAACAACACCCCTCCCACCGATGGTCGGGCCCGGAGAACCACGACGTCGGCGAGAAGCCCGCACGTGACCGAAGCGATCTGACCGCCGCGCCAACCGGCGATCACGCCCCTCCGTTCCAACGGGGAGAACCGGTAGCGCACCCGTCGGCCCCGATCGTGCTCAGGGGCCATGGTCACCCTCCGTCTCACGATCAGGTCCTCGCCGTTCAGGTGGCTCGGGTCCGATCGGCGCGCTGATCAGGCGCACGCCGAGTTCGTCCCGACCGAGGGTGTCGGCTCGCAAGGCACCTGTCTGTCTCGGCAGGCGCTTGACGTGCCCTGGATCTCCACCCCCGGTGCGGGACCCCGCTGGTCGGCCCGGACCCCCCGCCGGCCCGGACAGTCCTGAGGGGCTGGGTCGCCCCACGGGAGCTGATGACACCGGGACGATCGATGCGGCAGCCACCAACGAGCCGCCGTCGGCCTCGACCGCCGCGCCACTACCCGAAGAACGCCGGGCGGTGGCCGTGGCCTGGGGGTGGACTGCCCACGCCGGGATGCCGTGGCCCGGCGACTCCGTGGTTCCGACCCCGGTCGACTCGGCCGAGGATGGCCGCGGATCGGGCCGCGTGCCCTGAGGCCCGTCTCCGCCCGGACCCGGATCCGCGCCGTCGACCCCACCCCCGGAGCTCGCGTCCGCCGAGACCCGGGAGACGGAACGGACCCGCCGAACCCGAACCCGAACCCGCTGAACCCGCCGAACCCGACCCCGGACCTCCCGAACCGGATCCGGCGAACGAACCGCCCAGCAGTCCACCCATCGAGCCCGATGCCCCACCCGCCAACGACCCGGCGGCCGCCCGCATGGCCACCTGGGCCAGGCCCTTGACCGGAGCGGTGGAGCGCTGGCGGGCCCGATGACTGACGGATTCGAGGTGGCTGACCGCTCCCGCCTCCAAGAACGGCAGCAGGCGGAAGAGCGCCCAGGGGGCGAACGCCGCGAACAGGAGCAGCGCTGCGCCGCCGAGCACGGCCGCGAATCCGCCACCCGTTCCCCCGGGCCCGTGGCCACCGGCGCCGGCGCCGGTCCCTCCGCCGGCGGCCGGGGCGGTCCCGCCGGCCAGGGCACCGGCGGCCAGGCTCAGCACCGCCACGATGACGAACTTCCCGAGCACGAGCGCGACCAGGGTGTCGACCAGCCGCCGGCACCAATGGGCGATGGCAGGCCAGGCCAGGCTGGCGAGGGCCAGCGGCAGGAAGAGAACGGCCACATAGACGGCCGCGGCCCGGATCAGAAGCTCGACCCACACCATCAACGCACCGAACACCACCGCAAGCCCGCCCACGAACATCACGAACGCAGGCGCCGACGAGGCGTTGCCGGCTGTCACCGAGAGCCCCACGGCGACCGAGGCCAGGAAATGTCCGCTGTCGAGACCGGCCCCTTGGGCGATGGCTGCGCTCATGGCGTCGGTGATGGCCAGGCCGAGCTGGACCAACTTGACCGCCACGGCCGTCAGCAGGATCGAAAGCGGCACGTTCACGAGTACCGACCGGGCCAGCGTCGAGACGCTCTGCCGGTAGATGGACTGCATGATCCCGAGCAGCAGCATGGGCACGATCACCACGCCGGCCAGGGCCACCATGATCCGGTAGTGGGTCGTGAACCAGGAGGCACCCAGATCAATGGAGGTGGTCGTCGCCATCACCGAGCCGATCTGGTGCAGGAGCCAGGTCGCTCCATCGGACACCCAGCTCCCGAGCGCATCGAGGACACTGTTGGCGCCGAAGCCGACCAGGCTCGAGGCAGCCGACCCGACCACGTGCTTTGCCCCCGAGGCGACCTGGCAGACCGGGCCGAGACCGGCACTTCCGAGCGCCGCGGCCGTCGACGGGCAGGAGACGCCGGCGATGACCGGGAGGCCCCCGACGGCCACCACCTCAGTGCACGCCCTGTCCGGTGTTGAAGAAGAAGTTGACGATCCCCGGGCCGGCACCGATCAGCAGTGCCGCCAACCCGGAGATGAGTACGGCACGACGGCCGACGAAGCTTTGCTGATAGTTCTGCCCGTGTGACCCGAGCGCCCATGCTGCGGCACCGACGACCAGTCCGACCAGCGCCAGCGCCAGCGCCCACCCGTCGAGACCGTTCATGAGGTGCTGGAGGACGTTCCCACCCGGAAGTGCACTTGTGTCCGGGCTCAGTTGGAGGTTGGCGGAACCGGCCAGTAGTCCGTGGGCCCCGATCAGCGGGACCGGGTGGCCGAGGAGGAGGGCCAGAAGGCCGCGGCGGGGAAACGGATGAGCGGACAGCAGGCGCAGGTGGCCGGGTCGAGAGTTGAGGTGGGCGGAAAAACGGGCGGCTACGGAGGCTGATCTCATGGAGGGCCACAGTACGTAACGCCAACTTCCCTTTCAATACTTTTCATGTTTTTTCATGATTTTTCTCTCACCGGCGGCGAAGCGTCACGGCCCGGTCACCGGCCTGTCATGCTTAGGCGGTGAAGCCGTACGTGATCGGATACATCGCGCTGGGCGCCGTCGCCGTCCTCGCGGTGATCCTCGCCAACTGGCTGGGGCGGCGGGCCGGACGTCGGAGCCTGCAACAGCGCTTGACCGCCCTGTCCAACCGCCTGGGAGTCGAGCCGCCCGACGAGCGCGGCATCGAGCCCCTGCTCAGCCACCTCGAACGGGTGACCGGCGAGGCCGCCGAGGCGGTCACCGAGGCGAGTTCCGACTCCATCAGGCTGCGCAGGGCGCTCGACACGCTCCCCCAGGGTGTGATCGTCTGCGACGAAAATGGCGATGTGGCCTTCCGCAATGCCCGCGCCGTGGCCCTGATGAACAACCGCCACGGGGACGCCCTGGCGGCACAGGCGGTGACCGAGCTGCTGGAGAACGCATGGCAGGACGGATCTGCCGAGCGGACGCTGGATCTCTACGGCCCGCCCCGCCAGACGCTGACCGTACGGACGAGGCTGGTCGACGACGGGAGGCGGCCTCTCGGGGTGATCGCCATCATCGAGGACGTGTCCGAGCGGCGGCGGCTCGAGGAGATCCGCCGGGATTTCGTGGCCAATGTGAGCCACGAGCTCAAGACCCCGATCGGCGCCCTCGGCCTACTGGCCGAGACGCTCACCGTCGAGCCCGACCCCATCGTCGCCCAGCGCCTGGCTTCCCGGATCAACACCGAGGCCTTCCGGGTCAGCCGTATCATCGACGACCTGCTCGACCTCAGCCGCATCGAGTCCGAAGAGGCCCCTCCCCGAGAACCCATCTACGTCAACCTGGTCATGGCGGAGGCCGTGGAACGGGTCAAGTCCGCCGCCGATCAGCGGCGCATTACCATCGAACTCGATGAGCCCGACCCGCCTGTACACGTGCTGGGCGACCGCCGCCAGCTGGTTTCGGCCATGCACAGTCTCCTCGAGAACGCTGTGACCTTCTCCTACGAGGACTCCACCGTGCGGGTGGTGGGAAGCCAGTCCGGCAACGAGGTCAACCTGGCCGTGATCGACGTCGGCGTCGGGATCCCCACCCGCGACCTCGAGCGAATCTTCGAGCGCTTCTACCGGGTCGACCACGGCCGGAGCCGTGACTCGGGAGGGACCGGGCTCGGTCTCTCCATCGTCCGCCACGTGGCCAGCAACCACCAGGGTCATGTCGAAGTCGATTCCCGCGAGGGCGAGGGATCCACCTTCACCCTCGTCCTCCCCTGTCCGCCGGAGTACTCGGCATGACCAAGAGCGTGAACAAGAAATCGGCGGAGCCCACCGACGTTTCCCAAACCAAGGTCCTGCTGGCCGAGGACGACGAGTCGTTCATCGATGCGCTGGTCATCGGATTGGCTCGCGAGGGGTTCGACGTGACTGTGGCCCGCGACGGGAACGAGGCTCTCCGGCTGTTCGCCGCCGACGAGCCCGATCTGGTCCTGCTCGATCTGATGTTGCCCCGACTGTCGGGCATCGACGTGTGCCGGTCGATACGGGCCCGTTCGACGGTGCCGATCATCATGGTCACGGCCAAGGGAACCGAAATCGACACCGTGGTCGGCCTCGAGGTCGGGGCGGACGACTATGTGGCCAAGCCCTACCGGCTCCGGGAGCTGGTTGCTCGCATGCGAGCCGTGCTGCGGAGGACCCCGGCGTTGGACGAGGTGCACGCCGGCCGATCTCCGGCAGGCACCGGAGCCGCGTTGAACCACGCCAACAGCCACGACGGACCGGGCACCAGCGCCGTTCTCGAGGCCGGCGGGATCCAGATCGACCCGGACCGCCATCTCGTCTTCGTGCGGGGAACGGATGTCCATCTCAGGCGCAAGGAGTTCGAGCTCCTGTCCCTGTTGATGGAGAACGCCGGTCGGCTATTGACCCGCGACGTCCTCATCGACCGGATATGGGGATCCGACTACTTCGGTGACACGAAGACGCTCGACGTCCACATCAAACGGTTGCGCAGCCATGTCGAGGAGGACCCTTCGTCTCCCAAGCTGATCACCACCATCCGAGGGGTCGGCTACCGGTTCGAATCCCCCCGCGACTGACCGGCTCGGGCGACCGACCGGCTCGGGCGACCGACCGGCCGTCGACTGACGGCCGTCGAGCTGACCGGACCGGGGCCTCGGCTGGTCCGGCGGGATCAACCCCTCGCCGGAATCACGACCTCGCCCCGTAGGTACGGGCGGAGCACCTCTGGGAGCACGACCGAACCGTCGGCCTGCCGGCCCGTCTCCACCAGCGCGGCCCAGATCCGGGCCCAGGCCAGCGCCGAACCGTTCAGGGTGTGCACGAGCACCGGTCCGCCGCCACCTTTCGGCCGGTAGCGGATGTTCGCCCGCCGCGCCTGGTAGTCGGTGCACCAGCTGACCGACGAGACCTCCAGCCACTGGTCCACACCCGGGGAGTAGACCTCGAGGTCGAAGGTGCGGGTCGCCGAGGGGCCCATGTCGCCGGCACAGAGATCGAGAACCCGGTAGCGGAGCCCGAGAGCGACCAGGACGCGCTCGGCCCGGGAGACCATCTCCGCAAACAGGGCCGGGGCCTGGTCGGGAGTGGCGAAGGCGAACAGCTCCACCTTGTCGAATTCGTGCACCCGCAGGAGACCCCGGGTGTCACGACCGGCGGCACCGGCCTCCCGACGGAAGCAGGAGGTGGCCGCGGTCAGGCGCAGCGGCAGCTCGGCCTCGTCCAGGATCTCACCACGCCACATCGAGGCCAGCGGAACCTCCGCCGTCGGGATGGCCCAGAGGTCGTCGCGTTCGATGTGATAGGCGTCCTCTTCGAATTTCGGGAGATGTCCGGTCGACACCATGGTCTCGGTGAGGACCATCGTCGGTGGCCGGACCTCCTCGAATCCGTCGGCGTGGCTGTCGAGGGCGAAGGAGGTCAGGGCCCGCAGCAGGCGCGCCCCGAAACCCCGGAACAGCGGGAACATCGACCCCGAGAGCTTGGCTCCCCGCTCCATGTCCAAGATGCCGAGCTCCGTCCCGATGTCCCAGTGCGGCACCCGCTGGGCGTCGGTGTAGTCGGGCTCGGTGTCGGGCCACGACCTCGCCACCACGTTGTCCTCGGGCTCGAGGCCGTCGGGGGCCTCGGGCGACGGGAGATTGGGCAGGTAGAGCAGGGCCTGGCGCACCTCGTCCTGGGCGGCGTCGGCCTCCACCCCGAGAGTGCGCTCCTCCTCCCCGATCTCCCGGCTGCGCCCTGCCAGTTCGTCGGCGATCGGGATGTCGCCCGCCCGCCGGGCCTCCCCGACCTTCTGGACAGGGCTTTGATCTGTGCCCGGAGCTCGTCCCGCCGACCGATGGCCCGGCGTGCCGCCTCGTCGAGCTCGGCCAGACGGTCGACCTCGCCCGGATCCACTCCCCGGCGCGCCAGGGCGGCCTTCACCGACGCGCGGTCGTCTCTCACCATGCGGATATCGATCATGACGGTGACAACGGTAGCGTGACCCCCCGTGGACGACGCCATCACTCCGGCACGCGCCCCCGCGGTCGTCTGCGAGGACGTGGTCATTCGCTACGGCGACACCGTGGCTGTGAACCGGCTCTCCTTCTCCGGGCGGGCCGGGGAGGTGGTGGCCCTGCTCGGGCCGAACGGCGCCGGGAAGACGAGCACGGTCGAGGCCCTGGAGGGTTACCGGGCTGTTGACAGCGGCTCGCTACGCGTCCTCGGCCTCGACCCCCGCCGCGACCATGCCGCGCTGGTTCCCCGTATCGGCGTGATGCTGCAGCGCGGCGGCGTCTATCCGATGCTCGGGTCGAGCCAGGTCCTGCACCTCTTCTCCCGGTACTACGACGACCCCGAGGACCCCGACATGCTGATCGAGCTGGTCGGACTCGACGCGGTCCGCCGAACTCCGTGGCGACGCCTGTCCGGTGGCGAGCAGCAGCGGCTCTCGCTGGCCCTGGCCCTGGTCGGAAAGCCCGACGTGCTCTTCCTCGACGAGCCGACGGCCGGCGTCGATCCCGAGGGCCGGCTCGCGGTCCGTTCCATCATCGCGGCCCAGCGCGACCGGGGCATCTGCGTGATCCTCACCACCCATGAGCTGGCCGAGGCCGAGCGCCTGGCCGACCAGGTGATCATCATCGACCGTGGGCGCATCCTGGCCGAGGGCACGCCGTCGGACCTGGCGTCGGGGAGTGCCGACGGCTCGATCCGGTTCACCGCCGCGCCCGGGATCGACACCGGGTTACTGGTCGGCGCACTGACCGACAGCTTCGGGAGGGGCGCCGTGCTCGCCGAGGATCCCCCCGGCTCGTACCGGCTCGCGCCCCCGAACGGGGCGGCCACACCCGCGGTCATCGCCGTCCTGGCCGGGTGGCTGGCCGAACGCGACCTGGCGCTGGGCGATCTTCGCACCGGTCGGTCGCTCGAGGAGGCCTATCTGGCCATCACCGGCTCACGGGACGGGCCCGAACCGGTGGATGCGGAATCATCGGACGCGGAAACGGCCGGGGACACCGGGGACACCGGGCAGTCCGGCCCGGCCGGCCGGGCCGGACGGTCTGAGCGGAACCGGCGGGGCAGGGGAACCCAGCGGAGCCAGCAGAGCCGGCAGAGCCAGCGGAGCCGGTCGCGGGATGAGCGCCGGTGACGCCGCTCACCGCCCAGTTCCGGGCCGAGCTGACCATGATCTTCACCAACGGTGAGACCCTCTTCCTCACGCTGGGCATACCGGTGGTGTTCCTGGTCTTCTTCTCGGGGGTCCACGTGCTCCCGACCGGGACCGAGCACCCCGTCGACTTCCTGGTGCCCGGGCATCCTGGCCCTGGCGGTCATGTCGACGGCGATGACCGCTCTCGGCATCGGCACCGGCTTCGAACGCGGGTACGGCGTGCTGAAGCGCCTGGGTGCCACCCCGCTCGGCCGACCGCGCCTGTTGGCGGCCAAGATCATGGCCATCACCGCCGTGGAGCTCGTCCAGGCCGCGGTACTGGTGTCGGTGGGATTCGGCCTGGGGTGGAACCCGGGGGGACCGGCCGGAGCCGGTGCCCTGGTCGGAGCGGCCATCGGAGCCATGGTGCTCGGGACCGTCGCCTTCGGAGGCATCGGGCTGTTCCTGGCCGGGAGGCTGAAGCCGCTGGTCAACCTGGCCGTGGTCAACGGGCTCTTCGTCGTCCTGCTGCTGCTCGGAGGGATGCTCATCCCACTGGGCAAGCTCCCGGGGTGGCTGGCCGACATCGCCCGGGTGCTGCCCGGCCTCCGCCCTGGCCGATGCGTTGCACGGCACCCTCGGGCATGGCACGCCGGTCACCGGCCGGGGACTGGATCGTGCTGGTCGTCTGGGCAGTGGCGGCGCCGGTGGCGGCCGGGCTCACCTTCCGTGGGAGTGAGCCGCCGTGCTCGGAGCCGGCCTGCGCCGACCCGTCAGCCGCAGTCGCCGGGCAGCCAGACGCTTCAGCCACTGCTCCAGCACCGCCGGCTTCAGGGCCCCGCGCACATGGCCGATGACCGTGCCGCCGGCACCGATGAAGAAGGTCTGGGGGTCGCCGTAGATCCCGTAGAGACCGGTGCTCACCTGGCCGTCGTCGGTCGACCACCGGATAGGTGATCCCCGCCTTCTGCACGAAGGGGACGGCGCTCGACGTCGGGTCGAGGGTATCCACGCCGATGAACTGGATCTTCGATCCCTTGGCCTGCTCGGCCTCGGCGGTCCGGGCCAGCAGCGGGGTCTCCTCCCGGCAGGGTTCGCACCACGAGGCGAAGAAGTTGAGCACCACCGGACGGTGCCGGTCCTTGCCCAGGGCATCGAGGTCGACCGGGGGCCCCCGGTCAGGGACGGGAGCGTGAAGTCGGGCGCCGCGGTACCGAGCCGGCCGGGCCGGGTCCGGACCCGGACCTCGATCGGGGCCGAGCCCGACGAAGAGGACCACGGCCAGCGCGACGGCGATGACCGAGCCGATGAGGAGCGCAGCCGGAGGCGCCTCGGGGCGGTGCCGGTGCCGGTGGTGCCGGCCTGCACGGTCGGTGGGGCCCGGCGCACCTTCGTCGATCGGGAGTACCGGTCAATGCTTGGTGAAGATGTCGACCGCCATCACCACGAAGAGCAGGGTGAGGTAGGTGATCGAGTAGCTGAACAGCTGCATGGCCGCCTTCGGGGTGGCCCGTTGCCAGAGCCGCAGCGGCCAGGGCGACGAACACCACCCCGAGCACCGAGGCCGACACCACGTAGACGACACCGAGCTGGGCCACCGCGGCCAGCAGCAGGGACACCGCCACCAGGACCACGCTGTAGAGGAGGATCTCCCGGGCGGTCCGCTTGAAGGTGGCCACCGCCGGCAGCATGGGTACGTTGGCCGCCTGGTAGTCGTCCTTGTACTTGACGGCCAGCGCCCAGAAGTGGGGCGGCGTCCACACGAAGATGATGGCGAACATCACCACCGGGGTCCACGAGAGGCTGTCGGTCACCGCCGCCCACCCGACCAGGACCGGTACCGCGCCGGCCGCCCCGCCGATGACGATGTTCTGGCTGCTGGTGCGCTTCAGCCACAGCGTGTAGACGAAGACGTAGAAGAGCGTGGCCGAAATGGCCAGGGCCGCGGACGAGCAGGTTGACCCAGGCCCACAGCTCGACGAAGGCCACCACCTCGAGGGCGATGGCGAAGATCGAGGGCGTTGCGGGGGGTGACCGCCCCGGTGACCAGCGGGCGGTTGCGGGTCCGGTGCATGAGCTTGTCGATGTCCCGGTCGACGAACATGTTGATGGCGTTGGCGCCGCCGGCGGCCAGGGCCCCGCCGAGCAGGGTGGCGACCATCAGCCAGAGCCGGGGGAGGCCCCGCTGGGCCACGATCATGGTGGGCAGGGTGGTGATCAGGAGGAGCTCGATGATCCGCGGCTTGGTCAGCGCCACGTAGGCGCCGATCGCGGGCTCTGACCGGAGGACGCGGGGCAGGGCCACCGCGGGAAGTGCCATGGCCGACACAATAGTGCCAACCCCGGCCAGGGCGTCCCGCCGGCGACCCGGGCCTCCCAGGCCGGCGGGCCCGGCGCCGGGCCGGTACCATACGGAGACGGTGTCCTCCCTGCGTATCGGCCCTCGCCCCTTCCTCCTCCTCTGCCGGTTCACCCTGGCCACCGTGGTGCTCAACATCGTGACCGGTGCCGCCGTCCGGCTCTCCGACTCGGGGCTCGGCTGCCCGGACTGGCCGACCTGCTCCCAGCACCACCTGACCCCGCCGCTCAGCCTCCATCCGCTGATCGAGTTCGGCAACCGGGTGGTGGTGGCGCTGCTGGTGGTGGCCTGCGCCATCACCGTCGTCGCCGCCTTCCTGCGGCGTCCGGCCCGGCGCGACCTGCGGTGGCTGTCGGCCGGCCTGATCCTCGGGGTCATCGGCGAGGCGGTGCATCGGGGCCTTCGTCGTCTACTCCAAGCTCAACGCCTACGTGGTCATGACCCACTTCATGGTGGGGATGGCCCTGCTGGCGGTGGCGGTGGTCCTGACCCTCGAGGCCGGCCACCGCCGGGCCGGGGCACCCTGACCGTGACCCGGGGCGCCCTGTGGCTGACCCGGGTGCTGCTCGGGCTGATCGTGGTGGTGCTGGCGGCCGGGGCCGCCACCACCGGGACCGGCCCCCACGCCGGGGGCAAGGGGGCCAAGCGGATCCCCCTCGGGCTCGAGGACATGACCCGGATCCATGCCGAGATCGTGCTCACCCCGGTGCCGGTGCTGCTGGTGCTGCTCTGGGTGCTGTGGCGGTCCGACGCCCCCGCCCGCGTCCAGGACGCCGGCCGGATCCTGCTGGCCGTCATGGTCGTCCAGGGGATCATCGGCTACACCCAGTTCTTCACCCACCTGCCGGCGGTACTGGTCGGCATCCACGTGTTCGGGGCCACGATGGTCTGGTCCACCGCCCTGTGGTTCCACCACGGACTGTCCGACCACCGGCCCGAGCCGGCCGACGGGCCGGGCCCGGGGCCGTGCCCGGAGCCGGATGTGGTCGCGTCGGCCCGGGGCTCCGATCCCGACGCCGTGCGGGAGCCGGTGTGACCGGCCGTGCCGGAGCCGGTGTGAGCGTGGTCGCGGGGCCGAGTGGCCGCCTCGCGGTCGCCCGCCAGGTGGAGGCACCGCCGGTGGAGGCCGAGCGCACCGACCTCGACGAGGCGCAGCACCGAGCGGCCGTGGCTGGTCATCGTCTGGAACGACCCCATCAACCTGATGTCGTTCGTCACCTTCGTGTTCCAGAAGCTGTTCGGCTACTCGAAGGAGAAGGCGACCAAGCTCATGCTCGACGTCCACCACAAGGGCCGGGCCGTGGTCTCCTCGGGAACCCGCGAGCGGGCCGAGCTGGACGTCTACCGGCTCCACGAGCACGGGCTGTGGGCCACCATGGAACCCTCCACGTGAGCGCACCCATCCGGCGCCGGCGCGACGGCCGGTACGCCATCAAGCTCGACCCCAGCGTCCGGGCCGTGCTGGTGACGATGTCCGAGCAGCTGGCCCCGACCCTCGGCCCGGACGAGCCGATGACCCGTCGGCTCTTCCCGCCGGCCTACGCCGGCGACGACGAGCAGGGCGCCGAGCAGGAGTACCGCAACCTGGTCGACAACGCGCTGGTCAACCACCACCGGCAGGCCTTCGCCGTCATGGCCGAGACGGCCCAGGCCGACATCCTGACCGAGTCCGAGCTCAACGCCTGGCTGTCGGCCGTCGGGTCGCTCCGCCTGGTGCTCGGCACCCGCCTCGACGTGAGCGAGGACATGGTGGCGCCCGACCCCGAGGACCCGACGGCGCCCGAGTACGCCCTCTACGAGCTGCTCGGCCAGCTCCAGTACCTCATGATCGAAGTGCTGGCGGCCGAGCTGCCCGACGAGGGTCGGCCCGAAGGGGTCCTGTGATCCCTCTGCTAATCTCCAAAAGCCCTGATCGGGTTGGAGCCCCCATCGTCTAGCGGCCTAGGACGCCGCCCTTTCAAGGCGGTAACACGGGTTCGAATCCCGTTGGGGGTGCGGTACACCCCAGCGCCAGTGCTGGTTGGGGACCTGTGGTGCAGTTTGGAGTGCACGCCGGCCTGTCAAGCCGGAGGTCGCGGGTTCAAATCCCGTCAGGTCCGCCACCTCGGTTCGCCGAGGCGAGGTCGGGTAGCTCAGTTGGTAGAGCGCGCGCCTGAAAAGCGTGAGGTCACCGGATCGACGCCGGTCCCGACCACCGAGCGGTCCCTGATCGGGGAGGGCGCTCCCGCCCGGCCCGGGTCAGCTGTGCCTCGGACCGGGGGCGGGGTCGGGTGTACGACCGGTGTCGGGTCGCTCGCCCGTGTCCACCAGGGTCTGGGCCACCACCCGCAATTTCAGATTGAGGTGCTGGGAGGCCCGGCGCAGAATGTCGAAAGCCTCGTCGGCGGAGACCCGTTCGCGCTCCATCAGGATGCCCTGAGCCTGGCCGATCATCTCGCGGGTGGCCAGTGCGGCCTGGAGGTGGGTGGCCTTGCGCTCATCGTCCTCGTGGGCTCTGGCTGTGGTGAAGGCCAGGCCGGCCGAGGGCAGCGAGCAGTGCCCCTCCCCCGGTCGATCGACCCCGAAGGCCCTCGGATAGCGGGCGTAGAGGTTGAGGGCGGCGGGCGCCCTGCAGGTGAGGGGAACGGCCAGCAGGCTCCGCACCCGAGGGCCACGGCACCGGGTCCGAAGGTGGGCCAGCGGGGTCCTCGCCGAGATCCTCGGCGTAGACCGCACTGGGTCGCGGCCAGGGCATCGAGGCACGGCCCCTCACCGGTCGGAGTGCTGCAGGGCGTCGAGTTCCATGACGAGGGGGTCGCTGCACACCGGGGTGACCACCGCCTCCCCCTCCAACAGGAAGATCCCCGAGTAGTCACAGCCCTCGATGGTGGCGACGGCCAGGGCACCAGCTGGCCAGGGTCTCTGCACGCCACCGGCGCGAAAAGAGGGACTCACCGTCTGGGAGATGGTCCGTCAGCTCCGCCGCCGGATCCGACTGGACCAGGGGCAGCTCGTCGCCATTTGGCGCATCTTCCGTTCGCTCATGCCCCCGAACCCCGGCATCCACCATTGGCGCCCCCGTTCAACAGTGAGATAGACTTCGGCAGATCGGACTGACCTGTTGGCGGCTGGTACGATGGAACCGCCTTCGACGCGAGGGTCGGCCACTCTGGAGGCACCGGCATCGTGTCCGTCGCAGCCTGACCCCGGTTGACCCCCGGGGTGCCTCAACGCGCACCCGCTCCGTCCCAGGTGCCGGCGGGGCCGCCCGACCGCATTGCCGCCGGGGGACGCGTGAACCATGGCCGAGGGCAGCGGGGAAGGATTCAGGTCCGCGACCTCTCGGTGAACGAAGCGGTCGTGGCCTGCGCGGAGAGCTGCGACGACCTCGCCGTGGCCGGGCTCGGGCCCTGTTCGACATGGTGGTCGCCAGTGGGATCCCCGCGGTCGTCGTCGAGCTGGCCGAGCTGGACTCGTTGACCCCGGCGTGCCTGACACTCATGGCCGACGCGGCCGAGCGCCTGGCCGCCCGAGACCGGCAGCTCGTGATCCGCTCGCCTCGGCCCCGGTCGACGCATACTGATGGCGGTGGGCTTGACGACCTGGTCGCAACCGAGCCGAGCTCCGGGTCCGGCCGCCATCCCCTCCGTCGCCCCGGCGGCCCACAGCTCGCATCCGGCCGTCGCGTCCGACGACGATGTGGTCGACGGCGCTCTTCGGCTGGTGGTCGCGCTGGCCCGGGCCACCGTCGTCGCAGCCGACGGGGTGAGTGTGTCGCTCCGCCGTCACGGACGTCTGGCCACGGTGGCCGCCAGCGATCAGACCATCTGGACATGGACGCCACCAGTACGCCACCGGCGAGGGACCCTGTGTCGACGCTTCCCTCGAGGGACGCCGGTTCCACGCCCAATCCCTGACCGACGAGAAGCGGTGGCCAGCATTCACCCCGAAGGCCTGCTCTCTCGGGATCAGGCCATCCTCTCTTCGCCGCTGTCCGCCATCCAACCGCCCGTCGGTGCGCTCAACATCTACTCGCGCCGGCCTGCCGATTCCGCCGATCAGGACGGCTGGCCTTGCTGTTCGCGGCCGAGGCCTCGGCCGTCCTGACCGGCGCCAGGGTCAACGGGCCGGCGAGCAGCGCGGTCGCGCGCATCCAGGCGGCGCTCGGACACGGGAGGTCATAGCCCAGGCCCAGGGCGTGATCATGGAGCGGGACGGCATCTCGGCGGACGACGCCTACAGGGCGCTCCGCATCGACTCTCAGGCACGGGCACTCCCTCCGGACCATGCCGAGGAGGTCATCTCCTCGTCCCTTCGGCCCGACCGGGGCCACCGATCCGGGACTCGTGACCGACGATGAGTTGAGCCTCAGGCCGACACCCTCGACCTCTTCCGACAGCAAGCCGATCTGTCCAGGGGCGAGCTGTGGCTGCGCTACTTCGAACTGGGAGGGATGAGCACTGCGCTGCAGCTGGAGGCGTTCCTCTACGGTGCCCTCTGCCCGAGTCCCCACGACCACGATGTCATCGCCCATGCCCTCAACGAGCGGTTCGTCGAGATGGGCGGGAACCATCCGGTTCCCTACGATGGCGACGGCCCCACGAGCTAACGCCGCGGCTGCAACCTGCCGACCCCGGGCAGCCCATCGACGGTCGGCGCCGTCCGTCGGCGTCCGGGCACCATCGCGTGACCGGGCTCGTCGCCCATGGCCGTGGCCACAGGCTGGGGAGCACCTCGAGCCGGTGGCTCACGCTCTGCCGATGCCGAGCCACCCCCTCGTTCGGCCGGCGGTGGGCTGACCTGAGTTCGAGCACAGGGCCTGACTCCCTGCCCTGACCTCCCCTCTGAGGCCGAGCAGTCACTCCATCGCCGAATTTTCTTGACATCTGGAGTATTGCGATATATCGTAACTGTACGAGAGCGTTCCAGTAAGAACCTCCCAAGCCCAATTGGGCCGGCCAGGGGCCGGCCCATCCAACACGCCGTCGCCCACACGGGCAGGCGGCAAATGAGAAGCAGGAGAAGAAAACCTATGCACGGACACAGGAGATATGAGCAGTGGCAAGAGGGCGGACCGGACCCGGATCCGGACCCGGACCCGGATTTCGGGGCGATCCGGAGACCGCTTCGGCGGGACCAACCGGGGAAGGAACGGGGGCCGTGGTCGGGGTCGGGGCCGTGCCGACGGCTATGGACCCGGATTCGGTCGCCACGGCGGCTTCGGTCCCGGATTCGGCGGCCCGATGTTCGGACGGGGGCCCAAGGTCGGACGGGGCGACGTCCGGGCCGCGATCATCGCCCTCCTGGCCGAGGAGCCGATGCACGGCTACCAGATCATCACCGAGCTCACCGAGCGCAGCGGAGGGGTCTGGCGGCCCAGCCCGGGCTCGGTCTATCCCACCCTCCAGGTCATGGAGGACCAGGGCCTGGTGACCGCCGACAAATCGGAGGGTCGCCGCGTCTTCAGCCTCACAGAGGAAGGCCGGGCGGCGGCCGATGCTGCCGGCGACGGGCCCGCACCCTGGGAGGAGGCGGCCCGGGGTGCCGACCGGTCGTTGGTCGATCTCCGCGGGACTCATGGGCGAAGTGGGGGCGGCCATCATGCAGGTGGGCCAGGCCGGATCCGACCGACAGGTCAAGGCCGTGGGCGAGATCCTCAGCGAGACCAGACGTCGGATCTATCTGGTGCTGGCCGACGGCAGCGGCGACGATCCGGCGCCCGGGGCCGGGCCCGAGGCAGGTGCCGAGACAGGTGCAGGCGCCGAGGCATGAGCTCCGATGCCGAGAAACTGGAGAAGAAGCGACGTGCTGCCGCTCACCCGGACCGCCCGGGTGAGCGGTGTGCGGCACCGAAGGGAACCTATGTGCCGGTGGTCGACCACGCCCGTTGTGAGGGAAAACGCGACTGTGTAGACGTGTGTCCAAATGACGTGTTCGAGGTTCGTCGCATCGACGACTCCGACTACAGATCGTTGGGCCGGATGGCGCGCCTCAAGGTCCGGGTCCACGGATGGCCACCGCCTACACACCGAATGCCGACGAGTGCCGGGCCTGCGGCCTCTGCGTGGTCTCCTGTCCGGAGCATGCGATTGTCCTGAGGCCGGCTGAGCGAAGCCATCCAGGTCCACCGGCCCGGTGCACGGCCGGGAGTCCGACGCTGCCGGCCAACCTGGCTCAGCCGCCTTCGTAGTCGAACCCGAGATCGGGCGCCGTCAACAGGGCCCGGAACGGGATGCCCTCCTCCGCGGCCATGGCCTCGACCGTCCCGCCCCTGTCCACGACGGCCACCAACAGAACGGGAACGCCCCCGGCCTCGGTCACGGCACGAGCAGCCTCGAGCAGTGACGTGCCCCTGGTCACCGTGTCCTCGGTCACGACGACGCGGTCACCCGGGTCGAGGGCCCCGGCGATCCGCCCGCCTCCCCCGTGGTCCTTGGCCTCCTTGCGGACGCTGAACGCCTTGAGCATCCGACCGCGCGTCGCAGCCACCCCGGCGGTCACGAACGCCACCGGGTCGGCCCCCATGGTGAGGCCCCCGATCGCGTCCACCTCGGAGGGGATCACGGAGAGGACACCGTCGGCCACCAGCGTCATGGCCTCGGGACGGCACACGGTCTGCTTCGAATCGATGAACCAGTCGCTCCGGCGGCCGGACTTGAGCACGAAGTCGCCGCGCCTGACCGAGTACTCGAGCACATGCTTGCGCAGCGCCTCGAACTCGGTGGGGGGAAGCGGGTCACTCATGCCTTGGACCCGGAGCGTCCGTTGAGCCGGACGAATCGTCGGAGGCCGACCAGAACCCGGGTCCGATGAACTCCACGCCCGGCCGGCCGGCCTCCACCCGACCCACCACCATGGCACGGACATCGGCTCCGGCGAGCGCCCCGAGGGCCTCGTCGACGCAGCCCGGGTCGACCATCATGACCATGCCGAGCCCGAGGTTGAACACCCGCGCCATCTCGCCCTCGGTCACGTTCCCCAGACGTCGGATCTCCCCGAAGATTCGAGGAATGTCCCAGGTCCCGCGATCCAAGACCGCGCGCAAGCCCTCGGGCAGGGCGCGGGGCACGTTGCCCTCGAGCCCGCCACCGGTGATGTGGGCGACTGCATGGACCCCGGACAGGACCCGGACTGTGCCCCGGAGCGGGGCGCAGGGTGGGCGGCGGCGATGGCCGCCCGCACCGCGGGGGTGTAGATGACCGATGGCCGGATCAGCTCGTCAGCCAGCGACACGGGCGCGCCGGACCAGGCCGGACCGGCGAGGCTGAGGCCGGACCGTTCCGACAGCACCTGCCTGGCCAGGGAGTAGCCGTTGCACCGCAGGCCCGGTGAGGCCAGCCCGATGAGCACGTCGCCCGGCTGCACCCGGTGCGGTCCGAGTGCCCCGTCCCGTTCGACCACGCCGACGGCGAACCCGACCAGGTCGAACTCACCCGGTTTCATGGCCCCGGGGTGCTCGGCCATCTCCCCGCCGATCAGGGCGGCACCGACCTGTCGGCAGCCTTGCGCAACTCCCCCCACCAACTCGGCCATCTGTGTCGGCTCCACCGCCCCGCACGAGATGTAGTCGAGGAAGAACAGCGGCTCGGCTCCCTGGCACACCAGATCATCCACGCACATGGCCACCAGATCGATCCCGATGGTGTCGAACCGGCCGAGCTCCTGGGCGACGAGGGCCTTGGTGCCAACGCCATCGGTCCCGGACACGAGCACCGGCTGCCGGTAGCGGTCGACGTCCAGTGCGAACAGGCCGCCGAAGCCGCCCAGGCCGCCGATCACCTCGGGGCGGAGGGTGGCGGCCACCAGTGGCTTGATCAGGTCGACGGCGCGATCACCGGCCTCGATGTCCACGCCGGCTCCGGCATAGGTCGAGTTGGCCGAGTTGGTCGAGTTGGTCGGGTCCGCCGGGTTGTCCGCCTTCGCCGATTGCCCCGACATCTCCGATGTCGTCCCGGCAGGATCCGGTCCTCTGGCTCCGGGTCCGGCGGGCACAGGCGGGGAAGGGATCGGGTCCGATTCGACCCCGATCACCCCCGGGTCCCGCTGGCCGCCCCGCTGAGTGCGGGCCGCTCCGAGAGCTCGACGGGCACGGGCACCGGGTAGCTGCCGGTCAGGCATGCGTCGCAGAACCCGGCCCCGGGGGCATCGATGGCACGGACCAGATTGTCGAGGGTCAGATACTCGAGTGAGTCGACATCGAGGAACTCGACGATCTCCTCGTTGGTCTTGATGGCGGCCAACAGCTCGGTCCGGTCCGGGGTGTCGATCCCGTAGAAGCACGGCCAACGGAACGGCGGCGAGGAGATGCGGAGGTGGACCTCGGTGGCACCGGACTCACGCAGCATCTTGACCATGGCCCGGGTGGTGGTGCCCCGGACGATCGAATCGTCCACCACGACCAGGCGCTTGCCGGTGATGTTCTCACGAAGGGGGTTGAGCTTGCGCCGCACCCCGTTGGCCCGCTCGGCCTGGGTCGGGGCGATGAAGGTCCGCCCGATGTAGCGGTTCTTGACGAGGCCTTGACCGTAGGGGATACCCGACGCGACCGCATATCCTTCCGCGGCCGGCACCCCGGAGTCGGGTACGCCCATCACGAGATCGGCCGGAACCGGTGCCTGCGAAGCCAGCAGCTGGCCCATCCGCCGGCGGGCACCGTGCACCTCGTTCCCGTAGAGGGTCGTGTCAGGCCTGGCGAAGTAGACGAACTCGAAGATACAGAGCTTCGGGTTGAGGCGTTCGAAGGGGAACGGCCACTCCGAGCGGACCTCCTTGCCGTCGATGACCACCATCTCGCCGGGCTCGAGCTCACGGATGAACGTCGCCCCGATCACGTCGAGCGCAGGGGACTCCGAGGCGAGAACCCAACCCATCTCGAACTCGTCGGTAGCTTCGAGGCGCCCGAGACAGAGCGGCCGGAATCCGTTCGGGTCGCGGACGCCGATCAGGCGGTCGGCGTCCAAGAGCACGAACGAGAACGCCCCCTCGACCGACGGGAGCACCTTCATGAGGGCGTGCTCGAGGTCGTCCGCGACCTCGTCGCGGGTGCGTTCGGGATCGTCGGGAGGGAACGCCTGGCCCAACAGCTCGGCGACCAGATCACTGTCCGACGACACCAGGCCGGGCAGCATGTTGGCCAACTCGCTCAGCGCCACCGTGTTGGTCAGGTTCCCGTTGTGCCCGAGAGCGAACCCGGCCCGGCCCACGCCTCGAAAGACCGGTTGGGCGTGGATCCAATCGCTGGAACCGGCAGTGGAATAGCGGGTGTGGCCGATGGCCATATGCCCCCGCAGTCCCGAGAGCTTGCGCTCGTCGAACACCGTGGTGACCAGGCCCATGTCCTTCATCACGGTGATGGCGTCGCCGTCACAGACGGCCATGCCGGCCGACTCCTGGCCACGGTGCTGCAGGGCGTAGAGACCGTCGAAGGTCAGATGTGCCACCGATCGCCCCGGGGCGTAGACCCCGAAGACTCCGCAAGCTTCCTTGGCCTCCATCATCGGTTGGTCACCGCACACACCGGGGTCGTCGGGCTCATCCTTGACCACGGCCAGGCCTCCATCGCCTCACCGTGCAATCACATCCTAGTGGTGCGCCGGCCGCCGGCCGTGCCGGCTCCGACCGCTCCGCCGTCCGACGGCTCCGGGCCCGGTCCGGACCGCCGCCGATAGCCTCGCCGAGGATGATCGACCTCCACACCCACTCCGACGTGTCCGACGGGAGCGATCCCCCCGAACGGATCCCCGAGCTGGCCGTCGAGGCCGGTTGCAGCGCGGTGGCACTGACCGACCACGACTCACTGGCCGGGATCGGGCCGGCCCGCCGCCGGGCCGAGGAGCTCGGAATCACCTTCGTGCCCGGGTGCGAGGTCTCGTGCCGATCGGCCGGATCCGGCGGCATGCACGTGCTGGTGTACTTCGTGGACGACGATGCCAGCCCGCTCGGTGAGGAGCTGGTCCGGCTCCGGGAGGACCGCCGGCGCCGCAATCTCGCCCTGACCGATCGGCTGGTCGACCTCGGCCTACCGGTGACCTACGAGATGGTGGTGGCCGAGGCCGGGTCCGAAGCCGGTGTGGGGCGACCCCATTTCGCCGCTGCCCTGGTGGCGGTCGGTGCCGCCGACTCGGTTGATGACGCCTTCGACCGGTTCCTGGCCAACCGACGGCCCGGGTTCGTACCCAAAGCGCGGCTGTCGGCGGCCGAGGTGGACGCGGTTGGCCCGGGACTCGGGCGGGGTGGCGGTACTGGCGCATCCCTACAGCATGGGGATCGACGGTACCGACCTGGCCAGGACGGTGGAGGAGTTGGCCGCGGCCGGGTTCGCGGGCATCGAGGCCGTCTACGCCCGCTACTCGGTGCGCCAGCGCCGCGGGCTCGGGAACCTGGCCCGCCGCTTCGACCTGGTGGCCACCGGTGGCTCGGACTACCACGGCTTCATGAAACCTGACCTCCGCGTCGGCACCGGCCAGGGCGATCTCAAGGTGGCCGACCGCGTCCTGAGCCAGTTGCGGGCCCGACGGCCTGCGCCGGCTTGACCGGTGAGGCAGGGCTGATCGACCCCGCCCGGCTGATCGGCCCCGCCCGGCTGATCGGCCCCGTCACACCGGGCGGCCCCGTCACACCGGGCGGCTCCGCCACACCGGTGGTGACCCACGACACCGATCAGGACGGGACGGGTGCCACCTCGTCCAGCAGCGAGGGGAGTCGGCCGCGCCAGGCGGCGGTGACTTCGTCCACTCCCAGATCGACCAGGTCCTCCACCACCAGCCGTTGGCCCCCGGCGGTACCGAGCACGCGGAACCCGACGCCGGCCTCGGCCGCCCGCGAGATCAGCTCGTTCCGCCGGGTGGTGCACACGACCACCCGGGACGGCGCCTCGGTGAACAGTTCGTGGTGGTCGGCGACGCCGGCCACCTGCAGGCCCATCCCCGAGCGGACGACGAACTCGGCCAGCGCCACCCCGAGGCCTCCGCCCGAGACGTCGTGGATTCCAGAGACCACACCCCCGCCGTTGCCGCCTTCCCTGCCGACAGACCCGGCACCGTCTCCGGCCAGGCCCTCGGCGACCAGCCGGCCGACGAACTCGACCAGGCGCCGGTGCCCGGGCAGATCGAGCGCAGGAAGGGTGCCGTTCCGGTGGCCCCGGCGCTCGACGGCCCAGCGCGACCCGGCCAGTGACGGTGGATTGAGGTGGCCGGCGGACATGCCCACACTGACATCCAGAAGCACCAGTGCGGCCCCGTCGACCAGGGTCACGCCGGGCGGACGGGCGGCCAGTCGATCGATGAGGCCGAGCACACCGATGACCGGGGTGGGGTCGATGTCGATACCGAAGCTCTCGTTGTAGAGACTCACATTCCCGCCGATGACGGGGAGACCCAGTGCGACACAGGCCTCGCTCATGCCGTCGATGCACTCCGACAGCTGCCACATCACCTCGGGGTGCTCCGGGTTCCCGAAATTGAGGCAGTTGACGACGGCCATGGGCCGCGCCCCGGCACAGGCCACGTTGAGGGCTCCCTCGGCCACCGTCGCCGCGGTGCCGGCTCGCGGGTCGATCGAACACCAGGTCGGATTGGAGTCCGTGGTGAGGGCCAGCCCCTTCTCGGAGGGAGGGAGGCCGGGAGCAGCCAGGCGGAGCACGGCGGCATCACCGCCGGGACCGTCCACCGTATTGAGGAAGAGCTGGTGGTCGTACTGGCGGTAGACCCACGACGGGTCGGACACCAGGGCCAAGATGTCCGCACCACAGTCGTCCGGCGCGGCCAGCGACCCGGGGTCGTCGGCCGCCCGGGCCCCGTGGTCGCCGGGTTGGGCCATGGGCCGGTGATAGAGCGGGGCGTCCTCGCTGAGGGCCACCGCGGGGACGTCTCCGAGCACCTCACCGTCGAACCCGTCGAGTATGCGCAGGTGCCCGGCCTGCCCCGGGGGCGGGTCGGTGACCCGACCCACCACCGCCGAACGCACCTCCCAGCGGCGGCAGACCTCCTCGACGCGGTCCAGATCCTCGGGCGTCACGATGGCCAGCATGCGCTCCTGGCTCTCCGACGTCATCACCTCGTAGGGGGCCATCCCCGGCTCGCGCCGGGGGACGGCGGAGACGTCGACGTCCATTCCCACCCCGCCCCGGGCCGCCGTCTCACTGGTGGCGCACACCAGTCCGGCCCCGCCCAGGTCCTGGATGCCCACGACCAACCGGGCGTCGAGCAGCTCGAGGCAGGCTTCGATGAGGCGCTTCTCCTCGTAGGGGTCGCCGACCTGGACGCTCGGCCGCTTGGATTCATCTCCCGCGGCTCCGCCCCCTCCGCCCGGCTCCCCGGAGTCCCCCGAATCCGCGCCACCGAAGCCGGCCGAGGCCAGAACACTGACTCCTCCGATCCCGTCGCGACCGGTGGACGAACCCAGCAGAACAGCCAGGTTCCCGACGCCGGACGCCTGACCGAGCACCAACCGGTCGATGGGCAGCACCCCCATGCACAACACATTGACGAGCGGGTTCTGGGCATAGCAGGAGTTGAAGGTCAGCTCGCCTCCCACAGTGGGCACGCCGACCGAATTGCCGTAGCCCGAGATGCCGGCCACCACTCCCTCGATCAGCCACTGCTGACGGGATTCGTGGGGGTCACCGAAGAACAGTGGATCCATCACCGCCACGGGCCGTGCTCCCATGGTGAAGATATCCCGGAGGATCCCACCGACCCCGGTGGCCGCACCCTGGTAGGGCTCGATGGCCGAGGGGTGGTTGTGGCTCTCGATGCGGATGGCCACCGCGATCCCGTCACCGGCGTCGATGACCCCGGCGTTCTCACCCGGGCCGACCAGCACGTGAGGCGCCTCGGTGGGCAGGCGCTTGAGGTGGACCCGCGACGACTTGTACGAGCAGTGCTCGCTCCACATCACCGCGAACAGCGCCAGCTCGAGGTGGTTGGGGGGACGTCGGAGGACGGCTTCCACCTCGTCGCGCTCGCCGTCGGTGAGGCCCAGCGCCCTGTGGAGGGACCCGTCGCCACCGGTGGCCACGCCACGGCTCCCTTCTCGGCCCGTCTCTTCTCGGCCCGTCTCTTCTCGGCCCGTCTCTTCTCGGCCCGTCTCTTCTCGGCCCGCGTCCATGGACTCGAGCGTACCTGTCGTCCCGCCCGTTCAGGCCGAGTGGCGGCCCGGGACGGGCCGGACCCGAACCCGGTCCGACAGACCTGCGGTCCGGCGCCAGGTCACGTCGCAAAAGAGCCCGGCCGAAGGACCCGGGACCGTGATGTGGCCCCACCGGGATCACCCCGAAGCAACCCCCGGTAATTGCGTCGTGGACCGGCCCATGGACGGGGTCGTTCCCGCAAAGGTTGACGCTGTGTTCCCGAGGATCAGAACAACCATTTGCCATCTATGGACATGTCTGGGATGCTCAGTGAATGCCAGCTTCCACTTCGACGAAATCGCGCAAGAAAACTCCCATGTCCGATACCCACAAGGCGGCACTGGCGAAGGGGCGCGAAGAGGGACGGGTCGTGCGCCAATACCTCGAGGCCCTCGAGTCGACCAAGCCCAGGCGGGGCCGCAAGCGGACCCCGGATTCGATCCGCCGTCGCCTGGCTACCATCGACTCCACACTTCCGGGAGCCGAGCCCTTGGCCCGACTCCATTTGGTTGAAGAGAAGCAACGACTCGAAGCCGAACTGTCCCACAGCGGCGATACCGTTGATATGGCCGCGCTGGAGAAATCCTTCATAAAGGTGGCCCGTATCTACGGTGAGCGCAAGGGCATCTCTTACTCGGCATGGCGGACGGTGGGAGTCAGCGCCTCCGTGTTGCAGCAGGCGAAGATCCCCCGCACTCGTAGCTGAGCCGACCGTCCGCCGGCCGCCGATGGCGGTGACACGGGTGGGCTCTCTGATTGGTGACCGCGTGACCGCCGATTGCCGGTTGCCGATTGCCGCGACCTCGGCTCCGAACCGACCTCGGACGAGCTCCGCCGCGCCCCGGTGGCCTCTGACGACCTCAGGCGATGGCGGCCGCCGTGGCCGCCGCGCCCACCGACGGGGGTGCCGTCGGGGCGGCCGCCGTGGCCAGCAGGGCCCGGAGCAGGACCGAGCCGTCGACCGAGCCCAGCAGCGGATCCGAGGCCCGCTCGGGGTGGGGCATGAGGCCGACCACGTTCCGCCCCCGGTTGCAGATGCCGGCGATGTCGTCGATCGAGCCGTTGGGGTTCTCCACGTAGCGGAGCACCACCCGGTCCTCGTCCCGGAGCTCGGCCAGCGTGTCTGCGTCGCAGATGTAACTGCCCTCGAAGTGGTTGATGGGGATGCGGAGCACGGTGCCGACCGGCACGCCCGCGGTGAGTGCCGATTCCGGGGACTCGACCCGGACCCCCACCGTGGTGCAGAGGAAGCGGAGCCCCTTGTTCTTCTGAAGTGCGCCGGGCAGGAGGCCGGCCTCGGTCAGCACCTGGAAGCCGTTGCAGATCCCGACCACGGGACCCCCGTCGGCCGCGAAGCGACCCACCGCCTCCATGACCGGCGAGAACCGGGCGATGGCACCCGGTCGCAGGTAGTCACCGTGGGCGAATCCTCCGGGCAGGACGAGCGCGTCATACCCGGTGAGCGACGAGTCTCCGTGCCAGACCAGGTCGGCGGATGCCCCGAGCCGGCGTACGGCGAGGACGGCATCGTGCTCGCAGTTCGTGCCCGGGAACACGACCACCCCGACACGGGCCGGCATTCAGGCTCCCCCTCTCCGGGAACCCGGGCCCGGCCCACCGGCCGGCTCGACGGTGACCGATGACTCCTCGATGACCGGATTGGCCAGCACACGCTCGGCCACCACCGTGGCCCGGGCCAGTGCGTCGGCGTCATCGGAGGCCGCGATGTCGAAACGGAAGGCCTTCCCGGCCCGCACACCGGAGACACCGTCCAGCCCGAGCGCGGGCAGCGCCCGCTCGATGGTGGCACCCTCGGGGTCGGCGATGCCCTCCCGCGGCCGGACTTCGACCAGGACCGAGAAGTGTTCGGACGGCGCCACTAACCGGCACCGTACCAGTCGGACAGGCGACGGCCGCAGACCCGCTCGTAGGCTTCGACGTAGCGCTGGGACGTGGCCGTCACGATCGCGTCGGGCAGCGCCGGTGGTGGTGGCTGCTTGTCCCAGGGCTGGTCCTCGAGCCAGTCGCGCAGCGGTTGCTTGTCGAACGAGGGCGGGTTGGTCCCCGGTGCGCAGTCGTCCGCCGACCAGAAGCGCGACGAGTCCGGCGTCAACACCTCGTCGCAGATGGACAGGGCGCCGTCGATGAAGCCGAGCTCGAATTTGGTGTCGCAGATGACGATGCCCTGCTCCTCGGCCCTCGTCGCCGCCCGTCCGTACGCGGCCAGGCAGAGCTCGGAGGCGGCCTCCGCCGCCTCCTTCCCCACCAGGTCGATGGCCTCCGCCATCCCGATGTTGAGATCGTGGCCCTCGGTAGCCTTGGTCGAGGGGGTGAAGATCGGCTCGGGGAGTCGATCGGCGTGACGGAGGCCGGCGGGCATGGCCATCCCGTGGACGGTCCCCTCCCGCTCGTACTCCTTGTAGGCCGATCCGGCCAGGTAGCCGCGCACGATGCACTCGATGTCGAGCATCTCGGCCCGGCGGACCAGCATCGATCGGCCGGCCAGTCCGGCCAGCCCCCCGGGGAGGGCGGCGGCGCCGGCGGGGAACGCCGCCGTGTCCGCGCTGATCAGGTGGTTGGGAGCGAGATCGGAGAGCTCGTCCAGCCAGTAGGCGGTCATGGCGGTGAGCACCCGGCCCTTGTCGGGGATGGGCTCGGCCATGATGACGTCGAACGCGGAGATCCGGTCGGAGGCCACCATGAGCAGCCGGTCGGCCCCGGCGTCGTAGAGCTCGCGGACCTTTCCGGACTGGATCAGCGTCGGCGGTTCACTGGTCGATGAGACGGTCATGGTGCGAGATCCTCCAGGGCATCGGTGAATCGGTGGACATGGCGCAGGGCGCGCGACAGGTCGAAGGCCCCGTCGAGCACCTCCGACGACAGTATGACCTCGGGATCCTCGTCGAGCACCTGGCGGAACGGGCGGCCATCGGCCCACGCCGCCCGGGCGTCACGCTGGACGATGCGGTAGGCGGCGTCCCGGCTCAACCCCCCCTCGACCAGGGCCAAAAGGACGCTCTGGCTGAACACCAGGCCTTGGCTCCCTTCGGTCAGCGTGGCCAGCGCCCGCTCCGGGTGGAGCACCAGCCCCTCGACCAGCCCCCTGGCCTTCTGCAGCACATAGAGCGTGAGCATGCTGGCGTCGGGAAGTACCACCCGCTCGACCGAGCTGTGCGAGATGTCCCGCTCGTGCCAGAGGGCCACGTCCTCGAGGCCGGCCGAGAGGTACCCCCGGAGCACGCGGGCCAAACCGCACAACCGCTCCGAGAGGATCGGGTTGCGCTTGTGGGGCATGGCCGAGCTGCCCTTCTGGCCCGGCTTGAAGGGCTCCTCGACCTCCCCGAGCTCGCTGCGGGCCATGTGCCGGACCTCGGTGGCGATCAACTCGACGGTGGCACCGACCGACGCGCAGGCCCAGAGGTACTCGGCATGGCGGTCGCGCGCCACCACCTGGGTGGCCGGCGTCGGGGTGAGCCCCAGGGCCCGGCAGACGTGTGCCTCCACCCGGGGGTCGATGTTCGAATAGGTACCCACCGCGCCGGACAGCTTCCCCACCGCCACCCGCTGGCGGGCGGCACGGAGCCGCTGGACGTCACGGTCGGCCTGCAGGGCCCACAGCGAGAACTTGGCCCCGAAGGTGGTGGGCTCGGCGTGCATCCCGTGGGTCCGACCGGTCACCGGGATGTCGATGGACTCGGCGGCGCGGTTCTTCAGCGCCCCGACCAGGGCCGTGGCCGCCTCGATGAGCAGATCTGCGGCCTGGGTCAGCGTGGCGCACAGGGCGGTGTCGACGACGTCCGAGGAGGTGAGCCCGTAGTGGATCCATGAGCCCTCCGGCTGGCCGATGGCCTCTTGCACCACGTCGACGAACGCGGCCACGTCATGGTCGGTGATCTTCTCCCGTTCGTCCACCGCGTCGACGAAGGCGTCGTCGACGACCGGCGCCCGGACCCGGCACGCCTCGGCGGCCGCGGCCGGGACGTCGCCGAGCTCGGCCCACCCGTCGGTGGCCAGGAGCTCGACCTTCAGCCACATGGCGAACCGGGCCTCGTCGGAGAAGAGACGGGCCATCTCCCTCGGTGCATAGCGCGGGATCATGGCGCGCCCTCCAGTTGGAGGGATGCGGTCCGGGCGATGTCGGAACGGACCTGCATGCCCGGCCACGAGATGGCCGCCACGCCGCGGTAGGCGCGCTCCCGGGCCCCGTCGACGGAGTCGGCCAGCGCGGTGACGCCGAGCACACGACCCCCGGCGGTGTGCACGGCGCCCGGTCCGCCGGCCGTCCGTCCGCCGGTGGCGGACGTGGTCGCGGCCGTCCCGGCATGGAACACGGTGACCCCCTCCACCGAGCCGGCCTCGGCCAGACCGGCGATCTCGTCCCCGGTGCGGGGCGCCTCCGGATAGCCCTCGGAGGCCAGCACCACGCACACGGCCGCACCCCGCCGCACCCGGGGCACGGTGGTCAGTGCGCCGGCGGCCACCTCGGCCAGCAGGCCGGCCACGTCGCCGTCGAGGCGCGGCAGCACGACCTGGGCCTCGGGATCGCCGAACCGCACGTTGAATTCGAGGACCTTCGGCCCCTCGGCGGTCAGCATCAGCCCGGCGTAGAGCACGCCGCGGTAGTCGATGCCGCGGGCCCGCAGCGCGGCCACCAGCGGCCGCACCGCCCCGTCGACCAACCGGTCGACCAGCGCGGTATCCATGAACGGCAGCGGGGAGTACGCGCCCATCCCTCCGGTGTTCGGGCCCCGGTCGCCCTCCCCCAACCGCTTGAAGTCCTGCGCCGGTGGCAGAGGGGCCAGCCGTTCACCGTCGCACAGCACCAGCAGGGAGCACTCGGGTCCGCTCAGGCCCTCTTCCACGACCACCTGCCGGCCGGCCTCGCCGAAGGCGTCGCCGGAGAGCTTCGCAGCGATGTCGGCCTCGGCCTCGGCCAGCGAGTCGGTGACCAGCACACCCTTCCCCGCGGCCAGGCCGTCCGTCTTGATCACCCACGGTCCGGGCAGGGTGCGCAGGTAGTCCCGGGCCTCGACGGCATCGCTGAACACCCCGAAGCGGGCGGTGGGCACGCCGGCCTCGGCCAGCACCTCCTTCATGAACGCCTTCGAGCCCTCGAGCCGGGCGCCGTCGGCCCCAGGCCCGAACACCAGGCGTCCCGAGGCCCGCAGTCTGTCGGCCAGGCCCTCGACCAGCGGGGCCTCGGGACCGATGACGAACAGATCGGCTTCGATCTCCTCGGGTGGCGTGGGCACGCTGGTGATGGTGTGGCCCTCCGGGGTCCTGCCGGCGATCCCCGGATTGCCCGGGGTCACCACCACGTCGGCCGAGCGCCCGAGAACCACGGCCAGTGCGTGCTCGCGCCCCCCGATCCGACGACACACACCGTACGTACCCGGGCCGGGTCGTCGACACGGGCTGGGTCGTCGACACGGGCTGGGTCGTCGACACGGCCCGGGTCGTCGACACCGGCTGCAGTCCGGACCTGCCCGCTCATGCGGCGAAGCGGACGAACTGCTCGCGGCCCGGGCCCACCCCGACCAGCCGGACCGGGGTGCCGATCTGCTCGGCGAGGAAGTGGACATAGTCGCGGGCGGCCTGGGGCAGGTCGGCGATCTCGGTGGCCCCGGAGATGTCCGTCTTCCACCCGGGCAGCTCCTCGTAGACCGGGGAGACCTGATGGAACACCGACTGGTGGTACGGCGGGTGGGTGAACCGCTCACCGTTGGCCTCGTAGGCCACGCACACCTTGACCGTGTCGAAGGTGTCGAGCACGTCGAGTTTGGTCAGGGCCACGCCGGACAGCGAGTTGAGCCGCACCGCCTGGCGCATCATCACCGCGTCGAACCACCCGGGCCGCCGACGGCGGCCGGTGTTGACCCCGTACTCGTGACCCCGATCGACCAGGATGTCACCGATCTCGTCGGTCAGCTCGGTGGGGAACGGCCCGCTCCCCACCCGGGTCACGTACGCCTTGGCGATCCCGACGACCTCGTCGATGTAGCGGGGGCCGATCCCGGCCCCGGTGCAGGCACCGCCGGCCACCGGGTTGGACGACGTCACGAAGGGATAGGTGCCGTGGTCGAGGTCCAAGAAGGTGGCCTGGGCCCCTTCCAGCAACACATGGGCGCCGCGGTCGAGGGCGTCGTGGAGCAGGCCCACCGTGTCGGCCACCATCGGGGTGACCCGCGGCGCCAGCTCGTCGAGGTAGTGGGCGCAGATCTCGTCCGCCGACAGCGGCAGGCGGTTGTACACCTTGGCCAGGACGGCGTTCTTCTCCTTGAGGGCCACCTCGAGCTTCTGGCGGAAGATCTTGGGGTCGGACAGGTCCTGCACCCGCAGCCCGACCCGGGAGGACTTGTCGGCGTACGCCGGGCCGATCCCGCGCTTGGTGGTGCCCAGTTTGTTCTTGCCCAGATAGCGCTCGGTGAGCCGGTCCAGCTCGTGGTGGTAGGGCATGATCAGGTGGGCGTTCCCGCTCACCAGCAGCCGCGAGGTGTCGATTCCCTTGGCCCCGAGGGTGTCGAGCTCGGCCAACAGGACAGTCGGGTCCACCACCACGCCGTTGCCGATGATCGGGGTGATGTGGTCGTAGAGGATGCCGCTCGGCACCAGCTGGAGGGCGAAGGTCTCACCGTCCACCACGATGGTGTGGCCGGCATTGTGGCCACCCTGGTAGCGGACGACCAGCTCCATCTCCTTGGCCAGGAGATCGGTGAGCTTGCCCTTGCCCTCATCACCCCACTGGGTCCCGACGACAACAGTTGCCGGCACGCGTCACTCCTCCGTTGCGAAAAAGCGGATTACGCACCAGTGTAACCCGCACCCACCGTGGCCGTGACAGGGAACCCGCAGGTCGGAGTGGCGATTGTTAGGGTCGTGTATGGACAGGCCGGCCCACCGGGCCGAGAGATCGAAGGCCGAGCCCGGCGTCCGGCTCTTCTGGGCATGGATGGTGATCGGGCTGCTCGTGCGCCTACTCCTCCTGCGCTCCACCTGGGCCCGTACCGACGCCGACGAGTCGGCCGGAATCGTGATGGCACTGCGTGCGTCGGAGGGCCATTTCTTCACCTTCTTCTGGGGCGCCAACTACGGGGGCACCCTGGTCGTGTGGGTGGAGGCCCCGCTGGTCCGGCTGTTCGGGACGAACCTGGCCCTGTTCCGGACGGTCGACCTGGCCGTCACCTTCGTCGACGTCCTGCTCCTGCGGGCGGTGGGCAGGCGGGCGGTGGGGCCAAGGGCGGGCAACGCCGCCGCCGCCCTGTTCTGGGTGTTCCCCGCCGCCTGGGTCTTCTGGAGTGCGCACGAGTACGTGTTCTGGCTGGCCGGGTGCGCATGCGCCCTCGGGACCGCGCTGGCCTGCCTGCGGTGGCGGGATGACCCACGCGACGTTCGGCTCTGGCCCATCGGCCTCCTGCTCGGGCTCACCGTGTGGATGTACCCGCTCTACCTCTGTGTGGCCCTGCCCCCGGTGGTGGCGGTGCTCATCTCGCAGCGGGCCCGGCTGACCGGGATCCTGAGGGCCGTGGCCCTCGTGCCGCTCGGCGCCGCACCCTGGATCTACACCAACGCCACCCGCTCCTTCGAATCGCTCCACCATCCCATCGCCGGGACGCTCGGCTTCGGTACCGGGGTCCATCTGGCCGTCACCGAGATCCTGCCCGCCGCCCTCTCGGCCACGTTCACCTCGGTGGGTGTCGTCTGGGGGATCCACGTCCCCGCCCATCCCCTGCTGCTCCTCATCGCCGGCGTGGCCATGGGGGGGACCCTCGTGTGGACGGTCTGGTCCCTCGTGCGGCGTGACGTCACGCGCGGTTGCCTCGGAGCCACGGTGCTGCTGTGGCCGCTGTTCGTGGCTGCCGCACGGGTCCCCGAGGCGGTGAGCACCTACCGCTACGGCCTGGTGATCGTGCCCAGCCTGCTCCTCATCCTCGCCGACCTGGCCGGGCGGGTCCGACTGTCCGTGCCCCTCGTGGTGGCGGGCACGGCGGTGACCCTGGTCATCGGGGGGGTCGAGACCAGCGGATGGGCGGCGGCACCGATCTGGCCGGCCGCCACGACCAGGGTGGCCCACTACCTCGAGGCGCACCATCTCTCCCACGTCTGGGCCGGCTACTGGGAGAGCTATCCGCTCACCGTCCTCACCACCGGCCGTGTGGAGGCCAGCGCCATCACCCCCGTCCGCGACCAGCAGGCGGCCACGGACGCCGCCGCCGCACCGCGGTCCACCATCGTCACCCTGGTCGGCACCCCACTCGACGGCGAGCTCGAGGCCTGGGTGGCCGACCACCACGATGCGGAACGGGTGGTGGTCGGTGACTACGCCGTCTACCGGTTCGACACCCGCGTCGACCCCTCGGTCATGGGCCTGGCCTCACCCATCTGAACCGGCGCCGGAGAGGACGGCCGGATCGCCGTCGGCGCCGCCTCGCGTGGCCGTCACACGAGGACGATGTCGCCGTCCTTCTCGTCCACCACCACCGTCGATCCCTCGGGAAAGCGCCCCTCGAGCAGAGCCAGGGCCAAGGGGTCCTCGACCTGGCGCTGGATGACCCGGCGGAGCGGACGGGCCCCGAAGTCGGGGTCGAAGCCGGCCCGGGCCAGCCACTGCTCGGCCGCCGGGGTCACCGACAAGGAGAGCCGACGCTCGGTCAGCCGGCCGCGCAGTCCGCCGAGCTGGATGGAGACGATGCGGGCCAGGTCGGCCTCGGTCAGCGAGTGGAAGCGGACGATCTCGTCGATGCGGTTGACGAATTCGGGCTTGAAGAAGTCGACGGGCTCACCCGGGAGGTTGGACGTCATGATCAGCACGGTGTTGGTGAAGTCGACGGTGCGGCCCTGGCCGTCGGTGAGGCGGCCGTCCTCGAGCACCTGGAGAAGCGTGTTGAACACATCGGGATGGGCCTTCTCCAGCTCGTCGAGCAGCACCACCGCGTAAGGCCGCCGGCGGATGGCCTCGGTCAGCTGGCCTCCCTCCTCGTAACCGACGTAGCCCGGCGGGGCGCCGACCAGCCGGGCCACCGAGTGACGCTCCATGTACTCGCTCATATCGATGCGCACCATGGCCCGCGCGTCGTCGAAGAGGAATTCGGCCAGGGCGCGGGCCAGCTCGGTCTTGCCGACACCGGTCGGCCCCATGAACAGGAACGAGCCGATGGGACGGTTCGGATCGGACAGGCCGGCCCGGCTGCGGCGGATGGCGTTGGCCACCGCCGAGACCGCCTCGTCCTGTCCCACCACCCGCGCGTGGAGTGCGTCCTCCATGCGGATCAGCTTCTCGACCTCGCCCTCGAGCAGCCGGCTGACCGGCACGCCGGTGGCCCGGCTGACCACTTCGGCCACGTCCTCGGCGTCGACCTCCTCCTTGAGGAACCGCTGATCCTTCTGCAGTTCGTTGAGGGCCTCGGTGGCCTCTTCGACCTGGCGCTCGAGGTCGGGGATGAGCCCATAGGTGATCTCCGAGGATTGGGCCAGATTGCCGTCCCGGGCCAGGCGCTCGGCCTCGCCTCGCTGCTGCTCGAGCTCGCCTTTGAGGGTCTGGATGGTGTTGATGGCCTCTTTCTCCGATTGCCAGTGGGCGGTCATGGCCACCGACTCCTCCTGGAGGTTGGCCATCTCCTCGTCCAGCCGCGCCAGCCGCTCGGCCGAGGCGCTGTCGGTCTCCTTGGCCAGGGCCATCCGCTCGATCTCCAGCTGGCGCAACCGTCGGCTGACCACGTCGAGCTCGGTGGGCATGGAGTCGATCTCGATGCGAAGCCGGCTGGCCGCCTCGTCCATGAGATCGATGGCCTTGTCGGGCAGGAACCGCCCCGTCACATACCGGTCCGAGAGCACGGCCGACGCGACCAGCGCCGCGTCCTGGATCCGCACCCCGTGGTGGACCTCGTACCGCTCCTTCAGGCCCCGCAGGATGGCGATCGTGTCCTCCACCGACGGCGGCGGCACGAAGACCTGTTGGAACCGGCGTTCCAATGCCGCGTCCTTCTCGATGTACTTGCGGTACTCGTCGAGCGTGGTGGCGCCGATCATGCGCAGCTCGCCGCGGGCCAGCATGGGCTTGATCATGTTGCCCGCGTCCATCGCCCCTTCGCCGCCGCCGCCGGCACCGACGATGGTGTGGAGCTCGTCGATGAAGGTGATGACCTCGCCCTCTGCATCGGTGATCTCTTTCAGCACCGCCTTGAGGCGCTCTTCGAACTCACCGCGGTACTTGGCCCCCGCCACCATCGAACTCAGGTCGAGCGCGATGACGCGCTTCCCCTTCAAGCCCTCGGGCACGTCGCCCTCGACGATCCGCTGGGCCAGTCCCTCGACGATGGCCGTCTTGCCCACCCCCGGCTCACCGATCAGGACCGGGTTGTTCTTCGTCCGGCGGGACAGTACCTGGATGACCCGGCGGACCTCCTCGTCGCGTCCGATGACCGGGTCGATCTTCCCCTGTCGGGCCAGTGCGGTGAGGTCACGGCCGTAGCGCTCGAGGGCCTGGAAGGTCTCCTCCGGATTCTGTGAAGTGACGCGATGGCTCCCGCGGACGTCGCGGAGCGCGCCGAGCAGCTGGTCGCGATCCACTCCCACCCGATCGGCCATGGCCAGCAGCAGGTGTTCGACCGACAGGTACTCGTCGCCCATGTCGGACCGCTGGCTGTCCGCCGCGGTGAGCACGTCGCGAAGGGCCCGGTTGATGCCGGGCTCCTCGCCGCCGACGGCCTGTGGCAACCGGGCGAGCTCCGCGTTGATCCGGTCGCGCACCACCGACGGCTCCACGCCCACCCGGGTGAGGACGGGACCGGCGATGCCATCGGCCTGGTCGAGCACCGCGGCGAGCACATGTTCGGGCGTGACCTCGGGGTTGTGCGCGCTGCGGGCGCGGTCCACGGCGGAGGCCAACGCCTCCTGGGTCTTGAGGGTCCAGCGGTCTGGGTTGATGGTCATCGGCTTCCTCCTGGCCCTCGTACGTTGCGGTGGGCCGAACGCGCGGGTACGGGCATCTGGGACAGCGGGACCAGTTCACGCCGGTACTTCCGGTGGGTCACGGCAACCGCCTCCCGAGCTTCGGCCCGGGTGGCAACCAGCTCCTGGCGGAGCCGGGCCACTTCGGTCTCGAGCTCCATCACCCGGCGAACGCCCTCCAGGTTGAGTCCCGCATTGGTGAGGCTCTGGATGTGCCGCAGCCTATCGAGGTCCTGGTCGCTGAAGCGCCGGCTCCCGCCCTCGGTGCGGCTCGGGTCGAGCAGGCCCTTGCGCTCGTAGAGCCGGAGGGTCTGGGGATGCACCCCGGTCAACTCGGCGGCCACCGAGATGACGTAGACGGCCCGTGATCGGGGATCGTCACTCATGTCACACTCCAAGTACGTCGCGCGCCGGCGGGTCGACCACCTCGGCGAGGGCCTCGACGGCGGCGCGCTGGTCATCTGTCAATTTGTCGGGCACCGCCACTTCGACGGTGACGAGGAGATCGCCGGTGACACTCTTCTTGCCGGCCGGGACGCCGCGGCCCTTGACCCGGAAGGTGCGGCCTGACGGGGTGCCCGGGGCCACCCGCAGGGTGACCGGATCGGTGAGGGTGGGGACGGTGAGGGTCGTGCCCAGCGTCGCCTCGGGATAGGAGATGGGCACGGTGAGGGTGAGGTTGCGGCCCCGACGCCCGAACACACCGTGCCTGTCCACCCGGACCACGACGTAGAGATCGCCACTGGGCGCGTTGCCCCGACCGGCCGCCCCCTTTCCCTTCACCCGGATCCGCTGGCCGTCCTCGACGCCGGCGGGGATGCGAACCTTGACGGTGCGGTTGCGGTGCTCGACACCGGTGCCCGAACACGTCGGGCACGGCGTGGTCACCACGGTCCCCCGACCGCCGCACTGGGGGCAGATCTGGCTCAGGGAGAAGAGGCCCTGGTCGTCCTGGAGGGTTCCGGAGCCGCCGCAGCGCGGGCAGGTCACCGGTTGGGTCCCTGGGGCGGCCCCGCTGCCCCCGCAGGTATGGCAGCGGACGTCCGAGGTGAGGTTGACCGACGTGGTCACCCCGTTCACCGCATCCTCGAACGAGAGGTGCAGTTCGGTCTCCAGATCGGCCCCCCGTTGCGGGCCGGTGGTCCCACCACCCCGCCGGCCCCGGCCGAACAGACCGCCGAACAGGTCGCCGAGGTCGCCCATGTCCTCGACCCGGTAGGTGCCTCCACCCCCGGCCCCGCCGAAGCCACCGGGGAAGCCCCCGCCGAAGCCACCGGCCGCAGGGCCCATGGCCCGCACCTCGTCGTACTCCTTGCGCCGATCGGCGTCACCGAGCACGTCGTAGGCCGCGCTTATCTCCTTGAACGTCTCCTCCTGGCCCGGATTGGTGTCCGGATGGTGTTTCTTGGCCAGCTTCCTATAAGCGCTGGTGATCTCCTTGGCCGTCGCCGTCGAGGAGACTCCCAGGGTCTTGTAGTAGTCCTTTTCGAACCATTCGCGTTGTGGCGCCACGTGGCCTCTACCCGGTCCCTCTCAGCCCTTCACCATCACCATGGCGGGACGCACCACTGCGCCACGCCAGCGGTACCCGGGTCGCATGACCTCGGCCACCACCGGCTCGCCCCGTGCAGGGACGGCCGCGGCCTCTTCCGACCCGGCCGGTCCCGCCGCAGCATCCTCGCCCGATTCGGGCGCGACCTGACCCACCGCCTCGTGGGCGGTGGGATCGAACTCCTCACCCAGCGGGTCGATGCGCTCGAGACCCTCTTTCGCCAGCACGTCCCGCAACTGGCCGGACGCGGCCACCAGGGCGCGTCCGTCGGCGGACTCGGCGTTGCCGATATGCGACGTGGCCAGGTCCAGCGTGTCGAGTACCGGGAGCAACTTGTCCACCAGGGACAGCGCGGCACGAGCGACCTGATCGCCCTGCTGCTTGGCCACCCTCTTCTTGTAGTTCTCGAACTCGGCCTGCAGGCGACGCAGCGAATCGAGGTACTCGTCGCGCTGGGCCAGCGCCTCTTTCACATCGGCGAACTCGGGGGCCGCGCCGCTGATGATCTCGGTGGTGTCGTCCTCGAGCTCGTCCCCGATGACTTCGGCGTCCACCACATCGGTGTCGGCGACCCCTCTGTCATCGAGATCGGCACCGCGGTCGAACCGGGAGCCGGAGATCTCTTCGACCTCCGGCTCCTGGTTCCCCGCATCCCGATCTGACCCGTAGATGTCGGTCATCGGCGATCAGCTCTTGTCGTCGACGATCTCGGCATCCACGACCTCGTCGTCAGAGGAGTCGTCGGCCGGCACCTGGCCGCCCGGTGCGGCGGCATCCGCCTTCGACGCCTCCTCGTAGAGGCGCTGGCTGAACGACTGGCTGGCCGAAAGGAGCGTCTCCGTCGAGGACTTGATGGCCTCCACGTCCGAGCCGGCCAGGGCCTCCTTGAGGGAGCCCAGTGCAGCCTCGACCTTCTCCTTCTCGTCGCCCTGGAACTTCTCGCCCTGGTCCTTCAGGAGCTTCTCCGTCTGGTACACGAGGGTGTCGGCGTTGTTCCGCACCTCGGCCTCTTCCTTGCGACGGCGGTCATCCTCGGCATGGGCCTCGGCGTCCTTGACCATCCGTTCGATGTCGTCCTTGGCCAGCGACGACTGGCCGGTGATGGTCATCGACTGCTCCTTGCCGGTGGCCCGGTCCTTGGCCGAGACGTGGACGATGCCGTTGGCGTCGATATCGAAGGTGACCTCGATCTGCGGCACGCCACGGGGGGCGGGAGGCAGGTCCACCAGTTGGAACTTGCCCAGCGTCTTGTTGTACATGGCCATCTCACGCTCGCCCTGGAGCACGTGGACCTCCACCGAGGGCTGGTTGTCGTCCGCCGTGGTGAAGACCTCGCTGCGCTTGGTCGGGATGGTGGTGTTCCGCTCGATGAGACGGTGCATCACGCTGCCCTTGGTTTCGATGCCCAGCGAGAGCGGGGTGACATCGAGGAGGAGGACGTCTTTGACCTCACCCTTCAAGACGCCGGCCTGCACGGCCGCGCCGATGGCCACCACTTCGTCCGGGTTGACGCCCTTGTGGGCCTCCTTGCCCGTCATCTGCTGGACCAGCTCCTGAACGGCGGGGATCCGGGTGGAACCCCCGACCAGCACGACATGATCGATGTCGCCCTTGGACAGACCCGAGTCGGCGATGGCCTGATCGAACGGCCCCTTGCACGCCTCGACCAGATCGGCCGTCAGCTCGTTGAACGTGGCCCGGCTCAACTTCACGTCGAGGTGCTTGGGCCCCTCGGACGTGGCGGTGATGAAGGGCAGGTTGATCTGGGTCTCCTGCAACGAGGAGAGCTCGATCTTCGCCTTCTCCGCCGCCTCCTGCAGGCGCTGGGTGGCCATCTTGTCGGTGGAGAGATCGACGCCCTCGGTGTCCTTGAACGTCTTGACCAACCAGTCGATGATGCGCTGGTCCCAGTCGTCGCCGCCCAGTTTGGAGTTGCCTGCGGTGCTCTTGACCTCGAAGACCCCGTCCCCGATGTCGAGGAGGGACACATCGAAGGTGCCACCGCCGAGGTCGAAGACCAGCACCGTCTGGTCCGCCCCTTCCTTGTCCAATCCGTAGGCCAGGGCAGCTGCCGTGGGCTCGTTGATGATGCGCAGGACCTCGAGGCCGGCAATGGCCCCCGCCTCTTTGGTGGCGGTCCGCTGGGCGTCGTCGAAGTACGCGGGGACGGTGATGACCGCCTGGGTCACCGTGTCGCCGAGGAACGCCTCGGCGTCCCTCTTGAGCTTGCCCAGGATGCGGGCCGAGATCTCCTGTGCGGTGTAGTCCTTGCCATCGATGTCGATCGTCCACGACGTCCCCATGTGTCGCTTGACCGAGCGGATCGTCCGGTCGGGGTTGGTGATGGCCTGCCGCTTGGCCACCTCGCCCACGAGTACCTCACCCGACTTGGCGAATCCGACGACCGACGGGGTCGTCCGCCCTCCTTCGGCGTTCGGTATGACGACCGGCTCGCCGGCCTCCAGCACGGACACCACCGAGTTGGTCGTTCCGAGATCGATTCCTACGGCCTTGGCCATCTTGTTCCTCCTACTCACTGCCCCTTCGGGCACTCTCCTGCGACTCGGCACTCCGTCCGACTCTGTTCTTCCAACACTCTGTGCTTCAGGCACTCTGTGCTTCAGGCATTCTGTGCTTCAGGCGCTCTTCTTCGGGACTGTCCGGTCGCCTCCACGGCTCCTCTTCTGCATCCCATTTCTTACAGGTCTAACTATACCAAAGTTGAGTGCTATATACACAAGTTTTTTGGTATTTCTCGATGAGGATATCCACCTACCGGGATTCCATCGGAAAAGCCCAGGTAGGAAGGTTGTGAGACCGGAATTCCGGCACCGGAACCGGCACCGGCACCGGCACCGGCACCGGCACCGGGGAATCCTCCGGACCCCCACGCCGGCCGGCCGGGTCCCGGTGCGGGGAAAGCGGACTCGACGTCGGACGGCACCGGGGCGGCAGGGGCAGGCGGGGCGGCCCGAGCTACGGGCGAACAGGCGCGGGCGCCGACACTCCCCGGGCCGGTTTCGGCCTGCAGACGATTAACCCATCCTCCGACGGGGTAGGCATTCGGACGCCCAGGCCGGAGGACGAGGCCCGCCGCCCGGTTCCCGGCCTGGGCGCAACCCGCAAAAGAATGTTTGAACCGGCCAGAACCGGGCATAGCCGATGGAGCCATCCTGTCGAGTAGGGGTCCGCCGCTCCGGCTCCAGGCTGGGACGCCCCTGACAACCTGCCCCTCGGTCAGGGGCGCGCCCGGATTCCGGTGGTCAGGACCTCCCGGGGCGTTGGGTGCCGTCGAGGGCGGGATACGCTCGAACCATGCCCCAACTGGTACTTCTCCGCCACGGCCAGTCGCAGTGGAACGCCGACAACCTGTTCACCGGCTGGTACGACGTCGACCTCACGGAGGCGGGCCGCTCCGAGGCCGAGAACGCCGGCCGGCTCCTGGGCGAAGCCGGCCTGGACCTGCGTATTCTCCACACGTCGGTGCTGGTCCGGGCCATCAGGACGGCCGAGCTGACCCTCGAGACGGCTGGGCGGCCGTGGCTGCCGGTCCGCCGCCACTGGCGGCTCAACGAACGTCACTACGGCGCCCTCCAGGGAAGGAACAAGGAGGAGACCGCCGCCGAGCACGGGATGGCCCAGGTGCTGGCCTGGCGGCGAAGCTACGGCACCCCGCCGCCACCGGTCGAACGCGGCAGCGAGCACCACCCCGCCGGCGATCCCCGGTACCGGGACGTCCCGGTCGACGTGCTGCCGACCACCGAGTGCCTGGCCGACGTGGTGGCCCGCGTGATCCCCTACTGGGACGACGCCATCGTGCCCGACCTGCTGGCCGAGGGCGCTCGCGGTGGCGCGGTGCTGGTTGTGGCCCACGGCAACAGCCTGCGGGCGCTGCGCAAGCACATCGACGACATCACCGACGACGAGATCGTGGACCTCGAGATCCCCACCGGCTTCCCCTTCCTCTACCAGTTCGACGACCAGCTGACCGTGGTGTCCAAGGACTACCTGGGCGACCCGGAGGCAGCCCGGGTGGCGGCAGAGGCGGTGCGCCGCCAGGCGGGTTGACCGGATCGCCGGACGGCGAGAACGAAGGATGGCGTACCGCGACAGAGGGCCGGCTCGCAAGAGCCGGCCCTCATGTCATTCAGGTTCGTCTGTCCCCACAAACGACACCATGAACCACTCGGTAGGCAAGTTTCAAAGAGCGTCCGCTCCGCGCTCTCCTGTCCGGACCCGGATGACTTCCTCAACGGGGAGGACCCAGACCTTGCCGTCACCGATCTTTCCAGTTCCCGCACTGTCGACGATGGTGGTGACCACCTCGTCGACCTGGGAGTCGTCGACGAGGATCTCGAGCCTGATCTTCGGCACGAACTCGACCTCGTACTCGGCTCCCCGGTACACCTCGGTGTGGCCTCTCTGGCGGCCGAAGCCCTGCGCCTCGGTGAGGGTCAGGCCGTGGACACCGAGAGTCTTCAGTCCCTCCTTGACCTCGTCGAGCTTGAACGGCTTCAGCACCGCTACGACTAACTTCATGGCGATTTCTCCTTGGGTTCGTAGTGGTCGAGTTAGAGGCCAACGGTGTCGGGTGGTGGCCAGTCGCCGGGTTTGTTTACCATCGCGTCATCCACTCTGTCCGAGACGGAGTTCTCCCCACCACCTCCGCCTCCGCGGGAGGGCGCATCACCGGCCATGGACATGGCCCCGACCCGCTCGGCGAACGTCTCTTCGGGGAAGGCCTCCTCGCCGTGGATGGCGAGGTCACCGACCTCGAGGATCTCGTCCTTGTAGCGGGCGCCACGGAGCACGAGCCCGATGATCTTCATCAGGATGAAGGTCAGCAGCGCCGACCAGATGATGACGAAGACGGCGGCCCGGAACTGCTCCCACAGCTGGTGGGCGGATCCGGTATAGATCAGCCCGTTCACCCCGAACGGAACGCACGAGCCCTTGGCCGTGGCGTACTGGGTCGCGGTGGTGGCGATGACCTGCCCCGAGGCGTCGAGGTGACCGCAGCCGTACTCGAGCATGTTCGGATCCCCGAAGATGCCGAGCAGCAGGCCGCCGAAGAACCCGGCGATGCCGTGGGTGTAGACGACCCCGAGGGCGTCGTCCACCTTGGAGAAGGGGCGCACCTTGGAGAGGAAGTTCCAGCACACCCAGACGATGCTGGCGCAGATCAACCCGACGTAGATGGCTCCTTGCCCGTTGACCCAGCCCGCACACGGTGTGATGCCGACCAGGCCGCAGATCATGCCGTTCACGGCACCGAGGAAGGTGGGTTTCTTCTCCTTGGAGACCCAGGCGTCCCAGGCCACCCAGGTGAGCAGACCGGCCGCGGTGGCCAGGTTGGTGTTGACCACCGCACCGGCTGCGCTGGCCCCGGCGTAGTACGGGTCACCACCGTTGAAGCCGTTCCAACCGAGCCACAGGATGCCGGCGCCGACCGCCGCCATGATCAGGTTGTTGGGCAGGAAGTGTTGTCGGTCCCGTAGAAGCCGGGGACCGAGGACCCAGGCGGCGACGAACCCCGACACCCCCGCAGACATGTGGATGACGTACCCACCGGAGAAGTCGAGCGACCCCTCCTGGGCGAAGTAGCCGCCGCCCCACAGCAGGAAGGCGTCCACCGAGTAGACGCAGGTCGTCCACAGCGGCACGAGGAGGCACCAGGCAAGGAACTTGATCCGTCCGAGCACGCTCCCGAGGAAGAGCAGTGGGGTGATCGCCGCGAACACCAACTGGAAGTACGCCAGAGACGCGGTCGGGAAGTGGAACGGGATGATGGTGTTGGCCGCCGACACCGCCTGACCCTGTTCACCCAGAGGACTGGTGACCGGGCCCGGTTTGCCGAGGAAGTTGTCGATGAAGTGCGTCCAACCTCCCACACCGGTCAACTGGGTCTGTACCCCGTCCTTGACTCCGCCGCCGAACGAGTTCGCCCCGAAGCCCATCTTGTAGGCCCAGAGGAACCAGGCCAGCAACACCAGGGAGAAGCCGGCGAACATCATGCCCACCACGTTGACCGCCCACTTCTTCGGGACGATGGACGCATAGAGGACCGCCAGGCCGGGGAGGCTCATGAGGCCGACGAACGTGGCGGCAGTTATCTGCCAGGTGTTGTCGCCCGGGTTGAGCCAGCTCGGATACGGCACATATGACACTGCTGCGGCTAGCACGCTGAAAGTGCTCCTCTCTTGTTGTCACTGCGTCATGGCAGGCCCGCACCTCCGACAGGGGCACGAGGCTCGCCAAGGGCAAGACGAGCAGTTCGGCTTGCCGCCGCAAACAATGCAGGGTGGGGATTTCAGCACGGTCACATCCGTGTTACCAACGTGTGAACTGATGCAAAGTCCCTGGTGGAGGCCGTGAACCGGTGGGGAGCTGCGATGATTGCCACCTGGTGATCCCGTACAGGAACGACTCAGGCGGGGCGGGGCGACCGCCCCGCCGTGTCAGCCCGCCGTGTCAGCCCGCCGTGTCAGCCCCCCCGTGCCCGCCCCGACGTGTCAGCCCCGCCGTGTCAGCCCGCCTCGAGCTCCTTGCCCGGCTTGGGCTTGGACGCGCGCCGGACCGGCGCCGCCGGTGGGGTGTAGCGCTTGGACGATTGCGGGCGCGACGCCGTCGAGCCGCGCCCGCCGGCGCCGCCGATGCTCCCGCCCGCCTTGGCGTGCTTGAGCTTCTCCGACAGACGGTAGGCCCGCACCAGGTACCAGGCACCCCCCAGGATGAAGGGCAATCCGAATCCCCAGTAGTGGAGATTGAAGATGGAGAGTCCGTACAAGGCCATGGCGATCCCGATGAGAATGCGCTTGCGGAACCAGGCCGCACCCAACATCAACAGTGCCAGCGCCAGGGTGACGGCTCCGAGCTCTTCATACAGGGAAGGGTTCACGTGCAGCTTGTCGACCTGGCCGTTGCTGTACAGGGCGCTCGGGTCGTGGGCCACCAGGCTGCCCACGACCAGCAGGGCGATGGCGGCGGCGATCGGCGCGGCCAGCAGTCCGATCACCCGCTCCTTGTCGTCGGCCCGCTTGATGGCCGCTTCGATCTCGGGGATGGTGGTGGGCACGGCCGGCTGGGCCGACGACGAGTCGCCGGAGCCCTTTCCGGCAGAGGCCGGCTTCAGCATGAAGTTGCTCACCGCCCCGGTGAACCGCTCCCGTCTGGTCATCGGGGACGAGGAGCCGTCATCGGCGCCGTCCGGATCGTGGCTGGCCATGCGCGAGGCTACCTCGCTCGCCCGTGGGTCGGAAATGCCGTGTCAGCCCGGTTTCACGGCCCGACGGGAGGATGGGCCGGCCCGGGTCCGTCTGCCCGCCCACACGATGACGGCCAGCATGCCGAGGACGATCGCGAACAGGACGACCGGTGCGATGAACACGTTCCACGATGCACGTTCGTCGGCCACCTCCGCGGGCGTGGACAGCAAGCCGGGGTCGCTCGGCACGATCACGCCTCGGATCACGCTTGCCGGGTGGAGAAGCCCGGTGCCCGGAATGTCCTCTTCGAAGTGACGGGCATCGAAGGTGTACGTCCCCCGGCAGGAGTACCCGGCGGCGTTGGATCCGCTCCCGCCCAGCAGTCCCTGGCAGCCGGTGACGGTGACCTCGACCGGGATCCCGTGCTCTTGCAAACTGTCGGCTTGCGAATTCTTGTTCAGGCCGGCCACCAGCAGCACGACGGCGACGGCGAGGAGCACCACCAGCGCCGCGCCGATCACCATCGTCCGGGCACGGCGGGGGTCGACGTCCACTCCGGCCCCCCGGAGGGTCGTCACCGGACCGCCGGGCGACGTCGGCCGCCCATCCTGTCGGGATGCCGAAGGAGCCCGGCGGCCCGCGGGCGGTGGCTCGGACATCATCATCGGCGGGCCCCCACGTCGCCTGGCGGTCGACCCTCACCCCTCTGCGCTGCTCGAACGATCCGAGGAGCGTAGCAGCGGGCACGGGCCGTCTGAGAGGTCGGGGGCCGGCATCCGTCGTCCTCACCGGTCCGGTGCGCGGAGGTCGACGGGACAGGTTCGTGCCGAGGCGATCTCCCGCGGTCAAACGACGGCCGCGGTAGCCTCTCGGCCATGTCCCCACGCTCGAAACCACTGGATCTGAAGACCATCTGGCTGTTCTCGAGTTGCTCGGCGTCCGAGCTGCGTAAGATCCGCGGTTCGCTCGACGAGGTCGAGGTGCCCAAGGGCAAGGTCGTGGTCGAAGAGGGGCGGATCGGCATGGAGTTCTTCCTCATCGTGAGCGGGACCGCCGCGGTCACCCGTGAGGGCCGGAAGGTGGCCACCCTCGGGCCGGGCAGCTACTTCGGCGAGCTGGCCCTCCTCGACCGGAGGCCGCGGTCGGCATCGGTGGTGTCGGAGACGGACATGGATCTGCTCGTCCTCTCGCAGCGCCAGTTCAACAGCCTGCTCGAGTCGGTGCCGACCATCGCCAGGAAGATGCTCTCGGCCATGGCCAGCCGGCTACGCGACGCGGACGCCCTCGCCCTCGCCCTCGACTGACCGTACCCGTCGGGACATCCTCCAGCGGGGATGTCCCCGCCACGGAGCCCAATGCGGCCACGGAGCCCAATGCGGGCTGTACCCGACGGCCGCTTACTCTCCTCCGGGCGCATCCTCGGTGGCCGGGCGGTGTTCTGCCGGCGCGGTGGCGGCGCCGACCGCGACCGGCTCGGCCATCGACTCCTCCAGCAACTGCGAGAGATCGAGGACGCGCACGTCGTCCTCCTTGGCGTTGGCCCTCACCGCGTCGTCGAGCATGATCATGCAGTAGGGACAGGCCGTGGACACCACGTCGGCACCGGTGCCGATCGCCTCTTCGGTCCGCTCCATGTTGACCCGCTTGCCGATGCTCTCCTCGAGCCACATGCGCGCCCCGCCTGCGCCGCAACAGAAGCCCTTCTCGCGGCACCGCCTCATCTCCACCTGGGTGGCCCCGGGGATGGCGTCTATGACCGAACGGGGCTCGTCGAAGACCCGGTTGTGGCGGCCCAGGTAACACGGGTCGTGATACGTCACCGTCCCCGTGTACCCGCCACCGGGAGTCAGTTTGCCCGCCGTGACCAGGTGGTCGAGCAACTGGCTGTGGTGGATGACCTCGAAGTCCCCGCCGAGGGACGGATACTCGTTGGCCAGGGAATTGAAGCAGTGGGGGCAGGTGGCGATGACCTTCTTGACCCCCGCCCCTTCCAGGGTCTCGATGTTGGTTCGCGCCTGCTCCTGGTAGAGATATTCGTTGCCCAGCCGGCGCGCCGGGTCACCGGTGCATCGCTCCTTCGGTCCGAGTATGCCGAAGCTGACGCCGGCCCGGTGGAGCATCCGGGCGGTGGCCTGTGCACCCTTGCGGGCCCGCTCGTCGAGGGCACCGGCGCAGCCGACCCAGTAGAGGTACTCGATGTCGTCGGGGATGGTCCCGCTGATGACGGGCACCTCGAAGTCGAGCACGTCGGTCCAGTCGGTGCGCTTCGACGCGCCGAGCCCCCAGGGATCGCCCTGGTTCTCGATGTTGCGAAGCATGAGGCCCGCTTCGGTCGGGAATTTCGACTCCATGAGCACCTCGTAGCGGCGCATGTCGATGATGGTGTCGATGTGCTCGATGTCGACCGGGCACTGCTCGACGCAGGCCCCGCACGTGGTACACGACCACAGGACGTCGGGATCGATCACCGACGGGACCAGGTTCTCCACCTCGACACCGGCGGCCCGGTTCTTCGCCATCACCCGGTCGGCCGAGGCGAAGAGATTGTCGCGCAGGTCCATGATCAAGAGCTTGGGCGAGAGCGGCTTGCCGGTGTTCCAGGCCGGGCACTGGGACTGGCACCGACCGCATTCGGTGCAGGTGGCCATGTCGAGGAGCTGCTTCCACGAGAAGTCCTCGATGCGGCCGGCCCCGAAGACCACTTCGTCTTCGTCACCCACGTCCTCCATCGACATGTCCGGCGTGGAGGCCAGGGCACCGAGGGCCCGCGGCCGGCGCGAGGTGGCCACGTTGATCGGGGCCAGGAAGATGTGCAGGTGCTTCGAGTAGGACACGAAGACCAAAAAGCCGGTGATGATGGCGATGTTGGCCAGGAGGGCCACCGTCTCGATGACACTGTTCACCCCGGTGCCGAGGGGCTTGAGGGCGTCGGCCAGACCGTGGGACGCGAAGGCCCACCAACCGTAGGGGAAGTTGCCCGTATTGACCTGGGCGGCCCGGTAGAGCAGAAGGGTGATCATCACACCACTGATCATCGCCAGCACCAGCCACGCGGCCCCCGTATGCGAGCCGAAGAAGCGGGAGCGCCGGTTCTCCCGGGCCGGGGAGTGCTTGACCCGGATACCCACGAAGACCAGGAGGGAGATGAGAACGGCGACGGCGAAGAAGTCCTCCAGGAAACCGATCACCGCCGTGTGGCCGATCAAGGGGATGTGGAAGTCCCGTTGGAACAGGCATCCGTAGGCCTCGATGATGGTGAGGAAGAGGATGGTGAAGCCCCAGAAGGTGAAGGCATGGGCCAACCCGGGGACGGTCCACTGCAGGAGCTTCTTCTGCCCGCCCACCTCCACCAGTTCTGCCTTGATGCGCTTGGGGAGGTCCCGGAACCGGTTGGGCACGGCCGGTTGGCCGGCGGAGATGAGCTTGAAGAGCCAGAAGAACCGGCGGCCGGCGATGGCGAACATCACCGCGGTGATGCCGAGACCTACGGCGAGTCTGAGAGGCACTGCATTCCTCCTAGGTTGTTACTACAGAGTAACAAAGGTCGGAACTCCCGGTGACCTGGGGAGTCGAGTCATTGCCGGAAGTTGTCGGCATACCGGCTGGGGGTCGGGCCCCACTGACCCTGGTACTTCGACTTGAGCCCGTCCGACCCGTAGGGATGGTCGGCCGGGGTGGTCATCCGCAGAAAGCTGATCTGGCCGATCTTCATGCCCGGATACACGGTGATGGGCAGATTGGCCACGTTGGAGAGCTCGAGAGTGAGGTGACCGTCCCAACCGGCGTCGACGAAGCCGGCCGTCGAGTGGATGAGGAGACCGAGGCGGCCCAGCGAGGACTTGCCCTCGAGGCGGGCGACGAGATCGTCGGGGAGGGTGACCTTCTCCTTGGTGGAGCCGAGCACGAACTCGCCGGGGTGCAGGATCAGAGGGTCCTCGCCGATGTCGACCAGCTCGGTGAGGTCCTCCTGGTCCTCACGCACGTCGATGACCCGGCTGGTGTGGTTGCGGAACAGTCGGAAGTAGTGATCGACGTGGAGATCGACCGATGACGGCTGGATACAGCTCTCGTCGAAGGGTTCGATCACGATGTGGCCGGCGTCGAGCGCCTCACGTATAGAGCGGTCTGAGAGAACCATGCCGGACAGACGATAGTGGGATGCGCGTCGCACGGGCGTATCCGGAGCCGATCGAGGCCGATCGGGCCGGGCCGCCGGGCTCCGAGCGGGCGAGAGACCACCGATCCCGGCGGGCAACCGCCCCTCCCCACTGCACCATGTGTTGCACCGCCACCACCGGAAAATCGCACCATGTGTTGCACCGCCCTCACCGGAACATCATTGCAACTTATGGTTGCAGTCGGCTTCCCGGACGGCGATACTGGGCACAACCGGGCGGCGGCTGTCGGACAATTCCTGGCGGATCGATCGGTCGCCCGCACATGACGACCGACAAGCTGCGGCGGACGGAGGCGGTCGATTGGTTGAGGTCAGGCGAGCGACGGGGGGGTGGATACGGGACCTCGGGACGCCCGGGGGACTCGATGCCGAAGCCGTTGCCGCGGCCGGCGGAGGCCGGAATCCGGTTTCGGTGGCAACGCCTCTCGAGGTGGAGCCCGCCTTCCCGTCGGAGGATGTTGCCGTCCACGTGGGGGACCATGACCCGACACGGGAGCGCGGACCGACATCGGACCGGGGCCGGGCCCTCACGCCGGGCCGGGCCCTGCCATCGGTCCTGGGTTTCGTGGCGCCGCTTCTGCTGCTGCTGGCCGCACTGTCCACCTTCGAGGGCTACGTCTGGTTGAACCTGATCTCGGCCGACCGCTGGCGGTCGTGGGCGGCGGGCTTCGCGGTCCTCACGTTCGGCGTCGTCGTCGCCCTCATCCGGCCACTGCGGCGCGGCCGGCGCCTCGCCGCCGCCATCGTGGTGTCCGTAGCCGTCGTCATGCTCGGAGCGACCGTCGTGGCAGTGTTCGTGAAGGGCCCGGTGGTGGGGCGAACCGTCGGGGTTGCCGATCTCCTGTTCGCCGTCACCGCGCTGGCCACGGTGGCGGCGGCCGAACACTCCACCCGTCGACCGGACTGAGCCCGCGGAGAGGGCGCGCTCAGCGGTTGTCGAAATTCGCTGCGAACCACCGGGACACGCCCGTGCCGGCCGTGAGCGCCCGACCGACCAGCGTCGATGCCGCCGCCACCCGCCGCGCCGTACCGGGAGCAGCGCCGTCGAGCAGCTCGTTCCAGAAGATCCCCCATCCCCCGGCCAGGGCACGGCCGATCAACGGGGCGGTGACCAGCCGGCCCACCGCGGACACAGCGCCGGGCCGGCCGACCAGCGCTGCATGTCCTGCCGCGCTGATGCGTTGGTAGGGAAGGTGGGCCCGGGCCAACCGGTGACGGTAGGTGGTCGCGGCCCGGCCGGATGAGCCGAGGATCGACTCCGCGGCCGCTCTGCCGCTGGACATGGCCTGGGCGATGCCCTCACCCTGGAGGGGGTTGACCAAGCCTGCGGCATCACCGACCAGAAGAACCCTCCCCGAGGCCGGTGTGGTGCCCACCATGCCCATCTTGAGCCACCCGCCCAGGAGCCTGGGCACGGGACGGCCAGGGGATCGGTCGACCAGTCCGAGGTCGGCCAGGTGTTCGAGGTAGGCCGGCAGCATGCGCACGGCACCGGCGCCACCCTGGCGATCGGCCAACGTCCCGATGCCGACCCCGACATTGGCCGTTCCCCCCGGTCCGGGGAAGATCCAGCCGTACCCCGGAAACGCTCGCCACCGGGTCTGCTCCCACAGCGTGATCACCGGGAGATCGACCGGCTGCTCCAGATAGCACCGCACGGCGAACCCCCACAGGACCCTGGCGTCCTCCACGAGCCCGGCACTCCTGGCCACGTGACTGGTGGCTCCGTCGGCCCCGATGACGAAGTCGGCGCGGAGCTCGTCACCACCGGCCGCGAAACCCTCGAGGGAGGTACCCGATCCGAGTGGCCGGTCGGCCCGCCCGTGGCAGGGGACGGCACCGGCAGCGACGGCCGCGGCCCGGAGGGCGGCGTCAAACACGACCCGCGTCACCGCACGGGCCCGGCCGGGATATGACTCCCCGTCGAAGCAGGGCAGGACGACACGCCGACCGGTCGGGCCCACCACCACCATGTCGCCGACGTCGAGCCCGGGTGGCTCGGGGACCGCGAGGTCGGCCAGGACCTGGAGCCCTCTCGGTCCGATGAAGTCACCGCACGCCTTGTCCCTCGGGAACTGCGCCTTGTCCAGCAGAGCCACATGGGCTCCGGCCCGGGCCAGGACCAGGGCGGCGATGCTGCCGGCTGGTCCGGCCCCGACCACCAGCACGTCGAAGCGCCTCGAGCTCACTCCACTCCTCCCGGGCGTTGACCGCCTACGGTGAGATCTTCGCATCTGAGGGAGGCGTCATGGAGATCCCGGAGCCGGACCATCCCAACCGGTTCGCACAGCAACTCTTCACGCCGCTGCCGGGACGCTACGACCGCCTGGCCGAGGTCCTCTCCATGGGACAGAACGGGCGCTGGCGGCGGGCCATGATCGACCACATCGTGCCGAGCCGCCCCGGGTTCGTGCTCGACGTGGCCTCGGGCACGGCAGGCGTGGCCATCCAGATCGCCGATCGGAGCCCCGCCCGTGTCATCGGTCTCGATCTCACGCTCGACATGTTGCGCCAGGGGGCACACAACCTGGCCGAACACCACATGGACGACCGGGTCCAGCTGGTGGCGGCCCGGGCCGAACAGACGCCCTTCGACGATCGGACCTTCGACGCGCTGACCTTCACGTACCTGCTGCGCTATGTGGCCGATCCCCAGGCCACCCTCAACGAGCTGGCCCGGTTGGTCAAGCCCGGTGGGGCGGTGGCCAGCCTCGAGTTCCTCCTCCCGGAGAGCCGGTTCTGGCGTTTCTGGTGGTGGTTGTACACGCGGCTGGTGCTCCCCGCGGGCGGCTGGCTGGCCGGGGGAAGGGAGTGGTTCGAGGTGGGTCGGTTCCTCGGACCCAACATTTCGGCCCACTACCGGCGCTATCCGTTGGAATGGACGGTCGAGGCCTGGAAGCAGGCCGGCTTCGTCGATGTGGGCGTGCGCCGCATGAGCCTCGGCGGAGGCCTCGTGATGTGGGGGAGACGCGCCGATGAATGAGACGCGCCGATGAATGAGGCGTGCCCATGAATGAGGACCCGGCGCCGGGCGCCGCCGAGCCCGAAGGACGGCCCTCGTTCTACGCGGCTCGGCCCGGCGGCTGGCGGGACTGGTGGACGCTGCTCCACCCGCCCTATACGGCATGGCACCTCGCCTATGTGGTCATCGGCGCCTGCCTGGTGGCCGACGTGAACCTCACCCGGATGATCGCCACCGTCCTGGCCTTCTTCTTCGCCGTCGGCCTGGCCGCCCACGCACTCGACGAACTGCACGGGCGGCCGTTGCGGACGCAGATCCCCGGTGGCGTGCTCGTCGCCGTGGCCGGAGTCGGCATGGGCGGTGCCGTCGCCCTCGGGATCGCCGGGGTCATCGAGGTGGGACCGGCACTGGTTCCGTTCCTCGTCGTCGGCCCCCTCCTCGTCGTGGGTTACAACTTCGAGCTCCTCGGTGGCGTGATCCACAACGACGTCGGATTCGCCGCCAGTTGGGGGGCGTTCCCCGTCCTCACCGCCTACGTGGCCCAGACCGGGCGGCTCGCCCTCGCCCCACTCATCGCCGCGGCCGGCGCCTTCGCCCTGTCCGTGGCCCAACGTGCCCTCAGCACTCCGGCCCGGCTCCTCCGCCGACGGGCCGGGGCTGTGACCGGTGCCATCGTGCTCGTCGACGGGCAGTCGATCCCTGTCGGGCGCGCCGTCCTGCTGGCCCCACTCGAACAGGCGCTCCGGGCGATGTCGTGGGCGATCGTCATGGTGGCGGCTGCGCTGGCGGTCGCCAGACTCGGTTAGCCGGTCAGAGGGCCTCGATGCGCCGTCGAAACCCGGCCACGGTCATCTCGACCACCCGGTCGTGCCCCCACTGGAGGACGGGACGACCGATCCGGCTGGCCAGCCTCATGGCCGGCTGGCACATCTCCACCGTCCACGCCGCCTCCACCCGGGTCCCGTCGTCCTCGGGGTGGAGCCGCAGGTGCGCGTCCCCGACCAGATCACCGCTGATGGTGGCGTCGATGCCCTCGGGGCGGGTGCACTCCCCGAGCTCGGCGTGCACACGCATGCGGTAGGGGAGAGGTGGGCTGACCGTCCCGTGGAGTATCGACCCGGTCGACAGGCCGGGGCCCTCGATCCGGAAGTCGGTGAGCCATGGCCACCAGCTCTCGAATTGGTCCACCACCTCGATCTGTTGCCAGAGGCGGTCCGGTGCCAGGTCGAACCGGAAGGCGCTGCGGTAGGTGAGCACGGGTGCCGGCACAGTCCCAGGGTACGGGCTGGGCCGGTGCCGGGCACCGGGTGGAACGGACGGTCCAGTGCCCCCGGATCTGTACCCACCGGGACCCCGGCCGGCGTGCGGTCCCGGTCGGCCATCGACGCTGGAGTACGGTCGGCCGATGTGAACGGATGCGCCTCGTGCCGCGCCATCTGGACCGCCGACCCGGACGACAGGTCGGCTTCGGTGACACTGTCCACCGCCCTGCGACACAACACGGGAACGGTGACCGAATGGCTCGAGCACCTGGCCGGCGAGCCGATCGACGCGGTCATCCGGCGACAGGACATGGGTCCCGCGGCCGGCGACAACCCGCTCGTGCTCGCCCCCGGCGCGCCGCTCCTCCACCGGTCGGTGCTGCTCACCGGCCGAGAGACCGGGCTGGCCTTCGTCTACGCGGAATCAGCCATCGCTGCCGGCCGCCTCCCCGGCTCCGTGCTCGTGCGGCTGGAGACGAGCCGCGACCCGATCGGCAAGGTACTGTCCGACCACCACCTCATCATCTGTCGAGACCACCTTTGTAGGACTGCCGCCACACCCGCCGACCCGGACGTGGCCACCCTTCTCGTCGACGGGGTCCACTCGCGTGCCTACCGCATCGTCCTCGACGGCGTCCCGGTCATGTTGGTGAGCGAATGGTTCCTCGGACCCGTCTCCGACGCGCTCACGGCTCACCTCCGGGCGCCGGTCTCCCCGAAGGCCGGCGGCTGAGCGCTTCAGCTTCAGGATGCGGGTCCGACCACGGTCACCAGCGTGCCGATCGGGGTCAGGGGCCAGACCTGGGCCGCGTCGGCGATGGGCATTTCGACGCATCCGTTGCTCTGTGGAAAGCCGTAGGACGCCCGGACGAATCCGTGGAGCGCATCTCCACCGTTGAAGTAGCTGGCCCACGGGACGTTGGGGTCGTCATAGTGTGATCCGTCGGGGTTGGTTCCCACCATCCTCGAACTGACGACGTGCTCGAAGACCGGATAGGTCCCATCGAGGGTGTCAGCCCCGGGGGCGCCGGTGTTCACCGGGATGTTGACGAGCTTCGGGGCTCCGTTCTCGAAGAGGGTGAGGGCTTCGGGCAGCTGCTTGGACACGAACACGTAGGTATACGGGTTGGCGTTGACCTTTCCCGAGGCGACATCGGCGAGGAGCGTGGTCCACACCTCCTTGCCGGCCACCCCGTCCACGGCCAGTCCGTTCTGGTTCTCGAAATTCATCACCGCGCCCTTGGTGATCACGTCTTCCGCACCCTGTGTCCAAAGTGATGAGAGCGACACCGGGGTGTCGGGCCAGCGCCAATGGAACGTTCCGGCCTGGGCCGTCGTCGCCAGTGTCGGAGAGCTCAGTGGAGCGGCCGGCGAGAAGGTGAGCGGCAGGTAGCCCAACTCCGCGAGCAGCTGTTGGAGCCGCTCGGTGCTCGCCTGGGCCACGGTGAAGGTCACGGTGGCCGGAGCGTCGAGCACCTGTCCGCCGGCACTGTGGGGGCCCGAGGGGCCGGCCGGTATCTCGAGGGTCTCCGTCGTGGTCGGGATGAACGGTGCCTTGGCCGCGAACGACAGTGACGTCGGACCGACCCGAATCCACGATCCCTGCACAGGCGGATCGAAAGCCGGCATGCCCACCGTGCTGGCCACCGGCGCCGAGAGTTTGACCGTCACCAGTTGGTCCGAGGGAACGTTGGTGGCGCCGTCGGCCGGCACCGTGGAGACGATGGTGAGCGGCTTCGGTCTGATGGTGGTGACGACCCCGCCACCGCCATGGTCCAGAGCGGAGCGACCGGAGCCGTTGCCGTGCCTTCCCGCCAGGTACGCCCCCACGGCCACCAGGACGATGGCGACGACGACGGCCGCGACGATCCAGACCCTCCGGTGGTGATTCGGTGGTGGAACCAGTATCCGGTACTCGGCCATGGCAATCGGCACTCCAGTGAAGGTCGTCGTGAACTACTGCTCGGATCTCTCGAATGCCGCCCAATCTCCACCGCCGAGAGTAGCCAGTGGGGACGCCGACGCGGCTTCACCATCGCCTGGTGGTGAGCCGGGCAGAGGGCCGGACTCGGCCCCGCCGGCGACTGTGGGGTCCTCGTGCGCCTCGGACCGGGCTCGTTGGCTAGCGTCGTGGGCATGACGACCAGGAGGTGATGACGGTGCACAGCCACTGGCGGGCACTCTCCCTCGACTACCGTGACCCAGCCATCCCGTTCGAAGAGATCGTCCGCCTCATCGACCTGTCCGGCCCCGCCACCGGTGCCGCATACAGCCGGAGCGATGTGGTCGAGGCCCTCCACGAACACCAGCCGGCGGTGGTCGCCATCTCGTCAGGCACGCTCGTCGGCGCCGTGGTCGCCCGCGTGTGCGGTTCCGACGCGCATCTGATGACACTGGCGCTTCATCCCCAGTGGCGCCGACAGGGGATCGGCTCTGCGCTGCTCCGCCAGTTGGACCAGGAGATCATCCACCGGGGTGCCCGTCGGCTGTTGGCCGTCGTCCACCCCGGCCAGGTCGGTGAGCTGGCCTTCTCGAACCAGGGCTTCACCCGCCAGGACGGCCTGCACCTCTACCTCAGGGACGCGTCAATGGTCCCCGAGGAGCTGGCCATCGTCGAACGGTTCGGTGGCCAGGTGGTGGCGGCGAACCTCTGGGAGTCGCTCAAAGGGTTCTCCTCGGCCAAGGAGATCCTGGAGCGCCGCGTCGTCGCCCCTCTCGCCCACGCCGAGCTCGCCGAGCAGCTGGGCCTCGTCCCCCCCGCCGCGGTGCTGCTCTTCGGCCCCCCTGGGACGGGAAAGACCTCGTTCGCCCGGGCCATGGCGTCCAGGCTCTCGTGGGCGTTCGTCGAAATCCACCCCTCGCTCCTCGGACAGGGGGTGGAGGGGGGAAGGGCTCTGCGGGACACGCTGTCCGAGCTCGGCAAGGTGGACCGCCTGGTGTGCTTCATCGACGAGGCCGACGAGATCGCTTCGGACCGGAGCGAGCGTCCCGACAGTCAGCCGCTGGTCAACGAATTGCTCAAGGCGGTTCCGGTCTTCAAGTCCAGGCCCGACAGCCTCATGGTCATGGCCACCAATTCGATCGACGCCATCGACCCGGCCCTCCTTCGTCCGGGCCGCTTCGATCTCATCATTCCGGTCGGAGCTCCCGACGGGACGGAGCGCGCCGACCTGGCCTCCGAATTCCTCCCGGCCAGAGACCCCGGGGATGTGGCCGCCCGCACGGCGGGCTTCACCCCCGCCGACTTCGCCCTGGCCGCCCAGCGGAGCGCGCAGTTGGCATTCGACCGTGCCCTGGCCGGCGGCTCGCCGGAGGTCGGCGCCGATGACGTCCTCGCCGCCATCAAGCTCACCCGACCGTCGGTCAGCGCCGAGGCCATCCGGCGGTTCGCGGACGAGGCGCAGCAGTTCTCGCGGCTCTAGACGGACCCCCTGACCTCACAGCCGGTCGCGCTGAGCCGGACGGGGAACGCCCGGTACCGCCGGTCCAACCGGGCGGCGGCCGTCCGGACGGCATCTCTGCCGGCGCGGGTTGCGCTCAGGATCGTCACCGATCCGCCGTCGCCCCCGGCGCCGTTGACCTTCCAACCGAGTGCCCCATGGGCAACCGCCATCTCGACCATCCGGTCCGCGTCCACCCCGACCAGCCCCGGGTGCAGTGATCTCTGTGCCTCGGTGTTGTCCGTCATCGCCCTCCCGAAGGCGTCGAGGTCGCGGGCGAGGACCGCGTCACGTGCCGCGGTCGCGGCAGCCCGCAGTCGGGAGAACACCGCTGCTTGGCGCCGGCCGAGGCCTTGGATGACCTGCCGGTGCAGATCGGAGGAATTGCGGGCGCGCCCGAGAAAGACGAGCAACAGTCTGGAGTCGAGCCCATCCCAGGTCGGCAACGCTTGGACCACCGCCTCCGGGTAGGGCTCGACCTCGATGTAGTTGATCCCGCCCAGCGCCGCACACAGCTGGTCCTGGATTCCGCTCTGGATGCCGAGTGTGTCGACCTCGAGGCGATGAGCTGCGTAGGCGATGTCACGCGGAGACGGTCGCTCGGAACGCAGTGCCGCCAATGCGCCCAACAGGGCGATCGACACGGCCGCGGAGGTTCCCGTGCCACAGCCGGGCGGGACGGCCGCACGGACGCTGATCTCCACAGCCAGGTCCGATGGCGGTGGGAAGGCGTCGATCGCGCTCTCCAGCAGGCGATGCCGGGCCGACCGAGGAGCCCCGGGGACGAGCGGGTACCGGTCGCCGAATGCCTGCACATCCAGCACCACCGGGTCCGGGCCATCGGTCCGGCGAACCGCGACCTCCACCCCCGGGGTCGCCGCCATGTTCAAGACGCGTCCCGGGCCGCCGAACCAGGTGTCCGTCCAGCCGCCGTTGTCGCAGATCCGAATCGGAGCCGAGACCCTGATCACGACCCTCCCCTTTCCCTTTCCCGTTCCCGCCCAGGTCGACCTGCCCAGTTGACCACGCCGCACCACCGCTCCCCACATTTCCTGCCGGTCCCGAGGCCTGCAGCTTGACCTTGCGAGCTCGATTCAATACAGTACGTGTCGGATCGATATAACTCCCGACCCGGGCCACAGCCCCGGGCCACAGCCCCGGACCACAGCCCCGGACCACAGCCACACCCCGGACCACAGCCCCGGTCCCGACATCCCCACCGATCCCGACGTCCCCACCGAAGGGAGCCCGTATGCCAGCGCTCGATCGCAAATGGTGGACCCTCATCGCCGTGTGTACGGCGACGTTCATGTTGCTGTTGGACATCACCGTCGTGAACGTCGCGCTCCCCGACATCCAGCGGTCGCTGCACGCGTCATTCAGCGACCTGCAGTGGGTGGTCGACGCCTACTCCCTCACCCTGGCCGCCTTCCTGCTCACCGCCGGGGTGGTGGGCGACATGTTCGGGCGGCGAGAGGTGTTCGCGGTCGGACTCGGGGTCTTCTCGCTCTCCTCCCTCGTGTGTGGGCTGTCGTCCTCCTCACTCATGCTCAACCTGGCCCGTGCCGCGCAAGGGGTGGGCGGGGCCATCATGTTCGCCACATCGCTGGCCCTGATCGCGCAGGCCTTCTCGGGCAAGGAGCGGGGGACGGCGTTCGGGATCTACGGCGCCGTGATCGGTGGGGCGGTTGCCGTCGGGCCGCTGATCGGCGGGGCCATCACCAGCGGCATCGGGTGGCGATGGATCTTCTTCGTGAACGTGCCCATCGGCGTGCTGGCCGTGTTCGTGACGCTGGCCAAGGTGGACGAGTCGAAGGACCCGAACCACCGGCGTATCGACTGGATCGGATTCCTCTCGTTTTCCGTCGCCCTCTTCATGCTGGTCTTCGCCCTGGTGCGCGGTCCCGACGACGGATGGGGCAGTGCTCTCATCACCGGTCTGCTCATCGGTGCCGCCTTCCTGCTGATCGTCTTCGTGGTGGCCGAATGGCGTCAGAGGGACCCGATGCTCGATCTCACCCTCTTCAAGCGCCCGGCCATGGTCGGCGTCTCGCTGGCCGCGTTCACCATCGCGGCTTCCATCTTCGCCATGTTCTTGTACCTCACCTTGTACATCCAGGATGATCTCGGGTACGGACCACTGGCCGCCGGGGTCCGCTTTCTGCCCATCACCGTGCTCGCCTTCGCCGTTGCCCCCTTTGCCGGGAAGTTGACCGTGCGCATGCAGGCCCGGTATCTGCTCGGTACCGGTATGTTCCTCATCGCCGTCGGCCTCCTGCTCATGGCCACCACCCAGGCCTCCTCGGGATGGACGGTCCTCCTACCCGGTTTCGTCGTCGCCGGCATCGGGATCGGGACGGTGAACCCGGTGCTGGCATCGTCGGCCATCTCGGTCGTGCCGCCCCAGCGCAGCGGCATGGCCTCGGGCGCCAACAACACGTTCCGCCAGGTCGGTATCGCCACCGGGATCGCCGGGCTGGGCACGGTGTTCCAGACCCAGATCGAACACCACACCCTCGCCGCGCTGAGCGGATCGCCCGCAGGCCAGGCGGTGGTCGCCCACGGCGGCACTGCCCTCCAGGGTGCCCTGGCCGGGGGCGGCGTGCGCGAGGCCATGACCGCCATACCGTCGGCCGCGTCCCGAAGTGCACTTCTCCAGGCCTACCGCGTCGGGTTCTCGGCCACCCTCGACCACCTCATGGTCATCGGCGCAGTGATCGCCTTCATCGGCTCGATCGGCTCCTTCGCCCTGGTGCGCCAGCGCGACTTCGTGCCCAGTGTCGCCCATGGGCCCGAGGCTGCACCGGCCCCCGCCGCGGCCGCGGCCCGTAGTGGGTGACGCCGCGGCAACCACACCGGCGCCCGCACCCCGAAGCGCCATACGCGGGCCCGGTCGGCCCCGCGATCAACGGGCGAGCTCGGCCATCACCGGAGCCGCCCTCCGCCAGCTCGACGAACTGGGCTACGCCAGGGTCTCGATGGAGAGCGTGGCCTGCGAGGCCGGTGTCGCCCGGACCACCATCTACCGTCGCTATCGCGACAAGGCTGACCTGATCACCGCAGCCATCGCCGGCAACAACTCGACCCACCTGTCACCTGGGACCTCACGCCATCCACGCAGAGACCTCATCGACTATCTGACCGAATTCGACGAGCGCTTCGCCGAGAGTTGCCTGGAGGTTGTGGGCACCCTGATCGGCGCACGCGAGGACCCGACCGCCCTCGCCCTCCATCGGGAGCGGGTCGTCGGACCTCGGATGGGCTACGTCAGGTCGCTGTTGGAGACCGCCGTCGAACTGGGCCAGCTCCACCCTGACGTCGATCTCGATCTCGCCCTCCAGATGCTGGCGGGATCGGTGTTCGCCCGACGGGTGGCCGGTGAGCCGTCCGTGCCGGGGTGGGCGGAGCGGGCGGTCGACATGATCTGGTCGGGTACGGGAGTCAGGCACCGAGCGGGCGAAGGGTGACGAGTCACGGGGCGGGCTTCATCCGCTCGAGCGTGGCCGCCATCTGCTCGTGCACGAGGTTGACCGCCTGCAACGGCCGGATCATCACCCGGAACTCGACGATGCGGCCCGCATCATTGCCGCGGATGATGTCGACGCCGTTCACATAGATGCCGCCGACCTCGGTCTCGAATTCGAGCACTGCGGTGTCCCCCGAGCACACCGACTTCGTGTACCGGAAGCTTCCTCTGGTACCGCTGCCGGCCGCGGTCGGAGGTGCCTGGTCGCCCGGAAGGGTCTGTGCCGCGGCCTGCAGGTAGAGGGTGGTGACCGCTTTGCCCCGCTGGGGGGTGAAGACGATCGGCGAATAGAACACGACCTCGTCGTCGAGCAGTCCGTCCAATCCGCCGGGCAGCTCGCCACGCAGATAGGCATGCCAGCTCTCGATCACCTGCTCGATCATCAGCCCTCCTCGGTCGACAAGACCGTAGTCGAGGGGCATCCGGTCCCGACCCTGGCGGTCGCGGAACAGCCGGGGCGACCCGGGGCGATCGCCGCGCCGGTTCGCCCGAGACTGAGACCGTCCCGTCCATTAGATTGGGCCCGGTGAGCTCCGTTATCGACTCGGACCAGCACCTGTACGAGAGCCGCTCGCTGTGGGCCGAGCACATCGACCCGGGTCTGGTGGACGAGGCGCTGGCCATCGAGGACGACGAGTTCGGCTATCCGTGGCTCACCTGGCGAAACCGACGCCTCGACCTCGCCGACGTGCAATGGCCCGGGGACACCGTGGCCATCGGGCGGAACCGTCAGCGGTGCCGGCAGCACCTCCCTCCTGAGTACTCCTACGACGACACGCTTCCCCGGGACTACTGGGATCCGGGGGCCAGGGCAACGCAGCTGACCACGATGGGCATCGACGAGGCGGTCCTGTTCCCCAACTTCGGGTTGCTCTGGGAACGCCGCCTGTCGGAATCACTGATCGCCCTCACCGCCAACATGGCCGCGTGGAACCGGTGGTGCGCGACGGTTGTGGCCGACGGCGCCGGTCGTCTTCACCCCGTCGGCCACCTCACCCTCCGGGATCCGGTATGGCTGGAGCGCCAGCTGTCCGAGCTCTCGTCAGCGGGCGTGCGGCTGGCCATGATCGCCCCGGCCGCGGTAGACGGCCGGCCACTGTCCCATCCCGATCATGACCGGCTCTGGGCCTCGTTCGTCCATCACGGCGTCACGCCCGTGTTCCACGTCGCCGACCAACCTCGCCTCTTCGACGAAGCGTTCTATCCGGATCCCGATGAGTCCTTCGTCCCGGCCATCGAATCGATCTTCTTGTGGGTTCCACCGGCCATCGCCGCCACCGACCTGATCCTGAACGGCGTGCTCGCCCGGTACCCGGAGCTCAAGCTCGGAATCGTCGAGCTCTCCTCCATCTGGGTTCCGCAGTACCTGCTGATGCTCGACGGCGGTTGGGAGTTCACCTCCGTCCTCAACGGTCAGGTGCCCACGAAGCTCGATCTCCGTCCGAGCGAGTACTTCCAGCACCAGGTCCGCGTGTCATCGTTCTCCTACGAGCAGCCGGCCCGGCTGTCGGCCAAGGCCGGCGACCTGTTCATGTGCTGCAGTGACTACCCGCACTCGGAGGGCACCGCCACACCGGTCGAGGACTATGCCCGAGGCGGAGGTTCGCCGGAGTGTGCGCCCGGCCTCTTCCACGACAACATCGCGGCACTGCTCGGCCGCTGAGCCGGGGCGTCCGGCACGGCGGGTCAGATCCGCTGCTCGGTGGCCGGATCGGCCCGCCCGCCGAAGCACCGGTCGAGCACCGTCTGGAACACCGGCTGTGCAGGCTCTGCCCGCATGAACAACGTCATCGACGAGCAGAGTTTCTGTGCGTCGACGGCGCCGAGGATCTGCTCCGCACGGCTGTGCCGCGCGGTGGCGAGGATGCCGGCGCATTCGATCAACCGTGGACCGAGCACAGGGTGGTCCAGGTAGGCCTTCGCCTCCTCGAGTGACGAGATGGCGAACGCCTTCGATGTGGCACTCCGCCCCAGGCCGGCGATCTGTGGGAACACGAACCAGATCCAGTGGGTCACCTTGCGCCCGTCTTGCAGCTCCCTGACCGCCCGGTCGTAGGCCCCCCCGGAGTCCTGGGCGACGACAAAGCGCTCCAAGTCATACGGATCCTGCATCAGCGCTCCTGTCCTCGGCCTCTCGACCGCACCCTCAACAGATACCCGCTGAGGTACGTTGGGATCCAGCGCCCAGCACCTGGGCCGGCAAGGTGATCTGACGTGCGTCCGGCATACTGGTTCCCACTCCTCGTCTGCACGGCACTGGTGGCCGCCGGTTGCCATGGCGGCAGGGCCGCCCAGACGGCCACCACCCGGACGACTCCCTCGGTCCCCGCCACGTCCTCGTCGGCTCCCGGAAACTCCGGGCCGCTCCGCTTCGCCCGCCCGCTCCCGGTGGCCACGGGGGCGGGGCTGGAGTCCGTGTCCTGTGGCAGCCCCACCTCGTGCATCGCCCTCGACAGCGTCGGCCGGGCCTACGTCTTCAACGGCAGCGGTTGGACCGGGCCCGTGCCGGCGGCCGCGCAGCCGGTCGGCGCGGGGGCCATCTCCGTCTCCTGCTCCAACCCGGCATTCTGCGTGGCCGTGCCGACAGCCGGCGACCAGGTGACCAGCTGGGACGGTCAGTCCTGGTCTCCCCCGGTGACCGTCGAGGAAGCCAGCAGCCTCGAAGCGGTGGGGTGTGCCCCGACCGGCTATTGCGCCGCGGTGGATGCCCAGGGGAATGCATTCGCGTACAGCGGCGGCACATGGTCGGGCACCAGTGGCGACTGGGGATCCGTATCGGCCATCTCGTGCGTCTCATCGTCGTTCTGCGTGTCGGCCTCTGGCGGCATCTCGCAGTGGAACGGCTCGCAATGGACCATGCCGGACTCCTTCTCGGACCCCTCCTCCTTCGCCGGCGTCTCGTGCCCGACCGCCTCGTTCTGCACCGCCGTCGACGAGTCGGGTGGGTCCTTCGTCTGGAACGGCCTGTCATGGTCCGGACCGATCCATATCGAGCCCGGGCAGGCAACCGCGACCACGATCGGGGTCACCGTGACCGGTATCTCGTGCCCTTCGGATTCCTACTGCGCGGCCAGCGACGACTCCGGAGGCGTGCTCCAGTGGAGCAACCACACCTGGGTTCGCGCCGACGTCGATGGCGGGCGCCATCTCACGTCCATCTCCTGCCCTTCGACCTCCTTCTGCGTGGCCGTCGATCAATCAGGGGACGTCGTCGTGGGGAGGCCATGACCCGGCCGGCGCCGCGGCCACGAGCCGATCAGAACGGCAGCGAGTCGGCCTGGAGGACCATCAGCTCATCGAAGATCTTGCGGCACGAGGCCTCATCGGTCGGAGAGAGCGGATCGCGACGGAGCGCGTCGAAGGCGAGAGCCGGATCCCCTTTGATCGCCGCCTCGACCACCAGTTCCTGTAACTCGATCTGGGTCCTCATGAACCCGGCCAATGGCTCGATGACGGGCGGCATGTCGGATGCGACGACGCCCGTCCCGTCGGCGACGGCCGGGACTTCGACGATGGCTCCTTCGGGCAGGTTGGGGACGTATCCGCGGTTGGGGACATTGACGGCATTGATGTTCCGGGCATCGCCCGACCAGATGGCCCCGATGACGGGGAAGACCTCCTCGACCGATCGCCCCGCCTTGTGCATGGGTATGAGGGAGTCCCCCTTGCCGTAGCGGTTGACCATCCGCTCCACGCGGGTCATGACCCCCTGATGGAAGTAGACCGGAACCGGGTGCCAACCGGCGACTTCCTTGGCAAAGGGGACGTACTCGCCGATGTGGCTGTCGACTGAACACGGCAGGAGCCCGTATTCGCGGAACATGTGGGCCACCAACGGTGAGTACATCTGCTCGACCATCATCTGCACCCAGGGAACCTTCACGAGTTGCCGCGCCGTGGCCGTCACGGGGGGCGGGAAGTCGAAGTACCGCTTCTGCCACAGCCGACGCAGGCGCGGATAGAGATCCTCGCCGGTGTCGGACCGCTTGATCTCGGTGAAGAAGGTGAAGTGGTTGATGCCCGACGCCTTGGCCGCGATCTTCCTCCTCGGGATCCGCAGGAGCTGGGCGATGCGCCCGACCCCACCGGCGAATTCGTGGCACATGCTGATGTTGTTGATGGCAGACCCGTTGTTGATGGCCAGGGCCACCCGGCTCAGGGGGTTGGTCAGATTGATGAGGAACGTGTCCGGGCAGTACCTCTCCATGTCGCCGCAGATGCCGAGCATGGTCCTGATCGAGCGCAGCGAATGGAAGACGGCACCGGGCCCCCCGTTCTCACCGGTGATCTGGGTGGCCCCGTGTCGGACCGGGATCTCGTAGTCCTCGATCCAGTGCTGCCAGCGTCCCACTTCGGCACTGGTCAGGCAGAAGTCGGCGCCGGTGAGCGCCTCGGCCGGATCGAGCGAGGCCTCGATGGTGATGGGAGACCCGTTCCGCTCGTTGACCCGGACGGCAAATCGGCGGGCCACCTCGAGGCGCTCCGGGCTGATGTCGTGGAGCATCATCGTCGCTCCCCGGATGCGCCGGGTGTTGATGGCGTCGAGGACCATGACCGGTCCGAAGGACATGCCTCCAGCGCCGATGAGGCAGATCTTCGGTCCCTCTCGTTGTGCCATGTCCTCCCCGATCCCTGGGCCTACCCGATCGTACCGGGAGGGGGCGGTTGCGTGCAGCCTGGGCCGAGCGGGTCGAACGGGGGCGCGTGCGCGACCACACCGACCGACGGGATCAGAGGGTACGGCGCGGGCCGGGATCAGAGGGTGGGGGATCTGTCCCGGGAGCACCGTTGTCGGTGACGTGCTCGGTCCACTCTGCCCCTGACCAGTACCTCTGCTCGTGCTTGAAGAAGGGGTCGGCGAACCAACCCGGCGCGGTGCCTGCGGTCGTCGTGTCGGAAACCCGGGTCCCACCCGGGGGTCCGGGCCCCGGGCCAGAGCGGTTCCCCCTGGTGAACGAGCTGCCCGGGCCCCACGCTCCGCTGCGTCCCCCCCGGCGGCGCTGGGAGGCCATCATCCGCATCACGAACGTCCCGGCGATCACCACCAGGAAGATCCACGAACCGTGGCCGTAATAGAGCATTGTCAGCAGTGTACGGCCGACGGCCGCCGGGCAGACATCGGCCCCGGTCGCTCAGGCCGGCCGAGCCAGGCGTGCCCGGTCGAGTCGGTCCAACGCCTCTCGGAGGTCGGTTCCCGGCGGCGACCGGAGCCCGACCCGCAACCCCTCGGCGAACCGCGGGGCGCCACCGTGGGACGGATGACGGATGTAGGGAGCACCGGTGGCGGCCTGGGCGAAGCGGCCGACGGCCAGCACCACCCTCCCGCGGCAGACCAGGTCGAGCACGTGTGAACAGGCCCCCACCTCCGCCCGCCGGGGATCGCGGTTGCCGGGTGCGAAGAGCATCGATGCGTTCCAGAGCAGGACTTCCCGCTCGCAGCCCAGCTCCGAAAGCACCCGGTGCACGATGGTGGCCGTCGGCTCGGCCGGTCCCGACCCCGAGAGCTGCCGGCACGAGGTGAACGGCACCCCGCACCGGCGGGCGCCGTCTTTTCCGGGGGCCTCGCCGACCAGGACCACGGGAGCCGTCCAACGGGCCACCAGGTAGCCGCGGAGCGCACGCCGGCGCGCCGTTGCCTGACCGGGCTCGTCCCCCCACCCGATGCAGTCGTCTTCGTCGTAGATGTTGAGTGCGCCGGCGACCCGGATCCGCCCGAGCCGGTCGAGTACCTCGCCGACCGAGGTGCCGGCGTCGGCCAACCTCCTCCGCTCCTGTGCCGTCGCCTCCCCGGCCGAAACCGTCGACCCCGGGCTCACGGGAGCCGGGCCGTGACGGCGTCGATCCAGTCGAGGTAGCCGGCGCTGCCCTGGTCGATGTCCACGGCGACGACTTCTGGGACCTCATAGGGATGGTCGGCGACAATGGACTCGATCACCCGTGAGGTGAGCTCGGATCGGGTCTTGAGCAGGACCAGCCACTCCGCAGCCTGTTCGAGCGAGCCGTTCCACCAGTAGCGACTGGTCACCGGCCCCAACCGCTGGCCACAGGCCACCAGCCGCCGGGCCAGGAGCGACTCGACGATGGCATCGGCCCGCTCCGGGTCATCGATCGCAAATTGAACCTGCACCTGTCCCAACTCACACCTCTTCAATGGACCGCGAGCATCGAGAGATCCGCGAGCAGCCCGCTCGACGGACCGCCCGTCGCCCCGACGGGCGACAGCGCAGCAGCCCGCTCCCGTTTCGGTACCCCGGAGCGCTCGCCAGGACGGAGCCCGGCGGGCTGGCAGGACCGGCGACGGCACCGGGTTGTGAGTACCGTACCCACTCAATATGGTTATGTCCTGCCAGACGGGCCGCCGATGTCCGAAGAGAGCTGGTCGGGGAGCCGTGGGCCGACAAGGAGCGACGGAGATGGGCGCGAGCAGCTGGTGGAACCCGTTGGGACGGTCGACCCGGGCGTCAGGCCCCTCCGCCCGCCGGGCCGGCCCGGCCCCGGTCCACGCCCTGATGGCCGTGGCCGTGGTCCTGGTCGGTGCCGCGGCCTGCGGATCGTCGTCCCCATCGTCATCCCCGTCGACCTCCCCGGCGACGACGGGCGGGTCATCCACCTCGTCGCCCAGCCCGGTCAGCTCGGCCAGCACGTCGACCCGCGGGATCACCGCAAGCACCATCAACGTCGTCTTCCCGGTGGTGTCCCTCAACTCACTGGCCGGTCAGGAGGGGTTCGCATCCGACCCCGAATACGCCGAGCAGGACAAGGCCATCAACTTCTACGTCAAGCAGGTCAATGACTCCGGGGGTATCAACGGCCGGAAGATCAATCCCATCATCACCACCTTCGACCCGACCAACGAGACCCAGATGCGGGCGCTGTGCAAGAGCTGGACCGAGGGATCGCCGGCAGCCTTCGCGGTGCTGGACGGCATCGGGGACTGGACGGGTGACGACCAGCTCTGCATCACCCAGGAGGGCCACACCCCGTTCATCGGCGCATGGTCGACGGTGACCACCTGGACGAACGAGGGCTCGCCCTACCTGTGGTGGACCGGACCCGACCAGGCCACCATCCTCCAGGCCGTGGTGAACTGGGGGCTGAGCGCCCACCTCCTCGGTGGGACCACAAAGGTCGGGATCATCGCCGGAAACCGGGCATCGGACCAGCTGGCCCTCAACAACTACCTCATCCCCGACCTCCGCAACGCCGGCATCACCGCGGTGGTCAAGACCATCGATTCGGACCCCGACGACACCGCCACCACCGACACCCAGGCCCCGCTCGTCGTCCAGCAACTCCGGACCGCGGGCATCACCTCTGTCATCCCCCTCATCCCGTTCAACGTGTTCTATCCGGTGCTGCAGGCCGAGACCCAGCAGCAGTGGTACCCCAAGCTCCTCCTCAGCGACTATGAGGAGAGCATCGAATCGGCGCTCGGGCTGATCCCGATCCCGTACGAGAAGGCCCTCGACGGCCAGGAGGGCCTGACCACCCAGACCCTCGGGGGTGGCACCAACAAGTCCGACTACACAGGCCCGCGCGGCTACGACACGGGGGTGCAGGCCTGCTGGACCCCGTGGCACAAGGCCTACCCACAGATCCCGCAGGGCGCCACGACCGACTACATCGAGCAACAGGGGCCCGTCGTCGGGTGGTGCCAGGCCATCACCCTGTTCGCCAAGGCGGCACGGGACGCCGGGTCCGACCTCAACCGGCGCACCTTCGTAACCGCCATGTCCAAGATCACCGACTTCCCGGGTACGTCGACCCCCATCCTCAGCTTCGGCCCGGACAAGCGCTACGGACCGACCGAGTACAAGATCGTGAGGCTCCACAACAACGTCCCACCTTCCCCGCAGTGCCAGCTGACCTCCCAGGGCAAGGCCCAAGGAACCTGCTGGGTCACCGTGACCCCCTTCGCACCCCTCCCCTCCGGCTGACCCGTCGATGCGAACCTCGACAACGTCACCGGCCCCGGATCACCGAAGTCGTCCCCGATGAACGTCGGGCACGCCACCGACGTCGCCCTCGAGAGCGTTCCCGACCGGATCGCGCTGGTGGTGGACGGCAACGAGTACACCTACCGCCAACTCGAATCCCGCATCAGACAGGCGTGCTCGGCGCTGGCCGGGTTGGGAGTAGGCCCCGGGGACCGGGTTGCGCTGGTCAATCTGGGGAGCGCTCTCTCGGTCGCCACTATCCTCGGGGCAGCACGGCTGGGCGCGGCCACCGCCCAGATGAATGCCTACCTGACCCCCGGTGAGCTCGGACAGCTGGCCGAGCTGGTCGGCGCACGCGTCGGGGTGGCCGGCGCCCAGTTCGCCGACGGGCTGCGGTCGGTCATCGCCGGGCCGGTGCTGACCGAGGAGTCCGTGTCGGCGGCAGACACCGCCGGGCCCGCCGGGTCCGCCGCGGTGGGGGATGGGGACGACACCGCCCTCGTGCTGTTCACCAGCGGGACCACCGGGCTGCCCAAACCCATTTCCATCAGCCACGGCGTCGTCACCGACCGGCTGGCCTTCTATTCGCAGCCGATCGATCCTCGAGCGGACCAGATCGTCGACATGATGTCGGCCCCCATCTTCCACATCGCCGGGACCCTCGGCCTCTTCATCTCCCTGCACCAGGGCAAGCAGCTGGTCCTGATGCCCAAGTTCGACGCCGGGCTGTGGCTGTCGATGGTCGAGGCGCACCGGGTCACCCAGACGTTCGTCGTGCCGACGATGCTGCGGCGGATCCTCGACCACCCTCGCTTTGCCACCACCGACCTCAGCTCGCTGCGAGCCCTCAGCTACGGCGCGGCGGCGGCCCCGGTGGACCTGATCCGCCGGGCGGTGGCCGAGCTACCGAACGTCGACTTCTCGAACACGTTCGGACAGACCGAGACGCTCGGGGCGTACGCGGCCCTGACGCCCGACGACCATCGACGCGGTGATCGCCTCAGCTCGGTGGGCCGACCACTGGCCGGTGTCGACGTCAAGATCGTCGACCCGGTGTCGGGTGCGCCGGTGGAGCCCGGCAGCGTCGGCGAGCTGGTCGTGCGGGCCCGGCAGAACACGACCTCGGAGTGGCTCCACACCGGCGACACCGGATGGCAGGACGACGACGGCTACCTCTACCCGTCGGGCAGGCTCTCCGACACCATCAATCGGGGGGGCGAGAAATTCGGGCCGGTCGAGGTGGAAGAGGTCCTGCGGACCCACCCGAGCGTCGTCGATGTCGGTGTGGTCGGGGTGCCCGATGTCGAGCTCGGGGAGCGGGTCGGCGCCGTGGTCGTTGTGGCCGAGCCGGTCTCCGCCGAGACGCTCGCCGGCTACTGCGCCTCGCAACTGGCCACGTTCAAGGTCCCCGAGTACCTCCGGTTCGCCGACGAGCTACCGCACAGCGTGCTCGGGAAGCTCAACCGGCCGGCCCTCCGCGACCTCCTGCACGACGCGCCCGTCATCGACCGCACCCGCTCGTGAGCGGCCGGGGCCTTCAGGTGCAGGTGGGCGCCTGCGGCGGTCGCTTCCTGCTCATGACGGTCCGGGGCAAGGCGAGCGGGGGCCGTCGAGATTGTTGTCGAACAGGGCGCCGTTGATGCCGTTGGCGTCGTCGTAGGTGCAGAACCCCGGATAGAGCGACGAGGTGTACTCCGCGTTGAGCACCGCCTTGTGCCCCTCGTAGCTGGTCAGCTGCCCGCACGTTCCGTATTCGTTGCACTGCTCGGTGATGATGCCCGAGGCCAGTGGCTCCATGACCCCGGCGAAGCCGTCACCTGTGTCGTCGAGGTCCTTGGCTATCCAACCCAGCCCGAGTGAGTGCATGTAATCGGCCAGGGTGGTCAGATAGGTCTGCTCATCGGCCTCGGTGATCGTCCACGGCGTCGTGCCCTCGTTGTTGTTGTACGTCTCGTCCAGATCGGTCTCCACGGCGTCGAAACCCTTGTCGGCGCACTGCTGCTTGATCATCGACTCGATGATGCTCACCGCGGTCGCCTTGTTGATGTCGATGTAGTACTCCGGGTAGCCCTGGAGCTGGGTCGCACTGAGGTCGCCATCCGACTGCAGCTGGTCGAAGTAGGTGGTGCCGATCCCTTCCTGGGCCGTCGTGTAATAGTCGCCGGCCGTCCCCACCTCGATGTAGCAGATGACGTGATCGTGTTTGGCGTGCAGGGCGGCCACGGTGGAGGCCGAGTTCTCGATGGCATCGATGTCGTAGACCACCGGGTCGGGGGCTGCGCTCCCGTCCGGCAGCTTGTCGTTCGTGCCCATCTGCGTCGCATTGGTGGTATCCAGTGCGCCGGCCAGATACCACTGCCACGGCAGGTTGCCCGCCGGTGCCACCCACCAGCCGGGTGCCGGTGGCGTCCCCGAGGTGAGAGTGCCGGCCATCACGAGCGACTTGAGACCCCCGGACGTGGCACATGCGCTCGGTGCCTTGGCCGGCTTGGTCACCTTGACGCTGGCCGGACCCGAGAACGAATCCGTCGACCGTGTGCCCGCCACCGTGGTGGAATTGAAGGTCGTCGGCCGGTCGCTCACATCACCCTTCCAGTGCAAGGTGAACGTCGGCGAGGCCCCAGTCAGCGCATCCGTCTTGCAGATGAGCGGGCTCCGGGCGAACGATCCGGTGAACGAGCCACTGGTGACGGTCACCGAGCGATTGGTCGTGTGGCACTTGGTCAACTTTCCACCGGTCACCAACGAGGCATGGCTGCCGCCCCCGGAATCCTTCAATGCCGGCGAGAACGCCACGGTGGCCGAGAAGGAGCAGGTGACCTGACCGGTGGTCCTGGATGAGGCGGTCCTCGGCACCGAAGCAGACGCCGGGCCGGATGCGAGGGACGGGACGAGGAGGCACCCGGCCAGCACGACGACCACGCCGACGACACGGGCCACCGAAGAGGACCGGAATTTCCCCATGCGAACCCCCCTGCTCGGCCCGCCGCGAGTCCGAACGGGTCGGTGGGCGGTAAGCATCACGATTGTGTCCTCGTCCCGAGACTACGGGCCTCCGGGGACACGGGCCACCCTCGAAGTTGCCCGGCGGCACCCCCGCCCCCCGGTCGACCACCCCTGGCCGTGTGGGAAGCATGGACGCGTCGGGGGTCGGACCGGTCCTCCGGCGCCATCGGATTCGACGATCGCCGGAATTTCTTTTGCCGATGGGAGAAAGATCGTGCAGTGGTCTGACCACTGAGGGTGACAGATCGGAGCGGTGCAAGAGCACTCCCCGCGTCTGCCGTACCACTGTCGGGATGATCTCTGATTTTCAAGACGAGTCCTGACCGCTCAAGGTGACGGGGCGTTCACTACGCGGGTGACTGACACAACCGGCAGTCGGCTGCCGCGCCGAGGTGTAACGAACGTGGGGACCTCATCGTTACAGATTTCCTTGGCAATTAGCGCGCGCCAGCCCCTACGATAAGCACATGAAGAAAACGCGAACTGTCATCGACTTCGATAACAGTCGCTCGGCGGAGTGCCAGTTGTTCGGCAACAGGAAGCATCTGTCGGGTGACGTCACGACTCACGACGTTTCACCGGTGCTGACGGTCAATCGCGCCCCGGTGCATCGGCATTTTCGATTCATCGACGAACGATGCTGCTCGGCATCGGAAATCGGCAGGGGCTCGTCGTGGTCGTCTCTCAACTAACGCCGCAACCCACAGACCGACGCTCGCGCACACTGATCGGGCCCCGCCTCCTTGAGCGGAGCCAGTATCTGACAGAGCTCGAGGCCATCTTCAGCCAGTCGCTCGACGTGCCCAGCCGGTGCATCGCCATCGAAGGACCGTGGGGTTCGGGCCGCACCGCGCTGGTCAACGCCGCCTGCGGCCTGGCCGCCCACGCCGGCTGCCTGGTCCTCCGGGCCAGGGGCGGCGAGGTGGAGAAGCGGACCCCGTTCGGCGTCCTGCGCAGATTCGTCGAGTCGGCCGCCACACATATGAACGGGTCCGATACCCCGTTGGAGCACACGGCGGCCATCGAGGCGCTGATAGGCACGGCCGACGCGGCACGTCGCGATCCCAACGAGATCGGTCCGATGTTCTACTCGCTGATCATCGCGCTCCGCGACATCGGTCCGGTCCTGCTGGCCGTCGACGACGCCGATCTGGCCGACCGCGAGACGCTGGCCGTCCTCCAATACGTGGTCCGTCGCCTCGAGAGCCAGCAGATCTGGCTCCTGGTCAGTGCCCGACCGCTTCACCCCGGGGTCGGCCTCCGCCCGATCGAGTCACTCCTCACCGAGCCGGAGATCCGCCAGTTCATACTCGAGCCCCTGCGCCCCGAGTCCGTCTGGATGATGATCGCCGCCTTTTTCGGTGAGGATCCCGACCCGAGCTTCGTGGCCGCCTGCTACGACGCCACCGGAGGAACGCCGATCTTCCTCAAGGCCCTTCTGTCTGCCCTCGGTCACCGGCGGGTGCAGCCCACCGCCGACATGGCCGGGCTGGTGGAGCGCATACCCTCGCCGAAGATCACCCAGTTCGTCCTCAGTCGTCTTGCCCATCTGTCGGTGGCCGCCTCTGACCTGCTGCAGGCCTGTGCCATCCTCGGCGACAAGGCCGATTCCTCAGTGGCGCGGCAATTGGCGAAGATCGATGCGCTGGCGGCCGAGCGAGCGGCTGACGAGGCGGCACAGATGGAGCTGGTCAGGCCCGGGCGGCCCATCACGTTCACCTCGCCCCTCATCCGTTGGGCGATCTACCACGACATCCCAACGGCGAGGCGATCCCAATTCCATGCCCGTGCCGCGCGCCTCCTCGCCGAGCACGGGGCCGGTGTGGCCGTCACCGCAGAGCATCTGCTGGCCACCGAGCCGGCCGGCGATCTCGAGACCGCGGACCGGCTCCAGCAGATGGGTCGGTCCTCGCTGGGGTCCGGCGACGTCGATCTGGCCCTCCGGTGCCTCAACCGCGCCTTGCTGGAGTCGCCACCTTCCAGTCAGGGAGGTGGCCTGTACCTCGATCTGGCCTCCGCCGAGATCGCACTGCAGCGCCCATCGGCGCTGCTCCACTTCCGGCGAGCCATCCAGCTCGGGGTAGCCGATGACGCGGCATTGATCCGAGTGGCGATCGGACTCCTGCGCGATCCGGCCGACGCCCCCCAGCTCAGAACCGAGACGGTCAAGACTGTCCGGGGCCTCAAAGACCGGCTCGATGCCATCGATCGCGACCTCCGCATCGAATTCGAGCTGGCCCTCACCATGGCGTCGAGCCACCCGGCCGAGCGGAGCCACGGCCTCGACAGACTGAAAGTGCTCCTGGCCGAGCCCGGCAACAACACGCACGCCATGCCTCAGATGGCCGGGGTCCTGATCGACATCCATGAAGCAGCGGCATCGTCGATCTCGTCCGACGAGTTGGCCCACAGGCTCGAGAAGGTGGTCGGCGTCGATCAGCTCCTCAGCTCCGACCCGATCGTGGACCGGGTCCAGACCATGGCCTGTTTCGGGCTCCTGTGCGCCGATCGGTTCGAATCGGTGGACAACATCCTCAAGGGGGCTCGGGAGCGGATTGGTGGAATGGACGGAATCACATCCGACCGTCGCCTCTCCCTTCTCTCGGCCATTTCACTCCTCTGGCAGGGCTCGCTCACCGAAGCGGAGGAGGAGTGCAGAAGGGGGCACAAGCGCGACGCCCGGGTCGTGAGCGGACGACGTCGACCGACCATCGGGCTCGTCGATGCCCTCGTCGGACAGGGAAAGATCGACGAGGCGGCACGTATCTCGGACTCGATGGCCATCGACGAGATAGACGACTCGATCCTTCGGGGCCTCGCCCGCCTCGAACGGGGCCGGCTCCTGGTGGCCCGTGACCATCAGAACGAGGGGCTCGAGGAGCTGCTCGGCGTTGGCGATGACGCCCTCAGCGCCGGGATCGTCAATCCTGCCCTCAGTCCATGGCGCGCCGACGCAGCCATGGTGCTGGCCGGATTCGGTGAGTGGGACGACGCCGGTCGTCTGGCCGACGAGCACCTCCGCCTGGCCCGGTCCTTCGGGGCCGTGCGCACGATCGGTCTGGGGCTCCGGGCCATGGCGGCCGCGACACCCGACCTCGACGAGCGGACAGCCTGGCTCGTGGAGGCCGCCGAGCTGCTCGAGCCTTCACCGGCCCGGCTCGAGGCGGCCAATGCCCTGGTGGAACTCGGAACGGTGTTGGTCGAGAGCAAGAAGAAGGAGGAGGCCAGGAGCGTGCTCCGCCGGGGAGCCAACCTGGCCTCCATGTGCGGCGCCCACCAACTGGTCGAGACAGCGGGCATCCAGTTGCGGGCCGCCGGGGCGCGACCGCGCCGGCTCGGCTACACCGGCCCCGACTCACTGACGCCGGCTGAGCTCCGCGTGGTCCGTTTGGCCGCGACGGGAATGACCAACCAGGGAATCGCGTCCGATCTCTACATCTCCGTCAAGACCGTCGAGGGTCATCTGGCGAAGGCTTACCGGAAACTGGGGGTCGGTTCGCGCCGGAATCTGGCCGTCGCCCTCTCCGGTGACGACGAGTTCCTCGACGTATCCTCGCTGTAGACAGGCACGGGGTCGACCGGGCCGTCGTCGTCACCGGGGGAAGGTCTGCCCCTGTTCGTCTGTCCAGTAGGACGGGATGGCGCTGTAGGGGTTCGCCCTGGCGCCGTTGGTCACGTAGATATACCCGACGTTCCGGCTCTTGCTGAGAGCGACGGCGCTGTCCATCTCCCCTTGCGTCGCCGCTCCGTAGACGATGTTCCAGATCCGGTCCGGACCGGACGGTGTCCAATTGAGGGGCCGGTAGGCATCGGCCGGCGAGGCGGATGTGCCGGTGTAGTCCGCGTAACTGCCCTCGAACGTGACCAGCACACCAGCTGAGTTCCGGTAGCACTTCGGAACCGCGGTCCCCGGGCTGAGAGCGGTCAACGATCCGGGATGGGCTCCCTCCACGTACCGGGTAAGAGATTCGTATTCGTCGGCATACAGCTGAGACGACGGTGTCGGTCCGCACGCGTCGGTGCCCTGGTCGAAGAAGACCCCGTCGATGTCGGATCCGTAAAACCGGTACCAGGCGTCCACGTCTGCCTCGATCTGGGTGGTCCAGGCCTCGAGCCCGGCGCCGCCTGTTCTCGTCAGGAGCCCGTCGGGATGACCGGTGACCGGCCTTCCCAGGTATCCGGAGTCCACGTAGCCGAGGACCTTGCTTCCCGCCGCGTGGGCTCTGTGGATGACCGCGGCCCAGGCCGGTACGGGCAGGGTGCCGGGTCCACTGTCCACGTTGGCCACGACGATCCCGACCGTCCCGGGCCGCGAGCCGATCAGACGGGCCCAGCTGCCCGCCTCCTGCGTCGGGCTCATATAGGCCGGCACCGCCAGCTGCTGGCGGAGGTCCTGGCCATTGGATCGACCCGGAGCACCGTTGGTGGAAGTGGTCAGCACGACGACCAGCAGGACGGCCAGGCAGGCCGAGCCCACGACCGCCCATGGCCAGATGCGCCTGCCCTCGCGACGTGGCATCAGCTCGGGGGTCGAGGGGGATCGGTGGTCATGGTGCGAGCCTACGAACTTCGGTCGTGGGTACCACCCTCACTCCGGTCGATGCTACCCCTGTTCTGACCGGCGCCCCCCACGGGTTGGTGGAGTGCGGAGGCCGCGCCCCGGGGCCTCCGAGCGGTCCACCCGCCTATTCGACGGTCACCGTCTTGGCCAGATTGCGGGGACGATCGACGTCATGGCCGTGGGCCTGCGCCAACCAGTAGGCGAGGAACTGGAGGGGCACGACATCGACCACCGGTGAGAGCATCGGCTCAACCGAGGGAACCCACAGCATGTGATCGGCCAGGGCCGCCGTCTGGTCGTCCCCGTCGCACCCAACCAGGACGATGGTTGCCCCCCGGCTCTTGACCTCTTGGATGTTGGAGCACATCTTCTCCCACAGGGGGTTGCGAGTGGCCACGCCGACGACGACGGTGCCCGGCTCGATGAGGGCGATGGGTCCGTGCTTCAGCTCGCCCCCCGGGTAGCCCTCGGCCCGCAGGTAGGAGATCTCCTTGAGTTTGAGAGCACCCTCCATGGCCACGGGGTGGCCGACGTGACGCCCGAGGTAGAAGAAATCGCGTGCCTCGGCCAACTCCCCGGCCACTCCGGCCACAGCATCGGTCCGCTGGAGGACGGCGTCGAGCTGGTCCGGAAGGGCGAGCATCTGGTCCATGACACAGCTGATCTCGGCCACGGACAGGGTGCGGCGGGCCTGGGCCAGCACGAGGGCCAGGAGTTCGAGGGCCACGATCTGGGTGAGGTGCGTCTTGGAGGCGGCGACACCGATCTCCGGTCCGGCCCGCGTGTACAGGACGCCGTCGGCCTCCCGGGCCATCGACGAGTCCACCACATTGGAGACGACCAGCACTTTGCTTCCCAGCGCGGCAGCCTCCCGGAGGCCCTGGAGGGTGTCGACGGTCTCACCCGATTGACTGACCCCGATGGTCAAGGTCCGATTATTGAGGACCGGGTTGCGATACCGGAACTCGCTGGCAATATCCACCTCGGTGGGCAGCCGTGCCCACTGCTCGATGGCGTACTTGGCCACCAGGGCGGCGTGATAGCTGCTGCCGCAGGCAACGATGCAGACCCGTTCGATCGCCCGGAGGTCACGATCGCTGAGTCCCGCGGCCTCGTCGAGCGCAAGCCTCCCCCCGTCCCGCCGGTGTCCGAGCAGTGTGGCCGCCACCGCGGCCGGCTGCTCGTGGATCTCCTTGGTCATGAAGTCGTCGTGCCCACCGAGACGTGCAGCGGCCACGTCCCAGTCGATGTTCAATGCGGTGGCCCGGGCGTCGGCACCGTCCAGGGTTGTCACCCGCATCGAACCCGGCCTGAGCTCCACCAGCTGGTCGTCCTCGAGCGCGAACAGCTGCCGGGTCGAACCGAGCAGGGCCGGAATGTCCGAAGCGAGAAACGAGGTGCCTTCGCCCAGCCCGACGATCAGGGGGGAGACCCGTCGGGCGGCGACCACCAACTCCGGATCGTCGGCATGCACCGCGGCCACGGCGAAGGAGCCGCGGACCTTCCTGAGCACGGCTCGCAGACCTTCGGCCAGGCCCAGACCGCCGGCCATCTCTGCCTCGACCAAGTGGGGCAGCACCTCGGAATCCGTATCGGACGCGAGCACGTGCCCGGCGGCCACCAGCATCTCGGCGAGCTCGGCGTGATTCTCGATGATGCCGTTGTGGACGAGCGCCAGTCTGCCGGAGCAGTCCATATGGGGGTGGGCGTTGCCGGTCGTCGGCCCGCCGTGAGTGGCCCAGCGTGTGTGTCCGACCCCTCCGCTACATCTCGGGGGTGCGTCCTCGCCGAGCAATCGCAGGTCGCGCACCGAATGGGTTCCCTCCGCCGCCCGGGTCCGCCAGAGGGCGTCTCCGGTGACGAGCACTACGCCGGCCGAGTCGTATCCCCGGTACTCCAGGCGGCCCAGCCCGTCGAGGAGCAACGGCAACGCGTCGTCGACTCCGGTGACTCCGATGATTCCGCACATGTTTCAGACTCCTGACTTCCAGAGGGCCGCCACGGCCTGGGCGATGGGGGTGGACGGGACCCAGTTGAGGTGGCGACGGAGAAGGGCGACGTTGGCCTGCTGCCACGGCACCGCAGCGGAGCGCAGGGAGCCGCCGGACTCTTCGAAGACATCCCCTTCGAATCCGGCCGCGTCGGCCAGCAGCTCGACCATGGACCGGCACGACATGGCCACACCACGCCCCACGTTCAGGATCGGGTGGGAATCGACGCTGTGGATGGCCCGGACGGCAGCGGTGCCGACGTCGGTGCTGGCCAAGAAGTCCCGAAAGGACCACAGTGGTCCGAGGGTGATCGACGGCTCGCCCGAGGCCAGCGCCCGCCGGATCTGGGAGGCGGCCATGCCGGCCAGGGAGTTGGCCGGAGCTCGGGGGCCCACCGGGTTGAAGACACGGAGGACCGTGGCGCGGATGGCTCCTTTTTCCACCATCTCCGTCACCAGTTCGGTGGCCTCCAGTTTGGTCCTTCCGTAGTCGCCGACCGGGCGGGCCGAAGCCGACTCCTCGATGGCGATGCCTTCGGGTTGGCGTCCGTACTCTGCGGCCGATCCCATGTGGACCAGTGGAATGGCATCGGTGACGGAGAGAGCTTGGACCAGCTTCTCGACGACCACGGTGTTGACCGCTTCGAGTTGCTGGAGGGAGCCCGACGTGCAGCCGACGCAGTTGATGATGGCGTCCGGCCTGCTCTTCCCGACCAGCACCCGCAAATCCCGGGCCGAGGCGCGCACCAGGTCCATCTGTTGCCACCGTCCACCCGCCGGTACACCGAAGCGCGGTGCGTGGCCGCTCACCGCCACCAAGTTGGATTCGTTGCCTGACCGTTCGATGGCTTCGCGGACCTGGCTTCCCAGGAATCCGTTCGCACCGAGGAGAAGGTATGTGGTCACTGCAGGCTGGGAAGGAGGCGCGGGCCCAGGACGTCGAATTCACGATTCGCCTGGTCGTAGTCGTCGGGTCTTCCGATGTCGAGCCAGAACCCGTCGAAGTGGTAGCTGGCCGGCAACGTCCCACGTTCGATGAGGTCGAGCATCAGTTCGTCGAAGCCGTAGGGAAGTCCGGGAGTGTAACGCTCGAGATGTCTCTTGCTCACCCCGTAGATCCCCATGCTCACCGCATAGGACAGGGGCGGCTTCTCGGTGAAGTTCGTGACCTTGCAGTCCACGACGTCCAGCACGCCGAAGTCGATCTGATGAACTCGTTGATAGGTCGCCACGGTCAGGGGGGCCTCACTGGCGATGTGGGTGTCGAGAAGATCTGCGTAGTCCAGATCCGTGAGGATGTCGCCGTTCATGAGCAGGAAGTTCTCGGGGAGTCGATCGAGGACCACCAGGGCGGGCCCGACCGTGCCCAGTGGAGACTCCTCGTTGACGTAGTCCACCTCGATCCCCCACTGGGATCCGTCGCCTACATAGGCCTCGATCAGTTGACCCAGATGGCCGATGGCCAGGGTGGCCCGCAGGAATCCCTTCGACGACAATTGGCGGAGGACGATCTCGAGGATCGAGTACTGCTCCCCGATCGGCACCAGGGGCTTCGGGATGACCGTCGTGTACGGACGGAGCCTCACTCCCTTTCCCCCGGCCAGAATTACGACATGTCGCATTTCGCCGGAGCAGTGCTGATCTGCAAGAGTGAATTCAGTCATGAGGTCCCGCCTTTCCGAGCGCCATCATCAGACGTTGTACTGGTCGGTCTTGTAGTGGCTGAGGTTGTCCGCATCGGAGAACCAATCGATGGTCTCCCGCAGGCCTTCAGCCAGGGTGTGCTCCGGTTTCCACGATGCTGCGCGCCGGATGGCGGAACTGTCCGAGACCAGCCGCGTCACCTCGGATCGTTCCGGACGGAGCCGTTCGTCCTCCACACGGATGTCCACCGTTGCCCCCATGAGGTCGGCGATGAGCTGGACGGTGTCGCCCACGGAGATCTCCACACCCGATCCGGCGTTGAAGGTCCGGCCGACCACATCTTCCAGCGGGGCTTCGAGCAGCGACTGGAACGCACGGGCGGTATCGAGCGCGAAATTGAAGTCCCGGGTCGGACTCAATGAGCCGAGGGCGATCTCCCGGCGCCCGGCGGCCAGCTGGGAGATCACGGTCGGGATGACGGCACGAGCCGACTGGCGGGGACCGTAGGTGTTGAACGGCCGCAGGGTGACGACGGGGAGGCCGAAACTGAGGTGGTAGCTCTCGGCCAGCTTGTCGGCGGCGATCTTGGAGGCGGAATAGGGGGATTGGGCTTGCAGCGGATGGTCTTCGGTGATGGGGACGATCCGCGCGCTGCCGTACACCTCGCTCGTCGAGGTGCAGACGATCCGGGACGTCCCGAGCGCCCGGCCCGCCTCGAGCACATTGAGCGTGCCGCCCGCGTTCGTCTCGAGATACGACCAGGGAGCCTGGTAGGAGTATGGAATGGCGATCAGCGCGGCCAGGTGGCAGACCATGTCCGCTCCCTTCATGAGGGCCATGACCGAGTCGCGGTCACGGACATCACCCGGGATCACCTCCATGGAGTTGAGGACGGTCGGATCGAGGGATTCGAGCCATCCCCATGAGCCGAACGAGTTGTACTGCACCATGGCCCGGACGCGATATCCGGATGCGACCAGCGTCTCGGTCAGATGGGAACCGATGAATCCGTCGGCTCCCGTGATGGCTACGGTGGTGGTCATCTTGTCGGATCGCTTTCTCTCGGGGTTGGATCAGTAGTTGAAGGGCGACGGCAGGACGCGCAGCGCCGAAATGGACAAAAGGACGATGGCCGTCCCGGTGGACACGAGCAGCGTGATCAGGCCCACCGCCAGGGTGATGTGGCCGCGGGTGGCGTGGGCGACGGCCAAGGAGGCCACGAACACGACCAGGGTGGCCCCGAAGCTCATCAGCACCGGGTTGATCTGGCCAGAAGAGGCGAGCAGCAGGGCCAGGAAGAACGACACCCCGATGGCGGACACCGAGGCGACCAGCAGGGTGACCAGGGAGTCGTGTCGCTCGTGCCCGATGACGATGCTCACCGCCGAGAGGACGGCCAGTGCGGCCACGTACGCACCGGTCGAGATCAGCAGGTCGGAGCGGATCCGGCCTGCGAACTGGTCGAGCCCCGGGGCGGTGGACAGGGCCCGCTTGGCCCGGCTCTTGAAGGACCGGAGTTGCCACTCCATCAGGCCGAGCGTGGCCAGCAGCGGCAGGACGGCGATCACCAGAGCGCCGCCTTTGGGGTTGGACTCGTCGGCGAAGCCGATGAAGGCAGAGGTGAGGAGACCACACCCCAGGCCGTAGAGCGAGTACTTGCAGGCCCGGACCAGATCGGCCGCCTCCAGAACGGGCCGGTGCCAGCCCTGTGGCCGGATGCATCCGATGGCGGCCACCGCCACGATCGCGACCGTGGAAGTCACCAACCAGGCCGACGTGCGATGGGTCATGGTGATGGGAAGGAGCCCGATGTAGCAGGCCGCTCCCACCGCGGCCGGCACCATGCAGATGGCCAGGAGCCACTCCGAGTCGTGGAAGACGAGAACGCCGGCGGCGGCCACATAGGTGGCCACTCCGACCGCCTCCAACACGCTGGCCTCGTTCCCCCCCATGACCCGCCAGGCCAGGAGCGCACCGCCGAGGCAGACCGCGGTGCTGACCACGATCGACACCATGGCCACGAGCGAGTCGCTCCGTCGGTCCTCCCGAGCCCGTTGGGCCCATCCGGTGACGACAGCAGCTTGGCTGACCGCCCACGCCACCGTGAGCCCGATCGGCATGGCCCACCAATGGGAGTGGAAGGCGAACCCGGCCACGACCACCGGCAGGAACACCGCCGGGAGGGCGTAGAGTGCGCCGCGCAGCAGGTCAGCGGGTCCCCCCATGGGCTCAGGCTTCGCCGCCCGCGCCCCGTCGGTTTCGAATGGCAGCGTTTCGTAGACGAACCGGGCGGCCGAGAACACGTCGGGGAAGCCGAAGGACTCGACGGCGACCTGCCTGCTCATTCCGTGGGTCTCGAGCCGGGCTGCCATCTCCAACGGATCGACGGCGGCCGCACAGGCCGCCAGCAGCTCGGGATCGTCGTTGATCCAGTCGAAGATCCCGCCGCCTGGACCGCCCGCGCCCATCTGGTCGGGCTGGACCGTTCTGAGCGCGGTCATGGGCCGCACCTGCCGTTGGGGCCGGTTCCGAGGAGAGCCAGACCGGCCCTGGACACGGTGGGCAGATCCGAGCGCCGGATCGATCGGCCACGGTGCGGAACCCGGGCCGCCTGCCCGGTGCGGCTCAGATCTTGCTCGTGCCTGACCACGTGGGCAGTGGTGACCCGGCCGGTGACCTCGCGGTAGAGGTCGCCGAAGATGGCGAGGCTCTGCTCGAGCGTGAACAGCGACAGGATGCGGGCTCGGGCCGCGCGCCCCATGCTGTGGCGGAGATCGGCGTCGGAGAGAAGGCGCAGGCAGGCCGCGGCGGTCGCTTCGGGGTTCTTCGGAGGCACGATCAAACCGGCGTCACCGGTCGCCTCGCTCACCCCTCCCACGTCGGTGGCCACCGTTGGCATCCCGGAGGCCATGGCCTCGATGAGGGAGTACGGAAAGCCTTCCGAGATGCTGGTCAACAGCACGATGTGTCCGGCGTGGAAGGCTTCGAGCACCGATGGGGCCCGTCCTTCGAAGATGGCGGAATCGACCAGCCCGAGGGAGTCCCGCAATGCGATGCAGCGGTCGAGGTACTCCTGGTTGCCGGACGAGGCACCTCCGAAGATACGGAGGCGGGCCTCGGGCAGGACCTCGTGCACCTTGGCAAACGACCGGATGAGGGTTTCGACGTCCTTGAGGGGATCGATCCGCCCCAGCCAGACCAGGGTCGGGACGTCCGGCTCGCACGGGCTGGCGGCGAAATCGGCCGGATCGACGCCGTTGTAGATCGGGTTGATCCGTTCCGGCGCGGCTCCGTTGGTCTCCTGCCACTGCCGGTTGTACTCGCTGCCCGGGGCGATGGCGCTGGCGATCTGATAACCGGCCCAAGTGAGACGCTGGAAGAACCGGAGCATGATCGAGCGCAACGACGACGAGTACGTCTCATGGCCGTAGGACAGGTACCGCTCCCGCAGATAGATCCCGTGCTCGCTGAGCACGAGTGGGGTATTGCGGGACCATCTGGCCCCGAGGGCCAGGAGGATCGCGAGCCCGTTGGCGGTTGCGTGGCAGAGGTCGGCTTCGGGGGCCGGCCCGAACAGGGGCCGGAGCTGATGCTCGATGAGCTCGAGTGCCAATTGCGCATCGGACACGGCCACCGCGGCCGGCTCCGTGGTGAATGCCCGATCACCCGGGCCCGCCCGCATCACCTCGAGGAGCACTTCCATCGACGCAGTCGTCTGGAGGGCGCCGGCCACCGGAGTTTGTCTCGACAAGGCGAACAGTTGGTGGAGCGCATCGAGGAAATCGGGTTCGCCATCCTCTTCGACCAACGACACCGCCAGTTGCCGGAAGGCGCTCTGGAGTTCCGACGAGTTCCGCACTTTGCGCGCCACCTTCGGCGTCGGGCCCCACAACGCAACGTTGTGGATCCCGACCACATTGTCGGGGATCTCCCAGACCGGTGTCTCTCCGGGTCGGGCCGTGATGGCGTGGACGGCGAACCGATGAGGAGCCAGTCCACGGACCAGTTGGTCGCACCAGACACTTACGCCGCCGGGGTGGTACGGGTAGGTGCCCTCGGCTAGGAGGGCAATGTCCATTGTCGAGCCGCACCTCTTCGATCGGTGGTCGGTGGTGTGCTTGCCGGTCGGACGACCAGCGCGTGCAGGTTCCTCTGTCCGGTACGACAGTAGAGATCGGAAGCCGATGTGAACACCCCCGACTTTCGCGTTGGCGATCCCGAGCGTCACTCGTTTCATGACCCTTGGACCCGAGGGAAATCTCCGTCGACCCTCGCAAGAGATCTCGACCACCCTTGGGTTAGACCACCCGCGGAGAGGACCGATGGGGCGGCGCCGTCCAGACCTGCTGGTCGGCACTGTCGGCCGACTCGGCAGGGGCGGGCGCCGTCCGGATCCGGTCCGCGGCTAACGCCGGGGTCGTCGGTAGAGCCGGGTCCCAAAGTTCAGGGTCGCCATCCCCGGTGCAGGGTATCGGCGCGAGGTCCACACCCGTACTGTGCCAAGAGGCGTTGCTCCAACTGCTTTTCGGCGCGATATGCGCGCGCGGTCGCAAGAAGGGAATCCATGTCCACACCCCGGTTGTTGAGGTCCGCCGTCACTGTCACAATGGCCGCCCTGCTGGGGCTCGGCATGTTGTCGGTGGTGGCCAGGGCGGCCGCCGCCGCCACCCCGGTGCAACTCGATCTCAGCGTCCTTTTGATCGGCTCCGGCCCGTCCGATCCGACCACCGCCGCCTGGCAGTCGGCCCTCAGCAGCGAGGGGGTGGCCTACACCGAGGTCACCGCGACCAACACCGCCAACTACGGGGCCTACGACGGTGACCCTGCCGGCCCTGACCACCGGCTCGGTGGGCAACTTCAACGGGGTGGTCCTGGCCGACTCGCCGGCCGCCTTCGCCGCCGGCCAGCTCACCGCCCTCGACGCCTATGAGTCCTCGTTCGGGGTGCGCCAGGTCGACGGCTACATGTACCCGTCCCCGAGCCTCGGGCTGACCGATGCCACGGCCGGGGCCCTCGACGGCACCACCGGGACCCTGACCGCAGCCGGCCTTTCCGCCTTCCCCGGTCTCAGCGGCACGGTGCCCTTCGACACCGGCACCTACGGCTACCCGGCGACGGTCGTGGCCGGGGCCCCGATCACCCCGTGGCTCGAGAACTCGGCCGGCCAGGTCCTCGCCGGCGTCTACCAGCACCCGGCGTCGGACCCCCAGGCCGGGGTGGCCGAGCTGTCGTTGACCTTCGACTACAACGCCACCCAGCTCCAGTGGCTGCTGTTGGCCCCCGGGCTCATCAACTGGGTCACGCAGGACACCCACCTCGGCCTCTACCGCAACTACTTCGGCCAGGACGTGGACGACAACTTCATCTCCGACAACGAGTGGAGCTCGCAGTACCAGTGCACCCCGGCCGCCACCGACCCGGTCGACTACACCTGCCCGGCCGCCGTCCAGGGGGCGACCGAGGGCTCTGCCCCCGGGGTGCCGGCCGACGTGCAGATGAGCGCGGCCGACGTGGCCTACGTGGTGGCCTGGGAGAAGCAGACCGGCATCACCTTGAACATGGCCTTCAACGGGGTCGGGGCGTGCACGGCACCCACCGCGGCCGACGAGTCGAGTGCGGTCTGCACCGGCTCGGTCACCGACCCGGGCGGGACCTATACCGACCCCGGACAGACCGTGGACGCCAGCTACCCGGACGACCAGGGGCTCATCAACGCCCTGCTGGCCGACAAGGCCGACTTCAACTGGATCAACCACACCTGGTCCCACCAGTTCCTCGGCTGCATCGTGTGGCAGCCCCAGGCCGTCAACTCGGTCACGGCCAACCCCACCGGGGGCACCTTTACCGCCGGCTCCTACAGCTACGAGGTCACCGCGGCCACCGCCTACGGCGAGTCGGAGCCCTCGGTGCCGAAGAGCGTGACCGTGGGCACCGACGGATCGGTCACCCTGTCCTGGCCCGACGCCACCAACGGCACCGGCACCGACGGGACGGCCGGGCCCACCTTGTGGCAGGAAGAGGCCGACCACACCGGGGGCACCGGCTTCTGGGGCTACAACATCTACCGGGAGAACCCGGGCTCGTCCACCTTCGGGCTCGTCGGCCAGGTGGCCGAGAACCCGACCGGGGCCACAGCCACCTACTCCTACACCGACACCGGGGCCAGTGCCCCGGGGGTGACACCGGACTCCTCTGACACCTACCCGACGGCCACCAACCCGGGCATCGACTGCTCGAGTGCGGCCGGCAGCTGGGACCCGGCCACCTCGACCAGCCCCGATGCCTCCATCGAGCAGGAGATCGGGATGAACCAGGCCTTCGCGGCGGCCAACGGGCTGCCCAACTTCACTCCGGCCGCCGTCGTGACCGGTGAGCACTCGGGCATCGAGAACCCCAACACGCCCTCGGCCTTCGCCGGCAACGGCATCACCACCTTCGCCGCCGACGCCTCCCGCCAGCCCACCCAGTACGCAGAGACCTCGGGGGCCACTACGGCCGAGTCCGCCCCCCGCTACCCCAACAACATCTACTACAACGCCTCCACCTGGGCCGACGAGCTCAACGAGTACAACACCCTCTACGTGGCGCAAGGCGTCTCCCTCGGCAATGCCACCTACCCCACCGAGACCGGCCACTGCTCCGACACCTCGGCCACCACCTGTCTCGCCACCCCGGCCACCGAGGCCACCTTCTTGGCCTCTGAGTCCCACATCATGTTGAGCCACATCCTGGCCAACAACCCCCGGGTGCAGTACGACCACCAGACCGACCTCATCGGGCCCGACTACACCTTGTTGGCCCTCCTCTCCAACATGCTGTCCCAGTACGACACCTGGTACACGAGCGCCACCCCCCTCACCCAGATGACCGACGTCTCAGAGGCCCAGGTCCTCGGCGAGCAGTCGGCCTGGTCGGCAGCCCAGACGGCGGGCACGGTCACCGCCAGTGAGCAGAACGGGGTGGTCACGGTCAAGAACACCGGGACCGGAGCGGTCAGCGTGCCCATCACCGTGCCCCCGGGCACGACCGTGGCCGGGGCCGCCTTCGGCTCCCCCTACGGCGGCGAGCTGTCGGCGTGGACCAGCGTGGCCGGCACGGGCACGACCACCCTGACCGAGAACGTGGCCCCGACCATCACCAGCGCCAACTCGGCTGCCTCCAACGTTGGCGCCGCCTTCACCACCACGGTGACCACCACCGGCGAGCCGGACCCGGCCCTCACCGAGACCGGTGCCCTGCCCACCGGGGTCACCTTCGTCGACAACGGCAACGGGACGGCCACCATCTCGGGCACCCCGGCCGCCGGCACCGGGGGCTCCTACCCGATCACCATCACCGCCACCAACGCCAACGGGACGACGACCCAGGTCTTCACCCTGACCAACGCCCAGGCCCCGACCATCACCTCGGCCTCCGCGGCCGCCTTCACCACCGGGGTGGCCGGCACCTACACGGTGACCACCACCGGGTACCCGGCCGCCACCATCACCGAGTCGGGCACCCTGCCGACAGGCCTCACCTTTACCGCCGGGACCACCGGCACGGCCACCATCGCCGGCACCCCGGCCAGCGGCACGGCCGGGACCTACCCGGTGACCGTCTCGGCCACCAACAGCTCGGGGTCGACGGCCGCCCTGGCCCTCACCATCACCGTCACCACCAGTGGCGCCCCCACCATCACCAGCGCGGCGGCCGCCGACTTCACCCTGGGCACAGCCGGCGCCTTCGCCGTGACCACCACCGGTTCGCCCACCCCGGCCATCACCGAGACGGGCACCCTGCCCGCCGGGCTCACGTTCGTGGACCAGGGCAACGGCACCGCCCTCCTGTCGGGGACCCCGACGGCCACCGGCACGAGCACCCTCGACATCACCGCGGCCAACACCATCGCCCCGAACGCCACCGGAGTCCTCTCGGTCGTCGTGGGCCAGGCCCCGGCCATCACCAGCGCAGCTCGGACACCGTCACCGAGGGCACCGCCTTCAGCTTCGCGGTGACCACGACCGGGTATCCCGCTCCCGCGCTCGGGTGCACGGGCACCCTTCCCACCGGGGTCACCTTCGTCGACAACGGCAACGGCACGGCCACCATCGCCGGCACGCCGACCGCGACCGGAGATCCCTCCCTCACCATCACCGCCACCAACGGAACGGGCACGATGACCCAGATCTTCACGCTGACCGTCGATCGGCCTCCTCCGCACCGGCCATCACCAGCGCCGCATCGGACACGGCCAAGGTCGGCACCGCCTTCACCTTCCCGGTGACGGCGACCGGCACCCCGGCGCCGACCCTGACCGAGAGCGGCACCCTACCCGCGGGCGTCACCTTCACCGCCGGGGCGGCCGGCGCGGCCACGCTGGCCGGCACACCTGCTGCCGGAACCGGTGGCTCGTACCCGATCACCATCAGCGCGGCCAACGCGTCGGCCACGGTGACCCAGGCCTTCACGCTCACCGTCGACCAGGCCCCGGCCATCACCAGCGCCGCCTCCGACACCGGCGTGGTCGGCACCGCCCTCAGCTACACGGTGACCACGACCGGCACTCCGGCGGCGACCCTCACCGAGACCGGCACGCTGCCCGCCGGGGTCATCTTCACCAGCAACGGCAACGGCACGGCCACCATTTCCGGCACGCCGACGGCGGCGCGGACCTCCCGGCTCACCGTGACCGCCACCAACACCGCGGGTACGGCGACCCAGGCCTTCACGCTCACCGTCTCGGCCGCGGCAACGGCCCCGGCCTTCACCAGCGCGGCCACGGACACCGCCACCCTCGGTGACGCCTTCACCTTCTCGGTGAAGACGACCGGTGCCCCGTCGCCGACACTCACCGAGACGGGCGCTCTGCCGGCCGGGGTCACCTTTGCGGCCGCGGCCAACGGCACAGCCACTCTCGCCGGCACCCCGACGGCCACCGGCGTGTTCGCGCTCACCCTCACCGCCGCCAACGCCTCGGCCACGGTGACCCAGAGCTTCACGCTCACCGTCGGCCAGGCCCCGACCATCACCAGCGCGGCGTCGGATACCGTCACCGTCGGCACCGCCTTCTCCTTCATGGTGACGACGACCGGTTACCCGGTACCCACCCTCACCGAGGCCGGTGCCCTTCCCGCCGGGGTCACCTTCGTCAACAACGGGAACGGGACGGCCACCATCTCGGGGACGCCCACGGCTGCCACCGGGACGGGACGTGGCGGCGGAGGCGGCGGACTCCGCATCACCGCCACCAGCACGAGCGGACATGTGACCCAGACCTTCACGCTCACCGTCAGTGCGGCGCTGGCCATCACCAGCGCCGCCACGGACACGGCCACGGTCGGCAGAGCGTTCACGTTCACGGTGAGAACCACCGGCACCCCGGCGCCGACCCTCACCGAGAGCGGGGCCCTGCCGTCGGGGGTGACCTTCACGGCAGGCACCGCCGGCACGGCCACGCTGGCGGGCACGCCCACGGCCAACGGCGTGTACCCGATCACCGTCTCCGCCTCCAACACGTCGGGCACGGTGAGCCAGAGCTTCACGCTGACCGTCGACCAGGCGGCGACCATCACCAGCGCGGCGTCGTATACCGCCACCGTCGGCACCCCATTCTCCTTCACGGTGACGACGACCGGTTACCCGGTGCCCACCCTCACCGAGACCGGCACCCTGCCGGCCGGGGTCAGCTTCGCCGCCAACGGGAACGGGACGGCCACCATCTCGGGGACGCCCACCACGGCGACCACGGGGGCGGGGCGGGGCGGTGGCGGACTCCGGATCACCGCCACCAACTCGGCCGGGAGAGTGACCCAGACCTTCACGCTCACCGTCGACACCTGAGGCGCGCGAGCTGAACCGAGGGCCGGCCGGGGGCAGGGTCGGGGCGGCTAAGAGCAGGGTGCCGAAACCACAGTGCCGGGTGGCTATTGGTCCCGACCGGTCTTACGTTTCTTGGGAGGGGACAATTCGGCGGGCGTTCGCGCATGCATCCGGAGATGGGGCGATCCGAAATCATGACTCCAGTCGTACGGTCGGCAGCCACCGCGGTCATGGCCTGTCTGCTGGTGGGCAGCTTGTTGTCGGTGGCGGCAACGCCGGCCGCCTCCGCCACCCCGGTGGAGCTCAGCCTCAATGTGCTGCTCATCGGCACGGGGTCGACCGACCCGACCACCGCCGCCTGGCAGTCGGCGCTCAGCCAGGAGGGGGTGGCCTACACCGAGGTCACCGCGACCAACACCGCCACCTACGGGTCCTACGACGGTCACCCTGCCCGCCCTCACCACCGGCTCGGTGGGCAACTTCAACGCGGTGGTCATCGCCGACTCGCCGGCCGCCTACGCCGCCGGCCAGCTCACCGCCCTCGACGCCTATGAGGCTTCCTTCGGGGTGCGCCAGATCGACGGGTATACGGCCCCCTACCTCGGGATCACCCTGGCCTCGTCCGGCGCCCTCGACGGCACCACCGGGACCCTGACCGCGGCCGGGCTGGCCGCCCTGCCCGAGCTGGCCGGGCCCATCCCCTTTGCCACCGGCACCAACGGCTACTGGAGCACCGTGGTCAGTGGGGCCCCGTTCACCCCGTGGCTGGACAACGCCGCCGGCCAGGTCCTCGCCGGTGTCTACCAGCACCCGGCGACCGACGCCCAGGCCAACGTGGCCGAGCTCGAGCTCGGCTTCGACTACAACGCCACCCAGCTCCAGTGGGAGCTCCTCGCCCCCGGGCTCATCAACTGGGTCACCCAGGACTCCCACCTCGGGATCGACCGCCACTACGTCGAGATGGACATCGACGACACCTTCACCCCGGACAACGCCTGGTCGACGACCGTCCACGACAACGACTACTCGGACGCCGACTCCCTGCGCATGGACGCGGCCGACGTCATCAGCTCGGCCGACTGGTCCAACCCGACCCAGGAGAACACTCCCACCGCCCGCCCGGCCGGTGAGCCGGCCACCGCCTTCCGCCTCGACCAGCTGTTCAACTACGGGGGCACCGTCGAGTACCAGAACGGCGAGCTCGACCTGCCCGGCGAGCCGGCCTCCTGCGATGCCGCCGGCGATGCCGCCGGCACCTGTGGGCCCGACCCGCTGCTGGCCCAGTTCCAGGCCACCGACCCGGCCACGGGCAAGCCCTACTCGGACGACTTCGGCTGGCTCAGCCACACCTATGACACCCCCTACCTCGACGTGGGCTGTGCCACGGAGGACTACATCGAGGCCGAGCTCAACGAGAACACCGCCGATGTGACCGCGGCCCCGGGGGCGACGCCCGGCACCGGCGGCCTCGGCCTGCCCGAGTCGACCATCGCCTCGGGGGCTTCGGATGTGGCCAACCCCTATGGGACCTACAACCCCCAGGTGTTCGTGCCCGGCAACCACTCCGGCTTCGCCGACCTCGACCCGGGCACCCCGGCCACGGTCGACCCGCCCGACCTCGACGAGGCCACGGCCAACACGACCGGTGGCACCCTCGGGGCCGGCACCTACGAGTACGCGGTGACCGACCAGTTCAACGGGGCCGACTCGACCGCCACCGACCAGTCCCAGGCCTATGTGACCGACGGCCTCCAGGGCGACCTCGCCCCGGTGGTGGTCACCGGTTCGACCGGGTCGGTCGACCTCGTCTGGCAGTCCATCTGCCACGCGGCCAACTACATCATCTACCGGGCCCCGGTGTCGGGCTCGACGGTCGGGCCCTGGACCGAGATCGGCACCTATGCCACCCCGGACTCGGCCACCCTGCCCGACAACAGCTCGGGCGACACCAGCCCGGCCCAGACGGCCACGGTGTGCTCGGGGCCGACCTATGACCCGACCTCGTGTGCCGGCGAGCAGGAGCTCACCTTCACCGACACCGGGGGGACCACGGGGGCGCCGGCCGGGGTGACCTACCTCGACACCCCCATGCCCGCGGGCTGGACCCCGCCCGTCGTGGAGAACGCCAACGAGCTGCCCTGGGAGCAGAACCCCTACTTCAGCAGTGCCCTCACCGCGGCCGGGATCACGACCGTCGGGGCCGACGCCTCCAAGGCCTACCCCGACCCGGCCAACGACGCCTTCGGCATCGGGGCCACCTACACCGGGGCCACCTACGCCGCCGGCCAGCCCTTCGTGGACGGCACCTCCCAGGTGGCCCCCCGCCACCCGATCAACGTCTTCTACAACGCGGGGACCAACGCCGAAGAGCTCGACGAGTACAACACCCTCTACACCTCGGTGGCCCCCGACTCCCAGTGCCACGACACGGGAGCCGTCACCTGTGCCACCACCCCGTACACCTTCGCCGACGTCATCAACCAGGTCGTCTCGGGCATGTTCACCAACCTGTTGTCGAACGACCCCGAGATCAGCTACGTCCACCAGACCAACACCATGGGGACACCGCCCTATTCGAGCATCCTGCCCCCGGCGGGCTACGTGCCCGCAGCCACGGCCCAGCCCGGCACCGACGGGGACGGGACCCTCTATGAGGTCCTCAACCCGCTCATCTCGGAGTACGACTCCTACTTCACCGCCGACACCCCCTATCAGCAGCTGACCCTGGGCGGGGTGGGCCAGGTGCTGGCCGACCAGACGGCGTGGTCGGCGGCCCAGACCGCAGGCAGCGTGACCGCCACCGAGCAGAACGGCGTGGTCACGGTCAAGAACACCGGCACCGGGGCGGTCAACGTCCCGATCACCGCTCCCCCGGGCACGACCATCGGCACCGCCGCCTTCGGCTCGGCCTACGACGGCCAGCTGTCGGCCTGGACCAGCGTGGCAGCAGACGGATCGGTGACCCTGACCGAGGACGTACCCCCCTCCATCACCAGCGCCGACTCGGCCACCTCCATCGTGGGGGCCGCCTTCAACGACACGGTGACCACCACGGCATACCCGGTGGCGACCCTCACCGAGTCGGGCGCCCTGCCCACCGGGGTCACCTTCATGAACAACGGCAACGGGACGGCCACCATCTCGGGCACCCCGACCACCGGCACCGGGGGCTCCTACCCGATCAACATCACCGCCACCAACACCAACGGAACGACGACCCAGACCTTCACCCTCACCAACTCGGAGGCCCCGACCATCCATTCGGCCTCCGTGGCCACCTTCTCCACCGGGGCGGCCGGCACCTACACGGTGACCACCAGCGGGTACCCGGCCGCCACCATCACCGAGTCGGGAGCGCTGCCGACAGGCCTCGCCTTTGCCGCCGGCACCACCGGCACGGCCACCGTCGCCGGCACCCCGGCCACCGGCACGACCGGGACCTACCCGGTGACCATCTCGGCCACCAACAGCTCGGGGTCGACAGCCACCCTGGCCCTGACCATCACGGTGGGTGTGGGCTCGCCACCGACCATCACCAGTGGGACCGCCGCCGACTTCACCCTGGGCAACGCCGGGTCCTATGCCGTCACCACCACCGGCTCGCCCATTCCGGCCATCACCGAGACGGGCACCCTGCCCGCCGGGCTCACCTTTGACGACCAGGGCAACGGCACCGCGCTCCTGTCGGGGACGCCGACGGCCACGGGCACCACCACCCTCGACATCACCGCGGCCAACTCGATCGCCCCCAACGCCACCCAGGTCCTGACCGTCACCGTCGACCAGGCCCCGACCATCACCAGCGCGGCCTCGGACACCGTCACCCTGGGAACCGCCTTCACCTTCCCGGTGGCCACCACCGGCTACCCGGCCCCGACGCTGACCGAGACCGGAGCCCTCCCAGCCGGGGTGAGCTTCGTCGCCGGCACCAACGGGACCGCCACCTTGGCCGGGACACCCACGGCCACCGGCGTGTTCCCGCTCATCGTCACCGCCACCAGCACCGCGGGAACGGTGACCCAGAACGTCACGCTCACCGTCAACCAAGCCCCGACCATCACCAGCGCCGGCTCGGCTACCGCCACCCTCGGCACCGCCTTCACCTTCCCGGTGGCCACGGCCGGCTACCCGGCCCCGACGCTGACCGAGACCGGCACCCTGCCCGCCGGGGTCACCTTCGTGGACAACGGCAACGGGACGGCCACCCTCGCCGGGACACCCACCGCCACCGGTGGGTTCCCGCTCACCATCACCGCCTCCAGCACCGCGGGCACGCTAACCCAGCCCTTCACGCTCTCGGTCGACCAGGCCCCGACCATCACCAGCGCCAGCTCGGCTACCGCCACCCTCGGCTCCGCCTCCACCTTCCCGGTGACCACCACCGGCTACCCGGCACCCACCCTCACCGAGGCCGGCACCCTGCCCGCCGGGGTGACCTTCGTGGACAACGGCAACGGGACGGCCACCCTCGCCGGGACACCCACGGGCACCGGTGTGTTCCCGATCACCATCACCGCCTCCAGCACCGCGGGCACCGTGGCCCAGCCCTTCACGCTCTCGGTCGACCAGGCCCCGACCATCACCAGCGCCAGCTCGGCTACCGCCACCCTCGGCTCCGCCTTCACCTTCCCGGTGACCACCACCGGCTACCCGGCCCCCACCCTCACCGAGGCCGGCACCCTGCCCGCCGGGGTGACCTTCGACACCAACGGCTCAGGGAAGGCCACCCTCGCCGGGACACCCACCGCCACCGGTGGGTTCCCGCTCACCATCACCGCCACCAGCGCCGCGGGTACGGTGACCCAGCGCTTCACGCTCTCGGTCGACCAGGCCCCGACCATCACCAGCGCCGGCTCGGCTACCGCCACCCTCGGCTCCGCCTTCACCTTCCCGGTGACCACCACCGGCTACCCGGCACCCGCCCTCACCGAGACCGGGGCCCTGCCCGCCGGGGTCACCTTCGTGGACAACGGCAACGGGACGGCCACCCTCGCCGGGACACCCACCGCCACCGGAGGGTTCCCGATCACCATCACCGCCACCGGCACCGGCACCGCCACCCAGAACTTCACCCTCACCGTCGACCAGGCCCCGACCATCACCAGCGCCAGCTCGGACGCGGTCACCCTCGGCACCGCCTTCAGCTTCCCGGTGACGACGACCGGCTACCCGGCCCCCACCCTCACCGAGGCCGGCACCCTGCCCGCCGGGGTCACCTTCGTGGACAGCGGCAACGGGACGGCCACCCTCGCCGGGACACCCACGGCCGCCGGGGGGTTCCCGGTCACCCTCACCGCCACCAGCACCGCGGGCACGCTGACCCAGCGCTTCACGCTCTCGGTCGACCAGGCCCCGACCATCACCAGCGCCGGCTCGGATACCGTCACCCTGGGCACCGCCTTCACCTTCCCGGTGACGACGACCGGCTACCCGGCACCGACCCTCACCGAGACCGGCACCCTGCCCGCCGGAGTCACCTTCGACACCAACGGATCCGGCACCGCCACGCTCGCCGGGAGGCCCACGGCCTCCGGAGGGTTCCCGATCGCCATCACCGGCACCAGCACCGCGGGCACGGTGACCCAGAGGTTCACCCTCACCGTCGATGGGGCTCCGACCTTCACCAGCGCCGGATCGGATACCGTCACCCTCGGCACCACCTTCAGCTTCCCGGTGACCACCACCGGCTATCCCGCGCCCGAGGTCACCGAGACCGGCACCCTGCCCGCCGGCGTGGCCATCGTCCCGGGCGCTGACGGGGTGGTCGCCATCGCCGGGACACCCACGACCACCGGTGCATTCGCACTCGCCATCACCGCCACCAACGGCTCCGGCACGGTGACCCAGCATTTCGCACTCACCGTCGAACAGGCCCCGACCATCACCAGCGCCGGCTCGGACGCGGTCAAGGTCGGAACCGCGTTCTCCTTCAAGGTGGCAACGACCGGCTATCCGGAACCGGCGCTGACCGAGACCGGAGCGCTTCCGGCCGGGGTCACCTTCGTCGCCGGCGCCAACGGCACCGCCACCGTCTCGGGCACGCCGCCCACGGTGGGAACCTCCACGTTCGCCATCACCGCCGCCAGCACCGTCGGCACGGTGACCCAGACCTTCACGCTCACCGTCGAGCAGGCCCCGGCCATCACCAGTGCCAGCTCGTACGCCGCCACTCTCGGTACCGCGTTGGATTTCCCGGTGACCGCAACGGGCTACCCGGCACCGACGCTGACCGAGGTCGGGGGCCTCCCCGGCGGGGTCACCTTCGACAACGCGGGGAGCGGGACGGCCACCATCGCGGGGTCGCCCACGGCCACGGGCCTGTTCGCACTCACCGTCACCGCCACCAGCACCGCGGGCACGGTGTCCCAGCGCTTCACGCTCACGGTCGAGCAGGCCCCGACCATCACCAGTGCCAGCTCGTACGCGACGAAGGTCGGCACCGCCTTCTCCTTCAAGGTGACGACCACCGGCTACCCGGCGCCGGCCCTCACCGAGACCGGCGCCCTGCCCGCCGGGGTCACCTTCGCCACCGGCACCGGTGGGACGGCCACCATCGCCGGCAAGCCCACCGCGGTGACGGCGGCCAAAGGAGCGGCACTCTCCATCACCGCCGCCAGTGCCGCCGGAACGGTCACCCAGATCTTCACGCTCACCGTCAGCCGGTCCCCGTCCATCACCAGCGCCAGCTCGTACACCGCCAAGGTGGGTACCGTCTTCAGCTTCCCGGTGACCACCACCGGTACCCCGGCACCGACACTCACCGAGTCCGGGGCCCTGCCCGCCGGGGTCTCGTTCGTCGTGGGTGCCAACGGGACCGCTGCCATCACCGGCAAGCCCACCGCCGTGACGGCGGCAAAGGGAGCCCGGCTCTCCATCACCGCCGCCAATGCCGTCGGAACGGTCACCCAGGTCTTCGTGCTCACCGTCAGCCGGTCCCCGTCCATCACCAGCGCCAGCTCGTACACGGCCAAGGTCGGATCCGCCTTCTCCTTCGCGGTGACCACGACCGGCACCCCGGTACCGACCCTCACCGAGACAGGCGCCCTGCCCGCCGGGATCACCTTCGTCGCCGACACCAACGGCACGGCCACCCTCGCGGGCACGCCCCGCGCCGTGACGTCACCGAAGGGAGCCCGGCTCTCCATCTCGGCTGTCAATTCTGCCGGCAAGGTCATCCAGATCTTCACGCTCACCATCGACCATGCCCCGGCCATCACCAGCGCCAGCTCGGACACGGTCCCCCTCGGCACCGCCTTCACCTTCCCGGTGACCACCACCGGAACGCCGACACCGGCCCTCACGGAGACCGGCACCCTACCCGCCGGCGTCACCTTCGTCAGTAACGGGAGCGGAACGGCCACCCTCTCGGGCACGCCCTCGGCCTCCGGCGGGTTCCCGCTCACCATCACCGCCTCCAGCACCGCGGGCACGGTGACCCAGCACTTCGCGCTGACCATCGGTCAGGGGCCGGCCATCACCAGCGCCGGTTCGGACACGGTCACCTTCCGCACCGCCTTCACCTTCCCGGTGACCGCCACCGGCTATCCGGCCCCGACCCTCACCGAGACCGGCTCCCTGCCCGCCGGCGTCACCTTTGTCAACAACGGGAACGGGACGGCCACACTCGCCGGCACCCCTTCGGCCTCCGGCGGGTTCCCGCTCTCCGTCACCGCCTCCAACGGCACCGGCACGGTGACCCAGAGTTTCACCCTCACCGTCGACCGGGCCCCGACCGTTACCAGTGCCGGCTCGGACATCGCCACCCTCGGCACCGCCTTCAACTTCCCGGTGACCACCACCGGCTATCCGACACCGGCTCTCAGCGAGACCGGCACCCTGCCCGCCGGCGCCACCTTCGCCGACAACGGCAACGGGACGGCCACCATCGCCGGGACCCCCACAACCTCCGGCGGATTCCCGCTCACCATCACCGCCACCAGCACGGCGGGCACGGTGACCCAGCACTTCACGCTGACCATCGACCAGGCCCCGACCATCACCAGTGCCGGCTCGGACGCCGTCACCCTGGGCACTGCCTTCAGCTTCCCGGTCACCACCACCGGGTACCCGGCACCGATCCTCAGCGAGACCGGCACGCTGCCCGCAGGGGTGACCTTCGCTGCGGGTGCCAACGGGACGGCCACCATCGCCGGGACACCTACTGCCACCGGCACGTTCCCGGTCGCCATCACCGCCACCGGCACGGGGGGCACGGTGACTCAGCACTTCGTCCTCACCATCGACCGGGCCCCGGCCATCACCAGCGCCAACTCGGACACCGTGGCCCTCGGCACCGCGTTCAGCTTCGCCGTCACCACCACGGGCTACCCCGCGCCGGAGGTCACCGAGACCGGCACGCTGCCCGCGGGGATCACGTTCGGCTCCACCAGCGGCACGGCCACCATCGCCGGGACACCCTCGGGTACCGGCGTGTTCGCGCTGGCCATCACCGCCACCAACGACACGGGAACGGTGACCCAGCACTTCACGCTGACCATCGACCAGGTGCCGGTCATCACCAGCGCCGGCTCGTACACCGCCAAGGTGGGTACCGCCTTCAGCTTTCCGGTGACCACCATCGGCTACCCCGCACCGGCGGTCACCGAAACCGGCGCCCTGCCCGCCGGGGTGACCTACGTCGCCGGTGCCAACGGCGCGGCCACCCTCTCGGGCACGCCGACCACGGTGGGCACCTCCACGTTCATCGTCACCGCCACCAGCACGGCGGGCACGGTGACCCAGACCTTCACACTCACCGTCGACCAGGCGCCGGCCATCACCAGCGCCGGCTCGTACACCGCCACCGCCGGTGACGCCTTCAGCTTCCCGGTGAGCACCACCGGCACCCCGGCACCGACCCTCACCGAAACCGGCGCCCTGCCTGCAGGGGCCACCTTCGCCGCGGGCGCCAACGGGACGGCCATCATCGCCGGGACACCCACGGCCACCGGCACCTTCGCACTGGCCATCACCGCCACCAGCCCTGCCGGCACGGTGACCCAGACGTTCACGCTCACGGTCGACCAGGCTCCGACCATCACCAGCGCCAGCTCCGACGGCGTCACCCTCGGCACCCCATTCACCTTCCCGATCGCCACCACCGGCTACCCGGCACCCACCCTCACCGAGACCGGAACCCTGCCCGCGGGGGTCACCTTCGCCGCGGGCGGGAACGGGGCGGCCACCCTCGCCGGGACGCCCGCGGCCACCGGCACCTTCCCACTCGCCATCACCGCCACGAGCACGGCGGGCACGGTGACCCAGACCTTCACGCTCACCGTCGACCAGGCGCCGGCCATCACCAGCGCCGGCTCGGACACCGTCGAGCTCGGTGACGCCTTCACGTTCCCGATGGCCACGACGGGCTACCCGGCACCCACCCTCACCGAGACCGGCACCCTTCCCGCCGGGGTCGCGTTCGCCGACGGTGTCAACGGGACGGCCACCATCGCCGGGACTGCCACGGCCTCAGGAGCGTTCGCACTGACCATCACCGCCACCAGTACGGCGGGCACGGTGACCCAGAGCTTCACGCTCACGGTCGACCAGGCCCCGGCGGTCACCAGCGCCAATTCCGACACTGTCAGCCTCGGTGCGGCCCTCAGCTTCCCGGTGACCACCAGCGGTTATCCCGCGCCCGCGGTGACCGAGACGGGCGCCCTGCCCGCCGGGGTCGCGTTCGTCGCCAGCGCCAACGGGACGGCCGGCTTCGCCGGGACACCCACGGCCACCGGCACCTTCCCGCTCACCATCACCGCCACCAACGGTTCGGGCACGGTGACCCAGAGCTTCACCCTCACCGTGGACCAGGCCCCGGCCATGACCAGCTCCGGTTCGGACACGGTCATCCTCGGCACCCCATTCGACTTCCCGGTGACCACCAGCGGCTATCCTGCGCCCGCGGTCACCGAGACCGGCGCCCTGCCCACCGGGGTCACCTTCGTCGCCGGCGCCAACGGGACGGCCACCCTCTCGGGCACGGCGACCACGGTGGGAACCTCCGCCTTCATCATCTCCGCCACCAGTTCGGCGGGCACGGTGACCCAGAGCTTCACCCTCACCGTGGACCGGGCCCCGGCCATCACCAGCGCCGGCTCGGACACCGTCACCCTCGGCACCGCCTTCAGCTTCCCGGTGACCACCACCGGCACCCCGGCACCAACCCTCACCGAGACCGGCGCCCTGCCGGCGGGCGTCACCTTCGCCGCCGGCGCCGACGGGGCGGCCACTCTCGCCGGGACACCCACGGCCACCGGCCCATTCGCGCTCACCATCACCGCCTCCAGCATCGCGGGCACGGTGACCCAGAGCTTCACCCTCACCGTCGACCAGGCCCCGACCGTCACCAGCGCCGGCTCGTACACCGCCAAGGTCGGCACCGCCTTCAGCTTCCCGGTGATCTCCACCGGCTATCCGGCACCGACGCTCACCGAGGCCGGCGCCCTCCCTCCCGGGGTGACCTTCGTCGCCGGCGCCAACGGCACGGCCACCCTCTCGGGCACGCCGACCACGCGGGGGACCTCCACCTTCATCATCACCGCCGCCAGCGCGGTGGGCACGGTGACCCAGAGCTTCACGCTCACCATCGAACAGGCACCGGCGATCACCAGTGCCGGATCGGACACCGTCGCCTTCGGCACCGCATTCTCCTTCCCGGTCACCGCCACGGGCACCCCGGAACCGGCCCTCGACGAAACCGGCGCCCTGCCCACCGGGGTGACGTTCGTGGACAACGGCAACGGGACGGCCACCCTGGCCGGCACACCCGCCCTCGCCGGCGTGTTCGACCTCTCCGTCACCGCCACCAACGCGGCAGGCACGGTGACCCAGGGATTCACGCTCACCATCGACCAGATGCCGGCCGTCACCAGCGCCGGCTCGTACACCGCCAAGGTCGGAACCGCCTTCAGCTTCCCGGTGACCACCACCGGCTACCCGGCGCCCGCGGTCACCGAGACCGGCACCCAGCCCACCGGGGTGAGTTTCGTCGCCGGCGCCGACGGGACGGCCACGCTGGCCGGCACGCCCACCGTCGCCGGCGTGTTCAACCTCTCCGTCACCGCCACCAGCACCGTGGGCACGGTGACCCAGAGCTTCACGCTCACCATCGACCAGGCTCCGGCCATCACCAGCGCCGGCTCGGACTCGGTCACCCTCGGTACCGCGTTCAACTTCGCAGTGGCCGCGATCGGCTATCCCGCTCCCGCGGTCACCGCGACCGGCACCATGCCCGCCGGGGTCACCTTCGTCGCCGGCGCCAACGGCACCGCCACCCTCTCGGGCACCCCGACCACCGCGGGGACCTCCACCTTCATCATCGCCGCCACCAACGGCACGGCCACCGTGACCCAGAGCTTCACCCTCACGGTCGACCAGGCCCCCACCATCACCAGTGCCGGCACGTACACCGCCAAGGTCGGCACCGCCTTCAGCGTGCCGGTGACCACGACCGGCTACCCAGCGCCGGCGCTCACCGAAACCGGCACCCTGCCCGCCGGGGTGACCTTCGTGGCCGGTGCCAACGGCACGGCGATCCTCTCGGGTACGCCGATCACGGTTGGATCCCCGGCCTTCACCATCACCGCCACCAACGACACCGGCACGGTGTCCCAGAGCTTCACGCTCACTATCGACCGGGCCCCGGCCATCACCAGCGCCACCTCGTTCACCGCCACGGCCGGCACCGCGTTCTCCTTCAAGGTGACAACCGTCGGCACCCCGGCACCGGCCCTCAGCGAGGTCGGGAGCCTGCCTCCCAGGGTCACCTTCGTCGCCGGCGCCAACGGCACCGCCATCCTCTCGGGCACGCCGACCACCGCGGGGACCTCCACGTTCATCATCTCCGCCACCAACACCGCGGGCACGGTGACCCAGAGCTTCGCGTTCACCGTCGACCAGGCTCCGGCCGTCACCAGTGCCGGCTCGTACACCGCCAAGGTCGGCACCGCCTTCTCCTTCCCCGTGACCACGACCGGTTACCCGGCACCGGTGCTCACAGAAACCGGGACCCTGCCCGCCGGGGTGACCTTCGTCGCCGGCGCCGACGGCACCGCCACCCTCTCGGGCATGCCGACCACGGTCGGATCCGCCACGTTCACCATCACCGCCGCCAACGGCACCGGCACCGTGTCCCAGCACTTCACACTCACCATCGACCGGGTGCCGGCCATCACCAGTGCCGGCTCGTTCACCGCCAAGGCCGGCGCCGCGCTCTCCTTCAAGGTGACAACCGTCGGCACCCCCGCACCGGCCCTGACCGAAACCGGAGCCCTGCCCGCCGGGATGGCCTTCAGGGCCGCCGGCGCCGGGACGGCCACCATCGCCGGCACGCCCACCGTCGCCGGCGTGTTCGCACTCACCATCACCGCCACCAGCACCGCCGGCACAGCGTCACAGCACTTCACCCTCACCATCGACCGGGCCCCGGCCGTCACCAGCGCCGACTCGTACACCGCCAAGGTGGGCACCGCGTTCTCCTTCAAGGTGACCACGACCGGTTACCCGGCACCATCGGTCACCGAACTCGGAGCCCTGCCGGCCGGGGTCGCCTTTGCCGCCGGCGCAAACGGCACGGCGACCATCGCCGGCAAGCCGACCGAGACGACCGCGGCAAAGGGAGTCAGGTTCTCCATCAAGGCCACCAGCGCGGCCGGAGCGGTGACCCAGACCTTCACACTGACGATCGACAAGTGAGGCGGAGACACGCCATGAGGGGGTACGCACGGACATGACGACGAGAGGGCGGGGCCTGTTCCGCAAGCCCACCAGTCTGGCGGCGTCGCGGCTCGCCGCCATCCGGGCCATCATCGAACTCGCAGGCGACAGCGAGAGCCGCGAAGCTGCGACCGTGCTGCTTCTCGCCCTCGGGGCGTCCACCCATGAGATCACGGCTGCGACCCTGGATCTCAGCCCTGAGGTGCCACCGTGCGGAGCGCAGCTCTTCGAGAAGCCTCCGGCCCGATCGTGCGAACGGGCGCCCCGGCACTGATCAGTTGGCGACTCCATCGGCAGCGGTGGCCGCGGGAGGTGTCCAATCGGGGTCGAGCTCGAAGAACGTCTGCAGGAGCGCCTCCAACCCGATGGCGAAAAGCGTCCATTCCTCGTCTTCGCCCCGCGGCCCGGTCGGTCGGAGAATGCCCTCCATGTGGTCGTCCACACGCTGTCGGAGGGAGCACCCCTCGGCCAGCGCGCCGACGGCCACCGAGAGCTGGCGAAATGTCAGCGGATCCCTGACCCGCATCCCGAGGTGGGCGGCCAGCACCCGGTAGGCATCCTCCCAGAGCTTGGTGAAGCCGCCGTACCCCTCGAGCAGTGCCGCCCGGATCCTCTGCTGGTAGCGGGCGTTGGCCTCGTCGCCGGGGGGAGTGTCCGCCGTCGCCAACGACCAGACTGCTATCCAGAGCGACCAGTTCGGAGACTCCAGCAGGCTGAGGATCTCGACCCCACCGCCGACTCGGCACACCTGGCGTAGCGACCGGTCACGCCCGGTCGGGGTGGACAGGTCGAGGCCGTCCAGAAGTGGACCGAGGGCCTGAACCGTCTTCTCGAACTCCCCGAGCCCCTCTTCCAAGGCAATGGAAGCGAGGACGTCGGCCTGGTAGTCGGCCTGGTTGTCCCACACCCGACGGATGATCGAGGCGTTGGACAGCCGGAGGCCGGTGTCCGACTCGACGCGGTCGAAGACGCGCTTGAAGGTCAGGGTATCGGTGCGGATCCCGAGTCCCTCTTCGATCAGAACGGTGCGGCCGGTCCGGAGCAGCAAGGCGCGTAGCGCCTCCCGGCTCTGCCTGGGCTGGCGCTTCTCGGTCATCGATGACATCTCAGCCATACCCCATCATTCCGCCGCATCCGACATCCACCGAGCCTACCGGGACCGGGCGGACTCCCCCGCTGGGCGATTCCGCGCTCCCGCCGGGTGGTCCATTTGCCAACCGGCGCGCCTCGGGCGAGAGTCTCGACCATGGACGTCGAACGCACCTACCGGGCCACTGTGGGATCCCAGACGCTCGAGCTCCCGCTCGTGCCCATCTCCGACGACCTCAGCATCGCGCTACTCATCTGCGTCGACCACGGCGTGGCGTTCGCCGATACCGCCGGACGGGAACTTGCCGCCATGCTGGTCGATTTCGAGCCCGAGGTGGTGGTGTCCGTGGCCACCATGGGCATCCCCCTGGCCATCGAGGTCACGAGGCACCTCGGGTTGGACGACTATGTGATCCTCCACAAGACGCCGAAGACCCACCTCGGTGACACATTCGCCGAGCCTGTCCGTTCCATCACGACCGGCGCACCGCAGATGCTCCGTCTGGATCCGGCCCGGGTCCCGGCCATACGCGGCCGGCGGGTGGCGGTCGTCGACGACGTGATCTCCACGGGTGCATCGACGCTGGCCGCACTGAACCTGGTCCGCCGGGTCCGAGCAGATCCGGTTGTCATCGGTGCCCTCGTCACCGAGGGGTCGGGCTGGCGAACGGCGCTCGGGCCCGATACCGGATCCGTCCGCACTCTGGGGGCGATGCCCGTCTTCCGGCCCTCGGACGGAGGGCTGGTCGAGGATTGGGGCTGACGGATCCGGGACCGGTGACTACGCCGGTGGACCGCTCTCCAGCGTGACGCCGGCCGTCTGGGTCTGGCCCGAGGTGTTGGTCCACTGCAACTGGACGCGGTCACCCGGGTGGTAGGGCTCCAAGATGTTGCTGAGACTCGACGAGGAAGAGACCGTGACGCCGTTGACCGCAGTGATCACGTCGCCCTGGACCAGTCCCGCTTGTGCCGCAGGAGACCCGGAAAGCGTTCCTTCGACGTCCGCACCCGAGCTCGTCGTCCCGGTGCCGCCGCCTCCGAAGCCGCTGCCCCCGAACCCACCGGCACCGCCGGCGGCGGCCGAGGACTGGACGCTGACACCGAGGAATCCGGTCGCTCCGATGTGCAGCGTGGACGACGCGTCACCGGCTTCGATCCGCTTGGCGATCGACAGGGCCGTGCCGATGGGAATGGCGTAGCCCTGGCTGCCCGAGGTCTCGTACCCCGAGTCCACCGACGCCGCGGTGTCCATGCCGATGACCTGGCCCGACGTGTTCACCAGCGAGCCACCCGAATCGCCGGGCTGGATGCCGGCATTGGTCTCGATGAGCCCGGTCAGGTTCTCGGAGTTTCCGCCGCCGTCGTCACTGGCGGTGATCGACTGGCCCATCGCGGTGATCGAGCCACCGGCCGCACTCGGCGTGCCACCGGTGCCTCCTGCGTTCCCTACGCCCACAACAGCCTGACCCACCGCGGCCGTCCCCGTGCTCGTGGTTACGGTGCGCAACCCGCTGGCACCGACCAGCTTGATCACGGCCACGTCGCCCGTCCGGTCGTAGCCGACGACCTTGGCCGTGTACGTCTTCCCGGTTCCCACGTCGGTCACGCTGATGTTGGTGGCGCCGTCGATGACATGGTTGTTGGTGAGGATCTCGCCCGAAGAGGTGAGGACCATACCGGTTCCGGCCGCCTGCTCGTCCTCGTAGCTCAGGTTGGTGTTGATGTCCACCAGACCCGGGTCCACCTTGGCCGCGATGGCCGAGATGTCGGATGGGGCGCCGGCACCGGTCGAGGAGCCCCCCGAGCCCACAGATCCCGACCCGCCGAAGGGAGAGTCACCCCCTCCCGAAGAGCCTGATCCGAACGGCGAGGTCTCGCCTCCGGAGGATCCGCCGGGTGCGACATTCGGCGTCGAGACGGCGGTCGAGGTGGACGACGGCCAGACGAAGTGACCGAGTCCGGCCCCGGCCAGGACGGCGACGACGGCAAAGACGGCGGCCATGGCGGCCACCAGGCCGCTACGGCGTTTTGGTGGCGGGGTGGGGAAGCCTTGCGGCGGCGGCCATCCGCCGAACGGCGGGGTCGGTGCCCCCGGTCCGCCGCCCCATCCACCGCCGGGAGCCGCTCCTGCGGCCGACCCGGCACCCCAGCCCGGATAGGGCGGGGGCGGCCAGGTGCCGGACGGCGGGGTCGGCGACCCGGCTCCCACCACCGGGTTCTCGTCCGTCGGGTGCTGACCGGAGGGGGGCTGGGGCCGGTACCACCCGTCCGGATGGGGGGAGACACCTCCGTCCGGGCCGGCGGCATACGGGTATTCACGTCGGTAGTCGGGCACCACCGGTCCGAGGGGGATCGGGCTCCCCGCGGTGGCCTGGGGGTCACGGGCGGCGGTCGTGCCGGCTGGGCCACCGGCACCGGTTGTGCCGGCCGCGCCGGTCGTGCCGACATCGTCCGCATCGTCCGGTCCGGGTGAAGGGGGCCAGGTCTCGCTCATTTCCATCTACCTTCTGCTTTCCAGTACCGCGCAGCCAAGAGATCCTTACCCGTCCATTGGACACCTCTCATCTAAGGCCACCGTGAACTCAGGATATGAATTCCCTAAACATGCCCGTTGACCCGGCTCTTTGCCCGGCCCTCGGGCCACCGGGACGGGTCCGGGCCCACGCCCCCTACTGCTCGGACAAGATCCGCTCGAATTCCACCATCGGGTTGACCGGCACCTGCTCGCTGAGGGTGACCGTGGCCGAGTGGATGGTGGCCGTGCACCTGAATGGAGCCACATAGCCGTCTCCGATCGCCGGGCCGAGCTCGTAACCGCAGGTCAAACCGGCTCCGGTGGCGCTGAAGGCGGCGACCGTGAACCTCGGGATGGGCCCTTCGGCCACCACCGCCCCGTCCACGGTGAGGAGCCCGGTACCGCCTCCGTCCGCCTCACGCTCGAAACGGAAGCCGAGGAGATGCCGGCCGGGGTCGACCGGTGCGCCGGCCACGACCTCATGGAGCTCCTTGCCGTAGAGGTTGTGCACGTACCGCAGGCATCCGTACCGGAGGTGGAGGGAGAAGCCACCGAGCACCGAGCCCTGGGCCAGCAGCACCCCGACGGGCGGTGCACCGGGGGGAACGGTCACATCGACTTCGATGGCATGGCCCCGGTTCTTGACGTTGGCGGCCACCGTCTCGGGAACCGGTGATGCGCCCGGGTAGTAGGTGGTGGTCAGGCGGGGCGGTCGCCAATCCGGCTTCGGGTTGACGATCGTGTGCAGCACCCGGTTGTCGAGGGGCAGGACCTGGTTGCGGCGCGCTTCGGCCCACCACCGCTCGATCATCTCGGCCAGGAGGTCGGGGTGGAGCCCGGCCAGGTCGTGGAGCTCGGCCGGATCCGACTCCACGTGGTAGAGCTCCCAGCGGTCCTCGCTGAACGGGGCGTTCCAGTTGATCCCGTCGTTGTAGAGAGGCCCGATGGGTTTGAAGGTCACCGCCTTCCAGCCGTCGTGATACAGCGCCCGGCTCCCGAACATCTCGAAGTGCTGGGTGGTGCGGTGGGGCGGCGCCTCGGCCCCTCCGGCGGCCAGGAGGGAGGCGAAACTGATGCCGTCGATGCGGGTCTGGGGCACGTACTCGATGGTCTCGGGGGCCTCGATACCGGCCAGATCGAGCACGGTGGGAAGGATGTCGACGGCATGGGTGAACTGTCGGCGGACGCCACCGACCGAGCCGAGCCGGGCCGGCCAGCTCACGATGCACGGATCGGCCACCCCGCCTTCGTGCACCTCCCGCTTCCATCGTTTGAACGGGGTGTTGCCGGCCATCGTCCAGCCCCAGGGGTAGTTGTTGTGGGCGCTCGGCCCTCCCAACTCGTCGATGCGCCTGGACAGCTCGGCCGGGCCCGCCGGATCGAAATTCTGGAGCCGGTTGTCGTTGATCGACCCGCCGGCGCCGCCCTCCGAGCTGGCACCGTTGTCCGAGACCAGGATGACCAGGGTGTCGTCGCGATCGCCGGTCTGGTCGAGGAATTCCAGCACCCGGGCCAGCTGGGCGTCGGTATAGGACAAGAAGGCGGCGAAGCACTCCATGAACCGCGCCGCCACCTTCTGCTCCCCGGGGGGCAGGTCGTCCCAGGCCGGGACCCAGGGGGGGCGCGGCGCCATCTCCGTCCCCGGCGCCAGCAGGCCCGACCCGACCTGGCGGGCGAAGGTCTCGTCCCGCCACCGGTCCCAGCCCTTGTCGAACCGGCCCCGGTAACGCTCGATCCACTCAGCCGGAGCATGGTGGGGCGAGTGGCAGGCACCGGTGCAGAAGTAGAGGAAGAACCGGCGGTCCACGTCGACGGCACGCAGATCTGCGAGTTGGGCGATGGCCTGGTCGGCCAGATCCGCACTCAGGTGGTAGCCCTCCTCGATCGACCTCGGGGGTTGGATCGAGTGGTTGTCGTGGTAGAGGGCGGGAACGAATTGGTGGGTCTCGCCACCGTGGAACCCGTACCAGCGGTCGAATCCCCGGGCCAACGGCCAGCTGTGTCGCGGGGCGGCCATGTTGGTCTCGTCGTCGGGGGTGAGATGCCACTTCCCGATGGCGTAGGTGGCGTATCCGCGCTGGCGGAGGATCTCGGGGAGGAACCCGTTCTCCTTGGGAACCTCGCCGTTGTAACCGGGAAATCCCATGGCCAGGTCGGCCACCCGCCCGAGGCCGTTGCGGTGGTGGTTCCGGCCGGTCAGCAGGCAGGCCCGGGTCGGGGAGCACAGCGCCGTGGTGTGGAAGTTGCTGAGGCGCACGCCCGATTCGGCCAGACCGTCGATGGTCGGTGTCTCGATGTCCGACCCGTAGCAGCCGAGCTGCGCGAACCCCACGTCGTCGAGGACCACCAGCATCACGTTGGGGGCACCCGCCGGCGGGGCCGGTACCTCCGGCCACCACGGGGTCGAGTCCCGCCAGTCGTCACCGATGACACCTCGAAACTCCGGAGTCTCCATCACCACCTCCTGATCGCACCGGGGACGCGCCGGGCGTTCCGCGTGCGCCGAACCTACCGGGGATCGACCGCCCTCATCCCGTTCCGGCCCCAGGTCCGGCCGCCTCGGTTCACGGCCGGAAGGCTACGGGGCCACGGACACCGTCTTGCGGCGGACCATCTCCTCGATCCCGGCCCGCCCACCCTCCCGGCCGAAACCGCTCTGCTTGTAGCCGCCGAACGGGGTGGCCGGGGAGATCCGGCCCATTCCGTTGACGGCGACGGTACCGGCGTCGATCTCGCGGACGAACCGTTGGATACGACGGAGGTCGTGGGTATGGAGATAGGCACCGAGGCCGTAGGGGCTGTCGTTGGCCAGGGCCAGGGCCTCGTCGTCAGAGGAGAAGCGCAGGACGGCCTGTACGGGGCCGAACACCTCGTTCCGGGCCAGGTCGCTGCCGTGGTCGACCTCGCCGAACACGGTGGGGGCCACGAACCATCCGGCGGCGAGCTCCCCATCCAGCCGCCGCCCACCGGCCAGGAGAGTCGGCCCCGTCGGCCCGGGCCCGGTCGATGATGGCCAGGATGCGATCCATGGCCGCCTCGGTCACCACCGGGCCGACGAACGTCCCCGGGTCGAGCGGGTCCCCGACGGTCAGGGAGGCGAGGGACGAGACGAGCAGGGCCACCACCTCGTCGTAGACGTCGTCGTGAACATAGAGCCGGGTGGGGAGCGCGCATCCCTGCCCGGTCAGCAGTGCCGTCCCGAATGAGGCGCTGGCTGGCCGCCGTCTCGAGATCGGCATCGGGGAACACGACGTTCGGGGACTTGCCGCCGAGCTCGAGGGCCACGGGGGTGAGGTTGCGGGCCGCCGACTCCATGAGCAGCGCGGGCGGTGGCACCACCCCCGGTGAAGGTGATCTTGTCCACGCCGGGGTGCCCGGCCAGCGACGCCCCGGCCCCGGCTCCGCCTACGACCACGTTGAGCACACCCGGGGGCAGGCCCGCTTCGAGAGCGAGCTCGGCGAAGCGCAGCATTCCGAACGGGCGACACTTCGGGCGGTTTGGCCACCACGGTGTTGCCGGCGGCCAGCGCCGGTCCGCACTTCTGGCCCATGCCCATCATCGAGCCGTTCCAGGGTGGGATCACGGCGACGACGCCGTACGGCTCGAGACGGACGAAGGACAGACCCGGTTCGGCCGACATCACTTCCCCGTCGAGCTTGTCGCACCAGCCGGCGTAGTAACGCACCCACGCGGCCGCATACCTGCCGGGGTTCATGACGCTGCACCGGCGTGCCGTTGTCGAGGGCCGCCGAGCTCCGCCGCCTCCGCTTCGTGGTGCTCGAGAAGGTCGGCCAACCTGAAGAGGACCTGGCCCGCTTCAGCGGCGCAAGCCGCCGCCCATTCGGGCGACGCGGCCCGGGCGGCGATGACGGCGGCATCGACATCACCGGCCCCCGCCAGCCCGACTTCGGGCCTGCACCTCGCCGGTGGCCGCGTACCGGTGGTCGTAGTCGCCGCCGACGTCGCTCGGGCTCCACGATCCCCCGATCAGGTGACCCTGTCCGGCGAGCCGGCCCACCGTCCGCATCGACACGGCCGTCCTCAAGGGACCACGTACCCGCCGTCGACCGGGAGCGCCACCCCGAGCACGAATGACGCCGCCGGACGTGCACAGCCACACCGCGGCCTCGGCGATCTCTGACGGCCTCGGCGATTCGGCCGATGGGGTGCAGGGTCTTCGAGATGCCTCTCGATGGAAGGATCGCGACTGGACCGCGTCGTCGACCATGGGGGTGCGGGCGGTTCCGGGGCAGATGGCGTTGACCCGGATGCCTTGCGCCCCGTAGTCGAGGGCCGCCACCTTGGTCAGTCCGACCACGCCGTGCTTGGAGGCGGTGTACGCGGCCTGGCCCGGATATCCGACGAGACCCACCCCCGACGCCGTGTTCACGATGGCCCCGCCCCCGCGCTCGAGCATGCGGGGGATCTCCGCCTTCATGCACAGGTAGACGCCGGTCAGCATCACCGCGATGGTGCGGTCCCAGCCGTCGTCGGGATAGTCGGCCAGCTTGGCCATGGGCGCGGCGATCCCGGCGTTGTTGTGGGCGCACGTCGAGGCCGCCGAAGGACCGCACCGCGTGCTCGACCATGGCTTCGACGTCGTCCTTCACCGCCACGTCGGTCCGGACGAATGTGGCCCGCCCACCGTCGGCCTCGACCAGCGCAACCGTCTCGAGGCCGTGCTCCTCGTCGATGTCGGCCACCACCACACTGGCCCCCTCACGGGCGAAGATCCGGGCCGACGCCCTGCCGATCCCCAGTGCGCCACCGGTGACGACGGCCACCTTTCCCTGCAGGGCCCCCATCGCGGTCACGGTACTGGGCGCGTGCGGCAGCCACTACGTTTCAGCGCATGGCACGATTCGACGGGAAGGTGGCGCTGGTGTCGGGTGCGGCGAGCGGGATCGGCGCCGCAGTGGTGGAGCGATTGTCCGCAGAGGGGGCCGCGGTCGTCGGGTGCGACATCCGGGCCATGGCCGATGGCCTCACCTGCGATGTGAGGGACGAGGAATCGTGCGCGGCGGCCGTGGCCGCGGTGCTCCAACGCCACGGGCACCTCGACGTGCTGGCCAACGTGGCCGGTATCGGACTGGCCCGGGCCATCGGTGACCTGGAGCCCGACCAATGGCGGCGAGGTGATCGACGTCAACCTCACCGGCACCTTCCTGCTGTCGCAGAGTGCGCTGCCCGCCCTGGTCGGCGTCCACCGGGGTGATCGTGAACATGGGTTCGGTGGCCGGCCTGCGGGCGACGCCCTACAACGCCGCCTACTGCGCGTCGAAGGGCGGGGTCATCATGCTCACCAAGTCGATGGCCATCGAACTGGCCAAGGCCGGGGTCCGGGTCAACGCGGTCTGCCCGGCCTCGGTGGACACCCCGTTCCTGCGCAAGTTCGAGATACCCGAGGGGGCGGACATGTCGCTCTTCGCCCGGGCGGCGTCGCCCATGGGACGCCTCATCGAGCCCGCCGAGGTGGCCGCGGCGGTCGCCTACCTCGCCTCCGGACGAAGCCGCCACCATCAGTGGGACGACCCTCGTGATCGACGGTGCCGCTACGGCCTGACATCGGCCAGGGACACCGTCTCGGTGTCCCGCCCCGAACGCAGCACCCGGCCCGGGCGCTCGTCCGTCACCACCCCGTCGCTGACCACCTCACGCCCGCCGACGAAGACGTGGTCGATACCGCGTGAGGCCGGCGTGGAGCCGCTCGCCCCCTCCGGGCAGATCGTGGACGACCGTCGCCGGCCGCGTTCCCACCTCGTCGGCATCGAACACCACCAGATCGGCATGGAAGCCGTCGGCGATCCGGCCCCGGTGGCGCAACCCGTAGTGGCGGGCCGGGCGGTCGGTCATCATCTCCACCGCCTCCTCCACCGAGAGCAGGCCCCGGTCACGGACCACTTCGCCGAGTACGACCGTCGGGTAGTTGGCGTGGCACATCAGATCGACGTGGGCACCGGCATCCGAGCCCCCCAACATGACCCGCCTGTCCTTCCAGACCGCCACCCGGGCCGCCCAGCCCTCATCGGTGCGACCCAGGGAAGGCGTGAGCGAGGGGAGGACCACGAACAGGGTGAGGCCATCGACCAGGACGATGTCGATGAGGACGTCGACCACATCGGTGCCCTTGGAAGCGGCGATCTCGCCCAGCGATCGGCCGACCCACATCGACCCGGGATCGGCCACCTCCATGAGACCGAAGTCGGACAGCACGCCCATGGCTCTGGCCGCCACCGCTTCGGCGGCCGACCTCAGCGCGGCCCTCGTCGCCGGGTCGCCCGCCGCAGCGACCCGGTGCGCCCGGTCGAGGAGCGAGGACGTCCCGCCAGCCGGGCAGGCCCGACAGCAGGGTGGTCGACCGCATCCGCATCATGTCGGGCAGTGCCAGGGCGACCACGTGGGCGCCCCTGGCCGCAGCCAGGTCGGACGCCTCGAGCTGTTGTCGGTAGATCTCCTCGGAGGCCAGGCTGCCGAGGAGATTCCAGTTGAGGGGCCTGTCGGCGGCCAGGGACATGTCGGCCATCAGCTCCATCCGCTCCGCAGGGATGGGCCCCACCGTCGGGATGAACTCGAGGGTGGTGCCGGGATGGTCCCGCACCGCACCGGCCAGGGCGACCAGCTCACCGGCGGAGGCCACCCGGGAGGGAACCGGGCGGCCGTTCCCGTCGACATGGCCTTCTCCGAGCGACGAGGAGAATCCGAGTGCGCCCCCGGCCACCGACTCGCCGACGAGCCGAACCATGGCATCGAGCTGGTCGGGGGTGGCTGCGTCCTCGGTGGCCGCCTCGCCCATCACCGCCCGCCGGACCGTCGAATGGCCGACCAGGAAACCGGCATTGACGGCCAGGCCGACGTCGATGCGGTCCAGGTACTGCGCCGAACGACGTCCACTCCCAGGCGCCCCCGCCCTCCAGCGCCTCCAGCGGGATCCCCTCGACCACCGCCATCATTCGCCGGATGTACCCGGCGTCGCCGGCCCGGAGCGGGGCGATCGAGAACCCGCAGTTCCCGCCCAGCACCGTGGTCACACCGTGGAGGACCGAAGGACTGGCCGTCGGATCCCACAGGAGCTGGGCGTCGTAGTGGGTGTGGATATCGACGAAGCCGGGGCAGACCACCCTGCCGCTCACGTCGAGCGTCGTCCGGGCCGGTTCGTCGGCGGGTCCGACGGCCGACGATCCGGCCGTTGCGGATGCCGACGTCGGCCACCACGGGCGCGGTCCCGGTGCCGTCGACCACGGTTCCGCCGCGGAGCACGAGATCGAACACGTCAGTCTCCGGCGAGCAGCCGATCGACGGCCGACTCGACCCTCGTCCCTTGAAGAAGTCGGGATTGGTGCCGGTGTAGAACCGGACCGGATTGGTGAACGTGAACTTCTCGAAGTCCGCCTCGGCGATCCACCCGTGCTCGACCATCTCCCACGCCTCGTCCAGCACGTCGGCCATGTCGGGGACGTCCCAGTGGGCGATGTCCGACCCCATCATCGCCTGCAGCTCGGCGCCGAACGGGTTGATCCGCGGTGTTGAAGGCCATCGAGGTCAACGGATCGTCGGCCTCGCATCCGAAGAAGAAACGGTCGGCAGAAGAGCGTCTTGATGTCCTCGGCCTTCTCGATGCCGCACGCGGCCCACTCGTCCAGGGTGTCCTCGGCCTCCACCGGCCGCCGGGTCAGCGGCCCCCGGTAGCCGAGTGCGTCGGGGGCGTACTTCGCCACCATCGCGACCCATCAGCGACCGGTCGACGAGCGCCGGGTCGAGATTGGCGCCGGAGAGCAGCCAGGTTGCGCTTCTCCCAGTGGCCGATGAGGTCGCAGTAGAGGGCGGCAGCCCAGGCCACCCCGCCCTCCAGGAAGGCGAAGTTCATGGCCGGGGAACCGGCGGGTGACCCCGCCCAGGAACAGTGACTTGGCCAATGACTGCTGGCCCTCGGCCAGCATGGACAGGTGGTTGAACACGTAGTTCGAGATCGACCGGTACGGGGTCATCCCGATGAAACCGGAATGGAAGGCGATCGACACGCCGAGCTCTTCGGCCTTGGCCCACACCGGGTCGTAGTCGTAGGCCGAGTCGATCCCGAACTGATCGAGCCAGAAGGCGTACCTCGACACGTCGGGATCCTTCCCGTCCAGTGCGGCGAAGGGACGTTGCACGTACCCGGCGCAGACCACCGCTTTGAACCCGAGCTCACCCACCGCGAATTCGAGCTCCTCCACCGCCTCCTCGGGGGTGTGCATGGGAATGGCCGCCACCGGGGTCAGGCGGTCGGCCAGGGGCGCGAAGGTGGCGGCGTTGGCCCGGTTGAGGGCCCGGCAGGTGCCCCGCCGGTAACGCTCGTCCGGAGTGTGGAGGAAGACCAGGCCGAGGCTCGGGTACACCACGCCGAAGTCGATGCCCAGCTCGTCCAGCCGTTCGTACAGCAGCTCGGGGAACAGGGCGGTGGCCAGATCGAGGGTCCGGCCCGCCGGCGCGCTCCACCACGGCCCGCGGGGGGTGCGGGTGGCGGCTCGCTCCTCGGGCGTCTGCTCGTGCCAGGTGCGCGTCGGTGCCGCCGTAGGGCGGGGCCAGGCGGGCCAACGCCGGGTGGTCGAGGGACAGGCCCTCGCCCTCGAGATACGGCGCCAGTGCCGGGAAGAACTCGGCCATGTGCCCGTCGATGTCGACGACCGGATGGGTCAGGTGCCGATGGATCTCGGACGACGAGCTCACACGTCTAATCTATGCGCATTAACCGCCGCCAGCGAAAGTCGTGCCATGGCCTATGACATCGTGATCCGGAACGGAACCGTCGTCGACGGATCGGGTCTCGGATCCTTCCGGGCCGACGTGGGCATCATCGGCGGCCGGATCGGCGCCGTCGGCCGGATCCACGAGCGGGGAGCCCACGAGATCGACGCCGAGGGTCACGTGGTCACCCCCGGCTTCATCGACGGGCACACCCATATGGACGCCCAGGTCTTCTGGGACGCCACCGGCTCCAGTTCCTGCTGGCACGGCGTGACCTCCGCGGTGATGGGCAACTGCGGCTTCACGCTGGCTCCGGTGCGCCGCGACCAACGGGCGCTCGTGGTTCGCAATCTCGAACGGGCCGAGGACATGGACCCGGCCGCGCTGGCCGCCGGCATCGACTGGAGCTTCGAGACGTTCCCCGAGTACCTCGATGCCGTCGACCGGCTGCGAAAGGGCATCAACTTCGCGGCCAACATCGGGCATTCGGCCCTGCGCACGTGGGCCATGGGCGAGCGGGCCTTCGAAGGGGAGGCCACCGACGCCGACCTGGCGGCCATGGAGGGCCAGCTGGCCGACTCGCTCCGGGCCGGCGCCATCGGCTTCACCACCTCGCGCACCGAGCATCACGAGACCTCCGACAATCGGCCGGTCGCCTCGAGGCTTGCCTCGTGGGACGAGGTGGTCCGGCTGGTCGGCGTCATGGGCACGCTCGGAACCGGCATCTTCGAAGGCGCCGACGCCGGCATGTCCGCTCCCGACCCCGAGGTGCGCCGGGCGGCCCTCGACCGGATGAAGCGACTCGGATCCGACAGCCGGGTGCCCATGACATTCGGGATGGTGGCCACCCGGTCATCGGGCTTTCTCCTCGACTTCCTCGACGATGCCGCCACCGCCGGGGCCAGGATGATCGCCCAGACCCACTGCCGCGGCATCTCCGTCCTGCTGTCGCTCAAGACCAAGCTGCCCTTCGACCTCCTCCCCGCATGGCACGACCTCCGGACGCTGACGATCGACGAACAGGTGCGGATCCTCGGCGACGGCGAGCGGCGCCGCCCCTACGTCGACGCCGCCGTCGACGCCGACTACGGCCACTGGACCGGTGTCGGGGCCCAGGCCCGGCCTCCGGACTTCGACGGCATCAGGGTCTACGAACACGGACTCCCGCCCAACCCGACGGTCGCCGATGTCGCCCGCGCCCGGGGTGTGCACCCGGCCGAGGCGATGATCGACCTTTGCGTGGCATCCGGAGGGAACCAGCTGTTCATCCAGCCGAGCCGCTACCCCCAGGACGAGGACGTGCTCCTCCGGGCCCTCCGTCACCCGCGGGCGGTGATGACCTTCTCCGACTCCGGCGCCCATCTCAGCCAGATCGCCGACTCTTCGATCCACACCCATCTGCTCGGGTACTGGGTGCGCGACCGACAGGAGTTCACGCTGGAGGAGGCGGTCCGCATGATCACCCTCGCCCCGGCCATGGCCTGGGGGTTCGCCGACCGCGGGCTCTTGCGGGCCGGCATGGTCGCCGACATCAACGTCTTCGACCCGGACACCGTGGGGCCCTCCGTCCCCGAACTGGTGGACGACCTGCCCGCCGGTGGCCGTCGTCTGGAGCAGCGATCCCAGGGCTTCCTCGCCACCCTGGTCAACGGCCAGGTCACCATCCGGGACGGCGAGCCCACCGGGGCGAAGCCGGGCCGGCTCATCCGCACCCCGGCGGGTTGAGCGGCTCCAGCCCGTCAGCGCATCCACACCACGGTCGAGGACCGCCGCTTGAACACCCACCGGCCCTGGTCGAGCACCACCTGATCGCGGTAGCGCATGCCCAGGGTGAGGTCGCCCTGACCGGCGGCCGGGTCGCCGAGTTGGTAGACCACCGCATAGGTGTCGACCTCGGCCTGACCCGCTCCGTCCTCTTCGATGAGGGGCTCGCCGAGGAAGTGCATGCTGGAAGGAAAGGAGCGAGGCGCCCGCATGGTCTCGAGCCACTCCTCGAGCGACTGCTCCGCCCGGGTACCGGCGATCCGGGCGCCGGGGTGGAAGAGCGAGGCCAGTCCCCCGATGTCGCGATCGTCCACGGCCCGGGCATAACGCTGCATGAGCTGGCGGATGTCATCGTGGGAGGTCACAGCACGGCCACCGGATTGACCGGGCATCCGGTGCCCCGGACGATCCGCAACGGGGCCATGGTGAAGAGGAACTCCCAGCGACCGGCGGCGGCGCACCGGTCGCTCAGACCGGGCCAGCTTCACGTTGTCGATCAGATGCAGCCCCATGGCCGTGATCCCGATCTGGTGCACCGGGAAGGGCCAGTCCGGTGTACCCACGAAGGGCATCGGGTCGGAGATGCCGTCGCTCCCGAGGACGGCCACCTGGCGCTCCTGCAACCAGGGAAGGCACTCCGAGTGCAGGCCGGAGAAGCCGTCGAACCCACGGGTGGCGGCCCGTCGAGCCTCCCGGCCCCACTTGACGAGGAGCACGTCACCGGTGCCCACACGCACCCCCTGGGCGGCCTCGGCCGCCTCGAGGTCGCCCACCGTGACCACCTGGCCGGCCGCCAGGTAGTCGCATCCGAGGGTGCGGGGCACGTCGAGGAGGACCCCGCGGCCGATGACGCCGTCGGCCATCGACAGCACCGTATTGGAGTGGGCCCCGTCACTGCGAACCTCGCTGGCCGGCCGGCCGCCGAACATCTCCCCGCGTACGAACATGTGGGAGAGGGCGTCGACATGGGTGGTCCAGAGCCCGTGCACGTCGAGGGCCAGATGGTCGCGGGCGGCCTCGTAGCCGGCGATACCGCTGGAGTCCCGGGCGTCACCGGAAGCGAGCATGTGATGTTGGACGGGATGGGGATGCTCGGGGAGCGGCTCGGTGGCGAGATCGTGGGCCAGGCTGATCGACTCGCCGGTCCGCGACCAGACCGACCGCGGTCGCACGGCGGGCGTCGGTGAGGTGGTTGAGGGCTCCGCGCTGGTCGTCCGGCCCCCAGCGGCCCCAGTTCTTGAGCGAGTCGTACATCCGGTCGAGGTCCTCGGTGGTCGGTACCTCGTACTCGCTACCCATGGCACCAGCTTGTCAGCCTCCGAGGTGGGGCGCGGTCATGGCACCGATCACCATGTCGACCAGATTGTCGACGAACCGGTCGTCCGACAGGACACCACCTTGTCCTCCACCGTCCAGCGATCGGGCCCGGTCGGCGGCCGCTCGTCCGATGAACACGATGCAGATCTCCCGCCGTTCGCGCCACAGGTCGGCGGGAACGTCCGGGCACCGTTGGCGCAGTACCTTCCACGCCGCCTGGCCCACCGTCGCCGTCATCAATTCGCGGATCCCGGGAGAGGCCCGGTCGATGGCTCCGCTCAGCTCGGAGCCGATCTGCAGATAGGCCCGCTCCCGCCATCCCCGCTGGGCGAACTCGGTGAGGGGGCGGACGATGGCCTCGGCCGCCGATCTCGCATCCGTCGGCGGTCTGGCCCGGGCCCGCTCCAGTAGTTCGCGGCGGCGATCGGCGATGGCCGGGACGTGACGGGCCAGGACCGCCCGCAGCACCTCGTCACGGTTGCCGAAGTGGTAATGGACGGCGGACGAGTTGCGCTGACCGGCCGTCCGGACGATTTCGGCGATCGAGACGTTGTCGATCCCCCGCTCGGCGAAGAGGAGCGAGGCCGCGTCGAGCAGCATCTCCCTCGTTGACGACGACGCTCCCATCCCGCTCGTGACAGTAGCGGTCGATGTCGATTCTCATGGCCAACCGGACAGGAGCCCGAGCTGACGGCAGAGCACCTGGGCTTCGACCCACTCCCCGTTCCGCTCCCGCGCCTCGGGAGCCGAGACCAGCCAGGCGGCGACGGCCCCCACGACATCAGGTGGAGCCCCGGTACTGGCGTCGAACCCGAACTCGGCCATATCGATGGTGATGCGCTCGGTGGCGATGAAACCGGGGCTCAGGTTGTAGGCGCGGATCCCGCGGTCGCCGAGCTCCACGGCCAGGATGCCCGCCATCCGGTGCAGGGCACCCTTGGACATGCCGTACCCGAGGCCCCAGCCCCCCGCCCCGGCGGGCGACGGCGGGTCCATGGTTCCGGAGCTCGATGCCAGGTTGATGACGACGCCTCCGCCCCGCTCCACCATCTGGGGCAGGACCAGCTTGACCAGGATGACCGGCGCCATCACGTTCGCTTCGAGGTGGCGGTCCAAGAGCTCGACCGGGGTGTCGAGCACGCGGTCCATGTGACCGGGCCCGACATAGCGACCGTTGTTGACCAGCACGTCGATCGGTCCGAGCTCCCCGGTGACGGCATGGACGGCGGGTGCGAGGGATGCACGGTCGAGCAGGTCCAGGTAGACGGGTAGGGCCCGTGAACCCGCCCCCTCGATGAGGGCCGCGGTCGAGTCGAGTGAGCCGGGAAGGGCCCGGGTGTTGGACGCGGCCACCGTGGAGGAGTGCTCCCGCTCCTCCCCCTCGTGCAGTGTCCGGGCGCCGATGGCCACGTCGTACCCGGCCGCGGCCAGGTGCACGGCGATGGCCTTGCCGATCCCCCGGCTGGCGCCGGTGACGAAGGCCACCGGGCGGCTGCTCATCGGCCCGTCCCTCTCGCTGCGGCCTCCCGCGGACCGGCGGGCCTCATCTCTCGCTCTCCGCCGGGCTCCAGTCGGGGTCGAGCTCGAGGAAGTGGTGCACGAGCGCTTCGAGTCCGATGGCGAAGAGGGTCCAGTCCTGTCCGTGCCCATCGCTGCCGGTGGGACGCACGATCCCCTCCATGTTCAATGCGTCGACCCGGTTCCGGAGCGCGCATCCTTCGGCCAGCGCCCCGACGGCGATGGCGAATTGACGGATGGTCAGGCCCTCGCGCAGCCGGAACCCGAGGTACGACGAGATCACCACGTAGGACTGCTCGAACCGGTCGGTGGCCGACTCGTATCCCTGGGAGAGGGCCGCGTCGATGCGTCGCCGGCGTCTGGGCTGGTCGCCGGCAGTGGCCAAGGCCCACACCCCGATCCAGGACGGCCAGTTGGGCGACGTGCGGAGTGCCTCGATGTTGGCTCCTCCCGCCACCCGGCACAGCTCGCGCATGGCGGCCCAACGGGCTTCGTCCGTGGACAGGTCGAGGCCTTCGAAGACCGGGGCCACCGCGTCGAGCGTCCGGTCGACCTCGGAGCCTCCGGCATCGAGAGCGATGGCCATCAGCACCTCGGCTTGATAGTCGGCCTGGTTCGCCCAGACCCGGCGGATGACCGACGCGTTGGTCAGTCGAAGCCCGGTATCGCGTTCGACCCGGTCGAACACACGCTTGAAGGTGAGTGCCTCGGCGCCGGTCCCGAGTCCCTCCTCCCGGAGGATGGCGCGGCCCGTTCCGATGAGGAGCGAGCGGAGGTCGTCGCGACTCCGCTTCGGCCGACGGGGCGGGTTCATCGCTCATGCGCTCCCGTCCGGGTGCGCATCCGGTCTCCGCCCGCTCATCAGCCCATTGCCCGTGCCCACCGTGACAAGAAGATAGTGCTCACCGTGATCGAGCTGTGGCGGCCCCGGAGCAGAGCGGCGGAACCCAACTCGACGGGGCCGCCGGCCGGGCACAGTAGCGAGGTCGATCGAGGAACGCCAACCAACCTGGTCACGGGTAGTTGACGTCACCTGGGGCCGCGACCCATAATGTTGATGAAACCGATTGTATTTAAAGACATAGCAAGACCATGCCCATGCCCGCACCCATGCCCGCGCCCATGTCCGCACCCGCCGAGCAAACCTCCTTCCTCCTGCTCGAGAGAGCGGGTGTCCGCAACTGGGCGGTGCCGGATGACGGGAGAGCCGTCGGACAGCGGGGGCGGGGCCGTGGTGGGCCGACCGACCCGAGGACCCGCGGCCAGGCGACCGGTGGCGACAAGGTCCTGGCCTCGCCGGGCATGGCTCTGGTGGCGACCATCGCCATACTCCAGGGCTACACGTGGATCGGGGCCATCCCGTCCAGCGGCTCACGGCTCTCCACCCTGGTGTTCGGTCGGGGCGGCGCCCTCGTCTTCGCCGGGCTGGCCACAGTGGCGGTACTGGCGCTCACCCGGTCCGACACCGACGGGCGTCGGACGCTCTCCCAGAGGCTGGTGCTCCTGGCCACGGCGGCGCTGATTGCGTCGAGCGTCGTGCTCCTGGTCAGTACAGGCACACCGGCCCGGTATGCCATCGGGGTGTCCGATCTGGCGCTGGCCTCGGCGCTGGCCGCCATGCTCATCACCGGCGAGCGAAAGCGGAGGCCCGCCAGTCCGGACGGAAGCCCCCCGGCAAGGGGCGATACGGACGAGCGCGCCGTCCAGTGGTCTCGATAGGCTCGGGCCGAGGTGTCACTTCCCGACTTCTTCGTCATCGGAGCACCCAAGGCGGGAACCACCGCGCTGCACGCCGCCCTCGCCCAGCACCCCGGGCTTTTCATGTCGCCGGTCAAGGAACCCAAGTTCTTCCTCTGTGACGGGCCACCCCCGGATCACGGGGGTCCGGGCGACGCCCACAGCTACCGCGAGTGGATCTGGCGACCGGAGGAGTACGAGCGGCTCTTCGACCGTGCCCCGGCTGGGACACGCCGGGGCGAGAGCACGCCGTTCTACCTGGCGGACTTCGCCGCCCACGAGCGCATCCACGGGGCGGTACCGGAAGCCCGGCTGGTGGTCATCCTCCGCGATCCCGTGGACCGGGCCTACTCGAATTGGGCCCACCTGTGGGCCGACGGGCTCGAGCCCATCGGCGACTTCCTCACCGCCTGCGCGGAAGAACCCAGACGCACCGAGGCCGGCTGGGCGCCCTTCTGGCAGTACCTGGCCGCCGGTCTCTACGGACGTCAGCTGCGACATCTCTACGGTCTGTTCCCCCGTGACCAGGTCCTCATCATCCGCTACCTCTCCCTGGTCGAGCAGCCCGGCGCCACCCTCGACACCGTCTGCCGCTTCCTCGGTGTCGAGGAGGGTCTGGTCGCCGACGTTCCGGCCCGGAACGTCGGCGGGTACGTGCCTCCTTCGCTCTACACCCAGGCGCTACGGGTGGCATTCCGCCATGGCGCCAACCTGGGTCGACACTTCCCGCCCCAGGTGTGGCGGAAAGCAAGCCTCCCGCTCCAGTGGCTCATGCAGCGGACACCCCAGCACCGGCCCGAGCTGGCGGAGGCCGAGCGCGGTCAGCTCATCGACTATTTCGACGACGACATCACCATCGTCGAGGAGGAGACGGGCTGGAATCTCGAGACCTGGCGCACCTACCGGGCGGGAGGGACGTACTCGGTGCGCAAATCGTGGGCCCCGTCCCGGCGGCTCGTCTCGTAGAACAGGCGGGTGCCGCCGTCGGGCAACGCCACCATCGACAGGTAGCGGAGCGATCCGCGGCCGTCGGGCCACGCACCGAACGATCCACCGTCGGCGGTCAGCGACCCGGGAGTGTCTCCGACGGCGAGGCCCGTCCGTTCCTCGGCGTTCTCCTCTTTGCTGGCCCGCCCGTCGTAGTAGGCCAGCCACCGGCCGTCCCGGCGGACCACCTCGGCCACCCGGGCCCCGCGCTGGTCCCAGGTCCCGGGCGTACCGGCCAGGGCCACCCCGTGCACCTCCCAATCGACCCCGTCGTCGCTGGTGGCGTACCGGGTCGACATCCGATCGGTGTCGTCGGGGAGGTCGAGCGGGTGGCAGCACAGCCACATGTGCCACCGGCTGTCGATCACCTTGACCACCGGATCCTTCACACCGACGTCGCGGTCGCCGGGCAGGACAGTGACGGCCCCGGCCGGGTCGAATTTCGACGGGTGGTCGGCCACGATGGCGTCGACCCGCCAGTGGTTCGTACCCGGGGTGGCACAGCTCACGTACAGCCGCCACGTTCCGTCCCCTGCCGTGACCAGGGCCGGCCGCTCGAGCGAGTCGGAACCGAACTCGTCGCGCTCGAGAACCGTGACCGTCTCGAACTCGACGCCGTCCACTGACCGGGCCACGACATTGGCGTAGCCGCGACCGGCACCGACGGGCCGGCGCAGGCGGTAGGCGAGCCAGAACGTCCCGTCACCGTCGAGGACGGCACTGGGCCCGCCGGCCCAGTGGCCGGAGCCGTCGCCGGGCGCAGGCACCACCACGCGGGACCGGTCGGGGCAGGGCGGGGGAAGTGCGCTGCCGGCTGCCATTTTCAACGGTACCCCCCTCTGGCCCCAGGTCCTGGGTCACCGGCCACGCCGGACAGCCATCAAATCTATCGTCGCCCGCGGAAGATCCGATCGATCCCGTGCGTCCGGCCATCGCGCCCGGGCCACCGGGGCTGATGGACACAGAGGCTGTGCCTCGGTATGGTCGTCCGCCATGCCACAATCACGTCGGAAAGGGGGCCCGGAGGACGGATTCGGCGGCACCATCGGGCGGATCCAGGCCGAGTCGACGCCGTGGTGGCCCACCCCGGCGCACCCGGGGGAAGACGCTCCCGACGTGGTGGTCATCCTTCTCGACGACACCGGGTTCGCCCACTTCGGCTGCTACGGCTCCGATCTCGTCACCCCGAACATCGACCGCCTGGCCGCCGGTGGACTGCGCTACACCAACTTCCACGTCACCCCGCTGTGCTCCCCGACCCGGGCCTCGCTGCTCACCGGGAGGAACCACCACACGGTCGGGATGCGCTCCCTCTCCAATTTCGACAGCGGCTACCCCAACATGCGTGGCCACATCACCAACCACGCGGCCACCGTGGCCGAGGTCCTGAGGGACGAGGGCTATGCCACCTTCGCGTTGGGGAAATGGCACCTGTGCAGCATGGAGAATGCGTCGGCGGCCGGTCCCTACGACCAATGGCCCTGCCAGCGCGGGTTCGACCGCTACTACGGGTTCCTCGAGGGTGAGACCGACCAGTTCTATCCCGAGCTGGTCTACGACAATCACTCCGTCGAGGCGCCGGCCACGCCGGACGAGGGGTACCACCTGAGCGAGGACCTGGTCGACCACGCCCTCGGTTTCATCCACGACACCACGTCCATCCGTCCGGACCGTCCCTTCTTCGCCTATCTCGCATTCGGCGCCATGCACGCACCCCATCAGGCCCCCGCCCACTACCTCGAGAAGTACCGGGGGCGATTCGACGCCGGGTGGGACGAGGCGCGCGACAGGTGGTTCGCCCGCCAGCTGGAGTTGGGGCTGCTCCCGGCCGACACCCAGCTCGCCCCGCGCAATCCGGGAGTGGAGGCGTGGGACACGCTGCCCGAGAACCAACGTCTCCTGGCCGCCCGCCTGCAGGAGGCCTTCGCCGCGTTCCTCGAGCACACCGACGCCCAGATCGGCCGCCTGGTCGATGGACTGGAACAGCTCGGTCGACTCGACAACACGCTCCTCATCCTGCTGTCGGACAACGGAGCGAGCCAGGAGGGCGGGCCGTTCGGCGTCATGCACGAGATGAAGTACTTCAACTTCATGATCGAGACCCCCGACGAGGCCGTCGAACGGATCGACGACATCGGCGGGCCCCACAGCCACTCGAACTACCCGTGGGGCTGGGCCCAGGCCGGCAACACACCCTTCAAGTGGTACAAGCAGAACACCCACGAAGGCGGCGTCCACGTCCCGCTCATCGTGCACTGGCCTGACGGCATCGCCGCCCGGGGCGATCGGCGCGACCAGTTCCACCACGTCAACGACATCGCCCCCACGATCTACGAGACCCTCGGCATCGAGGCGCCCTCCAGCTACCGCGGCCTGGAGCAGATCCCCATCTCGGGGGTCTCCATGCGCTACTCCTTCGACGCTCCCGATCGGCCCACCGCCAAGCACGTCCAGTACTACGAGATGATGGGCCACCGGGCCGTCTACGCCGACGGGTGGAAGGCCGTGACCCGCCACCAGCCCGGCGTACCCTTCGAGGAGGATGACTGGGAGCTGTACCACCTGACCGAGGACCGATCCGAATGCCACAACCGGGCTGCGGAGATGCCCGAGAAGGTGGCCGAGATGGTCGAGCTGTGGTGGGCGGAAGCGGAAGAGTACGGGGTGCTGCCCCTCGACGACCGGACCATCGAACTGTTCTTCACCCGCTACCGCGACCGCTCGCCCCATCCTTCCAGTCGGCGCTACTCCTACTTCCCGCCCATGTCGCCACTGCCCGGACAGGTGGCCCCTTCGCTCGGAGGGCGGGGTTGGGACATGGCTGCCGTCATCGACCGGCCCGAGGGTGCCGGTGGTGTCCTCTATGCCTCGGGAACCGAAAACTCCGGAGTCAGTCTCTTCGTCCAGGACAGCCGGCTGGTCTTCGACTACAACTGCTTCGGTGAGCACCACGTGGTCGAGTCCGAAGAAACGGTACCGGTGGGCCCGTCGGTCGTCGGCGTTCGCTTCCGGCGAACGGGGAAGAGCGGTGAAGCGACCCTCCTCATCGACGATCTGGCCTGTGGAACCATGGCCGTTCCCTTCGCTATGACCATGATCTCGAGCGTGGGCCCGAGCATCGGCTACGACCACGGTTCACCGGTGAGCGAGCGCTACACCGGCCACTTCCCGTTCGAGGGGCGACTTGTCCGGCTCGACGTCAACCTGGTCCGCGCCGCCACCGGTGACGAGGCCGCCCGGGCCGAAGCCGATGAGCGGGCGGCGATGTCCCGGCAGTGAGGGCGCCGCCGCGGGGACGGCTGCCGCTCATGCGGTGAAGCGAGCCGATGCTCCGGCGTCCACGTCGATGACCGAGCCGGTGATGTGGCGGGCCCCCTCGGAGGCCAGGAAGACCACCGCGGCGGTGATCTCCTCGGGCTCCAGCCACGGCACCGGCTGGACGTGCAACGCGGCCATGCCGGGGGCCACGTCCTCGCGGGTGGGATGGTCGAGGTCGGGTCGCATCAGCCCATACAGGGTGTCATTGTGGATCATCGGGGTCGAGACGTTGCCCGGGGCCACGGCGTTGGCGGTCACCCCGAAGGCGGCGAGCTCGAATGCCACCGACTTGCACAGGCCGATCACTCCCCACTTGGAGGCCACGTACGCCGGAATCCCCGGATTGGACGAACGGCCCATCATCGACGAGATGGCGATGATGCGGCCCCATCGCTGCCGGCGCATGTACGGAGCGGCGGCGCGGATGGCGTTGAACACCCCGGTCAGATTGGTGTCGACCGTCTCGCTCCACTGGGTGGCGTCCATGGTGCAGATCGAGCCCAGGGCGGAGACGCCGGCGTTGGCCACCAGGACGTCCACCGAGCCGAGGACTTCGTTCGCCTCGTCGACGAAGGCGATCATGGCGTCGAGGTCCCTCACGTCGGCCACCTTCGACAGGCAGCGACGTCCCTCGCCCTCGACCTGTCGCGCCGTCTCCGCCAGGTCGGCCGGGGTGCTGAGGGGATAGCCCACGCTGCCCAGATCGTGTCCGAGGTCGCAGATGGCGACATCGGCTCCCAACCGGGCGAACTCCAGCGCATGGCTCCGACCCTGACCTCGCGCCGCTCCGGTGATCACCGCCACCCGGCCCGCGAACGGTGCATCATCGGGTCGGGCCTTCGGTGGTTGGGTCATCAGGTCTCCTCCGCTCTCGGCGACGGGTGCGACCGGACCGGCCGGACGCCCATCACGTCGGGGTCAGGTGCCCCGGCCGGTCGATCATAAATCCGGGCGGCGGGGGCCACCGGGTCCGGGCCACCGGTCAGGCCGAGCGTCCCCAGGTGGTCAGGACCTCCCGATACCGCCGATCCCAGCGTTCGTAGGCTGCGCGCAACATCGCCCCGGGCCATCCTTCGGGCAGCAGCTCGGCCGGGAGGAGTGGGTCGGCCTGCAGATGGCGGAGCACGGCGGCGGACAGTTCGAAGCCCGGGGCCAGGTCGGCCGGACCGGTGGGCGGGAGCCGGCTCATCCGGTCGAGCAGGTCCTGCGCCCGACGGGTCCACCCCTCGAGATCCCAGAGCGCAGAGGCCAGTGCCGCCGGGTCCGCGTCGGGGGTGGCGGTGAACACGGTGAGATGGGGGTCATCGCCCGGGTCCGGGACGAGCTCGATATTGTCCGGGCGCAACCACACCCCCTCCCGCTGCTCGGCCAGCCGGGCCAGGGCCAGCCGCTTGCGACGGGCCAGGCGTTGGTCGGGCGCCCGCCCCGAGGGGGCCGAGGTGGTGACGACGACCAGGCGCCACGCTCCCTCCCAGGGCCCGGTCTCACCGCGCCGGCTTCCGGCCTGGCGCCCGAGGCGATCGAGCAGGTGGCCGGCCAGCCGGTACCTTCCGTTTCCGTCGGTGCTCGCCTCCCCGGCGGCAACCATCCGGCTGAGTGCCACGCGGGCCCGGTTGCCGCTGATCCCGAACAGCCCGGCCAGGTGGACCAGGTGGGCCACCGGAAGCTCCGGCGGGTCCTCGCCCAGCAGAGCGCTGGCCAGGACCGAACGGGCGGTCAGGGGCTCCTTACTATCTTGCATCACTTGATTCTAATAAGTAATATATGGGACATGGCCATGACCATGGTGCCCGACGCCGCCGTCCGACCCGAGGTCTTCCCCACCGAGCGGCTCATGGAGAACGGCATGGCCCGTCCCGAGCTGCGCCAGGGGCTCCGCCGGATCTCCAACGTGCGCAACGCCGTCAGCGTGGTGTCGGTCTGGTTCTGGGTTGCCGTCCTCATCGGAGGTGCGGTGTGGATCGGCAATCCGCTGGGCTATCTGGCCGCGTTCGTCCTCATGGGGCCCCTGTACGCCCGTTTCGCCATTCTCATGCACGAGGCGGCCCACAAGCTCCTGTTCACCAACAAGCGGGCCAACGACTGGGTCGGCACCTGGCTCATCGCCTACCCGACCTGGACACCCATCTCGATCTACCGGCGTGGCCACTTCGCCCATCACAAGGAGGAATTCGGACCGCGCGAGCCGGACATCGCCTTCTACGGCGGCTACCGGTGCGACCGACGCGCCCTGGCCCGCCGTCTGCTCCGCGACGCGGTGGGCATCTCCGGTTGGAAGAACTTCAAGCCGTTGTTCAAGGCCCTGAAGAGCCGGGGCACCCGGACGGTGGCGGCTTCGATCCTCGGCGTGCAGGCCGTCCTCTGGCTCATCATGTGGGCGGCGACCGGGCGGTGGTGGATCTACCCGCTGCTGTGGTGGCTCCCATGGATGACCCAGTGGCGCGTCCTCAACCGCCTGCGGGCCATCGCCGAGCACGGCGGTCTCGAAGCCGGGGCCGACCGCCGGGTCACCACTCACAATGTGGAGCAGGGTTGGCTGGCCCGGTTCTGGTTCGTGCCCTACAACACGGGCTGGCATCTGGCCCACCACGTGGACATGGGAATCCCGTTCCGCAACCTCCCCGCCTTCCACGCCGAACTGGAGCGGGCCGGTTACATCACCGAGGGGATGACCTACCCCAACTACCGGTCGCTGTGGAGGGCCCTGGCCTCGGCCTGACCGGCGCGGTGGGATCCGCACCGGTCCCCTTCAGCCGGGCAGCTCGCGGATGGCCCGGTAACGACGGACCAATGCCGCGGTGGAACTGTCCTGCCCACTCAGATCGGGGGGACCTGCGCCGGTCAGAGCCGGTGCCAGCTGCTTGGCCATGACCTTCCCCAGCTCGACCCCCCACTGGTCGAAGGAGTCGATGCCCCACACGGCACCTTCGGTGAACACGGTGTGCTCGTAGAGGGCGACGAGCTGGCCGAGCACCGAAGGGGTCAGCTCGGGCGCCATGATGGTCGAGCTCGGGTGGTTCCCGGGCATGACCTTGTGGGGAACCAGGGACTCAGGGGTCCCGTCGGCGGCGACCTCTGCCGCGGTACGGCCGAACGCCAGCACCTGGGCCTGGGCGAAGCAGTTGGACATCAAGAGGTCCTGTTGCTCCCCGGTCTCGTGGGTGGACCGGCCGAAGGCGATGAAATCGCTCGGGATCAGCTTGGTGCCCTGGTGGATGAGCTGGTAGAAGGCGTGCTGGCCGTTGGTCCCCGGCTCGCCCCAGAAGATCTCGCCGGTCTGGCCCCACACGGGCGACCCGTCGCGTCGCACCGATTTTCCGTTCGACTCCATGGTCAGTTGCTGGAGATAGGCGGGGAAGCGGGCCAGGCGCTGGCTGTAGGGGAGCACTGCATGGGTCTCCGCACCGAAGAAATTGTTGTACCAGACATTGAGCATGCCCTGAATCACCGGCATGTTGGCGGCCAGTGGCGCGGTGGCGAAATGCTCGTCGATGGCATGGAAGCCGGCCAGCATGTCGGCAAAGGCATCGGGCCCGATGGCCACCATGAGCGAGAAGCCGATGGCGGAGTCGAACGAGTAGCGCCCGCCCACCCAGTCCCAGAAGCCGAACATGTTGGCCGCATCGATGCCGAACGCGGTCACCGCTTCAGCGTTGGTGGAGACGGCCACGAAGTGACGGGCCACGGCTTCGTCCCCGCTTCCCAGCCCGTCGAGCAGCCACTGCCGTGCGGCCGAGGCGTTGGTCAGTGTCTCCAGGGTGGTGAACGTCTTCGAGCAGACGACGAACAGGGTCTCGGCCGGATCCAGGTCGTGCGTCTTCCAGTACAGGTCGACCGGGTCGATGTTGGACACGAACCGGCATTCGATGTCCGGCGTGGCGTAGTCGAGCATCGCCTCGTGGGCCATGGCCGGACCCAGGTCGGAGCCCCCGATGCCGATGTTGACCAGGGCGGTGATCCGCTTGCCGGTGGAGCCCTTCCAGTCGCCGGCGCGGATGGAGGTGGCCACCTCGCCCATCCGGTCGAGCACCTTGTGCACGTCGGCCACCACGTCGCGCCCGTCGACTTCGAGGCGCTCCGTCCGCGGCATCCGCAGGGCCACATGGAGCACCGCCCTGTCCTCGGTGGTGTTGATGTGCCGGCCGGCGAACATGGCGTCCCGGCGCTCCTCGACCCCCGCGGCGCGGGCCACGTCCAACAGCGCGGTCAACGTCTTGTCATCCACCCGCTGTTTGGAGAAGTCGAGATAGAGGTCGCCGGCCGTCACCGTCATCCGGGTGCCACGATCAGGATCCTCTGCGAACAGCTCCCGCAGGTGACGATGGCGGAGCCCTTCGAAGCGGTCCGAGAGCCTCCGCCACTCATCGGTAATCGACACGTCGACGACCTTGTCCTTTTCTGTATCGCTCATGTCTTCCCGTTCACTTGGATTGTTCGCCGTCCTTTCGACCTCTCTTGAAGCGTGCCCGATCCCGCCCGGATGTCACCCGTTGCCGGCGCGGTGTGGGGCGCATCCGGGCTGATTGTGTCCGTGGCAGAAGATTACCCATCATTCATCTTTCAGTGACACGGAGATTGCACTGTGTTCACCTGTCCTTCTTAGGGTATGAAGGGATGGCAGCGAACCGCGACACGGCATGTCAGCGCCCGTCCCGTCCAACGGTCGGGCCGGGCACACCGTCCGGGTCATTCCGTCCGGGGGCTTGGCCCCCTCCGCCTCTCACGGCAACCGCTCTCCCATTTCCGGTGAGGCACGCCCATCGCAGGGTGTCCACCCGCAGGGGCCGCCTGGATGCCTGCATCCGGGCGTGCACGCTGCCGCGGGGCACCACTGGTCCACGATGACCTTGGCATTCCGCGAAGTCGAAGATCCGGCACTCCCACCCCTCGGGCACCCGACCGTATTGATCATCGATGATGACACCCAATCGCGGGACTCGTTGGCCGCCACGCTCTCGGTGGAGGGATTCGACGTGGTCACCGCCGCGAACGGCGACGAAGGAATCGGGCTGGTGGCCTCGGTGGCGCCATCCCTGGTCCTGTTGGACATGCAATTGGCCGACTCGCAGGGTCTCTCGGTCTTCCGGCGCATCGCCACCATGTCTGCCGTTCCGGTCATCATGATCACCTCACGCGACGATGAGCTCGATGCTGTCCTTGCTCTCGAAGCCGGGGCCGCCGATCACATCACCAAACCGCCGCGGCCCCGGGAATTGACGGCGCGGATCAGGGCGGTCCTGCGGCGGATCGGGCGCCAGCCGCTGCCCGACGTCGTCCCGTCCCGTCCCGACGGCATCTACACCCTGGGCCCGGTCTGCATCGATCTCGCACTGCGGGAGGCGGTGGTCAGGGGGAAGGCCGTCGACCTCTCCCGCAAGGAGTTCGATCTCCTGGCCCTGCTGGTCTCCGAATCCGGCCACGTGGTCACTCGCCAGAAGTGCATGGAAAGGATCTGGCAGGACCGCAAGATGGGCGACAGCCGCACGCTCGACACCCACGTGAAACGGCTGCGCAAGAAGATCGAGCTCAATCCGGCCGATCCCGAGCACGTACTGACCGTGCGCGGAATCGGATACCGCTTCAAACAGTAGGGGTCTACCCGGCGCCGCGCCCACCACTGCCTCCCCCACTGGTCGACGATCGGTGTGCGGGTGGACCCCTACTGGTTGAAGCCCACGGCCTGACCCGGAGCCTCTCGGGTCGGGCCGTCCGGCCCCTGGCCCGGCCCGAGGACGTGGGAGTACGCGGCCCGACCCACAACGTTCACGGAACGATCACCCCCAGGTAGCCAACGGGCCGTTTCCCGTTCACCTGACTTCTCTAGGGTCAGCTCTGGAGGTCGCCCCTGCCCATGGACGCCGTCGCAGAGAACATCAGAGTTCTGGTGGTCGAGGATGAGGAGTCCTACCGTGCGGCACTCTCCTCGGGGCTCACCCTGGAGGGTTTCGACGTGGATGTCGCCCCCGACGGCTCCGAGGGTCTGCGACTGTTCGCCGACCGACCTCCGGACATCGTGCTCCTCGACATGCTGTTGCCCGGCATGCACGGGATGGAGGTCTGCCGCCGGATGCGGGCCATCTCCCAGGTGCCGATCGTGATGGTCAGCGCCGTGGACACCGAGCTCGACGTGGTCCTCGGTCTCGAGCTCGGAGCGTCGGATTACGTGACCAAGCCATTTCACCTGCGGGAGCTGGTGGCCCGGATCCAGGCAATCCTTCGCCGGGTGTCACCGCAGGCCACACCCTTCCTGGAGCCTGTTCCCCCCGACGCAGGCGGGCCGAACGCCGATCAGACGCTCTCCGACCAGCGCCCCAACGCCGCGTTCGGGACCGTCACCGTCGACTTCGTGCGCCGCGAGGTGACCGTCGATGGGCGTCAGACCCACCTGTCCCGCCGCGAATTCGACCTGTTGGCGGTACTGCTCTCCCCGGCCCGCCGGGTCCGCACGCGAGCCGAGCTCATCGACCTGTTGTGGCCCGATCGCTACCTTTCGGACAGTCGCACCCTCGACACCCACATCCACCGGCTCCGGGCCAAGCTCGAACCGGATCCGGCCCAACCCCACTTCATCGTCACGGTCCGGGGCGTCGGTTTCCGGATCGACCCCGACGGCGCCCGTCCCGCGCCCCCGTCCCCAGAGGTGTTCGAGCTGGACCGGTCGGGACGACCCGACCGGTCCCAGCCGGTCTCGGCCTAGCGCTCCGGTCGTCCCTAGCCGAACCGACCGTTGACGTAGTCCAGCGTCCGGGGGTCGGTGGGCTCACTGAACAGCTTGGCGGTGGGTCCGAATTCGATGAGCTTGCCGGCCTTGTCCTCGCCCATCAGCAGGAAGGCGCAGCGGTCGGAGACCCGCATGGCCTGTTGCATGTTGTGGGTGACGATGACGATGGTCACCCGGTGCTTGAGCTCCCCGACCAGCTCTTCGATCCGCTTGGTGGCGATCGGGTCGAGTGCCGAGGTGGGCTCGTCCATCAACAGCACCTCGGGCTCCACGGCCAGGGCCCGGGCGATGCACAGGCGCTGTTGCTCCCCACCCGAGAGCGTGCTGGCGTGGGTCTTCAACCGGTCGCGCACGCTGTCCCACAGGGCGGCGGCGATCAGGGCCGACTCGGCCGCTTCGTCGAGAAGCGCCTTCTTACGCACCCCGTTGAACCTGAGCCCGGCCACGGCGTTTTCGTAGATGCTCATGGTGGGGAACGGGTTGGGGCGCTGGAAGACCATGCCCACCCGTGTCCGGAGCAGGGTGGCATCGGTCGACGCGGCATAGACATCGAGGTCTCCGAGGTGGATGCTCCCGGTGACGGATGCGGTCCGCACGCTGTCCTGCATCCGGTTGAGGGCACGGAGCAACGTGGTCTTGCCGGACCCGGACGGCCCGATGAGGGCGGTGATCTCGCCGGCATGGACGTCGAAGGTGACATCTCGGACCGCGGTTCGCCCCGAGAAGGCGACGGCCACGTCCCGCAGCCGCATCACCGGGTCGCCCACCGGTCGCTCCATCAGGACTTCGCCGGTGTTCACACTCACACTCTCGTCCATCCTTGGTGAAGCCGGGGTCGGATCGATCATTGTTTCTCCCTTTGGAGGAATGCGGCGGCGACCCGGCTGCCGATGCTGAGCACCAGGACCACCACCATCAAGAGCAACGCCGCTCCCCACGCGATCTGTACCAGATCGGCATAGGGTTGGCTGCTGTTGTTGAAGATCACCAGGGGAAGGGCGTCGATCGCCTTCGTCGGGTTCCATTGCATGTACTGGTTGCCGAAGATGGTCAGCAACAGGGGCGCGGTCTCACCCAGGCCGCGGGCCACGGCCAGCAGTACGCCGGTGATGACCCCGGGCATGGCCGACGGCACCACCACGCGTCTGGCGATGGTGGAGTTGCGGGCACCGAGGGCCAGGGCGGCCTCGCTCAAGCTGTAGGGCACACCCCGGTAGGCGGTCTCACCGGCCCGGATGATCACCGGGAGCATCACGATCCCGATGGCGAACGCACCGGCCAGTCCGCTGTAACCGAAATTCTTGACGATGGCGATATACCCGAAGATGCCGATGGTGATCGAGGGGACACCGGTCATGACATCGGCGGTGAAGCGGACGGCCGAGGCGACACGTCCCTCCGACGACGCCAGAAACAGGCTGCACGTGAGCCCGAGGGGCACCGTCACCGCGGTGGCTATGAGCCCGATCACCGCCGTGCCGACAATGGCGTTGGACACGCCGCCGCCCGGTATGCCCTCGGGCGTCGTGGGGTGGGTGAAGAAGTCGGCGTTCCATGCCGGAAGCCCCTTGATCACCACATAGGCGACCACGGCGACCAGCGGGACGATGGCGATCCCGAGGAACACCCAGCACACGCCTACCGCGATCCGCGAGTAATTCTTGCGTCGGCGGAGCGTCGCCGCGGCCACGGCCTGGATCTCGCGGCGTCGCTGGAGCATCGGGTCCAACGGGGCGTCGAAGGTCAGGGTGGACGCCATCAGGCCACCGCCACCGATGCCGCGGTGCCCCGGGCGGTCGACCGCACCAACGACCGCGCCAGGACATTGACCGAGATCCCGATGACCAGGAGCACCAACGCCGCCCCGAAGAGGGCCGCCAGCTCGGTACCCGTGGCCTCGCCGAAGTTGTTGACGATGAGCGAGGCCAGGGTGGCTGCCGGGGCCTTGACCGAGTGGGCGATATAGGGCGAGTTGCCGATGACCAGGGCCACGGCCACCGTCTCACCCAGCGCCCGGCCCATGGCCAGGGTGAAGCCGCCGAGGATGCCGGTGCGGGCGCCCGGGACCACCACCTTGCGCAGCACCTGCCAGCGGGTCGCCCCGAGGGCCAGCGCCCCCTCCACCTGCTCCTTGGGCACGACGGCCAGTACGTCGCGGGAGATGGCCACCATGGTGGGCAGCACCATCACGAACAGGATGACCCCGGCCAGCAGGATTCCGACCCCGTCGGCGGGACCGTTGAACAGCCCGGTCCACCCGAGCACCGAGGTCAGAAAGGGCTCGACCGTGCTCCTGAACACCGGGGCGAGCACGATCAGGCCCCACAGGCCGTAGACCACGCTGGGCACGGCAGCCAGCAGCTCCACCGCAGTGGACAACGGCTGTCGCAGCCGGTCTGGGACCAGGTGGGCGAGGGCGATGGCGGTGCCGAGGCCGATGGGCACGGCCAGCACGAGGGCGATGGCGGTGGTCTCGATGGTCCCGAGGATGAACGGGAGCAGCCCGAATTTGTTCTGGTTCGGGTCCCACACCTTTTCGAAGATCCACGAGACGCCGAGCGTGGAGAAGGCCGGCTTGGACTGGACGACGATCGAGACCAGGTACCACGCCACCAGGGCGACGAAGATGCCGGCCGCGGCGATGAGGACCCCCCGGTAGGCACCGTTGGGCATCGAGCGGCGCCGTCCGGGCATCCCGGCGTGTGGTGCCGCTGTGTCGGCGGTGGTCACGGTGTTCGGTCAGCCCCTCGCGGACGTGGGTCTTGGACCCGGAAAATTCACTTGGTCAGCAGAGCCTGCCCGCTCGGGCCCGTGACCGTCAGCAACGCGGCCCGGTTGGAGTTCTGGAGCCCGGGCGGGAGCACGACGTAGCCGAGTCCCGACGCCTGGTCCTGACCACCGCCGGTATGGGTGGTCCAGTCGAGGACCTTGACCACCTGCGCACCCGTCGTCGCGCTCTTCTGGTGCTGCAAGAGGATGGCCCAGCTGTAACCGGCGATGGGGTAGCTGGCCGCACCCGGCTCGTTGACGATGGAGAAGTCGGTCGAGGTGACACCGAGCCTCTGGTCGGCGTCGGCGGCCACAGTGGCCTGCGAGGGCACCACGTACATTCCGGCGGCGTTCTTGATGGCCGCGAAGGTGAAGTTGTTCTGCAGGGCGTAGGCCAGCTCGACGTAGCCGATCGAGTACGGGGTCGACTTGATGCTCGATGCCACACCCGAGTTCTTGGGCGTGGCGATGGCCACCGACGGCCAGGCGATGGTCTTGCTCGTACCCAGCTTCCACACCGTCGGGGCGGCCACCGCGAGGTAGTCGGTGAAGATGTAGGTGGTACCCGAGCTGTCGGCCCGCACCTCGGGCACGATGCTGTTGGAGGGCAGGGTCACCCCTGGGTTGAGGGCTTCGATCTGCGGGGCGTTCCAGGTCTTGATGGAACCGTCGAAGATGCCGGCCAGTGTGGGGGCGTCCAACCGCAGCCGCTTGGTCACGCCGGGCAGGTTGTAGGAGATGCTGACACCGCCGAGGATGTCCGGGATCTGGATGACCTTGCCGGCCGACGCCGGCATCTTGGCCAGGTCGGAGCTCGACATGGGCACGTCGGAGGCGGCGAAGTCGACCGACCCGGACTCGAAGTCGGTGATGCCCGTACCGCTGCCCACGCCGGAGTAGTTGACCTGCAGACCGGAGTTGAGGCCGGTGTAGGTGTAGAAGGCCTTGGTGAAGAAGGGCTGGACGAACGTCGATCCGGCCGCGGTCAGCGAGCCCGAGGGAGCCTTCAGATCGGCGGCGATGAAGGCGGCGTTGCTGGCGCTCAGTTTGCCCCCGGGGGGCACCGTCGTGGTCGAGGGTGTGGACGACGAGCTGCAGGCGGCGAGCAACGTGCCCGCGGCAACCAGGCTGGCGATGAGCAGATGGGTCGCCTTGCGGCGCGGCCCCGTCGAGGGGAGAGGGGTCATGATCGAATCCACTGGTGCTGGGACCTCCGTGTCAGCATTCTGCGGCCGTTCCGACCGCAAACAAAAGAGGTGCAAGAAGCACCCCGCTTGCGACCGTACCTATTGGAGATGAACGTCGGGCGAACCCCCAGTGAACGGAGCACGAACATCAGGTGCTCTGGGGATGAACTCTCGGCGTTACACCGCCGAGCCGACATCGCCCTCGTGCTGGTGGCGCAGGACCCGGAGGAGCTCCTCATAGGGGCCCAGCAGATAGGCCTCGTCACCGGGAGCGAACCGGGTACCCCGCCGCGGGGGGTGCTCGAGACGACCACCGTCGGCCGCCCGGCTGAGAGCGATCACCCGCGTCCGGGCCGGCAGGTCCTGCATGGCCAGGCCGTCGAGCCCGCGCCCAGGGTCCACGGTCAGTCGTCCGACCAGAAAGGGTTGCCCTCCCACGGTGAATGATCCGAGGATGTCGAGGCCGAGGGCGGCGCCCACGAACCGGGGGGCGGCCAGAGCCGACGTCGAGCGCACGTGGCGGAAGTCGAAGTGGTGCTCGACGGTGTGACCGAGGGCGCGGTCGAAGACCCTGAGCACGACCGGGACACGCACCCATCGGTCGCCGAGGAAGTCGCGGACGGCCAGGCCGGTCTCGATGTTGGTGAGGTCGTCGCTGGTCAGCACGGCCACAGCCGAGGCCGCATGCACGTTGGCATCCTCGAGCGTCTGACGTTGGGTGGAGTCGGCGATGAGCACCGGTACCCCACGGGCCCGGGCCTGGTTCAAGAATCGGTTGTTCTCGTTCCGCTCCACCACGACGACCTCACGACCCTCGGCCTGCAGTCCTTCGAGCACCCGGATGCCGACCGAGCCGAGCCCGATCACCACGACGTGGCCCTCGATTCCCACCAGGTGCTGGCGGCCGAGGGACTGCTCGATGCGCCACGAGACCAGGAGGTTGGTGATGAGGGCGAAGACGGTGGTGAGCAGCGTGGCCCCCATCACCATGAGGAAGATCCCGAAGATGAGGATGCCGGTGGACTGGCCGGAGAAGTAGAAGTCCCCGAAGCCCACCGTGGAGATGGTCTCGACGGTGAAGTAGAGGGCGACAAGAACGGACGGGTGGCCACCATGGGGGGCGCGGTAGGCGAGACGGAGGATGACCACCGACATCGCCACCAGCACGGCAGCGGCCCCCACCGCGAAACGGAGCGTGGTGTTGGCGTCCGAGCCCACCACCCCGGCCATCCGCCGGACGAGCCCGGGCCGGGCCGACGACCTCGAACGCGGCCCCTGGCGACCGTCGTCGCTTCGCATCGCGATACCCGCCTCGCCCAGCTCCTCGGGGGTGCCGAGCACCGTAACCCGGTCCCCGATCGACACCACGTGATCGCGGCCCGGGCAGGCCACGGTGTCCGATCCGTCCGACGGCGCCACGGCCACCGGGGCCAGGGACCCGAACAGCGCCCGCAACGATGCGTACCGCTCCACCGCGACTTCGGCGGTCATGAACCGGGTACCGGCCAGTTCGATCTGGAAGGAATCGCTGCCCAGGCAGGCTTCGACGATGGAGGGTGCGGCCAGGGCGGCCACGTCGAGGACGGTGCCGGGCCCGGTGACCTGGGAGACAGCCGCTCCCACGGCGGCATTGGCCAACTGCACGACGACCCGGATCTCGGGGCGCAGCTCGCTGACGAGGAGGGCGGTCTCGAGGGTCTGGACCTCGGTGCGCTCTGCACAGACGACGGCGCGGGCGGTCGACAACCCCGCCTCCTCGAGGACACCGCCGATCCTGGGGCTCCCCACGATGTAGGGGATGCCCCAGGCCTCGACCACCCGGACCAGACGCTGTTCGGGCTCGTCGTCGACCACCACCACGTCCACCCCGGCCTGGTTGAGTTGTTCGACCATCCGCAAGCCGACGCCCTGGAGACCGCAGACGATCACATGGCCTTCCCGGGGCTGTCCGAGGGATGGGTCCATCTCGTTATGGTGCCCCACCTGCATTTCCTCCTGATTGCCGGAGTGTTTCCGGCAGGTACCGGGTTTCAGGACGGCCCGAACGGCGGCACCGCCTCCGGACCCACCCAGGCACGAAGGGGAATACACGTTCGACTTATCTGTTGACCACTCAACAGCACTCTGCTGGTGACTTTCGGAGGAACGATGGACGAATTGACTGAGAACCTGCCACTTCTGCCCCTGACTTCAGGGGTGGTGCTCCCGGGCATGGTCTTCACCATGGCCTTGGAGTCGGACGAGGCGAAGGCGGCCGCCGAGGCGGCTGAGGCGGCAGGGGGCCATTTCGTGATCGTCCCCTTCATCGACGGGCGTTACGCGTCGATCGGGGTGGTCTCCGAGGTCATGGAGGCCGGCGAGCTGCCCGGTGGGATGCCGGCCGTGGCCGTGCGGGGCATCGACCGGGCCCGGCTGGGCACGGCGGTGCCCGGCACCGGACAGGCCCTCTGGGTCGAAGTCGAGCACATCGCCGAGGTCCCGGTGACCGAAGAGGCAACCGAACTGGCCCGCGAGTACCGGGCCGTGGTCGAGAACATCCTCCGGGGCAGGGGTGCGGGACGACTGGCCGAACGCCTGGCCGACGTGACCGATCCGGGCCGCGTGGCCGACATGTCCGGCTACTCTCCCGACCTGTCCCTGGCCCAGAAGGTCGAGGTCCTCGAGACCGTCGATATCGAGCAACGGCTGCGACTGGTCATCGCCTGGGCCCGCGAGGTCCTCGCCGATCTCACCCTGCGCGAGCGGATCAAGACAGACGTCGAAGAGGGCATGGAGAAGACCCAGCGCGAGTTCCTGCTGAGGCGCCAGCTCGAGTCGATCCGCAAGGAGCTGGGACAGCTCGGGTCGGGCGACGAGAGTGCACCCGACGACTACCGCGGCCGTGTCGAGGGCAGGGACCTGCCCGAAGCCGTGCGCAAGGCGGTCGATCGCGAGATCGACAAGCTCGAGCGGATGAGCGAGCAGAATCCCGAGCACGGATGGATCCGGACCTGGCTGGATACGGTGCTCGAGCTGCCCTGGGGCGAGCAGTCCGAGGACCGGCTCGACGTGGTCGAAGCGTCGCGCATCCTCGACGAGGACCACGACGGTCTCCGCGATGTGAAGGATCGCATCCTCGAGCATCTGGCCGTGCGCAAGCTCCAGGCGGAGCGCGGCCTGGCTCCGGTCGGCGGGCGTGGCGCGGGTGCCATTCTGGCCCTCGTCGGCCCTCCCGGGGTAGGCAAGACATCGCTGGGCGAGTCGGTGGCCCGCGCCCTCGGGCGATCCTTCGTCCGGGTGGCGCTGGGCGGTGTCCGGGACGAAGCTGAGATCCGCGGCCACCGCCGGACCTACGTGGGTGCCCAGCCCGGCAGGCTGGTGCGCGCCCTGCGCGAGGCGGGGACGATGAACCCGGTGATCGTCCTCGACGAGGTGGACAAGCTCGGAGCCGACTATCGGGGAGATCCGTCCTCGGCCCTGCTCGAGGTCTTGGATCCGGCCCAGAACCACACCTTCCGCGACCACTACCTCGAGGTCGAGCTGGATCTGTCCAAGGTCCTGTTCATCGCCACCGCCAACATGGTCGACACCATTCCCGGGGCGCTGCTCGACCGGATGGAGATCATCCGTCTCGATGGCTACACCGAGGACGAGAAGGTGGCCATCGCGCGCCACCACCTGGTCGGTCGCCAACTCGATCGTGCCGCCCTGGGCGGCGACGAGGTCGTCATCACCGACGACGCCCTTCGGGTCATCGTGGGTGACTACACCCGTGAAGCTGGTGTTCGCTCGCTCGAGCGCGAGCTCGGTCGGCTCCTGCGCAAGGTCGCCGCTCGCATCGCTTCGGACGGCGCCGGGTCGGGGTCGCCCCTGACGGTCGACGCCGACGATGTCCGCGAGTGGCTCGGCCGCCCGCGGTTCTTCTTCGAGGCGGCGGACCGGACCGCTGTCCCCGGCGTGGCCACCGGGCTGGCCGTCACCGGAACCGGTGGCGACGTGCTCTATGTGGAGGCGACCATGATGGACGGACCGGAGGGTCTGACCCTGACCGGGCAACTTGGCGACGTCATGAAGGAGTCGGCGGAGATCGCCCTCTCCTATGTGCGCTCGCACGCGTCGGAGTTGGGCATCGACCCGGCGGTGTTCGCCGGCAAGCGGTTCCACGTCCACGTCCCCGCCGGGGCCATCCCGAAGGACGGGCCCTCTGCGGGGGTCACGATGACCACCGCGCTGGTGAGCCTGCTCCGCGGCGTGCCGGTCAGATCGGTGCTGGGTATGACCGGTGAGGTCACCCTGCAGGGCAGGGTTCTTCCCATCGGCGGGGTTCGCCAGAAGGTTCTCGCCGCCCACCGGGCCGGGTTGACGAACGTCGTGCTTCCGGTCCGCAACGGGCCCGATCTCGAGGACGTTCCCGAGGCAGTGCGCGAAGAGATGACCTTCCAACTGGCGTCGGACATCGGCGAGGTGCTCGATGCCGCGCTGTCGGACGAGGGCGCGGGGGCGGAGCGGAGTCCGGATACCACTCCGGACACCGGCCAGGTCGCCGCCTGAGGGTCAGTCTCCGGCGAAGAAACGGCTGAGGACGCGGGCCAGCTCGACGGGCTGGTCCCCTTGGATGCTGTGGCCCGCGCCCTCAACCGTGACCACCAGGTCGGTCGGTCGGCGCCGACGGAACTCTGCTTCGTCGGCGTCGTCGACCACGGGCGAGAGCTTGCCGCGAGCCAGCAGCACCGGCACGGCGATGTGCTCGAGGTCGTCCCAGAGGGAGCCGAAATCGAGCGAGTCCACGTGGAGCCCGGTGCCGGAAGACGGCCGACCCAGTTGGTGGCGCCAGGTCCATGACCCGTCCTCGCGCTGTACCGCGTTGTGGAGCACCCCCCGTCGTAGCGACGACTCGGATCGGGTGGGGTTGAACTGGATGGTGCGTTCAAGGATCTCGTCGAACGAGGCGAACGACTCCGGGCCGGCAAGAAAGGCGGCGATGTCGGAGCTCTTGTCGTGATCGACCCCGGGGGTGATGTCCACCAGTGCCAGTCGCCTGACCGAGCCGGGATGCCGGGCGGCCAGTGCAATGGCGGTCATACCTCCGAGCGACATGCCCACCACCATGCCCGCGTCAGGGGCCAGTCGGGCCATGGTCGCGGCCACGTCCTCGGCCATGGCCCCCGTGTCCAGGGCGCGTCCGTCCCCAGGCCAGTCGGAGTGTCCGTGCCCGGGTAGGTCGATGGCCACCAGGGGCACGTCGAGGGCGAGGGCCACCGTGTCCCAGGTGTGGGCGTTCTGACCTCCGCCGTGCAGAAACACCATCTCGGGCGGTTCGGATCCCCACACCAGGGCGCTCACCTTCCGGCCGCTGTCCATCTCGACGAACTCACGGCGCACGGTCGGCGGGCCCGACCAAGGAAGACCGGCCTCGGTGGCATTCTCCTCGAACAGCGAGAACTCGTCGTAGTGCCCGCCGGCCGGTCCACTCATGGCGTCCCACCGTTCGTCGCCGCTCTGTTCGTCGCCGCTCCGTTCGTCGCCGTCCCGTTCGGGGCACCGGCCAGCATGTCAACCAGTTCGCCCAGCGTCTCTTCGGAGACGCCGGAAGGAGTGTAGAAGCCCACCCGGTCGACCTGACCGCCGAACCGGTCGGCGACGAGTGAGGCAACCTCCTTCGGGGACCCGACGGCGGAGAGCGTGGTGAGCATGGTGTCGTCGATCATGTGCGGCATCTCCTCCCAGCGACCCGACTTGGAGAGCTTATTGAGTTCCGGCTGCAGGTCCTCCCACCCCTCCACCTCGAGCACCGGCCGGTAGGCGGGTGTGGATGCGTAGAACGCGAGAAGCCAACGGCCGGCCAGCCGGGCGGCTTCGATCTCCACGTCGTTGCGGCCACAGCACACGATGACCTCCCCGGTCACGGTCAGGTCCGTTCTCGATCGACCGGCGCGCGCCAGGCCCTCTTCGATGGCCGGGAGCGTGCGCTGGCGGAAATGGCTGGCGGTGTTGAATGGCATGACCAGCAGACCGTCGGCAACTTCGGCCGCCAGGCGCACCATCTGAGGCCCCAGTCCGCCGATGGCGATAGGCGGCATGCCGAAGGGATGAGGGCCGGGGTTGAACGTGGGAGGCATCAACGTGTGGGAGGTGAACTCTCCACGGAAGTCGAGTTGATCACCCGACTGCCAGGTGGCGAAGATGGCCCGGAGGGCCGCCACCAGTTCGCGCATGCGGGCGATCGGGCGATCGAACGCGGCGCCGTAACGTTTTTCCACCTGGGCTCGGATCTGGGAGCCGAGCCCGAGGGTGAACCGCCCCTTCGACAGCAATTGGAGATCGTACGCCTGGTGGGCGAGTTGCACGGGGTTGCGGGGGAAGGCGATGGCCACGTTGGTGGCCAGCTCGAGGGTCGTGGTCGATACTGCGGCCAGGACAAGGGGAGTGAACACATCGTGGGGCCCCTCGAAGGTGAATGCCCCGTCCACCCCGAGCTCTTCGAGGCGGCGCGCGTGCTCGCCGGCATCTTCGAGGCCGGGGAGCATCGTCTCGAATTTCATCGGCTCTCCGATCCGCCCACGACTGCCGACCCCAGACGTTGGTCCCATCCCCCGAGCTCGGTCATCGGAACATGCTCCCACCCGGAGGACCCGGTTGCTCCGGATGCCGGGCCGCGGCCGGCTGCCCCCTTGTCGTCGGGCTCGGGTGGCACACTGGACCCATGGCCCCCGTTCTCTGCGCGCCGGGCGGGATCGCCATCGCAACGGGCCCGCAGGACTCGACCGTGTCAGGGCCCAATCCGAGCCACGGGACGACGACCGGCCTGGCCGGCCCTCCAGTCAGATGAGCGGAGAGCGGTGCCCGGTGTCCCTGACGCTGGCCACTTTCAACATCCATCTCGGCGTCGACGGCTGGGGGAGGCCCTTCGACGTTGTCAGGGAGTGCCGGAACCTCGGTGCCGACCTGCTCATCATGCAGGAGTCGTGGGCACCGGATGACGGTGGGCCGAGCACGGCCACGGTGGTCGCCGATCAACTGGGCTACTCCGTCGTGGCTGAAGTCGGCCTGGCCCACGGTCGTCTCTTCGATCCGCACATGACCGACTCTGCCCGCTGGGGACCACCGATCGGACCCTGGCGAACCTCGTTCCGGCTCGATGACGAGCACTGGCGACTGAGTTCCGACCGGCCCGGCTCCAGATACGTCGACGGTACGTGGGGGCTGGCCATGCTGTCGCGACTGCCGGTTCAGCGATCCATGGTCATTCCGCTGAAGAAGCTTCGCCGCGATGCGGCGCGCCGGGTCGTGATCGGATGCAACATCGAACTGGACGGTGGGCTGCTCGACGTGTTCGGGACCCACATGTCCCACATCACCCACGGCTCCCACGCCCAGTACCGCCTCCTGAGCAAGCTGCTTCCCCCACCGACCAGCGCCTCGGTGCTGGCCGGAGACATGAATCTCTGGGGCCCGCCGGTCAACTCCTACCTCAGAGGATGGCGACGGGCGGTCACCGTCCGCACCTGGCCGGCGTACCGTCCTCACAGCCAGCTCGACCACGTGCTGATTACCCCTCCTGTCTCGGTGCTCGAAGCCCGGGCGGGAGCATTTGCCGGATCCGACCACCTGCCGGTGGTGGTCACCCTGTCCCTGGCCTGAGGTCGAGAATCCCGACTGGCTGCGAGGTAACGTCCACCCCGTGGCCGATGCACTGGCAGGATTCGAGAAGGGGTCATTCTCCGCTGACGGCAAGGAGCGGGTGGTCTACCGGGCCGGGTCCGGCCCGGCCGTCATCGTGATCAGTGAGATGCCGGGCATCACCCCGGCGGTTGCCACCTTCGGGCGCACTGTGGTCGACGCCGGATTCACGGCGGTGATGCCCCACCTGTTCGGCGACGACGGCCGGGTGGCCACCCCCGGGTACGTCCTCTCCTCCCTCACCCGCGCCTGTATCAGCCGCGAGTTCACCGTGTTGGCCCAGGGAAAGACGAGCCCGGTCATCAGCTGGCTTCGCACCCTGGCCGCCGCGGAGCACGCAACATGCGGTGGGCCCGGAGTCGGCGCGGTGGGCATGTGCTTCACCGGGGGGTTCGCTCTGGGGATGATGGTGGACGACGTGGTACTGGCCCCTGTGCTCAGCCAGCCCTCCCTTCCGTTTCCCGTGACCAAGTCCCTCCGGCGCGACATCGGCCTCTCAGCGGCCGACACGACCCGCGTGCAAGAACGGGCTGCGGCCGGTACGTGCGTGCTCGGGCTCCGATTCACCGGTGACAAGTTCAGCCCGCCCGAGCGGTTCGAGCACCTCCGCGAGCTCCTCGGCGATTCCTTCGTGGCCATCGAGCTCGACTCGTCGACGGGAAATCCGCACGGCCACAAGAAGACCGCCCACTCGGTGCTCACCGACGATCTCGATGACCGGCCCGGGACGCCTACCCGCGCTGCGCTCGACCAGGTTCTCGACTTTTTCCGGACACAGCTGCTCGGGTGAGCCGGACGGCCGAGTCGTGGAGGGCCCGGGGGCACTACCTGACCTTGTGCGGTCATCGGATCTTCACGGTCGATGTGCCGGCAGTCGGCACCGAGGTGCACGCACCGTTGCTCATCCTCCATGGGTTCCCGACATCGTCATTCGATTTCCACGGCATCGTCGACCGGCTGGCGGAGGACCGCCGAGTACTGCTGTTCGACATGCTCGGCTACGGCTTGTCCGACAAGCCGGACCGGATCTACCGTTTCGCGACCCAAGCGGACATCGCGGTGGCCTTTCTCGATGCCGTCGGGGTGAACCACCTGTCGTTGCTGACCCACGACATCGGCGACACGGTGGGCGGGGAGCTCCTGGCCCGCAATCTCGAGGGCAACTGGGACGTCGAGATTGCCGGGCGGATACTCAGCAATGGGAGCATCTATTTCGGGCTCACCCAATTCAGTGCCGGGCAGCTCTTCCTCCTGGGTCTTCCCGATCAACGGCTACCTGTAGATGCTCCGCTCGACCAGGCCACCGTGATGGCGGGCGTGACGGCCACGTTCAGTCCTGCGTACGTGGTCGGCGAAGACGAGATTGCCGGTCAGTGGGAGATGATCTCCCACCTGGACGGACAACTGCTGCTCCCCCGCCTCATCCGGTACGTCGAGGAGCGGAAGCACGGCGAGCCACGCTTCACCGGAGCCATCGAGCGCCACCCCTCTCCTCTTGTGGTGATCTGGGGTCAGGACGACCCCATCGCCGTACCGTCCATGACCGATCGCCTGCGTTCGGCGCGACCCGACATCCGGCTCCACCTGTTGGAGCGGGTCGGCCACTACCCCATGGTCGAAGCCCCAGGTCGCTTCCTCGATGCCATCCTCGGGACCGGCCCCTCGACCGGTTGAACCATCCGTCGTCACGCGGTGCAGATGATCTCTCCGTGGAGCACGGCGAACCAGCCACCCGGCGCCGCCGCCCACCGTCGATAGGCGTCGGCGAAGAGGCAGAGTTCGTCCATGGTGGCGATGCCGTGGGCGAGCAGTTGATCGGCCAACGCCGATTGGGTGAAGCGATCAGCCCACAGGTTCCCCCACCAGGCCCGGTCTCCCGGCGTGGCGAAGCACCAGGCCGACGCGGACGGGATCACCGAGGAGAAGCCGACACCCAGGGCCCAATCGAGCAGCCTGCGCCCGGCATCCCAGCTCGCTCCATTGAGCCGGGTGAGGGACCCGTACGCCTCAAAGGCGCGTGCCATGTGCGGGTCCTCGGGAAAGTACGTCATGGCCGGGTAATCCCCGTCCCGAACCGCGACGATCCCTCCGCGGCGGCATACCCGTCGCATCTCGGTGAGCGCCGCCGCCGGATCCCCCACATGTTGGAGTACCTGATGCGCGTGGACCACATCGAACGTCCCGTCTTCGAACCTGAGGTCGATCAGATCACCTTCTTCGAAGCTGACTGAAGGAATGTCGGCACCGGCGGCAGTGGCTTCCTCGATGACCTCCGCAGAAACGTCGACCCCGATCACCTGCCCCGGGGCCAGACGGCGGGCCAGGTCGCAGGTGATGGTCCCGGGTCCACAGCCCACGTCCAGCAGGGTCATCCCCGGGGACAGCCGGCTCAACAGGTATCCGGCCGAGTTCTCCGCCGTCCGCCATCGATGGGAACGCAACACGCTGTCGTGGTGGCCGTGGGTGTACGGGACATCGGTCATGTCTCTAGCTTGAGCCGTCACCCATCCATTGGCAAACAAGATTGGCGCACCCCTGATATAAGCTTTATGAATGGCCGTCTCGGAGTGGCTGCGCACCTTTGTGGCCATCTACCGGTCGGGTTCCGTCAGTGGCGGCGCGGAACTGCGGAACCTGTCGCAGCCGGCGGCCAGCCAGCAGTTGGCTTCACTCGAGCGCCGGATGGGCCTGCCCCTCTTCATCCGTACGTCACACGGGGTCGAGCCCACCCGTCGGGGGCGCGAACTGCACGCCCAGGTGGCCGAATCGCTCGACCGCTTGGAGCCCGTCCTCGCCGGGATCGACGGTGGAACCGTCATTCCGGACGCAGCCAGTGTCCGCTTGGGCTCCTCGGCGGAGTTCTTCTCATATGCCGTCGTCCCCCGGCTGGGACCGGGGTCTCCGGCACTCTCCGCCCGGTTCGGGCCGGACGACGTCATCCTCGGCCTGCTGGAGCACGGTGAGCTCGACATCGCCGTGACCAGTGTCACCCCGGGAAGGCGATCCCTGACCGCGACCCCGATCGGCGCCAAACGCTTCGTGCTGGTCGGCTCGCCGGCACTGGCCCCGGATCAGCCCTTCGAATCGCTCACCGACCTCGGATCGTGGCTGGTCGGAAAGCCCTGGGTGGCTTTCAGCGCTGAGCTCCCCCTGACCCGTCGGTTCTGGCTCACCTCGCTCGGCCGGTCCTTCCAAGCCGATCTGCGGCTGGTCGCACCCGACCTCCGTGTGGTGGGCGCGGCGGTGGCCCACGGACTCGGCTTCAGCCTGCTGCCGACCTTCGCCTGTGCCGACGCACTGGCCCTTGGATCAGTGGTCGAAGTGCATCCGGTGGCGGACGCCATCCCCGTCGAGCCTTGGTTCGCCTGCACCCGAGTCGCCGACCTCGGTCGGGAGCACCTCAACCGATTCATCGGCCGGCTGACGCTATCCGGCGAAAGATGACCCGCCCGGCCACCCAAACGGTCACGCCTCCTCTGGTCACGGATCATCCGGTCACGCCGGCTACGGGAATGCCCTCTTCCAGATACAGGGGGCCCGTGGCGGTCAGCACACGTTCGACTCTTCGCCCCACCGGCCCGCTCAACCGTCGGACCGCCTCCTCTCCATCGACCCATCGATGGTCCTCGATCTCCTCTGCCTGCAAGACGATCCGGGCCTTCTGATCACGACCGATAGCGCCGCAGTCAAAGAGGAACCGAAGTCCACCGGGTCGCCGGGCCCTCGGACGAAGGAAATCTACGCAGACCAACCGGCCCGACGTGACAGTGAGCCCCGTCTCCTCGAGCACCTCGCGACGGCAGCCCTCCCACGGGGATTCCCCGTCCTCTTCGATCTGGCCTCCGGGTATCGTCCACCCCGATTTGTACGTGGGCTTGAGGATGAGGATCCGGCCCCCTCCGTCAGCGATCAGCGCGCCGGCCGAGGCCGGTATGCGCGGGATGACGAATTCGGTCACCGGAGCATCATCATCGAATTCTGCGGTCGACCCATCTATGGCCACCTCCCGCAACCTTGTGTCGGCCTCCACCGAGCCGTGTGGTTCGTTTCCCAGAATCGGCCTGATTATCGGCTGTGGGCGATAGGGATTGCCTCTAACGAACGGCTACAGGCGATAATTTGGCCAATTCCGAAATGTGGACGAAGCACTGGGCTGATGGTTTCGCAGGGGGTTCTTGGTTCCACAGCACCTCTTGGTTTCACAGCCCACAGGCCTGATGGTTCCACAGCCCCTCGTGGTTCCACAGCCCCGTTGGCGCCGGGCCCTCTAGACCCGGGCCATGTTGTCGAATCGGGCATGATGGCCGATGAACGCCAGCCGGGTGTGCCCGGTCGGCCCGTTGCGGTGCTTGGCCACAATGATCTCCGCCGTGCCCTGGCTCTCACTCGAATCCGGGTTGTAGATCTCGTCGCGGTAGATGAACAACACCACGTCGGAGTCCTGCTCGATCGAGCCCGACTCCCTCAGATCGGCCAACATCGGGCGCTTGTCCTGGCGCATCTCGAGCCCCCGCGACAGCTGGGACAGGGCCACCACCGGTACCTCGAGCTCGCGGGCGAGGATCTTCAGACCACGGCTGATCTCGGATACTTCGACCTGCCGGTTCTCCGCACCGTGCCGACCGGTCATCAGCTGGAGGTAGTCCACGACCACCAGACCCAACCCTTCACGGCTCTTCAGGCGGCGGGCTCGGGCTCGGATATCCATCACCGTCAGGTTCGGATTGTCGTCGATGAAGATGGGGGCTTCGCTCATCCGACTGATCGCGTTACCGATCTTCGTCCAATCGGCCTCGAGGAGCTTGCCGGTACGCATCCGGTTGGCGTCGACCCGAGCCTCCGAACAGAGGAGCCGCTGGGTGAGTTCGAGATGACTCATCTCCAGAGAGAAGAGCAACACCGGTTTGTTCAACTTGATGCCGGCGTGGGCCACCATGCCGAGGGCGAAGCTGGTCTTGCCCATGGCCGGTCGGGCCCCCACCACGATGAGATTCGACGGCTGCAGGCCGGCCAGCTGTTCGTCCAGGTCGGCGTAGCCGGTGGCCAGGCCGGTGATCGATTCACCCCGGGTGAAGAGCTGCTCGAGATGGTCGAGACTCTCCCCCAGAAGGTCCCGCAGCGGCGTCATCGAGTCGACCACCCGGCGCTGGGAGACCTCGAATACCAGGCTCTCCGCCCGATCGAGCACGTCGGAGACATCCTCGGGAAGGCTGTAGCCAAGTTCGGTGATCTCGCCGGCCACCGATACCAGCCTCCGCAGCAGGGCCAGTTCCTCGATGATCCTGGCGTAGTACTCGGCGTTCCCGATGGAAGGGGTGTTGGCCTGGAGGGAGACGAAGACCGACGGGTCCCCGATGGTCTCGAGAAGTCCACGGCGTCTGAGCTCCTCGGTCACCGTCACCCAGTCGGCCGGTTCGCCCTGACTGAACAAGGAGGTGATGGCCGAAAAGATGTGCCCGTGGGACGACTTGTAGAAGTCCTCCGGCTTGCAGATCTCCATCGCCCTGGCGATGGCGTCGCGCGACAGCAGCATGGCTCCGAGGACCGACTCCTCGGCTTCGAGATTGTGAGGGGGGACCCGGCCCGCCGGACCACCACTCCCCCCCATGGGTGCCATGAGATGCCTGGGGCGCGAGTCGTCTAATGCCTGAACCATGATTCCTCAACCCTCGCCGAGATGCCCTGTGGAACGGAAGGACATCTTCCTGGGGATATGGCCGTGTCGAGGTGTGGACGAACCGTGGACAAGGTCGGCACGACTGCGGACGCGACACAACATGCGCCCATCATCCCAGGCGGGTGTGACCGTTTGGAGTGATGCTCGGGCGACTCAGCCCTCTGCGACCACGTTCACCGTCAGCTCGAAGACCACGCCCCCCACAAGCTCGACCCGGACACTGTGCTCACCGACCGTCTTGATCGGCTCGTCGAGCACGAGATCCTTCCGGTCGATGACCGCACCCGTCTGTTCCTCGACGTGCCGCACGATGTCCGCGGCGGATACCGAGCCGAACAGCCGGTCCCCCGCGGCGCGGGCCGACAGCGTGATCACATTTCCCACAAGCGTCCGGGCAACGGTCTCGGACGACTCGTGGTCGCGGGCATCGCGGAGATCTCTCGACCTCCGCATTGCCGCGGCCTGGCTCTCCAGACCGGGGGAGGCGACGATGGCCTTTCTCGCCGGCAGTAGGTGGTTCCTGGCGAATCCACCGGACACATCGATGATGTCACCCCGTTTTCCCACCCCGTCGATATCGGCCCGCAGCAGCACCTTCATCTCAGACCCCGCCATCTTCTGCGACAGCATCGTCGGCGATGACTTCGGTGAGGGTGCCGTCGCCGGCGCCTGTGACCTCGAGCACCTCGGCTCCCGGATCGTTCACGATGTCGGCCACCGCGTCCACCACCGCCGTCGAGGCGGCGTCGGCCGACAGCGAACGCTCTTCTTCACGCGGCCGCCGCCCACCGGAACCGGCCCCCGAGTAGCCACCACCCTCGCGGCCACCGCGACCGCCGCCCCGACCACCAGGCCGCTCGGTGGTGGTGCGCTGAGTGTAGGGGAGCAATACCAGCTCACGGGCTGTCTTGATGGCAATGGCCACGTCGCGTTGGTGCTGGGTGCAGTTGCCCGATACCCGGCGGGCCCTGATCTTGCCGCGGTCGCTCATGTACTTGCGGAGCATCCCGACATCTTTGTAGTCGACCCACTCCACCCGGTCCTTGCACAGGGCACAGGGCTTCTTCTTGATCCGTCGGCCGGTGTCCTTGGGAGCACGCCGGGTGGCGCCTCCACGATCGTTGTTACGTGCCATGACTAGAAGGGCTCCTCGCTGTATCCATATCCCTGGGGCTCACCGGCGGCGGGTCTCCCCCCGATCCTCCGGCTCCACTACCGGCCGAGGCCGGGCCCGCTCCACCTTCACCTGGTCCCCGGCGCTCGTTCTTGGTCACCTGCGCGGTGGCCCACCGGATGCTCGGACCGATCTCGTCGGCCACCACCTCCACCTTGGACCGCTTGTCGCCGTCAGGTGTCTCCCAGCTGCGCTGCTCGAGGCGTCCCGTGACGATGACCCGCGAGCCGCGGCTCAGGCTTTCGGCTGCGTTCTCCGCCATCTCGCGCCAGCACACGATGTCGAAGAAGGACGTCGCCTCTTCCCACTCCTGGGTCTGTCTGTTCTGCCACCGGCGGTTGACGGCCAGGCCGAAGCTCGACGTGGCCTGGCCGGTGTTGGTGAAGCGCAGCTCGGGGTCGCGGGTGATGTTGCCCACCAGCGTTACGACGTTTCCGTTCGCCATGTCAGCTCTCCTTGCTGCTTGCGGCCGCCGCTGCGGCCTCGGCACGCCGTCCGGCCACCTTGTCGGGAATCCTCATGACCTTGTGGCGCAGCACCTCGTCGGCCAGGACGAACACCCGCTCCATGTCGGCCACGGCCGGTGGCTCCGCCGTGAGTTCGATGACGACGTAGTAGCCCTCACGCTTGTGCTGGAGCTCGTAGGCGAAGGTGCGCCGTCCCCAACGCTCCACCCGGCCGACGTTTCCGCCCTTGGCCTTGAGGGCTTCCAGACCCCGGTCGAGAACCCCATTGACCGCCGCCTCGTCGGCACCGGTGTCGAAAATAACCATCGCTTCGTATGGCCGCACGTGCGGCTCACCTCCCTCTGGATCGGGCACCACGGCGCCCGAGCCCCACGGGCGTGGGGCAGGTCGGAACTGCTCGGCCACCGGCAGGGTGGCCATGACAACCGCACCACCCTACCGGCAAACCACCTCGCTCCCGGACCGGCCGGCCTGGACGGGAATCAGTGGTAGACCTCGGCGTCGGCGGGAAAGGCCCCCGAGCGAACATCAGCCGCGTAGGCGGCCATACCGGCGACTGCCTCCTCTTCGAGCTGTGCGTAACGGCGCACGAACTTGGGCACCGTGGCACTGAAACCGAGCAGGTCGTGGAAGACCAGCACCTGCCCGTCGCAGTCCGGTCCGGCACCGATCCCGATGGTGGGCACGTCCAACGACTCGGTGATGGCCGCGCCGACCCGTTCGGGAACCCCCTCGATGACCACGGCGAAGCAGCCCGCAGCCGAGATGGCCTTGGCCGCCAGGGCCAGCGTGTGGGCCGCGGCATCGTCACGACCCTGAACCCGGTAGCCCCCCATGGCGTTGATCGACTGCGGGGTGAGGCCCAGGTGGCCCATGACCGGGATTTCGGCGGCGACCAGCGCCTCGATCATCGGGACCCGGTTGACCCCGCCTTCCAATTTGACCGCCCGGGCGCCGGCCCGGATGAGCGTCGCCCCGTTGCGGACCGTGTCCACCGGGTCGAGGTGGTAGCTCATCCACGGCAGATCGGCCACGATCAGCGGCTTCGGCCCGGCCCGGGCCACGGCAGCGGTGTGATGGGCCATGTCCGCCACGGTCACCTGGAGGTTGTCCTCGTAGCCCAGCACATTGGTGGCCACCGAATCACCGACCAGGATCATGTCGACGCCGGCGGCGTCGGCGATGCGAGCTCCCGGGGTGTCGTAGGCCGTGACCATCACCAGGGGCGGGTGTCCGTCACGTCGCTTGGCCGCGCGCACCACGGGCACGGTGACCTGTGTCGGCCGGGGGTCGGGCATGGCAATCCTCCTGATCGGCCGTCCAGCGCCCAGGGGCTGCCGGCGGCATGGGCGGTGGCCGATGACCACCGCGGAGCACTACGGACTACGGGTCCAGGCTAGCGGGCGGGCGGCCCGAATGGGAAGGGCCGGAGATGTCGGTCGGCATGCGGCCGCTATCAGGTCCCGGCGGCCTCGGGATGGCCTTCGAAGCCGGGATCGGCCGACTCCCCGTCGGTCTCCTTCTGCACACCGCGCCGCAATCCGACCATCCCGGCCACCGCCGCCGCCCCCATGGCCACGGCCATGCCGATGAGCACGCTGCGGGTGGCATAGGCGAAGTCGAGGCGCACGAAGTGGGGGATCGACTGGACGCTCCCGTTCCCACCCTGGGCCTGGGAGATCGTGGTCGCATCCTTGGCCGCCAGGGAGGCGGGAACCCCTTGGGAGACCAGCGAGGCGGTGACGTGCGACCGTGTCTGGGAGACCAGGAGGGTGCCCAGGATGGCCAGGCCCAGGCTGGCGGCGTAGTTCCGGACGGTCTGGGTGATCCCGGTGGCCTCCCCGTAGGAGAGTCGGGACGCCCGGTTGACGGCGTCGGTACTGGCCGGGCCCAGCATGAGGCCCATGCCGGCGCCGGCCAGGACGATGTACCACTGCTGTGTACTGAAATCGAGCTGCGCCACCTTCCCCGCCCACAGGGCGAACCCGACGCAGGCCAACACGCAGCCGATCACCACCGGGCGCTTGGCTCCGCCCCTGTCGAGCATGCGCCCGCCGATCTGTGCCGCGACGACGAAGCCCACGAAGAAGTACAGCAGGAAGAGGCCCGCCTCGGACGCGGACTTGGCCAGCGAGATCTGGGCGTACTCGCTGGCGAAGAAGAACACCGGGATGAACGCCAGCATGGAGATCCCGAGAACGAGATTTTCGACGAAGAACTCACGGATGCGGAAGATGCGCACCTCCATGAGCGGAGATTCGGTCCGGAGCTCGACGAAGTAGAAGACGATCAAGAGGGCCAGGCCACCGGCGATGCACAGTCCGATGCCCGGGTTGCTCCATCCCCAGATGGTCGACTGCTGGAACCCGAAGACGCTCAGCGCCACACCGGCGGCGATGAGGACCAGTCCGCGGTAGTCCATCCGGGCCGCCTTGTAGGAGGTGGTCGGCTTGGCCAGGGCGATCAGCACCAGGGCGATGATGGCCACCGGCACGTTGACCCAGAAGATGGCCCTCCATGTCCACTGGGTCAGATACCCGCCGAGGATCGGACCGACCGCGGTGAGTCCACCGGCGATGCCGAAGAATGCGGCCAGGGCCTTTCCGCGCTCGTGGAGGGGGAAGGTCTGCACCACGATGGCCAGGGCGGCGGGGAACATGATGGCCCCACCGGCACCCTGGATGACCCGGAATGTGACGATCCATCCCTCGGCCAGGGTCCCTTTGGGCGTAAGCCCACACATCGTCGAGGCCAGGGCGAACACGATGACGCCGAGAACGACCATCTTCTTGTGGCCGACCGTGTCGGCCAAGCGGCCACCGAAGGCGAAGAGCGCGGCCAGTGAGAGCAGGTAGGCGTTGACCGCCCACTGGACCCCCGTGCTGCTCAGACCCAGCTCCTTTTGGATCTCCGGAACGGCGATGGACACGATGGTCTGATCGATGAAGGTCATCGAGACGGCGAAGATCATGGCCGCCAGGACAAGATTCTTCGACCCTCCCCCGGCTGAGCTGGTCCTGGCCATCGCCACCTTCCGTGCAGAGCCCCTCTCCAGAGGATCTTAAGTCCGGGAGGAGCGACCGGTCGGGAGGAGCGACCGGTCGGGAGGCCCTACAGTCTGGCGATGACCCCGGAACGATTCAGTGGACGAACCGCCCTCGTCACGGGCGGAGCATCCGGGATCGGACGGGCCACAGCCATCCGCCTGGCCTCGGAGGGCGCCAAGGTCGTGGCCGTCGATGTGAACGCCGACCTGCTGTCCAAGCTGTCCGGCGAGACCGGAGGCCTCAGCGGATCCGTATCCACCCTGGTCGGTGACGTGGGCTCCGAGAACGGCGTCGAAATGCTGGTCGCCGAATCGATGAACCGCCTGGGCTCGCTCGACGTCGTGGTCAACGTGGCCGGGGTGCTCTCGTTTTCGCACACCCACGAGCAGCCACTCGGGGAGTGGAGCAGGTTGATCGCCATCAATCTGACCGGCACGTTCCTCGTCTGCCGCCAGGCGCTCCCCCATCTGCTGTCCAGCCGCGGGAACATCGTGAACCTGGCGTCGACCGCGGCCCACAAGGGCCAACCGTGGGCCGCGGCCTACGCTGCGTCGAAGGGCGGGGTTCTCGCCTTCACGAGGGCGCTCGCCGTCGAGTATGCGGCCGCCGGCCTGCGGGTGAACAGCATCAGCCCCGGTGCCATCGACACACCCATCACCTCCGCCTTCCATCTTCCCGAGGGTGCGAACATCAAGCTGTTGAACCGGGTGACCCCGATCGGCCCATTCGGTACCCCGGAAGGGATCGCCGCGGCCATCGCCTATGTCGCCTCCGACGAGGCCTCGCACATGAACGGGGCCGACATCCTCATCGACGGGGCCACGTCGGCCTGACCTCAGCCGAGCGTCGACCGCCCGTCTGTGGCCCACCAGTCCGCGGTCAGCTTGAGGCCCTTGATCGCCTGCCTCGGCATCAACTCCTCGTAGGTGCGCCGGTAGCCGGTGTGGGCGATGAGCCAGCGGTCGTCTTCTTTGACGTACTGGTCGGTATAGAAGGCCGCACCCTGCACGTTGACCCCGACGTCGGTCAGGACCACCACGTCCTCCAGGGCCCACACGCCGGTGGCCGTACCGGGACCGGTCAGGTCGATCTCAGGATGGTGGCAGCGATGGCTGCTCAGCATGGCGGTGGAGCCCATCGAGGTCCGCAGGAACTCCATGATGGCATCGCGGCCGTCGAATTCGTAGAGCCCACCGCCGTATCGGGCGGTGGCATCGGGCGTGAAACAGGTTTCGATGTCGTCCCACAGTTTCTGGTCGAGACAGCGCAGATATCGGTACTTCAACCGTTTGATCAATTCGATCTCGACCAGGTCGTCGGGCGTCATTGGTTGCTCCCCCTTACCGTGATGCCACGCGAGGTGCGTACCGGGATCCGGTCACCGGATCGTACCCACACCCGGGATGAGCGGCAGGTCGAGGGCCGTGACCCATCCGGGGGGCAGCAGGTTCACCGCCGGTACCGCGTTGAGGGCCCGGAGGCCGGTGGCGAGGCAGCCGGCCGCGGCCGCGTCCCGTCCACTGCCGTCGGTGAACCGGAAGGCGGTCTCTTGAAGAATCGACGGCGTTCCTTCGATCTCCACCCGGTAGACGTCGTCCTGGTTGCCGCGGGGCCAATCGGGCGCCGCGTCACCTCCGACCCGGTTGACATGTTCGAGGCAGATGCGGGGTTCGCCTCGGTAGATGCCGTTGATGGTGAACCGGATGGCTGCGACCTCGCCCGGGCTGATGAGGCCCTTCGCCGTCACGACGGGCTTGTCGGTGACCCACTTCTCCCAGGTGCTGGTGATCTCGTCGAGCTCGATGCCCACCGCATGAGCCATCATCGGCACCGTTGCGCCCCAGGACATGACCAGAATGTCGGTGTGCTCCAGCAGGGGAACGAATTCCGGCGGGCGCCCGATCCCCATCTCGTCCTCGTAGTCGCCCTCGTAGTTGATGTAGTCGAGGATCTCGAGTGCCCGTACCTGGCGCACCTCGCTGCAGAGGCCCATGAGAGTCATCGGAAACAGGTCGTTGGCGAAGCCCGGGTCGATACCGGTCGTGAAGCACGACGCACCGCCGGCCCGGCATGCCTCGGTGATCGGTTCGGTCCAGCTCGGGGGGTTGAGGGCCATGGTCGGCCACACCCACGGCGTCATGGCCGTCGAGCACACATCGACACCGGCCCGCAGAAAGGCGCCGATATCCCGGATGTTGTCGTCGGCGTGGGCGGCCGTCGGTCCGAAGTGGACCACGGCGTCCGGCCTGAGGGCCACCAGGGCCCCGATGTCGTTGGTGGCCGCCATGCCCGAGGGGGCCGACCCGCAGATCTCACCGACGTCGGCGCCGATCTTGTCCGGGTTGTTGACCCCGACGCCGACCAGCTCGAAGGCGGGGTGGCGCAGGATTTCGGGGATCACCATCTTCCCGACGAACCCGGTGCCCCAGACGACGACCCGCTTGACCTCGTCGCTCATCGGTGCATCTCGCCCGAGTTGACCAGCAGGTACTGCCCGGTCACCGCCTTGGCCCGATCCGAGGCGAAGAATGCGGCCACGTCGGCGACCTCTCCGTCCTCGGTCATGCGACGGAGCGGGAACTTGCCGACGATGTCGTGCAGGACTTCGTCCGGCGACCGGCCGGTGTGCTGGGCCGTGCCCGTGACATACATCTCGACGTTCGGACCCCACATCCACGACGGGACGACCATGTTGAGGCGGATGTTGTCGGGGCCGAGCTCCTCGACCAGGTAGTACATGGCTGTCAGCAGTGCGCTCTTTGATGCGGCATAGCCGCTTTGCGGGAGGGCTGGCTGGAACATGGACTGGGAGCCGATGAGAACCACCGATCCGCCCCCGCCGGCCTTCATGGCCTCGGCCACGGGCCTGATCACGGTGAGGGCACCGAAGACGTTGGTCTCGAATGCCTTGCGCCAGGCCTCGAACTTGAGGTCGTACAGCCCGCCCCAGACGTTTTCGTAGGCCGCCACCTGGATCAACGCGTCCACCGACCCGAAGCGGTCCTTCGCCGCATCGACCAAGGAGGCACACGAATCGGCATCGGTGATGTCGGTCGCATGGGTGGCGACCCGGTCGCCGCTCGGGTCGAGATCGTCGGCGACGGCGGTCAGCGTCTCCTGCGTGCGGGCGGCCATGACCACGTTCGCCCCGTCACGAAAGGCGCTGGCTGCGCATTCGCGGCCGAGGCCGTTTCCCACGCCGGTCACGAGGACGGTCTTGCCTTCGAGGATCATTCCCCACTTCTACCGGGGATCGCCCACCTCGTCCACTTGGCACCGGGCGCGTTGTCGGGCGCCGGCCCGGGCCCGGATCTGTCGGGCCGCTACAGGCTGGCCCGGCCCCGGACCGGCTTCGGGGCCACTGCGTCCACCCCGGCCCCGGCCGGATACATGCGGGAGAGGTGGTTCCACGAGCACTCCGTGCACACCTCGATGACATAGCAGACCACCGGCTCCTTGCGCCGCCAGTAACGGGCCAGTTCGGTCTGTGTGGCGACGCAACGGCCGCCGGGTGGCAGCCGTGAGCCGAAGACGAAGGTGACCTCGACAAGGTCGGATTCCTCGCAGATGGGGCACTGGTGACCTGTCGGGTGACCGAGATTCCGGGCGACCCGGAGCAGCTCGGGATGGGCATCGCAGACATCGAGGCGAGAGAGCCGGCCCTTTCGGTACTCGCGGATCACCGCGTTGCGAGCGAGCAGATACTCGACCCGCCCCCCGGTGGGAGACGTCTGCACACCCTCGAGTGCCCCTGATCGGAAGCTCACGCAATCCAGGGTAATCCGTCGTGGGCGACGGGGCACTGTTGTGACCCGAGCCTGCCCGGCACGACCGGCGACGGACCGACCGAGGACCGGGCCCGGCCGCCGATTGACGAATTGGCCCGATGTATTGATTTGATATATCGAAATGATATATCGTTGTTGATATGCGACGGGGACTCATCGGGCTGTGGACGGCTTCTGGACCTCCCGAGCCCGGCCGCGTCCATCGTGACCCCGGCCGGTGCTCCTGATGCTCGATCTGGCCATCTTGGGTCTCCTGCACGAGCAGGAGCTCCATGGCTACGAGATTCGGCGACGGCTCCGTGACGAGCTGGGTCTGTTCGCCAACATCTCCTTCGGCTCGCTCTACCCCGCGCTCTCCCGCCTGGAGTCGAGCGGAGCCGTGACGGTCACCGAGTCGACCGGCACCCCGGCCGTGTCCCCCATCCCGCCAACCGGCTCACTGAGCGGCGACCGGGCAGGGCTGCGTGCCCGCCGGGCCGGTGCCACGCGTGGCAGCAAGCGGTCGCGCAAGGTGTACCGGATCACGGCACAGGGTCGCAAGCACTTCGAGGAGCTCCTCGACGCCGACGAGCCGGCCGGAGCCGACGACGCCCGGAGCTTCGGCCTGCGCCTCGCCTTTGCCCGGCATCTGGCCCCCCAGGCCCGGCTCGCCCTCCTCGAGCGCCGACGGGCCCAGCTGACCAGGCGCCTGGCCAACGATCACATCCGTGCCGCGGGGGAGACCCTGGATATGTACACCCGATCCCTGGTCGAGCACGGCACCGAGGCCACCGAGCACGACATCGCCTGGCTCGACCGCCTCATCGAGCTCGAACGACAGAAGCAGTCAGCATCCAGATCCGAGAATCGCGAACCCCGTCGTGGGAGCGCAGTGAAAGCAACGAAGGGAACCGATACATGAACACCATCCGTGTGGCCATCGCCGGCGTGGGCAACTGCGCCAGCTCACTCATTCAGGGAGTCGAGTACTACCGGGATGCCGATCCGACCGAAACGGTTCCCGGGCTGATGCATGTGGTTCTCGGTGGCTACCACGTTCGGGACCTGGAGTTCGTCGCCGCCTTCGACGCCGACGCGGCCAAAGTCGGCACGGATCTCGGCAAGGCCATCTTCGCCGGGCAGAACAACACCATCCGCTTCGCCGGGGTGGGCGAGCTCGGGGTCACGGTGCAACGGGGCCCGACCCTCGACGGGTTCGGGAAGTACTACCGCGAGACCGTCGAGGAGTCGCCGGCGGAGCCCATCGATGTCGTCGCCGCCCTCAAGGAGTCCCGCGCCGACGTGCTGGTCAGCTACCTTCCGGTGGGCTCCGAACAGGCACAGCGCTTCTACGCCGAGGCGTGTCTGCAGGCCGGGGTGGGCTTCGTCAACGCCATCCCGGTGTTCATCGCCTCCGACCCCGAGTGGGCCCGCCGGTTCCAGGCCGCCGGCCTCCCCATCGTGGGCGACGACATCAAGAGCCAGGTGGGCTCGACGATCGTCCACCGGATCCTGACCCGGCTGTTCGAGGATCGGGGGTTGGCCCTCGATCACACCTACCAGCTCAACGTGGGTGGGAACATGGACTTCAAGAACATGCTGGAGCGGGACCGCCTCGAATCGAAGAAGGTCTCGAAGACCCAGGCGGTGACCAGCCAGATCGAGCACGGTGCCCTTCCGGCCGACGACGTCCACATCGGGCCCTCGGATCATGTGCCGTGGCTCCACGACCGCAAGTGGGCCTACATCCGGATGGAGGGGCGCAACTTCGGGGACGTCCCGCTCAACCTCGAGCTCAAACTCGAGGTGTGGGACTCCCCCAACTCGGCCGGCGTCATCATCGACGCAGTCCGGTGCACAAAGCTCGCCCTCGACCGCGGCATCGGCGGTCCCCTCCTCGGGCCATCGGCCTATTTCATGAAGTCACCGCCCGTCCAGTACCACGACGACGTGGCCCATGACCTGGTCGAGTCGTTCGCCGACGGAGATCCGGGCCCGGTCTGGCCGGAGGACTGACCGGCTGGCCGGGGCCTTCCGCAAGCGGTTCGGACCCGGAGCCGCTCAAGTCTGCTGCGACCACCAGACGCTCAGCCGCTTGCGGGCTTCGTCCTCCCCCAACGGCCCCTCCTCGAGGCGCAGCTCGAGGAGGAATGCGAGGGCCCGACCCACGTCGCGCCCGGGTTCGAGACCCAGCTCGTCCATGACTTGTGACCCGTCGAGGTCGGGACGGATGGCGTCCAACTCCTCTTGTTGCCGGAGCTCCACGATGCGCGCCTCGAGCTCGTCCATGCGCCGGCCGAGGGCCCTGGCCTTGTTGGCATTTCGTGTGGTGCAGTCACAGCGGGTGAGCTCATTGAGGCGGTCGAGCAACGGGCCTGCGTCCCGGACGTAGCGACGCACGGCCCGGTCCGTCCACCCCAACCGGTAGGTGTGGAAGCGCAGGTGCAGGTTGACCAGCTCGGTCACGATATCCACCTCGTCGTTGGGATACCGCAGGGCCTGCATGCGTCTCCGGGTCATACGCGCCCCCACCACCTCGTGGTGGTGGAAGGTCACTCCTCCGTCGACGAAAGCCCGGGTCCTCGGCTTACCCACGTCGTGGAAGAGCGCAGCCAGGCGCAGCATGCGATCGGCGCTCGTCTTGTCCACCACGGCCAGCGTGTGGGCCAACACGTCCTTGTGCCGGTGGATGGGGTCCTGTTCGAGAGCCAGGCCCGGCAGCTCGGGCAGGAATTCGTCGGCCAGGCCCGTGCGCACGACGAACCACAGTGCGACCGACGGCACCGGCACCATGACGATCCTGTTCAATTCGTCCCTGATCCGCTCCGCCGAGACGATGGAGAGACGGTGATGGCCGGTGCGGACGGCGGCCACCAGCTCCGGGGCCGGTTCCAGATCGAGCTTGGCGATGAACCGTGCGGCGCGGAGCATGCGGAGCGGATCGTCGGCGAAGGACACCTCGGGGTCGAGCGGCGTCCGGAGCCGGTGGGCGGCGAGGTCCACCAGGCCGTCGAACGGATCCATGAGCTCGAGCTCGGGGAGGCGGAGCGCCATGGCGTTGATGGTGAAGTCCCGGCGGGCCAGGTCGTCCTCCACCCTGGTCCCGAAGGCCACGTCGGGCTTGCGCGAATCGGGGTGGTAGGCCTCGGCCCGGTGGGTGGTGATCTCGTACTTCTGGTTCCCGCGCCGGCACCCGATGGTGCCGAAGCGCTTTCCCTGCGTCCACACGGCGTCGGCCCAGCCTGTGACCACCGCCTCGATGGCGTCGGGGCGCGCATCGGTGGTGAAGTCGAGGTCCCCGGTCCCGTCGGCGACGGAACCGGCCTCGCCGGAGATGGCGTCACGGACCGAACCCCCCACCAGGTAGAGGGAGTGACCGGCCGACCGGAACCGATCGGAGAGCTCGGCGGTGGCCTCCACCAGAGGTTGCAGTCGCTCAGGGAACACGCCGCCGAGGGTAGTGCGACTGGCGTAGGCTGCCGTCCGAAGTGGATCGGGAACGAGGCAGCCCATGCCCCAGCGGCAGCCGACGGAGGTCCTCGGGTCGGCCGGCCTGCTCGGCGTCCGTGGGGCCGGGTCGGGGCGTCGCCCTCCTGGTCCTGTTGCTCGCACCCGCCCTGTTCCTCGCCCCGGGGAACGCCGCGGCCCACACCCGCTCGATCATCGCCTCGGCCGCCGTGACCCGGGCGCCGGCCGCCCCCCTGACCCTGCTGGCCCAGACTCCGTGGGTGTCCAAGGGCCGGCACTTCGCCCTCCGGCTCGAGGCGGGGAGCCGGACCCCGCCGACCGCCCAGCTCGGGGTGTCGATCGACGTCTATCCCTGCCTGTCGAGTGTCTCGGGATTCGACCAGTCGGTGACGGCACCTCCAGCGGGGACACCGATCTCCTCGACCAGAGCGCCGCTGCCGGTCAGCGGGCTGCCGGCGGTGGCCGGTGGAGGCTTCGATCTCTCGCTCCCGGTGAAGGTGGATGACGCCCAGGCCTCGGCCCCGGGAGGGTTCACCATCGACCTGGCCTCGGTGGCCGACCAGTGCGGCCTCTATCCGGCCGGGGTGTACCCGGTGCGGGTCGACCTGGTCGACACGACCAGCGGCCAGGTCGTCGGCGGCATCACCACCCACCTCATCTATACCGATGCCGCGCCGAGCACGCAGAAGCTTCGCTTCGCCCTGGTGCTTCCCATCCGTACCGCCATCGTGGCCGCTCCGGCACCGAAAGCGAGCCAGCTGCTGGTCCGGCCGGCCGCCGCCCTGGCCAACCCGACGGCGGCCGCCATGGGCGCGCTCATCGGCACGGTCGGCGCAGTGGCCCGCAACCCCTCCGTGCCCCTCACCCTGGAGGCCAGCGCCCAAGCCGTCGGCGCCCTCCAGTCGGCCGGTCACCAGGCCACGGTGAACGAGCTCTCGGCCCTGGCGACGACTCCCACCCTCCACCAATTCGCGTCCACGACGTTCGTTCCCGTCAACGCCTCGGGCCTGGTGGCGGCCGGCCTGAGCAACGAATTGGCCATGCAGGTCACCCGGGGCACCAACGCCATCTCGGCCCGGGTGACCCATCTGGCCACGGTTCCGGGCCATCTGGGGACGTGGATCTCGGACAAGGCGCTGGACACCGCCGCGCTCGACCAACTGCAGACGGATGGCTACAGCCGCGTGATCCTGCCCTCCGGAAGCGTGTCGTCCCCCCCGACCAACGGCTCGACGGCCAAGCCCTTCACCCTGGCCACGACCGGCGGGACGCCGATGACCGCCTTCGCCTCCAACCTGTCGGCCCGATTCACCGGACCGCCCGGCAACCCCGTCCTCGCCGCGCACCAGCTGGTGGCCGAGCTGGCCCAGATCTACTACGAGCAGCCCAACGACGACACCGCCCGGGCCGTCGTCGGGGTCCCCCCGTCCTCCTGGTCGGACAACCCCGCCTTCGTCAACGCCCTGCTCGGTGCGCTGGCCGGCAACCCGATCATCCAGTCCGTGACCACGTCCGAACTCTTCGGCAGCTTCCCCACCGCCACCACCTGCCGGAACGCGTGCAGGCTGCTCTCGGGCACCGGAAGTGCAGGGCTGCCGGCGGGCGCCATCCGCACCCAACGACAGAGGATCAACAGCTTCTCGGTCGCGGCACCGACGGCCCGCTCGCTGAGCGCCACGCTCGGGAGATCTGGTGCTGGCCGCTGAGTCCGACCTGCTGCGGCCGGCCCAGCAGGCGACGGTGCTGCACAACACCCGATCGGCACTCAACGCCCAACTGGCCCAGCTGGAGGTGGCGAGCGGGCAGTCCCTCACCCTGACCTCGCAACAGGGCAGACTGCCGATCGACATCGTGTCATCGGCGCCCTTTCCGGTCACCGCGACGCTGACCGTCACGAGCGACAAATTGCTCTTTGCCAACGGGACCACCGGTTGGACGCAGTCCACCAGTGTGTTGCCCGGCCACAACCACACCAACGTCGTCTACGTCAACGTCAGGGCCCGCACCTCCGGGGTCTTCACGGTGGCGATCACACTGGACTCACCGTCGGGCGGTCTCCAGCTCTCGAGCGGCCAGATCGTCGTCCGGTCCACGGCCACCTCCATCGTGGGGATCGTCCTGTCGGTCGGAGCCGTGGTGGTCCTGGCCGTCTGGTGGGTCAGGACCTCCCGCAGGCGACGTTCGCTGCGGCTGGCGGAGGAAGAACCGCCCGGGCCCGACCCGCCGCGGGATGTCCGGTGACCGACATCGAGATCGACGGCCTCCCGGCCGCCCCCGGTGGGGGGAGGAGGCGCCTGGCGGGCGCCACCGCGGGGATGGCCGTCGGGACCACGCTGTCGAGGGTCACCGGTCTGGCCAGCGTGGTCGCCCTCACCGTGGTCCTTGGGGGCGGTGGTTTCGCCGACGGCTACAACCTGGCCAACACCACCCCGAACATCGTCACCGACATCGTCATAGGAGGGGTGCTGTCGGCCACCTTCGTGCCTGTGTTCGTCGACCACCTCACCACTCGCCGGGCCGACGAGGCCTGGGAGGCGATCTCGGCGGTGGTGACAGTGGCCATCACCGTGCTCCTCGTGGCCACGGTGGCCTTCTTCCTGCTCGCTCCCGACATCATCCACCTCTACACGGTGACCAATCACAACCGGGACGTGGTCCACCAACGTCAGGAGGCCGTCTTCTTCCTGCGCTGGTTCGTGCCCCAGCTCACCTGCTACGGCCTCATCGCCCTGTTCACGGCCTTGCTGAATACCCGCGGCAAGTTCGCCGCCCCGATGTTCGTCCCCATCGCCAACAACCTCGTGGTGATCGTGGTCCTGGTGTGGTTCCACACTCTCGTCCCCCGTCCCAGCCTGGCATCGTTCGACGCCCACCACGGCGCCCTGGTCCTGTTGGCCGCCGGAACCACGCTCGGCGTGGTGGTCCAGGCCGGACTCCTGGTCCCGTCCCTGCTCCGCGCCCGACTGCACGTGCACTTCCTGTGGAAACCGGCCCATGAGGCCATGCGCACGATCACCCGCCTGGCCGGTTGGACGTTCGGTTGGGTGGTGGCCAACCAGGTGGCGCTGGTCGTCATCCTGGCGCTGGCCGACGGGGTCAAGGTGCCGGGGGCCGTGTCCGCCTATACGTATGCCTACCGGTTCTTCCAGCTTCCGTACGGGATCGTGGCCGTCTCGGTCATGAGTGCGGTGACCCCGTCGCTGGCGGCCCGATGGGCCCGCGGCGACATGGTTGCCTTCCGGCACCGGATGGCCTTCGGGTTGAGGGGGATCCTGGCCATCATCATCCCGTCGGCCGTGGGCATGGTGCTCCTGGCCCACCCTCTGATCGACCTGGTCCTCGGGCACGGGGCCGAGACCGCCGCCGAAGCCAACTCGGCGGCCACGGCGCTGGCCATGTTCTCGTTGGGCCTTCCCGGCTTCTGCGTCTTCCTCTACATGGTGCGCATCCTCCAGGCGATGCAGGACACCCGTACCGCATTCCGCCTGTACCTGGTCGAGAACGGCCTCAACATCGTCTTCGGGGTGGCGCTGGTGGGACCACTCGGGGTCCGGGGCCTGGCCTTGTCGCTCTCCATCGCCTATTCGGCCGCCGCCCTGTTGGCCATGGCCGTCATCCGACAGCGGGTGGGTGGGCTCGGAGGCGACGAGCTGACCGTCCCGGTCAGGCGTGTGCTCGCCGCCTCGGGCGTGATGGCAGTGACCACCGTGCTCGCCGTCAACGTGTCCGGCGCAACATCCGGCGCGGGACTCCTCGCCCGGGTGGTGCTGGCCGTGGTCGTCGGGCTGGTCACCTACCTGGTCACTGCCGCGGTGCTGGCCGAGCGCGCCTCCCGCCGGGCCGTCGCGGACCGGGCCGGGCCCGCTTCCGCCGACTTCCGCCGTTCAGGTCCGGTGCAGGCCGGCCGAACCGGCCGACCCCTCAGAACCCTCAGAACCCTCAGCACCCTTCGAACCGTCCGAAGCGGCCGAACCGCCGGACGGCCCGACTGAGGGGCAGTTCCATGGCAGACTCGACGACCAGTCCGCTGGTGTTCCCTATGGCCGCTTGCGGCCGGTGAGCGACGAGCCCGAGGTCGAAGAGCCGCCGGGGGACGAGGAGGAGTCGATGGCCCGGATACGGGTGGTAACCGATAGCGCGTGTGATCTCTCGGCCGAGCTGGCGGCCGAGCGGAACCTGACCATCGTTCCGCTGTCCATCCGGTTCGGTGCCGAGGAATTCGTCGACGGCGCCACACTGACGACCGACGAGTTCTGGGCCCGCTGCGCAGCCAGCGACGTGCTCCCCGAGACGTCGGCCCCGTCGCCCGGCGCGTTCCAGGAGGCGTTCCTGGCCGCCGCCGCCGACGGGTACGACGGTGTGCTCTGCATCAGCTTGTCGAGTGAGGTGTCGGCCACATTTCAGGCCGCGGTCACTGCCGCCAAGGGGGTGGCCGACCAGATCCCCGTCCACACGATCGATTCGCGGTCGTTGACCATGGGCCTCGGGCTCATGGTCCTCGACGCCGCCGACATGGCCTCCAACGGCGCCACCCTCGAGGAATTGACAACACGGGTCGACCAGCTCATCTCCCGCACCAAGGTGTTCGGAACCCTCGATACCCTCGAGCACCTCGAAAAAGGTGGCCGAATCGGAGGCGCCCGCGCCCTCCTCGGCTCACTCCTGTCCATCAAGCCCGTGGTTTCGCTGGTCGACGGTGTGGTCGAAGAGGAGTCGAAACAGCGCACCCGCGGGCGTTCCTTGCGCTACCTGGCCGAAAAGGCCATCGACTCGCAGCCGCTCAGGCGGTTGGCGGTGTGCAACGGTGCAGCCACCGACATCGACGAGTTCATCGGCATGCTCGACGGCGTGCAATCGGAGTATCCCTTGGTGGTCGTGAACCTCGGATCGGTGGTGGGTACCCACACGGGACCGGGCACGATCGGCCTGTGCATGATCACCTCCGACTGACCCGGCCCGACGGCATACTGGCAGGCCACGCGGGGAATCCGACTATCCTCGCACCATGGATCCCCAGCCAGAATCACCAGCCACCCGACTGCCCGGTTCCGGTGCGATCAGTGATCTGCCCACCCGCGGTACCGACCTCGTCGAAACGCTGGTCACACTCCTCCGGGACAAGACCGTCCGACCACTCACGCTGGCCACCCGCGCCGTGGTGTTCGGGATCATCATCTTCGCCGCCACCGTGGTCACCGTCGTCCTGGTCTCCGTCTCGCTGATCCGTGTGCTCACCGTCTACGCCTTCGACGGTCGGGTCTGGCTGTCCGACCTGGTGGTCGGGGCCGTGTTCGTGACGGCCGGTCTGGTCGTCTGGAGCCGACGCACCGTCTCGGCCGGCTCATCCACGGACGCGGCATGACCGAGTCGCGCCAGTTGGTCATCGTCGGATCGGGGCCGGCCGGCCTGACCGCCGCCATCTACGCCTCGAGGGCCCAGCTGTCCCCCCTGGTCATCGAAGGAGAGCCCTCGTCGACCAGCGACCAACCGGGCGGCCAGCTGATGCTCACGACCGAGGTGGAGAATTATCCCGGATTCGTCGACGGCATCCTCGGGCCCGAGCTCATGCAGGCGTTCCGCGAGCAGGCCGCACGGTTCGGCGCCGAGTACCTGACGGCCAAGGTCTCACGGGTGGATCTGTCGAGCCGGCCGTTCGGCCTGTGGGTCGGTGACCCGGATGCTCCACAGCCGAGCTACGCGGCCGACGCGTTGATCATCGCCACCGGGGCCCAATCGTTGATGCTCAATGTCCCCAACGAGGAACGGCTCCTCGGCTACGGCGTCTCGACCTGTGCCACCTGCGACGGATTCTTCTTCCGGGAGAAGGAGATCGCCGTGGTCGGGGGGGGCGACTCCGCGCTCGAAGAAGCCATCTTCCTGACCCGCTTCGCCGACATGGTCACCGTCATCCATCGACGCGGCGAGTTGCGGGCGTCAAAAGTCATGCAGCAGCGGGCCTTCGCCAACCCCAAGATCGCCTTCCGCTGGAATTCCTCGGTCGTCGACATCCTCGGGGACACCAAGGTGACCGGGGTGCGAGTGCGCGACAACCTCAGCGAAGAGGAGTCGGTGATCGAGCTCTCCGGGCTCTTCGTGGCCATCGGGCACCAGCCCAACACGTCGCTGTTCAAGGGTCAGATCGAATTGGAGGAGAACGGCTACGTGCGCACGTTCGACGGAACCAGGACCAACGTCGACGGGGTCTTCGCCTGTGGCGACGTGCAGGACCACCACTACCGACAGGCCATCACCGCCGCCGGCTCGGGTTGCATGGCCTCCATCGACGTCGAGCGCTGGCTCGAGGACCAGCACGCGGCGCACTGAGTCCTCGGGGCCATGTGGCCGCGGGAATGCCCGCACCCCGACGGCGGTTGACATAACGTGTCCCAGTCGGGAACACCTGGCAGGGCCCGCAGGACCGGGCAGGAGGAAAGATCGACATGAGTGAGAAGATCACGACCCTGAGCGACGCTAGTTTTGACGAGCATGTCAAGTCGTCGGACGTTCCGGTGCTGGTGGACTTCTGGGCTGAATGGTGTGGCCCGTGCAAGATGATCGCCCCGGTGCTCGAGGAGATCGCATCGGAGCAGGCCGGGAAGCTCGAAGTGGCCAAGTTGAACATCGACGACAATCTCGACATCACCAGGCGGTTCGATGTGATGAGCATTCCGACGCTCATTCTCTTCAAGGACGGGGAGCCCGCGGTGCGCATCGTAGGCGCCAAGGGCAAGGGTCAACTCCTTCAGGAGCTTTCCGCTCACCTTTAGGAGCGGGTCTTCTCCCTGGCCATTCCCCCTTCCGGAGGCGCGAACAGGTCGCCGGGGCCGGATGGTGAGTCAGGACAACGAGATCCGGCTCGTGGTTGGCGATTCGGGGCCGCCGGTGGTCGACGTCCAGCAGCGGCTCGAACAGCAGGGTTTTTCGATCGCGGTCGACGTGGCCGGGCACTACGGGGCTGGGACCCGGGCTGCCGTCGAGGCGTTCCAGTACCGCCGGGGCCTCCGGGTCGATGGGGTATGTGGACCGCAGACCTGGTCGGCCCTGGTCGAGGCCTGTCGTACCATCGGGGACCGCTTTCTCTACCGCCGGACGCCGATGTTGCGAGGTGATGATGTCGCTGAGCTGCAACAACGGCTCAGCGCCCTGGGATTCGATTCCGGTCGGGTGGATGGCATCTTCGGCGACCTGACTTCGGCAGCACTCGGGGAATTCCAGCGCAACGTGGGGCTTCCCGTCGACGGCATCGCCGGGGCCTCCACGGTGGCCGAACTCCTCAGGTTCGGGACCCGGCACAACGACACCGAGCTGGTGGCCTCGGTACGTGACCGCCAACAGCTCCGGGCGGCACCGCGCACACTGGCCGGCCGCCGGGTGGCCATCGGCGAAGAAGGGGGACTCGACTCCACGGTGGCTGCGCTCCGGAGGCTGCTGGTCAACCAGGGAGCCGTGGTCACCACCCACCACCATCCCGACGGGTCGATCCAGGCCTCAGAGGTCAACGCGGGCGGCGCTGAGGTCTACATCGGCTTACGACTGGACTCGGACCGCCATCACTGCACCACGGCCTTCTATGCCGGCTACCGCTACTCTTCTCCCGGCGGGCGACGGTTGGCCGAGCTCCTTCAGCGAGCGCTGGTGAAGTCACTCGACCTTCCCGACGGAGGGGCCCAGGGGATGTCGCTCCCTCTCCTGCGCGAAACCCGCATGCCCGCCGTCATCGTCGAGATAGGACCGGCCAGCGTGCTCGTCGAACAGGCCGCCACCTTGGTCCAGGCCATCGGTGTCGCGTTGGCGGAATGGGTGAGCAGCGCCTGGGATTAGGTGCAGATTAGGTGGCCAGCAACCGTCGACCTTCCCCTCATGTGGCATCCCGAACGCTGTAATCCACAACCTCATGCACAGGTTGTGGATTAGTCTCTACCACCGCATGAGGGCAAACTATCACTTTAAGTGGCGGACGATCCAGAAATGGCCCCGTTATGTCAAGTCACGACCGCTCTGAGTGGTTAGGTTAGACGGTCGACTCACTCCGTCCAACCATCAGCTTGTAGATACGCTCGAGATCCTCGAGCGTGGCGAACTCGACCACCACCTTCCCGCGCTTCGATGTCAGGTCGACCTTTACTCTCGTATTGAGATGGCTGGAAAGTAGCTCTTCGAGTTCGAGGATTCCCGGCGGAGGTAGCCGGCGGGGACTTGCGGTTCCCGTCCCGGAAGCACGGGGTGCCTCCTGGCCCTGCCCTTGCAGAGATCGACCTGATTGGCCGGCAGCGACCTCTTCCCGCCCGGCGGCATGATCACGGACCATCTCCTCGATGGCGCGGACTGTCAGGCCATCGCTGACGACCATCTTGGCCAATACCTCCTGATAACCACGATCCGGCGTCCCCAACATCGCGCGAGCATGCCCGGAGGTGATCTGGCCCTCGGCCAGCAGACGCTGCACCCCGGCGGGAAGCTGAAGCAGCCGCAGTGTGTTGGTGACCGCCGTGCGACTCTTTCCCACGCGAGTTGCCACCTGATCGTGGGTATAGCCGAACTCCTCGATGAGCTGTTGGTATGCGGCGGCCTCTTCGAGGACGTTGAGGTCTTGACGGTGCAAGTTCTCGACCAGGGCCTGCTCCAGACTCCGGGTCTCGTCCGAGGTCTGCACCAGGACCGGAATGGTGTGGAGTCCGGCTCGTCGGGCGGCCCGCCACCTCCGCTCCCCGGCGATGAGCTCGAAGTCGTCCGCCGCTTCCCCACCGACCTGCCGGACCAGGACGGGCTGTAGAACGCCCAACTCCTTGATCGACGCGGCCAACGACGACATGGTGTCCTCGTCGAAGTTGATTCGTGGCTGTCTGGGGTTTGGCTTGATGCTGCCGATCGGGACCTCCCGCAGAGCCGTCGATCGGTCGCCCGCCACCTCCGTCGGAATGAGAGCGCTCAATCCCTTGCCCAGTCCACTACGACGCGCCACCGCTGACCTCCTTGGCTAGTTCTCGATAGGCGATGGCACCACGCGAGGTGGGATCGAACGCCGTGATCGGCTGCCCGAAGGACGGCGCCTCGGACAGCCTCACGGTCCTCGGGATGACGCTGCGACACACCTTCGACCCGAAGTGCTGTCGAACCTCGTTGGCCACCTGGTCCGCCAACTTGGTGCGGGCGTCATACATGGTCAACACGATGGTCGAAATGTCGAGCTGAGGGTTGAGGTTCGATGCCACCAGATGGACGTTCCGCATCAACTGGCTGAGGCCCTCCAGTGCGTAGTACTCGCACTGGATAGGAACCAGAACCTCGTCGGCCGCCGCCAGTGCGTTGACCGTGATGAGGCCGAGAGAAGGGGGGCAGTCGATGAGCACGTAGTCGAAATCGTCGAGCACAGACTCGATCGACCGTTTCAGCTTCAACTCTCGACTGAACGCGGGAACAAGTTCGATTTCGGCACCGGCAAGGGCGATGGTGGCGGGAGCCACGAATAGATTCTTCATGCTGGTGGGCTCCACGCAGTCCTCGAGTGAGGCATCCCGCATCATCACGTCGTACATCGACAACTCGAAGTTTCGGGCATCGATACCCAGGCCGGTGGTGGCGTTTCCCTGAGGATCGAGATCGATCACCAGAACCCTGAATCCGAGTTCGGCCAGAGCCGCGCCGAGGTTGACCGACGTGGTGGTCTTGCCCACACCACCCTTCTGGTTGGCGACCGCCATCACGCGGGGGAGTGGGTTGCCGGATGCCGCCTGGGCCTCTTCGCCGGATCCGGTCGCGGCAATCTGCTCGACTTCGACCTCGCTCTCGGGGCTCGGATAGGAAGGCTGGTTATCTGCTTGCACGGGCTCGTCGGAAACGGGCATCTCGAGATTCACTTCCTCGATTGTCGCCGGCGAAACTACCGCCTGCTCCGGCGACCCCGCCTGCCCGACATCCGGGGTAACCGAACTGGCACCGGCATTCGGTCGCTCGACAAGTCGCTCCATGCCGCTGGGGCCGCTGGGGGGTAGGACGCTGTCGAGTTCTGCATGGGCCGTTGCAACATCCGAACTGGTCTTCTTGATCGGAGTAGGCGTCCGCGGTGATGGACCGGTGGATGAGGGTTGACTCTGGGATACCTCAGCCGGAGGCGATCCGGACTCGGAATCCTCTACCAGCTTGATGGTCCCCGGCTCGACTTCCGGCTCCGCAACGGGATAAAAGTCATCCTGGGGGGTCGGTCTGTTTCGACCCCGACGACGGCCGAGCACTATCGTCTCTTCGATTGGGCAGGGTTCAAGGACTTCATCCTCCCCCGCGCTGAAGTCGTGGTCAAGCCTTTCGCCGAAAATGTTTCACGTGGAACGTCCGGATCGACCCACCTGGCGTTCCCGTTCGGCCCTCGAAAGTGAGATCGCCGCGAGACCGGACCCGACGTCACCCCCGGATCGTCCCAGTTCCTGTGAGGTTGCCAAGGGCAGCGGTCGGGTCAGCGCATGTTTCACGTGGAACGTCTGCTGCGAGGGTCTGGTCCCACCGTTTCACCGTGGGCCCACTCGAGACCCGGATTCATCGTCTGACCCGTTTCAGCGGCGCACCGGATCCGAGCGGTTCACGTTTCACGTGGAACTTCCGGATCGAGACCTGATGCTCCCGTGTGGGTCTCGAGGCTGAACCGGGCCACGCCAGCGGGCCCGCCCGAGTCTGAAGTCAGTGTCCCCGTTCTGAGCCTCGAATCGAGGCTGGCCTGGCCGGAGCGGGCCGGCGTCACCTCCCCGACCGTCTGAACTCCGGGCTGAGGTGCCCAGGGCCCGGATCCGACCTGGCCTCACCTGACGGGACACCGGTCTGACGGGGACACCGGGTTCTCCTCTGAAGTCACCGGGTTCCGGCGTCACTTCACCGACCGTCTGATGCCCAGAGTGAGGCGTCAGATCCAGATCCAGAACGACCCGATCGAGACCCGGTGCCCCCGGTCGACCCTTGAGGTTGGGGCCAGTGAAAACCGGACCCGGTCCCGCTCCGGATCGTCTGGGAGGAGTGACCGGGACCAGCCGGGCCGACCAGATCCCTCTTTCATGGAAATGGGCCGGGCCTGAGAAAACAAGACCGCGTCACGCGGATCACCCGATCGAGACCCGGCACCGGCTGACCCTTGAGATTGAGGCCAGCGAAAACCGGACCCGGTCCCGCCCTACGGACCGTATGGGCGGCGTATCGAACAGGGCCCGGGCCGAGCAGATCCCTCGTTCATGTGGACCCAACCGATCGAGATCCGGTGCCCGGCTGACCCTTGAGGTTGGGGCCGGTGACAACCGGATCCCGCCTCACCTCCCGGTCGTCCGGGATGGGGCGGCCCGAGACGGTAATTGTTTCACGTGGAACAGGGCGGGGAGCTCGTCACCGCGATATCGGCCGGAGGGCCGCCGGGGTCAGAAGAGGGGTCGCTTCGCCGGAATACCCACACGCCTCGGGAACCGGTCGGGGGTCTCGCGAAACTTGGCCAGAACCTGGTATCCGTAGGAGTCGTTGAACCGTAGCCGGGTCGAGGGTTCGGAGTCCAAGCTGATCCAACCCATCTGACGGCCATCGACCGCCGTCGCTGTCCGGCGGCTCCGAAACGACCATCAGGCCGCCAGCAGCCAGGAACGGGGCGCCACACTCTGCAGCAACTGCCGGGGCGCCGAACGAGCGGGATGTGACCAGGTCGAACTTCTCACGGAAGGACGCAGAGTGGGCAGCGTCCTCGGCTCGAGCGTGCAGCACCTCAACGTTTCCCGTCTCGGCCCGGCCGGAGCACTCAGACAGAAGGAAACCGGCCCGGCGTTCATTGCTCTCGATCAGAAGGATCCGGCTTCCGGGCCAGCAGGAGAGCAGAACGAGGCCCGGGACTCCGCCCCCCGATCCCAAATCGGCGATGGACGCGGGCGCTTCTTCCATCCGGGACTCGGCCGCGTGCACGAACCCGAGAGCGTGATCGATCTGGTCACCGACGGGCATCCCACCCAGAAAGCCGAGCTCCGCCGACCGCCCCAGTGCCTCCACGACCCAGGGCTCGACCCGACTCCTGAGCTCGCTGATGGACCCGGTCGTTCCCTGTGGCTGGGTCACAGTCGGCCCCCGACGAGCATCAGCTCGACGGAGCGATTACCACATACCTCGTCGGTTCCGTGCCGTCGGAACGCGTCTCGACACCTTCAATCTCGTTGACGGTGTCGTGGACGACCTTGCGGTCGGCCGGCGACATTGGCTCCAGAGCCCGCTCCTCGCCCGATTCGATGACCTCGTGCACGATTCCCTCGGTGAATCGGCGAAGAGCGGCGACCCGTTTCTCACGGTAGCCACCCACATCGACCAGAATCCGGTCGGTCCGATTCTCGGACTGACGCTGCACGAACGTCCGGGTGAGGTCCTGAACCGCCGAAAGCGTCGCCCCCCTGGGTCCGACAAGCAGACCGAGGTCGTCGCCAACGGCGGCGACCTGTACGGTGTCCTCGTCGATCTCCGAATAGCCAACCTCGGCATCGAGTCCGAATTCCCGGACCAGCCCGGCGACGAAATCAGCCGCGGCCTGGCCCTGCTGCTCGAGTGTCAGTGACTCTTCCATCTTGCTCTCGCTCTCCCCGGGCTTACGTCCGGCACTTTCTTTCCCCTGCTCTTTCGGCTGACCACCGTTCTGGCCACCACTACCGCTCCGGGCCCCGCGCCGCCGTCGGTTCGATCTCCCCGACGCGGCTGGTTTCGATCCGTTGGACTCCTGTCCTGCGCCATCGGATCCATCGAGCTCGGCGCTGTCGACCTCGGCTCCGGTGTTACCCTCGCCCCTCGCGGGGCGCCGGTCGTTTCCGGCTTCGGAGGTCCGCGAAGAGCTGCCTTTCTGCTGGTCCCCGCGGCCCGAAGCCGCCGTCCCACCCTTGCGACCCCCACCACCGTTCCGAGAGCGGTCGCCTCCTTCGCGCCGCCGATCCGACTTGGGCCGCCGGCCGCGCTTCGGCGGGGGCATCACCGGCCTCACCCGGGCTTGGACCCGGGCCTCCCCGCGCATCCGACCGAACAACCCGGCCTTGGGCTCGCTCAGCACCACGAATTCAGCGTCGTCCTCAGCCACTCCGAGAAGGTCGAGGACTGTTTCCTTCGCCTCCGGCAGCGTCTTCCCACTGGCTTCCACCCACTCCACCTGTTACCGGGCCTTTCTCTCGCGCTTCGCCTTGGAGCGGGGGTGCTCCTTTGGTTGGGTCGCGCTTTCCTCATCTGCTGCCGCAGCCTCGGATCCGTTGTTTCCGTTCGTCGAATTCTTCGTGTTCTTCTGCGCTGATCCCGGGCGGCTCCGATTGCCGGGGCTGGGATCCTTCCGGCCGTTGGATCCGTTGGTCGACCCGGTCTGCTTGGCCTGGCCCGACTTGGCCGGGGGCGCCTTCGTCGGGTCGGGCCGTCCCTTTCCATTGGTACCGTTCGTGCCCGCAGCACCTTTCGCCTGTCCGGTGCCTGCGGTCTTGGCCTTCGGCAGTGCCCGTTCTGTCCGGTCCACGACCGGGCCCTTCTTGGCCCCCGCGGCCGGCGGGGCCACGGGTGGGCCGGCCACGATGCCTTTCCGGAAGAGGATCTCCTGCGTCAGGATTCGAATTGCACTTGAAAATATGAAATAGACATTCAAGATTGCTGCCACATTAAGGTAAATGAACCCAAAGATGAGTGGCATGTATTTCTGGATCATTGCCGCCTGAGGATTTGCCTGAGTAGCTTGCGGATTTCTCGCATTCAACCTGGCCATCTGCAGGTACTGCAATCCGACGGCAGCAGCCACCAGCAGCAGGTACGGGATGGCCGCGATCCAGCTCGAGTGATGGGACAGCAACTTCTGGGCAAAGTCCATTCCGAACGAATTGAGCTGCCCGTGAGCAGCTACGATGTCCGTCCTCATCTTTGACGGATCGGGAATATAGCGAGGGATCGCTTTGATCTGTTCGGGCACGACCGTCTTGACCCCGTCGATGGTGACCGTATGTTTGGGGATGGTGACAGTGTTGGTGATACCTCGGATGACGCTGTAGAGAACAAAGAATGCCGGCATCTGCAATAGCATCGGCAAACACCCTGAGGCGGGGTTCACATTGTGCTCTTTGTAGAGCTTCATCATTTCTTCGTTCATCTGGGCCCGGTTTTCGGCGCCCTTGTACTTCTGCTGCAACTTCTTCATCTCGGGCCCGAGGGCCTGCATGGCCGCCATGTTCTTCGTGCTCTTGACGGTCAGCGGGGTGAGCGCGGCCATGATCACGATGGTGAGCAGGGCCACATCGATCGGATAGTTCGGGATGATCGAGAAGAAGAAGGCCAGGACTGATCCCACGAAGTCCAGCAGGGGCTGGAAGATCTTGCCGATCGGAGTGGTCAGTGATCCGAACATGGGGTCCTCCGATCGGGCACGGGATCGACGCCATGTCCACCCCAGGGAGTGCATCGCAGAAGTCGTCGAAGCGTGAGCCAGGCACCGCGGGTGGCCCCGTGCACCTCGATGGCCTGGACCGCGTAGTCAGAGCATGTCGGGAGGAACCGACATCCTGTCGGCCGCCCCGAGCGCATCAATTGGTAGCTGCGGATTCCGGCGATCATCCAACCGGCCGGCCGGCGGCGGTGTGCCCGGTCGTCTCCCCCGGGCGACACCGGGTCCGCGGGCGAAACATCCGTACCGGGACCCAGTACGTCCTGAGAGGTGATCACCGGACCGTCCCGTGGTCGGGTGGGCCGATGACCGGGGCACGGCGAGACCGGCCGCTCGTGGCCCTCTCAAACGCTTGGTTCATAGCCACCCTCAGTTCGTCGAATCCCAACAATGACCCACCGGGCCCTGCGCGTACCAGGTACGTGCCCGCCGGAAGGGACGACACCTGCTCGGCCACGATGGCCCGCAATCTCCGCTTCAGCCGGTTCCTCACCACTGCACTTCCCACCCGCCTGTTGACGGCATACGCCACCTGCACCCCTGACCAGGATGGTTGCTTCAAAAAACTGACAGCCAGAGGTCCCCAGCGCCCGCGGGTCCCGTTCCGTCGGAGCTCCTCGAACGCCCGGCGTGACCTGACTGCCCCGACACCGGTTATCGTTGCCCGGTCGGCCGGAGCGGCTGTGGCGCTCACACCGACAGCCGATGGCGTCCCTTCGCCCGGCGCGACCGGATGACAGCGCGCCCGGCCTTGCTCGACATCCGCTTGCGGAATCCGTGGGTTTTGGCCCGTTTGCGTACGTTTGGCTGATAGGTCCGCTTCATTTCTCCAACTTCCTTCCTCCGCCCTGAACCGTGGACTTTGGTGTCCCAGACGGCAGGGGACCCCGATCACAGGGGTCTGGGCATTCCCCTACATGCTAGGCGCAAACCGCCACCCGCTCTAGTCGCTCACCGGGAGGCACGCCGGGTGGGCACGGTGTACCGTTCCGAACACAGCAAGTGGCTTCTGGACACACAGGATCCGACCGGCCCGCCACTTGGCTCAAACGAACGAAGCAGGTATCCGATCACAGCACCACCCTGGTCGTGGCCCCCCGGCGCCGCGCACACGAACGGATGCTGTCCACAGCTGTGGAAAGTGCTGTGGACCAAATCGACAGTCCAAGGGCGGAGGCCCACGTGAACGACACAGAAAGCTTGTGGATTTTGTGTTCAGAAGCACTGCGCGAGCAGGTGTCCGATGCCATCTGGCAGGCCTACCTGTCCGGAATCACCCCGCTTTCCATCAAGGAGAGTGAAATCGTGTTGGGGGTGCCCAACACGCTCATCAGAGACCGGGTCGAGTCCCGATTCCTCGGCCTCATCCAGGACACCGTCACCGGTACCGTGGGGCGTGACCTCGAAGTGCAGCTCGAGGTGGTGGCACCGGTCTACGAACCGGCCGAAGAGAGCCCGGCGGTCGTCGACCCCCAAATTGACGGGAGCCGGCGCGAGGTCCGGAGGCGGTTTCTCTGCCGGTTCGTCGTTGTGGCATGAAAACCAGAAAAAGCCTGGTGGGGAGCGGTCCGGTGATCGGATCGACTTCCCCGTGCTCGATCCCCGCTACACCTTCGACACGTTTGTGATCGCCTCATCCAACCGATTCGCCCACGCCGCGGCCCAGTCGGTGGCCGAATCCCCGGCACGGTCCTACAACCCGCTGTTCATCTACGGCGACGCCGGCCTGGGCAAGACCCATCTACTGCACGCCATCGGGAACTACGTGCTCGAAAATTTTTCAGGGCGTCATGTGCGATACGTGACCACCGAGACCTACATGAACGAATTCGTGGACGCCATCCGGACCAACACCACCACCGCGTTCAAGCGCCGGTACCGCGAGTGCGACGTCCTCCTCATCGACGACGTCCAGTTCATGGAGCGCAAGGAGTCCCTCCAGGAGGAGTTCTTCCACACGTTCAACTCCCTCTACGGGGCGTCGAAACAGATCGTGCTCACCTCTGACCGCCCTCCCAAGTCGATCGCCACACTGGAGGACAGGCTCAGGAGCCGGTTCCTTTCCGGCCTCATCACCGAGGTCCAGCCGCCCGAGCTCGAGACCCGCCTGGCCATCCTTCAGACCAAGGCCGAGCATGAACAGGTGGACGTGCCCGACGACGTGCTCGAATTCATCGCCACCCACGTCAAGGACAACATCCGTGAGCTGGAGGGCGCCCTCATCCGGGTGACCGCCTTCGCCAGCCTCAACCGCCAGCCCATGAGCAGGGAACTCGCCGAAGTGGTGCTGTCCGACATCGTCTCCGCCGACCAACCCAGGAGGATCACGCCCGATGTCATCCTCAATGCCACGGCCGACACCTTCGGCTTCTCCGTCGAGGAGATCTGTGGCCCCAACCGGCGGCGGCCCCTCGTCACCGCCCGCCAGGTCAGTATGTACGTGTTCAGGGAGTTGACCGATTTCAGCTATCCGGCCATCGGACGGGAATTCGGGGGCGCGATCACTCCACCGTCATGCACGCCGTCGACAAGGTGGCCACGCTCATGAAGGAACGGCACCAGACCTACAACCAGGTGACCGACCTCATCGTCCGGATCAAGAGTGGCCCATGACGGTCCGGACGCCCGGTCGGCGCTCGTGATCCACGATCAACGCTGCCTTCCTGGCGCTCCGGCCTGCCTGTATCCAGAGGTTGTGCACTATCTGTGGATATCTCGGCACCAATCTGGGGCAATTCTGTGAACTCAGATGAACTTGTCCATAACCAGTCACCCAAAGAACACCCAATGGCAGCAGCCGGCGGTGTTCGGGGGATGAACGCCTGATCGAAAAACCAGCTTTGTGCTGGGCGGCAAAGCGTTTATCCACAATCCACAGGCCTTACTACCATCACTATCAAATTTAAATACCTAGAAAGACAAGAAAGGATCTCCTGGTGAAGTTCCGATGTGAGCGCGACTCCCTGGTGGAGGTCCTGACCACCGCGGGTCGTGCCGTCAGCTCCCGCACCTCGACATCGATGGCCCTCGGAGGGGTCCGGATCGAGTCACAGGCCAACCACCTCGGAGTGGTGGGTACCGACCTGGATCTCACCGTCCACGCCTCGACCGAGGTCATCGGGATCTCGGATGGTGTGTGCGTGGCCCCGGCAAAGTTGTTGGCGGACATCGTCCGGTCGCTCGAACCGGGGGCTGTGACCGTCGAATCAGAGGGGGAGAAGGTCGAGATCGGTGCGGCCCGATCCCGCTTCAGCCTCCGGACGTTTCCGGTGGACGACTTCCCGTCGCTGCCGGAACCTCCCCGACCGGCCACCTTCCTGCCCGCGTCAAGCCTGGCCGGCGCTCTCCGTCAGGTGGTGCGGGCCGCTTCCAGTGACGATGCCCGGCCGCTCCTGACCGGCGTGCTCATCGCCGCCGAGGGTGGCGGCATCCGGTTGGTGGCCACCGACTCGTACCGGTTGGCCATGCGTGACATCGACGGCAGCGACGCGTTGACCGACAGCTCACAGATCCTGGTGCCGGCCCGGGCGCTGGCGGAACTGCAGAAGCTTTCGGTTCTCGGTGCCGCGACCAAGGAGGAGGCCTCTGACCGGACGGACGGGGAAGGAGAAGGGGCCGGGTCGGCACCGACCATCGGCCTGTCCATCGGAGACCACGACGTGACCTTCACCTCCGGTGATGTCAAGATCAGCACGCGGCTCCTCGACGGGAGCTATCCCGACTACCGGCAGTTGATCCCGTCCGAATACCCCAACCGGCTCCATGTGGGCAAAGACTCGCTGCTCGACGCACTCCGGCGCGTACGGTTGCTGGTCCGGGACAACACCACACCGGTTCGTCTTTCCATGCGCAGTGGCGGGGTGGACCTGACCGTCGTCTCACAGGAGGTGGGCGATGCCAGCGAGACCGTCGACGCCGATTTCGAAGGGTCAGAGCTCACCATCGCGTTCAATCCCACGTACCTGATCGACGGGGTGGAGGCTGTGTCGGGGGACGAGGTCCTCCTCGAGACCGTCGACGCCACCAAGCCGGCCACCGTGCGAGCGGCCGAGGAGACCAATTTCCGCTACCTCCTGATGCCCGTTCGGGTTTCGTAGTCCGGCCGAACATCACACCCGTTCTTCGTGCACCTCGTCTCACTGGAAGTCACCAATTTCCGGAACATCACCCAGCTGAGCATCGAGCCCGATCCTCTCGGGACGACGGTCATCACCGGTCGCAACGGTGCAGGCAAAACGAGTGTGCTGGAGGCCGTCACCTACCTGTCGACCCTGCAGTCGTTCCGCCGGTCACCAAGGGAGGCCCTTGTCCAACGCGGTGCCGAGCAAGCCATTCTCAGAGCTGTGACCATGGTGGACGGGCGGTCGGTCAGCATCGAGGCCGAGCTTTCGAACACGGGTCGTTGGCGCACGATGGTCAACCGCCAGACCGTCCGCCGTCGGAGCGATCTTCACGACGCCCTGCGGACGACGGTGTTCTCCCCCGAGGATATCGGGGTCGTCCGCTCGGGTCCGACGGAACGGCGCAGGTTCCTCGACGAGACCATGGCCGTGGTCGACCCCAAGGCGGCCCGGGCCGCCGAAGATGTGGAGAAGATCCTCCGCCAGCGGTCGGCGTTGCTACGGACCACGGGCCGGAAACCGAGCGCCGACGTCGCCAGCACACTCGATGTGTGGGATGCACGCCTCGACGCCGCCGGGACCGCTCTGGTTGAGGCCCGTGAGTCGCTGGTCGGCCAGCTGGCGCCGATCACCGAAGCCCACTACTCACGCCTGGCCGGCAAGGTGACCGTCGTCACCCTGGACTACCAGCGGTCGTGGTCGGGCCGCCTCCTCGACGCATTGGCCGAGTCCAGGGGAAAGGACATGGAACGCGGCCTCTCATTGACAGGTCCCCACCGCGACGAACTCGAGCTTTCCCTGTCGGGCCTCCCCAGCCGTACCCACGCCTCGCAGGGAGAGCAGCGGTCGCTGGCCCTGGCCCTGCAGCTCGCCGCCCATCAGCTGGCCACAGAGCGTCTGGGTACACCGCCGGTCCTCCTCCTCGATGACGTGTTCTCGGAGCTCGACCCGTTCCGAGCCAAGGCCTTGTTGGCAGGCCTCCCTCCCGGCCAGGCTCTCTTGACCACGGCCCTTCCTGCTCCCGTCGAGGTCGCGGCGGCAAAGATCTATCCCGTCGACGCCGGCGGCCGCATGGCCGGAAGCGAAGAGACAGGCCCGGGCTAGTGGGTTCTGGACCGAGTGAGCGCGAGAAAGGCCCCCGTCGCCTCGAGACCTCACTCGACGCGGTGACCAGGCGGTTGGGCCTGGAGGACTCGAGGGGCATCGGGCTGCTCTTCGCCCGGTGGCCCGAGATCGTCGGCCCAGCCATGGCCGGCCACGTCCGGCCGATCCGGCTCGACAACGAATCCCTGGTGGTGACGGTGGATCACCCGGCGTGGGCCACCCAGGTCCGCAGTCTGGGGGACGAGCTCTTGGACCGGGTGGTGGAGGAGACCGGAGCGCCGAGGCCGGGCCGTCTGGAGGTCCGGGTCCGCCGCTAGGCGGGGTCGTTCCCACCGCGATCATCGGTCAGGGCCGGCACCCCCGACGGCTACACTGGAGCTTTGGAATCGGGTACTCGCAGTGGCCGACAAAGGCGTGGAGGCTCTCTCGTTGCGCTGGTTCCCGTTCAGTCAGTCGATGTTGGAAAGGGCGCGCCTGTGGCGCTGAAAAAAGAAGACGGCGGCGGGCAGGAAGAATCGACCTACACCGCTGAGGACATCACAGTTCTGGAGGGTCTCGAACCGGTTCGAAAGCGACCGGGCATGTACATCGGGTCGACCGGACCCACGGGACTGCACCACCTCGTCTGGGAAGTCGTCGACAACGCGGTGGACGAGGCCATGGCCGGGTACTGCTCCCAGATCGACGTCACCCTGCTGGCCGATGGAGGGGTCCGGGTAGCCGACAACGGACGCGGCATCCCGATCGGACCGATGAAGGAGCATCAGGGAAAGTCGGCCGCGGAGGTGGTGCTCACCGTGCTCCATGCCGGGGGCAAGTTCGGAGAGGGAGGCGGATACAAGGTTTCCGGCGGCCTCCACGGTGTGGGGGTCTCGGTGGTGAACGCCCTGTCTACCCGCCTGTTGCTGGAGATCGACCTCGACGGCGACCACCACGTGCTCGAGTTCGTCGACGGGGGCAATCCCACCGGCAAGATCGAGATCACCGGGCGAGCCCCGCGGGGCCGGACCGGGACGACCGTGACGTTCTGGCCGGACCCGGCCATCTTCGAGGACATCGAGTTCCGCGCCCAGACGGTGATGGAGCGCCTCCAGGTGATGGCGTTCCTCAACAAGGGGCTGGAGATCCGGTTCGCAGATGAGCGGCCCGACGGGAAGGAGTCCCAGGTCTTCAAGTACAAGGACGGCATCGTCGACTACGTCCGCCACCTCAATGCGTCCAAAGAGGCGCTCTTCCGCAAGGTCGCCTCGCTCGAACAGCGGGAGGAGACCATGGAGGTGGAGATCGCCCTCCAGTGGAACACCGGTTTCTACGAGAGCATCCACTCGTTCGCCAACGGAATCTCCACCATCGACGGTGGCATGCATGAGGAGGGGTTCAAAAAATCCCTCACCAATGTGGCCAACAAGTACGCACGGGCCAAAGGCACCCTCAAGGAGAAGGATGACAACCTCCTGGGCGAGGACATCCGCGAGGGTCTGACCGCGATCATCTCGGTCCGTCTCGAGGATCCTCAATTCGAAGGTCAGACGAAGGCCAAGCTCGGCAACGTCCCGGTTCGCTCCCTCGTCGAGCGGGCCACCAACGAGAAATTGAGTGACTGGTTCGAGGAGAACCCGCGGGAGGCCGGCCAGATCATCCAGAAGGGCATGTTGGCGGCCCGCGCCCGTGTGGCCGCCCGATCGGCCCGCGACCTCACCCGGCGCAAGTCGGCCCTCGACGGCGCCGGCCTGCCGGGGAAGCTCGTCGACTGCTCGTCGCGGGATCCGCGGGAGAGCGAGATCTTCATCGTCGAAGGGAACTCGGCCGGCGGTTCCGCCAAGGACGCCCGCAACCCCCAGACCCAGGCCATCCTCCCCATCCGCGGGAAGATCCTGAACGTCGAGCGCGCCCGCATCGACAAGATGTTGAAGAACACCGAGATCCAGGCGCTCATCTCGGCCATCGGTGCCGGTCTGGCCGAGGACTTCGACGTCACGAAGATCCGCTACCACAAGATCATCATCCTGGCCGACGCCGACGTGGACGGCTCGCACATCCGGACGTTGCTGCTCACATTCTTCTTCCGCCAGATGAAGCCCCTCGTCGAGGGCGGCTTCGTCTACGTTGCGCAACCCCCGTTGTACTCGACCGAGGTGGGCAAGGAGAAGGCGTACCTCAAGGATGATGCAGCCCGGACGGCATTCCTCCTGGAGAACCCCAACCACACCAAGGAGTTCCAGCGCCTGAAGGGCCTCGGCGAGATGGACTACGCGGAATTGCGGGAGACGACGATGGACCCGGGCAAACGCTCGCTGCTCCAGATCGCGGTCGAGCAGGCTGCCATCGCCGACGAGGTCTGCTCCGTGCTGATGGGCGAGGACGTCGACCTCCGACGCCAGTTCATCCAGACCAACGCCAAAGACGTACGTTTCCTCGACATCTAGTCGGTAACCGGGTGGAGGCGCCCAATCCGCCCGATCTCGAATTCAGTGACAGTCAGTGACGCAGATAGGACCTAGGAATGCCAGGACGTGAGAACGACGGGACCGGGGGATCGGGTACCGATGAGGAGATCTCGGGGTTCATCGAGCCGATCGAGATCCAAGAGGAGATGGAGCGCTCCTTCCTCGAGTACTCGATGTCGGTCATCGTCTCGCGGGCACTTCCGGACGTACGCGACGGCCTGAAGCCCGTCCACCGCCGCATCCTCTACTCGATGTACGACCAGCGGCTGCTGCCAGACCGACCCCGCAACAAGTGCGCCAAAGTGGTCGGGGACGTGATGGGCTCGTACCATCCCCACGGCGACTCGGCCATCTACGAGGCGCTGGCCCGGATGGTCCAGGAGTTCTCCATGCGCCATCCGCTGATCGACGGCCACGGGAACTTCGGTGGGACCGGACCTGATGAGGGACCGGCAGCCATGCGGTACACGGAGTGCCGACTCGGCTCACTGGCCCTGGAGCTCATGCACGGGATCGACCAGGAGACCGTCGACTTCGTCGCCAACTACGACGCCACGTCCGAAGAGCCGACCGTCCTACCTGCACGCTTCCCCAACATGCTGGTCAACGGTTCGCAGGGAATCGCGGTGGGGATGGCCACCAACATCCCGCCCCACAACCTGGGCGAGGCCATCGACGCCACGGTGCACCTGCTCGAGCATCCCGATGCCAGTCCTGACGACCTGATGGAGTTCGTGAAAGGTCCGGACTTTCCCACCGGCGGGTTGATTCTCGGGCGGCAGGGCATTCAGGACGCCCTTCGCACCGGGCGGGGGTCCATCAAGATGCGGGCGGTGGCGGAGATCGAGGAGGGGCGGGCCGGCGAGACGCGGATCGTGGTCACAGAGATGCCCTACCAGGCGTCGATCGCCTCGGTGTCGAAGAAGATCGAGGACCTGGTCCGGGCCGGCGACCTCGACGGCATCGCCGAAGCCCAGGACGATTCGTCCGGCGGTAAGACCAGGCTGGTGATCCGTCTGAAGCGGGACGCCAACGCCAACGTCGTCCTCAACAACCTCTTCAAGCAGACCCCGATGCAGACGACGTTCAGTGTCAACGCCGTGGCGCTCGTCGACGGGGTGCCGCGGACGCTCAACCTGGCCCAGATACTGACCCACTACGTGGCCCATCAGGTCGACGTGGTGACGCGCCGTTCGCAGTTCCTCCTGGACAAGGCCAAGGCCCGGGCACACGTCGTCGAAGGGCTGCTCAAAGCCATCGACATGCTGGACGAGGTCATCGCGGCCATCCGGGGCTCGGACGACCGGCCCGCGGCACTGGCCACGCTCCAGGCCACGCCGTTCGAGTTCTCGGAGGAACAGGCCAACCACATCCTCGACATGACTCTGGCTCGGCTCACCCGGTTGGGCCGGACCAATCTCGAAGAGGAGCTGGCCAAGCTCCTCGAGGAGATCGCCGAACTGGAGTCGATCCTGACGGACCCGGCGAAGTTGCGGGGCGTCATCGCCTCCGAGCTCGGCGAGATCCGCACGAAATTCGCCAACGACCGCCGCACGGTGATCACCCACGATCCTGGCGATATGAATGTCGAGGACCTCGTCGATGACGAGGAGCTGGTCGTCACCATGAGCCGCGCCGGCTACATCAAGGCGGTGTCGGCCGACGCGTTCCGCACCCAGGGCCGCGGTGGCCGCGGTGTGCAGGGCGCGAAACTCAAAGAAGAGGATCTCATCGACGACGTCGTGCACACGTCCTCGCACGCCCATCTGTTGTTGTTCTCCAACCGGGGCCGGGTGTTCCGGCTGCGGGCGCTGGAGATCCCGATGAAGGAGCGGACCGCTCGAGGTACGGCCGTCGTCAACCTCCTCCCCCTGGCTCCCAACGAGAGCATCCAGGCGATCATCGGCACCCGCGACTTCCCGGCCGAGAACTTCCTCGTGTTCAGCACGAAGATGGGACAGGTCAAGAAGACCTCCTTCAGCGAGTACGACAAGTCGCGTCGCGAAGGGTTCATCGCCATCAACCTGCGAGAAGGTGACGAGCTGGTCCGGGTGGTCGAGACCCGTGGGGAGGACGACGTGTTCCTGGTCACCCAATCGGGGATGACCATCCGCTTCTCCGAGCAGGATGTACGACCCATGGGTCGTGACGCGGCGGGCGTGCGGGGCGTGCGTTTGAAGGCCGGCGACGAGGTGGTGTCGTGCGACGTGGCCCGGGACGAGGCCGACATCCTGTTGGTGACCGACGCCGGCTACGGCAAGCGGACGAAGCTCGAGCGTTTCAACCGGCAGGGTCGGGGAGGCCAGGGTGTGCGGGGCATCCGCCTGACGGCCAAACGGGGCCGTGTGGTGGCCGCTTTCATGGCTGGTCTGGAGGACGAGATTCTGCTGATTTCGACGTCAGGGATCGTCATTCGTACGGCCGTGCGCGAGATCGCCTCGCAGGGTCGTGATGCCACCGGGGTGCGCGTCATGAACCTCGACGGCGGTGATGCGGTGGCTGCCGTCGCTGCCGTGGCCGGCGAGGTGGCCGGCGACACGTAGACGTGGTGTAGCGTCGTTCACCGGTTTGCGGGGCTATAGCTCAGTCGGTTAGAGCGCAGCACTGATAATGCTGAGGTCGCAAGTTCGATTCTT
>CAWHIF010000004.1:0-742756 GCA_963829235.1 uncultured Acidimicrobiaceae bacterium
GCCGCTCGTCGTGCTCGTGGTGCTCGTGGTGCTCGGGCCGCCGGTCGACGAGGTCCTCGAGCAGCCGGCGAGCGGGCCCAGCACGGCGGCGGCACCGACGGCGGCCGCCGTCGATCCGCCTCGACGGAGGAAATTGGCGTCGATCGAGGAGGCGGTCGGGGTCGGGCGGACCCCGCCCGGCGTCCCGGCCCTGACCGCTCATCCGGCCACAACCGGCCGCTGTCCGGGATCGGGACCCGACCGCGCCTGCGGAGGAGCATCGGCATCGGACGGCACACGCACGTGCGACGTCGGCTCGGTCAGTTGCAGGTAGCGCTCGAACGCCTCGTCGACCTCCCGGCGTTCGCCGGTGGCCAGCAGGTCGAGGAGCAGGCCCCGGACGACGGCCACGCCGAGCCGGGCGTCGGCCCGAGCCGTGCCCGGTTCGGTGCCCGCCTCGACCAGGGCGTCGGCAATGGGCCCGACCCATGACTCGACGACCCCGTCGAGAAATCCCTCCGTGCCCGGACGGCCCGCGCAGGGCGTGGGAGTAGAGCTCGAAGAACAGGCGCTCCTGGGGCCACAGGTCCGGGCTGCTGAGGCGGTTCCACTCGTGGCGGGGATCGGCCACCTTCGCCCCCGCCCCGAGCAGCATCTCCCGCCCCCGCTCCTCGACCGCCCGGGTCACAGCCACGAGCAGCCCCTCACGCGAACCGAAGTGGTAGATGAGCATGCGGTGGCTGGTGCCGATGGCCACGGCCAGCTGGCGCAGACTGAGATCGGCGATGCCGTCGCCGAGGGCGTGGTCCACCGCCGCGGCCAGGAGGCGGTCACGGCTTGCAGGCGGGCACACACAACCGTACCATTTGGTACATGTTCCACTTGGTACAGAACCGGGCCCGTCACCAGTACCTCGGAGCAGGCGGCCCGTGGGGCCGCGGCGCGGTGAACCGGCTACGGCGTGGGAGCGGAAAAAGGTTAGGCACCCGGGGCCGGCCCGGAAGCCGTCTGGCCCCTCGTGGCCGACGCCACCAGGTACCCCGAGTGGGGACCATGGGACGAGGGCGGCTACGACCGGCCCGGCGACGGTTCCGAGCACGGTTCGGGTGCGGTACGCCGATCCGGTACGGACGCACGACGACGGTCGAGCAGGTTCTCGATGTCGAGGACGGTCGGCGGATCGCCTATACGGTCCTCAAGGGGATCCCGGTGCGCAACTACAGGGGTGAGGTAGTCCTCACCCCGGCCGCGGAAGGTACCCGCGTCGACTGGTCCGCCACATGGGACGGGACCCTGCTCGGTCGCATCGTGCACGGCAGGCTCCGCACGTTCATTCCCGGTGTCGTAGCCGATCTGGTGGCCGCTGCAGACCGGGAGGCCGCGGCCACGTAGTGGGCGCCGGTGCGGCGAACCGGGCGAGCCTCCCCGCTCAACCGTGTGAGTGCCCGTCGGCACGCGCCCCCGGCGCCTCCCCACCCATCATCTTGAGCATGGGCATGCCGCCCGTCCGCACGAAGCGGTAGCCGAGCCCGGCGGCCACCAGCAGCGCGACGATATTGAGCACGGTGGTGTAGTTCCAATGGATGGCCATCTCGCCGACCTTGGCATCGCGTTCGGTGGGGACCAGCCCGAGCACGGTGAACAGGATCTCGACGATGTAGCCGGCCGCACCATCGTCACGTAGAAGCTGGCCAGGATGAACAGCATCATCCGGGTGCCGTAGTACTTCTTGTAGATGACCAGGATCGGGCAGGATGATCAGGTCGGCGAAGATGAAACTGATCACCCCGCCGAAACTGATGCCCGCGTTCCACAGCACGCCGGCCAGCGGGACGTTGCCGATCGAGCAGACGAAGCTCAGGAGGCTGACGATCGGCCCGATCAGCGGACCCCAGAGTTTCGAGAGCAAGGGGTGGTCGACGGCGAAGAAGTGGCGCCAGAAGGTGTCGGGCACCCAGGCAGCGACCGCCCCGGCGATCAGCAGCCCGATGACGATGTCCCGGATGACGGCGGCCCACTCCATGACGAAGATGTGGGAGACCGAGGTCATCGCCTGCTTCGAACGGAGCCGATGCCAGAGGCTGCCCTCTTCGCCGATGGTCATGTCCATGGCCGCGTGACCCTCCATCGAACCGGCCAGACCCTTGCTCGCTCTGCGCCCTGGCGTCGTCGATCAGCCGCTGACGGAGAAACAGGCGGAAGACGACGGCGATGAGCACGATCATGATCGGCCCGCCGACGAATTCGGCCAGCGTGAACTGCCATCCGATGAGCACGGCCAGGATCACGCCGAGCTCGACGACCAGATTGGTCGATGCGATCTCGAAGGCCATGGCCGCGGTGAAGCTGGCCCCGTCCTGAACAGAGCCCGGGCCAGGGCGACCGCCGCATAGGAGCAGGACGAGGAAGCCGCCCCGAATCCGGTGGCGATGGCCAGCGTCCGGGGCCGATCGTCGCCCAGCCGCTTGACGATCGTGCTCCGCCGGACGACGGCCTGGACCACCGCGGACAGGACGAATCCGAAGATCAGGGCCCAGAGGATCTGCCAGGCCATCGAGCCACTGACGCTCAGTGCATGGCCGAGCCCGTCGAGCAGCTTCACGGTCCGGTTCCCCCTGCCGCGGCCGGGATCCGGCGCATCACGAACGCACCAGCCGCCCGATGGCGGCCGAGACCTCGCTCAGCCTCGCCGCGGTGTCGTCGCCTCCGGCCTGGATGGCATCGGCCACGCAGTGCTCCAGGTGGTCGTCGAGAAGCACGAGGGCCACGGATTGGAGTGCCCGGGTGACCGCCGAGACCTGCTCGAGGACGTTGATGCAGTAGCGGTCCTCCTCCACCATCCGCTGGAGCCCGCGGACCTGACCCTCGATCCGCCGGAGTCGCTGCTGGACCGCCGCTTTGTCCTCGCTGTAGCCACGTTGCATTGGTGTCCTCCCTCGGTACCCGTTACCCCCATAGGGTATATGACCACCCGATGTTTTGCCCCCGCCCCCGACCGGGCATACTCCCTACAGCCGCCACCACACCGGCGGCTTCATTCCGCCGGACCAAGGAGCGTGCAGCCATGAGTCACACCGAACCCGATGCGGGCACCCACCAGGCCGAGGAGACCGATGCCGCACGCCCGCACACGGCCGACCGGCAGCCCACTGCGGGTGAAGAAACCGCCGCTGAGCAGGAAGTTCTATCCGAAAGTGACGCGGAACGTCAGCGGGTGGCCGCCCACTACACCGAGATGGCCGAGCTCGGCGCGGAGGCCGAAGGGGAGGGCCGGATCGAGTAGTTGGGACCCCAGCCGCGTCCGAGACGTGCTCGTGGATGCAGGGCCCGCCGGGCCGCCCGGAGTTTGTACCCGGGGCACCTGAACGGCTAAGTTTTCAGCCCATTGTGTTTCACGCCCGGTTTTCACCGATGGCGGAGTTAAACGCACGAGCGCACCGCCGGTCCACATCGTTGGCGGTGCTGCTCTCGGCTCTCGTCGCTTCGACCTCCTTCACGGTGGTCTTCGTTCGTGGACCCGCAGATGCCGATCAGATCTCCAGTCTCAAGGCCCAGGCGACCGCACTCTCCCAGCAACTGATCCGGGAGCAATTGCAGGTCGGCGCCTACGAGCAGCAGTACTCGGTGGCGACCGCCAAGACTGCCGCCGACGCCCGGGCCATCGCCCGGCTCAACCATCAGATCGCATCGGACCAGCACCAGATCAGCCGCAAGACCGGGGCCGTGCGCCAACAGGCGATCGCCTCCTATACCAATTACGGCACCGGGACCTCGGGGCCGGAGAGTTCCCTCTTCTCCGGGAACGAGGAGTCGGTGCAAGCGGCCAGCGAGTACTCGGGCATCGCCGTCGGCAACATCACCACCGCCGTGGATGGGCTCCGCACCGCCCAACGTGCCCTCCAGGCCGGCGAGGGGGCCCTGCAGCGCCAGGAGGCCGCCGACCGGGCCGAGCGGGCACGCGAGGCCGGCTACCTCGCCCAGGCCGACGACACCCAGAACCAGTTGGAGGCGTCACGGGCCCAGGTGACCGGCAAGCTGGCCGTGGCCGTGGCCCAACAAGCCGCAGCCCAGGCCGCGGCGGCCACTGCCGCCATCGCCGCCGCCCAGAGGGCCGCCGCCCAGAGTTCGGCCGCGGCCGCGGCCTCGGCCTCGGCTGCGGCACCGGACCCGGCGAGCGCACCGGCACAAAGCACGCCGGGGGCGGCAACCGGATCTCCGCCGTCGACAGCCGGAGGCGGAGCCACGAGCGACCCCGCGCTCAACCCGTTCCTCCAGTGCGTGGTGCAGGCCGAATCGGGTGGAAACTACGGGGCGGTGTCTCCCAACGGGCTGTACATGGGCGCCTTCCAGTTCAGCCAGCCGACGTGGAACGTCGCCGCCCAGGCCGCCGGCCTGCCCGGTTTGATCGGCATGCCCCCCAACGTGGCCACCAAGGCCGACCAGGACACATTGGCGGTCGCCCTCTACGCCCTCGACGGCAGCCAACCGTGGCTCGGAGACCGCTGCTCCTGACTTGGCGCCCGGCTTGATTTTCCTGCCCTGACCAGGTAGTTCTCTCCTCCATCGGCTCCGGTGGGACCGGTTGGCCCGCCCGGTCCGACCCCGTCCCGCCCCCGGTCCGACCCCGTCCCGCCCCGACGTCTCGGTCCCCCCGGACGTTGTCACACCCCGGTGGTGGACTCTCGTTCGTGGAACTGGACGATCCTCGACGAGGAACTCGACCGGCTGGGCGGGCTCGACCCGTCGGCCCTGGCCGACCCGGAGTCGATCGTGGCGTTCCACCAGGTGGCGGCCCGGGCTGAGGCCTTGGCCACCCGGGCCACCGCCGCCTTCGACGCCGCCGGTGACTGGGCCCCCGACGGGGCCCGGACCGCCTCGGCCTGGGTGACGGCCAAGTGCCGGGTCAAAAAGAGCGAGGCCAGACGCCGGGTCCGCCGGGGCCGGGAGCTGCGGTTCCTGCCCGAGACCACCCGGGCCTGGGCCGAAGGGGACATCACCGGGGCCCACGTGGACGTGATGATCTCCCTCCGGACCCGGGAGACCGAAGCTGCCCTCATCCGGGACGAGGCCCTGCTGGTCGACCAGGCCAGGAACCTCACCTTTGCCCAGTTCACCCGCGCCGCCGCCTACTGGAGGCAGCTGGCCGATCCGGACGGGGCCGACCAGGACGCCGAGAAACAGCGGAGCCGCCGTGACGTCTCCCTGGTCCAGAGCTTCGGCGGGAGCTGGCTCGGGGCCATGAACCTCGATCCCGTCAACGGGGCCATCGTGGCCGAAGAGCTCGAACGCCTGGAGCATGAGCTGTTCGAGGCCGACCGGGCCGAGGCCAGAGCCATCCTCGGTCGGGACCCGGGCCCGGGCGACCGCCTGGCCCGCACCCCCCGACAGCGCCAGGCCGATGCCCTGGTGGACATGGCCATCAACTCGAAGAGCTGCCCGGCCAACGCCAGGAGACCGGCACCCCTGTTCACCGTCCTCGTGGATTACGAGACACTCCACGGGCGGATCTGCGAGCTCGAGAACGGCACCGTGGTCCCCCCTGGCTCACTGCTGCCCTGGCTGGACGGTGCCGATGTGGAGCGGGCCACCTTCGGCCCCGGCCAACGGGTGGAGATCGGGGCCAGAGCCCGGCTCTTCGCCGGGGACGACGGCCGGGTGACCAGCGCCGATGTGGAGCGGGCCACCTTCGCACCCGGTCCCCGGACCGAGGTCGACCCCACCAACCGGTTCTTCACCGGGGCCACCCGCCGGGCCATCGAGGTGCGGGACCGGGAGTGCACCCACCCCCTCTGCGACGTCACCGCACCCTTCTGCCAGGCCGACCACATCCAGCCCTGGGCCCTCGGTGGTCCCACCACCCAGGAGAACGGGCGGCTGCTGTGCCCACCCCACAACGGCCAACGCAACGAGCGGCCCCCACCGGTGGCGGCCTGATCGGTTCGCAGCTCCTGGCTTTAGTCTTCCGCGCCCGGAAGCTCATTGAGGGCGTCGATCAATTGGCGGAGCCGGCCGTAGTGGATCTTGTCGAACCGGAAGACCAGGCGCGGGAGGTCGAGATCGTCGGCATCGGCGCGTTCGGGCGGCAGGGGCTTCGACATCCGCATCGCCCCGCTGGCCACGATGTCGCCGAACCTTTGGTTGAGGTCGGCCAGCGCAGCCCGGTCGGGGGCCACCTTGAGCCGCATCACCAGCAGGTCGCCGACCCAGCGGCACGACTGGTAGTTGCGGTAGAAGCCGAGGATCTCGGCCGTGGCCTCGGCCACTTCGTCGGTGATCATGAACAGCGATCGGTCGTCGACCGAGACGAGGCCCCGGGGCTCCACCTCCGATTGCAGGAAGTCGTCCCATTCCCGCCAGTAGGTGCCACCGGGAACGTCGAGCATCACCACCGGGGCCGGCTCAGCCTTCCCCGTCTGCAGGAGGGTCAGGAGCTCGAACCCCTCGTCGAGGGTTCCGAAGCCCCCGGGCATCACGACGTACCCGTCGGACTCCTTGATGAGCATGAGCTTGCGGGTGAAGAAGAAGCGCATCTCGACGAGCTTGGGATCCTGGGCGATGAAGGAATTGACGCCCTGCTCGAAGGGCAACCTGATGTTCACCCCGATCGACTTGTCCCGGCCCGCGCCCTCCATGCCCGCGGCCATGATGCCCGGCCCCGCCCCGGTGACCACCATCCAGTCGGCGTCCGCCATCGCCGCGGCCAGATCGCGGGTGCAGCGGTAGGCGGGGTGGTCCGGCTGGGTGCGGGCGGAGCCGAAGATGGTCACCTTCATCCGCCGACGGAAGGGACGGAAGACCTGGAAGGCCTCGGCCATCTCGGCCAACGCGGTGTCGGCCACCTTCAGGTCGATCACGTCGGTGTGGTCGGCGGCGAGGGACGTGACCGTTTGCAGCATCGATCGGTACAGGCGGGCCTGGCTCGTCGACGTGCCGTCCGTGGTCAGCTCCTCGAGCAGCCGTGCGGCGGCGGACTCGACGGTGGCGTCGGGTTGCGGTGCGGGGCCTTCCGTGCCCGGGCTCATGTCGACGGGCTCATGTCGACGGGCTCAATTGGCGGCGGCGACTGCTTCGGCCTGGCTGCTCGGGCCCGGAACCCGCCCGTAGAGCGTCGTCCGCTGCACCAGTGTCCGACCTAAAGGGGCCACGATGGCCCGGAACTGTTCGGCGTCCATCATCTGGCCGTGGCTGGCGCCCGCGGCCCGCGAGATGTTCTCATCCATGAGCGTGCCGCCGAGGTCGTTGACGCCGGCTCCGAGGATCTGGCGCACGCCGTCGGCCCCCATCTTCACCCAACTGATCTGGATGTTGTCGATGACGCCCCGGTACGCGATCCGCCCGACGGCGTGCATGAGGAGGGTCTCGCGGAAGGTCGGCCCCCGGCGCGCCTTGCGGTTGAGGTAGATGGGGGTCGCCATATGCACGAAGGGGAGTGGCACGAACTCGGTGAAACCGCCGGTCTCCAACTGCAGGTCGCGGGTCCGCACCAGGTGGCGGGCCCACGAACGCGGTTCCTCCACCGCACCGAACATGATGGTCACGTTGGACCGCAACCCCACCGAGTGGGCGGTGCGGTGGGCGAACAGCCACTCCTCGGTGTTGATCTTGTCGGGGCACAGAACGGCCCTCACCGGGTCGTCGAGGATCTCGGCGGCCGTACCGGGAAGGGTCTTGAGCCCGGCGTCACGGAGCAGCGTCAGGTAGTCGGCCAGCGGCATCTCCGAGCGGCGGGCCCCCTCGGTCACCTCCAAGGCGGTGAATCCGTGGATGTGGATGGTGGCCGAAGCTTCGCGCACCGCCTTGATGACCTCGAGGTAGTACCCGCCGTCGAATTTGGGATGGATCCCGCCCTGGAGACACACCTCGGTGGCGCCGAGCGCCTCGGCCTCCCTGACCCGGTCTGCGATCTCGCTCAACTCCAGCAGGTAGGGGGTACCGCGGAGGTTGAGCGAGAGCGGGCCCTTCGAGAACGCGCAGAACTTGCACTTGAACGTGCAGACGTTGGTGTAGTTGATGTTCCGGTTGGCCACGTAGGTCACCTCGTCGCCGACCGCCTGGCGGCGGAGCTCGTCCGCCACCTGGGCCACCGCCCGCACTTCACGGCCCCGGGACGCGAACAGGCTGACGATCTCGTCCTCACCGACGGCCTGGCCCAGCATCACGCCGGCGAGCACCTCACCCACCGGGCTGTTTGTGCTGGACATGGTGACCACCGGCGGAGCGATGACCGCCGGAGCCCCACGGACACCGGCCGGATCCCGCTCGGCGTCCGCTCCGGGCTCGAGCAGCAGCGGGGGAGGCACCTCTCCGCCCGAACACCATGGATGGTCGCGTCCGAGTCCTTCGGCATCGGATGCATCGAGCACGGGGAATCGCAGACCCTCGGCCAGCCACCGGTCGGGGTGCAGGGCGAACTCGGGATAGAGGGTGAGCCGGGGGGCCAGCGTGAACCCGGCCGATTCGGTGGCCTCCCGCAGCACCCGGAGCGCCGGCCAGGCGCGCTCGGGGTTGACGTGGTCGGCGGTGACCGGCGAGACGCCGCCCCAGTCATCGATCCCCGAATCGATCAGCGGGACGAGGTCGTCCGAGAGATTGGGCGGTGCCTGCAGATGGATGTCCGATGGGAGCACCAGCCGCGCCACGGCGATCGTCCACAGGAACTCGTCGGTCGGGCACGGTGCGGCACGGTGCATCGCCGTGCCCGGCTTGGGCAGGAAGTTCTGGATGATCACCTCCTGGACGTGGCCGTGGTGCCGATGGCTGGATGCGATCGCGGCCAGGGCTTCCAGACGGTCGGCGCGCGTCTCGCCGATTCCGACCAGCAGGCCGGTGGTGAAGGGGATCCCGGCCTCTCCGGCGGCTTCGAGGGTACCGAGCCGCCGCGCCGGGGTCTTGTCGGGCGCGGCGCGGTGGGCGGCCAGGTCCGGGTTGAGCGACTCGATCATCATCCCCTGGCTGGCCGAGACCTCGCGCAGCCGGGCCAGGGACTCGCCGTCCAGGACGCCTGCGTTGGCATGGGGTAGGAGGCCGGTCTCCTCCAGCACCGCCCGGCACGCGGCCGCCAGATAGTCGACAGTCGACGTGTAACCGTGGCTCTCGAGCCACCGGCGTGCCACCGGATACCGATCCTCGGGTCCCTCCCCGAGCGTGAAGAGAGCCTCATGGCAACCGGCGGCCCGACCGGCACGGGCGATGTCCAGCACGTCTTCGATCGACAGGTAGGGGGAGTCCAACCGGGCCGGTGCCTTGGCGAAGGTGCAGTAGCCACAGCGGTCGCGGCACAACATGGTGAGGGGGATGAACACCTTGGGCGAGAAGGTGATCCTGTTGCCGTGGGCCGCGTCACGGACCCCCCGGGCGAGGTCCTGCAGCAGGGGCAACGGCGTGTCCAGCAGGTCCTGATCGGTCCGCGGCGCCGGCGGCGCGGCAGAGGTTGCCGGGGTGGAGCCGGGGTCGGCGGGCATCGGCGACACCTTACCGGAGGAGCCCGGCGCGCTAGTCGGGGCGACCAGCGTCCCCTGCCGCGTCGGCGTCGACCAGCCACAGCACCTGTTCGGCGGTGACCCGGGCCGCCGGCAGGTCGGCGCCGGCCACCAGACGGGAGAACGCGTCGCGCTTCGACGTCCCCGACACCGTGAACACGACCAGTCGGGCCCGCGCGATCCCCGGCAGGGTGAGCGTGATCCGATCGTGGGGATTGTTGGCATTCGGGTCTCGATTGGCCACCACCTGCACCGCGGGATCATCGACGGCCAGCGCCTCTGAGTCGGGGAAGAGGGAGGCGCAGTGCCCGTCGGGACCGAGCCCGAGGTGGACGAGATCGAACCCGGTCAAGGCTTCGATCTCCCCTTGGTAGGCAGACGCCGCGTCCTCCGGGGATCCCGACAAGTACATGGGATGGTCCGACCGCACCGGCCCGACGGTGTCGAGCAGCGCCTCGGTGATCATCCTGTGGTTGGAGTCCGGGTGGTCGGGCGGGACGCACCGCTCGTCGCCCAGGTAGATGTCGACGGTCCTCCAGTCGACCCGCCCGCTGCCTGTGGTCCCGCTCCCGCCGGCGTCCCGGTCCGGAGCGGTGAGCTCGGCCAGGCGCTGATAGCACGCCCGGGCGGTCTCTCCCCCCGAGAGGAAGAGGGAGAATCCGCCGTCCCGGGGCCTGGCCAGCCGCTCGGCCACCAGGCGGGCGAAGGCGTCGGGGACCGACCTCACCCGTTCGATCGTGCCGGTCATGGCGGGGTCGTGCTCACTGGGGCAGCTCGGTCAGGCGGCCGCCGCTCAGCTCGAGGTCCACCTCCGGGTTGCGCCATTCGTCGCCCGACCGCTCCACCAGGAGGTCGGCCATGTGCGGTCCCCACGTCCCGGCCGGGTAGGTGTGCATGGCACCGCCCGGCTGCGACCATGCCACCAGGTAGGGATCGACGATCCTCCAGGCCTGCTCGACCTCGTCGGAGCGGATGAAGAGGGTGGCATCGCCCACCAGGGCATCGTGGATGAGGCGCTCGTACCCGTCGGCCGCCTCGACGCCGGCGAAGGCCTCGTCGTAGGAGAAGTCCATGGCCACCGAGCGGATGTGGAACTTCTCGCCGGGGACCTTGGCCCCGAACTCGAGACTGATCCCCTCGTCGGGTTGGATCCGGAGGATCAGGGTGTTCGGGCGCAGGTCCCGGCTGGCCCGGTGGTCGAAGAGCAGGAACGGGACCTGGCGGAAGGTGAGGGCCACCTCGGTGACCCGGGCCGGGAGCCGCTTGCCGGTGCGCACGTAGATGGGTACCCCGGCCCACCGCCAGTTCTCCACCCGCAGCCGGAGGGCGACGTAGGTCTCGGTCTGGCTCTCGGGGGAGACGTCGGCCTCCTGGCGGTAGCCGATCACCTTTTCCCCGTCGATGAAGCCTTCGGTGTACTGGGCCCGAACCGACTTGTCGACCGCCTCGTCCGGGGTCGGGATGTCGATGGCCTGGAGCAGCTTGACCTTCTCGTCGCGGATCCGGTTGGCGTCGGTGCTGGTGGGGGACTCCATCAAGGTGAGGGCGAGCACCTGCATCACGTGGTTCTGCACGATGTCGCGCAGGGCGCCGGCGGTCTCGTAGAACCCGCCGCGGTGCTCCACGCCGAGGCTCTCGGCCACGGTCACCTGCACCTGCTCGACGTAGCGGCGGTTCCAGATGGGCTCGAAGATGGCGTTGGCAAAGCGCAGGGCCAACACGTTCTGCACGGTCTCCTTCCCCATGTAGTGGTCGATCCGGTAGATCTGGGGCTCGTCGAAGGCGGCATGCATCTGCTCGTCGAGGGCGAGGGCGCTGGCCAGGTCGCGGCCGTAGGGCTTCTCCACCACCACCCGGGCGAATGTCCCGCCATCGCCCGGGTGGGTACAGGCGTGGGAGGCCAGCGCCCCGGCCACCAGTCCGAAGACGCTCGGAATGGTGGCCAGATAGTAGAGGCGGTTGCCGGCGGTCCCGTCGACCCGGTCGGCATCGTCGAGGTGGTCCTTCAACCGGGCGAACGTGTCGGGGGAGTCGTACTCTCCGGCGATGTACTTGAAGCGCTCGGTGAGCGCCCGCCACTTGGGACCACCTTCAGGGGTGGCTTCGGCCACATGGGTGCGGAAGTCGTCATCGTCCCATTCGGTCCGGGCCACGCCGATCACGGTGAAGCCGTCGTCGAGGACACCGCGGTCGGCCAACCGGGCCAGGGCGGGAAGGATCTTTCTGGCCGTGAGGTCCCCGGAGGCGCCGAAGATGACCATGGCCGCCGGGGGCGCCTTGGACAGGACCTGGGGGAGAGAGCGCCGCTTTCCCGGGGTCTGATTCCCCGGGGTCTGGGCCGGGGTCTGAGCCGGTGCCTGGTCGCTCGATCGGGCGCTCATTTGGGCGTGGAGGTCTCGCCGCCCTGGGTCCCCGCGGCGGTGGTGAAGGCATGGCCGCCGAATTGGTTGCGCAGGGCCGAGACCAGGCGGAGACCGAAGGCGTCCTTCTTCTGCGACGCGAACCGAGCGAACAGGGCCGACGAGATCACCGGTGCCGACACCCCGCGGTTGATGGCTTCCTCAACCGTCCAGCGGCCCTCGCCGGAGTCGACGACCACCGCCTCGATCTGATCGAAGCCCGACTCGGGACGTAGGGCCCGTTCGGCCAGATCGAGGAGCCAGCTGCGCACCACCGAGCCGTACCGCCAGATGGAGGAGATCTGATGGAGGTCGAGGTCGAACTCGGGCGCTTCGGACATGATCTCGAACCCTTCGGCGTAGGCCTGCATGAGGCCGTACTCGATCCCGTTGTGGACCATCTTGACGAAGTGACCGGCACCGGGAGGTCCGACGTGGGCGTACCCGCCCTCGGGGGCGAGTGCCTTGAACGCCGGTTCGGCCACGGCGACCGCCTCCTTGGTCCCCCCGACCATGAGGCAATATCCCTCCTTCAGGCCCCAGATGCCGCCCGAGGTTCCTGCGTCCACCAGCGCGATGCCCTGGGTCGCGAGCTGCTCCACCAGCGGGGCGGTCTCCTTGTAATTGGAGTTCCCGCCGTCGATGATCACATCGCCCGACTCGAACAGACCGGCCAGGGTGGTGATGGTCGAGTTGGTGGCGTCGCCCGCAGGAACCATCACCCAGGCCACCCGGGGGGCGGTCAGCTTGGACGCCACCTCGTCGAGAGTGGCGGCCGGATCGGCGCCGAACCCGGCCGCCGCCTGGCGGGCCCCCTCCGACAGATCGAAGGCGACGACCTGGTGCCCGTGCTCGATGAGGCGCTGGGTCATGTTGGCGCCCATCTTGCCCAGGCCGATCATGGCGATCTTCATGTTGGTCTCCTCTGTGTGGATGGCGGTCGTGTGTGGATGGCGGTGGCAGGGGTCTCGAGGGCTTCATCGTGGCGGGCGGCTGTCGATCGACCCCCGTCCCCGGGCCCGGCCCGGATCCTCTGGTCGGACGGGGAGGGCCCGGGCTGTCCGCAAGGGCGGGGCCGGCTGGGCTGGCTAGCCGCCCGTGAGTGTGTTGGCCTTGTCGGACAGGGTCTGCATGAGCTCGTCGAACGACTTGGCGAACGAGGCGACCCCCTCGCTCTCGAGCACCTGGGCCACCTCCTCCATGTCGATACCGGCCCCGGCCAGCTGGTTGATCACATGTTCGGCTCCGGTCGCATCGGCGTCGATGGTGCGGGCCACAACACCGTGGTCCAAGAAGTCCGCCACCGTGCCCTCGGGCATGGTGTTGACAGTGTCCGGGCCGATCAGCGTGTCCACGTAGAGCAGGTCCGGGTAGTCGGGGTTCTTGGTCGAGGTCGACGCCCATAGCGGGCGCTGCACCCGGGCCCCGCGTTTGGCCAGGGCCTCCCAGCGGGGCCCGGTGAAATGTGCCTGGAACAGTTGGTAGGCCAGGCGCCCCTGGGCCACCGCCGCCTTTCCCCGCAGCCCGAGGAGCTCGTCGCCCCCGGCGTCGGAGCGGGCGGCCGACTCGAGTCGGCGGTCCACTTCGGTATCGACCCGGCTGATGAAGAACGAGGCCACGCTGGCCACGTGCGATAGGTCCTCGGTCCCGGACGCCACCAGGGCCTCGAGGCCGGAGAGGTAGGCCTCGATGACCTCGCCGTAACGCGAGATGCTGAAGATGAGGGTCACGTTGATGCTTCGCCCCTCGCTGATCATCTGGCGGATCGAGGGGACGCACTCCTTGGTGGCGGGGATCTTGACCAACGCGTTGGGCTGGTCGATGCGCTCGTGGAGGGTACGCGCCGCTTTGATGGTCCCTTCCGTGTCGTGGGCCAGGGCCGGGGCCACCTCCACCGAGACGAATCCGTCGGCCCCGCCGGACGAGTCGAACACCGGGCGGAGGATGGCGAGGGCGCCGTCGACGTCCTGGAGGACCAGGTCCCAATAGGCATCCTCGACCGACTTCGTCTTGATCAGGGTCCCGAATTGGGCGTCGTAGGTGTCCTGGCCGTCGATGGCCTTGGCCAGGATGGTGGGGTTGGAGGTGACTCCCCGGATGCCTTTGGCCACCAGGCCGGCCATGGTGCCGTCCTCCAGCCAGTCGCGGCGCAGGTTGTCGATCCAGGGGCTCTGCCCCTGTTGCTCATAGAGATCGTCGAGTGTGGTCACAGGTGTCCTTTCCGGTGGCACGGTCTGTTCCGGTGGCACGGTCTGTTCCGGTGGCACGGTCTGTTCCGGTGGCACGGTCTGTTCCGGTGGCACGGTCTGTTCCGGTCGCACGGTCTGTTCCGGTCGCACGGTCTGTTCCGGTCTGCCGAGCCGGGGGCTGAATGGCCGGACAGGATCACGTGACCGGACCCGGGCCGAGGAGTGCGGCGGCCCGCTCGACGACGTGCTCGGGGGTGAAGCCGAACTCCCTCATGGCCACATCGCCCGGTGCCGACGCCCCGAACCGGTCGATGCATACAGTGGCCTCCGCATAGCGCTCCCACCCGAAGGAGGACGCGGCTTCGACGGCCAGCCGCGGGACGCCGGTCGGGAACACCTCCTGCCGGTAGCCGTCCGTCTGGCCCGCGAAGAGGTCCCACGAGGGGAAGGACACCACCCGGGCGCCGATGCCGTCCGATGCCAGCAGATCGGCCGCGGCCAGGCAGAGCTGCACCTCACTGCCGGTACCGATGAGGACGATCTGGAGTGGGCCGGCGTCCGGATCGCGCAAGATGTAGGCGCCGCGGGCGACCCCCGCCGGGGCCAGCCGGGCTGTTTCGGCCAGGACCGGGAGCTCCTGGCGCGACAGGACGAGGGCCGTGGGCCCGTCTCCGTCGACGGCGATGCGCCAGGCCTGCGCCGTCTCGTTGGCATCGGCCGGCCGGATCACCGACAGATCGGGCATGGCCCTGATGGCGGCCAGCTGCTCGATGGGCTGGTGGGTGGGACCGTCCTGTCCGAGCCCGATCGAGTCGTGGGTCCACGAGTAGACGACGTGGACGTTGGACAGGGCGGCGATGCGGACCGCCCCCCTCATGTAGTCGCTGAACACGAAGAAGGTGCCACCCACCGGCAGGATGCCCCGGTGGGCGGCCATCCCGGTCATCACCGCGCCCATGCCGTGTTCACGGATGCCGTAGTGGATGAGATCGCCGCCCGGCTCCTCGACCGACTGTGCCACGGCGCCGTCCATGGCCATCCCGGTGTTGCCGGTCAGGTCGGCAGCGCCCGGTATGAGCCCGGGGATCGCCTTGCCGGTGGCGTCCAGACAGGCCTTGACGGCCTTGCGGGTGGCCATGGGCCCGTCCTCGGGCCCGAAGACGGGGAGCGCCGACTCCCAGCCGGGCATCCCGTGGCCGGCCTGGGCCGCCGCCCACCTGGCCTTGTCGCCCGGCCACGCGTCGAACCGCCGGCTCCACGCGTCCCGCGCCGCCCGACCCTTCGGGATGCATCTCCGGTAGAGGTCGAGGACCTCGTCGGGCACCCAGAACGACTCGTCGGGTGGGAGGCCGAGCAGCTCCTTGCACACCCGGATCTCCTCGGGCGGGAACGGGTCACCGTGGGCCTTGGCCGTGTCCATCAGAAGAGGGGACGGATAGCCGATGTGGCTGCGGAGGATGATCAACGAGGGCCGTGCCTCCTCGGCCTTCGCCCGCAGCAGCGCGCCCTCGAGGGCGTCGAGATCGTTGGCCACCTCGCCGATGTTCTCCACCGACCAGCCGTAGGCGGCGAACCGCTCGCCCACGTCGTCGTTGTAGGCGAGCTCGGTCGGCCCGTCGATGGTGATGTGGTTGTCGTCGTAGATGTAGACCAGCCGACCGAGCTGGAGGTGACCGGCCAGCGACGCCGCTTCGTGGGAGATGCCCTCTTCGAAGCATCCGTCACCGGCGATGACGAAGGTGTGGTGATCGCAGATCTCGGGGGAGAAATTGGTCCGGAGCCAGCGCTCGGCGATGCCCATGCCCACCCCGTTGGCCACACCCTGGCCGAGCGGGCCGGTGGTGACCTCGACCCCGGGGGTGTGGTTGAGCTCGGGGTGGCCGGGTGTGCGGCTGCCCCATTGCCGGAATCCACGCAGATCGTCGAGGGTGAGCCCGTAGCCGGTGAGGTAGAGCATCGAGTAGAGGAGGATCGACGCGTGTCCATTGGAGAGGACGAACCGGTCGCGGTCGGGCCAGCCCGGTTCTGACGGGTCGTGGTTCATCACCCGGGTGAACAGCACGTGGGCCAGCGGAGCCAGTGCCATCGCCGTTCCCGAGTGACCGGAGTTGGCGGCCCGCGGCCCGTCCATGGCCAGGCCCCGGACGACATTGATCCCGAGCTGGTCGAGATCGCCGCTGTCGGTCGGTTCGGCCAGTTTGACGGCTCCTTCAGTCATTGACGGTTACCCTATCGGTCGGGTGCGCCCCGGTCGACGGCCCGCCCCGGTGGACCCGGCGTGCTAACGGTCGCGGAACAGGGCCACCGACGCGGTGAATGCATGGACGAAGTTGTACCCACCGATGGGGCCGATCTCACCGGCGGCGAAAAATCCGGTCACCGGCACGGGACCGAGCGACCTCTGCAGCAGGCCGGCATCGTGGTGGCTGTCGTCGAAGAGCCGGGTGCCGCGACCGTTGCAGATGAACGCCAGGGCGGCCTCGGCGTGCCGGCCCTCGAGGAGCTGGCGCAGCTCGCGATGGGCCCCCGGCGCGTCGCGCAGATGGAAGCGGATGGTGCTGCCGAGCGGTACCCGGTCCTCGACGGCCACGGCGCCGGTGGACCGGTCCACCCCGACCACGTTGCGGATGAGATAGTCGCCGGGCCCGGGTTCTCCGACGTGCTCGTCGATGAGCCGGCCCATGAGCAGACCGTTCGACTCGATGCCGGCGATGTCGACCGGTTCGAGGCTGTTCTTGATCTGGTCGACCAGGCACTCCATGGCCGGGACTCCGGCCACCTCGTAGATCACGTTCCTGTCCGAGCGGGTCACGGTGAGCGGGTGCCCATAGGGCCGGCACCCTTGGGCCACCACCGGCTCGATGTCGACGCCGCCTCCGACGAGCACGCCGGTGGCCCCCGATGTGACCACTTCGTCCCCGACGACCAGTCGGTTCCCTCCCGGTCCCCGGCCCCCCGAGGCGTTGCCCCCGATGACCGGCAGCCCCGGCTCCGCCCGGGCGAGCCAGGTGAGGAACTCGTCCGCCGGAAACGTGAACGGGTCGGCGGCGAGCAGGAGTGCGCCGGGCTCGAACGCCGTCCGTCCGGGCCATCCCCCAAAGGTCCACGAGTCGTCGGCCAGCCGGGTGGCGTGCAGTCGGACCTGGGCCAGGGGCCCGACCCGGCCTGCCCACAAGGCGATGGCCGGCGTCTCCTCGACTTCGTGGGCGGTCCCCACCACCGACTCGGCGGCACAGCCGAACATGGCCAACGGGTGGAGCACGGCGGCGACCGCTCCGGCGATGTCCTCCAGGGCGCCGGCGTGGGGCCTCGTGACGGTCAGGACCACCAGGTCCGGCCGCTCGCCGATGGACTCGAGCACGGCACCGGCCACCTCGCCGGTGGCCTGGGAGGCGACGGGGTGCTCCGACAGCGCGCTGGCGAAGGGCACGCCGGCTCAGTCGCCCGTCGACGTGAACCGGATGTCGAGCGAGCGGAGATAGGTGTGCAGACCGGCGTCCTGGACAGGGACCAGATAGGCGGGGCGGCCCGACTCGTTGTGATGGCTGTGCCAGCGGCCCGGGGGGGTGACGAATGCGCCGGCCGGCTCCCAGTCCACCCGCTGCGGATCGACGATGGCCCCGCCGGCGTCCAGCCGGGACCCGATCAGCGTGTAGCACCCGGGCGAGCACTCGGTGATCAGGTCGAGGGCCGCGCTCTGATGCCGGTGCGGGCGCTGGACCCGTCCGGCGGGGAGCACGCCGACCATGGCCCACAGGGTGTGGGTGGCGGTGAGGGTCTGGGGCGTGGAGGTGTTGCCCAGGAGCACGCTGACCCGGCTGCGGCGGGAGGCCTCGGGGTCCCGCTCCACCTCGGCCAATCGAGACCTGGCCTCGGCACCGTCGAACCGGGTGGGGCCGAATCGCTCCGAGGTGGCCGTGACGCCGAGATACTCGAGGAGTGGGGCGTCGGTCACCCGGTAGAGCAAGGCGCCGGCCGGGTCGGAGGGGTCTGCTGCGTGCACGGTCGTACAGCCGCCCGGCAAGGTCAGGACATCACCCTCCGACCACGCCACCCGGCCCGAGGTGGCGCCGTCGGGCAGGCACGACCGGTCCACGTCGCTGTGGCCCCGCCCCCTGATGCAGTAGTAGAGCTCGCTGGAGGCGTCGGACGCGGTGACCACCGACTCTGCCGGATCGATGACCACGAACGAGGCCAGGAGTCCAGGGCTGGTGGCGGGGTAGGGGACGCCGAGGGGTCCCGAGAGGTCGAGAGGGATGATGCGCGTCCCGCCCCCGGCGTGGAGCCCGGGCGAGAACCGGCGGGCCGGCACCGGGGCGATCGACCCCGCCGCCTCCGGGTCGGCGGCCGCGGAGTACTCGTAGAAGACGGCGTCTCCGGTCCAGTCCTCGGCCGCTTCCCCGACGAGGACGGCCGGTCCGCGCTGTTCGTCGGATCGATCGGGCATGCCTCCAGTATCGACGACCGGGAGGGAGGTAGCGTCACATGGTGGCTGATCAGCGCATCCAGGTCCCGCCCAACTGCGAGCTGACCCTGGGGATGACCTGCGTCGACAAGGCCGTGCCGGGGCGGACGGTGTGGCGGATGCGGGCCGACGAGCGCTTCGCCAACCCGGCCGGCATCGTCCAGGGCGGCTTCATCGGGGCCATGGCCGATTCGGCCATGGGGTCGGCCACCGTCACCTTCGCCCGGGCCGCAGGGCGCAAGGTGTTCTCCTCCAACGTGGAGATGAAGACGAGTTTCCTGGCCCCGGTTCGGGTCGGCGCCGTGCTCGACTGTACCGCCACGGTCGTCTCGGGGGGCAGCCGGGTGGCCTTCGCCGAGGCCGAGGTGGTGGACGAACGGGGGACGATCGTGGCCCGATCCAGCTCCACCTATCTGTTCACCAGCCGGGACTGAGCGACCCCCGGGGGGCGCTCCAGCCGTCGTCGATCAGTTCGTCGATGGAGGCTGCCTATAGTTGGTGGCGTCAACCAGCAGGTCACGGCGGCACTGTGCCGGCTGGTCCTGCAGAGTCCAAGGAGGACCGTGGCCCGAGGTCGAAGCGGCACAGCGAAGGGATTGGGTGGCCTCCGCACGACAGGGAGCGAGACGCTCCAGTTGGTCATCGACTACGTCAAGCAGGAGACGCTCGACCCTCTGAAGGGTCTCGGGCGCTTCATCGTCTTCGGGGTGGCCGGATCGGTGGCCCTGGCCATCGGACTGGTCATCTTGTCGGTCGCCTTCCTCCGGCTCCTCCAGACCGAGACCGGGAGCACGTTCTCCGGCAACCTGTCGTGGGTCCCGTACCTGATCTGCGCGGTCGTGGTGGTGCTGATCGCCGCGCTGGCCGTGAAGGCCGTGAGCCGTGGACAGGGCCGGGCCGCCGACGCACCCAAGAAGGAGGCCCCATGAGCCCCGAGACCAAACCGATCACCCGTGATGACATCGAGGCCAAGTTCCGGGAGCTGACCGGGGAGGCCACCGGCGAGCTCGAGTCGGCCCGTTCCCAGGCGGTGACCGTGGGGCTGGCCGTGGGCGTGGCCCTGGTGGCCGTGGTGTTCCTGATCGGCCGCCGGAACGGCCGACGGCGGTCCGCCGTCGTCGAGGTCCGGCGGATCTGACCGATGGACACCTTGCTGCACTACATCCAGGTGAAGGCCTTCGGGCGCGGGCTGCGCGGGTACCACACGGCCTGGGTGGTGGTCGGTGTGGCCCTCTGGATGCTCAACCGGGCCCGCCATCAGGACGACGTGGTCTACCGCACCGAGCTCAAGCCCGGTGAGCGCCTGATCGTGAGGACCATCAGGCCGGGCCCGGCCAAGTCCGGCCGCTGAGCGACGTGGGGCAAGAGGGGGACCGGAGCATCCTCGAGCCGGGCGACCGGATCCTGCTGGTCGACGCCAAGGAGCGCCGGTACCTGATCACGTTGCGGACCGGCGCCACCTTCCACACCCACGTCGGCATCGTCGATCACGACGATCTGATCGGCGTCCAGGAGGGGACGACCATCCTCGGCAGCACGGGACGGCGGTTCCTGGCCGTGCGGCCGACGCTCTCCGACGCCGTGCTCAAGATGCCGCGCGGGGCCCAGGTGATCTACCCGAAGGACCTCGGGGCCATCCTGATCGAGGCCGACATCGCCCCCGGGGTGCGGGCCCTCGAGGCGGGCGTGGGTTCGGGCGCGCTGTCGATGGCCCTGCTGCGGGCCGGCGCCGACGTCGTGGGCTACGAGCTCCGCGAGGACTTTGCCGAGCGGGCCCGCAGCAACGTGGCCGCCATGGGGGCCGGGAGCGACCGCTATCGGGTGGAGATACGGGACGTCTACCAGGGCATCGACGAAGAGGGGATCGACCGGGTCCTCCTGGATCTACCCGAGCCGTGGCAGGTGCTTCCCCACGCGGCGAAGGCTCTGCGGCCCGGCGGGATCCTGTGTGCCTATCTCCCCACCATCAACCAGACCTCACAGCTGCGGTCGGCGCTCGATCACCACGGGTTCGGGATGGCCTCCACACTGGAGGTACTGCACCGGACCTGGCACATCGAGGCCCGGTCGGTCCGCCCCGACCACCGCATGGTCGGCCACACCGGCTTCCTGACCACGGCCCGGCTGCTCCTGCCCTTCGACGAGCCGCAGAGATCGAGCCCGGACCCGACGGTGGTCCCGTGACCCGTGGGCCCGGATCGAGCCCGTCGGCCGGACGGGGCCGGAGGGGTCAGCTCTGCTCGATGAAGATGCACTCGCCCGGGCACTCCTCGGAGGCCTCGACCACGGCGTCCTCGAGATCCTCGGGCACCGCGGCCATCCCGGCCGAGCCACCGGGCTCGCTCTTCACGTCGGCGCCCTCCTTGACGTAGGCGAGCCCGTCGTCGAGCAGGGTGAACACGGCGGGCGCGATCTCCTCGCAGAGGCCGTCGCCCGTACAGAGATCCTGGTCAATCCAGACCTTCATCAGCTACGTCACTCCCACGCTTCCACTCGTCGGTCCGGGTCGGCTCCGCCGGCCGACTGCCGTCAGCCGACCGGTGAGGTACCGGGACGCCCGGGTCCCGACCGGGCCCGGATCACAGCACCTCACCGCCAATGCTATCCGCAACCGCGACCCCATTGACTGACGGTCCGTCAGAATCGGCCGACCGGCGCCCGCCCGTAGTGCGAATGGCGCATTGAACCGGTAGGTGCCGGTGTAGGGTCGCCAGCAAGGGCGCAACTCGAGCGAGGTGATTCAAACGGTTGATTTCGACGACGGTGCAGATGACCAGCGGCGGGTGGATGTGACGGACGACGATCTCGATGCTCTGAGGATCAGGGCCCAGGCCGCCGAGGAAGAGGTCACCGTCCTGCGCAGGCGTCTGCAGGAGAGCCCGCGGCGGGTCCAGACCCTGGAGGAGAAGCTGCTCGAGACCAAGGGGCAGCTGGCCCAGGCCATCTCCCAGAACGAGAAGCTCACCTTCACGTTGCAGACGGCCAAGGAGCACGTGGCCAATCTCCGCGAGGAGGTCGAGAAGCTCACCCAGCCGCCGGCGGCCTACGGCACCTTCCTCGGGACCAACGACGACGGCACCGTCGACGTCTTCTCCGGGGGCCGCAAGATGCGGGTGTCGCTCCATCCCGACATCGACCTCGACGATCTGCAACGGGGCAACGAGGTCGTCCTCAACGAATCCCTCAGCGTGATCCTGGCCCGCGAGGGAGAGGGCTCCGGTGAGGTGGTCGTGCTCAAGGAGGTACTCGAGGACGGCAGGCGCGCACTGGTGTTCGGTCGGGCCGACGAGGAGCGGGTGGCCGAGCTGTCCGATGTCCTGATCGGGGTCAAGCTGCGCGCCGGCGACACCATCCTGATGGAGTCTCGTACCGGCCTGCTGATCGAGAAGCTGGCCCGTCCCGAGGTCGAGGAGCTCGTCCTCGAGGAGGTGCCCGACGTCACCTACGCGGACGTGGGTGGGCTCGACGACCAGATCGAGGCCATCACCGACGCGGTGGAGCTCCCGTACCTGTACCGGGAGCTCTACTCGGAGCACAAGCTGCCCGCGCCCAAGGGGATCCTGCTCTACGGCCCACCCGGGTGCGGGAAGACGCTGATCGCCAAGGCAGTGGCCAATTCGCTGGCCAAGAAGGTGGCCGAGGTCACCGGGAACAACAACGCCCGGAGCTACTTCCTCAACATCAAGGGGCCCGAGCTCCTCAACAAGTACGTGGGTGAGACGGAACGCCAGATCCGACTCGTCTTCCAGCGGGCCCGGGAGAAGTCGGAAGAAGGTGTACCGGTCATCGTCTTCTTCGACGAGATGGATTCGCTGTTCCGGACCCGCGGCACCGGCATCAGCTCGGACATGGAGTCGACCATCGTGCCGCAGCTGCTGGCGGAGATCGACGGCGTGGAGACCCTCAAGGATGTGATCGTGATCGGAGCCTCCAATCGGGAGGACCTCATCGATCCGGCCATACTCCGACCCGGGCGCCTCGACGTGAAGATCCGCATCGAACGGCCGAACGAGGTGGCCGCGGCCCAGATCTTCTCGCGCTACCTGACCCCGGACCTGCCCCTGGACGCCGACGAGGTGCGGACCCTCGGCGGGGGGGACCCGGCCAAGGCCACCCAGGCCATGATCGAGACGACGGTGACCGAGATGTACCGCAACGACGAGGAGAACCGATTCCTCGAGGTGACCTATCAAGGCGGCGACAAGGAGGTTCTCTACTACCGTGATTTCTCCTCGGGCGCGATGATCGAGAACATCGTGCGCCGGGCCAAGAAGCTGGCCATCAAGCGGGCGATCGCCGAGGAGAAGCGCGGAATCCGGACCGCCGACCTGCTCGAGTCGATCCGACAGGAGTACAAGGAGAACGAGGATCTTCCCAACACCACCAACCCGGACGACTGGGCGAAGATCTCCGGCAAGAAGGGCGAGCGTATCGTCTACATCCGCACGCTCATCAGCAACCAGGAGGAGACCAAGGGTGGACGGTCCATCGAACGGGTGGGTACCGGTCAGTATCTCTGACCACCGACCGGGATAGGGTCGATTGCATGGCCATTCCCAAGGTCTGCGGAATCGAGACCGAGTACGGCATCCAGGTGATGAACGGCGATCCCAACCCGATCGCCGCCTCGTCGGTGCTCATCAACGCCTACGCGCACGATGTCGCCCGCCAGCAGACGGGCTGGGACTTCGAGGACGAGGCGCCGGGGAACGACGCCCGCGGCTTCGCACGCGAAGGTGCCATGCCGCCCCAGGTCGAGACCCATCTGGTGAACACCGTCCTGACCAACGGAGCCCGCTTCTACGTCGATCACGCCCATCCCGAGTTCTCCACGCCCGAATGCCGTGACGCGCTCGAGTGCCTGCGCTACGACCGCGCCGGCGAGCTCATCCTGACCCGGGCCATGGAAGCCGCCGATCTCGCCGTCCATGACGGCTCCCGGGTGGTCATCTACAAGAACAACTCGGACGGGAAGGGCAACTCCTACGGAGCCCACGAGAACTATCTGATGGACCGGGCCGCGCCGTTCACCCGCATCGTGGCCGGCATCACCCCTCACTTCGTCACCCGCCAGATCTTCGCCGGCGCCGGAAAGGTCGGAGCCGAGACGGCCACCCACGACGGGCGGCGCGTCGACTTCCAGCTCTCCCAGCGGGCCGAGTTCTTCGAGGAGCAGGTGGGCCTCGAGACGACCCTCAAACGTCCGATCGTCAACACCCGAGACGAGCCTCACGCCGATCCGCAACGGTATCGGAGGCTCCACGTCATCGTGGGCGATGCCAACCTCGCCGAGGTGGCCACATTCTTGAAGGTGGGCACCACCTCATTGGTGCTGGCCATGATCGAGGACGACGTGTCCGGCAGCCGGAACCTGGCCCTGGCCGATCCGGTGCGGGCCATCCACGAGGTGGCCCTGGACCGCACGTTCACGGCGCCGCTCCCGATGGCTGACGGGACCACGGCCACCGCCCTCGGCATCCAGTGGGAGCTCTTCTCCCTGGCCCGGAAGTACGCCGACGACCGGGGCCTCGAGTGCATGGGCGACGAGGGCATCGGCGAGGAGGTGCTGAAACGCTGGGAGTCGGTGCTCCACGGGCTGGAGACCGATCCGATGTCGCTGGCCCGTCAACTCGACTGGGTGGCCAAACTCCAGCTGATCGAGGCCTATCGGGACCGTCACCACTGCGACTGGGACGACCACCGGCTGGCGGCCCTCGACCTCCAGTACCACGATCTGCGACCGTCGCGGTCGCTGTTCGCCCGGCTGGACACCGAGCGCATGATCGACGAGGCTGCGGTGGCCGCCGCCGTCTCGGAACCTCCGCGGAGCACCAGGGCCTGGTTCCGGGGTCAGTGCCTCAAGAAGTGGCCGTCGTCGGTGGTCACCGCCAACTGGGATTCGCTCGTTTTCGACCTGGGCGCGGACCCGTTGCGGCGTGTCCCTATGATGGATCCTCTGAAGGGCACGGCCGAGCACGTGGAGGATCTGTTGAATGTGTGCGCGAGCCCGTCCGAGCTGTTGGATCGACTGAGCAGCTAGGGAACTGAGCAGCGAGGGAGAGTAGGGGATGGCTGAACGAGATGGCTGAACGAGAACAGAAGAAGAAGGCGACGACGACCGAACGCGCCGACGAGGTCGTGGAAGAGGTTCCGGCCGGATCGGCCGCGGGTGACAAGCTGAAGGCAGAGCTCGACGACCTGCTCGACGAGATCGACGAGGTGCTCGAGGACAACGCCGAGGAATTCGTACGCAACTACGTGCAAAAGGGCGGCGAGTAGCCCCGGTGACACTGCCGCTGTTTTCGACAACCGAGGATCCGGGTCCCGATTTCGCCGGGTTGATCCGTCGGCTGCAGGTACCGGTGCGCTCGACGATGATCCCGGGGCACGCCGCCGGCAGTCCGCCCGGCGGGCCCGGGGGCAACGAGTTCCGGCACGGCACGACCGTGGTCGCGCTGCGATTCGTCGACGGCATCGTGATGGCGGGCGACCGGCGGGCCACCGAGGGGCATATCATCGCCCACCGCTCCATGGAGAAGGTCTTCCCCGCCGACCGCTATTCGGCTGTGGCCATCGCCGGGGCGGCCGGACCCGCGGTGGAGATGGTCCGGCTGTTCCAGACCCAGCTCGAGCACTACGAAAAGGTCGAGGGCGTGGTCCTCAGCCTCGAGGGAAAGGCCAACCAGCTGAGCCAGATGGTCAGGGAACACCTGCCCATGGCCATGCAGGGCCTCGCCGTGGTCCCGTTGTTCGCCGGGTACGACCTGGCCCGGGGCACGGGGCGCATCTTCACCTACGACGTCACCGGGGGCCACTACGAGGAGACCGAGCACAACGCCACCGGGTCCGGTGGCCGCGATGCCCGCACGACCATCAAGCTCGGCTACCGGGCCGGGATGGCGCGTGACGAGGCGGTGGAGCTGGCCGTCGAATCGCTCTACGAGGCGGCCGACGAGGATGCCGCCACCGGCGGCCCCGATCTGATCAGGGGGATCTACCCCTTGGTGGCCACGGTGACCGCCGATGGGTTCCAGACGGTGCCCGAGGAGGAAGTGGCCGAGCGGTTCGCCACCCTCATCGAGCGGCGCCGGACAGAGGGGCGCCAGCCATGACCATGCCGTACTACGTGGCCCCCGAGCAGGTGATGAAGGATCGGGCCGAGTACGCCCAGAAGGGCATCGCCCGGGGTCGCTCGCTCATCGCCACCGTCTACGACATGGGGATCGCCATCGTGGCCGAGAACCCATCGCGGTCGCTCCACAAGATCAGCGAGATCTACGACCGGATCGCCTTCGCCGGCGTCGGCAAGTACAACGAGTACGACCAGCTGCGTGTCTCGGGCATCCGGCACGCCGACACCAAGGGGTACGCCTACAGCCGCGAGGACGTCGATGCCCGCTCGTTGGCCAATCTGTATGCCCAGTACCTGGGGCAGGTCTTCACCCACGAGATGAAACCCCTCGAGGTCGAGATCCTGGTGGCGGAGCTGGGCGTCGGGCTGCGACCGCACCAGCTGTACCACATCGCCTACGAGGGGACCATCACCGACGAGGATCGCTACGCCGTGCTGGGTGGCGAGACCGAGGCGATCGCCCAGCGCCTCGAGGGGCAGTGGGGCGCCGGATGGGAACTTCCGGAGGCGCTGCGGGCCGCAGTGAGCTCACTGTCCGGCCCCGACCATGCACTCAGAGAGGCGGACCTCGAGGTCGCCGTCCTCGCCCAGGGCAACGGGCGACGGGCGTTCCGGAGGTTGATGGACGTCGAACTGGAGACCCTGCTGGGCTGAGCGGACCTGCGGCTCGCCACCACCGCGAGCCCGGGTGCCGCTGTGTCGGGCTGTCCCCACGGTACCGTGAGGGTGATGGACAAGCGTATCTACGGCTTGGAGAACGAGTACGGGGTCACCTGTACCCTGCGCGGGCAGAGGCGGCTGAGCCCTGACGAGGTGGCCCGTTACCTCTTCCGGCGGGTGGTGAGCTGGGGACGGTCCTCCAACGTGTTCCTCGAGAACGGCGCCCGGCTCTATCTCGACGTGGGCAGCCATCCCGAGTACGCCACCCCCGAGTGCGACGCCATCTCGGAGCTGGTCGTGCACGACAAGGCGGGGGAGTGGATCCTCTCCTCCTTGGTCGAGGGGGCGGAGGCCCGGTTGCGGGAGGAAGGGATCCGCGGGGACATCTACCTGTTCAAGAACAACACCGACTCGGCCGGGAACTCGTACGGCTGCCACGAGAACTACCTGACCAGCCGACGCGACGACTTCGCCCACTACACGGAGGTGCTGATCCCGTTCCTCGTCAGCCGGCAGGCCTACGCCGGCGCGGGGAAGGTCCTCCAGACGGCTCGGGGCGCGGTCTACTGCCTGAGCCAGAGGGCCGAGCACATCTGGGAGGGTGTGTCCTCGGCCACCACCCGGAGCCGGCCCATCATCAACACGCGTGACGAGCCTCACGCCGACGCCGAGAAGTACCGCCGGCTCCATGTCATCGTGGGCGATTCGAACATGAGCGAGTACGCCACCTTCCTCAAGGTCGGGGCGACCAGCATCGTGCTCCGGATGCTCGAGGACCCGTCGACGGTGATGCGCGACCTCACCCTCGAGAACCCGATCCGGGCCATCCGCGAGATCAGCCATGACATCACGTGCCGGAGACCGGTCCGCCTGGCCAACGGGCGCGAGATGAGTGCGTTGGACATCCAGGGCGAGTACCTGCAGCGGGCGATCCGGTACCGCGACCGCCAGGGCCTGTCCCCGCAGGAGGACCGGGCCCTCGACATGTGGGAGCACTGTCTGAAGGGCCTCGAGTCGGATCCACTCTCCCTGCACCGCGAGTGCGACTGGGTCGCCAAGTACCGGCTCATCGACCACTACCGCCAACGGCACGGGCTCTCACTTCACAACCCGACCGTGTCGTTGCTCGATCTCCAGTACCACGACGTCGACCGGTCCCGCGGCCTCTACTACCGCCTGCAACATCACGACCAGCTCGATCGGATCTGCGACGACGCCGACATCGCCGCGGCGATGTCCGTCCCGCCCCAGACCACGAGGGCCCGTTTGCGGGGTGAGTTCGTGAAGAAGGCGAAGGAGCGGCGGCGTGACTTCACCGTCGACTGGGTGCACCTGAAGCTCAACGACCAGGCCCAGCGGACCGTGCTGCTCAAGGACCCCTTCAAGTCCAAGGACGAACGGGTGGACAAGCTCATCGCCGGCCTGTGACCGGCCCCCCGGGGCGTGCGGATGCGGCTCCCTCTCGACGCTGCCCGCGAGCCCGGGTGCGATAGCGTCCCTTCACTGTGAGCCACATCCCCGGCGAACCGTCGTCCGCGACCGGATCGGACCTTCTGGTGGACGACACCGTCCCGGAGCTACCGGACCGGGCCCTCGGCCGTCGCGGTTACCGGACGGTGATCGAATGGGCCATCATCCTGATCGCGGTGCTGTTGTGCACCGTGGTGCTCCGCACCTACGTGGTGCAGTCGTTCTCCATCCCCTCCCTCTCGATGTACCCCACCCTCCAGGTCGGCGACCGGATCATCGTGAACAAGCTGAGCTACGACCTCCACGGCATCCACCGCGGGGACATCGTGGTGTTCGCCCGCCCGCCTCTCGAGGACCAGGAGTACGCAGACCTGGTCAAGCGCGTGATCGGCCTGCCGGGGGAGACCATCTCCTCGAAGGACGGCCACGTCTACATCAACGGGAAGCGGCTCGACGAGCCCTGGCTCCCTCCCGGCCCCGACAGCTATACCGGAGCACTGCCGGGCGACGCCCATCCCGAGTTCGATCTTCCCGGGCCGGTCAAGATCCCCGCCGGCGAGTACTACGTGATGGGTGACAACCGGACCGACTCCGAGGACAGCAGGTTCTTCGGTCCGATCCCGAAATCGCTGATCGTGGGTCGCGCCGTCGCCGTGGTGTGGCCCCTCGACCACATCAAAGGGCTCTAACGCCACGCGGGGATCAGGCGGCCGCCCCGGCCATTGACCGCTGACCGGACAGGGCCGTGGGGTAGCCTCGCTTCCTGGTGAGGTCCGAACTCCACAGCACGACCCTCGGGACCACCCTGCCGATCGGCTCGGCCCTGCGGGGCCCCATCCCGGTGCCCAGCCTGGACGTGGGCGAGTTCGAAGCCGTGCCCGAAGCCACCACACGGTCCAGCAGGTGGGTCATCGAATGGTTGGTGGTCCTGACCGTCGCGCTGGTGCTGGCCCTCGGGGTGCGGACGTATGTGGCCCAGATGTTCTTCATCCCGTCCGGTTCGATGCTGCCCACGCTCCAGATCGGCGACCGCATCGTGGTCGACAAGCTCAGCTACCACTTCGAGAGCGTGCAACGGGGCGACGTCGTGGTCTTCCGCCGGCCGCCGCTCGAACGGGCCGACTACTCCGACTTGGTGAAGCGTGTCATCGCCCTCCCCGGGGACACCATCTCGTCGATCGACGGCAGGGTGTACATCGACGGCAAGCCGCTGGACGAGCCGTGGCTGCCCGACCCGGCTCCCGTGACCTCGCCCAGCCCGCTGCCCTACCCCTTCAGCCTCAACCGTCCCTACACCGTGCCGGCCGGGGACTACTACGTGATGGGCGACAACCGGACCGACTCCGAGGACAGCCGGTACTTCGGGCCCATCTCGGGGAGCCTCATCGTGGGCAAGATGGCGTTCGTCGTCTGGCCGCTCAGCGATTCCGCGTGGATCGTGATCCTCTCGGTGGTCGCGGTGGTGGTGGCCGTGCTCGTCGTGCTGGTGCTGTTGGCCCCGCGGCGAGCGCTCCGCCGACGCTCCCCGCCGGTACGCGGCCCACCGAGACCCGTCCCCGGGTGAGCGAGCCGGGCCGGGAGCGGGCCCGGGACGCAACCCGGTGCCGAGCGCCGGTACACTCGGTGCCGTGCCATTTCTGAGCCCGGCGAAAGTGCTGGTCATCCTCGTCGTGGCCCTCATCGTCCTGGGTCCTGACAAGCTTCCCAAGGTGGCCAAGCAGATCGGGGCGCTCTGGGGCGACTTCCGCAAGTTCCGCGAGCGGCTGGAGAGCGAGGTCCGGGGCACCTTCCCCGATCTGCCCTCCACCGAGACCATCAGCCAGGCCGTCCGTTCCCCCCTGACCTTCCTCGACACCCTGGCCGACAACCACAGCGCCGAGAACGGCGCCACATCCGGGACGGCCAACGGCTCCGAAGTCACTGATGTGCACGGAGACGCCGTCCAGCCGTCAGCCGGCTCCAACAGACCGGCGGGGACCGTGCACGCCTCCGAGGACCCGCCGGGTATCCCCGGGGTGCTGATCACCGATCCCGGCGGTATCGTCCACCAGGTCCGCTCCTCCGGAGGGTCCGTGCCCGACGACCCTGGGATGAATTGACCGGGCCGGTCCTGTCGGCGACACGCGGATCAGTTCGGAACCGAGACCCATGGCCATCTCACTGAAACGACGGAGCGAAGCCCGGCCCCAGCCGGACTCGATGACACTGGTCGAGCACCTGGCCGAGCTCCGCCGCCGGGTGCTGGTGTGCTCGGTGGCCTTCTTGATCACCGGCACCGCGGCCTTCCTGCTCTACCCGTGGATCCTTTCGTTCCTCAGCCATCCCTACTGTGAGATCTCGCCCCGCCGCTGCGGCTTCTACATCACCGACCCCCTGGGCGGTCTCGCCCTTCGGGTGAAGATCGCCGCCTACGGTGGGCTGTTCCTGGCCGCGCCGGTACTGCTGTGGGAGTTCTGGCGGTTCATCACCCCGGGCCTCAACCGCAACGAGAAGCGGTACGCCATCCCGTTCATCGTGGCCTCGATCCTCCTGTTCGCCCTGGGCTGTGTGGTGGCCTACATCACCTTCCCCCATGCCCTGGCCTGGCTCAAGAACATCGGTGGTCCCTCGCTGACCCAGATTCTCGATCCCACCAAGTACCTCAGCCTCATCGTGCTCCTGATGACCGTGTTCGGGCTCACCTTCGAGTTCCCGGTGCTGTTGGTATCGCTCGAGCTCGCCGGCGTCCTCACACCGAAGAAGCTGTCCTCGTGGCGCCGGTGGGCCATCGTGGTCATCGTGGTGGTGGCCGGGGTGGTGACTCCGAGCTCGGACCCCTTCTCGATGATGGCGCTGGCCATTCCCATGTACATCTTCTACGAGGTGTCGATCGTCATCGGGAAGCTTCTCGGGCGATGACCCCCCGGGGCATCCGGGACGCCGTCCGGGATGCTGGGGGGGACGAGGGGGAGGGGTTCCTCGAGCGCTTCGAGCAGAGCCTCGACTTTCCGCTCGACGGGTTCCAACGCCGGTCCATGCATGCCATCGACCGGGGGGAGTCGGTGCTGGTGTCGGCCCCGACCGGATCGGGCAAGACGCTGGTGGCCGAGTATGCCGCGGCCAGGGCGGTCATGGCGGGTGGTAAGGCCTTCTACACCACTCCGATCAAGGCCCTGTCCAACCAGAAGTTCGCCGAGCTCTCGTTGCGCTACGGCGACGGCCAGGTGGGCCTGCTGACCGGGGACGTGTCCCACCAGGCCCGGGCGCCCATGGTGGTGATGACCACCGAAGTCCTCCGCAACATGATCTTCGCCCGGTCGCCGCTGCTCGAAGGTCTGGCCGTGGTGATCCTCGACGAGGTCCACTATCTCCAGGATCCCTATCGGGGCTCGGTATGGGAGGAGGTTCTCGTGCTCACCCCGCCGGGGGTCACCTTCGTGAGCCTCTCGGCCACCGTCAGCAACGCATCCGACTTCGGGGCCTGGCTCACCTCGGTGCGGGGGACGACGAAGGTCGTGGTCGAGGCGCACCGGCCGGTGACCCTGCATCATCACTTCGCCGTCGCCGAGCGGGGGAGCGAACGGCTCACCGTCCTGCCGCTGCTCCGGGCAGGAAAGGCCAACCCCGACGGCACGGCACTGGACGAGCGGCGCCGTCGGAATCCGCGGCACCGCCTCCGGGTGCCCCGCCGGACCCAGGTGATCGAGTACCTGGCCGCGGCAGGACATGCTGCCCGCCATCACCTTCATCTTCTCGCGGGCCGCCTGCGACGATGCCGTCCGCCAGTGCCTGCAGGACGGCATCCGGCTGACCACGCCGGACGAGCGCCGCCGGATCCGCCTGCTCACCGAGGAGGCGGTCGACCGACTCGACGACGACGACCTGGCCACGCTGGGTTACGGACCGTGGTCGGCGGCGCTCGAGGCCGGCGTGGCCCCGCATCACGCGGGCCTCGTGCCGGCGTTCCGCCAGGCCGTCGAGCAGTGCTTCTCGGAGGGACTGTTGAAGGTGGTGTTCGCCACCGAGACGCTGGCCCTCGGCATCAACATGCCGGCCCGGACCGTCGTGGTGGAGCGGTTCGCCAAGTTCCGCGGTTCGGACACCTCGGCCCTCACCTCGGGTGAGTACCAGCAGCTGACCGGGCGCGCCGGCCGCCGGGGCATCGACACCGTGGGCCACGCCTTCGTCCTCTGGTCCCCGGCCACGCCCTTCGCCCAGGTGGCGCGCACGGCCATCGCCCCCCCGCCCGATCTGGTCTCCTCCTTCCATCCCACCTACAACCTGGCGGTGAACCTGGTCCGGCGCTGGTCCCGGGACGAGGCCCACCGGCTGCTGTCGGCCTCCTACGGCCAGTGGCAGGCACCGGCGGGATCGGTGTCCCTGTCCACCCAACTCGACCGCCGGCTGGCCATCCTCGAGCAACGGGACTTCATCGAAGGCTGGACGATGACCGAGGCCGGCCACGCCCTCGCCTCGGTGTATCACGAGTCGGACCTCCTGGTCACCGAGGCGCTCCGGCGGGGGCTGCTCGACGGGCTGGACCCGGCGCTGCTGGCCGGGGTGGTGTCCGCCTTCACCTTCGAGGCCCGCAGGGCAGGGGACGCCAGCCCGGAACCACGGCAGAACAAGGCCGTCGACCGGCTGGCCCGGCTCGGGGAACTGGCCGGCGAGCTGCGGGCCGACGAGCGGCGGGTCGGGTTGCGCAGGACCCGCCGTCCCGACCCGGGCTTGGCCCGCGCCGTGATCGCCTGGGCCAAGGGGGCGACGCTGGACTCGGTGCTCAACGAGACCGACGTCGCCCCCGGAGACTTCGTGCGCAATGTCCGCCAGGTGATCGATCTGGTCCGCCAGCTCGCCCAGGTGGCCTCCGATCCGGGCACCAGGGACGCGGCCCAGCTGGCCGTGGCCGTCCTCCGGCGGGGGGTGGTGGGCGCCGACGACCCGGCGGGGCTGGGGTCCGCGCCTGACCCGTCGGTGCCGTCGTAGTGTGATCCGGGCATGTTCCCCTATGCCGTGGAGACGTTCAGCGCTGACGAGGCAGACATCCTCCGCCGTTACGTCACCAACCTCGACCGGCCGGTGTTCGCCCTGGTCAACCTGCCAGAAGTGGTCAAGGGTGCCCTGTTCGCCCGGTACTCCCGCTCTCCGAAGAGCCTGCGGCGACTGTTCCTCGACGAGTTCGTCGGGGAGCTGGACATCTCCGGGGACGCCACCGTGGACGCCACCGTCGGGCTGACCCGGGCCGAGGATCTCTACGAGAAGGTCTTCTTCGAGTACGGGGACGACTCCGTGGCCCAGCTGGGCGGGGTCCACCTGGCTTGCGAACAGGCGTCGAACCTGTTGACCAAGGTTCTCGAGTGGGGCCGGTTGATGGCCTACCTCGAGCAGTCGACCCGCTACATCGCCTACAACCAGCGCCTCACCACCGGTCACTACCGCTACTACCGGGACCCGGGTCTGCTCGACTCGCCGCTCGGCGCCCGGTACGTGGGCGACATGGACCGGATGTTCGACACCTACGGCGAGCTGTTGGAGGCGGCCAAGGCCTGGCTGGCCGTCCGGCATCCCCGGCAGCCGGGTGACTCCGACTTCGTCCACCGCCAGGCGGTCCGGGCCAAGGCGCTCGACGCCCTCCGCGGCCTCCTGCCGGCCGCGTCGCTGTCCAACGTGGGCATCTACGGGACGGGACAGTCCTACGAGATGCTCCTCCTGCGTATGCGCGCCCACCCGCTTCCCGAGGCCCGCCAGTACGCCGAGCTGATGCTCGAGGAGCTCCGCAAGGTGATCCCCTCCTTCCTGCAACGTGTGGACCGGCCGGATCGCGGCGGTGCATGGTCGACCTACCTGGACACGACCCGCAGGGAGACGGCCGACCTGGTGGGCATGCTCTTTCCCGACCTGGTCTCGCCGGGGGACGCTCCGCCGGGTGGCCCCTCGGGCCGGCCCTCGGTGACGCTCCTCGACTTCGACCCCGAGGGGGAGTCGAAGGTCATCGCCGCCATCTGCGCGCCCCTGACCGACCGCCCGGAGGAGGAGGTGCGCCGCCGGGTCGACCTGTTGGGCGCCGAGGAGCGGCGGTCGATCCTGTCGGCCTACGTCGGCGACCGTCAGAACCGGCGCCACCGACCCGGTCGGGCATTCGAGCGCACCGGCTACCGCTTCGACGTGGTGACCGACTACGGCGCCTTCCGGGACCTGCAGCGTCACCGCATGCTGACCATCGAATGGCAGTCGCTCGGGGCCGGGCTCGGTTACGACGTCCCGGACGTGGTCGCCGATGCGGGACTGGAGGATCGGTACGTGGCCTCCCTCGAGCGGTCCCGTGAGCTCTCCGAGGTGCTGGCGCCGTCGTTCCCCGTCCAGGCGGCCTACGCCGTCGCCCTGGCCTACCGCATCCGCTACACCATGCAGATGAACGCCCGCGAGGCGATGCACCTGGTGGAGCTCCGCTCCGGGCCGCAGGGGCATCCGAGCTATCGCTGGGTGGCCCAGGAGATGCATCGTCTGATCGCCGAGCAGGCCGGGCACCACTTGTTGGCGGAGGCGATGTCGCACGTGGATTTCGGCTCCGAGGACCTCGAACGGTTGCACGCCGAACGCCGCGCCGAAGGACGACGGAATTCGATGTCGACGGCGGGAAATCCTGCAATCCCCTGACCTGGGGAGTTCCCAAAACCCCCAGGTGGTGTGCGGTGAATGGCATTTGACGACCAGCGGTGTCGATGGCCTATCGTTCGCCCAGTCCCAGTCGCCCCTCAGGACATTTCGGACGGTTCCGGACGGTATGGCTTGAGGGGGGGATGCTGTGAGAGGCGGAGGGAGGCCCAGGGGATCGAGTAGAAAACATTCTCCCGCAACCGACCGGTGTGAGCCGGAGGTAGCGGGGGAATGGTGCCAAAGACCCCTGGGTCCTACCGCCTAGGCCCGATCGGGCCGGTCCGCCGCTCGTGCAGGCGGCCGGACGAGGGGCGGACCGACGGTCGGGCCCACTCCGCCGGACCACGATTCGAAGCGGGCCCTCGGAGTCCGTTGATCCGGCACAGGTGGTGCGGCCGCCGGTGAACGGTGAGGGCGCCGGACCGTCTATGCTCCCGCCCAACTCACCACTGAAGGACCGAGATGGCACAAGAACTCGACGAAGTCGAAGGACCCGACGAGCTCATCGAGGGAGACCTCGATGAGCTGGTGGACGACGACCTGATTGCCGAAGACGGCCTGGCGCTTCCCGACGACGACGACGTCGATGACGTCGTCGTCGTCGACGACGAAGAAGACGAGACCACCGACATCCCAGAGGTCGGGGCCAAGGTGGCGACCAAGGCCGGGGAAGAGTCGGATGAAGATGACGAGGAGGAGCCCGACGACGAGGACGTCGAGGCGAGCCTGGACACCATCCTGAAGGAGCGGCTGGTCGTCGAGGAGGTCGAGGACGACGAGGACACGCCCGAGCCGGAGGATCGCAGCGGTGACGGCGTCGAGCGGGTCCTCCCCAAGCAACCGGGAGAGTTCGTGTGCCGATCCTGCTTTCTGGTCAAGCACCCGAACCAACTGGCGGACCGGAAGAAGATGCTCTGCCGCGACTGCGTGTGACCGGGAGCCGACCATGGCCGATTCGCATGATCCACCATCCGACGACACGCCACTGAACGAACGCATCCTCGACCTGTTGGTCTATGTCCCGGCCGGCATCGTCGTGGCGGTGGCAGAAGAGCTGCCGAAGCTGGCGGCCAGAGGCCGCGACCGGTTGGGCGTGCGGGTGTCGTCGGCCCGGGCGGTCGGCCGTTTCGCGGTGAGAGCGGGAACCGACGAGCTCCGCCGGCGGTCGGTGGGGCTGTTCCACGCACCGTCGGGTCACGGGACGGTTCGGCCGCGACCGGCCGGGGACGGACACGGGGCGGTCCGGTCACGCGATGGTGGGGGTACCTGGGCCACCGCGCCCCGCCGACCATCCGGCCCCGACGGGACCCTGGCCGGCAACGGGCACGTCCCCGAAGTGTCCACCCTGTCCATCCCCGGGTTCGACTCGCTGTCGGCATCCCAGGTGGTCCAGCGTCTCGACGGCCTCAACCGGATGGAGTTGGTCTCCGTGCGCGCCTACGAGGCATCGACACGCGGCCGGCGGACGATACTCAGCCGGGTGGACCAACTCCTCGATGAACGGTCCTAGCCCGGTCGGCCGGGCAGGTCGACAGCCGGGCCCATGAGGGAAGCCGTGCGCACGGCGATCGGCGCGGACACGGCACACCTGTTGGGGATGGCGGAGGACCTGTTCGAGGCCGTGGCCGCACAACGGGGCGGCACCCTGTTGCTGCCCCCGGCCGATGGTCGGGCCGGTCCCGGCCGGGGACGCGACCGGCTCGACGACCTGCTGGCCGACGAATCGGCACTGGTGCTGGTGGGCACGCTCGACGATGTGGTCACCGGCTTCGGCATGTGCCACATCGAGGACCTCGGGCCGCCCGGGCCACGCGGCGTCCTCGACGCCTGCTACGTCGAGCCGGCGGCCAGGGGGGTGGGGCTCGGCCGGCTCCTGTTGGACTCCTCGGTGTCGTGGCTGGAATCGCATGGCTGCCGGGGAGTGGACGGGGTCGCCCTGCCCGGCGACCGCGGCGCCAAGAGCTTCTACGAGTCGGCCGGGTTCAAGGCACGGATGCTCACCATGCACCGCGAGATCGACTGATCACCGGTGGACGGCGGGGACGGCCCGCCGTCGCCGATCAGGAGGCCCGGCGGCCGGGGGCCGAACGGGCCGGCACCGGCCGGCGGGGACCGGGAGGGGGAGGGATGGGGATCCCCATCAGCCGAGCCAGCTCGGGCACGTACCCCGATGCCTTGCGCGCCGCGGCCAGCAGCTCCTCGTCGGCCGGTACGGGAAGACCGGTCGGCTTGACCGTGCGGCGGACCGGCGATTCCACGACCACCTCGAGGAGTGCGAGCCACTCGGCCGGCGGGGTCTCGCCGGACATGGCGCGACCGGCCGCATCGGCCAGGCGCACGGCCAGCTCGGCGGTGAGCCGGGCCGCCGGTTCGGGTGGTCGGATGGAGGCGCGCACGGCGTCGACCACCCGTCCTTCGTCCAGCGCCGCCGTGATCCGCTCGAGCCAGCGCTCCCGGAGGGCCGTGACCCGCTCGTTGAGGGAGGCGCGCAGGGCGGTGGCCATCTCGTTGCCCTCCTCGTCGAGCGTCACCGTCGAGGAGGAGGCGACGATCGAGCGGAGCTCGCGGAGCGGGACGTCCTTGCCCGCGGCGCGAGCCGCCGAGGCACGGTCCTTCCACGTGGCCATGGTGACCACCGGCAGGAGCTGCTCGGCCATGGCCAGCAGCGGGCCCGGGGTGACCTCGGGCCTTCCGTCGGCCCGGGCCCGGGCGTTCTGCTCCTCGATGGCCTGGCGCACGGAGGGGATTCCGCCCCGGAGGAGCTGCTCGGCCACCGGGAGCTGCTCCGGCTTGAGGGTGGCCAGGGCTGCGTTCCGGTAGGTGGTCGACGGGGTCAGCCTGCGGGGGTTCTCCCGGGTGCCGGCGTCCCGGCCGCCGGGCCGGGTCTGGCCGGTCCGTCGACGGGCACCGGCGTCGGCGCCGGGGGAACCGGATTGGCTGCGCTCCCGTCGGCCCTCGCTCCCGCGGCCGCGCTTGTCGTCGCCCCCGCGCTCAGCGCGCTCACTTCGCCCGGCACCGCCCGGGCGGGGCCGGCGGGTACCGTCGCGCTGGCCGTCGGAGCCCTCGTCCCGGCGTCGCTTGGACTTGGAGGAGAGCACGACATTGACGTCGGGCCCCCGCTGGGGGGTTCCGAGGATCTCGATCCGCTCGACCGGCCGGGGTGTGGTCTTGCCCTTCGGAGCCAGCAGGGCGGTCACCGTGGTGCCGTCCAGGGTGACATCGACCTCGGCGCGGAGCACCGAGCCGACCCCGGACCCCTCCGGGACCAACGAGGCGTCGACGGTCCCTCGCGGCTGCTTGGCTCCGGCGGCGCGCCACGTCCAGGTCGATTCCCCGGTCTGGCTGGTGAGCTCGATTTCGATTCGATGGGCCATACCGGGCGACAGGCTACTGCTGTCACCGGTGGCGACGGGAAAAAGATCCGGCGGCGCGGTCCCAGAGGACGCGAAGAACCCTCTGAAATGCGGGTTTACCCGCCGCATGCGGTAGCATTGCCCGACAGCTCCGGACCGTGGTCCAACCACGAACGAGGAAGACCGGCGGGGGGCTGTGGTTCTGGGGGCAGACGATGGGGCATTGGGAGGGCGACGGCCCGGAAACGGGGGAGCAGCAGTCCGGGCGCGCCTCCGCCGCGTCCCCACCTCCGGCATCCAGCTCCCCCTTCCTCCCGCTGCAGTGGCAGGAGCCGCCGGTGGGTCCCGGGCCGGTCCCGACCACCGCGCCGGCCGGTGACGGAACCGGCAGCCCCGGGTGGGTCCCGGCCACCCGCAGGGGAGGGTCGGTGGCGCACCGGACGCCGAACTGGCTGTGGGGTTCGGTGGTGCTGGTCGCCGCCCTCCTCGGCGCGGTGATCGGCGGGGAGATCGTGGCCGCGTCCGGACACGACGCCGGGACGACGGTGAAGATGATCTCCTCCGGCCCCGCGCTCCTCAACGGCACGACCAACGTCGAGTCGGTGATCGACAAGGCCCTTCCGGCTGTGGTCTCCATCGACGCGAGGTCACCCGAGCCCGCCTCGGATGCCATCTTCGGGAGCGGCTCGGGTGGCCAGCAGCAGGACCAGGGCACGGGGATGATCATCACCCCCGACGGCGAGGTGGTCACGAACAACCACGTCATCGCCGGTGCCACCACCATCACCGTGACCCTGTACGGCAGCCTGAAGGCGCTCCCCGCCACCCTCATCGACACCGATCCGGCCAACGACGTGGCCCTGCTCCAGATCGAGGGCCAGTCCGACCTGCCCACGGTGTCCTACGGCGACTCGGACGACGTACAAGTGGGCGACGCGGTGGTCGCCATCGGAAATGCCCTCGGACTCTCCGCCGGGACCCCCACCGTGACCCAGGGGATCATCTCGGCCAAGGGCCGCACCGTGGAGGCCAGCGATGCCTCCGCCACCGGCACCGAGACTCTCGTCAACATGATGCAGACCGACGCCGCCATCAACCCGGGCAATTCCGGCGGGCCGTTGGTCGACAGTTCGGGCTCGGTGATCGGGATGAACACGGCGGTGGCCTCCAGCGCCGACGGCACGGCCCAGGCCCAGGACATCGGATTCGCCATCCCCTCGAACAAGATCGCCCAGCTCCTCCCCGGCCTGCGGAACGGCACGATCGGTGACGACAGCCACAGCGGTTCGGGTTACCTGGGGGTCGAGATAGAAACCCTGACCAGTCAGGTGCGCAGCGCGTACGACTTCGTCCCCAACCGGGGAGCGGTGGTCCTCCAGGTGGTCAGCGGCTCGCCCGCCCTCAGCGCCGGGATCGCGCAGGGGGACGTGATCGTCTCGCTGGACGGCAAGCCGATCACCAGCGCCGACCAGCTCGGCGCGGACATCCAGGCGTACCGACCGGGACAGACGGTCGAGGTCGGCCTCTACCGCGGCCGCGTCCGCACGACCATCACGGCCACACTGGGGTCGACCTCCGAGGAGCCGCAATCGGTGGGCTGAGCCGACCGCGCCGCCAGGACCGGACCCGGATGGCGGCCCGCGGGCTCTACGCTCGTTGGATCATCGCGACTGCGGATGCGGAGAGGGAAGGTCCTGGACATGACCACGCCAGTTGGTGGCGACGGAGCTCGTGAACTGCGGATCGAGGAGTTGGCCGCGCCCAGGCTCGAACCGGCACGTGACGGCTCCCCACCCGACGACGGGTCCCTGGCCCGGATCCTCGAGACGGCCACCACCGTCCCCGATCACGGCGGGCTCCAGCCCTGGCGTTTCGCCGTGGTGGCGGGGGCCGGCAAGGACCGGATGGGCGACGCCCTGGTGGCAGGCCTCCATCTCCTGCGCGGCGACGACGTCCCCGAGGCGGCCGTGACCAAGATGCGGGGCAAGGCGTTTGCCGCCCCGTGCTCGGTGGCGGTCATCGCCTCTCCCGATCCTTCGTCGAATGTCCCGGTGTGGGAGCAGGTCGCCTCCGCATCGTGCACCGGGTACGCCTTGGTCCTGGCCGCTGTGGCCCTCGGCTTCGGAGCGGTCTGGAAGAGTGCCGCCGTGCTCGAGACCGAGCCGGTGCGGTCCTTGTTCGGACTCACCGAGCCTGAGCAGCTGCTCGGCTGGGTCAACATCGGAACACCCGGAGCCCCCGGGCGGAAGGCACGCTCCACCGAGCGGGCCGGTCTCGGCGAGCTGGTCACGCTCATCGACGGTGACCGGCGCCCCTGGCCCGCGGCCCGGTAGGGGCGGGCTCCGTCGAGGCCGGCCGGGTCGAGTCCCGCGTTCCGGTCAGCGCCCCGAACCGCCGACGGCTCCGGCCCCGATCCAGCGGACGATGGCACCGGCCGGCTCGCTCGTCAGCGCCCGCCATCCGGTTCCGGCCCAGAGGTTCGGAACGCTGGCATCGCCAGCCCGGACGGCGGCGGCGCGCAGCGGCCGGGTGAGGTGGTGGACCTCGGGAAAGGCCCGCGGAGCCCTCCCGTCATGATCGAGGGCGAACTCGTTGGCCAGCCCGCGGGCGAAGCGACCGCTGAAGGCGCGGGTCAAGACGGTGTCGCTGTAGCGCCCGTCGCGGAGTGCGCGCCGGTACACGGGCGACGTGCCGGCCTCCGGTGAGCACAGCAGTGCCGTGCCGATCTGCACGGCCATCGCGCCGGCCCCGAGTGCGGCCGCGGCATCGGTGCCGGACATGATGCCCCCGCTCCCGATGAGCGGGAGATCGGTGATCGCTCTGATCTCCGACAGGAGCGACAGCAACGGCCGGGTGGCGGGCTCGAGGTCGAGGAAGGCGCCCTGATGACCGCCGGCTTCGGTGCCCTGCACGGCGAGCACGTCGGTGCCGACGGCCAGCGCGGCCTCGGCTTCGGGCCGCGAGGTCACGGTCACCGCAACCAGGCAGCCGGCACGGCGGAGCCGGTCCACCGTCTCCGCCGACGGGCAGCCGAAGGTGAAGCTGACCAGATGGATGCGGGCCGATTCGACGACCCCGATTTTGGCCTCGTAGTGGTCGTCTTCCCAGCGCGGATCTCCGAGCTCGACGCCGAGCCGGTCGGCGTCGGGCTCGAGCTCCTGCGCATAGCGGGCAACCTCGGCGGGATCGCCAGGCACCGATGGGACGAAGAGATTGACCCCGAACGGATCGTCGGTCAGCGCCCGGGTGGCGGAGATGGCCTTGCGGAGTCCGTCGGCGGAGAGGTAGCCGCCGGCCACGAACCCGTACCCACCTGCGCCGGCGACCGCGGCGGTCAGTTCTGGCGTCGACGGCCCGCCCGCCATCGGCGCCTGGATGACCGGCAGTGCGCAGGGCAGGATCACAGCTGCGGGATCAGTAGCCCCAGCGGGCCATCGGCGGCCCGAAACCTGCCTCGTCGGCACACCGGCCGCACAGATCCATCCTCCGCGCCCCCGGTCGATCGGAGGCAGCCACCCGCCGCCAGCCGTAGCGTCGGGCCTCCTCGAGGCTGGCCGACTCGGACCACCGCGGCGTGGTCCGGGCGCCACACTTGCCGCAGGTGCGGAAGAAGGCCTCGTCGTCGTAGAGGTCGTCGAAAGCCAGGTCGTCGGAGGTCAGGTCGTCGGGGTCGAATTCCATCGCGTTGCTCCGCACAGAGCGTACCGCCGGAGGAACGGGTCCGTACCGTCGCCCGCGTACCGGTTCTCGCTCCGTCGGGGGAGGGGCGCCCGACCGGCCGACCGCGCTCTGGTCGCCCGCGCTCCGGGCGCCGGTGCCGTGTTCGAACGACCCGGGGGTGCGCGCTCCTAGGATGACCGGCGGCGCCGGAGCGTCCGGACCGGACCGACCAGTCGCAGTCCGGCACCGGGGCTCGGAATCGAAGGAGGAGACCATGGCCGAGGCGAACGATTTCAACACCCAGATCATCAAGGAATTCAGGGACAATGCGGGGAAGGTCGGCGGCCCCTTCGAAGGAGCGCCGATGCTCCTGCTCACCACCGTGGGGGCCAAGTCGGGCGCGACCCGGGTGCACCCGATGATGTACCTGGCCGAGGATGGACGGCGGTACGTCTTCGCCTCCAAGGCCGGCGCCCCCACCAATCCGGACTGGTACTACAACCTCCTCGCCCGTCCCGAGGTCTCCATCGAGGTCGGGTCCGAGGTCATCGATGTCGTCGCCGTCCCCCTGACCGGCAGCGAGCGGGATCGGGTCTACGCGGAGCAGGCGAGCAGGTATCCCGGGTTTGCCGAGTACCAGGAGAAGACCGACCGGGTCATCCCCGTGGTGGCTCTCGACCCCCGCTAGTCGGCCACCCGGTTGGCCCCAAAACACCGGCGGACCGACATGGGCCAAATCGACCTCGAGATCCGGTAATATCGTCACAGTGACGAAATTACCGGACAGTGATCGGTGCGGGTGGTGTCAACGTCCGATCACCCCGAAGCCCGGCCCCGGACGGCGGCGGAGGTTCTGCTGCCGGTCCCACCGGCAGCGGGCCTACGAGGCCCGTCTGCGATCGGACTCGCTGGGCGTTCCGGCCGGACAGGTCGTCGTGTCCGAGGCGGACCTGGCCAGGCTGCACGATCGTCTGTACCGGCTCGAGGCCGCCGTCGAGGACGTCGATGCGGATCTCGCCCGGGACGCAGGTCCGAAGGCCTATCGGGAGGCCTTCGAGCATCTCTGCGATCCGGTGAGAGACCTGGTGGGAACGGTTGTTGAGCCCGTCCGGGAGTGATCCCCTCTCGTCGAACCGCCGATAATGTATATTATGTCAAGTAAAGCGGATGTCCCGGAACGGCGGCGGTCCCGGGGTGAACCAGCGGATGTCCCCCTGCCCGCGGCCCGGGCTGCCGCCGAATCCTTGCGGCATCGCCGGCGCCATCGGGCGTGGCGCGCATGGTTGGAGAAGGCGGGTGAACGCTGGACGCGGGCGCCGGAGATTCGACGTCTGACCGGCGCGGCTCGATCGCCCCGAGGTCGATGCCGGCCGCCTTCGGGCCGCGACCGCTTCAGTCATCGGACACTCCTGACGAAGAACATGACATGGTTCGTCCTCTCGGCAGAGATGAGTCCGTTGACGGTGCAGGAGCTCGCCACCGCGGCTCGTGTGTCGGTCGGCGTGATCTGATGCCCGCTTGCGGCCCACTGCCACCGTCCTGGCCGGTGCGCGCGTCATGGACACCGTAAGCGTCCGGCCGGACCTGCGTCGGGACGCCTTTCCTGCGGAGGATCTCTGGGATCTTCCCGTCGCCGAGGAGTCGGACCTCGTCGAGGAGATCTGGGAGGCCCTCTCCGAGCAGAGCGGGCCCTCCACGAGGCGTTCGAGGCGGTGGTTGCAGGGTGTGATCCTGGCGCTACCGGTGCTGCTGCTGGCCGGAGCCGCCTGGGCCCATCGCAATGTGTTCGCTGACGGCTACATCTACCTGCACATCGTGCAGAACATCCTGGCCGGGAACGGTCCGGTGTTCAATGCGGGTCAGCGGGTGGAGGCGTTCACCAGCCCGGCGTGGACCTTCATCCTCGCACTGGTCGGATTGGTGACGCCCTTCCCCTTGGACTGGATCGCCGTCGTCCTCGGCATTCTCCTCACCCTGGGCGGAGTCTCGATGGCCATCTGGAGCTCGGCCCGGCTCGTCCACCGGGCGGCGCCGCGTGCGTTCCTGCTGCCGCTCGGGGCGGTGGTCTTCCTCGGGCTGCCGCCCGTCTGGTCGCTCGCATCGATGGGTCTCGAGACAGGACTGTCCTTCTTCTGGCTCGGGGCGTGTTTCGCGCTGCTGGTGCGGTGGGGCCGAATCGCCGGGGCGCGCATGCCCCGGTTCGGGCTCGTCGTCCTCGGTGTTGGCGTCCTGGTCCGTCCGGAGCTCGGACTCGACAGCTTGGTCTTCATCGGCGGTCTGCTCTGGATCGAGCGGTCGAGGCAATCGTGGACGGGACGCGTCCGCATCATCGCCTGGGCGGCTGCGATACCCGTTCTGTACCAGGTGTTCCGCATGGGCTACTACGGAGTGGTGGTGGCCAATACGGCCACGGCAAAAGAGGCCTCCCTCCCCCGGGTGGGAAGGGGACTCCTGTACTTCTCGGACTTCGTGGGTCCGTACTGGCTGTTCATCCCCGCCTTCGCGCTACTGCTCGGTGCGTACTACCCCCTCGCCTCCGCCATGCGTCGGTCCGGGGGCGAGGGCCGGAGTCTCATGGCGCTCCTCGCCCTGCCGGTGGCCGGTGCCCTCAACGCCGGCTACATCATCGCCATGGGAGGCGACTACGTGCACGCCAGGCTGCTGATCGCGCCGTTCTTCGCCGCCTGCGCCCCGGTGGCGACCGTCCCGTTGGCCAGGCGGTATGTGCTCTCCCTCCTCGTGCTCCCCTGGGTGATGGTGTGTGCGTTCACGCTGCGCTCGGCCGACAACAGCCCCTGGAGCATCTCGCCATTCGTCGTGGTCAACGGGCACGGCAACGTCGCTCCCTCGGAGATCGGTGGCAACGGTCGAGCGGACGCCGTTCTGCGTCCGACCTCGGGCGTCTACGTCGACTTCGGCAGTCCGGGAGAGCCGGTGCGCCTCGACGTCTCCCCCGCAGCGGGTACCCATTCGCCGACGATCGCCACCTCGTGGATCGGCGGCGAGCCCTACGAGCTGGGCCCGGGCGTCCGATTCCTCGACCTGCTGGGCCTCGCCGACCCCTTGACCGCGCACCTCGCGCTCACCCATCGGGGCGCGTTGAGCGGACACGAGAAACCACTGCCCACGCCCTGGATCGCCGCCCTGCTGACGGCTGCGGGAACGTCGACTGGTGCGTTCGATACCATCCAGAACCAGAGGCCCGGGATGTTTTCGCAGTTGATCCCGACAGTCACCGGACAACAGCTGCAGATCGAGACGGCCTGGGCCAGGGCCGCCCTCCAGTGTCCGGCGATCCACGATCTGGAATATTCGCCGGAGAGACCTCTCACCGTCGGGTTGTTCTTCTCGAACATCGTCCATTCCCTGGCCCGAACAGAACTCAGGATCCCACCCGACCCCGAGACCGCCTACCACCAGTTCTGTGGCGCCGGTACGCCCCCGCAGGTCAAAGCGATCATCGACGGCGCTTGACCACCACCGACCAGCACCGACCAGCACCGACCAGCACCCGGGTGTGGCACCCGCCTGGAGGGTCCGTCCCGCCCGGGGCAGATTCTGGAGGTCGCTGACACGCAGGCCCGGCTGTTCGAAGGCGGGGTGCCAGTCGGCGAAAGCGGTCCCGTCCCGAAGGGCCGTAGTATCTGTCGAGATGACGGACAGCCGTACCAAGGCGATCGACGACCTCAGCCAGCTCCTCAGGGCGCTCGACGAGCTGGCTGACCTGTTGGTGGTGGTGCGGGGCCGCTACCTCAACGCGAGGGAGAGTCTTTCTGCCGAGGACAGCTTCGAGACGGCCCTGTCGAAGGCCCAGGCGGCCCAGACCCGCGAGCTCGTGACGGCGTCACTGGACGAATTCGAGAAGTGCCGGCACGTCTCGAGGCTCTCGATGATCGCCGGCGGCCTCAGCGAAGGGATGTCGATCAACGCCATCAGCAAGTCCTGGGGGGTCTCGCGCCAGCTGATCTCGAGGCTCGTGACCATGATCCCCAAGGATGGGGAGCAATAGGTGTTGCGGGCAACGTCGCGGCTGGTAGAGTGTAGGAAGCAGTTGCCTGCCTGTTGAGCTGGGTTCCGCCGCCCAGCTCCAGGCCGGTGACTGTTTTCGTGTTCCGGGCCGGTCTCCGGGCCGGTCGAGGACCGTGGGTTCCCCCACTCCCACCCTGGCTGCGCCGCCGCCTAAGATGGCCCCGGTGCTCCATCGTGAGTACGCCGCCGGCGCTCGCCGCGGGGCGAAGGAGGAAATCGTGCCCGAGATCGTGAAGCTCCCACCCAATTCAGTGTTCGACTCCCCCGACCACGAGCGCCTCCACCGGAAGCAACGGCTGGCCGCCGGGTTCCGCCTCTTCTCCAAGTTCGGTTTCGACGAGGGGGTGGCCGGCCACATCACGGCTCGCGACCCCGAACGGCTCGACCACTTCTGGGTCAATCCGTTCGGCATGCATTTCGGACACATCCGGGTCTCCGATCTCATCCTGGTCAATCACGAGGGTGAGGTGGTCGAGGGGGACATGCCGGTCAACGGCGCCGCCTTCGCCATCCACTCCCAGATCCACGCGGCCCGGCCCGATGTGGTGGCCGCCGCCCACGCCCACTCGATCTACGGCAAGTCGTGGTCCGCCCTCGGACGCACCCTCGATCCGATCACCCAGGACGTGTGCGCCTTCTACGGCGACCACGCGGTGTTCGACGATTACACAGGCGTGGTCCTCGACGTCGAGGAGGGCAAGCGCATCGCTCATGCACTGGCGGGCAACAAAGCCGCCATCCTCCGCAATCACGGCCTCTTGACCGTGGGTCACTCGGTCGACGAGGCGGTGTGGTGGTTCATCACCATGGAGCGGTCGTGCCAGGCCCAGATCCTGGCTTCGTCGGCCGGTGAGCCGGTGCTCATCGATCCGGAGATGGCCAAGCTGACCAGCGGCCAGGTGGGATCACATCTGGCCGGGTGGTTCAGCTTCCAACCGCTCTTCGACCGGATCGTGCGGGAGCAGCCCGACCTTCTCGGCTGAGCTCCCGTCCGCCGACCGGTCGCCGACCGGGGTGGTCGGCCGGTCCGGAGTGATGATCACCACCGGGATCCTGCGCGTCGTGTGGCGCTGGTAGACGTCGTACCGGCCGCGGACCCCCGGATGGAAGATGCGGGACATCCCCCGGTTGGTGCGATTGACCAGCGGCCACAGCTGGTCGTGCTCCTCGGGTCCGGCCACCCGGGCCGTGGCCGACAGGACCCGCCGGCCCACCCGGACGGTGACCCGGGGATTGGCCTGGAGGTTGAGCAGCCAGGCCGGCGGCCGGTCGCTCCCCCCGTTGGAGCCGACCACGATGAGGTCGCCCCGATCGCGGCAGTAGGTGAGGCCGTTGGTCCGCGCCTGCCCGGTCCGCCGACCGATGGTGGTGAGCAGCAGGGCCGGCACCCGGTTGCTGTGCTTGCCGAAACGACCGTCGGTCTTCTCGTAGATGTACTTGTGGAACCGGAGATAGGGACCGACGAAGCGGGTGGTGAAGATGCCGTCCACCGCTCGCCGCCGCGATCAGGGCCGGGCGTCGAAGGTGGGGATGAGGTTCCGCGCCGCCCTGGCCTCATCCACCCGTCTGACCGGCGTGTTGATCGGGAACTCGGCCATCCATCCTTCGGGCCGCCTGGCGGCCTCGCCGGCAATCCGCTCCAGGGACTCGGCCAGGGCCTCGAGGGTCTGAGGGCTCTCGGTCTCCGTGGGTTCGATCATGAGGGCCTCTTCGACGATCAGCGGGAAGTAGACGGTCGGCGAGTGGAACCCCTCCTCGAGGAGGCGCTTGGCCACGTCCAACGCCCGCACCCCGTAGGCCTGCTTCAGCGAGGTGACCGACAGCACCGCCTCGTGCATGCACGGGCGGTTGAAGGGCACGTCGTAGGTGCCGGTCAGGCGCTGCCGGATCCAGTTGGCGTTGAGCACGGCAGTCTCGGCGATGCGGCGCAACCCGTCGCCGCCGTTGACCAGGATGTAGGCCAGCGCCCGTGCCAGCACGAGGGAGTTCCCGTGCCAGGTGTGCATCCGTCCGATCGAGCGGGGAGGATCGGACCACCCGTAGACCGGGGTCTGGTCGTCCGACTCCACCCGCACGGCGCGCGGCCCGGGAAGGAACGGGATCAGCCGCTCGGAGACGGCGACCGGCCCCGCGCCGGGTCCTCCCCCGCCGTGGGGGGTGGCGAACGTCTTGTGCAGGTTCATGTGGACGATGTCGAACCCCATGTCGCCCGGGCGTACCACGCCGAGGATGGCGTTGAGATTGGCCCCGTCGTAGTAGAGCAGGCCACCCACCCGGTGGACGGACGCGGCGATGGCGGCGATGTCCTCCTCGAACAGCCCGAGCGTGTTCGGGTTGGTGAGCATGATTCCGGCCACGTCCTCGTCGAGCACGCGCTCCAGCGCGGCCATGTCGACACAGCCCCGTCGGTCGCTCGGGACGGTGACCACCTCGTAGCCGCCGAGGGTGACCGACGCCGGGTTGGTCCCGTGGGCCGAGTCGGGGATGATCACCTTGTGGCGGTCCGACCCCTGGGCCCGGTGCCATGCCCGCATGAGCAGCAGCCCGGTCAGCTCGCCGGCGGCGCCGGCGGCCGGCTGCAGGGTGGCCGCGGCCATGCCGGTGATCTGGCAGAGGATCTCCTCCAGCTCGACCATCAGGGCCAGCCAACCTTGGGTCAACGACGCCGGCGCGCCGGGGTGGACACCGGCCAGACCGGGCAGACCGGCCACGGTGTCGCACAGCTTCGGGTTGTACTTCATGGTGCACGAGCCCAACGGATACGCCCCGAGGTCGACCGAGAACTGCCGGTGGGACAGGCGGGTGAAGTGGGCCACCAGGTCCCGTTCGGAGACGTCGGGCAGCGGAACCGGGTCCGGTCGGAGGTGGTCCGCCGGTACCAGCTCCTCGAGAGGCAGTTCGGGGATGCCCGTCGTGCGGAACGACCAGGCCTGTCTCCCGGGGTGGGAGAGCTCGAAGAGGGTGGGTTCGGTCTCGCGCCCGAGCAGGGGCGCGCTGTTGGCCTTGCCCCCGGCGGCTCCTGGGGCCGGTACGGCCGTGGTGTCGGTCATCAGGCCACCGCCTTGGCCAGCGCGGTGACGTAGGCGTCGATCTCGTCACGAGTCCGACGCTCGGTCACCGAGACGAGCAGGCCGTGGTCCCCCTCGTCGTACTCCTCGCCCAACGCGATGCCGGCCAGGAAGCCGGCGTCGGCCATGCGCTCGATGACCACGGGGGCGGGGATGGGCAATCGGACCGCGAACTCCCTGAGGACCGGCGCGCCGGCAAAAGGGGACACCCGCTCGAGGGAGAGGAGCGCGTCGCGGGTGTACCGGGTGGCCTGCGCACACCGCCGGGCCAGCTCGACCAGGCCGCTGGTGCCGAGCCAGCCGAGTTGGATGGCCGCCGTCACCGCCATCAGCGTCTGATTGGTGCAGACGTTGGAGGTGGCCTTCTCGCGTCTGATGTCCTGCTCGCGGGCCCGGAGCGTGGTGACATAGGCCCGACGGCCCCCGACGTCGACGGTCTCCCCCACCAACCGCCCCGGCAGGCGGCGAACGTGGGCTTCGGTGCAGGCGAACATGCCGAGGTAGGGGCCCCCGAATCCGAGGGTGGTCCCGAAGACCTGCCCCTCCCCCACGACCACGTCGGCCCCCCAGTGGCCCGCCGAGTTGAGCAGTCCCGCCGCCACCGGGTCGATGCCCACCACCAGTTGGGCCCCTGTCCGATCGCACAGGGCGCGGGCTGCGCCCAGGTCCTCGATGCAGCCGAGGTAGTTGGGGTAGCCGACGAGGACCACCCCGGGAGCGTCCTCGGACTCGCGGTCCTCGCCGGGCCAGTGGGTGAGCCCGTCGACGAGGGGGACCGTCACCAGTCGATGGCCCGTCCCGGCGGCACAGGTGGCAAGCATCTGGCGCCAGTGGGGATGGATCCCGGCCGACATCCAGACCGTCCCCCGGCCCGAGGCCGCCACCCCGAGGTTGACGGCCTCGACGGCGGCACTCCCGCCGTCGTAGAGGGACGCGTTGGCCACGGGCAGTCCGGTCAGCCGGGCCACCATGGTCTGGTACTCGAAGACCGCCTGCAGCACCCCTTGGGCCACCTCGGGCTGGTAGGGCGTGTACGAGGTGACGAATTCGGAGCGACCGCCCAGGGCCCCGGTCACCGACGGGATCTCATGGTCATAGGCACCGCCTCCGGCGAAGCAGACCAGGCGGTCGGATCGCGCCCGGTTCCGATCGGCGAACCCCTCCATGGTGGCGAGCACGTCGGGCTCGCCCACGCCGTCCGACAGTTCGAGCCCCCGCTGCAGCCGCAGCGCCTCCGGGACCACGTCGAACAGCTCATCGACCGAGGAGAGACCGAGAAAGGCCAGCATGCTCTCGAACTCTTCGTCGGTGTGCGGGATGTACGTGCCCACAGGGCCACTCCTCCAGTGCGGTGTTCTCTGGTTTCTAGTTGAGGGCGGGCCGAAAGGCCCAATGCCGCTCGGGGTCGCCCCTCAAACGGCCGCCGCCCACTGGCCGGGACGGGTGAAGGGGGTGGTGACCACCGTGGCCGGGAGGGACCGGCCCCGCTGTTCGATGTCGAAGACGGTCGACGGCTTGGCCCCGAATGATGATTCGACGAAGGCGAGGGCGATCCCGTGCTCGAGCATGGGAGAGAAGTTGCCGCTGGTGACGAATCCGGCCGGGCGCCCGTCCTTCACCAGGCCCGACCCCTGGCGTGGTGGCTGGCGGCCTTCGGTGGCCAGCCCGACGAGGTGACGGGCCACTCCCCGTCGGCGCTCGTCCGACAGTGGCGCACGACCGCGGAATTCCGGCTTGTCCCAGCCCACGACCCACCCCAGGCCGGCTTGCAGCGGGGTGATCCCCGGGCCGAGCTCGTGGCCGTGCAGGGGAAAGCCCGCCTCGAGGCGCAGGGTGTCGCGTGCGCCGAGGCCGGCCGGCTCGACGCCGGTGGCCAGCACCGCCGTCCACAGTGCGTCGGCCGCGTCGGCCGGCACCGCGCACTCGACCCCGTCCTCCCCTGTGTAGCCGGTACCCGCGGCCACACAGGGAACGCCCTCCCACACGAAGGGGGCGACCCCGAACCGCGGAACCGAGGCGGCATCGGGCGCCACTGTGGCCAGCCGAGTCCGGGCGTGTGGTCCCTGGACGGCGAGGATGCACCGGGACCTGGTCGTGTCCTCGCCCCCGATCGCCTCTTCGACCCGCCCGGTATTCGATGCATTGGGCATCACATCGAACACGTCGGCGGACAGCCACCACACGATGATGTCGTCGACGACCGAAGCGTCGGCATCGTCGAGCAGGTGCGTGTACTGGGCCCGCCCCGGGCCGATCCGGCGGAGGTCGTTCGAGAGGGTGGCCTGCAGGCGGTCGAATGCGCCGGGCCCTTCGACCCGCACGGTGCCCAGGTGGCTCACATCGAAGATCACCGCGTCCTGGCGACAGGCACGGTGCTCGGCCAGGGTGCCCTGAGGATAGGAGAGCGGCATCTCCCACCCGCCGAACCCGACCAGCTTGGCCCCGAGCCTCCGGTGGGCATCGATCAGGGCGGTGTGCAGGAGGGGCTCGGGGCCCTCGGTATCCGGATGATCGCCGAGCGCCGTCGGGGTGTCGGCCACGTCCAAGAGGTTACCGGCGCCGGTCCTCAGGCGGTGCGGGCGACGCCATGGGAGCCGGCGTCGCCGGCCAGGCCGTACTTGGCCAGGAGGGCCAGCGTGTCCCGCTGATAGAGGAGGGTGACCCTGACGTCGGGATAGAGCTGCCCCAACCGGCGGACCTTGCCGTTCTTCTTCGTGACCAGGCGCTGGTTGAGCGTGGTCACCTCGACGAAGAGGCCGGGCTCGGGGAGCCAGAAATCGGGCCGGAAGCCCGCCATCGGCCGGCCGTCCTGATCCCAGTCCAGCGCGAACTCGACGGGCTCGTACTCCCACAGCACGCCGTAGAAGTCGAGAATGCGGGCGAACCGTCGTTCGGACTCGTGTGCGAACCGCGTCACGTTGAGAGGTGGATTCGCGTCGAGCCCGGACGAGGTGGTCAACGCTCGGCGGCCTCGGTCGACGACAGGTAGTCGGCGGCTGGGTGGGCGGCCGGCCGCGCCGCCGAAGGGGCGGCGTTGATCTCGACGATGGCCGCCTCCAGCTCGGAGACCACGCCGGCCAGCGGCAGGATGTTGAAGACCCCCTGCCCTCCGGCCAGGAGATCCACGACGTCGCCGTCGGAGTGGGCCAGCACCGATCGGCTCCCCACCATGACCAGCTGCGACGAGGCCGGATCGGCGCCCAGGTCGCCGCGCAGGCACTCGACGGCCTGACGGGCCTGCTGCAGCTTGAGGCCTGCGTCGAGCAGACGCTTGATGACCTTCAATTCGAGGACGTCGCGGTACGAGTAGCGACGCTGGCTCCCGCTGCCGGTGGCATCGGTGATCGACGGCCGGAGCAGATCGGTGCGGGCCCAGTAGTCGAGCTGCCGGTAGGTGATCCCCACCAGGGTGCACACCTGGGCCCCACGGAATCCCTGGTCGGAGACGGCCGCCCGGTCCCCGTCCGATGTCGCGTCGACTCTGTCGGAGCCCATTCCCATTCCTCCACCTCGATCAGAGGTTCACCGTGAACCCAAACCTGACGGTCAACCTGCTCCTTCACGGTATCACACAACCGTAATTACGTGCGTGTCACAGCCCACGCCGACCTGGCCGGGGGCCTGATTTGGACCCGGCGCCCTCCCGGGCAATGATCGGGTCATGACTGTCGTGAAGATCAACGCCATCACCGTGCGGGAGGGCTCGGGGGACGAGCTGGCCCGCCGTTTCGCCCAGCGGGCCGGGGCTGTGGACAGCGCCGACGGCTTCGAGGGTTTCGAGCTCCTCCAGCCCAACGATCGGCGGGACGTCTGGCTGGTCCTCACCCGCTGGCGGGACGACGAGTCCTTCAACGCATGGGTGGCATCTCCGGCCTTCGCCCATGGACACCGGGGCCCGGTCGAGCAGGGTGACGGGGCCACCGGCGCCGCCCCTCCGCCGGTGGGCACGCACAGCGAGCTGTGGTCGTATGACATCGTCGACCTCCCGTCGCCTCGGTGACGCTTTCGGAGGTGCCGTCCGCCGAGGCGGTCCCGGTCCATCGACGATCGGTCGAGTACGACGCCTTCGACGCCGGTGACGAGCTGATCGTGGTCGGACGGCTCCGCGATACGCGGCCGTGGGCCGACGGAGGGCAGTCCCCCGCCACGGTGCACGAGATGGAGCTTCGGGTGCGCGTGGCCGTCGCCGACCTGACCATCGTCGAGGCCACCGCCCGGATGGACACCTTCCCGCACCCCGAGTGCCCGGGGATCGCCGGGGCGTTCGCCCAACTGGAGGGTCTCAGCGTGACCCGCGGGTACACCCGCGAGGTGCAGGCCCGGTTCGCGGGGCCCAGGGGGTGCACCCATCTCGAACAGCTGGCCCGGGCCCTCGGGCCGGTGGTGGTCCAGGCGGTGACCTCACGCCGGGCCCGGGCGGTGAGCACGGGGCAGCTGGACGACCTCCTGGCCGGCGGGGGCAGCCCGTGGGCGCGGGATTCCTGCCACATCTGGGCCGAAGGCGGGATCGCAGACCAGAAGCTGGCCGCGGGCTGGCGACCGGGCACGGGACCGTACCCGGCTCCCCCACTCGGGACGTTCACCGAACCGGGCGCCCCCCCGTGAGCCGGTGGTCGGGGGGAGCCGCTCACCGCGTCGCCCGGCGCCGTCTGACCGTGGCCGTCCTGGTGGCGGTCACGGCCGCGTGCACCAGCTGCACGGCCTCGGGCACCGCCATCTCCACACCGTTCGCGACCACGGCTCCCGTGCTCGAGCACGGGCCCGTGTACGAGGTCAAGACCGCCACCATCGGCGGCCTGGGGCCGGTGCTGGTCGACGGGCAGGGCATCACCCTCTATCTCTACGAGAGCGACCGACGCGGATCCCCGTCCCACTGCTACGGGATCTGCGCCGTGCAGTGGCCGCCGCTCACGCTGCCGACCGGGGTGACGAGGCCGGTGGCGGGTCCGGGCATCGAGCCCGAGCTCCTGGGCACGGCGCCGCGGTCCGACGGGACGACCCAGATCACGTACAACGGATGGCCCCTCTACCTGTGGCCGCCGGACCGCGCCCCGGGCAAGGCCACCGGGCAGGGGCTCACCAACGCCGGCGGGCGCTGGTACGTGGTGGATGCGGCCGGCAATGCCGTGCAGACCGCCTGAGCGGCGCCGGGACCCCGGAGAGGACGCACACCCCCAGGTCGCGCCACACTGGTGGGTATGGAACGAACGGGTCGGAGGTCGCGCTGGTCGGTCAACTCGACCGACTCGATCCTGTCGGTCAACTCGGCTGGCTCGATCCTGTCCATCGGCTCGGTGGGATCGATCCTCTCCATCGGCTCCGCCTTCTCGTTGGCCTCGATCGGGAGCTTCCTCGGGGTCGGCTCGATCCTCTCGTGCGCGTCGGTGGCGTCGGTGATGTCCTTTCGCTCCATCACCGCCGTCATGTCGTCGGGGGGACGTCGGCCGCGGGCCTCAGGTGGTGGGTCCCCCCAACCAACCGCGCTTGCGGAATAGGTAGACGAGGAAGACCGCCGACACCACCTCGAGGCCGATTCCGAAGATGAGGAACGGCACCCCGCCGACGATGTGGCCGACCAGCCAGGAGAAGTTCTGGCCGAAGAAGCCGGTGAGGAAGCTGAGCGGCAGGAACACGGTGGCGATGATGGTCAGCTGCTTCATGACCACGTTGAGCCGGTTGGACACGGTTGACAGGTGGGTGTCCATGACGCCGCTCAGCAGGTCGCGGTACCCGTCGACGAGATCGCTGATGCGGATGAGATGGTCGTAGACGTCACGCATGTAGCGCAGCCCGTCGTCGGTGACCCCGGGCAGCTCGGCCACCCCTGAGGAGATGCTGGCGAACATGTCGCGCTGGGGGGTGACCACCTTGCGCACCGTGATCAGCGAACGCTTCATGGCGAACAACGTGCCGAGCTGGGCGTCGGTGGGCTTGACCAGGATGGCGTCCTCGAGGTCGTCGATCTCATTGTCGAATTTGTTGAGCATGGGGAAGAAGCTGTCGACGAGCTGGTCGATGACCATGTAGATGACGGCGATCTGCGGGGCCCGGACCTCGGACGCCCGCCGGTGGCGGATGCGCTCGCGTACCTCGTCCATGTAGGCGCACGGCCCGTGGTGGATCGTGATCACGAAGTGGTCGGCGAAGATGAAGTGGACCTCTTGCGTCGAGGACTGGTCGGCCGACGCGCCATGGACCACCATGTACATGAAGTCGTCGTAGTCCTCGAGCTTGGGACGCTGACCGAAGTTCTGTGCGTCCTCCACGGCGAGCGGGTGGACCTTGAACACCGTGAGGAGCAGATCGCGGGCGTCGTCATCGACCCCGTCGAGATCGAGCCAGATGAACTCACCCGCGGCGACGTGCTGCTCGATCGCCTGCCGGGTGGCCGGAGACGCCTGTCCTTCGAATGTCAGGGTCCCGTCCATGACCAGATTCTGACGCCGCCGCCCCGCGTCGGCGGGGATGGGCGTCCGCCGGGTCCTCCGCGACGGCGGGCGTCCGGCCGGGAGTCAGTCCAGCCGGACGAGCGCCGCTCTGTAGCGTTGGCCGTTGGCGACGTACTCGGCCGCCGAGGCCCGGATGAGGGCCAGGTCGGATCGGTCCGCTCGGATCGTGGCCGGGACGCCGAGGGCCAAGGCGCCGGGCGGCACGCGCATCCGGTTGGGGACCACGGCATTGGCCCCGACGGTGGCGCCGGAGCAGACCACGGCGTGGTGGAGGACGACCGACCCCGATCCGACCAGGCACTCGTCCTCGAGGATGCACCCCTCCAGGTGGGCGAGGTGCCCGATGACGCATCCGTCACCGACCGTCGTGGGGAACCCGGGGCCGGCGTGGATGACCGTGCCGTCCTGTACCGACGAGCGGGCACCGACGGCGATCGTGCCATAGTCGCCCCGGAGCACGGCCCCCGGCCAGATCGACGACTCGGCTCCGATGGCCACGTCCCCGATGACCACCGCGTCGGGATGCACGTAGGCCCTGGGGTCGACGGCGGGTTCGAGTTCTCCGAGCCGGTAGATGGGCACGCAGTGACCCTAGGGCACCGTGCCCCGGCCGGTCGCCGGCCGGCCACCGGGTCGCCCGACGGCGGGGCCGGCCGACGGCGGGGCCGGCCCGCTTCGGACCACACCGCACGTTATCCTTTGCCACGCCCTGAAGGCCTGGCCGGTGCCGGACCGGCGGCCCGGAGCGTGCCAGGACCCGGCGGTCGGGCCCGGGCCGGCATCCACACGTGGGCTCCGCGCCCGAAAGGGAAGATGATCATCACGCCACCAGAGCCGCAGGGCCCCCCGGCGACGGCCGAGCCCGATGTCAACCCGGCGCCGGTGGGCGGGCCGGCGGCTGGGGACGCCGGCCGGGCCAGCGGAGCGGCCGGCGCCACGGCCATGGCCGAACGGTGCGCGTGGAGCCTGGTGTGGCTGGGTGTGATCAGCGGGGGCTTCCAGCTCTGGGGGTCGTGGTCGTCCTGGTCGTTCGGGGGTGTGGCCGCCCCCCTGCTGGTGCTGGCCGGCATCGTCGGCCTGGCCACGGTGTGGATCGTCTCCACCCCCCGGTCGCCGGTCATGCAGCTCACGGCCCTGGTCATGGTGGTGGCGTCGACGCTGGCCAACCAGGGGATCGGCATCCACACCCGCCACTTCTACAGCACCGACTCGGCCGCGTTCAACCAGGTGGCGGCCCGGTTCCTGATGCGCGGCGTGGATCCGTACGCGGTGTCGCTCCGATCGGCAGCCAGGCTGTTGAAAGGGCCGGCCCAGTTCTGGACCTACACCATCAACGGTGGCCACATCGACCACGTGTCCTACCCGGCCGGCTCGATCCTGCTCCAGATGCCCGCGCTCCTCCTCGGGTTCCATCACGAGATCGTCGACTGGCTGGACCTGTTCGCCTGGCTCGTCACCGCCGTGCTCATCTTCGTCCTGCTGCCGACGTCGATGCGCTGGGTGGCCGCCCTGCTGCTGCTGGCGCCCGCGTTCGGGGGGGTGTTCGGATCCGGTGGCACCGACGCCGCCTTCCTCCCCTTCCTGGTGCTCGCCGTCTGGCGGTGGGACCGCTTCGGCCTCGGCCGCAGCGCGGGGCTGGCCCGGTGGATGGGTCCGGTGGCCCTCGGCCTGGCCTGTTCGATCAAACAGACGCCATGGTTCTGCATCCCCTTCATCGTCATCGGTCTGGCCATCGAAGCCAGGCTGTCGGGCCGCAGCCGGTTGCCACTGGTCGGGAAGTACGTGGCCATCGTGGTCGGGATCTTCGCGGTGGTGAACCTGCCCTTCGTGATCTGGCAGCCTTCGGCGTGGGCCCGGGGGGCCTTCCTGCCCTTCGCACAACCGCTCGTGGCCGACGGGCAGGGCCTGGTCACGCTGGCCCTCCACGGGATCGCCCACGGGGTCTCGCTGCCGCTGCTCACCGTGGCCGGGATCCTGGTCCTGGTGACCCTGATGGCCGCGCTGGTCGTGTGGTACCCGGAGATGAAGCGGGTGTGGATGCTGGTGCTCCCCCTGGCCTTCTTCGTGGCCACCCGCAGCCTGTCCACGTACCTGGCCGACCTCTACCCCGCGGCCATCGTGGCCGCCGTCAGTGTGGCCCCGGTTCCCCGCCTCTCGTCCGCCTGGGCCCGGGGCCGGCTCCGGCTGCCCCTCGGATTGGGCGCCATCGTTCCGGCAGTCGCCGCCGTCGGCGTCACCGTCCTGGCCTTCGTGTCCCCGCCGCTGCAGCTCAGCGTCCGGTCGGTGGCGACATCGAACAACGCCTCGACGCTCGACACGGTAACCCTCTACGTCCACAACTCCACCGGCCAGACCGTCACGCCCCACTTCATGGTGGCCCTCAACGGCGCGCATCCCGACGGGTTCTGGTATCCGCGCCACGGCGGCCAGGTGGTCCTCCCGCCCCATGGTTCGACCACCGTGACGCTCCAGACGATCAACCCCCGGTCGCCGTTCGGATCTCCCGCACACGGTTCCCAGTGGCTAGTCGAGGCCTACACCACCTCGCCTGAGGCCCTGAGCACGACACCGCTCATGTCCTGGCAGCTCGGCCAGTCCACCTGAGGGCGGCGACTCGCCGGCCCAGGTCCGCCCCCTTCTAGGATGGTTGCCGGACGCCCCCTGCGGGGCCACGAACGAGGAGGCAGCACATGAGTGACGTCGGGGAGCTCGGCCATCCGGTGTTCGACGCCGACAATCACTACTACGAGGCCCTCGACGCCTTCACCCGCCACCTCGATCCGGCCCTCGGTCCCCGTGTGATCCAGTGGTCCGAGATCAACGGCCGCCGGTACCACGTCATCGGCGGCAGGGTCAGCCGGGCGGTCACCAACCCGACCTTCGACCCGGTGGCCCTTCCCGGGGCGATGTACGACTACTTCAGAGGCAATCCGGACGGACGGAACCCGATGGAGTTCCTGTCCCGACGCGAACCCGTCCGCCCCGCCTACCGCCGACCCGAGGCGCGCCTGACCGCCCTCGATGCCCAAGGCCTGGCCGGATGCCTGCTCTTCCCGACCCTCGGCATGATCTACGAGGAGCCGCTGGCCCACGACCCCGAAGCGGTCTGCCACCTGTTCCGTGCCTTCAACCGGTGGTTGGTCGAGGATTGGACCTTCGACTACCGGGGTCGCATCCTGGCCGCCCCCTACATCACCCTGGCCGATCCGGGGTGGGCCGCCGACGAACTGGCCTGGGCGCTCGATCAGGGTGCGCGAACCGTGGTCATGCGACCGGCGGCACCCACCACCGCCATCGGGCGTCGGAATCCGTTCGATCCCATGTTCGACGGCTTCTGGGGCCTGGCCAACGAGGCCGGTATCGTCGTGGTCGTCCACGCCGCCGACAGCGGTGGCTCGTCGAACGGCTATGCCGTCGACGGGTTTGGGGCCACCTTCACCGGGGGATGGAAACCCTCCATCAAGTCGTTCGCCATCGAGCAGGCCATCCGTGACTACCTGCTGACCCTCATCTTCGAGAACCACCTCGAGCGGTTTCCGAACCTGCGCATCGCCTCGGTGGAGAACGGGGCTGAGTACCTCCCCGATCTGATCAAGAAGATCAGATCGACAGCCAACAAGATGCCCGGCTACTGGAAGGACGACCCGGTCGAGACGCTCAGGCGTCATGTGTGGATCAATCCGTTCTGGGAGGACGACGTCTACCAGGTGGCCGAGTGCATCGGCACCGATCGGGTCATCTTCGGATCGGACTGGCCCCACATCGAAGCCCTCCCCGAGCCGATGGCGTACGTGGTCGAGCTCAAGAATTTCGACGATGACGACCGTCGGATGATCCTCTACGACAACGTTCAGGAGTTGATCACGCTCCGACCCACCTGAGCGGGCAGCGCCACCAGCGGGCCGGTCAGGTGGGGTTGGCCACCGGGGCGGTGGGGGTGGCTCCCGCCGGGCAGGCCCTGGGATCCCATGGCTCGAGGCCGGACGTGGTGGGCGACGGGGCGGCGATGGCGGATGCCGTGGGTGAGGTCGTGGCCGGTGCCACCGCCGGCGTGGACGGGACAGTCGACGATCCCCCGGAAGGCACGGCGGTGGTCGAGGGTGCCGGCGGTGCCGGTGGTGCATTCACCATGAACTGGGAACCGGTGACCACCGTCACCTCCGCGCCGTCGGTCACCTGGCTCGGATCGTAGGCCATGATGACCGAACCGGTCATCGAGTGGGCCACCCGCTCGGCCGCCGCTTCGACGGCCGGAGACCTTGATCCGTAGGCCACGACCGTCTCCGACACGTCCCCGACGGGTGGTGCGTCGCCCACGCCGGCAATGTGGAAGCCGAGCGCGGCGAGGGACTGCGCCGTGTCGGCGCCCTGGTTGTAGGTGCCGGTACCGTTGACCACCGAAACCGCCACCGTCGCCGAGGCTGGCAGCGGGCTGCCGGTCATCGGGTCGACGCCCGGTCCGATGCCGAGGACCTGGTCGATGACGCTCTCGTCCTGGGGCTGGGACGGAAACTCGACGTCCCCGTAGCTCCCGCCCTGGTACTGGAGGCCGCCGCCGGCTCCATCGGGATCGGTCACCACCGCCACCGGCATGGTGAGCTGGGGTACCGCGTTGATGTCGACCGAATGGAAATCGAGCACCAGGTTGGCCATGTCGCTCACCGCCCACGACTGGTCGAAGGTGAGGTCGCTCTTCACCGAGTTGATCAGGTTGAGGTCGGTGAGCGGATTTCCGAGCCCCTGCTTGGCCACGGCCGCACCCAGCACCCGGAGGAACTCGTGGTCCCGGCGGATGCGGGCCAGATCGCTCAGGTTCTCCTGCGGCCAGTCCTCGGCGTACATGCTCGTCGTGCCGCTGTCGTACTGGAGGTGGCGGGCCCGCACCACTTGCAGCGCTTGGGTCCCGTTCAGGTGGACGCAGGTCGCAGCCTGGACGTTGAGTCCCGATTCCGCGTCGAAGACCGAGATCGGGAAGGCCATGTTGATGCCGCCGAGGGCATCCACGATATTGGCGAACTGGTCGAAGTTGAGCGACACCGCGTGCTGGATGGGGATCCCGAAATCCTCCTCGATGGCTGCCACCAGCTGGGTGAGTCCCTGGAACAGGCCGGCGTCGACCTTGTTGGCGCCGGTGCTCCGTGCGTTCGGGATGAACAGGTCGCGAGGGAGGGAGAGCAACGCCAGTCGGTGGTGAGCGGGATCGGCGTGGAGGATCATGATCACGTCGCTGTTCACGCCGTTCACGCCCTGCGAGCAGAGCCCGTAGGCCGGGTTCTGCACGGTGAGGGCACAACGGGAGGTCGACCCCACCATGAGGATGTTCTCCGTGCCGGCCTCCTTGCCGGTGGTGAGGGCACCGTTCAACCCCTTCACCTCGACGCGGTTGAGGTCGTGGGTGACGTAGTACGTGTAGCCGGCTCCGCCCCCCACGAGGACAAGGAGGACGACCAGACTGATCAGTACGGCCTTGCGGACCCGATGCCGACCCGTGGCCTTCTTCTTGCTCCGGTGGCGACCCCCCTTGCCGTTGTCCGATTGCTGCATCTGTTGTCCGAGGGCGGACAGCCCGGCCTCGTTGGCCACCGGCGCGGTGTTCCCGCCCTTTTTCGCACCCGACCTCGAATGGCTCCCGGCTCTGGCGCCGCCGGTCCTTCTCTCCTGCTGTTTCATCAGATCCCCGAGGCCGTCCAGTCCGCCAGGAACGTACGGGGAGCCGGGTGAGCCTTGGGCAACGGGATCGGAGGCGCGCCCGAGTTGACCGGGTTCACTCATAGGCCAGAAGCGTAGCAACGGCGACTGTCGAGGTGGTGCCACGGCACCAGGGAGTCTGGGGTTCGATCCCTACTGGGCTGGGTATTCCTGCCCGCCGTCCGGCCCCTCGGTGGAACGGTCGGCACGGTCCGACGAGGCGTGGTAACCAGTGCATCGGTGGAGACAGAGGAACTCATCGCCCTCGGGGTGTACGACCCCGATGCGGCGGATGCCGAAGGACGGCTGGAGCTCATCGCCTTCGTGACCGCGTTGGGTGCCACCGCCGAGGAGCTGGTCACGTTCAAGGACACGCTTCCCGCCCTTGCCGGCGTGCTGGCCATCCGGGGCGGGGCGCCGCTGACGCTCGAGCAGGTTGCCCAGCAGTCGGGGCTCACTCCCGCCGAGGTGCGGTTGCTGACCCGGACCTCGGGTATCCCCGACCCAGAGCCGGATGTGCCCATCTTCACCCCGGGATTCGTGGCCTTCGCCTCACACATGGCGGAGGTGACCGGTGTCTTCGGCGAGGATGCCACCAGCCAGCTGATCCGGGTGTTCGGACTGGCCATGTCACGCATCGCCGATGCGGTGATCTCGTCCTTCCTGGTCAATGTGGCTCCTGGTGCCCAGCGCGAGGATCCGGTCGGCCTCGGTGTGGCGCGGGCCAATGTGGATGCGGCGTCCCTCCTCCCCTTCGTCGCCCCCGCACTCGATGCACTCCTCCGCCAGCACCTGATGATCGCCAGGCGCTTGACGACGTCGGACGCGGACGTGATCGGCTTCGAGACGCGTCAACTGGTGGTGGCCTTCGTGGACCTGGTCGGTTCGACCGAGCTGGGTGAGAAGCTCGAGATGAGCGAACTGGGGGCCACGTTGAGCGACTTCGAGAACATCGCCACCGAGACGATCACCGACGGCGGCGGCCGGGTCGTCAAGCTCATCGGCGACGAGATCATGTTCACCGCGCCGGACGCGTTTGCCGGAGCTTCGATCGCCATCGATCTGGCGGACGCATTCGACGACCACCCGACGGTCCCGCAGGTGCGCGCCGGACTGGCCAGTGGAGCGGTGATGCTCCGCGACGGCGACGTCTTCGGACCGGTGGTCAACCTCGCCAGTCGCGCCGCCAAGGTGGCGGGCCCGGCGGAGGTCGTCACCACCGCCGATGTCGCCATCGACGCGGGGCTGCCTCACGAGTCCTTGGGACCCCACCACCTCAGTGGGATCGCCGGTGACGTCGAGCTCTGCCGGCTCGTCCGCAATTGACCGGCCGGCGGGCGGATCACGGCGGATCCCGACGAGCCCAGTCGCGCCGGTCCATCACGGTGAGAACGCCGGCGTGGACGATCGTGAGCTGCTCCTCGCAGGCGGCGATGTCGCGGGCCAGCTCCTCCAGTTCGGCCACCCCTCCGGGGAAGAGATCGGCGCGGGCGCCGCGTTTGGCCTTCTGGCTCATCACGTCCCACGCGGACGGGCCGCCGGCACCCGACGTCAGCGACCAGGCACTGTGTATGGCCTCGTTGCGCCGCCGCCGGAACTTGTTGGCGCTCCTCCTCCAGACCCTGAAGTCCGCCAGCTCGGTGGTGGTGTCGTCCCCGTACGACGAGAGGAGGGACTCGATGGTCTCCCACACGTTCTCCACGCGCTGGCCGGCGACCACGGCCCGGGCCAATGCCTCATCGCGGCTCCCGACCAGGCTCATGAGCACGAGCCCGGAGGCGATCTCGATGAGCGACCAGTTGGCCGCGACCCGTCCGAGGGCCCGGTGGAGCTCGTCTTCGTCGCTCCCGTCCTGTTTCCCGGAATTTCCCGTGTCCGAGGATTTCGACCTGCCGGAGAAGCGGAGGACCCTGTTGCTCCCGGTGAAAGGGATGATGCTCCTGACCTGTCTCCTCATGGTCGCACGGCCCCGGGAGCGGGCACGCTCAGCCGTCCCCGTGGAGCGCGGTCGTGGGTGACCGCCCTGTGGCCCCCGCACCGGCGGGGCCGGACACGGTCCACGACGGTTGGGCGTCCACGGTCGTTCAGATCTTGATCTTTCCCTGGTTCACGACGGCGATGGTGTGCGGGGAGGCGGTCAAGCTGTAGATGCAGAGGGTGGCCTTTATCGTCCCGCCGATCATGCCGATGGTCGAGGTGCCGAGGGATCGGACGTAGCCCGCCTCGGTCACCATCCGCTCCTTCGAGTACCCCTGCCGGGTCGCGCAGGTATCGCTCGAGCCCTGGTGGAGTTTGTAATCGGGGATCAAGCTGCTCCGCTTCCCGTCGGCCCAGTTGATAGCCCACGTGGACATGACGAAGGTGCCATGGGTCGGCGACGCCCCCGCTTCGTGGGCGACCGCCCCGCTGCCCGTGCAATGGGACAGCATCTGGCTCGTTGCGCCCCCCGAGAGCGTCGAACAGGTGACCGTGAGTGGCAACTCCGCCGCGGTGGCACCACCCGGGATGACCGCGGCCGAGATCGAAGCAGCCGAAACGGCCAGCGCGGTACCGATCATGAGTCGGAAAAGAAGCTGGTGACGCATGAATTCCCCCCAGGAGCCGGCTGGTGAGGTCTGCCGGCCCCGCCAACATGTCCGATTGCTGCAAGTGTATCTCCTCTCGAGCGCGTTCGGCGTCGGGAATTCCGCAACCGGAGTGCATCGACCGGTCCCGGTGTCGCCTCACCGACACGGTACTGACACGGCCCGTTCTACCGAAATTCTTAACCTCGCGTCATGTCCATGTCAGGTTCGGTCCGTAACCTGATCGGCATGAACACCGACCGTCAGCCCCGGGCATGGACGCAACCGGCGCCCCGGGCCGACCATCGAGCTCGCAGTCAACGCGATGCCGCGCTCCGGCGCGTGAGGTCGATCACCAAGGCCATCGCGTTGGCGTCGGTGACAGCCGCGGTGGCCATCGGGATCTACGTGAGCCGGGCCGTTCCCGGGCATTCGACGGTACCGGCGAGCCCGGCCGCGGGCACCGCGGGCGTGGGCACGGACCCGGGTCCGGCATCGGGCACCGCCGCCACCACCCCGGCGGGGCCGGCTGCGGCGGCGCCGCAGCCGGGCAGCCTGTCGCCCCCGGACACCGCTCCGACCCCGACGCAGCAGCAGGCGCCCGTGGTGAGCGGCGCAACTTGAGCGCGACCGCCGTCGGGGTGGGCCGGCGCCCGCGTCTCGGGGTCTACCGGTCGGAGGTGTGGTCGACCAGGGTGGACCTCGTGGTGACCGACCGGTACAGGGTGGTGGCTGCCACCGGGCTGCTCCACGCGGAGCTCGCACGCGTGGAGGCGGTGGCCAGCAGGTTCCGTCCGGACTCCGAGGTCAACAAGCTGCACGCCGCGGCCGCTTCGGGGAGACCGATTCCCGTCAGTGCCGACCTGCTCGAGTCGGTGACCATCGCCCTGCGTGCCGCGCGCCTGACGAACGGTGCGGTCGATCCGACCGTCGGTGCTGCCATGTGCCGCATCGGCTACGACCGCGATTTCTCCGCCGTGATGCAGGGGGTGCCCGGCGACCTTCCGGAGCCGGACCCGGTCACCGGATGGAGATCGGTGTCCGTCGATGCCGAGCGGTCGACGGTGGCGCTGCCGGCCGGTGTCGTGCTCGACCTCGGGGCCACGGCCAAGGCCTGGGCCGCCGACCTGGCCGCCACCTCGATCGCCTCACGCCTGCACTGCGGCGTCCTCGTGTCGCTGGGTGGGGACATCGCCGTGCGTGGGCCGGCTCCCGAGGGCGGTTTCGGCATCGGCATCGCCGACGTCTGCGGTGACACCGGGGCGCCGGTGACCGTGGCCGTTACCTCGGGGGGTCTGGCCACGTCTGGGATCGGAAAGCGCCACTGGACGGTCGGCGGACTCCCGGTGCACCACCTGATCGACCCCGCCACCGGCTCGCCGGCGCGAACCCCGTGGAAGACCGTGTCGGTGGCCGCCGGGTCCTGCGTCGACGCCAACACGGCATCGACGGCGGCGATGGTCATGGGCCGGTCGGCGGTCACGTGGCTCGAGGACCAGCGTCTCCCGTCCCGGCTCGTCGGGCTGGACGGCACCACGCTCGCCGTCGGTGGCTGGCCGGACGGGTCCGTCGGCGCTGTCCGTGCCGCCCATCGACCGTCGCCGTCCGTGGGATCGCGGCGATGAGTCCCGCCGTCCTCCAGTTGGCCACGGCCACGGGCGGCAAGGCGCTGTGGTACCTCACCCGGGCCACCGGCGTCGTGGCACTGGTCCTGCTGACGGTCAGCGTGGTGATGGGCGTGGTGGCCGCCGTCGGTTGGGCAACCGAACGGTGGCCCCGCTTCCTCTCCCAGAGCGTCCACCGCAACGTCTCGCTGTTCTGCATCGGATTCGTCGCCCTCCACGTGGTCACGACGGTCAGCGACGGGTATGTCCCCATCGGGTTCGCCAGCGCATTCCTCCCCTTCCACACGCCGTACCGGCCGATCTGGATCGGGCTCGGGGCGCTCGGGTTCGACCTTCTGCTGGTCGTGCTCGTCACCAGCGCCCTCCGGCACCGAATCGGCTACTCGTCCTGGCGGTTCGTCCACTGGTTGGCCTACCTGTGCTGGCCGATCGCCGTCTTCCACAGCCTGGGGAGCGGTTCGGACGCATCGCTCCCCTTCGTCCTGGGCATCGACGCGGTGTGCGGGGTGGCCGTGCTGGCTGCCGTGGCCTGCCGTCTGGCCACCGGCCGGACATTCCCGACCGGACGCAGGGCGGCCGGCGCAGCCGGAGTGGTGGTGGCGCTGACCGGCATGGTCGTGTTCGCGGCCGTTGGTCCGCTGCGACCGGGCTGGTCGCATCGTGCGGGAACCTCGCAGGCGTTGTTGGCCCAGCTGGCCCAGAGGTACGCCGTGCCCACCGGCGGTGGCCCGGCGGCAACGCCGGTGGGCCACCGCACGGCCGCGGTGCCCTCGACTCCGTTCACCTACGGACTCAGCGGATCGGTGTCGACCACGGCTCCGGATGCGCAGGGAGTGGTGCAGGCAACCTTGACCATGCAGCTGCAGGACGCGTCGTCCACTCCCCTGGTCGTGGTCCTGGACGGCGTGGCCGACCAGGGTGGGGGCATCGCCATGTCTTCGGGCTCGGTGACCTTCGGTGGGTACCACGGGCCGGTGACGTCACTCAGCGGGAACACGATCGGGGCTTCGGTGGCGACGCCGAACCCGCAGGCCTTGACGATGACCGTCGACATCGATCAGAACGCGAACACGGTGTCCGGCTCAGTGACCGGAGTGGCAGGCCGATGAGATCCGCCGAGGGCGGTGTCTCCATCCGGCCGACGGGCGCGACGGGCGATCGCTCGGTCACCCCGCCCCCGGGGCCGGATCGGTTGCTGAGCAGGATCGGCGAGCCCGGGGTGCCCGTGGGTCTCGACCAGCATCTCGCCACCTGGGGCCCCCTCCCCGCCTGGAAGGGATCGAGCTTCATCGACGAGCTGGACCGCAGCGGGCTGCGGGGGCACGGCGGCGGGTGGTTCCCGGTCGGGACCAAGTGGCGATCGGTACGCGGCACCGGCTTCAAGCGAGCGGTGGTCGTGGCCAACGGGGCCGAGGGAGAGCCGGCCAGCGGCAAGGACCGGTTCCTGCTCCGCCAACTTCCCCACCTCATCCTCGACGGCGCCGTGCTGGCGGCATCGAGCGTCGGGGCCTCCCGGGTCCTCGTGCACGTGCCGCCGGCGTGCGCCTCCGCCATGGACCGGGCCATCGGTGAGCGGAGGCGCCGCGGACTGGATCACTGCTCCGTCGACGTCCTGATCGCCCCCGACCGGTTCCTGGCCGGCCAGGAGTCGGCCGTGGTCAACACGGCCAACGGCCGCTCCCCGGGCATTCCTTCGTTCGTGACGCTTCGTTCGGTCCGGGAGTCGGGAGTCGGCGGTCGTCCGACGTTGGTTCAGAACGTGGAATCGCTGGCCCACGCATCGCTGGTCGCCCGGTTCGGTGCGGACTGGTTCCGCCGGATCGGAACCGAGGCGTCGCCCGGCACCGCGCTCTTGACCGTCGTGGGGCGGTGGCCAGATCCGCGGATCGTCGAAGCACCGCTCGGCACCCGACTGGCCGAGACGCTCTCCCTCGGATCCGATGGCACCCCGCCGGTTCAGGGTGTGCTGCTCGGCGGTTACGGCGGTGGCTGGGTGACCACGGCCGAAGCCTGGTCCATGCCCCTGACCGAAGAAGCCGCCCGGAGCCACGGTTCCTCGATCGGGCCGGGGGTCGTCGTTCTGCTCCCGGCCGGTGTCTGCCCCCTGCTCGAGGTGAGCCGGGTTGTCCGGTACCTCGCAGCGGAACGTGCGGGCCAGTGCGGGCCCTGCATCAACGGACTCGATGCCCTGACCACGACCATGGACCTCCTGGCCGTGCAACCGGCCTCACTCCGCGGCGGCATCTCGGCCGTGCCGGCGCTGTGCGGGCTGATCGAAGGCCGCGGTGCCTGCCGCCACCCGGATGGCGCGGCCCGGTTCGTCCGGACGGCATTGCGGGTGTTCGGAGATCATGCGGCGCTCCACCTGCAACGGGGCCCGTGCCACACGACTGCGCCTCCGTTCCTCATGATCCCGCCGGGCCGACAGGTGCCGTCGCGGTGAGCGACATCCGATACGAGGTGGTCGTCGACCCCACCGCCTGCGACGGAAAAGGGATCTGCGCCGAACTGCTGCCCGAGCGGGTCCGCCTCGACCCCTGGGGCTTCCCGGTCATCGACACCGAGGGCGTACCACCCCATCTGATCGAGCACGCCCAGCGGGCGGTCTCCAGCTGTCCCCGTCTGGCGCTGACCCTGGTCAAGCGCAGCCGCTAGCTGTATCCGGGCACGACTGAGCGGTTGAGGAGGGCGGTCGCCGTCGGCACCACCCGCGCCTGGGCGTCCGCCGTCATCAAGTCGTCATCATTTGTCGGTACCGTTGGGGCGATGGCACGTTCGCTCGAACCTCCGGCCGGCCCGGGATGAGAGTGCTCGTCGCCGAGGACGACGCTGCCCTTCGCTCCGTGCTCGATCGCGGCCTCCGGGAGAACGGGTATGTCGTGGATGCCGTCGCCGACGGCGACGCGGCCGATCTCCACCTCCGCACCTACGACTACGAGGTGGCGGTCATCGACTGGCGGATGCCCGGGCTGAGCGGACTCGAGGTCGTCGAGCAGGCCCGGCGGAGGGGTGAGCGGGTACCGGTGCTGATGTTGACGGCACGGGATTCGACCGCTGACCGGATCACCGGCCTCAACGGCGGTGCCGACGACTACCTCGTCAAGCCGTTCGAGTTCGGTGAATTGCTGGCCCGGCTGCGGGCCCTGCAACGGCGGCCGGCGCTGTCGGTCGGTGCACGTCTCCAGTGCGGCGATCTCCTCTTCGATCCTGATCTTCGCCAGGTCACCGTGAACGGCAAACCCGTCGATCTGACATGGACAGAGACGGGGCTGCTGGAGATACTGCTCCGGCGGAGCCCCTCGGTCGTCACCCGCCGGTCGATGGCCCTCCACACCTGGGACAACGAGGCGGACGCGGTGGGGTCGAACACCATCGATGTCCATGTGGGCCGACTCCGGGCCAAGATCGCGGACAGCAACGCCAAGATCGAGACGGTCCGTGGCTCGGGGTATCGACTGGTGTCCCGGTGAACGAGCCGTGGGCCAGGTGAACGCCGGGCGGTCCCGCCGCCTCCACGCGGCCAGGGTGGCGACGGTGGCGACGGTGGTGGTCATGGCCTGCTACGTCGTGGCCGTGCTCTCGTTGAATCTGCTCGTCGCCCGCCGCCTCACCGAACAGGCCGACGCCCGGATCGCCGTCCGCCTGTCACAGACCGCGAGGGAGACACCCGAGGCTCTTCGCGCACTGCCGGAATCGGTGACCGGGGACGACGACCTCGACGACGCGCCGATCTTCTTGTGGACCGGGACGGCATCCGGTTCGTCGACGGCACTGTCCCCCGGCTCCCCGCGGCTTCCCCACCTGACCATGACCGGTGCCCCGACCACGGTCAGCGCCGGGGGCACGCGCTTTCGCGTCGGCGCCGTCAGGTACGGATCGGGTTGGCTGATCGCCGGAGAGAGCCTGGCCCAACTGGACCGGGTCAGGAACGCCCTGCTGGCTCCCGAAATCCTGTTCGGGGTGGCACTCCTGGTCGTGGTGTACGGGGGATCCCTCGTCGTCGGTCTTCGGGCATCGGCACCGTTGGAGATCGTGCAACGGCGCCAGGCCGAGTTCACGGCCGATGCCTCCCACGAACTGCGAACGCCACTGAGCGTGATCGAGGCCGAGGTCGAGTTGTCGTTGAGCCGCCCGCGATCTCCCGAGGAGTACCGGTCGGTGCTCGGCCGGATCTCGCAGGAGGGCCACCGGCTCCGGCACATCATCGATGAGCTGTTGTGGTTGGCGCGGGCCGACGATGAGGGAACCTCTGCCCAACGCGAGCAACGCACCGACATCGCCACGGCGGTACAGGTCTGCGGCGAGCGTTTCCAACCGGTGGCCACCGGGCGCGGGGTGAACCTGGTCGTGGAGGTCGAGGGCGCGGAGCCCTATTGGATCCAGGCCAATGCGAGCTGGATCGACCGATTGGTCGGCGTGCTCGTCGACAACGCGTGCAGGTACGCGGGCACCGGGGGGTGCGTTCGTGTCGAGGTCGGAGGGAACGGCAGTCGTGTCTTCCTCCGCGTCGACGACACGGGGCCGGGGATCCCGGTTTCGCAGCGGTCGCTCGTGTTCGACCGCTTCCACCGCGGGACCGACGAACCGGGTGGCGTCGGACTCGGGCTCGCCATCGCCGACTCGGTGGTCAGGGCATCCGGTGGGACGTGGTCGGTGACGAGTGCACCGTCCGGTGGCGCACGTATGGAGGTGTCGTGGCGCAGGTCGTCGGGGCGCGGGTCGAACGGTGGGGCGATCCGACCAGGCGACGGGGCTCCCTTCGATGCCGATCGAGCCGATCCGTCGCTCTGTTGACGACGGCAATGGTGAACTGAAACGGATCTTTCCCTCGAACTTCACGTAGCCGTCAGGAAGGAGGCGTACGGTGAAACCGATGGCCTACACCGACGACGGATCTCGACAAGTACCTGCTCGTGACGCCGCCGATCGCGCCCGACCCGGGGCACCTTGACCGATACCGTCACGCGGACCGATGTTCGACGGCCGCCCGAACGTCCCCGGTACAGGCGGGACAAACGTCCGAGGAGGTCCCGGTTCGTCCGCCGCCGGATCGTGGCTTTGGCGCTGGCCGGATTCCTGGTCTGGCTGGCCGTCTCCTTGGGCGGGGCATTGACCGATCCCTCACTGGGCGCCTCGGTGAGCGCCCGTTTCGCCGAGTGGGCCCGAGACCACGGTGGGGCCGGCACCGTCAACTGGATCGAGAACGAGTGGTACACACATCACCCGCCGGCCCGGGGAGGGAAGCCCCCTGCCGGTTCGATCCGTGTGCCCAAGCGGGCTCCGGTGGTGGTGAGTGCCGGGCCGGCCCACCTCCCACCGCCGGCCCCGATCGTCCCGGTCGCCAGCCCGCCCATCCCCGGTGAAGGGCAGTGGTCGCCGGCCGGTCGTCTGATCGCCGGCATCCCCGCCGTCTACGAGACGACGTTGCGGCCGGATCCCGTCCACACCAGCTATGTCGTGGGCGTGGCCTGGATGGATACCAAGCTGCTGCGGGCGACCCTGTACTCCGGGAGCATCATTCCGGGCGGCGGCACGTTCACCCACACCGCCCCCATCACCAGCAGTGCAGCCGGTTCCCTCGTCGCCGCGTTCAACGCCGGCTTCCTGATGTCGGCGGCGGATGGCGGCTACTACACCGATGGCCGGACGATCATTCCCCTGCGGACCGGAGCCGCCTCCTTCGTCATCGACGCCGACGGCTCGGCCACCGTGGGGGCATGGGGATCCGACGTGGCCATGAGCCCGTCGGTGGTCTCGGTTCGCCAGAATCTCGACCTGATCGTCGACGGGGGCCAACCCGTTGCCGGTCTCGACGCCTCGGACACGACCAGGTGGGGCGCGACGCTCGGCGACGCGGTGTACGTGTGGCGCTCGGGGATCGGGATCACTGCCGATGGGGCGCTCGTCTACGTCGGGGGCCCCGGGCTCAACATCACCGATCTGGCCGATCTCCTGGCCCGGGCGGGGGCCGTCCGGGCCATGGAGCTCGACATCAACACCGATTGGGTCAACTTCTCCGCCTACCAACCGCGCACGCCTGCGGGGCCGGCCACGCCGTCCGACGGGACCGAACTGCTGCCGGGGATGGTCGGCACGCCGGGCCGGTATTTCGAGTCCTGGTGGGCACGTGATTTCATCACCATGTCGGCCCGAGCCGGGACATGACACATCTGTCCGAGGCTTCATGTTCCCGTCACCTCTGGGCCTTACCATGGCCGGGCACGCCGCCATCAGACCTCGCCACCGAGACCGGGAGGAGCTCCCTGTGAGTCCGCAATCCACTGCATTCGAAGAAGCGCTGAGCTGGGCCCGCATCGACCTCGCGCCCAGACACCGGCAGCCTTCGGCGGTGATGGTCGTGGTGGCCTCGGTGGCCTCCATCGTCGGCTCGTTGGCGGCGGACGCGGCGTTGGTGGCGATCGGCACGGCTGTGTTCCCGTCGACCGAGGGATACGTGCACTTCCGGTTCTCCGACTATTCCAAGCTCACCATCATCGGCGTGCTCATCGCCTGCGTGGGGTGGCCGATCATCACCCGCGTCAGCTCGGCACCGCGGTGGTTGTACCTGCGCCTGGCCGTCCTGGTGACCATCGTGCTGTTCGCACCGGACGTATGGATCTTCCTCAACGGCGCGCCGGCAAAGGCCGTCGCCGTGCTGATGGCCATGCACCTGGCCATCGCCCTGGTGACCTACAACTGCATGGTCCGGCTCGCTCCCGTCCGCGAGGTACGGGAACGGCGCCCCCGGCACTCGTGACCCGACCCGCGACGAGGGACGCCGAGCAGGCGTGGTCGCCGACCAGTGCCAGATCGACCAGGGACCGGTCACTGGGAGCGGAATCGTCCGTCGGCATCGCTACAGAGTGTCAACCACCCCGCTGAGGGTTCGTCTCGCACCGTGGGCCCGGAGGTCTCCGTGGCGTCACCTTCACAGATCGAGCACACGGCCCGGATCAACCGCCGGAATTCCTCGCCGGTGAACCTGCAGGGAACCCGGCAATTCTTGTAGCAGCGATCGCAGCGGTACCTGGACCGCAACAGCACGGCAACCTGCTCCGATGCCTCCGATGCCTCCGATGCCTCCGATGCCTCCGATGCCGGGCGGGCCTCCATGCGTGTGGCATCGGCAGGTCGGTTTGGACACTTGATGGGCATTTTCCGCCCGCTCAGGCGCGGCCGGAAGGATCCGTGGGTCACAGCGTTGGGCCATACTGGCGAGGACAGTCGACCCCGAGGTGCAGGCCATGATCGGTCAGGCGAGATCCACGATTCCAAAGCCGCTCCGAACGACGTCCCGATCTGCCGGGGGCCTCGAGCCCGACCGCTCGTGAACCTCGCCGTCACCCTCATTGCCGCGGCGATCGTGCTGGTCGCACTGGCGATGACGCTCGTCGTCCGGCGACACCGGTCCTGCCGCCGCCCGCCCGCCGCCCGCCGGATCGAGCCGGCGGGGCCGCCGGTACCGGCGGTCACTCGGGGATCAGAGGGCGGAGACTTCTATACCCCGGCCTTCATCATGGACCCTGGTCACTGTTTCCGACTGTGCCGGGATCCCGCCACGGGGACCGCCCATGCCTGTCCCGGGCCGGTCGAGGGAAGCGGTGAATTCGCGGACCACCGGGGCAACCTGGTCCAGGTGGAGGCATGCAGCGCGCACATGATCGACCTCGGGAATTGGCGGTTCAAGACCGTCGGGGGATGAGCCGGCCGGTACCCGGCCGTGAGCATCTTTGGACGCCAGACCGGGTATCGACCCACGAACCGCCTTGTGAAACTGCCTCTTGAGCAGGATCGAGGGCCGGAACTAACCTTGTCGGGGGCTGTGACAGGGTGTCGGATCCGGTCTGACCGCGACGAAGGAGCTGCATGGCACGAACCATCTGGAAGGGCTCGCTCAGCTTCGGGCTGGTCAACGTCCCGGTCGGGCTCTATCCCGCCACCCAGGACAAGGCCATCCACTTCAACCAACTGGAGGCGGGGACCTCGGACCGAATCCGGTACAAGAAGGTCAACGAACGGACCGGCAAGGAAGTCGAGGCCAGCAGGATCGTCAAGGGGTTCGATCTGGGCGGGGGCGAGTACGTCATCCTGACCGACGATGAGCTGGCGGCCGCCGAACCGGAGCGGTCTCGGCTCATCGAGATCACCGATTTCGTCGATCTGGACGAGATCGACCCCGTCTTCTACCGCTCGACCTACTACCTGGCTCCTGAAGGGGAGGCAGCCGGCAAGGCCTACGCACTGCTCCGCCAAGTCATGCGGGAATCGCACAAAGTGGCCATCGGCACGCTGGTGATGCGGAACAAGGAGTACCCGGTGGCCATCCGTCCCGACGACGAGGTGCTCAAACTGGAGACCATGTACTTCTCCGACGAGATCCGGTCACCGACGAAGGAGCTGCCCGACCTCCCCGGTGCCGGTGAGCTGAGCGAACGGGAGATCGCCATGGCCAAGCTCCTGCTCGAGTCCATGGAGTCCGAATGGGATCCGAGCCGGTACCACGACACCCACCGCCAGAAGGTGGAAGAGCTGGTCGAGGCCAAGCAGCAGGGAAACGAGATCGTCCTCGGGTCGACCGAGCCGGCGGCGACGAACGTCGCCGACCTCATGGACGTCCTGAGCGCCAGCATCAAATCGATCAAGGACGGAGCCGGTCAGGCCAAGCAGTCGGGTACGGGATCGAAGCCCGCGATCCCGAAGAAGAGGGCTCCGGTCAAAAAACCGGCGCCGACCCGCAAGGCCACCACCGCGAAGTCCCCGACCAACATCACGTCAAAGACCGGGGCGAAAGCACCGAGTCGCCGGAAGGCGTCGTAGGGGCACCCTCCGACCCGGCCGGCGAGGTGGCCACCGGGCTGCCCCGCCGCCAGCTGGCCAGCTCGATCGAGCTCCAGGCCGCGAGAAGTGCGAACGTCCACAGGGGTAGCAGCGCCTCGAGGGCGTCGGCTGCCGCCCCGGACGAGAACCACCAGTACGGACCCACGATCGTGATGGCCACGATGGCCCAGAGCATGGTCCGGACGGCACCGGGGATCGCCGCCGGCCCGTGGCCGATGATGATCGGTGGGATCAGCAGCACCCACACCCAATGGTGCGTCCAGGAGATCGGACTGACGAGCAGGCCGGCCAGGGCGATCGAGAGCAGGCCGAGGGACTGTCTCCCGGTGACGGCGCATCTCCGGGCCACGAAGACGGCCAGGCCCAGCGTGAGTATGGACACCAGCAACCAGAGCCCGGCTGATCCGGTGGCCGGAAACGGGGCTCGATGGAGGATGGCGTACCACGACTGGTTGCTGGCGGAGGCGACGGGCCCGACCCTCGAGGGCCGGACCACGTCGTGATTCCAGAACGCACTCGACAGTCCGGGCCAGAGCGCCCAGGCGAGCAGGGTGCAGGACACGAACGAAGCCAGCGCCCGGGCGGTTGACTTCCAGTCCCGCTCGACGAGCAGGACAGCGATGAAGATGAGCGGCGTGAGCTTGATGGCGGCGGCGATGCCGATCAGGAGGCCCCGGTAGGGAGCAGGCACCACGGTCACATCGGCCACGACGACGAACATCAGGACGAATTCGATCTGCCCGTAGTCGGCGCCGCTCCGCGCTGGCTCGAGGAGGAGGACGGCCACGCAGACCCAGGTGAACGCGCCCAACCAGAGGTGGAGACCGCTCCGTTGTCCTCGATCCCGCATGACGAACACGACCGAAGCCGTGGCCCCAAGGATGCTCGCTCCCCACAGCGACCACTGGGTCACCGTGAACGAGGTCAACGTCAGGACGGCAAGGGACGGAAGGGCGAACGGCGGGTAGGTGAACGGGAGCCCGTAGCGGGTGAACGAGGAGAGGTACGGATCGTGCCCGGCGTTCCAGTTGCGCACCGAATCCCTGTAGACGTGGAGGTCCAGACCGTACCGCTGTCCCCAGTGCGCGAGGTAGGCGGTGACGGCGACGGCGGCCACCGTGGCGGCGACGAGCGGCCACACGAGGGAGGTCCGGCCGGGCAGTGTCCCGTGGGCCCTGGGTTCGGGAGCCGCTGGAGGTGAACTGGCCATGCGTCCTTCGGGGTCCTTCCTTCGTCCATCTGAGGCTCACGACCGCACTTCGGTCCATCCGCAGGAGGCAACTCTACGCGGCCCATCCAGGGGAGACGAGGTTCACCGCCGACCTGTCTGCCGGGATCTCCGGCTCAGGCTGCCTGCGGGAGCGTCTTCAGAAACGACGCCGTGCTGGCATACCGCCCGACGAGCTTCCGGTTGAGCCAGTCCGGCATATGCGCGGCGAATGCGTCCCGCATCCGAGAGCCGACCTTGGAATCGGTGGTGGCGATCCGTCCCAGCCGGCGCGATGACCGCACCACCATCCGGACCCGTCGGAGCCGGGCGGCCTCGTACCGGGCAAGGGCCTGCGAAACGTCCCGGCCCTCGGACAGACAGGCCGCCAGCACGACGGCATCTTCGATCGCCTGACAGGCGCCCTGCCCGAGATCGGGCGTCATGGGGTGGGCGGCGTCTCCCAGCGCGACGATCCGGTCACGGAACAGACGTCTCGGGACCGAATCGAACACGTCCGCGATCACGAGGTCCTCCTCGTCGGTGCGTCGGATGAGCTCGCAGATGGGATCGTGCCACCGGGAGAACTGTCGGAGCAGGAACTCCTTCCGGCCGACCATGGCCTCGTTGGCCCCTTCGGGCAGTCCGACATCCGCGGCCCAATACACCAGGCCGCCCTCGACATTGCTGGCAATGAACTGCTTGCCCTGTCCCGTCGTGAGGCAGGCACCGGAAACGAGATGTGAAGCGCCGCCGAGTACGGCCCGCCAACTGGTCCTGCCGGTGAAGCGCGGCCGTGGATTTCCCATGGCCGGGCGGGCCACCGATCTGATGCCGTCGCAGGCCACCACCAAGGGGGCATGGAGGGTCTCGCCGCTGGATGTCGTCACCACGCCCCCGTCCCCATCTGAGGCGATATGCGACACCGTGGTGTGCATGGCGATGGGTATGTCGGACGCCGCGCCGAGCAGGAGCTGTTGGAGCCTTCCCCGGTGGACGACCAACGTGGGTGTGCCGAGGTGCTGAGAGAGGCGGGTCTGGTCGAGGGTCACGATCTCCCGACCGGTCCAATCCCGGATGATCCCGCCCGGCTCCTCGACCCCGATGTCGGAGAGAGCGGAGGACAGCCCCAGCTCGGAGAGGGCGGCCCGCGCGTTGGGCCACAGGGAGAGTGCCGTGCCCGCCTGGGTCAGGGCCGTGGCCCGTTCAAGAATTCGCGCCCGCAGCCCGACCCGTTGGAGGGCGATGGCCGAGGTCAGGCCGGCGATTCCCCCTCCGATCACGAGGGCGTCGTAGCCGGGTCTCGCCTCCATGGCCGCTCCTTCGACACCGAGATCATACGGTGCCGCGGGCTCGGGGGGGCAACCGCTTCAGGATTCCGGGGGTGCCGGCCGATCATCGAGACGGAGCTGAAGGAGGACGAGGTCGCACCAGCGACCGAACTTCGCACCGGTTTCGGGCATGCGGGCCACCTCGACGAATCCGAGCCGCTCGTGGAACCGGATCGACCCCTCGTTGGTGGCATCGATGGCCGCGATCATCGTGTGCTTGCCGCCCGTCCGCGCCTTGTCGACGAGCGCACCCATGAGGTCCCGGCCCACTCCCGAACCCCATCTGTCCTCCCGCACGTGGATCGTGTTCTCCACGGTGAACCGGTAGCCCGGACGCTTGACGACGTCCCGGAACCACCCGAAGGCCGCCACACCGACGACGTCATCCCCCTCCTCGGCCACCAGCACCGTCTCGTGCTCGTCCAGCCAGGCCAGGACGCTGTCCGGCGTGTGTGGCGTATCGGTCCATTCGATCGTCGTCGTGGCCAGGTGTGCGTTGAGGAGCGCGGCAATCGCCTCGGCGTCAGGGGCGCGGGCCGGTCTGACCATCACCATCACAGCTTGATTCTCGCAGAACCGCGGGGGCGGTCCTGGGAGCCGGCCCGGGGAGCTTTCGGTGACAGTTCGGTGACAAGCGCGGGAGCCACCTCTCCGCCCTACCCTGGCGGTCGTGGAGCACTTACCTGACGCGGTGCGGACCGAACCGGTGGACACCCGGCGGCTGGCGAGCCGGGGGCCGGACCACCGGTTCGGCTCCCCCACCGACTGCACCGAGCCCTTCCGGTAGGTTGGCCGGGCCATGGGCGGAACGAGAGGGATGCGGCCGGGGAGCGGCAAGGGCCACGGGGAGGACCCCCGAGAGCGCCGGCCGACAACTGACCGACGGACATCGACGGAATGAGGAAGATGCCCGACTCCGAGAAGACTTCGAGGCTCGACCTTCAGAAACTCCCGTTGAAGAACGGGAACCTCAGCTTCGTCGTCCCGGAACTGGCACAGGTCTCGCTCGGCACAAAGGAGCCTGGGGTGCTCTGGATCCTCTTCAACAACGGGAGGTGGCCCGTCTCACTCTTCGATTTGGAGGTGTTCCCCGGTTTCCTCTGTGAGGTGCGGCCGAACAAGGAGATGATCTTTCCGTCGGATCAGCACAACGGGAGAAAGATCTTTGCCACGCTCTCCTGGCCAACGGACTCCGGGGGCTAGGGCTCATCTCCCGACCCGCTGGACAAGAAGCTGCCCCGGCCACCCTTTCCGATCGAAGGACTCGGTTGCAGTGAATCCCGCTGATTCGTAGTACCGCACGAGCCGCTGCTGCCCGCCGGCCCAGCAATCGACTCGCAGGAGACCGAGGCCCCGTGACAGGCAGTCGGAGCGGGCATGATCCAACAGCGCGGTCCCGATTCCCTTCCCGACGAACCGCCTGGAAGCCAGGAGAAGCACGATGTACAGGCCGGGCTCGTCCGTCACCGGAGCGTACCAAGGTGAATCCTCACTGACTTCGAGAGCGCCGACGCATGCATCGTCGACTTGCGCGACGGTGAGTCCGGGACTGCCGGCCAAGCTGGCGACCCGCTCCTTGGTCTCGGGTCGCTCCGACCAGGGCCGACTACCCCACTGTCCACTCAGACCTCGATCGGTCAACCAGAGAACTGCTTCGTCAAAGAGCCCGAGCAGAGGTTGCTCGTCATCGGCCCTTCCCGGACGCAGCAGAAGTTCCACCGACGATGACGATAGATGATCCGCCCCGGAAGGCGGTCGGGAGCCGCCCGGGCTCTGCGTTGCCGAGTCGACGATACGCGTGCGTCGCCACGGAGCGACCACTATCGATCTCTCTCCGTGTTCGAGGCTGTGCCTGACGGGTAAATGCCTGGTGACAGACACAGTCCTTTCAGGTAGAAATGCTCGAGCAACGGGCAACGCGACATCTCAACGATCTAGCAGGGAGATCACCATGTTCCGCCACACTCCGCCGAACGCGATGGCGTCGGCCTCCATCCGACGATCCGAGAGTCGCAGGACGGAACGGACCTCCTCTCCCGTACGCCGCGGCCGGCGGTTGGCGGGTCTGACGTTCTCCTTGTCACTCGTCATCTCCACCCTGGCCATCGCCGGACTCGGCGGCACCGCCGGCGCGGCCGACAGCCCCCAGGCGATCGTCACCCTGCTGCCCGCGACCGTGGCAGTGGGACAGAACGCCACCGTCGCCGTCAGCAAGAGCGTCTTGCCGAAGGGCGATTCCGCAAAGAAGCTGACGTTGACCTGGGGTGACGGCTCGAAGACGGTCACGCTGGCCGGCCTCGGGGCAAGGGCCACGCACCAGTACGTCGCTCCGGGTCACTACGCGGTCACAGTGAAGCTCACCGACGCGCACGGGAAGACGGTGAGCGGATCGGCGATCCAGGTGGTGCAGGCCCGCTCTGGCAGCTATTCGGGCTCGTACTCGGCGAACGGCTACGGGATCACGTTGTACGTGTCGGGAAGCCAGACCGAGGTCCAGGACATCTCCATCCCGGTGGACTACCTCGAGTGCGCGGGAACGACCTTCGCGCCGGACGCCCCGGTCGTGCTCGACTCGGTGGCCCTGGCCGCCAACGGGTCGTTCTCCTCGACGTCGACCCAGACCGGGGTCGTGGGGTCCGACAACTACCCGGCCACGTTCACCATCACCTTCGCCGGTCGGTTCCAAGGATTCAGCAATGGGGCTCCCGAAGCGGCCGGTTCGGTCCTCGAGACGGCGAAGTACACCGATGGGACCACCTACAGCTGCACCTCCAACAAGCAGTCCTGGTCGGTCACGCGGAATGCCCAGCCGACCCAGCCCACCACCCTCCCACCGGTCGGCAGCTATTCGGGCGCGTACTCGGCGAACGGCTACGGGATCACGCTGTACGTGTCGAGAACCCAGACCCAGCTCCAGGACATCTCCATCCCGGTGGACTATCTCGAGTGCGCGGGAACGACCTTCGCGCCGGATGCCCCGGTCGTGCTCGACTCGGTGGCCCTGGCCGCCAACGGGTCGTTCTCCTCGACGTCGACCCAGACCGGGGTCGTGGGGTCCGACAACTACCCGACCACGTTCACCATCACCTTCCAGGGGCACTTCCACGGGGTGAACGCCAGCGGCGCGGCCCGGGCGGCCGGTTCGGTCCTCGAAACGGCGACCTACACCAACGGGACCACTTTCAGCTGCACCTCCAACAAGCAGTCCTGGTCGATCACGCGGGGCTCGCAGCCGACCCAGCCAACCACCCTCCCACCGGCCGGCAGCTATTCGGGCTCCTATTCGGGGAACGGCTACGGGATCTCGCTGTACGTGTCGGGTAGCCGGACCCAGCTCCAGGACATCTCCATCCCGGTGGACTACCTCGAGTGCGCGGATACGACCTTCGCCCCGGACGCCCCGGTCGTGCTCGACTCGGTGGCCCTGGCCGCCGACGGCTCGTTCTCCTCGACCTCCACCCAGACCGGGGTCGTCGGATCCGACAACTATCCGACCACGTTCACCATCACCTTCCAGGGGCACTTCCACGGGGTGAACGCCAGCGGCGCGGCGCGGGCGGCCGGTTCGGTCCTCGAGACGGCGACATACACCAACGGGACCACGAACAGCTGCACCTCCAACAAGCAGTCCTGGTCGGTGGCGTGGGATACGCAGCCGACCCAACCCACGACCCTTCCACCGGTCGGCACCTATTCGGGCTCGTACTCGGCGAACGGCTACGGAATCACCCTGAACGTGGGAAGCCAGACCCAACTGCAGGACATCTCCATCCCGGTGGACTACCTCTACTGCGACGGGACGACCCTCTCGTCGGACGCCCCGGTCGTGCTCGATTCGGTGGCCCTGGCCGCCGACGGCTCGTTCTCCTCGACCTCGACCCAGACCGGGGTCGTCGGACCCGACAACTACCCGGCCACGTTCACCATCACCTTCGAGGGGCACTTCCACGGGGTGAACGCCAGCGGCGCGGCGCGGGCGGCCGGTTCGGTCCTCGAGACGGCGACCTACACCAACGGGACCACGAACAGTTGCACCTCCAACAAGCAGTCGTGGTCGGTGGCGTGGACCGGCTCGTGAGTCCGGCTGAGAACTCGACGCCCCGGCCGGATTGATCCCGCCCAGCTATGGGTTGCGGTTGAACCAGGGTTGGCCACCCAGGCTCCAGACCGACACATCGGTGACGCCCATGCGCTCGAGCACCTCCAACTTGTCGTTCAGCGCGGTGGAGTCGACGTAGTCGTAGCGCGTCTTCCCCGACGTCCATCGGATCTCCCCGGAGCCGGGGTCACGGAGTGCGTCGACGGCCGAGGCGGACGCGGGGAATCCCGGCTCCTTCTCCATCGTCAGATACGCGACGTCGTCCGTGATGTCGGCGATCTGGTCGCAGGTGGTGGTGGAGTACCCGTAGGCGGGTATGCCAATGGTGAGATCACCGGGGGGAACTTGGCTCGTGGCGTAGGAGGTCACCGCCTTCAACCAGTGATACGGAGTGATGGGAGCGCAGGCGACGCTGTACTCGTCGTCGTAGGCCATCACGACGACGTGCGCGCCGGCCGCGGCGACGTCGGCATATCGCTCGGCATCCCGGGGGGTCGTCGTCGATGCATCGAGGTCGACCTCCACGGTACGTCCGGAGGGTTGAAACGAGGCGGCGATGCCCGACACAAAGGTCATGAAGGAATGCCAAACGGGCGCGGACCACCGGTCGGGCTCAAGATCGAGATCTACGCCATCGATGTGGTTGGCCGAGACAAAGCGCTCGATCGCCTGTTGGCCCGCCCTCAGGCGGCTGGTATTGTCAAGAAGGGCTCCGACGGCGGGCGTACCGGCCGAGACGGTGACGTAGATCCGCTTCGCCGCCATCCTCACCCTGGCCAGGTTGGCGGCGCTGAAACCGTTACAGGGGAGGCCCCCGGCCGCCGTCTCTTCGACCACCTGCCCTCCGTTGTCCACGTCGAGGTACTCCGGCTTGACGATGGCTATGGGATTGGCCGCGAGTGTCGCCAGCTCGGAGGCGGTATCGCAGGCGGGTCGACCTGACGGCGACGGGTAGATCCAGGCTTCGAGCGTCTTCGGCCGCGGGGTCCGGGCGACGTCGCCGGGGTAGGCCGGGCCGACGTCGACTCCGAGAAGCAACATCGCCATGCAGAGCGCCGGGACCAGGTGACCGAATGAGCGCTTCCCCCGGATCCCCATGGTCGTCCGCGACTTCCTCTTCGACCTCAACCGTGCTCGTCGGGCTGCCGGGATTTGAACCCGGGACCTCTTGACCCCCAGTCAAGCGCGCTAACCAAGCTGCGCCACAGCCCGCCTGTCCCGGTCCCTGGTCAGAAGCCATAAATGTGGCCGCCGAGTCGGATCCGGAGCGGATTGGCCATGGTAGTCGACGACGGGGGCTCCCCCGCCATCCGACGGAGCGCCTCTGCGCGGGCCGAGGACGAGGGCCCAGCACGAGCCCGCCGATCCGACCACTTGATCGACGAACATACGTTCGATACGGTGCCTCCATGCACTTCGAGGTCGATGTGGTCGTTCAGCACCCGCTCGACGAGCGCTCCAAGCGGTTCCTGGCCGATGTGCAGAGCTCGGCCAACAGGGTGCTCAGATTCCGCGGTGACGACCGGACGATCACGGTGACCGTCGAGGCGCACGCCTACGACAAGGACGGCGCCGTTCGGTCAGCCGTTGCGGAGGTGGCCCGGATCTATCCGATGGCGAAGTTCCAAGCCGAGGGACAACCCCGTCCGACGACGTGACGCGGTGAGCCGTCAGCGGGTGGGCGGGGACGCCGGATTACCAGGTCACGTCGGTGACGTTGGCACCGGACAGGTCGGCGCCCGAAAGGTTGGCGTCGGTGAGGACGGCGCCCGACAGTTCCGCATCGGTCAGGTTGGCCTTGCCCAGGTTGGCGTCGGTCATGATCGTGCCGGTGAGGACGGCCCCGGTGAGGTCGGCCCCGGTCAATTTGGCGCCCGTCAGATCGGCCCCCGACAGGTCGACGTCGGTCAGGTTGACCTTGCCCAGGTCTGCATTGGACAGGTCGGCACCGGACAGATCGGCGTCGGTCAGATTGGCCTTGCCCAGGTCGGCATCGGACAGGTCGGCGTCGGTCAGGTTGGCCTTGCCCAGGTTGGCACCGGTCAGATCGGCCCCCGACAGGTCGACTTCGGTCAGATCCACCTTGCCGAGGTTGGCGTCGGTGAGATTGGTCCCGGAGAGGTTGGCATCGGACAGGTTGGCCTTGCCCAGGTCGGCATCGGACAGGTCGGCGTCGGTGAGGTCGGCGCCGATCAGGTAGGCACCGGACAGGTTGGCGTGGGCCAGGTTCGCCCCCGTCAGGTCGGCACGACTCAGATCTGTGCCGTTGAGCCGGGCGTGCCTGAGGTCGGCTCCTGACAGGTTGGCCTCGCTCAGATCCGCGCCCGACAGGTCGGCGTCGGTCAAGACGGCACCGACCAACGTCGTATGGGTCAGGTCGCGGTCCCGCAGCTTGGCATTGCACAGGCCCGCCCCCGTCAGGTCGGCCCCGGTCAACTCGGTACCCGTCAGGAACGCGCCGGTCAGGTCGGCGTCGGTCAGATCGGTACCCCGGAGATTGGCGCCGGTCAGGTCAGCCCCGGTCAGTGCGGCGCCGGCCAGGTTCCGACCCTGGAGGTCCACCCCGGCGAGGTTGGCGTCGCTGAGGTCGACGCCCCTCAGATCCACGGCTGATGACATCGCGCTCCGGCCGTCATGGGCGAGATCATACGTAGTCCGGCCCCGGCACGCGCAATTCCGGTGGCCCGTCTCGCCCCGGGCAGATCGTCAGACGTGATGGACCACCCAGGTGACCCCCTGGAAGGCCCGGTATCCGAGGTAGATGACGCTGGCCACCAGCATGAACTTGAAGTACCAGGGGGACTTGCGGTGCTCGAGGGGCTCCGACCCGCAGTCTGGGCACGTGCCCTCCTCGGTCAGTTCCTCGTCCTCGAGGCGCTGGTCGCACTGCTCACACCAGGGCACGGATCGTCCTCCCCCGGGAGGCACAGGAGACGGACGCCGCCCGCCGGCCGACGGCCCCCGTCCCGACGCGCCGAATGCGGACCGGGTTCATCGCCGTCGACCCCCACCGCCGTTCGCTCCTTTGGCCCGGACCCGCAGCTTGATCGGCGTCGGGCCCAGTTCGAACCGCTCGCGGAGGCCGCGCTCGACGTAGCGGAGATAGGTTGGCTGCAGCCTCCCGTTGGTGAAGAGCGTGAAGGTGGGCGGGTCGTTGGCCCCTTGGACCGCGTACTGGATCTTGGCCCCGACCGGCGGATGGGCCATCTGAATCGACTTCACGGCGCGGTTGAGCTCACCAGTGGGGATCCGCGAGTGGTACGCCTCCTCGGCCGCGGCCACTGCGGGCAGGATGTTGTGGACCCCCAAGCCGGACAGCGCGCTGATCCTGAGGACCGGCGCGGCGCCGAGGAAGGCGAGGCGGTCGCCGATATCGACCAGGATGTCGTTGCGGTCCTCGGTGGCGATCAGCTCCCACTTGTTGAGCACCACGACGGTCGGGCAGCCGGCGGCGCCGATCCGTTCGGCCAGACGCTGGTCCTGATGGGTGACTCCGGCCGTGGCGTCGATGACGAGCAGGGCGATGTCGGCCCGGTCGAGGGCGTCGAGGGCCCGCAGGACCGAGAAGTACTCGGTACCGCGTTCGGTCCGCGACTTGCGCCGCATGCCGGCGGTGTCGACGAAGCAGACCGTTCCCTCGGGCGTCTCGACCACGGTGTCCACCGCGTCCCGCGTGGTGCCGGGGGCGTCGTGGGTGACGGATCGATCGTCACCGACCAGCCGGTTGAACAGGGTCGACTTCCCGACGTTGGGCCGACCCACCAGGGCCACCCTCGGGACGGACCCGGCCTGCGGACCACCGGGGTCATCGGCGTGGTCATCGTCCGGGCCGTCGCCGGCATCGCTCGGCTCGGGCAGGAGACGCACCACATCGTCGAGGAGGTCCCCGGTCCCGCGCCCGTGGAGGGCACTGACGGGCCAGGGGTCTCCGAGCCCCAGCGACATGGCGTTCCAGGCGTCCGCCTCGCGTTGGGACGAGTCCACCTTGTTGACCACCACCCGCACGGGCCGGCCCGACCGCTTGAGCACGCGGGCGACGGCCATGTCCTCGTCGATGATGCCGACGGTCACGTCCACCACCAACAGGACCACGTCGGCTTCGGCGATGGCCCGCTCCGCCTGGGCGGTGACCTGGGCATCCAGGGGATCGACGGATGAGAGCCACCCCCCGGTGTCGACCACGGTGAAGGGATGCCCGCACCATTCGGCGTCGAGCTCCTTGCGGTCACGGGTGACCCCGGGTCGTTCCTCGACGACGGCCGCACGCCGCCCGACGATGCGGTTGACGAGGGTCGACTTGCCGACGTTCGGGCGTCCGGCGATGACGACCAGCGGTCGGTCACGCTTGTCGGGGACCGGCTCGGCCATGCCCGCGGTCATCGGGAGGCTCCAAGGGCCACCGGGACCCGGCCGGCGTCCGCCGGCGTCCAGCCGTCGAGCGCCCGGCGGAGGGAGAGACCGTCGGTGGGGACCACCTCGACGGGTCGCGGGAGATCGGCGACGGTCAGGTCGTCGAGGAACCGGCCCTCCGACAGGCAGGAGTCCGGAAGCAGGTAGCGATGCCCCTCGGGCTGCCCCGAGAGCACGTCGACCAGGTCGGTGCCGGTGAGCAGGCCCGACACGCCGATGTTGCCCCCGAAGAAATGGTTGACCACCGGCACCAGGCGGATGTCGTCGCGTGACAAGGAGTCCACCAGCGGACCGAGCACCCGCGCGCCGTACTCACCGGTGAGGATGGCGATCGGCGCCGCCGTCGGGGTCGGCCGGGCCGCCCCGACCGACCGGAGGGCCCGGTAGCCGGTCGCAGGAGCACCGTCGACGGCGGCGAAGAACCCGGGTCTGACGCCGAGGGCGGCCCGCTCGTCCCCGCCGAACGCGGCCTCGAAAGCGCGGGCCATGCCGAGCCCGTTCTCGTGCTGGGGGAATCCCTCGTAGGTGCGCGCCGGTGGGAAGGGCCGTTGGGCCATGAGGTAGTACTCGTCGGCCGCGAACACCATCCGCCTCCCGATGGCGGTGACGAAGGTGTCCTGCCACCTCTCCACCGCGTCACAGACGGCAGCCGCCTCCTCCGTGGCGTGGGGGCGCATGGCCTCCTCGTGGGAGAACCGGCTCACCCCGAGGGGAACGCAGGCCACCGTGGACAGGGTGGGATAGCGGTCGAGCACACCGGCCAGGGTGTCGTCGAGGACGGCCCCGTCGTTGCGGCCCGGGCAGACGACGACCTGCCCGTGGACCTCGATCCCCCCCTCCAGCAGGGCTCCCAACCAACGCAGGCTGGTCGCCCCGCGCCGGTTGCGCAACAGCCCGGCCCGGATGTCGGGATCGGTGGCGTGGATGGAGACGAACAGTGGGCTGAGGTGCTCGGTGAGCACCCGCTCGAGGTCCATCTCCGTGAAGCGGGTCAGGGTGGTGAAGTTGCCGTAGAGGAAGGAGAGCCGGTAGTCGTCGTCCTTCAGCGAGAGGCTGCGTCGCATCCCCTTCGGGAGTTGATGGATGAAGCAGAACTCGCAGTGGTTGTCGCACGTCCGGACCCGGTCGAAGACGGCCGAGGACACCTCGGCGCCGAGGGGCTCCCCCGCCTCCTTCCGCACCCGGAGGGCCAGGGGCTCGCCGACGCCGCGGCGGCGCACGACCAGGTCGAGGTCGGGTTCGTCCACCAGCAGGCTGTACTCGATCACGTCACGCGGCGACCGGCCGTTGAGGAGGAGGATCTCGTCGCCCGGTCGGAGGCCGGAGCGGTCGGCCGCTGAGGACTCGGAGACGGCCACGACCTTGGGTGCCGTCGTCACTCTGGGCGCCGACATCGTCCCAGGTTACCCGGTCCCCTTCACCTCCCACGCCGCGGGTCCGGCGGGGCCGGGGTCGCCGGTAGCCTGGACCGGTGCCCGTCGACCGAGTGGTGCTCGCCGAACCGAGGGGATTCTGCGCCGGGGTGGAGAAGGCGATCAAGGCCCTGGCCTGGATGGTCCGGGTCTTCGAGCCGCCGGTGTACTGCTATCACGAGATCGTCCACAACCGGCACGTCGTGGACCAGTTCCGGGCGCAGGGGGTCGTCTTCGTGGACGATGTCGGCGACGTGCCCGCCGGCGCCCCGCTGATGCTGTCGGCCCACGGTTCGGCCCCGGGCGTGGTCGCCGCCGCCCGGACCAACGGCCGGGTGGTGGTCGATGCGGTCTGTCCGCTGGTGACCAAGGTCCATCACGAGTTGAAGGTGCGGGCCCGCAAGGGGTACACCGTCCTCTACGTCGGCCACCACGGTCACGAGGAGGCGGTCGGCACCATGGCGGTGGCGCCGGAGGCGGTGCGCCTGCTCGAACGGGTCGAGGACGTGGACGACCTCGACGAGCTGGCCGGCGCCGGCGACGCCGAACCGATGGTGGCCCTGCTGGCCCAGACCACCCTCAGCCACGATGAGTGGTCCGGCATCGTCGACCGGGCCCGGCAACGGTTCCCCGACCTCTGGATGCCCAATCGCAGTGACCTGTGCTTCGCCACCACCAACCGGCAGGCCGCCCTCAAGTCCCTGGCCGGGATGGTCGACGCCGTGGTCATCATCGGCTCCGAGAACTCCTCCAATACCGTCGCCCTGCAACAGGTGGCGATCACATTCGGCTGTCCCCGGGTGGTCCGGGTCAACGACGCCTCAGAGCTTCCGGACGACCTCTCGGGTACCGTCGGCGTCACTGCCGGCGCGTCGGCGCCCGAGGCCCTGGTGCAGGCGGTCGTCGACCGGCTCGATCCCGTGCACGGCGCCCACCGCTCGTCGGTGACCGTGGAAGAGGAGTACTTCCCGCCCCCTCCCGAGCTCCGTGAGCTGCTGCGTGGCCTCGAGGTGGCGCTCAGCCTGGTCAACGGCGTCCCCGTCGGGCCGCCGCCCGGCGTGGACCAGGGCGGGGGGGAAACGGGCACGAGGGTACTGGCCGAGGACCGTGAGACGGCGGCTTCGGACGTGCTCGAGCGCCTGGCCCTCTGATCTCAGCTGCCTCTCAGGTGCCCGGGAGCGCACTTTGGTGCGAGAATGGGGGCATGAGCACATCGACTGACCCTCGAACGTCGTTCACCCGCATGGACGTTTCCACCCGCGACGAGTGGATGGTGATCGGGACCGAGACGGTGAAGAACCAGACGAGGGTGGCCGATCGGATCCTGTGGATGCTGGAGTCGCTGTCCGACGTGTACGACGGGTTCGGCGTCGACCAGCTGACCCACTGCCTGCAGACGGCCACCCGGGCCGAACGGGCGGGGGCGGACGACGAGATGGTGGTGGCGTCCCTCTGCCACGACATCGGCAAGGCGGTGTGCGTGCCCAACCACCCGCGGATCGCCGCCGAGATCCTCCGCCCCTACGTGCGCCCGGAGGTCACCGCGGCCATCGCCGCCCATCAGGACTTCCAGGGTCGTCACTACTACCACCACTTCAGCCTGGACCCCGACATGCGGTCGCGGTACCGGGACGAGCCCTGGTACGAGTTGGCCGAGCGGTTCGCCGACGAGTGGGACCAGAACAGCTTCGACCCGGAGTTCCCCACCGAGCCGCTGTCCCATTTCGAGCCCAAGGTCCGGGCCATCTTCGACAACCCCCACATCTTCTGATGGCGCCCACCCAACGTCACCGGTGGGTCACGCGCCCCGACTCGCGGGGGCGCAAGCGGATCGACCAACTGCAGCGGTTCACCCTGGACAGTGCCCGGGAGGCATTCGCAGCCCGGTATCCGCAGGCTCAGTTCTCTCCCATCGTGGCCCTGATCGCCGCCTACGAGGAGGAACAGAACATCGGGGACGTGCTGAAGGCCATGCCCACCATGGTCGGCGATCTCGAGGTCACAACCCTGGTGGTGGTGGACGGCGGGACCGACGACACCGCAGCAGTGGCGTTCGACGCCGGGGTCTACACCTGCGTCCTGCCGGTGAACCTGGGCCAGGGGGCCGCCCTCAAGCTCGGCTACGAACTGGCCGCCACCTACGGCGCCCGCTACGTCGTCACCCTCGACGCCGACGGGCAGAACGATCCTTCCGAGCTCCCCTCGATCGTGCAGCCACTGCTGGACGACGTCTCCGACTTCGTCATCGCCTCACGGCGACTCGGGGTCGATCAGACCACCGACCGCTTCCGCCGGGCCGGCGTGAAGCTCTATGCATGGATCCTCAACGAGATCTCGCGCCAGGAACTGACCGACTCGTCCAACGGCTACCGGGCCTTCAAGATCGAGCTGCTCAACGACATCGCCCCGCATCTGATGCAGGATCAGTACCAGACGGCCGAGGTGGTGATCACCGCGTCGAGCCGGGGCTGGCGAATCTCCCAGCAGCCCACCGTGTGGCATCCCCGCGCCTCGGGCACGTCCAAGAAGGGCGGCAACCTGTTCTTCGGGCTGCAGTACGGGCGGGTGATCGGGACCACGTGGCTCCGGGTCCGGAGGGAGGGCCGGCCGCGCCCGTGAGCGGTGCCGGCCAGGTCAGTACCGCCGGGTGACCGTGACCGACCGGTCGTAGAGGTCCTGGATCGAATCGGTCAGCGCCTCGGTCAGCTCATGGGTCCGGCTCCTCGAGATGCGCCCCCCGCCGGTGCGCGGTGGGGGTGGGATCGGATCACCCACCACCAGGTGGATGTGCCGGGGCCGCGGCAGCCGCTTCCCCTTGGGCATCACCGAGGCAGAACCGCCGATCCCGACGGGGACCACCGTGGCCCCGGTGCGTCCGGCCAGGAAGGCAACCCCCTCGTGCAGGTCCTCCACCACCGGTCCCGACCTCCGCTCCCCCTCCGGGAACAGGATCAGCACCTCACCCGCCTCGAGCACCCGCTGGGCGCGCCGCAGGGCTTCGCGATCAGCCGACTCCCGGTGCACGGGGAAGGCGCCGACCGCGGGGAGGATGCGGGCCAGCCAGTGGTTCTTCCACAGGCTGTCCTTGGCCATGTAGTGGAGCTTCCTCCGGGTGACCTCCGAGGCGACGAAGAAATCGATGAACGACCGGTGCACCGGCGCGATGATGACCGGGCCGGTGGCCGGGACGCGATCGGATCCCTCCACCGTGGTCCGGAAGCACAGGCGGTTGAGGAGGTGGACGAGCACGCGGAGGAACCGGTAGATGGGGGTGAAGCTGGTGTCCACCCTCATGTCCGGCGCGTCCGACGCCTGTCCGTCCTCCGGCTCCGTCGGTTCTGCGGTCTGGCTCACAACCACCCCACGACCTCGTCGACGATGTCCTCGACAGGGCGGTCGGTGGTGTCGATGACCTTGGCCCCGTCGGCCACACCCAGTGGCGACACCGACCTCGTGCTGTCGAGCCTGTCGCGACGGGACAGGGCGTCGGAGCCCTCCTCCGGCCGGCGGCGGGCCCGCTCGTCGGGCGACGCCGTGAGGTAGATCTTGACCTCGGCGTCGGGAAAGACCACCGAGCCGATGTCGCGGCCCTCGACCACCCCTCCCCCACGTTCGGTCACCCACTGCCGCTGGCGCTGCACGAGCACCGAACGCACGCCGGGATTGGCTGCCACCACCGACACCACGCCGTTCACCTCGGGCCCGCGGATGGCCTCGGTGACGTCCGTCCCGTCGACCTCGACCCGCTCGCCGACGGCGATGGCGAGGGTGCGGGCCAGATCGGCCACCGCGGCCTGGTCACCGGCATCGATCTTGCGGTCGAGGACGGCCCAGGCCACCGCCCGGTACATGGCGCCCGTGTCCAGGCGGCCGACACCGAGCCGGTCGGCCAGGGCGCGTGAGACGGTCGACTTGCCCGAACCGGCCGGGCCGTCGATGGCGATGACCGGCTGAGCGGCGACGCGGGTACCGGTGGGGCTCATCGGCCGGCCGCGGTGGACTGGAGCAGGGACAGATCGTCGGAGAAGGACGGGTAGCTGGTGGCCACCGACTCCCATCCGGTGATGGTGGTGATGTCGGTGGTGCCCGGGCACGCCGCGGCCGCGACGGCCGCGGCCATGGCCATCCGGTGGTCGCCCCGGGCATCGACCCGTCCCGGCTGCAGCGGCCCCCCGCGCCCCTCCACCACCAGATCATCCCCCTCGACCTCGGCGCCACCCCCGAAGGCCCGGACCAGCTCGACGGTCCCGGCCAGGCGGTCCGACTCCTTGACCCGCAATTCGCCGATGTCGCGGAACCGGGTGACCCCGGTGGCGGCGGTGGCGGCCACGGCCAGGACGGGCACCTCGTCGAGGGACGGGATCTCCGCGGCCTCGACGACGGTGCCGTGCAGCAGGGCCGTGTAGCCGGTCAGCGACCCCGTCCCGTTGCCCGCCTCCTCGACCTCGACGGTGGCGCCCATCCGGCGGAGCACCCCGATGAACCCGAGGCGCTCGGCGCTCAGGTCGATGCCGGTGACCGTGACCAGGCTGCCCGGGACGATCACGCTTCCGACCAGCCAGAAAGCCGCCTGCGAGGGGTCGCCGGGCACCGTGTAGGACCCGCTCCGGAGCGCGCTCCGTCGGATCCGGACCACCCGGCCGATCCCGTCCGATCGGATGGAGACGTCGGCGCCGGCCGCGGCCAGCATCTCCTCGGTGTAGGCCCGGGTGGCGACGGGTTCGGACACGACCGTCTCCCCGTCGGCGTCGAGGCCGGCCAGCAGGAGGGCCGACTTGACCTGGGCGCTGGCCACCGGCGGCGTGTACTCGATGCCGCGCAGGGCTCCGCCGGTGACGCTGAGGGGTGGCAGGCACTGCTGTCCGCGTCCGGTGACCCGGGCTCCCATCCGGCCCAGAGGCTCGGCCACCCTGTCCATGGGGCGGTTCTGGAGCGAGGCGTCACCCACCAGGGTCGTCGTCCCGTCGAGCGTGGCGGCCACGCCGGCCAGCAGGCGCATGCCGGTCCCCGCATTGCCGAGGTCGATCTCGTCGGAGGGGGCGGCCAGCCGCGACCGGCCTCCGTGGACGACCACGACCGGGCCGTCGTCCTCCACCTCGGCCCCGAGGGCCACGATGGCGCCGCGGGTGCGGACCACGTCGTCGCCGGGGCAGAGACCGGTGATGGTGGAGGTGCCCTCGGCCAGGGCGGCCAGGAGCAGCGCCCGATGGGAGATGGACTTGTCCCCCGGGACGGCCAGCGTGCCGGACAGGGGCACGCCACCGCGCACGGACACGGTGTGGGCGGCTCCGTCCGGTGGATTGGTTCCGGTGGCCGTGGGCCCGCTCACCGGATCGGACCCACCGGTGTGCTGGTGGCGCGGTAGCCCCGGCCCGAGAGCGTGGCCAGGAGGGTGGGGGCCGACAGCTGGTCGACCACCACCAGCATGACCCCCTGGTTGCCGTCCACCGAGTGGGCGATCTCGAGGTCGACGATGTTGATGCCGAGCTCGGTGACGAGCACGGTGATCTCGGCGATCATCCCGGTCCTGTCGGGCACGGGAATGCGGACCTCGACCAGCTCCTCGGGGAGGGGCGTCCGTTCGCCCAGCGCACGCCGGGCGGTCGAGGCCCGGTCGAGGATCTCGAGCAGCGAGCGGTGGTCGTGCTCGGCCACCCGACGCCGCATGGCACCCAGGGCGTCGATGAGGAGGTCGAGGGTCTCGACGATGGCGTCTGCGTTCTCCTCGCAGATGTCGAGCCAGATGGCCGGGTGGCCGGCGGCGATCCTGGTCATGTCCCGGAACCCGCCCGCGGCCAGCTGCAACAGCGCGGCGTGCTCCTGGCCGAGGCCGGCGGCCAGGTCCATCAAGGTGGCCGCGGTCAGATGGGGGACGTGGGAGACCACCGCCACCAGGGCGTCGTGCTGGGACGGGTCCAGGGCCACCACGTTGGCTCCGAGGTCGACCAGGAGGTTGTGGACCTGGGTATACGCGGCCGGGTCGGTCACCGCGGTGGGGGTCAGGACCCAGGTGGCGCCCACGAAGAGCTCTGCCGTGGCCCCGTCCAGCCCGACCTGCTCCGAACCGGCCATGGGGTGGCCCCCGACGAAGTAGGGGTGGTCGATGGCGGCGACGAGGGGCGCCTTCACCCCGCCCACATCGGTGATGACGGCTCGGCGGTTCCGGTCGGGGTCGGCCAGGATGCCCCCGATGATCTCACCGGCCACATGGACGGGTGTGGCCACCACCACCAGGTCGGCCCGGTGGTCGATGCCCACTTCGGAAAGGGCGCCGAGCTCCAGGGCCCGGGTCGCCACCCCGTCGGCCGCGTCGATCCCGCTGACCCACCATCCCCGGGCGCGCAGAGCCAGGCCCACCGAGCCGCCGATGAGCCCGGTCCCGTAGATCATGGCCCGCCCGGGAACCCGGACCCGGCCACCGGCGTGATCGGCCGACTCCCCCCCTCGGCCCTCAGTCGGGGAGATCGTCACGGAGTCCCTGGGCCCCCTCGAGGTAGACGTGGTGGATGTCGTCCCGCGGGCGCTCGGTGTCAACGTGCAGCATGACCCGGATGCAGCGCGGGACCGATCCGGTGATCGAGAGCTCGCGGGCACAGATCAGCGGCACCGCGCCCAGGCCCATCGATCGGGCGGCCGTGGCCGGGAAGGTGGACACGATGTCCTCGGTGGCGGTGAAGAGGATGGAGATGATGTCGGCCTCGACCAGGCCGTTCCGGTCGAGGATCTGCTCGAGCAGGGCCACCACCCGCTCGGTGATGGCCTCGGGGGTGTCGTGGTCGACGGTGGTTGCGCCGCGGACGGCTCGGACGGTCGGGGACATCAGCCAGGCATGTTACTCACCGGCCCCGGCGGGTCCCGATTCGTCGGACCGGGCCACCGGGTCCATCGGCGTGGCGGCAGCGGTCAGGCTGCGCACCTCGTCGAAGGAGAGGGGCCGCGACTCCCCCGGGCCGAGCGAGGGATCGGCGATGGGCCCGATGCGCGTCCTGACCAGGCGGAGCACGGGATGGCCGACGGCATCGCACATCCGCCGGACCTGGCGGTTCCGGCCCTCGTGGATGACGATGCGGAGCAGGTTGGGGGCGACCACCGCCACCCGCGCCGGTGCCGTGGGCCCGTCGTCGAGATCGATTCCGCGCCGCAGGCGGCTGACCTCGGCGGGCGTGGGCTGTCCCTCGACCTGGACCAGGTACTCCTTCGGGACGCCGAACGACGGATGGGTGAGGCGGTGGGTCAGGTCGCCGTCGTTGGTGAGGATGATCAGGCCCTCCGAGTCCATGTCCAGCCGTCCGACGGGGAACACCCGGGGATGGTCCGGCACCAGGGCCACCACCGTCGGCCGGCCGTGGGTGTCCTCGGCGGTGCAGACCACCCCCGCCGGCTTGTTGACCAGATAGTGGGCCAGCCCGGGCTGGACGGGAAGGGGCACCCCGTCGAGCTCCACGCGGTCCACCGACGGGTCCACCCGGCGTCCGAGCACCGGCACCTCGCCGTTGACGGTCACCCGACCGTCGACGATGAGCCCTTCGCATACCCGCCGGGAGCCGACGCCGACCCGGGCCAACACCTTTTGCAACCGGTCGCCGGTGGCGAGGGGCCCGGTGGGCTCCTCAGGCATCCCCGACCGGGCGCATCTGCTCCTCGAGCTCGGCCAGGGCCTCCGGCCCCGGGAGCAGGTCCTCGACCGGTGGCAGCTGATCGACCCGGTCGAGCCCGAGCCGCTCGAGGAAGGCGTCGGTGGTGCCGTAGAGGACGGCCTGTCCCGGGCCCGGGGCCCGGCCCACCGCGGCGATGTACCCCCGATGCTCGAGGAGCCGGACCACCCCGTCGACGTTGACCCCGCGGAGGGAGGCGATCTGGGCCCGGGAGACCGGCTGCTTGTAGGCCACGATGGCCAGGGTCTCGAGGGCTGCGGCCGACAGGCGCGACGAGACACCCACGTTGGCGAACCGCTCGACGTGCGAGGCCAGGTCGGGATGGGACTGGATGCGGAAGCCGCCGGCGATCCGGGCCACCTCGAAGCCGCGGCCCGTGGTCCGGCACGACTCGGCCAGCTCCTCGCACACGGCCTCGACCTGGTCCACGGGCAGCTCCAGCAGCTCGGCGAGCAGGCCCGCGGAGACCGGTTCGACGGCCACGATCAGGACGGCCTCGACGGCCCTGGCCTCCGGGGAGAGCACTACGGTCAACCCTCGTACTCGTCGTAGGGGCCGACACCGACGGAGACGGCTTCGGCGTCCGCGGGCACCCAGGCCACGTCGAGGTCGCCGAAGGTGTGGCCCTGATCGAGGGCCACCCTCCCCCGCTTGCACAATTCGAGCAGGGCCAGGAACCGCACGATGATCTCGATCCGGGATGACAGGTGCCCGGTCAGGCTGCGGAAGGTGGCCCGACCCATGACCGGCAGGCGCAGCTCGAGCTCGGCCACGGCGTCGGCCACCGTCACCGCGTCCACGGTCACGTGGTACAGGTCCACGGTGGGGATCGGCCGCTCGGCCGTCGCCCGGAGGAAGGCGGCCGCCACCTGGTCGGGCGTCACCCCCTCGAGGAGGTCGGGGGCACCGACGGCCAGGTCGTCGTCCACGCCCGCGGTCCGGGGCACCGAGCGGGCCGCCCGTTCCATGAGCACGGCAAACCCGTCCGCGGCCGCCGCGTAGGCCTGGCACTCGAGCAGGCGGGCCATGAGCAGGTCCCGCTCGTCCCATCCGATCAGCTCTTCGTCGGGATCGATGTCGTCGGGTCCGGGGAGGAGCCGGCGTGACTTGAGCTCGACGAGCACGGCCGCGATGACCAGGAACTCGGACAGGGTCTGCAGGTCGACCTCCTCCCAGCCGGCCACCTCGGCGACGAAGGCGTCGACCACCGAGGCGAGGGGGATGTCGAAGATGTCCACATCGTGGCTGTTCACGAGCTGCAGGAGCAGGTCGACGGGCCCCTCGAAGGCCGGGGTGGACACGATGGCGGGCATGCCATCCGACGATACCGGCTGGGGGCCGGCATCTCGTGCACCTCCGGGCGCGACCCCGGTATCTCGCGCACCTCCGGGTGCGACCTACGATGCCCCCCCATGTCCCGCGTACTCTCCGGTCTGCAGCCCAGCGGTGAACTCCATGTGGGGAACTACCTCGGGGCCATCCGAAACTGGGTGGCCGACCAGTATGTCCACGACGCGTTCTACTGCATCGTCGACCTCCATGCGCTGACCCTCGACATCGGTCCGGACGAGCTGCGCTCACGAACCTTCGAGACCGCCCTCGACCTGCTGGCCGCCGGCCTCGATCCCGAGCGCTGCACCCTGTTCGTCCAGAGCCACGTCACCGAGCACGCGCAGATGGCCTGGCTGCTCGAGTGCACCGCCACCATGGGGGAGCTCGGGCGGATGACCCAGTTCAAGGACAAGAGCGCGGGAAGGGACTCGGTCAGGGTCGGGCTGTTCACCTATCCGGTGCTCCAGAGCGCGGACATCCTGCTCTACGATGCCGACCGGGTGCCGGTGGGTGACGATCAGCGCCAACACCTCGAGCTGGCCCGCCAGCTGGCCATCAGGTTCAACCACCGGTACGGCCCGACCCTGGTCGTCCCCGAGGCCGCCTTCCCCACCGCGGCCGCCCGGGTCATGGACCTCCAGCACCCCGGGGACAAGATGTCCAAGTCGGTCAACTCCCCCCTCGGGACCGTGCTCCTCCTGGACGAGCCGGCCGACATCGCCCGCAAGGTGAAGAAGGCGGTCACCGACACCGACGGGGAGGTCCGCTACGACCCCGAGGCCAAACCGGGACTGTCCAATCTCCTGGAGCTCTTAGCCGTGGCCACCGACCGGACGCCGGCCGAGGTGGCTGCGGCCTACAGCCGCTACGGCGACCTCAAGAACGACGTGGCCGACGCCCTCGCCGAGCTGCTCCGACCGGTCCGCGAGCGACGGGCGGCGCTGGCCGCAGACCCGGGCGAGGTCACGTCGCTGCTGTCCAGGGGAGCCGACAAGGCCCGGGCCACCGCCTCGGTCACCTACCGGCGGGCGGCGGAGGCCGTCGGGCTCCTCACACCGGGCTGATCTGGTCCGGCGGCCCGGCTGCACCCGGCCCGGCCCGCGCCCGCCCCGACCGGCGCCTCCTGCGCACGGCCACGGCGACAGCCCAGATGAGCAGGCCCAGGCCGGCCACCGCCGACAGGGCCAGCCCGACCGGTACCGAATCGGGGAGGTAGGAGAAGGTGACCAGGTAGTCGCCGTGTCCCGGGAGCGCCACCCCCTGGTTGACGCCGACCCGGACCACGGTGGCCGCCCGTTCCGGTCCGGCCGCCGGATGGCCGGACGCCGGCGAGAGAGGCTGGACGGTGGCCCGCCATCCCGAGCTCCACGCCTCGCTGCGATCGAGCATGACCGACGAGGTGGCGTGCACGGTCACCTGCTGACCGCCGTCCACACCCGGTGCCCGGGCCGCAGCCCTACTGCCGGGCGCGGCCGGTCCCCCCCGGGGGGAACGGACCCAGGCCCAGCCGCGGGCGTCGGTGTCGTGGAAGACGGCGAAGGCGCCGAGCATGCCGGTGAAGACCCAGTGCGGGGTGGTCACTCCGTACTGCATCCGGCCGTCGAGGGCCACCTCGCCGGCCTGGGCCGTGAACGCGGTCGGGGTTCCCACGGTGGCGCGGCCGGATGCGGCCCTCCCGACGACGAGCCCCGCGGCCCGGACCTCGGGGCCGAGGGAGACCCGGAGCGAGGTGTGGCCACCCGCCCGGACCGCGGTGACGTCGGCGGCGGGCAGCCAGTGGATCCCACCGCCGGCGGTGACCAGACCGGTCCGGAGATCGTCGGGCCGCCCGTCGAGGACCGGGACGGTGAACGAGCCCACGGACAGCACACCGCCGAAGTACCAGGTGCGGGACGCTCGTCGCGACACCGGATAGGAGCGGGCCACCGGCGTCGGGGCCGAGGTGTACGCGTCGGGGTGGGCCGGGAAGTGGACGGCGTCCATGCGGGGGACGGTCGGACCGGGGGCGGGACGAGGGAGGGGGGTGAGGAAGTAGCCGGGCAGGGAGAGCAGCGTCGAGACGTTGAGGTCGTCCCAGGTGGGCCCGGCCAGGGTCGTCGGATCGAGGTCCTCTTGGAAGTGCGCTCCGGTGGCGTCGTAGTACGTGCCCTGGGTGAGCGCGGTGTAGCCCTGGGCGCTGGACAGCGGGGCGTAGAGGTTGAGGTCGGTCTGGCCCAGTTGGTAGAGCTGGGTGGTCTCGAACTGGTCGGGGTCGTAGACGATGAAGCGGGCGTCACCCACCTGGGCCCGGAGCGCCGTCGACATCGGTCCGAGGGCCTGCGCTCTGGCCTCGGTGGTGGGCGGGTGGACCACATACCAGTCGAACAGGACCAGGTCGACGACGAGCACGGCGACGAGCAGGCGCCGGAGCCGGTGCGCCGGGAGACGGCGTTCGACGAGCACGATCCAGGTGGCGGCGGCGGCGATCAGCGCGCCGGCCGTGACCAGGATGGCCACCCGGATCCGGGTGGCGGTGGTGACGGGAGACTGTGCCCCGAGCAGGTGGTCGAGCTGGACGCCGCCGACCCACAAGAAGAGGCAGAGCGCGCCGATGAAGGCGAGCGGTAGGCAGGTGACCACGATCTCTGCCCGCCGTCCCTTCCTCCCGTGGGGCCGGATGCCCGTGTCCCCCGCCGGCTCCGTCCCGCCCTTGCCATCGAACTCGCCCTTGCCATCGAATTCGCCCTTGCCATCGAACAGGAGGTGGACCCACCAGGCCAGCAGCACGGCCATCGAGAAGTCGACCAGGAGGATGTTCCGGTTGGTGAGGCGCTCGCTGTTGATGCCGGGGATGAGGTAGAGGACATGGCCGAAGAATGTCTGGCCACCGAAGGCGGACAGCAGGCCGACGGCGGCGATGATGTACCAGACCCACCAGTGGCGGGCTTCGGGCCGGGTCCGGAACCGCTTGAGGAAGAGGGAGCAGGCGGCGATGAGGGCCAGAACGCCGACGTAGCTGGTCACCTCCTCGAAGTTGTATGCGCCCACGTACGGCCCGGGCCCGCCCTGGTTGCCGCCCAGGACGAAGGGTGAGGCGATCAGCGTCGTGAGCCGGACGGGGAGCGAGCCGCTGACGAAGAAGGCGTAGCTGGACTGGGCCCGCTGGGACTGGGACAGGAACTCGAGGCCGGTCGACCACTGGGCCGCGCCCAGGGCCAGGCCCCCGGCCACCCCGGCCACCATGCTGAGCACGGCGGAGGCCAGCCGACGCCGGTTGGCCCACTCGAAGTAGCCCATGGTGACCAGTCGGCCCACGGCGTAGATGCCGACGAGCACGCCGCTGTCGATGATGGCCTCGGCCGAACCGGCGAGCACGGACAGTCCGAGGGAGGTGGCGAGCACGGCGACCCACAGCCGGGTCGTGCTCCGGGCGCGGGCACGCCCGCCCGCCCGCGACCCGGTCACCACCGGCGACCCGGTCAGGGCATGGACGGCGGTCAAGGTCCAGGGCAGCCAGGCCGCCCCCGCGATGAGGTCGATGTGCACGATCTGGGCCGACATGTACCCGGCGAAGGCGAAGGTGGCCGCGCCGAACAGGGCCCCGGTCGACGAGATCGACTGACGCCGCAGGAACAGGTACATGCCGGCCAGGGCCACGTCGTAGGTGAGAGCCAGCGTGAGCGTCCAGGCGGTGAAGACGGGGAGGACGGCCGTCAGCCAGGTGGCCGGGTAGGCGGCCCCGGCATTGAAGCCCCCGAGCAGCGGCGTCCCGCTGGACAGGTAGGGGTCCCACAACGGGAGCGTCCACTGCCGCAGGTCCCTGCCCACCAGTACCCGCATCGGGAAGTTCTGGAGGAAGTTGTCGCCGTCGAGGAAGACCCGACCGAACAACTCGGGGAGGCCGAAGACCAGGAACGGGATGACCAGCAGGACGACCAGACCCCGATGGGCCCGGAACCAGCGGGTGGCCTCCCGGCGTCGGACCCGCTCGGGTGCGGTCGTTCCGGTCGTCGGAGGAGCGGCACTGGGTGCCTGGCTGGTGGCGGTCATCAGCAGGCGATCATGATGCCGCGTGGGCGCAAGTCCCTTCGGAGGGGGATCTCACCGGGACGGATGGAGCGGCCCTCACACCAGCAGACCCGACCACCAGGTGATGACGTGGTCGATCAGCTGGGCCCATTCGTTGCGGAAGAGCAGGATGAGCACGAAGGGGAGGAACATCAAGAGGGGCTGGATCCGGTAGTACTCGGGCAGCATCCGGGCCGGGATGAATCGCTCGAGCACCGCGGCCCCGTCCAGCGGCGGGCACGGGATGAGGTTGAAGAGGCCGAGGACGACATTGGCGATGCCGCCGATGAACAGGACCTGGCCCCACAGGGAGGGCGGATAGGCCTCACTCCCGGTGCTCCAGTAGAAATTGATCTCTTGAAGGACGACGTGGGGGGTGGTCAGAACCAGGACGACGCCCAACAGCGCTGCGAGGATGAAGTTGGTGAGCGGCCCGACGAGGGAGACGATGACGGTGTGGTTGCGCGGGCTGCGGAGCCGGTTGGTGTTGACCGGGACCGGCTTGGCCCACCCGTAGGCGCCGAGTCCCGACAGGGAGAGGACGGCCGGGACCAGGATGGTCCCCACCGGGTCGATGTGCTTGACCGGATTGAGGGTCAGGCGTCCCGCCTTCTTCGCCGTGTCGTCGCCGAAGGCCAGGGCGACCACCCCGTGGGAGATCTCGTGCAGGATGATCGAGGGGACCAGCATGCAGAAGTAGATGATCTCGAACCGGTTGATCCGGTTGGTGGCCAGCAGGACGACGAACAGCGCCACGCCGATGGCGACGATGATCACGGTGCGCTGACTTGGTTGGGTGCGCCTCCTGGGCCGACCGGCTCCCCCGGCTCCAGCGCCGTAGCCCCCGTAGCCCATCAGCGCCCCGTCCGGATCAGGGACGGCTGGCGTGCTTGATACAGAACCGGGTGGCCGGCATGGCCTCGAGGCGGGCCGGCTCGATGGCCACGTCGCACTCCTCGCAGCGGCCGTAGCTACCGTCCTCGAGCCGGGCGATGGCCTGGGCCACCTCCCCGAGCGTCTCGCGCAGCTGGCCGGCGAGGACCACGGCCTCTCCCCGCTCGGCCGTCACCTGGCTGGAATCGGCGAAGTTGGAGTCGTACTCGAGGCCGCCACCGTCCCCGAAGCCGAGCTCGGCCAGCTCGGACTGGAGCTGGCGGCGCTCCTCTTCGAGCAACTGCCGATAGTCAATGGTGGGGGCATCGGGTGGCACGCGGAAGATCCTACTTGAGCTGGGGCAGGCTGGCCCGCGGGTGGGCCTGTTCATAGGAGGTCCGCAGGTGGTCGTGGCTGAGCCGGGTGTAGATCTGGGTGGTGGCGATGGAGACGTGGCCGAGGAGCTCCTGGACGACCCGGATATCGGCCCCGTGGGCCAGCATGTGGCTGGCGCAGGAATGTCGCAGCACATGGGGGCTGACGACGGCTCCGAGCCCCACCCGCTCGGCGCGGTGTTGGACGACGGCCCAGGCCCCCTGCCGGCTGAGGCGCCCGCCCCGGGTGTTGATGAACACCGCCTCGGCGTCGGAGCGCCGGCGCCAGCGGTCGGGGGCCAGGAGGGGCCGACCGTGGGGTGACAGCCAGCTGTCCAGCGCGGCCCGGGCCGGGCCGCCCAGGGGGACGAGGCGCTCCTTGGCCCCCTTGCCGAACACCCGGAGGAGGCTCTGGTCGCCCTGCAGGTCGGCGAGGGAGAGCCCGACCACCTCGGAGATCCGCGCCCCCGACCCGTAGAGCAGCTCGAGCAACGCCCGGTCCCGAAGATCGGCGGCTCCTGTGCCGCTCACCGAGTCGAGCAACTCCGACACCTGGCTCTCCCCGAGAGCCTTGGGCAGACGTCGCGGGAGGCGGGGCGAGCGGAGATCGGCGGTGGGGTCACCGGCGATGGTCCCCTCCCCCACCAGAAAGCGGAAGAGCCCGCGGAGCGCGGTCGTCGAACGGGCCATCGACGTCGGGTGCCGGCCCTGACCCCGCAGTTCGGCGAGATGGCGTTCGATGGCCTCCGGTCCGGCATCCAGCGGGTCGATGCCGGCGTCCCGGGCCCAGCGCTCCCAGACGGCGATGTCACGCCGGTAGGCCGCCAGGGTGTTCCGTGACCGCCCCTTCTCCACCGCCAGCCACGACAGGTACTCCTCGGCCCCGGTGGACAGCGGTTGGCTCATGCCCGGTCCACGAGACTGCCCGGTCTCATCGAGACTGCCCGGTCCCTCGAGACTGCCCGGTCCCTCACGAGCGCGACCGGCACCCAGGTGCCGGCGGGCCAGCCCCACGCCCAGGATGGTGGCCGCGTCGACGATGGTCCCGTCGTCCACCATGGCGTCGAACCGGTCGAGGGGTACCTCGACGACCCGCATGAAGCCCTCTTCGATCCCCTGCCGGTCGAACGGGACCGGGGTCAGGCCGGTACCCAGGTAGATGCTGGCGTACTCGTCGCAGAACCCCGGCGTGATGGCGCATCTGGTGAGCAGGGTCAGGTGGCGGGCCGAGTACCCGACCTCCTCGGCCAGTTCCCGGTTGGCGGTGACCTCGGCCGGCTCGCCCTCGACATCGCGGGTGCCGGCGGGGAGCTCGAGGAGCCATCGGTCGACCGCCCCCCGGTACTGCTGGGCGAGGACCACCGAGTCGTCGTCGGTGATGGCCACCACCGCCACCGCACCGGGGTGCCGGATCACATCCCGGTCGAAGGCCACGCCGTCGGGGTCGGTGAAGTGGGCCAGGGTCACGGTGATGGCCCAGCCGCGGTGGATGACCTCCTCGCCGGTCATCTCGAACCGCGGAAGCCCGGCGGCCTCCATGCCCGGTTGGTCCCCCGCCGGTGGCTGGTCAGCCGACGGCACCGATGTCGATCAGACGTGGGTCACGCCCCTCGGCGCGGACCAGGGCTGCGCCCACCAGCTCGCGGAAGAGGGGGTGCGGTTGGGTGGGCCGGCTCTTGAACTCGGGGTGGGCTTGGGTCCCGACCCAGAAGGGGTGACCCGGAAGCTCGATGAACTCCACCAGGCGGCCGTCGGGCGAGATGCCCGAGCACACCAGCCCCGCCTCCTCCAGCCGGTTGCGGAAGCGCGGGTTGACCTCGTAGCGGTGCCGGTGGCGCTCCCAGACCATGTCGGTCCCGTACGCCCGGGCCACCTGCGAGCCCGGTTGGAGGCGGGCCGCGTACGAGCCCAGTCGCATGGTCCCGCCCTTGTCCTCCACCTCGTGCTGTTCGTCCATCAGGTCCACCACCGGGTAGCGCGTGGTGGCGTCGAACTCTCTCGAGTTGGCACCCTCGAGACCCGCCAGCGTCCGTGCCACCTCGATGATCATGACCTGGAGCCCCAGACAGAGCCCGAGGAGGGGTAGGTCGTGCTCGCGGGCGTAGTGGGCGGCGGCGATCTTCCCCTCCACGCCGCGCTCGCCGAACCCACCCGGGATCACCAGGCCGTCGAAGCCCCGGAGCCCGTCATGTTGGAGGAGGTCGGGAACGGTGGCGGCCTGTATCCATTCGATCTGCACCTTGGCACCATGGTGGAAGCCGGCATGGCGGAGCGACTCGACCACCGACAGATAGGCGTCGGGAAGGTCGATGTACTTGCCGATGATGCCGATGCGGACCGGGCGGACGGCGGCGTCGACTTGGCTGACCAGCCGCTCCCAGTCGGTCAGGTCGATGGGGTGGGAGGCCTCGTCGAACCGGAGCAGACGGAGGATGTACCGGTCGAGCCCCTCCTCGTAGAGGACGAGCGGGATCTGGTAGATGTTGTCGGCGTCGACCGCGGACACCACCGCTTCGATGGGGACGTCGCACAGCAGGGAGATCTTGCGCTTGAGGTCGTCGGAGATCATCCGGTCGGAGCGGCACACGATGACGTCGGGCTGGATGCCCCGGCTGCGCAGCTCGGTGACCGAGTGCTGGGTGGGCTTCGTCTTCTGCTCGCCCGAGGGACCGAGGTAGGGAACCAGGGTCAGGTGGACGTAGCAGACGTTCTCACGCCCCACGTCGCGCCGGAACTGGCGGATGGCTTCGATGAAGGGGACGATCTCGATGTCGCCGACGGTGCCTCCGATCTCCACGATGACCACGTCGACGTCCTCGGTGCCCAAGGCACGGATGCATTTCTTGATCTCGTCGGTGACGTGGGGGATCACCTGCACGGTCTTGCCCAGGTAGTCGCCCCGGCGTTCCTTGGCGATGACCGACGAGTAGATCCTTCCGGTGGTGGCGTTGGACCCCTTGTGGAGGTTCTCGTCGATGAACCGCTCGTAGTGGCCGAGGTCGAGATCGGTCTCACCGCCGTCCTCGGTGACGAAGACCTCACCGTGCTCGAACGGGTTCATCGTGCCCGGGTCGACGTTGATGTACGGGTCGAGCTTGCACATCGTCACCCGGAGGCCGCGGCACTTGAGCAGCCTCCCAAGCGAGGACGCGGTGAGGCCCTTGCCCAGCGACGACGACACCCCGCCGGTGAAGAAGATGAACTTGGTGCTCCGCTGGCCCACGCCTGCGGTCCCGTTGCCCTCGGCCGTCGATCGTGGGGCTGGCCCGGCCGTCGGATGTTCCCCGAAGGGTTGCGGCGGGCCGTCCATGTCGGGCACCTGATGAGGTTACCGGAAGCGACCGGTCCATCGTGCGGACCCCGCGGAACGGACCCGTCTCAACCCGGTGAGACCGGCGTCCGCCTCACTCCGAGGAGCTCGCGCGCGTGGCGTCGGGCCGATGCGCTGTCCGGACTGCCCGACAACATCCGGCTGAGCTCGACGACCCGGCCGTCGGTGTCGAGCACCTCCACCTCGGTGCGGGTGCGACCGGAGTGCTCGGACTTCCGCACCTCCACCTGCTGGTCGGCCTGCGCCGCCACCTGGGCCAGGTGGGTCACCACGAGGACCTGGGCGTGGCGCCCGAGGTCGGCCAGCGCGGAACCGACTGCGGTGGCGGCGGCACCACCGACCCCGGCATCGACCTCGTCGAACACCATCACCCCCTGACTGTCGGTGATGGCCAGGCGGATGGCCAGCATGGTCCGCGCCAGCTCGCCACCGGACGCCGCCTTGGCCAGTGGCTGGAGCGGTTCGCCGGCATTGGCCCCGAGGAGGAAGCTCACCCGGTCGGCCGGACCGTCGCCGTCGACGGTGATCGAGAACCGTGCCGACGGCATGGCCAGCTCGCGCAGCGCGGCCTGGATCTGGCCGGCCATGCGCGGGGCGGCCCCCCTCCGGGCCGAGGCCACCTCGACCTCGGCCGCGGCCAACACGGCACGGGCATCGGCCATCTCTGCGTCGAGGACCACGGCCCGCCGCTCCTGGAGCTCGATGCCGGCCAGTCGTCGGCGCGCGCCGGCCGCGAAGGCCAGCACCTCACCGAGGTCGGCCCCGTACTTGCGCTCGAGCTCGTGGAGCAGCTGGCGACGTGAGCGGACCTCCTCCAGGCGCTCGGGATCGTCCTCCCAGGTCTCCACCACGGAACGGAGGTCCGTGCTCAGATCGGACACGTCGGCCATGGCCGACCGGAGGCGGGACTCGAAGGCGGCCAGCGGTGCCCGACCGGCCAGGACGCGGGTGGCTTCGGCCAGCCGGTCGAGCGCGCTGGCATCCTCCATGCCCGAGAGCGAGGCCAGGGCCTCGGCGGCCGCGTTGCGGTACGACGACGCCGCGGCCAGCCGATCCTCTTCCACCTCGAGCCGACCGTCCTCGCCCTCGTCCTCGATGGCCGCCGCGTCGATCTCGTCCAGTTGGTACCGCAGCAGGTCCGCTTCCCGGGCCCGCTGCCGGGCGTCGCCCCCGAGGTCGGCCGACTCGTCGCCCAACCGGCGCACCTGGAGACGGGCCGACTCGAGGGTGCTCAGGTCGATGTCCCCGAAGGCATCCAGCGCCGCGCGTTGGGCGTCGGTGTGGACCAGGGACCGGTGCTGGTGTTGCCCGTGGAGCTCGATCAGGCCGGAAGCGGCCTCCGACAGTGCTCCGATCGACGCCATGCGTCCGTCGATCCACGCCTTCGAGCGACCACCGCGGACCACGGATCTGGCCAGCAGGATCTCTTCGCCGTCGGTCCCGTCCCCGCCGATCCCCTCGCCGATGTCACCCGTCCCCGGCGGGCCGGCGAACCGGCCCTCCACGATGGCCTCTTCTGCACCCGCCCGCACGACCGCCGGATCGGCCCGGCCGCCGAGGAGGAGCCCGATGGCCTCGACCAGCAGGGTCTTCCCGGCACCCGTCTCACCGGTGAGGGCGGTCGTCCCGCCGCGGAACGACACGGTGACGTCGTCGATGACCCCGAGATTGCGGACCCGGAGCTCGAGGAGGGTGGCGCGCACCTGCGTCCGCGACCCTACCGGTCGGCCAAGTGGAACTTGGCCCGCAGGATGGCATGGAAGTCCCGGGTCCCGAATGTGACCAGACGTGCCGGTTGATCGCCCTCGCGGCAGTCGACGGTGGCCCCCGGCTCGAGCGTGCTCACGGTGACACCGTCGACGACGAGGACGGCGGGTCGGGGCTCGAGCACCTCGAGCCGCAGGCGCTCCATGGGGTCGAGCACGAGCGGGCGGTCGAAGAGCATGTGGGGCGAGACCGGGGTCACCACGATGGCGCGCAGGCGGGGGAGAGCACGGGGCCCCGGGCCGAGAGGTTGTAGGCGGTCGAACCGGTGGGTGTCGACACCAGGAGCCCGTCGGCGGCATAGGTGACGAAGGGCCGGTCGTCGATCAGCGTGGCCACGCGGACCGTGTGCCCGGGCACCGTCTTCTCGACAGTGGCCTCGTTGAGGGCCGTTCGCCGGGTCACCGGCTGCCCATCGGATCCCGAGACGACCACCTCGAGGGTCATCCGCTCCTCCACCTGATGGGTGCCGCCCAGGAAGGCGGCCAGCGCACTCTCGAGGTCCTTCGGCTCGACCTGGGTGAGATAGCCGAGGCGGCCGATGTTGACACCGAGGACGGGGACGCCGGTATCGAGGGCGGCGACCACCGCCCGGAGCAGGGTGCCGTCGCCCCCCAGGCTGACCAGGAGATCGGCTCCGTCGATGGACACCGAGCCGTCGGGCTGCAGGGCGGAGATCGACCGGTGGCCCCGGTCGGTCAGCCACCTGGTGGCGCGCTCGGCCAGCGCCACGGCCTCCGGGCGATCGGGGTGGGTATAGAAGGCGATCGTCGCCATGTGCCGCCTACCCTCTCGACCCGGGGGTGTGGGCTTCGGCCACGGCGTCGTCGACCATGGCCGCGAGCTCCCGTCGGGCCAGCCGGTGTCGGGCGACGGGCACCGCCGGCGTCCGGGCGTGGATGAGGAATTCGATGTTGCCGGCGGGCCCGGTGATCGGTGAGGGCATGACCCCCATGATGACTGCTCCGGCGGCGTCGAGTGCGCCCGACACCTCGCCCAGCGTCCGGCGGTGGACCTCGGGGTCCCGGATGACGCCCCGGCCCCGGGAGGCCTCGGCCCGCCCCGCTTCGAATTGGGGCTTGACCAGGATGACCACCGGTGCACCCGGTCGGGCCACCTCACCCACCAGCACGGGGACGGCCCGGGTCACCGAGATGAACGAGAGGTCGGCAGTCACCAGGCCGACCGGGCTTCCGACCGTGGACAGGGACACGTCGCGGATATCCAGGCGTTCGAGGTTGGTCACCCGGCCGTCCCGCCGGAGCCGCTCGTGGAGCTGGCCGTGGCCCACGTCGACGGCGATGACCGAGTCGGCGCCGGCCTGCAACAGGCAGTCGGTGAAACCGCCGGTGGAGGCACCCGCATCCAGAGCCCGGAGGCCGGCCGGGTCGATGGCGAACCGCACCAGCGCGGCGTGCAGCTTCTCCCCTGCCCGGCTGACGAACCGCTTGGGCGGGCCGGACAACTCGATGGGCTCGCCTGCTGCCACCAGGCGGGCCGGCTTGTCGGCCACCGAGCCGGACACCAGCACCACTCCCTGCTGGATGAGCGCCGCCGCCTGCGGTCGACTCTCGACCAGGCCCCGTTCGACCATGGCCCGATCGAGGCGACGCCGTGTCGGCCCGGTCAGCCTTCCGACCCGGTGCCGGCGGACTTGGCCGACTTCTTCGCCGGGGCCTTCTTCGCCACCGACTTCTTCGCCACCGACTTCTTCGCCACCGCCTTCTTCGACACCGCCTTCTTCGCGGCCGCCTTCTTGCCGGCCGACTTCTTCGCCGCCGCCTTCTTCGCCGCCGCCTTCTTCGCCGGGGCCTTCTTCGCCGTCTTCTTGCCGGCCGACTTCTTGGCGGTGGCCGTGGCCGCCTTGCCGGCGTCCGCCGTCTTGGAGAGGAGCAGTGCCACCTGCTTGGCCAGCTCCTCCACACTGGTGATGCCCATGCTGTCGAGTTGGGTCACCACCTCGCGGCGCACCTGGGAGACGAGGGCCTCGCGGGACTTGCGAGTGCGTTCGATGAGCTCGTCGACCTTGGCCCGGGCGTCGCCGCTCTGGAACTCACCACTCTGGACGAGCTCTTGTACGAGCTCCTCGGCGCGGGCCCGGGTCATGGTGGTGAAGGCGATACCTGCGTCGAGATACCGCTGGAACGCGTCCTTGTTGACCATCGGCCCACCCTACCTGGCGTGCATGCCGGCAGAAAGGGGCTTCTGGAGCCTCGCGCTCCGTCGGCCCGACCGGTCGGTTCAGCCGAGGACCGAGCGGACCAGCGTGGCGAAGTCGGGATACCGCACGGCCACGGGCACGTCGAAGCCGCCGGTACCGGCGGCGGTCACGCCGGAATCGACCAGGCCGAACGGGATCCGCAGGCGCTGTGCCAGCTTGCCGTCGGTGCGCGGCTGGTCACCGATCATCACCACCGACCCGTCCCCGTCGGTGAAACCGAACCTGGACTTCATCAACGCGGCCATGGGTGCGTGGGGCTTGCCCGCGATCTCCGGGCCCACACCGGACGCCGTCGCCACTGCGGCCAGCAGCGCCCCGGCCCCGGGCATCAGCCCCGCGGGCGTGGGATGGGTCGGATCCTCGTTGGTGGCCACCAACCGTTGCGACGAACGGGCCACCGTCGCCGTGGCGGCCAGCATGTCGAAGTCGAACGACCGGGTCCAGCCGACCACGGCGGCCTCGGCCCGGTCACCGTCGGCGACAGCGACGCCGCGGGCGTCCAGTGCCTCGAGCACCCCGGCCTCGGCCAGCACCTTGACCGACTGCCCGGGCTGGAGGAGCGAGGCTGCGGCACCGGCCGAGCTGATCAGGTCGGCCGGTGCCGAGGTCACCCCGAGGGCGTCCAGGCGGGCCAGCAGCTCAGCGGTGGTCGGGGCCGAGTTGTTGGTGGCGAAGACGACCCGAACTCCCCGCGACCGCAGTGAGGCGATCGCCTCGCGGACGTCGCCGATGGGCTCGCCTGACAGCCAGACGACACCGTCGAGGTCGACGATCCACAGCGTCGCCGCCGCGAACGCGGCTGCGGAGGCCGGCCGGACGGACTCCGGGCGGTTCATTCGGTGGAGCGGTCGGGAGATCCCTGCTCGTGCGAGGTCACCCGGGGTGACTTCCGCGTCCGGCGGGTGGAGGCGGCCAGTTGGTCGGCCGACTCGAGCACCCGGGAGATCAGCCCCGACAGATGGGAGAGGGGTTCACCCGGTTCCGCCGGTCGGTCCACGGCCGCAGTCGGTTCGGCCGATGCGGGAACGGTGGGCGTGGTGGGCACGGTGGCGTCGTGTGACTCGGCTGAAGGGGCCATCGGTCGGGCGCTCAGATCGGCGATGCGCTCGCCGGTCACCTTGGCCGCCCGCTCCCAGTAGGAGCGGAACATCCCGATGTCGAAGGCGCCGTCCCGTACCCGGGCCTGGTCGAGCAGGCGGGCGGGAGGGTCCTTCAGGTCGTGGACGATGCGCAGGGCGGAGAGGCAGCGGAGCGCGTACCAGGTGGGATCGATTTCCCACCAGGTGAAACCCTGTCGAGCCGAGGCGGGCAGGTAGTGGTGGTTGTTGTGCCAGCCCTCGCCTCCGGTGATCACGGCGATGATCATCGAGTTGCGGCTGGTGTCCGGGGTGGCGAAGCGGCGCCGTCCCATGAGATGAGCCATGGAATTGACCAGGAACGTACCGTGCCAGAGCAGGACGGTGGACAGGAAGAACCCGATGAACAGGCCACCCCAACCCCCGACGAGGAAGCAGGCGATGGCCAGGAGCCACGGACCGATCCAGGACGTGCGCTCGACCAGCCGGAGCTCGGGACAGGCGGCGAAGTCCTTGATCGCGCCCAGGTCGGTGTCCTTGTACTTGGTCGACAGGATCCAGCCCACGTGGCTCCACCAGAACCCGTCGCGGGGAGAGTGGACATCCTCGTCGAGGTCGGTGAAGCGGTGATGGAGCCGGTGGTGGCTGGCCCACCACAGGGGGCCCTTCTGCAACGCGGTGGTCCCCCCGAAGGCCATGAGGAATTGGGCCGGCCGGCTCATGCGGTAGCTGCGGTGGGAGAAGTACCGGTGGTAGCCGGCGGTGATGAAGAACATCCGGCTCAGGTACAACACGGCGCACAGCGCCCAGTCCTGCCAGGTGACCACTACGAAGAACGCGCCCAGCGGGACGAGATGGGCCACGAAGAACGGGATGGCCGCCACCCAGTCGGTCCTGTCGACGGACCCGTCCACCGGATCGGGGTTCGAGGTGCCTGTCGGCACGGTGACGGCTCCGGTCATGGGCGAACGCTGCCGCCAACCGACGACAACGCGCCCATGGTACCCGAACGGTCGGAGGCGGTGGCCTGACGATGGAGGGTTCCGGCGGCCGGGCCCTCACCCGGGGACGTAGAGGTCTCCGTTGGATCCCTTGGTCACCGAGATCGTGGTGAGTCCTCGGGTGGCCGGCCCTCTGATCACATCGCCGGTGCCGGCGTCGAATTCCGAGCCGTGGCACGGGCAGGCGATGAGTTGTGCGGAACGCTGGTAGGCCACCGTGCATCCGGCGTGGGGGCAGACGGCGTCGAAGGCGACGAAGTCGCCGGCCGTCCGCTGGACGACGAGCGACGGATCGCCGGAGGCCGGATCGGTGAAGGTGGCCGATCCGCCGACCGGAACACCCGATGACGGGCCGATGGCGGTGCCCGACGGTGCCGCGCCGGTGGTGGTCGGGCTCCCAGAGGTGGCGCCGGTGGTCGGAGTGGCCGGGGTCGCGGTGGTCGGAGTGGCGGAAAGCGGCTTCGACCCGCCGCCACCGGAGGTGGATGTGCCGCCGACAATCCGCCCGACGGCGGCGGTGACCCCGCCGGTCACCACGACGAACGCGGCCACCAGACCGGTGACCGCACCGGCCGACAGGACCGCCCGCCGGGGCAGGGCGCCGGGTCGAGCCGGCCGACCCGATCGTCGCTCGGCCAGCCAGGTGTCCACTGCGGGAGCCCCGGCTGCGCCGGCCAGGGCCAGCGGGGTCCAGGCGAAGAAGAAGACGATGTCGGAGCCGGTGAAGTAGGGGGACGAGTGGAAGCTCACGGTGAGGAACAGCCCGAAGGACAGGGCCATGCCCGCCACCGCGGCCACCCGCATCAACAGGCCCACCAGCACCCCCACCCCGATGGCCACCTCGCCGAAGGCGATGACCAGGCCGACGGCCGAGGAGATGGGCACCAGGTGGCTGATCAGCAGGTGGATGGGGCTGGAGCGGGCGGCGCCGACCAGCTGGGCGTGGATCGACGTCGGGCTGGTGCCGTCGAGGAACTGCGGATTGGCCAACTTCTGGAGGCCGGCGTAGAAGAAGGTGATCCCGAGGAACAGCCTGAGGGGCACGAGGAACCAGCCGGTGGCCACCGTCCCGTCCCGTCCGGTGACCGACCACATGTTCTCCGGGATGTCGGCGGGTCCTCCGCTCACCGTGCTTCCCTCATGTCCGGGCACGTTACTGGTTACGTCGTACGAAGAGACATCGTTCAAATCGGCCTCCTGGGCCGTCACCACGGTGACGGCGTGCCAGCATGGGCGGATGGAGGGAGTGTCGGTGGCACCGTCGGGCCCTGGGTCCCCTGCCGGGCCCGGTATCGCCGTCGATGTGCTGGCCACCGAGGGGAACCCGGAGTCCATCCCGGTCGAGCTCCCCCCGGTTGCGGGCACCCACCATTACATGCCGGCGCTCGACGGACTGCGGGCCCTGGCCGTGGCCGCGGTCGTGGCCTACCACTTCGGCTTCCATTGGGCCGACGGCGGCTACCTCGGCGTCGACTTCTTCTTCGTGCTCTCCGGCTTCCTCATCACCGGGCTGCTGATCGGCGAGTGGGACAGGCGGCGCACCATCGGCCTCCGTTCCTTCTGGTTCCGGCGGGCCAGGCGGCTGCTGCCTGCCGTCATGCTGCTCCTGATCGTGCTGTCGATCTACTCGCGGCTCGGCGGGCCCAACATCGTCGAGTCGACGTTCAAGGCGGACGGCATCGCCACGCTCTTCTACTACGCCAACTGGCACCTCATCTTCACCCACCAGTCCTACTTCACCCAGTTCGAGGTTCCCTCGACGCTGCGGCACACCTGGTCGTTGGCCATCGAGGAGCAGTTCTACCTGGTGTGGCCTCTACTCATCCTGGTCGGGCTGCGGTTCTCCCGGCGGCGGGGCCGGGGAGGCGCGCGTCACTCGATGACGCGACCACGCGGGCTGCCGAGGCCGGTCGCCTTCTGGTGCACGGTGGTCCTGGCTGCGGCGTCCGCGTCGTGGATGATCGTGCTCTACGACCGCGCCCCGGGGGCCAATCTGTCGCGCGTCTACTACGGCACCGACACCCGCGCCTTCGAGTTGCTCATCGGTGCTGCACTGGCTCTCGTGGTGACGGGAAGGCCCGACCACTCCGCTCGTACCCGGCGCCTGCTCCACGTCCTGGCCCCGGTGGCCGCCGTCGCTCTCGGCGTGTTGTGGGTGACCGCGGGCGACGACAGCCAGAACCCTTCGGCGTGGATGTTCCGCGGCGGTCTGGTGCTGGCCGGGCTGCTCGCCGCGGCGGTGATCGCCGGGGTGGCCCAACCCGATGCCGGCGGCCTGGGGCGGATGCTGTCGGTCGGGCCGCTGCGCTGGGTGGGCGGGATCTCCTACGGGATCTACCTCTGGCACTGGCCCGTCTACGTGCTGATGACCGACGTCACCACCGGGCTCAGCGGTGCCGCCCTCCTGCTGGCCCGGCTCGGGGCCACCCTGGGCGCCGCCGCCGTCAGCTTCTACCTGCTCGAGCGACCCTTCCGGCGCCACCAGTGGAGGGGATGGAGCTTCCTCGGCGTCATGGTGGTGGCTGCCGCCGTCACCGTCACCGCGCTGCTCCTCAGCGCGCCGGCGGCGGCACCCTCGGCCGTCATCGGGCGGGGATCCTCGGTGGTGGCCGTCGTCTCCCCCACCGCTGTGCCCCATCCCCTGCCACAGCCCGTCGACCTCCCGGCCGGCCGCGTGCTGTCGCCGTCGGATCCGCTGCGGGTGATGACCATCGGCGACAGCGTGATGGTCGACGGTGAGGCCGGCATCCAGGCCGCGCTGCAGGCCACCGGAGTGGTGAAGGTGAGTGCCCACGGGTTCGACGGATGGGGCCTCGTCAACGACACGCACTTCCAGAGCGATCTGGCCGGGGCCGTGGCCCAGGACCATCCCGAAGTCATCCTCATGATGTGGTCGTGGGACAACGCCTTGGCCAAGCAGCACCCGGTCACCTTCGAGAAGCTGTTGACCGAGGCCATCAACGTGATGCTGGCCCCGGGCGACGGTGTCGACGGGATCGCCATCGTCCAGTTCCCGAAGATCGGCGCCAACGACGCCGTCATCGACCAGGCGCAACGCCAGCAGGCTGAACAGGCGGCCGAATCCAACCGCCAGGCCTTCGATCGCATCGTCTCGGCCCTTCCCGCGCAGTACCCGGGTCGGATCACCTACCTGCCGGTGGCTTCGGCCCTCGAGGTGCACGGCCAGTTCTCACCGTGGCTGCACACCACCGACGGCGGCTGGATCCGGGCCCGCAAGACCGACAACGTGCACCTGTGCCCGGCCGGCGCGGCGGTGCTCGGGGCCGAGGTGACCTCCGAGCTCTCTCCCATGTTCCACCTCCCCCCTCCGGCGCCGGGCTGGATCGACGGTGCGTGGACCGACGACGAGGCCCGGTTCGGCCCGCCCGGGAGCTGTCCCGACGACCAGCCACCCCCCGGAACCGGTTGAGGGTCGGGACCGGTAGGGCGGCCGCGGCGGTGCTGTCGGCGACATGCCCCGATAGGCCCCCGCCGACCGCCGGCTGTACCATGTGGCCCGTGGATCAGGTAGCCGTCGCAGCCAGCGGGACGAGCGCGGCGCCGCGCCGGTCGAAGTACGACGAGGCCATGCGCCGGCTGCTCCGGGTGCCGACCGACCGGGCGCCCATCGACGAGTCCGAGACCCACCGGATCTTCAGTGCCTCCATCTTCTTGTCGGCCCTCCGTTGCCTGCTCAGCTACATCGTCCTCCCGGTGATCCTGCCCGCCATCGGCGTGGCCCGGGGGGTCGGGCCGGCCATCGGCATCCCCATCGGCATCCTGGCCCTGACCTTCGACTACCTGGGCATCCGCCGGTTCTGGTTGGCCGACCACCGCCAGCGCTGGGCCTTCACCGCCCTCTATGCGGTGGTGGGCAGCATGGTGCTGGCCCTCGTCATCGTCGACGTCGTCAGCGTCCTGCACTGATCCAGGCCCCCGTGCCTGGCGGCGACGGCGGGTGAGCGGGTAGCCCACCACTCCGTCCCGGCTCCGAGCCGCGGGTCGGCGCGCTCAAGAGCGGCCGCCGGGCTGTCGATGTTCACGGGGTGAAGGATCCGGTGGACACGGCACCGAAGGTGCCGCCGAGTGGACCGGCACCGAAGGTGCCGCCGAGTGGACCGGTACCGAAGGTGCCGCCGGCGTACAAGGACGATGCCCTGGTGGTCCGGGGGCTGGTCGTGTTCGCCCTGGTCTGGGGCGCGGCGTACCTCGTGTGGCGAGTGGCCGACACCGAGCATGGCGCGCAGCCGGTCATGTTCGTCGTCCTGTGGGCGTGCGAGCTGTTCGGCTGGACCATGCTGGCCTCCTTCGCCTTTCTGGCTTGGCGGGTCCCGGTCTCACGCCGGCCTCCCATCGAACGACGGCCGACCGTCGATGTCTTCGTCTGCACCTACGACGAGGGGCTGGACATCCTCGGGGCCACCCTGGTGGGCTGCGATCGGATCACCTATCCCCATACCACCTGGGTCCTCGACGACGGCCACCGTGACGAGGTCGCCGGCCTGGCCGGTCGGTTCGGAGCGCGTTATCTGACCCGGAGCACCAACGAGCACGCCAAGGCCGGCAACATCAACAACGCCCTGGGCCACACCGACGGGCAACTGATCCTCGTCCTCGACGCCGACCACGTCCCGCAGCCCGACATCCTCGACGCCACGGTCGGCTACTTCGAGGACGACTCGGTGGCGCTGGTCCAGACGCCCCACGACTTCGGCAACCAGGACTCGTTCCAGCACTTCGAGACCGGCCGCCACGATCAGAGCATGTTCTTCGAGGTGATCATGCCGGGCAAGGACCGTCACGACGGGGCCTTCTGGTGCGGTTCCGCCACCGTCATCCGCCGCCAGGCCCTGGAAGGGATCGGTGGGATCGCCACAGAGACGGTGGCCGAGGACTTCCACACCACCATCAGGCTGCACGGAAAGGGCTGGCACACCCGCTACCACGACGAGACGTTGGTCCAGGGGCTGGCTCCCCACGACCTGGCCACCTTCCTCCTGCAGCGGGACCGCTGGGCCCGCGGGAACCTTTCGGTGCTGCGGACGGCGGAGAATCCGCTCATCGCGCCCAAACTGAGCATCAAACAGCGGGTCAGCTACCTGTCCTCCCTGCTGGCCTACTTCGTCCCCCTCCAACGTCTGGCCATGCTGGCCGTGCTGGTGGCCATGCTGGTCAGTGGCCGGCTTCCCCTGCACGCCACCCTGTGGCAGTTCTGCGTGTTCTGGCTCCCCTGGATGGTCCTCAACCTGGTGGCCTCGGCTCTGCTGTGCCGGGGCCAGGCCAGCCTGTGGGACGGGGCCTACTCGAACCTGCTGACCACCGAGATCTTCACCCGTGCCGCCTTCGTGCTGGTGCACCCGTTCCGCACCTCGTTCAAGGTGACCCCGAAGGACGGCATCGACGACGGCGGCTGGTCGGCGGCCCGACAGCTCCGGCTGGTCCTGGTCATGGCCGGAATCCTGGCCGCGGCCGTCGTCGTGCGCGTCCTGGCCCTGGTGGGCCTGGTGGCGCTCCCCGCCCTCGGGGGACTGGCCGTGGTGGCCGGCATCTCGTTCGCCGTCTGGGAGCTGGTCGTCGTGGCTGCGGCCTTGTGGAGGGTCACCCGCCGTCATCAGGTCCGGCGTCACTACCGGGTTCCGGTGGAGGTGGCCGGTGTGGTCGGGGGCATGCTCGTCCGGGTCGTCGACCTGACGCCCGGCGGGGCCGGGATGATCGGACCCCATCCCTTCGAGGTGGGAGCAGACGTGGACCTCCGCCTGGACCTCCCGTCGGTGACCGGCGAGATCCGGGTGGTGCGGGTCGTCTTCACCGTGTGCTCGAGCCGGCCGGCCAAGGGCCTCGGTTGGCGGATGGGGGGCACCCTCGTCCCGGCGAGCGACGGCGACGGTGAGGCGCTCATCGAGCACTGCCACGTGGTCAGCTCCCGCTCCCGGTTGACCGATGCCGGCCGGCTGGTGCCGGGTGGTCCGGTGTCGGCTCTCGGTGGCGCGGAGCTCGGTGGCGCGGAGGAAGCACCTCGCCGCCGGGCATCGGCCGGCGCCTGATCCCGGCGCTCACCCGGGCGGTTGGCGCCAGTCCGGATGGAGGTCGTGGGTCAGGGCCATCTTGAGGGCCTTGACCGTCTGGCCGTTGTCCACCGCTTCGGGGTGCTCCACCAGCCAGGCGATGGAGGCGGCAGGTACGGACGGCGGTGCGCCCGCGTAGTGGCCGACCAGTCCGAGCGCTTCTGCATTCAGGAGCTGGCGCTCGGTGTCGACGTAGCCCGGGTCCACGTTGTAGGCCCGGATGCCGCGGTCCCCGAGCTCCACCGCCAGGAGCGGGGCGAACCGGTGGAAGGCGGCCTTGGAGGCGGCATAGGCCAAGCCCCAGCCGCCCCGGCCCACCGGACCCGGCGGATCGGCGGTGGCCGTGTGCGACGTCACGTCGACGATGGTGCCCCGGCCGCGTTCGAGCATGCCCGGGAGCACGGCCTGCACGAGCACGAGATTGGCCACCACGTTGGCTGCCAACTTGGCCTCCATCTGCTCCACGGTCAGCTCGACCACCGGGACCATGCTTCCGGGCCCGGTGTCCACCGCGTTGTTGACCAGGAGGTCCACGCCGCCCCAGGCGGCGACGACCCGGTCCACCGCGGCGCACAGCGCGGCGCGGTCGTGGAGGTCGGCCACCAGTGGAAGGGCGCGTCGGCCGGCCGCGCCGACCAGGTCCGCCGTCGCCTCCAAACTGCCGGGCAGGGCGCGTCCTCCACCGGTGTCGGAGTCGTCGCGCCCGTCGCCCTCGCAGAGCGTGCGACCGGTCACGGCCACATCCCATCCCGACCGGGCCAGAGCCACCGCGGTGGCCTTGCCGATCCCGCGGGTGGCGCCGGTCACGACGGCCCGCTTCGGTACGTCCCCATCCGGCATGCGGAGGTGTCTAGCAGACGACGCCATCGAATCGCGGTCCGAATCGCGGCTCAGGAGGGCCCCGTGCCCGTGTCCACGATGCACGAGGTGGCTGCCTCGACGGCCCTGGCCCCGTCGTAGCCCAGACCGGCCAGGCACCTCGACAGCTCATCCGTGGACGGGGGCTCCCACCGCCGGACACGGTCGACTCCGGTCCAGACCCAGGCGTCCGCCTGATGGACGGGGAGCCTCCCTGTGGCTGCCGCCATCAACGCCGCCGCCGCGGTCACCGATCGGATCCGCTCGTAGGCCGGCAGACCAGGTTGATCGGGGACGACCACCATGGTGACCCCCCATCCGTGCAGGGCCTGCCGGGTGGCCACGGCATCCGGGCCGGTGATGGCCTGGGTGGGGCTGAAGAAGAAGGTCGCGTTGGCGATGGCGGACTGACCGGCGCGCTCGGTTCCGGCCCGGGCCAGTACACCGGCGGGCCCACCCTGGCCGACCATGGAGAACGCCATCCGGTCGACGGCCTGCCAGGTCATGGCCGTCTGGGTCACGGCGAAGGGGGCGGGGAGGATGAGCAGCACCTGTCGTCCGTGCAGGTGGGGTGCCACCGTCTTGAGCCAGGTGGGAAGCAGCACCGGCTGGGTCCTGAAGGGAAGGCTGTCCGAGAGGTAGACGGCGGACGGGACCAGTACCGCGGCGGCCACGATCGTGGCCACCACCACCGCCCACCGCCGCCGCACGGTGCCGGGTGACCGCTCGGCCCGGGCGTGCCGGGCCGGCTGTCGGCGCCGGGCCACTGCGGTGCGGCAGTGGTCGATGATGACACCGGACGAGACGGCGACGGCCAGGTAGGTCATGAGCACGAACCGACCCGGTGTGACGTTCTCGAACAGCGGAAGGTGGGCGAAGACCTGCCAGGGTAGGAAGACCCGGTGCCTGGCCCCGAGCGAGAGCACCGCCGACACCACGGCGATGGCTCCGAACAGCCACAGCCTCCGGTCGCGACGCCAGATGACGGTGCCGATGACGGCGACGGCCACGGCTCCGATCCCGACGTACTGCGACGAGAGGATCGGCCCCTGGCTCCCCCCTACCACCCGGCTCATGGCCGACCCGAAGAAACCGGTCGAGAGCGCGGGCGTGGGGACCAGGAAGTCCCGCACCGTGTTGCCCTCGTAGCCGGCATAGTGGGGTGGCCACACGAGGCCGGAGAGATGGGCCGGCCCAGCCAGGGCGAACCATGTCGGGTAGGCGAGCAGCACACCGGCGGTCAGGGCGGCGGCGCCGAAGCCGACAGCGACATGGCGGGCGGCCTGTCTGAGGACGGCCGGGTTCGACAGGGCGGCGTAGACGACAACCAAGACGATCCCGATGCCGGCTGTGACGGCCATGATCAACAGGACTTCGGTCCCGATGAAGAACTGGACTGCGACGAGCAGCCCGAGGACCACGCCCGTCGCCGCCGGTCGCCGGCGCCGGCGGACGAGCAGCTCGTCGAGGCAGGCGACCACCAACGGAGGGACGAACGCCATGCCCAACATCAGGTGGGCGTCGGCCAGACTGACCAGCACGAAGGGCGAGAAGCCGTAGAAGAGCCCGCCGAAGAAGGATGCCGGGGCCCACGACACCCAGCGTTGCAACAGGACGAACATGGCCGTGGCCGACAGGGCCGGGGCCAGGGTGAGGGCTACGTTCATGGAGGCCACGGGGCCGAAGAGCCAGGTGACCGGGGCCAGCACCACGCCGATGGCCAGCACGCTGGTGTTGGCGGGCAGGTTGACCCCCCCGGGGAAGCCGACCGCGGTCGTGAAGAAGGGGCTGAGCCCGTGGGCGATGGCGTAGGCGGGCCACTCGATGAACCAGGTGAACAACGAGCTGTCACCGCAGCCGCAGGTCGTCGTCGACGTCGGATGCGACGTCCATACGTTCCACCACAGCAGGAGCGCCAGCACCAGATAGGCCCCGCCGGCCATCAGGAGGGCACCCACGCGGTGCGAAGCCGGCTGGCCCCCGTCGGTCGCCGAAGGGTCGATTCGAGCCGGACGTGGCCCCGGGGACGGCAGCCCGGCAGGCTGGGCGCCGGCTGCTTGCACCCCCGTCGCCGTCACGGCAGCGCCGGGCCCGGTGCCGGCGTCAGGGCCATCGCCCGCAGGGGCTCCGTGTCCATGGACCAGGGATTGTACGGTACGGGCGGTCTGGCGACCCGCCCCCACGCACCCCCGCCATCGGGCCCGCCGAAGGGGACCCGCGCCGGATCGGGGCCCGGGGGCCCGTATCCTCTGGGCCATGGCAAGACAACGTTCGGGCACGGGCAGGCTCCGAGGTCCACGGGCCGCGTCCGCGGTGGGCATCACCGCCGAGGTCACACTCGGGGTCCTGCTGTTGGGCCTGTCGGCCCTGGCCGGTCTGGTCTTCGTCCACCGGCCGTGGCCCAATCGCCTGGATGTGTGGGGCTACCAGGTGCTGCCCCTCGACTCCGGCTCGCGTTGGGCTCACGACCTCGTCACCCTCGGTTCGTTGACCGCGCTGGTGGTGGGTGTGGTGGCCGTGTTCGTCCTCGGAGTCCTGCGCGACTGGGTCCGCGCTCTGGCCTGCGCGGTGGCGCCGGTGGTCGCCGTCCTCGTCGTGCAGGATCTGGCCAAGCCGCTCGTGGGCCGGCACATCGGTCTCACCGGCGGTTCGTCGTACCCGTCGGGAACGGTCGCCGCCGTGGCCGCTCTGGCCGTGGCCTTCACGCTGGTCATGCCGAGGTTGCTCCGACCGCTGGTGGCCCTGGCCGGGGCCGCTGTCACGGTGGGTGTGAGCGCCGCGGTCATCGTGTTGCGCTGGCACTACCCCACCGACGCGCTCGGTGGCATCGGGGTGGGCATGGGATCCGTGCTCCTGGTCGACGGACTGGCGCACATCCCCTGGGTCGTGGCGGCGCTGTTCCGCCCCCACCGGCCCGAGCGCCTCGTGGAGGTGCGCCAGCACCCCAGCCTGGCCTGACCGCCGGTCGGACAGACCCCGGCGGGTCGTTGGACTAGAACTGTCGGAGAGGCATCGAGCCGTCGTGGCGCCGATCGGCGCCGGCAGAGACAGTGCAGTAGATCCAACACAGACAGAGACAGTGCAGACAGAGACAGAGTTCATTGGAGGCCGGGCCATGGGATTGATGGACAAAGTGAAGGCGCAGGCGACCGTGCTGGCCGACAAGGCGCAGACCGGTATGCAACAGGGCCAGACCAAGCTGGCCGAGATGCAGACGGGCAAACAGGTCGACCATCTGCTGCGGGAGCTCGGTGCCTACGTGTTCTTGAGCGAGCGGGGGCGGCCCCAGCCCGACGGTGAGGCCAGGGTGGCCAGCATCATGGGTCAGCTCGATGCCTTGGAGGCGGGCGGCACCGCGGTGGCTGTCGGCAACGATCCCTCGGCCGTCCCCCCTGAGGGTGCTGTCCCCCAAGCGCATGTCGAGCCCGAGGCGGCTGCGGCTCCTCCCCCGCCGCCCTCCGATACTGCCGCCCCGACCGGGAGCACCATCCCGAAGTCGGGCGGTGGACTCCCGGGCCAGTAGCGGCACAGAGGCCGGCCGGCGGCTCCCTCACTCGCGCAACATGACCAGGTACACCCCGACGAAGAAGAGGGCGAGCGCCACCGCCGTCCACACGTAGAGGAGTACCGAGGCCAGGGCGTCGGCGGTGACCGCCTCGACCAGGAGGAGCACGATCGAGGCGATCAACAGCGTCTTGCCCCAGCGTCGGGTGTTGTCCCGGGGCGTGGAGGACAGCGCCGCACCGTCCGGCCCGATGCCGGGGACGCCTTCGACCGCGGTGCCCTCCAAGAGGTCGGCGGCGATGTGCTCGAGTCCAAGGGAGGTGGCCACGGCGATGCCCAGCTCCGGGCGTTCGATGACCAGCTCCTGAATCCGGCGGACGTAGGCCCTGCCCCTCGGGGTGCCGGCGGCACGGTCGGTCTCCGCCCCGGACCGCAGCTCCTCGGCGGCGCGCAGCACCAGGTCGGGCTCGTCGCGTTCCAGCTCCCGTGCCGAGGCGAACGTGCCCTCGACCCTCAGCGCCCGTTCCCGATCGTCGGTCAACCCATCGTGCCTTTCCGATCGTTCGCGACCACGGCCAAACCATAAGGCGGCACGGCCGGCCGAGCCGGTCGGCTCGGGCTACTCCTCGGCCAGCGCCTCGAGCACGGGAACGCGGGCTGCCTGGCGGGCCGGGAGGACACCGGCCAACACTCCGACGATCACGGCCAGGGCCACGTAGACGATGAGCGTGGGCCACGGGATGGCCAGCGTGGTCAGCCCGTCGGAGGTCAGGGAGCGCTGCAGGGTCCAGGCCCCGATCAGTCCGAGTACCGCCCCGACCAGTGCCCCGAGGGCGGCGATGATGGCCGACTCGAATCGCAGGGCCGCGCCGAGCTGCCGGGTGGACATCCCGACGGCTCTGAGGAGCCCGATCTCCCGTACCCGCTCGGTCACCGACAGCATGAGGTTGGTCACGATGCCCAGATACCCGATGATCAAGGCCAGCAGCGAGAGCACGGCCACCAGATCGATCTGGCGATTGATGGCCTGGTCCTGTGTGGCCTGCACCTGGGCCGGGTCCGACACCGACACCTCGGGATAGCCGGTCAGCGCCCGGGCCACGGCGGCCCGGGTGACCGATGCTCCGGCGCCGGGATCCCCGTCGACGAAGACGATCGAGGGCGGCAGGTCCGGATAGACACCGGCCAGCGTGGCCGCCGAGAAGAGGAAGCCTCCGTAGTAGCCCAGACTGTCGAAGAGGGCGGTGATCGGGCGGAGCGAGCGGGTCGGGGCGGCGGCGCCGTCCTGGGCGGGGAACACGAATGAGAGGACCTGGCCCAGGTGCCAACCCCGACCCGCGGCCAGTGACTGCTCGACGGCGACTCCCCCGCTGCGCAGGCCGCCGAGGCTCCCCTGGATCTGACCGAGGCCGACCATGCGGGTGAAGTTCGACGTGTCGACGGCCGCGCCCCAGTCCGTCCCGTGGCCGTCGGTATGGAAGGTCAGATACGACATCGGCGACACGGCGCCGATGTGGGGCCCGGCCCGCAGGCTGGTCACGACGCCCGCGGGCATCGGTTGGACGACGGCGGGCCCACCCGAGGCCGGGCCGGACCCGGCCGCGGTGAGGACGTAGTCGGACAGGACGGTCTGGCTGAGCTGGTCGTCGGCCGACGCGTGAGCTGAGCTGGCGATGACGGCCAGGGCACAGATGAGCGCCACGCCGACGACCACCGAGGCGGCCGAGGCCGCCGTCCGCCGGGGGTGGCGAACCGCGTTCTGGCGGCCCAGGGAACCGGCGAATCCCCACAGGCGGGCGACCGGCCATCCGAGCACACCGGCCGAGGCCGCCACCGGCGCCTGGCCCAGGCCGGCGACACCGAGGACGAGCGACAGAGCCCCGGCGACCACCAGGGCCGGCGCCGGGGCCACCAGCCCGACGGTGACCAGACCGGCCCCGAGAAGGGCGATCACCGCGGCGACCGGCCGGCGGACGGGGTGGGACATGGTTCCTTCGGCCACGGGATCCTGGCGCAGGGCGACCAGGGCGGGGACCCGACCGGCCTGCTCGGCCGGGATGACCGACGCCACCACGGCCACTCCCGTCCCGGCGGCGAGGCAGATCACGGCACTCGACCAGTGCAACTGCAGGGGGCCGGTCGGGAGGGGGGTGCCCGATGCCTGCACCAGGGCACGGAGGGCCAGGGCGGCGCCGAATCCGAGGCCGAGCCCGACGGCGGACGCCACCAGCCCGACCGCCGCCGCCTCACCCGCCACCAGGAGGGCCAGTTGGGCTCGGCTGGTGCCGAGGCAGCGGAGCAGGGCCAGTTCCCGGCGCCGTTGCGCGACCAGGAGGGAGAAGGCGTTGAAGATGATGAACGCCCCGACCACCAGGGCGATGCAGACGAGGACCGTCAAGGTGGTGGTGAACGAGAGGACCTTCTCCGATGCCTGGGAGGCCACGTTGGCCGAGAGGGCCGCTGCGGTCAGCACCTGGTCGGAGGGCCCGACCACCGCCCGGAGCCGTGCCGCCAGGGCCCGGGGGCGCACCCCGGGTGTTGCCGAGACGAGCACTTCGCTCACCTGGCCGCGGAGACCGGCGAGCTGTTGGGCCACGGCGATGTCGACCCCGATGACCGATGCGTCGGGTGAGCCGGGGAGCCCCGTGCCCCGGACCACGCCCACGAGGGTGAAGAGCCGGTCGGGCTGGCTGGACACCACCCGGACCTGCTGTCCGATCCGGAGGTGTCCGGCATCGAAGGTGCCCGAATCCACCACCAGCTGCCTACCGGTAGTGGGCTGGTGCCCGAGGACGATGTGGGCCGCAGTGAGGCCCGGCACCGTCGGGGCCGACACGATCACCGAGTCGGAGGAACCGAGGAGCCGTCCGCCGACCAGCAGCTGGCCATAGCCGGACACCACCGGCTGGGTGCGGGCGACCCCGGGAACGGCGGCGATGTCACCGACCACCGACTGCGGGAGCGACCCGGGCCCGAAGACCGCCGCGGCCAGATCGGGAGGCTGCAGTGCCGACGCCTGGGTGACCGTCGTGGCCCGGACGCTGTCGGCCAGGACGAAGGACCCGGCCATGAAGGTGACCGCCACCACGATGGCGGCGGCGATGAGTCCGAGTCGTCGCCCGTGGGCCCTGGCCTCGGTGACGGCGACGCGGATCACTGGGTCTCGTACAGGCGGACCCGGTCGAGGACGGTGTCGGCGGTCGGGCGGGCCAGGTCGCCGACCAGCACGCCGTCCACTAGGAAGACGGCGCGATCGGTGAAACCGACCGCCCGCGGGTCGTGGCTCACCATGACCACGGTCTGCAGGCTGGCATGCACCACCCCGGCCAGCAGCTCGAGGAGCTCGGTCCCGGCCTTGGTGTCGAGGTTACCGGTGGGCTCGTCGGCGAAGACCACCTCTGGTCGCGGGGCCAGGGCCCGGGCCACCGCCACCCGCTGCTGCTGGCCGCCGGAGAGCTCCGAGGGGCGGTGGTGGACGCGGTCACCCAGCCCGAGGATGTCGATGACGTGATCGAGCCAGCCGGTGTCGACCGTGGACCGGCTGATGGAGAAGGGAAGGACGATGTTCTCCATGACCGACATCGACGGCAGCAGGTTGAAGGACTGGAAGACGAAGCCGACTCGATTCCGTCTCATGATGGCGGCGTCGTTCTCCGACAGGTTGGAGACTTCGAGGTCCCCGACGTAGGCGCGACCCGATGTCAGGCGATCCAGTCCGGCCGCACAGTGCAGCAGGGTCGACTTGCCGGAGCCGGACGGTCCCATGATGGCCGTGAACGACCCGGCGGCGAACTCGACGCTGACTCCCCGGAGGGCGTGCACCGCGGCATCCCCGACCCCGTACTGCTTGTATGCATCGACGGTGCGGGCGCCCGGTCCTGACATGTACCGGTCCGCTTCGCCAGGGTCCCGTGTGCCGGATGCTGGCGGCTAGCTCAACCCCAGGCTGGCGCAGATACCGGTGGTGACCTTCTCTGCGTGTTCGAATTTCGTGGTCTTGCCCTCGAGCAGGTCCCTTCCCAGGTAGCCCGCCTCGGCGTGCAGTTTGGAGCTCTCCGCCTCCCGCAACTGCTTGATGAGCTGCTTGAGCTCGTCGGCCGAGGGCGTGACCCCCTTGGCCTTGTCGCTCTTGAGCGTGGCGAGGGTGGCGCACGCCACCTTGTCGTTCGGGCCGGCCGTCTTGCTTGCCGTCCCTGTCGTCGCGGTGCTTACGGTGGTCGACGTCTTGGCGGTCTTCGTGGTGGTGGAGGTCGTGCTTGTCGTGTTCCCAAAGGCGCAGCCCGCGCCGAGGAGGGCAACCGCCAACACACCGATGATCCAGAGATGCCGCATGGGGTGCAATATAGTGTGAAGACTCCCGACGGTGCACGATTGGCGTGGGTTGGTTCGCGCCGAGGCGGGTATTTCGGCCGAAGCACGCACGATTGGTCAGACCGGTGATGTGTTCGGGGTCGGGATCCGACGGAGATGGACGGTGATGGTCTTCGTCCGTCCTACGATCAGCTCACCGTCCGTCGGCTGCGCCACCAGCGAGTCGGGCAGGTCGCACCCACCCACCAGGCGGCCCACCGCCGTCACCGCTGCCCTCGGCCACGCACGCGCAGGTAGATTCTGGCAGATGGCGGGGGATATTTTTGTTGCCCGGGGCACGGGCTTTGGGTAGCGTCTTTGGTATGGGGGCAAGCTTGACCACTGATGTGACGATCCTCGGTGGCTGCGGCCACGTCGGCATTCCCCTCGGACTTGCGCTGGCTGATTCGGGGTCGACCGTCACGTTGTACGACACCAACCTGGCGGCCGTCGACACCGTGGGCTCGGGCAAGATGCCCCACCTCGAACCAGGAGCCGCCGAAGTGCTGCTGCGCACGCTGGCAGACAAACGGCTCTCGGTTTCCGCTGATGTGTCTTCGGTGGGTCGCTGCGAATTCCTCGTCATCGTGGTCGGCACCCCGATCGACGAGCACCTCAATCCGGATCCGCAAGCGGTGGTCGAGGTGCTCGAGGGCGTGTCCGACGAGATGAAGGACGGCCAGATCCTCATCCTCCGCAGCACGGTGTTCCCAGGTGTCACCAGGATGGTCGAGCGCCTGGTGGAACGCCTCGGGAAATCAATCGACGTGGCCTTCTGCCCGGAGCGAATTGCCGAGGGCCACGCCATGGAGGAGCTCCACTCACTGCCCCAGATCGTCGCCGCCCGGACCGATCGCGCCTTCGAACGGGCTGCCTCGCTCTTCGGTCGGCTCACCAAGTCGATCGTGCGGGTCGAGCCCGAAGAGGCGGAGTTGGCCAAGCTCTTCACCAATTCCTACCGCTACATCAAATTTGCCGCCGCCAACCAGCTCTTCATGATGGCCAACGACTTCGGCCTGGACTACGAGCGGATACGGAGTGCAGTGGTCGAAGAGTATCCGCGGGCCGCGGATCTTCCCGGCCCCGGCTTTGCCGCCGGTCCCTGCCTGCTCAAGGACACCATGCAGCTGGCCGCGTTCAACAACAACAACTTCGCCCTCGGGCAGGCCAGCATGCAGATCAATGAAGGTCTCCCCCTCTACCTGGTCTCACGCCTGGCCGCCCGGTTCGACCTCGATGCGATGACGGTGGGCATCCTCGGGATGGCCTTCAAGGGTGGGTCGGACGACAATCGATCGAGCCTGTCGTACAAGCTGAAGCGTGTCCTGAAGGTGCGCGCCAGCTCGGTACTGACCACCGATCCCTACGTCACCAACGATGGGGAGCTGTCGCCGCTGGACCACGTCCTCGAGCGGGCCGACCTCATCGTGATCGGGTCTCCCCATCGCGACTATGCGGACCTGCTCATCCGCCAGCCCGTCGTCGACATCTGGAACCTCAGGGGACAGGGGGTGGTGGTATGAAACCGAGGGTTTCGATCGTGATTCCGGCCTACGAAGAGGGCCCCGGGATCGAGGACGTCCTCAGCCGTCTGACCGAGGCTGTCCACCTGCCCAGTGAGATCGTGGTCGTCGTCGACTCAGCGGAAGACTCCACGCTTCCTTATGTGGAGAAGTACGCCAAGGCCGACCCCCGGGTCCGCGCCCTGGTCAACGATGTGGCGCCTGGACCGGCGCACGCCATCCGGTTCGGGGTGGAGCGGGCCGCGGCCGACGTGGTCGTCGTGACCATGGCGGACGGATGCGACGACCCGCAACAGATCGACTCCCTCGTCCGGCTGGTCGAGCGCGGGGTGGTGGTGGCCGCGGCGTCGAGGTACTCGCGGGGTGGACAGCAAGTCGGCGGACCGGCCATGAAGTCGCTGCTCTCCCGGCTCGCCGGCCTGTCCCTGTGGGCGCTGGCCCGGGTGGGCACCCGCGATGCCACCAATTCCTTCAAGGCCTATGACACCGAGTTCGTCCGCAACGTCGGCATCGACTCCTCGGCCGGCTTCGAGATCGGCATCGAGCTGGTGGCCAAAGCCCGCCGAGCCCGGCTTCCGGTGGCGGAGCTGCCCACGATCTGGCTCGAGCGGCATCACGGTGTGTCAAACTTCCAACTGGTCGGATGGCTGCCCCACTATCTCCGGTGGTGGCGGTTCGCCTTCGGGCCGCGGCTGGATCTCGAGCAGATTCGCGACGCCACCAATCGGTCAGGGGCCACATGAGCACAGTCCTGGTTACGGGTTCGGCCGGATTCATCGGCGGCTATGTGGTCAAGGAGCTCCTCGATCGCGGCCACGACGTCATCGGATTGGACAACTACTCCAAGTACGGGCCTGTCCGGCGGTCCTACGACGACCACCCCCGGTACCGGTTCGTCGAGGACGATGCCCGCGACATCGACGTGGTCGAGGGCCTGTTGGCCGAGTGCGACCATTTCATCGCCGGGGCGGCGATGATCGGCGGCATCTCCTACTTCCACACCTACGCCTACGACCTACTGGCCACCAATGAGCGGATCACCGCGGCATCGTGCGATGCCGCCATCAGGGCACATCGGTCGGGTCGGCTGAAGAAGGTGACCTATCTCAGCTCCTCGATGGTCTTCGAGTCGGCCGACAGCTGGCCGTCGTATGAGGGCCAGGAGCACGAGGTTCCTCCTCCGGTCTCGTCCTACGGGTTCCAGAAGCTGGCCGTCGAGTACTTCGCCCGGGCGGCGTTCGACCAGTACGGCCTGCCCTTCACCATTATCCGGCCGTTCAATTGCGTGGGAGTCGGTGAGCGTCGTGCCCTCGGGGATGTCGAGATCCTGAGCGGCAATGTGCGCCTGGCCATGAGCCACGTGGTTCCCGACCTCGTCCAGAAGGTGATCAAGGGCCAGGAGCCTCTGCACATCCTGGGCGACGGGAGTCAGGTCCGCCACTACACCTACGGTGGCGACCTGGCCGAGGGGATCGTCACGGCCATGGAACATCCGGCGGCTCTCAACGAGGATTTCAACCTGTCGACGGACGAGTCGACGACGGTGCTCGAACTGGCCCAAGCCATCTGGACCGGCATCAAGGGACCCGGCGTGCCGTTCCACTGGACGTGCGACCCCCCGTTCCCCCACGACGTGAGCCGCAGGGTCCCGTCTACCGAGAAGGCCAAGCGGGTCCTGGGGTTCGAGGCCACGACCAGCCTCGAGAAGCTGCTGCAGGATGTGATCCCGTGGATCGAACGGGCGGTGGCCGAGGGCACCATCTGACCATCGGGTCAGGTCGATCAGGCGACGCTCACCCCTTGCCGGGCGGAAGATTGGCGAACAGGCTGAGTCGCAGCTGCCTGGCTGTCCGCGCCTGCGCCCTGAGGAAGACATCATTGTCGAAGGCGTCCACGTACTTCGCCACTTCCGTATTCCGGCGGTGGTTGATGGTGCGCAGCACATAGGCGGCATGGACCTGGTTGGCGTGCTGGACTCTTGCGTTGTGAAGTCCGTTGGGGATCCCGATGGCGACCTGGAGCACGATGGCGCAGACGACCACCCCCTCGGCCCATCTGAACCCGATGCGACTCGTCCATCCGGCCAGGCGCCGCCGCCCGCCCGGGGGCGCGCCGCCGCCCGGCGCTCGAGACGCCACGACGTCCGACCCCAACAGCGGCCGCTGCAGGAGGGTCAGATAGACGCCGATCAGAATCAACAGATCGAAAGTGGTGTACCGGGATGAGCTGGCCTCGACGGTGCCCAGAAATGAGCGACCCTGGGTGACGATGACGGCGAACCCGAGTCCGAAGCAGATCAGGGAGACGCCCACAGGACCGCCGTCGAAGGGGTCCCGCCGTATGCCGTACACGAGGACGGTGATGAGGGCAAGGACGACGATGACCAGACCGAAGAGGAAGACGCCGGTATTTCCGCGGTGGGCCGCATCCCGCATCAAACCCACGATGTCCCCGACCAGGAACAACAGGTAATGGATCGCCGTCAGCGGATGGTGGAGGGCGAAGGCCGGCTGCCGCCCTCCTGCCTTGTTCGTGAAGTGGTGGTAATAGAGAAGCACCGTGGCGACGGCGCAGACGATCCAAGCGACGGCATAGGACCAGGGGCGGCGCCGGTGGTACAGCAGGATCAGGCCGATCGGCCAGATGAGGAGACCTTGAACCGACGAGAAGCTGCCGATGACGGCGGCGGCCACGGCGCCGACGAGCACCGTCCAGCTGAGAGACACCCGGTCGATGAGCGCGATGGACGCGGCCAGGGAGAGGAGCACGAGATACCAGGCCATCTGAAAGCCCCAGAGCGCGTTTCCCGACTGGACGAAGGACAGGGCCAGGATGGCCACCGGGCAGTAGTAGAGCCATGGCGTCGACGGCGATCGCCGCTTGTGGGCCCAGATGAGGAGGCCGGTGGCGGCACTCAGCATCACCGCGCTGAGCAGCTCTTCCACCCGGATGTCGAAGTGCACCGTGTGGGCCAGGATGACCACGATGATGTTGGGGAAGAAGACGCGGTTCTCGTTGTGGGGAAGCCACAGGGCGCTCCAATCCAGGCGGCTCCAGGTGTCCTTGATGACCGGGACATCGGTCCATTGGTCGTTGGTCAGCACATTGACGCTGTAGGTCCCGACGAACCAGAAGTAGGCGGCGACCGGGAGGCCGAACCCGAGGACGGTGAGCACGTTCACGAGCCGCGCATCGAGATGATCGACGATGCGCTTGTGCTCGGGTTCGACCACGCCGGGTTGGATCGTCGGAGGCCCGTCCAGCGGACCCGACTCGATCTGCGTCACTTGCTCACACTCTCGAACGACGCCTCCCCGGCCAGTACCGTCCCATCCACGCCGGCAGCCTCAACCATGCCGGCAGCCTCGATCACGCCGCCAGTCCCATCCACGCCGGCAGCCTCGACCATGCCGCCAGCCTCAACCATGCCAGTCTCGACCATGCCGGCGGCCTCAACCATGCCGGCGGACGTCGCGACGAGATCGAGGGCGCACCGGCGTGGGACGGTGCTGACCGGTGACCCCGGGGATTCGAAGTGCCATCTGGGAACCCCCCACCTCTGCATCACGTTGATGATCTCCCGAACTCCCCCGACTGTAGCCAACGCCTCGCGGAGTGTCCGGTATCCACCTCGGACTTCCGGTCACCCGATCCCGTCGACGCCACCGCCCGGGTCCCGCCCGGGGTAGTTTCACCTGACGTATGCGCGATGCTCGTTCACCGGCCCCCTTCCGGCGCCATCCCTGTTGAGCCGATGACCGAGGTCACCTCGCCACCGGCCGGTCCACGCCATCGCTCATGGTCGTCCGCCGCGGGATGGCTGGCGAAAAAGGACCCGGGGCTCCTGGCCGTCAAGCGGTCGGTGCGGGCGGCGGTCGTCATGCCCCTCGTGTTCGGTCTCACCCATCTGCTCTTCACCAGCGCCCAGACGAGCCTCTTCGGCGCGTTCGGTGCGTTCGCCATCCTGCTCCTGGTCGAATTCTCCGGACGGCCCCGCACCCGGCTCGGCTCCTACCTCGGTCTGTTCGTCGTCGGGGCTTGCTTCATCACGGTGGGCACAGCCGTCTCGACCAACAAGGTGGCGGCGGTGGCGTTGATGGCGGTGATCGGTTTCTGCGTGCTGTTCGCCGGACTCATCTCCCCGCAGGCCGCCATGGGAGCGACGGCTGCCCTCCTGGTCTTCGTGCTGCCGGTGGCTGTCGCCGCGCCTGTCACGGCCATCGGGCCGCGATTGGTGGGTTGGATCGCGGCTGGTGCCCTGTGCATTCCCGCCTGCATGCTGATCTGGCCGCCGCCCTGGCACGACGACCTCCGTCGCCGCCTGTCGGCCACCGTGGCCGCAGTGGCTCGACTGGCACGCGCCCACGCCGAGGGCAGGCTCGATCCGGAGGCACAAGGAGCCGCCAAGGCCGAGCTGTCCCGGCTCCGGGAGCAGTTCGCGGGGACGCCCTACCCTCCCACCGGCGCGGCGGGTCCGGCCGTGGCTCTGGCCAAGCTGGTCGGTCGGGTGGAGTGGGTGGCCGGCAATGCGACGCTGACTCCGGACCAGAACGCCATCCTGGAGCTGCCCCCTGTGCGTCAAGCCTTCCAGGCGGTGAGCGAGGTCCTGCAGTTGAGCGCAGCCCTGATCTGCGACGGGGATGGCCACCCGGTCGACGATGCGGACCTGGTTCGATCGCTGCAGGATGCGACCCGACGCCTGGACCGGCTGATCATCACCGAGCTCGACGTCACCGTGTCCACACTCATCGACCCCCAGTCGCATCCCGATCGCCTGTTGTCCGATGAGTGGCGGTGGCCGGCGGAGATCGACACGCACGGAGGTTTGGCGACGTCGTTGGATCCGAGCTTCCGAGCTCGGGCGCTGGGCACGGCCACGGCGATGGTGGCCGACGCAACGCTGGAGGCTGCCGGTGCTCAGGACGAGGGCGACCAGAGATTGGGTGCGATGGGCGAGGCGTCTTCGAGCCTGGTGTGGAGTCGGTTCGCCTCGCATCTGTCATTCCACTCGGTGTGGTTCAGAAACGCGGTCCGCGGCGCGGCCGGCTTGGCCCTGGCCGTGGCCATTGTCGAGGTCACCGATGTCGAGCACGGGTTTTGGGTCGTATTGGGAACGCTGTCGGTGCTCCGCTCCAATGCGCTCGGCACGGGGGCGACCGCACTGCGCGCCGTGGCGGGAACGGCGGTGGGTTTCGTGCTCGGCTCAGCCATCATGATCGGCGTGGGCAACCACGACGTGCTCCTCTGGGCTCTCCTACCGCTGGCGGTACTGGTGTCGGGTGTGGCCCCATCGATGATCTCGTTCGCCGCCGGCCAGGCCGGATTCACGTTGGTGGTCATCATCCTGTTCAATATCATCGTTCCCGTCGGCTGGAAGGTGGGTTTGACCCGGATCGTCGACGTCGCCATCGGCTGTGCGGTAAGCATCGCGGTGGGCCTGCTCTTCTGGCCCCGGGGCGCCACCGCGGCACTCGGTCGCGCCCTGTCCGACTCGTTCGTCACCAATTCGGGCTACCTGGCCGACGCGGTGGACCGGTTGACGACGAACACCGGACAGGTCGACACCGAACCCGGTCAACGGGCATCACACCGTGCCTACCTGCGGTTGGATGACGCGTTCCGCCAGTTCCTGTCAGAGCGGGGGGCAAAGGTGGTGCCGGTCGAGACGGTGGCGAACCTCTTCACCGGATCGAACCGGATCCGTCTGGCGGCCTTCACGCTCTCCTCGCTGCGGGCGTTCCCCTCCGAGCCCGGGCAGGCGGAGCCGGAGTCGGTGGCCGTCGCCGGCGCAGTGCTGCGGGACTCGTTTGCGTCCAGCCACCGTTGGTACGAGGAGTTCGCCGAGTTGCTGGCCGATCGGCGCGAGTTGCTGGATCCGCCGCCGACCCAGGATGAAATCCTGCACGACGTCCTCCAGAAAGCGTTCGACGAGGCCCGTTCGCGGCACAACAGAGACCGGCTTCGCAAGATACTCCAGATGCTCTGGGCCGATGAATTGCTCGAGGCGCAGCGCCAGGTGCAGGTTGATCTGGCCGACGCCGCCGATAGATTCGTCCGCCAGAGCACGCACAAGCGGATGATCTGAGGAGGAGCTCCCGTGACAGTTCTCGTCGAGGAAGATGAGGTCGTACCGGTCATCGCCGGCCTGCTCGGCGGGATCGATGTCGATGGTGGCCCGACTGACGAGCAACTCACGGTGCTCGGGTCAATCGTCTCCCACCTGTTGCAACCATCCGGACTCGAGCTGGACGATGTCACCCCACGCACCGCTCACGAAGTGTCCGGGTCGATCCGGCGGCCCGAGGGCAGGCTCCGCTTCTGCGAGATGCTGATGACGCTGGAGCTCTGCCGACATCCCCAATCCGCGGCACAAGTCGCTCGGGTCGAGGAGTACGTGTCGGCCATGGGTGTGAACGACATCGAGCTCGAGACGACCAGGGCCGCCATCGAGCAGGGGGCGGACGAAGCGTCAAAGGATCTCGAGCGGTTCTACGGGGAGATCCTTCCGGAGATCTCAGAGGTCTCCCTTCGAGACAACTACCTCCGCCTGACGGAGCCTGATCACGCACTGGCGACCCGCCTGCGATCGCTGCGTGAGCTTCCCGAAGGGACACTTGGACATTCCTATGTCGAGTTCTACCGTCGAAACAACATCACGCTGCCGGGTGACGATATCCACTTTCCGGCGCACTATGTGAACCATGACATGAACCATGTGATCACCGGCTACGAGCCGACGGCTCCGGGGGAGATCGCACGTTCCGGCTTTCTCTGGGCGGCGAACGGCAGTCGGCGGAATTGGCTGGAGTTCCTCGTCACGATGTCGATCCACGAGACAGGAGTCCTCACCCACGGGGACATCCGGGCCAAGGTGGCCACGCTCGACCGGCACGGAGTGCCTGACCTGTTCGGCGAGGGCCTCCAGCGGGGAGCACAGTGCACCGTCGACTTGAGCCAGCTCGACCACCTGGCCCTGGTCTCATTGCCACTGGAACAGGTACGAGAGCAGTACAACGTGATCCCGCTGTCAAAACCTCTGGTGTGACCTCCACGGCCATGACGGCCTACGGATGGACCTGCCTCAACCCAGCTCTCTGCCTCAACCCAGCTCTTTGCAGAGTGTGAAGATGCCGAGGAAGGCGCGCTTGAATGCATTGACCTGGCTGGCGTAGAGGGCCCTGGCCGCCGCGTGGCCGTCTCGAACAAGATTCGGGTTTTCGGCGTTCCTCAGGTCCCGGAACAGTGCCCGGAAGGCATTCGCGATGCGCCGGTGACCCTTGCCGACATCGTTGCCCAGGTCGGCAAAGGCCGCGCACGCCAGTCGATCATTGGGCCCGGACGCCGTGGTGGTCGGCGTCTTGACCACGCCGGTCGTGGTCGTTGTCGTCGTGCTCTTCGGGAAGTGGAAGTGGAATGTCGGAGTCTTGGGCGTGGGTCCTGAACACGCCGCACTGAAGACAGCGATAATGACGAGGGCCCCAATCCACAAATACCGCATCCACAAAATATAGCTTTCAACAGGTATTTTGGAAACCCAGATCGACATTCATCACTCATGGCGGTGCTCTTTGTGCGGAGAGGGGTCACCGGGGCGGGAAAGGCCGTGAATTGGGATGATTTCCCACCTCAGGTGCCCAGTCCCGTGCCCGACGCATCCGGTCGCGACGGCGCCAACCACCGTCAGGAGCTCGAGTCCAGCTCGGCCACCCACTTTCGGGGTGCCACCGTTCGAAACGCCTCGGTGCACAACATCTCCACGTCGTCCCAGTCAGGCGGACCATCGAGCCGTACCCCGATCCACCCGCGTGCACCCACGTACGGGGGCCGAAAGAACCGGTCCGGCGCCGCGGCGATGAGCGCCGCCTGGGACCCGGGCGGCGCTGCACACCACAGATGAGGAAAGGCGTTCCCGTGGTGCCCCTCAGGCCAGAGCATCACGAACTGCTTTCCGGCGAAGAACGCCGGCGAGCCGTGGCTGGCCCGCTCCGAGGCGCCCGGCAAGGCCAGGCAGATCGTCCGGACCCGTGTCTCGAGATCGTCGATGACCATGGCCCGAGCCTACGATGCACTCCGGGGTGAGACGCACCCCGGAGTGAGACGCACCTCCCGGCAAGGAGTTCACTCCTTCCGGAACAGCCGTCCCCCCGGCTCCGACGGCGCCATCAGCCCTGCCCGGGGTCGGCTCCGTCACGATGCATGTGCAAGATGGGGGCTCGTTGCTGCACGCGTGACCACACGGTCACACCACCCCGCTCGACCGGTGCTCCGATGGCGGCGGTCAGATAACCGGTGACTGCTCTTGCGCCCTTGGTGTGGAGGACGATCACCGTGTCGACGTGGTACCTGACCAGGAACTCTCGAATGCTCAAGGTGAGGTTGCGGTGGGCCAGCGCGGCCCGTATCGAAGGTGTGTCCGTGCCCAGGAAGGCAGCGTCGAACAGCGATTCAACCGCGCTCGGACGCAGTGATGCCGGCCTTGTTGTCCCGTTCTTCGACGTGGGCGACGGGAACCAACCGAAACCGCCGGTGATCTTGAACCTCATCTGAGTCTCCGCTTGATCGAGCATGATGTCGTGGGTGGTGCGGTACACCGCGGTCAGCGCAGTGGCGTCGGTGTGGGGGTCCGTATACGGATACGCGAGCACCACGCTTCCGGCCGGGATCACGTTGAGAGCGCTGGACGAGAAAAAGCCCGGGGTGTCGGTGGGAGTCGAGGGCGGCGTGTGCGCGGGGACCAACGGCAGGGCCGCGGCCACCACGAGAAGGGTGACGATTCCGAACGCGAGAGCCGGCCCCCTTCCGGGCAGTCGATCCCCGGATGTCTCCGTCCGTCTCATCCGGTGCCACAACTCGTCGATGCCGACTGCCACCACCACAGCCGCGAACAATCCGGTGTAGAGAGCGAATCGGGAGGGCAGAAACCCCTTGGTCACCGGAAGATGGAGCAGGATCGCGAACGGGAGTGCCACTCCCCTGGCTCTGCCGTAGACGGTGAGCTCGCCACCCAACGACACAATGAACGACGCCAATGCGAGGGCGCCCGCAGTGACGATCGAAGATCGCTTGCGAAAGGCGACCACGAAGATCACCAGCAGGATGATCAACGGGATGCCCAGGTAGATCTGGTTCGAGACGGTGACGGTTTTCGGCCAGTAGTGGGAGAACGGCAAGTTGAGGAGCCGGCTCGACGGCACGACCGCCGAGAGCAGGTCCGTGCGGAGGAACGAGAGGGTGGATGTCGGTGCCGGGGTCCCACTTATGTGCTGTGGTCCGGCAAAGGTGAATCCGAGGGGATATGCCAGCAGCACCAGCCCCGTGCAGACGCTGGAGACCAGGGCGGTGACCTCGTAACGCCAATGGGCCACTACGTCGCGGTGCCGAAGGATGAGGCACCCCAATGCCGCGATTCCGCCAATGACTGCCGTACTGGCCAGTACCTCTGTCGAGATGAAGAACTGCAGTGAGCAGGTGGCGCCGAGGAGCACCCCGGCCTTCCATGAGCGCCAACGGCGACGGACCAGGATCTCGTGCAGGAGAAGGAAGATGACAGGTGGTAGCGGGACGCAGAGGAGAAACAGATAGTTGGCCTCGGCCTGGCTGTAGATGGAGAAACCGTAGAAGAGGCCCCCGACAAAAGCGGCCGGCCACCATGTCGTCCAACGTCGCAGCACGAGGCACATCGAGATCGCCGACCCGACCATGGCAACGCGGAGGGCGATATTCCAAGCGACGAGCGGTCCGAACACTTTGGTAACAGGCAGGAAGAGGGTGCCGAGAGCCAACATCGACCCGTTGACACCGAAGTTCTGGCCCAGCGGATAATTCATCCACGAGGCGGAGAAGAGCGTGTCGATATGGGGAAAGGCAAAGGCCGTCCAGTCCAGCCACCAGATTTGCGTGATGACGTCCATGTCCGCCGGTCCGGTCAGATGACTTGATCCCAGGGGACTGAGCAGCCCGTAGCGAAGGAAGGCGAAGACGGCGTAGATGAGGATGCAGACCACGACCGGCCGCCATTGGCGAGAAGGCAGCGTCTTCGGACGGTCGGCGAGCGACTGCTCTTCCGAGCCGGAGGTGCCGTGTTCCACGCCGGCGGCCGCAGTAGTAACAGAAGAACTTGCCATTGTTCCTGCTGCCCTGAGCCCCTTTCGTCCCCGCCGTCGGACCTGATCCCTGGCGCTACCATAGCGCCCGCGACGCGGATGACCGTGTCGCCAGGCTGCGGTCGGCTGGAGCCACCACTCGGGGCACCGGTGTCCGACGCCGACGATCGTGACGGCGTCGTCCGAGCCGGAAAGGACCGCGGCGCGCCACCGATCAGGTGCCGCCGAGGGATAATGATCTCGGTACAACAGCGGGCACCCGCGGATGAGGGGCGAGTAGGGTGAGAAGCCATGCCATGCCGGGCGACGGTCACGTGACGGTGGCTCGAGCCGACGCAGAGGAGTCACCGGCGGTCGATGATCTACCCCGCCAGGCCGGTCGGACGCGCACATGGTTGCCTGATCTGTTGGGCCTGGCATGGGTGTTGGCCGCGGCGGCCGCCGTGATGGGCCCGGCCTTGGTCCACGGATTGTCACTCGGTCCGTTCGACCTTCTCTCGAAGCACGGCCTGACGACTCAACCCGGCGTCGTCCACAATCCGAAGACCAGCGACCAGATCCAACTGTTCATTCCGTGGACGGCGCTGGCGTGGACCCAGGTGCACAGCGGGCACCTGCCGCTGTGGAATCAGTACAGCGTCCTTGGGATGCCCTTGGCCTTCAACTGGGAATCGGCGCCATTCGCGCTCCCGTCCCTCGTCGGCTACCTGGTTCCCCTGCGTCTTGCCTACACGGTCGGGGTGCTCGTCACGTTGGTCATTGCCGGTACGGGCGTGTACGTGCTCGGACGGATCATGGATCTCGGGGTCTTCGGATGCGTCATGGCCGCGACCGTGTATGAGTTGAGTGGCAGGTTCATGGTGACACTGGGTTGGTCACTGGGGTCGGTGATGTCCTGGGCCGGTTGGATGTTCGCCATTGGGATTCTCGTCCTGCGAGGCCGTCACCGCACCCGCGACAGTGCCCTCCTCGCCGTTATCGTGGCCATGGCCGTCTACTCCGGTTATCCCGAGGGCACGGTCATCCTGGTCGCCGCACTGGTGCTGTTCCTCATCGTGCAGCTGCTGTTGCGGACACCCCGACTCCACGGATCCGGCCCGATACTCCGACCCATCGGCGACCTCGTTGTCGCCGGGGTCGCAGGGGTCGCACTGTCGGCACCACTCGTCCTTCCCGGTCTTCAGGTGGCCGCAGGCTCGAACCGCAACGGTCAACTCGGATCCCAGTTGCAAACGATCGGTTCCGGCTATTTCGTGAACTTCATCGTCCAGGGATTCGACGGCCTGCCATGGTACGGGAGCCACTTTTTCGGACCGCACACCGTCGGGTCGACGTTGATCTACGTGGGGGTGATAGCGACGATGCTGGCGGTGCTGGCGGTGGGGGTTCGATGGCGCCGGCCCGAAGTCCTCGGGTTCGTCGGGGTCGCCGTCGTCTCGGCAGCCCTCGTCTTCTCCGGATCGTTGGCGTCGGTGATCGACCACCTCCCCGGGGTCGGGAGTGTCCGGCTGTACGACGCCTTGGCCCCGCTGACCCTGGCCGTCGCGGCACTGGCCGGGGTGGGGACGGACGCGCTCGTCCGTTGGCACGGCAGACGGGTCGTCCAGTACTGGGCTGGCGCCGGCTTCTCGGTGATCGGCCTCGTCCTGTTGGTGCTCTGGACCGTTGGTCGGGGCCACCTCGATCCGGCCGATGCTTCCATCCGGGCCCGCAGCTTTGTTTGGCCGGCGATTGAGACAGCCGTCGGTCTGGCGGTGGTCGGTGTTCTCGTCTGGACACGGCGACGGCACCTGGCAACATCGCCGGTCGGTCGGAGCCCGCGGTGGAGCGCCGGCCGCTGGGCCGCACTGGTGCTTCTGACTTTCGAGACGGCTTTTCTCATCGCCGCCGGCGCTCCGACATTTTCGTCCAGCTCGACGGGTCTCACCGCCACGCAGTCGGTCGTCGGCCTCAAGCACGCCGTTGGCGCCTCGGTCGTGGGTTTCGGATCGCCGTGCCTTCCGTCGGAGTCCCTCGGGATCATCCCCAACGTGAATGCCGCCTTCGGCGTGCAGGAGTTCGCCGTCTACGACCCGATTGTCCCCCACAGTTACTTCCAGTCGTGGTCCGACGCCACGGGCGAATCCCTGCAGTCCGGTCGCGCTCCCAGCGACACCTTCTGCCCTGCGGTGCGGACGGCGGCCACGGCTCGGCTGTTCGGCATCCAATTCGTCCTCGAGCACCCGGGCGCCGCCGGCCCTCGAGGGGGTGTCTTCGACGGGCGGGTGGGCGCCGAGGATCTGTACCGCATCCCCGGTGCGGCGGAGGCCACCCTCAGCCCGGTCACTCCAGGCGGTCGACTGCCCGGTAACGACGCCAGGGGCGCGCCGGTTGCCGTGACGCATCCGGGCCCCGCATCGTGGAGGCTTGCCACGGATGCCAGCTCGCCCGAGGTCCTTCGGTTGCGTTTGACGAACGTGCCGGGTTGGCACGCGACCATCGACGGTCATCCACTGCGCCTGCTGGCCTTCGACTCCGTCATGCTGCAGGCTCGCATCCCACCCGGCCATCACACGATCGAGTTGCACTACTGGCCGACCACCTTCACCGTCGGGATCGTGGTCGCGGCTGTGGCCGCCCTCGGGCTGCTGTTCGTCCTCGTCCTGGGAGCCGTCCGGCGACGCGCCGCTCACCACCTCTCATCGTGACCGGGCCGGGAGAGGCGCCGAATGACCTCGTCCGCGGGCGATGGCAGTATCCCGAGCGCTAGTTCGGATGCGGGCGCCGCAGGCGGTGGTACAGGTTGCGCCATTGTTGCGTCGTCGGCAGTGACAACCGGGGAACCTGGCTGAGGATCGTCCGATGGGACGTCAAATAGGACTTCGAGATATCGAAGTCGGGATCCGACACGACCTCCGTGCCCCTCGTCACGTAGACGGTGCCGTCGGTGACATCGACTCGCTTGACCAGTCCGGGACGACTGGCCGATACCATGACCAGCTCGAGGATCAACCTGGACAGCGGCCATCGTTCCTTCGCATATTGGCTCCTCCGGCCTTGGAAGCGGTCGCCGGGCCAGTGCGCCCAGCCCCAGTCCTCGATCACATACAACCCACCCGGACGGAGCCGCGGCAGCAGGACATTCATCGATCGCTTCGTGTGACCGTATCGGTGGGAGCAATCGTCGACGACGAGATCGAGCGCCTCGTCACCGAACTCATCTCGAAGGATACTCCTCAGCCGATCTCGGTCGTTTTGCAGGGTGCCGTAGTAGAGGTGGATCACCCCGTCCAGAGCATGGAGCTGGATGAACTCGTCAAGCGCCCGCACCCGATAGTGGCTCAGTTCGATACCCACCAATCGCTTGGGGTGAAACAACTCGTGGTACAACACCACGCTGCCGCCCTTGTAGATGCCGAGATCGAAGACGTTGTCGACTCGATCCGGTGCCTGGTCGACGAGGGCCTCGATCATCGATCGCTGCTTCAGCAACATGAACCTGTCGATTTCGGAGGCTGACGTGCCGAACACGCCCGGGTCGGTGCTCAGGAAGAAGGACCCCTTCCCCACTTGCAGGTGCTCACCGTCGATCCACGTACGTTCCCCGACGAGCTCGCTCCTCACGCTCGGAATCCTATCCCGGAACGGTCGTTTCCGATCTCACCGGAGTCGAAACGACGGATACCGTTCAACCGTCAGCGCACGCGGCATGCGGAAGCGTCGGTCGCGGGGATCAAGCCCGATCGGCCTTCGGTGCCACAGGCGCGAACGGCCTCAATCCGCGTCCTCGTCGCCCTCACCGGCCGGACGTGTGTTGAGCCAATCGCTGAACTGCTTCCCGAGGTCTTGGACATTTCCGGCCGTCCGGTCGAGGAATCTCGAGAACCGCTCCCGATAGTGTGCCACCGCTGCATCGAACTCAACCGACGACGGTGGTTCCTGCCCCCTGCGGGGGTAGCTGTCGTCGACGATCCGGTCGTACTCGCCGGACTGGACCCATTCGATCATCTCCCTGACCCGTCGGACGGCAATGGGGTGTGTCAGGCTCGACTCGACCCAGAACCGTGAGTGACGGGAGAAGAGGTCGTCCTCGCCGTCATAGTCGGCCGCCTGCTTGAGGAAGGCATCGACGCTCATCCCGGGCAGGGCCCCACCGGCAATCCGCATCAGCACCCGGCAGGGCTCCAGCGGATCGGCCATGACGAGCGCGGCGGCGCGGTCGGCGGAGAGCTCTGCGGCACGGGCCCATTCGAGTAACGCCAGATACATCCCCCGGACGGGAAGTCCGAGCAGGAGGGATTTCGGCAGTACACCCTCTATGAACTGTTTCATCAGGACGAGGGCAGTCGTGTAGTAGTAGTGCTCGGAGAGCACATGGCCGAGCTCGTGACCCAGCACCGTCTGGGTCTCATTGGACTCGTACGAGCCGACGAGCGACGACCTGACGATGACAATGGGCGTCTTGGCGCCGATGGTCATTGCGTTGACCACCGGATCGTTGGTCACATACAAGTCGGGGACGACGGGGAGATCCAAGATCGAGCCACAGCGCGTGTAATCAGCCCACAGGTCGGGCATTTGCTCACTGCCGATGCGTACGGCATTGCCCATCACGATCTGTCGGATGCGTCGCTCGTGCCCCAGATCCGTCAGCCTCTTGACGACCTTGTCGAGCAAGGGCACAGAATGAAGCGCCGAGGTGGCCGCACGGTCGGCCGGATGTTCGTACGCCTTGGCGCTGATCTCCTCGTACCGGTGTGCCAGCTCGATTGCCATCGTCGGCTCCCCTCGTCTCGTTGTCTGCGAGCCTACGCCCGCTCGAGCCTGCATTCCGGCGGAGCCACTCACCGCCGGACCGGACCGAACCCCCCGGATTACCCCGGTGGGCGGTTGGCTAGAGTGCATCGGAGCAGTGGGGGCAGTGCTGAGACGAATGTGTCGTCGGTGAACCTTGTAGACCCCCGGGGCTGAGCAAATGAGATCAACTGGTATGAGTGGTCCTGATTTCTCGATCTTGATCCGGACCACGGGCCGCCGCTCAGAGCTGGGCGCTGCCCTCGACAGTGTGGCGGCACAGACACTGGAGCCGGAGAGGTTTGAAGTCGTGCTCATCAACGACGGGGGGCCGAGCATTGCCGGGCTGGCGGAGGATGCGAGCCGGAACTTTGCCATTCGCCTGGTGGAGCTTGGGTCGCACCGGGGCAAGTCCGGGGCCATCAACTCCGGGTTCGAGCGCTCTCGCGGACGCTATATCTGCATTCTGGATGATGACGACCTGTACTACCCATCCCACCTCGAGGTACTGCAAGCGGCTGCAGAACGCGATCCGGAAGCCCGGATCCTCTTCACCGATACGGACGTGGCCCTTGCCGACGAAAGCGGCGAACGGAGGATCATCGGCAATCAGGTGTGGGAGTTCGACCGGAGTGAGCTGATGATGATGCGGAAGGCGCCCATTTCCTGCTCGATGTGCATTCGACGTGATGCCTGGTCCGCAGTGGGGGGATTCGACGAGCAGTTCACACGGGTACTCGACGACTGGGATTTCTACATGCGGCTGTCGGAGCGATTCTCATTCCACCGCGTCCCACAGACGACGGCGCGGTACACCCAGCCACCCAGCAGGAAGACATTTGAGCGCTTTCCCTCATTCGAAGCCGGGTTGGGTCGCATCCGGCGCAAGCTGGAAGGCACGACCTCGGTCCTGAGGACGGAGGTGGCCCTGGATTCAGCGCTGGACCGTTTGCGCCGCGACTACACCATCTCGGTTCGCGAGTTTCAGATCGAGGAGCTCCGAAACCAGGCGGGTTCCATGCCCCAGACCGCCCCGCTCATCGATCCCCTCGTGTCCGTGGCCCTTCGCGAGCCCGAACCGGTGACCGTCCCGACCTTGTCCGCCACCGCGTTCACGGTGGAGTTCGGCAACCGCGGTGCCGAAACCTGGTGCAGCAACGGAGGCCCCTTCCCCATCCATCTTTCCTATCACTGGATGGGCGAGGACGGAGAGCCTCTCGTCTGGGAGGGAGTCCGGACCCCACTCCCCCGCGATGTTTCCTCCGGTGACCATCTGATCGCCCGCGTCTTCGTCCACAGCCCCGAAGTGCCAGGGATCTATTACTGGACCCCGGCGGTAGTCCAGGAAGGGGCCCAGTGGATCCCGGATGCGTCCGACCCTCCGGCGCAGCTCGTGGTGCGGATCACGGCCTGAGCCCGACTCCGTCGGAGGCCTCGGATTCATCCCGAGGCGAGCTTCGTCAGCACGATGGTCTTGAGTGTCAGCGTGCCGGAGCCGCTCCAAACGGTTCGGATGATGAGCCGTCCTGGTTCGCGGATCGTGAACGGCAAGCTCGAGCTACGGCGACCGGGCGGAAGGACCGAGTCGTTCAAGATGAGAATGCCGGAGGCCGGTGGGTGGGTGACCAGGAGGACCCTCTCCAGGGCCGCGTTCCGCGCACTGCCAGTGAGCCGATAGCTGATCGTCGCCGAGTAGCGACCGGGCAGGAGGTGCCAGGAAGGACCCTGGATGACAAAGCCGTGCTCGTCGACTCCGGTGACCACGACACTCGTCCCCTGTGGTGTCCCGTGCGAGATGGGAAAGCTTGCTGCCGGGAACGTAACCGGAGCAGGCAGGAGAACGGTGGTGGACAGGGCCAGGGCCAGGGTCAGGAGTATGGCGCCGAACGCCACCCCGACGAGCCGGATGCGAACACGCAGGGGACGGGCCAGCAGGCGGACCAGCAGATAGGTGGCGGTTGCACACGCCAGTACCTGGCACGCCAGTCCCCACAGGATCCGCGGACTGCCCCACGGATCGGTCCGGCCAATGGATCCGGCGATGCCGGCCAGGCGTGTGGCAGGAAGAACGATGTCGGTGAGGGTGACGCCTCCGATGTACCCGAGTACCGGAGAAGGGTCGAGTCCACCCCACCACCCGGTGTAGGTGATCGGGTCCCAACCTATGTGGTTGTAGAGGATGTGCTCGTTCCCCAAGATGGGGATGAACTGGATCACCGCAAGCGCAGCGACGACCAGGACGGGGATGACGACGGCGCGTCTTCGTCGCTGCCACAACTCGAGCAGGTAGAGGCCGGCGAAGGCAATGAGCAGTGGCAGCGTCGGCCACTGGAATCTCCCGACCAGGCTTCCGCCGCCGAAACTGATCTCTTGTGTGGCGTTCCCGTAGATCATGAGGAGGATGACCGTCGCCGAGGTGGCGACAGCGACCGGAAATCGCCGGCGCATGGCCCACAGACCCGCGATTCCGACGACGGCTGCCGGCATCTGGACGAACAAACCCTGCCGGCGGTCGAACAGAAGCGCGACCGACCGGGTCAGGGTATCGACGCTCAGCAGGGAGATCGGTTGCGGGTTGCCCAGGAGGTCGGCGAACGAGTAGAGATTGAGTGCCAGCAGCCCGACGAGACCGAGAGCCGCGGCAATGACGACACCACCGAGTTGCTTGCGCGGCAGTTTCGCCCGCAGGGAAACGGCCACAAATGCAGCCAGAAGCGGCAGGGCCAGAAGGATATTCTTCTGATCGAGCCAGGGCAGGGCTACGAACAGGAGGGCTGCGGCCAGGAGCTGTGTTCGGGTGCACTCCCCCCTGACTTCGATGCCGGCAACGATCAGGACGATGATGGCGATCACCAGGCCGCTGATGAGATCCGGATAGACCTGGGTGGCGGCGAGCGCCAACGCCGGGGTGAGGAAGAGCCCGGCCACGGTGATTCGCCACGGTGACCGGACGCCGCTGAGCTGCCCGACGAGGTGCATCAGACTTACGGCAAGGGCAGCGAGGACGGCGATCAGAGTGAACTCGGCTACACGCGTTCCGGCCAGCATGGGGATGGCCAGGAGGACGGACAGGCCGATGGCGTGGGTGAGGAAGTAGAGGCCGTGGCTGAGATGCGATTGCCCGATCTTCGCGGCGAGATGGGGACCGGCCCGGGCGGTCCACGGAAAGATGATGTGGTGCTCGACGGCGAAGTTGTAACCGGGATTCGTGTTGAGTGTCCCGAACCGTCCGATCGAGACGGCGCCGACCAGGTAGTGGGATTCGTCACCGGCGATGACGGCGCCGTGACTGCGGATGAGCTCGAGCACTGCGATCCACTCTCCGCAGAGCAGCAAGAACGTGCCGAGGACGAGGACTCGGTAGCGGGTTACCGTCTGTGGGGCCGCCTCGGATTCCACTTCTTGCTCAGCGAGGGACCCGAGGGTGATGGTCATCGAACCGTGTCCAGGTTGCGACCCTCTTGCCGGGTCATCGTAGACGTCGGTGCAGGGGGCCGACGGCGGGGACTCAACGGGTGACGGATTCTGCTACCGAGAAACGTCCGACCTTCGACGGCGAATCCGGCCGTCCCGTCGGTCCGATGGGGCATCATCTGCTGGGCACGGGGTGCCACCCGGCCCAGATGGAGAAATGGCCCACGGTGAGCTTCGGAGGGCCGAGGACTTGGTCGAACAGTGTTACCACCGAAGCGCTCGCCGGGTGGGAACGGTCGACGATGACCACGCCGACGTGATACTTGGCTAGCGCACTCCGGGTCGCGGCCAGGACCTCTGGTGGGATGGTCGACGAAGTCGTCCCGCGGTGGCCCCTACGCTCCGGCACCCTCTGCAGGAACCGCTGCAACTCCGGAGGTCGCATCGGATTGGGAACCACCGTCGCCTTGCCCCCGGCATCCGGATGGTATCCGTAGCCTCCGGTGACGCGGAATCGATACCCGTCCGCGGCCTGCCAGAACAGCGGTTCCGTGCCCAGTGCCCCGTCGGCGTAGGGATAGGTGACGGCCACTGGATCGTCGGTGGGAATGGCATGGACAATGCGCGTCGGCAGCCCGACGACCGGTTTGGTCGCGTAGGGCCACCGTGGCAGCAGAGTGGAGACCACCACGACCAGGGTGGCGGCGGTGGCGATCATGGCCTTTCGCCGCCGGATCCGGGATTCCGGTAGTGAAGAAACGACCCCGTCGTCCCGGGCTCGTCCACCGTGCACGTCGTCCAGACCGAACGCAATCGCTGCGGCAAGGCAAGCGTCCATCTCGAAAGAGATGCGACTGGGCAGGATATTGTCGAGCAGCGGAAGGTGGGCGAGCACGAGGAACGGAAGAGGGAAGTGGGTCGCCCGCCCGTCAAAGGTCAGGTAGGGCCCGAGCGACAGCACGGCGGCGACGATGAACAGCACTGTCGTTAGCTGCATGCGAGGACTCCGGCGAGATCGCCAGATGAAGAATCCGAGAAGGATCAGCACCGGGATGCCGATGTAGCCGCCGGCCTCGGTCGGCGATGAAACCGCCATGATGCCCTCCCAGTGCGGTTCCAAGCCGAGTGATACCCGCTGCATCGGGCCGTGCACCACGAAGCTCAGGGTGTCGTTGTGAATCCCGTTCAGCAGTGGAAATGTGGGTCCGGCGAAGTGCTGGGGTCCGGCGAACATCATCCAGAATGGGTAGATCAACAGGATGACCGCCACCCCGATGGCGAAGGCCACGGGAACTGCCGCGGCGCGTGCCAGTTCAGACACTGCTGAAGGCTGGCGGACCACCACGCACAGGACTCCGACAACGGTGAGGACGGCCACCACGGCCAGCACCTCGGGTGAAATGAGGTACTGGGCGGCGACCAGGAGCCCGAACTGGATTCCGAGGCGACGGGGTGAACCGCGACGCTGCAAAATGGAGACGACCGTCATGGCGATGAAGGGGGGAAGGGGCACGAACATCAATTCCGGATGGCCGACCCCCTGGCCCACCATGTAGGGCGAGAAACCGTAGATGAGCCCACCCATCGCAGCAGCGGGCCACCAGACCCGCCACATTCGTAGGACCACGAACGCCGCAGTGGCGGAGATCGGCATGCTCACCACCATGAGCAGATTCACGATGACCAGCGGACGCAACACCAGGGTGAACGGGGCCGCCAGCAGACCGAGAAGTGGGCTTGCCGTGTTCTGGGCGAGATTGATTCCGTGGGGCGCGTACATGGCATCGCTGAAGAACGGGTTGAGCCCGTGGGCGAGCGCGTGCGGCACCCAGCCGATGAACCAGACGGACTGGATGAAGTCACCGTCGGAGCTGAGGGCCTTGTGCGAAATTCCCGGCAGCACCGGCCAATAGGCCGTGACGCCGAGCAGGAGGTAGGCGACGACGACCGCGGCAGACGTCCAGACCGGGTGGGTGGTCCCATCGGATGATCGGGGTGGCGCGGTCACCTCATCGATCGCCATGCGAGTCCGATTGCGAGGGCACCGCGCCGACCGCGGAGCGGGACTGGGCACACTTCGGCTTCGATCCAACGGGAGACGACGACGAATCGCGGATCGGCTGCACCCCCATGGGCAAACGCTAGCGTGGGCGTCCAGGGCGCAGGTGGCACGTCACCGCGAATGCCTGGTCGGCCGCACCGTCCTCACGCTCCGTGCCCGACCATGACGGTCCCCGGTGGGGCATTGCGTCGACCAGCCGGTGTGACGCTGGTGCGGATCCGGAAGCCCAGCAGACGGGTACGCGGTGCCCCGGACCTCAGCGCTCGTTGTCCACCGACCAACTCCAAGTCGGCGAGAACCGCTTCGCTGCCGCCAGGAGCGATGCCGTCTTGTCCTGTTCCTGTTGGAGCCGGGCCGGGTCGCCAGTGGCGATGGTCGAAACGACGTAGTGGCACTGCGCCACAAGCGAACGTCCGAACGTCGAGTCCTTCCAACTCATCCGGGGCCAAAGGTGAGCAAATCCCTCCCGGGCATTGTTGAACCGAGTGACGACCTCGTCTCGCCGTCTGGAGCTTGACGGAGCCGGTTCGAGCAGCCGTAACGCCAGATCGAGATCGTCGACACTGTCGTTCCAGATGGTCCTCGACGTGCGGACCTTCCCGAGGTCGTAGAGCCTCGTCTCCTCTGGCGATGGCAGAACAAAACGAAACCGTGGATCCCAGTTTTCGGTGTTACGGGCGATCTGTTCGGTGGCGAAGACCCAGCCGTGGGCCATCGAGGGGAGCACGGAGTACAGCCACGTCTGCCGATTGGTCGGCTTCGACTCGGTGCCGAGTCGTTCCCTGGCCGCCGACATGACTCCGAAGTAGAACGCCGACTCCCGTGAACCGCTCGGTTGCGCCTGAGAGGCCGACCGCGCATCGCGCTCGATGCCCTTCAAATATCTGTTGAGCTTGCGGTTGGTGGACAGACCCATGCGTGGCCAACGCTAATGGACTTCAGATCTGACCGAAAAGGAGCAGGTAGGCCCGGTCCGGGAGCCAGGCGAAGCGGCCAGACCCTCGTTCCTGGTCGGCCCTCCTAGGCAAGCGGTCCGTGGTCGAAGATCCCATACCTCTTGCCGCGACCAGCTCGTCACAGGCAACACGTTGCGCCACAGGCTAGACGCTCCACGCCGGTGGCACGTAGACCGGTGACTATTGATCGTCCAGCGGAAATTGCCCGAACCGGGGCGGAAACATAGCCCCGGCCTCCTGCGCCATGGCCTGACAGCCCTCGCACTCAGGGTCGAGTCCAACCATCAAACCTCCAATCGGGCTCCGCTCCGATGGAACGGGCAGGTTCAAGCCGTGACTCCCGCATGCCTGACAGATGAGCGGATCATCGTCCACGTCTGGGAGCTTAACCAGGGGAGCTTCGACATTCCCGTCGGTTCGCCGAGGGCACGAGCGCCGCTCCTGAGCTGCCACGAGCCTCGTGGGGCAGTGGGCTCGCTACGTCCAGTTGGGCCTCCGCCCCGGGAGGCCCCGCCTCGTGGCCGGTACGGAGTGCGCTTCCGGACCTCATGACGTTGGGAGTGCAAGTGCCTTTCCCAGGACCCCTTCGAGGAAGAGTGTGTATCGCAAGGTGATGTGGTCATCATGAAGATAGACCTCGTCGTTTCCGATGACGGAGCTGCAGACCCTGGTGCACAGCCATGGGATGACATCTATATACCGTCCACCGGCGGCGGTCACAGCGCTCCGCTCGGCATGGTTGAATGTGATGAAGCTGTGTTGTGGGGGCCCGGAGCACGCCTGCACGTCTTGTTCGTGCCTCCCGAGGCAATCCGGCCCTCCAACTTGGGGTACGGCCGGACTGCCAATGACAATTGTTGTCGTCGCGGGCGTTGATGCTCGAGCAAGGAGCTGCTCCACACTGTCCTTCCACTGTGCAACCGTGTAGGCGGTTCCACTTGGCCGCAGGTAGCCCGATGTCTGGGAGATGACGAGCACGGATGGCCTGATCTGCCTGATTCGGTTCACAGCGAAGTGATGCCACTGGTCGCAGGCTCCCCAGTCGCCACTCGTAGCGCTCAATTCAGGGACCGGCACCAACGAGGCGGGGCATCCGGGTTTGAAGAGGACGACGAGCCGCCAGCCCGATCGGTGAGCGATGCCGTCCATGGCTCGGAACCACATTCCGGCGTGAGAATCCCCGTAGAGGACGATGGTACGACGCGCACGAGGATCTCCGAACACGCACGAGGGCAGAGAGCTACGGGACGAACGCGCTTTGCATTCAGCTGGCGGAAATCCGATGTTGCCTCCGGGATGCATCAATACATCGGTCACTCCGGGCGAGAGATTGCTCGGCAAGCGGTGGATCCGGTCAGAAGCTGCCACGACGCGGAGAACCTCCCGCAGTGAGACGTAGGGATTCTCCGCAGGCAGCGTGATCGAACTTTTCGAGGCTCCTTGTTGGATTCCGGTGCCAGGAGCGATACTGGACAGCAGCGAGATGGCCCCCAGCGTCACCGCGATCAGCCCGATCCCGATACCGATGCTCGCCCTGCGATTCCGTCGGAGAGAAAGGGCATGCCGAACCGGGTTCTCGACGACGACATAGGTGAGCATCGACGCCACCAGGGCCACCAGGTCCCAGCCCAGGTTGTCCTTGACCGAGAGGCTCGTCTTGCCTGCGTACTCGGCGGCGGTGATCAGGATGGGCCAGTGCCACAGATACAGCGAATAGGACAGCCTCCCCAGCCAGCGAAAGGGCGCGAGGCGCAAGAGGGATTCTGCTCCGCCGGAATGTACGCCCATTCCTCCAGCAATGATCAGGCCGGCTCCGAGGACGGGAATCGCGGCCAGGTATCCGGGGTAGGCGGTTTGGGAGCTGAACGCGGTGGCGGCGACGAGAATCGCCCCGAGTCCGACCCACGTGGCCAACGCCGCGGCGCGGGCGGGAACCTTCAGAAGCCAGGGGGTGCAGACAGCGACCAGTGCACCGAGGGCCAGCTCCCAGGCCCGGGTGAAGGGCGAGAAGAAGGCATCGACTGGATTGCCGTGGGTATCGACGATTGAGTAGACGAACGAACCGATGATGACGGCGATGAGCCCCATGGCCAGGCGCGCCCGAAGCGTACGCACTCTCGCTCCCGCCACCAGAAGGAAGAGCGTGGGGTAGATGACGTAGAACTGCTCTTCAACGGCGAGTGACCAGAAGTTCTGCAGAGGCGACGGTGGGGCCTGGGATGCCAAGTAGTTCGTACCGGTCGAGATGAAATGGAAGTTGGCCAAGAAGAGAGCAGCCCACCGACCGTCTGTGGCGGTCGGGATGCCTCCGGCAACCCCGAGGAACCAGTAGGCCAATCCCACCGTGGCGATGATCACCAACGTCGCCGCTGGGATGATCCGACGACAGCGACGCCCGTAGAACGAGAGAATGGAAGTCCGCCCCGTTGAGGCGCGTTCGCGCAGCAGGACTCCCGTGATGACGAAGCCCGAAATCACAAAGAACACGTCCACCCCGACGTAGCCGCCAGACACTGCCGATACCTGTGAGTGGAAGAGGACCACGAGGAGAACGGCCACCGCACGAAGACCTTCGACATCAGGCCGGAAGGGCCGATCCCCTGGGGCCGTTCCCGCCTCGTCTCCCGATGCCAGGATCCGGTCGTCGGAAGGCGGCACGGTTGGCTGAGCCGACTCGGCCATCATCTCCGCCATTTGCCCCCCTTCTTCGTGCCCAGGTTCGACCGGGGTACACCCTCGACGCGTGTTGGAGATTACCGCACCGCTTTTGACCATCGTTGGCGATTCCGGTTGCCATCCTGGCCGGCGCCGGCCTTCCGCGCCCTCTCGTCCGCTCCTCCCTCGCCGGGCTGCCCCGTAGGCCAAGTCGGTTCCTTCGCCGGTCGGTGGCATCGGGCTCCGGGGGCCGGAGCAGCTCGGTCGGGGCAGCTCGAGCCGATGTGAGACAAAGGCACCCGGAGGCGCCATCACGGATGGAGTGGGCCGAAAGCCTCTATTTCGCGCCCCGTTCCCGTGCGACATTCGCGAGAAGACCACACGTTGGTGGAGAAGGGCCGGCAGATAGGGGATCTGATGACCACAATGAAGATACGCGCCGACGGCACTGATCACTCCCTCGACACGCCTGGGACGCGTAGACGTCAGCCCTCAAGGCAGTGGGACGTTCCTCGACCCGGTCAGCGCCGTTATCCCAGATCTGACGGCTGACGGTGGGTCTCATGAGAAGACGGATCCGAACCCTGGGCAGCGTGGCACTCGTGGCCGTCGGAACAATGGCGTGCACATCCACGGCCTCATCGCCGACCACCGTCGTTTCGGGCGCAGCTCACGGATCGGCGATTCCGGCCAGTGCCTATGACGACCACACCGGAATCACCGCCACATCCATCCACATCGGCAACGTGTCCACCCTCTCGCTCGGCGGTCTGTTCGAAGGTGCACTGGTCGGCACAAGGGCGTATGCGGACTATGTGAACTCGGTGGGCGGAGTCGACGGTCGAAAGATCTATGTCGACAGCGGCAATGACAACTACACGGGAGCTGGCAACAAGCAGGCCACGCAGGAGGCCATCGACAATGACGCCGCGTTGGTGGGTGATTTTTCGACCTTCGACGGCTTCGGCGGTGCACTCCTGGCCGAGCACCCCGGCATCCCGGATGTTTCGGTGGTGCTGGACGATAAGACGAACAGTCTTCCCAACGTCTTCAGCCCTGTTCCTCTGCGCCAGGGCTGGCTGGAAGGTCCGCTTCAGTATTTCAAGCAGAGGTTCCCGACCGGAGTGACGGCCGTGGGCGCACTTGTTGCCGACTTGCCGTCAACCGAAGTCCAGTGGCAGAACGAGAAGTATGTGATGCAGAAGTTGGGATACAAGGTGGTCTACGACGAGACTTATGACGAATCCCAGGTCGACTTCACCCAGAACGTGATTGCCATGAGGAACGACGGCGTCAAAGTCCTCTTCATCGATCAGATGCCGGAGATGTACGCTTCGGCGCTCTTGAAGGACCTCGCACAACAGAGTTTCCGCCCTCACATTGTCCTCGGGGCATCCGCCTACAGCAGTCGACTGGCCGCAGCATCGGGTGGGGCATCCGCCGTGGCCGGCGCCTATCTCAATCAGACGGCTTCGCTCTACCTCGGCGCGGACGAGTCAGCCATCCCGGCGGTGGCAACGTTTCTTCATTGGGTGAATGTGGCTTCTCCCGGGTTCAAGCCGGACCTGTTCACAATGTACGGGTGGATATCGGGGAGTCTGTTTGCCACTGCAGTGAAGAATGCCGGGTCTGATCCGAGCCGCGGCTCGATTCTCCGCGCACTTTCGAGAATCACGACGTTCGACGCCGGTCACATCATCGCACCCACCGATCCGGCGGCGAAGACCGGGTCGAACTGCTACCTCATCGCTCAAGTGGTGGGCACTCGATTTCAACGACTCGATGATCCACCGATAGCGGGCAGCACCAACGGCTACCGGTGCGACTACCAGTACGTAACCCGTCCAAACTCCTGATCTGAGCGGTCGGCTAGGTGGGATCGGGGTCGACGAGGTCGTGACCCTCGCCCGTCAGGTCCCAGACATTGTCGTGGCTGATGAAGATCACGAGACCGTGCTCTGCAGCCACGTCCAGGTGCATTCGTACGCCGCTTGTGCCCATTCCCGCCTTGGCGCTGATCGCCTCGACAGAACCGAAGTTCGGACCTTCGTCAAGGAGCTCCCGCAATGCTTCGAGAACCCTCCTCACTTCCTCATCGAGAGACGGGTCGTCGTTGGTGGCCATTTCCGGGCCCCTCCCAGAGAGATCTCGTTGACGAAAGGTTCAGATAGAGCATTTCATGGAGTAGATCACGTTGTGCTTGCAGAGTGTTCTGCCAGGTCAGTGGTGGTATCGGAGGGGCGTGTCTACAAACGGAACGGGTCGGAGTGGGGGTGCGTGTCGGAGGGGGGACTTGAACCCCCACGCCCTTGCGGGCACTAGCCCCTCAAGCTAGCGCGTCTGCCTATTCCGCCACTCCGACGAAGTGGCTCCGGTTGGTTACCGGGGCGACAGGCATGGTAGCGCGCCCCCGGCTCACCTCACGACAGGACCGGTGGCCATTCGCCCTCGCCAGGCCCCTCCGAAGGGCCCACCCAGCGGCCGTCCAGGGCCCACCGTGCGGCCGTCCAGGGCGGTCCCCGGTGACCTGCCCCGCCGCTAGTGATTCGGTGGGCCCGGCTTCAAGAGGGTCCAGAGGGCCACGTTCCACATGATGCCGTCGCCCGTGGCGTTGTACTGGACATTGGCCAGCTGTACCCCATTGGCCACCAGGGCCGGCTCCTGGAACAGGGGCAGGGCCACCATCTGGTCCCACAATTGATCGTCGACCTGGGCATAGATGGCCCCGCCCGACACCGGGCTGAGCGCCTCTGCGGCCTGGATGAACAATTGGTCCACCTCGGGGTCGTTGAGATGGCTCCAGTTCTGGGTGCCGATCGAGTCCGCCGGACCCAACCCGTCCGAGTACCACGCAGCCGTCGTCGTCTCGAAGGGGCTTGACGTGCGGGTCACCAGGGCCATGTCGTAGGAGTTGGCGGCCGATGCCGCCTCCATCCCCTCTGTCCCGTCGACGGGGAACGTCACCACGTCGAAACCGGCGCGCCGCAACTGCGTCGTGATGTCCCCCGCCACCTGGTCGATCCACGGATCTCCGGACTCGACGGCCATCCGGACCACCAACCTCTTGCCCGCACCGTCGGTGTAATAACCCTTGGGATCCTTGTGATACCCGATGCTCCTCATCAGCCGGTCGGTGGCGGCGAGGTCCTGGGCGCTGTACTCGCCGGAGGCGGACGACTGGTTGTAGCCGGATTGGGACGCCACGGCCAGGTGGTCCTGGCTGATCACGAGCGCCGGGTCGATGGAGCCGAAGGTCTGTTGCAGGAGACTGGCTCGGTTGACGGCGTGGGCAATCGCCTCACGGGCGACGGTCCGAAACGTCACCGCGGTTTCGACGTTGAAATCCAACTCGAGGAGATCGAGTGAGGGCTTGACCTCGCTCTGGGTGTTCGGGAGCGCGGACACGGTTGCGAGCGACCCGAGGTCGAACCCGGTCGGTTGGGCGACCGTCTGATTGTCGACGCTCAGTGCCCGGGTCCAGGCGGCCTGATCTTGCGCCACCTGCACCGTCACCTTGTCCAGCACCGAGGGGACTCCCCACCACTTCGGATTTCGGACCAGGACGGCCGTGCCCTTGGATGAGACCGACTTCAACATCAGTGGTCCCGCCGAGAGGTCGATGGCGGGATCGAAGGTGTCGAACCCGTGGTTCCAGCCCACCCGGCTGGCGATGTGAGCGGGCACCATGTCGCTGAACATCACCCGCCAGTCGGTGAAAGGAGCGGAGAACACCACCGTCACGGTCTTCCCTCCATGGCTGGGGGTCACCGAGGAGACGTCCCGGTAGCCCAGCGTGGACGCGACCTGATCAGGTCGGCCGTCCACATCGAGCCCGTCCCCGCTCTGGGACTGCCAGGCGTAGATGAAGTCTGCGGCGCTGAACGGCACCCCGTCCGACCAGACGGCAGAGGGGTTGATCACGTACTGGATCGTCAGCGGGGACGTCGATTGGACCTCCACGCTCAACAGCAGAGCGCTGTTCACCACGGGCATCATCTTGGCGTTCATCACGTAGGCACTGGGCAGCACCGCGGACAGCAGCGCGGGGGACGTCGATGCCGCTCCGGCCGGCGTGTTGGGGTTGAACCCGTCCCAGGGCCGATCGAATTCCACGGTCGCCGCTCCCCCGGCCGCGGGGACCAGCGCCGATGTGTTCTGGTCGTCCAGATGGCTGATGCGATGTGAGCCCAGGTGGTCCACGATCGCCACCAACCCGATGATGACGATGATGACGAGAGGCAGCGTCCAACGTGCGCGCTGCTCGCGCCACAGCGCTGCAATGCGGGGTCGGCGCTCGACGGACTCGGCGCCGTGTTCGTTCACTGCAGGCGCAGGATGAGGATCAGGTTGGTGAAGGCGAAGATCACTGCGACGGTGACGGTGATCCGGTCGAGGTTCTTCTCCACCACCGTCGACCCTGCTGCGGCAGACCCGACGGAGCCTCCGAACATGTCGGAGAGTCCCCCGCCCTTGCCACTGTGCATCAGGATGAGGAAGATCAGCGCCAGTGACGCCAGTATCTGCAGGACGACGATGATTGCGGTCAGCATCTGCACTTCCTCCCTGGGCCTGTGACCGCTGGAGACGCTACCAAACTCAACGAACCGTCCGTGCCGCGGCCCTGATGATCCCGAGGAAGGCACCCGCGTCGAGGCTGGCCCCGCCCACCAGCGCACCATCGACGTCCGGGCACCTGAGCAGGGCTTCGGTGTTGTCCTCGGTGACCGAGCCCCCGTACTGCACCCGGACCTGGCCGGCCGCCTCCAGGTCGGCGCACCGGCCCACGACCTCGCGGATCCACTGGCAGGCGTCCTGGGCGTCCTCGGGCGTGGACGCCTGGCCCGTGCCGATGGCCCACAGCGGTTCGTAGGCGATGACGATCTCCGGGACGGTGTCCTGGGGCACCCCGCTGAGTGCGGCCTCGACCTGGTCGGCCAGCCGGTCCTTGGTCACGCCCGCCTCCCGCTCCTCGGTGGACTCTCCGACGCAGCAGATGGGCGTCATGCCGTTCCGTAGCACCGCCTTCAGCTTGGCGGCCACGATCTCGTCCGTCTCGCCGAACATCCGGCGCCGTTCGGAATGACCGACGATCACGTACTCGACATGGAGCTTGGCCAGCATGAGGGGGCTCACCTCCCCGGTGAAGGCGCCCGCGTCCTCGATAGCGCAGTTCTGTGCTCCGAGCGAGACGGGGATGCCGTCCGGCTCGATCACCGACTGCACGGTGCGGATGTCGGTGAACGGGGGATGGATGGAGATGTCCACGGGGCCGGCATCCGACGGCTGGAGCCGCAGCCCGAGGTCCCGCGCCGCGTGCAGGGCTTCGAGATGGTCGAAGTTCATCTTCCAGTTACCGCTGATCAGCGGCCGGCGAAGAGCGGCTCCCGTCACAGCTCCGGATGGCGCTTCCCGGAACGACCCTTGACCGGCGGCGCGTTGACCGCCCCCCGCAGCGCGGCCAGCCCGGGCAGGTCGCCGTATTCGAGCAATTCGAGGGAGGCTCCCCCACCGGTGGAGATGAAGCTGATCTCCTCGCCCAGCCCGAGCTCGTAGACGGCGGCGACACTGTCTCCCCCGCCGACGATGGTGAAGCCGTCGCTGGCGGCGACGGCACGGGCGATACCCGCGGTCCCCGCATTGAACCGTGCATCCTCGAAGACACCCATGGGCCCGTTCCACAACACGGTTGCCGCGGTGCCGATCCGGGCCGCGAAGGCCTCGACAGTGGCCGGTCCCATGTCGAGGCCCTGCCAGCCGGGGGGGATGTCCACCCCCACGATCCGGACCTCCCCGTCGGCGCAGTCACAACCGAACTCGGCGCCGGGCTCAAGGGCGACGATGTCGGTGGGCAACAGGATGGGCTTGCCCGAGGCGAGCAACGCGGCACAGTCGGCGATCCTGTCCTCGTCCACCAGTGACTCGCCGACATCGTGGCCGGCCGCCACCAAAAACGTGTAGGACATCCCTCCGCCCACGATGAGAGCGTCGACCCGTTCGAGCAACGCGGCCAGTACGCCGAGCTTGTCGGCCACCTTGGCCCCGCCGACCACGGCGATGAACGGACGGTCCGGCTGCCCGAGCAGCCCGCCCAGAACTTCGACCTCGCGCTGCAGGAGGAAGCCGGCCGCGCTGGGCAGGCGGGCCGGCGGGCCGACCACCGAGGCGTGGCTCCGATGGGAGACACCGAACGCATCGTTGACGTAGGCGTCGTGCCCGTTGATGAGCTTCTCGACGAACGTGGGGTCGTTGTGCTCCTCGCCCGGGTCGAACCGGAGGTTTTCGAGGAGCTCGACCTGCGGAGCCAGTCTGGCCAGCTCCTCCCGTACCGGTCCGAGGTCCCAGCGGGCGTCCGGCGCCCCCTTGGGCCGGCCCAGATGGGTGCATGCGGTGACGCTGGCACCGTGCTCGATGAGATAGTTCAACGTCGGCAGGGCGGCACGGATCCGGAAGTCGTCGGTGACGGAGAACGTGTCGTCGGCACACGGCCGGAGCGGCACGTTGAAGTCGACCCTGACCAGCACGCTGGCCCCGTCGAGATCGGGAAGGTCGCTGAGGAGGGGCAGGCCGTCCAGCAGCGGATTGTCAGATTCTTCTCTCATCGCCCATCATCCCCTCGTCGCTCCCCCACGCACCCGGTGCCCTCACGAGCCCGGACGACCGACCACCAACGAGAGATCGACCAACCGGTTGGCGTACCCCCACTCGTTGTCGTACCAGCCTGCCACTTTCACCAGGGTAATTCCCGAAGCGGAGGGCATCACCATCGTCAACCCGGCATCGAAGGTGCACGACGCCGGGTTGCCGACGATGTCCGAGGAGACGATGGGGTCCTCGGTGTAGTCGAGGACCTTGGCCAGCGGACCCGAGGTGGCGGCTTGGGCAAAGGCCGCGTTGACCTGGGCCACGGTCACCGATCCCGGGATCACGGCGGTGAAGTCGGTGATCGAGCCGTCGGGGACGGGCACCCGGAGGGCGCTGCCGTCCAATCGGCCCCTCATCGACTGGAGCACGAGACCCGTGGCCCGGGCCGCTCCGGTCGAGGCGGGGATGATGTTGGTGGCCGCGGCCCTGGCCCGCCGGAGGTCGCGGTGCGGGAGATCGAGCAGGTTCTGGTCGTTGGTGAAGGCGTGCACCGTGGTCATCATCCCGCTCTCGACCACGAAGGCGTCATCGAGGACCTTCACCATGGGGACGAAGCAGTTGGTCGTGCACGAGGCGTTGGACACGACGAAGTCCTTGCCCGGATCGAACTCGGAGTCGTTCACCCCGACCACGAAGGTGGCGTCGACGTCGGTGGCCGGCGCGGACACGATGACCCGGGTCGCACCCGCCTCGAGGTGGGCACCGGCCGAGTCCCGCGTGGTGAACAGACCGGTGGACTCGATCACCACGTCGACGCCCAGCTCATCCCACGGCAGCGCTTTCGGGTCCCGTTCGGCCAGCACGGCGATGGGGCCCGTGTCGAGCACGATGGACCCGTCGACCACCTCGACCGGACTGCCGAACCTCCCGTGTGTGGAGTCGTAGCGGAGGAGGTGGGCGAGGGTGTCAGCAGAGGTGAGGTCGTTGACCGCCACCACCTCCAGATCCGCCCCGATGGACCGCGCCGCCCGAAGATAATTGCGACCGATCCGCCCGAAGCCGTTGATGCCGATCCGTACGGTCATACCCGTGTACTCACCCTTCAAAGTTCATGCGACCAACCCCACGCCGCTGTTCCCTGGTGCCCCGTTGAGAATAGGAAACCGTCAACCACGCTAGGGCATTCTGGCGGTTCAACGCATCATCCGAGCAGATCCGAGAGCACCGACGCCAGTTTGGCGGGATCGTGGGCCAGGCCGCTGGGCCGGGCCAGCGGGGTATCCACCAGCTCCACCCGGGGGGTCCCGGGTGGCAGTCCCGAGGTATCGCAGACGGCGATATCCACAGCGATGCCGTGCACGGCGAGGGCCTCGATGTGCATGCCGACGTCGAATCCCTCGGTTTCTGGGACCTGGGGACGGAGGTTGCAGATGTAGATCTTGCGGGCCCGGGACCGCCTGATGCCCTCACGGATGTCGGGGACGGCGATGGCGGCCAGCACGCTCGTGAACAAGGACCCGGGGCCGAGGATGATCTGGTCGGCCTCCTCCAGGGCGGCCAAGGCCTCGACCGGCGCCTTCGGGTCCGCGGGCACGAGGGAGACCGTCCGGATGTGGTCGGTCGCCATCACCGCCACCTGGCCGTCCACCTGGCCGCCGGCGCTCCTGGCCTTGAGGACCACCGGTTCGGTGGTGGCCGGCAATACCCGGCCCTGGACGCCGAGCAGACGACAGGCCTCGTCGAGGGCGGCGACCGGGTCCGGGGCCCCCTCGATGAGGCCGACCAGGATGAGGTTGCCCAGGGAGTGGCCGGCGAGCTCCTCCTCTGCGAACCGGTACTCGAAGGCCGTCGCCAAAGGGGATCCGGGTTCGGCCAGCGCCACCAGGCACTTGCGCAGGTCCCCGGGGGGGATGATCTGCAGGAGCTCCCGCAGGCGCCCGGACGACCCGCCGTCGTCGGCCACCGACACGACCGCCGTCACCTGGCCGGTATACCGGCGGACGGCCCGCAGGGTGGCGGCCAGACCGTGACCCCCGCCGATGGCGACGACTTTGGGCTCGGTCATCGGTCGACGTCCCGGTGGAAGACCGTGGTGGACATGCCGTGGTCGCCGAGGCGGCGTGAGAGCTCCTCGGCCAGGACGACCGACCGGTGACGGCCGCCGGTGCACCCCATGGCTACGGTCAGATACGACTTTCCCTCCCTGATGTAGGACGGGATGAGCATGACCAGCAGGTCGTCGAGCTTGTCGAGGAATTCGATGGTCTCCGGGCGTCCGAGCACGAAGTCCCTGACCTCGTCATCGAGGCCGCTGAGCCCTCGCAACGGCTCGTTCCAGTAGGGGTTGGGGAGGAACCGGCAGTCGAACATCAGATCGACGTCGAGGGGCACACCGTGCTTGAAGCCGAACGAGAGCACCGAGGTACGCATGGTGCTCCCGGGCCCCTCGCCGCCGAACGCCTCCATGAGGCGCACCCGGAGCTGGTTGGTGTTGAGGTCGCCGGTGTCGATGACCAGGTCGGCGCGGTCACGCAGGCCCTTCAGGAGGAGGCGCTCGTCGGCGATCGAGTCGACCACCCCCCGGGCCGCCTGGGGATGGCGGCGGCGGGTGCCCTCGAACCTCCTGATGAGCACATCGTCGGCCGCATCCAGGAACAGGATCCGCACCCGGTTCCGGCCCGACTCGAGGGCGTCGACGGCGGGGAGCACGTCGTCGAGGCCTCCCCCACCACGACCCACGACGAAGGCCACCCGCTTCATCTGCGACCCGGTCGCGTCGACCAGGTCGGAGACCCTCGACATGAGGGCCGACGGCATGTTGTCGATCACGAACCAGCCGATGTCCTCGAGCGTGGCCGCCGCGGTCGATCGACCGGCGCCGGACATGCCGGTCACCACCAGATACTCACTCATCGGTCCACCTTTGCGTTCCGGTCGGCGGGTCCATCGGGGGTCATCGGTGTGTGCAGGCGGTCGAACACGGCCGCGCCCACCTCGGCCGGTAACCACGATAGGCCGAGAAGCTCCTCCTTGGATGCCTTGCGCAGCGCAGCCAGGCCCCCGAACTCGTCGATGAGCCTCGAGCGGCGTTTCGGCCCCAGGCCGCCGACCTGGTCGAGGGCTCCCGCGGTCATCCGCTTCCCCCGTAGGGTCCGGTGGTAGGAGATGGCGAAGCGGTGGGCCTCGTCCCGGAGCCGTTGGAGCAGGTAGAGCCCGTCGGACTGCCGGGACAGGCGGATGGGCTCGGAGCTGCCCGGCCGGTAGATCTCCTCGAAGCTCTTGGCCAGGGCGGCGATCGGTATCCGCTCGGACAGCCCCAGCGATTCCAGCACCCGGATGCCCACGTTGAGCTGGCCCAGCCCCCCGTCGAGGAGGAGCAGCTGCGGCGGATAGGCGAAACGCCGCCGGGCCTGGCCCCGGGCGGAGGCGGCGCCGGAACCGTTCGCGCTCCCGGGCCCGTCCACCCGGTCGTCGACCAGGAGGGAGGTCAGCCGCCGGGTCAGCACCTCCTCCATGGCGGCATAGTCGTCGTTGCCGGGCACGGTCGCCACCCGGAAATGGCGGTAGTCGCTCTTCTTCGGCAGCCCGTCCTCGAAGACCACCATCGACCCCACGTAGTCGGTGCCCTGCAGATGGCTCATGTCGTAGCACTCGATGCGGAGGGGGGCGACCGGGAGCTGCAGCTCCTGTTGCAGGGACTCGAGGGCCCGCGCCCGGCTGTTGTGGTCGGAGGTGCGGTGCAGCCGGTGACGGATGAAGGCCTCGCCGGCGTTGTTCTCCACCGTCTGGAGCAGGGCCCGCTTCCGCCCCCTCACCGGCACCCGGAGGGCCACGGGGCCCCGGCGCCGGTCCTCGAGGTACGTGGTCACGGCGTCGGCGTCGGCGGGCATGGTCGGGACCAGCACCTGTCGGGGGACACCCGAGACCGGATCGGCGTACACGTCGACCAGGATCCGTTCCATGAGCTCGGCCGGCGTCAGGTCCTCGGCCTTGTCGACGAACAGGGCCGACCGTCCGACCACCTTGCCCGACCGCACGTGGAACACCTGCACGGCCGCCTCCAGCTCGTCACCGGAGAGGCCGAACACATCGAGGTCCTCGGGACGCTCGAGCTCCATCTGGCGCACGGCGTCGGCGGCCCGCACCGCCTCGAGCTTGTCCCGGAGCACGGAGGCCCGTTCGAACTCGAGCGCGTCCGATGCCTGCTTCATGGTCGCCACCAGGTCACGTTCGAGGGCGGCGGTGTCGCCGCCGAGGAAGGAGATGAGATCGGCCACCATGCGGTCGTAGTCGGCGTGGTCCACGGCGCCCACACACGGGCCCGAGCACCGTTCGATGTGGAACATGAGGCACGGCCGGCCCAGGCGCTGGTGCCGCTTCAACTTGGTATCCGAGCAGGTCCGCACCGGGAACGAGCGCAGGAGCAGATCGAGGGTCTCCCGGATGGCCCCGGTGTTCGGGTACGGGCCGAAGTAGCGGACCCCGGTCCGTTTGCGCCCCCGTACGACGGCCGGTCGGGGCCATTCGTCGTTGACGGTCAGGGCCAGCCAGGGGTAGCTCTTGTCGTCCTTGAGCCGCACGTTGTAGCGGGGCTGGAACTGCTGGATCAGGCTGTGCTCGAGGAAGAGCGCCTCGGACTCGCTGTCCACCACCACCCACTCGACGTGGTCGGCCTGGCTGACCATCTGCGCCGTCCTCGGGCCGAGCCCGGCCGGGTCCTGGAAGTACGAGCTCAGGCGCTGCCGGAGGGATTTGGCCTTGCCCACGTAGATCACCCGGCCGTGGGCGTCGATGAACTGGTAGGAGCCGGGGGCGTCGGGAATCGAGCCTGGGAGGGGTCGGGTCACCACTCCTCCAGTGTGCCGTGCGCGGACCGGAACCGATCCACCGCGCAGCGGCGAGGCGCGACCGCCTACACTGGCGTCAAGCCGGCCTGGTTCCCGGCGACATCTACCGCTCCGGGGCCGACAACCCCGCGGATGGGCGACCAGGCTGTCCCCGCCGGCCACTGACCGGAGCGCCTCCCCAGGAGGTCATACGACATGCTCCGGCTACAGACAGCGCTCCCCGACCGCTATACGACGGCTGATCCCGATGAGCTCTCGCGATGGATCGGGGCGGCCAAGGCCGACCTCGGGTCCCGGGTGATCATCCTCGGCCACCACTACCAACGCGACGAGGTGATGAGGTGGGCGGACGCCCGGGGCGACTCGTTCGGGCTGTCCCGCATCGCCGCCGACCAGTCGGAGGCCGAATTCGTCGTCTTCTGCGGGGTCCATTTCATGGCCGAATCGGCCGACATCCTCACCGGCCCCCACCAGCAGGTCATCCTGCCCGACCTCAACGCCGGCTGCTCCATGGCCGACATGGCCGATATCGACTCGGTGGAGGAGGCGTGGGACTCCCTGGCCGAGGTCACTGACATCGATCGGGTGGTCCCGGTCACCTACATGAACTCGGCCGCCTCGTTGAAGGCCTTCGTCGGTGCCCACGGTGGCCTGGTGTGCACATCGTCGAATGCCCGGGCCGTACTCAGCTGGGCCCTCGGGCCCGATGACCACGGGTACCGACGAGGGCACCAGGTCCTGTTCTTCCCCGATCAGCACCTCGGCCGCAACACCGGCTTCGAACTCGGCTACGGCGCCGACGACATGGCCGTGTGGAACCCGCGTCGCGACCGGGGCGGCCTCGACGACGCCACCCTCAAGTCGGCCACCCTGCTCCTGTGGAAAGGGCACTGCTCGGTCCACCAGCGGTTCTCCCCCGCCCATGTCGACGCCTTCCGGGCCGAGCATCCCGACGGCATCGTGGTGGTCCATCCCGAGTGCTCCCACGAGGTCGTTGCCGCCGCCGACCTGACCGGCTCGACCGATTTCATCATCCGGGCGGTGGCCGAGGCCCCCTCCGGATCGGTGATCGGGGTGGGCACGGAGATCCACCTGGTCAAGCGGCTGGACAACGAGACCCCCGACAAGTCGGTGGTCTCCCTCGACCCGCTGGTCTGCCCCTGCTCGACCATGTTCCGTGTCGACGCCGCCCACCTGGCCTGGGTCCTCGAGGGGCTGGTGGCCGGGGAGGTGCGGAACCGGATCACCGTGGACGAGGAGACGGCCTCATGGGCCCGTGTGGCTCTCGAGAGGATGCTGGCCACCGTCTGACCGGGGCTCCGCCGCCCGCAACGGGGAAGCGGGTGCCCTACCGGGTCGAGGCCTGCGGCCTTCGGGCGGCGGGGACGGCCGCTTGGCGGCCTTGGCGGCGTGGCGACCTTCGGGCCGGGCCACCCGCTTGGCCCGGATCCGGTTCCGGTCGATGCCGAGCAGCGGGGCCAGCACCTCGCCGGTGTAGCTTCCACTGACCCTGGCCACCTCCTCGGGCGTGCCCATGGCCACCACCGATCCGCCCCGGTCGCCGCCCTCGGGACCGAGGTCGATGACCCAGTCGGCGCTCTTCACGACGTCGAGGTTGTGCTCGATGACGATGACCGTGTTGCCCTGGTCGACCAGCCGGCTGAGCACGTCGAGCAGCTTGCGCACGTCGTCGAAGTGGAGCCCGGTAGTCGGTTCGTCGAGGACGTAGAGGGTGTGCCCGGTCGATCGGCGGCTGAGCTCCGATGCCAGCTTCACCCGTTGCGCCTCCCCACCGGACAGGGTGGGGGCGGGCTGGCCCAGGCGGATGTAGCCCAGGCCCACGTCGACCAGGGTCTGCAGATGGCGGGCGATGGGCGGTTGATGGGCGAAGAACCCGAGCGCCTCCTCGCACGAGAGCTCGAGCACGTCGGCGATGGTCTTGCCCCGGAAGGTGACCTCGAGCGTGTCACGGTTGTACCGGGCCCCCTGGCATACCTCGCAGGGCACGTAGATGTCGGGGAGGAAGTGCATCTCGATGCGGATGGTGCCGTCCCCCGAGCACGCCTCACACCGGCCGCCCTTCACGTTGAAGGAGAACCGGCCGGGCAGGTAGCCCCGCACCTTGGCCTCCTGGGTCTGGCTGAACAACCGGCGGATGTGGTCGAACACGCCCGTGTAGGTGGCCGGGTTCGACCTCGGCGTGCGGCCGATGGGCGCCTGGTCCACCTCCACCACCTTGTCGACGTGGGACACGCCGCGGATGGTCCGGTGGAGCCCGGGGAGGGTCTTGGCCCGGTGGACCTGCTTGGCCAGCGATCGCAGCAGGATGTCGTTGACCAACGTGGACTTGCCCGAGCCGGACACCCCGGTCACCGCCACCAGCCGGCCGAGGGGGAAGTCGACGTCGATGTCGTGCAGGTTGTGCTCGCGGGCACCCTCGACCGTGAGCACGTCCCCGCTCCCGGACCGTCGGACGGCGGGGACGGGGATGGACTTGGCCCCGGAGATGTACTGGCCGGTCAGCGAGTCGGGATTGGACTCGAGGCCCCCGGGTCCGGTGACCGGGCCCGAGTGCACGATGCGGCCGCCGTGCTCCCCCGCGCCCGGCCCGACGTCCACCACGTGATCGGCGACCCGGATGGTCTCCTCGTCGTGCTCGACCACGATGACCGTGTTGCCCAGGTCGCGGAGCCTCTTCAGTGTCCCGATGAGCCGCTGGTTGTCGCGCTGGTGGAGCCCGATGGACGGCTCGTCCAGCACGTAGAGCACCCCGACCAGGCCGCTGCCGATCTGGCTGGCCAACCGGATGCGCTGGGCCTCACCGCCGGACAAGGTGGCCGCCGAGCGGGCCAGGGTCAGGTAGTCGAGCCCCACGTCCAGGAGGAACTGCATCCGCTCCCGGACTTCGCGGAAGACCCGGTCGGCGATGAGATGGTCCCGGTCGGAGAGGTCGAGTGACGCCACCACGTCGACCGCCTTGCCGATGGGGAGGGAGCACAGGGCGAAGATCGAGTAGCCCCCGACCGTCACGGCCAGGGACTCGGGCCGGAGCCGGGCTCCGCCGCACTCGGGGCAGGGCACTTCGCGCAGATAGCCCTCGAGGTTGTCCCGCAAGAAGTCGGACTCGGCCTCGGAGTGGCGCCGCTCCAGCCACGGCACGATGCCCTCGTAGAGCGTATGGAAGGACCGTTGCCGCCCGTACCGGTTGCGGTACTTGAGATGCACCTGCCTGGTTCCCGTCCCGTAGAGGATGAGTTTGCGGTCCGACTTCTTCAGCTTCTCCCACGGATCGTCGAGCGAGAAGCCGCCCAGCTCGGCCGCGGCGGCGACCAGGCGGTTGAAGTACTCGCTCCGGGCCCCCGACCACGGGGCCAGGGCTCCCTCGGCCAGGGACTTGGTGGGGTCGGGCACCACGAGGTCGGGATCGACCTCGTACCGGGTGCCCAGCCCCGTACAGGCCGGGCAGGCGCCATAGGGCGAGTTGAACGAGAAGTTCCTCGGGGACGGGTCCTCGAAGCTCAGCCCGCAGTAGGTGCAGGCCAGGTGCTGGCTGAAGGTGATGGCCTCCTCCTCGGTGCCGTCGGCGTCGACGACCACGATCTCGGCCACGCCCTCGGCCAGCGAGAGCGCCGTCTCGAGCGACTCGGTCAGCCTCCGGCGGATGTCGTTCCTGCGGACCAGGCGATCGACCACCACCTCGATGGTGTGCTGCTCGTAGCGGGCCATGTCGAGGTCGGCGCGGTCGGCGAGCTCGACCATGGCCCCGTCCACCCTGGCCCGGGCGAACCCCTGCTTGGCCAGGTCGCTGAGCAGGGCGCCGTACTCACCCTTGCGACCGCGGACCACGGGGGCCAGAACCATGAAGCGGGTGCCCTCGTCCATGGCCAGGATGCGGTCGACGATCTGCTGGGGGCTCTGCCGGGCCACCGGCCGCCCGCAGTTGGGGCAGTGGGGCTTGCCGATCCGGGCGTAGAGCAGCCGGAGGTAGTCGTAGACCTCGGTGACCGTGCCCACCGTGGACCGCGGGTTCCGTGACGCAGACTTCTGGTCGATGGAGATGGCCGGCGAGAGCCCTTCGATGAAGTCGACGTCCGGCTTGTCCATCTGGCCGAGGAATTGGCGGGCGTAGGCGGACAGTGACTCCACGTACCGGCGCTGCCCCTCGGCGTAGATGGTGTCGAAGGCCAGGGATGACTTGCCCGAGCCGGAGAGCCCGGTGAAGACGATCAACCGGTCGCGCGGCAGGTCGAGGGAGACGTCCTGCAGGTTGTGTTCGCGCGCGCCGCGCACCACTAGTCGATCAGCCATTGGTCGAGGATACCGGTGCGCGGGTCCGGCTCCCGCGCTCAGAGATCGGCCGTGGCCTCGACGTCGGCGGTGGCACCCGGCAGTACCGCCGAGCCGTCGACCGGGTCGCGGGTCAGCAGCGCCCGCAGCTCGGTGATCTCGTCGCGGAGCAGCGCCGCCTCCTCGAAACGCAGCTCCTCGGCGGCCCTGTTCATCTCCACGTCCAGGCGGTGGATGAGGGCCGAGAGCTCGTCGGCGTCCGGCCCCACGGCCCGGGCCATGTCGGCCGCCGCCGCTCGCGGATCCAGGCCACCGGCCCTGGCCCGCTGGGCCCGGTCGGCCGCGGCCCGGCTGTTCGGTCCGGAGGTGATGGCCGCCGACCCGATGCCGTCGCCCCGCACCCGTTCGAGGATGTCGGTCACCGATTTGGTGATGGTCCGCGGGTCGATCCCGTGGGCCTCGTTGTAGGCGATCTGACGGGCCCGACGGCGCTGGGTCTCGCCGATGGCGACGGTCATCGAGTTGGTGATCGAGTCGGCGTACATGACGACCCTTCCGTTGACGTTGCGGGCCGCCCGCCCCATGGTCTGGATGAGGGACGAGGCCGATCGGAGGAATCCCTCCTTGTCGGCGTCGAGGATGGCCACCAGTGCCACCTCGGGAAGGTCGAGGCCCTCCCGGAGGAGATTGATGCCCACGAGCACGTCGAAGGCACCGAGACGCAGCTCGCGGAGGATTTCGATCCGGGCCATGGTGTCCACGTCGGAGTGGAGGTACTGGACCCGGACGCCCTGCTCGGCGAGGTAGTCGGCCAGGTCCTCGGCCATCTTTTTGGTCAGGGTCGTGACCAGCACCCGGTTCCCCCCGGCCACCGTGGCCTCGATCCGCTCCCGCAGGTCGTCGATCTGACCGGTGGTCGGCCGGATATCGACCTCGGGGTCGACCAACCCGGTGGGCCTGATGACCTGCTCGACCACGTTGGCACTGTGCTCGAGTTCCCACGGGCCGGGTGTGGCCGACAAAAGGATGGCCTGGCCGGTGCGGTCGATGAACTCCTCGAAGCGGAGCGGGCGGTTGTCCAGGGCCGAGGGCAGGCGGAACCCGTGGTCGACCAGCGTCTCCTTGCGGGAGCGGTCGCCGGCGTACTGGCCCCGGAGCTGGGGCACGGCCACATGGCTCTCGTCGACGACGACCAGGAAGTCCTTGGGGAAGAAGTCGAGCAGGGTGAAGGGAGCCTCCCCCGGGGCCCGCCCGTCGAGGTGCCGGCTGTAGTTCTCCACCCCGCTGCACACCCCCGTCTCGGCCAGCATCTCGAGGTCGTACTCGGTCCGCATGCGCAGCCGCTGGGCCTCGAGGAGCTTGCCGGCCCCCTCCAACTCGACCAGCCGCTGGCGCAGCTCGGTCTCGATGCTCAGCACCGCCTGTCGCATGCGCTCGTCACCCGTGCCGTAGTGGGTATTGGCGAACACGACCAGCTCCTCGAGCTCGTCACCGATCTCACCGGTCAATACGTCGAAGGGCCGGATGCGCTCGACCGTGTCGCCGAAGAACTCGATGCGGACAGCGTGGCTCTCGTAGGCGGCGTGGATCTCGACGGTGTCGCCGCGTGCCCGGAACTGGCCGCGGGACAGGGTGACGTCGTTTCTGGAGTACTGGAGGTCGACCAGACGCTTGAGCAGGGCGCGCTGGTCGTGGACCTGACCCGGTTGCAGGGCAACGATCCGGTCGCGGTACTCGTCCGGCGATCCCAGTCCGTAGATACACGAGACCGAGGCGACCACGATGGTGTCGGGTCGGAGCAGCAGCGACGAGGTGCAGGCGTGGCGGAGACGGTCGATCTCGTCGTTGATGGACGAGTCCTTCTCGATGTAGGTGTCCGACGAGGGGACGTAGGCCTCGGGCTGGTAGTAGTCGTAGTAGGACACGAAGTACTCCACCCGGTTGTGGGGGAAGAATTCCTTGAGCTCGGCGGCCAGTTGGGCGGCGAGGGACTTGTTGGGCTCGATGATCAGCGTGGGCCGCTGGACGGCCTCGACGGTCCAGGCGATGGTGGCCGTCTTCCCCGATCCGGTGATGCCCAGCAGCGTCTGGTAGCGGTCGCCGCGTTCGAGCCCGGCCACCAGGCCGGCGATGGCCTCGGGCTGATCGCCGGCGGGGCGGAACGGGGAGACGACCTCGAAATCAGGCATACGTCGATGGTAACGGGAGGGTGTGACAGCGGAACCCTCAGCCCGGGCCGGTCGCGCCTCCCCCGGCCCGGTCGGCCTGCCTGCGGAGCCCGGTGAGCGCGGCCCAGACCCGGTCCACCTCCGACTGTAGATGGCCGTGGTCACCCGAATTGTCGATGACCAGATCGGCGCCCTCGAGGCGGGCGGCGCGGTCGATCTGTGAGCCGATTCGGGCCTCGGCATCGGAGCGGGCCATCCCCCGCAGGGTGACCAGCCGCTCGAGGGCCAGCTCGGTGGGGGTGTCCACCACGATGACCGCGGCCAGCGACAACGTCTCGCGGTGGATGCTCTTGAGGAGGGGGATGTCCATGACCACGATCTCGTCCGTGGCCGCGAACCGGTCGCGCCGCGAGATCATCTCGACCCCGATGGCCGGGTGGGTGATGGCGTTCAGGTCGGCGAGGACGTCGGGGTGGCCGAAGACCCGCTCGGCCAGCCTGGGTCGGTCGATGGTGCCGTCGGCAGCCACGATGTCCTTCCCGAAGCGGTCGATCAGCGGCTGGTAGGCGGGGCCGTCGGGGGCCACCACCTCGCGGGCCACCTGGTCGGCGTCGACGAGCTTGGCCCCGTGGTCCACGAGCAGCCCGGCCACCGTCGACTTCCCCGCACCGATGCCGCCGGTGAGCCCGACCGTGAGCACCCTCGACCCGATCAGGCCGGTCGCCGTGGCCGCCGGGCGGTGGCGAAGAGCACCATGGTGGTGCGATCGAGGTCGTCGGTCACGAAGAAGTCGTCGGCGGTGATACCGGTCGTGCCGCCCGAGTCGCCGCGGGCGATGATCCGGTAGGCCAGGGGCAGCACATGTGTGTAGATCCCGACATACCACGAGCGCGGTATCCGGTGCCGCAGGTCGAAGACGTCGAGGGCCAGCACTTTCTCCGCCTTGACCCGCCGGGCGGTGAAGTCGGCCTTGACGTGGGCCACGGCATCGAGACCCTGCACGCTGACCTCGTGGAAGTGTCGCCCCAGCATCTCCTCCAGCTCCGGAGGTTCGAAGAGGTGGATGTGGAACGGGTTCTCGAAGTCGGCCGGCGCGTTGGGGGTGAGGAAGAAGACGGTGCCGTCGTCGTCCAGCACCCGGGACAGCTCGCGCACGTGGCCTTCGGGATCCTCGAAGTGCTCGATCAGGTGCGACGAGCAGGCCCACCGGAAGCTCCCCTCGGCGAACCCGAGGGCCAACGCGTCCATCTGGGCCACAGACAACCCCTCCCGACCCCACCGGCCGCGGGCCGCGGCGACCGCTTCCGGGCTGTAGTCGGCCCCGACCACGGACCGGTCGGTGGACAGGAAGCGGGCCGATTCGAACCCCTGGCCGCAGCCCACATCGAGCATGGTCCCCGGTCCGAGACGCTCGATCACCGTGCGGTAGCCCGCGGCGTGCAGGGCGAGCAGCGAATCCGGGGTCACCCCCTCCATGGGCCGCTCACCGGTGAGCCGGCTGCCCGACCGTTGCCGGCCGCCGGCCTCGAGTACCCCCTGGCTCCCGGAATCGGGACTGTTCTCGCTCATCTGGGCTCCCGATGTCCTTGGCCGGCCGGCGGAGGGCGGCTCTGCGATGACTCCATCGCTGCTCGTCGGTTGTTTACACTACCGATCACTCGTGCCGGATCCCCAACCCTCCGCCGTCGCGCCCCCAGGCCGGTCCGCCGGCCGGGTCCGGACGCTCTACCGCCGCCTCCGGTCACCCAGCCGGCTGCGGGCGGTGGTCGACTATTCGGCGCTGGCCGTGCTGGCGGTTGTGCCCATGGTGGCCACGCGGCCCGACCTGGTGTCCGACGACACCAAGACCTACCTCTATCTCGATCCGGGCCGCTATGTCCGGGAGGCCGCATCGGCGTGGGACCCCGGGGTGGCCCTCGGGACGGTGACCCACCAGAACATCGGCTACCTCCTGCCGATGGGCCCCTTCTACTGGGCCATGGCCGAGCTCCACGTGCCGCTGTGGATCGCCCAACGCCTGTGGATGGCCGGCCTGCTGTTCGCGGCCGGAGCCGGCGCGCTCTACCTGTGCCGGACCATCGGCCTCAGCGGACCGGGCCGGTACGTGACCGCCATCGGGTTCATGTTCACCCCGTATGTCCTGCAGTACTCGGGACGGATCTCGGTGATCCTGCTGCCGTGGTCGGGTCTGCCCTGGATGGTGGCCTTCGTCATCCTGGCCCTGCGACTGGGGGGCTGGAAGTACCCGGCCCTGTTCGCCCTGGTGGTTGCCCTGGTCAGCGGGATCAACGCCAGTTCGATCCTCTTCGTGGGCATCGCGCCGGCCCTGTGGCTCCCGTACGCCGTCGTCGTGGCCCGCGAGGCCACCTGGCGCAGGGCATGGGGCGCGGCGTGGAAGATCGGCCTGCTCAGTGCCCTGGTCTCGTTGTGGTGGGCCGTCGGGCTCCAAGTGGAGGCGGCCTACGGGGTCAACGTCCTCAAGTACACCGAGACGGTGCCGGCCACCAGCGGGGCCTCGCTGGCTTCGGAGATCATCCGCGGACTGGGCTACTGGTACTTCTACGGGACGGACCGGCTGGGGCCCTGGACCCAGGCGGCGGTGGCCTACACCCAGAACCTGTGGCTGATCGGCGCCAGCTTCGCCGTCCCGGTCCTGTGCTTCATCGCCGCCACCTTCTCACGGTGGAGGTATCGGGCCTACTTCGTGCTGATCACCGTGGTGGGCATGGTGCTGGCCGTCGGCCCCAACCCCTATGCCGATCCGTCGGAGGTGGGCTCGGCCATCAAGTCGTTCCTGGTGGACACCACGGCCGGGCTGGCTCTGCGCTCGACCGACCGGGCCTCGCCACTGGTCATCCTCGGTCTGGCGGTGTTCCTCGGCGCCGGGGTCAGCGCCGTGGCCGCCCGGGTGCGCAAGACCGGGCTCATCGTCGGGGCGTTCGCGGTGGCCGCCGTGGCCGGTGCCACCGTGCCCCTGTGGACCGGGGCCATCATCGCCAACGGCTTCACCCAGCCGGCGACACCCCCCCTCTACGTCCGCCAGGCCGCCGCCGCCCTCGACAAGACCAACCCGACGACACGGGTGTACGCCCTGCCCGGCAACAATTTCGCCGCCTACCGCTGGGGGGACACCATCGACACGGTCTATCCGGGTCTCATGACCCGACCCTTCGTGACCCACGAGCAGCAGATCATGGGCTCGCTGGCCACGGCCGATGTCCTCCAGGCGGTGGACACGCCGCTCCAGAACGGCACCATGGACTGGAACGCCCTGGCCCCGATGGCGTCCCTGATGAGCGCCGGGAACGTGCTCGTCCAGTACGACGAGGCCTATGAGCGCTACGACATCGCCAATCCCCAACAGGTGGCCGAGGACCTGGCCACCACCCCGGCAGGGTTGACCGACCCGGTCTCCTACGGCGCCCCCCGCCCCAATGTGCCGCTGACCCCCCATTTCGACGAGGCCGCCCTGGCCCGGCCACCCAACCAGGGATGGACGGCGCCCCTCGTCTCATACGCCGTCACCGATCCGCGCCCGGTCGTCCGGACCGAGTCCACCGGGACCCCGCTGGTGGTCGACGGGGACGCCAACGGCATCGTCAACGCGGCCTCGGTCGGCCTGCTGGCCGGCAACCCCACGATTCTCTACGCGGGCACGCTGGACTCCGACCAGAAACTGCGGAAGGCCACCCTCCGCTCGCCGGCCGATCTGGTGGTCACCGACACCAATCGCAAGCAGGCCATGGAGTGGAACACCCTGTCGGAGGACACCGGCTCCACGGAGACGGCGGCCCAGGGACCCGACAGGTCCAACCCCGCCGACGAGCCCCTCAACCTGTTCCCGAAAGCCCCGCCCGACGCCCAGACGACCGCCGTGTACCAGGGCATCTCCTCGGTCGACGCGTCGTCGTACGGGTCCTCGATCACCTACCTGCCAGAGGACCGGCCCTACAACGCCATCGACGGCAACCCGCAGACCGCCTGGGAGGACAACTCGTTCGCCGCCCCGCAGGGACAGTGGTGGCAGGTGGTCCTCGACCATCCACAGACCGAGAGCTCGGTGACACTCATCCAGCCGCAGACCGGCGACCCCGACCGGGCGATCTCGCGGGTGACCCTGACCTTCGACGGTCGGGACCCGGTGTCGGTGGCCCTCGGGGCGGCGTCGCTGTCCCCCCCGGGCAGGTGGTCAACTTCCCGGCCCGGACCTTCACCACCCTGCGGATCACCATCACCGGCACGGTCGTGTCCAACCCGTCCATTCCGGTGACGTCGCGCAGCTCGGTGGGATTCGCCGAGGTGGAGATTCCCGGGGTGACCGCCACCGAGGTCATCTCCATGCCCGAGGACCTGTTGCGGGCGGCCGGCGAAACCTCGGCCTTCGACCGTCTCAGCCTGATCATGACCCGGCTCCGCAGCTCGGGTACCCCGCCCTTCTACGACACGGAGACCACCCTCGACCGCACGTTCTGGCTGCCCACGGCCCGGACCTTCTCCCTGACCGGTTCGGCCACCATCTCGCCGCTCATCCCCGACGACATGATCGACCGCCTGGTGGGACGCCCGGGGTCCGACGGCACCGGCATCGTGGCCTACTCGCTGGGCCGGCTGCCCGGTGACCTCCGGGCCGGGGCCATCGCCACGCTCGACGGCGACCCCTCCACCATCTGGGAGCCCGGCTTCGGAGCCACCCACCAGGCCGGTGACTGGCTCCAGTACCGCCTGCCCGAGCCGATCACGTTCGACCATCTGGACCTCAAGATCGTGGCCGACGGGCAGCACTCGGTGCCCACCAGCATCACCGTCACCGCCGGCGGGCAGAGCGCGGCGGTGGCCCTGCCCCCCCTGGCCGACAGCCGGGTCCCCGGCTCGGTGGTCGACGTACCGGTGTCGTTCCCGGCGCTGACCGGTGCCGACATCCAGATCACCGTGGACACCGTCCGCTTCGAGAACACTCTCAACTACTACTCGCAGCAGCCCATCGCCATGCCCCTCGGCATTGCCGAGGTGGGCATCCCCGGCCTGCACGCGGCGCCGCTGCCGGCCGAAATCCCGTCCACGTGTCTCGGGGACCTGCTGACCCTCGACGGGAACCCCCTGTGGGTGTCGGTCACCGGGTCCACCACCACCGCGCTCGACCGCCAGGCGTTGACGGTGTCCCCGTGCGGTCCCGATGCCGGGGGCGTGGTCCTCGGACCCGGCCAGCACACGCTGGAGTCCACCCCCGGTCAGACCACCGGCTTCGACATCGACCAGCTGGCCTTCGACTCGGCCCCCGGAGGGGGGCCGATGCCCCTGTCATCACCCACCATGCTGGCCCCTCCGCCGGTATCGGCCTCCCCGGACGTGGACGTCGACAGCCAGACGGCGACCGTCCTCCATCTGTCGGTGCACGGCGTCAGCACGGGTCCGGGCCAGGCACCGGTGTTCCTGGTCCTCGGTGAGAGCGTCAATGCCGGGTGGAAGGCATCGGTGGCTGGAGCGGGCGCCCTCGGTGCCCCGACCCTGATCGACGGGTTCGGCAACGGGTGGCTCCTCGATCCGTCGTCGCTCGGCCACGCCGTCCACGACGGCACCCTCTCCGTGGTGCTGACCTGGGAGCCCCAAAAGCGAGTGGACCTGGCCCTCATCGTCTCGCTGGTGGCCATCGTGGCCTGCGTGGTCCTCGCCCTCGTGCCGGTTCGTCGGCGGCGTCGCCGGCGCCGGGGCCGGCACAGCCGGAAGGACGGTGCCGATACGGCCGGGGTTGACGCCACCGGGTCCGTCGATCCCGCATCCGGCGGACCGTGGGACGGTCCGGCCGGCTCAGCCGCTCCTGTCGAACCCGGGCGCACCGTCGAACCCGGGCGCGCCGGGTCCGAACCCGCCGCTGTCCCCGGGGGCGCTTCTCTGGCCGTTCCCTTCGGATCCGAGTCCCCGCGGGCCCCGGTGTGGGTAGCCCTGGTCACCGGTGTGATCACGGGCGCGGTGGCCGCAGTCATCGCCGCGCCCAAGGTCGGGCTGGCGGTCGGGGCCGCCAGCGTGGTCGTCCTGCTCGTCCCCCGCCTCCGGATCCTCCTCGGGCTGGTGGCAGTGGCCGGTATCGCCGCATCCGGGTGGTACACCGCCGCCCATCAGGCCGCGCTGCATGTACCTGCCGACGGTTCGTGGCCGCTGTCCTTCCAGACCGCGAGCAACCTGGCCTGGGCCGGCGTGGTCTTCCTGGGGGCCGACGCCGTGGTCGAGGTAGTGCTGCGACGACGCCGCCGTGGTTCACGCCGAACCGATAGCGTCCAGGAGGAATGACCCGACCGGGAGCAGTGACCGTCTGACTGGTTCAGCCCACTGTCGGAAACGCCGGTGGCCGCTCCCTCCCCGACCCGAACCGGCCAGGGGCCCCGGGCCACCGCCACCGCCCCCTCCCCCTCCCCCTTCCCCCTCCCCCCTCGGTCCGGTTGTTACACCCCCCTGGAAGCATCTGGCCATGACCCCGGTGGCCGGTGCAGTGAAGGAGAGTGTGGCGGGCGGCACCGCTGTGCCAGGGCTTCCCTCGGGCCGTGCCGGTGGGTCGGATGCCGGTGCCGGCGGTGCCGCGGGTGCCTCTGGTGTCGCCGGTGGGTCGGACGGGGTCGACGGTTCCGACGGGCACGGTGCTGACGACGGCCACCGTGGTGAAACCGGCCTCGGTGCCCGGTTGGATGCCGCCCGTTCCGCTCTGGCCTCGGTGGTGTCGGACCTCGACCCGGCCCGGCTGACCGGGGCCGACGCCGCCGGGCTCTATGCGTCCCTGGTCGGCCTCGAGCGCCTGGTGGTGGCGGGCAAGACCCTGTTGGCCCCCCGGATCGAGGGCTCCGGGGTGTGGCGGGACGGTGGGCACCGCTCGGCCGCGGTGATGCTGGCCTCCTTGGAGGGGGTGGCCACCGGTCAGGCCCAGAACACCCTTGTCAACGGGCAGCGCCTCTCACAGTTGCCCGGGACCGAAGCGGCGCTGCGCACCGGGGTGCTCTCGGGACCGAAGGTCACCGAGCTGACCGGGGCCGGCATCCTCGCCCCCGAACGGGAGCAAGAGCTGCTGGCCGGGGCCGAGGAGGCTCCCCTCCAGGCGGTGCGGGAGCGGTGCCAGCGGTCCCGGGCCACCTCGGGGTCAGAGGATCCCCGGGCCAGGGTCGTCCGCATCCGAGCGGCCCGGTACTTCTCGTCGTGGACCGACGGTGAGGGGGCCTTTTGCTACCAGGGCCGGGACACCCTCGACCGGGGGGCCCAGATCCTCTCCCACCTGGACCAGGTGGCCACCCGGCTGCGCCGGACCCGACGGGCGGCCGGTGACGAACAGGACGGTCCCGAACGGACGGTCCGAGCCGACGCCTTCTACGCCCTTCTCACAAGACGCCACCCCGACACCGGGGCACCGCTTTCGCCCCGGCCCCGGCCCACCTCGGCCGCCGGCTCGGCTTCGGGGCCGGATCCCGACCGCGAAGGCGACGGCGACACCGGGGTCGAGGACAACGCCGACGCCGGGGTCGAGGACACCTCATCCGGAGCCACCGCCGGGGCCGACGCCGACGCCGGGGTCGAGGACACCTCCGGCCGGGACACCTCAGATGCCACCTCCACCGGGGACACCACCGATGCCACGGCCACAACCGATGGCCGACCACCGGACGACCCGTCCTTGCTCATCGACGGACCTCCGACCTGTTCGGTGATCGTCCGGGTGGACCGGGACGCCCTGCTGCGCGGACACACCGAGGGCGACGAGTGCTGCGAGATCGACAACCAGGGGCCCATCCCGGTGGCCATGGCGAGGGACCTGGCCAACGACTCGTTCCTCCGCATCGTCTTCCACGAGGCCGGGGACATCCGGGCCGTCTGCCACCTGGGTCGCACCATCAACCAACAGCTGCGGACGGCCCTCGTCTTCCGGGACAGCACCTGTGTGGTGCCCGGGTGTGGGACCTCCTTCGGGCTCGAGATCGACCACATCGTCCCCTTTGCCGAGGGCGGGCCCACCACCCTCGACAATCTGGCCCTGCTCTGCCACCACCACCACTTCCTCAAGACCTATGAGGGCTGGGTCCTCTCCAGCGAGGGGACCGGACCGAAGGGCACACCCCGGTGGCGATTCGAACCCCAACCGGCCTTCGGGCAGGAACCGGGCCTCGGGATGGACACCGACGAGGAAAGGGACAAGCGGAAACGGGACAGACGGAACGAGTGAGTCTGCGCAAATCCGGTGGCGCCGACGGGCATTTCGTCGATCTCGGGATCGGGATCGGCCGGTGCGAAGGTACCGGGAGTCCGGCGGGAGTTGCAGACGAGGCGCAGGCGCGATCCCAAGGAGCCTCAATCCCAAAGAGCAAACCGTATTCCGAAAAGAACCGGGAGGTGCTGACACAGATGCCACCCGGGTTGTGTCGGATCGACCACGGCCGACCATGGACGTCGTCGTTGCATCAAGCGTGGGCCCGCAAACAGCGGGAACCATCATGAATCAGCCGGCGAGCGCGCGTCGTCGTTACCGCCGGGCCAGGGCCTCGGCGCCCAGGGCGGCCAGAGTTCCGCGGGCGGTGGCGTCCCACGTGAAGCGTGAGGCATGGTCCAACGCGGCCATCCCGAGTTGCTTCCGCAGCACGTCGTCGCGGAGGACAGTGTCGATGGCACCGGCGAACTCTTCGGGGTGGTCGACCAGGATGCCCGTGATCCCGTCCCGAACCGCGTCCTCGTGGCCACTGATCCTCGATACCACCGATGGAGTCCCGCAGGCGCCGGCCTCGGTGACGGTCATGCCCCAACCCTCGCGTAGCGAGGTGGATGCCACGAGCCATGCCCTACGGTAGAGATCGATGAGGTCGTCCTCGGAGACGTAGCCGGGCAGTGAGATCCACGACTCGGCCCCTGCGTCGTGGATTAGGGCCTCGAGGGCCGGGCGCTCGTACCCCTCGCCGGCGATGACGGCGGTCAGCTCGGGGTGGTCCGGCTTCAACCGGATGAGCGCCTCGATGAGCAGGTGCAGCCGCTTGACCGGAACCAGCCGGCCGACAGCCACCACCAAAGGCGTGTCCGAACGCTGGCCCCCGGGCGAGAACTGGGGCTCGACGCCGGGCGGCGTGACCGACACCCGGTGGTGCGGAATGCGGAGCTGGTCGACGATCTCTCGTTTGGACGAGGCCGAAAGGGTCACGACGCGGGTCCGTCGGTAGACGGGCGGGGCCAGACGGTGCTCGATGGCATACCCACTCTCGGCCAGACCGGAGGGAAGCACCATCTTCCACATCTCGGCATGGACGTGATGGAGGAAGACGATGTGAGGGGAGTGGGCCCACAAGGGCGAGAAGAACGGCATCCCGTTCCAGATCTCAACCAGGCCGTCGCCAGATCCGATCCGCCCCACCGCCCCGAGCAGCGCCGTCCGCGGGAACACCGCGTACCGCCCGGCCCGCCGGACCACACGGTACCCGTCCCGTCGGACCTCCTTCGGCCCGTCCGGAACCGATGACGTGACCATCGACACATCGATGCCCGCGCTCGACCATGCGGTCATCACCCGGTGGGCATGGAGCTCGGAACCTCCGGCCTCGGGATCGTCGAAGTCGCGCCAGGCCACCACGTCGATCCGCTTGAGCCCGGCCCGCTCAGCGATCTCGCCGATGGAAAGACCGGCGAACTGGTGGAGACCGGGCTGGCTGAAGGGCGATCCGACCATGGACAGTCCGGGCGGAGTGGCCGCATCCGGCGTGGTGGACGATCCGGGCGCGGCGACCGGTCCGGGAGGAGTGGCCGGATCCGGGCTGGGAGCCCGCCCCTCGCCCAACCCCACGCGGACATCCCGAGCGGCGCCGATCCCCCCGGTCCCATGCCTCATACTCGGATCTCCCCGTTCCTATCCTGGTCTGCGGCCTGCCACCGATGTGGGGTCAGTGTACCGGTGCCCGCCACGCGATCCGGAAATGGTCGCGGCCACACTCCCCGCAGCCATCGGCGACCGGCGGGTCAACGGCCGCGTCGGAGTGACCAGTGCTGCCCTCGATGCTTGCGGTGGATGGCGACGAAGGCCACTCCCATGGCCAGGGCCAATGCCGCTTGCGCGACCAGGTCGGCCCGGGCCGTGGCCAGCGTGTGCCCGTCGGCCGAGTCGACCAGGCCCAGGGCGAGAGCCGAGCCCCCGGCCAACAACAGGACGATCCACCGGGAGCCGGTGCCGAACAGATAATTGGTGACCAGCACCGAGAACGACAGGCAAATCATGGCTCCGACCAGGGGGGCGAAGGCGGGGGCGGCGGAGCTCAACTTGGCCGAGAAGACCAGGGTGAGGAACCATTTGGGGACGAACACCGAGATCACCAGCAGCAGTCCCGCCGGCACGGCCAGGAAGATGAGGGTGACACCCAGCTGGCGTATGGCGTGCCCACCTTCGTTCCACCGGATGGTGGCCTCCGGAAGGAGATAGGCACCGAGGGCCAGGGCCCCGAAGACCAGGCCCTTGGACGCCACCGAGATGGCCGCATACGGCCCCACGTTGGCATGGTCGAGCCGGCCCAACAGGATCACGTCCACGTTCTGGAGCAGGCCGAGGAGGGCCAGCCCGACGAAGGCGGCCGAGACGTCAGCCATCAGCTTCCGGCGCACCAGGCTGTTGTCGGGCGGCGCGGACGCACCGGGGACCGCACGCACCGGGCCCGGCTCGGTCGACCATGTCCTCGAGGCCAGCCAGTGGGCATGGAGGGTGGCCACCACCTCCGCCAGGAAGACGCCGAGGCCATACCCGAACACACCCAGGTGGGCGACCACCAGCCCGAGCACGCAGGCCGTCCGGACCCCACCTTCGATGAGGAGGTTGCCGGCCAGCTCCCGGTAGCTCCGATGAGCCTGCAGGAGGCCGCGATCCACGCACAGGAGGACCCAGACGCCGGCTGCCACCAGGATGAGCACGATCCCCTGGCTGTTGGGCAGGGAGAGCTGGCGGGCGATCCACCCCTGGAGGACGACGACCACCACCACCTCGACGGCCAGGCCGGCCAGGGCGATGCGGTGGACTTTGGCCACCCAGGCTCTGACCAGGTGACCCCGGCCGGCGTTCTGGAGGGCCGTCACCCGCCGGACCACACCGACCAGCACCGCCGAGCCGGGCATGGACAAGATGAAGAACAGGCCCAACAGCTGGGCGATGGCCCCATAGGCCTGGGGAGTGACCAGCCGGGCCACGGCGATGACCAGGAGTGCGCCGGCCCCGTTGACGACCAGCCCGGCGATGGCCACCGGCCCGGCCTGGGTCAGACCTGAGCGGATCGACTCGGTGCCGGCCCCGGGGGGCGAAGGCCGACTCTCCTCGGGCAGGGTGATCATCGGTCCTCCGGCCACGGCGATACCGACGGCGGGCGCCATGCCCACCGACTCGGTGACCGGCTCCACCACCTGTTCGATCTCCTCCAGGATCATGTCGAGATCGGCGGCCGCAGTGCCTCCTGGGGTCGGCAGGTTGCCTCCCGGGGCGGCCGCGGGGCTGCCTCCGGGGGCGGCAGGCGTCTCTCCGGCAGGGGCGGGGGTGCCACTCCCCTCCTGCCCCTGCCCGTCGGCCGGCGGACCCGTCATACGGTCGCCTCCTGCCGGGCGCGCTCGGGCGGAAGGTCCGCATTCGGCAGCTGCCGGCGGCCGAGCCGATGGGCCGGGCCGGGCCGGCCGGCGAGGGACGACCAGGCGGCGTCAAGGGTCACCGCGGCCAGGATGACGATGGCCACCTCGGCCTCGCTCCGGAACCGGTAACTGCCATAGGTGGCAAAGGCGGTCAGTGTGGCCACGATGAACATGGCCATGAGGGGGTAGATGGGCTGGCCGCGTCTCCGCAGGATCACGGCACCGCACGCGGCCAGGGCCAGCAAGGGGTAGAACCATGCCAGCCAGGCGTCGGACACCGGGATGGGCCACCCCTCGAGGAAGTCCTGGTCGGCATGGATCAACGGTGCGTAGAACCCCCATTCGAGGCCGACCCGGTCGACGGCTACTTCGAGCGCCCTCGTCTTGTGGGCCGCAATGTAGTGCTCGGCCTGACCCTGCCAGTAGTCGGCCTGGTCGGATTCGTCGTCGCCCCCGGGGAACCGGGCGGTCAACAGGCACGTGTAGCACCACGAGGCGGTGAGCGGCCCGTGGTAGGTCTGGGCGTTGTTGGCGGCGGCCACGGTGACCTGGAGCTGGTCGGAGAGAAGCACCGGATGGTGGAAGACGGCGATGTTGCGGGCGAACCATGGAAGCATCGGCGCCACGGCCACAGCCACGGCCAGGCCACACAGGGCGACCCGTCGGCGCCGGGACAGGGAACGCTGCCACCAGACGGTGGGTAGGGCGACCAGGGGTACGAGGAGGACCAATTCGGCTCGGGTGAGGGCGCAAATGCCGGTGAGCAGGCCGAGCACCACGATCCGGCCGATGGTGAACTGCCGGAAGCACCGGTTGGCGGCCAGGATGGTCACCGCGGCCAACAGCATCACCAACGCCTCGGACATGACTTCGCCGTCGAACACCCAGAATCCCGGGTACAGGGCGGCGATCACGGCGGCGATGACACCGGCTCGGGGCGTGACCAGGTCCCTGGCCACCACGCCGGTGAGCGCGATGGTGGCCGTGCCGATGAGACAGATCAGCACCAGTTGGGCATCGGTGCTCTTCAGCCCGAGCAGGTCACCGAAGGTAAGCAGCATGGTGAACATCGGAGGATGCTGGGCCGACGGCACCAGCGCCTCGCGGTGGTGCTTGGCCAAGAAGACGAAGGGGTCGACGAACCAATGGCCCTCGAGGTTCAGTTGCGCCTGGTGGTGGTAGTAGTACGCATCGCCCTGGAGCAACGCGCCCGCCTTGACCACGAAGGCGTAGGCCAGGCGTAGGCCGAGCCCGACGACGCAGGCACCGGCGATCCACCAGCGAAAGGAGCGACCGAGGGCGCCCGACCCCCCGCTGGCCACCTCCCCGAGGGCACCCGGCCCTCCGCTGCCTACCTCCCCCATGGCCGACCCCCCGCTGGCCACCTGACCGAGGGCGCCCGACCCCCCGCTGGCCACCTCCCCTAGGGCCGACCCCCCGGTGCCCAGCGCCACTAGGTGGTGGCGGTCTCGACCTTGTCGGCCCGGCGCGGGATGATCGGCGCGTCGCGCCCGGTCCCCTTCGAACCCGGTCCGGCCCGCCCGTCGCTCGTCTCGTGGTACTCCTCTTCGACGTTCACCGCCCAGATGTCGTGATGGGACCCGTGGATGTTCTCCACCGTGAGCATGGCCGTGTACATCGAGTGGTCCTGGTTGTTGTATTTGTGCATGCCGTTCCTCCCCACCGGGTGGATGTTCGGGGCATGCTCCTCGAACCAGCGGCGGATGACGGCCACATTGTCGCTGTAGACATCGTCGTACACCGGATAGGCCTTCGGCATCCGCACCACGTAGCCGGCTTCGACGTCGGACGGCTCGATCAGGCCGATGGAGGCCAGCTCCTTGGTGGCCAAGGCGATCAGGTCATCGTCAGTGCAGGTCCACAGCTCGTCCCCCTCGAAGACGAAGTACTCCATACCCAGGCAGGTGCGACCGTCCTTGACCAGGAACGGCGACCACACCCCGAAATTCTGGATGCGGCCCACCTTGACGTCGGGCGAGTGGATGTAGATCCAGTTGTCGGGAAAACCGCGCTCCTCCGGAACCACCAGGGCCACCGTGAGGAAGTCGCGGTAGTGGAGATCATGGGCGGCGGCGAGCACGTCGGCGGGGACGGGCGGGTCGACGATCCGGGCCAGCGCAGTGAGCGGCATGGAGGAGATGACGTGGGAGACGTCGATGCGCTGGAGGTCGCCCCCCGAGGCCACGGTGACCGCCACCGCGGCACCGTCCTCGACGTGGACGGCGCGGGCGGAGGTGGCCATGCGGATCGTGCCCCCCATGTCGACGACCTGGTCGGCACACCGCTCCCACATCATCCCGGGTCCGTACTTCGGGTACTCGAACTCCTCGATGAGACTGGTGACCTGCTTCGACTTGTCCCGGCGCTTGCCGGCCACCGACGACCGGATGGGCTCCCACACCGCGCTCCACAGGGACATGCCCTTGATCCGCTGTGCACCCCAGTCGGCCGAGATCTCCGAGGCGGGGACGGCCCATACCTTCTCGTTGTAGGTCTTGAAGAAGTGCCGGTACAGGCGCCATCCGTAGTTGGAGACGATGTATCCCTCGAGCGTGGTCAGATCCCGAGGCGGATGGATCCGAACCCACAGGAAGGAGAGGCCGCAGAGGAACGCCTCGACCACCCCGAGGTTGGACAGGGCGTTGCCCACCTTGATGGGGTAGTCGTAGAACTTGCCGTCGTAGAAGATTCGGCTCATGCGGGGTCGGAGGAGGAAGTCCTCCGGGGGGAGCACCTGGTGCCAGAACTCCTCCACCGGCCGCACCTTGGTGAAGAACCGGTGACCCCCGATGTCGAAGCGCCAGCCGTCCCGCTCGACGGTCCGGCTGATCCCGCCGACCACGGTGTCCGCCTCGACGACGACCACCGGGTCACCGGCCTCGGCCAGCTTGTGGGCCGCGGTGAGCCCGGCCGGTCCCCCGCCGATGACCATGACGGGGCCTGCCGGTGTGGTGGCCTGCGCCGCGCCGCGGGCCGGGGAGCGATCGTCGTCCGCGCCCGGAGGGCCGGAGGCGTTCGTGGAATGCGGTTCGGGTGTATCGGGTATCGGCACTGCGTCGGGGTCCTCTCGATTCAGCTGCGGTGGGTGGTGGTTCTCTTTCTGGTCTCGGCTCGGCGGTGCCTGCCGACGTTTCCGCCGCGTACCCCCGGACCGAACCGTCCGAAACTCGTCGGTCCGGGGATCCCCGGAGCGGAGCGTCATGTTCGCGGACCCGCCTCCAACAGGACCGCTGCGGCGTGCCCACCCGACAGGGGCACCCCGCTGATTCAGTGGGCAGTCGCAGGTTAGTTGGTCTCCAGGCCCGAACGGTGGAAACCGGTCGGCCGGGGCACCGGTCAGGGCACCACCACCCCGAGGAAGGCCAGCAAGGCGTAGCCGACCAGCCCGGCGCCGGCCACGGCCAGGACGACCAGCTCCACGGCCCGCCGGCCGGTCAGGGTGGACGCGGCGATGACGAGGGGGAAGGCACCGAGCGCATAGCGCTCGAACGAGTCGAGGTTGGAGCTGGTGACCGACACGGCCACCACGGCGGTGGCAAAGGCGGCATAGGAGAGCGGCAGGCGGCGGAAGGCCACCACCAGGAGGGCGACGCTCAACACCACCCAGGGGATGTGGAGGGCGCTCCCGAGATGATGCCCGTGCACCACCGAGTCGAGGCTGTGCCACATGGCCGTGAGCGGCACGGTGATGGCGCCGCGGTGGCCGTTCTGCTGCTGTACCCGGAGCGGGAGCCACGGGTCGCCGAACTGCGCCCCGACCCAGCCCAGATAGGCCCCCGTCCCGGCCACGGGGGCGACCACCGCAGCCACGGCGGGCAGCCATCCGCCGAGGGAGGACCGGCCCCGCCGGCCCCGCCACACCTCGATGAGCACGGGCACCACCAACAAGACGCCCACCGGACGGACCAGGCCGGCGAGCAGGCCGGCCGCGGCCGCCCACCACCACCGGCCGGACCGGGCGGCCAGGAAGGTGACAACGGTGCACAGCATGAGGGCGGCGTCGGCGTAGCCCAGGACCAGCGAGTAGGCCGACGGGGCCAGGGCCAGCAGCCAGACCGAGCGCCGGGCCAGCTCTCCGTCGGCCAGGTCGTTGCGGACCAGCACCAACAGCGCGGCCAGCGCGGCCAGTGCGCACAGATTGGAGATCACCAGCAACGCGGTCCCGACGGAGATCCCCGGAATCCAAGCCAGTGCCCGGGCGGCCATGGGGTAGGCCGGGTAGAAGCGGACCGACTGCGCCCCGGCGGCCACATAGCCATGACCGGCGATCGCCTCGTACCATCCGGCGTCCCAGCCCAGCAGGCCCTCGTGCACCCGGAGGTGGGCTCCGACGTTGTCCGGCCGCGCCATGTTGACCACCAGATGGGCCAGGACCAGGCTGACGGCCACGAGCACCCGGGCCGCCACCCACGCCGGAAGGACCTGGAGGACCGCCCGTCCGTACGACCTGGCCATCTCCCGGGCCCGCGGACCGCTCCTCGTCTGCGGGGGGTCGGGAGGTGCGGTTGGGGTCGGACTTCCGTCGACGGTTCGGGATCCGGGTGCGGACACAGGCCGCGCTCAGGGATCGGTCGGTGTGAAGCGCACCATCCACATGGGTTGATAGAACTTGACCGCGCTCCCCATCACCAGCTGCTGGGCTTGGTAATGGGGGTCCTCCTGCAGGGTCTGGACGATGCCCTCGCACTTGAGCCCGAACCCCTGGTAGCCGCCGCCCCAGACCAGGAAGATCTGCCGGCCGGAGCCGGCCATCGACTCGAGGTAGTCGGCGAAGGCCGGTGCCGAGGCCGCCTTGACCGCGGCGGTGTAGTCGACCCAATTGATGATGGCCGGACCGTTGCGGCGCGGGAAGGTGGTCTGCTGGTAACGGCCCGAGGGCAGGAGCCGGTTGACGGCCGGGCCCAGCTGGTCGGGGCAGTAGGCCACGACGTCGCCCGGCTTCCCGTAGGTGGCGATGGCCGCGGCCACCTGGCCGGCCTGGGTCCGGTTGGTGGTGACGTCGGGGACCGCACCGGCCAGGCCGACCACGACGGCGAGCGAAAGGACGGCCAACCGGACCCGGCGGTCGAGGAAGCTGGTCACCCCCACGGCGACCAGCGAGGATGAGCGGGACGAAGACCACCGACGCATACCTGGCGTCGAAGGTGCTCTTGGCCAGCAACCCACCGGCGAGGGCGGCGGCCAGCGTGCCCAGCGACCACGACGGCGAGGGGACGGGTCATCGGGCGGGTACGGATGTCGAGCTCGATGTGACGGCGGTCGGAGGCCATCCCGAACACACCCAGCCCGGCCAGTCCGAAGATCATCAGGGCCAGGGCCCGACCCGAGCTCGAGCCCCCGCCGGCGAACGACGACACGGCGCTGACCATGGAGGCGAAGGTGGCCGTGGTCGCCCACGGGGTCCCGGTGTGGCGGGTCTGGAACCAGAAGGTCGACAGCCAGGGCACGAAGGTGAGGCATCCGACCACGGTGGCGACGAACGAGGCCCGGGCCCCGGCCCGCCACTCCGGCCGGCCCCGCCACGCCTCCCACAGCAACCAGAGCATGACCGTGCCCACGAGGTAGAGCGACCAGTAATGGGTGTAGAGCAGCAGCCCGGTGACCGCGCCCACGGCGATCAGGTTGCCCGGGCGTGGCGTGTCGGAGCGAGCGGTCGAGGGCCAGGAATCCGAGGACGGTGAGCAGCGCCACCAGCGAGTACATCCGTGCCTCGGTGTCGTAACGCACGGCGAACGGCGACGAGGCCAGCAACAGGAGCGCGATCCAACCCAGGGTGGTGCCGCCCAGCCGTCTGCCGGCCAGCCAGACCAGCGGGAGGGTGATGACGCCGAAGACCCCGGAGAGCGAACGCACGGCCAGGTCGGACGAACCGAACAGGCCGATCCAGAAGTGGAGCAGGTAGTAGTAGAGCGGGGGTGAGCCGTCCCGGCGCAGGAACCCGGGGATCTCGTGGAGCGGCATGCGGGCGATGTTGACGGTGAGGGCTTCGTCGAGCCACAGATCCGAGGTGGTCCAGAAGCGCAGCACCACCGCCACCACCAGGACCACGGCCACGGCCACGGCCATCAGCCGCCGGGTCGTGCGGCTGAAGGGGGGTCCTTGCGGATCTTGCGAACCGTGACGGGCGGCGGTGGGTGGCGAGCCCGCCCCACCCGATCGCGGCGTTGGCCCGCCCGCGTCGGCCGGGAGGGACCCGCCGGTTCCGTTGACCTCGTCGACCTCGTGTTCCGATCCGGGCGCAGGGGTCTCCACCTCGGGTTCGACGACCGAGGCAGAGGGAGGAGCCACATCCATGGGTGGCATGGTACCCAGCGGCGCGGACAGGGTGCGGGTCCGCCTCCCCCGGCGCAACCGATCCGTGGACCCGGGAACTACTTGGCGGTAACGTGCCCGCACGATGGAGTCAACCTGTGGCAGAGTGCATCCGTCTTGTGAGCAGCGGTTCTGGCCAACTGGGCAGGGGGAGAGGGATTGGGGGATGCCTGTGACACTGGGCAATGAATTGAGTCGTCGGACCTTTTTGTCCCGCAGCATGGCCGCCGGCGGAGCCGTGGCTCTCGGCGCCGGTGCGTCGTCATTGTTGGCCGGCTGCTCGTCCGGGTCGACCGGGTCGACGAGCACCACGGCCGCAGGCGGATCACCCGGCGTGGGCAAGGGATCGCCGGTCCGCGGAGGTGCGCTGACCGTCGGGACCATCGCCGAGATCGACGGGTTCTACCCGCCCACCAACCACTGGGACACCAACGGCTTCCTCTACGCCAACACCGTCTATCGACCCGCTGATGGCGGTGGCCGCCGACGGCAGCATCCAGCCCTACCTGGCCCAGTCGATGACCAGCAACTCCACCTACGAAGTGTGGACGATGACGCTGAGGCCGGGCGTCAAGTTCAGCGACGGGTCCCTGCTCACTGCGGCGGTGGTCAAGGCCAACTTCGACGCCCTGTTGGCCTCGCCGTTGAGCGGGCCGGCCCTCAAGCAGGTGGTGTCGGTCGACCGCCCCCGACGGCCATGACCGTCGTCTTCACGCTCACCGGCCCCAACCCGACCTTCCCCTCCGGCCTCACCACCCAGGTCGGCTACCCGGTCGGCGAGGCCATGATCCAAAAAGCCGCCGCCGGCGGGTCCGGCACGCTGGTCCCCGTGGGCACCGGACCGTTCATCTACTCGCAGTGGCAGCCGAACGACTTCTTCACCGCCACCCGCAATCCCCACTACTGGCGGGAGGGTCTCCCCTACCTCGACTCGATCACCTTCAAGCCCATCCCCGATACGGGCCAGCGGGAGTCCACCCTCCGGACGGGTGGGGTCGACATGATCGAGTCGGCCGACCCCACCACGATCACCAACTTCTCGGGCTCGGGCGGTTCGGGCTTCCAACTGGTCGACAGTCAAACCGGGGTCATCGGCCAACCCACCTTCGCCTTCATCATGCTCAACACGGTGGTCCCCCCGACCGACGACCTCGGCGTCCGCCAGGCGCTGGCCAAGGGCATGGACCAGGCCGAGGTGCAAAAGATCATCGGCGGACCGCCGGCCAAGCCGGCCACCGGGATCTTCACCCCGGGCTCGCCCTTCTACAGCGACACCCACTACCCGACCTACGATCCCAGCGGGGCCAAGGAGCTGGTCAACACGTACAAGGCTGCCCACGGGACCCCGACGCTGAACCTGCTCACCATCCCCGACCCCTTGGAGATCAAGGTGGTCCAGGCCGTCCAGCAGATGTGGGAACAGGTCGGGTTCGATGTGACCCTGTCCGAGGTGGAGCAGGCGACCATCATCGAGGACTTCGTGCTGGGCAAGTTCCAGGCCGTCACCTCGTACCAGTTCGGGGCGGTCAATCCCGACCTCAACTACGTGTGGTGGAGCACCACCACCATCTCCCCCATCGGACAGATCGGTCTCAACTTCACCAGGCTCGACGACCCGCAGATCGAGACGGCCATGCTCGACGGGCGCCACACCACCGACCAGGCCACCCGGGTGAGCGCCTACCGGACGGTCAACGAACGGCTGGCCGCGGATCTGCCCTACCTCTGGATCAGGCAGTACCTCTTCTCGGAGGTGGCGTCCGAGCGGGTCCAGAACTTCAACCGCCTGACCCTGCCCAACGGGATGCCCGGGTACAGCTTCGACGAAGGTGTGTTCTTCCCCGTCGAGACCTGGATGACCCGATAGCGGGTCGGGCGACCGGATCGGCATCGACGGCCCATGGGCAAGTACTTCATTCGAAGGTTCATCCAACTGGTGGTGGTGGCGTTCATCATCTCCGTGCTCACCTTCCTGCTCGTCCACCTGCTCCCCGGCGACCCGTCGGTCGTCATCCTCGGGCCGAACGACAACCCGCACAACCGGGCCGTCCTGTTCAAGCAGCTCGGGCTCAACAAACCGCTCATCCAGCAGTACTTCATCTGGCTGGGCGCGGTGTTCCACGGGAACCTGGGCCAGTCCTATCTCGACCACGAGCCGGTCACCCACATCATCGCCACCGGGTGGCCCATCGATGTCGAGCTCATCGTCATCTCCCAGGTCATCGCCTTCGCCGTCGCCATCCCGCTGGCCCTGATCACCTCCCGCCGACCCAACCGGCCCGTCGACAACGTGGCCACCACCACCACCTTCGGGTTGCTGGCCCTCCCGCCCTTCGTCATCGCACCGGTCATGGTGGCTGTCTTCGCGGTGGGCCTGGGATGGTTCCCGGCTACCGGGTACGTGCCCATCACCCAGGACCTGGCCACCAACATCCACGACATGATCCTGCCCTCGCTGGCCATCACCGCGGGTTCGATCGCCGTCTACTACCGGCTGTTCCGGTCCGACCTCATCAGCACGCTGCAGGAGGACTTCATCACCATGGCCAGGTCCAAGGGCCTGTCCAACCGCCGGATCATGTGGCGCCATGCGTTCCGACCGTCGTCCTACTCGTTGCTGGCCGCCGCCGGGGTGAACATCGGCGCCCTCATCGCCGGGACCTTCATCGTCGAGTACCTGTTTGCCATCGACGGTCTCGGGTACTCACTGGTCCAGGCGGTGCAGCAGCGCGACTACCTGGTGGTCCAGGGCATCTCCCTGGTGGTCGCCATCGCCTACGTCGTGCTCCAGTTCATCATCGACTTCGTGTTCACGGTGGTCGATCCGAGGGTGACAAGGGAGTGATCCGTGCCTGACGATCGTGAGCATGAGCGACACCCGGTCCTCGAGCCGGCTGATGAGCGACCAGACCCCCGGCCTCGCCGCCGTGGACGAGATGGTGGTGTCGGTCCAGCGACCCCTGGACGTGCCCCTCGACCAGGACGACATCCGGGTCAAGAAGCCACTCGGCATCCTGTTCTGGCTGGCGGTGGGATGGGTCGGCTTGATCATCGTCCTGGCCATCATCGCCAACCTGCTCCCCCTGCCCAACCCCGACTTCCAGAACTACGCGGCCGTCAACGCGCCGCCCAGCATCCACCACCTGTTGGGCACCGACGATCTCGGACGTGACCTGCTCAGCCGGGTGATCTACGGGGCCCGGGTGTCCCTCATCGTCGGATTCGTCTCGGTGGCCATCGGCCTGCTGGTGGGAGGCACACTCGGCCTCATCTCGGGTTACAAGGGCGGGAGATTGGACGTGGCCCTCAACGCCGGCTCCTTCGTGCTGCTTGCCTTCCCGGCCATCGTGGCCGTCATCGCCATCGTCGCCTTTTGGGGGCAGACGCTCCCGAAGATCACCCTCATCCTCGGAGTAGCAGTCATTCCGTTGCTGTACCGGGTCGTCCGGGCCTCGAGCCTGGCCTTCGCCAATCGGGACTTCGTGATCGCGGCCAAGACGATGGGGGCCAGCACGTCGCGGATCATCTTCCGCGAGATCCTGCCCAACGTCGTGCCCGTGGCGGTGACCTTCGGGCTCATCACGGTGGCGGGCGTGATCGTGATCGAGGGATCGTTGGCCTTCCTCGGTCTGTCGGTGCCCCTCCCCACGCCGTCCTGGGGCAACATCATCTCCGAAGGTGCGTCCAACGGAAATCTCCAGACCAATCCCTACATCATGATCTGGCCCGTCCTCACCATGTTCCTCCTGTTGCTGTCCATCAACCTCATCGGCGATCGCCTGCGCCAGCGCTTCGACATCCGTGAGGGACTCCTGTGACGCCGCTCAAGAGCATCACCGGCAAGGGGCGGGGACACAAGACGTTCGAGTTCGCCGACGTGGGCGTGCCCGGCGAACCGCTCCTGATGGTCGAGGACCTGCACACGTCGTTCCGCACGGGCAGGGGCACGGTGCGGGCCGTGGACGGGGTCTCGTTGTCGGTGGGCCGGGGGAAGACGCTCGGCATCGTCGGGGAGTCCGGATCCGGGAAGACCGTACTGTCGCGCTCCATCATGGGTCTGCTCCCCCCTCACGACGTGATCCGGAGCGGGACGGTCCACTTCGCCGGACACGACCTGACCGCCATGACCCCGAACGAGCTGCGCCAGGTGTGGGGCGCCGAATTGAGCATGATCTTCCAGGACCCGATGACCGCCCTCAACCCGGTGAAGCGGATCGGCAAGCAGATCACCGAGTCGCTCCGCCTGCACCTCGGGATGGACCGTTCCGAAGCCAACGCCAACGCCATCGAACTGCTCCGATCGGTCGGCATCCCCTCGCCCGAGCAGCGGATCAGGTGGTATCCGTTCCAGCTGTCGGGAGGCATGCGCCAGCGGGTGATGATCGCCATCGCGCTGGCCTGCGCGCCGCGCCTGGTCATGGCGGACGAGCCCACCACCGGCCTGGACGTCACCGTCCAGGCCCAGATCCTCGATCTGCTGGCCGACCTCCAACGCGAGCGCCACATGGCGGTGATCCTGGTCACCCACGATCTCGGGGTGGTGGCCACCCGGGCCGACGACATCGTGGTCATGTACGCCGGGCGGGTCGTCGAGCGGGCCCCCACCCACACGCTCTTCCACGACACCCACATGCCGTACACCCAGGCACTGATGGACTCCATCCCGCGGCTGTCCGACCCGAGCGGCACCCGCTTGCACGCCATCGCCGGCCGTCCCCCGGACCTGATCCACCCGCCCACGGGCTGCCGGTTCGCACCCCGGTGTCCCTACGTCCAGGACAAGTGCCGGGAGAGCGAGCCTCCGCTGCGCACGGCCGGTTCACCCGACCATCTCTTTGCCTGTTGGTTTCCCCTGGTCAACGGAGTCTCCACTGCGCCCTCCGGTTCCGGTCCGGCGCCCTCCGGTTCCGGTCCTTCGCCCTCTCGTTCGGGTCCGGCACCGACTAGGGGCGGCCCGGCTGCCTCCGGTTCCGGTCCGGCTGCGTCCGGCAACGGGCCGGCTGCCTCCAGTTCCGTTCCGTCCGGCAACGGCCCGGCTGCCTCCGGTTCCGGTCCGGCTGCGTCCGGCAACGGGCCGGCGCCTTCGGGTGCTGCCGCCGCGCCGTCCGCCGGAGAGGGCCCCACGCCATGACCGAGGTGTCGACCGCATCCGCTCCGCCTGACGGCACCGCCGACGACGTGGTCCTCGACGTGGACAACCTGGTCGTGGAGTTCCGCAGCGGCCGCCAGACCGTCCATGCGGTGTCCGGTGTCAGCTTCTCGGTCAAGGTCGGGGAGACATTGGGCCTGGTCGGCGAGTCGGGATGCGGGAAGTCGACCACCGGCCGCGCCCTCGTCCAGGTACAGCCGCCCACCTCGGGAGCGGTGACCTACCGGGGGAAGAACCTCGAATTCACTGTCCTCCCGCGAGCTGCGGAGGACCAGGACGAAGATCCAGATGATCTTCCAGGACCCCATCTCGTCGCTCAACCCGCGCCGCCGGGTTCGGGACATCGTGGCCGAGCCGCTCGTCATCTGGCGGCGCGGCAACAAGAAGGAACGGGCGGCCCGGGTCAACGAGATGCTCGAAGCCGTCGGGATCGACCCCGATTCCGCCGGCGACCGCCGCCCGGGTGAGTTCTCCGGCGGCCAGTGTCAACGGATCAGCATCGCCCGGGCGCTGATGGCCGGTCCCGAGCTGCTCATCTGCGACGAGCCCGTGTCCGCCCTGGACGTCTCCGTCCAGGCCCAGATCCTCAACCTGATGGCCGACCTCAAGGTCAAGTTCGGCCTCACCGTGGTCTTCATCGCCCACGACCTCGGCGTGGTCAAGAACGTGAGCGACCGGGTGGCGGTGATGTACCTCGGGAAGCTGGTCGAGATCGCGCCGTCCGACGATCTGTACCGGTTCGCCGCCCACCCGTACACGGAAGCGCTGCTGGCATCGATCCCCGAGCCGGACCCGGACCTGCGCAGCGATCACAAGGGACTCTCCGGGGAGCTCCCGTCACCCCTGAACCCGCCCTCGGGATGCCGGTTCCGCACCCGGTGCCCGTACGCTCAGGACAGATGCGCAGCGGAGGAGCCACTCCTGCACGAGATCGCGCCCGGGCACAAGGTGGCGTGCCACTTCCCCCTCACCGAGAACAAAGACGGCTCCGAGACCGCAGATCCGGAGCCGGCCAACTCCTGACCGGGGTGACAGGGGCGGGCCGGACGGCTCAGCCGGCCTGGGTGGCGCCCTCCTCGCCGTGGTCCACGGCGATCTCCGACGGAACGGGCTGCGGCTCGGGGGCCGCCGCCACCGGCGTCCCCACCGGAGCAGATTCGACCGGAGCAGGCTCCACAGAACCGGATTCCACAGGGGCAGCCTCTGCGGGAGCGACGGCATCAGCGGAAGCTTCGGCTGCACCCTCGCCCGTGCCGTGCTCGGCCACGTAGTCGGCCCACGCCGCCTGCGCCTCTGTCTCGGGCGTGAACTCGGCCTCTGCGAACTCGAACGGACCGACGTAGTTGCCCTCGGCATCGTAGGCATGCTCGCCGAACGCCTCGCGGTACTCCTCGGACACCTCGCCGCCCTCGGCCGCCTGCTTGATGGACAGACTGATGCGCCGGCGCTGGAGGTCGATGTCGATGATCTTGACCCACAGCTCCTCGCCCGGCGTGACCACCTGCTCGGGGAGGTCGACATGGTGCCCGGCCATCTCCGAGATGTGCACCAGGCCCTCGATCCCGTCGCCGACCTGCACGAACGAGCCGAACGGGACCAGTTTGGTGATCCGCCCGTAGACCAGCTCGCCCACCTGGTGGGAGTTGGCGAACTCCTGCCAGGGATCGGTCTGGGTGGCCTTGAGCGACAGGCTGATCCGCTCCTTCGGGAGATCGACATCGAGCACCTCGACATCGATCTCGTCGCCGACGGACACCACCGAAGAGGGGTGGTCGACGTGCTTCCACGACAACTCGGAGACGTGGACCAACCCGTCCATTCCGCCCAGGTCGACGAAGGCGCCGAAATTGACCACGGAGGAGACCACACCCCTGCGGCGCTCGCCCGGCTTGAGATTGACGAGGAACTCGCCCCGCTGCTCCTTCTGCGTCTCCTCGAGCCATGCCCGCCGCGAGAGGACGACGTTGTTGCGGTTCCGGTCGAGCTCGATGATCTTCGCCTCGATGGTGCGGCCGACATACGGCTGCAGCTCGCGTACCCGGCGCAACTCGACCAGTGATGCCGGCAGGAAGCCGCGCAGACCGATGTCCACGATCAGACCGCCCTTGACGACCTCGATCACCGGTCCGGTGACCACTTCGTCCGCCTCCTTGAGCTTCTCGATGGTGCCCCAGGCCCGCTCGTACTGCGCCCGCTTCTTCGACAGGATCAGCCGGCCCTCTTTGTCCTCCTTCTGGAGGACGAGCGCCTCGACGGCCTCGCCCAGGGTCACGATCTCCGACGGATCGACATCGTTCCGGATGGACAGCTCACGCACCGGGATGACGCCCTCGGACTTGAAACCGATATCCAGGAGAACCTCGTCACGATCGATCTTCACGACGGTTCCCTCGACGAGGTCACCGTCCTCGAACTCGACGATGGTTCCGGCCATGGCGTCCTCGAGGGATGCCCCACCGAGGTCGTCTTCGGTGACGGGGCGGGGGATGTAGACGCCGTTCTCATCGAAGCTGCCCATTGCCTCGGGAGACAACAGGGCGGTGCCCTCGGGTACGACTTGGGTATCGGACATGTAGTAGGTAGCTCGCTTTCCGGACGGATCCACCGGGCCCGCTTCGGGGCTCCGGGGGTGAAGGTGGGCCACAACCGTTGTGGCCGGCGGACAATGATACTTCACCAGTTCGTTCGACGGTACGGGCCCGGTGGAGCGCCGCGGCTGGTCGCGCCCCCTCCCGGGACTTCGGTCCTGCCGGTCAGCCTTCCTTGGCCTCGGCCCACGAGGATCCCCAGGCCATTGCCACCTTCAGGGGAACACTGAGATCGGCCGCGCCGGTCAACGCCTGTTCGGTGAGGCCGGCCACCTCCTCCGCCTCGTCGGGAACCACGTCGACCAGCACCTCATCGTGGACCTGGAGCACCAGGTCCGAAGCCAACCGGCCTTGTTCGAGTCCGGCGTCCAACCTGATCAGTGCCACCTTGAACAGGTCGGCGGCCAGACCCTGGATGCCCGCGTTCATGGCCTGGCGCTCGGCCGCCTGGCGCACCTGGTAGTTGGTCGAGACCAGATCGGGCAGCGGCCTCCGCCTCCCGAAGGCGGTCACCGTGAACCCGGCCGTGCGGGCCTCTGACACCGCCCGCTCCATGTACTCGCGCACAGAGGGGAAGGCGGTGAAGAACGCCTGGAGGATGGCCTGGGCCTCATCGACCGGCACGCCGAGCCGTTGGGAGAGCCCGTAGGCCTCCATGCCGTAGGCCAGGCCGTAGGAGACCATCTTGGCCGTCGAACGCTGGGCATGGGTGACCTCGTCGCGCTCGACGCCGAAGACCTGGGCCGCCACCGTCCGGTGGATGTCCTCGCCGGCGGCGAAGGCTGCGCTGAGACCGGGGTCCCCGGAGAGGTGGGCGATGGCCCGGAGCTCGACCTGGTCGTAGTCGGCCACCAGCAAACGCCGCCCCGGCGAGGGGACGAACGCCTCCCGGAACCGGCGGCCCTCCACCGTACGGACCGGGATGTTGTGCAGATTGGGCCGGTCGGACGACAGCCGCCCGGTGCGCGCCACCGTCTGGCGGAACGTGGCGTGGATACGCCCGTCGTCGGCCACCTCGGCGGCCAGGCTCTCGCCATAGGTGGACCGGAGCTTCTCGACCTCGCGGTAGCGGAGCAGCGCCTCGATGATGGGGTGCTGGCCGCGCAGGAGCTCGAGGGTCCGCGCATCGGTCGAGAATCCCGTCTTGGTCTTGCGCACCGGCGTGAGGCCCAGCGTCTCGTAGAGCACGGTGCGGAGCTGCGGCACGGAGTTCACCTTGAACGGGGTTCCGGCCAGATCCTGGATGGTCAGCTCGAGGGAGACGCACTCCTCCGCGAGCCCGGCGGCGATCGACCGCAGGGCGACCCGGTCGACGGGGATGCCCACCACCTCCATGCGGGCGAGCACCCGGACCAGCGGCTGCTCGATGTCCCGGTAGAGCGCGTCCTCGCCCACCGCGTCCAGTGCCTCGGCCAACGGTGGACGCAACCGGGCCAGCACCGCGGTGAGCCGGATCGCCCGCAGGTCCTCCTCCCCGATGCCGTCGTCCCGCTCGGGTCGGTCGGCCGGCTCATCGAGGGCGAAGGTGCCCTGCCCCTTCCCGCCGGTGCCGTCGTCGACGGTCACCTCCAAGAAGCGCGAAGCCAGATCCGCCAGCCGGTAGCGGTCGACGGACGGGTCGAGGAGATAGGCCACCACCGCGGTGTCCATGGTCAGGCCGACGATGTCGACACCGAGAGGCAGGAGCGACCGCATCATCTCCTTGGCGTCGTGGGCGACCACGCCGACCCCTCCGGGGCCGAAGCCGGCGGCCAGAGCCTCGACGACTGCGGGGTCACCCACAAGCACGGGCCGGCCGTCGCCATCGGAGCCGATGTGGACGATGGCCGCCGGCGGATCGCCGGGCCCGGCTTCGCACGAGAGGGTGAGACTGACGATCGGCGATCGACCCGGATCCCCCGACCATCGGGCCAGGACGGCCACATTGCCGGTCGACGCCGCCGCCGAGGCGAAGATCCGCCCGAGCGCCTCCCGGGCGCCCGACGTCGTGGTCGGCACCTCCACGTCGGGCTCGGCCAGCCACTCGGGCGTCCCGACGACTTCTCCACCCGCGGGGCCGATGCCCGGCCCGCCGGCGGCCCCACCGGAAGAGGCTCCGGCCGAACCGGCTCCGGCCGGAAGGCCGCCACCGCCGACCCCCGACCCGCTCGGCGGACCGAAGGCCCCTTCGCCCATCAGGGACGAGAACCTGGGCCACACCGTGCGGAGCTCGAACTCCTCGAACGTTCCCCTGGCCTCGTCCGCATCCCAGCCCCCGAGGGTCAACTGGTCGACATGGACATCGAGGGGGACGTCCCGCACCAGTGGGATCACCTCGGCATTGATCCGCACCTGGTCGGCGTGGGCGGCCAGGTTGGCCCGGAGCTTCGGTGGCAGTGCGTCGAGGTGGGCGAGGATGGTGTCGAGGTCGCCGTACTCGTTGACCAGTTTGGCGGCGGTCTTCTCCCCCACGCCGGGAACCCCGGGAAGGTTGTCGGAGGGATCGCCGCGCAGTGCGGCCAGCAGCGGGTACCTCTCCGGCCGCACCCCGGTCCGCTCCTCGATGCCGGCCTCGTCGTAGAGGGCGTAGTCGCTCACCCCCCTCCGGTTGTAGAGCACCCGGATGTAGGGGTCCTCCACCAACTGGTACGCGTCCCTGTCGCCGGTGACGATGATCACCGGGTGCTTGCGGTCCCTGGCCTCGGTGGCCAGCGTGGCCAGCACGTCGTCCGCCTCGAAACCCTCGGCCTCGACCACCGGTATGGCCAGGGACCCGAGCACGGACCGGATCATTTCGAACTGGGGCGGGAGGTCGGGTGGGGTGTCGGACCGTCCACCCTTGTAGTCCTCGGCGATCTCATCGCGGAAGGTCCCGCCGGGGAGGTCGAAGGCCACGGCCAGGCCGACCGGATGATGGTCCCGCACCAGGTTGACCACCATGGAGGAGAACCCGTGCACGGCGTTGGTCACCACACCCTTGCTGGTGGCCAGATCGGGCGGCAGGGCGAAATAGGCCCGGAAGGCGAGTGACATCCCGTCCAGGAGGATCAGGGGACCCGAGGGTACGTCCTCCGTGCCCCCGTCCGGTGGTGGAGCCGGAGGGCGCTTCGTCGCGGAGGGTTTGCCGGCCACGTTCAACAGACAGGTCGCGCTCAGGGCGCGAGCGAGCCCTCGAGGACCTGGCGGGCCACATCGATCATCCGGGACCTCGTCCCCATGGCCGTGCGTTGGATGAACCCGAACGCCTCCGTCTCGGACATCCCGGCCCGGTCCATCAGCACGGTCTTCGCCCCGTCGACCAATCGCCGCGTCTCGAGCTTGTCCTCGGCGCTGATCTGGTGATCGGAATTCCCGTCGGAGGCGGCCTGCTGCGCCTCTGCGTCGATGGCCCACTCCTGCTCGCACCGGGCCACGGCCTGGTCGATGGCCGGAATGAGCTCGATCCGCTGGAACGGCTTGACCAGGTAGGCGGCCACACCGGCGTCGCGCGCCTCGTCGATGAGGTTCCGTTGGCTGAACGCGGTGAGGATGAGGACAGCCACCTTCATGCCCAGATCCCGGATGGAGCGGGCCGCGGCCAGCCCGTCGGAGCCCGGCATCTTCACGTCGAGGATCACGAGATCGGGTCGGTGCTGGCGGACCAGCTCGACGGCCTCGTCCCCCCGGCCCGTCTCCCCGACCACGTCGTACCCCTCGTCCTGGAGGATCTCCTTCAGGTCGAGGCGGATGATCGCCTCGTCCTCCGCGATGACCACTCGCCTGCTCATGGTTGTCGGGGTCCTTCCAATACCGGTGTCGACAGCATCGGTGGGTGCCGTCGGTGGACAGTAGGCCGTTGGTGGAAAGTAGGCCGTCGGTGGACAGTATGTCGTGGCTGCGGCCGTCGGGCGATCAACCGGGACCGACCACAAGACGGTCGAGCAGCTCGTCCTGCCTGCGCTCGAGCTCGGCGATCCGGTCGAGGAGGGCTTGGCGCGTCTGGAGCATGGCGGTGGCGTGCCGGCTGGCCTCGTCGTGCTCCTTGGACGCCACCGGGGTCTCTGCCACCAACGCCCTCAAGCGGGTGTCGTCGGCGATCTCGTTGACCACCACCAGCTGCTCGTCGAGCACAGCCAACTCGGTCCGGGCGCGGACCAACCGATCGTGGGCATCACTGAGGCGACGTTCGACGATGGCACGATGCATGGAGGGCAATTCTACGCACGGCAGGAGTGCCGTCATTCACAACCCGGGACCCGGCCCGGAAAAGACCGAAGAGGCAGGTCATGGCGGTGTTCACCGACCCTCGGGCTCGATCCGGCGCCGCTGCAGGCACCTCTGCTCGAGGATGGCCAGATCGGGTGCTCTCCCGAGCCCGCCTCCGGCCGGAGGCAGGACACACAGGGCGCCTCCCGGGCCCGATCGTGCCGGGGCGGCCCCGGGGGCCGGATCCACCTCGAGGTACGACCCCGCCGGGCTCAGGTCACCCGGCCAGGCGAAGCCGGGGAGGGCGGCCAGCGTGGCGTTCACCCCGCGGGCGTAGCCAGACTCGAACATCCCCCCCATCCACAGCGGGACGCCGGCGTCGGTACACGACTGCACCAGATCCAATGCCGCTCCGAGGCCTCCCAGGCGGGCGGGTTTGATGCAGACGACCGAGCACGCCCCCATGGCCAGGGCCCGGCGGGCGGCACCCGCCGAGTCGATGCTCTCGTCGAGGCAGACCGGCGTGGTCATCTGTCCGGCCAGGCGACGGTGACTTTCCAGATCGCCGCGCTCGAAGGGTTGCTCGAGGCACAACAGCCCGAACCGGTCGACACCGGTGAGGTACCCGATGTCGGAACTGGTGTAGCTGCCGTTGGCGTCGGCCTGCACTCGCAGGGCCGGAATCTCCCGGGTCACCGCCCCGATCGCCTCGAAGTCCCATCCGGGCCAGATCTTGATCTTGACCCTCGTGAAGCCCTCCTCGGCGAGCCTGGCCGCCTCGGCCACCAGGGAGCCGACCGGGCTTGACTGCCCGATGACGGCACCGATGGGGACGGAGCGGCCCTCCACGCCGAGCACCCGGGCCAGGGACCGGCCCTCGGCCCGAAGGTGCGCGTCGACCACAGCCATCTCGAGCGCGGCGAAGGCGAGCGGGGCGCCGGGCGTGGCCCGCCGGATCGAGGCAAGTTCCGCCGGCTTCGGCACCTGAGCACCCGCCCGGGCCGCCTCGGCCATGAGGGCGGGAACCAGTGACCGTTCGAGCGTGGCCAGTGCGGACGCCGCATCCTCGTCGTCATAGGTGGAATCGGCCAGGGCTGCACACTCCCCCCAACCCTGGATGGGTGATCCGCCGGCGTGGCCGTGCAGCTGCACCAGCACCAAGGGCCGACTCCTGTGCTCGCCCCTCGCCGTCCGGACGGGATGGGCGAACCCGGCGTCCACCAGCCACAACTCGACGGCCTCGAGTGTCAGCCCGGACCCGGACCCGACCGACGCCCAGGCCCGTCGCAGGCTGCCCTCGTCGCCGTCGATCGCCACCCCCGAAGACTACGGGCAGCCGTTCCTGACGGTCCCGATCCACGCGGGAGTGGAAGTAGGCTGCGCCCCCACCAGCCCGGGTGGCGGAATGGCAGACGCGATGGACTCAAAATCCATTGTCCGAAAGGGCGTGCGGGTTCGAATCCCGCCCCGGGCACGCACCGCCCCGGGCACAGGCACCGCCCCGGGCACGCACCGCCCCGAGCACAGGCACCGCCCCGGGCACGCCCCGCCCCGAGCACAGGCACCGCCCCGGGCACACTGTCGAGGGCACCGCCCCGGGCACGGCCATGCAGCGCTCGGACTTCCCCGCTGACGGCCCCGCCACTCCCGGCCGTCGGGCGGTGCGGCCTGGCCCTGGCGGGGGGCCTACCCTGGACCTGCCTGGGCCTACCCTGGACCTGCCTGGACCTGCTGGACCTGCCTGGACCTGCCGGACCTACCAAGAACCTGCCGGACCTACCGGGGAACGAACACCCGGAGCCGGAAGCTCTCGCCTGGGTCATGTTGGAACGACGCTCGACAGGTCAGCGGGTACTCGAACCCCGCCGCCTTCTCGACCAGCGGGTACCGGCCGGTCAGGTACCCCACCCGGCGGCCGCCGAGCTGCACGTCCAGCCGGCCGACCCGGGGGAGAAGAGTGGCGGTGGTCAGGTGCTCTGCTCCTTCGGGCATGGAGCGCCCGGCACCGTCGGCCAACGCCACCTCCAGCCCGTCAGCCCCCCCGCTGTCCAGGATCACCTGCTCGCCCGGTCCGGCCGGAGGGAGGAACGGGTCCCCGAGCCGCCGCGGGCATGGGGCGCCGTGGATGAGCAACCGCGGGGCGACGGGGCCCGGCGTGGCCGAGATCCGGCAGATGGCCCGCTTTCCGGACCCGTGGAGCTCCGACACGGCCTGCCTGTAGTCCGCGGCGATCCGGTGGGGCACATTGCCCACGGTGACGCCTCCGACCAACAGATTCACCGGTTCGGAGAACTCACCTTTCGGGCCTACCTCCAGCTCGGCCATCAGCAGTGGGCCCCAGAAATTCATGATGACGGCCAGCTCGGCCTTGTAGAAGTTCACGCCCACCACGCCCGGTCCCGAGGGAGATTCGCTGAGCGTCGGCCAGGCCAACCAGTCCGCGGAGATACGTGGGGCTGCGGCCCTCATCGGTGGAGTGACCGGATCGGGCGGACCGAGCGGACTCGGCGATGGCGCGACCGGATTCGGTACTGCCGCCGACACCGGCCCCCGCACCGGTCCGACCCCTGTTCGCCGGACCGCCGAGGACATGGACACAACCGCCACCGCCTGCCGCCGCTTCTTCTTGCTGAACACGTTTCGAATCGTAGAAAACTATCGGTCGACGTGCTCAGTGGATCCCGACCCGACCCACCGGAACGGCGGGCCAGGGGCGAACGCCGCCGGGAACCCCCTCATCCGCCCACCGCCGTGCCACACTTGACCCGCCACCGTGGCCGGATTCGGCCGAGAGCGTTCGAGAGGAGTCGGTAGGTGCTGGCCTTTACCTTCCCGGGACAGGGATCACAGCGGTCCGGGATGGGTCACGCATGGGTCGAGCACCCGTCCTGGGAGGTGGCCGCCGAGGCGTCGGACATCGCCGGGCGCGACCTCACCGCCTTGCTGCTCGAGGCCCCGATGGAAGAACTGACCCGCACGGCCAACGCCCAGCTGGCCACGTTCGTGATGAGCCTGGTGGTCCTCGACGCCGTCGAGCGCCTCGGCCTGTTCCCCGCCGCGTGTGCCGGGCACAGTCTGGGTGAGTACACAGCCCTGGTCGCGTCGGGCGCCCTCTCCCTCTCCGACGGGACCAAGCTGGTGATCGAGCGCGGGGACGCCATGCAGGCGGCGGCCGACGAGCACCCCGGCACCATGGCCGCCCTCATCGGGATCGCCGACGAGGACGCGGACGCGGCCTGCCAGCGAGCGGAAGACGAGGTCTGGGTGGCCAATTACAACGCACCGGGCCAAGTGGTCATCGCCGGCACGGTGCAGGGGATCACGTCGGCCACCGAACGGGCCAAGGAGCTCGGTGCCCGCAAGGTCTTGCCCATTCCCGTATCGGGTGCATTCCACACCCAGCTCATGCTCCCCGCCCGATCGCGGCTCCGCCGGACCCTGGATGCCGTCGAGTTCCACTCCCCCGAGGTTCCGGTCATGGCCAATGTCGACGCCAGGGTGCACACCGACCCGGCTGAATGGCCGGCGCTGCTCTCGGCGCAGCTGTGCAGCCCGGTCCGGTGGCGACAGACGCTCGAAGCCCTGGGAGGGAGAGGGGCGACCCTCATCGCCGAGCTGGGCCCCGGAGGCGTTCTCACCGGCATGGTTCGACGGACCATCCCCGACGTGCGGGGTGTGGCGGTCGCCGTGCCTGCCGACCTCGACAAGCTGATGGACACGCTGGCCGGCACGGACGAGTGGACGGCATCGGGTCCCGCACATCAGGGTGAGCATCTCTACACCTCAGAAAGGGTCATCGTGAGCCCGACGCCCGGCGTGTTCGAACCCGACGTCAACCTGGCCGCTCTGGAGAGCACGGCGCTGGCCGAGGCCACCGCACGCCCGGGCAGCGGGCAGGGGATGGAGCCCGGGTCGGTCCTGGCCGTCGGCGATCGGGTGGGCACTGTCGGACTGACTGATGTGCGGACGCCGTTCGACGGCATCCTTGTCCGGTGGTTGGCCGTCCGAGGTGAGCGGGTGGTCGAGGGCCAGCCCGTGGCCTGGATCCGCACTGCCGGGAGCGCGTCGTGAGCGATGAGGCCGTTGCCGGCGAAGGTCGGGTGGTCCTGGTGACCGGGGGGACCCGTGGCATCGGGTGGGCCAGTGCCCGGTGGTTCCTCGACCACGGGGACCGGGTGGCGGTGACGTCACGATCGGGGGCGGTCGAGGGCGACTTCGGACTCGGCGCCGGTGCCGGGCCTGGTGCCGATCGATTCCTGGCGCTGGCCTGCGACGTGACCGATCCGGATCAGGTCGGCGCAGCGTTCGACACCATCGAGGAGACCTGGGGTCCGGTCGAGGTCCTGGTGGCCAACGCCGGTGTCACCCACGACACGCTGGTGCTGCGCATGGGAGAGGACGCATGGTCCGAGGTCATCGACACCAATCTGTCCGGCGTGTTCCGGGTGACCAAGCGGGCCCTGGCCAAGATGATCCGGCTCCATCGTGGCCGGGTGATCATGGTCTCATCGGTAGGCGCGTTCATCGGTTCGCCGGGACAGGCCAACTACGCCGCCTCCAAGGCCGGCCTGGTCGGGATGGCCCGTTCGATGGCCCGTGAAGTGGCCAGCCGTTCCATCACGGTCAACGTGATTGCTCCGGGCCTGGTCGAAACGAATATGCTCGCGGCTCTCGGAGAGGAACGACGAACCGAATTCCAATCCCAGGTGCCGTTGGGCCGGGTGGCCCAGCCTGAGGAGATCGCAGAGGCCATCGGGTTTCTCGCCTCGGCCGGGGCGGGATACATCACCGGCGCTGTCCTCCCCGTCGACGGTGGCCTGGGCATGGGTCTGTGACAGGGGGCCGTCGTGATCCGAGCGGACCAAGCAGTCGGAGCAGTTCACGTAGGCCGAGTAGTGCCAGCTAGCCGAGCAGTGCCAGAGAAGAATCCATGACAAAGGAGCAAGTGCGTGAGTGAAGACGAGGCATTCGAGAAGTTCCGGGAGTGCGCAGTCGAGGTACTCCAGGTGCCTGCGGACAAGGTGACGAGAGAGGCTCGGTTCGCCGAGGACCTCGATGCGGACAGCCTCGACCTGGTCGAATTGGTGATGGCTCTCGAGGAGACGTTCGACGTCTCGGTGGAGGAGACCGAGCTCGAGGGAATCGAGACCATCGGCCAGGCCTTCGACCTGATCACCGCCAAGCTCTGATGCTGCTGGGCATCGGCCCTGACGGCCCGGTCGCCGGGAGGCGGGTGGCCATCACCGGCATGGGGGTCGTCTCATGCTGTGGTGTGGGCACCGACGCGCTGTGGGCCGGGCTCAACGGGCCACCCCCCGCCGGCGAGCGTCGGGTTCCCGATTTCGACCCCGAGCGCTGGGTCACCGCCAAAGAGGCCCGCCAGCTCGATCGGTTCGCCCAGTTCGCCGTGGCCGTGGCGGCCATGGCCCTCGACGACGCCGGCGAGATCAATGCCGATCCCGGGCGGTCGGGCGTCGTCATGGGAACCGGCGTGGGGGGGCTCGAGACGCTCGAGACCCAGATCCTCATCTTCGGCGAGAAGGGACCGCGCCGGGTCTCCCCCCGCCTCGTGCCGATGATGATGTCGAATGCCGGCGCCGCCTCCATCTCCATCCGGCTCGGATGGCACGGACCCTCGGAGACGGTGACCACGGCGTGCGCGGCCGGGGCCCACAGCATCGGTCACGCGGCCAGGTTGGTGGCGTCGGGTCGCTGCGATGTGGCCATCGGCGGTGCGGCCGAGGCCGGCATGACCGGTGTGGGCATGGCCGCCTTCGCCAACATGACCGCTCTGTCCACCTCGGGCGTCTCACGACCCTTCGACGCCCGACGCGACGGTTTCGTCATCACCGAGGGCGCCGGTGCCCTGGTCCTCGAGGCCTGGGACCATGCAGTGGCCCGGGGGGCCAGAATCTACGGGGAGCTGGCCGGCTCGGCGAGCACGGCGGACGCCCACCACATCACGGCACCGATCCCGGGGGGATCCGGTGCTGCCGCCTGCATGGACCTGGCCATGGTGGACGCCGCGGTCACGCCCGACCAGATCGGCCACATCAACGCCCACGGCACGTCGACACCTTTGAACGACCGGGCCGAGGCGGACGCCATCGCCAAGGTGTTCGGAGCCACCTCACCTCCGGTGACCTCGACCAAGGGGATCACCGGACACGGGCTGGGCGCGTGCGGAGCCATCGAGGCGGTGGCCGTCGTCCTGAGCATCGGGCATCGGCTCATCCCGCCGACCTCCGGCTACGAGCAGCCCGACCCTGACATCCACCTCGACGTGGTCGCCGGCTCCGCCCGGCCCTGGGACCCTGCGCCGGTCCTCTCCAACTCCTTCGGCTTCGGTGGCCACAACGGCTGCCTGGTGATCTCACCGTCATAGGCCCCCGTCCGACGTCTGGCCGTGCTCGGGCCACCCGGCGCCGACCCATCGGCGTGCTCCGGCCACCCGTCGGTGACCCGGCGGCGCCCTCCGATGGCCCGGCGCCGTGCTCCGGCCTCTGCCTGGCGGCCGTCTGGCCGGTGCTCCGGCCACCGCACGCGGACCGGACACCCGTCGCGCCCCCTACCGTTGAGTCGACATGGTTGAGCAACTGACCCGTTCCGAGCCCGTTCCCGAGCGGGGCGCACGCCCCGATCTCGCAATCGGCGCGTTCACCGCCGACGGCCCATGGACAGTGGACCCGGCGACGATGCCGTGGCGCTTCCCGGCTGAGACCGGCGGCGATATCGACAACCTGCGACGCGACGCAGCCACCCTGGCCCGCCAGTTGGTGGCCCCCGAGCGCCTGCCCTCGGCCGCGAGGGTGGTCGCCGTCGGGATGCGGCTCGGGCTGGCTCTCCTCGGCTGGGGGCTACGCGACCGGGGCACGCCGACCTCGAGGTCAGGGCTCTCCCGGCGGCTGCGCCCGGCCTTCGAGCGCCTGGGTCCCACCTATATCAAACTCGGCCAGATCATCTCGTCGGGCGAGGGGATCTTTCCCGAGGAGCTTGTCGATGAGTTCCGGCTGCTACGCGATCGGGTCCCTCCTGAGCCCTTCTCGACGGTGCGCCGGACGATCGAGGAGGACCTCGGCAGGCCGCTGGCCGAGGTGTTCGTGTCGTTCGACCGCGTGCCCATCGCGTCGGCCTCGATCGCCCAGGTGCACGCGGCCACATTGCGGACCGGCGAACGTGTCGTGGTCAAGGTCCAACGTCGCACCGTGGCCTCCCTGGTCCGGCTGGACATCGCGGCCATGTCGTGGATCGCCCCCCTGCTGGTGGGGCGCATCCCGATCACCGCCCTGACCAATCCCCCGGCCCTGGTCGAGCTGTTCGCGGAGACGATCGTCGAGGAGCTCGATTTCCGACTCGAGGCGCAGAACATGTTGGACATCGCCAAGGTGTTCGCGGTCACCGGCGAACGGTTCGTCGTGGTGCCACGGCCCCACCCCGAGCTCGTGACCAGGCGGGTCCTGGTCATGGAACAGCTGCATGGCTTCACCTGGGGTAATGCCGATGGAATGCGGGCCGCGGGCATCGACACCGCGGCCGTGCTCCGGTCGAGCCTCATCGCCTTCCTCGAGGGCGCCCTCCTGTACGGGGTCTTCCACGGGGATCTCCACGGCGGGAACCTGATGGTGCAGCGTGACGGCACGGTGGCGCTGCTGGACTTCGGGATCACCGGCCGCCTGGACGAGCGGAAGCGGCTCGCCTTCCTCCGCCTGCAGATGGGGGCCACCACCAACAACCTGGAGGTGCAGGTCGAGGCCTTACGGGACCTCGGAGCGTTGCCGGCGGACTCCGATGTGACCGCGGTCATCCGCGACCTCGGTCTCGACCGTCCTGCACTCGACCCCACCACACTGACCGCGGACGAGATGGTGAACGAACTGCGCGAGGTGACCAAGGCGCTCCTCGGATACGGTGCCCGGCTGCCCAAGGAGCTGATGCTCTTCGTCAAGGACATCCTCTTCCTCAACGGCTCGATGGCCACGCTGGCGCCGGACGTCGACATCCTGGGCGAGATACTCGCCGTGGTCACCTACTTCACCGAGCGCCACGGCGAACGGATCGCCCGGGACATCGGCGTCGAGCTCCTCGAGAGCCCGGTCGACCTCGACGGCTATCGAGCCGCCATGGGATTCACCGAGGAGAACGAATCGATCACCTTCCGGGACCTCCAGGAGCGCCGGGAGCTCATCCGGCGCCGCTTGGAGCAGCGGGCCGACAGTCGGAGCCGCCGTTCGTTCGCCAAGGCCCTCTACCGCCTCATCCGGCCCGACCGGTGATCATCTCCGTCGCACCGGCCACGGCCGGTGTCGCGACCGAGCCCGGCCCGATCCCGGTTCAGCCGGCGTCGAGGGCGCGACGTAACGAGGAGACGAACTCGGCGGCTCCGTCGGGGCCCTCCCCTTCCAGAAGGCGCCGGACGAGGGCCGATCCGACCACCACCCCGTCTGCCACCCGGCAGACCTCGACGGCCTGTTCCGGGGTGGACACTCCGATCCCCACGCACACCGGCAGTTCGGTGACGGCGCCGATCCGCTCGGCCACCTCGCGGGCCGAACCGGCCAGCAGTGCCTGCTCGCCCGTGACTCCCATCCTTCCGACGGCGTAGACAAAGCCGCGTGACCGGTCGCAGATGGCCCGGATCCTGTCGGAGGGAGTCGACGGTGCCACCAGCAGGACGGTGGCCACGTCGACCCGGTCAGCGGCTTCGGACCAGGGTCCGATCTCCTCCAGCGGGAGGTCGGGGATGATCGCACCGCAGACACCCGACTCGGACATCATCCCGGCGATCCGGGCATGCCCCGCCCGGTAGATGAGGTTGTAGTACGTCATCACCACCAGGGGCACGCCCACGCGGATCCGGCTCAGGTCGGCCAGGATCCCGTCGGGCGTGGTGCCGCGCTCGAGAGCCCGAAGCGACGCCTCCTGGATGGTGGGACCGTCGATCATCGGGTCCGAGAAGGGGATCCCCACCTCGATGGCGTCGGCCCCCGCCCCGGCGAGGGCCTCGACGGTGAGCAGCCAGCTGTCGTCCATGCCGCCGGTCACGTACGGGACCAGCAACTTGTGGCCGGCATCGCGCCGGGCCACCAAGACCGATTCCAGGCGGCCGGGGCGGTGGCGGACTCCACCGTCTCGTCCCGGGTCCTGGCCCGGACCCGGGACGCTTGCGCCGGGGGCCGGGCCGAGCTCGGTCACGAGCCGGCCCGCAGTACGTCACGGACCTGGGCCACGTCCTTGTCGCCGCGTCCCGACAGGTTGACCAGGACCGTCGAGCCCGCGGGCAGCGCCGGTGTGCCCGCCGCGGCGATCACCCAGGCAATGGCGTGGGCGGACTCGAGCGCGGGGATGATCCCCTCGGTCCGGGCCAACCGCTGGAACGCCTCGATCACCGGCTGATCACCCGCCGTCTCGTAGCGGGCCCGGCCCAACTCGCCCAGGTGGGCGTGCTCGGGCCCGATTCCCGGGTAGTCGAGGCCGGCGGAGATGGACCGTGCCTCGAGGATCTGGCCGGCTTCGTCCTGCATCAGGGCACTCCGCATGCCGTGGAGCACTCCGGGTATGCCCGTGGTCATGGCCGACCCGCCGGCCGCTTCCACAGCCACCAACGCCGACACCGTGTCGTCGGCGAAGCCGGCGAAGATCCCCGCCGCGTTGGAGCCTCCACCCGCACAGGCCACCACCACGTCGGGGTCGTCGCCTCCAAGGAGGACGCGGCACTGCTCCCGGGCCTCGTCGCCGATGACCCGCTGGAACTCCCTGACCATCCATGGATAGGGATGCGGGCCCATCACCGAACCCAGGCAGTAATGGGTGTCACCGACCGACGCCACCCAGTCGCGCAGGGCCTCGTTGACAGCGTCCTTCAGCGTCCTGCTGCCACTCGAGACCGGTCGCACCTCGCCGCCCAACAGCTCCATCCGGAACACGTTGAGCTCCTGGCGTCGCATGTCCACCTCGCCCATGTAGACCACGCAGGTCATGCCGAGCAGGGCGGCCGCGGTGGCGGTGGCCACCCCGTGCTGCCCGGCGCCGGTCTCTGCGATCAGCCGGTTCTTCCCCATGCGCCGGGCCAAGAGCCCCTGGCCGATGACGTTGTTGAGCTTGTGCGAGCCGGTGTGGGCGAGGTCCTCTCGCTTGAGCAGGATGCGCACGCCGAGCTCGGTGGAGAGCCGGTCGCAGACGGTGACCGGCGTGGGACGGCCGCCGTAGTGACGGAGGACGTCGTCGAACTCGGTGCGGAAGGACTGGTCGACCCAGGCCGAGCGGAAGGCCGCCTCCAGCTCCTGGCATGCCGGAACCAGCGACTCGGGGACGTAGCGCCCACCGAAGCGACCGAACCGGCCGTTCGGGCCGGGATCCCCCATGATCTCGGGGGCCACTACTCGCTCTGCCAATCGAACAGACCAGAGGCCTCAGCGTCGGTGTCCCGGTCGGCTCCGCCGTCGAGCAGGTCCCCCCCATAGCCACCGCCGGCGGCCGCAGCCGCCCGGGCCGCGTCGTGCGCGGCCGAGATGAACTCACGCAACCGGCCCGGATCCTTGACTCCGGGTGATGCCTCGACCCCACTGCACACGTCGACCCCCCAGGGGTGGAGATGGGCGATGGCGGCACCCACATTCTCCGGTCGCAGGCCTCCCGAGACGATCAGCCGGCGCGGATCGACCACCCCCTCGGCCAGGCGCCAATCGAACAACTCGCCCGATCCCGGACTTGCCCCGTCGATCATCAACAGCTGGGCCCCGTACTCGGCGAACCGCTCGATCCTGCGGTTGCCGGCCGGGAAGGCCTTGATGGTCAGCCCCACCCGGTCCGCGATCCATCGGGTGTCGTCGATGGACTCGACCCCGTGGAGCTGCACCGCCCGCAGCCCGATCTGGTTGGCGATCTCGATGACCCGGGTGGGCGCCTCGTCCCGGAAGACCCCGACCGTCATCGTCTCGTATGGGATGCGCTTCACGATGTCGGCGACCGCCGACGGTGCCATCTGGCGAGGCGACGGGGCGAAGACGAACCCGACCGCCGAAGCCCCCATGCCCACGGCCAGCAAGGCGTCGGCCTCGGTGGTCACCCCACAGATCTTCACGAACACGTCGCCGACCTCCGCGCCCCCGTCGAAGGAGGTCACCGGACCGCCCCGAGCAGCCCGGCGATGGCGCCCTGCCGGGAGCGCGACCGGATCAGGGTCTCCCCCACCAGCACGGCCCGGTACCCGGCACCGGCCAGTGCAGCCACGTCGGCGGCGTTGCGGATCCCCGACTCGGCCACCGCCACCACGTCGGCCGGGATCGACCCACCGAGGGCCAGGGCACGGTCGCGATCGACCTCGAAGGTGCGGAGGTCGCGTTGGTTCACGCCGATCATCCGGGCCCCGGCGCCCAGGGCTCGGTCGAGTTCGAGCTCGTCGTGCACCTCGACCAAGGCTGTCAGCGACAACCGCTCCGACAGCAGGAGCAGGGACTTCAGCTCGGCATCTCCGAGCGCGGCCACGATCAACAGGACGGCGTCGGCGCCCATGGTGCGGGCATCGCACACATCGAGGGCGCTCACCGTGAAGTCCTTGCGCAGGACGGGAAGCGAGCAGGCGGAACGGGCCGATTCGAGGTCCGCGGCACTGCCTCCGAAGAACTCTCGGTCGGTGAGCACGGAAAGGCAGGCCGCGCCACCGGTTTCGTACTCCATGGCCACCGCGGCTGGATCGAGATCGGGATCGAGATCTCCCTTGGACGGCGACCGACGCTTGACCTCGGCGATCACCGCCATCCCGTCGCGGGCCGACTCGGTCCTGATGGCATCGTCGAACGACCGGATGGGCCCGGCGGATCCGGCCGCCTCGACGGCCGCGTCGAGGTCGCGGAGGTCCGTGGCCGCACGCGCCCGATGGGCGGCGAGAATGGAGTCAAGGTACGCCGGCATGGCCTTTCCAGCCTACCGGGGTGGTCGTGGGCCCCGGTGACCACCGGGTGCCCGCCGGTGACCGATCCCGACCACCCGGTGCCCGCCGGTGACCGATCCCGATCACCCGGGTGCCCACCGGTGACCCGACCTTCCGACTCACACGACCGCACCACGGCCGACGTCCCCATCGGTGCGGTGGCAAGGTCAGACGAAGGCCGGCAGCGAAGGAACCGTGGTTGTGTTCGGGGGCCCCCGCCACCCGTGCGACCCGGTGGCGGATGACTGCGCCACAATGCCACGGCCGGGTGACTGCGCCACAATGCCACGGCCGGGTCACTGCGCCACAATGGCACGGCCGGGTCACTGCGCCACAATGGCACTGACTGCGCCACAATGGCACGGTCGGATGACTGCGCCACGACGGCACGACCGGGTCAGGCCGGCCGGGTGGAGGTTTCCCCGAACCCGGCTGCCTCCCCGGGCCGAGCGGTCCGCAGGGGCCGGGCTGATTCCGGTGGGGCCGCCATCACGACGAACTGGAGATCCAATGGATGACGTGATTCTCATCACCGGGGCGTCGGCGGGAATCGGCCAGGCCTGTGCCGACCGCCTACACGCTCGGGGATGGAAGGTGGTCGGGGCCAGCAGGCGGGGCATCTCCTCGGGAGGTTGGGCACCCCTGGTGATGGACGTCGACAGCGACACCTCGGTCGTCTCCGGCGTCGAGGCGCTGGTAGGCGAGCACGGTCGCCTGGACGCCGTGGTGGCCTGTGCCGGTTGGGGGCTGGCCGGGGCGGCCGAGCAGACACCCATCGGTGACGCGAAGGACCAGATGGAGACCAATTTCTGGGGGGCGGTGCGGGTGGTGCAACAGGCACTCCCGGTCATGCGCCGACAAGGCCGGGGCCGGATCGTCCTGATCAGCTCGATCGGTGGGATCATCGGCATCCCCTTCCAGTCCTTCTACAGCGCCAGCAAGTTCGCCATGGAGGGGTACGGCGAATCGTTGGCCTACGAGGTGGAACCGTTCGGCATCCAGGTCACGCTGGTGGAACCGGGAAATGTCCGTACCGACTTCACCCAGAACCGGCGCGATGTGGCGGTGACGGAAGACGACGACGCCTACCGGACGGCCACGGCCAAAGCGGTGGGGACCATGATCGAGGACGAGGCCAACGGGGTGCCACCCGACGACGTGGCCGCGGTCGTCCAGCGTGCGCTCGAGGCCAGGCGCGCACCCCGGCGGCTGTCGGTGGGCAAGTTCGACGAGCGGATCGGGATCATGGGCAAACGGCTGCTGCCGTACCGACTGTTCGAGCGGGCGGCCAAGGCTAGCCTCGGCGTCTGACGCCTCTGTCACCGAGGACGAGGTGGGCAAGGAGGCAGGGCATGGCCAACCCGCTGGGCCCACTGGGTCCCGCAGACGAGCGCTTCGACCACCAGATCGCCGACACGTTCGCGACAGTCGGCCTCAGTGACCCGTCCTGGACGGAGAAGGTCTGCGCCATGGCCGCGCGACGGGACGGGGGCCTGCAGCTGGGGTTCGGCATGGGCAAATACACCAACCGCAACGTGCTCGACGGTTACGCCGGTCTGTCACGGGGCACGGAGCAGATCACCGTCCGGGGAAGCCGCCGGCTCTTCCCCCGGTTCGACGACTCATCGGTCGGACCCGTCCGCTACGAGGTGCTCGAACCGATGAAGCGGGTGCGATTCGCCCTGGATCCGAACCCGTGCCAGCCGTTGGCGTTCGACTGGGTCTTCGAGGGCGTGCTGCCGCCGGCCACCGAGGAGCGGACCCACCAGCGGACACCGCTCGGCTACCGGGTCAGCGCCGACCTGGTCCGGTACCACCAGATCGGCACCGCGTCGGGCTGGGTCGAGATCGACGGCGTGCGCGAGGACATCACCTCCGACCGGTGGGTGTCGACCCGGGACCACTCGTGGGGGGTCCGTTACGACGTGGGGACGCCGCCGACCGACACCGACCCGTTCAATCCGGTGGCGGAAATGAACTTCCAGATGATCTGGAGTCCCATCCTGATGACCGACCCCGATGGCGCGCAATGGGGCCTGTTCATGCACCTGATCGAGATGATCGGGTTCGGCCACCACCGGCGCACGGTGACCGGGGCCATCGAGCACGATGACGGTCGGGTCGAGCGGATGACCGATATCCGGCCCAACCTGGCCTTCGACCCGGCCAACCGGAGGTTGCTGGGCGGGGACGTGACCGTCACCATGGACGACGGATCGGTGCGCTCCTTTCTGATGGAGGTCCCCACCGCCACCGGATTCCACCTCGGGACAGGGCTCTACTTCGGATGGCAGGGCCACCATCACGGCGAATGGCGCGGGGAGCTCCATGTGGACGGGGAACGCATCGAGGACTGCCGCCCGCCCGACGTGGCCCGCCAGCTCCATCAGATCCGGGACACCTTCGTCGTGGTCCGCGACCTCGATTCGGGCGCAGTGGGCCAGGGCAACTGCCAGCCGATGGTCACCGGTGCCCATCCGGCACTGGGCCTCGACGCCGACTCGTCGTTCTGGTAGGCGTACCGGGCTCAGGCGGCGGGCCGGAATCACAGCCAGCCGGGCCGGGCCCGGCCCGGCGCAACGGTCAGAGGGCGACCCCGGCCCAGTAGCTGCCGTCGAGGATGCCGCGCAGCGTGGCCCGGTGGATGATCAGGTCATCGATGTCATCGGGCGGCTCCGCCTCGCCGAAGAAGATCGACCGCTCGGTGACCCGTCGCATGATGGCGCCGTGTCGGATGGCGGCAAAGGCGATGTACCAGGTCAGATCGGCGGGCTCGTGCCCTGACGCCTTGGTGTAGGACTCGACCACGTCGGCCGGCCGGAACATCCGCGGCAGCCCGGGAGCGCCCAGGTCGACCGCCAGGTCCTGGAAGAACAGGTGGAGATAGGACATCCACCCGAGATCGACCTCGGGTGGGGCCACCCCGGCCATCTCCCAGTCGAGGACGGCAACCACCTCGTTGTCCCGGAACATCATGTTCCCGATGCGGCCGTCTCCCCACGACAGCGCGTCCGCGCCGGCCTCGGTCGGGAAATTGTCGCCGAGCCAGTCGAAGCACTCGGCCAGCAGAGGGGAGGGAGCGTCCCTCACCACCCACTCGTAGTACGTCCGCCAGTGGTTGAAGCTCCGCCGGAGGGAGCTCTCCCCCGGCGCCGGGTGCTGAAGAAAGGAGAGGTCGTAACGGTCCGGAGTGATGGAATGGATGCCGGCCATGGCCCGGATGGCCGATTCCTGCACCTTCCGGCGATCGGCGTCGCTCCCGTCGAAGACCCAGTTGTCACCGAACGTGTACGGGAGCACATCGGGGGGCACGAGCCCCTCGATCCTGGCCATGACGAAGAAGGAGCCGCCGAGGACGGACGGATCCGGCTCGTACCAGAAGGTTTCGGGCACCGGCACCCGGGTGTGCTCGCGGACCAGACGCATGACCTGGAACTGCATGCCGAGGTCGTAGGTGGTGAACACCGGGTAATCGGTGGCCGGCGGCTCGATCCGCGCCACCAGCCGGTGGGCGGTCGGCCCGCCGTCCTCATCCCACACCGCGGTGAACAGGAGCGTCTCGGACGACATCCCGTTGCTCTCCGGGCTGGACACCTCGCTGATGACCGGCGGGTTCCCGGGATCGAGCCGCTCACCCAGCCACACCCGGAGCCGCTCGGCCAACTCCGCCGGATCGCGTGTCGATGTGGTGATGTGCTCGGCGTCCATCTCGACTGCGTTGTCCCGAGATGCCGCTGTGGGCGCCGTCCGGTCTGTGCTCATCCCTGCCTCCGATGTTGTGTCTCGTGTATGGCCACCGGCGTCGTCGGTTCGCAGGCATGCGGAACAACTCGGACCTGGGGCAGGTCGCGCTCGACGGAACCAGGAGCGCACACGGTGCTCCGCGGCAACGTTCCCCCGATCTCCCCACCGGTGTCACCTGTGTCGGCCCGGGAGATGGTCTAGCACCTCCCTCGCCGGTGGGGACAGACCCGGGTCCCCTTCAGCCGGCGAGATCCGATGGAGGTCCCGCCATCGGAAGGGGCCGGCTGTCAGCCTCGATGGTGTGGGTCCCCTCCCCATCGTCCCAGGTCAACAACACCGCCTCTGGAGGGGTCACCCGCCGGTGGACCGTGGCCAGCGCCACCGTGGCCTCCGCTCCCGGGGACCAGGCCACCGACGACAGGCGCCCGACCTCGCGTGAGCCGTCAGAGGTCAGCACGGCGGCACCGACCGGCGCCGAGACACGGCCGGGCTGCCCACCGGCCACCACGCCGCACAGCCGCCGGGCGACGTTCGATCCGCGGGCGTCGATGCGGGCGACCAGCTCCTGGCCGGTGAAACAGCCCTTGGTGAACGAGACGGTGCGATCGACCAGGCCGAGCTCGGCCGCGATCGAGCCTTCCACGATCTCGCGACCGTTGACCGGCACGCCCGCTTCGATCCGGGCCGACTCCCAGGCGTCTTCGCCACACCGGACGACCCCGTCGTCGACCCATCCCGACAAACCGCCGGCAGGAGCCGGGCCGAGCAGGTCGACCCCGGACAGACCCGGCCAGTCCACCGCGGCCGCCAGATCCGGCACACCGGTCACACCCCGGAGGGAATCGGGGCCCCGCAGGGCGACGCACGTCCAGTCGACGGGCTCGATGTCCACCTTCATCCTCAGCCGGAAGCGCTCGAGCCTGGCCTGCACCACCGGCCCGAACCCGTGGTCGGTGTCGACGATGAAGGTATCGTCGGCTGTCCGGGTCAGCCGGAGGTAGGCATCGATCTTTCCCTGCGGGCTCAACAGGAGCGATTCGGCGGTGCCGCCCACAGGAAGGGCCGAGACATCCTGGCTGCACTGGCCCTGCAGGTACGAGGTGGCATCGGGTCCGGACACCGCCAGCACGTCCCGCGCCAGCCGGCGCACGGCCGCCGTGCGCCGAAGGGCGCTGTAGCCCTCCCTGATCTCGTCGATGGGCTCCGCCCCGCTCATCCGCTCGCCGAGGTCGCCGAGGTCGCCGACGTCGCCGACTCCAGGGGCGTCTCAGACACCAGGGGCGCCCCGGACCCCCGGGAGGCCCCGGACCCCCGGGAGGCCCCGGCGGCCCTGGCCATGGCCACCGCCGACAGCATGGCTGCGGCCTTGTCCCCGCATTCTGCGTTCTCCGCCGCCGGGTCACTGTCGGCCACGATGCCCGCACCGGCCTGCACCGAAGCCGATCCGTCAGGATGCACGGTCATGGTCCGGATGGCGATGGCGGTATCGAGGTTTCCCGAGAAGTCCAGGTAGCCCACCACGCCCCCGTACACCCCACGCTTGGTGGGCTCGAGATCGTCGATGATCTCCATGGCCCGGACCTTGGGCGCGCCGGACAGGGTCCCGGCCGGCAGCGTGGCCCGCAGGACGTCGATGGGCCCCTTCCCCGGAGCCAGGCGCCCCGACACCTGCGATGTCAGGTGCATGATGTGGCTGTAGCGCTCGACCACCATCATCTCCTCCACCACCTCGGTTCCGAAGCTGACCACGCGGCCCACATCGTTGCGGGCGAGGTCGACCAGCATCACGTGCTCGGCCAACTCCTTCGGATCCTCGACCAGTTCCCCTTCGAGCCTGGCATCGTCCTCGGGGGTGACACCCCGTCGTCTGGAGCCGGCGATGGGCCGCGACACGACAGTTCCCTCGCGGAGCCGGACCATGGGTTCGGGCGAGGCGCCGACCACGGTGATCTCGGGGAAGCTGAGGAAGTAGAGGTACGGGCTCGGGTTGACCAGCCGCAGGACCCGGTAGACGTCGAACGGATCGGCCCCGAGCGATGCGAGGTCGAACCGTTGGGACAGCACGACCTGGAACACGTCGCCGGCGGTCACGTGCTCCTTGACCGCCTGCACCGCGTCCTCGTACAGCGAGTCGGTCATGGTCCGGCGCACGTCAGGGGGAGGTCCCGTCCGTTCCGGCAACAGCCTCGCCGGTTGGTCGAGGGGCCGGAAGCAGTCGGCGGCCAACCGGTCCAGGCGGGTGAGGGCATCGCGGTGGGCGAGGTCCAGCTCTTCGGGTCCCCATCCCGGGTCGATGACCACGTTGTCGATGAGCACCACCCGTTGACGCCAGTGGTCGAAGGCGGCCAGCTGCCCGATCATGGCCAGGACGGCATCCGGATGGCCGTGGTCGTCGGGCGGGGTGTTCGGCAGGTGCTCCACCTCCCTGACCACGTCGTAGCCCAGGTAGCCGACCAGCCCGGCATGGAGCGGCGGCAGCTCGGGAAGGTCCGGGGAGTCGAAAGCGTCGAGAATGGTCTCGAGCGCGGCCAGTACCCCCCCGTTCCCACTGACCCGGTCACCGGTGAGCGTGTCGAGATCCACGTCCCCGTCGGTGGTCACGAGATCGCCGCGTGCGGTGACGGTGGCCAACGGATTGCGGCCCACGAAGGAGTACCTGCCCCACCGCTCGCCACCCTCCACGGACTCCAGCAGGAACCCGGTGCCGGTGCCCTCGGCGATCTGGAGATAGGCGGCCACCGGCGTGAGCGTGTCGGCCACCAGCTCGCGCCAGACCGGCACCACGCGGTGCTTGGCAGCCAGCGTGTGGAACCCTGCGCGCCCGGGCCCCTCGGGCCCGGTTCCGGACGGGGTGGTCATGCCCCCGTCGTGGGGTCGCCGAAGGCACGGTAGAAGCAGGTCCGGTTGCCCGTGTGGCAGGCGCCGGCGCCCTGTTGGTCGACGACCAGCAACAGCACGTCGCCGTCACAGTCGTAGCGCACGCTCCGGACGTACTGGCGGTCGCCGGACGTCTCGCCCTTGCACCAGAACTCGCGCCGGCTCCGGCTCCAGAACCAGCTCCGTCCGGTCTCGAGGGTCTTGATGAGCGACTCGCGGTTCATCCACGCCAGCATCAGGACGGCGTGGTCGGACGCGTCCTGGACGATGGCCGGGACCAGTCCGTCGGCGTTGAAGGCCACCGATTCCAGCTCCTCGTCGGTGAAATCGATCGGCGTGGCGGTGTAGTCGGTTGTCCCGGTGGTGCTCACGAGAGGTGCTCCCTGATGGATTGGTTTCGGTGCTGGTTCGACCTGGCCGCCGGGGCGGCACTGACTCGGTGTCGGGCCGGCGGTCGGAGCCGGACCCGGTCCCGCCTAGTGGAGATGGGCGTTCACAGGTAGAGGCCTGTGCCGCCGTCGATGCGGGTTGCCGCCACGGCGTGGATGTCCCGCTCGCGCAGGATCACATACTCGTCCCCCTGGACCTCGACCTCGAAGCGGTCCTCGGGGTTGAACAGGACATTGTCGCCGACCTTCACCGAACGGACGTGCGGACCGACGGCGACCGCCTCGGCCCAGGTCAGGCGCCTGGAGACCTGGGCCGTGGCCGGGATCAGGATCCCGGACCTCGAGCGCCGCTCCCCCTCGGTCTGGCCGACCTGGACCAACACCCGATCGGCCAGCACGGTGATGGCCAGCTTGGCCGGGTTGTCGCCATTTTGGCTGGTCGTCGGTACTTCTGGCGTCGTCATGGCCACAGGAGAAAGGCTACCGCAGGGGCGGGGCCGCCCACGCGTGGCCGGGACGGACCGTCACGCCGGCCGCACCGGTACCCCAGCCGCCTCCAGATGCTCCTTGGCCTGCGCCACGGTGAACTCACCCAGATGGAAGATCGAGGCGGCCAACACCGCCTCGGCGCGACCCTCGACCGCTCCCTCCACCAGATGGTCGAGCGTGCCCACTCCCCCGGAGGCGATCACCGGGACCGGGCAGCCCTCGGCTACCGTCCGGGTCAGTTCGAGATCGAAGCCGTCCCTGGTCCCGTCCCGGTCCATCGAGGTGAGCAGTATCTCACCCGCGCCCGCGGCCGAGGAGCGCCGGCACCATTCGACCGCATCCACGCCGGTCGGGGTGCGGCCGCCGTGGGTGAACACCTCCCAGGAGGCGCCCGACCCCGCCGCCGTCCGCCCGCGCCGGCGCCGGGCGTCGACGGCCACCACCACGCACTGGCTCCCGAACTCATCGGCCAGCTCGGCGATGAGCTCGGGTCGGTCGACGGCGGCCGTATTGATCCCCACCTTGTCCGCACCGGCCCGCAGCAGCAGCCGGGCGTCGTCCACGGACCGGATCCCCCCGCCCACCGTGAAGGGGATGAACACCGCCTCTGCAGTCCGCGACACCACCTCGACCATGGTCCGGCGATTGTCCGACGATGCCGTGATGTCCAAGAAGACCAGTTCGTCCGCGCCCTGGGCGTCGTAGCGTCCGGCCAGCTCGACGGGATCGCCGGCGTCGAAGAGGTCGGTGAACTGCACGCCCTTCACGACCCGTCCGGCGTCGACGTCGAGACAGGGGATCACCCGTACCGTGCGCACGCGGCCACCCCTTCCTCGACGGTCAGTCGCCCGTCGACGAGCGCCCGGCCGCTGATCACCCCGGACAGCCGCCGCGTCGTCCCGCCGGTGCCGGCCTGTGCCGCCCCGGCGCGGACCCCGAGCCGGGCCAGCGCCTCGATGTCGGCCGCCGAGGCCACGCCCCCCGAGGCGATCACCGGGATATCGGTCGACCCCAGCACCTGGCGCAGTCCCCCCACGTCAGGGCCGCTGAGCATGCCGTCACGCTCGATGGCGGTCACGATCACCGCGGCCACGTCCGCGCCAGCCAGGTCCCCGAGGAGCTCGTCCACGGTCCGCCCGCTGCCCTGCTCCCACCCCCGGACGGCAACCTCGGTGCGACCGTCGGCGTCGAGGCGGTAGTCGACCCCGACGCCCACCCGGCCGGGGAAGGCCGCCGCCAGGGTGCGGGCCAGGCCGGGGTCGTCGAGGGCCAGCGTCCCGAGGACGACCCGGCTCACCCCGCCCGACAGCAGCTCCCGGACATCGTCCTCGGTGCGCACCCCCCCGCCGGACTGGACCGGGACACCGACGGCGGCGGCGATGGCCAGCACCGTCGGGCGGTTGACCGGATCCCCGCCCCGGGCGGCATCGAGGTCGACCACATGGAGCCACCGTGCGCCGGACGCGGCGAACCGGTGGGCCAGCTCCAGCGGGTCGCCGTAGTCGGATTGGCGGCCGAAGTCACCTTGGGCCAGGCGCACGGCTCCGCCGTCGCGGATGTCGATGGCCGGGTAGAGGTCCATCACCGCGGCGGGTCGGTCGCGGCGCGGACGAAGTTGGCCAGGATGCCGAGGCCGACCGAGCCGGATTTTTCGGGGTGGAACTGGGTTCCCCACACCGTGCCCCGCTCGGCCGACGCGGTCACCGGTCCGCCGTAGTCGCAGGTGGACGAGGTGTGCGCGGTGGGCTCCGGTGCATACGAGTGCACGAAGTAGACCCAGGCCGGCGTGGGCACGCCCTCGAGCAGGCCACCGACGGAAGGGTCCGGCCTGTCCAGGACGTTCCACTGCATCTGGGGACGCTTGACGCCCTCCGCCAATCGCCGGACCGTTCCCGGGAGCACGCCGAGCCCCTGTTCGGACGGGGACTCGTCGGACCCCTCGTACAGCAGCTGGAATCCGACACAGATCCCGAGGAAGGGCACGCCACGCTCGATGGCGGCGGTCGCCGCCTTGTCCAGACCGCTCGACCGGAGGGCCTGCGCGCAGCGACCGAACGATCCCACGCCGGGCAGCACCACGGCGTCCGCGGTGGCGGCGCGGTCAGGGTCGTCGACCAGCGACGCGTCGGCTCCGAGGTACTGGAGGGCCTTCTCCGCCGAGCGCAGGTTCCCGATGCCGTAGTCGAGGACAGCGATCACCGGTGGCCGGTGGGATCGGAGCCGACGGAGCTTCCCGGGCGGGGTCGCCGGCCGGCCGGGGTCACAGGGACCCCTTGGTGGAGGGAATGCCGCCACCCTCGCGGCGGACCGCATCACGAAGGGCGCGGGCCACCCCCTTGAAGGAAGCCTCCACGATGTGGTGGGTGTTCTTGCCCGAGCGCAGACCGACGTGGAGGGTCATCCCCGCCGATGTGGCCAACGCCCGCCAGAACTCCTCGGCCAACTGCGGGTCGAAGGGCGGCGTGCCGAGGGCCATGGTGTCAGGCGGAAATTCGATGTCATAGGCGAGGAACGGCCGGCCCGACAGGTCCAGCGCCACCTCCACCAGGGCTTCGTCCAGGGGGACGGCGACCGATCCGAACCGCCGGATGCCGGCCTTGTCGCCCAGGGCCGCGGCCAGGACCTCGCCGATGGTGATGCCGACGTCCTCGACAGTGTGGTGGGCGTCGACCTCCAGGTCGCCGCGGGCCGTCACCTCGAGGTCGAACCCTGCGTGCCGACCCAGCTGGCTGACCATGTGATCGAAGAACGGGAGGCCGGTGGAGACATCGGTGAGGCCCGTGCCGTCGATGTCGACGAGCACGTCAATGGATGTCTCCTTGGTCGCTCTGTGCACTTCGGCGGTCCGGTGGGCGGCGGGCGTGGCGGTCGTGGTGCTCATTGCAGGCTTTCACTCAGTGCGGCCAGGAAGCGGTCGTTCTCTTCGGGGAGACCGACCGTGACCCGCAGGCATCCGGCCAGGCCCGGCCACTCCGAACAGTCTCGCACGAGGACGGACGCGTCGAGGAGCTTGCCCCATACCTCCCGTGCGCCCCGGTCCGTGGGCCGGAAGAGGATGAAGTTGGCGTCCGAGGGCCAGCTCCTCACCGGGAGCTCGGCCAGCGCGGCGGCGATGCGCCCGCGCTCCTCTTTGAGCATGGCCACCCGGGCCTCCATCTCGTCGACGAAGCGCAGGGCCAGGCGACCGGCCAACTGCTTGGCCGCGTCGAGGTGGTACGGGAGCACCACCATCTCGCACGCCTCGACCACCGCCGGCGGGCCCACCAGGTAGCCGAGCCGCAGTCCGGCCATCGACCACGTCTTCGAGAAGGTCCGGACCACGACGGTGCGATCGGAGCCCGGGCCACCCTTCCGGACCATGTCCAGCGCCGAGGAACCGGCGAACTGCCCGTACGCCTCGTCCACCACCACGAGGCCGGCGGTCGCGGCGACCACCGCCTCGATCTGCTCCGGGGTCTCGGCCCGGCCGGTCGGGTTGTTCGGAGAACACAGGAAGGTGATGACGGGATGATGTGCATCGACGACCCGCCTCACCTCGTCGAGGTCGAGGACGAAGTCGTCCGTGCGGCTGCCCAGGGCCACTTCGGTGCCGGTGATGCGGGCGATGTGGCGGTGGAGCGTGTAGGTGGGCTCGAACACGGCCACCGTGCGGCCGGGCCCTCCGTAGGCCAGCAGCAGTGACTGGAGGACCTCGTTCGAGCCGTTGGCGCAGAAGATCTGGTCGGGCCCGACCCCGTGGCTCTCGGCCAGCGCTTGGCGGAGCTCGGATGCGTCACGGTCCGGATAGCGGTTGAAGTCGATGCCGGCCAGCCCGGAGCGGAAGGCGTCGAACCACTGCGGAGGTGGAGGCAGGGGCGACTCATTGGTGTTGAGGCGTACGTCGACGTCGACCTGCGCCGAGTGGTAGCCGGTGAGGGTGGCCAGATCGGGCCGGACCGCCGCGGGCGGCGCCGGTCCGTCGTGGCGGCGCGGGGCTACTGCTGCCATCGCAGGCGGATCGACTCGGCGTGGGCGGAGAGGCCCTCGGTCTCGGCCAACGTGACCACGTGGGGGCCGAGGACCTCGAGGGCCTTCTCGCTGACGGTGACGGCGTGGATGTGACGCCTGAAGTCGTCCACGCTGAGCACGCTGGCGAACCGGGCCGTGCGGTTGGTGGGCAGGACGTGGTTGGGTCCGGCCAGATAGTCGCCGATGCTGGCCGGCGAGCTGGGGCCGAGGAAGACGGCCCCTGCGGACGAGATGAGCGGCAGCACCGACTTGGCCCGATCGACGAGTATCTCCAGGTGCTCGGGAGCCACGACGTTGGCCACAGCACATGCCTGCTCGAGGTCGTCGACCAGGACGACGAACCCGCCCGCATCGAGGGTGGCCTCGAGATCTGCTCGCCGGGGCGACGCACTCACCATGTGGGCGACGTGGGCCACCACCGCCTCGGCCACTTCCTCCGACCACGTCAGCAACCATGCCAGTCCATCGGGTCCGTGCTCGGCCTGGACGACGAGATCGATGGCGGCCAGTTCGGGAGGTGTCTCCGGACCTGCGATCACCACCACCTCGGACGGTCCGGCGAAGGCCGACGCCACGCCCACCACTCCGGACACCTGGCGCTTGGCTTCGGCCACATAACGGTTACCGGGGCCGACGATGACATCGACGGCCTCGATCGACTCGGTCCCATAGGCCATGGCCCCGATGGCCTGGGCCCCGCCCACCCGGTACACCTCCCCCACGCCGGCCACCGCGGCCGCCGCCAACGTGGCGTCGTCGATCCGGCCGTCCGGCCCGGGCGGAACGCACAGGACGATCTCGTCGACCCCGGCGACCTGGGCGGGCACCGCACACATGAGCACCGTCGACGGATAGCGGGCGCGCCCGCCGGGCGCATAACACCCGGCGCGAGCCACCGGGCGCACCAGATGCCGCACCTCGATGCCACCGGACTCGAAGTCCTCGACCGAGTCGCCGGACTCGTGAGCGTGGTAGGCCAGAATCCGGTCGTGGGCGACGTCCAACGCGTCCTGAAGGTCGGTGGGCACCCGGCGGAGGGCGGCCTGGATCTCCTCCTCGGGAACCCGCAGCCCGTCGATGTCCACGCCGTCGAACTTGCGGGTGAGCCGGCGTACGGCGTCGTCGCCCTCCTCGCGTACCTGGCGGAGGATGGAGGCCACGTCGGCCGCGCCGCGATCATCGACATCGGCCGGACGCGGGAGCGCCCGTTCGAGCGCCCGGCGGTCACCGGAGAAGCCGCGGAGATCGAGCCGACGCAGAGCCATAGCCCGTCGATGCTACCGGACCTGGGCCGTCGCCAGACCGGAGCCGCGGCGGAGCCCCGCACCACCCGGCGGGTCGTCGCCAGACCTGCGCCACGGACGGACCCGCACCACCCGACCGGCCGTCGTCCGGACCTGCACCACCCGGCGGGCCCGGACGGACCTGCACCACTCGGCGGGCCCGGACGGAGCCGCTCCGCCCGGCGGGCCACGGACGGAGCCGCACCACCCGGCGGGCCACGGACGGAGCCGCACCACCCGGCGGGCCGTCGTCCGGACCCGCTCCGCCGGGCCCGGCACAGGGTGTCATGATCGTCCGATGTCCGCCCGCCCCGCTGAACTCTCATCGCTCGCCACCGCCCTCGACGAACTGACCCGTCGCGTCACCGCTCACGCCGACGCTGCCGACGCGGCCGAGGATGAGGAGACGGCCCGCGAGCTGTTCGCCATCGAGCGCGCCCTGACCAGTGCCAACCGGAGGCTGACCCGGCTGTCGGCAACGCTCAGCCGAAGGTGACGTCGCCGCGCCATCGGTCCCCCGGCGGAAGGGGTGACCCGGGACTGACGGGTCCCGGCCCGGGAGTCATGGTCCCTCCCCTCCCGCATGAGGTCGCTGCCCGGGAGCCGGTCCTTGCCCGACCGAACCGGGCCCACACGCGGCGAAGGCACCCCGGAGGGTGCCTTCGCGCGAGCGGCTCGGGCGGCGGATCCCGAACAACGCTCAGCGGAACCAGTTGGCGGGAACCGGTTCCGGCCTCCATAGGACACCACTTTTTTTCGCCAAATTCCAGTCATGCGCCACCAAATTGCTCATCGGGCCGGCCGGATCCGACGTTTCGCTCGTAAATGTCCAGGTCGCGTCCCACTTCTTCCCGCGCCCTGTTCTTTGGCGTCGTCTCCCGGCGGTGTGGTCAGCCGGCGGTGCCTGGTGACGTCGCTGCTGCCACCGGTGGTGAGGGTGCGAGATCCGTCACGGCCGGTCGGGCCCTGGTGGTCGGCGTTGGCCTAGACGACCGCTGAAGGGCAGAAATCCGAGAGCACGCAGCGATCGCACCGTGGCGATCGGGCCGAGCAGACGGCCCGCCCGTGAAGAATCAACCGAAGGCTGAAGGCCCCGCGATGGGCTGCCGGCACCATGGTGTTCAATACGTTCTCGACCTTCACCGGGTCGGTCTCGTCGGTCAGCCCCAGTCGACGGGAGAGACGTTGTACGTGCGTATCGACGGGAAGGCCGGGCAGTCCGAAGGCCACGCTCCGCACCACGTTGGCGGTCTTGCGGCCTACCCCGGGGAGCGTGACCAGATCGGCCATGGCCTGGGGCACCTGGCCTCCGAATCGCGCCACAACCGCTTGGGCCATGCCCACCAGGTTGCGGGCCTTGGACCGGAAGAACCCGGTCGAGCGGATCAGCGTCTCGACCTCGGCCAAATCGGCTGCGGCCATCGACGGCGCATCGGGGTACCGGGCGAACAGCGCCGGCGTGGTGAGATTGACCCGGACGTCGGTGCACTGGGCCGAGAGGATGGTCGCGGCGAGCAATTGGAACGCGTCCTTGTGATCGAGCGCACACAACGTGCTCGCCGTCCCGGGGTAGACCTCGGCCAACCGTCCGTCGGTGACCCGAGCCCGGCCTGCCGGAGTGCGCGGTCGGGCCATCGGCTCGAGACTACCGGTAGCGTCATTTTCATGGAGGGCTCCGAACTGTCCGTGGTGACGGCGCCCGACCAGCACCTGGCCGATGAGGTCGCCGACCTCTTGGACCGAGTGGCCCGGTCCACGGGCCATGCCGCGCTGGGCGAGCCCAAGCGCTCCGCACTGGCTCATGCCGTCGACGGCTCCTCGCCGGGCGACGGCCACTCCCGTTTCGTCGCGGCCGTGGTGGCCGGATCCGGAGGTCGTGTCCTCGGCTATGCGCCGGTGATCGGAGACGCACACGCGCAGCAGTACGCCACCGAGGTGGTGGTCGATCCCACCGCCGCCGATGCCCCGGGGATCACCGATGCACTGGTTGAAGCGGCCTTGGACCTGGTCACCGGGCTCGGGGGCGGATCCCTCCGCCTCTGGGCCGCCAAGGCTTCCATCAAGGACGACGAGAGAGCCGCGGCGCACGGGTTCGATGTCGAACGCAACTTGATCCAGATGCGGTGCGTGCTGCCGGTGCCCGATGGGCGTCGCCGTCCCGGACCCGGCATCCGGACCCACCCGTTCCGGCCCGGAGTCGACGAGGAGGGCTGGTTGGCCGCCAACAACCGTGCCTTCGCGGCCCATCCCGAGCAGGGCCAGTGGGACCTGGCCACGTTGGTGGAGCGGGAGAAGGAGCCCTGGTTCGATCCCGAGGGGCTGTTGATCCTCGAGGAGGGCGGGCAGGTGGCGGGCTCGTGTTGGACGAAGATCCACACCGACACGGATCCGCCGATGGGTGAGATCTACGTGATCGGGGTCGACCCCCGATTCCACGGTCGCGGCTGGGGCCGCGCCCTCACCGAGGCGGGCCTCGACTGGTTGGCTGATCGTGGTCTCAGCGTCGGCATGCTCTACGTGGACGCCGACAACGTCGCCGCCGTGTCCCTGTACCGGTCGATGGGATTCGTCGACCACCAGGTCGACCGTGCCTATGTCCGGCGCCTTGACTGAACCGGCTCGATCAGCCCGCGACTCGGGCCCCGGTCAGCCCGCGACTCGGGCCACGCCGAGGCCGCGACTCAGCCCACGCCCACCAGGCGACCGATGGAGAAGGTGACCGCGGCGGCGATACCGGAAATCAGCAGTTGGCGTGAGGCGGACCACAGCCACGAGCGGCCGGTGAAGTGAGCCAGCCCGGCGCCGACCGTGAAGGCACCGATGGCGCCGAGGGCGACCGACCACAAGGTGGCCGTCGTCCCCGCCGCGATCAGCCAGGGAAGGAGCGGCACGAACGCCCCGACGCCGAAGGCCACGAACGACGAGGCAGCTGCCTGCAGCGGCTTTCCGGTCTGCCCCGGGTCGATGCCCAGTTCTTCCCGGGCATGGGTCTCCAGCGCGAGATCAGGATCCCGCATCATCTTGACCGACAGCTCGTTGGCCATGTCGGCGTCGATGCCCCTGCTCTCGTAGATGGCCGCCAGCTCCCTGCGCTCGTCCTCGGGGTCGTGGCGGATGGCCTGTCGCTCGACGTCAAGCTCCCGCAACATCAACTCGGACTGCGCCCGCATGGAGACGTACTCCCCGGCGGCCATCGAGAACGCGCCGGCGACCAGACCGGCGATGCCGGCAAGACGAACAGCGCCCACCGATGCATGGGCGCCGGCCATGCCGAGAATGAGGGCGACATTGGACACCAGGCCGTCGCTGACGCCGAAGACAGCGGCGCGGGCTCCGCCCCCTTGCAGGTTCCGGTGACGATGGGAATCGGCCACATCGAGCAGCGTACCGAGCGGGTTCGACTGAGGACGCACTGAACTTTCGACCAAGGAGAGCCTCAGTCTCCGGGCGACGGACCCTCGAGCGGGTGGTCAGCGGGTCCCGGGTCCCATACAGTCTTGGCCATGGCTACCACCGTGAAGGGCATCGACAAGTTTCAGGACCTGGCCGGGAAGCATCTCGGCTACAGCGACTGGCACCGTATCGACCAGGACCAGATCAATCTGTTCGCGGAGGCCACCGGTGACCACCAGTGGATCCATGTTGATCCGGAGCGAGCCAAAGGAGGCCCCTTCGGGGCGACGATCGCCCACGGCTACCTGACCCTTTCGTTGGCCCCCGTACTGCTGGGGGAGGTCGTCGTGGTCGAAGGAGCGTCGCTGGGGGTCAACTACGGGTGCAACAAGGTCCGCTTCCCGGCCCCGGTGCCCGTCGACAGCAACCTCCGCCTCGGGGTGGCCGTGGCCGAAGTGGAGGACGTCAACGGTGGTGTCCAGGTCGCCCTGGACCTCACCTTCGAAACTGAGGGGTCGTCAAAGCCGAGCTGCGTCGCCCAGGTGGTCTACCGGTACTTCTACTGATTCCGGGATCCTGCCGAGCCTGCGCTGAACCCGGGCTGCCCCCGGCATCTGCACTGACCCCGGGCTGCCCCCGGAATCTGCACTGAACCCGGGCTGAGCCCGGCATCTGCACTGAACCCGGGCTGCCCCCGGGATCTGCCGAACCCGGGCTGAGCCCGGCATCCTGCGCCCGGGATTCAGCGCCCGGAATCCTGCCGAGCCCGGGTAGGGCCCGCGACGCTCCGACCCGGAACTCCGCCCGGCCGGGAGCAGGTGCTCAAACAATGTGAGCAGTTACTCCTAGAGTGTGGCCCATGGAGATGCGGGTCGAACAACTCTCAGCCCGATCCGGGATGTCCGTGGACACCATCCGCTACTACCAGAGCAAAGGACTGCTCGAACCACCGAGGCGTCAAGGACGGGTGGCGTGGTACCACGACGGCCACGTCGACCGGTTGGAGCGCGTCCGTTCCCTCCAGCACAAGGGTTTCACGTTGGCTACCATCGCCCGCCTGGTGTCGGGCGATCTCGATGCCGCCGACGAGGCCCTCCTGAGCGAGATCTCCGGGCTCAACCAATCCGGGGGAGGCACCGGGTCACCGGGAGGACACAATCCGCCGGACGGGCCGGAGTCACACGCTGATGGAGCGGGACGGGTCGACCAGGGTGAGGACGTGTTCACCATCGAGGAACTGGCCACTGCCACCGGGGTCCCGTTGGCCCTTCTCAAGGCCGTCGAAGCCGAGGGCCTGCTCATCCCGCGTCATATCGGGGGCCAGGAGCGCTACACCGCCGAAGACGTGGCTGCAGCCCACGCCGGCCTTCTGCTTCTCGAATGGGGGATCCCGCTCTCGGCCCTGCTCGATCTGGCCCGACGCCACCACGAAGCCACCGAGGCCGTGGCCCGCGACGCGGTGAACCTCTTCTCGACCTACGTGAGACGACCTCTCCGCGGCGAGCACCCGCCGGCCGCCGGCGGACCGGGAGGGGCGCCGCCGGAGGCCGATGTCGAACGCCTGGTCCGGGCCTACTCCGAGCTCCTTCCCGCAGTGAACACACTGGTCGCCAACCATTTCACCCGCACACTGGTCAACACGGCCCTCGACCACGTCGAGCGGTCCGGTTCCGACGCCGAGCGCCGCGCCATCTCTGATCAGATGGGTGCGATCGGGGCCGGAGAACTCGTCGAGGTCGGCATGCCGACGTCGGCGCCACGCCGGTGAATTCGGCGCCCCAACCGCCCCGGCCCCTGGATTCGACCGGGCCCCTGGATTCGACCCGGCCCCTGGATTCGACCGGGCCCCTGGCCGCGGGCGGGCAGGACGCCGACCCCACTCTCCCGACCGGCCGGGAGAAGACGGTGATGGTTCGCTCGATGTTCGATGCCATCGCACCCCGCTACGACATGGTCAACCGCATGATGACCTTCGGGCTCGACATCCGCTGGCGCCGTCGTTCAGTTCGTGCCCTCGGGCTGCCCGCCGGATCGCGGGTGCTCGATCTGGCCTGCGGAACAGGTGACTTCCTCGCCATCTCGAGCCGTTCCGGGCTGCGGACCTTCGGAATGGACCTCTCCTGGGGGATGCTGGTGGCCGGCGGCTCCGGTCAGCCCGTGGCCCAAGCGGACGGTGCCGCCCTTCCGGTGGCCAGCGGTGCCGTCGACGGAGTCACCTGCGGCTACGCCCTCCGCAACTTCACCGAGCTCGGTCCCGTCTTCGCTGAGCTCGGACGGGTCGTCCGGCCGGGCGGTCGGATCAGCCTCCTCGAGGTGGCCGAACCCGAGAGCGGGCTTCTCCTGGTCGGCGACCGCATCTGGTTCCGCCACGTCGTACCCGTCATCGGCGGCCTCGTCTCCGACCGGGCCGCATACCGGTATCTCCCGAAATCCACGGCATACCTGCCACCCACGGCCGAGCTGCGCTCCATGCTGGTGGAGGCCGGGTTCTCGGCCGTCAACCGCCGAGCCCTGTCCGGCGGCCTCAGCCAGCTGATCACCGCCACACGCAAGGGCCGCCCGTGAACCGTCCCTCCCCCCAGCCGGCCGCGGTCCGGTTCCCACTCGACCCCGGGCCGCCGATCGACCCCTTCGCGCTAGCCGGGTCGAACGGCATCCTGTTCCATGCCGAGCGGAGGGTCCTGGTCGGCCTCGGAACCGCGCTGACCATGGGGCTGCCTCGCGGCCTCGATTCGGTCGGTGACATCCGACGGGCCACCGAGGCCCTGGCCGCGGTGCCCTGTGACGATCGATTCGACTCCACCTCCTCCGGTGTAGTCGCCTTCGCGGCGCTGCCCTTCGAGCGTTCGGCCCCAGCCTCCCTCGTGCTCCCCGAGGTCATCTTCGGCGCGGACCCGGACGGCCGGGAGTGGGTCACCGTCGTGGCCGCCGACAGAGGTGCGCTCCCCTCCTCGCCCCTCGGCCTGCGATCGTGGCTGGCCGCAGGGACCGGATCCGGTCGGCTCGCCTGTCCAGGCACCCCGTCGTGGGAGCCTTCGAGGGACCCGGACCGCGAGACCCGGCCGGATCCGGACCAACGCACGGGGCCCGGCGTCGGACCGCGCGTCGAACCGCGCTCGTCCGACGCCTCCTTCCTGGCCATGGTGGCCGACGCCCTGGAGGCCATCGACCATGGCCGGCTGGTCAAGGTGGTCCTGGCCCGCCAGGTCGACGTGACCATGTCCGCGCCGGTCGACGTGCCCGCCCTGCTGGACCGCTGGCATCGTCTCGAACCGACCTGCACCATCTTCTCCGTGCCCACCTCCGACGGGCAGTTCGTGGGGGCCAGTCCCGAGCTCCTGGTGGAACGCACCGGGACCGGGGTCCGCAGCCGACCACTGGCCGGCACGGCGGAGAGGTTCGTCGGATCGGAGGGGAGCCTCCTGCCCGGCGAGCTGCTCGAGTCGCGCAAGGACGCAACCGAGCACCGCCTGGTGGTCGAGGCCATCGAGGCCACCCTGGGGGCACGCTGCTCCGAACTGCAGGCGCCTTCGCAACCCGACCTGGTCCACCTCCGCAACATCATCCATCTGGGAACATCGCTCACCGGCACGCTGGCCCGGCGTCCGGACGGACGCGTTCCCGACGCCCTGGAACTGGTGGAGGCGCTCCATCCCACCCCGGCCGTCGGAGGTGTCCCGGCCGCGACCGCCAGGGCGGTGATCGGCCGGCTGGAACCGGAATCGAGGGGCCACTACGCCGGCCCCGTCGGCTACGTGGACGCCGCCGGCGACGGGCGATGGATGGTGGGCATCCGGGCCATGACCATCGACGGCCTGACGGCCCGGTTGGCCGCCGGGGTGGGGATCGTCGACGGATCGCGTCCGGCCACCGAGCTGGCCGAGACCAACCTCAAGTTGAGCGCCGTGCTCGAGGTGCTGGCACCGGGGCTCACCGTCACGCCGGCGGAGGGGACCCACCACAGCGTGGTCGGTTGAGGTCCGCCGACCTCACGGCCTCGGGAGCCGCGCCTGGGCGGTCCGCCGGATCACGTCGGCGAGCCCCTGGGGGTCGTCGCGGGCGGCGAAATGACCGGCCCGGGGGAGGCAGGTCAGCTCGGCACCGGGCACGGCCCGGGCCAGACTGGCGGACGCCCGCGGAGGGACGACGATGTCCCACTCACCCGAGACCACCGACACCGGGAGGCCCAGATCGGCGAGGTGGGCGGTCACGGTGGGCAGTTCGGCGGTGAGGGCCCGCTGCTCGATCATGAACGTCCGTTTGTTGCGGCCCAGAGCGCCATGTTGGCCTTGCACCACCTGTTCATCGGGCAGGACCGACTCCAGGAGTGGGCGGTACCGGGCCGGTGCGTATCGGGTCAAGAGCCTCATCCGCGGCAGCACCTCGATGATGCCGACCAGTCCGGCCACGGTCAACACGTCGCCGACCACGGGGACGTTGAGCCAGCGGTCCAGTGCGTTGAGGCTGTCCGGTGTGCAGGCCGCCCCCACCAGGACCAGGCTCTGCGCGGCCTCCGGATGGTGGCTGGCCAGCAGCACGGCGACGCCGCCGGCCCAACTGTGGGCCACCACGGTGGCCGGGCCGCAGTCCCGATCACGGATGAAGTCGGCCACGATGTCGGCGTTCTGGCGGAGGCCCCGGGCCTCCCCTCCGGTCGCTCCGTAGCCGACACGGTCGGGCGCCAGGACCCGGAACTCCGGCTCCAGCAGACGGCTGAGCGGATCCCAGCTGGCGCCCGACCCCGGCTGGCCGTGGAGCAGCACCACGGGTGGGCCACTGCCCCTGTCGGTCGAGACCAGCGTCTCGCCCCTCATGGTCGAACCGGTCGGGACTGGCTCCGTCCGTTCAAGCGGGACTGGCTCCGTCCGTTCAAGGGGGTCAGGTGCTCACAGGTTGCGGTCGCCGCCCCCGGACACCCTCCAACAGTCGCTGTGCGCCCCACCAGGTCACCAGGGCCAGGGCTTCGACGACGATGAACATGGACATCTTCGACTGCCCGTCCATCCGTTCGGAGAAGCGGATGGGGATCTCGACCACCGAGGCACCGGCCTGTTTGGCCTGATAGGTCATCTCGATCTGGAACCCGTACCCCTCGGCCCGGATGCGGTCGAGGTCGATGCGCTCGAGCACCGAGGCCGTGTACGCACGGAAACCGGCAGTCGAGTCGGTCACCCCGAGCCCGAGCAGGGCGGACGCGTAGATGTTGCCCCACCGCGAGAGGAGACGCCGGTGCCAGGACCAGTCCGGTATCGAACCGCCCTTCACGTAGCGCGACCCGATCACGAGACCGTATCCCCGGCTCAGCGGTGCGATCAGATCGGGAAGCGCCTCGGGCTCGTGCTGGAGGTCGGCGTCCATCTCGATGCACACGTCGTAGTCCCGTTCGAGTCCCCATCGGAATCCGGCCCGGTAGGCGCTGCCGAGTCCGGACTTCTCGTGCCGGCGCAGCACCTCGATGTTGCCGAGCTGCTTGCCGAGTTGTTCGGCGATGTCCGCGGTCCCGTCCGGGCTCCCGTCGTCCACGACGAGTACCGTCGCCGCCGGCACCGCCCGTCGGATCCGGCGCACGACGCGGTCGATGTTCTCCGACTCGTTGTAGGTGGGCAAGACCACCAGTACGTTCATGCGGGCAGCTTAGGAGACGGGTCCTGGGATACCTGGTCAACCTCGACCGATGGGGCACCGGAACCCACGAGCTCACCGTCCGGCGCGGTGCCGGTGGCCCTGGTCTGGCTCCAGACCTCTCTGAAGATCACCTGGATGGCGCCCCCGACCGGTATGGCGACCACCGCGCCGGCCAGAGCTCCCGAGTGTGGAACCGAAGGCCCCCCCGAGGTTGGCGCCGACCAGCACGGACAGCAGCACCCAGAGCGGGTTCATCCGCACGGAGCGGCTCATGATCACGGGGTAGAGGAAATGGTTCTCGACCAGCTGGAAGCCCAAGAACACGATGAGCATCACGACCCCGGAGGTCGGCGAGTGGAGCAATGCGATGAGGACGCTCGGCACCGCCGCGATCAGCCCCCCGACCAGCGGGATCAAGGCCACGAGGGCAACCCACAGCCCGACGAGCAGGGCGAAGGGCACCCCGAGGATCAACATGGTGATGAGGACGACCACGCCGAACATGACCGAGAGGGCGATGGTGCCCATGACGTAGGCCGTGACCTGCTGGGAGACGCGGTGGGCGATGTCGGCGACGGTCTGGCGGCGCTCGGGCCGCATCGTCCCGAGCAGCCCGCTCCGGATCCTCGGGGCCTCGAGCAGCATGAACAGGGACAAGAAGGCGATGGTGAAGAGCGACAGGATGGTCGAGAAGGCCGCGCCGGCCAGGTTGGTCCCCTCGGCCAGGGCCGGCTTGCCCAGGTTCTTCGCCGCCGTCTCCAGCTTCGGGGCGTTCTTTTGCACCCAGGACAGCAGGTGGAACCGCTGCAGCGTGTGGGCCAGCCATCCGTGCCCCTTCTCCAACTGGTTGACCCTGGTCGGGAGACTCTGGGCCACGTGGGTGAGCGAGTTCACCAGCGGATAGCCGAACAGGCCCAACAACCCGGCGAAGACGATGGCAGCCACCGCGAAGACGAATCCGATGGCCACGCCCCGCCTGAACCGGTGGCGCTGCAGGAAATTGACGGCGGGGTTGAGGACGAGGGCGATGAAGGCGGCGATCAGGATCCACAGGATGACCTCGCGCAGGCGCCCGATCAGCCGGTAGAGCACCCAGGTGGCGATGACCACGGCATCGACGGTCAGGATGGTGCGGAGGGGCACGCCCTTTCCGGAGGCGGCTGCGAACAGACGCTCACGCCGCGGGGCGTCGGGCCCGACCTCGCGGTCGAGGACCTCGACCGGCGTCTCGTTGATGACGGTCGTCGTCCCCGTCGGCGGCACCCGGCGGACCGGTCCGGGTGTGGCCGAGCCGTCCGATCCGGTGCCCGTGGCCACTCTGGACGGAGGGGATTCGACGCCGCTTTCGCTCTCGGCCGGGTCAACCACACAATCAGCATGTCAGGTCCATGGGCCCTCGGCGTGCCAACATGAAGGTGATGGCGGTCGAACCGGCAGACAACGGCACCCACCGGCACCGTCGGTGGTGGTACCGCGGACCGTTCGTCCGTCGCGAGGTCAGGCTGAGCGTCGGGACCGTCCTCGTCTTCCTGTTCGTCTTCTACGTCGCCTTCCCGCTGCTGGCCAGCCACCGCCCCGAGGTCAACGCGCTGGCCCACATCCACATCGCCTACCTCGCCCTCGGCGTCCTGTTGGAGATCGCCGCCCTGGCCGCCTACACCCAGCTGACCCACGCCGTCCTGCCCAGCAACGGCCCCGGCCGGTTCCGGCTGTTCCGGATCAACATGTCCACCCTCTCGCTGAGCCACGTCTCGCCCGGCGGCACCGCCCCGGGCGCCGCCCTCGGCTACCGGCTGCTCACCCAGTCGGGAGTGAGCGGGCCCGACGCCGGATTCGCACTCGGGACCCAGGGCATCGGGTCGGCGGTCGTCCTCAACGTGATCTTCTGGCTCTCCCTGGTGGCGTTCCTCGTGACCCACGGCTTCCACGTCCCGGCCAGCCGTCATGGCGGGCAGTCCATGTCGGCGTCCATCCTGGTCATCGTGGCCGCGGGTGTGGGCGTGATACTGCTCGGGGCCTTCGGCAGCCTGTTCTACCTGCTCACGAGGGGCCAGGAGCAGGCCAGCCGGGTCATCCGACGGGTTGCCGGACGCATCCGGTTCCTCGACGCCGACCGGACTGCGGCGCTGGTGGAGCGGTTGGCCGATCGCTTCGCCGCCCTCATGAAGGACCGGTCGCTGACCAGGAGGGCGGTGGGCTGGGCGGCCGCCAACTGGTTGCTGGACGCGGCGTCACTCTGGGTCTTCGTGGCCGCCTTCAGCCACTTCATCTCGCCGGTCGACCTCCTGGTGGCCTACGGCCTGGCCAACATCCTGGCCGCCATCCCCATCACTCCCGGAGGCCTGGGCGTCGTCGAGTTCGTGCTGATCTCGATGATTACCGGTTTCGGGCCGACCGCCGGTGAGGCCCTCTCCGGTGTCCTGGCCTACCGGGCGGTGAACTTCTGGCTCCCCATCCCCTTCGGGGGCCTGGCCTACGCATCGCTCGAGTTCGAGCACAGCCCGGCTTACGCCAAGCTCCGCGACTACCTCCGGCGCCGGTTCCACCTTCCGCGGCCGACGGTCGCAGCCCCCGGCCGGGCCGCTCGGCACCCGGCCGCCACCAGCATCACCGGCGGCGGCGGAGCCACGGCCGCCACCACCGTGACCGGCTCGGCGATGTCGATGACGGCCCCGCCGACGGGACGGGCGCCGGTTCCGCCGGCGGCACCGCTCGGGGCGACGTTGCGTTCGGGGTCATACTGCGCAGATCCCGGTGGGATTCGAGAGCCAGCTTTTGGCAGTGATCCTGCAGGTTGAAACCCAGGCCTTGGCCCTCGCCGCTCGGGGAGACCCTGGTCCACGACCCGTCGCCCCCGAGGATCCAGGAGTTGGCCTCGTCGCGTAGCGCGTCGTCGAGGACCTCTGTCAGCCGCCGCTGATTTCCCGGGTCGTCGATGGGCACGATCACCTCGACCCGTCGGTCGAGGTTCCGCTCCATCAGATCGGCCGACCCGATCGAGATCCGCAGTGGGCGACCGTTCTCACCGCCGAAGCGGAAGATCCGCGAATGCTCGAGATACCGGCCCACGATGGAACGGACACTGATCGACTCCGACAGGCCCGGGACACCGGGTCGCAGGCAACACCGACCGCGGACGATGAGATCGACGGGGACACCGGCCTGTGAGGCCCGGTACAGGGCGTCGATGATGCCGGGATCGGTCAGCCCGTTGGTCTTGAGCACGATGCGGCCGGACGGACCCGCTTCGGTCTCCGCGTCGATGGCGGCCAGCAGCATCGACCTGGTCGACACCGGGGAGACGACCAGGCGCCGGAAGGTGGGCGGATCCCCCGAACCGGTGAGCATATTGAACAGCTCCCCGACGTCGGCGCCGATGTCCGGGTCGGCGGTGAGGAGCCCGACGTCCTCGTAGAGCCTCGCCGTCTCCGAATTGTAATTGCCGCTCCCGACATGGCAATAGCGGCGGATCCGGTCCCCTTCGCGCCGGACCACCAGCGAGATCTTCGAGTGGGTCTTGAGGGTGACCAGACCGTAGATGACCTGCACACCGGCCTCCTCCAAGGTCCGGGCCCAGCCGATGTTGGTCTGCTCGTCGAACCGCGCCTGGAGCTCGACCACCGCGGTCACCTGTTTGCCCGCCTGCGAGGCCCGCACCAGTGCGGCCACGATGGGGCTGTCGTCACCCGTCCGGTACAGGGTCTGTTTGATGGCCAGCACGTCGGGGTCCTCGGCGGCCAGGGTCACGAAGGCCTCGACCGAGGCGGCGAACGACTCATAGGGGTGATGGACCAGCACGTCGTGCTCGGCCAGCACGGCGAAGATGTCGGCCCCACCGGCCAGTCGGGACGGGGTCACCGGGGTCCAGGATGAGGCGTGGAGGTCGGCCCGCTCCCAGTCGGTGAGTCCACGCAGGCCGCCGAGGTCGATCGGGACATCGAAGAGGTAGACGCTCTCCTCGGGAACGTCGACTTCGGCGGCCAGCATGTCGAGGAGGTCGGTGGCGATGCCGGCCGAAGCCTCCAGTCGGACCGCCTGCCCGAAGCGCCGCCGGTGCAGTTCGAGCTCGACCGCGGCCAGCAGGTTGCCGGCCTCGTCCTCCTCGACCGAGAGGTCGGCATTGCGGGTCAGCCGGAACGCGTGGTGCTCGACGATCGTCATCGACGGGAAGATGCTGTCGAGGTGGGCGGCGATGACCTGCTCCACGGGCACGAAGCGCTCTTCGTCGGGCATCACGACGAAGCGTGACAGCAGGGGAGGGACCTTGACCCGGGCGATGCGTTCCTCGTCGGTGACCGGGTTCACCACCCGGACCACCAGGTTGAGCGAGAGACCGGAGATGTAGGGGAAGGGATGGCCCTGATCGACGGCCAGGGGGGTCAGGATGGGGAAGATGAGCCGGTTGAAGACATCGTCGAGGTGGGCGCGGTCATCCCGGTCCAGGGTGTGCCAGTCCGACATGACCATGCCGGCCGCCTCCAGCGCGGGCGCCACCTGTCCGGAGAAGATCCGGCTCTGCAGCACGACCAGCTCGTGGGCGCGCCCGGTGATGGCCAGGAGCTGCTGGCGTGGGCTGAGCCCGTCGGGTGACCGGGTCCGGAGTCCGGCCGCCACCTGGTCCTCGAGGCCCGCCACCGTGACCTGGAAGAACTCGTCGAGCCCCTCGGAGAAGATGGCCAGGAACTTCACCCGTTCGAGGAGGGGGATGCGGTCGTCCGATGCCAGCTCGAGCAGCCGGGCACCGAACTCCAGCCAGGACAGTTCACGATTGATGAAGCGGTCATCGCGGAGAAGCGCCGGCGTCCCGTCCCGGAGGCCGGCTTCCGCTTGATCCGGGGCTGACGGCCGTGACGGGCGGTCGTACCTCGAGCCGGCCCGGGAGACTCGGGCGCCCGGCGGCCGGGCGGCGGAGGTGCGGTCGGGCGCGGAAACCGATCGCTCCGTCAACCCGGAGATCGATTGCTCCGTCAATGATGTCCGGTCATCGAATGGATCTCATCGCCGCGCCATCGTACCGCCGGCCGGTACGGGCGGCTCCCCCGCCTTCGAGCCACCCGCCGGTAGGCTCAGCCGTGATGCCGGCCACCTCCCTGCTGGACCCGGAGTCCAAGGCCATCCGACGGGCCTTCAAGGCCCGTCGGCGCACCGAGCTCGGGCTACTCGTGGCCGCGGCGGTCATCATCACCTGCGCCTATGCCCTGATGATCTACGGGAACACGGCCAAGGTGCCGAACGACGTGGCGCCCCTGTTGGCCGTCATGCTGGCCCTCGGCGGGGTGGCCCACATCGCCAACCGGATCTTCGTCCCGAGCGCACATCCGGTCGTACTGCCCATCGCCTTCCTGCTCAACGGACTGGGCTACGTGATGATCCTGCGCATCGACCTGGCCAACGCGAGCAACTACGCCCCCCTGCAGGCGGCGTGGACGGCCGGCGGCGTGGCCGCCTACGTCCTCACCCTGGCCCTCGTCCGCCGATCCCGCGATCTCGACCGTTACCGGTACATCCTGTTGGCCCTCGGGGTCGTCCTCCTCCTGCTCCCGCTGGTACCGCACCTGGGGAGGACCATCGGTGGGGCCCGGCTGTGGGTCCACTTCGGCCAATTCGAATTCCAGCCCGTCGAGCTGGCCAAGATCGTGCTGTGCATCTTCTTCGCCTCGTACTTCGTCGAGAAGCGCGAGCTCCTGACCATCCCGACGGCACGGTTGGGCAACCGACTCGTCCTCGACCCCCGGCCCTTGGTCCCCATCCTGTTGGCCTGGGCATTCGCCATCGGCGTCATGAGCCTCGAGCACGACATCGGGTTCTCGGCCCTGCTGTTCACCCTGTTCATCGGCATGTTGTGGGTCACGACGGGCCGCACCGGCTACCTGGTCCTCGGCATCATCCTCTTCGGCGTCGGGGCGTTCCTGTCCGGGCGCTACCTCTACCAGACCCATATCCGGGTGGAGGATTGGCTCGATCCGTGGCGCTACGCCACGACCAGCGGCGAACAGCTGGTGCAGTCGTGGTACTCCCTGGGGAGCGGCGGCATCGGCGGATCCGGACTCGGCCTCGGCATCGGCGCCTACAAGATCCCGGTGCCCAACACCGACTTCATCTTCGCCGTCATCGGCGAGGAGATGGGCCTGCTGGGCTCGACCATGGTGGTGGTGGCCTTCCTGCTGCTGGTGGGGGCCGGGCTGCGCATCGCCCAGGCGGCCAGGTCGGAGTTCGCCAAGCTCGCCGCGGTGGGCCTCACCATGATCATCGGCTTCCAGGCGTTCTTCATCATCGGCGGCATCGTCCGGATCCTGCCCCTGACCGGGATCACCCTCCCCTTCGTCTCGTACGGAGGTTCCGCCCTCATCGCCAATTACGTGCTCATCGCCCTGCTCATGCGCATCTCCGACGAAGGTGGCGCTTCGGTCGATTCGGCTGACCAGGAGCAGTACGAGCAGAGCCAGGAGCGCCGACATCGACTGTTGGCCGGCCGTTGAGGGCGCCGGCCGAGGGCGTCACCCAGGGGTGATGGTGGCACCCAGAGGGGTCACGTCACCCGCCTGCTCGAAGAGCCGGCGATCGATGAGGATGGGCACCGGCACCGGCTGCAGGAGGGCGACGGTCAGGGCGTCCGAGGGACGGCACGACTGCACCGACCGACCGTTGCGGCCCATGAGGTCCAGCTCGGCGAAGTAGACAGACCCCTGGCGGCCCACCAGGCGCACGGCCACGACGTCGATGTCGAACCGCTGGAGGATCCCGGTCAGCAACTCGTGGGTGAGGGGGCGCGGCGTGGAGATCCGGCGAAGGGCATGGGAGAGGACCACGGCGTCGTGAAAGGCGATGGAGAAGGTCAACTGCCTCCGCGGTGACTCCGATTCCCGCAGGACCACCGACGGGTGCTGGTTGGGCAGATCGACGGAGACCGAGGAGACCAGTGCCATCCGGAAGTCACCCATGACGGGGGGTGGACCTGCCGGTGGCTGCTCGGCCAGTTCGTCGGCCAGTTCGTCGGCCGGTTCGTCGGCCGGTTCGTCGGCCGACTGCTCCGCCGCTTCGTCGGCCGGTTCGTCGGCCGACTGCTCCGCCGCTTCGTCGGCCGGTCCGTCGGCGGCTGCTTCTCCGGCCGGTCGGGCGGCGGCGAAGGGGCCGGCAGAGGAAGCGGCCGAGGAATCCGTCACCGGACACTCCGGGCATGCACACTGCAAGTGATGCCCACAGCGGCGAAGAAGGCGATCATGGCCGAACCGCCATAGGAGAGGAACGGAAGGGGGATGCCGGCCACCGGCATGATGCCCATGTTCATCCCCACGTTCTCGAACACCGAGAAGACGATGAGGGCGAACGCCCCGGCACACAGCAACCGGCCGAAGCTGTCGCGGGCCAGTTGGGCCGTCCGCAATACCCGCCACCCCACCACCCCGTACAACAGGAGCAGGACGCCGCCGCCCACGAAGCCGAGCTGCTCCCCCACCGCCGAAAAGATGAAGTCGGTCTGCTGGGAGGGCACGTAGGCCAGATTGGTCAGCGAACCGCGGAACAGGCCCTTGCCGAACACGCCGCCGTTGGCGATGGCCTCTTTGGCCTGGGCCACGTTGTAGGTGGAGGCCTGGCTGGCACCGTTGGGTGAGATGAAGCTGGTCAACCGTTGTATCTGGTAGTGCTGGAGGAGACCCACGTTGATCGCGAACAGCACCAGCAGGGCCGCGCCCACGATGAGCAGCAACAGGTACCGCCCGGGCATACCGGCGACGGCCAGCATGACCATGAGGACGACGGTCATGACGATGGCGGTGCCCAGGTCCGGCTGCTTGAAGACCAGCAGGATGGGCACGGCCGCCATCAGCACCAGCCGGATCAGGTCGCGGAAGTCGAGGCCCTCGGGCCGTCGGGAGCAGTAGGTGGCGATGGCGATGATCAGCACCAGCGTGGCGAATTCCGACGGCTGCAGTTGGAGGGGACCGAGAGGGAACCAGCGCTGTGCCCCCTGCCGTTCCGGTGTGGCCAGCACCGCCACCAGAGCCAACAGGATGCCCACGTAGAGGAGGGTGCTGATCTCCTCCAGTCTTCGGTAGTCGATGAGGGCGAGGACCGCCATGACCACCACCCCGATGACCATGAAGATGGCCTGGCGCTTGAGGAAATAGTGAGGATCGTCACCGGCGTAGGTCAGCCAGCCGCGGGTCGCCGAATAGATCATCAGCACGCCGAGCGACGCCAGCAGGAGGGCGGTGCCCACCAGGACGGGGTCGAACCGCGCAAACAGGTGCCTCGGTCGAACGGCGACAGTTGCAGGGGCGTAGCTCACCAAGGTGCTCCGGTCCCACAGGCTACCCGGCCATCGGCGAGGGCTTCAGGCACCCGGAGGGACGCCGTCACCCGTCCGAGCCGAGCTCGCCGACGGCGCGCCACATGGCCTCCACCGGCGGTTCGAGGCCCGTCCAACCGACCAGTTGCAGCGCAGCCTGGTGGACGAGCATGCCGATACCGTTCGACACCGCGGCACCCCGGCCACGTGCAGCCTCGAGCCACGGGGTCACTCTCGGATGGTAGACCAGGTCCACCACCACCTGGCCGGCTCGCAACAACGTGGGGTCGAGGGGCCACGACGGCGAGTTCCCCCCGTCGGCGCCAACCATGCCGAGGGGCGTGGCGTTGACCACGAGCTGGCACCCGGCAACGTCCGCCGGGCTGCCCACCCGTCCCACGGCACCGGCCAGGGCCGCGGCCGAGATCGCCCGCTCCGGGGTCCGGTTGACCACCACCACCTCTGCCGCCCCGGCATCGGCCAGGGCGGCGACGACCGCCCGCGCCGCGCCGCCTCCGCCGAGGACCAGGCAATTCCGCCCGGCGGGGTCGAACCGGTCACCCCGACGCAGGGCGGCCACCAGGCCCGGACCGTCGGTGTTGTCGCCGAACGTCCCGTGCCCGCCGAAGGTCACACAATTGACGGCACCCAGGCGCTCCGCCAGCGGCGAGAGGCCGTCCATCAGGGCCGCGGCCGCGGCCTTGTGGGGCATGGTGACCGACAACCCGCGGACACCGAGGGCCCGGGCTCCGGCGATCGCGTCCCCGGCCGATCCCTCCGGGACCCGGAACCCCACCGACACCCAGTCGACGCCCATCTCGGCAAAGGCGGCGTTGTGGAGGAGGGGTGAGAGCGAATGGGCGACAGGATCCCCGATGACGCCGACCACCGTGGTGGCCGCGGACAGGCGGGGCGGGTGCGGGTCGGGACCGTTGGTCGGCATGGGCGCAGTCTGGTCCAGGCCGGCCGGATCAGGGCAGGCCACGCCGGGCGCCCAGCGCCTCGTTGGCCAGCTGCTGGGCGTAGGTGTCGGCGAAGGCCTCGGTGCCGTCTTCTTTGACCAGCACGAAGTAGAGCCACGCCCCCTGTGGGGGGTCGAGGGCGGCCTGGAGCGCGGCAGGGGACGGGAAGCAGATGGGCGTCGGGGTGAGACCCACGTTGAGGTAGGTGTTGTAGGGCGTTTTCAGGGCCAGGTCCGTGGCCGTCACCGAGCCGCCGTCCCGGTTCTCGGCGTAGAGGACCGTGGAGTTCATCTGCAGGGGCATGTTGTCGGCCAGCCGGTTGAGGATGACCCGGGCCACCGGGCCCAGGTTCTTGGCGATGACCCCCTCCTTCTCCACGATGGAGGCCACGATGACCGCCTGGTAGGGGGTCAGCCCGAGCTTGGCCGACCCGGCGGCCAGGCCCAACCCGTCGGCCACGGTGTCGAACCGGTCGATCATGTCGGTCAGCAGCTGGCGGTCGGTCTCGCCGGGCACCACCACATAGGTCCCGGTGCCCAGGAGGCCGTCGAGGTTGGTGACACCGGCCGGCTGCCAGGGCGAGTGCAGGGTCCCGCTGGCTGCCAGGGCAGCGAACGTGGCCTGGTCGTGGCCGGGAAGATCACCCACCCGCTCGGCCACCTCCCGCACGGTGAAGCCGGGAGGGATCTGGAGGGGGAACACGTTCGGGCCGGCACCGACAACGGCATCGACCGTCGAGAAGCTGCTGTTCCGTCTGAAGGCATAGGAGCCGGACAGCAGGCTCGGAGCGGTGTGGAAGACGCTCCAGATGCGATAGGCCAGCGCGCTGCCGATCACGCCCTTGGACTGCAGCGCGGAGGCCAGCTGGTTCGTCCCATTGCCCGATCGCACCGTCACGATGACCTGACTCCCGGGAGGCCCGCCCGGGTCAGCCTCGGAGGCGACCCACAGGTAACCGCCGACGATGACGACGAGGCCGAGCGCCACGAGGGCCAGCGCGGCGATCCGCCACGGACGGCGGTACCAGGCCCGGCGGCCGGTCTGCTCGTGGTCGGGTCCGGGTTCGGCGCCTGTTTCGGGTTCGGCGCCTGTTTCGGGTTCGGCGCCTGTTGCGGGTCGGGCGCCTGTTCCGGGTCCGGGTCCGGCGCCTGTTCCGGGTCCGGCGCCTGTTCCGGGTCCAGGTCCGGGTCCGGGCGGTCCGGGGGGATCGTCGTCCGGCCCGGTCACGTTCGTTCCCGACCCAGCCGGGTCTCGAGCCAGGCCGTCAGCATGACGGCGGCGGCGGCCTGGTCGACGATCTCCCGCCGGCCCCGCGCCCGGGTCCCCCCCTCGGCCAACACCTGATGGGCGGTGACCGTCGTCAGGCGCTCGTCGAACAGCTCGACCTCGACGTCGTGCCCTTCGAGCATGACCCGGAGACTCGCTGCCTCCTCCGACGCCGACGTGGCGGCAGGGCCGTGCGAGCCGTCGAGTGACAGGGGCAGGCCGACCACCACCACGACGGCCTCCTCCTCGAGGATGAGGTCGACCAGTCGCCTTCGATCCGCCTCGGCGTCGCCGGTCCGGAACAACGTGGTCCGGGGCAGGGCCATGCTTCCGGCCGAGTCACTCACCGCGATACCGATTCGTCGCGAGCCCAGGTCGATGCCGAGGGCCCGCCCTCGCCGGAGCGCACTCCCGCTCATGGTCGGTCACTCCGGGGCGAGAAGACGACGCGCCTCGTCCAGCGCCCGATCGATGCCACTCGGTTCCTTTCCTCCGGCCACTGCCATTTCGGGCGAGCCCCCGCCACCCCCGCCGAGCAGGGGCGCGATGTCCTTGACCAACCTCCCGGCATCCACCGGGTGCTCACCGGCAGGCGCGGCCGAGACGGCCAGGTTGGCCCGGGTGCCGTCCGGGCTGCCCCCGAGGACGACCACCCGGAGTCCGCCGGCGGTGCGGGCCGTCTGGGCCAGGTCCCGGAGGAGGTCCCCATCGAGCCCGTCCCTCCGGGCCACCACCACCCCGCCCTCGGCTGTGGCGGCCAGCCGGCCCGCCTCGGCCTGCAGCTCGCGGCTGTGGGCCTGGGCGAGGGACTTCTCGGCCGCCCGCTGGCGCTCGAGGAGCCGTTCGATGGCCTCGGGGACGTGCTCGGGCTCGGTGCGCAACAGGGCGGACGCCTCGGCCAGCAGACCCTCGCGGGCGACGATGCGGTCGAAGGCGCTGGTGCCGGTCACCGCCTCGATCCGCCGTTTGTTGGAGCCGATGGCTGTTTCGGACACCACCGTGATGGGGCCGATCATGCCCAGGGCACCCACATGGGTCCCGCCGCACAGCTCGATGGAGTGCGGGCCGGCGCGGACCACCCGGACCCGCTCCCCGTACTTGTCCCCGAAGAAGGCCAGGGCACCCATGGCGTCGGCTTGGGCCTTGGTCGTCTCAACCACCGTCACCTCGGCATCCGACAGCACATCGGCGTTGGCCATGGCGGCCACCGCCGACAGTTCCTCGGGGACCAGGGCGCCGTGGTGGCTGAAGTCGAAACGCAGGTGGTCGGGAGCCACGAGTGAGCTCTGCTGCCGCACGTGATCACCGAGCACGGTGCGAAGGGCGGCGTGGAGCAGATGGGTGCCGGTGTGATTGCGGCGCAGCGCGTCGCGCCGGACCCCGTCGATGGTGGCCAGCGCGTCCTGGCCGGCGAACAGCTCGCCGGTCACCGTCGCCCGGTGCGAGGTCAGGCCGGGGAGGGCGGACACGGTGTCGTAGACGAGGGCGGTGCCCGTCTCGGTGACGATGGTCCCGGTGTCGCCCACCTGACCGCCGCCTTCGGCGTAGAACGGGGTGCGGTCGAGGAAGATCTCGGCCTGGCCGGCGTGGTCGGGGTCGAGGTCGGCGAGCACGGCGACCACCCGCGCCGGGGCCGAGTAACCGTCCGGGCGCTGGCCCACGAACACGGTCCGCCCCTCGGTGTCGAGCACCGACCGGTACGCCTGTTCGCCGGCCACGGTCTTGCCGGCTCGGGCCGAAGCACGAGCCTGGGTGCGCTGACGGTCCATGGCCGCCTCGAAGGCCTCGAGGTCGACGGTCACCCCGGCCTCCTCGGCGATCTCGACGGTCAGCTCCACCGGGAACCCGTAGGTGTCGTGGAGCCGGAAGGCCAGGTCTCCGGGGACCGATCGGGTCCCGGACGCCAACTCCTCCTCCAGGATGGTCGAACCGGTGGCCAGGGTGCGCAGGAATCCCTCCTCCTCCCGTGACACCACCTCGGCGATCAGGTGGTGCTGCTCGGCCATCGCCGGGTAGGCCGCACCGAGGATGGCCACCGCGCTGTCCACCAACCTGGGCGTGAAGGGCTCGTCGACGCCGAGCTGGCGGGCCCGGCGCACGGCCCGGCGGATGATCCGGCGCAGCACGTAGCCGCGGCCCTCGTTGGCCGGCAGCACCCCGTCGGCCACCAGCATGGACATGGCCCGACCGTGATCGGCCAGGATCCGTAGGCCGATGTCGGTCCGCTCGTCCTGGCCGTAGGTGCGGCCGGTCAGGGACTGTGCCGTCTCGATCATCGGGAGGAAGAGGTCGGTGGCGAAGATCGAGTCGACGCCCTGGAGCACCGGCAGGATGCGCTCCAGGCCGGCGCCGGTGTCGATGCTCGGACGGGGCAGGGGCTCGGACACCCCGTCCTCGGTCCGGTTGTACTGCATGAAGACGAGGTTCCAGATCTCGACGAAGCGCTCGGGCCCGCCGGATGCCGGCCCTCCCTCGTCACCGTAGGCGGCACCCTTGTCGAAGAAGATCTCCGAGCTCGGGCCGCACGGCCCGGTCTCCCCCATCTTCCAGAAGTTGTCCTCCCCCAGGCGCTGGACCCGGTGGGCAGGGATCCCGACGCCCTCGGTCCAGATCTGCTCGGCCTGATCGTCGCTCTCGTGAACGGTGACCCACAGCCGGTCCCCGTCGATGCCCAGCACCTCGGTCACGAGCTCCCAGGCGAACGGGATGGCTTCGGCCTTGAAATAGTCGCCGAAGCTGAAATTGCCCAGCATCTCGAAGAACGTGCAGTGCCTGAGGGTGGAGCCGACGACATCGATGTCCACGGTCCGGAAACACTTCTGGACCGATGTGGCCCGTTTCCAGGGCGGTACCTCGTCGCCCACGAAGAACGGCTTGAAGGGCACCATGCCGGCGATGGTGTACAGCACTGTCGGGTCGTGCGGGATGAGGCTGGCCGACGGCACCGCGATGTGGCCACGCTCGGTGAAGAACCGCGTGAACGCGGCGCGAAGCTGGTCGGCGTCCATCGCCGTGCCGGAAGTCACGACGTCGGATCCTAGTTGCCCAGGTAAGAGAGTGATTTTGCCAGCGGCCGGCCCAATCTGGCCAACCTCGAACGACCGGTGCGCGCCGGTCGGGAGCCCGAGCGTCCGGGTCGGCTGGCCGCGGGCGCCGTGTCGGCGGGTCGGCTGTCCGATGACTGCCGATCGGAGGGCAGGTGGAGCGGAGGCTCGGGTCCGGTGCCCTGTGCGGCCAGCTCGGCCCACAACTCCTCTTCGCGTCGCTGCATCTCCTCCCGGCCGGACGACACCGCGTCCCGCACCCGGTCGCCGGCCCCGACGGCCACCTGTCGGGCGGACCTCCCCACCTCGACCACGATGGTGTCGGGCTGGAGCCGGGCCGCGGCTTCCTGCCAGGTGCGTCGGACCTTACGCTCCGCCCAGAGCGTCGATCCGGCGCCAACGGCCACGCCGGTAGCCAGCCAGAACGTCCGTTTGGGCATTATCGCCGCACGCCGTTGCCGTTGCCGTTCGGTCCGGGGTGCGGAGCCGGATCGGACCCGGTGGTCAACCGGCGGATACCCGTGGCGGCCCCGGCCCGCACGGCCAGTACTTTCACCACCGGATTGGCAAAGGCCCGGTAGGCCAGCTTCGACGCCGAGTCGACGGTGGCATGGACCGACTCGGTGGAATCGAGCACCGCGCCGACACGTTCCATCTCGGTGGCCGCCTGGTCGACCACCCGGTGGGCATCGGCGACCAGGGGAACCGTCTGGTGTTCGAGTTGTTCGGCAACCACCTGGACCCGGCGGATCTCCCGCCGCAGCCGGCCCACCGTCACCAGGAGGCCGATGACGGCTCCGAGGCTGGCGATGCTGGCCACGAGGACGGCGATCTCTCCGGCAGACATGATCCCGCGAGCTTAGATGGTCGGGACCGGGGACCGGCGCCTGTCGCCGCCGGCCGGCAGCCGCCCGGCGGTCGGGACGCCGCCGTCCGGGGGCCTGTCAGGGCGAGTCCACAGACAGCTGCTGGGTGACGGCGGCCGAGGCCGGAGAGGTCTCGCTCGAGGGTGTGGCCAGGGAGGCTTGCGGGGTGGCACTGGCATCGGTGCAGGTTCGGGCCGAGGTCCAGCTCTGGAGGGCGGAGGCGGCCGCGGCACCGGACAGGGGCTCTGGCACCTCGTTCTCGATGACCGCCGGCCTCCAGATGACGCTGTCGATGTGGCGTCCGGTGGCCGTGACCACGAGGGACCCGCTCTGGTCGGTGGGGGGCGGGTCGTTGTAGAAGGCGAAGTTGCCGAGCCCGTAGTCGACGTAGGCGGTGCCGAGATACCCGCCGCCGAGGAGGACGTGGGCGTGGCTGCCCACGATGATGTCGGCGCCGGCCCGCACCAGCAGATTGGCCAGGGGCTCCTGGTCGGGATTGGGGCAGGCGTCCAGCTCGGTGCCCCAATGGAGGAACACGATGACCGTGTCCGCCACTTTCCGGGCCGACTCGACGGCCCTCACCAGGTCGGGCACGTCATAGGCGGAGGCCAGGCCGGGCTGGGTGGACGTGGCCGTCCATGCCGTCTGGAGATCGGAGTCGATGACCTGGGTGGCGGCGATGATGGCGATCTTCTGTCCGTCGATGGTGATCCGGAAGGGGGCGAACGCGCCGGCGGCGTCCTGGCCGATGCCGAGGATGGTGTACTTGGCCTGCTGCCTGGCCGCGAGCGACATCTGCAGACCGGCCTGCCCGCAGTCCTCGCCGTGGTTGTTCGCTTCGGTGACGAGGGTCACCCCGGCCCCCCGGAAGGCGCTGATGGCCGCGGCCGGGGCGTAGAAGACGTACTGCTTGTCCTGGGGGTCGGGGCACGTGCCGTCGGTCAGCGCGGTCTCGAGGTTGACCATCGAGAGATCGACGCCCCCGAGCAGCTGGCGTGCCCCCGGTCCGAGGGCGGTGGCCGGGTCATCGGCCAGCCGGGCGGCCAGCGTGCTGCCCGAAGGGAAGTTGTTGTCGCCGGCGAAGGCGAAGGTCACCGGCTTCCCGTCCCCCTCCCAGTCGGGGTCGAGGCGCATCTTCGACGTCACCGCGGCATGATGACCGTGACCGGCCCCGGAGCGCGGGCGCCGGTTCGGGGCCGCGGTCCCCGGCGACGACGGGGCCAGCCACCATCCCAGGAGGGCGAGGAAGGCGAGCAGGCCGAGTCCCCACAGCCACCGGTTCCGTCGCACCCGGCGGGACGTCGCCACCGGACCGGGCGGTCGGGGCGGGGCGGGGGGTGGGGGAAGGGTGACAGGAAGTGTGGCAGGGGGTGGGGGAAGCGCAGGTCCAGCCTCTGCCGGCTCGGCCCGGGGCCGACCGATGTCGATCGTGTCGGTCATGCCGGCGTCTCGGTCTGGGTGGGGCGGCCGACCGTCACGGCGGCAGCATAGATGCCCGTCAGGACGTGCCCGTCAGGACGTGGCTGTCAGGACGTGGCTGTCAGGACGTGGCCATAGCCACGACCGGCCGGTTGAGGGCCGTCCCTCCCGTCGAGCCGTAGAAGCCGGCGTCCCCGAAGGCGAAGAGACCGCCGTCGGAGGCCACCAGCCAGTAGCCGTGGCCGCCCAGCGATTGCGCCATGCCCACCACCGGCCGGTTGAGGGGGGTCCCGCCCGTCGACCCGTAGAAGCCGGCGTCGCCGAAGGCGAAGATGCCCCCGTCGGAGGCCACCAGCCAGTAGCCGTGGCCGTCGGGGGTGGCGGCCATGCCCACCACCGGCCGGTTGAGGGGGGTCCCGCCCATCGACCCGTAGAAGCCGGCGTCGCCGAAGGCGAAGATGCCCCCGTCGGAGGCCACCAGCCAGTAGCCGTGGCCGTCGGGGGTGGCGGCCATGCCCACCACCGGCCGGTTGAGGGGGGTCCCCCCGGTCGACCCGTAGAAGCCGGCGTCGCCGAAGGCGAAGATGCCCCCGTCGGAGGCCACCAGCCAGTAGCCGTGGCCGTCGGGGGTGGCGGCCATGCCCACCACCGGCCGGTTGAGGGGGGTCCCGCCCATCGACCCGTAGAAGCCGGCGTCGCCGAAGGCGAAGATGCCCCCGTCGGAGGCCACCAGCCAGTAGCCGTGGCCGTCCTGGGTGGCGGCCATGCCCACCACGGGCTGGTTGAGGGGGGTCCCGCCGGTCGACCCGTAGAATCGGGCCGTCGCCGAAGGCGAAGATGCCGCCGTCGGAGGCCGACCAGCCAGTAACCCGGTAGCGCGTAGGTGTAGCGGTCGCCGACCACCGGGGGGCTGACCCCATCCGGGCTCGTGACGGTGACATCCACGGTGGCGCCCCCGGACGGGCCGGGTGGCACCCGGGTCAGCAGGGTCGTGGCCGATGTCACGGTGAACGACGCCGGGACCGATCCGAACCGCACCGAGGTGGTGCCGGAGAAGTGCGCCCCCAACACGGTGACCTGCTCGCCGCCGGCTGTCGGTCCCTTGTCCGGGATCACGGCCTGGACCACGGGCGATATGAACGTGTACACACCGGCCGGCACCACCGCGCTGGTCCCCGCCGCCGGGCCGCCGGTGGTCACGGTGACGGCCAGCCTGGCGGCCGACCGGACATCGGGCGTGACGACGGTCACCGAGGTGGGGGTGTGGCGGGTGATCCTCGCCGGGATGGACCCGAACCGGACCGTCGGGACACCGGTCCCGAACCCCCTGCCGCTGACGACCACGCTCCGCCCCCCGGTGGCCGGGCCCGACGAGGAGTCGAGCCCGGTGACCGACGGACAGCCGGCGCTCGACCCCGAGAACACGCCCAACAGGGCCAGCGCCCGGGGCGATCCCCAGCCCGACGCCAAGTCGTAGTGGGCGGTGGCCGGGTAGTCGGGCGTCGGTGACGACGGATCCAGGAAGTCGTTGTTGCCGACGGTGATGTCGTTGAACGGCGGCGACGGTCCGGCCCCGGCGGCGTAGAGCCGCTGATCGAGAAATCCGGCCGACGACGCGCACCCCTGATTGGCCACCGCGGTCAGGGCCGCCCACAAGGGTGCTGCGGCGCTGGTGCCGCCGATGCGCTGCCAGAAGCCGTCGAAGAAGATGACATCCCCGTGGTCGGGGTCGGCCGATGCCGCCACGTCGGGCACTTCGCGGCACTGCTCGGTCTTCGCCGATCCGCAGGTGTGGACGGACGAGGCGTTCCGGACCTCGGGGATCTGCTGCCACGGCGGTGCGGCGAAGTCCTTCGACACCCCACCCCCGCCGGCACCGGCACCGTCGTTCCACACCGTCTCGGTCAGCCGAGAGGACACGATCGAGGTCAACGACGTGCCGCCGACGCCGGTCACGTCGGGCTGATCGGCCGGATCGTCGACCGACAGCGCCGTATTGGTATTTTCCGGCGGGGCATAGCAGTCCGAGGATCCGGCGTCGCCGGCCGCCGCGAACACCGTCTGGCCCTGGATCCGGGCCAGTTGGAACAGCCGGTACTCGTACTCCTGCTGCGCCTGATCGATCCCCCCTGCCCCCTCGCACTCGCCCCAGCTGGTGGTGATGACCCGGTTCGACGTGTCGTCGATCATCTCCGTGTAGGTGTCGATGGGTCCGGTTCCCACGTTCGGCCCGGAGTAGACCACGACGGACGAGGCCGGGGCGAGCCCGGCCACCGCTTCGATGTCGAGGGCCGCCTCCCCGCTCTGTGGTCCGACCGCTCCTCCGTCCACCGGCACGGTCGAGACCGGGACATGCACCCCGAAGCAGGCCTCGTAGGTGTCCACGTCGGTGCCGGTGAAGGGCTCGAGCTCGAAGATGGCCACCCGCTGCCCGACCCCCAGCCTCCCCTGGGCGTAGAGCGAATCGAAATCGTAGGTGGATGCCAGCTGCTCCGCCGTCCAGCCCCCGCTGGCCGCGACTCCGTCAGCCGCCGCGCAGGCCTGCGGACCGGCGTGGGCCGTGTCGGCCACGTGGGCCCCCACCGAGCCGTGCACCGGCCCAACGGGAACGCCGGCGGTGGGGGTCGAGGTTGTGGGGGCAGGTGGGCCCATCCGGACCTGAGGGTGGAGCACGGCCACCGTACTGAGCCCGACCACCCCGGCGACGGCCGTGGCCAGGCCGGTGGGAACCTGCGGTTCGGCGGTGACCACCCGGACCACCCGGCCATCGCTGAGGCTGGCGTCGACCAGCGGAACGGCGAAGGCCCGCTCCATCGTCGCCACCGTGCCCCTCACCGGTACCATGAGGCCGTTCGGGGCGAACCGGCCGACCTCCAGACCGGCCGACGCCAGCCAGGCCCTCACGGCGACCAACGTGGCCGGGCCAGGCCCGAACGCTGCGGCGAACTGTCGGGTCGTGAGATAACGACGGTAGTGGGCCGAGCCTGGGTCGGATACCTCGTCGGCGTACGCGTCGAGTGCGGCCGGGTGCGGGGGATTGAGGGTGACGTCCGCGGTGATCGTGGTCGCGCCGTCGGCGGGTCCGACGACCCGCGCGCCGGACGGAAGGGCCGGGAGCGCTCCCGGGATGCGGACCTCCGGCGACACTCCGGCGCCACCGGCTCCCGGCGACGGCACCGAGCCACCGGCTCCCGGCGACGGCAGCGTGACAAGCAGGCCCGTCACGACGAGACCGACCGACGCCAACGACACCCACCGGAGCGTCGGTCGGGACCGGGGCCCCAGGTGGGGTGCCCGCTGGGGCCCCGGGCGTCGGAGCCGGTGCCGCCGATGAGGGCGGTGACCGCCCGGAGGCAGCGTCCCGAGCTCCGGCATCATGGGTTCAGTCTCCACTACGGGTCCGCCGATGGGGCCGCGCCGCCACCCGGGTCCGGCGGGTCGTCCCCGTCACCTCCGCCCACCGGCTCCCCGGCGGGGTTCTCATGGCGCCAGCGGTGCAGCCGCTCGGACAGCACGGCTTCGTGCCCCCGTCCACTCGGTTCGTAGTACCGGTTCCCGGCCAGCTCGTCGGGACGGTACTGCTGGTCGACGAAGGCGTCCGGCCGGTCGTGGGGGTAGACGTACCCCTCGCCGTGGCCGATGGCGGCCGCACTGCGGTAGTGGGCGTCGCGCAAGTGGCCGGGCACGTCCCCCCGGGGACCCTCGCGCACATCGCGTTGGGCCAGACCGAGAGCCACCGTCACCCGGTTCGACTTCGGGGAGCAGGCCAGGTGCACCACGGCCTGGGCCAGGTTGAGCTGGGCCTCCGGGAGGCCCACGAACTCGACGGCCCTGGCGGCCGCGTCGGCCACCACCAGCGCCAACGGATCGGCCTCACCGATGTCCTCGCTGGCCAGGATGACCAGACGGCGGGCGATGAAGCGGGCGTCTTCCCCCGACTCCAGCATCCGGGCCAACCAGTAGAGGCCGGCGTCCGGGTCGGATCCGCGAATGGACTTGATGAACGCGCTCACCTGGTCGTAATGGTCGTCCTCCCCGTAGTGCTGCAGGCGGGAGTGGCGGGCCCGCTCCACGTCGGCGAGCGTCACGGGTGAGGGTCCGGCCAGGGCGAGCGCCACCTCCAGCGTGGTCAGGACCGCTCGGGCGTCCCCGTCGGCCAGCCCGACCAGAGCGGCGACGGCATCGCGGTCCGCCGCGGCCCCTTCGACATCGAGGGCGCGGGCCACCACCTCGGTCAGCTCGTCGACCGAGAGGGGCTCGAGGCGCCACAGCGTCGACCTCGACAGCAGTGGGGCGTTGACCTGGAAGAACGGGTTCTCGGTGGTGGCGCCGACCAGGACGATCAGCCCCTCTTCGACCGAGGGAAGCAGGGCGTCCTGTTGGGCACGGTTGAACCGGTGGACCTCGTCGAGGAAGAGGATGGTGCCCCTCCCCTGCTCGCCGAGCAGGCGTCGAGCCGCGTCGACCACCTCGCGCACGTCCTTGACCCCGGCGCTCACCGCCGACAGGGGTACGAACCGCTTCTCCGTGGCCGTGGCCAGTACCGAGGCCAGGGTGGTCTTGCCGGTTCCCGGTGGTCCCCAGAGGATGGCCGAGGTCAGCCGGTCGGATTCGATGAGGGAGCGCAGCGGGGCCCCCGGGCCCACCAGATGTTGCTGGCCGATGATGTCGTCCAGGGTGCGGGGCCGCATCCGTGCCGCCAGGGGCGCACGGGCGGACAGCCGTTCGGCCGCCGCGCCCGAGAAGAGATCGTCATCGGCCACCAGGGCTGCTCACTCCTTCCGCGGGATGGGCTGCAGCCCGAGGTCGGCCAGCACGCCGGGAGCAACCGGCTTCGGGGCGCCGGTCATCGGGTCCGATCCGGACTGGGTCTTCGGAAAGGCGATCACCTCGCGGATACTGTCCTCCCCGGCGAAGATGGCCACCAACCGGTCGAGGCCCACCGCGAACCCGGCATGCGGTGGGGCGCCGTACCGGAAGGCGCCGAGCAGGAACCCGAAGCGGGACTGCGCCTCCTCCTCACCGATGCCCAGCACGGCGAACACCCGGCTCTGGATGTCCGGGCGGTGGATCCGGACGCTGCCCGATCCGAGCTCCCAACCGTTGAGCACCAGGTCGTAGGCCTGGGAGCGGACCGAGGTGGGGTCGGACTCGAGCCGGTCGATGTCGTCGGGATGGGGCATGGTGAACGGGTGATGGGCCGCCACCGGTGTGCCGGACTCGTCCTCGCCCTCGAACATCGGGAAGTCGACCACCCACAGGTACCGGTAGGGACCCTCGCTGACCGGTCGACCGCCCAGGTCGAGGCGGAGCTGACCGAGGACGGCGCAGGCCAGACGGTGCTGGTCGGCCACCACGAGGACCAGGTCGCCGGCCGCAGCACCGGTGGCGGCCAGCAGGCCGGACCGCTCGTCGTCGGAGAGGAACCGGTCGAGGGGTGAGTCGAGGCCGAGGCCGGCACCACCGTCCACGCCGGTGACCCTGAACCAGGCCAGCCCCTTGGCCCCGAGCTGCCGGGCCCGGTCGGTCAGCCCGTCGAGCTTCGAACGGCTGAGGTCGGCACCGCCCTCCAGCACGAGTGCCTTCACACACGGGGCGCCGAACGCCTTGACCTCGGTACCGTCGAAGACCGGCGACAGCTCGACCAGCTCCATCCCGAAGCGCAGATCGGGTTTGTCGGAGCCGTACCGGTCGATGGCATCGGCCCAGGTCATCCGCGGGATGGCGGGGGGACGCTCGCCGGTGACCGCTTCGGCGGTGTCGAGCACGGCCTCCGACACGAACTCGAGCACGTCCTCCTGGTCGACGAACGAGGCCTCCACGTCGAGTTGGGTGAACTCGAACTGGCGGTCGGCCCGGAGGTCCTCGTCTCGGAGGCACCGGGCGATCTGGAAGTAGCGGTCCATGCCCGCCACCATGAGCAGCTGCTTGGCCAGTTGCGGGCTCTGCGGCAGCACGTAGCACGAGCCCGGGCTCAACCGGCTGGGCACGGTGAACTCCCGGGCCCCCTCGGGGGTGGGCGCCCAGAGGAGCGGCGTCTCCACCTCCACGAATCCCTGGCGGACCATGGCCGCCCGCAGGGAACGGTTCACGGTGGCCCGGAGGCGGAGGTTGGACTGCATGCGCGGCCGCCGCAGGTCGATATACCGGTACCGGAGGCGGGTGACCTCATCGACCTCGGCGCGGTCGTCCACCGCGAACGGCGGAGGTTCCGCCGCGTTGAGCAGGGTCACCGTGCACTCACCGAGCTCGACCTCGCCGGTGGGGATCTCCGGGTTGACGGTGCCCTCGGGCCGGTGCCGGACGACACCCTCCACGGCCACGACGTACTCGCTGCGGACGTCCACGGTGCCCGGCACCACGCACTGGATGATGCCGGTGTGATCGCGCACGTCGACGAAGGCCAGGTGCTCGCCGTGCTCACGACGCTTGGCCACCCACCCGCACACGGTGACCGTCGAGCCGACATCCTCGGCGCGGAGCGTCCCGCACAGCCGGGTGCGCATGGACGTGGTCTCGGCCGACGGCGGGGAGGAGGTCACAGCAGGTGGTCCTTTCGGCTGCGGGCCTGATGAGGGCCGCTCGGGCTCGCGGGGTGGCGGTTCCGTACCGCGGCGGCCGGACCGGTCACCCACGACCGGACTGGTCACGCACGGCTTGCACCACCTCGGATCGCAGCACGGTGCGCTGCTCCCCTGACCCCCGCATGGGTCGCAGGGACACCGTACCCGCTGCCAACTCCTCCGTTCCCACGATCAGCGCCACCCCGGCACCGGAACGGTCGGCCGATTTCAATTGCGACTTCATCGAGCGGTCGTCGAAGGCCCGGTCGGCCCGCAATCCGGCCCGGCGCAGCTCGGCCGTGATGTCACGGGCGGACCGTCCCCCGGTCACGTCGACCACGAACGCGTCGGGCGGGGTGGGCTCGACGGCGAAGACCCCCTCCGCGTCGCACGCCAGCAGAACCCGCTCGATGCCGATCCCGAAGCCGATCCCCGGCGTCGGAGGACCGCCGAGCATCTCCACCAACCCGTCGTAGCGGCCGCCTCCGCCGATCCCGTTCTGGGCCGACTCGAGGGCCCCGGACGCGAATTCGAAGGTGGTGCGGCTGTAGTAGTCGAACCCCCGGACCAGGCGGTGATCGAACCCGTAGGGCACCCCGAGCGCGTCGAGTCCGTCGCAGACCCGATCGAGGTGGAGGCGGCACGGGCCACACAGGTGGTCGATGAGGTGGGGGGCCCCGGCCGATGCGGCCCGGCACTCCTCGCGCTTGCAGTCGAGGACCCGGAGGGGATTGGCGTCCAGCCGCCCGCGGTGCTCGGCACAGAGCTCCTGGCGGCGTTCGTCCAGATGGGCGTGGAGAAGCTGGAGGTAGCCCGGGCGGCACACACCGTCGCCCATCGAGTTGATCCTGAGGTCGAACGAGGCCAGCCCGAGGGAACGGAAGAACCCGTCGGCCAGGGAGACGACCTCGACGTCGAGGTCGGGATCGGGCGACCCGAGGGCCTCGACACCCAACTGGTGGTGCTGGCGGTAGCGCCCGGCCTGGGGCCGCTCGTACCGGAAGGCCGGCGTCACGTACCAGGCCTTCCACGGCAACGGCGGCCGGTGCTGGACGAAGGCCCGGACCAGGGGGGCGGTGCCCTCGGGCCGGAGGGCCAGGGTGCGGCCGCCGCGGTCTTCGAATTCGTACATCTCCTTGCCCACCACGTCGCTGGCCTCGCCGATGCCCCGGCGGAAGACCCGGGCGTCCTCGAAGATGGGGGTGTGGGCCAGGCCGTAGGCGGCCGCTTCGACCTGGGAGGCGAAGGTGGCCACCAGCGATTCCCACCGGGTCGATTCCGGCCACAGCACGTCGTGGGTGCCACTCGGGGCGCGCGCGGCCCTGGTCTCGTCCGGCACGGCGGCTCAGTCCTTCTTGCCGGGGAGGATCCGGTAGACGTCGTAGACGGCGTCGAGATGCCGGATCAGGTTGAGGACCGACTCGAGATGAGCCGGGTCGGCCAACTCCACGTCGAACCGCATGCGGCTGATGCGGTCGGGGTCGGTCTGGGTGTTGGCGCTCACGATGTTGAGGTGATGCTCGGACACCACCTTGGTCACATCGGTGAGGAGCCGCGATCGGTCGATGGCCACCACTTCGATCGTGGCCACGAACACACCGGAGGACCGGTGGTCCCACTCGACTTCGATGAGGCGCTCGCGCGAGCGGCTGGCCAGCGAGGCGGCGTTGGCGCAGTCGGCCCGGTGCACCGACACACCCCGGCCGCGGGTCACGAAGCCCACGATCTCATCCCCGGGCACCGGTGTGCAGCACCGGGACAGGCGCACCATCAGGTCGTCGAGTCCCTCGACGTAGACGCCGACCGCCGAACCCCGGCCCGGTCGGGTGGCGGTGGGTTGTTGGCGGGCGGTGACGGGGAGCTGCTCCTCGTAGACGCCGCCCCGGAGGTCCCGCAGCACGCGCTGGGCGACGGCGCGGGCGGAGATCCGGTTGTCGCCGATGGCCGCGTGCAGCGCATCCAGATCGGCATAGTTCATGGCGATGGCCAGGTCGGCCAGGGCATGCTCCGAGGCGAGCTTCTGCACGGGAAGGCCCTCGCGGCGGAGTTCTTTGATCAGCTCGTCGCGACCGACCTCGATGGCATCCTCACGCCGTTCACGCGAGAACCACTGGCGGATCTTGCTCCGCGCCCGGGAGGACGCCACCATGCCGAGCCAGTCGCGGGAGGGGCCGGCCGTCGGCGCCTTCGAGGTGAAGATCTCCACGGTGTCGGCCGAGCTGAGCCGGGTGTCGAGCGGGACGAGCCGCCCATTGACCTTGGCGCCGATGCAGCGGTGGCCGACCTCGGTGTGGATGGCATAGGCGAAGTCGACCGGCGTGGCGTTGGCGGTGAGAGCGATGACCTTGCCCTTGGGGGTGAAGACGTAGACCTCGTCCTCTTCGAGGTCGAGCTTGAGCGCCTCGAGGAACTCGATGGGATCGGTGGTCTCGTTCTGGAAGTCGACGATCCGCTGCATCCATTCGATCTCCGCCGTCGTCGACGAGGTCTCCTTGGCCAGGGCCAGCCGCTCGGCCCGCCGGTCCCGTTCGGCCAGCTCGGCGCGTTGGGCCGCAGTGACCGACGAACCTTTCTTGCCGCCCTCCCCTTTCGCCCCGCCGGCCGCCGACGACTTGGACGGGGCGTCCTTCAGGGCGGACTTCCCCCTGCCCTTGCCCACCCCACCCGCCTCCTTGCCCGGCTTGCCGGCCGGGAGCGCGTTGCGATCGGGCCGACCCGGGCTCTCCTTGTACCCCCAGTGGGCGGCGATGCCGTACTCGGCCCGACGGTGCATCTCGTGGGTCCGAACCTGCACCTCGATCGGCTTCCCGTCGAGGCCGATCACCGTGGTGTGCAGCGACTGGTAGAGGTTGAACTTGGGGGAATTGATGTAGTCCTTGAACCGGCCCTGCACGGGGGGCCAGATGGCGTGGATCGATCCGAGGGCGGCCCAGCAGTCCTTCTCCGACTCGACGATGACCCGGATCCCCACCAAGTCGAAGAGGTCGTCGAACTCCTTGCCCCTGACGACCATCTTCTCGTAGATGCTCCACAGGTGCTTCGGGCGGCCGGTGACCTCGGCGGTCACCCCCGAAGCCGCCATCCGCTCGCGGACCGCCACCAGGACGCGGGCCAAGAACTCGTCCCGGAGCGGGGCGCGGCTGGCCACCATCTGTTCGATCTCCGCGTACCGCTTGGGGTGGAGGGTGGCAAAGGCCAGGTCCTCGAGTTGCCATTTGACCTCTTGGATGCCGAGCCGGTGGGCCAGTGGGGCGTAGATGTCCAGGGTCTCCTGGGCGGTCCGGCGCTGCTTCCACTCCGGCATCACCGACAGGGTCCGCATGTTGTGCAGCCGGTCGGCCAGCTTGATGATCAGGACCCGCCAGTCGTTGGCCATGGCCACCAACATCTTGCGCACGGTGGCCGCCTGCTGGGCCTCCTTGGAGTCGAATTGGAGGCGATCGAGCTTGGTCACCCCGTCCACGATGAGCGCGACAGACGGACCGAAGTCCCGGTCGATGATCTCGTTGGTGACCCCGGTGTCCTCCACCGCGTCGTGGAGGAGTGCGGCCGCCACGGTCTGGGCGTCCAATCCGAGGTCGGCGACGATGCCGGCCACGGCGATGGGATGGGTGATGTACGGCTCCCCCGACCGCCGGAGCTGACCCCGGTGGGCCACCGTGGCCGTCTCCGCCGCCCGCACCATGAGGGACGTGTCGTCACCGGGGTGGCGGCGGAGGAACGACTGGAGCACGGGAACCAGCAGCGCCGCCTCCGCGGCCGGCAGCGAGGAACCCGCGACGTACTCCTCGACCTCGCTGGCGGCCCCCTCAGCAGGGACTGGTGTGGCCAGGGCCATGCCTACACGGTACCTGTCCCGACAGGCGCACCGGTACCTCGGACGGGCCCCGGGTCAGCGGACCGGGGCCGGCCGGTCAGCGGCGCTTGCCCTTTCCGCCCTTGCCCTTTCCCTTCCGGGGGCGGGGCGGTGGCCGGTTTCCGCCCGGCCGGGTCGGGCCGGAGGCGGTGCGGCCGCCGCCGGTCGACGCCCGCGACCCACCCCTCTGCGATCCGGCCGCGGCCCCGACCGGCTCGGTGCCGGCCGAGCCGCCGCCGTTGCGGGTTCCGGTTGTGGCCCGGCGGGACGACGCACCCGCTCCGGGCCGAATGACGCCGGTCTGCTTGGCCGCACGACCCTGGGGCCGCCCGCTCCCCCCCGCGGCCCCGGCCATGGCCGCGGCGCTGGCCGGGGTGAGCACCGCGCCCCGTTCCCCACGGGCTTCGAGACGCTGGCGGATGGTGGTGTAGCGAGGCTCACGCTCCTTCATCATGGCCAGGAGCGGCGAGGCGATGAAGATCGAGGAGTAGGCACCGCTGGTCAGCCCGATGACCAGCGCCAGCCCGAAGTCCTGCAGCGAGGTCGCGCCCAGGATGAACGAGCCGACCACCAGCACCGAGAGGACGGGCACGATGGCCACCAACGATGTGTTGATGGACCGGGCCAGCGTCTGGTTCATCGACAGGTTGACCATCTCGGAGTAGGTGATGCGTCCGGAGGCGCCCAGTCCCTTGGCGTTCTCCCGTATCCGGTCGAAGACCACGACGGTGTCGTAGAGCGAATAGCCGAGCACGGTGAGCACGGCCACCACCGTGTCCGGAGTCACCTGGAACCCGGTCAGCGAATAGATGCCCACCGTCACCAGGATGTCGTGGAGCACCGCCACGATGGCGGCCACGGCCATCTTGAACTCGAACCGGACGGAGATGTAGAGGGTGACCGCGATGAAGAAGATGATCAGGGCCTTGATGGCGTCCCGGGTGACCTGGCCGCCCCAGGTGGGGCCCACGTCGTTGAAGTTGACGTTGTCCGGTGTGGTGTGGGCCGCCTTGGCCAGGGCGTCCTGCACGTTGTTCTCGATCGAGGTGCGCTCGGCCACCGACTTCGAGTTGAGGTCGACGGTGACCTGGATCTGGCGGGTGTGGTTGAGCTGGTCGGTCAGCTGGACCACGGTGGGCTGGGTGACCCCGGCCGACTCCGCCGCCGCCGTGGCCTGGGCCACGGTGAGGGTCTGCGAGGAGACCAGCCACGACTGCCCGCCCTTGAAGTCGATGCCCTCGTTGAGGCCCCGGGTGCTGAGGGAGACGATGCCGAGGAGGATGATGAAGGCGGAGATGCCGAACCACCACTTGCGGTTGCCGATGAAATCGAACGAGGTCTCGCCGCGGTAGAGGCGGATGAACACGTTGTGGCGCTTCTCGCCGCGGGCCTCGCGATCCTGTTCCTCGGCCGCGAATTCGATCTCCTCGTCGAAGGCCTCGTCCAGCTCGAGGGCCGCCTCTTCCCCCTCGGGCAGCTCCCCTTCGGGCAGCTCGCCGTGGCCGTTGGCCCCGGCTTCGGCGTCGCCCTTGCCGTTGCTGCCGTTGGAGCGCCGGCGGTTCATGGGGTCGCCCCCGCGGTCACGCCGAGGCCGCTGGCCACGCTCATGCCCCGGACCTCACTGCCACTCCGACTGCGCCCGAGGAGGATGACGAAGGGCCGGGTGAAGAAGTAGGTGACGAAGACGTCGAGCAGCGTCGAGATCCCGAGGAAGAGGGCGAAGCCCTGCACCGGGCCGATGGAGAATTCGTAGAGGACGACGGCACCGAGGAGGGAGACCGCGTCGGCGGCCAGCACGGTGCGGAAGGCGCTGGCGAACCCCTTGTCCACACTGCTCCGCACGGTACGCCCGGACCGCGCCTCGTCTTTCAGACGTTCGAAGTACACGATGTAGGAGTCGACGGTGATCCCGATCGACACGATGATGCCGATCACGCCGGCCAGGTCGATGGTGATGTTGAAGCTCTGCCCCAGTATCGAGATGATGGCCCACAACAAGGCGCCGGTTACCGCCAGTCCGGCGACGACCACCACGCCGAGCAGCCGGTAGTAGAAGATCACGTACAACAGGACGAGCAGCAGTCCGGCCAGACCAGAGATCAGACCGGCGTGCAGCGAGGCCTTGCCCAGGGTGGGCGAGACGGTCTCGACGGTGAGCCGGTCGAGCTTCACGGGCAGGGCTCCGTAGGTGAACTCGGTGGCCAGCGTCTTGGCCTCGTTCTCGGTGAAGCTGCCCGAAATCTGCACCTGCCCGTTGAACGGGGTGAACGCCGCCTGGGTGGGCTGGGTGATGGGGGCGGAGATGACCTGGCCGTCGAGGTCGATGGCGATGATGGCGTGGAACTGCTGCTTGGCCAGCGTGTCCCAGGCCGTGGAGCCCGGGCCGGTGAGCACCAGGTTGACCGTCCACTGCCCGTTGTTGAGCTGGGCGCTGGCCGACTTGACGGCGGTGCCGGTCAGCTGGGCCGGGGCCAGCACGTACCGGCCCGATCCCTCGGCCGCTGTTCCCGGCAGCAGCACCGTGTCGTTCTTGTTGTCGTCGAGCGGCGAGGTGGACTTGTAGGTGGCGAAGGTGGGGTCGGCGGCGATGTTGGTGTTGCTGGTGTAGCCGTTGACGTTGCTCGAGTCGGGAGTGACCTGCAGATTGGCTGCGGTCAGCTGGGTCGCCGCCGTGCAGGTGGGAAGCGGGCCGGTCGACGGTTTCTTCCCCTTGGCCACCGTCAGCGGCGGCGCGTAGCAGAGGGCGGGCCGGAAGAAGAGCTGGGCGGTGTTGCCCAATGTCTGGCAGGATCTGCTGGGTGTTCTTCTCGCCGGGGATCTGCACCGAGATCTGGTTCTTCCCCTGGCTGGCCACCGTGGCCCCGCTGGCCCCGCCCGCGTCGACCCGGTTGTTGAGGATGGTCACGATGGTGTCGAGCTGCGCCTGGTTGACCGGCGTGTGGGTCTGGTAGACGACCGACAGCCCGCCGTCGAGGTCGAGCCCCAGCTTGGGCGACCAGCCCGAAGCCAGGGTGGCGGTCAGGGCGATCACCGCGATGGCGATGACCGTGAGCAGACTGACCCACAGCGAGCGTTTGTTCTTCATCGGTGCTCAGGTGATCGGCGATCCGTCAGGGCCATGCTTCTCATCACCGGTCGGGTTGGCGCCGCCGTGTCCGGCGGGGTGGTCTTCGGTGGGGGACGTCCCGTGGGTCTCTGTCTCCTCCGGATCGTCCTCCTCGTCGAACTCGTCCGTTCCGTCGGCGACGTCTGGGTGCTCGTCCCCGTACTCGCCGTCGTACTCACTGTCGTCGGACAGCTCCTCGTCCGGCTCGGCGGGCTCGGGCTCCTCCAGCTTGCGGAGCACGTACTGTCTGAGCACCACGAACGAGGCGCCGACACTCGTCTCCAAGGTCACCCGATCGTCCTGGATGTCGATGATGTGGCCCACGATGCCGCCGGCAGTGAGCACCTCGTCGCCCACGTCGAAGCTCTTGGTCTGCTCCCGGACCGCCTTGGCCTTGCGCTGTTGCGGGCGGTAGATGAGGAAGTAGAAGCCGGCCGCGATGAGCACGAAGATCAACAGTGCCGGGCTCCCGCTCGACTTCTTCGCCGCAGCAGCCGCGAGGATGGGGAGGACCAGGGCAGCCATCATCGGAGATCACGGAAGGGGTCGGAGGTGGGCACAGCGTTCCGACTCTAGCCCAGGGCATCCCGGGTGAGATGCCGCCACCCTCAGGCCGACCACACCTCCGCCGTCCGCGCCCGCAGTTCGTCGAAGCGCCCGTGCTCGATTGCCGTGCGGGCCTCCGCCACCAATCCGAGCACAAAGGCCAGGTTGTGGATGCTGAGCAGGCGCCAGGCGGTGGGCTCCCCCACCACCAGCAGGTGGCGCAGATACCCCTTCGACCAGCGCGCACAGGTGGAACAGCGGCAGGCGGCGTCGAGGGGCCCGTCGTCACGTGCGTGCACGGCGTTGCGGAGGTTGAGGCGACCGGTGCTGGTCAGCATGGCCCCGTGCCTGGCCTGACGGGTGGGGGCCACGCAGTCGAACTGGTCGACCCCGAGAGCGATCGCCTCCATCAGTCCAACCGGATCCCCCACCCCCATCAGGTACCGGGGGCGGTCGGCGGGCAGGTGGGGCACAGTGGCGGCCAGGGCGTCGAGCATGGCGGGACGCGGCTCGCCCACGGACAAGCCCCCGATCCCGTACCCGTCGAAGCCGAGCTCGACGGTTCGCCGGGCGCTTTCGGCCCGCAGGCCCGGATCGGTGCCCCCCTGCACGATGCCGAAGAGGGCCTGGCCCTCCGGTCGGGCGTCGAGCCGGTCATGGCACACCGCGGCCCGGGCGGCCCACGCCGCCGTCCGCTCGACGGCCTCCCGCAGCGCCTCGGTCGGCGCCGGCAGGGTGGCGCACACGTCGAGCACCATCTGGATGTCGGCCCCGATGAGGCCCTGGGCGACGACGGCGGATTCGGGGGTGAGCCGGACACGCTGGCCGTCGTAGACCGACGCGAAGGTGACGCCGTCGTCGTCGACCGCCGGTCGCAACGAGTGGACCTGGTAGCCGCCCGAATCGGTCAGGGTGTGGCCGGACCACCCCGCGAAGCGGTGCAGCCCACCGAGGGCGGCGACGGTGGCCGCGCCGGGGCGGAGCATCAGGTGGTAGGTGTTGGCCAGCACCGTCTCGACACCCAGCCGGTCGAGGTCGGCGCTGTCCAGGGCCTTGACCGCCCCCCGGGTGCCCACGGGCATGAACGCGGGGATCGAGTAGGTGCCCCGACTGGTGTGCACCAGCCCGGTCCGCGCCGCGCCGTCGGTGGAGGTGATCTCGACCCGGGTCCGGTTCATCCCGGACCGCTGCGGTGGGAACCACGGCCCACCACCATGGCGTCGCCGAAGGAGAGGAACCGGTACCGCTCGGCCATGGCCGTGGCGTACAGCCGGCGCCAGACCGGCCCGCAGAAGGCCTCGACCAACAACAGCAGGCTCGACCGCGGCAGGTGGAAGTTGGTGACCAGTACGTCGACCACGGAGAAGTCGTAGTGGCCGTGGATGTAGAGATCGGTCCGGCCGCTCAGCGCCCCGGTGGCGGCCGCGGTTTCGACGGCCCGCACCGCCGTCGTCCCCACCGCGACCACCCGATCGGCGTCGGTGCAGGCGGCCATGGTGGCCGCGGGGACCGAGTAACGCTCGGAGTGGATCACGTGCTCCTCGGCGGTGGGGGCGGTCACGGGTCGGAAGGTGTCGAGGCCGATGGCGAGATCCACCCCGACGACGGTCGCCCCGGCGCCGCGGCAGGCGTCGAGGAGCTCCGGGGTGAAGTGCAGTCCGGCGGTGGGGGCGGCCACCGACTGTTCGCCCAGGCTCCGCGACCTCGAGTACACCGTCTGGTACCGGTCCGGGTCACCGAGGCCGCGGTGGATGTAGGGCGGCAGCGGCACCCGGCCGGCGCGTTCCACCACCGAAGGGTCGATGAGCCTGACCAGGCGCCGGCCGTCGTCGGCCCCGGATGGTGCGGCCCCGACCTCCAGCACCGGCGACCCGGACACCACTTCGAACAGAGGCGTCGGGTCCGGCAACCGCCGACCCGGACGGACGAGCGCTTCCCACACCACGGCGGCGCTGTCCACCGGCTCGAGCAGGAGGACCTCGGCGTGCCCACCGGTGGCCTTGACCAGATCCAGTCGGGCGGGCAGCACCCGGGTCTCGTTGACGACCACCACATCGCCGGGTCGCAGGAGCCGGGGGAGGTCGGCCACGGTCGCATGCCCGATGGCCCCGTCCCCGGTCAGGCCGGGATCGATCAACAGGCGGGCCGCGCTCCGCGGCTCGATCGGTTCCTGGGCGATGAGGTCTTCGGGGAGGCCGTAGTCGTACGCGTCCATGGGTACCCCGGCCGGAACGCCTGGGTGCCGGAGGACCGGGTCCGAGATGAGCTCCGACATGGCCACCATGGTGGCAGACCCGGTCGGCCTCCTCGTGTGGATGGCCGATGTCCCGCCGTGGTCGGTCCGGTGCGACGGGCTCTTCGGGTGAAGCCGCCGCACCGATCGCTCAGCCAGCACCGATCGCTCGGCCCGCACCGATCGCGCACCGGACCGATCGCGCGCCGGACCGATCACTCAGAGCAGGGTGGACTCGACCGGGCTGAGGCCGAGGTGGGCCCACGCCCGGGGTGCGGCGATGCGGCCGCGGGTGGTGCGCTGGAGGAGCCCCTGCTGGAGGAGGTAGGGCTCGTAGGCATCCTCGATGGTGTCGGGCTCCTCGCCGATGCACTGCGCCAGGGTGGTGAGGCCCACCGGCCGGCCTGCGAAACGGCGGCACAGGACGTCGAGGATCGACCGGTCGACCTTGTCGAGGCCGAGCTCGTCCACGCCGAACACCTCGAGTCCGGTGACGGCCGCATCCGAGGTGATCGTCCCCTCGGCCCGGACCTCGACGAAGTCCCGCACCCGCCGCAGGAGCCGGTTGGCGATGCGCGGGGTGCCCCGTGAGCGCTCCGCGATGCGGCGGGCGCCCTCGACGTCGATGGGCACGGCCAGGATGCCTGCGGAACGGGTGACGATGGCCTGCAGCTCGTCGACGTCGTAGTGGTCGAGGCGGCCGACGAACCCGAACCGGTCGCGCAGCGGACCGGCCACCAGCCCTGTCCGGGTGGTGGCCCCGACCAGGGTGAAGCGGGGAAGGTCGAGACGGATGCTGCGCGCCGTCGGGCCCTTGCCGATGAGGATGTCCAGCTTGAAGTCCTCCATGGCCGGATAGAGGATCTCCTCGACCGACCGGTGGAGCCGGTGGATCTCGTCGATGAACAGGACGTCGCCCTCCTGGAGATCGGTGAGCAGCGCGGCCAGATCACCGGACCGGACGAGCACGGGGCCGGCGGTGATCCTGAGCCCGACTCCCATCTCCGCGGCCACGATCCCGGCCAGCGAGGTCTTGCCCAGACCCGGAGGCCCGGCGAACAACAGGTGGTCGACCGGCTGCTGCCGTTTCAACGCCGCCTCGATGACGATGCGGAGGTGCTCGGTGAGCTGGCCCTGCCCGACGAACTCGTCGAGGGTGCGAGGCCTGAGCCCGGCGTCCTCCGCCTCCTCCGCCGGCCCCACCTCCGGATCGACGGGCCGAACCCCACCCGGCCCTCCGTCGGGTGCCCGCGTGATCCCGTCGGCCGGTGCCGCGGCCGCCGACACGCCATCTGTCAGGACCTCGCGTCTCGCCTGGGGCGTCATCGATTCCGAGCCAGCTGGCGCAGTGCGCTACGTACCATCTCCTCGACCGGATCATCCTCGTCGACCACGTCCATCACCTCGCGGATCTCGTCCGGGCCGTAGCCCAGCTCGACCAGGGCCGCCCGGACCTCGCCACGGGGTGATCCCCCGGCGCCGACGCCGCCGCCGGCGTCGGCGCCCAAGGTGGGGAGATCGAGCCGGGCCTTGAGCTCGAGGAGCAGGCGGGCCGCGGTCTTCTTCCCGACGCCGGGCACCAGGCACAGCGTGTCTACATCGTCTTCGAGTACCGCGGTGGACAGCGCCGCCGGAGACATCGACGAGAGAATGGCCAGGGCCAGTGACGGGCCCACCCCGTGGGCACCGAGCAGGGCCTCGAAGCAGCGCCGCTCATCGGCGTGGGCGAAGCCGAAGAGGACGATGGCGTCCTCGCGCACGTGGGTGTGCACATGGAGGAAGACCTCACTCCCCTGCCTCCCGAGGTTCGCCGACACCGACGTCGGGACCGAGGCCCGGTAGCCCACCCCGCCGACCTCGACGATGACCTCGCCGGGAGACGGACGGTCGACGAGCACCCCTCGCAGCGAACCGATCACGGCGCCTCCCCGGTGGCCACGGCCACGGCACGGCGCAGCGGTTGGGTGGTCAGGTGGCAGGCGGCCAGGGCCAGCGCGTCAGCCACGTCGGGCGGACGCGGCGGCTCGGCCAGGCCGAGGACCGAGGCCACCATGCGTTGCACCTGCTCCTTGGTGGCGCCGCCGTACCCGACCAGAGCCTGCTTCACCTCGTTGGACGTGTACTGGGCCACCTGGCACCCCGATTCGGCCGCGGCCACGAGGGCCACGCCGGCGGCCTGACCCGTGGCCATCGCCGTGCGCGCATTGACCTGGAAGAACACCCGCTCCACGACCACCGACTCGGGTTTGAACTCCGCCACCAGGGCCCGCAGCTCATCGGCCAGCGTCCGGAGACGGTCGGGCAGGGGCATGGTGGGTTCGGTCGAGATCACACCGCCGGCCACCGCGGCGAGGGACCCGCCCCGGCGGGTGACGACGCCGTACCCGCAACGCGACAGACCGGGATCGATGCCCAGGACGAACATGCGTTCGATGCTACCGTGCCCGGGCCGACGGTGGAGGGATGGCCCGGGATCGGTGACCCGGGGACCGCGTGGCGTTCCTGGTCAACCTTCGTAGGCGGCCATCACCGCGTCGGGGATGTCGAAATTGGAGTAGACGTTCTGCACGTCGTCATGGTCGTCGAGGGCCTCGATGAGCCGGAGCACACGTTTGGCCTCGGACTCGGATCCGACCTCGACGGCCGAGGTGGGCACCATGGTCAGCTCCGACGCCCCCGGGCTCAGCGCCGCCGCCTCCAGCGCGTCGTGGACGGCCACGAGGTCGGCGGGCGCACAGGTGACGGTCCACTGCTCCCCGTCGTCGCTCAGGTCTTCGGCCCCGGCCTCCATGGCCACCTCGAGGACCTGGTCCTCGTCGAACGACTTGGGCACGGCGATGACCCCCTTGCGCTCGAACTGCCAGCTCACCGCGCCGGGCTCGGCCATGCTCCCGCCGTTCTTGTTGAACAGGTTCCGGATCTCCGATCCTGTGCGGTTGCGGTTGTCGGACAGGCACTCGACGATCACGGCCACGCCGGCCGGGGCGTAGCCCTCGTAGGAGATCGACTCGTAGCGGACGCCCTCCAGCTCGCCGGAGCCCCGCTTGATGGCCCGCTCGATGGTGTCGATGGGCACCGAGGCATCCCGGGCCTTGGTGTACATGGTCCGGAGGCTGGCGTTGGCGGTCATGTCGCTCCCGCCCTCGCGGGCGGCCACCTCGACCTGGCGGATGATCTTGGCGAACACCTTGGCCCGGGCGGCGTCCTTGGCCCCCTTCTGGTGCTTGGTGGTGGCCCATTTGGAGTGTCCCGACACAGGCTATCCCCTCCCCTCTTTGGTCATCTCGACTCTTTGGTCATCTCGACGAACAGCTGATGAAGCCTACGGTCGCCCGTCAACTCGGGATGGAACGACGTGCACAGGACCGGGCCCTGGCGACACACGACCGGACGCGGCGGCGGGTGCGGGCCGCCACCCTCGTCCCGGCCGTCCCCCGCCGGAGGCAACGTGGCCAGCACGTCGACCTGCGGGCCGGCCCGCTCGACCACCGGGGCCCGGATGAAGACGGCGTGGACCGCCTCGTCGCCGAGACCGGACACCGCGATGTCGGACTCGAACGACGCCACCTGGCGGCCGTACCCGTTCCGGCGGATGGTCAGATCGATGGCCCCGAAGCGACGCTGATCGTCACGGCCGTCGAGCACCGTCTCGGCCAACAGGATCATCCCGGCGCAGGTGCCGAACACCGGGAGTCCGGCGGCCAACGCCTCGGCCAGGGGATCGAACAGGCCGGAGGACTCCAGGAGCATCGACAGGGTGGTCGACTCGCCACCGGGGATGATCAGCCCCTCGAGCCCTTCGACGTCGGCCCGCTCCCGCACCATCCGGACCCGCTCGCCCAGCGATTCGACCGCGGCCACATGTTCGCGGACGTCACCTTGGAGGGCGAGAACGCCCAGTCCCATCCTCACCCTCCTCGACGCGGCCGACCGAGCGGGCGGTCACCAGCCACGTTCGGCCAGATGCACCCCGAGCGTGCCCATCTCCTGGCCGGCCATGGCATCGCCGAGGCCGGTCGAGACCTTGGCCACGAGGCCGGCGTCGGTGTAATGGGCGGTGGCCTCCACGATGGCACGGGCCATCCGCGACGGATTGGCGCTCTTGAAGATCCCCGACCCGACGAACACGGCCTCGGCTCCGAGCTGCATGACGAGCGATGCGTCGGCCGGGGTGGCGATGCCGCCGGCGCAGAACAGCGGGACCGGGAGGCGACCGGTGGCGGCGACCTCTTCGACCAGGCCGATGGGTGCGGCCAACTCCTTGGCCCACCCATACCGCTCGGCCGAGTCGGCCTCGGTCACCCGACGGATGTCCCCGAGGATCGACCGCAGGTGCCGGACCGCCTCCACGATGTTGCCGGTCCCTGCCTCGCCCTTGGAACGGATCATCGCCGCACCCTCCGAAATCCGGCGCAGTGCCTCCCCGAGGTTGGTGGCGCCGCACACGAAGGGCACCTCGTAGACCCACTTGTCGATGTGGTTGGCCTCGTCGGCCGGTGTCAGCACCTCGCTCTCGTCGATGTAGTCGACGCCGAGTGCCGCCAGCACCTGGGCTTCGGCGAAGTGGCCGATGCGGGCCTTGGCCATGACCGGGACCGTCACCGCAGCCTTGATCCCCTCGATCAACGCGGGGTCGCTCATCCGGGCCACCCCGCCGTCACGCCGGATGTCGGCCGGCACCCGCTCGAGGGCCATGACCGCCACCGCCCCGGCGTCCTCGGCCACCTTGGCCTGCTCGGCATCGACCACGTCCATCACGACCCCGCCGCGCAGCATCTCGGCCAGGCCCCGTTTGACCGTGAAGGTGCCGGTCGGACGTTCGTCCCCGGACGTGCGTGCTTCGGTCATCGGGTCACCCATGTGGTCATTCTACCCTCCGCCATCACGACCAGAGCCCGGACATGCCACACCGGCCGGCCCCGAGGGGCGGCCGGTGTGGCATGCGTTCGGGTGGTCGGCAGGGGCTCAGGCCTGGAGTACCGCCTCGAGCTCGATCTGGATGTCCACCTTCTTGGCCAACAGGATGCTTCCGCTGGCGTCGGCCACGGCACCGAAGGACACGCCGAACTCGTCACGGTTGATGGACGTCGATGCGCTGAAGCCCACCCGCTGGTTGCCCCACGGGTCCTGCACCACACCTTCGTAGGTGACGTCGAGGGCCACCTGCTTGGTCACGCCGCGGATGGTCAGGTCACCGACGACCTTGAACTCGGTCGGGCTCTCGGCCTCGATGGATGTGCTGGTGAAGGTCCATGAGGGATGGTTCTCGACGTCGAAGAAGTCGTTGGTGCGCAGATGGTTGTCCCGGGTCTCCTCACGGGTGTCCACGCTGGTCGCGTCGATGGTCACCGTCGCCTTGGACCGGGTGGGGTCCTCGGCGAGCTCGAGCGTGCCTTCGAACTTGCTCAACCGGCCCCGCACCTTGGACACGGCCAGGTGCCGCACGGCGAAGCCAAACTCGGAATGCGACGGGTCGATCACGTACGTCCCCACCGCCGGATACTCCACCCCGTTGACGTTCCTGCTGGTCACTGTGGTCTCTGCTGTCATCTCTGCTCCTTCGGTCGTCCTCGGCACCCGCCATCGGGTACTCGTCCTCGGTCTTCCTCCGACCGCACCCTGGCGCCCGGAGTTGCTTGCAGCCACAACTATATCCAAGATTTGTTGTGGTCGCAAGTACCTTTACCCATCTTGTACAATGGCAAACATGGGACGAGCGGTGGTGACGGATGACGAACGGCTGACCACGGTCGGCCTCCTCTTCGAATCGGCGGCCGGGCTTCGAAGGGTGTTCCAACGCCGGTTCGAGTCGGAGCGGGCGCTCTCCAACCAGTCGTTCGACGTGCTCATCCGGCTGGCCCGGTCCCCCGGCTCGGAGCTGCGGATGAGCGAGTTGGCGGCTCAGACCTCGCTGACACCGAGCGGGCTCACCCGGTCGGTCGACCGCCTCGTCGAACAGGACCTGGTCGTGCGGAGGGTCTGCCCCGAGGACCGGAGGGGCGCGTTCGCCGTGCTGACCCCCGCCGGTCAGGCATTGATGGACCGGGCCATCCCCGACCACCTGGCCCACATCGACGAGCTGCTCAGCAACCTCTTCACGGCAGAGGAGGAAGAGACCCTGGCCGTCCTGCTCCGCAAGCTCCGCGACCATCTGTTTGCCAGCAATTCGGAGTGGGCACTGGCGCACGAGGACACCGACATGTGTCCGGGGGTCGACTGAACATCAGGTCGCGGCTCCAGCCGGTCAGCGGAGTCAGCCGGTCAGCGGCTCCAGCCTGCGAGTGGAGTCAGCCGGTCAGCGGAGTGATTGTGCGGCCGCACGCACCCGGGTGTCGTCGAGGTTGCCCTCCACCGGGGTGGCGCGATCGGCACCGGCCAGCGGGTCGATCCACAACCACCGGGTGAGGGCGGCGATCCGGCCTCTGCCCGGGGGCCACGGTTGTGGGGTCACCGTGCGGTCCACCATCGTCTCGAGGGCCGAGCCGATGCCGGGGGGATAGCGAACCACGACCGCGGCGCGCTGGTCGGCCGAGAACTCACGGCCCCGCCCGACGAGGGTGTGCACCCTGTCGGCCCCGAACCCGGTTCCCCTGACCACAGCCCAGGGGACGGTGGCGACGACGGCGAGGCCGGCGACGACGGTGTCGTGCCGCTTTATGTGGACCAGTTCGTGGGCCAGCACTCCTTCGAGCTCGACCAGGGTCAGCAACTCGTCGAGGCCGGACGTCACGACCAGTGTGGCCGACTCGGGATCCCGCCCGACAGCCATCGCGTTCGGGACGGCGCTCTCGACCACGCAGATGGTCGGTCGGGGCAGGCCCATGGTGGCGCACAGTCCGTCGACCAGATTGTCCAGCCGGGGATACTCCCACTCGTTGGTCGGAGTGGCTCCGACCGCCCGCACGACGACGTCAGGGGCTGCCCGCCACAACCACACGGAGAGGACGACGGTCACCGCCACCAGTGCCACGGCTGCGACCAGCAGGAGCCCCGCCAGCGCCAGGACCACGCCCACCAACACGCCGGCCACCAGCGCGGGCGTCAAGCAGATGACCATGGCCCGCCGTCGGTTGGTGTGGACGGTGGCGGCCTCCTCGCTGCCCTCGCCCGAGCGATCCACGGCCGACGCCGGCGGTGCCGAACCGGCGGTCCGCGGCGGGACGGTCCCACCCGTCCGCGGGCCCTGTTTCGCCCCCCCACCGCGCTGGCCGCCGGATCTCTGCGACGGGGAGGAGGTTCTGTTCCCCGTGGAGCCCCGCGACCCCCCACCGCTCCTGCCGCCCGACGACGACCCGGCCCGTCCGCCGACTTGTCCGGCGCGTGCCTTCGGGTCGCCGTTCCCGCCCGAGGACGGCCCGCCGGGTCCACGACCGCCGCCGCCTCCGCCCCCCCGGCTACGGTTGCGGTTGCGGTTCCTGTTCGAACTCGAGGACCGGCCTGCACCCGATCCCGCCGAACCGCCCGGACCCGAGGGGTTCCGACCGCCGGTGGACGGCTGACCCCGGGCACCGGGGATCCCCGCGGGGCCCACCGGCTCGGAAGGATCTTTGGATTCACTCATGGTCCGAGCAGTGTACGGCCGCTCAGGGCCGGGGCCCGACCATGGCCGAGCGGTACCAACCCTCGTACCAGCCGGCCAACCGCTCCATCGACCATCCATCGGCCCGACGGGCTGCGGCCGAGAGCCAGCACCGGCGTGGTGCCTCCCGGTCCGGCCCGGTCGGGCAGCCGGCCACCGCCAGCTCCCCGGAGAGGACCCCGGCCAGGGCATCGGCCAGGTGCGCAGGGTGGCCCGGAGGAACCAGCACCGCACACCCGCCGGCCGCCGACCGGTAGCCGTCGATGTCACTGGCCACCACCGGTGTCCGCGCCGCCATGGCCTCGAGTAGCACCATGCCGAACGACTCACCTCCGAGGGACGGTGCGCACAGGACCTCGGCCGCCGCCAGCCGTCGCACCTTCTCGTCCTCGGGGATGACCCCCAGCCAGACGACGTCGGACGACCCGGGGTGGTCACGCCGGAGGGCGGCGGACTCGGGTCCGTCGCCCGCGATCCAAAGCCGTGGCCGTCCGTGGTCGGTGCCGCGGGGGTCGCCGTGGGGGTCGGTTCCCGGTCGGTCGATCAGCCGGTCGAAGGCCTCGAGGAGGACTCGCAAACCCTTCCGCTCCTCGTGGCGACCGAGGAACAGGATGGTCGGTCGGTCCGTCGGCCACGGGACGACATCTCGATAGCGGTCCAGCTCGATCCCGTTGAACCCGACCTCGTAGGTGCCACCGAGTGCGTGCGACGCGGTGGCTCGGGCCGCCTCGGACACCGCCGTCCGGACGGCCAGGCGTCCGGCCAGCCGACGGACCAACGGACCGAGCAGGGTGTAGAGGGCGCTGCCGCCGTTGCGGTGGAACGTGGCCACCATGGGAGGGATGTCCCGGCCTACCAGCAGTCCGTAGGGCAGACCGGGTGTGAAGGGCTCGTGCACGTGGACCACGTCGAAGGACATGGACCTGAGGGAACGGAGGGCCCGCGCCGCGGACAGGACCGACAGGCTCACGGGAGCCACCGAGCCGTTGGCCGGCAGCGAGACCGAACGGCCGGTGGCCACCAGGTCCACGCCGGCCGGAGCGTCCCCGGCATCGTCCAGCGGGGCGAACACGGTGGCACGGTGACCGGCGGCCTCCTGGGCCCGGGCCAGCCCGATCACCTGACCCTGGACCCCACCCGGCCGGGACAGGCTGTACGGACAGACCAGCGCGATGCGAAGTGACGAGGATGTCGACGGGCCGGCGATCTCCACCAACCGGTCAGTCCATCATCGATCGGCGTTCCCGCCGGCGGCTCCATTTGACCCCGTACATGGCGTCGTCCGCCCGGCTCAACAGCCTGGACGGGTCCGTGTCGGGATTGTCGGCGAAGACGCCGCCCACCGAGGCCAGCACCGACAGCGTGCGTCCGTCGATGCGGTAGGGCCGGGCGAGGGCGGTCGAGATGCGCTCGGCGATGCGGAGCATCTCCTCCTCCCCGCTTTCCACGTCGCAGACCACGACGAACTCGTCCCCACCCAACCGGGCAACCGTGTCGGTGGGGCGCACGATGGCCAGGAGCCTGCGGGCCACGGCCACCAGCATGTCGTCTCCCACGTCGTGCCCGAGCACGTCGTTGATCTCCTTGAACTCGTCCAGGTCGAGCAGGAAGACGGCCACCCCCGGCTGGCCGCCCGACTCTCCGGGGTACACCCCCGGCAGGCGACGGGCCAGGGCGTCGATGGCCTCCTGCAACCGCTCGGCCAACAGTGTCCGGTTGGCCAGCCCGGTGAGCGGATCGTGGAGGGCCATCTCGGCCAGTCGTTCCTCGTTCAACTTCTGTTCGGTGACGTCGTGCATGGCCACGACCGCCCCGAGCATCGAGCCTTCCTCGTCCACCAGTGCCTGGCCGTTGACGCTGACCTTGCGCTGATCGCCGTTGCGGGACTCGAGGATGATCTCGATGTCGCGGAACTGCTCGCCCGACATGGCCCGGATCAGAGGGTTCTCACGCTGGGCCATGGGCGACCCGTCCGGTCGGCGCAGCCCCTGGTCGGTGGGGATCGTACCGATCGGGTCGTCTTCCCGGTCGAACCCGTGGAGCTGACGTGCGGCCGGGTTGAACACGGTGATGCGCCCTTCGTCGTCACAAGCCACGATGCCCTCTTCGAGCGTATCCAACAGCACCTGGAGGAACTGCTCCTCACGCCGGAGCTCGACCGCCGACCGGCGCGCCGCGGTGACGTCGCTGAACGAGGCCACCGCACCGGCGATCTGGCCGTCCGCGCCGAACATGGCCTGGGTGTTGCTCCGGATCCACATGGCCGGCCGCCCTTTGCGCAGGAGTCCGTGCACGACCCCGACCGACCGCCGGCCGTGGTGCAGGGCCTGCCCGATCGGGTCGGCGCGCCCGTCCACGGTTTCACCTTCGACATCGATGACCTCGAGACCCCGCGAACGAGCACCTTCCATGAGGTCCCCGATGCGCCGGCCGATCAGGCGTACCCGGGGGGCTTCGAACATCACTTCGAACGCCTCGTTCACCCGGACCACGGTGCCGTCGGCATCGACCATCATCACCCCGTCGGCCAGTGACTCGATGATGGTGGCCTGGCGGCGGTCCACGTCGAGGACCCGCTGCTCGAGGTTCTTGTGCTCGGTGATGTCACGGATGTTGACGACGATCCCGCCGATGGGATCGTCGAGATGGTTGGCCGCCACGACCTCGAGGTCGATCGGCTTCCCGTCGGCCCGCACCGTGCGCATCTCGAGGGAGACGGACAGCCGGCGCCGCGCCACCAGATCGCTGAAGAGGGCGCGCACCGGCTCGACGCTCAAGGAGTCGAACAGCCCGAACGCATCGAGCCCCACGACATTGCTGATGTCGTAGCCGAAGAGGCGCTCGGCCGATGCACTCACGAAGATGAACCGGCCGGTTGCTCCGATCACCGCGATCACGTCGAAGTCCTGTTCGTTGAGCGAGTGGAACCGCGGCTCGCCCGCCGGCCGCGATCCATTGCCGACCGGGAGGTCGGGAACCGGACGCGACGGGGCGGTCCGGTCCGGAACACGGTTCATGATCACCGGATGTCCGAACGCCTCGAACTCGGCGTCCCCGGCGAGCGGGCGGCTCTCGAACTTCGTCACGTGGCCGCCACCCGGTCAGCCAGCCACAGCGGCTGGAAGACATGCCACTGATCGGGAGCCTGCCGGATCAGTCCCTCGAAGCGGGTGGCGATCCCCTGGGTGAGGCGGGTCACGTCCTCCCGCAGGGAACCACGACGGGTCGTGTCGAGCGGCGGCTGCACGAGGGCGCGGTGGTCGCGACCCGGACCGCTGTAGACGGCCCCGGTGACCAGTTGTGCACCGCTCCGGATGGCCAGGGTGGCCGGGCCCGCCGGCATGGTGGTCGTCTCGCCGAAGAACTCCACCTCGATGCCGTTGCCGGCCAGGTCGCGATCGCTGAGCAGGCCGACCAGTCCGCCGCGGCGCAGGGTGGAGATCACCGAACTTCCCGACGACGCGTCGAGGGGCACGATGGTCAGCCCCATGGCGGCACGCTGCTCGACGAAGAACTCGAACAGTTCCGGAGGCTCGATCTGCTCGGCAACCGCGGTCATGGGCAGGCCCTGCGTGGCCAGAAACGCACCCCCGAACTCCCAGCTCCCGACATGCGGTAGTGCCATGATGACGCCCTTTCCGGCTGCCATCCCTTCCACCAGATACCCCAGGCCCTGGACCAACGTGCGCTGCTCGACCTCGATCGGCGGCGTCCGCCCGAGCCGGGCTCCTTCGACCCAGTACCGAGCGTAGGCCCGAAACGACCGCCGTGCCCACCGGTCGAGGATGACCCGGTCGTCTGCGTCATCGGGATCGGCTCCGAGGACCCGCCGCAGGTTGGTCGAGACCATCTCACGATGGTCATCGCGCACCTTGAACATCACGTCACCGGCCAGGTTGGCCACCCTCAGTGCCACCGGTTCGGGCAATGCGGACAGGCACCGGCCGAGCGTGGTGTACGTGCGGAAGACCGCTTGCCCCTTGTTCACGAGCCCTCGTCCTCGATCTGTCGGTGGCCGGGCCGACTCAGGTGTGCCGGCGTCCGGTCCGTTGCCGGATGCCCTGGCGCGCGTGCCGGGCTCGCCAGGCCCGGCCCGACCGGCTGGACAACTCGCCCTGGCGGCGGGCCCGCCAACGCGACGGTGACGCTGACGTCTTTCGGCCCCCGGAACGGGTGACGCTGCGCGAGCGACGATGCCGCCGGGGCGCGGCCACCGGGACCGGGGCCTCGGCCATCCGCCAGACCTTGGCGAACCGTCCCACCGCCGTCACCATGGTCAGGGCCAGCATGACCCAGAGCACGGGGACCAGGAACAGCGGTGACAAGAACCCGATGCCGAGCAGGATCATCCGCTCCGCCCGCTCCATCAGCCCGCCCCGGGCCGAGAGGCCGAGGGATTCGGCCTTGGCCCGCTGGTAGGACACCAACGAGGTGGCGCCGAGGACGGCGAAAGGCAACAGGACGAGATGGCCGGGATGGGTCGACGCCAGGTACCAGGCCACCCCGCCGAGGATCAGGGCGTCCGCCACCCGGTCGGTCACCGAATCGAAGAAGGCGCCCCGCACCGACGTCGTGCCCGACGCCTTGGCCACCGGACCGTCCAACAGGTCGTGGAGACCGGTCAGGATCAACAACACGACGGCCAGATGGAGGTAGCCCATCCCCACGGCCACTGCCGTGGCGGTGGCCGACACGAGCCCGGTGGCGGTGAGCATGTCGGCGGTGACGCCGTATCGATGCAGCCTCTGACCGACGGGACCGGTACTCCGGTCAACCGCACCGCGCCATCGCCCGTCGAACATGAATTCCCTCCAGGAAGCTCGGTCAACCCTAGCATCTGCTAGCTGGAGCAAGCAGATGCGAGGGCCACCCCCACCCTGCCGGTTCCCCCTCGCTCGGCCTCGGCCGGTCGAAGGCCGGTAGGATCTCAGGCCTCCGGAGGAAAGGGAGGCGACCGCGTGGGGGCAGGCGAAGCGACCGGGGCCGACGAACGGCCGCCATCGGCGCACCGACCCGCGACGACCGCTCGGCGCCGGACGGTCCGGCCCTCCCGGTGGAGGGACCTGTCGGGTATCGCCATCATCGTGACCGCGCTCGTGTGCGTGGGCCTCTACTCCGTCCACGAGGCCCGGTTCGACGCCACCCTGGCGGCCCCGGCGGTCGACCGCCAGTACGTGGCCACCTTGGCCAAGGCCACCTGCCTCCGAACTGTGGCCCGTGAGGTCGTTCCCAGGGGCGCCAAGGTCTACGACACCGGCCGGACCAGGCAGACCCAGCGGACCATCGTCGAGGCGATCACCCTGTGGGCGGTGCCGACGCCGAAGGCAACCGCCGACTGGACGCTCTCGCTCGTTCGCGGGCGCTGCGCGGGCATCACCATTCACGCGGTGCGCAGACGATGAGCACCGTCGTCGCCCTGGTGGTCCTCTGCGTCCCGGCACTCCTGCCGGCCTTCGCCATCAGCGGGATCTCCCCGACCACCCCGTTCCTCGTCCCGCTCATGGGGGCGGCCATGGCGGCCGTCGCCGCCTGTCTCGAGATCGTCGTGGCCGGGTCGCTGGCCGGATGGTTCATCGTCGTGGCCGTGCTGGCCAACGCCGCGGCAGCCACCTGGTTGGCCATGCACGGCCGCCGGGGTCGCGGCGTGACTTCCGGGGACCGGTCCTCCCCCGCCGAAGAGCTCGGGGATCCCGGTCCACTGTGGTGGCAGGGAGTCTGCCTGGCCTTCCTCCTGGCGGCCGTGGCGTGGCCCCTCTACGTGCTCAAGACACCGATCGCCAGCTATGACACGGCCGCCGTGTGGCTGCTCCACGCGGACATGATCTTCGGCGGGCACCACGCCATGATCGACGCGTTCACGAACCCCGCCTACGCCTTCTCCAACCCGGACTACCCACCGTTGATCCCGGCAGTCGGCTCGCTGACCTATTCGACGGTCGGCCACATCGACCAACGCCCCGCACTCCAGGTACTCGCCATCGTCAATGCGAGCATGGTCGGGCTTGTGGCCACCGGCCTCCTTCGGATCGTACCGGCGAACGGCACGCTGGCACGGCGGTGGCTGGCCCTCGTGGTGGCCTGCGGGTTCTGCATCGGCACCTTCGGCGTCGGCGGCCCCTCGACCGTCGACGGCTCCGCCGACCTGACGTGGGCGGCGGCGGCTCTGGCCGCGGTGGTGTTCGGATTGGTGCTGCCCCGCAGCGGCCGGACTCTGGCCCTGGCATGGGTGTGCGTCGTGGCCGCGTCCCTGACCAAGAACGAGGGATTCCTGGTCAGCATCGTGATATCGACGCTCATCGCCTTCCGTTACCTCGGCCCTCCACTCGACGTGGCCACGCTCCGACCCCGGGAACTGCGCGACACGGTCGTCGGCTTCGGGCTCCGGCGATGGGCATGGCTGGCCGGGGCCGCGGCACTACCGCTCGGTGCAGCCATCATCTGGGCCGGGGCGATCCGCGCCCTCGGCATCACGAGCGACTTCTTCGGTGCCGGGCGCGGGGTGCAGACATCGGTGCCATCCCGGTTCGACCAGACGGTCCCCGCCCTGGCCATCCACCTCTGGCTGGCGCCAGTCGCCGTGGGTGTCCTGATCCTCGGGACCGTCGGCTTCCGGCACCAGCGCCAGAGGCTCCGCGTCGCCAGCCCCGCCTGGCTGTGGGTGGTCATCGGCTGGAGCCTGCTGGCGCTGGGCGGAACCTATGTGTTCGGGGCGTTGCCCATCCACCAGTGGTTGAAGAGCACCTACCGAACCACCGAGTTCGCCCAGGTGTCCCTGCTGGCCAGCGTGGTCATCTGGTCGTTCGTGGTCATGGCGGCGGGCGTCCGGTCGGACCCGCCGGCAGCGACGGCACGAGCGGCCGAGGGCGTGCCGGTCGCCGGCCGACGTGAGCCCGGCCGCCGGGAGTGGGACCACGAGCCCCGGTCCGACCCGGATCCCGAGGAGCGTGAGGCGGTGCCGGCCGAGTCGGTCATGAGGGCCGCTGCCGACCGGTGGACCGGACGCTCCCCCACCCGGTCCTAGAAACCACTGGTCAAACGCTGCACGGACCTCTCGAACCGGTGGTAGTCGTTCCGTTGGACGCTCGACCACGACGTTTTGGGCGCCACGGCCAGCCCCACGTTGACCACCATCCCGTAGGTCCCGAGGGCGATCACGATGGCAACGACGGCCACCCGGACCCTTCTCGATCGGCGCTCGGCCCGTTCCCACAAGAAGACGGTGCCGATGGCGCTGCCCAACACGAGGAGGAGCAGGAAATCGGCCAGGTACCGATTGGAGAGCGAACCGAAGAGGAGCACGCCGGCGGTACCGACCCCTGCCGCGATCAACAGCAGACGGAACGCGCCGGCAACCTGACCGGCGCGGCGCCTGAACGCACTCACGATTCCGACCAAGCTGAGCGCCAGCAACAACGGCATCGTCGCCGTGACACCCGAGGAGGGAAAGATGAAGTCGAACTTCACGCCACCGAAGGGCTTCACCGGAAGGTAGGGAAGGGCGACCCAGGGGAAGATGTGGGTGAACCGCACTCCTCTCGGCGCGAAGTAGACCCACAACGTCGTGGGGAGGTAGACGAAGTCGAAGTAGCGCCCCCCGTTGATACGGCTCTGGTGATGGATCTGGTAGGCCACGTAGTCGTTGAGCGGCAACCCGAAGAAGGTGCCGAACTTCAACCAGTTCACCGCACACCCGGCGGCTACCGCGACGACAGCGACCCCGAGCACCGGAAGCCACCATCGGCGGTTCTCTTCCCCGGCTCGTCCGATGGCGAACCACCCCGCCACGAGCACGGCGCCGAGCACACAGGCATAGCCGTCGGTGAGGCGGGTGAGGTTACAGGCCGCGATGAACAGTGCAGAGATGATCACCCCGCGCCACGAAGGCCGTTCGAGGACACCGAGAAGGGCCAAGAACGCGCCCACCGACAGGGCCACCCCCCAGGCCGCGTCCTCCGAGTACACGTAGGGGTTGGAGCCCAGATAGATGAGCACGGAACCACTGAGCACCGAGGCCACGAGGACCCCGAACACGGTCGCCTCGGCTCGCCCCAGCTGGACGCTTCCCCGCACCATGATTCGGACGCGCCAGAAGAGCATGGAGATGAACACTGCGGTGAGCACCCACGACAACAGGAGCGAGAGGGCGGTCAACCTCCCGTCGAAGCGATGGGTCACGAGCAGAACCGGTATGCGCAGCAGCGAGGGGAACACGCCGAAGTAGGTGTAGGCGTGTCCGTCGTGGATCCATGCCTCGCGTTGCAGCGGAGCCCTGGGCACATACAGGTGCCCGGCCATGATGGCCCTCGCCTGAAGGTCGTAGAAATTGGCGGTGAAGACGGTCCCGTAGACGGTACGCAACAGGTTGGGCCGTTTGCCCCAATCGACGAAGAGAACCCACACGTACGGAACGGCCGCCACCACGGCCCCGGTCGTCACCGCCCACGTGAAACGTCGACGACCGAGCCGGTCGGCGGTGGGCGGCGACATGGCGTCGGGTGCACCACGCTCGTCGACTCGGGCCACCGCCTCGGTCACCACGATGCGGCCCCATTCACTGCCCCCGCCACGTCCGCCATGACGGTTTCGGCGACCTCGACACGCAAGGTCATCGCCTCCGGCGGCGCGGTCTGCGGCGCGGTCGTCTGCGCCTCACCGCTCTCGAGCCCCACCCGAATGCACGGAGCCAACGTTACAGCGAGGGCACCGCGCCGGCAGGATGCGAGGTCCGCCCCTAGATCACCAAGGGTTTGATCGGGGCCATGATCAACTCGGGGTCGGTCTTCCAGTCCACCCCGGGCACGTCGATGTAGAGCTCGATCTCGTTGCCGTCCGGATCGAGGATGTAGAGGCTGTGGGTCACCGTATGGTCACTGGCCCCAACGATGCTCACACCGGCCTGCTCGAGGCGGACCACCGCCTCCCGCAGTTCGTCGTCGCTGTCGCCGATCTTGAGGCCGAAGTGGTAGAGGCCGAGGTGACGTCCCTGGGGCTGGGGCGTCGCCCCCTCCCCCACCTCGATGAGCAGGAGTTCGTGGTGGGTGCGGCCCGACGAGAAGGCGGCGGCGGGAACGCCCAGGGTGTCGGGGAACACCGGATCCCATCCGAGGACCTGGCCGTAGAAGGCCGCCGAATGCTCGAGATCCTTGACGTAGAGCACCAGGTGCCCGAGTTCTTTGACCTGCATTCCCACTCCCGTCTCTGTCGACCCCGGCCATTCCCGAGCTTGCGTGGCCTGGCCCAGCGGCCACGGCCCTGACCACGCCACCCATGGACCAACGCCGCCGGCTGCCGTCCGATTCCTGGCCGCTATGGCTCGCCGCGGCTCACTCGGGCCACACCCGATGGAGCCGTTGCCAGGTGACGGCCAGGGTTTCGGGGAGCACCCGCGTCCCGGCCACCGCGGTCATGAAGTTGGTGTCACCCACCCAGCGGGGCACCGCATGCAGATGGAGGTGCCTCGGGATGCCCGCTCCGGCCGCCTCCCCCAGATTGGCACCCAGGTTGATCCCTTCGGGGGCGAATGCCTCTTCGAGCGCGGCCACCCCCCGTCTCAACGCCGACCACATCTCGGCGCCCTCTTCGTCGGTGAGCCCGCCGAGCGAGGCCACATGGCGGTTGGGCACCACCATCAGGTGGCCGGAGGCATAGGGATAGGCATTGAGCACGGCGAGTGTGAGCTCTCCCCGCCAGAGGACCCCGTTGTCGACCGACGGCGGTCCGCTGGCCACGATCCGGCAGAAGACGCACCGGGAGGGGTCGTCCCCCGGATGGTCGGGGGCCGCGGTGCGCACCGGCGAGGCCACCGTGGTGACGTACTCGCTCCGCCATCCCGCCCACAGGATGTCGAGGGTCACGGGCCGGATTCGGGCAGGCGCCGCTCGGCGATCTCCCGCTCGAGCATGTCGGTGAACTCGGTCAGTTCCACGTCCCGTTCGGGGCGATCGCTGCCCCGACGGTTGACCCCGACGGTGCCGGAGTCCATGTCGTCGTCCCCCACCACCAGGATGTAGGGGACCTTGAGCACTTTGGCCTTGCGGATCCGCGCTCCGAGCTTCTCGTCGGCCGGGTCGACCGTCACCCGGGCCCCGACCGCCCGCAGCCGGTCCGCCACCTTGTGGGCGTACTGCTCGTGGTCGTCGCGCACTCCGAGGACACGCACCTGTTCGGGCGACAGCCAGGTGGGGAGGGCCCCGGCGTAATGCTCGAGCAGGATGGCGAAGAACCGCTCCACCGATCCGAAGAGGGCCCGGTGGATCATGATCGGGAGGTGTCGGACGTTGTCGGACCCGATGTACTCGGCCTCGAAACGCTGGGGCGTCTGGAAATCCAACTGGATGGTGGACATCTGGTGGGTCCGACCGATGGCGTCGCGTGCCTGCACGGAGATCTTCGGTCCGTAGAAGGCACCGCCGCCCTCGTCCATTCGCAGCTCGAGGCCCATCGCCAAGGCGGTCGTCCGGAGCATCTCGGTCGCCTCGTCCCACTCCTCCATCGTGCCCACGGCCTTGCCCTCGGGCCGGGTGGACAGCTCGAGATAGAACTCCTCGAGCCCGAAGTCGCGGAGCAGCGAGAGCACGAAGGTCAGCGTGGTGTGGAGCTCACCCGCCATCTGCTCGCGGGTGCAGAAGATGTGGGCGTCGTCCTGGGTCATGCCGCGCACCCGGGTCAGCCCGTGCACGACACCGGACTTCTCGTACCGGTAGACGGACCCGAACTCGAAGAGCCGGAGGGGGAGCTCCCGGTACGAACGCTGGCTGCTCTTGAAGATGAGGACGTGGAACGGGCAGTTCATCGGCTTCAGGTAGTAGGTCTGCCCGCCGTCGACCTCCATGGGAGGGAACATCCCTTCGGCGAACCATTCGAGATGGCCGGAAGTCTGGAACAGATCCGCCTTGGAGATGTGCGGTGTGGTCACGAACTCATAGCCCGCGGCCCGGTGGCGCTGATAGGAGTAGTCCTCCATGAGACGGCGGACGGTGCCCCCCTTCGGATGGAAGACGGCCAGACCCGAGCCGATCTCCTCGGGAAACGAGAAGAGATCGAGCTCGGCACCGAGCTTGCGGTGGTCGCGGCGCTCCGCCTCCTCCAGGCGGTGGAGGTGCTCGGCCAGCGCCCTGTCCGACTCCCACGCCGTGCCGTAGATGCGTTGGAGCTGCTGGCGCTTCTCGTCGCCACGCCAGTAGGCCCCGGCCACCCGCATGAGGGCGAAATGCCCGAGACGCGTGGTGGACGGGACGTGGGGGCCGCGGCACAGGTCGGTGAAGGTGGGCGAGTTCCAGTATGTGGACACGGGCACCACGCCGCCGACGTCCGCGGCGGCGTCCACCTCGTCGTGACCGGCCCCGACCGCCTCGATGATCTCCTGTTTGAACGGTTGGTCGGCGAAGAGGGCCAGGCCCTCTTCGATGGTGTGTACGTGACGGACGAAGGGCTGGTCCTCGGCCATGATCTCGCGCATGGCGGCCTCGATGCGCCCGAGGTCGTCATCGCTGAAGTGGGCGCCACCGGGAAGCTCGAAGTCGTAGTAGAAGCCGTCCTCGATGACCGGGCCGATGGCGTAGTGGGCCCCCGGCCACAGCCGGAGCACGGCCTGAGCCAGCACATGGGCAGTCGAGTGACGGAGCACGGCCCGCCCGGCCTCGGTGTCGGAGGTGATGATGGCCACGCTGACGCCGTCTCTCAGGGGTGTGTCCAGATCCACTTCGATCCCGTCGAACGTGGCGGCGACGGCCGCCTTGGCCAGGCGTGGGCCGATGCTCTCGGCGAACTGGTAGGCGGTCGTGCCCTCTTCGAACTCCTTGGTCGAGCCATCGGGAAGCCGGACGGTGACGACTGCCATGGGTGTGCCTTTCTCGGTCCGGGATGGAGCGCCTGTCGGGATGGGCACACGAGAGAGCCCGACGCCGTCGGCAGAGCGCGGTGACGGAACTACAGGGTAACGCCCAGGAGCGAGGCTCCATCGACCACGGGACGACCCGCTCGAGCTTCGGCGTCCAACGCGCCCAGCGCGCCCGGCGTGTCCAGATCGTCATCGAGCGCGGCCCGGACCAGCTCGAGCCCGCGGTCGCTCCCGACCCCGGCCTCGGTTCCGGTCCCGACCCCGGTTCCGGTCCCGACCCCGGTTCCGGCGGCGCGGGCAGGTCGGGGCGCCGCCCGCCACTCCTCCAGTCGCCGGGCCGCCCTGGGCATGTCCTCCTCCGTCCACTCCCAGTCGGGACGGTAGTGGTGGTCGAGCAGGGCCAGGCGCACGACAACCGCCTCCCAGTCCTTCAACAGCTCGCCGACGAACACCAGATTGCCGAGGGACTTGGACATCTTCGTCCCGTTCAGGCCGACCAGCCCGACGTGGAGCCAGTGGCGAACGAAGGGCCGACCGGTCACCGACTCCGACTGCGCCGTCTCGCATTCGTGATGCGGAAAGATGAGGTCGCGGCCGCCGCCGTGCACGTCGATGGTCTCCCCCAGCTCGCGCAGGGCCAACGCCGAGCACTCGATATGCCACCCGGGCCGACCCGGCCCCCACCGTGACTCCCACGACGGCTCATCGGGCAGCGACGGCTGCCACAGCACGAAGTCGAGGGGATGACGTTTGTTGGGGTCGTCGGGATTGCCACCGCGTTCCGCGGCCAGGGCCAGCATGGTGGCCTCGTCGAGATGGCTCACCGAGCCGAAGGCCCGGAAGGTGGTGACGTCGAAGTAGACACCTCCGCCGACCTGGTAGGCACGCCCCGAATCGAGCACCGAGCCGATGAGGGTGAGGATGTCGGCGATGGCCGACGTGGCTCTGGGCTCCGACCACGCGGGTAGCAATCCCAACGCGGCCATGTCGGCGTCGAAACGACTGATCTCCTCTGCGGCCAGATCGAGGAAGTGGACGCCGAGCTCCCTCGACTTGCGGAGGATGTCGTCATCGACATCGGTGATGTTGCGGACGCACCGCGTCTCGTGGCCCAGGTCGCGTAGGCGGCGCTGGAGGATGTCGAACGTCAGATAGACCTGGGCGTGACCGAGGTGGGCGGAGTCGTAGGGGGTGATCCCGCACGAGTACATCGTCACCAGTGGCCCGGGTTCGAGAGGGATGACCTCCTCGCGCGCCGTGTCGTAGAGCCGCACCGCCTCTCCCCCGCCCACCTGTCAGCGTTCGCCGTATCCGGTCAGCTGCACGGCCGCGTGCACCTTGTGACGGATGTTGACAGTGATGAGCACGGCGGTGAACGCCTCGATCGGCGCGGCCTGGGCCAGGCTCCCGGCATCCACGCCACGAAGGCCGTCGATCGACTCGACCAGGGCCACTGTTGCCGCCGAGGCCTGCGCATGGTCGGAGCAGACGAACACGTCGGCCACCAGCGGAGTGGTCAGCTTCTCCATCTCGGTGGCCGGTAGGTGGTGGAACGACGCCGACACCAGCGATTGGGGCAGCGCCGCCTGGATCGAGGCCGCCACCGACCCTCTCGGCGGAATGAGGGCCATGAACTCCCGACCCTCCTTGACCAACGCGTTGGCCATCGACACGACCACAGCGCCGGCCAGAGCGGACGCCAGTGGCTTGACCGTGGCCACCGCGCTGTCCCAGGGGGTGGCCACCACGACGAGATCGCACGTCGCAGTGGTCTCATTGGCCGCACCCCGGATGTCGAGGGAGTGGTCCGGCCACGCGGAGACGAGGCCGGAGGCGATGTCGTCGGCCCGTGCGGGGTCGCGGGACCCGATGACCACCTCTTCGCCGGCTGCCGCCAGCCGGACGGCCAGTCCCCTGCCGGCGGGTCCGGTGCCTCCGAGAATTCCGATTCGCATGGCCTCACCCTTGCACAGACGCCCCGTCCGGCCGAATCGTTGGTTGACGATAACCTGACCCGTTGATGGGACTCCTCGAGGGAAAGCATATCCTGGTCACCGGCGTTCTGACCGATGCCTCGCTCGCCTTTGCCGTGGCCCGGCTGGCCCAGCAGGAGGGGGCGACAGTGGTGCTGAGCGGCGCCGGCCGAGGCCTGTCGCTGACCCGCCGGACGGCCCGCAAACTGCCCGACGAAGCCAATGTGCTCGAAATCGACGTCGCGGAACCGGACCTGCTGGCCGCGGCGGCGGCCGAACTGGCCGATGGATGGGACCGCATGGACGGACTGGTCCACGCCATCGGCTACGCACCCCCCGAGTGCCTCGGGGGCGACATGTTCCGCGCCAATTGGGAGCAGGTCCAGGTGGCCTTGCACGTCTCCGCCTACTCACTGAAAGCTCTGGTCGAGGCGTTCCGACCCCTCCTGGTGGCGGCCGGGGCCGACGGCCGGCCCGGAGCCTCGGTGGTGGGACTGGACTTCGACGCCACGGTGGCATGGCCGGCCTACGACTGGATGGGGGTGTCGAAGGCGGCGCTCGAGTCGCTGTCGCGCTACCTGGCTCGAGACCTCGGACCCGAGCACATCCGTGTCAACCTGGTGGCGGCCGGACCGGTGAAGACCATGGCGGCCAAGTCCATCCCCGGCTTCAGTGCCTTCGAGGACACCTGGTCCGATCGCGCCCCGCTGGGCTGGGACGTCCTCGACACCGACGTGGTGGCACGGGCCTGCGTGGCGCTGCTGTCGGATCTCCTGCCCATGACCACCGGCGAGATACTCCATGTCGACGGAGGGGTGCACGCAGTCGGCGCGTGAGCGAGACAGCACCCGGAGGGCCGGCGCCGGCGCCCGTCACCCTCCTGTGGATGAAAGGACGGACATGCTGACCCCCGGCGAACTGCGAGCGAGGATTGTGGATTACGTGGATACCATCAACAGGCGCGATGCCGGTGAGATAGCCGCGCTCTTCACCGTGGACGCAGTCCAAGCCGATCCGGCGTCCAACCCCCCGAACGTCGGTCGCGCCGCCATCGCCTCGTTCTTCGAGAGCAGCATCGCGGCCAGCGACTCATGGACTTTCACCGCCAAGACCGTCCACACCTGCGCCGCCCACGTGGCCATCGACTTCGAGATCTCCGTTCAGACGGGCGGGTCCACCATGGTCATCGACGGCATCGAGGTCTTCACCACCGACGCCGACGGCCTCTTCACGTCCGTCCACGCCTACTGGGACGAGGCCGACCTGAGCTTTCCGTGACCTTTCCCCCCTCGGTCGGAACCGGCCCGACCGGCACCGCACCGGAACAAACGAGATCGACCGCACGATGAGATCCGAGACCGCACGATGACCGACAGCAGCACGCAGTTGAGCAACCTGATCGCCCGCTACGCAGAGCTGATCGACGCCGGCGATCTCGGCGGGGTGAGCGAACTGCTGGCCGACGCGGCGATCGGTACCGAGGACGGCTCCTCACTGCTGACCGGGCGGGAGGCCATACGCTCCCTGTACGAGTCGACCACACGGATCCACCCCGACGGCACACCCGGCACCAAGCACGTGACCACCAATCTCATCCTCGAGATCGACGACGACCTCGGCACAGCCTCGGCCCGTTCGTACTGGACGGTCCTCCAGGCCGTGCCGGGTCTTCCCCTCCAACCCATCCTGGCCGGGCGCTATCACGACCGGTTCGACCGGCCGGCCGGTGCTGAGTGGCGCTTCGTGGAGCGCCGGTACCTGGTCGACCTGGTCGGTGACGTGAGCCACCACATGATCACCGGACTTCCGACCTGACCGGACAAGGAGCATCCCGATGCACGACCGAGCGATGACCGACGCGCCCACTGTGGGGGGAGTCGAGGCGGCCCGCACCCTGCGCGGGCTCGTGGCCGAGGAGGCCGCCGACTCGGAACGCAACCGCACCCTCAACGTGCGGACCGTCGACGCCCTGTGGGACAGCGGGCTGATGACGTGGAGCAATCCGTTCGAGGCGGGGGGGAGCGAACCCACCTTCCCCGAGATGATCGGCACCTGGATCGAGCTGGCCTGGCAGGACGGATCCCTCGGTTGGATCGGCATCGCCAACCTGCCCTCGGCGGCGGCGTGTGCCGCCTATCTCCCGGCCGACGGATTCGACGAGGTCTTCACCGCCCACGACAACCGGGTGACCGTGGGCGGGCAGTTCTTCCCCAACGGGCTGGCCGAGACCGTCGACGGCGGCTACCGGCTCTCCGGGTCCTGGAGCTTCGGGTCGGGAACCGGACACTCGGCCTTCGTGGCCGCCGGGTTCATCCCCACCGTCGAGGGCCAGATGGTCACCGGCGAGGACGGCATCCCGCCCCTGCTCGTCGCGGTCATCCCGCGTGACCAGATCGTGTTCACCGACGGGTGGAACGTACAGGGGCTGAAAGGAACGGGCTCCTACGACTACAACGTGACCGACCTGTTCGTCCCTGCGTCGAGGACCTTCGAACTGTTCAGCCGCACGCCGCACCGGGGCTCGTCGGCGGCCTTCCGGATGGGGCTGATCCCGATCACCGCGGCCGGGCACGCCTCGTGGGCCCTCGGGGTGGCCAAGAGCATGCTCGACGACGTGACCGAGCTCGCCGCCACCAAGGTGCGGATGGGGGACGACGCGTCGATCGCCCACCGCGCCACCTTCCAGCGGAACCTGGCCCACCACCTGGCCATGTGGAAAGCCGCCCACCTCCTGGTGGTGACCACCTTCGGCGATGTCGAGCAGGCCGTCACCGACGGCCTGGTGCTCACCCCCACGATGCGGGCGGATCTCCGGGTGGCTGCCACCTTCGCCACCGAGGCCAGCCGCGAGATCGTCCAGTGGGCCCACCTGGCCGCCGGAACTTCCGCCATTCGCGAAGGAAGCCGGCTCGAACGGGCGTTTCGGGACATGTACACCGGAACCCAGCACGTCTTCATCGGCGAGAAGACCTACATCGATGCCGCCCAGATCTACCTGGGGCTGGTGGATGACAAGTTCGGATTCTGACCGCCGAACACGAACGGCGGTCACGGGGCCGCGGGACCGGTATTGCATAACGATTCCGATATATGTACGGTGGGCCGGTAGACGGGGTACCGACGAAGGTGGGTACCGACGAAGGTGGGTACCGACGAAGGTGGGTACCGACGAAGGTGGGTACCGACGAAGGTGGGCTCCGACGACCGGGACACCGACCGGGGGGACATGGCAAAGACCCAAGAGGAACGCAAGGCCGAGACGAGAGCACGTCTGCTCACCGCGGCCGCCGAACTCTTCGCCGACCAGGGCGTCGACGCGGTCTCGGTCGACGCCGTGGCCGAAGCCGCCGGCCGCACCTCGGGGGCCGTCTACGCACATTTCGGGAGCAAGCAGGGTCTGCTCTTCGCCCTCCTCGACTCGTGGAAGGACTCGGTGCGCACCGTGCTCCTCGCCGAGGTGGCGGTGACCGAGTCGCCCCGCGGCCAACTGGCGGCGGTCTGGGACAACGTCGCCGACAATGCCGACGCCGAGTCGGGGCGATGGGCGCTCCTCGAACACGAGCTGTGGTTACGGGCGGCGCGCGACCGGGAGGTTGCCGACGTGATCCGGGGGCGCGACGCCGAGGCCCGTACCTTCAGTGCCGCCCAGTTGGCCGGGTGGACGTCGGCGGTCGGTTCGCGTCCCGCAGCTGAGCCGGAGGGCCTGGCCGTGCTGATGAAGGCGCTGCTCACCGGGTTGGCCATGCAACGCCGGCTCGAGCCCGGGTTGGTGAGCGACGATCTGGCCGTGAGGGGGCTGAGCGCCCTGGTCGGACTCGAGACGGACCCGGCGCCGTCCCCGCGGGGCCACCGGCGCCCGGCACTCGAACTGATCGAAGAGCAAACCGAAGAACTGATCGAAGAGCAAACCGAAGGAGCCATGTCATGAACACTGAGATCCGCCAGAAACTCGGTATCGAGTTCCCCATCTTCGCCTTCACCCACTGTCGCGACGTAGTCGCCGCGGTGACCAACGCCGGCGGGATCGGCGTGCTCGGCGCCATCGGCTTCTCGCCCGAGCAACTCGAGGTCGAACTGTCCTGGATCGACGAGCACGTGGGCGATCGGCCCTACGGCGTGGACATCGTGATCCCGGCCAAGTACGAGGGCATGGACGAGATGGACCCGGACAAGCTCGAGGCGCAGATCCGGGCGCTCGTCCCGCCCCAGCACAAGGAGTTCGCTCTCAAGATCCTCGCCGACCACCACGTCCCGGAGATCCCCGAGGACGAGCGGTCCTCCAACGGGATGATCGGATGGACCGCCGCCCACGCGGCCGGGTTGTTGACGGTGGCCCTGCGCCATCCCAACGTCAAGCTGATCGCCAACGCCCTCGGCACTCCCCCGCCCGATGTGGTGGAGAGGGTCCAGGGTGCCGGGCTGATGATCGGTGCGCTGGCCGGGTCGGTCAAGCACGCCCTCAATCACAAGGCCGCCGGCCTCGACTTCATCATCTGCCAGGGATCGGAGGGCGGTGGGCACACCGGCGACGTCGGGAGCATCGTGTTGTGGCCCGAAGTGGTCGACGCGGTCGCCCCCATCCCGGTGCTGGCCGCCGGCGGGGTGGGCAGCGGGCGCCAGATGGCCGCGGCCATGGCCCTCGGTGCCCAGGGGGTCTGGTCGGGCACCTTGTGGCTGACGGTCGAAGAGGCCGACATCCCACCCAAGCAGATGGAGACCTATCTGGCCGCCACCAGCCGCGACACCGTCCGCTCCCGTTCCTTCACGGGCAAACCGTGCCGGATGTTGAAGAACGACTGGACCGACGCATGGGAGGCCGAGGACACCCCGGATCCCCTACCCATGCCCCTCCAGATGATGGTGGCCATCGAGGCGGTGTCGCGTGGACACCGGTACCCCGAGCAGGCCAAGGACGTGAACTTCAACCCGTGCGGGCAGGTCATCGGCCGGGCCACCACCGTCCGCAAGGCCAAGGACGTGGTCTTCTCGATGGTCGAGGAGTACCTCGAGGCCACCGAGCGACTGCAGGCCGGGGTGGCCGTCTGAGCGGTCGGAGCAGCTGACCGCCCCAGTTCACACGAACGCAACACACCGGACTTCGCATCGGGCGGGTCGGCCGACCCCGACGCGTGATTCGCGGCGCCGGTCACCGTGGCCCGAATCCCTGGTCAACAGGCCGGAGCACCGCGAGGCACCGACCGGCCGCCGGGCCCCGAAGGGGCGCGCCGTTCTTTTGGCAAAATCCCCCGTCTGGGTGACAGATGGGTTACCGTTCTGTTTCATCCCGAGGGATGTTGTTCGTCCCGCGGGATGACGGTGCGGTACGCCGCCTCCTGCGGCCAGAGGATGGGAGCTTCCATGGCACGACCAAAGCGAATTCTCACGGCGGCGGCGGCGATCGGAATCGCCGCCTTCACCCTGACCGCCTGTGGCGGGGGCACCACAGCCTCGACCGGGGGCAGCGGATCGGCCAGCGCGGTCAAGAGCGGCGGTTCGATGACCATGGCTCTGGACGAGAACCTGGCCGGGTTCAACATCAACACCTCGGCGGCCAGCGAATACGTCCTCCAGGAGATCCTCGACGTGGTGTGGCCACAGCCGTACATCGTGAACGCCGCCCTCCAGCCGGTGCTCAACACCCAGCTCATCACCAGCGTGAAGGTGACCACCAACCCCCAGACCATCACCTACAACATCAACCCGAAGGCGGTGTGGCAGGACGGTGTTCCCATCGACGCCGACGACTTCATCTACAACTGGCAGGCCCAGAGCGGAATCTCCTCGTACACGGACGTGGGGGGCAAGCCCTACGACGCCGCCTCGACCTCCGGCTACAACCAGATCGCCTCGGTCACCGGGTCGAATCCGCCCAACGGGGCCGCCTGCGACCCCGGCTCGACGGCCGACCGCAACGTCGGGCTGTGCCCGAACGGGAAGACGGTCACGGTCAAGTTCTCCACGCCCTACGCCGACTGGCAGGGCCTCTTCACCAACATCGTCCCCGCCCACACCGCCCGCACCGTCGGGTGGAACACCGGGTTCAGCGGCGCCTCCCAGACCATCTCGGGAAGCTGGTACGAGATCCAGAGCTACACCTCCAACCAGTCGGTGGTCCTGGTCCGGAACCCGAAGTACTGGGGAACCCCGGGCAAACTGGACAAGATCATCTTCAGCTTCTTCAACGAGGACACCCAGGAGGTGCCGGCCCTCCAGAACAACGAGGTCCAGGTCATCAACCCCACCTCGATCAGCACGTCGATCGTCCAGACCGCGGCCCAGATACCGAACGTGACCAAGGCGATCGTGCCCGGGCTGGAATTCGAGCACCTCGACTTCAACGAGGCCGATCCGTACCTGGCCAAGGTCCAGGTCCGCCAAGCCATCGCCTACGGCACCAACCGACAGGAGATCATCGCCCACACCGTGGGTGAGATCTCCTCCGGGATCAAACCGCTGGGTAACCGGATGTTCGTCAACACCCAGCCCCAGTACGTGGACAACGGAGGCCAGTACGCCTCGGTCAACGACTCGAAGGCCGAATCGCTGCTCAAGGGACTCGGGTTCACCAAGGCGTCCGACGGCTACTTCCAGCCCAATTACGGGCCGCAGAAGGGCCAGGACCTGACCTTCACCATCCAGTCGACCACGGGGAACGCCATCCGGTCCCAGACCGAGCAGCTGTTCCAGGCCCAGATGAAACAGATCGGTATCAAGATCAATATCCAGAACTACGACGCCAATACGTTCTTCGGGACCAACCTGCCCGACGGCACCTACCAGATCGCCGAATTCGCCTGGGTGGCGGCTCCGTTCGTGTCGGAGAACGAATCGATCTACTGCTCGTACACCAATACCAACAAGTGCGACGACAACTGGATCCACTACGCCAACCCGCAGGTCGACAAGCTGATGGCGGAAGGAGCGGCCGCGTCGTCGTCGGCCCAGGAGGCGGCCGACTACAACGCGGCCGACAAGATCCTGTGGCAGGACATGGCCACGCTGCCGCTCTACCAGACCCCCGAGTACTTCGCCTGGTCGAGCACCTACGGCAACGTCATCCCCAACACGTCGGAGGTGGGCGTGCCGTGGAACGGAAACCTCTGGGGCGTCAAGTCCGCCTAGGTCGGGGCGATGACCACGGTGGCCGGCGGCCACGTTGACGAGGACACAGGGGCGGGCGGCGGTCCGTCCCTGTGCGGACGGCGGGTGAGCTCCGCCTGGCCGCCCATCCCGGCCTGCCCATGATCTCCTACATCCTCCGACGGTTGGCCGTCAGCGTCGTGGTGCTGCTCCTGGCCACAGTGCTGGTCTTCCTGCTGGTGGCCGAGTCGGGCAACCCATTGGCCATCTTGAAATCGAATCCGAAGATCCCGCACTCCACCATCGTGGCCCGGGAGAACCTCCTCAACCTCAACCATCCGCTCTGGGACCGGTACTGGATCTGGTTGAGCCACGCCGTCCGGGGCAACTTCGGACTGGACATCGCCGGCCAGCAGGTCAGGCCCTTGTTGGTCTCCCACCTGCTGGTCACGTTGCGCATGGTGATCCTGGCCACCCTGCTCTCGATTGTGCTGGCCATCGCCGTCGGCGTCTACGCCGCCCTGCGTCAGAACAAGCTCGGCGACCGGGTGACCACGGTCACCAACTTCGTCTTTCTGGCCGCGCCGGTCTTCGTGGTCGGCCTGCTGCTCAAGGACTTCGTGGCCATCCCCATCAACCAGCACCTCAACCGAATCGTCTTCTACACCAACGGTGAGCAGAGCCCGACGCTCACCGGCTCGTTCCTCTCCCGCCTGCCCGACTACGCGGCCCACACCGCCCTCCCCACCATCACCCTCATCCTGGTGACCTACTGCTCATGGGCCATCTACCAGCGGGCCTCGATCATCGAGATGCGGGACAGCGACCATGTGCGGCTGGCCCGGGCCAAGGGCATCTCCCCCCGACGGGTGCTCGTGCGCCATGTCCTCCGCAACGCCCTCATCCCGGTCACCACGGTGATCGCCCTGGACTTCGCGGCCGTCCTCGGTGGTGCGCTGGTCACCGAGATCGTCTTCGGCTGGCAGGGCCTGGGCGTCTGGTTCTTCAACGGGGTGACCAACCTGGACATCAACGTGTCGCTGGCCTACCTGCTCATCACCGCGGTCTTCGTCATCCTGTTCAATCTGCTGGCCGACATCCTCTATGCCTTCCTCGATCCGAGGATCCGCTATGACTGAAACCTCCGATCTGTCCCCGCGCCAGCAACGCCGTCAAGGCGTGGGCATGGCCGAAGCCGGCATGCACACCCTTCCCGGCGCGGCCCCGAGCGCGGGCACCGACGACGACAGCCAAGGGATGACCGAGGGCACCCGGGGCCAGCTGGCCACGGTGGCTCACCGGTTCATCCACGACCCTCAGGCCGTGATCGGACTGGTCCTCTTCTTCGGGATGGCCATCGCCGCCATCCTCACCGGGCTGTTCTGGACCTACAACTACACGACGATCACCAACACCCTGAACGCCCCGCCCTCCCTGTCCCATCCCTTCGGGACCAACACCATCGGCGGCGACATGTTCGCCCAGGTCATGCGCGGCACGCTCCAGGACATCGAGATCGCCCTGCTGGTCGCCGTCATGGCCACCGTCCTCGGGGCCCTGGTGGGCGCCATCGCCGGCTTCTACGGGGGCCGTGTCGACTCATCGCTCATGCGTTTCGTCGACCTCATCCTGGTCATCCCGGTCCTGGTCATTCTCATCCTGTTGGCCAATATCGTGGCCAAGCAGGCCGACAACTGGTTCTGGCTGGCCATCATCATCGGCGCCGTCTCCTGGACCTACATCGCCCGGCTGGTGCGGGCCGACTTCCTGACCCTCCGAGAACGCGAATTCGTCGAGGCGTCCCGCGCCCTCGGCGCCAGCGACAGCCGGCTCATCCTGCGCCACATGCTGCCCAACGCCCTCGGACCGATCATCGTGAACGCCACCATCACCGTGGCCCTGGCCATCTCGTTGGAGTCGACGCTGTCCTTCCTCGGGCTCGGCATCCAACCACCCAACATCTCGCTCGGCCTGCTCATCGACCAGGGCCAGGACTCGGCCACCACCGAATGGTGGCTGTTCGTCTTCCCGGTCGTGTTCCTGATGGTCCTCATCCTCTCCGTCTTCTTCATCGGCGACGGTCTGCGCGAGGCATTCGACCCCAAAAAGAACAGGGTCCGGGCCTGAGATGGGCGAACCGACACTCGCGGTCGACCAGCTGGTGGTCGACTTCGCCACCCCGGGCGAACCGGTGCACGCGGTGCGGGGAATCAGCTTCTCGCTCGCCCCCCAGGAGGTGCTGGGCATCGTGGGCGAGTCGGGATCGGGCAAGTCGGTGACTGCGCTGGCCGCCATGGGACTCCTGCCCAAGAACGCACGGGTGAGCGGTTCGGTCACCTATGACGGCCAGGAGATGCTGGGGCTGAAAGAGCGCGAGCTGGCCAAGATCCGGGGCGTCGGGATCGCCATGATCTTCCAGGACCCGATGACCGCCCTCAATCCGGTGTACACCGTCGGTTGGCAGATCGTCGAAGCCATCCGCGCCCACCAGGACGTCAGCAAGGACCAGGCCATGGCCAGAGCCGTGTCACTGCTCGAGACGGTGGGGATCCCCAACGCCGCGGAGCGGGTGGGGAACTTCCCCCACGAGTTCTCCGGTGGCATGCGCCAGCGGGTGGTCATCGCCATCGCCATGGCCAACGACCCCGCGGTCATCCTGGCCGACGAGCCGACCACGGCCCTGGACGTGACCGTGCAGGCCCAGGTGCTCAGCTCACTCAAGACGGCCCTCGAAGAGACCCGGGCGTCCCTGCTCCTCATCACCCACGACCTCGGGGTCATCGCCGGTCTGGCCGACCGAGTGCTGGTCATGTACGCCGGCCGACCGGTCGAGATCGGGACGGTCGAAGAGATCTTCTACGAGCCGGCCATGCCTTACACACACGGGCTGCTGGGCTCACTGCCGCGACTGGACAGCGACGGCCGCGACCGGCTGCGCCAGATCCCCGGATCCCCGCCGTCCATGATCGGGCAACGCACCGGCTGTCCGTTCGCACCGCGTTGCCCGCTACGGGCGGACATCTGCGACCACGAGGAGCCCGAGCTCCGTCCGGTGACGGCCATGGCCGCGGCCGGCCCCGAAGCGGGAACGGACCCGGCGGCGGACGCCGCGGCGGGCACCGCCGACAGCCGGTCGGCCGTGCACCTGTCCGCCTGCCACTTCGCCGATCAGGTCGCCAGACTGCCGGTGGCGTCCATGTTCCCCGACACGTCGGTCGACCAGGAAGGTGTGGCGCCGTGAGCTCGACCGCCACGACCCGGCCGGAGGAGGGTCCGTCGTCTACCGGGTCCCCGACCGATGAGGGGAGCGAGCCGCTCCTGTCGGTCACCGGACTGGTCAAGCACTACCCCAAACGCGGCGGTTCGTTCGTGCGCCACCAGGTCGGTGTGGTGCACGCCGTGTGCGGCATCGACTTCAGTATCAACCGGGGCGAGACCCTCGGCATGGTGGGCGAGTCCGGCTGCGGGAAGACGACGGCGGGACGGTCGGTGCTCCAGCTGGTCGAGCCCACCTCGGGTTCGGTCCGCTTCGACGGGCGCGAGCTCGTGGGATTGGGCAACCGGCAGATGCGAGAAGTCCGAAAGGACATCCAGGTCGTCTTCCAGGACCCCTTCGCGTCACTCGACCCTCGGATGCCGGTGGGTGACTCGATCGCCGAGCCCCTGCACATCCACGGCCTGTGGGAGCGCGGTTCGGGCCGGCAGCAGGTTGCCGACGCCCTGTCGCTGGTAGGGCTGGAGCCTCACTATGCCAACCGGTTCCCCAACGAGTTCTCCGGCGGCCAGCGCCAGCGCATCGGGATCGCCCGGGCGCTGATCCTCGAGCCCAAGTTGCTCGTCCTCGACGAGCCCGTGTCCGCGTTGGACGTGTCGATCCAGGCGGGAGTGGTGAACCTGCTCGAGGATCTCCAACGGCAGCTCGGGATCTCCTATCTCTTCATCGCCCACGACCTGTCGGTGGTCCGCCACATCTCCGACCGGGTGGCGGTGATGTACCTCGGGCGCATCGTGGAGATCGGCAACCGCACCGATGTCTACGAACGGGCGGAACATCCCTACACCCAGGCCCTCCTGTCGGCCGTGCCGGTCCCGGATCCCCGCCGGGAACGGTCGCGTACCCACATCGTCCTCGAGGGGGACGTGCCCAGCCCCGAGCACCCCCCGAGCGGATGCCGCTTCCGGACCCGCTGCTGGAAGGCCCAGGACATCTGCACCCGGGAGGACCCGCTGCTGGTGGACCGCGGCGCCGGTCATCCCGTGGCGTGCCACTTCCCCGAACCCCTGTCCACCGTCTGAGCCGACCACCGGTCCCGGAACATCCACACCGTGTGAACCCGTCGCCTGGGCGTGTTGAGCCTGCGGGCCGGCAGCCCCCCATCCGGGCGCTGCCCCTGAGCCCGGCGACGAACGGGAAGACTGGTGTGATGATCACGGTTGCCGACCCCGCCGGCGGGAGCACGGTCGCGGCCGGTGCCCGGTGAACGGCGGAGGCCGGGCCGGCGGGCCGGAGCCGCACGAGCCCGGGACCACCGCCCACCACCAGCTGCTCCTCCACGGCTGGACCGACCCGGCCGTGGTGGGCCTCGGGATCGTGGCCCTCGCTGCCGGCTTCGGCCAGTTCGGCCTCACCGCCACGCTCGGAGACGTGGCCCGGCACTTCGGCCACGTGCTCAACGGCACGACGATCACCGACGAGGCCGGGCTGTCCGGCACCCAGCTCGGCCTCGGACTGGCCATCATCCGGCTGGCCTCACTCGGGGGCCTGCCCATCGCCGGCCTGGCCGATCGGGTGGGCCGGCGACGGATCCTCTTGTTCGCCTGTGGTCTCGGGCTTGCCGTCACCGCGGCCTCGGCGGCCAGTCCCGGGTACTGGTGGTTCGTCGTCATCTTCGCCGTCGGCCGGCCGTTCCTGTCGGCGGCGTACGCGGTGGCCCAGGTGGGGGCGGCCGAGGAGACCGGTTCGACCCAGCGGGCGGCGGCGGTGGCCCTGGTGGCCGCCGGCTACGCGATCGGGGCGGGCGCCACTGCCGTCATCTACGGGGCGATCGGACACTCGATCGGGTACCGGGGCGTCTTCCTGCTGGCCCTCGTCCCGATGCTCGCCCTGCCCTTCGTGGCCCGTTGGGTCTCGGAACCGGACCGGTTCGTGCAGGCCGAGCTGTCGACGGAACGGCGGCGGCCGGTGCTCGGCGCCGTAGCCCACCGCTACCGCGGGCGCCTGGCCCTCGTGACCTCGCTGGCCTTCTCGCTCGGGGTGATCACCGGGCCGGCCAACAGCTTCGTCTTCCTCTACGCCCAGAACGTGAAGCACTTCCCCGGCTATGCCGAGTCGGCCATGGTCATCGGCGCGGGGATCCTCGGCTTCGGTGGCCTCCTGGCCGGGGTGCGGCTGGCCGACCGGATCGGCAGGCGGCCGACGGCCATGGGGGCCATGGTGTGCATCGGGGCCTGCGGCATCCTCTGCTACAGCGGCAGCGGGCCGGCCCTGGTCGTCGGGTACCTGCTCGGCATCACCGCCGGAGGGGTCATCGCCCCCGCCGCCGGAGCCTTCGTCAATGAGCTGTTCCCCACCCCGGTGCGCGCATCGGTGGCCGGATGGAATGTGGCCGGGGCGGTGCTCGGCGCGGTGGCCGGGCTGCTCCTGTTCGGCGCGGTGGCCGATGCCGGCAGCCGGTTCGCGCCTGCAGCCGTGGTCACCTTCCTTCCGGCCATGGCGCTGAGCGGCCTGGTCTGGTTCCTCCCCGAGACGCGCGGCCACGAGCCGGAGGATTTCTGGCCGGCCGCGGGAGGCGTCGAGGGGGGCCCGTGACCCGCATCCACGGAGTGACCGAGGGACACCGGTGGGCGGTGGCGGTGGCACTGGCGGCGGTGGTCTACGCGTCGTTGGCCTCACTGACCCACCCCTTCACCGACGGAGCGGACATCGTGACCGCGCTGCCGATAGCCGTCGCCTTGGCGGCCATGCTGGTGCGGATGCGGTCCTCGTGGCGTCCTGCACCGGTGGTCGACGCCGACGGGCCGGGTCCGACCCCGAACCGGTTGTGGCTGGCGTGGGCGACGGCAGCCGCCCTCGTCGCCGGGTGGGAGGTCTACTGCTACACGGCCGGGCCGAGGTCACAACATCCGACGCTGAGCTCCCTGGCCGACGGGCTCGACTCCAGCCACGCAGGCAAGGCCCTGGCCTTCGCCCTGTGGCTGGCACTGGGCTGGTACCTCCTCCGGCAATGACCTCCCATCAGTGGACCCTTCTCGTGTGGGGACTCCTCGGCCTGGTGGTGCTGGCCGGTCTGGTGTCGGCCGTCCTGACCCGGGGGCGGTTCCCCGGGCCGGGCGCTCTGGTCGTGCGGATCACCGCCACCCACACCGGGCGTGTCCTGCTCGTGGTGGGGTGGGCATGGCTCGGCTGGCACCTCTTCGCCCGTTAGCGCCCGTGATGGAGGCGGTCGGAGGCTGGGTCATTCCAGCGCATGTCCGTCCCGGTGGCCGGCCCTCACCGTGCATCCGGCACCCGGGCCCCCGGTGCTGCATCATTGGGACATGGACGGCACGGCGGACGGCGGCGGCGACCCCCGCTCGGGGGTCCGGTGACACGTCGCCGGATAGGCGCCCTGGTCGTCGTGGCCGTCCTCATCGGGGTGGCCGTCGTGACCGGGCTCCTGTTGTCCGGGGGCTCGCCCCAGTCCGCTCCCCCGGTCCGGTTGGCGGCCGATCCCTACGCCCATGCGCCGGGAGCCACGACGCTGGTCGGGACCGGGTCGCCCGGGTTTGCCGGGGACGGGCAACCGGCGGCCGACGCCGAGCTCGACGCTCCGACCGGTGTCGTCGAGGACAGGTCGGGTGATCTCTTCATCGCCGATACCGACAACTGTCGGGTGCGGGAGGTCCCGGCCAGGTCGGGCACCTCCTTCGGCGTCCGGGTGCGGGCCGGTCACATCGTGACCATCGCCGGGGGGCCGTGCTCCGACCCCACACGCAATCCGGAACCGGTGGCGCTGGCCCTCGATCAGACGGGCGACCTGTTCATCGCCTTCGGATCGGCAGCCAGGGTGGAGGAGCTTCCGGCGACCGGCACCCCGACGACGCTCGCCGGCACCGGGGTGGCCGGGTTCGCGGGCGACGGGGCTGCAGCCCGACGGAGCCAGCTCGATGATCCCACCGGTTTGGCGGTGGATGCAGCAGGAGATGTCCTCATCGCCGACACCGGGAACTGCCGGGTGCGCCTGGTGGCCGCCTCGGACGGTACCCGGTTCGGGGCACCCGTGGTCCGGGGGGACATCTACACCGTGGCCGGCAACGGGATCTGCGGGTCGGCCGGAGACGGCGGTCCGGCCACCGACGCAGAGGTCTGGGACCCGGGCGCCCTGGCCCTCGATGGCGCCGGGGACCTCTTCGTGGCCGACCAGGGGAACAGGACCATCCGGGAGCTGGCGGCCCGGGCCGGCACCTATTACGGCGTCCCCATCGCCGCCGGTCACCTGGGCACCGTGGCCGGTGACGGGTCCTACGGCCCCTACCTGATCGACGGTCTGTCCGCTCAGGGCATCGCCGCGGAGCTCAACTTCCCGACCGCCATCGCCGTCGACAGCCGCGGCAACCTCTACATCGCCGACGGCGCCATGCACGCCATCCGGTTCGTCCCCGCCGTCGCCACCACCCTGCTCGGCAAACCGGCGCAGGCCGGCGACATGTACACGGCGGCCGGTGCCGTGAGCACCGGTTCGCTCCACGACGACACCGCCTGGGTACAGACACGACTCCTGCAGCCGGCCGGGCTGACCATTTCGCCCCTCGGGGCGCTGATCTATTCCGACAGTCAGGCCGACGTGGTGCGGGAGCTGCCCGAGGCGGGCTGATCCGTCCCGAACGGTCAGGCGGCCGACCAGGCGAAGTCGTAGGTCCCCGTGCCCACAGCCACCACCACCTCCCCACCGGAGCGGCTCACGACGTCGACGCCGGGGACCTGCCCGACCGGCACCCCGCCTTCGCTCACCCGCGAGCCCGCCAACCGGCACAGTGCACCGGCGTTGGGAGGGACGGTGATCTGCAGATCCGACCCGGCGCGGGCGGACCGCCAGGCCACCGAGTACTCCCCCGCCGGTGTCGGGAACGTGCCTGCGGCGTGGATGAGTCCGCCGGCGGGAGGGGTGACCGTCACGAGGGTCGGCGGTCCTCCCGGCGAGGGGACGGCGGGGACGACCCCGAGGAGTGCTTCCTGGATGGCCACCAACGCGGAGGACCCCCACCCGTGGGACATGCTGTCGCCGATCAGATCGCTCGGGGTCCAGGTCTCCCAGGTGAAGGTCCCTCCCGACTTGATGATGAAGGCCCACCCCGGGAACGAGGTGTCGGTGAGGATCCTCACCAGGTCGGCATCGCGCCCGCCGGCGTGGAGGGCCCGCAACAGCTCCATCCCGTGGTCCGGCTGGAGGTGGATGTCGAGCGACGCCACGTAGGCTGCCACCTCCGGAACCCGCGCCGGGGGGACCACGCCGTAGGCCAGGGCCACCGCGTTGGCCAGCTGGGACGCATGGGTGCTCTGCCGTCCATCCGAGTCGAGACCGTCGACATAGTGGCCGTCCCCGCCGATCAGGAGGGAGTTGACGGCCGACGCCAGGGCCCCGGCCCGCTGGCCCTGGACCGAGGCCACCTCCGCCTCCCCGAGCAGCGTGGCGATGGCACCGATCCGGTGGAAGGCGTTGACGGCCTCGATGTTCAGGGTCGTGTCGGCATTCGTGTTGTAGTCATAGCCGTACTGTTGGTCGCCGTTCGTCGACATGGGCTGCCCGGAGATGAGGCCGGTCGAGGCGTCGATGGTCCCGACGATGTAGTCGGAGAGCCGTTCGAGCGTCGGGAGCAGGCCGGCCAACGTGGATCGGTCGCCGGTGGACAGGTGGTACCGCCACACCCACTCGGGGTAGCGGGCGGTGAACAGGGGATAGTTCTGAGGCCCGTCGTCGTTGGGGTAGACCTCGTTGACCTGCCCGGAGCTCGGCCAGTAGCGGGCCTGGGCCCGGGCCATGTCACGGAGCCCCTGCCAGCTCAGGTTCTGGTCGCCGTAGGTCCGCATCACCGTCTCGGACTCGTTGGCCGAGTCCCACAGGAACTGGCCCTTCTCCCGGGTGGGTGTGTCGATGAACTGCTCCTGGGAGGTGTACAGGCCCGAGTGCGCGCACATGGCCCAGACGGCGTCGAGCATCGGCTCGGACGACGAGAAGGTGGCCGCGGCCACCTCGGGCATGGTGGCATGCCGGGCCATGAGGGTGACCTGGTCACCCTCTACGGTCTCGCCCGGATCGTCGATCTGCAGGTAGCGGAACCCGAGGAAGCAGTACGGCTCGAACGTCTGGGTTCCCGAACGCTGGGTGTAGGAGTAGGAAAGGTCGGTTTGCTGGGTGTTGTGGGTGGTGGAGACGGCTCCGTCGGGGTCGAGGGTGTAGCCGACGTGCAGCGGGACGACATGTCCGTCCACACCGTGGAGGAACGTCACAGTGGGCCTCCCGGCATAGACCTTGCCGAAGTCGACGACCACCGAGCCGGTGGGCAGGACCCGGACGGACATCGGGCCCACCGGGTGTTCGCTGATCCGGGTCCGCTGGGCGTAGAGCTGGGTGAAGGGCTCCGTGCCCACCGGGCCCCTGACGGCGGCCGGCGACCAGGTCCTGTCGTCGAAGCCGGCATGGGACCAACCCGTCGGGGTGAGGCGGCCGTCGATCCACTCGACGAAGTCGCCGACATCGTTGTTGCGCTGCGGCGCAGGCAGCCACTGCGCCTTCGTGGTCCGCCACGTTCCGTCCGATCGGAGGGTGACCTGCCTGCCGTCGGCATAGTGGACACCGACCTGGACGAGGAGCCCCGGGGCCGAGACGGGACGGCCTTGGCCGGGCCCGTACCAGTGGTGCAGGATCCCGACGGCGTTGTCGTGCCCTGCGATCAGCGCCGAGGTGACATCGGTCGCCTGGTAGTACTGCTCGTCGGGGAAACAGAAGCTGGGGCCGGTGTCGAGCAGGTCACCGTTCACCCACAACTGGTACTTGTGGGCGGCGGCGACATAGGCCGTGGCCCGGGTGATGGTGCCGTCGGGCAGTGCCCTGGTGGTGCGGAGGTAGCTGTACTCCTCCTCACCCGGGTCGGTAGGCCCGGGTGCCAGCCACAGCGCGGTCCAGTCCCCGGTGCGCAGGCCGGTCGTGAAGGCGGCGGTGGCGGCGGGGGCGCCCCACCGACCGGCTCTGTCCGCCGTCCGTACCGTCCAGCGGTAGCGGGCGTCCGCAGAGAGGGGTGGACCGCCGTAACTGACGAACGCCTGCTGGCCCGACGCCACCTCACCCGAGTCCCATACCGTCGAAGAAGATCCGTCTGGCCCGGTGACCTCGATCCGGTAGCCGGACTGGACGGCACCCCGACGGCCGTCGGCGACGTGCCAGGCGAACTGGACATCGTCGGGATCGACACCGACGGGTCCGGCCACCCCGGTGGTGGTCAGGTTGGTCGGTGGCCCGGGCGGATCCTGTGACGGAGCGTTTGTCCCCGAGGCCGAGGCGGTGGCCGGTGCGGCGGCGTCGACCGCGCCGTCGGCAACCACGCCGATGGCGGCCAGGGCTGCCCCGGTTTTTATCCCGGTGGCGAGAAACGTCCGCCGGTCGATCCTGTCCATCATCCCCCCTCGGTCGAGGTGACCGCGATGGTACAAGAGCGGTACGCGCCGAACCTGGCCGGCGGCTCCGGGGCGGCTGGCTCAGCCGGCCAGCCCGTCGTCCGGGGGCACGGCGTCGGCCGGTACGTCCATGGTCTCATTCCGGGTCATGAGCCCGTACACCATGGCGGCGATGAACCCGCCGACGAGTGGGGCCACGATGAACAGCCAGAGCTGGCTGAGCGCGGTTCCGCCGACCACCAGGGCCGGGCCGATGCTGCGGGCCGGATTGACCCCCGTTCCGGTGAGCGCGATGCCCACGAGGTGGACGAAGACGAGCGTCACGCCGATGGCCACGCCGGCCAGCGCCTCACGTGCCACCTTCGACGTGGCGAACAGGATCACCATCACGAAGATGAAGGTGAGGATGGCCTCGACCGCGAAGGCGCTTCCGGCTGCGAGGTGGATCTTCGACGCGCTGCCGTACCCGTCGGCTCCGAGGCCCTGCACGTGCTTGGAATAGATGGGTGACCCGTTGAACACCGCCCACAAGGAGTAGGCCCCGGCGATGCCTCCCGCTACCTGGGCGATCCAGTACCCGAGCGCTTCTTGGGCCTGCATGCGGCCCGACACCACGAATCCCAGGGAGACGGCGGGGTTCACATGACAACCCGAGATGGGTCCGATGGCATAGACGAGGGCCATCAGCACCAGACCGAAGGCCAATGCGGTGGTGACGACACCGGCCGAATAGCTCGTTCCGAACAGTTTGAATCCGAACGACAGCGTGGCCGTTCCCACGGCTACGAACACCAGGATGGCGGTCCCAATGAATTCGGCGATCAGCTTTCGAGCGTCAAACACGATGCCTCCTTGTTCTGGTACCCCTGTGCCCGGGTGAGCCCATCATCATCGAGTCGCGCCGGCCGGCGGTGGATACCGGGTGGCGGTGCCCGTCGGGGTCGTGCTGCGACCGATCCAAAACATCCCGAGGCCCCGACCTCAGGCATCCCCCGACAACATGTTGGTGATCTGCGTCATGTCGAAGTAGTCACGCCAGCGGCTGATCTTGCCGTCGCGGATCTCGAACGTGCCCATGACGGGCAGTGCCCCGACGCGGTCCCCGACGGTGATGGTGTCGACCCGTTCGGTCAGCACCACATTGCCCTCCACCGCCAGGTGGCGCATCTCGATGAGCATGCTCTGGCACATCGAGAAGAATCCGTCGAGGAAGGCGATGGTGTCGTCGATCCCCACGGCCGGGTCCATGGGGATGTTGTGGTACACGATGTCATCGGTGAACAACGGCCGAAGCGCTTCTGCGTCGTGCTTCGCAAATCCGTCGCACAACTCGCGCACGACCCGTTCGGCATCTTCTGCGGCTCCCATGACCCACCTCCTCGATTCCGGCGACCGTCCGATCCGGGTCGCCCCACCGGGTCACGTTAGCGACTCGAGGCCGGCCACGGCCTGATCCGGAGCACGCGGCCACATCGCCCGGATCGAGGATCCGGCGCGCCGTCGTCGCACCCACGCGGTCAGGTCAACGCGACCTCGACTTGGCCTCGGAAGCCAGACATCTCCGGCAGGTGTCCCCATAGCGGACGGCACAGGACCTTCCACATCGATGGCACGTCGTCCGGGCCGGCTCTCTCATCGATCGGTGACCTCCTGGCTCGCGGGGATCCGCCCATCCTGGCCCGTCCGGGACACGAACTGGGGGACCCTCACCGACCCCGGGACGGGGACGGGATTCCCGAACGAGGGAGGCCACGACACCGGTCCCGCGGAGAGGTGTCCGGGCCATCGTCACATCCGCCGGATCGGGCGACGAACCTCACGCTTTCGGCCACCTCTCCTCACCCCGCCCTCACCTCACTTGAGGCCGGATCTCTCACCTTCTACTTCACCTTTACCCTCAACCAGAGGGTGAGGGTTAGCGTTAGGGTTTGCCATCACCCGGCGATCTGTCCTGCCGCCCGGAGCGCCTCTCCCCCCGCCGGGCGGTTGGGCGGGACACCGGACTCCGTTCGCCGAGGCCGACCGTCCGTTTGCCTGAGGCCGACCGGTACGCCACGCTGGCGCCCATGGGAGATCTGGGGTCCGACACGTCGGTCAGCCCGGTGGGCGCCGGCCGGTTCGAGGCCACGCTCAACGGCGACTGGGAGATCTGGGGTCCGATGGGCGGATACGTGGCGGCCTGCGCCCTCCGCGCCGTCGGCGCCTCAACCGATCACCCGCGACCGGCAGCCTTCTCCTGCCACTACCTCGGTGTGGCCCGCTTCGCACCGGTCGACATCCGTGTCCAACCCCGCAAAGAGGGAAGGTCGGCCAGCTCCTACCGGGTCGAGGTGGAGCAAGAGGGACGTCCCATCCTCGACGGGATGGCGTGGAGCGCGGCCGGCGACGTCGACGGCTTGGAGCACGACGAGACAGTCGCCCCACCGGTGCCCGGACCGCTCGGGCTGCCGGCCATGCGCGAGCTCGTGCCGGACGAGGAGCGGCCCCGCTACCCCTTCTGGGGCAACTTCGAGGCCAGGCCCATCGAATTCGACCCCGTGTGGCCCCCGCCCGACCCACGCCCGGCGCGCTGGCAACAGTGGCTGCGCTTCCTACCCACCTCGACCTTCGAGGACCCCTGGATCGACGCAGCCCGCAGTCTCATCCTCGTGGATCTTCCCAGCTGGCCGTCGGCCCACCGCCCGCATGCATGGACCAACCCGCCGTACACGGCCCCGACCCTGGACCTGAACGTGGCCTTCCACTCCCCCACCTTCGACCAGGAGTGGCTGCTGTGCGACGGCGAGGCGCCGCTCTCCACTGCCGGACTGTTCGGTTGGACCGCCCGGGTGTGGTCTCCCGGCGGACGACTCCACGCGTCAGGGGGCGGATCCTGCCTCTACCGTCCGCTCCCGACCTGAGGGTGCCGGCCCCGGAGACCGCGGAGACCCGGGACCGCCGGGACCGGGCCTCCGGGCCGTTCTGTGCGCCCGGCGGCGTTGGGCGCCGGTCCTGAGTAGAGGCGCGGCCCCCCTCAGCCGGGAGTCGACGCCAGGATGGCGGCGAACTCGCCGGGGGCCGTCACCGGGAGCAGGTGACCCGAATCCACCCGAACGACGGCCGACGGATCCGGCAGGCGCCCCGCCATCACCTCTTGAGTCTCCGGTGGAACAGGACGGTCGCGCTCGTTGAGGACGTACAGGATCGGCACGCCGCCGACCGCCGACCAGTGCACGGGCTGAAAGTAGTGGTGCACGGTGTCAGGGACGCATCTGAGGGGATCGACCACGAAGGCGAGCGTGTCGTCGTCCAGCGGGTCGCCGCCGTACGCGTTGCGGAACGACTCAGCGTCCTCGGGGGGGCCGGGGAGCGTGATGGCCGTCCCGTCGCGTTCGGCTGCCTCCCGGGCCAGGACGAGGCCCTGGCGATGGCGAGGCTTCATGCAGTCGATCCCGCACCCACCTTCTGTGGGGACGAGCGCGGCGTTCAGCACCACCGACGTGACACGGTCACCGAGGGCGGACACCACACCGGGTACCACCAGACCCCCCGAAGAATGCGCGACCAGCGTGAGTGGGAGTTCCGGATGCGAGGATTCGAGATCGTCGACGATGGAGGCCACCTCGTCGTCGACGGAGAGGGCGGCCAGGTCCGCCGGCTTCCCGGCCCGGCCGGGCATGTCGACCGCGATCGCCGGTCGGTCGAGATGAGGAAGCAGTCGGTCCCAGAAGCGCGCCGTGGCCCCACCTCCGTGAATGAGCACGTACGTCATCGTCGGTCACCGTCGGGGTCGGATTGCACGGGTAGTGAGGCTACCGTCACCGCACGCCCCACTCCCCCCGGTCGCCGACCCACCGCTTCCCTCCGGGTCGAATCGGGGTCGAACTGCGTCGATCCGGGGTCGAACTGCACAACCCGACCGGCCAGCAGGAGGAAGCGTGCCGGTCGACGCAACCGACGATCTGGCAGGCTGGCCCCATGACGCCTGCGCGACGGTTCCCCCTGGCCGTTCCGGATCTTGCCGCCCATGCCTACGAGCGGGCTCGGCAGGGTGGATTCGGGCGCGACGGGCCTACCCTCTCGAGCCGTCCGGGCACCGGAGCACTGCTCGCCGTCCTGGCCGCGTTCGCGGCGATCGGCTCGGATTGCGGAGCTCGGGACCGGACTGGGCGCGGCGGCAGCCTGGATCGCATCCGGGATGGATGCCGACTCGCGGCTCATCACCGTCGAATCGAACGTCGGCCGGGCTCGGGAGGCCCGATCGCTCCTCGCCTCCGACCGGCGGATCGAGGTCCTCACCGGGCGATGGGAGGAGCTGTTGCCTCCTCGGGGTCCATTCGACCTGGTGTTCGTGGACAGCGGGTTCAGCCGTCGGCTGGACGAGGCGGCGGCGGCGGCCTTCCTCCTCGATATCGTCGTCTCCGGCGGCATCCTCGTCATGGACGACCTGACGCCCGAATCCGAGTCCCACGGGAGCGGACCCGATCCCAAACGCGGCTTCGCCTTGGCCAATCCCGCAGTGATCGGAGCGGAGCTGTACCCTCCGGCGGCTGACGGAACGCTCGGAGGGGTGCAGTCGGGTTTGCTGGTGATGACAAAGCTCGGGTGACCAGCCCCGCCACGCCGGTCCGTCGGTTCGCTCGCCGGGCTTCCCACGATCGGCATAGTTTGTGGCCGTGAGGATCCCCGGCCCGCTGCTCGCCTCCGGTCGGGACGCCGACATCTTCGAATGTGGCCATGGGTTGGTGCTCCGGCGCTCCCGTGCCGGTCGTTCGATGGCCGCCGAGGCCCGGGTCATGGACTACGTACGCCAGCACGGGTACCCGGTCCCTGCGGTCGAAGAGATCAGTGAGGACGGCACGGACCTGATCATGGAACGCATCGACGGACCGTCGATGGTGACGGTTCTGGGCCGACGCCCGTGGACACTCCGCCGCCAGGGACGGTCGCTCGCCGACCTGCACAACCGACTGCACGAGATCCCGGTCCCCGAATGGATCAAGGATGCCCCCGGTGGCCGTGGTCATCACCTCGTGCATCTCGATCTGCACCCGCTCAACATCATCCTGGCGCCGGCCGGCCCGGTCGTCATCGATTGGCCCAATGCCGCGTGTGGCGACGCGAACTCCGATATCGCCGTCACCTGGGTGCTGCTGGCAGCCGGAGCCATTCCAGCCGGACGGGTCCGGGCCGCGCTCATGGGGCGCGGAAGATCGATCCTGATCACGGCATTTCTCGACGAGTTCGATGTCGACGAGATCCGGTCCCGGCTCCCTGAGGTCGTCAAGTGGAAGGCGGCGGACTCCCACATGAGTCCAGCCGAGCGAAAGGCGATGTGGGCGCTCGCCGAGGGCGGAAGGGGGCCGGGATGAGGGCGGTGTTCGGGGCACCATCCACCTGCCCCGAGTACGGGGGTCGGAGTCGACGTGGCGACGATTGACGACGTCTCGGCACTCGCTTCGGCACTCCCCGGGGTCACCGAGGGGGAACGGCACGGGAATCTCACGTGGTACGTCGGCAAGAAGGCATTCGCTTGGGAGCGACCGTTCACCAAGGCGGACATCAGGCGCTTCGGCGGGACAACGCCGCCGGCGGGACCGATCATCGCGGTTCGCGTCGAGGATCTGGTGGAAAAGGAGGCCGTTCTCGCCATCGCTGCGCCCGGGTTCTTCACGATCCCCCACTTCGACGGCTATCCGGCAGTTCTCATCCGGCTCGAGACCGTGCGCAAGAAGGGACTGGGTGACGCACTGGTCGACGGATGGCTGGGGTGCGCCCCCTCCCACCTGGCGGACGAATACCTGAAGGGGACGAGCTCCCGCGGTTAGGACGACGCAGCGGGCGCAGGGAACTCGCCGGGTAGGAAGCTCATGGTGAGCAGTGCGGTGGCGACCAGACGGTTGTCCTCCCCGTCGTCGTAGACATGCACCTCCACAACTCCTTGCTGACCACCGATCCGAAGCGGGAGGGCAACGGCACGCAGCGGACCCACCTTGGCTGACGCCAGGTAGCTCAGGGCGACACTCGATGTGACGACGGGTCGCCGGCTCGAACGCACGGCCGCGTATGCGCCCGCCCTGTCGGCCAGGCAGGCGATGAGGCCTCCGTGGACGGCTCCCCGCGGACCCCGGATCTCATCGGTGATGTCGAGCTCGACGACGTGAGTCCCACCGTCGTCGTAGCTCCGGTGCGGAAGTTGATCGAGGAGTTCACATCCCATTGACATGGGCGGCAATGGTAACCGGGGCCTCGAGGAGTTCCGCTGACGGTCATCCCAGTCGGGGCCGTCGCTGTCGTCGGCCGTAGGGCTCGTCGGCGACCACCCGGCGGTCGATCAACGGGCGGCAGCAACCAGCAGGGGCACCAACCACGGTGTCAACCACTCTCCCCCGGGCTCGCTCAGATGGACCCCGTCGGCGGCTCGGACGATCACGCCGCCCACCTCACTGACGAAGGTGCCGTCGGGCGAGAGACGGCGACCGAGGTCGATCACCGTGACCCGCCCCGCGAATCGGGCTGCCGCCTGCCTGGCCGTGGAATTGAGCGCATCCACCCGGCCGGTCTCCGTCGGGCAGTCCGTGCTGGTGGCCGGGAGCGGCACGCACTGCTCGGGGCCGGACGTGCGGACCGCCGGCACCGTTGTCATGGCGACCCGTCCCCCGGCGGCGGTGAGGATCTGGAGCGCGGTGACCACCTGGCGCCGATAGTAGGCGTCGTAGCCCTCCTGACCCGGCGAGCTCCACCGGCCGGCGACCAGGCGGGTGCTCAGGTCCCAGGGACCGAGGACGAGCAGTGACAGCGTCGGTCGTTCGGTGGCCACGTCCGCCCGGTACTGCGCCTGCCAGCCCGGCCCGGCCGGGGCGCACGGACCCGTCACGGGGTAGGGCCGACCACCGACGAGGACGGGGCTCCCCCGGGCAATCGCACACCCGTCGAGCGACCCATCGATCAACGTGACACCGTAGGCGGAGGCGTTGCGGGCAAGTCCGAGGGCGAGCGTGTGGGCGAAGGAGTCACCGACCACCAGCACCCGGAGCGCGGGGATCGGCGCCGGAAGGCCGGCCCGCACGTCCCACTCGGTACCACCATCGCTGGAGGTCAGGACCGTGCCCCCGCTCCCCACGGCCACGCACTCCTCGGGGCTCGGGCACGAAACCCCGAGCAACGCCTCTGCCGTGGGCGACAGGTCCGACGTCGCCTGGGAGCCGGGGCCCCCGGTGCTCAGGATCGTTCCGGCCTGACCCACTGCCACACACTGATCCGGTGAGGCGCACGCCGCCGCCTCCAGGTCAGCGGACGTTTCTGTGTGGCCCGGGAACCATTCGGCCCCTCCGTCGTCCGACCAGGCCAGGAGTCCGTGGCCGCCCACACCCAGACAGGCCGGGCCGGAGCAGGCGATGCCGTTGAGCGGCGAGAGCGAGTCGAGGGCTGAGAACGGGACGGGCGTCGGTGCCCACGTGGTCCCGTTCGCGGTGGCCAGGTCCGTGACCGCGGAGCTGGTGACCGCGGCACACTGCACGGCGGCACTGCACGCCACGCCGTCCAACACCCCGAAACCGCTGGACACGGTGTGCCACCGGAGCCCACCGTCGTCGGTCATGAGGACCGTTTCACCATCGCCGACCGCGTAGCACCGGCCGGAACCCGCACAGGCGACCGACGACAGGGGCAGGTCGACACCGGTCCGCTCCATGGTCCACCTCGTCCCGGCATCGTCGGTGAGGAGGGCGGTCCCGGCGTCGCCGACAATGACGCAGTGAGCCGGGTCGGAGCAGGCGACACCGTAGAGGAACTGTTCGGTGGGAACAAGCACGGGAGTCCAGGATCGCCCTCCGGTTCTGCTCACCTGGACACCCCCGGGCCCGCCCACGGCGATGCACTCCGAGACACTCGGGCACGCGACCGAGTCGAGCGCTGCGGGCGGTCCGGGGTGGGCGGTCGGTGCGGGGTGGGCGGTCGGTGCGGGGTGGGCGGTCGGTGCGGGGTGGGCGGACACCGCAGGGTGCTTGGGAGCGGTGCGGTGCGGGGCCACCTTCATGCCTTCGAAACCGCCCGAGGCGACCACGCCACCCACGGCCAGGGCTCCGCCAAGGGCCACTCCCACCATGATCCACGAGGGGCGCACCCGCCTCGTCTCGCTGCGGGAGGCCATCGTGCTCCGGGAGGCCATCGTGCTCCGGGAGGCCATCCCCCGGAGACCGAGAAGCTGCCAGGAGAGGCCGGACGAGAAGATCACCTGGCCCAGCATCGCTCACCCCGGGCCTCGGCGTGCAGCACGGCGGCGTTCGCAACCCGGCAATAGGATCACCCGGTGGGAGGACTCCGCCATGCCTGAACCGGTCTCGTATGAATGCAACGACCGCATTGCCACAATCACCATGGACGACGGCAAGGCGAACGCGCTCTCCCTCAAGATGCTGTCAGCGGTGAATGAGGCCCTCGATCAGGCCACAGCCGATGGCGCCGTCGTCGTGCTGACCGGTCGAACGGGGATCTTCTCCGGAGGGTTCGATCTCAATGTGCTGCGTTCAGGTGGGTCAGACGCGGCCCGCATGCTCGAGCAGGGTTTCCTGCTCGCGCTCCGGCTCCTCGAGCACCCGACACCTGTGGTCATCGCCTGCAACGGTCACGCGGTGGCCATGGGGAGCTTTCTCCTCCTCTCCGGCGACTACCGCATCGGGGTCAACGGCCGATTCAGATTGGTGGCAAACGAGGTGGCCATCGGCCTCACGATGCCGTGGGCCGCCATCGAGATCTGTCGTCAACGCCTGGCACCGGCACACTTCAACCGGGCGGTGATCCTCGCCGAGGCCTACGAACCTGCCGACGGCGTCGCGGCCGGGTTTTTGGATCGCGTCGTCGAGGTACCCGACCTGGCCCGGACTGCGATCGCGGTGGCGAATGAGCTCGCGGCTTTGGACCGAGATGCCCATGCGGCTTCGAAATCCCGTGCCCGACAGTCGGCGATTTCGGCCATCAAAGGAGGGCTGGAACTCGACCGGGAGGTCTTCAGGCTCCTCAGCACGGCCACCACCACCGAGGGTTGACCTCGACGGGCACTGCAAAGGCGAAGAGCCATCGCCCGTGGCCTCCGTTCTCGAGCCCCCCCGACCCGTCCCAACCGACCGAGACCGTCGTGACCGGCCCTCAACCGACCGAGACCGTCGCGCCCAGCGGGAGGTTGGCCGACGAGTCGCCCACCATGATCCGGTACTGGCCGGGCTCTTCCTCCCAGGCCTGGTCGGTGCTGTCCCAGACGGAGAAGGACTGTGGCCCGAGGGGGATGCTGACCTTGGCCGTCTGCCCCGGTGCCAGGGTGACCTTGTCGAATCCCTTCAACTGCTCGGGGGGCTCCCCGGCCGAGGCCGGGTCCCCCACATAGGCCTGCACGGTGTCCGCTCCGCTCACGGCACCGGTGTTGGTCAGGTCGGCCGTCACCGTGGCCGTCCCGCCGGACGCCAGGGTGGCCGGCGTCACGCTCAGGTCCGAGAACGAGAACGTCGTGTACGACAGCCCGAACCCGAAGGGGAAGAGCGGAGCGATCCCCTTGGCGTCGTACCAGCGGTAGCCCACCAGCAGGCCTTCGGAGTACTGGACCGTCCCACCCACCCCCGGCCATTGGGCCGGGGTGGACGCCGGGACATCGGCCAGGCCGACCGGAAAGGTGACCGGGAGCTTCCCCGAGGGATCCACCTTGCCGAACAGGATGTCGGCGATGGAATTGCCGTCCTCCTGGCCCGGGTACCAGGCCTCGACCACCGCCTTGACCGAGTCGAGCCACGGCATGGTCACCGCCGATCCGGTGTTGAGCACCACCACGGTGTCGGGGTTGGCCCGGGACACGGCTTCGATGAGCTTGTTGTCGGCCGGGGAGAGGTTGATGTTCGAGAGGTCCCTGCCCTCCCGCTCGTAGAGTCCGGCGAAGACGACGGCCACCGAGGCGTGCGCGGGCCGCGGCCACCGCCTCCGCCTGCAACCCCGGATCGCCGTCCGTCTCGTCACGCGTGTTTCCTCGGGCGTAGATGACCTTCGTTCGGTGGCCGGCCGCGGCGGCGATGCCCTGGAACGGGGTCACCACGAGGGGCGCGATCACAGAGGTGCCCCCGCCGCTCGTGACCGCGTCCTTGCCGGCGTCGTCGCCGATGACGGCGATCGACCGGACGCTCCTCGACAGGGGCAGGATGCCGCCGGAGTTCTTCAAGAGCACCGTTCCGTCATCGGCCACCGTTCGCGCCACCGTGGCGTGGGCGGGAGAGGTGACGATGGCACCCTTGCTCCCTTTGCGCACCCGGTTGAAGAGGCCGAACTCGAACATGGTGGTGAGCACCCGTGTGGCCATCTCCTGGAGCGTGCTGAGGGAAACCGCTCCCTCGTTGACGGCGATCTCGAGGGGTAGCCCGAAGAAGACGCCGGTCGGACCCTCCATGTCCTCGAGCCCGGCGTTGGCCGCGGCCACGGTGGAGTGGGTGGCACCACCGTCGGACTGGACGTACCCGCCGAAGTTCCACTGGCCGAAGAGGATCTTGGCCAGATAGGGGTCCTGGCAGGCGTCGATCCCGTTGATGGTGGAGTAGGAGCACATGACCGCACCGGCACCCCCCTGCTGGATGGCGGCCTGGAATGCCGGGAGATAGATCTCGTGGACGACCCGGTCGGTGACGATGACGTCGTCGGCGGGGGTGTTCCGATACGTCTCCTGGTTGTAGAGGGCGAAGTGCTTCACCATGGCGATCGGTCCCTGGCTCTGCACCCCCTCGACATCGGCGGCGGCGATCTGGCCGGAGAGATACGGGTCCTCGCCGTACGACTCGTAGGCCCGGCCCCACCTCGGGTCACGGACGATATTGACCGTTGGTCCCATACCGACGTCGACGCCCTTTCCTGCGAGCTCGCTCCCGACCACGGCGCCGTACTGGCGGGCCTCAGCCGGGTCCCAGGTGGCAGCGGAGCTGACCGGCGCCGGCAGTTGGGTCACTCCGGTCAGGCCATGAGCGACACCGGCTGCCCCGTCGGAGATGGCCATCGCCGGGACGCAGAGCGCGGGGATGGCCAGGGTGTTGCCCTCATAGGGGCCGATGACCCGATGCACCATGTCATCGAGTTGTGCGAGGCTCATCCGGGCCACCACCATGGCGGCGCGTGCGGCCGGAGACGCGGTGGAATCGACCCACGGGCAGCGCGTCGCCTTGGCCGACAGGGAGTGGGACTCAGTTCCGGTGGGGCCGATCGAAGACGGCGCAGATACAGGACGTGGTGCGGGTCCGTGGATGGTCCTGGCGACCGACGAAGGCACGGCACCGCCAATGACGAGGACAAGCCCAAAGCCCACCACGAGGACGGGCGTCCGGAGTACGAGAACGAGCGATCTGCCAACCATGAAACCCCCACACTGAAATGCCGAGGCAACGAGGTGTTTCCGCCTGGGTTGCCGGTGATGGACGTCGATCTGACCGGGCCGGTGCTTCACGATATCGGTCGGAGGAGATGGGTGGGGGAACCCCATGAACTGGCAGTTCAGGGAGTCGGTCCCCCCGGCCCGGCCGCTCCTTCGAGCCCGCCGGCCTCAGTGGGTCCACCCTTCGAGCGTGGAGTGGGCCGTGCACAGTCGATCGCGCTCGGGGGGCACCACGATGAGGCGCCGCCGTGCAACGGGACCCGCCCGATGGACCGTTGTTGTGTTCGGTGTTGATAGCAGCCCGCATCCGACGGGCTCGCACCACTCGTGCCGCGAGCGGCGAGGTGGATCACATCCGCCTCGTCTGGGCCCTTGTGCCCTGATGGGGGCCAGCTCAGGGGCGGGGTCGGCTGAGTGACGGTGCACCGGTCGACGCCGAGCACGGCCTGGTAACCGTCGGACCCGGTTTCCAAGTGCGGTACTGCCGGCGCCCTGCTGCGCGGGACGGCGATGCGAACGGGCCTGCCCGTTGTTCATGACTCCCACCCATGGCAGGCTCTTTGTCATCCTCAGCCGAGTGAAGGAGCGACCATGACCGACAGCACCAGCACGGCCGGCCGTTGCCCGGTGGTTCTCGGACCAGGCGGCGGTCGGGCGTATCCGATGGGTCGGATCTCGACGGTCTTCAAGGCCGACGGTGCGGAGACCGGGCAACGGTATTCCATATCCGAGTGGTGGCTCGACCCGTACACGAAAGGACCCGGAGCGCACTCGCATCCCGAGGACGATGTCTTCTACGTCCTCGCCGGCACCATGAGCGTGCTGATAGGCACCGAATGGATAGAGGCGGGCCCAGGGTCCTTTGTCCTGGTACCGGCGACCATCACCCATGACTTCGAGAACCGCGGCTCGGAACGTGCCGGGGTGCTCAATATCTCGGTCCCGGGCAACTTCGAGCCACGCATGCCGGACATCGCACAGTGGTTCGCCCAGCATCCTCCGGACGACACCGATAGCTGAGCCGGAATGCGGCGGGGTTCCGCTCAGGTCGAACGGCTCCTGCCACCGACCGGGGAAATACCCGAGTACCCGGCCAGTGGCACTTGCACGTCGGCGGCGCCAGGGGTACCGATCAGGTGTTCAAGGCGAAATCCGCGATCCATCCGGCGACCGTTGTCAACAACGCCTGGCGTCCGGGTTCGTCGGAAGGAACACACCGGCGATCAGTGGGATCGTAGACCGTGCCGATTGCACCGGCATGGTCTGTCTCCACTTCTCGGAGCGTGATCTCCCATCCAGCCCGGGAAAACGCGTCGAACGTGATCCGAGCCCGTTCGACGGGCACGACCTCATCGAAGGTCCCGTGGATGAGCAGGAGGGGGACAGAAGGGTCGGCGTCGGTGCGGAAGGGATCTCGCTCGCGGAAGGGCGAGTCATCGAAGCCTCCTGAAAGTCCGATGAAACGAGCGGGACGCCAGCCACCGAGGTTCGTCGTGCGCAACACGACATCCAATCCAGCGCTTGCCCCGAGCGACCATCCGGCCAGGACGACCCGACCGAAGCCGACGGCCTCGGCGAGGTCACGGGTGAAGGCGAGCGACGCGGTGAGATGATGTCGTCCCATTCCGCCGTCAGCACTCGTCCAGTCGGGGACGATCGTCGTTGCTCCGGCGGCCGCGATCCGGTGGGCCAGCGGCTCGAGAACGTCTCGTTCGTTCGGGCCGCGGCCATGCCACAGGAGAACGGCCACGGACCCACCAGGGCGTTCCGGTTCATAGATGTCGAGCAGCTGACCGAGCCCGTAATCAACGGCGCCCAGCCGCCGCACAATTGATCTGGCCATGGGGCCATTGTCGCAGTCCACAGTGGTCGCCTGCCTGTATGTGAACCGAGACACCCAGGTCGCCCCGCCAGGGCGGTGCCGACACCCTCGGCTCCCGACGAACAGAGCTCGGCCGTTACCGGACGTTGGAGACGAGTCGACGGGCGGGAGGTCAGCTGCCGTAGGGTCGGGTGAGTACCTCCAGATTGTGGCCCGAGGGGTCCTCGAAGTAGAAGCCCCGTCCGTGGTTGTTGATGCGCATCTCCTGTTGGTGGCCGGGGTCGGCCCAGTAGGTGATGCCACGATCGGTCACCCGGGCGAAGATGGCATCGAACTCCTCTTCGGAGACAAGGAAGGCATAGTGATTGTGGACCGGAGCCGATCGATCGTCGTAGTCGAGGCTCACGCCATTGGCGGTCTCGACGCAGACAAACGGCCCAAAGGCCTTCGGGGGACCGAGACCGAGGATGTCGGCGAGAAAGTCGGCTGAAGCCTGCTTGTCCTGTACCGGGACGATGGTGTGGTTGAGCTGGACTGCCATGACGCCTCCTTCGGTATTCCGCACGATCCATTATCCAGCCCCGGAAGGGCTCGTCCGCGGGCAGATTGCCCGCGGACACTGTCTGATCCGTCGACGTGAGCGCAGACCGCTGCTCTGGGCGCCCCATCATTGGACCCGCGGGACCCCCCGAGACAGGGCCGCACTCCGAACGCGCCGCTCAACCGCATCCCACTGGGCTCTCCCGTCCGGACCGGACGAAGGAGAGAAACAAACGGCCCGCCACTGTCAATGTAACGCGCATCGGACGCTTGCGGCAAGGGCTCGGTCGGTGTGCAGAATCTTCGGTCCGAACAGAACCTGCAGTAACAGGAGGGGTGGCGTATGACCGAGCATGCGGTGGTGATCGCCGGAGGCGGTCCGACGGGGATGATGCTGGCGGCCGAATTGGCTTTGGCAAAGGTCGACGTGGTCGTCGTCGAGCAGCGTCCCAATCATATGCTCGTCGGCTCCCGAGCCGGCGGCTTTCACTCACGCACGATCGAGGTGCTGGACCAACGTGGGGTTGCTGATCGGTTCCTCGCAGAGGGTCAGGTGGCTCAAGCCGTGACGATCGGGTCAACCGTGTTGGACATGAGCGACTTCCCGACGCGTCATCCATACTCCCTCGGGATCTGGCAGAACCGGATCGAGGAGATCATGGCGGCCTGGATCGCCGAGCTCCCGGTACGCATCAACTACGGATGTGAGGTGACGGGCTTCGCGCAGGACGGTACCGGAGTCGACGTCGAACTGTCCGACGGCGAGCCTCTGCGGGCGCAGTACCTCGTCGGGTGCGACGGGGGGCGCAGCGTCATCCGCAAAGCTGCAGGGATCGACTTCCCGGGGTGGGATCCGACGAAGAGCAACCTGATCGCCGAGGTCGAGGTGACCGAGGAACCGCCGCGGGGCGTTCGCCATGACGCTGTGGGCATCCATGCTCTCCACAGAATGGAGGACGGGCGGACGGTGCGGGTCGTCGTGACCGAGCAGCAGCTCGGGCCGAGCAGCGAGCCGACCCTGACCGACCTCAGCGAAGCGCTCAACGCCGTGTACGGCACCGACTTCGGGATCCACAGCCCCACGTGGATCTCCAGGTTCACCGACATGACTCGTCAGGCGGAGGCCTACCGCGCCGGGCGGGTTCTCCTCGCAGGCGACTCGGCGCATGTGCACTACCCGGCGGGCGGACAGGGCCTCAGCCTCGGTGTGCAGGATGCGGTGAACCTGGGATGGAAGCTGGCGCAGGTGGTCAATGGGATCTCTCCGGAGCACCTTCTGGATACCTATCGGGACGAACGCCACCCCGTCGCTGCCCGTGCGCTTCAGCACACGATGGCTCTCGGTCTGCTCCAACGGAGGGACGAGCGCACCAAGGCCCTGGTCGATGTGGTGTCTGAGCTGGCGAGAATGGACGAGCCTCGCAAATGGCTCGCCGGAATCATCTCCGGCCTCGACATTCACTACGACCTCGGCGAGGGCCATCCCCTGCTCGGCCGCCGCATGCCCGATCTGGACCTCGTGGCCGACGATGGCCCGCTACGCACCTTCAGCCTGCTGCACGGCGCCAGGCCGGTGCTGCTCAACTTTGGTGAACCCGTCGCCTTTGACATCACTCCATGGGCTGATCGGGTGCAGTTGATCGATGCTCACTATGGCGGTCGGTGGGAGCTTCCGGTTGTTGGCGCGGTCACCGCTCCCACCGCCGTGTTGATCCGACCCGACGGATATGTCGCCTGGGTGGCGGTGGGTACTGCTCCCGGATTGGGAGACGCCCTGGCCACCTGGTTCGGCACACCACGAGGAGGGGCGTCCATTGCCGCTCGATCCAAGCGTCAACCCAGTCCAGACGCGTAGATCACCATCAGACTGAGTCGAGGGTCGGGACGCTCGGACCTGCGACTCGCTGAGGATCCCCGATTCACCGGCTTTGGCCGGACGATCACATCGTGGTCGAAGCCTGGGCCAGGATCCGGGCCGCGCACGACTCGGACGAGGCATGGGTCGTGTCGACAATCAGGTCGTAGACGACGCCTTCACGGACAACGGCCACCTGGGACTCGGCCATTCCTACCCTGCGATCTGGCCGCAACGCCTCCAGTAGGGACCCGTCCTCGATCCCCTTGTCAGACACTGCCCTGATCAGGTCATCGACACCGAGCAACAGCCAGGGTGTCACCAGCATCTCCCGAAGAACCCGAGCAATCGATGTCTTGCCGGACGAAGATACGCCGTTCAGCACGATGACCTGGGTACGCACAAGGGCAAGGTCACACTGTCCTCGATCCGGTTTGGCGGCAATGGGTACGCTTCGGGGATGCCAGATCGCCGCCGAATCGGTGCCCTCCTCCTCGTGTTCGGCTACCTCGGTGTCGTCGGCGGCAGCGTGGCCTGGATCGTTTCGTACTGGAATATGGATCCGTACCACGTCGAGATCACCGTCTACCAGACCGCTCTCGCCCTTGGAATCGGACTGGCCGGACTTGCGTGCTGGCGCTGGACGGCCACATCCCGAAGTCCGACGACGCTTCGTGGACCGACCCGATGGATGGCCGCCGCATCGTTGGTACTGGCGGCAGCACCAACAGCCCAGACCTATGAAACCTACGACAATCACCGTCAGCTCCTGCGATTCCCCCAACACGCATCGGCCTTCTATCCGCACTACCGTCTGCTCATCGCCGGGGGCGTTGCCTTCACGGCCGGTCTCCTCCTGGCCGCCATTGGATTCTGGGCACTCGGGAGTGCGACCAGGGTGTCGTCGGCTGAACTGGTACTCGATCATGAGGAAGGGGCAATCGCCGGCTAGGCCGCCGCCCGGATTCGGTCACTGGCAATTCGCCATTCACCGGTGATATCGGGTCCGCTGGTTCATCGCCCAGCACCGGGCGGGCGAGGAATGCCTGGTGCCACCGGGAGCATGGCCCATCACTACTCGAGTTCAACCGACACGCTTCGATGATCCGATGACGATACGGGGGCTGGTTCTGCGCCCAACGATCAGCGGGATAGGCACCGCCGCTCACCAGGCGACGGTTCGGCCGAGGTAGTCGAGAAATTGCAGGCCGCCACGGCCGCGTTGGGCGTCGATGGTCGCGACGAGGTTGGGAATGCTCTCTTCGATGGTGAGATGAGCATCGGGACCGCCAAGCTCGGTCTGGACCCAGCCAGGCGCCATGAGAAGCAGCGAGATCAAACCTACGGGAGCCGAGCCGGTCGCGGAGGGCGTGAACCTGTTCCGGCGCGTTGATGTCGACGTGCTCGATCTCCAGCCGACCACCGGCGGTCTCTTGCAACTCGTGCAACGCGGTGCGGGCGGGGCCGCGGACGGTCGCCACGACCTCGGAGCCGCGGTTGATGTACTCCGCTGCGATGGCATGGCCCAGACCACGAGAGGCGCCTATGAGCAGTACGACTTCGTTCTCTGAGACCCGGCTCATGACTGGTCCGACTTGGCTGTCTTGCGGGTCCTGGTCTCCTGGTCATACGAGAGGCACCTCCCACCCTCGGACGGATCGAGGGTTTGCACAGTGGCGGTCATGCCACCCGGTGCTCGCCGGCGGCTCACTGCCTCGCCGTCGGTGAGTGCTCGGTAACCGGCAGCCGACGGGGCGAACATTCTTCTGCTGGCGGCATGGTCTCCACCCGTTCAATGATACGGACGTGCGGGGTCCGACAACGGCACACGTCGCCCCGAGGATCACCATACGGCGCACTTCCTGGTTCCCCCATCCCTGGGCGCCGAAGCGGAAAAGGCCAATGTCGGCGGAAAGGGTTGGACATACTTCGGTGACGCCGGACCGCCCGATGAACCCATCAACGAGATCGGGATCACGCCGTTTCTCAGCGTCTGGGCTCCCGGCCACGGAGTCGACGACCTCCCCAAAGGAACGCTCACGATCCTCTCTGGCCGTCGTTTACCCGAGAGGCAGGGTCAGGGACGTGACCCCACGGCCGGGAGATGGATGCCTGAAAGAAGGTGGCGATCCCCTGGCCGGCAGGCACAGCGGCCATACCCGATGACCTCGTCGGGTCCGCAACTACTCTGACCGCATGGAACCCATGCCGGAAGATTGGAACCGGGCAGTTGCCGTTGTCGCGCATCCCGACGATCTCGAGTACGGCGCCGCCAGCGCCGTCGCCCGGTGGACGTCACAGGGCAAGGAAGTTGCCTACCTGTTGGCAACCAGCGGCGAGGCCGGGATCGACGGAATGGATCCGTCAATGGCCGGTCCTTTGCGCGAGGAGGAGGAACGGCGGGGTGCCGCCATCGTCGGCGCCAGTTCCGTCGACTTCCTCGGTCACCCCGACGGACTTGTCGAATCCGGGATCGAACTCAGGCGGGATCTCGCGCGCGCCCTTCGCCGACTGCGGCCTGACGTCGTGATCACGATGAACTTCGAACTGACCTGGGGCGACGGCGGAAGTGTGAACCACTCCGATCACCGGGCCGTCGGATCGACGGTTCTGGACGCGTGTAGAGATGCTGCCAACCGGTGGATCTTCACCGACGCGGGTGGGCCATGGGCGGGAATCAAATTCGTCTACGTGGCCGGAGCAAACCAACCGACGCATTTCGTTGACGTCGGAGAGACAATCGAACGAGGGATCTCCTCGCTCCGGGCACACCAGGCCTATATCGACGGTCTTGGCGGCACATTCGATCCCGACGATTTTCTCCGTTCCATGGCGGGGTACGCGGGCATGCTGTCAGATTGCGAATACGCGGTCACGTTTCAGCGATTTGCGGTTGGTTGACGAGTCCACCCGAATAGGACAATCACTGGCCCGGGGGCTCGGTCCTTGCCCCTTTGGCCCAGGGCCTTTGCAAAACGGCCCTCCCTCCGGCAAATTCAGCTATGCACAGATCGAGCCGGCAGTGTCGGCAAGGGCCATGATCGCTCCGCCCTGAAGCATTCCGTCGGTGGTGCATCGTTCCGCAGCCCAGGCCAGGGTGCCAACCACGTGGTGGGATCTGCGATCTCCGGCTCCACGCCGACGCCTTGGCTGAACGGCATGAGGCCGAGGAACTCCGCGAGCTGGTCAGGAGACGATCTGGCCATCGTGGCTCATCCGCTCCCGAATGATCTTCCAACGGCACTCTCATCCGACGACATGGAACTCGATCCGGTACAGCACCGTTTCATCGTGGATCGGACCAGCATGGGCGGCCCGTCGCCGGAGCGACTCGAGGTCTGTTTCGCCCGCTCGGTGGATGTCGGCCCTGTCTATGAATGCAAAGGGGACCAGTTCGACCGAGTCGACCTCGATCTGGCCGTCACCGACGCGGTATCGACCCCCGGCTTTCACCTGCGGCCGCCGCCACAGACGGAACGACACCGTGATGTCACCAGACAACACTGAGGCACGAAGTTCCTGGCTGAACTCCATCGACTCACCCTACGGCACATCCCGGAAAGGTTCAGGACGCGGTAAGCGTTGGCGAGTAGTACAGGGGGACAACACCCGATCCGGATACGTGGGTGTCCTGGAGCGTGAGGTCGATCCGGTCAGGCAGGCCGTCAGGGAACCGCCTGCCACTACCGAGGAGCAAGGGCACGACAAAGAATCGATACTCGTCGACGAGGCCCTGCGCCGGCCAGGGTGCACGCGAGGACCGAGCTCCCAATGATGGCCAAATCCTTTCCGGGCTCCTCTTTCATGCGAGTTTCATGCGAGCCACGACATTCGCAACGTCATCGGGAAGGATGGTTGTATTGGACCACGTCACTTCGCTGAGCGTCGTCGAAGCGACGAACTTCGGGAGGTTGTTCATCCTCGGAGCCTCGGCCTGAGCCGAGCTCAGCCAATGGGCGGCAAATCCTTCCTACGTGGTGCGGCCCAGGAGGATGCCGTCGATCGAGTCCAGCATTCTGTCCACGAAGGCGAAGAATTCGTCATCGAGGACAAACCAGTCCAGTTCTTGCTTCGGTCCATCGAAGTAGCCATCCACCGACACGTGCAGCTGCAGGAAGAGCTTCCTCACGATCCTTCGCCGCCCAGGACAGCGGCCAGCGAGTCGAGCAGGGACCGGGTTCCCTCTTCTCTCTGGGCCGCCGTGTCGTGGCCATCGAGGAACACGCCCTCCTCGGTGAAGACCAGTTGCGTGTCTGCTCCATGACGACGGAACTGGACGGTCGCCACCGACACAGAAATCCGAGTCTCGTCGGCGTACATCTCGTTCGTATAGACGATCCGCTGCTCATCGACGATGTCTCGAAACTCCGACTCGAAGGTGTAGACAGGCTCGCCCGGAGGCCCGCCGCGATTGACCTCACGGCCCCCGACCCGGAAGTCGAGCTCGTATGCGGCTCCCAGCGCTTCCGCTGAGCCGGCGAACCAGCGGGCCTTGAGCATGGGATCCGCCCACGCCCGGAAGGTCTGAGCGACAGGAACGTTGTAGATCCGCTCAATGACGGATGTCTCATGAGCAACGGTGGACAGCGTCATGGTCCCTCCTCGGCGGTGACGGCCTCATCCAGGATGTCGCCCAATCGGTCCAGACGGGCTTCCCAGCCCCGCCGGCGATCGGTGATCCACCGTTCGGCAGCGGTCATCGCCGCAGGTTCGATCCGGCACATACGTGTCCGCCCGACCTTTTCGGTCTTCACGACCCCGCACGCCTCGAGGACCTGCACGTGTTGGACGACAGCGGCAAGCGACATCGCCAGCGGCTCCGCCAGTTCGCTGACCGAGGCTGGTCCCAAGGTGAGACGTTCCACCATGCCGCGCCTGCTCTTGTCCGCGAGCGCCTGAAAGGTCCGATCCAGGTCGATCGTTTGGTCAAGCATGTACTTGACTATAGGACCCTCCCGGCTCAATGGTCAAGCAATTGCTTAGGTATCTGGCGGGGCCATGCGTGCCGGGTCCGTGCCCGAACGCGCAGGTGCCCCTCCCCGGGGGGAGGGGCACCTGCGTTCTTCCATCGAAGCGCCTCCGCTGGATGGCGCTCTTCCTAGATGTCAGCCTTGGTGCCGGGCTTGAGGCTGATGGCACCGCTGGAAACGTTGACGCACACTGTCAGCGAAACCGCTTGACCCTTGGAGGTCACCGCCTTCGTGGCGGTACCACCGGTCACCGAGCCGGTCGCCTTTTCTGTGAGGTCGCCCACGGCGCAACCCGAACTGCTGGAGACCTTGAGCTTCAAGACGGTGGTCTTCTTGCTCGAGGACCAGGTGATGGTGCCCCCGCTTTCCAAACTCGCAGCTTTTCCGCTGGCGCTGGCGTAGGTCTTCTTGTCGGCCGAGGGTACGGCGCAACCAGAGATGGTCACGGTGCTCTTGTCCGATCCCGACACCTTGGTGCAGACCAGGCTCTTCGGGGTAGCTGCCCCGGCAACCGTGGATCCTCCGACTACGAACAGCGATGCCGGCGTGGCCAGTGCAGCCAACGCAGCAGCCGCCACAATCGTTCGACGCATGTAACGTCCCCCTTGTGAGGTAATGACCCGGACATTTTCCGGCTTGCCGGCTGTATACCCGGCCGGATGAATTCCCAAACGTTTGATTGGTCGACCGAGGCCGAGATCGACTGGAGCTCCAATCCCCTGTGGGCGTGGATCCCCTGCCGACTATTCCAATCGGTTCGCGGTAAGGCCCGGGGATTCGAAGGAGCGATCGCCGGTCTCGTCTTCCCGCCACCCCGACGACACGGACGAGGCCGGCCGACGAATCCGGAGTCACCGCCGGGTCAGCGACGCCGACCACAACAACTCAGTGTCGTGCAGTCCGAAGCCGAAGTTCCGGGATGCTCTCGGGATGAGACTGCACGAGCTGGCATGATTGGATCGATGCTGATTCCCGGTGGCGGAGGGAGATTCCGCGTGCTCCGGTGGCCGATCCTTCTTCTCGGCACGTTCGCGGTGCTCGTGACCGGGTGCTCCCAGTCCGGGGGTGGCACCGTCGTTCCGCCCGACGCTTCAGGGATTGCTTGGCTGTGTCGGCCTGGAATGCCCCACGATCCATGTTCGGCTTCTCTCGAGACGACGGTGTTCGAAGAGAACGGTTCGAAACACGCGGTCGACTATGAGCCCGCGCGCAATCCCCCCGTCGACTGCTTCTACCTGTACCCCAACGTCACGCATCAAGAGACCGACAATGCCAACCTCGATATCGATCCTCAGGAAACCTCCATCGCTGAATTGGAGGCCTCCCCGTTCTCACAGGTCTGTCGGGTGTTTGCCCCCATCTATCGGGAGGCCACCGGGGATGCGACGGGTGCTTCGGCCCAGGAGAATGCGTCACGGATCGCCTATGACAGCGTGGTGAGCGCATGGAACGACTACCTCGCCCACTACAACGATGGCCGAGGCGTTGTCCTAATCGGCCACTCCGAAGGCTCCTACTGGCTCGCCCAGCTCCTCGGCCAGCACATCGACCAGCTCCCCCGGGTCCGTCGCCTCCTGGTTTCCGCCATCATCACCGGAGCCAACCTGCCCGTCTACAAGACGGGCTTCGGCCCGCTCAAGACCATAGGCCCGTGTCGGTCTTCGACGCAGACGGGCTGCGTGATCGGCTACAACGCCTTCTCCGGGCCACCCCCCTCCGACTCGATATTCGGCAGGCCTCCCCAACCCACTTTCAACGGCCATGCGGTGGAAGACGTGTGCAACAACCCGGCCGGCCTCGACGGAACCCATGGGCGGGTGATCTCCATGTACAGAACCCAGTTGCCCACGCAAGAGGTGGCAGGAAGTACGACTGAGGGGATCTTCGGATCAAGGCCCCCGACGTCGACTACCCCGTGGATCGAGTACGACGGTTTCATCTCCGCCCGCTGCGTTGCGAAAAATGGCTTCAACTATCTGCTCGTCGAGCCCGCCGCATCCGATGCTCCTCAGCTGATCGCAACCCCGAGTGCAGCCTGGGGGCTCCACGTCGACGACCCGAATCTTGAAATGGGAAATCTGATCCAGCTCGTTCGATCCGAGACGGACTCCTACGTCGACAGCCATCCCTCCGTGCCATCATCATGATTCGTCGTGTCATCACTCATCCCCCGCATCGGAGACCGGACTGCTCAGCCGGTGGTGCCGACGGGGCGAACCGCTTTGATCCTCGCGTGGAGAGTTGTCAGCCGGGGACCACCGGTACTGTCAGTTCCAGGTCTGACGACGACTCACCCACCGACAGCAGGTAGGGGCCGGGGACGGTGGTCCACGCACCGCCGATGAACGCTCGGAACGACGTCCAAGGCACGAACAACGACACCGCCTTGCTTCCGTGTGGGGCCAGAGTCACCGGCTGGAACGCCACCAGTTGAGCCGGGGGTTCGCCGGCGCTCGCCGGATAGGTGAGGTACGCCTGCGGGACATCGGTCCCCGCACGCTCACCGGTGTCGCTGACATGCACCGACACTGTGACCCCCGAAGCCGACGGCACGACGCCCAATCCGTCCAGGGCGAAGGTGGTGTAGGCCAACCCGAACCCGAACGGGAACAACGGACGGAGTCCCGAGCGCGTGGTCGTATCGGTAGCCGACGTCGAGGCCCTCCGTGTAGTCCGACCGGAGATCGACCCCGGGCCACTGGGCCGGCGTGCCGATCGCGGTCCCGCCCTCAGCCGCCGGGAAGGTCACCGGCAGCCGCCCGGACGGGTCGATGTCTCCGTAGAGGAGGGCGGCGATGGCCGTCCCGTCCTCCTCCCCGGGATACCAGGCCTCGATGACGCCGGCCGCCCGGCTGAGCCATGGCATCAGTACCGGACCACCGGTGTTGAGTACCACCACCGTGCGGGGGTTGGCCGCGGCCACCGCGGCGATGAGTTGGTTCTCGTCCCCCGGGAGTGAGAGGTTCGGGCGGTCGAAGTCCTCGGATTCGTAGTCCGCGGCGAAGACGACGGCCACGTCGGCCCGGCGGGCGGCATCGACTGCAGCCCGAATCTGGCCAGTGTCGTAGCTCCAGCCGAGGGTGATCGTGCCGGGGATGGCGGAGGACAGACCGTAGGGGGTCGACGTTCCGAACGGTTCCCAGCCGACATCGATGCGGTAGGGGCGGCCGGCGGTGAGGGCAACGGTGCCGGACCAGACCCCCTGGTTGTGGCTGAGCAGATCGGAGACCGCGGTCCGACCGTCGATCGTCACGCTGTCACCTCCGGATCCCTGAAGGGAGAGGGTGTACACGCCGCTGCGGCGCGGTGTGAGCGTGCCCGTCCACCGCGCGGTGGCGTCTGACCACCCCTGAGGTAGCACGACCCGGGAGGTCCCAGGTGATGGCGGTGGCAACTGGGCGCTTGCGCCGTACGGGACCACGGCGGTTTCGACAGTGGGCTCCACGGTGCGGACGATTGTCGGTGACAGGAATCCGTCGCCGCGCTGCCCGTACCGGACAAGGGTGAGGGTGAGTCCATGTCCCCTACCCGACGACGGGGTCAGGATGCCATCCGGAATCGGGGCCAGGGGTGAGGTCGTGCTCCCGCCGTTGACATAGGTCACCGACGTGTCGCCGCCGGCACGGTGCCGGATGGCGCTCAGTGGCGTGGAGGTGAGCGGCGCAACCACTTGGGCGCTGCCGAACCCGCTGGTCTCGGGGTCGGATGCGGCGTCGGCACCGATCACGGCGACGCTGTGATCACTGGTCGCCGACAGGGGAAGCACTGCCCCGCTGTCTTTGAGGAGCACGGCCGAGCGCTCGGCCGCGGCCAGGGCGAACGCGGTGTGCCCGGCTGAATCGGCGGCGGCGGACGCCCTGCCCGAGGTGCGCCGACCAATCAGCCCGTGTGCGAACATCTCGGTCAGCACGCTGGTCACCGCGTCGTCCAGCACGGTCACGGACAGCCGGTGTTGGCGCACGAGGGCCACGAGTTGCCCGGCCACGGCCGGCTTGAGCACATCGGTCCCGGCGGACAGGGCCGCCGTCGGGTCCTGCACGGCGTTCAGATCCGACCGTACAAAGCCGGTGAAACCCCACTGCCGCAACAGACCGAGCAGTTGAGCGTCCTGGCATTCGAACACCCCGTCGAGCCGGGGGTACGCGCACATCACGGAGGCCACGTGGGCCCGGGTCACTGCGGCCTCGAAGGGAGGCAGATAGATCTCCTGGAGGGCCCGCGGGCTCACCACAGCGTCGATCTGGCCGCGGTTGGTCTCCTGGTTGTAGACGGCGAAATGCTTGGCCATGGCCATCGGCCCAGCCGCCTGGATCCCCTCGATGTCCGCCACTCCCATGGAGGTGACCAAGGCCGGGTCCTCCCCGAAGCCCTCCCAGGAACGCCCGTTCTGCGGTACCCGGTCGATGTTGAGGTCGGGACCCTGGACGACATCGATGCCCTTGACCGCGGCCTCGGTGCCGATGACCCGGCCGTACGAGCGGGCGACCGCGGCGTCGAACGTAGCGGCGATACCGAGGGGCGCGGGGAGTTGTGTCACCCGGAGAGCTCCGAAGGCCACCCCCTGCGGGCCATCCTGGAGCGTAAGGGCCGGTATGCACAGCCGAGGGACCCCGGCATTGGCGTTCTCGTAGGAGCGCGTCGCGGCCAGGACGATCTCGCCAACCTTCTCGCCGAGGGTCATGCGCGCAACTACCATGCGGGCCAGGGCCGACGGCTGGAGCTTGCGGGCCATGGCGGACACGAGCCACGGGCACCTCGAGTCCGTGAGTCCCTGCGGCGTGGCGGCAGCCCCGGTGGTATCGGCGAGGTGGTCCGTGACCGTACTGGGCGGAACCTGGGCCACAACCACAACGAACACCACGAGGGCCAGCAGCCCCAGCAGGACACGACTGAAGGTGCTCGGTCGGGTCCGCCGGTTGTGCTTGGCAGGGGTCGTATTCACAGGATCGGGGACCAAGCTATCGACCCGAGGGTGTTCAGCGATGTCGGCCTCTCCGTCGCTCCACCGATCCATCGCGCCGGTGAAGCTTCCTGGGTGGTGCAGGTATCTGAGCGAGGTGCCGTCGAGCACCGGAGCCATGGAGCCCTGTTAGGACCCGACTCTTTGGTTTCAGACCCTGCTCTCAGCGTTCGAGGACGAATACGAGTGTCGGGCTCACACCGAGTGTGAAGCCAGCAGGAGGGCCCATATCGAGATCGGCAACCCGAAGTCACTGATGCACACGAATGTGTTGCCGGGATTGAAGTTTCGGTCACGCACCATCTCGATGACGTGGTTGACTCCGGCGAACACCAAGAAGGTCGAGGTGGGGATGGCCATCGTGACCCAGGACTCAACTCCATGCAGCGAGGCGTAGATTCCGGCTCCTCCGAGTCCGAAGGAGACGAAACCGAGCTCGTACTGAAAGCCGTTGGTCTTCCACCCTATGAGCGCAGCTGTCTTTTCTGCGTATTTGGTGTGCATGAGGCCGCTGACGATGAACATCCAGCCCGCAGGTAGGTAGAACATCCACCGGAGGGCGTTCACCGAGAACCCCTGACTGGCGTGGTAACCCGATGCCTGTACCCCGGCCAAGGCGAGAATCCAGGCCGCGAGCCACACGATGGGGAGGACAAGCGGGCCGAGGCGGCCGATCGATTGCAGGGTGGGCCGGTGCCTGCTCGGCTTCTGGGAAGTTACCGGAGCGGCTGAGGACGTGTCGTACCCCTCCCGCAAGGGTTGCTGTTGAATCGCCATGGACCCTCCTCCGTGTCGGGCTCCGGCGGAGCCCTGCTCCACCGTGGTCTGGTCAGCATCGGCCCAAACGGGGTCATTCTTTAACGGGGTCATTCTTTACGAGGGGACGTAGACGCATCTCCGGGTCTCGAGGTGTCCGTCGTGGTCGACACGCCAGCCGGTGCCCTTACGGGTGGGATGAAGAAACCGACGAGAACTGGCTCGAGGAGGGCGACGATCGGTGCTCGCGCGCCGCGAACTGCCACCGATCAGGCACGGGTGGGGCAGGCAACCATGCGGGCCGACTTCCGAGGCGACGGATGCCTTCGAATCGCCAACTGCGCATTGCTCAGTCGAGCAGCGAGTAGGTGTTCTCGAACTCGTCCTGGACCACTGAGGCCAGGTGGTCGGACGTGTCCACCACCAGCTCCTCGTCGAGGATGCGGGCGCGGTAGGTCCAGCCTTCGGGGAGAGCCAGACGGTCACCCAGGGTGACGAGGGCCTCCTCGCTCATCTCCGGGTCGACACCGACGCAGCGGGCCTGCATGACGTAGACAAGTCCCTCCGGGTCGATCAACTCGAAGACACGGCTGCCGGCGTCGAAGAAGAAGACGGCTCGGCGATCCACGTAGCGGACCGTGTACGGGGTCTGCGCCGGCTCGTTCCCCAGATTGAGCACGGCGATGCGGCGCATCAGGATTCCACCGAACTCCCGCAGTACCGGCTCGATGGGCTGGGCCTTGGTGCCGAGGCCGTCGAGCATCCAGTACCGAGGGCCGTTGAGCTTGACCAGCACGGCCTCCATCTCCTTGGCGATGGCGTCGGCGTCGAGCTGCTCCCAGAGCTCCTGGGGGCAGTCGTTGAGCATCTGTGTGCCGTAGACGTGAGCCTGGATGCCTTCATCGGTCAGATAGGCGGCTAGGACCTCGCCATAGCGCTGGCCGCGCTGTCCGTCGATGAGGCGCTCGGAGGTGTTGGTGGTCATGGATGCCCGTTCTTGATGGGACCCTCTCGGTCTGGGTCTGTCACGACTTGAAAGGTGTCGGAACCAGTGAGAATAGTTTGACTTCGGTCTGGGCGCTGCCGGGGTCCGGACGTGCGGTCCGGATCGGGCTCCCGGCGCTCGTGGCCTCTGCCCCCGACCATTCACCGGCTTGGCAGCAGTGATCGACTGACGAGTGCTTGCCACCCGCGAACTGCCACCCCTCCGGCACCACGCGGGCGTGTGGAACACTACGCCGGATAGCCGATTTGGGAGGAACTATGGGTGGACGCTCATGACTGCTTCCGATCCCACCCTCTTTGTCATCGGGTACCTCGGCATCGTCATTGCCGTCGGTGTTCTGTATGGAGGTCAAGAGATCGCTGCAAGACAACGACGGGCGAATGCATCCCAGCGTCAGATCGACAGGACCATCGCCTTGTCGCTTGTCCTAGGCACGCTCTTGGGCATCGGGGCCGTCGCAGCCCTGGTGGTTGTCGATAGCCGTACCACCACTCAAAAGGAGGCGACGAGCCCTTCCAGCATCGTGAATTTGGGGGATAGCGCAGGTCGTCCTCGTCGGCATCGGGATGGTGTTCGTCGTTCGGCACACTCGTACTGTGAGGCGGCTCAATGGGCTTGGACCAGAGCACCCATTGAGCCGGCGCACGACACTCGACCTCGAAGCGTCTCCCGACGTTGTTCTAGATTGGGCGAAGTCGGCTGCAAGGTCAGCTCATGCCGTTGATATCGAGATCAACCCCGAAGAACATTTCCTGGAGGCACGGACCTCCGCCTCATGGCAAGGGGGCGGGCGGATTCTGACAGTCCAAGTTGACCAAGCGGCTTCACAAGGCAGTCATGTGGAGATCTGCTCTTGGCCGACCAACATGGTCAGACGAGATTTCGGAACCGGTCAGTATTTCGTGGACCGGCTGGCCGAGAAGCTCCGACAGATAAGCAACAATCCGCCTGAGCTACTTGCCCTCACGCCTCGTCATGAGTGGGGCTAGTGGCAGAGGGTCGACCTGACCCTGACCTCCCCCACGGCAACCGGCTGAGGGTCGCATATGCTCCGCCTCAGCATCGATCCGTGCTCGGCCCGCGACTGCCGCACTCCGGTACGTTGATGGCTCCCACCGACCCGGTTATGACCCGTGGTCCCTCGTACTTCTCGATGACCGTTCAGAAGCACTCCAGAATCCCGGGACGTCCCGTTCGTTGCGCCTTGCTCCTGACCCCCTGGGGAGCGAATTCCTTGGCCGAAGATCGAGGTGAGCCCAGCGGGATGGGCCGATCAGAGCTGATAGACGCGCTCCGCGGTGGCGAAGAACATGTCGTCACGTTCGCTTGAAGAGTACGGCGCCGCGACCTTCTTGAGGGCATTCCAGAGCACGAGATACGAAAGGGAGAAGCGGTCAACAGGGAAGTTTGACTCGAACATGCATCGCTGTGGCGTGAAGCATTCGATGGCGTGCTCGTAGTAGCGGCCCTGCACGGAAACCAGTTCATCGGACGTCGGCGGCGAAGCGGCGGTGTGGAACCCGAATCCATTGTCCGGCATCGCGAGGCCGCCCAGCTTCGCGACCACGTTCTCGCACGCTGCAATCTCAACAATGTCGAGCTTCCACTGCTCGAAGATCTCCTCGCGCTGATCTGCGTAGATGCCAACGCCGAGGGGCGTACCGAAGTGGTCGAGCACCATCAGGGTGTCCGGCACGGATCTCGCCAAGTCCGCGAAGTCACGGTTCTGGTGATGGTAGTGCCACGCGTCATAGGTCAGGCTTTGGTGCCCGAGGGCTTGCACCCCCGAACGAAAAGCCGGGTCCGCGTATCTCCCCTCTGCCGCAGGCCCTGGGATCATCAGCGCCTCGGGATAGGGGTCGCGTGCAGCAGCGTCTCGTATGCCGCGGAATAGTCGATTGCCAGCGTCCCGATGGGCGTCGAGGACCTCAGAGAGGTGTGAGGAATCGGCGAGGTCTGCGTGCGCCACGATCCCAGCGATCAGGTGGTCAGGGTCACCCGCCGCGCACGCTGCCGCGAACTCGGTCTCACCCACGGGTTGGAGATGCAGGGGTCCGTCGGTCCGGTAACCCGCACCGCACTCCATGAACACCGTGTGCTCCACGTTGTGCCCGCTGCGCACATCAGCCTTGAGCTCATCGAGGCCGTAAGGCAGCCTTCCCCCGACGGGCCACAGATGGTGGTGAGGGTCAACGATCTTCTGGGCAGGATCGATGACGTCTTCGGTGACCTGTCCGTACCATTCAGGCGTGAGTGGCGTGGCCATTTCGTACTCCCTCCGGTGAGATTGCCAGAGTAATCCGCTGCGTATGCCGAGCACGGTGTCACCCATCGCGGGGTGGGTGGGGAAACTGCGGGGATGGGCTCCTCAGGGCGGCGTCCTCGGAAGACGCGCAAACAGCAGCCACGCCGATCTCTATCTGATGACCGCTCTCCGAAGGTGTCGACCTAGTCGCCGCTGACTCCGAAGGACAGATTGAGGGCGCTGGCCGTTTCGCCGAGGGCCTGAAGCGCATCATCACGAACTGGCGACGCAAGAGGTAGCTCGGCTGCCCAGGGCCGGGACCGTATGTGCCTGTGACTCCGTGGTGAGGTCGAACAGGTAGTCAGGCAGTTCGCCGAACGGCTGGTAACCGATCGACTCGTTGAGCCCAGGGGCCTGAAACCTGTAGATGTCCAGCCGTGCCCCATCGTTCCGTCCCCGGGCCGTCGGAGCTGGTGACACAAAGGAAAGCCAGGGGACGGGGAAGCGGCCGGAAGGCGGACAAGGGGCAGAGGGACGGCGACGGCCGACGGCGACCGGGAAGGAGACCGAAGGACCGGCGGCGGAGGGGAGACGTGCCCACGCTCGCGATTGTTACTGCGCCCACAACGGCAACTTCCGGGCGCCCCTAATCTGTGGTTATACGGGTGATCGGTGCTGCCGTCGAGTGGTGTTGTGCCTTGCACAAACAGTTTATGTCTGACACAATATGGGAGTGAAGCCGGTTCGGTTCACTCGGGGATCCCGGAAACACCGAGTCGGCAGAAAGTCCGCCTACCACGTGGTCGCCACGACCGATGCCACCATCACCACTGATCCGGACACAGGCGCGACCGTGCTCAGTTGGGTCGCTGACGATGAACGCGGTCGGGAACTCGAGATCGTGGCGATCGAGAAACCTGACTGCTATTTGGTCATCCACGTAATGCCTACGCGCTACCGAAAGAAGGGTCGATGACACGCCGCAAGATCAAGCCCGGAGCGATTGGGACCGATGTTGATCTCGACGCCGAGGAGGTCTATCTGGCCGATGGGAGGCGCCTGACCGAACAGGCCGCCGAGGAGATGGCGGAACGGGCTCTCGCCCGCCACCGGGGTCGGCCATCGGTGACGGGTGGGAATGCACGAACTCCCAGTCTCACCGTTCGTGTACCACAAGAGACCAGAGCGGCGCTGGAGGAACTGGCCAGGGCGCAGGGCAAGCGTTTGGCTGACGTGAGTCGTGAGGCCCTGGACGAATACGTCTCTCGCCACGCCAGCTGATGGCAGTGCCCCAGTCAAGCTCAAGATCAGGCAGTGACCAGGTCTCTGATCGCCTCAGTGTGGAGCCGGTCGACCACATCCGTGAGGGGCATCTCGATCTCACCTGCTTGCGTCTGGCGCAGGCGGTCCAATAGGTGGTCAATGATGGCCACGGGGACCTCTGTACCCGGGCACCCAGCCAGCTGCGCTCGCCGAAGTCGAGCAAGCGAGGAAACGGCCTCGGCGTAGACCGTTAGCAGCTCTGTGTCGGTGGTTCGCCATGCATGCGGCTCGTTGATTGCATCGGCCAGAGCGGAACAGACATCGACGAGAACCCGCTGTGGTTGCTCGGTGCGCAGAACGATGATGCGTTCCGACATATCGGTGTCTCCTTCTGTTTCACACTTCAGCTTCGGCGAGCGTAGCCGTCGGCTCACTCCTCCATCCGGTGCCGACGTGCGGGTGACCCCGACCGCCGGCCTGGAGGCGTTATCCAGACCGCCATGCTTGCTGATCGCGAACTGACCTCGACCGGCACTTAGTGGGATAGTCCCCGCCGGTGCGGCTAGTCGAGGATGTTGTCGGGGATGTTGAACCTCACGACGCCTGCGGGGAATCCACCAATACGTCTTTCGTGGGGGTTCGCATTCCCTTCACATAAACGCTGGTGGATAACGGATGCGCGCTTGACGGTGAGCGGTCGCTCACTTATGGTGAGTGAGTGCTCACCCATCGAGTCTCAGGGGGCGCCCGGTGCCCAGCGACGTCGAGATGGACGTGGGTGTGGTCACGCTGAAAGACGACACCAGGTCGCGTCTCATTGCGGCGACGCTCACGGTTGTCCGCCGCGAGGGGTATCAATGCACCACGACGAGGGCCATTGCAGCGGAGGCTGGTGTCGCAGAAGGGACCATCTATCGCCACTTCGCCAACAAGCGCGAACTCTGCTCGGCGGCGGTGGCCGAGCAGAACGCTCCAGTAATGGCACTGATGGCGAATCTCCCGTCGCAAGCGGGAACGAGAACAGTGCGCGCTCACCTAGTGGATGCGCTCACCGAGTTGGCAACTCTGAGGGGCGATTTTCTCCCATTGGAGATAGGCATTCTGTCTGATCCGAAGGAGACTGCGCAGCGCTACTCGTTGGAGTCATTGGCCACCCACGGACCACCGGTGGCTTTCCTAGGACTGAAGTCATATCTAGAGTTGGAGCAGCGAATCGGGCGGATCCGTACCGATGTCAAGGCAGAGCGGGTGGCCGTTGTCCTTCTCGCAGCAGTGATTGGTTTCGGCATTCTGCCACTGGACCCATTTCCGAAGGACACGAAACAAGAAGCCGAGGGCATCGTCGAGCTGGCGCTCCGAGGCTTGGAATGATGACTGCCGGAGTCCGGAAATGCTCCCGACGTGGACTTCTGAAGGAACGATTGCTACGAATATGGCGCATTTGCATCGGCACCACCAATCTTCTTCGGAGTCTTGATGGCCGACGTAACGATCCTGATCTGATTCCCCGAGAGGCGGGCATCCGACGTCGTAGGTCCCGCGGGGTGATCGAGCTGTGGACGATCACCGCCACTGCCATCCTCCTTGCGGCGTGCAGTGGTGTGCCTGGGAGCACGGGCCAATCAGCGGCAACGATCCACACCGTCGCACAGGTATTCCCGCACCAGAGGGGGGCGGAGGTCATCACCTTGCAGGCACCCCACGCGTACACCCCGCAATCCGTCAACGGTTCGACCGACGACTACCACTGCACGCTGGTCGATCCGCACCTCCGTCAGAACTCCTACATCATCGGATCCCACCTCTACCCCAAGAGCCCTGAGGTGCACCATGCCATCACTTTCGAGGTCCTCCCCGCCGACGTGCCTCTGGCCCTTGCCGCCAACAACAATGGCAAGGGTTGGAGCTGCTTTGGAGAGGCCGGCGTAGGTCAGTGGTTGTCCGTATGGGCTCCGGGTCACGGCCTCGACATGGCGCCCAAGGGCACAGGGTTTTACTTCCCCAAGGGAAGCATGGTCGTCATGCAGGTCCACTACAACCTGTACGCCGGAGACAAGCCCACCCACGTGCAACTGAAGCTCCAAACGGTGCCCGCAGCATCCAGCCACCTGATCCCTCTTCACATCGATCCGATCGCGGCACCACCCGACATTCCATGCCCAGCAGGCGTGAATGGACCGCTCTGCAACCGGGCGGCGTCGCTCGCCGAGCTTGGGAACCAGTGGGGTGCACTTGCCGTCGGCTTCGTGGACGGACTTGAGCAGAGCTGTGGGCGCAATCCCTCGAATCCCCCCGGGGGTGACACCACAACCTGCACGGTACCGGTTGGCTTCACCGGCAAGATTCTGCGCATCCAGCCACACATGCACCTGCTTGGAACGGATATGAAGGTGACCCTCAATCCGGGTACCACTCACCAAAGAGTGCTCCTGGATGACACGGCGTACAACTTCCATTATCAGCGCTCGTTTGACATGCCCACTCCCGTGACAGTCACACCGGCGGACCACATCTCTGTCGAATGCACCTTCGACCCGACGCTCGAACAGGAGCTACCTCAGTTCCGCCGTCTTCCCCCACGCTACATCACGTGGGGAAATGGATCTGCGAACGAGATGTGTCTCGGTATCGTCACCTACATCGACTCGAAATAGATGACCGTGCTCAGTTTGTCGTGGAGCTCTTCCAACTGAACCTGCGTAGCGCTGCAGGTCGAGGTGCTCGCTGTTCGGCCATTGGCCTTTCTCGGCACAATCAAGCGAACCAGAGGGCCTATGCGATCCAGCTTCCCACCAGATCGTCGCTGTCCCACTGACGACAAAACCCAGCTTGGTCATGGGTTGCGATCACTCTCCGCATTGACGGCCCTACTCGTGTTGATCGCCGGATGCAGCGACGTGCAGAGCACTACGAGGCAGTCACTGCGTCCCGCAACTTCGATTGCCGCAACAGCAGGCCGACCTTGCAACGCACCGACCGGCGTGACGAACATCATGCTGCGTGGTGGGGGTGCCACGCACGCCGTACGCATCTTCGTGCCCAGCGCGGCGACGAAGGCAGCGTCCGGGACGCTGGCGGTCGTCATCAACTGGCCCGCACTTGGGCTCACCGGTACCCAGCAGGCGATCATCACCGACTACGACGCCCTCGCTCAAGCACAGGGGTTCGTAGTCGCCTACCCGACCGGGGTGCCGTCGAAAGTGTCCTCTCAAGACTCCTGGCAACTCGTGAGCAGTTACGACCCGCAACGAAATGACATTGCGTTCGCCAACACTCTGATCGACACGCTAATTGCACATTGGTGCGTCAATCCCGCCCGCGTCTATTCAACGGGGTACTCCAATGGCGCGTTCTTCACCGCTCGGCTTGTTTGCCAACTCGCAAATCGTATCGCGGCGGCAGTTATGGTCGCGGGTGTCTACCATCCAGCGGGGTGCAAACCGGCTCGACCGGTACCGATGTACGCCTACCAGGGGACCGCGGACACCTCGATCCCGTACAACGGGGGTGGCAAGTCGATACTCGCTGGATCTGGATGGCCGGGCATCAAAGGATTTTTCAATGATGTGATTCCCGACGAGTTCGCCAAGTTCGCTGCGGACTTCAACTGTGAACCCGACCCAAAACTGACCCGAATCGGCAGTGACGTGATTCGGCACGAATACGTCGGATGCCAAAATGGAGTACCGATGTCATTCTTCGAGATCGTGGGTGGCGGACACACCTGGCCGGGCTCACCACTCGCGTCTGTGCTTAAGCCGTTCGGCAACACGACCAACACAGTTAACGCCACCACGGATGGATGGGCACTTATGAAGACTCAGTCCCTCCATGCCAGATAGTTGCCGAGCCGCCTTCAGTCTGACTGCCCCCGAACCGGATATGCGGTGTGCGCCGACCGACTTCGAAGCGGGCGTCAGCCACCGTGTCTAGCAGCAGAGCATCTGCGATGCGGTAGCACCGCCTCCAGCGACCCTGCAAACAGCAACGGCTTGGAATCATTTACGGCCGGAGTGCTTGCCACGATCTCGACGCAGTCGCCTTCTCTTGCGATGTGCTGATCAAGGCACACCAAGTTGGGGGCACTTTGCAGTTCCGGGTTGGTCGCGGAGACACACGTTCCGGCAGTATTCGAGACCGGTCCGACCACATCTCCAGTGAAACGCCCTGAGTTGGACTCGTTGCAGCCCAGGGACAAAGCTGCAGCGAGCCCAACCGCGATTACGACCGCCGCCGTTGGAGCACTCACAATCGCCCATTGTGTACTACCTGCGCACGGGTGTCACCTATCGCCGGGAGCGGGGCAATATCCGGCACGATTGATCACGCTGCCCCAACCCAGTGAGATGATCTTGCGGTGACGGTTGGCCCAGAGCTGAAAGCTCGATTGAAGGCGTGGAAGTCAGCGGATATTTGGGCGCCTGATAGCGAACTCCGCAACACATTGGTCGAGGTCGCCGATAGCGGCGACGAAGGGGCCGAACTACTTGTCGAGGAGTTCCGGACAAGAACGAAGATGCAAGAACGCATCGCCCTTATCGGCGCCCTTGGGAGAGCCTCGGGTCCGGCTGGAATAGCGGAGATCCGCCAGGCTGCAATGACGACCGGCCCAGGAACGGCTGCGCTTCGAAGCATCGCACTCTGGTCATTGGCAAACAGACTGCATGGGGATGCAACGAGTGACCTGGTAAAGGCACTGACGGACCGGGTCGGCTCCGTTGGCGAATCGGCCATGGATGGGTTATCTGCTTACGGAACCGCAGATGCCTGGGAGCCAGTGTTCGCTCTGCTCCCAAAGTGGCTCAAGAGCTATCCCAAACGAGATGGGCCATTCCCAGAAGGTTTGTTCTATTTACAGATTCATGCCGACATCGAGCAGTTGGTCAGGCTCGACCGACTCCTCAATGAGCACAGAGATCGAATGGCGGTTCACGCAGTTCTGGACCGGATCTGTCCAGCGTTGGGCGAGTACACCGAAGCGGATTTACCGGGATTGCTCAGACAACGTCAGAAGGCCGCACGACACGCTGTCGACAGCAGGGGACGATAGTCAAGCGTGCTGATTCCAGTTGGCCCAGCAGCGACAACCTGACGCACTTCGGTGGGGCACTACCAACTCCTCGATGCGGTGTCGCCCGTCGCAGACCTGGCCACAACTCTCGCTGGTCGACTCCGAAGCACTGCGATGTAGTAGTTGAAGCCGAAATGGGATAAGCAGTCGACAATCTCTGCCCCGACTATCTCGCCTGCTTGGCACTCCACATCCACGTGGTCGTATCCTGCTTGAATCTCACCCCGCAGGACCAGAATGCCATCGCCCTCGCCGTTCCCGATGCTTATGCTCGTACTACCCAGCGGTCTGTCGAGTCGGTCAGATGGGTGCGATCCGCCGCCCCAGCACACTACGAGGGGGCCATTGGGAAAGCTGGGCCAGAGGCACAGTTCCCACTCGACACCGTCCGATTGGCCTTGACCAAGGTGGATTGTTCCGGCTGGGTAGTGGCGGGAATCCTCAGTCACGTGAACAGTCTCGCCCACTATTCCCTAGGGTGCCCCGCAACGCCGGGTAGGCATCACGTCCGGACGTCGATCCCAGCTTCCACGCCACGCGGAGGCGAAGTACTAGGAAGTCGGCCGGTTCTGGTCCGCCCGGCGCACCAGTACGGCGCGTTCACCCGCGTTCGCCGAACGTGCCGCCGCCTCGCTGAACGCGGCCATCGCCTGATCGTGCCGACCAGCCCGCTCAAGCAGGTCTCCACGCACGCTCGGCACCAAGGGTGACTCGCCGAGCGCGTCGTCGCGTACCTCCTTCAGGACGGCAAGACCGGCGTCGGCACCGAAGGCCCGACCGTGGGCGACCGCCCGGTTGACCTCAACGACCGGTCCCGGCACGGTGCGGGACAGGACGTCGTAGAGGGCTGCGATCCGGTGCCAGTCCGTCTCCTCTGCGCGCTTCGCGCGGGCGTGCTGTGCCGCGATCAGGGCCTGCAGGAAGTAACGCCCGACCGGGGCCCCGGCCGCGGCCAACTCCTCCGCTCGCCCCAGTGCCGCCAGGCCCCGCCGGACGCGCACCTGATCCCAGAGGCTACGGTCCTGCTCCTCCAGCAGGACCGGGATCCCGTGCTCGTCGAGGCGGGCCGCCATCCGCGAGCCCTGGATCTCGAGGAGGGCCTCCAGAGCGAGCACTTCGGGTTCGTCGGGAGTGAGGTCGACCAGCATTCGCGCCAGCCGGATCGCCTCGTCCACGAGGTCCGGGCGCATCCAGTCCTCACCCGTGGTGGCCGTGTACCCCTCGTTGAAGATCAGGTAGATGACCGCCATCACGTCGTCGAGCCGCTCGGTCCGTTCGGCTCCCACCGGCAGCTCGAACTCGGCGTGGGCCTCCGACAGCGTCTTCTTCGCCCGGGAGATCCGTTGCCCCATGGTGGACTCGGTGACGAGGAAACCTCGGGCGATCTCGGCCGTGGTGAGGCCGCCGACTAGCCGCAGGGTCAGCGCCGCCCGTGACTCGGGCGTCAACGCCGGATTGCAGGACAGGAATACGAGGCGGAGGACGTCGTCCTCGATGAAGTCGACCTGACTCTCGACGTCGGGCACCGCCGCCGCTTGCCTGTCGCTGGCATGTCCCAGCTCGGCGAGCTTGCGGCGCATGGTCTCGGTGCGCCGGAAGTGGTCGATGGCTCGGCGCTTCGCCACGGTCATGAGCCATGCGATCGGGATTGTCCGGCACGCCCGTCTCCGGCCACTGCTCGAGCGCGGCGACCAGGGCGTCCTGGGCCAGGTCCTCGGCGAGGCTCACGTCGCGAGTCATCCGTGTGAGGGCTGCTACGAGCCGGGCGGACTCGGTCCGCCAGGCGGCATAGACGGCCCCATTGGGGTCGTTGGGACGGGTCCGGGCCGGCACCACCCAGCGTAGTGATACCGGCTCAGACCTCCCGCCCTTCCGCCCACTGCCGCCGCTGGCAGGCTGAGCACGGACGAATCCGGCGTCAGGCGTCGGGCGCCTCCGGGCCGGTCGAGATCTGGCGCAGCGTGGAGATCACCGTAACCTCGGGCCAATGCTTGGCATGGAGCTCGGCGAAGGACCGCTGGTCCTCGGCGGCCTCCTCGAGACTCGGGTATTCCATGATGGCCCAACCGCCGACGACCTCCTTGGCCTCGGAGTATGGCCCGTCGACACGGGTGACCTCACCCTGGCGGACGACGTAGTTCACCGCGTCCTCCGTCCCGTAGAGACCGCCACCGTCGAGGAAGATCCCCTTGCTGGCCCGCTCACCGATGTACTCGTCCATCGCGTCGAACAACGCCTGTGGCGGCGTCCCGATGCCCTCTTCCATCCTCACGAATCCCATGAATCGAGGCATGTCGATCACTCCTTTTGGTTTGTGATTGGTGAACCTTTCGTCAATGAGTCGAACAGGGATGCCGTTCTTCGACATCGATCACCGATTGTTCTCCGGATCAACAGTATGAGCAGGCCCAAACAGGTGCGTCGACTCCCCGACCGTCCGGCAGGAGGTGCGCCGTCGTGGATGCAGGTGCTTGCCTGCGCTTGCAGGCCTCGCCCTCTCGGCCACCAGCCGAAGCGCTGTCGGCGGGTGTTCCATACCGCCGGATCGGTGGGCGGTGCGGCAGAATGACTGCGATGGCCGAAGCGGCGCTTGACGTTGATTTCTATGTAAGCAGCACCGATGGACCGACCCTGCGCCTGGCGGGGACATCAGATGGGATGAAGATCATTCGGGCCGCCTGCGACGCCCTCGTTGCCGGCAGGCCCGGCGCGCGACTCTCTGACCTTGATGGCGTAAGCCTGTCGAAAGCTGTCGAGAGCGTGGAGCTTCGTCTCGGCGGCAAGGATGGGTTGTGCCGTAAAGACTGGTGATCCGGCGGCATTCGTTTTAGACGGTGACCGAGTCCAGTGGGAAGAGCGCGTTCTGCTCCTTGACCCATTGGTTGAACCCGGCACACCGGATACCTTCCAGCCTCTGGAACCAAATGTCGAGGGAATCATCTGCGTGGAGGCGGCGGTAACTCGATAGCAGGGTGCCCCTGATCACCGGATGCGCGGCGGTTATCGACCGCGGTTGATCGGGACTTTCGGGCCCGTGGACAACGACGGCGCCCAGTGATGTAGTGGTTGCGATGGGGACGCTCCGGTTCATTGTGATGGAGGATTCGTGGGGTGGATTGCCACTTTCACGGCTATGGCAACCCACATTTCACGGTGGCATCAAAAGCCTCCCCGGCGGTAGCCCATCGGTCGTCGCTGAGAACTTGAAGGGTGAGAAACACGTGCTCGACGTCGCCCTTGACAGCGGAAGAAGCTGAGGACCGGTTGGCCACAATCGAACAGGACTTCCGTACTCTCCGCCCCTTGGAATGGTGCGAACGCTACGACGTGCCGGTTTCATTCGTACCTGGGTGACCCTGATCACCGGCTTGGTGGGACAGTTACCGAGTTGGTGCCCTCCAGAAGAACTCAAGCTGGATGTTGTCGGGGTCGCGGAAGGTAAGCATTGCGTTCCGCGTGTACGGCGGCTCCTTGACACCAGAATGGGCGATTCCAAGAGAATCGAGACGCTGGGCCCACTCGTCCAGATCTGTTCGATCTGCGACCAGGAACTCAAGGTGGTCAAGTCCAGTATTGAACTCGTTGAAGGCGTCTTGGGGAGCCCCCGAGTACTCCACCAGACAGATTTCGAGCCCCGTGCCCGGCTCTAGTAGATGCTCGCGTTAATATCAATGATGTGATTTCATGGAGGTATGCGACTTCCTCCGTTGAAACTTCGCCGAGGTGACCGTGCCGAACTCGAACGTTGGGAACGCTCGAGGACCCTGGAGGCTCGTAGTGTCCAGCGGGCCCGGATCGTGTTGCTGGCGGCAGAGGGTTGGTCCAACCGGGACATCGGCGAAACCGTCGGACTGCACTACAACCAGGTAGGTCTGTGGCGGAAGCGCTATGAGCAGTTCGGGATGGGGGGACTCGTTGACGAGGATCGACCGGGCCGTCCCCCGGTGTATGACCATGACGATGTGTTGCTGCTGGTGAAGTTGGTGACCGAACCACCTCCGGACCAAGCGACCCGGTGGTCGATGGAGGCACTGGCCGAGGCCATGGCCGACCACGGGGTCCCTATCTCGGCCTCCCAGGCATGGCGGATCTGCAAGAGCCTCGACTTGAAGCCCTGGCAGGTGGAGTCCTGGATGACGAGCCATGACCCGGAGTTCTGGGAGAAGGCCTCCGACGTGTGCGGGCTCTATCTCGATCCGCCCGAGAATGCCGTGGTCTGGTCGGTCGACGAGAAGTCAGGTATGCAGGCCAAGTCCCGAGTCAATCCCACCAAACCAGCCGTCCCCGGGAAGCCGGTGCGCTGGGAGTTCGAATACAAGCGCAACGGGACCCAGGTGCTCTTCGCCGCCCTCGACGTCCATGACGGTGCGGTTTCGGGCTGGGTCACCGACTCGACCAGGTCGGAGAACTTCGTGACCTTCCTCGGTGATCTCGTGCGCCAGACACCCAAAGGCCTCCACCTGCACTGCATTGCCGACAACCTCTCGGCCCACAAGACCGGCCAGGTGGCCGACTTCCTGGTCGAGAACCCTCACGTGCATATCCACTACACACCCACCCATGCCAGTTGGTTGAACCAGGTGGAGCTGTTCTTCTCCATCTTGGAGCGCCGGCTGCTGCGTCGCGGGGAGTTCGCTTCGGTCGACGACCTGGCCCGCCGGGTCATCGCATTCATCAACGACTACAACAAGCGGGCCGCTCCGTTCCGTTGGACCTACGACGGTCGACCGCTAAAGGTCGCGTAAGTCACAATGAGTTACGCGCGAGAGCACTAGAAGACACGCATCGCGCTGTCGTTTGTCGGGAGGCTCGTACTCACGCCGGATCGTTAGGTCCAGTACTTCCCGATACCAAGTGACACTTCTAGCCAGGTTGGTGACGGTGAGCGTCGGGGCCAGATAGCCCGTAATCGATGGCATGGACAGATTTTGCCAGTCTGCGTGCGTGGTCGCTTCCGCGGTGTCCACCGCCCGGAAGGAGGTGCGCGACGAAAAGGACTGGGGCGTCCCCGACCGCCGGGTCAACTCCAGGATGCAATCCGGCGGCGGTAGCTGGAATGATTTGTACGCGGCTATAGAATCGAACTACGAGCGTTGGGCTGATGACGCCGAGAAGCTCTACCAGCTCGGCCCTCAGCTTCTTCAGCAGACCCCATCAGTCGAACTACGGATTCCTCGAAGTGTTGCCGACGCAGCGGTGGCTGCGACCTTTTCATTGATTGGCCAGTCGATCGAAGAAACTGGGATGGAAGATGGCGACCAAGTCATCTTCAAGCTCGACGCATGGATACTGGGCAATGCCTTGGAAGCGGCAGACAAAGCAGGGCGGATGGGTGACCTCCCCTGACTGATCGAGAGTCCCCAACACCGGGAGCATGGCGCTTCTTATGCAGGTCGAAAGTCATCGGGGGAGACCGACACCAGGACCTGACCGGCATCGAGGTCGAACTTCACCTCGTAGTGCTCTGGCGTTTCGACCGCCTCGATCACGAAGCCGTGAGTACCGACAGGAATCCGCCTGCCGTTGGGCAGGCCGACCTCCCGAACCAGCATCACCCGGTCATCAAACTGTGCCTTCACCTCCCACATGATGTCAGGACCAGAGTGCCCCTGATCACCGGGAACGAGATGGCCCAAGCTGCCGTATCTTGGAGGAATGGGACCGGGCATCGACGTAGAGATGTATTGGGATGGCAAAGTGCGCGTGTTCCGTCTCCCCGACGGGACCGAGGTTCGCAAGAAGGAAGGCAACGGACAACAGCCCTTCGAAGTTGTCGACTCCTTTCTGAGGAACGAACGGGGACTTACTGAGTTCAGACTTAGGTTCGGGGAGATTTCAGCACCCCCAAGGACCGTCCGCCGCCGATGAAGGCCTGCGGCCTTGGTGCCCAAAACACAGCGGCCGGGGGGCGTTATCCAGGCTGTCATGCTTGGTGATCGCGAACTGCCACACACCAGCTCTTCTGTCATAGCCAGCGGGTCGAGCCGACGAGCAGTGGAAGTCTGCCGGCAACTAGTAGTTGACACATACCCATATGGGAATATGATGTCAACGTGGCTCGTCTTGCGACAACGACTGACGCATTTAACGCTGTTGCCGACAGCAGCCGACGAGCACTTCTTGACGCCCTCGGGACGGACGAGGCCACCGTCGGCCATCTCGTTGACCGGCTAGGGCTTAGCCAGCCTCAGGTGTCGAAGCACCTGGCAGTACTTCGAGCCGTGGGGTTGGTATCGGTGCGAATCGATGGACGATATCGCTGGTACCAGGTGAATGGACCCATTTTGCAACCCATCTACGAATGGGTGTGCGGCTTCGAGTCAACCTGGAATGACCGACTCGATCATCTCGACGACGTGCTGGTGGAACTTCAAACAAAGGAGATGCAGACATGAGCAACACGATTGGCAACCGCCACGGGTCCGCTGTCTTCACATTGCCTTCCGACACAGAAATCCTGATCACAAGGGAGTTCGACGCTTCGGCGGACCTTCTCTTCAGGGCTTGGACGACACCCGAACTCGTGATGCGCTGGTGGGCCGGTACCCGAGGCGAGGTGACTAGCGCCCAGATCGACCTGCGGGTAGGTGGTGCCTGGCGGTGGGTCATGACCGCCAATGGCGGGTTCGAGGTGGCCTTCAGCGGCGAGTACCAGGAGATTCACCGACCGCTCCGCCTTGTGCGGACCGAGATCTTCGAGCTGGCTCCCGACTCCGAGGCCCTCAGCACCCTGACCCTTGAGGAATCCAGTGGTGTGACCACCCTGACGATCTTGGTTCGCTATCCCAACATGTCGCATCGAGACGCCGCAATCGCCTCGGGCATGGAGGGCGGGCTTCAAACGTCACTCGACGAACTGGAGCAACTGACGAGACGAAGCGACGGAAACTGGAATGGCTGACAGCAACAACGACCGAGCCGGGCTTGCTAGCGAACCAAGCCCCGCCCTCGATCAGCTCAATCGTCTTGTGGGTGAGTGGGATATCACTGGACCTTTTCTCAATGGAAGTGCGTCTTTCGAGTGGATGGAGGGCGGGTTTTTCCTGATCCAGCGGGTTGATGCCGGAGGGGGCGGACGCACGATCCGGGGCGTCGAGTACATCGGGTTCGACGAAGACACACAGACGCTGCGGTCCCACTACATGGACATCCACGGTGCCAACTTCACATACACCTGGGAGATTGACGGCGACACGCTTCGCATCTGGTTCGGTGGCACGGATTCCGACAATTTCTTCGTCGGTTGCTTCGCGCCCGACGGCACCTCGTACTCCGGTGAGTGGCAATGGCCCGGAGGTGGATACTCATCGACAATCATCCGCCGATCATCTTCTTGACCCGATCGCCGGAGCTCGATGTGCACCTGACTGAGGTGCCCCCGAACACCGGCCGGGGAGCGCGTGATCGAGCCGCTCAAGTTGGAGGCGCTAGCTGACGCGAACGTGTTAGTGGGAGCCGGAAGCAGTTGGGAACTACCCGCCGGCGACGAAGGCCACAACGACGTACGCGGCATGACGGTCGAAGTTCTCCCGCCTTCGGTCATAGATTGTCGTGGTCCTTGGATCAGCGTGTCGAGCGGCAATCTGGACGTCTCGGAGGGGGACGCCGGCGTCGAGGGCGGCCATGATGAAAGCAGCTCGGAGCATGTGGGGGTAGACCACCCCGAGTCCGGCACGCTTGCCGATGGACCGGACCCAACGGTGAGCATGCCGACGATCCAGACGATGACCGTCCTGTCGCCGGAGGATCGGACCTTCCGAGCGCTCGGCGATGACCAGGTCGAGAGTCCGGGCAGCCCTTGGCACGAGCGGGATGACCGCCGGCTTCTGTCCCTTGCCCATGATCCTAAGGGTCCGGTGCCCACGGTCGAGGGCGAAGTCCTCGATGTTCGTCCCACAGGCGCTCACCGGAGGCCGTTGAGTCCGAGTAGCACGGCGAGAGCAGTGTGGTCCGGGTCGAATCGCTCGGCGGTGTAGAGCAAGGTTCCGAACTCTTGGCGATCGAGGCCTCGGCCCTCGGAGGGATGGACCTTCGGTCGGCGGACGTATTGGGCAGGATTGGACGGAACCCGCCCGTCGATGTGGGCGAAGCGGTAGAAGCCACAGACCGTGGACAGTCGCCGGTCGATGGTCGAAGGAGCGAGGTCCCTCTGCTCCATCGAGGTCGATAAAACTCGATGTGGGGGCGCTTGGCTTCGAGGACGGCCAGATGGGCATCCGAGGCCCACTGGAAAAAGCACCGCAAGTCGTAGCGATAGGCGTCAAGTGTTCTGCCGCTACACCCGGCCAGGTAGGCCGCTGCCGCAACCTGAGCCTCGTCGAAGAACGGGTCCTCGGTCAGGATAGTGAGTGCAGCTGTGGGCGAGTCGAGAATGGACATGGTCTTCCTCCTGTTGTTGGGAAGACCAGCCAACACCTGCGTCGCCGAGGTGTACCACTATGACGCTCGCGCTTGCTAGCACCTGCTCGGTCGGGTGACTGATAACGCGACCCGCGGCCGGTGTTCGGGGGCAGGATTGGAGGTCTTGTCGGCGTCCTGTGCCGCTGCGATCCTTAAGCCCCCCGGCACTGACTCGCAACCTCCTTCCTGGGGATCGTCCCAGCTAGACCCCAACGGGCGAATCGCTGCCGAAAATGTCTCCCGCTCCACCGGGGATGGAGAACGTCGTTCCGACCCGCCCGGCCACGAGATTGATTGAGGTTACGTCCGGTGGTGTGGGAGGTCCGACGCTGCCGGGGGGATAATTCCCGCCCGTAACGTATGCAGTGCGACCGCCAGGTGAAAGGACGATCCCGTAGGGGTCGTGCAGCAGGGCGATCGGCGTCTCGGCGACGCCTGTGCTCAGGTCAATAGGCGTCACGAAGGCGTACTGTTTGCCCCCTCCCGTTGCCTTGTCGGTGGTGCCGGTGGCATAGGCCATGTGTCCTTCCGGACTGATCGCAAGATCACCGACCCCGTCGGGAACGGTGATCACCTTGCCCAGTGTGCCGGTTGCCAGATCCACCGGGCTCAGAGTGGCGTCCCCATTGGTGACGGCATAGGCGATTCGACCGTCGGGGGAGACGTAGACACCTATCGGACTACCGGGGACAGCTATCGGTGTTCCGGCAGTTCCGGTCCTCACATTTACCGGGAGAATCGTCTTGAACTTGCGGACGGAACCCCCGCACCCCGCCACATAGAGGGTCTGGCCGTTGCCGCCGATGGCAATCGACTGGCAATTGCTCACCTTCGAAATGGGTTTCCCGATGGTCCCGGTCCTGAGGTCCACTGGCACGATGCCACCTTCGCCGATTCCGTATGCGGTAGTCCCACTTGGTGTTACGGCCACCGATTCGAATGTCCGAGGATCGAAATACGAAATCGGAATGACATGGCTGGTCGAATGATGCACAAGGCTGAACGGAACCCAGCCCGACCCATTGGTCACATAGGCAATATCCGGGCCGATCGGGTAGGTCCCGATTCCAGACGAAGACCCTGCCGTTCCACATGCCGTCATAAGGAGTGCAAGAGCTGCGACCGGGATGGCACTCTGGATCCCACGCCTGATACTTCTTCCCTCACATACGTGAATACTCCCTCGGCCCCACCCGCTCTGCACGGAAAAGAGTATTCCACGGTGGGATCAGGCGAACCGTCGCAATCGCTGGATTCCCCCAGAGCATTGCTTCCCTCGGTGCCGGGTCAGCCTCGGTCAGTAACCGCCGCCGAGCGGGTGATCAGGGATACCCCGTCTACGATCAGGCCATTACGAGGTGTACAGGTTCGAATCCTGCCGTGGGTTCACCCTGCCGTGGGTGGGCACACGCGGGCTAGGTGGTGAGAGAGCAAGGCACAGCACACGGGGCGACCCCAAATCCGCCGCGCACCGGGGATGCCGGGCGACGGGCCGGGCCGCCGGGGCCCGCGGGCGCGAGGCGGAGGGGGCAAGGGCCGGCAGGGCGAAGGGGCGGCCACCCGAGCGGGGAGGGGGCAAGAGATCACTCGCTAATTTTGGGGCAGCGAGTACTGAGGGCAGGTGGCGCGGCGGGGTCCCGACCACGAGAGGTAGCTCTGCCACTCGGACGCGGTCAAGTTGCGGCCCGCAAGGCTGCACGCGGCCGACCGCAGGCGGTCCGGGCTCAGATCCCAGCGTTCGCCTCCTCCGTCGGCCGCCAGGCTGAACACCGTCGTGTCGTTGCCGGCGAGGAGCGCACGCGAGGGGAACGGATCGGGGATCCACGGGCCGACGGCCTGATGAGCGGCCAGGTCGACGAGCCGCCATCCCTCCTGGCTGTCCACGACCGCCGTACTCCCGTCAGGTGACACGTCCACTCCGATGATCACCTGACCCCCGACGGCAATGGACGGACCGATTGGCGTGCGCGTGATCCTGTCGGCGACCTGTACCGACGTGTTGTAGGCCACCACGACGTTCCGTCCGCCCGCCTCGGGAGCGATTGCACCCGCCCCGGGGAACGCGGCGGTGATGGTCGGGGCCGATGTGAGGCCGGTCACCCGGTAGACACCGTTGGTCTCGTAGGTCGGCCCTCCGATCCAGAGGCTCTTGGAATCGTCGAAAAAGATCGACAGGATGGCCGATTCCGTGTGGACGAGGACGTCGAAGCGAAGCTGTCCGGTCGCCACGTCGAACAGGGCGAGCGAAGCGGCGGCAACCTGTCCGGTGCCGTTGGGATAGTTGCCGATGGCGATCTCGCGTCCGTCTGGAGACCAGGTGCAGCTGATTGGATCGGGCATCCCGCGCACCACCTGGTGGGCATCGCTCAGCACCCGGAACGGCGGGGTTCCCGAGCGGATGACAACGTCGCCGGTGGCAACCGAGACAGTTGCGATTCGTCCGGACCGGGGATCGGCGCAGACCGGTGGCGGAAGCGCGGACTCGATCCCCTGCTGCACTGCTCCGGGAAGTGCGCTGAGGTCGCTGTCGACGACGAGGGGAGGCCCGAGTGGTTGACCGTGCTCACCGAGGATGGTGACGGATCGCTCGTCGTGGAGGGTCGAAACACCAATGAACTCGTCGGTGTGCGTGCCGGCGGCGAAGGGGTAGATACCCCCGGTGAAGGTGGTTGGGACGCGGCTGGCGAGGACGGATGTGCTGGTCAGGTCCCAAACGTCCATGGGCTGCGCTGTTGCGCCTTCGGTGGTAAGGATATGCACGCTGTCGAGGAAGAGAAAGGGTCCGGGTCCGCCATCGGGAGGCAGGACGGGAGCGTCGGCGATCGGTTTGAGGGTGGAGGCGTCGAACACCTCGAGCCCGTTGCTCGAGTTGACAGCGAGTCGGTCGCCACCCGTGTCGTAGGCGACCGTGGCGTCGCCGGTTCCCGCCGCCGGACCGACCGTGAGCGCTTGCGGAGTCGGATCCGGGCTGGACACGTCGTACGCGAGAGCGTCGCCGGACTGGCCGGACGGAGTGGCCACGACGACCCGACGGTGTGCCCAGTCGAGGGCGATCGAGAAGGCGGGGCCGACGGTGGGCGATTCGGCGAGGGCGCGCCCGGTGGGGGCATCGGTCACCACCACGTGGGATCCGGAGGGCGTCGTGTAACTGGCCGCCATCTCCCGCCCGTCCGGGCTCACCGCGATCGCCGTTCCCCAGGTGGCATCGCCGTCAGGGACAGGATCAGGGTCCCACCGACCGCTGACGTGCGAGAAGACCCGGACGGTACCTCCGGGGACAGCGGAACCGGATGCATACTCCGAAGCGACCAGTGTCTGTCCGTTCGAACTTACGACGATGTTGGCGCCGACGGCCTGCTTCGGCCTCCGGGAGAGTCCACTAGCGAAGGCCGGGCCCTCGGGCAGGAGCGTCAAACCCGAGTAACACCTGATGGCGCCGTCGCCGAAGATGACGTCAAGCTCTGATCCGTCGGCCGGTGACGAGATGTTGACGGGTCCGGTGGTGCCACTTCCCGTTGGTGCGCCCGGCCAGCTTTGTTGGCGTCCGGTCTTCCAATTCCAGACCTCGAGTGCGGACGTGGTCGCACCCTTCTTTGCAATCTCGGCCAGTACGGCGAATCGGTTCCCAGAGAGGCCCGCCACGGCGTACGAGAATACGTCGCCCAGGCTTCGCTGCAGGCTCGGCTGGGCCAGCACCGTGTTCATTAGGGCGTCCCGGGTCGTGGCGCTCGGTTGGCGACGGTCGGCCTCAATGGCGAGGAGTGTGGCGAGCGTGCGATTGGTGGTGAGAAGACTCTGCGACTCGTTGACGAGCAGTCGCTGTTCGGCCGCGTCCGTGGCGGCACGCGCATCGTTCCGCTGCACGATGGCGAAGAGGCTGATGATCACCGAGATGACGAGGAGCAGTGCGAGAGTGGCGACCCCGCCTCGTGCCAGGCGGCGGGCGCGGCGGTGCTGGCGGATGTCCTCGCCCTCGAGTTCGTCCTTGGCCACCCCGTGCATCGGCGCGGCGAGATCCGCCACGGCGGAGCGGAACCGCGTGTTGCGCAGGTCGAGGTCAGTAGCTGTCCGGGCCCAGCGCAGGTCGAGGCTACGGGGCTCATTGCGGAAGACTCCCTGGAGCGCCGGGGGAACCGCTGTGGATCCGGTCCGGAGATCGCCGCCCACCGCATCCCACTCCCAAGTCCCGTCGGTGACGACCGCCAGGATGCGATCCGCCGACTTCGTCGCCAACCAGCGGGAGACCTCCTTGTTTACCCATTCCGACCGCGCCGCGTTCGGGCGAGGCGAGCAGGACGAACCACTCGCTGTCGGCCATCGCCCGTTCGATGGACAGCCACAGGTCCGGGTTCGTCGACAGCCCGGACTCGTCGCGGAAAATGTGCAGTGCCCGCCGGCTGTTCCACGGCTTCGCCAGACGCTGTAGACCCTGCTGGAGAGCAGGTGCGAGCCGGGCGTCGGACGCATGGCTGTAAGAGATGAAACCGTCGTAGGGCATGTCCAGCTCCCGCGTTCGCTGACCGGGATCTTGGCACCGATTTCGGTCGACTGGGCCACGGCGGTCGCACGGGTGTCTCGGGTTGAGGGGTGCCCCACGGGTGCCGTTACACGGGTGATCCGCCAGGCTTCGGCTTCGATCATGGAAGCACGGATGGAGGTTCCCGTCCAGCGCGTCAGTGAGTGGACTTGACCATCTTGATCATCGGCTCACTGCCGATCATGGCGGCGGTGGGAGTTGGCGCTGAGCATTCCGTCCTAGGGGTTTGTCCGTCGTCAGGCCGTCGATCAGCTCTTGATAGATGTGCGACCTCTCGAAGTCGGCCTGTTCGACTGCGCTGTCCTTCTGGCGACGAAGGATCGGAATGAACTCCGGTCCGGTCTCGAAGAACCCGCAGCCCTCACAGATCGTCTGATAGGAGCAGTCGAGCTGCGCGGGTCGTGTGCAGTGTCCGTTGGCCAACAGTCGAGGGTGGCTCCGGGCCCGCAGGCGAGCCTCCTCGTCGACAACGGGAGCATTGCTGGCGACCTCGACCGCCTGGGTGGCTCGGAAATACTGCTCGGCGACGGAGTCATTTGAGATGCGTGCGTAGATGAGGGTCATGCGCGGTGAACGATGCCCCAGCATCTCGGCGATGGCCTCCAGGCTCATGCCCCGATTGATCAACTGGGTGGCGAGGGTGTGGCGCAACTGGTGGGGATGGACGTGGCCGGTGCCCGCCCGGCGTGCCACCGCGGCCACGTAGCGGTGGACGGTGCGGCGGTCGAAAGGCTGGCCGTCATTGCGGACGACGAGCAGCCCCGAGGGACTCGGACCCCGCCGGGCCCGGTAGTTGGCGATGAGGTCGATGAGCACCGGATGCAAGGGGACGTTCCGGTCGTTGTGGAGCTTCCCCACCGGGATCCGCAACCAGTGGGCACCACTCATGCGGAACACGGCATCGTCGCGCAGTCCGCCGAGTTCGCCTGCCCGCATGCCGGTCCGAGCCAGCAGTTCGACCATGAGCCGGCGTCGTCGGTCGGGGTCCTCGGCCAGGGCGGCCATGAACTTGGCTGCGGTGGGGTCGTCCAGGAAGCGAGGCAGAGGTTCGTCGCGTTTGGGGAAGTCGCCGGCGAAGATGGGGACCCTCCGGGGGGCGTCGTCGTACTCCCATTCGATGATCCGCTCGAAGAAGGTGCGCACCATCCCGAGCTTGTGGCAGGTGGTGGCGACCGAGGCCTGCTGACCGGGGGACTTGCCGGGCCGGGCGGCCAGGGCCAGCTTGAAGGACTCGATGTGGTGGCGGGAGACGTCGGCCACACACCGGCAGTCCGAGTCGGTCTCGATGAGGTGGACGGCGAACACCCGTAGAGCCAGGTCGGCGGATCCGACGGTGCTCGGCCGGGACGAAACAGCCAGCTGGGCCAGGTAGTTCTTCATGGTCGAGGCCAGCTGGTCGGCCCGGGCGGCGATCTCTTCCCACCTCCATGTCACGCCGATGTCTCGTGGCGACAGCGTCTCCGGTGACGATGCGGTGCGAGTCGGTAACTGGGAGATCGATGCCCCGCTCATGACAGGGCCTCCAGCGCCAGCTCGGCCTCGACGACATCGGCGGCAGCCCGGTACTCGGCGGCCAACCAGTCCGACCCGAGGTGCAGATAGACCTGGGTCGAGGCGATCGAGCGGTGTCCGGCCTGGGCCTGGAGGGCCTCGAGGGACATGCCCGCCTCCCGCAGTCTGGTGAGACAGGTATGGCGGAGCTCGTGACAGGTGCCGTGTTCCAACCCGGCCCGTTTCCGGGCCGCGGCCATGACCTCGTCGAGGCCTTCAGTGGAGAGTGGCATGCCACGGTTGGGTCCCTTCAACACTACGAAGAGCCGGTCCCCGGGCGCGTCGATGGGCCGTTCGCACTCCAAGTAGTCGGCCACGGTGGCAAAGAAGGTGGGCGACATCGGCACCAGGCGCTGGTGGCCACCCTTGCCTTCCACGATGAAGACCCGGCACTCACCGAGGCGGAGGTCCTCCAGCCGGAGTCCGAGGGCCTCGCAGCGGCGGAGGCCACCGAGCAGCATGGCTTCGGTGATGGCCCGGTCCCGTCGGGTGCGCAGTGAGGCCAGGAGGGCGGCTGCCTCTTCTGGGTCGAGGATCCGAGGCAGACGACGCACGCCTCGCACCAGGGGTGCACCCCGAAGCTCACGGCGGCTGCGTCGGGTGGGTAGACCCCGTGGCACCGGGTTCACCGTCACCGGCGTGTCGGCTCGAGTCAACAGATACCCGTAAAAGGCCGAGACCGCTGCCAACCGGCGCATGACCGTTGCCGGTGACAGCCCGGTGCCGGCGTCGGGGAAGTGGACGACGTTCTCGGCACCGGGCCGGGGCTGTTGCTGGTCGGCCACGAAGGCCATCACGTCGGCCGGTGTCACCTCGACGGGGTCTTTGGTGACCACGGTGAAGAACGCCTTCAGATCGTGCGCATAGGCGCGCACCGTGTTCGGCCGGGCTCTCCCCGATGCGAACTCCAAGAAGGCGTCGACCAGCTCATGACCGAGCTGATATTGATAGCCGCCACCCTCACGGACGACGCGTTGCAACTGCGGAGACCAGACCACGGCGATCCTCCTTTGTCCGAGCCTCCGCCCAGGGAAATTCTCCCTGGGCGGTCAGCCGAACTGGCGGATCACCCGTATAAGTGGATTACCCGTATAAGTGCCGTTGTGGGCGCAGTAACAATCGCGAGCGTGGGCACGTCTCCCCTCCGCCGCCGGTCCGTCTGTCTCCCTCCCGGTCGCCGTCGGCCGTCGCCGTCCCTCTGCCCCTTGTCCGCCTTCCGGCCGCGTCCCCGTCCCCTGGCTTCCTTTGTGTCCTCGGAGCTGGTGGGCGCTAGAGGACTCGAACCTCCGACCTCAGCCGTGTGAATCTCCCCTATATACCTAAATCAGTTGATAGCCGATGGCAATTCGCGGCCTGAGCTGCAACGATGAAGGTTAGCCACGACAATAGACGGCACGGGACTGCGCTATTTCGGGATCTTTTACTAGGACAAGGCCCCTGCCTACACCTCAGCCGCAAATCAGCCGAGCTGACCGATCTAGGAGCTGTTTTGGCCTAGTTTTTCGATCCACTCGACTCAGATCGACCGCAGCCCGCAAAGAGCTGCGGTCGATGTCGACGGTATTCACTCCCCCGCATTGGGCCACGAACGATCATTGATGCCACCGGCGCGAGCTCGGCAATCCGGCCGTCCTAGTACTCAGGCGTGAAACTGTCCTAGTGGCTGCCTGGAGGCTTGTCCTGCGCGATACGCCATGACCCGGGTCGCGGTTGTCGCCGACCTGGTGTTGGGGGCACCCTGGTAAGCCTCAGGATGCCGGTCGCAAGTGAAGACCGATCAGTCCCCGGTCAACTCCTTCGATCACGGCCTGGAAGGGGCGTTGGCCGAGCAAAAACCACGCGAGCGCCCCGAATCCTCCACCGATGATTGCTCCCGCCACGACGTCGGTTCCGTAGTGGACACCAACGTAGACGCACGCAACGGCGACTTCTCCGGTGACGCCGACCATGACCCACCCCATCCTTCTCCAGGCGAACAGCATCGGAGCAGCCACGATCGCGAAGTAGGCGGTCAACGTCGACGGAAACGAGGTGTTCCTCGAATGTTGAAAGAGCGGGACGAAGTCATACGCTACGAAGGGCCTGTCCACGTGAACGAGATGGGCGATTCCCTTGCTGACAACAACGGTTGCGATCAGTGCCGCGAAGATCGACAGCACGCAGCGCAGCCCCGTCGGACGAAACCACACTGCAATCACGGCGATAACGGTGAGTGCTGCACAGGCGAAGGACAGTGCAATCACGAACTCCCTCAGCCACGGAGCATGGCGAGCTACGTCCCACAGCCTTGCATGCGGCCACAGCACTATCACGCGCTACGCCCGCCCGCTCATTGGTTGGCACTCCTGGCCTGACGTCGCACGAGGTCCCATCCGGCCGAACGTTAGGCCATCAGCGCCATGTGCTTACTGTTCAGGGGCACCCAGGATCGCCCGGAGGCTGTTAGATCTATTTGATCTATTCTTGAACAGATGCCCTCGGTGACCCCGTGATCGGTGACGAAGAATGGGGAATGCAGGTTGTGAAGGTCGCCCGATGGCTATTTCCTATTCTGCTCGTTGCGGTGCTGGCGGGAGTGCTCGTGGTCATTGGATCTATAGCGATAGGCAATGGATCCAGCGAGAGCAGGCTTGGCCACGACCTGAAGAGTCGTGGCGTTCGTACGGTTGGCACCGTCACTGCCACTGGGGAGCACGACTACTTCTCATACAGCTTCATGGTCGAAGGATCGCAATACTCAGGCAACACCAACGCATTTCTTTCGGGACAGACTCTCGATGCCGGTCAGCTTCACCTCGGTCAGCACATCCCGGTCATCTACGACGCCAAAGATCCCCGGCGGTCCTGTTCCTGCGATGTAAGTCTGATGACCAGCACGGCGTGGTCTGGCGAGCTTTTTCCACTCTTCTTTGTGATTTTGGGGACTGCGGTGGTGGGGGTTGGGATGCTCACACAATGGCGAAAGCGCCAAAGGGTGGGTGGGTCTGGTCCTGCAGGAATGGGTCCCACAGGGTCTACCTTCACCTCGTGAGGGGTGCCCTCCACTTGTGCCCGTCGGCCAGAGTCGACAACCGCCATCGACCCGGGGTTGTGGGGCGTTTTCATTTATGACCTCAGAGTTAGCATCGGCCACGTGAGGTCTGCCTGGTCACGGCTTTCGAGGTCGCAAACGTTACGAGTCCATTCTGCACTGTTGCCAGAGGAGTGTGTTGATCGATTGCAGCGAGCTACACGATCGGAACCGTTCGGGGTCGCCGATTCCATCTCGATTGCCTCGGGTTCAGCTCAATCGGCGGGCATGGAATTCATTGGCCGGGTTGGGAGCGACTCCTTCAACGTGAGGCTGCTCCGCCTTCGAGCCAACTCGTTCCATCCGAAGTTGCACGGAAGGTTGGAAGCAGTCGCCGGTGCTACAGAATGTCATCTCTCGTTGGGCATACCCCTCCCCGTCCGGATATTCGTTGCCGTCATTTCTGTCTTCCTCACCGGTCTCGGTCTGGTCTGTCTCTTCGCTGGGTTTGACGTGCCAGGTTTCGCGGCCCTGGTATTCCTTGGGCTGGCGTGGGTCATTGTGTCGATAGGGTTATCGCTCACTCGAAATGATGACGAACGTCTCTTAGAGAAAGTTGTCACCCTGCTGGACGGCCGTCTCTTGCAGGGGTGACCCATCCCGATAGCCGCCTAGCAACCTCGATCAGGGACTCGTTTGCCAGGTCGCTTGGTGTCGACGCAGGTCAAGATCGAGTTCAATGCGGCCGATGAGACAGGGTGTGGAAATCCAGCCTGGTGCCGCCGAGGCACCAGATCCCCTTTGTCCTGAACCGGGATTGACGAGTAATGGACCGTCGGAAGCCGGTTTTGCTACTGGTCGTCGCGATGGCTCTCATCGGCACTGCGTGTGGGTCGTCAGGTGAGGCGTCGAGCGTGCCCCACACCGCGCCAGCGTTTGCTGACTCGACCCCCACGTCCTCGCTTCCGAAGGGGTTCAAACCCGTTACCGTACTTTCGACCCCCAACCTCGCATGCACACTGGTTTCGGCCTCTCAGGTCGCGAGCCTGCTGGGCGGGACGGTGACGAACGAATCGCTCAGTGACGGAAGCTGCCGATTCGTACGTTCAGCGCCGGGCGCATACGGAGCCCAAGTTCAGGCTTTCATTGAGGTCCAGCCGGTCTCTGGCGTCAACGAGCACATCCTCCGCCTCTTGAAACAAGAGAAGCGCAATAGGCAGTTCGACATCGACGGGGTCGAAGCGGTGTGGGTGACCTTGTCCCCACCCATTCCAAACCCGAAATCGGAATCGGGTTCCCTTTCGACGAAGTCCGGCGACAACTTCGTGAGTGCCGGGGTCGAAAATGTTCAGAGCAGTGCTCTCGGGATGAGCAAGTCGTTGCTGTCGACGGCGTTAGGTGGGCTCAGGGCTGGGTGAGCCGCAAGTGTGGCGGTCCGGGGGCTCTTCCACTGACCGATCGGCTTGGGGCACATAGGGCCATTTCGACAACTTCGGTCCTCCATCGAGCTGATCCGACTGGAGGTCTACGTCACCCCGCCTTTTGTGAGTATCAGATGCACGTCACCCTCACGGACGTCGCCACCCGTCCAACGTCACCCTCACCTATGTAGCTTTCGGACGAACGTCACCCTCCCTAAGTTCGCCGCCCGCCAATGCCAGCCCCGAACGTCACCCTCACGCCTGTGAGGAACGGTCATTGGCAGCATGACGGCGGCGGCCCCGGCTCTGACCAAGTTCCGACGGGAAGGCAAATGGGCGACGACTGGGACGCTCGGCCGACTCTGGCTCGTCGACCGCTGCCGGAGACGGCCGGACGCGATTGCAAGCCCCATTGCCGGGAGTCGACCCAGAAACCCGGGCACCGGTCCGCGGTCGCCTCTCCGGCCATTCTGGCCGGCGTTGGCGACCCGCTGGCCTTACGAACCCGAAGGCAGAGCACTGACAGCACGTATGGAGCGCTCACGCTTGAACTGATCGCATGAGTGACATCGGCTTCACTCACGAAGCGGCGTCCAGACGGGCATCGAGCCCGCCATGGCCGCTGATAATGCGTCACTCTCGTCAGCTCCGCCAGACCTGTACAAAATTGTCCACACATCTGCACCCAAGGGGTCCGCCGCCCTCCGGGCGGGCTCCGCCACTCTGCGAAGTCGAGTCTCGAGCCGGCGAGGGTGACGTTGCTCACTTCGAGTGCAACTGTGTGGACATGATCTGTCCCGCTCCCGCTGAGCCGATCTGCTGTGTCACCCAGGCGCCCGTGGCGGGCTCGATGCCCGCCTGGGCGCCTCTCTCGATCCCCGAGGGCGGGATCACTCTCCGTGGACGGTGTGAGCATCGAGGAGTTCTGACGCAGAGCCCCTGAACGGCTCCACCACGGCTATCGGGGGGGCGGCTCCCCTCGGCTCGACGTCGAGGGAGCCGCTCCCTCACCAGGGTGAGTTCCGGGCCCTATACGAGACTGGGATTGAGCCCAGGGTGACGTTGGCATCAAATGATGCACAGGTGTGGACATGTTCCGTACCGCTTTGGCAGAGCCGATCTGCTGAGTCACCCAGGCGCCCGTGGCGGGCTCGATGCCCGCCTGGGCGCCTCTCTCGATCTGACCCACCGGGGAGACCTGTCGCATCGTGGTTCTCCCACAGGAGGGAGCTCAGGGCCATCACCACGCTCCACCTGGGCGATGAGTGCCAGCCTGCCCAGGGTGGGTCCGGAGTCAAGGGCAGCCTGCGGCCAAGCGAGGAGCGGAGCCCAGTGGTGGAGCCGAACTTGTCGAGGCGGCCGCGAAGCGGGCTGGCAAAAGGGCGGCAGCGAAGCGACCGAGGAGGCCGGGCCCGGCCGGGGTCAGAAATCACCATGCCGAAGCCCGCAACCGGGAAGTCGGTTCTCAGGCACAAAAGGTGACGTTGCTCCGCCCTAGAGCCAGGCCAGGGTGACGTTGGGAGGGATCTGAGGCACGCCAGGGTGACGTTGGGATCTCCCGTCGGCCCGCCCAGGGTGACGTTGAGGGTGACGTCGATTCAGAGAATGAAGGGGCCGGAGGCATCGCTGATGGTGCGATGGCCGCAATGCGAATCGAGGGGATCCCCATGCTGATCGACTTTCCGAACCGAGGCAGTCAACCGGATGACGGCCGGACTCGGCCCGACCTCATCACCGTGCCCGAAGCCGCACGGATGATTGGACTCCACACCGACACGCTGTACCGGCTCTGTCGGACGGGCCAGTTCGACCCGGCCATTCAGATCGGTGCCCGGTGGCGGGTGTCCGTGCCTAGGCTCGAGCGCTACCTCCACGGCGATGCCGCCGGAGAGTGACTTTCAGGTGAGTCCGAGTGTCGCCTGCTGCAGCACCTGACCGAGCAGCCCGGCGGCCTCCCGGTCCCGTTCGGGCAGGGCGTGGGCATACCGGTCGAGGGTCATGGTGGCCCGGGCATGGCCATGTCGGTCGGCGACGGTTCTCACGTCGACCCCGGCGGCGATCAGCGTGGTGACCGAGAAGTGCCGGAGATCGTGAAACCGGAACGGCCACCGCTCCCCCGGCGCCAGGTCGGTCCGCTTCGCCTTCGGCTTGGTCTTCTTCAGCTCGATCAGTGCCGGCTTCTCCAGGGCCTCGCACAGCCTGGCGAATCCGTGCGTAAGTGTGTCCGGGTTGGCCGGGGTCTCTCCATTGGCGTTGTACGTGAGCACGAATGGGTCGGGCACCAGTGGCGAGTCGGCCCGCTTCGACAGATCGGTCATGTAGGCCCACCGTCGACGGAGTACTTCGATGCAGACTGGGTCGAGAGCGAGGTCTCGGACCTGGTGGGTCTTGGTCGGCCCGATGTGCTGTTCTCCTCGGCTGACGGTCAGCGACCGGGCGATCCGGACCCGGCCTTTGGTCATGTCGATGTCCGACCACCGGAGGGCGCACAGCTCGCCCCGGCGGGCTCCGGTGAGCGCCGCCAGTGCCACCGCCGTGGCCAGGACCGGGTCATCGGCTTCGGCAGCCTTCACCAGCGTCGACAGCTGGTCGGGTGTGGGGACCTTCATCTCGGTCCGCTCCACCCTGGGCGGCGTGGCCCGGGCCGTTGGCGCCGTGTCGATCCACCCCCACTTCACGGCCTGGCGCAGGGCGGCCGAGAGGATGCAGTGGTACTTGTGAACCGTGGACGCCGACAGGCCCTGGTCGAGCCACATCCGGTAGGTGGCATCCAGCCGGTCGGCCTCCAGCTTGTCCAGCCGGACGTCGCCGAGCGCCGGACGGATCCGGCCGTCGATCTTCCTTCTGTTCTCGTACAGCGTCCGGGGCCGCTGGGTCCGCTCCCCCAGCTCCAGCCATTTGTCGAGGAGCTGCCCGACGGTGGCCCTCGTCCGGTCGAACTTCCCGGATGCGACCTCGGTGACCAGAGCGGCGAGTGCCTTGGATGCCTCGCGTTCCGTGCCGGCGAACGTCCGGGTGGCCTGCCGGGGATTGCCGGTGACCGGGTCGTACCCGTTGAAGACCCGGAGCTGCCAGTGGCCCGGGGAACGCTCCCGCTTCGTCCCCGGCTGACGCTTGGTCGTTGTCCTAGTGGCCATCTCGGCGATGTTACCGCCGGATTAGGACATTTGTAGGACACTCGCATCCGGATCGAACCCAGAAACCGGTCCTGACCTGGTGGGCGCTAGAGGACTCGAACCTCCGACCTCAGCCGTGTGAAGGCTGCGCTCTAACCAACTGAGCTAAACGCCCGAGCCCAATCCACAGCCGCAGAGGCAGTGGCGGATCAGGCGCTCATCGTAGCCCGACCCACCGTCAGGAGGCTCCAACCTGAGCTCAGTTGTGGGCCAGGGCCGGAAACGGTGCCACCTCGTCGAACCCGATGGCGGCCTCCAGCGCAGCCGACGACCGGAGCACGACCAGGTCGGCGTGTTGAGGTCCGACAAGCTGCAGCCCGACCGGCAACCCCGAGGCGGTCAGCCCGACAGGGATCGACGAAGCCGGCGATCGGGTCATATTGAACGGATAGGTGAACTTGACCCAGTTGTAGTCGGCAGTCCCGTTGATCATCCCCGATCCCTCCAGCGAGCGAAGCGGTGGCTCGGCGGCAACCGTCGGCGTGATCAGCAGCCGCACCTCGTGGAATAACTCGACCAGGCGAAGATTGAGTGTGTGGCACGAATCCTCGGCCTTGACCAGATCCAGCGCGCTGGTGGACACGGCGCTTTCGACCACCATGGCCAGCACGGGATCGATCCGATCCCAAAGCTCCGTCCCCCGGACACCGGCATGGGTCCGGAGATTGTAGACACCGGACAGGGTCAGCCACTGGTCCACCGGGTCGGCCTCGAACACCGTCTCGACCTCCACGACCTCTGTGCCCAGCGACGCCATCACCTCGACGGCGCGCTCGCAGATGCCCAGCACCTCGGAGTCGACCTCGGCGTATCCGAGCGTCGGCGACCATGCCACCTTGCGGGGTGGTCGGGCATCTTCGAGAGTCGCCAACCACGACGCCTCCGGCCGCGGGAGGGAACGCAGGTCGGTGGGATCGGGCCCGACCACCACGTCGAGGGCCGCCACGACGTCGGCGAGACGGCGGGCTATCGGGCCCTTGGTCGAGAGGTGCTGCCAATCAGGCGGTGAGGAGCCACCGCTCGGCACCCGCCCGAGTGATGGCTTCACTCCGGCGAGGCCACAGCACGACGACGGGATGCGGATCGAACCACCCCCGTCGGACCCGGTGGCCAACGGCACCAAGCCGGCGGCCACGGCGGCTGCGCTCCCACCCGACGATCCGCCCGGTGAGTGATCGAGGTTCCAAGGATTGTGAGTGGGCCCGAACACGGGGTTGTCGGTGTCGGCCTTCCATCCGAGCTCCGGCGTGTTGGTCTTCCCCACCACCACGCATCCGGCGGCCACCAGGCGGGCCACCATGGGCGAATCGGACGCCGCCACCGGCCCTTCGGCGAAGGCCGGCGAGCCGTGGGTGGTGACGAAACCGGCAGCATCCTCGAGGTCCTTCACCCCGAGGGGGATGCCGGCCAGCGGCCCCGGGTCGATGCCCCCGGCGACCTTCCGGTCGACCGCATCGGCCGACGCCAGGGCCCGCTCACCGTCCACGGCCACGAAGGCATTGAGGCGGGGATTGTGCAGGGCGATCTGGTCGAGCGCGTGTTGGACCAACGAGACCGCGCTCAGCCGGCCCTCGCGCACCCCGCGCCCCAGCTCGACCACTGACTCGCTCCGGAAGTCCATGATCTGGACCGTACAGGCGAAGGATGGGGTCCACAACCGCGCTGTCCCCGCTGTCACCACCGACAACACACAACCGGCGCCGGCTCTCGGGTTCGACAACCGCGGCGGCCGGGAACCAGTCTGTGCCCATGCCCCCGGCCGCCATCGACGATGTCCTGCTCGACCACGTGGCCCACGCGGTGTCCCGTTGGCAGGACGTCTGGCACCGGTACGCCGTCGATCTCGGCGCCACCTGGAGCTCGGGCGGTCTGGCCACCGGGTTCGCGCCCGGTCAGGTCGAGTTCGCCAACGGGGCGAGGCTCGAGCTGCTCATGCCCAATGACACCGGAAGCAACGACTTCCTCGAACGGTTCATTGCCCGCAATGGACCGGGCCCCCACCACCTGACCTTCAAGGTCCCGGATCTGGCCCAGGCCCTCGAGCAGACCCGGCGGGCCGGGTACGAGCCCATCGGCATCGATCTCCGCGATCCCGAGTGGATGGAGGCATTCATCCATCCGAAACAGGCCACCGGGATCGTGGTCCAACTGGCTCAGGCCGCCAACGGGTGGACCGGTCCCCCACCTGCCGACTTCCCGACCGACCGACGACAGCGCGGAGACGGGACCGGGGCCACCCGACCTGCATCGCTGCGATGGGTCACCCACGTCGTGGCCGAGCTCGAAACCGCCACCCCCCTGTTCGTCGCCCTGCTCGGGGGCGAGGTGACCGGCGAGGGAGCCGACCCCGGCCACCGCTGGACCGAGCTGACCTGGGGCGGCCCGATGGGGTTGCGCCTCGTCTCCCCGGTCGGAGCGCCGGGCACATCGCTCCGGCAGTGGCTCGGCGGCCGAACCGGTCGTGTCCACCATCTCGAATTCGGCGTCGAAGATCCGGGGGGGATCCCCGGGGCGTATCCGGATGAGAGGTCAACGACCGGTATCGGTATCGGTATCGGTAGCGGCAAGGGCGACCGGCCCGGCACGTTCTGGGTCCTCCCGCCCGAGGACAACGCCGGAATGCGACTGGCCCTACGAGCCGAGTGAGGGTGCCGGGAAGTGCGGCCCCACGGCAGGGTCCCTGCTCCCGGCCGAATCGAGCCGGAGGGCCGGGACCGGTAGCCTGACAGCGTGGCCAATCCGAACGGGACCGAACCAGCCAGGTCCGCTCGCTCCGCCAAGTGGGCGGTCGACAGGCTCGACGGCCGCGAACGACGCTTCTCGTTCGTCGCCGCCGGCGCCGCGGTCGCGTTCGGAGTGCTCCTCTACCTCTACGAGACCGAGAACAAGCACTTCCGCCTGGCCAAGGGGCAGCTCACCCCGCAGACAACGCTGGTGCTCGGCCTCGTGTGCGGAGGCCTGCTGCTCGGCGCCACCTTCCTCGGCCGCCGCGCTCCGGTCGGCTTCGTCGCACTGTTCACCTTCTTGCTCTTCGGGACCTCCACCCTCTTCTTCGGGTTGCCCTTTCTCGTACTGGCCGTGTGGCTTCTGTACCGCTCGTACAAGATCCAAAAGGAAGCCACAGCCAAACTGCGGGCCGAACGGGCCGAGAGCTCGTCGACGACCACGGCCTCGGCGCGGAACGGCACGCGACCGGCAGGTGCGTCGCGTTCATCGACCGCGGGCTCGCGCGGCAAGGGACCGGCCAAGCCCGAGGCAAACAAGCGCTACACGCCCAAGCGTCCTCCGCCACCGGCACCCAAGCCCTCACGCCGGGAGCGGAAGGCGGCAGACGCTTCTGACTGAAGCCGGCTGGACCGGGTCACCGCGGCTCGGTGACCAGCGCCGAGCGCAGCAGTTCGAGGATCTCGTTCCTCCGGCGCACCAACGACCGGCCGGTGGGCTCCTCCCCGAAGGCCCGGAGCACCTCGACCTCGGTCAGCATGCCGATCACGGTGGAGTAGATGGCCAGAAGGAGCAGCCTCGGCTCGTGGCGCCGCATGTGGCCGGCGTCCATCTCCGCCTCGAGAAATTCCGTCGCCCGAGCGACCAGCGGCTCGAGCGCGGCCACCAGGCGGGTGGCCGCCGGGGTGCCGGCCCGGCCCATCTCGCGGACGAGACCCAGCAGTTCGGGCCGGCGGGCGGCCAGTCGGAACACCGAGCGCACCACCGCCTCCACCCGGGACCAGCCGGTGCCGGCCCGGGTCAGCGACTCCTCCAACGCGGCGGACAGCTCGATGGCGCTCCGATCGATGACCGCCTCGAGGAGGACCTCCTTGGAGGGGAACCAGTACAGAATGGTCTGCTTGCGGATCTCGAGGCCGGCGGCCAGGGTGTCGAGTGACGAGGCGTCGTAGCCCCGGGTGGCGAACGAGGCCAGGGCGGCGTCCAGTATCCGCTCCGAGGTCGTCGCCGCTCCCGTTCCGGGCCGCTCGACGGCCGGGGCCCGCCGGGGTCGGCTCCGATCCCGTCCCGGGCTCTGCTGTCCTCCGATGCTCGACCCGGTCACTTACCATATGGTAGACAGATCCGGTGACCCGCGTCCGTGATTCGCTGAGGGGCAAGCAGTTCTTCATCACCGGCGCCACCGGGTTCCTCGGAACGGCCCTGGTGGAACGGTTGTTGCGCACCGTTCCGGACAGCCGGGTGGTCCTGCTCATCCGTCCGGGACGCCGGATGACGCCCCAGCAGCGGGCCACCCGGGAGATCCTGAAGAACGACTGTTTCGACCGCTTGCGGGCGGAGCACGGTGACCGCTTCGAAGCCGACGTGGCCTCCCGGGTGTCCTCGGTGGCCGGCGACGTGGCCACAGACGGCCTGGGCCTCGACGACGAGGGGATGCAGCTGCTCTCCGAGTCCGACATCGTCGTGCACTCGGCCGCCACCGTCAGCTTCGACTCGCCCCTCGACACCGCCGTCGAGGTCAACCTGCTGGGACCGTCGCGGGTGGCCTCGGCGATGGCGGTGGCCCGGCAGCGGGCCCACGACGAGGGGCGGGCGGGGCCGGTCCACTTCCTGCCCGTCTCCACCGCCTACGTGGCCGGTACCCACCAGGGCGAGGCCAAAGAGGAGCTCATCGACGACAACCGGTTCAGCGTCGACGTGGACTGGCGGACCGAGGTCGATGCGGCTCGACGTCAGCGCAGCGACTTCGACGCCGAGTCGCGGGGCTCGGCCCGGCTGGCCGGGTTCGCCAAGCAGGCGCGCCGCGATCTCGGCGGTGCCGGGCTCCACCTGTTGGCCGAACGGGCCGAACGTCTGCGCGAGGACTGGGTCAAGAAGCAGATGGTCGCCTCGGGCCAGGCCCGGGCCCAGTCGCTCGGATGGCCCGACGCCTATCCCTACACGAAGGCACTCGGCGAGCGGGCCCTGGTCTCACAATTCGGGGACACCGTGCCCATGACCATCATCCGACCCTCGATCATCGAGTCGGCTCTGGCCGAGCCGCGGCCCGGGTGGATCCGCGGCTTCCGCATGGCCGAGCCGATCATCGTGTCCTACGCCCGCGGACTGCTCCGCGAGTTTCCCGGCGTGCCCGAAGGCGTGACCGACGTGATCCCGGTGGACCTGGTGGTGGCGGCCATCATCGCGGTGGCCGCCGAAGCGGTGGTGAGCCCGGTGGACGAGTACCCGGGCCCGACCGTCTACCACGTCGCCTCCGGGGTCCGGAATCCCTTCCGCTATGGGCGCCTGGTGGACCTGGTTCAGGCGTGGTTCACCGAGCACCCCCTGTACGACGTCCACGGTCAGCCGATCGTCGTGCCCGCGTGGTCCTTCCCGGGGAGAGGACGGGTCCAACGCCAGCTCACCCGGGCCAGCAGGGCCATGGACGTGGCCGAGAAGGTGGTCGGCTCGCTCCCCATCCGCGGCCGCCAGGCGACCTGGGTGGCCGCCCTCGAGGAGAAACACCTGCTGGCCGACCGGGCCCTCGGCTACGTCGAGCTCTACGGGGCCTACACCGAGACCGAGGCCCGCTACCGCGTCGACCGCCTCATGGCCCTGTGGGACCGGATGGACGGGGACGACCGCCAGTCGTTCTGCCTCGACCCCGCCGCGGTGGACTGGGACTCCTACGTGCGGGACATCCACCTTCCCTCGGTCATCGAGCACGCTCGGGTGCGGACGGCGCCGGGCCGGTCCAACCAGCCCAGCCGGGCCGACCGCGCCCGCCAGGCGATCCTCTCCCCCGACCGCCACCTGGCCGCCTTCGATCTCGAGAACACCCTCATCGCCTCGAACGTCGTCGACTCCTACGCCTGGCTGGCCTCCCGTCATCTACCCGTCGCCGAGCGGGCGGCCTTCGTGGCCGATCTGTTGCGCGAGGCGCCGGCCCTGCTCGTGCTCGACCGACGCGACCGGGGGGACTTCCTGCGCACGTTCTACCGGCGTTACGAGGGAGCTCCGGTCGACCGGCTCCGTGACGACGGATGGGAGCTCTTCTCCGATCTGCTCCTGGCCAAGTCGTTCCCGGCCGGCATCGCCCGGGTCCGCCGGCACCGGGCCCTCGGTCACCGAACCATCCTGATCACCGGCGCCCTCGACCTGGTGGTCGAGCCCCTGCGACCGCTCTTCGACGACATCGTCTGTGCCCGCCTGGGGCAGGCCGACGGAAGGTTCACCGGTCGACTCGACGTGCTGCCTCCCATCGGAGAGGCGCGTGCCCTGGTGCTCGGCGATTACGCCGAGGCCGAGGGGCTCGAGCTGGACGAATCGATGGCCTATGCCGACTCGGCCAGCGACCTGCCCATGCTGGAGGCGGTGGGCTTTCCGGTGGCCGTGAATCCCGAGGCCAAGCTGGCCGCCATCGCCAGGCGGCGGGGCTGGCACGTCGAGCACTGGACCAAGGCCGACGGCGGGGCGGAGCCGCCGCTCCCCCTCGGCCCGCTCGACCGTCGGGGCACTCGGCGTCGCCGCTACTCGAGCCAGGCGGCCCTGGCCGGGGCGATTCGCCGGTCGGCGGCGGACGCGCGCCGATGAAGGCCCTGGTCCTCGAGCGGAACCTGCCGCGCTTCGCCGCCTCGCGCATGGCCTCGCTCTTCGGCTCGGGCCGGGGCGCGGGACTCGGACCCCTGCAACTGCTCGACGCCGATGAGCCCGCGCTTCCGGCCGACGACTGGTTCCATCTCCGACCCCTCCTGTCGGGGATCTGCGGCTCCGACCTGGCCACCCTCGACGGCCGCAGCTCCCGCTACTTCGAGGACATGGTCAGCTTCCCCTTCGTGCCCGGGCACGAGGTGGTGGGCGTGCTCGACGCCGGTGGAACCGATCACGCCGGGCGCGAACTGGACCCGGGCACAAGGGCGGTCATCGAGCCGGTCCTCGGCTGTGCCCCGCGCCATATCCGCCCCCTCTGCCCCCAGTGCGCTCGGGGACACACCGGGCTGTGCGGGAACGTGGCCTTCGGCGCCATCGATCCCGGCCTCCAGACCGGGTTCTGCGCCGACACCGGCGGCGGTTGGTCCCACGCCGGCCTCGCAGCCCACGCTTCACAGCTCCACGCCGTCCCGGCGAGTTTCTCCGACGAGGACGGCGTCATGGTCGAGCCCACCGCCTGTGCGGTCCACGCCGCCCTGTCGGCCGGCATCGCCGGTGGGGACACGGTCGCCGTCGTCGGCGCCGGGACCCTGGGACTGGCCGTTGTCGCGGCCCTGGACCGCCTCGTCCGACCGGAGTCGGAGTGCACGGTGATGGTCGGGGCCAAACACCCGCACCAGGCGCGCGTGGCCGAGCGGCTCGGTGCCGACACGGTGGTGGCTCCCGACCAGCTGGCCCGGGCCGTACGCCGCCGGTCGGGCTCGCTGGTGCTGGCCGGCCGCCTCACCAACGGTGCCGATGTGGTCCTCGACTGTGTCGGCACCTCGGAATCGCTGACCCACTCGCTGGCCATGGTGCGACCCCGGGGCCGGGTGGTGCTCGTCGGCATGCCGGGTCGGGTCTCGATCGATCTTGCACCGCTGTGGCACCGCGAGCTGAGCGTGGTCGGTGCCTACGCCTACGGCACCGAGGTCTCCCCCGCCGGCAGCGACGCCGGCCGCACGTTCGACCTGGCCATCGGGCTGGTGGCCTCCGCCGGGCTCGGCTCGCTGGTCGAGCGCGGCGTACCCGCTCGAACGCTACGAGGAGGCCATCGGGCACGCCGGTGCCGCCGGCCGACGGGGCGCGGTGAAGGTGGTCTTCGATCTACGCAAGCCGAAAGGAAGCACCCGATGAGCCCCAGGCCCGGATTCGTGCTCGACGTCGACCGTTCCACGCCGCCCACACTGTTCTGGCACGGCGAGCGGTTCAGCCTCGAGCGGCTGCCCGAAGGCAGCAGGGTCGTCTACGCACCCGAGCCCATCGATCCGTTGACCGACGCGCCGGCGGCCATCCGCTCGGCGCTCAATCATCCGGTGGGCGATCGGGACCCGTTGCCCGCACTCTTGCGCCCGGGGATGAAACTGACCATCGCCTTCGACGACATCTCGCTGCCCCTGCCACCCATGGAGCGGCCCGACATCCGCCAGATGGTCATCGAGCAGGTCCTCGACATGGCCGCCGAGGCCGGCGTGGACGACGTGGCGCTGATCGTGGCCCTCGCGCTTCATCGACGGATGACCGAGGCCGAGCTCCGGCACGCCCTCGGCGATCGCATCTACGACGCATTCGCACCCAACGGCCTGCTCACCCAACACGACGCCGAGGACCCCGACGCGCTTGTCCATCTGGGCCTGACCGACCAGGGCGAGGACGTGGAGATCAACAAGCGGGCCGCGGAGAGCGATCTCCTGGTCTACGTCAACATCAACCTGGTGGCCATGGACGGTGGGCACAAGAGCGTGGCCACCGGTCTGGCCAGCTACAGGAGCCTGCGCCACCACCACAACCCGCTCACCATGCAGAAGAGCCGGTCGTTCATGGACCAGCACCGCTCGGAGCTGCACTCCTCCAACTGGCGCATGGGCAGGCTCATCGCCGACAGCGGCGTCACCGTCTTCCAGATCGAGACGACCCTCAACAACGATGCCTTCCCGCCCGCCTTCGACTTCCTGCAGAAGCGAGAGTGGGAGTGGGGGGCCAAGGACCGCCTCGGCTACCTGGCCTCGTCGAAGGCGCTGAACCGGACCCCGCCGCGTCTCGCCCGACAGATCTTCCAGTCGGTGAAGGCCCCCCACCGCATGACCTCGGTGCAGGCCGGCGAGGTCGAGGCCGTCCACGCCCTGACCACCGAACGGGTCTGGGAGCAACAGGGTGTCCCGGTCGCCGGCCAGTCGGACATCTTGACGATGGGCCTCCCCTACATCAGCCCCTACAACGTGAACTCGATCCTCAACCCGATCCTGGTGGCCTGCCTCGGGTTGGGATACTTCTTCAACCTCTACCGCGGGAAGCCGCTGGTCCGGGAAGGCGGCGTGCTCATCATGACCCATCCCACCCCGTGGGAGTTCAACCCGGTGCACCATCCGAGCTACATCGACTTCTTCGAGCAGGTCCTGACCGAGACCACCGATCCGATCGAGGTGGCCGACCGGTTCGAGGAGTCCTTCGCCACCGACCCGTGGTACATCCATCTCTACCGCACCGGTCACGCCTATCACGGGGTCCATCCGTTCTACATGTGGTACTGGTGTGCCCATGCCCTGCAACACCTCGGTGCGGTCATCGTGGTCGGCGGTGACAGCGCCTCGGTCCACCGGCTCGGGTTCCGGGCTGCGTCCACTCTGGCCGACGCCTTGGAGATGGCCCACGACGTGGTGGGCCGGTCGCCCTCGTTGATCCACCTCCACGCGCCCCCGATCCTGATGGCCGACGTGCAGTGACAGCCAGGAAGGGATCGTCCAATTCCCTGCGCCCCCGGCGGGCGGTCGCCGTCGACTCGGCCCTGGGCAGCGGCACGGGCCACGACCTGGCCGGAAGTCCCCTCGGGCGGCTGTCGCCGTCGTCAGTGGCGGCGCGGCTCGGCCGGGCCCGGTTTCCGGTCGCCCCCCCGAGCTGGCCCGAATCTGTGCCCCGGCCGGCACCCGAGCCCGAGCTGGGTGCGCACTACGACACCGACTGGTCGCGCCGGTACCCGGTGCGTCTGGCCCGGGCCATGGTGCTCGACAACGTGGCCCGGCCCCTCACCCGGGCGCTGGCCTCTCCGGTCATCCGGGGCGACGAAGGGCTCACCGATCTCGACACCCCGGTGATCTTCGCCGCCAACCACGCCAGCCATGTCGACACCGCCCTGCTGTTGAGCTCCCTCCCCCAGCGGTTCCGCCACCACACGGTGGTGGCGGCCGCGGCCGACTACTTCTTCGACCGCCGGTGGAAGGCCGACGCCTTTTCCTTCCTGCTGGCCGCCATCCCCATCGAGCGCACCAAGGTCAACCGACGGTCGGCCGAACTGGCCGGTGGGCTGCTGACCGACGGCTGGAACCTGATCATCTTCCCCGAGGGCGGCCGGTCCCCCGACGGATGGGCCCAGGAGTTCACCGGCGGCGCGGCCTACCTGGCCTCCCGTACCGGTGCCGCGGTCGTGCCGGTGCACCTCGACGGAACGCGGTACATCCTGCCCAAGGGGCGCAAGGGCCTCCGGCGGACCCGGACCACCATCACCTTCGGCACGCCCATGTGGCCCGGCGAGGACGAGAACGCCCGCCGGTTCGCGGTGCGCATCGAGGCCGCGGTGGCCACCATGGCCAACGAAGCCACCTCCGACTGGTGGACCGCCCGCAAGCAGGCCGCAGCCAGGACCACTCCCCCTCTTCAGGGACCGGACGCGGCAGCCTGGCGGCGTTCGTGGATGCTGGCCCCCGACCCCGGTCGACGGGACACCGACGACAGCGTCGAGTGGCCGAAGCGCAATCGCTGAGGGTTGCCGGCGGTGGCCGGTCCTCCTGTGGTGGCCGGTCCTCAGGTGGTGGCCGGTCCTCAGGTGGTGGCCGGTCCTCCTGTGGTGCCGGTCCTCAGGTGCGGTGGCCGGTCAATCTCCGGAAGAAGGTGTTGCCCGCCGGTGTCCCGACGGCACCCAGTCGCTCGGTGCGCAGGGCCGTCTCCTCCTCGTCATCCAGCGGGTCCAAGGGCGCCGGCCCCTCCGAGGTGGACAGGGCCCAGCCCAGCAGCAGATCGGCCAGTGCGACGTTGCGGGCCAGGACCGGCCCGTGGAGATAGGTGCCGAGGACGCGACCGGACCAGGCGCCCTCGGTCCGGTCCCCGCCCCCGTTGCCGACTCCCCTGACCACCTCGGCCACCGGTCGTGACCCGGGGCCCACGGCGGTGACCGCGCTGTGGTTCTCGAAGCCGGTGAGCGTGGGCAGGCGCTGCCCGTCGGCCGGCCGCGGGGCGTCGCCGGTCGGTGTGGCCACCACCTCGCCCACGGCCCGCGCCCCGGTGCCCTTGCGGGTGGTGACATCGAGCAGGCCGAGACCCTCGTGCGGCTGGTCGTGACTGTCGGGGAAGGTCCGGCCGAGCAACTGGTAGCCGGCGCACACCCCCAGCACCACGGCGCCGTCCCCGACCGCCCGGTGCAGCGTGCCGTCCGTCCGCAGCGCCTCGGCCGACCGCACCTCGGGACCGTCCTCGCCTCCCCCGATGCAGTAGATGTCGGCCGACGGGAGGGGTCGCCCGGAGTGGGCCTGGATGAGCTCGGCGTCGATGCCGCGCCACGAGGCCCGGCGGGCCAGGACCAGCCCGTTCCCACCGTCGCCGTAGGTTCCCAACAGGTCGGGGAACACAACGGCGATGGTCAGCGCCGAACGCCGACCGGAGGTCACAGACGGCTCCGGAGCTCGGCGAACGCCGTGTAGTTGCCGAGGAAGTCGATCGGCGCCGCGCCCACCTGCTCCGCCCCGGGGCGACCGGCGACCCCGGACGGGCTGACGGCCATGGCCCGATCGAGGGCGGCCAGCGGATCCGGTACCACCGTGCAGGGCACCTCCGCATACCGGAGACGCACGGCCAGGTCGAGCCGGCGGTCCCCCGTGGCCACCACGGGGCGGCCGGCCAGGCGCTCGAAGGGCACGTCCCAGAGCCAGCTGGTATCGAGACCGTCGGCGATGCGGGCGTTGATCGACAGCACCACAGGAGCGTCGCCGCGGCCGTCCTCCTCCAACAGGTCGAAGATGGCCGTCCAGCCGGCCGGATTCTTGGCCAGCAGGAGCCGGACCGGATGACCGTTCCGCACCGTCCGGGCGAACCTGCCCTCGACCTCGTCGACTTCGGACAGGCGGGCCAGCGCCACGGACGCGGTCAGCGGTGGGACCGGGGGTCCCGGACTCCCGTCCCCGGCGGCCATGACCGGGGCGGCGATGGCCACCATCGCCGCATTGGCCCGGTTGAACCGACCCGGGAGCCTGATGTCGACCGGGTAACGAGCACCGTCCGCCATCACCAGGTCTGTCCCGTCCAGCCAGGCCACCGGCGCGGGTCGGGCGAACTCGCACCGGTCACAGGCCCAGGCCCCCTGCTCGTCGAAGTCGATCCCACCCCCGCAGGCGGGACAGCCGACCGCATCGTTGCGCCACACCTGGCCGGCTCCCACCCACCTCACATCCGGAGCGGTGGTGGCGGCCCAGACCACCATCGGATCGTCGGCATTGGCCACGACCACCGTGGCGTCCCCACCGGGGCCGGTCGCACGCGTCAATCCGGCCATGGCCGCCCGCCACCGGTCGACCAGCATCCGGACTTCCGAGATCCGGTCCAGCTGATCCCGCGACAGGTTGAGGAGCACCACGACCCGCGGCGACGTCTCGGTCATGAGGCGACCCAGGTACCCCTCGTCCACCTCCAGAACCGCATCCGCGCCCGGCGGGGATCCGGCCAGCGCCGACACGTGCCCGGCGGGCATGTTGGCGCCGGTGTCGTTGGTGGCCACCGGACCGGGCCGCTCTCCGGCCATGGCCGCGGCCAACATCCTGGTCGTCGTGGTCTTGCCGTTGGTCCCGCTGACCAGGGCCACCCTCCTGCCCCGGGCCAGCGTGGCCAGCAGCCTCGGGTCGAGGGCCAGGCCCACGCGTCCGCCGGCCACCGTGCCACGCCCCCGGCCGAGCGCCCTCGACAGCCGGTTGGAGACCTTGAGGGCCTCGACGGCGAGCGTGGCCCGACCCGGGAGGGCGTCTGGTGCCGGGCGGGCCGAGACGTTCACGCCGGTGGTCGTGTGCGGTCCAGATCCTCCTGGGAAGGGATGTGCTCGATGCGCGCCTCCTCGGGCAGCAGGTCGGCGATGGCCCCCATCAGCACGGTGGTGTCGGCCACCGCGTCCTCGAGACCCAGCGGAACCCGAGGGCCCACGTTGACGGTCACGTGCGGTGGATGCTGGAGGTTGGCGAAATTGGGCACCCTCGAGGAGCGGGGCCACACCCGCTCGGTGCCCCACAGGCCGATGGGGATGACCGGGGCCCCGGTCTCCGCGGCCAGGCGGGCGGCGCCCGTGTGCCCGACGAGGACCGGGTCGAAGAAGTGCTCCCCTCGCGGAATGGTCCCCTGGGGCAGGACGATCACGACCTCCCCGGCCCGAAGTGCGGCCGACGCACGGCGCATCGGGTCACCCGACCCACTGCCCCGGTCCACCTGGATGCCGCCCAGGATCCGGGCCAGGCGGCCCACGACAGGGGCGTCGAACACCTCCTGCTTGGCCATGAACCGCACCGGACGGCCCAGGCGGGAGGCCACGATCCCGAGGGCGGCCACGTCGAAGTAGCTCCGATGGTTCGAGGCCAGCAGCACCGGGCCCGATCGGGGGAGATTCTCCAAGCCCTCGAGCCCGAACCGGGCATAGGGAAACGCCTCCGGCCGGAAGAAGGGCCGGACCAGGTGGTAGGGCTCGAGCCCGACCACCGACGGGATTCCCGGGGCCCGGTCCCAGTACTCGAGGGGCCACCGCTTGGCCACGGCCACCGCAGCCAGGCGGGGGTCGGCGTTGAGCGGATGGGGGTGGCCGACGGCCAGGAACAACGGGATGTCGAACACGCTGTCGGAGTAGACGTGCGACGCACCGAGGTCGACGCCGTTGTCCGCCGCCCAGCGGGTCACTGCGGCCCGCTTGCCCATGCCCCAGACGAACGCGCCCTCCAGTCTGCCGGTGTAGCGCCCGTCACGCTCGGCGTAGCGGGTGGCGACGACGCCGTCGAAGCCGAGGGCGTCGGCCAGGGGCGAGACCAGGTCGACGGGCGAGGTGGTGGCCAGGACCAGACGGCTGCCCTGGCTGCGGTGTGCGGCCAGCGCCTCGAGGGCCCAGGGCTGGACGAGGTCCACGAGCGCCTCGACGGAGCGCTTCCCCGCCCGCCGGGTGGCCTCTGCGGGCCGGTTGCGCATGGCCGCGGCCGCGGCCCGGGCCAGGCCGATGAAGGGGACCGACTCACCGAACCGGTTGTAGAACCCGTACATGAGGCCGTCCCCGGGCAGGTGACGCCCAGGAGGGAGCACGCCCTCGGCCTCCATGGCCTGGTGGAAGACGGGCCCACTGGCCGACCGGATCAAGGTCCGGTCCAGATCGACGAAGACGGCACCGGCGGCAGGCATGCCCTCACGCTACCGCCGGCAGGAGGAACCCGGGCAACTGACGGTCGGGTCGATGCGAAACGCCCCCCAGACGCGGCAAAGGGGCCGCCAGGGGGGGAGGCGGTCCCTTTGCACTGACTCAACAAGGATAGGAGGGGGATTCCTTACATCCTGTGGTCTGAAATCATCGTATACAAACGCGAGCAATCAGTCAAGCAGCTAAAGTTGATAACTGCTATCATTCGAAGCGATGGAATTGCGGCACCTCCAGGCGCTGACTGCAGTGAGCGACCACGGGACCTTCTCGGCGGCGGCCGAACATCTGAACACCGTCCAGTCCAACATCTCCGCGCACGTGGCCCGGCTCGAACGCGAGCTCGGCGCCCCCCTCTTCGACCGCGCCGACGGCCGACTCACCGAGGAGGGCACCGTGGTGGTCGCCCGGGCCCGACGGATCCTCTCCGAACTCGACGCCCTCGTCTCCGACGTGGCCGCCTGCAAGGACGAGGTGGCGGGCACGGTCCGGGTCGGAATGATCGGCACGACGGCACGATGGCTGGTCCCCCGCCTCATGGACATGGCCAGCAAACGCCACCCCAACCTCCGCCTCGTCGTCGTCGAGGGCAACACCACCGGGCTCGAGCCCCAGTTGGCCAGCGGCCAGCTGGACCTGGCCATCCTGCACCTGCCGGTCTCGGGCCGGGACCTCGTGGCCCGGCTCCTGTTCGAAGAGGACCTCATGCTGGTCGTGCCCCAGGGCCATGCCATGGTCGACCCGGGCCGCCCGCTCGGGCTCGAGGACCTGGCCGACATGCAGCTCATCCTCCCGTTGCCGGGGACGGCATTCCGCGACGAGCTCGACGCGGTCACACGCCCGCTCGGCATCACCCTCCTCCCTGCGGCGGAGATCGACGGGCTCCGGCTCATCGCGTCGCTCGCCTTCGAGGGCTACGGTCCTGCCATCCTGCCTGCCACCGCCATTCCCTCGGTCCTGCGCAGCCAATTCCACCCGGTCCCGATCGAGGGTCTCCCACGGCGCCGGGTGGGGCTGGCCCAGCGGAGCCGGGGCCTGCCCTCAGCGCCCACCCGTGCCTTCAGCGAGCTCTTGAACGCGGTGGTCGCCGTGCCCGACGGCAGGCCCGACGGCGTCCACGTGGCCGGCTGAGCACCGGACCGGCGCGGTGCCTCAGCTCCCGGGAACCCGCGGCTCGCGCCACATTCGCCAGATGGTCGGGGTGCCGGCCTCTGGATGGAGCTCCTCGACCACCTCGAAACCGAAGCGGGCATAGAAGGGGACGTTGCGGTCCTTGGACGACTCCAGGTAGGCAGGACGGCCCGACTCGTCGATGCGGTCCAGCGTGGAGAGGAGGAGGGCCGAGCCCACGCCGTGCCCCTGGCGGGGTGGTTCCACCCCGAGCGTGGCCAGGTACCAGTGCGGCTCCTTGGGTCGGAGACCGTCTACTTCGAACAACAGCCCGAGGGCCCGGTGGATGTGCGAGCTGACCAGGAAGGGCGCAGCCGGAAGGAGCTGGAGCAGCTCCTTCAGCCCGTTTCGGGCCACGTCGGGAGGGCCCCACAAGGCGGCCCCGTCGCCGTCGACGGTGGTGTAGACGTGCCCGTGGGGAAGGTACTCGTGGCGGAGCTGTGACGTGAAGAAGGCATGGAGGCCGCGCTGCCTTCGGCGGTCGCCGGCGAACATGAAATTGGCCACCGGGTCGTCGGCGAAGGCCCGCACCAGCATCGAGGCCAGGGACGGGATGTCAGCGGCCACTGCACCGCGCACAGCCGGGCCGGGTTCGTGTTGCACCCGGCGATGGTAGCCCTGCCTCCTTGGGTTGGGGGCCGGTTCATGTCATGGCCGGGTCATGTCATGGCCGGGTCGTGTCAGCGCCGGTTCGTGTCATGGCCTGGTCGTCGGATCATGGCCGGGTCGTTCAGTTCATGGCCGGGTCGTCGGGAAATCCCGACACCAAGGCCAGCGCGCCACCTTGTCGCCGAAGGACCCGACGCCACAGGCTTTCCGGATCAGCGGAGATGGGGTCGGCCTCCTCGGCAGGCACCACATACCACGATCCGTCCTCGATCTCCGCCTCGAGCTGACCCGAGTCCCAGCCCGCGTAGCCGGAGAACAACCGGGCCCCCACAAACGCTGCCGCCGCCGGCCCGGGGTCCTCGGCCAGGTCGACCGTCCCCACCGGACGGACCCCGTCGACCAGCAACCGCCACCCGGACGGGCACAGGGCCGAACCGTCCCGGGACGAATCCCGGGAAGCCAGACGGACCAGACCGATCAACGCGTTGCGGGCCACAGGTCCACCCGTGAACAACTCGGCGGGCGCAGTGGCCCACCGCTGCCACTGCGGCATCAGCTCACCCACCGGGACCCCACCCGGTCGATCGAGGACCACGCCCAGGGCGCCGGGTTCGCCGTGATCGAGGACCAGCACGACCCGCCGCGAGAAGTTGGGATCGGCCAGGCGGGGGGCGGCCACCAGCAGCTGTCCGGCCAGCCGATCGGGCGGGACGGCGCCCCCGTAGGGTTCGAACACGCTGAACGGATCCATCGGCACCTCTTGATGATGGCGCACCCGATCGGCCGAGTGGCGCCAATGGCCCGGTTCGGTGAGGCTGGGTGCATGGCACTCGTCTCCGTCGACTCGGTCCACGCCCATGTCAGCGTCATCACCCTCGACAATCCCTCCCGGCTCAATTCGATGTCCTTCGCCCTGGTGACAGACCTCTACGCCGCCCTCGAGGAGGTGGCCTCCGACAACAGCTGCCGTGTGGTCGTCCTCACCGGAGCCGGGCGTTCGTTCTGCTCCGGGCTCGAGCTCGAACACGCCGGCCTCCCGCCGGGCACAGACGACCTCGGCCGTCACCGTCTGGGCATGCGGGCCATGGAGTACATGGGCGGCATCGTCCCCGCCATGCGCTCGATACCCCAGCCCATCGTGGCCGCCATCAAGGGCCCGGCCTACGGGGGCGGCATGTGCCTCTCCCTCGGGGCCGACATCCGTCTGGCCGGCCGTTCGGCGATGTTCTGCGGGGCCGGCATCAGCAACGGGTTGAGCGGGACCGAGTTGGGGGTGAGCTGGCTGCTTCCCCGTGCCGTCGGTACGTCCAATTCGGCCGAGATCCTGCTGACGGGAAAGAAGGTCGACGCAGAGGAGGCCCTTCGGATCGGCCTCGTGTCCCGGGTGGTGGACGACGACGAACTCTTGGATCATGCGGTCGCGGTGGCCGAGGGGATGTGTGCGTTCAGCCCGTTCGGCCTCAGCCTGACCAAGGACACCATTTGGGCGTCGCTCGAGGTGGGCAGCCTCCGGGCTGCCGTCGACCTCGAGAACCGCACCCAGCTACTGGCCGGCCACACCGGCAACCTCAACGAAGCCTCGGCCGCCTTCAAGGAGAAGCGACCGCCGATCTACACGGAGTGACAGGGGGTCGTGGCCAAATCCCGCCGACGCGGACGCGCCCGACCGGCACCGCACCGAGAGGCGTCGGCCGGTAACCGGGAGCACTGGCGGGCGGACGGTACGCCCAAGACTCGCTACCCGAACCAGTCCGAGGCCAATCGGTCGTCGCTCCAGCTGCGCCTCGAGGCGGGCGCGGATCTCGATCCCTATCGGTGCCGGATCTGCTCCGGTTGGCATCTCGGTAATCCCCGGGGTTAATCCCGACTTTTGTTGTTCGCCCTCGCTTCTTCTACCTTCACTCGCCCGTTCTTCCTTCAGTTGCTCCCTCAGCCATCCCACGCTCGCTCCTGCCACCTGTACCGTCCGGACGGTATAGTTCCCGGGATGGGCAACGACGCTGCCGCCGACCAGGCCCCCACCAGGGGGGCGGACACCAAGGCCCGCATCGTCGACGCGGCCGAGGAGGTGGTGCTCCGTGACGGTGTGGCTCGCCTGACCCTCGATGCCGCCGCGGCGGAGGCCGGCCTCAGCAAGGGCGGCGTCCTCTACCACTTTCCGACCCGGGACGCCTTGGTGGCCGGCATGGTCGACAAGATCATCGAGGAGTTCGATCGGGACATCGAGCACAACCTGGGCGACGTCCCGGGCCCGGGCCAGTTCGCCCGGGCCTACATCCGGGCGACCATGACCCCGAGCTCGACCCGGCCCGACCGCGAGGACCGGTTGGGTGCGGCGCTCATCGCCGCGGCTGCGGCCGAGCCCGCGCTGCTCCAACCGCTCCAGGTGGCCGCCGACCGCTGGCAGTCCCGCCTGGAGGACGACGGGCTCGACCCCGCGGTAGCCACCGTGTTGCGGCTGGCCTGCGACGGACTCTGGCTGTGCGACCTGTTCGGTTTGGCGCCGCCCTCGGCCACCCTGCGAGCCGGCGTCGAGCTCGAGTTGGCCCGGCTGGCCGGGGGTGGGTCATGAGCGGCATCGGCACCGGCACGGGCCGTGACACCGGTACGGGGACGGGACGTGATTCCGACCGGTCGGTGCGGCTGATCCGGACCCTGACCCTGACCATCCTCCTGCAGTGGATGGGGGCCACCGCCCTCATCCCCATGCTGCCGGTGTACATCCGACATCTGCACGGCTCCGACGCGTTGGCCGGCGTGGTGATGGCCGCGTTCTTCGCCGCCGGCGTGCTCTCGCAGTACCCGGTGGGTCGGTTGGCCGACCGGATCGGGCGACGTCCCGTCCTGGTCGGCGGTCTCGTCACCTATGCAGTGGCCAGTCTGTCCTTCCTTCTCCCCATCACCGCCGATGCCGCCATCGCCCTGCGGGCCCTCCAGGGCGTCGGCGCCGGTGCCGCCACAGTCGCCTCCCTGGCCATGATCGCGGGCTCCGTGCCGCTCGAACGCCGCGGACGTGCCTTCGCCTCCATCTACGCAGGAGAGCTGGCCGGGATGGCCATCGGCCCCCTCGTCGGGAGCATCGTCGGCGTCCGGTACATGGGGGCGATGTTCTTGGCGTCCGGGCTGCTGTCCTTCGGGGCCTGCTTCCCCGCCCTCCGCATCCGCGAGCCCGCGGACGAGGCCGAACGACGGGCAGCGAGGACGAGGGCCGACGGCACCATGGTGCCCTTGCGTCGGGTCCGGATCAGACCTCCGATGGTCGGGGCACTGATCTGTGGCGCGACCCTGGGGTTGACCAGTGGCGTCTACGACATCTGCTGGACACTGCTCCTGCTGTCCCGGGGCGCTTCGGGGCTCGAGATCGGCATCTCGTGGACGCTGTTCGCCGTTCCCTTCGTGCTGGCGGCCAAGCCGAGTGGCTGGCTCGCCGACCACATGGACCGGCGCAAGCTGGTGGTGGCCGGCATCGGTGCCTCGACCGTCCTCTGCGCCTCGTACCCGTTCATCAGTAGTGTGCCCGCCCTGGTCCTGCTCGGGGCGTCGGAAGCCATGGGCTTCGCCGCGGCCATGCCGGCCGTCCAGTCCCTGCTCACCGAAGGGTCGGCACCTTCGGAGGTCGGACGCATCCAGGGCATGTTCGCCACCAGCCAGACTGCCTTCACTGCCGTCGCCGCGGCCGCGGCCGGCGCGGCCTTTGCCATCGCCTCGTGGCTGCCGTTCGTCACCGCGGCATCGATCGTCACTGTCGGGCTGATCGTGGTGGCGTTCATCTGGAGAACCGTGCCGGGGAGGGTGTCACAGCCCACCCGACCCGAATCACTGGTGCCGGTGGCGCCCGGCTCGGCGGTGACGCAGCCAGTGGCGGCGCAGGTGCTCGGGCCGTCACCGGTGGCGGTCAGTGAGGACGTCCGCTAGGTGTGGCTGATCGGCCAGGGTGCCAGGAGGCACCGGTAGGGTCAGCGTGTGAGGTTCCTTCGAACCCGTCCGGCTGACTCGTTCAGGCCGATGTTGGCAACTCGGCCCGGGTCCGGGTCCGGTTGTCACACCCCCCTGGAAACATCTGGCCATGACCCCGGTGGCCGGTGCAGTGAAGGAGAGTGTGGCGGGCGGCACCGCTGGTGCTGCCGCTGTCGCCGGTCCTGAAACCGGCCTCGGTGCCCGGTTGGATGCCGCCCGTTCCGCTCTGGCCTCGGTGGTGTCGGACCTCGACCCGGCCCGGCTGACCGGGGCGGACGCCGCCGGGCTCTATGCGTCCCTGGTCGGCCTCGAGCGCCTGGTGGTGGCGGGCAAGACCCTGTTGGCCCCCCGGATCGAGGGCTCCGGGGTGTGGCGGGACGGAGGGCACCGCTCGGCCGCGGTGATGCTGGCCTCCTTGGAGGGGGTGGCCACCGGTCAGGCCCAGAACACCCTTGTCAACGGGCAGCGCCTCTCACAGTTGCCCGGGACCGAAGCGGCGCTGCGCACCGGGGTGCTCTCGGGACCGAAGGTCACCGAGCTGACCGGGGCCGGCATCCTCGCCCCCGAACGGGAGCAAGAGCTGCTGGCCGGGGCCGAGGAGGCTCCCCTCCAGGCGGTGCGGGAGCGGTGCCAGCGGTCCCGGGCCACCTCGGGGTCGGAGGATCCCCGGGCCAGGGTCGTCCGGATCCGAGCGGCCCGGTACTTCTCGTCGTGGACCGACGGTGAGGGGGCCTTTTGCTACCAGGGCCGGGACACCCTCGACCGGGGGGCCCAGATCCTCTCCCACCTGGACCAGGTGGCCACCCGGCTGCGCCGGACCCGACGGGCGGCCGGTGACGGACAGGACAGTCCCGAGCGGGCGGTCCGAGCCGACGCCTTCTACGCCCTTCTCACAAGACGCCACCCCGACACCGGGGCACCGCTTTCGCCCCGGCCCCGGCCCACCTCGGCCACCGGCTCGGCTTCGGAGCCGGATCCCGGGCGCGAAGGGACGGCGACACCGGGGCCGATGCCGACGCCGACGCCGGGGTCGAGGACACCTCCTCCGGAGCCACCGCCGGGGCCGACGCCGACGCCGGGGCCGAGGACACCACCGGCCGGGACACCGGCGATGCCACCTCCGGCCGGGACACCGGCGATGCCACCGCCACCGGGGACACCACCGATGCCACGGCCCCAACCGGTGGCCGACCACCGGACGACCCGTCCTTGCTCATCGACGGGCCTCCGACCTGTTCGGTGATCGTCCGGGTGGACCGGGACGCCCTGCTGCGCGGACACACCGAGGGCGACGAGTGCTGCGAGATCGACAACCAGGGGCCGATCCCGGTGGCCATGGCGAGGGACCTGGCCAACGACTCGTTCCTCCGCATCGTCTTCCACGAGGCCGGGGACATCCGGGCCGTCTGCCACCTGGGTCGCACCATCAACCAACAGCTGCGGACGGCCCTCGTCTTCCGGGACAGCACCTGTGTGGTGCCCGGGTGTGGGACCTCCTTCGGGCTCGAGATCGACCACATCGTCCCCTTTGCCGAGGGCGGGCCCACCACCCTCGACAATCTGGCCCTGCTCTGCCACCACCACCACTTCCTCAAGACCTATGAGGGCTGGGTCCTCTCCAGCGAGGGGACCGGACCGAAGGGCACACCCCGGTGGCGATTCGAACCCCAACCGGCCTTCGGGCAGGAACCGGGCCTCGGGATGGACACCGACGAGGAAAGGGACAAGCGGAAACGGGACAGACGGAACGAGTGAGTCTGCGCAAATCCGGTGGTGCCGACGGACATTTCGTCGAGATCGAGATCGGGATCGGCTGGGGCGAAGGTACTTGGAGCCCGGCGGGAGTTGCAGACGAGGCGCAGCCCCGACCCCAAGGAGCAGGCCGCAGTCCGGAAAGATCGATCTGGCTGGCCGCAGATGCCTCCCGGGTTGTGTTGGGCGTTGGGACCGCCGACCACGGACGTCGTCGTGATGTCAAGAAGTTGGCCCGCCCGCAGCGGGATCCATCTAGGAATCAGCTCCCTAGGGAAGGCCGGCGTGAACCGACGCCCTCCAGCGATCCGTGGAGGGCACGGTGCAGATGAGGGAGGCCGCCCGCAACAGCCAATCAATGACCATCCTGTCGTCGGCGCCGGCCGGCACCTGGACAACCAGCCCACGCCTCGGGTGGTCCTGGGTGACCCGCCATCCCTCGGGCAGTGGGCATCCGAGGTCCCGGAGCCTCCAGGCCACCCTGGGACCGGACGCATGCTGCAACCCGACGGTGGTCGGTTTGACCGCGCCGTTGGCGGAGCGCTTTCCGGGCATCCAGGTAACAGTGGGGACGTGATGGGTCGAGCCCCCGAGGAAGGCGAACGGCCCTGGTGGCGGGGGTTCGTGCTCCTGCTCGATGACCGGCTCGACGTTGATCCATCCCGTCCCCTTGGCCACCACCTCGGCCATCCGGGCCAGGAGTCCAGGGTCATCGTGGTCGGTGAATTCGAGCTCGAGGGGCCGGCTACGGGTCATGTCTGGAGGTCGAGGACGCCGTCGGCCAGTGAGCTGAGCTCGGTCCGCCAGGAGTCCGGGCTCTCCAGAGGTCGGACCACGAACTTGGAGAAGCCCACCTCGAGAAAGCGCTCCAGCATGGCGCGCAACCCACCGACGCCCACTGGAACGACGTCCTCAGGATCGACGCCGCGACGCAAGGCGGCCAGCGCCCGCTTGGTTCTCGGCGACAGGGCGCCACCGGCATAGGCGATCGACACCCCGAAGTGCTCAGGGGAGATCGAGCGCCCGACCTCGGCGGCCGCCTCGTCGATGACCACCTTCGCCTCGGCCACCTCCGAAGGAGTGCAGGAGGAGGGGAGCCACCCGTCTGCGAATCGACCGCAACGTCGGAGGGCGGCCGGCACCATCCCTCCGGTCCAGAACTCGAGTGGATCCTGCACCGGGGGTGGGGACACCGTGACCCCTTCGAAGTCTGCGGCCTCACCATGGTGGGTGACGGTCTCCCCGGACCACAGCCTTCGGAGCACCGGCAGCATCTCGTCCATGACGCGGCCCTTGACACCACCTGCGACACCTGTGGCCGCGGACTCGGGCTGGCGGGGAACGCCGGGGACGAAAGTCACCAGCAGTCGGCCACCGGAGAGGCGATCCAAACCGGCCAGCTCTTTGGCCAGACGCACCGGGTTCCTCCCCGGCAGGAGCATGGTGGTGCCCAACTTCAGGTGGTCGTTGTGGGCCGCGGCGAAGGCCAGGCCCACGAGCGGATCAAGGGCCGGCGCGGTCAAGACCTCCGGCAGCCAGATCGAATCGAACCCGAGCTCATCGATGTGGTCGACCAACCTGGCGAATTCGCCCCCATCGGCGACCGGCGTCAGCCCCATCCCCACTCCGATGCGGACCTTCACCGCGGATCCCGAAGCTGGCACCGCGGATCTCGGGCCTGGCACCGCGGATCCTGGGCCTGGCACCGCGGATCTCGGGCCTGGCACCGCGGATCCCGAAGCCGGTGCGGACGCAACGGGCGGGATCTCATACCGGTCCCAATGGATCCCCGTCGAACCGGTCGACGGTGGCGAACGCCTCGACCGGCTGTCGCCGCAGCCTGGTGGGCTGGTGCACCGGCCGGCCCAGGGCCAGCACGGCGGCCACCGATACCGAATCGGGAATCCCGAGCAGCTCTTTGACCGACTCCTCCTCGCGCACCAGCATGGTCGTCATCACGCCGGCCAGTCCTTCGTCGCGGGCGGCCAACAGGATGCTCCACGCGAACGGATAGATGGACGCTCCGCCCACCATCGTGTAGTGGTCGACGTCACGATCGACGGTGGCCAGGCCGGCCAGATCGGCCAGCAGCACCAACATGACCGGGACCTGGTCGAAATGCTCGGCAAAGCCGCCCGGTCCATCGGCTGCCGAACGGGCGATGGCCGGGGCGCCGGCCACCGCCCGCCGCTCCAGCTCGCGGTCGGTGATCGCCGCCCACGGGGTAAGCCCCGCCCCGGCCTGGGCCAGGTACTCATACCATCCCGGAAGGTAGGCGTCCCGCAGGGCCCGGCGAAGTCGTCCGTCCTTGACGACGATCACCCGCCATGCCTGGCGGTTCCCGCCGTTGGGCGCGAATCGGGCTGCGTCCAGCAGGCGGTACACGGTCTCGTCTGGGACCTCGGCATCGACGAAGTCGCGCACGGCCCCGGTTGTCCGGAGGGTTTCGATGAGTTCCACGCCCTCGACGGTAGCGGCGGAACGGACCTGTCGTGCCAGGACCCTGCCGGTTAGAGCACCGCCAGGACGGCATCGGCGGCGCTCACGCTCAGACCCGGCCCGGGCTCGACGTTGAGCGTGGTCACCACTCCGTCCTCGATGACCATGGCGTAACGCTGCGACCGGGTACCCAATCCGAAGCCGCTGCCGTCCATCTCCAGCCCGACGGCCTTGGTGAACTCGCCGTTGCCGTCGGCCAGCATCACCACCAGATCGCCGACGTGCTGGTCCTCGGCCCACGCGGCCATCACGAAGGGATCGTTGACCGAGATGCAGGCCACAGTGTCGACCCCTTTGGCCTGCAGATCGTCATGCCGGATGACGTAGCTGGGCAGGTGGTAGTCCGAACAGGTCGGCGTGAACGCGCCAGGCACGGCGAAGAGCACCACCTTGCCGGAACCGAGGACTTCGCCCGTCTGCACGTGCACCGGACCATCAGGGCCGGACGTCATCACTTTGATATCGGGAATCTTGTCGCCGACGGCGATGCTCATGGTCATTCTCCTCGTTGTAGCTGCTGGCTCCGTGGTACTGCTGGCTCCGTGGTACTGCATCTCGGGTTGGTACTTGTCTGAGGTTGGTACTCGTCTGAGGTTGGTACTCGTCTGAGGTTGGTACTCGTCTGAGGGTTGGTACTCGTCTGAGGTTGCTACTCGTCTGAGGGTGGTACTGCATCTCACGCCGGATCCCATGCCAGGCCTGGAAGCGACCTCGTCGGATCGGGGCCGCGCCAGCTTACGATGCGGCGCCAGCTTACGGTTCGAGGTCATGCTGTCGTCCAAGGGTCACCGTTGGTGGCCCCTCGCTGGCTGGCGCTCACCTCTACCGAAACCCGTACGAAGCGATCGTACCGCACGCGAATGTCGGCCACGTCGTTCTCCTCGGGCACCTCCGCCTCCGCACCGCGCAGGATCATCTCCGCCTGGCGGGTCAGGACCGCCCGCTGACGCTCGCTGGTGGTGTTCTCCGCGATGCGGGACAGGGCGTCGATCATCCTGATGATCACCGCCGGCATGGACCGACCCGCCTGGCGGACCTTGTCGAACGCCCGGTTCACCATCCGCCCATAGCTCGGGTCGGACTCGATGAGACGGATCTTCCCGCTACGGCCCCGGTACACGCCTTCGTCGAGCGACCGGGCCGAGATCTCCGACAGGCCGGCCGAGAGCCAATCGATGCAGGTGAGCGCGGTGAAGGTGTCGTTGACGGCAGGCGACAGGGCCCGAATGGCGATCTCCACCAGTTGGTCGATGGCGAACACCGGATCCTGGGTGAGGGTGCGATGGGGACCGGTCACGTGCGCCTTGTCCAGAGCGGCCGCCACCTGACCGGCCGCACCGGCGGGCCAGACGTTGGCCAGCGGGCGATTGGCCACGATGAAGTGGCCGGGCCGGTGGGCCAGTCGGATCACCGCGTCCAGATTCTCGGCGATGTCGACCAGCTGACTGTAACTGACGAACTGGAGATAGCCGCTGTGCTCGGCGGTGACCTCGGCCCCCCGGACGTTCAATTTCTCGAGGAGGTCGGCGGTGACGGCCGACGACTGCTCGCCGTCGATCGCACCCTGGCGGACCGGGAACTCGGCGTCGATCGCCCGATCGAGGTCACGGGCGATGCTGGCGATGACCTCGGGGAGCTGGATCGACTTGGCGATGTGATGGATGAAGTAGACGAGGACGGCTACATCCACCAGCAGCAGCGCCTCGGACACCGTGATCGACAGATGGGGGACGAAGGCGCTCCCGGGGCTGCTGATGGAGCCGAGCACCAGCACCGAGTAGACGAAGGTCCCCACGAAGACCCCGAGCGTCAGTTGGTTGCCCGGATCACGGATGAAGTTCCGGAGCATCCGGGGCCCGAACTGCTGCGAGGCGAGGGTCAGGGCCAGGATGGTGATCGAGAACACCACCCCGACGGTGGTGATGATCGCGGCGGCGATGGCGATCAGAACCTGCCGGCCGGCGTCGGCGCTACCGGTCCTGACCCACGTGGGCAGGCTCAGGTGGCGATGGTAGGCAGCCAGATCGATCTCGAAAGTGACCACGAACAGGACCACGGCCACCACGATGAGCAGGGTGGGCACCACCCAGAAGGTCGTCCGCAGGGCCTCCCACCGCCAACTGGGCAGCCGCAATTGCCCGTCGTGGCCCTCAGGCATCCGGCCGCCCGCGTTCGCATTCTCTGGTTCGGTCACCGCGCTCCTCCGCAGGGAGCGGCCACAGGCGACCGTCCCGTGCCGACCAGACTTCCCGGCGCTCCGCTTCCAGCGTAGCCCGCGGGCAAACGGGCCCCGCCCCCGACCGGCGCGCCGATCAACCTCCTGACCGGTCGCCTTCCATCACCTCGGCCAGCCACGACGGCATCCGCACCGGGCGCCCATCGGGATCGACGGCGGCGTGGACGGTCACCGCCGTGGCGCGGGTCTGCCCCGCCACTTGGAGCAGGTACCCCACCTGAAAGGTGGTCCGGGTCAGTTCGTCTGCGGCTACGTAGATGTCCACCGCGTCGTCGAAGTACAGGGGGCGTCGGTAGCGCACGAACAGCTCGAGTACGGCGAAGTCGATACCGCTTCTCCTCACCTCGTCGTAGGGGAATCCGGCATGCCGTAGCAACGACGCCCGGGCCTCCTCGAGATAGGGGACGTAGGCACTGTGGTGGATGATCCCCATGGCATCCGTCTCGGCGAACCGAGGCCGGATGCGATGCACGAACGAGTAGTCGGCGGGATCGGTGGAGGGGGTCAGAGAGAGGCGCACATCGGGACGCTACCGTCAGGTTCCGGGCGGAGTGGGCTGGTTCCACTCGATCCAACCGGTGCCGCGGCGACCGTCGTCGGCGACGAACCGGGCTGCCGCCCGGGGAAAGCGACTGGTCCGGCCGTCTGGAGCGGTGAGCAGAACCGGTCCGAAGGCGATGGGACGGATGTCGAGCTCGAGCCCACCCGGTTCGACCACGGCCCGACCGTGCACGGGCAGTCCTTCGTCCCCGAGCTCCTCGGACATGTCGAGTGTCCCCACCGGGTGCACCAGCCCGTCGGGCGGCTGCACGTAGCCGAGAGGGATCCGTTGACCGGGTATCCGAATGTCGGCGAAATGGACCCTGGTGCCGTCATCCAACCTGGCCGCCGCCCAGCACCAGCCGAACGCCCACCAGTCCCGCACCCCCCATGAATGGTCACGCTGGCCGTGTGCCTCGACGGCCATCCGCTCACCGTCCACAGTGACCTCGCCGGAGACGAGGCATGGGATCTCGTAGCGGGTTGTTACCTGGTAATGGTAGGGAACACCGTCCGTGGTCCAGGTCAGGTCGAGGCCCACGGTCGTCGGGGATCCTGCATCTCCCCGGTACATCGCCGCCGGGTCGCGATGCACCGCCCCCGGGGCGGTACCGGCCACGGTCATCGCCGTCAGCGGTTGATCGACGGTGCCGGTCACATCGAAGCCGTCCGCCTCGATGCCCAACCCGGTTCCTGCGGCCACGGGGAGATCGAAGGCCACCGACGAGATCAGGGGTCGGTCGGCGCCCACGATCATCGTGGTCCACCAGGTCACACCCAGGTTGGGATAGAGGCCGATCCGGGCGTAGCCGGCCAGGGCCCCGTCCTCGGCCACGAAGTCGAGGTAGTAGGACTCGTTCCACAGGGGTTCGTCCCCGGGCCGGTGTCGTTGCTCGTCGGCGCGGTCGACCAGGTGGTCATCGGAGTCGGGCACAGGTGCCTCTCAGACCGGGGCGGAGTCGGAGGCACGAGCCGGCGCATGGGCGATGTCGGCCGCGGTGAGCGGGCGAGTCCAGCATGCGAACTCGAGCAGTATCCCGTCCGGGTCCTGAAAGTAGATCGACCGGACGAAGACCCCCGGATGGTTGGTGTCGGCGACGCCCCACTCGCTGTCGTCGTGGTTGGCCACGTCGGTGCAGTCGATACCGGCCGCCCGAAGTCGGTCCCGGTACTCGTCGATCAGCTCGGGAGGCACCGCGAAGGCCACGTGGTTCATCGAGCCGATGGCGCTGTTGAGGCTGCCCTGGTCGGGGCGGCCGGTCGGGGCGGCGATGCCCGGAGCCGGCGGCGGTGCGTCAGGGAACCAGAAGAAGGCCAAGGCGTCACCGCCGCCGCAGTCGAAGAAGAAGTGCTGCCCCATCCCGGCCGGGAGCTCGATGGTCTTGATGAGCGCCATCCCGAGCACACCGCTGTAGAAATCAACCGTCCGGGCCATGTCGCTGCACACCAGGGCCAGGTGGTTGATCCCCCGAACCTCGAATCCGGACTCCGATTGGGCCATGGTCTCCTCCAGCCGTCATGACCGGCACGCCAGATCCATCCCGTGCGTCCGACGGGTCGGGCTGCACTCAGACGGGAAGCCGGTCACCCCCCACGGTAGCGATCATTTGGGCCGACGACCGACCTCCCCCGACTTTTTGGTCCCCCCCCCCCCCCCGGCAGAGAAAGGGGATCGGCGGCCGCGCCATCGACGATTCCGGACCCCCGGTTGGCTATCGTGGCCGGCACGTCCGGTCGCGTGGCAGGTCGAAGTCGAGGAGCAGCTCAGATGCGACAGATTGGGTCGGGCGGGCGGATCGGGCCGGGGATGCGACGTGGAGGTTTGATGGCCGTCGTTGTCCTGGCCGGTGGGGTCGTTGCCGCGGCTTGCAGTTCGTCCTCGACCAGTGCTTCGACGACGACAACCTCGTCGTCGGGAGGTCCCTCGACCACGGCCGCCGCATCGGGATCGGGCTCTGGTCTGGCCTCGATCGTGCGCGGTATCAAAAGAGGCTCGGGGGCCACCTTCAGTGCCACCTACGTCACCGCCGACAGCACCACCGGCAAGAGCCAGACCGTGACGTTCGCCCAGTCCTCGCCCAAGTCCGCGGTGGTGACGCCCAGCGGTTCGTTCTACATCGACGGCTCGTCGGTGACCGCCTGCCAGGGTTCCGGGGCCAGCGCCACCTGCACGTCGCTGTCGTCGAGCCTCGGCTCGTCGCTGGGCGCGCTCACCGACCTCTTCTCACCGGGCGTCCTCACGACCACCCTCGAGAGGATCGAGGCGGAGGCCGTCGCCCGGGCCGCGGGAATCAGTGTGCACACCTCTTCGGCAACCTACGGAGGCCTGGCCTCGAGCTGCGCCACGTTGACGAGCAACGGCCAACCCAAGCCGGTGACCTACTGCGTGGCCAATTCGAGCGGGATCCTCACCTACTCCAGCGCGAACGGGACCACCGTCACGCTCACCGCGTTCACGGACAACCCGCCGGCGTCCACCTTCTCGCCTCCGTCCGGAGCAACCGTGCAGACCCTGCCTGCCGGCACCTAGCCGGGGCCTCACCCGTCATCGGCGGCCGCCGGCTGAGTATCGTGCACGAAGCGGTTGAGAGATCGTGCACGATGCGGCGTTCCACCAGGTGCACGCTCTTCAGGTATACGCCCTCCCACCAGGCACACGCGCTTCAGGTACACGCCCTCCCGCCCGGTACACGCCCCCGGGTACATGCCCCCTCACCCGGTACACGCCCTCCGACCCGGTATTATACGATCGCTGTTCCATGACGGGGCTTCGCAGGGGTGCCGTCTTGGCGAGGGGGTGCCGTCTTGGCGAGCGGCTCCGGTCAGCCCGGGGTCGGTCGCAGCAGCAGTCTCGGGGGCGAAGCTCGGTGATGGAGCGTGTCGGAGGGGGGGGTGATGTCGTGACAGCAACTGGCGAATTGGCCGCAGTCTCCTCCGCGGAGCGCCCGATCACCGAGTCGCCTCTCGAAGACCGGTCGGACCATCCCGATGCCGGCAGCCGGTCCCCCGGCTCCCACGGCTGGAAGACGCTGGTCCTCGGAGCCGGCGCCTACCTCCTCCTCTCGGTGTTCGTGTGGTCGAGCGCATGGCACCATCCGACCTCGACCACCACCTGTGGGTGCGGGGATACTTCGCTGTTCACATGGTTCCTCGAATGGTCGGCCTATGCCATCTCCCACGGCCTCAATCCGTTCTACTCCACGGCCATGCACGTACCGGTCGGGGTGAACCTGCTGGCCAACACCAGCGTCGTCGCCATCGGAATCCTGCTTGCCCCCGTCACGTGGCTGTTCGGGCCGATCGCGACCCTCAACGTGGCGCTGACCCTGGCCCCGGCGTTGTCCGCGCTGTCCATGTTCGTGCTCCTGCGGCGATGGGTGGCCTGGACACCCGCCGCCTTCGTCGGTGGCCTGCTCTACGGGTTCTCACCCTTCGTCCTGTTCTCCCTGGGCGACGCCCACCTGATGCTGGGGATGCTGGTGATCCCGCCGCTGATCATCGCCTGCCTGGACGAACTCCTGTTCCGCCGGCGGCGGCGGCCGGTTCCCACGGGGATCGTTCTCGGCTTGTTGATAGCGGTGCAGTTCTTCATCGGTACCGAGGTCTTGGTGATCACCGTGGGGATGGGGCTCATCGGGATGGTCATCATCGTCGGTTACGCGGCATGGCGCCGTCCGTCCGGGCTTCGTCTGCACGCCCGCCACGCGATCATGGGTCTGGCCGCGGGGTCGGCTGTCGCCTTCGTCGTCCTGGCCGGCCCGGCGGCGTACGCCCTCGTCGGTCCCGCCCACTTCGGGAGTCAGGTGTGGCCCGGCGTCTACGGCCGCCTCGCACGGCGCCAGCGCTCATCGCCGAGTCTCTTCTTCTTCCAGTTGTCAACGTGGAACGGCATGGTGACAACCGCTCACAACCGCGCGTTGGGCGGATACCAGGGGCCTTCGCTTTCCTATCAGTACTTCGGGACCTGGATGGTGGTCGTCGTGCTCGGGGGCGTTGCCGCCTGGCGCCACGACCGCCGCCTCTGGCTCTTCGGTGCCATCGCGGTGATTTCCGCGGTGCTGTCCTTGGGCACGAGACCGGACATCTGGTTGCCGTGGCAGGCACTCCAGCACCTGCCGCTTCTCGAGAACGTGGTGCCCTACCGATTGGTGCTCGTCACCTACCTGGCCGTGGCGGTCATGCTCGGGTTGATCGTCGACCACGTCTACGTCTCGGTCAACCGTCGACGCGACGCGGCAATGCTCCCCGGTGCCGAAGGGAAGAGCCTCTGGTCCAGACTGCCTTCGTGGACGGGCGCCGGCGTCGCCGGCGTCGTGGCCGTGATCGCACTCGTCCAACCGGCCGCCTACCTGGCCCAGACCATACCCATGACCACCGTCCCGGTAGCCGTCCCCGCCTGGTTCACCGCCGTCGCCCCGCATCTGCCCCGGCACCAGGTCCTCCTCATCATCCCCGCGCCATTCACCTCGTTCGACAACTCGATGACCTGGCAAGCGCTCGACAAGATGGACTTCTCGATGGTGGGAGAAGGCGGTCCCGGCGGGATGCTGGTGGAGACCGGAACGGAGCTGATGGGAGCACAGGTCATCGCCAAAGTCTCGTCGCAAACCCCCAGGGTCAAAACCCTTACCGCGGGCGATGTATCGGAAGTCCGCCAGGCGCTCCACGACTGGCGGGTGACCATGGTCGTCATCCCCGATCAGGCCGGCCTGCCCACCTATGACCAGATCAACTCGGTGACGCTTGCCGCCGCACTGATCACGGCGGCCACCGGCCGGGTCCCCCTCCATCGGGCGGATGCCTGGGTATGGACCGGTGTCAAGCATTCCGGCGCCGTCGTGAATGCGGACACCGCCCGGCTCGCCGAATGCACGAAGGCGGTCGAGTCTCGGGGTACCCGCGCCGTCCGCCGGGCGACGGCCTGCGTGCTGTCGCCTCCAGGGACGTCGCACCAGCGCTGAGGCGCGAACGCCCGTCATGACCCTGCGTGATCCCCACGGCAGTTGCCGATGAACGAACCGGCCATCCACGCCCGCCGGTGGGTCCCCGACCTCTTGGGTGTCGCATGGGTGATCATCGCCGCAGGTGCGGTGATGGCCCCTGCGCTGTCCCACGGGTGGTCACTCGGCCCCTTCGATCAGCTGTCGCAGCTCGGCCTCACCCAACACCCCCAGCCGCTCCCCCACAACTCCCAGGTCTTCGACCTGATCCGTGAGATCATTCCCTGGACCACCCTTTCATGGACCCAGGTCCACAGCGGGCTCCTTCCGCTGTGGAATCCGTACAGTGCCCTCGGCGCACCTCTGGCCTTCAATTGGCAGTCGGCCACCTTCAGCCTCCCGGCCCTGGTGGGCTACCTGGTCCCGGTGCGCCTCGATTACACCGTCCAGGTGCTCGCCACCCTTCTCATCGGTGGGACGGGCATGTACGCGCTCGGGAGGGTCATGCGGCTCGGTGTGCTCGGCGCATCCATGGCGGCGACGGTGTTCGAGCTCAGCGGTTCGTTCATCGCCGTGCTGGGTTGGCCCATCGCCGCCGTCCTGTCCTGGGCCGGATGGTTGTTCGCGTGCACGATCCTCGTCGTGCGCGGCCGTCACCGCCGACGCGACATCTCTCTGTTCGCCGTCGTTCTCGCCCTGTCGATCTATGCGGGCGAACCCGACACCCTGGTCGTCCTCATCGCCACCCTCGTCGTCTTCTTCGTCGTCCTGGTCGGCCTTCGCATCCGCCGGTTCGAGGGAACGGAGGTCTTCGGGCGCCCACTGCTGGACATGGCCATCGGCTCGGCCGCCGGTTTGGGGCTCGCTGCTCCCCTCGTCCTGCCGGGTATCCAGCTGTCGTCAGGATCGATCCGCGCCGCAGGACAGCACAGAGCCTTTCCCCCTTACGACATGCTGCACGCGATCTTCCAGACATTCAACGGGTCCTCGCTGGCCGGCAGCAGGTCCTTCGACGGCCACGGGCTGGGGTGGGTTTCGACGGCCGACTACGTCGGTGTCATCGCCGTCGTCCTCGCCGCGGTGGCGCTGGTCACCATCCGCCGCCGGCCGGCCATCGTGGCCTTCGGGGCCGTGGTGGTGGTCAGTGGCTGTCTGGTCTATCTCACTCCGCTCGTCTCGTTCCTCAACCAGTTCCCGAGCGTCGCCCAGGTCCGGTGGGTCCGGGCCATCCAGGTGCTCGGGTTCGCATTGGCCATCCTGGCCGGGGCCGGCCTCGACGCCCTGGCCCGTTCCCGCGGCAACCGGTGGGTGCGCAACTGCCTCGGGGCCGGATTCGGCGTCGCCGCGCTCCTGCTCCTCCTGGTGTGGGCCTTCGGTCGCGGTCACCTCTCGGCCGTGGACACCACCATCCGCTCGCGGAGCTTCGTCTGGCCGGCGGCCGAGGTCGTGCTGGGCCTGGTCGTGTTCGGGTTCCTCGTGGTCATGGGCCGAAGGGAGCGGGAGGGGACGGCATCGCGCCGCGTGCTCGGTGACCCGAGCCGGGTGGCCGCGGTGTTCCTGTTGGTCAGTTCGACCGTGTTCCTGGTCGCCCTCGGGGCATCGTGGTGGTCGTCGAATACCAGCTACCTCAAACCCACTCCGGCCGAGACGGCCCTGCAGAAGGCGGTCGGGAACTCCATCGTCGGATTCGGAATCTCGTCCTGTCTCCTCCCCCCCACGCTCGGGATCCAAGCCAACGTCAACATCGTCTACGGGGTCCACGAGCTCGATGTCTACGACCCACTGACCCCGAAGGAGCTCTACCGGGCCTGGACGGCGGCATCGGGCCGCTACCCCCTGCCCATCGGGGCCGACGGCATTCCCGCCGCCGAGAACACGATGTTCTGCCCCGTCGTCGACTCGACGGCCACGGCCCGCCTGTTCGGGGTCAGGTTCGTCCTCGAGCCCCACGGAGCCAAGGGACCGCCCGGCAGTGTCTTCGACCAGCGGGTGGGCAACGAGGAGCTCTACCGGATCCCCGGTGCCTCGGTGGCCACGCTGTCCGCCCTCGGTGTCCACGGGTCGCTGCCGCCGGTGGACGCACCGGGCACGCCGGTGGCGGTCACCTATCCGAACGCCGCGTCCTGGAAGCTGGTCACCCATGCCACACGCCCCCAGGTCCTCCGGCTGCGGCTCACCGACGTCCCCGGATGGCACGCATCGATCGACGGGAAGCCGTTGACGCTGGTCCGTTTCAACCGGATCATGCTCCAGGCCGAGATCCCGCCCGGGCGGCACACCATCGAGCTGCACTACTGGCCCGAGACGTTCACTGCCGGGATCGTGCTGGCCGGTACCACGGCCGTCGTGCTGGTGTTGGCCCTCGTGTTCGGTGGACGGTTGTCACGTCGACGGAGGGCGCGGGCCGGCGCGTCGGGCGCGTCGAAGCCGGCACTGCCCTGAACCAACCCACATCCATACCATCGTCTTCGTGCGGCGGCCCCGGCGGGCGGGCGCCACGCCTGATACCAACTGTCGTGCTGCGTTCGCCCCCGGACGCGATTGTGTCCAACAGGATGCGTGTCGTGCGGACACACCACAGGAGGCGCTGCCACCCGCCGACCGCCGACCGCCACCCGCCGACCGCCGACCGCCGACCGCCACCCGCCGACCCGCCGCCCACCGACCTCCACCCGCCGACCACCGAGGGCACCCGCCACCCGCCGCCGACCTCCACCCGCCGACCGGCACGCGTGTCTCACCGGCCTCGTCCGCGGTGGCCGTCCCAACGGCCCGGAACCGTCCTCGGATCCGGAGATCTCCGAAGGCCAGTTCCGGGCGGCCGTTTCGGCCGGATGGGAGCTCCGAGAGCCCGCCGAGGCGATCCGTCCGACGCCGGCGGCGCGCATGGTTGACGCCGTCGCAGAGAGCGGTCACCACGTTTCCACGTGCCGGACGACGATGGAGCCGCTTCCGTCCACCTCGACGGTCCGCGTGGTGCCGCGGCAGGTTCGAACCCGCGGCGAGCTCAACCCGAGATCGGGGACGTGGGAGACGCGGGAGAAGCGCCCGACGCGCCGGCCCGCGCCCTCCGTCGACGTGACAACCGTCCACCGAACACGAGGGCCAACACCAGCACGACGGCCGTGGTACCGGCCAGCACGATCCCGGCAGTGAACGTCTCGGGCCAGTAGTGCAGCTCGATGGTGTGCCGCCCGGGCGGGATCTCGGCCTGGAGCATGATCCGGTTGAAACGGACCAGCGTCAACGGCTTCCCGTCGATCGATGCGTGCCATCCGGGGACGTCGGTGAGCCGCAGCCGGAGGACCTGGGGGCGTGTGGCATGGGTGACCAGCTTCCAGGACGCGGCGTTCGGATAGGTGACCGCCACCGGCGTGCCCGGTGCGTCCACCGGCGGCAGCGACCCGTGGACACCGAGGGCGGACAGCGTGGCCACCGAGGCACCGGGGATCCGGTAGAGCTCCTCGTTGCCCACCCGCTGGTCGAAGACACTGCCGGGCGGTCCCTTGGCTCCGTGGGGCTCGAGGACGAACCTGACCCCGAACAGGCGGGCCGTGGCCGTCGAGTCGACGACGGGGCAGAACATCGAAAGCGGCACGACGTAGGCGTAGGAGCCGACCGGTCGCGGATACTGACCTGTCGAGTCCTTCCAGCTCGTGTAGAGCGCCTGGGGGGTCAGTGGGTCGTAGACATCGAGCTCGTGGACCCCGTAGACGATGTTGACGTTGGCTTGGATCCCGAGCGTGGGCGGATACCAGCACGACGACACCCCGAACCCGACGATGGAGTTCCCGACCGCCTTCTGCAGGGCCGTCTCGGCCGGGGTGGGTGTGAGGTAGCTGGTGGTCGAAGGCCACCACGGTGCCCCGAGGGCGGCGAGTAGGGCGGTCGAACTGACCAACAGGAACACCGCGGCCACCCGGCTCGGATCACCGAGCACGCGGCGCGATGCCGTCCCCTCCCGCTCCCTTCGGCCCATGACCACGAGGAACCCGAACACGACCAGGCCCAGCACGACCTCGGCCGCCGGCCAGACGAAGCTCCGCGAGCGGATGGTGGTGTCCACGGCCGAGAGGTGACCGCGACCGAAGGCCCACACCAGGAGGAGCAGGAGCGCGGCGACGCCGAATCCGGCCCCGAGGCAGTTGCGCACCCACCGGTTGCCGCGGGAACGGGCCAGGGCGTCGAGGCCGGCCCCGGCCAGGATGGCCAATGCGAACCCGAGCACCTGGATGGCCCGGACCCATCGGACCTCTCCGAGTGTGGGGAGTTGGTTGAGGAACGAGACGAGCGGCGTGAGATAGACCAGACAGCCACTGACCACCACCACGGCCCCGAAGGCCACGATGGCCGGCCGGCGGCGGATGGTGACCAGCGCCACCGCGGCGAGGACGACGGCGATGACACCGACGTAGACCGCTGTCGGTACGTAGTTGAAGCCGTTGATATTGGAGGCGTTGAAGTAGATCCCGCCGTTGAGTGCCAGTCCGTTGAACTTCTGGAAGACGACGTTCAACAGGTAGTCGATGGGAAAGGCGGCGTGGCGACCCACCCCCCGAATGGATCCCGACGACAATGCTGCCGCAGGAAGCCAGAGGGGGGCGGCCAGACTGAGGCCTGCGATGGCGGCAATGGCCAGATCCAGTGTGGGACGCAAGATCGCCCTCGACCCGAACCGGCGGAGCCGTAGCCCCAACACGACGATGAGGAACGCGAGCAACGACACGAGGAGAACGACCAAGGTGTCCGGCTGTCCCGCATAGATGGACAGGGCCAGGACCACGGCCAACAAGGAGGCATTCCGACGACGATGGTTGCCCCGGACGACCAGGATGGAGAAGGCGAACAGCCATCCGGCCCACGACATGACCGCAGCGATGGGCCATCCCAACACGGCCATGAACGATCCGCTGAGCTCGAACACCGTCGCCGCCATGGCCGCGCCGAGGACCCCGAGCCGCATGACCCTGCCGAGCACGTACATCCCTGTCCCGGCAACGAGAAAGGTGGTGAGCACCTGCACGGTGAAATCGAGCCGCAATGGGACGACATAGCCCACGAGTGCCGGGAGGCTGAACGCCCCCGACTGCCAATTGAAAGCCAACGGAGCCCCGAGAGCGCTGTAGGGATTCCACAGAGGCAGGATCCCGTGGTGCACCTGGGTCCACGCAAGCGTCGTCCACGGAATGATCTCGCGGATGAGATCGGATATCTGGGTGTTGTAGGGGTTCACGTGAGCCTGGCGGGAAAGTCCGAACCGGGACAGTTGGTCGAAGGGTCCGAGCGACCAACCGTGGGACAGGGCGGGCGCCATCACCGCACCCGCAGCGACGATCACCCATGCCACGCCCAAGAGATCGGGGAGCCACCGTCGCGGTCGGTTCTCATCGTCGGTCCGAGCGTCTCCGGCAATCACGGCTCGACGTTACTCGACGGGTTGGTGAATACCGTGGCGAATGGTGCAGCCGACGTTCCCCATCGGGCGCTGTTGGAACGACCATTCGCCGATGGAAAACCATTGTGGCCGAACGATATTTCGCGACCGCGCAGAGCGGACCGGGATTGCTACTGTGTGCGTCCACTGATCTCACGTCCCCGACGCCGGTGGCGGCACGCCTGCCGGTAGCCGATCCGCTCCGGGTCGCGGATGGACGTCCGCCTCGGAGCGACATCGGTCAGGTGAGTCGGCGAAGAATGGACTGCACCCGGGTCCGGTAACCCCCGCCGAAGAGCACGGTGTGGACGAGGAGCGGATAGAGCTGGAACAGCTCCACTCGTTCCATCCACCCGGGTGACAAGGCGCGGACCTCGGTATAGGCCCGAATGGTGCGTTCGGGGATCGGGCCGAAGAGGCTCAGCATGGCCAGATCTTCCTCCGGGTGGCCACCATGGACCGAAGGATCGATGAGCCAGGGTCGGCCGTCGTCTCCCCAGAGAACGTTTCCCCACCACAGATCCCCGTGGACGAGCGTCGGCCCGTCCGGTGGGATCGTCTCACCCAGGTGGCCGACCAGCGACGCCACCGGTCTTTCCAGATCGCATCGGCCGGCGAGCTCGAGCAGGCGGGCTCCGTAGAAGGTGGCCGCGTCCGGAGCAGGGGCTGGATCGACCGCACACTCGCCTATCCACGAAGAGCCCCCACCCCACTCCGACCAGGGGACGGTGTGCTGACGGGCCAGCATCTCACCCAGCGCAACCTCGTGGCCGGCGGTGCGGGCGGCCTGGTCGACCCAGGTGGTCACGAGCAGGTCCGGCTCGGCCAGGACGACGTCGGGCACCGGAGGCGCACCGACGAGCTGCGACAGGCGCCTGAGCCCGTCTGCTTCATCGAGCGCGCCGCGGCCGACCTTGACCACCAGCTCACGCCGGTCGACCACCACATGCCACACCCGTCCACCGAGAGGTCGGGACGCTGCCACCGGACCCAGCGCCGCGGCCACGTGGTCGCGCCATGGCAAACGGTTGAGGGCTGCGCCCTCATCCATTGGGGCCACCGGTCGACCGCTTGGGGCGTAGAGTGGAGCGAAGGGCAATCTCGCTCACGGCGGGCAAGTCCCTGCCCTTCCGGCTCGGCACCCATTGCGTGCCGACGGATCGGAGATCCATGGTTTCGCAAGACACATCGCATGTAGGTATTCGACTCGACGAGCACCACCTCCCCGAGACCAACGGGCGAATGTCGGTCTGTCGCCGGTGCGGTTCGCAAACCGACGGCCCGGAGGGCAACCACCATGCGCCCCGCCAACAGCAGCTGACGCGTGCCGACGGATGGCTCATCTCGCAATCACGCATTTCGTCGATCGACCGGGCCAAGCAGCTGCGGGGCCGCTAGCAAGGGCGCACATCCCCTCCCGGCTCACCCCTCCCGGCTCACCCCGAAGCCGGTCCAGGGTGGCCGACCTTGCGCACATGGTCGCACAGGCGCGGCCCACCCGCCACCGCATTCCGAGGTCGCGCGTTGTCTGCGGTGGGCGCACTGGCCGATTGGTACGCTCGGCCGATGCCCCGGATCACCCCGCTGGGTGTCGATGACTGGCGGACCATCCGGGACGTTCGACTGCGGGCATTGGCCGATGCCCCTCACGCCTTCACCTCGAGCTACGAACGGGAGCGCTCCTTCGACGAGGTGACTTGGCAGAACCGTGCGGCATCCTGTCAGTGGTTCGTCGCCTTCGACGGAGACGAGACGGTGGCCGTTGCCGGCGTACTCGCCTCCCCACCGGAAGAACCACGTCGGTGCGAGCTGGTGGGCATGTGGGTGGCACCCTCCCATCGACGAAGACGGATCGCCGACGGTCTCGTGCGCGCCGTGGCCGACTGGGCCCGGTCGAAAGGCGCCTCATCGCTGCGCCTACGTGTGCTCGAAGGGAATGATGAGGCGCGTTCGGCCTATCTGAGGATGGGTCTGCACCTCGCCGGGGGAACGCAAGTGGTGAGGGGCGATCCGGAAAGGACCGTCAGGTTGATGGAGCTCGATCTGGACTCCGACAGCCGTTGAGACGGCCTTCGGGGTAGCCCCTGTGGTACCTGGACACCGAGCCCCGGGGCTCGGACAACCCTGCTCCGGGGCTCGGGACAGCCCTCATCGTGTCAGGCCTTCGGAGGCGCCCCGATGGTGTAGGCATAGCTCAAGGCGGCGACATCGCTGGCCTGGGCGGTGATGCCCGCCTCGGAATCCTGGGTGACCTCAGCATCGGACGGCGACAGATCGTCGATGTAGAGCGTCCCTCTCACCGTGCTGCCGACCGGGCCGGATGGCGTGATCGTGATCGGCAGCTCGGCAGCCTTCCCCGGTTCGACCACCACCGCCTCGAGTGGAGCCGACGGATCGGTGCTGGCCAGCCAGAGATCGCCGGTCGTCGAGGTGACGGTCGGGTCGAAGGCAGCCGTGGTGGCCGACAAGGAAGTCGTGGCGGTGACGGGCGCCACGCCGTTCGCTCCGTCGGGTCCGTCCTGGAAGGGGGTGATGATCCAGTCCCCCGCGGCCACAAAAGGATCGGTGAACGTCCCGCTCGCCGTGTCGCTGTTGCCGGATTCCGAGGAGATGAGGTCGGGATCTCCGAACGCCCACGAGTAGTCGAAGAAGATCGGCGCACTTGCCGACGCGGTCGCTGTGATCGAGGTCGTGTGACTCGGGACGAGGTATTGAGGCACGGTGGTCGACGGCACCGGGACCGTCACCGTCGCCCCCGTCGACGAGACCAGGCTCAGCTCGACGGACCGGTCGAGTCGGGCATCGACGAAGTAGGCCTCTGGCGTGGTGCCCCGGTTGATCACCGTCACGTCCACTGTCTTCCGTGATCCGTCGATCAGCGTCGTGGTGCGGGAGGAGGGAAGCCCGGGGGCGCTGACGGGCGCGGCAAACCTGTCCAGGGTGACGGTGAAGGGCTGGGACAGCGAGGTGCCGTCGATCTGGTTGTAGAAGTCGACGATGAGGGTCCAGTCGCCTGCATCCGGATGCAGGACGTGGAGCTGGGCCCCGAGTTGGCGAACCAACTCGGTCCCGCGGCCGGTCGTTTCCTCCCGATCGTTGCTTGCCGCCGAGGCGACCTCGCCGGTGACCGGGTCGACAAGCTCGGCCATGAAGGTGTTGGCTGCGTTGGGCGTGGTGATCTCGGCATTGAGCACCGGGGTGCCGGAAGGTATCGAGACCTGGTAATACGCCGTCTGGCCGGTGCTGAACTGCCGTCCGTTGCCGCCCGTCAAGGCGCCGGTGAAGGTGGTCGACGGGTTGGGGGTCGGAACCAGCGAACGGAGGGTCACCGGTACGGTGCTCACCGCGGCGAACGAGGGACCGGTACCGTCGGTCAGGACGATGGATCCGGATTGGTCCCCGGGATCCTTCGGGGTGGGGACGGTCAAGGTGAACGATCCTGATGCGCCCGGAGCCAGCGTGAGGCTCGACGTCGAGAGCTTCCCGAGGGTCTCCCACGGGGCGGCTCTCGCACCGATCCGGACCGGGCCGACCGTTCCCCCCTCGGTGGAGGGGGCACCGAAGATGAGGGCCGTCCAGTTGCCGGGAGCGGGATCGGCAACTTGGGTATTGCCGAAGTTGGCGGTGCCCTGAGGACTACTGGTTTCCGCCAGTTGCCCGCCCGGTGAGAAGAGGCTGAGGTTGACAGCCGCATCGATGTCGCTGGACGTTCCGGCGCCCCGGTAGGCGATCGAAACACTGAGCCTGGCCTGGCCGCGGGGCACGACGAAGCCGACGAGGCCGATGTCGCCCGTGGCATCAGCCAGCGTCAGTGTGGTGGCGCCCAGGCTGGTGTAGGTGCCGATGGTCCGGCTCGAAATCCTCAGCTTGGCCGGGCGGCCACCGTCGTTGACGACCGTCTCCGACAGTCGCTGCATGCTGCCGGGCTGGCCGAACGCGTTCAGCTGGGTCGACCGCTTCAGTATCGCCGTTCCCCCCGGATCGGCGGTGGTTCCGGGATAGGAACTGGCCGCCCGGACGGCCTGGTACGCATCGAGAAGACCGGCCCCCTGCTGGTCGCCGGGAGCATTGATGTCCTCTGCGGTCGAGACGATGATCTGCTTGACCACAGCCGGTGTTGGGGAGGCACCGCGGTGGGACCGCACGTAGGCCTGGATGACCAGGGCCGCCACTCCGGCGGTCAGGGGGGCCGACTCGCTGGTACCGCCGGTGAGCTGGACCGCCGATCCCTCACCGGCGAAGTTGGTGCAGTCCGCATACTCGGCGGGATCGGCCGTACACAGCGCCCAGTTGAGGTCGCCCGGAGCGACGAGGTCGACGGTGCGGCCGGTCTGATCGAAACCGCCCGAGCTGAAACCGCTGATGTTGTTGTTGAGCCAACCGGTCACCCCGGGAATCGTGATTCCGGCCAGTCCCGCTTGGGCATAGGCCCGGTAGCTGGTGGACGCCCCGACCGAGATGACGGCCGGGTCGGTGGCCGGCGTCCCGATCGTGTTGGACGCCCCGGCATCCCCACTGGCCACGGTCACGGTGACACCGGCCGCGACCGCAGCCTCGTTGGCCATGTCGGTGAGGTCGAGGCTGGCCTGGTCGGGAAAAGGGTTGGAGCCGAACGACTCGTTCAGCACATTGACGTGGTCGACGTTGACGGCGTAGTTGATGGCCTCCAGAAAGACCGAGTTGAAGACCACTGCCGCCGTTCCGAACACGTTCAATCCGATCAGGCTCGCCCCGGGCGCGACTCCGAGGATGCGAATATCGCAGGCACGGTCAAGGCCGCCGGCATAGTCGGCGATGTTGTAGGTCTCACGTCCCTGGGCGGCAATCGAGCTGGCGTCGAGGAAGGCCTCTCCACCGTCTTGCGGCGAATCGGTCCCACTGCCGCTGAAGTCCTGGTAATCAGTGAAGACGTGCTGACCGTCTGATCGGATGAAATCAGGGTTGTCGATGTCGATGCCGTCAGCGATGAACGCGACCTTCACCCCCGCGCCGGTGTAGCCCAGCGCCTGGGCGGATTGGCCGGTTCCCGACTGGGTGGCGGCATGGATGTCCTCGATGGCCTGTGGATCCACCTGCACCTGGCCCGGCCGTGGGCACGCTCCGGCCAATGGGGCGATACCACTGTGGGGCGTGCGGGCCGGGTTCGGCACCGAACTGGTGAGAGGGATCGGCTCGTCCGGCACCACCTCGGCGACGGACGGATTGGCCGACAACCGTCGAGCTTCCCCTGGCGAGACTGTGGCGGCCACGGCGTTGATGAGCTGGAACCGCTTCACCTGACGGGCTCCGGTGCGCGCCAGCTCGTCGACGACGCCGGCCTGCACGTGACCGATGGCGGCGGCACGGTTGGCCTCGTCCCGCGGCGAGTCGGACATCGTCGGCAGTTGGTTCTTGAGCACCACGATGACCTTGTCGGAGACGTTGGTGGAAAGAGCCTTGGCCTCGGCCGCTGTCAGGGGTGGCTGCCCCGCTGGGGTCCCGGTGGCGCCGGCTGCCGATGGCAGCACAAGAGCTCCCGTGACAAGCGGCAGCACAAGTGCGACCGTACGCAGTTGCCGGCGTTTCATTCGACCCCCCTTCCGTGGTGCCCACGGGAGCCTACGGTCCGAAGGTCGGAGCGACAAGTCCCCGGGCATCGGCCCGGTCGTCTCCGACGGCCGATCCACTCGTGCCGGACGGCTGACCGCGTCCGGTCCGTGGTGTAGCCGGGCCGGTCCGTGGTGAGGCGCATCCGGTCACTGGAGAGGCCGGGCCGGTCCACCGGAATGGGTTCGCCTGCCCCTGTCGGCTCGGGCCGCAGGGACCGGCTCATAGGCTGCGATCCATGTGCGGTCGAATCGCTCTCTACGACGACCCGGACCGACTGGCCCGGCTACTCGATGCCGGAGTGGACCCCGACCTCATGGCAACGTGGCGTCCGAGCTGGAACGTCGGGCCCACGGCACCGATCCTCGGGGTATCGGAGCGACACGGCCGACGCATCCTGGGTGCCTACAAATGGGGACTGGTCCCGAGCTGGGCCAAAAATCCTGCCGCCGTCACCGGCACGTTCAACGCGCGGGCCGAATCCGTGGCCACCAAGCCGATGTTCCGATCCGCGTTCGAACGGAGGCGGATCCTCGTTCCGGTCGACGCGTTCTACGAGTGGCAGAAGCTCGGTCCCAAGGAGAAACAGCCGTATGTCTTCCAGCGCGCCGATGGCCAGCCGGTCGTCTTCGCCGGCCTCAGGGAATGGTGGCGTGACGCCGAAGGTCAGGAGCTTCGGTCGGCCACGATCATCACGACAGAGGCCGGACCGGACATGCCCATCCACAATCGGGAGCCCGTTGTCCTCGAGCCGGAGAACTGGGATCTGTGGCTCGACCCCGGCCTCACCGGCGGAGCCGAGCTGGCGCGGCTGCTGGCCCCCACCGCGGCCGGCACGCTCGTCCATCACCCGGTGGGCAAGGAGGTCGGGAGCACCCGCAATGATCGGCCCGAGCTGCTCGAGCCGATCGATCTCGACGGCGACGGAGGGCCGAACGGGCTCTGAGCAGCCATCGGATCTGCCCGGACGACCATTCGACCTCCGGCCGGTCCCCTTCCGTCCCCCGCCCGCACCGACGACGTATCAACCCCCCGTCCGTCGCCATACGCTGGTGACATGGAGAAACTGGTCGTGTACACGTCGAATCAAGGCCCGCCCAGTCCGAATCGAGGCCGGCCCAGTCCCAGTCGTGGTCTTGTGGGCTCGCTGACGCTGGGCGTCGCCGCCGTCCTCGGAATCATCCTGTTCGTCGGGATCCTGGTATTGATCGCCGGGATCTTCCTCGTGGCCGTCCTCGCCGCCGTGGTAGCCCTGGCCGTCAATCACCTGATGATGGTCGTCTCGCCCCGCTACCGGGACCGGCGGCTGGCACAGGGTGCGTTCCGGCCCACGACCAGAGTGGTCGAAACCACAGCCAAGGTGATCGACAGCGCCAAGCCGAGGCGACGCGACTGACAAGCCGAGGCGACGCGACGGAGGGGTCCCCGACCGGACGCAGCGGGATCTCGCAGCATTTCGCGGGTTCGATGCAACCTTCGCGGGGTCCCAACGGTGTCAGAAGTATGAAGACACGCCTCCTGACCGTGACAGCCGTGGCCACGTTCGTGATCGTCGGGCTGGTGGGCGGCACTCCCACCGTTGCCGGTGCGACCGTCCCGCCGACACTCTCCGTCAACCCCGGATCCGGACCGGTCGGCTCGGTAGTGACCGTCCAATTCGGTCCCTCGGGTGACGGGTGCGGGGAGCCGCTGTTCACGCCGACGGCAGCATACGCCGCCGGTCTCCAATTCCTCCCCTCCATCGTCGGTTCGGGAAGTGAGGACTTCGTGATCCCCCGCGTGCTGGCCACACCCTCGGCCCACACCGGTGCGACCGTGTCGCCCGGCGCCTACCTGTTCACGCTCACCTGCGATACAACGAATGATCCGGCCACCGCGATCACCGTGTCCGTCCCCTTCACGGTCACCCCGCCCCAGCCGACACGGTTTGTCGGCATGGCCACCACGGTGGACGGCCGGGGCTACTGGCTTGTCCAGTCCGGTGGCGGGGTCTTCAGCTACGGTGACGCCGCCTTCTACGGATCACTGCCAGGTCTCGGGATCGTCCCGACCGACCAGATCGTGGGGATGGCCGCCACCCCCGACGGGAAGGGCTATTGGCTGGTGGCTGCGGACGGAGGCGTATTCAGTTTCGGTGACGCGCGCTTCCTCGGTTCCATGGGCAACCTGCCGCTCGACCAGCCGGTGGTGGGTATGGCCTCCACGCCCAGCGGCAACGGCTACTGGGAGGTGGCCGCCGACGGAAGCGTCTATGCCTTCGGCGATGCCCACTCTTTCGGGGGGCTCCGCCTGCAGCCGAACCAGCCGGTGGTGGGGATCGCTTCGACAGCTGACGGGAAGGGGTACTGGGAGGTGGCGGCCGACGGCGGCATCTTCAGCTTCGGCGACGCCCAATTCCGCGGCTCGATGGCCGGCCAGCCCCTCGACCAGCCCGTCGTGGGCATGAGCGTCGACGCAGCCACCGGCGGGTACTGGGAGGTGGCCGCCGACGGGGGTGTGTTCGCATTCGACGCTCCCTATTTGGGCTCTACGGCCGGCACCCGCCTCGACCAACCGGCCACCGGGATGGCCGGCGGGCCGGCGGCGCTCGGTTACCGTTTCGTGGCCGCCGACGGGGGCGTCTTCGCCTTCGGCGATGCCGGGTTCTTCGGAGGCCCAGGCTGACGGCGAGCAAATCGTCGAGGTAGGGCGGTGTTGCTGGCAACGCAGGAGATGCGATGGGTGACGGCGGGTCGATGTTCATCGATGACGACGATTCCGGCTTCGACGCGTTCTACGGGTCGACCTGCCGACCGCTCCTAGGACAACTCTATGCCATGTGTGGGGACATGGACGAAGCGCAGGACTGCCTCCAGGAGGCCTATTTGCGCGCCTGGCAGCGATGGCCCCGCATCTCGACGTACGAGGACCCTGCAGGCTGGGTGCGCCAGGTGGCGTGGCGCCTGGCCATCAACCGTTGGCATCGCGCCCGGAACGCCGTGCGCGCCTGGGTTCGGCACGGGCCGGCACCGGCGGTGGCCGAAACCAGTCCGGACGGCCTACTCCTGGCCGAGCGCGATGCGAGGCCTTCCCGCCGCCCAGCGTGAAGCCCTCGTCCTTCACTACCTGGCCGGCATGACCATCGAGCAGATCGCCGAGCAGACGGGCGCTCCTACGGGCACGATCAAGGCTCGGCTGGCCAGGGGCCGGACCCACCTGTCCGAGCTCATGTCGGAAGAGGCGATCGGATGAACAACACCGACGATCAGCTCGAGCGTCGTCTGCGGGGCTTGGCCACACAGGCCGAGCTCGTCCCGCTTCCGTCCGGGCCCGCGATCCGGGCGGCGAGCGATCGCCGTCGCCGTCGCCGGCTCGGAACGTTGGTCCTCTGTGGCATCGTGATCATCGGGGCGGTCAGCGCCGCTGCACTGTGGCCCAAGGGATCGTCGACGGTCGTGCCTGCATCGAAGAGCCACACCGTGACCACCGCCCCGGCTCTCCGCACCGTCCCCCCTGCGACGGCCCCGACCACGACCGTCCCCCCGGTGACCATCACCACGGCGATAGTCGCCGCACTGGACGCGCTCGTGGCCGAGCAGGCTTCTGCGGCCTCGAGCGCAGCAGCCAGCGCCGGCCAATCGAGCCCCCCGGTGAGCGTTCACAGTACGCCGGTCGATGATCAGGGCACGATCGTGGCCGTGGCCGCCTTCTCCTACTCGGCGACGGGAAAGCCGGTGGAGGTCCTCTCGTACGGCGGTGGGCGGTGGTCGATCGCCGCCGCCATCGGGGCCGATCTGGGTCCGCCGTCACAACCGCTCGGCAACACGCATCTGTTGGCTCTCGACACCGGGCTCCCTGTCTCTGTGGCCGACGTCACCGGTGATGGGCGTCCGGATTTCCTGATCCCGCTCCAGGCGGCCAGCACCACTCCCGGTGTCGTGGTGTCCGAAGACGGAGGTCCGTGGCGGTTCGTCCCCAACACCGGACCGTTCCCGACCTCAGATGTCGTAAGCGGGAACCCACAGTTCCAAGGTGGACGGCTCGTTTCCACCTACGACAACTGCGACCCGGACTGCGCCAGTGGGCACGACGAGGCGATCACATGGACCTACCGGCCCTCCAAGGGTGCGTTCTGGGCACCCGACCCGCCGGGTTTGGTTCCGTCGTCGGGGGCAGCCAACGGAACCTGAGGGTAGGGGTCCCGATCTCCGATTCCAACCTCCCGGCGCGATCAAATGGATTCCTCGGTGCCAGGTTCACCCGTCGGCTAGCCTTCGAGGTCGAAAGCGTAGGTACTGATGCCACGGACAAGTGAGCGAGTGCTCGGACAACCGCAGGCGAGTCTGACCAAGCGGTTCATGCTTCATCTGGCCAGGCGGGCAAGGCGTCGAATCTTTCTGCCCGGCGACTCTCTCGCCGATGGAGTGAAGCGGGCGACCGTCTTTGTCATCGGGTGGGGCACGGTGATCGGCCTGCTGGCGTGGGGGGCATACAGGCAGGGGTTTCTCCACGGCGTCGGAGATGGGATCACATTCTGTGCCGTTCTCTTCCTCCTCGCGGTCGCTTCCGCACCTGACTACACGGGCCCGACAGGACGGCAAAGTCGCAACCAGTACTGAGTGAGCGGACGACTTGTCGGCCGCTGGACCGGGTCCGACCATGTTCGCCTCCGACCGTCCACCGCGCGTCGGGCGGTATCGGGCTCCGGCTGATCCTCCTGCCTCTGCCCCTTTGCATTCAGCGTGGCTGCCTCGGGCCTATCCGGTCCCGGCAGGTGAAAGACTGCACGACATGGACGTGCCGGTCGGTGGAACTTGTGATTCCCGGTTCCTAGGTGTCCGGGACGAGTTCGTACGCAACTTCACCGAACGGGGAGAGGTCGGGGCGGGAGTGTGCGCTCTCATCGACGGGCGCATCGCCGTCGACCTCGTCGGTGGTTGGACAGACGACCGACGGACGAGGCCGTGGCAGCCGGACTCACTGGTCAACTTCTACTCGGTCGGCAAGGCGTTTGTCGCCCTTCTCGCTCTCCGCCTCGTCGACCAGGGCCTCATCGGCCTCGATGATCCGGTCGTCTCGGTCTGGCCCGAGTTCGCGTGCGCCGGCAAAGACGTGGTCACGCTCCGCCAGGCCCTGTGCCACCGGGCGGGTGTACCGGCGATCCGCCAGGCGTTGACCAATGCGGATCTCTGGGAGTGGGATCGGATGACCGGGGCGCTGGCGGCGTCGGAGCCCTGGTGGGAACCGGGCACCCGCCACACCTATCACACCAATACCTACGGCCATCTGATCGGCGAGATCGTCCGACGAGTGGGCCGGATGTCGTGCGGCGATCAGCTCCGATCGATCGCCGAGCCGCTCGGTGCCGACGTCTGGTTCGGCGTTCCCCCGCCACTGCACCCGAGATGTGTCGATGTGGTGTGGCATGGCTCGACGGACATCGAGGTCGACTTTCGGACTCTCACCGGTGACCAGCTCATGACGATGGTCAGCTACTTCAACCCCGCCGGCTACTCGTCGGTCGGGGTCGTGAACACCGCGACCTGGCGAAGTGCGGAGGTGCCCTCCACCAACGGCCACGGTACCGCTCGCGGCATCGCGCTCCTCTACGCGGCCCTGACCGCTTCACCTGGCCTGCTGTCGGCAGATCTGTTGGCCGAAGCGACAACACCCCAGTCAACAGGCTTCTGCCCGGTACTGGGCGAAGAGGTGACCTTTGGGCTCGGATTCACCCCGACCACGGAACGGAGGCCCTTCGGCCCCAATCCGGGCAGCTTCGGCCACTTCGGTACAGGCGGGGCTGTCGGCTTCGCCGACCCCCGGTCGGGCATCGCCTTCGGCTACGTCATGAACGATGTCATCCCCCGCTGGCAGAGCACCAGGAATCGGGCGCTCATCGCCGCCCTCTACGAGACGCTCTGAGCTCGGGCGTTACCGAATCACCCGCACTGTGTCGTCACGTCGACGGGTCTGTCGAACCCGACATCTCTGATCAGGGCGGCGGAAGAGGACGTTGCCTTGGCTGTCGTCGTCCGAACCCGGTGGAAGCACCGGACCCGGTGTTTGTGAACACCTTCACGACCAGTTGCTCGGCGTACAGCCTGGGAGGCAGGTCTCACGCTCCGGTCCGCCGGTGAGTCGCAGTACTTCGGCCGGCGGCCCACCGGATCCGAGGCACACCGCGCCATCCGGTGCCGGCCGCCGGGATCCCGGATCGGTGGAGGCAGGCAATCCGACGGGTCCATGTCGTCGAACTCTACGGGTTTCCCGATGCGAGAGAGCCCCGATGGGTTCATACTTCAGGGGTGGACATCCCCATCTTCTCGGATTCCATCGTCATCGCCCGGCAGCCTCACGTTCTCTACGACCTGATCTCCGACGTCACGCGGATGAGCGAGTGGAGTCCGGTCTGCAAGGAATGTTGGTGGGAAGAAGACGGCGGCCCTCATGTCGGTGCCTGGTTCGTCGGCCGAAACCAGTTTCCCGACCGTTCCGGCGACACCCGATCTCAATGGGAGAGCCGATCCGAGGTGACGGTGGCAAACCGCGGTCGGGAGTTCGCCTATGTCGTCGCGGGATCGTGGATGAGATTCTCGTACACGTTTGCCAGTGCTCTCGGGGGTACCAGGGTGACCGAGACCTGGAGGTTCCTTCCGCGAGGACTGGTCAGCTTCCACGAACGGTTCGGCGACGATGCCGACGCACAGATCGCCAAGCGGGCCGAAGCCGCACATCAGGGGATACGAGGGACCCTGGATGCGATCAAGCAGCTAGCGGAGGCCGAGTAGCGAGGGGCTTCAATCCGGATGGATCTCCCACCGTCAGCTCGGTGGTGCCGTGGTCGGGATCGGCCGGCTTGGTGGGCCCGATGGATCCGCCGCGGTCCACTGTGGACCGCGGCGGCGATGCCGGGCACGGGCCATTCGGTCGGGCGCGACTCGGCCCCTGACCAGAGCCAGGGGCCGAGTCGAACGCAACGGCGTTCGCAGAACGTTCCTGCAGGTGCTGTACCTAGATCTGGTATTTCTCGCCCTTCACCAGTGTGATGTTCTTACCTGCGACACAAACCAAAGTCGTCGACACTTGACCCTTGGCGATCGTCTTGACTCCAGCACCCGTGCCGCCGGTGACGGTCGCGGTCTCGCTGATCTCCGTGTCCCCCTTGGTGCACTTCGTGTTCGTGACGCTCTTCTCCGTGTACTTGAACGCGGGTCGTTCCGGTCTTGTTCCAGGTGATCACCCCGGTCTGCTTCGAGATGCTGGCCACGATCTTCCCCGATCCGCCGGTAGCCGCCGGGGGTGTACAACCGGTGATGGTCCCACCGCCGGTTATGGTCAGCGTGCCGGAGGTGCAGGTCGCCTTCGGTGCGGTTGCCGATGCGACCCCCGAAGCGATGGCAATTGAACCCAGTGAACTTACTGCCGGCATCGCCGCGAGAGCGGCAACTCGTGTAGACGAGCGAAACACTGAATCCCCTCCTCGTCGGTTGGTTTGACAGGCTTCATGCTTTTACACCTGCCGGACCGAACTGTCCATTCATTCGACGGGCAGCCGTCCGGATCGGCGGATTGGATCCCGCCCCACGCACCCGACTCTCTGATTGCCGACTTCGCCTCCGCTTTCCAAACACCTGACCCCATGAAAAACTGAGCCTCGTGGACATCGGCGTCGCCTACCCCCAGACCGAACTTCACGGGGATCCGTCCGCCGTCCGACAGTTCGGGAGAGCGGTCGAGGATCTGGGCTTCGACCATCTGCTGTCCTATGACCATGTGCTCGGGGCTGTCCATGCGGATCGGACACCTCAATTGTTGGGTCCGTACACCGAACGCGACCCATTCCATGACCCATTCGTGATGTTCGCCCACTTGGCCGGGATCACCGAGCGACTCCAATTCGCCACCGGCATCCTGGTTCTTCCGCAGCGTCAGACGGCACTCGTGGCACGGCAGGCGACCGACGTCGATCTCCTGTCCGGTGGTCGGCTGCGGATGGGAGTGGGGGTCGGTTGGAACTATGTCGAGTACGAAGCTCTCGGCCAGGACTTCCATACCCGTGGCGCTCGCCAGGAGGAACAGATCGGGTTGCTCCGCCAGTTGTTCACAGCATCAGTCGTCGACTTCTCGGGTCGTTTCGACCGGATCGACCGGGCCTCGCTCCTACCCAAGCCGGCGCGATCCATCCCCATTTGGCTCGGCGGATCCGGCGACAAGGCGTTCGACCGGGCCGCTCGGCTGGGCGACGGCTTCATCTTCTTCGGCGGGGGCGTCGATCACGCCATCGAAGCCTGGACGCGACTACGTGATCGCGTTGCCGGCGCTGGCCGAGCGGTCGAGGATTTCGGCGGGGAGTATGTGGCGCTGAGCGGGGGCGACGTGCCTGTCCTCATCGGGGAAATCGACGCATGGCGTGCGGCGGGGGGCACCCATGCCACAGTGGTCACGATGGGCCTCGGGCTCGAATCCGTCGACGCCCACATCGACTACATTGCCTCGCTCGCCGAAGAGCTCGGGCTTTCGTAAGGCCGCGAGGTCCACGGCTCCAAAACCGTTCCGAATCTGCACGCACCGGTTCTCACCCCACCCTGCCCGATGGCGGCAGGTCCTCGTAGTAGGGGATCCCGACCTGGCGGAGTACGGGCGTCAGTTTCTCCCGGACCCAATCGGCCCCACGTTGCTCGACGACCCAGGCAGCAGCTTGGCCGTCTTTGGTCCGCACCACGACATCGGTCACTTGTTTGGGGTCGTGGGAAAAGTACCCTCCACCGGCTACGCCTACGGCCAACAGGGTGCCCACCTGTTCACCGCCTTCCTCCCGCTCTGTGACTTCGACGCTGGTGACGTCAGCCAGCGGAATCCCGTGGGTCAGGCGCAGCTCTCCATGACCGACCAGACCGCCCTCGATCCAGAAGTGTCTTCCATGGCTGCCGAGCTCCTTGTTTCCGCCGTGGTACTCGCAGGCCACCGGAAAACCGATCTTGACACTCGGGGAATCCTCCTTTCGACCCGGATTGGACGTCACCTTCTCTGTCTACCTCAACCCGGAGGCAGGATCCCCCACACCACATGCGGCGGCGGGACCCGCAAAGGATGGGTTGACCGGGAGGTCTCCTGCCCATTTTTCGGTACTCCTCAATCATGACCTCCCGCGCCTCATCCCGGGATTTCCCTCGGATGGCGCGTGGAAGCCGGTCGGAAGAACACGCGAGCGTTATCCCCTTCGGAGTGTGTGAAGGACTCGACCGACAACTGTTGTGGCGCCGGGTCCCGTCACGTTCTCATTGTTGCGGCCGGTGCCGACCGCCTCCACCCCGAGGGCCGGCATCAGGTACTCGACAATGCCCGCGGGGTTGCTCGTCGTGCACGGTCCGACGTAGACCTGTTGCCCGTTCATCTCCCTCGGTGGACAAACGGAAGACCGGTTGATGGCGCCGGTTGGGATGGGCGAGAGGGTCACAGTGGTGGCATCCCGCAAGATGGCCTGACAGTTGGACAAGACCACCGGCCTCCCGAGTTCCAAGGTGCCGGGAGCAGCGCGGTCCAGGCAGGGGTACGTCCGGTGGACGACCCAGTCGCCCGGCACCGAGATCTCGGCCTCGCCGTAGGTGTAGGTCTTCCACCCTCTGGGCACGGTGATCAGGCTGCTCGGGGGTCTGTTCCGAGTGGGCGTCCCAGAACGTGAGGAACAAGCAGCGGCCGTGGTGACCAGGGCCAGCAGCAAGGCTGCCGTGATGGCTGACCGCCGGTGCCTCATGGCGCCCGCAATTCACGTCGTGGATGAGACATGGTTCCCGATTCCTCAGGTCCGAGAGTATCGCCTTCTTTGAACGATGACTGATCGAGGCCCGAAAAGGTTCGCTGCGGTCGCGGTACGACTTCCTGCGCCGGGCCCGGAACGGCGGCTCAGGCGGATTGTGTCGCTCAGGGTGAGGATCATGTGACGACCCGTGACCCTGGTTGCCGGCGTGGCCCTTCCGTGTTATTCCTTCACACGGGCGGGCGTGCGGACAGGCACCCCGAGGCAGGAGGGAAGTCGACCCATGGGTGTACGTCGTTGGAGAAGTATGCGGGCTGTTCTGACCGGGTCGTTGCTGTTGGGCGCAGTGTTCACCGCCTCGGTGCTGGTGGGGATCGCTGGTCCAGCCTCACCGGCCACCGCGGTGGCCCCGTTCGACATCGCGACCACGTCCCTGCCGAATGCCACTCCGGGAACGCCCTATTCTGCAGTGAACCTCCAGGCAGGTAATGTCGGCGTCAGCGTCAGCCCCTACGTCACCACGCTGAAGTGGAAGAAGGTCGCCGGGCCTACGGGGCTGAAGGTCTCCAAGGGCGGGGTGCTGTCCGGGACACCGCGCAAGAAGCTGGCCGCAGGGACAAGTTCGATCACTGTCAAGGTGACCGAGAGGGTGACGACGCTCAACGGCAAGAAGAAGGTCAGGACCAAGACGACGGCTGAAGCCACCATTCCCCTCACCATCACCTGATTCACCCTTCAAGAAGTGAGACGGCCCGGCAAGAAGGACGGGGTGGAGTCGGAATCACCCGCCCCAGCGTCAGGTTCGCCAACCTTGGAGCACGTCACCGGCCACTCCTGCTCCGCCGACCCTTCCAGACGCCACCAGATGGCGTGCGTTCCCGTGGCGTGACCCGTGGCGCCGGGGACGCGCGCCATCTACGTCGATAGCCGGTGACAGCGGGTCAGCCGGGCAGAAGCCCGAGAGCGCCCGCGCACATTTCGCACCTGTTGATCGGTTGGGTTTGGTCGAAGTTGCGCTCACCGGTGACATCCACCTGCACAGCAAGCCCGCACGGAGTCTCGGCGGCCTGACCCCCATCCTCAACGGCGACGGCGTGAACGGCAACGAGCTCTGTGTAGTAGGTGACTCTGCGGGAGCGCGATTGACTGGTCAGGAACAGCCGCGTCTGGTGCCAAGCCTTGTACTCGGCGTCCACCGTAGAGACGGTCCGTCCCTCATTCGTCCGCACCGGCCCAATCGGATCAGCTGCCATGAACATGACATCGGCTGCCAATCAGGAGACCTTGACCCCAAGTCAGAGAATGATCGGGGGTCGGTTCATTTCACAGATCCTCGTCGATGAAGGAGGGCCTCGGGTCCACGACCAGAACGACGCCTGGCTCCCAGGCCCCGATGTCGTCGAGGACCTGCTCCAGGGATTCACCCCACAGACTTCCCCATCTCAGGATGTTTGAGTTTCGGGATTCCGCCTTTGAGGCTCGGGATTCCGGCATACTCGCTGGGTGGGCCGTGCGGGACTTGAACCCACGACCCCTTGCGTGTCATGCAAGTGCGCTACCAACTGCGCCAACGGCCCGTGACGCTTGACGATACCACTCGCCGGATACGGCGCCGGGGGAACGACGATGGCCGACGAACTGCGGACGGACGGCCGAGGGTCGCCTCGGTGGCGAACCGTCAACGGACCGCATTCGGCACGGGGGGGCTCGTTCGGTCGATCGCCCCCCAACCGGCGAACTCGCGCCGGCGCTCGAGCTCGGCCCGGTGCCCGCCTCGTAGTCCGAAGAGCCGCTTGGCCAGCAGCAGATAGACGACGATGGCCAGGTTGATAGCCAATGTGATCAGTTTGAACACGCTCACGCTGAGAGTCAGTTCGTAGATCTCGATCGGGACCAGGGCAGTGATAGCCACAAACGTCAGATACTCGGCCCACCGCTTGGCGAACCAGAGTCCCACCATCTCCGTCGCCTCCAGGGCCGCGTAGGCGGTGACGACCAAGCCAAGATGGATGAGATGTCGAGGCGAATACGTGAATGCCTTTCGCAGGTAGCCCAGGACGCCTCGGAGCTGGGCGGCCCCAGGGTTGCCGCCCGACAGGTCGTTCATGACGTTGTTGTAGTCCCTGTGGAGCGCAGCGTCATGGCCGGCGAAGGTGAACAGGACGACGGCCAGCACCGTGAGAACGATCACGTGGATGGCGCGGTCGATGGCGATGAGTCGAAGCACGTAACGGTCACGCAACATCGGGCCTCGTGCCGGAAGCTCGATCTCGTCACGGCCGGGAACCCGCTCCCGGCTGGGGTGCTCGGGGACCTCGACCGGGAGCCAGGCATCGCACCGAAGGCACCGGCACCATCGGACTCCACCAACCTGTCTGACAACGGCCGAGTCCTCGGGAACGACGGTGGCGGCATCGGTTCCCACCAGGGCATGACCGGACCATGCGCACGTGAAGAGCTCATAGCGATTGTCCGGTCGCTTCTTCCGGGCCATCCATGCACAATAGGCTCGGACCATCCCGACGGAGGAGCAAACCATGGGCACCGACATCGACACTCATGTGAGCCGCATTGAAGAGACGGGCTACACCATCGTGGAGGATGCCATCGACCTCGATCTGATCGATGCCCTCGACGACAGTCTCCTCCGGCTCGAGCACGACCTGGGCATCGTCCCGGCCACCAACGAATTCGAAGGCGTCCATACGACCCGCATCTACAACCTGCTGGCCTACGGATCCGTATTCGAACAGGTTCCCGTTCACCCGGCGATTCTTCCGATCTGTGAACGAGTCCTCGACCCCGGCCTCTTGGTGTCCTCCCTCTCCTCGATCGCCATCGGACCCGACGAGACGCCACAACCCATCCACGCCGATGATCAGGTGATCCCGCTGCCCAAGCCACACCCTCCGACCGTGTGCAACACCATGTGGGCTCTCACCGACTTCACCGAAGCGAACGGAGCCACACGGATCATCCCCGGCACCCACACGGCCCCCGAGTCCCCCGACCTCTTCGGCACCTACGATTCCATACCCGCGGAGATGTCCAAGGGCAGCGTGCTGGTATGGCACGGCAGCCTGTGGCACGGGGGCGGAGCCAACACGACATCGACCCGGCGGGTCGGCATCGCCATGAACTACTGCGCCGGCTACATCCGCCAACAGGAGAACCAGCAGCTGGGACTACCCGTCGAGACCGTGCGGAAATTCACGCCGAGGCTCCAGCAGTTGGTCGGCTACGGCATCTACCGGGGCCTGATCGGTCACATCGACAAGCAGATACCGGCCAATCTCCTGCTCGATGCCCGGGAGGATCCCAATCTCATCTGGGACTACGCCGAGCCCCCGCAGCTCTAGGACTGCGATCGTGGGGGTCGGAGCCGGGCGACCGGGCGCTAACCGTCACTGAGGACGAGCGTGCGGCATCCATCGATCGACCACTGGTAACCGCACGCCAGGCACTGGCGAACGAGCCCGCTCTCCGGTGACGACTTGATCAATCTTGCGTCGTCCGGGGCCCCACAGCACGGACAGACGACGACCCTGGTTCGGAAATCCCGCACTCGAACGCATCCCGACTGCCCCTGATAAGGCCGCCCCGACTGGCGACCCGGCCACGATATGCCCGACCGCCAGGAGATTCAACTGAAATCTTCGCGGACGGGGCCCGCGCGCCGTGGCGCTTGCACCGTCGATGAGCGCTTGCACCGTCGATGAGCCACGCCGGTCATACGTCCACGAACGGCCTGCTCGACTGTCCCTGATCTTGGAGGCGGCGGGCGGAATCGAACCGCCGTACGGGGCTTTGCAGGCCCCTGCCTAAACCACTCGGCCACGCCGCCATGGTGCCCGGTGATCCTACCCTCCCCGTCAAGATGCTTGAATCTTTCAATGCGGATAGGAATGATCGCCCCACCTTGGACCCCCATCCCCCCACTCCTCTACGGCGGTATCGAGCTGGTGGTCGACCAACTGGCCCGTGGGCTTCAGGACGCAGGCCACGAGGTGCTCCTGTTCGCCACCGGCGATTCGACGTGCCCGGTCCCCCGCCAGTGGGTCCTCCCCGCCGCAGAAGGCACGAGGATAGGAATGGTCGTTCCGGAGATCCGCCACGTCATCCATGCCTATGAGGCGGTCCGGCACTGCGACGTCGTCCACGATCACACGATGATGGGACCCTTCTACTCCGAGAGGTTTCCCGACCTACCGGTGGCCACCACCATCCATGGTCCGTTCAACGAGGAGCTGACCGATCTCTATCGGGCCAATGCGGACCGAGTGCCGATCATCGCCATCTCCCATGCCCAGCGTCGGGCCGCGCCACAGATCCCCATCTCCAAGGTCATCCACCACGGCGTGGACGCGTCGAACTTCCCCGTAGGAGACGGCACTGGTGACGCTGACGGACCGTACGTCCTGTTCCTCGGCCGGATGTCGGCCGACAAAGGGGCCGACCGGGCCATCCTGGCAGCCCGTAAGGCGGGCATCCGGATCTACCTGGCGGCCAAGATGCGTGAGCCCTGGGAGATGCACTACTTCTCGGAGCATGTCGAGCCATTGCTCGGGGACGATGCGCACTACCTCGGCGAGGTGTCCCACGAGCGGAAGCTCGAACTGTTGTCCGGAGCCTCGGCCCTCTTGTTCCCCATCCGTTGGAACGAGCCATTCGGCATGGTCATGATCGAAGCTATGGCCTGCGGCACGCCGGTGCTGGCCTTCGCAGAAGGGGCTGCGCCCGAGGTGGTCGACGACGGGCGTACGGGCTTCCTCTGTGCGGACGAGGAGGAGATGGTGACGGCCATCGGCCGACTGGGCGAACTCAACCGTTCCGACTGCCGACTGGCCGTCGAGGGCTACTTCTCGACCGACCGGATGGTGGCGGAGCACATCGAGCTCTTCGAGTCGATGATCGCCTGACCTGGACCGGTCCCGCGGACGTGCCGCGTGCCGTCGCCCCGGTCACGATCGGCGGCGGAACACCAGCTTGGCCACGATGGCGATGAGAGCCACGACGATCACGAGCTTGACGAAGAACCAGATGATTCCCGCCACGAAATGCAGGACCGCGAAGGCGACGAAGAGTGCGATCAGCCCTCCGCCGATGATCAGGACCCCGTCGAACAGGCTCAGCCCCCTGTGCTCTTCGCCCCGGTGCTCGATCTGCTGTCCTTTGGCCACGGATCCAGGGTAATCGATACTCGCCGGTCGGGGGACGCGGCCGACGGTCCGAAGAATCGGTCCTTCCGAGGTGGTCGGTGCTACGGTCCGCCCGTGTCCCTGCGCGCCATGCGCCAAGCGCTCATCGAACGCGACGACCTGCATGGGGATGCCTTCTGCCACGCCTACGCCCGGGCCGCCGACGAGTGGTTGACGGGCCTGTTCGACCAGGCCGCCGGTTCCGAGGCCCGGGGAATAGCGCTGGTGGCCGTGGGGGGTTACGGGCGGGGCGAGCTGTGCCCGTTCAGCGATCTCGACGTCGTGCTCGTCCACCGGGGCAAGCCCGACGTCTCGGCCACCGCCGACAAGATCTGGTACCCGGTGTGGGACGAAGGGATCTCACTCGACCACAGCGTCCGGCGGCCGGCCGAGGCCCTCGACCTGGCCGGCGTAGACCTGCGGGTGGCGCTGGGCCTGCTTGACGGGAGGGTCATCTGCGGCGATGCCAAGGTGGCCGAGCCCATGCTCGAGGGTGCCCGCGACCGGTGGGCGAAGCAGAAGCCACCGTGGCTCGGGGTGCTCGCCGACCTGGTCACCGAGCGGCACCGTTCGTACGGGGATGTCGGGTTCCTGCTGGAGCCCGATCTCAAGGAGGCCCACGGCGGCCTGCGGGATGTCGCCGCCCTGACTGCGCTGATGCAGGCCGTTCCGGTTCTGGCCGACTACGTGGACACCGTCGCCATCGACGATGCCCGGGCGGCGTTGACGTCGATCCGGGTCGAGCTGCACCGTAGGGCCGGTCGGGAGCAGAACAAGTTGCTCCTCCAGGAACAGGACCAGGTGGCCCGCGCCCTCGGTACGGCCGATTCGGACGCGCTGATGCTGACCGTGGCCACCGCCGGGCGTACCGTGGCCTGGGAAGGCGACGACGCCTGGCGCCGCCGGGGGGCGTGGTCCCGCCAGCAGGGCACCCCCCGAGGTTTCCTCCGATCCAGGGGCCGGAGGGAACCGGAGCCCGGCCCGGACGGTCCCGTGACCGCCGTCCCCGGCGACCCGGACATCGGGGTGACCGACGACGAAGTGGTGCTGACCGACCGGGCGGACGCCGGCGGCGACCCGTCTCTCTCGCTGCGCCTGGCCGCGGTGGCCGCGGAGCGCAATCTGCCCATCGCCCGGGAGGCACTCAACCTGCTGGGCCGGAAAGCGCCGGTTCCTGCCATTCCCTGGTCCGACGATCTCCGCGCCACCCTGGTGCGGGTCCTGGCCACCGGGCCTGCTGCCATCCCCGCCCTCGAGGCCCTCGACCAACGGAGGTTGCTCGAGCGTTACCTGCCCGAATGGGCCGCCGTGCGCAACAAGCCTCAGCGCAATCCCTACCACCGGTTCACGGTGGACCGGCACCTGCTGGAGGCGACGGCCAATGCGGCCACGCTGGCCCACCGGGTCAGCCGGGCGGACCTCCTCCTGATCGGAACCCTCCTCCACGACATCGGCAAGGGCTTTCCCGGCGATCACACCGAGGTGGGAATGACCGTGGTCCGCGAGATCGCCGTTCGGCTGGGGTTCCCGCCCGACGATGTCGACACGTTGGTCACCCTGGTCAGGCTGCATCTGCTGCTGCCAGACAGCGCCACCCGCCGGGATCTCGACGATCCGGCCACCGCCGAGCGGGTGGCGGACGAGGTGGGCAACCGGACGACCCTCGATCTGTTGGCCGCGCTGGTCGAGGCCGACAGTCTCGCCACGGGCCCGTCGGCATGGGGATCGTGGAAGGCGGGACTGGTGGCCGACCTGGTCGAAAAGACCAGCCGCCTGCTGGCCGGAGAACCGGTGGCGCCCCCTACCCCGTGGATCACCGACGAGATCCGGATGATCATGGAGACGGTCCGCACCCACGGCGTGCCCGCCCTGTCCGTCGACGACCCGACGGTCATGGTGGTGGCGGCCGATCGATCGGGACTGCTGGCCGAGGTCACCGGGGTGTTGGCCCTCCACGGCCTCAACGTCCGTTCGGCCGTCGTCGCTGGTGAGGACGGGGTCGCCGTCGAGATCTTCACCGTCGAGCCGTCGAAGGGGCGCTGGCCATCGGCAGCCCGCCTGGCCGACGACCTGGCCGCCATCATGGCGGGCACCCTGTCCGTCGAGGCCCAGCTGGCCGAACGGGCCCGCACCTACCGGAGCGAGCGGCGGGTGATCACGCCCAACCTCGTCTCGACCGAGGTCACCGTGGACAACAACGCCTCGGCCACCGCCACGGTGGTGGAGGTCCGGGCCGAGGACGTGGTCGGCCAACTCCACCGGATCACCCAGGCGCTGGTCGAGTGCGACCTCGACGTGACGTCGGCCAAGGTCTCCACCTTCGGATCAGCGGTGGTGGATGCCTTCTATGTACGCGGCCCCGACGGCGACAAGCTCACCGACGCCGGCCTCATCGGGAAACTCGAGCGGACGATCGAGGCTCGAGTGGCCGAGCACCACGAAGGCTGAGCCGCAGGGTCGGGAGAACTGCGACGGGGTGGTGTCGGGATCGCGCCGGCGGCTGATAGATTTCTCTGTCGAGGAGAAAATGTCCGGAGCCCACTCACCGAAGAGGCGTTCGCGCCCAAAAACACCCTCCGCGGGACACCGGGGATGGGTGATCGCCATCACCCTGGTGTCGGTAGCCGTCGTGGGCGTCGTCGGTGCCGCGGTGGCCGTCCGGGGGGATTCCGACCGGGCCGTCGCCTCTCCGACCTCGTCTGCGGCCGCCGAAATCGGTGTGACGACCCACCGGGGTCCGTTCCGCGTGATTTCGGAGACCCCCGTCAACGGCACGACCCAGGTGCCGAGCGACGCAACCGTCTCCGTGCAGTTCTCCGAGCCCCTCGGCGCCCACTCCCCCGCTCCCTCACTGACCCCCGCCGTCGCCGGCGACTGGCAGGTGGTCACCCCGGACACCTATGCGTTCGTGGCCACCGCGCCCCTGGTGCCGTCGGCGACCGAGACGGTGACCGTGCCTGGTGGTGCCGGAGGGGTGACGAGCGCGACGGGGCGGGACCTGGCGACGGGCACCACCTTCCAGTTCACGGTGGCCGACGGCAGCACGCTGCGGCTCCAGCAGCTGCTGGCCCAGCTCGGGTACCTTCCGGTCTCCTTCACGCCGGCCGGTCCGCTGTCTGCGCCACAGGAGGCGGCTCAGCCCCAACCTGGTTCGTTCGGCTGGCGGTGGAGTGAGCCGGGCTCGTTGACCAGCCTGTGGAGCACGGGCTCGGGGAACGTCATCACCACCGGCGCAGTCATGGCGTTCGAATCCCAGCACAACATGAAGACCGACGGAGCGGCCGGACCGGCCGTCTGGCAGCAGCTCCTGGCCGATGCGACCGCGGGGACGATGGACCCGGACCCCTACAACTACGTCTTTGTGACCGAATCCCTGCCCGAGACGGCCACCGTCTACAGCAACGGAAACGACGTCTACTCCACCCTGGCCAACACCGGCGTCGCCGCCGCCGCCACCGCCACGGGCACCTACCCCGTCTACGAGCGCTTCGTGGTCACCACCATGACGGGCACCAATCCGGACGGATCGCACTACTCGGATCCGGGCATCCCGTGGGTCAGCTACTTCAACGGTGGCGACGCTCTGCACGGTTTCGACCGAGCCAGCTACGGTTTCCCGCAGAGCGACGGATGCGTGGAAATGCCTCCGGCCAACGCTGCCGTCGTCTTCCCGCTCACACCGATCGGGACACTGGTCACCGTCTCCTGACCGCGGCTGACCTGGGTCGAAGGCTCACGCTCAGCTCGGCGGGCTCGCCGACGGGAACCGGGGGGATCGCCGCTGGCGGATGGCCTCCACCCCCTCTTTGGCATCGGGCCCGAGGAAACCCAGCATCTCCAGGGCCAACGATTCTCCGAACGCGGGCGAGGCCGACTTGAGCCACTGGTTGAGGGCCCGCTTCGTCCACTGGACAGCGGTGCGGCTCCCCATGGCCAGACGGCCGGCGATGGCCAGTGCCTCGGTGAGCACATCCTCATCCGGCACGCAGCGGGTCACCAGGCCGATGCGCTCGGCTTCGGTGCCCGTGACGAAGTCAGCCGTCATGAGGTAGTACTTCGCCTTGGCCATCCCGCACAGGAGTGGCCAGATCAATGCGGCGTGGTCGCCTGCGGCCACACCCAACCGGGCATGGCCGTCGGACAGGCGGGCCGACTCGCCGATGATGCTCACGTCGGCCAGCAGGGCGACGGCCAACCCCGCTCCGACTGCCACCCCGTTGATGGCCGACACGATCGGCTTCACCGACGCCAGGATCTCCTCGACCACGGCGTTGGCATCCCGCCACTGCTCGACGACGGCGGCATGGTCGCTGGTCATCCTCTCGACCATGGCCAGGTCGCCACCGGCCGAGAAGGCCCGGCCGGCCCCGGTGATCACCGACACCGCCACCGAGTCGTCGGCGTCCACCACCGCCCAGACCTCCGAGAGCTCGCGGTGCAACCGCTCGTCGGCCGCGTTGAGCACCGCCGGGCGGTCGATCGTGATCAACAACACGCCCGCGTCGGGTCGCTCGAACCTCAGGTTCAAGAAGTCCTCGTAGGACGAGTAGACCTCGGGTGGCGGCGCGTCGCTCATGGCTCGAACAGGGGGTGGTCGAGCCCGAGCTCGACAAGGGAGTGATCGGGTTGGACGGGCTCGGCCACCGCATCCGCCGCGCCGTCGATCTTGAACACAAAGATGTTCCAGTAGGGGGCCAGGTCGCCCGGCTCGATGTCGGCGTACAGCCGCCGCTCGACGTCGGGGCAGCGGGTGAATCCCACCAGCTCGAACTGCCGGGTCCACCAGTCGAACGAGGCGATCGTCAGGTGGCCCTCGACCAGTTGGCCCTCGGCGTCCACGGCCAGGTCCGGCTCGGGGACCGGCCCGAGGTAGTCGGCACCGAGCCGGCGGTAGTGCTCGACCCGGTCGGGGCGCACCTTGCCCTCGAAGTGCCCGTCCGGCCCCGACACATTGGGTCCGAAGGAGGGGATGGTGGCGTAGAGGTAGGCGCCGCACACCCGGCGGAGCTCGGTGAGGGCACCCGCCACCCGATCGGGCGGCAGGTGCTCGAGGATCTCGAGGGCGGTCACCAGCTCGAACGCCCCGTCCGCCCAGGGGAGGCCGGCGAACAGGTTGGCCACCCGGATGTGACCCACCGCCCCGGGCGTGGCGTGGTCGACGGCGAACCGACTGACGTCGCATCCCTCTGCGTCGATCCCCCGCTCCCGCAGCACCTCGACCAGGAACCCGGTGGCACAGCCGACATCGAGGGCATTCGACACCTGGAAGTTCCGCCACAGGAGCCATCCGGCGATGTCGGCATTGGAAGCGATCCGGTCGTAGCGCGCATACCCCGATCGTCCGGCACGATCCCCCGAAGCATCACGCCCTTCACCGAAGTAGCTGCCCTGGTAGGTGTCGGCGATGCCCGCCTCCTTGGCCTGGGCGAGCGCCAGGCCGCGATCGGCGGCCTCGGTCAGTTCGCGTCCGGTGACCGCCATCACCCGACGGCCTCCGGAGTACCGGCTGGCCACGTCGACGAGGGCACGTCGCGCGACGTCGATGGCCGGTTTCCATCGGGTGCTCGGCATGGATGCGAGATTAGCCGTGGCCGCCCGGACCAACCCTCGGCCGGGCACTGCCATTCCGATCCGCTCCGGCGGCGGCGGAGCCGGCTGGAATTTCATTAAAATACCACTTTGGGTGTGGAGATCTTCACTCAATGCGGTTAATGTGGAGAGAGAGGTCTCGATCGAAGGACACAGAGATGGTCAGGAGACGTGGGTCCTCAGGAGGATCGGCAATGGAAAGCCAACGGGCAACGGTGGACCAGACGATGGATCGACTCACGATGCCGGGCAGCTCTGCCGATCCCGTGGACTACCGGCCCGACCCGACCATGTCACGGCTGTCCACCTCCACACCCGGCGAGGGAACGGGCACCATGAGGCGGGTCGAACGTTCCGACGAGTCGCCGGCCGCGTCGCTGGTCGGCTCCCTGTCGGTGTTCGCCCTCTCCGACATCCTCTCGATGCTCTCCTCCACCGCCCAGACTGGCGAGGTCCAGGTGGTCGGCGAGACGGTGGACGGGCGGGTCTGGCTCGACCGGGGCGAGCTCTCGAGCGCCCACGTGGGAACGGCGTCGACCATCGCGGAGGCCGTCTTCGACCTGGCCTGCCTCACCGAGGGTTGGTTCTACTTCACCTCCGGGCCGACGTCCTCGAACGGCCAGTCACCCGTTCCGGTCGATGTGGTCCTGAGCGAGGTCGGCCCGCAGGTGGACGAGTGGAGGGCGCTCCAAAAGGCCGTCCCGATCGAAGCTGTCGTCAGCTTGTGCCCGGATCCGCCCGGTGAGGATGTCCAGATCCGCAGCGACCAGTGGCGGGTGCTGACCACCATCGGCAACAACGGCAACACGGTCAAGTCGGTCCTCGACAGGATCGGCGGCGATCAGATCGTCGGCCTCCGCACCCTGCGGGACCTCTACACGGCCCACCTCGTCGAACTGGACGGAGGCCCGACCGTGGACGGGGCACGGTCGTACGGGACCCCCTCGGGCACTGGTCTGGCCACCGGCCGGGAGGAGTACGGCGCCGCCGACCGGCCGCCGTTCCCGCCCCCACCCGGGGCCGGTTCATCGGCCCCCGACCGTGGCGAGCCGTTCGGTGGCCTGGCCGAAGTGGCGATGATGCCACCCCCCATCGCCGGGGATCCCTGGGGTCCGAGCACCACGCCGGCCGACGGGGACGACGACGGAGCGGCCTGAACCGCCGGCCCGGTGCGGCCCGGTCAGGTCTCCGTGTTCGGAGTGGTGAACGTGCAGTTGCCTGGTTGATGGCAGTGGTGGTCCACCGCCACCGCCACGGCAATGACCAGCGCCGTCGCCAGCACACCGGCGAAGCCGATGATGATGCCGGCCAGGGCCAGGCCCTTCCCCCGCTGGCCGTCACCGGATCGTTTGATCTGCGAGCGGGCGACGAACCCGAAGATGATGGCCAGCACCCCTCCCAATCCGAACATCCACAGGAGCGAGCACACCAGCGAGGCGATGGCCAGGCCGTTTGTCCTCGCCGCGGGGACGTAACCGTAGGCGGAGTACCCGGGCTGGTAGCCGTAGCCGTAGCCGTAGCCCGGAGCCACGGGCGGCGGGCCGTAGGTCGGGGCCGATGGCGATTGGCCGTCACCGGGCGAGAGCGGTGGCGGTCCGTAGGTGGGCGCCGATGACGGGTACCACGCGGCGTCGGAGGGCGAGGAGCCGGGCCCGCCCGGGAACCCGTCGCCGGGGACCGCCGGGGGGCCGGTCGGGCCGGAAGCCGGATCCACGGTCGGTACAGAACCGGGGGACCCAGTGGGGCCGGAGGCGGGGTAGGCCGGGGTGGCCGTAAGCGGTCCGGGCACCTGGTCGGGCGAGTACCACTTCCCGTCCGAGGCCAGCCACCAACCCGGTCCTTGCCACACGTCGCTCACGGGAGCTCCTCCGTCGGGTCCTGCGCTCGACGCTACTCGGCCGGTTCGGGATTCAAGAGGACCGGTGGACGCCGCCCAGCCGTGCCGCGAGGGCCCGGAAGGCACGACCCCGGTGGGAGACCCGGTGCTTCTCCTCTGCGCTCATCTGGGCGAATGTCCGGCCCTCGAAGCCGTCGGGGGCGAAGACCGGGTCATATCCGAAACCCGATCGGCCCACCGCCTCGGGGGTGATCTCGCCGGTGACCTCGCCGGCCTCCCACACGTCGCCGCCGTCGGGGTAGGCCACCATGGCCACGCAACGGAACTTCGCACGCCGCTGATCGGGTGAGCCGGCTCCGACCCTGTCCAGCTCGGCGAGCAGCTTGGCCACGTTGTCGGCGTAGGTCGCGTGCTCACCGGAGTACCGGGACGAGTAGACCCCGGGAGCCCCGCCCAACGCCTCGACCTCGAGTCCGGTGTCGTCGGAGACCGCGGGCAGCCCGGTGGCCTCGACCAGTGCACGGGCCTTGAGCCTGGCGTTGTCGACCAGTGTGTCGCCGGTCTCTTCGACGTCGGGAACGGACGACGGCCTCGGTAGGAGGACGAGACCCGGCACGTCGGACAGGATCGCCGAGATCTCAGCGGCCTTGTCGGGGTTGGCGCTGGCCAGCACCAGCCGGAGCCCCCCGGTCACCGGGGTGCGGGCGGTTCGGACAGCGATTCGGTCTGCAGATCGAGGAGCTGGGCGATGCCGTGCTCGGCCAGGCTGAGCATCTCGTCGAGCTCCCCCTTGGTGAAGGGCATGCCCTCGGCGGTTCCCTGAACCTCGATGAACCGGCCCGACGAGGTCATCACCACGTTCATGTCCACCTCGGCCCGGCTGTCCTCCTCGTAGGGCAGGTCGAGCATGCACACACCGTCGACGACACCGACCGACACCGCGGCCACCGCCTCCGTCAGCGGATTGGCCCGGAGCGTGCCCTTTTGGACCAGCCGGGTGAACGCGTCGTGGAGGGCGACGTAGGCGCCGCAGATCGACGCCGTGCGGGTCCCGCCGTCGGCTTGGAGGACATCGCAGTCCACGGTCACCTGGATCTCGCCCAGCGCGACCATGTCGCACACCGATCGCAGGGATCGCCCGATCAGGCGCTGGATCTCCTGGGTACGCCCCGACTGCTTTCCCTTGGCCGCTTCACGGGTGACCCGCTCACCCGTCGACCCGGGCAGCAGCGAGTACTCCGCGGTGACCCAACCCTTGCCGCTCCCCCGCATCCACGGCGGGACCCGCTCCTCGACCGACGCGGTGCACAGGACCCGGGTGCGTCCCATCGACACCAGTACCGACCCGGGGGCGAACACGGTGAAATCGCGCTCGAAGGAGGCGGGTCGCAGCTCGTCGGTGGCCCGCCCGTCAGCCCGTCCGGTGACCCGGCGGGCAATCGTTCCTCCACTCACAGTACGAATTCCTTTCCGATGACCGCGTGCTCGACGGGACCCCCGAAGGCGGCCTCGGCCTCCGAGGCGACCGCCGCCTGACCGATGGTCGGCCACCTGTGGGTGATCACCAGGCGCTTGGCGCCGGCCTTCCTGGCCTGGGCACCGGCCTGGCGTCCACTCATGTGATCGGCGGTCCCTTCGTGCTCGAACGTGTAGGTGGCCTCGGACAGCAACAGGTCGAGGTCGGCCCCGAGCTCGGCCAGCGAGAAGCCGGGGCCCGTGTCGGCAGAGTACCCCAGCGCCCGGCCACCGCCGTCGACGCGGACGGCCAGGGTCTCGAAGGTGTGGTCCGTCCGGTGGAAGGTGCAGGCCAGGGCTCCGATGGCCACGGTGTCACCGTCGGTCACCTCGTGCCAGGCGAGGGCCGACGAATCCGACAGCCCGGCCTGCTCGGCCAGGCCGGCCGGGGCATAGACGGCGACACCCCGACGGCCGAGGGCGAACTGGGCATGGGTGGCCAGGGCGTAGAGATCGGTCCAGTGGTCGGGATGGTGATGGCTGAGGATGACGGCGTCGAGTGCTGCCGGGTCGACATGGCGCTGCAGGTTGGCGAAGGTGCCGGGACCGGCATCCATCAGCACGGTGGTCCCTCCCGATACGACCAGATAGCCGCTGCCGGCGCCGCCCGGGCCGGTCCAGCTTCCGTCGCACCCGACCACGACGAGGGTCAACCCCGAGCGGGTGACGTCGGATCCGGCCGGGTCGCGATCAGGAGGCACGGCCGGGACCTCTCAGAAGTAGGTGATCTGGCTGGCCCGCTCGGCCACCTCGTCGAGGTCGCCGGTCCACGCGCCGGTCGAGAGGTACTTCCATCCGCCGTCGGCGGAGACCACCACGATGGTGCCCGATTCGATCGACGCGGCCGTCTTGGCCGCTCCGGCGAGAGCCGCCCCCGATGAGAGGCCGGCAAAGATCCCGACCTCGATGAGCCGCCGGGTCCACTCGATCGACTCCTTGGGGCGTACGATCCGCTTGCCGTCGAGCAGCTCGTCGCCGCCGTTGTCGATGAAGATCGGCGGGATGTACCCGTCGTCGAGGTTCCGCAGGCCGTCGACGAGCTCGCCGGCGGGCGGTTCGACGGCCCAGACCTTGACGTCCGGGTTCTGCTCCTTCAGGTAGCGGCCGACGCCGAGCAGGGTCCCCGACGTGCCCAGGCCGGCCACGAAGTGGGATGACCTCGGGGCAGTCCCGCCAGATCTCCGGCCCGGTGCCCTCGTAGTGGGCCTTCGGGTTGGCCGGATTGGCGTACTGGTAGAGGAACGCCCACTCGGGATGCTCGGCGGCCAGGTCCCGCGCCCGGCGCACGGCCCCGTTGGATCCCTCGGAGCCCGGTGACGGGATGATCTCGGCCCCCCACACCTCGAGGAGCTGGCGGCGCTCGATGGAGACGTTGTCGGCCAGCACCACCTTCAGGTGGTACCCCTTGACCTTGCAGACCATGGCCATGCCGATGCCGGTATTGCCCGACGACGGCTCGATCAAGCGTCTGGCCGGGTTCGAGGACGCCTTCTTTCTCCGCCTCCTCGATCATCGACAGTGCGATCCGGTCCTTCACCGAACCGCCGGGGTTCTGCCCCTCGAGCTTGATGAGGAGGCGGACCGCGGGATTCGGGCTCAGCGGGCTGATATCCACCAGCGGGGTGTTGCCGATCAGGTCCAGGACGGAGCCGAACGAGGTCATCAGATGGAAGCCGTCACCGTGGGGATCGCCCCTCCGGCCACCGCCGGCAGGATCGAGATCTCGTCCGAGTCCTTGACCGGGGTGTCGAGCGACGACAGGTAGCGGACGTCGTCGTCGTTGACGTAGACGTTGACGAACTTGTGGAGGCTCCCATTGTCGTCGATGACCTGGCCCGACAGACCCGGATAGGAGCCGGCCAGGGCCACGAGGACCTGGCCGACCGTCGATCCCTCCACGGAGACCGTCTTCGCCCCCCCGGCGTGCGAGCGCAGGATCGGTCGGCAGGTTGACTTGCACGGGCACGGGCTCTCCTCTGGGTGTTGGTTCCGGCCTCTGGTGTTGGTTCCGGCCGTCGGCTGGAGCGAAAGTTGACCACTCCGGTGAGGATTCTACCTGGGCAGCAACCGGACCGGTTCCTCGGTGATCGTCCCGTCGACGATCCGGTAGCTCCGCACCACCGGCTGGATGTCCCGGAGGGAGACCAGCACGTAGTGCCACTCGGGGTCCGGTGCCTGGGCCACGTCGGTGGGCGAGGGGTACGCCTCGGTATGGGTATGGGAGTGGAAGACCCCGATGATCGAGGTCCCCGACGCCTCGGCGTCCCGGTCGGCCCGGAGGTGGTCCTTCGGGTCGACGGTGTAGAGCTTGGCCGAAGCGGCCAGATTCCGGGTCGGGTAGCAGGCGACGACCTCCCCGGTCCTCAGCTCTCCGCCGAGCAGACCGCAGGCCTCGTCGGGCAGCCCGGTCAGGCAGTGGGCCACCATCTGGTCGTGGACCAACTTGGGTAGGGAAAGCATGGTGATTGCACGCTAGAGGAACGCCGGTCGGGATCGGGCGACTACCGTCCGATAGGCATGGCAGCGGCGAAGAAGAAGACCAGGACCAGTGGGAGCCAGCCCGGGTCGGCCAAGGATCGAGGGGAGGCCAACCGGGTGGTGGCCTCCAACCGGCGCGCCCGGCACGACTACGAGATCATCGAGACCGCCGAGTGCGGCATCGTCCTCCAGGGCTCCGAGGTCAAGTCGCTGCGGGCCGGCCGGATCGCCCTCCAGGACTCCTACGCCCGGATCATCGACGGCGAGATGTGGCTGTTCGGCGTCCACGTGCCGCCCTACGCCCAGGCCAACGGGTTCGGCGCCCACGAACCGGACCGGCGGCGGAAACTGCTCCTCCACCGCCGCCAGATCGACGAGTGGATGGGGCGGTCCCAGCAGCAGTCGCTGACCATGGTGCCCCTGTCCATCTACTTCAAGGACGGTCGGGCCAAGGTCGAGCTGGCGCTGGCCCGGGGTCGCAGGCAGTACGACAAGCGCCATGCCATCGCCACCCGGGATGCCAGCCGCGAGGCGGCCCGTGAGGCGCGCTCCGCGGCCAGGGGCGCCGCGGGCCGATGAGGCCGGGACCCGGGCCGACCCGGAGACGGTAGGCTGGACGTCTCGGTCGGGCAATCCGCCCGACCGTCTGACAACCCCAGGGGGTGACAGGCTTCGACTCTGGTCGTCGATGTAGGAGAAGCGAGCCGTGGTCTCCGGAGCCACGTTAAAGAGCCGGAACAAAAAATAAACGCCGAGCCTCAGCTCGCGCTCGCAGCCTAGAAACTGCGACGTCCGACCGGTCTCAGTCCCACGGGCCGGAACCGGGCGCCATCTAGTGGGGCTTACCTGACCGGCTGCGCCGACGGGCCGTCAGGGACAACTCAGTCGGATACGGAACGGCGCTGCCGCCGGTAGCGGCGCCGATCCCGACAATCCAACACCGGCTGCGCTCGGAGAAGGCCTACTGAGAAGCCGGAGGACGCGGGTTCGATTCCCGCCACCTCCACGATGCCCTGACCTGTTTTCCCGCAGGTCAGGGCATTGCTCTCTTCACCGGTCCGGATCCGCTCGATCGGCCTCAGCCGGCCCGGCCGATCTTCTCGAACCACCATTCATTCCCGCAGTCACGGCACTGACGACCCACGAGGCCACGACTGTCCCATTCCTCCAGGTCTCGGAAGATCCAGCGGTGTTCGCCCTCGCTGAAGCAGATCGGACATCTCTCTTGCATGGCCAAGACTTGCCCATCTGCTGGCCTCGATAAACCAGACTGGAACGTGTTCCCGTCGATGTCAGCGGTCATCCGGGGCACCGCCCACCGGCGGGAGCAGGGCCGGGACACCACCGGCCTCCTGGTGCCGGGGGCGCTGAGCGGTCTCCCCCACCCGGCCCCCGCCCTCACTGTCGGCCCAGCCCTCGCGCCACTTCGTGCAGCTGGGCCCGGAAATCGGGGTGGGCAATTTCTGCCAGGGCGGTCGCCCGTTCGCGAACAGTGAGCCCGTTGAGCTGAGCGGCTCCGTACTCGGTGACGACAACCCCGGTGTGATGCCGTGGCGTCGAGACCACGGCCCCCTCGGGCAGGAAGGGGAGGATCCGCGAGCCCACCGCGCCGCCGACGGTCACGGTGGACTTCAGGCAGATCAGCGAGTGCGCGTCGATGTGAAGGTCGGCACCGGCCACGAAGTCCTCGTGCCCGCCGACGCCGGAGATCTGCTTGCCGTCAATGCTGTCCGCCACCACCTGCCCGTAGAGGTCGAGGCACATGGCGCCGTTGATCGACACGAGCTTGTGATTGCGCCCGATCACCGTCGGGTCGTTGACGATGTCGACCGGCAAGAACGCCACCTCGGAATTGTCATCGAGCCACCGGTAGAGGTCAGGGGTCCCGAGGGCGAAGGTCGTGACCGACACCCCGTCGAAAATACCCTTGGCCGTATTGGTCACCTTGCCCGCCTGGTGGAGGAGCATGAGCCCGGTGGTGAACATCTCGGAATGCACGCCGTAATCGCCGCCGCCGCCCTCGGCGAGCTTGGTGGCCACGATGTTCGGTACCGCACCGATACCGGTCTGCAGCGTGCACCCATCGGTGACGAACTGCAGCGCGTTGGCGGCGATGGCCGCATCCTCCTCGGTCGGCACCGGATCCTCCAGCGCGTAGGGCTGACCATCGGCTTCGACCACCACGTCGATCAGGTCCACCGGGAGGCTGTTGTCGAATCGTGGTGGAAGGCTGCGGGTTCGGGGCAAGTGCGGATTGACCTCGACCAGGAGCACTCGGTCGGGGTCGGTTCCGGCCCGGATCAGCTCGTCGCGGGTGGCTCCGAAGTGCAGAGACAGATTGACCCGTCCGTCGTTGTCCGGGGGTGCACCCTGGGCGATCATGACCCGCGGCGCGTACCGGCTCAGAATCGGGGCGAACTGGCGGAAACCACCCGGAACGAGCTCGATCTCATGCCCCTCGGCCAACAGGATCCGCTCGGCAGGCCCGAAGAACCCTGAACGGTATGACACACCTGGCTTGGTGAATACGGTGTAGTAGCCGAGGAGCAGTGCACCGCCGAATACCAGGTCCTCCCAGTCATCACGCCCGCCCAGAGCGGTCAAGAACGCGTCCGGAATGCCAGGTCCCAGTCCGAAGCCGATCGTGTCACGCGGTCGGACAAGGTCCGCGGCCTCCTCCGGGGTGCGGGTGATGGTCATGGTGCGAGATTCTGCCCGGTCCAGTCACGCGACGTCCATCGCCCGGGCGGTGGGACCGGACGTCGGGGGCCGTCGGGAATCCCACTCCAGAGCACCCGCCCCGGCCGCTGGCCGGGATCAACCGGCGCTTTCGGGGGAGGGCGGAGCCGGCTGGGTATGCCGCAACCTGGGTCTTTGGACGCCCCGTTTAGTAATGTCGTCCCATGGGGGTACGCCGGAGCTTTGACGAAGCGCTTTCGCCGCGTCACAACAGCTTGAATTTCCTTCGGCTGTTCTTCGCCGTGGCCGTCGTCGTCTCGCACTCGACCGCTTTTGGCCTCTGGAAGTATCCACTGGCCGTCAACAACACCACCCTCGGAGCAATCTCCGTCTATGGGTTCTTCGGCATCAGTGGCTATCTGATCGCGAGCAGTGCCCTTCGCAACCGCCCCGGGCGCTACCTGTGGCAGCGGTTCCTCAGGATTTTTCCGGCGTTTTGGGCTTGCCTGCTGGTGACGGCATTCGGCTTCGGAGTCATCGCCGTACTCACGACCCACCATCGCTGTCATTCACTTTCCTGTTACTTCGATGCGAAGTTCAGCCCAGCAGGTTACGTCTACAAGAACTTCCTCTTGAAGATCAACCAGACGTCCATCGCGGGATTGCCGACCGGCCACTACGACATCCTTTTGTGGCGCGTTTGGAATGGATCGTTGTGGACGCTCGTCTACGAGTTCCTCTGCTATCTGTTGCTATTGGCCCTCGTCCTCGTCGGCCTGCTTCGAAGGCGCACGGTCGTGCTCGGAATTACGGGTGGGATCTTCCTCATCATCGGGTTGGGAACCTTCGTCCCGGGCTGGTCCACGCAGTTCGACCCCAATCACTACTGGTTTCTCATGAACCTCTTGAGATTTGCCTCCGTCTTCCTCGTCGGATCCCTCGTCTATCTGTACCGGGAGAGGATCCCCGACTCCGGATGGCTCGCGCTTGCCTCTGGGGCGCTCTTCTTCGGCGCGCTCTGGCTGCCCAGCGGTGGGCACCTGCCCCAGAACCAGTTCACCGACGGATCATTCTTCTCTCCTGCCATCGTCTACCCGGTTCTGTGGCTCGGCGCTCACCTGCCCCTGCAGCGAGTCGGCTCCAAAAACGACTACTCCTACGGTGTCTACATCTACGCCTACCCGGTGCAGCAGCTTCTCGCCATGTGGGGCGTGATCCGCTTCGGCTTCTTGGCCTTCACCGGATTGGCCATCCTCATCACCGTTCCTCTCGCCGTCTGCAGCTGGTGGGGGATTGAGAAGCACGCTCTGAAGCTCAAAGGCTTCGAGTTCGGCCGGCGCGGTGCGAGCTCAGCCGGACTCCCGGTGGCCGACGCTTTGGGCAGACCCGAACAAGTCCTCCAGGTGGCCGTTGCCCCGTCGGATGCGAGGTCCGACGCCTGAGGTAACCCGGGCTGATCACCCGGCACGACGACCCCATCCGTCGCAGGAGCACTCATGACCGACTCATCCTCCGCCAACGTCATGGACGGGAAAGCGCTCGCTGGGAGACTCCACGCAGTGACCGCCGGGCGCGCCACCGAGTTCCGGGCCCGAACCGGGCGGTCTCCGTGCCTGGCTGCCGTGCTGGTCGGCGACGACCCGGCATCGGTGACCTACGTGAAGATGAAGAGAGCCCGCTGTCAGGCTGTCGGACTCGATTCGAGACTCGTCCAGCTACCGACTGGAACCACCACGACCCGGGTCGTGGATGAGGTGGGACGCCTGTCCCAGGATTCCGATGTGGACGGGATCCTCGTGCAGCATCCGGTCCCGATGCACGTGGACGAACGCGCCACGTTCGAAGCCATCGTTCCCAGCAAGGACGTCGACGGCGTCACCACTTCTTCGTTTGCCGCGATGTCGCTCGGACTTCCCGGCTTCGTGTCGTGCACACCGGGCGGGATCCTGCGGCTTCTGGACGAGTACGCAGTCGATCCGGGTGGAAGGCACGCGGTCGTCATCGGACGCAGCCCCATTCTCGGGTTGCCCGTCGGGATGCTCCTCCTGGGCCGGAACGCGACCGTGACGTTCTGCCACTCGAAGACTCGTCAACTGGCGGAAGTCGTGAGAACCGGGGATATCGTCGTCGCCGCCGTCGGGCACCCGAATCTCGTCAGAGGAAGCTGGTTGAAGCCGGGTGCCGTCGTGATCGACGCCGGCTACTACCAGGGAGGGATCGGAGACGTGGACTTCGAGGAGGCACGGGCGGTCGCATCGCTCATCACGCCCGTCCCGGGAGGCGTCGGGCCCATGACCATTGCCGTGCTCCTCGACCAGACTGTGACTGCTGCCGAACGGCGTGCCGCAGCCACGTCCTAGCGATCACAGATCCCCGCGGCCGAAGGCATCGTGTTCGATGGGCGGCTCGTCTGTCGCGATCAATCATGAAGTGCCCGCCGGAGCAGTGCGTCGATCTCCGTCGAAGCCCCCCTGGTCAGCACCCCGATGTCCGGCATCGTCCCCAGGTCACCGGTGGCTCCGAAGAAGAGCTGCCCGTTATAGGACAGGATGGCCAAGCCGACCCGTAGCCCGTGGCTGATCGGGACGAACGGTCGGTATTCCAGCATCTCGTGTCCGAGGCAGTACAGGGGCATCTGCGGGCCGGGTACGTTGGTCGTCACAGTGCTGAGTGAGTGCTGACCGAAACTTCGTGCCGACCGGAGAGCGACGCGGCCGAGGAGCCACATGACCATGGGTGGGACAAAGTCCGCAACCGATGTGACGACGACGCCCGCCTCTGAGATGTGCAGCGACTTGAGCTCCGCCATCTGCTCCTGCACCACCTCGAGGCGCTCGACCGGGTCGGCGATGCGCACCGGAAGTTCGTACAACAGGCACGACACCTGATTGTCGCTGAGTCGCCGGTCGCCCTCGTGTCGAGTCGACACCGGTACGAGCGAGCGGACCACGGCCTGGTCGAGAGGATCACCGCGCTCGAGGAGAAGGGCCCGATAACCGCCGGAGACAGCGGCCAGGGCGACGTCGTTCACCGTGCCGCCGAACGCGGATCGGATGGTCCGCACATCCTCGAGCCGGGCGGAGGAATGAGCCCAGGTCCGGCCAGGGCCGATCGGACCTTCGATCGACAGAGGACCGGTGGGGACGAGACGCCGCAAGAGCCGGACCATGCCCTCTCCTGTCCAGAGGGCGGTGCGGGCCGAGACGATCGGATGGACTGCTGATCCGGGGAGCCTCCTGGCGGTGGCGAGGGCGTCCGAGAGCAATCCTCCCCACGCATCAAGCACCTTGAGCGCGGCCGGTGGTTCCGCCTCGGCCACCCACGGTTGAGGTTCCCCCACGGCCGCGTCCGCCTCGACATCCAACAGGGCCGTGAGGAGACCGACCCCGGCGATCCCATCGACCATACAGTGGTGCACTTTGCACACGAGCGCCCAGCGTCCGCCTTCGAGGCCCTCAACCAGCCAGGCCTCCCACAGCGGCCGCTCGCGATCCAACTGCTGCGACATCAGCCTTCCCATCAGACCGCAGAACGCCGCGTCATCGCCTGGTGCACACAGTGAGGAGGACCGAATGTGGCGGTCGAGATCGAACTCCGGATCGTCCACCCAGACCGGCCGGCCCAGATCGAGCGGCACGGATCGGATGCGTTGGCGGTACCTCGGAATCAGATGCAGCTTCGAGGCGACCAGGCCCTTGATATCGGACAGGGGTGGGGCGGGCCCATCGAACACACAGGCCCCGGCGATGTGCATGTGCGAGACATCGTCTTCGAGATAGAGGAACTCGGCATCGAGAGCGCTGAGCCGTTCCATGACCTATCCCTTCATTCCCCCGGCATCCTTACCGCACCTTAGGAGCCGTGGCTGCCGCTGCGTAGAGCCTTTCGGCCGGAATGTCCCCACATGCCCCGGTTCAGGTCGATCCCGCTGGTGAGCGGATCGGTCCGGAGGAAAACCTGGCCTCCATGCCGGCGGATCTGGCCGTTCGGGTGGCATGCCAGCCACAGACGGTCCCCTGGAGATGACCTTCGGCCCTTCTCCGGGTCGGCCGGCGGGCTTAGATTGGCACCATGGGGCGATGTCTCGGGGAGTGACGATGAGCGAAGAGCCCGAAGAGTTCATGAGGGGCACTGATGCGTTCGCATGGCACCTGGAGAAGGATCCTGCCCTTCACTCGACAGTTGTCTCCATAACCTGGCTGGACCGGACCCCGGATTTCGGCGTACTTGCGGCCCGGCTGGAGGCGGCGACGCACAAGGCTCGCCGCTTCCGACAGCGTCCGGTCGAACCACCTGCTCGCCTGGCGCCACCGCGATGGGTCGACGTGGACTTCGATATCTCCCTGCACCTCCACCAGTTCGACTCGCCACTCCCCCACACTTCGGCCACAGTCATAGATTTCGCCCGACTGCAGACAATGAGGGCTTTCGACCTCTCGAGACCGCTCTGGGAGTTCACCTTGATCGGGCACTTGAGCGGCGATCGAGCCGCGCTGGTCATGAAGCTCCATCACTCCCTGACCGATGGGATCGGCGGGATGCAGCTGGCGCGGCTGCTGTTCGATGTCGGTGAGGAGCCGGGGCCCGTGGATCATGACCCTGAGGCCACAGAACCCCACCCCGCCCCGGGGACCGTCGGACTCATCCGGGAGTCTCTCGCCTACGACTGGAGCCGCACATTCGACACGATTCGCCGCGGACTGGTCACCACCGTCCCCCTGGCCACTCGAATCGCCCGGCATCCATCAGGGTCGGCCTCCGATGCGCTGGCCACGGTGCGATCGATCGGCCGATTCGTCGCGCCGGTGCCCGACACTCTTTCGCCGATCATGACCGAACGTAGCCTCGACCGGCACCTGGACATGATCGCCGTTGATCTGGACGACCTGAAGCGGGCGGCGGGATCGGTTGGGGGTTCCCTCAACGACGGCTTCATTGCCTCGGTCACCGCCGGGCTGCACCGCTATCACGAGCGCCACGGTGCCCCGGTCGAAGAGCTTCGGATGACCTTGCCGATATCGGTCCGCAAAGAAGATGACCCCGCTGGCGGCAATCGAATCACGCTTGAACGCTTCAAGGTGCCGATGGCAGTTCTCGACGCGGGTGAGCGGGTGCGGCTCATGGGCCAACGATGCCGACTCGCTCGTGACGACCGGGCCCAGCCACTGAGCAATGCGATTGCCGGCGTCCTGGCTCTCTTGCCGACCAGCGTCATCGGAAGCATGCTGAAGCACATCGACTTCATCGCCAGCAACGTACCCGGTGCCGACATCCCGATCTTTCTTGCCGGTGCGCCGGTGTCGGGACATTACGTCTTTGGACCAACGACCGGTACGGCGGTCAACGCCACCCTGCTCTCCTACGACGGGACGTGTTGCATCGGTCTCACCATCGATACCGCGGCGGTGCCCGATCCCGCTGTGCTCGTGGAGTGCATCGGCGAAGGATTCGAGGCGGTGCTCGAGCTCGCCGGGGAGCATCGCCCGGTCGAAGTACCTCTCCGAGCGGCGGAACACGGTGCATTCCCCTCGACGGGCGAGTGGCGCCCGGAGCAATCCGAGGAGCGTCCAGATGGGACCACTCGGTGAGGGAACCGGGAGCCGTACGGATCCGCGGCACGACGTCAGCGTCTCCAGGAGCGAGGATGTGACTTTCGACTCTCCCCAGACACATGGCAACGGATGAGACTGCCGCTGGGGGCGCAATGCCTATCACCAGGAGAAGGGATTACTCATGACCGAATCGAGAGACGTCCGAAGGCACATCGAGCAACTGATCGAACGTGCGCAGGACGAGTTGCTGGACGCCAGCCGTCAGCTGGCAGACGGAATCTCCAAGGGAGGGGACCGGGTCGTTCCGCCGCTGTCACACGACCTTGAGCGGTTGGTCGACGAGGTCTTCGATTTCACCGAACGGGTGATCAAGGGTCAGCGAAAGCTGGTGAGCGACGTATTGCGGGCCATCAACGAGCAGTCCCGCCGGGCCGCAGAAGTGGGCCGCGAAACGACAGCTCGAGTGGCAAAGCGAGCGCCGGCGAAGAAGTCGGCGGCCGCCAAGCGGGCCCCGGCGAAGCGGGCGCCGGCGAAGAAGTCGGCGACCAAGCGGGCCCCGGCGAAGAAGTCGACGCGATAGAGCATCCGGCTGAAGGGTGGACTCGGGGGGTACGGATGAACCAGCCGGCTCGAGCGGCGGCGGTGGTCAATCCGTCGGCCGTCAATCCGTCGATATGGTCGATCCGTCGATATGGCAATGCCCCGACATCGAGGCCGATATCGCCCTTCAGACGTATGGTTGATCGGCCATTTTCGAACCGTGCAGCAGGTGGGAGAACCCCCGCACTACCGGATGGGGTTGTTCGGCATGCAGGCGATCAAGGGTGACCTGCATAGCCTGTGTGATCTCCGCGTAGCACGCAGCAACGGTTGCGGGATCCTCGGCTGCATCCTGTCCCAGGGGACTCCAATCGATAGGAGGCATGAATTCGACGGTGACCGCGGCGGGCAGCGGTGGAGGTGGGGTCAGAACAGAAGTCACACCCCACGGTCCGAGAAGGATCGGGAATACTTTGATCCGAAGACGTCCCAATCCGAGCACACGAGCCAGATGCTCGCCGCGTGACAGCACCACCAGGGATTGGTGGCCGCCGTAGCCGACGACAGGCACGACCGGCACGCCGGTGCGGAGGGCCAGACGGATGAAGCCGGTATGGCCCGAGAACACGATCCGGTTTCGGTCCGACCACGGGCGGCACGCCTCCGTGTCGCCTCCCGGATAATCGAGGAGGAGCGCGCCCTCACTCAGGACCCGCTCGGCCTCATCCCCGCTCGCAGGTACTCCGCCCAGGCGACGCATTGACGGGCCGACAACCGGGATCGCGAAGAACAGGTTGTGGATAAGGCCGTATGCGGGCGCATCGACCCCCCGTCGGGCGGTGATCGCCAGTGCCGTCAACCAGGTGTCGGGCATGTAGAACACGCCCGAGTGATTGCCCACCACCAGGACGGGTCCGGATGCAGGAAGGTTCTCGATCCCCCGGACTTGAGGTGAGAAGTAGCGGACGTACCGCTCGACGGCCGGGAGCATGCGACGCACAAAACCAACATCCCTCCCGATCACCGGCCCGAACTGTTCGGCCGCGGCTCGCCGAGCCAGCGACTCCATCAACGGGGCCAAGGCTCCGTTGCACCCATGGCCATGCTCCCCTTCATCCACCACCATGGCACCTCCCACTCGCCAGTGCTGCGGCCAGTCTCAACCATGTGAGCCCCCAACGGTAGGGTCCTTCGACCCGAATGTGCTCCCCCTCGGCCCCTGACCCACGCACGCCCCACACCGGTCCGGTCCGGATACCGGGCCAGGCCGGGACCTTTGACCCTGTCTGCGCCTGAGGCCCGCGCTCACGATGGTCACATGGGCCAGGTCGACGCCATGACAGCGCTGCGGGAAGGGGAGCTTCACCGAGGCGAGACCGTGCCCGAGCGGCCCGGTCGGCGACACCACCGGGTTCGGTGGACCCTCTTGGGTGTGCTCGGCCTGGTCATCATCTTCGTACTCGTATCAGCGGGCCTGGCCTACCGGGGCCGTGCCCGGGAAGTGAGTCTCCAGCAGGCGGCCGGGAACTACCGCCCCGGCGCATCCGACCCCACCGGGTCCCACCCGCTCCCCGGTGTCTATTCGTACACAGGCACCGGAACCGACCAGCTCAGCCTCCCACCCCTCTCCCAACCGGAGGGGCCCACGTTGCCCGGAACCGTCGAGGCCGTGTCCAGCAACTGTTGGAGCTTCCGCATCGACTTCTCCACGAACCACTGGCAGAGCTGGACCTATTGCCGGGGCGCCGAGGGTCTCGAGCAGACAGGAGAGCAGGTCTGGCAGCGTTGGATGATCGGACCAGTGGCGGTAACCAACCTCTCCTCCCTGCACTGCGACCCAGGGGCGATGGCGCTGCCGGCAAACCGTGCTGTCGGACAGTCGTGGCCCGTCCGTTGCACAGGGTCATCGACAGAGATCGCCGGCAAGGTGGTCAGCACCGGCTCCAACCGGTACCTGGGCGAGACTTTCATGATGATCTCCGGACATAGGGTGCGCGTGGCCCACATTTCCGAACAGTGGACACTGAGCGGCGCACAGGTCGGGCCACAGCATGACGATATCTGGTTCGACACCGCCACCGGCCTCCCCCTCCAGAATCGCCGGAGCATTCGGGTGAAGACCGCCACCCCGTTCGGCAGCTCCATCTACACCGAAACGGGACGGTTCGTACTTCGTTCCCTCACGCCCACAACGTGAACAACGCCCTCTGGAGCCACGGATCTCGATGACACCAGACGTTCACACACAAAACGTTCACTGAGACGTAAGCCGGCCTTGACGCGTTGGTTACTCCCTGTTGCTAGAAATGCACTGGAGCACCGCTCCCACGGTTCGCTCTCAAGGATGGGGCAAGAAACACCGTCACGCCGGCACTACCACCGGCGTGACGGTGTTTTCTAATGGTCCGATCGTTCCCAGTCTGCCCGGGGTTGCCATCGGGCAAATCTGCTGACCGCGCCACCGTCGGCTCCCACCGGTTTCGACCCCTCGCTCCATCAGTCCTTCTCCAAGACGGCAACGTAGGACTCGCGGGGCAACCCTCCAAAAATATGGGCTTGGCGCCATCCTGTGCCCTTCAGGAGGCTCTTCATTTCGCTCCGCGAGACGAAGAGCCAGCGAGACCACTCACCGGCAGCGCCTCGGTACTGGGATCGGATACGCACTTGTCCGGGCATCCGCCCCTGTTCCTTGTTCCGTCGGTAGTGCGCCCGATCGATGGCCGGAGCGCCCCCGCAATAGGGGTTCGTGCTCTGGGCCAGGATTCGCGTACCGGGACCGGTCCTCCGCGCCCAGACACCCAACATCCGCCGCAGACGCTCGGGAGTCCCAAAAAGCCCGAAGTTGTTCCCGAACATCACGATGGTGTCGAACGATTCCATTCGCCCGCCCAGTCCATCGATCGACGTGCACCATGCCTCCCGCACTCCACGCAACCGGGCGGATCGAATGGCAAGGCGCGAGGCATCCAGCCCTACGACATCGAACCCACGTCGCTGAAGGTACAGGGTGACACGACCTGCACCACAACCCACGTCAACGACCCGACCACGGGCGTACCGTATCGACCTCCGCTCGGAGATGGGCCAGTCCTTGTAGTCGGCAAGGTACAACTCATGTCCGGCACTGAGGTCCGTGAAACCATCCTCGCGTTCGATCATCTCCGGAGCAGTCCCGCCTCGCGTCCAGTCCAACAGTGCTCGGCCAAAGATGTCGGCGTTCTTTCGCATCGAGACGGTCGCGGTCCTGGAACACATGGTGGAAGAGCGAGGTCACCCCGACATCGCATCGTAGCGTGCGCGGCGTCACGGGCTCTCATCGATCAGAGCCGGAGGGGCAGGCGGCGCACGAGACCCGGGTGGATGCCAGCCTTGCCGCCGCTCCAGACCCGGGACGGGAGCCGTCACGTCGGGTCGCCCCCAGCCCGACGAGACATGTCCGATTTCGGGCCTTGACCGTCATTCGCCAGCCACTCCCGGATTCCCACCAATTTTGAGGATGGCGTCCGGTCGCCGAATGGCGGCATGCTGACCCCCGAGAAACGGCCAGGAGAGGTTGCGGAACCGGTGGTCGGTGGCCGATTGCTGAAGGTGTGGCTCGACTGTGAAAAAGGTCTTCGTGATTCTCGTGCTTCTCATGGATCTACTCGTCGCCCCCTCGCACGCGGCGTCCGCATCGATCTGGCCGCTCACGGTCACCGGCTCAACCTTGGATACCGCGTCTGGATCCAGGTTCATCGTGAAGGGCGTCACCCAGTACTGGTACGCCTACAACGACAGCGGATCGCGCGATCCTGCGATGAGCGCCACCAGCGCGGCCTACTACGCCAATCGGAGCACCTGGGACTCGTTCATGGCCGGTCAGGGCTTGGACCTGGTCCGCATCGGACTCGGAGCCTGGGAGTACGACGACCAGACGTACCTCCGTCGCTCGTCCTACGTATCCGAGCTCCAGTCCCTCATCTCCACTGCGGCCGACAACGGGCTCACCGTGGAACTCGGGAATTGGGACTCGATGGGGGACGGCGCCCGGATCACCCATGACTATTCGGCCTGGCACTCCTTCTGGCTTGCCCTCAAACCGGTCATCGAAACCAATCGCAACGTCATCGTCGAGCCCTTCAACGAACCAAACGGGATCTCCGAGTCCAAGTGGTTGAGCGTCTGGGAGAAGGAGCTCAACTTCTGGCGCCATCAGATGAAGTACCCGGGTGTGATCGTCGTCGACACCAACGACCACTCGTCCGACTTCTCAATGTCCGCCATCCACGAGCTGACGGACTACGCAGACAGACTGGGTGGAAATATCCTCTTCTCCATCCATTCCTACGCCACGGAGTGGCCCTCCGCCGCCGAGGGTTTCGTATCGGGGATGTACTCGAGATCCGAGACGGACGAACAAGCCTTCAACAGCCGGTACACGGCACATGAGCAGTCCTATCCGATCCTCATCGACGAAACCGGGAATGCCAACGGTTCGCCCGGTGGCGATTACAACGCGGCCACCTCTGCATCAGGGCCGTCTCCGAACTACTGGCTCTGGCTGACGCAATTTCATTCCGCCATGGCCTCCGACGTCCTCGACGACGGCCTGAACGGGGAGATTGGGTTCGCCTTCTCGTGGTCCCGAGGAGATTGCATGATCACCTACTGCTACGGGGCAGGTGGGCACGCGTGGAATCCGGCGTGGAACGCCAATTTGGGGCCGGATATTCGAGAATTACTTTGTGAAGCAGTCCTAGCGACGACGCTTGTACGGCGGGAGCTGAACCTTGTTGCAACTCACCGACCTCATGTCGTGGAGAATGCCTTGGAGCAGTCTATTCAGTGGAGTCGGGGCCCCACCGATCCGGTGGTCAGAAGCAGAGTCGGTGGCCTCGCCGCCGACTCATTCGGACATCCTCCCCGGAGGCACTAGTTCGGAGATGTCGGTACCAATGTGGGGAAGAAGTTCGCAACGAAGCTTCGCGACGCCGTCATCACATGCTCTGGCGGCACGTCAACCTCGGGGTCCTTCGGCTGTCCGTCAATCTCGATGTTGGCCTGCTCCGCATACGCTCGTATTCCGTCGAACAGGGCTTTGCCCAACGGCCCCAGGGCCTACTTGGCCCGGCGGTTTCGGGGCAGCCCAGCCCCATGTCCCGCTGCCGGCTCGGCCCTTTCGGCACTGCCCGCAATGTCCCCAGAGCCAGGAAGGTGTGATCAGAAGTGCCAGCTCGCACCTTCGGCCCCGATCTGGTGGGAAGGTCCTTCAGCGGCTATTGGGTCTCTATCGCCGGTCCGCTGGCCGGAGCTGTCATCGCCGTCATCATCGCATTCGTCCTCCGTGGGCCGGGCGGCGGTAGGTCAGGGTCGGCTGCGGCTCAGGGAGACATATTCACCGAGACCCATGAGGCGGGGAAGTCCTAACCATCAGTGACCTGAACTGCCCGAGCAGCTAGGAGAATTGAATCTTCTCCTCGGGTGATCATGGAGCCTGAGGGTGGATGGTCTCGCCTCGGGCCAACATCTCGACAAACTGGCCGATGCGCCTGGAGCGGGTTTCGGGTTTTTTGGCGTTTCCGATCCTGTAGAGGATGGCGTACCGATTCGCGCTTGTGAGCATCTCAAACATCGCCTTTGCGCGGGGATTGGCACCCAGGGCAGCGAGAAGGTCCTCCGGCACCTCAATGCTGGCTTGCCCGGCGTAGGCGGCCTCCCATCGGCCGTCCTCTTTCGCCTGCCGCACCTCGTCTTCGCCTGATCGATGCATTCGGCCGGTGGCGATCAGCCTTTCAGCGATGGCAGCGTTCCGCCGAGACCACGGACTGCGAGCTTTTCGAGGCGTGAAACGACGTCGGAAGGTAGCGGTGTCACGACGCCCTAATTGCCCATCAATCCAGCCGAAGCAGATCGCCTCGTCGAGCGCCTCGTCGTACGAGACGGTTGTCGGATCGACCGTTCCTTTTTTGGCCAGTACCAGCCAGACACCCGGTGAATCGGCGTGATGACCGCTCAACCATCTTCGCCATTCGCCGATGTCCCCGACCAGTAGCTCTGGGAGATCCACGGTGTTCACCGTATCGCCAGTGTTCCCCAGCGAAAGCTTGCACTCTGTCTGGGCCGCCGCACGTCGAACACAGAATGGATGGTATCCGAGTCGTTCGATGACCTTCTCGGTGCGTGACTCGACGATCTGAAAGGCGATGGCCGCCTCTGGACGGTAGAGGCCACCGTCGGAGTGCAACAATGGAAACGTGCTGCAAATCGGGCGCAGTTTGCTGGTGGTCGGAGGAGGATTGATCGGCGGTTTCGTGGCGATGGTCGTCACCGGGATCGTGATGCTCGTTGCAGATCCCGGTACCGTGATTTCTGACTGTCATTCAGCGACGATTCACGGTGGTCCTGAGGTCTGCCGGTCCCTGAGCACGTTCTGGGAAATAATCATGACAGCCGGGGTAGTGGGGACGGCAGGGGTTGCAATCGGGATCCTGTGGGCTACGCGTCGTCGTCTGGTTCCGTTCTCAAACTGACTGTCCCACCACCCGGTTGCCGGGGCGCTTCGACCCTTCTTATCGATGAAGAGTCCAAGGGAGCAAGCCTCTCGATTCGGGCCTGCCAGGCTCTTGACTTTACCAGGTGGTTATATTACCTTGTAGTGATGCACAGTGAGGACACCGTGAGCAGGGCCTTCGCCGCCCTGGCCGACCCCACTCGCCGGGCGATCCTCGAGCGCCTCGCGACCGGTGAAGCCGGCGTCGTCGAGCTCGCAGAGGCCTCCACGCTGACGCAACCTGCCATCACCAAGCACCTCAAGGTGCTGGAGCGGGCCGGGCTGATCGGCCGGGCCCGCGACGGCCAGCGGCGCCCGGCCCGACTCATGCTCGAAGGCCTGGCCCCGGTGGACGACTGGCTCCGCAGCGCGCACGCCGAATGGTCCGACCGCCTCGACCGTCTCGAGGTCCATCTAGCCACCCAAACCGAACCAACGATTGAGGAGAATCCCAATGCCTGAGACCCGCAGCGCGGTGGACGTCCGATCCGCGACTCCAATCACCCAGCTCGTCATCGAGCGCGCCATCAAGGCCCATCCGGAGCGGGTCTTTGACGCCTTCAGCGACCCGGACCAGCTTGAGAAATGGTGGTGGCCAAACGGCTTCACCTGCCCCGCCGCCGAGGTGGACCTTCGCGTCGGCGGAAAGTACCGGCTCGCCATGGAGTGGCCGGGCTCCATCCCCGCGGAGGCCCAATTCTCCCACCATATGGGTGGTGAGTACTACGAGATCGATCGTCCGCACCGCCTGGTCATGAGCGGCCGGGCCGTGAACGACGAGCAGGGCGAGCTCTTCGCCACGCTCATCGAGGTGACCTTTGAAGCCCGCGACGGGGGCACAGCGCTCACCGTGCGGCAGTCCTACTTCGAGCCCATGCCGCCCGCCGGGGCGATGGCCGGTGCCCAGCAGGGTTGGTCCGAGCAGCTCGAGAAGCTCGAGCACCTTCTCGCGGACTGACCGCGAAATTGGCATGAGGACCCGCACGCTCGAAACCGGTAAACGCCTGATGGACGACACGGCCCGGAGGAGTGTCGCCGGATTATCGGAAGGGGACGCAATGGACATCATCAACTTGGGTGCGACAGAGGGCCTTCCTCCGGTGAATTGGGTGGACATCGTCGAGAAGCTCGATGCCGGATCTCCGCCGGCTCCAGACGCCCACAACGCTCGTACGACGTGGCTCTCGACGCTGAATGACGACGGGAGCCCCCATGTGACTGCGGTCGGTGCGCTCTGGCTTGACGGAAGCTTCTGGTTCCAGACCGGCTCGAGTACCCGGAAGGGCCGCAATGTTGAGCGCGACCCGCGCTGCTCGATCGCGGTGTCGATCCTTGATGCAGACGTCGTTGCCGAGGGTGTAGCAGCGCGGGAGACCGACCCGGCCACCCTGACACGCCTTGCCAGGGCCTGGGCGGACCAGGGATGGCCAGCCGAACTGGATGAGACCGGTATCGGCATCACCGCCCCGTTCAACGCGCCGTCACAGGGACCACCGCCATGGAACGTCTATCGCATCAAGCCATACTCGGTGACAGTGGTACTTGCCACCGAACCCGGCGGGCTGACTCGCTTCAGGTTCTAACCTCACCCAGCGAGGCGGCTTGCCCGACCTCGACGATCGATGGGTCCATCGAATCCCGCTCCGCTCGTCCAGCCGGTCTTTCGGTCCCGGACCAAAACGCACAGATGACGGCCACTGCCGGTTTAGGGCTCGATAGTGCGACCCTCAGCCGGTGGTCCGGGATACCCTGCGCTGGTCCTCAACCCCCGCCGTGAAACTGATAGCCGATCGGACAGCCGCCAGTTCCACTGGAATCCCGGGTGAACATCCACCATTCCCCGGTGAGGTGTCGAGAGCACTCATCGGGGAAGGTGGCCTCCCCAATGTCCGTGTAGCCAAGCCCACGACTGGCCAGCCCCGCAGCGGTAAATATGACGAAGTGGCCTTCGGGTGTGGATACAGAACATTGCCGATAGGGAGCGCCGATCGGTCCAACACTCCCCGTGGTCCTCGTCGAGCACGGTCGGAGGGGAACGCCGCACCGCTTCCGAGGGGCGGTAGCGAGCCGCTGGAGAACTGTCTGCGCCTGCGATGTGGCGGTGGCTCGCCAACGTTATCGACGTGCCCGGACCAGTGTGAGTCCCCCTCTGTCCTGTGAGTGCCGGTCCGCCCCGGTCGATAGCGCCCGGCTGATCCGGCGTTCCGGGGTAGGGTGCAGATTTCGGCTCATGGCAATGGAACGGGGCCGGTGTTCCGGGACGGCCCCTCAATGGCAGCCCAGGCAGCCCAAATCGAGCTTCTTGCAACCTTCGTGTCGTCTCATGCGTCTACGTAACGTGGGAGAGGCGCGGTCCAATCCAACGGGCTGACGGGTGCGGGAGGCTGTAGAGATGCCACTTTCAATGTTCCGCCGGGTTGCGGTTGACTTCGCCATCGGTGGCTCGGTCTTGCTTGCCGTGGGATGTTCAACAACGACGGCACCTCCGAAATCAACAACGACAGCACCAGCGAAGAGAGCTATTACACAACATGTTGGCGTTGTCACGGGTGTCGCATCTCCATGCTGGCCCTATCCCTCCAACAAGGGGATCGGGAAGAAAACCGTAACGGTCACGGTCAGTCGCAACGGCCAGACCGTCTCCAGCCAGACGGTTCGGGGTGACCACTTCTACGCCTTCAAGCTTTCGCCAGGCAACTACGACGTCTCGACCTTGTATTCACGGGCGAGGCCAGTCATGATTACAACCGGCGGCACGGTGAAGGTCGATCTACCAGATGACTGCGCCTAGCCACTGGGCGGATACCTCCATCGACTTGTCCACACGCCCGGATGTGCGGTCGGTGGCAGTTCGCGGACGGCAAGCACTGGGCCCTGGATAACGCCCCCCGGCCGGGGCGGTATGGGGCACCCAGATGACCGCAACAGCTGCTGTTACAAGCAGGCTGGAGCCAGCGAGCTACGCCCGACCCCGGATGTCAATGAGCTTGCTCGACCAGGTTGGCCAGGCTGGCCAGGCTGGCCTCCACGGCCGGTCGCCACTGCTCGCCTCCAGTGGTGGCTTCGTGTAACCACTCCGGAGCCGCAGAGAGGTCGTAGGACTCCGTAACTCGCGCCCCCCTCCGGGTTGTGGGGTTGAATCGGGGTTCCGGGGCACCCGAGGCCCCGCGGCCTTTGCTTGCCTAGCATCGGTGCGTGGACTTTCTGGCTGGCCGCCATCCATCGAAGGACGCCGACCTCAACCGGTACTGGCATGCCTTCCGGGTGGTCGATGGGCAGGCATCGATGGTTTCAGAGTGCTTTCTCGCCAAAGCAGTTGACCCTCCGACTCATCCTTGGGACGACCTCGACCTTGAGCCTCGCTGTCACTCCTGCACGGCGAGAGTCAACGACCCCAGGGGTAGAGACACCATCTGGTGGCTTGGCAATGATCCCGAGCACGACGAACACTGCGTGGTCTGCCGGAAGCCGGGGACAGGCGGACGTATCGGTGGAACGAAAGCCATCCTCTATTTGCGTGAGGACCACGGTCCCTTGCATTCCGTCAGCGCACAGACAGTCCTTGTCCACAAGAAGTGTGAGGCTGAGGGAAGGGCTTTGGCTCGGCGGCAGGGGTATGGCTGGGAGTACCCTCCAGCCAAGCCCCCGGATGGGGTGACCCGAAGGCGAAGTGGAAGCCAGTAGCAGAGGCGACGTGACCTGCCGGCGTGTAGGGATACGTGTGTCTTAGCTCAGCAGATCCAAACAACTTTCCAGGAGTTCGATACTTCCTCGTCTGAGTCCGTCGCTTCCAAATGCCTGGCTCCACTCCTCTCCGGCCAGGAGATGATCGCTGACTACGAACGCCGATGCGATTTCGACTCTCCGGTATTCAGCTACGGCAAAGAGACCGGCGGCCTCCATCTCCACCGTCACGATTCCCTCTGCCCGGTAGGACTGTGCCTCAGCGACGGTCTCTCGGTAGGGGGTGTCTACTGTCCAAGTCGGGCCTGAACGATGGGGAACCGACCGCGCCGACAGCACTTCGGTAAGTCGGTTCGTTAGGGTGAGTGATGGGTACGAGAACTTCTCCGAGGGCAGGTAGTGGTGAGACAAGCCCTCGTCCCGAACGGCGGCCGTGCAGACGACGACCTCTCCGAATCCGATCTCTGGATCGAGACAACCCGCTGCGCCGATGCTTATGAAGCGTTGGACGCCGAGAGCGATCAAATCTTCGAGTACCTTGGCGGCTGCGGGAGCGCCGATGCCGAAGCCATTGGCGATTCCAATAGACGGTCCATGATGATCAGTTGGAAGCCAGAGAGTTCGCCAGGGTCCGGGGTAGCCATCGAATGGCGAGAATCCGTGTTCGGTTAGGTAGCCAGGAATCAGACCCTGGTAGGTAAGGATGGCTGCTTCCGGGACAGTCAGGTCGGAGTTCTCCAGAAATCTGGCGGCCACTTCGCTTGGAGAGATAATGGCGTCGTGCCCATGCTTCCCCGGAAAGTTTGGAAAGCCGGCAAGCGTCACGGCTGGAGTCCTGAGACACTCTGGTGAGGTCGTAGTCCAAGTCCCACCTACCAACTGTTCCACACGGCGACTAATGCCGGTAGACCACATTGATGGCCACTGCTGAACCGGGCGTTGCGGGGCACGCTTCCATTGTGAACGTTACCCTTCGCAGCCATGATGGACGGGCATGATGGCAAACGAGAGTGACCTCGGCATGGACCGGTTGCGCACGCTTTTGCAACGTGGCCAGCAGGTCGAGGCGAGTCTGCGACGAGGACCTCGACCCCCACACCAACGACCGCGCGCGGGCAATATACAACGCTCCCCTACCTCATGTCCCCTCGATCAACTCATACCTGTGCAGATGCGAGATATCAAAAGAAGATTTCTTCTGAACGGAGGGAGGTCGTCTCTCGACAGCTGATCCTCCGCCCTACGACCCGCCCGTCGCAACGTTGTGTTCTCGACGCGTTGCAAATCCCGAAACATGGTTCTGAGGTCATCTACGATGCGCTGGTGCGACTGTCCGGCATCCTGACTGAAAGCCACGAAACTCGCACACGCCACTCGATCCCACGGCCCCGACGCAATCCACGGGGTGGACGTGGCTGCCGTGGCTGTCGTGGCTGTCGTGGCTGCCGTGGCTGTCGTGTTTGCCGTGGCCGTCGTGTTTGCCGTGGCTGCCGTGGCTGCCGAAGGGATCGTGGTTGTCGTGGAGCTTCCCGATCCTGAACAGCCTGTGCCGAGAGTTGCGATGGCAACTAGTCCGCCGATCCACAGATACCGCATGGCAAAACGTTACCCGTCCACATCGGTCAGGATGTCCGGTCACTCCTCCCGTCCTACTCTTCCTTGAATGGCCCGCTACGCCAAGGCCGTCCGGGGCGAATCAGGTCGGTGCTGGCGGATGGTGAGCCGAGGTCCCGGGTTCAGGATGGGCAGCCCGAGCAGTTGCACTGAGCCGGTGACGCGGAGTGGCGGCACCAAGGTGGGAAGGGACGGATGCGGCTATGGAGCTGCGAGGGCCACGTCCAGGCGCGTCGAGGACCTGCGGCGGGTCAAGTCTTTGCACCGATGTTCGGTAGCACCCCCTGGTCATTCTTCGCCGACAATTCCACCACCCTCCGGGCTAGAACGGCCACTCTCGGCACCACGATTGTCGCCCCTGACGATCCGTGTTAGCAGGTCACTCAGGCAGGTGCGGTATCGGCGGCACCCAAGAGCGGATTGTGTTGATCCATGGGTGTTGTTCTTCGTGGCAGAAGTCTGCGGTCCGTGCTGGCTGGCTCGCTGGTGTTCGGGACCGTGGTGGTCGGATTGATGGTCGGCGGTGAGGTGCCCGCATCGGCCACGCCCACAACGGTCGTGAACTGCAACACGGGGGGCAACTTGCAGACAGCCATCAATGGCGCTGCGTCAGGCTCGACGCTTCTCGTGCACGGGACCTGCACCGGGAACTTCGCCATCGGCGAGAATCTGACCCTGCAAGGCTCCGGCACCCTGAGCGGGACCGGGTCCAAGGGCCCGTGCCGACCATCAACAGTGGGACCGTCTCTGTGAACAATTTGACGGTCGAGACCGGTGACAACACCGGTGGTGGGTACGGCGGCGGCATCGACACCTTCGGCACGCTGACCCTCACCAACAGCAATGTGTCGGGCAACACCGCCGCCTACTTTGGCGGCGGCATCCTCAGCTACGGCCCGTTGACCCTCACCAACAGCACCGTGTCGGGCAATACCGCCCTGGTCGGCGCTGCGGCATCTACAACTCCGGCACCACGACCGTCACCAACAGCACCGGTCGAGGCTCGTGATTCTCATCGGTCTGGCTGGGGGTGCGATCGGATTCTGGGGCTTCTTCGTGAACTGCTTCCATCACCCCAATTCCGGTCTGGACAGTACAAGCTCTGTTTGGTTCGATTCGATCCCGATTGTTGTCGGGATCGGGGCGATCGGACTTGCCATTCCGGGTGGGCTGAAGCCGTTCACCTCGGGCCTACCGCTCTTGTCAATGGGCATCGCGCTGACAATTCAGGGTGTCTTTGGCGGCCTCGCACGTGATATTCGAGGATCTTCAATGCGGCTACGGGTTGTTCATGATCTCGATCGGATCTGGCGCCTTGACCCTCGCCTCATTGGCTCTGGTGGCGTGTGGATTCGAGAAACCCGCCGAGACGGACCAAGAGTCCTCGTGGCTGAGAAGCTGCTGGTGAACCTCTAGCCCGAAGGCGGTAGAGAGCACTTTTCGGCAGTCAGCTTCACCGCGGGCTAAGAGATCTGGACCCAACCGAGTTCACATCACATCCTGCGTCTTCGGCCCCTCAACCAATGATCGGAACGGATTGACGAACTGAATGGCGAGGTCCGGAGGGGAACGGTGATCTCGACCAGCCGCGGACCGGACTCGATCCTCTGCAGCGGTTGGTCGCCGGCGATCCTCGAGCCCGGATCCTCGCCATATTGCCATGCGCGCTTTCGTTTCATGGCCAAGGAGAAGGGCATCGTTCCGATTCCCAAGAAGATCATGCTCAGTGGTATGCCGATTCCAGTCAACGAAAAGACCGCGGCCAAGGGATAGAAGATCAGGCTCGAAGGAACCTGGAGCACGAGCAGGCCGGCGATCAACCACTTCTGCCCGCCAGTCAACTTCGCCTTGGGTGGGCTGGGGTTGGATACGACCATCTCTTCCCTTTCCACGTCACCTCATTTTACCTTGTCGGTGTTCCCGGGCCTCCACCATTGCCAGGGCGGGCGTCGCGTCACGGCGGCGTCCCGGTGGAGGCGGCCCCGCCGGGATGCGCTGGAGGGCATCAGCATGTCGCCCCTCCACCGCTCGGCCGTCTCGAGCCACCGGCTGAGGCCCGGGCCACCCAGGTCGATGCCGGACGTACGCCCCTGAGGAGAAGAGTCCGGTCCGACGTAGATGGCTATCCGGCGAGATGGCGGGCGAGAAACGCCAGCGAGGGCGGCTCTTGCGACAGGAAGAACGGGCTGGTGTGACAGCCGTGTGACACCAACACGATGGCCCCGGGGGGCAGGGCCTCAGTGAGGGCCTCGACCCCCGGGTGGAACGGATCCTGATCGCCTGACGCCACCCGGACCGGCTTGCCCGCCAGCGCCTTGGCGTGAGTGACCGCGTCGTAGGTGCTGAACGCCCTCGGCGACGCGTAGGCACCGGCATTGGCCGAGGCGGCCTGGTTGTAGCTCGTCCAGATGGCCGGACTGATGGCAGCCACCGCGGAGAAGACATCGGGATACTTCTCGGCCAGGATGATCGCACCGTAGCCGCCCATCGAGATTCCCATGGTGCCGATCTTCTGCGGAGGTCGACCGAGTCCGAATTTCTGGCAGAGAGGTATCAATTCGTTGATCACCATGCCCATCGGATCGTCTCCCGGGTGAGGATTCCAGTACCCATCGCCACCATCGACGGTCACGATGGCCGTGGGTGCCAGGCCGTGGCCATCGACCCGGAGTGCCACCGCCTGTGCCGGCGACATTCCGGCCAAGGCATTTGTATGGTTGCCACCGAAGCCGTGGAGCATTATGACGAGCGGTAGATGGCTTCCGGTCCCATGGCCCGGTGGGTAGCCGATGGTGTATCCAACTGTTCGATTGCGAGCGGCTGAGTGGAACGTGCCGGTCGTGGAGCTGCCGAGCGGTGAGAAGACGAGGGTAGGACTCTCCACGGAGCAAGCCCCGTCGAGCTGGTCGAGCGCGTGCTGTCCGGGCAGCACCCCGTGAGATACCAGCTCAAATCCGGTTGCCCCGGCCACGACGACCACTCCAACCCCTGCAAGGCCGAGCTTCAAGAACCGCCTACGACTCCACGTCCCAGGCACGTTGTCGACGGACGCGGCCGTGCGCCGGGCCTCCCGGTCACCGCGGGATGTGGTTCGTTCCTCCACCCAAGGATCATGGCCCGAATCCGTTCCTCGCGCCGTTCATCCCGTGTTCGGGACAAGCGAAGAAGGGACGATCAACGTGGGTGTATCCCAGGCTCGCAGTGGCGGCGTGGTGGTGGTGGTGGTGGTGGTGGCTTGCACGCATCGATCGTGTACCGGTGGCCGGCCACGTAGTGCCAGACGTTGTTCGAGCCGCTGACAAGGGCGTCATACTGGACGACACCGCAGAATCTGGGGGTAGTCAGCGACAGGGTGCCGGAACGCCCCTCGACGTATCCGATCACCGGGCGGCCGGCGACGTCGGGCTCATCACCCCAGAAGAGCCACTTGCACGTCCCCGCGACGTTCTTCCCACGCGGCTTGCAGGGATCGGGAATGGTCAGATGGGCCACGTGCGTACCCTGGTCCAACCGCACTCCGGCGCGCAGCGATGCTGCACCCGCAGTGTGCGGAAGTACCATGGCCAACGGAATTGCGGCCAGCGGCAGAAAGCGTTTGCGTTTCATCTGGCTTCGTTGCCTCGTCGTTCATCAGCGGATCGCGGATTCCCACTACTCCGGCATTCCGATTCTCGGCAGGTCCTCCCCGTCGTTTCGACCAGTTCCGATCCCGACTTGAGCGCCCACGGCCATGAGCTTGAAATCTCCTCTACGACCGAGGTCAATCCCTACCTGCAGTGCTGGCGGTCTCGGACACCGAATCTCGCTCACTCCACAAGTCCGAGTATGTCCCGCCTGCCGGGTTCAGGGCGCAACCAGCCCCACCCGTCGGTCGACCGATCCGGACAGAGGCAGAAATGATGACCGGCTGGATCGGCGTGGACGACGTAGAAGGGACTGGCCCCTCCAACCCGATCGCCGACCGGTGATATGGGCCAGGGGACCGTGCATTGAGAACCGGCGTGGGCCTATGGTCGTCCACGGAGAAGTGTCTGTCCGCCGTCTCGCTGATTCCAAGGATGTGTGAACGATCAAAGGGTTCTCGTCGCTGCTGGTCGAAGTTCGAAGGTGCACGCTCTGCACAGATGTCCTGCCGCTTGGCCCGCGGCCTGTCGTCCAACTCGACCCGAGGGCGAAGATCCTGGTCGTCGGTCAGGCGCCCGGGCGCAAGGTGCATGGATCCGGGATCGCATTCCATGATGCGAGTGGAGACCGATTGCGGGCATGGATGGGGATTGGACGTGAGTCCTTCTACGACCCCACGTGCCTCGCGATTCTGCCAATGGGCTTCTGTTACCCCGGCACCGGTTCGTCGGGCGACCTCCCGCCTCGGCCGGAATGCGCGCCCGCCTGGAGGGAGAAGATCCTGGCCCAGCTCGGAGGCGTGCAACTCACGCTTGTGATCGGCAAGTATGCACAGCAGTACCACCTGCCCGCTTCTGGTCCCTCCGTGACCGACACCGTGAAGTCGTGGAGGGACCACTGGCCCTCGACGGTGCCGATGCCTCACCCGAGCCCACGAAACAACCTCTGGCTGAAGAAGAACGCCTGGTTCGAAGAGGAGCTCGTCCCCGAACTGCAGCAGCGAGTGTCGATCATTCTCTCGGGCCCCGACTCCGAGTATTCGGGCCCGAGTGGGCATTCGACGATGCTGAACGTGTCGGCTTCCTCCCGGGGGCGAGGCTCAGGGCTACCTTGAGGCATGATGATCTTGCGGCAAAGAGCGACCTCGAGGTGGAGCGTCTGTGGCTGTGTGCGTTGTTGTCGGCCAGCAACTGGTGGTGAAGCTCGACACCAACGAGAAGCTCGGTCAGTGCCCCTGCCTTCGAGGTGCGGGCGGGCCACGGTAGGTCGTTGGGCGTGAACACAGCCCTCCTCGCAGGCTCGGCCGGCGCACATGCGTAGAGTGACACCGGGACCTCGGTGTGGTGGTCGGAGGTCGCTTGTGGTCAGATGAGATGGTCGCCAACATCGCGGAGGCAATCCTGTGGCATCCCCGAGCCAGAACGCCTTGGAGTTGAGTGACTTCGCCGGCAGCTGGAAGCTTGATCCTGATCGGACGTCGATCGAATTTCACACCAGGGCCCTCTGGGTGATCCCGGCGAAGGGGACGTTCCGGTCGCTCGAGGGAGTGGGAACCGTCACCGCCGACGGCGGCATCGCCGGAACGCTGGTCATCGACGCCGCATCGGTCGAGACCAAGAACAAGAAGCGGAACGCCCACCTGCGGACGCCTGAATTCCTCGAGGTCGAATCGTTTCCCACCATCACCTACGAGGCGACGAGCGGCCGACTGACCGGACCGGGGACAATAGATCTTGACGGCACTCTTACGGCCCATGCGGTGAGGAGACCGCTCGCGGTGTCGGCCTATTTCCGGGTCGCTGCCGACACGGCGACCATCTGGGCCGATGTAACCATTGATCGGAGCGCATGGGGGCTCACGTTGACGCCGTTGGGGGCTGGACTGAAGACCAGGGTCTTCGTCCGCGCCCAGTTCTCCAAGGTCTGAGGCCGGAAGGTCCGTCCGGCTCCGTCCACCGACCCGGTGTCGACGACAGCGACACGGGTATCGCGATCGACCGTGGGTTATCGTCACTCCATGGGTGACGGCGATGTGATTCGGGCGGTACCCGAAGATGGAGAGATCGAGGCGGAGTGGTACCGAGACGTCGGCGATGACGAGCTTCGGGGAGTCAGCGCGTACCAGCCCCGGGGAGATGATTGGCGCGTGGTTGTCGGCATGGCCGAGTTCATCCGTGGACAGCCACTCGAATCCGAACTTCGTCGGGGCGTCGATGCAGCCCTTCGCTCAGTGCCCGGCGTAAGCAGTGTCTGGGAGGAAGACCGCGAGGTGTGGATTGCACAAGGCTCGGCTCAGGCCGAATCTCTCATTCGTGCGGTCGTTGATGTCGTCGATGGCCTCGCCGGGCGAGCAAGCGGAGCACTCTAGGACAGGTGAGCCGCGCGTCTGGGACCTGGTTCACCCTCCCCCGACCGAGTGTCGGGTCGGGCTCGTTTCGAGCGGTCGGTCTTTCCCGCCCGATCCCCAGATGCATTCTTCGCCGCCCGAGGCCTGAGTCCCCACCGTATTTGGAGCCGTGATCCAGGCCTATTACGATTCCGAACGTGAGCGGACGTGTGCGGTACGCGGGACCACGCAGAATTTCGCGTGACGGACGGCCATGAAGCCGAGGCCAAGGCGGCGCAGTTGCGCAAAGGCCCGAACCGCATCGGAGTGTTCTTCCTCCGGGTGCTGGGATTCCGGGGCGAGGTCGCACCGATGCCGGGTCAGGGAAGGCACGCTGGGCCGGCTCACAGTCACGACCACACCATGCACGAACGCTGAGCCCCCGGCAACGAACGGGGTGGCGCCTGCCGCCGTCGCACCTCGCGGCCGGGTTACCTCCGCCCGACCCGCCGATCCGACCCGATCCGCCGATCCGAAGGCTCACCGCATGGGCCAACCCGTCGTCAAGTCGGCCACTGCGTCTACGCCTCCGGGAGACGCCACACGCCCACGTGTGAGAGGCCCTCACCGGTGAATGGCGAGCGGTCCCACCATGCGACCAGCTCGTCCTGGGACGTGAGGCTGGCGATCGTGTTGAAGACCAGGTAGTCGAGGAGAACTCGCCCTCCACGGACGTCACGGCCATGTCACCTTCGACGGCGGAGATACCGCTCGCTTCGGGCTTCGACCGCAGCACCGCCAGCATGTCCGCAGACAGCTCGACCCACGCGACCGGGACACCCCGGGCGGCCAAGGGGATCGCCACCCGGCCAGTACCGATGGCGAATTCCGTCGCCGCTCCCCCACCGGTCAACTCGACCAGGCAGTCGACGGTCGCCTCGAGAACCTGGTCTGAGAACATACCGGTCCCAGATCGGTCGTAGCTGCTGGCGATCCCGCCGACGAATCGGTTTTCGGGCACAGCTCAGCTTGGCCCGACCCGGGCCGGCCCACAACTCCTTTTCACTGACCACGCTCGCCTCCCGATCGGTGCCTTCGCAGCCTGCGACGCGCCCGGCACGCTCAGGAGGCACGCTCCACCATGTACGGCACCAGCCTGGCCACGAACCGACGGGCCAGGGAGTCAGGCTGGTGGGCGAATGCGTCATCCATCGCTTCCTCCGCCGATCGGGCCACTCCACTGGCGAACTCGCTCGAAAAGGCGATGCTCCCGTACGCCACCATCAGGTTGAAGACCCGAGCCGCATCCTGTGGGTGCCGCTCTCCGATGTCCTGTGCGAGGTAGCCCACCAGCCAGTTGCGGTCGGACCGGTCGGCCGCGGCCAGCAGGTGGATCAGCATCAACGTTCGCTTTCCCTCCCGTAGGTCACCGAGCGGCTCCTTGCCGTACGCATCGGTGTCGCCGATGAGATTGAGGATGTCGTCCCGGATCTGAAAGGCGGCGCCGAGCAGGAATCCGAAACCGATCATCGGCTCCAGGTCGGCCCTCCCCCGAGAGCCGATGAGGGCCCCGGCCCGCAGGGGCAGCACCGTGGTGTACCAGCAGGTCTTCTTCATGATGAGCTCGAGGTAGTCGTCGGGATGGAGGTCGATCCGGTTGTCCCGGCACCACCCGAGCTCGAGCGCCTGCCCGGCCACGGTCTGCCGGCTCATGAAATCGAATTCCACCATGATCTGCTCGGCCAGCCGGCCTCCGAGCCGATCGATGTTCTCCCGCAACGAGCCGAGCCCGTGGAGGGCGAGTGCGTCCCCGGCGTTGAGGGCCAGCGCGGTGCCGTACCGCCGGTGCAGGGTGGGTTCGCCCCGGCGGAGGAGGCTCCTGTCCTCGATGTCGTCGTGCACGAGGAACGCATTGTGCAGCAATTCGATGGCCACGGCGGTGGGAACGGCATCGGCGAGCCCTCCACCGAAGGCCTCGCAGGTTGCCAGGCAGAGGCTCGGGCGGAGGGCCTTCCCGGGACGGCGGGGATAATCCATCACCGGGGCGGCCAGATACTCGTTGCTGGGCACGGACTCGACATGCCGGCGCAACGCGTCGGCGACGATGCCCCCGTAGCGGGTCAGGCTCGTCGAGGGCTCGTCGTCACCCTCGGTCACGACCCTCGCACCCGGGGAACGACCCGGGCCACGATGGGGAAGGCGGCGTCTGGAAGCCCCTCTACGAGAACCTGCCCGTGGTAGGCGCCGGGGGCGGCGTCATCGTCGAGGTGAACCGTGACGAGGATCTCCTGACTCTCGCCCGCGTCCAGGCGGTCGATCCGCTTCGGCGAGAAGGCCACCGCCGCGGCCGGAAGGCGGACCCCGGTATGGCTGACCAGCCTCCGGGTCCAAGGCCGTACGTTCGCCACTGCCGACGTGGTCGTGTTGTGCAGCCACATCCGTGCGCTCGAACGCCCCCCGGGGGCGACATCGGGGATCACAAGGCTCTCGACCGCCGGGCTCCGGACGCCCCACGTTCGGGCCGTGTCGAAGAACATGAGGCTCGTCTCGTTGAGTCGGCCGAGGATGGCCAGGTAGCTGTCGGTCATCCGCTGCATGTCCGACTGCATGCGCTGGTATCCACCACCGTTCGACCCGGCGCCGGCCCAGGGCCCGGACGCCGTACCGCTCTTCCGGCCTTGGAACGCTTCATTCATGACGGTGGCGTAGAACTCTCCGTACATCGCGACGAAGCGATCGACCACCGTCCGGGCGGCCTCGAAACCGAGGTCCTGTACGTCTTTGGCCAACCGGGCCGCCTCCTCGGCGTCAACGGCGAAGGGCCATCCGGGCCCGTTGCGGTCAGCGTCCATTGCCTGATCCCTCCGATGCTCGGGAGGCTTGAAGCCCCTCCTCCACTGCTCGTGCCGCCAGCTGCCCGGATCGGGTAGCTGCCTCGACACATCCTGCATTCAGCCCGCTGTCGGTCCAGTCGCCGGCAACGGCCAGGTTGGCGAAGCCGGTGCATCCCGGCTTCATGCGGTACTGATCGGTGGCCGGCAGGGACTGGACGTAGAGATCGGACGGGTCGATGTTGGCTCGCCAGTACTGGCTCAGGAGCCGTTCGGGACCCGGTGTCGTGGCCCCGTGCAATAGCTCCCAACGGAAGCCGTCGCCATCCACCGCGCCCGGCCACAGGCCCGCCAGCTCGGTGTCGAGGAAGGCGCGGGCCCGCTGGCCGACGGCCGCGGACGCAAGCCTCCCGTCCACGGCCCCGGCCGCCGGATCGGGCGCGGCCAGGGCGCCGCAGAAGTAGGCCAGTGTCCGCGGCGCCTCGTCTGCCGTCCAGCCCTCGACCGGCAGGAGATGGGTCATCGAAGCCCAGGTGTCGAACGGCTTGGCAAAGCCGCTGACGGTGACCCCGTCAGGGCCGGGCCACCCCAGCGTGCATTCGTCCTCGTCGAGCCAGAGTTGGAGCGACTGGGTCGCGACCGTGCCCAGCTTGTCCACCATCGACCGCCAGGCCGGGTCGTGGTCCACCAGGTCGGCGCAGACGAAGCGGACCATCCCGAGCGAGATGCCGAACACCACGACATCGAAGTCCGTTCCCGCCCTCAGCGTGCGGCGACCCGCATCCCGTCGTGGTGACCAGAAGGACTCGAAGTCCAGTCCCTCGACGGTGTCCGGATCGCGGAGTTGCGCCAGGAGGGGGGCACCCGGCCAGCACGGCAAGTCGTTCACCCGGATGAGCGGATCGTACTCGCGTCCACCGGCGGAGACGTCGGCCTGGACCCCCAGCTCGATCGACGCGATCTCCCGGCCGTCGTCTGAGAGCCGGAGCGCGTCGACCCGGTGGAAGAAGCAGAACTCGACACCCCGGTTCTTCAACACCTGGTAGAGCGGCGCGAATATCACCTCGCCCATCCCCGCCTGCATTCTCCAGAACAGGGCGCCGGAGTAACCCATGAGCATCTTGGTGGCGAGCTGCAGGCCCAGTCCGGCACTGAAGCGCGGGCGGGTGGGATCGGCTCCCTCGTAGGCGAAGACCAGGTCGTACATGCCCCGGAGGAGCGGGGACTCGAGTGCATCTGGGTCGATCCCGTGCATCAGCAGCCAGGCCCGGTAGTCGAGGTGGTCGATGGCCGCGAAACCCGCGGGCCGAGTGAGAAGGCCGTCGGCCACGATCCCGACGAGATTGGCCGTCACCAATTCGATCAGGTGGTAGGTGCGCCGTGCCCCCTTGTCGGACAGGACCGCCCTCCGGACCTCCCTCCGGAGCGGCTCGACCACCGTGGGGATGGCCTGCATGAGGTCTGGGACGATGGGCCTCGACCGGGCCAGCTCCGCCGCCCGTTGTGCCCAGCTGAGCGGCAGGGCCACCCCGATCAGCGCGGCCCCGCGGACGATCGTCGAGATCTGGACCGTCGGCGCCTTCGAGCTCCACTCCGGTGCGGGCGGAACCGGTGAGGCACTGAGACGGACCGCTCCTTCCCGACGGGCGGACGGTCCTGTGAGCGACGCGAAGAAGTCGAGCAGGAGCTGGAGGGAACGGAGGGCCAGCTCGGCCGCGCTGAGCGGCGATGAACCGACGGCGTCTCCGGTCGGACCGCCGGGTCGCCCGGACGTGGCACTGAAGGACGCCACCCACGGATCCCAACCCCCGCCTGACGGGTCCATGACCCCGGCCAGGTTCGACGGCGCCACGGAGTCCTCCCACGAACTGATCGGGCATCGTGGATCGGAGTGGAGCCGGTCGAGCTCCTCATAGCATCGGCGCATGACGTCGAACGTGTGGTCGTAGTAGCCGAGCAGCACGTGAAGACCGTGTTCCTCGATGCGCCCGTGGACGCCCCGGCTGCTCGCCCCCTTGCCACCGAGTCGCCAGCCACGCTGGTAGACGGTGATGCGGTCGAACCGGTCGGTCCACTCCCCCTCGGACAGCTCGAAGGCCGCAACCAGCGCCCCCATGCCACCACCGAGCACGGCGACGGATCTTCGGCCCGAGGATCCCATGTCAGGCTCCGAGGATGGCCCGCGCGTCGGCGAGCTCGGCACTGGTGGAGCCGGCGGGGTACCGATCGACCACCGACAGGACGACCTCCCGCCAGTCCGGGCCTCGGACATCGTCCGCCAGACGGGCCAGATCGTTGGCGGCTCGGAGGGCCAGGACGAGGGACCCCTGGGCCAGGCCGATGTCGACGGCCGCCCGCAGATCGGCGACCACCTCATCCATCCGCTCCGGGTGGGCGGTCGCGGTGATCGCGGCCCGCAGGCGCAACAGGTCCGGTTGGTGAACCCATTCGCCTGACTTCTGGACTCCGAGGAGCGCGTCACCCACCCGCTCGAGGGCACCGTCCGGATTCCCGCCATAGGAATGGCTGCGAGCGACGATGCCGAGGAAAGCCGGGCGGAACGCGCCATGCCCGATGAGGTCCATTCCGGCCTCGCACCGCTCGAGCTCGTCAGCGTCGCCGGGATGATCCGGCTCGGGCACGAGGACGTACTGCCGGGCGATGACCGAGAAGTAGTCGAACCGGCACTGTTCGGCGATGTCCAGTGTCCGCCGGCCGAACTCGCGGGCCCCGGCGGCATCGCCGGTGATCATCCTGAGCCAGGCCAGATAGGTGAGGATGAAGGCCGAGCTGAAGGGGCCGAAGGGGAAGCCGAGTTGCTCCGCGGTGGCGAGAGCCCTCTGCTCCCACTCCAGACTCTCGCCCGTGTTCCCCTGCAGGCCGACGACGCAGGCGAGGGCCACCGCGGTCACAGGCACGGGGTCGTGCGGGAGGGGCCAGAACGGAGACGCGGTGGCCTCGGTGGGTCGGGCGGCGTAGCCGGCCCACGCCTCTTCGAGCCAGCGGCGAGCTTCGTCAAGCCTTCCCTGGTAAAAGGCATTGTAGCCAAGGCACGACTTGATCTCGGGAGTGAACCAGGCCGTCTCGGCGGCGTCGAGCAGGCTCGTCAGCGGCTCGAGCACGGCGGCGGCCGCATCGACCTCCCCGCGCACCAGCATGTAGCTCCAGATGCCGACCTGCGCGGGCATGATCTCGGTCCGGTCGGTCAGGCGGCGACAGATACGGTCGGCGAGCTGGAAGTCCTCGAAGACGTCCGGGTAGCCGTAGCCGAACAGGGAGCTCACGCTGATCGTCCGGAGCATCCGGACCATGAGCTCGGTCAGGTCCCGCTCGTCGTCCTCGGGCAGCGACTCCAGCAGCTCGAGGGTCCGGTCGAGCAGCCGCCACGCCTCGGAGTGGCTGGCCGCGGCCTGCGCGGCCTGTGCGGCGGCAATGTGGGCGGGGACGGCCCGGGCCGGATCGCCGGCCAGGTCGTGGTGCTGGGCCACAACGGCCAGGTCCCCGGGTGAGCTGGCCTCGGCCTGCAGGAGCTCTGCGATCCGGTTGTGGGTGGAGCGACGGGACTCCAGGACCTGGGTTTCATAGGCTGCATCCCGCATCAGGACGTGGCGGAACCGGAACGCGGCCCGGCGGGCGTCACCCACCGGCTCGATGATGGCCGCCTCCTCGAGCTGGGCCAGTGCCCCCTTCACCGGGGCGCCGGCGAGCTGGGAGAGCTGGCTCTCGTCGAACACCGCCCCGAGGGTCGCGGCAAGCTGCGCCACCCGGAGGTCGAGTCCCGGAGCCCGCAGTCGAGCGGTGAGCAGCTCGTGGAGCCGCGGGGGCAGTACCTCGCCGGGAGTGGCCGCCAAGGCGCTCCGAGCCAGCTCCTGCAGGAAGAGCGGGACCCCGGCGCCGCGCTCGGTGATCAGCCGGCACTGGGCCGGATCGAGGTCGGCATCCGACGCCATGGCGGCCACCAGTGTGGCTGCCTCTTCGGCCGCCAGCGGCCCGAGCTCGATGTCCAGAGCCTGCCCAGACCATTCCGCCCCCACCGGTTGACGACTGGTGACGAGGACCATGACCCCGGGCGCCCCTTCCCCGATCATGAGGCCGAGGAGATCGACGGTCGTCGGGTCGGCCCAGTGGAGGTCCTCGACGAGGAGCAGGCTGGGCGTGGCCCGGGCGATATGGGCCAACCAGTCCACCAGCGCCGTGAGCGTCTTGGCCCGGAGGGCGGCGGCGTCGAGCTCCGGCGGTGACCACCGGTCGTCGACCTCGAGCGCCAGTAAGGGTGCCAGCAGGGGGACCACTTCGAACGGGTCGAGGTCGGCGGCTTCCAGCCGATCGATCACCTCGGCCAGTCGCTCTTCTGCGGGCTGTCCGGGGTAGAGGCCGACGAGCTGTTCGATCATCCGCCCGATCGGCCACAGGGCCACATTGGTGTGGTACGGAGAGCAGCTCGCCTCCATCACCGCATGGCCCTCGGCACGGACCCGTTCCAGGAGGTCGGCGGCCAGACGTGACTTCCCGATGCCGGCCGGTCCACGGATGACCCCGGCAACCTGCTCAGGTGGTTGCCCGCGCAGGGCCGCCTCGAGCAGGTCATTCCAGGCCCGCTGCAGCTCGCGGCTCTGCTCCACGCGGCCGACCAGCGGGACCGCCTCCCGGTGCCCGGGGCCGGGTCGGGAACCGGCGTGGCTCGGTCGGAGCACGTGGAACACCTCGACCGGTCGCGAGAACCCGGTCAGGGAGCGCATCCCGAGGGACACCAGGTCGAAGTGGGCCTCGACCAGGTGCTTCGTCGCACTGCTGATCACCACCGTCCCGGGCTCGGCCTGGGACTGCAAGCGGGCAGTCAGATTGGCGGCCGCGCCGACGATGTCCGAGGCGTCGACGGCACCGGATGCCAATCCGGTGACCACCACGGTGCCCGAGTGGACCCCCACCCGGATCTCCGTGTCGATGCCGTACCGACGCCGCAACTCGGTACGCCCGTCGGCCATCCGCTCGACCAGCCCCAGGCCGGCCATGACCGCCCGTCGGGCGTCGTCCTCGTGGACGTTCGGGTACCCGAAGCACGCCACAACGCCGTCGCCCTGGAATTGGAGGATCCGGCCGTCCAGGTCGTGTATGGCCTCGGTGGCAGCCTCCCGGTAGAGGGTGAACACGCCGCGGACGATCTCCGGCTCCGACTTCTCGGCCAGATTGGTCGATCGCACGATGTCGGAGAAGATCAGGCTGACAAAGGCCCGCTGCCCCTCGGGAAGGGGCTGTCCCACCTGGGCCCGCTCGAGGAGCGCTGCGGCACGTTGGTTACCGGGGTCCACGGCCAGCACGTCCTCGGCCATCTCGGTGACCCGGTCCCACGCTCCCCCGGCGGCGGCGGCATCCATGCCCGCCAACAGCCGGGTGATGAGCCGTGCCAGGCGGTCCTCCGCCGTGCTCGGGCCGAGCTCGTCGCCGTAGTCCACTGGGCTCGGCTACTCGTCCGGCCGTGCTTTGGTCACGTAGAACAGGGCCGGCACCCGGTCCATCCCCGAGGCGCCCACGATCAACTCGCCCTCGTAGAGCCCGCAGGGCACATTGGTGGTGTCCGCCTGGATCGTGACGTGCTCGGGACTGTCGCCGACGTCAACCGTGGCGGGCGTGACCGTGAAGTCCGATGCCTTGATCGTCGCCGCCTGGACACCGACGCGCGTCATGTCGGTGATCGAGACCGGAGCCGGCTGCGTCTGCGGCGGGACGAGCAGGCTCGTGTGCTCGACGGTCCGCCGATTCCGGCCCGCGGAGGCATCGCCGCCGGCCGTCGGCTCCACCTCGGCGTCAGCCCAGTTTGCGGTGGCCTCCATCCCTGCCTGCCAGGCACGGGACCAGTCACGAGCCAGTCTGAGGAACAGTCGGCTGCCGTCGTGGGCGGCGTCCGTCTGGCCGTACCTGCCCGACCAGAGTCGGGTCCCCACATCTGTTGCGTACTCGCTGTAGAACTGCGCCATCTCGGTCACCGTGTCGACCCACTGCTCGGCGAATCCACCCGTGAACGCCGCCGCCCCCTCAGCGTCGCGATCGGACAGGGACGGGTCCGGGTCGCCCACCGCGCCGGGCGTCGGGTCGACAGATCCACCGGCAGCCTGCGTCGCCGCCACCGAGGTCGCTCGGCGCACCCAGACTCCCCATTCGGGGCAGACGGTGGTCGCCACCGTGTTGAGCAGTGTGTCGGTGAACCCGACGACCTTGAGCGCCTTCACCTGTCGCCGGCCGCCGACATCGAGGGCCATCAGGTAGCCGCGGTCCACCTGCAACATGTCGCCGACGCTGTGGTCCAGGTCGTAGCTCATCGCCGCCCACTTCCCGGTGGTCTTGATGTCGCAGTGGAGCACGGTCTCCAGCTCCTGGCCACCTATCTCCACGACCTCGAGGTAGTTGGCGTGCGATTGCACCTCACCCGAGTGTGACGGGACGTCGACGACCCGCCCGGTCGGTCTCATCTCCTTGAACATGGACCCGCCCCACGTCGGCCAGTTCTCGGGCTTGAGCCACTCACTCAGATCGGAGAGCGACTCCCCCGTTTCGAATTCCGTGAATATCCAAACCGCGGGCTTGCCCTCCACGATGACATCTGCTGCGATGCACGAACTCTGTGACCTGCCCGCCGAATCCATGCCGCACTTCCTCTGTCTCTGTCGCGATGCAGCCGTCGCCTTTCACGTTAGTCCAGGCCAACTGACAATTACAGTTGGGGATCGGCGGCCGGGCCCGCTCCTCTGCCGGCGCGCGGGCCATCGGTCCGGACGTCACCCTGTCCGCAGCCACCGGCCGGGGAGCGACACGTGGCGTCCCGGGCCGTTCACCGCCAGGTGGGAGTCGCGGCAGAGGTGCTCATCGCCCAGTGGCACCGACGCCCTCGACGTCGACAGAGGAGCGAGATGGCGGCACTCCGTCGAGGAGGGCGGTTGTCCGGCGAAGGCGGCCTGCCATCTCGGCCAGCATCTTGCGCCCGAGCGTCGGTGCCGACTCATACAGCGAGTTGAATTCGGCTCGCGAGAAGACGAGGAGGGTCAGGTCCGTCTCGGCAATGACGGTCGCCGTGCGGTAGCCGTCGTCGAGCAGGGCCAGTTCGCCGAAGGAGGAACCCGCCTCCAGGTCGGCCAGCCGGAGCCCGGCTCGGGAGATCGTTGCGCTGCCATCGACGATGATGAAGAACTCATTGCCCGGCCGACCCTCTTCGATCAGGACCTTCCCCCGTGGCACTTCCACCACGGTGGTCAGTGACCCGATGCGGCCGAGCTCGGCCCTGCTGCAATTCGAGAACAGATTCAATCCCCGGAACAGCGCGGGCGATACGGAGGTACGCGACTGGTATGCCATTTGGACCCGTCTCCTGTCGTCAGTGGAGGAATGCAACGATCTCGGGGGGATACCGTTCCTTCACACTCAATCGCCCGGCACCCCGAGATCGCCACCACCTCGAAGTATCAACGCCTGCCGCGTCGATGTCTGTCACTGATGTGACAACGTGGTCGATTCGACATGGTCCACGGTGAAACGCAACCCCGACGGGATGGCGCCGGCTCCGGAAAAATTTTTGCCAATTGTCTCGGAGGAGACAGTTTTCCCGCATGCTGTGGCGTAAACATCTCAGTGGTGGCGGAACTCAGCTCGGCGGGAACGGGCCGGGCTCCTGGGTGAGGGGCGGATCCTCACCCACGGGTCCGGCCACCGTCTGGCGGCCCTGGACGCCCCGACCAGGGCACTCAGGGGTTGAGAACGGAGGCGAGGGCCTCGCCATCGAGTACCCGGAGGCGCCTCGATGCCAGGCTGATCCAGCCGAGCTTCTCGAATTCCCGCAGGCACGCGTTCACCCGTTGGCGGCTGGCCCCGATACTGGCGGCGACCTCAGACTGCGTCAGCACCGATCGCCCGGTCGGCGGATCCACCGATGCGCGCACCAGGAGAAATCTGGCCACCCGCTGTTTCAGGTCCAGGAACACGAGCTCTGTTGCCACCCCTGTGATCCTGCGCACCATGTCCGAGAGACGCTCCAGGAGGGCGATGGCGAGCTCGGGTCGCTGACGGATCAGATCGACGATCACCGATCCGGGCAACGAGAGCACCACGCTCGCCTCGGTGGCCTGAACCGTGGCCGAGCGGGGGCCGTGCGAGAGGACGCCGACCTCGCCGATGGTCTCCCCGGGCACCACCGTGTTGACGATGAATTCGCCCCCGTCCTTCGAGTACACGAGGACCTTCATGTGACCGGAAATGAGGACGACGACGGAATCGGACACGTCCCCTTCGGTGAAGAGTATCTGGCCCTTGTCGATGGTCCTGCGCCGGCTCCGTTCAGCCAGATAACGCCGATCCGCGTCGTCCAACACACCGAGCACGGGGGCAATGGCGAATGGATCGTCTTCGAGATCGGTCAAACGCCTTCTCCTCGGGCTGTGATCGGGACCGTGGTGGACTTGCCACCGTCATCATGGCCGATGTGGCGGCCGTATCTCCCGGACCCGCCGCCGGCATCTCCCGGACCCGCCGCCGGCATCTCCCGGACCCGCCACCGGCACCACTGGGACCGGCCGCCGACGCCCGGGTGGCGGCGGGCGGCGAAATCAGGCAGTTCCGGCACCAGGGCACCAATCGCCGTGTCCGGAGTAGGGCGGCGGGGCCTGCCTCGACGGACACGGCGATTGGTGCTGCAGGCACCGTAGTGTCAACCCGGATTGCATGCAACCGAGATTGCCCCCGTGGATCCAGGTGCCATCGGGCTCGTCCGTCGATCCATGGGGCCCGACGGAACCCCGTCCCGAGCCGACGCTCAGTCCGAGAAGAAGCGGCTTGCGTCCTCTTCATTCTCGAAGAGGACCTTGATGTCGGACAACGCGTCGTTGTGATCCGTCTGCACGAGGAACATCTGGTGCCCGCGGTAGATGATGCCCTTCCTCTGCATCTGGGTGTACTGGAAGGCGGCCACATGCGTCTCTCCCACCAGCCAGTCCACCCACTTGAGCACGTCGTAGGTCCCCTTGGTGAAGGCGAAGAGCTGGGCCAGATGGCTCCGCACTTCCGCCGGCCCGTGGCACACCCCGGAAAGCGAACTGCGGCCTGGCACCGTGTAGGTCACATCCGGGGAGAGCAGGTGGATCACCTCGTCGACCTTGTCCTCCGAAAAGTTCATGAAGAACCGCCGTGTGTTGACAAGGCGCGGTGGATCGGGCGGAACCGGCATGCGGTGGATCTTACGCCTCGGGATCACCCTCACCGAGGAGAGCCGCCGCCGGGAACTAGAACGTCATGCCGGCACTGAGACGACCTGCCAACGACTCGAGGGCCTCAGGAAGCTGCTCTGAAATGTGACGGCACGCCTCACCGTCGTCCCCGACCGCATCGACGGCGCTCACCAGGCGGGCGAGGGAACGGGCGAGCTCCGTACTGGCCGCCTGGACTTCATCGGTCTGACTTGTCATGTCATCAGCCTTTCTGTGGCCTCGAGGAGTGTGGCGAAAACGCTACCGCGGCGGGGTCCGATGGCACCTGCCGGGGCCGGAGATGGCGCCGCCGGCCACGCGGTACGTCCGGAACCGATCGCCTCCTGGCCGACGGCCCGCGGTGACCCAGGGATTCGGGCCGACCGGGCGGGGTCGAGGGGCTTGGCCCACTCGAGGTTTCGGCGCCGTCCGGAAATGCGGCAGGGGGCGAAGGTGTTGTAGTGCCAGGGGAAGAGGGATTGCCAGGGGCGACGAAGGAGGGTGTGTGGCAGATCGTTACCGCAGAGACCCGGGCACGGTGTCCGAGCTCACCACCAGGCAGTACCAGGTCACCCAGGAAGGGGCCACAGAGCCGGCGTTCGACAACGAATTCTGGGACAAGAAGGATGCCGGATTGTACGTGGACGTGGTGTCTGGCGAACCCCTGTTCGCGTCGGCACAGAAATTCGACAGCGGATGCGGATGGCCGAGCTTCACCGTGCCGATCGAACCTCGGAACATCGTGGAGAGGGAGGACCGCAGCCACGGAATGGTCAGGACCGAGGTGCGGTCGGCTCACGGTGGCAGCCATCTCGGTCACGTCTTCAACGACGGACCACCCGAAGATGGCGGCCTGCGCTACTGCATCAACTCGGCCGCCCTTCGGTTCGTCCCCTACGAGGACCTCGAGGCGGAGGGCTATGGCGAGTATCGGACGGTTTTCGACCAATTTTCGACAGGGAAGGAAGTGGAACGATGAGCGACACCACGAGCAAGGCCGTCTTGGCTGGAGGTTGTTTCTGGGGAATGCAGGATCTGATCCGCAAACGGCCGGGGGTCCTCTCGACCCGGGTGGGGTACACGGGAGGCGACGTTGCCAACGCCACCTACAGAAACCACGGGACCCACGCGGAGGCGATCGAGATCACCTTTGACCCCGAACTGATCTCCTACCGTGAGCTGCTCGAGTTCTTCTTCCAGGTCCATGACCCGACGACGTTGAATCGCCAGGGGAACGACATCGGTGCAAGCTACCGATCGGCCATCTTCTACCTCGACGACGAACAGCGTCGGGTGGCCGAGGACACGATCGCCGATGTCGAAGCCTCCGGACTGTGGCCGGGCAAGGTCGTCACCGAAGTGACGCCGGCGGGTCCGTTCTGGGAGGCGGAGCCTGAGCACCAGGACTACCTGGAGAAGTACCCGAACGGATACAGCTGCCACTTCCCGCGCCCGGGCTGGGTGCTGCCCCACCGGAGCGACGCAGTCGCCCGATAGGCGAGGCGCCCTCCGGGTGCGCGTCAGGTCTGGCAACCGACGTTTCGGCCTCTGTTGGGCTGCCAGTCAGGGTCGATCTCGAAGAACCGCTGCACGAGGCCCTCGAAGGCCACTGCGAGCAGGGTCCATCCCTGGGTGGCGCCTCCCGGACCAGTCGGGAGATCGATGCGATCCACGATGGAATGGTCGATCCGATCGCGCAACCCGTAGCCCTGACCCAGCGAGTCTGCGGCGATGGCGAATTGGAGCAGCGTGAACGGTCTCCGGAGTCGGAACCCGAGGTACCCGGCCATCGCCCCATAGGCATCCACGATCCGCTCGGTGAAGCCATCGAACCCTGCGAGCAGAGCCGATTCGATCTTCTTGTGGCAACCGAGCGGTTGGCCGGACGCGGCCAGAGCCCATACGCCGACCCACAAGGGCCAATCACTCGACTTGCGCACCACCTGTGCATTGAGCTCGCCCACCAGGCGGCACACTCCGCGCAGCGCGTCCTGACGGGCTGCAGGCGTACTCAGATCGACATCGTCCAACATCGACCTCGCGGCCTGCAGGCCGAAGTCGATCTGTTCGTGATGGTCGTCGAGCGCGATGGTAACCAGAACATCGGCCTGGAACTCGGCCTGGTTCTCCCACACTCTCCCGATGACCGAACCGTTGGTGACCCGTATGGCGGCCTCCTCCTCCACCCGATCGAAAACGGTCTTGAAGGTGAGGGTCTCCGCCCCGGAGCTGAGACCCTGCTCGCGTAGGATCCTCCGGCCTGTCTCGAGCAGCAGGGTCCGTAGCTCTTCCCTCGACTGTCGATGTTGGCGCTTCCCGGTCACGCCGGCTCCACTGCCCGGAGATCCGGGATGTCGACTCTTCCGAGCGCTCGAGGGGTCATCGGGAATCGCCACGGGTACATCATGGTCCACCTCGGAACTGACCGGTCACGAGCCGAGGAGGGCCCCGAACCGCCGCGTCTCGGTCAAGAGGCGCCCGTCGACGGGTTCACCGTCGAGCCAGGCGGCGGGAGTCCCGTCCGGATCCTGTCTTTGGAACATTTCTTCGGTTCTGAGGACCCACGCCTCGTATCGGCCCTCCTCGACACCGGAGGAGTACTCGACACCGGTCAGGCCCGCCAGCCGGCCGAGGGTCAGTAGATCCGCGGTCGTGAAGCCTCCGGTTCCCTCCTCCGGCTGCGCCGCGAACAGTTCTCTTCGCAACTCGTCGAATCGGTCCACCTCCGCGGCGAGCGCGAGGGCATTGTCCGCACGCACCGACTCGACGCCGAGGAAACAACGCATCCGGTACTCGATGGCCACGTCGCCTTTCCGGCGCGCACTTCTCAGCAACTCCCCTGAAGCCTCCTCGAAGCGACGGCAGTACGGGCACTGAGGATCTTCGAATACCACGAGGCGGTGCCGCGCCTCGTCGCGGCCGAGGAGTACCCCACCTTCCGGCGTATGGGCGGAAGGTGAGGGAATCGACTGCCCGATCTCCATGTGGTCTGTTCTATCAAACGGTGAGACACGCCTCGGAAAGACGGTCTTGCCGGACACGGTTCGCGGCAGATGGGGCTTTCGCGGAGCCGCCGACATCGGACAATACGACATGCCCGTGGTCGGCCGAGGGCCCGTCCATCGACACCGAACGTTCATCTTCCCTTAAGCAACGCGTGTCCATACGGTCAAGTACGCGGCACTAGAAACGGTGTCGGTTTCGGAGCTCTCGTTACAATGCCCGCTCCGGACACAGGGGCAGGAACACCGTCACGTCGGGCTGCCCACCCCGGCGTGACGTGTTCTGTTCCTGCCGACCCGCCCGTTCTGCCGCGGCTCGGCCTCCGGGATTTCCACCAATATTGACGATGGCGCCCTGCCGCCCAATTGCAGCATGCTGGTGGGGGGCATGGGCAGGGACGTTCGGGGTCCTGTTCGGCTCTCGACGGACCCCTGGGTCTTGCCCTTTCTTGCCGGGGGTCTGTCGCGTCACCGCCCACGCCGAGCGGGACTCGCTCTACAATCCGAGGCCTCTGAGCAGATGTCGGGTCATCCCGTTGGTGGTCCGGTAGACCTTCCGTCGGGCCACACGCTTGGCGTACGAGGTCGGGCCTTTCGAGGCGGCCTGCACGTTGCCGATGTCCCGGGCCAGTCGGTAGGTCTGGCTCCTGAGCTTTGTGGTCCTCACCCGGTCGCCCACTCATCAGGCCAACCGGCTCGGGAGAGCGGGAACTTCTCTGCTGGTAGCTCCAGGCCTTTCACGGCATCAGATCCGATCGCATCGATCAGCGCCTGGAGGTACGGGACATCGTCCGTGACCCGGGTGACCCGTTGACCCTCGGAGTCGACACACTGAACGAATCCCCAGCCGTCCTCGGACGGGTACAGGTCGGCGACAGTGCACACCTGCCGATAGTCGACGCCCGGCGTCGTGGGCGTGACGATCACGTAGCCGACCGGCGTCGTCACCCTCTGCTCCTCGCTACCCACTCGAACCTCCCGTGGCGCGGTCATCATCCGGGGCCCGTCGGGCCCGCACCACGCCGGCCCCGACGGCCGCCGCGACCACCGGGCGGGGGTCGGGGGCGGCCGGTTTCCGGGCCGCGGACCGGCAACTCAAACGGAATGGCAATCCAAACGGTGAGAAGGACGCCGCCAAGAACAGTAGACCGTGCCGGGACCGGAAACTGTGCCCAGCCAAATCGGTTCGATCAGGTCCGGCTGGGCGATGGATTGGTCGATCGTCGCCCGACCGGACATTGAGGCCGGGCCGGGAGCTGGGTGGCGGAACCCGGCTCGACCGGCCCGGCAGTCGAAGCGTAACGCCCGCGAGGGAGGACGCGGTCGGTCGCGGCTCCGTGGCGTGAGGTTGGCGTGATGACTCGGCATCGTTCATGCCGGGCCGGGTCGGTCACATCGCGTGACGTCGCAGAGCGATGGACCGAAGGCGCTGCCGAGCCCGGTCGACCACAACCGTCGGGCCTCCATGGCTGGCACGGGAAGAAGGAAGAGCGCGGCAATTCCGCCACGAGTAAGCTGAACGGGCCAGTCGCCGTGTCCGGATCTAGGCGGCGGAACCTGTCTCGACGGACACGGCGACTGGCACTTCACGCAACGGTAGTGTCAACACGGATTGCATGCAACCACTATTGCAGTTAGGCCTCCCCACGTGCCTCTTTGGCGTATCGAGACGCCATTTGGCGGGAGAATCCCCAGATACGGCTCAATTCGCTGATCGAGACCCCGTGGTCCAAAGCAGACCGAAATGAGGCAATCCGCGATTCGCGCCGACGTTGTTCGAGCACGAAGAGTGCCTCGCGGAGATCCTCCTGTTCCTCGGGTAGATGGGCGTCCTTCACCGCCTCGGCGTAGTCGAGCGCCGGCTCGTGGACGCTTATCGCCCGTCGAAGAGCCTCCTCCCGCTTTTCGAGGACGACCCGCAGGGCCTGCATGGCCTCGATGACCCGCTCGACGCTGCGAATGGCTTCCTTGTCATTCTCCGACAACACACCAGACCCAGCATCACCCGCAGGCGCGCTCAAAGGCCCCGACCCTCGGATCGTGGAACCGTGGACATCCACGAGAGCCCATGTGTCCCCAGCCGCATCAGATCACTCTATGCAACCACCGGTCCTCAGGGGAGACGTGCGGGTTGTGGGAGGTGACCCCACCCCCTTCACCGGATCGAGGAGGGCGGGACACGTCCGGTCCCGGACGAGGCTCCGGGACTACCGGACGCACCGCGACAGCCTGGCCACCACTTCGTCGACCACCTCTGTCGTCGATGCATCGCCCCCGAGGTCGAACGTCCGGACACCGTCGGCAGCAGCCCCAAGGGTGGCGTCGCGAATGGCATCGGCTGCGCCGGCGATCGACGGGTCCCCACGGGTGGCCGCATGGTCGAGAACGGCGGCGCAGGCCAGGAGCATCGCCATCGGGTTGGCCACGTCCTTCCCGGCCAGAGACGGTGCGGTACCGTGCGGTGCTTCCGCCATCGCCACCGTCGGGCGCAGGTCGGCGTCGAGAGCCAGAAGCACCGATTCGGCACCGGCGATCGAGCCGAACATGGCAAGGACCAGATCGGAGAGGCAGTCACCGTCCCGGTTCAGAGCCGGGACGACGAGCGCCTTGTCCCCGGCCTCCGTCAAGAGGCCGGCATAGGCGGCGTCGATGAGCGTCGGACGGTACGCGATACCGGGATGCCGGGCTGCTGCTGCGTCCATCTCCTCCTTGAGCATCCCCTCGTAGAGTGCGGAGACCGTCCATTTGGGCCCGCCGTAGACGCAGGCACCCATGCCCACCGCGGTGCGGAACGAATATTCGGCCACCGCTCGGCACGTGCCGCGGTCGATTCGCTCGGTTCGGACCGCCTGTTCGTCAGCGCTTCCCGGTTCCCCAATTCTGTTCTCTGCGGCCCCGTAGGCATCGCCGACGGCCATCCGCACCACCACGATCGGGTAGACGACAGGGACCAGAGGGCTCACGCCCGGGATACGACGCCCGGTTCGAACGATGACCGAACCGCCGACCCCCTCCCGCAGGATGCGGTTGGGAGACCCGACGTCATCGATGCCCGGGGGCGTGATGGTCGCAGCCTTCAGCCCGAGTCCGGCTTCGACCATGGCCGCGGCCGCTGCGTCCACCACCCCGTTCCGGGTCCGTCGGCGGTTGCCCAACGAGAGATCGAACCGCTGGAGCCGGATGGAGACTCCGAGCACCTCGGCATCCAGCACCCGCAGGGCCTGCTCCAGCAGCTCTTGTCCTGTCTCGTCTCCCTCGCAGACCACGAGGGTTGTCGGCTCGGCCACCCGATTGACGCTCGCGCACATCACGCGGGGCTGCCAACCCGGTTCCCTCAGCGGCGCCCCATGGCCGGGTCGTTCCCGGTGAAGTAGACGGTGTCCTCGGCGTACTTGTTGCCGGTGGTCCCGAGGTCCTTCTCGGCGCCGGACAGGCACGGGGTGTCGTAGCCGCTGGCCGTCTTCTTGCAGGTGGACAGCTTGTCCACGGTCTTGCCGTTGGGCTTCAAGAAGTAGACCGTGCCGGCCGGGACCTTCGTGCCGTAGAAGAACTTGACCGTGGCCACGATGGGGTTGAGCTTGCTGGTGTAGAGCGAGAAGTTGCCGAACACCTGGATGATGTTGCCCTCGCACTTGGTCGACCCGGTGGGCGGGCACAGGGCCGGCTCGGCCGAGGGGGACAGCGACTCGAGGGTCACCGCCACCGGCGGGGGGCTGATGGTGATGGTGCCCGAGGCGGAGGGGCCGGTCCCACCGACCTCCCCCACCCTCTTTTTGACCTTGATCTTGGCCTTGGGCAGGGTGAGCGACACCGAGGCCTTGGCCTTCTTCAGGGTGGCCTTGGTGCTCACGAGGGCGATCCCGGGGGCGGCCACCGCCTTCGTGCCGTCGCCGCCCTCGACCACCACCACCCCGATGGCCCCGAGGGTGGTGGCCTGGGTCCCGGCATTGGAGGAGGTCACCGTGGCCGAGCCGGTGATGGTGGCGCCGTCGGGGAGACCGTTGGTGTCCACCAGCACGTCGAGGGTGTCAGCGGCCCCGGCGGCCAGGGTCCCGATGGAACAGGTCAGCTTGCCCGACCCGGCGTTGGCACAGGTGGTGCCCGAGGCGGCCATGCCGGCCAGGTCGAAGGTGGGCGTGCCGTGGCCGTCGGTGACCCGCACGCGGGCCGACAGCCCGGTGACCGAGGCCCTGGACGTATTGGCGATGGTGGCCCCCCATCCGCCGTCGGTGCCCGCGCTGACCTGGTTCTGGAGGGGCGGGGTGGACGGGGGCACCTGGAAGGTGGGGGCGGCCGCGGGCGCGTTGACCGTGGTCGTCCCGAGAGCGGCCACCCCGGAGGGGGGCGTACAGGAGATGGACTCGGGGGTCGGGGTCCCGCCGATGACCAAGGTGACCTCGGCCGAGATGGCCCCGGGGGTGAGGAAGACCTGACCGGTCCCCGGACCGGTCTGGAAGGTGACCGGGTTGTAGCTGGTGTCGTAGGTGAACGGGGTGTCGGCCGCCAGGGTGTGGCTGAGGGGCAGGTTGGAGGCCGAGCCCGACTCGGTGCTGGGATCGACTGCTCCGCTCGGCGACCCCCCGACCGCGTTGAGGCCGTCGATGGCGGTGGTCTGGGAGGCGATGGTGAGCGAGGTGGCCCCGTCGCCGATGAAGTCGTTGATGACCGTCGCCGGGATGGTCAGCTGGGCAGCCGGGGCCGTCTGGAAGGTCCCGCCGTCGTCGATGCTGGCCGGCGGGGCCGGCGATTCGGACACCACCACCGGGAAGCTGGTCGACCCGAAGCCCGAGACGGCACAGGTGTAGCCGGCCTGGTCACCGCCGGTGTAGGTGAACTTGTCCGAGGAGGTCGGAGTGGAGGAGCCCGTCGGGGTGGTCACCGACACGTCGACCGTCCCGCTCCCCGGAGGCGAGACTGCCGTGATCGACGTGTCCGAGTCGAACGTGAAATGGGCCGGGGACGACCCGAACTTGACCGAGGTGACGCCGGTGAAGTCGGTCCCGGTGACCGTCACCGTGGTGCCCCCCTCGAACGGCCCCGAACCGGGCGAGACACCGGTGACGGCCACACCGATCACGGTGACGCCCTCGGTCGTGGTGAGGGTGGTCCCATCCGTGTTCGCCACCGTCGTGGTCACCGTGTACGGGCCCGGCGCCGCGTAGGTATGCGAGGGACCGTCCACCGTTCCGCTGCTCCCGGTGATGTCGACCGAGGCCACGTCGACCGGGGTTCCGTCGCCGTAGTTGACCGTGGCCGAATAGGCGCCCGTCCCGTCGGTGGCACTACCGATGGTCGCCACCTCGACCGAGCCGGTGGGGACGTTCTCATCGGCCGCGAACGATGTCGGGCTGGTGGTGAAGGGAGCCTCGGTGGTCAGTAGCACCGAGGCTGACGGATAGGTCACCGTGTAGGCATCGGGGCCGTACGAAAAGGTCGTAAAGGTCCCCGTCACCGGTCCGGCGATCGGGGTGAACGTCGAGTGAAGCGCCGGAGAGCCGACGGTGGTCACGGCCAACGTGCTGCCGGTGACGGTGACTCCCGCGCCGGTGATGTCGCCGGTGCCGGCGGTGCCGTTGACGGTCACACCCAGAGTGCCCGTGTTGACCAGCGTGCTCCCGGCGCTGAGGGCCAGCGTGCCGCCGTTCAGCACCTGGAGCGTCCCCGCATTGGAGGTTGCCGTGCTGTTGTTCTGCACGGTGGAGGCGGACCCGATGGACACCGTCCCGCCCGACTGGTTGGTCACCGGGGTCTGGATGACGACCTGGTTGGAGGTCCCTTCGGTGGTGAGGGTCCCGCCCGAGGCCACGGTCACGCCGCCTGATCCGGTGAGGTCGCCGTCGCCGCCGGCGCCCGACTCGACGGTGAGGGTTCCGTCCACCGTCACCAGGCTGGGCAGGCTATCGCTCACTGTGCCGCCGGCCCCGTCGACGGTCACGGTCTGGTGGGCCGGGATGGTGCCGGTCAGGGTGGTCGACCCGGTCGACTCGAGGGCCCCGGTCCCTCCGCTGTCGGCCAGGGTGCCTCCGGTCATGTCCACCGGATTGCCGGACAGGGCCCCGCCGGACTGGGTGAAGGTCCCGCTGGCCTCGGTCAGGGTGCCGGTCACGGTCAGGGTGCCGGCCGACTGGGTGAAGTCGCTCCCGCCGCTGAGGGCCAGCGATGCCCCGCCGGCCACGGTGAACGAACCCGCGTTGGAGGTCAGGGTGCTGTTGTTCTGCACGGTGGAGGCGGACCCGATGGACACCGTCCCGCCCGACTGGTTGGTCACCGGGGTCTGGATGACGACCTGGTTGGAGGTCCCTTCGGTGGTGAGGGTCCCGCCCGAGGCCACGGTCACGCCGCCTGATCCGGTGAGGTCGCCGTCGCCGCCGGCGCCCGACTCGACGGTGAGGGTTCCGTCCACCGTCACCAGGCTGGGCAGGCTTTCACTCACTGTGCCGCCGGCCCCGTCGACGGTCACGGTCTGGTGGGCCGGGATGGTGCCCGTCAGGGTGGTCGACCCGGTCGACTCGAGGGCCCCGGTCCCTCCGCTGTCGGCCAGGGTGCCTCCGGTCATGTCCACCGGATTGCCGGACAGGGCCCCGCCGGACTGGGTGAAGGTCCCGCTGGCCTCGGTCAGGGTGCCGGTCACGGTCAGGGTGCCGGCCGACTGGGTGAAGTCGCTCCCGCCGCTGAGGGCCAGCGATGCCCCGCCGGCCACGGTGAACGAACCCGCGTTGGAGGTCAGGGTGCTGTTGTTCTGCACGGTGGAGGCGGACCCGATGGACACCGTCCCGCCCGACTGGTTGGTCACCGGGGTCTGGATGACGACCTGGTTGGAGGTCCCTTCGGTGGTGAGGGTCCCGCCCGAGGCCACGGTCACGCCGCCTGATCCGGTGAGGTCGCCGTCGCCGCCGGCGCCCGACTCGACGGTGAGGGTTCCGTCCACCGTCACCAGGCTGGGCAGGCTTTCACTCACTGTGCCGCCGGCCCCGTCGACGGTCACGGTCTGGTGGGCCGGGATGGTGCCGGTCAGGGTGGTCGACCCGGTCGACTCGAGGGCCCCGGTCCCTCCGCTGTCGGCCAGGGTGCCTCCGGTCATGTCCACCGGATTGCCGGACAGGGCCCCGCCGGACTGGGTGAAGGTCCCGCTGGCCTCGGTCAGGGTGCCGGTCACGGTCAGGGTGCCGGCCGACTGGGTGAAGTCGCTCCCGCCGCTGAGGGCCAGCGATGCCCCGCCGGCCACGGTGAACGAACCCGCGTTGGAGGTCAGGGTGCTGTTGTTCTGCACGGTGGAGGCGGACCCGATGGACACCGTCCCGCCCGACTGGTTGGTCACCGGGGTCTGGATGACGACCTGGTTGGAGGTCCCTTCGGTGGTGAGGGTCCCGCCCGAGGCCACGGTCACGCCGCCTGATCCGGTGAGGTCGCCGTCGCCGCCGGCCCCCGACTCGACGGTGAGGGTTCCGTCACTGTCGACAGTGGTGGCGGAGCTCATCGACAGGCCCACGGTGCCGCCCGCACCGTCGACGGTCACGGTCTGGATCCCGCTGACCCCTCCGCCCACCTGCAGCGCTTCGACCGATGCGCTGGCGTCCAGCTCCACCGTGTAGGTGCCGGCCTCGTCGATACAGGCCACGTCGCCGCTCCCCGGAGCGGCATGCGTACTCCAATCAGCGACCGGGTTGGCGGTCCACAGGGTCGTCCCCGTGGCCGGACCCGTCCAGCTGTCGGAACAGGGCAACGCGGCGCCGGGGGTGGCCGTGGCCACGATCACCACACCGGCCGAGCCGAACCCCGCCAGGACAACGGCCAGCGCCACTACAACACGCCGAAGATGACTCATGATGTTCCGCTCCGTTTCCGGTGCTGCCGCTCCTCCGCCTGCGCCCTGGGGGCGCCCCGCACCCGTGCCTCATTTCCTTGAAATCGGCACACCCAACGAACCAGTAAACGGTACCGGACCACCGGTTGCAACCAGCCGGCACCGGGATCGCCCTCGCCCGACCTCTCCGACCACGGAATACCACCAAGAGGAACCGAACCTCCACGCTCTGTCGTGCGTTCGGGACGGTGCGGTCAGCCCTGTCCCGAAGGGGTGGCTCTCACGGAGAGGGCAGGTCCCCCGTTGGTCAGCGGGGCCGGTTGGCGGCAGAATCGGGGAATGCTGACACGGGCCTCCGGCTACCTCACCCTTCGCTCCGACCCACCCCCCGCTCCGGTACGGGACCTCCAGACGGACGGGTACACGGTGCTCGACGGAGTGTTCGACCGGGACGAGGTCGCCGCCCTCTGTGCCGATGTCGAACGGGTCTTCGACGAGTTCCCGCCCGACCAGCGCGGGGATACCCCGGAGCAGTCGGCACCGTTCCGCTACGAGATGCTGAATCGGAGCGGCCTCATCCAGGCCGCCGTCGCCCACCCGCGTGTCCTCGGGGTCGTCGAACCCCTCTTGGGCGAGGACTGCCACGTCATCGCCAATACCGCCTGGTGGCAGCAACCGGGCGACAACGATCACCTGGGGCGCTTCTGGCACATCGACAGCGGGCCGCACATCCCCCGCGATGCCGGCGTTCCCTGGGATGAGCGGATCCCCTATCCCGTCTTCGCCATCGCCACGCACCTCTACCTGTGGGATTGCCCGATCGAGGCGGGGCCCACCGGGGTCATACCAGGCAGTCACACATCGGGACAGGTGCCCCCGATGAACAGGGCCGCGGACGACGATCTCGACTACGAGGGCCGGGGCGTCGTCCCCATCGTGGCCAGGGCGGGTGACGTCGCCCTCTTCGTCTCGGACATCTGGCACCGACGGATGCCCCCCATGCCCGGGGATCCCGGTCGGATGTTCGTCCAGTGCCACTACGGTCGCCGCGACATCGCCCAACGGATCCGGCCGACGTCCTCGGTCAACCACCTCTCGGAGGAGGCCCTGGTGCGGGCCAGGACGGCCAGAGAACGGACGGTCGCCGGTCTCCACCCGCTCAGCTTCTACGACGGCTGACGGGCGAAACAGCGGACGGGACTCGTTCCCGGCCCGATCAGCCGGTGGGCAACGGCACGAAGGGCCGGACCGACACCCAGCAGGTGGCGGCCGGAGGTTTACCCGGCGTCGTCTTGCACAATGGCGATGGCGGCGAGTTGACCCGCAACTTGACCACCTGGTACTTCGTGGGGCCGTAGCGCTTGTTGGGCCCGTAGCTGAGGACGGTGGACCACGTGCCCGGGAAGTCGGTGATCTTGGACATGGCGGTGACGAAGGTGCGCCGGGTGAGGTCGGCCCCGGCGTTCTTCGCCGCCGTGGCGAAGAGGGCGATGACCTGGCACCACCCGACGATGGGCCCCTGCTCCTCGATCAGGTCGTTCATGTTCCCCGGTGGCACCTGCGGATAGGCCTTGTGCCACACGTTCCAGCACTTGCGGACGGCGGGGTCGTACCCGCCCTGGCTCTGCGGACGGGGACTGTCGATGCCTCCCAAGGTCTCGGTGGTCACCCCCTCCTGTCCGTCGAGGGCCTTGGCGTAGGGAACGGGGAGCAATCCGAGGGACGATTCGATGCTCCCCTCGTAGTCGCTCAACAGGAGCCTCGGGTACCACTGCTGGGAGGTCTCCGCCTGAAGGACCGGGTAGAACACGTTGAACGGCATCAGGGGGATGATCGAGGTGATCCCGGCGCTCCGGAGCTGCTGGATGACCAGGGGGGCCTCAGCGTCGGTGGTGGCGGTGTCGTCAGGGTTGGAGTCGATGGTCTTGACCACCGGCGTCACTCCGGCGTTGCGCAGGTCGGGCAGGAGATAGTCGTCGAGGGCGTTCTGGTCAGAGGCCCGGTCGCCGGCGATGATCCCCACCTTGACCGGCCCCCCGAGGAGATGGGCGCTGAGCCCCCAGTTGACGACGGCCTGGAGGACGGTGGCCTGGTCGGGTCCCGTCCACCACAGATAGGGCGAGCCCTCGTTCGTCCAGTTGGTCACCGTCGACCATGCCCCGATGAAGGGGGTGTGGCCTTCCTGGGTGAGGCACAGCTGATCATCCCCGGTCCAGTCCCCCAGCCCGTCCAGCACGGCGAACGCTGCCGGCGAGCCCTCCGTCCAGGTCTTGCAAAGTGCCCGCATCTGCGTCTCGTTGGTCGGGTCGAAGCTGGTGAGGATGGCATTGATCTTCCGACCGTTGATCCCCCCGTCGTCGTTGATCTGCTTGACGAAGAGGTTGATGGCCTTGGTCTGCTCGCCGAACTCCGCGTCCTCGGCGAACCCCTCCTGGCCGGCGAGCGAATTGAGGGCCACCACCGGGAACACCACGTTGATGCTGTGCGCGGTGACGCCTCGTGACGAGGTGCTGGCCGAGCTCACCGGGCTGGGTCCCCCGGCCGTCGGGCCGGTCGACGGCACGGTGGTCGAAACCGATGGAGACGACGTCCCGCATGCGGCCGCACCGACCACGACCGCGGCCATAACCGCCAACGCCCGGATCGGCATCGAGCGGGCCGCGGACGGACCGCGTGACCGGCTCGTTCCTTCTGCTGAATTCCGGCGACTCAACCCGCTCATCTGCATCGCTCCTTGTGGCCCCCCACCATCATGTCGACTCCACCAACCGGGTCTCCCTGCCGCCCTGACCGCACCACTCTAAAGACCTTTGGCCGGCGGCGTCGGCTCATTCATGATCAGCCCATCCCCCTGTCGGCCGGCCTGTCGTCGAGCTCACTGATCGTCGAGCTCACCGATCTGCTCGACGGTGACCGGGAGAACAGGGGCATCCGGCGCGGTCACACTTCCCCGCCCGGCGCGGACCGACATCCCAACCGGCCGGACCGGTCCCTGTAACGCGCGCCACCCCTCCTCCGTTCTCGGGCAGACGGCAGTACCGAGCGGGCTGGTGGCAGCACCACCTGATGTGATCCGAGGATCACTCTGAGAGGCTATCTTGTCGAGCAGCCCTGATCTCCCTTGGCGAGGACCCGGAGAATGGCTAACGTGAAAAAGGGTAGGTGGCGGCAAATTCGTTCCCCTCGGCACCGGCGTTCCTTCAGCACCGGCTCGGCTACGGGATCACGGCGGAGGGGGGGTGGTGCGGTGTCCATGGGCAGATCCGCCGGTGTGGCCGCGGGGCGCGTGCGCAGGCGGATGGCCTCCCGGATCCTGCTGGCGGCGGTCGCCGCCGGGTCGTCCTTCATCGTCCCGCTGGTGGCCACGACACCGGCCGCGGCCGAGGACCTCGTGCCCGTCGTCACCGGGGTGCCGAACGTCATCGGCGTCGCGGTCGACTCGAACGGCGACATCTTCACGAGCACGGACACCGGCCAGGTGGCGGTCTATCCGGCAGCCTCAGGAACGATCTTCGGCACTCCCGTCACCCAGGGCACCCTGACCACGCTGGCGACACTCGGCAACGTGGCCGGTCTTGCCTTCGACTCCGCCGGCAACCTGTACATGAGCGACTACAACAACGGGACGGTGTCGGTGCTGTCGAGCACCGGAGGCACGATCTTCGGCCAGACGGTCGCCACCGACACGGTCACCATCCTGGTGTCCGGGCTCGACCAACCCGCGGGCCTGGCCTTCGACCCGGCGGGGAACCTCTACATCGACAGCGAAAGCGGGCTGTCCGTCCTCCCGGCGTCGTCAGGCACGATCTTCGACACTCCGGTGACCGCCGATGTCCTGACCGGTCTCACCGGGGCCCTCGGAACAGCCCCCTCGAAGTCCCAGTTCGTCGCTTTCGACAGCGCAGGAAACCTCTACCTGACCGATCACGACGCCGGAACCGTGACCGTGCTCCCGCAGGCGTCGGGCACGGTCTTCGGGCAGGCGGTCAGCGCCGACACGTACCAGACGTTGGTCACCGGCCTCAGCTCCCCCCAAGGCCTTGCCTTCGATTCGGCGGGTGACCTGTTCATCGCCACCGATGAAAACGTGTCCGTCCTGCCTGCTGTATCCGGAACGCTCTTTGGAAGCTCGGTGACGGCGGACGTCGTGAGCCCACTGCAGATGAGCGTGAACCTCTACACGATCGCCTTCGACCCGTCCGGAGATCTCCTGCTGGCGTCGCCCTACGACGGTGCCGTTCTCATGGCCACGACCCAGACGGCATCGGTCTCGGAGGTGCAATTCGGGGGCTCGGTGTTCAATCCCGAGGTCGAGATAACCGGCAGTGGGTTCGGAAGCGCACCGCCCACTTCCTCCCCGAACTGTGCGAACACCGGCAGGAATTACGACTACGGCAACCTTTCCTTCCAGGACGACACGGCGGCAGACCAATGGCAGGCCGGCTTCGACCTCGACTGCGTCGGGCTCATCGTCTCGTCGTGGACGGACACGGCAATCGACTTCACCTTCGGCAACTACTACCTCGACCACGAGGTCTCCGCCGGGGACGTGCTGGCCGATGGCGACCAGTACTCGCTGGTGGTTGCCGGCGACTTCGTGTCGGGAACCGTCTCCTACCGACCTTCGGTGACGGCCCTCGGTCCGACGACCGGTCCCTCCACGGGGGGAACCAGCGTGACCATCACCGGCACCAACTTCATCGGCGCGACGGGGGTGGACTTCGGTGCCGATCCGGCGACCAGCTTCGTGGTCGACTCGAGCACCGAGATCACCGCCGTCGACCCGTCCGGCTCCGTCGGTACCGCCACGGTGACCGTGACGGCGCCGGGAGGGACCTCCCTCCTCACGCCGGCCGACCGGTTCACCTATACCCCGGCTGTGCAGGCCACCTACTCGTGCACCTTGCCCGCACCCTTGGGGGTGACCGGTGTTCCGGTCACCCTCTCCGAAGTACCCGCGGCGCCGGGCAGCATCGGCGAAGGAGGGACCTTCCCGACCGCCCTGGCCGCGCAGGTCACCGTGCCGGCCAGCGTCGTCAACGAGGAGATCGCCACGGACAAGACCCAATTCACGATCGACTCCCAGTCGGTCACCGTCGATGGGAAGACCGGGTCGGGCGCTGCGAGCGGGGCGGTCAGCCCGAACACGGAGTCGGCATCGGCGACCAATCTGCCCCAGACCGACGGCGACCTCGTGTCCAACACCCCCTATACGTTCGACACCACCTACAACCCGGTGTCCTGGAAGACCGGCCCGGGCACCGGCCCGGTCGACTTCGTGCCCGGGAACATCGTCATCGTCACCAGCTCGGTGACGTCACGCGGCACCTCCATCCTCCAGATCAACTGCACTGCGCCCGGCAGCGCGGCTGCCATCGCCTCCACGACAGTGGACCCGGCGACCACAAGTCCGAGCGTCCAGGTGCCGCCGACCACGCCTCCGCTCCAGAGCCGGGTGAGCGCGGGCACGAACGGTGGGTGGGCGACCACCGTCTCGAACACCTCGAAGGTGACGGCCACCAAGGTCACGGCCACGGTCCACGTGAGTGACGGCGGTCCGGCGCTGTCCTTCAACCTGGCGGGCATGGCGGCAGCAGGGACGACCTGCTCGTCCTCGGGACCGGGGTCGCTGTCCTGTTCCATCGGGAACATCGCCGCCGGAGCTTCGACGACACTCGACGTGCTGGTGAACACGACCAAACTGGTCACGGGCACCTCCATCACGGGTTCGGCCACCATCTCCTCCTCCAACGCCCCGCGTCGCATCTCCACCTTGGGTGCCATCCAGGTCGATGTGATCGACGGCGGGAACGGCGTCGAGGCGGTGGCCGCCCCGGGGACCGCCGTGGTCAGCACCCACGCCCCCCTGGCGACGTCCAGGGCCTCGATCAGCCTGACCCTGCCTGAAGAGAAGATCAGCGTGTCCGGCAAGGGGGCCACCAGATCCGGGGCGACCCGCGCCACGCTCGTGAGTCCCCCGCCTGTCGGGGTGACCCTCGAGTCGCTCGTCCCCTCGGCCGAGCCTGCACTGTGTCCGACCACCGGGAGCCTCATGTGCGAGGGCGACATCGTCCAGGCGGTGGGCAACTTCTCGGCCTACACCAACAGGGCGGACCCCATCGTCGCGGTCGTCCAGTTCTTCTACGGCCCGAAGGTCCCGGCCGGGTCCGTCTACATGCTGAAGCCCGACGGGAAGACCGTCGTCAAGCTGTCCGCCTGCAAGAAGACGGCCACCGAGTACGACACCCCGTGCGTCTTCGGCAAGGAGCTGACCGGCGGATCGAAGGCCAACGACACGCTCTACGCCCAGGACACCGTCTACTTCTCGGGTACCGACCCCGGCCTGGCTCGCCGCTGACGGCCCTCAGCCGGGTGGCCCCCTGACGAGGAAGCGCATGACCTGGTCGGGTCGGTTCCCGGGCCAGAAGGCATGCATCGCCCAGGTTGCACCGAGTGCTTCGAGGTCGTCCAGATCCACACCCGGATGCGAGGTGAGGGCGAGGGAGAATCCATCCAGGCCGCCGCGAACCTCGGCGATCACGTCGAGCATGCGCCGGACCTGGTCGCCCGTCACCTCGATGGGGTAGAGACCGTCGAAACGAGCGGCCCTGCGCAAGGTGCGGTCACTCGTGCCCTTCGTCCCGAACCAGATGGGTATTCGTGGTTGCTGCACCGGCCCGGGTGCTATCCGGACACCGTCGATCTTCGGCCACCCCTCGTGGTGGACCTCTTCCCCGGCCCACAACCGGACCAACGACTCACACCCTTCGTCGAGCTGATCGCCGCGGATCTTCGCATCCACGGTCTCGCCGAAGGCGGAGAGCTCACGACCGGCGTCACCGCCGAGCCCGAGCCCGAGGGTCAGGCGGCCGCCACTGAGCCGATCGAGGGTGACCGTCTCCCGCGCGACCTTGATGATCCGGCGCCGGACCAGCGGGGTCACCATGGGGCCGATCCGAAGACGGGTCGTGGTTGCGGCCACCGCGGCCAGCATCACCCAAGGATCGGCCAGGTCCCACGAACCGGGAAGCGGGCTGAGCACGTGGTCCCAGACGAACAGACCGTCCCAGCCGTGTTCGTCGGCGGCTCGGCCGATCTCGATGACGGCGCCCGGATCGGCCAGCTCTCCGAACAGGGGCAGATTGACTGCGTGACGCATGCGCACACGGTAGCAATGGGTCGGGAGCCGGAACCCCGGGGCCGGTCCGCCCCTCAGTGCCGGATGCGAGAGTGCGGGTGCCGCAGCTCAGGTGGCCGGGGACGGCCACGACCCCGGATCCCAGCGCGGGCAGTCGGGATTGGAGCAGGCGACGCTCTCGGCGGGAATGTGACTGATCAAGGTCGTCGACTCCTCGACCACCAACGGGATCTTCTTCGCCTTGGCCGGGTCGCGGCATTCGGGACAGGGCAACCGGACGTCGGTGATGGTCATGGGCGAGGACCTCTGATCGAGGGGTACGGGACTCGTTCAATGGTCTCACGACGATCCCGCATCTTCGTGGATCCCCGGCCGCGGGATGACCGGCGCCGCGTGGTCGTCCCGCACTTCGCGCCCCTTGCGCCGGCCCGCTACCGTTGGTTGCTCATGCGTCGGAACCTCTGGCTGATCGATCTGGCCTGTGTCGTTGTCTTCGTCGGCGTCGGCCGCTCGGTACACGCCCACGGTCTGAGCATCGCCGGGATGGCCTCCACCTCGTGGCCCTTCGTCACGGGTCTGGCCGCCGGTTGGATCGCGGTCCACATCGGGCACGCCTCGGGAGCGGCCATCATCGGTGGCATCGTGGTGGCCTCGCTGACCGTCGTCGTGGGCATGGCCCTTCGGGTGCTCGCGGGCCAGGGGACGGCAGTGGCGTTCATCCTGGTGGCATTCGGCTTCCTCGGGGCCACCATGGTCGGCTGGAGATCGTCGGCCCTCATCCTCGCACGCGCCCGTCGGGCGGACCGGGGCCCATGAATGCCGGACCGGCTTGGCTCAGGCCCGCACCGCCTGCTTCTCCTGGGTCGGCATGGCCTGGACGGCCGGGACCGGGTACGGAGGCTGGTCGGTGGCGATCTCGAGAAGGTCGTTCTCGGTGCATCCCTTGGCCGCGAGGTAGGCCGGATCGTCTCGCGTCGGAGGGAGGGAGGGGATGGTGGTGTTCGGTCGATCCATCCGGAGCGTGGCCGTGAGGTCCCCCACTGTCGTCCGCCGCCACGCCGACAGGTTCGGCGCTCGGACGTCGAACCGCTCTTCGATGAAACGAAGCTGGGAGGTGTGGTCGAAGGTCTGTGAGCAGATAGCGCCGCCGCGGCTGAAAGGTGACAGCACCAGCATGGGCACCCGGAAGCCGAGCCCGATCGGACCGGCGATCCCCATGGCATCGGAAGGGAGTGGCCGGACCGAGAGGTACTCCCCCTCGGTCCCCGCGGGGGCGACGGGCGGATCGACGTGATCGAAGAACCCGTCGTTCTCGTCGTACATGTGGAACAGGACCGTCTTCGACCACACATCGGGATTCGACACCAGCGTCCGCAGCACCTGGTCGGTGAACCATTCGCCGAGGAAGGAGGGTGCCGGGGGGTGCTCGTCGTACCCGACCGGCGTGCTGATCCAACTGACCTTGGGCAAGGTCCCCGCCCGCACGTCGGCGGCGAAGTCCCCGGGGAACGAAGGCAGGAAGGCCTTCTGGTACAGCGTCGACGTGGGATCCTCGTACTGGGAGAAGTAGGGAAGCACGCTGTCTGTGGTGAGACCGATCTTGCGCATGGTGTCGATGCTGTAGAGCGCTCCGCCGGGGTTGTAGTACTTCCAGCTGATCCCTGCGTCCTCCAGCACCTCGGGCATCGTGTCCCAGTGCACGCTGAAGAGGGCTGAAGGCGAGCCGTTGGTGCGGATGACCGGACCACCGGCCACGCCGGCCGGGTCGAGGGTGCCAGACATCTGCATCAGCCGGTTGGGATGGGTCGGGCCCATGACCGAACAGTGGTAGCCGTCACAGAGGGTGAAGGCATCGGCCAGTGCGTAGTAGTAGGGAAGGTCCGCCCGGGTGTAGTAGCCCATGGTGAGGGTCCCCTGGGCCGGGCCCTCGAACTCCGGTCGGGTGTGGACGCGGGCGAACGAGTCCATCTTCCCGCCGTTCCGGCACAGGTGCTGGGGCTCCCAGTTGTGGGTGAGGTCGAAGGTGCAGTCGGCCACGTCGGTCGTGACGGTATCGAGCCTGAACGGCAGCAGACGGCCGACCGGCGACGCGCTGGTGTTCGACGGGCAGGCCTGGGAGAACACGCCGGGGTCGCCGGCCGGGTGGTCGTCGAAGCCTCGGCCACCCGGATAGCTGCCGTAGTAGTGGTCGTAGGACCGGTTCTCCATCATCAGGAAGATCACGTGCTCGACCGCACCCAGATCCGAACCGGCCGGGGCGACCGTGGCCGCCTTCGCCACCGTGGAAGAGGCCGCCCCCCGGCCGCAGCCCGCGGCCAGCACCCCCACCCCCGAGGCGGCTCCTGCGGCCAGCAGCTGGCGTCGGGTCATCCCCCGCCGCTGTGCTCCACACCCACCCTGCTGTCCGGTCATGTGCGGCTCCGTTCTCGCAAGTCGGGTCAAACGTATCCGTCCGGATGGCCGGTTGCCGGAATCCGGGGTCGCCGGCGGCGCTCCCGGGTCGCGACCGGCATCCGATCACCGGCTTCGGACCGGCAAGCGGGGATCGTCGATGGCGGGTGACCCCCGGATTGATTAACCTTCATGGGACACTGAGGGCCATGTCTGCTCGCACCACCGATGGGAGCAGTTCCGGCGCCAGTGGTACGGGCAGGAGTGGCATCACACCGAGGGGGTGCGGGATATCCGTGACCAGGATGAAAGGCTCGAGGCGACGCCCGATGCGGCCCGGTGGGTGGTTGCCCGAGGCTGGCGGCTACGAATCCGGCCCCGTCCCGATGTTGAGCGGGTGAGGCTGCTTGCCGTCCTCGACGCTTGACCCCCCGGACGAGCTCCCCCGGCCAGGACCTTCCTCGGCACCGTCGGTCCTGCTGCCCTACATCACGCGGCCGGCCATCGACTGGGCGCGGCTGCACCGGGCCGACGAGGATGCGCCTTTCTGGCGAGCGGTCGAGGGAACGATGGTGTTCGGGGACGTCTCGGGGTTCACCAAGATGTCCGAGCGATTGGCCCGTCACGGGAAGGTGGGGGCCGAAGAGGTCGCTGACGCCATCAATACCTGCTTCGAGCAACTGCTCGGTGTGGCCTACCAGTGCGGCGGCAACCTGCTCAAGTTCGGGGGCGACGCGCTGCTCCTGCTGTTCAGCGGTGAGGGCCATGCCACCCGGGCGGCTCATGCCGCGGTGGGCATGCGGGCAAGGTTGCGCGATGCCGGTCGGCTGGACACCTCCGCAGGCCGGGTCGTCCTGCGTATCTCGATCGGAGTCCATCGGGGAACCTTCCATATGTTCATGGTGGGGGGATCGCACCGCGAACTGATCGTCGCCGGACCCGCGGCCACCAGTACGGTCGCGGCCGAAGGGACGGCCACCGCCGGCGAGATCGTCATGAGCCCGGTCACCGCAGCTGCCCTCACCGAGCGGAGCAGGGGGCCGGCCAGGGGAGACGCGTACCTCCTGCGTTCGCCTCCCGGCGCTGCGCCCGTCCTCCCGATCACCCCTCCCGAGCTCGAGGGCGTCGACCTCGCCCGCCACGTTCCCACCGCGATCCGGAAGCATCTGCTCGAAGGGGGCAGGGAACCAGAGCACCGCACGGCGACCGTCGCCTTCCTGCACTTCGACGGCACCGACGACATCGTGGAGACGTACGGACCGGGCGATCTGGCCGAACGGCTCCACACCGTGGTACGTCGGGTGCAGGCGGCTGCAGAGGAGAACGACGTATCCTTCCTCGGGACCGACATCGACCACGACGGCGGCAAGATCATCCTCGTGTCGGGGGTGCCGCGGCGGGCCGGCGAGGACGAACAGCGGATGCTCATCACCCTGCGCCAGATCGTGTCCGAAGAGCTTCCGCTCGACCTGCGTATCGGTGTCAACACCGGCCCGGTGTTCGCCGGAGACGTCGGAACACCGTTCCGGCGGACCTTCACCGTGATGGGGGACACGGTGAACCTGGCCGCCCGGCTGATGGCCAAGGCGTCCCCGGGTCAGGTGTTGGCCACGGGCGAGGTACTCGACCGATCGTCTGTCCGGTTCGCCACCACGCCGTTGCCCCCCTTCATGGTGAAGGGGAAGAAACGGCCCGTGACCGCCTTTGCCGTCGGAGCTGCCCACCGCTCCCGGGACCACCGTGTGGATCGGCTGCCCCTGACCGGGGTCGCCGACGAGTTGCGGGCCCTCGAGTCCGATCTCGACGCGGTCATCGCCGGTGCGGGTCGGGTGGTCGAGATCGTGGGCGACCAAGGAACCGGCAAGTCGAGACTCGTCGAGGAGCTCACCCGCCGGGCGGGGACCATGCGGACCATGACCATTCTCTGCGAGAGCTACGAGACCACCACCCCGTATGCCTCCATCTGGTATCTCGGCCGTGCGCTGCTCGGGCTCGAGATGGACGTCGACAAGGCAACAGCCGCCGGGCATCTTCGGACCAAGGTCGAGCGCGAGGTGCCGGAGCTTCTGCCCCAGTTGCCCCTCATCGGTACGGCGCTCGATCTCGATCTGCCCGAAACCCCCGAGACGGCCGCGTTGAAGCCGGAGTTCCGGCGACAGGCCGTGGCCAAGGCTTCGGCCCGGTTCCTCGCCGCCACCCTGGATCGCCCCTTCCTCTTGATGGTGGAGGACGCCCACCACATGGACGAGGCATCCCAGGGCGTCATGCAGGACCTGGCCCGTCAGCTCACCGATCGGTCGGGCCTGTTGTGTGTCACCCGCCGCACCGAGGATGCAGGCTTTCGCGTGGAGCCCGCCCCCCACGTGCGCAGCCTCCCGCTCCGCGCACTGACCATGGACGAGGCGGCCGAGGCGCTGGTGGCGGCGTCGGACGACTCCCCGATGTTGCCCCATGAGATCCGGATGCTCGCCGAGCGATCGATGGGCAACCCGATGTTCCTCGAGGAGCTGTGGCGCGCTCACCGGTCCGGCGCTCCCGTCGACGCGCTCCCCGACTCGGTGGACTCGGCCGTCACCGCCCAGATCGATCGCCTGTCCCCCAAGGACAGGCAGCTCCTCAGGTACGCGGCCGTGCTCGGGACCACATTCAGCGCAGACGAGCTGACCGACCTCGTCGATCCGGAGACCGACGGCCGGCGCCTCGCACCCGAGGAGCCGGCCGACCCGGGGTGGATCACCCCCGCCCTGGGGGAGTTCCTCAACACGCAGCGTTCCGACCTCATCAGGTTCCGGTCGGCGATCGTACGGGACTGCGCGTACGAGGGCCTCCCGTTCCGGCGACGCCGGGAGCTCCACGGACGGGCCGCACACGCCCTGATGGCCCGGACCGGCGACGACAGCGAGGCCGAGCTCCTCTCACTCCACTTCTTCCACGCGCAACACTTCGAAGAGGCCTGGCGATACGCGCTCGTGGCCGGCGACCGGGCCGGGGGCAAGTACGCCAACCTGGAAGCCGCCACCCTGTACCAACGCGCCCTCGCCTCGGTGGCCCGGCTCCCCGAGGTCCAGCCCGCCGCGGTGGCTTCGGCATGGGAACATCTCGGCGATGTCCGTGAGCGGGCCGGTGACTACCGCGGTGCGTCATTGGCCTACCGGCGGGCCCGCAAGCTCCTCGGCTCGGACATGGTGGCCCAGGCCGAGCTGTGTCTGAAGGAAGCCTGGATGCCCGAGCGGGTGGGACGCTATTCGGAGGCCGTCAGATGGATCCGGCGCGGTCTGCACATGATCGACGACGTTGGCGGCGACGAGGCCGGCCGGCTGCGGGCCCAGCTGATGACCTGGTACGCGGCGGTCCGGCAGGCGCAGGGTCGGAGCCGCGAGGCCGTGACCTGGTGTGAGCAGGCCATCGACGAGGCGCGCCGGTTCGGCGACCGTGACGCAGAAGCACATGCCATGTTCACGCTGGACAGTGCCTGGGTCTGGCTGGGACGGACAGATCTGGCCACCAATTCGAAAACGGCACTCGCCATCTACGCCGAGCTCGGCGACCTGGCCGGCGAAGCGGTCGTGCTCAACAACCTCGGAGCCTTCGAGTACTTCCGGGGGGCTTGGGACGAAGCCGCTGCTCTCTACGCCCGTGGACGCGACGCCCGGCTGGCGACCGGGAATGACGTCGATGCGGCCATCGGCACCATCAACATCGGTGAGATCCTGGCCGATCAGGGACGGTACGAGGAGGGACGTCACCAACTCGTCGACGCCTTGCGGGTGCTGCGGGCGGCCAGCTACCGGTACGGGATCGCCTACGCCACCATGCTGCTCGGCCGTCTGGAGTCACGGACGGGGTCGTTCGACCGGGCCCATGAGCACTTCGACGCGGCACGTTCCGAGTTCGCCGACATCGGGCTCCATTTCGATGCTTCCGAGGTGGATTCGATGGTGGCGGAGTGCTTCGTCCTCGAGGGCCGGAGCAGCGAGGGCCTCGAGCTGGCCACCCGCCTGGTCGAAGCCATGGAGGAGCAGGGCTCGCCCAGGGGAGTTGCGCTGGTCCAGCGCGTCCGCGGCTACGCGCTCCTCCAACAAGGGGACATCGAGGGTGCCCTGGCCGCCTTCGAGACCAGCCGGGAGAGCGCAGCGGAGCTGAATGCCGACTACGAACTGGTGCTGACCCTGGTCGCCCTGGGCAAACTCGCGGACCGGATCGACGATGGGGAGACAGGGACGGAGCTGCAGGCTCGGATCGACGACCTCAGCGCCCAGCTCGGGATCGTCGCCTTCCCCGATGTCCCGGTCGGCAGCGACGACGTGGTTGCGGCGGCGACCGAACCCTGAGCCGGAGGCCACCGGGGCAGAAGCGAACACCCCGCCGGACGAGCGGTCGCCCATACTGGGTGACGAGCGGGCGATCGAAGGAGGCGACGTGGCGACCATCGAGGAACTGGCCCATGAGGTGGCCGCGCTGCGCAGGCGGGTCGACACCAGCGAGGCGGTGCTCCAGCTGCAGGCCCTCAAGGCCCGCTACGGGGAGCTGGTGGACGGGCGGTATTGTGCCGGTGCGGTCGTCGAGGGCGCCGAATTGGAGCGGATCGCCGATCAGATCGCCGGGCTGTTCACCGTCGACGGGGTGTGGGACGGCGGGCCGGTGCTCGGCTCGGCCACCGGTCGTCCGGCCATCGCCGCGCGACTTCGCGCTCCGACCCTGTCGTTCTCACGCCATCTGTTCGTGAAGCCCAGCATCCGGGTGGACGGAGATCGGGCGTCGGCCCGGTGGGACCTCCTGTGCCCGTGCCGGAGCCGCGACGGCCGGTCCTATTGGATGTGCGGGTACGAGGACGACGAGTACGCCCGGATCGACGGCGCATGGCTCCACCGGTCGATGAAGCTCACGACCGTGGTCATGGCGCCGGTCGACGGGGGCTGGGAAAAGATCCTGGCCTGACCGGCACGGCTACGTCCGCAGCGCACACTTCCCCGTCGGCACCTGCTCTGTATACTCGGCCCCCGTGCGTCCCGAGGACTCGATCCGCTTCGGCCGGATCGTTCGGGTGATGAGCGAATTCGTCCGTCCCCGACGGTACGGGCCGACGGCTCCCGTGGACATCTCGGCCTTTCACGTGCACGGTGAACCGGTTCCCGCCACCGACGCGTTCGGTGCCGACTACGAACCATTTCCCGTGGGCGGCTCGTGGGGACCGCCATGGGACACCACCTGGTTCCGGATCCAGGGCGTCATCCCGACGGGGTGGAAGGGGCGGGAGGTGGCACTGGGCTTCACCATCGGGAATGCCGGGAGCACCGGGTTCGGCGCCGAAGCCCTCGTCTGGCGCGACGGGCGTCCGGTGCAGGGCCTGTCCCCCAATCACCGTGAGTACCTGGTGACTCCGAGCGCCACAGGCGGCGAGGAAGTCGACCTCTACGTGGAGGCGGCAGCCAACCCTCCCTCGCCGTTCGGCACCAATCCATGGCCGCTGCTGATGCCCGAGCCCGACGGCGCCCCCCTGTTCACCCTCCAGCGGGTCGACCTGCATGTACGGGATCCCGAGTTCGACGCGTTCTGGCACGACTTCCGGGTCCTGGTCGATCTTGTGGCCGAGCTCCCCGACGGGGATCCCCACTTCGCCCGGCTGTGTGCGGGGCTCGAACGGGCCTGCAACCTGCTCGAGCTGCCCGACATCTCCGACAGCTGGCGGCGGGCGCAACCGGTGCTCGCCGAACTGCTGGACGACGGAGCCGCACCTCACACCCATCGGGTGAGCATCCTCGGGCACGCCCACCTGGACACGGCATGGCTGTGGCCGCTGCGCGAGACGATCCGCAAGTGCGCCCGCACGTTCAGCACTGTCCTCGAGCTGATGGACCGCTATCCCGACTATCGGTTCGTGGTGTCCCAGGCCCAACACCTGGCCTGGATCCGCGATCACTACCCTGACCTCTGGGATCGGATGAAGGTGAGGATCGCCGAAGGCCGGCTCGAGCCGACCGGCAGCATGTGGGTCGAGGCCGACTGTAACATTCCCTCCGGCGAATCACTGGTCCGTCAGATCTTCTACGGCAAGCAGTTCCATCGGCGCGAATTCGGGATCGAGACCGAAGACGTGTGGCTGCCCGATGTCTTCGGCTACTCCGCCGCGCTCCCCCAGATCATGCGGCAGAGTGGCATCCGGTGGTTCCTCACCCAGAAGCTGTCCTGGAACCAGTACAACGTCCTCCCCCACCACAGCTTCCTGTGGGAGGGCATCGACGGCTCCCGGGTGTTCACCCACTTCCCTCCCGCCGACACCTACGGCGGGAACGTCAGCGCCCGCGAGCTCCGGTTCGGTGTCGAGAACTTCAAGGATCACGACCGAGCGTCGCGGTCCCTCTATCTCTTCGGGTGGGGGGACGGGGGCGGAGGCCCGACAGCCGAGATGCTCGAATCCGCTCAGCGGCTGGCCGACATGGACGGAATACCGCGACTCACCATGGAGAGTGCACGATCGTTCTTCACCCAGGCAGAGGCGGAGATCACCGACCCGCCCGTCTGGGTCGGTGAGCTGTACCTGGAGTACCACCGGGGCACCTACACCACCCAGGCGGCCACCAAGCTCGGAAATCGCCGCGCCGAATTCGCCCTCCGAGATTGCGAGCTGTGGGCGTCGCTGGCCACCGATTCCGATTACCCGAGCGGTGAGCTGGACGAGCTCTGGAAGCTCCTGTTGGTCCATCAGTTCCACGACATCATCCCGGGATCGGGGATTCACTGGGTCTACGAGGACACCCGACGTGATCACGACCACATCCTGAACGAGGCCGGGCGCCTGACCGACGCCGCGCTCGAGCTGGTGGCCGGTGCCGTCGACACGACGGCCAGCGAACGGCCGGTGGTGGCCTTCAACTCGCTCTCCCATGCACGCCGCGAATTGATCACCGTCGATGCGCCCGAGAGCGTCACGGCTGCGGTCGACGCCTCGGGCCGGGCACACCCGGTCCAGCGCGGCGCCGACGGCAGCGCGATCTTCGAAGCCAGTCTTCCTCCCTGCGGCTTCCAGGTCTACGACCTGGTGACCGGCGGTGGGTCCGGCGACGACCCCGTGGCCCCGGTCGGGGTGTCCGTCACACCCACGCTTCTCGAGAATGACCAACTGCGCGTCGAGCTCGACGAGGACGGCCTGCTGTCCTCCATCTACGACAAATCGGCCGGACGCCAGGTCCTGGCCCCCGGGGCACGGGGAAATCTCTTCCAGCTCCATCCGGACTACCCCAACTTCTATGACGCCTGGGACATCGACCGGTTCACGCTCGAGCAGTCGGTCGACCTGGTGGAAGTCGAATCGGTCGACCTGGTCGAGCCCGGGCCTCTCCGGGCCGGCATCCGGGTCGCCCGCCGGTTCGGTGACTCGTCCCTGACCCAGGTCATCCGGCTCGATGCCGGCTCGCGCGGCATCGAGTTCGACACCGAGGTCGAATGGCGCGAGACCAACCGGCTCCTCAAGGTCTCCTTTCCCGTCGACGTGCGCAGCTCGAGGGCGACCTATGAGATCCAGTACGGCCATGTCGAGCGCCCGACCCACGCCAACACCAGCTGGGACGTCGCGCGCTTCGAGGTCTGTGCCCACAAGTGGGTCGACCTGTCCGAGCCCGGGTACGGCGTCGCCCTGCTCAACGACTCGAAATACGGCCACGACATCTCCGGCAATGTCATCCGTCTCTCGCTGCTGCGCGCCCCGACCTGGCCCGACCCGCTCGCCGATCGCGGCCACCACCGGTTCACGTACCGCCTGCTCCCCCACGCAGGTGATCTCCGCGACGCAGGGGTGATCGACGCGGCCTACGACCTCAACGTGCCCATCCGGACGATCGGGACATCCCCACACGAGGGCGCCTTCGCCCCCGCTCGCTCGCTGCTCTCCGTCGACGCAGCCCACGTGGTCGTCGAGGCCGTCAAACGGGCCGAAGACAGGCCTGGGGCTCTGGTCGTCCGGCTCTACGAGGCCTGGGGAAGGCGGGGTCCGATCACGTTGCGGGCCCCGTGGAAGCTCCGTCGGGCCGCCCTGTCCGATCTTCTTGAACGGGAGCGGCACGAGATCGCCGTCCGTGACGACGAGGTCACGCTGGACATCTCGCCGTTCGAAATCGTCACCCTGGTACTCGAGCCGGCCGGGAGGTAGAGGTCCAGGCCGGAGGAGATCCGCTCACCCGTCGGGCGGAGGGCCGGAATCGATGAACGAACGGCCGGTGAGCTCGAACATGGTCTCGTCGTCGGAGTGCCGCCAGAGATCGAGCAGTCCGATGGACAGCGGGTCGCAGCCGTATCGCATCGGCCCATCGTCATCGAGAATGGCGTCCACGATGAGCACAGCCGCATCCGCCGGTGACGAGACCAGCGGGTCCGCGGTCTCCCGTCTCGAGCGCGGCCGCGTGATCGGCCATCCCCCGGTACTGTTCGAACCGGGTGGCGGCCTGCTCGCCGGTGCTCAGCTGGAACATGTCGGTGTCCACGGGACCGGGGAGGATCTCCACCACCCGAATGCCGGATGGCGCCAGCTCCACCCGGAGGCTGTCCCCGAGGGCTGAGACGGCTGCCTTGGTGGCTCGGTATGCGGAGTAGAACGGCACCGAGGCGAGGATCGAAGAGGACGAGATGTTGCAGATCACCCCCGGACTATTGGCCCGGAGGACCGGGATGGCGGCCGTGATGATTCCGACCACACCGAGGACGTTGGTCTCGAACAGTGCGCGCCAATCATCCAGATTGCCGTGTTCCACGGGCAGGTAGTCGGAATCGACGCCGGCATTGTTCACGACCACCCGGAGGTCATCGGGCAGGTTGTAGCTGTCGGGATCGGTGACATCCAGGTGGGCCGCGGTGATGCGGCCGCCGGTGGCGGCGGACAGATCGGCACCGTCCTCGGGACGGCGCATCGTCGCCACCGTGTCGAACCCGCGGTCCGCCAGCTCGATGGCGACCGCCCGGCCGATCCCTCGACTGGCTCCGGTGACCAGGGCACTTCCTGTGATGTCCACCGGCGCGTCTCCGTCTCTTTCCTGTAGGTGGGTCGGCCGAATCCTATCCATACCGCCGGATCTCGCGGTGGCTCGATCCGAGCCGATGCGGGAACTTGGCATTAGCGTCGTGCCCCTACGGCAAGGAGGTATCGATGGGACTACTGGACGGCCGGCGGGCGGTGGTGACCGGGGGCGCCTCGGGCATCGGGCGGGCCACGGCACGCCGGATGGCGGAGGAGGGCGCCAGGGTGGCGGTGATCGACGTCAATGGAGACGCGGCGCAAGAGGTGGCCCGCGAGATCGGAGGGACCGCCCATGTGGCCGATGTCACCGATCCCGATGCCCTGTCCGGGGCGGTCGACGACGCGGTCGAGGCCATGGGCGGGCTCACCACGCTGTTCAACAATGCCGGCACCGGCAATCAGTCCGCGCTGCACGAGTGGTCGCTCGAAGAGTGGAACCGGTTGCTCGCCGTCAACCTGACCGGCGTCTTCCTCGGGTTCCGTGCCGCAATACCGCACATCCGTGCGTCGGGGGGTGGGAGCGTCGTCTCGACGGCATCGATCAGCGGCACCCGCCCGGCGGCAGGGGAGGCGCCGTACTCGGCGGCGAAAGCCGGTGTCGCCGCCATCACCGCGTCGGCCGCACTCGAATACGGTCCACAGATCCGGGTGAACTCCGTGTCACCGGGAATGATCCTCACCAAGCTGACCGAGCCTCTGTTGAAGTTCCTGCCCCACGAGAAGGAGCGTTACGAACGGACCACACCCGTCGGCCGAATCGGGCAGCCCGAGGACATCGCCGACGTCGTGGTCTTCCTGTGCTCGGACATGGCCCGTTTCATCACCGGGCAGAACATCGTCGTCGACGGGGGGATGACACTGCACGGGTCGGGAATCGACGGGATCTTCGATCAGATCTTCGGCCCGCGCTGAGCGTGGGTCGGCAATCCGGTCGCCGCGGCATCGCACCCGTGGCGGCCCGCGACTACGTTGATGTCGTGGAAGGTGAGCGATTCGGACCGATCGACTTCGACCAATTCCATCGGGACGAGCTTCCGGCGCTCCTGCGGGAAAGGGGCCGGGTGTTCACCGACTCGGACATGAACGTCGTTCGGCCCCTGGCCTTCAAGCTGGCCGATGGGCGCGCCTATACCTACCTCCCCCGTGGTCACACCTTCACCGTCGAGCCGGGACTCGAGGGAGCGGCCACGGTGGTGGAGCTCGCCTCTGACGAGTGGTGCGCCTTCGTGTGGGAGCTCCGGTCCTGCTTCGCCATGCTCTACGCCGATCGGATCACCGTCACCCGGGGCAGCTTCGGACAGCTGGTGAGGTGGGAACCACCGTTGCGGGTCGCCTTCGACGGGCAGGCCATGTATGACATCGACGCTCCACCGACGGTGCGGGACGACCGGGGACGACCGCTCGATCTCACTCGGACCTTCGATCTCGCCGATCCCGAGGAGGAGATCTGCGACTTCCTGCGGCGGGCCGGGTTCGTCCACCTCCGGCAGGTCCTGGACGCCGACGAGGTCCACACCCTCCGAGCCGAAGTCGCCGACGCCGTCGACGCGGCCCGACCTGACGATCGGCGGTCGTGGTGGACGACGGTCGAGGGTCGAGACGTGTGCAACAGGGTCAATTACCTGAACGATCGGTCTGAACACATCGCCGGCCTGGGCCGCGACCCGCGGTTCGCTCGCATCGCCGCCCTCGGCGGTCCCGAGCTCCGCGACGCGCGCGACCGTCTGGACGGAAACAGCGTCGTCATCAAGGTCCCGGGCGCGTCCGATGGCCTGGTCGATCTCCCGTGGCACCGCGACTGCGGCATGGGCGGACACCCGGTCAAGTGCCCCATGCTCAATGTGGGAATCCAGCTCGATCCGGCATCTGCCGCATCCGGCCAGCTGCTGATGGTCGCCGGCTCGCATCGGGGCACCTCCCGCCTTCCCGGTCCACACGAGGCACAACGCCTGCCGACGGTCCCGTTGTCGACGGAACCAGGCGACGTGACGGTGCACTTCGGCCACACGCTCCATGCCGCTCCTCCTCCCACCGATCCCGGGGCATCCGGTCGCCGGGCGCTCTACTTGACCTTCGTTCCACCCATCACCTTCGAGATGGTGGGCCCAGGGGAGGGCTACAACGACGTTCTCTTCGCCCGGGACGAGGGACGCGTGCGCCATGTCGACCAGCTCAGGTGAACCTCTGCGGTCCGACGTGGTCGCTGGCTCGGAGTCGCCGGTCCAGGCGGCGAGCGGAGCAGTAGGGGCCTCCCTTCGGTTACCATGGCCGCCGACGCGGGCGTAGTTCAGAGGCAGAACACGAGCTTCCCAAGCTCGGAACGCGGGTTCGATTCCCGTCGCCCGCTCTCAGAGAAGATGCCGGGGGAAGGTGATGGTCGGGTGAATCACCCTGTGCCTGTCCGGCGCCGAGCAGGACCTCGGGACCACGGGCAACACGTACGCCCAGGACGCCGTCTCCTTCACCGCCAACGACCCGGCCATGGGCACCACCGAGGGAACCCTGGCCCCCGACCGGCCCAGGTGGGTCCACCGGGTGATCCGGACCCCGGGTGCTTGCCCATCGCGAAGTGACCCGCACCGGCACCTCGTGGGGCCGGGGGGCGGCTGCCCAGACGTAGTGCTCGCCCACGAGCGCGACACTGTGGGCGTGGACGACGATGACCTGCTGGCCGAGCAGCGTTCGTACTATCGGGCCCGGGCGCCCGAGTACGATGAATGGTGGCAGCGACGGGGCCGGTTCGACCGGGGCGAGGAACAGCTGTTCGAATGGCAGCGCCAAGTGGCGGTCGTGGACGACGCCCTGGCCTCCTTTGGAGCCACGGGCTCGGTTTTGGAACTGGCCGGAGGGACTGGTTGGTGGACCGAGCGTCTCGCTCGTACCGCCGACCGTCTCACCGTTGTGGACAGTTCACCCGAGGTCCTGGCGCTCAACCAGGCACGGGTGGGGCGCTCCGGCGTGAACTACGTCGTGGCAGATCTCTTCGACTGGCAAGCCGACTCCCACTATGACGTGGTGTTCTTCTCCTTCTGGCTCTCGCACGTGCCAAGGTCCCGATTCGGCGAGTTCTGGTCGCTCCTTGACGCATGCCTCACTCGCTCCGGGCGTGCGTTCCTCATCGACAACCGTAACGATCCGCAGCCGGAGACGACCACGAAGGACCCGTTCGTCATCAAGTACGACCCTGACCTGCACGTGCGTCGTCTGAGGGACGGGTCCGAGCACCGGGTCGTCAGTGTGATGTACGAGCCAGGTGAGCTGCAGTCGCTCATCGAAGCAGAGGGCTGGAAGGCTGAGATCCAGGCCACGCGGTGGTTCATCTTCGGTTCAGCCCGCCGAGGCTGACTCGGGCTGCCCTCTGTCGCCGGGAGTCCGTCATCTTCGCGGGTCCGATATCCGCGGGCAGCCCTCCCCTGTTTGCTACTTGCTCAAGAAGCGGTTGATCCGGTTGGCCGCATTCGCCCTGATGTTGAAGTAGTAGAACGGGTAGTCAGACCAACGTCCCGCAGTGGGGAATTCTCTCCTGCATTCGAGAGCTCAGAGCCACCACGAGCTCAGCGTTGTACGGACCTGCCGTGTGCAGGTCCGTCGGGTCCGTGATGAAGAGCTGCTGGGAGGCCACGGAGTACGCGCGCGCCTTCGCCGCCAGTGACCCCTCCCTGACCGCTGGGTCGACGCAGGTCGCCAAGATGGAGACGGTATCGTCGCCGTTGCGGACAACCTCGAACGTACGGAATTGCTGTGGGAAATCGCGCAGCGAAAAGGTCTCGACCTCCCAGAAGCCAAGTTCGGGACGGTCGGGATCGGGTGATTCGAGGGCCGTCACCGCATTCAGATGGCGATGGCCGGCCACCCACAGGATGAGGTTCGGGTAGGTGTGGAGCTTGGCCATCAGTTTCTTCTCCGACACCTCGGCGACAGAGCTCCATCCGGCCGCGCCTCCCGGCTCGTCGGTGCCGATCGGAATGTGAGCAGCGACGATCATCAGCTGATCGCTCGCCTGGCCCGCATCGAGCTCCTTCACCAGCCATTCAAAGTGATGATCATCGAGCGACCCGTGCCCGTAACCGCCGAAACCCACCACATTGGGATCATCGACACTTTGAGTGTCGTCGAGGACGATCAACTTGATCGGAACCTCCGGATCCGGCACGAAGCTGTACGAGGCGAAGCCGGCGGCCACCTCGGACTGGGTGAACCCGTGCCCAACCGGCTCGGAGGAGGTAGAGAAGAACTCGCCCATCCACTCCTTCTTCGACAGTGAACGCCGGTTGGGATCGGCGGCCAGCACTTCCGGTGGGCTCGTGAACTCCGCTTCGGGTCCCACGCCGATGATGTCACCGTTCGGCGTCCGGCCGTCGAGCGATCCCATGTAGAAGCCGCGAGAACCGGTGCCACGGGGGTCGGTGAAGACGTCCCCCAGGTTGAGGATCCGCCGGCCCACGTAGGTTTCCCGGAGGTAGTCGTCCGCCGGGAGTACGCCCATCCAGAACTGGTCGTGATTGCCGATGGCCTGGTACCAGAGAATCGATTCATCCAGGCCTGCAGCCTTGAACTCGTCCTGGTAGTCGTTGCCCGGACCGGGGACCGGATCATCCTCGTCACCGGAGTCGGGATGGATGTTCTTGCCGTCCAGGACATCGATATACCAGCGCAACTCGTTGTACTGGGTGTTGTTGGCCGCATCACCGAGGGAGATTCCGAAGTCGAACGGATCGAGTCTGTGGAGGGCATTGATCGTCTGGACGGCAGCGTCGAGGACTTGCGTGGTGTACATCATGGTCATCGAGTACGCACAGACGGCAAGAGGACTGCCACCCTTGTACCCGATGAAGATCGCCTGCGCCGGAGATTCTTCATCGGTGATGTGGATGTCGGTGATGGTGAAGAATTTCAGCAGCCGTGTCGCGTCGGTCGCTGACCTGCCCCGTGGATCGACGGGTAGGAGATCGAGCCGGCGTTCGTGTTCGACGCCTGGCCCGTAGTGCCATCTTCCATAGCCGTTCTCCTCGTACTTGGAGACCTCATAGGGCAGGATCACTTCCGAAGTCGAGGGTATGGGGTCCGGTACGATCGTCCGCTGTACCGTCGTCCGGACGTCGTCGTCAATCGGGTATCCCACAGGCCGGCCGTCATCACCGATCGGTGCAGAGAGGGCATGCGATGTGTTGCGGCCGTTGGCGTGTTTCACTGGATGACTCCGTAACCGTGGCTGGGGATGCTTCCCTCGACGAACCGATCTCTTGCCGGTGGATGGTCCCGAAACGCAAGGGCATCAATGTGCCCGTTCCGTTCGCCTGGCTGCTGCCAAGCAGATCCCACGTACGACTCACTCCTGCCTGCTCAATTTGGTCATCGGCCACATACCGGTCGGCCTGTAGCCGAACTTTCCCTTCGGTCCTCCCGAGGCACCAGGTCAGGCCGCACTGCCGCCGCGGCTCTACGATCGCCACGTGCGTCGCCAGGTCGATGGATCTGCACAGCGCAGCGCCGCCAGATGGGGCCCAAAGGGAGGGCAAGTGACCAGGTACACGGAGGACAGCTCAAATTTTGGAGCCGATGGCCCCTTCTTCCACCTCATTCGGGAAGGGCTGAAGGATCTCGCCGATGGCGAGGACTACTTCGACCTGCTGGCCGACGATGTCGTCTTCGAGTACGTCATCTCCGTGCCCGGTTATCCCAAGCGGGTTGAAGGTCGACAGAACATCATCGACCTGTACAGCGACTACGACAGCTTCCTGAAGGTGCGCAGCGCGGACAATCTCCATGTCTATCGAGACCCGACCGCGTCGGTCGTCGTCCTTGAGTACGAGGTGCATGGCGAATCCGTGCAGACCGGACGTCCGTACGACAACCGGTTCGCTTCCATCGTCACGATCAGGGACGGCAAAGTGGCAAGGTGGCGGGACTACCTGGACCCGGTAGCGGTGTTCGATGCCACAGGTTGGCCTGGAGGGCCTGCTTAGGAGCAACTGCCGGAAGGCTCATTCCGCATGCCTGCCCCACCGTCCCGATGGTCAGGGGCAGGGCGGTAGCCGGCCGCGACTTGCAGTGGTGTCGCCCCGCTACTTCGTATCGCGCCCCGGATGGGGGCAGCGGGAGCTCAGGACGGCGAATCCAGAACCTCCGGGGCGCAGGATCGGCTCGGGAGAGTCAATGAGCACGTGGGCCCCGTAGTCGTAGATGTGGAGCGTCGACGTCATGACGACCGTTCCGTTCAAGTATGAGGGGAGGCCGAATGGGAGGCCCTTCTCGGGACGGGTGTATGAGGTGCTCGTCGTCGACCTCGCCTGTACGATTCGATGCTCCCCATCCACCCAGAGGTCGATTCGGATCGGCGTCTGAAGGCTCGCGAGACCTTCATCGCACCGTTGCGGGACAAGAGTGGCGCGGTAGTGCGTGGCCCGGACCCCATCAATGGACTGTCGGCCGACGGTAACCAGCGACAGGCCTGTGTGCGGTTCCGAGAGAGGGCGAAGAGCCTCCGTCGCCTCCGACTGATCGAAGCTGCCGAAGACGATCGGAGGAATTTCCGACAACGTCGGGAACCTGATCCATTGAGCCTCTCCGAGCCCTGCAGCCCCCGGGATCCGCTCGTAGACATGTCCCTTGTAGAAGACCTCCTCATCGGTCGAAACACTCGGCGACAGCCTCTCGGGGCCCCCGTCCGAGCTGGAGATCTCCGTCGAATGTTGGATCGACACGGTGCGGTATTGGTTCGAGGTGAAGTCGACCACTCCACCTCCGACAATGGTGTTCGACAGCAACGGGGTGGGTCCGACCGAGGCCGTCGAGTAGGCCAACCTTGCCGTACCGGCCGCTCGGGTGGACGCAATGATCTGCCAGAGGCCCGTTGGAGCCGCGGCGGTCGACGTTGTCCCGGCGGTCGCACCGAACCAAGCCCCGACGACGGCAGCCAAACCGAGCACCGTGAGCGGTAGCCATTTGAGAAGGACCCAGGGCCGAGCCTTGCCTGCCATCATGGCCATTATTGCTCGTTGTCGATTGCCGGGGCCGGGACAGGGGCAGTGCCGGGGGCCCTACTCCGCAATCGTGAACGTGGCCCTTCCGGTCTTCTTGGCGCCCGTACCCGTACCTGAGGGCCGTGGGACCGATCCCGAGACGTTGTACCCGCCGACGGTTCCGTAAAACCGGACCGGCCCTCTGCCGGTCTTCAGTTGCTCCGCAGTCGGAGGGACGATGTGTCCGTTGACCGCCAGTGATCCCCACCTCCCCGTGATCTTCACCGAGGGAAACGATGCTGGGCCAATGGGGTTGGTGGAACGGTGATATGTGGCATAGAGACCGACATCGAACGGCTTCTCCGCAAACGTCCCCTTCCATCGGAAGAACTCGATTGTCGACGGGATCTTCCCGGAGTCCGAGCTCGACGCCAGATGCCCGGAGGCTCCTTCGTTCTCCTCGGGGCCGGCAAGGTGGACTGTTGGGGAGATGGCCGGTGCGGGCCCGGAGTCCCGGGAGGGCGTACGCCCGCACCCTATTGTGCTTGGCATGACGAGTTCGCTCGAAGTCACCTGGCGGCTGGGTGGCATCACCATGCGTGGCACGCTCATGGTTCCCGACGGCGACGGTCCGTTCCCGGCCGTGGTGCTCGTTGCCGGTAGCGGGCCCACCGACCGCGATTGGTGCTCCCCGCTGCTGCCCGGCACGAATGGCAGCGGCCGGCTCTTCGCCGAAGCGTTCGCGGACGCCGGCGTCGCATCGCTGCGCTACGACAAGCGGGCCTCCGGCCCTCACGCCGCCGAGAACGCCCGGGCCCTGCTGGGCAAGCTGTGCATGCGCTCGCACCTCGAAGAGCTCGTGGCAGCTGTCGGCGTCCTGGCCGGGCACGATTCCATCGATAGCGGTCGCATCGCCGGACTTGGCAACAGCGAAGGAACACTTCACGTGCTCCATTACGTCGTCAGCCGGCAGGACGTACCGTTCCGCGGCATTGTGCTCGCCGCACCGCCCGGACGGTCCGTCGGCGAGGTCCTCCTGACCCAGCTCGCCCTGCAGGCGGCGCATCTACCCGGTGGCGCCGAGCTGATGCCGGAGGTGGAGGCGGCTGCCGCCCGCTACGAGAGCGGGCAGCCCATGCACCTCGACCCGCGGCTTCCCGACAGCGTGAGGATGGTGCTCGCCAGCTTCGAGTCGCCGGCGAACCTACCGCTGGCCCGCGAGCTGTGGGCCGAGAACGCGGCCAGTTTGCTACCCAAAGTAGAAGTCCCCGCACTCATCCTGATCGGACGGAAGGATCTCCAGGTCGACGCCATCGCCGACGGCGGCCCGCTCGAGCAGGCCGCAGCCGGGAAGGACAACTTCACCTTCGTCTACCCGGCGAACGCCAACCACGTCTTCAAAGAGGACACCCGTGCCCCCGCCGAGGCGGCCATGGCGCCCGGCAACGGCTACAACGAGGACGGCGCTCATCTCGACCCGGAGGCACTCGAGGTGATCCTCGGCTGGCTCCACGGAGTCCTCCACGCTTAGCCATGTGTCCCCCGGGACGCATCTTCGTGGCTGGACACGACCCGAGGTGAGAAGGCCCGCCCGTTGGTTGGTTGCGGCCAGAGCGCGGTTCCAGACTCCCCGGCGGCCCAGACCGAACAGGTACCCGGGCAGGCCGGCGCAGTGATCAGGCCCCGCCGATCAATGAACGCGCCTCGGCGAGGCCCACGACGAGATCGTGAAGGTCGCCGCCCACTTCGAATCGACCCGACTGCTCGACCCCGCCGACCTTCACCGGCACGAAGCCGGCCGTTCGGATCAACCGCTCGACTTCCTCACCGGCCCGCTCGTCGCTTGCATAGAAGAGCACCGCCGGCTCCGGTGACCGGTTGCCGGCTGACTCGAATCGATCGGCCGACATGCTCCCAAACGCCATGGCCAAGCGCGCCCCGGCCGGCAGCCACCCGGCGACGACCTCGCCGGAGGATTGCCCTTTCGGCAGGAGACGGGAGATGTTGCCTTGCCCGTCGATGCCGACCGGGTTGCTCGGGACGACCACGAGCTTGTCGGCTATCGAATCGGCAATTTCGTCCATGACACTCTTCAGCACGGGAAACCGAAGCGCGAGGACGACAGCGTCGGCGCCCCGCAACGCGTCTCGGTTGTCGGCGGCGACAGACCCAGCCCGACCGATCTGTGCCGCCAGCCTCGCTGCCGACTCCTTGTCGGAGCTCGAGAGCCGCACGGTCTCTCCGCCTGAGGCGAGCTGGCGGGCGATGGCCGATCCGATCCCTCCAGTGCCGATCACCGCGACAGTCATGACCAAGACCTCCTCGCTCGCACAGTGCCCATCACGCCCGTGGACGACGATATTCTGATTCCACCGACTGCGACGGCTACAGCGTCTTCAGCCAGTCCACGACGAGCCGGTTGACCTCATCGGCCCTCTCCTGTTGGATCCAATGGCCGCACCCGGGAAGGATATAGCTGCCCCGGAGGCCCGGCAGGGTCTCCGGAAAGCGGGCGATGGCCCTGGCCCCCGACATGGTCGGACCGTCATGATCTCCTCCGATGAACAGGGACGGAACCGTGATTGGCGCGCCTCTCCACGGCTGGAGGTCCTGCCAGTCGCGGTCCACGTTGCGGTAGCGGTTGAGGGGCCCCCGGAAACCCGTCCGCTCGAACTCCTGGACGTAGAACTCGAGGTCCTCGTCGGTGAGCCAATCGGGAAGCACGTCGGTGACGGGAAAGCGGTCACGCATCAGCCTGCCCCGGGCCACGGTGGCCATGGACCCTCTCTCGGAAGCCGACCTGACCCCGTCAGCTGACGCCGCGACATAGAAGCCGAGCAACCACGATCGGACGTCGATCTCGATCTCACGCTCGGCCCGGCCCGGCTCCTGGAAGTAGTTGATGTAGAACTCCTCCTCCTCGCCGGCCAGTCTCCCCGTCTCGGCGAAGGCTTCAGTGGGCCGCCTTCCGCCCGGAGGGTGGTAGGGAACGCTCAGCATCGCAACCGCGGTGAAGATGTCAGGGCGCAAGAGGGCCGAGTGGGCCGCGATGGGAGCCCCCCAGTCATGGCCGATGATGATCGCCGGGGCGTCCCGACCCACCAACCCCTCAACCACCCCAAGGTTGTCGCTGACGTGCTGAAGCATTCCGTAGGCCTCGACCTCGAGTGGGGCGGAGGACCTCCCATACCCTCGCACGTCGATGGCCACCGCCCGGAAACCGGCCTCGGCGATCGCGGGCAGCTGATGGCGCCACGAGAACCATGATTCCGGGAATCCGTGGACGAGGAGGACCAAGGGACCGGAGCCTTCCTCCACACAGTGGATCCTCGTGCCCCGGGCGTCTGCGACCTGGTGCTTCATGAGCAGGAGACTAGTGCCACAACCTGCCGTGAGCTCACCCGATCTGGGCCGGAGACCCGCTGCGAGCACCTCGGCGAGCGGATCGAACCGGGCGCTTCGGCGGCATCATCGGGGAACCGTCAGTTCAGAAGGGAGGCGAACGTCAGCCCTCCCGGCGCTAGGGATTGGTGAGCACCGAACGCACGTCCAGGTTGCGAAAAGCGCGGCGGCCCACTCATCACGTTGGCCAAGCCCGCCGAGAAATCCGAGGTCGCAGAGTTGCTCTGCTGTTCCATCGCTTTTTCATAGGAGGGGAACTCGACGATCGAGATGTATGTCCCGGGACGATCGCGATCCTCAACGATCGTGGACGTCGAAGCTGTCAATGCACCTGGATGCTCATCTCGAAACCGCTCCAGTTCCGCGGCGACCGCATCAATATCTGTCGCCTCGAACTCGACAAACTGGATAAACCCTGCCATCTCTCGCCTCCTGTTCGCACGACCTGCCGGCCGGGATGATACGTCATCGCAACGCTCCCTGCCCGGCGTCCTCGGACGTCTGGATGCCGACGGTCGTGAGAACCACCGGATGATTTCTCGCGCTCGGCGACCGACGCCTCAGTCTCCGTCCGGACCCACTCGCCGCTCTCTCGAATCAAAAGGCCGGTGGTCCCTTCGAACCTTTCACCAACGCCGTCACTTCGATGTGCACAGGCTTGCCCGCCGATGCACTTGCATCCGCACGAACGGGTACCTCTCGTGCACCTTGACTCCCCGGTAGAGCAACCGTCATCGACGTGACGCTGTAGACCGTCCCCGAGGATGTGTCGGTCCCCACGGCGAAGGATGCCGAGGCGCCCCGCGGCAGGCTGAGCGGGTGGGGGCCCGGGTCGGGATGCTCATAATCGGAGCCGTCACGGACACTGATCGGGAGTCGTTGACTCGGACCCTGCAAGGAGTGTCCAGTGGCCGCGATGATGCGGGGGTAGCCCTCGACCGAGCACGTCGGTCCGTCGTTGGTGACCTCGATGATCAACCACGGCTGACTCATCTCGCTCCCACCGGAGGTCACCCGGGATGCGAATTGCGATGCAGCGCATGTACCGCCCGAGGTATCGGCGGCTGAAGCCTTCGGGGGCGGTGTCGAACTTGCCGACGCACATCCTGCCGCCAACAACACGGGCAGCACGAGTGTCACCACCAATGACTTTCGCATCCGACGAGGGTATACCCCAACGCGGTCCGTGCCGGTAGAGAGGGGGGAAGGCCACCGACCCGGGCCCTGACCCGTCGGACGGGGACAACCCGGAGGGCGCTCTCAGCCCGAGACCGACGTGATCATCGCATCGGGTTCAGAGCGGCCGGTACGTTCCCACCCGGACGTCGGTGCCGAGTCGGCCGAACACGTGGCATCGATCAGGGTGCCCCACCCAACGGGTGATCCGGGTCACCGGAGACGAAGGAAATCGGCACGCCGTAGCGCTCGCACCACTGGGACGTGTCGAGCGTCTGGAAGTCCTTCTCAATTTCGGTCACCCGATCCCGAGCTTCCTTCGCGGTCTTGGTCACCTCGAGGACCCGCTTCTCCCCCGTTCCGTTCTGGACCACCACCGACGGGCCCCGGCCCGAATAGTTCCGAAACTGTTGACTTCCCTGCATCCCCCGGCGGAACGAGTCCTGAAAGAACGTGGACCAGTTGATCTTTGCCTTCGTGACCGTAAATCGGAGATTGTCCGTCATGGGAACATCTTGACGGACAATCAAGGGGTTGTCGCTGCGAGTCCCCAGAGATCCGTTGCCGACCCCAAGGTGCCACCGCGGGTCACGCTCCCCTCACGAGGCCAGATGGGCCAGGTGGGCCTTGTATCCCGCCCCGTAGGGGGTCGGATCGCCGTTGGCGTCGATGAGGTAGGGCCCGTTGCACGGTCCCGAGTTGAAGGCCCAGGCCAGGTAGGACACGCCGTGGGCGTCGGCCCAGCTCATGTAGGTGTCGATGAACTTGGCCGTGCAGTCCCGCTCCCCCAACTCGCCCGTGACGAAGGGCGCCTTGGCCAGCAGTCCCATCCGCACCCACTTGCTCCAGGTGGCCGGCGATTTGGCCGCATTGAAGTTGTAGACGTGCACCGAGATGGCCAGCTGGCCGAGCGGATCGTGGGGCATCGTGGTCTTGAACCCGGACGGGTTGGCGGCGAAGTCGATGCCGGCCACCATGACCACGTTGGTCGCTCCGGTGTCCCGGACGTCGGAGATCAGCTGGTCGTAGCCGGCCACCTTGGTCCCGTTGACGGTACAGCCCCCGTGGACCAGGCAGGCAAAGGAGAGGTGCCGGGGCTCGTTGAAGAGATCGAAGACCACCCCCTGGTTGCCCTTGAAGGTCGCCGCCACCGACGACCAGAAGGCCGGCGAGTGGCTCTCGTCGGCCATGACCTCCCCACCGGTGGCCAGCTCCGTGCCCGGCGCACCCCAGTGGAGGTCCAAGATGACGGCCATGCCGGCCGCGTTGAGGTTGTCCACGTAGGCCACGATGGCCGAGCGGTAGGCGGCCCCCCCGTACTCGGGGTAGGGCAGGTTGATGCCGAGCCAGCAGTCCTCGTTGAGGGGCAGCCGGACGGCATCGATCTTCCAGCTCTTCAGGGCGGCGATGATCCGCACCGTGTCGGAGGGGGGCGGGGTGCCGAACCCGTCCCCGGCCACACACGACGACTCGGCCCCGGCCTGGTCGACCCCGAGCAGCCGGATCGGGTTCCCACTGCCGTCGACCAACCGGCTGTGGGAGACCCGGACGACCGGGTTCCCCGAGAACCCGACCGTGGCCGACGCCGGTGTGGCCCCGATCGGGTCGAGCACCAGTTGGGCGAGGGCCAGTGCCACCAGGACCACCGCCACCTGCACCACCCGGGCCCGGCTCCGGCCCGATGCCGGCGATGGTGGTCGTGTGGATTCGGTCATGGTCGTCTCTCCTCGGTCGAACGGAGGGTCGAGCCCCTCAGCCTTGACCAACGGGTAGATCCGGTTGACGCCCGGAGTGTCGGGTGCGCGCCGATCGCGGAGCACGAGTACCGGCTCATCGGCAGCACGACCCATCTGACCATCGAAACGACGGGACCTGCCCTGGAGGCAGTCGATCAGGCTCAGCGGAACCTGTCAAGGGATGGGAGGGACGTTCTGGTGTCGGTTCCCCGCGGTGGCGACCGACTCACGAAAGGCGCCGATGTCCAACCCGGGTGCCGGCGTCCCCCTCCCCGACCAGGGGAGCTCTGCTCCGCCGGAGCCCTCGGCTCCGGGTCGGGACGCCCCCGATGAAAGGGGCAACTTTTCCGGGGGCGTCATCCCAGGGCAGGGGTCTGTGAACCCTCACAGTGAGGATGGCACCACAGAGTGTATTCCTTCTCACCCATGAGCGGGGCAATGGTCGAGATCGCCGTCCTGGCCGGCCGGTGTCCAACCGCGCAGGGCGAACCGTACCCGGACATACTCCGGGGAGACGGCGACGGCACCCTCGAGGAGCGACTCGGCCCGACAACCGTAGGCGTCGCACCTGATCGCGTTGCCGTCGACCGTCATTGCCATAGCGTCGGGCGAGGAGGCCGGGATCGCCAGGGTACAAAGTCCCATCTTCTGTGGACGCATCTGTCACGGCCGCCCGGGCCCGCGCCGGTCAGGAACCTGGGGGACCGCCGGCGTCGAGGTCAGGATTGATTCATGGCGGAGAGGATGCGACACTCCACTGGTGAAGAGGGGAAAGAACGCGACCTGGGCAATCGTGCGGCGCCCGGGTTCGGTCTTCGCCGCGCTGGCCATGACCGCCGTGGTCCTCACCGGGTGCTCGACATCGTCCACCCCGGCGACCGGATCGGCGCACCAAGCAGACGCGGTGAGCACGACCTGCCACCGAGCCCTGCCATCCCGGCCCGTCGTCGCCACTCCGATCACCGGCGTTCCGAGCGACTGGGACGTCACCTCATTCGATGGAACGAAGATCCGGGCCCACTGGTTTCCGGTCCACCCCGGTTCGGCGCAGAGATCACCGACCGTCCTCATGGGTCCGGGTTGGAGCCTGTCCGGGGACACCGACACCCAGGGGACGGGCGTCCTCGGCGAGATCCCGATCAGGTCGCTGTGGGCGGCGGGGTACAACGTCCTCACCTGGGATCCCCGTGGGTTCGGCAAGTCCGGTGGCGAGGCCGAGGTGGACAGCCCCGAGTACGAAGCGCGCGACGTGAGCTCCCTGATCGACTGGGTGGCAACACGACCCGGCGTCGAGCTCGACGCCCCGGGGGATCCGCGTCTCGGGATGGTCGGGGGCTCGTACGGAGGCGGGATCCAGCTGGTGGCGGCGGCGACCGACTGCCGGATCGACGCCATCGTTCCCACCATCGCCTGGCACTCGCTGGTCACGAGCCTCGACAAGGCCGATACCTTCAAATCGGGATGGGGCAACATCCTCTCCAACCTGTCCTCATCCGACCACGTGGACCCCGAGGTGCAAACGGCCCGGTCGACCGGCAACCTCACCGGTACGGTCACACCGGCCGAGGAACAGTGGTTTGCCGCACGCGGCCCGGGCAGTCTGGTGAACCGTATCCATATCCCGACACTGTTCGTCCAGGGCACGGTGGATACGTTGTTCACCCTGCAGGAGGGCGTGGAGAACTACGAGATCCTGAGAAAGAACGGCGTCCCCACGGCCATGATCTGGTTCTGCGGGGGGCACGGGGTCTGTCTCACCCCTCCGGGCGATCAGGAGCTGCCGGTCGCGGCCACCATCGACTGGTTGAACCGCTATGTGAAGCGCGACACCTCCGTGGACACCGGTCCCGGGTTCCAGTTCGTCGATCAGAACGGCACCAGCTACTCGGCCGGCAGCTTCCCCGTCCCCACCGGCGCTCCGCTGATCGCTGACGGCGACGGGAGCCTCGCCCTCGTGGCCACCGGTGGATCCGGGCCCGCCGACACCTCGGGCAGCACGCAGGCGCTGGCCGGCCTGGTCGCATCCATCACACCGGCCACAGCGGCCAACGCGGTGGACGTCGACGTCTCGTTCGCAAACCGGTCGGCGGTGGTGGTGGGAGCACCCCGGTTGCAGCTCACCTACCGGGGCACGGTGGCGCCGGGCGTCCGGCCCACCCGGGTCTTCGCCCAGTTGGTGGACGAGTCGACCGGGCTGGTCCTCGGGAATCAGGTCACGCCGATCGACGTCACCCTCGACGGCCGGACCCACACGACCTCGGTCCCACTGGAGATGGTGGCATTCACCGGCAGACCGAACGCGCGTATCCAACTCCAATTGGTGGCCACCACCGTGGCCTACGCACCGCCCCGCCTGGGTGGGACCATCGATTTCACCCACATCCACATCGCCCTCCCGGTGGCATCGGACATCCACCCGAAATAGGCAGGTCCTGCCGACCGCCCTGCGGTCCTACTGGCGGTATCCCTCCACGGTCCCTTCCGGTCGCATCACCGCACCGTCAGGACTGCGTCCTGCGTCACGGAGGGCCCGACGTTGGCGGAGCAGGTCCCAGAGGCGGTCGAGCGTGACCTCGACGGCCCGCAACCGTGCCTCCTCCTCGGGCGAGATGCCCTCACCGACATGCCTCTCCTCGAGGCGCTTCTCCTCGTCGGCCAGACTCCCGATCTGGGCGATGATCTCATGGTCGTCCACGGTTGGCTCCTTCCGTGAGCGGGCCTGTCCCGTCCGGTCTCACACTATGCCCCGAGAGCCGTCGGTCATCGAGGTGCCCTCGGCATCCCGAGCCCGATCATGGCGATGATGTCGCGCTGGATCTCGTTGGTCCCGCCGCCGAAGGTGAAGATGGTCTGACTGCGTGAATTGTGCTCGAGCCGGCCACGCAGGACGGCACCGGGCGAACCCTCGGGAAGGTAGCCACCCTGCCCGACGATCTCGAGCAGCAACCGGTAGGCCTCGAGGGCGAACTCGGTACCGAACACCTTGGTCGCCGACGCATCGGCCGGGTTCAGTCCCTTGTCGGAGGCCCACGCCACCTTCCAGTTGAGGAGTTTGAGGTACTCGGCCCTGGCCTGCACCCGGGCCAGATGGACCTGGACCCACTGGTGGTCGATGACCCGGCCGCGGCCCGACGGTGCCTCCCGGGCCCATGCCGTCACCTCGGCGATGCTGCGCAGGATCCCCGACACCGGGCAGATGGCGACCCGCTCGTGATTGAGCTGGTTGGTGATCAGCTTCCAGCCCTGGTTCTCCTCGCCCACCAGGTTGTCCACCGGAACCCGCACCTCGTCGTAGAACGTGGAACTGGTGAACTCACCGGCCACGGTCCGCAGAGGGGTCCAGTGGAAGCCCGGGGCATCGGTGGGAACGATGAACACCGAGAGCCCTTTGTGCTTGGGGGCGTCCGGGTCGGTTCTCGCCGCCAACCACACATAGTCGGCGTACTGGATGGCGCTGGTGTAGAGCTTCTCGCCGGTTATCACGTACTCGTCGCCGTCCCGTACGGCCCGGGTCTTCAGCGAGGCCAGGTCGGTCCCGGCCGTGGGCTCGGTGTAGCCGATGGAGAAGTGGACCTCACCGCGCAGGATCCCCGGGAGCAGGCGTTGCTTCTGCTCGGGTGTACCCAGGGCCATCAGGGTCGGGCCCACACTGTTGAGGGTGAGCAGCGGAAGCGGCACGCCGGCCCAGTGGGACTCCTCGACGAAGATCATCTGATCGATGGGGCCACGCGCCTGGCCTCCGTACTCCTTCGGCCATCCCAACCCCAGCCACCGGTCCTCCCCCATCCGGCGGATGTACCTGATGTAGGTGGACTCGTCCGAGCCGGCGCCTTCGACCTCATCGACCAGCCGCACGAAGTAGGAGCGCACTTCTTGCTTGAGCTCAGCCTGCTCCTCTGTCAGCGCCAGATGCATCGATCCTCACCCTCCTGGCCCGCACCATAACAATCTCCGACCGGCCGACGGTTGCACTACCGTCACACGCTATGAGTGATACTTCTACGCCCACCGACCCGGGCGAGCTCTTCTCTGTGGCTGGGAAGACGGTGGTCGTCACCGGGGGCACCCGGGGTATCGGTCTGATGATCGCTGGGGGTTTCGTGGTTGCCGGTGCCACCGTCGTCGTCGCCTCCCGCAAGGCCGATGCCGTCGAGGCCGCCGTCGCCGATCTGTCCCGCTTCGGCGAGTGTTCCGGATTCCCCGCCGACCTGTCCGACGAGGCGGGGGCGCGCCAGCTGGCGGACCGCGTGGCCGCAGATCATGAGCGGGTCGATGTGCTGGTCAACAACGCTGGTGCCACCTGGGGCGCACCGTTGACGGAGCACGACACCGCCTCGTGGGAGCGAGTCCTCAACCTCAATGTGCAGGGGGTCTTCCACACGACCAAGTTCTTCCTGCCCCTGCTCGAGGCCGGAGCCACGCCCGACCAACCGTCCCGGGTGATCAACATCGGCTCCATCGACGGGATCCATGTCCCCGTGCTCGAGTCCTACTCGTACTCGGCGTCCAAAGCCGCGGTGCACCAGCTCACCCGGCACCTGGCCAAGCGCCTCGCCCCGACCATCACCGTCAACGCGGTGGCACCTGGCCCATTCGAATCGAAGATGATGGCCGCCACCCTCGAGGCGTTCGGTGACCAGATCGCCGCGGCCGCCCCCCTCAAGCGGATCGGCCGCCCCGACGACATGGCCGGAGTTGCCATCTTCCTGGCCTCGCGGGCCGGCTCCTATCTCACCGGCGCGGTCATTCCCGTCGATGGAGGCATCGCCACGACCGCCTGAGTCGGACAGCACCCAGCGGGACCCCTCGATCCTCAAGGAATCGGGCCTTGCTACCGATAGGTGAGACAAGTCACTGGGCCACCATCGGAGTGCCGGGAAGGGCAGGAGGGCCAATCATGACGTTGACCAGATCGGCAGCACCCGCCCGCCTCGGGCAGTGGTCCGTGGAAGCCATCCGAAACCGGGCCATCCGAAACAAGGCGGCCGAGCCGGGGGAACGGTCTGGTGCGACCACCTACGGCATCCGGATCCGCGCAGACGGCGGCGAGCTCTACGTCGACAACGTCGACGAGGCCCGGCAACTTGCCGCATCGATTCTCGATGCCATCCACCGCTCCGAGGGTGTGCAGTTCTGACCTCCGGGAACGGATCCCGGGAACTGACCTCCGAGAACTGATCAGTCGATGGTGGCCCGAAGCTCCGACAACCGAGGGTGGTTGAGCGAGTACCAGACCCACTTCCCCCTGCGCTTCCCTCGGACAGGGCCGGCCTCGCCCAGGATCTCGAGGTGGTGGGAGACCGTCGGCTGGCTCTTGCCGAGGGGCTCGACGAAGTCGCACACGCACACCTCGCCGTCGGGAGCGGCGGCCAGGATACTGAGCACCCGGAGCCGGACCGGATCGGCCAGGGCACTGAACCCGTGCGCCAATTCGACGGCATGGGCCGTGTCGAGGGGAGCAGTCAGCACCGACGGGCAGCAGGGATCCGTGTTCCCGTGTGGTGGGTGAGGGCGCTGGGTTTCCCATTGCGATCTCCCATTGACAGCTATCGATGCATCATGCAAACTCGATGCATCGATCATCTTCGATCTTACAGGAGGCTTCCACCATGTCGAGAGTGCAACTGGCCCTGAACGTGGCGGACATGGATGGAGCCGTCGAGTTCTACTCCAAGCTCTTCGGCACCGGGCCGGCCAAGCGCCGCCCGGGCTACGCCAATTTCGTCGTGGTCGATCCGCCGCTCAAGCTGGTCCTGCTCGAGAAGGCCGTCGATCGCGGACACGGCACCGTCGGTGCCCTCAACCACCTGGGTATCGAGGTCGAGACGGCCGATGACGTGACCGCGGCCACCGCTCGGCTCTCCGGCGAGGGACTGGATGCGGTCACCGAGGAGGCCACCTCGTGTTGCTATGCCATCCAGGACAAAGTGTGGGTCGAGGACCCCGACGGAGCGCCCTGGGAGGTCTACACGGTGCTGGCCGACGATCCTGATGCCACGGCGCCCCTCGGCAACCCGGTTGGCAGCGGGCACCGCATGCTGCCATGACACCTCGGTGGCCGCCGCCGGGCCGGCTGCGTGCTGCTGAACGGGCGGACGGTGGCGTTCGGGGACTCAGAGTGGGTGACCCGCCGCTCTGGCGACGCTTGGTGGCCGAACTGCTGGGCAGCGCGTTCCTGGCCGCCATCGTCATCGGCTCGGGGATCGCCGCTCAGCAGCTCTCTCCGGACAATGTCGGGCTGCAACTGCTGGAGAATGCCGGCGGCGACGGCTGCCGGCCTCTACGCCATCATCCTCATGTTCGGGCCGGTGTCGGGGGCTCACTTCAACCCGGTGGTGTCCTTCGTCGACGCCGCGTTCGGCGGGGTGAGCTGGCGCACCGCCTCCGCCTACCTGCCGGCCCAGGTGATCGGGTGCATCGGCGGGGCGATGGTCGCCAATCTCATGTTCTCGAAGGCGGCGGTCGACATCTCGACGAAGCACCGTGCCTCTCCGGCCCACTTCCTGTCCGAGGTGGTGGCCACGCTGGGTTTGATCCTGGTCATCTTCGCACTGGCCCGCAGCGGGCGCTCCCGAAGCGCGGCCGCGGCCGTCGGCGCGTACATCGGAGCGGCCTACTTCTTCACCAGCTCGACCAGCTTCGCCAACCCGGCAATCTCGGTGGGAAGGATGTTCTCCAATACCTTTGCCGGGATCGCGCCATCCTCCGTCCCGAGCTTCATCGTGGCCGAGGTCGTGGGCGGAGCCCTCGCCATCGTCCTGATCAACATCCTCTACCCCGACATCACCTCCGATGAGGCCGCGGACATCATGTTCCCGGTGCCGAGGGTCCCCGGCATCCGTCGACGGCTCCTCGCGCCGGACGGCGCGTCCCGCACCGGACCGGGTGCGGCGACCGGCGACGGTCAGGTGGTCACCAGCTCCTCGAGCCGGACGAGCGTCCGCTCCATATCACGACGGGTCTTGCCCCAGTAGATACCCCCCAGCTTCAACAGGAACCGTTGATGGTCCGGTGTGATGTCCCAGCTCTCCACCACCCGGGTGCCACCGTCGACGGGCTCGAGTTGGTATCGCCAGATCCGTCCGGCCAGTACCCGCCCCCAGGTGCCGGTCGGCCCCGTCTGCCACGCGATGCGACGATCGTCCTCGAATTCGACCACCCGGTTGACGGTCGAGTACCGCATCACCATCTTCATGCCCATCCCGAACGTCGCCCCGAGAGCCAGGCGCTGGTGATCCTGATCCTGACCGGACGTGCCCTGGAGCATGCCCGACCCGTCGATGAGCGAGTGCTTGGACGGGTCGGACAGCACGTCGAAGATGGCCTCGGGCGAGGCGGGGATCGTCCGCTCGACGGACAGCACGTAGCCCTTCATCGGCTCAGGCGAACTCGGGCACATCGGGCAGTCGCCGGGCGACCAGGGCCTGGACCCGGTCGATGAGCAGCTGGGCATAGGACTCGTGGGTGAGGATCAGGAACTGGTCGGCGCGGAGGGCGGCGATGACGATCCGGGCCACTTCGCCGGGGTCCATTCCGTCGGCGACCGCCTGAGCCAGGTAGTCGGCCACGAACTTCTGATCGTCGGTGACGTCGGTGGCCAGGCGGTCGGGCCGGTGGCGGTCGGAGTCCACGATGTTGGTGGTGATCATCCCCGGGCAGAGCACGGAGGCCTTGATGCTCGACCCGACGGCCTCGAGGTCGTGGGCCAGGGATTCGGTGGCGGCGAAGGCGGCGAACTTCGAGACGGCATACGGCGCCTCGAACGGGGCTCCGAACAGCCCGGCCACCGAGGCGGTGTTGACGATGTGCCCTTCGGTGCCCTGCGAGATCATCCGGGGGACGAAGGCGCGGATCCCGTTGAGGATCCCCCACAGATTGGCGCCCAGCACGAACTCGAAGTCCGCGGCCGGCCGGTCCCAGATGAACCCGCCGACGAACACTCCGGCGTTGTTGCACACCACATCGACCTGGCCCCATCGATCGAATACAGCGTCGGCCAGGCTGTCGACGGAGCCTGCGTCGCTCACATCGCACACCTGGGTCATCACGTCGGCGGGGGAATCTCCGTCCCGGGCCAACCCGGCCGACTCCTCCAGGTCGTCGGCATCGATATCGGCCATGGCCACCCGCATCCCCTCGGCGGCGAAGGCCAGGCTCAGGGCGCGCCCGATCCCGCTGCCGGCCCCGGTCACGACGGCGGTCTTCCCGCGGAACTCCTGCATGTCGATGCTCCTCCTGTCCTGTTCAGCCCCGGTTGCCGGTACCGGCCGTCCCACCCACCAGACCGAGGTGTCGGGCCAGGAAGGAGCCGATGCCGGCGATACTCTGGTCCGCCTCGGGGATGACCGAGGCCGGAAACGCCTGGAACACGTGGATCATCTCCGGCCATACCGTAAGCGAGACGTCCACCCCTGCGCTCCGGAGGCGTTCGGCCAACCCGACCGAGTCGTCGATCAGCGCCTCGTCCTCCCCCACCTCGATCCGGATCGGGGGCAGGCCCTCCAGGTGTCCGGCGAACAAGGGCGAGGCCAACTCGGTCCGGGGATCGGCCCCTCCCAGATACGCATCGGCCATCAGGTCGAGGCCGGACTTGGAGACCATCGGGTCGCGGTCCCCGATCCGTCGGTAGGCGTCCGACGACTGGGTGAGGTCGACCCACGGCGAGAGGCATGCCGCCGCCGCGGGCAGGGGCGACCCGGCGGACCGAAGGGCGAGGAGCACGGCCACGGTGAGGCCACCTCCGGCCGAATCACCGGCGATGGCGATCCTTTCGGCAGGCACGCCCCGTGGCCAGAAGGTCGCCATAGGCACCGGTGGCATCGTCGAGCGCGGCGGGGAAGGGATGCTCGGGAGCGAGCCGGTAGTCCAGGGTGACCACGGGACATCCGGCGGCGAGGGCCAGGCGACCGCCCAGGCCCCGATGGCTACCGAGCGATCCGATGCAGTAGCCGCCACCGTGGAGATAGAGGACCACGGCATCGGTGGCCGGGCCCTCCGGGGTCAGCCGCTCACCGGGGCGACCTCCCAGCGTGACCCGTTCCACGGACACCCCCTCCGGAGGCGGGGACGATGAGGCCACTCCATCGAGCTCCGCCCTCTGTTCGGGGATCGACGCGGCCAGAAGCCCGGATCCGGCCAGCTGCGCCCTGATCGCATCGACTCCGGCATGGCTCATACCCAAGATCCTTCCGCTCGGGCTTCTCCCCGGAGTCCCACGACCCGGGCTCGACACGTTGGCACCTGTCGTACCGGCCCGCCCCCAACGTAGATCTCCCGGGGCTCCGGGGGAGCGGATGGGCTCCTGCACGGGCCGGCGGGGGGCGACCCACGGGCAGGGAATGACCATGCCCGCTCAACCTCGGCCCCTTCCGTGCCGATACCACCTGAGTGTGGGTGGAGACGCCCGACACGGCGACCACTGGGCAGAGAGGTCTTGGGCATGGGGCAACGATGGACGCGGACGGCGACGCTGTGCGTCGTGGGACTGGTCATGTTGGTCATGCTGGTGGTCGCCCAGCCACTGGTCCCGGGAGCACCCCGTGCCGCGGCCAGCACGGGAGACCCCCGTGGCGCGCAGACCACGAACAACTTCTGGCTGGCCACCGAATCGGGCGACGTGTACACATTCGGGGTGGAGTCCTACGGCGACCCCGGGGGTGCACCGCTCAACCGGCCCATCGTCACCATGGTCCCGACCAAGGACCGCCACGGGTACTGGCTGGTGGCCTCCGACGGCGGGGTCTTCTCGTACGGGGACGCCGCCTTCTACGGGTCCAGCGGCGGCATCGTCCTCAACCGCCCCATCGTCGGCATGAGGCCGACCAACGACGAGAACGGCTACTGGCTGGTGGCCTCGGACGGCGGGATCTTCTCGTACGGGGACGCCACCTTCTACGGCTCCACCGGTGGCATCGTCTTGAACCGGCCCATCGTGGGCATGGCCGCGACGCCCGACGGCAGGGGGTACTGGCTGGTGGCGTCCGACGGCGGGGTGTTCTCCTTCGGTGACGCCGCCTTCTACGGATCGACCGGTGGGATCACGCTGAACCAGCCCATCGTGGCCATGGACCCGACGCCCGACGGCAGGGGGTACTGGCTGGTGGCGTCCGACGGCGGGGTGTTCGCCTTCGGCGACGCCGCCTTCTACGGATCGACGGCGGGCACGGCCGGGGATCCGGTGGAGAAGCTGGTGACCACCGGATCGGGCCACGGGTACTGGATCGTCCAGCAGAACGGAACCTCCACCGCTTTCGGCGACGCGGTTTCGCAGAGGCTCCCGGCGACCGCGTCTCCTGTTCAGGCCGGCGACGCCGGGGGACGAGGCGGTGTTGTTCGCCTTCCAGCAGCTGGGCAAGCCCTACATCTGGGGAGGGAACGGTCCGGTGGGATACGACTGCTCCGGACTCGCCCTCGCCTCGTGGGTCCACGGCGCCGGCATCGGATTCGCCAGGGTGGCCGATGACCAGTACCACACCGCCGGGGCAAGCGTGGCCATGGATGACCTGCAGGCCGGCGATCTCGTGTTCTGGGGTGACAACCAGAACGTATGGACCAGCGTGTACCACACCGCCATCTATGTGGGCGGCAACCGGATCGTGGAGGCCACCGGCAACCACGTCCAGCTCAACGTGCTCAACCAGTGGGGCACCGACGATCTCATGCCCATCGGTCGAGCGCCCTGAGGGGCGTCCGGGTCGACCGGCCCGGGCCACCCACTTGACAACCGACCGGCCGTCCCGAGCAGACTCGTGGCCGAGGAGGGCATCCTCCATGACGCTCCGGAGGGTTGGCCGACATGACCCCGACCGCAGTGAGATTCGGCATCCTGGGCGCGGCGAGGATCGCCCCGGCCGCCCTCATCCGACCGGCGGCCTCGAACCCGGAGGTGACCGTCGAGATGGTGGCGGCCCGCGATCGGGCCAGGGCCGACTCCTTCGCCGCCCGGCACCGGATCGCCCGGGTCGCCGACACCTACGAGGCGGTCGTCAGCGACCCCGACGTCGACGCCGTCTACATCCCGCTCCCGAACAGCCTCCACGCGCCGTGGACGCTGGCTGCGCTGGCCGCCGGAAAGCACGTTCTGTGCGAGAAGCCCTTCACCTCCAACGCGGCCGAGGCCGTCACCGTGGCCGAGGCCGCGGCCGCCGCCGCCGACCGGGGCCTGGTCGTCCTCGAGGCCTTCCACTACCGCTACCATCCGCTGGCCCACCGCATGCGGGAGATCGTCGAATCGGGTGAGCTCGGGCGGCTCCACCACATCGAGGCCTGGCTGTGCGCCCCGATCCCCAACAAGTCCGACATCAGGTACCAGTTCGCACTGGCCGGCGGAGCCATGATGGACATGGGGTCCTACGTGGTCCACATGGCACGGATGCTCGGAGGCGAGGAACCGTCGGTGCTCTCGGCCAGGGCCAAGCTCCGCGGTGCCGACATCGACCGGGCCATGTCCGCCGAGCTGCAGTTCCCGAGCGGACACACCGCCTCGGTGCACTGTTCCATGTGGTCGTCGTCGCTCCTCCACCTGGCCGCCCGCGTGGTCGGTGACCAGGGGGAACTCCGGGTGTTCAACCCCATCGGCCCACAGTACGCCAGCTGGCTGACGGTGCGGTCCGGTGGCACCCGCCGCATCGAGATCCCGGCTCGGCGGCCCACCTACGCCTACCAGCTGGACGCGTTCTGCGATGCCGTCCTCCGGGGCCGGCCGGCGCTGACCACCGCAGAGGACGCCGTGGCCAACATGACCGTCATCGATGCCGTGTACCGTGCAGCCAACATGCACCCCACGAGGAGCGTGAACCCAGCCAAGGAGTCACCACCATGAGCACCTTCCCCTACGACGGGCGCTTCGCCGTGCACCGTCACCTTCCCGAGCAGGGCACGCCGCGCTCGGAGATCCTCGACGAGCTCCGGACCATGTCCACCGAGGAAGATGCCGCGTGGGAATCGGGCAAGTGCTCGGGCACCATGTACTGCGGAGACCACGACCACTACGGGTTCATGAACGAGGCCTTCGGCATGTTCGCCCACGTGAACGTGCTCCAGCGCGACATCTGCCCCAGTGCCACCAAGTTCGAGGCCGAGATCATCTCCATGACCCTCGACCTCCTGCACGCCGACGCGGTCACCGACGGCGAGCCGGCGGGTCTGGTGGCCACGGGCGGGACCGGGAGCATCTGCCACGCCATGCTGGCCTACCGCGAACACGCGGCCCGGTACCGCGGGATCGACCGGCCGAACGTGATCAAGCCGGAGACGGCGCACCCGGCGTTCGACAAGGCCTGCCATCTGTTCGGGATCGAGCTGAAGGTGGCTCCGGTCGATCCGGTCACCACCCAGGTCGATACCGACTGGGTCGATCGCAACATCGATGCCGACACCGTGGCCATCATCGGATCGGCGTGCAACTACGGCTACGGGACCATCGACCCCATCGAGTCGATGTCCGAGGTCGCATTGAGCCACGGGGTCGGGCTCCATGTCGACAGCTGCCTCGGAGGGTTCATCCTCCCCTTCGGCCAGGAGCTCGGCTACGACATCCCGGTCTTCGACTACCGCCACCCGGGTGTGACCTCCATGTCGGCGGACACCCACAAGTACGGCTACGCATTCAAGGGGACTTCGGTGCTCACCTTCCGGGACAAGGCGCTCCGCAACGCCCAGTACTTCTTCCTCACCGACTGGAGCGGGGGGAAGTACTGCTCTCCGGGCATGGAGGGCTCCCGGTCGGGTGGGCTGATCGCCGCCACGTGGGCGGCCATGGTCCAGTTCGGCCGAGCCGGATACCGGCACTACGCCCAGGCCATCTTCGAGACGGCGGCGGCCATGCAGGAGTCGGTGAAGGGCCACCCCGAGCTGCGTATCCTCGGCAACCCGACATTCCTGTTCAGCTTCACCTCCGACGAGTTCGACATCTATCACGTGAACGACTTCATGCGTCAACGGGGCTGGAGGTTCAACGGCCAGCAGTACCCCAACGCCCTCCACATGGCGGTCACCCGGCCCCAGACCCAACCGGGGGTGGCCGAGGCCTTCGCCGCCGATCTGGCCGAGGCAGTGGGCTATGCGCGCGAGCACGCCGACGAAGTGCCCAAGTCGGGGGCTATCTACGGGGGTGTCGCCGGAGGGATGACCGACGAGGCGGACGAGTTCATCAAGATGGTCATGAGCGACATGATGGACAGCCAGCAAGCCATCCCCGACGGCGCCTGACCGTCGGGACGGCCGACGAGCCCACTCCCTGCCCACGGTGATGCCGGCCGTCGACCGTGACCACCGCTACGTCCTCGCCGTCGACCTGGGTACCGGCGGCCCCAAAGTCGGTCTGGTCTCCCTCACCGGCGCGCTGGTGTGGTCGGAGCACCACCCGACGTCGACGCGGCACGGGGCGGGAGGGGCGGTCACCCAGGATGCCGACGAATGGTGGCAACTGATCTCGTCCGCGTCCCGGCGTGCCGTCCGCTCCGGGGCGGTCCCCGTCGACCGCATCGTGGCCGTCTCGTGCACCGGGCAGTGGTCGAGCACCGTTCCGGTCGACGCCGACGGGCTCCCGGTCGGCGACTGCCTGATGTGGCTCGACACCCAGGGGGCGGCCATGGTCCGGCGCGCGGTCGGCGGCCCCATCGGGGGGTACTCCCCGATCGCACTGGCCCGGTGGATCCTCCACAGCGGCGGAGCCCCGTCGACATCGGGTGCCGATCCCATCGGCCACATCCTGTTCATCGAGCACGCCCGACCCGATGTGGCCCGGTCCACCCGGTGGTACCTGGAGCCCGTCGACTACCTCTCCATGCGATTCACCGGGATCGCCGCCGCCTCACCTGCGTCGATGGCCGGGGCCTGGCTGACCGACAACCGCCATCCCGAGCAGCTCCGGTACGACCCGGTCCTGGTGAAGGCATCGGGTGTCCCCGGGTGGAAGCTCCCGCCGTTGGTGCCGACGCTCAGCGTGCTCGGGGAGGTCCGGTCCGAGGTGGTCCAGGATCTCGGGCTCGAGCCGGGGGTGGTCGTGGTCGCGGGCACACCGGATCTGCACTCGGCGGCCGCCGGATCCGGCGCGGTCCTGGCCCACCAACCCCACCTGGCCATCTCCACGACGAGCTGGGTGAGCTGCCCGTACCCGAAGAAGAAGACCGACCCCATCCGCCAGATGGCCACCGTTCCGGGTGTACTCCCCGGCCTCAACCTGGTGGCCAACAACCAGGAGTCGGGGGGAGGCGCGCTCGAGTGGTTGCGGGACTGCCTGAGCGGGCCGGACCGACCCTCCTCCTTCGAGCAGTTGACCGCCCTCGCCGCGCAGGCCGAGCCGGGCAGCGGGGGCGTCATCTTCACCCCCTGGCTGGCCGGCGAGCGGTCACCCGTCGACGACCGCACCGCGCGGGGAGGGTTCCACAACCTGTCGCTGCGGACGACACGGGCCGAGATGGTACGTGCGGTGATGGAAGGTGTGGCCTTCAATTCCCGATGGCTCTCCGAAGCCGTCGAACGCTTCACCGGTCAACGGTTCGGCTCCATCCGGGCCATCGGGGGCGGTGCCACCTCAGGCCTGTGGTGCTCCATCTACGCCGACGTCTTCGACCGGGTCGTCGAACAGGTGGACGAGCCGGTGCACGCCAACCTCCGCGGCAGCGCCCTGCTGGCCGGGGTGGGACTGGGCCTCGTCGAGCCGGGCGAGCTCCGTTCGTTGGTGCCGCTGGCGGCCACCCATCATCCCGAGCCGTCCTCGCGCCGGCGGTACGACCACCTGTTCTCGGAGTTCCCGGCCCTGTACTCGGCACAAAAGGGTATGTTCAAGCGACTCAACCGGAGGTCGTGACCGTTCGGGGAGCTCACCTCGCGCTCGAGGACCGGGTCCGCGACGGAAAACGAGTGGGCCGGCGCGGGCCGGGCCAACAGGAACCCTTGCGCCTCATCGCAACCCATGGCCCCGACGGCTCGGAGCTCCGCCTCGGTCTCCACGCCCTCGGCCACCACCCGCAATCCGAGCTTGTGCGCCAAGTCGACCACGGTGGAGATGATCGTCGGGTCCTGGTCCGGCGAACCGAGCCCGGCGACGAAGCTCCGGTCGACCTTGAGCCGGTCGATGGGCAGGCCTTGGAGGTACAAGAGGGACGAGTAGCCCGTCCCGAAGTCGTCGAGGGCCAGGTGCACGCCCAGGTCCCGGATCTCCTGCATGATCGCCCCGACACGGTGGACGTCCACCACCAGGACGGACTCGGTGACCTCCAGGACCAATGAGCCGGCGTCCAGGCCCGACCGCGCCAGCGCGGTCTGCACGTCGCTGAAGAACTCCGGGTCCTGGAGCTGGCATGCCGAGACGTTGACCGAGACGGTCAGCCCGCGGTGGCCCTGTTCCTGCCAGGCGCGGCACTGGCGCACCGCCTCGTTCAGCACCCATCGTCCGACCGGAACGATCTCACGGCTCCGCTCGAGCAGCGGTATGAAGTCCAACGGGGGCACGGAGCCCATTTCGGGATGGTCCCAGCGCAGCAACGCCTCCATCCCCACCATCTCGCCCCCCAGCCTGAACAAGGGTTGGTAGTGCACCGCGAGCTGCCCGCACCGGTAGGCCGCCCGCAGTTCGTGGGCCAGGTGGCTCTGGCGCCGGTTGTCCTCGCCGATGGCCGCGTTGTAGCACTCGTACCGGGCCGGGCCACCCCGCTTGGCCTGGTACATGGCGACATCGGCCCGCGACAGGTTGACCTCGGGATTGGCGTCGGACGTCACCCGGGCGATTCCGATGCTGACCGAGGTGTACAACTGCCGCTCTCCCATGGCGACCGGGGATCGCATGGCCAGATGGATGCGCTCGGCCAGCGCGCACGCCGCGACCTCGGGATCCTCGAGGCCCTCGGCCAGCACCACGAACTCGTCACCCCCCAGACGGGCCACGGTGTCCGACGGCCGGACCAACTCCTCGAGACGGGTGGCCACGGCCACGAGAAGGCAGTCCCCCGCCGCATGTCCGAACCGATCGTTGACGGCCTTGAAATTGTCCAGGTCGAGGTAGAGCAGCATGGCGCCGGTGCTGGCTGCGCGCCAGTGAGGCCGCGGCCCTCCCCAGCCGGTCGGTCAGCAGGGCACGGTTGGGCAGCCCGGTCAGCTGATCGTGGAGGGCCTGGTGGGCCAGCGAGGCCTGCTCTTCGTCGAGACGCTGCTGGAGGAGCCTGCGGGTCTCGTCGAACTGCCGGACGATGCGGACCAGGCTGCCGTCACTGCTGAACCGCACGACGTCACAGGCCAGGGCCAGTACCTCGTCGTCGACCTGCAGCCGGTGGGCCTCCTCGTTGAGGACGGCGATGGTGCAGTCCCGCCAAGCCAGATAGGCCTTGGCCACGCTGCCCAGGGACGCGTTCTCGAGAATGGCCTGTTCGCCCTGGCGGGTCAAGACGGCCTCGTCCTCTTCCGATGCCACTTCCCCGGTGGCGATCCAGCGACTGATCAGGAAGGTGGCCAGCCGAGCGGTGGCGAACGCCTGCCCGTACAGCTCCTTGGCGAACCGGCCGTCGACCAGCTCGCCCACCTCGTCGGCCCTGGCCTGGAGCGCCGTCCCGAGCGCGATCCGGTCCGCTCCGACCCCGGCTCCCGCCGTGTCGGCGGCGTGGGCCGTCGGGGTCGGCGACGCAGCGGGGTCGGTCGGTGTCGGATCCGTCTCGACCACCTGCCGCTCCATGCCGTTCCATCGGCTCGGCGCGCCGAACTTGACGCCGCGGCGTCATCAGAAGTCGCCCACCAGGCCGGGCCCGGTGGGCGACCCTGAACGGCCGACTCCGGATGCCCACGACCCGGCGCGCCGGCCTGTCTAAGGTGGGACGGCGGGGCGCGACGAAGGAGATCCCGGTGAAGGCAGCGGTGTACTACCAGACCGGCGGGCCCGAGGTGTTCCGGTACGAGGAGGTCCCCGATCCGATCGCCGGCCCCGGCGAGGTCCTGGTCCGGGTCGAGGCGATCAGCATCGAAGGGGGCGACACGCTCAATCGGCTCGGAGGGGCCATGGCCCGGGTGCCCCACATCGTCGGCTACCAGTGTGCCGGCACCGTGGTGTCGAGAGGTGAGGGTGTCGACGAGATCGCCGCCGGCGACCGGGTCGTCACCGTCGGCCTGGACGGCTCCCACGCAGCCCTGCGGGCCGTGGGCCAGTCCTTCTGCTGGGTCATCCCCGACGGCGTGACCACCGAGGAGGCCGCATGCGTGCCGGTTCCCTTCGGTACGGCCGACGACTGCCTGTTCGAGTTCGGACGCCTCCAGCCCGGTGAGACGGCGCTCATCCACGCCGGGGCCAGCGGTGTCGGGATCGCGGCAATCCAGCTGGCCAAGCGGGCAGGGGCGACGGTGCTGGCCACCGCGTCGAGCAACCCCCGGCTCGATCGGTTGGGTGAGCTCGGGTTGGACCACGGCATCAACTACGCCTCGGAAGACTTCGTGGGCGAAGTCCGCCGGCTGACCGGGGGCAAGGGAGCCGACGTCATCGTGGACTCGATCGGCGGGTCGACCTTGCAGAGGAGCCTCCTGTGCCTGGCCTACCGGGGCCGCTGCATCACCTTCGGGGATGCCGGACGGGAGCCCGCGGCCAAGCTGGACATCTCGACCATGCGGGCCAACAACCAGGCCCTCGTCGGGTACTTCCTCGGTGCCGAGCTCTTCATCGGGCCGCGGGCGCACGCCATGATCGCCCGGCTGCTGGCCGACATCGCCTCGGGGACCCTCAAGGTGGTCATCGACCGGCGGTTCTCCCTCGAGGAGGCGGGTGAGGCCCACGCCTACATCGAGAGCAGGCAGGCCTTCGGACGGGTCCTGCTCATCCCCTGATCTCCCGCGCCGCTCCCTGATTCGGGCACTGGCTAGCCTGAGGCCGATGATCCGGCCGGCAGACGAGGGTGACGTCGAGGCGCTCATCCAGCTGATCCACGACCTGGCCGAATTCGAGCGCTCGCCGGCCTCCGTCATGATCGAACCCGAGCAGCTCCGGGCCGCCCTGTTCGGCGAATCGCCCGCCGTCCACGCCCACGTGGCCGCCGAGGGGGGCCTTGTCCTCGGCATGGCCATCTGGTTCCGCAACTTCTCGACCTGGACGGGGCGGAGCGGCATCTACCTCGAGGATCTCTACGTGCGGCCGGAGGCCCGCTCCCGGGGGATCGGTCGAGCACTCATCGCCGAACTGGCCGCCATCGCCCGTCGGGCCGGGTACGCACGGGTCGACTGGTCGGTGCTCGACTGGAACAAGTCGGCCATCGGCTTCTACGGTCGCTCGGGGCGGTGCCGATGGACGAGTGGACCGGCTACCGACTGTCCGGTCCGGCGCTGGCCGCGCTGGCCTCCACCGACCATGGGGAGGAATGAGAGCTACTTCTACGGGTTGCTCGGTGGATGCGTTCCCGCATAGGCATCGACCGGTCGGTGCTCGACTGGAACCAATCTGCGCATCCGCTTCGATGGGTCGCTCGGGGCGGTGCCGATGCGCCATCCGACTTCACAGAGCATGGATGTACGTTGACGTACATATGCTGTACAATATGGAGATGACACGAGACGATGAGCGTCAGCGAGGCCCGAGCGGTCCTTCCTCAGCTCTTGGAGAAGGTCACAGAGGGTGAAGAGGTCACGATCACCCGGCACCGGCAAGCCCGTTGCGGTGCTCGTTCGACCCGATGTCCTGAGGACGGCGGCGAGCTGAGGCTGCGTTGGAGACGGCTCGAGACTGTCTGCGATCTCCCTTGAGTGATGCGGCAACGCGTTCTTTGGAATCCGGTCCCGTGCTCGACGGGCCAAGGAACGAGCTCAGGCCGTTGGTCGTGTACTCCGTCTGTACGCAGCCGGTCAAGCAGTTTCACTGTAGCACGATCTCGTCATGGATGCCTTCGATGCCGACGTGACTGATCTAACGCCGCCGTATCCCGAACCGAAGGGTTGGGAGGCCGGTCCGAGCTCTTGGGGCTCTGAATCCCAAGAACTTCGTCGTCGGCTGGGCGAGTGCGCCGGCATCGGAAGTCGGTGCTTCTCCTACCTGAACTCATGAAAGCCACTGCGAGATGGCGTCGACGAGTTGGTCGCTGTCCTCGGAGTCGTCGCTCCATGAGCAGGATCGCCCTCCTCCCGGCAGACCAGGGCGCATGGAACGGTCCTCGAAGCTTCCTACGGACTGCGGGCTCGGCGGAACAATGCCACCTCATCTCGCAACGGCCGTCGGTGCTGGAGCGGATCGTCTTCATCACCAACAACAGGACGGATCTTGCGAAGTCGATCTAAGAGACAAGCTCACGGTACCCCGAAGATCTGTAACCGACACCGGTTGACAACGCTCCTGCGCAGAACCGCTTAACGTACCGGTCCCTCGGGGCCGTACCGATGGACAAGTGGACAGGCTACCGAGCCGGCCGGTCCAGCGCCGCCGCGTCGGCCGGCGAACCGCCGTCTCCCCGGACGGCTCCCTGAAGCCGACCTCCCGAACGTCCGATGCGGGAGCGTCGTCGCCGACCGCTCAGATGGTGAAGGCCAGATTGGCCACCAGCTGCTCCCCCAACCGTCGGTCGCCGGTGAAGCCGATCTCCCCCCCACCGCTCCTGTGCATGTCGACGCGTCCACCGGTGAGCCGGAGGAACAGCATGACCGGCAGCTCGACGCCCACCGTCGGAGGCTGATCGAACGACTCGACTTCGACGGCCCGGCCCTCCACCCGGACCAGAAAGGTACGGCTGACCGGCCCGGTCAGGTCGATGCGGACCCGGGCGCCCTCCGGTATCGATGCCCGCCGACCGACGATGTAGCCGAGGCCGGTCGACACCTCGTCGAGAGCGGAGGCAATGTCCCGCTGGTCCGGCCTCGGTGGCAGGCCGAGCGCATCACGGATGTCGTGTTCATGCATGAAACAGTCGTAGTGCCGGATCCTCATGAATCGGCCGTAGGTCTCGTCGCGCCCGACAGGGGTCCACGACGGAGCGTCGAAGTCCGCCTGGGTCATCGCCTCGAGGGCCGCGAGCCGCCGGCCGGTGATCTGGCCGAAGCGGTCGAGGAGCTCGTCCCCTCCGAGGGACCGCATCGATTCGACCCAGACCTCGTTGGCCTCGGCCACCGCGTTGCCGCATGTGGTCGAGGTGCGAGATGTCGACCGAGGGGGCCGGCACACCGGCCAGCATCGACTCGGTGCCGACGACATGGCTCAGTACGTCCTTGACCGACCAACCGGGAAGGCAGGTGGGCGCATTCCACTGGCCGTCCGACAACGGGGAGCAGACGGCCGCCAGCGATCGGAATTGGTGCCGGAGCAGATCGACCGTCCCGGCCTTGTCGACGTGAGTCGGCATCGTTTGCCCACCGTAGCGGAGCGGCCCGGTCGGCGTCCGGGCCAGGCGGCCTCCCCGACGACCGGACCGGCCTTCGCCGGGCTCAACCAATCGGGCAAAGATACCGATAGCTACCGGGTGAGACACTCGAGCTAGGCGGACCGTTGAGAGCACATGCGTGGAAGTACGTCCTGGCCATGGGGGCTGTTGCCGTCGCCGGGTACCTCGCGCTCCCGGAGACGACCGCTCGTGACGCGCTGTGCCAAGCCGTCGGAGTGGCCTCTGTGGGGTGCATCCTGGCCGGTCTCCGCCTCCACCGTCCGAGGGACCGCGCCGGCTGGTACCTGCTGGCCGCCGGCGTGGCCGCCTTCACCTGTGGTGACACGGTCCAGAACTACGACGGCCGCATGGTGCGGGCCGGTGGACCGCACCCGACCCCGGCCACCGCGTTCTACCTGATCGGCTATCTGCTCGCCATCGCCGCCGTCATCAGGTTCAGCACCGGCCTCAAACATTCGGGCCGCCGCGAAGACTACGCCGACGCCGCCATCATCTCACTCGGGACGCTGGCCGCCTCGTGGACCTTCCTGATGAACGCCTACGTCTACGACACATCGATCACCTCGTTCGGAACGTTGGTCGTCCTCGGCTATCCGGCCATGGACCTCGCCCTCGTCTTCTTCGTCCTCTACTCGCTGCTCCTGAGGGTCGCCGAGCGACCCTTCCACAGGCTCATCGCCGGGGCCCTGATCGTCATCGTGGCGACCGACTTCGCCCGCGACGTCCTCGTCCTCCACGCCCAGCGGTCGATGGCCGACTCGATCGAAGCCGGGACGCTGATCGCCTACGCGCTCATCGGCGCGGCGGCGCTCCATCCTTCTGTGGGGGAAGAGGCTCCCGCCCCACCCGCGCAGGCACCGAGCATCTACCGCCGTGAGACGAATGGCCGGGGTCGAATTCCCATCGTGGCCTTCGCCGGCTTCGTGCCGCCGAGCATCCTCTTGGTGGCCAGCACCCTCGGGCTCGCGGTCAATGTCCCCGCCATGTCCGGGCTGTGCCTCGCTGTGTTCGCCCTCATCTATCTCCGGATGATGTGGCTGATCGCCAGGATCACCGGCCAGACCGCCGAGATCGAGGTGCACGCCCACGCCCTCGAAGCTTCGCATCGACAGCGCGACGCTCTGGAGGCGGACCTGCGCCACCTTGCCTTCCACGACGAGCTCACCGGACTGGCGAACCGGGCGCTGTTGCATGATCGCGTGGAGCACGCGCTGGCCTCGGCGCCGCGGTCGGGGCGGTCGGTGGCCCTCTGCTTCGGTGATCTCGACGGATTCAAGACGGTCAACGACACGCTCGGTCACAATGTCGGCGACAGCGTTCTGCTCCGGGCCAGCAGGCTCCTCTCATCGATCGTCCGCCCGGGTGACACCGTCGCCCGCCTGGGCGGCGACGAGTTCGCGGTTCTGATGGTCGATGTCGAAGATCCGGAAACGGCCGTGGAGTTCGCCCACCGCATCGTCTCGGTGCTCAGCAACGCACCCGACTTCGAAGGACACCATGTCGGGCTCTCGATCAGCGTGGGTGTGGCCTATGGCGGCTCCGACAAGACCACGGAGCAACTCCTGAGCGAGGCCGACGCAGCCATGTACGAAGCCAAGGAGAAGGGCAAGAACCGGGTGGAGGTGTTCCAGACATCGATGCGGGCGCGCATGCTCGAGCGGCTCGACCTGACGAACGGCTTCCGCTGGGCCCTCGGACGTTCGGAGTTCTTCCTGCAGTACCAGCCCATCGTGTCACTCTCCGACAACCGGCTGCAGGGGTTCGAGGCACTGGTTCGGTGGAGCCATCCCAACCTGGGCGAGGTGGCACCCCTCCGGTTCATCCCCATCGCCGAGGAGACCGGCTTCATCGTGCCGCTCGGGCGGTGGGTGCTGGCGGAAGCGTGCGAGCAACTTGCGACCTGGGACACCGATGCCCACGACGATCTCAGTCTTTCGGTCAATCTCTCCAGGCGGCAACTCATCTCACCACATCTGTCCGACGAAGTCCGGACCGCACTGGCCCTGAGCGGCATCCGTCCCGACCAGCTGATTCTCGAGATCACCGAGAGCGTCCTCATGGAGGACCCGGAGCGGGCGACGCTGGCTCTGTCCGAGTTGCGCGAGATGGGGATCCGTATCGCCGTCGACGATTTCGGGACGGGGTACTCCTCCCTGAGCCATCTCCAGCGTTTCCCGGTCGACATCCTCAAGATCGACAAGTCGTTCATCGATCCACTGGTCGGACTGGACTCGGGAAGCACGGCGTTGATCACCGCCATCATCGGCCTGGCCCGAAACCTCGGGCTGGACGTCATCGCCGAAGGGATCGAGCACGACAGCCAGCTCCACAGACTCATCGATCTCGGCTGCACCCAGGGCCAAGGCTTTCTGATGGCTCGACCGCTCGACAAGGACGCGGCCGAACTGCTCATTTCGAAGCCTGCGGCCAGCGTTTCCGTCACCTGATCTGATTATCCGGCCCTGGCGGAGCCGGGCGCGTACACTCGATGGTGGACCACCGGTGTGGGTCCTTCACAGGGAGAGCCTTGATGACCACCTTGCAGACCGAGTACAGCGAAGCCGAGCTCCTTGCCGATCCCGACATCGTCGAGCCGCTCATCGCCCAGGGAGTCCGGTGTCACGGCGGATTCGACGAACAGGGCAACTACGTCTCGCCCCGCACCAAATATCGCGTCCCCGCCATCGCGGCCTGGGAGGAACAGCGCGTCGAACAGTTCTCGACGCCCATCCTCGACGTCCCCCTCGACACGTGGCCGGAGAACTTCCCCAACGTGGAGCAGTCGAAGTTCCTCATCCGTCACGGGGCCCCCGGACCCATCGTGACCGCGCTGACCCGCATCGGGACCGTGGAGGGATTCGGCGCCATGCTGCGGCTCCTTCCGACCCCCGATTTCCCCCGTTGCTTCGAAGAGGACATCACCGGGACGGCCATCGCCCATATCGACCACGGGCTCTTCGAGGCCCACGCTCGCGACGAGGCCGGTTTCGGGGACCTGGCCGGTCACAACCGGATGTGGTTCGTGGCCCGGGACATCGCCTTCGAGCACCCGCCCACCGATGACCTGACGGCCCGGATGCTCGGCCGGATGGGGATCGACCCGACGCCGAAGACGGCTGCGCAGCTCGAACAGGCCCAGCAGGCGGCCAGAAAGCTGCGGGCCCTGCCCGACGACATCGACTTCAACTTCGAGACGGTCGTGGATCGGATGATCGGCCTCCTGCTCATCGAGATCTCCGCGTTCCACGGATTCCAATGGGCCGAGGCGGTGTTGGCCGACACGGAGCTGGTCGCGGGCGACGGCGAAGCGGCCACCCTCATCTCCTATATCCGGAACGACGAAGCGCCACACGTGGCGTGGCTCCGGACCGCGCTCTCGGAGATGCGTGACCGAACCTGGCTAGGTGAGGACGGCCGGCCCCATGCGGGGACCGAGATGATCGACCTGTTGTGGGAGAAGGCGCTGAGCGACTCGATCGTCCTCCGTCGTCGGCAGAATCTCAACTTCTTCATGGATGAGCTCCATCACGCGTTGGACGGTCGACCGGACGGCGACGACATCGTGGACGAGATGCTCTCCCTCGGGTCGGTGATCCGACTGGATGACGGCACCGTGGCCGATCCCGTCGACGCTGCTCCGTCCCTTTGAGCTGCTCCCTCCCGTTGAACGTGAGCCGGGCATGAAGTTCGGGGTCTTCTACGAGCATCAGCTGCCTCGGCCGTGGACCGAGTCCAGCGAGCAACGGCTGATCGCCGACGCCCTCGACCAGATCGAGCTGGCTGACCGCCTGGGGGTGCAGTACCTCTGGGAGGTCGAACATCATTTTCTGGAGGAGTACTCCCATTCCAGCGCGCCGGAGGTCTTTCTGGCTGCGGCCAGCCAGCGGACCCGCCGCATGCGCATCGGGCACGGCGTGGTCCAGACCGCCCCGGGTTACAACCACCCGGCCCGCATCGCGGAGCGAATCGCCATGCTGGACCTGGTCTCCAACGGGAGAGTCGAGTTCGGCACGGGCGAGTCGTCTTCGGAGGCGGAATTGGGAGGGTTCGGCGTCGATCGTGACACCAAACGTGAGGCGTGGTTGGAGGGACTGGAGGTGGCCGTCCGCTGCATGACGGAGACCCCCTTCGGAGGGGTCGCCGGTCGCTTCGTCACCATGCCCCCTCGCAACGTGGTGCCGAAGCCGGTTCAGAAGCCGCATCCGCCGCTGTGGGTGGCCTGCAGCCGCCGGGACACCATCCTGCTGGCGGCCGAAAAGGGCATCGGGGCACTGAGCTTTGCCTTCGTCGAGCCCGAGGATGCCAGACAGTGGGTGGCCGACTACGAGGCGGTGCTCCGCGACCGGTGCGTGCCGGTCGGGCTCTCGGTCAACCCGCAGGTGGCATGCGTGACCCCCATGATGTGCGCGCCGAAGGAGGAGGATGCCCTGGCCCGCGGGCTGGAGGGCGCCAACTTCTTCGGGTACTCGCTCGCCCACTTCTACGTCTTCGGGGACCACGTTCCGGCCGGCACCGATGTGTGGAGGGAATTCGTCGAGCGCCGCGGGAAGATGGGGTACTCCCCCGAAGCGGCCCTGGCCGTCCGTCAGGAGGTCCTCGGCGCGAAAGCGGAATGGGGCGAGCAGCGCGGCCTCCGCGGGGCGATCGGTACGCCCGACCAGCTCCGCCAATTCCTCAGGCGCTACGAGGAAGCCGGCGTCGACCAGCTCATCTTCGTGATGCAGGCCGGAAACAACCGCCACGAGCACATCATGGAGTCGATCGAGCTGTTCGGCGCCGAGGTGCTTCCCGAGTTCATCGAGCGGGACGAAGCCGCCGAGGCGACCAAGGCGGCAAAGTGGGAGCCGATCGTGGAACAAGCCATGGCCCGGCGGGTGCGCAGCGATCCGGTCATGCCTACCGGCTACGTGATGCGTGCGATTCCCAAGCAGATGGTCGAGGCCATGGACAGTGAGCCGGCCCAACAGTGGCTCGAGGCCCTCGCCGACAAGCAGGCCGCCGGGATCCACGACGAGGAGTTCCAGCGCCTGGTGGACGGCTGACGTCGACCGTCGGTGCGAGGAGCGGAGCCCGCGCCGCACCGACCGGTCTACTCAGGAATTACGCTGGGCCGATGACCTCACCCTCCTCGTCGACGCCTTCTGAGGAACACGCGGATCCCCTGGCCGCCACCGCCACCGCCGAGCTGGCGGTGGTCGGCATGCACTGCGGGTCCTGCGTCGCCCTCGTCGAAGAGGCTCTCATCGAGCGCTCCGGCGTGATATCAGCGTCGGTCGACCTTGACTCGGCCCGAGCGGTGATCGGCTACGACCCCTCGCTCGTCGGCATCGACCAGCTCCTTTCCGCCATCGAAGAGGCCGGGTATTCGGCGACACCGGTCGACTAGGGACGGGACCGGAACCGATGCTCACTGCACCCACGGAGGTTCCCTCTCCCGGCCGGCAGGACGAGCCGGCACTGGTCACAACTGAGCTCGAACTGGGTGGCATGCACTGCGGCGCATGTGCCACCCGTATCCAGAAATCCCTCGGACGGCTGCCCGCAGTGGCCAGTGCCTCGGTCAACCTGGCTACGACCCGTGCCTTCGTCACCTACGATCCGGGACGGCTCAGCCGGGAGGAGCTGTGCCAGGCCGTCGCCGATGTGGGCTACTCCGCATCTCCGGTGGACGTCACGACCACCTCGGTCGACCGCGACGCCGACCACTGGGGGCTCCGAGCCGCGATCTCGTGGCCGCTCGCCATCGCCGCGCTCGTCGTGTCGTTGACGGCGCCGGAAACGGCGCTCGCCGGCTGGACGGTGCTGATCCTCGGCATCGCCGTCGAGATCGCCGGGGGATGGCCCTTCCTCCGGGACAGCGCGCGACTGCTCAGGCACGGTGCCACCAGCATGGACACGTTGATCGCGCTCGGGACCCTGGCCGCGCTGGCAGTCGAGCGCGGTGGAAGCCATCGCCCTGGGCGGACGTCATCTGCATCTGGGAGGCAGCGGCGCATTCGCCGCCCGTCTCCACGGTGTGATGGCTCCCCTCATCGTGTCCATCCTGGTGACCGGGAGAGCGATCGAGGCAAGGGCCCGGGCCCGGGCGGCCCGGGCCATGCACTCGCTCCTGTCCCTCCGCCCCCCGACGGCCCGGGTGGTGAACCGGGTCGACGACGAAGGAGGGGAGCTGGTCGCACCGGAGAGCGTCCCGGTCGGCGCGCTGGTACGGGTGAGGCCAGGTGAGGCACTTCCCCTCGACGGGACCGTGGTGTCGGGTTCGTCACCGGTGGACGAGTCGATGCTGACCGGCGAGCCGCTCCCGGTCGACCGGGGGCCCGGGGACCTCGTCACCGGCGGAACCCGCAACGGCAGCGGCGTGCTCGTGATCCGGGTGGGCGCGGTGGCCGCCGAATCGGTCCTGGCCCGCTTGCAGCGGCTCGTGGAAGATGCCCAACGGGACAAGGCGCCACTCCAGCGTGTCGCCGACCGGATCAGCAGTGTCTTCGTCCCGGCCGTGCTCATGGCGTCGGCGGCGACGTTCCTGATCTGGTGGTTGGCGATCGGCAACCTCGGGAAGGCCGTCCTGAGTGCGCTCGCCGTGCTGCTGGTGGCGTGTCCGTGCGCCATGGGCCTGGCCGCCCCGGTGGCCATGATGGTGGGGTGCGGGCGCGCCGCGGCGATGGGCATCTTCGTCCGCAGTGGCGACGTCCTCGAGCGCCTGGCCAAAATCGACGAGGTCGTCTTCGACAAGACCGGCACGCTCACCGAGCGCCACGCCGAGGTGACCCTCGTGGCCGCGACGACGGGCACATCGGAGGAGGAGCTGCTGTCGCTGGCTGCGGCGGTCGAAGCCGAGAGTGAGCACCCCATCGCCGCGGCCATCACCGGCGCGGCCCGCTCGGCGGCCGTGGCCACGGAGTTCCGGTCGGTGCCGGGATCGGGTGTGACCGGCATCGTCGACGGCCATCGGGTCGAGGTCAGCCGGGCCGTCTCCCGTCTGCCGGGTCCGCTCGGGCGGGTGGCGGCCGGGTGCGGCGAGCGGGGCGAGACGGTCGTGATGGTCGAGCGTGACGGTGAGACGATCGGGGTCATCGCGGTGACCACGCCGCTGCGGGCCGAGGCCAAGCCCGCGGTGGCCCACCTTCTCTCCATGGGGCTCCCATCTGCAATTCTCAGCGGCGACAGTGAGCCGGCGGTGCGCACCGTGGCCAACGAGCTCGACATCACCGACGCCCGCAGCGGGCTCAGCCCGGCCGGCAAGGTCGAGGCCCTCACGGCCATGCGCAGCTCGTCGCGGCAGGTCGTCATGGTCGGAGACGGGGTGAACGATGCGCCGGCGCTGGCGGCCGCGGATGTCGGCTGTGCCATCGGGAGCGGATCCGAGGCGGCTCTGGCCAACAGCGACATCGCCCTCCTCGGCAACGACCTGCGAGGGGTTCCGGCGGCGATCGGGGTAGCCGGATCGACCTACTCGGTCATCGTGCAGAACTTCGGGTGGGCGATGGGCTACAACATCTCCGCGCTTCCCCTGGCCGCGGTCGGTCTCCTCGATCCGTTGGTCGCCGCCGTGGCCATGGGACTGTCGAGCCTGATCGTGGTCCTCAACAGCCTGCGATTGGCCCGGCTGGGCCGGAGCGGCCTGTCCCAGGTCGGGACGGCACGGTCCGTGCACGCCCGCCGGGGACTGGCCCTGTCGGTCGTGCTCCCCATCGTCTTGTTCGCCGGTCTCGTCGGGGTCAGCCAGGCGGTGTCGCCGGCCCGCGGTCAGTCCCTGCTCCCTACACTCCCCTCCATCACGACCATCGGCCTGCCCGAAGGCGGATCCGTGGAGGCCTACCTCGACCCCGGAGGCATCGGTGTCAACCGGCTCCATCTCATCTTCAGCGGGTCCGCCGCCCAACTGGCCGGCATCAGACCCGAGGTGACCGCCAGCGTGGACGGGGGCCCGGCCCGGGTCCTCCGCCAACTAAAGGTCGGCACAGGCCATTTCACCGATTTCGTGGTCCTCTCCCCCGGCGTCTGGCGCTTCAACGGGGTCGGCATCCTCGGTCGCACGCCGATCAGGTTCACGGTGAGCCGCTCGGTGCCCTGAGGTCCCGACCGGCTCCGGGTCACCGGTGGCCGCGTCAGCCTGCGGAGCCGTCCGGCGGGCCGGACGTCAGTCGCCCTCCCAGCACCCCAGGATGACATCGCCCACCGTGACCGCCACATCGCCGGAGCTGGTCGGCGGCACCCCGAACTGCGCCGGTAGGCGGGAGATGTCCACCAACAGCACCTTCCAGTCCTTGCGCACGACGACGGAACCGTCGGTGGTCTGGAACGCGCCCTGACCGAGTCCCTGGAGGACACGGGTCTTGCCCATCTCGCGCGCCGAGCCCGTTGAAGTAGCCGGTCGTCTGCTTCCAGCTCGAGAGCTCCTTTATCGACAGCTCGATCGATCCGGTCGGGTAGCCGTAGCGACACGAGTAGAGATGGTCGACCCACGTCGGGGTGGAGACCGTCGAGGTCTCCCCGAGCGCCGAGTCGATGTCGTCGTGGGCCTCCCTCTGGCACACCATCTTGGCGATCTGGGAGGGCCGGGGGCCGGCCGGACGCGGAGCCTCGGTGGTGGAGGACCCAGAAGGTGCGCTGGATGCGCTCGCGCATCCAGCGGTCAACAGGACGAGGACGGCGACCACGAGCATTCGACCGCGCACGGCCGAAGCGTACCAGTCGGGGTTCGTTTGCCCAGGTCAGCTGAGGCGCGGCTCGGGTGGCTCGAGGAAGCCCACCAGCTCGACGTGCTCGGTCATGGGGAACAGGTCGAAGCCCCGCAGCGTGCGGAGGGTCCAGTCGGCGTCGAGCATCACCCGGAGGTCCCGGGAGAAGGTGGCCGGGTCGCACGAGACAGAGGCGACGCGCCGTGGCGGGGGGTCGAGCGAGGCCAGGGCCCGCATCACCGACGTTCCAGCACCCTCTCGCGCCGGGTCGAGGACGACGACGTCGGGTGCGCCCAGGCTCCGGGAGACCGTACCGTCGGTCACTTCCGATCGGACGATCTCGACCTGGTCGAAAGCCCTGGTGTTGCGCGCCGCGTCCGCGCAGGCCCGACGGCTCCGCTCCACGGCCACCACCGAGCCCGCCGGTCCGACGGCCTTGGCCAGTGGGACGGTGAAGAGACCGGCGCCGGCAAAGAGGTCGGCTGCCCGTTCGCCCGGTTGCGGGTCGAGTCCTTCGAGGACGCACCGGGTGAGGGCGGCGCCTGCTCGGGGGTGCACCTGCCAGAACACACCGGCACTGACCTCGAATCCATGGCCGAGGACCTCGAAACGAGTCCTCTGCGGTCCCCGCACCACTCGACCGTCGACAACCAGACCGCCGACGATCCCCGGGAGGGAGGCCAGACCTCTGTGCCCCGTGTCGACGGACACCACCGGCGCCCCACCGTCCGGCGAAGCGGTCACCTCGACATGACGTGCCCCTTTCCACATGATCGACCCGGCTCCCACCCGGTTCACGGCCGGCGCGGCGATCGGGCAGCTCTCGACCGCCTCGATGCGGTGAGAGCGATGGCGATGGAACCCCACGTGCCCGGCGCGGTCGACGGCGAACCTGACCCTGGTCCTCCAGCCCAGGCCGTCCGGCGTCCCGTCCAACGCCTCGATGTCCACGACCCGGTCGACTCCGGCCAGGCGGCGCAACTGCTCCGAGACCAACGCCGACTTCAGGGCCCGCTGGGCCGGAAGCGAGACGTGCTGCCAGTCGCACCCCCCACAGCGTCCCGGGCCCGAATGCGGGCACCGCGGCTCCACCCGATCGGCCGACGGTTCGATGACCTCCACCGCATCTGCGCGCAGGAACGAGGTCGTCTCGGACGTCACCTCGGCGACCACCCGCTCACCCGGCAGTGCGTGCCGGACGAAGACCACCCGTCCGTCCTCCGCCCGGGCCACGCAGCCCCCTCCGGCGGCGATGGCTCCTGTCACCAGCTCCATCACCATGGCACCGGTCTTAGCAGGTCCGCCGGAGATACGGTGAGCCCATCGAGCTCGCCTGCCGAGCAGCGCACCATGAGGAGGGCACCGTGGAGGTCGAAGAAGCGCTCTACACGACAAGGGCCATGCGGAGGGTACGACCAGATGCCGTGCCCCTCGACGTCCAGGAGAAGATCCTCGACGCCGCCATCAGGGCCCCGACGGGCGGGAATGCGCAGAACTGGAGGTTCCTCCTCGTCGATGACCCCGATGTCATCTCCCGAATCGGCCCCCTGTTCCGCGACTCCGTCGATCAGCTCTGGAAGACCGTCTACGCCGACCGGATGGCGGCCGCGGCGGAGAATCCCGGGGCCGACGAGAACGTGCAGTGGATGAAGGTCCAGCGGTCGGCCCAGTGGTTGGCCGATCACTTCGAAGAGGTGCCGCTGTACCTGTTCGGCTTCGTCCACGCAGATCCCACCGGCGGCTCCATCTTTCCCGCCGTCTGGAGCGCCCAGTTGGCGGCGCGGGCACAGGGCGTCGGCAGCTCACTGACCATGGTCCTCGGCGTGTTCCATCCCGACGAAGTCTTCGACATCCTCGGCGTCCCCCGGGACGAGCACTGGGTCATGTCCTGTTGCGTGAGCTTCGGCTACCCGACAGGGAGATGGGGCGTGGCACCGCGCCGGCCCGCGCACGAGGTCTCCTATCGCAACCGGTGGGGTTCCCCGGTGGGGTTCGTCCTCGACGAGCCACTGTGGCCACCCGGCTGACGGGCGAACTGGCGCCGGCGTTGGTCTCGTCGAGACCGGCGGTCGCCCGGTCGCCCGCGGCGGACCCATAAACCCTGGTCAGAGGCGGCTCACCGGCAGAAACGGCCCCGCCCGCCCGGAGTCCGGTCTCTTGTCCGCTGCCGAGGTACCCTTTCTGCGTGCGGATCTCCCGACTGGCATTGATCATCGTCGTCCTGGTCCTCGTGGCCGCCGGCCTCACCGCGGTGTTCTCCGGGGGCAGCAAGGCCCAGGCCTCGGCCCACCCCATCACGACGATCTCCATCAAGCAGGCGGAGCCCTATACGCCCAAGGCACCGCCGGGGGCGACCGACGACTACCACTGCACCGTGATGAACCCCCACGTCAAGCAGAACTCCTACATCATCTCGAGCCAGTTCTTCCCCGGCAGCCCGGAGGACCACCACGCCATCTTGTTCCTGGTGCCGCCGGACCTGGCCGCCCAGGCCGAGGCCGACAATGTGGGCAACAAGGGCTGGGCCTGCTTCGGCGAGACGCCCATCCCGAATACCGGCCTGGCCCAGATCTCCAACACCCCCTGGCTGAGCGCCTGGGCGCCCGGTCACGGGGAGGACAACCTGCCCAAGGGGACCGGGATCCTCCTCCCGGCGGGAAGCCTGGTGGTCATGCAGGTTCACTACAACCTGCTCGTCGGGGACAAGCCGGTCAAGAACTCGCTGGTGCTCCACACCGTGCCGGCCACGACGCCGCTCCTGCCCCTCAAACTCGACCTGCTGCCCGCCCCGCCGGACATCCCCTGCCCCGCCGGCGTGACCGGACCGCTCTGCAACCGGACGGCGTCGTTGGCCAACCTCGGTCAGCGCTTCGGCCAGAGTGCCGTGGGCTTCGTGAACACCCTCGAGAACATCTGCGGGCGAAATCCGGCCGATCCTCCACAAGGTGACTCCACCTCGTGCTCGTGGCCGATCTACAGCAGCGGTTACATCGTCAGGGTCGGAGCCCATATGCACCTGCTCGGCGCCACCTTCAAGATGGTCCTCAATCCGGGAACACCCGAAGCGAAGACGATTCTCGACGTCCCCGATTACAACTTCCACTACCAGCGCGCCTACAACCTGAAGACACCGGTCCAAGTGAAGCCCGGTGACCAGGTGCAGGTGACCTGCACCTACGATCCCACGCTGGCCCAGGAGCTGCCGACCCTCCGCAAGGTCCCGCCCCACTTCGTGACGTGGGGGGACGGATCGTCGGACGAGATGTGCCTCGGGTTGACGGAGACCTCGGCCACGCTCCCCAACCCCAACTATCCGGTCTAGGGACCGTCGGTGGGGATGGCAGACGTGAGAGCGGTGGCTGCCCCCGGTCGATCGCCGGGCCCGCTCCGGGGCGGGCGGTGGCGGCTCGTCCTGGTTCTCGGGACCGCACTGTCGGCACTGCTCGTCGCCGGATGCGGATCCTCGTCGAGCAGTACGACGACAAGTACGACCTCCACGTCGACGACCGCAGCTCCATCCACCACGATGGGCGCGACCACCACCACCGGAGCGCAAGAGGCCTACGTGGTGGGCACCGGGAACGTCAACGGCCTCGGCACGGTCCTGGTCGACGGCCACGGAATGACCCTCTACCTGTTCGTCCCGGACCATCAACAGGGCAAGTCCACCTGCTACGGGGCCTGTGCCACGGCCTGGCCACCTCTTCTCCTCCCGGCAGGCGTGAAAACCCCGGTGGCCGGGACGGGCGTGCAGTCGTCACTGCTCGGAACCACCCAGCGGACCGACGGCACGACACAGATCACCTACAACAAGTGGCCGTTGTACCTGTGGGTCAACGATTCCCAACCCGGTCAGGCCACCGGTCAGGGCATCAACAACCTCGGTGGTCTCTGGTACGTGCTGTCGCCGGCCGGCCACGAGATCACCACCACCCCCTGATTGCTTCGCCGACCCTTTGATTGGTGGGCATCGGAGCTGATACCCTCTTGGTCCTCAGGGACATGGGGGAACGGTCTGCGGATATGGCTGCGGCGTTCCGCCACCAGGCCGATGAGAAAGTGGGGCTGCACCGGCATATGAGCGAGGGGGACGCAATCTCGAGCGGCCGTCTGGACGCGGACGAGGACCAGGCGATGGGCAGCCGGTTCTCAGTCGTCGAAACCGAAGTCTACGAACCGCGTTTCGGTGCGGATCCGTCGACCTCGACTCCCAACCGGTTCACCCCGGACACGGTCGACGCCGTGCCGGTCCGGGAGACCCGGTCGCGGGGACGTGCCCACATCCTCCGGCTGGCCCGCTATGCCGCAACCTCGGGGATGGCGTTTGCCCTGAGCGAGGCCACACTTCTCATCCTCTACGGGAACCACTTGGTGGGTGCCACCACTGCGGCCCTGATCGCCAATGTGGTCGCCACGGTCCCCTCCTACCTGATGAGCCGATACTGGATCTGGAAGGACGCCGAGCGTACGCGGGTCGGACGCCAGGTGGTCCTGTACTGGGCCACCTCGGCGGCCAGCATCTTGCTCACGAGCCTGGCGACCGGCGCCATCGCCCATCACATCCCGACCGGGCACCGCTATCACCTGGCCATCGTGGGCTTCGCATTTCTGGTGGTCAACGTCGTCTTCTGGCTGCTGAAGTTCGTCGTGTACCACAAGTTCATCTTCCCGACCGATCGGAAGGGCGCCGTCGAAACCGTGGCCGCTCCTTCGTAGAGCTGGGTGCCTGCACCGGCGGCCGGTCGTTCTGCCGTCGCCCGGTCGGCCGTCGTCGACCGCTGTAGAGCCGTTGCCGAGAGCTCGAATTCCATGGGGGCCCCGGGTTGGAGTTGCCTGCCCGGCACGGTCCTCATCGACGGGAACCGATTCCCGCGAATGTTATGCTCGCGCCTCTTCAAACACGCGGCTGTAGCTCAATGGTAGAGCCTCAGTTTTCCAAACTGATGACGAGGGTTCGATCCCCTTCAGCCGCTCCCGTTGGGCTTGACCCCGTTCAGTGGACCACGTCGGCGAGTCACCGCCTCACCAGGTACCGCCGGCGGCACCTTCCTACTGGCCTCGCCGTGATCTCCGTGTCTCGCCGTCATGTGCCGTGTCTGCCCGCATGTGCCGGCCGATGACCCTCTGGGCATCTGCATCGGGCGTAACGTACTAGCGATCCGTGGGAGGCTCCCATTCGGGAATCGGTTCGATGAAACCTCGGACCAACGTGTGGAGTCCCATTCCGAAGACGGTCCATTCCTCTGACCGGCCGTCTCTGCCCGTCGGCAACATGATGGTCTGTCTGGCCTGCCCATCAACCATCTCTCGCAGACCGCTCCCCTCCGCCAGTGCCTGAATGGCGGCAGCTCCCTGGGCCATCGTCAGAGGCGCTTTGAGTCGGAATCCGAGGTAGTCGAGCACGGCTGTGTACAGCTCAGCCGTGTCCCGCATGATGGATTCGTAGCTGTTCAGGAGCGCCTCTTTCAGCCGCCCTTTTTCGTCGGTCGCGGGTCCCGAACCGGCGAGTGCCCAGATCCCGATCCAGATCCGCCACACGGGCGAGGTTCGGAGCGAGTCCATCATCAAGGTTCCTGTGGCTCGACAGAGGTCTGAGATGCATTGCCAACGGGACTCCAGGGTTGAACGTTCGGCGATCAGCAGGACCTCGTTGAGGAGAACTTCTGACAGGTCGTAGAAGTCCTGGGAGTCGCTGGCGGCGATCATGCCGAGCACCTCGGATTGGAATGCCCGCTGCGACTCGAATGCTCTTCCGATCACCGATGCGTTCGTCAGTCGAATGTCTCGAGTCCGGTGAAGGTGGTCGTAGACACGTTTGAAGGTCAGAACTTCCGCTCCGCTGCCCAAGCCTTCGTCCAGCAGGGTTTCGACTCCCACCTCGAGCAACAGCTGCCTGATCTCGTCCGTGCTCCGTCGGCCGGGTGATTCCTGCCCGCCAATCATCGTTTCAGCAGATCCCTCACCACCCCAAACTGCCCTGCGGACAGATGGCGCGGAGGGCAGGACTACCGTTGCAACTAGCAGTTGCAACGCTGCGTTGCCCAATGTAGCCTTGATCGAGGCGGGAACCCTGATCTACTGGGGCGACGGGAAACGGCGGACCCGTCGCCCTAGTAGGCGGTTGCATCGTCGATATCGGGTCCTTTGCGAGGAAGATCCTGCGTCCCTGTGACACGGCGTCCATTGCATGATAGGTCCACCAGGGCTTCTGGGGTGGAACGCAAGATCCAGATGGCCCTGACCTCCGATCGGGGTCTCAAGAGAACAACAGGGGTGTCTCGACCAGGGTGCAGATCGTTCAAGGGTCCCATCTCATGAACCAGATATGGGATCCGCCGTCGGGCGCATCGACGTGATCCACGACACGGATCGACTGCGATCGAGTCAAGGAGCAAGAAGGACTCGTCAGGGATACGCGAGTCGATCCAGTCCCAGAACGACTCGTGTCTGGCGCCCCCGCCATCGGAGAGCTCGACGATGCGAGCCTGGCTCCAGGGGTGTTCCACCCACCCGCCGCTGCCATCAGGCGGAATCCAGACCGCAGCTCCGCTCGCATCCCTGCCTCCCAGACGAGACCCAGGTCGAGCGCACTCTGCAGGAAGGAGGTAAAGCACTGCTACAGCAGTTCCTCCGGCTCCCGCCCGCCGAGGAGGGACCACTCATGATCAGATTCACCTTTCTGCGATGAGCCCGGAGTTGAGCTCGGCTCCTAGGCTGAAGCATCTGGCGCGTCCGAGCATCCCCTGAAGCGCGTGGTGCTTTGCGTCAACACGTCACCGTCAGGTGATCTCCCGGCGTCGAACCTCGATGACCGATCGGGGAGAACGAGACTCGGACTTGAGGATGCCGCTCATTCGCAGAGTTGCCCAAGGATGATTCACACTTGGTTGTTGTTTCCACAACAATCCGGGCACTTACGACACCAATCGCGTGGGAGATGACCGCGTTTCGGGGACCGTCGGTGGCCCCCAACACCGGCAGTCGTTGGTAACGCAACCTTGAGCTGGCAGTAGAAACCCTTTCGATGTGGTTCCATAGCCTTCTCAAATGGGGTTCGGAACGAAAGGACTCCGACAGGCAGCTCCGAACAGTACCGGAGGGTGTAATGTTGCCCGCGTGCCGATGTATATCGATCGTCACGATGTTCCCGGTGCATCGCCAGAAGTCGTGGCCAACGCCCACCTTCTCGATCTCGAGAACCAAGAGAAACACGGCGTGCGCTACCACACGTATTGGTTCGATCCAGAATGCGGATCGGTGTTCTGCCTCGCTGAGGGACCGAGCAAGCGGGCGGTTGCCGCTGTGCACGAGGAATCGCACGGTTTACTGGCCAGCTCCATATTGGAACTCGGTCCGGAGACACCGTTGAACTCGTTTTTCGGATCGATGCCGAACCAGCCGGCAGGAGCCGCATACGCAGCACCGGCGATGCGAGCGATCGTGTTCACCGATATCTGTGGGTCGGTTGCTCAAACAGTTCAACTCGGCGATGAGGGCCATGTCTACTTGCTCAGAGAGCACAATGACATCGTGCGTGATGAGCTCGTCGCACGGGGCGGGCGTGAGGTCAAGCACACGGGCGACGGAATCATGGCCTCCTTCACCTCGGTCGTCTCTGCTGTCACGTTTGCGGTTCAGGTACAGCGACGGCTCCACGAGCGCAACAAGAAGGCCGAAACGCCATTTCACATAGGCATCGGCATCAGCGCGGGAGAGCCGGTCACGGACGACAACAATGACCTGTTCGGTGCAGCCGTCCAGCTCGCAGCCCGCCTTTGCTCCGTCGCATCCGAGGGTGACATCGTCGTTTCGACAGCGGTTCGTGAGCTTTGCATCGGCAAGTCCCTTCATTTTGATGATCGCGGCGAGCTCAGACTGAAAGGAATACCGGAACCAACGCGCGTCTACGGAGTGAACTGGAACGATTGATTCGAAGGTGGTCTCGAGCCCAAGGACTCGGGCCAGGAGTCAAGGTCGGCAGACTCACGTTCGGAACGTTCCCGGTCCGTCGCCCGTGGATTTCGGTTGGACTTGGGACTATTTTCAGCGCAGTGGGTGGACCTTCGAACATCGAGACGGACTACCTCGTCGTCGGGGCGGGGGCGCTCGGCATGGGGTTCGTCGACGCCCTGATCCAGAACTCCGACGCCGACATCGTGGTGATCGACAGGCACCACCGTCCTGGTGGTCACTGGCTCGACTCCTATCCATTCGTCCAGTTGCACCAGCCGTCCATGAACTACGGCGTGAACTCGACCCCCCTCGGACGGGATCGAGTCGAGCCCGACGGAAGGGATCGCGGATTCTATGAGCGGGCGACTGGAACGGAGATCTCCGTCTACTACGACCAGATCATGCGCGACCGACTACTGCCATCTGGCCGGGTCCGCTTCTTTTCGATGTGCGACTATCTCGGCGGCGGACGATTCCGATCCAGATTGACCGGCAGAGAGACAGGCGTGTCGACACAACGTGGAATCGTCGACGCCACCTATATGGCGTCTCGCGTTCCAGCCATTGACCCGCCGCCGTTTCAAGTCTCGCACGGAGTCAGGTGCATCCCAGTCGGTGTACTCACCGACGTCCTGTCCGCCCCGGCCGGATTCGTGATCATCGGTGGCGGCAAGACAGCTATGGATGCGGTGGGCTGGTTGCTCGATCAAGGTGTTGCCCCCCACGTCATCACGTGGATTCGTCCCCGCGACTCGTGGCTCTTGAACCGCGCCTACTTTCAGCCTGGTGATGGAGTCGTACTCACCTTCGAGGGGGTCGTCCGAGAGCTCGAGGCAGTCGCAGAGTGCAACTCGATCGAGCAGGTTTTCGAGCGCTTGGAAGACTGCCGGGTGATGCTACGGATCGATCGCACCGTCCAGCCGTCCATGCTGAAGGGGGCCACGGTGAGCGTCGGAGAACTCGACGAGCTGCGGCGAATCGAGAGCGTGGTCAGACTCGGACACGTGGAGCGCATCGACCCCGAGGCGATCATCCTCGAGCATGGGTCGATTCCGACCAGTCCCGATCGTGTGCACGTTCACTGCGCCTCGGCCGGATTGAGCGACAACCCGCCGAAGGTGATCTTCACTGAAAATCACATTGTCCTTCAACCCATTACGCGGGTCAGTCTCAGCCTCTCCGCCGGGCTGATCGGCTTTGTCGAAGCCTCGGGACGATCGGAGGCAGAGAAAAATCGGTTGTGCCGGCCAAACGCGTGGCCCCATACACCGTTCGACTGGATTCGTCACCTGCTGACCGGCATGAGGACCGAAATGGAGTGGCAGGACGCTCCCGACGTCCTGGCTTGGGTGGACGCCTCACGCCTCAACCTGGTGAAGGGACTGGATCGACACCCCGACAAGGGCAGGGTGGCCGAACTGCAGGGCCGGTTTGTGACGGCGCTGTTTCCCGCGCTAGCCAAACTCGACGCCTTTGCGTCGAGCGCCGCGCCCGTGGAGCGGGGACGGATGTTCGAGCCCGTCGCCTAACATTCGAGGACACGGTTCGCATAGCCGTCACAAACAAATGATCATGGGGCAGCGGAAGCCGCGAGCATTGACCGCTCTCACGGCAGATGACGCGCCCCGAATCAGTCGGGGGTACCCGTCGTTCGGTCAACCCTTCACATAGGAGAGTTTCTCGGACACAAGCCCGTCGCGGACGCGGAACACCTCGACACCTCGAACATGACCCCCTATCGACGAGTAGCACCATCGCTGCACACCCGAACTTCCGCGCCGAAGGTCTCCTCGACCTTCAAGGCAGCGTCCATGTCGTCGAATATCGGCCACCAGGCCTCGCCAATGGCGTCACGACCTAGCGGGTGCCGTCGGGCCCCCGCCCGTAGGCAGGGCTGGGTGGATGCCCACTCCCCCGGATGCCGATCCGGATGCGGATCGTGGACCGAGGGCACGGATGAGATCGAAACGCGGCCCCGGGTCGGTGTAGTCGGGGGAACCTTCAACCCGTTCTGTGCGGGAGGGTGGCCAGGTGCTTGGCGTTTGTCACAACGTGAACTTGCCGTAGTGCGATTGCTTCACAGCACCGGCCGAGCTGATGCAGATGTACCCACTGACAGCCTGACCGACCGCGATATCCGGCTCGGTATTGGCGGTCACCTTGCCGGTGACGTCATACGGTCGCCCCAAGCCCCTCTCTGCGCACCATCCTTTCGTAGGATCGGACCCCAGTGTCGTCTTGACCGCGATCGTGGTGGACGACAACTGCTTGCCGAGTCGCCACGAGATGGTTCCTTTGCCCGTGCCATTCAGTACGGCTCCGGGCATCATGCCCATTCCCACCACGCCACCCCCCTCAGGACGACAGCTGCTCAATTTGACGTCGTCACCGGTTGTTCCGGATACATGCTTGCAGTAGACACCCCTCGGAGGAGCGGGCGGAGTCGGGACAACTGGGTTGGAGGGAGCCGAGGCCGGACCGGTTCCGGCCGAATTGGAGGCCCTCACGGTGAGGGTGTAGCGGTCACCGACGGTGAGACCGTGGATTATCTGCCCTACAGAGCCTTTCGTTTGGGCCGTCTGGCCGCCACGTGCAGGATCGGTCAAGTCGGTTGCGAGGATCTTGTACTGCGTGATGCTGGCGCCCCCGTCAGAAGACGGCGGGCTCCAGTTGACGTCGGCGCCGCCGGGTTCGGGACTCGCTGAGACCCCCGTCGGAGCACCAGGAACTGGTGGTCGAGTACCTGCTTCAGCTGGTCGGATCGAACCGAGCAGACCCGCACTGGTGATGGCACACACTGCAACGAGAACAAGTGCCGATCCTGCAGCTGTCCCGGCTGCCCGTTGACGCATTGGGAACCCCCTTCCCAAGCTGAGTTAGCCGCATCGTACCCCCCGTGGGAGGCGACCGCGTGCGCGACGGATGCGGCTTTCGTTGCCGGAGGTAGGCCGCTGCCGGAGCCTGGAGACGACTGCCCCGACGCCCGGCCTCACTCTGGCGCCTCATGTTTGGGCCCTTCGCCTCTAGCAACGAGCCGGAAACCGTCGCAAGCTCGAGCCATGTCAGAGACTGTTGCCAGCAAGCCGAATCGCCGATGGCTGCTCGGGGTCGAGCCCTTCTTCGAAGGGGGCTGGCTCCACAAGGGGACACGTTCCCGGTCGTGGGATGTCGAAGAGGGATTGGGGGCGGTTGCCCTGCTAGGAGACGTGACAATCGACCTGACGAACGCCAGGACGATCCCCCACGAAATAGAAGTCCGGGCGTATGCGATTGGCCGGGACGTCGACGTGCTCGTAACACCGGGCACCCGCGTCGAGTTGTCGGGTCGAGCCAACAATGACCACCTGGACAACGATGCCGCCGACGTCCCATGGGTCGAAGGCGGCCGCGTCGTCAAGATCACAGGCCACACCTTCTTGGGCGATGTCACCGCGCGCACGGTCGACACCAAGCCCTAGTCCGATCGCCACAGGAGTGGGTTTCCACGGCCGCAGCCGGGTCAACCATGATCTGGATCCGGCAGCGGCCGAAGCGACAAGTCTGGTCTCGGCTGATCAGGCAGGCGGCCCGAGTGCTCGGGTGCCGGAAAGGCCCAGAACGTTCAGAATCGCTTCAGCTACCCGGACAAACTTGGGGAAGACCCTCCGGATCCGTAGCACGGCTGAAACGGATCGCTGCGTGACTCGTTACAAGGGTTGACAAGGGTCAAGCTCGAGTGCCTTGACCGACAAGCGACCTGGACAAAGGAGGCCCACGATGATCAGGCGCGAGAGATGGCCGCGGTTGCTCAAGCGAGCAACGATCGTCCTCCCGGTGGCAGTCGCACTCGCGGGTTGCAATGTCTGGACCATGTATGGCGGCACCTCCGCACACTTGAACTACGACTCGTCGGGCGTCATCACCACGAGCAACGCCTCTACTCTCACGGAAGGGGGAACCACCGCGGCCGCCACAGGCAGTAACAGTTGGATCGATTCATCGCCGACTGTCGCCTCGAATGACATGCTGTACGCGACTGCGAACTATGCGGCATCCGGCGATTGCGCGGGAATCAAAGATCCGAATGATTTCCTGCTTCCGAAGGATTCGAACGATCCCGAGCTTCGGACGACCACGCACAAATGGGCGGTTGCGAACGAATGCGCCAATACGGTCGGCGAGTTGTACGCATACTCCGCGACGGGTGGAACGACGGATTGTCCGACCCCAACGCTGGGCCATCCAACCTTGAACTGCAAAGCCGTGTGGACCGCCGTTCCGTCCCCGACGAACGGCTTGACCACGTCGCCGGCCGTCGACACTTCACTCTCGACACCTGCCGTGTACGCCGGCAGTCATGACGGCGAGTTGTATGCATACAACGCCTCGAACGGCGCCCTGCTCTGGCATTCACAGACCCTCGGGGGCTCCATCGACGCGTCCCTCACCATCGCCAATGGATACATCTATGTCCCTGAGGACTACGGATGGGTGTATGTCTTTCCCTCGACCACCGGCACCAATGGCAACGACAAGAACTGTTGGACGGCGTCGAAGGTGCGGGAGTGCGATCCGGATTGGGGCTACAGCACCGGAGGGAACAACTTTTCGACACCGGCGGTCGAGGGCGGCATGATGTACCAGGCCGCCGGGGACCATGTGGGAAGCACCAAGAATGACCCGGATCAGTATGCGGTGTATGGATTCAATGCCTCCTACGAGGCCAGTCAGTGTCCGGGGACGTATGCTCCCCATGAGTCCGGCAAGCCCCTCTCAGATATCGCGACGTGCACGCCTGCGTGGTCGGCCCCCTGGGAGTACGGAGGCGAATGGGACGGTGGAGGCACCTCACCCGCAGTTGCGAATGGTGATGTCTACGTCGAGTCCGCCACCAACGGGCTGCTCGCGTTCTCTGCCAGCGGGTCCTCGCGCTGTACGGGCACCAAATACGTCGGGCAATGGGGGGAGATCTGCACACCGCTATGGGTGGCCACGACAGGCAAGGATGATCCGAACGGCGCCGAATCCGGCCCCACCCCTGCGGTGGCGAACGGCGTCGTCTATATCGGCGACAAGGCCGGTGAAGTGTACGCGTTCAACGCAACGAGCGGAGCTCTGAAGTGGACGTTTGAAACCGGCGGCGCCATCGACTCGTCCGTGGCCATCGCCGGAAACAGCGCCTCCGATGCGGTCGCCATCTTCGGCTGCTCCACCGGAGTCGCCGGCCAGACTTGCACTCATAGCGTCTTCGCCCTGAACGCCTCCAGCGGAGGCTCGGCTCTCTGGACAGAGAACACCGGCGGCTCGGTCGACGACCCGCCGATCATCGCCGACGCGGGGACCGGCAGTGAAACCGGTGCGGTGTACGTCCCATCCGGCAAACAGGTATTCGCCTACGCGCTCCCGACGTCGAACTAGCGCGAGCACCGGCTGCCGGCGTCACCGAGGATCGGAGCACCTTCATCCGGTACTCGTCGGTCGCTCCCCGGCTCGACCGGCTGCGCCGAGGCCCCGGTGTAGGGGCGGTTCGCTCAGCGGACGGGAGAACCGAAACGAATCACGTTCCCATCGGGGTCGGTGACGGAGCCCTCCCGCTTGCCATAGTCCTCGTCCCGCGGGCCCTCCACCTGGATGCCCGCCCGCCTCCACTCCTCAGCCACCCTGTCGGCGTCTTGACAGTGGATATAGAGCGCCCCCCGGCCCGGAGGTTCCTCTCCCCCGGCCTGGGCGAGGTGGATCGTCAGGTCCCGATCGCGGTGGGCGAAGGCGTACGCGTCGTCGTGGAACGACACATCGAAGCCCGCACGCTCAAACCAAGCGGCCGAGCGGGTCACATCGGCCACCCTGAAGACCGGCTCGAACCCCGTGATCAGCCACCTCTCGGTCATGAGTTGCAGCTGGCCGTCCCTCTGACCGTTCAACCCGGCGAGGCAGTGGTGGCAGATCGGGAGATCGGGATGCGAGCGCAGTCTCACCCACCAGTCGACCGACGTCGAGCAGCATACGCACGTCACAGCCATGGGCGACCATGGTAGATGGCGCCAGGCCTTCAGCGGCCCATGACCTCCCGTGCGCAGCGGCGCAGTGCGAGGGCGACATGCCCTTTGTCCGCGGGTGGCACGATCGCCGACGTGGTGGCCCAGGGTCCGGTCGACTCACCAGCACCGGCTAGCTGCCAGTGCGCTCGCGGTGTCTGCACCCTGGCCAGCAGCAGGGCCGACGTTGGCCTTCCTCCAGTTCCTCCTGGGTCCGGCGAATACGGCGGTCTCGGGTGACCTCCTGCTTGGCGTCCTCGACCCAGCAGATGAACTCGTTCCGGGCCAGAGGTGTGATGTCCTTCCAGGCGCCGAGCGCCGTGGCGTTGGCGATCAACGCCTTGCGGAGGTCGTTTGGAAGCTTGTGCACGACCCCACCGGGCACCCGCGGGCTGCTCACAGGGCAACCGTATAGCGCGTCTCGGCCGGAGCCCAATCACCGGCGGAGCGTGGGTCATCAACTGCGCGCCGCCGAATCGGGATTCCGTAGGCTTCGCCCTGCCAGCACGGTGGATGTCTTCGTCGGCGGGCTGGGGCAACGTCCGACCGATCGGGCGCTGCGTCGCGGAATCCAGGCTTGGCCCGAAACCAACCGGAAGGTGACACCGTCCCGCCGAACCCGGAACCTCGGGCGTAGGGGTGACGGAACCGTCGATGTGGTCATCAGCGAGTACGGCGCCGCCATCTGGGCGGATCCCTATCTCTGGATCCCCGAGGCCTCCCACCTACTCCGTCTTGGTGGTGAACTCATCCTCATGGGCAAGAGCTCGCTGCTCATGCTCTGTGTGCCCGAGCAGCACGACGCCCCAGCCATCGAACGTCTCCTCCGACCCTCCTTCGACATGCTTCGATTCGAGTGGCCGGATGACACGATGGTTGATTTCCACCTTGGCCATGGGGATTGGATACGACTCCTGCGGAACAATGACTTTGGGATCGAAGACCTCATGGAACGACGCCCACGTGACGGAGCCGCCAGTCCATTTCCATTCGTCACCGCCGAATGGGCGAGGAAGTGGCCGTCCGAGGAAGTGTGGCGGGCTCGCAAGGTTCGGCGGTGACAGCAGTCGCGGAGGCTCGATCTACTGCCCAGGGTCGGAAGGGATTCGGGTGGAACGATCGCTCATCATGGCCATGAACTGCTCGAGCAATCTGTGGAAACCGATGACCTCGCGGTTGAGGGCGGGCCAATCGACGCCCTTCGGATTCTGGGACTGTTCCAAGAGGAGATCGGCCAACGCGACAGATGATCGAAGGACCCTCCGGAACGAGACCGCCAAATCCGGAATCAGGCAGTGATGATTGAGCTGCCACTTGGTAGAGTCCCGGGCAATGGCTCGGAGTTGGTCGCTGGTGGCGAGGCCTGCCTCCGGCGTCGACACCCAGAACGCGGAGTTCAGTGCAGCCTTGAGCGGAGTGAGGATCGACCACATCTCACATTCCCACCGCTCGAACTCGCCGTCTGACTTCACCCGATCGGGTTCAGAATGATTCATCGTTCACCGTTGCCCCTGTCTGGTCCCTTCCGCCCCGATTGCATTTCGCGGCGGGCGCCTGCGACGAAGTCCGCTGATTGATGTAGACCCCCCTACGCGTGAACTATATGTCCGCTTTGAGCCTGAATACCCGGACGATGCAGGATCCTCACGCAGGGTTGCCTCCGCACCGCATTGAGCGGTCAATCCACCGATATTCTGGCCCCAGGGGCGCCACCGGTGGACATGGCCCGAAGCAACCGAACCGGTATCGATGGGCTGGAACACGGGGTGTCCGGCCGATAGGGGCAACGGCTCGACCCGGGGGGTAACTGGGTCAGGTGAAGTTGAAAGAATTCCTGAATCGGTGCCCCACCCACCTGATCAGGGGCAGTCTGGTCTCGGAGACCTTGGCGGAGCGCACCTTTGAATCCGACCCGGGGACGCGTCTTGGTCGTCCATGCAATGGCCGTGTCACGGTCCGTATCCGCTCTCGCTCCGCAAGTGAAGGACGCGACTACCGATCGGTTGGCTCAGTGCGAGTAAGGCTTTCGAGCGAGTTTCAAGTCTCGCAAGAGTGCCATCGACGGCCGCTCGATCCACGGGACGTAGAGCGGGTGTGTCATCTAGGAACTGAAGTGCCAACGAAGCGACCTCCTTCGTGACTCTGACCCCCCGGCCGGCAAGGTCTCCATCTTCCTCAAGATCCGGCGAGATAGCGAAGATTCCAAGCGACTGGCCGTAGACGCCAACCGCACAAACCAGAGGAGGTAGACAGCCACGAAAGACAAATAGGGCGACGGCCCCGATGTCTTCACACTGGAGGTTTGGACGCTCAATTCTCCCACCACTTCCAGACACCCTCCTTTATACGATTGGCGGTGTTGAGCGCATCGAAGAACTGCTCGCCCTCAACCGCACCGGCGTCACGTGCCATCTCCTGCTCCAACAGCACCGCCAGTGCCTGACGAAGGTGCTCCTTGGCGTCTCGCGCCTCGGTCTCCCATAGATCGTACTTTGGGCGCCGCATCTCCGCGAGGCTACCCGGGCGGTAGCGCCACCGGCTTGGGCGTTCAGACACTCAACAGATCGACAAAGGACATTCGGCTCGGTCACACCATGCCGTAGTGCCTCATCCCACTGGTGGTCTGGGCAGGCTGGAGAGGTGCTGGCTTCTCCCCCTTGTTTGTAGTTAGCATATTAGCTAATATCAGACCATGGACGACGATGCGGGCGTGTTCAAGGCACTTGCCGATCCCACCAGGCGGCAGATCTTGCAGGATCTCCAGGGCGGAGAACTCACCGCTGGGGATATAGCGTCTCGATTTACCATCAGCGCTCCATCCGTTTCACGGCATCTAGGTGTGCTCAGGAACGCTGGACTGATCAATGAGCGCAGGGATGCGAATCGCATCTTCTACTCACTCGTCGGGGAGCGATTGGCTCTCTGCGTCGGTCAGTTCCTCTCGGTTGTCTGTCCGGAGCAGATTGTGCTCCGGCAGCGTCGTAAGAAGAAGACCGCCGTACAACCAAAAGGGGCGTGACATGCTTATCCGAGCCATCGACTGCACGATCGAGAGGCGCCTACTCATCAACTATCGGATCGACCCGGAAGTTGCTGAACGTCACATCCCAGCTCCGTTCCGGCCACTCGTTGTTTCGGGTTGGGCCGTGGGCGGGATATGCCTCATCCGCCTGGGAAACCTCAGGCCTGCTCACCTGCCGGGAGGGGTCGGACTTACCACCGAGAATGCCGCTCATCGATTCGCCGTCGAGTGGGACGACGACGACGGCACCCAGGTAGGTGTCTTCATACCCCGGCGTGATACCAACTCACGCCTTACGGTTCTCGCTGGAGACCGACTTTTCCCGGGTCTTCACCATCGTGCACAGTTTCAGGTCCGTGACGAGGGGCCGGAGATTCAGATCGCAGTATCGAGCCACGATGGAACACTCGACCTGTCGACTACGGCACACGAGAGTGCAGCCCTGGGGGGTGAGCTCTTCTCATGCCTCGACGATGCGATCAGCTTCTCTCGTGAGGGTTCGCATGGGTACTCGCCACATGGCGACTTAAACCAGCTCACCGGGGTGAGTCTGGACTGTCCCCGCTGGGATGCTGTGCCCGTTCAGATCGACTCCGTGAAGTCGAGCATGTTCGACGATCACCGCGCCTTTCCCAAGGGTTCCTGTACCGTCGATTTTGGGCTTCTGATGCGGAACCTGCCAGCTCGCTGGGTCAACGACGACAGCGTCTCATCCAGACGGTTGCTTCCGGCGGTGGAGGCGGCTTGAAAGGCCAGAGGCAGCCGCCCCGTATAACCGATGTGGGGCACCCTTACGGCGTAGTGGTGACTGGCACGCCGTCGGCGTCCAGCACGTACCAAAGCCCCCCGGAGTCGTTGAGTGCTTGCCCGGTTGCCTCGCCGGGCTGCGAGTCGCCGTGCCACAAGTAGAGGGGCCACCCGTTGTAGGTGATCTGCTCAAGGTCATCAGGGTCACCGGTGCGCACAGTGGTGCCGAGAAGGGACGCGTCGACGCCCGCCCCGGCGGCGGGGGCCTTGACCCCGTCCACCAGCAGCACCGGCGGCCATAAGTTCTCGCACTCGCCGTAGCAGGTGGATCTACCGGACTGCCTGTCCGGCTCGAACATGTACAGGGTAAATCCTTCCCCGTTTACAAGCACAGTCCCCAATCCCGCTACGGAGCCCGTGGTCACCACGTAAAACGGTGGCGGCGCAGTGTAAGTGGTGGACGGAGCAGGGGCAGTGGTCACAGGCGATACCGATTTGGTCCGCGAGGTAGCGGACGGCCCCTGCGAAGTCGAGCACCCTGCCGCCACCACGGCGCAGGCGGCGAGGGCGAATGACGTGGCCAGGCGTGTAAGGCACAGCCGAGAACGGTGATCGTGATTGGAGTCAGGGGGGTGCGGCACTCGCTCATATCCTTGCACCCAGGAGGACACGGGCCGGCGGGTGCGAGAGCGAGCGTCGATCTCGGAAGTAGAACCGTTCCGCGATTGACCCCGTATAACCGACGCTCCTATGGATGAAGTCAAGCTTTTCTGAGGGATTTCGGAAGTGAAGACAGCGGACAGACCAATGACGGGCCACTCGATGCCGAGGGCAAGCTCTTATTAGGTCACGCGTCTTGGAGAACTGGGTTGAGCCCGGACCAGGGATCGGCAGATCGGTTAGAAGCCGGTCTGAATGGCGACGGCAGGTGTTTAGTGAGCCAGGTCCGTGGTCCGGGGATTCAGCCGCGAGGGAGTTTGCGGTAGACCTCGCGGGCGACGTAGCGCTTCAGCATGCGGATGATCTCGCGCTTGGAACGACCTTCTTTCACCCGGCGCTCCATGTAGGCCTGAGTCTCGGGGTCGGAGGCCAGCCGGGAGACGACGATGGTCCAGAGCGCCCGGTTGGCTTGGCGATCACCTCCTCGGTTCAGTCGGTGCCGGGTGACCTTGCCCGAGGAAGCCTCGAGGGGAGAGACGCCGCACAAGTGAGCCCAGGCCGCCTCGGATCGCAGACGTTCGGGATTGTCGCCCGCGGTCACGAGGAGAGTGGCTGCGGTGTCGATGCCGACGCCATAGACGTTCAACAGTTCGGGAGCATGGGACTCGAGGAGTGGGGTGATCCGGGCATCGAGCTGGGAGATCTCCTCATCGAGCTCGCCGATGCGGTGGGCCAGTGAGGACAGTGCCGCCTTCGTTGCCACTGTGACCGGCTCAGTTGATCGAGTCGGGCGCAGTCCTTTGGCGACGGCGATGAACTGAGGGGTGGGTAGACCCTTGATTCGGCTCTGCAGCTGGTCAGGAGCGGTGAACGTCAGCTGGCGCATCTGGGTGAGGGCCTTCACCCTGGCCTGGCGGGCTGACCGTTTGGCCACGACAAGAACCCGGATGGCTTCGACGGAACCATCTCTCGACTTCGCTCTGCCCGTTGCACTCCCCGACAGAACGGCACGAGCGGCCTCGACCGCGTCGATCGGATCGGACTTGCCCTGGCGACGGCGGTTCTGGCGGTTGTGGCGATCGACCTCGATGACTTCGACGCCGGCTCGAGCGAGGCACCGGGCCAATCCAGCCCCGTAGGACCCAGTCCCCTCGACGCCGACCTTCCCAACAGTCCCAAAGCCGGACAGCCATGAGAGCAAGGCGGAATTCCCCTCGGGTGTGGCACCGAACGATTTGGTGCCGAGCAGGCCGCCCACCTCGTCCAAGGCGGCGGCCACGTGGACCTCGCCGTGGGTGTCAATGCCGCCAGTAACAGCACGCGCAGCTTCTACGATGGTCATGCCATCCCTTCCTTCCTTTAGCGGGTTGAGGGGTGGCTCGGCCGTCCCGGAAAGGAGTGACGGTGCAGGCCGATCTGCTCGTAACAGATCGGCCCATCACCCCCTCTGGAACGGGGCGCGCCGTGCCTCGACTCAGTTGGCCCGGAGTTCCGACCGACGGGGTGCAGTTGCAGTCGAGCAACCACGTGATCAGAAGTCAGGTCGAGGACCTCGGTGCTTCCGAAATTACAAAAGACCAGCCATTCGGCGGTGGACCCTCACGGAAGCTCAACAACATCATTGGTGGTAGGTGGCAGGGGTCAGTTGATGCCACTGGAGGCAGCCGTTTGGCACTTCGGACACCGCAGGCCGATGGGAACATCGCCGAGCGACACCACTCCTGGCACCGCAACCAGCCCCTCCCACTGGTAACCGCACAGCGCATTCACTTTCTCGCTTTGCTGGAGATGGCACGTTGCCGATGGCTGGTGTGTGCGCACGGCTGATGACATCGTGCTGGGTCCGTTGCGCTTCGGAACGCTTCGGCAATCAACAGGCGGGGGTGTGACTACATTCCGTTCTTCAGGCAAACTCGTCTATAGCTTCAAGAGTCCTCTCACGATCTCAGGCACATCAAGCCGTTGGAGAGCTGTGCGTGTTGTGGGCGACAGCGGTCAGGTGAAGATGGACGACAACCCATTTGCAGGTGGTTCATCGGACCACCAGACTGACCCTGCTGAGGTCGCAGCATTGGAATCCGACGGTGGCATGCGGAAACGCCGAAACTGCGTTCGTTCAGTACAACGGCGGATTCACCTGGCAGCGCCCGACGTGCGCAACGATTCATGCGTTTGACGAAGGGGGTCATCGGTCGGGGTCGATCACCATCCCGTTTGGGAGGACATACGGTGAGTCAGCAGCACCATGCCCCATCTTCTGGCGTGCCACGTCAATAACGTCCTGCCGATCCCGTGATGTGGGGCAGTGAGATGACGTCGGAATCCCCAGTGGGTGTACGGTTCTCGAAGCCGGGTGGCGCGAGTTCCCTTGCGAGGACCCCCCTGGCACTGGAGTGTGTGCTACCCGACGCAATCTGGCTGCATCCGCAGGCAGGGTCGGGAGTGCAACATGAAGAAGTATCGCAACTACTGGGCATGCTCAATTGCCTGCTTCGTTGTGTGGGGAGTCATCCTTGCTGTCCGTGCAACAGCCTTTGGAAACTCCTCGACCACGCATGACGTGTTTTTCGTTTTTGCAGGCTGGTGCATTGCGTGGGTTTCGGCCACCATCGCCAGATCGGTCTACCCTCCACCGAAACGCTGGCTCCATCCGGCCTCTCCCTGAACCTCCGGGGGAAACGTCTCGCAAGCCCGGTGGATGGCGTCTGCCCTAGCCTAAAAGTGCCTGGTAGGGGGCACTTTTAGGTAGTCACCTTCACCTTGGGATAAGAAACCTCGACCCATCGGGTGATACCCGAACCGGTCAAACGGAGCAATGGGCACGTGACCGGAGGACGCATACCCGCGAAATGGCCTCGCGTTGTGGCCGGCTCGTCGGCCACGCTTCCTCGTCGCCGGCGACGACGGCCACACCCAGTCCACTCAGAGAAGGCAGCCGGCATCGCCGCCGGCAGCAGGCGAATTCGAGCCGCAGATCACCGACACCCTCCGCCGGGACGAACCACGACGGCGACCGACGGTGCGGTGGCCCGTAGCGCAAGCACCGGGGCACACGGGCGGGAGGTGACCGTCGCCCCGTCAGCGGAGACCAGATAGCCGTCCGGATACGTCAAGCGGGGCGTGATCACGTCGGTGACCGTGTCGCTCGCGAACGGCTTGCCATCGAGACTGCGTGAGGTGTAGCTGAGCTTGAACTCATCTGAGGCGGTATCGAAGCGATAGCTCGTGGGAATACCGGCAACTGCAAATGGATACGGACGGGCCAGCGCCTTCAGCGCGTCCGATGCTTGCCCATCGGTCTCGCCTGACGATCCGTGTTGACCGGCGATCATCGAGTAATCCCAGAACAGCCAAGGGATCAGATACGAGTCAAAGCCGTCGAGAAACTGGTCGATGGTCGATACATCCGTTGTGGCCCCGAACTCGGTCGCCAGCAGTGCATCGCCATTACTGGTGGACAGCGCGATCGCCTTTCCCGTCTGTCCTGGAAACTGGGCGATGTACGGGTGGAACGAAAGTGCGTTGGCCGGTGAGCCGAACGCCGGTATGGACGTACTGCCCTCGTAATCGAAGGTGAGGAACGGCTCGACAAAGATGAGGTGGTGAGGATCGACGGCGCGGATGGCGCGGGCGGCCTTCGTGTAGAAGGGCGCCAGCAGATGCTGATCGAGAGCTGGGCACCCCTCCTCAGTTTCGCAGCTCGCATAGTCCGTGCCCGGCCAAGGTTCGTTCATGATGTCGTAGCCGAGGATCGCCTTGTCCGACTTGAATGTCTCCGCCAAGGCGACAAGGGCTTCGACGTAGCGCTCCTGGAGGCCGACGCCCCCTGGGCCCGGCCGGTCAGCCCAGAAGTTTGCCCACACCGATTGAACGGCCGGACTCTTGAAGTACCCGGTGGGGAAGGGCAGGTTGGGATTGGCTGCTCCATCGGTGATGGTGGCCCACGCCGGAAAGCCGTCTCCCCCGGTGACCGGGCCGTATTCGTCCTGATGCATGTCGAGCAGTACGAAGATGTGGTCTTGGGCCAGCAAATTGGCCATCTGGGCGATCTCGTGCAGGTAGCGGAGGTCGATCTTGCCGGGTTCAGGCATCAGAGCATCGAAGAGCACGCCAAGACGAACGGCGCGGAACCCGTGAGCCGCAAGAAGCGATGCATCAGCGGCATCGAAGCCGTTCAGTGGGTCGAATGGAGCCTGCTTCACGACGTAGTTGACCCCATGCGGCAGGAGGATCCGACCTTCGGAATCAATCAGCCAGCGGCCGTGGTGACCGATGAATCCAGTCGGGACCGCGGGGGGCACCACCTTTGACGGTGCCGACGAAGCGCTGGTGCAGGCCGAGCACGTAACAGCCACCAGCAAGCAGATGGTGATGAAGCGGCAACGCATCTGATTCCACCCTCCGTCGGATCAACCCACTGGACTTTCGTGTCAGCCAACGTCCGGCGAGAGGCTGGCTCCGCTCACCCTATGCAAAGGGCGAGGGGTTGTCGTGAAGGCATCACGGCTCGGGCCGGCCGGCCCTCCACGGACTGACCGGCGGTACTGTCTGGGCCTCATGACCACTGCGGACAGACCCACCTCCGTGTTCGAAACCGACGGCGACCTCCTGGTCCCGACCGAAGCAGCCCGCGGTCCTTGGAACCCCGAGACTCTGCATGGGGCCGCAGTTGCCGCGCTTCTTGCCGGGTCGCTCGACGTCGAGGACCAGGCGATGGTGCGCACGCTCGTCGAATTGCTCGGCCCGGTCCCGTTCGCGCCGGTCTCGATCGAACGTGGGCCGACGGACGGCGGACGGCGGGTCAAACGGCAGTCCGCCATCTTGTGCGCTGATGGTCGTCCGGTTGCCCGTGCCTCGGTGACCCGGATCCGGCTGAGCGAGATGACGCTACCCGAGGGGGCGACGGACCATCCGGTCACCTTCGACCCGGCGACCGTCCCCGGCCTCACGACTCCGAATGTTCACGCCGCCGGCGTGGTTGGTTGGCCGTCGTTCGACAGCCTGGCCATGGCGACCCGGTGGGAGCGATCCGAACGGTCCGGGCTGCAGAAGCTGTGGCTACGTCTGCTTCTGCCGATTGTCGCCGGCCAGGTGACCTCAGGAGTGCAGCGGGCGGTGGCCGCCGCGGACTACGGGACGAGCGGTACATCGGCACGCCTTCCATTTGCCCAGTGGTCGTTCATGAATGCCGATTTGACGGTCAGTCTCTCCAGGCCGCCGGTCGGTGAGTGGATCGGAATGGAGACCGACGGCATCGTCCAGCCCACTGGGACCGGGCTGTCGATCGGTCAGATCTACGACCAGGACGGTCGACTCGGTCAGTCCGCACAGTCGCTGCTGATCGAGCCGCGCTGACCGGTCCTGCCGACTCGGGTTCGGAGATCGTGCCGAGCAATCCCGATCTCGAGCCCGGCGGTGAGGCGGATCCGTCTGGTCGGGCCGGCTCGACCGGCTCTCACGGGGATGCCGCTACGGCTGACCAGAACCCGCGAGCACCTCGTCCAGATGGGTGAGGATCTGAGGCCATGCCCCGGCATGGCGGTGTGCCGACTCCTCGTTCGCAAATCCACTGTGCATCAGTCGGAGGATGGTTCCCCGCCCGGTCGGATCGAGTTCGACTCTGACCACCGTCTCAGCCCCCTCGGTCCCGTCCCTCCCGGTCACCCAGGTCTGTTCGATGACCCGATCACGTTCCAAGACGAGGAACCGCCCATAGTGTGGATGGCGGTTCCCCTCGTGGATGACCTCAAACCAGTAGGGCTCGCCCACCACCGGACTCATACGGATGGCCCCCGGCGATGCAAACCAGGCGTCGAAAGCCTCCGTCCACGCATGAAAGATCTCCGGCGGTGATGCGTTCATGGTCTGCTCGATCATGAACGAGATTGGGTCATCGGTCACCCCCGGAGTCTCTCACCCGTCGTCCCGCATGCGCCCATTGCCCACCGCCGGTGGACGGCGTCGACGGTGACCTCCCCACCCTTCACTGCTTCGGCGATGCGCTCATTGGGGGGGCCGAAAGCCTCGGCCACCGCGCCAGGAGTGCCCTCAGCGGTAGTAGTGATCCTGCTCGAGATCCTCCAGCAGACCGGGCCCGCCCGGCTCCCACCCGACCAGCTCCTCGGTGATGGCAGACGAGGCGGGACTGTCCAGGCCCACGAAGTGGCCCAGATGGCCGAAGTGCTCGCCGGCACCGGCGGGGTCGATCGACGCCGTCGGGATGCCGAGGTGCCGCCCCATGACCTCGGCGATCTCGCGGAAGGGGACGCCCTCGTCGCCCACGGCGTGTAGCACCGAGCCGGCGGGGGCGGCCTCGAGGGCGAGGCGGGCCAGGCGGGCGGCATCGGAGCGATGCACCGCCGGCCAGCGGTTCGTCCCATCACCCACGTATCCGGCCACTCCCCGCTCGCGGGCCATCCCGACCAGGGTGGCCACGAACCCGGAGTCTCCGTCGCCGTGGACCGTCGGTGGGAAGCGCAGCACCGAGGAGCGGACGCCTGTGCCCCTCAGGGACAGTGTGAGCAGAGCGGTGGCCGCCCGCCGCCCGGCGGGGACGGCCCGAACCTCGGCGCTGGGCACCAGCCCGTCGTCCTCGGTCGCCATCCGGCCGGAGGTGAGGCCGAGCATGCCCGATGCGAGCACCAGCGGTCGGTCGGAGTCGGCCAAGGCCGCACCCATGGCTTCCACGGCCCGGCGGTCGGCCGCGGCAGCGGCGGCGAAGTTGCCGCTCCAGGCCACCTCGTGTTGGAACGCCAGGTGGATGACCCCGTCGGAGTCGGCGGCCGCTCTGGCCAGATCGTCGGGGTCCTCGAGGTCGCCCCGATGGACCACGGCGCCGGATTCCTCCAGTCGCCGCGCCGATTGTTCGGAGCGGGCCAGGCCGACCACCTCGTGGCCTGTCCCGAGCAGCTCGGCCACCACGGCCGTCCCGATCCAGCCCGACGCGCCGGTGACAAAGATTCTCATGTGGGTTCCCTCCGATGGACACCTTGCCGATGGACACCTTGCCGATGGACACCTTGCCGATGGACACCTTTGATGTCAGTGACTGCTATCAGGCTATCCCCGATGTCAGTCACTGTCAACGCTTAGGATGGAGACATGGGTCGATGGCAACCGGACAGTCGCGGGCGTCTGCAGGAAGCCGCGCTTGCCCTCTACTCGGAGCGGGGGTTCGACCAGACCACCGCGGCCCAGATCGCCGCCCGGGCAGGGCTGACCGAACGCACCTTCTTCCGGCACTTCGCCGACAAGCGAGAGGTGCTCTTCGGCGGATCTGCTCTCCTCAGGGAGCGGATCGTGGCCGGCGTGGCCGGTGCGCCCCCGGAGGACGGGCCTCTCGACGCCGTTGCCTGCGGGCTCGCCGAGGCCGCCGCCATGCTCGGCGACTTCCGCCGCGACCTGTCCCGGCAGCGACAGACCGTGATCGCCGCCAATCCCGAGCTGCGGGAGCGGGAGCTGGCCAAGTTGGCCGACTATGCCGCGGCAGTGGCGCAGGCCCTGCATCGGAGGGGGGTGGGCGAGCCCCAAGCCAGCCTGGCCGCCGAAGCAGGCATGTCGGTATTCCGTGTGGCCGTCGAACGGTGGGCCGGCGGGCGCGACGACCGGGACCTCGACGACGTCATGCGGGAGTCCATGGCCGGACTCCGGGCGGTGGCCGGAGGCGGCTGAAGATCAGCTCGGCTCGGGACCCCTCCCGGCGGCGGCCCTCTACCCCCTCCGACGGAGTAGGGGGCTGCGCCGCTGCGGAGGCGAACCGGCGCTCCGGGCTCGCACGGCCGGGCCCCGAACCCCGGGGTCGAGGACCATCGGGCGTGCCGGCCGACTCTTCCCCCGAGGCCCCGGCAACACCCGTAGAGTCGCGGTCATGAAGAACCGCACGCTCGGCCGGACCGGAATCAGGGTGAGCCCCCTCTGCCTCGGGGCGATGATGTTCGGGGCCTGGGGCAATCCCGACCATGAGGACTCGGTCCGGATCATCCACCGCGCACTCGACGCTGGGATCAATTTCATCGACACGGCCGATGTGTACTCGGCCGGCGAGTCCGAGGAGATCGTGGGCCAGGCTCTGGCCGAGGTGGATCGTTCCCGGGTCGTCCTCGCCACCAAAGTCCACGCGCCCATGAGCGACGACCCCAATGCACAGGGCAATTCACGCCGGTGGATCATCGCGGAATGTGAGAACAGCCTGCGTCGGCTGCGCACTGACCATATCGATCTCTACCAGGTGCACCGACCCGACGAGACCGTCGACGTCGACCAGACCCTCGGCGCGCTCACCGATCTCGTCCACGCCGGCAAGATCCGGGCCTTCGGGAGCTCCACGTTTCCCGCCGAGCAGATCGTCGAGGCCCAGTGGGTGGCCGAGCGCCGGGGCCGGGATCGCTTCATGACCGAACAGCCCCCCTACTCCATACTCGTCCGCGGCATCGAGCGCGACGTTCTCCCGGTCGCCCAGACATACGGGATGGGCGTCATCCCCTGGAGCCCGCTGGCCGGTGGCTGGCTGTCGGGCAGCTTCGGGAAGGACAAGGGGAACACCAGTCGGAGGGCGCAACGGATACCCGGCCGCTACGACCTGAGCATCCCCGCGAATCAGCGGAAGCTCGAGATCGTCACCGAACTGGCCACGGTGGCCGATGACGCCGGCCTCACCATCATCGAGCTGGCCCTGGCCTTCGTGCTCGAGCACCCGGCGGTGAGCGCAGCCATCATCGGACCGCGCACCATGGAACAACTCGAGTCACAGCTTTCTGCGCCCGACATCCGTCTCGAACCGGCCGTGCTCGACCGCATCGACGAGATCGTCGCTCCGGGCACCAACATCAATCCCGAGGACGCCGGCTGGGCACCTTCCGTGTTGGCCAATTCCCGGCTCCGGCGCCGCCACCGCCGCTGACCCCACCTCGAGCCGACGAGGAGTTCGATCGTCGGTGGCAATCTCCCCCTCCCCTGTCGACGCCTCGAGGAGCGTCCGGCACGGTGACCGGCTCAAGCCTCGGTGGCCAGCCGGTCCGGAGAGCCCTGCACCAGGGCCCCGACCACGACGGCCAGCGTGAAGTCGAACAACTGGCCCTCGTCGCAGGGGTGTGAAAGGTGCTCGAGGAGCTCGGGGGCGTCGGGTGCGTCGTCCAGCGACCAGAGCTCCTCGGGGCTCTCACGCTGGGTGGGCTGGCGTTCGAGCTGACGGTCCAAGAGGACCGAGCCGATGACCAGGTTGAGTACGGCCTGGACCCCGAGCGCGACCCCGGCGGGGTCCACACCGGCCGATCTGAGCTCGTTGACCAGCACACGCCGGGCCGGCTGGAAGAGTGCCGCCGTGCGCCCCTGGCGGTGGACCAGGGCCACCAGTTCCGGACGCTCGAGCAGCGTGCCCCGTAGGGAGGTGGCCAACGAGGTGATGCGAATGGCCGGTTCGCGGCCTCGGACCGATACCTCCCCCAGCCGGGCGATGACCCGTTCGGCGACACCGTCGAGCAGCGCCTGCTTGTCTCCGACGTGCCAGTAGATGGCCGTTGCCGCCACACCCAGTTTGGCTGCCAGTCCGCGGATGGTCAGGCCGTCGATCCCCTCGGTCTCGACGATCAGCAAGGCGGCGTCGAGCACCTGATCGCGGGAGAGCCCGGCGCCGGGAGACCGTCCGGGATCTGCTTGACCTCGCCCGAGCGTCATGTAACGATGTTACAGGCAGGACGACCCGTCAACGGCAGAGGAACGCAAACCGGCGGACGGGTGCCGGCGCAGCACAGGGGGAGGCGAGACGATGAGCGGTGACGACCACTACACCATCATCTCGGCGGACTGCCACGCCGGGGCGGATCTGCTCCACTATCGGGACTACCTCCCGACCAGGCTCCATCCCCAGTTCGACGAGTGGGCCAGGCAGTACCGCGTACCCTTCGACGACCTCATGGGCGAAGACGCCAGCCGCAACTGGGACCACCGACGGCGCCAGGCCGAACTGGAGGCGGACGGGATCGTCGCCGAGGTCATCTTCCCCAACACGATCCCCCCCTTCTACCCGGAGCCGTCGCTGAAGGTGCAGGTCCCCGGAGCCACCGAAGGCGACCTCGAGCTCCGCTGGGCCGGCTTGCGGGCCCACAACCGGTGGCTGGCCGACTTCTGCGCCGCGGCACCGGGTCGGCGCCTCGGAATCGTCCAGATCATGCTGCACGACGTGGCCGCCGCGGTCGCCGAGGTCGAGTGGGCCGCGGAGGCCGGCATGACCGCCGGCGTGCTCTTGCCCGGAGCCCCTCCAGGCTCGGGTCTCGAGCCGCTCTATTCGCGGATCTACGACCCCCTCTGGCGGGCCTGCGAGGTGGCGGACCTTCCGATCAACCACCACAGCGGGAGCGCGGTGCCGCCGTTGGGCGACAAGGACATCGAAAAGGTCATGTTCATGCTGGAGGTCACCTGGTGGGCCCATCGCTCGCTCTGGCATCTCATCTTCGCCGGTGTCCTCGAGCGCCATCCCGAGCTCCAATTCGTCTTCACCGAACAGGGGACGGCATGGATCCCCGAGACGCTCGGAACGCTCGATTTCTTCTTCTCGCGAATGGGCACGGCCACCGGATCCCAGGAGCTCGAATGGGGGGAGTCGGTCGTCTCCCAGCTGTCGATGCGTCCGAGCGAGTACTGGGCTCGCCAGTGCCACGTGGGGTCGAGCTTCATGCGCCCGGCAGAGGCCGCGATGCGCCACGCCGTGGGAGTGGACAAGATCATGTGGGGCAGTGACTACCCCCATAGGGAGTCGAGTTACCCGTTCAGCGCGGAGGCCCTCCGGCTGTCGTTCGCCGGCATCGATCCCGTCGAGGTCCAACAGATGCTCGGAGGCAATGCGGCCTGCCTCTTCGGGTTCGACATGGACAGCCTCAGGGAGGTGGCGCGTCGAGTGGGTCCGACCCACGACGAGCTCTCCCGACCACTGGACGCGTCCGAGATTCCGGTCGAAGCCGGTCGCTGTCCGGCCTTCGCCGGTGTGACGTGACCGCAACCGCCCAGAGGAACGATCAACGACGAAGGAGAACCATGGGACACGTCCGTTATGGAGCACGATCGGAAGAGCAGCTGCGCAACCGCGAGGTGGAGGCGACATCTGTCGACGTGTGGGCCACGACCCTGGTCGCCACCTACCTCACCGATCCCGACGCCCTCGCCGCCGTCCTACCGCCTCCCATCGAGCCCGGCCCCGAGCCGCTGGTCAAGGTGACCGTGGCCACCGTCGATATCGCCGGGTACCCGACGTTCGGTGCCGGGAGCTTCTCCGTGCGGGCCCGCCACGAGGGAACCGACGGGTTCTATGCCCTGTTGATGCCCATGACTACCGAGCAATCGGTCATCGGCGGCAGAGAGACCTTCGGCGAACCGAAGAAACTCGGGGCGGTCGAGCTGGTTCGAGAAGGCGACCGGGTGACAGGGACCTTTGCCCGCATGGGCGTCGAGATCGTCAACGTGAGCGGTCGGGTCACCCGGGAGCTCGAGCGACCCGACCCGGAGACGCGCACAGACTTCTACTTCAAATTCCTCCCATCCCCCGACGGCAAGGGCTTCGACACCGATCCGGCCCTCGTCTACTGCCACCGGACCGAGCAGACCCGGAAGTTCGAAGAGGTCTCGGGTGAGGTTCTTCTGCGCGACTCACGGTTCGATCCGGTCGCCGACCTTCCGGTGCGCGAGCTGGTCGCCATCAACCTGGCCGAGCGCAGCAGTATCCAGCGGGGTGAGATCCACGGCACCGTGCCCGGCGAGTGGATCCGCCCCTACGTGCATCAGCGCTATGACGACATGTCACCGATCGGCGACAAGTGATCGAGAGACTCTCCGGCCAGGTGGCGGTCGTCACCGGAGGGGCCGGCGGCATCGGACGGGCCATGGGAGAGCGCTTCGCCCGCGAGGGCATGAAGGTGGTCCTGGCCGATGTCGATGACAATGCGCTGGCCGATGCGGCGGGCAAGCTCCAGGCGGAGGGCTCCGAAGTCATCGGGGTGAACTGCGACGTCTCGGACTTTGCCTCGGTGGAGCAGCTGCGCGACGCGGCTCTCGACCGGTTCGGCGCCGTTCATCTGCTCTGCAACAACGCCGGCATCGGTGCCGGAGCAGAAGGGGCGCTCTGGGAGCACGAGCTCAACGACTGGCGTTGGGCGTTCAACGTCAACGTGTACGGCATCATCCACGGCATCAACGCCTTCGTGCCATCCATGGTCGCCTCCGGCGAAAACGGGCACGTCGTCAATACCTCGTCGGGCAACGGCGGGGTGTCGCCGCTCCGCGGAACCCCGCAGTATGCGGTGACCAAGGCCGCCGTGGTGACTCTGACCGAGTGCCTCTATGCCCAGCTGGCAGACGCCGGCTCAGCTATCGGGGCATCGGTCCTCTTTCCCGGACCGAACATGCTGCGCACCGGAATCTTCAGCTCATGGCGCGTGCGTCCGCCGGAGCTGGCCAAAGAGCGGCCGCGCCAGACGCCCTATCCGACCATCGAGGACATCGAGGGTCAGATGGCCTCGGCCGGCATCGAGGTCCACTACACCGAGCCGGCCGAGGTCGCGGACCAGGTCGTGCGCGGCGTGCGGTCGGGTGAGTTCTGGATCATGGCGCCGAGCGAGTCGATCGACGCACAGATCCGGGCCCGGGCCGACTCGATGCTGCGGCGCACCAACCCCACCTACCTGCGGGAGGTCCCAGGATGACCACCGATCGAACGAGGGAGATGTCCCGGTGAACAACTACATGGTGATCTCGGCGGACTGTCATGCCGGGCTGCCGAGCGAGCAGTATCGAGAGTGGCTGGATCCGGATTTCCGGGACGCCTTCGACCAGTCGCTGGCCGCACGGGCGGCGATGGAGGCCGAATTGGCCGAACGAGGCCTGAGGAACGAGGAGTTCGCCGAAGAGTGGGAGCAGGAGAATGCCGAGGGCCTGCGCGGCGGCTGGGATGCAGGCCGACGCGATCAGGAGCTCGATGCCGACGGCATCGTCGGGGAGGTCATCTTCCCCGACGCCGACGCGGTCACCGGCGGAGCATCGGCGCCGTTCGGAGCCGGCCTGGCGGCCACGGCCGACGTGCCCATCGATCTCCTGATGGCGGGTGCGAAGGCCCACAACAGGTGGCTGGCCGAGCTCTGCAACGAGAGCCCGCACCGCCGCGCCGGAGTGGCCATCGTGCCCATATTCGACGTCGACGCCGCCGTGGCCGAGATCAGCAGGGCGCGGGAATCAGGGCTCAGAGGCGGCATTCTCATCCCCTCGATGTGGCAGCCCTACGAGCCCTATCACGACGCCAAGTACGACCCTGTCTGGGCCGCCTGCTCGGATCTCGAGATGCCGGTGCACGTTCATTCGGGAGCTGCCGACCGGGCATCCTACGGCGACCACGTCGGGATCTACGTTGCCGAGGTCCGCTGGTGGTCGACCCGGCCCTTGTGGTTTCTCCTCTGGGCGGGGACGTTCGAGCGATTCCCCTCGCTCACGTTCGTCACGACCGAATGCGGCGCCTTCTGGGCCCCCGATCTGTTGTGGACATCGGACATCGTCTACGACCGGGAGCATGCGGCCAAAAAGCTGGGCAAGCAGCTCACCGATCACCTGTCGATGCGGCCGAGCGAGTACTTCGACCGGAACTGTTACATCGGCGCGTCGAACACACGGCGGCGTGAGCTCGCCCGCCGGTACGAGATCGGCATCGGGAACATCATGTGGGGGAACGACTTCCCCCATCCGGAAGGGACATGGCCCCATACCAAGGAGTGGCTGAGCAAGGCGTTCTCGGACATTCCGGTCGACGAGACCCAGCAGATCCTCGGTTCCAACGCCGCCGAGTGCTACCACTTCGACACCAAGGCGCTCCAACCCCTGACCGCCAGGTTCGGACCCACCCCCGAGGAGCTGGGCCAACGCGGGGACGATCTCCAAAAGTGGGAGGAGCTGGCGGCCGCGGGCCGGCCCTGGCTGACCGGGAAGGAAGCGCTCGACCTCCCGATAGGCGACTGAGCCGGAACCACCCTGGTCCTCACCCACCCCGCCCGGTGGCGCGAATGGCCATGTCGCATTCCCGCCAGACATTCGACCGCAACTGGACCATGCTGGTCCCGTGATCGAGGACTTCGAACGTTGCTACGTCGCCGTGCAGTCCCGCGACCCGCGGTTCGACGGTTGGTTCTTCACCGCGGTCACCTCGACCGGCATCTACTGCCGGCCGAGCTGCCCGGCGAAGACGCCCGGTCGGGCAAATGTCCGCTTCTATCCCTCTGCCGCCGCCGCCCAGCGTGCCGGATTCCGCGCCTGCAAACGTTGCCGGCCCAATGCCACGCCGGGGTCACCCGAATGGGACACCCGCGCCGACGTCGTGGCGCGGGCCATGCGCCTGATCGCAGACGGGTTGGTCGACCGTGAGGGGGTGTCTGCTCTCGCGGCGCGGCTCGGGTACAGCGTGCGCCAACTGGAGCGCCTCCTGTCGGCAGAGGTCGGCGCCGGACCAATCGCCATCGCCAGGGCCCAGCGGGCCCAGACGGCACGAATCCTCATCGAGACCACGGCGCTGGCCATGTCCGACGTGGCCTTCGCCGCCGGCTTCTCGAGCGTCCGTCAATTCAACGACACCATCCAGGCCGTGTTTGCCAGTTCGCCGACCCGCCTCCGTGCCCGGGTGCGCGAGGCGTCACGATCCGACGGCGGCGCCTCCTCCACCCTGATCCTGCGACTCCCGTTCCGCCAGCCCCTGTGCCCCGACAACCTCATCGGGCATCTGGCTGCCACCGCGGTCCCGGGCGTCGAGGAGGTGCGCGGCTTCACCTATCGCCGGACGCTTCGCCTCGACCATGGCCCAGCCATCGTCGAGCTCACTCCGGCCCCGGATCACATCCTCTGTCGGGCGGTGCTCTCCGACGTGCGGGACCTGACGGCGACCATCTCTCGCTGCCGGTGGCTTCTCGACCTCGACGCGGACCCGACCGCCGTCGACCGCCATCTGGCCAAGGACTCCGCCCTGCGGCCAGTGATCGACAAGGCGCCGGGTCGGCGGGTCCCGCGCTGCGTCGACGGCGCGGAGTTGGCCATCAGGGCCGTCCTGGGCCAGCAGGTCTCGACCGAAGCAGCCCGGACCCATGCGGGCCGTCTGGCCATCGGCCACGGAGAACCGGTCGCCGATCCGGGTGGTGGACTGACGCACCTGTTCCCCTCCCCCGCCGCCCTCCGCCACGCCGAGCCCGCGCTGCCCGAGGCCCGGCGGCGCACACTGTCGGCATTGGTCGAAGCACTCTGTCAGGAGCGCCTCGACCTCGGACCCGGCTGTGACCGCGCCGAGGCGCTCTCCGTCCTCGGCCAGTTGCCCGGCATCGGACCGTGGACGGCCGACATCATCGCCATGCGGGCCCTGGGCGAGTCGGATGCCTTTCCCGCCGCCGACCTCGGTGTCCGACGAGGCGCCGGCCGGCTCGGACTTCCTTCGACGGTGGCCGCCCTTGTCCGGCATGCGACCGCCTGGCGGCCGTGGCGGGCCTACGCCGTTCAGTACCTCTGGTCCGTCACCGATCACCGCATCAACCAGTGGCCACCACGCCGAGCGATCCGCTCTTCCTCCCACCAACCACAAGGAGACTCATGACACCCACCATCACCACGTCGCTCGACAGTCCCGTCGGAAAGCTCACGCTGTCGGCGTCGGAGGGGTTCCTCACGGCCATGTACATGGACGGCCAGCGGCACGCCCCTCCCGAGCCGGTTGACGGGAAGAGAGACGACGCCTGGTTCGCCGACATCGTGAACCAGCTGCACGCCTATTTCGACGGCGACCTCACCGTGTTCGAGATCCCGGTCCGACTCGGCGGAACCGCATTCCAGCGTGAGGTCTGGTCGCAGCTCCAGGACATTCCCTACGGCGAGACGATCAGCTACGGCGAGCTCGCCCGTCGGGTCGGGAGCCCGAAGGCCTCACGCGCGGTCGGGTTGGCCAATGGGCGCAACCCGGTGTCCATCATCGTCCCCTGCCACCGGGTCATCGGGTCGAACGGTCAGCTGACCGGCTACGGAGGCGGGATCGAACGCAAGACCTGGCTCCTCGACCACGAAGCCGCCCACCGCGCCGGCGGTCCTTTCCAAGCAACGTTGTCGGCCGGCGTGCAATAATCTCCACCGATGGTCACGGTGACCCTGGCGGATTTGGCGTACCGGTACCGTCAATTCCTGATTGCCGTCATCGGCGCCGGCGTGGTCTTGGCCATGGCCCTCCTACTGGCCGGACTGGTCGGGGGGTTCGGATCGGAGATCCAGCAGACGGTGGGCGCAGTCGGAGCGGACCACTGGGTGCTCGCCGGCGCGTCCGCCGGCCGCATCCAGTCGGTCGACGTGTTCCCGCAGGCAGACGCCGGGCTCGTCTCCCGCACACCCGGGGTCACCCGGGCCTCCCCCCTGATCGTCCTCCCCCAGGAGGTCGCCCAGGTCAACGGCAAGCTCCAGACGGTCGTGGTCATCGGGACCGCCATCGGCGGGCTCGGGGACCCGGCGGTCACCGCCGGCCGCCCACTGTCCGCTCCGGGACAGGTCGTCGTCAACACGGGAACGGGCGCCGCGGTGGGAAGCCAGATGGAGGTCGGGACCACGTTTTTCCACGTGGAGGGCCAGGTGCAGAACCGCACCCTGCTGGGCGGGACCAACGTCGTCTACATGCCCCTGGTCAGCGCAGAGGCGGTCGGGCTCGGGGGACGACCGCTGATCACGGCCGTGGTCGCGACGGGCATGCCGACAAGAGTGCTCCCAGGGCTCCAGGCCCTCAGCACCCCGGTGGTCGAACAACGCACGCTCGACTCCCTGGCTTCGGTGGTCTCCTCCATCAACAACACCAAGGTCCTCATGTGGATCATCGCCGGCATCATCATCGCCGCCCTGCTCTACGTCTCCGCGTTGCAGCGTGTGCGCGACTTCGCGGTGCTGAAGGCACTGGGCTCTTCGACCCCGTTGCTCCTCGGAAGCCTGGCCCTGCAAGCGATCGTGGTGGCGCTGCTGGCCGCGGCCTTCGCCGCCGTCATCTCCAACTTCATGAGCGGTCTCTTCCAGTCGCCGGTGGCCATTCCGGGCAGTGCCTATGTCAGCTTGCCGATCGTCGCCGTCGTGGTAGGGCTGCTCGCCAGCCTCGTTGCGTTACGTCAGGCAACCGGCGCAGATCCGGCTGCGGCGTTCGGCTGACCATGGCCAGCCTCGCAGCCAACGATCTGACCATGGAGTTCTCCTCCGGCGGCTACAAGGTCCGTCCCCTCCACGAGTTCTCTTTCGCCGCCGACGACGGAGAGCTGGTCGTCCTTCTCGGACCTTCCGGCTGCGGCAAGACCACGCTGCTGTCGTGTCTGGCCGGATTGCTCACGCCCACCGCCGGCTCGATCACCTTCGACGGCAGGGTCGTGTCCGGCCTTACCGGCGCCGCGCTCTCCGACTACCGGCGCCACACTGTCGGCGTGGTCTTCCAGGCCTTCAACCTGATCCCGAGCCTCAACGCCCGTTCGAACGTCATGGTTCCCCTCCGCCTGGCCGGCGTCGGTCGGACAACCGCACGAGAGCGGGCCGATGTCCTGTTGGAGCAGGTCGGCCTCGACGAGCGGGGTCACCATCGGCCGGAACAGATGTCCGGAGGGCAGCAGCAGCGGGTGGCCATCGCCCGTGCCCTGGTGCAGAATCCACCGCTGGTGCTGGCCGACGAGCCCACCGCCCACCTCGACTACATCCAGGTCGAAGGGATCCTGAGGCTCCTGCGCGGGATTGCCGCGCCGGGCCGACTGGTCGTCGTGGCCACCCATGACGAACGGATCACCCAGCTGGCCGACAGGGTCGTGGAGCTGGTCCCCCATCTCCCCGATTCGGCCAGCGAACCACAGCCGGTGGCGTTGACCGCGGGCCAAGTCCTCTTCGACCAGGGCGATGACAGCGACCTTGTCTACGTGGTGCAGTCCGGAGACATGGAGATCTACCGCGTCCGGGCGGACGGGACCGAGGAGCATCTGACAGTCGTCAAGCCGGGCAGCTACTTCGGTGAGCTCGGGCCGCTCCTCAACCTGCCTCGGGCCGCTTCGGCTCGGGCCGTCACCGATGTGGAGCTCACCGGATACGGCGCACGACTCTTCCGCTCCCTCCACCCCTCGGCCCGGCCGGGAGGCGGGTGAGCTCGTCGGGGGCGCGAGCATCGGCCGGGGCCCTCGGGCGCCGACCGTCAGGCCGAATCGGGAGGACGGGGCGGCCGATGGACGGAACAGATGGCCCCTGAACTGCATGTTCTCCACTCGACCGGCACCAGCCGACGACCCGGGTAAAGGAGTGATCGACCAGGGCCGATAACCCTACGGTGAAGACCGACCGCGCTCACCCCACCCAGCGTCAGGTCCGCGATGTTCTCATCTCGGGCGTCATCGCCGAGTCGATCGCCATCCCCCTCCTCCTCATGGTGATCCTGTTCAACCAGGATCCGGTCAGGTGGTGGTACGTCGCCGGTGCCGTGGCGTGCATCCTCGCCTCCGTTGTCTTCGTCGCGCTCTTCGTCGTCGTCACCAAGGGGAAATCCGACCTCAGCACCAAGGCCGGCGCAGGCTTCGTACTCATCTGCCTGGCCCTCACCACGCTGGGGTTCATCGAATTGGGGTCGGGCAATAAACTGGACGTCTACACCCCTGCGGTCCTGGTCGGCGTGACCCTCGTCTCCATCATCGGGAACAGGGCCATGCGCATCGGCATCGACCTGTTCGCCATCGCGCTCGTGGCCCTGACCAGCTGGGCCGGGGGCATCCGGGGATCCGAGCTCGTAGCCGTCAGCCTCGTCTACGCCTCGACCATCGTGGTCGTCACGTGGATCGTCTCCCGCGCCGTGAGATCGCTGCCCGGGCGCCACGACGCCAGACAGTCCATCGATGTGCTCAATGAGGCCTTCGAAGACATCGGGCCCGGCGTCAACGAGTCCGGTACCGACATCATCGTGTCCATGCTCCACCGTGGCCTCCCCTTGGTCGCCGATGTCATACCCGCCGACCAGATCGTCGTCTTCACACGGAACGAGAGGCTCAACCGCTTCACCCCTCTCATCGCCTGGCCCGGAGACCCGGGCGAGGACGTCTCGACCCTGACCGGGCTCCTCCAGCTCGATCAGGCCCTTCGCTCCGACGCAGTCGTGCTCGACGAGGCCTTCTGCATCATCCCCATCGGATACTGCTCCGACGGAGAGCTGGTCATGGTGGTCCGGCGCTCGGAGTTCGACCGGCGGATCGACCGGCGGACAGGTGCGACAGCCGAGCAGCTGGCCGGTGCCTTCCTCCGGATGACCAGCAGAGCGAACTTCATGAGCGGGCTCCTCACCGGGAACCGCACCGATCCTCTCACCGGACTGGCCAACCGGCAGACCCTCTACGAGCGGATCGAGATCGAGATGGCCCATGCGCTTCGCTCGGAAACACCGCTGAGCGTGGCCATGATCGACCTCGACCACTTCAAGGACTACAACGAACGCCACGGCCACGTCGCCGGGGACACGCTCCTCCGATCGATTGCCGCTCTGATGGTCTCCAACATCCGTGGGCAGGACCTCGTCGCCCGCTACGGAGGGGAGGAGTTCTGCCTGGTGATGCCCGAGACCGACCTCGTCGGTGGCCACCATCTGCTCGACAAGCTGCGCAGCGGCGGTCGTGACGCCACGTCCGAATTCGGCGTGACACTGTCGGCCGGGCTGACGAGCTGGGACGGCTTCGAGAGCACCACGTCATTCATCGAACGCGCCGATCAGGCGCTCTACCGGGCCAAGGAGTCCGGTCGGAACCGGGTCGTCTCCATTCAGGCCTTCACCGAGTTCTGATCCGGTCGCTGCAGCACCAGGTACACGTTGTCGTCCACGGTGAACGAGTTCACGATGACGAAGCCCTCGGCTACGGCGGCGTCGAGCTCGGACTCGAGCTCCAGGCGGCGCTCGGCCACCACCAGCCTGCCGCCCTGGACACGTAGCACCTTGTGGGTCACGCTCACAACCTGGCCCCGTCGGCATCGGTATCCGAACCGCCCCCGGACACACCAACCCCGTCGCCCGCGGCCGTCTCCCTACCCCCCTGCCCCTCGAGCAGAAGCGCCGTCTCCCACGGACTTCCGTCGGGTGGGACCCAGGGTGGGCGGACACGGATGTACCACTCACGTCCCCACACCGTGGAGAACACGTCCGGGGGCATGGCCAGAAAGAAGCTGGTCTCGCTGATCTGGCTGCCATGGGCCGCCATCGCCCGGCGCTTGTGTCCGAGCCACCTGGTCACGTCGACCTCGGTGGTCAGGCGAGCCGCCGGTTCGCCCATCGTGTCCATCCCGTCGGTGCTCCCCTCGGGGGGTTCCCACTCCGACGACTCGACCCGCTCCCGCAGGGTCCGCATGAAGTCGCGGTTCATCGTGGCCATGTACACCACCGGTGTTCCGGCCAGGTCGGCAGCCCGCATTCCCACCCGGTGCACCTGCACGTGGTCGGGATGGCCATACCCTCCGTGCTCGTCGTAGGTCACCAGCACGTCGGCCGCCTCTTCGATGAGAATGTCGGCCAGGGCCCCGGCGGCCTCCTCGATGTCGGCGGACGCGAAGCTGCCCGGTCGGTCGTTGGTAGCCTCACCGGCCATCCCGGAGTCGAGATAGTCGAGGTAGGTCTGGCGGCTCACGCCGAGGATCCCGCACGCCTCGGTGAGCTCTGCCAATCGCCACTCGGCCAGTGATCCACCGTCTTCCGACAGGCCCTCGGGCACCTCACCGAGCTCACCTCGAGTGGCGGTGACCAGGACCACCCGGTGGCCATCGTCGGAGAGGCCGGCCATCGTACCGCCGGTGGCGATGGCTTCGTCGTCCGGGTGAGCGTGGAAGAAAGCAACGGTTGCCATCTCCGGCACCCTACCGCGGCACCGTGTTCGGGCAGTCGGGAGGGGCCCGGTCAGACTGGCCGCCAGCCGGTCACTCCAGAGGGAGCTGGGGTTCCTCGGCCAACGACAACTGCCCGGCGATGGAACGGTCCGCGTCGCCTCGTCGTCGTCTCTCGGCCGTGACGGCGAAGATACGGGAGGGCTCGAACGAGCGGATCTTCCTGTCACCGGGACGCCCCCCGACCACCTCGATCGATTCGGTGTCGTTGTGCCGGTTGCGCACATGGGCACGGAACTCCCAGGTGGCCCCTCGCATGTGCAGACCCGAGACGATGACCGGGTCACCGCGGTGGAGCCCGCTCCACGCCTCGGTGCGCTCCAGGTGCTCGGAGGCCCCGAGGGCGGCGCGGCGAGCCGGGGCCCGCGGCGGCCGGCTCACCACCTCAACCCCGCTCCTGGCGGACCGCCCGGATCCGGTGCCAGAAGATGAAGGCCACGGCCACGATGGCTACGGCGGCGGCCACGTAGCCGATGTCGTTGAAGGCCTTCAGTGCTCGGCTGTAGCTGCTTCCCAGGGCGTAGCCGAAGCTGGTCAGGGCGGTACACCAGATTGCACAGCCGATAACGGTGAAGAGCAGGAATTTGGCCAGCGCCATCTCGCCCAGACCGGCGGCGAAGGAGACGAAGGACCGGAGCAGGGGGATGAAGCGCCCGAAGAGCACGAACGGTTCGCCTCTCCGGGCGAACCATGCATCGGCCCTGTCCAGGTCCTTGTGGGTCAAAAGGACGTACTTGCCCACCCGGTCCACCAACTGCCGCCCTCCGAAATAGCCGATCAGGTACCCGGCCAGTGAGCCCAGGACCTCGGCCGCCAGGGCTACCACGATGACGACGACCAGGTTCAAGTGGTGGGGCTCATCGGGGATCTGACCGCTGGCCAGCACGCCTCCGTAGATGAGGGCCACCTCGGCACCGACCGGGAGGCCCATGGCCGACACGAAGCTCAGGACGAAGACCGCCAGGTAGCCCCAGGTTTCCAGAAAATGCTCCATAAGCCATCAATGTCTACTCGGTCGCGGTGGCTGCCGTAGGACAATCGGACCCCGCCTCGTCCGGGCGCTGGGCGGCTACCGTCGAGTTGGTGACCCCAGGCCAGAGCGACCATCGGAGCGGACCGGAACGGTGCACGACGCCCGACGGACTCGGCATCGCCGTCTACGATTTCGGCGGATCGGGGGACGACCTGTTGCTCGTCCATGCCACCGGCTTCTGTGCCGAAGTCTTCGGGCCGCTGGCGCGGGCCCTCGAAGGCAACTACCACTGCTGGGGGTTGGACCTCAGGGCCCACGGTCGGTCGGACAGGCCCGGTGACGGGAACTTCGCCTGGTCCGGGTTCGCCGTCGACGTCCTGTCGGTGATCGACCATCTCGGACTCGAGGGTCCACTCGCGTTCGGTCACTCGTGCGGTGGGGCAGCCCTCTTGCTGGCCGAGGAGGCCAGGGCCGGGACGTTCAAGGCGCTCTACTGCTTCGAGCCGGTCGTCATGGACGAAGCGGGCGGCCAGGGGACGTATCAGGGGAATCCGCTCTCGGTCGGTGCCCGGCGGAGGAGAGAGACGTTCCCGTCGGCCGAGGACGCGTTCGTCAACTTCTCGGCCAAGCCGCCGTTCGCCAGCCTCGATCCCGAGGTCCTCGAGCTCTACGTCGAAGGCGGGTTCGAACCGATCCCGGCTGACGAAGGGGGTGACGGGCGGGCCATCCGGCTGCGGTGCCGGCGCGACGACGAGGCCGAGATGTACGCCCACGGTGCCTCCCATGGGGCCTTTGCGCACCTGAAGGAGATCCACTGTCATGTGTCCCTGAGCTGCGGAGAGCACACCGACGCCTTCGGCATCTCGTTCATCGAGGCGGACGCGGCCCAGATCGGCCGGTCCAGTGTCGAGGTGGTTCCCGATGTCGGCCACTTCGGCCCGCTGCAGAGGCCCGGTCTGGTGGCATCGTCGGTGGACAGGGCGCTGAGCCGCGACTCGGGCACACCCCCGCCGTAGTCTGTCCCCGTGCCGTTCGATCCGCCCCGCTCGCTGTCCCCGTCCAAGGTCACCTCGTTCCGTGACTGTGCGCTGGCCTTCCGGTTCAACGCCATCGAGCACCTGCCCGACCAGCCGACCATCTGGACGGTCAAGGGGACACTCGTGCACCGGGCCCTCGAGCGCCTCTTCTGGCTGCACGAACAGGGAAGCCGTTCGCCGGCCGCGGCCGCCGCAGAGCTGGTGACGGCCTGGGACGAGCTCCAGAGCGACCCGGAGTACCTGGCCCTCGCCCTCACGCCCGACGAGTCCGAGGGCCTCCGGGCCGATGCCGAGGGACTGGTCCGGAATTACTTCGCACTGGAGGACCCGAATGAGGTGAACCCGGTCGGCGTCGAGCTCACCCTCGAGGCCAGGGTCGGCACCATGCGGCTGCGTGGCATCATCGATCGGCTGGATCTGACCCCGGACGGGGAACTGGTCGTCGTCGATTACAAGACCGGGCGCGCACCGGGGCCGGCCTTCGAGCAGTCGAAGCTGATCGGGGTCCACATCTATGCCCTGCTGTGCCAGGAGGTCCTCGGACGGCGGCCGGTGCAGGTGAAGCTCCTCCACCTCAAAGAACCCCTCGCCATCATCGCCGAACCCTCGGAGCAAGCGGTGCGCGGGCAGCGGCAGAAGGCCGTCGCCGTCTGGACGGCCATCGAGCGGGCGTGCCGGGACGAGGACTTCCGGCCCCGTACGTCACCGCTCTGCAACTACTGCCGATTTCGGGAGTTCTGCCCGGCGTACGGCGGCCACCCCGAGCAGGCCGCCGTCGTGCTGGGCGGTGCCGTCGGCGGCGCGGCATGACCGCACCGCGGCCCGAGCCGGGCCCGCACCGACCGGAGCCGGCTCGACCGGAGCCGGAGCCGACCCGACCGGGTTCCGACGGGAGTGACCGTTCCGACCCTGTCCGGAGTCGGGATGAGGCGGTCGAGCCCGACGGACCGCTCGCGGCCGACGGCGGGCGCGGGCGAGCGGCTCTGGCCGATTTGGTCCACACCTTCGACGAGAGGGTCGACGGCTGGTTCGAGCCATGGCGCGGAGATCCGGCTGTCGACGGCGCGGCCAAGGTCATCACCGGTCTGGGCGATCACGGCCTCATGTGGGCGGCGACCACCGTGTGGCGAGCCCGGCACACCGGACCGGAGCGGGCGCGTTCCGTGCGGGCATTGGCCATCGCCGGCATCGAATCGAGCATCGTGAACGCGGCGCTCAAGGCAGTCGTCGGGCGGGCTCGGCCCGATCGAAGTGACGTCCGCCTGGCCGAGGTGGGCGTGCCGGTCCGTGAGCCGAAGACAACGAGCTTTCCCAGTGGGCACACCTTGGCCGCGTTCTGCTCGGCGACGGTCATGAGCCTGCCGGACGATCGGGCCGGGAACGCGCTGTTGTACACCGGTGCGACACTGGTCGGGCTCAGCCGGCTCCATCTCCGGGCCCACCACGCCTCCGACGTCCTCGGCGGGGCAGCCATCGGAACCGTCCTCGGACTGCTCGGCAGGCGCCTCCTCTGACTCATCGGACCTGCCCGGAGGGTCGGAACCCGACCGAAGTGTCCCCGCCGACCAGGAATGGATCGCCGGAGCGGGGGGTTGCACAGCTATGACGTCAAGCCAGCAATTCGCTGTGACCTGGGACTACAGGTGCCCGTTCGCCCGAAACGGCCACGAGCACATCCTCGACGGCCTGGAGGCAGGTGCCCCCTGGGTGGTGACCTTCGTCCCGTTCTTCCTCAACCAGTCACATGTACCCGAAGGGGGAACTCCGGCCTGGGAGGACCCGGCCCAGCAGGCAGACCTCCTCGCCCTCGCCGCCGGTGTGGCGGTCAGGGACCGGTCCGAGGAACATTTCCTGGCTGTACACCGCGCACTGTTCACCGCACGTCACGATGAAGGCGGTGATCTACGGGACGTCGCTGTCGTGCACGCCGCCCTGACCCGGGCCGGAGCCGATGCCGATGCCGTCCTGTCCGAGGTCGAGTCCGGATGGCCGGCCAAGGTGGTGCGCGACGAGCACGACCGTGTTGTCAGCCAGCTGGATGTCTTCGGGGTGCCGACGTTCATGGCCGCCGGGAGCGCAGTCTTCGTCAGGCTGATGAACCGGCCCGACGGCGACGGCCAACTGGCTCGCCGCACGATCGACGGGGTCCTGGACCTGATCCACGAGCGCCCCGAGCTCAACGAGTTCAAGCACACCCGCCTCGCCCTCTAGCGGCCCGACGAAGACTTCAATCGCCGACGAGCGAGGCCAGCGCTCCGATGGTCGCGGTCATCTCTCCGACCGTACCGAAAGGTGCACCGCAGAAGTCGGTGGTCCCGATGGCGGCGAGGCGACCGACCTGCTCTTTGACCTCGGACTCGGATCCGACGATGGCGACGTCCGCCGGACCTGCCGCCCCTTCCCGGTCGAGCATGGCCCGGTAGGAAGGCAGATGACCGTAAATGGAGAAGAGCTCCGCCGCCTTCTCCCGCGCCGACCCCACGTCGCCTGTGACACAGACCGGGAGTCCCACGCCGATGCGGGGAGGCGGGCGGCCGGCATCGGCCGCCGCCTCACGGATGGTGGGTACGACGTGGGACTCGATGGTCCCCGGCCCCGTCATCCAGGTAATGGTTCCCGAAGCCAGCTGCCCGGCGATGCGCAGCATCACGCCGCCCAGTGCGGCCACCAGCACCGGCGGGCCCGGAACGGGGATCTGTAACGGGCCGAAGGTCGAGGCGCTGAGTGTCTCACCCTTGAAGGTCACCTGCTCACCCTCGAGCAGCGGCACGAGGATGGACAGGTACTCCCGCATGTGCCGGGCCGGCTTCTCGAAGGACTGCCCGAAGACATTCTCGATGACCATCTGGTGCGACAGGCCGATGCCGAGCGTCAGGCGGTCACCCGTGGCGGCCTGGACGGTCAGGGCCTGCCCGGCCAGCATCACCGGGTGCCGCGGGTAGGTCGGCACCACGGCGGTCCCGAGGCCGATGCCCGGGACCTCGCGCCCGATGGCAGCCAGGGCGGTCAGCGCGTCATAGGCGAATATCTGGGAGGCCCAGGCCGTCTCGATGCCGGCTTCGTGCAGTGTGGCCACCTGCCCCACGACGTGTTCGAAGGGCTTCTCGGTGTCGATCATCACGCCGATGCGCACAATGTCTTCTCCTTGCAGCGACCGGATCAGCCCCTTGCCGGGGCCATGCTGATCGCCGGTCGATCAATCGTGGGCGGATCGCACCCACCGTACAGGTCGGACTTCGCCTCTGCCCGGCCCGGTCCCGCGGTCCGGGGCGGTCCGGCGCGGTCCGGCGCGGGCGAGGCGGGGCCCAGTCCGGGCCGTTCCTCGCTCGGGCGCCTGATGGAGTCCGGGTCGATTCCGGGGTCGATTCCGGGTCGATTCCCAGGTCGATTCCGGGTCGATTCCCAGGTCGATTCCGCGGGCCCCTGCCGGAGGCCGTCCGGGGCCGTCCGGGGCCGCCCCGGGCCGCCCGGGGGCCGAAATATGACCGCCACGCTCCGGTCGGGCAGAATGCGCACATGTCTGTTGCCATCATCATGGGAAGTGCATCCGATTCGTCGATCATGGACGACGCCGTCCAGACCCTCCGTTCGTTCTCGGTGCCCGTCGAGGTCCGGGTCCTCTCGGCCCACCGGACGCCGGACGACACCATTGCCTTTGCCCGGGGAGCGTCTGCTGCCGGGATCAAGGTGATCATCGCCGCGGCCGGAGGTGCGGCCCACCTTGCCGGAGTGGCGGCGGCCGCCACCCCGCTGCCGGTGATCGGCGTGCCTGTCGCTCTGGCCAACCTCGGGGGGCTCGACTCACTCCTGGCCATGGTCCAGATGCCCAAGGGCATTCCGGTGGCCACCGTCGCCGTCAACGGGGCACGCAACGCCGCCCTCCTGGCCGTGAGGATCCTGGCCCTGGCCGATCCGCGGCTGGCCTCAGAGTTGGACAGGTTCGGCCAGGACCTCGCCGACCAGGTACGCGACCAGGACGCCGAGATCGTCGCCCGGTACAGCACGGACTGAGGCCGAGGCGGGCCCCTCGGAGCGACCCGTCATGCCCTCCACGGTGGCGCCAGGCCCTTCACGATGGCGTCGAGGGGCTGGTCGAGCGGTATCACCGCCATCACCGGGATGTCGACCCCGTGGGCCACGTAACGGCCCACATGGGCCCGGCATTCTTCGAACGACCCGTGGACGACGAGGGAGTCGACCACTTCGTCGGGTATGGCCGCCAGTGCGGCCTTCCTGTCACCTGCCTGCCAGGCCTTCCACATGGGTTCGAGCTCGGGACCGCGCCCCAGCCACCGGTGGAAGGCGGCGTAGACGCCGACATTGAGATAGGCGGCGATCATCCATCGGCCGACGGCCCGGGCCGCCTCGGCGTCCTCGGACGGGCAGACGAAGATTCGGGCCGCGACCGGGAGATCCGCCCCGATTTCGGGCTTCACGGTGGCCACGTCCTCCGCCGAGAGCCAGTTGAGGATGACCCCGTCAGCCTCCCGTCCGGCCAGCCTGAGCATCCCCGGCCTCAGTGCGGCCAGGAAGATCGGCGGTGGCTGCACGACCGGCCTGGCCAGTCTGAATCCCCGCACGGTGAACGTTTCGAATTCCCTGTCCACCTTCTCCCCGGCCAGCGCAGACCTCAAGAAGCGGATGGTGTCCCGGGCCCGGCGGTAGGGCTCGGCGAACTCTATGCCGTTCCAGCGACTCACGATGACGTCCGACGACGTTCCCAGCCCGAGGGTGAACCGCCCAGGAGCGGCCTCGGCCATCGCCGCCACGCTCTGGGCCAACAGCGCCGGCCCCCGCGTGTAGGCGGGGATGATGGCCACCCCCAGCCGGAGGGACGGCGACCACGCCGCGGCCAGTGCCAACGGGGTGAACCCGTCCACCCCGTCCGTCTCCGCAGACCACACGTCGGTGTAGCCGAGTTGCTCCAATTCGGCGTACCACCTGCGATGATCCTCCAGCGTCACCCCGTCGAAGGGCACCGTGATCCCGTACCGGGGCCCGACCGTCACTCCCGTGTCTCCTTCAGCCATGACCCCCGTAATACACCCTCCGGGCATGCTGTACCCATGTCCACAGCCCGCAGGCACCGGTCCCCCACCACCCAGCTCCAGCTTCCCCTCCACTCGCCGCCCGCCGAGGCCGCCCCGGGCCCTCAGGAGGACTGGCGCCTCGACGAGCGAACCCGCCGCATCGGACGCCAGGGGGTCGCCGCAGCCCGGGCCTTGTTGGAAGACGGGACCCGCACACCCGAGGACACCGCGGCCACCGGAATCGACGGGGACGCCGGCGGTGGGCACCGGAAGGCGGGGCGCGCGGCCTGAGCGCCGTCGGCGCTACGGTCAGATGGATGCCGACGGTCGCTGAACGCCTCAACTACCCTTCCGATGCCAAACTGCTCATCCTCAACTGCGCCGACCTGGGCTTGTGCCATGCGGCAACGACGGGCGTCTACGACGCACTTCGCGAAGGTATCGCCACCAGCGCGTCGCTGATCGTCCCAGCACCGTGGGCGCGCGAATCGGCGTCCCGGTTCCGCGGCGATGACGTCGGGGTCCAACTCACCCTCAATGCCGAACATGACCTCTATCGTTGGGCACCGATCACCCAGGCACCCTCGCTCCTCGATGGTGACGGAGGGTTCCCGCGCACCGTCACCGACGTGTGGGACCACGCCGACATCGACGAGGTCCGCCGCGAGTGCCGGGCCCAGATCGAGCGGGCGGTGCTCTGGGGCTTCGACATCAGCCATCTCGACGCCCATCTCGATGCCCTCCTCCTTCGGCCCGAGTTCTTCGACGTCTATCTCGAGATGGCGGTCGACTTCGATCTGCCCCTCCGACTGCTCGGCGCGGACGCCGAGCCGAATGTGGGATTCCCGGTGCGGCAACTGGCCGCTGACGAAGGTGTGCTGTTTGCCGACCGCTTCGTCACGCTGCCCGCCGTCGGCATTCACCACGCATTCATCGACCTCGTCGCCGGTCTGGAACCGGGCATCACCGAGGTCACCTTCCACCCGGCGATCGACACACCTGAGCTGCGGGCCATCGCCACCGACTGGGAGGCACGGGTGGCCGACCATGTGTTGTTGGTGGCCGATCGCGGGTTGAACCAGATCATCGACGAGGCCGGCGTCGCCCTCATCGGCTATCGACCGCTCCGCGATGCGATGCGTAAGACCTGAGCCACGACCCGCCGAGCTCCGATGAGCACGGCCCTCGACGGCATTCCAGCGGTCCGTGCGTGGTCGGAGCCACCGGTCCCCAGACCGTGACGCGGCGCCAGTAACCTGATGCCCTAGTGACGGGCGTAGCCGCGGCAGAAGGAGAGCAGCCGAATCAGGCGGGTACCGACGCGGAGGGAGGATCCCCTCTTTCCGGAGACGGCGGCCGGCCCGCCGACACCGGCCTGCGGCCCCCTGAGCCCGGCTCCTGGCCCGCAGCCGCCGGGCCCGGCCCTTCCGGCACCGGCTCACGGCCCGGCGGAGCCGGCCTGGGACATGACGAATCCGTCTCCGAGACGCCTGACGCCACCCCTCAGCCCTTCACCCTCGTGGACCTGCTCCTCCTCGGCTCGGTGGACAACGAGGCGGTGGCCATCGACGTCGTCACCTTCAGCAGTGACGGCGTCGGCGTCATCCGGAAGAGAGGCGAACGGCCTCGGGTGCTCCCTTGGTCATCGGTGATCACCCACGTCGTCGAGCCCTGGAGTGGTGGAGTCATCCCCGAATGGTGGGTCGATCCGGAGCTCAACCGTCGCGGGCCGGCCGCGGGCCAGGTCGATGCCGTCACCGATCCCACGGCCACGAACCGCGCCCGACCGGGGTTGGAACCCGGCGCGTTGATCGGGATCCAGACCCCCACCCAGACCTACCGCTTCCTGCTCCCCGGAGGAGATGCCCGAGAGATCTCCCGCCAGGTCGCCGCGTTCGCCGCCAGGTTTCAGGGGCCGACGGGCGCCTCCTCGGTCACGAGGGTTGTCCGATGGGGCCAGGACGCGGAACGGCGGCGCGTGCCGCGGACGCCGGAGCGGGAGATTTCGTGGGCCAGGGTTCAGCCGTTCCTGGTGGTGGCCCTGATCCTCTTCCTCGCCGCGGCCGTGACCATCATCTTGTTGCAGAGCGCGGGAACCATCCACCTGCCCTACCTGGGTGGAGTCGGTTCGGGCATGATCGGGCCGCTCAGAACTCCGTGACCGAGGCGATCCGACGCCTCAGATCCTGATACTCCGGAGTGTTGGTGACGGGGAGCAGTGCCATCATCACGCCCATTGAACCCGCCACCTTCATCCTGCCCTGCATGAAGGCCACGTTGGGGTCGAGATCCCCCCGTTGCATGGCTTCGGCGTCGTCCCACACCATGGTCAGCGTCACATCCGGGGTGCCGCTGGCGCCTCTGGCACTCGACACCGGGCGTCCGTCCTCGAGTACCCAGTGGCATGTGACATCACCTTCCGGCCCACCGGTCACCTCGAACTGGATTCGGGCCGACAGACCCGCCCGGCCGGGCAGCTCGCTCCCCATCGCCCGGGTCTCGTCGAACCACTCCGGAGTCAGCCACCTGGTCACGACATTCCCCGATCAGTCACGACTCGCCCAACTCCCTGTCTCCACCCGGCCCGATGATATCCGTGGGCCGCGCCGGGAGCGGCCCCCGGGGCCGGGGGCACGGGTGGCCGGGTCACTCGGTCGGCCGGTCAACTCGGTGGCCGGGTGGCCGGGTCACTCGGTGGCCCGGTCAACTCGGTGGCCGGGTGGCCGGGCGCCGAGGATCACAGAGGATCGCGTACACCGGCGAAGAGATCGCCGTCCGCCTCGCCGTCGAGTGGCGGGGACAGGTCGATGACGGGTGGGTCCCCCGGACCACGACCGGGCGTCGCCGTCCTGGCCAACCGGTAGTCGTCATACGGGTGGATGGACCGCATCACCTCGGGTGGAAGCCCGAACCAGAACGGCGACTTGGGGTCGACCTGGGTGGCGTGGGCGAGGAGTGCCTCGCGGCGTACATCGGCGAAGTCCGTGATGTCGACGGACGTGGTCACCGCCTCGGTGGGGACGTCCTTCCAGCGTGTGCGCCACTGCTCGTCGAAGGGCGATTCGAGACCCAGCTCCTCGAACTTCTCGTGGACCTCCTTGAACCGCTGCACGGAGAACATCGTGTAGTAGAGCTTGCCCGGCTGCCAGGCCGCACCAGCCCCCGCAAATCGCTCCGGGTCACCGGCGGCTGCATAGGCGGCCAGTCCGATCTCATGGACACGCAGGTGGTCGGGATGGGGGTAGCCGGACTGATCGTCGCCGTAGATCACCATGACCTGTGGTCGGGTGCGACGGATGATCCGCACCAGACGCTCGACCGCCTCGTCGTGGGGCGCCCGGGCGAAGCTGAGGGGATTGTCGTTGGAGTCAGATCCCGCCATCCCCGAATCCCGGTAGCCGAGCATGACCACCTCGTCGTAGCCGATGATGGCCGCCGCCCGGTCGAGCTCCTCCTCACGCAACTCCGCGATCCGTGCGTGGACCTCCGGTGTGTCCATGGCCGGGTTGAGGACCTCGCCCTCCTCGCCCCCCGTGCAGCAGACCAGCACGGTGTGCACCCCCTCGGCGTGGTATCGGGCCACGGTTCCGGCACCCTTCGACGCCTCGTCGTCGGGATGGGCATGAACGGTGAGGAGACAGAGCGACTCAGGCACGGCGCACACGCTACCGGGCAGTGAGGCCCTAAGCTTCAATTGCCAAGAACGAGGAAGGACCCATCAGTATGAGCGTGATGAAGCGCCTGTCGGGAATTGTCCAGGCCAAGACCAACAAATTGCTCGACAAGGCCGAGGATCCACGGGAGTCCCTCGACCTCTCCTACCAGAAGCAACTGGAGAGCCTCCAAAAGGTCCGTCGTAGTGTGGCTGACGTCACCACCGCCAAGAAGCGCATCGAACTGCAGGCCTCCCAGCTTCAGCAACAGGGGGACAAGCTCCAGCAGCAGGCCAAGGCGGCCCTGACCCAGGGCAACGAGGACCTGGCCCGGGAAGCTCTCAGCCGCCGCGCCGCGCTGGCCGATCAGCTCGGCGAGCTCCAGACCCAGCACCAGCAGGTCGCCGACCAGGAATCGAAACTCATCGCCACGGCCCAGAAACTGCAGACCCAGGTCGACTCCTTCCGCACCAAGAAGGAGACCATGAAGGCCAGCTATACCGCGGCCGAGGCCCAGACAAAGATCGGCGAGGCCGTCTCGGGCATTTCCGAGTCGATGGGCGACGCCGGCATGTCAATGCAGCGGGCCCAGGACAAGATCGACAGCATGCAGGCCCGGGCCGGGGCCATGGACGAGCTGCTGGCGTCGGGCGCCCTCACCGACCTGACCAACCCGGTCGACGACATCCAGGCTCAGCTCAACCAGGCATCGACCACATCGACCGTGGACGCCGAGCTGGCTGCGCTCAAAGCCGAAGTGGGCACGGGCACCCCGCCCCCGGCCGAGCTCAGGTCGGCTGAGCCCGACGGAACATCGTCGTGATCGTGCGCATCCTGGGCGAAGGGCAGTACCTGATCCCCGACGGCGACCATGGCACCCTGGAGGCACTGGACTCCAAGGTCTCCGAGGCCGTCGACAAGGGGGACGAGAAGGCCTTCGCCCCGGCGCTGGCGGCGTTGACCGCCGAAGTCCGCCGACTCGGCGATCCGGTCGCGGCCGACACCTTCGCAACCTCGGACCTGGTCGTCCCCTTCCCAGACGCCACCCTCGCCGAGACCAAGGGGCTGCTGGCCGATTCGTCAGACGGCTCGAGAGCTGACGACTGAGAGATCCATGAGCACTGCACGCAACATTCCCTCCGACCACGGGCTGAACCTCCGGATGTTCACCACCGGACTCATGATCGTGATCCTCTACGCCGCGGTCATCGGGCTCCTGATCGCCTTCGGCATCTCCTATGTCGTCGTGCTGGTCTTCGCCGCCATCATCCTCTTCGTCCAGTACTGGTTCTCGGACAAGATCGCCCTCTTCGGCATGCACGGCCGGATCGTCACGCCCGAGCAGGCGCCACAGCTCCATGGCGTCATCGACCGACTGTGCGCCCTCGCCGACATGAAGAAGCCCCGGGTGGCCATCGCCGATACCGACGTCCCCAACGCCTTCGCCACCGGACGAAGCCCGAACAGCGCAGTGGTGTGCGCCACCAGCGGCCTCATGCGGCGGCTGGACGAGTCCGAGCTCGAGGCCGTGCTGTCCCACGAGCTTTCCCATGTGGCCCACCGCGACGTTGCCGTGATGACCATCGCCAGTTTTTTGGGAATGGTGGCCGGCCTGATCACCCGCATCATGCTGTGGTCCGGCCTGATGGGCGGCTTCGGCGGCGGGAACCGGGGGAACAGCCAGGGAGGGAACGACAATGCCGCCCTGGTCGAGCTGCTCGTCCTGGCCGTCTCGATCGCCGTGTACGCCATCAGCTTCCTGTTGACCATGGCCCTGTCCCGCTACCGCGAGCTGGCCGCAGACCGGTCCGGGGCGCTGCTCACCGGAAGGCCTTCGGCACTGGCGTCGGCGTTGGTGAAGGTGACCGGTGAGATGTCGAGGATCCCGACCCGTGACCTCCGTGCATCCGAGAGCTTCAATGCCTTCTACTTCACCCCGGCCATCGCCAAGAGCGGGGTCAGCCTCTCCACCATCTTCTCGACCCATCCCTCCCTGGACAAGCGGCTCGCCCAACTGGCCAGCATCGAGGCCGAATTGGGCCGACCCTCATGATCAGAGGGCAGGAGCTCGACGGCAAACGGACCCGCCTCCGGTGAGCAGGGTCAGCTGATGGGACTGCTCAACACCATCCTCGGACGGACGAAGCCCGTCCAGTCCGACCTCGACGCGCTCTTCGCACTGCCTTCGGCATCGATCACCCTCCAGAGTGCGACCGACCTGTCCTGCTCGGGCCACGCCGGCGTGTGCTTCAAACCTCCTTCGGGGCAAGGATTCGAGGACATGCAGGCCGAGGTGGTCAAACTGCTCGAGATGGACGGATCCGAAGGCCTCAAGAAGGCCGAGGACGCCTACGGCTACCACTGGCTGGTCGTAGAGAACGCCGACATCGAGGCCCTGGTCACCCAGATCCACATGGTGAACTCCTCCCTGGCCGACGCCGGATGGGGTCCGCAACTGCTCTGTTCGGTCTTCGGCATCGCACACCTTCCGGGCTCCGACCCCGGCTCCGGCTCCGACCCCGGCTCCGGGTTGGACCCCGGCTCCGGGTTGGGCGCTGGCGCCATGGATCCCATGCCCGAGCCCACTGCCGGACCCGGCCGTGTGCTTCCGTCCACCGCCTACCTCGTCTACCTGTTCAAACGCGGGACCTTCTACCCCTTCGTGCCCACTGGCCACGAGCAGCGGGACACCGAGCAGGAACTGAGGTTGAAGAGCCTGGTGGCCGATGACCTGACCGTCGAGCCCGATCTCGACCGATGGTTCCCGCTGTGGGACCTGCCCGTCGGATAGCCCGGCTGGTCCCGTTCAGGTCCCCTCGGACCTGCCCGTTGTGACGCCGTCGATGGCTCGGGCCAGTTCGATGTCCAGCCGGGTGATCCCCCCGGAGTCGTGGGTGACCAGAGCCAACGTCACCCGGTTGTAGCGGATGTCGATGTCGGGATGGTGATTCGCCTCTTCGGCGAGTTGCCCGACGGCAGCGACGAAGGCCAGCGCTCCCACGAAGCCCCTGCAGGGCACCATCTTGACCAGTTTTCCACCCATCAGCTCCCACTGAGGGCCGTCGGGCGCGGACAACGCCGCCTGAAGATCCTCGTCGCCGAGAACGGGCTCTTTCATCGGACCGCTTCCAGGTGCCGTCGAGACCGCAGGTCCCGCGTCACCCGGTGCCCATCAACCACGGCGGGGTCCCATTAGGCAGATGCTCCCACCGGAGCGGATGGTGAAAACACCACGGGCATGGACTCATAACCGGAGACGAAGTTGGCGGCCCGCTTGGGTGGTTCGACATCCTCGGCCAGGGCGAGATCCGGAAGGCGGTCGAACAGGCGGTCGAACATCACCGTCAGCTCCATCCGTGCCAACCGGTTGCCCAGGCAGAAGTGGGATCCGAAGCCGAACGCCATGTGGTCGTTGGGGGTCCGAGTGATGTCGAATTCCTCGGGCCGGTCGAACACCCGCTCGTCTCGATTGGCCGAAGGGTAGAGCAGCAGGAGCTTCTGGCCCTTTCGCAGGGTCTCTCCCCCGACCTCGACGTCCCTGGTCATCTGTCGGGCCATGTTCTTGATGGGTGACACCCACCGCAGCATCTCCTCCACCGCTCCCGGTAGCAGCGAGCGGTCTGCGGCAAGCTTGCGGAGTTGATCGGGGTGACGCAGCAACTCGAACATGCCGCCGCTGATCACATGGCGGGTCGTCTCGTCACCTCCGATGAGGATCAGCAGCGATTCGTAGATGATCGACGACTCGTCCAGCTTGTCCCCTTCGATCTCGGCGTGCACGAGGGTCCCGATCAGGTCACCCGACTGATTGTCCCGTTTGCGCTGCTCGGCGACCGCGGTGATGTACACCGCGTACTCCGCGGCCGCCTCCGCCGCCTTGTCCATGGCCCCGGGGTCGGGGGATCCCAGCGCCTTCAACATGTCATCGGACCAGCGCAGGAGGTCGTCCCTGTCCTCGGGCGCCACGCCCAGCATGTTGCCGATCACGATCATCGGCAGCGGAGCCGCGATGTCCCGGACGAAGTCGGCGGAACCGGCCTCACAGACCCGATCGATGATCGCATCGCAGACGGCCCGAATTCCGTCCTCGCTCTCGCGGATGCGCCGCGGCGTGAAGCCCTCACTGACCAGACGACGCCGGCGCACATGCTCCGGGGCGTCGGTATCGATCATCATGGGCAACGCGTCGCTGTCCGGCCGGATGCCGCCGGCGTTGGAGAACGTGTCGGGATCCTTCGAGATCTCCTTGACGTCGGCGTACCGGGTGATGCCCCAGACCCCCCCGACCTCGTCGAAGTAGGCCGGCGCGTTCTCCCTCATCCAGGCGAAGGCCGGGAACGGGTCGCCGCCGTAGAACGTGCCGTCGGTCAGTCCGATGGTCAAATGGTCGGGTGGGCTGGTCATGGAGCTCCCTCGGATGTTTCGCGGCTACACGTCGGTGCCGTGCTCGAGACCGGTGCCTGGCGGCGGCCGCAACCGCCTCCGGCCCGATGCAGGTCGTGCCCGGAGTATATGACCCTGCCTACCCCCGGGTCGTGAACCGCATCGGCACGTGCCAGACGCCGGCGTGCTTGTTGGTACGGACCCGCTCGACGGGCCCGGCCAGCTCGAAGTCGTCCAGTCGGTCGAGCACCTCATCGAGGATCACCCGGATCTCCAGACGAGCGAGGTTGGCTCCCATGCAGAAGTGGGTCCGATGCCCGAACGTCAGGTGCGGATTCGGGTCCCGCCGGATGTCGAAGCGGAACGGATCTTCGAACACCGATTCGTCGCGGTTGGCCGAAGGCCACCAGAGCGTCACCTTGTCGCCCGCGGCGATGGCGCGGCCCCCGATCTCGGTGGCGCGGGTGGCCGTGCGTCGGTTGTACAGCGTGGCGCTCGTCCACCGCAGGATCTCCTCAACGGCGGTCGGCATCAACGAACGATCCGAGCGAAGCGCCTCGAGCTGGTCCGGATGCTCGATGAGGGCCACCATGCCCAGAGCGATCGAGTTGCGAGTGGTCTCGCTCCCGGCCACCACCAGCAGGTTGAAGAACATCAGCAGTTCGAGGTCGGTCAGCGGGCGGAGATCACCTTGCTCGTCCTCGATGCGGGCGTGGGCGACCACCGAGATGATGTCGTCCCCGGCCGCCTGTTTCTTCTCGGCGATCAGCCGGGCTCCGTAGGAAGCCATGGAGGCTGCGGCCTCGGCGACCTGTTCGCTGCTCTCACCCAGTTCCCTCCCTTCGAAGTCGAGCGTGGTATTGGACCAGGCCAGCAGATCGTGCCGGTCACCGTCGGGCACCCCCATCAGCGCCGCCACCGCCTGGAGGGGAAGCTCGACGGCCACATCGCTCAAGAAGTCACAGGCTCCCCGGTCGGCGACCGCATCCACGATTCGCCGTGTCCGCGCCCTCAGCTCGACCTCCATCACCGCCAGAGCCCTGGGCGCCACCGCCGGAGTGACCAGCCGTCGGATCCGGTGGTGGCGAGGGTCGTCCATCATGTTGAGCAGCACACCCGAGGCGAAGCCGTAGGGAAGATCCTGGATGATCGTGCCTCCACCATCTGCGCCAGGAGCCCGCTCCGAGGAGAACAGGGTGGTCGTCGGCCGCCACGGCCATGATGTCGGCATGGGTGCTGAACACCCAGAAACCCACACCGTCAGGCGTGTGCTCGGTGGGGGCGTGCCACCAGACGGGCGCCTCACGCCGCAGATACGTGAACACCTCGTCGGGAAAGCCATCGGCGAAGAGATCGAGGTCGGTGAGATCGACTCGGTCGAGGTTCACCCGCCTACTCCCCCGTGGGCGTGGGCCTGCGCGTACCGGCAGGGGGCGTGGCGGCGGGGTGCGTGGCGGCGGGTCGCGTGGGGGCGGGGTGCGTGGCGGCGGGTGCGTGGCGACAACCACGCCAAGGCGGTCGCTCTTCCCGGAACCGGCTCATGAGCGTCAGGGGTGGGTCATCGACTCGGGCCGGACCGCCTCATCGAACTGCTCCCCGGTGAGATAGCCCAGGGCGATTGCCGACTCGCGCAGCGTACTTCCCTCCTTGTGGGCCTTCTTGGCCACCTCGGCTGCCTTGTCGTAGCCGATCAGCGGATTGAGCGCCGTGACCAACATGAGGGAATTCTCCAGATGCTGGCGGATCCGCGTCTCGTTCGGCTCAAGACCCTCGACACAGAACCGGGTGAAGGTCGCCGACGCCTCACTGATCAACCGCAACGAATGCATGATGTTGTGGATGATCACCGGCTTGGCCACGTTGAGCTCCAGATTGCCCCGCGATCCGGCCATGGCCACGGCGACGTCGTTTCCGTACACCTGGATGCACACCATGATCATGGCTTCGCACTGGGTCGGATTGACCTTGCCCGGCATGATCGATGACCCCGGCTCGTTTTCGGGCAGGTTGAGCTCACCCAACCCGCTCCGGGGACCAGAACCCAACCAGCGGATGTCGTCGGCGATCTTGATCAGCGAGGCCGCCAACGTCCGCAGGACCCCGCTGAACATCACCAGGGCGTCGTGGGCGGCCAGCGCTGCGAACTTGTTGGGTGCGGACACGAACGGAAGCCCGGTCAGCTCGGCAATGGCAGCAGCCACCCTGGTCCCGAACTCGGGATGGGTGTTGAGCCCAGTTCCGACCGCGGTCCCTCCGGCAGCCAGCTCGTAGAGATCATCGAGTGCATACTCGATCCGGTGGAGATCTGCGTCGAGCTGGGCCACGTAGCCGGAGAACTCCTGCCCGAGCGTGAGCGGAACGGCATCCATCAGATGCGTACGCCCGATCTTGGTGATGCCTGCGAACGCGGCGGCTTTGTTGTCCAGGGCATCCCGCAGATGGCGCACGGCCGGCAACAGACGGTGGGTGATCTCCTCTACTGCGGCGATGTGCATGGCCGTGGGAAAGGTGTCGTTCGAGGACTGGGACATGTTGACGTCGTCGTTCGGATGGATCGGCACCTTCGAACCCATCACCCCGCCCGCCAGCTCGATGGCCCGGTTGGCGATCACCTCGTTGGCGTTCATGTTGCTCTGGGTTCCACTGCCGGTCTGCCAGACGCTCAGCGGGAAATGGTCGTCCAGCTTTCCCTCGCCAACCTCGCGTGCGGCTGAAATGATCAATGTCGCCTTGTCCGCCTCCATCTTGCCCAGGTCGGCGTTGACCTGGGCCGATGCCTCCTTCATGATCCCGATGGCGCGGATCAGCGGCTCGGGCATTCGATCGTCGCCGATCGGGAAGTGTTCGAGGGAACGAGCCGTCTGAGCACCCCAGTAGCGGTCAGCGGGGACCTCGATCGCCCCCATGCTGTCGGACTCCGTGCGGGTCTCGATGGTCATGGTCGGTTCCTTTCGGTTCGGATCTCGCAGTGAATCCCTGAACGGTGCGCGGTGACCCTAGCCCGAGCGCGGTCGACGGGATGTGCGGGCCGGTGGGGTTGTGGGTGTCTTACGAGGGTTGCGAGGGTTGCGAGGTTTGGGGGTTGTGGGTGTTGTGGGGGTTGTGGGGGTTGTGGGCGTCTTGCGGGTGGCTGACGTCGTGGGGGTCTTGGGCGTTGTGGGGGTTGTGGGGGTCTTGGGCGTCTTGCGGGTTGCGGACGTCGTGGGGGTCTTGGGCGTTGTGGGGATTCTGGGGGTCGTGGGACTTGTTCGGGTTGTGCGGGCTGTGCGGATCGGCGCTCCGTCCGATCGCCCTGCCGCCCCGCGGGAGCGCATGCTCAGTCCGTGCTCCCACACCTCTCGGGCTTCGACCACATCTTCGGCCCTCGGTCCGTCGCCAGCTCCCGGGACCTCCAGGATCGCCGCCAATCCCTGGAGGTCAGGGTGACCCAGCAGAGCCGAGAGGCCGTCCGCTCCGATGGTTCCTTGCCCGATGTTCTCGTGCCGGTCCCGGTTCGCACCAAAATCAACTTTCGAATCGTTCAGATGCAGACAGCGCAGGCGTCCGAGTCCAACAGTCCGCTTCACCAACTCCATCAAGGCGTCAGCATCGTCGATGGTGGCGAACGGAATTCCCGATGCCCACAGGTGCTGGGTATCGAGACAGACACCCAGCCGCGCGTCCCCGCCGGCGCCATCGATCACCTCCGCCAACTCCTCGAAGGAGCGGCCCACCGTGTCGCCCGCTCCGGCAGCATTCTCCAACAGGATCGGGCAAGAGGAAGACGTCGCGCCCACCGAGTCGAGCGCCTCGATCAGCGCCTCGACCACGGCCGGAAGCATCACCTCGAATCCTCTCCCCCGATGGCTCCCTATATGCAGGACCAGCCCCTCAGCTCCGATTCCGTCTGCCGTGGCGAGGTTGGCGTTGAGGCACGCCCGCGACTTCGAGGCCAACTCCGCATCAGGAGAGGCCAGGTTGATGAGATAGGTGGCATGGCAGAACGTGGAGCTGACCGAGCTGCTTTCCGATTGAGCCGCTCGGTAATCGGCCAGGACCTCCGGTCCATACTGCGACGGCTTCCACATCCGTGGACTCTGCGTGAAGATCTGGACAACCTCCGCTCCGATGTCGGATCCGTGCTTCAAGGCGGAAACTAAGCCCTTACCTGCTCTTACGTGGGCACCGATACGCATGCGGGCACCGTAGCAGCGCGAAATCGGGCGAGGTCAGCCTTGTTCTGCGGCGTACCGGCTCCTCTGGATCCGGTGGTTGTGGCATTCGGGCAAACCCCCGCCTCCCTCCCCGACCCGTACCGGCCCGGGCTGCTGCTGAGGGTTCCGCTGTCACACCCCCCTGGAAACATCTGGCCATGACCCCGGTGGCCGGTGCAGTGAAGGAGAGTGTGGCGGGCGGCACCGCTGTGCCAGGGCTTCCCTCGGGCCGTGCCGGTGGGTCGGATGCCGGTGCCGGCGGTGCCGCGGGTGCCTCTGGTGTCGCCGGTGGGTCGGACGGGGTCGACGGTTCCGACGGGCACGGTGCTGACGACGGCCACCGTGGTGAAACCGGCCTCGGTGCCCGGTTGGATGCCGCCCGTTCCGCTCTGGCCTCGGTGGTGGCGGACCTCGACCCGGCCCGGCTGACCGGGGCCGACGCCGCCGGGCTCTATGCGTCCCTGGTCGGCCTCGAGCGCCTGGTGGTGGCGGGCAAGACCCTGTTGGCCCCCCGGATCGAGGGCTCCGGGGTGTGGCGGGACGGTGGGCACCGCTCGGCCGCGGTGATGCTGGCCTCCTTGGAGGGGGTGGCCACCGGTCAGGCCCAGAACACCCTTGTCAACGGGCAGCGCCTCTCACAGTTGCCCGGGACCGAAGCGGCGCTGCGCACCGGGGTGCTCTCGGGACCGAAGGTCACCGAGCTGACCGGGGCCGGCATCCTCGCCCCCGAACGGGAGCAAGAGCTGCTGGCCGGGGCCGAGGAGGCTCCCCTCCAGGCGGTGCGGGAGCGGTGCCAGCGGTCCCGGGCCACCTCGGGGTCAGAGGATCCCCGGGCCAGGGTCGTCCGCATCCGAGCGGCCCGGTACTTCTCGTCGTGGACCGACGGTGAGGGGGCCTTTTGCTACCAGGGCCGGGACACCCTCGACCGGGGGGCCCAGATCCTCTCCCACCTGGACCAGGTGGCCACCCGGCTGCGCCGGACCCGACGGGCGGCCGGGGACGAACAGGACAGTCCCGAACGGGCGGTCCGAGCCGACGCCTTCTACGCCCTTCTCACAAGACGCCACCCCGACACCGGGGCACCGCTTTCGCCCCGGTCCCGGCCCACCTCGGCCACCGGCTCGGCTTCGGGGCCGGATCCCGACCGCGAAGGCGACGGCGACGCCGGGGTCGATGCCGACGCCGACGCCGGGGCCGAGGACACCTCCTCCGGAGCCACCGCCGGGGCCGACGCCGACGCCGGGGTCGAGGACACCTCCGGCCGGGACACCTGCGACGACTGGCCGACCGATGCCACCCCACGGGGACACCACCGATGCCACGGCCACAACCGGTGGCCGACCACCGGACGACCCGTCCTTGCTCATCGACGGGCCTCCGACCTGTTCGGTGATCGTCCGGGTGGACCGGGACGCCCTGCTGCGCGGACACACCGAGGGCGACGAGTGCTGCGAGATCGACAACCAGGGGCCCATCCCGGTGGCCATGGCGAGGGACCTGGCCAACGACTCGTTCCTGCGCATCGTCTTCCACGAGGCCGGGGACATCCGGGCCGTCTGCCACCTGGGTCGCACCATCAACCAACAGCTGCGGACGGCCCTCGTCTTCCGGGACAGAACCTGTGTGGTGCCCGGGTGTGGGACCTCCTTCGGGCTCGAGATCGACCACATCGTCCCCTTTGCCGAGGGCGGGCCCACCACCCTCGACAATCTGGCCCTGCTCTGCCACCACCACCACTTCCTCAAGACCTATGAGGGCTGGGTCCTGTCCAGCGAGGGGACCGGACCGAAGGGCACACCCCGGTGGCGATTCGAACCCCAACCGGCCTTCGGGCAGGAACCGGGCCTCGGGATGGACACCGACGAGGAAAGGGACAAGCGGAAACGGGACAGACGGAACGAATGAGTCTGCGCAAATCCGGTGGTGCCGACGGGCACTATGCGGGGCCGGATCCCACGCCGGGCCGGTCCGCGAGCTGAGGCTCTCCAGCGTCCGAATCGGGACATGAATCTCCGTTGATCAAACCCCGTTGCTCGTAGTGGCTCCTTTTCGACTCCGGATCAGCTCGAGGCCAGACCAAGGGGTGCCTGCAGCGGCCGAGGCCGGATTGGTCAGACCCAGCGGTTTCACCTTTGGAGACATCAGGAGTTCGCCTCCGGATGTGGGAATTCACCTCCGGAGCCGGCAGGAGCCTTCCGCGAGGGTTGGTATCTTGCTGATACGGACGCTCTAGTGCCGTAACCGGCAACGTCCCCGGGGGCGCGTCCACCACCTGATCGTCCAGGTCGCGCAGACTTGGGTGATGGCCGAACGTGTGAGGGTCCGAGAGATCAGCGGTGCTGAGGGCAACAAGCTCCTTGGCATCGTGCGCAGAGGATCGGGATCGGTGGTCCGATGGCGAAGAGCCCAGGTCGTGCTGTGGTCGGCCCAGGGTATGGACGTGCCGGCCATCGCCAAGATCGCCTTCACCTCCGAGGACCGGGTCCGCGAGGTGATCCACAACTTCAATGCCGACGGGTTCGACTCGCTGGCCCCGAAGTACGCCGGAGGAAGGCCTCCGAAGTTCACCCTTCCCGAGCGCCAAGCCATCAAAAAGGTGGCCCTCTCCCGCCCGCAGGACCACAACCTGCCTTTCTCGACCTGGAGCCTGTCCAAGCTGGCAGAGTTCCTGGTCGCTGAGGGGGTGGTCGACGACATCAGCCATGAGGGCCTCCGGGTCCTGCTCCGAGAGGAGGGCGTGTCGTTTCAAGTGATCAAGACCTGGAAGCAGTCCAACGATCCTGACTTCGAGGCCAAGAAGAACCGGATCCTCGAGCTCTATGCCATCGCCGATGGCACCTCCCTGCCTGGGGAAACGGATCCGACCGTCGTCATCTGCTTCGACGAGTTCGGGCCGCTGAACCTCCAGCCCCACCCGGGCAAGCAGTGGGCCCCGGTCGCAACCAGCGGCGGCGGGCAGAGCCAGCCCCGCCGTCGTCGCAGGCGGGCCACCTACACCCGGCCGAACGGTGTCCGACATCTGATGGCCGGCTACGACCTCTCGACCGACCGCCTCTACGGGCACGTGACCACGAAGAAGGGTCGCACCGAGTTCCTGGCCTTCATGCGCTACCTCCGCACACTCCACCCGCCCAATGTCAGGATTGCCATCGTGCTCGACAACTTCAGCCCCCACCTGTCGACGACAAATGACCCCCGGGCGGCCGAGTGGGCAGAAGGCAACAACGTCGAGCTGGCCTACACCCCGACCTACTCCTCATGGCTCAACCGGATCGAGGCCCAGTTCCAGGCCCTGCGCTACTTCGCTCTCGACGGCACCGACCACGCCAGCCACAAGGAACAGGCATCCATGATCCGCCGCTACATCATCTGGCGGAACCGCAATGCACATGACCGAGCCCTACGGGAGCTGGTCAAGCGCGCAAACGTTGCATGACGCGGCACTAGCTCTTGAGCCGGAGCCGTAGCCGTAGCCGGAGCCGGAGCTGAGTCCACGGGCCCCGGCTCCGCCCAGAATTGTCAATGGAGGAGCTACACAATGACAACAACTCTCAGCAGCAAGGCACGTGCCCTCATCCAACGGCCGGTCATCGCCAATGTGGCCACCGTCGATTCAGCTGGTCGACCGCAGCTGACGCCCGTCTGGATCGATCTTGAAGGCGACGATCTGGTCTTCAACACCGCGAAGGGCCGAGCGAAGTACGCAAATCTCAGCAAGAACCCACACGTCGCAGTGTCCATTGTCGACCCCGAGGATCAATACAACGTTGTCGTGGTACGCGGGTCGGTCGAGCCGACCGAGGAAGGTGCGGACGAGTCCATCGACCAACTGGCCAAGAAGTACTTGGGTCTGGATACATATCCCATGCGTCAGCCAGGTGAAGTTCGGGTCAAGTACAAGGTCCATGCGGATCACATCGTGATGCAGTCGGGGGATGACGCCTAAGAGCGTTAGATTCCTCACGAACCAGTCGAGATCCTGCTGCGGCCTGGATTTGGCGCCGGGGCGCCGATTGAGCGGCCACGGGGTGTCTCAAAGACCATGACGACCTCCCAGGGTGCCCGTCGGGTTGCCCGACGATGTATCTGGGGGCCTTGGGCGGCCTCACCGGCTTCGGTGGCGGGGCGGGGATCGCAAGGTCCCCGCGAACCGACTCAAGGGCGCTCCGCCGATTGCCGATGAGGAACTCGATCGGGAATGTACATTCCGGGCGCTCTTACCCGTCGACGAAAGCCGCTGCCACGGCGGCGTAGCCCCACGGGTCCGAGCGACCTCAGCTGGTTGCCAAGCTCGAGGGAGACGATGAAACACCAAGCGGAGGATCACCCGAAACAGGCACTCGCCACAGGGCGGATCGCCGGAGAAGGTGGGTTTTCGATGATCGCCACCGCTCTCGGCCTCGCGGCGACTGCGATCCTCACGGCTGTTCTGCTCGGCACCATGTTGGATTCGAACGGGACAACGGCAAACGGCATCTCTCGCGAGCCCGGTGTGGCGGAAGCTGGCGCCCTTCAGGCTCAGCAGACGCTCACGACCGGGTTGACGACTGTGGACACTGCGGCTATCAGCGGGGGCGGGTACGGCTCCCTGCAACCTTCCGCGCTGACGGCATCGAACCCATCGATCACATTTGTTGCCGGCCCATCGACCAATTCCGACACCATCAGCATGGCCGTGACCAGCGGCAGCGGAGGTCAAGCAGGCGTGAGCGGTGCCAACGTCGGAAACGGCGGTGGGGTCAGCGGAGGTGTCGGCGGCGGTGTCGGCGGCGCTGGTGGCATTGCCGACGCCGTGGCCAGCGCAGGCGCCGGAAATGCCGCTGGCGCTGGTACCAGCGCCGGAAGTGGAACTGTCACCCTGGCTGACCGATCGACCGATGGGACCTGCTGGTTGGTTTGGAAAGGAGCAGGAGGCAGCACCTGGTACGGGGCCGAGACGGGGCTGGAGAGTTGCACCGCGCCGGCAATTTCGTCGACGCCGTCGCCCGGACCAGTGTCGTCGTCATCCATAGGCTGGAAGCAGGGCGCGTTCCCAGGCGCCTGAGATCGTTGGGCCCCAGGCGCCTGAGATCGTTGGGCCCCAGGCGCCTGAGATCGTTGGGCCCAGGCGCCTGAGATCGTTGGGCCCCAGGCGCCTGAGATCGTTGGGTTCGTAGGCGCTGGATCCTTGGGCCTCCGGACGCCTGGCACAGGATCCTCGGGCCTCTAGCTCCTTCCGATCTTTCGGTCATCCTGCCTCAGTGACCACCAACCGGCGCCGGCCAAGAGCGAACCTTGCTCGGTCAACTGGTCGCACGCTTCCGCGGCGGAGGCAATGGACAGTCCGGTGCGGATCAAGATCGTCTCGAATCGGGTCGGCACGTCGTCGACCGCCGCGAGCACTGCGCGTTGAACGGAGTCGTGCCCGGCCGGAGCTGTTTCGGTCCGGTCTGTTCGCCACCGGTTGACGCCGTCGGTGATCGATCCACCTGATGCACGGCTTTGTCTGACCAGTCGGGCGTCGGCACGAATTTGCTCCACACCCGCCCGGGCCAGCGAGACAGCCACAAGTACATCGGCCACGTCGCGAACCGGGGTGCACCCGTCGACCAAGAGAGCGTTGGTTCCGTCCGAGGCACGGCTCCGAACGGAACCCGGGACCGCGCAGACCGGAATCGAGCGTCGGGCCGCCGCGTCAGCCGTGTAGAGGGAACCTCCGCTGCGATGACTTTCGACCACCACCACCACGTCCGAGAGCGCAGCGATGATCCGATTGCGAGCCGGGAACACCCCCGGATGCGGTTTTGTCCCCAGGGCGGACTCGGAGAGAACCGACCCCCGGGCTGCCACCTGGGCCCACAGGTCGCGATTCGATGGTGGGTACGTGACATCCAGTCCGGTGCCGACGACGGCGACAGGCGGAGCCGAGTCGCGACACCCTGCCCGCAATGCCCCGGCGTGGGCCGCTCCGTCGATCCCGCGAGCCAGTCCCGAGACCACGACGACGCCCTCGGCCGCCAAATCGCGGGCAAGCTCGGAGGCCACCTGACGACCGTAGTGGGTGGCCGATCGGGTGCCCACGATCGCCACCCTCGGCTTGCCCTCGAGGACGGTGGGATCTCCCAGGACGAAGAGCACGGCGGGTGCACCCGGGTCTCCCACCAGCATCGAGGGGTAGCCCTCCATGTCCGGCAAGAGGATGGTGACCCCAGCTCGGAGGTACCGCGCCTCGACTTCGTCCAGATCCGTTGCCCGCGACGGTGTTGCGAATCGCCGTCGAGGGTCTGCCGGATGGGCCCCCGCCTGGACAGCCCTCCAAGCCAGTGTCGGCTGGAACCCGTCCAGCAGTTTCGCCAGGCGTACCGGTGTCATCCCCGGTAGGCCGGCGAGGCCGGCCGCGCAGACCTGCGCTTCGAGAAGCCCGCTCACAGTTCACCCCCTCCGAGCAAGAGGTCGCGCCGGCACCGCAGCAGCAGCGCCTCTCGAACATGGGCCTCTTCCACCAGTTCCCCGGAACCATCGAGGTCGGCCGCCGTTCTGGCCAACCGATGGACCCGGTGGAGCCCGCGTGCACTGAGGGACCCGGACCGGACCTGACGTTCGACGATGGCGGCCGCCCCTGGACTCATCGGGACCAGCTCGGAAAGGGACGACCCGGCGAGTGAGGCGTTGACGGTCACCCCCCGGTCGGCGGCTCGGCGGCGAGCCCGCGATACCCGGACGGCAACCTCTGCGGTCGTCTCACCCGGTTGTCCACTGATCAGATCGTCGACCTCTGGCCGGTCGACCCAGATGGCGATATCGAACCTGTCCAACAGCGGAGCCGACAAGCGCCGGGCGTAGCGCTCGCGGGCGGTATCGCTACAGCGGCAGCCGCCGGGCGCGCCCCCTTCGCCGCACGGACAGGGATTCATAGAGGCCACCAGGATGAACCGCGCGGGAAAATCAGTCGATCCTCGAGCCCGGCTGACCCGAACTCGGCCATCCTCGAGCGGTTGGCGAAGTGCATCGAGGACCGCGGTAGGGAATTCGCCCAGTTCATCGAGGAACAGCACGCCACCGTGTACAACGGTCGGCTAATGTACCTTGAGTGAAAGCGGCCGCCATCTACATCCGGATCTCCTCGGACAGGGGCGGGACCAGGGCCGGAGTGCGCCGACAGCTCGAGGACTGCCGCTCCTGGGCCCAGCGCAACGGAGCGGCGGTCGCCGAGGTCTACGAGGACAACGACGTGAGTGCCTACCGGGGGAAGCCCCGGCCCGCCTACCGACGAATGTGCGAGGACGTCAAGACAGGCGTCCGTGATGGGGTGATCGTCTGGCACAACGACCGACTCCACCGAAACACCCGGGAGCTCGAGGACTTCATCGACCTGGTCGAGGCCACCAGCATCGCCGTGGCCACGGTCACCAGCGGCGACTACGACCTGACGACGACCACCGGGCGGGCCATGGCCCGAATCGCCTGCGCACTTGCCCGGCTCGAGTCCGAGGACAAGAGTCGGAGGATCAAGCGTCAAGCGCTACAGGCGGCGCAGGAAGGCAGGCGCTCGGGTGGCGGCACCCGTGCGTACGGCTACCAGACCGGGCATCGGAAGCTGATCCCCAGTGAAACGGCCGTGATCAAGGAGGCGGCCCGCCGGATACTCGCCGGCGAGCCCCTGCGCTCGGTGACCAGGGACCTCAATGATCGCGGCATCCCGACCGTGACCGGCAAACCCTGGTCGTCCACCGTGCTCCGTACCATCCTCACCTCGGGACGCATCTCCGGGCAGCGGGAGCACCTGGGCGAGATCGTGTCCACCGGTGATTGGCCGGCCATCGTGACGCCGGCCCAGACAGCCCGGCTGCGCACCATCCTCTTGGACCCGGACCGCCGCACCAACCGGGCACCCCGGCGGTACCCGCTGACCGGCCTCGTCCATTGCGGCAAGTGCGGGGCCCGCATGGTGGCCCGTCCCCGTGACGATGGCGAGCGGCGTTACCTCTGCGCCAAGGGACCTGGCTTTTCGGGCTGTGGCGGCATGGCGGTCCTGTCCGAGCCCCTTGAACACTTCATCGCCGAGGCCGTCCTGCACCGGCTGGACTCACCGAGGCTGCAGCGTGCCGTGTCCCGGGCCCTGTCGGTCGAGGACGAGGCCGACGTCGTCCAGCAAGAGCTCGAGCAGGCCGACGCCGAGCTCGAGCAGCTCGCCAGCCTCCACGGCCAGGGACGGATCAGCGTCCGAGAGTGGATGGCAGCCCGCAAGCCCATCGAGGACCGGCGAACGGCGGCGGCGAGGAAGCTCGGGACGCTCTCAGGCGCCGCGGCGCTCGACGGGTTCGTCGGCGACACGGGGGCGCTCCGGGCGCAGTGGGCGGACCTCGACCCGGCCAGGCAGCGGGCCATCATCAGTGCCGTGCTCCCCCGCATCGTCATCAATTCGGCCGTCCGGGGCCGGAACCGCTTCGATCCCGATCGTATCCAGCCAATCTGGCGAGCCTGACCGAACCGGTGCTCGGCCACTGGTGAGCAAGGTGGCAACTTCGCTGATCACCGATGAATCCTCCACGCACAACGGAAGTCCTTGTGCCTTGGCTGTGTCCTCTGCCCATGCCTTGGCTTTTACTGCCAGCTCGATCTCCGGGGCGCCCGGCACCCTGGGGCGCCGGGCGCCCCGACTCGATGGACTTACCGGTTCCACGACGCCCAGAGTGCTGGTGGGCCGTACCAGCGCTCTGCCTCCCTTGACCTCCAGATGATGTCGGGCCATGAACCCATCCGTTCGCTTGCTTCTGCAACGGCCACCGACGAACTGCGGGCGACGATCCTTTCCAGCTTTGGCCGAAACCCTTGGGCGCACTCGTAGCGGTGGAGTCCGAGGATGTGTTCGGCGTGGACATCCTTGCCGACGTACTTGGCCAGGTACCTGGACGCCTGCCTTGCCTCGCCCAACGAGCCTTGTCCGATGGGGACATTGCCGAGCAGTTTGATATGGACGAATCCCCTGCCCCAGGCCTCCTTGATCTGGCGGTGGCGGATGTAGCGCCCGACGGCGAAGTGAACATGCAGGCCATGACCGCCCGGGTGCCACTCTGGTACCCACAGGTACGGGAAGGGCTCGCCCAGGCTCTCACGCAGATTCCTGAAGAACTCGCCGACATCTTCCCGAAGCTGGATCTGGTCATGGCAGCTTTTTGCGTAGGTGAGGGTGCCGAGCCGGTTCAGTCGGTTGGCCGCCGTATACCTGCGGATACGCGTCCCCGCCCGTCTGGCAGCCTCGGCTGCGGATCGCTCCGGGTCTTTCGCTTCTCCCCGGCGCCCCCGGTCGACTGATCTCCGTGGAGCCGAACTTTGGAAGGTACCCCCGGCCTCGGCCGCATCGGGGTAGAGGCCGACCACCCATCGTCCTTCTTCGATCTCTCCGAGTTTCGTTGCTACTACAAGTGAAGTAGCACGCTCACCGTTATCTGGCCCCTCCCCCACGTCGGCGACCTGCTCACTCGGGGCCATCGAGGTCCAGGTCGACGGCGTCGGCCGACCTGGACCCACCGAAGCCGGGCCAATCGTCGGGGTGGGCCTTCCCCTCCTTGAGCTCGATGGCAAAGTCGACTTCTGCCTTCCACAGACGATCGAGGTCGAGGCTGATCCAGCCGGGGTCCCACTCATCCGGATGAGCCCCGAATCGGGCCCGGAAGCGCTTCAGCTTCCGGAAGATGGTGACCCGGTGCCAGCCGAGCCGCTCCAACGCCTCAAAGCCGCCGGCCTGATGCCATGCGACCCAGAATCCAATGTCCGCCGTCGATGCGACCAGCTCGTCGGCGTGAGCATCACGCACCTCGTCGATGATGGAGGGATCGACGCCAGGGAAGCTAGGCCTGGTACGGCTGCGGACACGGTCAGACGGTTGGTAGCGACCGAGGAACTGTGCCCGTCGTGCTTTGGCTAGGCCCCGACCCTCTGAGCTCTCGCTTCGCGCCGCCCGTAGATCCGTGGGGCCAGTGCTTTCTAGTTGCATTTCTGCATCTTCCATAGTTGCAGGTTTGCATCTAGTGACTCCCGACGTCAAGTCATCCCATCCGCAGGCGGCGACCAGGCCGGCCGCCCGGCGGCCGGCAAGGGTCCATTTTCAGCTGCGGTGGGAGTCGCCCCGCAGCCGTCAAGGGTCTGCTCCGCCGCCTGTCGGCGCCCTTGACTGCTGCTTCTCATACGGCACAATCGGCGCCATCGATTAAACGGCCCTGGATCGGTTCGTCGATCGGCTCCGACCGGTGGCTCGCCAGAGGATTGGGCATCGAACGGACTGACCTTCCAATCTGACGACCGCCTCGCGCCAGCGCATAGGCTTTCCGGCGTGGAGTTGACGACGACGGAAGCTCAACACCGGATTGAGGCGACCGAGCAGCTCCTGGCCGAGATGAGGGCCCCTACTGCCAATGGCGGTGTGGCAGTTGCCCGAGCCTGGTGGGACGGCAAGTACGAGCAACTTGACGACCGGACCCCGACCGAGGCCCTTGCCGCGGGAGACGAAGCCGCCGTGCGAGCGCTGATTGACGAGTGGTACGCCGCCAGTGAGCGGACAGCCGAGAAGCTCCGCAGCGACCCAAAGGCCATGGCTCGAATCGATGCCAAGGTGGCCGAACTGCACTCTCGCCGCAGCGCCTGACCCCATCTCGTGATTGAGAACTTCGCGGCGGTCAGTGTCTGGGCCACCAGAACCGCTCCATCGGATGCCGTCTACCGAGCTGTGGCCGAGTGGATCATCGCCGCCGAGTCCGAGCCGTGGAAAGCGCCGAGCACCCCAATCGGTGACCCTGGTCCCGTGGCTCGTCGGACCGCCCTGCTTCCCGACGTGGAGGTTCGAATCGTCTACCTCATCGAACACGCCTCGGGCATCCTGACAGTTGTCGAGGTCAACTGAGCCGCCGTCCAGATAAGCGCCCCACTCCCGGCGATCGGGGACACCCTCCTCCCCGGCATTACCCCGAGGTGTGTGTCCCGGTCTGCTCGAGTTGAGATGGTGTTACTGCCAGCCATCCTGAGGTTGGCGCCGATTTAGCGGAGCACGAAGAAGCCTGCGATCCATCCGAGGGATCGAAGTCGTAATAGGTTCCGACGCCATGTAGCTGGTCTTGGGCGATGATCGGATCATTCGCCGCTGCAACAGTGAGGCCATATGCACAGCCAAGTTCGTTCACGGCAGTCACGACGTGGTCGTCACCCACGCTGATGCTTACATAGGTCGAGCGGCCGTTTATCGGTACCGAACGATCGCCGGCAATCCAATTCACCCCGACATGCTGGCTATCGAGGATACCGATCGTCAGTGCTCCGTCTCGAATGTGATGGGTCTTGGCAATCTTGTCGGCCGACAGTGCATTCGCCGCACCACTCACACTGGCCTCGCTGATGGCTTGTCCAATACCCTTTCCGACTCCGGTAACGAACCCATTTGCGACGTACCAGATGCCGACGCCAATCAGTGCGACGCACACCAATCCCGCCACGGCACCGACGGCGACGGCGACACCCCGACGATGACTCTTCACATTCGGGGGAACGTGGAGCGGGACCATCGGGGACACACCGGCGCCTATGGGTTGCAGGTAGTCCGCTCTTCGCTTGATCTGGGTCCATGCGGTCGCCGCCCCGAAGAGAAGGTTGCCCAACGTTCGAAGCTTGTGTGCATCAGGGTCAGCAAGCAGCTCTTGGGTTAGCTCCCGAGTCTCCTTGCCATACCGCTGTCGCCACCAGGGTGGGTAGAGGGCGAGGAGAAGCCGGACCAGGTAGCCCATCAGGTCCCTCCGGCCCCAGCCAGGCGACCGAGTCCGACTGAGGAGATTTTCTTCGACAGCGTGAGTTGCTCTCGAAGGTCAGCGGTACCGCGAGCCGTTATTCGGTATGGCTTTCGCCGACCTTCTCCTGGCATCGCCTTGAGAAGTCCGGCATGTTCGAGCTTGTCGATTGCCCCATAGAGACTGCCCGGACCGAGGGTGATGCCGGAGAACGACTCGATGTCCTTAATCAAGGCGTAGCCGTGCTTGGGGCCAGATGAAAGACTGGTGAGGACCAGCACGCTCCGATCAGACGAGCCACGGATCACGGGCATACTTCAAATATATCGGAACCTGTAATAAAGGCAAGAGCCGTGGTGAGTCTGACCCCGCTCTGACCCGGTGGTAGGGGCGACCTATGCGACCGACCTAGACAACCGCCAGTGGATCGAGACCGTGGGTTTCATCACCAAGCGCAGCATCTCGATCCTTGGCTCACGGAACGTGAGATGAAGTTCCTGTCGTCCATGCAGCTTCTCGACATGGACGGTTTCCACATCGCCCATCTCCATGCTGACCACCGTCGCATCATTCCGGGTGACGAGAATGGATACCTGCTCATACCCAGGGTTGATGCCCAGTTCAACGACATCGTCGCCCCGAGCGGATCGGAAGGTAACCGAGGTGAATGGCCAGTCCCGCCGCCAGTCGAGGGTTCCTCCACCGGGGATGACACCGTCAGGGTTCTCAGGAACGGGGTCATCCTCAAAGAGCCAGACAAGATCTTCCAGGCTAGGAGTCGGGGTCATCACCACGACCCCATGTTGGCACTTTTCCACACGCCCGGATGTGCCGGTAGGCCACAGTCGATAACCGCCGCTGACCCGGTGGTATGAGACACATTGCCCGATTGACTATCGGGAGCTTTCCCAGGGCGGCAGTACCCAACACCAGGCCATGTACGCACTCTGATAAAGAACCTCGTACCCGGCACCAAGTTCCGACTGGACTCGCCTCGCAAGCCCGGCTGCCCGGAACCAGAACGCATCCCATCCATCTGCCGAACTGGTCGCGCCCTGCAGATCGTTGCCTAGGTCGTTCCACTCGTCGAGGTCGTCAAGGAGCGGGGTGGAAAGGAGGTCGCTCCATGGGCGAGGACTGGGAGACGGCTCTGAATAAGGTTTCCATGATCCCTGGGGTGCAGGTGCCTTCAATTCAGCGACCGAGAGCACCCACATGAGGCCGTGGGAGCCGTCGTCATTGGCAACCAGGACTCGCCGCCGCTCTGACTTCACCACCCCAGCGTACGCTTCGTCGCCAAGTTCTCCAGGTGAAGTCATCCCGTTCTCGGTGATGTGGGGCAGGTCCATTTCGGACTACCAGAGTCGCTCGGCCTTCGCTGCGGCTTCGATGAGTTCGGCAGCATCGACCGAAACGGAGGTGACGGGAGCACCCTTCTCCGGCCAGCCGATGTCAAAGGTGAGGGGACCAGCCGGCGGAAGAGGCGATAGCCAGAGGGACATCGTCCACTCATGCCCTGATCCGCCTCCGCCGAAGTAGTTGAAGATGATGCCGTCGGGTTGGGAAGCTCCAGGACCCGGCCCCACCGTCCCGGTGCGCCCATCGGCGAACGTTACGGCGATATGAGCGCCACCGGGAGTTCCGGGAAACGAGCCGAGCGGATCGAAGACGCCAGGGCGGAACCGAGCATGGAGGACACATCGCACCCCGGAAGGGAAAGCCTCGAAATCACGTACTGCGGCGTAGATGTTGGGAGACCGGCCCAGAACGAGGGTCCAGGGCACCAAGCCGCCCGAAAATCCCATCGGAGGCGATGGCGCTTGCAGGACCGGCTCAGGAGACGCAGCACTCATGCCCAAGGCTATCCACACCGATCTCAATCAGTGGCATACCCGGCGTCGGGGGCACCCTCATCGACAGGGCTTCTACGACTCGATGCTTCCAGGTATCGTTGAAGGACCCTCCTCCACCTTCTGTCGCCGCCAGCCGTATCCTTGCTGGTGAGCAAGATCAGCACCTGCGTCTACGCACCCGGTGTGAACGACCACCATCATTGACGAGGAATCCTTGGCGGGGGATCTCGTCCGCTTCGATAACAACATCACCGGCCTGCTCCGAATGTCCTCAGTGATGAGCTTCCCGCAAACGACGCAGCGATCGAGTCGAGAAAGTAAATCCAGGAGATTCGGCATTTCCTTCCGGCCGGACGAATGGAGCGCCCTTCTGACCTCTTCCATGCCCTTCTTCCAAAGGTCATCGCTGTTTCGATCGTCTCCTGTGACCACGACGGCAGCCTACGGGCATGGACCCTCGGTGAATAAGACCGCCCAGCCGGCGATCGGGGGCACCAGGACGTAGGGTCATTCTGGGGACATATTCGGGAGGCGACGGGATGGTTACGGACGACGCATTGCAATACCCGATTTACTTGCCCCCGTTGGTCGTGGATGCCTCACGAAGGGCTGAGGCTATGGGCTTCGGCGCTGCTGGAGGCGTTTCATCCTGCTTGCCAGGGGTTGGGGCAGTCCTTGCTGCCTTGGCCGCCAGCCGGGTCGGAGGCCGAATCGCTGAGATTGGAACTGCCTTTGGTGTCGGTTCGGCTTGGCTGCTTTCGGGCATGGATTCATCGGCGACCCTGGTAACGGTTGAAGTCGAGGACCAACGGGCCACTGCGGCCCTTGACCTTCTGAGCACAGATAATCGTGTGACTGTGATTGCAGATCGCTGGCAGAACTGCCTTCCCGGATTGGCACCTTTCGATCTTGTGTTCGTTGATGGTGGCTATGTCGAGCACCTCGCCGAAGACCCAGGCATCACCGATATGGTGGTTGACCTGATCTGCCCCGGAGGCCATCTCGTACTGGATGACCTAACCGCCGAGGCGGAATGGCCGGATGAGTGGCGGGGCAAGGCTGATCCAAAAAGAGAACTTGCGTTGCGACATCCGGTCCTCATCGGAGCTGAGTTCTACGTGTCTGATTCAGGCGCGGTCGGCGGACACCGCACCGGCGGCCTGATCATGACCCGCCGCCCTCAATCGGTCTGAACAAGCGATCCGAGACTTATCCACACGCCCGAATGTGCCGTACCGGGTCAGTATTTCCGAGAGACATTTGCCAATGCTTGTATGAGCCATGCTGATCTCTCCGGGTCTCATGAACGAGGTCCCACCACCGATCATGGCCACAGACGACGTCCCGTGATGCGGGGCGCGAAATGGCGGACGGGAGATCAGCCCGGAAGACGGCAGCCCAAGGCCGGCCACCGAGTGAACCCGGGTGGTCTCCAGGGCGGTCGTCCGGTCGAGCGAAGGGAGCAGGCCGGGAAGACGGGTGGCCAACATGGTCTTGCCCGCGCCGGGTGGCCCAACCATCAGCAGATGGTGTCCCCCGGCCGCGGCAACTTCGAGCGCACGCCGGGCCAACGACTGGCCCCTGACGTCCGACAGGTCGAAGCCTGCTTTGCAACGGGTCTCCCCGGGGGTCGACAGCTCGCGGCGTCCGGTGTGGGGAACACCGGATCGTCCCCCCAGCCGACGTTCCTGTACCCCCTCGGACCACGGGATCCGCCCTGAGAGCCGCTCGACCAGGTCGCTGAGGGTGGGTGCCGTTCGGACCTCACACCCACCGGCGAGGCTGGCCTCCTGGGCGCTCTCGTCGGGCACCACCAACCGGTGGCACCGGAGCGATTCGGCGAGCACCACGGTGCCAGGGACCCCGCGGAGCGACCCATCGAGGCCGAGTTCACCGATAAACGCGGTTGACCCAACCGTGTCGGGATGCAATTCGCCTGACGCGACCAGGACGCCGATGGCGATCGGGAGGTCGAGTCCGGCACCGTTCTTCCGCATGCCGGAGGGGGCCAGATTGACGGTGACCCGACGGAGCGGCCACGGAAGGCCGCTGGACAGCAGTGCGGCCCGGACCCTGTCGCGGGACTCTCTGACCGCAGCATCGGGCAGGCCCACCACCGTGAAGCCTGGGAGTCCGTTCGACACGTGAACTTCGACAGAGACGAGGTGGCCGTCGACTCCGATGAGGACGGCTGAAGGAATGGCGGCGATCATTGCGCCTCCGATCAGGATGGTTCGACCGGGTGGGGCCCACAGGCCCACCGCGGCGACGAACGCTGACAGTTGGAGCGCCGTTCACCCGGGTGCACGCGGTCGCTCGAAGCACCGTCGGAACCCTAAATCGGAGGTGTCACATCCATCGCCGGCCCGGCCCGGCCGCCGGAACAGCTGCCCGCAAGCCGCTCAGAACGCGTTCTCGATCACTTCGACCCGGCCGGCGGTGACGGAGACGACGTCGAAGCGGACCTCGGCCCGCGGCCGGGCCGAAGCCGGTGTCAGTTCCGACAGCCATCGTGCCGCCAGGCGTCTGATCCGGCGTTGCTTGGCCGCGAGCACCGATTCGGCGCCTGATCCGAATCGATCGCTCGACCTGGCCTTGACCTCACAGAACACGACCGTCTTGCCCCGGCGCACGATGAGGTCGATTTCGCCTTCCCGACGACGCCAGTTGCGGTCGAGGACCTCGTAGCCATTGTCCTCGTACCACCGGGCGGCCAGCGCCTCGCCTTCCGCGCCGAGCGCCCGGCGGTCATCGGTCCCGCTGCCGTGGCCACGGTCACCGTGCGGGCGCCCCGGAGCGCCCTCGGTCACAGATCCTTCTCGGGGAGCCGTTCGATGTTGACGTCCCTGAAGGTGAGAATACGGACCGAGGGCACGAAGCGAGCGGGCCGGTACATGTCCCACACCCAGGCGTCAGTCAGATTGACCTCCACGCACGCCGGAGAGGTGTCGGATCTCACGGTCACGTCGACCGTGTTGGCCAAGTAGAAACGACGCTCCGTTTCGACCACGTACGCGAACAGCGGAAGGACCGCCCGATACTCCTGGACCAGGGCCAGCTCGATCTCCGACTCATATCGTTCGAGATCCTCTTCGCTCACTGCACCGCTCCACCCACCGCTGCTCCACCCACCGCTGCTCCACCAACCGCCACTCCATCCACGGCCACTCCATCCACGGCCATTCCGGCCACCGCCATTCCGGCCACCGCCATTCCGGCCACGCGGTGGATCTGCCCATATGCCGACGAGCGGCCCGGGCCCGCCATGTGAGCGGCTGCTCTCGGCGCCGCTCGACCCGTAATTCGACTGGCCGGTCGACCCACCGCACCACGCACCCGATCAGGAGCGGGCAGACCGCAGCTCCTTGATCTTCGCCGCCTTCCCATGCCGGTCCCGCAGATAGTAGAGCTTGGCCCGCCGGACATCCCCCAGCGAGACCACCTCGGTCATGGCGATCACCGGCGAATGGATGGGGAACGTGCGCTCCACGCCCACTCCGAAACTCACTTTGCGGACGGTGAACGTCTCGCGGACTCCGGTCCCCTGCCGCTTGACCACCGCCCCCTGGAACACCTGGACCCGCTCCCGGGTACCTTCGACCACCCGCACGTGGACCTTGACGGTATCCCCGGGCCGGAAGTCGGGAATGTCGTCCCGCAGGCTGTCACGGTCGATGATGTCGGTGGGGTTCATTGGGCGCGTCTTTCCACGGATCGTTCGGACTCTCCCTCGTCCGGCACCCCGCCCGCGAGTCCCACCCGGAGTCATGGCTCCTCGGGAGGTTCTCTACGGTCCGGGCCTTCACTGTGAAAACCGGCACTGCCGGCGCCTGCGAGGCTCACCAATCGTAGCCGTGTTCGCGCAACAGGCGCACCTCGCCGTGGTCGACCAGGAGCTGGACCTCCTCGTCGGAGAGCCCTCCTCTGCCGCCGATGAGGTCGGGACGGCGCTCCATGGTGCGGACGAGGGCCTGGGCCCGGCGCCAACGATCCACCCGGGCATGATCTCCGGAGAGGAGCGTGGCCGGCACCTCCCATCCCCTGAACTCGGCGGGGCGGGTGTACTGGGGGTATTCGAGGAGGCCGGCGGAAAAGCTTTCGTCGCCCACGGATTCGTCGTTCCCGAGTACTCCGGGCAGCAGGCGCACGACCGATTCCACCACGACCAGTGCGGCCAGCTCTCCCCCGGCCAGGACGAAATCCCCCACCGACAGCTCCTCGTCGACCAGGTGATCGGCGATTCGCTGGTCCACGCCTTCGTACCGGCCGCACACCAGGGAGAAGCCGGCGGTCGCCGCATACTCCTGCGCCACCCGCTGGTCGAAGCGTCGGCCCGACGGCGACAGCAGGACGAGGGGCCGGGGCAGGCCCTCCGCCGATCCGGCCACCTCCTCCACCGCACCGAACACCGGTTCGGGGCCGATGACCATCCCGGCGCCGCCCCCGAACGGCGCATCGTCCACCGATCGGTGGGGGTCCGTGGCCGCGTCCCGCACATCGTGGGTGCGAAGATCCAGCTGGCCATGGGCACGTGCACGTCCGAGGATCGAAGCGTCGGCATAGTGGTCGACCACGCCAGGGAACAGCGTGAAGACGTCGATCCTGATGGTGCGCACGGACGGGACTCCGCTCAGGGCAGATCGAGGAGTCCGTCGGGGAGCTCCACCGTGACCCGTGTGCCAGGCTCGTTCGCCACCACGAAGCGGAGTGGGATCAGCGCTCCCCCGTCGAGGACGAGCAGGTCGCTGGCCGGATTCGCCTCGACGCTCTCTACGGTTCCGAGCACCCGGCCGGTGATGTCCTCGACTTCGGCACCGATCAGCTCGTGGATCCACAGCTCGTCAGGGTCATCGAGCGGAGGGGCGAACAGTTGCGTCCCTCGGGCACGTTCGGCGTCATCGATACGCGACAGGCCCTCGAAGGTCACGATGAACCGGCCCTGATGAGGCGAGGAACGGAGCACCTTCATCATCCGGCCATCATCCGTGGTCAGGACCGAGCCAGGAGCCACCCGCTCGTCCCGGTTGGTGGACAGAGAGACGATCACGTCACCGCGGAGCCCGTGCGGTTTGACCACATGTCCCACCTGGAGCATCGAAATCGGGGATTTCGGCCCGGAACCGGTCTCTCCCGCCCGGGTTTGGAGGTGGGTGGCGTCGGACCCCGACCGGCCGGCGCCGGCGTCGACACCGCGGGCGGAATCCCTCACCCTCACCGAACCCGAGTTCGTCAGTCGTCGACGATGTCGACGCTGGTCTGGACTCCGTCGCGGGCGCCGGCGGCGGCGACCACGGTGCGAATAGCCTGGGCCACCCGCCCTCGCCGACCGATCACCCGGCCCATGTCGTCGGGGGCCACGTGGATACGGAACCGGACCGAGTCTCCCCGTTCCTCCGTGTTGATCACGACGGCCCCGGGTTCCGATGTGATCGAGTTGACGAGGTAGGTCACGACCGCAAGGGGTGTCCCCCCCGATACCCGATTGCCGGCGTCATCATCCTCGTGACCGTCGACATCGTCGATCGTGTTGACATCGTCGGCGGAGTCCAGAGCGAGTTCGTCGCTCACTTGTCCGCCTTGGCCAGCTCGAACTCATCGAGCGCGCCCGACTTCTTGAGCAGCTTCTCGACGCGTTCGGTGGGCGTCGCACCCTGTGACAGCCACTTGACGGCTTTGGCATTGTCGATCTCGACCACGGCGTCCGGCTCGGCCAGCGACTTGCCACGGGGGGCATAGGTGCCCACGATCTCGATGAACCGCCCGTTGCGGGGCGAGCGGCTGTCCGCCGCCACCAGCCGGTAGGTCGGCTGCTTCTTCTTTCCGATCCGCACGAGGCGGAGCTTTACGGCCACTGTGAACTCCTCTGCATTCTCTTGCTAGCGCCCGACAGTCTCCCACCAAAAGCAGCGGTCGACATGCAACCGGGCCCGACGATCAGCCGGCCAAACACGAATTCGGCCGAGTCCGCATCAAAGTCCCTGTGAGCAGATCCTCTCACCGGGACTTCGGCGTCACCCTTCCGCCGCCTTTCCCCTTCTTCCCGCCCTTGCCCTTCGGCTTGGAGGAGCCCCGGATCGGTCCGCCCGATCCCGCCCCGGCCGAGGGCATGGGCCCGCCGGCCCCGAATCCGCCGGGCTGGCCGCCCATGGCACCAAGGGAGGCGAGGTTTCCGCCCTGAGCGCCCATCTCGGCCATCTCGGCCATCTCGGCCATCGCCTTCGGGGACATCTTCGGGCCTCGACCGAACATGCCGCCGAGTCCGCCCATGGCACCGGCCATGCCACCCTTCCCGAACCCCTTCATCATCTTCTGCATCTCCTTGAACTGCTTGAGGAGTGCATTGACGTCGGAGGTGGCCGTACCGCTGCCGTTGGCGATCCGGACCCTCCGGGCGCCGTCGATGATGGATGGATCGACACGTTCGGTCGGGGTCATCGAGCGGATGATCGCCTCGATCTGGCCGATCTGGCGGTCGTCGATGGCCGAGGACGCCTCCTTCAGATCCTTGGGAACGCCCGGCAGGAGGGACAGCATCCCCGACATCGAGCCCATCTTCTTCACCTGTTGGAGCTGCTCGAGGAAGTCCTCGAGCGTGAACCGCCCTTCGATCATGGCGGCCGCACCCTTGGTGGTGACCTCCTTGTCCATGGCACGGTCGGCCTGTTCGATGAGGCTGAGGACGTCACCCATACCGAGGATGCGATCGGCCATCCGGTCCGGGTGGAACTGGTCGAAATCGTCGAGTTTCTCCCCGGTGGAAGCGAAGGCGATGGGCTTCCCCACGACGTCTTTGACCGACAGGGCCGCCCCACCCCGGGCATCGCCGTCCAGCTTGGTGAGGATCACACCGTCGAGGGAGAGCGCCTCGTGGAATGCGGCCGCAGTCGACACTGCGTCCTGCCCGGTCATGGCATCGATGACCAGAAATGTGTAATGGGGCTCCACGGCGCCGGAGATGTGCCGGATCTCCTCCATCAGGTCTTCGTCTATGGACAGACGACCCGCCGTATCGACGATGAGCACGTCCCGACCGAGGCGCCTGGCCTCCTCGAGACCCGCGGCGGCCACAGCCACAGGATCGGTGGGCTGGCTGAAGACCGTGATCCCGGCCTGTTCGCCGAGAACGCGGAGCTGCTCGACTGCGGCCGGCCGCTGAAGGTCGGCACCGACCAGGAGCGGATTCCGACCCTGCTGCTTGAACCAGCGTGCCAGCTTGGCCGAGGCCGTGGTCTTCCCCGAACCCTGCAGACCGGCCAGCAGCACAACCGTCGGGGGTCTGCCGGCGTAGGTGATCTTGAGCGTCTCGCCGCCGAGGATCCCGACCAGCTCCTCGTTGACGATCTTGATGACCTGCTGGCCGGGACTCAGGTTCTGGACCAGCTCCAACCCGACGCAACGCGACCGGACCGCCTCGGTGAAGGCCCGCACGACCCCGATTTCCACGTCGGCCTCGAGCAGGGCGGTTCGGATCTCGCGGAGGACTTCGTCGACGTCGGCGTCGCTCAGACGTCCGCGATTGCGGAGTCTGGTGAAAATCCCCTCGAATCTGTCGGTCAGGCTCTCGAACATGGGTCCCTCAGGCTATAGGACGGTGGTCGTCACAGCGGCCGCGCGGTGAAAGGGGGATCTTGGTGGTTGGCCCGGCGAGTGGCCCGGCCCAGCCGGTTCCGGCCAGAGCTGGTTCCGGCCAGAGCCGAGCTCCGCTCAGAACAGAGCGTCCACGAATGCGGCCGGATCGAAATCGATGAGGTCCTCGACACCTTCCCCCAGGCCGACCAGCTTGACCGGGAGACCCAGCTCCCGTTGGACGGCCACAACGATGCCGCCCTTGGCCGTTCCATCGAGTTTGGTGAGCACCACCCCCGACACGTCGACGGCATCCAGGAACACCTTGGCCTGGGTCAGTCCGTTCTGGCCCGTGGTGGCATCCAGCACCAACAGCACCTCCACCACCCGGCCCGGAGGTCGGTCGGCGACCCGGCGGATCTTCTTCAGCTCCTCGATGAGATTGACTTTGTTGTGGAGGCGCCCGGCCGTGTCGGCCAGCACCACCGCGTGCCCCCGCGAGGAAGCCCGCTGAACCGCGTCGAAGACGACCGAGCTCGGATCGCCGCCCTCCGACCCGCGTACGATCTCGGCGTCGGCTCGTGACGCCCACAACGAGAGCTGCTCTCCGGCCGCGGCCCGGAAGGTGTCGCCCGCCGCCAGCAACACCTTGGTCCCCGACCGGGACAACCGGCTCGCCACCTTGCCCACCGTGGTCGTCTTGCCCACACCGTTGACGCCCACGAACAGCCAGACGTCCACCGGGCGGGCATCCTCGTCCTGGCCGACGGCCGGTGCCGACCCGGGCGCGGCCAGCGAGGAATCCGCGGATGTCAGCATCGATACCAGCTCCGACTTGAGCGCATCGACCAGCGCGTCGGGCCCGACGATCTCACCGTCCTTGACGCCGGTCCTCAATCCGTCGAGAAGTGCGTCGGTGGCGCCGACCCCGACGTCAGCCCGGATGAGCGCCTCTTCGAGATCATCCCAGGTCGCCGCATCGATCCTGCCTTTGGACCGGACCGCTCCCAGGTAGCCGGACAGCAGCCCACGGGCCTTGCCCAGGCGGCTCCGGTACGTGGGCGGCTCGGCGGGCTCGGGCTCGGGCTCGGCGGGCTCGGCCGGCGCGGGCGCGGGCTCGGCCACGGCGGTCCGCACCGACGGGGTCTCCTCGAGGGTCGCCTGCCGGTTGGCGTCAGCGCTACGGTCCAGCTCGATGTCGGTGGTGGCATCGCTGGCCACCTCGCCCGCCGGCACATGATCCTTTTTCCCCCGACCCCGGAGGCGCAGGCCGACGGCCACGCCCCCGGCCACCACCACGATGGGCACGGCAACGAAGAGACCGACCACCGCATCGGGGGTCGATGCCAGCAGCTCAGGACCCATTACTGGTCGGTGCCCACAATGTGTTCCGCCTCGGGCCGGCTGTCGACGAACCGATCGCCGATGGGAGCATTGTCGAACCGGTCGTCGTCATCGTCCTCCGGCACACCGTCACCGGGAGGCCGGACAACCCCGCCGGCATTCGGACCGGCATTCGGACCGGTGATCGGACCGGTCGCTCCGCCCTGCCGGGTGCCTGGCTCCGACGGGGACACCGAAACGGGCCCTGGCAACACCGACAACGGCGACACCGGCCCGCTCATCCTCAGGGCCGCTGACACAGCCGCGGATCCTCCGGAAGGCCCTGTTTCGGTCCCTGTCTCTCCCGTGGGCCCAGTTGCGGGTTCTGCTGCCCCCGAGGGCCATGTCTCCGGTCCTGTCGCCGGTTGCGGTTCGGCCGGCTCTGCCTCAGTCTGCCCCGCGGGCTCGGCCTCAGTCTCCCCCCCGGGCTCTGCGCCGACCCCTGCGATGCCTCCCCCGGCGAGCCCTGCCCCTGCTCCGGGTCCCGGCATGAGCCCCGTCTCGGAACCGGGGAGCGTGCCCGTCTCCCCATCGGACCAGTCCAACCCGTCGCTCCGGTGACGCGGGACCTTCTGGCTGACCACCTTCGACGAGCCTCCGGGAGCCATGGTCACCCCGTACAGGGCGTCGGCGGCCTCCATCGTCCGTTTCTGATGGCTCACGATGATCAACTGGGCTCCCTCGCGAAACTCGTGGACCAGTCCGAGGAACCGCTGGAGGTTCACGTCGTCGAGGGCCGCCTCGACTTCGTCCATGAGATAGAAGGGCGACGGTCGACTCCGGAACACGGCGAACAGGTAGGCCAGGGCGACGAGCGAACGTTCGCCCCCCGACAGCAGCGACAGCCGCCGGACGTTCCGCCCGGCCGGGCGCACCTCCACCTCGACCCCGGTGTCCAGCAGGTTCTCCGGGTCCGTGAGGGAGAGACGACCGGTCCCCCCGGGGAAGAGTGAGGTCACCAGCGTCGAAAAGTGCTCGTTGACGTCGGCGAAGGCCGAATCGAACACCTGCATGATCTCTTCGTCGAGGGTCCGGATGACATGATGGAGCTCTCGTCGTGCGCTACGGACATCCTCGACCTGGCTCTCGAGGAACTGGTGGCGTTCGCCCAGCTCCGAGAGCTCCTCCATGGCAAGGGGGTTGACCGGGCCCAAGGCGGCCAGTTCCGCCTCGAGCTCGGTGATCCGGGTTGCCGGGTCGGAGCCCTCGGGCAGCTCCGGCTCCGGGGCCGACAGCGCTTCGTCGGGACCGCACGCAAGCTCCCGCCGTAGGGCCTCGATGACCGATTCTCGTCGGATGGTCGCCTCGACCAGATCGAGCTCGATCTTCTGGAGCCGACCGCGCACGGCCGCCAGCTCGTGCTCGTCGGCCGAACGCCGGCGACGGAGCTCCTCGAGCCGGGCGCCACCGGCCCTGACTGCCTCGAGCTGTCTCCGGTGGCGCTCGCGCAGCCCGGCCAGAGCCGCATCGAGCTGGGACTGGGCGGAGCTCACGACGGCCAGCAGGCGCTCCACGGCGGTGGCATCCGCCTCCAGCCGCGTCCGACGTTCGGCTGCCTGCCGACGCTCGTCGGCATGCCCGGTCAGCCGCCGGTCGACCTCGGCCAACCGCTCGCTGAGCACGCGCCGGCGCTCGACGAGGCCGGCCGACCGCACCTCCCACTCGCTCCGGAGCGAGGCCGCCTCGGCGATCCGTTCGTCGATGCGCTTGCGCTCCTCGCGGGCGGCCGCCGAACGCTCGGCCGCCTGGGAACGCGCCGTCTCCAACCGGGGCAGCTCCTCCCGGAGCTCGACGGCACGTGCCGTGTCCCGGGAGATCCGGTCGTCGAGCTCGGCATAATTGCGGCGGATCTCCTCGAGCTCCGAGGCCAGCGCCACCCTGTCGTCCGCCACCCTCTGCCGGGCGGCGCGGGCTGTCTGATGGGCGACTTCGTTCCGGTCGTCGGCCCGGACGGCCTCCAACGCGACCGCTCGTGTCGACTCCACGCTCGATCGTGCCTCAGCCCGCTCGTCGGCCGCCTGCGCCGCGGCGGCCGCGGCCACCGAAGCCCGGGACCGGGCCTCGTCGACCACCGCCGCGGTCACGACCCCGCCACCCGCCCGCACCCTCCATCCGGTCGACGAGAACCGGTCTCCGTCTCGGGTGACCACGACCAGGTCAGGGCGAGCCAGGGCCAGGTCGATGGCCTCGGACCAACCGCCGAGGGAACAGTGCGAACCGGCCAGCAGGGTATCGAGCGCCGCATCCAGGCCCGGCAGGTGGCGGGCTCCCGGACGGGGCCGCACATGGGGGCGGATCGACTCGGTGCCTGCAGGTTCGACAGCCCCTCCGGCCCCGGCGGCGGTGCCCTCGGTGCCGCCCCGGGAGGCCGAATCGGTCAGGGCGAGGACCGCTCCCGTGGCTCCTCCTTCGCGGAGCCGGGCCAGGGCAGACCTGGCCGGCAGGCTGCCCGAGACGACCACCGCGGCCACCGAGGCCCCGGCCGCGGCCTCGAAGGCCTCCTCCCAGCCCAGGTCGACCTCGACGAGGTCGAGAAGGATCCCCACCACGCCGTCCACGCCGGACAGCAACTCGGCACCGGCCGCCCCACGAGCCTCGTCGAGAGCCCGTTCGAGAGCATCGGCCCGGGCGACGGAACGATGGTGCTCCAGTTCCGCCTGCCGGAGCGTCCCTTCGGCGGACTCGAGCCGACCGGTGGCCCGACCGTGTGCGGCCTCGGCCTCGGCCACCGCCGCCTGCAGCTGATGTCGAGCCTGTTCCGTCTCGGCCAGGCGCTCGCCGAGCTCGTGGTCCTCGCCCTCGACCACCGCGGCCCGGCGTTCGGTCGAGGCCAGTCGCACCGAGAGCTGGTCCAGTGAGCGCCTGTCCCGCTCGAGGGCGTGCTCGAGCGATCCGAGCTGCCCCCGGGCCACCGTGACCGCCTCGTCGGCCCCCCGGAGCTCGGCCCCGTCCCCCCACGCCTGGAGATGGGCCTCGAGCTCGGCCGCCATCTGTTCCTCGACCCCGAGGAGCGCCTCTTGCTCCGGGGCCAGCGCCACCGCCTCTGCCTCGGCGTCCTCCAGCTCCTCTGCCAGCCGTGCGCCCTCGGCCTCCAGGGTGGAGACCACATCGGCGTCGGCCGCGGCATCGAGGGCCTGGACGAGGGAGCGCTGCCGCTCCCGCAGCACACCGGTGAGGCCGCGGGCCCGCTCCACCATTCCCTCGGCCCGCCCGAGAGCAGAGGCCAGGTCGGACTCGCGCTGCGCGGACATCTCGTCCGCGGTGCGCTCGGTATCGGCATCGAGCTGGCTGAGAGACCCCCGGATCCTGTCCTCGGCGTCACGCTGCTCGGTGCGGGCCTTGGTGCCCTCGGCATGGCGGAAGTCGAGGGCCCTCAGCTCCGACCCGGTGGCGAAGAGGCGGAGGGCCCGCAATGCGTCCGACAGCCCGGCGTACGAGCGGGCCGCGGCCGCCTGTCGCTCGAGGGGCCGGATCTGACGTTTGACCTCCCGGACCAGGTCGAACAGGCGCTCGAGATTCTCCTCCGTGGAGGCCAGGCGACGCTCGGACCGCTCGCGTCGCCGGCGGTACTTGAGCACGCCGGCAGCTTCCTCGATGACCGCCCGTCGATCCTCGGGGCGAGCTTCCAGAATGGCGTCGAGGTGGCCCTGGCTGATGATCACGTGCTGTTGGCGGCCCACGCCAGTATCCGAGAGCAGCTCCTGGATGTCGAGGAGCCGGCAGGGGGCACCGTTGATCGAGTACTCGCTGTCGCCGGATCGGAAGAGTGTTCGGGTGATGGTGATCTCGGCCAGGTCGGTGCCGAGCTGGCCCGAGCTGTTGTCGATGGTGAGGGCCACTTCGGCCCGACCGAGGGCGGGCCGGTTGGCCGTGCCCATGAAGATGACGTCCTCCATCTTCGCGGAGCGCACCGTTCTCGGCCCCTGGGCGCCCAACACCCATGCGACGGCATCCACCACGTTCGATTTGCCGCTCCCGTTCGGACCGACGACCACGGTGATGCCGGGTTCGAATTCGAGCACTGCCGTGTCGGCGAAGGACTTGAATCCCTTGAGGGTGAGTGACTTCAGGAACACCGCGCCCTCACCCTATCGGTCGTCGCCGGGTGACGCGGGCTTTCCTGCTCACCGGGGTCGTCTCCCGGCTCGACCGGGGCTGAGCCGTCCAATCACGCCCGGCGGGGAGCCGCCCGCTCACGCCCGGCGGGGAGCCACACGGTCACACCCGAGCCGCCCGGTCACACCTGGCAGTGATCGCAGAAGTAGGTCGACCGCCCGCCCGACTTGACCTTGACGATGGTGGCGCGGCAGCGCCGGCAGGCCTGGCCCTCGCGGTCGTAGGCCTGATGCTGGTCCTGGTAGTCACCGACCTCGCCGAACAGGTCGCGGTACTGCTCATCGGCCAGGGAGGAGCCCCGCCGCTTGACCGCCTCGGCCAATGTCTCGACCATGGCCCGGTAGAGCCGTCGGACCTCCTGGGACGAGAGCGAATTGGAGAGGCGGTCGTAGCGGAGCCCGGCGGCGAAGAGGATCTCGTCGGCATACATGTTGCCGATTCCGGCCACGAACTCCTGGTCCATCAGGAGGGCCTTGAGCCCGCTCCGGTGCGCCGACAACAGGACCCAGAACTTCTCCCAGCTCATCACGTCTTCGAGGGGATCGAATCCCAGATGGGCGAGCTCGGGGAGGGCGGGACCGTCCTCGGGGGCCGCCGAGACGAACAACTCGCCGAAGGTACGCGGGTCCACGAAGCGCAGTTGGCCTCCCTGGGTGAACGTGATCACGGCGTGGGTGTGGGGTGCCTTGGGCTCTTTGGCGCTCTTGGCCCGCTGCAGCTGGCCGCTCATGCCCAGGTGGACCACGAGGGTCTGCCCGTCTTCGAGCCCCAGGAGCAGGTACTTTCCCGCTCTGTCGATCGACTTGATGGTGTGGCCCTCGAGGCGGGCGCGGAAGTGCTTGGCGCTCGGATGGCGACGGACGGTACGACCGTTGCGAACCTCGACCGACTTGATCTTCCGACCGACCACCTCGCCCTGGAGGTCGCGCCGAATGGTCTCAACTTCGGGAAGCTCAGGCATCCCCCCCGCCTCTCTCGACTTCCAACGATTCGCAGGCGGCCTGGGCGGCGACCTGCTCGGCGTCTTTTTTTGAACGCCCCTCCCCCGTGCCGAGGCGTTGACCAGCAACGTACACCGTGGCCAGGTACCTCCGGGCGTGGTCAGGGCCGAAGCTCTCCAATTCGTAACGGGGAACGCCCCGACCGAGCCGCACGGACTCCTCCTGGAGTCGGCTCTTGTGGTCGGACTCACCGGGTTCGCCGGCGGCGACGGCGATACGGTCCTCGAGCAGGCCGAGGATCAGGCGTTCTGCCTCGGCCAGCCCGCCGTCGACGTACACGGCTCCGATCACCGCTTCGGTGGCGTCAGCCAGGATCGACTCCTTCGCCCGGCCGCCGGAGAGGTCCTCCCCCCGACCCAGGCGCAGGCTCTCGGCGATGCCCAGGTCAAGGCCCAATTGGCCCAGCACCCGGGTGTTGACCACCGACGCCCGGACCTTGGACATCTCGCCGTCGGACAGCTCCGGGTGAGCCAGGTAGGTGAATTCGGCCACGACCAGGCCCAACACGGCATCACCGAGGAATTCCAGGCGCTCGTTGGATGTCCGGCCGCCCTCCTCTGCGCACCACGAGCGGTGGGCCATGGCCTCGTCCAGCAGGGCCGGATCCTTGAACCGGTAGCGGATCCGGTCGCTCAGCACTTCTACCCTCCCGGGCAGGCCAGAGCCGTCTGCGGGCGTCATGGGGAGCGCCTCAAGCTCCTCCGAGTTTGGCGTACACGTAGTCGACGGAGTCCCGGACGGTCCGGAGCTCTTCGAGGTCCTCGTCGTCGATGCGGAAGCCGACGGAACGCTCGCCCAGCTCTTCTTCGAGGCCTTCCACCAGTTCGATGAGAGCCAGTGAGTCCGCATCCAGGTCCTCGGCGAACGACGAGGCCTCGGTGACGGCGGACGGCTCGATCTCCAAGATGTCGGCGAGGAGGTCCCGAATGAGATCGAGGACCTGTTGGCGGTCGAGGGGACCCTTTTCCATGTGGGTCTCTGCGGGCACGGCTTCTCCCTGTTTCTCGTGGGCTTCTTTTCGGGGTCTGAGGTCGATTTCGCAGGTCAGGGCACACTATTCGAGCGCCACGACCCCCGGGCAGCACGACTTCGGGAATCACGACTTCGGGAATCACGGCCTCGGGCGCACATCCCACGACGGGGCTGAAGCACCCTGACCGGGACCTTTCGGTGGCCTGATGTTACCGGAACGTGACATTCACGGAGCCGAAACACGCTGGCAACCCGTCGGACCCATCTGAGTCGTAACACATGAGGTGTGGATGCCACCGAACCGACTGCCGCGCCCGCCGGGGCGCCCGAACCCGGCCCGGAGCCGTGGCCGTCCTACGATCCGGGCGAATTCTACGACGAGCTGGTGGCACCGGGGGGTGGTCCGAGGCCGGCCGCGGTGGCCCTGTGGAAGCACTTCATCGATCTCGGGCCCGAAGCCCTGGCCGAACGCCAGCAGGCCGCCGACCGTGAGATGCGGGCCATCGGGGTGACCTTCACCGTCTACGAGGGAAGCGGTGGCACCACCGACCGGCCCTGGCCCTTCGACATCATCCCCAGGGTGATGCCGTCCGACCAGTGGCACCAGATCGAGGCGGGACTGGTCCAGCGGCTCAACGCCCTCAATCTGTTCATCGACGACGTCTACCACGACCAACGCGCCGTCAGCTCCGGAGTGGTCCCTTCCGAGCTGGTCAGCGGCTCCCCGAACTTCCGGCGGGAGTGCGTGGGCGTCGACCCTCCCGGAGGCGTGTGGGCCCACATCTGCGGCAGCGACCTCATCCGCGACGCCGACGGTACGCTTTACGTGCTGGAGGACAACCTCCGGGTCCCCTCCGGAGTGTCCTATCTGCTCGAGAACCGGATGGTGGCCAAGCACGTCTTCCCCGAACTGTTCCGCCACTACAGCATCGAGCCCGTGGACCCGTACATCGGGAGATTGGCCAGCCTGCTGGCGTCGGTCTCGCCGGCGACGACCGACCCGACCATCGTGGTGCTGACGCCGGGAATCTACAATTCGGCGTACTTCGAGCACGCCTTCCTGGCCCAGCAACTGGGCGTGGAGCTGGTCGAAGGCGGCGATCTCGTCGTGCTCGACGACGACTGCGTCTACGCCCGGACCATCGACGGCCTCCAGCGGGTGGACGTCATCTACCGGCGGATCGACGACCTCTTCCTCGATCCGGAGGCGTTCCAGCCCGACTCGATGATCGGCGTGCCGGGGCTGATGCGGTCCTGGCGTTCGGGCCGGGTGGCCCTGGTCAACGCGCCGGGAGCCGGCATCGCCGACGACAAGAAGGTCTACTCCTATGTCCCCGACATCATCCGCTTCTTCCTCGACGAGGAACCGATCCTGGCCACCGTGGCCACGCTGCGGTGCAGCGACGAGCAGTCCCGCCACTTCGTGCTCGGGAACTTGGCCAAGCTGGTGGTCAAGCCGGCCAACGAATCGGGCGGCTACGGGGTGCTGGTGGGGACCCACGCGACCGCCTCCCAGTTGGCCGACGCGGCGAAGCAGATCGAGGCCGCACCGACCCGGTGGGTGGCCCAGCCGGTGATCCCCCTCTCCACCGCCCCCACTCTGTGCGACGGCGAGATCGCCCCGCGGCACGTCGATCTGCGTCCCTTCACCCTCCTTGGTCCCGAAGGCGCCTACGTCACCCGAGGCGGGCTCACCCGGGTGGCCCGCCAGGCCGGCTCGCTGGTGGTCAACTCGTCCCAGGGCGGCGGGAGCAAGGACACCTGGGTCGTCGACACCGGGGAGCCGATGAGGCCGGACACGAGGACCCGAACGCCATCGGACGCCTCCGAGGCACCCGATGGCGACCGGACATGAGAGAACCGATCCCCGAGCCGGGCGGGCCTGAAGACCCGCCCACGGAGAATGAGGAGCCGAAGATGCTGCTGGCACGAATGGCAGAAGCCGTCTACTGGGCCGGACGCTATATCGAGCGGGCCGAATGCACAGCCCGGATCGTGCAGGTCCACACCGACGCCCACGTCGACATGCCGGTGGGCGAGGACGTGGGCTGGGAGCCGCTGCTGGCCATTGCCGGCGTGAACGGCGAGTTCGACGACCACTATTCGGTGCCGGCCGGCCACGTCGTCGCCGGGGCCGCCGAGGAGGACGTCATCGAGTTCCTCCTCCACAGTGAGGAGAATCCGTCATCGATCCTCGGGGCCATCTCGTCGGCGCGGGAGAACCTCCGCACCGCCCGTCCCGTCGTGCCCCGGGAGGCGTGGGAGGCCGGCAACAGCCTGTGGCTGACCTGCTCGGACTATCTCGACGAGACCCGAACGCGCAAGGGGAGGGTCCAGTGGCTCCGCCGGGTGATCGACGGTTGCCAGAGGATCAACGGTATCTTGCTCGGCACCATGAGCCGCGACGAAGCCATGTCCTTCCTGTCCATCGGCCAGAACCTCGAGCGGGCCGACCTCACCTCCCGGGTCCTCGACGTCCGGTCGGAGAACCTCCAGCTCAAGCGCGGCGACGATCCCTACGACGTGGTCCACTGGATGGCCGTGCTCCGTTCGCTGGCCGCATACCAGCCGTTCCGAAGGGCCATGCCGGCCCGGCCCCAGGGCGGGTCGACGCTGCGCTTCCTCCTCCAAGACGACCGGTTCCCGCGCGCGGTGAGCGCCTGTCTCACCGAGACCCGCGGCCAGCTGAAGGGACTGGCCCGCTCCGAGGACGCGCTCGACGCATGCACCTCCGCGGCCATGCTGGTGGCGTCGGCCGCCGTTCCCCGCCTCACCCTCAGTGGGCTGAGCGAATTCCTCGACGAAGTCCAGGTGGCACTGTCTGAGATCCACCACCAGATCGACAGGACCTACTTCCGTCCCACGTTCGTCGACTGGCAGCCGACGTCCGTGGCGTCGTGACCACGGCGACCACCGCGGAGCCGTTCGAGGACGGGAGCGCCTTCGAGGGAGGGGACACGGCCTGGTCCGGGTACACGCCGGTCCCAGGGAGGACCGACGAGTTCCTCGGCCCCGGCGGCGCCGTGCGCACCCGCTGGAAACAGGTCGCCGCGGACATGGCCGGGCTGGGGCCCAACGGCCTGCTCGCCCGCCGAAGCGAGCTCTCCCGCCTGCTGCGCAACGAGGGCGCCACCTACAACGTCACGCTCGACAACCAGAGCCGGCGCCGGCCGTGGCTGCTCGATCCGTGCCCGCTGGTCATCGATGAGGCCGAATGGGCCGGTCTCGAGTCGGCGGTGGCCCAACGGGTCGCCCTCCTCGACCTCGTCTTCGCCGACATCTACGGCGACCGTCGCCTGGTGGCCGAGGGACTCGTCCCGGCCGAGCTGGTCCTCGGCCATCCGGCCTTCCTCCGGCCGTGCGTGGGGGTGAGCGCCCAGGACGACCATCGCCTGTTCCTCACCGCGGTGGACGTGGCCCGGGATGGGCACGGGGAGTTCCGCGCGCTCGGCGACCGGATCCAGGCACCTTCGGGACTCGGCTATGCCATGGTGAACCGCACCATCCTCTCGAGGGTCCTCCCCACGCTCCATCGCGAGCTGGGCGTCGAGCGCCTGGCCGGATTCTTCCGATCCATTCGGGCCGGGGTGGCCAGGGCCGCTCCCGACGGGACGGACGAGCCCCGAGTCGTGATCCTCACGCCGGGCCCGTTGAGCGAGACCTACTTCGAGCACGCCTATCTCGCCTCGTACCTCGGCTACTCGCTCGTCGAGGGCCGTGACCTGGTCGTCACCAACAACCGGGTGTGGCTGCGCTCGCTCGCCGGGCTCGATCCGGTGGACGTGGTGATCCGGCGGGTCGACGACCAGTGGTGTGATCCGGTCGAGCTCCGGGCCGACTCGCTCCTCGGTGTGCCCGGGCTGTTGGAGGTGGCGCGGCGCGGTCGGGTGACGGTGGTCAATCCCCTCGGCAGCGGGGTCGTCGAGGACCCGGCGCTCACCGGCCTCCTCGGTGCCCTGGCACCCGTCCTCCTCGGCGAGGAGCTGGCGCTCCGGGGCCCCGAGACCTGGTGGTGCGGGCAGGAGACTGGGCTGAGCCACGTGCTGGCCCATCTCGAGCGGATGATCGTCCTGCCCGTGCATCCTTCCGCCTCCGAGCGGCCCCTGGTGGCGTCGACGTTGTCGGCCGCGGCCCTGGACGAGCTCGGCGACCGCATCCGCTCCCAACCCGGCCAGTGGGTGGGCCAGGAGGTGATCGAACCGTCCACCGCCCCGACGGTGACCGGCACCGGGTCGCTCGAGCCCAGGCCCGCCGTGCTCCGCACGTTCGCGGTGACCGACGACGGCAACAACCGGGGGCAGAACCACGGCTACAGCGTGATGCCCGGCGGCTTGACCCGCGTGGCCGCCAGCCCGACCGCGCTGTTGATCTCCAGTCGCCGGAGGGGCAGCAGCAAGGACACCTGGGTGGCGTCGGCGGAACCGGCCCTGCAGCAGAGCGCCTGGCTGCGGACGGCCCGGTCCAGGGACAGACCGCCGGTGGCGCCCGACATCGCCACCCCGCTTCCCGGGCGCGTGGCCGCGCAGTTGTTCGTCCTCGGCCGCACCGCCGAGCACGCCGAGCTGGTCATCCGTCTCATCCGGACCGTCCTGACCCGGCTCGACCAGCCGCTCGGGCTGGGTGTCGACGGGGGGGCCGAATCACTGCAGGTCCTGCTCTCGGCACTCGGGGCCGTGTCGGGCTTCGACCCGGTGTCCGAACCCGATGACGTGGCGTCCCAACGGGACGGCGGGACGGACCCGGAGAGCCCGACGGCGACGCGGGGTGCCGGCCCGACCCGGACCGTGGCCCCGTCCGACGTACCTGAACTCGCACCCGCTCCGGCACGTGGGCCCGAACGCGCTTCCGGCTCCGACCACGAGCTCCCGACCGACCGGCGGGCCCTGGCCCTGGTGCTCGATGCAGGGGTGGACGGCAGCCTCGTCTCGTCGCTCGGACTCCTGGTCGACGCGGCGTACTCGGTGCGGGAGCAGCTCTCGAGCGACACCTGGCAGCTGGTGGGTGATGTCGAAGAAGAGGTGGCCCGGCTCCGCAACCGCCCGCCGACCCAGCTGGTCGGTGTCCAGTCGAGCCTGCAACGCCTCCTTCAAGCGCTCCTCGGCCTGTCGGGACTTTCGGCCGAGAACATGGAGCGGGACTCGGCTTGGCTGTTCCTCGACGCCGGCCGGCGGCTCGAGCGGGCCCAGTCCCTGGTGCGGCTGGTCCGCGCCGTCCTCGTCCGGCGTCGGGCCGCGGTCGTCGAGGACCTCCTAGTCGAGTCCCTGCTCAAGTCCTCCGACAGCCTGATCACCTTCCGCCGGCGTTCGGGTTCGATCATGCAGGTGGCCGGGGCCGTGGACCTGGTGGTCTATGACGCCGCCAACCCTCGGAGCGTCATCTATCAACTCGATCGCCTGTTCCATCACCTGTCCGATCTGCCGACCCAGTCCCCGTCCCGACGCCTGGGGGCCGAGCAGCGGCTGATCCTCGAAGCGACGACGATGTTGCGGCTCACCGATGCCACCCGGCTGGCCGCCGTCGACCCGGCCGGCGGCCTGCGCCCCGAGCTCGACTCCGTCCTCAGCCGGGTGGACAACCTGCTGGCCGAGCTCCTGGACAGCCTGCGCCACACCTTCTTCGCCCACGAGCGGCTCTCCGTCCTCGACGGCCGGCAACCCGGGTCGGTCGGAAGGACCCCATGATGTACAGAATCGTCCACCGCACCACCTACCGCTACAACGCGCCGGTGTCGCGCTGCAGGAACGAAGCCCATCTCCGGCCCCGGGACACCGCCCGTCAGCACTGCCTGGCCAGCGACCTGGTGGTCGACCCCACGCCGACCAGTTGGTCGGAGCGTTCCGACTTCTTCGGAAACCCGGTGCTCTCCTTCGTCGTCGATGGACCCTTCGACGAGTTGACGGTGACCGCGACCAGCTCGGTGTCGGTGTCGGGCGGCGAATCCCTCCCCCCCAGCGGGCCGGGATGGGAGGAAGTCCGCGACTCCTTGGCCAACGACCTGAGCACCGAGATGCTGGCCGCCCGCGAGTTCTGCTTCGAATCACCGCTGGTTCCCGTCTCGGCGAACCTCCGCACCTACGCGCAGCCCTCGTTTCCCAAAGGGAAGCCTGTGGGCGACGTCATCTCCGAGCTCACCCGGCGGATCTTCACCGACTTCGTCTACGACCCCGGCTTCACCACGGTGACGACGCCGTTGGAGGAGGTGGTGCGGTTCCGGCGGGGCGTCTGCCAGGACTTCGCCCACCTGGCCATCGGGTGCTTCCGATCGATGGGCCTCGCCGCCCGCTACGTGAGCGGCTACCTGGAGACCGAGGCACCGGCCGGAGGGGAGCGACGGATCGGTGCCGACGCCTCCCACGCGTGGCCGTCGGTGTTCCTCCCCGGGTGGGGATGGCTCGATGTCGACCCGACCAACGACAAGGTCGTGGGCTCGACCTATGTGACCACGGCATGGGGACGCGACTACTCCGACGTATCTCCGCTCAAGGGCATCGTGTTCGGCGGCGGCGACTCGCACCTGCTCGACGTCTCGGTGGATGTCACCCGGTCCCCGGCGGGAGCCAGCCCCGTTCCGTAAGCAGTCGCTTCCCCGGCCGTGTGAAGCGGCAGTGTGGCGCGGGATCGGCAAACGGAAACACCCGATCCGGGCACGGACTGGCTACGCTCCATGCCATGCGCATCCTGATCACCGGCTCTGCCCGGGCCATCGGGGCAGCCACGGCGGACGAGCTCTCACGAGCCGGTCACGAGGTCATTGCCACGGCCCGGAATGCCGATCTGCTCGATCACCTCGACGTCGCCATGCGGCTCCCCCTCGATGTCACCGACGAGGCTTCGATCGGCAACGCACTGGCCCAGGCCGGTGAGCTCGACGTCATCGTCAACAATGCCGCCATCTCGGGGAAGGGCCCTATGGAGGACTTCCCGCTCGGGCAGCTGCGCGACATGTTCGAGACCAATACCTTCGGACCCCTCCGCCTCGTGCAGCACGTCCTCCCCCAGTGGCGGAGCCGGGGAAGCGGAGTCATCGTCAACGTGAGCTCGGTGCAGGGACGGGTGGCCACGCCCCTCGAGGGTCCCTACTCGGGTACGAAACACGCGCTCGAGGCCATCTCCGAGTCGATGCACTACGAGCTCGGGCACTTCGGTATCCGGGTGGTGATCGTCCAGCCCGGTTACATCGCCCCGGGGATGAAACCCGCGGACAACGTGGCCGGCAGCGGCGCCTACCGCCCACTGTGGGAGCAGTGGGAGGGCACCGACAAGAAGGTGTCGGGTCCGAACGGTCGGCCCGGACCCGAGCTGGTGGCGCTGGCCATACGCCAGGCCATCGAGGATCCGACCACACCGCTGCGTGTCCCGGTCGGAGAGGACGCCATCACCGTCCTGGCCGCCAGGGCACAGCTCAACGACACCCGATTCGAGTCGGCGATGCGCCGGACGCTGGGCATGACCTGGTGAGAGCCGGGCATGACCCGGTGAGAGCACGGGCATGACCCGGTGAGAGCCGGGCATGACCCGGTGAGAGCACGGGCATGACCCGGTGAGAGCCGGGCGTGACCCGGCGAGAGCCGGGCGTGACCCGGCGATCAGGTGGGGACGTTGATCAGGCTGCGGGCGGCCATTCGCAGATAGTCGAGGAGCTCCTCCTCGTCGGTGTCCGGCAGCTCGGCCCCGTGCACCGCCTCGGTCATGTGGCGCAACCATGCGTCGGCCTCGGTGGTTCCGATGGCGAACCGGGCATGACGCATCCTGAGGCGCGGATGCCCGCGCTGCTCGCTGTACCGGCGTGGCCCGCCCCAGTACTGCATCAGGAACAGGGCCAGGTGGGCTTTCGCCTCGGCCAGGTCATCGGGGTACATGGGCCGGAGCAACGGATCGACGGCCACGCCGGCATAGAACCGCTCGACGAGGCCCGTGAAGAACGCCTCGCCGCCCCACCGCTCGTAGGCCGTCCGCTCGGGCTCCCGATTCACATGCTCCACGTACCGACTGTAGGCCGACCTCGGTTAGCCTCGGACCATCCAATCCCGGAGTGGAACGGGGACAGGGGGTCCACCATGTTCGAATGGTCCGAAGAGCAATTGATGGTCCGCGACGCCGTGCGCCGCTTCGTCGAAGCGGAAGTGGTGCCCAACATCGATGCGCTCGAGTTCGGGGATCTGCCCCCCTACGAGATCATCCGCAAGCTGTACGCCACGTTCGGCATGGACCAGCTGGCCCGGGACCGGTTCAAGGCCCAGCTCGAACGCAAGGCGGCCGGGGCTGCAGCCGCAGGGGCTGGGGCTGGGGCTGGGGCTGCCGCCGCCGGGGCCGGAGCCGGGGCTGTCGGGGACGGGACCCAGAAGGGGCGTTCGGCCCGTCGCGGAGACGGCGGGGCGGCGGCCATGACCCTCATTCCGATCATCGAACTGTGCCACTACTGCCCGGGCATCGTGACCGCCATGGGTGTGAGTGTGGGGTTGGCGGGCGGCACCATCATGAAACAGGGCACACCGGCTCAGATGGAGCGATGGGGACTGGATCTCCTCACCGCAGAGAAAGTCGGGGCCTGGGCCATCACCGAGCCGGACTCGGGTTCCGATGCGCTGGGCGGGATGAAGTCCACCGCCCGCCGCGACGGTGACGAGTACATCCTCAACGGCAACAAGACCTTCATCACCAACGGCCCTTATGCCGACACCATCGTGTTCTACGCCAAGTTGGACGATGGATCCGACACACCGCTGCGTGATCGCCAGGTACTCACCTTCGTGCTCGACAGGGGTACGCCCGGGCTCGAGCAGTCCAAGCCGTTCCGCAAGATGGGCCTCCACTCCTCCCCCACCGGCGAACTGTTCCTCTCGGACGTACGGGTGTCCAAGCGCCACCTGCTCGGCGAGACCGAGGATGAGCGGGCCGGCAGCGGGCGCGACTCGGCCAAGGGAAACTTCGTCACCGAACGCGCCGGCCTGGCCGCCATGGCCCTGGGGGTGATCGAGGAGTGCCTCGCCCTGTCGGTCGAGTACGCCAAGAACCGGATGCTGTGGGGACAACCCATCGGGGACCGTCAGCTGATCCAGCTCAAGTTGGCCAACATGGAGGTGGCCAGGCTGAACGTGCAGAACCTGGTCTTCCGCCATATCGAGCTCTCAGAAGCGGGCCAGAGCCTCTCACTGGCCGAGGCCTCGGCCATGAAGCTCTACGCGGCGCAAGCCGCCTCGGCAGTGGCCATGGAAGCCGTCCAGCTCTTCGGGGGGAACGGGTACATGGCCGAATTCCGGGTGGAGCAGCTGGCCCGTGACGCCAAGGTCTTCCAGATCTACGCGGGCACCGACGAGATCCAGGTCACCCACATCGCCAAGGATCTGTTGAACCGCTGAACCGGATGCCGGATGCACCCGGCATGAGGAGGACCGCCGGTAGTGTTCCTGCATGGCCAGCGGGATCACCTCTCCGCCCACCTCGGGGGTGGATCTGGCCGTGCCCAGGTCGTTCGACGCCCGGTACGGCCACGGCATCGACCGCGGCCTCTGTCTGGGCGGAGGTGGCGTGTTCTTCGTGGCCTGGCAGGCGGCGTACCTCCGAACGCTGGCCACCCACGGGATCCGGTTGGACGCCCCCGACCGGGTCGTCGGCACCTCGGCCGGGTCGATGGTCGCCTCGGCCCTGGTCACAGGCAGGCTGAACCGGCTCCATTCCGAGATCTCCGTGGTGTCCAAGCTCCCGTCCGTCATCTCGGCGCTGGCGCCGGCATCGGAACTCCACCCCAGCCAGCAACGGGCGCTCGACCTGTTCCTCAAGGCCACCGACGGCGACCCCGGCACGGTCCAGGAGATCGGCCATGCCGCGCTGGCCGCGACGACTCCCTCGGCCAGCGCCACCCGGCGGAACATGCTGCTCGTGCTCGGAACCGCCCGCTGGTCCTCCGACGCACTGTGGATCACCTGCGTGGATGCCTACACCGGCGAGCGGTGTGTCGTGACCCGTCGATCCAACACCGCCGTCCCGCGCGCGGTGGCCGCCAGCACCGCCGTCCCGGGGATCTTCTCACCGCAGGTCATCGGGGATCGACGGTGCATGGACGGCGGTGTCAGCGGTACCGGCACCCACCTCGACCTCCTGGCCGGGGCCAGACGGGTGCTGATCCTGGCCCTGACCGACGGCAAGGACATGATCGAGGGGATGATGACCTCGCATCCCGGTGGGGGCCAACAGGAACTCGCCGACCTCGAGAAGTCGGGGACCGAGGTGGTGCTCCGGATCCCGGCCGAGGTCGACCTGGCCGAGTTGATGTCCCCGAACAGCGTCTCCGAGGCGTTGGCCCTGGGGACGCGTCAGGCGTCAGCCGATGTCGGGCTCCTCTCGACCTTCTGGGAGTGACACCCGGCCCGATCAGCCGGAGGCCGGTGAGGCCGGTGGGAGGACCGAGGCGGCCACCTCCCCGACCAGGCCGCCCACGGCCAGATCGTGGGCCACGGTGATGGCGTTGACGATGGCCACCGAGGACGACGAGCCGTGGCTGATCACGCAGACTCCGTCCACGCCGAGCAACATGGCACCGCCGGTGTTCTCGGGATCGAGCGCAGCAGCGAGCGGCAGAAGGTGTGGATAGAGGGCGTCAGCGGTCTGGCGGACGTCGGGCCGCCCCAGAATTTCGGTGAGGGCCCCGATGAGAAACCGCATCGACCCCTCCAGCGTCTTGAGGGCGACATTGCCGGTGAAGCCGTCGGTGACGATGACGTCGGTCATCCCGGTGAAGAAGTCGCGCCCCTCCACGTTGCCCACGAACTCGAAGGCGGGGCCGCCCTCACCATCCGCCAGCAGGCCGTACGTCTCCTTCTCGAGCGGCGTGCCCTTCGACTTCTCCTCACCGATCGACAAGAGAGCCACCCGGGGTCGTTCGATGCCGTAGCGCTTGCCGGCGAATGCCGCTCCCATCTGCGCGAACTGCACCAGCATCTGGGGAGTGCACTCTGCGTTGGCCCCCGAGTCGAGGAGCACGGTGGGCCACGGTCCTCCGGGATAGGGGATCGGGGTGGCAATGGCCGGCCGGATGACGTTGGGCAACCGGCCCATCCGCAGCAGGGCCGACGCCATGGTGGCGCCGGTGTTGCCGGCCGACACCATGGCCATGGCCCGACCGTCCCTGACTGCCTCGGCAGCCCGCACCAACGACGAGTCCTTCTTCCGGCGCACGCTGTTGCCCGGATCGTCGTCCATGCCGATGATCTCGCTGGCCGGGAAGCAGGGCAGGTCGCCGACGTCGCCCATCTCGCCGGGGCGGCCGACCAGGGCCACCTTGATATCGGTCTGCTCCGCAACCTGGTGGGCCCCGGCCACGATCTCTCCAGGTGCCCGGTCACCGCCCATGGCATCCACCGCCACCGGGAGCGAGGCGAACTCCTCACCCACCGGGCGTGCGCCGCCCCGCGCCACTACTCGACTTCGATGGCCTGACGGCCTTTGTACCAACCGCAGTTCGGGCAGACGACGTGGGGGGTCTTGGCATGGGTGCACTGGGGGCACACCGAGCGTGCCGGCGCCTTCAGCACCCAGTTGGATGCCCGGCGGCTGCGGCTCTTCGACTTCGAGGTCTTCTTCTTCGGAACGGCCATAGGGATGGCATCCTAGGTCAATCCACCACCCTCCGGGCCCCGCAGGGCGTCCAGCGCGCTCCACCGGGGGTCCCCGTCGGGTGGACAGGGGCAGGCGGAGAGGTTCCGGTTGGCGCCACAGCGGGGGCAGAGCCCGAGGCAGTCGGGCGAGCACAGCGGGGCCAGTGGGAGGTCCAGCATGACGGCATCGCGAGCCAGTGGTTCGAGATCCAGTTCGTCCCCGGCCAGGAGATAGGCGTCCTCGTCCTCGGTCCAGTCCGGCCGGGGGGCGTACCGCTCGCGTACGACGACATCCACCCTGCCCGACACCGTTCCCCCGCACCGACGGCATTCGCCGTCCCAGGGGGCGCCCACGGTACCGGTGACCATGATCCCGCCCGGATAGGACGCAAGGGTCAGATCGCAGACCACGGGCGCGTCGTCGGGTACCGAGACCCCGACGGCGGACAGCCCCTCGATACTCCCCTGCCGCAGCTCGCGCCGCACGCTGCCGTCGAGCTTGCGCAGGGCGGCCACCTGGACGACGAACGGCCTCCGGGCCCGACGTCGGTCACCGCCGCCCCTCGCACCCGCCATGGCGGCCGCGCCGTCGCCGTCCGGATCCGGCTCGAACGTGCGGGGCTCGGTCCTCACCGGATCGGCCGGCTCAGTCGAGGTCCTGATCGAAGAAGCCTTCGGGATCGTCGACTTCCTGGCCTTTCGCATCGAGGGTGCTCGGTGCGAGCGAGGTGTCCCCGCCGTCGCCGATCTCCACCTTGGGCAAGGGGGTCACCTGCAACTTCTCGCGACCGGCCTGCACGGTCTTCATCGTCCGATCGAGGACGATCTCGAAGCTGGCCAGCTTCTGGTCGGCGTAGTCCTCGGCCTCGTGCCGGAGGCGGCGAGCCTCCTCGTTGGCATCGTCGAGGATCCGCTGGGCCACGTGATTGGCCTGACGGACGATCTCCGTCCGTTGGACCATCCGCTCGGCCTGCACCCTCACCTCCTCCAAGAGGATGTCGGCCTCCCGGCTCTTCTCGGCCAGGAACTCGTCCCGCTCCTTGAGCAGCCATCGGGCCTGGCGGAGCTCGTCCGGCATTCGGTCGAGCGCCGCCTGCAGCAGTTCGGCCAGCTCTTCGCGCGAGACGAGCACCGACGCCGACAACGGCATGGCCTTGGCCGTCTGGACGAGGTCGAGCGCGCTGCGAATCAGCGCCTCGGCATCGTGTTCCTCGCCGGCCGCCCGTTGCTGCTCCAGATCCTCGAAGAGATCACTCACCGGCGAACTTCTCCTTGAGGCGCAGGGCCACCACCTCCGGGACGAACGAGGTCACGTCGCCACCGAAGCGGGCCACCTCCCGCAGCAGCTTGGAGGCGATGAAGGAGTGGGTCGAGCTGGTCGGGATGAACAGGGTCTCCACCCCGGAGAGCTGCTTGTTCATCTGGGCCATCTGCATCTCGTTCTCGAAGTCGGACACGGCCCGCAGGCCCTTGACGATCACGCTGGCCCCCACGTCGTTGGCCACATTGACCACCAGGGTGGCGAGGGACACGATGCGCACGTTGGTCAGGTGGTGCAGCGACTCCTCCAGCATCTCCTGCCGCTCGTTGAGATCGAAGAGGGCGCCGTCCTTCTGTGGATTGCGCAGGGTGGCCACCACCACCTCGTCGAACAGCCGGGTGGCGCGCTCGATCACCTCGAGGTGCCCGTTGTGGACCGGGTCGAACGACCCGGGAATGAGCGCAATCCTCACGAGACACCTTTCTCCGTGACCAGCTCCGGACGGGCCACCGTCACGATCGTACCCCCATACCGCCTGGTTTTGATGACTCCCCACCCCGGCGGAGGGGTGATCTCATCCCCTGATTCGAGGATGGCCAGATCGGCCGGCAACGTCGCCACCAGCGATTCCCATCCCGTGTAGTCGTAGGGGGGATCGCAAAGAATGAGGTCAAATCGAGATGCGGTGGTCGCCGCCCACGATCCCACATCGGCCCGGACCACGGTGGCATCGCCTTCCCGCTCGGCGTCGACCAGGCCCACCGAGGCCAGATTGGCGCGGACGGCGGCGAGCGCCTCGGGACGCTGGTCGACGAAGGTCACCGAGGCCGCACCACGGGACAGGGCCTCGATCCCCAGCGCTCCCGAGCCGGCGAACAGGTCGGCCACCATCAGGCCGTCCACCCCACCCAGACTGAACAGGATGTCGAAGATCGCCTCCCGGACACGGTCCGAGGTGGGTCGGACGATGGGACCGGACGGCGCCGACAGCCGCCGACCCCGAAATTCGCCACCGATGACGCGCACCAGCCCAGACTACCGGCAGGCACCGATCTCCCACGATCGCCGGCGCATGACGGCCGCATGCCAGCGGGCGCATCCGACAGCCGCGGCCGCGCTCGGATCCGGGTCGACCGGTCAGCTCTTGAACAAGAACTCGGCCTCGTCGTCGTCGATGAAGATGCGGAGCTCGTCGACAAGGAGCGCATGGTCCGTCAGGTCGGGATCCTCGGCCACCAGCTCTTCGGCCATCGTGCGCGCGTCGACCACCAGGGGGCGATCGGACAGCAGCTTGGCCAGTTTGAGATCGCTCCTCCCCTTCTGCCGCGCCCCGAGGATGGTGCCCTCCCCCCGGAGATCGAGGTCCACCTCGGCGAGGTCGAATCCGTCAGTGGTCCGTTCCATCGCCGACAGGCGGATCTCGGCCTCGGGAGTGTCGTTGCCCGACAGCAGGTAGCACCACGACGGATCGGGACCCCGTCCGACGCGGCCTCGCAACTGGTGGAGCTGGGCGATCCCGAATCGGTCGGCATCCTCGATGACCATCACCGTGGCCTCCGGGACGTCGACGCCCACCTCGATCACCGTGGTGGCCACGAGCACGTCGACGGCGCCGGCCCGGAACTCGCTCATGACCCGCTCCTTCTCGGCCGACGGGAGCTGGCCGTGGAGGAGCGCGAGGCGCAGGCCGGCAAGCTCGGCGCCGGCCAGTCGTTCGGCTTCCGCGACCACCGACGTGGCCTGGACCCGGTCCGACCCCTCGACCAACGGGCACACGACGAACGCCCGGCGACCCGAAGCCACCTCACCGCGCACCCGATCCCACGCCTCTTCGCCGCCCGGGTCGCGGAGCCAGGTCGTCGTCACCGGGAGCCGGCCCGGAGGCAGTTCGTCGATGATGGTCATATCGAGATCACCGAAGACGACCATGGCCGCGGTGCGGGGGATGGGCGTCGCCGTCATGACCAGCAGATCGGGGTCGCTCCCGGTGCCGTCGTCGCCACGCCCCTTGTCCCGCAAGGCAGCGCGCTGCTCCACCCCGAATCGATGCTGCTCGTCGATGACGACGACCCCGAGGGACCGGAACCCGACCCGTTCGGTGAGGAGTGCGTGGGTCCCGATGAGGAGGTCGACCGAGCCGTCGGCCAACCCGGAATGGAGCCTGGCCCGGTCGGCGGCGGCGGTCTTGCTGGTCAACAGGGCGACCCGTAGCGGGCGGAGGCCCCCGAGGGTCGACGGATCGGGCACGGAGAGGCCCTCTGTGAGTCTGGTCACCTCGGTGGCGTGCTGTTCGGCCAGCACCTCGGTGGGGGCCATGAGGGCACCCTGGTGCCCCCCTTCCACCCCCACCAGCATGGCGGCCACCGCCACCACGGTCTTCCCCGAGCCGACGTCACCCTGCAGCAACCGGTGCATGGGGAGGGGGCCGGCCAGATCGCCACGGATGGCATCGATGGCCCGGCTCTGGGCCCCGGTCGGCGAGAAGGGCAGGCCCTCGATGAACCGGTCCATCAAGGTCGGGGTGCCATCGTCACGGACGACTGCGTGCCGGATGCCGCGGGCGTCGCGCTGCAGGCGCTCCTGGCGCAGGACCAGGGCCATCTGCAAGCGGAACAGCTCGTCGAAGGCCAGTCTCCGGCGGGCCGGTTCGAACCGGCCCATCCCCGACGGCCGGTGGATGTCGTTGAAGGCGGTGGTGCGGTCGACCAGGCCGAAGCGGTTACGCCACCCCCCGTCCACCGGGTCGGCGAACCGACCGGCTCGGTCGAGTGCCTCGCCCACGTACCGACTGATCCGGGCCGAGGTGAGCCTGGCCTTGTCGGTCAGCGGGTAGACCGGGAAGACCCGTCCACTCCTGTCGCCCTCGCCGGGCTCTGCGTCGTCTCCCGGGGCGCGCAGGACCTCGGCGGTCGGACCGCTCAGCTGCAGGGCGCCCCGGTAGGAGCCGACGGTCCCGTAGAACATGGCCAGGGTGCCCACCGGAAGCTGCTTGGCCCGCCAGGCCTGGTTGAAGAAGACCACGTCGATCCGTCCGCTGTCGTCGGCGATCCCCACCACGACCCGGGACGGCCCCCGGCGGCGGCCCCGCCCGTAGCCGGACGACGGACGGCCCACCCGGGTCACCTGGCCCAGCACGGACGCCTTGTCCCCGACCGCCAGTTCGGCGATGGGCACCAACCGCGTCCCGTCGATGTAGCGGCGGGGGTAGTGGGTGACCAGGTCGAGCACCGTGTCGATCCCGAGCTCGGCCAGTTCACGACGGGCGCTCTCGCCCACCCCCTTGAGCACCGTCACCGGCAGCTCCGAGAGTTGACGGAACTTGCGCCCGCCGCCGTCGGATCGGTCTTCCGCCCGAGGAGTGCCGCTCACCCGATGGGGCGCCGAACCGCTCACTCGATGGAGAAGAGGTACGGGTAGAGCGGCTGACCACCGTGGTGCACCTCGATCTCGACGTTGGGCCGCTTATCCTTGATCCACTCGGTGATCCGCCTGGTGTCGGCCGCCCCCGATCCCTCGCCCTCGATGATGGTGACCAGGTCGTGCCGGTCGGTCACCAGGACTTCCAGCAAGGAGCACGCTGATCCGGCCAGGGAGTCACCCACCACCTCGATCCCCCGCCGGGACAGTCCCAGCCAGTCGCCGGTGACGATCGGGCCCGCGGTGCTGTCCGAGTCGCGCACGGCCCGGGTCACCTCGCCGGTGACCACCTTGAGGGCAGACGCCTCCATACTGCGGGCATTCACCTCGCCATGGGCACCCGGGTCGTAGGCCAGCAGGGCGGCGAACCCGGCCACGACCGTCTCGGTCGGAACCACCCAGACCGACTTGTCGGTGAGATCGTCGACCCGCTCGGCGACCGCCCGGATGTTGCCGTTGTTGGGGAGGATGATCACCTCGTCGGAGCGCAGGGCCTGCACCGCGTCGACCAGCTCCGCCGTCGACGGGTTCATGGACTGGCCACCGGCGATGAGACCCTGGACGCCAAGGGACCGGAAGATGCGTCCGACACCGTCCCCGGTGGCGACAGCCACCACCCCCGTGGTCGGGGCCGGTCCCGGCGGCGGCTCCGGCGGGCCGCTCCCGACTCTGTCCGCAGCCTCACGGACCCAGCGTTCCTCCTCCACCTCTTCGAGCAGGTCGGTGACCCGGATGGCTCGCGGACGGCCCGCGTCCAGTGACGCCTCGATGGCCGCACCGATGTCATCGGTGTGGATATGGCAGTTCCAGAGGCCGTCCCCGCCGACCACGACGATGGAATCCCCGAGCCCGGCCCAGACCTCCTTGAACGAGGGAACCGTCTCGTCGGGAGCCTCGAGGAGGTACATCACCTCGTAGCGGAGACCGGCCAGGTCGGAGTCGGAGTCGGCCCCGGGACCGACCGGCCCGAAGTTGACCTCCGGAGTATCGGGAGGCAGGGGCATCGAGCGTCCGTCGAGCACCGACAGGAGGGCGTCGAACAGCAGCAGGAGACCCGTCCCGCCCGCATCGACCACGCCGGCCTGCTCCAGCACCGGGAGGAGCGATGGCGTACGGGCCAGGGCATCCGCCGCTCCGGCCCTCGAGGCCTCGGCCACGTCCACCAATGACTTCCCGGCTTCGGCGGCCACCCGGGCCTCCTCCGCGGCGCCGCGGGCCACCGTCAGGATCGTTCCTTCCACCGGGCGCATCACGGCCTCTCGGGCCAGTTCGTCGGCGATGCCCAGTGCCCGTGAGAGTTCGCGGGCGCCCGGGGGGCCCGTGGAGCTGCCGAGACCCTCCGAGATGCCCCGGAGCAGCTGCGAGAGGATGACCCCCGAGTTGCCACGGGCACCCATCAGTGATCCGTGGGCGATGGCCTTGCAGGTGGCGGCCAGGTCGGGGGAGTCCAGGGTTCCGATCTCGTCGGTCACCGATTCGAGGGTCAGGGCCATATTCGTCCCGGTGTCGCCGTCGGGCACCGGGTAGACGTTGAGCCGATTGATCAGCTCCTGGTGGGAGCGGAGCCCGTCGCGGAACGTGGTGATCACCTGGCAGAGCTCCGTCGCTCCGAGCGTGTCGAGGACCACCATGGCCAGGATGCTAACCTTTGCGACTTACCCTGAGGATCTAGAAGGAAGTCGGAGCGTCATGGCAGCGGTGTGCGAAGTCTGTGGGAAAAAGCCGTCGTTCGGCATGAACATCAGCCACTCCCACCGCCGGACCAAGCGGCGCTGGGATCCGAACATCCAGCGGGTGCGGGCCCTGGTGGACAGGTCCCCCCGGCGGATCAACGCCTGCACCTCGTGTATCCGCTCGGGCAAGGTCGTGAAGCGGCCGGTCCGGGACATCCCGGCCTGAGCCAGCCGTCGCCCACCGGGCCCGAGACGGGTCCGAGCCCGGCGCGGATCAGCCACCTGCGGATCAGCCACCTGCGGATCCGGTGGCGCCCCTCCCGAAGCCACCGAACCCGAATCCTGATGTGACCCCGGCCTCGGTCGCAGAGACGGTTGCCGCCGCCACCGTGCCATTGGCGGACTTCGTACCCTGGACCGTGACCGTGTCGCCGGGCTTGAGGGCAGTGAGTGTCGACTTGGCATTTCGATCGATGGTCGTGTTCGGCCCGATGGTCACCGACACGAGGTTCCCGCTGGAGTTCGTGACATAGAGGGTGTTGCCGATGATGTCGGTCACGGTGCCCGCGGTGGCGTTGGCTGCGGCCGCGGCGAATGCACTGGCGCCTCCGGCACCCGTTCCACCTCGTCGGAACGCTCCCCCGAACAACGAGGTGGCCGACGTCGTCGACGACGTATGACGTTGCATGTAGGCGCCACCCCAGATGCCGGCCGACGCCACCAGGAGCACGAGCAGGGCGGCAACGGGCCACGAGATGCGGAAGCCCTTCTTCGGGCCCTGCGTCGGCCAGGCGTCCTCCTCGCCGGCGAAGAGGTCGTCCGGTTCCGTCGATGCACCCGGATCGGTCGAGGGGGTGATCGGGACTTGCGCGGTGTCGTTCGGGCGCAGCTGCTCGGTGGGAGGACCACTCGTCACGATGTCCCCGATATCGGATTCAGGCATTGCGGTCCGTCCTTCTCTCACTCACTCGTAACGCAGCGCATCGATCGGGCGGAGCGACGCGGCACGATAGGCCGGATACAGCCCGGCCACGATTCCCACCAGCAAGGCGACTCCGAAGGCCAACGGGATCGAATACGGGGCGATGACCGGTTGCACCCCGTCGATCTTGAACCTCGCGCCGGTGAGGCCGACCACCACACCGACGACCCCGCCGAGCAGTGAGATGACCACGGCTTCGATGAGGAACTGGCTGAGCACCACCGACCTGGGTGCGCCGATGGCCTTGCGGAGGCCGATCTCACGCGTGCGCTCCGTCACCGTGACCAACATGATGTTCATCACTCCGATGGCTCCCACGAGAAGCGACACCGCCGCCACCCAGCCGAGCAGGGCGGTGAAGGTGTTGGTGGTGGACGTGGCCGTGCTCAGCAGGCTGGCTTCGTTCAGAACCCTGAAGGGCAGGTCAGCCACGGTGGTGTCGTTCTGTGCGGCCAGGATGCTCTCGACCTCGCTCTGAGCCAACGTGAGCGTGGACGAGGACTTTCCCTGCACCAGAAGCTCCGAGAACGACTGGGACTCCCCCGTCAGCTGGTCCTGCACGGCCGTGTACGGGGCGATGACGACCGCATCCTGGTTGGTGAGGCCGCTGGTTCCCTTGGCCGCCAACAGTCCGACCACCTGGAACTGGGCCGAGCCCAGCTGGATCTCCTGGCCGATCGGGTTCGAGCCCACGGCGAACAGGTTGCTGGCCACGTCGGCGCCGATATCGACCACCTGGGCGTGGCGGGCGACATCTGTGGCCGTGATGGCTCGACCTGCCGACACCGTGTAGTTCGTGGCCGTCATATAGGACGGGGTCGAGCCGATGACCGAGGTCGAATAGGTGGCGCCGTCGTAGGTAGCCGTTTCACTGGTCGAGACGACAGGTGAGACCGACTGCACGTCGGGGGCGTTGTCCGGATCGGAGATCAGCTTCACGTCGGCCAGCGTCAGGGTGGCGTTCTGGCTCTGCGTTCCCGTCTGTGCGGTACCCCGCCCGAACCGCCCTGAGCTGGAGACGGTCAGTGTGTTGGTCCCCAGCTGGTCGATGCGGGACTCAACGGCACGCGACGACCCGGTACCGACAGCCAGAAGAACGATCACCGCGGCTACGCCGATGAGGACCCCGAGCATGGTGAGGAGGGAGCGCAACCAGTTCGAGCTGATGCCCCGGAGCGCCATCACCAGGTTGGCACGGAGGCTCACTGCGCCCCACCCGCGACGGGGTCGGGAGCCGCGCTCGCCCGGGCGTGTGCAACGTGGACGCTCTGCGCCTGGCCCGCGCTCTGCTGCCGGTCATCGACGATCCGACCGTCGCGCAATCGGATCACCCGAGTGGCATAGGCGGCGATGTCCTCTTCGTGGGTGATCATGACGACCGTGCGCCCCTGCGCGTGCAGGCTGCTGAACACCGACATCACGTCCACGCTCGAGGCGCTGTCGAGGTTTCCGGTGGGCTCATCGGCGAGGATGAGTGCTGGGTTGGTCACGATGGCCCGGGCCACGGCGACCCGTTGCTGCTGGCCGCCGGACATCTCGCCGGGAAAGTGGTCCATGCGCTCGCCGAGGCCGACCGAGGCCAGCGACGCCTGCGCCGCGGCACGGCGCCTCTTGGCCCTGACGCCGGCGTACGCCAACGGCAGTTCCACGTTCTGGACGGCGGTCATGCGGGCCAGGAGGTTGAAGCTCTGGAACACGAATCCGATCTTCCGGTTGCGGATCCGGGACAGCTCACGATCGTCAAGGTCCCGGATGTTGACGCCATCGAGGCGGTAGTGGCCGCTCGTCGGCACGTCGAGGCAGCCGATGATGTTCATGAGCGTCGACTTGCCCGATCCAGACGCACCCATGACGGCCACGAACTCCCCCGCTTCGACCACCAGCGAGACCCCTTGGACGGCATAGACATCGTTACTGCCCATCGGGTAGCGCTTCACGACGTCCGAGATGGCGATGACCGGCCAGCGCCGTCCATGCGGCGTCGAGGGGGTGGATTCTCCGGGGGCGAGTGCCGGCTCGGTACCGGTCGCCGTCATCCGGCGCCGCCGAAGCCACCGCCGCCGAATCCTCCTCCGCCGAAGCCACCGCCGCCGAATCCTCCCCCGCCGGTGGTGGTCCCACCGGTCGTCGTGCCGGTCGAGGCGGCCACACTGGCCGTCGGCTCCACCACGGTCTGGCCAGCCGTGAGCCCACTCAGGATCTCTGTGCTCGAGGTGCCCACCAATCCGACGGTCACCGGCTTCACCGTTCGCACCCCGTTTGAGAGCACCGTCACCGTCGAGGCCGAACCGAGCGTCGTGATGGCGGCGCTCGGTAGCTCGAGCACGTCGGTCGCCGTCTGGACGATGACGCTCACCTCGGCCGTCATTCCCTCCCTCACGTCGCTCGGTACGTTCTCCAGGGCGACGGTCACCGGATAGGTGACCACGTTGCTCACCACGGTGGCCGTGGGGGACACCGAGGTGACCTCCCCCGTGAGCTCGGTGTCGGGAAGCGCCGCGAGCGTGATGGTCGCCGGTTGCCCGACCGCGATCTTCGTGGCGTCGGCCTCGGCATAGTCGGACACCACCTCGAGACTGCCCAGGCTCTGGATGGTTATGAACGCGGACGAGGAGCTCGAACCCGAGGACCCCGTGCTGCCCGAGCCCGTGCTGCCCGAGCCCGTGCTGCCCGAGCCCGTGCTGCCCGAGCCCGTGCTGCCCGAGCCCGTGCTGCCCGAGCCCGTGCTGCCCGAGCCCGTGCTGCCCGTGCCCGTGGAGCCCGAGCCGCTGGAGCCCGAGCCGCTGGAGCCCGTGCCCGTGGAGCCCGTGCCCGTGGAGCCCGTGCCCGAGGTGGATGCCGCGGTGGTCGTGGACCCCGACCCGCTGACCGTCTGACCCACCGATCCGTTGACCGCGGTGACGGTGCCGCTGATGGTGGCGACGAGTTTGGTGTTGGCCAGCGCCGTGGTGTCCGTCTTGACCGTGACCTGATCCTGGGCCACGGCGGCCTGGTCCTGGGCCACGGTCGACGGGGTGACCACCAGATTCGCCTGCGCGGCCGAGACCGTGAGCTGCTGGGCCGCCACCGTGGCCTGGTCGTGGGCCACGGTCTGCTGGGCCGTGGCGATCGTTTGCTGTTCCGTCACACACGAGCTCTGGGCCGTGGTGAGGACGACAGGAAGTCCAGTGGACGATCCCGCCGAGTTGGTGGCGACGAGTTCGAACAGGTAGCTGGTGTCGGGCGTGAGGCCGGTCACGGTGGCCGCCACCGACACCGGTGTCGATCCCGTGCCGGCGGCGGTGGCGGCGGCGGTGGCCGTCCCCAAGGCCGTCGAGGTGCCGTACTCGAAGTAGTAGGTGGTAGCGGCGCCGTTGGGAATCACGGATCCGCCAAGACTGGCCGAGGCGGTACCGACCCCGGAGGCCGATCCGGTGGTGGCGACGGGTGCGGTGGCGGGCTGAGGGGCCGGAACGGAACCGGAGTTGGAGGTGCCCGAGCTTCCGTTCGCGCCGGATCCTCCGCCGTTGGTGGTCCCGGAGTTGGAGGCGCTGCTGCCCGCAGTGGCTGTGGACGCCGGACAGCCGAGTGCCTGGCTGGCCGTGTACGCCGCCTGAGCAGTCTGGAGCGCCGTCTGGTCGGAGGTCAGCTGATTCTGGTCCGCGGTCAGCTGCTGCTGGGCCGAGATGAGGCTGGCCTGGTTCTGTGCCTGCTCGGCCGGGGTACCACCCGATTCAGCGTCAGCCAGCGCAGTCTGCGAAGCCGACAACGCGGCCTGGGCTGCGTCCAGGTTGGCCTGGGCCGGTGCCGGGTCGACGGTGGCCAGCAGTTGCCCGGCTTTGACCGTGTCCCCGACCACGACATCGACGGAGGTGAGGGTGCCGCTCGAATCGAAGTTCTCGCTCGCCGACGTGGCCGCCGAGACGTTTCCGGAGGCGGACACACTCGACTGGACTGTGCCTCGCTGCACCGTCGCAGTCCGGGCGGTCGTCGTCGATGCAGCCGAAGACGAGCCGTAGATGGAGTAGAGGGCGACGGATGCGGCCGCGGCCACCACGACGACCAACCCGATATAACCAATCAGCTTGCGGCGCGAGCGTCCCTTCCCTGCTGGCATTGGGTCGTTGTCCCTTTCACGTAGTCGGATGGAGCGGCCTGTTCGATAGCCGATGGCTGATCAGCCGGTCGACGACGGGGTCGAGGTCGGTGTCGGACGCAGCGATGCACAGGCGGCCGCCGCGGCCTGGTAGGCAGCGCCGGAGGTGTCGGCCGTGCTCGGAGGGGTGCCACGCGTCGGCAGTGTCACTCCATGCAGCTTCAGGCAGTTCCGGTAAGCGGCAAACGCTGTGCTGTTCCCTCCACCGCGACCGAAGCCTCCGCCGAAGCCTCCTTTCGGCCGGAGACTCGCACACGCCTTCTCCGCGGTCGCAAACTTGGGATTGTTGGCAAATCCGCCGAAGCCATTCGTGCCTGAGGGACGGGTTCCACCGGTGAAGCCTCCGGTGCCCGAAGGAGCGCCACCCCGATGGGAGAAGTTCGGAAGCGTCACACCGTGTTGAGCCAGGCAATTCCGGTAAGCGGTGAACGAAGAAGCGGAGGTCTTCGATGCGGCCGAGGACTTCGCAGTCGTGGATGTGGTTGCCGCCGAACCGCTGCTGCTGCATGCGGCGAGCAGCACGCCGAGCGCGCCGAGCAGAAGCACGGCGCCGACGCGCGGGAGCCGGCGAAGGAAGTGCTGGTGGCCATGGATTTCGGTTTGCATGCCTTCCACCCTGCCCGCCAATCCTGTGAAAACAATAAGAAGAGCTTGGAAGTTGCCTAAGAGCTGTCGCCCTCGACCCTTCCCACGCCTGGTGCGTGCAGCATGGCCGCGGCTCGTTCGGGCACAGCCAGCGGTAATGGGATTCCGACCGACCTCAGCGCCCGGGCACAGCTGCGGGTGACGGCACCTCGGTTTCGGGAACCCTGGCGGGCACTGCGCCCCCGGCTCGGGGGAGGCGAACCTCAAAGGTGGCGCCGGGTCCCGGTTCGACCCAGACGGTCCCGTGGTGCGCGGTGACGATGGCCGCGACGATGGCCAGTCCGAGCCCTGCTCCCCCCGATGACCGGGCTCGTGACGGATCCGACCGGAAGAAGGGCTCGAAGATCCGCGACGCATCCGCAGGTTCGATCCCCGGGCCGTCGTCGTGCACACGGATGACCGCAGACTCATCCTCTTCGACGACGGTCAATTCGATCGGCGAATCCCCCGGGGCGTGGGTCAAGGCGTTGACCAGGAGGTTGTCGATGACCTGACGGATCCGGAGCGCATCCCCGTCGATAATGACGGGGCCGTCGACATCCAGAGCGACGGAGCGACCCGGGGCAGAGGCACGGAGACCAGCGGCGGCCCGATGGGCGATGTCGGCCAGGTCCACCGGTTCGATGCGCAGCGGCCGCTCATGATCGAGCTGGGCGAGAAGGAACAGGTCGTCCACAAGCGTCCCCATGCGCGAGGCTTCGTCTTTGATGTAGCGCATCGACGCGGCCAGATCCTCGGGTCGATCTCGAACCCCCAGGTCGAACAGCTCGGCGTAACCCAGGATCGAGGTCAGTGGTGTCCGCAATTCGTGTGAAGCGTCAGCCAGGAACCGCCGGAGGCGATCCTCGGAGGCGGCCCGTTCGGCAAAGGCCACCTCGATCCCGTCGACCATCGTGTTGAACGCCTGTCCCAACTGGCCGACCTCGGTCGCCCCGGAGACGTGGGCCACCCGCTGGGAAAGGTCGCCGCGAGCGATGACGCCGGCCGTCCTGGTGATCTCCTCGAGGGGACGCAGATCGCGGCGGACCATCGCCCACGAAAGGAAGCCGAGGCCCATCAGGACCAGGGCTGACACGATGGCCTCGATGAGCAGGAGCTGGCCCAGGGTGCTGTTCATGTCCGCCAGGGGCACGGCGACGATGATGGTTCCGGCGCCGTGTGGCAGCGGCTTGGCCAGCACCCGGTAGGAGACGGCGTCCGGACCACTACTCGATGTCGAGAAGTAGAGGTCGGAACGAGCGGACGCGCCCGAACCCGGCATGTGTGCAGGAAGACCGGGGGGGCCGGGTGCTTTCTCGCCATAACTGAAGAACAGGTGCGCCTCGATCTTGCCGCTGGAGCTGCGAAGCTGTCCGTAGGTGCCCGGGGGGACCAGCACGCCGCGGGCAAAGGTGCCCGACCGGTTGAAGAATTCGCCGCCGTCGCGAAACGGATCAGCGCGAGAGCCGTGCGAAGCACCCGCGGCCGCGGCACCGGGCACCACCGATGCCGTCCCCCCGAGGGTCCCCCTCGGGTTGGTCGTCCCCGTCGGGGGGGCCGCCGGCACCGAGGGGCCGAGCCCCGATGCTGATGCCAGCGCTCGGCCCACCGGGAAGGTGGCAACTTCGAGCTGTTGGTCGACCCGGGTGATGAGGAACGCCCGGAGCGCGTTGTAGGTGACCACATCCGAGATGACCAGGCCAGCAGCGACGATCCCGACCAGCAACAGGATGAGTCGGAGACGGAGGGTCATTCGCTCGTGTCGGGCGGAGAGGCGGCGCCGGCATCGGGAGCGGCCCGCAGGCAGTAGCCGATCCCGCGCACCGTACGGATCATGGGCGGTCCGTAGGCGTCGAGCTTCTTGCGCAGATAGCTGATGTACACCTCCACCATGTTGACCTTGCCGTCGAAGCTGTAGTCCCACACCCAGTCTCGTATCTGGGACTTGGAGACAACGTGGCCCGAGTTGATCATCAGGTAGTGGAGCAACCTGAACTCCGTCGGTGTGAGCTCGATCGGCACCGAACCCCGCCACACCTCGTAGCTCTCCTCGTCCAAGGAGACGTCCCCGACCGACATCCGCGGTCCCACGTCCTCGTACCCGTCGGTGCGCCGCAGGATGGCGGCGATGCGAAGCAGCAGTTCCTCGACGCTGAACGGCTTGGTCATGTAATCGTCACCGCCGGCGGCCAGGCCGCGCAGCCGGTCGTCAAGATCGCCCTTCGCCGTCAGGAAGAGCACGGGGATAGAGGCCGTCTGACGTTGCCATCCCATGCGCTTGAGCACCTCGAACCCGTCAAGGTCGGGCAGCATCACGTCCAGGACGACCAGATGGGGGCGGAAGGTGTCGATGATCTTCAGTCCCTCGAGCCCGCCGTGGGCCACCTCCACGTTGGCCCCGTGCAGGTTGAGGGCCATCGCCACCAGATCGGTGATGCTCTTCTCGTCATCCACCACCAGGAGGCGGTGGCCGGCCACGGAAAAGGCGGCGGCCGGCGCGCCCGTGCGCCGGGACACGCTCTGTGGCTGGGACACGCTCTCTGACCTGGACACGCTCTCTGACCTGGACACGCTCTGTGGCTGGGACACGCTCTGAGGCTGGGACACGCTCTGTGACCTGTCCTCCCAATTGGACTTCACCGGATCCATCGTGACCGTCGAACCTGAGAGTTTCCTGAGAACTGGCAGCCCTCTGGGAGCACCAATCGTACGACGCCGAACACCCCGCGGTCGACCATGCGGGCGCAGCCGGTCCAGGGCGCTCTCAGAACCTATGGTGCCATCCACCCGGGGACAACGGCCGTCCCTCGAGCGTGTATCGGCCCAGTTGGTCGGTGCACCGACCGATGGCCAGGGGCGGGCGCAACCCGGCGGCCCGGAATGCTCCCATCAGCCGATCGGTGTCCCCGCAGGTCACGAGGAGCTCGTACTCCTCGCCGCCGTCAAGGGCTTCCACCTCGGTCGCACCGTCGGCCACGGGGACGGTATCGAGGGCGATGCCCACCCCGGATGAGGCCCCCAGATGCCTGAGGTCCGAGGCCAGTCCGTCGGAGACATCGATGGCCGCGGTGGCCCCCGCCATCCGTGCCACCTCGCCTTCACTGAGCCTGGCCGCCGGGCGGCGGTAGGCACGCAGCGGGCCATCAGCGGCCGGGCCGGCCGGATCCCCGCCGCGGAGGAGGCGCAGGCCGGCAGCCGAACCGCCCAGCGGACCGGTGACGAACAGGCGGTCGCTCGGCCGGGCCCCCGAGCGGAGCAGCGGCCCACGACCGGGGTCCGCCCTGAGCGTGCCCATGACCGCCGTCGAGATCACCAGGGCCGGAGACGCCGAGAGGTCGCCGCCGACTACCACGCACCCGGATTCCACTGCCGCTTCGGCCAGGCCCACCCCCAGCAGTTCGAGATCGGTGCCGGCGGGTGCGGCTATCGAGACCAGGGCGAAGCGCGGCCAAGCCCCCATGGCGGCCAGATCGGAGACCGCGACCATCAGCGCCTTGAACCCCGCATCGCCGAGGGTGACGAGATCGAGATCGAAATGGACACCCTCGACGACGAGGTCGGTGGCCCAAAGGACCTGGTCGGCCGAGTCGATGGCCGTGACCGCGGCGTCGTCGCCTATCCATGTGTCCCCCGGTGGCGGGAGGGGCCCGTCGGGGAACACAGACCGGGCCGCGGACTCGAATCGGCGCCTCAACCGCTCGATGGCGGCGAACTCGTCCACGTCCCCGTTTCGACCCGGCCGATCCCCGGAATTGGGACTCCTCACGTCCCTTGCCTACCATTGTGTCGCATGGTCCCCCACTACAATCAGTGGATAACCCGTGGACAAGCCCGACGGGGCCCCTGTCCGGCGGTTGGATCGATCCGCAATCCCGAGGAGGAGTAAGAACCCCATGCCCCCGACAGAACACAAGAAGCTGATCGCATGGGTCGACGAGGTCGCCGCTCTGACCGAGCCCGACAGCGTCGAGTGGTGTGATGGCTCGGCCGAGGAGTACGACCGGCTGTGCCAGCTCCTGGTGGACGCGGGAACCTTCACAAAGCTGTCGGACGCCAAGCGGCCCAACAGCTATTGGGCACACTCGGATCCTGGCGACGTCGCCCGCGTCGAGGACCGGACGTTCATCTGCTCGACCCTCGAGTCCGATGCCGGCCCGACCAACAATTGGAAGGACCCCGAGGAGATGCGGGGCAAGCTGACCGAGTTGTTCAGGGGATCGATGCGGGGACGGACCATGTACGTCGTCCCGTTCTCCATGGGACCTCTCGGGTCCTCCATCGCCCATATCGGGGTGGAGATCACCGACTCTCCCTACGTGGCCGTCTCCATGCGGATCATGACCCGCATGGGGAGAGGCGCCCTCGAGGTGCTCGGAACTGACGGGGAATTCGTCCCGTGCCTCCATTCAGTGGGAGCACCGCTGGCGGATGGGGAGGTCGATTCTCCGTGGCCCTGTGACGCCGACAACAAATACATCGTGCATTTCCCCGAAACCCGCGAGATCTGGTCCTACGGCTCGGGTTACGGCGGTAACGCCCTCCTGGGAAAGAAGTGCTTCGCCCTCCGTATCGCCTCGGTCATGGCGCGCGACGACAACTGGCTGGCGGAACACATGCTCATCCTCAAGCTCACCTCCCCAGCGGGCGAGACGAGGTATGTCACCGGGGCGTTTCCTTCGGCCTGCGGCAAGACAAACCTGGCCATGCTCATCCCGACTCTCCCGGACTGGAAGGTCGAGACCATCGGAGACGACATCTGCTGGATGAAGTTCGGTGCCGACGGTCGGCTCTACGCGATCAACCCGGAGGCAGGGTTCTTCGGGGTGGCCCCCGGCACCAACAGCCACACCAATCCCAACGCCATGATCACCTTGGACGGCAATGCCGTCTTCACCAACACCGCCCTCACTGACGACGGTGACGTGTGGTGGGAGGGTATGACCGACGATCCCCCTTCACACCTCACCTCGTGGAAGGGCGAGGAATGGACACCGGACTCGGGAACGACGGCCGCCCATCCCAATGCCCGTTTCACCGTCCCGGCCGCACAGGATCCGGCCATCGCCTCGGAATGGGAGGACCCCGCCGGGGTGCCCATCGACGCCATCCTGTTCGGTGGACGCAGGGCCTCTGTCGTCCCGTTGGTCTTCCAGTCGCGTAACTGGGGCCACGGGGTCTTCCTCGGATCGATCATGGCGTCCGAGACCACCGCCGCCGCCGCCGGCGCAGTGGGCAACCTGCGACGTGACCCCTTCGCCATGCTCCCCTTCTGCGGCTACAACATGGCCGACTACTTCGCCCACTGGTTGAGCATCGGCGCCTCCGCCGATCCGGACAAGCTTCCCAAGATCTTCTATGTCAATTGGTTCCGCAAGGACGAGGACGGGCGTTGGCTGTGGCCGGGTTACGGGGAGAACTCACGGGTGCTGGAGTGGGTGTTCGAACGGGTCAACGGGACCGGCGATGCCACCGAAACCCCGATCGGCTACATACCCGCACCGGGAGCCATCGATACCAATGGACTCGACGTGTCGCCCGCCGACATGGAGAAGCTGCTGGCCGTGAACCCCGACGAGTGGAGATCCGAGGTCCCGAAGATCCGTGACCACTTCGCCACGTTCGGCGACAAGCTCCCGGACCGCCTGCGGGCGGAAGTGGACAAGCTCGAACAACAACTCGGCTGAGTCCATTCGGCGGACCACCGACCCGGGACGGCGGCTCTCGGCTACCTGCGGAGGGCGCGTCTGGAGCTCATGTAGGAACCCGCGCCCGCCGCGGCCACCACCGCCATGACCAGGTCTCCCCCCGGCGCGGGCAGCGAGAGGACAACCGGGACGAACGAGCCGGCCACCCACATGATCTGGAACCGGGTCTCGTTGCGGGCGAATGCGCGGCCCTGGTTGGACTCGCTCACGTGCCGCTGGACCAGCGCGTCGAACGAGGGCTTGGCCACTGCACTGGCCACTCCCACCGTCAGCGCCACCACCGCCCAGTACCAGCGGGCCGGGTAGGCGGCGCCTATCCCGGTCACCACAGCGACGACCCACAGTGAGCCGGTGAGCATCTGCTGCTCGTTCAGCACCCGCCGGATCCTCGACACCAGCAACACCCCGATGAGGGCACCGGCGGTGAACGCGCCCAGGACGAGGCCGAACCACCAGGTCGCGGCTCCTTCTCGGCGCAAGCCGAACGCGAACAGGAAGGTGGTGAACCCAACCAGGGCCTTCAGGACCGACATGGGCATCAGGGCCAGAGTCACCTCGGTGTCGGCGATGGGCCGGAGCGCGGCCAGGTCGTCCTCGTCCTCGGCCCAGGTCGGATCCGCGTCGGGAGCGAACTCCACTGCGGGAGCCGGAGGCGGGGCGATCTCCCCCCTCATCTGATCCAGATCTTTACGCCATCCCGCCCGGTTCCCGGTCAACCGGTACGGCACCGGCAGCCGCGCACCGGCAGCCGCGGCAGCCGCGAAGACCGCAACCAGTACCCACAGCACGGCGGCGGCACCGTCCGCCCCACCCAGCTTGAGGATGGCGACGGCAGGGAGAGCGAAGGCGAAGCCCGACAAGGACGCCAGCAGCCCGAGGCGGGCATTGAGGGTGGCCAGATCCGGCTCGATCCTGTCGGACCCAGTGCCGGGGTCGTCGACGTGGACCACCGGCATCCCGTACGGAGGTGTGGGGTCCGGCCCGCGAACGGCCTGGGCCGGTGGCGGATCAGACGCTGGACGGGGTTCGTCCTCGGGCTGGCCGGTCGGCACATCAGCCACCTCGTCCAGCATTCCAAGGGCCGCCATCTCCGGGACCAGCGCTCCTTTGGTGACCACGTACACCTTGGACAGCACCAGCATGGCGAACGCCTCGGGAAACAGCAGCAGCGAGTGGATGTCCCGCGCCAGGAAGGGGCACAACGCCGCCCGACCCAGCGCGGATGCCACCACCATCGCCCGGCGAGCACCTCGGCTGCGGTCGATGACCGGACCCAGGGCCGGGGCGGCCACGGCGAAGGGCCCGACGGTCAGGAGGAGGTACAACAGCACCTTGTCCCTGGCCTCCGTGGGCGAGATCGAGAAGAACAGGGAGCCGGCCAGGGAGACCGCGAACATCGTGTCGCCCGCAGTCATCAGGACGTGGGTCAGCGCCAACCGACCGAACGGCCGACGCTGGTCGAACAGGTCGGTGATCGCCGACCGGGCCAGGCGGCGAAACTGGTCACCACGCTCCCGAACGGTCACGACGGCATGGTAGGCCGCGGGGGGCGGGCGATAACATGCGCCCGTCCACCTGTCTCGGTGTCCCGGGAGGTCCGAATGCCGGTCAACGCCTACGTGCTGATCCAGACCGAGGTCGGAAAAGCGGCCTCGGTGACCCGTGCGGTGGCCACGCTGGCCGGAGTGGTGGCCGCTGAAGGGGTCACCGGGCCTTACGACGTCATCGTCCGGGCCGAAGCAGGGACGGTGGACGAGCTCGGCCAGATGGTGGTCGGCCGGATGCAATTGATCGAGGGGATCACCCGGACGGTCACCTGCCCGGTGGTCAACCTCTGAAGGCACCGGCGAGAGCCGCCGTCGATTCCGCTGGAGAGCCGCCGTCGATTTTGAGAGCCGAAGTCGAGGCTCAGGATCATCCAAGTTCAATTTTCCGAATTCGGCCAATTATCGCCTACAGCCGATAGAAATGCCAGAGTCCTACCGGCTGTAGGCGATAATTAGCCCATCTGCGCCAAACGAACACACGGGCTCGTTGCCGGAAGTCGCACCACGCAACCAGACCGGCCGGGCCAGACCGGACGGCATCCACGCAAACCAGACCGGCCGGGGCGCGCCCGGGCCGGGCCTGACGGGACGGGAGGGGACGGCAGGATCCTCCCGATCAGCGGATGGCCGCCGACTTGCGCAACTCGCCGATCTCATCCTCAGCCAAACCCCAGTCGGCCAGCGCCTCGTCGGCGTACTGCCCAGGATTGGGCGGGGGCCTGCGGATCGAACCGGGCGTACCGACGAAGCGTGGTGACGGTGACGGCTGCACGACCCCGGCCACCTCGGTGAAGGTCTGGCGGAACCGGTTGTGCGGATGCTCGGGGGCCTCGGCGGGAGACAGGACTGGCGCGGCACAGGCGTCGCTCCCCTCGAAGGTCGCCTCCCACTCGGCCCGGGTCTTTCCCACGAAGATCCGTGCGAACCGCTCCTTCATGGCCGGCCAGGCCTCACGATCCATCTGGGGAGGCAGCTCCTCTCCCTCCAGGCCGATCCGGCGGATCAGTTCGGCATAGAACTGCGGCTCGATGGCGCCGACGCCGATGAACCCTCCGTCCGATGTCTCGTACACCTCGTAGAAGTGGGCGCCGGTGTCCAGCAGGTTGGTGCCGCGTGGACCGGTCCACATTCCCGAGGCTCGCAGGGTGAATGTCATCGTCATCAACGAGGCGGCACCATCGACCATCGCCGCGTCGACGACCTGTCCCTTCCCCGTCCGCTGGGCGCTGATGACGGCGGCCAGCATGCCGAAGGCCAGCAACATGCCGCCTCCCCCGAAGTCCCCCACCAGGTTGAGAGGTGGCAACGGGCGCTCGCCGGCCCGTCCCAGCGGCTCGAGGGCACCGGCCAACGCGATGTAGTCGATGTCGTGTCCGGCGGCCTGGGCCATCGGTCCCTCCTGGCCCCAGCCGGTCATTCGGCCGAATACCAGCTTCGGGTTGCGGGCCATGCAGACGTCTGGCCCGAATCCGAGCCGTTCGGCGACCCCCGGACGAAATCCCTCCATGAGGCCGTCGGCCGACTCCACCAGTCTGAGGATGAGGGCCACCCCGTCGGGATGCTTCAGATCCACCGCCACCGACCTGCGTCCTCGGTTCATCAAGTCGACGTGTGCATCCTGGTGGGGCGGATACGTGGCGCGCTCGAAGCGGTCGATCCGCACGATGTCAGCGCCGGCGTCGGCCAGCATCATCCCGGCGAACGGGGCCGGCCCCAGGCCAGCCAGCTCGATGATGCGGATTCCCTCCAGCGGCCCGCTCACCGGGCACCAGCCGTTGGCAGGGAGGGGCGGAACCGGACCGGCGCGCTCAGGCATGGGATTTCGGTGAAGGTCATGGCCGGATGGTGGCCGCCGCGGACCCCGGGGGTCAAATACGCACGCCGCGCGTCGCCGGCCGGGCGCGCACCTCCGGGCTACCGGGCAGGGGTCGGGGCAGGGGTCGGGGTCCCCGGAGCCCGCCTCAGAAGTCGTGGGCCTCGGAGCACGAGCCGGGCGGGCAGCGGCGGTAGCCTCCTCCTCGGTCCGTAGGGATCGCCGATCTCTCCGCCTGCACCGACCCCGAGGAGCCGACTGGTGCCACCGGTCAGACGAGCCACAGGACCCGGAAGGGTGAACCTGATCGGTGACCACACCGACTACAACCTGGGCGTGGCCCTGCCCATGGCCATCGGCCTCGGGGTGACGGTGGAGTTCCGCCAGGCGGACCAGCCCCACATCACCGTCTCGTCAACTGCTTTCGAGGACCCTGTCGTCATCCCGCTCGACCTTTCGGCCGCCGAGGAGATCATCGGCGCTCTCGAACCGCCATGGGCCCGTCTCGTCGGGGCGATGGTGGCCTTGGCCAGACCCGACTCGGGCGGTACCGTGCACATCGGGTCGACACTGCCCATGGGCTCGGGACTCTCGTCGAGCGCCGCCCTGTGCGTGGCTCTGGCGGAAGTCTTCGGGGTCACTGGGGCGCTGTCGGTCGTCGCCCGGTTGTGCCAGGAGGCAGAACGCCGGTCGGGCGTACCGGTCGGTGCCATGGATCCCCTGGTCTGCGCGGGCGGACACCGCGGTCACGCGCTGCTGATCGATTTCGCCACCATGGCCACCCGGCAGGTCCCCGTCCCCGCCGACGTCGACGTGATCGTTGTCGATTCGGGCCAGCACCGGACGCTCAACTCCTCCCAGTACGCCGTCCGGGTCGCCGAGTGCGAGGCGGCCGCATCCATCATCGGGCCCCTCGGCTCCGCCGGCGAAGCTGACCTCGTCGGCCTCCGCGATCCGCTCCTGCGCAGGCGGGCCAGGCACGTCGTCTCCGAGTGCCGTCGGGTGCGCGAGTGCGCCGACGCCCTGACCGCCGGCGATCTCGCGGCCGCCGGATCCCTCATGATCCAGAGCCATCGGAGCCTGGCCGACGACTTCGAGGTCTCCACCGATGTGCTGGACGCATTGGTGGAGGGGCTGTCGGCCCGTCCCGGTGTGTTCGGCGCCCGGCTGACCGGTGCGGGGTTCGGAGGCTGCGTGGTGGCGCTGACCCGCCCGAATGCCGTCGACCCGGAGACACTGACCGCACCGGCGTGGCGGGTCGAGGCCAGCGACGGAACCATGGCCATGCGCCGCCCCTGAGACCCGAACGGCGCCGGGCGGACCGGTGGCCGAGCGGACCGACAGCCGGGTCCGGCGGCCGTGCGGGTCCACCCGAGCCTCTCATCCGAACGGCGTTCCCGGTTCGGCATAGGGCAGCAGTCGGCGGTGGATCACCCGTTGGACGATGACCGGCTTGCGCACGTCATCGATCCACCGGATCTCGTCGTCGCCTCGGATCTCCAGCTCCAACCTTCCGGTGCCGACGATGCGGCGACCGAATGTCTGGACCACGGTGACCGACGCGATGTGGGCCAGGGCCGTCTCAGCCTGCCGACGCGACACGACTCCCCATCGTTCGACCAACCGGAGGGACGTGAGGATCAGGCTCGTCGTTCGCCACCGCACCACTCGTGCGGCCAACCAGAGGCACGGCACAGCGACGGCCAGCCCCTCGGCCCAGTGCAGTGCGACCGACGTGTGGGGGAAGGCGAAATCCAGTGTGACCCCGGCCGCGATGGCGATCACCGACGCCACCAAGGGACCCGTCAGGAACGACCAATGGGGTCGGACATCCACCAGCATCTTCTCGCCCGGCCGGAGCTGGAACCGCTGATCGGCCAAATGCCTCAGCCCAGCTTGGCGGCGATCGATCCGGCCGAACGGAGGACCGTACCGTCGGCGCCGGCCACGGAGTAGGCGTGGGTGGGCCGTTCACGAGCTTCGTCGATGAGATCGTCGAGCAGGGTGGCGAACGGGACCGCTGGTGCCACCCACAGGTAGCGGGCCAGGGAACCGGGCACGGTGTTGATCTCGTTGACCACGAACTGCTGGCCGTCAGACAGGAAATCGATCCGGGCGATACCCCGGACCTGGGCCAGAGCGGCAATCCGCTCCGACGCGTGGCGAAGCCCCTTCTCCAGTTCGGAAGATATCCGGGCCGGGAGCTCGCGGTTGGCCCCGGCCATCCCCTCGCCGGCCACGTACTTGTCGCGATAGTCGAGGATGTCCACCGAACCCGAGCTCCGGATGGGCCGCTCGACGGCCGAGATCTCCAGTGCCGGCCACCGGCGCACGCCGACCTGGAGGTCGCTCATCTCGGGACGGTAGGGCTCGAGGACGGCACCCAGGCGGAGATGGGGATTCACGCCCAGCCGAGCCACGGCCGTGGGGAAATCCTCGACCACGTCGATACCGATGGAGGAGCCGCCGAAGCGGGGCTTGACGATGTAAGGCCCGGCGAACGAAGGTGGTTCCGACTCGGCGGCCAACAGCACCCGGGGCAGGGTCGGAAGTCCGTCCGTCGCCATCAGCGACCCGAAGGCCAGCTTGTCCATACCGAGAGCGGCACCCGACACGGTCGGGCCCGAGTAGCGCACGCCGGCCAGATCGAGGGCCGCCTGCAGTGTCCCGTCCTCGCCCGGCCCCCCGTGGCAGCACACCAGTGCCGCTTCGAACTCCAGGATCCGGGACCGTCCGAGACGGCCCCCGGGCTCGGAGAACCCGCCGCCAGGAGCCGCGATGAACTGCAGCTTCCTCGCGCCACGAGGGACGCCTTCGAGGAAGGATTCTGCCTCGAGGTCGGGGTCGACCTCGTACCACTCGCCAGTCTTGGACCAGAACAGCGCCCGGATGATCGTGCCCGGCCCCTTGGGCCCACCGGCCAGGCCTCGGGCGGCCTGCAGCCCGGTCAGCACACTGACGTCGTGCTCGGGCGATGGACCTCCGAAGATCACAGCTACTTCGGCCACGTTGGGTTGACTCCTCCGATCGGCCACCGAGGGGACCTGAACCGCCGGCAGACGGATCGGCTCAGCGGCTCAAACGTTCAAGGGTAGTGGTCCGGCAGGTCGTTCTCGTACAGGACGACGTCACCCCCAGCGAGGTGCCGGCGCACCCAATCGACCGCCTGCTGACGATTCGGGACCATGGTGGCCTGGACCTTCGAGCCGTCGACCGAGCTGGCGCCGGCCAGCAGGGCCCGTCGGTTGGTCCGGCCCACGATCAACAGGTCGGTGGCCGTCGAGGCGACCGCGGCGCCGAACTCCCGGTTCTCCTCGAACTGGCGCGGTCCGAGCTCGACCATGCCCGGGGTGACCACCACGGCGCGGCGGAGATCGTCGGGTCCGGCGGAGGCGACGTCCGGCCCCGCCGACGCCAAGGCGCGCAATGCCGCGGAAGCTCCGGCCGGATTCGAGTTGTAGGTGTCGTCCAGGATCATCGCCCCCGACGCGGAGCGGACAGCCTGGAGTCGGTGGTCGACAGGAGGAAGCTCGAGCAGCCGGGCGGCAGCGATGTCGGGATCGACCTTCAGCTCGAGGGCGACGGCGATGGCGATGGCCAGATTGGCGGGCTGCACACCGACCGGGATCTCGATCTCCTCGGCCAGGGCCGACCCGTGCACGAAGACCGACATCCGGCTCCCGTCCCCGGTGCGCACCACACCGACATCGGCCGAACGATCCGCTCCCGAGCACCTGAGCACCCGCTTCCCCGCTGACTCGGCCCGGTCGGCCAGCGCCGACAACCTGGGGTCGTCCACCTGGAGCACGACGACGTCGGCCGTCTCGATGATCTCGGACTTGGCCTCGAGGACCCGGTCCTCGGACCCGAACCGTTCCAGGTGGACCGGACCGATGGCGGTGATCACCGCGATGTCCGGGGGACACCACCGGCACAGCTCGGCGATCTCCCCCGGCCCGTAGGTTCCCATCTCGGCCACGAACACCTCGGTCCCCTCGGCCAGGTGTTCGTTGACGGCCCGGGCCAGACCGGCCCGGTTGTTGAAGCTGGCCGGTGTGGCCACCACCGTCCGGGCCGTTCCGACCAGGCAGGCGATGTGTCCCTTGGTCGACGTCTTCCCGTACGACCCGGTGATGGCGACGACGATCGGGGCCACACGCTGCAACCTGGCCGCGGCCTCGTCCACGAAGTGGGCGGACAGTCGGACCTCCACCGGGGACATGGCCCGACAGGCCAGGTCGACCCCCAGAGGAACGGCGAGGGCGGCCACCACAGCGAGAAGGGAGGCCAGCCCGCTGACCACCCCGACGACCACCAGCACCACCTCGAGCAGCCCCCACGCCGCGGCCAGCCTCCGGAGACGGTGGGTCCAGGCCAACGGTGACGTCCGGCCGCGTACTGTGAGGCCGAGCGGGCCGGCCGCCACCGACGCGGCCACCACCACCCCGGCTACCGGGTAGCGGATCGACACGACGGCGGCCACGGCGGCGGCGACGGCCAGGCCGGCGTTGGCGGGCGTCGACCGCCACCACCGGCCTGCGAACCGCGACACGGACCCGGCCAGATAGTGCTCGCGCTGCGCGACCCGGAGCCAGCGCAGACCGGCGGGCACGCACGCAGCCACGCAGCAGGCGACGGTCACCCACGCCACGCCATGGTGAAAGCGGGACAGGTCCACGGCGACCATCGTCGGCGACCGGCCGGCAGCGCTCAACGAGAACCGGCCATCGGATCGTCGTCGGCCGCCGCGGGACGCAGGCCGGAATTGTCGGCATCAGGGCCGGCGGTCCCGATATCCCGTCGGAGAACGGCCCGTCGCAGCTCCCGTGGCGCCTCGGTCGGGAGGAGGTGGCCGATACCGGGCAGGGTGACCAGTCGGGCGGAAGGGAACAACGCGGCGGCCCGGACCGCGATCTCGACGGGCACCTCGGTGTCCTCCTCGCCCCAGATCAGCTCGACCGGGCAGCGGATGGCGGCCATCGCGTCTCCGTACTGCTCGGCCAGCAGGCGGACGAGGACGTCACGCATGACCCCTTTCGCCGCCCGGTAGTCGGCGGACCCGTATTTGCCCCTCATCTCCTCCATCCGGTCGTCTCCGACCAGCCCGAAGGAGTGGAGGCGGTGGACCACCCGGTAGGCGACCGCGGGCCGCGGCCGGGGCCCATCCCGGGCCAGCAGGGGCACCCCGCACAGCACCATCCGTTCGATCCGGTCCGGCGCCAGCGCACCGAGGTGGACGGCCACCCGACCGCCGAAGGAGTGCCCGACGACGACGATCCGGTCGGCCAGCACCCCTGGCTCCTCGAAGAGGGGGAGCAGCTGGCGGGCGTACTCCTCGGTTCCCCAGGGCTCCGGCGGTGGCGGGGTGGCCCCGAATCCGGGCAGGTCAAGACCGATGGCACCGACCGCTCCGGCCGGGTCGTCGACGTCGAAGACGCCACTGAAGTCGGTGTGGGTGCGCCGCCAGCCGTGGAGGGCCAGAACGGAGGGGACCCCCGACCCCCAAGTCCCACCGAACAGGCGACCGTCGGCGAACGACTTCAGCACCGGCACACCCTACCGATAGCCTCACCTCCCGTGGAACCACTCGAGCCGGTGCCGCCGACGACCTGGCCCGCCGGGAGCCGTGACGACCCCTTCGGCCGCGCCATGGCCGATCTCACAGAGAGCCAGCGCCAGGCGGTGGCGTCGCCGTCCGAGGCACTATGCATCATCGCCGGCGCCGGTTCCGGCAAGACCCGGGTCCTCACCCTTCGGGCCGCCCGCCGCATCCGGGAGGGAAGCGCCGATGCCGATCACACCCTGATCTGCACCTTCACCCGCAAGGCCGCCCACGAGCTGCGGCAGCGGCTCCGACTCTACGGCGTCACGGTGTCGACGCCGGCGAAGGCGGGCGGCGTTCCGACCCCGGGTGTCCGCGCCGGCACGCTCCACCAGCTCGCACTGACCCTCCTTCGGCGACAGGCCCTGGACGCGGGTCGCCCCGGTCCGGCCGTGGCCGAGCACCGGCACAGGACGCTCACCAACCTGGTCGGTGATCCCGCACTGGCATCGGCCGTCGACACCGAGATCGGATGGGCCAAGGCCAATTGCCTGACGGCACTATCGTACGGGGCGGCGGCCTCGGATGCCGGCCGACCGGCCGTCGTCTCGGTCGATCAGGTGGTCGACGCCTTCAGCGCCTACGAGGCCTCGCTCCAACGCCGGCGCATGCTCGATCTCGACGACGTCCTGGTCCGGGCCGCCGATCTGGTCCACGACGACAGCGACTTCGCCGAGCGTATGCGGTGGCGCTACCGGCACCTCTCGGTCGACGAGTTCCAGGACGTGAACCCCGCCCAGTTCAGACTCATCCTGGCCCTCCTGGGCAACCGGCGCGACCTCTGTGCGGTCGGCGATCCGAACCAGGCCATCTACGGGTGGAACGGGGCGGATCCCGGGCTGCTCACCCGTCTTCACGAGTTCGTGGACGGCTTGGTCGTGGTCCGTCTCGACCAGAACCACCGGTCCAGCCCCCAGGTGGTGGCGGCGGCGGTGGCCGCCCTGGGCACAACGGTGGCGGTGCCGCCCAGCTCGATGGCCCCCGACGGCCCCCTACCCGTGGTCACCGGCTACGAGGACGACAGCGCAGAGGCCGAAGGTGTGGCCGCCCTCCTGGCCCGTCGGTCGGTCGAAGGGGTCAGGTGGTCGGACCAGGCGGTGCTGGCCCGTACCCACGATCAACTGTCGGTGGTGCGCCAGGCCCTGATCCGGGCCGGCATCCCCCACCGGATGACCCCCGGCCGCGAGGCCGCGCCCCCGGGCGGTTCCACGGGACCCCGCGGGCCGCTGGGGCCGACGCCGAGGGATGCGACCGGGGCTGGGGCCGACGCCGACGCCGACGCCGTGGAGTTGGCGACCTTCCACCGGGCCAAGGGGCTCGAATGGACATCGGTCATGGTGGTCGGCCTCGAGGACGGGTTCGTGCCCATCATCTACGCGGAGTCGGACACCGCCCGCGAAGAGGAGCGCCGCCTGCTCTACGTTGCCCTGACCCGCGCCTCCACGGATCTGCACTGTTCGTGGTCGCGGGCCCGGACGATGGGCCATGGCCAGAAGGTCGAGCGCCAGCCGTCGCCATGGCTGGCGGCGGTGGCACGGGTATCGGGGAGCGGGACCGGGAAGCCGACGCCGGTCGAGACCGGTCGCCGGATCGCCGCGATCCGTGCCGGTCTCCGCACCTGAGCGGTCAGGGGGTCGATCCCCTCCCGGGCACGGTGGTGTCGATGAAGACCGGAGTGTGATCGGAGGGCTTCTCGCCCTTGCGTGCGTTCCGGTCGATCAACCCGTAGGTCGTCCGGGCGGCCAACACCTCGGTGACCAGGATCAGATCGATGCGCATGCCGTGGTGCTTGTGGAACGACCCGGCCCGGTAGTCCCACCAGCTGAACAGACCGTCCTGGTCGTAGAGCCGCCGGAACACATCCACCAGACCCCACGATTCGATGCGGGCGAGGGCGTCACGCTCGGGTTGGCTCACGTGGGTCATGCCCACGAACTGGGCCGGGTCCCAGACGTCGCGGTCATCAGGTGCCACGTTGAAGTCCCCGCAGACCGCGACCGGACGGTCCGGGGAGCTGGTCTCCTCGAGCAGTGACCGCAGTCGGGTCAACCAGTCCAGCTTGGCCACGAAGTGCTCGCTGTCGACACTCCGTCCGTTGGGGACGTAGACCGACATGACCCGCACACCCCCGCAGTCGGCGCCTATGAGCCGGGCGCCCTGGGCATCGTCCACCGAACCCATGCCCGTCGAGATCTCGGACAACCCCACCCGGCTGGCAATGGCCACCCCGTTCCACCTCCCACCACCATGGTGGGCCGTTTCGTATCCGAGAGCTGCGAACGCCCCGTGGGGAAACGCGGCATCGGCCTGTTTCGTCTCCTGCATGCAGAGGACGTCGGGCTGAGCGTAGGCCAGCCACTCCTCGACCCGGGGAAGGCGGGCGGTGAGCGAATTGACGTTCCAGGTGGCGATGCGCATCGACGACAGCCGATCAGCCCGGCTCGGGTGACGCCGAGTCCACCAGGACGAAGAGGAGCTCGGCCTGGCACGCCAGCTCCCCACGCACCGAGGCCCGACCCGTGCCCTTGCCTGCCCGTGCTGACATCCGGCCCAGGGTGACCTCGAGCTCCAGCAGATCACCCGGAACCACCTGTCGGCGGAACCGGGCCCGTTCGATCCCGCCGAAGAGCGGCAGCCGACCGGAGAACGCCGGATCGGCCAGAACCGCCACCCCGCCCAATTGGGCCAGCGACTCGACCATCAGGACTCCGGGGAGAGTGGGCCGGCCCGGGAAGTGACCGGCGAAGAACGCCTCCTCGCCGGTCAACTGCCAGTTGCCGGTGGCGGACTGACCGGGTTCGACCGACAGGAGCTCGGTGATGAAAAGGAACGGGTCGCGGTGGGGCAGGTAGTCGTCAGCTCGCACGACTGCCGAGGATATCCCTCCGCCGGCCGGTTGCGGGCGCCCGCCCGGTCAGCTGCCGATGCCCGGTAGCGCGAGCTCGGCCCGCCGGCGGGCGGCATCCAGCGAGACGAGCAGAAACGGTCGGGTCTCACCTTTGGCCAGCACCTGGCGCGCCTTCTTGGGCGGCGGATGGGCAAGACCCCGGAGGGGAACATGGCAGAGCATGCCGTCGACGTCGACGTGGGCGCCGTGCGAGGTGAACGAGACGACCGTGCCGTCGAACGAACTTCCGACCGGATGATCGGCCACGAAGGTCAGGAATGTCATGGGATCGTTGAGGGCCACCGGAGCTGAGCCGGACCGGCCGGTCCCGTTGTCGGGCGTTGGGTCCCGCTCATCGGCGTGCCGGCCAGAAGCCACTCCGGCCTGTACCTCCGAGCCTTCGGAGCCGGTCGAGCCTTTGGGGCCTTTGGAGGCTTTCGAGGTTTTGGTCGCCTTGGTCGCACTGATCGCCCTGGTGGGCGTCGACGACTTGGCCGACTTGGCGGCTTTGGCGGCTTTGGCGGCTTTGGCGGGCTGGGGAGGCCGGATGTGCGTGCCGGCCATGGTGGATCCGGTCCCCGAGGTGGCTGCAGATTTCCTCGGCGACTCGGAGAGCTTGGCCGCCTTGGCGGCCTTGGCCGGTTCGGTGGTCGTGGTGGATCTGCCCGCCTTGGTGGCCTTGCCCGCCTTGGCGGCCTTGATGGCCTTTGCCGCCTTTCGGGTCGTCGTCGCCCCTGTGGGCTTGACCGTCTTGGTGGCCGTCGCCTTCGTGGACTTGGCCGTCTCCGCCGGCCTGTCCGCCCCCGCGGCCTTGGCCGTCTTGGTCGATTTGGCGGCCTTGGTGGCGGTCGCCGACGCCGTGGACGCCGTGCCTCGGGCCCGCCGCCCGGCCCGGGACGGCACCGGTTCCGGCCCGGACTCGGAGAACTCGTCCGAGGGCAGATCGCGTCCGGTGTCGGACACCGTCTGCCCCCGCTTCGACTTGGCCGTCACCGATCGGCTCCTCGCCCCGCGCACCGGGGTCCGGGGGGTGAAGATCCAGCCCACGCCCGGTACCGGCTTTCCCCCGATCAGTCTCCCTGCTTCGAAGAGCCACGGACGCTCGGCGTGGAACTCCTGAAACGAGTCGTTGGACAGCACCAGCGCGCCGGACTTCTCGGCGATCCTCAGGATGAACCCGTCTCCCCTGCCGATGGCACCTGCGGGTGGGGTGATGATCTCGCCGTGCTCGACCGCCTGGTCGAAGGCGCTCACCTCGGACGGGTCGATTCGGTGGCCGAAGGACGCGTCGACCACCACGGTGACGTCGGAGGTCGTGAAGCCGGGGTACTCCTCGAGAAAGGCCCGGATGGCCTCGTCGAGTTGGGCCAGACTGGGCAGGCTCCGCCCTTCGGTGGCGATGTTGGACCCGTCGACGACGATCCGCCGCCGCTCGGGGAGATCTTGTTCCATACCGACTCCAGTCAACCATCTGACCAGGCGCATTCCGACCATGCCGGGCGCCGCCCCGGCAATCCGGCTGTCGACGGGCCCCCGGAGCGACCCCAGACCGTAAGATGACATGGTGACCTCGGAGAGCAGTCGCACCGCCGAGGCGACCGACCTCTTGCAGCATCTGATCCGCAACCGGTGCGTCAACGACGGCTCGGTGGGCTCCGGCCACGAGGAGCGCAGTGCCGACCTCCTGGCCAACTACCTCGAAGGTTCGGGCGTGGACCTCGAGACCTTCGAGCCCGAGCCGGGCCGGACCTCGCTGGTGGCGAAGCTCCACGGTTCCGACCCCACGGCACCGTCGCTGACCCTCTTGGGCCACACGGACGTGGTGCCGGCCAACGCGGACGACTGGAGCCACGACCCCTTCGGCGGCGAGCTGATCGACGGCGAGGTGTGGGGCCGGGGAGCCATCGACATGCTCAATCTCACGGCCACCATGGCCACCGGTCTGCGCCACCTGGCCACCAGCGACTTCCGCCCGGCAGGGGATCTGACCTACGTCGCCGTCGCCGACGAAGAGGCCCTCGGAACCCACGGTGCCGGGTGGCTGTGCCGCCATGCAGCCGACGCCGTCGGTGCCGACTACGTGATCACCGAGTCGGGTGGGTTCCCCATGGGCGGGGCGGACGGTACCACCCGGCTCCCGGTGATCGTCGGCGAGAAAGGCGTCTACTGGTGCCTTCTGTCGGTGAGGGGAACTCCCGGCCACGGAAGCCAACCCCTCCGGACGGACAACGCCCTGGTCAAGGCGGCCGAGGTCGTCCGGCGTATCGACAAGTACCGTCCCGCGGCACAGCTCCACGAGGCGTGGGTCCGGTTCATCGAGGGGATCGGTTTCCCGCCGGACCTGGCCGAGCCCCTGCTCGACCCCGACCGGATCGACGCCTTCTGCGCTGAGCTTCCCCTGGTGGGACTGGCTCGCCAGGCCCACGCATGCACCCACACCACCATGGCACCGACCATCCTCCGCACCGGGTCGAAGATCAACGTGATCCCCGACCGGGTCGAGCTCGAGGTGGACATCCGCTCCCTTCCCGGATGGGACAGCGCCGACGTGCGGGCCATGCTGGAGGAGGCGGTCGGTGACCTGGCCGACGACGTGGACATCCGCTTTCTGGCCGAACAGCCTTCGACCACGTCGCCGATGGACACGCCTCTGTGGGACGCGCTGGAGAGGGTCAGCCGGCTGTTCTACCCGGGGGCCCGCACCGTGCCCTACCTGACGGTGGGAGCCACCGACGCCCACTTCCACCGGGAGCTCGGCAGCGTGGCCTACGGATTCGGCCTGCACAGCCAGGCCATCGGATTCGAGCAGTACGGAGCGATGTTCCATGGGATCGACGAACGGGTCGACGTCGAGTCCCTGCACCTCTCCACCGAGATGTGGATCGCCCTCGCCCACGACTTCCTGGTCTGATCCCCAGGAGCCCGGACAGGCTCCGGGTCAGCCGATGGCTCGGCTCAACAGGTCGTCCTGTTCCAACCGATGCAACGCACCACTGCCGGTGGCCGGGCTGGCCGACTCCGCCCTGCTCACGTGGAACAGGGTGTGGGTGTCCCGCAGGATCCTGTGGAGCCGACCGTGCACGAAGTTCCACGCCCCCATGTTCTCGGGCTCCTCTTGCAGCCAGACCACCTCACGGGCTTTGCTGTACCGGTCGAGGACGGCCTTGATGGTCGACTTCGGCCACGGGTACAGCTGCTCGACCCGCACCACCGCCACACGCCGGCCCGCCTCACCGAGCTCGTCCCGTCGGGCCAACGCGTCGTAGGCCACCTTGCCCGCGCACAGGACCACCCGGTCCACGCCGTCCACATCGAAGGACACGTCGACGGTCCCCGGATCGTCGAGGACCTCGGAGAACGAACCCGCGGTGAACTCTCCGATCGGCGACCGGGCCTCACGGGCCCGGAGCAGGGACTTGGGTGTGAACACGATCAGGGGCCTGCGGTCCGCCCCCCTGACCTGGGACCGGAGTAGATGGAAGTACTGGGCCGCTGTGGTCGGCTCGGTCACCCGCATGTTCCCACGTGCGCTCAAGGTCAAGAAGCGCTCGATCCGGGCTGATGAATGCTCCGGGCCCTGACCTTCGTAGCCGTGGGGCAACAGGAGCACCAACCCCGACCGTTGGGCCCACTTGTCCTCGGCCGCCACCAGGAAGTTGTCCACGATGATCTGGGCACCGTTCCAGAAGTCGCCGAACTGGGCCTCCCAGACCACGAGATCGTCGAGGGCCTCGACCGAGTACCCGTACTCGAAACCCACGCAGGCGTACTCGGACAGGAGTGAGTCACGGATCGTGAACCGTCCGCCCTCCAGGCCGGCCAGCGGCACGTACTCGGCGCCGGTGGCGTAGTCCACCAGCACCGCGTGGCGCTGGGAGAACGTCCCCCGCCTGGTGTCCTGACCGGTCAGCCGGACGTTGGTCCCCTCCAACAGCAGCGACCCGATGGCCAGGGCTTCGCCGAGGGCCCAATCGATCTCGCCGTCGGCGACGACCTTGTCCCGCTGCTCGAACTGGCGAGCCAGTTTGGGGTGGATGGCGAAGCCGTCGGGAACCGTGCGAACCACCTCGGCCAGGCCGGCCAGGACGGAGGCGGAGACGCCCGTCTCGACCGACGGGATCCAGAGGTCGGGCACCACGTACTCGGGGAGCACGGGGGTGCTCCCCGCAACCGCTTCGGCCTCAGCCTCGGCCCTGGTCTCATCCAAGGCGGCTTGCAGGCGGGCGGAGAAGTCCTCGAGGGCCCGCTCCGCCTCCTCCAGCGAGATGTCCCCCCGTCGCACCAGTGACTCGGTGTACAGCTTGCGGACCGAGCGCTTGGCCTCGATGAGCGCGTACATGAGCGGCTGGGTGTAGCTCGGGTCATCGCCCTCGTTGTGGCCGTGGCGCCGATAGCAGACCAAGTCGATCACGACGTCCTTGTGAAACGCCTGGCGGAATCCGAAGGCCAACCGGGCGGCACGGACACAGGCCTCGGGATCATCGCCGTTCACATGGAAGATCGGAGCCTGCACCATCTTGGCCACGTCCGTCGGGTACACCGACGTGCGGGCGGCCTCGGGTGCGGTGGTGAAGCCCAACTGGTTGTTGATGACGATGTGGACGGTGCCGCCGGTCCGGTAGCCGGCCAGGCCCGAGAGGTTGAGTGTCTCGGCCACCACGCCCTGGCCGGCGAAGGCGGCGTCGCCGTGGAGCAAGATCGACAACACCGGGAACGGGCTCCCGGTCCCGTCCTCGAAGTGGGGCCCGGAACCCTGCTCACCACCGAGCGCGTCCTGTTTGGCCCGGGCCATGCCCACCACCACCGGGTCGACCGCCTCGAGGTGCGAGGGGTTCGAGGCCATGGTGACGGGGATGGAACCCCCACTGGGGGCCACAAAGGTCCCCACCGCTCCTTTGTGGTACTTCACGTCGCCCGAGCCCTGCACCGATTCGGGATCGAGGTTTCCTTCGAATTCCTCGAAGATTTCGCCGTAGGACTTGCCCACGATGTTGGCCAGGACGTTGAGGCGACCGCGGTGGGACATCCCCATCACCACCTCGTGGAGGTTCTCCTCCACCGCCCTGTCGAGGATCGTGTCGAGGAGCACGATGGCCGACTCGGCCCCCTCCAAGCCGAACCGCTTCTGGCCCACATAGCGCGAGTGCAGGAACCGCTCGAATACCTCGGCGGCATTCAGCCTGCCGAGAATGTGGCGCTGCTCTTCGGGTGGCAACGCGGTGGAGACTCCCTCGACGTGCTGTTGGATCCATCGCTTCTGCTCCGGGTCCTGGATGTGCATGTACTCCACGCCGAGGGTCCGGCAGTAGGCATCGCGGAGCGTGTGCAGTATCTCGTCCAGGGTGGCCACGTCCTTGCCGGCCAGTCCGTCCGAGACGAAGTGACGGGGCAGGTCCCAGATGGTCAGTCCGTAATGCAGCGGGTCGAGCTCCGGATGGAGCTGGGGAGGTTCGGCATCCAGCGGATCGAGGTGGGCGATGAGATGGCCACGGACCCGGTACATGTTGATGAGGGTCTGCACGTGCACCTGCTTGATCAGGCGGAGGTGGGTGCCGTCCCCTTCGTCGTCCGGCGCGTTGATGTCCTTCTGCCACCGGACCGGCTCGTAGGGGGTCTCGAGCGACTCGAAGACCTCGTCGTAGAAGCCGTGGCCGCCCATCAGGCACTCGGACACATAGGCCAGGAAGAGCCCCGACTCCGCCCCTTGGATGATCCTGTGGTCGTAGGTGGAGGTCAGGGTCACCGTCTTTCCGATACCCAGGTCGGCGAGGGTACGGGGGTCGGCGGCCTCAAACCCCGGAGGGAACCCGAGGGCCCCCACGCCGACGATGAGTCCCTGCCCGGGCATGAGCCGGGGAACCGACTGGATGGTTCCCAGCGTCCCCGGGTTGGTCAGCGTGACGGTCGTCCCGGCGAAGTCATCGGGGGCGATCTTGTTGGTGTGGATCTTGCGCACCAACTCCTCGTAGGCGCTCACGAAGCCACGGAAGTCCCGCATATCGGCATCGGCGATGCACGGCACCAGCAGCGTGCGACTCCCGCCGGCCTTTTCGACGTCCACGGCCAACCCGAGCCCGACATGTTGGTGCCGGATCACCCCGGGGGTCCCCTTCCCGTCGACGTCATCGACGAAGGCGGCATTCATGGCCGGAACCGCGACCAGTCCCTTGACGACCGCATAACCGATCAGGTGAGTGAAGCTGACCTTGCCACCCGTGGTCCGGAAGAGCTGGTTGTTGACGATGGTGCGGTTGACCTCGAGCAGCTTGGCCGGAACGGCCCGCACGCTGGTGGCGGTGGGAACCCCGAGGGATGCCTCCATGTTGGCCACGATGCGACCGGCCGCGCCCCGCAGCGGCGTCGCCGTCTCCGTCGCCGACTGCGCCGCGCCGGCCGACGGCGTCGGGCGGGAGGGGGTGGCCGGGCCGGAGACGGCCGATGGACCGGAGGTGGCCGATGCTCCGTTCGGTTCCACACCGGTCCGCGACGGATCGGGAGTCGGTCCGGGCTGGACGGACGGACCCGGGGCTGGGGCTGGGGCTGCGACCGCGGCGGCGGGAGGCGACACGGTGACGGGCCGGTAGTCGGCGAAGAATTCGCGCCACGACTCGGAGACCGAGGTGGGGTCGGCCCGGTACCGGTCGTACATGTCCTCGACCAGCCACGCATTGGGCCCGAAGGCCCCGCTACCGGCCACGGTCACCGCCTCCTGGGGTCTCCCGTCTGTCTGCGCGTCCGTACCCGATGCGGGGTACAGACCGCCGGGGCGGTCCCCCGGTCCATCTCCTCGTCCGGTGGCCTCCATCAGCGCCGAGCCTACCGGGCCGCCCGCGACCAAGGCGTCGCAGACCGAGCCCCGTGCCACTTGCGTTAGCGTCGTCCACGTGGCCGAACTGCTGACCAGCGTGACATGCACCTTCAAGTTCGAAGCTGCGCACAGGCTGGCCTGGCACCCCGGGAAGTGCCGAAACCTGCACGGCCACTCCTACCGTCTCGACGTCACGGTTCGCGGACCACTCGACGCCAACGGTGTGGTGATGGACTTCGACCTGTTGCACGAGATCGTCGACCGCGAGGTCATCGCCCGGTGGGACCATCGCGATCTGAACGAGGTCCTCGACAACCCGACGGCGGAGCTGTTGGCCCAACGGGCCTGGGAACTCCTCACCGATGCCGGTGTGGCGCTGGACGGGCTGCGGCTGTGGGAGACCGACACGTCGTCGGTAGAACTGCGCCGCGGAGGCGGCTCCTGACCATGTCCGGTCACCTGGTCGTCCTGTCAGGCGGCCTCGACTCCACGGTATGTATGGCCCTGGCCAGCCAGGAGTCGGGATCGCCCCCGCTGGCGCTCACCTTTGATTACGGCCAACGGCATCGCACCGAGCTGGACCGGTCGGCCGGGGTGGCCGGCCATTTCCGATCCGAACACCTGGTGGTCGCGCTCGACACCTCTGCGTGGGGCGGGTCGGCGCTCACCGACCCATCCATCGATGTCCCGACCGCCGGCGCCGAGGGGGGGATACCGGTCACGTACGTCCCCGCCCGCAACAGCATCTTCCTGGCGGTGGCGCTGGGCGTCGCCGAGGCCCGCCGACTCGATGCGGTGTGGATCGGGGTCAACGCCATCGACTACTCCGGCTACCCCGACTGCCGGCCCGAGTTCATCGAGGCGTTCCGGGGCGTGGCCGCCACCGGACAGAAGCGAGGGGTCGAGGGAGACCCGATCGCCATTCGCACTCCGTTGATCGAGTGCACCAAATCCGAGATCATCCGTATCGGCCTGCGGCTCGATGCGCCCCTGGCCCTGACATGGTCCTGCTATCGCGGTGGCGACGCGCCGTGTGGCACCTGCGACGCCTGCGTCCTCAGAGCCCGTGGCTTTGCCGATGCCGGCATCGACGACCCGGCGCTGACGTGACCGGCTCGCGCCCGCCGGACGACATCTTGGCCACCGAGGTCTTCTCCGCCATCCAGGGGGAGGCTGCGTTGGTGGGCCAGCGACAGGTATTCGTGCGACTGACCGGCTGCAATATCCGGTGTGCCTACTGCGACCAACCCGAGGCCCTCGACCTCCGCCCGGGGCAGTGCCGGATCGAACGCACCCCGGGGCAACGCGACTGGGTGATCGCCGCCAGCCCGGTCCTCATCCCGTCCCTGGTCGGCTCGGTGAACCGACTGTGCGAACTCCTCCCGCACCACTCCGTCAGCATCACCGGCGGTGAGCCGTTGATGCAGACCCTTCGAGTGACCGAGCTGGCCAGGCGACTGGCCGAGGCCGGGCGCGCCGTCATGCTCGAGACCAACGGGACGTTGGTCCCGGCGTTGCAGCGCGTGCTGCCGTGGATCGCCTACGTGAGCATGGACGTGAAGCTCCCGAGTGTCGACGGCGAGCAGGTCGCACCTGACGTCCAGCGCAGGTTCCTCGACACGGCGATCGAGGGCGGGGTCACGACCTGGGTGAAGATCGTCGTCGGGGCCTCGACCGACCCGGGCCAGTTCGACGAGGCCATGGCCATGGTGGCGGAGGCCGCCGGCCACGTCCTGGCCGGCGACGGACGGCCGGATCATGGACGGCCGGATCATCGACGGTCGGATACCGAGGGGACCGACCGCCGCCCCGAGGTCTTCCTGCAACCGGTGACCCCGTTCGGGAAGGTAGCGGAAGGCCCGAGCCCGGACCAGGTACTGGCCCTCCAGGAGCGTGCGCTGCGCCGGTACCCGCGGGTCCGTGTGATCCCCCAGACCCACAAGGCGATCGGCCAGCTCTGACCGAGGGCGGATCGACCTGAACGGTCGGAGCCGTGGCCCGCGGATCGCGGACCACGGCTCCGACGAGAACTACTTGGCCTTGGTGATCTTCGGCGCCGGCGCCTGGCCGTTCACGATCTTCTTGAACGACGCACCAGCCGAGACCTTGGGGCTCTTCGAAGCCTTGATGTTGATGGTCTCACCCGTCTGCGGGTTGCGGCCCTTGCGCGCGGCACGCTGCGCCCGGTCAAAGGTCAAAAAGCCGGTGATGACCACCTTCTCGCCTTTGGCCACGTTGGCGACAACCACATCTTCGAGGCCGGCCAGCACAGCGGACACCTCTTTGGAACTCGAACCGGTGTGGCCGGCAACGGCCGCGATGAGATCGGTTTTGGTAAGGGGCACTGTCTCTCCTTCGTCTTTGGAAGCCACAACAATGCACGATCTGGGAGGGCAACGCGTGCATTCTCGGGCAAAACACCCCGATTTCTGGGCTTTTCCGGGCCCCGGACCGAGCGATCACCGGGACCGTCGATCGCGTTCACCCACGTCAGGGCGCCATATGGCGCCCGCCGGGGGCAACTGACAATCTGAGTGGGAAATGCCCTCGCTGAGCCAGCTCGCCGTCACCGAGTACCTCCCGGAAGGTTCTTCCCACACCCTCCCGGTCGTCGTGCTCGTCCACGGGTCCCTCGATCGGTCGTCCAGTTTCGCCCGGGTCCTCCGTCGGCTCGACGACCTGCACACCGTCGTGTACGACCGCCGGGGCTACCACGGCTCGCGACGGGCGCTCCCGCTCAACACCACACTCGCCGGGCACGTCGACGACCTCGCTGAGGTCATCGGCGGACGGCCTGCAGTGGTGGTCGGCCACAGCTACGGCGGTGACGTGGCACTCGGCGCGGCACTCCGTGATGGGAACGGCGGATCCATCCGCAGTGTGGGCGTCTACGAACCGCCGATGCCGTGGTTGGATCTGTGGCCGACCAGGCCCGCACAGGAGCCGGGCACCGACGATCCGGTCGAGCGCGACGCCCGGGGCGCCGAGCGCTTCTTTCGGCGGATGATGGGTGACGCGGCCTGGGATCGGCTCTCCGAGAAGGGCAGGGCCGAACGTCGGGCCGACGGGCCCGCCCTCTTGGCCGAGCTCGATGCCATTCGCATCGCCGAGGCTCCCTTCGACGTCACGGCGATGACTATCCCCGCGCTGTACGCCAGGGGTGAGAAGTCGGCCAGCCGGCATCGAGAGTCGGTGGCGTGGCTCGTCGAGCACACGCCCGGCGCGGAACTCGTCGAATTCCCCGGCGCGGGACACGGTGCCCACCTGACCCACCCGGACGCATTCGCGGCCATGGTCCGCCGGACGCTGGCCCTGGCCGCCGCCCCGGCGCCGACCACGACGACCGCCCCGGCGTCGACCGCCCCGGCGTCGACCGCCCCGGCGTCGACCACGACGACCACGACGACCACGACGTGAACGTTCTCGTCACCGGCGCTTCCGGTCTGATCGGCACCGCGCTCGTCGAGCGCCTCACCCACGCCGATCACACCGTCACCAGGCTGGTGCGGGGAGGCCCTGCCGGTCGGTCTGCGGTCGGTCGGACGAGCGGCGTGGCCTGGGATCCGACGTCCGGGACGATCGACCGCGAGGGCCTCGAGCGGGCCGGGCCGTTCGACGGAGTGGTCAACCTGGCCGGAGCCGGCATCGGGGACCGGCGTTGGTCCGTGGCGCGCAAGAAGCTGGTCCGTGGCAGCCGCGTCTCGGCCACCTCGCTGCTGGCGGGCTCCCTGCTCCGGCTCTCCACCCCGCCGCCCGTGCTGGTCAGTGCGTCGGCTGTCGGCTTCTACGGTGACCGTGGAGACGAGGAGCTGACCGAGACGTCGACGAGTGGCACCGGCTTCCTGGCATCAGTGTGCCGTGCGTGGGAGGCGGAGGCGAGGCCGGCGGCCGACGCCGGTATCCGCACCGTGCTCCTGCGCAGTGGGATCGTCCTCAGCCGGCAGGGAGGGGCGCTCCGCCGGCTGCTTCCGATCTTCCGGGCGGGCCTCGGGGGCCGCACCGGCACGGGCGCGCAGTACCGCAGCTGGATCACGCTCACCGATGAGGTCAGCGCCATCGTGCACTGCCTCGGGGACAATGGCGTGGCCGGGCCCGTCAACGCCACCGCTCCCACCCCGGTGACGGACGCAGACCTCGCCCGGGCCCTCGGAGCCGCCCTTCACCGACCGAGCGCTCTGGCCGTGCCCGCCGGGGCCCTCCGCCTGCTCCTCGGGACCGAGATGGCCGACGAGCTCGTCCTCGGCGGCCAGCGGGTGCTCCCGACCATCCTGCCCACCCGGGGATTCGAATTCGCCCACACCGACATCGACGAAGCTGTCCGCGCTGTCGTCGCCGCGGACGGATGACGCCCCCGGAGCCCGACGGGCGGCGGGAGGGCAGCGGGTGGCCGGAGCCCGACGGGCGGCGGGAGGGCGGCGGGTGGCCGGCCGCGGATGCGCAGGGGAAAGGCGGGGAGCGTACGGCAGGGGAAATGTGCCCTGGGTTACGCTGCCGACGGCCCGTTGGGTTCGGGCCCGGAGCGAGGAGGGAATCGAAACATGACGGGTGTAGTGGCCACGGATCAGATCAGCACCGAGCAGTTCGAGCTCGACGCCCGGTCCTTCCTCGACGGTCACGCGCCCAAACGCCCCCGGGAGACCTTCGTCTGGGGCCAGGGATCGGACAGCGTCGGCTTGTTTCCGGAGCGGACACCCGAACAGGAAGCCGCCGACCTGGCCGCGGCCCGGTCCTGGGCCCAGGCCGTGTTCGACGCCGGGTTCGGGTGGATCACCGGGCCGCCGGCGTATGGCGGCCGCGGCCTCGGCCGCGAGTACCAGCGGATCTTTGCCTCGCTGGCCGGCGACTACAAGACGCCGTCCATGGCGGCCTACGGGATCGGGCTCGGGATGGTGGCGCCGACCATCCTCGCCCACGCCACCGATGAGGTGAAAGAGGCGTACCTGCGACCGATGCACCGCGGCGACATCGTCGGCTGCCAGCTGTTCAGCGAGCCCTCGTCCGGCTCCGACCTCGCCTCCCTGCAGACGCGGGCGGTCAAGGACGGTGACGAGTGGATCGTCAACGGCCAGAAGGTGTGGACCTCGGGAGCCCAGTTCTCCGATATCGGTGAGATCATCTGTCGCACCGATCCCGACGCACCGAAGCACCGCGGGCTGACCGGCTTCGTGGTGGACATGCACGCACCCGGCGTCGAGGTCCGGCCGCTGCGCCAGATGACCGGGGGCTCCTCGTTCAACGAGGTCTTCTTCACCGACGTGCGGATACCCGACTCCCACCGGCTGGGCGAGGTCAACGGCGGGTGGACGGTGGCCCTGACCACATTGATGAACGAACGCGCCGCCATCGGTGGCGGGGGTGGCGGCGTCGGGCTACCGGGCAGCACCCGACTGATCGAGATGGCCAGGGCCATGGGGCGTTCGGACGATCCCCTGGTCCGCCAACAGCTGGCCACCATCATCATCAACGAACGCCTGGCCAGCTACACAAACCTCCGGGCCATGGCCAGGATCGCCGTCGGCCAACTGCCGGGACCGGAGATGTCCCTGTCCAAGCTCTCGCTGACCGCCAACATGGTGCGCACCTACGAGCTGGTCTCGTCCGTGCTCGGTCCTGCCCTGGTGGCCGACACCGGGACGTGGGGCACCTATGCCTGGTCCGAGTTCCTCCTGGGTGTTCCGGGAATGCGGGTGGCCGGGGGCACCGACGAGGTGCTGCGCAACATCATCGGCGAACGGGTGCTCGGACTGCCCAAGGAGCCCTCACCGAAGTGAACGGGTCCACGGTCCCGCCGACCTAACGGAACGCCAGTTCGTCCACGTACGACCACGACCGCCGGTGCAGCGAGGTCAGGCCGAACCCGGCCAACGCGGTGCGGTGCACCGGGGACGGGTAGCCCTTGTTGCGGTCGAAGTCGAAGCCAGGGAAGCTGGCCGACATCGAGCGCATGAGCCGGTCCCTGGTGACCTTGGCCACGATGGAGGCGGCGGCGATGGACACGCAGGTGAGGTCCCCTTTGACCACCGTCCGCACCTGCGGCAGCGCGGTCGTCGACACCTCGTCCGGGCCGGCATCGAGCGGATCGCTGAGGTAGTCGAACGGTCCGTCCATGGCCACGATCTGCGGCGCCGGCTCAAGTTCGTCGAGGGCCCGACGGGCGGCCAGACGCAGCGCCGCGGTCATCCCCAGCCGGTCGCACTCCGCGGGAGCCGCGTGCCCCACCGACCAGGCCGTACACCAGCGGGTGATCCTCGGAAAGAGCTCCTCCCGTCGCTCCTCGGTGAGCAGCTTCGAGTCTCGGATCCCCTTGGGAGCGGTCACGCCCATCGGGACGACGACCACCCCGACCGACACCGGACCGGCCCATGCGCCGCGTCCGACCTCGTCCAGCCCGGCCACCGTCTCGAACCCCTCGGCTGACAGCGACTTCTCGAAGCGGGCGCTCGGACCGCGCTGGCGCACCCGGGCCGGCCTGGCAGAGGAGGCTTCCCGAGCCGGGACTCCGCCCTTCATCGAACTCCCGGTCCCATCCACGCGAACCTACAGGCTCACACCGAGCCGAGCTGGTTCCTGATCACCTTGCCCATCGCGTTTCGGGGCAACTGGTCGACCACGTGGAGGAGGCGCGGCCGCTTGTAGGGGGCCAGGGTCGGAGCCGAGAACTCGACCAGATCGCTCAAGGCCGGGGGCCGTCCGTCGGCCACGACCCAGGCCGTGACCAACTCGCCCCACTCGTCGGACGGAGTCCCGGTCACCGCCACCTCACCCACCGCAGGATGGCCGGCCAGCACGTCCTCGACCTCGGCGGGGTAGACGTTCATGCCGCCCGAGATGATCAGTTCCTTCGAACGTCCCCGAATGGTCAGGTACCCGCGGTCGTCGGAGCCGATGTCGCCGGTCCGGAACCAGCGCGGCCCGCCATCGGTTGCCGGGTCGAACGCGTCCGCGTCGGCTGCCGGGCGTCGCCAGTAGCCCCCGAAGACATTCGGTCCCCGCACCAGGATCTCGTCATCCGCGTCCAACCGGACCTCCACCCCGGGCAGCGGAAAACCGACCGTGCCCGGCCGGCGCTCCCCCTCGTACGGATTGGACACGTTCATCAGGGTCTCGGTCATTCCGTAGCGCTCGAGCACCGACGAGCCCACGGCCGCGCTGGCCCGTGCATGCAGCTCGGGCGACAGCGGGGCGGACCCGGACACGCAGAGACGCAGCCGGCGGAGCTCGGTCCCCCGGCCCGACGTCACCAGGCGGTGGTACATCGTGGGCACCCCGAAGAACATCGAGGCCGCTTCGGACAGGGCCGCCTCGGCGACCGCAGACGGGTCGAAGCCGGGCAGCAGCACGGCGGACGCCCCGGCCAGGAGCGTCCCGTAGACGCCGACACACAGGCCGTGGGCGTGGAAGACGGGGAGGCAGTGGACCAAGCGGTCGTCCGGGCTCCACCGCCAGGCGATCCTCACCGCCTCGGTTGCGGCCAGGAGGTTGCGGTGGTCGAGGACCGCTCCCTTCGGTGCACCGGTGGTGCCCGAGGTGTAGCAGATGAGGGCCGGCGCCTCGGGTCCGGCCGAGTCGAGCGGGCCCGGATCGGCCTCGGGGAGATCGACGCTGGTGCCCAGCACGATGGTGGCGGGTGAAGCCCCCCGCACCCACTCGGCCTGATCCGGTCGTTCGAGGATGGCGGCGGCCGGGTGGACGTCGTTCACGATGTGGACCAGCTCGCGCATGGAATAGGCCGGATTGGCCGGGACCACCACCATCCCGGCCCGCAGGGCTCCCACGTGGGCCGCGACAGCGGCGACCGACGAAGTCGTCGACCACAGCACCCTGTCCCCGGCGCGGAGGCCGGCTCCCCGAAGCCGGCCGGCGACCCGGCGGGTAGCAGACTCGAATTCCTCGGCCGTCCACCAGCGCATGACACCGTTGCCGCCTCCGCCATCCTGACCCGGGGCCGAGGTTTCCAGCCACAACGGCGCTCGCGGAGCCGATTCCCACCGCTGCGACCACGCGTGCAAGAGGGTGCCCGACGAGACCAGTCCGGCCTCGGTCAGCTCGTACCCGTCTGGAAGATGATCACGCCAGTGACGCAGGGTGTCCTCCCCGTCTCGTGTGCCGGTCCCAACTCTGCTACACCGGAGGCATGGATGGGATGGGGCATGCGCCCGGCTGCGCCGGAAGGATGCGACCACAGGTTCGGCCCCCCGGGACCAGCACGGAACGAGCACGGGGCGAAGCACGGGGCGAAAGTCCACGGGAGGAAGAGATGGGATTGACGGACACGGTCGAGGCTTCGGCGGAGGTCGGCCTGGCCATGGCGGGCAAGGCGGGCGGGGCGGGACGGGGCGGCCCCGGAGAACGAGGTGCCTGAGGCGGGCGGACCGGCGGGGTCCGTGGGCCGGTCACCCCTCGAGCCGGGCGCACCCCCCCGGCGGATCGCCGTGGTCCCGCACACCCATTGGGACCGTGAGTGGTACGACCCGTTCCAGACCTTCCGATTGAAGCTGGTCCGACTCATCGACAGCCTGTTGGACCTGATGGAACGGGACAGCTCGTACACGCACTTCCTGCTCGACGGGCAGTTGGCGGTGGTCGACGACTACCTCGAGATCCGCCCCGAGCACCGCCACCGGCTGCAGGCACTGGCAGCCGCGGGACGGATCTCCGTCGGACCCTGGTACATCCTGATGGACGAGTTCCTCGTCTCCGGGGAGACCATCGTCCGGAACCTACAGATGGGGATCCGGAACGGCAGCGAGTTCGGCGGCGTGATGGAGGTCGGCTACCTGCCCGACATGTTCGGTCACGTCGCACAGATGCCCCAGATCCTCTCGCTGGCCGGATTCGAACACGCCGTCGTGTGGCGTGGGGTTCCCTCCACGGTCGACCGGACCGCGTTCCGCTGGCATGCGCCCGACGGCTCGGAGGTGCGGGCCGAGTACCTGGTCGCCGGATACGGGAACGGGGCCGCCCTGCCCGAGGACGCCAAGGCGTTGGTTCGCCGTCTCCGCTCCCTTTCCGAGGAGTTCGCCCCGTTTCTCCGGCCGGGTGATCCGTTGTTGTTGATGAACGGCACCGATCACCAGCCCCCCCAACCCTGGCTCGGAAGTGTCGTGGCCGAGGCCAACCAGATCCAGTCCGAATTCGAGCTGAGCATCTCATCTCTGGCCGACTACCTCGAACGTGCGCCCGACGACGGGCTGCCCGACTGGCACGGTGAGCTGCGCTCGGGGGCGCGCTCGAACCTGCTGATGGGAGTGGGCTCCAACCGCGTCGACGTCAAACAGGCGGCAGCCCGGGCAGAACGGGCCCTCGAGCGGATGGCCGAACCTCTTTCCGCCCTGTTCCTCCCGGCCGACGCCTGGCCGGAGCCCCACCTGCGGGTGGCCTGGACGCAGATGATCCGTAACGCGGCTCACGACTCGATCTGTGCGTGTTCGATCGACGATGTGGTGGACGCGGTGCTGCACCGCTATGCCGAGGCCCAGCACATCGGCCAGGGACTGGCCGACGAAGCCCTGGCCTCGCTGTCCACCTCCATGGCCGGTCCGGGTCCGGTGGTGGTCAATCCGTGCTCGGTGGAGCGGGGTGGGATGGTCGAGGTGGTGGAGGTGGTGGCGGGTGAGCCCGGCCCCGACGTCCAGGTGCTGTCCGAGCGCGCCGGTCTGCCCGGGACGATCACCCTCAACGGCACCACCGTCCGCGGCATGCTCGGCCTGATCCAGGGTGCGCGCATCGACAACGACACCTACATCACGGACGTCTCCCTGGCCGAGGACGACACCGGCGTGGACATCACCATCGTCATCGGCACCGACCCGAGGGCCGGCGTTCGGGTCGAAGAGATCAAGCGCGAGCTCTTCACCCTGCTCACCGCGCGGCCGGACACCGAAGTCAGGGTCACCCTCGACCAGCCGCCGTCCCGCCGCATCCTGGCCCGCCAGCCCGCCGTGCCCGGGTTCGGCTGGGCCCGGTTCTCCCCCGCCCCGCTCGACCATCCGGTGCGGGTCGACGAGTCGGTCTCGGGCGCGGTCATCGGGAACGGTCTGGTCACGGTGGCCGTCGACCCCGCCGCGGGCACGTTCTCGATCAACGGCATCCCGGGGTTCGGACAGCTCATCGACGGCGGTGACCACGGGGACACCTACAACTACTCGCCGCCGGGGGTCGACACCGTGGTGGACATGCCCGACTCGGTCGGGGTCACGGTGGGTGACCGTGGCCCGGTCCGGGCCACGGTCACCATCACCTCCACCTTCACCTGGCCCGACCGGGTCGATGAGTCGACCAGATCGCGGGTCGGGAGCCACCAGGTGCCCGTCGAGACCACGCTCGAGATCCGGGCCGACGAGTCGGCGATCCGGGTGCGCACCCGCTTCGTCAACCCGTCGAGAGACCACCGTCTGCGGGTGCGCCTCCCGTTGCCCGAACCGGCGACGACGTCGCACGCCGAATGTGCCTTCACCGTGGTCGAACGCGGGCTGGTGGCCGAGGGACGGGCCGAAGAGGTCGGCACCCCCACGTTCCCGTCCCGACGGTTCGTGTCCAGCGGTGGCCTGACCGTCGTCCACGACGGCCTTCTCGAGTACGAACTGGTCGATCTGGTGGATGGGGGCGGCTCCGGCGGGGACAGAGCTACGGCGTTGATGCTCACGCTGCTGCGAGCGACCGGCATGCTGTCCCGTATGGGCATGAGCACCCGACCGATGACGGCTGGGCCGATGCTGCCGCTGGAGGGCCCACAAATGATCGGACCGGTGGCCGCCGAGTACGCCATCGAGCTCGGAGATGTCGATCCCTACCGCCTGGCCGACGACGTCACGCTCCCGCTGGTCCCCGCGGTTTCGTTCGGAGGGGGCTGGCGGCCCGATCGCGGTTCCGAGCTGGTCGTGCGCGGCGCCGAGGTGTCCGCCGTCCGGCGCCCGGCCGGTCGCATCGAGGTCCGGGTCTTCAATCCGCGGAGCACCCCGACCTCGGTCGAGATCCCCGGGCGGTCCGGTTGGCTGGTCGACCTACGGGGACGACCCGTCGTCCCCTTCGAAGGGCGCTTCGACCTTCGGGCCCAGGGGATCGCCACCGCCCGCCTCGACGGGAGCTGAACCGGTCGGGGGCACCGTCCCCCGCACGACCTGCTCGCCGCGGTCCCGCAGTTCTTCGAGGTCGCGCAGGAATTCGCCGAGACGCTCCCAGCGCTGGCTCCTCCGACGGTCGGCGTCGGGCGCGCTCCCGGCACGCGACAGCTTCCAGAGCTGGACCAGCCCGATGTCCTTCAAGTTCCGGGGCCGGAGCGCCCTGGTGTCGAAATCCCGACCGCCCTCGTCCACGAGCGTGGCACGGAGTTCCCCGGAGACGAGCACGGTGCCCGGGTTGGCCACCCCGACGAGGCGGCTGGCCAGGTTGACCACCGGGCCGTAGAAGTCCCCGTCCTGCACCAGCACCGGCCCGACGGCCAGGCCGACGCGTACGTCGGACAGCAGTTCATCATCCGCGTACGCCTCGGCCAGGCTCAGGCCGATCTCTGCGGCACCGGTGGCCGTCTGCACGACGAACATCACCTCGTCACCGATCATCTTGACCACGCGACCGCCCAGCGCCACCACGGTGTCGTGGGCCAGCTCCTCGAACCGGGACACCACCGCGGCCAGCTCGGCATCGCCGAGGTGCTGGCTGAGCACGGTGAACCCGACCATGTCGGCGAACCCGACGGCCAAGTTCGGGCTGGATCCCTCATCGGACCGGCGGACGCGGTCGAGCATGGCCCGCCGGGTGGCGGCTTGGAGGTGCCGGCGCCAGACGTACTCCAAGAGCCGGGCCATGGCGGGAATGGAGGCGCCGGCCCGACGGGCGAACTCGTCGGCGTCGACGATGCTGTCACCGGACGAGATGAGGATCGGTGTCGAGCCGGGGGGTGTCTCGGCCTCGGCGATCCGGGCCATCGACGTGCCGATCACCCGCGCCATCTGTACAGCCGTCTCCACGTCGACCAGGTCCATGGCCACCATCGACTGGAACAGGCGGACCGCATCGATGTCCATCTCGGTGAAGACGGCGTCGTCGTCGTCGACGTCGAGGAAGCCCAGCGCCCTCCAGAACCGGCGGGCCACGTCGACGGGGATGTCGGTGGTCTCGGCCACCTGGACCTGGGTGAGGCGGTGGCCGGCGGGCACCAGCATCCGGTCCACGACCAACAGGTCAACGACATCGTCGGCCACGGCCTGGTCGATTTCGGCATCCGTGCAGCCGAGGCCCAGGAGGAGCGATCGCACCCGGGCCAGCGCGTCCCGGCGGCGCACGGCGTCGGTGGCCTCTTCGTCCGGCACCGCCACACCCTAATGGCGCTCATGGCGCCCGACCGCGCCGTTCGGCGGCACCGGGGCGGAACCGGGTCGGGCCACCGCAGCGGTCGGGGAAGCGGCAACCGACGGGTGGAAACGGCGTCCACCTACACTGTCGAGGTGGCAGCCCTCGCCCACCGGTCATCGCCACCGGGCTATCCGCTCCCCATCGGGCCCCGGGCTGTGTTGATTCCGGTCAAGGCCTTCGCTCAGGCCAAGCGTCGCCTGCACATGGCCCTCAGCGCACCGCAACGCTCTGCGTTGGCCCGGGCCATGGCCGACCGTGTCGTCGGTGCCGCCCACCCGCTCCCCGTCGCCGTGGTGTGCGACGACACAGAGGTCGCCGGCTGGGCCCGTGACCGCGGTGCGTTGGTGGTGTGGGAACCGGGACGCGGGCTCAACGGTGCGGTGGAGGCCGGCATCGAACACCTCGTGGCCAACGGGGTGACCCAGGTCACCGTGGCTCACGCCGATCTCCCCCGGGCCTCGGATCTGGCCCTGGTCGGGGACGATCCGGGGATCACGCTGGTTCCCGACCGCTACGGCAACGGAACCAATGTCATCGTCGTCCCCGGAGACGCCGGGTTCCGGTTCTCCTACGGCCCGGGGTCGTTCGCCCGACACAGGAACGAAGCCGAACGGCTCGGCATTCCTTTCCGGGTCCTCGATCGACCCGACCTGGCCTGGGACATCGATGAGCCCGGCGATGTCGTGCCCGTGGCCGCATTCGGTCTCCCGCCCTCGTGACGGCAGGCTCCGGTCGCGATGCCGGACCACCGGGGTCGAGCGGGCTCCCGGTGGGGGACCTGCTGACCTCGGGTCCGGTCACCGTCGATCTCACCGTGCCGGCCAGCGCGCTGGCCATCGGCGCCCATCCCGACGACATCGAATTCGGGTGCGGAGCGACCCTGGCCAAGTGGGCGGCAGGCGGGTGCCGCCTCCACCATCTCGTGCTCACCGACGGTTCCAAGGGCAGTTGGGACCCCGACGCCGATCTGGTGGCCCTGGTGTCGGCACGACGGCGCGAGTGCCGCGCCGCAGCCGACGTCATCGACGGCGGCGCGGGAGCCGCGTCGGGCTCCGACGACCGGGTGATCCTCGCCGGGCAGGTGGACGGCGAACTGGAGAACGGCGTCGACCAGCGACGGGAGGTGGCCCGCATCATCCGCACCGTGCGGCCGACCGTCGTCCTGGGCCACGACCCGTGGCGCCGGTACCGGCTCCATCCCGACCATCGTGCCGCCGGGTTCCTCACCGTCGACGCCCTGGTGGCCGCACGCGATCCGCACTTCTTCCCCGAGCTCGCACTGGCTCCGCACCGGCCCGAGGTCCTGCTCCTCTTCGAGGCGGACCTGCCCAACCACCTCGAGGACGCCCGCGGATTCGAGGGGAGGAAGATCGACGCCCTGCTGTGCCATCAGAGCCAGTGGGAGACCACGATGGGCACCGAAGCGGCCGGTGGACCGGGTCCGGGTGGCGGGCGGGCCCGGGGCGGAACTCCCGCTGCGGACCCCGGTCAGCACCCGGAATTCGCCTCCAAGGTACGACGGCAGCTGGCCCAGCATGGCGCGTTGGCCGGGCTCGGAGCAGCCGAGGCCTTCCGTGAGATCTCCGACCTGTGAGCGCCGGAGCGTCCCCGTCGAGTCACCAGGGCCCGAAATTGCGTCAGCAGGGGCTCGAAGGCCCCTGCTGAGCAAATTCGGCGACGGCAGCGCGGTGCCGTCTCGACTGCTATTTCTTGACTGCTACTTCCTGGTCCGCTTGACCGTGCGCTTGGCCGCCTTGCGGGCCGGAGCCTTCTTGACCGTGCGCTTGGCCGCGGTCTTGCGGGCTGCAGTCTTTCTGGCCGGCGCCTTCTTGACCGTGCGCTTGGCCGCGGTCTTGCGGGCTGCGGTCTTTCTGGCCGGAGCCTTCTTGACCGTGCGCTTGGCCGCGGTCTTGCGGGCTGCGGTCTTTCTGGCCGGCGCCTTCTTGACCGTGCGCTTGGCCGCGGTCTTGCGGGCTGCGGTCTTGCGGGCTGCGGTCTTTCTGGCCGGAGCCTTCTTGACCGTGCGCTTGCGAGCCGGTGCCTTCTTCACCGCCTTTTTGGCTGTCGCCTTACGAGCTGCTGTCTTTTTGGCCGGAGCCTTACGGACCGCCCTCTTGGCGGCTGCCTTCTTTACTGCCATTGATACTCCCTCCTTAGGGTTCAACGCCGATTTGAACGCCGAACCGGTGGCGAACCGGACACCCTTCGACGCCGGGATCGGTACCACTGCACCAGTCCTCGGATTTCGACCCACACGAGGGCCACGAGCGGCCGGGTTGAATGTCCCGAAACCGATGACCGTGACCTTGCGTCCAGACCGAACCTCAGTGACGATCGTTTCGAACAAGACGTCAACGACATCTTCAACAGTCTGCCGAGACGAAGACGTCGACTGACTGACTGTTTTGACGAGTTGTGACTTGTTCACGATCACCTCCTCAGCGATACGTAACCAGTACTAGCAAAATGGCTTTTTACCTCCAGGTCAAGCACCATCTAGCGCGAGGGACAGATGCGCGGTCGTGTCGCGCGTCGGGACTCGCGGCGATCGATTGACGCACATCACGCACATTTGCCATCGGTCGCACTTCCCTGTGGACAGAAAACTGTTTGTTTGCAAGGATTATTCGACACAGTGACAGCGTCGCTGCAATCGCGGAAACAACGATCCGCCTTCTCCTGTGTGCGCCCGAGGAGCAGATTGCGAGACCTCTCACCGATGCAAGATTTTTTTTCCTCAACACCCCCACAAGGCCTCTCTGCGGACTTTCGCAACGTGTTGGATGCTTCCGCCGATGCCGGGCACGGGGTCTATCTGGGACACAGTGAACGCGGTTGGTGCTTCGTTCGACCCGAGCAATCGGTGATGATCCTCGGACCTCCGCGCTCGGGGAAGACATCGTCGTTGATCATTCCCAATGTGATGGCGAGCAACGGTCCCGTGGTCTCGACATCCACCAAACCGGATGTGCTCGACGCCACCGTCAAGGCCCGATCGCAACTCGGCGATTGCCTCCTGTTCGATCCGACCGAATCAGTGGGTCGATGTGCCGGTTTGGTACCGTTACGGTGGTCACCACTCCAGTCGTGCACGAAATGGCTCCCGTCACTGTCGATGGCCCGATCGCTGGTCGAGGTCGGAGCCGGTTCCGGTGGCCGGGTGCTCGCCCGCGGTGACGGCTCGCACTGGACCGAGCGGGCCCAGGCGCTGATGGCGCCGCTGTTGCATGCCGCAGCCATCGGCGGTGCAGACATGCGCACGCTCCTGACCTGGGTGGACAGACGCCAAGCGGTGCCGGCTCAGCGCATTCTGGCTGCGGAGCCGGGACGGTCCACCGAGTTGGCCCGCAACCTCCTCGACGGCATCGTCGCCACCGACGAACGGGAGCTCAGCGGCATCTGGTCCACGGCCTCGGGATCGTTGACCGGGTTCCGGACCGACCAGTCTTTGGACGCCACCGCCGACCCCGACTTCGATCCCGCACACTTCGTCCGGTCCGCGGACACCATCTACATCGCCGCCCCCGCCCATCGCCAGGCCATGGTGGCACCCATGGTGGTGGGGCTGATCGACGATGTCCGGCACGCCACCTACGCCCGCAACGCCGAAGAGATGCGCGGGTCGGCAACCAGACCACCGGTCGTGCTGGCGCTCGACGAGGTGGCCAACATCGCCCCCATCCCCGACTTTCCGTCGATGATCAGCGAAGGTGGAGGCCAGGGACTGGTGACATTGGCGTGCCTTCAGGATCTGTCGCAGGCACGGAGCAGGTGGCCGGATCACGCCGATGGATTTCCCTCGCTGTTCGGGACCACGGTGGTCCTCCCGGGGATCGGGGACGTGAGGACGCTCGAGGCGCTGTCCACCCTGGCCGGTGACGAGGAAATACCGACCCGCACCGTCTCCTCCGGGCGGATGTCGACAGATCACCTGTTGGCCGACCTCGTCGCCGGAGGTCGCCTGCAGCGTGGTGAGACCGTGTCGACCCAATGGCGACGACTGCTCCCGCCCGACGTCATCGCCAGGGGAGCTGTCGGTCATGCCCTGGCCTTCGATGAACGCAACCGCCCGGCATGGGTTCCTCTCGCCCCCTTCTATGCCCGCGACCCGTGGCGGGCCCTGTGGGGCGCCGGACGCAGTGTCGAACGAGGTGTGGGGCGGCGGGCCGGCGCGAGAAGCGGACCGGGCGTCGGGGAGGAATTCGGAGGGCGGCAGCTCCGGCGAGCCCCTGACATGACCGGGGGCGGGCTGGGCATGGAGCGCTGACCGCGCCCACCTCCCTTCACCGTCCCAGCTGCCGGTCGGCCGGGACGGTGACCACCGCGTCCTGTCGTGTCCGGGACACATCAGGGCCCCGTTCCCACCGACCGGGTCCGAGAACGCGGCCATCCGCTCCGGGCGCCGTCAGCGCCGGGGCGGGAACCAGGAGCTCCTCCGCCCGGGCCACCTCCCGGGTCACCTCGGCAACCGACCAGCGTGGCTCGAACGTGCCCGGCCGCGGCAGGAGCGGACCTTCGCCCAACGCTGATCCGCCGGCGACGACGCGGCTGGACAGCGGAGCACCGGCGGCCCCCACCACTCGGGTGGCAACCGACTCGATGAGCTGGGCGGGTGCACCACCCGGGGACGCACCGGCGATCACCGCAACCACGTCGCGGTGGGCCAGCGTGCGACGGTAGGAGGCCAATCCCTCGAGCCGAAGGCGCACCCGGTCCGGATCGATCTCCGCTCCCGGTCCGGCCGTGCGCCCGAGCCCGACCACCCGGGTCAGATCACCCAGCTCGAACCCGAAGTCGGCGGCCCGCCCCTTCCACTCCCCCATCAGCGACTCGACGGTCCGCGAGCGGTCCTTGTCCGGTCGGGTGGCGTAGAACGCACCGCGGGTCCGACCCGGCCCACCCCCCGGACCCGGCCGCCGGACGGTGTACTCGGCGATGGCCGCCGACCGCTGGGAGAAGAGGAACCGGAGCATCGGATCGACCCCCCGGACGTCGCCCAGACCCGAGGAAGGAACGTCCCACGCCACACCGAGGCGGCTGCTCAGCTCCAGACGCAGCCGTGCGTGGTAGATGCCGCGGACGGCGTGAAGATGGGCGAAGACCCTCCGGCCGTCGAGCGCCGACCACCGACCGTCGACCCCCTGGGCGACGTTGGCCACCACGAGATGGGTGTGGAGGTGGGGATCGAGGGCGCGGCTGGTCCGGTGCACGAATTCTCCCGCCACCACTCCGGTGCTGGCCAACCGGGTGACCTGGCCGCCACGGGAGCGACGGACCCCGACCGCCGCTCGCTGGAGATAGCCGACCGCTTCAGCCACTGCGGCGCGGTGACCGACCCCGACTTCACCGGCGATCTCGCGGGGTGCCAGGAGATGCAGCAGGCTCACCGACTTCGGTGCACAGAACGCAAGGTCGTAGCCGGACACACTCCGATCGCCCTTCTGGGCCCGCAAGGCCCGACCCGACCCGGGATCACGACCGCCGAGCACCTCGCCGAAGTCACGGAGCTCCACCCTGCCGCTCACTCCGAGACCGACCGCGCCGGACCCCGACCAGAGACCGGGGACCTCGCCGGTCACCCCGGTCCCCTCGGCCCGGCCCGGAACCAGGTCGTCGACGTAATAGAGGTGACCGCCGGGGCGGACCACATGGATCTTGAGCACGTCGGACGGTGCGCTCGCGCCCTTACCGAAGACCTGGCCGAGGAACCGGAGACCTGGCCGAATGACGATGATCCACCTTGCCCGACCCACGCGCCGACCCACGCGCCGGGCACATCCGCGGGCATCCGGCCTCACCGGGCTGGCTTCGAGGGGCATCCCGCGCCGGGATGGGCGGGGACGCGAAAGGGCCGGGTCCGGAGCAGGACAACAACGTGCTGGGGGGGGCTGCAGGTTCCCTGCTCGACAGACCCGGCACTGAAGCATCGGCACCGCATGGGCCGGACTTTAGGAAACTTTCGGAATTTCTCGAAAAAGTTCTCCGGACCCCGGCCAAAGGGTGCGCCAGGGGCCTGGAGGCCCCCGCTCACCGGACCAGGCGGTCGGCGCCAGTCGACGAATTCGCTCCCCTCAGGGGAGCGGGCGACGCATGACGAACTGGGACCCGAGGTCGGCGACGGCCTCTGCCGCTCCTCCGGCCACGAACTCGTCCACCGCTCGTCGGACACCGTCGTCCCACCAGCCGGGCGAGCCGTAGTCGTCGCAGGCCAGCAGGCCTCCCGGGCGCAGCTTGGGCAGCGCGGTGGTGAGGTCGCCCATCACCGCGTCGTAGAGGTGGTTGCCGTCCACGTAGATCCAGTCGAGGCCACCGTCGGCGAACAGGCTCAATGCCTCGGTCGACGGCGACCGGTGCACCACCACCGTGCCGGCGGCGATTTCGGCTGCGAACCGGGTCCGGACGGCTTCGCTGATGGCATCCATGTCGGCCTGGGACCGGGCCGCCAAACCCCCGTACCAGGCCCGGGGCAGATCCTCTTGGAAGATCCACGGATCGATCAGGTGGAGCTGTTCCGGCCGCGTGTGGCGGAGCAACGACGCCGAGAAGTCCCCCTTCCACACCCCGATCTCCGCCCCGACGCCGTGGGCGGGGAGCATCTTGACCAGCTGGTAGCGGGATTTTGCCAGGCCGTAGCGGGACCACATCGCCACTTTGTCGGGCACATTGAAGGGGAACGTCGTCCGTAGGTGGGCCAAGGCGGGAGCAGCATACCTGACCACCCTCGGGCCTCTCCGGGACGGCCACGCGCCCGGCTACCGCTCCCGGTAGCGCCGGAGGATCCGGTTGGCGGCGTCGGCCGCCAGTTGGGCGTACTCGGGCGGATCGACCACCCGGGCGCCGGGGCCCAGGCGGAGGAGCAGACGCTCGAGCCAGGCATCACCGCCCACGAAGATCTCGATCTCCACTCGTCCGTCGACCACCTCCGTCGGCCCGGCAGAGGGGATCGAATCGATCAACCAGGCTGTGGACGGGTCGACCGACAGGCGCACTCTGTGGGCATCGGGGCCGGGAACGAACGGTTCGAAGTCCTGGCCGCCTGCCTCGCTCCGCACAGCCGGATCGGAGACAGCCGACCGGGGCACGCCGTCGTCGTGAGTGGCCGTCGAGCCGACGGGTTCGGTTCCGGCCAGCTCGGCAGAGCCGATGCGGTCGACCCGAAACCGCCGCACACCGGCCGCCGACTCGCACCAGGCATCGACGTACCAGTGGCCCTCCGAGCCGAACAGCCGGAGCGGCAGTATCTCCCGGTCGGTCACCTTGTCGGTGGATGCGGAGTAATAGGAGACGGCCAGGCGACTCCCCGAGTCGAGGGCTTCGCTGACCAGGGGAAGGAGAGGCGGCGCGTCGAGCTCGACGGCCACCTCCTCTCCCCCGAGCGCCCGATCGAGCTTGGCCAGTGCCCGGGACAGCGCCCCGGTGTCGTCGCTGCCCGGCACGGCCAGGAGGGCGCGTGCGGAGGCGGCGAGGGCGAATCCCTCGGACGGGCTGAGCCGCCGGGGCCGGGCCAGGGCCGTCCCCACCTTGGTGGACACGGTGGTCTCGGTGACCACGATCTCCATCAGCTGATCCGGCGTGTAGGGCGGAACCCCACAGCAGGCGGCCATCTCGAGCTCGGTGACCAGGGCCCCCGGTGACAGATCGAAACGGGCGGCGACCTCGTCGATGGGTGCCTCGCCCACCTGGGCCAACCAGGCCAGGATGGCCAGCAGGCGGCGGAGCCGGGTGGCGGTGTCGACCGGCGTCATCGTCGAGGTGCCCCGGCGCCGGGGGCACGGGCGACGATGGACTCGAGCCGCTCGATCACCGCGCTGCGGACGGAATCGGGCGCCAGCACTTCGGCATGGTCCAACAGGTCGACCACCCAGAGCACGAGCGCTTCCGGATCGGTGACCGACAGGCGCACCACCACGGCGCCGTCGTCGCGGTGCTCGACCACGGCGTCCTCGCCCAGCTCGGTGGCCACCCGGCCCGATTCGGCTCCATCGACCAACACGTCGACCTCGATCTCCTCGCCGTCGCCGAACTGCCAGGGATCGCGCGAGAAGGCCAGGTCGACATCGAAGCCGTCAGGAAGCTGCGCGGAGTCCGGGGCACCGAGCTCGGGCGGAGCGGCGATCCGGTCGACCCGGAAGGTGCGGGCCTCCCCCCGGTCGCGGTCGAAGCCGATCACGTACCAGCGGCCGTTGCGGAACCGGAGGCCGGCCACGTCCACGTGGCGCCGTTCGCCCCGGTAGTCGAATCGCAGGGCTGCCCGTTGCCGGATGGCGTCGAAGACGAGCGGGAGGGCCGGCAACCCGTCGACCGACCGCAGGTCCACCAGCGGGGTGGCGTCGGGACGGACGGGCGACTCCCCGCCGGCCCCCAGCTTCAGCAACGCATCCCGGCCGATAGGCTCGCCGAGGTGGACTCCGGCAACGGCCAGGTTCAAGGCGGCCTGTTCCTCTGCCTCCAATCCGAGGTCGGGGAGGTAGTAGGAGTCGGGGTCGACGCGGTACCCGAGCTGCTCCTCCCCACCGATCGGGACCACCAGCACGGGCACCCCCTCGTCGCGCAACAGCCGCTTGTCCCGTTCGAACGCCTGTCGGCGGGCCCCGTGGGTGTCGGGATATCCCGGCACCCGGTCAGCGATCTCGCGCAGGCTGAGCGGGCGCGGCGCGTCGAGAAGCACCAACAACAGGTCGGTGACCCGTTCGAGCCGATCAAGACGTTGCACCTCGGTCAATCTAGGGCGCGACGGGCCAGGTCCTGACGGTGGGGACGCCCGGACCCTATACCTGGGATCCCCATCTGGCGGTGTGGGTCGTCCTGGTGGTGGGCGTGGCCCTGGTCGTGGGCGGCCACCGTCGCCTGGTTCGCACCGGTCGACCTCCCATCCCCTGGACGACGAGACAGATCGTCACCTTCGGCGGTGCCTGTCTGGCGTTGGTGGTCGCGCTCACCTGGCCGGTGGCCGACCTCGCCGCCCACTGGTCCCTCATCGCGCTGGTCACACAACGGCTGATCCTGCTGATGGCGGTGGCGCCGATGCTCCTGTCCGGCCTTCCCTATGACGTCCTCCAGTGGATCACCCGTCCCGCCCCGGTGGACATGGTCCTCACCCAGGTGCAACGGCCCCTGGTGGCCATCGCCACGGTCACCGTGCTGGTCATCGGGTCGATGACGCCGGTGATGGTCCGGGCGGCGGCATCGTCGCCGGTGGCCCGGGGTGTGCTCGACCTGGTCATCGTGGTCGCCGGCCTGGTGCTTTGGATCCCGGTCCTCGGGCGCGTACCCGGCCTCACCCGGCCGAAGCCGGTGATCCGCTTCGGCTACCTGGTGGCCCAGGCGGTGGTCCCCGCCTTCCTCTCGTTCATCTACATCTTCTCGAGACGACCGCTCTACCCGGAGTTCGCCCGGTCCCATGCCGCCATCGGACTGCGACCGCTCAACGATCAACAGATCTCCGGGTTCGTGTCCAAACTGACCATGCTGTTCGTGCTGCTCACGGTGGGGGCCGTGGTCCTGGCCCGGGCGCCGAGGTCCGACGACGAGATCGACACGGGCGAGACCCTGGTGTGGGCCGACGTCGAGCGGCAATTCGAGCGGGTCGACCGGCAGAGCGCCAGGGACCGGACCGGCCGGGCGGGTCCGCCGGTCGAGCCGGACCGGCAACACCCGCAATCCGGTCCGGGGCCCGGCTCGGGCGGGGGCCGTGAGGACGACTCGATCACCGACCCATCGCCCGACGATGACCGGTCGGATCACCCTGACCGGTCGGATCACTCGAAGGGCGGAGCCGAGCCCCCGGACGGCTCGCAACCCGAACGATGACTCCCGGCGGGTATGCACGGCTCCCCGGTCGTCGGTTCCGTAGCATGGCCCAGTGACCCTCGAAGCGCCCGTGGCGCCGATGTTCCGCCGGCTCGTCACCGGATCGGTACAGGCCGGGGTCGAGGAGCTCGGTGACCGGCCGGCCATGGTGGTGCGGTCGGTGTCCACCGTCCGACGAGGGGCACTCTCCGTCGAGGACGGCGAGACCATCCGGGTGGCAGCCGCATCGGCGCTGACCTTCAGGATCCCGCTGGTCATGGTGCTGGCCTCCAGCGGTGCCGACGTCTCCGACGGCGTGGCCTCGCTGCACGGATGGGGCAGCGCGGCCAGGGCGGTGACCAGTTGCTCGGGCATGGTTCCGGTGGTGGTGGTGGTGACCGGCCCCGCCTTGTCGGGGCCCGCCCTCCTGCTCGGACTGGCCGATCTGGTCGTCATGACCTCCGACGCCTTCGCCTTCGTCTCCGGGCCGGCGATGGTCGAGGAGTTCACCGGGGTGCGCATCGGGATCCACCAGCTCGGGGGGACGGCCATGCACGCCCGGTCGAGCGGGTTGTGCGCCATCGAGTCGGGCACCGAGGAAGATGCCATGGCCCACGTGGAGCACCTGTTGAGCCTGCTCCCGGCCAACGCCGACGAGCTGGCCCCGCTCGGACCGCCCGACGGCTCCACCCCGGCGGAGCGGGTTCCGGGCGCGCTGCGCGAGATCATTCCGTCCCGGGCCACCAGCTCCTACGACGTGCGCCGGGTGGCCGCCGAACTGGCCGACGACCAGGATGTGACCGAGTTGTGGACCAGATGGTCGCCCCAGCTCGTCACGGCCCTGGGCCGCATCGGCGGCCGGTCGGTGGGCTTCGTGGCCAACCAGCCGCAGGCCCTGGCCGGCACCCTGGACATCGCCGCCTCACAGAAGGGCGCCCGGTTCGTCCGGTTCTGCGATTCGTTCAACCTGCCGTTGGTGACGCTGGTGGACACGCCCGGCTTCCTGCCCGGCAAGGATCTCGAGTGGAGGGGGATGATCCGACACGGCGCCGAGCTCGCCTTCGCCTACTCCGAGGCCACGGTGCCCAGGGTGTGCGTGATCCTCAGAAAGGCCTTCGGGGGGGCCTACATCGTCATGGACTCGAAGGGGCTCGGGAACGACCTGTGCTTCGCGTGGCCGGGCGCCGAAATCGCGGTCATGGGGGCCGAAGGCGCGGTGCAGATCCTCCACCGGACGGCCGGCGCCGACGAGCAGGAGACCCTGCGGGACGAGTACGCCAAGCGGTTCCTCACCCCCTGGCAGGCCTCCGAGCGGGGATTCGTCGATGCGGTGATCGACCCCGACGACACCCGTGAGGCGGTGGCCGGTGCCCTGCGCACACTGGAGACGGCCCGCGAGCACCTGCCCGGTCGCAAGCACACGGTGGGGCCGCTCTGAAGTTCGCGGGCGGGCACTACCGAACAACCGTGGGCTCCCGACTCCGATCGCCGCCCCTCATTCGGGTCACGCCGTCGGATTCGCTCGACTCCTCCCCCTGCGGCGCGACGGATCCCCCACCCGGGTAGCCGAGAGCCAGCACGGTGGCGAGACCGGCCACCACGGGCAACCACCAAACCCACGGGCTGAGGTGGAAGTAGGCGTAGACCGATGTCGCCAGCGCGATGGCGACCGCCGACCAGAACCGCGCCCGGTTCGAGCGGGCCACCAGCACCAGGGCCAGGAACAGCGGGGGGGCGAGGTAGTAAGGGCACATCACAGCCTCGAAGAAGCAGCGGGTCGACAGGATCGCGGCTGCCAGCCAGAGAAGTCTCATCTGGGTCTGTGGACGACGCCAGACGTAGGCGCCGAGGAGCAACGCGATGATCATGTAGAGGGATCGCCCGAGGCCACCGGTCACGACCACGGCTTGGTGGATGGGACCCGTCATCGCGGCGATGGAGAATCTTCCGTGGACGTACCGGAGAGAGACCGCTCCGCTCGTCCGAGTACTCCCGGTCGACAACATCGGGGCCGTGGCCAGCCACGGGGTCACATGGTTGGCGGTCGGGAAGGCGGGCTGTTGGACGACAGCTCGGTACGTGTCGGCGGGATTCCCGATGAAGGCCACGGTCAGCAGCACGACCGAGAGGGCGGCCGACCGGACAGCCGTCAGCGCTCGCTGCCCGGCCGGGGTCGCTCCCAAGATCAACGGGAGGAGCAGGAGCACCAAGGGTTGCATGACGATCCCGAAGCCGATGAGCCAGCCGCATCGGGACCACTTGCGATCGAGCATGGCAATGAGGGCGTAGATGGCAAAGGTCATGGCCAGCGCGTCTTCGGCGTGCCCCCACACGGCCGCCACGGGCAGGGCGATCAACGCGACCACGAAGCACAGGACGATCCGTCGGCCCCGGTCGATCCGCAATCGTTCGGCCAGAGCGTCCGTGGCGAAGATCACCGTCCCGGTCAGCAGCAGCACCACCGGCTGGAGCACCAGTGCCGCAGTCGGGTGCGGAATGAAGAACGGACTGTACGACTCCGTCAGCCGGAGGTGCCCCGACAGCATGGCCACCGGAGCCAGGAGGACCTCGAGACCCGGAAAGGCGACGATCTGATTGCCGGGGTCGTAGACGCCCCCGAGGTAGCCCCAGCCGACGGAGTGCGCACCCCGGAAGATCTCCCACACGTCTCCGGGTGTGGCCCAGGCGTTCACATGCCGAACCACGGGGTTCCAGGCGAACATGTACGCCAGCCCCATGGCGATGAGTGCCATCGTGGCGATCACCGCCCACTTGCGTCGGGCCAGGAGCCCGACAGGCGAGTTGCCCGTCCCCGTGTCCGCAACCCTGTCGGCATCGATGTTGGCGGCCACGTCGCCTGCGGCCGGTCGGCCCTCCGGGGAAGGATCGACCGCCGGCGCGAGGATTGTCGTACTCACGTCTACTCCCGAGGTCGTCATTCGGCGCATGGTCGAGCGCCCTCTACCGGACTCCGCTGCCTGATGCGAGCGTGCCCCCTTCCGGGGAAGGAGGCACGCTCGTGATCAAGCAGTTGTACAGCTCAGGAAAGCACGGCTCCCTGAGTTACGACACCGACGGGAAGCCCGCGGTACCTGCTGCGCTCCACGACGTCGTGTTGCCGCTGGCGACAGCGCTGGCTGCGTTGCAGGTGGTCTTGGACTGCTTGGCCTGCCCGCCGTAGTAGGTTCCGGCCTTCTGCTCGGTGGCCGGCAGAGCCGAGAACACCGCATCCGTGTCGGTAGACAAGACGGCAGACTCGTTGTCAACCAGGTACCAGCAGGTACCCGTGTTCGACAACGCGGTGAACACGGCGTTTGCGCCACTGGCATCCGTATAGACGTTGACGACGCCCGAAGCGCTCGAATCACTAGTCACCCACGAGATGCTGGGCTCCTGGGTGGAGATAGCAGCGATGAACGCAGTTGCGGCCGGGAACGACTGGTTGTTGCTGTCGTAGTAGCTCTTGGCGTTGGTCAGCGCGGTGTTCAGGTTGGACTGGGCCGCACGGTCGTTGGCCGAGTTGGACACCCCGAGGAACGTCGGGATGGCGATGGCGAGCAGGATGGCCATGATCAACAGGACCACCATGAGCTCGATGAGGGTGAAACCGGCATCTGCACCGGACTCCCCTGCCCCATCTCGCCTGGCACTCAGGCGCTCGATTACCGATGAATACATTTGTTGCCTCCTCAAGGTCATTGATGCATCAATGTGTGAATGCCAGAAGGACATTCGGTGCTTCTATCGTCCAATTTCAGATGGATCTTTAGAGACCAGCACTGACATTTTTCCCGGCCATTTGATGACAAGCAGGACGAACTTTCTGCCCAGGACCGACAGAACGCCAGCGGACATCCGAAGGAGAAGCCGCAGATCAAGAGGGCGGACCACTGTGGGCGTCGTTCTCACAGCGATCATCGGTGCACATGTCCTAATCCCGCCTTCAGACGCGTCAAATTCATGAAGAACCAAGACACGCCGAGTGCACCTCGTCATCTCGATTCACCAAGTTGACGGTGAACTAAAACTCATCTTTACTCTATAGTGACGATGGTTACATTCGCAAGACATTGTCGCAGTTTCGCCAGGGCATTCGTGGTCCAGGCAAGATCAACTTCCCCCGGTCGGAACCAGCTTGATGTAGTCGAACATGGGCAGGTACAGCGAGATCACCATGGCCCCGACCATGACGCCCATGCACACGGTGAGCATGGGCTCGAGCAGGGCGGTCAAGTTGTTGACCGTGGCTTCGACCTCCTGGTCGTAGAACTCGCCCACCTTCTTGAGCATCCCGTCCAAGGCACCGGTCTGCTCACCGACCTCGATCATCTGGACAACCAGCGGGGGGATGACGGCTTCGTGTTCCCGCAGGGGATCGGCCAGCGGGCGACCCTCACGAACCCCCTTCTTCGCTTCGAGAAGCACGTCGCCAACCGTCCGGTTGCCGGAGGTGTCTGCCGCGATGTCCAGGGATTCGAGGATGGGGACCCCCGAGCCGATCAGTGAGGCCAGCGTTCCCGTCATGCGGGCCAGAGCCACCTTGTGGAACAGTGGTCCGAACACGGGCGGTCTCAGCAGGAGTCGATCCCATTTGCGCCGACCCTCGTCAGTGGTGATCCATCTCCTGAGGGCGATGACCCCGATGATGATCAAGGCGATGATGACCAGGATCCACGGGCTGGTGATGATCTTCGAGATCTTGATCACGATCCGGGTTGGCAGGGGAAGCTTGCCCCCCAACCCGTTGAACAGTTTCGAGAACACCGGCACGATGAAGACGATCATGGCGGTGAAGATGATCACCATCACGCTGAAGACCACCGCCGGGTAGGTCATGGCCGATCGGATGGTCCGGTTCAACTGGGCCTGCTTCTCGATCGTGTCGGCCAGGCTCTTCAGAACATCGTCGAGGTTTCCGCCGGCTTCGCCGGCCTGGACCAGCGTACAGAACAGATTGGAGAACACCTTCGGATGCTTGGCGCAGGCCGCTGACAGCGACGACCCATGCTCGAGATCGAGCCGGACGTCGTCCAGGACCCGAGCCAGTGTCGGATTCTCGGTCTGTCCGGCCAGAATGCCGAGGGACCGCACCACGGAGAGCCCGGAGTCGACCATCGTCGACAGCTGGCGGGTGACGACGGAGACTTCCCGCAGCCTCACCCGGTCCGAAAATCCGGGGATCTTGATCTCTTTCTTGAGATTGACCTGCGACTTGGGAGTGACCGAGATCGGCATGTAGCCCATCTCGCGCAGGCGTCGCACCACGAGCGCCATGTTGTCGCCGTCGAGCTGTCCTTCGACCATCTTCCCAGACCGGTCTCGGACCTTGTAGTCAAATGTCAGTGCCACGATGCCCCGCTTCGTCGATCAAAATGGCTATGAATGGAACTAGCTGTTGAGGTGGTTGCGAAGATCTTCTTCGTTGGACGCCCGGTCATAGGCAATCCCCTCAGAGATCGCGTGCGTCTTGACCAGCTTGGCCAACCCCTGATCCATGGTCTGCATCCCGAAGGAGCCACCGACCTGCATCAAGGAGTAGATCTGATGGGTCTTGGACTGGCGGATCAGATTCCGTATCGCTGAGGTGCACACCAGCACCTCCGAGCACGGGATCCTTCCCGTCCCATCGGCGTTGACGATGAGCTGTTGGGTGACGACGCCCTGCAGGGTCGAGGCCAACATCACCCGGATCTGCTCCTGTTGGTTAGTGGGGAACACGTCGATCACCCGATCGATGGTCTGAGGACAATCCTGGGTGTGGAGCGTCCCGAACACCAGGTGCCCGGTCTCTGCGGCGGTCAGCGCCATCGAGATGGTCTCGAGGTCTCTGAGCTCTCCGACCAGGATCACGTCCGGATCTTGGCGGAGGACCCGCCGGAGTGCCTCGGAAAATGAGTTCGTGTCCTCGCCGACCTCCCGCTGGGTGATGATCGAACGCTTGTGATCGTGGAGGAACTCGATCGGGTCCTCGACGGTCACGATGTGGAGCGGTTTCGTGCGGTTGATGATGTCGACCAGTGATGCCAGTGTCGTCGACTTGCCCGAACCCGTCGGACCGGTGACGAGCACCAAGCCGCGCCGGAGGTCGGTGAACGACTTGATGGTGTCGGGTAGGCCCAACGTGTCGAATTCCGGCATTTCGTGCGGAATCGGTCGGAGGGCGGCGGCGACAGTCCCACGTTGCATCGACACATTGACCCGGAAACGTCCGACTCCGGCGATGGAGTGTGAGGTGTCGAGCTCGTTCTCCGCTTCGAACCGCTCACGCTGCGACGCCGGCAGGATACCGAACACCATGTTGCGGATCGTCTCGTTGTCGAGTGTTGGGCAACCCTCGATGGACCGGATGGCCCCATTCAGTCGGATCGAACCGGGCATCTGTGCCGTCAAGTGAAGGTCGGATGCACCCACCGAGACCGCGTAGCGGAGCAGATCGTCGATGTGGAGCGGCATGCTCCCGTCGGTCACCGAAACGGGGATGCCCGTTTCGAGCAGCTGCGCGACGTCAGGGCCTGCGACGGACTCGTCCGCTTCGCGATCGGGGTCGACCAATGGTGACTGCGGAGCCGGTCCCAGATCGGAGCCGGACGCACGGCCGGCTCCCTGCTCGACGGACCCGTACAACGTCTGGGCGATGACGACGGGATCGGCCAACACGGCATTGACCCGATGGCCGACCCGGGCTGCGAGCGATTCGACATCTTCGGCCGACGGCGGCTCCCCGAAGGCGACAGCCAGCACATTGCCGTCGAGGCGTAGGGGCAGGGCCCCGAAGTCCCGCGCCACGTCGTCGGACATGACCGCGGCAGCCTCGGGACTCGGCGACATCGCCGACAGGTCGATAGCCGGCATCTGAGCCAGATGGGCCAGGGCTCCCACCACGACGCCGGGGATGGCCAGCTGTCTGGAGATGAGGAGCGTGGCCAGCGGCTGGTCGGTGATCCGGGCCTCTTCGACCAATGGCGCCAGGTTCGACTCGGTCTCGTAACCGCCCTCGATCAGTGCCCGGGCCAGTCGGATCGACCACTCAATTCGCGTCTGTACGGTGACCGGGCTCATGCCACCACCCGCAGCACTTCCTCGAGGGTGGTCTCGCCCTCGATGGCCTTGCGCATCCCGCTCTGGCGCAGGGTGACCATCCCCTGCGCGACGGCAATCTTGTGGATGTCTTCCACCGCTCCTCCTTCAATGATCATTCGCTCGATCTCCTCGGTCATCGGAAGCAACTCGGCCAGGGCCTTGCGGCCCCGGTAGCCGGTGTTGGCGCAGGCCGAGCATCCGACGGCACGGAAGACCTCCGGCATCCCGCCCATCGCCTCCACCTCGCCGACCGACCAGCCGGCCGCGACGATGTCAGCCTCGGATGGCTCGTAGGCCTGCTTGCAGTGCATGCACAGGCGCCGGGCCAGACGCTGGGCCAGGACCCCGGAAAGCGACGACGTGACCAAGAAGGGCTCAAGACCCATCTCGATCAATCGCATCGGCGTCGAGGCGGCACTGTTGGTATGCAGCGTCGACAACACCATGTGGCCGGTGAGGGCGGCCTCGATGGAGATCACCGCGGTTTCCTTGTCGCGGATCTCGCCGACCAGCACGATGTCCGGGTCGGATCGGAGGATCGACTTGAGCGCCGAGGCAAATGTCAGACCGGCCTTGACGTTCAACTGCACCTGGTTGACGCCTTTGAGCTGCAACTCGACCGGGTCCTCGACGGTGATGATGTTCTTCTCCGGCGAGTTCAGTGCGGTCAGTGTCGTATAGAGGGTCGTGGACTTTCCGGATCCGGTCGGGCCGGTCACCAGGATGGTGCCGTAGGGCTTGGTGTAGATGCGCTCGTACGCCTGCAGCAGGTCTTCATCGAAGCCCAGGTCGGCGAAGCCCAGCACCACGCTGGACTTGTCGAGCACCCGCATGACGACCTTCTCGCCGTGGATGGTCGGGAGGGTGGCCATGCGGAGATCGATGCCCTTGCTCCCGACATTCAAGGAGATCCGGCCGTCCTGGGGAATACGGTGCTCGGCGACGTTCATATCGGCCATGACCTTGAGCCGGGTGGTCACCGCGGACGTGATCGCCCGAGGTGCCGTCGACACATCGTGGAGCACACCGTCGATCCGATAGCGGATGCGGAGATCGGTTGCCGTGGGCTCCACGTGGATGTCCGAAGCGCGCTCGTTGAGCGCCTGCAGGATGAGCAGGTTCACATAGCGGACGATGGGAGCTTCCTCGGTGACGGCCTGGATGTCGTCGACACCCTTGGCCTGCGCCGATCCGTCGAAGCCGAGCGACGCCTCCATGGCCATGTCGGCCGCGTCCCCGCCGCTGTTGAACACCCGTCCGATGTAGGCACTGATCTGGGTCCGGGTGGCGACCACCAGGATGAAGTTGCGCCCCATGATGGTTCGGAGATCGTCCATGGCGAACACGTCGGTGGGATTCGACGCGGCCACCACGGGGACACCGTCCTCGCTACCGATGACCATCACATTGTGATGACGGGCCGTGGCCTCGGGGATGGTCCCCGCCTCGGCGAAGTCGACCCCGACGGTGTCCAGGTCCACGAACTTGAGGCCCAGCTCCTGGGCCATGCCCCACATGAGATCGGCCTCGGTGACCAACTTCTGGGCGGTGAGGATGCGAGCGATGCTCTGCCCGGTGCGATCGTGCTCTTCGAGCACGGCCTCCATGTCCTCGAGCGAGACCCGCTCGCCGTCGACGAGGGACTTGGCCAGCGGTGGAAACATGGATGTCCCGGTGGGGACATCCAGACCGACCTGGCCGAAATCCTCCTCGGCCTGCTGTTCCTGAAATGTGGCAACGGCTTCGGCGACGAGATCGGCGGCCAACGCGGTCGAGTCACCGTCTGGCGGGATACCCTCGTCGTGGACCGACTTGGCCAGTTCGGCGAGATCATCGGCAGTGGTCCCAAGAGCACTGCCCGACGCCAGCATGTCGGTGAGGGCCGGGTTCGCCCCGAGGCCTGGAAGGAGATTCGACGGCACTTCCTGTTCGACCGGCTCCGCGACCGATGATTCGACGCCGAAGAGGTCGCCCTCGGGTCGAGCGGGTGGCCGGCTGCCTTCGGATTCGCCGGTGGCCTGCACATCGTCCGGCGCCGGGACTGGGGGCTCGGCGGCCAGATCCAGCCAATCGGCACTCTCGAACGCCCGCTCCACCGCGTTGGCCGTTCGTCGTTTCGACTTGCGTTCGCCGTGATGTGCCGGGCCCGCGTCCGCGCCGCCCCCGGTCTCCTCGAGCAACGGCGCCACCGCGTCGGAAGCCCCGCTGTCGGACACCCCGGTATCGGACGCCTCGATGTCGGGCGCCTCGATGTCGGGCGCCACTACATCGGCGCCCCCGGAGCGTACGCCCACGTCCCCGGTTCCGGCTTCATCCACCGGCGATTCCCTGGAGTTCTCCGTTCGTCCCGCATCGACAGTTTCGACAGGAACGTCCTGCTGGTCCCCCCCTCGGCACCGAACAGTCGGTCGAGGTAATCGCTGATCTGGTCCCGGGAGGCGACCACGGATATGTACTCCCGCCCGATTGCCGCTCGGACCATGTCGTGGGCGGAGAGGTCGTCCGGATCGGCGGTGGCGATGACCGGCGTGCCGAATTTGCGCTTGATGGCGACGACATGATGGCGTCGCGACAACGACGCCGAAAGGATCTCACCGGCGGCGGGGTCTACACCGTAGGTGTCGAGGTCGACGAATTCGAGGTCGTGCTCGCTGGCCATCCAGCGGATGGTGTCGACGTCGGTCATATCTCCATCATCGGCAGACTGCCGCCGGAGATTGAACCCGAATCCAAATGGTCGGCCCCGAGCCGAACGTGCTGTTCGGAGCAGCCCTGCACCCGGCCCCCCGTGCCTGACCCCGTGCCTGACCCCGTGCCTGGCGCGGCACGCCGATCATGGCCGATCGGACCACCGACCAACGGCAGTGCCTGTTCTCGATGGGCGTGCCGTCGACCCACGTCGCGGCCACCAGAGGCGCCATCGGGCCGCCTGACCGGCTAGCCTGACGTGCCCCGTTCCGCCAGAAGGGTGGCACCACCTGCACCGGCCAGGCATTCCAACGCTGTTGAATACAACGCATGGGTTCTGACGACGTTTCGCTACCACTGGTCACGATCTTCATCGCCGGCATCTTCGGACTGTTCGTGGGCTCGTTCCTCAACGTCGTCGTCTACCGCTCCCCACTTGAGCTCTCGGTTTCCTCCCCCCGTTCGTTCTGCCCCTCGTGCAAGCGACAATTGACCTGGTGGGAGAACATCCCCGTGGGATCGTGGATCGCGCTCCGGGGGCGTTGCCGAACGTGCCACCTCCCGATTTCGCCCCGCTACCCGCTGGTAGAGCTCGCCACCGGCATTGCGTTCGGGCTGGTCACCTGGGCGTGGCACGGGACCTTTGTGTCGGCCGCCTACTGCTGCCTGGCTGCCGCCATGATCGCTGTCGGCCTGATCGAGTTCGACGGACACCGTGCGCCACTGTCCATCGCGGCCATCGGGACCGGGGCCGCACTGGTGGTCATCGTGGCTGGAGGCGTTTGGGAGCACCACTGGCGCATCGTCATCGGGGCGGTGGTGGGGACCATGGTTGCGTCGATTGTCTTTGGTGGGTTGCGTCGGGCGGACCCTGAGTGCCGCGACCCCCGGGGTCATGGACGATCCGCCCTGTTGATCGCCGGCTGCTGGATCGGCGGGTTGGGTCTCGGCCCGGCCGCCGTTGGGGTAGCGGCATGGATCGTGGTCTATTTCCTCTGCATGGTGGGCGCCTGGAGGCTGGCCGGCGTGAGGCCGTCAGCCGGTGCCGGACAGCAGCCGCCCAGGAAGGTTCACCCCGTCGTCGCCACCCCGCTGGTGTCCGCCATCGCCGTCGGGCTGGCGGCGTCCCTCGTCGTGTGGGGGTGATGAACCTACGATGGATGCATGAGCGGTAACGAACCCATCCGCCCTGACCCCTGGCCGGGCTCGGCCGGATCCGGCCGGCCGGACGAACTGCTCATGGTGCGGCGGGTCGTGGTGGTGGACGATCACGAGCTCCTGCGGACGGGCACCCGCCGGATCCTCGATGACGCCACCGGGTTCTCCGTCGTGGGCGAGGCGGGCGACGCCGAGACGGCGCTCAGGGTGATCGCCGAGACGAAGCCGGACCTCGTGCTGGTGGATATCCGGCTTCCGGGTACGAACGGGATCGAGCTCGCCCGGCAGATCGCGGCGGACTTCCCGAGCACGACCGTCCTGATCCTCAGCGCCTACGACGACGAAAACTATGTCCGCGCGTCGCTGGCAGCCGGTGTCGCCGGTTACCTTCTCAAGACGATGCCCAGCGACGAGTTGGTGCACGCCATCAGAGCCGCCTGTGGTGGAGTCGATATCGGCGCCTACGGACCCGCCACCGGGCGTGGGGATCGATCCGACCCACATCCGCGGGATGTCCCTCCCAGGCTGACGGCGAGGGAGCAAGAGGTGGTTCGCCTCGTCGCCCGGGGGATGTCGAACAAGGCCATCGCCCGGCAGCTCGGCATCAGCCCTCGCACCGTCGAAGGGCACCTGAACCATGTGTTCGACAAGCTGGACACGACCTCGCGCACCGAACTGGTCCACTACGCACTGGCCAACAGTCTCTTCCGAAAAGAGCAGGTGGAAAGCACGGAACCGACCCGGTGAGCTCATCAGGCTCGCGGAGCGGCATCATCACGCAGGAGCGGCTCCCTTTGCCCGCCGGATCGACGTCCGGCTCGACAGCGCCGGATCCGGCGTCCGGCAGCGACGGTACCGGGGGCATCAGCGGCAAGTCACCGTTCACGGCTCCACCGGCTGAGAAGCCGTGGACGAACTCACGGTTCTGGGTGCTCCAGCTCATCATCCTCGCGCTCTACCTGATCAGGCTGGCGGCCACCGTTGCCTTCCATTTGGACATCAATTCCCAGGCGCTCGAGTACTCCACGATTGCGCTGTTTCTCGTGCCCGTCGTCTTCTCCGCGCTCAACTACGGGGTGCGCGGCGCCTTGTTCACCTCGGCTTGGGTGACGATCCTCGCCATTCCGAGATTCGTGCTGGCCGTCGGCAATCGCGACTACGTCGCCGCGTGGGCGGAGTTTGCCCAGGTCGTGTTGCTCGATGCGCTTGCCGTTCTCGTCGGTCAGCGGGTGACCGCCGAGCGAGAGGCACGCCGGTCCGCCGAGTTCGCCCAACAGGCCCATCTCAGCGCCGAGGCGCTCTACCGGGATCTGTTCGACTCGAACCAGGCACCGATTCTGATCGTCGACGGCGACGGCAACGTGGTCGAGACGAACGCCTCGGCGCAGCGTGCCTTCGCAGTCCAGGCGCAGAATGGCGACTCGGGGCCGAAACGGCCGCATTCGCCGACTGCTCCGATCCGACTGGTCGACATGATCGGGCCGATTGCCTCCGGGCACGTGCTGACCCGGCTCATCTCTGAGCAATTGCCCGACTCCACCAGAGGCGAGGAACGGACCGCCGAGGACGACCGGATCACCCCGATCATGTTCGAGGTCGAAGGACAACCGGTGCTGTACCGGCCCACGGCGACCATGCTCGGACGGTCCCAGGGCGGGACCCGAATGCAGATCGTCTTCGAGGACGTCACGGCCGAGACAAGGCGCCGCGACCTGATGGAGGCATACGCGGCGCGGGTCGTGGCCGGCCAGGAGGAGGAACGCCGCCACATCGCACAGGAGCTCCACGACGGTCCGGTCCAGACCCTGATCCATCTGTGCCGACAGATCGACAGCATGGAATCCAGGACCGGTCCGGCCCCGGACGGTGCGCTCGGCGCCACGGACCTCCGAACGATCGTGGAGGACACGGTGGCTGAGCTCCGGTCCATCGCCAAGGGCCTGAGGCCGTCGGTCCTCGACGATCTGGGTCTGGTCGCCTCGATCAACCAGATCCTCGCGGATGCAGGAGAACGGCACCAATTCGAGATCTCCTTCGGGGTCACAGGATCCGAGCGTCGACTGGCGCCGACGGTCGAACTGACGCTCTTCCGCATCGCCCAAGAGGCCATCTCGAACATCGAGCGCCATGCCGCGGCCCACCGGGTGGCCGTTGGCCTCAACTTCGAACCCCAGGGCCTCCGGCTCCTGGTCAAAGACGACGGTATCGGTTTCGACGGTGGTGACGATTCCCAGCATGCAAAGTACGAATCGTTCGGCCTCTCGGGAATGACCGAACGCGCCAACTTGATCGGATCTCGCCTCCTCATCCATTCGGCGGTCGGATCCGGGACGACGGTGGACGTATGGGTACCGGCAACGATTCTTGATCAAAACTGAGGGATTGACGCCGGATCCGAGTCCCGTCCGGGACAGCAGCAACGAAAATGAGCCCGGAAGTGGTCCTGTGCAGATCCTCCACGCGAGGAACTGTCACTCAACCGAAACGAAAAGTGCGTTTGAATCTCATCAATTCATGGGATACTGAACCCCGTGGATCAGATCATCATCGAGTCGTGTCACAGCACCTGGATCATCGACATGGAGAACTCGCGGTTCCGCCGCGTGGTGAAAGGATCTGGCCCTTCCAGCCCTGCCTCCACAGAATGGCAGGCGTGTTACGGCGTCGAGATCGACCCACTGTCGGAATCATTCGTCGTGCTGTTGAACCCAGAAGGCACCCGGTTGCTACGTAGCTGGCGTCACGTCGAGCATTGCTCGCAATGCGGAGGAGAGGCGACCTCCGAGCTGTCACTACGGGATCTCCGCTCGGCCGTTCGTAGCTGAGCAGGCATTTTCTGCCATCCTCGGGCCCACGCCACAGGCGGGGCCGAGGTCAGCCGGCCGGCAGCACCCGAGAGCAGGCGCTGACTAGGGCTCCCGCTTCCAGACGCCCGAGCTTCCACCGGTCTTCTCCCACAGCATGAGCTGGCCGATGCTCATGGTCCGGTCGGTGGTCTTGCACATGTCGTAGACGGTGAGGGCGGCCACGGCGCAGGCGGTCATGGCCTCCATCTCCACCCCCGTTCGGTCCACAGCCTCGACTTTTGCCTCCACCTCGACGAAGTCGTCGCCGATGGTGAAGTCGACGTGGACGGCCCCCACCAGCAGGGGATGGCACATGGGAACCAGTTCGGCCGTTCGCTTCGCCGCCTGGATCCCGGCCACCCTGGCCGCGGCCAGCACGTCCCCCTTGGTGATGGCGTTGTTGGCCACCTTGGCCGTGGTTTCGGGCTTCATGGCCACCTTGCACCGGGCCAGGGCCCGGCGGTGGGTCGCTTCCTTGGGCGAGACATCGACCATTCGGGTCCCGCCGAATGGATCCAGATGGCTGAGGCTCCGATCGCTCATGAGGGGTTCCCGTGGTTCACGGACCACAGTGTACGGGAGACTGCCGCTCCAGGATGGAACTGGCACTCTGTCAAGTAGACTGCCAGAAGGGATCACCTCGGACCGAGAGGACGGTTGGCTTGCCCACCTACGAATACACCTGCGATCACTGCAACAAGAACTTCGATGTCGTGCAGTCCTTTCACGACGACGCGCTGACCTCATGCCCCACCTGCGGGTCGCCGGTGCGGAAGGTCTTCGGGAACGTGGGGATCGTCTTCAAGGGGAGCGGCTTCTACAAAACCGACAGCCGCAACGGTGGCCCGAAGAAGAAGGACGGCGACACTCCGACCCCGGCGCCGGCCGCATCGGAGGGTTCGGGCTCGGGCGGCGACGGCAAGGAGTCGTCCAAGCCCGGTGACACTCCGGCGAAGGAGCAGAAGCAGTCGACGGCCACCCCGTCGAAGCCGGCCGCGAAGAAGTCGGAGAGTGGGACGCCGGCCGGCGCCGGCACGTCGACCCCCACCTGAGCCGGTCGCCTTTTCGATCGTTGCCGGTCCCTCGCTCATCGCGTAGGCGTTCGGCAACCGGTGGGCCGCGCCAGAAATCCTCGCTAAACGGACACGCCTGCCCGTACAATGTCTCTCGTGGACAAAGCGGACCTCGATCGAATTCTCGTGATGCTCGCCGACCTCGACGGCTCCGACCTCCACATCAAGGCCGGCGCGCCGCCGCGGCTGCGGGTGGCAGGAGCGTTGCGGACCCTCGACGACGAACCGTCCTTCACCGCGGAGGAGACGCTGGAGCTGGCGGAGTCCATCATGCAGCCGGCGATTCTCGAGACATTCAACCGGCTTCACGAGGTCGACTTTGCCTACAGCCTGCCGAGCACGGGGCGATTCCGCGTCAACGCGTACTACCAGCGATCCTCGGTGGCTCTGGCCATGCGTCGAGTGCGGTCCGGCGCGGCCACCGTCAGCGAGTTGGGACTGCCGGAGGTCGTCACCCGCCTGGCCGAGGAGATGCGGGGTCTCGTCCTGGTCACCGGGCCGACCGGATCCGGCAAGACGACCACCCTGGCGGCCATGGTCAATCACATCAACCACACCCGCTCCTGCCATGTCGTCACCATCGAGGATCCCGTCGAGTACCTGCACACGGACGACCTGGCCGCGATCGACCAGCGCGAGGTCGGATTCGACACCGATTCGTTCTCTTCGGCGATGAGGGTGGTGCTCAGACAGGACCCCGACGTCATCCTGGTCGGTGAGATGCGGGACACGGAGACCGTGTCGGCGGCACTGACGGCGGCGGAGACCGGCCACCTGGTGTTCTCGACGCTGCACACCATCAACGCCACCGAGACCATCAACAGGATCGTGGACTTCTTCCCTCCCCACCAGCAGACACAGGTCCGGGTGAGCCTGGCCGGATCGCTGAAGGGCATCATCTGCCAGCGGTTGATCCCGACGGCCGACGGCGAGAACCGAGTGCCGGCGCTCGAGCTGCTGGTGGTCAACGGCAGGATCCAGCAGGCGATCATCGACCCGCTGATCACCGGGGATATCGGCGGAATCGTGGCCGACGGCGAGTACTACGGCATGGTGACCTTCGACCAGTCGTTGGTCAGCCTCGTCGCCAACGGGACCATCAGCCTGGCCGAGGCCATGAACACCGCCTCGAATCCCCACGACCTCAAAGTGATGCTCGAGCGCAAGGGAATCGTCCAGACCGGGCAGTACGCCACGGCCACCCTGTCCTGAGCCCTCCTCCTGCGGCTCCGTCTGGTCCGCTCCAGCTGACCAACCCGGCCTGACCCGCTCATCCGGCCTGATTCCAGCCTCCTCGGCCCGGGGAACGACCGGACCCGCTCCGGTTACCGCGTCCCATCCTTCCAGCGAGACAGGACTTTTGGTCCTTCTCCAGCACGATGATCAGCGGAACACAGAACCTCAAGGTGGTCGGTGTTCCGTCCGATAGATCTTCGTACCGTCTGGTGCAGCTTCAAACAGGCAGTCATTCATTCACGATCCGACGAAGCGGAGAACGACGTTGCAGGACGACCCGAGAGAACCAATCGACAGCGGTTCGGACTCGCATCGCCGGCCTCATCCTCACCAGCTCCGCGGGAGCGGCAACCCAACGGCCAATTCGATCGTCACCAGCATGCATGTCAGAGGAGCGTTCACATGGCACAGCTGACCGTCGGCCTCGACATCGGCACCAGCGCGGTGCGCGCCGCCGAGCTCGATGTCGGACAACCCCGCCCGGTTCTTCGAACCTACGGCCAGGTCGGCCTCCCTCCCGGTTCACTCGTCGACGGCGAGATCCGCGACGTGTCCGCCGTCACGGAGGCGATCACCAGGCTGTGGAAGAACGGGCAGTTCTCGAGCTCGACGGTGATCGTCGGCATCGCCGGACTCCGGGCCATCACCCGCGAGATCGATCTTCCCTACGTCCCGGACAACGAAGTCGACAGCGCCGTCCGGTTCCAGTCGGAAGAGGTGATCCCGTTTCCCCCGGATCAAACGATCCTCTCGTCGCAGGTCCTCGCCGACTACACCTCCCCGGACGGCGACAAGATGCGCAGGGTCCTGGTGGCCGCGGCTCACGTCGACCTCGTCAACGGCGTCATCGAAGCGGTCGAGAAGGCCGGATTGACCGTCGTCGGCGTCGACCTGATCTCGTCGGCCCTCGTGCGCGCCATCGGCGGCCAGGATGCCTCCGAGCAGCCCGAGGCGATCGTTTCGGTGGGTGCCGGGCTCACCGTCGTCGTGGTCCACCAGCAGGGGCGCCCGCAGTTCGTCCGGACCATCGGCTTGGGAGGCAATGCCACGACCGCAGCGGTCTCTGCGGCATTGGACCTACCGCTGGCGGACGCCGAAGGAGTGAAGCGGCGCTTCGACGAACCGGTTCCCCAGATGCAGGCCGCCGAACGAGCCGCCCAAGCCAGCATGAACGAGCTGGTCGGTGAGATCCGGAACTCGATCCAGTACTTTGCATCGCTGCCCGGTCGGTTGCCGGTCTCGCGTGTGCTCATCACCGGTGGTGGCTCGGAGCTCGGCGGCCTCAGCTCGATGCTCGAGGACCAGGTTCGCCTGCCGGTGCTGACCGTCTCCCCTCTCGCCCGGGTCGACACCTCAAAGCTCGAGCTCAGCGAGGAACAGGCTCGAGAGGTGGGACCGGTCCTGGCCACACCGATCGGGTTGGCTCTGCCCGAGCCAGACAAGGCGGTGCGGAAATTCAATCTCCTGCCCCCCGAGGTCACCGAGCGGGCAAGGATGAAGAAGATCCAACAGCGGACGATGATGGTGGGAGCAGTGGTGATCGCCGCGCTCGCGCTTCTCGGAGCAGGAAAGTTCTACCAGGTTCACAACGCACAGAACGATGTCAATGCTCTTCAGGCGAATATCACCGCGCTGAATGCCCAGGTTCCGAAGTACGACCTCATCGTTGCGGCCAACAGTGCGTACTCGGCTGGCGTCGCCCGACGCGCCTCGGTACTCGGCTCTGCCGTTGACTGGCCCCTCGCCCTCGGCAACTTGATTGCCATCACACCGCCCGGAGCAGAGGTCCAGTCGTTCAGCGGGGCCTCGGCCGCGGGCACTCCTGGAACCAGTGCCTCGACGTCCGCAGGGGCCACAACCGCGTCGACGGCCTCGGGCGCGACCACAACCGGTCGATCCACAACGACGTCGGCAGCCATCGGCACCATCCAGCTGGGGGTCACCGGACCGGGTCCGAGCCTGTCCATCTCCGAAGCCTGGATCAACGCCATCGCCGGATCCAGTCTCTTTGCCAACCCCATCCAGGGGGCGACGGTGGTCAACACGGACAACACCATCTCGTTCCCCTTCGAAGTCTCCGTGACTCCCAATGCCAGCCTCGAGAAGAATGCGAGCCTGAAATGAACGTCGCCCGCGAATACCGAATGCCGCTGTTCATCGGGGCAGGAGCTCTGGTGCTGGCGCTGATCCTCTACGCGGTCCTCGTCGCACCGCAGACCTCGAAGCTGTCATCCCTGCACGCCCAGGAGACCCAACTCCAGGTGCAGCAGACGGGGCTTCAGATCAAGCTTGCGGCGCTCAAGACCGAGAAGCAGAACCTGGGCAAGAGCTGTGCCGAGCTCGAGAAGATCGCCACCCAGATCCCGAGCGTCCAGAGCCCGACCGACGTCGATGCCGAAGAGTCGTCGTTCGAGAGCCAGTTCAACGGGCTGGCCGAGGCCTCCGGCGTCTCCCTCACCCAGTTCAGCGGGTTCACGCCCGCTTCGACGGCATCTGCCGCCCCGGCCACGACGACGGCCCCGAAGTCCCCGGCCGGCGTGGTGGCCGTGCCCACCACCCTCTCCGTCACCGGCAACTACAGTCAGATGTCGGCGTTCGTGAGTGGACTGGACAACTTTCCCCGCCTGTTCGTGATCCAGTCCTTCAACCTGACCTTCGGGCAAACGAGTGGATCAGGTTCCACCGGCACCTCGGCCGCGGCCGCGACTTCGGGCACGCCCACGTCGAAAGAGGCGCCCCTGTGGGTGGGCGGAACGGCCACCTCGCCGTCGGCAAGCCCCTACACCCTGGCCATCGTGGGTTCGATCTACTACACCTCGACACCGAACGCCCTCGACGCATGCACCAAGGCCACCTCGTCGATCCACTAGGCGACGCGGCGACCGGGTAGGCCACCTCGTCGATCCACTAGGCAGGTCGTCGATCGGGTGGGCGACGCTTGATCGGGTAAACGGCGCGTTGCCGACCGGATCCCTCAGACGCCGCTGATCTGCATGTCGGCCACCGCCAGGGTCTGGCCGGCGGCGATGCCGGGGAGCCACTCCAGATCGGCGCCCACCGCCACCAGTGAGAGCAGCATCCGCTGCAAGGTGGAGGCCACGGTGATCTCCCTGACCGGCTCCGCCAGTCTGCCGTCGCGGATCATCAGGCCCTCGGCGCCCACCGAGAAGTCGCCGCTGATCGGGTTCACCCCGGAATGGACCCCGGTCATCGACTGGACGAACAGGCCCTCACCCACCGCGGCCAGGACGCCGTCCTCGTCGTATCCTTCCCGGCCCGGGGCCAGCGTCAGAGCACGACAGCCCGGGCCCGGAGTGCCGGCGAACCCTCCTCGCACCGCGGAACCGGTCGAGGCCACCCCCGACCGTGAACCGGAGACGGTGTCGTAGAGGAACCCCCGCAAGATCCCCGAGTCGATCAGCGCGTTCCTCCGGCAGGCCAGGCCCTCGGCGTCGTAGGCAGACGCCCCGTAGGCCCTCGGGTCGGTGGGATCGTCGACCAGGGTCAGCGCCGGGACGCCGACCAACTCACCCACCCTGCCCGCGAAGAACGATCGGCCCTTGGCCACCGCCTCGCCCGACAGTGCGCTGGAGACCACCGACAGCAGCGTCGAGGCCACCCGGCGATCGAAGACCACCGTCGAGCGGCCCGACGTCCCCTTGGTGGCCCCGAGCAAGCGGACAGCCCGGTTCACCGCGTCGTCGTTGGCCTTGCCCGGGTCGAGGTCGCCGAACCCCCGGCCCACACTGAATCCCCCCGCGGTCTGGCTGGCATCCCCGTCACCGGCGATGACCCTCACCGAAATATGGGCCGAGGTCCTGCGGCTCGCAGCCCGGATACCGGTGGTCGAGACCAGGGCCACCTCCACCGATCCGTCGCCGTAGTCGGCCGCGTCCACCTGACGGATGCGAGGGTCCGCACCTCTGGCCTGGGCCTCGAGAGCCAACGCCATCTCGACCTTGTCGGTGGTCGGCACCGAAGCCAGCCCCTCGTCCCAGAGGTCGACGGCGACGGGTGCCACCCCGTCGGGCACGGCTAGGCCCACATGCTCGTCGGGTGTGGCGAACTTCGCATTGTCCCTGGCCTCGGCCAGGGTCTCCTCGAAGACCGACTCCTCGAGGGAGCCCGCCCAGGCGAAGCCCAGGCGATGGTCCACCACGACGCGGATGCCGATGCCGGCCGACGTGGCCGAGGTCAGCGACTCCACTCCCCCGCCGAAGGCGCGGACCTCCGTCTCGTCGCCACGGGCCACATAGACCTCGACCTCTTCGTCGGTCCGCGCCCTGCCGGCCACCCGGTCGGCCACCGCCAGCAGTTCCTCCGGATCGTGCCCGGAGCCGGTCCGTGTCCCGGCTGCATCGACGACCGTGCTCACTCTGCCGTTCCTCCGATGGTGACGCCGGTCAACCGCAGCGTGGCCTGACCGCATCCGACCGGAACGCTCTGGCCGTCCTTCCCGCACGTGCCCGGGGTCATCCCGAAATCGGTGGCCACCGCGTCGATGCGCTTGAGGATCTCCGGGCCGTTGCCGATCAGGTTCGCATCCCGCAGCGGCTCGGTGATCCGGCCCCCCTCGATCAGGTACGCCTCCGTGGTCCCGAAGACGAAATCGCCGGTGGTGGTGTTGACCTGGCCGCCACCGAGCTTGGCCACGTACACCCCCTTCGGCGTCTGGGCCACGATCTCATCGGGGTCCTCCTCGCCGGCCAGGAGGAAGGTGTTGGTCATCCGCACCATCGGCAGGTGCTGGTAGGTCTGGCGCCGCCCATTGCCTGACGACACGCGCCCCTCCCTGCGGGCCCGCAGGTAGTCCCACAGGTAGTCGGTGAGCACGCCGCGGTCGATGAGCACATTCCGTTGGGCCGGCCGGCCCTCGTCGTCGACGGCGAACGTGCCCCACTCCGAGCCCACCGTGCCGTCGTCGACCAGGGTGACCAGTGGGCTGGCCACCAGTTGGCCGACCATGCCCGTGTACACCGACGCATCCTTCACGATGTGATCGGCTTCGAGCCCGTGCCCACAGGCTTCGTGGAACAGAATTCCCCCGCTCCCACCGGCCAGCACCACCGGCAGTTCGCCGGAGGGCGCGGGTCGGGCCGTGAGCTTCGACAGGGCGCGACGGGCGGCCAGCTCGGCCAGCTCGGCCACCGAGACCTCGTCGAACATCTCGAATCCCAGTGTGCGGGCCGCCGACTCGAAGCCGGTCTGGAGTCCGGTGTCGGCCGTGGCCACACAGGACACGCTGAACCGTGATCGGGCCTGCTCGTCGCCGACCAGCAGCCCGTCCGAGTTGGCGATGAGGATGCTGCGACGCGACGCGCCGCAGCCGGCTTGGACCTGGGAGATCGACGCACCCGACGCCCGGGCCGCCTCATCGGCCTGCCGCAGCAGCTCGAGGCTGTCCTCCTTCGAGCCGCGGGTGCCCGTGGACCGGTCGTCATCCCGGTCCGGCCGGCCCCCGCCCAGTGAGCCCGCGGCCACGCTGGTCGAGCCCCCGGCCCCGTTCCGGGCCACCGCAGAAGCGGCCTCGGCCGCCCGGAGGAGGCCTGCCTCGCTGAGATCGGCCGTGTGGGCGAACCCGGTGGTCTCGCCGGCCACCACCCGGATGCCGGCACCTCGTTCACGCCCCGAGGAGAGCTCCTCGACCCGCCCGTCGTCGAGCAGGGCCGAAGAGGTCGACTTGTCCTCGGCGAACACCTCGGCGAAGTCACCGCCGTGGCGGAGCGCCTCGGACAGCACCCGCTCGAGAACTGGGGATTCGATCACGAAAGCCTCCTCGCTGCACCGCCAGGCGCTCGGTGGCCGACGTCTGCTTTGTCACGTATCGTACCGGCGTGGCGCCATACACCGGTCTGTCAGCTCGAATCGAACTCGAGGTGACCGAAGCCGACACCGCCGAGACATTTCGCTCCGGTACGGTGCCGGTTCTGGCCACGCCCCGACTTCTCGCCCTGTGCGAGGAGGCCAGCTGCCTGGCCATCGAGGGCCATCTGCCCGAAAACTGCACGTCGGTGGCCAAGCGCCTGCAGTTCGACCATCTGGTGCCGGTGGGCATCGGCGGCATCGTCTGGGCCGAGGCCACACTGGATCGCATCGAGGGCCGACGGCTGGTGTTCACCCTCTCGGTGTCGGAGAGTGCCGGGCTGGTGGCCGCGGGCAAGCTGATCAGGGTGATCGTGGACCGGGCGGCCTTCTTGTCGAACGTCCGCTGATCAGGCCGGAGCGGCCGGATCAGTCAGAGGTTCTTCCCGATCATGCCGCCGAGCACTCCGCCGACGCCGGCGTCGGCCACCGGGTGACCGTCGTCGCGGCGCAGGTAGGGATCGAGGGCCTGGGCGAGGACCGGTACCGGCATGCTCTGCAGCCAGATGTTGCCCGGCCCGGTGAGAGCGACCAGGTGGAACCCGTCGTCGCCGAAGACCATGTTCTTGATGCCGGGGACGCGGCTGATGGTGAAGCTGACCCGGTCTTCGAAGAGCCCGACGTGGCCGGGGTGGGCCAGCATGGTCTGACCCGCGGCCAGCTCGTAGGAGATGATCTCCCCGGAGAGCTCGATCCACGCCTGTCCTTCACCCTCCAGGCGTTGGAGGATGAAGCCGTCGCCGCCGTAGATCCCGCCCCGGAACGTCTGTTGCATGCCCACGGAGGGCACGATCCCGTCGGTTCCGCACACCCATCCGTGGCGGTGGACGAGATAGCCCTGCCCCGCCGCGATGGTCACCGGGAAGATCCGGCCCGGCAGTTTGGCCCCGAATGCGACCATGCCCTGGCCACCCTGGGCCTCGTACCTGGTGAGGAAGACGCTGCCCCCGCCCATGGCCCGCTTCAAGCCGCCCATCAGGCCCTTTTGGCCTCCGGTGGACGTCGACTGGGTCATCTGCACGTTGGCCGACATCCAGGACAGCTCTCCGTGGGTGGACACGATCGATTCGCCGGCATCGAGAATCATCTCCAGCAGCGGCATGGTGGTGCCCTTCACATCTGCTTGCATCGGATCTCCTTCGCCTCTTGGAGCCTGGGGCCAAGCTCGTTCTCGTGCCCCATCTTGCCCGGGGCCGCCGGTCGGTATTGGGATCCCGGCTGGGCACCCTCGTCCCTCGGGGGTGCTCCCCTCGGGCCGTCGCCCCTCCGGCCGTGCTCCCCTCGGGCCGTCGCCCCTCCGGCCGTGCCCCCTCCCCTCGGGCCCTCCAGGACGCGTACCCTCCGGCCCCGGTCGCTCAGGCGGCGTGCTCGCCCGGCGGCGCTTCACCGGTCCACCTTGGAGGAAGTCCCGCCACCGAGGTGGAACGGCCGCCGCCGCGGCGCGCTGGTAGCCTGATGCCAACGTCCCCATGCCGCCCATGATCCTCGACCACATAGACAGCCCCGCCGACCTCAAGGACCTCTCGCCCTCGGAGCTGGCTACGTTGTCATCGGAAATCCGCGACTTCATCGTCGAGGCGGTGATGACCACGGGCGGACACCTGGGCTCCAACCTGGGCGTGGTGGAGTTGACCCTGGCCCTCCACCGGACCTTCGACTCGCCCAGGGACGCCATCCTGTGGGACACCGGACACCAGGCCTACGTGCACAAGCTGGTGACCGGTAGACGAGCGGACTTCGCCCACCTGAAACAGGCCGGTGGGCTTTCGGGCTATCCGAACCGGAGCGAGTCCGCGCACGACTGGGTCGAGAACAGCCATGCCTCCACCATCCTCAGCTATGCCCACGGCCTGGCCAGTGCCTTCGAGCTACACGGCGAGGACCGGCGGGTGGTGGCCGTCGTGGGGGACGGAGCTCTCACCGGCGGGATGGCCTACGAGGCCCTCAACAACCTGGGGCACTCCGGCAAGCCGGTGCTCATCGTCCTCAACGACAACGGCCGCTCCTACTCGCCGACCGTCTCCCGCCTCTCGCTCAGCCTCACCCACCTCAGGCTCAATCCGGCCTACATCCACGCCCGCCAGCGCCTCCGCCATCTCATCCGCGAGCTGCCCGGGGTCGGTGACCTGGCCTACTCGGGGGTGCACGGGCTCACCAGCGCCCTGCGGGAGGTGGTGACGCCCCACACCTTCTTCGAGGCCCTGGGCATCCGCTACGCCGGCCCCATCGACGGCCACGACATCGCCGGCATGGAGCAGGTCCTGGCCAACGCCTCGGAATGGCCCGGCCCCATCGTGGTGCACGTCCTGACCAAAAAAGGCAGGGGCTACGCGCCCGCCGAGGAGGACGACATCCAGCGTCTCCACGACGTGAAGGTCAGCACCGCACCCCTCGCCCCCTCCATCCCCGACGACGGGCGGCCGACCGGCGCAGCCATGGAGCGTCCTGGTTCCTCGGATGTGGGCACGGCCGCGGACCTGCCGGTGACCACGTTCACCGACGCCTTCACCCGCTCACTTCTCCGGCATGCGGAGTCCGATCCGCGGATCGTGGCCATCACCGCGGCCATGGCCGGCCCCACCGGGCTCCTTCCCTTCGAGGCCCGGTTCCCGGACCGCTTCATCGACGTGGGCATCGCCGAGCAGCACGCGGTGACGGCCGCGGCCGGTATGGCCATGGCCGGCATGCGTCCGGTGGTGGCGGTCTATTCGACCTTCTTCAGCCGCGCCTTCGACCAGGCCAATCTCGATGTCGGCCTGCACCGCCTCCCGGTGGTCATGGTCCTCGACCGGGCGGGCATCACGGGCGACGACGGACCCAGCCACCATGGGGTCCTGGACATGGCGTTGGCCCTGTCGATCCCCGGCATGACGGTGTTCGCCCCATCGTCGGCCGCCGAGGTCGAGGTCATGCTGACCGAGGCGCTCAGGCTCGACGGCCCTTCGATCATCCGATTCCCGAAGACCCCGGCCCCCTGGGTCCCCCCGGGGACGGTCGGATCGGGCCTGCATGCCGCGCCGCACGAGGTCGGGAGACGGCTCGGTCTGCATCCTGGCCGTCGGAAAGATGCTCACTGCGGCCGAGTCGGCGGCCGACGAATTGCTCGCGGAAGGGATCCGGGCGACGGTCTGGGACGTCAGGGTCGTGTCGGAGCCCGATCAGGCCATGCTGGACGACGCCGCCCGGCACCGAGTGGTCGTCACGGCCGAGGACGGCATCCGCCAGGGGGGAGCCGGCATGTTCGTGGCCGACGCCCTCCGCACCTCGGTCGGTGACGGCGTCGCCTCTCCGGTCATCTCGCTCGGGACGCCGCGCTCGTTCATCGCCCAGGGCAAGCCCGATCGCATCCTTGCTGCTCTCGGGCTCGACGGACCCGGCCTGGCCCGCTCGGCCCGCGAAGCGTTGGGGGCTATCGGCGACGAGCCCCACGGGAGCGGTCCGGCCGGCCAGTCGGCGCCCCTTCCGGCCACGGTGATCACCAACGACGTGCTCGACTGAACCCCTGGTCGGCGCGGTCGCGGGCCCGGGAACGGGGTGATTTGTTGCCGCCCGAATGGAAACGTGTTCTACTGACTGCCCGATGACGACGTTCAACCTCGCTGATCTGTTCGAGGCCACCGTTGACGCCTACGGCGACCGTGAGTACGTGGTGGCGGCCGGGGAGCGCCGCACCTACGCGCAGATGGAGGAGAGGGCCAACCGGCTGGCCCACTATCTGGCTGAGCAAGGTGTCGGACCCGGTGACCATGTCGGGATCTACTCGCTGAACAGCGTGGAGTGGGTCGAGACGGCCTGGGCCGTGTTCAAGCTCCGGGCCGTGTGGATCAACATCAACTACCGCTATGTGAAGGACGAGCTCCGGTACCTGTTCACCAACGCCGACCTGGTGGCCCTGGTCTACCAGGCCGAATTCGGTCCCCGGGTGGCCGAGCTGCTCCCCGAACTGCCGGGCATGCGACTGCTCATCACCATCGACGACGGTACCGACGAGGCCCAGCCGCAAGGGGCTGTCCCCTACGAGGAGGCCATCGCCGCGGGCCACCCCGAGCGGGATTTCGAGCCGCGCACCAACGACGACCACTACATCCTCTACACGGGCGGGACCACCGGCATGCCCAAGGGGGTGGTGTGGCGGCACGAGGACGTCTTCTACGCCCTGGGTGGCGGCGTCGACCCGACCACCAACACAAGGGTCCGGCACCCCGAGGAGATGGTCGAGAAGGGGCGCAACGGCCCACTCACCCTGCTGCCCATCGCCCCGTTGATGCACGGTGCCACCCAGTGGTGCATCATGGGCCAGAGCTTCGTCGGCAACCGGACCATCCTCGTCCCCAAGTTCGACCCCCACACGGTGTGGCGGCTGGTCGAGAGCGAGAAGGCCAACTCGGTCATGATCACCGGCGACGCCATGGGGAAGCCCCTGATCGAGGCGCTCGACGATCCCGATGTCTCCTACGACCTCACCTCGCTCCTGGCCGTGACCTCGTCGGCGGCCCTGTTCTCCGCACCGGTGAAGGACGCGTTCTTCGAGCACTTCCCGAACCTGGTCATCGTCGACGCCGTCGGGTCCTCGGAGTCCGGCAACAACGGCATGGCCACCATGGGCAAGGGCGATACCGCTATGAAGAGCGGACCCACGGTGACCGTGCTCGGCAATACGGTGGTCTTCGACGAGGAGCTGAAGCCGGTCGTGCCCGGATCCGGGGTGATCGGCAAGATCGCCCGGTCCGGCGACATACCGGTCGGCTACTACAACGATCCGGTCAAGACCGCCGAGGTGTTCATCGACGTCGACGGGACCCGCTACGTGATGCCCGGTGACTTCGCCACCGTGGAGGCCGACGGCTCGATCACCCTGCTCGGGCGCGGCTCGGTGTCCATCAACTCCGGGGGCGAGAAGATCTTCCCCGAGGAGGTCGAGTCGGCGGTGCGATCCCATCCCGAGGTGTTCGACGCCATCGTGGTCGGAGCCCCCGACGATCGGTGGGGACAGCGGGTGGCGGCCATCATCCAACCGCGGGCCGAGCGGCATCCGACCCTCGAGGACATCCAGGCCCACTGCCGCGAGGCCATCGCCGGCTACAAGGTGCCCCGCCAGCTCCACGTGGTCGAGTCCATCGTGCGCTCACCCAGCGGGAAACCGGACTACCGGTGGGCGGCGGGGATCGTTGCCGAGGTGCCCGAGGAGACCGACAGTGGGGGCCAGCGGACTTCCTCGGGCAGCTGAGCGGGCCGGGCGCCGGGCGGCAGGAAGCAGTCCGTGCCCATCGATCTGAGCGAGCTCGCCGCACCGCAGGCATGCGCGGTGTTGACCATGGAGATCCAGCGCGGCGTCGTCGGCGACCTGAGCTCGTTCCCCCAACTGGCCGAGGCGGCCGATCGGGTCGGCGTGGTACCCAACACCGCCAGGTTGGTGACCGCGGCCCGGACGTTCGGCATCCCCGTCGTGCACTGCACGGCCGAGTTCCGGGCCGACCGGGCCGGGACCACGGTGAACTGCCAGCTGGTGGCGGCCGTCCTCCGGAACCCCGACCACCTCCTCACGGGCACGGCGGCAACCGAGCTCGTCGCCGGCCTGGGTCCCGAGCCGACAGATCTCGTCTCGTCCCGGCTCCACGGGGTCTCGCCCTTCACCGGCACCTCCCTCGACACCTGGCTTCGCAACCTCGGTGTCCGGACCGTGGTCGCCACCGGGGTGTCGGTCAACCTCGGGGTGCTCGGTCTGGCCATCGAGGCCGTCAACCTCGGGTACCGGGTGGTGGTGCCCCGCGACACGGTGGCCGGAATTCCGGCCGAGTACGCCGACGCCGTCCTCGACAACACGTTTCCGCTCATCTCGACGCTGACCACGGTCGACGGGCTCATCGAGGCCTGGGGGCGCTCCTCGGTGTGAGGGCCGGTCGTCGGGCTTGAAGGTCGCCCGTCGGGGTGGAGCCGTCATCGTGACGACCCGTCACCGGACCGAGAGGAACTACAGGGTACGGGTACCGTCCAACTGGATCATGGCGTTGGTCGGCAGCTCCTCCACCGTGATGTCGGGGACCGGGAAGTTGAAGTCCTTGTACTTCCGCTGGGCCGTCTGGCGGTACCGGGTGGTCGAGTGGATCGGGTCGGGATCGAACTGCGGGATCACCTTCGACCCGAAGACCTCGAGCATCTCGTGCACCTCGTCTTCCATGAACGAGTCCGAGGGCAGCCCGAACACCAGCTGATCGCAGCCGACCGTCTGGTACTTGGTCACCTGTTCGGCCACCTCGTCTGGTTCGCCGCACAGCAGCCAGCCCCCCTCGATGAGGTAGTCGAGCATGGCCTCGTCGGTGATGGTGTGGGGCTTCTCGGGCCAGACGGGCACGCCTTCTTGATGGGGGATGGTGTCGTGATAGTTGCACACCAGGGAGTAGAGGTAGCCACGACCGTGGCGCAGCGCCACCTGTCTGGCCTTCTTCCTGTCGCTGAGGCAGATCACAGCATTCGTCATCATCACGTTGTCGTTCTTGAACTGACCGAGGGGTTCGGTGCAGTTGGCGATGCCCTCCTTGTAGGCGTCGATACGGCCCTTCAGGTTGTAGATGGGTTCGAAGTTGAAGGCGATGGCACCGATCCCCAGCTCACCGGCCTGGGTGAACGTGCCCGGATTTCCGCAGCCGACCCAGATGGGCGGATGGCCCTTGCCCTGGTAGGGCTTGGGGAGGATGTTGTGCGGGTACGGGACGACGAAGCTTTCGCCCTCGTACATGTAGTCCTTCTCCTCCCACATGCGGGGGATCTGGCGGATGACCTCGTTCCACTCCGCCTTGGTCGAGTTCTTGTCGAGGATGTTGAATGCGGCGATCTCGTGACTGCCCGCTCCGCGTCCGGTCCCCCATTCGAACCGGCCCTCGAAGAGGTGGTCGAGCATCGTCACCCGTTCGGCGCACCGGACCGGATGGTTGACCCGTGGCGAGATGTTCATGATGCCGGTTCCGACGTGAATGCGATCGGTGGCGTGGGCCAGGTACCCCATGACCACCTCGGGCGCCGACATGTGGCTGTACTCGGTCAGCGAATGGTGCTCGCCCACCCAGGCGTATTTCCAGTTGTACCTGTCGGCCTCGACCACGTAGGCGATCTCGCGCTTGAGCATCTCGTGCTCGCACTCGGGATCGTGGGCTGCCTGGCCAGGCAAGTAGCCGTTGAGAAAGACTCCGAACTCCATCGCGGTGGTGCTCCTCTCGCTCCGCACTGGCGCGGTTTCACGGTACACGTCGGTTTGATAAATTGCAACGCGTTCCAGATTTGTGCCTGGCTCGCCCCATGACGGGCCTCATGCACCTACTGTCGGCGGCACGCCGAGGACCACCGGGCACGACCAGGGGGATGCGATGCAGACCATCGACGAGTTGATCCGGCTGCGGGTCGGCGACGACCGCGTCGGACTCGCCTTTGCCGGACGAACGTGGACCCACGACCAGGTGGTGGCGGCCCAGGCCCAGCGGGCCGCTGTCCTCGAGTCACTCCGTCAGCCCGGGCCGTTCCACGTCGCCCTCATGCTCGACAACGTCCCGGAGTTCATCTTCTGGATGGGTGGGGCGGCCCTGGCCGGGGCGGTGATGGTCGGGGGCAACCCGACCCACCGGGGGGACGAACTGGCCCGTGACCTCTCCCACACCCAGTGCCAGCTGCTGGTCACCGACTCCGAGTACCGCACGCTGGTCGAGGGGCACGACCTCGGGCCGGCGCTCCCACCCGAACGGATCCTCGTCATCGACGACCCCGCGGGCGAGGCCCGGCGCGACCAGACCTCCAGCTACGGCCGCCTGCTGCGGGAGGCGGAGGGCGCGCCGCTCCCCGACCCGGCCGCCACCGGCATCACCGACGAGACGCTCGGGTATCTGTTGTTCACCTCGGGTACGTCAGGGGCACCGAAGGCCTGTCTCTGCAGCCAGGTGCGCATGGCCCGTATCGGATCCACGGTGGCCCAGATGTTCGAGCTGACCCCCGACGACGTCTGCTACGTGTCCATGCCGCTCTTCCACTCCAACGCACTGATGACGGCCTGGGCACCGGCGCTGGCCGCCGGGTCGTCGATCGCACTCCGCGAGCGGTTCAGCGCCTCGCAGTTCCTCCCCGACATCCGGAGGTACGGCGCCACCTACTTCAACTACGTGGGCAAGCCGCTCTCCTACATCCTGGACACCCCCGAGCTCCCCGACGATGCCGACAACCCGCTGCGACGGGTGTTCGGCAACGAGGCGGCCGAGGCCGACGTGGCCCGGTTCGCCACACGCTTCGGCTGTGCCGTCCACGATGCCTACGGCTCCACCGAGGGTGGTGCCTCGGTGCAGCGCACGCCTGACACGCCGCGGGGCGCGCTCGGTCGCGCCCTCCCGGGGACCATGGTCGTCGATCCCGACACCGGCGAGGAGTGCCCGAGGGCCGTGTTCGATGCCGAGGGACGCCTCCTCAACGCCGAAGAGGCCATCGGTGAGATGGTGAATCCGACCGGTGGAGCGGGATTCGAGGGCTACTGGCGCAACGCCGAAGCGGAGGCGGCCAGGGTTCGCAACGGGTGGTACTGGACCGGGGACCTCGCCTATCGGGACGAGGACGACTTCTTCTACTTCGGCGGGCGGGACTACGACTGGCTGCGGGTCGACGGGGAGAACTTCTCGGCCGCTCCCGTCGAGGAGGTGCTCCAACGGCACCCCGACGTGGTGCTGGCCTCGGTCTACGCCGTGCCCGATACGGTCGTCGGCGACCAGGTCATGGCCGCCTTGCTCCTGGCCAACGGACGCCAGTTCGACCCCGGGGGATTCGCCGACTTCCTGGCCGGCGAGCAGGACATGGGAACCAAATGGGCGCCGCGTTACGTCCGGATCAGCGAGCGGTTGCCGGTGACCGCCACCACCAAGGTCCTCAAACGGGTGCTCCGGGCCGAAGGGTGGCGATGCCACGATCCGGTGTGGTGGCGGCCGGAGAAGGATGCGCCCTACCGGCGGCTGCTCCCGGCCGACGCCGATGCCCTGGATCAGGCCGTGGCCGCACGCTGAACGGCGCCCCGCGGCCCCGCGGTGCGGCGGGCTGGCGCGGTCATCGGCGGCACGGTGGGAGTACCGGCGCGCACCAGCGGCGGCACCGGGGAGGTACCCGGGCCACCGCTGGGCGCCGGCGCGGCCGGCCGCGGAGGGGAGGGCTAGGAAACGACGATCCCTTCACCGGCCACGGCACCGGGCACGGTCACCGAACCGACCTCGGTCAGACTCCCGCCGGAGTTGACGTGGAACTCGTCGACGATCCCGTGCCCCCCGGTCTGGACGTAGAGGAACCGGCCGTCGGGCGAGGCTGCGGCATCGACCGTCCCTGCATCGGTGGTCGTGGCGCCGAGCAGGTCGAGCTGCCCGCCCGGGCCCTCGCTGTACCCGCTCTCCGAACCGCTCCCGGCGTTGGAGGCATACAGATAGCCCTGGGCCTGAGCAATCCAACACGTCGCCGTCTGGCCGGTGGGGACGGCATCGACCACGTCGACCGTTCCGTCGGAGAGGAGGTCGAAGGTGGCCAGGGCGTTGGTTCCGGCTTCGGCCACCACCAGGTGACCGGCGCCATCGAAGGTGACGGCGAAGGGAACCGTACCGGGTTCAGCGTTCACCACCGGGTGTGGCGAGAGATAACCGCGGGATCCGACACCGAACACGTCGATGTCGCTGCCGTTGGCCTTGGTCGTCACGATGAGCTGGGACCCATCGGGCGAAAAGGCCACCTGACCGGGGGTGGTCGTGTACTGGGGCGTGGCCGCCGGGTTCAGCCCGAGAGGCCGGGCGGAACCGGGTATCGGGAAGAGACGGCCGAAGCCGGCGTCGTACCCCTGGACCGAGCCGCCGTTCTCGGCGTTGAGGACGTAGACCAGATCGCCGCGCACGGCCACGCTGACCGGGAATGTCCCGCCCGAGCTCACCACTTGGCGGAGGCAGAGGTGATCGCCGACGACGGAGAAGACCGAGACGGTATTACTGCCGGCATTCACGGCATACAGTGACCCGTTGGCACGGTCATAGCTGAGCGAGCCCTGGGAGGCGAGATGGTCGACCACCGAGCCGGTGAGAGCGCCGCCCAATCCGCCCGTGCTGTAGGTGCCGGCCTGGGTGAGCGTTCCGTCCGGGCCCTGGTCGTAGGCGACGACCTGGTTGCCGGCCGTGTTGTCGGTCTGGACGAAGACGGCGTGACCGGGTGCGCCGGGGCCGAAGTGCGAGCCGGGCCACGGTCCGAAGTGCGAGCCGGGCGCGCCAGGACCGGGGTGTGAGCCGGGCCACGGGCCGGAGTGGGGCGATGCGGCAGCAGCCGTCCCCGCGAAGCCGATGACCCCGGCGGCCACTGCCGCCATGGTCAGGCCGGAACGAATGATTGATCTCATGGGTGTGACGCTCCTTGGGTGGGTGGAATGACATGGTTGAGTCCGCAGGCACGAGATTCCGTTACAGCGGGGCTCGCGGTCATCGATCGGCCAACGGCTGGCCTCCGCCGTAACGCCGTCGCCCGTTCGGCGGACTGCAACCGTGTGTCCTTCCATCCCAGTCGGACGTCGGTGTCCCTCCGATGTGGCGTAGAGGTCCCGGGCCCGGCGCGCCCCGCGCACCGGGTCGGGGGCATACCATCCATCCCATGGAGACCGACGGGAACCTTCTCTCCCGACTCCGAGCCGGCGACGAGGAGGCGTTCGTGATGTTGGTCGGCCGTTACAACGGGTCCCTCCTCCGGCTGGCGCGCCTCTACGTTCCGAGTGAGGCCGTGGCCGAAGAAGCCGTCCAGGACACCTGGATGGGCGTTGTCCGCGGAGTGGAGAGGTTCGAGGGTCGGTCGTCGTTCAAGACCTGGCTGTTCCGTATCCTCGTCAACCGGGCCCGAACGGCTGGTACGAGAGAGCACCGCGACCTGTCGCTCACCGGACACGAGCCTGCGGTAGATCCTTCACGTTTCGACCGCGCAGGGGCGTGGGCCGAACCTCTCGAATCGTGGGAGGACGCCGACGACAGGTTGGTGGCGGCCACCTGGTCGAAGTGCCTGAGCGACGCCCTCGCGGACCTTCCTCCGAGGCAACGGGAGATCGTCATCCTGCGTGACGTCGAGGGCCTTGCCAGTCACGACGTCTGCGACGTGCTGGGCATCAGCGAGGGGAACCAGCGAGTACTCTTGCACCGCGGCCGCAGTCGGCTCCGGTCCATGCTCGAGGTAGAGCTGGCCACGAGGGGTCGCTGATCATGTTGCTACGACGCCGAGACGAGCTCGTGTGCCAGCAGGTCGTGGAGCTGGTCAACGACTACCTGGAGGACAACCTGTCGCGCTCCGACCGGCGGCGCTTCGAAGCCCACCTGCGCAAGTGTCCGAACTGCACCAACTACCTCGAGCAGATGCGAGCCACCATCCGGGCCACCGGAACTCTCCACCCGGACGACCTGACACCGGAGGTCCGCCGGGAATTCGCCGACCTGTTCCGGCAGTGGCGGGAGGACGAGGGACCGAGTTAGGAGGATCGCCGAACGGTGGTGGCGACCCGCCTGCTCTCAGCCGTCAGCTCCGAGGATGAGGCCGCTGGTGGGCACACCGGTACCGGCGGTGACCAGCACGTGCTCCACATCGGGGACCTGGTTGAACGACGTCCCCCGAACCTGGCGGACGCCCTCGGCGATGCCGTTCATCCCGTGGAGATAGGCCTCGCCCAACTGGCCGCCATGGGTGTTGACCGGTAGTCCCCCGCCGATCTCGATGTTCCCGTCCCGCACGAAGTCCTTGGCCTCCCCCTTGGCGCAGAAGCCGAGCTCTTCGAGCTGGTAGAGCACGTACGGGGTGAAGTGGTCATAGAGCACCGCCGTCTGGATTTCGGCCGGCGAAAGACCCGACGTCTGCCACAACTGCCGGGCCACCGAGGCCATCTCGCCCAACCCGCAGAGGTCGTCGTAGTAGTAGGAGGTCATCATCTCCTGGCCGGGGCCGGCGCCTTGCGCCGCGGCCTCGATGACCGCGGGGCTACTCGGCAGGTCCCTCGCCCGTTCGAGGGAGGTGACGACCAGCGCCTGGCCCCCGTCTGTCTCCTGGCAGCAGTCGAGCAGGTGGAGCGGTTCGACGATCCACCGCGACGCCTGATGGTCCTCGAGGGTGATCGGCTTCTCGAAGAACCAGGCCTTGGGGTTGGTGGCGGCGTGCCGGCGATCGGCGACGGCCACCCGTCCCAGGTCCTCCGACGTGGCGCCGGTGATGTGCAGGTAGCGCTGGGCGGCCATCGCCACCCACTGCGCCGGCGTCAACAACCCGAACGGCGCGTACCAGGCGAAGTTGGCCGTCTCGGCATTGGGGATGGGAGGGCGATTCTGGACGCCGGCACCGAACCGGTTCCCCGAACGCTCGTTGAACGCGCGGTAGCAGACCACGACATCGGCGACGCCGGAGGCCACGGCCATGGCCGCCTGCTGGATGGTGCCGCACCCGGCCCCGCCGCCGTAGTGGATGCGGCTGAAGAACGTCAGCTCGCCGATGCCCAGGCTCCTCGCGATCTCGATCTCCGGGTTGGTGTCGGAGCTGAAGGTCACCAATCCGTCGACCTCGGCCGGTTCGATGCCGGCGTCACGGAGGGCGAGGTCGACCGCCTCCACGGCCAGGCGGAGCTCGCTGCGCCCCGACTCCTTGGAGAACTCGGTGGCTCCGATGCCCACGATGGCCGTGTCGCCGGTGAACGAATGCCGGTCGCCGCTCATCGGGCCGACCCGTTGGTCCCGGCCGAGCCCGCCGGACTGGCCGGCCCTGACGGACCGGACGGGAGGAGCAGACGGACCGTTCCCGTGACGTGGTCCCCGAGGCTGTTGGCCCCGCGCACGGTGACCTCGACGGCTCCCCGGCCGTCGTCGGCAACCGATTCGTCCCTGGCCGTCACCGAACCGGTCAGCCTCATGGTGTCGTCGGGGTAGTTGGGAGCGCCCAGGCGGATGTTGACATCGGTGATCACCGTGCCGGGCCCCGCCCAGTCGGTCACATAGCGTCCGACGATCCCGTTGGTCGAGAGGATGTTCATGAAGATGTCCTTCGACCCCCGCTCCGCGGCCAGCACCGAGTCGTGGTGGACGTCCTGGTAGTCGCGGGAGGCGATGGCCGTGGACACGATGAGGGTGCGGGTCAGGGGCAGGGCCAGCTCGGGCAGCGCATCGCCCACCGAGACGTCCTCGAATCTGAGCGTCGTCGTATAGGCGGCGCCGGCGACCCCTGTCTTCGCGCTCATACCGCCACCGGCCTTCCGGCCCGCAACTCGCCGATCAGCTGGCGCCCCAGCCGGGCCAGTTGGCCGCTCGGAGGTCCGAGCTGCAGCTCGATCTGCTTGCCCCACAGGAAGTAGCGGTGGATGGGGTAGGAGATGTCGGCACCCATCCCTCCGTGGAGATGCTGGGTGGCGAACACCGCCCGCTGGCCGGCCTCTGCCGCGAACCACGAGGCCACGCTGATGGCGAGCTCGGCATCCAGTCCGTGGTCGAGGCGCCATGCCGCCTGCCACATGGTGACCCGGATCGACTCGGTGTCGATGGCCGCGTCAGCCGCCCGAAGCATCGTCCCCTGGAAGGTCGACAGCGGACGGCCGAACTGCTCGCGCGTGTTGAGGTAGGCGGCCGTCTGGGCCACCGCGGCCTCGGTCACCCCCACCTGTAGGGCGCAGAGGCCGGTCCAGGCCCGGTTGAGCATCCATGTCACCACTTCGTGCCCGCGCCCCGGATCCCCGGCGGCCAGGAGCTCGTCGGGGCCGACCTTCACCCCCTCCAGACGGACGTGGGGATGGATCTCGCGATTGGTGGTGAAGGCCCGCTCCATGGTGACCCCTGCGGCGGCCGGGTCCACCACGGCGACGATCACGCCGTCGTCCAGAGCCGCCGGGATCAACACCCGATCGGCGACGTGGGCGGCGGGCACGGCGAAGGCGGTCCCCGTCAGGATCACGCCGTCCGGACCGGAGGTTGCCGACACCGAAGGCCGGCCGGGGCCTCCGAGCGAGATGTCACCGGCCACATCGACCAGCGCGGCGGTGAGCACCGTCTCCCCGCTCGCCACCCCGGGAAGCACGGCGGCGCGCAGCGCCTCGCTCCCGAACTGGGCGATGGGCATGGACCCGAGCGCCACGGTCGCCCACAGCGGCACCGGCGCCACCGTTCGGCCCTGGGCCTCGAGGACCAGGGCCAGCGCCACCATGCCGAACCCGCCGCCGCCGTAGGCCTCGGGGACGGTGAGCCCGAGCAGGTCGGCCTTGGCCAACTCCGCCCACAGCTCGCGATCGATGCGGTCCTCGCCGGCCTCGACCTCCTGGACCCGCTCGGGCGTGCTCAACCCGGCGAACAGGCCCTCGGCGGTTTCCTGGATGGCCCGCTCCTCCTCGTCGAACGTGAAGTCCATCAGCTCTTCCTCGTCTCTTTGGTCGCCGGGCGGAACACCGGCAGTGTCAGGTCCTCGTCGAATTCCACGAAGTCGGCCACCACCGGCAAGCCGATGGCCATCTCCGCGGGGCTGATGCCGCTCACGTTGGCCACCAGCCTGGTCCCTTCCTCGAGCTCGACCAGCGCCACCACCAACGGGTAGTCGAAGGCGGGGACCTGGGGATAGTGGTTGACCACGAAGCTGTAGATCGTCCCCCGGCCCGAGGCGGTGGCCGCGTCCCATTCGAACGAGCGGCAGTTGGCACACGAGGGGCGGGGTGGGTGGCGGAGGGTGCCGCAATTCATGCACCGCTGGATGAGGAGCTCGTGCCGCTTCGCGCCCTCGAAGAAGAAGCTGTTGTCCTGGGTGAGTGCGGGGCGGGGGCGCTTCGGACGGTCAGTGGCATCCGGTGGTGATTCGCCGGCCGGCGTCTTCGGTCGCGGCTTGAACTTGAGGATCCGGAACCGCATGGTGGCCACCAGTTCGCCGTGCTGATCGGTGAACTCCAGGCGGGTGGTGATGAAGTGGCCTGCGCCGAGTCCCGTGGCCTTCTCCCCGGACACCTCGTCGATGATCGAGCTGGCCTCGAGGTGGTCGCCGGGCACCAGCGGACGCACGTAGTGCTGGTCGCAGTTGGTGGCCACCACGGAGGTGAACCCGGCCTCGTCGAGCAGGCCCATCAGGTTGTCGCTGGGCGAGTCGGCGCTCACCTCGCCGGCGGAGCGGGCCCGGTCGGACTCCAGCGAGGCACGCAGTCCGCGCATGATCCAGGCCTGGAGCATGGTGGGAGGGGCGATGATGCCCGGAAACCCGGCGTCACGTGCCGCGTCGTCGTCGACGTACACCGGGTTGTGGTCGCCCATGGCCTCCACCCAATGCCGGATCATCGGGAGGTTGACCGGATCCTGTCCCCTTGTGGCCACCCCTGTGGCCATCCCCACGAACGCCTGCAGCTGGTCGTCGAGGGCCGTCCCGCCGGAGGCCGGTCCGGATGTTCCTGGCGCTGCCGTCGACGAGCTCACCGCGACGACCGTTTCATACCCAGGCCGGCCATGGCCAGGATCTCGCGCTGCACCTCGTTCACCCCACCGCCGAAGGTGTTGATCTGGGCCTGGCGGCCGGCACGCTCGAGTTCACCGTGGAGCACCGCCCCGGGAGATCCCGGGCTGAGGTAGCCGCCGGCCCCGACCACCCCGAGGAGGCGCCGGTAGATCTCGACGGCCGACTCGGTGCCGAACACCTTGACCGCCGACGAGTCGGCCGGACCGAGGGTGTCGTCCGCCACCTTCGCGGTCATGCGCCAGTTGAGCAGCTTCTGGGCTTCGAGGAGGGCATAGGTCTTGGCCAGGTCGGCCTGCACCCATCCGACATCGGCCATGTCGTGCTCGACCACCCACTCGGCGGCCTCGACCCACAGGCGTTGGGAGAGGGCGCTGACAGCGGCCAGACCCACGCGCTCGTGGTTGAGCTGGCCGGTGATCAGGCGCCACCCCTCGTTCAGCTGCCCGACCAGGGCCGTGCGAGGAACGCGCACGTTGTCGTAGTAGGAGGCGGTCGTGGCCACGCCGCCCACGGTGACCAGCGGGGTGCAGGAGAAGCCCGGCGCGGAGGTGGGCACGAGGAAGATGGAGATCCCCTTGTGCTTGGGCGCGTCGGGATCGGTACGGGTGGCCAGCCAGATGTAGTCGGCCTGGTCGGCACCGCTGGTGAAGATCTTGTTCCCGTTGATGGTCCATTCGTCCCCGTCCAGCACGGCGCGCGTGCGCAGCGAAGCCAGGTCGGTGCCGGCGCTGGGCTCGGTGTAGCCGATGGCGAAGTTGATCTCGCCGGCCAGGATCCCCGACAGGAAGAAGCTCTTCTGCTCGTCGGTCCCGAACCGCATGATCATCGGACCCACGGTGTTGAGGGTGACGAACGGGAACGGGGCCCGGGCCCGTTGCACCTCGGTGAAGAAGATGAATTGATCCGAGGTCGGGCGGCCCTGTCCGCCGAACTCCTTGGGCCAGCCGATTCCGAGCCAACCGTCCTTCCCCATTCGCCGGACCAGTGACCGGAACACCTCACCGCCCTCGGTCTGGGCATCGAGGGCCTGGCGGACGTCATCGGTGAGGAGCTCGGCGAAGTACGCCCGGAGCTCCTCGCGGAGGGCCAGCTGCTCAGAAGTCTCTTCGAGGTGCATGACGTGTGATCCCTCCACTCAGGACTGCGGTGTCCGTCGGTCTTCCATGGCTCCGGTGGCCTTCGGTCTGGCGCAGCCACCACGCCGGTGGTCGCTGCAACGGGAGCGGAAGACCAATCGTGGCCCCGGGCAACGACTGCCCAGACAACCCCTTGACCCCCTGCACCGCATCACCTTGATTTGTCAGCGCCGGTGGAGCCACGGATGTCGTGGAACCGCTGCCGCTGGCCTATGATAACTGATACACGTTCTAGAAACGTCATCGACACCGAGGGTCGCCAAGCCGCCGTCGTGAGGCGACGACCAGCACCGACTACGGGGGAGACACCATGGAAGTTACGGACATCGACCTGTGTGATCCCGCCAATTTCGTGGACGGAGTCCCCTTCGAGTGGTTCGCCTACCTCCGGCGGGAATCCCCGGTCCAGTGGCATCCCGACCCCGAGGGGTTCGCCGATGGGTTCTGGTCGGTGACCCGGTTCGACGACTGCGTGGGCGTCAATCGCGATTACGAGCATTTCTCCTCCTACCGGTCGGCGGCGCTCTTCCACGACATGGACGATGAGGCGCTGGCCCAGCAGCGGATGATGATGCTGAACATGGACCCGCCGATGCACACCCGGTACCGCCGACTGGTCAACAAGGGATTCACCCCGCGGATGATCCGGGACCTCGAGGCCAAGGTGGTGGCATCGGCCGACACCATCGTCGACACCGTCTGCGAGTCGGGCTCCGCCGACTTCGTGGAGCAGATCTCCGCCGAGCTCCCCCTGCAGGTCATCGCCGACCTGATGGGGGTGCCCCAGGAGGACCGCCACCTCGTGTTCGACTGGTCCAACAAGATGATCGGCTCCGACGATCCCGAGTACCAGGTCAGCGTTGACGCACCCGCCCAGGCGTCGATGGAGCTGTTCGCCTACGCCGACGAGCTGTGCGCCAAGAAGCGTCTCGATCCGCACCAGGACCTGTTCAGTGTGCTCACCCAGGCGGACATCGATGGTGACCAGCTCTCACAACTCGAACTCGACCTCTTCTTCCTGTTGCTGGCCGTGGCCGGCAACGAGACCACCCGCAACCTCATCTCGGGCGCGATGGTGGCCTTCTTCGACCATCCCGAGCAGTGGGAGCGTCTGAAGGCCGACCGGTCGCTCCTGCCCACCGCGGTCGAGGAGATGCTGCGCTACGTCTCCCCGGTCATGCATTTCCGCCGGACAGCCACCTCCGACGTGATGATCGGCGACCAACAGGTCGCCGAAGGGGACAAGGTCATCTTCTGGCACATCTCGGCCAATCGTGACGAATCGGTCTTCACCGATCCGAATTCGTTCGACGTCGGGCGGTCGCCGAACAACCACATGGCCTTCGGCGGTGGGGGTCCCCACTTCTGCCTGGGGGCCAACCTGGCCCGCATGGAGATCCGGGTGATGTTCGACCGCCTCCTCGACCGGGTGCCGGACATCCGGCTCGACGGCAGAGTGGAGCGGCTCCGTTCCAACTTCATCAACGGCGTGAAGCACATCCCGGTGGCCTTCGCCCCCTCGGCCCCGGTCGGTCGCTGAGCCGGCCCGTCGCTCACGCCCGCCCGCCTTCCAGAAAGCGGACGCCACATGCGTTTCCACCTCGCAGTCACCTTCCTCCCGGTCGACGAGATCGTCTCGCTGACGACGGCGGCCGATCAGATGGGCTACTCGGGGATCTACTTCTCGGACCATCTGTTCAACCCGCGGGACCTCAAGTCGCGCTACACGTACTCCAAGGCACCGGACGGCGCCCCCTTCTGGGAGAAGGAGACCGAATGGCCCGATCCGATGTGCCTCATCTCCTCGCTGTCGGCAGTCACCACCAACGTGACCTTCACCACCGGTATCTACATCGCACCGGTCCGTGACCTGATCACGGTGGCCAAGTCGGTCGGCACCGCGGCCGTCCTGTCCCACGACCGGGTCCGGCTGGGGGTGGGCGTGGGCTGGTGCGAGGAGGAGTTCGTCCAGACCGGTCAGGACTTCCACACCCGCGGCAAACGGCTGAACGACATGATCCCCGCGCTCCGTGCCCTGTGGGCGGGCGGGTGGGTCGAATACCACGGCACCCACTACGACGTGCCGCCCTGCCAGATGAACCCCTCGCCGAAGCTGCCGGTGCCGATCCTGGGCGGTGGGGACTCCGACGCCGCGCTGCGGCGGGCCTCCACCCTGTGCGACGGATGGATCAACACCGGCGCCGCCCTCCCCGACGAAGCCTTCGCCCAGGCCGGGAAGATCATGGACGTCCTCAAGCAGGCGGGGCGGCAGAACGAGCCGTTCTCCGTTTACCTGGCCGTCCGGGCCTTCCCCGACCTCGACCTGTACCGCCGTCTCGAGGACGCCGGGGTGACCGACCTCCTGTGTGCGCCGTGGATGGCCGTCGAGGCCACCGAGCACGACACGCCCGAGTCGATCCACGACGCGCGGGTGGCCATGTGCGAGCAGTTCGCCGAGCACATCATCGGGCCCATGGGCTGAGCCCGGTGCCGGGCCGGGCACAGGCCAGGCACGGAGTGGCCGGCGTCACCTGGCCATCACATGGCAATGGGAGGAAGCCCCAGGTCTGCATGGCCGGTTGCAGGATGAGGATCGATTGTGCCCATTGAATACGCCCATCCTCTCAGGTCGATGGGAGATCTAACGCTTGCTCGAGCGGCCCACTGAGGTATTGGACGTAAACGTTTGTCAGGTGGTATTCATCATAATAGACGCGTATATTGTTGATTATTGGTTCGCATTTCGTGGCGCATACGACTGGAGTCGCCGAAATATAGCGTGCTCCAGCACGTGTCGCTGCGGCCTCCTCCGCCTGGAGATTCGTCGAAAGCGCCTCAGCTGTCGGCACCGCGCAGTTTTGAACGTTGTCCATATTCGCAGCAAGGCAATCGGCATCATCTCCTGGCCATTGAGGAATATCACCGATCATGGTCAGGGCCGTTCCTGGTTCGGAGAGACTGGCAAACATTGTCGTCAAACCAGATTGCCACTGATTCGATGTTGCATAGATTCCTCTGGCAACCTGCTGAGAACTTTCACTGCTCACGACAACCAGACTTGGGTGCAATGCCTTGATGGCCGCCGGAGCGATCTTATGGAACTCGGAGCACTGTGTGTTCGGAGCGTCGGTCTGGAAGGAGATGAAATTGAGATCGGGCGCAGGGCAACCGTCAAGGTAAAAGGTCTGAAGCTTCCAGCCGGCTCGCGCCGCGATTATCTCCAAGGCCTCTGCCCACATTTGGGCATGCGAATCTCCGTAAACAACCATGAGCCGGCTGGAGTGCAGATCCCCGTATACGCACTCTCCAAACCCGGCGGGAGGTACGCCTGCACTATTCGGCACGGGTCGCTGGCATTTCGTATCTCCGAAATAGGGTCCGGCACTCGGAAAGTCATTCGTATCGTCCAGGCTAGGTTCGAGATTGCTCGGCACTGACTGAATAGTTTGTGCTGATTGAACAGCCCGAAGTACTTGTGACACTGGAACCGCCGGAGCAGCAGCAGAAGCCGGGGCAGCAGAGGATGCAGTGGCATTGGGAGCGGAGTGATCGACGATCTCGTACCTCGCGACAACAAGCGCCAGGCCAATGAGCACGGTTCCCATGGCGATACTTCGACCTCCCGAACCCCTCAGGAATCTGGCATGTCTGATGGGGTTCTCGATCGCGTAGTACGACGCGATGGAAAGGCCGAGGGCAAGCAACAGTAGGAGCAGGTTGTCTTGTAGAGAGAGGGGATGACCAGCATGTTGAGCAGCGATTATCAGGATCGGCCAATGCCAAAGGTAAAGGGAGTAGGAAAGGCGACCCAGCCAATCGAATGGGGCGAGGCGCAAGAGAGCTTCTCCACCCCACTTCGGATGAGTTCTGCCTCCGGCCAAAACGAGTGCCGTCGACATCACGGGCAACACCGCAGCCGAACCTGGGTAGGGAGTCGTAGCCGTGAAGGTAAAGGCGGCCACCAGAATCCCTCCCAAGCCGACCCAGGTCATTGCCGTTGCAATGGACCGCGGAAGCCTGGTGAGCTGTGTACTACCCACGGCGATCAACGCTCCAAGGGCGAGTTCCCAGCCACGCGTAAAGGGTGAAAAGAAGGCGGCGACGCTATTGCTGGCCGTTTGGTGGATGGACCACGCCAGTGAAGCAAGGATTCCGCACACCAGAAACACGGTCAGCTTGAGGTTCATACTGACACTCCGCCAAGTCACAGCGGCCAGGATGAAGAGGGTTGGGTAGACGAGATAGAACTGCTCTTCTACGGACAGCGACCAATAATTCTGAAGCGCCGAGGGCGGCTGGGTGGATGCCAGGTAATTCGTTCCCGTCGAGATGAAATGGAAGTTCGCGTAGAACAAGGACGCCGCGATGCCTGTTCGAGCTGTCTCGTTTCCGACAAGGAAGCCTAGCCAGTGGTATGACGCCCCAATGGTAACGAGGATGACCAATGTGGCGGCTGGGAGGATCCTACGGCTCCGACGACCGTAGAAGGAGAGCAGACGAGCCTTGCCGGTCGCAGATTGTTCTCTCAAGAGCAACCCCGTGATCACGAAGCCGGAGATGACGAAAAAGACATCTACGCCCACGAACCCCCCCGTCAATCGTGGGACTCCGGCGTGGAATAGCACGACAAGCAGGATGGCGATCGCTCTGAGCCCCTGTACGTCAGGCCGGAACCTCCGATCCCCTGGCGCTGTGCCCGCTTCATCACTTCGTTCCACCGGCAGATTGCTTCGAGTTGGCGCTGACTCGCCCGCGCCGGGAAGTGCGAGTACAGAATCGTCGCTTGAAATCGGAGGCTCGGCGCCTAGCTGAGCCAATTCCTCAAAGGGTGTTATCCCCACATCCACCCGCCTACCTGGGTCCTGTGGCACTTGACAAGGCCACCACACTGAACGAGAGATATGAACGTAATGTTCGGCAGATCTGACGTCAAATGGTCCTCCCTGAGATGAGGTGCGATTGTCGGCTATCGACGAAAAGGTCTCTGTTGCTGAATCGGCCTCATGGCGCGCGGGGTGAACGGTCATGTGCCGTTGAACGTTTCAACAGGATCGATTTCATGCCGATTCCGACAGGGACCGAAGGAATTGGACGGAGAGGTGGCGTCCCAGCCACCCTGGTCTAAGGTCGAAGAGCCACGCTCGAGGGAGGAACCATGAAGGACATGAAGCTCGGACTGCAGCTCGGCTACTGGGGCGCCGGCCCTCCGGCCAGTGCCCAGGAGCTGGTGGCCGAGGCCGAACGGCTGGGCTTCGACTCGATCTGGACGGCGGAGGCCTGGGGCTCCGACGCCCTCACCCCACTCAGCTGGTGGGGATCACAGACCAACCGGGTCCGCCTGGGCACCGCGCTCTGCCAGCTCTCCGGCCGCACCCCGACGGCCATGGGGATGGCCGCCATCACCCTCGACCATCTGTCGGGCGGGCGCTTCGTGCTGGGGCTGGGCGTGTCCGGACCCCAGGTCGTCGAGGGTTGGTACGGGCAGTCGTTCGAGAAGCCGTTGGCCCGGACGCGGGAGTACGTGGACATCGTGCGGCAGGTGATCGCCCGGGAGGCGCCGGTCACCAGTGCGGGGCCCCACTACCCGCTCCCCTACCCCGGCGGTACCGGGCTGGGCAAGGCGCTCAAGCCCATCGTGCATCCGCTGCGCAAGGAGATACCCATCATCTTGGGGGCCGAGGGACCGAAGAACGTGGCCCTCGCCGCGGAGATCGCCGACGGGTGGTTCCCCATCTTCTTCTCGCCCAACGCGGTCAAGGCCTTCGAGCCGGCGCTGGCCGAGGGCTTCGGCCGGCCCGGGGCCCGGCACACGGCCGACGACTTCGAGGTCATCGCCTTCGCCCCGACCCTCATCGACGACGACATCGAGCGGGCCGCCGACAACTACCGGCCGTTCATCGCCCTCTACATCGGGGGCATGGGGGCCAAGTCGATGAACTTCCACTTCGACGTGTTCGCCCGGATGGGCTACGAGGCCGAGGCCAGCAAGATCCAGGAGCTCTACCTGGCCGGCCACAAGGACGAGGCCGCGGCCGCTGTCCCGACGGCGTTGATCGAGGACACCGCGCTCATCGGGCCCAAGGAGAAGATCAGGGACGACCTCGAAGGGTGGAAGGAGTCCATCGCCACCACCCTGCTGGTGTCCGGAAGCCCCGACACCCTGCAGACGATGGCCGAGTTGATGCTGTAGACAACCTCGGTCGCTCACATGGTCCGGAAGGTGGGATCCGACAATCTGGAGATCCCATTCCGTCGCCGGGTGAGAGAACGGTAGAGATCCATCGTGCTGGGATGGACCGAATCGAGCGGCTCGATCTCGTTGGCGACGAGCTTGATCAGCTCAGACATCACTGCTTCGACTCCGGCCGGATTGCCACTGGCGTCCGCGGCCCGCATCAACATCCGATAGAGCCGTTCGTCATACGGGCTGACCAGGAGCCCCCTTCGCGCGGCCCACTCAGCGCCCCGCGCATCGCCCGCCGCCAGACAGGATCCGGCCAATCGCCCGCTGAGATCGACGATCGCGGCTTCGATGGCCGGACCGATACCCTCCAGAATCGGCCAATCCGATGACCGAAGTCCTTCGAACGGCCGACCTCGCACCAGTTCGAGTGCGGTGCGCCATCGTCCGGCGTCCTCGGCATCGGCATGAAAGACGAACCTGTCC
>CAWHIF010000005.1:0-345124 GCA_963829235.1 uncultured Acidimicrobiaceae bacterium
CTCCCCCGTGCCCGGAGGCTTGTGGCTGACCACCAGCTTGGCGCTGAACTTGATGGCCTTGGTGGCGGTGGTGGCTCCGGTCTGCAGCACCACGGCCACGGCCAACATGATGACGGCCAGCACCCTGAAGGTGTGCGAACCGAGCAACAGGATGGCCACCCGGCCCAGCGCGTAGGGAGGCGAACAGACCACCCCGCCGATGGCCCCGCCGACGGCGGTGGCGGTGAGCTTGTCACGCCGTGACCGGGCCGACTTGATGCCGACCAGCCTGGACGGGACGGCCACATAGGAGAACATCATCACCGCCACCACGATGCTGAGGGTGACGGCGTACCAGCCCTTCCCCCACCGCTGGACGATGATGGCGGCGAACCAGAGGGCCACCCCGATGGTGAACCCCCAGGACAGGATGGGCCGCAGGTGCTCACGGGCCTGGGAGAAGGCCGGACGGATCTGCGGAGCGCCCGGTTTGGCGATGGCGAAGGCGAACACCGCGTTGAGGAAGAAGCTGGCCGCGGTGATGGAGGCGACGGCCAGAAGGATAGGTATCAGGAGCGGCCCGCGGATGATGTGAAACTCCTTCCCTCTGAACACGTGGAGCTTGAGGTCGAGCATGGCCGCCCAGATCCACATGGCCGGCAGGATCTCGACCAGGGTCAGTCGCCAGTTGGTGACCAGGAGCTTCAGGCCCTGGAAGAGCATGGCGAAGGCGCCCACCACCAGCGCCAGCGGTGCCAACCACCGGCTCCGCTGGCTCAGGGCGAGGACCGCGTTCTCCACCTTCGTCTCGTCGTTGTTCCGGATGGCGGATATCAGGCGCTTGACCTGCTGGACGACCGTGGCCCTCCGGGACAGCTTCCCTGGTCCGGAATCGTCCACGGGCTCGGGGCCGTCCCCGGGTTCGGATCCGGTCGTCACCTGATGCTCCGGAGCCCTGTGGTCATTGCTCAGAGGATACTTCCGAGCCGTGCAGGGACTCGCTCGGCCGTCGATGGCCTTGTTGTCCCGCCCCGCTCCCGGCTGGGCCACACTGTTCCCTATGCCAGCCCAGTACATCTACACCATGCGTGACCTGCGACGGTTCTACCCGCCCGACCGCGAGGTCCTCAAGGGGATCAACCTCTCCTTCTACCCCGGGGCCAAGATCGGCGTCATCGGGTCGAACGGCTCGGGGAAGTCGTCATTGCTGAAGATCATGGCCGGCGAGGACGACGGGTTCTCCGGCGAGGCCCGACTGACCGGAGGCTTCACCGTCGGATACCTCGCCCAGGAGCCCCACCTCGATCCCAGCAAGGACGTGCTCGGGAATGTGTCCGACGGGGTTGCCGAGACAAAAGCGCTGGTCGACAGGTTCAACGCTGTCTGCGCGGCGATGGGAGAGCCGGACGCCGACTTCGACAAGCTGCTGGCGGAGCAGGCCGACCTCCAGGACAAGATCGATGCCGCCGGTGCATGGGACCTGGAGCGGACGTTCGAGATCGCCATGGACGCACTCCGGCTCCCCCCGGGCGACGCCGACGTGGCCACGCTGTCGGGGGGAGAGCGCCGGCGGGTGGCGCTGTGCCGGTTGCTCCTGTCCAAACCCGACCTCCTGCTTCTCGACGAGCCCACCAACCACCTCGATGCCGAGTCGGTGGCCTGGTTGGAGCGGACCCTCCAGGAGTACCCGGGAACCGTTGTCGCCGTGACCCACGACCGCTATTTCCTCGACAATGTGGCTGGCTGGATCCTCGAATTGGATCGGGGCGCGGGTATCCCCTGGGAAGGGAACTACTCGTCGTGGCTCGAGCAGAAGCAGGCCCGACTGGCCGGGGAGCAGAAATCCGATCAGGCCCGCCAGCGGGCACTTGAACGCGAGCTGGAGTGGATCCGGATGTCCCCGCGGGCCCGTCAGAGCAAGGGGAAGGCTCGCATCAACGCCTACAACGACCTGGTGGCCGAGGCCGAGGCCGCCGATCGGCGGGCTGACTCCCTCGAGATCGCCATCCCGCCCGGGCCCCGGCTGGGCGACAGAGTGGTGGACGCCGAGGAACTGGTCAAGGGTTACGGCGACCGTCTTCTCATCGACGGCCTGTCCTTTCTCCTCCCTCCGGGCGGGATCGTAGGGGTCATCGGCCCGAACGGCGCCGGCAAGACCACGCTGTTCAGGATGATCGTCGGCGAAGAGGACCCCGACAGCGGCCGGATCGATGTCGGCTCGACGGTGGCGCTGGCCTACGTCGATCAGTCGAGGGACCAGCTGGCCGGTGACGCCACCGTGTTCGACGAGATCACCGGCGGTGAGGACAGGATCGTGGTCGGCCACCGCGAGCTCCACGGACGGGCCTACGTGGCCAGCTTCGGATTCACCGGAAGCGACCAGCAGAAGAAGGTCGGGCAACTCTCAGGAGGCGAGCGCAACCGGGTCCAGCTGGCCAAGGTACTCAAGAGCGGTGGGAACGTGCTGCTGCTCGACGAACCAACCAACGATCTCGATGTCGACACCCTCAGGGCTCTCGAGGAGGGCCTGCTCGGCTTCCCTGGATGCGTCGTGGTCATCAGCCACGATCGATGGTTCCTCGACCGCATCGCCACCCATGTGCTGGCCTTCGAGGGGAACTCGGAGGTTCGCTGGTGGGAGGGGAATTTCAGCGACTACGAGGCAGATCGGAAGAAACGGCTCGGCGTCGATGCCGACCAACCCCACCGGATCCGGTACAAGCCGTTGGCCCGCAGCTGACTCCCTTATGGTGGTTTCGACCTCTACGGATGCCTCTGTCACCCAGTCATCGAATCGACCCCTGACGGAAGGAGCTCCATGACCGCGACGAACCGGACGTTCGCCAGCGACAACTGGTCCGGCGTCCACCCCGAGGTGCTGGCCGCCATCGTCGGAGCCAACGCCGACCACGTTCCGTCCTATGGCGCCGATCCGGTGACCGCCCGGGCCGTCGATCTGATCAAAGAGCACTTCGGAAACGATGCGGAGGTGTTCATCGCCTTCAACGGGACTGGTGCCAATGTGGTGGGTCTCCAGTCCCTCCTACGACCCTTCGAAGCGGTGATCTGCGCAGATACCGCCCATATCAACGTCGACGAATGCGGCGCTCCGGAGCGGTTTTTGGGAAGCAAGCTCATCTCCATTGCCACGCCTGACGGGAAGCTCACCCCCGACCTGGTAGAGGCAGCTGCAGGCGGTGTCGGCGACGAGCACCACGTCCAGCCCAGGGTGGTGTCGATCACCCAGTCCACCGAGGTGGGGACCTGCTATCGCGTCGAGGAGGTCGAGATCCTCGCCGATTGGGCTCACCGCCGCGGGATGTGGCTCCACCTGGACGGAGCGCGGCTGTCCAATGCAGCTGCGTTTCTCGACGTCGGTCTCGGAGCGTTCGGGTCGGCCGCGGGTGTCGATGTGCTCTCCTACGGCGGCACCAAGAACGGAGCCATGGGCGCGGAGGCCGTCGTCTCGTTCCTGCCCGAGAACCAGTCGGCGCTTCGTTATATCCGCAAACAGTCGATGCAGCTCGCATCGAAGATGCGGTTCATCTCGGCCCAGTTCATCGCCTTGCTCTCCGATGACCTCTGGCTGAGGAACGCATCACACGCCAACGACATGGCCAAACGGCTGGCAACGGGCGTGTCTGGCGTGGCAGGGGTCCGATTGACCTACCCGGTTGAGGCCAACGGGGTGTTCGCCGTCATTCCCCCAGGGGTGACCGAGATCCTCCAGACGCGCCATCCCTTCTACGTGTGGGACGAGACGACCGGGGTGGTCCGCTGGATGACATCGTTCGACACGTCGGCCGAGGACGTCGACGCGCTGGTTGCATCGGTAGCGAAATCCATGGGCGCAGTGCGATAGCTGCGACGGGCCGCGGCATGGAACTTGCTCAGGAGGGCTGGCTGAGAGCTGGGCGTCCCGGGCCGGGTGGACCGGCGAATGCCTGGGCGATGGACATCCACTCATGGGCCCGGTCACCGGAGATCGACAGGCCGGTATCGCCGACGTTGCCGCGCTGGGTGACCACGAGACAGAAGTCGAGTGCCGACCCGTTGACGGTGGCCACCTCCTGGCTCTGTCCCGACTCGCCGATCTCCCACCGCCACTCTCCGCCGGACGGGGCGGCCAGGGTCACTTCGATGCGGCCGGCCGGCACTTCCAGGCCGCGGACCAGATAGGAGAACGGCCTCGCACGGACTCCCAGGTGGGCCACATGGCGGAGACGATCGGTGGCCACCCGCCTTCCACCCAAGGCATCGGCAATGTCGTGACCGTGAGCCCACGTCTCCATCAATCTGGCCGAGACGAACGACATGACGCCCATCGGGGGTCCATACCAGGGGACCCGCGCCGACGGATCGGCGACAGCAAATGCCCGAACCATTCCGTTGTGGGCACGATCCCACCAGTCAAGGAGCTCGCCGCCGTCTATCGCCCGTCCCCGGGCCAGGTGTTCCTGCATGGGGTCTCCCGGCTGGGCCATCGCCAGCGCTGCCCGCTCCGAGAAGCCCACGGGGTCGACCATGGCCTGCCGGCCGGCATCGTCGAAGAATGCGAGGTGGCTGACCTGATCGCGTACCGCCCAGCCCTCCGCCGGGGTGGCCAGATCCCAGGCGGGATCGTCCGGTCCGAGGTGGGCGACCAGCCGACGCGCGTCGGCAAACTCGTCCTCGAGGTCATTCAGTAGCTCGGGAAGGGTGGCCATCCCGACGAGATTAGGGCAGGACCCGTCCCGGGGTCGGAGGGTGGAAGCTCTGATCCTGCGTGATGGCCACCCGAGGTCCAGGTCACTCGGACTCCAGCCAACACCTGCTCCCGGCCACGACCTCCAGGTCCGGCTGGGACCAGACGAAGCGCTCGACGGCATCGAGCACCTCCACGACTTGGCCAGGAGATCCGGAAACGGCGGCGAAGCCCACCTCGGAACGCTGCCACTTGCTCTGGTAGCCGACTTCTGCGGCAGCCACTCCGAAGCGCGATCTGGAGGTCTCGATCACGTGCTTGACGACCGCTCGTTTGGCCTTGAGCGAGCCGCTCTCGGGAATGTGCAGTTCCATGGTCAGGGTGCAAGCGTGCATCATGGCTACAGAATGACCTCCGGCACGGAGCGCTGCACACCCTTCCGCCCTGGCGGAGTTACCGGATAGTCCAGCGCCGATCGGCCCCTCGGCCCCAGCGGCCCCTCGGCCGATCGGCCCCTCGGCCCCAGCGGCCCTCTGCCCCAGCGGCCCTCGGCCCCGGCGGCCCGCGGTCCGCACCGGGGAGGGTCGTCGATCAGGAAGACCCGGGCGATCCGGTGGTGGCCGGGGCCCAGTTCCGGCTCCCGGGACCGCCATCCGTACGTTCCCCCGGATCACCTTTGGGATTCCACCCGGGGCCGCCGCCCGAACTCCTTCCGGGCGCGGCCCAACCTCCTCCTGGTCCACCGCGGCCACCAGCCGGTGGGGTGCCGACGGCCACACGGGTCGCGGTCACCGAGCCGGAGGCCTCGGTTCCGAAGACCGCTACCCGTTCACCCACCGTCACCGAGGCGATGGTCGGCGAGGTGACGCCCGGATCGAGGTACGTGGTCGATCGGTCGACCCGGACCGTGACTGTGGTGCCGTCTTGTGCAGTCATGGTGAACGAGCTGTCGCCGATCGTCCTGACGGTGCCCACCGCGACCGGGCTTGCACCGTCGATCGGCTGTTGACCACATGGAGCGGCGGGCCGAGGCGAACCGGTTGGCGGTGACGGTGGTGTAGCCGCGCCAGCCACGGCGCCGCCACTGACGATCAACCCGAGGGCCAAGGCGGCTGCGCTCGTCACCCGAACCCCCCGGCGGCGCCGTCGACTGATCGCCGGGAAGGGATCGGATCCGACTGCTCCCTGATGCTCCGCATGACTTTCGCTCATGTCCTGCTCCTTGATCGATGATTGCTGTCAAGGATGAGCATGGAGCGCTGGGCTGTGACCTGCCTGTGGCTCAGTGCAACGACCGATAGGAATGCGGCGTTCAGTCAGTCCAGAGTCCTCTGCGGTCCATGTAGCCCAAGGCGAGCTCGTCGAGCCGATCCGAGCCATCGGCAGCACTCCCGTCTTCCCCGGGCACCGGCTGGGGTTCTTGCGCCAGCTGTCCATGTGCCTTGCGACGGGCCTGCAAACGAACCGTATCTTCAAGGCTTGTACGGGGTACGAGGTAGTAGATGACGTCGCAGTCGAGTGCAACCGCAGCCCGCCGCAGCGTGTCCAGTTTGATCGTGCCCCGGATCTCACTGTTCTCGAGACCGGAGATGGTCGACTGGCCGACGGCCATACGGGAGGCGAGCTCCGTGCTCGACATTCCGAGAGCGCCTCTGATCGCCCTGATCCATCCGTGGGGCGGGCGGGGCTCGTCCACAACCAGACGAAGTCGATCAATTCGTGCATCGAAGTACCTGCGGGCCTGTGCACTGGTTTGGCTCATTTGGCCAATTTATCGCCTACAGCCGTTAGATATCCGGAATTGACATCGGCTGTAACCGATAATTTGGCCAATTTGGAAATTGTGGAGAAGGCAGCGATGTCGGGGTTGATGTGGCCCGCGGCGGCAGGGAGCCGCGGCAGGGAGCGGCGGCGGCGGCGCACTGTGCACCCTCAGTGGCCGGCCGCCCGGATCATCGAGACCACGTCGTGCCACCCGAAACCCACGGTCTCGCCGATGACGGTACGAGTCGCCGGGTCGACCAGGACGAAGAAGGGGTAGCCCAGCACCCGGTAGTCGGTCCATGCCTCCTCGCTCATGATGATCGGGATTCGGCTGATGCCCGCCGCCGCTCGCCGTATGTCATGAGGGGCGACAGAGCCAGGCCCTTTGGTGACGATCGCCACCGATGTCGCCGGCGGGAGCTCAGCTCGGGAACTGTCGCGAAACCCGCGCCAGAATTCATCGCAGCCGTCACACTCGAGGTGCAAGAAGGCCACCAGGACGGCGCCGGCCAGCTCGTCCATCCGAATACCGACCGGAGAGCCGGCGGGGTCGGTCCCCGCAATGTCCGGTGCCGGTCGTGCCATCTCGACGCCGAGTCCGCCGGACGGAATGGGCCGGAGGCCCGCTACGAACTCGGGGTCGGACAGCGGGGGTGGGGGCGCTACCCCGTCACCGGAGCGCCGTCGTCGATCACCTCGATTGCGTTGCCATTGCCACACCACCGACACGACACCTCCTCCACCGATTCATCGAGGACCTCGACGTCCTCCACCGTCAGCTCGCCGCCGACCGAGAAGTGATGGAACGCCCTCGTCCGACGGTTCGTCACCACGTTGAAACGTGTGAGATTTCCACATGCGGCGCAGCGGTAGCGAGTCAGCCGTGGAGGGTCGGTCGAGGAGCCATGGGCGGCGGCCGAAGGCGATTCAGTGGTCACCGACCACACGGTAGTCGCCGGAGTCGGGGCGGCACATCTCCCACGACGAACGTATGTTCGCTATCCTGTGTCGATGGAGATCGAGCGGCAACGGTCCTTCGATGACCTTGGCACCCCCCTTCATCAGGTGACCTTCGTGGTACTGGACGTCGAGACCACGGGCGGCTCCCCGGCCTTTGCGTCGCTCACCGAGGTGGCCGCCGCCCGCTACCGGGGCGGCGAGATGCTCGGCACCTACCAGACACTCGTACGGCCCGACGAGCGAATCCCTCCCCTCATCACCGCGCTGACCGGCATCACCGACGCCATGGTGTCCGGAGCGCCCCGCATCGGTGAAATGCTGCCCTCCTTCTTGGAGTTCGTCGGCGGCGCTGTGCTCGTCGGTCACAACCTTCGCTTCGACCTCTCCTTCCTCGACCACGCCCTGGTATCGACCGGCAGAGAGCGTCTGAACAACGCCAGAGTGGACACGTTGGCCCTATCGCGCCGGCTGGTCCGTGACATGGTGCCCAACTGCAAATTGGGCACGCTGGCGTCGACCCTTGGACTACACCATCAACCCTCTCACCGGGCCCTGACCGATGTGCTGGCCACCGGTGACCTCTTGCACGCGCTGCTCGAACGCGCCGGCTCGTTCGGAATAGTGGAGCTCGAAGAGCTGCTCGACCTCACGCGGCTGCTCGGCCATCCCCAGGCTGGGAAGCTGCGCCTCACGACCCGGCTCCCCCACCGGCCGGGCGTCTACTGGTTCATCGACGCAGCCGGAAATGTCCTCTATGTGGGAAAGGCGACCGACCTGCAGGCACGCGTCCGCTCCTATTTCACGGGGGACAGACGGTCCAAGGTGGGTCGGCTCCTGCGCCAGCTCCATGCCGTCAACCATCGTGTCTGTCCTGGGCCACTCTCCGCCGCGGTCACCGAAGGCCGGCTCATCAGAGCATGGTCGCCGGACTTCAACAAGCAGGGCAAAGCGAAAAGAAGGAATCCACCGAGGCCAGAACGACCATCGGACCGGACTGCCCGGCGACCTGCTCATCACAGGCACGGCCGCCGACCCACCTGGAGCACCGAGCAGCTGGCACAGGATCCCATCGAGCTTCTGACGCCGATGGTCGCCAGGCTGGCCCAATTGGCGGATCAGCAGCGATACGAGGAAGCAGCCGCCACCCGCGACGAGGTGGAGCAGCTGCGCCGCCAGCTGGCCCGGCATCGGCAGGTGGAGATGCTTCGGGCAGCCGGGCGCGTCGTCCTGTTCATCGAGGGAGAGGGTACCGTCGAGATCGAAGACGGGCTGTTGGTCGACCAAGGCGGTCCGCACGACTTCGAACGTGCAGAGCACTCCCCGGGGGAGGCGGCGGACAACGGCCTTGACGCTGAGCGGATGATCATTTCGCAGTGGCTCGATGCCAATCCCGAGCGGGTCCGCATCGTCGAAGTGAGCTCCGACCGGGGGATGTGCATGTCATCCGGCCGCATCCCGAGCCTCGCCGAGTTGTACGGTGGCGCGAACCCGATCCGGCCGCTCAGGAGGGTCGGCTCGGCAGCCTGACCGTCCGGCTCGCCCATCTCTCATCCCGCATCAATCCGGTGCGGGATCGTCAGCAGCCGCCAGCTGAGAGACCCGGATCAGCGCTTCGAGCACGGTGTCGGCTCGACCGTCGTCGATCACCTCGCAGGCCATCGACACCCCGGCGGTCAGGTCGGCGGCGCGTCCGATCACCACCAAGGCCGCAGCCGCGTTGAGTACGGCAATGTCCCTGTGCGGCGACGGTTCGCCACCGATCACCTGCCGTATGGCGTTGGCGTTGACCGTGGCATCCCCACCCCGGAGGTCTTCGATCGTGGCCGGAGCCAGGCCCAGCTCGGCCGGGTCCACTCGATATTTCGTCGTCTCGTAGCGACCATCGGCTGATGCCTGCAATTCGTGGACGGTCGATGGACCCGTGGTGCTGAGCTCGTCCAGGCCGTCGTCCCCATAGACGATCATGGCCCGCTGTGTGCCGTTGGCGGCGAGAACGCCGAGCATCTTGTCCGCCATCGCCGGATCGCTCACCCCAATCACCTGATAGCGGGCACGACCGGGATTGGCGAGCGGGCCGAGGTAGTTGAACACCGTCGGGATACCCAACTCCTTGCGGACGGGTCCGGCAAATCGCATCGCAGGGTGGAAGCGTGGGGCAAAGCAGAACCCCATGCCCACCTGGTCGATACACCTGGCGACTCCCCTGGGTCCGAGGTCGGCGACCACGCCGAGTGCCTCGAGCACGTCGGCAGCTCCTACCGCCGAGGAGGATGCGCGCCCGCCGTGCTTACACACCTTGGCCCCGGTGGCCGCAACCACCAACGCGGCGATGGTCGACACGTTGATGCTCCGCAGCCGGTCCCCACCGGTGCCGCACGTGTCAACGATTTCGGTCCCCGCAGGCAGATCGAGGGGAACCGCGTGCGTGACCATGGCCCGAACGAAACCGGTCATTTCGGCGACCGACTCCCCCTTGGCCCGGAGGGCCGTCGCCAGCGCGGCGATCTGTGACGGGGCGGCACTGCCCGAGAGCACTTGGCCCAGTACGACTTCGGACTGCTCGGCGGTCAATGACTCGCCGGCCAGAAGTTCGGTCAGGACGCCTGGCCATCCACCGAGCGACTCGAAGGTAAGCCCGGGCGCAGCGGCGCTGTCCACGGTCAGTCCCACCACAGATCGTGCCCGAGAACTCCACGGGCGATGAGGCCGAGCTGCACCTGGGACGTGCCCTCCACGATGGTGAGCTGTCGGGCGTCGCGATACCACTGCTCGGTCGGGTGATCCTCCATGTAACCGGCGGCGCCGAGCAGTTGAACGGCGAGTCCGGAAGCCCGCACGGCGAGCTCGGTTGCGAAGTACTTGGCCATGGACAGGAACGGCACGTACTCCTTGGTGAACTTCCCCTGATCGGCCAACCAGGCCGAACGGTACGTGAGCAGGCGGGCCGCCTCGATGTCCACGGCAGTCTTGGCGATCTCCCACTGGATCCCCTGGAAGTCGGCGATGGTCCCGCCGAACGCCTCACGCTGCTTGACGTACTCGGTTGCGTACATCAACGCCCCTTCGGCCAGGCCGATCCCGCGGGCGGCGACGATGGGCCGCATGGCATTGAGCCCGAGCATGGCCAAGCGGAAGCCGCCCACCTCACCGATCACATTGGCGGCCGGCACCCGCACACCGTCCAGGACGAGCTCGCCGGTGTCGACACCCCTCACGCCCATCTTGTGATCGACCCGGCCCACCGAGACACCGTCCCAATTCCGTTCGACGATGAAGGCGGTGATCGAGTCGTGGGCCCGGGAGGATGGATCGCCCGTTTTGGCAAACACCGTGTACCAGTCGGCTTCGCGGACTCCGGACATCCAGCACTTGGTACCGGACAGCACCCAACCGCCTTCGTGGCCCGGCGCAGCGTCAGGTTCAGCCTTGGTCCGCATGCCGGCCACGTCACTGCCGGCCTGGGCCTCGGAGAGCCCGAATCCGGCCCGCACGTCGCCGGTGGCGATTCCGGGAAGGTACCGCTTCTTCTGGTCGTCATTGCCGGCGATCAGAACCGGGCCCACCGGCAAGCGGGTGAGCAGCAGCATCAGTGCGGCCGTGTTCGAGTACTTGGCCACCTCCTCGATGGCGACGGTCAGACCGAGGATTCCCGCCCCCGAGCCACCGAGCTCGACGGGCAGGCACAGGCCCAAGAGATCCGCATCGCGGAACGCCTCGAAGATATCCACCGGATACTCGCCGGTGGAGTCGATCTCCCGGGCGCGCGGTCTGATCCTGTCCTGGGCCAATCGGCGAACGCTCTGTTGGAGGTCGGCAAGCTCGGGCGGGAGGTCGAAGTCCACGGTCGATGAGACTACCCGAGGACTTGGACGCCCTGGCCGGTACCGGACGCGATCATCGGCGTAGGCTCTCGTCCCATGGCTCCCCCGGGTCTCCGACCACCTCCCCCCGCAGGTGCATCCGCTCTGCCTCCGGGCACCTACGACGGCGCTGTCGTCATCGTCACGGGTGGCGGGACCGGACTGGGAAAGTCGATCGCCACCGAGTTCGCCCGCCTGGGCGCGTCTGTCGGCATCCTCAGCCGCAGCGAGGAGCACCGCAACGCCGGAGTGACCGCCGTCGAAGAGGCAGGGGGGCGGGCCGTTCCCGCCGCATGCGACATTCGCGAACCCGAATCGATCGCCTCCGCCTTCGACACGGTCGAGTCGGCGTTCGGACCGATCGGCGTGCTGATCAACAACGCCGCCGGCAATTTCCCGGTTCCGGCCGAGGACATGAGCCCGAACGCCTGGCGCACCGTGGTCGACATCGTGCTCAACGGCACCTTCTACTGCTGTCGGGACTTCGCCCGGCGTCTCATCCCCGTGGAGCGGGATGGGGCCATCGTCAATGTGGGGGCGTCCTACGCCTGGACCGGCGGCCCCGGATTCGCCCACTCCGCCGCGGCCAAGGCGGGTGTCAAGAACCTCACGGAAACCTTGGCCGTCGAGTGGGCCCCCTACGGCATACGGGTCAACGGACTGGTTCCCGGTCTGATGCCTCATGAGGACGAGACGGCGGCCATCGCCGCCGTGCCGGGGAAGTACGAAGGGCAGGATTCGCGGGTACCGGCGGGCAGGGTGGGCTTCCCCCGCGAGCTGGCCTGGGCAGCCACCTATCTCTGCTCCCCCTTCGCCACCTATATCAGCGGCCACTCGTTGGTGGTCGACGGAGCCAACTGGCAGCGGCGTCATACCGTGCAGCCACCCTTCACCCCGATCAGGGAGCAGCTCGACCGACCACCGTTCGGCGAGCAGTCTCCCCGGAGCCGCCCCCCCGACCCTTCGGGCGCGGGCGAACCCGAGAGAGGAGCCAATTCGTGAGCGGCTTGAGCGAAGACGACCGTGACCTGGTCCGACTGGAGGTGGACGGCGCCATAGCCGTGATCACCAACAACCGGCCCGAGAGACACAATGCCATGAGCGACGAGATGGACCGCCGACTGTGGGAGGTCCTGGCCGAGGTTCACGCAATGGGTGCACTGCGTGCCATCGTGTGGCGGGGTGAGGGGCGCTCCTTCTCGTCGGGCCGGGACACCACCCAACTGGGCCTCCGCGTCGAGGACATCTCCGATCTGGAGTTCATCGAGCGTGGACACCGGCCAACCCAGATGTTCCTGACCATGCCGTGCCCGATCATCTGTGCCCTCAAGGGTTGGGTCATCGGAGGTGCGTTCGAGCGGGCCATGCTCTGCGACATCAGGGTCGCCGCCGTCGGGACCCGGATGATGCTCCCCGAGGTGGCCCATGGTGTCATCCCGGACTCGGGCGGTGTGGCCCGGCTGTTCCAGATGGCCGGCCACGGGCTGGCCGCCGACCTTGCCCTCACGGGACGGGTGTTCACCGCCGAGGAGGCCTTGACCCATGGCGTGGTGAGCCGACTGGTGGCCGACGAGGCCGAGCTCGACGCCGTCACGATGGAGATGGCCCAAAAGATCGCCCAGGCTCCCGCCTTCACCGTCAAGATGGCGCGGCGCACGCTGTTCAGCCTGGGCGCCCCCGAGGTGCAGCGTTCCATTGCCGAGGAGGCGGTGGCGCAGTCGTTGGTGTTCGCATCGGACGATTACGCCGAGATGAAAGCTGCTCGCGCCGAAGACCGCGACCCGGTGTACCGCAAGCGCTGACCAACGTTGTTGCGGCCCGAACGGCATCGGCGGTGGCGGGGAAGCGACTGCGAATGTCAGCACCACCACTACGAGTGGGCGATCGTGCCGGCCTCCACGCAACTGAGCTATATATGGATCGCAGCTCGGTTTCCCTTGCCCTGCACGTGCACCTTACGGGAGCGAGGTGTCCGGCTTGTCTGCGGCCACCGTCAACGTACCGAGCGTTGCCGGTGACTCAGACAGCCCCGAACACCACGGGTGCCGAGCGCACTCCGGCAATGACCGGCGAGGCGGACCGGAGCACGGGCCCGGCCGATTCCACCGAACCGAACCGGGAGAGCAGCTCCTCGAGCAGTACCCGGCCCTCCAGTCGGGCCAGGACGGCCCCGATGCAGAAATGAGGGCCGAAGCCGAAGGCCACGTGTGGGTTCGGGTCCCTGGCCGAATCGAACCGGTCGGCAGTCGGCCCGAACACCGATTCGTCACGATTGGCCGAGGCGTACAGCATCAGCACCGGTTCGCCGGGGCCAAGCTGACGACCGCCCAGCTCGGTCGGCCGGGTCGTCGTGCGCATGAACGACACGACCGGTGTTGTCCACCGGAGCATCTCCTCGACGGCGATGGACAGTGCGCGGGGAGTCGGTGCCCGCGACCGGAGGGCCGACCACTCGTCCGGCTCACCGGCGAAACCGAGTAACCCGCCGGACATCATGTTCCGTGTGGTCTCGTTGCCGGCCACCAGGAGCTGCACCAGGAACATGCCGAGCTCGGCATCGGTCAGGCGGTCCCCGTCGATCTCCGCCGCTCCGAGCTCGGAGATGATCCCCTCGCCGGGATGGGCCCGGCGATCGGCTGCCGCCGCCAGCAGGTAGGTCACCATCTCCGCGCTGAGGGCTTGGCGCTCGTCCTCGGGCCAGTCTGTCGCACCGGGGATGACCGCTTCGGACCACCGGAAAAATTGAGGCCACTCGTCCTCGGGCATTCCCATCAGATCGCTGATCACCTGTAGCGGAAGAGGCACGGCCACCTCCGATACGATGTCGATCGGCTCGCCCGGTTCGATTGCGTCGACAAGGGCTCGGGTGCGTGCCCGCACACTCTCCTCCAGCGCTCGGATGAAGGTGGGTCGGAAACCGGGCTGGACCAGGCCACGGTACCGGGTGTGGTCAGGAGGATCGGTGTGCATCATGGTCGGTGGGCTGGCGTACTCGGCTCCGATCTCGAACACCATGATCCCCTTCGCCGAGCAGAAGGTGTCCGGGTCCCGGGAGACGGTGATGACATCGGCGTGACGGCTGACCACCCATAAGCCGAGCGAATCATTGCGGGCCACCGGGGCTTCGGCCCTGAGCCGTGCGTAGAGAGGGAACGGATCGCCGGCGTAGAATTCGGGATCCAATAGAGGGGCGGTCAAGTCCTCATTGTCCACCGCCTGGTCGCGGCTCATTGCCGGCGACGCCGATTCATGTGGTGATGGCACCGGCGTTGGATGCCAGGGGCTTGGCCCTCATCGGCCTCAACAGTGGTCACTGCAGGTCCCTTCCCGTGTGTTTCGTCGACCCATGGCCGGCGCCAGGAGGTCGCGAGGTCACGCGACCTGACCGGATCAGTCTGCCGGACCCCGGACCCCGGTGCCATTCACCGGAGTGGGGATGCCGCTCCCAGGACATCGGGGGAGGTATCTTGCGGTTGGGCAATCGGGGGCATGGACCGACCGGGGGAAGAAGGAGAGGCTGATGGGTGCGCTCGACCACACTGCAGGTGGGAACGATTCGACGGGTCGACCTCGCCGCCGACCCCAACCGGTGTGGACTGCTGCCTTCATCGGCCTTCTGGCCGTCGCGTTCCTGGCTGCGGGTTGTTCGAGCAGCCCGTCCACGGCCACGACCACGACGACTGCCTCGACAAGCTCGTCGACGACATCGGAGATGTCGGCGACAGCCATCCGCGCCCTCCAGGCGGGCTTGACCAAGGTGGGGTGCTACTCCGGGAAGATCGACGGGGTGAGCGGTCCGCTTACCACGTCGGCCATCAAGGCGTTCCAGTCCGCGTCGGGGCTGCCGGTCGACGGGGTGTACGGCTCGATGACCAGGACGAAGCTGCTGGCGGCGGTGAGCGCGGGCACCCATGTGTGTACGACGTCCCCGTCAGCAACGACCACGACTTCCTCTGTTCCCGCGACCACGACCACGGCCGCCACCTTCGCCGGAGTACCCGCGTCCGCCGTGGCCGCGATCACGGCGTTCGAGACCGCCCACGGTCCTGGTGTCGGAACTTGGCAGATCAGCTCGGCCAAGCTCTCCAGCGCCGATCCCTCCTACGTCTACTTCCAGATCGGCCCGGCGCCTGGACACCAGAGCACCGTCCAAGGCGGCTATGGATTCGTCCACACCCAGGGGGGGACGTGGAACGTGGTCGGATTTGGAACGTCGGAGGTGGGTTGCCCGCCGAACAATTCGCAGAACGGACTCGTTCCAACGGCCGTTCTGACTGAATTCGGGGTCAGCTGTCCATCTTCGGGCTGATCGCCGCGAGCCCGTATTCGGCCCTGTTGGTGATGCCGCTGTCGATCTGATCGTCAGTAGTATCCGGTGCGTGATCCGAGCAAGGCGACCGGCGATGCAACCCAGATGGTTCGAGAGCGCCGACGGTGACACACCAGCGCTCTGAGCCCCGACGTCGGCTGGGTCGTGCCATCGTCATCGTCTCCGGCCTCGTGCTGATCGTCCTGATCGCGCTCGGAGTCCGCACCTTCGGCGGCGAGGTCAGGCAGCTGGCCAATGACGTCGTCCACCTGGGCACGCCGTCAACGGACGGCACACCCCTCGATCCGTCGGCGTTCGCCTCCGGGGCATGCATGTCTTTCCCGCCGACCGATGGGAACAACGGGAAGACCGTCTTCCTCGATGCCGGTCACGGCGGGCTCGACCCCGGCGGAGTGGGAACCACCGAGTCGGGGCAGACGGTCTACGAGTCCAACGTCAACCTGGCCATTGAGCTGGACGCAATGGCAATCCTGCGGGCCGATGGCTACCGTGTCGTCGTCTCACGGACGGCGGACACGACGGTGGTCAAATTGGGCCCGGCGGACACGGACGGCCAGCTCCTCTCCCTCCAAGGCTCCCATGACGACGTGGTCGCGAGAGATCAATGTGCCAACCTGGCGAAAGCCGATGCCCTGATCGGCATCTACATGGATGCCGGTGGGATCGACCAAGCCGGAAGTGTGACGCTCTACGACACCGACCGGCCGTTCTCGCAGGAGAACACGGTGTTGGCCGGTCTGCTGCAGTCGGATGTCCTGGCGGCCATGAACGCACAGGGCTGGCAGATCCCGAACGACGGCTCACTCCCCGACAACGGATTCGGGTCCTCAGCCGGTGATCCGGCATCCGGTGGCCTGGCGGCCGAGGCCGCCGCGTACAACCATCTCCTCCTCATCGGCCCCGCCATGTCGGGATACTTCTCCACTCCCAGCCAGATGCCAGGTGCAGTCATCGAACCTCTATACCTCACTGATCCGTTCGAGGGGTCGATCGCCGTCAATGCGGCGGACCAAAAGATCATCGCCACAGGAATCGCCTCCGCCGTCGAACGATTTCTGATGCCCACCACAGGATCAGCCCAGCTCCAGTACACCTCGCCCACCTAGCCCTTCCTACTTCGGCCGGAAGTGGACGAACACTCTGCCGAAGTTATGAGAGTCCTTCTCGACACGGTCGTAGAGCGCCTTGATGTCCTTCCGGTCGAGGAAGCGCAAGACTCGTTTCTTCAGTTGGCCACTCCCCTTGCCGGGAATGATCTCCACCAGTCGGACCTTCTTTTCGACGGCCTCGTCGATGACGGCGCGAAGCGCCCGATCGATGTCCTCCCCCCGGTTGTAGATATCGTGCAGATCGAGCTTGAGCTTCATGGCAGGTGGTTCTACACCGATCGAGCCTCGGATTCACGCCGGTGCCTCCCCCAGTGGGCGGCGGACCGACATCAGACGCAGTCCCAAGGCAAGCGGATCCATTGCGGACGGAAGACGACGCCGCTAGCGTCCCGGGTCGTGACCTCCACCTTGCGGGAGTTGGCGTAGGTGCCATACGGCGTGATCGTGGTCGGCACAGACGGTTCGGAACGGGCCGAGGCCGCCGTCGGCGAGGCGCTGGGCCTGGCCAAGGCGGCCGGAGCCACCCTCCATGCCGTTCAGGTCGTTCATCCGGCCGTGGAAGCAGGGCAGGTGAGCTCGAACGCCTGGCAACAGGCGATCGACGGGGTGCGGAGCGAGGTCGACAGCATCAGGGAAAGGCTGACCGCCGAGGCGGGACGTCACGGCGTCGCCATCGAATTCCATACGCCCGGTGGCACTGATATCGCCGACGCCTTGCTGAGCACGGCCGACAAGGTCGGTGCCGACCTCATCGTGGTCGGAAATCGGGGCATGAGCGGGGTGTCCCGTTTCGTGCTCGGAAGCATCCCCAACAAACTGGCCCATCGCTGTCGCTGCAGCCTCCTGATCGCCAACACCGACGCCAGTTGACTCGATCCGACGGCCATCCGATCACGGATGCTGGATCGGACTTTCACCACGCCGAGGAGTCAACCCGTCCCGGCTGCCAGTTGATTGGACCGGGCGACGGTCGCATACCAGGACACGCTCGGCTTGGCCCTACGCTCGAAGGTCGTCCGATCGACTGCGTGGAGCCCAAGCTTGGGTCCGAAACCCATGTTCCACTCGAAGTTGTCGAGCAGACTCCAGACGAAAAAGCCCCTGACATCGATTCCATCGCCGATACAGACGTGGATATCGCGCAGCACTCGATCGATGTAGGTGATGCGCTCCCCATCATCCTCGGTGGCAATCCCGCTCTCGGTGATCAGAACCGGAAGGCCGGTGAATTCTGCAGTACGCCGGACACAGTGGGCGACAGCCTGTGGCCAGTTCTCCGTTCCCATCTGGGTCTGCTCGATGGACGGATCGTCCGGAGCCAGGCCCTCGGGCCCGAAATGCATCCGGGTGTAGGCCTGGACACCGACAAAATCATCGCCTTCTGCAGCCCGCAAGAAGGTGTTCTCGAGGATCTCCTCCGCCATGTCCCGCGTGACCTCACCACCTTCGTCGGCCACGATCTCGGCCATCGACAGCGTGAGGCCGATCGGGAAGTCTCCGGGTCCTGACCGGAGTGCCTCGACGGACAGCCGGTGGGCGCGGACCATCGAATCGTTGACGGCGAGGTGCCGGGTCAAATCGTCCTTCACGCCCGGCGGGTACTCCCCGACCGTGTACCCCATCGCCCCCACGACGTTGGGCTCGTTGATGGTGCATGCCCACCCGATCAGGTCCCCGAGGTGTGCACCGGCACGCTCCACAAATCGGGCGAACCGATCGGGGGCATCCAGTGCCTCGAAGCCTCCTCGCCGGGCGAGCCACGCCGGATTCGTAAAGTGGTGGAAGGTGACCACCGGAACGATTCCTCGTTCGTGACAGCCGGCGCACATGCGCCGATAGTGGTCCAGAGCCGCCAACGAGAACTCTCCCTCGGCCGGCTCGATGCGGCTCCATTCCAGTGAGAACCGATAGGCGCCCAGGCCCATTCCGGAGACCAGGTCCAGGTCCTCCCCCCACCGATGGTACGAATCACAGGCATCCCCGCTCGATTCGACACACCCCGAACCCTCCGTGTGCTCGAATTCCCACCAATCGTTGTTGGTACTTCCGCCCTCGATCTGATGGGCGGAACCGGCCGCCCCCCACAAGAACCGGTCGGGGAACTCGAGCGCTCCGTTCGTGGCTGCTTCCATAGCTGTTCACCATACCGACCACTCGGACACTCCGCAGGCCCGGTGGGCGTGGATGGACCCGCCGGTGCCGACCGGAGCCGACCGGGGCCGACCCATCTACAGTTGGTTCAGACCCACCGCGCGGAGGAGACCAAGATGCTGACCAAAGGACTCAACCACGTCGCCGTCATCACCAACGATGCCGCACGGCTCATCGCGTTCTACAAGGAGGTGTTCGACGCCGAGATCCAACGCGACGGTCCCGAGCTCGCCGAGGGGGCAGGACCTCGACTCTCCATCATCAAGATCGGCGACTGGTCCGAGCTCAACGTGTTCCAAATAGACGGCAACACGGAGGCCGAACGCCAGACACCGATGTTCGGGCGAGGGCGCCTCGACCACCTGGCGCTACAGGCCGCGTCCCTCGAGGCCTTCGAGACCATTCGGGAGCGCCTGATGTCCCGGCAGGCGGCGGACGACTTCGTCACCGATTTCGGGCCCATGCTCAGCATCTTCTTCCGGGATCCAGACGGGCTCGAGTGTGAGGTCTGCGTCGAGAACCCCGACGCGGAGGCGGGTGTTCATCATCCGCCCGGAACCCGGGCAGCCCGGTACTCTTGATCATGGAGCCGGATTCGAAACTCGGAGTGCGGCACACCGCCGGACGGAGGGTCACCGTCCTGTTGCTGGCACTCACCGCGGTGGCAGTCTCCTGGGCGTCGGTTCGAGCCCCGGCAGCTGCCACGGCGAGGCGAGCTCACACGGCAGGCGCCACCCCACCCCCTGATTCAGTCGCGGCCTTCGGTGAAGCGTCGCCCGGCATGAATTCTCTGACCGATCTGAAGGCTCCTGTCGTGGGTATGGCTCCCGACCCGAAGGGGGCCGGGTATTGGCTGGTGGCCTCGGACGGGGGGATCTTCAGTTTCGGGGACGCCCAGTTCTACGGGTCCACCGGATCGCTCACCCTCAACCGGCCGGTGGTGGGCATGGCGGCCACCCCCGACGGCAGGGGCTACTGGCTGGTGGCCTCGGACGGGGGGATCTTCAGTTTCGGGGACGCCCAGTTCTACGGGTCCACCGGATCGCTCACCCTCAACCGGCCGGTGGTGGGCATGGCGGCCACCCCCGACGGCAGGGGCTACTGGCTGGTGGCCTCGGACGGGGGGATCTTCAGTTTCGGGGACGCCCAGTTCTACGGGTCCACCGGATCGCTCACCCTCAACCGGCCGGTGGTGGGCATGGCGGCCGCACCCCATGGCGAGGGCTACTGGCTGGTGGCCTCGGACGGGGGGATCTTCAGTTTCGGGGACGCCCAGTTCTACGGGTCCACCGGATCGCTCACCCTCAACCGGCCGGTGGTGGGCATGGCGGCCGCACCCCATGGCGAGGGCTACTGGCTGGTGGCCTCGGACGGGGGGATCTTCAGTTTCGGGAACGCACCCTTCTACGGATCGGAAGGCGGAACACCGCTCAGCGCACCCGTCGTGGGCATGGCGGCCACACCGACGGGCAATGGCTATTGGCTCGTGCTCGGATCAGCGTTGGCGCTGGCCGGGAAGATCGTCGGGATCGACCCGGGACACAACGGCCTGAACTACACCGCCCCCCAGATCATCGATCAACCGGTATGGAACGGCCAGGAGGCCGAGTCGTGTGACACGACCGGAACCGAGACGGCCAGCGGCTACACGGAAGCCCAATACAATTTCAATGTTGCCACCTACCTGCAGGCTGACCTCGATGCAGAGGGGGCCCAGGTGGTCATGACTCGCCCGAACAACGATGGGATCGGGCCGTGTGTCACCACCCGTGCCGAACTCATCAACAACGCCCATGCCGATGTCGCCGTCGACATCCACGCTGACGGCGGGCCCGTCGGTGGGCGAGGCTTTGCCGTCCTCGAACCGGTGGCCGACGGACCAAACGATGCGGTGATCGGATCGTCAGCCTCCTTTGCCTCCATCCTGCGGGACACGTTCCTGACGGATACGGGCATGCCGGTCAGCACCTACGACGGCGTCGACGGGCTGGAACCCCGGAACAACCTGGCCGGACTCAATCTCACCACTGTTCCCAAGGTACTCATCGAGTGCGGCAACATGCAGAATCCGACCGACGCGGCCATTCTGACGACAACCGCGTTCCAACAATCGGCTGCCGCAGCAATGGCTCAGGCCATCACCGACTACCTGACAGGATCCGGCACCTGAACCCGCTCGACAGGCGCAGCGAGCGGCGCGGGCAGCCAGAATCTTGCTGGTCCGGATCACCTATCCCAAGGTGGGCCTACCCGGAAGCGCCCCAAGGCGCCTCCGGACGTGAAGGTCGTCGTTTCGCTTAGCGAGTCGTCATCTTGGCCAATGCAACTGGTCGACCATCTGGGTCCGCAATAACCACGAATCGACCCCATGTAGCGTCCTGGGTCGGCCAAAGGACGTGTACGCCAGACAGCCTCGCCTCATTCTCCCAGGCGTCCGGGTCCTCCACGTTGAAGCGCACGGAAGCCGCTCCAGCCTCTGTCCCCGCTGGAAATATGCCTCGCTCGTCGTGACCTTGGTCGTTACGGTGCAGAACGATCTGCCCCGAAGGTCCTCCGACAACGACGATAATGTCATCCTCAAATCGCACGGGAATCCCAAGAGTGTCGGCGTAGAACGCCCTTGCTTGGCCGAGGTCATTGACATAGAGGATCGGGCTGTCGTATTCGTCAACTTTCATGTGCGTGATGCTACCGAGGGCAGCGTGTCCTGCTACCCCACTGGGACAATGTCCCCACTTGGTCAGTCCCTTATTGCTTGATCCTTCCGGGCAGTTGCTGCCCTACACCGGCAGGTCTGAAGGTCTCCCGCTGCCGGCTCGGAGTGCGGTATCGACCTGTGATCGCTCACCAGCCGCTATCTGCAACCGACCGGCACCATACGGATAGGTCTCTGCGGCGTGGAGGCACGTCGGCGAATAACCGTCGCGGGTCACCCCGCGTACTCACGATCGCCGGGCATGGCTTGCACTCTTATTCCGGCGGTAGTGAGGAACTGGCGGATCTGGGAGGCGTGTTCAAGGACGTGCAGCGGCAGGCTGCCGACAATCACTCCGTACAGCAAGCCGTGGTATCGATGGGCGGCAGGGAGTGGCCGGGCCGCCGCGTCCTCGGTAAGCGCGTCAAGCGTTCGGCTCACCCTCTCGCGGCAGTAGTCGATATAACCGAGCAATTCAGCCTTGGTGAACATACGATCGGGAAAGGCGTAGGTGTTCTCGTCAAAGGGCCGTGGTGGCTCCCAAGGCCCGAACTCGGCCGTGAGGTCGTAGTCGAGGGTCGACAGTGCGTGGTATGCCAGGAACCACGGGGCTGAGCCGTGCAACCCGCCGTGCGGCGTCGGACCTGTGGGAGCCTCGTCCGGCCACAGGTCCGTCTCCCACAGAGCGCTGGGACAATCTGTTAGCGCCGCCTCCATTAGCCGCAGAGCTTGCTCAAAGTTGCTGGCCATGCCCTGCACAAACGGGTTCGTCACAGCGTACGTAATAGCGCACATCGACGGATCTGGGGAGCGGCAGCTCACCCGTGAAAGGTGCGCGCTCTCGACTTCTCCAGATCATCTGGAGCAGTGGGACACCAATTCCACGAATTACGTCAAGTTCACCTGATCGAGTTGCCCGCCGGGCGGCGGCCAAGCGAGGGGATCAGCCGGGGAGCGTCAGGCTGGGAGCGCTGACGGCCACAATCGGTTCGTTGAGGTGAACATCGCCGGTCGAACCGAAGAAGTCGGCGTCGCCGAAGGAAAAGACCCCGCCGTCCGAGGCGACCAGCCAGTAGCCGAGGGAATCTGGCGTGGCGACGGCGGCCACGATCGGCTGGCTCAAGGGGAGAGAAGCGGCCGAGCCGTAGAAGGCGGCGTCCCCGAAGGAGAACACCCCTCCGTCGGTGGCCACCAGCCAGTAGCCCCGACCGTCGACGGTGGGGATCATCGCCACGATGGGCTTGTTCAAGGCAATCTGGCCGGTCGAGCCGTAAAAGGTGGCGTCGCCGAAGGCGAAGATGCCACCGTCGGAGGCCACCTCCCAGTAGCCCTTGCCGTCGGGGGTGGCCGCCATCCCGACGATCGGCTTGTTCAGTCTGAGACCACCAGTCGAGCCGTAGAATCGGGCGTTCCCGGCGGCAAAGATGCCTCCATCACCGGCCACCAGCCAGTAGCCGGCCTCATCGGGGTCCGCGGCCATGCCGACGATGGGTTCGTTCAAGTGGAGACCTGCCGCCGAGCCGAGGAACGATGCGTCTCCGAACGAGAACACCCCTCCGTCGGTGGCATCCATCCAATACCCGTCCCCATCGGATGTGGGTGCCGCTCCGATCACCGGCTCGCTGAGATGAATTTCGGCCGCCGAGCCGAAGTAGCTTGCGTCACCGAAATCGAAGACTCCCCCATCAGATGCATAGAGGCGGTAGCCGGCACCCAGCTGAATGGTGTCGGTAATCAATCCGACCGTACTGGCATGTACGGCGGAGATCCCGACGACGAAGATATCGACCAGGTCACCGGCAGCGAGCACCCTGTGCTGCACCGCCAGCACCTGGCTCGCCGGAGCGCCGGCTTCGGTCACCGCGATCGTGACTGGACCGGCGGCGAAGAACGCCGACCCGCTCACGGGCGAGGAGGGATCGTCGGCCAAGTCCGCAGCCACCATCTTCCCGTTGAGGTAGATGTCGACCGGTGGCGCATCGGCGGCGTTACGAAAGGCCAGATGAGACTGGCCGAGGGGAGGGACCGACCGATCATTGTCGAACCCCGTGACGGTGGGTACCCCTCCGGGCGCGAGGTAGATCACCGCCGTGAGTCGCTGTCCGGCCGGTACCACAACACTTCCGGAGGCGACCGTTTCAGGTCCGCTCGTCGCCGTGATGGTGTGGGCCCCCGACGAAATCAAGCCGTAGTTGATCTCATCGTCGGTGAGGACGACAGGAGCCGCGCCATCGACGGACACCGACAGGGGAGCCGATGAGATCTCCTGGAAGATGGTCAGGTAGCCGGTCCCGCCGGCAGAGGCCGCGTGAGAGATCGGCTGGTCGATTCCGACGGTGTACGACAGCGGTGCCGGAGGTGTCGCCTGACCATCGGGAACCGAAGACCGGAGGGCACTGCCCAACTCGGACCGAGCATGGATGGGCGAACCTCCGGCTCGGCCGGAACACGCGACGGTGACGACCAGGGCGATCAACACGATGGGCGCCGTCATTTGCCGGAAATACCTCACCGGCCCAGCCCGACCGAGCCACCGCGGGCCCGATCGCGGGCCTCCTCGGGCTCCGGTCGGCCGGTTGGCTGTTCCACCCCTATTCGGGCGTCGTCCCGTGGTCGCACGGTCCTCACGAATGCCGATCTCTCGGCGCCGCCAATCCCGCACATCTCCTCCCAATTCCGACCATCGGGAACCGCTCTGCAAGTGAATCAGCTGTCAGCATGCACCGCCGAGCCCATGTTGGCCAATTCGGACCCTCCGTCGGTCGTGGTCGCTCAGCGATCCACCTCATCACCGTGTCGGGACATCAGGCGCGACGTTGGATAGCGTCCGGATCATGGATTCGGGACACAGGATTCGAGATGAGGAAGCTGTCCGAAATGATCCCGAAGGTCCTCTGAGACGCCTGATGCCGGCGAGGTGACCGGACTGGAGTGCGGAACGCCCGGACTGGAACACCCGGACAACAACACCCGGACAAGACAGTGCACCGCATGATCGGTGGGCGACGGATGAGGTCGGGGCTCATGGCAATGTTCCTGGCACTGGCGGTAGCCACGAGCGGGTGCACGGCGACGCAACGGTACTCCGTCCGGATCACCACCCGGGCGCACGGTCGGTCCCATCGCGCTCGGGGTCAATATTGCCGCGTGGGACGACATCTATGCCGACAACCAGTGCGAACGCCATCACCAAGCTCCTCGGAGCGGCCGGCCTACGACTCATCCGCTACCCGGGAGGCAGTTGGGCCGACCAATACGATTGGCGAGACGATACGGACACGTCCGAATGCGTCTTCGAGGTGATCAGCAGCTGCATCACGTACGACCCGCTCACCTTCGACGCCCTCTCGAGGAACGCCAGAGCTGCCGGAGCGTCCACATTCGTCACCGTCAATTACGGGTCGGCCCCGCCGGCGGAGGCGGCCGACTGGGTCGCCTACGTGAAAGCGATGGGCAAGAGCCACGCCGTGGCTCTCTGGGAGGTGGGAAACGAGAGCTACAGCTGCTACGAGACCAATGATCACCTGGCCGGCACCCCTACCTACGTGAAGGGGTACGTCCCCGACGGCCCGGTCTGCCCGGCCACGTCGGTGATGGCCAAGTCGTACGCCGTCAACGCGTTGCCGTACCTGAAGGCCATGAAGAGCGTCAGCCCCGCGGCGCGGATCGGGGTGCCATGGGCGTTTTCCGGGGACGAGGCGAGAGGAGCAGGGGTGGCCGATGCTGCCACCTGGGACAGCACGGTGCTCGCTGCACTCGGCGGGCGCATCGGTTTCGTCGATGCCCACTGGTACCCCTTCGACATGACGACCGGGCTCACCGATCAGCAAATTCTGAGCTCCATCGGCAGGATCCCTGCGGCGGCTGCACGGATACGCACGGCGCTCCATCGCGACGCTCCTGGTGCGAACTTCGTCGTCGGAGAGATGAACATTTCGGAACGTCTGGCGCCTCTCGATTTTGAGCCCGTCTCCGCTCTCTTCGCCGCCGCCACCTCCCTCGAGTGGCTCGTGCAAGGTGCGGGGAGCGTCGACTGGTGGGATCTGAACAATTTCGGAAGCCCATCCACCGGCGATTTCGGATTGGTGACGTCCGGAGGCCAGGAGGCGCAGCCGGCCGGCAGTGCCCTCCCGCCGTACTACGGGGAGGAGTTGGCTTCGCGACTGACGGCAACCGGTAGCCGTCTCCAGTCGATCGCCACCGGGACGTCCGCCCTGCTCGGCTTCGAGTCCACCTTGGGCAACAAGAGGCGGGTCCTGTTGGTGAACACCAGCCCAGAGTGCCACGTCGTCCATCACACCGAGCTGGTTCGAGAGCCGATCAGAACGTGCAGATCGAGACCTACAGCGCGGCCACGGCGAGCACTTCCGATCCGGTCACAAGCGCAACCGAGCCGGCGGAGCGGTCGGTCCTCCTGCCCGCCTTCTCCGTCGTTGTCCTCTCCGGACCCTCCCGGTCCTGACGGCAGCCGGTCGGACCGGCCAGCGCCGGTGTAACCGACTGAGGCCCTGCCCACGTCGGACCGAGAGTGCTCCAAGGATCACGTAGCGCGTTGACTTTTACCGTCATTGCTCCGGTGGGCTACGTTTCGAAGCACCAGTTGGTGACGTGGCCGGCAAGGAAGCAGGAACTTGAGCAGTGCCCAAGGCACAAACGGGCAGCCGGAACGCCTCTCTGTTTTGGGAAGTGTGGTTGCCCATTCTCCTCTGCTGCCGCAGCGCGAAGGGCTTGAGCTGATGGAGTCACCACGGCGATGCCGACAGCACTGATCATAGGTTCGGGACCCGGGGCCGCCGGTGCGGCACTGGCCCTGACCGCCGATCCTGGCCACGAGGTCACGGTGATCGACCTCGGCGGTACCCTCGAGGCGGACCTCTCGTCGGCGCGATCCACCATCGCGTCCACCGAGGAGGAGTCGTGGTCACCTTCCGATGTCAGCCGCATCATCCAACAGCCGTCTCCAGTCGGAATCGGGGCGATACCGCAGAAGCGAGCGTTCGGCTCCGACTTCCCATTCCGTGACGTCGGTCAACTGCAGGGCATCGAAGCAGTAGGGCCTGCGAATCCCTCGGTGGTGTCAGGTGCGTATGGCGGGTTCTCGAACGTGTGGGGCGCCCAGATCATGCCGTTCACCAGGGCCACGTTCGACCGATGGCCGATGACGTTGGCAGACATGGAGACCCACTATCGGACCGCGCTGAGCGAAATGACGCTGGCGGGCGCCGAAGACGATTTCTCCGAACTGTTCCCCCTCATGGTGGAGGCCGGACAATTGCCCCCGTTGGCTGATCGGAGTGAACGGGTGCTCCACCGTTACCAGGCTCGACGAGCGTTCGTTCGATCCCACGCCATCACCATCGGGCGGGCCCGGCTGGCCTTTCGATCCGACGACTGCACGTGCTGTGGCCTGTGTATGACCGGGTGCCCCTACCAGCTCATCTATTCGAGCTCGCACACCTTCGACCGCCTTCGGTCCGAGGGCCGCATCACCTATCGACCGAATCTGCTGGCCATCCGGCTCGAGGAGCGCGACGGCTCACCCTCCGTGCGGGTACGGGACACGAGCACCGGCACACTCCAGCGATGTTTCGCTGATCGGATCTTCGTGGCCTGCGGCGGAATCGGCACCGCACGGTTGGTCCTCGGGTCCCTCGGGAGGTTCGACAGGACGACCAGTGTGCAGGAGTCGGTGCAGTTCGTGATGCCGACAATCTCATTGAGGCCTGTGCCCGACCCGCGCCGGGAGCGGAACTTCACGCTCAACCAGTTCAATCTCCTCTACGACCACACCGGAGAGTCGGTCGACCTCTGCCAGGTCCATTTCTACGACTACAACCCGGCCTTCCTCTCCTCCCTGCCTCCGTTCCTGAACGGACGTGCCGCCGAACCTGTCCTCGCCGGACTGCTCCGCCGGATCTCCGTCGGGCTGGGATATGTCCCCAGTTGGGGATCGCCGGAGGTGAAATTGACCGCCCGTCGACCGCCCGGCGACGAGCAGCTGCCCACCCTTGAAATCGATCGGGAACCGATCGAAGGATGGCCACCGATGCTTCGAGGCCTCGTGCGCTCGATGTCGAAGGTCGCCCCGGCCCTCGACCTCTGGCCGGTGGTGCCGATGCTCTCGGTCTCGGGTGCCGCCAAGAGCTATCACTTCGGCGGCACGTTTCCGCACGGCCGAGTGCGGTCAGCGCAGACAACGGACCTGCTGGGTCGCCTCGCAACCTGGGACAATATCCACCTCGTCGACGGATCGGTGTTTCCCACCGTGCCTGCCACTACCTTCACGCTGACCGTCATGGCCAACGCCCATCGCATCGCCAGCGGACGTGCTCGAGATGCCGCGATGATGTCCGAGGACGGACTGGGCAGCTCCGCATCCGGTGGCGCGCCGGTTGTCAGCCGTCACCGGGGCCAACGGCTATCTGGGATCGGTGCTGGCGGCGGCATTCGGGTCGGCCGGATTCTCCGTCCGTCGGCTGGTGCGATCTCCGATACACGGAAGCAGTGACCGCTCCTTCGACCTCGCGTCGACACGGACCGTCCGATGCACTCGATCGGTGCCGACGTCCTCGTCCACTGCGCGTACGACATGAAGCTGAACAAGCGAGTCCGACATCTGGCAGACGAACGTATTCGGTTCGATCGCTCTGTTCGACGATGGCAGTCTCAAGCGGGGTCCGCCGCACGATCACACTGTCGTCGATGTCGGCCTACGCGGGAACCCGCCAGCTCTACGGCCGGGCGAAACTCGACATGGAGGTGTCGGCCCTGAGCCGGGGCATGGTCGTCGTCCGTCCGGGCTTGGTCTACGGGCCTGGCTGGGGCGGAATGGCCGGGACCCTCCGTCGGCTGGCCAAGCTTCCCGTGCTGCCCGATTTCGGCCCCAAAGCCCACCAATTCACCGTCAGCGAAGATGATTTTGCCACTGCAGTGGTGGCCCTGGCCACTGCCGGGCACGTGCCGACCCACCCGGTGGGGCTCGCCCATCCGGACCCGGTCAGCTTCCGGACACTGCTGACCACCTTCGCCCACGGCGGCGACAGGGCACGACCGCGGTTCGTGCCCACGCCACCCATGGCCGTCTATGGCGCCCTCCGGGCGGCGGAGCTCATGAGCGCTGAACCCGCCGGTGCGGGCGGACTCCCTCCTCGGCCTGATCCGGCCTGCACCGGGCGTGCCGAATCTCGAGGTGATGGATACCTTGGGCATCACCTTGCAGCGCGTTTCCGGCCGGCGCAGCCGCGCTCGGCAATATCACTCGAAGTGCTTGATCGACCCCTGTGCGTACATTTCTCCCCCACAGCGCCGTGTTCCGGCGATACCTCCGAGGAGAGCAGGACCCTGTCGTCCCATTGCCCGACACCACGAGGCGGAATGCTTTTGCAAACCGCACATGAACGGAATAGAAAGTGCAGTCGTAGGTGCTCCGGCCTGCGCCGGCGGAGCGGAGGAATATCACCGCCAATGCGGACCCATCCACGCCCAGCCCACCCCGAGTCGTCCGAATGCTCGTGGATGGGCGCAACATGCCCCGAGCGCGAGCCTCGTTCGGACCTTCCGTCGACCTCCAGTGCGGAACGAAGCCGCCTGCGATGACATCCGCCATCGACCCACTTGGGAAGCGTGCAGATCCGCTGGAGGGACCGTCCCTCTCATCCACGACGAGGCGCTCGACGCACAGATCGTCGCAACCCCACGTCTTCATCGGCGAACTCGATGTCGTCGACGGTCTGACGAGCTTGCCCGGCAGCGATGCCGGTGGACGCCACTGGACCGGGGGACGAGTCCTCGTCCGGTGCTTCACCGAGCCGATCGGGCTGCTCCATCTCGACATTCCGGCGGACGGCCTCTCGGTGCCCGCCCTGTCAGCCGCCGTCGAAGAGCAGCTCGGCGACCGTCTCCGGTTGAAACTCCACCAAGCCGGGGTCGAGGTCGAGGGAGCGGTACCCAGCCGACGGCGTCGTCTCCCCCTCCGTCCCCCCCTACCTTGAGGGCCGCCGCCAGGCCCTTCTTGCCGCTCCGGAGATCACCGTCGCCATCTGTACCCGCGACCGACCCGAGAAGCTCCGCAAGGCACTCCGCAGCCTCGAGAACCAGGAGTACCCCGCACTCCGGGTTCTGGTGGTGGACAACGCGCCGGCGGACACGGAGACCCGTCAGGTGGCTTCGGAACAGTCAGCACAACTCGACCTCGACTACATCGTCGAGCCACGTCCCGGACTCTCGTGGGCACGGAACCGGGCGATCGACGAGAGCTCCAGCGAGATCATCGCCTGGCTCGATGACGACGAGACGGCTGACCGTTGGTGGGTGACTGAAGTGGCCCGGGCCTTGGTCGAATATCCAGAGGCCGGTGCCGTCTCCGGAATGATCCTCCCGGGCGAGATCGAATCGTCGGCCCAGCTCTGGTTCGAAGAAGGCGGTGGTCACCACAAAGGCCGGGGTTTCGAACCCCAGGTCTTCTCCCCAGCCACCCGTCGCTCGCAGAGTCCCTTGTATCCCCGCCCGCAGTTCGGCGTCGGCGGCAACATGGCTTTTCGTCGCGACGCCATCGAAGGGATCGGCCGCTTCAACACCGCCCTCGGTGCCGGTACTGCGACCAAGGGGGCGGAAGACACTGCCGCCTTCAGCGAGTACCTGTACGCGGGAGGAACGCTCGTCTATCACCCATCCGCAGTGGTCTGGCACACCCACCGCAGTCGAATGGATGACCTGCGCGAGTTGAGACGGGGCTACGGGCGGGGGATCACCGCCTTCTACCTGTCCTTCCTGCTTCGCCATCCCGAGGCAGTGTTCGAGCTCGCCCGGTTGTTTCCCAAAGCCATCGGCGACATCGCCCCCGACGGCGACGGCGCCACCGACGCCGAGGGGATGGCGACACAGATAGTCGAACAGACGATGCCGGATGCCCGTTCGGGACGAATCCCCAATTCACACCGCGAGCTTTATCGGGGCCTGCTGGAGGGGATGCCGATGTACCTGTTTGCTGCTTGGCGCCCGCATCAGCTGGCCAGGAGAGGGCAGTCGGCCTGATGATCGCTTCTCAGAGATCGGTCCGGGTGAACACCCTGCTTTATCACAGCTTCGCCACCACGAGCACGAATGCCTTCAAGGAGCTCACGGTGGACCCAGGTCTCTTCTCCGAGCACATGGCCGCGCTCCTACACGCCGGTTGCCGCTTCATACGGTTTCGAGACATTCCGGGTGCGGTATCCGCTCAGCACGTCAGGGGAAGGTCCAAACGACCCGTCCAGTCGTCGCAGTCACTATCGACGACGGATTCGCCGACATCACGACGGGAGCCGCACCGGCCCTCCTCGAACACCAGATACCTGCAACCCTGTTCGTGCCGACGGCGTACGTCGGTGCCACTGCGGCATGGCTCCGGGCCGAGGACGGGGACCGGCCAATGTGCGACTGGCAGTCTCTCGGCGATCTTTCCGCATCGGGCTGGGAGGTTGCATCACACGGCCACCACCACATCGCCGCCGATCTGTCTGCCCCCGCGACAGTGACCGCCGACGCCGTGCGCAGCCGCACGCTCCTTGAGGATCATCTCGGGGTGGCCGTGACCAGCTTCGCCTACCCGTTCGGGTACTACAGCAAACAGGGTCGCACTGCAGTACGGGATGCCGGTTTCAGTCAAGCTGGCATCGTGTCAGGACAGCGTGATCGCTTCAGCGATGATCGTTGGAGGATTCCCCGGGCCCAGATCGGGCCCGGTTTCACCCCGGAGGACTTGGTGGCTCTCGTGCAACGGAGGCGTGGTGACGCCAAGTGGCGCAACCGGGCCAAGCAACGGCTCTGGCTGTTCGGCCGCCGAAGGTTTGCCTGGGGTCCTCCAGAAGCAGCCGCCGTCGGCGCGGTCGGCCGGACAGAAGGTCCGGTCCGGCGACGGGGTCGAAGGTGTCTGAACCACTCCAGCTCCAGCCGGTCCTGTACCGATCCGGACCGAGACGGGTCCGATCAGGGTGGTCATCATCGACCTCGAGGAAGCCATCCCGGACATCGACTGCCGACACCCTGTGGCCGAGCACTACCAAGGCGTATGGGTACTGGCCGTGCGGGGTGACGTGCCACTCGGGCTCGTCGACGTCCCGGTGTCGGGGCCAGTCCTCCGAGGGTCCGATCTCGAGGCTCTTCTCCGCGATGAGTTGAGTGACCTGTTGCATCGACCCTCACCACCGGTTCGACCCTCAAGGGTCCCTCCCGACTATGGCCGTCGTCGTCCCGACCAATCTCGGACGGCCGGAGCAGTTGAGGGCCTGTGTTGCTTCGCTCGCCGAGCTCGACTATCCCGATTTCGAGATTGTGGTGGTCGACAACCGCCGCCAGCCGGCAGGTCCGAACGAGCTCCTCGAAGAAATAGCCGAATGCCTCGGGTCCGGATCGTGGAGGAGCGGCGCCCAGGGATCTCAGCCGCCCGAAACAGGGGCGTCGACGTCACCATGGCAGAGGTGGTGGCCTTTACCGATGACGATGTTGGGTGAACCCAAGGTGGCTGCTGGCGCTCGGACGTCGGTTCGCCTCCGAACCCGGACTGGATGCGGTGACCGGACTGGTTCTGCCCGAGGAGCTTGAAACACAGGCCCAGCTGCTCTTCGAGCAGTCGGGAAGCGCCTGAATCGCGGCTACCGGCCGGTGACCTTCCGGCTCGCCGGGCACCCGGGTCCTGGTGGCGGCGGGTGCTGGACATCCCGAAGATCGAACGCCACCAGATCGAGCGGAGAAGAGCGACACGGTGTTCCCGCTGTATGCCACCGGCGAACTCGGAATCGGTTCGAACATGGCCTTCCGGACCAGTGTCCTTCGGAGCCTTGGAGGATTCGATCACGCGCTCGGGGTGGGAACGTCGACGTGCGGCGGCGAGGACCTAGCCATGCTCTTGGAGCTGCTCATGAGCGGTCGGCTGCTGGGCTACGAGCCGGCTGCCATCGTGCACCACACCCACAGACGCACCCTCGAGGATCTCGAGATTCAGCTGAGGGGTTACGGCATCGGCTTCAGCGCCATGATGCTGTCGCTGGTGTGGCGTGATCCACGTCGCCTCAGGGGTTTCGCCGCCGCCGTGCCTCGGGCCTGCGGGCCATGACAAAGCCGGATTCTGCAAAGCGGTCTGGACGGAGCCCGAGTACCCGAGGCACTGGAACAGGCCGAGCTCCGAGGAATGCTGGCCGGGCCCGCCGCGTACCTTCGCGAGCGACGGCGGCCCAACCTGGGCCGGATGGCCCGCCGAGGACCCTGTCACGGGTCTGGTCCTGACGCAAACAACTCTCAATGTACACGCCGAACCATACATGGCACATCACCTTCTTCGGGCCTATTGTGTTCGGATTCCGGCAGCGAAGAAACGGTATGGATCGGCTACATGGCGATGTTCCTGACAATGGTCGGAGAAGACCTGCCTCATCCTGCGGTCGTGCTCACGAGCTCGTTCGTCGCTGCGAGCGCCGTCGGCGGGATGCTTGGCCGGAAGACCATGTCGAGAATCGTCCGGCGACCGAATGGTCGAACGCCCTCCGAAGATGTCGATCGGTCGCCTTCGATCGGGATCGTTCCGCGATGCGGAACCGCTCAATGATGGTCGCCTCGCTCGAGCCTGTCGGCGGTTCCGGAGTCGAGCCGGTTCACCAGACCTCAGAGTCCCGACGGTGGCTGTCGCTAGCGGAGGGCCTGGGCTCGATGCGCGAGTAGCCCTCAGATGGGCAGGCCGCGGCCACCTGGTGACCTCGCCTTATCTTCCGCTACTGGTTCGCCGGGGCTTGCTGCGTCTGGCTGGTGTCGAGATAGGTGAGGCAGTCAGTGGACTGATCGCCTGCACCTTCGCATCGCGCAATTCAGCATCGGAGCGGGCACCTACGTGGCCCCGCTCCTGGTTCGAAGGAGCGGGGAGAATTGCCATCGGCGAGGACTGCATGCTCGGACCCGAGGTCATGATGGTCACCTCAAACCACCCCCGATCCGCGACCGGGAGCATCGCCCGGGCCGTGGAATACCTCGAGATTGACGTGGGACCACGGTGTTGGCTGGGGGCCCGCACAACCTTGCTGCCAGGAGTGCGCATCGGGGAAGGAACAGTCGTCGCCGCCGGAGCAGTCGTCACCGAGAGCTGTGAAGCCGGTGGGACTATGCAGGAGTGCCAGCCCGAAAGGTTCGCTGATGCCGATCGAGGATTCATCACCGACGCCTCTGGTGGAGGCCGGTGACGCAGTCCTGTCCCCCGCGTCGTGACAGATCACCCCGCCGGACAAGCAGTAACCTGAGGACCGTCCGGGGACCCGATGGCGATTCGGTCCAACGGATCGGGTCATGACCAGGGCACTATCGCCGAGTGGGAGGGGGACTCGTTGGCAAACACCGCCGGCACCGCGTGGGCCAACGAACGTGCTCCGGTCATTCCCGATCCCGCTGTCGTCGCGGGACTTCGATGAGCTCCACCCCTGACAACCTGGGTCGATTGCACGGTCACGTGCTGGACGAACCGGCACCGAGGCCTCGCCAGAATCCGCTCCGGAATCCGGAAACGCGACGACCGCTCGCAATTGCCGGTGTCGTCATCAGGTTCGGCGTCTACGTCCTGGCGCTGCCCGCCGTGGCTTTGCTCTGGTTCATCCACCGCTATGCAGTGAACATGGTCTTCGCCGATCAGTGGCACGACATCCACATCATCGCGCTCTCGCACAGTGGGGCCCTCACCCTCGGAGACCTCTGGGCCCAGCACGGCGAAAACCGGGTCCTCGTGCCCGATCTTCTGGTTCTCGCCCTTGCTCACACCACGCATTTCAATGTGGTCTACGAAGACTACGCAAGCGGGTTCCTCCTCATCGCCACCGCGGCATTGCTCATCCTGGCCCACAGGCGCCGATCCCGTCGACCCCCTGGATCTACTACTTCCCCATGATCATCGTTCTTCTCTCGTTGAACCAGGGCACCATGACCCTGTGGGGTTTTGCCGTGTCGTGGTACCTCGAGATCTTCGCGCTGGCGGCCGCCCTCTTCCTCCTCGACAGGGTGTCGCTCGGCTGGCTCGGCGTCGCCGGCGCGATGGCCGTCACCGTTGCCGGGGCCTTCTCCTCGCTGGAAGGTCTGTTGATCTGGCCCGTCGGGCTCCTGCTCCTCTACCAGCGGAGGCGAAGCAGGGCGATGATTCTGGCCTGGATCACCCGGCCGTGGTCACCACCGGCCTCTACATGTTCCATTTCGATTTCACCCACCGCGGGAACGGGACCAAGTCCTTCGTCCTGATCCATCCGCTGGCCGCGATGAGGTTCTTCTTCTTCGCCATCGGCGATGTCTTCGGCGTACAGATACCCAACGCCCAAGCACCGGCGACTACCTCTTCTGTCTGTTCGGAGTTCTCATCTTCGTGGTCGCCGCCTGGGTGCTCGTCGTGGGACTGCCACGACGCGATCGATCGACGCCAGTCCGATCGGTGTGGCGGCGGTCCTCTTCGGGTGCTCTACACCGTGGCACTCACCGAAGGCCGCGGGTCACTGGGGCTGTCCGTACTGCCCCGGTATGCGATCTTCGAGCTCCTGATCCTCGCTGGATGGAATCTGGCCGTGCTCGACGGATCCCTCTTCGAGGAGAGGCGGGTCTTGTCGCAGGCATCGGTCGGCGCATCTCGGTGACCGCGACATTCGACGGCTCGATGAAGAACGAGGCGCGGGTCGAACACAGGTCCTGGTGGATCAGGACTGACCGTCTCGGGATCGCACCGCGCTCGTCGGCGCCCTATGCCTTCAGGTCGTCATCGCCCCCTTGAGGCCTTCAGCGCGGCCGGCACTTGGCACGGTCAAGAACGGCCGCCGCCGATATCACCGTCAACATTGCCCATGCTCCGGACTCGCTCGTCCGGACGGGCCTCGGCTCGTCATGGCGACCGGTTCGTGATCCGGAGCATGGCCGAGTGGCAAGGCGGAGCACCTCGCGTTTTTGGAGGCACCGTCGGTGGCCTACTACGCCGCCCGGGGACTCGCGGTGGACAGGACGCCGCCCACCACACGGGTGGTCACTCCTTCGGAGGGTCCACGATAACCGGGTTATCGGGTCTGATCGCCGAAGCCTCGGATCCGTACGGGATCAAGCGGGGCAGTTCGTGCTGACCGGCGGACCGTGCACGACGTGCTGATCGGACGGCCCACAAAACGATCACGGTTGGGCGACGCGTGGAACACGTCAGGCGTGGGCGACGGCCCTCTTCCGTTCGAGTGGCGCCGACGACACCATCGGTGCCGGCGGTCAGAGTGTCCGGGCCCGATAACCATCAGCAACTCATCGCGGAGCGTGACGGGCGGCTCCGATAACGCGACCGATGCTGCCGTGACCGTCAGTCAGGCGAACGTAAACATTGACATGTTCCGGCTGACCCGGAATTGACGGTCGTTCGCCCACATCGTACGCACCGGATGAGGGCGGGCAACCAATCGATTCCGGCGATAAGGGTGGCGCCGTGTATTCCCTGCCGCGACCACAGTACAGTTGGTCTCGTCGAAACAGACGCTCTACGTGAACAGCGGATTGTCTGGGCATCGGCATCTGCCTAATCAGTGGCCGACGTGTTGGCAAGTCCGCGAAGATAGCGCGTTGGCTGGACTAAGCCGTGACGATAGGCACACTGTGACGAGGGGCAAGATGTGGGGGCAATATCCGCGGTCGTGATAATTGTCGTGAGCGTTCTGGAACCGCCACAATCGGCAACAACCCAAGCGTCACCGCCCTGGGTCGGACGCTCGCTGACTCGACCCACCGCGCCGGACCGTGGGGGTCCGGCTACCACTGGACCTGGCCTGCTCACACCCCCTGGACGAACTCCCCGGCGCGAGGCGAGCCCGACCGCCGGCCTCCACCACGACGACGCTGCAGGACCACCGACGACCACAGAGGACCCGCCGCCGCCGCCGCCGCCGACGACCACCACGACGGCCGCCACTCCTACCACCGTGCCGCCGGTCGACCTGGCCACCAACCCCGTCGGGTGCGGCCGTGCCGGGACCGACCCCCGGTTTCACCGAGGTTCACCGACAACTTCACGAGTCCGTCGACCCTTTCCAACTATCAGGTGTACGGCAACCTGGGGCGAGCGCCAGACGGATCAGGTCGTGCTTTGCCGCGGACCACGACGAGGTCACGGGTGGAGAGCTGGTGATAAGGGTACCGGGATCCGGCTGGTGTCACCGCCAACGGCTGTACCGGTGACGTCAATCAGTGGGTCACTGGCGGAGTGAGGTTCACTGCCAACTCCAGACCTACGGGAAGTACGAGGTCCGGATGCAGTCAGTCGACAACGGTCAGGGCGTCTCCGTGGTGGCCCTGCTCTGGCCACGTCGGACACATGGCCACCCGAGATCGACTTCACGAAGACAACGGAGCCGCCCGCGCACGTTCGACACGGCCACTGAGCACTGGGCACGGAACGGATCCCCTCCAGATCAACGACACGTTGGCGGTGAACCTGACCCAGTGGCACACCGTCGGGGTGGAGTGGAGCCCGGGCAAGATCGTGTACACCATGGACGGAACACCATGGGCGACCGAGACCAATGCCAACGTGTTCAGACGTTCCCATGCAGGTGGCCGTCCAGACCCAGGCATGGCAGTGCGGGGTGAGCGAATGGGAAGAGTCCGCCAACAGCTCCACGCCGGCAGAGGTCGACCTGGATGTGGACTAAATTCGCCGTCTATCGCTGGGGTGACGCGGACTGTCTGACGGCGTGCACGAGGACCTGTGCCAGCCGGCGCCGGTGGCAGTACCACCCAGGCTCGTCCTGGCGGCTCGATCTGCCGGCCGGACACCTCGCCGCACCGGTTCCCCACGTTCCCCAGAGTAAGGTCGGGATACAGATCGAAGATCCGCTCGCTGGTGGCCGCGGTGAGCCCGGTGGGGCAGTCCATGTTCGAGTTTCCGGAGCCCGGCACGGGGCAGTCGGATCTTCGAGTTTCCGGAGCCTCCGACATGCCACCGCCAGCCACCGCAACCGTGATCATCCCGACGTTCAGCCTCGGTCGGTGGAATCGGTGGTTCTGGCGGTGAGCTCGGTGGAGGCACACACCCCCCCCCCTTTGGAGCTGATCCTCTGCGTCGACCACAATCCCGAACTCGGCGTCGGTGCGAGGAGCGTTGGGGAGCAGCTGCAGACCGGAAGCAGGCTTTCCCTCGTGGTGGTTCCCAACCGCTTCGAGCAGAGCCAGGTCATCACAACCTACGAAAAGGCACACGGATCGAAGCGTCGATTTGGTGCGGGGTGGAACCGCAACACCGGGAGCCGAATTGGCCCGGGGGGATATTCTCGTGTTTCTCGACGACGATGCGGCGGCCGAGCCGTCGTGGCTCGAATATTGCTCGCCCCGTTCGACGATCCGCGCACGGTGGCGGTCGGGGGTGCGCCACTTCCCCGATACGAGACCGAACGGCCGCGCTGGTTCCCAGCCAACTTCGACTGGGTGTTCGGTTGTGCCTACGCAGGATTGCCGAAGGAACTCGGCCCCTATCCGCGGCTGATCGGAGCCAACATGGCCGTGCGGCGGGAGGCATACAACGCCATCGGTGGGTGCCAGTCGATCGATTTCGACGATCTCGACCTCTGCCTCCGGCTGGGACAGGGGCATGAGCCCCGCCGCCTCATGTACGAACCGCGGGCCGTTGTCCATCACTTCGTTCCCAAGGAGCGGGTGTCATGGAAGTACTTCTGGCGCCGTTGCTTCTACGTGAATCACGAGAAGGTCGAGGTATTCGGCGATCTGGGGGGTGCGGCGGACATGGGAGCCGAAACCACGTTCGTCATCAGATCGTTGACCGCCCAGCTGGTGACCGATGCAGACGACCTCCTCCATGGACAGTCGGCCGGCCTGTCCCGTATCGGAGCAATGTTCATCGGCATCTTCATGGCCGCGGCCGGCAACCTGGTGGGCCGCTACCATCTGGGCGTTGCGCCGTCGGAGACATCGGGTCGCCGGTTGATGCCTCCGTCCGGATGGAGTCGCCCCATTCTTTATCGGCCGATTCGTTTGTCTCCCCCCGTCCCCCGTCGAATGTCCTGGGGCAGCCCACCCACAGCCGTGAGGATGACGAGGTAGACGGCCACGACCAGGGCGCCACCCAGGCAGACCCCCACAATCGGATTGAGCGCCGCCCAGATGGAATGGCGGAAGATCATAGCGGGAGCACCCCCGCAGCGGCAACGGTGGGCCGCCACAGCCGCGACAGGTCGACCGGATGCCTGTGAGCCGTCGGAACATCAGGTATGTCGCCACCACCGATACCGACTAACTGATCACCAACGCGGTGGCCGCCCCCGTCGGACCGAACTTCGGGATGAGGATGGCATTGATGGCAACATTCAATGCCAGGGCGCGATTTCCAGCCGCAGCAAGGGCCGGTACTGGTCGAGGGCGATGCCGGCATAGCCGAAGACCGTCTGGAGTGACGTCAGCGGGATGGTGAGGAAGAGAATGGCGAAGGGGGTCGCAGCCAGGATGAACTTCGGGCCTCCCAGCGCCAGCACCGCGTCCTGTCTGAGCACGATCCCACATACGGCGAGCAGGGCCCCGATGCAGTACGCCAGGTAGCACGCCCCGCTGACCAGGCGATGGGCGACAGCCATGGTCGCCTCGACCAGCGACGGGATGAGCGCCTGCATGAGGAAGTGGGGACCGTGAGAACAACGACGACGGCGTTGAAAGCCAGGCTGTACAGGCCCAACTCCGCCTTCGTACAGAAAGAGGGACACCATGATGGTGGCCACCGAGAGATAGATGCTTCCGATGATCTGGATCGCACCCAGGGGGAGCGCCACCATAGCCATCTGCCGCCATCTGGCCAGGTTCGCGCTCCACATCCAGAGGACGGTCCGCCTGACGGCCACCGCGTACATGACCGCAGAGATGAAATCTGCGCCGACATAGGCGCAGATGTAGTCGAAATAATTCCGCGCTCGACGGCGACAACGATGACGCCCAACACATAGAGAGCCCGATTGATCACGTTCAGGGCCGCGATCCGATCCCCCCGGACGCGGGCGATGAAGCGGTGGCCAGTGTGACCTGGAGGGTCGCGAACAGGACATCCAGGACATCACCCCGAGGGCGATCCGGAACAACATGGTCTCGTGCGGATAGAGGATGAACGCCGAGGCCTGGATGACCGGAATCAGACCCAGCGATACCGTGATGCGGAACGAGAGTGCCGAACTCAGTACAGACGAGTGGTCGGTCGCTTTCTTGCCCAGCTCGATGGAGGAAATGGCCATGATACCCAGATCCGCCACCATGGTGAAGAGGGTGACGGAGGTGATAATCAGGGCGAACGTCCCATAGTCGCTCGGTCCCAGGCGGTGCGTGGTGATACGCAAACAGCAATTCCACCCAGGGCGATGAGCAAGCTCCCCACCGACTGGCTGGTCGTGCTGAGCGCGACCTTGGCCTGCGTGCTCAGCTGTTCGATTTTGGGCATCAGGCGGCGCTCATTCGGAGCTCGGGCATGGTGGCGCACAGTCCACCACGTGGGCGGGGCATTGAACAGCGCCGATGCGGCTCACCGGGGAAATGGCCGGCCTCTCCCCGTGAGCTCCACGCCGAGTGGTCGTGCGGGCACTAGGGCCGAGCCGGTGGTCTCAATTTGAACACCCGAGTGCCGCCCTGATCGAAGACGGTCTTGAAGCGCGGGGATGCCTGCAAGGCGGATTGATCGCCGCATAGTACCGGGGGATGTAGAGACTGTAGAGCTGGCCGGCATAGACGCCGGCCTCCGAAGTCGACACATAGAACTGCGGATAGCCCTCGCCCATCCGAACAGGCCGCTGACAAATGGAGGAATCTTGCCCTTGCCGTCTGGGCTACCGTAGAGGTCAGAACATAGTCGTAGCGGTAGGTGGCGTCGACCGGGTCGTCATTGGCTCCCACGTACATCATCATCGAGCCGAACGGGGCGGTGAGCTCGAAGGTGCGTTCGGCCTGGAGCTGCGACGGCCGCACAACGTTCATCCGTCCAGTGCGAATTGGCGAAGAGAAACGTCGCCGAGAGCAGTGCGACGACGGGCACTACAGAATACGAGCGCCGGAACAGGGCCTTTGAGCCCCTCCAGCGCCAGCACACTGAGCCACGGCAGAGCGAACAGCGTGGTGCGGTACAGGCCCTCCTGCCCGTAGTCGGTGATGAGCACGAGACAGCCCGCGCTGGCTGCACAGGCGGCGAGTGCGATCTCCAGGCGTCCGGTTGCGCAGCAGAAACAGTACGGCCAGGACACCCACCACCAGTGGGCCAGCGGCCAGAGCTCAGTACCAGTGAGGACGGTGTCCGGACGTTCGCCCACGATTGTGCGCCCGGGGTCGCCACGTTCGCGCCCAGGTTGAAGATGTCGCTGAATGAGAAATATCCCTTCCAGGCCGGGTAGTTGATCAGCGCCCATGCGGCCGCGGGGATCAGAGGGACCAGTGGTATCCATACCGGGCGCAGGACACCGAAGAGCACCAGGACGGCCAGGCTGGCCACGACGAAATACGGGGTTATCTGATGGGTGACGGCTAGCGCGAGGCTGAGAAGCACGACCACGGCGATTCGCCAGGCCGGAAGGCGGAACCTGACGGCGCTGCAGATGCCAGAGTGCCGACCGAGGCACCGGGACCACGATGGCGTACAGGGACAGAGCCAGAAACAGGGCGACGGCTTGCGGGGAGAAGTAGTCCAGGTTGAAAGCGCCCGCCAGCATGAACACTCCAGCGGCGACCCAGGCCCGAAAGTTATTTCCGAGCAATCGACCAGCGAAGCAGCGGACGGCAAGGAGCTCGAGCATATTGACCACCGGCGGCCAGAACCCGGCCAGTACGATGGGGATCGCGGATACCGCCCGCCATCGACAGCCAGGCCGATGCCGAGAACAGCCCCGGCCAAGCCTGGTAGATATCGATGTCAGGATGGACCTGGCCGAAGTGCAGAATGTAATTGACCACCCCGACATGTTTCTCCGCCCACGGGAGCGGGGTTACGTCGTAGACGATCGCGGCCGTGCCCGTCAGAACCAGAACCAGCGAGGCCACCGCGATCCCTATCTCGACGCCATCGGAGCGCCTGGCGGTCGCAATACCGGCGAGGATCAGTGCGAGACCGAGGTACCAGGTGGGAAAGATAGAGCCCGGCAACCCCCACAGGCCGGGGTCGAGATGCTGATCGCTGAGGCAGTAAGGACCCCGACGGCTAGCCCTGCCAAGGACAGCGGAACCGACCACCGGAACGACCGCCAGTCCGACTGCCGTCGTCAGATCGAGTGCGGGTACAGACAGTGGTTGGTTGTCGTCGAGGTCGGGTATCGGGACCGGGAGCTTGCCGAAGTCATCGGGAATCGGAATCGGCGGCTCGCCGAACCGATCGGGAATCGGCACCCTCTCATCGAGGAGGGTCGAGGTCATAGACCCTCCATGACGATTCTTCCGTCAATGATCGACGGTACCGACTGCGGCGGAGCGTTCTCGCCTGGAATGAGATGATCTGGATGACGAAGGACACGATCTGGATTGCGAGGCTCAGCGCCCCTACGGCCAGGAACATCCAGAAGAACGCGCCCGTCAGGCGGAGTTCGACCAGGAGCATCCCGAGCAGAATGAGGAGCGAAGCGCTCGTGGCCACGGAGATCGTGGCGAAATTCCAGGCCGTCTTCGGTTGGAACCAGTGCCGCCACAGCTTGGCCCCACGTAAGGGCGTCGACTGCCGCAAATACAGCCGACACCTCGAGTAGTCCGGCACCGTGGGCCACCACAAAACCGATCCACGCCAGGAAACCAAGGACGATCCCAAGCACGGTAGTCGCGACTACCCAGCGCCCTGGTGCGGTGGGACGAGAAAGAACGATGGAGCCAAATCGAAGGCCCGGTCTTCGTGCCACTGAGTCGTCGCGACCCGGCGACGATGAAGCGGTCGATGACCGAGGAATGGGTGCATCACCGTGCGGCGAGTGCGTGATCGATCGAAGCCTATGGGTGCCTGCGAAGTGATCGTCATTGTGATCCGACCTTCCCTGATGCAACCCGGATCAGCGGCCGGTTCCGTCGGTCACGGAAACGCCCGTTCGGCTCGCCTGAGAATGTTCAGGCATCTTTCGAGACCATTGCATCAGCAGGCTTTCAACTGGCCTCTTCAGCCAGAGTCGATATCACCGACCACGAAGTCCCGACTTCCCGGATGGGCTGCTGCGGCGGTGCGGAATGGCGACGTGGACCGCGCTTTCGCTCCGCGTGGATCGTCCTCAGGACCCGAAATCCGTCGGAGAACGCATTGAGGTTGCTGGTGCCGAAGAGGCGGCTCCGCTCGAAGCTCGGAACCTCGGCCACCCGCAGGCTGCGCCTTGGCGATCCGGACGTTGATCAGCGTCTCCACCTCGAATCCGTCACCCCACTGCATCATCCCCTCATCGACGTCGTCGGGCTCTCCCGGCCTCGAGGTCCGATGACCGACAGACACTCCCGACGGAAGGCGTTGTAGCCGTAGCAGAGGTCGGTGTACCGGGTCCCGTAGAGGAGGTTGACGATCTTGTTCAACCAGAAGTTCCCGAACTGTCGAATCCGGCTGATGTCGCTGCTGCCGGCCCCGGGCATGAACCGCGAGCCCTTGGCGAAATCGGCGCCCTCCCCGAGGGCGGTCACGAAGCGGGGGATCTCCGCCGGGTTGGTCGATCCGTCGGCATCGAGCATGACGATGAAGTCGCCGGTGGCCACGGCGAACCCACAGGCCAGCGCGTTGCCCTTCCCCTTTCGGGTTTGGCCGACGATGATGATGTCAGGCCGGAGACGCCGAGCCACGTTCACGGTGTTGTCCGTCGAATCCCCGTCGACCAGGATCACCTCGTGAATATCTGACGGAAGGCCGGCGAACACGTGAGGAAGGTTCTGGGCCTCGTTCTTCGCCGGGATCACAACGGTCACGGTCGGTTCAGACTGGATGAAACTCACGTTCCGCTGTGTGCGCTCCGCCTCGCCAAGCGTCATTCCCACCTACCTTTCATCTCGTAAGGAGACCCGCAACTAGAGAAAAAGATTCGGGCCCTGAATTCGCGCCAACCACCACGCCCAACAACTGGCTAGCTTGACACCTTCACATCTCCTGCGATCCACAGAATTGATCCCAGCCGTATCGTGATGGACCACCGGAAGCTCACAACTCTAGGATCGATGTATCGTCCTGATCAAGCTCCGCCTCAGTGGCGATCCGGTCTCTCTGCGTGGTGGCGCGATGGCCCACGTCCTGGCTCGAATCCCGGCAAATTGGCGCTCGACCGGGGGATGCAGGTGCTCGATCCGGTCGATCCGGGTCCGTCCCGGTCCGGAGGTTTGACCAGGGGGCGCAAACCATGACCACAGAGCCACACCTGCGTAGTCCCATATGGTCAACGCGTCGTCGTCGTTGATCCTGAGACCACGGCAAATCAAATAACATCTCCGGATGTGAGGGATCTCCTATTCGTCCTCCGGTCTCGCAAATTCGTTTCCGCCAGGCTGATTCTCGAGAAGATCGCCCACGTGCTCGAAGCAGAGTCGGCAATATGGCCGACTTCTCTTTAGATTCCTCCGTTCTCGCCGTCCGTCCGGATCCTCCAAAAAACGATGACAGATACCGGGTCGGACCCCTTGGTTCCAAGGGACCTACGTAACACCCCCCGCGTGGCATCGACGATTTTGGGATTTTCGATCCCGGCATAGAGCGTCCACTTGACGTCCCGTCCAGGCTGACGTTACCGTCGAGCCTCGTAGATCGGAAGTGCGATCGAAATCGGTGTGAACGAACTGAGATTGATGGGCGCAGAGATGCAGAAGAGCTCTCTTGACGATCTTACGGAGCTTGCGGTCGTGCATCTGCGGACTCCCGAAGTGTCCGAACTCCGCCCCGCCAAGTTCCTCATTTGGAATCAATAGAGGAAGCTCGATTCCTTAAATCGGGGGATGAAGCTGGCACTGCGCCCGGCGACAGGAAATTCCGACCCGACGTCGAGGGTCTTCGCGCAATCGCTGTCCTGTTGGTTGTTCTTTACCATGCTGGAGTTCCCCGATTGACGGGTGGATTCGTTGGAGTGGATGTCTTCTTTGTCATTTCCGGCTTTGTAATTACCGGGCTGCTCCTAAGGGAGCACGCGGCTGCCGGGAGGAACCGCCTCCTGGCATTCTACGGCCGTCGATGTCGAAGAATCCTTCCGGCGGCGAGCGTAGTCATTGTCTGTGCGGTCCTGGCCTCGTACCACTGGCTGGGCTTCCTTACCGGTGACGAGACGGCACGCACGGGGAGATCTGCATCGCTCTTCTATTCAAATTTCCACTTCATCGCGGTAGGCACCAACTACCTGGCCTCACAGGCGCCACCATCAGTGCTTCAGAATTACTGGTCGCTTTCTGTGGAAGAGCAGTTCTACCTTCTCTATCCGACACTTTTCCTTTTTGCGGCCCTGACGTGGCGCAAGGTCGATGTCCGTTCGAAGCTGGCCGTGTTGCTAGCGGCTGGTATCTCCGCTTCACTCGCATGGTCCATCCACCAAACATCGGTCAACGGCGTGGCCGCTTATTTCTCGCCGTTCACCCGAGCCTGGGAACTGGCACTCGGTGCATTGGTTGCTGTTGGCAGTCTCCAGTTGGCGAAGCTTCCTCGTTTTATTGCGCTGGCAATGACCTGGTCCGGATTGGTCGGGATTCTGGTCGCAGCTTTTGTCTTCAACAGCACGACTTCCTATCCGGGTTCTGCGGTCGCCCTGCCTGTCCTGTCAGCGGCGCTGGTCATCGCAGGTGGCATGGCTCGACCAACGCTGGGCGCAGAATCCCTGTTGCGCAGTCCTCCCCTGCAATGGATTGGACGACTCTCCTATTCCCTGTACCTGTGGCATTGGCCGATCTTGATCATTGCAGCCCAGCACGTCGGTCATGGTCTGTCGGTAGAGGAGAATCTGCTCTGGCTGTTGGTTGCTCTTGCTCTGTCAATCGGTTCGTATTTCATCATCGAGAACCCGATCAGGCATTGGATCTTCCTCTCGCGTTCGGCGGGTCGGAGCCTGGCACTGGGCGCTGCCCTTGTCTGCGGGACTCTTGGCATCATTGCATTCGAGATTGCTACCCACCCATGAACCATACGATCAGGAGGTCGCCATGATCAGCACCAAGCAACGTTGTCACCTCCTGCGGTCGTTGCCGATTGTTGCTGGCTGTATCTGCTTGGCTGCGTGCGGCTCGCTGAACGTCTCTTCAACGACGACTTCGTCTGCCTCTGCTGGAGCAACTGGACCGGGTACTTCTGATAGTCATCCATCAGGGTCTATTGCGACGCTTGCCGAGATGCAACAGGCCGTTCTGGCAGCCCAGAAAATCCAAAATGTGCCGAGTGATATCAAACCCGGCCTATCTAATACGACGGATATGGCCACCCCTGCGGTTGGGAGCACGAAGTGCAGTAGGTCTGGATCAAACAGCGCAGGCGTGCCGGCTTGGGGCTTTGGCGAATGCACGTATGGCGATGTAACGGGCAAAAAACTCATGGTTGTCTACGGAGATTCCCATGCGGGAATGTGGGGATCAGCCTTGGCGACGATTGCCGCTCGAATCGGCTGGCGTCTGGAGTCCTTCTATCTGCCTGGGTGTCCGGCGCCTGATCTCTCCTTCATTTCCTTGCAGACCAACAACCCAAATACTCAGTGCACGAAATTCCATGAGATCGCGGTCCCAGCCATTCGAGCCTTGCACCCAAATTTGGTCGTAGTGACTAGCGAGAGCACGGGGGAGACAGCGAGAGGCGTTTACGCCACGTCTGCTCAATGGCAGGCTGGTCTAGAGGAAACTCTCAAGGGCCTTGCGGCGCCCGGCACGGCACTCAGCGTGATCGGTGATATTCCACAGTGGGTCGAAGACGATGCGAACTGTCTGGCAGCCAACATGAATGACGTACAAGCCTGCGCTGTGCCGACCGCCCAAGCTCTAGCTCCGGACGACCTTCAGGCCGAGAGGAATGCGGCGGCACTGAGTGGGGCTCAGTACGTATCGACGACTGCGGCCATCTGTGAGTCCAAGTGCGAGCCGATCATCAACAACATGCGTGTGTACCTTGATGAATATCATCTGACCAATACCTACGTTCAATACCTGAGCGGCCCACTTCAGCAAGCCATGGACCTACCCAACTACTAAGCTAAGCGTTGTCGAGCGACACGGGCGACAGCCTCGGTTGCCGGTGACGATTCTCTTGTCAACGCGGGGACTGGCGCTTCCCTCGGAACACTCGGTCCGAGTCGGCCGAGCAATTTATCTCCCGGGCGTGAATTCCGGTAGCGACTCGTGTATTTCCTGTGTGAATTCGGGGATTCTGGTTGCCTAGAGGGATCTCCGCCTCATCAAATGAATGGGTCCCACTACGTCGTAGTCAGGTTGAATAGAGTTGGGAGGTGCACCATCGCTATAAGCGACGATACGATGAAAACAACGAGGGGGCACGAAGGTGGTAGAACGTAAGGACGAAAGAGCACTTGTCCATCCTCAGCGATACGGTACCTGCCACCGCTGTGGATGGAAAGGGTCTGTTGCAAAGGTCAGTCGCCATGATCGAAAACGCCTGAGCATTGGCCGCGCCTATGGTCGCATGTGCCAAGAGTGCTTCCACGATCTTCTCGGTCCCCAAGCTGCGGAGAGTGGACGTGAAAAGGCAGGCAGGCGCAGATCGGTCAGGAACCGTCATGTTGCTTGACCTCAAAGCAACATCTCCTGGAGGAAGTAGTCCTCACTTTTCGTCCTCCACAATTGGTCCGCACCGCCTGGCAGGACTGGGATCTTCTCAGTTCGTGCTCGTGTAACACGCCATAAAGTCGACGACCTGAAGCGCCTGAGGGTCGGAACAGGGAGGGTGAGCACTCCCGGCTGAAACGAATCGCAGCCGACCACGCCCTCGACATCGCAGCTCTGAAGGATATGACTGAGGGAACATTCTGAGCCAGAGGCGCCGTCAGGCTGTCCAGGAAATTCAGGAGCGACACGGGTTCTCCGACACGCTCTGGCGACTGATAGTGGCCAACCCCGCTCCACCTAAAGACGTCCGATCGGAAGTCCCCGATGAGGAGGAGCGCATTCGGGCTCGGCCGCGCAGCCAGCCCGGATCGTCCTCGCTATGGCTCGCATCCAGCGTATCCGCCGTGACGTGGGACTTCCCGTCCTCCGACGCCCGAAGAAGCGTTGCCGGATCGGGATCTCCACCGTCCCGGCCACACGTCTGCGAGCCGGCCGACCAGATGAGGTCTGGGCCGTCGAACTCTGGCCTCCGAACGCTCAAGATCCTGGCCATCACCGACGAGGTCACCAAGGATGCACTCGCCCCCGAAGTCGGCTCGATCAATTTCGACCCCAACCACACCGTCCGGGTCCTCGCCCGCATTGTGACACGAACAGGATGGAGGCCGACAACGACAAGGCGTCAAGAGTCTCTTGGCTGGATTGCTGCTCGACAGAGAGTTAGGCATGGCAACCGACAGTCAACGACGACCACCGATCGAACGAAGTGAAAAGGTAGATCTGTAGACGCCAGCGGATACTTTGCCCGTCCGGATCAAGGATGCATTCGGTCCTCCCGCTTGCGCCGGTGTCATCCCCCTTCGAGGACGAACGGTCAGCAGACCCCTAGCCCGCATAGTCAGGGCGGAATCGCTTTTGAAAAACAGCTTGTCGACCGGCACCCTCCGCATTGTCAATCCCTGCAGATGACGCATGCATGGATTAGTCGCCGTCACCGATCGACCATCGCAGCAGAACAAGGACGGGACACTCTTCGGTGGATGACTGATGCCAGATTATGAGCGAGATACTCCTTTTTGTGATCGGACGAAGACTCACTGTGACGGTGAGAATACTCCTCGTGATCGGGGGACTACTCCATGTAGCCGCACCAGGATTCGGACCTATGCGACTCTGCATGTCGACTGTTAATCTGCACTGGTGTCTGGCCCATACGAATTCCAAATGACGACTCATGACTGCGAGTAACCGGTGGCAAAGTATGCAGGCTCGATACTCACTTTCCCCAGGAGAAGAGGGAAATTGAACAAGCATGTGCATGGCAAGAGCCGAAGGAAGACGGCCATCATCGGAGCAGCGTGCCTTGCCATCATCTTCAGTGGCTACGGTATCGCCGCGGCGGACACCGGTTCTCTGACACTTGCAGCGGGATCTTCGGAGTCGATCAGCTGTGGCGGTGCGGCCCTGTCGATCACTGACTTGGCCCCTTCCTCGCTGACCTTGAATTGCGGCACGGCCGGCGGGCCGTCGAGCACGGGCGGGCCGTCGAGCACGGGCGGGCCGTCGAGCACGGGCGGGCCGTCGAGCACGGGCGGGCCATCGAGCACGGGCGGGCCGTCGAGCACGGGCGGGCCGTCGAGCACGGGCGGGCCGTCGAGCACGGGCGGGCCGTCGAGCACGGGCGGGCCGTCGAGCACCTCTGGTTCATCGGGTAGCTCCGGGACGATCTGGCAACCACCGGTCAACGCCGAGTTCCAGTGGTACCTGAACGGCGAGATGGACTTCAGCAGCTCGACGGACATGGGTACCGGAGTGACCGCTTATAACGGGGACACCCCGCCGGCCACGGACCCGACGATCTATGACGTCGACGGGATCGAGAACACCGCCGCGGACGTGACCGAGTTCCATAACCTCGGCGACAAAGTGGTGTGCTATGTCGAAATTGGCGCGGCCGGGAACTACTACAGCGCGTCCGAGGAAGGCATCCCCACCACGTACTACGCACAACTTCAGGCGGCTGGAGACCTCGGCAACTCGTTGGCCGGCTACCCCGAGCAGTTCATAAACATCAATGCACCGAGCGCCGTATCCATCGTTGAATCGATGATCCAGCAACAATGTGCGGCGAAGGGTTTCGACGGGGTTGAGACAGATCTTGACGAAACCGGAGGCGGCAACGAGGGCAATACCGGATTCTCGATCAGCGCGGCGCAGAACGAAACCTACGACGAGACGATCGCAACCTACATCCACAGCCTCGGCATGGCCTGGTTCAGCAAGGACACCTCGGACACGGACAGTGCCTCATTCGTCGATGCCCTCGAGCCATACGCTCAGGCGACCATCGACGAGCAGGCATCGGAGTATGACTCCATCGGCCTCGACTCGGTCTACGTTCAGGACGATAAACCTGTGTTCGATGCGGAATATTCGGGCAGCGAGAGCACAGCCAACTTCTGTGCATCCGACAACGCCAACAACATCAACGGGACGCTGTTCGATACGAATCTCGACGGACCACGGACGCCGTGCCGGTAAGGCGCGGCGGAGTCGGAGGCTCAACTCCCCGAGTCGACCCCGTGCGGTCAGCCGATGCGAGCTCGCCGATTTGAGCGCCGTCGAGTCCCGGCGATGGCCACCATGTCGGTGAGCGCGAACGTGATGCCGTAGGCGAATTCGTTGCGCATGCCGTCAACCGACTCGTTCTGTATCCCTTTGTGAATCCTCGTCACCACATTCGGAAATGGGCGGATCCCGAAAAAGTGCTCCAGTGGCTTGTCCAGATCGAGGAGGGCCGCCCCGGCCATGGCCGCAACGGTGGACAGACGGGCTTCTCGGTTGACGGCCACTGCCGCGACCGCCATTGCCGCCAGCCCGAGCAACCCGTCACGCCTGGCCACCTTCAGAAAGAGATCCGGACCCTCCGGTGAGTGGAAGTCGCAGCCCCAGTGAGGGGCAGCGTCCAGCACCAGGTGCGACCCGACCCCGGCGGCAAAGGCAGCCAGGGGCCTCCCGGGCATCGCCTGGCCGATGAGCGCGCCGGCAAGCACATGGTTCGTCACGAACATCGCATCACTCTCGCAGATCAATGGGTCAGGGTCTCGGCACGTCTGCCATCTGTCTCTATCGGCGGAAGCGCCCCTCTACCTGAGGCCATTCGGTGGGGCCCGGGGGCCGTTGGCCTCGTTCGGATCGGTCCGGATGGCCGGTTCTCCATCCCATCCGCCGACCCGTCGGGCGCCTATCGGCGCCGTACGCTGCCCTGATGCCAGAGCGCACACCCATCCTCCAGCCGGCCGCCCATTCGCGGCGGCGGGGGCGGCGCCTTCCCCTCCCTGTGACTGTCGTCCTGTGGATCGTGACAGGAGCGCTCGGCCTGGTCGTCATCGTGCGCCTCGTCGCCTGGGACGTATTCCAGCCCTTTGCCGTCCTCGACGCCTTCACCGCCTTTGTCTATCTCCCGGCGTGGATCGTGCTGGCGGTGGCGGCCGTGGGCCGGCGGTTCCTCCTGGCCGGGGCTGCGCTCCTCGTCGTCGTGGCCCAGATCGCCTTCGTCCTTCCCGAACTGACGGCGGCCCAACCCGTCCCGGCCTGGGCCATCAAGGCGCCGACGATCAGACTCCTCGACGCCAACACCGACCGTCCGAACACAGCGCTGAGCGGCTACGCCAAGGAGATCTCCCAGGTGCGACCGCAATTGGTGACCATGGAGGAGACCAACCGGATCGTCGCCGACCAGCTCAACCGTGACGGTGTGCTCCGCGATCTCCCCTACCAGATCAATATCATGCGCAACGACGCGTCCGGCTTCTTCGTGGCGTCCCACTTTCCCCTGACCAAGATCCACATCGTCTACCTCTACGGCCGCCCTCTGATCGTCCAGGCCGTTGTCGCTCTTCCGTGGGGGCCCCAGCCCCTGTGGGTCGTCCACACCATTGCCCCTCTGCCGCCCACGTTCTCGCAATGGGCGGGCGGCCTGGCCACCATCGGGCGGCTCCTGCGGTCGCGGGGACCGTCCGGCCTGCTGATCACCGGTGATTTCAACGCCACCTGGGGGAACCAGGGCTTTCGGGCCATCCTCGCCGCCGGGATGAGCGACGGTGCCGCGGCGCGGGGCAAGGCCTTCGACATGACCTGGACACAATTCGCCCACCCGCTGCCGCCCCTGGCACGGATCGACCACGTCCTGACCGGAGCCGGGGTTGCGGTCACCCAGATCAGGACCGATGTCGGCCCCGGGAGTGATCACCGGGACCTGATCGCCACGGTGGCCTTCGACAGGCCGCCCGGCTCTCAGTAGGGACCGATGCGCTGGTCGGGGTTGGTGTCGATGAGGTGGTGTCCGTCGGTGGAGACCTGTGACGTCCACTGGCTCCCATCCCACCACCGGTAGTGGAACCTCCCACTGGGGTCGGGATGCCAGGCCGGCGGCGAGTGGGGCCATCCCTGCTCAGCAGCCGGGGGGCCACCCGAGCCCGGGACGGACTCGGTCCGGCCATCCGTGGGCTGGGGTTGGACAGCCTGCTCGGGTTCCGATTCGACCCCCGGGGGCTGCCCGTTCGCCGGTCGCGGGTAGGCCGGGAAGAGCTCCGACGCGCTGGCCGGGCCTTTCGGGCCGACCGCGGGCGGGGCGGGAGCGGCGCCCATCGGGCTGCCGGCCATGGGGGGGTTCTGCTGGGCCTGGCGCACACCGGTGGAGTGGGCGATCAGGAAGAGGATCAGCCCCACGAGCAGGGAGAGGAACCAGAAGAACGCCCACAGGACGGAGGGCAGTCCCCATGGTGTCCTCCCCAGCACCTTGCGGTCATTTTCGGAGAGCCGATACCCCAAGAAGGCCCAGACCACCGAGAGCGCTCCATAGACGATCCACTGAGTCGCACTGAGGTGCACCACGGGACAACTCTAATGCCGGTACGGTGCCGCCCCGGGCATGACCCCGGCCTTGGGCGGCGGAAAGGCCAGCCGGACCCCCGGCCTGGCCATTCCCCGATCCCGGTGCCGTCGCGGGCACCAACGAGATGCGGTCGCCCCGAAGGCCAACGGCGAGGCCAGGCACCGCCGAGGGTGCGAGGTGCTGGGTTCGTGATCAGGTGAGCGGATGGGCGGCGAAGAAGGCCCACATGGTCGCGTTGGCGCTGATGGCGGTGGACTGCGGTCCGAGGACCCGGGTGAGGCGTTTGGGAAGGTGCGGTCCGCCGGGCCATTCGTGGCCCTCCCCCTCGACCGTATAGAGACTGACTGCGGCACCACCCGAGCAGCCGGTGTACGAGGTGAGGGTAACCCCCGTGTCCGGTCGGGAGACAGCGGGCGTGGCCGAACAGCCGTTGTGCACCCCCCACCGTCGGGCTGCGACCGGGACACTGTACGTCCAGTACTTCTGGCCGTTTCCGTTGTACGGGTCGACCGGGTCGGCGGTGCCGTGGAACGAAACCACGGGTACGGGCCGGGCCGAGGGGCACGGGCTGGGGAACCGGAGGCCGGAGACCGGGGCCACGGCGGCGAAGATCGACGATGCGTCGCAGGCCAGCTGGCTGGCCATGCGGGCGCCTCCGGAAAAGCCCGTGGCGTAGATACGTCGCGGGTCGACGCAGTAGCTGTGCTCGACCAGTGCGACCAGCTGTTCGATGAAGGACACGTCGTCGGGCGCGCCGGCCGGCACGGTGGCACCCCCGATCAACGGTTCGCCGGGCACATTCCAATCGAACCCGGTGCCCTCCGGAATGCCTCCCTGGGGATAGACCACGATGAAGTTGTCGGCGTCGGCCGCGGCATCCATGCCGGTCAACGCCTCCTGTTCCAATGCGGTTGATCCACTGCCGTGCATGTTCATGATCAGCGGCAGCGGAGTCGGCGGGTGGTAGGAGGTTGGGAGGTGGATGATGGCAACCCGGTGCTTGCCGGCGACGGTCGCAGTTATGGTGGCCGTCCCCGCTGATGCTGACGGTCGGCTGCAACCGATACTTGCGTCGCTCGGTCCGGTGGTCGGTGTCGTTGGGGAGGACGGCGTCTTCGGGGTGGCCGGCTTCGTCGGCGTGGCGAGTGTCGTCGAGGTCGCGCTGGTCGCTCCCCCGCCGCACGCACCAGCCAGCAGCGCCACTGCGACCAGACCTGCTGTCCACAATGTCCGGGTGGTCGGGGTCGGTCGGTGTCGGCCATCCTGCACGCAACTCATCGCACGGCCTCCTCCGGCTCTGTTGTGGGGTAGACGATTCCAACTTCAGTGTGATCACCGTGGGACTGGATTCGGTGGACGTGGCCACGACCCCATCGATGCTCAGCTGCCCGTCAGCTCATGGCGGCGATGGGCCGTTTGGGCGGGTACGTACCGAAGGTCGAGAAATGCTTGGCGATGCCGCTGGTGAAGCTGTCGATGTAGGCCAGCTTGCGGATCATGTAGCTCCGGCTCTCCTTGGGGTCGAGGTAGAGGTTGTAGAGGCGACCGTGTGAGTACTTCTGGGTCACCCCGGTGAAGCCGCCCAGGTTCAGACAGTCCCGGTCGTCATCCGACGTCGAGGCCACCATGAACTTCCACTCGCCTACCCGCAGTGCCGAGAACACGTTGGTCAACCAGTAATAGAGGTACTTGCGGTTCGATAGGCCGTTGGGATCGAGGAGGAACGAGGTCTGGTCGATGCCATCGATATATCGGTCTTCGGGCACGGATGCGGACGCGCCGGCCAGGTTGAGGATCGTATTGAACAGGTCCATCTGCGAGAACAGGCCGTCGGTGGCCCGATCGGCGGCGATCATCCCGGGCCAGGCGACTATTGCGGGCACGCGCTGCCCCCCTTCCCAGGTCGAGCCCTTGGCACTTCGGAACGGCGAGTACGCGGCGTCGGGCCATGTCTCCATCTCGGGCCCGTTGTCCGAGGAGAGGAAGATCAACGTGTCCTCCATCTGCCCGGTGGCCTCGAGCTCGGCCACCAGCCGACCCACGATGTCGTCGAGCTCGATGATGGTGTCCTTGTAGGGATGCTTGGCCGGGGACGCGCCGAGGAACCGCTCGTGGGGATAGTTGTCGAAGTGGGCGCCCCGCGTGCAATGGTAGAGGAACCACGGCTGCCGCCGGCCTCCCCGTGGCTCCGCCATCCTCCTGATGAACTCGAGCGAGTAGTCGGCCCACTTGTCGTCCAACAGGGAGAGCACGGGCACGGTCACCTCCTCCACGTTCTCGACCTCGCCACCCCGGGTGGCGTGGACGAAGCACTTGTTGAAGGGCAGGTTCTCCACCCACTTGGTGCGCTCCTCGCTGTACACGATCTCAGGAAAGAAGTTGGGATCCCGCCACTCGGTGTACATGTCGGACACCGAGAGGAAGCCGAAGAAGTCGTCGAAGCCCACGTTCTGAGGCTGCGACTCGACGTTCTCACCGATGTGCCACTTGCCCACCGCCTGGGTGGCGTAGCCGGCGGCGGACAGCAGCTGGGCCACGGTCACCTCACCGTCGAGCCCGCCGGGCTGGCCGTACATCGGCGGTCGGAGCAGCCCGTGGCGCATGGGAAGGCGACCGGTCATGATCGACGCACGGGACGGGGTACACGACGGCTCCGAGTAGCACGAGGTGAGGAGGGTCCCCCGCCGGGCCAACCGGTCGATGTTGGGGGTCGGTGCCCCGACGGCCACCCCCCCGCCATAGCAGCCGAAGTCGCCCCACCCGACGTCATCGAACAGGACCATCAAGATGTTGGGCTGTTTCCCGGTCGAGCCCCGGAACCGGGCCAGCGAGGCGTCGGCCGCCTGCTCCTGATCTTCGAGCACGAACCGAGGTTCGAGGCTCTCGCTCATTCGGGTGGTCTCCGCCACCACAGGATCGTGTGCCATGTCCATCCCCTCCGCTGTGGCTCAGGCTCCGACGCTGCCGTCGATCATCTCGCGGATGAGATCGGCGTGGCCGTTGTGACGGGCGTACTCCTCGATCATATGAACATAGATCCACCGCAACGAGCACGGCTTCCCCCTCCTGGTCCCCGTGTCGTCCAGCTGCCGCGGCGCAGCCGCGGCCCGGCTCGCTTCACACTCGGTCCGCCAGAGGCCGAGGTCGGTCTCCCAGTCGGCGTCGTCGAGGGGGACCAGCTCGCTGTCCTCCACGGCCGGATCGAACCAGATCGGCGCGGCCTGGTCCTCCAGCAGCACACGGCGGAACCAGTTGCGTTCGACCTCGGCCATGTGCCGCACCAGGCCGTGCAGGGACAGGTTGGAGGTGGACACAGGCCTGGCCTTGCGGGACCGATCGTCGAGTCCCTCGCACTTGATGAACAAGGTGATTCGATGGAACTCGAGCCAGCCCTCGAGCATCTCGCGCTCACCCAGGATGAACACGGGCTCGCGCCGGCGCGGATCTTCGAGCTCTTCGACCATGGTGGGCACCTCCTTGCGTACGGGTTCCAACTGCACGACGACAGGGAATGACAGCCGTGGCACCGTTTCGACCGAGAGAGTATCGAGCAGAGACAGCCAATGCCATTGCCGGCGCCTCGTGGTCGATTCCCATTGGCGAAGCGGGAGCTCGTGCCTCATCACCCGAGGTCGAAGGGAGATAGAGTGCCTTGGGCCGGCCACACCGATCTTTGGTCTGTGGGGGTTCGAGGTTTCCGGGGCCACGATTGCCCATCCCAACGGCGTCGATCGGCACCTGAATCAGCATTGCGACTGCGTGTTCACGCCTACAGAGCGAGGTTTGTATCTCAGTGGACGTCTTGTCACTCGACGTGTTCGAAACCTGTCTCATCAGGGATGTCGGCCAGCAGGAAGGAGTGTGGCAGCTCGTGTGCCGGCGCCTGCGGGACATGAAGACCGACGTTCCGACCGATATCGCCTTTGCCGAGATGCGAGGGCTCACCGAGCAGGCAGTGCGTCGCGCCAGCCAAAAGGAGGATGTATCGCTGGCCGAGGTCTATCGGGAGCTTGGAGCAGCGCTCGGCTGGACAACGGAACGCTGCGCCCTCGCCGCGGATGTGGAATGCCAGGTCGAGTACGACGTCGCCCGGGCAAATCCCCGGGCCCTCGAGCTGGCGCGTCGGGAGAGCCCCCGGAGGGATCTGGTACCTCTCGGACACCGTCCTGCCGGCGTCGTTGGTCAGCCGTATGCTCCGGTCACGGGGTTTTCCGGACGGCAGCGTCACGACCTCGGGTGACGAGGGGCTTGCGAAAGCTCACCGGATCGCTTTTCCGAACCATGGCCGGGCGGGAGGGTGTGAAGCTGCGGGACGTACGTCACGTCGGTAACGACGTCCGGGTGGACGGCGGTGGGAGTGCACGGTCGGGTGTGCGGATTCGTCCACGTCCCCGAGGCGAATTACAACCGATATGAATGGAGCCTCGATAGCCCTTCATCACGAGCGAGTGGACTGCTGGGTTCGTGTCTCGCTGCGGCGAGCCGGCGGTACCGGCTCGAACTCGCAGACGCAGCCGATCCCGGCCTGCTTCCCATCGAGTGCGGTGTCGCCGGTCCCACGATCTTTGCCTGTGCCGCGTGGGCGCTCAGGAGCGCCGAAGCGGACGGAATCCGTCGTCTCTATTTCGTCGCCCGCGACGGACAGATCCTCTTGCGTGCCGCGCGCATCATCCAGGAACGACTGGGCATCGCTCCCGACGTCGAGTGTCGCTATCTCTACGGGAGTCGGCTCGCATGGCATCTGGCCTCGAGCTCCCTCGGAGATTGGGAACGGGCGACTTCAGTTCTTCTGGACGCAGAGCCCGGACAGTCGCTGCGAAGCATGCTCCGCTCGTTCCAATTGAGCAAAGACGAACTGCAGCATGTGGCGGGTGCCGTGCTGCCTACAGGTCGTCTCGCAGGACGAACAGCTCGGGGACTCCTCGGGTGAGGTCGTTGGCGGCTGCTGCGGTCATCTCTTGTTCGCTCCCTGTGGTCGGAGCACGCCACGGTCGCCTATCGCAACACGACCGCCTACCTTCGCCAGGAAGGCCTCTTGTCGGATGGGTCTGGCGGCGTCGTCGACATCGGGTGGCTCGGCAAGGCTTCGGGGGCACTGGTCACAATTGCCGAGGCCGAGGGCGCCGACGTTCGCTGTTACTTCGCGGGCGGTCTCGGCGGGACCGGGTCGATCTCTGCGCCATCCGATAGCCACGCCTACCTGGTGGACGCCCGCGGAATCGACATCCCCGATCTCACGAGCCTGGTTCACCTGCTCGAAACCTTCTGTTCCGGGACAGAAGGCTCCACCCTGGGCTACGAGGAGGCCGGGGGGACCTATCGACCCACGCTCAATGCGCCGACAAACGAAGTGGCACTTCGTTGGGGTCTCGCCGACTACCAGGACGCCGTCGCCGGTTTCGTCGAGAGAGCGTGTGAGAACGTGAAGCGTTGCCGGTGAGACTTTGGATGCCGCCGCACTCGGGGCGGTCAGATTTCCCATTCGGCGAAATATCGCCATGCTCTGGGATGATCCGAGCGCCCGGGAGGCGAGGGCGTGGGGTTCATTCCCGTTCGAGACGAACGCTGGAAAGGTCGTTGCTCTGGCCTCCGTACCCCGCTGGGATGCCATCGGAAGATACCTGAAGGACCCCGCCAACAGCGGGAGGCGGTCCGGTTCGGACCCTGGCTGGCCGCCGATTCGATGCTGATCGTCGCCCCTTTCGGCGGCGAGAAACTGTTCAGAACGTCACGAAGGGCTGTACCAGCAGGTGCGCGACGGGCTGCCGTTCAGGGGGTTGGGACTTCTCGGGCGGGTGAACCACCGATTGTCGGGCGGCGGACCGGGTCGTGCATCATAAGGACCGTGATTCGATTTCTCTGTTCTGCCCGCCGGGCAGCAGGTTACGTTCGCCGATTCCTCCGTCGAACCGAATCGGTTGGGAGGTCTCCATGGGACGATTGCTTGACTCCCGATTCGGTCAACGACTAGAACGGCGACTGAGCCGAGCGACCAGGGGATGGGCGCACGGGCACGTCGTCTGGTTCGACACGGGCCCGCCGTACGTCTTAAAGGACCAACCGACCAAGCGCCCCGATCCGGCTCATCCACCACGCACCGGAGGATCCTCCGGTCACGGATTGGGCGGTACTGCTCGATCAACGAGACCGTGCAGGTGATACCGGGTGGCATCCATCCCACGGACCGGGTGACGACGTTCCTGTTCGGGCAGGCCAGCGGGACGGTGTGCCCGGACTGAGTGAGGCCGAATTCAAGGATGATGACGATTCCAGCACGTCGAATGGGCCGATCATCATCGGCAACGACGTGTGGATGGCCCGCGAAGTGATCGTCCTGAGCGGTGTCACCATCGGAGACGGAGCTGTCGTAGGGGCAGGGGCGGTGGTCACGAGTGATGTGGCCCCCTATGAGATCGTGGGCGGTATTCCCGCCCGCCATTTGAAATGGCGTTTCGATGAAGAGACGCGGGCCGGTCTCTGCGAGATCGCGTGGTGGAGATGGTCCATCGAAAAGGTACTGGCCCACCGAGATGCACTGACCAGTGACGACGTCGCCGGTTTTGTCCGGCAGCACTCGGCAGATTCCGCGGTCTCATGCCCCCTCTGTCCCCCGATGGCACAATCGCCCGGAGGCGGCTGAGGGAGGGGCAAGGGGGGCGATGGGCTGCGAATGGGCCGCACCTGGTGGGGACGGAGTGGTGGGGACGGAGGGAGTCGAACCCTCACTGGAGGCGGTTTAAGCGCCCTGCCTCTGCCGATTGGGCTACGTCCCCGTGGTGGTACGGGCGGCCACGAGGGCGGCCATCGCCTCCAGCTCCAGGTCCCGCGGCCGCCCGACCTGGTGTTCCATCGCCCCGCTCCCGGGCCACGGCCCGAGCACCCTGGTCGGCCGGGCCAGATCGTCCCACTGCGTCCAGCCTCCCGGTGAACCGGTCCGGGCGAAGGCCGTCCATGCGGTCCGTACGGTAGCCGACAGGCCCAATGCGTCGGCCCCCCCACCCGAAAACGTCTGCACGGCCGGATTGTGGACGGTCCCGAACACGAACGGTATGTCCAGGGCGTGGCACGATCCCAGGATCCCGCCGAAGGCCGGCGACTCCCAGGTGAACAGGTAGCAGTAGGTGCCGACACCGGGCCGGGCGGCGCCGGCGTGGGCGTCGGCCAACCGGATGGACGGCAACCGGAACACGTACTCGGTGGCGATGGCCACCCACAGATCCCGCGGGTGCAGCGCTTCTCCCCGTCCTGCCCGCGCCGCCCGCACCGAGGCGATGAGGTCGTCCGCTGCCTCTGCCTCCGGGGTCAGGCGCCGCGTCCACCGCCGCAGGCCGTCCTCGTCCAGCGTGCTCAGCGCGGTGTTCCCGACGGTGAAGAATGCCGACTCGTCCCGGGTCGTACCGATCAACAGGGGCACGTGGGACGCCGAACCTTCGGCCACCGCGGCAACGGGATCCACCGGCAGCAGACCTCCGTCGACAACGGGCATCATCAGCAACGCCGGGTCGTCGTTGGCGGCCACGTCCATCCCGACCTCGGCCGCGGCGCGGACCAATGCGGCTGCCGGTACCTCTTCGAGGGCCTCCCGGGTCAGCCGCACCCCCAGGTGGGCCGCCACCTGCTCAGTACGGGCAGAGGCCCGTTCGGCGGTGTAGGTGTAGGGCGGTCCGCTCTGCACGATGGCCCGCTGGAACAGTCCCCGGGCCGCCGGGGTGGCCAGCAGGGCCGAGACGCTCATCCCGCCGGCCGACTCACCGAAGAGGGTGACGTTGCCAGGATCGCCCCCGAAGTCCGCAATGTGGTCGCGCACCCAGTGGAGCGCGGCCACCTGGTCGGCCAGACCCCAATTGCCGAACCCCGACCACTCCTCGCCGCCCAGCCAGGTCTGCCCCGACTCCTCGAACACGGGATGGGCCAGAAACCCGAGGAGGCCGAGCCGGTAGTTGATGGTGACTACCACGACATCGCCTTCGCGTGACAACATTCCACCTCGGTACAAGCTCCCCGCTCCCGATCCTGAAACGAACGACCCGCCATGGACCCACACCATCACCGGCCGCCGGGCGCCATCGGGCGCTGGAGTCCAGACATTGAGGGTGAGGCAGTCCTCGGAGTGCTCGTCGGGCTCCCCACCGAGGGAGAGCTCGATCAGGCCGGGCGACTGGGGGGCGATCGGCCCGAACCGGTCGCACTCCTTCACCCCCGTCCATCCGGCTACCGGGCCCGGCGGCCGCCAGCGGCCCCCGCGCTCGGGAGAGCTGGCATAGGGAACACCCGAGAAGGACCAGTGGCCGTCCCGCTGGACGCCTCGGATCCGGCCACCTCGGACCTCGACCACCCCGTCCATCAATGTGCCCTCCAGTTATCCGGCAGAATTGCCGATGATTCTGGCAACTTATCGAGTTCGGCGGCCTTCATGCCCTGGCACAGGACAAGGCTGGTCCGCTCGCGGAGTAAAAGCGGTGGTGAGCAGCACTTTCACCTTTTTCAACCCATGGGCAGGGAGAACAGCGTGTCAAAAGTGGCTTCTGTCCGGGCCGGACGACCGACCGCCCCCGACCGGTGGCGAGGCCTCATCATCGGCGTCGACGGCCGGCGCCGGGTGGAGGCCGACCGCGGTCGGCGACGTCGCTCCGGCCTCTCCGTGATCGCCCTGTGCTCGGCGGTGCTCCTCGGCCTGGCCATCGGGCCCGGGACGGCCGGGGCGACCGGGACCTCGACCACCGCCACCGCCACCTCGCCCTCCCCGTCCCCCACGGCCACGGCACCGGCTCCCGACGCCACGTCCGCCGCACAGGACCAGATCAACGCCACCGAGGCACAGGTGGCCAAGCTGGAGGGCCAGATCTCCCGCGAGCAGGAGGAGCTCGACCGGGCCGATGAGCAGTACGACCAGTCCGTGGTCGAACTGACCAACACCAGGTCGGAACTGAAGGCGACACAGGCGTCCATCGACGCCATCAGGACCAAGCTCGTCACCGAGCGCTCCGAGCTGCGCAACGACGCCGTTCAGGCCTACATCGACGACGCGTCGACGGCCGCGGTGGCCGAGATCTTCGCGGCCCCGACCACCGGGGCCCAGACCCGCAATCTCTACGAGAAGCTGGGTGCGGGCAACGCGGCGCTGGACGTGGCCCGGGTGCAGGCCGGCCAGCAGAAGCTGTCCGCCACCCGGGCCAAGCTCTTGTCCGAGCAGCAGGCGGAGACCTCCCAGCTCGGCACCGAGGACCAGGCTCGCCAGGGGGCCGAGGCCGCCAGCTCCCTTTCCGAGGCCACCCTCAACCAGGTGAAAGGGTCACTGGCCCAACAGATCGCCGAACAGGCCGCCGCCCAGGCCGCGGCGGCGGCCAAGAAGGCCTCGTCCGCAACCTCTCCGGCGGCGGCGCAGGCCGCGGCCGACGCGGCCTCGCAGGCGGCCCAGGTGGCCAGCACGGTCAGCGGGGGGAGCCAGGCCGCCGAGAACGCCGCCTCCGCGGCCAACCAGGCGGCCAGCAGCGCGGGGGGCGTCACCTTCTCCTACGGCGGCAGTCCCACGGCCGCGGGCCTGGCCGCCGTGCACGCGGCCATGCAGTACCTCGGTGTCCCCTACGTGTGGGGTGGCGCCAGCTCGGCCGGCGTCGACTGCTCCGGGCTGACCATGCTGGCGTGGGCCAACGCCGGCGTGTCCATGGACCACTCGGCGGCCGACCAGTACGCGGCGTTCCCCCACGTGAGCGCGAGCGACCTCGAGCCCGGCGACCTGCTCTTCTACGATTTCGGCGGGACCGGTATCGACCACGTGGTCATGTACGTGGGCCCCACGCTCGACGGACAACCTACGGCATACGGGAGTGCCACGATCATCCAGGCGGCCCACACCGGCACCGTGGTCACCTTCGACCCGGTGTGGTCCGAGGGCTTCGTCGGGGCGGCGCAACCCTAGGAGGTGGTCGGCGACCACCCATCGACGGCCCTGCGACCTAGGGTCGGAGGTCCACGACCATGACACTCGAGCTCACCATCGTCGTCCCGGCCTTCAACGAGGCCCACCGGCTGTCCGAAGGCATCAAGCGTTTCGACGCCGCGGTGGGTGACGGAGCAGTGGACATCCGACGGACCGAACTGCTGGTGGTCGACGACGGCAGCACCGACACGACCTCGGCCACCGCCCGCTCGCTGCTCGCCCACCTCCCCCACCACCGGGTGGTCCGCCATCCGGTCAACCGGGGCAAGGGGGCGGCGGTGAGAACCGGGGTGTCACACGCCCGCAGCACCTACACGGCCTACATGGACGCGGACATGGCCATCGACCCGCGGGCCATCACCAGGCTCGTCGACGGGCTGCGGGTCAACGACGTGGCCATCGGATCGCGGGCGCTGGCCGATTCGATGGTGGAGAGCTCGTATGCCATGCGATCGGTCATGGGCAGGCTCTTCAACCGTCTCGTCACCACCGGCACCGGTCTCGGCCTCAACGACACCCAGTGCGGCTTCAAGGCCTTCCACACCCCGGTCGCCCGCCTCTTGTTCCACCTGGTCCGCATCGACCGGTTCGCCTTCGACGTCGAGGTGCTGGTCCAGGCCCACCGTCTCGGTCTCCGGATCACCGAGGTACCCGTCCAGTGGACCCACGTGCCCGGGAGCACGGTCCATCCGCTCCACGATTCGATCTCCATGCTCACCGACGTCTCCTCCTCGAGGCTCGGGATGCTGGCCACCCCCGCAGTCCCCGGCGTCGTCGTGCGCGACCATTCCGGCGCCCCCGACCCGGGGGCACTGGCCGAACGGGTCCGCTCCGTCGTGGCGGGCTCGACGGAGGCAGGCCCGGCGGCCGTGGTGACCGACGGTCCGGCGGTGATCGTCCTCCTGCCCCTGGTCGACCCGGCCACGGTGGCCTCGGTGTGCACCGCCCTCGGGGCTGCGTTCGAGTCGTCGACGGTCACCCGGATGGCCTTCACCGGTGACGCATTGGCTGCACTGGGCGCACTGGCCGGCCGGCTCCGGGCGGGGCCCGACCTCTCGTGGGGATCGACGACCTAGCCGCTCGGGACGGGGTCGGGGCTGTGGTCCGCCACCTTGACCTCATCCGGCTTGTCCGCCGGAACAGAGGTTGTGGTGGGCTCCGTCCCCGGGTCGGGCCCGGAGGCGGGGAGCCGGCGTGTCCCGGCCGCGGCGGCCACCAGGATGAGGGCGCCGACGGCGAGCAGGGCCCAACCCACCGCCCCATGTCCGATGACCCACCACATCCCGGCCACGTCGCCGATGTGGTGTCGGATCAGGATGATGTCCCCCCAGATCGGTGAGGCGGAGAAATGGAAATCGACCTGGGTGGCACGTCCGGGGGCGGTGTTGGGCCCCTGGATACCGAACAGGGCCCGCCAGTAGGGGTTGGCCGTCGCGCCCAGCCACTCCCCGTAGTAGAGGCGGACGGACAGGAAATTGACGAAGGCCGCCACCAGGGCCAGCACCACGGCCAGCGCCCGGACCAGCACACCGGTGATCCGGCGGCGGTCGGTGGCCTGCAGGACGGGGATGAGGGTCAAGGTGAGCACGGGTACCACGGGAAGGAGGAAACGGGGACCCCAGACGGACCCTGCGTCCCAGATACTCCACTTGGCGAAGAGGAGGATCCTCGGGACGACCAGGAGGAGGCACAGGACCCCGAAGCGACGGTTCCGCGCCCGGGCCGGGCCGACGAAGAGGAGCACCAGCCCGACCACCCCGAGGATCGTCAGCGGGTTGAACAGGAACATCCCCTTCCCCGGGCTCAACAGCAGGCCATCGAGGCCGTGCCACAGGGGGGTCACGAAGCCCCCGCCGGGACCGTAGGTGCCGACCAGCACCTTGTGGAACCGGAGCTCGTTGTACCAACCGAGCAGGCCGAGGCTCACGGCCATCGGTCCGAGGACGAGCACCAGTGTCCTCCGGGCGCGGATCACGGCCCACGGGACGAAGAAGGGTGCCGCCAGGAGCGCGACCCACACGCTGAACAACGAGTCGCTCCGGAACTGGGCCGCGCAGCCCGCGGCCACCCCGATCCACAGCGGGGCCATGGCGCGACCCTGACGCCAGCGGATGAAGCCCAGCATGATGACCAGGATGCACAGGGTCACCCCCGGCTCGCTCAACAGCTCCGTCGTGTACCACACCGCCATCGAGAACAGGCCGTAGCCGACGGCGGCGATGAGCCCGTAGGAGGCGCGCCAGTCCAGGGCACGGGCGATCCGATAGATCAGGACAACGCAGAGTGCCGTCAGGATGGGGTCGATCATCGAGGCCAGCATCGGGAAGTTCCCGGTCCACTTCGAGAGCGCGTACGGTGGCACCGCCAGCAGGCTGACGGCGATGCCGTAGGGGGCGTACAGGGTGGTGACGGGGAATCCGCCACCCGCCGACGTCAGGGATCCGTGGTTGACCAGGTTCTCGGTGACCCCCATCATGGCGTGGGTGTCATAGACCTCGAGTTGGCCCTGGGTCACCCCGACATAGATGCAGAGCACACCGAAGAAGAGGGCCGACCCGATCCAACGGTCGGACCACACGGATTGCCTCATCACCCTCTCCACGGTGCGGTGGACTATGACGCGCGCCCGTGGACCAGGCTGGAGACCGCTCCCGCGTCCCGGTCCAGCTCCGACAGGGCACGGCCCGCCGTGGTGGTCGGCGACCCGGCCACAGCCCAGGACCCGGCGCGGTTCGAGCTGTGCACGGACCAGAGCCTAACCACCCGGCTCGCACTCCGGGGGTCAACGGCCCGAAAACGGGTGCCGCTGCGGCGGTACACTGCACGTGGTGAGCGCGGATCCCTCGGACACGGCCCGGACGCCGCCTCGACCGGCACGGCCGGAACGGCGTGTCGGTCCCTCCGGCCGCCCCTTCGACGGGGGGTCCGTCGACCTCGAGGGCACCCTCGACCCCAACCTCGATCCCAGCCTCGACGGCAGCCTCGACGGCAGCCTCGACGGCAGCCTCGACCGCGGGGATCCCGCGGTTCACCAGGGCCCGGTGGAAACGACCGCTGACCGGGATGCAACCGCCACGGTCACGTCGGCGTCGATGTCCATCCTGCCCGTGGCCAGGCCCCGGACCGACGGCGAGGTGTCCGATCCCGCCCGGCGATCCGACGTCGACGAATGGGGTCGCTCCGAGCACATGCGCTCCATCGTCCGGCGCCTCTACAACCCGGTGTACCGCTACTGGTTCCGCGTGGAGTGGGAAGGGCTGGAGAAGATCCCGCAGCACGGAGGGGCATTGCTCATCGCCAACCATGCCGGCGCCATCCCCTCGGACGCCCCGGCCATCATGCACGGCATCGAAGAGGAACTGGGGCGACCGGTCTACGGCATGGCCGACTACTTCTTCAGGACCATCCCGGTGGTGGGGACCATGTGGTCACGGACGGGGGGCGTGCCCGCCCATCCCGACAACGCCTACCGGCTGCTGCACGACCAGCAACAGTTGGCCCTTGTGTTCCCCGAGGGCACGAAGGCGACCTCGAAGACCTACTCGGACCGGTACCGCCTGCGGCGTTTCGGGCGGGGCGGGTTCGTGGAGATCGCCATGAAGGCGGGCGTGCCCATCGTCCCCATCGCCGTCATCGGCGCCGAGGAATCGATGCCCATCCTCTTCCGGCTGAACACCGTGGCCCGCGTCCTCAACCTGCCGTACTTCCCGGTGACCGTCAATTCCCTTCTCATGGGGCCGGTCGGTTACGTGACCTACTTCCCGGTCAAGATGAAATTCCGTGTCCTCGATCCCGTCTCCTTCGACGTGGAGCCGGGCCTCGAGCGGTACTCGAGGAGCCGGGTGATGGATGAGGCTGAGAACATCCGGGCCAGGCTCCAGGATTCGATCCACGACATGCTGCGCGAGCGCCGCAGCATCTGGTTCGGCTGAGCCATGGGGCGGCGCGTGTTGATCACCGGGCTGGACACCTTCTGGGGCGGCCGCATGGCCCAGGCCCTGGAGGCCGAGGCCGACATCGAGATGATCCTCGGCCTCGGGGCCAACGAGCCCCGGGTGCCCCTCGAGCGCACCGAATTCGTCCGCTCCGACCAGAAGTACTCGATCTTGAGCCGCATCGTACGGGCCACCCAGGTCGACACCATCGTGCACACGTTCCTCGAGACCAACTCGGTCAACGTGTCCGCCCGGGCCCTGCACGAGATCAACGTCATCGGGACCCTCAACCTGCTGGCCGCGGCCGGCTCGGCCGGATCCTCGGTCCGCCAGGTCGTGGTCAAGTCCTCGACCCACGTCTACGGTTCGGCCGAGACGGACCCGGCCTGGTTCCGCGAGGAGGACTCCCGGCAGAGCCCGGTCAGGACACGGGTCGAGCGGTCCCTCATCGAGGTCGAATCGCTGGTACGCGACTTCGCCGAGGACAACCCGCACCTGGTGGTATCGGTGCTCCGGTTCGCCAATGTGCTCGGGACCGACATCATCACCCCGGTGAGTTACAACCTGCGCCGCCGGCTGCTGCCGTGCATCGCCGGCTTCGACCCGCTGGTCCAGTTCATCGAAGAGGACGACGTGGTCCGGGCCCTCGAATACGTGACCAGCCATCGGGTCCCCGGGGTGTTCAATGTGGCCGGCGCGGGCAAGCTGCCGTGGAGCGAGGTGGCGTCGATCTGCAACGGCTACCTGCTGCCCCTGCCGCCGTTTCGGCCACGGGCCTTCGTGGCCCCGTTGCGCCGGATAGGGGCCGTCCAGTTCCCACCGGAGGTGGAGGGCCTGACCCGCTATGGCCGTGGTGTCGACACCTCCCGCCTGATGGGAGCCGGGTTCGAGTACCGCTACACCAGTGCCGGTGCCGTGGAGAGCTTCGCCCGGGCCAACAACCTGCGCCGGGCCACCGGCTCGGGCGAACCGATCTACCGCTACGAGCAGGACGTCGAGCAGTTCTTCCGCCACTCCCCCGCCGTGGTGCGCGGCATCGACGGCTGAACCGGCCGTCGGTCCTTCAGCCGCTCACTCGGGGTTCGGGGTGGCCTCGACGATGAACTGGTATCCGAACATCGTCGGCCACAAGGAGAGCAGCACGTGGTCCACCAGCCGCAGCCACTGCGCCTTGCCCCCCTCCACGCCCAGGGCATCGAGGGGCAGGCCCACCGGCTCGAGCCGTCGCACGACGAAGCCCTGGCGTTCGATCAGCTTGCGGATGCTCCGCCGGGTGAAGAACCTCAAGTGGGTCGAGTCGAGGATCCCCCGCTGGTCGTAGTCGAACATCCCGAGTGTCGACCGGAAACGCGGGTACCAGTGGGCGATATTGGGGACGCAGAAGATGGCCGTGCCCTCTGGCGCCAGCAGGGTGCGAACCTGGCGCATCAGCGCCCCCGGGTTCACAAGGTGCTCGAGCACGTCGGCGGCCAGCACGATGTCGAACCCGGTGCCCACCTCCGGGGGAACCCCTTCGTTGAGATCGGCCCGGTAGAACGCGTCGGTGCGGCCTTCCACCCCGGCGATCTCGTTGAGATCGACGCCGGTGACATGGTGACCCATGGCCCGCAGGCGCTCGGACAGCAGGCCGCTGGAACACCCGAGGTCGAGGATCTTGCCCGGGGGCCGGGACTTGAGGAGGGTCGAGATGCGCCCGTGTGAACTGTCCTCGCTGGGCTTGAGCTGGTACTCCTCGTTGAGCGCGATACGGCTTCCGTCTCCGAAGCCGGCCTTCTGCAGCCGGTAGGCGACCACGTCCTTGGTCACGTCGGCGGCGTAGCCCATGCCGTCGACGTAGCAGATCTCGTCGCCGTAGTAGGTGGGAATCGGAACCTCGGCGATCCGCATCCCGGCATCGTGGAGCTGGATGATGATCTGGGTGTCGAAGTTGAACCCGTCAGAATTCCGCTCGAACGGCAGCTGCTTGAGGGCGGCCACCGAGTAGGCGCGGTACCCGGAGTGGAACTCGGTCAGCTCGGTCCCCAGGGCCGCGTTCTCGAAGCGGGACAGGATCCGGTTCCCCACGTACTTGTACAGCGGCATCCCACCCCTGCGGGCGGCGCCCTTGATCATGATCCGTGAGCCGAACACGGCGTCGGCCTCTCCGGCCAACAGCGGGGCCACGATCTCGGGCAGCGATTCGGGCGCATACTGCCCGTCGCCGTGGAGCATCACCACGATGTCCAGCCCGTGCTCGATGGCCAGGTCGTAACCGGCCTTCTGATTGCCCCCATAGCCCAGGTTGGTGGGTTGCCTGATCAGGGTGATGGGCAGATCGGAGACCTGCTGGTAGCCGAGGCCCACCAGATAGGTCGAGTCCTGGCTGTGATCGTCGCTGACGATGACCTCTTCGATGTCCGAACGGATCTCCGCGGGGATGCGATCGAGCACCTTGGCCAGGGTCGTCGCCGCGTTGTAGGCGACGACGAGAATCCCGATCCTCTTCTTTGCTCCAGACGTCACGTCCGATCCCCCCATAGTCCACGAACGACCTGCCCTCTAGCGTATTCGGCATTTCGTCCCAGGGAAAGACCGGGGGCCGACCTCCGGGCTCGGTCAGGGCCGCGGGCGGGCGGGCTCCGGACGTCCCGGGTCCTGACCAGGCTACCCCCCAGCGGACACATTTCCGCAGGTCACAGGGCTGACATTCAGTCGTTTCCGATCCACCTGGGCACCAGCTGACGGCGCTGGACGGCCCACTCCTCAACCGTCATGGCGTAACGGACGTGATCCTCCCATTCGCCGTTGATCTCCAGAAATCCGAGGGCCACCCCTTCGGCCCTCATCCCCAGCTTCTCGACCACCCGCCGGCTGGGCCGGTTCCGGGGGATGATGGCCACCTCGATCCGATGCAGCCGGAGCGTCTCGAATGCGAATTTCAAGACCACGACCACCGCTTCGGGTATCAGCCCCTGTCCGGCCGCCTCCTTGTCGATCCAGTAGCCGATGGATCCATTCTGGAACGGGCCGCGTTGGATGGACGACAAGGTCACCTCACCCACGAACCGGCCTTCGAAGAAGATGCCGAACCCGAATCCGCTTCCCAGCTGGCGTTCGCGTTCCCGCATGCCGCAGCGGGCGGCAAAGCTGGCCGAGTCCTCCGGGGCCAGGGGTGCCCCCTTTGACCGCGGCTCCCATGGGACCAGCCAGTCGCGGCAGCGGTCCCGGACCTCGAACCACGCCTCGTAGTCGCTGTCGACCAGGGTGACGAGGCGGACCCGGAGCCCGGAGAGCTCGAGTGAACGGACAACGGGTGCGGGCGTATGGCGGATCATGACCCGACCATGCCTACCTCTGTGGGGAACAGGTCGCAAACGGGAACGCCCGTGAGCCAACAATTCGTCGATTCCACCAGCGCATCGTGCCCGATAGCCGATTGCCGGCGCTAATCCGGAATCGGCCCCCCCGCACAGCGGGCTGGATCCCGTGGCTCGTCGGGCAGGGCCTCCGGTCCGGAGCCCGTCGGTGCGACCGAATCCGCGCCCCCGGGGACCGGAGATGACTGCATGATCGCGATGGACAGAGCTAGAGTCCGTCCAACGGAACGGTCGGTGCGGTGGGGTCTCGATGGCCAAATGGGTGGGTTCGGCGCCGCCAGTGGAGACAATGCTCAGCCAAGCGACTTCCGGAACGGCACCGGCGACTCGGAACATGAGGCCCGGGCTCCTGACCAGTGGTGCCCACTCCAGGCGACGGCCCCGAAGCCGGCACTCGAGGGTTGTCCGGATGATCGTCCGGGGCACCGTCGTGGTCGCCGTGCTCCTGGGTCTGGGCATCCGAATCTGGCTGATCTTCCATACACCCATCAATTCCGACGAAGCCGTGGTCGGTTTGATGGCCGCCGCCGGTCTGCACGGGCATTTCAACGCCTTCTACTGGGGACAGACCTATGGCGGAACCGCCGAGACCGGTCTCACCACCCTGTTCTTCGCCGTGTTCGGCCAGACGGTGCTGGCGGCACAGCTGACAGTTGTCACCCTGTCCGCAGTCTCGGCCGTTCTGACCTGGCGCATCGCCCTCCGCCTGGTGCCGTCACCCGGCGTGGCCGCCATGGCCGGCGCACTGGTGTGGGTCGCGCCGTTCGCCTCCATCAGCTTTTCGGTCCTCTTCTACGGGTTCCGGGGGGTCACGCTCACCTGCGGGCTCATCGTGCTCCTCGGGTCCCTGCGCATTCTCGACGGGCATCGGTCCGCGATCGAATTCGCCGTCCTCGGTCTGGCGGCCGGCGTGGGCTGGTGGTCGTCGCCGGAGATCGCGTACTACCTCATCCCGTCCGGGCTGCTCCTCCTCGGCGCACTGGTCATCACCACCGGATCCCGATGGCGGGTGTGGGTCCCCGGGGGAGCCATCGCCCTGGTGGCGATCGCCGTCGGCGCCCTTCCCTGGCTGTGGGCGAACTTCCATACCCACTTCGATTCGCTCAACGGAGCCACGTTCAATGTCCGGAGCCGGCCGCTCGACTTCGGGGGCCGCCTCAACTCGTTCTTCAGCTTGGTCTTCCCGACCGAGCTCGGTGTGCGAAGAGGCAACGACCTGGCGTGGATCGCGTCGGGGTTGGGCCAGCCGGTCGTCAAAGTGCTGACCACCGTCCTCGTCGCCCTGGTCATCGTCTCGTTGCTGCTGTGCCTGGCCCGGCCGGGGCGGGCCATGGCCATCGGCGCCGCCGTCCTGGCGTTCCCCCTGGTCTACGCCATCTCACCCGCCTCGACGCAGTTCGCCAACGGTCGCTACGGCGTCTTCTTGCCGCCCCTGTTGGCCATGGTGGTCGTCATCGGGCTGTGCGAGGCGGCCCGGAGGCTGTCGGGACTTGGCTCGGTCCGGCAACCGGTCGGCGGTCCCGTCCAGCCCGCCGTCGGTGAGGGACGGACGTCATCTGGTACCGCAGTGGCGACGGTGATGGCCGGTATCGTGCTGGTGGCACTGGTGTTCAGCGTGGTCACGTTCTCACAGGCCACCGGGCAGCCTCACGCCTTCACCCGGGTGTGGGGAAATCCCGACCGGACCTCCCTGGAGGCAGTGACCAGATTGGAGAAGTCGGGTGTCACCACCGGCTACGCCGACTACTGGGTGGCCTACAAGCTCGACTTCTTGAGTCAGAACCGATTGACGATCACGCCCATCGGCCAGGACGTCATCCGGTCGGCGGCGATCGAGAACGATGTCCTGGCCAGCAAGCGCCCGGCGTGGCTCTTCGTGCCCCCGAACGAGGCCAACCGCGGCGCCTCCCAATTCTCGGCCCCGCTGTTGACGATCGGGCCGGATGGCGTCCCCCAGTCATCCTTCGTGGCCACGTTGGATCATCTCAACGTGCGCTACCGGGTCATCCGTACCGGACTGCTCAATGCCGTGGTGCCGGACCGCACGGTCACGCCCGTTCAGGCCGATATGCCAGGAGCACCGACGTAGGGGCGCCGGTGCTCCCACGCCGGTCGTCCCCGTCAGCCCGACGCCAGCTTGGCCAGCGAGATGCTCTTGACCGTGATGGTTCCGGTCCCGAGGAACTGCACGCGTACGGCCACCTCGTCGTCGCTGGTCACGACGAACTGATGATGGCTGCTGGTCGCGGCGGGCGACAGCGGGCTGCTCTGCAGGATGGCCACCCTCCCGCGCGGCGGCTTCTTTATCCCGACGACCTGTCCGAGCGCCGCTCCCGGAGCACCGTCGTCGAGGTCGTAGCGGATGACGGCCTCGTAGCGCCCGGGGAGCACCTCCCAGAAGGGACCGAGAGCCACGTAGCCGTCCTGGCCGGAGCCCCGCGCCACCACCGCCGTCCCCTGCTTGGTACCCGCCTGGGAGGCGAGCACACGGGCCTTGATGGTCACCGGCGCCGGAAGCTGCACCGGTGACGTCAGGGCGAGGACCAGACAGACCAATCCGGCGCCTCCCAGTGCTGCGAGCAGGCGACGCCGGATGCGGGCCGGGCGCCGCACCAATGCCACCAGCCAGTACAGAGCGGTGGCTGCCAGCAGCAGGACGCAGGCCAGGCCCCACAGGTCACGCGCATTTCCCCACGGGATGGTGCCGGGCAGGAAGGCGGGGATCCCAGACAGCCCACCCGGCGTCCAGAGCGCGATGTTGTAGATCTCGGCACCCGGGAGGTACCCGAGTACCGGTGACGGGTCGAGCCCCCCCCACCAGCCCCGGTAGGAGATCGGATCCCACGGCACCTGGCTGTAGTAGAGGTGCTCGTTGAGAACGACCGGTACCGACTCGATCACCGAGAGCACCACCCCGAGGCCGACGACCAGCGGGACGACCGCTCTACGGACCCTCCACAGGTCGATGAGGTAGAGCGCACTGAAGCCCAGCAACACCGGCACCAGCGGCCACGCGTACCGGCCGGCGAAGCTACCTCCGGTCTGACTCCCCGGCTCGGTGCCGTTCCCGTAGATGACGGCGAAGGCGATGACGATGGTGGCCACGACCACCAGCGGGATCCGGCGTCGCCAGGCCCACATGGCGGCCAGGCCGAGGAGGATGATCGGCAGTTGGATGAGGATCCCGCTGCGCCGATCGAACAGCAGGGCTGCCGATCGGGTCCAGGTCTCGACGCCGGAGACGGCGATCGGGTTCTTGATGCCCAGAGGGTGGCCGAAGGCCCAGAGGTTGAACGCCACCACCCCGAGCAGGCTGGCCAGGGCGGGAATGGCCAGCAACGCGAGTTCCCGGGCGGCCATCATGGTCCGGCGGTGGGCCACCACCAGCACGATGACGAGAAGGAAGGTCATCGGGATGTTCTTCTGGGCGAGCCAGGGCAACACGGCGAGCAGGATTCCCCCGGTGACGATCTGGGCGGTGGTGCAGCCCTTCCGGAGCTCGAAGAGGGCCACCAGGAAGACGACGATGCCGATGATCATCCCCGTCATCAGGTCCGGATAGATCTGGGTCGTCGCCAGGACGTAGGTGGGGGCGAGGAACACACCGGCCAACGCGAAACGCCACGGCGAGCTGACGCCGGCGACGAGGCCCACCAGGTGGACGATTCCGACGGCCAGGGCGGCCAGCATGAGCATGAATGCGGGCACGACCACATTCGGCCCGCCGAGGACAGGAACGGCCAGCAGCACGGAGAGACCGATGGAGTGGATGGGCAGGTAGAGATGGTGCTCCAGGACGGCCTGCCCGATCTCACCGGCCACGTTCGGACCGGGCTTCTGGGTGAACGGGTAGATGATGTGATGGGTGATGATGTAGACGTAGCCGGGGTTGCTGTTGAGCGTGAAGTCCCGGGCGATCGACTCGGCCTCGACCAGGTACTGGGGCTCATCGCCGTTGATGCGGATGCCCTGATGCCTGACGAGGGCCAAGGCGGCGACGGACGCCCCCATCAGGCCGGCGACAGCCGCCAGGGCGGGCCACAGCGCCTGCCCACGTCTTCCCCGCCCTGGCGGCTCGGGGGCGGGCGAAACGTCCTCTGGCAGGGATGATGCCTCGAGGGCCGAGGGTGGTGCACCGATCATTTCGGCCCAACCATATGCGCGGAACAGCCGGTTGCCGCGTTACCCAGTGCCCTCGAAGGTCGAGATCCTGGTCGGCGATCGGCTCAGGCGGCGGGCCCGGCCGGCGCGTTTTGCCGCCGTGTAGATCTCCCGGTGGTCGGCGACGACACGGGCCCACCGGAACCGACGGGCCTCCATGGCGGAACGATGGGCCAGGTCGCGCTGCAGATCGCTGTCCATCAAGACCCGTCGGACCCCGTCCTCGATACTCAGGGGATCGCCGGCCACCACCAGGAGCGCGTCCCGTGAGTCGGTGAAGATGGGGGCGTCGGTGACGACGACCGGCCGGCCCAGTGGCAGGATGAACCTGAGCGCGGCGCTGGATGATTCCCCGGTCTCCTGATAGGGGAGCACGATCGCGTCCGTCCCCCGCAGCAGGGTTCGGGCCACATCGTCGGAAAGGTACTCCGTCATCAGAAGCACCGTGTCCTCCATGCCGCGGGCGGCGATCTCGGCCCGGATCTGGGCCTCGTACTCCTTCGACTCGACGTGTGGATAGCGGGCACAGAGGGCGAGGAGGAGAAGATCGGGGAACTCGTCCCGCAGGGGGTCGATCGCCTTGACCAGTTCGAGGGTGCCCTTGTGGGGCAGCAGGAAGCCGAACGTGCCGACAACCGGACGCGACCCGAGCCCGAGGGAGGCGCGCACATCCTCCGGCGAGAGCTCCGGTGGGACGGCGGCACCGATCGGCACCACGGTCACGTTCTCCTGCAATCCCATCTCCGCCAAGAAGCGGGCGTCGGACTCCTGGTGGACGATCAGCCGATCGACCTTCGACAATGTGGACGCGATCTGGCGGAGCGTCAGCAGCTCGCCCCGGTCGTCGTAGTCACGGGTGCGGTGGAGTGTGACCACCACGCCTCGCTTCTCCAGCTGGCGTTCGATGAGGTCTGCCATGCGCTGGAACTCGAAGAACCCGAAATTGAACTGCACGTGCAGGACCTCGGCATCCGTCAACCTGAGTTCGTCCTCCAGCCCCGAGAGGTCAGGGGTCCAGCGGTCCTTCCACGTGCGGCTCACACCCAGGTCGACGACCGGGTCGATGACCGCGGCATCGATATCGGCGAACAGGTCGAAGTCGAAGACGTGGCGCGAGTGTTCGACGATGTAACGGGTGTTCTCGGCGATGCCGCACCGCGAATTCCAGGTGGTGACCATGGCCACCCGTTGGATCTCGGCCGAGTCCTCGAGATCGGCGATAAACTCCTCCCAGCGCCCGACGGCCGCGTCCCACGAGAAGCGGGTCGTGATCAGCTCGCGGGCTGCCGCCACCCGCGCCCTGACCGCGTGCCCGTCAGCGTCGTCGACCATTCGCTGCAGCTCGAGGGTCAGCGTGTCACCGTCAGGCTCGGCCCAGATGGAATCCTCGAGGTCCAGGTGGGTCTGGGCCTGTTCGAGCGTGTACGGGATGGTGACGGCCGTTTCCTCCGATACGAAGTCGGCCAGGCCGGAGTAGGCCACGCTGATGACCGGAACCCCGGCCGCCATGGCTTCTGCCACCGGCAGGCCGAACCCTTCGCCCCGGGCCGGATGGACGTAGCAGTCGGCCAGACCGTAGAGCGCCTCGATCTCACGGTCGTCGAGGTCCCGGTCGATCCACCTCACGTCGGGTGGATTGGGGTGGGCGGAGCGCAGTCGGTCGAGGACCTCAGCGACCTGGTTGTGAGGGTTGGGGAACGTCTTGAGGACCAGGGACACGTCGCTCGTGCCGTCGAAGGCGGCGTAGTACGACTCGAGGAGAACGTCGACCCCTTTGCGCGGGAAAGCCGAACTGATGTGGAGGAACGTGAACGACCGCAGGTCGACCAGCTCCGGGGCCTCGACCTCGGCCGTGGGGTCGGGGATCTCCACCCCGTTCCCCACCACGCGTATCGGGATGTTGACCCCGCAGTCCCGGAGCACGTCCCGGACGAAGGCGGACATGACCCCGACGCCGTCCAGATACCGGTTGAAGTCCGCCACCACCGAGTCGGGGACCCGGCTCTCCTCCCATCCGAAGTACTCACAGGTGATCCCGCCGGGAGTGTCGATCACCCGGGGTGGATACATCTGACGGATGACGACGTCAGGGAAGGGGACCTGCGCGGACCGGGCGAACAGGGCGGCGGCCTCCGGATGCCGCTCGAGGTCCTCCTCGGCCGGCTCGTAGTCGCCGGGACCCTCGGTGGCATAGATGGAGACCGCCTGTCGTGGCGATCGGTCCAAACCCACCGCCAATTGCCGGTTCACCACGGCAAGGCTGTAGCTCGTCTCGAACGGTCCCTGGATCTGGATCTCGAGCGGGACCGCCACCCCCGCGGCCCGGTCGATGACCCTGCGCAAGAGTGCCCTGCTGTCGAAGCTGCGGACCTGCTCGATCCGCGCCAACTGGCGTCCGATGAGGCGCTGCCGCAGTTCGGGGTCGGACTGGATCGCCTGCACCGACGCGGCCACGACGGCTGGGTCCTTGGTGTGCAACATGATGCCCGCCCCGCTCATCGTCTCAGGGATGGCGGCCGCGCCGTAGGCGACCACCGGTACGCCGGCCGCCATCGCCTCGAGGATGGGTACGCCGAAGCCCTCGTGCTCGCTGACCGATACGAAGACCCCTGCACCCGCGAACGCCGACCTGAGAAGCTTGTCGGACACCTTGCCCATGATGATCACGTGATCGGCCACCCCGAGACGCTCGGCCTCGGACCTGACCACGTCCACATAGTCCGTCGCCGCCGTATCGCCGATCAGCAGCAGCTGCGCCTCCTGATCGAAGGTCCGGTGGTAATGGGCGAAGGCAGTGACGAGGTCGTGCTGGCACTTGTTTCCGATGATCCGCCCGACATAGAGCCAGTCGTTGGATCTGACGCCGGTCCCGATGTTGACATCGGCGAACTCAGTGAAGTCGACCCTGACCGGCAGCACCTCGACCCGGCGGAATCCGACGGCCAGCATCTCACGCCGGTTGAAGTTGGAATCGGCGATGCCGAACAGCGAGCGGCGGGCGAGCGCCATGAGCTGTTCCCGTCCGAGCCGGATGTGACGGCGCGTGACCTCGTTGTCGAAGTACTGCTCCGGGGTGACGTTGTGGTACACGGTCACGATGTCGTTGGGAAGTGAGATGACATCGTCGAAGGCGTCGTACCCCATCGAGTGGTGCAGGAGAAGGAGGTCGGACTCCGAACCCCCGTAGCCGTGGACCGAGCGGATGCGGTCCTGGAGCCCGGGCGCGATGTGCTCGGCGAAGATCTCGGATTCGAGGCCCAGCTCACGCAGAAGCCGCTGCAGCTCGAACATCTGATTGGTGATCGCATCTCCCACAGCCGTTCCGGAATGGAACTGGTGGACTGCCCGGTACTCGATCACTTGGAGGCGACGATGACGTAGTCCTGATGCCCGAACACGTTTTCGAGCAACGCGGCCACCGCCTCCCCCACCGGACCGGTGGGAAGCTCGTCGGTCAGCCCGAGCAGAGGGTGTGGTGACCGCTCTTCGAGCTCCACCGACCGAAATCCGACCTGTTCACAGATGTAGCGCAACGTCTCGGGATGGACCGGTCGGACGTGGGAGGTGTCGGCGTAGAAATGGTTTCCCAATGCGTACGAGCTTCTCGGGTTGATGGTCTCGATGACCATGACCCCACCGGGCTGGAGTTTCTCTTCGGCCAGGAGGATGAGCCGCTCCAGCTCCGGAGTGATCAGGTGTTCGACCACCTGGGCGCAGAAGATCCCCTTCAGCGAGTCGTCCTCCACCCGCGACAGATACTGGATCCCGTCATCGACGACGGCGGGGAGCCCTCGGGTGATGCAAGCCTCGATCATGTCGGGGTCCGAGTCGACACCCATCACCTCGTGACCGGCCTGCTGCAGAATGGAGAGCATCTCGCCGCGGCCGCAACCGATGTCGATGATCTGCCCAGACACCGAGCTCGGGGGGAACAGCTTGAGGTAGCGCTCCTGCGATGCTCGGAGCTCGTCTGTGTTGCCTCTGAACCTGTCCTCGAATCCCACGTAGTCGATGTCGGCACCCGTCGTCCCGACCGCCCCAAGGCGATCGAGGATAGATGTGATTTCCCTGGTCAGCGGACGAATGTCGGTCTGCAGCGCGGAATGCTCGATCTTGTGGCTCTGCGCGGCCAGCTCTTCGGCCAGTCCGGCCACGTCCCGGCGGACGAGGTTGGTCCGCTCGATCGCAGCCACCAGCTGCATCTTGAGCCGGGTGACCTGCCGGCGGAGCTCATCGAGCTCGTTGTCGATGCGATAGACGGCGTTGTACGCCTGAGCCGAGAATTCGATGCCCTGGCTGTCCAGCTGCTGTTGAAGGATCCACCGGGGCTCGACGTACCAGCTGGTCGCCTTGCGCACGGCGCGCTTGACCACGGATCCCGCCCGTCCGCGGAGGCTCCCGGTCCCCCCGATCTCCGGGGGGTGCATCTGGCCGTGGATCACCCGCATGGAATGGATGGGGGCATCGAGCGCCACGGGCGCAGCGGCGTCCGCCGAGGCTGAACCGGGTATCTGGCTTCCGGAATGAACGGCCTCGAGGAGGTGCTCGATCCTCTCGACCAATACGTCGGCCGATATCACCTGGCCATCGACGTCAAGCATTTGCACTCCCAGGGTAGGGTCACGGCTCTCGGCGACAGCCATCCGGGACAGTTTATCGGCCAAGAATTAGCGGACGGCCCGAGCGGACGGCACATCGTCGGCCGGACAGAGCGGGCGGCGGAAGGCCGCGATCCCGAATCCGACCTTCTCACATCAACCTTCGAGCAGGCCGGCCACCATCCCGTCGAGGATGTCGGCCTCCGAAACCAGGCACTCGGTGAATCCGAAGCGGTTCATCACCAGGTCGAGGATCATCGCTCCTCCCACGATCACGTCCTCCCTCCCCGGCACCATGCCGGCCCGGTCGAGCCGTGCTTGTTTGACCTCTGCGGCCAGCGTCCGGTACCAGAGCCGGACCTCGTCGACGGTGAGCACCGAGTGGTGGACGCGGTCGCGGTCGTAGTCGTCCAGTCCCATCTCCAGGGATGCCAGCGTGGTGACCGTACCGGCCAGCCCGACCAGGCGGCGTGCCGTCTCGAACCGCGGCTCGTCGGCGATGGCCGCGTCCAACATTTCCGCCACCATCGACTCGGCGCGGCGCAGCTCGTCCGGCGACGGCGGGTCCGAGTCGAGGAACCGCTCGGTCACACGCACGCATCCGGCCTGCATCGAGATGGCGGCCAATGCCGGATCGTCCGGCCCCGATCCGGCCACGAGCTCCGTCGAGCCGCCACCGATGTCCAGGATCAGAAATGGGCCCTCACCGGGATCGAGGTCGGAAACCGCGCCGGCCATCGACAGCCTCGCTTCCGCCGTCCCATCGAGCAGCTCGGGCTTCACTCCGGCCGTCTCGCCCGCGGCTCTGAGGAACTCATCGCCGTTCGACGCATCCCGCGCCGCCGACGTGGCGACCAACCGGCTCCTCACCACCCTCAGTCCGTGCATGACCTCTCGATACTCCGACAGCACCGAGAGGCAGCGGTCGATGGCATCACCCGAGAGCTTCCCGGTGGCGTCGACGCCCTCGCCCAGCCTGGTGATCCGCATCAGGCGCTCGAGGGGTCTGCCCCGGGAGTCGACGACGAACAACCTGGTGGAGTTGGTCCCACAATCGATGGCCGCCACCGGACCAACTGCGCGCATGAGCCCTTGCTACCACGGCCCGGGTGGCCTCACCACCCCCGGACCCCCGGCACCTCTGGCGGAGCGGCGACCGCCGCCCGTCGGTCAGGCCGGATGGAGGCCGATCCGCCGGGCCGTCCACTCGCCGACCGGATCGTCGCCTCCGGTGAGCCACCAGGCTAGGTGGGCGTGCAGGCACTTGACCCCGATCCTGGTGCCACCTACCCCTCCCGAAGGCCTCGGCCCGCGGTGGTCGGCGGAAATGAGGGCATCGCGCTCATCGGCGTAGCGGGCATGGGCGGCTGTGATCCGGTCCATTCCCACCTCGGTTTCGGCCTGTCGGACGCCCCCGGCCGACTCGATCCGGCTCACCGCCTCCCGAAGATCGGGGTCGACCAGCCAGAAGCGGGTGGGCATCGGCGTGCCGTCGAAGAGAAACGGCGCATTGGCGATGACCGCCGGGGTGCCGTCATCGGTACGGACCACCACCTCGAACTCGCCGGCAGGTTTCCGCCCGATGAGCTCGGCCACCGCCTCGAGGTCTGACGCCGACGCGCCGCCGGTCCCGGGTCCGGCCCGAGGCCGCCCGGTCACTTCCAGAATTCGAGCGTGTCGGCCACCCGGGACCAGAAACTCGACTGGCTCGATGCAGTTCCCGCCTCACCGGTCGAAGCTGAGCCGTTCACTCCTGATCCGGCAGCGTCGGCCCCCGCTGTCGCTCCGGCGGAGCCGGAGGTCGAAGGCGTCCGGGGAAGACCGGGGTCTGGTGACATGTCAGGGGCATCTCCCGGAGGCACGAGCCGTTGGTCCCCAGGGTCACCCGATGTCGACCTCCCAGCGGTAGCCGATGTCGTCCTGCCGGACGGGGGCAGCACGTTGTAGAGCGTCTGGTTCGGCAGTACCAGCTGATAGTCCTGACGGGCCAGCCGATCGATCTCGGCGGTGGAATTGAGCTGTTGGTTCTGTTCCGACAGCGATCGGTTGGAGCTCTGAACCTGATGGAGCTGCGCCGCCTCCGCAGACAGCTGGTGGTGCTGTGACAGGAGGGTCGGGAGGGGGAAGTTGGTGGCGAGGACAGCAAGGGCAAATGCGGCGGCCAACGCCACGGGAATCCGGCTCCGACGGGTGAGGGGCGAAACCGGCGCTTTCGATCGCTCTTTCGATCGCGCTTTCGATCGCTCTTTCGATCGCGCTTTCGATCGTTCTTTCGATCGTGTTGTCAGTCGTGTTGTCGACAGGCCCGCGCCGGCGCGCCGGCGGACAGCGCGGAGCCCGGTCAAGCGGCCTGATCGGAAGCGGCCTGATCGGGTCGAGCCCTTCGACGGCGCCTTCGCCGATCGCCTGGTCGGTCCCAACTTGCCCTTGGCGCGCTTGGACCGGGCATGGAGGTGGCGACTCACCGGTCCGGCCTCCACGAGGCCATGGCCTCCCCGCCGTAGAAAGCCGCAGACTCCCCGAGAACCTCTTCGATCCGCAGCAGCTGGTTGTACTTGGCCACCCGGTCCGAGCGGGCCGGCGCCCCCGTCTTGATCTGACCGCAGTTGGTGGCCACGGCAAGATCGGCGATGGTGGTGTCCTCGGTCTCCCCCGAGCGGTGTGACATCACGCACCCGTAGGAGGAACGGGTGGCCCGAGCCATGGTTCCGAGCGTCTCGGTCAGGGTTCCGATCTGGTTCACTTTGATCAGCACGGCATTGGCCGCGTGCGAATCGATGCCCCGCTGCAACCGGTCCTCGTTCGTCACGAAGAGATCGTCGCCGACCAGTTGGACGGTCTCGCCCAGAGACTCGGTGAGTGCCACCCACCCGTCCCAGTCGTCCTCGGCCATCCCGTCCTCGAGGGACACGATGGGATAGCGAGCGACCATATCGACCCAGTACGCCACCATCTGGGATGAGGTGAGGGTCCGGCCCTCACCGGCGAGCACGTACTGGCCATCCTTGTAGAACTCGCTGCTGGCCGGATCCATGGCAATGGCGATCTCGGTGCCAGGAACCCGGTCGGCCGCCTCGATGGCCTCCACCAGGATCTGGACCGCCTCCTCATTGGAGGAGAGATTGGGAGCGAACCCTCCCTCGTCGCCGACCGTGCTGGAAAGTCCCCGGACCTTGAGCACCCCGGCCAGGGCATGGTAGGTCTCGACCCCCCAGCGCAGGGCTTCGGAGAACGAAGCGGCGCCAACCGGCATGATCATGAATTCCTGCAGATCGATCGAATTGTCGGCGTGGACACCGCCGTTCACCACGTTCATCATCGGAACGGGGAGCACGTGGGCGTCGGAACCGCCGACGTACCGGAACAGCGGAAGCCCGAGCTCGTCGGCCGCCGCCTTTGCCGTGGCCAGGGAGACACCGAGCACCGCGTTGGCCCCCAGACGGGCCTTGTTCGGGGTGCCATCGGCATCGATGAGCGCCAGGTCCACCCCGCGCTGATCGAGGGCGTCGAAACCGTCGAGCATGTCCGCAATTTCGCCGTTGACGTTGGCGACCGCGCGTTGGACACCCTTGCCCCGGTAGCGTTCGGCACCGTCGCGGAGCTCGACCGCCTCGAAAGATCCGGTCGATGCCCCGGATGGGACGATGGCCCTTCCGACCGACCCGGAGTCGAGCACCACTTCGACCTCGACGGTCGGATTACCGCGGGAGTCCAGTACCTCCCGGCCGATGACCTGCTCGATCGCGCTCACTGTATGTCGTCACTCCTGTTGCCGGTCCGGGCAAAACTACCACCCGGGACCTCTCGGACCTGGTAATTCTCCCACTATTGACAGGCGACGGCGGTCCGAACACCCGGATCATCCCCGCTCTTCAACCGAGGTCCGAAAGCTCGCGGCCCGAGCTCGCAACGCCGATTCGGGGTCGATTCCGAGCAATCGGGCCATGTTGACCAGTGCGAAGAGCAACTCGCCGAGCTCGACCGCGTGGTCGGGACGTCCCCCCTGTCCGTCGGCGATCCCTTCGACCACGGGGTTCGGTGCGTCCGGTCGGGAGGTGCCGGGATCCGCCGTCCCGAGCTCCGAGACGCCCCTGACCACGCGCGCTGCCTCATCGGCCAGGCCGGGCAGCACCATACCCACGGCCAATGCCTTGCGTTGCAATTTGGCCGCCAGGGACAGCGACGGCAGCGCGGCCGGAATGCCCTCGGTCACGCTCGAGCGACGCTTCTCCGATTTCTTGAGGGCTTCCCAGTTCGTGGCCACCGCCTGGGGCGTGGCCGCGTCCAGATCGCCGAACACATGAGGATGGCGAGACACCAGTTTGTCGTGCACGCCGCGAGCGACATCGGCCAATGTGAAACGCCCCGCTTCGGCTCCCAACATGGCATGGAAGTACACCTGGAAGAGCAGGTCTCCGAGCTCTTCTTCGAGGTCCGCGACCGCCTGCTCCTCTCCCTGTCGTTGCTCCTCTCCCTCGTCACCGCCGGAGTGGGTCGTGGCTCCGACCGGGGCCGCAGCATCGATGGCAGCCAGGACGTCGATGGCCTCGAGCACCTCGTAGGCCTCCTCGAGGAGGTGACGGGCCAGCGAACCGTGAGTCTGCTCACGGTCCCAGGGGCACTGCTGCCTCAGGGTGTGGACGAGCTCGTCCAGTCGCACCAGCTCGACGGCGACCGGGCTGGCCAGGTGCGGAATCCACAACGAGGTCAGGTGGTCCGGGACGAACGAGCGGTCGAGGTCGTCCCACGCCAGCTCCCGGACCAGCTCGTCGGACAGTCCGAGATGATGGAGCACCGTGACCATGTCCGAAGGGGTCGGCTCCACCGAGAGCTTGATCGCTGACAGGATCGACGCGCTCCAGCACTGGGCCACCAGGAGCGGCCCCGACTGCCCCGCCGCCTCGAGGGCGAACGCCTCGCCATCGACCACCTTGACACCCGCGGTCACGGGATCCACGCCGACCCGGGCGAAGGCCAGATCGAGGAAGGACACCGCTGGATGGACCTCCAGGTCGATCTCACCTGCGACCACCGCAGGGTGCTCCAGAAGCAGGGACACGGTTCGCTCGGCCACCGTCGGCGAACCGGGTACCGCATAGACAAGCCTCGTCCCCCGCCCCGGGTGGCGGCCGCCGACGTCGGCAGTGGCGACCAACGTTGCGGCCACAATGTCGGCGACGATGGCCCGATACACCTCGTCAAAGGAGTCGGCCCGCTCGTAGTGCAGGTCGAACGAGCGCGCCCCGGCGAAGGCCTCCGCCGACGGATGCCGGGTCGTACGCAGGAACACCACATCGGCTCGGGCGACGACGGCCAGGGTATGCGCGGTGATCAGCCCGGGGCCGGCTGGACCCATTCCGACGACATCGATCCGAGGTGGGATCGATGGACGGGCCGATGGCTCGGTCACCATGGCGGCCGTCGTTCCGGGAGGATCAGCTGCCGCTCCCCGACCCGGTGGAACTCAGCGGCGACGGTGTGGTAGAGCTCTGTGGCCCCGTGACCGCCGACAGCAGGTATTGCGGCGGGGGCGCGACGGGAGGCACGATCGTGGCCCGCTCCCACGTCCCGTACTGTGGATCGATCGACACGTCGGAGCCGTGGGCGAAGGCGATGATCTCCTTGCTGACCCGATCGACGTTGGCAGTAGCCTGGAGGAGTTCGCGCCGCACCACCGACTCGACCGCCGAAAGCGGCTCGAGGGTCTGGCTGGTGACCTCGTAGATGAACCACTGGCCCGTTCCGGAGTTCTGGACCGGCGTCGTGGGCCGGCCCGGGAGAATGTCCTGCTGCTCGAGGTCCTGTTCCACCGCAGCCTGGGTATAGTTACAGCCCAGCGACCCGCCGCTGGCCGCTGTCTGCGTGTCGATCGAGCTCGCTTTGGCCACGGCTGCGAACGGCGCCCCTGCATTCAGTTTGGCCACGATCTGATTGGCCGTACCTTCGGAGCCGGTCACGATCCGGCTCACGCAGTCCACCGTGAACTCCGGCTTGTTGGCCACGTAGTAGTCGAATACCGCGTCGGTGGAGAGATCCGCCCCGTCGGCCAACAGTTTCTCGTCATAGGCCTGGTTGAGTACCTGAGCGTCGCTCACGGATTTCGGTAGGCCGCCCAGAAGTTGGTCCCCGGTGAGGCTCGAACCGTCCGGGCTCTCGCAGAAGGATGTCGACCCGGTCGAGGTCGACTGCTGTACGGCCGCACTGATCTCTCCGTCGAGCGTCTCCGCGAAGTCGGATCTGGCCGTCGAGAGATCGGACGACGAGACGGTCAGGCCCTTGGAGACGGCGTACTGCTGGGCGAGCAGCTGGCCCACCTCGCTCTCGAGGACGGCACCGGCGAACGCCGTCGTGTAGGTACCGGGCCCGCCAGCGCCCTGGCCCGAGGCCGAGGTCAGCTGCGGGTTCTCCAGCTGCAGGAGGCAGGCCCCGTACTGGGTGCTGTCGAGCGTACGGAGCTGGCTGTTGAGACTGCCGGTCGAAATGGTCGTGCCGTTGGCCGTGGCCGCCGTCGGGCTCACATTGCAGGCCGACGCCAGAGCACCCGAAACGATGAGCAGGCAGACGGCGGCCCCGGAGAGTTGGCGTTTCACGGCGGTGATGCTATCGGCTGGCTGAAGCAGCCCGACTGCGCGGCGGCTCCCCGTCGACGTACCCGGTCGGCGTCGCCCGGACCGGAAGACAAGGATGGACGGGCGGGCGCAACAATTTCGAATTTGGCCTAATTATCGGCCACAGCCGATAGGAACCAAGGGTGGGAGAGGTAAAACCATCGCCTGGAGCCGATAAAACGGCCAATTCCGGAAACTGAACCACCGTGTCCGGTCCGAACGGGCGAGCCAATGTGTCTGGTCCGAACGGACGAACCGCTGTCCGGTCAATCCGTCGGGGGCACCAGCTCCGTCAGCAACTCCACCAACAGCGGCGCGAACTCCGAGCCGTGGGCCGGCATCTCCATCGGCGCCAGCAGCCGATGGAGATCGGGCTGATACGCGGCCCCCGGGGCCAACCGGCGCAACCGGACCTCGGCTGATGCCGGCAATGTCACCGGGGACAGCTTGACCGCGGCCCGCCTCCCCCCAACACCCTGGCCCCCACCCACGCCACCTCCGGAACCGCCCATCCCCCGGCCCGGAACGGTCACCGTCACGTCGGTGATCCCCAGCCGAAGGCATTCGACCCTCAGCCGGGCCACTTCGATCAATGCCCGGGCCGGCACGGGCAAGGGGCCGAAGCGGTCCTCCCACTCGGCCCGGACATCGTCGATCTGCTCGACGGTCCGAACCGCGGCCAGGCGCCGGTAGGCCTCCAGGCGCACATCTTCTGCTTCCACGTAGTCGGAGGGTAGATGGGCGGCATCGGGAAGGTCGAGCGAGAGCTCCACCGGCTTCGGCCGGGGCTCCCCTTTGAGCTCGGAGACGGCCTCGGCCACCAGCTGGACGTAGAGGTCGTAGCCGATGGCCGCGATATGACCGGACTGGTCGCGCCCGAGGAGGTTCCCGGCTCCCCGGATCTGCAGGTCGCGCAAGGCGATCTTGAATCCGGAGCCGAGCTCGGTATGGTCGCCGATCGTGCGCAGGCGCTCGTAGGCCTGTTCGGAGAGCACCCGGTCGACCGGGTGGAACAGGTAGGCATAGGCCCGCTGCCCGGCCCGTCCGACCCGACCCCGGAGCTGGTGGAGCTGCCCGAGCCCCAAGAGGTCGGCCCGGTCCACCACCAGCGTGTTCACCATGGGCATGTCGATGCCGGACTCGATGATCGTGGTACACACGAGTACGTCGTAGCCGCCCTCCCAGAAGTCGAGGACCACCTTTTCGAGGGACCCCTCGTCCATCTGTCCGTGGGCCACGGCCACCCGGGCCTCGGGTGCCATCCGCTGGACCCGCGTGGCGACCGCCTCGATGTCCTGCACCCGGTTGTGGACGTAGAACACCTGCCCTTCTCGCAGGAGCTCGCGCCTGATCGCCTCCGACGCAGCCGCCTCCTCGAACTCGCCGACGTGGGTCAGGATCGGTCGCCTGGCCGCCGGAGGGGTGTTGACCATCGAGAGGTCGCGTATTCCGGTCAGGGCCATCTCCAAGGTACGGGGAATCGGGCTGGCGGTGAGGGTGAGGACATCCACCCCGTCGGCCAGGGCCTTGATCGACTCCTTGTGGCTGACCCCGAACCGCTGTTCCTCGTCCACGACCAGGAGCCCGAGCTTCTTGAAGGTCACGTCCCCCCCGAGCAACCGGTGGGTCCCGACAACCACATCCACCGAACCATCGGCCAATCCGGCCAGCACCGCCTTGGCCTGGGCGTTGGTCAGGAACCTGCTGAGCATCTCGACTTTCACCGGGAACGGTGCGTAGCGGTCGGCGAAGGTCTGGGCGTGCTGACTGGCCAACAGGGTCGTCGGTACCAGGACGGCAGCCTGAAACCCGTCCTGGACGGCCTTGAAGACGGCCCGGATGGCCACCTCGGTCTTGCCGAAGCCCACATCGCCGCAGACCAGTCTGTCCATGGGCTGAGGCCGTTCCATGTCGGCCTTGACCTCTTCGATGGCGCGGAGCTGGTCGGATGTCTCGACGAACGGGAAGGACGATTCGAGCTCGGCCTGCCATGGGGTGTCGGGGGCGAAGGCGTGCCCGGGGACCTGGAGCCGGCGACGGTAGAGGGCCACCAGTTCCTCGGCGATCTCGTGCACCGCCGCCCGGGCCTTGGAGCGGGCCCGCTGCCACTCCGACCCGCCAAGCCGGCTCACGGTGGGCGAGTCGCCACCGGCGTAGGGCGTGAGCAGCTCGATCTGGTCGGTGGGCAGGTACAGCTTGTCCGCTCCCCGGTACTCGAGGAGCAGGTAGTCGCGGGTGGAGCCCCCCATGGTCCTGGTGACCATGCCCCCGTACTTGGCCACGCCGTGCTGACGATGGACGACGTAACTGCCCGGGGCCAGATCGTCGAAGAAGCCGTCGACGGGCCGGGCCCGGGTCCGGGCCTGGCGGTGGGGGCGCCGGCGCCCGGTGACGTCGGATTCGGCGAGCACGGCGATTCGAGCCCCGGGCAGCACGAAGCCGCGATCCACCGGTGCGACGACGATGCGGGCACCGGGAGCGGTGAGGTCCGGCGATCCGTCGGGACGGTCGGACCGGACCGGTACCGACAGGCCCTCCTCGGCCAGAATGCCCGAGAGGCGCTCCGCCCCGCCGTTGCTCGATGAGCAGAGGACGACGGCATACCCGTCGTCGACGAGGGTGGAGACCTGGCCGGCCAGCTTGGACCCGTCCCCGAGGATGGGCTCCCACCCCCGGCTCTCCACGAAGGGGATGTCCGGCCCCTCGGCCGTGGGCACCAGTGAAACGACCCCGGACGAGGTGCCGGTCAACAGGCGGTCGAAGGCGACGTGCAGACGGGGTGCCCCGTCACCGGCCTCGAGGCCCCACGTGCCGGCCAGCGCGTCAGCCAGCGCCGACTCCTCGTCGAGCAGCTCGCCGGCCCGGTCGCGGACCCGGCGCGGCTCGACCAGCACCACCAGCGCATCGTCTCCCAACAGGTCGGTGATCAGCTCCTCGGAGTCGGCCAACCACGGAAGCCACGACTCCATGCCGTCGAATTGGTCGCCGTCCGCCAGACGATTCCACTGGTGGCGCCCCCAGGGTGCAGAACCGACCAATCCGGCGGCCCGCCGGCGCATCGCCTCGTCGACCACCAGTTCGCGGCAGCCGAACAGTTCGATCTGGGCCAGATCGTCGATCGACCGTTGGTCGGAGACATCGAACCGGGTGAGCCGATCCACCTCGTCTCCCCAGAGGTCGATCCGGACCGGCTCCTCCGAGGTCGAGGGGAACACGTCGACGATTCCACCCCTGACGGCGAGCTCACCCCGGTGCTCCACGATCGACTCACGTCGATAGCCCATACCGACCAGTCGCCCGACCAGCTCGTCGACCACGACCTGGTCGCCCTTGGCCACCACCACCGGACGGGCCGCCGAGCGCCAGGGCCCGAGACGTTGGAGCACCGCTTTGACCGGGGCCACCACGATTCCGGGCGCTTCGGCGCCCGGAGCACCGCCCACCTGCCACAGCAGCCGGAGCCGACGACCCATGGTCGACACGTCGGGACTGACCCGCTCGAAGGGCAGCGTCTCCCACGCCGGGAAGACCTCGACCGTCCCGGCGCCTTCGAGGAGCTCCGGGCCGCCCCGGGTGAAAGCCTCGAGGTCATGGGCCAGCTGATCTGCCGCCGCGCCCGTAGGCGTCACGACCAGGACGGGGCGGCGTGTGCCCAGGCGGATGAGGCCGGCCAGCACAAAGGCCTGCGCCGGCGTGGCCACCGCCAGGGTGGCGTTGGACGCGCCGACGACCCGCGCCATGGCGGGCTCGTTGCGCAGCAGAGGTGGAAGCGAGCGGAGGCTCACCGGTTCAGGGTATCGGGACCGGCTCCCGGTGTTGACCGCGGGGCTCAGCGACGCCGGGGTTCCCACCGGAACCGGCGGGCCGTGAAGAACAGGGCACCCGCCGCCCAGAGCAGCATCACCGTCAGATCGTGGACGCGTAACCCCGATCCCGGACCACGCTCGAACGCGTGTACGAGGGCGATGATCAAGTGACGAACGGGGAAGTAGTCGGCGATCCGCGACAGCACGGAACCGTTGCTCAGCGGGTAGAAGACGCCGGAGATGAACACGATCGGGAAGTAGATCCCGTTGATCACGGCCGGGGCCGCGTCGGCGTTGGTCACCAGGATCGTCACAGCCATGCCCAGAGCGCAGAACGTGACGATGCCGATCAGCAGCGTCACCAGCACCGCCAGGAGGTGATAAGGGAAGTGGAGGTGGTAGAAGACCATGCCGATACCGACCACCAAGACGGTGAGCAAGGCCACGTTGATGATGACGCTCCCGATGATGCCGCCCATGTACGAGCCGATGGAGATGGGGGTACCCCTCATGCGCTTGAGCACTCCCGAGTCGCGACGCAGGCAGATGGTCATCCCCAGGTTCGTGTAACAGGCCGCGATCAGGCCGAAGGTCAACATGGCCACCACGACATACTGGGAGTACGCCAGCGTCGTGCCCGGAACCAGGGACGAGCCGGCCGACGTGCCCACGACCACCAGGAACACCACCGGGAACATGAGGGTGAACACCGCCGCCATCGGGTTCCGCCAGTACGCCTTCTGTTCGTAGCGAACCTGATTCTTGGCGATGGCGAGGTCGTTCACGACGTGGTCGCCCCGGTCCCCCCGCCCTCGGGCCACACCCCGCCGGTGTGTGTGCCCCCGGTCAGTTCGAGGTAGACGTCCTCGAGTGACGGCCGGTTGACCACCAGGCCCGAGAGCACCTCGCCCCGCGCCATCGCCCATGCAGTCAGGGCGTGGAGTACGGCCGTGGGCTCGGTGATGTGGAGCTCCACGAATGCCCCGCGCATCTCCGGGACGAGCCCGGCCGGCAGGGGCAGGTCCCCGAGGGAGGTTCCGCCCGGGAGCATGAAACGCACCGTGGTCTCGCCGCGGTCCCGGCCGCCCAGGGTGTCCGGAGATCCAGAGGCCACCACCTGGCCGGCGGCGATCACCGTCACCGTGTCCGCCAGCTCCTGGGCTTCGTCCATGTAGTGGGTGGTGAGGACCACGGTGCGGCCCTCGGCGCAGAGGCCCCTGACCACGTCCCAGGCCTCCCGTCGGGCGGAAGGGTCGAACCCGGTGGTTGGCTCATCCAGGAAGATGAGCTCTGGATTGCCGACCAGGGCCAATCCGAGGTCGAGCCGGCGCTGCTGTCCGCCCGAGAGGTTCTTGACCCGGGCCTTGGCCTTGGCCCCGAGACCGACCAGGTCGATCACCTCGCCCACCCGGCGTGGCGAAGGGTAGAGGCCGGCGCGCTGGGTCACGACCTCGCTCACGGTGAGGTAGGGGTCGACGGCGCATTCTTGAAGCACGATGCCCACCTTGGCCCGAAGGCCACGGTCGCGGCGCTCGGGATCCACCCCGAGGACCGAGACCTGGCCGCCGTCTCGACGGCGGTAGCCCTCGAGGATCTCGACCGAGGTGGTCTTGCCGGCACCGTTCGGCCCGAGCAGGGCGAGCACCTCGCCGCGGCGGACCTCGAAGTCGATGCCGCGGAGCGCCACGAAGCTCCCGTACGACTTCGTCAGGCCCTTGACCGAGATGGCGATGTCGCCGCTTCTGCTCCTCACGCGACCGGGCTCGGCGCTCCTTTCGGCGGCCTCGCTTCGAGCCATCGAGTCGTCGGCCACCGCAGCGACTGTACCGGCCGCCGCTCAGGCCGGCTCAACCTGCAGCGTTGAACCGGGTCATGGCGGCCTGGACGCCCTCGGTGACGATGACCTCCACCGCGTCAGCCGCCTCCCCGACGGCTCTCTCGAGACCGGCGCGCTCGGCGGCACCGGGGCGCCTCAGCACGTAGTCGGCGCCGGGCTGTCGTCCCGGCGGCTTGCCTATCCCCACCCGCACCCGGAGGTACTGGTTGGTGTGCAGATGGCTGTCGATCGACTTGAGCCCGTTGTTCCCCGCGGTGCCCCCGCCCGATTTGACCTTGACCCGACCCGAAGGGAGGTCGAGCTCGTCGTGAACCACGATCAGCCTTGATGCGGTTTCCGCCGACGCACCGCCCTGGTCGATCCCGGCCCGTCGGACGAGCGGGGCCACGGCCTGGCCGGAATCGTTCATGAAGGTCTGCGGGACGGCGACGAGGACAACCCGTCCATCGATGCGTATCTCGCACGCCAGTGAACGCAGCCCCTTCTCCGACTTGAGCCGTCCGTTGTGCCGGTCGGCCAGGACCACCGCCACCTCGGCCCCCACGTTGTGGCGTGTGCCGGCATACTCGCTCCCGGGGTTGCCCAGACCGACCACGAGAACATCGACCGGGGTTCCCCTACGGGAGGACCCCGGCGCCCGCCGGTGGCGGAGCAGGGCTTACCCCTCGGCGGGCTCGGCGTCGCCCGCCGATTCCGCAGTGGCGGCTTCGCCGCCTTCGCCAGTTGCGGCGGTGACCTCGGCCTCTTCCTCGGCCGTGGTCTGTACCCGTGGGGGCTGCCCGGCCACCACGGTGGTCTCGAGATCGGTCTCCAACTCGACGCCGGGCGGGATGGTGATGTCGGAGACGTGGAGCGAGGCCCCGATGGTCAGGCCGGAGATGTCGATGTCCACCGACGGCGGGATGTCGGCCGGCTTGGCCTTGATGTGCAGGGTGTAGAGCTGCTGATCGACGATTCCGTCCCCGTGCTGGACTTCGATCGCCTCACCGACCAGGTTGATGGTGACCTCGGCAGAGATGACCTCGTCGCGCCGGACAATGAGGAAGTCGACGTGGGTGACCACATTCTTGAACGGATGGTGCTGGATGTCCCGGGCCAGGGTGAGGAAGTTGTCCGTGCCCACCTCCAGGGAGAGCAGGGTGTTGAGGCCGGCCTCTCCGGACATGGCGATCTGGAACTCCCGGGCGCCCACGGCGATGGGCAGGGGCTCCGAACCGTGGCCGTAGACCACGGCGGGGATCTTCCCCTGGGTCCGTAGACGGCGCGTCGAACTTGTTCCGGTGGGACGGCCGGCTTCGGCGACGAGGGTGACTTCGGGCATGCGGGAACTCCTCAAGAAGGGCTGACACGGGGGCAGTGCCGTTCCGGTCGATCGTTCCCGAGGATGGCGATCTCAGAGGGCCGCTGCTGACGGCCCACCATGATAGACGAGCCGCTGGCGGACGGGCCACAGGGGTCAACCGGCCGGTTCCGGAGCGAGGGTGGCGTCCCGAATTCCCTCCAGACCCCTCCTCCGCCTCCATCGGTCAAGACGGCCGCCAACTTGAGGGCCCGGACCGGCGGCGCAGGAGGCGGATCCCGGTCGGCCGGTCCGGGCCTCCTCATCGTATAAACGTTCGTTTGGGTGGAGGCAAACCGGACACGGGGGCCGCCCACGGCCAGGTGATCAGGCCAAATTCTCCCCACCGAATATCTCGGACACCGACGAGTCCTCGAATACCGCGTCGATGGCATCGGAGATGAGCTTGGCCACCGAGAGGACCTCGAGCTTGTCGAAGTGGCGATCCTGGGGGATGGGCAACGTATTCGTCACCACCACCCTGGTCAGAGCCGAATTCTTCAGGCGGTCCACCGCCGGATCCGACAGGACGGCGTGCGTGGCCATACACCAGACCTCCGCGGCCCCGCGGTCGGCAAGGAGGTCGGCCGCGGCCACGATGGTCCCGGCCGTGTCGATCATGTCATCGATCAACACGCATTGACGCCCTTCCACGTCACCCACCACGTGCAGTGCCTCCACCTGATCGCTCGCTCCCCGCAACCGGCGCTTGTGGACCACCGCCAGGTCCGCCGTCAGGTGCTGGCTGAACCGCTCCGCGACCTTCACCCGACCGGCATCGGGTGCCACCACCACCAGATCGTCGCTGCGCTGTGTCCGCAGATAATCGACCAGCACCGGCGCGGCCGTCAGATGATCGAACGGGACATTGAAGAAGCCCTGGATCTGTCCGGAATGCAGATCGACACTGACCACCCGGTCGGCTCCGGCCACCGACAGCATGTCCGCCACCAGCTTGGCCGTGATCGGCTCCCGCCCGGTGGCCTTCCGATCCTGGCGCGAGTACCCGTAGTACGGGCAGACCGCGGTGATCCTCTTGGCCGACGCCCGCTTGGCTGCATCGATCATGATGAGGTGCTCCATCAACGAATCGTTGACCGGGCCACAGTGGGTCTGGATGATGAACACGTCACTTCCGCGAATGGACGTATCGAAACGGCAGTGGATCTCGCCGTTGGCGAATTCGCGGAGGTTGGCCTCTCCGAGGTCCACGCCCAACTGCTTGGCCACATCCCGGGCGAGCTCGGGGTGGGACCTTCCCGACACCAGTTCGAGGCGACGGCGAGGAGTGAATTCCATGCCCACGACGCTACCCCCTGCCGTCGAGGCCGTCAGAGGCCCCGGCGGAGGTCACGGTCCACGGACCGATCACCGCTCCCGGCGGAACCTCGGTGCCCTCCTCGAGCACGGCGAACGGGCCGATACGGGCGTTGGCTCCGATCACCGAGCGCCGACCCACGCTCGAGGCCATCACCGCGCCCTCCCCCACCACCGTGTCGACCAGATGGACATCGGGACCCAGTTCGGCGTGGGCTCCGACGACGCAGGATCCCTGCAAGATGACCCCAGGGAGTAGCACCACATCAGGTTGGATCTCGACGTCGACGTCGATGTAGGTCCGCTCCGGATCCCACATGGTGACGCCACGGCGCATCCACCTCTCGTTGATTCGGTCCCGCAACTCGGCCTCTGCCACCGCCAGCTGGGCCCGATCGTTGACCCCGGCCACCTCCATGGTGTCATCGACCAGTACGGACCCTACTTTGTGGCCCGCCTCGTAGAGCACACCGACCACATCGGTCAGGTAATGCTCGCCCTGGGCGTTGGCCGGGCTCAACCGCCGCAGGGACGGAGCCAGCACGCTCCGCCTGAAGCAGTAGATGGACGTATTGATTTCGCGCACCTCGAGCTCCTCGTCCAACGCGTCGACCTGTTCGACCACCCGGGCGACCGAGTCATCACGTCCCCGGACCACCCGTCCGTAGCCGGTGGGATCGTCGAGCTCCGCGGTCAGCAGGGTGGCCGCGTTGTCCGAGATCCGGTGCTGACGAACGAGCAGTGCCAACGTGGCCGGCCGCAGCAGTGGTGTGTCCCCGGGCAACACCACCACGTCCCCGTCGTCATCACCCTCCTCATCCGGAAGCCCGGTGAGGGCCACCGCCATCGCGTCGCCGGTGCCCCGCTGCTCCACCTGCTCGACGAACTCGATGGCCATGCCGGGGGGGGCGTGTTCGATGAGCGTCTTGGTCACCCACTCGGCGCGGTGCCCGACCACGACCACCACCCGCGCCACCGACAACTCGGCCAGCGCGTCGAGCACGTGGAGAACCATGGGCCGACCGCACAAGCGGTGCAGCGGTTTCGGTCGGGCCGAGCGCATCCGGGTTCCCTCGCCCGCCGCCAGCACCACCGCCGACAGACGACCGGCGGAACCGGGTGCGGGCTGCGAGCCCGAGGGCGAGGGGTCCTCCATGCCCTGCGGGTAGGTGCGAATCACCACGCCGCACATCCATCCGGGACGTCCACGGGAGAGGAGCCCCGTGCGTGGTGCGGTAGAAAGCTCATAGGGCCTATTCTTCCCACGTCGGCCGGAGCAATGCGACCCGGCGGCCCGGACGCCCCGGCGACCAGCACCGTCTCCAGAGCTCACCATCCAGCCCATGCCCATCCTCCACACCACCGTCGACCCGAGCTCGGAGACCTTCCGGGCCAACGAACGAGCCCTCAAAGAGGCGGTGGACGGGGTCGAGGAGCAGCTGGCCCTGGCCAGGGCCGGGGGTGGCGAACGCTACGTGCAGCGGCACCGGGACCGGGGCAAGCTGCTGGCGCGGGAGCGGATCGAACTGCTGGTCGACCGCGATTCGGCCTTTCTGGAGCTCGCCCCTCTGGCCGGATGGGGCACCGAGTACACGGTCGGGGCGTCCTCGATCGTCGGGATCGGCGTGGTGGACGGGGTCGAGTGCCTCGTGTCGGCCCACGATCCGACAGTGCGGGGTGGGGCCATGAACCCCTTCTCCTTCCGCAAAGGAGCCCGCGCCTCGGACATCGCCCTCCAGAACCGGCTACCGGTCATCAACCTGGTCGAATCCGGTGGAGCCGACCTGCCTGCGCAGGCCGAGCTGTTCATCCCCGGCGGGCGGGCCTTCCGCGACCTCACCCGCAGTTCGGCCGCCGCCCTGCCCACGGTGGCCCTCGTCTTCGGCAACTCCACGGCCGGGGGCGCCTACGTTCCCGGCATGAGCGACTACATCGTGATGATCGAGGAGCGCTCCAAAGTCTTCCTCGGGGGACCGCCACTGGTGAAGATGGCCACCGGTGAGGAGTCCACCGACGAGGAGCTGGGTGGCGCCTCGATGCACGCCAGGGTGTCGGGCCTGGCCGACTATCTGGCCACGGACGAGGTCGACGCCATCCGGCTGGGACGCCAGATCGTGAGCCGGCTCAATTGGCGCAAGCGCGGACCGGGGCCGAGCCAACCGGCCGACGACCCGGTGTACGACCCGGGCGAGCTCCTGGGCATCGCGTCCTCGGACCCCAAAGTCCCGTTCGACCCCCGCGAGGTCCTGGCCCGGGTGGTGGACGGTTCCCGGTTCGACGAGTTCAAACCCCTGTACGGCTCCAGCCTGGTGACCGGATGGGCCTCCATCCACGGCTATCCCGTCGGCGTGCTGGCCAACCACCGCGGCGTGCTCTTCTCCGAGGAGGCCCACAAGGCGACCCAATTCATCCAACTGGCCAACCAGATCGACGTACCGCTCGTCTTCCTCCAGAACACGACCGGATACATGGTGGGAAAGGAGTACGAGCAGGGCGGGATCATCAAGCACGGGGCGATGATGATCAACGCCGTGTCCAACTCGTCGGTCCCCCACCTGACGGTCAACATCGGTGCCTCGTACGGAGCGGGCAACTACGGGATGTGCGGCCGGGCCTACGACCCGCGCTTCTTGTTCGCCTGGCCCAACTCCCGTTCGGCCGTGATGGGACCGGCCCAGTTGGCCGGCGTGCTCTCCATCGTCGGCCGGCAGTCGGCCGAGGCCAAGGGGGTGCCGTTCGACGAGGATGCCGACGCCGCCATGCGCGAGCTGGTCGAGGCCCAGATCGAAGCCGAATCTCTCCCGCTCTTCCTCTCCGGCCGCCTCTACGACGACGGCATCATCGACCCCCGGGACACCCGGACCGTGCTCGGCATCTGCCTTTCGGTGATCGACAACCAACCCATCGAGGGGACACGCGGGTACGGCGTGTTCCGGATGTGAGGGGATTTCCAGTGAGGACATCCCAGTGAAGGGCGAGGGCCAGGCCTCCACCCCCATCCGCACACTGTTGATCGCCAACCGCGGTGAGATCGCTCGGCGCATCATGCGGACGGCCCGCTCCATGGGGATCGCCACGGTGGCCGTGTACTCGGACGCCGATGCCGAGAGCCCCCACGTGCGGGAGGCCGACCTGTCGGTGCATCTTCCCGGCGTCTCACCGGCCGACACCTATCTGAGGTCAGCCATGATCCTGGATGCCGCCGCCCGTTCGGGGGCCGACGCCATCCACCCTGGATACGGCTTCTTGTCGGAATCAGGGGATTTCGCCCGTGTGATCACCGGAGCGGGGTTTCTCTGGGTGGGACCCGGCCCAGCGGCAATCGACGCCATGGGATCGAAAGTCGGCGCCAAGGATCTGATGCGGGCGGCCGGGGTGCCAACGTTGGCTTCCATCACCATCGAGGACAGTCGACTGCCCGACGACGGCGAGCTTGACTCGTTGGGGTGGCCGTTGCTGGTCAAGGCGTCGGCCGGCGGCGGCGGCCGCGGCATGCGCATCGTGGGTGGCCCGGTCAGCCTCCGCCAGGCGGTGGCCGACGCCCATCGCGAAGCCGAGGCGGCATTCGGGGACGGCACCTTGTTCCTCGAGCGCTATCTGAACAGCCCGAGGCACATCGAGGTCCAGGTGCTGGCGGACTCCTACGGAGACACCGTGGCCCTGTTCGAACGCGAGTGCAGCATCCAACGCCGCCACCAGAAGATCGTGGAAGAGGCCCCGTCTCCCTTCGTCACCCCGGCGTTGCGCGCCCGACTGGTGGAGGCGGCCGTTGCCGCGGCCCGTGCCGTGGGCTACGTCAACGCGGGAACCGTCGAGTTCATCGTCGATGACGCCGGAGATCCCCACTTCCTCGAGATGAACACCCGCCTCCAGGTCGAGCATCCCGTGACCGAAGCGGTGACCGGGTTGGACCTGGTGCGACTGCAGCTGTTGATCGCCGCCGGAGAACCGCTGCCGGACGAGGTCCATGCCGCGGTGAGCGCCGGACCTGCTGGGCATGCCATCGAGGCCCGGATCTACGCGGAGGATCCGGCGCGGGAATGGCTCCCGTCGACCGGGAGGCTCCATCGATTCGAGGTCGGATCATCCGACCGGGGTGTGCGGGTGGACACCGGGATCGAGTCGGGCGGTGTGGTGACCCCCCACTACGACCCGATGTTGGCCAAGGTCATCGTCCACGCGCCCAGCCGGACGGAGGCCGCCGCCACCCTCTCGGCCGCGTTGGCCGGAGCCCGCATCCACGGTGTCACCACCAATCGCGACCTTCTGGTCCGCACGCTCCGTCACCCGGCTTTCCTGGCCGGCGAGACCGACACCGGATTCCTCGAGCGGCATGGCGTCAAGCTGTTGGCCGCGCCGCTCGCCGACGACGACGCCGTCCGGCGGCATGCGGTCGCCGCCGCCCTGGCCCTCCAGGCCCGGCGCCGGGACCAGGCGCCCGTGCAGCGATCCATTCCCTCCGGTTTCCGCAACAACCCGTCTGCGCCGCAGCGGACCGCCTTCGACAGCGGCGAGGCGACCGTCGAGGTCGCGTACTGCTTCGATCGATTCGGTCGGACCGTGGCCGCCCTCGAGGTGAACGGCAGTGCGGCCGAGATGGAGGGCGTGGTGGCCACACCCGACGAGGTGACGCTGACCACGGCGGGTGTCGCCCGTCGGTATCTGGTCGACTGGGTCGGTCGGACGGCCTTCGTCGACGGTCCCGACGGCGCCTCCACGTTGGTCGAGCACGAGCGGTTCCCGATCGGGGCGGATCAGGTGGCCGAGGGGTCGGCGCGCGCCCCGATGCCGGGTGGAGTGGCACGGGTGGCCGTGTCCGTGGGCGAGACCGTCGAGGCCGGCCAGATCCTCGTGGTCCTCGAGGCCATGAAGATGGAGCACGCCGTCCACGCCGGTGCGGCCGGGACCGTCACCGAGGTGGACGTGGCCGAAGGCGACCAGGTGGAGACGGGACAGATACTCGCGGTGGTCGAGCCGGACGAAGGAGACCAGGGCGCCCAGGGCGAGCCGACCCCCGCCGAGGGCGCGGCACCGTGACCGATTCCCTGCGCATCGCCAACTGCTCCGGGTTCTACGGCGACCGTCTGTCGGCGGCCAAGGAGATGGTCGAGGGCGGTCCGATCGACGTCCTCACCGGGGACTGGCTGGCCGAGCTCACCATGCTCATCCTCTGGAAGGGCTACCAGCGCGACCGCTCCAAAGGTTGGGCCCACACGTTCCTCACCCAGATGGAAGAGGTGCTCGGTACGTGTGTCGACCGCGGCATCAAGGTGGTCACCAACGCCGGAGGGCTCAACCCGGGCGGCCTGGCCGACCAGGTTCGCGCCCTCGCCGACCGGCTGGGACTCGGCGTGTCGGTGGCCCATGTCGAGGGCGACGATCTCCTCCCACGGATCGACGAGCTCAACCGGGGCGGGCATCCGCTGGCCCACCTCGACACCGGCCAACCCCTGGCGGAGGCCACCGGCGAGGTGATCTCGGCCAACGCCTACCTGGGGGGATGGCCGATCGTCGAGGCCCTGTCGGGAGGGGCGGATGTGGTCATCTGCCCCCGTATCACCGATGCCTCGTTGGTCGTGGGCCCGGCAGCCTGGCATCACGGCTGGTCGCCGACCGACTGGGACCGGTTGGCCGGCGCGGTGGTGGCCGGCCACGTCATCGAGTGCGGACCCCAGGCCACCGGGGGCAACTACGCCTTCTTCACAGAGGTCGCCGGCATGGAGCACCCGGGGTTCCCGATCGCCGAGGTGGCCGCGGACGGCTCGTCGGTGATCACCAAGCACCCGGGCTCGGGCGGCGAGGTGTCCGTCGGGACCGTCACAGCCCAACTGCTCTATGAGATCGCCGGCCACCACTACCCCAACACCGATGTCGTGGCCCGCTTCGACACCATCGCCGTCGAGCAGGAGGGGCCGGACCGGGTGCGGGTCTCCGGCGCCCGGGGGTTGCCGGCGCCGGACGACGTGAAGGTCTGCCTCAACCTGCTCGGCGGCTGGCGCAATTCGATGACCTTCGTCCTCACCGGGCTCGACATCGAGGAGAAGGCCGACCTCACGTTGCGATCGCTGAAAGCCACCCTGGGCGGCACCGGGCGGTTCGCCGAGTTCGACGCCCGCCTGATCCGCTCCGACAAGCCCGACGCTCCGGTCAACGTCGAGGCCACCGCCCAACTGCGCATCACGGTCAAGGATGCCGATCCCGACCGGGTGGGCCGGAACTTCTCCAGTGCCGCCACCGAGCTGGCGTTGGCCGGCTACCCCGGCCTCCACCTGACCGCGCCGCCCGGCGCGGGCACGGTGTACGGCGTGTACTGGCCCGCGTTGGTTCCGGCGGATCTGGTCATCCCCGAGGTGGTCCATGCCGACGGTCGGCGAGTGGAGATCCCCCACACCGCTCATCGGGCCGCGCATGCCGCCGGCGTTCGGGTCGAGGGACACGACCAGATCGTGGACTCCGCACCGGATCTGGCCCTCGCCCCCGAGGCGACCATCGCTCCCGACCTGGTCCTCGAACGGGACGGCCGGTCGCCGGCGCATGATGGGAGTACGCAGAGCGGGCCCACCCGACGACTGCCTCTCGGCACCATCATCGGGGCCAGGTCGGGCGACAAGGGGGGGAACGCAAATGTGGGCCTGTGGGCCAGAAGCGACCGCGGGTGGGCCTGGCTCGACGAGTACCTGACCTTCGACGAGTTCCGTGCCCTCCTCCCCGAGGCCGTCGATCTGGAGATCCGTCGCCACCGGTTCCCGAACCTGCGAGCGCTCAACTTCGTGGTGGTGGGCCTCCTCGGCGAGGGGGTGGCCTCGTCCACCCGTCCCGATCCCCAGGCCAAGGGTTTGGGAGAGTACCTTCGGAGCAGGCTGGTCGACATCCCGGTCGACCTCGTGCCCGACAATGCCGGAGCGATCGCTCCCGAGGAGTAAGCCATGGACTTCATCGAATCCGAAGAGCACCAGATGCTGCGGGAGGCCGTGGGCTCCATCGCAGCCAAGTTCGGCCACGAGTACTACGTCAAGAAGGCCCACGCCGACGAGCGCACCGACGAGTTGTGGAAGGCGGTCGCCGAGGGTGGGTTCCTCGGGGTCAACGTACCCGAGCAGTACGGCGGCGGTGGGGGTGGGATTACGGAACTGGCCATCGTGCAAGAGGAGTTGGCTGCGGCCGGCTGCCCACTGCTGGTCATCGTGGTGTCACCGGCGATCTGCGCCACTATCATCGCCACGTTCGGGACCGAAGCCCAGAAGCAACGGTGGTTACCCCGCTTCGCCACCGGCGAGCTCAAGATGGCCTTCGCCATCACCGAACCCGACGCCGGTTCGAACTCGCACAACCTGTCGTTGACCGCGACCAAGGACGGCGACATCTACCGCCTCAACGGATCGAAGTACTACATCTCCGGCGTCGACGAGTGCGAGGCCATCCTGGTCGTGACACGATCGGGCGTCGACCCCGACACGGGCCGCGGGCGTCTGTCCCTGTTCGTTGTGGACACGGACACGCCGGGGTTGGACAAACAGGTGCTGCCGGTGGAGATCACCGCGCCCGAGAAGCAGTACACGTTGTTCTTCGACAACGTCCAGGTCGAGGCCGACCGGTTGATCGGCGCCGAAGGCGAGGGACTGCGCCAGGTCTTCATCGGCCTCAACCCGGAGCGCATCCTGTCGGCGGCCACCGCCAACGGCATCGGTCGTTACGCCCTCGACAAGGCCGCAGAGTACGCCAGGGACCGCGAGGTGTGGGGCACGCCCATCGGACGGCACCAGGGAATCTCCCATCCGTTGGCCAAGGCCAAGATCGACGTCGAGCTGGCCCGGCTGATGACGGACAAGGCGGCTTGGCTGTGCGATGTCGCCGGAGACACGCCGGCGGCGGGCGAGGCGGCCAACATGGCCAAGTTCGCCGCCGCCGACGCCGCCCTGGCGGCACTGGATCAGGCCATCCAGACCCATGGGGGCAACGGCATGTCGAGTGAGTACGGCTTGGCCGACATGTGGGGCATGGCCCGACTGCTCCGGATCGCCCCGGTCAGCCGCGAGATGATCCTCAACTTCGTGGCCCAGCACTCGTTGGGATTGCCCAAGTCGTACTGACCGTCGCGCTCTTCGGGGCCGGCGCGGCCCTTCGGAGCGCCGCACGCCTCGACCCAGGTCGAGCTCCAGCACCCTGGGAGCGCCGGCCGGCGGGGAAAACGCAAGCCCCCGAACCGGCGGGTGGCGCCCGTCCTCATCTCAGCGCCTGGATGACGCCCGTCGCCCAGGCTCAAGGTCGGGTCGGAACCGGTCGATCATGCCTGGTGCAGGTGGAATTACGCCTATAAGCGCACGCTGTAGCTGCGTACTCTGCGATACAGGGCAATGAAGAGCGCAAAGAACTCGAAGAAGTCACACCGATGGTCACTGAACCCCGCGACGGCGCGCGCCCGCGCCAGCGACCGCGCCCGGGGGCGTGAGGCCGACGACGGGCTCACCCTCATCGAAGTGATGATCGCCTTCGTCATCCTGATGATCAGCATGGTCCCGCTCGGGTACCTGCTGGACTCCACGGCTTCCAGCGCGGCCACCGCCCGACAACGACAAGCGGCACTCCAGCTGGCCGACTCGTGGATGGAGATCCTGTCCAATTCCACCCCTCCGATGGTCAACGGATCCGTGAACCTCGACAACTGGCTGACCCCCACCGTGCCGCCCGGCGCCCAGACACCGATATCCAGCCTCGCCGGCACCAACTACACGGTACAGGCCTATTACTCACTCCAGTCGGTGAACAACGGCAATGGACAGTCGGACCTGTGCTCCAGCGGCCAGCCACCGAGCCCGAGCCACCCGGGCGTCATTGAGATGCAGGTGCAGGTGTCGTGGGGCCACGGGCAGTCGGTCATCGACTCGACCAACATCGACTATCCCCAGCCGGGAGTTCAGACCGACGGCTTCCTGGCCGTGCAGGTTTCGAACAACGGGCTGATCGACAGTAGCCACCTCAACTCGGCGGTGAATCGCATCGAAGCTCTCCAAGTGAGCATCACCCCCACTGCAGGGGGCACGGGCTATCGGTTCAACCCCGACAAGAACGGCTGCGTCTTCGCCCAGGTACCGCAAGGGAACTACACCGTGTCGGTGGCGTACCCGAATCCGGGAACGCTGGTGGGCTACACCGGGAGCCCACCGTTCGTCACCCCCACCGGTTCGACGACGGATGACTCCACGAGCGTGTACCCCACTGGCGTTCCGGTGACCGTCTCGGCCCTGCAGGTGGTCGACCTCGCAGCCTTTGACGAAGGCATCACCACCACCATCTCCTATGGCGGCGCGTCGGCGGTCGACGGTGGGGCCGAATGCCCGGGGGCGGCAGCGCTCACCTGTCTGGCTCTCGGGAACGGAAGCTCGGCCGCGTCGGCCGCGTGGGGCGACGGTGGGTCGACGTGGTCGTCGACCGCGCTTTCGAATGTCACCAACCTGAACGACGTCGCCTGCACCTCTGGCGGCTCGCCGACCTGCGTCGGTGTGGGCTACGGCCCCAACGGGGCCGAGATCCTGACCACCGCCTCGGGTTTCGCCACCACCTCGACGGACACCGTGCCGTCCGGACCGTCGGCGTCCCCTATCACCGACATCACCAAGGTGACCTGTCCGTCGGCCAACGGGTGCTATGCCCTCGGCACGACCGCCAACGGCCCGGTGCTCCTCGCCGGAGCGGTCGGACAAACCGCTCCGCAGAGCGACACCTGGAGCGTTGTCAGTCCGGCATCGACGACATTCTCCAGTCTGTCCTCCATCGCCTGCCCGGCAACGACCACCTGCGAGCTGAGCGGCTCGGCCGTCGTCGGGACCGCACCGTCGAGGCCGGAGATCTTCCGTCTCGACGGCGACCCGGCCACTCTGGCCACCAACGGGGCATGGACCCCGACCTTCACCACCGACACGTTGCCGACATCCACCGGGAATGCGCTGACCGTGACGGCCGTCGGCAAGGTCACCTGCCCGACGTCGACCCTGTGCCTGGCCATTGCGGCAGGAGACTCGACCAGTCCCTCGGATCCCACGATCCTGACCGCGACCATCGCCGCCACCCCGGCGGCGCCTGCGGCGCCGACGGCCAGTACCTGGTCGAACGAGTCGACGTTCCCGACAGGAGCCGGGTCGGTCACCGGCCTCTCCTGTACCTCGACCACCTGCATGGCCATCGGAAGCGCGGGAGGGACCGGCGCCGTATGGTCCGGCGACCTCACCCAGTCACCGCACGCGTGGTCGCAGGTCACCAACCTGCCCACCGTACCGACGATCACTTCCGTCGCCTGCGGCCAACCGGCTGCCGGGGATACGGCCGACTGTGGCATCGCCGTGCCGGGTCAGCTGCTCGACGGCTCGCTGACCGGTGGCGCTTGGGCGTGGAACCCTTCCGGACCAGCTCTCCCTTCCGGCGTCAGCGTCCAGTACTACACGGGCATCGCCTGCGAGAGCCCACCTTCCGCCAGTCGCTCCACCTGCACAGCTGTCGGCGCCACTCCCCAGGGTCCGATGATCGCCACCTCCACCAACGGCCCGCACGGATCGTGGGCGATACAGACCCCTTCCTCACTCTCCAGTGCCACGGTGACCGATATCCCACTCGAGATCACCCCGGCGAACATCACGAACTGGACGTCGGCCGCCGCGCCCAGTCAGACCAACGCCACCACCCTTCCGGTGCTCTATCCCCAGCCACTCGGGTACTCGATCACCGCCGCCGGCTGCCCCGCGCAGGCCAGCCTGACGCCGGTGGCCTCCCTCTCCGCCCTTGCCGGAGGCTCGGCGTCGGCGATCGTCCCGCTGGGGCTTCTGCCGTTGCAGGTGGTGAGTGCGACCGGAGCACCCATCAGCGGGGCGACCGTCACCCTGACCTCGACACTCTGTCCCACAGATAGCTACACGCTTCCGGTCACCGACGCCTACGGCAACTCCAAGACATCGGTCCCATTCGGCACCTACTCGTATACCGTCACCACCGGGACGACGGTGACCCCGGCCACCGCTCTCACCATCACCGTGAATCCCAGCTCGGTCGTCGTGACCAACACCGCCCCCGCGCCACCGACCGCAGTCACGACCTATCTTCCGGGTCCGGTCCAGGTGTCGCAGTGAGGTCCGGCCTCTGGCACCGGAGCACGGTATTCCAAGCGGCCCACGACCGCTTGCGGCGGATGGCGGCGGATCGCCGGGGTCGCCACTTCGACGACGCCGGTATGACGCTCACCGAGCTGTTGATCGCATCGACCCTCCTCGTGGTGCTCCTCACGGTGGTCATGACCACCATGAGCGTCGTCGACTCGATATCGAACTCCGTGACCGCGCAATACCAGGAGTTCGACCAGGCTCTCCCGGCGCTGGCGCCGCTGCAAGCGCTGCTACGCGCCGAGGTCGAGCCGGCACCGGCGAGCGCCGCGACAGGTGCTCCAACACCGGCGTTCGCCGCGATCGGGAACTACTCCCTCACCTTCTACTCCGACGTCGGCACCGCCTACAACAACGTACAGACGGTACCGGGTTCGAGTCCTCCGCAGGTGACCACGGCCGGCCCGGCCAAGATCGTCGCCGAAGAGCTGGATCAGAGCGGAAATCCGGTCACCTCGGGATCCTCGGCGTCCTCGTGCACGACGACCAGCCCGTGCAGCTTCCAGGTCAGGGAGTACCTCCCGATCACAACCGACGGTGCGTCGAGCTGCCCGGTGACCGGGGAGCCGTCCACCAATGTGTGCCAATACTCGACCAAGTACACGCTGGTCACCAACGCCCTCGATGTCGTCAACAACCCGGACAACCCGAACCTGGACCCACCGCAGTCGCCGCAGCCGATCTTCACCTACACCGTCTTCGATCCTGACTTCGGTGGAGGCACCACCTTTTCCATGGGCTACAACGACGTAGGGAACCAGCAGATCAGCGGTCTCACCGCCTACGGCTATCCGACCGACACCACCCAGACCACCAACACAACCCCGCCGTCGTTCGCGTGTTCGTCGCCCGACTCGAGCTATCCCACCATCGCGGTCTCGTGCCCCACCGACGCCATCCAGGCCGTCGGGGTGGACCTGGTGATTTCGGCCAAAGGCGCGGGTACGAGCGAGGTCAACAACCAGACGATCGTCTATCGGTACCCGGAGAGCGCCGGAGCCTCGGCCTATCCCTACCAGTACAGCAGCACAGTGGGGTGAGCGTCATGCCAGACACATCAGAAGACAACCTTCTCTGCCGTTGGGGACACGCCCTGCGCCACCGCATGAGCCACGCGCTTCGCCACCGCATGAGCATGGCCAGCGACCTGGGGCAAACCGCCATCGTCGCCGTCCTGTCGATCACCGTTGTGGTCTCGCTGCTCGGGATGGTGCTCGTCAACACCGTCGACCAGTCCTTCTCGCTCCAGCAAACCAAGTCGGTGCAGATCTATGCGAACCGCGCCCTCGAAGCCGGCGAGAACGCCTACCTGACCGCCATCAATGCCAACCCGAGCCTGGCCCAGTGCAGCGTCAGCCAGAACGGCTCCGGAACCTGTGGCGGACTCAATTACGGCCAGTGGAACGTGGTGGAGAACTCGGCCACCTCGGGAGCCGATGCGGAGTACTACGCCTTCGGCAATCCACAACCGACATTCGATCCGACCTCCAATACACTGGTCAGCCTCTCGGTGCAGATCGTCGGCGCGGCCCACGATGCTTCGGCCACGAACGGGTATCTCTTCGACCAGGAGACGCTGACCGTCACTCCGAAGAACGGATTCCTCAAGAACGTCTGGTGGTCCAACTACGAGTCCTACAGCTCGACCGGGAACTACTCGACCTGCAGCTACAACTGGGCCACGCAGCCCACGACCTACAACATCGCCAACCAGGGTGCCGACTGTTCGCCTGTCTATTTCGGTCCCAACGACTACCTCTTCGGCCCCGTCTTCACCAACGACTCCGTCTTCGTGAGCGGAAGTGGGAAGACCGCGGACTCCCCGTCGTTCGGAACACCTACGTCGCCGTCGCCGGTCACCACAGCCGACCCGAACTGCCTCTTTGTGGACAGCACACACGGGATGACCGGAAGCGATTCGAATTGCAGCAGCGCCACCGGTGATGTGGCGCTCTTCAGCCCCACCACCGCCAGTGACCCCAGTTCCAGCGGCAACCCCGTGGAACAGCCCCCGAGCACCGATGCGCAGCTGGGGACCATTGCCAATCAGAACGGATGCCTCTACTCGGGCCCGACCCAGATCAAGCTCTCCACCAGCAACGGTGTCGGGCAGATGACCGTGATCAGCCCGGACACTCCGGAGGAGACCGTGGCCGGCCTCGGCTACCAGTTCGACGAGAACAACCTCAGCGATATCGCCACCGGCGCCCCCATCAACACCAACAACTGCCCGAATGACGGGACCGCGCCGCTTCCCTCGAATGGCGTCGTCTTCGTCGAGAACGCCACCGCCGCCCAGAGCCAGGCCTGGGCCAACCCCTTCGACGACCCCTTGTCCAATACCGTGACGAACGTCACCTCCACTCCGTCGTCCCCGGCCGCGAACGCGTCGGTGACCCTCACGGCGAAGGTGACGTCGGCCAGCAGCCAGCTCAATACCGGGGCCACAGTGGCGTTCAGCCAGGCCACGTGCAGGAATGTCAACGGTTCGACCTGCCAGAGCTGGAATACGGCGCAAACCATCAACAACTGCTCGGCCGCAGCGCTCTCAACGCCCACAGCCGTGACCCCGGCGACCACCCCGGCCACTTATGTCTCGACGGCAACCTGCACGGCGACCGAGTCATCCAAGGTCGGAGACACTTTTTCTGCCGCCTACAGCGGTGGCACGTACGCAAAGAGCTCCTCGGCCAACGTCGGCCAGACCTACACGCTCACACCGTCCACGACCTACGGGCCCGATGCGCAGGTCACGGCGGGGGGGTGCGCCAGCTGCTACTACGGCGAGACGAGCTCACCCGACTCCGAGGGCGATGCATTCGTCAGCGGGTCGCTCTCCGGCCAACTCACCATCGGAACGGCCAACGACGTCATCGTCGACGGCAGCATCACCTACGCCGACTGCTCCAGCACCTGGACCACGGGCCAGAGCGGCTTCAGTGCCCCCTCCGAAGGGTTCTGCCCCTATAGCCCCGGTGGGACCAATGACTCACTCGGGCTGATCGCCTACAACTATGCGGAGATCAACCGACCCCTGTTGGCCTCATCCACTGGTAATGGAAATACGCCGACCGTTCTGTCGTACTGCGGTTCCTCGCCTCCACCCAACTGTGACCCCTCGAACGGCACCAATGGCATCACCATCGATGCGGCCATCCTGGCCCTGACCCAGTCGTTTGTCGTCAACAACTATGCCGACGGTGGCACGGAGGGACCGTTGATCGTCTACGGCTCGGTGCAACAGTTCGCGCGTGGCCCGGTGGGGACCTTCACCGAGAACAACAACTTTGGCAACATCACCTACACGCTGAGCTCCGGGTACCAGAAGAACTACACGTGGGACCCGCTGCTCGACTTCGTGTCGCCACCCAGCTACCTCGTGCCGTCAACTGCCTCGTGGGTCCTGCAGTCGGTGACCACCAATGCCGGGGTGGGCTCTGCCAGCGTGTGCCCGCCGCTGCTGGGGGCGTACTCGGGCTTGAATGCGCAGGGCGTGCCGCAGACGGGACCCGCAGTGACCCAGTACTGTTCGCAGACAACGGGTGGGCTTCCCAACTACCCGACCAGCACGGCCCCATCGCCCCCCACCATCGGGACGGCGACGGCCAACGCCAACGGGACGGCCACTTTGACCTGGACCGATCCTGTCTCCAACGGTGGATCGGCCATCACCAACTACACGGTGAGCCCGAGCCCGCACTGCTCCACCTGCACCGGTGTCACCGTCACTGGCGCCACGGCCACGTCGGCCACGGTCAGTGGCATCGTTCCGGGCACCTCGTACACCTTCGCGGTGACAGCGACCAACGCCAACGGCACCAGCAGCCCGTCGAGCCCCTCCAATTCGGTCGTCGTCCCGGCAGCTCCGGGCGCGCCCACCAACGTGTCGGCCGCGGTCAATACCAACGGTTCGATCGCCGTGAACTGGACCGATCCGGCCGATGACGGATCGGCGATCACCAACTACACCGTCATCCCGAGCCCCGGGTGTTCGAGCTGCGCCGGCACCACCGTCAACGGCGCCACCGCCACATCGGCCACGATCACCGGCCTGACCCCGGGCACCGCCTACTCGTTCACGGTCACGGCCACGAACGGCATCGGCACCAGCCCGCAGTCGGCTGCGTCCAACACGATCAACGCACCGACCGTTCCGGGCGCGCCCACGATCGGGACCGCCACACCGGGGAACGCCTCGGCCACCGTCACCTGGACGGCGCCGGGGAACACCGGCGGCGTGCCCATCACCGGGTACGTGGTCACCCCCTACGTCGGCGGCACGGCCAAGACGGCGCAGACGTTCAGCTCCACGGCCACCAGCGAGACGGTGACCGGGCTGACCAACGGCACCGCGTACACCTTCAAGGTGGCGGCCATCAACGGGGTCGGTACCGGTGCCCAGTCGGCGGCGTCCAACGCGGTCACCCCGGACACGCCGCCGGGCGCACCAACCATCGGCACCGCCACCCGCGGGAACGCCTCGGCCACCGTCACCTGGACGGCACCGTCGAACAACGGCGGCTCGGCCATCACCGGCTACGTGGTCACCCCCTACATCGCCGGCGTCGCCCAGACGAGCCAGACCTTCAACTCCACGGCCACCACCGAGACGGTGACCGGGCTGACCAACGGCACCGCCTATACCTTCACGGTGTCTGCCATCAACATCATCGGCACCAGCGCTCAGTCGGCCCAGTCCAACTCGGTGACCCCGGCCACGACCCCGGACGCGCCCACCATGGGGACGGCGATCTCGGCCAACGCCTCGGTCATCGTCAGCTGGACGGCACCGGCCGGCAACGGCGGCTCGGCCATCACCGGCTATGCCGTCACCCCCTACATCGGGAGCTCGGCCCAGACCGTCCAGACCTTCAACTCCACGGCCACCACCGAGACGGTGACCGGGCTGACCAACGGCACCGCCTATACCTTCACCGTGGCCGCCATCAACGCCATCGGCACCGGTGCCCAGTCGGCGGCGTCCAACTCGGTCACCCCGGCCACGGTCCCCGGGGCGCCGACCATCGGTACGGCCACCGCCGGCAACGCCTCGGCCACGGTCACCTGGACGGCACCGGGGAACAACGGAGGCGCGGCCATCACCGGCTACGTGGTCACCCCCTACATCGGTGGCGCGGCCCAGACGGCCCAGACCTTCAACTCGACGGCCACCACCGAGGTGGTGACCGGGCTGACCAACGGCACCGCCTACACCTTCAAGGTGGCCGCCATCAACGCCGCCGGCACCGGAAACCAGTCGGGTTCGTCGAACAGCGTCACCCCGACCACGGTTCCCGGCCCGCCGACCGGAGTGAACGGGATCTCCGAGAATTCCTCGGCCCTGCTCTCGTGGACCGCACCCTCCTCCAACGGCGGTACGGCCATCACCGGCTACGTGGTCACCCCCTACATCGCCGGCGTGGCCCAGACGACCCAGACCTTCAACTCGACGGCCACCACCCAGACGGTGACCGGGCTGAGCAACGGCACCGCCTATACCTTCACCGTGGCCGCCGTCAACGCTGACGGCACCGGCACCCAGTCGGCGCCGTCCGCCTCGGTCACCCCGGCCACGTTGCCCGGGGCGCCGACCATCGGGACGGTCACGCCGGGTGTCGGATCAGCCACCGTCAGCTGGACCGCTCCTGCATCGAACGGTGGCTCGGCCATCACCGGCTACGTGGTCACCCCCTACAAGGCCGGCGTGGCCCAGACGGCCCAGACCTTCAACTCGACGGCCACCAGCGAGACGGCGACCGGCCTGGCCAACAACACCGCCTACACGTTCACGGTGGCCGCCATCAACGGCGTGGGCACCGGGGCGGCCTCGGCCCAGTCCAACTCGGTGACCACCCCGACCACGCCGGGGGCGCCGACCATCGGCACCGCCACCTACGGCAACGTCTCGGCTACGGTCACCTGGACCGCACCCGCCTCCAACGGAGGCGCGGCCATCACCGGCTACGTGGTCACCCCCTACAAGGCCGGTGTGGCCCAGACGGCCCAGACCTTCAACTCGACGGCCACCTCCGAGACGGCGACCGGCCTGACCAACGGCTCCAGCTACACCTTCACGGTGGCCGCCATCAACGGCGTGGGCACCGGGGCGGCCTCGGCCCAGTCCAACGCCGTCACCCCGGCGACCGTCCCGGGAGCGCCCACCATCGGCACCGCCACCTACGGCAACACAACTGCCTCGGTCGGCTGGACGGCCCCGGCCAGTAACGGCGGGCAGCCCGTCACCGGCTACGTGGTCACCCCCTATATCGCCGGCGTGGCCCAGACGGCCCAGACCTTCAACTCGACGGCCACCACCGAGACAGCCACCGGCCTGACCAACGGCACCGCCTACACCTTCACCGTGGCCGCCACCAACCTGGTCGGCACCGGCGGCCAGTCCGGCCAGTCCAACTCGGTCACCCCGGCCACCACACCGGGGGCGCCCACCATCGGGACGGCCACCGCCGGCAACGCCTCGGCCACGGTGACCTGGACCGCCCCCGCCTCCAACGGCGGTCAGCCCGTCACCGGCTACGTGATCACCCCCTACAAGGCCGGCGTGGCCCAGGCCACCCAGACCTTCAACAACCCGGCCACCTCCGAGACGGCGACCGGCCTCACGGTCGGCAGCAGCTACACCTTCGCGGTGGCCGCCATCAACCTCGTGGGCCCCGGGGCGGCCTCGGCCCAGTCCAACTCGATCACCGCAGTGGCGGTACCGGGTGCACCCACCATCGGCACGGCCACCTACGGCAACGCCTCGGCCTCGGTGGCCTGGACGGCCCCGGCCAGTAACGGCGGGCAGCCCATCACCGGCTACGTGGTCACCCCCTACATCGCCGGCGTGGCCCAGACCACCCAGACCTTCAACTCGACGGCCACCACCGAGACGGCCACCGGGCTGACCAACGGCACCGCCTACACCTTCACCGTGGCCGCCATCAACAGCGTCGGCACCGGCGCCCAGTCCGGCCAGTCCAACTCGGTCACCCCGGCCACCACGCCGGGTGCGCCCACCATCGGCACCGCCACCTACGGCAACGCCTCGGCCTCGGTCTCCTGGACGGCTCCCGCCTCCAACGGCGGGCAGCCCGTCACCGGCTACGTGGTCACCCCCTACATCGCCGGTGTGGCCCAGGCCACCCAGACCTTCAACAACACGGCCACCACCGAGACGGCCACCGGGCTGACCAACGGCACCGCCTACACCTTCACCGTGGCCGCCATCAACAGCGTCGGCATCGGCGCCCAGTCCGGCCAGTCCAACTCGGTCACCCCGGCCACCACGCCGGGTGCGCCCACCATCGGCACCGCCACCTACGGCAACGCCTCGGCCTCGCTGACCTGGACCGCCCCGGCCAGTAACGGCGGACAACCCGTCACCGGCTACGTGGTCACCCCCTACATCGCCGGTGTGGCCCAGGCCACCCAGACCTTCAACAACACGGCCACCACCGAGACGGCCACCGGGCTGACCAACGGCACTGCGTACACCTTCAAGGTGGCCGCCATCAACAGCGTCGGCACCGGGACTCAGTCGGCGGCGTCCAACTCGGTCACCCCGGCCACCACGCCGGGTGCGCCCACCATCGGCACGGCCATCCCGGGGAACACCGCGGTCACGGTCTCGTGGACGGCCCCGGCCAGCAATGGCGGACAGCCCATCACCGGCTACGTGGTCACGCCTTATATCGCCGGCGTCGCCCAGGCCACCCAGACCTTCAACTCGACCGCCACCACCGAAGCGGCCGTCGGGCTGACCAACGGCACCGCCTACACGTTCACGGTGGCCGCCATCAACGTGGTCGGCACCGGCAGCCAGTCCGGCCAGTCCGGCTCAGCCACTCCGGCCACCGTTCCGGGCGCACCCACCATCGGCACGGCCACCTACGGCAACGCCTCGGCCACGGTCTCATGGGCGGCACCCGCCGCGAACGGCGGGTCGGCCGTCACCGGCTACGTGGTCACCCCCTACAAGGCCGGTGTGGCCCAGGCCACCCAGACCTTCAACAACACGGCCACCACCGAGACGGCCACCGGGCTGACCAACGGCTCCAGCTATACCTTCACGGTGGCCGCCATCAACGTCATGGGCACCGGGGCGGCCTCGGCCCAGTCCAACGCCGTCACCCCGGCCACGACACCGGGCGCACCCACCATCGGCACGGCCACCTACGGCAATACGACGGCCTCGGTCGCCTGGACCGCTCCCGCCTCCAACGGCGGACAGCCCGTCACCGGCTACGTGGTCACCCCCTACATCGCCGGTGTGGCCCAGGCCACCCAGACCTTCAACAACACGACCACCACCGAGACGGCCACCGGGCTGACCAACGGCACCGCCTACACGTTCACGGTGGCCGCCATCAACCTCGTCGGCACCGGGGCGGCCTCGGCCCAGTCCAACTCGGTGACCCCGGCCACCACGCCGGGGGCGCCGACCATCGGGACGGCCACCGCCGGAGCCGGATCGGCCACCGTCACCTGGACCGCCCCGGCCAGCAACGGCGGACAGCCCGTCACCGGCTACGTGGTCACCCCCTACAAGGCCGGCGTGGCCCAGACGGCCCAGACCTTCAACAACACGGCCACCACCGAGACGGCCACCGGGCTGGCCAACAACACGGCCTACACGTTCACGGTGGCCGCCATCAACAGCGTGGGCACCGGGGCGGCCTCGGCCCAGTCCAACTCGGTGACCACCGCGACCACACCCGGGGCGCCGACCATCGGCACCGCCACAAAGCTCACCAACTCGACGGTCTCGGTGAGCTGGACGGCGCCCGCCTCCAACGGCGGTTCGGCCGTCACCGGTTACGTGGTCACCCCCTACATCGGGGGCACTGCCCAGACGGCCCAGACGTTCAACACCACGGCCACCACCGACACGGTGACCGGACTGTCGAACTTCAGCACCTACACCTTCAAGGTGGCGGCCATCAACGCCGTCGGCACCGGAAGCCAGTCGGCGGCATCCAATTCGACCGCCGGATGACCCGGCGCGATCAGGTGGTCGACCGCGCCGACTAGCCTGGACCGGTCGCGACCGTTGACGCATCGTCGATACCGTGATGGCAGAGCCCGTCGGGCCGCGCCCCCCGTGACCTTCCCACCGCTTGAACCCGCCCCCGTGAACCCATGCCCCTCCTGACCCGCGACGACATCCGCAACGTGGCCATCGTGGCCCACGTCGACCATGGGAAGACCACCCTGGTCGATGCCATGCTCTGGCAGTCGGGGGCGTTCCGGGCCAATGAGTCGGTCAACGAACGGGTGATGGACTCGGGCGACCTGGAGCGCGAGAAGGGGATCACGATCCTGGCCAAGAACACCGCCGTGGTCCACAACGGGATCAAGGTGAACATCATCGACACGCCGGGTCACGCCGACTTCGGCGGGGAGGTCGAACGGGGCCTGACCATGGTCGACGGTGTGCTGTTGCTGGTGGACGCATCCGAGGGCCCCCTCCCACAGACCCGCTTCGTTCTGCGCAAGGCCCTCGAGGCCCGCCTCCCGGTCGTGCTGGTGGTCAACAAGGTGGACCGGGCCGACGCCCGTATCGACGAGGTCGTCGACGAGGTGGAGGAGCTCTTCCTCGACCTCGACGCCGACGAGCATCAGATCGACTTCCCCATCCTCTTCGCCAATGCCCGGGCCGGATGGGCCAGCACCGAACAGGGAGTGGAGGGCACCGACCTCGAGCCGCTCTTCCAAGCCATCGTGGACCGGATCCCCGCACCCCACTACGACCCCGAAGCGCCCCTGCAGGCCATCGTGTCCAACCTGGATGCCTCCCCCTACCTCGGGCGGCTGGCCCTGTGCCGGGTGCACAACGGCACGCTCAAGAAAGGGGCCACGGTGGCCTGGTGCAAGCTCGACGGCACCATCGAGAACACCAGGATCACCGAACTGTATGTGACCGACGCCCTGGACAGGGTCGACGCCGCCGAAGCCGGGCCCGGGGAGATCGCCGCCGTGGCCGGAATGGCCGAGATCACCATCGGCGAGACCCTGGCCGACCCCGACGATCCCCGGCCCCTCCCCGTCATCACCGTGGACGAGCCGAGCCTGTCGATGACCATCGGCATCAACACCTCACCTCTGGCCGGCATCGACGGGAGCAAGCTCACCGCCCGTCAGATCCTCAATCGCCTCGATGCGGAACTGGTCGGAAACGTCTCGCTCCGGGTCAAGCCCACCGAGCGACCCGACACCTGGGAGGTCCAGGGCCGCGGGGAGCTCCAGCTGGCTGTGCTGGTGGAGACCATGCGTCGGGAAGGGTTCGAACTGACCGTGGGCAAGCCCCAGGTCGTGACCCGGGAGGTCGACGGCAAGATCCACGAGCCGATGGAACGGGTCGCCATCGATGTCCCCGACGACTACCTCGGGGTGGTGACCCAGCTCATGGCCTTACGCAAGGCGTCGCTCATCGAGATGGTCAACCACGGCACCGGCTGGGTCCGCATGGACTACCGGGTCCCGGCCCGTGGTCTGGTCGGCTTCCGCACCGAGTTCATGACCGAGACCCGCGGCACCGGCATGCTCCACCACGTCTTCGACGGTTGGGAACCATGGCACGGCGATCTCAAGACCAAGCGCAACGGTTCGATGGTGGCCGACCGCCGGGGCATCACCACCGGCTACACGCTGATGAGCCTGCAGGAGCGCGGCATCCTTCTCGTCGGACCCGGCACCGAGGTCTACGAGGGCATGGTGGTCGGCGAGAACGCCCGTGACGAGGAGATGGACGTCAACCCCATCAAGGAGAAGAAGCAGACCAACGTGCGTTCGGCCTCGGCCGACGAGGCCATCCGGCTGACACCCCCGTTGCTCCTCTCGCTGGAACAGGCCCTCGAGTTCATCTCCGACGACGAATGCGTCGAAGTGACGCCGAAGGCCGTCCGGCTCCGCAAGGTCGTGCTCGACCAGGCCACACGCGGCCGCCAGCGGAGCCGGGCCCGCAAGGCCGCCAGCTGAACCGGGAGGGCGGGGTCCGAGCTCCGAGGGGAGGGCTCGAACCTCCAACATCTGGCTCCAAAGGCCAGCGTTCTGCCAATTGAACTACCTCGGATCGTGGCAACCGCCGCCGGCCGCGTGCGCCAACAGGCTACTCCCGGAGGTGGAACGCGTGGCCCGCCCACCACGACCCGACGTTCACCCGGGAGCGTCTGCGGGCGTCCCCGAACCCCGTGCCACGGCAAGACCGCACGACCCCGGTAGGCTCCCGGCCCGATGAGAGTCCTCGTCGTCGACGACGATCCCGCTGTCCGTGGTGCGCTCAACCGCGCCCTCCGCCTGGAGGGGTACGAAGTGTCGGTGGCGTCCGACGGCCCGCCGGCGCTCGAGGAGATCGCCATCCGTCCCCCGGATGCGGTCATCCTCGACATCGGCCTCCCCACCGCTGACGGCCTCGACGTGTGCCGCCGCCTGCGGGCCGCGGACGACGACACCCCCGTGCTCATGCTGACCGCCCGAGACGCCATCAACGACCGGGTCCAGGGCCTCGATGCCGGAGCCGACGACTACCTGGTCAAGCCCTTCGCACTGGCGGAGCTGCTGGCCCGGTTGCGGGCGCTGCTCCGCCGCCGGCCCGAGGAGTCGGGGGAGGTCCTCCGTTTCGCCGACCTCAGCCTCGACCCCGTCACCCGTGAGGCCAGCCGTGGCGACCGCCAGTTCACCCTGACCCGGATCGAGTTCGATCTGCTCGAATTGCTGTTGCGTCACCCGCGACAGGTGCTGACCCGCGAGCTCATCCTCGACCGTGTCTGGGGGTACACCTTCGACTCGGGCACCAACTCGCTCGCCGTCTACGTCGGCTACCTGCGGCGGAAGACCGAGGCCGGCGACGAGCCACGGCTGATCCACACCGCGCGCGGTGTCGGCTACGTCCTTCGCGAGCCGTGACCGGTGTCCCGGACCTCCCGGCCCCCAACCTCTGAGAATCGGTCATGACCTTCCGGGCCCGGCTCGTGATGGCGGCGACAGGCGCCGTCCTGGTCGTCGTGGTCCTCGGGTCGTTCGTGACCTACATCGTCGCCTCCAACTCCCTGCTCGGTTCGGCCGACGCCACCTTGAGCGCCGAAGCGGACGCGGTACTGACGGCCCAGTCGGTCCTCAACATCCCCACCGGCTGCAGCCCGCCGGTGGGTACCTGCGAGCAGATAGTGGCCCCGGGCGAGACCACCGATCCCGATGCGTCCAACCTGGTCCTGCCCGTCACCCCGGCGGTCAGAGCCTCGGCCACCAGCCGGGGGCGGGCGCCGCAGCAGTTCTCGTCGCCCACCGTTGCCATCGAAGGCGAATCCGTGGATGTCCGCCAGATCGTCGTTGCCCTGCCCCCCGGATTCGCCTTCAGCGAGAACCAAACCCTGCACGGGCTGCCCCTGGGAGGAGCCCTCCAGCTCAGCGTCCCCATGACCGGGGTCAACCTCGAACTCCGGCATCTCGCCCTGGCGCTGTGGCTGATCGTCCTGATCGGCGTGGCCCTGGCCATCCTCCTCGGCCTCGGGGTCGGCCGCACGGTGCTGCGACCGCTCAACAGCCTCACCCGGACCGTCGAGGAGTTGGCCGAGACCACCGACGTGTCGAGGCGTCTCGACCCCGGTGGTCCCGACGAGCTCGGCCGGCTGCGCCGGGCCTTCAACCGGCTGCTGGTGGCGCTCGACACCTCCAGGGAGGCGCAACGCCAACTGGTGCTGGACGCCTCCCACGAGCTCCGCACACCCCTGACCAGCCTCAGGACCAACATGGAGGTGGCCCGTCGCCTCGACGAGCTGGCCCCGGAGGAGCGCCAGGTGCTGATCGGTGATGTCCTCACCCAGTTGGACGAGCTGACGACCCTGGTGGGCGACATGGCCGAGCTGGCCCGCGGTGAGCAGCCAGAGCTGACCGCAGAACCGATCCGGCTCGACTCGGTGGTCCTCGAGGCGGTCGAGGTGGCCACCACCCACGGACGGAGCCGGGGCGTGCTCTTCGATGCCCGCGTGACTCCGAACTGGGTGTCGGGGTCGACCGCCCGAATCGGGCGCGCCGTGGACAACCTGCTCGACAACGCCCTCAAGTGGAGCCCGGACGGCGGGGTGGTGGAGGTCGTCTGCTCCGGTGGGACGCTCATCGTGCGCGATCACGGACCCGGGATCCAAGACAGCGATGCCCCGTTCATCTTCGACCGCTTCTACCGGGCCCCGGAGGCCCGGTCCAAGCCCGGCTCCGGGCTCGGGCTGGCCATCGTGGCCCAGGTGGCCAGGGACGAGGGCGGGAGCGTCAACGTGTACCGGGCCGAGGACGGTGGAGCCGTGTTCCGGTTCAGCCTGCCCGAGGTGCCGGCCGGCTCGGAGCCGGGCAACGAAGAGGACTGAGCCCGGCACGGCCGGCCTGTCCCCTCGGGCGACATGCAGAAAACCACCTGGTCGGCTAGGGTGCCGGTCGACATGGGATCGCTGATCAAGAAGCGCCGCAAGCGCATGCGCAAGAAGAAGCACAAGAAGATGTTGAAAGCCACACGGTGGCAGCGCCGGGCGGCGGGTAAGTAATTCCGGCTTCAGCCCACGGCCGATCCCTCGGGTAGAGGCGGCGTGGTGCGCGCCGTCACCAGGAGACCGGTTTCATCACCGACCTGCAGCGGCTGACCGTCCTCGACGCCCAGCTCCCCGGGAGGCCCCTCCACGAACCAGGACGAGCCGCTCCCGGCCAGGCGGGGGCGTCGCCCGGTGAGGGCCCAGAGGCGGTCCCTCCACGGTACGAGGCGCGGCTCGACCAGCATCGCGGCGGCCTCCAGGTCGTTCCCCGACCCCTCTCCGGCCGTCCGGCCGCTCCGAGCGGCCAACCGGTCCCAGGCCTGGTAGACGGCAGCGGTGCCCACGCCGAACGGCAACAGCAGCAAGGTGAACCGCCGGTCCTCGTAGGGCAGCGGTGTGACCGACTCGCCGATGCCGCGAACCACGGCCCTCCCGCCGATCAGGCAGAAGGGCACATCGGCACCCAGGGAGGCGGCCACCGTCAGGTCGGTACAGCCGGCCCACCGGAGGACCGCAGCGGCGTCGGTCGATCCCCCGCCCAACCCGGCTCCGGGTGGGATCTGCTTGAAAATGTGCACGTCGGCACAGCGGCCCACGGCGACCAGGGCCCGAGCCACGAGGTTGTCCGGCCCCGACGGGATGGCATCGGGCTCCCACCCCGTCGTGGACCGGGACGGGTCCGTGGAGATGGCCAGGTTGCCGGGCTCCTCGGCCGTCCGGCTCTCGATGGAGAGCGTGTCGGCCAGGTCGAGGCTGACCATCTCGGATTCGAGCAGGTGGTAGCCGTCCGGCCGCACCCCGGTGACAGCCAGGGAGAGGGTCAGTTTGGCCGGTGCCGTCAGCCGCACCGGTGCGCCGAGCCCTGCCGGCACCCCGGTCATCGGCCCGCCTCCGAACCGACCCGCCCCTCGCCGGCAGGAGACCATCCCGCCAGCCGCTCCCACTCCGCCAACGACAGTTCCTCGGCCCGGGCGGTCGGCCTGATCCCCACCGCCTCGAACGCCTCGGGTGCGACGGACCCGTCGAGGGAGCGGCGGAGCATCTTTCGACGGTGGGCGAATCCGGCTCGCACCACGGAGAAGAGGCGCTCGTACCGCTCCGAGCCTGGGCCGTCCTTGCTCCCGCCCACCCGGTCGGTGCGCCGCTCCAGGCGCACCAGCACCGACTCCACCCTCGGCCTGGGGATGAAGACCGAGGGTGGCACACGGCCGACCACCGATGCGGTGGCCCAGTAGGCAATCTTCACCGATACCGCGCCGTAGGCCTCGTCGCCCGCGGTTGCCGCCATCCGCTCCCCCACCTCGCGCTGGACCATGACCAGCAGGGATGAGACCTGGGGTGCCTCCTCCAGCACCCTGACGACCAGGGGCACGGCCACGTTGTAGGGCAGATTGGCCACCAGCGTCCACGGCGCCTCGCCGGCCCGGTCGTCACCCAGCAGCTCGGACCAGTCGAGGGTGAGGGCGTCGGCTTCGACGACGCACACTCCCACCGGTTCGACCTGGGCCCGGAGCACCCCCAACACGTGTCGGTCGATCTCCACCGCGGTGACCGAGGCTCCGGCCTCGGCCAGGGCCAGGGTGAGTGAACCCAGACCGGCCCCGATCTCGATCACCCGCTGTCCCGAGGTCACCCCGGCGAGCCTGACGATCCGCCTGACCGTGTTGCCGTCGGCCACGAAGTTCTGGCCGAGCGCCCGGCTGGGGTGGAGGTCGTTGGCCTGGAGCAGCTCGTGGATCTCCGTTCGGCCGTGGGTCACCCGGTCAGTGTCTCACCAGCTGAGCTCGGCGTAGATCACACCCTGTGAGAGCGGGGCGATCTCCGCGAACGTCGCCGTGGCCAGGTCGATGGACCGGGAGGTGTCCGCCTCACGATCGTCGACGACGCAGCTGACGGACTCGTCGTTGGCCGGGTTGGTCACCTCCACCACTGTTCCGAAGGGCAGCCACGGGCTGGCGCAGGTCCCGGCGGGATGGTCGTAGTAGGTGACCTGCCCCTCGCCCCCGTCATCGGCGGCAGTCGTGGGCGCCACCGGCGGTGGTGCCGTGACCTCCGTCGTGGGCGGCGACACCGTGGCGGTCGGGGCCAGTGCCTCCCGGTCGACCACCTCCTCGGACGGCTGGGTGTCCTCAACCGCGGCACCGGCCTGGTGGAGACTCAACAACGTCCCGCTGGACCCGGCCGGGGCGGACCGGGCGGCAGCATTGGTGGACCGGATGAGCAAGGCAACCTTCCTCTTGGCGACCAATCGGGCTTCCCGGGCGGTCCCGGGGTCGCCGGTGGTCACGGCGGCCGTGCCGGTGCGCAGGGCCAGTTCGGTGCCGTGGGCCGGTTCCTCCTTCGGCACTCCCGGGCCCTTCGAGGTCGGCGACGCCGCTGCGTCCGGCCCGTTCTGGATCAACAACAGGGGCACGATGAGCACGGCGCCGCACAGGATGAGCGCGGCGCCCGGCCGGCTGCCCTTTTTGATATTGGTCCTCAGAACTCCACTCTCCTCGTGAGGCTGGCAGGGCTGCCTCCTCGGGGACGGAACCCCTGGAGACACGTCCACCCCTTTCGGGGTGGACAGGACCGTCTCCTCCAAGCCGGTCCTGGGAACGCGCCCGACAGCCGCACTCCGAGATCAACGCAACAACATCAAGCAAGACGAACTGAAAGCAAAACGACCGCTGAACGACGCGGCCGCAGGGCAGACGTTAGGGGGGCGGGCCCGCCCGAATCAAACCGAGCCCGTACCGGCCGAGTGTCCGGGACCTCCGGCCGGGTTGGTCCCCCGGGGGCCTGGCGTCGGGTCAGAGGGCGAACATCGAGCAGGCATTGTGGGTCGACACCTCAGCGACATGCAAAGTCTCAACCCCTTTGACCTGGGCAATTGCCGCGCCGACCAGCGGAACCCTCGAGGGTTCGTTGAGGGTTCCACGGTGAGGCACCGGCGTCAGGAACGGAGCGTCCGTCTCCACCAGTAGTCGGTCCAAGGGGCACAGGGCGGCTGCCTCGCGGACATCGGCTGCATTCTTGAACGTCACCACTCCGCTGAACGACAGGGATGCCCCTATGTCGAGGCACCGACGCGCCTCGTCAGGCCCCCCGGTGAAGCAATGGACGACGGTCCGCTCCGGGACCCCCCCGGCGGCCAGGATGTCGATGGTGTCGTCCCAAGCCTCCCGGGTGTGGATGACCAGGGCCAACTGGTGACGGTGGGCCAGATCGACCTGCCGGGCGAACGCCTCGCGCTGGACTGCACGCGGTGAGTGGTCGTAGTGGTAGTCGAGACCGCACTCCCCGATGGCAACGACCACCGGGCCTTCCCGTCCGTCGCCGGGCCCGGGGAGGGGCAGGCGGGCGAGCTCCGCCCCGAGCAACTCGTCGAGGCAATCGACGCCGTCGACCGCGTCATGGGGGTGGAGGCCCACCGTGGCCCACAGCTCGACTCCCTCGGCCACGGCCACCGAGTCCGGTCGGCGCATGGCCCGTACCAGGGACACCGCCTCGGCCGACGAGCCGGCTCCTGTGCCGACGCAGACCATCTTCGACACACCGGCCTCGGCGGCCCGGGCGATGGTTGCCGCCAGCCTCGTCGCGTGCGGGCCCGGTCCGGCGTCATCGCCGGCACCGGCGAATTCCTCCTGGAGATGGCAGTGGGAATCGAACCAGTCGATGACCGCTTCGGGCACGTGGCCTCCCGCTAGCCCTTGCGCCGCGGGAAGAGCGGGGCACCCTTTTCCACGGTCCGACCCCCGGGATAGCCACCCCAGGCGCCCGCCGCCGGCAGCCGCTCGTCCCCCGGCGATCCGTCGAGACCGATCCTCCTCCAGATCTCACCCGCCGTCGACGGCATGGCCGGCACGATGAGGATGGATACGATCCGCAACACCTCGAGAGCGCTGCCCAGGATCGAGTCCACCTCCGGACCCGGTTCGGCCTTCCACGGCTCGGCCGTCTCCAACTCGGCGTTGGTCTCCCGGATGAGCCGCCACGTCGCTTCGAGGCCCAGGTGGGGCTGTCCGTTGTTCCACGCGGTGGACGCCTCCTCCACGACGGTGGCGCACACGCCGGCCAGACGACTGTCCGTGCTGGGGGCCGGTCCGATCCCCGCGCATTTGGAGCCCACCACCGTGGCCACCCTGGACAGAAGATTTCCCAGGTTGTTGGCCAGGTCGGCGTTGTAGCGGGCGACGATGCCCTCAGCGGAGAAGTCCCCATCCGACCCGAGCGGGATGTCTCGCAACAGGTGGTAGCGCACCGGATCGACCCCGAAGTCGGCGGTGAGCTCGCCCGGCGAGATCTGGTTCACGCTCGAGTTGGCCATCTTCTCACCGCCGAGGAGCAGCCAACCGTGGACCTGGACGTGAGCCGGTGGATCGATGCCGGCCGCCATGCACATGGCCGGCCACCAGACGCAGTGGAACCGGATGATCTCCTTGCCGATGAGATGGTGGACGGCCGGCCACCATGCCTCGAACCGCGGCTCGTCCTGGCCGTAGCCGATCGCCGTGAGATAGTTGATGAGGGCGTCGTACCAGACGTAGAAGACGTGCTTCTCGTCCCACGGGACCCGAACGCCCCAGTCGATCGACGTCCGGGTGATGGAGATGTCCCGGAGCCCCCCCCTGATGAAACTGAGAGCCTCGTTGCGCTTGCCCTCCGGAACCACCGCGCCGGGGTTGGCTTCGTACCACTTGACGAGCCGCTCCTCGAAGTCGCTCAGTCTGAAGAAGTAATTCTCCTCCTCGAGGTGTTCCACCGGCATCCGGTGGATCGGGCACCGCGTGCCGTCGATGAGGTCGTCCTCGGCGTAGTACTGCTCACAGGGCACGCAGTACAGGCCGCGGTAGACGTCCTCGTAGATGTAGCCGTTCTCGTAGATCCGGCCCAGGAACTTCTGGACCGCCTCGTGATGTCTCGGCTCAGTGGTTCGGATGAAGTCGTCGTTGGAGATGTCGAGATCGGCCCAGGCGGAGGCGAACCGGGGAGCCAACCGGTCGGTCCACCCGGACGGGGTGAACCCTTGGGCCTCGGCGGCGCGTGCCACCTTCTGCCCGTGTTCGTCGGTGCCCGTGAGGAAGAATACGTCGTCGCCGATCAATCGGTGCCAGCGGGCCATGGCGTCGGCGTTGACCGTCGTATACGCGTGCCCCACGTGGGGAGCGTCCTTGACGTAGTAGATCGGTGTGGTGATGTAGTAGCGGGGCACTGCCAGCTAGCGTACCGAGATCACGGCAAGAAGCCGTGCGACTCCACCTGAGGCCGGTGCCCGATGGAACCATCCACCTCCCAGCGGCCGGCGCACCGGCAACGAGTGGCCGTCTACGGGATCTGCGAGGATCGGCGCCGCCATCGCGTCCTCCTGGTGCGGGCGGCCCGCTACCTCACCGTGGCCGGCCGTTGGTTCCTCCCTGGAGGCGGCATCGATCACGGTGAGGACCCGGTCGCCGCCCTTCGGCGCGAGTTCACCGAGGAGACCGGACTGCAGGTCGAGGTCGGGGACCTCAGGGGCGTTCTGTCCGATGTCAGCACGCTCCCGAACGGGACCCTCCTTCACACCATCAGGATCGTCTACGGCATCGACTCGTACTCCGGAGTACTCCGGGACGAGACCGGCGGCTCATCGGACGCCGCCCGATGGCAAGCGATCGACCAGATCTCGGAGCTGCCGCTCGCTCCCTATGTGCGCAGGGCGCTCACCGAGTTGCGCTGAGCGCCTGGCGGTGGCGTCCGGCGTTCTGCCGGTGCTCTGGTCAGAGGTTGCCGATTCCGCGCCGGATGGCCCGTGGATGCCGCTGGGACCACCCGGTCGATTCCGCGCCCGGATGACCCCGTGGTGCCATTGGTTCATTCCGCGGAATTGCCAAATTTATCGCCTATAGCCGGTAGAAAGCACCTCTGCCTAACGGTTGCAAGCGATAATTAGGCCAATTCCGAAAACGCGAGCAAGTACCCTCGACGCCCCTCCCCGCCACGGCCCGCCACCCCGCCACGGCCCGCCACGGCCCGCCACCCCGCCGACACCTCGAACCCCGGCCACAGTCAATCCCGACCGACACCTCGAACCCCGGCCACGGTCAATCCCGACCTCGACGCCGGGCAGTTCGACCCCGCGGGCGGGCCGTCATACCGGATCAGGTGGGGATCCACTCGGAACGCCGGGCGACTCCGCGGCGCGAGCCGCCAATGCCAGGCTGTAGACCCGCTTGCGCGGCACGCCGAAGAGGGCGGCCACGTCTTCGACCACCCCCCGGGTGCGCTCGCCTTGGCCCAACCTCTCGACCAGGGCCCCCGTGAGGATGTCATCGCTCACGAGGGAAGCCGGCTCGGCCTCCGCCCCCGAGAGCACGAGCACGACCTCACCCCGGACGGGCTGTGCTCGGGCCCAGGCCACGGCGGCATCCAGGGACCCTCTCCAGATCTCCTCGTGCAGTTTGGTCAGCTCACGGGCGACCACGATCTGCCGGTCGGCTCCGCAGGCCTCGGCCAAGTCCGCCAGCGTTCCGGCCACACGTCCCGGGGCCTCGAAGAGCACGGTCGTCCTGGTCTCGCCGGCAAGGGCCTCGAGGCGGGTGCTCCGGTCCCGGCCCGAGCGCGGGAGGAAGCCCTCGAAGCAGAATCGTCCGGCATCGAGACCACTCGTCACGAGGGCGGCCAGCACCGCTGACGGACCGGGAACCACGGTGACCGTCAGTCCGGCCGCGGCCGCCGCGGCCACCACGCGACCTCCGGGATCGGAGACCGCGGGCATGCCGGCATCGCTGACCAGAGCCACGGTCCGGCCCTCGGTGACGGCCGTGAGCACCTCGGCGATGCGATCGTCCTCGTTGTGCTCGTGCAGTGACCGCAGCGGCGTCCCGGTGATGCCGGCATGGGTCAACAGTTTGCGCGAATGGCGGGTGTCCTCGCAGTAGACGAGGTCGGCGTTGCGGAGCGCTTCGACGGCCCGTGGGGACAGGTCACCCAGATTGCCGATGGGGGTCCCGACCAGCACCACAGACCCAGGACCGTCAGGCCCAACATGTCGAGCCGCCCCGCCGTCGTCCGCCTCACTCATCCGCGCAGGTCCAATTTGTCGCCGACCCTCAGTCCCCACCGTTCGAAGGCACCCGCCTCGGCCTCGACGACCGAGCGGCATCGCCTCCGGGGCCGGCTCATCCGCCAGGGCGGCAGCCTGGCCACGCCCACCACCACCATCTCCCGGTCGCAGAAGGCGACATCGATGGGGAAGCGCATCCCGAACGTGTGCACGGAGCGGGTCCGAGGAAACACCATCGCCCCCTCGTAGCCCGTCCGGCCGAGGAGACCCTTGGTGCGATCGGCGAAGCCGTCGGCCACTTCTGCCGCGGCCAGCACATCGCCGTCGCGCAGCAACCAGGTCATCTTCCTCCTGCCAACGGGGATCCGCCGCGGCCGGCTCCCACCGGCCCACCCCTCGTCCAGGCGCCGCCTGCCCCCGGTCCGCCCGCGGCAGGCACCATCGGCAATGCGAGTAGGCTTCGCAAACTGTGTCGAAACGAACCAACAAACGCAAGCTCCGGGCCAAGAAGAAGGCCAACCACGGCAAGAAGCCGAACTGCGGTCGGGGCTGATCCGGCCGGGACGGCTGTTCCCGGGGCCGATCCCACCCGGGCGGCTCTTCCCGGGGCCGATCCCGCGGTCGTCACTGCGGGCGCCATGCGCAACCGAGGCGGCTGAGCACCGCGGTCAGTGCCGAGGGCCGGTCGGTGATGATGCCATCCACCCCGAGCCCGCAGAGCCGCTCCATCTCGGGCTCCTCCTCGATCGTCCACACATGGACGGCCAGACCCTGCTCGTGCGCCACGTCCACGAAGCGCTGGTCGACGAGCGGGACGTCACCGAAGGTCGCCGGTACCTGCAGGGCCACGTGGCGCATCGGTGCCGGGGTCTCCCCGGCCCGCACGGCCTGCGTGAAGCCGGCCACGGCCATCGTGCCCGCTGAGGTCGGGATCTCCGGAGCGAACGTCGAGAAGGCGTCGGTGGCGGCGTCGAGGAACGAGGCCACGATCACGTCGTCGGCGCGACGATGGCGGCGGAGCAGGGCTGCCAGCGTCTCTTCGTACGGCACCACCGCCGGACCGGTCTGCTTGATGTCCAGATTGAGGATCACGCCGGGGAACTCGTCGAGTACCTCCTCCAACAGGGCGATCCGGAATCGGCGGTCCGCCGGGCCTCGGCCCCGGAACGGATATCGCTCCGGATCCAGCCCGGGGGTCACGTCGGCGCCGGGCACCCACCAGTAGGCGTTGTCGAGCGCCCGGACCGACTGCCACGGCAGTTCGGCGATCCGGCCCGCGCCTTCGGTGGTGCGATCGACGGTCGGGTCGTGACCGACGACCAGCTTCCCGTCCGCAGTGGCATGAACGTCGAGCTCGATGGCGGTGGCTCCCGCCTCGAGGGCCGAGGCGATGGCGTACAGGGTCGACGAGGGGCCCTCCCAGGCCCCGCCCTGGTGGGCATAGTTGATGACGCGACGCTCCAGCCACGACGAGGGTTGGCCCGCATCGGGAGAGACGGCCATGGAAGAACGGTAGCCTCTGCTCCGCCATGCTGGACCACGTCTTCACCCACCTCGTCAGTTCGCACCGGCACGCCTTTGAGACCGCGCTGTTGCAGCGCCAGGCCGTGGAGGAGCGGTTCCAGGTGGACGTCTTCCTCGGCGACGTCAGCTTCGAGACCTCCTACAGCCTTCCCGGGGAGGAGCGCCCGGCGCGGATCCGGGTGGACACCAGCCTCGACTGGCCGACCTGGAGCCAGACCGCCTACCGGAGCTGGTCCATCGGCGAGGAGCCGGACGAGCTACCCGAGGTACTGGTCGAGATCGCGTTCCGGGTCCAGGGGCTGGTCGTGGCCCCCGAGGTCGATCCGCTCCTCGGCGTGCTGCCCGAGAGCCTCGACGTCCTCGGAAGCGAGCCGTTGATGCGGAGTTCGGCCACCATCGAGCAGGTGATCGGCAGCGGGCCGCAACCGATCGAGTGGGCCATCGAGGTCTCCTTCGAGGGATCGTGCCAACTGGACGAGTCCATCCTCGAGAGTCCGGCCAGCCTCGACGAGGCTCTGGCCCCACTCGGAAGAGCGGTGGCCTCCGTGCTGGTCCGGATCGGCGACCTCCCTTTCACATTCAGACCGGTCGAGAGCCCGCCGGGCTGACGCCCGGTCCGACCCGGTCCCATCCCGCCCGATCAACCGAACAGGCCCGCCTCCACGGCCAGCGCCCGGAGGTCGGCCTGAGGTCGGGCCCCGACATGCGAGATGACCTCGGCTGCACAGACCCCACCGAGCCGCGCCGACTCCTCAGGGGACAGGCCGTTGGTGATCCCGTAGAGGAAACCGGCAGCGAAGAGGTCACCGGCTCCGGTGGTGTCGACCACCCGGTCGACCGGGGCGGCAGGAACCTCGACAGGCCCCCACGGAGACACCACCACGCACCCGGCCGCACCCCGGGTCAATACGGCCAGCACACCGGTCTCGTTGACAGCCTCGACTGCGGCGTCGAAGGAGGATGCGCCGAACAGCGACATGATCTCCTCCTCATTGGCGAAGAGCAGCTCGAGGTCCCCTTCGAGCAGCTGGAGGAACTCGTCCCGGTGATGTTCGACGCAGAACGGATCCGACACGGTGAGCGCCACCGACGCGTCGTGGGCATGGGCCACGTCGATGGCCCCACGCATCGCCGCCTTGGCCGACGGCTGCTCCCACAGGTACCCCTCGAGGTAGACGACCTGGACGGACGAGAGGTGACCGTCGTGGAGGTCGACGGGCCCGAAGTCGGAGGCCACGCCGAGGTGGGTGGCCATCGTGCGCTCAGCGTCGTCGGTCACCAGGACCAGGCAGTGACCGGTCACGGCCTGGCCGGGGACGGCCGGGGTCGGCACCGGGTCGAAGGCCACCCCGACCGACCGGATGTCATGGGTGAAGGCCTGGCCCAACTGGTCGTCAGCCACCCGGCCGAGAAATGCAACCCGACCACCCAGCGCGGCCAGACCCGCCGCCGTGTTGGCCGCCGAACCGCCCGACGCCTCGGTGGTCGGCCCCATGGCCGCGTAGATGGACTCCGATCGATCGTGATCCACCAGGACCATGGTTCCCTTGACCAGGTCGAGGGCTTCGAGGTCGGCGTCGCTCGCCGAAGCCAGCACGTCGACCAGGGCATTGCCGATGGCCACGACATCGAGCCTCGGACCACCGCGGCCACGCGGGTCGGGATCGTGCCCGGGGCCCACACCGGCGCCGTCGGACGCTGCGGCCGCGGCCCGACCGGTGCTGCCATGGGATCCGTTGGCGGCCGTCCGGTCGGAGTCGCCCGAAAAATCGCTGGAGAGGGAGTCATTCTGCACGGCGCGACGGTAGCCTGCCCACCATGAGCACACAGACGAACCACGATCCCCTCGACGAGACCACCGAGGAAGGCCCTGCGTACCTGCTCCCGACGACCGTCCGGCCACACGCATACCGGCTGGTGCTCACTCCCGACCTCCCTGCCGCGACCTTCGCCGGGGACGTCGAGATCGATGTGACGGTGGTCCGGCCCACCGAATCGATCACCCTCAACGCGGCCGAGCTGGAGATCACCTTCGCCGAGCTCAACGACGGAGACCCTGACGGCGGCTATGCCCTGGCCCCGACGGCCATCGAGCTCGACACGGACGAGGAGCGGGCCACCCTCGTGTTCCCCGAGACGCTCACTCCGGGGCCGGCGACCTTGCACCTGACCTTCAACGGCATCCTCAACGACAAGTTGCACGGCTTCTACCGGTCCACGTTCTCCGACGAGGCCGGCGTCGAGCACGTCATCGCCACCACCCAGATGGAATCGACCGACGCTCGCCGGGCCTTCCCGTGCTGGGACGAGCCCGAGCTCAAGGCGACCTTCGAGGTCACCCTCGTGGTCGACGATGCTCTCGCCGCCTTCTCCAACGGGTCGGTGGTCGAAGAGACCCCAGAGGCCGGAGGGAAGCGGCGGGTCAGGTTCGCCCCCACCATGGTCATGTCCACGTACCTCGTCGCTTTCATCGTCGGCCCGCTGGAGGCCACCAACCCGCTCGAGGTCGACGGCGTGCCGCTGCGCATCGTGCACCGCCCCGGCCAGGGCCACCTGGTCCCCTTCGCCCTCACCGTGGGGGCCCACGCGCTCCGCTTCTTCGGCGAGTACTTCGGCATCCCCTACCCGTCGGACAAGCTCGACCTGGTGGCGATCCCCGACTTCGCCTTCGGGGCCATGGAGAACCTGGGGTGCGTCACATTCCGCGAGTCGGTGCTGCTGGTCGATCCGGCCCAGGCCTCCCGGGTGGAGCTCGAACGGGTCGCCGACGTGATCTGCCACGAGATCGCCCACATGTGGTTCGGCGACCTGGTCACCATGAGGTGGTGGAACGGCATCTGGCTCAACGAGGCCTTCGCCACCTTCATGGAGGTCCTCGCCGTCGACGCCTTCCGACCCGAGTGGCAGCGATGGGTGAGCTTCGGCGTCGAACGGGAAGCGGCCATGGCCGTCGACGGCCTCCATGCCACCCGGCCCGTCGAGTTCCCGGTGGGCCGGCCCGAAGAGGCCCAGGGCATGTTCGACGTCCTCACGTACCAAAAGGGCGGCAGCGTGCTGCGGATGCTCGAGCAGTTCCTCGGGCCCGACGTCTTCCGTGAGGGCATCAACGACTACCTCACCACCCACAGCCACGCCAACACCGAGACCTCGGACCTGTGGGACGCCCTCGAGCGTTCCAGCGGACGGGCGGTGCGCACGATCATGGACACCTGGATCAACCAGGGTGGGTACCCGCTGGTGCGGGTGGGTGAGGATGGATCCCTCACCCAGACCCCGTTCTCCTACCGTGGAGACCCTGGCGGCGCCATCGGCTCGGCATGGTTGGTCCCCGTCCTCACCCGGTCACTCCGGGACCCCGAGGTCGACTCCCCCTCCATCCTCCTGGACGGAACCCGGCCTGCGGGGGATGCCGTCACCATCAAGTCCGGGGCCGAACTCGTGAACGCGGGAGGCTCGGGGTACTACCGGGTCTCCTATCCGACAGCCATGGTCGAACGCCTGGCCGGGAAACTGGCCGAGCTGGCACCGCTCGAGCGTTACAACCTCGTGTCGGACACCTGGGCGGCGTCGCTGTCAGGCCAGGCCCCGCTCTCGGACCTGCTCCGCCTGGCCCGGGCCCTGGTCGACTCGGCCGAGGGAGATCCGAGCGTGTGGTCCGTGGTCCTCGGGGCCCTGGGCCTGTTCGACCGGGTGATCCCCGAGGGCGACCGGCCGGTGCTGGCACAGTCCGTCCGCACCCTGCTCGGTCCCCTGTCCCGCGATCTGGGCTGGGACCCGCGTGACGGGGACGGTGAGCGGACCCCGTCGCTGCGGGCGTCGGTCCTACGCACACTGGGCACCATCGGAGAGGACCCGGAGACCCAGGCCGAGGCCGAGCGCCGCTTCGCCGACGGCACCACCACCCTCCATCCCGACACGGAGTCGGCGATTCTGGACATCGTGGCCTCCCGGGGTGGGGAGCCGGAATTCGAGGCGTTCCTGGCCCGGTACCGGGCCCCGGCCAACCCGCAGGAGGAGAACCGCTACCTCTATGCACTGGCCTCGTTCAACCGGATCGACCTGGCCCTGCGGGCCTTCGATCTGGCCATGACCGAGGTCCGGACCCAGAACGCGCCCTTCGTGCTCCAGCTGCTGGTGGTCAACCGGACCACCGGGCCGACCGTGTGGCAGCGGATCACCGAGGAATGGGACACGCTGGTGTCCAAGTTCCCGTCCAACATCCTGCCCCGGATGCTGGACGGCGTCCGCACCCTGTGCACACCGCCGGAGCTCGCCGACCAGGTGACCGCGTTCGTCGAGAGCCACCCACTTCCGACCGGAGGACGGACGGTCGAGCAGATCCTCGAGCGGTTGGCGGTCAGCGTGGCCTTCGGTCAACGGGAGGGAGGAAGCCTGGCCACCTCGCTCGCCGAGACGATCGGGGCGCCGCAGTAACACCGGGCATGCCCCGCGCTCCGTAACCTGAAGCGGTGGATCCGGGAATCGTCTTCACCGTCTTCGCGCTCGTCTTCGTGGCGGAGCTACCGGACAAGACGATGATCGCCACGTTGATCATGGGGAGCCGGTACCGGCCCGTGCTCGTGTGGATGGGTGCCACGCTGGCCTTTTGCATCCACGCGGTGATCGCGGTGGCTGTGGGGCAGTTGCTGCAACTGCTCCCCCACCGGTGGATCGAGGCGGTCACCACCCTGCTGTTCGCCGCCGGCGCCGCCTACCTTCTCTTCGTCCCCGAGAAGGAGGCGGAGATCGAGGGGGAAGAGGAGGCGGACCGGGCCGGCGTGGAGTTCAGGACCGTTGGCGCGGCCTTCGCGGTCATCTTCATCGGTGAGTTCGGAGATCTCACCCAGATCCTCACCGCCAACCTGGCCGCCAAGTACCACCAGCCGGCGGCGGTGTTCATCGGCGCGTTCGGCGCACTGGCCACCGTGTCCGCCCTGGGCGCGTTCGGAGGGCGGGCGCTGCTGCGGTACCTACCGTTGACGGCCATCCGCAAGGGGGGCGGCGTACTGCTGGCCGGGTTTGCCGTCTACAGCCTGGTGACGCTGGTCAGAGGCTGACGACTCCCTCCGAGGACGGTTCCGCTGTCTCACACCGTGCCCGGACGTGACAGGCTGCAGGCATGGAAGAAGCAACTCCCTCATCCACGAGCACCATGGCGACAGGGGCTCCTTCCACGGGGCTGAGGGCAGCGGCGCGACCAGCTCCTCGGCGCGGCCCGGGCAGCCACCGGCTTCATGCCCGACGACGAGGGCGAGGCCCTCTACCTGGCCGCGCTGCGAGCCGGTGCCTCCTTCGACGGGTGCCACCTTCGTGGAGATCGGGGCGTGGTGCGGCAAATCGAGCGTCTACCTGGGCGCGGCGGCCGAGGAGACGGGCGCGGTGCTGTTCAGCCTCGACCACCACCACGGATCCGAGGAGAACCAGGCCGGATGGGAGCACCACGACAGCACGCTGGTCGACCCGGCAACCGGAACCATCGACACCTTGCCGCACTGGCGGCGCACCGTCGGAGGGGCCGGGCTCGAGGCCTCGGTGATCGGCATCGTCGGGGACTCGCCCACCGTGCTCGTCCCACTGGTCGACACCGTTGGCGTTCTGCTTCATCGACGGTGGTCACGGCGAGGAGCCGGCCTGGGCCGACTACCGGGGCTGGGCGCCGAAGGTGATCGAAGACGGGTGGCTGGCCATCCACGACGTGTTCCCGGATCCGGCCGACGGCGGGCGGCCTCCCTATCGACATCTGGCGGGCGGCTCTCGACTCCGGTGAGTTCGTCGAGGACGGCGAGTGCGGCTCGTTGCGGATCCTGCGGCGCGTCTGAGGGGCCCGGTGCCACCGACGAGGAGCCCGTGTGCGTCTGGGAACGACTCGGCGCTGAGGAGAGAGCGGAGGGGGAAGAGCGGGCAGCCGCTCAGTGCGGTCCCGCCTGGCCTGGCGCGCGCATGGCCGGCTCGGCCGGGACGTCGGGCGCCGGCTCGGTGAGGTCGAGGTGGCTGGGCAGACCCTCCCCCCGGAAGATCCCCGATGCCGGGGTGGTCCGGCTGAGGGCGTCCGCCGCCAGCACCATGGCGCCGGCGGTGTAGGACGACCGCTCGAGCGGCGGGTAGGTGGCCTCCTCGGGATACACCATGCCCGTCCAGTAGGAGCCGTCCTCGTTGCGCAGCGCCTGCACCCACGAAAGGAGCCGGAGCGCCATCTCGTCCATGCCCAGCGCGTCGAGCGCGAGCACGCACTCGGCCGTCTCCGCCGCCGTCACCCACTCGCCGGTGGACACACAGCGCACGCCACGGCCTTCCATGACGAAGGTGTCCCACGAGCTCGCCATGCGGCGCTGCGCCGCCTCGCCGCTCAGGGCACCGGACAGCACCGGGTAGTACCAGTCCATGGCGAACTCGACCTTGGGGGCGAACGCCTGTGGTTGATGGGCCACCGCGTGGGCCAGCCGTCCGGCGGCCAGCTCCCAGTCGGGCCGTTCCTGCCCCAGGCGCTCGGCGCAGGCGATGGCGCAGCGGAGGCTGTGGTAGATCGACGATGACCCGGTGAGGAGGGCGTACTCCTCCAGGAAGCCGGATGGATCGAGCGACCAGTGGATGGCGCCGTCGGGCCGCTGCCACCGCAGCACGAAGTCGACGCCGGCCTCGACCGCAGGCCACAGATGCTCGAGGCCATCGATCTCGCCGGTCGAGACGTAGCGGTGCCATGCTCCGGTGGCCAGGTAGGCGCACACGTTGGTGTCGAGCCGCGGATCCTTCGATCCCGGTGGTCAGGTAGTAGTTGAACCAGCTGCCGTCGGGGAGCTGGGTGTCCACCAGCCACTGGTAGGCCCGGTCGGCCTGTTCGTCCAAGCCGACCGCGGTGAGGGCCATGGCCGCCTCGACGTGGTTCCACGGGTCGCAGTGCCCGCCCGGGAACCAGGGGATCATCCCGTCCGGGCGCTGCAGGGCGGCGATCGACTGGGCGGTGGCCATCACCTGGCTGGCCGTCATCACTCCGGGAACCTCGGGGATCGACCTCATGCCACCGCCTCTGCGCCGGCCGGAACCCGTTCACCGGACGAGCCGCCGAGGCCGGGAGCGGCCGGCTTCTCCAGGTAGACCACCAGGCTCTTCCCGACCAGCGGGTTGAGCACCCGATCGGCGTAGCGGGTCACCTTGGGGGCCTTCTCGATGTCCCACACCAGCAATCGGTGGTACGTGGCCACGGCGGGGTGGGTGTCGTTGGTCGGTCCGACCAGGCACCGGAGCCACCAGTAGGGGGCATGGAGGCCGTGGGCGTGGTGGCGCCCGACCGCCCGCAGGCCGGTGCCCTGCAGCCGGTCGACCAGCTGGCTCTGCCGGTAGATGCGCACATGCCCGCCGGGCACGTTGTGGTAGTCGTCGGAGAGCGCCCAGTTCACGAACTCCGGGCCGCACCGGGGAACGGTCACGGCCATGGAACCACCGGCTCGGAGCACCCGGGCCAGTTCGGCCATGGCCGCCTCGTCGTCGGGGATGTGCTCGAGTACCTCGGAGGCGATCACCCGGTCGAAGGAGCCGTCGGCGAAGGGCAGCCGGAGGGCGTCGCCCCGCACCGCTCCCAACCTGGCCGTCGTCCGCGTCGAGCTCCCCGGCCACGGCCATGGCGCCGAATGTGTCCAGCACGTTGCGGACCTCGTCGGCGCCGGCGTCGAGTGCCACCACCTGGGCGCCCAGGCGCGCGGCCTGATAGGCGTGGCGTCCGAAACCGCACCCCAGGTCGAGGAGGCGGTCGCCTGCCCTGACTCCGAGTCTGGCGTAATCGACGGTCAACATGGCTGGTTCTCCCTCTGTTCGGCCAGGAGCGCCCGGTACTCCGCCGCGGTGCCCGCCGCCGTCACCTGCCAGGTGAACCGGCCGAGCACCCGCTCGCGACCCGGCGCTCCGAGACGTCGGCGCAGCTCGTCGTCGTCCAGCAGGCGACCGATGGCCACGGCCAGCGCCCCGGGGTCGTCGGGCTCGACCAGCAGACCGGTGACCCCGTCGGTGCCCACCACCTCGGGCAACGCCCCGCCGGTGGTGGCGACCAGGGCCACGCCGCAGGCCATGGCCTCGATGGCCGGCAACGAGAAACCTTCGTACAGAGACGGGACCACCGCCACCTGCGCCCTCGCGTAGTTGCGGGCCAGCTCGTCATCGCTGATCCCGGTCACGCACCTGACGATCGGGGCCAGGTCGAGCCGCTTGATGGCCTTGGCCACCCGCCCGTCGGCGCGGGGGTTGCCGATGACCACCAATTCGACGTCCCGCTCGGTGCGGAGCTTGGCCACGGCCTCGAGCAGCGGCACCAGACCCTTCATGGGAACATCGGACGACGACGTCACCATGATCCGGCCGGGCACCGGCTCGACTTCTTCACGCGGTCGGAAGACGGTGTGGTCGACGCCGACCGGCACGACGGTCATGCGCTCGAGTGCCACCCCCATCTGGGTGGCGATGTCGGCCTTGGAGGACTCGGACACCGTGACCACCCGGGGCAGGGCCCGGGCCACCTTGACCTGCATGCGCAGGAAGCCGAACCACCGGCGCTGGGTGAACTGCTGCCACGGGTTGGTGGCGTGGCTGAGGGCCAGCTGCCGATCGACCGTGATGGGGTGGTGAAGGGTGGTCAGCACCGGCCATCCGTCTTCGATCATGCCCATGATCCCGTTGCCCAGGCACTGGTTGTCGTGCACCAGGTCGAACTCGTCGAGCCGCTCGGCCAGCAGGCGCCGGGCCCTGAGGCTGAACGTCCACGGCTCGGGGAACCCCGCCGTGCACATCACCCCGAACTCCAGCGCGGCCACCGACGGCGGATAGCAGTTGCGGAACTCGCGCAGTTTGGGGATCCGGAAGGGATCAGGGTCCCGGTAGAGGTCCAGACCCGGAACCGGGGTGAAGCCGATCCCGTCGTCCACCTCCGGCCACGGCTGGCCGGCGAACACCTCGACCGAATGGCCGAGGGCGACCAGCTCGCGGGTCAGGTGCCGGGTGTAGACCCCCTGTCCACCGCAGCGCGGATTGCCCCGGTAGACCAGAAAGGCGATGCGGAGCCCTCCGGGTGCCGGAGGCCGGGGGGCGATCCGTTCTGGGGCGGGTGGCGGAGTGGCGGGGCCCTTGATCTTGTGCCGTTTGAGCCCGAAGCTAGGCATGGACAACCGAGGCGAGCAGGCACATGAGCCCAAATACTCCCCCGGCCAGGCACTTCGGCGCAAACCGGATCCTGTTGCCGGCCACTAGCTGAGCTCGATGGCCTTGACCAACAGCAACAACACCGCGATCACCAGGTAGCCGCGCAGCAGATACATGGTCAGGAGCCGGCCGCGTGACCAGGTGGGACGCTGCAGGAGATTGAGGGCCGGCATGCGCCAGGTGGCCCGTTTGGCCATCGGTGTGACCGGCTCCGGCGGTTGGCGCCGCAGGGAACGGGCGTAGAGAGCCCCCCCGATACCAAAGGCCGCGATCAGGACCCCGCCCAGCACCGCCGCCAGCTCATCGATGTCGATGTGGCTGAACAGGGTGGTGGTCATCAGGATGAGCGACATCACCAACAGGATCGAGACGATCCCCGTCGCCAGCACGTTGAGCCAGGGTCGATTGACCCACGGACCCAACACCTCCTTGTCGTTGCACAGCATGAGCAGGAAGATCGTGGCGCTGGGCAGGAGCACGCCGGCCAGGGCCTGGACAGCGGTGGTGATGACCCCGAGCGGGGCCCGCGGGATGATCACGATGCCGGCCGCCAACACCACCATGGTGGTGAAGGCGCCGTAGAAGAACTTGGCGTCACGCCAGCTCCGGTGCAGGGAGTGATGGGCTCCGAACATGTCGCCGAATGCGTAGGAGGTGGCCAGGGTCACCGAGGCGGCGCCGATGATCGAGGCGTTGAGGAGGATGACGGCGAAGATGGCCCCGGTGGCGTGGCCGACATAGTGGTTGAGGCCTCGGGCCACCCCGCCTGCGTTCGTGAAGTGCCCGGCCAGCGCCGTACCACCGAAGGCCGAGGCGGCCACGGCCATCAGCAGGGAGGCGGCGAACACCGTGATGAGTGAACCGATCACCGTGTCGGCCCGCTCGTAATTGATCCACCGGGGGGTGATCCGTTTGTCCACGATGTTGGACTGCTGGAAGAACAGCTGCCAAGGAGCGACCGTGGTACCCACGATGGCGATGACCAACAGGACCGATGTGGAGTTGAACCCGCCCTGCACCCCGGGCGTGACGAATCCCTTGAAGAACGGGCCGGCCGCCGGATGGCTGAAGACGGCCAAGGGGATGACGAGGAAGTTCACCGCGATGAAGACGAACATGAAGCGCTCCCACCGCCTGAAGCTCCCGGTGGCGGTCATGGCCACGAGGGCCACCGCCGCGATCGGGACCGAGATGTACTCGCTGATCCCGAAGTACTGGAGGGCCAGGCTCACGCCGATGAACTCCGTGGCGATGGTCAAGAAGTTGAGGATGAACAGGTCGCCGACCGAGAAGGCTCCCCAGAACCTGCCGAACCGCTCGTTGATGAGCCGGGCGTGCCCCACACCGGTGACCGCGCCCAGACGCACGACCATCTCCTGGTTGACCACCAGGACCGGGATCAGCAGCGGCAGGGTCCACAGCAGGGTGAGCCCGTAGTTCTGCCCCGCCTGGGCGTAGGTGGCCACTCCGCCGGCGTCGTTGTCCCCGACCATGACGATGAGCCCGGGGCCCATGATGGCCAACAGGGTGAGCACCCGCGCCCGCCACGACCGCCGGGTGTCCAGGTCGTGCTGGCGGATGGTGCCGAAGGCACCCTGGATGTCACCGACGTGGGCCTCGTCGAGGACTGCGGTGGATGCGTCGTTGTCCAACGTGTCGTCGGCCATGGTTCACCTCCTTCGGGCAGCAACAGGCGCAGTCGGGGTTGGGTCGCCGGTGGCGGACGCGTGCCCGGCCGGAGACCTGCAACTGATCGGATCGGATTGGAGACCGGGGGGCCACCGCGTGGACTCCCGGATGGGCCCGGACCGGTCACGTCCCATGGGTCGTTCCGGCCCCGGAGAACGGAGGGCGTGAGCGGTGGCCGTGCCCTAGGGCTCGACCGAGGACGGGCGGCTACCCTCTTCGCCCTGGTCGGGTTTTCGCTCCTCGTCCACGGCCTACTCCTCGACCGCTGTCCGACCGAAATCGCGTCTCCAACCCGTCGGGAGCAACAGCTCCAGGACGTCGTCGACTGTCACCACGCCCAGGATCTCCTGATGGTCGGGGTCGAGCACGGGCACGACGATCAGATTGAAGTCGGACATGGTGCGAACGATGGCTCCGAGGTCCCAGTCGGGATGCATGTGGACCGGTTCCGGCTCGAGGATCGATGCCAGCTGGTTGGAAGGATCGGCCTGGACCAGGCGGACCGTCGATGCCGATCCGACCAGGTGCCCCTGCTCGTCGACGCCGAAGACGACGTTGAGCGTCTCGGGGGGTGCGGAGTTGGTGCGGACCGCCTCGAGGGCCCCGGCGATGGTCGAGCCGGCCGGCATGCTCAAGAAGTCGGGGCTCATCAGGCCTCCGGCGGTCTCCGGGTTGTAGCTGAGGAGAGATCGGATCTTGCGTTGCTGGGGCTCGGGGAGCAGGTTGAGGATGGGAAGCCGGCGATCCTGATCGACCTCGGTGATGAGGTCCGCAGCATCATCGGGAGCCATGGAGGCCAACAGGCGGGCGGCCTCCTCATTGGAGCGGTTCCGCACGAACTCCACCTGGTGCTCGGTGTCCAACTCCTCGAAGACATCCGCCTCCAGTTCACGATCGGCAGCGACCGCCTCGATGATCTCCTCACCCTCGTCGTGCGACGCCGCCTCCACCAGGTCGGCGATCTGGGCCGGGTGGAGCTTGGCCAGCTTCCGGTAGGGGATCCTGAGACGGGACGACGGTACGTGGGCGACGAACGGCTCGATGCTGGCCCAGTCGACGATCGTCCCGGGCTCGGCGTGCTCATGGTGGAGCCCGGGGAGCAGCCTTCGCAAGAACGAACGGCTCGACGGGTCGACGGCCACGACCTCCCAGGTGCCGTTGACCTTGGCCAGCTCGATCTCATTGGCCCGGATCAGCCGGCCGCCCACGAAATTGATCAGGTGGTGAGCCAGGAGATCCCGGGCCAGCAGCAGTTCGCCGGGCCGCCGCTCGAAGCGCCGGAGGTCGACCTTCTTCCCGTCGAACCGGACCCGACCCGGCTCGAAGGCGGCCACCTTCGAGATGGGGACGAAGAGGTCACGGCCACCGATGTCGACCACCAGCCCGACGACCGGTGGATGGGGAGCCTCGCCGGCGCGGACGATCAGGTCCTGGACCCGTCCCAGTCGATCACCGGTGTTGTCGACCAACGGCCGCTTGACCACGCTCGAGAGGTGGAGGATCTCGAGCTCCGGGCCGTTCGTCTCTGTCTGCGTGGTCATCAGGACCCCAGCGTAGACGGGGCACCTGGCCCGAGCAGTGGACGTGGCCCGCCGCTCACGGTCGGTCACCCCGGCCGCGGCGGGCCGGTGGCGAGGGACGCCGAGCTCCGACGGGCCGGCGTCCGCACCGGTACAACGCTCGAGCGCCCGAGGGGCGCGGAGGGGTCGTCGGCAGGAGTGTGGACCGGTGGTCGGCGCGGGCCGCGCCGACCACTGTGGGACGGGCCGGGGCATGGGTACCTCGAGAGCTCGGAATTCGGAGTTCGGACGGGGCGTGCCGGTGGTTCCGACACACGGCGCCCCCACGAACCGGCGGGACCGGGCGACAGCCCGGCTTGCCTCAGGCGGTGCCGACCGGGGAGCGGGACGACGCTCCGGATCCACTTGGGGGTTCTCCTCGGTTCATCGGCCACACCTCCCCGCTGAAACGTCCTCGCCCACGCGCCCGTTGCACATGCGGCACTCCGACTCTACCCGCGGACGGCGGGAACGCCCACGGGTACGGGGTAGTCTCGACTGCGTGGACCTCAGCTATCCCGTCGAGACAGAGGCCTTCAGGACCGAGATCCGCACCTGGTTGGAGGACAACCTCCCCGAGGGCTGGGGCACGCCGGGCTTCGCCATGACCCGGGACGAGAAGCGGGCCTTCAACAGGGAGTGGACGAAGAAACTGTTCGCCGGCGGATGGATCTGCGCCTCCTGGCCGAAGGAGTACGGGGGCAAGGGCCTCTCGCTGATGGAGTCGGTGGTCCTGAACGAGGAGTTCGCCCGGGCGGAGGCGCCGCTGCGGGCCGACTTCTTCGGCGACACACTCGTGGGACCGACCATCTTGCAGTGGGCCAGCGAGGAGCAGAAGAAGGAGTTCATCCCCGGCATCCTCGACGGAACCATCTCCTGGTGCCAGGGGTTCTCCGAGCCCGACGCGGGCAGCGATCTGGCCTCGTTGAAGACGAGGGCCGAACTCGACGGCGACGAATGGGTGATCAACGGCCAGAAGGTGTGGACCACCCAGGCCCAGTTCGCCGACTACATCTTCCTGTTGGCCCGGACCGATCCCGATGCTCCCAAGCACGCGGGCATCTCCTACCTGCTGGTGCCGATGAAACAGCCCGGTATCGAGGTCCGGCCCATCGCCCAGGTGGACGGGAGTGCCGACTTCAACGAGATCTTCTTCACCAATGCACGCTGTCCCCGGGGCAATGTGGTCGGCGGTGAGAACAACGGCTGGAAGGTGGCCATGACCACGCTCGGGTTCGAGCGGGGCTCCTCGGCCACCACCGGGCACCGGCGGTTCGCCCGCGAGCTCGACCAGATCATCGCCGTGGCCAGGGGAAACGGAAAGGTATCCGATCCGCTGATCCGCCAGCGGCTGGCCGAGGCGTGGGTCAATGTCAAGATCATGCAGATCAACGGTTACCGGTCGCTGACCGATTCGCTCAACGGCACCCACCACGCTGCCGCCCTCGGTGCCTGCAACAAGATGTTCTGGTCGGAGCACCATCAAAAGACCATGGACCTGGCCATGGACATCCTCGGGCTCGAGGGCCAGATCCTCACCGGTGATCCGAAGGACATCGTCGACGTGCGGCTCAAACGGGGACGGGACGACTACCCGGTCAGCGACCTGCAGGCATCGTTCTTCTTCTCGCGCTCGGAGACCATCTGGGGCGGGACCGCAGAGATCCAACGCAACATCGTCGGGGAGCGGGTCCTCGGCCTACCCAAGGAACCGAAGGCGGCCACGAAGGCCTGAGCCGACCGGTCAGGATCCACCTGCGGGCGACCTGGCTATGGCCGGCTGAGCACCCGTCGGAATCGGGAGTCGTCCTCGAGCGTCCGGGCCTCCGCGGCTGTGACGTGCGGAGCGTCCGGCCCCTCCTCGCGCCCGACCTCGGCCACGGCCAGGAGCACCCAGGTGGCCACCAGCCACCACAACCCGAGGAGGGGGAACGTCATGGTCCGGTCGGCAGAGGTGCCCAGCCAACCGAACACATCGCCGGGCCCGAAGACGTAGGCACCGATCACCACGGCCAGTCCGACAACGACGGCGGCCCAGGCCCATCCGTCTCCCCCCAACCCCGCCCTCCGGCGGGCCGAGCCCAGGGTGAAGGCTCCGACAAGGGCGATGGCGATGGCCACGGGCAGGATGTGCAACGCCGCCCAGGCGGCGCTCAAGGTGGCATGGAGCCGGGTGATATCGGGGCTCGTGCGTATGCCGATGTTGGGAACGTCCGCCACTGCGCCGAGGAGATGGGTCACCAGCGGCCAGATGCCGATCACCGCCAAGGTGGCGGCGGCCAGAGCACCAACCCGCGGGCCGAGCCGCCGGCGTTCGGCGGACGGAGCGCTCAGCACCACCCGAGCGGCAACGAGACCGACGATGACCGCGGCGGTGATGGCTCCCTCCAGTTTGGTGGTGCCGGCCACCGAGGCCAGGACGAGGGCGGCGCCTGTGTTGCCCCAAACGCACGGGAGCACGAGCCCGTACGCTACCGCCCCGGCTGCCGCGGCAGCCCACAGCACGTCGGCCAGGCCATCAGAGACATGAGCGCCGCCGACCGAAAAGGCGACCAGGATCAGGACCACCGACATGACGATGCCACCACCCCGGATCATCGCCCGTCGTCGTCGGCCGTCGTCCGGGATGATCAGCCGATCGGCGAGCTCCACCATGGCGCTGGCGGCGGCGAAGATGGCCAGTCCGTTCAACAGCGCCACCATCACCACACCGAGTCGGTAGGACTCGGAACCAGAGACCAGCCAGGCCATGGCGATCGAGCCACCGACCAACGGTGGATACGGGGGGTGGCTGGACGTGAATGCGGGGCTCCGCAGGATGGCCACGGACCGGGCATGACCGGCCAGGTACCACACCGGGTGCAGCAGCCAGATGGCGTCGGCGTCCTGAGCGGTCATCGGGGCCTTGAGGGAGCTCAGACCCACCGCGAGCGCCACACATCCGACGCCGGCTGCGGCCAGGACCATGCCGGCCGAACTTCGAGCGCCGTTCCGCCGCCACGGGACGGCGTCTGGTCGACGCCACCACCAGAGCACGGCGCCGACCGCTCCCAGCGTCGACAGGATGGCGAACCACATGCCCACGGTGCCCCCCACGCCGACCATGGCGGTCACCGACAGGCCGGCAAGCACGGCACCGGTCAAGGGAATGAGCGGGATCACGACGAGTCGGGCGCGGGCAAGGGCAAGGGCCGGGAGCGCGCCGCCGGCGGCGAGGACCAGCAGTCCGAGCGTGGCCCCTTCGGCGGTGCTCATTGCGGCGCAGGAAGCGGGGTCGTGCTGTGCAGCGACGTGCGACCGAAGTGGACGGAGCCGTCGGGCCACACCGCCTTGACCCGGAATCCGAGGCAGCCATGGGACCTCCGGACCTGGACCAGACGCAGTTCGACATGCTCATGGCCGGGGTCCCGTGGCCAGTAGCGGGCCACGACCGACGAGAGCTGGCCGGCCACCATCGGGTCCTTCACGGCGAACAGATCGGCGAGGACGGACCGTTCGGAGATGTAGGCCCAGTCGCCGGGCGGGACGACACGTTCGACCTGACCGGTCAGGCAGGAGACGACCTGCTGTTCGAGATCCCAGGAGGCGACGTTGGACGGAGACCGCAAGGAGCTGATCTCCCGGAGTCCGCTGCCGGCCGTGGCCAGCAGGAGCGCTCCACCGACGGCAATGACGAGGAAGAGGCCGATGTGTCGCCAGGCGGCCCGGCGCGGCGACGAGGTCACCTCGGCTCCGGGCGCTCGGGGCGGCGACGGTCGCTGTGCAGGATCGCCACGCTCTTCAGCCTGCATCGGCCCCCCGCCTCCCCGTGTACGCCTGCGGCTCAGGCGGAGTGTACCGCAGCGATGTCGTGGCGATCCTGACGCGAACCCCTTGTCCCTGGCGCAACCTCCGTCGCCGATGCTGCGCATCCCACCGAGAAGCGGGTCTCGAAGCCCACGCCTTCCGCCCCACATCAAACGTTCGATCGGGTATAGCATTTCGCAGGCCGGAGCAGGTCCGGCCGCGGATCTCCAAAAAGGGGGCTCAATCGTTATGCGTCGACTAGTCATGTCAGTTACTGCCGTGGTGGCACTGGCCACTCCGGCCACTCTCCTCGTCGTGGGCAACGCTGCACCAGCCGGGGCGGCGGCGAAGTCGTCCGTCACGTGCACGGCACTGACCGGGACGACCACCGGGACGGTCACCGTGAGCAAATGCACGCCGGCTTCGTCCACCAACAAGACGGTCAGCGGGACCTCGGCGAAGCTGGCCACCGGTGGGACCCTGACCTGGGCACCGAGCAAGCAGACCACGATCGTCGGCAAGCCGAAGCTCACCGTCGGGGGCAAGGCATGTCCGAAGGGCAGCACGGAAGAAGTCGCCACGGGTTCCGTCACCGGTGGCACGTCCAAGTACACCAAGAAGGGCGATGTCTTCTCGGCTTCCGTTTGTGTGACCGGATCCAAGGTGAACATTCTCAAGGGTTCGAAAGTCCTTCTGTAACTGCATCTGCTCCAGCTGCATCTGTTTCGCAACGACACTGCCCTCCTCTCGGGGAGGGCAGTGTCGCGGGGACCCGGGCCCCGTTCCCCTACCGACCTGGTTGAATCGCTGGATGAGCCCCTGTACCCTCTGTCCAGGGCATCACAACGTGGGGTGGCAGCACGCGGACTCGGACGCTCGTCTGCGCCATCGGTTCTCTCCAAGGGGCGCAGCAGCATCGGGCATCTGAGCTTCCATAGCGGGTTACCGCCCGACCCGGGTTGCCAAAGGGTCAGGGGCACCTGTCGCTGACGAGAGCCCGCCTAGGGGCGGGAGAATGAGAGACAACCATGCTTCGAACGATCCGCATCCTGGCCGTGGGCGCCTTTGCCCTCCCGGCGGCGCTGGCCATCGCGGTCCCAGGCACTTCCTCCGCGGCCACCAAGCCACCAACCGTGACCTGTTCTGCTGTGACCGGCACGCTGACCACCCAGAAGCTCGCCAAGTGCACCGGTGACACGTCAGTGGGCACCACCGCCACTGCCACCAAAGCGGGCACCCTGATCACCTGGTCGGCCAAGGGTGGCGGCACGAGCACCAACAAGATCACCTCGGACAAGTCAGCCACGGGCAAGGCCGACACCTGCAAAGCCCCCAAGGGCCAGACGAACACGTTCCTGGTCACCGAGTCGGGATCGATCTCGGCGGGCACGGGCGCAGGCAAGGCGCTGGTCGGTGGGAAGACCTCGGCCAAGGTGTGCGTGTTCTCGAAATCGGTCGCGCTCTTCCCGGGTTCCAAATTCACCCTCTGACGCCTCAGGACTGAGTCCGACCGGACTCTCTCCCTGTCAACCGAAGCGGGTCCCGACTCCGTCGGGGCCCGCTTCAGGCGTCAGGCCACGTTGGACTCGACGTCCCTGACCGCCTCCACCTCGATGTCGTGGGCGAGCCCGGGAGCATCGCCGACCCGCCTGAGGCCCGCCTGGTGCCGCCACATCAGGACGCCGGCGGCCATCACCGTGGCCACCGCCCCGGCGAGGAGTGCGACCCGTGGGTTCGTCCACTGGGCGATGGCACCGACCAGCGGTGCGCCGATCGGTGTGGTTCCGAGGAAGGCCATGGCGTAGAGGGCCATGACCCGGCCCCGCATGGTCGGATCCGCGCTGAGCTGGAGGGTGGCATTGGCCGTGGCGATGAACCCGATCGAGGCCGCGCCCATGAACACGATGAGGATCGATGCGGTGAGAAGGGTCGGGGCGAGCGCCACCGCAGCCAACAGGCCACCGAAGACGAGGGCGAGCACCTGCAACAGGCGCGGGGTCGGTCGGGCCCGGTGCGCGGCCAGCAGTCCCCCGATGACCGCCCCGAACCCCATGCACGAGGTGAGGAGCGAGTACGCGCCCGCACCCCCGTGGAAGGTCACCTTGGCCAGCACCGCCAGGGTGACCGTGAAGTTGTAGGCGAAGATGCCGATGATGGCGATGGCCAGCAGGGTGTTCCGCAGGCTCGGGGTGCGCCACACATAACGGAACCCTTCACGAATCTGGCCCTTGGCCCGTGACACGTGTTCAGTCGGGCGGAGCTCCCTGCTCCTCATCATGGCCAGCCCGATGAGTACGGCGACGTACGAGGCTGCGTTCACGAAGAAGCAGATCCCGAGACCGAACAGGACGATCACCACACCACCGATGGCCGGTCCGACCACCCGGGAGGCGTTCATCACAACCGTGTTGAGACTCACCGCGTTGGGCAGGTCATCACGACCCACCATCTCCATCACGAATGTCTGGCGGGCGGGATTGTCGAACACGTTGACGAGACCGAGCAGCGCGGCCAGGAGGTAGACCTGCCAGAGCTCGACGGTGTGGGTGACGACCAGCGCACCGAGCACCAGGGCCAGCAGGCCGCCGGCGGACTGGGTGGCAGAGAGCAGCGTTCGCTTGTTGACACGGTCGGCCACCAGACCGCCGAAGGGGCCGAACAGCAGCATGGGCAGGAACTGGAGGCCGACCACGAGCCCGAGGTCGACGCTGCTCCCGCTCAGGTGCAGGACCAGCCACGCCTGGGCCACCGTCTGCATCCAGGTGCCGGACACCGAGATGAGCTGGGCGGTGAAATAGAGCCGGTAATTGCGGATCCGGAGCGAACTGAAGGTCTGGCGAACCGCGGCGCGGACCGAGGTCATGATTCGTCCATCTCCACCAGTCGCTCGAGCAGCACGGTGAGGGCTCCGAGGGCGTCGCGGTCCTGGGCCGGGAGGCGGTGCAGCTGCTGGGCCAGGAACGCGTTCTTCAACGACCGGCTCTGCTGCAGGACCCGTTGTCCCTCGATGCTGACGGTCACCCGGGCCACCCGACGATCGGCGGGATCGACGACCCTGGTCACGTAGCCCAGGTCTTCGAGGCCTCCGACGATGCGGGTCATCGACGGCGGCTGGACCGACTCGCGGGCGGCCAGGGCCCCCAGGGTGGGTGACCCGAGCTTGTCGATGCTGGCCAGCGCCGAGGACTGCGACTGGGAGAGCCCCGATGGAGCGTGCTGGCGAAGCCGCCGATGGAGTCGGGTCACGGCCAGCCGAAGACGGGAGGCCATCTCCGTCTCGGCACGGTCGGCGCCGTCCGCGGCCGCCTCTTCCTCGGCACGGTCGGCGCCGGGGAGCACCTCCGACAGTTCCGACGGCACGGGGACCTCGACAGAGCCAATACTCATGTCATCCATGATACTTAGTTTGACTAACTAATGCAACAGGAGACGCGCCTTGAGCCGGGTCCGTCAGCTCATTGCCCACTCCCCCAGGTCAGAAACTGGGTACGTAGCCCCCGCGACCCATCGACTCGCTCTCGAACGGATCCATCGACTCGTCGACCCCGCCCTGGACCTCGGTGACCCAGGGCAGGCGATCCCGCAGAATGCGGTCGACCCCGCCCTGGAGCGTGGACGCGCTGACCGCACAGGAGCTGCACGCCCCCTGGAGCTGGACCTCGACCACGCCGGTGACCACATCGGCCGAGACGAGGGCCAGGTCCCCACCGTCGGCCTGCACGGCCGGACGCATGAGCTCGATGAGGTTGTTGAGCTGGTCCAGCCTCTCTGCCCGCTCCTCGTCGCCGAGTACCTCCCCGGGCCCACCGGCCGTATCGGCGGATGCGGCCGTATCGGCGGATGCGGCCGTATCGCCGGATGCAGCCGTATCCGCGGATGCAGCAGATGAGGCGACTGCCGTGGGGCCGGCGTCGCCGCCGACCGCTCCCTGCGCACTGCCTTCAGGTCGGGCTTGGTCAGCGTCCACGGGATGTCCTCTCGTCCTGATCGCCGGGGGCCTGTCGGCCCACCGGTGACCGGTTTGCCCCACCAGTCTGCCGCGTCGGGGCGGCCCTTCGAACATCGGCATGCCCGCCCATGGTGGAGCCACCCTGTCCTGGCTCCACGAACCCGCCGTCGATTACCACCACCATGGCCGGAGGCGGTTACGATGCGTTGTGCCCATGGAGCGACCTCCCACTCCCCCGGGGCCGATCGGACTCGTCCTACCGACCTTCGTGCAAGACACCGTTCCCCCGTGGGCGGCGCCGACCGCTCGAACCCCCGAGGACCCCATCGCCCACCTGGCCGCCATCTGCCGCCAGGCCGAGGAGACGGGGGCCGACGCCCTGTGGGCCTGCGACCACCTCTTCTGGCACGGTCCTTCCCTCGAGTCGATGACGACGCTGGCCGTAGCGGCCACGGCCACCTCCACCGCCACCCTCGGCACCTGCGTGGTCCAACTTCCCCTGCGCCAGGCACCGGTGGTGGCCAAACAGGCGGCCAGCCTGCAGACCCTGACCCAGGGGCGGTTCGTCCTCGGGGTCGGTGTCGGGAGCCACCCCGGCGAGTACGAGCAGGCCGGCCTCGACTACCGGACCCGCGGACGCCAGCTGGACGCCGGAATCGGTGAGCTGCGGAGATCGTGGGCCTCCGGGCGCGGCGTCACCTCCGGCGACACCTCCGCTGCCGGAGGGGAGCGCTACCGGCAGTTGCCGGAGCCACCGGCCATCCCGGTCTGGGTCGGCGGCTCCTCGGAGGCCGCCCTGCGGCGGGCGGCCACACTGGCCGACGGATGGATGCCCCTCTTCTTGCGCCCCACCCAGTACCACGAAGCCCTCGAGCGGCTGGCCAAGGAGATCGACCGGGCCGGCCGACCGGCCGACGCGGTCACCCCCTCCATCGTCCTGTTCGTGTCCATCGACGACGACCGCGTGGTCGGCGCCAGGCGCGGCACGGAGTGGATGTCCTCCCTCTACGGGATCCCGGCCAAAGCCTTCGATCGGCACATCGTCAGCGGGACGGCACACGAGGTCGCCGACGTCATCGCCGAATTCCGTGCTGTCGGGGCTCAACACGTGGCAACCTACGTGACCGCAGACCAACCGTTGGAACAGTTCGAGCGCCTGATCGCCGCCCTGGCGACGGTCGGCGTCCCGGCTCGAGGATAACGAGGACACCGTGGATCACACCGTATCCGTCGTCGGCGCGGCGATGACCGCCATGAACCGGCGGGACCGAACGGCCGAGGAGATGGCCGACGAGGTCGTGGCCGACGCCCTGGCCGACGCCGGGGTCGACCCCACCGAGGTCAATCTGGTGGTGTTCGGGAATGCCACCGCGGGCAGGTTGATCGACCAGGGCTGCATCCGGGGCCAGACCTTCCTCCGCCGCTCCGGACTGCGCAACGCCGGCATCGTCAACGTGGACAATTCGTGCGCCGGTGGGGCCTCGGCCCTCCACCTGGCGACCATGGCGACCTTGGGTGGCTCCGGCACCGTGCTCGCCGTCGGGGTCGAGAAGATGTGGACGGGCGACCGGTCGGCCACCCTCGCGGGCATCGAGGACGGGGTCCCGCTGCTCGACCGGCTCAGGATGCACGAACAGCTCGAGAATCCGTCAGGTTCGGTGCTCATGGCGCTCAACGCGTCCTGGACCATCATCCAGATGGAGGAGCGCGACGCCACCCTCGAGCAGTTCGCGGCCGCCGCCGTCAAGGCCCGCCGCCACGGCGCCCTCAATCCCAACGCCCAGTTCCAGTCCGAGGTCACCCTGGACGAGGTGCTCGAGTCGCCCTCCATTGTGTGGCCGCTCACCCGTCTCATGTGCTCGTCGTTCACCGACGGTGGTGCGGCCGTGGTCCTGTCGACGGCGTCGCGTGCCGGGGCGCCGCGGATCCGGACCAGCACCGTCCGTTCGGGCAACGGCGACATGGACTATCACGACCGGCTGGCCGAGGCGGCCACGGTGGCCTGGGATGCGGCCGGGGTCGACCCCGCCGACATCGATATCGTCGAGCTGCACGACGCCACCAGCGCCGAGGAGCTGTACGCCCTCGAGTCGTTGGGCTTCTTCAAGCCGGGCGACGCCGGACCGGCCACCGTTGCCGGTGACACCACCATCGGCGGTTCCGGGGTGACCGTCAACCCGAGCGGAGGGCTGGTGGCCAGGGGCCATCCCCTGGGCGCAACCGGCATCGCCCAGTTGGTCGAGCTGACCGGCCAGCTGCGGGGCGAAGCCGGCCCCCGCCAGGTGGAGGGAGCCCGATTGGCGATGTCGGCCAACACCGGTGGCATCATCGGTAAGGATGCAGCGTTCATAGGAATCCACGTACTCGAGGCCGGCTGACCATGAAGACCACCAAGGCATGAAGACCACCCGTGGCGGCATCGTGACCGGCTGGGGCATCGCGGTGCCCGACAAGATCGTGACCAACGACGATCTCTCGGTGACCATGGACACCAGCGACGCCTGGATTCAGGAGCGGACCGGTATCCGCGAGCGACGGATCGGCGGCACCACTTCCCAGCTGGCCATCGAGGCGGGGATCGCCGCACTGGCCAGTGCCGGGCGCCGACCGGACGAGATCGACAGCGTGATCCTGGCCACCACCACCCCGGACCAGATCGTGCCCGGCACCTCGGCCACCGTGCAGGACGGCATCGGCGTACCCGGGGGCGCCTTCGACGTCAACGCCGCCTGCTCCGGATTCGTGTACGCGCTGGCCGTGGCCCACGGCATGTTGGCCATCGGAGCCGAGCGACTGCTGGTCATCGGATCGGAGACCCTGAGCCGGATCACCGACTGGGACGACCGGTCCGTGGCGGTGCTGGTCGGTGACGGGGCCGGTGCCCTGGTGTTGGAGGCAGTCGACGGTCCCGGGCAGCTGTTGTCATGGAACCTCGGGGCCGACGGTTCACTGCGCCATCTCCTCAAGTGCGATCACGGCGGCTATCTGTACATGGACGGCAAGGAGATCTTCCGAAAGGCGGTGCGGGTGGTGGTCGAGTCGGCCGAGCAGGCCATCGCCGAAGCCGGGCTCACCCCGGCTGACATCGATGTGATGGTCCCCCATCAGGCCAACTTGCGGATCATCAATGCCGCGTGCCAGCGCCTGGGGATCCCCGACGAGAAGGCGGTGGTGGTCATCGACCGCTACGGCAACACCTCGTCGGCCTCCATCCCCCTGGCGCTGGCCGACGCTCTCGAGACCGGCCGGCTGCAAGCGGGCCACCACGTCCTGCTCACCGGATTCGGCGGCGGCATGACGTGGGCCAGTGCCGTGCTGCGCTGGGGCGGGTGAGGGAGGGCATGGCACCTGCCCTGGTGGTGCTGGCAGCCGGCATGGCCCGCAGGTACGGCGGATGCAAACCGCTGGCCCCGATCGGACCCAGCGGCGAAGCCGTCATCGACCTGTTGGTCAGCGATGCGGTAGCCGTCGGCTTCGGCCGGATCGTGCTCGTCCTCCATCCCGAGTCGGGTCCGTCCATCCGCTATCACGTCGAACGGTGCTGGCCGGGTTCCGTCGACGTGGCCTTCGCCGAGCAGCGGGTCCCGCTGGGCACGGTCCACGCCGTGTTGGCGGCGAGGTCCGCCCTCGGCATCGACAGCCCGTTCGGTGTGGCCAACGCCGACGACATCTACGGCGAGGTGGCCATGCGGCTGTTGGCACGACAGCTCATGTCCGACGCCGATGAGCACGCGTTGGTGGGCTATCAGCTCCGATCGACCGTGGCCACCCACGACCCGGTCACCCGGGGAATCTGCGAAGTCGACGCCGGCGGTCACCTGGTCGCCCTGACCGAACGGCGGAACGTCACCCGACAGGACAAGGGCCAGATCTTCACCTCCGACGACGGGCGGGGCCCATCGGAGCTCGACGGGGATCTTCCCACTTCGGTCAACCTGTGGGGCTTCCAGCCGGCCATCTGGGAGGTGTTCGAATCGGCCATGGCCGCGTCGGGTCTCGACGAGGAGGCGCTGGTGGCCGAGGTGTCTGCCGGCGGTCCGGCCCCCAAGGCCGAGGTCCTGCTCCCCGAGGTGGTGGCGACCATGGTGGCCGACGGTGGCCTTCCGGTACGGGTCATCCCCACCGACGCCAGACTGGTGGGCGTCACCCACGCCGCCGACCTCCCGGTGGTCAGCGCCGAATTGGCCCGACAGGTTGCCTGGGGCACGAGGCCGAGCTGCCTGTGGGCATCTGTGGGATGACGGCGGCGGCGGTCGGCCCACCCGTCCCGGTCCGGCCCATCAGGGCCCGGACCACCTGATCAGCCCGACAGGCTCTGGCACAGCCTCGGTTGGGGACTCGAGGCGGTGACATCCGCCGCGGTCAGGGCGGGCGGTGGAACCTGGGGGGTCACCCCGGTGAGGACGGATACGGGCTCGACCTCGTCCACCGTGGTCGAGAGAAACGTGATGCCCCTGATGGTCACCTCGACGAGGTGCTTGACGGGATCGGTGATCACCACCACATCGACAGAGGAGCCCACCGTGATCAGGGACGGCAGTCCGTAGGTGATGCTGCCGCCTCTGTTCACCAGGTTGAAGCTGACCTGCACCCGGCCCGGGAACCTGGACGGCGTGGCCTTGGCCGACACGGCGCCCGACCCCACCTCGAGCATGGGGAGCCACTGGCTGCCGCTGGCCACCAGATGATGGGCGGTGACGCTGAAGGTGCGCTGGAAGGCGTGACCGCGCTGGACGGCCATCCACGTCGTCCGGGTGAACTGCTGACTCGGAATGGTCGAGTAGTTCTCGCCGTTGGAGATGTAGAGGCCGTCGCAGTCGCCGATGATGTACAACTCCCCGGCCGGCGCCCACGGAGGAAGTTGGTCGCCCCGGTGAACGTTTGCCTCGAGCGGGTGGCCCGTGATGTCGCTGATCGACTTCTGGGTCTCCACGAAGTTGTACACCTGGGTGGTTGTCCACTCTTCGTTGGGGACGACGGCGATGCCGATGTTGGCCACGATGGTGAACAGGGCCACCACCGTGATGACGGCGAACGTCCCGATCCGGAACCGCCTCGTCCGGCCCTCCATCCGGCGCCAGATGTCGGCCAGGGCCACCGCGCTGGCCAGTACCAGGAAGGGCACGAAGTCGGCCAGGTACCGGGGCGCGATGTAGCCCCACAGGAGGAGGGCGGCACCGGCGGATCCCGCGGCCAGCAGGGGGATCCGGGTGAGGGCGACCCTGCCGATCGGCCGGGGTCGGAATGCGGTGACCATCCCCCACAGGCTGAGCAGGAACAGGAGCGGCATCGACGACGGCATGCTGGCCGTCCGGTACCGTCGATCGAAGAGCACGCCGGACACCGCCGTGGCCGGTGCCGCGGGCAGGGTGACGAACGGGAACACCGACGTGAACCGGAGACCGTCGAGCCGGAGGTAGGCCAGGGCGTCGCTCGGTATGAAGGCGATGCCCTCCTCCGAGTTGTGGTTGGCGGCCAGGAACTGCCGGCGGTAGGCGTTGACACTGGTCCAGACCTGATCGACCACGGGGAGCCCGAACGGCACTCCGAACTTGAGATAGTTGACGAAGCACCCGATCAGCAACGGGATGAGACCGGCGGCGAGGATGGGTACGCACCATCTCCGGTTCTCCTGACCGCCGCGGCCGAGCCCGAACCAGGCGGCCGCGAGCACAGCCGCGACGACACAGGCCCATCCGGTGGTCAGCCGGTCGAGGTTGGCGCACAGGATCAGCAATCCCGCGACCACCACACGACCCCGCGACGGGCGTTCCAGCACGCCCAGCAATGCGAAGAGACTCCCCACGGTGAGGCAGATACTCCAGGCCAGGTCCTCGGCGAACACATACGGGATCGAGGCCAGGACCGTGAACACCGATCCGACCATGACGGTGGCGATCAGCACACCGAACGCGGCGGCTTCGGCCCGGCCCATCACCACCGGGCCACGCATGAGGAGGCGCACCCGCCACAGGAGCAACGACACGAAGAGGGCGGTGATCAGCCAGGCGGCCAGCATGTAGGGCACGGTCAATCGGCCGTCGAGACTGCTGGTCAGGGCCAGGATGGGCATGCGGATGATGGACGGGAACAGCCCGAAGTAGGTGAACTGGCGCCCGTCATGGACGAAGGCCTCGATGCCGACGGCACCGTTGGCCAACCACAGATGGCCGTGGAAGATGGCCCTGGCCTGGAGGTCGTAGAAGTTGTCCTCGAAGGCGGTCTTCCGGACGGGGTCGGGTGTCTCCCAGGGGCCCCAGAGGATCCACACGAACGGGACCGCGGCCACGAGCGTTCCGACGACGGCGGCGACGGTGAACCTCCGACGGCCGGCGGTGAGCTCCGACGAGGCAGCTCCGTCGGGCTCGGTCGGGGCGATCTGATGCGGCTCGTCCAGCCCCGGCCCGTCCATCACACCCGTGCCCCCGTGACGACCGGCGGCGCCTGCCGGGCCGTCGGTTTCTTCCCCCATGGCGAGCGAGTGTAGCGAGAAGATCGTCGCCGAAACCGCCACCAAGGCGACGCCCGGACCGCGTCCGCGGTGTCCCCGGCCTGGGATCATCCACCGCTGGATGGCAACCGGAGGGGGTAGTTTGGAAGGGATGAGGCAGACGGTGACTCGGCTCTGGCAGTTCTCCCGGACCCCCGAGGGACTGAAGATGATCAAGTTCACCATGGTGTCGGTGATCTCGGCGCTGACCTCGTTGGTGGTGCTGTCCATCGTCTACGGCGCGCTCCGTCTGTGGTCCGAGGTGCCGAGCGTGCTCTTCGCCAACCTGACGGCCGGGATTCCCTCGTACCTGCTCAACCGGCAGTGGGTGTGGGGGAAGTCCGGCCGATCGCACCTGGTGAAGGAGATCCTGCCCTTCGTGGTCATTTCGGTGACGGGGATCGGATTCGCCCTGTTCACCGCATCATTGGCCCATGACTACGCCACGACGCACCACCTGCACCACCTGATCCGGACCGCGCTGGTGCTGGCCACCAATATCGCCTCCTTCGGGATCCTGTGGGTATTCAAATTCCTGATCCTCAACCGGCTCTTCGCCCAGCTCCCCGAGGTCGAGGTGGCCACAGAGGCCTGACGGCGGGCGGTCCGGCGCACTTCACCGTGCGGGGGTCCGACTCCGTCATCTTGATGACCTGGGAAATCCGCCATCGTCCTGGCCAGGAGAATCGAGTATCCTTGGGGACGGCGAAGATTGCCACGATCCGCGTCATCGCAGTTGCGCAAAGGGGGCGAAGTGACCGCACAGAGAGTGACGCGGGGAGGCTGGCCTCGGGGCGGCCACGCCCCGCTTGCGCCCGGATCGTGGTTTCCACGCACCGCGGTGTGGAAGGCGGGCCCGGGTGACGGCTGAGCCCATGAAGGAGACCGACGTGCCGGTGCTCGACATCGGGCGCCTCGAGCAGCAGCTCGACGAGCTCCACGAGACCTACCGGTCGGCAACGCCGTATCCCCATATCGTGCTGGACAACTTCCTCGAGCCCGGAGTGGCGGAGCGGGCCATCGAGGAATTCCCCCCGCTCGATCCCGAGCAGTGGAACAACTACCTCCATGCCAACGAGCGCAAGTTCTCCAACACGGACCCGGACACATGGGGCCCCACGCTGCGCGCCATACTGGCCGAGCTCAACTCGCCCCGGTTCGTGCAGTTCGTCAGCTCGTTGATCGGCATCGACCAGCTGATCCCGGATCCCTCCCTCGAAGGCGGGGGGCTGCACCAATCGGGAACCGGTGGGTTCCTCAACATCCATGCCGATTTCACCGTCCATCCCCACAACCGGAAATGGCAACGCCGGGCGAACATCCTGTTGTACCTCAACGACAACTGGAGTCCCGAGTACGGGGGGGATCTCGAGTTGTGGAGTGCCGACATGAAGGAGTGCGTCGAGCGGGTCACCCCGGTGGCCAACCGGGTGCTGATCTTCACGACGGATGGCACCTCCTTCCACGGGCATCCCGAGCCGATGCGCTGCCCGAAGGGCGTGTCCCGGCGATCGCTGGCGTTGTACTACTTCACCATCGAGGACGATCCGTTGGTGCGCTCGACCGAGTACCGGGCTCGTCCGGGCGACGGGGCACACTCGATCATGATCTACGTCGACACCCAGATGATCAGGATCTACGACTGGGCCAAACGGAACCTGGGTCTGTCCGACCAGACGGCGAGCAAGATCCTCGGCTACCGCGACCGGCTTCGGCGAAGAGGCACCAAGGACTCGTAATGGCCGTCCCCACCATCGCTCCACCTCCGGTGGCCAGCGATCACGTCGGTAAACCATCGAGGGTCGGACAAACCCCACCGCGCACCCCGGCGGAACTCAGCCGACGGCGCTTCACCATGGCCGTGGTCATCGGCATCGGGGTGATGGCCGTGCCGTTCTTGTACCTCTTGTGGGACCTGTGGTCCGGTGGACCGAATCCGCTCCGGGGGGTGCCGTACGACAATTTCTACGATCTGCAGGCCCGGGCCATGTTCCACGGCCACCTCAGCCTGCCCGGGGGCCAGATGGGCATCGAGGCCTTCGCCCACGATGGTCGTGACTATACCTACTTCGGCATCTTCCCTTCACTGATACGGATGCCCATCCTGTTGGTGACCAACGCATTCGACGGTGACCTGACCGCCCCGTCCATCCTGGTCGCCTGGTTGGCAACCGGGCTGTTCACCTCGTTGATGCTGTGGCGCCTCCGCATCCTGATGCGGGGAGCAGCACTGGTGGGCCGGATCGAGGCGGTCTGCTACGGGGTGTTCGTGGCCGCGATCATGGGTGGATCGGTGGTCATCTTCCTCGGCGCGACGCCGTTCATCTACAACGAGGACTTCGCCTGGAGCATCCCCCTCACCGTGGGCAGCCTGTTCGCCATGATCGGCGTCATGCAGCGCCCGTCATGGGGTCGGATCGCGGCCAGCTTCCTGCTGGTGCTGTGCGCCAATCTCGATCGCACCCCGACCGGCTGGGGCTGTGTCATCGGGGCCATCCTGATCGCGGGATGGTTCGCCCTGGGCCTCGGAGGGGACACGAACCGCCGGTGGGCACTTCCGATGGTGGCGGTCGGCGTGGTGCCGTTCGCTGCCGGTTGCGCTGTGACCTACGCCAAGTTCGGGATTCCGGTGGGCCTTCCCATGGCCGACCAGGTGTGGGCGGCGGTCAATGCCCATCGGCGCTACTTCCTGGCCGCCAACGGGGGCAAGGCCTTCAGCTTCAAGTTCCTGCCCAGCACGCTGGCCGCCTACCTACAGCCCTTCGCCATCCGCTTCACCGGCCTGTTCCCCTACGTCATCCCACCCGGTGCCCCCGCCCCGTGGCTGGGCGGCGCCGTGATGGACCAGACGTACCCCACCGCCAGCCTGACCGCGACCTCGCCGCTGCTCCTCCTGCTCAGCATCTGGGGCGCGGTGACCGCGTTCAGGCCCAAGGCCCTGGGCCAGATCCGCTATGCCCGGATCATCCTCGTCGCCGCAGCCGCGGGCACCTCCGGTGTGCTCCTGTGGGGGTACATCTCGCAGCGGTACATCGCCGACCTGATGCCGTTCGTGATCGTGGGCGCGGCCGTCGGCCTCATCGACCTGCTGCGCCGGCTGTCGGGCAGAACGCGGCGGGCCCGCGGCACGGCACTGGCCGTTCTCACGGTAGCGGCGATCTACTGCATCGTCGCCAACGTGGCCATCTCGCTCTGGCCGGTGTCGGACTGGACGCTGGGCCAGGCCGCGCAGTTCGTCTCCGCGGAGAACGCGCTGAGCGTCACGCCGCTGGCACCGACCGTGCGGCACGGGGCGCACCTGCCGTACTGGGCACCGAGCGGGCAGCTCTTCATCGCCAACCACTGCTCCGGCCTCTATCTCTCGACCGGGGACACCCTCAAGGATGTCCCGGGCCAGCTGATCCAACACCTCACCTGGCTTCCCGTCGAGCAGGAGGCCGGCATCACCCACACCATCGGCTACACGTTCAACCAACCGGCGAGCCACCTCACCGGCCCCGTCACCATCTTCACCTACGGTTCGGCGAAGCTGGTCATCGAGCCGTCTCCGAAGGAGTACCAGTTCTATCTGGACATCGAGAACTCGGGCACGTCCGTCCCCTGGCCACCGCCCCAGTCGGGGAGGATCCCGATCTCCTATCTGCACATCCACCAGAAGCTGACCGTGATCACCGATCCGAACCTCAACCAGATCGTGGTCTGGTGGAACGGGAAGAAGGTCCTCGGCCACTACCTGGGCGGCACCGGGCCGGCGGTCGTCCACCCCACACCGGCCGCGCCCGCCGGGCAGAGTCCCGTCGTCACCATCACCCAGCTCAAGACTCCGGCGCCGGACATGAGTCTGTGCCAGAGCCTGCTCCGGGGCCGTTGATGGACAAGCGCTGACATGCCATCGCCCGCGGGGCTTCCGGACAAATCCCTGGTCGGGTCGCAGGCCGGAACCACCGGATGCTTCTCCTGCGTGGTCGACGACCATCCCCGCTTCCATCTCGATGCCATCCGCTGGTTCACCACGCTCACCGTGGTGGCCGGGGTCGACCCGCACGATCTGGTTGTCCACGTCGTCGGACGTGAGACCTCGGATGCCCTCGACTATCTCAGGGCGGCAGGCGTCACCGTCCGGCCGGTCGACCGCTTCGATCCGCGATCACCCCATTGCAACAAGATCGCCGGGGCGTTGCGGCTGGCCGAGGACGGAAGGAACGGGCTCTTGGTCCTGTGCGATACCGATGTGGTGGTCCTCGATGACCCCCGGCGGATCGCCGTCCCCCCCGATGCGATCGCCGGCAAGCCGGTCGACTCCCCGGTCCCGCCCTACGAGGTGATCCTCGCCATCTTCGCGGCCGCAGGCGTGGACCCGCCGCCGCCGATCCCCCTCCCCTGGGGAACGGGCCGACGGACCGTGAGAGGGAACAGCAACGGCGGGCTCTATCTCATCCCGGGTCCCCTCCTGTCCGACGTCGCCCAGGCATGGGCCCGGTGGGCCGGGTGGCTCCTCGACCGCGCCGAGCTCCTCCAGGACTGGACGGTCTACATCGACCAGGTGGCGATGGCCATCGCACTGGCGGCCACCGGCACCGGGTCAATGGCCCTCGACGTCCGCTGGAACACCCCGACCCACGATCCGACCACCATCCCGGCTCACGCGGCCGAGCCGTCCATCATCCACTACCACCAACAGGTCGACCCCGGGGGGCGGCTCCTCCCGACCGGTGTCCCGCCCATCGATCGTCGGATCGACACGGCCAACCACGCCATCGACCGACTCTGGCCCGACGGGTTGCCGCAATCGACCTACGAAGAGTGGCTCTCCCTCGGCGGTCCGGATCCGGCCACCGCTCCCACCGGCGCGACCACCAAATCCGCCCACCTGCTCGGCCGCGGACGGCGGATCCTGACCAAAGGACGACGTGCCCGCCAGTGATGTGGACCGGCAGCCGCCCGCATCGGCGGAGCCGGCTACTCCTCGGTCGGCTTCTCGGATGAGACCGGCTGTTCCGGCGCGATCGCCGGCTGCTCGGGAGCGGGGGCGGCCGACTCGGAGGGTAGCTCGGCGGCCGGAGCGACCGGGGCGACTGCCGGGCCACCACCCGCCGCGGCCAGGGCCAGTTTGTCCGCACGTCGCGTCCGGTAGATCAGATACCCCGCAGCGACAAACGCGATCAACGCGATCAACGCGGCGAGTGCGCCCCGCTTGCGATAGTGGCCCCTGCCGGGATGACGGCCCATGAAACTGGGAATTGCGTGGATTGAGATCGTCAGATATTCAATCGCAACCAGAGCAGCAAGAATGCCGACTATCACCAGCACGATCACCCAGAGCCATTTCATGAGGATGACTGTAGCGAAGAAATGTGCCGAATGCATGGGTTTCGGATCTGTTCCCCTATGTGGCCGGCGGAGGCCGCCCGCTACTATGCGTAGATCGTCCGGCACCCTCGGCGTGCTTTTGCCTGGGACGAAGTGGCCGGTGAACTGCGGGAATGCCGGTGCAGGTTGCGCTCCCTCGTAGTCGTGGAGCGGAGTTTGTCCGCCTGTTTGCGTCATCGCCCGGCTCCCGTTCTTCGGGGTCGACGTCCAGCGCAGTTGCCGTCGTGATTTTGGGCAATTGCAATCGTGTTTTTGGACAATTGATCTAGTGTGAGCTGCTTGCCGGATCACCACGAACCAGTGTCTGCAGTTGAACGCGTGCCACCTCCGACGAGCCATCGACGTCGCCGCTCACATGCCTGGATCCACGACCTGATCGGTGTGGGCTGGGTGCTGGCCGCGGCAGTCGCGGTCATGTTCCCGGCGTTGCACCACGGCCTCTCGCTGGGAGAGTACGACTGGCTCTCCAGTTACGGACTCCTCCTGCACCCCGGCGTCCTGGTGCACAACGGATTCGGCGGGGACCAGATCAACGAGATGATCCCCTGGACCACGCTGGCCTGGACCCAGGTCCACCACGGCCAGCTGCCGTTGTGGAATCCCTACAGCGCGTTGGGGATGCCCCTGGCGTTCAATTGGCAGTCGGCGGTCTTCAGCCTCCCGAATCTCATCGGCTATCTCTTTCCGGTCCGGCTGATGTACACCGTCCAGGTAATGGCGACGCTCTTCATCGCCGGAGCCGGCGCATACTTCCTGGGCCGGGTATTGCGCCTCAGTGTCGTCGCCTGCGCCCTGGCCGGGACGGTGTTCGAGCTGAGTGGCCCCTTCTTCGTCTGGCTGGGCTGGCCGATTGCCTCTGTGCTGTCCTGGACCGGCTGGCTGTTCGCGGCAGTCGTGCTCATCGTCCGGGGCCGGCACAAGATCCGGGACGTCGCCTTCTTCAGCGTGGCCTTCGCCTTTGCCGTCTACGCCGGTGAGCCCGACACGCTCATCCTCCTGGTCGGCGCGCTCACCGTCTTCGCACTGGCGCTCCTCGCCGTGCGGGTCAAGCAGACCGGCGGGATCGGCCCGGTTGTGGAACCGTTCCGCAACTTGGTGATCGCCCTCGTCGCCGGGATCTTCCTCGGCGCCCCCCTCCTGCTCCCCGGTCTCCAGCTCATCTCCCGGTCGATCCGGAACACCAGCGGGAGCGGGCTCAATGCGCAGAGCGCACTCTCGGTCGACTATCTGTTCCGCACGGCCTTCCCGTGGCTCATCGGTGCTCCGATCGTCCACGAGTACAAGTACATCGGCGTCATCGCCATCGTGCTGGCCCTCACCGCCGTCGTGTTCCGGTTTCGCCAACCGGAGGTGGCCGCGCTGGCCGTCGTCGTGGTCGTCACCGGCATCGTCGTCTTCGTACCGGCTGCCATCTCGGTGATCAACGCCCTACCCGGGCTCCACGCCGTACGCCTCCCCCGCGCCTTGAATTTCTTCACGTTCGGCGTGGCCATGCTCTCAGCCGTCGGACTGCAGGTCTTCCTCCGGTCCCCCGCCAACAGATCGGTGATCAAGTTCATCGCCGCCGCCTTCGGAGTGGCCGCGCTGGCACTGGCCGTGTTCTGGGTGACCGACTGGCATCATCTGTCGCTCGTCCAGCACGCGATCCGGAGACGGGGCATCACCTGGCTGCTGGTCGGGGTGGCCGTGGGCCTCGTCGTCGTGGCAGTGGATGTCGTCGCCACCCGCCGCCACTGGCCCCTCGGGCATGCCGGTGGGTCCGAGGAGCAAGGTGGCTCCACCCGCCGATACGGAGTGAGGCTGTGGACGGCAACGGCGCTGCTCGGGGCCGAGACCATCTTTCTCATCGTGAGCGGCATGGGGTTGTGGACGTCGAGCTCCACGCCGTTCGCGCCCACACCCGCCTCGCTGGCGCTCAAGCGGGCCGTGGGGTCGGACCTGGTCGGACTGGGCACGCCACAATGCCTGTTCCCACCCGGACTGGGCATCCCGGTCAACGACAACATCGTGTACGGGGTCCGCGAGCTGGCCGTCTACGACCCGATGGTCCCCCGCGACTACTACATCGCCTGGAAGGTGAGCACCGGCGAGCAGCCCGGCCAGCCGACGGTCTCCCACTTCTGCCCCGGCGTCACGTCGGCCACCATCGCCCGTGACTACGGTGTGAGCTTCGTCCTCGAGCCCCACGGCTCGACCGGGCCCATCGGCGGTGTGTACGACACCGAGATCGGCGGGGAGGGCCTCTACCGCATCCCGGGAGCGGCATCGGCCACCCTCGTCCCACAGCCTCCATCCGGGCAGCTGCCGTCGGACAGCGCCACCGGTGTGCCCGTGGCCGTCACCCACCCGAATCCGGCTTCGTGGCGGATGACGACGGAGTCGACGACGCCACAGGTCCTTCGGCTGCACCTGACCAACGTGCCCGGCTGGCGGGCGACGATCGACGGCCGCCCGTTGACGCTCAAGCAGTACTCCCTCATCATGTTCCAGGCCCGGATTCCCCCGGGCCGGCACGTCATCGAGTTGAACTACTGGCCACCGGCCTTCACCGAGGGGATCGTCCTCGCCGTGCTCGCCGTCGTCGGCCTCCTCACAGCGCCCCTCGTCGCCTACGCGCTCCGTCGCCGGCAAGGCCACCCCGCCCGGCAGGGTGGCGGGCCAGGGCCGCCGGCTCCGGACACCGGCGGCTAGACCCTCCCGGTCCGGTCAGCCCGTGCCCGTCGCGTCGCTCACCGTCTTCTGGACGTGGAGGAAGTGGTGAGTCTGGGTGTGGGTCCAGAATCCGTGCGGCGCGATCGAGAGGCCCACATTGGCCGCGATGCCAAACGCTCCGAGGGCGACCACGACGGCCACGGTCGCCATCCGCAGCCTTCTCGATCGATGCTCGACGGTTCCCCATACGGCCACGACCCCCACGGCACCGGCCAGGACGAGGAAGGGAAGGAAGTCGGCCAGGTACCGGTTGGTGATCGAACCGTACAGGAGCACGATGCCCGCCCCGGCGGCGGCGGCGATCAGGAGGAGGCGGATCATGGTCAGCACCTCGCCGGCGTGCCGTCTGAACGCACTCACGACCCCGGCACAGCTCAACAGGAACAGCAACGGCATTGACGCCGTGACGCTGGAGGTCCGCTCGAGGAAATCGAACTTCACGCCTCCAAGGGCCCGTGCCGGTCCAGTGGGCAAGGTGATGAACGGGAACAGATGGGTGAACCGCAGGCCCCCCGGCCCGAGGTAGGCGAAGAGCGCACTCGGCAGGTAGACGACGTCGAAGTAGCGGCCCCCGTTGATATGACGTTCGTGGAGACGGTGAAACGCGGTGTAGTCGTTGAGCGGGATGCTGAACAGCGTGCCGAACTTCAGCCAGTTCACCGCACCCCCGCTGGCCAGGCCGATAACGGCAACCGCCACCATCGGAAGCCACCACCGGCGACGGTCGATCCCCCGTCGTCCGAGTGCGAACCAGATGGCCACCAGCACCGCCCCGAGCACGGTGGCGTAACCACCGGTCACCCGGGTGAGGTTCGCAGCCACGAGGATCACCCCGCACACGGTGACCCGCTGCCATGACGGGCGTTCCAGCACACCGAGCAAGGCCAGGAAGCCCCCGAGGGTCAGCGCCACGCTCCAGGCCATGTCTTCCGAATAGGCATAGGGCAACGACGCAAGGTAGACCAAGACGGATCCGCAGAGCACCGACGCCACCACGACCCCGAGGATGAGTGCCTCGGATCGGCCGAGGAGATCGTCCCCCCGCACCATGACCCGCACCCGCCAGACGAGCATCGACGTGACCAGTGCCGTCACCAGCCATGCCACCAGCAGCGAGAGCGCGGTCAGTTTCCCGTCGAGGTGGTGGGTGGCGAGAAGGATCGGAATCCGCAGAAGGGAGGGGAAGATTCCGAAGTAGGTATAGGCACGCCCGTTGTGGATCCATGCCTCGATGGCCAGGGGGGCCCTGGGCACGTACAGATGGCCGGCCAGGATGGCCCTGGCCTGCAAATCGTAGAAGTTGGCTGCGTACCGACTCTTGAACACGGTGCGATAGAGACTCGGTCCGTCGTTCCACTCGACCAGGAGGACCCACAGATACGGGACGGCCGAGATGACGACAGCAGCCGATGCCACCCACGAGAAGCGCACACGATTGCGGCGCGGCCCGTCCGGCATCGGCGCCGTACCGGACTCACTCCCGTGGCCGATCGCGTCCATGGTCTCGGTCACCGCCCCGGTCGGGCGTTGACGCCATCGGGCGCGAGCCGATCGGACCGTCGATCCCACCGGAGGCCGCGGGTGACCCGGCTTCCGGCACCACGCTGGTCGTCTTCTGCGGGGAGGCCCCCCGCTACCTGCCGGTCGCCGAAAACCGGTCCACCTGCCTTCTGGCCATGGCGCGGATGGGTAGCGGAACGTGGTCCTTCAGCCGCTTGCCCTGGGTGCCGGCCGCGACCGGGGCCCGTGAGGTCTTCTTGAAGTCGTCCAGGCAGTAGCCCCCGTTCGGATAGGGGATGGCGGTGACCCCGGAGAAGTCGTAGAAGGTCGGCATCGCGCCGAGGGGCATGAAATGGGCGATGAAGCTCTGGCGGGTGCACTCCGGATCTTCGATCATCGCCCCACCGTGCATGAGGTCGGCGTGCCAGATGAGGACATCGCCCTTGCCGGCCATGAAGTACTCGGTCTTCAGCCCCCGTTCGTCGCACATTTCGAGGATACGGCTGAGTATCTTCCCGTACGCCTCCATGTCGCCGTTATGTCCTTTGGCCACACCGTGATGCAAGAGCTCGGGGACCCGGTGGCTTCCGGGGATGAATTGGAACTCGCCGGAGTGCGGCTTGACATCCTCGAGGGCCACCCACGACGCCGCCATGGCCATCGGCTCGGTGAGGGTCAGGGGGCCCGTGTCGATGTGCAGGGGCTCCTCGGATCCCTTGCGCATGGACATCGACTGGAATGCGACCGGCGGCCGGTCGTAGATCTGGGTGAGGAACCGGAGCACCGGCTCGGGGAAGATGATCTCCGCCGCCCGCGGGTAGTACCAGTGGAGGCAGCTCACCTTGGCCACCTTGTCGTAGAGCTCCCTCGACACCCGGTGCACCTTGCCCCGGTGGTAGGCGCAGATGGTCGCCGGAGCCTCATCCCAGGAATGCTCGAAAAAATCGAGGTAGTCGTCGATGACCTCGTCACTGACCGCTCGAGGGAGCACGACGTATCCGTGGTCGATGTAGTGGGACAGCAGCTTGGCATCGTCATCGTCCACGACGCCGCGGGCCAGGCGATCGGCGAGCACGTCGTGGGCGTCCCGGCGGTCGACCCACAGGCCGCCGAACCGGCTGCGGAAGAGGGGGGCCTCGGGCTCACCGCGGACCGGAACCTCGAGTTTCATGAACCACCCCCCCAGCCGTCCGAGGACCGGACGATCGACCGACCCGTCGGATCACTGTACTGCCTCATACCGCGCCCGGTGCCGCTCGGACGGTGCGGCCGACGCTGCCGGCCTCAGTCGCCCAGGAACCACCGTGACGTACGGGTGGCGTAGCCGGCCGCCGAGCTCGTCCGCATCGACGTCGCCATCCGTCGCATGGTCCTCCGGCGCTGTTCGAGTGTCGTGAGGATGTAGATGCCGGCCACGATGAGGGCGGAGCCGATCAGGACCAGCGGGCGGACATCGGCACCGGTGAACGGCAGCTGCGCGACCGCGTCCGTCGTCGGGGTCGGCGTGTCCGACTTCCCGATCACGGCCGGTGCCGCGGAGGTCGAGGTGTACGGGAGTGAATGGACGGTCGTGGTGGTGGTAGTGGTGGTGGTGGTCGGATGCGCCTTCGGCTTCGTCGTCGTGGTGCAGTTGCACGGCCTGGTGGTCGTGGTGGTGGGAGGCGGTCGCAAGGTCGTGGAGGTGGGAGGCGGTCGCAACGTCGTGGTCGTGGTCGTCGTACCGCACGACCCGTCCTTCACCATGTGCCGGCGACCGAACTGGAGCAGCCACGGTGACGGACCGACGATGGCGTCGGCTTGGAGGACCCCGCAGAAGTCCGGGGGATAGTGGACGGTCAGGACCCCAGACGTCCCCGTGGCCGTGCCGACCACCGTCTGACTGGGGATGTCGGGCTCGTCGACGAAGAGCTGCCACTCGCAGTAGGGCTCGGTCTTCGGGCACCACGCCCGCTCGGGAACGTCCATGGTGACCACTTTGTACGAGTTCCAGAACCTGATGGTCGGGAAGTGGCCGATCGGGGTCGAGGCCGACGCCGTACCCACGATGACGAGGATCGAGCCAAGCGCGAGAAAGGCAGCGGCCACCGCCGCCAGCCATCGATTGACTCTCCTACCCCGAGTCTGCATTCGCGCGGCCCTTAACTGACGACGTGCCCCCGCTCGACAACGTGATTCCGTCGCCTAAGGACCCATCGCTTGATCTCGTCCCAACCTCTGCATCCGCGGAGCGCCGGCCAAACCTTTTGGCACACGCCGCCTTTGTCATGGTACACGCCGATCTCCGATCCGGCCTGTCCGACAGCAGTGAGAAATGGGGTGGCTACTCTCAGCGGTCGTTCGAGGTGGAGCCGGGCCGAGGGGCTCAGCCCACCGTTCGGCGGGCCGAAACGCTAGCCTTCGATACGGCCGAGGATCTCCACCACCGCGTCGACGGCATCGCCGACCGACGTGCGGGGTTCGATGACCAGGTCGGGTGCATCGGGGACCTCGTAGGGGTCGTCGACCCCGGTGAACGAGCTGATGCTGCCGCTCGTCACCCGGGCATAGAGGCCCTTCGCGTCCCGGGTGGCGCACAGGTCCACCGACGCTTCCATGTAGATCTCCGCAAACGGGAGCCCCACGCGGTGGTGGAGCTGGCGGGCCCACCGGCGGGACTCCGCATAGGGACTGATGAGGGCCACGATGGCCACCAGGCCGGCGTCGGCGAAGAGCCTGGCCACCTCGGCGGTTCGCCGGGCGTTCTCCTGGCGGGCCTCGCGGGTGAAGCCGAGGTCCGCGTTGAGCCCGGTGCGGAGGTTGTCCCCATCGAGCAGATAGGCGCCGCGGCCGTCGAGGATCAGCCGCTTCTCGACGGCGGAGGCCAGCGTGGACTTCCCCGACCCGGACAGCCCGGTCATCCACAGCGTCGCCCCCCGGGACCGCAGGATCTCCGATCGTTCATCAGGAGCGACCTGTCCCTCGTGCCACGTCACATTCGAAGAGGTCATCCCCGCTTCGCCTCAGTCGGGGCCGAGGAGCATGCCGGCGGCCACGGTCACATTGCTGTCCTCGGCAGCCAGAACGAACGATCCCGTCTGCCGGTTGCGACGATAGCTGTCGTAGAAGAGCGGTTGGGTGACCCGCAGGCTCACCCGACCCACATCGTTGAGGCCCAGGGTCGTTGCCGACTCGTCGCGGTGGAGCGAGTTCACATCGAGCCGGTAATGGATGTCACGAACCACCGCTCGCACCCACCGGGTGGTGTGCTTGAGGGCGAAGAAATCGCCGGGTGCCACCGGCCGCTCGGTCATCCAGCACACCATGGCGTCGAGGTCCTGACCGACGGTGGGCTGATTGTGCGGACGGCAGATGAGGTCGCCCCGGGAGACGTCGAGATGGTCGCTCAGCCTGAGGGTGACCGACATGGGCGGGTATGCCTCGTCCAGCTCCCCGTCGAAGGTGTCGATCCCGGCCACCGTGGTGGTGAGCCCGGACGGAAGGACCATCACCTCGTCCCCGGGCTTGAACACCCCGCCGACCACCTGGCCCGAGTACCCGCGGTAATCGGGCTGGCTGGTGGCCTGGGGCCGCACGACCCACTGGACGGGCAGCCGCGGGTCGATCATGTTGCGGTCGGAGGAGATGTACACCGTCTCCAGGTGATGGAGCAGAGATGCGCCCTCGTACCAGGGCATGTTCGCCGAGCGCTGGACCACGTTGTCACCCTGGAGCGCCGATATGGGGATGAAGCTGAGATCGGCGACATCCAGCCGGCTGGCGAAGGCGGTGAACTCCTCGCGTATCGAGTTGAAGACCTCCTGGTCGTATCCGACCAGGTCCATCTTGTTGACACACAACAGCAGGTGAGGCACCCGCAACAGTGAGGCCAGGAACGCGTGCCGCCGGGTCTGCTCGACGATCCCCTTGCGGGCATCGACCAGCACCACGGTGAGATCGGCCGTGGAGTTCCCCGTGACCATGTTCCGGGTGTACTGGATGTGGCCGGGAGTGTCGGCGATGATGAACTTGCGTGCCGGGGTGGCGAAGTACCGGTAGGCGACATCGATGGTGATCCCCTGCTCGCGTTCGGCCCGCAGGCCGTCGGTCAGCAGTGCCAGGTCGGTGTACTCGTCACCGCGCTGGCGGCTCACCCGTTCGACGGACTCGAGCTGGTCCTCGAAGATGGCCTTGGAGTCGTAGAGCATCCGCCCGATGAGCGTGCTCTTCCCGTCGTCCACCGAGCCGGCTGTGGCCAGGCGCAGCAGCTCCACTAGAAGTAGCCCTCCCGTTTGCGATCCTCCATGGCCGCTTCGCTGACCCGGTCGTCCGCCCGGGTGGCGCCGCGCTCGGTCAGGCGTGACGCCGCCACCTCGATGACGATCTCGTCGGCCGACACCGCCGAGGACTCCACCGCGCCGGTGCAGGTCATGTCGCCCACGGTGCGGTAGCGGACCGTGGCCTCGAAGACCTCTTCATCCTCCCGCGGCGTCACGTGTGGCCCCACGGCCAGGAGCATCCCGTCACGGCGGAACACCTCACGACGGTGGGAGTAGTAGATGGACGGGAGATCGATCTTCTCATCGGCCACGTACTGCCAGATGTCGAGCTCCGTCCAGTCCGAGAGGGGGAACACCCGGATGTGCTCGCCGGCCCGGTGGCGTCCGTTGAACAGCGACCACAGCTCAGGCCGCTGGTTCTTCGGGTCCCACTGCCCGAATTCGTCCCGGAACGAGAAGACCCGTTCCTTGGCCCTGGCCTTTTCCTCGTCCCTCCGGGCACCCCCGAAGACCGCATCGAAGCGGTACTCGGCGATCGCGTCCAGGAGGGTCCTCGTCTGGAGCCGGTTCCGTGACGGATCAGGTCCCGCCTCCTCGGTCACCCGGCCCGTGTCGATGGATTGCTGCACGGACGCCACCATGAGGGTGGCACCCAGCTCCGTGACCGAACGATCGCGGAATTCCAGCACTTCGGGAAAGTTGTGACCGGTGTCGACATGCATGACCGGGAATGGTATCCGACCAGGCCAGAAGGCCTTTTGGGCCAGCCGGAGCATGACCACCGAGTCCTTGCCGCCGGAAAAGAGCAGCACGGGACGTTCGAATTCGGCCGCCACCTCACGGATGATGTGGATGGACTGCGCTTCGATGTTCTGGAGCTGAGACAGCCGGTACTGACCCGAACCACCTGCGCCCCAACCCCTATCCATAACCCGCCAATCTAGTCGATCACCCACGAAAAGGTACAGGTCCGCCCGCACACAGGCACAGGCCGTAGACTCGAAATGACGTGTGGCGACGGGCCGCGCATGATCCTGACCTGCGTGGCGGGGTCACGGGAGACGACCATGGGCCCCAACCAAGAAGGACGCCGGACGCCCCCGCCGGGTGCCGGCACCAGCTCCTCCGCCGGCTCCGAGCCCTCCCCCGGCCCCCAGCCCTCCCCCGGCCTCGACCCCTCCCCCGGCCCGGAGCCCTCTCCCGGCCCGGAGCCGCTGCCGCCCGAGCAGACCCCGGCGGTGGAAGTTCGGCCCGCCACCGACGCCGACGCCCCGGTCGCGGCCGCACTCCACGCCGGCCAGATCACCCAGGGCTTCCTCTCTGCACTGGGTCCGGGCTTCCTCCGCCGCCTCTACCGGCGTATCGGCCGCTTGCCCGAGTCCTTCCTGCTCATGGCCGAGACCCAGGGGACGAGTGTGGGCTTCGTGGCCGGCTCGACCAACGTGGCCGGCCTGTACCGGAGCTTCCTCTTCCATGACGGGATCCCCGCCGGCCTCCGGGCCGCCGGGTCGTTGATCGGCGGATGGCGGCGGGTGCTCGACACCTTGGGCCATGCCACCGCCGGGGGGAGCGGGGCCGGGCGGGGGCCGGAGCTGCTCGCCATCGCCGTCGACCCGGCGTGGCAGGGCCGCGGTGTCGGCCGGCGGTTGGTGACATCCTTCCTCGACGAGGTGGGCGCCCGCGGGGCCGACGCGGCCCACGTGGTGGTGGGAGCGGGCAATCGGAGTGCCGTGTCCCTCTACGAGCAGGCCGGGTTCGTGACCGTGCAGCGCTTCGAGCTCCACGCCGGCACCGAGTCGCTGCTCATGCAGTGGGACCGCCCCCCCGAGCCGGCGGTTCCTGACCGTGCCCTCCCGTCATGAGCGGTCCGCTGGTCGGTGCCGTCGCCCTGGTCGTGACCCTCGGGGTCACGCCCCTGGTCATGGTGGCCGCCGGACGGCTGGGGATCGTGGACCGGCCCGGGGCGCTCAAGCCCCAGACCGATCCCGTCCCCTATCTGGGTGGGGTGGCCGTGCTGGCCGGCACCGCCGTCGGCGCCGCGGCGGGGAGACCGACGATTGTGGTGCCCCTGGCCGCCGCGGTCTGTCTGGGGGTCGCCGACGACCGGTTCGACCTCCCGGCGTCGGGACGCCTGGTCGGACAGCTCGTCATCGGCGCTGTCGTGGTGGTGACCTGCCCGGTCCACCTACCGGGAGTCCTCGCCGCGCTGGTGCTGCCGGCCGTTGCCGTCGTGGTCATCAACGGGATGAACCTGATCGACGGGCTCGACATGCTGGCCGCCGGCGTGGCCGCGGTGGGCGCCGGGGGGTTCGCCGTCATCCTCCATGGATCCGGTCGACAGCTGGCCATCGCGCTGGGTGCGTCCCTGGTCGGGTTCCTCGTCTACAACCGGCCACCGGCCCGGGTGTACCTGGGCGACGGGGGCTCCTATCTCCTGGGAACGGCGCTGACCGTGCTGCTGGCCGAGTCGTGGGCCCCGGGTCGTGCGGTGCCGGTGGGGACGGCGGCCCTGGTCATCGTGGCCATACCGGTGGGCGAGGTGGCCTTCGCCGCCGTCCGCAGGCTCCGCGGTCGCTCCCCGCTGATGGCCGGCGACCGAGGCCATCCCTACGACCGGCTGGTGGACCGGGGATGGGCCCGCCCCTTGGCCAGCACGGCCTACATCGGGATGGAGGCGGTACTGGTCGGGGCCGCACTGGTGGCCGTGCACGTCGGATCGATGGCCGCGGCGGTCACGGTCGACGCGCTCGGGGCCGTCCTGCTCGTAGCATCGGCCATGGCCACCGGCGCCCTCACCCCCGATCAGGAGAGCCGCGCGTGACCAGGATCTACCTGTCCCCCCCCGAGGTCGGGGAAGACGAGCGGCGGATGCTCCTCGACGCCTTGGACTCCAACTGGATCGCCCCGGTGGGACCCGACATCGACGCCTTCGAGCGGGAGCTCGCCGACCGGGTCGGGGTGGCCCACGCCGTGGCCCTCTCCAGCGGTACCGCCGCGCTCCACCTCGGGCTGCAGCTCGTCGGTGTCGGCGCCGGCGACGACGTGCTCGTCCCGTCCTTCACCTTCGTTGCCACCGCGGCCACGGTGAAGTACCTCGGCGCCAATCCGATCTTCGTCGACTGCTCGTCGTCGAATTGGGCCATCGACCCGGAACTGGTGGCCCAGGAACTGTCCGCCCGGGCCCGGCGGAACCAACTCCCTGCCGCCCTCGTGACCGTGGACCTCTACGGCCAGACAGCCGACTACGACGCCCTGACCGCGTTGTGCGACACCTACGGCATCCCGATGATCGAGGACGCGGCCGAGGCACTGGGCGCCACCAACGGCAACCGTTCGGCCGGATCGTTCGGCCGCGCCGGCGTCTTCTCGTTCAACGGGAACAAGATCATCACCACCAGCGGCGGGGGCATGCTGGTATCGAGCTCGGCCGAGCTGGTCGACCGGGCCCGGTTCCTCGCCACCCAGGCCCGGGACCCGTTCCCGCACTACGAGCACTCGGTGCTCGGCTACAACTACCGGCTCAGCAACCTCCTGGCCGCCTTGGGCCGGGCGCAGTTGCGCGGACTCGACAGCCGCATCGAGCGCCGACACGCCATCAACGGGTTCTACCGGGCCGCACTCGTCGACGTGCCCGGCATCCAACTGATGCCGGTTGCCGACTACGGCGAGCCGAACTGGTGGCTCACCTGCATTCTGGTCGATCCCGGTCGATTCGGTGCCGACCGCGAGCAGATCCGGCTGGCCCTCGAATCGGTCGACATCGAGTCGCGACCGACCTGGAAACCGCTCCATCTCCAGCCCGTGTTCGCCGACGTGCCCACGGTCGGGGGTGAGGTCTGCGCGCACATCTTCGCGCACGGGCTCTGCCTGCCCACCGGATCCGCCCTGTCCGAGGAGGATGTGGGCCGGGTGGTCGACACGATCCTCACCCTGCGCCGATGACCGATCCGCCGCGGTCCGCCGACCGCACGAATCCGGCCCCCGCGCCGCATGATTCTGATGAAAGAGCGGCGGATTCGGTCGTATGATTGGCGATATGGCACCGAAAGGGGGGTCCCGCGACCCGGGACAGGTGAGGCCGCGCGCCCTGGCGTTCTACCTCCCCCAGTTCCATCCGATTCCGGAGAACGACGAATGGTGGGGCAAGGGGTTCACCGAGTGGACCAACGTCACGAGGGCCCAGCCTTTCTTCCCGGGCCACTACCAACCCCACGTCCCCGGGGAGCTCGGCTACTACGACCTGCGCGTTCCCGAGGTGCGGGAGGCCCAGGCGGCATTGGCCGCGGCCTACGGCATCACGGGATTCGTCTACTACCACTACTGGTTCCACGGGAAGCGCCTGCTCGGCCGCCCGCTCGACGAGGTGCTGGCCTCGGGTTCACCGGACTTCCCCATCGCCCTGTGCTGGGCCAACGAGGAGTGGACCCGGAATTGGGACGCCAGGACCGGGCAGGTCCTGATGCCACAGGAGTTCAGCGACGAGGACGACCTGGCCCACATCAGGTGGCTGGCCACCGCCTTCGCCGACGACCGCTACATCAAGATCGACGGCCGGCCCCTGATGTTGATCTACCGGCCCGGGCAGCTCCCCAACCCCAAGCGGACGGCCGACATCTGGCGCACCGAGGCACAGCGGCTGGGGTTCCCCGACCTCTATCTCTGCTGGGTGGAGAGCTGGGGTCCTCCTCCCGGTGGCCCCGAGGCCTTCGGTCTCGACGCCTCCGTCGGGTTCATGCCCCTGAGCGGTGAGCGGATCTACGCGCCCTTCGAGGGTGCCCGCGGCCACCGGATCCTCGACTACCGGTCGGCCTACGAGGCGTCGCTCCAGCGGATGGCGCCGTCGTGGAAGCGGTTCCCGTCGGTGATGGTGGGGTGGGACAACACCGCTCGCCGGCCGCACGGCGCCACCATCTTCACCGGGTCGACCCCGGAACAGTACGAGCGGTGGCTGCGCTTCGCCGTCGACTCGGTCAGCGGCGTCCGCCAGGAAGAGAACTACTTGTTCATCGTGGCGTGGAACGAATGGGCGGAGGGGAACCACCTCGAGCCCGATCAGCGGTACGGACGGGCCTTCCTCGAGGCCACCAAGGCCGTGCTCCTGGACCCGCCCCGCACGACCGTCGGCAAGCCCGGCGAGCTGCGCGCCGTCTCGCCCGAGGGTGAGCTCGGACCGAAGACCTTCGACTACGTCTACCCCTACGAGCACGAGAGTGCCGTGGCCAACGCGGCCGGTCTGATCGGCGACCTCAACCTCGGCCGGCGCAGCACGGTCGTCGACCTCGGGGCCGGCACCGCGGTGATCAGCCACGCGCTCCGCAGGGCCGGGATCGCCTACCACGGGCTCGAGCTCCATCCGGTGGCCGTCGACCTCATGCACGAGGCCGGCATCGACGCCACCCTCTGCGACCTCACCGACTTCGATGCCGTACAATCCGCGCTCGACGACCTCGGGAACATCGGCGCCATGACGCTCCTCGACGTCATCGAGCACCTCACCCAACCCCACGAGCTCCTCGCCGCCCTGTCGGCGTGGTCGCTGAAGCACGGTGAGGTGCCTCTCGTGGTGTCGGTCCCCAACGTGGCCCATTTCGACCTCGGGCTGCGCCTGCTGTGCGGCCGGTGGACCCTGTCCGACACGGGTCTGCTCGACAGCACCCATCTCCGGTTCTTCACCGAGGCGACCTTGCGGCGCATGTTCGAGCGCTGCGGGTGGCGGGTGGTCGCCCGCGACGACTTCATCACCCTGCGCACCGACCAGTACGACGACGAGCTCAACGACGGGCTGCCGGTCGAGATGATCGGCGCGCTGCGGGCCCTGTCGCAGTCGTACAACCCCCAGGCGTCCGTCCAGCAGTTCGTGTGGACCCTGGCGCCCTTCCCGGTCAGCTCCCCCCCGACCTCCTACCTGGAGGCCATGGCCGAGCCGGAAGGAACGTCGGAGCTGGACGCAGAGCCCAACGACAACCTGGCCGTCCGCTCCTATCTGGCATCGGTCGGCCTGCTGTCCAGCGAGACCAACCGCCGGGCGGCCAAGCGCCTCCGGTCGGGCCTGATGTGGCGGGGACGGCGGGTGGTCCTGAAGAAGGTCAACAAGTCGCCGCGGCTGTCCGCCTACTCCAAGAAGCTTCGCGGTTGGCTTCGTTGAGGTACTCGTGACCGGACCGGCCGGGCCATGGGTGCTCGTCGTCGGTATGCACCGCAGCGGCACCTCGGCGGTGGCCGGGGCCCTCGGGGCCGCGGGGCTCGATCTGGTCCATCCCGACGATCGGATGGACTGGCCCGAGAGCAATCCCGAGCACTGGGAGAGCCTGGCCCTCGGCCTGCACAACGAGAACCTCCTGGCCAGGCTCGACGGCGCATGGGATGCACCGCCCGATGCCTACCGGGGCTGGGAGCGCAGCCCGGCCGTGTCCGGTGCCCCCGACCCCGCGCCCCTGTTGGAGGCGGCCTACCCGGAGCCCGGACCGAAGGTGTTCAAGGACCCGCGTCTCTGCCTCCTCCTCCCCTACTGGCGGAACATCCTCCCGGCGCCGATGGCGGCCGTCCTGGTCTGGCGGTCACCCATGGCCGTGGCCCTCTCCTTGAAGAAGCGGGACAGCCTCCCCCTGGCCGACGGGGTCGCCCTGTGGGAGCGGTACAACCGCCGGGCCGTCGACGGCCTCGACGGGATGGACACCTACGTCCTCGACTACGAGTCCGTGGTCGGGGACGGCGACCGGTCCATCGGGGCGCTCACGACCTGGCTCGGTTCGCTCGACCAGTTCGAGGAGGCCGCCCAGCACTGGGACACGGCGGCGGCATCGAAGGCGATCGTGGGCGGGTTGCTCCATCATCAAGGCGACGACCCCGATGACGCGGAGGCGGTCGTCCTCGACGAGCAGCGAGCGCTCGTCCGCTACCTGGGCGAGGCGGCCGGCGGTCACCGGCCGTTCCATGCCGCGCCGTACGGCCGCGAATCTGCATGGACCACCTCGGTCCTGCGGCTCCGCCAGGAGCTCAGCGGGCCGAGGCGGGAACTCGATGCCGTCAGGGACCGTCTGCGGATCACCCGCAAGGAGCTGGAGAGCACCAAGGCCGGACTGGCCAACCTGCGGGCGTCGACCAGCTGGCGGGTCACCGCGCCGTTGCGCACACTGACGACGACACTCGAGGGCCTGCGTCGCGATCCGTCCGACCGGTGAGCGCCCCTTGAACCCCGGCTCCACCGCCCGATCGGCCTTCCGCCGGCTCCCCGTGCCCGTGCAGGCCCAGGTGCTGCGCCGGGCAGGCCGGTATCCCCCGTGGGCCGACGGCCGCGCCCCGCTCGCCCCGGCGTGCCCGCCCGGGATGACCGTCGGCCCTCCCGACTTCGTCGGCATCGGGGTGTCCAAGTGCGGAACGTCGTGGTGGTTCAACCTCGTGCTGGCCCACCCCGACCTGTGCGGTCCGGTCAAAAAGGAGCTGTTGTACTTCAACCGGATCTTCTTCGAGCGGCACCGCGACACGGGCTGCACCGACGAGGAGCTCCGGGCGTACCACGACTGGTTCCCGCGCCCCCCGGGGGCCAGGACGGGCGAATGGACCCCTTCCTACATCTTCTCCTACCGGCTGCCGCCCATCCTCCGTCGGGCCGCCCCCGAGGCCAAGGTCCTCGTCCTCGTGCGCGACCCGGTCGACCGCTACCAGTCGGACATCTCCAGGCGGATGCCCCGCCGCCGGCTGCGCAACGTCCGCTACCGGGGCCTGGCCCACGGCTACTACGCCTCGATACTCGAACCGTGGGAGGCGGAGTACGGACCGTCCGAGCTCTCGGTCATGCAGTTCGAGGCGTGCGTCCGTCACCCGGCCGAGCACCTCGCCGCCACCTACCGGTTCCTCGGGCTCGACGACTCGTTCCGCCCCCCGGCGCTGCACGAGGCCGTCAACCCGACCAAGTCGAAGCGGGCGATCGACGCCGGGTTCCGGCACCTCCTGGTCGAGTGCTACGAGCCCGACGTGGCCGCCCTCGCCGCCCGCCACCCCCAGATCGACCTCCGGCTCTGGCCCAATTTCTCCTACCTGGCCAAAGGGTAGGCCCGCGGGGGGATCAGCCCTGCGGCCGGCCGTCGGCCGGTGGCGTGGCCCGTTCGCGCATCGGTTCGACGGGATAGCGGATCCCGAGCCTGCCCGTGGCCCCGTCGAACAGGCCCCGGGCGATGGCCCCGAGCCGGCGCAGCCGACCGTGCTTCTCGCGCCAGACGGCGCGGGCCGCCAGCTTCGAGAGATTGCGGGGGTAGTGACCGATGCGCCGCTTGAGGTGCATGTTCACGTAGAGCATGTTGCGGGCCTCGTAGTAGTACTTCCACTGCGGGACCCCGTCGCCCTGACGGATGGCGTCGTGCTCGACGAGGGCGCCGTCGACCACCTGGCGCGGATAGCCGGCCTCGGGTATCCGCCATTGCAGGTACTCGGTGTCCTCGGCCCACCAGAAGAGCTCCTCCATCGGAAGCCCGACCTCGCCGACGATCTTGGCTGAGACGAGGAATCCGCACCAAGACGGCCAGATCCCGTAGTCGCCGCCTGTTTCACGCGACACCGGGAACACGAACGACGTCTCCGGCTCCTTGCTGGCCACCGCCCACAGGCGTTCGAGGCACCAGGGGTTGGGACGCATGTCGTCATCGAGCACCCAGGCGTGCAGGTAGCCGGAGTCGCGGAAGTGGGCGAGCCCCTCGTGGTACCCGCCGGCCGGACCGGTGTTGACGTCGGACCGCACCAGCTCCCGCGGCACCGGGGACACCGCCTCCAACGATTCGGGCGTCACCGGCGGCCGGCTGGCGTTGTCCACCACCAGCACGGCTTCGGGCGGTGCGGTCTGCGCGGCGACGGCCTGCAGGCAGCGGGCGAGCGACTCCGGGGCGTTGTGGGTGAGGATCACCGCCATGATTCGCCGTTCGGCTCCCTCCACGTCGCTCCTCGTCCCGGCCGGTCAGGGCTCTGGCTTGTGGGCCAGTATGAACCAGCCGGTCTCGTCGCGGGCCGCATCGACCACCAACCCGGTGTCGCCGAACCACGGGGCCAGCTCCTTCCAGAGGTACCGATGTTCGACGGGGGCGCTCAGACGGTCGAAGGTGTCGAGGACGAGGCTGCGGAAGGGCTTCCCCCGGTACGCGCCCATGGGCAGCCCGGACAGCGCGGTGACGCCGTGCCGGTCCCCGTAGGCACCGGGCAGCACGATCCCCCCGTACAGGCAGGCGGCCACCGGCCCGCTCAGCGCCTTCAGGAGCCGATGGGGCAGGCGGACGGTGACCGTCCGCAAGGCGGAGGCCAGGTTCAGGGCCAGGGAGCGAAGGCCGGGTGTCGGGGGCCGGCTGTAGAGGTAGAGGAGGATCCGACCTCCGGGGGCCAGGTAGGTGAGGAGGCGGTCGAAACCTTCACGGGGGTCGTCGAGGTGGTGGAGGACCCCCAGGCTGGAGATGAAGTCGAAGCTGCCGGGGGCGAAGGGTGCGGTCCGGAGATCGGACTTGACCACCAGCACGGAGGGCGTGCCGGCCAGGTTGCGGGCGGCAGCCTCCACGGCGGACGAGCCGTCGAGGGCGACCATGGCCCCGAGGTGCGCGGCGAGGAACCGGGTGTAGCGACCTTTCCCGCAACCGGCGTCCAGTCCGATGCGCCCGTCCAGGCTGCTCAGGTCGACATCCCGGAAGTAGACCTCGGCGAAGGTCTCGTCCTCGTCACGGACGTCGTCGAAATTGTTCCACTCGAACCCGAAGCTGGCGAAGGTCCGGTCGGTGGATCCGTCGGCGACCGCGTCACCCGAACAGTCGAGGTAACCGTCCCGCATGACGTAGCGGTGGCCCGCCGTGCAGCGGATCTCCCCGCGGCAGCCGGCATCGTCGACCGGCTCACCGCAGGCCGGACAGCGGAGGCGCTCGATGATCTCCCTCGACAGCACTTCGATCCCCCTCGGACGCACGCCCGGACGCGCCCACGGGTCCGGTGACGCCGGTGAACACTACTGCGACGGGGGCCGCCAGCGGTCGCCACCGGGTTGGTGGAGCGAGCCCGGCCTGTCCACACCCCGCGTTCGTTATCATGAGCCCCGTGAGGGCGGAGCTCGACGACGGGGTCGGCCGGCTCGGATCGAGCGCCTCCTCCGAGAGGGGCCCCACGTGCCTGCCCATCTCCTGAGCGTGGTCATGCCCACCCGCAACCGGCCCGAGCGGTTGGAGCGGGCGGCGCGCTCGGTCCTCGCCCAGCGGGACGTGGAGCTGGAGCTGGTGCTCGTCGACGACTCCTCGTCCGACCACACCCCCGAGGTGGCCGAGCGCCTGGGCGCGGACCCGAGGGTGCGCCTCCTTCGCAACCCGGAACCCCTCGGGCCCGGTGGGAGCCGCAACCGGGGCATCGTCGCCGCCCGCGGCGACCTGCTCGGATTCTGTGACGACGACGACGCCTGGCTGCCCGGGGCCGGATCGGTCGTCCTCGAACGGTTCGACACGGACGCCGAGGTCGGGGTGGTCACCTCGTGGCACGAGGTGGTCCACGACCGGACCGGGCGGACGGCGCTGTTCAGAGGGCCCCTGAGCTACGGCGCCGAGCATCTTCTGTGGTTCGATCTGGTGGCCATACCCTTCGGCGTCATCCGCCGGTCGATGTTCGCCGACGACCTGGCCGTCGACGCCGACCTGCGCTCGTGCGAGGACTGGGACCTCTGGCTCCGGTGCGCGCAGACGCGGCCGATCGGCACCATCCCCCGCGCCCTCTACTCGTACCACCAGCACGGCGGCGACCGGGTGACCCGCGACGACTCCGGTCCCGTCCTCGGCCGGAAGGGCTTCCTCGACCGGCACTCGGCGTCGATGACGCCCTCGTGCCGCACCTACCACGAGCTGGTGGTGGCCGGGCTCGGACGGGGTCGGGGGGGCGTGGCCGAACAACTCGTGACCGACTACCGGACCCCGGCCCGGGCCGCGGTGGCCATGGCGGTGCTGACCGCCGGCTCGGTGGCCAGCGCGGTCGGCGTCCGCCGGAGGGATCCCGGACTCCCCGCGCGTATGATGCGCAGGCTGGTGGACCGAACGACCGCGGCGGACCGGGGGGAGGGGACGGAGCGATGACCACCGCCGCTCGGCCGATCGTGATCGTCGGCGTCCCCCGTTCGGGCACCAGCTGGACGATGCGGGCACTGGGCAACGCCGTCGGTGCGGCCACGGTCCTCGAACCGGACAGCGAGGACAAGTGGCCGGCCGCCATCCACGCCAAACAGAAGTTGGGCCGGTATCCCGTGCTCCGCCCCGGCGACGAGGCCCCCGCCTACCGGCGCCTGTGGTCCTGGACGTTCGACGGCGCTGCCGAACCACGACGCTCGGTGCTGGCCCGGCACATCCTCGGACCGGGCGCCGAGGACCGCATCTATGACGGCCGGCTCGACCCGGTCACCTGGCTCGCCTCCACCCTGGCCCGCGACCCCGGACCGGGGCGGGGGGCGGGTCGACCGGGCCGGACCACGCGGATCGTGGCCAAGTCCATCCACGCCCAGCTGGCCATCGAGTGGATCGCCGGCCAGTTCGACATCGATGTGGTGCTCCTGCTCCGCCATCCCGCCAATGTCCTGGCCAGCTGGATGGAGATCAACCTCAAGGACTCGCGGTACTCCACGCTCTGGAACCGCCCCGACATCCGCGCCCGGTACGTGGAGCCCTGGGGCGTCCCGCTGCCCGGTCCCGACCCGGTCGAGCGGATGAGCTGGATGATCGCCCTCCTGCTGGCCGCCATCGAGGACGCCTCGACCCGGCACCCCGACTGGCACGTCCGGACCCACGAGCGGTTGTGCGCCGATCCGGCCGGCGAGTTCCGCCGGCTCTCGGCCGACCTCGGGCTCGTCTGGGGAGAGGCCGCCGAGGAGTTCCTCGTCGAGCACAACACCCCGGGTTCCGGCTTCGCCGTCAAGCGGGTGGCCTCCGAGCTCCCCGACTCGTGGCGGCGCCGGCTCGACGACGAACAGGTGACCACCCTGCGCCGGGTCCTCGGGTGGTTCCCGATCACCAGGTGGACCGATCGGGACTTCCTCCGAGACGGCCCGGCAGCCCGTGGGTGACCGGTCGGGTTCAGCCCCCGGTGGACGCCCGGTCTGAGCCGGGGTCCTCCTGCGGCAGGCGGCGGCGGAAGTGGACCACGTGACCGGCCCGGTCCAGCGGGAACATCTCGGCCACCGCCATCCCCGCGTCGAGGGCCAGCCGGTCGAAGCCGTGGCTCCCGTAGCCGTGGACGGTCACCCCTCGGGCGCCGTAGCGGATCTTGCGCAGGCTCAGCCGGAGACCGGGCGACGGGAACGAGGCGATCACGTGGCCGGCGGCGCGACCCATCCGTTCCAACAGCTCGACCGGCGTTCCCACGTAGTCGAAGACGCCGAGGGCGACGGCCACGTCGTAGGCGTCCACCTCGGTGAGATCCTCCCAACGGCGCTGCTCGACCTCGACCAGCTCGGGGAACAGGGCCGCCTGCTGGTTGGCCAGCTCGACCATGGCCTGGGCCGGGTCGATACCGGTGACGTGGATGCCCGCGGTGGCCAGGGGTGCGAACAACGGGCCGCTCCCACACCCGACGTCGAGGACCCGCTCCGCCCCGAGGGCCACCGATGTGTCGACGGCCAGCCGCAGCCGGTCGAAGAGGGGCCCCCGGCCGAGCACCCTGGCCACCGGCTCGCTGGAATAGAAGGCCGCGAACCTGTCCGCCCGGCGCTGGAAGTACGTCTGGAAATCACCGTTGGACATGGTCACAGGCCTTGCTTCCGTACCGGCTGAGAATCCGAGAGAACATTCCGGCGATCCTTCCGCGACCCACCACCTGCTTGGCCACGGCCAGCGAGCGGACGGACATCGTGTTGGGGAGTGTGGCTCCGAAATCATAGGAGTGGTAGTAGAGGACGGCCGGCCCCTCGGCCGAGCGCAGCGCGGCGGACAGCGCCCCGGCCGGGAGCAGTCGCTGGTAGCTGCCGCCGCCGATCGGGAACCCGTAGGCGCTCAGTACCGGGAGCTCCCGCACCGGCGACCCCTCACCCAGGCGGTTGGTATCGGACACGTAGCCGAACCCGGCCTCGGCCAGGAGGTCGCGGTAGCCCCCGAGGGCCACCCGCCGGGGGATGTCGAACCGGGGGGAGCGGAATCCCTGCACCGGGCGTTGGACCACGTCCTCGATCATCTCGCGTCCCTTGCGCAACCACTCGAGGAGCGCCCCGGGGTCATCGGGCAGCCGACCGTGGTCGGGCCCGTGGCTGGCGATCTCGTGGCCGTGGGCGACGAGATCGTCGAGCTCGGCGCGCACGGTCGCCGCGTAGTTGCCCACCACGAACAGCGTCAGCGCCGGGTCCCCCTCCGCCGTGGCCAGCAGCCCGGTCAGGTCGGAGAGACCGCTGCGGTCATCCTTCGGACGGGCCAGTGACTCACCCAGGACGGCCATGCCGTCGTACCAGTCCTCGACATCGATGGTGAGACAGACCTCGGCGGTCACGGCTCGGTCTCCGACATGGCCGCGTACGTGGCCCGGAGCCGCTCGACGACCCGGTCCTCCGAGAAGCGTTCGGCCACCCAGCTCCGGCAGCGGGCGCCGAGCTCCGAACATCGGGCGGGGTCTGCGATCAGGCGCTCGACCACACTCGCCAGTGCCCGTTGATCACCCCGGGGCACGAGCAACCCGAGGCTCGGGTCGATGACCTCGCGCATGCCGCGGATGTCGTACGCGGCCACCACCCGGCCCATGGCTGCAGCCTCCATGGCCACCCGGGGGATGCCCTCGCGGTACGAGGGGAGGACCACCACCGTCGCCGACGCCAGGTAGGGGCGCACGTCGTCGACCTCTCCGATGAACCTCACCGTCCCGGACCGGGTGGCCGCGGCCACCTCCTCCTCGGTCAGGGCGTCACGCTGGTCGTGCTCGAACGGACCGACGTGCACGAAGTCGGCCCGGTCGGACAGTGAGGCGGCCATGGCCAGGAAGTCGGCACACCCTTTCTCCCGTACCAACCGGCCGATCATCATGACGATGGGGCGGTCCGACCGCAGTGCCGGTGCCACCGGCTCCAGAAACCGGTCCATGACGATCCCGTTGCCCACGAAGTCCAGCTTGTCACGTCGGCAGATCCTGGCCGCGGGCAGTGCCCGTTGGTCCTCGAGGCTCTGGACCAGGACCCGGTCGGCCCACGTGCAACACCAGCGTTCGAACCACCACCCGAAGAAGTTGGCCATCCGGCCGTTGCCCTCGAAGTACAGCGCCCCGTGGATGGTGTAGACGGCGGGGCGGCCGGCCAGACGGGCCGCGGGCAGACCGAGAAACGACGCCTTCGGAGTGTGGGTCTGCACGAAGTCGAAGTCCTGGCCGCGAAGGTAGCGCCACAAGCCGACGAAGGAGCCGACGTCGGAAAGGGCGAATTCCCGTCGGATGGGGACGACCCGGACCGTCACCCCGGCGGGCGGCTGGTCATAGCGGTCACCGCTCACCACCGTCCAGTCGATCTCCGGCATCGACCGCAGCTGGTTGGCCAGGAGCACCCTCGCGGTCAGCGACGTCGTGACCACCCGACAGCCCCGTGCCCGACGGCAGGGGACCTCGCGCCCGACACTGGTCCTCTGCGCCATCACATCCCGTCCCCTTCCGAACGTCCACGAGGACGCCGGCCCGTGTCGGACGATCACCTCCGTCGTCGGGCGCACCCCACCGGCTCCAGCCTACAGCCGGGCCCGACCGGCGACCGTGGACCCGTCGAGGTCGTCGACGACCACCTAGCCGCCCCCACCAGGGAGCCAGCGGTCGAGCCAGGCCTCGAGGGCCAGCACGTCCCACAGCTCGTAGGCGAGATCGCGGCGGCCCTGGAGGTGCTGGGACCACGCCCGTCGTACGGGCTCGGGATCGAGCAGGCCCTGGACCCGCAGGCGCCGCTCGCCGAGCAGCTCCTCGGCCCACGCCCGCAGTGGGCCGCGCAGCATGGGACCGATCGGGAACCCGAACCCCATCTTCGGACGCTCGATCAGCTGGCGCGGGACGTGGCGGTACAGCACCTGGCGCAGGATCCACTTGGTGGCACCGTCGTGCAGCTTGGCCGACATGGGCAGCCGCCAGGCCACGTCGAACACCGATCGGTCGAGGAAGGGGACCCGGGTCTCGAGCGAGGTGGCCATGGCCGCGCGGTCGAGCTTGGTCAGGATGTCGTCGGGCAGGTAGCCGACCAGGTCCAGCCACAGCATCTGTTCGGTGATGCCGTCGAGCGCCGGCCACTCCGACGGCCTGGAGGCCACCGAGACCGTGGGCCCGGCGCCGAGGACCATCGACTCGGCATCGTCCCAGTAGGAGACCAGGGAGAGGTAGGCGTCCTCGGGGCCCGCGGCCGCCAGCACCTTGGCCACCTTGGCCACCTTGGACGTCGGGTTCCGGATCCCCCGGTGCGGGGGCAGGATGGTGGCCGCCCTCGCCGCCCCCTCGATCAGGGCCGGTGGGATCAGGCCGAGGGCGCCGCCGGCCACCCGGCGGGCCGGTCCGGGCAGGACGGAGGACCGCCGCCAGAGCTGCTCGAGCCAGGCGTGCCGGTTGTACCCGGCGAAGAGCTCGTCGCCGCCGTCCCCGGACAGGGCCACGGTCACCTGGGACCGGGCCAGCCTGCTGACCAGGTGCATGGGGATGGCCGAGATGTCCCCGAAGGGCTCGTCCCAGATGTCCGGCAGCGTGGGGATGACCTCGATGGCGTCCCGGTCGGTCACGTCCAGCGGGGTGTGATCGGTTCCGAGGTGGGCGGCCACCGAGGCGGCCTCGTCCGACTCGTCGAAGGCGCGGTCGGCGAACCCGACGGTGAAGGTGCGCACCGGCTTGGTGCTGTGCTGCTGCATCAGCGCCACGATCACACTCGAGTCCACACCTCCGGACAAGAAGGCGCCCACGGGCACGTCTGCCACCATGCGGGCGGCCACCGAGCCGGAGAGGGCGGACTCCAGATGGTCGGCCATCTGCTCCGCGGTTCCGGCCAACGGTCGCCGGCGGGCGTCTTCGACCGCCTGGCGCGCCGACCAGTAGGCGCGGCTGGGGAGCGGCGCACCGGGCCGGATGTCTCCGTCCACCGTCAGCAGCTGTCCCGGCGCCAGCTTGGCCACCCCGCGGTAGATCGTGTACGGCGCCGGGACGCAGTTGTGGCGTAGATAGAGGGCCACCGCGTCACGATCGATGGCGGCCCGGAATTCCGGCAGCAGGCACAGGCTCTTCAGCTCCGATGCGAAGGCCAGCCGGTCGCCGATCCATCCGTAGTAGACGGGCTTCTCGCCGAAGCGGTCGCGGGCCAGATGCAGCTGGCGGCGGTGGCGGTCCCACAGCGCCAGCGCGAACATGCCCTCGGATGCCTCGAGCGCCGGTCCGAGCCCCCACTCGGACACCGCGGCCAGCAGCACCTCGGTGTCCGAGCCGCCGCGGAAGGTCACACCGGCAGCGGCCAGCCGCCGCCGCAGCGCAGGGTGGTTGTAGAGCTCGCCGTTGTAGTTGAGGACCCACCGCCCGTCCGACGAGTGCATGGGTTGGGCTCCCTCGGGTCCCAGCTCGACCACCGCGAGCCGGCGGTGCCCGAAGGCGATGCCGTGCTCCGGGTCGCACCAGAACCCCTCACCGTCGGGGCCCCGGTGGGTCAGCACCGCAGCCATGGCATCCACGTCCCTGCCGAGGGCCTCCGTGCCCATGGCCCGCCGGGGGTCGAACAGCCCGGCGATCCCGCACACCGGGATCAGCCCCCGTTCCGCGAAGACGGCGGGCGCGGCGTCGGGCGGCGCGCTCCCCCGCCGCCCCCGTGCTCGACCATGCCGAGATCATCGGCGGTGCCGCGAGTGGTGTCAAGCAACGCCGCAGCCGGAGACGGGTCCGGTTCTGTCGGCGCCCACGGTAGTTGTGGGCCCGATGCGCGTGTGGCAACCTGCTGCGTGCCCCCAGCCCAGCAGCCATGAGCATGCGAGACCGCCTGCGCGACGGGCTCGCGCTCCTGCCCCCCCGGCTCCGCCGCCAGGTGCTGCATGGGCTCGGGCGCTATGCGCCATGGGAGGTGGGCTTCGACTTCACGCCCCCGCCACTCGGTCCCGGCGAGGAGGTGGGCCCCCCGTCCTTCGTCGGCATCGGTGCGCAAAAGGCGGGGACCACCTGGTGGTACGAACTCATGCTGACCCACCCGGGCATCTCGTCACGTGACGACATCCACAAGGAGCGGCACTTCTTCGACCGTTTCGGTGCCCGGTCGATGGGGCCGTCGGACATCGATCAGTACCACCGTTGGTTCCCCCGCGCCGTCGGGACGGCGACGGGGGAGTGGACACCCGACTACCTCACCTTCCCGTGGGTACCCGGCCTGTTGAGACGGGCGGCACCGGATACCCGTCTCCTCCTCTTGCTCCGCGACCCGGTGGAGCGGTTCCGCTCGGGCCTCGACCACCTCGACCGCATGGGCGAGCCTCGTGACGGCACCGCCATCGCCGATGCCGTGCAGCGCGGGTTCTACTTCCGAGCCCTCGAGGTCTGGCTGGACCACTTCGATCCCGACCAGCTCCTCGTCCTCCAACATGAGCGATGCGTGGCCGACCGCGACGGGCAGCTCCAGGCGACCTTCCGGCATCTCGGGTTGCCCCCTCACCGTCCCCCGGCCGACGAGCGCCCGGCCCGCACGCCGGGCGGCGGGCGCCGGAGGCTCGACGACGACGTGCGCCGGTACCTGACCGCGCTCTACGCGCCCGATGTCACCGCCCTGGCCGAGCACCACGCCGGCCTCGACCTCGCCCTGTGGCCGAACTTCGCCTATCTGACCGGGTCCACCGATCCGCCGTCGTCGGGACCGAACTCACCCACCCGACGGCCGTAGCGCGGGTTCTCGCCCATCCGGCCGAAGGCGCCGTCCCACAGGCCGTGGGCGATGGCGGCCCGCTCGGCGCCCCCGCGGGCCGCCTGCAGCTGCCGGGCCGAGTAGGCCACCTGCCAGGCGTACCAGCTGGTGCGCCCGTGACGGCGGATGAGGGCGAAGGTGTTCCGGGCGTGATAGTAGGCGCGCCATGCCTCGTCGCCGTCGTCGGGGCGCCGGTCCCGGAGCGCCTCCGCCCGGCCGGCGGAGGTCTGCTGATCGGCCACCCGGCGAGCGGCCACGTCGTCGACGAGCACCTCGAACCCCGCCTCCCGGACCCGGCAGAAGAAGTCGAAGTCCTCCAGGCCGAAGAACCAGTCGGGGTCGGGGAGCACCCCGGCGTCGACCACCGACCGTGACAGCAGGGTCGCGCCCCAGCAGGCGACGTCGACGGAGGTGAACCCGGACGATCCGGGCGGTGGGACCAGGTTCACGGTGTGGGAGCCGCGCCCGACGAACCTCCGGCCGTAGGCCACCACGGCCCCGGTCGGGCCGGGGCGTCCCCTGAGGCCCTCGACGCGACCGACCAGGTCGAAAAGACGCGGTCGGGGCAGGGCGAAGAGACCGACGTCGTCCTCGCACAGGTAGGCCCACCGGACGGACGGGTCCGAGAAGGCCTCGACCATGCCGGCCCGGAATCCGCCGGCGGGTCCGAGGTTGACCGGCAACCGGACCATCCGGACCTTGGCCTCGAGGGCCTGGTCGTCGAGACCCCCGACCCCGTTCACGACCACCACGATCCTGTCGGGGCTGAGACCTTCGACTTCGATCAGCGACCGGGTGACGTCACCGGCCAGTCCCGGACGCATGTGGGTGAGGACCACGGCCGTCACTTCCTCGAGGGCCGGTCCACCGTGGCCTTCGAGGTCGCGGCTCGAGGCCCGTGCGACATTCATCGTGCCCTCACGGCGTTAGGCTAACCGCGCCCAGGCCGGTGGCCACGCCTGGTGTGCAGCGTGTGCGAGCGGACGTCGGACAGTCGAACGGGGAGCCGGGATGAAGATGGCAGACGGCGTGCGCACCTGGCGCGGGCCCGGGTGGCGGCGGGATCGGTGATCAGTGTCGTCGTTCCGGTTCGAAATGGCATGCCTTGGTTGGAGGACCAGCTGAGAGCCCTGGTCGACCAGGAGTGCACCGGGGAGTGGGAGGTGCTCGTCGTCGACAACGGGTCCACCGACGAGAGCGCCACCGTGGGCCGGGGATGGGCGGACCGGTCCGTGGTCGTCAGGTGGATGGATGCCTCCGGTATCCCGGGACCGGCAGCGGCCCGCAACGCGGGCGTGCGGGCGGCCGAGGGCGACCTGCTGGCCTTCTGCGATGCCGACGACGTCGTGCAACCGGGGTGGCTCTCGGCCGTGGCCTCGGCCCTCGAAGAGGCCGACGTGGCCGCCGGGGTCTTCGACTTCTGGTCGCTCAACGGCCGTCCGGCCGCCACCCTCCAACCGGCCGCCACCAGGCAGCTGGGGTTCCTCCCCGCCGGCCTCGGAGCCAATCTGGGCGTGCGTCGCCACGCCTTCGAGGAGGTCGGCGGGTTCGCGGAGGAGCTGTCGATCGGCGAGGACATCGACTTGTGCTGGCGGCTCCAGCTCCGCGGGTTCCGCTTCGAAGTGGCCTCCGGCGCGGTGGTGGCAAAACGCGAGCACCCCGGTTTCGCGACGGCGTTCCGGCACGGAACGGCCTACGGACTCAGCGGCCCCACCCTCTACCGCCGTCATCGGGCCGACGGCGCCCGGTCCGATCTGAGAGGGGCGGCCAGATCGTGGCTCTGGTTGATCGCCCGAGCGCCGCTCCTCGTGAGGCGCACCGACCTGCGTGACCAGTGGGCGCACGCCGCCGGCCTCCGCACGGGCAGGCTCCGGGGTTCGCTCAGGGAGCGGGTCTTCTTCCCCTGACCGGCCCGGCGGAACCGGCTCAGGATCTCGAGACCAGTCCCCGACAGGTGGCGCGCTCGGATCGGGGCACGGTCACGTCGGCGACGCCCACCCCGCTTCTGGAACGGATGCTCCGTCGGTACACGACGACCGGGCCTCGAGAGCCCGGCTTCCCCTCCAACAGGACCGGACCGCCCGTCGATGTCACAGAGAGGTGGTCGGTGTCGAGGTCGGCATCGACCCTCGCCCGGTACGTCCGGCCCGGCCGCACGTCCACCGGCGTCCCGGCGATACGGGTGTCCGGGCTGTCCAGCACGAAGCGCACCCGTCCGATCCCATCGGGATCCAGGGTGAGCACGGTCGGTCCCGTGGTCCCCACGCTGAGAATCCGGACCCCGCTCGTCGAGACGGAGGTCGTGCCCCGGAGCGTGACGTTCACCGACGTGATCCCGTCGGTGACCTGTGCTCCAAGCGCGAACCAATGTTTCAGTCCCTTGATCGGGAAGATGTAGAGGCCATCACAATCACCGACTTCGAACAGCCCGTCGATGGGCGCCGAGGCGGGCAGCGTCTTCACCCGGGTCACGCTCGAAGCCAACGGATGTCCGGTGAGGTCGCTGACGGATTTTTGGAAATCGACGAAGCGGAGGGTCTGTGCCGGGGTCCACCAACCGGACGGGGTGATGGAGATGGCCAGGTTGACGGCGATGCCGAAGAGCCCGAGGACGGCCACCGCGCCCAGCGCCAGCCTCCGGGCCTGTGGACGACGGCCCTCCAGACGCCGCCAGACGTCGACCATGCCGACGCTGCTGGCCAACACGAGAAACGGCAGGAAGTCCCCCAGGAAACGGTCGTCCAGGAATCCGAAGATGAGGATGAGCGCTCCTGCGGCTGCAGCCCCGATGAGTGGGATCGCCGTCAAACGTGCTCGCCGGGTCGTGCGCAGCCGGAGTGCGGTGATCGAACCCCAGATCGAGAGCAGGAACAAGAGGGGCATCGAGCTCAGGATGCTCGTGACCTCTTCGGACCCGTAGAGGGGCACGCCACCGACGGCTCGAGCCGGATAGAGGGGGAGGGTGATGAACGGGAAGACGGAGCTGGCATGGAATCCCGGGCCCACCAGATAGGTCACCACCGTGGTCGGCAGGTACCTGACACTGAAGTAGGAGCCGGGGATACGGTTCAAGCCCATCGCGTTGAAGTAGATCTGGTCGTGCAGCGGATAGCCGAACGGGATGCCGAACTTGGCCCAGCTGACCGCTGATTCGACGAGGACCGGAATGATCCCGGCGGCCAGAACGGGAAGCCACCAGCGCCGGTTCTCACGACCACCTCGTCCCGAGGCGAACCAGACCGCGGCCAGCACGGCGGCGATCACGCAGGCGTAGCCGGTGCTCCCACGGGTCAGGTTGGCGGCGAGGGTCAGGACGCCGGTCGCCGTGACCCGTCCCCACGACGGCGCCTCCAGCACCCCGAGCAGCGCGAACAGGCTCCCGACCGTCAGGGCCACGCTCCAGGCGATGTCCTCCGAGTAGACCCACGGATTGGCCGCCAACTCGACCAGGACCGATCCGCCCAGGACGGTTGCCACCAGCACACCACTGGCCACCGCTTCTGTGCGGCCGAGTGCCGCCGTGCCGCGGACGAGGAGGCGAACCCGCCAGAGCAGCATCGAGGTGAACAGACCGGTGATGATCCACGCCAACAGGATCGAGGGAGCGGTCAGGCGTCCGTCCAAGCTGTGGGTGAACACAAGGATGGGCATGCGCAACAACGATGGGAACACGCCGAAGTACGTGTACTGCCGCCCGTCGTGCACAAAGGCCTCCGGGCCGAGTGACCCTTTGGGAACGTACAGGTGGCCGTGCAACATGGCCCGAGCCTGGAGGTCATAGAAGTTCTCCTGCCACTGGCTGGAGTTGACGGTCCGAAGCAGGCTGGGTGAGCGGATCCAGAGGTCGGTCAGGACCCACAGATAGGGAACCGCCACCACGACGCCGCCGACGGTCACCGCACGCGTGAATCGACGACGATCGGAATTCCCGGTCGGTGACCCCGCCGTGTCCGGAAGCTCCTCCGCTTGGACCGGAGCGATCCTGTCCATGTTCAGCCGTCCCCCATCGGTGGCGAGCGGCGCTCGCTGTATCCCGACCGGTACGCCGGGGTCGCGATGATAGTCGCACGCCTCGGGCAGCCACTTCGACGCGTTCGTCCCAGGGTCGTTCCGGCCGCGGCCGGGTCGGTGGCCGAATCCCCGTCGCGGAAAGCTCTACTCATCGGTCTCCCGATGGCCACGGTGGTCCGCTGCTCTTCTGGTAGACATGAACAGTGAGGACCATCCTCTTCAACCTCCTGGAGAGGCTTTCCGACACCGGCGACCTCCCTGATCCGATCGTCGAATTCGGAGCCGCCCGGATCGCCGGGCAGGCCCACCTCCCCCCGGTCCGGTCGCTGTTCCCCGGGCGACCGTTCACCGGAGCCGACATGAACCCGGGAATCGGCGTGGACCAGCTCCAGGACCTCCGGCAACTGGGCCTGCAGACCGGATCGGTGGGCACGGCGATCCTGCTCGACACGATCGAGCACGTCGAGGACCCGAGCGCGGCGATGGCCGAACTGCGCCGTTGTCTGGCCGACGACGGCGTGCTCCTACTGACCACGCATTTCTTCTTCCCGATCCATCAGTTCCCCGCGGACTACTGGCGATTCACCGCCCAGGGCATGGGCGCGCTCCTCGACGGGTTCGGCCGGTCCCATGCGGGGGAAGCCGGGCTGCGGCTCTTCCCTCACACGGTGGTCGGCCTGGCCGGTGGTCCGGGCATCGAGCCCGCGGGTTGGCAAAGGCTGTCGACAGCGGTGGACGAGTGGTTGCGCCTGGGCGCGACGACCTGGAAGGAGCGAACATTGAATTGGCTGCCACCGGTCGTGGCCGAGCTGGCCTACGAGCGCTATGCCACGGCGGCGGACCGCCGCGCTGGAACCAGGTCCTCGTCCTGACGTCACACCGGGCGCCTGTCGTGCGCGCCGGTCAGTTGACCTCCCAGTCGGCCCCGACGTACACGGGTGAGAGCACCATGACCCCCTCGGGCAGCTTCGGGAGGTCCGGTCCCATGACGTCGAACGAGGTCACCGGCCGCCACGGCAGCAACGGCTTGCCCTTCCCGTGCAGGTGCCCGGACATCGCCGGCCACAGCGAGTAGCGCCCGTGGGCCAGCGGGACGCTGCGCAGGCGGCACCGGACCTCGAAGTCGCCGGCCGGGAACGATCCGCTGTAGCGGACGATGAACATGGGGAAGGCGGTGCCCTGGGACACGCCGATGAAGAAATTGGCGTCGTAGGCCTCGGGCGAGTTCAGGGTCAGACAGACATCGAGGTCGCACTCCGATCGCACCTGACCCCCGTCGGCGGCTTTGATCTCGGCCTTGAGAACCTGGACCACACCTTCGCTGGAAGTGGTCATGGCCGCGTTCTGCTCCACCGCCGACCGGTACTGGCTGACCACATCCTTGGTCGGACCGGCGGCCAGGACCACGGCGTCGGCCAACCACAGGGCCCGTTCGCACGAGGCCTCGACCGAGGCCAGATCATGGGAGACGTAGAGGAGGGTGGTGCCCTGCCGGACGACCTTCCCGATCTGGTTCAGACACTTCTGCTGGAAGCTGGCGTCGCCGACGGAGAGCACTTCGTCGACCAGCAGGACGTCGGGTTCGAGGAAGGCGGCGATGGAGAAGCCGAGCCGCATCTGCATGCCCATCGAGTAGAACTTGACCTGCCGGTCGATGGCATCGCTCAGGCCGGCGAACTCCACGATCTCGTCGAACCGCTGCCGGATGGTCTGGCGTCCCATCCCGAGGACGGCACCGTAGAGGAACACGTTCTCCCGGCCCGACAGTTCGGGCTGGATGCCGCTGGTGACACTGAGCAGCGCCCCGATCCGTCCCCGCACCTCGCAGCGCCCGGCCGACTGGTAGGTGACCTGGCTGATGATCTTCAAGAGGGTGGTCTTGCCCGAGCCGTTGATACCGATCAGCGCCAGGGTGCCCCCCGGGGGGACATCGACGTTCACGTCCTTCAGGACCCACCGGTACTGGTGCCGGCCCCTCGACCCGATCGAGTTCCCGAACCGCTTCATCTGGTCGTAGAATTTGGGCACCGTCCGGTCGGCCCGGAACTTCTTCCACACGTGTTCGACCTGGATGGACCCGTCAGGCAATGTCGGCAAAGTTCACCTCCAGGCGCTTGAAGATGCGGTAGCCGAACGCGAGGTAGAGAAGGGACCCGAGGGCGGCCACGCCGACCAGCTCCCAGTCGGGCGACAGGCCCAGCAGCAACGTCCGCCGGGCATTGTCGATGATCGGTCCCAGCGGGTTGAAGAAGCCGTAGATGATCTGGAGGTTGACGGTGATCCCCCCGACCCAGTGGGCCGCGACGACCACGTGCCCGTCGACCATCACCCGGTGGATATGGTGTCCGCCGATGTGGTACGCCTTCGGGATCTTCGAGTACGGCCAGATCACCGGGGTCACGAACAGACCGAGCGAGATGATCAGCGGAAGCACCTGGAGCAGGTCGCGCATCTGGATGATGATGCTCGAGATGGCCAGTGTGACCCCGGCGGCGAAGGCGATCTCGATGACCATGAGGATGGGCACCCACACCGTGGTGGCTGCCGGGGCCCGCCCGTAGAGGACGAACAGGATGGTCAGCGGGATCCACGAGATCACCGTGTTCAGCCCGCCCACCAACATGGTCTCGAGCGGGAAGCACTCGCGGGGGAACTGGGTTTTGGCCAGCAGTGCCTTGTTGGTGAGCAGCGAGCTCCCGCCGGTCCCCAGCGCGGCGGCGAAGAAGCCCCAGCACAGGATGCCCACGAACGCGTAGAGCGCATAGGGGACGCCGGGGATGACCAGCGCTTTGACCTTCGAGAACACGACCACGAAGATGGCCAGCGTGGCCACCGGGCCGAGCAGCGCCCAAAGGACCCCGAGCGTGGCCTGCTTGTACTGGGCCCGGAAGTCGCGTTCGGCCAGCGTGTAGATGATCTCGCGGTGCGCCCACAACGACCGGATCGACTCGCCGAATCGGACCTTGTGGTGGTAGAGGATCTCCGCGGGCGGCTCGTCGGGGATCGACGAGACGTCGGTGATGACCAGCGCGTCAGATTCTCTGGAATCCACTGCTGTCATCGGCCGACACTACCCCCCCGGTGCCCTGGCTCAGGGCTGAACACGATGTGTGCGAGGGAAACAGGATACCGCGGAGGGGCCCGGAATAGCCACGTCCGGACCGGTTGCCCACCACTAACATCGACCCGTGCCGGCACCCGAACAGCCCAGAAATCCCAGCTCAACGCGCCCCTACCGCGTGTTGCTGGCCATCAAGAGCCTCGGGTACGGAGGGGCCGAGCGCCTGGTGGCCGACCTGGTCCGAGCGACCGATACGCCGTCCTTCGAGTACGAGGTGGCCTACGTCCTCGAAGGTGAGGACGCGCTGGCGGCCACCATCGCGTCCGGGGGCACGCCGGTTCACTGCCTCGGGGCCGCGGGCAATCTGGACCTCCGGTGGATGGTCAGCTTCCGCCGCCTGCTGGTCGCCGGATCCTTCGACATCGTCCACTTCCATCTGCCCTACACCGCGGCACTGGGCCGCCTGGTAGTGGCCACCCTCCCCCGCCGACGGCGCCCCCTGACCATGTACACCGAGCACAGCCTGTGGAACAAGGTCGCCGTGTTGGTCAAGGCGCTCAACCGGGCCACCGTCCGTTTCGACCGGGCCCTGGTGGCCGTGTCCCAGGCTGCCTACGAGGCCCTTCCCCGCGCCCTGCGGTCACGCGCCCGCGTCGTGGTCCACGGTGTCGATCTCTCCCGGTCGACGGCTCTGGTCCGGGCCCGCCCCGAGGCCCGGCGGGACGTCCGAACCGAGCTCGGGATCCCACCGGACGATGTGCTGGTCGTCACCGTGGCCAATCTCCGGTCGGAGAAGGGCTATGACGTCCTCATCGACGCGGCAGGCCTGCTCGCCGAACGGGGCCTGCCCGTCAGGTTCGCCGCCGCCGGCCAGGGGTCACAGCGTGCGGAGCTCATGGCCAGGCACCGAAGGCTCGCCCTGGGCGACCGGTTCTTGTTCCTCGGGCATCGCGACGACGCCCTCCGACTGCTCGCCGCCGCGGACATCTTCGTGCTCGCCTCCCATCAGGAGGGCCTCCCGGTCGCCCTCATGGAAGCCGGAAGCGTCGGGGCGGCGATCGCGGCCACCGCGGTCGGGGGCGTGCCGCAGATGGTCGCCGACGGGGTGAACGGACTGGTGGTGCCCCCGGGCAACCCGGTCCTGCTGGCCGACGCCCTCGAGCGGTTGATCTCCGATCCCGCGCTCCGGGCGCGGCTCGGCCGTCAGGCCATGGCCGACAGCGCCAGGTACGACATCGCCAGGGCCCGGGTCGAGATCGAAGGCATCTACCGCGGGCTCCTCGCCCCCGAGGCGTGACCACCGTCCCGGGTCACGAGGAGACGGGCGCACCTCGCGGGCGGTCGAGCTCACGACGGAGCGCCTCGAGGCGTCCGAGCCCGAATTCGGTGTCAGGCTCGAGATAGTTGCCTTCGGCCCATTCGTTCCACGACTTGATCACCACCACCTGCTCGTCGCCGGGATTGGTCGAGGCGAGCTCGATGGCCCGTCGTGCCTGACGTCCGAACCGTTCCGGTGTCGACCCAGTGGCCACGAGGCCCCGGCGACCCAGTCGGGGGGTGTTGTCCCAATTGGGGTAGATGCTGGGGAAGACGCGGCCCTCCAGGTCGGGTGGTGGACCGGCGGCCACGTCGGGATAGGGGTACCGCATCGGGCCGCGGACGAGCCCCCGGGCCAGCAGACGCTCGCGCACCCGGGTCGTGCCGTCGTGCCCGAAGGGAAACTGGAAGGAGACCGCGGCATCGAATCCGTCGCCCACGTGCGAGCGGTAGCTCGATCGACCGAGGTAGCTCGCTTCGCCGAGGGACGCCACCAGGTACAGCCCGCCGAGCCCGGCGTCATGGGCCATCTTCTGCCACCGGTCGACGAACCGGGCCGGTTCGGGGAGGTCGCCGGGCTGATAGACGAACAGCAACGGCCGGCCACCGATCCTGATGTAGCGCGGGTCCTCGAAGGCGGCCGCCAGATGGGCGAAGTGCTCCCGGTCGTCGTCGGGGCCCGGGTAGGTCTGCTCGATGAGGACCCGGTTCGGCGCCCCGTGCCAGATGCCCGACCAACTCTGGTTGGCCCATGAGACGCAGAAGGGGAAATCGGGGGCACCGGTGGCCAGGACCTCGTCCAGCGGGCGCTGCAGGAGCTGGCGCCCGGCGAACCAGTAGTGCCAGTAGCAGAATCCCGTCACCCCGTGACGCCGGGCCAGATCGGCCTGGGCCTCCCTCACCTCACCGACCCGGAGGTCGTAGAAGCCGAGATCGGCCGGAAGGTGCGGTTGCACATGACCGCGGAAGAGCGGGACCGCCCTCGTGACGTTGGTCCACTCGGTGAAGCCCTTCCCCCACCACCGGTCGTTTTCGGGGATCGGGTGGAATTGGGGGAGGTAGAGGGCGAGAACTTCCATCGCCGGTCATGTTAGTGATGCCCACCGTTCCGCCCCGATGACGGACCCCGTCGCTCAGAGGCCCGGGCTGCCGGCCACCTCCCGGGCCAACCGGGCCACGTCCTGTTCGATCACCTCGCTCTGGAAGCGCTCGAGAAACAGCTCGTAGGCCTGCGACACCACTGCTTCCCGCAGCCCCGGCTCGCGCAGCAGGCGGGCACAGGCCCGGGCCAGGTCCGGTGCCGTGTCGCCCAGCAGGAGCTGGACACCGTCCACCGCGCCGAGCCCTTCGGCACCGAGCGAGGTCGACGCCACGGGCACCCGCTGGGCGAAGGCTTCGAGGATCTTGAGCCTGGTGCCACTGCCGTAGCGGACCGGCACCACCACCACGTCGGCCCGGGCCAGTTCGGTGGCGATATCGGGCACCCGACCCGTCACCGTGAACCTCGGTCGGTCGTCCAACGAGTCCAGATCGGGGGAATGCTCGCCGACCAACCGGATCTCCGCGTCGGGAACCAGTTCTCGCAGGGCCGGGCCCACCTCGGATGCGAGCCACCTGGCCGCGTCGATGTTGGGTGGGTACCGGAGGAGGCCCTGGAAAAGAACGGTGGGTGGGGTGCCGGTGGCAGCCCGACCCACCGGGCGGGCCACGGCCGGATACCCGTTGGCGATCACCTGCACGTGCTCCACGCGGTGACGGCCGGCGCGCCCGGCGTCGAGATCGCTGGCCACGACGACGGCGGCGACGCGCCGGCTGCTGCGGCGGTGCAGCCGGCGCCACCGACGGATCTCCTCCTCCGAGACCATTCTCGCCCCGGCCCGGCGAAGCCGTCCGGTGACGCCGGTCGCCGGTGGGCCGGGAGCGGCCAGCCGGGCCGTGATCTTCTCGTCCTCCAAGTCGATGAGATCGAGCACGGTCGGTGCGAACACCGGCTTCCCGGCCAGCACCCAGGGCCGCGGACCGTAGAACCAGACCAGGTCGTAGCGACCGGACATGAACCGGCCCAAGGCCTGCTGCACCGAGGCCCGGTCCCGCCGGGGCAGTCCGATCGGCGTGCCCGGCCGGAGCAGCGCGGGCAGGAGGTCGAGGGTCGAGGGCGGACGGTTGTCGAAGCCCACCCGGCCCACGTTGGCCAGGTCCAGCGATTCGTCGGGGGGGTCGAACTCCTGGCGGAACTTGGAGACGATCGAGAAGAGCTCGGTCGGGCCGCACCGCTCGAGGCCCCGCAGGATCATGGCCAACCGGATCCGCGCCCCCGTGTTCTCGGGCCAGGGGTACTCTCCGGCTATCACCAAGGTTCTCATCGGCGTCCCTCAGATCGGCGCCGCGCCGGTTCGACGAGCGACGCTGCCGTGCAGGTCTTGCCGGCCAGAATCCGCCGATGCTAGTGCCTTCGGCCGCGGCGGTCCGGCTGGTAGGGTCTCGGCGCCGGGTGGGCCGGCATCGGCAAGGGGCCCGCAGATGACGGAGCGATGACGGAACGCACAACCGTGCCGATCACCGAAGCAAGGACACCGGCCCCCCTGCCCCTCGTGCTGCACGTCATCCCGACCACCTTGGCCCGCGGCGCCCAGCTCGAGGCCAGGGCCCTGGCCGACGAGCTCGACACGCCGGGCCTCCGTCTCCATCGCGTGCTCAGTCTCTTCGAGGGGCCGCCGGAGGTGGCTGCCGATTTCTCCCTCGGGCATCGCGACCGGGGCACACCGGGCGTCGGATTCGCACTCCGGCTGGTGAGCCGGCTCCGTTCCACGCTGGAGCGTCTCGATCCGGCCGTCGTCGTGGCCCACGGCAGCGAGCCGCTGAAGTACGCGGTGCCGGCCATGATCGGGCACCACCGTCCACTGCTCTACTATGCGATCGGCACCTACTCCGGTGCCGATCGCCGGATCCAGCTCCAGCTGTGGAGACGGCTGACGGCGAAGGCCGACGCGGTGGCCGCAGAGGGCGAAGAGGTCCTCGACGAATGCCTGACCCGGTTCGGAGTACCGTCGACCCGGGTGACGCTGGCTCCGAACGGACGCGATCCCGCGGTCTTCCATCCTCCGAGCGGGCGGCGCACCACCGACCCTCCGCTCGTGCTCTTCGTCGGGGCACTGACGACCGGCAAGCGACCGGATCGGTTCATCGAGGTGGTGGCACGGCTCCGGGCAGAGGGCACGCCGCTGCGGGCGGAGCTCATCGGCGACGGCCCCCTGCGCGACGCGGTGGCCGGGCCGGCGGAGGCGGCCGGGGTCGCGCTGCGCGGGTCGCGCCACGACGTCGCCGAACAGATGCGGCGCGCCGACGTGGTGGTCTTCTGCAGCCGGCCCGCCGGCGAGGGCATGCCCGGGGTGCTCATCGAGGCCGGCATGAGCGGCCTGCCCGTGGTGGCCACCTCCGTACCCGGCGTGACGTCGATCGTGAAGGACGAAGAGACAGGCCTCGTCGTCCCGGTCGACGATCTGTCGGCGATGGTGGCCGCCACGTCCAGATTGGTCGCCGACCCGGAGCTCCGACAGCGGATGGGAGAAGCGGCCAGAGCCCGGTGCACGGAGCAATTCAGTCTGGCCGCGGTGGCGGCACGCTGGCTGGCCATCCTCCAGCCGCTCCTCGACGCGGGTCGTGACCGCCGTCCGCCGGGATGACCGGGGGCACACCCGTCGGCGTCGGGCCGAACGAAGGGGACGACCCGAGTTCTGCTATAGCCTCCGAAAAATGACGAACACGGAACCAGCGCCATGAGCACCGTGCGATCACCCAAGCGGCGGCTCCCCCGCGCGGTCCGCAACGGTCTGGCCGACCCACGGGGCCGGGGCCAGTGGGCGATGCTGTATGCGTCGTCGGTGCTGAGCGCGCGACGCAACCCGAGCTTCTCCGATCTGGAGAGCTTCTGCTTCTTCATCGGCTATTCGCGCAGCGGGCACACGCTCATCGGGACTGCACTCAACGCCCATCCCGAGGTCGTCATCTCACACGAGCTCGATGCCGTCAGCTACGTCCGCCACGGATTTCGCCGAGCACAGCTGTTCTCGCTGATCCTGCAGCGGGACCAACACTTCGGCACCATGGGTCGGACCTGGTCGGGCTACACCTACGAAATACCCGACCAGTTCCAGGGGCGCTACGTGCGCCTGCGGGTGATCGGTGACAAACGGGCGAGGTCGTCCGCGCTGCAGATCGCCGGGCAGCCCCAATTGCTGGACCGTCTCCGGCGGGAGGTGGGCGTCCCCATCAAGGTGCTGCACGTGACCCGCAATCCGTTCGACAACATCGCCACCGAGGCTCGCCGGCACAAGATGTCCCTGACCGACGCCACCTCCTGGTACGAGCAGATCTGCGATGCCGTGGCCCGGGTGCGGCCCCTCCTCGAGCCCTCCGAGCTGCTCGACGTGCGCTACGAGACATTCGCCGCCGACCCGCGAGGGTCGTTGACCGAGATCTGCCGGTTCATCGATGTCGAACCCGGGGACTCGTACCTCGACGCCTGCGCTGCCATCGTCTGGCCCAGTACCAACCGGACCCGCGACGCCATCACCTGGTCGCCGGCCGAGCGCCGCGGGGTGGAGCGGCTCATCGAGAAGTTCGACGTGCTGGGTTCCTACACCTTCGATGACTGACGCAACCAGCCCGTTCGGCCACTCAACCGACGACTCACCGACGACTCACCGAGGAATCACCGACGAATCACCGACGAATCACCGACGAAGCGGTACCGGAGCGCCCGGCCGCCGCCGGTTCCTCGCTTCCTCGTTGGCCCGCCGTATCTGCAGCCGGGCCTTGCGCCGCAACTCCCAGAGGTAGCGCGGTGGTGACCCCTTCGGCGCCCGCGGGGTACACAGCAGTACCAACAGGAACGGAAGCAGCATGACCCGCTCCCGCTCGATCAGGCCCAGGTTCCCGAGGGCGGCGAAGGTGTAGATGAAGATGACGCTGTACACGGCACAGAGCATCAGGTACGGCCGGGCGAAGGCGGCCCGGGGCAGTATCCGCAGGTTGCGGAGGGACCTCAGGATGAGCACGATGATGATCGTGTTCTCGATGCCGGCCACCCGCTGGGCATTCCCGTGGGCCTTGAAGATCAAGGGATTGAACAGGACCTCGTAGGCGTCGCGGGGCCAGGTGATCGGATCGGTCGAGTAGGGGATGCCGCTGCTGCCGAAGCCGGTGCCGACGCCCTGGTTGTTCTGATGGGTCTGGTTGAGCGAGAGGGTCCCACCGCCGCCACGCAGGTAGTGCAGGGTCACGTAGACGGAGATGAACAGCAGGCCCGACAGGACCACGAGCCCGAAGAAACGCCGCAGTCCGCCGAGGTTCTGCCTCGCCCCAGCCGTCGGGAGCATCATGGCCACGGCAAAGCCGCTCAGCACCAGCAGGAGCTCGTTGGGCCGGACGTAGTACCCGAGGGTGACCCCGGGCACCAGCAGCATGAATCCGCCGCGTTGGCGGGAGAAGATCTTGGCGCCACCGTAGGCAACGAGCCCGAGTGACAGCATCATGATCGATTCCTTGCTGACATCCGCGGTCCAAAAGATCAGGGACGGGAGCAGGAACAGCATCAGTGCGTAGCGCCGGTGGTCGGCGCCAGCGAAGGTGAGCGTGAACGCCCGGTAGAAGAGGATGCACCCGACCCACGAGAGCCAGCTGAAGACCAGGAACGTGGCCGTCAGGTTGACCCCGACGATGGCCATCACGATGCCCGTGGCGATGCTGACCGAACCGTCGTTGACGATCTGGCGCAGGTTGGCCCCGGCCAGCGTGAAATCGAAGCGGTGGAAGTTGGGGGCCAGGATGGCCCCCTGGTGGGTGTACCGGGTCCAGTCGGCGATGCCTCCATAGACGTGCTCGACGACGAAGATCTGTGTCGGCGCAGCGATGAGGTGGAGGACGAGGCCGATGGTCATGATCCTGACCAACCACTGGTTGTTCTCGGCGAACGCCACCCGCTTGACGATCAGGCGACCGAGCCCGAAGAGGACCCCGGCCACGAGGATGGCCAGGATCGGGTTGGTGGGTACTTCCGTGGCGAAGAACATCATCGGCTCGCCGGCGTCGGCGTCAGGCCGGGGAGTGAGCCGGAGCCCCGGACCCCACATCGGCACCGACGGGCTCCCGACCGAGACCCGCACCACTGGTCAGCTCCAGCTGGCTCTGAGGTGTCAGCTGACGGGGATCGCGGTACTGCAGCCGGACGTTGGTCAGCACCACACCGAGCACGGGGGCCGCCATGCGCCGGAGGAGGTCCCCGGACCGACGGGCCTCGGTGAAGGTGGTCGTGCCACACTCCCCGACCACCAGGACGACGTCGACCAGTTGGGAGAGCGCCTCCACGTGGTGCACGGCGAGCAGGGGGGGCGCCTCGATGATGATGACGTCCGACACGGCCCGGGCCGCGTGCAGCACTGCCGGCATCCGGAGCACCAGCTGGCCGCTGTTCTCGATGAAGTGGCGCAGATCGAGGCGGAACACCCGGTCGACCCACGACGCTTCCAACCGGGCCTCGACATCCTCGGGTGTGATCTCGCCGGACAGGGTCCGTCCGCTGCCCCGGGGCGGGCCGGCGCCGAGCTCCCCGGTCCCGAGGACCACGACCCGTTGACCTGCCTCGGCATAGGCGGCGGCCAGATTGGCGGCGACCTGGGGCCTGGTCGACTCGGTGCTCGGCGACACGACCATCAAGACCTTGCGGGAGACCGGCGTCGGGAGCGCCATCGGCTCTTCCTCACCTTCGGCGGCCGACGTGCTCTCACCGCCCGCCCCGGTCGAACCGGCCGCCCCGGCCGCGTGTTGGGCCGCACCGCCATCGATGAGGAACTGGCCGAAGTCGTCGGTCGGGACCACCCCTGAGGCCAGCGCTTCGAAGAGCACCGACATACGCAACATGCGGTATGCCTCGGCGGCGGGCGACACCGGGTCGTTGACCACGTCCACGCTCAAGCTGCGTCTCCCGATCGCACTCAACGTGGTCGGGATCTCCACGATCACCGGATAGCCGAAGGTCGCCTCCGCTCTCGTCGAGGTCCGGAGGCGCTTGCTGAGGAGCTCGCGCATCAGCACGATCCCCGCGGCCAGCACCAAGCCGACACCCAGACCGATCAGTGCTCGCACCTTGCGGCTCTTGACCGGCCCTGCACCCGCCTTGGCCACCTTGCGCTCCGTTGCCGTCAGGGCGGGGTGCACGATGATGTAGCCGGAACCGACGCCCCGGCGGACCACGACCGCGCCCGACCGGGCCCGTCCGGCCGCGATGCGGTTGAGGTAGATGCCGACCTCTTTGGCGTACGCGTTGGTGAGCTTCTTCGCCCGGCTCGAGGTCTGGGCGAATCCGGTCAACCGCACCAGGTTGGCGTTTTCGGCCTCACGCTTCCCGACGCCGGCCGGGACGAGGAGGGTCGCCCGCAGATAGGCCCCCATGTTGGCGGTCCTGACGGTGCGAAAGCCGGCGGCGTCGAGCGCAGCCCGCTGCACTGCCGTACTGATGGCGTAGAACTGGATCTGGGAGCCGGTGGCGCCGCCCCCGACGACCGTATTGTTGCCGGTGGGCGCGGCCCCGACGGTGGCGCTGGCCTCCCAAGGATTGGGGAGACGCCTGGCGTGTCCCTTCTTGTGGCCGGTACCGACCGGGATCAGCACCGCGACCAGGACACCGATCAGACCGAGGGCCACCAGCAACCGCCAGCTGCGGCGCAATGCCCCCAAATAATCGACTGGCTCCATTGCTCTCCCACTCCCTGCCCAACGTAGAGGGCAATAATACACTTGGGTTTGTGCTTTTGGACAGCAGCAATTCGCTCTGAGCAGCGGCAATCTACGACAAACGGCAGCGAAGGGGGGGTCGGCCCGGAACCTTGGCCCGAGGCTGTCCCGTCCCCGTCGGCCCACCGGCTCTTCGACCAATCCTCAATATTGAGGATGATGAGGTCGAAGTATGTCTGTAGAGTCGATCCCACCTACGACCGAGAGTAGGGGCGACGCTGTACCGTACTCGGAGTTTGGTTGGTGCCATGGAGAAAAGTGCCACATGGGGGATCTTCAGTCGGAGCAATGGCCCAGACCGTCAAAGGGGAATGACAGGTAACCAATCAGGCCGAATTAGTGGGTTTCGGGGGCAGCGTCAGCACCGTCTGTCGAGGCATGTCGCCTGGGACGCATTGGGGTCGGGCGCGATAGTGTTTAGCGGGGGCGATATGGTCGACATGGTGTGGGCGGCTTATTCAAGCAGGGGGGCGAACGGATGAAGAAGGGGCCGGATGGCGAGTTCCCACGGGAACCGCAGAGTCCAGGGGGCACGCTTTCGAACGACAGGGGCAGAGGAAACGTCGCCATGCGGGCCAGCCGAATACGGTCCCGGCTCGTCTTCACCCTGCTCGACGCGTTCTGCGTCTTCGTCGGATACGGCCTGGCGGAGATCGCCTACTTCCGCGACAAGGCGCCGGGCCTCTACTGGGAACATTTCGTGCCCTTCCTCGGGGTCGTGATGGTCCTGACCCTGGTGGCCAATCACGTCTACGGCCTGTACGGCCGCATGTGGCGGCACGCCGGTGCCGAGGAGGCCCGGCAGCTCGTGCTCTCGGCCGCCACGGTCGTCAGCCTCCTGATCGTGGCCTATCCCCTCGGCCGCATGGCCAGGGTCGAGCTGGTCCCGGTGGCGGTGATCGTCGTCGGGTGCATGTTCGCCACCGCCGGGATGGGGCTCCTCCGCTTCCATTCGCGACTGTTCGCCTGGCAGCGAGGATCGCGCCGGGTCGGGCTCCGGGTGGCCATCGTCGGCAGCCGCGACGCCGGCGCCGCCGCCATCCGGGAGATGCTGCGCAGCCCGGGGGCCGGTCTGGTCCCGGTGGCCGTGTTCGACGACGACGCCCGGGCCCACGGCCTCTCCATGCTCGGAGTGCCGGTGGTCGGTTCGATCGACGACATTCCCGAGGTCGGCCAGCCGCTACACGCTCCAGCAGGTGCTCCTGGCCATCCCCAACCCGCCGCCCGAGCTGGTGGAGCGGGTCCTGCTGGCCTGCGAGACGGCCGGGGTGACCATGAAGGTGCTCCCGGTGGTGAGCGACCTGGTCGACGGGCCGTCCCACATGGCGTCCCTCCGCCAGGCCCGCGAGCCCCAGATCGAGGACCTGCTCGGGCCGTACGCCGGTGCCGATCGACCTCGACACGGTCCGCCGCTCGCTGGCCGGTCGCCGGGTGCTGGTCACCGGAGCCGGCGGCTCCATCGGCTCGGAGATCTGCCGCCAGGTGGCCGAGCTCGACCCCGCCCTGCTCGTGCTGCTCGACCACGACGAGACCCACCTCCACGACACGGCGGCCACCGTCGCCGGTCCGAATGCGAGCAGGCGCTGGTCGACATCAACGACCGGCCGGCCGTGATCGACGCCTTCGAGCGGTACCGGCCCGAGGTGGTGTTCCACGCCGCCGCCCACAAGCACGTCCCGGTGCTCGAGCACCACCCGATCGAGGCGGCCACGACCAACGTCTTCGGCACCCTCAACGTGGTGGAGGCCGCCGTCCGGGTCGGGTGCCCAGCGGTTCGTGCAGATCTCGACGGACAAGGCCGTCCGGCCCTCCAGCGTCATGGGCGCATCCAAGCGGATGGCCGAGCAGGTCGTGCTGTCCCGGGCACCGGAGGGTGCGTCCTACTGCACGGTCCGGTTCGGCAACGTGCTGGGCAGCCGGGGCAGCGTCATCCCCACCTTCGCCCGCCAGATCGCCACCGGCGGTCCGGTCACGGTCACCGACGCCCGGATGACCCGGTTCTTCATGAGCGTGGAGGAGGCGGTCCAGCTCGTCCTCGAGGCCTCGGTCCTGTCCGACGGCGGCGGCGAGATCTTCATGCTCGAGATGGGTGAGCCCGTCCGGATCCTCGATCTGGCCGAGCGGATGATCCGCCTGTCCGGCTACGAGGTCGGCGTCGACATCCCCATCGAGATCATCGGCATCCGCCCCGGCGAGAAGCTCGACGAGGAGCTGCGAACTCCCGAGGAGGAGGTCCTCACCACCCACCATCCCTACATCAACCAACTGATCCCCATCACCGCTCCGGCCGACGATTTCGCGGCCGACCTCGTTCGAGCTCCGCCAGGCCACCGACCGGCGGGATGCCGACGCGGTGAGAAAGCTGCTCTTCAGGGTGGCCGCGCCGCAGTCGGTCTCTCCTGAGGCCACGCTGAACGGGCGGGCGCTGGATCTCACGACCGACCCGGGTCCGGTTCGGGCCGAGCTCGGGGTCGGAGGGATCGGCGGGGTCGGCGGGGTCGACCACGAGCAGCCGGTGCCGGTCGAGAACGGCAAGTCCGGCGCCAGCTCCGAACAGGTCCCGGCGTGAGCCGGCTGCCGGGCGTCAACGGGTGAGCGAGGACCGCGGGCCGACCAGGCTCGTCGTCGTCGGCCAGGGGTACGTCGGGCTGCCGCTCGCCCTGCGCGCCGTCGAGGTCGGCTACGACGTCGTCGGCTTCGACCTCGACGCCGACCGGATCAAGCAGCCTGGCCGCGGGGAGCTCCTACGTCGAAGACATCACCGACGACCGCCTCGGCGGACGCCATCGATTCCGGCCGCTACGAGCCCACCGACGACCCGGACCGGATCGCCGGGTTCGACGTGGCCGTCATCGACGTCCCCACTCCCCTGCACGACGGGGTCCCCAACCTCTCCTTCGTCGAGGAGGCCGCGCCATCGGGTCGCCCGCCACCTCCGCCCGGGGGCACGGTGGTCCTCGAGTCGACCAGCTACCCGGGCACCACCGAGGAGCTGGTGGCGCCCATCCTCGAAGAGGGGTCCGGCCTGCTGGCCGGGAGGGACTTCCACCTCGGCTACAGCCCCGAGCGCATCGACCCGGCAACGCCACCTGGAGGCTCGAGAACACCCCCAAGGTGGTCTCGGGAATCGACGAGGCGTCGCTCCGGGCCGTGCGCGGCGTTCTACGACCGGATCGTCGAACGGACGGTCGCCGGTGTCCGGAACCCGCGAGGCCGAGCTGACCAAGCTGCTCGAGAACACCTTCCGGCACGTCAACATCGCCCTGGTCAACGAACTGGCCATGTTCGCCGCCGACCTCGGAATCGACGTCTGGGAGGCCATCGACGCCGCCTCGACCAAGCCGTTCGGCTACCTGCGGTTCACTCCCGGGCCCGGGGTGGGCGGCCACTGCCTGCCCATCGACCCGAGCTACCTCTCGTGGAAGGTGCGGAGCAGCCTCGGCCAGCCCTTCCGGTTCGTGGAGCTGGCCAACGACGTCAACGAGCACATGCCCGACTACGTGGTGCGCCGGCTGATCCTGGCCTTCAACCGCATGGGGCGTGCCGTCAACGGCTCGCGGGTCCTGCTGCTCGGGCTGGCCTACAAGCGGAACACCGGGGATGCCCGCGAGGCGCCGGGGACCATCATCGCCCATTCACTGACCGACATGGGTGCCGAGGTCCGGGTGGTCGATCCCCATGTGTCGGGGCACGAGGTGATGTGCCCGCTCGTCGAGCTGACCGCCGACGAGCTCGAACGGGCCGACGCGGTGGTCATCGTCACCGATCACGACGCATTCGACTACGACCTGGTCCGGGCGCACGCCAGCTACGTGCTCGACACCCGCAACCGGCTGGACGGGCCCACCGTCGAGCGGCTGTAGCCTGCCCGGGTGAAGGTCGTCGTCACCGGGGGTGCCGGATTCATCGGTGCCAACCTGTGCCGGGCCCTGTGCTCCGATCCCGGCGTCGGACGGGTGGTGGCCCTCGACGACCTCTCGACCGGGCGCCGCTCCAACCTGGACTCGCTCGACCGCGTCGAGCTGGTCGAGGGCTCGATCCTCGACCCCGTGCTGCTGGACAGCTTGTTCGAGGATGCCGACGCCGTCGTCCACCTGGCCGCCCGACCGTCGGTGCCCCGGTCGCTGGCCGACCCCATGGCCAGCCATCTCACCAATGCCACCGGCACCATGGAGGTTCTGGAGGCCGCCCGGCGCGGCGGCCGGCCCCACGTCGTCGTGGCCTCGTCGTCGTCGGTCTACGGGGCCAACCCGGCACTGCCCAAGCGCGAGGACATGGCAGCCATGCCGGTCAGCCCGTACGCGGCCAGCAAGCTGGCCGCCGAGTCGGCCGCCCTGGCCTACGGCCGCTCCTTCGACCTGCCGGTGCTGGCCTTCCGCTTCTTCAACGTCTTCGGTCCGCTGCAGGACGCCGACCACGCCTATGCCGCCGTCGTCCCCGCCTTCGTGGCGTCCGCACTGCGGGGTGAGCCGCTGCCGGTCCACGGCGACGGGAGCCAGACCCGCGACTTCACCTACGTGGGAACCGTGGCCTCGGTACTGGCCGGGACGGTGACACGGCGGGTGACCAACCCGGGACCGGTCAACCTGGCCTTCGGGACCAGGGTCTCGCTGCTCGAGCTCATCGACGTCCTCGAAAAGGTCCTGGGCCAGCCGCTCGAGCGCCGTCACACGACCTCGCGGCCCGGGGACGTGCGCGACTCGCAGGCCGACCAGACCCGGCTCAGGTCGCTGTTCCCCGACATCGAGCCGGTCGGCCTCGAGGAGGGGCTGCGGGCCACCGTGGAATGGTTCCGGACGGCCCCTTGAGACCGGACGGCCCGCTGGTCCAAGAGCACAGCTCGACGACGGTCACGTCTCCGGGCAGGACCGAAGCCATGGCCGGGGCCGTCCTGATGGGGCTGTCGGTCGTGGCCGGGGTCGTGGTCCGGGTACATCCGGGCCCCAATGCCCTGGACCGGCGAGGATTCGCCGCCATCGCAAGATCGACCGACTCGACCACCCTGCACCGGATCACCGACCTCGGCACCCCGCTGGCCCTGGTGGTCGGGACCCTTCTCGCCGCCGTGGTCGTGGTCCGCTTCGACCGGTGGCGGGCCGCCGCCTGTGTGGCCGGGCCGGTCGTGACCGCCGTGTTGGTCGAGTACGTGTTCAAGCCGCTGGTGGCCCGCCGGTACCTGGGCGTCCTCAGCTACCCCTCGGGAAACGTGGCCGACGTCGCCGCGGTCATGACCGCCTGGGTCCTCGCCGTGCCTGGTTGGATCCGACCCGTGGTCGTGGTCCTCGGCGCGGTTGTGGTCGGCCTGATGATCGTGGCCGTCATCGGCCTCCGCTGGCACTATCCCACCGATGCGCTGGCCGGGGCGGTGCTCGGGGTCGGCACCGTGCTGACGGTCGACGGGTTGGCCCACCTCCGGGAAGGGGCCCTCCACCGATAGGTCCACCGGCCCCTGGGGGCGGTCTGCTTCATTTCGGCTCCTTCATTCCGGGTTCGTTTCGGGCCTCCATCCCGGGCCCTCTGCATCCTCATCAAAGATGATGAGATCGCCCTTGCGCTCGTCCCCAGGGCGACTAGGATTGGAGGGGTAGGGCAGATGCAGGGCAGGACACCGCAGGGGCGCACATTCCTGTGCCGTTGGGACGAACGGGCGGTGCATGGGGGTGGAATGACAACTGATCTTGGACTCGCTAGAGAACGGTCCGATGGGCTGGGGGAGCCGCTGCCGAGGACGGTGGCACGCGTGGACCTGCGCCCCGGCTCCGCCCCCGAGGTCGACCGATCGAGCACGGGTGCGGCTCACGAGCTGGCACTTCGGAGCATCCAGCAGACCGTTCGGTCCGACGACCGGGTCTGCCCGTACGGCCTCTCCCGGATCGCCATCGCCTTCGGATCCGATGCCGCCGCGGTGACCCCGAAGATCCTCGGGGAGCGTCTGGCCCGGGCCGTGGGTCAGGGGGTGGCCACCGACGGCCGGGCCCGCCGGGCCGATGCTGCCCGAAGCCGACAGCGTGCCGGCAAGGGGGAACCGTCCCCGGCCACCGCCAACAGGAGCGACAAGCGGAGCCCGGGTCGGCTGGCAACGGTGCCCTCGACGATGGTGGTCACCGTCGACAGGCTCCTCACCGAGGCCTCCGATCGATCGGCGACATCCGCGGGAGCGCTCGCCTCATCCATCGGCCAGCCTGTCCCCTACGGGCAATTCGTGTCCATGCCCGTCCTGCGCCACCGCACCGTGGTGCGCTACTCCACCTGCCGACTGGCGGGATACGGGACCCGCCACGACGACAACCTCCCCGAGCCCGGCGGCGCCGACACGATCGGAACGGTCCTGGTGGTCGACCCCGGCCCCGCCGGGAACGGAACGCCCTGCCTGTCGGCCCTGGCCGCGTGCTCGCTGGCCCAGCGCCTGGGATTCACCTCGGCGGTCGTCTCGCTCACGCCCGACGACTACCCCATCCTCGACATCGCCGGCGACCAGGTGGACCTGGTCGTCCTCGTCGTAGGGGCGGAACCGACCAACGGACCGTCGAACTGGTCGTCGAGCACCTGGTCGATCCCGGCCCGGGTGGCCGGTGCCTACCGCTCGCTGGGCGTCGACGTCCTGGCCGTCGGGGCCGGAGCCGGCGCCGGCGCACTGGCGGCGTGCGTCGAACAGGGGGCCTCCGCCCTGCCCGACATCGACGGGCTGACCGAGGAGCTCCGCTCCATGTTCGGAGAGCAGGGTGGCGCGGCGGCGAAAGAGGACCTCCGGCGCATCCCGGCCCGGTTCGAGGCGCTGATGCAGCTGACGGCGAGCGAGCGACGGGTGCTCTACTTCCTCACCAAAGGCATCTCGGCACAGGACATCGCCACCGAACTGGTGGTCTCGCTGGCCACCGTCCGCTCGCACATCCGTTCCATCCTGCGAAAGCTCGGCGTCCGATCCCAGCTGGCCGCAGTGGCCATGGCCAACGGCCGCGACCTCGAGGACGCGGTCGGGATCGAGACCTCGAAGCCGTTGCCCTGCCCTTGAGCCCCGGCCTGGTCGTCATGGGCACAAGGGGTTCGATGCCGTGACGCGGAGGCGGTCCGGACCCATCGTCGGGCTGACCGCGGTGATCCTCGCCGGCATCGTCGCAACCGTGGCACCGGCGGCCGGAGCTCAACGGCCATCGGCCGGGGGCACCACCCTCCCCGGAACCCCTTGTCCGGCCTTCCCCGCCGACAACGTGTGGAACACCCCGGTCACCGGACTGCCGGTGGACAAGGACAGTGCCGCCTGGCTGGCGTCGATGGACGCGGGATCCACCGACCTCCATCCCGACTACGGACCGTCCGGCAACGCGGAGGAGCCGTACGGCATCCCGTGGCAGATCGTGCCCGTCCACCAGGCCCTCGTCCACATCTCCTTCCAGTACTCCTCCCAGAGCGACCCCGGGCCGTACCCGCTTTCGGCGACCACTCCGATCGAACAGGGCTCGGATCGCCACGCCATCATGGTCAACCCCGGCACGTGCACCTTGTACGAGACCTGGGACACGTACTACCGCCCCGACGGCAAGTCGACGGCCGGCTCCGGAGCCATCTGGAAGCTCCGGTCGAACGCCCTGCGCCCGTTCACCTGGACATCGGCCGACGCCGCCGGGCTGCCCATCCTCCCCGGTCTGGTCAACTACACCGAGGTCGCGTCGCGGACCATGGACCATGCCATCCGGTTCACCGCCCAGTGCACCCAGCAGGCGTACCTCTGGCCGGCGCGGCACGAGGCGGGTCAGGATGATCGGGCCTGTCCACCGATGGGAGCGCGCTTCCGCCTGAACCCGCGGTTCACGCTTCCCGCATCGACATGCTCGGCGATGTGCCAAACAGTGCTCACGACCATGAAGACCTACGGCCTGATCCTGGCCGACAACGGCAGCAATTGGTACTTCCAGGGCACCGCCGATCCCCGGTGGACCTACGACGAGGTCGACCAGCTCAAGCAGATCCCGGCCGCTGAATTCGTCGCTGTCGACGAATCGTGCCTGATGGTCGGCCCGAACTCGGGGCAGGCGCTCCAGCCCGGTACCGCCGCCTACGAGAAGAGCTGCGGCTGACCACTCACCCGGACGAACCGGACAGGCTCCGGACGAGGCGCTTCGACCATCTGCGCAGCTGCTCCTTCCCGGTCCCCACCAGAGTGCGGACCGGGCCGTAGAGGCGGGCGGCCGGGCGTTCGCGCTCGAGGCTGAGATCGGACGCGTTGGCGGCGCGGATCTCTTCCGCCATCTGCAGGTACGAGCGGCGCCGGTAGTGCCGGATGCTGTCGGTGACGTCGTCCTCGGTGAGGACGAACGTCCGCACGTCGCACACCGAGGCGTTCGGGAGCGTCGCCACGACCCGGTCGAGCGTCTCGTTCATGGTGCGGTGACGCAGGTGACGATCGGGCTCTTTGGGGTTGACCAGCGGCACCTCGGCTCCGTTGAGGAAGATCAACCGTGCCCCCGGCGGAACCGACCCGGCCAGCCAGCGGATGTTCGCCTCGAAGCGGTCGGCGGAGATGCCGCCGAGGAACTCGAACTCCGCGGCGAACCAGTCGAAGAACTCCCGGTCCATCCCGTCACGGCTGAACCTCTCCACCAGCTGCGGCCTGAATGCGGGATCGGTCACATCGTGGTGGAACTGATGCCAGGGCACGACGAGTCCGAGCTCCCGGTGCCGGTAGATCCCCTGGGTGTAGTCGGTCAGCACGCTGTAGACGAGCACGTCGTAGTCGGGAGCGACGACGGCCGGTGAGCGGAACACCTGCTGGTCGAGGAAGGGGATCCGCCCGACCAGCGCCCGCTGGTCGGGCGCGAGACCGCTCGCTGACTGCCGGAGCAACTCGGTGTGCCCCACGTGGACGAAGGCGCCCGTCGGTCCCACGTGGGCGAGGTCGGTGGAGATGCTCCCTCCGAGGAACTCCGCCGTGGCCGTCAGGTCACACCCACCCACCATCAGGATCCTGTTGGGCTGCGACCGGGCCCTGTTCGGGTCGTGCTCCTCTCCCCCGGAACGGCGACGGGGGGCATCGGCCTCGTCCTCTGTGATCCAGTCGACGGATGCCTCGAGCGTGGAGGCGGTCTCCCCCACCACCGAGATGGCGGGCCGGCCGAGCTTCTCGTAGAGCCACTGCTCCACACCCATGTTGAGCACCCGGCACGAGAACAGGAAGTCGACCAGGGTGTCCTCGTGACGGGCCACCGAGTAGAACCCGCAGATGCCGTAGTCGCCGTAACGGTCGCGCACCCGCACATAGCCCACGTCGTAGCGGGGGTCGGCGACCATCGCCTCGAACGAGTCCCGGTCGGGCCTGCGCTTGGTGAAATTGAGTTGGTTGGTCCGGTTGACGAGCTCGAACAGACGGTCCGTCTCGGCGTCCGGGTCATGGTGGACACCGACCCGGATGTCGCACGAGCGGAGGAAGGCCTCGTTCGAGTCCTCACCCACCCGGCGGTCGGCCAGCTTGCGCTCCAGCAGCCGGTACTGCGCCAGCCTGGTGTGGGCACGATCGTCCTTCCCCGACAGCTCGGGCAGGGCGAGGAGGCGGCCGATGATCTCCGGTCCTGCGGTCTGGACGCCGGGTGCGTAGTGGCGCACCTCGGCCCGGTTGAGGGCGAGGTCGTCGATGAACAGGACGTTCTCGGGCCGCAGCTGGGCGTCTTCGATGATCTGGGCGACGCGGGCCCCTTTCGGCGACCAGTCGATGCGGGTGAAGACGAACTCATCCCAGAGACCGGCCTGCTGGAGGCGGAGTCGGGCGGTGGGCTCATCGTTCTTCGAGCAGATCGAGCTCACGATCCCACGTGCGTTGAGCGCCCGGACCAGGTGGGCCGTCGACTGGTCGATCGTGACCGGTCCCTCACTGAGCGTCCCCGCCCACAGGGTGTCGTCCAGGTCCCAGATGACCAGCTTCACCGAGTCCGAGAGCTCTCCGGCGGGCGGATCGTCCCTGGAGGTCCCCTTCGTACTCAAGGCGTACCCCCCATCATCGAGATGATCCCACAGCGCGTGTCCTTGCTCAAACAAGCACCCGGTCCGGGTGGACGGGTGGACGGGTGGACGGCGACCCAAAGGACGAGGTCAAGACCGATTTTAGGCGAAGGGGGAGTAAGATGCGGCGCGTGGAGACGGGGCCCGGGCCGACTGAGCCCAACGCATCCCCACCAACCAGGAGCGCCAGGCAACGGGCAGAGCTGCGCATACGGCGAGGGGTACGGGACATCCAGGACATCTGGGCCATCCGCAGCGATCCGACCTATCGACGGCTGGCCAGGACCTTCGAGTTGCCCGAGGGCAATCGGCGCGTCTACTGCTATCACGTCCGAAAGACGGCCGGAACCAGTCTCTACCTCAGCTTCATGGCCCTGGGCGGCGAGGACCCGATGGACGTCTGGCGCCGCATGACCACGTCACGCCTGCCACGGACGATCAGCGGTGGGTACAGCTTCGTCTCCAACAGCCGCAGGCTGCTGGCCGAGGGCGCGTACTTCTACGGCCGGTCGCACCGGGCCGCGGCCGACCAGCCACTGCCCCCGAGGACCTTCACGGTGACCGTCCTGCGGGATCCTGTCGAGCGGGTCCACTCCTACTTCGACTACCTGGTGACCGGCGACGAGGCCGGCGTCTCCGGGCCGGGTCGCCGAACGTGAGCGGAACCTGGCCCGGGACGGATTCGACGCCTTCTTGGACCGGGTGCCCCGGAGGGACCTCTTGAACCAGTTGACCACGTTCTCCAAGAGCTCGGAGGTGTCCGAGGCCGCCGACCGCATCGCGGCGTGCTCGACCGTCCTGTTCGCCGAGGACTTCGCCGGTGGCCTCGTCCGGTTGGGAGAGCGCCTGCAGCTGCCCCTGTCGCCCCAGCGGGCACGGGTGACGGGAACCCGGTCCGTACTGACCGAGGACCAGGCGGAACGCCTCCGGATGCGACTGGAACCGGAGTACGAGCTCCTCCGCCGCCTCGAAGATGGCGGGGTCGGACCGTCTCGGCCCGTTTGACGCCCCTGGCCTGGAGGTCCGGAAGGGAGCCCGAGATGGGTCGTTGGTAGGATGGTGGCGAGGAGGATGCATGGATCGAACCCGTAGGCTCGCCATCAGCCTCGTCCTGACCGCGGTGCTGGCCGTGGTCGAGATCGGGTTCGGCGTGGTCGCGCATTCGAGCGGTCTGCTGGCGGACGCGGGCCACAACCTCTCCGACCTGGGCGCGCTGGTCCTGTCCCTGGTGGCGGTGCGGCTGGCGCTGCGGCCCCCGAACGCGGCCCGGTCGTTCGGCAACCACCGGGCCACCATCCTGGCCGCCTTGGCCAACGCCGCCCTGATCGCCATCGTCACCGTGCTGATCGTCCTCGACAGCTTCCACCGCCTCGGCCACCCCGAGCACGTACGGGCCGGCCTGGTGATCGTGGTGGCCTCGTTCGGCCTCGTCGTCAACGGCGTGGCCGCCCTGGTCCTCCGCGACGGCTCGAACGACCTCAACATGCGATCCGCGCTGGTGCACATGGCGGGAGACGCGCTGGCCTCCCTGGCCGTCGTCGTGGCCGCCGTCATCCTGCTCTTCGTACCCTCCGCCACCTGGCTCGACCCGGTCTCGGCCCTCACGGTGGCCGCCATCATCGTGGTCCAGGCCTTTCGGGTGTTCGCCAGCAGCGTCGCCGTCCTCCTCGAGTCGACACCGCCGGACCTCGACCTGGCCCAGCTCACCGCGGCCATGGCCGGGGTTTCCGGCGTGGGCGAGGTCCACGACCTCCACGTCTGGAGTCTCTCCAGCGAGATGCGGGTGCTGTCCGCCCACATGGTCCTCACCGGTCATCCGACGCTCGAGGAGGCACAGGCGGTCGGCGATCGGGTGAAGTCGGCCATCGCCGGGCCGTTCGGCATCTCCCACACCACGCTGGAGCTGGAGTGCGAGCGGTGCAACGACGAAGAGGATCCCTGCCGGATGGAGGCCGCATCGCCCGCGGTCACGTCGGCGCACCGGCACTGAGCGCCACGGACGCGACGCAGCCCCGAGTAACCGAGCGGCCGAAACCGCCCAAGCTCCTCGGGGCCACGTACTCGGCGGACACGGTCTCGCCCGCGCCGAGCCGTGTCGGACGACCCTGCAGCAGGTACCGGACCGACATGCTCCGAAGGAGCACCCCAGCCCGTCACCGGACCACCATTTCGGTAACCTACGGACCCACCTCTCCCTGAAATTCGGCCACCCGGATCGCCTTGCGGCCCTTCCGTGCGACCTCCTCCAGTTACCGGTGGAGCTTCGGTGTCCCGAACAATTCACACTGTGATCGGCATCCGTTCGCGGGTCAAGAGGCTCACGCGAAATCCCTACCTTTTCCTCCAGATTTCCGCCCCTGTCCCCAGATCGCTGCGAGATGTCCACCGTTCTTCCCCAACCCGGCACCGCATCCGGCGTGGGTGTCCGGCCCGGTCGCCCGCCCGCACCGGGTCGGCGAGCTGTCCCGTCGGGCGATAGCCTGAACGGTCCATGAACCCGGGGGTACTCGAGTGAGGCGTCGCCGGCTGTGGGGGTCGTGGACCGCCACCCTGGCCGCGGCTGTCGCCGTGGTCGTGACCTTGGCCATCACCGTCACCGTGGCCGTCGTCGTGGCCATGAGCGTGACCGCGACGGCCGGCGGGCTGGCCGGCCACGCCAACGCGGCCGCCCGGCGGTCGTCACAGCCGGCCGTCGCCGATCGACCCCCCATGGACCCCCACCCCTCCGCCCCGGGGATCATCGTGCCGTCCCGTCTGGACGAGTCCGATCCGGTCCTCTACCGGATGGAAGGCCGTTACTTCCTCTTCACCAGCGGCATCCCCGGACTGCCACCGGTCAACGTGCCGGCGACGTCGACGGTCGACTTCGGCACCTGGAGCCCGGTCACCGATGCGCTGCCCACCCTCCCCCGGTGGGCGGTCCCCGGGTACACCTGGGCTCCCGACCTCCACCTGTTCGGGTCCACCTTCGTGCTCTACTTCACCGCCATGCTCCGGGGGACCTCACCGGCCATGGAGTGCATCGGGGACGCCGTCGGTTCCGCCCCTGACGGCCCCTTCCGCCCCTCGAGCAACCCGCTCATCTGCCAGGAGGACCAGGGCGGCTCGATCGACCCCCGGGTCTTCACGGGGCCCAGGGGCACCGAGTGGATGCTCTGGAAGTCCGATCAGAACATCGCCGGGTCGAACACGCCCACCAGGCTGTGGTCCCAACAGCTCACCTCCGACGGATTGGGCCTCATCGGCAAGGCCTCCGAGCTCATGGGGCCCGACGAGCAGTGGCAGGGCACCATCGTCGAGGCGCCCGACATGGTCGACATCGGAAACACCTTCTGGCTCTTCTACTCGGGGAACTGGTTCAACGAAGCGGACTACGCCATCGGAGCGGCCCGCTGTCGGGGGCCGGCCGGGCCCTGCGCCGACATCTCCCCGTTCCCGCTGCTCGCCTCCAACGCCCAGGGGGCGGGCCCCGGTGAGGAGTCGGTCTTCGAGGACCCCGACGGGGTGTGGATGCTCTACTCCCCGTGGCACTCCTCGATCCCCCTGGTCCAGGTCCCGCCACGGCCGGTGATGATCACCCGCATCGGCTTCGGCCCGCACGGCCCCTATCTCGGGGCCGGGTCCACGCCCCCAGGCATCCCTGCCCTCGGAGCCGCGCCTCTGTGGGGGGACCCGGCGAAGTAGGAGCCGGTCACTCCCGGAGGCGCCGCAGCTCAGCCGCCACGGAACCGCCATCAGCCTGGCCCTTGGTCGCCTTCATGACCAGCCCGGTGAAGAACCCGGCGAGCTTGTCCTCGCCCTGCCGATAACGCTCCCACTCGTCGGGGTGCGCAGCCACCGCCCCGGCCACCGCCGCCGCCAGCGAGTCCTCGGACATCGCCTCGAACCCCTTGGCCTGGGCCAGAGCCGCCGGATCGCCGCCGCCGGCGGCCAGCATGTCGGCCAGGACCGCCTTGGCCTGGGTGGCGGTCAACGATCCCGAGGCCTCCATGGTCAGCAGGGCCACGTAGTCACCGGGGTCGAGGCGTCGGGCGGCGGGCGCGTCGGTGGCGGCTTCGTTGGCCGTCCGGGCCAGGGCCAGTCCGGCGCTCACCCCGGCAGCCACCGCCGCGGTCACCAGTTCGTCCAGACCCAGGTCGACCACCGTGGTCACCTGGTCCATATGGGCGGTCGAGGGGCCGTCCGGATCGTCGAGCAGTTCGACGAGACGGGCCCGGCGGTCGGCCGGCATGATCCCCATGGTGTCGCTGACGGCCTGGATCCACTCCTCGTCGGGGGCCACGGGAACCAGATCCGGCTCGAGGAAGTAGCGGTAGTCATAGGCGTCCTCCTTGGAGCGGAGGGTGACGGTGCGGCCGGCCTCCTCGTCCCAGTGACGCGTCTGCTGTACGACCACCTCTCCGGATTCGATCAGCGCGATCTGGCGGTCCGCCTCGTACTCGATGGCCCGGCCCAGCGATCGGACCGAGTTGAGGTTCTTGATCTCGCAGCGGGTGCCGAACGCATCATGGCCCGTGCGCCTGACCGACACGTTGGCGTCCACCCGCATCGAGCCCTCCTCCATCTTGCCGTCGGACGCACCCGACGCCACCAGAATGGAACGGAGCTCGGTGGCGTACGCCCGGGCCTGGTCCGAGGAGCGCATGTCGGGCCGGCTCACGATCTCGACCAGCGGCACGCCCGAGCGGTTGTAGTCGACCAGCGAGTGGTCGGACCCGTGGATGCGGCCGGAGGTGCCGACGTGGCTCGTCTTGCCCGTGTCCTCCTCCATGTGGGCCCGCTCGATGCCCACGGTGGTGCCGTCGGGGAGTCGGAGGTGACCGTCGACGTTGATCGGCTCGTCATACTGGCTGATCTGGTAGTCCTTGGCCTGATCGGGATAGAAGTAGTTCTTGCGGTGGAACGTGGACCGGCGGATCTCGCAGTTGAGGGCCGTTCCGATGGCCATGGCCAGCTCCACCGCCTTCTGATTGAGCACGGGGAGGGAACCGGGAAGCCCGAGGCACACCGGGCAGACGTTGGTGTTGGGCTCGTCGCCGAACAGGTTGGGGCACCCGCAGAACAATTTGGTGGCCGTCTTGAGCTCGCAGTGCACTTCGAGTCCGATGACCATCTCCCAGCCCGATTTCACGACCGGACCCCCCCACCGAGGGCCGGGGGCGAGATGACCGGCGCGGCCGACTCGACCACGGCCGCCACCTTGAACAACGTGCTCTCCGACAGGGCGGGACCGAGCAGCTGCACCCCGACCGGCAGCCCGTCGTCGCCGGTGCCGAAGGGGACGCTGATCGCCGGGTGCCCGGCCAGGTTGGACGGGATCGTGCACACATCCGAGAGGTACATGGCCAGTGGATCGCCCGTCTTGGCCCCGAGGGGGAACGCGGTGGTCGGGGTGGTGGGACCGAGGAGCACGTCGACGCGGCCGTAGGCCCTGGCGAACCCTTCGACGATCCTGGTCCGGACACGCAGCGCCTGGTTGTAGTACGCATCCATGTACCCGGCGGAGAGCACGTAGGTACCGAGCATGATCCGACGCTTGACCTCGGCCCCGAAGCCCGCCGACCGGGTGGCGGTGTTCATGGCCACGGTGTCCTCGGCCTCGATCCGGAGCCCGTAGCGGACCCCGTCGTAGCGGGCCAGGTTGGAGGATGCCTCGCCCGGGGCGATGAGGTAGTAGGCGGACAGCCCGAGCACCACTTCGGGCACCGACACCTCCTCCACCCGGGCACCGGCGGCGGCACAGGCATCCGCCGCCTCCGCCACCCGCGCCGTCACGTCGGGGGCGGCCCCATCGAGCAGCTCGCTCAGCACGCCGATCGTGAGCCCGTCGACGCCCTCGTCGAGCACCGAGAGGACCCGGGGGGTGGGGCGGTTGAGCGACGTGGTGTCGGCCGGGTCGTGCCCGCCGATCACGTCGAAGAGGAGCGCGGCATCGGCCACCGTGGTGGCCAGGGGGCCGATCTGGTCGAGCGAGCTGGCAAAGGCGACCAGGCCGTAGCGGGACACCGCGCCGTAGGTGGGCTTCATCCCCACCACCCCGCACAGCGCGGCCGGCTGCCGGATCGATCCACCGGTGTCGGAGCCGAGGGCCAGCGGGGCGAACCCGGCAGCCACCGCGGCGGCCGATCCACCTGACGACCCGCCGGGGACCCGGGCGAGGTCGTGGGGGTTCCGGGTGGGCCCGAAGGCGGACCCCTCCGTGGACGATCCCATGGCGAACTCGTCCATGTTGGTCTTCCCGATCATGACCGCGCCGGCGCGCCGCAACCGGGTGACCACGGTGGCGTCATAGGGGGGGCGCCATCCCTCCAGGATGCGCGACGAACATGTGGTGGGCACCCCCCGGGTACAGAGGTTGTCCTTGAGGGCCACGGGTACGCCGGCCAGGAGTCCCGGGTCCCCGCCGGCCGAGACCTTGCCGTCCACATCCTCGGCCTGGGCCCGGGCCTCCTCGGTCGTCACCAGGTTGAACGCGTGGACTTCCGCCTCACCGGCGCCGATCACGGCCAGGTGGTCGGCGAGCACGTCCACGGCCCGTCGCCCCCCGGAGCGGACGGCACCGGCCAGGTCGGCTGAGGGACACGGCGAGCTCACGGGGCGTCGCCGAGGATGCGGGGCACCCTGAAGCGGTGATCCTCCACCGACGGCGCCTGAGCCAGCACTTCGTCACGGTCCAAGCAGGGCTGCACCTCGTCGGGCCGGAGCACGTTGGTCACCGCCATGGCGTGCGCGGTGGGAACCACGCCGGCCAGGTCGAGGGAGGAGACGTCGGCGGCGTGGTCGAGCACCTCGGCCAACTGCCCGGTGAACAGGTCGAGCTCCTCCTCGGTCAGCTCGAGGCGGGCCAGGTCGGCCACGTGGGCGACCTCGTCACGGGTCAGGCGTTCGGGTCGAGCCATCAAGATGACGGCGAGCCCGGTCCGGAGAGGACCTCCTCGACGAAACCGACCACCTGCTTCTCGATCAGGGGGGCGTCCCAATCGAGGGTGGCCACGTGGAAGCTGCGCTCCAGGTGGACGCGCTCGACCGGTCCACCCGAGGAGGCCTCGAGGAGGTCGCCCGACACCGGGTCGACGACATGGTCCTCGCGGCTGCTCAGCAGGAGCACGGGGCAGCGGATGGCGCCCAACCGCTCCTTCACGGCGGCCACCCCCTCGAACAGGGAGAGTGCCGGAGCCAGCGGCGTGCCCGGATAGGCGGCCTCGACGGCCCCCTCCTTGGCGATGTCCGAGCCGATACCCTCGAGGACCTCGGTGCCCGCGTCCAGCAGGGCCCGGATGCCGTCCAGGAACTCCGGCACCGGCGGTTCGATGAGCGGGTTGACGACGGCGATCCCGGCGATCTCCGGGTGCTCCTCGGCCAACCAGCAGGCGAGGGAGCCGCCCATCGACAGGCCGGTCACGGCCACCTTCTGACAGCGGGAGGCCAGCGCCTCATAGGCGGCCTCGGCCGCGGCCACCCAGTCCTCCCACCTGGTCGGAACCATGTCCTCGACGGCGGTGCCATGGCCCGGCAGCAGGGGTAGGTCGACGGTGAAGCCGGCCTCGGCCACCGCCTCCGCCAGTGGCCGGAGGGACTGGGGGTTGCCGGTGAAACCGTGGAGGACGAGCACGCCGTGGGACCCCCCTCGCGAGGACCACGGCTCGGCACCTGGGATGATCGGAGCGGTCACGAGGTGGGATGCTACCGGGCGGAGTCGGGTCGACGACTACGCGGCGGACCAGGTGCATTCCGTGGCCAACGCCGGGGCTCCCATGTCGAGTTTGCAGAACTGGCGAAAATATCGGCTGTGGGCGGTAAAATCCTTGTATCCGGAAGTAAACGGTGGGCACCCGCCGCCCGACGCCACCCCCGGATCCGAACTCGTCGGAGCCGGCGGCGCTCTCCGAACTCGGGGAGCCGGGGAGGGGCAGGAGTAGAGTTGACGGCCAGACACCCAACCGACCGTCAAGGAGCAGCGCAGCGATGGCCACCTATCAGTTTCTGAGCGACGAATGGCTGGCCGAGGCCCGGTCCATCCGGGCGGAGTTCGAGGGCCAGGGTGCCTCCATCGAGCATTCGATCCGGATGAACCTGGTCATCGCCGTGGTTCCCTTCGGCGAGGGGACGGTGGAGGCCCACGTGGACACGAGCACGGGCGAGCTGCTGCTCGACACCGGCCACATCGACCCGGTCGACCTCAAGGTGTCGCTGGAGTACGAGGTGGCCAAGGCCATCCTCGTCGAGGGCAACCCACAGGCCGGGATCCAGGCGTTCATGTCCGGCAAGATCAAGGTGGAGGGGGATATCGCCAAGTTGATGGCCCTCCAGTCGCTCAGCCCGGATCCGGTGGCCGCAGAGATCGGCGCCCGGATCCTGGCCATGACCGAGTAGCGGTCAGCCGCTCGGGGCGGTCGGGCCGGTCGATGGGCTCATCTGCCGGCCACCTCGGCCCCCGTCACCTCCCGCTTGCGCCCGTGACCCGGGGTGTTGCGCATGAAGAGCCCGAAGGCCCCGGCGAGCACGGCCCCGACGGCCCCGACGGCGTAGGCCCGGTGGAACGACGCCAACGAGCCCACCCCGCCGTGGGACGAGGCCTGGACGGTGACCATCACCTGGATACCGGCCACGATGCCGATCTGGGTGATGAGCTGCTGGGCGGCGCTCATCACCCCGAGCTCGTCGGGTGCCACCTCGTTGGACGCCGACGACGCCGTCGACGGGGTGGACAGGCCGTTCCCGACCCCGGACAGGGCCAGGGCGACCAGGATCACCGCCAGGGACGGCCGGGCGCCGAGCTGGGTGAAGACGAGCATGGACACCAGGAGCGCGAACGCGCCGGCCACCGTCGACAGCCGTTCCCCCACCTTGACGGCGGCATAGCCGGCGATGGGCGCCACGATGGAGAACATGAGCGGGCGGGCCGTCGAGACCAGGCCGGCCCGGGTCTCGCTGTAGCCGTAGACCCGCTCCACGAGGATCGGGAAGAGGAAGAACCCGCCCATGTAGGAGAAGTTGACGAAGGTCCGCGCCCCGAGAGGGAAGACGAAATTCCGCATCCGGAAGTAGCGCAGCGGGATGAGCGGATGGGGAGCGCGCCGCTCGTGGAGCACGAAGGCCACCCCGGACAGGACGCTGACCGCGAAGACTCCCAGCGTGGGCGGTGCTCCGAACCCCCAGGACGGCGCCACGTTGAGGGCCAGCAGACAGGCCGTGACCGAGGTCGAGAGGGTGAGTGACCCCAACCAGTCGAGCTGGCCCCACCATGGGCCCGGCTGGCCGGCCGAACCGACGGCGCCCCCGGTCGACGGGCCGGCCGCCGGCCCCGGCTGGCCGGCAGCGGAGGTGTCCGGGGCCGGATCCGTGGCTCCGGCAGGCCCGGCCATCCCCACCGACCGGTCGCCCGAGGGCAGCACGATCACGGCCAGGACGGCGGCCACGGCCATCAGGGGGAGCTCACCCCAGAACAGCGCCCGCCACCCGAAGTACTGGATGATCGGCGCACCGATGGTGACACCCAGGACGGGGCCCCCCGCCCCGACCAGGGCCCACCAGCCCATGGCCTTGACCCGGTCGCCGTGGGAGAAGACCTGGAGGACCAGCGCCATGGACGCAGCTCCGGTGGCCGCGCCCTGGATGCCGTCGAACAGCCGCGCCGCGATGAGGACTCCCGCCGTCGGGGCCGAGGCGGTGAGGACCACGCTGACCGCGGCTCCGGACAGCCCCCAGAGGTACAGGCGGCGGTAGCCCCGCAGGTCGCCGAGCTTGCCGAGGACCGGTGCGGCCACGCCGAAGGCCAGCAGGGGGCCGGTGGAGGTCCAGGTGAGGGTCGATATCGAGGTGTGCAGCTCGGAGGCCACCTTGGGCAGCGCCACCACAAAGACGGTGAACGTGATGTTGACCGAGAGCAGGCCGGCCAGGACCGTCCAGAGCACCCACCACTGGTACCGTTCGGAACCGGCCAGGCGGTGATGGATCCGGTGCCGGAACAGGACGGGCCAGGGGACGACGATCCCACCCTCGGCGCCGGCGCCGGTGCCGCTCAGCATGGCCTCGGCCTCGATCACCTCGTTGGTGTCGAGTGTCGGGCCACCTTCCGCGCCGGGGCCCCCGACCGGCGGCACCGCTCAGCCCACGAGCGGGTGCATCTGCGCCTGCAGCTCCGCCACGGTCCACCGATCGGCCTTTTCCAAGGTGTCGGTCATCGTCCAGGGCCGGAACAGGCGGATCTGGCCGCCCTGGATGAAGTAGACCCGCCCGGTGGCCGGGCAGTCCTCGGTGGCCAGGTAGGCCACCAGGGGCGAGACGTTGGCCGGGTCCCAGCTGTCGAAGACCGACGCATCGGCCGGAGCCTGCACGATCTCGGACAGCCCGGGGGTCTGCTCGGTCATCCGGGTGCGGGCGGCCGGGGCGATGGCATTGACCCGGACGCCGTAGCGGACCAGCTCGTCGGCGGCGATGGTGGTGAAGGCGGCGATGCCGGCCTTGGCCGCGCCATAGTTGGTCTGACCCGGATTGCCCAGCAGCCCCGAGGTCGACGAGGTGTTGACCACCGACGCCTTGACCTCCTGACCGGCCTTGGTCTGCTCGCGCCAGTAGGCGGCGGCGTGCCGGGTGGGAACGAAATGACCCTTCAGATGGACGTGGATGACCGAGTCCCAATCCTGCTCGGACATGTTGACCAGCACCCGGTCACGCAGGATGCCGGCGTTGTTGACCAGGACGTGCAGATCCCCGAAGGTCTCCACGGCCGTGTCGATGAGACGCTTCCCGCCCTCCCAGTCGCAGACGTCGTCGGCGTTGGCGACCGCCTTGCCGCCTGCGGCGGTGATCTCGTCCACCACCTGCTGGGCCGGTGACCGGTCGTCGCCGGAGCCGTCCACGGCGCCGCCCAGATCGTTGACCACCACGTTTGCCCCTTCGGCGGCGAACAGGAGGGCGTGCTCACGCCCGATGCCCCGGCCGGCGCCGGTGATGATCGCGGTCCGTCCGTCCAACGCTCCCATGACGGTCACTCCCCCGTTTCTGCTGCGGCCGATGTCACGGCGCCCACTGCACAATCGGGCCCGCGAGTTCTGTGCGACCACGTTGGCAGGGCCCGACACCCAGGTCAAACCGGCAGCGCGTCCCCCGACGGGTCGGTGGCCAACAGGACCGGACCGTCGACCCGCGTTCCGAGCCCTGCGTCGATGACGGCGGCGACCATGGATCGGACCCGGGCCCGATGGCCGGCCACCAGCAGGTACTCGGTGTTCCGCAGATGGGACACCGAGCCCACCTTCCGCCCGGCCGGATCGTGGATCCCGATCCTCGCCCCCACGTAGCGGGCCGAATCGAAGGCCAGTACCTCCACGTGGCCACGGTCGGCGCACAGCCCGAGCAGCTCGTCGAAGCCCAACCAGGACTCGTTGTTGTAGGAGAGGACCACCACCTCGGCCCGGACGGCCGTCGACGACGCGGCCCAGGGCCGCAGGCATGGTGCGGCGGCCGTTGAAGGCACTCCGGCGGCCCGGGTCCCGGAGGTCGTCGCGTTTGCAGGCCACGCCGTAGTGGGCGGGGGCGTCCCACGCCACGATGGTCTCCCACACGTGATAGTTCGAGTCGTACCGGTGCTGGTTGTAGGGGGGATCGAGATAGGCCAGGCCCACCTCCCCGAGCTCGGGTGATCCGGCCAGCTCTCCGGCGTCCCCGCGCAGGGCACGACCCGGCCCGGGCAGCAGGGCCGGCACCCGGAGGGTGAGCGGCTGGTGGGCCCGGGGCGCCCACTGCTTGAGATAGGCCATCTGGAGGCCGGTGGTCGAGTCGACCCGGTCGGCGGCCTCGAGGAGGCTGGTGAGCAGGACCGGCCACAGCGGGGTGCCGGCGTAGTCACGCTCGATGGCGTCGCGTACCGCATCGATCCGGGCCCCGTTGTCGGGGCGGAAGTACCTGGATGCCTCGCAGAAGGTGGCGGTCACGTACCCGGGTCGTCCGGCCAGGGCGTTGAGCCGATCGACGGCGTCGGACACCCGGCCGACGATGCTCGGGTCGGCCCGCGGGTCGGTGGCCACGTAGCAGCGGGCCAGCACGTGGGCGAACCGGGTCAGGTCCACCGCGGTCACCTCCATCCCCAGCCGCTTCCAGGCCTGGGCCACCCGGGTGGTCCCGGAGAAGAGGTCGAGGCCGGTACGGGCCCCGGACGCCTCGGCGAGGAGGGTGAGCGCCGGCACCAGCCGCCGCTTGGACCCGAGGTACTTGATCACCGCGTCCCCATCATCGTGGCGCGCCGCGGGCCGGGATCAGCCGCGGCCGAACCGGCGGAACCACCAGTTCGGATCGCGGGCGTGGGCGTGGAAGTGGTCGGGGATCTGGCGCATCACCCGGTCGAACGACCAGATGCCCGCTCCGAGCCGCGCATCGGCCACCCGGCCCAGCGCGGCGAGCATGTGCTCGACCTCGCTGTCCGGCGGCGAGTCGCCGTGCTGTTTCCAGACCACCATGGGCACATCGCACACCTCGCAGGCCGCCACCCAGCAGACGTCGTCCTCGTGGAACCACTCGGTGATGCGGGCCGCCTCGCACAGCTCGCACCCGGCGACGGGCCCCCTCACCGTGTGTACAGATCGACCGTGGTGCCCGGGAGGACCGACGAGCCCGCGGCCGGGTCTGTCGAGATCACCCGGTTGGAGTGGGGTGGCCCGTAGGGGCCGGCGACGCGGAGGCCGAGGGCCTCGAGGTCGGCGGTGGCCGTGATGACCGAGTGGTCGACCACGTCGGGGACCAACACCGGTTGGGGCCCGAGCGAGACCGCCACCGTGACCGGGGACCCGAACGGCTGGGGCCCGGCCGTCGGCGCCGGGGTGGTGCCGATGACCTGTCCGGAGGGAACCGTGGAGCTGTACTCCTTGCTCTCGCTGGGCACGAACCCGGCTTTGCCGAGGACGGCCTGTGCGGTGGCATAGGAGGAGGTGCTCCCCGTGACCGTCGGCACCACCACCGGTGCGTGCCCCTTGGAGATGACGATGGTGACCGTCGAGCCGTACCGGGCCGTCTTGGCCGGCGAGGTGGCGAGGACCAGACCGACCCCGACGGTCGGGCTGTACTGCGCCGCCGTGGCCGGGCACACCCCTACCAGGCCCGCGGCCTTGAATTCCTGGATGGCCTGGTTGCAGTTGGCGATCTGGTAGAGGTCGGGGATCTTGACCGGGGGCGGGCCGGCGGAGACGACCACGTCGATGGTCGAACCCTGCTTGGCGGTGACCGCCTTCTTGCCCTTCCTGGCCGGGGCGGGGGTCTGCTTGAGGATGAGACCCGCGCCCAGCGTGATGTTGTAGGCGTGCGCGGTCGGGTGCACCTCGAAGTGGTCGGCGCGAACGGCCCGGTCGGCCTGGGCCAGGGACTTGCCCACCAGCGAGGGAACCGGATGGCTGGGCGTGAAGACCCCGCTGCGGGCCACGAGGACCACCGCGGCGGCCACGAGGGCGGCAGCGACCACCGCCGACGCCACGACCCACGGCCAGCGCCGCCGTCGGGGGCCGGCGGCGGCCATCTTCCCCCGCGCCGTCGGGAGGTGCCTGGTGCCCTTCCTCGGTTCGGCGACCGACTCGGGTACCCCCAACTCGGTGAGATCGGGGCCCTCGACACCGAACGACCGCGACCGCACCCGTGCGGCGCGGGCCCGGACGTTGGCCTCCCCGTCGAGCTCGTCGGCTGCCACCCCGTCGGCCAGGGGCAACGGCTCCGGTCGGGGCAGGGTCCCGGCCAGCGCCTCGAGCCGCACGCCGAGTTGGGAGGCGTCGTACCGCTCGGACGGCTCGGGGGCGGCCGCCCACACCAGCACGTCGTTGAGGGGACCAAGCGACCCGTGCTCGGGCAACAGCACGCCCACCCGGGCCATGAGGGTGGCCACCGTGGTGTCGCCGATGAAAGGCGCCTCGCCGGTGACGCCCTCGTAGAGCACCAGGGCCAAGGCGTAGACGTCGGCCTTGCCGTCGAGCACCCAGCCCTCGACCTGCTCGGGGGCGGAGTAGCGGGCCGTACCCAGAATGGCCCCGTCCGGCTCGGTCCAGGACGCCTCGGCCAGGGCCCGGGCCAGGCCGAAGTCGGCGATGCGGAGCCGCCGGTCGGCACCGAACAGCAGGTTGGCCGGCTTGATGTCCCGGTGGACCAGACCACGGCGGTGGGCGTAGTCGAGCCCGGCCGCCGCTTCGATGCCGACCTGCACCGCCTGGGCCGGGGAGAGCAGGACCCCGGTGTCGTAGACCTCTCGTAGGCTGCCTCCGGCCAGGAACTCGAGGACCAGGTACGGCACGCCGTCCTCCTCGCCCCAGTCGTAGACCTGGAGGATGTTGGGGTGGTTGAGCGCGGCCACGGCCTGGGCCTCGGCCCGGAAGCGTTTGAGGAAGGCGCTGTCGCCGGCCAGGGCCGGATGGAGCACCTTGATGGCCACCCGGCGGTGGAGGGCCACGTCATCGGCCAGGTAGACGTGCGCGGACGCGCCCGTGCCCAGGGCGGTGACCAGTCGGTAGCGGTCGCCGAGGACACGCCCGATGGAGTCGGTGATACTCGGCATGATGGTCGTCCCAGGCTAGCGAGTGGGCCCGGTCGAGCGGTGGAGGGTCAAGGAGGCGTCCCCGGCCTTGCCGGTGTCGCCGGGCGACCGGGATGCGACCCGGGGCTGTGGGCCGACTCCCGCAGTCGGGGGTACACGCGACGAGGACGGGGCCGGAGCCCCGTCCTCGTCGGTACGGCGTTACCCGATGGCTCGGGCATCCGATGCCGGGCGCTAGCCGAGGGTGACTGCTGCCTTTCCAGACACGTTCTGGATCTTCAGCGAGGTCAGGCCGCTCTTGAGGCACGTGGCCCCCAATGAGCTCGTCGGCAGAGTCGCCTCTGAGGTCGTGGTATCCGACGCACCCTTGTTGCTGCCGAGGAACGAACCGGAAGCCGATCCCTTCACCTTCCCGGGGAGGGTGAATGTCCCGTGACCTCCGACGCTTCCCGCCGCCGTGCTCTTGACCACGAGGACCGACGGGGCAGTCGTGGCACTTGCGGTCCATTTGGTGGTCAACGTGCCGGTCTCCGTACCGCCGGTGGCCAGGCCCGTGCACTGTCCGGCAGGCTTGCTCACCGAACCTGGCGTGCCGGAGAGCACACCGGTCGTCACGCCTTTGCTGACCGTCTCCTTGGTCGAGCCCGACACCGTGCACCCAGACACCGTGGCTGAGACCGTCGTCTTGACGGTGCCCGAGGTGTAGCCCTTGGCGGTGATCTTCGGAGAGAAGCTCAGCGTACCGGTGAGGGTCTTGCAGGTGATGGTGTCAGTGGCGGCAGTGTGCGGGTTCGACGCACTGGCGATGCCGCCGCCGACAGCGATCACACTGACGGGCATCGCCACCGCGGCAGCGATCACAAGCAACTTGCGAATCATGTGTATTGCTCCTTCGTTCTTCCATGTCTCCATGGATCCGCTCAAGTTCGTCCATGTCTCCATGGACTCGAAGTCAGGCGACGTGGGTCCCCCGACGCACGATGCCCTCCACAACGCCGAGAGCATCCAGGCTCAACCCCGATTCCCCCTTTCACTCCCCGTGACCGTGGGCCCGGCCCGACGGGTCAGGGTCCACAGCCAGGCGGTGTGGTCCGAATGCAGATCCCCCTGCACCCGAACACGTACGCCACCTGCCAGTTGAACTCTAAAGGGCCGAGGCGCGGGTGGCAACCACCGTTTTTCCCCATTTCTCCGGGACCCTGCGGACACGCGACGAGGACGGGGCCCGAGCCCCGTCCTCGTCGGTACGGCGTGCCCGATGACCGGGCGATGGTGCGCCCCTAGCCCAGGCTGACCGGGACGGCACCTGGCTCAGTCTCGATGGCGAGCGTGCTGAGACCCGACTTGCACGACGCCAGGATCTGAGTGAGCGTGTCGGTGGTCTGAGCGACCGTCTTGTCCGACTTCCCGCTATTGGCACCGAGGAACGATCCGCTGGCTGATCCCACGGTCTTGCCCGGGATGGTGAAGGTCCCGTGGCTGGACTTGGTGCCACCGGCGACGCTCTTGACCACCAGCACCGATGGGGCATCCGCTGGGGTCGCCGTCCACTTCGTGGTGAGCGTGCCGGCGTCGGTGTTGCTGCCGGTCAGTGCGGCGCACTTGCCGGACGGACTCGCCTTGGTGCCGGCAGCACCCTTGATGGTGCCGGTCACGGTTCCACTGGTCACCTTGGTGGTAAAGCTCCCCTTGGCCGAGCAACCGCTGACGGTGGCAGTGACCGTCGTGGTGGTGGCGCCGGACGTGTACCCCGTATCGGTGAGCTTGGGCGAGAACTTCACCGTTCCCGTCAACTTCGTACAGGTGATGGTGTCTGTGCCGGCGGTGTGCGGATTCGACGCACTGGCCGTTCCGCCGCTGACGGCGACGATGCTGATCGGCATCGCGATCGCGGCAGCGACCACAAGCAATTTGCGAATCATGTAACGCTCCTTGGTTCTTCCATGTCTCCATGGATCCGAAATTTGCTGTTCCATGTCTCCATGGATCCGACTCCATGGATCGAAGTCAGGCGACGTGGATCCCCCAACGCGAATGCCCGCCGTGACGGCGAGAGCATTCAAGCTCGGAACTCAGAATCCCCCTTTCGACTCCCCGTGACTGAGGCCTGGTCCGACGGATCAGGGCCGCAGCCAGACGACGCGAGACGGGTGCAGATTTCCCCCTGACACCCGGACACGTTCGTCACCTGCATTCTGAACTCTAAATGGCCGGGGCAAGGGTGGCAACCATCGTTTGGCCACCGTTTTGGCTACCGTTTGGCCACCACTCTCCGCGGCCGTGTGAACACGCGACGAGGACGGGGCCGGAGCCCCGTCCTCGTCGGTACGGCGTGCCCGATGGTTCGGGCGTGTTACTGGTTGCTACTAGCCGAGGCTGATTGCGGTCACACCCGACTCCTGGGTGATGGCGAGGGAGCTGGTACCAGTGGCCAGACACGTGGGGAGGAACGAGCTCGCCTTCAGCTTCGTCTGTGCCACCGACTTGTCCGATCCTCCGCTGTTGGCGCCGCCGAACGAGCCGGAGGCTGTCGACTTCACCTTGCCGGGAATGTCGAAGAGCCCATAGCCAGCAGAATCAGTGGTGCCAAAGACGCTCTTTACGCCGAGCTTCGTGGGCGGGGCGGCCGGGGTGGCGGCCCAGGTGATGGTCAGCGTGCCCGTGTCGGTGGAGTAGCCCGCGAGACCGGTGCACTTTCCGGTAGGAGCTTTCGTCGTACCGGCGGCGGCCGAGATCGTGCCGGACACCGTTCCCTTGGTCACGGTCTCCTTGGTCCCACCGGTGGCCGTGCATCCGCTGACTGTGGCCGTGATCTTGTCCTTGACCGTGCCAGAGGTGTAGCCCGCCTTGTCGAGCTTCGGCGAGAAGGCCACCGTGCCGCTGATGTCCTTGCAGGTAATGCTGTCAGTGGCAGCCGTGTGGGAGTTCGATGCACCAGCCAGGCCGCCGCTGACGGCGACCACGCTGACGGGCATCGCGATCGCCGCAGCGACCACAAGCAACTTGCGAATCATGTATTGCTCCTTGTTCTTCCATGTCTCCATGGATTTCGAAGTCAGGTGACGAGTGCCCCCCGACGTGACATACCTGCCAGTCGCGCGCGAAGACGTGGACTCAGAATTCAGATCCCCTCGATCCGATCCGCCGGACGCCTCGGTTCCAAGAACCCGCCCGACCGTCGAAACGCTGTGGTGCGAACTCAGTCCCCTCTTGCACACTCGAAGCAGGCCAGCACGGGAACTCTAACGGCCGGAGGCACTGATTTCAAGGCACTCGGCGGGCCTGCAGGCGGTATCCGTCGGGAATGCTCCTCTTCAGCGACGGAATCATCAAATTTGCTGGTCCTGGGTCGGAATCTCTCCCGACTCGAGGAGGGCACCGAACCCGTCCCCGCCGACGACCGGGATGCCCAGCTGCTCGGCCTTGGTCACCTTGGCGGCCCCGGGCTCGTCCCCCACCACGACGGCATAGGTCTTCTTCGACACCGATCCGGGCGACTTGCCCCCTCTGGCCACGATGGCGCGCTCTGCCTCCTCACGGGTCATGCCCTCGAGGGTCCCGGTGACCACCACCGAGCGGCCCTCCAGGGTCCGGGGCAGGTCGGAGGGCTCGCCGGGGCCCCCGCCGCCCGGTTCGGCCAGGTTCACCCCGGCCAGCCCGAGCCGCTCGACCACCGACCGGTTGATGTCGGAGGCGAACCAGCGCACCACGCTCGAGGCGATGACCGGACCCACCCCGTCCACCGCGGCCAGGGTGGCCTCGTCGGCCGACATGATGGTGTCGAGGTCCCCGGACGCCCGGGCCAGGGCCAGGGAGCCGACCTGGCCGAGGTGGCGGATCCCGAGGCCGATCAGCACCCGGTGGAGGGGCCGTCCCCTGGACTCGTCGATGGCAGCCAGGAGGTTGGCGATGGAGAGGGCGGCAAATCCCTCCAGTCCGTCGAAGGTGCCGGCGGTGAACGAGTAAAGATCGGCCACGTCGTTGAGCAACCCCTGGTCGATGAAGAGCTCCACCCGCTGCTCGCCCAGTCCTTCGATGTCCATGGCCGAACGTGAGGCGAAGTGGGCGATGCGCTGCACACGCTGGCCCGGACAGTCGAGGTTCGTGCAGAAGGTGTCGCTCTCGCCGGGCAGCCGCTCCAACGGGGCCCCACAGCTCGGGCAGACCGTCGGGAATTTCCACCGCGGCTTCCTGCGCCCGGTGGAGGCCCCGAGGACCGGACCCACCACCTCGGGGATCACGTCCCCGGCCTTTCGCACCATCACCGTGTCACCGGGTCGCACATCCTTGGCCCGAACCTGGTCCTCGTTGTGGAGCGTGGCCAGCGACACCGTGGAGCCCCCGACGAAGACCGGCTCCAGAACAGCGAACGGCGTGGCCTTCCCGGTGCGACCGATCGACACCGCGATGGCATTCAGCCTCGTCGACCGCTCCTCGGGAGGGAACTTGTAGGCGATGGCCCATCGTGGGGCCCGGGACGTGGCGCCGAGCTGTCGTTGCAGGGCGAGATCGTCCACCTTGACCACGACGCCGTCGATCTCGTAGTCGAGCTCGTGACGGTGCTCGTCCCACTGGCGGCAGAAGGAGAGCACCTCGTCGAGACCGTGGACGAGCTGTCGTTCGGGATTGACCGGAAACCCAGCCGCGTCCAGCCACTCGAGTGTGGCCGAGTGGGTCGGGGCCAGCTCGCCCGGAGACGTCGAAGAGCTCCGTCTCCCCGGGCCGGATCCGGGACCCGTCTGCAGCTCGCCCACCTGGTAGGCCCAGAACGAGAGGGCCCGGCTGGCGGTGATCGACGCGTCCTTCTGTCTGAGGGATCCGGCGGCCGAGTTTCGCGGGTTGACGAAGAGCCGCTCGCCGGACTCCGCCTGGCGCCGGTTGAGGTCGTCGAAGGCGGAGATCGGCATGTACACCTCGCCCCGCACCTCGATCAGCTCCGGTGGAGGGCCTGCGGCCTCATCGAGCCGATCGGGGATGTCGGTGATGGTGGCCACGTTGGCCGTGACATCCTCGCCGGTCCGTCCATCACCGCGGGTGGCAGCCTGGGCGAAGCGGCCGTCACGGTAGGTGAGGGAGATGGCCAGGCCGTCGATCTTGAGCTCGCAGACGAACGCGGTGTCCTCGGGGACCTGGCGGGCCAGTCGATCGGCCCAGGCCTTCAGCTCCTCGGGGCTGAAGACGTTGTCGAGGCTCATCATGGGGACCAGGTGGCGCACCGGCGCGAACAGGACGGAGGGCGCGGCCCCGATGGTCGACGTGGGCGATCCCGGTGTGACCAGGTCGGGATGGTCGGCTTCGATGGTGCGTAGCTCGCGCACCAGGGCGTCGAAGTCGGCGTCGCTGATCTCGGGATCGTCGAGCCGGTGGTACCGGTCGTTGTGGTAGGCGATGAGGCCTCGGAGTTCCTCTGAGCGAGCTACCGGATCCGAGCCCCCGCGCCCGGTGGAGGGATCCGGGTCCCCGCGGCTCAACCTGCCACTCCCGAGCCGATGACGACGTCCGGCTCGCTCGGGTCGTAGAGGGCGACGGTCTGGCCCGGTGCGATGCGGCGCTGGCGGGTGGCGAAGGTCACAGACACCACGGTCCCGTCCCGATCGGGACCGACGGTCCGGCCAACGGTTGCGGCCACCGGCCGGCCGTGGGCGCTGCACTGGGCGATCACCGGCACGCCGCCACTGCCCGCCGATCGACCCTCCCCGTCCGACGATCCGGTTGTCGATCCGGTTGTCGATCCGGCTGTCGATCCGGACGCCAGTGGATCGGTGTCGGTCCACGTGACGGTGTGGAGCCGCACCTGCGGGGCCAGGGCGGCCTCGGCTGAACCGAGTGAGATCCGTCTGGTCGGGACGTCCACGGCCGTCACGAAGCGGCGCGAACCGCCCGGGCTGTGACCCATACCCCGGCGCTGTCCCACCGTGACCAGCTCCACGGCGTCCACCGGTCCGAGGTCCTCGCCGGTGTCATGGTCGACCAGACGGCCCGCGTGCAGCGGCAGGCGCGCCCCCAAAAAGCCCTGGCGGCCCTCGTCGGAGCGGATGAAGCAGACATCCTGGCTGTCGGGCTTGTCCGCCGTCCGCAGGCCCAGCCTGTGGGCCTCGTCCCGCACCTGGGCCTTGGTCATCTCGCCCACCGGGAAGAGTGAGCGGGCCAGCTGGTCCTGGCCCAGCATGGCCAGCACGTAGGACTGGTCCTTCAGCGGGTCGGTCCCGCGGCACAGCCTGAAGCGGCCGCCGCCGGCGTCCACGCAGCGGGCATGATGCCCGGTGGCCACCGCGTCGAAGCCCAGCGCCCCGGCCCGGTCGAGGAGCCGGTCGAACTTGATGTGCCGGTTGCACTCGATGCACGGGTTGGGCGTACGACCGTCGGCATGACCCTGCACATAGGGTTCGACGACCCGCTCCTCGAACTCGGCGGAGAAATTGAAGACGTGATGGACCAGCCCGAGCTGCTCGGCCACCCGACGGGCGTCCTCCACATCGGCCACGGAGCAGCATCCGGAATCGGACGAGCCACCCCACAGCTTGAGGGTGGCCCCGACCACCTGATGGCGTCCGAGCCGCTCGGTCAGCAGCGCGGCGGCCACCGAGGAATCGACCCCGCCGGACATGGCCACCAGCACTCGCATGGGCTCAGTCTCTCAGCTGGGCGACGGCACCCGGCACGGCGGCCAGGGCGCGGTCCACGTCGGCCTGGGTCGTCGTCGCCCCCAGGGAGAACCGGACGCCGCTGGCCGCCTCGTCGTGCCCCAATCCCATCGAGGTCAGCACGTGGCTCACCTCCACGGCTCCACTGGAACAGGCCGCCCCGGCGGACACGGCCACGCCGGCCTCGTCGAGCAGGACGACCAGGGCCTCGCCCTCCACGCCGGCGAAACGCAGATGCAGGTGGCCGGCCACCTGCTGCCGGCGTCGGCCCGTCTCGGCCGCCCCGGACACGGAGGCGAGAAGCCCGTCGCCGAGCCGGTCACGAAGGGCGGTCACCCGGCCGACCGTTTCGTCCCGCTCGGCCACGGTGGCGGACAGTGCCGCGGCCATGGCCACGATGCCGGCCACGTTGTGCGTGCCGCTCCGTCGCTCCCGCTCCTGCCCACCTCCGTGGACGACCGGGGAGACGCCGGTCCCGTTCCTCACGACCAGGGCCCCGACGCCCTTGGGCCCGCCGAACTTGTGGGCACTCACGGCCACCAGGTCGGCGGACGCGGTCAACGCGGCGACGTCGAGCCAGGCAACCGCCTGGACGGCGTCGGTGTGCAGGGCCGCCCGGGCGGATCCGGAACGGACGATGGCGGCCACGGCCTCGATGGGCTGGACGGTGCCGATCTCGTTGTTGACGGCCATGACCGACACCAGGGAGACCTCAGGGCTGCACGCCGCGGTCAGCGCGTCGAGGTCGACGATCCCATCCTTGTCGGTGGGCACTTCGCGCAGCACGGCGCCGGACCGCCGGGCGAGTTCCCGGCACGTGTTCAGCACCGCATGATGTTCCATGGCCGCGCACACCAGAATCCCGGGTTCCGCTCGAGCACCGGCCCCGGCCTCCCAGGCACCGGTGACGGCCAGATTGTCGGCCTCGGTCCCGCCGCCCGTGAACACGACCTCACCCAGGTCGGCGCCGAGGACGTCGGCGATCCGCTCTCGGGCGTCCTCGACGGCCGTCCGGGCCCGCCGGGACTCGGCATGGCCTCCGGACGGGTTCCCGAAGTCACCCGAGAGGTACGGCAACATGGCCTCGACCGCCTCGGGTCGCATCGGGGTGGTGGCCGCATGGTCGAGGTAGACCCTCCCGTGGTCAGGTGGGCACCCGTCGACGGCCATCATGCGACCCACACCGACTTGATGTTGCAGAACTCTTGGAGTCCGGGCGCGGCCAGCTCGCGCCCGATCCCCGAGCTCTTGATCCCCCCGAAGGGAAGCTGGGACATGGAGGCGACCATGCCGTTGACGAAGACCTGCCCGGCCTGCAGCCCGACGATGAACCGCTGTTGTTCCGCACCGTCGCTGGTCCATACGCTCGAGCCCAGGCCGAACTCGGTCCCGTTGGCCAAGGCCAACGCCTCGTCGGCGTCGGCCACGATGTAGAGGAGCGCCACCGGGCCGAACACCTCCTCGGTGGCCACCCGCATCGCCGGGGTGATGTCGGTGATCACCGTCGGGCGGTAGAAGAACCCCGGCCGGTCGGGACCGTCCGGACCGATGACCCGCTCGCCCCCGCACAAGATGGTGGCCCCGTGGCGGCGCGCGTCATCCACCTGGGAGGCGATGGTGTCGCGGGCCGCCGACGAGACCAGTGGCCCCACCTCGGTCGCCGGATCGAACGGGTCACCCACCGAGAGCGCGTCCATGGCGGCGACGAACCCGCGGGTGAACTCCTCGGCCACCGCGTCGTGGACGATGAACCGCTTTGCCGCGATGCACGATTGACCGGCGTTCTGCACCCGGGCCTGCACGCCGACCGAGACGGCCCTGGCCACGTCGGCTGACGGGAGCACGATGAAGGGGTCGCTGCCCCCGAGCTCGAGGACGATCTTCTTCCCCACCGCGCCGGCCTGGGCCGCCACCGCGCGACCTGCCCCCACGCTCCCGGTCAGCGTCACCGCCGCCACCCGCCCATCGGCGATGATGGCCGGCACCTGATCGGTTCCGATCAACAAGGTCTGGAGAACCCCGTCGGGGGCTCCGGCCCGCCGGAAGAGGTCCTCCAGCAGCAGCGCGGTACGGGGCACGTTGGGCGCGTGCTTGAGCAGCCCGACATTTCCCGCCATCACTGCCGGGGCGATGAACCGGGTCGCCTGCCACAGGGGGAAGTTCCACGGCATGATGGCCAACACCACACCCAGCGGCTGGTAGATGACCATGCCCAGCGAGGCGTCGACGGACACCTCCTGGTGGGCGAGCAGGCCCTCGGCGTTCTCGGCGAACCACCGGAGCCCGCTGGCGCATTTGGCCACCTCCCCCTTGGACTGGGCGAAGGGCTTGCCCATCTCGGTGGTCATGGCGTGGGCGATATCGGGCAGCTCGCTCTCGAGGAGCTCGGCCACGGTGGTCAGGAGGATCGAACGCTCGGCGAAGCTGCTCGCCGCCCATACCGGTGCCGCCGCGGCCGCGGCGGCCAGGCGGGCGTCGACGGCCGCGGCGTCGAGGGGCTCGAAGGACTGCAGGAGCTCGCCGTTGACGGGGTTGACGGTGGCGATGGGAGGGCCGGTATCGGCGGGGCTCATGCCTTCAGTATCCCCCACCCCCACCTGCGGGCGGGTGCCCCGTCGCCGGCCCGGGCGAGGTCAGGCCGGTTCGATCCGGTCCGGGATGAGGTTCCTCTGCACCTTCCCGGTCGGCGTCCGGGGCAGCTCGCCGAGCAGCACGTACTGCTTCGGGCGCTTGTAGGCGGCCAGTCGGACCTCGGCCCGGGCACGGACCGCCTCGACGAGCTCGCGTGGCGACGCCGGCGTGGAACGGTCCGACGGCACCAGCGCCACGCAGACCCGTTGGCCCCACCGTCCGTCGGGAAGCCCGAACACGGCGAGCTCGCCGATCCCGTCCACCTCGCCGAGCACCGCCTCCACCTCGGCCGGGTACACGTTCACGCCCCCAGTGATGATGAGGTCGTCACGACGGCCGTCGAGGAAGAGATAGCCGTCGTCATCCTGCCGCCCGAGATCGCCGACGGTGAAGCATCCGTTCCTCCAGGCGGCATCGGTCTTGGCCGGATCCCGCCAGTAGCTGAACCGGGCGAAGTCCGGCGGACGACACCAGATGGTCCCGTCGCCGTCGACCGAGAGGGTGCGACCGGGCCGGGCCCGGCCCACGGTGCCCGGGCGGGCCATCCATTCCTCCGGCGAGCACACCGTGAACTGCCCCTCGGTGGAGCCGTAGAACTCCCAGAGCGCGCCGGGGCGCACCCGGTCGAACGCGTGCCGTTTGAGCGCGGGCGGGCACGGCGACCCGGCGTGGACCAAGAGGCGGAGGCTGTCGAAGCGAACGGTCCGCGTCTCGGGGTTCTCCAGCAGCCGGCTCAGTGCCGAGGGGGCCATGAAGGTGGTGGTGGGCACCGGCCCGTGCCCGCCGAGCAGCGCGGCGGCGGCCACGCCGGCGTCGAACCGGCTCAAGATGACACAGGTCCCGCCCCGGAGCAGCGTCCCCCCGGCGAACCGGACCGACACCGAGTGGTACATCGGTGAGCACACGAGATGGACATCGTCGGGACCGAACGACCACAGGTCGGCTTCGTCGGCGAACGCAGCCTCGGCGGTGGGCGCGTCCCACAGGCCCGACCACACGCCCTTCGATCGCCCGGTGGTGCCCGAGGTGTAGTGCATGGGCCGGGCCAGAGGACGGGGGGCCAGCTCCGCCGACGGACCCTCGTCCAGCGCCGACAGGCGGTCGGGATCGGAGATCACCAACCCCGGTTCGCAGTCGTCGATCAGATCGTCCCGTTCGGTCTCCGTCAGGGATGCGTTCAACAGCACCGGCACGACGCCGACCCGCAGCGCCCCGAGGACCGCGCACAGAAGCCCGCCCGACGAGGGGAGACAGAATGCCACCCTGTCGCCGGCGCCGAGACCGGCCGCCTGCAGGGCACCGGCAGCGCGGCCTTGGGCCGCCTCGGCCGCGTCGGCTCCCAGCACCTCCACCATCACCGGTCCGGTCACGGGAGTTCCTTGGCCGGGAGGACGACCCTGGCGCGCGGTGATGTCGGATCGCCCAGTGCGGCGAATATCCGCGGACAGAAGGCGGCGATGGCGACCAACACCGCGAGGAGGGCCGCAGCACCCGCCACGGTGACAGCCCGGACCCCGATGTGGTCGCCGATCCACCCCTGCAGGACGGCGCCGACCGGGTAGACGATGCCCAGGCCCACCATGTAGATGCCGAGCACGCGGCCCCTGACTTCAGCCGGGGCGCGCACCTGCACCACGGTGTTGAGACCGGAGAGGACGGCGATGTAGCCGGCGCCGACGGCCGTGAACGCCACCAGCGACGACCAGAACGTCGGGGCCAGGCCGTACGCCACCAGCAGCAGCGGGAGAACGAACAGCGCGGCGCGCAGGACCGTCCCGCGTCCGAACCGTTCGGCCAGCGACGGAAGGACGAGCGCGCCCGCCACCGCCCCGATCCCTTGTGCGGTGACCAGCAACGCGGTGGCAACGGGGATGCTGACGCCGTGGCGATGGACAACGGCGGACATGGCCGGCACCAGGGCGATGAAGGGCGAGGCAAGGAGGGCCACGACCGAGATGAGCTCGATGGCGGCACGACAGCCCGGTTCGGCGACGGCCGCCCGGGCCCCGACGGCGATCCGGGACACGATCCCGAGCGCCGAGCCGGCGTTCAGCGGCTTCGGCAACCGCACCATCACCAGCGCCACCACCACGGCGCCGAACGAGGCGGCGTTGATGCCGAAGACCACCGCGTAGTCGTGGGTGAGCAGCGCCAGCCCGGCCAGGGCAGGACCGATCACGCGACCCAGGTTGAACTGGGCCGATGACAGGGAGACGGCGCCCAGGAGATCATCATGGGGAACCAGGTCGGGGACCATGGCCTGATAGGCGGGAAATCCGATGGCCCCGGACGCGCCCCCGAGGAACGAGAAGAGCACCAGGACCGCCGGCCGGTCGTCCCCTCCCGCGGTGAGGGCGGCGAGCATGGCCGCGAAGGACATCTCGGCCACCGTGGTGGCGATCAGCCACCGTCGCCGGTCGAACCGGTCGGCCAGCGCCCCTCCGAGCGGGGCCAGCAGGCCGATGGGTATGAACCCGGCCGCCGCCACGAGGCCGGTCCAGGCCGGCTGGCCGGTGCGGGCGAACACGAGGATCCCGAGCGCCACCGTCTGCATCCAGGTTCCGATGTTCGAGACCAGCGCGGCCGACCAGATCAGCGCGAAGTTCCGCGACCGGAGGGGGCGGAGGGATGCCAGGGCCACCCGGGCGAGGCTACCGGGCCGGCCCGGGCCGGCCCGGGTCGCCCGGGAGCAGGCCGGCAGGGGCCCGCCGACGGTGCGGCGGCACCCTCCTGTGACCGACCGGTCTCCCGACCGGCTCCCTCCTACTGGTCGAGCTTGGGCTTGCGCCTCGGCCTCAGGGCGAACCACCAGATGCTGGCCATGGTGGCGAGCACGCCGAGGGCGGCGGCCGGTTTCGCGATCTTGCGGGAGCGATCAGACATGGAAGGACGTTACCCGTCCTTCATCCGTCGGTGGACACGAAGACGTTCTTGACGTCGGTGTACGACGCCAACGCCTCCAGGCCCAGTTCGCGTCCGAAGCCGGACTGCTTCATCCCGCCGAAGCTGGTCTGGACCCGGACCGAACTGTGGGAGTTGACCGACAGGTTGCCCGAGCTGATGGCCCGCGCCATCCGCAGGGCCCGCGCCCCGTCCCGCGTCCAGATCGATCCGGACAGACCATAGGCCGTGTCGTTGGCCAACCTGACGGCGTCGGCTTCGTCCTCGAACGGGACCACCGCCACGATCGGTCCGAAGATCTCCTCGCGGGCGAGGCGCCATCCGGGCTCGGCCGGAGCGATCACAGTGGGCGGGAACCAGTAGCCCGGGCCGTCGGGAACGGCGCCGACGGCGAAGGCATCGACCGGCCCTCCCCCGGGATCGCCCATCCCCGGGGCCAGGAAGCTCTCGACCGTCCGCCGGTGCGCGGCCGTGACCAGCGGACCCATCTTGGTTGTCGGGTCGGTCGGGTCACCGACGGTCCAGCCAGGTAGGGCATCGGCCAGCAACGAGAGATAGCGGTCGAACACCGAACGCTCCACGAGCACCCGGCTGCGGGCGCAGCAGTCCTGGCCGGCGTTGGCGAACACACCGCCCGGCGTGGCCGCAGCGGCCCGCTCGAGGTCGGCGTCGGCGAAGATCACCGACGCCGATTTCCCGCCGAGCTCGAGGGTGACCCGTTTGATGGTCCCCGAAGCCCGGGCCATCACCTCCCGGCCCACCTCGGTCGAACCGGTGAACGCGACCTTGGCCACGTCGGGATGCTCGACCAGCTGGGTGCCCACGGTCGATCCCTTGCCCACCACCACCTGGAACACCCCTTCGGGCATACCGGAATCGAGGGCCAGTTCGGCGAGCCTGAGCGCGGACAGCGGGGTGATCTCGGCCGGCTTGACCACGATGGTGTTGCCGGTGGCCAATGCCGGGCCGATCTTCCACGACGTGATGGCGATCGGGAAGTTCCACGGCACGATGGCCGCCACCACGCCCAAGGGCTCGTGGAAGGTCATGTCCACTCCGCCGGCCACCGGCACCGTGGCGCCGCGGTGCTTGTCCACCGCACCGGCGTAGAAGTACAACACCTCTGCGACCATGGCAACCTCGTCACGGCTCTCGGTGATGGGCTTGCCCACGTTGCTGGTCTCCAGCTGGGCCAGCTCCTCGGCGTGCTCCTCGACCCGGGCCGCGAACCTCCGCATCAGCCGGGCCCGGTCGGCCGGTGCCACCGATCTCCAGTGGCGCCCGCTCTCGAGCGACCGGGCCACCGCGGCGTCGACCTCCCCGGCTCCGGCCAGCGCAAGCTCGGCGATCGCCGTCTCGGTGGCGGGGTTCACGACGGTGGTGACGTCGCTCATGTCCGTTCCGCGTTCACCACGACGGGATCGGGATGACCGGACAGACCCGGTAGCGCCGGTGACGCGTCCGCACCGGAGGAGTTGCGAGCCGCATCGACCAGGGCCTCGAACAGCCGACGGTCGCCGGTCTCCTCCGGGTGCCACTGGACACCCAGGACGAACCGGCGACCCGGGAGCTCGACCGCCTCGATGACACCGTCCCCGCTCCTGGCCGTCACCGCCAGCCCGCGCCCCGGTGTGGCAATGGCCTGATGGTGGCTGCACAGCACGTCGGCCCGTTCGCCCAACAACCGTCGTACCTCGGTCCCCGGCTCGGTCAGCACGGTGATCGGGCCGAACGCACCGGGGCCGGGTTGATGATCATTCGATCCGACCACGTCGGGCAGCTGTTGGACCAGGTCCCCTCCGAGGTAGACGTTGAGCACCTGCATTCCACGGCAGATGGCCAGCACCGGCAGGTCACGTCCGAGGGCCGCATCCACCAACGCGAGCTCCATGTCGTCCCGCGGCCTGCTGCTCCCGCCGTTGCGCGGATCGGCATCCCGGCCGTAGCGGCCGGCTTCGACGTCCCCTCCACCGATCAGGACCAGTCCGTCGAGGGCGGCCACCAACGAGTCGAGGCCCTCTCGTCCGGTGTCGGGCACCTCCACGCAAGGATCCCCGGACCCACTTACTTGCGGCGGGATGAGCACGGGTTGACCGCCCGCCGCCTCCAGCACATCGAGGTAGGTACCGGGCACCAGGGCGGCGTCGCGTTCCCACGACCACCACGACGTGGTCTGGCGGTAGGTGGAGACCCCGACGAGAGGACGCTGCCGGGCATGCGACATGACGGACAGTATCCCACCCGATTGCGCCGCCTCCGGCCACGGGGACACGGCCCACGGTGATCCGCCCGGAGCCGGGACCCCATCTCGCCGGTGGCTGGACTGCCCGACCGGGCTGGGCCAGAGTGCTGGGATGCTGACCTTGGAAACGCTGCCCCATCAGATCCAGTCGGGTGAAGTCGATACCGTCGTCGTGGCTTTTCCCGACCTCCAGGGCCGACCGGTCGGGAAGCGGGTCACCGGCGCCTTCTTCCTCGAGCATGTGATGCGCCACGGCATCGAGGTGTGCGACTACGTCCTGGCCTGTGATGTCGACATGACGCCGCTGCCCGGCTACCAGTTCGCCAACTGGGACACCGGGTACGGTGACCTCAACGCGGTCATCGACCCTCAGACGGTGCGGCCCCTCCCCTGGCTCCCGGGCAGCGTGCTCGTCCTCTGCGACCTCTTGACCATGGACGGTCGTCCGGTGGAGGTGTCGCCCCGTCGCGTCCTGCGACGCCAGATCGAGCGGGCGGCAGCCCACGGGCTGGAGATCAAGTGCGCAACCGAGCTCGAGTTCTATCTGTTCCGCGAGTCGTACGCCGAAGCCGCGGAGAAGCGCTGGCGTCGATTGGGAACCCATGCCGGCTCGATCGAGGACTACCAGCTGCTGCAGACGTCGCGCGAGGAGTACGTCATCGGGCGGATCCGGAACCAGATGATCGAAGCGGGCATACCCGTCGAATTCTCCAAAGGCGAGGCGGGCATCGGTCAGCACGAGATCAACATCACGTATGCGGGCGCCCTCGAGGTGGCCGACCGGCACCTGGTGTTCAAGAACGGCGTCAAGGAGATCGCCTCGGGCCTCGACAGGTCGGTCACGTTCATGGCCAAGTGGACGATGGACGGTGCCGGTTCGTCGTGCCATATCCACAGCAGCGTCTGGGACGTGGCCAGTGGCGCACCGCTGACCGCGCCGGCGGACGGGGCCACCACGCCGTCGGGCCTGTCGACGATCGGCCAGCAGTTCCTGGCCGGCCAGATCCAGTCGTCCCGGCAGCTGGCCTGGTTCTTCGCCCCCTCTGTCAACTCCTATCGCCGCTACGTCCCCGGTTCGTGGGCACCCACCGCCGCAGTCTGGGGTGAGGACAATCGGACCTGCGGGTTCCGGACCGTCGGTTCCGGCCCCGCCCGCAGGGTGGAGAGCCGCATCCCCGGAGCCGACGTGAACCCCTATCTGGCCCTGGCCGCGACCATCGCCGGAGGCCTGTGGGGGATCGAGCACGAGCTCGAGCTCGAGCCGGCCTTCACCGGAAACGCCTACGAGGCCCCCGAGGTGCCCAGAATCCCGTCCACCCTGGCCGACGCCATCGACACGCTGGCTGGGAGCGAGGTGGCCGCGGAAGCCTTCGGGTCGGAGGTCCACCAGCACCTGCTCAATACGGCCCGCCAAGAGTGGGATGCAGCCAACCGCGCCGTGACGGACTGGGAGCTGGCCCGAAATTTTGAGCGGATCTGACCACTGAATTCGAGTCCCCCGCTCTACAACGAGATAGAGGCCGAATTCGTTACACCACCGGAATTCGTGGGTATTTCCCCCTACTTCGACCCATTTCATTGCTGGACGTGCCCTCCGCTGGGGTGTATGACTCAGGTAAGGGGGAATCAAGAATCCAATGTCGCCACTCGACAGCACGACCAAAGAAGCCTTTGACTTCAAGAAAAATCTGCGTGCGGCGAAGCGCGGCGATCAGGATGCCTTCGGGTTGCTGTGGACGAAATTCCATCCCAGCCTGCTCCGGTACCTGACCATCAAAGCCGGCCCGGTGGCTGAGGATCTGGCCGCGGACACCTGGCTCCGTGTCCTTCGTGCGCTGCCGTCATTCGAAGGCGACGAGGACGGCTTCAGGGCCTGGCTGTTCACTACGGCGCGCAATCGGGTCATCGACTGGTACCGGGGTGCCTCGAGGCGCTACGAGTTCATCGAGCACTCACAGCTCGATCTGGTCCCGTCCGGGACAAACGTCGAGTCCGATGCCGACGAGAATTCGGCCACCCATGCGGCCATGGCGTTGATCGCACAGCTTCCACCCGATCAATCCGAAGCCGTCATGCTCCGTATCGTGGCCGGGCTGGATGTGGCGACCGTGGCGAAGATCATGAGGCGGTCGGCCGGGTCCGTGCGGGTCCTGTGTCACCGAGGTCTCCGACGGTTGGAGAGCACGCTGAACGGCGAGGACGAGAAGGTACTGTCCGGTGCCGGAGACGCAGCCTCGGCCGCTGTCGCACGCGGCCCCGAGGGCGGACTCCGATTCGTTCCGGAGGTGCGTCTCCATGGTTGACACCAGCCGCCGGCCTTTCGACAACTCCGGCACGGAGGACTTCACGGTCGTCGGGTTCCCGAATCTCCAGCACGGGAAGCTCGCCGATCTGATCGCCGCGGCCACGGCACCCGGGCTGCCCAGCGAACTTGGCTCGGAGCAACGTGCCCGCATGATGTTCGAATCGGCCGCCGCCATGTGGCCGAAGTCGCGCCGGTTCGGCCGGCCGGCCCGGGTGGCACTGGTCGCCGCCTCGGTCACGAGCCTGTTCGGCACGACCACGGCATTGGCCGCCGCGTCGGTGCTCCCACCTTCGGCGGCACGGGTCGTCGACGGTGCGCTCCACAAGGTGGGCATCGATGTGTCGCCGCCGCCATCACATCCGAGCCGTGCCGCTAGCCTGGCTCCCCCGGCAACGGCTCCAGCCGGCGCCGGCGTCGTCATAGCCAAGAGCGGGAGCGGCATAGCTCATCCGGTTCCGACGGCGGCCTGTCGTGGCCTGTCGACGGGTACTCCGGCGACCGGCGGGTCGGGATCGTGCACTCCCACCGCAGCAGCGGCCGCTGTCGGGCGCGCCCTCTCCGGGACCGGTGAGACCACTGAGTTGGAGAGGTATCGGAAGGCGCTCGAGGCGGCTTCACCGGCAGATCGTGTCGGCGGATTCATGAAGGCAACCCCCAGTACGGGATCGGTCAGCACCGGGGCCGGGGTCGTCGGTGGCGATGGTGGAAAGCAGGGGGCGGGGACGGGGGGCGGTTTGGGAGTCGGTGGAAACCGCGGCGGCAACCAGGGGACCGGCGGTGGTTCAGGGACCGGATGCCCCTCGGGGACCGGTGGGCCGGGGGCCGGTGGTTCGGGGACCGGTGGTTCGGGGGCCGTCGGTGGTTCGGCGACCGGTGGTTCGGGGACCGGTGGTTCGGCGACCGTCGGTGGTTCGGGGACCGGTGGTTCGGGGACCGGTGGTTCGGGGACCGTCGGTGGTTCGGGGACCGGTGGTTCGGGGACCGTCGGTGGTTCGGGGACCGGTGGTTCGGCGACCGTCGGTGGGTCGGGGACCGGTGGTGGGTCGGGGACCGGTGGTTCGGGGACCGGTGGTTCGGGGAAGTGCGGCGGTTCGGGGACCGGCAAGACCGGCGGTTCGGGGACCGGCAAGACCGGCGGTTCGGGGACCGGCAAGACCGGCGGTTCGGGGACCGGCAAGACCGGCGGTTCGGGCGGAGGCGGAACGACGAAGAACGGGACGCGTCACACTCCGCCGGAGGGTATTCCTGTCCAGCAGGGCAAGAGCCCCAGCACCAGCACGAGTGAGGGCGGCGTAACAGGAGACCAGTGACACCCGATCGCAGGCAAACAGGGGCGCGATTCGACGGGCGGCCTATCTCGAAGGGGCAGTTTCCCACCATGACGCGACGCAACGGTCTGCGGACGGCCGGAGCTTCGCTGCTGATGGCCGGTCTCATCGCCACCGGCGTCGGTGTCACGGCCCCGGAAGTGGTAAGCGCTCCGGTACAAACTGCGCTCCAGTGGGCGGGACCCAATGTCGGACACGGTACTGAGTCATCGATCAATTGGGCCGGTTACGGAGTGAGCGGAGGAACCTTCACCAAGGTTGCCGGTAGCTGGGTTCAGCCGGGGGTGACCTGCCCGACAAAGCTGTCGGAGGGCGCTGCGTTCTGGGTCGGCATCGATGGATTGGTGAGCACGGATAAGACGGTGGAACAGATAGGTACCGATTCAGACTGCGTGGCGAAATCGGGTCCTTCCTACTACGCCTGGTACGAGATGTTGCCAAAGAAATTAGTCGACCTGCCCCCTTCGAAGTATCCGGTGGCGGCGGGCGAAACCATCGCTGCGCAGGTTTCGGGGACGGCCAAGGCCTTCACACTGACCATCAGTGCCACGTCGGGTGGCGTGCTGAAATGGCACGACACAATCAAAACGACCGCCACCACGGTGCCGAAGGAATCGTCCGCCGAGTGGATAGTAGAAGCCCCCTGCGTCGAATCTTCGTGCAAGAAGGTAGACCCACTGAGCGACTTCGGCTCGGTCAACTTCTCGGGGCTCTCGGTCGTCGGTCGTGCGACCAACCCGAAGGCGGGGTTCACCGACACCGAGATCACCATGACGACCACAGACTCGGCAAGTGTCAAGGCTTACCCTTCAGCCCTCTCGTCGGGAGGAACAGCATTTGGAGTCACCTGGGTGCACAACTGAGTACCGACATCTGAGCCCGGCGAGGACGCTGGCCGGCACGTTCTGGGCATGTTCCGAGAACATCCACCCTCAAGTCCGTACGGCAACAGACCGACACTGTCGGAGGCCGGGTCTGCTGAATCGGGCAGCATCCTCAAATCGACGCAATCCGATTCCGGACCCGGCTGATTCGCGAGCGGATCCGGATGCTTCGTCATCGTTCGGGCCTGCCGGTCGCGCCAGGGCAGCGCGAGCGGGCTCAAGAGTTTCAAACCCCGAACCGATCAGGCCGCCACCGGTGGGGGCCGCTCGTTGCGTTGGCCGTTGTGGGGTGGGCACAGCAGCCGCCCGTTCTCCTGGGTGGTGGGACCACCGAGGGCCCAGGGCTGGATGTGGTCGGCCTGGCAGAAGGGTGCGGTGACGTCGCAGAGGGGGTGGGTGCACTCCCGGTCCCGCACCTCGATGGCCCGGCGGGTGGCCCCGGTGAAGAACCGGTTGGTGGGGTCGACCTCGGTCCGGGGACCGGGTGCGAAGGTGGCCCGCTCCACATCGGCGCTGGTCACCCGGCCGTCGGCCCCGGCGAAGAGCCGGGCTCTGGCCCCGATCTCCACCCGGCGACCTTGGCCGAAGGTGGCCCGCTCCACATCGGCACCGTCCAGCCAGGGCAGCAGTGAGCCAGGGGGGACCACGGTGCCGTTCTCGAGCTCGCAGATCCGCCCGTGGAGTGTCTCGTAATCCACGAGGACGGTGAACAGGGGTGCCGGTCTCCTGGCGTCGGCCGGGCAGCTCTTCGAGTTGATGGCCATGTCCACCAGGGCATCGGCCTGGCGCTGTCGGGGGGTGCGGGCCAGGCGGTCGCCCGGGCCCGGGTCCCGACCGAGGATGGCTCTGGCCTCGGCCCGGTCGGCCTCGAACAGCTCACGCTCCAGGCGTTCGAGCTCTTCGGCCACGATGGCCCCGTTGACGGGATCGAGGTTCATGGCCCCGAGCCAGCTCCCGCCGAAGCTCTGGACCAGGGAGACGTCACGGCGGCTCCGCTGCTTGTCGGCGTCCTGGTCGGCCCCGTCCGGATCGGCCAGCTGCCTCCAGTAGGCCGCGGCGCGGGTGAACTGGGCAAAGGTGAGGTTCCTGGCCTGGTCGACCAGCAGGGCCTCGTCCCGGATGAGGGCAGCTTCGGTCTCCCGGGTCCGGAGGGAGATCATCACGTCCACGTGGGCCCCGGTGATGTCCCCTTCGGCCCAGGCCCGGGTGGTCTCGGGCAGGAACCGCAGCTCCCGGCCCCGGCGGACCCGGCGTCTGGCCTCGCCCTTTTTGACCCGGCACTTGGCCGTCACCCAGGCCGAGGCGGTCCGGGCCCCGTCGGGGGCCCAGTCACCGGCGGCGTCGAAGGCGGCGGTGGCCCGGGTGGCCAAGGACTCAGCCCGGGCCGCCACCTGGTGCAACGCCACGATCGACTCCGGGTCGGCCAGGGCCGACGGGTCGAGCCCGCCCAGCCGGTCGAGTTCCTCGTTGATGATGTCAAGTTCCACGAACGAGAGTCCACCACCGGGGTGTGACAGCGTCGGGGGGGACCGAGACGTCGGGGCGGGACGGGGTCGGACCGGGGGCGGGCCGGGGGGCGGGACGGGGTCGGACCGGGAGATCGGACCGGAGGGTCGGAACAGGGAGGCGGGACCTGAACGGGGACCTGAACGGGGACCTGAACGGGACCTGACCGGCCCCACCGGAGTCGGGCCCGGCGGCGGCGACCGGTCCCACCGGAGCCGGATCTGGCAGATGGTTGCCACGTCGGCCATCTGAGCGCAGCCCAGGTGGCCGAGGTGCTGCGATGACCACGAAGGGAGCATCGTCGTGCTCGTTTCGTAGTCAGGAACCGGGGACCTCCGACTCAGCTCACACGCGACGAGAACGGGGCCGGAGCCCCGTCCTCGTCGGTACGGCGTGCCCGATGGCTCGGGCGATGATGCTGTGACTCCTAGCCCAGGCTGATCGGGGTCGCTCCAGGCTCAGTCTCGATGGCAAGAGACTTGAGGCCGGTCTTGGACGCGCAAGCCGTGGCCAATGCAGTCACGGTCTCCGTAGTCTGTGCGGAGGTCTTGTCCGATCCACCCTTGTTGCTGCCGAGGAACGATCCGGTGGCTGTTCCCTTGACCTTGCCGGGGATGGTGAACGTGCCGTGGCTGCTCTTGGTTCCACCGGCGATGCTCTTGATATTGAGCACCGAGCTCCCAGCCGCTGTTGGGGCCCACTTCGTGGTCAAGGTGCCCGAGTCGGTGATGCTGGCCGCAGTCAGTCCACCGCACGTGCCTCCCTTGCCCTTGGTGCTCTTGATCGTGCCGCTCACCGCACCACCGGTCACAGTCTGCTTCGTGGAGCCCTTGACCGTGCAGCCCGAGACCGTGGCCTTGACGGTCGTGGTCGTCACACCCGACGTATAGCCCTTGAGGGTCAGTGCGGGCGAGAAGGACACTGTGCCGGTCAGCTTCGAACAGGTGATGGTATCGGTACCAACAGTGTGGGGATTGGACGCACCGGCCATACCACCGCTGACGGCGATGATACTGACAGGCATCGCGATCGCCGCAGCGACCACTAGCAACTTGCGAATCATGTTTGCTCCTTTTTCTTCCATGCACCCATGGAGTCGAAAACGGGCGACGACTGTCCCCCACTTCGGAATCGTCAGACGACGTTTCCACCCAGTAACAACGCAACGGGTAGTCATTCCGTTACAGCCCGTCCCCGACGGTGCTCGTGACCTGGCGATCGTCGATGTCGATCAGCTTGCGCGCACGGCGCTCAGGCGTACACGCGACGAGGGCGGGGCCTGAGCCCCGTCCCCGTCGGTACGGCGTATGCCCTATGAGCCGGGCGATCGGTCGCGATTTAGCCGAGGCTCACCGCCTTCTTGCCCGGATCGGTCTGGATCTTCAGCGTGCTGACACCGGCCTTGCAGGTGGTGAGGATCTGGGCGATCGTGTCACTCGTCTCGGCGTTGGAGACATCCGACTGGCCCTTGTTGCTGCCGAGGAACGAACCGCTTGCCGATCCCTTGACCTTGCCCGGAATGGTGAAGGTCCCATGGCCACTGCTACTGGTGGCTCCCGTCACGCTCTTCACTCCGAGGACCGAGTTGGCGTCTTTGGGACTGGCGGTCCACGTCGTGGTCAGGGTGCCGGATTCCGTGGAACTTCCCTCGAGCCCGGCGCACGTACCGGCCTTCTTGCTCGCCGTTCCCTTGGCACCGGTGATGGTTCCCTTCACCGAGCCCTTGGTGACCGTCGTCTTGAACGATCCCGAGGCCTTGCAGCCGGTCAACGTGGCGTTGACCGTGGTTTTGACGGCTTCGTTGACGTAGCCGGTGTCGTTCAGCTTCGGCGAGAAGGTGATCGTTCCCGAGATGGCAGTACAGACGACATCGTCAGTTGCCGCGCTCCCGGCTTTGGCGTTGGCGCTGGCCGTACCACCGGTGAGGGCGATCAGGCTGAGAGGCATGGCGATCGCCGCAGCGACCACAAGCAGCTTGCGGATCATGATTGCTCCTTTTGGTTCCATGGACCCATGGACGAAGGCGGGTCCCCCGCCGAACGACTATGCCCACGTCGGAAATCGTCAAACCGACGTTTCCAACACCGGTCACGACGCTGCGGGTCGCCCCTTGTCCACAACCCGTAGCTCCGTCCGCGCCGGGCCCGGCTGCCATCGACCGCTGATCACGACCCTCCCGACCGGGCCACCGGCCCCCGAGCTCCGTTCCCGCAGGTCCTTGACGGGTGCGGAGCCACCTGCCACCATTGGACTGTCATGTTCATCGCCACCACCTCGGAACTCCTCCTTACCTGACGGCGAGCGCCACATCGCGTTCGCCCGCAACCTCCTGAGCCGAAATGGCCAGGGGGTTTTTTGTTGGGTCACACTCAGAGCCGACACACAGAGCACCAGACACCGCACACCTTGGGAGCATCAGCAATGACGAACGAACCGAACCCCGGATCGACGACAGGCCACAATGACCACAGACGCAGGCTGGACATGCCCTGTGACGTCTCGCCGATGCCGTTCCATCTCTACCGGCCCTACCGTCCCCTGACCCTGCCCGACAGGACCTGGCCTGACCGCGACCTGACCCGGGCCCCCCGGTGGGCCAGCGTGGACCTGCGCGACGGCAACCAGGCGCTGGTCGACCCCATGGACTCCGAGCGCAAGCTGAAACTGTTCAGCACGCTCGTCGGCATCGGCTTCAAGGAGATCGAGGTGGGGTTCCCCGCCGCCTCCCAGACCGACTTCGACTTCCAACGGCAGATCATCGACGAGGGGCTGATCCCTGACGATGTGACCATCCAGGTGCTCGTCCAGTGCCGCGAGGAACTGATCGAGCGAACCTTCGAGTCACTGGTGGGTGCCCCCCGGGCCATCGTGCACTTCTACAACTCCACGTCCGAGCTGCAGCGTCGGGTGGTGTTCGGCCTCGACAGGGCCGGAATCGTCGATATCGCCGTCAACGCGGCCCACCTGTGCAAGAAATTCGAACCCACCGTTCCGGGAACCGATATCCGCTACGAATACTCGCCGGAGAGCTTCACCGGCACCGAGCCCGAGTTCGCGGTCGAGATCTGCGAGGCGGTGATGGCGGTGATCGAACCCACGCCCGACCGCCCGATCATCATCAACCTGCCCAACACCGTTGAGATGTACGGGCCCACTGTCTATGCCGACGTCATCGAATGGTTCGACCGGACCATCGCCCACCGCGACTCGATCATCCTCAGCGTCCATCCCCACAACGACCGGGGAACGGCCGTGGCCGCGGCCGAGCTGGCCGTCCTGGCCGGCGCCGACCGGGTGGAGGGGACGCTGTTCGGGAACGGGGAGCGCACCGGCAACGTCGATGTGGTCACCTTGGCCTTGAACCTCTTCTCCCAGGGCGTGGATCCCGCCCTCGACTTCGGCGATATCGACCGCGTCCGGCGGGTCGCCGAGTACGCCACCCGGATGCCGGTCCACCCGCGACATCCCTACGCCGGCGACCTCGTCTACACCGCGTTCTCCGGATCGCACCAGGACGCCATCAAGAAGGGCTTTGCCGCCATCGGCGACGACTACGACCACTGGGAGGTTCCCTATCTGCCCATCGATCCGAGTCACACCGGACGGACCTACGAGGCCATCATCCAGGTGAACAGCCAGTCCGGCAAGGGCGGAGTGGCCTACGTGATGGACACCGAGCACGGACTCGACCTTCCCCGCCGCCTCCAGATCGAGTTCTCCAAGGAGGTCCAGGCCATCACCGAGGACAGCGGCACGGTGATCCGGGCCGGCGAGATGTGGGACGCATTCCAGAAGACCTACCTCGCCGACACCGGCGTGCGGCTCATCGGCAGCGAGGTGACCACCGGTGGCCGTCACACCACGGTCACCGCCCAGCTGCTGGTGGACGGAGACCCGAAGACGGTGATGGGTGAGGGCAATGGACCGATCGACGCGCTGGTCGGCGCCCTGCGCACCGAACTGGGCGTCGAGTTCGAAGTGAAGGACTACAGCGAGCACGCGCTCACTGCGGGCAGCGGCGCATCGGCCGTCGCCTACGTGGAGGCGGAGGGACCGGATGGATCGACGTGGTGGGGCGTGGGCATGGACTCGAGCATTCTCGACGCGTCGCTCCACGCGGTGGTCGAGCGCGGCCAGCCGGGCGCGGGAGCGGCTCCTCGCCTCCTGACCCGACATGGGCGGGGAATCCGGCGCTGCCGGCGCGCGGCCATCCCTGGTCATGGCCCGTGCGGCTCCCGGTTACGATTCATCCTGCGCCCGGCGTCGACCGGCGCGCGTGGTGAGCTCGAGATGGGGTGTGGACCGGTGTCCAAGGAGTTGAACGGGTCGGCCCACGGGCACTCACCGGTATTCAGCGGGATCAAGAGGAACGACGCCATCACCAGGCGGGACCGGTTCATCAACGACCACCTGGCCGGTCTCGACGCCGATTCGCTGGTCGTCAACGTCGGATGCGGCGTCGTGCGCAGGTTCGATGCAACCTGCAGGGCGCGCTATATGACCACCGACCTCCGGGTGCTGCCCAGTGTCGACTTCGCGTCCGACGCCACCAGCATCCCGCTGGCCGATCACTGCGTCGACACGGTGCTCGCACTCGAGCTGCTCGAACACGTCACTCACCCCGTGGCCGTGCTCCGCGAGCTGGCCCGGGTCCTCAAGCCCGGTGGCACGGTGATCCTCTCGGTGCCGTCCGCAGTCCCCCGGCACGACGACCACGACTACTGGCGGTTCACCGCCGAGGGGTTGGCACAACTCGGCTCCGACGTGTTCGGCCGGGGCGACGTGCATGTCTTCGGCGGGACGTTCGAAGCCCTGGGCTACCTGCTCTCGTACTACATCGCACTGGTGCTCCACGTGGTCGGCCTGCCCAGCCGACGGTTCAGGGAGCTCTTTCCCACCCTGGGCCACTGGCTCGACCGGCACAACGACTGGTCGACGTCACCGACCGCTCTCCACACCTTGGCCTTCGACCTGCTCTTCATCGCCACCACCGAGCAGACCACGAGTTGAGAGGGCCGGGCCAAGACTCCCGCTCAGAACCGGACCGGCTGTTCAGGCTCAGAACCGATTCAGCCTCTTGAAGATGCCTTTTGTCTGCTTGTAGAGCGTGACGAACTCATGGAACAGGACCTGGTACTCGGAGGCGGTGGACCGGTCGGGGGTGAAGGTGCGCCGGATATCGACCATCCCCGGGATCTGGTCGACGGTGATCCGTCCCAGCGCCACCAGGGTGATCAGCGCCGCGCCGCGGACATTGGCCAGCACCGGGTCGGCCACCTGGCGGATCTCCCGGCCGAGCACGTCGGCGTGGATCTGGGCCCACTGGTCCGAGTTGGCCCCGCCGCCGATGAAGGCCAACGAGTCGAACCGTCGTTCGGTGAACTTCTCCACGGCCTCGAGGAGCCACCTCGAGTTGAGGGCCACCCCCTCGTAGACGGCCCGGACCATCTGGGCCCGGGTGGTCGACAGGGACAGGTTGTGGAACCCGGCCCTGATGGTGTGGTCGTCGACCGGTGATCGTTCGCCGTTGAGCCACGGGGTGAACAGCACCCGGCCGCTGCCTGGCCCGACGGAGGCCACCATGGCGTTCATGGCCTCGAAATCGTCGGCGAAGCCCAGGTTGTCACGGAGGAAGGTAAGGCAGGCTCCGGCGGTCTCGTGCTCGTCCACGATCACGTACTTGCCGGCCAGAGCGGCCGGGATGGAGGCCACATTGGACGTCGGTGCCGTTCTCTTGAACGGGACGTGACCCGAGATCCACGAGGAGGTGCCGATGTAGAGGTGGGCCTCGTAGTCGGCGACGGCCCCGGACCCGAACACGGCCGAGTGCACGTCGCCCGAGCCGGCGGCCACCGGAACGCCGGCGGGCATGCCCAGATCCTCGGCGGCCCCGGCGGTGAGGGCGCCCACGATGGTCCCCGGCGGCACCAGGTCGGGGAGTTTCCTCCGCTCCAGTCCGGTCATCTCGAGGAGGCGGCTGTCGTAGGCCACCCGGTCGATCTCCCGGTTGTCGGTGACCCAGTGGGCGGCGATGGAGTCGAAGGAGGCACAGGTCCGTCCGGTCAACTTGAGGTTGAGGTAGTCGACCGGTTCCAAGAAGGTGGTGGTCCGCTCGTAGACGTCGGGAAACGTGTCCCGGATGAACAGGATGTGGGAGACCGGGTCCTTTCCGGACAGCCCCGGCGCCCCGCCGGTGACCTGTACCCAACGGAGGATCTTGCGCGGGTCGTAGCCGAGCACGTTGACCGCGCCCCCGGCCACCTTGCGGATGGCCTGGTTCCCGCGCGAGTCCATCCAGATGACCGCGGCCATCAGGGGGGAGCCGTCCGATCCCACCGCCACCGTGCCCGACCACTGGGCGGTGCACCCGACGCCGATCATCTCCTCGGCCGGCACGCCCGCCTCCCCGATGGCCCGACGGGAGGCCGAACAGATGGACGACCACCACTCGTGGGGGTCCTGTTCGGCCCCGCCCCCGTCGAGCAGGTGCAGGGCCACCGGCTCGGTGGCATGGGCCACGATGCGTCCCGCCGTCGACACCACCGCCACCTTGGGTCCACCCGTGCCGAGGTCGATGGCCAGCACGTACCCCTCGTCGGCCGGGCTCATGCCTTGACCACCCACATCTCAACCCGGCGCACCGTCTCCCCGTCGTCGAGCTCGACGATCGTGCCCGGCCCAGCATCGTCGGGCGGGGTGGTGGCGATGGTCCGGGCCAGCACCTCACGCCCGATGACGTCGAAGAGGGGCGAAAGCTCATCGATGCCGACGAGGTGCAGATGGATCCAGTCGGAGACCTCCAGGCCGGCGGACTTGCGCAGTTCCTGGATATGGCGGATCACCTCGCGGGCCAGGCCGCGGCGTCGGAGGTCGTCGTCGAGCCCGAGGTCGAGGGCGACCACTTCGTCCCCGTGCGGCGAGACGGCGAAGCCGGGCTGGGCCCGGACCCGGAGCTCGACCTCGTCGCCGCCCAGCTCGACCGGTCCGTCGGCGAGCTCGACCACCACCGGCCGTCCGGCGGCCAGCCCGGCGGCGGCGGCCGTGGCGTCCACCGAGCCCATGGCCGACCGGAGCTGCTGCACGCGGGACCCGAGCCGGGGACCCAACAGCTTGAAGTTGGGCACCAGCTCGTAGGTGAGCACGTCGCTCAGCTCGTCGATGGCCTCGACCACATCCACGTTGAGCTCGTCCTCGACCACCCCTGCCGGCGGCGTCGGGCTGCCCGGGGGCAGAAAGACCAGGGCCCGGGCCAGGGGCTGACGAACCTTGATCCCCGCCTCGGCCCTGGCCGCACGTCCGAGCGAGGCGAGGCGACGGGCCAGGGCCATCCCCGCTTCGAGGGTCGGATCGAGGGCCTCGGGCCGCAGCTCGGGCCAGTCGGCCAGGTGGACGGAGTCGCCGTCGGCGGCACCGGTGAGGTCGCGCCACATCCGGTCGGCCACGAACGGGCACATGGGGGCCAGCAGGTGTGCCGTCGTCACCAACACCTCGTGCAGCATCGCCTGGGCGCCGAGCGAGTCGGCCGGGTCGGCATCGGGATCGGTCCGCCAGAACCGGCGCCGGCTGCGACGCACGTACCAGTTCGAGACATCGTCGACCAGCGCGGCGATGGCGGCGGCGGCCGGGAACGGCTCGTAACCGTCGAGGGCCTCGGTGGCTGCGGCCACCGTGGCCGCCAACCGGGACCGCATCCACCGGTCGAGGACCGAACGGTCCTCCGGTGCCGGAATGGCCGGGTCGGCGGGATCGAAGTCGTTCAGGGACGCATACGTGGTGAAGAACGACCAGGTGTTCCACAAGGTCAGCAAGGTGTCCCGCATCGACGCGTCGATGGCCTCGAAGCTGACCCTGGTCGGCGTCCACGGCGAGCCCTGGGAGAACATCCACCACCGGAGCGGGTCGGCGCCGCGGGTGTCGAGGATCTCCCACGGGTCGATGACGTTGCCGACGCTCTTGGACATCTTGCGACCGTCGGCGTCCACCAGGTGCCCGAGGCAGAGCACGTTGCGGTACGGGGTGGCTCCCTGCACCAGGGTGTTGACGGCGAGCAGCGAGTAGAACCAGCCCTCGCGTCTGGTCGATGGCCTCGCAGATGAAATCGGCGGGGTAGACGAACCGATCGCCCGATCCCTCGGCCAGCGGGTAGCCCCATTGGGCGGTGGGCATCGAACCCGAGTCGAACCAGGCGTCGATGACCGGTTCGACCCGTCGCATCTCGGTGTCCCGGGCCGGGCCGGGCGTCGTCCCGTCCACGGGAACCGCGCACTCGGGGCAGGCGAAGGTGACGGCGTCGATGTCGGGCCGGTGGGGATCGACGCCGGTGACGTCGCGCCCGGCCAGCTCGGTGAGCTCGACCAGCGATCCGACGCAGCGCGCATGCCCCTCGGCACAACGCCAGATGGGGAGCGGCGTGCCCCAGAACCGGTCACGGGACAGGGCCCAGTCCACGTTGTTGGCCAGCCACTCCCCCATGCGACCGTCCCGGATGTGCTCGGGGTGCCATCCGATGGTCTGGTTCTCGGCCACCAGGTCGGCCTTGCGGGCGGAGGTCCGCACGTACCAGCTGGGTTTGCCCCAGTAGATCAGCGGCGTGTCGCAGCGCCAGCAGTGCGGGTACGCGTGGGTATAGGGGAGGCGGCGCAGCAGGCGGCCCGCCGCGGCCAGACGGTCGTTGACCGCGCCGTTGGTGTCGCGCACGCGCTGGCCGCTCAGCCACGGCACATCGGCGGTGAAGCGGCCGTCGGGACCGACCGGATTGAGAGTGGGCAGGCCGTTCTCACGGCCGGCCTGGCGGTCGACCTCACCGAAGGCAGGGGCCAGATGGACGACACCGGTCCCCTCGTCGGCTTCGACGAAGGGTCCCGGCACCACACGCCAGCCGTCGTCGGCGGCCGATCCCGGTGGGGGGCTCAGATCGTCGAAGGGGCGTTCGTAGCGGAGTCCGACCAGATCGCGGCCGGCCAGGCGGTGGTGGGCGACAGCCCCCTCACCGAAGACCTGTTCCACCAGATCGGCGGCCACGATGGCGTCCCCCACCACCGCGTAGTCGAGGTCGGGTCCGACCGCGGCACCGGTGTTGGACAGCAGGGTCCAGGGCGTCGTCGTCCACGCCACCAGGGCCAGGCCGGTGAGCGTCTGGCGTCCGAGCGCGGCCCGCAGGTCGGCCGCCGCCTCTCCCTCGTCGGTCAGGGGGAACAGCACGTAGGCCGATTCGTCGACGACCTCGCGGTAGACGTCCGGTTGCCCCAGTTCGTGGCTGCTGAGCGCGGTCCCGCACCGCGGGCAGTACGGGACCACCTTGATGTCCTCGTACAACAACCCCTGGTCCCAGAGGTCCTTCAGGTTCCACCAGACCGACTCGACGTACTCGGGGGCGAAGGTCCAGTAGGCGCTGTCGCTGTCGATCCAGTACCCGATCCGGTCGGTCAGGCTCTTCCATTCGTCCACGTAGTTACGCACCGACTGGCGGCACAGCCGGGTGAACTCGGCGATGCCCACCACCTCTTCGATCTGGCTCTTGGCCGTGATGCCCAGCTGCTTCTCCACCTCGACCTCGACCGGCAGCCCGTGGGTGTCCCACCCGGCCTTGCGGGGCACGGCGTAGCCGCGCATGGTCCGGTAGCGGCAGAACAGGTCCTTGTAGACCCTGGCCCAGACATGGTGGAGGCCGGGGCGCCCGTTGGCCGTCGGAGGTCCCTCGTAGAAGACCCAGGGCTCGGCGCCGGCCCGCAGCTCCACGGAGCGCTCGAAGACGCGGTGCTCACGCCAGCGGGCCAGCTCGTCGGCCTCGACGACAGTGAAATCGGCTTCGGCGGGGACCGGGCGGAACAACGGATACGTCCTCTCGGCTGGGGTCGGGTCGGCTGGGGTCGGCTGGGGTCGGCTGGGGTCGGGTGGGGTCGGCTGGCCGCCCGGGCCCGGACCTGTTGCGGGGCTACCCGCACGGCCAGACCCGACGCAGCCGGGGGATCCCAACCCTGGTGCAGGTGTGGATCAGATACTACGGGCGCAGAAGGGCCACAATTGCCCTGTGCCCGAACTCCCCGAGGTCCAAGCCCTGACCGCCGGCCTCAGCGCCCGCATGACGGGCCAACCGATCGACCAGTGCCGGCTGGTGTCGTTCTCGGCCCTGAAGACGGTCCGCCCACCGCTCGACGAGCTGATCGGCCGGGTGGTCACCGGCGTCCGCCGCCGGGGCAAGTTCGTCTGCATCGACGCCGACGGTCTGTGGCTGGTCGTCCACCTGGCCCGCGGCGGGTGGATCAAGTGGTTCGACAAGCTGCCGGACACGGCGCTGCGGACGGGTCGGAGCCCGATCGCCCTGCGGATCGGGCTGGGCGACGGGGCCGGGTTCGACGTCACCGAGATGGGCACCGAGAAGCGCGTCGCCCTGTGGGTGGTCAACTCGCCGGAGGAGGTCGAGCCCGTCGCCGCCCTCGGCATCGACCCCCTCGATCCGGAGTTCACCGTCGAGCGGTTCGGCACCCTGCTGCACGGGACGTCGGCCACTCTCAAGACCGCGCTCACCACCCAGACCCTGATCGCCGGGGTGGGCAACGCCTACTCGGACGAGGCCCTGCACCGGGCCGGACTCTCCCCGTACAAGAAGACGGCCACCCTGGACGCCATCGAGGTGGCCCGTGTGCACGCCGGGCTGGTCGGCGTGCTCACCGATGCCGTCGAGCGCTCCTCCATGCTCGGGCCGGCCGAGCTCAAAGGGGACAAGAAACGGGCCATGCAGGTCCACGGGCGCACCGGCGAGGCGTGCCCGGTGTGCGGCGACACCATCCGCCAGGTGTCCTTCGCCACCAAGTCGCTCCAGTACTGCCCGACCTGCCAGACCGGCGGCAAGCCGCTGGCCGATCGGAGGTTGTCCCGCCTGCTCAAATGAGCGGCGGGCACCGAAAACCATGGCGCTGGAAAAGACCAGGTCAGGCCCTGGATGTGTCCACCAGGCCGCGGCACCCGGAAGACGAACTACCTGGTAGAAGCAGCTTCCGGGCCCCGGTGGTGACACAGACATACGAGTCGATCGCGGACAGATTGTGGAGTACAGTTCTCTAGTTTCTTGCTAGATCTATAGGAAAGAGAAACTCGGCCGAACGCCTCGGTCAGCGGACGCCCCGCTCCCGGGATCGTCGACACGAACCACGGAGGAGCTCCATGCTCTCGCACCCCGCCCGTCACCCCACCCGCATCCGCCGCCGGACGGCCGCCGCCGCCGTGGTCCTCGGGATCGCCCTGCTGGCCGCCGCCTGCAGCTCGAACTCGAGCTCCCCGACGACCACGGGTGGCGGCGGCGGGACCTCCACCACCTCGGGGGCCCCGGTCACGCTCCGGCTGGGCTACCTCACCAACCTCACCCACGCGGCGGCGCTGATCGGGGTCCAGGACGGCTACTTCAAGAAGAGCCTCCCGAGCAACGTCACCCTGCAGACCTCCACCTACAACGCCGGACCGGCCGAGGTCACCGCGCTGCTGGCCGGCTCGCTCGACGCCGCGTACATGGGGCCGAACTCGGCCATCACCGCCTACACCCAGTCGCACGGCCAGGCCATCAGGATCATCTCGGGGGCGACCTCGGGTGGCGCCGCCCTCGTGGTCTCCTCATCGATCACCTCGCCCCAACAGCTCAAGGGCAAGACCCTCGCCACCCCGCAGCTCGGCAACACCCAGGACGTCGCCCTGCGGACGTGGCTGCGGAAGCAGGGCCTGACCTTCCCGGGTCCCAACGGCGGCAGCGGCGAGGTCACCATCCTCCCCCAGGCCAATGCCACGACACTGACATCGTTCGAAGCGGGCAGCATCGCCGGGGCGTGGGTCCCCGAACCGTGGGTGACCGAGATGGTCAGCAAGGGCCACGGGCACATCCTGGTCAACGAGAAGTCCCAGTGGCCCAGGGGTCTGTTCTCCACCACCGTGCTGGTGGTCAGCACCTCGTTCCTGAGTGCACACCCGGACGTGGTCACCGGACTGCTGAAGGGCCAGCTGGCCGTGACCGCGTTCATCAACGCCTCGCCGACCAAGGCCCAGGCCGCGGCCAACACCGCCCTGGCCGCACTGACCGGCAAGGCGCTCAGTGCCGGTGAGCTGGCCACCGCCTGGTCGGACATGACGTTCACCAACGACCCCATCGCCTCGTCCATCGTCACCGACGTGGCCCACGCCAAGGCGGCCGGGTTCGCCACCTCCGACATCGCGGGGATCTTCGATCTCGGACCCGTCAACAAGATCCTGACGGCCGAGGGAAAGCCCGCGTTGATGTCGTGACCGCGCCCCTGGCGCCCGGCCCCAAGGTCAACGCCCGGGCACCGGCGGTCACCCTGAGCGGCGTGTCCAAGCGGCACGGCGCGGGCTCGGCGGCCGTGGTGGCCCTGGCCGACATCGAGCTCAGCGTGGCCCCCGGCGAGTTCGTCTGTCTGGTGGGTGCCTCCGGGTGCGGGAAGACGACCCTGCTCAATCTCATCGCCGGACTGGACCGGCCCACGGTGGGCACGGTGGACATCACCGTGCCCGGTGGCGGCGTCAACGGATCCGCCGGCGATCCGTTGACCGGCCCGACCGGGGGCACGGCCACCGCCATGCTCTTCCAGGACTCGGCGCTCTTCCCGTGGCTCACCGTGGCCGCCAATGTCGAGCTGCCTCTGAGGCTCCGGGGCGTGGGCCGGGCCGAGCGCCGGGCAGTGTCCGAGGACCTCCTCGAGCGGGTCCACCTGGCCGGCTTCGGGCCGAAGCGGCCCCACGAGCTGTCCGGAGGGATGCGCCAGCGTGCGGCGCTGGCCCGGGCCCTGGCCCAGGATGCCGGCCTGCTGCTCATGGACGAGCCCTTCGGCGCCCTCGATGCCATCACCCGGGATCTCCTGCACGACGAGCTCGAGTCGTTGTGGACGGACCGCGGCTTCACCGTGCTCTTCGTGACCCACAACGTGCGCGAGGCGGCCCGGCTGGGTGACCGGATCGTGCTCCTCACCAGCCGCCCGGGCCGGGTGGCGGCCGTCTTCCCGGTGGATCTGGCCCGGCCCCGGCGCATCGACTCGGTCGAGATCGCCGGGCTGGCCGCCTCCGTCACCGACCAGCTTCGAGCCGAAGTGGGCGCACATGGCGGTTGAACAACCGACCTCGGAGCGGCTCGCCACCGACATCGGGCCCACCGGCGCGGCAGCGGTCATCCCCGCCCCACCCTCGCTGGACCGGGCCATGGCCGGGCTCGACGCCCTGGAGGGGGCGGGCCGCTCGACCAGGGCCCGCCTGTCCGAGCGCCTGTGGCGGGCCACGTGGCCCAAGCTCATCGCCTTCGGCCTCATCCTGCTGGTCTGGCAGGTGGCGGTCTGGATCCACTGGAAGCCGTACATCCTGGTGTCACCGGCCACCGCCACCCGCCAGCTCTGGGAGCTGCTCGGCACCAGCTCCTTCTGGCAGGCGTGCTGGGCCACCGCGCAACAGGCCGTCATCGGGTACGCCCTGGTCATCGTCATCGGCGGCATCGCGGGCACGGCCGTGGCCCGGCTGCGCGTCCTGCGCGCCGGCGTCGGATCGCTGATCACCGGCATGCAGACCATGCCCTCGGTGCTCTGGTACCCGCTCGGCGTCATGGTCTTCGGCGTGAACTGGAAGGCCATCATCTTGATGATGGTGCTCGGTGCGGCACCGGCGGTGGCCAACGGCTTCATCAGCGGCATCGACCAGGTGCCGCCGGCCCTGGTGCGGGCCGGACGGATCCTCGGCGCACGCGGCCTGGCCCTCGAACGCCATGTCATGCTGCCCGCGGCCTTTCCGAGTGTGCTCGGCGGCCTGAAGCAGGGATGGGCCTTCGCCTGGCACGCGCTGATGGCCGGCGAGTTCCTCATCCTGGTGACCCCCCTGAGCCTCGGGGGCCGCATCGTCAATGCCGATACCCAGGCCGATTACGGCGTCGTGGTGGCCATGATGATCGTGATCGTCTTCATCGGGATCGTGGTCGACTACGGCTTCACGGTGATCAACCGCACCGTGCTCCGGCGCTACGGGCTGTCGGACCCGGCCCACCGGTAGGGGGACGCTCCGCCACGGGGCGCGGAACCTCTGACAGAATCGGCCCCGTGTACATCTCCGCCAAAGTCGACTACGCGGTGCGGGCCCTGTGCACACTGGCCGACGCCGGCGATCATCCCGTCACTGCGGAATCCCTGGCCAACTCACAGAATCTGCCGGCCAAATTCCTCGAGAGCATCCTCAACGACATGCGGCGTGCCGGCCTCCTCCTCAGCCAGCGGGGGGCCGACGGCGGCTACCGGCTGTCACGGCCGGCCGCGTCGATCACGGTGGCCGACGTCATCCGCCCCCTCGACGGACCCCTGGCCGAGGTCCGCGGCCTCAGACCGGAGGCGGCCAGCTACGAGGGCTCGGCCGAGCACCTGCAGTCCGTGTGGGTGGCTGTGCGGGCCAGCCTGAGGTCGGTGCTCGAGCAGGTCACGATCGCCGACATCACCAGCGGTGACCTCCCCAAGTCGGTCCTCAAGATGACCACCGACCCCGACGCGTGGAAGCCCCACTGAGGGAGCTGCCTCGACGGGGCTGATCCATGGGTCCTGACCGGCCTCTACGCTGCCCTCCATGGAGCCGGCAACCAACGGCCCGGCGGACCTCGACGCCGCCGAGCGGACGAGGATGCACAAGGCAGACAACCTGGTGCTGTGGATCGTGTGCCTGGCCCAGTTCATGGTCGTGCTCGACGTCTCCATCGTCAACGTCGCCCTCCCGTCCATCCAGAAGGACCTGGGCTTCAGCGCGGCCAACCTCCAATGGGTGGTGACCGCCTACTCGCTCACCTTCGGGGGTCTCTTGTTGCTGGGGGGCAGGCTGGCCGACCTGTTCGGACGACGTCGCATCCTCCTCGTCGGGCTCGTCCTGTTCACCGGGGCCAGCCTCGTCGGCGGCTTCTCCCAGAACCAGGGCACCCTCATCGCAGCCCGATCGCTGCAGGGGGTGGGTGCAGCCGTGCTGTCCCCGGCCACCCTGACCATCTTGACCGTCACCTTCACCGAGCAGCGGGCCCGGGCCAAGGCCCTCGGGGTGTGGAGCGCGGTGGCGGCCGGGGGCGGGGCCGCGGGCGCACTGTTCGGGGGCATCCTGACCCAGTACCTCTCGTGGCGCTGGATCCTCTTCGTCAACGTGCCCATCGGGATCGTCCTCTTCTCCTTCGCCCGGATGTTCCTCGTCGAGTCCCGCGCCGAGGGTCCCCGCCGCCGATTGGACGTGGTCGGCTCCATCACGGTCACCGGTGGGCTGCTGGCCCTGGTGTACACCATCGTGCACACCGACCAGGTGGCCTGGACATCGGCGTCGACGCTCATCACCGGGGCCATCGCGCTGGTGCTGCTCGGCGCCTTCGCCGTCACCGAGGCCGCATTGGCCGACCATCCGCTGGTTCCCCTCCGGCTGTTCCGCTCGCGGGCGCTCACCGCGGCCAATCTGGTCATGTTCTGCTTCGGGGTGGCCATGTTCGCCATGTGGTTCTTCCTCTCCCTCTACCTCCAGCAGGTCCTCGGCTACGACCCGGTGATCACCGGCCTCACCTTCATCCCCCAGACGGCGGCCATCGCCGTCGGGGCCACCATCGCCGGGCGGATGGCCCCGAGGCTCGGCCCCCGCAACGTGCTGATCGCCGGGGCGCTCCTGGCTGCCGGGGGCCTCTACTGGCTGTCGCACATCCAGGCCGGGGACACCTACTGGACGGGGGCGTGCGGCGGCGGGATCATGGCCACCTTCGGCATGGGTCTGGCCTTCACCCCCATCGCCCTGTCCGCCACCGGAGGGGTCCGTCGGGAAGAGGCCGGCCTGGCGTCCGGTCTGGTCAACAGCAGCCGGCAGATCGGGGCCTCCCTGGGGCTGGCCGTGCTCTCCACGGTGGCCGCCTCCGACATCTCCTCGCAGCTGGCCGGACGACCGGTCACGCCCGAGCTCGAGCGGGTGGCCATGACCGCCGGCTACGCCCGGGGTTTCCTCATCGCCTCGGGGGCCGCGCTGGCGGCCGCCCTGTTGGCCCTGATCATCCCCAGGAACGCGGCCGCGCTCTCCCCCGCGCCGGTTGCGGCTCAGGCACCGGCCGGGCTGGAGGCCCCGGGGACGCGGCTGGCCGAGACCTGATCGCTCTCGTCGCCCCCGCCCTTGCCATGGCGCGTGCCGCGAATGGACCGGGGCCAGAGGTGCCGGGTCAGCACGACATTGAATTCGGCGGCATAGACCGTCACCATGGCCCCGAGGGCGATCCACCAGATGAGACCGAGGACGGTGGCGAAGGTGCCGTAGAGGCTCGAGAGGTGGCGCAGCTGGTGGTTCACGAGCAGCGCGCCGGTGAACTGCAGCACCGTCCATCCGACCCCTCCGATGACCGCCCCCGGCCACACCGCCCGCCCGTCCCTCGGGATCCGCACGATGATGGCGAAGCCGCCCCAGTACATGAGGACGTTGACGGCCAACGACAGCACGAGGCCGACCCAGGCCGAAAAGGCTCCGAGCCGCCCGAAGGCCCCGAGCCCGGCCAGTGCCCCGCCGGCGATGAACCCGGCGCCCAGCACGGCCAGGAAGCCCGCCGCCCGCGGGATCCAGTGCCAGAAGTCGGGCAGCTCGTGACGGCGGATCCCCCACACCACGGCCATCATCACCTGTGCGCTGCGGCTCAGTCTCATGCTCCCGTAGGCCAGCCAGAGCAGCCCGACGGTGAGGGCCAGCTGCGTTCCCGGTGGACAGCTGGCGCACGTTGTTCTTGAGGTCGGAACCGACCACCGGGAATTGGCGCACGGCGGAGTTGATGATGTCGTCCTGCAGCGACGGGTGTCCGTGCAGGACGATGCCCACCACGGTGAACAGCACCAGCAGCAACGGGAAGACGGCGAGGAAGGCGGCGTGGGAGATCTGGGCGGTCAGCCGGCCGGCCTGGTCGTCGGAGTACTTGCGGGCCACGGCGCCGGCGACGGCGGTGACCCGATGCCGTTGCTGGAACCGGTCCAGCCGCGGTGGCCGCCCGCGAGGCCGAACCGTCCAGTCGCCCCCGTATCCGATCGAGCGCCGACGGCCGATCGTCGTCACCCACCGACAAGGCCTGCCCGACCGTGGCGGAGGTACTCGGCCCGCAGACCCCGTCGGTCGTCCTCGCCCATGAGCACGTACGCCGACGCCGCCCCCTGGCGGCGGTAGACCGGGTCGGCTCCCTCCCACCAGCCCGCGGCCCGGAGCGGGTCCTTGGTCACCTTGCCGCTCGCCGTCTGCGGAAGACCCGTGGTGATCCGGACGTACGAGGGGCTCCACTTGGTGCCCAGATCGGGTTGGGAGTCGAGAAAGGTGGCGAAGCCCTCGGGGTCGAACGCACGGCCCGGGAGCATCTCGAAGGCGGCCATCACCTGGTCGCCGGAGCGGGGGTCGGGCACCGAGTACACGGCCACGGTGGCGACGCCCTCGTGACGGACCAGCACCCGCTCGATCGGGCCGGCGGTCAGGTTCTCGGAGTCCACCCGCATCCAGTCGCCGCGGCGCCCGGCGAAGTAGAAGAAGCCGTCCTCGTCGCGGTAGGCCAGGTCCCCGGTCCAGTACCAGCCGTTCCGGGTCCGGGACGACGTGGCCTCCTCGTCGGCGTAGTACCCCTCGAACCCGCCGACGCCGTCACGATTGACGATCTCGCCGATGGCACGAGGCTCCGTTGAGCAACCTGCCGGTGGCGTCGAACCGGGCCGGCGGGCACTCCCCCTGCGTCTCCGGGTCCACGATGACGATGTCGCCCACCGGCCGGCCGAGCGAGCCCACCGGCGTGTCCGGGGTCCGGCTGATGGCCAGCCCCCCTTCACTCGAGCCGTACCCCTCGGTGAGCACGCATCCGAACCGGCGTTCGAACGCGGCGTGGTCGGCCACCGAGGCCTCGGTGCCGAACCCGCGCCGGAGGGTGACGGAGGCGTCATCGGGTGACGGCGGGGTGGCCAGGACGTAGGCCAGGGCCTTGCCCACGTAGGTGAACGTGGTGGCCCCGTACCTGCGGACGTCGGCCACGAAGCCCGACGCCGTGAACCGGCGGGCCAGGGCGACGGTGGCCCCGACCACCAGGGAGGGTCCCCACAGGACCATCAGCGCGTTCCCGTGGAACAGCGGCATGGTGCAGTAGGCCACGTCGTCACGGTCGAAGCCGTAGGCCCCGGCCGAGCGGACGGCGATCGACGCCAACCGGCCCTGTGTGCACCGGACCGCCTTCGGGGCACCGGTGGTCCCCGAGGTGAACAGCAGGAGGTAGAGGTCGTCGCCGGGTGGGAGTGCACGCCGCCACCACGGACCGGCAGTCGGCCCCCGTGTGCGGAGCCAGGAGGTCGGGGTACCCGGCGCCGTCGATGCGGACGACCCGTTCGGGAGGCACCGGGAGCTCGAGCCCGTCGAGCAGGCGCGCACCCTCGGCGTCGGTGACCACCACCGCACAGTCGGTGCGCCCGATGTCGCCGGCCAGCGCCTGGCCGCGGCGGGTCGGGTTGATCCCGACGACCACCGCACCGGCCAGGGCCGCCGCACCCAACCAGAAGATGTACTCGGGGACGTTGCCGAGGAGCACCCCGACATGGAGGGGGTCGGGGCCGGCCACGGACCGGATCCACGAGGCGCGGGTGGCGCTGGCCGACACGACCTCCCGCCAGCTCCACCGCTCGTCTTCGAAACGGAGGCCGGGATGGTCGTCCTCGGCCCGCGCCACCAGAAGGTCGGCCACGCTGGGCCCGGGGTCGGCGGCCGTCGGGACCGCGGTCACGGTCGGACCTCGACCACGAGGTTCTGGACGGAACGGCCGATCCGGCCGACCACGTCCCAGAGTGCCGACTCGGCCGCTCCGATACCCGGGGTCCCGAACCGGGTGCGGGCATCGAGGCAGATCCACTCCCCGACCGGCGGGCGGTGTACCGAGATGGTGAGATCGGGGTTGATGAACGAGCTCGACCCGAACCCGAGCTCCGCCGAGACCCCATTGCCGAAATCGGCCGCGGCCGCCACCCGCTGCCACGGCGAGGGCGGCTCACCCAGCACCACCGGACACCGCAGCCGGAACCACACCGTGGCCGGACCCAGGTCGTCGGTGCGACCGTTCACGAACCGCATCTCCATCCCCTCGTTGTGGAAGGCGGTTCGGTCGCCGACCATCATCGGGGTCGAAGGGATCCGGTCGGGAGGTGCCGGAGGATCGTCCTCGGGCACCGTCGGCTCCGCCCGCTGGTCGTCGGGAGCCCGGTGGAGGCGGAGGGACCGCGACCACGCCACCTCGACACCGTCCGCCTCGACCACCGTGTCGACGAGCTGTGCCCGACGACCGGGCTTGACCAGCGAACTGGTCACGACGAGCGGCGTCATCGGGACCGGCCGGAGCAGCTCGAGGGTGATCCTGGCCAGCTGCAGCCCCTCGCCGCCGGGATGGGCCTCGACGGCCCGGGCCACCACCGCGGCCACCGGGCCACCGTGCAGCGCGTGCGGCGACCACGGCCCCCGGGCCCGCTCGGTCGGCACCAGGTGATCGCCGTCGGGAACGAAGAGGGCGGCGGCGTCGTCGCCGGCGGGTGTGGAGCGCATGGGATCGACGCTACGGGGCCACCACCGGGCGTGCCAACGCCCCGACCTCGCCGGCGGGCGGACACCGCTTCCCGGCCGCGGCGCCGCTCGCCTACCGCGGCACCGCTTCCCGGCCGCGGCACCCCTCGCCTACCATCTGGGCAACACAGACCGTCGGGCGCCCGTCATCGGGCTCGCGGCACGGCAGCGGACGAGGGAGAACCATGGCCCGAGGAACGGCAGAGATCGACATCGACAGGCCGGCGGACAGCGTCTGGGCGGTGATCGGTGACTTCGGGGGCATCGGCGGATGGATGCCGGGCATCGACTCGTGCCGGGTCGAGGGCGATGACCGGATCCTCGACACGATGGGGATGACCATCACCGAGCGCCTGGTGTCGAAGGACGACGCCGGACGGGCCCTGACCTACTCGATCGCCGACGGAGCCCCGGTGGAGAGCCACGAGGCGACCATCACGGTGATCCCCACCGGGGGCACCAGCCATGTGACCTGGGTGGTGGAGGCGACCCCGGATGCCATGGCCGATCTCATGGCCACCGTCTACCAGCAGGCCCTCGAGGCGCTGAAGGCCCACCTCGAGGCATGAGCAGGCCGGCCCCCGGTTCACCTCCGGGCCCGGGGGGACGGTGGTCGGTCCAGGCGCAGGCCCGGTCGACAGCCCCCGTCGACGAGGTGTGGCCGCTCGTCGGGGAGGCTCGTCGCTGGAAGGAGTGGACGTTCCTCACACGGTCGGATCTCGTCCGCGACGGCGACCCCGCGCCGGACGGGATCGGGGCCGTCCGCAGGTTCACCAGGTTCGGGATCGGGTCACGGGAGGAGGTGGTGGCCTGGGAGCCTCCCCACCACCTCGGCTACACCATCGTGAAGGGCTTTCCGGTCCGCCACTACCGGGCCGACGTCGTCCTGGCACCGGACGGCTCGGGCACCACCATCTCCTGGTCGGCGACGTTCGACACGATGATCCCGGCTACCGGCCGTCTCATGACGGCCGTGGTGACGAGGATGATCGGCCGGTTCGCCTCCGGGGCGGCCGCCTATGCCGGACTGCTCCACGACCAGGTCCGGTGAGCAACCGGGCGCCGGACTGCTCCACGACCAGGTCCGGGCGCCGGACCGGACGGGGGGCGCCGGCCTGAGCGACCGGTTCAGGCCACTGCCTGCTGGAGGCGCCGGGCCCGGGCCTCCACCTCTTCCCGGGCCCGGCCGACGTCGACGGTCGTGCACCGGCCGCCCTCGACCACCTGACGCCCGGCCACCCACACGTCGGTCACCAGCCGGGAGGATGCCGCCCAGACCAGGTGATCGACCAGCTGGGCGTCCTCGAGCCAGGGAACGAACACGGGGTCGTCGAGATCCACCACGATCATGTCGGCCCGTGCTCCCGCGGCCAGCACCCCGAGATCGGGGCGCCCGAGGGCCAGGCCCGCTCCCCTGGTGGCGAGATCGAGCGCGGCCGTGGCGCTGAGCGCGGCCGCGTCCATCTCGCGGGTGCGGGCCAGCAGGGCGGCGAACCGCATGTCCTCCCAGAGATCGAGATCGTTGTTCGATGCCGGACCGTCGGTGCCCAACCCGACCCTGATCCCACGGGCCAGGAACTCCGACAGCCGGGCCACCCCCGAGGCCAGCTTGGCGTTGCTCTGGGGGCAGTGGGCCACGGCCACGTCGTGGTCGCAGTAGAGCGTCATGTCCTCGGGCGACAGCCAGATGCTGTGGGCGGCCAGGACGCGGCCGCCGAAGACGCCGGCATCGGCCAGGGCCGCAGGCGCCGACCGCCCGTGCTCGGCCAGGAACCGGGTGCCCTCCTCTTCGGTCTCGGCCAGATGGATATGGAACAGGGCATCGAGCTCCCGGGCCGCGTCGGCGATGTCGGCGAGCACAGGGAGGGGCACCGTGTAGGCGGCATGGGGGGCGAAGCCGACCTCGATGCGGTCGTGGTCGCCCTGGCGCCGGGAGTGGAAGTCGACGATCTCCGCCACCCTCCGGTCCCACCACCGCTCATCGGACGGCGCACCGGGGAGTTGGAGGACCCCGGGGGTGACCAACGCCCGCGACCCTGCGGCCACGACGGCGTCGGCCAGCGCGTCCTCGAAGAAGTAGGCCTCACACGTGGTGGTCACGCCGAAGCGCAGGAGCTCGGCGGCGGCCAGGGTCATGCCCCAGAACACATCGTCTTCGGTGAGATGGGCCTCCTGCGGCCACAGCACCCCATTGAGCCACTGGTGGAGGGGCAGACCCTCCCCCGAACCCCGGAACAGGGTCATCGGCGAGTGGCAGTGCACGTTGACCAGTCCGGGGAGGAGGGCGCCGCGGACACGGACCTCCCGGGGCGGACTGCCACGGTCCTCCGATCCGGCCGTGCCCACGTGGGTGATGGCCCCGCCGCACACCTCGACCACGCCGGGCCGCAGCACCGGGTCCGGACCGTCACACGGCACCACGGCATCGGCCAGGTAGCGGACGGTCGGTTCGGGGCGGGCGGGACCGGCGGCCGAATCGTCCGAACCGGTCACGTCGTGGGTCGGCCCGCCGCACCCGGGCCGGGGTCACCGCACTCCTCGGCCTCGAGCAGCGCGATCTCCTCGATGCGGGCCACGTGCCGGCCCCCCTCGAAGGCCGTGGCCACGAACACGTCGACGATGTCCAGGGCCAGTTCGGTGGCCACCACCCGGGCCCCGAGCGACAGCACGTTGGCGTCGTTGTGGAGACGGGCGAACCGCGAGGTGTACTCGTCGTGGCACAACGCGGCCCTGGCTCCGTGGACCTTGTTGGCCGAGATGGCCTCGCCCTGGCCGCTGCCACCGATGACGACTCCCAGGTCGCCGCGTCCGTTGACCACGGCCCGGGCCACGGCGGCACAGATGGGTGGATAGTCCACCGGGTCCGTGGAGTACGTCCCGATGTCCTCCACCTGGTGACCGCCGTCGCGGAGGTGGGCGATGACCGCACCCTTCAGGATGAAGCCGGCGTGGTCGGAGCCGATGACGAAATGCATGGTGACACCATAGGCATCCCCCACGCCGGCGAGCGAGGGTCCGGCCACGACCCGCCGGTCAACCGGCGGTCACTCGGCGGTCAACCGGCGGTCAACCGGCGCACAACCGGCGCACAACCGGCGCAGTCGCTCTCCTCGATGCCCGGCTGTCCCATCGGCCGGTACGGATCCGGGGCCACGATCCCCGAGATGCGGTCGGAGATCCTCCCTCAGGTCCGACTGGTCACCACATCCCCATTCCCACTTCCCACGGTCGGTGCTCCGACCACGGGGAGATGGTCCCCGTACGGCGTCGGGGCGGCTGCCTGTTCCAAGGGTGGCACGGCCCAGGGTTCGTCATCCCTCCCCCTCCCTGTGGTTGTTACACCCCCCTGCCATCCTGTGACATGGCCGTGATCGCCCCGCAGACCAAACAGTCGGAGACCGGACAGACCGGTTCCGGACAGACCGGACAGACGGAGACCGGCCGGTCCGAGACCGGTCAGGCCGGTTCCGGACAGACCGGACAGACGCTGGCCGAGCCCCAGGGCCTGTTCGCCTTTCTCGACGCCGCCGAGATTGCCCTCGACGCCACCGACCCGGCCTGCTGTTCGCTGGAGGGCGCCGCCGAGGTGCTCCGCCGGCTGACCCGCCTCGAGCGGAAGGTGGTGGCCCACAAGACGGCGTTCTCGGCCCGCCTGGCCCAGGGCAGCCTCTACACCCGCACCGGCCACCGCTCGGCGGCCGAGTTCCTGGCCGCCACGACCGGGGACAGCGTCGGAGAGGCAAAGGACCTGATCCGTCTGGGGGAGGCCCTCGTCGACCAGCCCTCCCTGGCCGAGTCGTTCCTGGCCGGCAAGCTCTCCCACCGGCGGGCGGCCCGGGTGTCCGACGCCGTGAAGGTCAACCCGGCCAAAGAGGCCGAGCTGGTCGGCAGTGCCGAGTCCGACTCCGAGGCCACCTTGAAGGAGCGGTGCCTCAGGGCCAAGGTCGAGGGACGCTCGGGGAAGGCCGAGGCCCGCCACTTCCAAAAGCTGCACGAGGACCGGCGGTGTCGGACCTTCACCGACGACGACGGGGCCTTCCGCCTCCTGGCGGTCCTCGCCCCCGAGGCCGGGGCCGGGGTGCTGGCCGCCCTGGAGGCAGAGACCGACCGGCAGTTCGAAGCGGCCCGCACCGAGGGCCGCTTCGAGACCCCAGACGCCTACCGGGCCGATGCCCTGGTGGCCCTCACCACCGGGGGCGGCACCCTGACCCCGAAGGGGGAGGAAACGGGCACGGCCCGAGGCGGGTGCACCTGTGACCCGAAGGCCACCGTCTCGGTGGTGGTGGACGCAGAGGCCCTGCGCCGGGGCTCGGTGGGCCAGGGGGAGCGCTGTGAGATCCCCGGGGTGGGCCCGGTGGGCGTCGACTACGCCCGGGAGCTGTTGGGAGAGGCCCTCGTCGAGGTGCTCATCGCCAAGGGCACCGACGTCACCACGGTCTACTCGGCCGGACGCCACGTGCCCAAGCGGATCCGGTCGGCCCTCCTCCTCCGGGACCCGCGGTGTGTGGTGCCGACCTGTGACGCCCGCCTGGGCCTCGAGAACGACCACTGGGTCACCGACTTCGCCCAGGGCGGCCTCACCGCCCTCGACAACCTGGCCCGGCTCTGTCGGAAGCACCACCTGGACCGCACCCACCGCGGGTTCGAGCTCGCCCGGACAGACGAGGGGTGGGTGTGGACCGCCCCCGAGCATCCGACCGAACCGAAGCGACAAAGACCGAAGCGCAGGCGGAGGGCCGAAGGCCCACCTCCGGGCACCGGCCCACCGCGGTTCGACCGGCCCCCGGACCAGCTCCCGCTCGACCAGCGGGAGTGATCAGCGGCCCGAGCGTGGCCGGAGCGCGGTCGGTGCGCGGAAGTGATCAGTGGCCCGGGCGCGGAAGTGACCCCGGCCCGGGCGCGGCCGGAGCGCGGCCTTCGCGCGGAGGTGGCCGCGCTGCGGTCTTCGTCGCGGCCGCCTACGACCAGCGGCCTCTTGGAATCAACCGCCTACTTGATGGTGATCGAGAGCTTCCTGGTAGCCGATGTCTGTGGTGTGACCGAGGTCTTGGTGTCCACCACCTTGACCACGAACGTCTCCGTGCCGGCCGCGGTGGCCTTGCCCGAGATCACGCCGGTCGAGCTCAGGGTGAGCCCGCGCGGGAGCTTCCCCGACTTGAGGGACCACCGGTAGGGCGTGACGCCACCGGATGCTTTGAGCGTCGCCGAGTACACGGACCTGCTCGTTCGGTAGGTCGATCCGGTGTGCAGCGATGTCGTTGTGATGGTCACCGGCACCGCGGCCGTGACCGTGAGGGTCGCCGGGGCGGTGGTGGTCGAGCCGACCGGGTTGGTGAACACCGCCCGGTACTCACGGTGGTTCTCGGCCGCCGAGGTGGTGAACGAATAGGTGGTGGCGGTGGCCTTGGCGACGGCGGAGAAGGTGGTGCCGCCGTTGGTGGAGACCTGCCACTGCACGCTGGGTGTGGGGTAGCTGCCGGCCGCGGCGGTGAAGCTGGCTACGGCCCGCTCGTGCACCGAGGCGCTCGCCGGCTGGGTGCTGACGACCGGCAGGGTTCTGAGCGTCAAGGTGGCCGGGGTGGAGTCCACCGTGCCCACGCCGTTGGCGAACGCCGCCTGGTACTGGTTCCCGTTGTCCCCGGCAGCCGTGGTGAAGGTGTAGGTGCTCGACGCGGCTCCGGGGATGTCGGTGAAGGTCGTCCCGCCATTGGTGGACACCTGCCACTGCACCGTCGGGGCCGGTGTGCCGTGGCCCGCCGCGGTGAAGGTGGCCGGCAGGCCCTGGTTGACGGTCTCACTCGCCGGGTTGGTGGTGACGACGGGCAGCGAGTCCACCGTCAGGGAGACAGGGTCGGTATCCACGGCGCCCACCGAGTTGGTGAACACGGCCTGGTACTGGTTCCCGCTCTCGGAGGGCTCGGCGGTGAGCGTGTAGGTGGTCGAGGTGGCTCCGAGGACGTCGGTGAACGTCGTCCCGCCATTGGTGGACACCTGCCACTGGACCGCCGGTACGGGGTTGCCGGACGCGGCGGCAGTGAAAGTTGCCGACTTACCGGCGTCGACCGTCTGATCGGTGGGTTGGGTGGTGACGCTCGGAACCGAGCCGACGAAGCCGTAGAACGCCACTGTCACCGCCGCAGACGCGGACGTGGTGGCAAAGGTGGCGCCCGAGTTGTTGACGATCCAGGAGGAGCCTGCCCCTCCCCCTCCACCCGCACCGCCGTCCTCTGCGGTGTCGTCGGCGCTGCCGGCCCCGCCGACATACCCGCCGCCGCCGCCTCCGTTGGCGGCTGATTCACCCGCCGACACGGTGTCAGAGCCGTTGCCGCCGGCCCCTCCGCCGGCACTGTCCCCGGTGCTGTTCACACCCCCGGCCCCACCGGTGTTCCCGGTGTCGATATCGGTGGCCCCGGTTGCGCCGGTGGCCCCACTGGGCCCGGCCCCGGTCAGATCGACCGACGATGTCGAGGACCCGGAGCCGGCGGCGGCGCCTGCACCACCATCTGATCCTGACAACGTCGACTCGCCGCCTCCACCACCGCCCCCGGCCACGACCAGCGGGGTGACGCCGGCCTCGCAAGTGGTGCCGGAGCACAGGGCGCTCGAACCGCCGCCGCCGCCGCCGCTCCCATCGGCGCCACCCTCCCCGACGCATTCGCCCTCGATGTTGGCGCCGAGACAGTAGTAGCCGTCGCCTCCGGCGCCGCCGTCACTGAAGCCGGCCCCGCCCGCGCCCCCGGTGGCGGCCACGTCGGCGTCGTCCGGAGCGGTGGCACCGGCACAGCCGGTGATCGCGGTGAGCTTCTGGCCGCCGGTGACCGGAATGGTCCCCGTGACCGAGGACGCCGCCCCGCCTGAGCCGCCCGAGGTGCTGTACAGCGCTCCGCCACCGCCACCGCCGACCCCACCGGTGACGGTGACCGTGGCCGCGCTGGCCAAGGTCGGGGCCGAGGTGGTCGACGAGACGCCGCAGGCCTGGGCGTCGGTCCAGCTCGACAGCTTGGTGAGCACTGGGGTGCCGAAGGTGAATTGGTCCGGTTGGCCCGGAACGGTGGTGCCGCTCGGGGTGGTCACCGTGACGTCCACGGTGCCGGTGCCGGCCGGCGAGGTGGCGGTGACCGAGGTGGACGAATCGGCGGTGATGGTTCCGGGGTTGCCGGGACCAAAGTCCACCGCGGTGGCGTCGCCCAGGTTGTCACCGGTCACGGTCACGCTGGTGCCGCCGGTCACCGGGCCGCCCGAAGGGCTCACCGCGGCCAGGGTGGGTGGGGGGACGGACAGCGCGTAGCTGTACTGGTCGGCCGTCGAGGTGGCCGAAGTGCCGTCGGGAGTGGTGACGGTGATGTCGACGGTGCCGGTGCCCGGTGGCGAGATGGCAGTGATCGACGTGGCTGAATCGGCGGTGACGGTGGCCGGTATCCCCCCGAAGTCGACCGCGGAGGCATTGGCCAGATCGGAGCCGGTGATGACCACGCTCGTGCCACCGGCCGGTGTGCCCGACTTGGGATCGACGCCCGTCACGGTGGGGGCCGGACTGATGGTGGTTGTGGCCTGGGGGACCGGCGCGGCATAGATCGGGCTGCTTCCTGATCCGCAGCTGGCGCACGAGGGGTAGCCGTCGAAGGTCACCGCGCCCACCAGGGACACCGTGGTGGTGGTCACGAACTCGGTGAAGTCCACCGGGACGACCGTCCCCGCCGATCCGGTGGCCGTGAACTTGGCCGTCAAGGTGGGCATGGTGAGGTCGTCCCCGCCGGCGACGGTGGTGTTGGGATTCAGATAGGTCTGGAGGTAGGGGTACACGGTCTTGTAGTCGCCGCTGTCGATGTGCGCACTGCAGGCATCGCTGACCGGCGCCGTGCAGTAGGTGGCGGCGACGTTGCCCGACGTATTGGCATCCCCCCCGGTGACCTCGACCGAACCGGGCACGTAGGTCAGCCCGCTCGGCACGGGCACGATGAGCGAGAACTGCCCGGCACTCTCAACGGTGACGGTGATCCCATCACCGGATTCGGACGACGGAATGCTGGTCGCCACCGGAGCCACGGTCATGGACAGGGTCGATCCGTGGACCACGGTCGGCGGGACGGAGACCGCGGTCTGGATCTGCTCGACGACGTTGGTGCCCTCCACCTCGTCACCGAACCACTGGCCGGTCGAGGGCCGGTAGGTCATGGTCGCCGTGGTGCAGCTGCCGGCGCTCGGATAGGTGTCGCCCGGTGCGCAGTAGGCGAAGGTCAGGGTCTGTAGCCCGGTGGTGGACGTCGCCGGTGTGTAGGTGACGATGCCCGAGCTGGCCGTGGTGGTGACGGTGGCCGTTCCGCTGGCCGGTTGGGAGACCACCGTCAGCGATGAGGGGTTGACCGCCGAGGCCCCTCCGGTGACCAGGGTGAGCACGTTGAACTGGTTGGGCGGCGAGGTGGTTCCCGGTGCGTAGCCCGCGGTGCCGTCACTGATGAGCGGCGCGCTCGACGCAGCGGCCGGTGTCGCCACGACCACGGCCGTGCCGGCCATGGCGACGAACGCCACCGATACCGCCTTGACCACATTCCGGAACCGGCGTGACAGCACCTGAAGCCCGATCACCGAGTCCCCCCCCTCCCCTGTTCGTCCCCCCGGGCCACCCGCTGACCCTGGACCCCAAATACCCGGTTGGCGGACCGCGTAAACACAAAAGAGGGGTGTGAGGTCTACCCGGTTACCGGGCGCCGTAAACAGGCAGATGTCGGCCGCGACGGTTCCCACCCATCGGGCCGGATGTCGACGGGTGGGCACGACTGCGCGGACCCGTCGCAGCCACAGGGCGACGAAGCCGGGGCGGCCGGGTGGCTCGGGCGGCCGGGATGGACCGGGGTCGACCGGGTCGGGATGGACCGGGATGGACCGGGGTCGACCGGGTGGCTACCGGGTGGGACCCCCCTCAGCTGTCGAAGGTCACCACGCCCCGGACGTTGGTGCCCGCGGCCAGATCGTCGTACCCGTTCTGGACCTGGTCGAGCGTGTACTCCTGGGTGATCAGCCCGTCCACCTCGAGGAGGCCGGCCTGATAGAGGCGGAGCAGGTTCGGGATCTGGACCCGGGGACTGCAAGACCCGAATACCGTTCCCAGCAGGGACATGTTGAACATGGCCGTGTTGAACAGGTTGAGGGTGACCTCGTTCTGGTTGAACGGGGAGATGGCGGTGGCCACCACCCTGGCGTCTTTCGACCCCAGCGCCATTGCCGGGCCGAGCAGGTCGCCGGTCAGTACCCCGGGCGTGAGGATCACCACGTCGGCCATCCGGCCCTCGGTCAGTTCGGGCAGCATCAGGTTGGCCTCGAGCATCGAGGCGGCGCCGTGGGTGGCCCCGATCTGGGCGGCTTTTTCCAATTTGAAGGGCAACGGATCGACGGCGACGATCTGCCTGGCCCCGGCGAGTCTCGCCCCTTGGATCGCACCCGACCCGACGCCGCCACAGCCCACAACCACCACTGTCTCGCCCGGCTTCACCTTGGCCCGGTCCACGGCCGAGCCGAAGCCGGTGGAGATGCCACAGCTGATGAGGGCAGCGGCCCGCAGGGACACGTCGGGGTCGATCTTGACCAGTGACGCCTCGTGGGCCAGGACCGACTCGGAGAAGGTACCGAGCTGGGTCATCCGGTTCACCTTCTGCCCGTCCAGGTGGTAGCGCCACTGCCCGTCGCTCATCATCGGGCCGGCGAGGATGGCCATGCCCATGTCGCACAGGTACTGCCGCCCCGACGCACACCAGAAGCACTTGCCGCAGGCCGGGATGAACGAGGCGGCTACGTGATCGCCCTCGGCCAGCGACTCCACCGCGGGCCCGACCTCGGTCACGATCCCCGCCCCCTCGTGCCCTCCGATCATCGGGAACATCGAGTCGACCCCGAAGATCCCGAGGACCTCGGGTGGGGCGCTCATGTCTCCGGTGCGCAGGTGCTCATCGGAGTGGCACATGCCGGCGTAGGCCATCTGTACCACCACCTCGTGCGGACCGGGAGGATCGACGTCGACCTCTTCGATCTTCCACGGCTCGTGGAGCCCGGAGCAGACAGCGGCACGGATCTTCATGTGGACGAACCTCCCCGGCCTCGACACCACGCATGCCGGACCCTGGAGCCAGCATCGCGCCGTCGACCGATGCGCGTCGAGTGTGCGACCGTGCCGGTCACGACCGTGCCGGTCAACCGGGCAGACGGTCCTCTTCGAACCCGGTGGCCAGCAGTCGAAAGGCCCGGTCCACCTGTCCGACCAGGTCGTCGCCCCCGTGCCGGGCCCAGTAGGTGAACGCGGCGGTGGCCGCACCGAGGGCGGCCCGGGCCACGGTCTGGGGAGCCAGGTCCTCCGGAGATCCTCCGATCCGTCCGGCCACGAAGCCGGCCACCACCTCGCACCACTCCGCATAGCGAACCGCCGAGTGGGCGACCAGGGTCGGGACCGAACTGGTCAGGCCGATCCGGATGCGGAGCTCGTCGAGCTCCGCGGCGCCGAAGCGGTTGGTGTCCATGACCGCCCGCCGGAGCACGTCCATCATGGGCTCGCCGCGGGGCGCCTCCTCCAGCCGGGCCCGCAACCGGATGAGCTCGGCATCGAACTCGCCCCACACCACCTCGCGCTTCGATTCGTAGTATCGGAAGAACGTGCGCCGGCTGACCCCGACCGCCGCGGCGATCTCATCGATGCTGGTCTCGTCGTACCCCTGGCGCGCGAAAAGGTCGAGCGCGGCCCGGGCCACGTCCCGGCGCGAGGTGCTCGGGCGCCGGCCCCGGGCCACCTCGGGCGGTCCTCCGGTCCCCCCTGTCGCCGATGTGGTCATCAGGCTTCCATTTTGGCATCGAGTGCTATAAATTGGAACCACCGTCCGCCAGCCCGGCTTCGGCCGCACGATCACCGGAGGCTCCATGACCATCACCACCGAGGAGAACGCGACACCGAGCGCCGGCGCTCGCCGGGCGCAAGGGAGCGCCGACAGGGTGTCCGCCACTCCCCCGACTGCAGGTGACGGGCCGGCCGAGGCGCGGTCCGAGGATCTGGTCGAAGAGGACCTGCTGGTCGAGGACGTGTCCATCGACGGCATGTGCGGCGTCTACTAGTCCGCACCCCGACCAGCCGACACAGACCAGCCGACACCGACCGCGACCAGCCGACACCCCATGCCACCGACGCCTCCCGGAGCCGTGACCACCCGGTACGACCCGTCACGTCCGTGGACCCTCCATCCCCAGGTCTCCCTGCGGCCCGAGGCCTTCGGCGCCCTGGCGTACCACTTCGGCACCCGCCGGCTGTCCTTCCTCAAGAGCAGGACCCTCCTGACCGTGGTCGAATCACTCGGAGGCCAGCCGTCGGGCCGCCTGGCTTGTTTGGCCGCGGGCGTCGGACCGGCCGAGCTCGAGAGCTACGAACGGGCCCTGGCCACCCTGGCCGAGTCCGGGATGATCTGCCCGCGGGACACACCGTGACCGTGGTCGACCTGACCGTGGTCGACCGGCCCGTGACGGCCGGCCGGTTGGTCGACCGGTTCGAACGGGGACTGGACGCGCCCATCTGCCTCACCTGGGAGCTGACCTACGCCTGCAACCTGGCCTGTGTGCACTGTCTCTCGAGCTCGGGGCGACGCGACCCGGACGAGCTCACCACCGACGAGTGCAAGGCGGTGATCGACGAATTCGAGCGCATGCAGATCTTCTACGTGAACATCGGGGGCGGCGAGCCCACGGTGCGGGCCGACTTCTGGGAGCTGGTCGAGTACGCCACGGCCCACCATGTCGGGGTCAAGTTCTCGACGAACGGATCGCGCATCACCACCGCGGTGGCCGAGCGACTGGCCGCCAGTGACTACATCGACGTGCAGATCTCCCTCGACGGCGCCACGGCCGAGGTCAACGACGCCGTACGCGGCGCAGGCTCGTTCGTCACCGCGGTCACCGCCATGGAGCGGCTGGCCACTGCCGGTTTCGCGGGTTTCAAGCTCTCGGTGGTGGTCACCCGCCACAACGTGCCACAGCTCGATGCCTTCAAGTCCCTCGCCGATCGGTACGGGGCCCAGCTGCGCCTCACCCGCCTGCGGCCGTCGGGCCGCGGGGCCGACGTGTGGGACCAGCTCCATCCCACCGCCGGACAGCAGCGCATCCTCTACGACTGGTTGGTGGCCCACGGTGAAGAGGTCCTCACCGGCGACTCGTTCTTCCACCTGGCCGGGTACGGCGAGACACTGCCCGGCCTCAACCTCTGTGGTGCGGGCCGGGTGGTCTGCCTGGTGGACCCGGTCGGCGACGTCTACGCCTGCCCCTTCGCCATCCACAAGGAGTTCCTGGCCGGCAATGTGCGCTCGCCCGGCGGTTTCACCGAGGTCTGGCGCCATTCGGATCTCTTCGGCGAGCTGCGGCGACCGCAGAGCGCGGGCGCGTGCGGCTCGTGCGGACAGTACGACGCCTGCCGGGGTGGGTGCATGGCGGCCAAGTTCTTCACCGGTCTCCCGCTCGACGGACCCGACCCCGAGTGCGTGCTCGGACACGGTGAGCGCTCGCTGGCCACCCGCGGGGACGCCGAGCCGCCGAGGCCGGCACTCGACCACTCACGCCGTCCGACGCGGGCACCGGTCGCTCTCCTGCCCCGCCGTCCCGCCCGCGCCTGCGACGAGAGCCCCCTCACCCCTCTCGAGCCCAGCACCCGCGCCAACTGAGCCATGGCAGGCCTGGTCGAACCGGTGGAGGTGGCCGGACGCACGGCGCCCTCACGGGTGGTCTTCGGTCCGCATGAGACCAACCTCGGCCGAGGACGCGCCATCAGCGACCGCCATGTCGCCTACTACGAGGCCCGGGCGGCCGGAGGTGCCGGCATCGTGGTGACCGAGACGGCCTCGGTCCACCCGTCCGACTGGCCCTACGAGCGGGCCCCGTTGGCCGCCGTGTGCGGGCCCGGGTGGACCTCGGTGGCCGAAGCCTGCCGACCGCACGGCACCCTGGTCCTCGCCGGGCTGGGCCACTGCGGCAGCCAGGGGTCGAGCGCCTACTCGCAGTCGGTGATGTGGGCCCCGTCGCGGGTGGCCGATGTGGTCAGCCGCGAGATGCCGGTGGAGATGGAGCAGCCGGACATCGACGAGCTGGTCGCCGGCTTCGCCGACTCCAGCCGGCAGGCCGTGGCGTCGGGGCTCGACGGCGTGGAGATCGATGCCGGCTACTGCTCGCTCCTGCGCCAGTTCCACTCGGGGCTCACCAATCTGCGATCGGATCCCTACGGGTCGGATCGTCTCCTCCTGACCACCGACGTGCTGAGCGCCGTCCGTTCCGCCCTCGGTCCCGACGGTGTGCTGTCGCTCCGGCTCTGCTGTGACGAGCTCGCCCCGTGGGCCGGGGTGACGCCCGACCAGGCCCGGGACCACGTCGCCGTGCTGGCCGGGCTGGTCGACCTCATCGTGGTGGTCCGCGGCGGACCGTACTCGACCTCGGCCTACCGCCCCGACAGCCACACCGAGGCCGCCTTCAACCTCGGGCTGTGCCGCCGGATGCGAGAGGCGGCGGCCGGTCGGGCCGCCGTCGTGCTGCAGGGCAGCGTCGTCGACCCCGGGGTGGCCGACTCCGCCGTGGACGACGGGACGGCCGACCTGGTCGAGATGACCCGGGCCCAGATCGCCGAGCCGCGCCTGGTGGTCCTGGTGCGCGGCGGCGATGGCGCCCGGGTCCGGCCCTGCATCCTCTGCAATCAGGCCTGCCACGTCCGGGACAACCGCAATCCGGTCGTGAGCTGCGTGGGAGAGCCGCGCAGCGGCCACGAGACGCTCGAGCCCCCGGTGGACGGGACCGACGCGGTCGAGCGGGAGGTGCTCATCGTCGGAGCCGGCGTGGCCGGACTCGAATGCGCCCGGGTGCTCTCGGTGCGGGGGCACCGCGCCCGGGTGGTGGAGAGGTCCGACCGCACCGGCGGCACCCTGCGGGCCGCGGCGGTGGGCCCCGGACGCGAGCGCCGCGCCGGGCTGGCCGAATGGCTGGCGGCAGAGTGTCGCGCCCAGGGGGTCGTGATCGAGACGGGCGTCGAGGCCTCGACGTCCGACCTCGACGCGGCCCGCGACGCGGGCGTCGAGGTGGTGCTGGCCACCGGGTCCACTGCGGCGCCGTTGGCCGTCCCGGTGGACGAGTCGTGCCCGGTGTTCGATCCGCTGGTCTTGCTCGCAGAGGGCATCGACCTCCTTCCCGACGGGCCGGTGGTCGTGCACGATCCGGTGGGCGGACCGGTCGGTGTGGGGGTGGCCGAATGGCTGGCCGGTGCCGGTCGCCAGGTGGCCCTGGTCACGCAGGACCAGATCGCCGGAACCCTGCTGTCCCTCACCGGCGACCTGGCCGACGCCAACACCCGCCTGCAGCGGGCCGGTGTCCGGCGCGAGCTGCGAGCGGTGGTGCGGGCCGCCCGGGACGGCCAGGTCCGGCTCGAGGACGTGTGGACCGGCGAACAGCGCACCATCGACGCGGCGGCGATCGTCGACTGCGGCCACCGGCTCCCCGAGGAGTCCCTCTACCTGTCGAGACCGGGCACACTGCGCGCCGGCGACTGCGTGGCGCCGCGGGGCGTGCTCGACGCCGTGCTGGAAGGCCGGCGCCTGGCCATGGCCATCGGCGGCGGTGCCACGGCCACGAGGATCCCGGCGGCCGCGGGCGCGGCCCGGTGACCGCCGGGCCGACGGCGTCACCGGGCCGGGTGGCGGGAAAGGTCGCGCTGATCACCGGCGCGGCCCGCGGCCAGGGCCGGAGCCACGCCCTGCGACTGGCCGGCGAGGGCGCCGACATCATCGGGGTCGACCTGTGCGGCGACCTCGAGGCGATCCCCTACCCGCTGGCCACGCCGGCCGACCTCGACGAGACCGTCCGGCTGGTGACCGAGACCGGGGCCCGCATGGTCACGGCCGTGGTCGACGTTCGGGATGCCGAAGCCCTGTCGGCCGCGGTCGGCGGCCGGCGTCGACCTCCTCGGGCGGCTCGACATCGTCGTGGCCAACGCCGGGGTCTGCACCATCCAACGTTGGGACGAGCTCACCACGGCCGTCTGGGACACGGTGATCGGGATCAACCTGACGGGGACGTGGAACACCTGCGTGGCCGCCATCCCCCACCTGATCGGGTCGGGCGGCGGTTCGGTCGTCCTCATCAGCTCGGTCGCCGGGCTCAAGGGCCAGCCGTTCCTGGCCCCGTACGTGGCCTCCAAGCACGGGATGGTCGGGGTCATGCGCACGCTGGCCAACGAGCTCGCCGCCCAGGGCATCCGGGTCAACTCCGTCCATCCCACCGGCGTCGACACCCCCATGCTGGTGGGACTGTCCGGACTGACCGAGCGCATCGCAGCCAGCCCGGACACCGGCTCGATCTTCCTCAATTCACTGCCCGTGGACGTCATCGCTCCCGGTGACGTGAGCGAGGCGGTGCTGTATCTCTCGTCCGAGGAGTCGCGGTACGTGACCGGCCTCACCCTGACCGTCGATGCCGGCTCGTCGGCCCGCTGAGCACCGGACGGGTCGATGAGCGCAGGCACCGGCTACCGCCACCTGTTCACCCCCCTGCGCATCGGGCCGGTCACCGTCCCCAACCGGATCGTCTTCTCGGCCCACCTGACCAACTACGCCGCCGACGGTCTCCCCACCGAGCAGCACGCGGCCTACTACGGGGCCAGGGCGGCCGGGGGTGCCGGCCTGATCATCACCGAGGAGCACTCGACCCATCCGACCGACTGGCCCTACGAGAAGCTCATCCACGGGTTCAACCCCGAGGTCATCAGCGGGTACAAGCGGATCACCGAGCGAGTCCACGCCCACGACGTCCCCGTCTTCGCCCAGATCAACCACAACGGCGGCCAGGCCTCGAGCATGTACTCGCGGCTGCCGGTGTGGGCGCCGAGCCCGGTCGCCGACCCCCTGTTCCGCGAGGTGCCGAAGGCGGTCGAGCTCCACGAGATCGCAGAGATCGTCGACGGGTACGCCACCGTGGCCGGGCACTGCGTCGAGGGCGGTTTCGACGGGGTCGAGCTGCAGTGCTCCCACTCGTCGATCGTGCGCGGGTTCCTGTCCCCGGCCACCAACCGGCGGACCGACGAGTACGGCGGCACGTTGGTCAACCGCTCACGCCTGCTGCTGGAGATCGTCGACGCGGTACGCGAGGTCATCGGCGGCGGCCGGGCCCTCGGGGTGCGCCTGTGCGGGGACGAGCTGATCGAGGGCGGCACCGACATCGAGCGATGCGGTGGCCGTCGCCCGGCTGGTCGACGCCACCGGTCGGGTCGACTACATCAACACGTCGATCGGCGTGGCCACCGCCACCTTGTACATGATCGAAGCCAGCATGCAGATCCCGCCCGGGTACGCCATGTTCATCCCGAGCGCCATACGGGCCGCGGTCGGCGTGCCGGTCGTCGGGGTGGGCCGGTTCAAGGACCCGAGACAGGCCGACCGCGCCCTCCAGGACGGGCTCTGCGACCTGGTCGGCGTGGTCCGGGGCCAGATCGCCGATCCCGACTTCGCGGCCAAGGCCCGTTCGGGCCACGCCACCGACATCCGTACCTGCCTCTCCTGCAACCAGGAGTGCGTCGGTCGGATGGGGCTCAACCGCTGGCTCGGCTGTATCGAGAACCCGAGGACCGGACGCGAGTCGACCGCGCTCCCCGCACCCGGCCGCCGCCGGAAGGTGGTGGTGGTCGGCGGCGGACCCGGCGGACTGCAGGCCGCGGTGTCGGCGGCCGAGCGGGGGCACCGGGTGACCCTGTTCGAACGGCGCGACCGGCTCGGCGGCCAGGTGCAGGTGGCCGCGACCGTCCCCAGCCGGGCGGAGTTCCTCGACATCACCCGCAACCTCGTGGTGGCGGCACGACGGCTGGGCGTGGACCTGGTCACCTCGACCACGGCCACCCGGGCCGAGGTCGAGGCCGTGCACCCCGACGCGGTGATCGTGGCCACCGGGGCCCGGCCGGCCCGGCCGTGGTGGGCCGGAGACAACCCCCGGGTGGTCGACGTCCGCGATGTCCTCGAGGGCAGGGCCGATCCCGCGGGCCGGGTGGTCGTGGTCGACGAGCTCGGGTTCCACCAGGCCACCTCGACCGCGGAGCTGCTGGCCGACCGGGGCTGCCAGGTGGACATCGTGACCAACGGGATGGTGGTGGCCCAGGACCTCGGCATCACCCTGGACATGGAGACGTGGAACGTGAAGGCCCACGCCAAGGGGATCGGGCAGCGCGGTCGACCTGGTGCCCATGGGCGTGCACCCGGACCCGGACGATGCCGTTGCCCGCGACGGGGTGGGTCGGGTCGTGCTCAGCCTGCAGCACCACCCGACCGGCACCGACCACGAACTGGCGTGCGACTGGGTGGTCTGCTCCGTGCACCAGGAGCCCGAGGACGAACTGTGGCGGGCCCTCAGGGACAGCCCCTTCCCGGTGTACCGCGTCGGCGACTGCCTGGCTCCCCGGCGCGCGCATGCCGCCGTGATCGAAGGCCACCGGGTGGCGGTGTCGCTGTGAGCGCCACCGGTGGTCACCCCGTGCCGGGCCCGGGCGCCGACGGCGCCGCCGCAGAGGCACTGGCCGTGGTGGTGGTGCGCGACGGCAGGCTGCCCGGCGGAGCCGACGACGCGGTGGCCGAAGCCGGGGGTGCGGCCGTCGTGGTCGGATCGGGGTCGGAGGCCGGGGCCCGTGCCCTGGTGGGCGCCCGTCAGGTCCGATGGGCCGAGACCGGCCTCGGCCTGCGGCCCGCCTCCCTGGCCCTGCGGCTGGCCCCGGTGCTCGACGATGTGCCGTTGGTGATCATGCCGGCGTCGCCCGACGGGCGTGACCTCGCCCCACGCCTGGCCGCCTCGCTGGGCCGCCATCTGGTGGCCCATGCCGTGAGCGCCGGTTGCCGGCCCGGGCCGCACGGTGGGCACCAGGTGTGGGCCACGGTGTCCCGACTCGACGACCGGGTGCTGGTGCCGGTCGAGGTGGACGGGCCCGCAGTGGTCACCCTGGTCCCCGGCGGTCGCACGGTCGGTCCGACCGAAAGCGCCTGCACGGTGGACGAGCTGGTGGGCCTGGCACCGGACCGGGCTGGCGCACGGCCCGGGCCGCCGGACCCCGAGGTCACCGCCGTCCTCGAGCCGGACGTGCACACGATGGACCTGGCCGACGCCACCCGGGTCATGGCCGGGGGTGCCGGGCTGGTGGCGGGATCGCGACGACCGGCGTGCCACCGAGGTGTTCGAGCTGCTGGTGCAGGTGGCGGCGGCCATCGGGGGGTCGGCCGGCGCCACCCGGGTGGCCACCGACGCCGGGATGGACGGGCTACGAGCGTCAGATCGGCACCACCGGGGTGACCATCGATCCAGACCTGTACATCGCCCTCGGGGTGTCGGGGGCGGCGCAGCACGTGGGCGGGATCGGGGCTCCCCGGCACATCGTGAGCGTCAACACCGACCCGTCGGCGCCGATGACGACCATGGCCGACCTCGGGCTGGTCACGGACGCCCAGGCCCTGCTGGTCGAGCTGGGCCGTCGGTTCGGGGTGGGCCATGTGCTGAGGACCGCCCCGACGATGCGGCCACCTTCGACGCCGTCGTGGTGGGAGCCGGTCCGGCCGGGTCCGCCGCCGCCCTGGCGCTGGCCCGGGCCGGCCGGTCGGTGGTCATGGTCGAGCGCGGCCCGTTCCCCGGATCGAAGAACGTCTACGGCGGTGTCGTCTACGGGCGGGTGCTCGACGCCATCGTCCCCGGGTGGTGGGAGGAGGTGCCGGTCGAGCGGTGGGTGGTCCGGCGGTCGACCCTCATGATGACCCGGACCCAGTCCCTGTCCATCGACTACCGGTCGGAGGCCTGGGGTACCGCGCCATTCAACGGCATGACCACCGTGCGCTCGCACTTCGACTCGTGGCTGGCGGCCAAGGCCACCGACGCCGGGGCCCGGTTGCTGACCTCCACCGTGGCCCTCGGGCTGGTGACGGACGGGCACGGCCGGGTGGTGGGCGTTCGCACCGACCGGGACGGCGCGGAGCTCCGGGCCAGGGTGGTCATCGCCTGTGACGGGGTGAACTCCTTCCTGGCCAAGGAGGCCGGGCTGATGGCGCGCGCCGAGGCCTCCCATCACACCCTCGGCGTGAAGGAGGTGCTCGATCTCCCCCCGGAGACGATCAACGAGCGGTTCGGGGTGCAGGGACACGAAGGGGTGGACATCGAGATGCTGGGCTGCACCGGCGACGTGCCCGGAGGCGGCTTCCTCTACACCAACGCGGCCACGGTGAGCGTCGGCGTGGTCGTGTCGCTCCCCCACCTGGCCGCCTCCGGCATCCGCCCCGAAGCGCTCATCGCCGACCTCAAGGACCATCCCTCGATCGCTCCCTACCTGCGCGGGTCCACCCTCCGCGAGTATGCGGCCCACCTCATCCCCGAAGGCGGCTACGACACCATGCCCGCCCTGGCCACCGACGGCCTGGTCATCGCCGGCGACGCCGCGGCCATGACCCTGGCCGCCGGCATGTGGCTGGAGGGAGTCAACTTCGCCATCGGATCGGGGTACGCCGCCGGCCGGGCGGCCGACCGCGCCATGGCCGCAGGGCGACTGCTCGGCCCGCGGCCTGGCCTCCTACCGCGCCGACCTCGAGCGGCAGTTCGTCCTGGCCGACCACAAGCGGCTGCGCAAGGCTCCGGCCCTGGTGCTGTCCGATCGGGTCCAACGCCGCTACCCCGGGCTCCTCTGCGACATCGCCGACGGGATGTTCACCGTGACCAATCCCACTCCCAAGCCGGGTGGTCTCCGGCTCACCCGTGCCGCGGCGGCCAGGCACGGCGTCAAGCTGCGTGAGCTGGCCGCCGACACCCTGCGGGGCCTGAGGATCTTCGGATGAGCCCGCCCGACGAGGTCGACGAGGGCAGCGGGGGCGGCGGGGCGGCGGCGGTGGCGGCGACGCCGGCGAACGCTGGCGCGGCGTCTCCTTCGAGGACCGCATGGCCACGGTGGACTTCCGGGTCGGCGAGCGGGCCCACATCACCGTCGACTCCGACGTCTGCCGCTCGTGCACCACCCGGGCCTGTGTGACCGCGTGCCCGGCCGACCTGTTCGCCCCCACCTCCGACGGGGGCATCCTCTTCAACTACGAGGAGTGCTTCGAGTGCGGGACCTGCTACATGGTCTGCAACGAGGAGGGCGCCATCACCTGGACCTATCCCGACGGCGGTCACGGCGTCGTCTTCCACCACGGATGAGTGCACCGGTGGGCGACCAGGACAGCCCCTTGGTGGTGGCCTGCCTGAGGATCACCGACCTGCGGCCGGAGGTCGATCCGCTCACCGGCTCGGTGCGCCGGGACGCGTGGGGCATCGGCCTCTCCGCCGCCGACCAAGCCGCACTCGAGCACGCGCTGCGCATCCGCGACGCGTGGTCGGGCCGGCTGTTGGCCGTGGCCGCCGGGCCGGCCACGGTCGAGCCGGTACTGCGCGACGTGGCCGCCCTCGGCGCCTCGGTGTTGCGGATCCCGACGCCCGACCTCGGGATCGAGCACGGGTACGCACGGGAATTGGGAGCCGACGAGCACGAGCTGGCCCGCACGCTGGCCGCCGCCATCAGGCCATGGGGTCGAGCCTCGCTGGTGGTCTGCGGCGACCGCTCGGTCGATCGGGGCACCGGTGCCCTCCCCGCATTTCTCGCTCACGAACTGGGTGCCGCCCAGGCCCTCGGACTGGTGGCGCTCGAGGCGGGCCCGGCCGGCGACGGGGTGCTGGTGGCCGAGCGCCGACTCGACGGCGGCTGGCGCGAGCAGCTGCGGGTGCCACTGCCCGCCGTGTGCTCGGTGGAAGGGGCCGGGACCCGGTTGCGGCGGGCCTCCCTGGCCGGCGCCCTGGCCGCGGAGGGGATGACGCGTCCCGGTGGAGAACATCCGGCCCTCCGAGACCGTCGAAGCCGCGGGCGGGCGGGGTCCGGTCCAGGTGGGCCCGAGCCGGGCCTTCACGCCCCGGGCCCGGGTACTGCCGGCTCCCGAGGGGGCCGATCCGCGGCTCCGGCTGCTGGCCCTGACCGGCGCACTGGTGTCCCACGATCCGCCGACCGTCGTCGGGCCGGTGGGGAGCCGGCGAGGCGGCCGACGTGCTGGTCGGCTTCCTGGTGCGCCACGGCTACCTCGACCGGCCGCCGGATCCGGACGGTGCTGCGGCCGAGGTCGAACCGTGAACCGGCTCGAGGGGTTGACCTGGCCGGACGTGGCCCGCGCTGGCCGGACCGGGCCGGACGCTCCTCATCCCGGTGGGCTCGACCGAGCAGCACGGACCGCATCTCCCGCTCACCACCGATACCGACATCGCGGTGGCCGTGGCCGACGCGGCCGCCCGGCGCCACGGGCATCTGCTGGTGGCTCCGCCGCTGGCCTACGGGTCCAGCGGCGAGCATCAGGACTTCCCCGGAACCCTGTCCATCGGCGCCGACGCCTCGGAGCTCGTCCTCGTCGAGCTGGGCCGATCGGCCGCAGTGGACTTCGCCGCCGTCGTCCTGGTGTCGACCCACGGTGGCAATTCCGTGCCCGTGGCCCGGGCCGTGGCCCGGCTCGGCGCCGAGGGCCATGCCGTGGTGGCATGGTCCCCGAGCTGGCCCGGCGACCTGCACGCCGGCCGGACCGAGACCTCTCTGATGCTGGCCATCGCGCCCGAGCGGGTGCACCTCGACCGGGCCGAGGCCGGCGACCGGCGGCCCATCGGCACGCTGCTGCCCATCCTCCGCCGGCATGGGGTGCGGGCCGTGAGCCCGAACGGGGTCCTCGGCGACCCGGCCGGTGCCACCGCCGAGGAAGGGCACCGGCTGCTGACCGACGCCGTCGACGAGCTCATCGGTGTGGCCCGGGGGCTGGAGACGACTCGATGATGGAGGCAGGTCGATGAACAGGGTGGCAGGTCGATGAACAGGGTGGCAGGTCGATGAACAGGGTGGCAGTGGTGACAGGAGCGGCACGCGGCATCGGTGCCGCCACCGTCCGGGCGCTGGCCGCGGCCGGCTGGTCGGTCGTGGCCGTGGACCGGGCCGGGGACGACCCGCGGCTCCCCTACCGGATGGGCACCCGGGCCGAGCTGGACGCGGTGGTGGCCTCGGCCCTGGCCCTGCCGGCTGATGCATCCGGTGCCCGCGGGCCCGACCGGGTGGTGGCCCGGGTGGCCGACACCACCGATCCCGAGGCACTGGGCCGGGCCGTGTCGACGGCCGAGGACCGGTTCGGCGGGCTCGATGCCATGGTGGCGGTGGCCGGGGTCATCGCCGGTGGCGTGCCGCTGTGGGAGATGCCCGGTGACCAGCTGGGCGCCGTTCTCGGGGTGGACCTGGGTGGTCCGATCACGGCGGCCCGGGTCGGGATCCCCGCCCTGCTCCGTCGCCCCGCCCCCCGCCAGGGCCGGTTCCTCGCCGTCGCCTCGGCCGCAGCCACCCGGGGCCTGCCCAGACTGGCCGCCTACGGCGCGGCCAAGGCGGGGGTGGCCGGACTGGTCCGGGGCCTGGCCGCCGACCTCGCCGGCACCGGGATCACCGCCAACGCGGTCAGCCCCGGCTCGACGGCCACCGCCATGCTGGACGAGAGTGCCCGCCTCTACGGGCTCGACGACACCCGATCGTTCGCCGACCAGCAACCGGTCGGCCGCCTGCTCGCCCCCGAGGAGGTGGCGGCGGCGCTGGTGTGGCTGGCCGGGACGGACAGCGGTGCCCTGACCGGGGCGGTGATCCCGGTGGACGGCGGTCTCTCGTTGTGACCCCGCTGCCGGAGGGGTTCGGACTGGTGCTCGACCGGTCGGTGCGGACCTTCCGGAACGGGACCGTCCTGGTCGGTGGGCATCCCGGGCGGCTGGTCACCCTGACGGCCGACGGCGTGGCCGCGCTGTCCTCACTGCTGGCCGGAGAGCCGGCCACGGCCGGCTCCCGGCGGCTCGGCCGTCGGCTGGTCGATGCCGGGATGGCCCATCCCTGGTCGACGACGGTGCCGGCCACCGGGGACGACACGCCGGGCCGCGGCGTGGGCCTGACCGTCGTGGTGCCGGTCCACAACGCCGGCTCGTCACTCGACCGTTGCCTCGGTTCGCTGGGGGCGGGGGTGGCGGTGGTGGTGGTCGACGATGCGTCCGACGACCCCGACGCGGTGGCCCGGGTGTGCCGGCGCCACGGGGCCCGGTTGATCCGCCGGGCGACCAACGGGGGTCCGGCGGCGGCGCGCAACCAGGCACTGGAGGTCGTGGGCACCGACTTGGTGGCCTTCGTGGACAGCGACTGCAGGGTGACCGACGGGTGGCTCGGACGCCTGGTCTGGATGTTCGACGATCCCGACCTCGGGGCGATCGCTCCCCGGGTCCGACCCGATCGCTCCGGCGCGAACGCCGTCCGGCGCGTGCCTGACACGGTTCGCGGACGCGCACTCCGCCCTCGACATGGGAACGGCGCCGGGCGAGGTCGGCCCGGACAAGGCGGTCCGCTACGTGCCCACCGCGGCCCTGGTGGCGCGGCGGGAGGCGCTGGCCACGGGCTTCGACCCCGCCCTCCGGGTGGGCGAGGACGTGGACCTGGTCTGGCGCCTCGTCGACCGCGGCTGGCACGTCCGGTACGAGCCGACGGCGACCGTGTTCCACGAGGAGCCCCCGACGTGGCCACGGACGCTGGCCCGGCGCTTCCGGTACGGCACGTCGGCGGGTCCGCTGTCGAAGCGGCACCCGGGCCGGCTGGCCCCGGTGGAGCTCCGTCCCTGGCCGACGGCCGCCGCCGTCGCCGCCCTGACCGGCCGACCACGTACCGCCGCCGTGGTGGTGTCGGCATCGGCCGCCCTCCTGGCCCGGCGCGTCCGTCACCACGGCATCCCCCTGACGCTGACCGTCCGCTGGAGTGCGGAGGCGACGGCGTGGACCGTGGTGGGAGTGGGCCGGGCCGCCACCATGCTGGCCGCGCCGGTCCTGGCGGTGGCCCTGCTCCGGCGGCAGCCGGGTGGCGGCCTGCTGGTCCTGGTCCCGGCGGCGGTCGAATGGTGGCGGCGTCGTCCCGACCTCGATCCGATCCGGTGGACGCTGGCCTCCATCGCCGACGACGTGGCCTACGGGGCAGGGGTATGGGCAGGGTGCCTGCGCTGGCGATCGTTCGGGCCGCTGGTCCCCACGATCGCGATGGGGTCTCGGACCCGGGCGCCGTCGCCCAGGGAGGACCCCGACCCGAGTGTCGCCCGTCTTCGGTGGACGAGACCGATCTCATCACCTTCGAAGATGGCGAATCCGCCTAAGAATCCGTGGTCACCATGTAATACTTGGTGGTCGGTGACCACGTGCGCCGGGGGGAAGGCGGGTCGGAGTGATCACTGAGAACCTACAGGTGCAGGGTGCGCCCTCGGTAGGGCGCGACAACGGGGCCCCGGACCCGGGGACGATGGGCAACGCACGGCGCGTCCGACTCGGCTGCGCCCCACCGGTGGCGGGCGCTGTTGCTAGCCGGGTTCGGGTACCTCATCCTCTCGGTGTTCATCTGGTCGACCGTGTGGACGAGCCACCCGACCTCCACCACCACCTGCGGCTGCGGCGACACGTCGCTGTTCACCTGGTTCATCGCATGGCCGGCCTACGCCATCTCCCACGGCCTGGATCCGATCTACTCGACGGCCATGCACTACCCGGTCGGCGTCAACCTGTTGGCCAACACCAGCGTGTTGGCCATCGGAGTGCTCCTGGCTCCGATCACCTGGATCTTCGGCCCGATCGCCAGCTTGAACGTGGCGTTGACCCTCGCCCCGGTCCTCTCGTCACTGGCCATGTTCGTGCTCCTCCGCCGCTGGGTCACGTGGATGCCGGCCGCCTTCTTCGGTGGCCTGTTCTACGGCTTCTCCCCCTTCATCCTGGTCGTCCTCACCGATGCCCATCTGATGCTCGGGCTGGCGGTGGTCCCGCCTCTGTTCATCATCTGTCTGGACGAGTTACTGATCCGGCAACGCCGACGACCGGTTGTGGTCGGGATCGCCCTCGGGCTGCTCGTGACGCTCCAGTTCTTCATCGGCACCGAGGTGCTCGCCATCACGGTGATCGTGGGTGCCGTCGGCGTCGCCGTCATCGTCGTCTACGCCGCCTGGCGCCACCCGGACACCCTCCGGAGCCGGGCCAGGCCAGCCGCGGTCGGACTCGGTGCCGGTGTGATCACCGCGGTGGTGCTCCTGGCCATCCCGACCTGGATCGCGCTGGCCGGTCCCGCACACTTCTCCGGCGGGTTGATCTGGCCCTACGGCAAATACGACGTCCTGCGGAACAGACCCACCTCGCTCAGGTACTTCGTCCAACCGTGGCCGTCCTCGTACACACGCCCGCTGCGCCTTCTCGCCCACTCGTACGTGGGTGGGAACCAGGGGCCCGTCCTTTCATTCCAGTACTTCGGTTTCGGCGTGCTCGTCGTGGTGATCGGCGGTGTCGTCGCCTGGCGCCGCGACCGTCGTCTCTGGCTGTTCGGAGCGATGGCGCTGGTGTCGGTCGTGCTGTCCCTCGGTGTAGGCAGGCAGCTGCTGACCAAGGTGCCGCTCGTGGAGAACATCGTTCCCTACCGGTTCGTCCTCATCACCTACCTCACTGTGGCGGTCCTGTTGGGATTGATCGTCGAGCACGTGTACGTGGCCGTGAACCACCACCTCGGTACAGCGCGGGCGCGGTCAGCCGGACAGGCAGCCGTCGGGGCGCCGTCGTGGTGGCGGCGTCGGGCGGGGGCCGCTATTGCCGTGGTGGTGGCGGCGATCGCCATCGTCCCGCCCGCTTCCTATCTCGCGCAGGGCATTCCCATCACCACCCAGCCGGTGGATCTTCCCACCTGGTTCCGAACCGTCGCCCCGCACTTGCAGGGGCATCAGGTCCTGCTCGTGCTGCCGGCGCCGTTCCTCTCGCCCGACAACGCCATGACGTGGCAGGCGGTGAGCGGGATGCACTTCTCCATGGTCGGGGAGGGAGGTCCGGCCGGCATCCTCCAGCGGGTGGTGAAGGAGCAGGCCGGAGCCGCGGTCATCTCCGACCTCTCGGTACCCGCGGGAGCCCCGGAGCCCAATGGGGCCCTCGAGACCATTCGTGTGGCCAACACCATCAAGCCGGAGTACATCCTCGCGGTCCGACAGGCGCTCGAGGAGTGGGGAGTCACGATGGTGGTCATACCGGATCAACGCAACCTTCCCGGCTATGACCAGATGCCTTCCGTGACCTTCGCCGCCGCACTGGTATCGGCCTCGACCGGGCAGCGACCGATCCATCAGGCCGACGCATGGGTGTGGACCGGCGTGGATCACGCACCTCCACCGGTGATCTCGTCGACCGCGCATTTTTCGACATGCATCAAAGGTCTGCCCCCTCACGGTGTGGCCGCCGTGGCGACGGCGACTGACTGCGTCCTCGATGATCCGTCGCAGCCGTAGCCCTGGACCACTCTCCGTCACTTGAGGGTTACCCTGTGAGCAGGGTGAATGCCTCACGAATGCCACCCGCGGTCGACAGGTCGGGCTCAGGGGCTCGGCCACGGACTCGGCCCGGGATTCGCCACGGGCTCGGCCCGGGCTCGGCCACGGATTCGCCACGGGGCTCGGCCCGGTACTCGGCCACGGATTCGCCACGGGCTCGGCCCGGGGCTCGGCCACGGATTCGCCAGCCGCCGAAAAGTACCCACACTATGCAATACTTTTCCTATGGAGACTACAGGGGCCAGCGGTGGGGGGTACCTCCGTCGCGCCAGGGGGGCTGTGTCCGTGGCCGCCGCCACGGTGCTGATGGCCATGACCCTCACCCTGACCGGCGCCGTACCCGCCAACGCCGCCACCTGCGTCCCGGGCCCGGGCGCCAACCTCACGAGCTGCAACCTCTCCAAAGCCGATCTCTACGGGGTCAACCTCACCGGCGCCAATCTCACCGGTGCCAATCTCACCGGCGCCAACCTGACCAACGCCAACCTCACCAACGCCAACCTGACGAGGGCCACGGCGACCGGCGCCGACTTCCAGGGCGCCCTCATCTCCAACGCCACCCTGACCGGTAGCGGCATGAAGAACGCCCTCCTGGACGAGGCCAGCCTCGAGGGCTCGAGCCTCGCCGGCGCCAATTTCTCGGGGTCGGACCTCACCGGTCTGGTGTCGGGCAACGACTCCGGCAGCGGCACGCTCCCGAGCAGCTGGAGCCTGGTCGGCGGGTACCTCGTCGGGCCGGCTGCCAATCTCACCAACGCCGCGCTGGCCAACGTCGACCTCACCTCGGCCAACCTCACCGGCGCCAACCTCACCGGTGCCGACGTCGACGGGAGCTCCCTCGGCAGTGCCATCCTCTCGGGGGTCATCTCCGGCGGGCTCATCGGCACCCCGATCGCACTCCCGGCCAACTGGTCGGTGGTGAGTGGGTACCTGATCGGGCCGGACGCATTCCTCTACGGTGCCAATCTCGCAGGGGCGGACCTCACCGGAGTTGACCTCACCGGGGCCAACATCGAAGGGGCCGTCCTGACCGGGACCAACCTCACCAACGCCAATCTGAGCGACGTGGACGCCATGGAGGTCCAGCTGGCCGACAGCGACCTGTCCGGGGCCAACCTGACCGGGGCCCTCCTGACCGGCGTGACGTCGGGGGGCATCACGGGCGCGCCCCGCGCCCTGCCCACGGCCACACCGACCAATTGGCAGATCGTCGGCGGCTACCTCGTGGGGCCCAACGCCAATCTGACCGACGCCGATCTGGCCGGCCAGTACCTGGCCAGCAGCAACCTCGACCGAGCCAACCTCACCGATGCCGATCTGAGTGGCAGCAACCTCTCCAATGGCTACGTCACCTTCGCCCTCATGGCCGGCACCAATCTGGCCGACGCCACCCTCGCCGGCATCACCTCCCATGACGTCGAGGGCACCCCCGCCGCCCTTCCGTCGGGCTGGGAGCTCGTGGACGGGGTCCTCAAGCCCGTCCCACCGCCTTCCGGCGGGGGCAGCACCGCCAAGATCAGCTCGGCCGTGGCCGCACCGAAGGTGGCAGCCGCACCGAAGGTGGCAGCCGCACCCAAGGCGACCACCGACGCCAAGGTGACCGCCGCTGCCCCGACGGCCAAACCCAAACCGACGAAGGCGACCACCACGCCCCAGCTCGGAATCGACGTCTACGCAACGGACAGCTGTGAGCCCGCGGCCGTGTGGCAGGCCAACGCGACGAACGAGATGAAGGGCATCAAGTCGCTGGGGGCGAACAGCGTCGAAATCGTGTTCCCGTTCTACATCGCCGAGCCCGCTGAGAACACCGTCTTTACCGCCGACCTGTGCGGCGAGCCCAAGGCGATCCCGGTTGCGCTCCAGTCGCCCAGTCCGGCACGTCTGGCCGTTCTCGTGCACGCGGCCCAATCGGCTGGACTCCAGGTCCTGCTCCGACCCTTGCTGGATCAATCCAATATCTACGTCTTCGGCGATTGGCGAGGTGACATCGCCCCGAGCAATAAGGCCGCTTGGATCACGAGCTACGAAGGTGTCCTGAAGCCGTATCTGGAGATGGCGCAAGCGAACAGGGTGACCCGGTTCGCCATTTCGTCGGAGCTGACCAGCCTCTCGTCGAGCCTGCAGTGGCCATCGGTGATCGCTTCGGCCAAGCAGCTCTACTCCGGCCAGCTGACCTTCGACTCGAGCTGGGTCGAGCCACTGGCGGGCGCAGTCCATCCGGGTATCGCGGTCGCTCAAGACGCCTATCCCGACGTTCTGCACACGACGCCCACCACAACGGTCGCCCAGCTCCTGGCCGGCTGGAACACGTACCTCAAGGCTGAGCCGCTCGCCACCGCAGCCGCCAGCGACGTGTTCGAAGAGGTGGGGATCACCGCCATAGACGGCACCTACGCAAAGCCGAACCTTGCTCCGCCGCCGGGCGGGACCTTCAACCAGACGATTCAGGCCAACTGGTTCACCGCTGCTTGCGAGTTCGTCAAGGATCACAAGGTCGGAGGTCTCTATTTCTGGGGCCCGCAGCTGTACTACAACTTCGGGAAGCTGATCACCAAGCCCGATCCCACCCAACCGTCAGAGCTGCAACCGGCCGCACAAGCCGCCATCCGCAAGTGCTTCGCATGACGGTGGAGCATCTCGCCCTTCGGTCTTGAGGGTGGGGGCCGCGACACCACACCGGCGGCGACGGGACGTGCGCAGCCGGGCCGCTACGTCTCGCCATAGTACGACCGGCCGTAGACCTTCGTCGTAGCCGTGGCGAAGATGACCGGGCGGGTCTGGTCATAGAAGTCCCGCGGAAACACAAACACACGTCACGTTTCCGTTCGTCGAGGTACGGGCACGGCCATCGACCAGGTTCACCGGCGATGCATAGATCCACGCGAAGCGGTCGACGTGGGTGGGATCGACGGTATAGAAGGTCGCGTACCTCCTCCCCCCGGTGAAGTCGGCCAGAGCGAGCTGGCCAAAGGCGTCCGCCTGGACGACCCGATCAGTGGCCGCATGGTGCACCACCCAACCCGCCGTGTACAGCCCGGGGGTGGTCACCACGAACCGCTCGACGCTCTCACCCGAAGCAGAAAGGCTGGCGTCCGGCGCACCTCCGAAGGCGATGACCAACAAGCCGCTGGTCCCGGCCAGCTCGATGACCACCAGGGCGAGTAGGCCGGCTCTCAGCGCCCGAAAGGACAGCCGGGTCGCGGAGGACACGACCGCCGCCAGCGGTATCAGGAGAAGCACGCCCAGTTGGACCTCCACGCGCCCCGGACCGAACTTTTGAGCAATGGTCCCGGATTCACGCGCCACCGCGTCGATGACGACTGCACCCACGGCCATGCCCACGACCTCAGCTGCGAGAAGATGCCGGTTTCGGACGAGCATGACCACCGAGATGATCACCGCCACCACCGAGGCGACGATGACGAGCTCGTTGGCCAGGCCCAGCAGTGCCGTCGAGGTCGGCCCGAGTACCGGCACGGCGGGCCGCCTGGGCGCTGACGAACTGGCGAGATGAACGCCGAGCGCGCGTGGATCGATGCTCAACCACGAGTGGGCCGCCGGCCGCACGCCGGGACGGTGCCGCACCACGTCGGCGAGCACATTGGCGAACCTGGACGTCGGGGCCGATCCGTCGACCCATCTGTTCAGCATGTCCCCGCCGCCGAGTATGGCGAAGCCCTTCGTCTCGATCGAATGCCCCAATTGCCGAAGTTGGTTGCCCGTCCCTGCGATCACGAGGCCCCACACTGCCGCGGCGAGGACGGTGACAGCGACGACGGCAGTCGACAGAACGGCTCGACTGCGATCGGCCACGTGATCCGGCTCCGGTTGCGTTCGCAACGATCGGACGCCCTGACCGTCACCGGCATCGGAAGATCTGGCCGCGAAGAGCCAGCCGAAGATCCATCCGACGACAAGGACGGGTACGGCAATATAGGCCGTCGAATAATGTGACCAGGCCATGGCAACGCCAAGCGTCGCGGCCAGGACCCGGGACCTTCTGATCGGCTGCGGTGCGAGCACGATGATGAGGACCATCGATTCGAACATGAGCAGGCCGTAACACTGTCTGGTGACCGCAGGAAGTTCCGTGACCAGCGCGGTGTTCACGCCGACGAACAGCAGGGTGAACCCCACGGCCAGTCCTTCAGAGGCCAGCGAGCGGAAGATGCAGAGTGCGCCAACGGCGACGAGGCCGAGGACGGCAGCGGGCAGGAACTGGAGCAGGATCTCCACCGACGCGGAGCTCAGGGCGTGCAGCTGCGCTGGGAGCACCGTCAGGGACAGCATGGCCTGGTATGCATCGCTGTGAGTGGTGAGGGCGAACCGGCCGGTGACCGCAGCGGTGTTGGCTACGGAATACTCATGCTGGATATCGGTTCCGAAGAGCCAGTCCCCCCGGCTCGATACCTGCCACACCAGGGCCACGACGGTCATGAAGATGGTGGGGGCCACCGGCACGTAGTTTCTGCCCCACAGTGTCGATACGAGGGCGAACGTCAACACCCCGACGCACAGCGCGCACGCGGCGATGGCCAGACCGGCGCCGTGACCGGCATTCAGTCGGCCGGCGCCGAGCAACGTGAGCGCAGGAAGGATGCCGAGGCCCGCCAGCCAGAGGCAGTGACGCCGGGAGACACCGCCCAGCAGCCATCGCATCGGGTCCGTCTCCCGGCGCGCCGGGAAGACGATCGAAGCGACCAGCAGGAGCATCCACACGACCAGCATGGGGCCCCGGGTGAGCGGATGCTCGATGCCCAGCGGCTTCAGAACGACGGCACAAAGAAGGCCGACGCCCAGAAGACCAGCTATCCCCACCACCAACGAAAGCAATATCCGCTGGGTCACGCCGTTGAGCGCAAGTCCCGTCAGCGCGGTCGCCGTGGCCCCGGGCACGATGACGACGCCCACAATGGCAAGCCCCTTCGCACCCGGCCCAAGCGGGATCAGAATGGCAACGGCAGTGAGCACGGCTGCTGCCAGCGTCCACGTCGGTACGAACCAACTTCGCGGTCGACGCCGCCGATCGCCTTCGGCGGGAGCGCTACCTGGTGACGGGGTGCGGGTGGAGGCGGCTACGTCGACTTCCATCTGTGATCTACCTTCATCAGCTGATCATGGACTTGATCACAATCGATGTGCCGACCAATCGAACGGAGAACCACTGATGGGAACGTGCCTGTCGGGTCTGAACGACAAACGTCCTGGTCGACCCGGCCGGTACGTCGATCGAACCCAGTTGCAGGGTGGCACCGGAACTCGACGTCGACCAGTGCAGCGTCTGGGCACCCCGTGACTGGTTCGAGACCGCGACGTCGACCTCGGTCCCCCGGGGGACGGGCCGGGCTGCAATCGACGGGTTGGCAAACCACAGTGCATCGAACGAGGTAGTCGGCCGTCCGCCGGCTGCATCGGCAATGCCGTTGACGATCCAGCTCGAGAACAGCCCATAGGCCACGATCAGGATGGCGAGGCAGATCCCGACGACGGCGATGCCCTGATGCGGGGTTCGGGTCCGCCCACCTGACGGCCCGGATGCCGTGAGGCCCTGGTCAACCTTCTGATCGTCCATACCGCACCCCACGCCCGACCAATACTGTCTCAGCGGCCCCAGAAGCAACACTCGGCTGCGGCGAAACGCTAGCAGGTCCGACCTCGAGTGAGAGGCGCGCCCGCTCGTCTCAGGCGGTCGGTGCTCGTCGGTCGGACCGCGTGCTGTCGGCGTCATGTCTGCCCGTCGCGATCCGACAAGGCTGAGAGCAGTGCAACGTCAGCGAACTCAGTCGGCGAGCGGATCCGGGTCGGTGGCCATCCCCACGATCGGTTGGTTGAGATGGTGGCCGCCCATCGAGCCGTGGAAGGTGGCGTCGCCGAAGGAGAAGATGCCGCCGTCGGAGGCCACCAGCCAGTAGCCGCCGCCGTCGGCGGTGGCGGCCATTCCCACGATCGGCTGGTTGAGATGGTGGCCGCCCATCGAGCCGTGGAAGGCGGCGTCGCCGAAGGAGAAGATGCCGCCGTCGGAGGCCACCAGCCAGTAGCCGCCGCCGTCGGGGGTGGCGGCCATTCCGACAATCGGCTGGTTGAGGTGGTGGCCGCCCATCGAGCCGTAGAAGGTGGCGCCGCCGAAGGAGAAGATGCCGCCGTCGGAGGCCACCTCCCAGTAGCCGCCGCCGTCGGGGGTGGCGGCTATCCCGACAATGGCGGCGTTGAGATGATGGCCGCCCATCGAGCCGTAGAAGACGGCGTCGCCGAAGGAGAAGATGCCGCCGTCGGAGGCCACCACCCAGTAGCCGCCGCCGTCGGGGGTGGTGGCCATCCCGACAATGGCGGCGTTGAGGTGGTGGCCGCCCATCGAGCCGTAGAAGACGGCGTCACCGAAGGAGAAGATGCCGCCGTCGGAGGCCACCAGCCAGTAGCCGCCGCCGTCGGGGGTGGTGGCCATCCCCACGATCGGCTGGTTGAGATGGTGGCCGCCCATCGAGCCGTAGAAGACGGCGTCGCCGAAGGAGAAGATGCCGCCGTCGGAGGCCACCTCCCTATAGCCGGAAGGCTGGAGGTAGGTGAACTCGTCTCCGCTACTGACGGATGAGAATCCGCCCGGGGTGACGACGCTCACGTGCACGGTGCCTTGATCCCCCGGAGGCACCCTGGCCAGCAGCTGGGTCGGAGAGATGACCTGGGCGCCGGCGGCCATGGCGCCATCGAAGCTCACCAGGGTCGGCCCGATGAAGCCGCTGCCCCTGATGGTGACGGTCGGCCCACCGCTGGTCGGCCCCGAATTCGGGGTGACTCTGGTCACCGTGGGCACCGGGAAGTAGGTGTACCGGCCCGCGCCGCCGGTCGCCGAGCTTCCGCCTGCCGTGGTGACGGTCACACTCACCGTGCCGCGGCCCGCAGGGATCGTCGCCGTGATCCGGGTGTCGGAGTCGACGCTGAACACCGCCGGTGAGGTTCCGAAGAAGGTGGTCGCCGCCCCGGTGAAGCCGGTGCCCTTGACGATGATGGTGCCGCCCCCGGGCTCGGGGCCGGCGCTCTGGCTGAGCCCGGTCACGGTGGGAGCGGGGAGGTAGGCGAAGCGGGCGGCAGGACCGTGGGCCGACGTCCCGCCCGGTGTCGCCACGGTCACGGTGACGGTGCCTGTCCCGGTAGGGACCCTGACGGTGAGAAGGTCGGGATCGAGGGGAGTGACCCCGGTCCCCGGCCTCGTGCCGAACATGACCGACGAGACGTGGTAGAAGCCGGTCCCGTACACGGCGACGATCCCGCCTCCTGATTCGGCGCCCTCCGGGGGAACGACACCGGTCACCTTGGGGGCCGGGAGGTAGGTGAACTGATCGGCGGTCGACGTCTCCGAGGTGCCCCCCGGGGTCGTGACGGTCACGTGCACCATCCCCGACCCGGCCGGCGAGTGGATGGTGAGCTCGGAGCCGGAGAGGACGACGAGGCCCGTTCCCGCAACCCCGCCGAAGTCCACCGCGGTGGTTCCGCCCAGACCGGAGCCGGTCACGGTGACGACCGTTCCTCCGGTCGCCGGACCCGCATCCGGACGGACCGAGGACACGGTTGGTCGGGGTATGTAGGTGTAGTGGTCGGCGTCGCCGATCGGTGAAAGGCCCACCGGAGTGGCCACCTGGACGTCCACCGTCCCAGACCCGGCCGGAGCCGTGGCTGTGATCTCGGTGTCCGACACCCCGACCACACCCGTCGCCGGGACGCCGCCGAAGAGGACCTCCTGTGGATCCGTCAATCCGGTGCCGGCGATCGTGACCGGCGTTCCGCCGGCCGGCGGGCCGATGTGCGGATTCACGACGTGCACCTGCGGTGGAGACGGTTCCGGCTGGTACGTGAAGTGATCGCCGTGGCCGGTGGCCGACGTGCCGCCCGGGCCCGTGACGGTGACGTCGACGGTCGTGCCGCCGACGCCGGGCGGCGAGTCCACGGTGATGTCCGAGGACGAGTGGACGACGAGGTCGGAGGCCGCGTTGTCACCGAATTCGACGCCGGTCGCCCCCGTGAATCCGCCTCCGGTGATGGTGACGGACGTCCCACCGGCAGCAGGTCCCCCGTTCGGGTCCACGCTGGAGACCGTCGGGGGTGCCAGGTAGGTGAACCGGTCGGCGCTCGACGTCGGCGAGGTGCCCGACGCGGTCCGTACCCTCAGATCGACCACTCCCGGCGAGCCGGCGGGGGCCACGGTGGTGAGGGAGGTGTCGGACGCGATGGTGAAGCTCTTCGACGGAGCCGTCCCGAAGAGGACGGTGGTGGCGTGGGCGAAGCCGGTCCCGGTGACGATGACCGGCGTGCCGCCCAGTGTCGAGCCCCTCGCCGGGTTGACCCCGTTCACGGTGGGAACAGGGACGTAGGTGTACTCGTCGGAGCTGCCTGCCGGTGAGGTCCCTCCCGGCGTCGTGACGGTCACGTCCACGGTCCCGGTCCCGGCCGGGGCGCTGGCGGTCAGCTGATAGCTCGTGTCCACGCTGAAGTGGGCCGGAGCGCCACCAAACGACACATGGCCGGTATCGGTGAAGGGTCCCCCGTCGATCACCACCCGGTTGCCGCCCGCTTCCGGGCCCGAGGCGGGGCTGACACCGTCGACGACCGGCGGAGGGAGGTAGGTGAACTGGTCGGCGGGCGAGGTCGCGGACGTGCCTCCCGAGGTCGCCACCGTCACATCGACGGTGCCGGCAGCACTCGCGGGCGCAGTGGCGGTGATGGACGTCGATGAATGGACGGTGACGCCCGTGGCCCTCGTGGTGCCGAAGTCCACCTTGGCCGCGGCGGAGAAGTTGGTGCCCGTCACGGTGACCGGCGTACCTCCCGCCAGCGGCCCGCTCCCCGGCGAGAGTGACGTCACCGTCGGTGTAGGAGAGATGCCGAAGGCAAGCGACACGTAACCGGGGCACCCGGTGGTCAACAACCTGGCGTCGTCCTCGGGACACAGTTGGGTGGCCGTCGGCTTGGTCCCGGTGTTGCTCTTTCCGCCGCGGGCGTCGCCTCCGCCGGAGGCCACGCCGGTCGTGTTGGTCTTGTTGGCTGCCGAGGAACCCGCGCCTCCGCCTCCCGCCGCGTTGCCGCCGGTCACAAAGATCCCCTTGTCGGTGCAGCGGTCGGACCCGCCCCCCGCGCCGCCGGTGAGGCCGCCCCCTCCGCCGCCGCCGCCGCTCACCGGGACCGGGACGGCACCCGGCCGGCCGGCCCCGAAACCTCCTGTTCCGCCCATGGAACCTGGCGGCGTGTTGTCTCCCGGACCGCCCGGAATGGGGTTACCGCGGGCCCATCGTCCACCTGCGGTAGCCGTGCCCCCACCGCCGCCCCGCCCGCTGTCGCCATCGTGACCGTCAAGCCCGCCGGTCACGCCGAATTGGCCACGCGTGCCGGTTGGGCCGAGGCCCGCACTTCCACCCGATCCCGCCACATCACGGGTGGAGCAGTCGCGCTCGCCTCCGGCTCCACCGCCACCAGCGGCAACGACGACCGGAACGGTGCACGTGATCTTCCCGAGGCACAGGGCCGACGCGCCACCGCCGCCTCCACCAGTGGCTCCGATGCCGACAGCCAGTCCGCCACCGTCCCCACCGGGTGCATACCCGGATCCGCCGATCCCGCCTCTCCCCACGATCGCAGCCTTGCGGACGCCTGGGCTCCCGCCGCACCCGATTTCGACCGCGATCGGCGAGTCGAGGCTCTGACCGGTCAGGGTGGCTTTGACCGCCCCACCCGTTCCGCCGACCGGGTCACCGTGACCGGAGTAGCCGCCCCCGCCACCACCGGCCCCGCTCAGCGTGACCACCGCGGAGGCGACGTTGGGCGGGACATTGATCGCGCTGATCCACGTGCCGCAGTTGGTGTCCGAGTTGGGCGGCCGGCTCCACTGGGCTGGTACGACGACATCGTAGGTGAAGGGCGTCGGGCCATCCGCCTGTCCGCCGGGCGCACTGACCCGAAGCGTCACGAGACCGGGTGTTCCGGCGGGCGTGCTGACGATGATCCGGGTCGCTGTGTCCTCGACCATCTTTGCGCGGGCACCGTTGAACGTCACGATGGCGGATGAGAGGTTGGTCCCCTTGACGACGACCTCCGTTCCACCCGTGCTCAGCCCGTTGGTCGGGGTGAAAGACGAAATCGTCGGTGGCCGCACCGCCGCCGCCGCCTCTGGGGCCACCGCGGTCAGCGTCGCGATCACCAGCGCGGCCGCTCCGAAGACAGGGAGCAGGCGCCGCGTGGGTCTCCGCACAATTCCTCTATCGTCAGCCGGTAGCTTGATCTTGAGAGATCGGAGGGCCTGACCACGGCGACGAGCAGTTCTATCGGGGGCCCCGCCGGGCGAGCCCGGGGGGGTTGAAATGGCTTGTGGTGCCCTTCCCTCTGTCGCCATCCCGGTGTCGCTCAAATCCGATCTGGTCCACGACGAGGCGTCTGGTCGTCGAACGCGCTCGGAGCACGTCGGTCGGACCCCTACTGCCGGCGTCGAGTCGCGGGCCGATGACGAGCGATTTTCCGGGCTTCGACATGGGGCTGATGGCAGCAAACCGAGGTCACATGCAATAATTCGACGATGGGTACCTCAGGGGGGTGGGGATGGCTTCGGCTCGGACGACGTCACCGACGCTGATGACTGGCGCGCCGGCTCGCTCAGCTCGGCGAGCCGTCACCAGCCCACCCGAGGCGTTGGGTGGCGACCGGGGGCTCGGCCGCGCCGGCGGGCTGGGAGCCATCGGCCTTCCCGGCCACACCTGTGGGCCAAGGTGAGGTGGAGCAGCATCATGAGCCCCGGTCGAGCCCGCCGTTCGTTTCTCGTGGTGGCCGTCGTCGTGCTGCTCGCCATCGTCGGGCTTGTCACAGCTCTCCTCGTGACCTCCGGGAACAGCGCCGCGACCACCGCCCAGTACGGAGTCAACGTCTACGTCACGGACAACTGTGAGCCGGCGGCCGTCTGGCAGGCCGACGCCACCAACGAGATGAGGGGCATCAAGTCCCTGGGTGCAAATTCCGTCGCCATTGCCTTCCCCTTCTATACGACCGGGCTCGAGGCGAACAGCGTGTTCACCGCCGACCAGTGCCACGGACCCACTGCTACTCCCTATGCGCAATCGCCCAGCCCGGCCCGTGTGGCCGTTCTCGTCCGCGCCGCCCAGGCGGCGGGACTCCAGGTCCTGCTCCGGCCCAGCCTCAACGAGAGCAACCTGAACGGCCAGTGGCGAGGCGACATCCTTCCGACGGACAGACCGGCCTGGTTCGCAAGCTACAACCAGATGTTGAAGCCATATCTGGAAATGGCCCAATCGAACAACGTGGCCCGGTTCACCATCTCGCTCGAGCTCGAGAGCCTGACCAAGACCGACCAATGGCCGGCAACCATCGCATTCGCCCGGAAGATCTACACCGGACAGCTGGTCTTCACCACGAGCTGGAGGGGGAGCCTCCCCCACGGCCGCGGCGAGGTCCACAAGTACACCTCCGTCGCCATCGACACCTATCCTGGCGTGCCGACGGCGACCCCCACCTCCTCGGTGGCCCAACTCCTCTCCGGATGGAACGCGTATCTCGCCGCCAAGCCGTTCGGGACCGCAGACCGCAACGTCACCATCGACGAAGCGGGCATCGTTGCCGCCGACGGTGCCTACCGGACCCCCTGGATCTACGTCGACGGGACGTTCGACCAGACGATCCAGGCCAACTGGTTCAAAGCCGCCTGCGAGTTCACCAAGGAGCACAAGCTCGGCGGTATCTACTTCTGGGGACCGGAATTCACCTACAAGTTCGGGACCCTGACGACCCAGCCCGATCCGGCCCAGACGTCAGAGCTGCAACCAGCCGCGCAAGCCGCCATCCGTGCGTGCTTCAAATGACGGCGACCGCACCGCCCCTCCGGCCCGACCCCGGCCCCACTCCCCGCCCCCGGTCGTGGGACCGATGACGAGCACTCCGGCCGAAGCTGTGGACAGACCCGACGAACATGCCGGTGACCAGGTGGCAGCGTCCGGTTCGGTGCTGGCCGGACTGGTCCTGCTCAGCCGGCCGCGGCAGTGGATCAAGAACCTGTTGGTCTTCGTGGCCCCGGCCTCGGCCGGCGTGCTGTTCCATCGGAGCGCCTTTTGGCACACGCTGGCCGCCTTCGGCATCTTCTGTGTCGCCGCGTCCGGCACCTACTACCTGAACGACGCCCTCGACGCCGCCTCGGACCGCGAGCACCCGTCGAAGCGCTTCCGCCCGGTGGCGGCCGGGATCGTCCCCCGGTCCCTGGCCTTGACGGCGGGGCTCGTGCTCATCTCGGTCTCGATCGGCCTCGGGGAGGTGGTGGCGGGGTGGCACCTCGCCCTGGTCATGGCCCTCTACGGCCTCATCAACGTGGCCTACTCGTTCGGGCTCAAGAACGAGCCCATCCTCGACCTCGCCGCCGTCAGCGCCGGGTTCGTCCTCCGGGCCGTGGCCGGGGGCGTGGCCACCGGCATCGTGTTGTCCAACTGGTTCCTCATCGTGGCGTCGTTCGGCTCGCTGCTGGTCGTGACCGGGAAGCGGTCGGGCGAGAAGCAGCTCCTGGTCGACGGTGAGACGGACGAACGCTCGGTCCGGCCCACCCTCGGCTCCTACACCCCGAGCTTCCTCCGGTCGGTCCGGACCCTGTCGGCGGCGGTGACGGTGACCGCCTACTGCCTGTGGGCCTTCGAGCGGGCCGGCGAGGTCCACCCCGGCCACGACCCGATCTGGTTCCAGCTGACCATCGTGCCCTTCACCATCGCCCTGCTCCATGTGATGCGCATCCTCGACGCGGGCGACGGCGCCGAACCCGAGGAGCTGGCCCTTCGGGACCACCGGCTGCAGATCTACGGCGCCTCGTGGGTCGCCCTGTTCGCCATCGGCATCTACGGGTCATGACCGCGCCGAAGACACCCGGACCCTGCTGACGGGGTGGGGCCGGTGAACAGACACCCGGACGGGCTCGACATCGCCCAGATCGTCCCCTACTACCCGCCGCACCTGGGGGAATGGAGACCGTGGCCGCGGCGCTGGCCGAAGGCCTCGCCGTGAACAACAGGGTCCGCGTCTTCACATCGAACGTCGGAGCCGGCAAGAGACCGGTGCCCGAAGTGGGCGAGACCTTGTCGGTGCGACGGTTCCCCGCCGTCGAAGTGGCCAACACCCCCATCTTCCCGACGGCCCTTCCCTCGATCGTGGCCCTGCCTCGGCACACGATCCTGCACGTGCATGCCGTTCAGGCCTTTGCGCCGGAGCTGGCCGTGGTCGGCTCACTCCTCGGGCAGCGTCCGTTGGTGGCCCACTACCACTGCGATGTTCCCCCCAGCGCCCACCCGCGGCTTCTCGCTGCCTACAAGCGGCACGTCCTGGCGCCGATCCTCCGGCGCGCCAAACGGGTGATCGTCCTCGACGAAACCCAGGCTTCGGCTGTCCATGACTGGTACCGAGTACCGGATGAACGGATCAGGGTGCTTGCCAACGGCGTGCACGACCGGTTCTTCTCCGACAGAGAAACCGAAGAGATCAAGGATCGGCCGTACCGGCTGCTCTACGTGGGTCGCCTCAGCGGCGAGAAGAACGTGAACCGGCTCCTCGACACGGTCGATCTCCTGAGCCGCCCCTTCGAGCTCGTGATCGTGGGAGACGGAGAGCAAGGTGAGACGCTCAGGCGTCGGGCCACCGGCCGGCCGGCGATTCGTTTCGTCGGCCAGCAGAGCGGAGAGGACCTGGTCGGGCTGGTACCGCTGGGCCGATGTCCTCGTGTCCACCTCCGACGGGGAGGGCATGCCCCTCGTCTTTTTGGAGGCCATGGCGGCCGGTGTCCCGATCGTGGGGACAGCCGTGCCCGGCTCCCGTGAGACGTTGGCCGGCGTGGGCACGGTCGTACCGCCGAGCGCACCGGCGCTGGCGGAGACGCTCGAGTCGCTCGCCGATGACCGACCACGACGCAGGGAGATGGCGGCAGCCGGTCGCCATCGGGTGGCCGGCCGAAGCTGGGAGTCGGTCGCCGATCGGCTGGAGAAGATCTACCGCGAGATGGCCTGAGCACTGGTCGGCAGCGGCGTCGCCACCTCCGGATGCTCGGATCCACCACGCGTCACAAATCCCCGTCATCCTCAACATTGATGAGAGCGACAGCGCCGCGACACGATCTGGTGACGCCCGTGTGACAGGGCGCCACCGATAGACACCTCCGGCCTGGCCATGTCAGAATTCTGACCGTGGAAAGCTCGAGACCGTGTCTCGGGGGCTGACTCCGGCGCCAGGCGGAAGGGGGTTGTTCGGGTGGATCACCAGCTCCGATCTGCATTCGAATCTCAGCGGGTCCGGCGGGGGCCGGACGCAGCCCGGACGGCGTCAATCCGAACGTCGCCACGCGGGAGAGATCGTCATCAGTGGTGGGATTCTGCCGCCTGTCAGGTCCGGGGGCACCTGGGGCACGCCTGCGTCGCATCCAACCCGCTGGAATTCGTGAATGGAGCGTAACGTCACCATGACCCTTCTCCGAGCTCGCAGGTCTGTCTCCATTTCGGTTGCCGCGCTCATCGCCGCCATCGGGCTTCTCATACCGATGCTGACGGCCACGCCCGGGAGTGCGGCCACGATCCCCGCCGGGTCGACGTCGACCCACGGAGTCAATGTCTACGTCACCGACAACGGTGAATCGGGGCCGATCTGGCTGGCCGACGCCAAGAATGAGATGAAAGGCATCAAGTCCCTGGGCGCCAACGCCGTGGCCATCGTGTTCCCGTTCTTCACCCCCTCCCTCGATGCGAACTGCGTCTACGCCTCAACCGCCAACAATTGCACCGGAGCCGACCCGAGCTCGGAAGCACAATCGCCGGCCGCGGCCCGTCTGGCCGTTCTGGTCACGGCGGCCCAACAGGCCGGTCTGCACGTCCTGTTCCGACCCCTCATGGACGAGACCAATCTGAGCCCCGAGTGGCGAGGTGACATCGACCCGCCGAGCCGAACGGCGTGGTTCGCAAGCTACGAGTCGATGATGGCGCCGTATCTGGCACTGGCCGCGTCCGACAAGGTCACCGGTTTCACCATCTCGCTCGAACTGGCCAGCCTCTCGACGGCCACCCAATGGTCGTCGGTCATCACCTGGGCCAAGTCGAAGGAGCACTACACGGGTCAGCTGGTCTTCGCCACGAGCTGGAGGGCCGCGCCCAACGGCGGGAAGGGGGAGGTCCACGCGGGCACCTCCGTCGGCATGGACTCCTACCCAGGCATCGAGCCGGAGTCGAAGGCGCCCCCCACCGCATCGGTGGCCCAGCTGCTTGCCGGGTGGAACTCGTTCCTCAGCTCCCACAAGTACGGGACTGCTGACAGCAATGTCACCATCGACGAGGTCGGCATCGAGGCCGTAGACGGCGCCTACCAAACCCCCTACATCGCCGTCACCGGGACGTTCAACCAGTCGATTCAGGGCAACTGGTTCAAAGCTGCCTGCGAGTTCTACAAGGCCCACAAGCAGAGCGGTATCTACTTCTGGGGCCCCGATTTCACCTATAACTCCGGAAATCTGATGACCGCGCCCGACTCCTCCCAGCCCGAACAGCTGCAACCAGCCGGCCAGGCCGCCATCAAGGCGTGCTTCTGACGACCGGGATGGTCGCCGCATCGTCACCTCCGAGACCCCGGTAGCTTCGCCCCGGACCTCGGGAACGTTTCGTTCACCGCCTCCGGCGTCCGGGCAGGAGCCCGTAAATCGGGGTCTTGTATAATCACCCGGTGTCGGCGTCCCATGCGGGCAGCTCTGTGACAGGATGGCCAGGACGATGGTGGGGGCAAAACAACCAGAGGGGCGATACCAGGCGGAGCAGTACGCGACGTCCCCCACCGCCCAGGCTCCCGCCGGGTCGGCGCTCGGGCCAGAAGATCGTTGATTGACAATGGTCGATGAGGAAGACATTGCTCGCGCCTCAGTAGTGATCGTCAACCGGTACGACCGGGGCATCGCCGACACCCTGTCCGCCCTGGCCGGTCTTTCGAGCCCGATTCCCTTCGAGGTCGTGGTCGTGGACGCCTCCGCGGGAAGGTTGGATGACATACGAGAAGTATTCCCGTCGGTGAAGTGGTATTCGCTTCCTTCTCCCGTCCCGGGGAAGCGAACCATCGCAGAACAGAGAAACCTCGGCATTCAACACAGTGATGGCGACATCATCGTCTTTCTGGATGCCAGTTGTATCCCAAGCACCAATTGGCTGAGCAACCTGGTTTCTCCGATACAGCGTGAGCAGGAGTACATCGTGGCCGGCGGCGTCACCTCCACCAGTGGACCGTCGGCGTATGACAGCACAGCACCACGCGAGAGCTCGACGACTGCCGATCCGTGCCGGCACTATCTCGCCGAGGCTCCAACTATGAACATCGCCATTCACCGCAGCGTGTTCACAACCGTCGGGAGTTTCGATGAAGAGATCGGCTACGCCGAGGACATCGACTTCTGCTGGAGGGCGATTGACGCCGGGTACAAGGTCCGACACGTCCCGGAGGCAGAAGTCACTCACGACTGGGGCAACACGAGAGAAGACCTGAAGCGAACCTTCCGGTATGGGATCGGAAGGACGAAGCTCTACCAGAAACACCCCGATCACTGGCGAAACCTCCTCGGCAACGACGTCATGGTCCTCTTCTATCCGGCCTACCTCCTCGGGCTCCCTCTCACCATCTTCTTCTGGCCATATCCCCTCCTCCTGCTCGTCCCCATCTTCCACAACATCGACCATCGGCCCTTTCGCACCGTCGGCTACCACATCGTCTACGGGCTCGGGGTGTTGCGAGGGCTGAGGACACCATGAAGGTGCTGGTATTCCCCAAGGACGCCAACCCCTATCAAGAACTTCTCTATGGCCCGATGAGAGAGCAGTACCCGGACATCCCGATCCACTATCTGGCCGGCCCGTCGAACTACCAGACCGTCAACGTGGTGCTGTTGCCTCTCGTGCTACTGCTGAAGCGCCTGCAGGGCTACCGCATCTTCCATCTCCACTGGACCTATCTGTTCAGGATCCCGCGGCTCAATCGATCGCTTTCCCGATTTCTCATGCAATATTTCTCCATTGCCACGATCGTCTGGATAAAGCTGTTGGGCTACAAGCTGGTCTGGACTGCCCATGACCATCTCCCCCATGCCGAGAACTTCCGGAACGCCCGCGTGGTGAACAAATGCATCAGCTCCTTGGCCGACGCGGTTATCGTCCACTCCACCCAGACGATCGCGCAGATGCAGGAGATCGGCCTTTCCACCCGGCGGACGGTCGTGATCCCGATCGGGTCCTACGGGGATATCTATAAGGACGATGCCAGTGAGGCAGAGGCCCGGGCGGCACTGGGCATCGGCCACGATGAATTCGTCTTCCTCTTCTTCGGGCTCATCCGTCCGTACAAGTGCGTCGACCAACTGATCGATGCCTTTTCCAAACTGGACATGCCGGCCACCCATTTGATCATTGCAGGGCAATGCCAGGATGATTCGCTCAAAGGGACCTTGTGCAGTGCCGGCCAGCACGAACGAATCTCCGTGCACGAGGGATTCGTCCCCAATGACGAGGTGGCGACGTACTTTCGTGCATCGGACGTCGTCTGCCTGCCGTTTCGTGAGACCACGACCAGCAGCACAGCCTTGCTGGCATTGTCCTTCGGTCGACCCCTTATCGCACCGGCTCTGGGGACGATCCGGGACCTGCCCGCAGAGAGCGGTTTCTACTACGACCCGCTCGCACCGAATGCACTCCTCGACAGCATGCAGAACTCCCTGTCCGGGACGGCGGACCTTGCCGAACGTGGGAAAGCCGGCAAGAAGTACTCAGAGAGCTTGTCCTGGGATGTCATCGCTGAATCGACGCATCAACTGTATGTGGATATCTCTCGACCCTGAGCCTTCGTCGGCCGGAACCGACGACTCCGACCGGGCCGGACACTCGAGGCGGGCCATCGGAGACTAGTAGTGATGCAGATGCCAGTAGATCGTCGCGTAGGACAGGCCGGTGAGCACCACTCCGAGGCCAAAGGTCAGGCTCCGGCGCTCCACGAGGAGCTTCGCCCTCCGAAATGGCTTCTCGATCAGGTAGAAGGTGAGACCAGCCACCACGAAGGAGAGGACGACCAGCTCGACCTCGCTCCGCAGGGGCAGAGGCTTGAGCGCGTACTCCGAGGCAATGACGAGGATCGGCCAATGAACGAGGTACAGGGAGTAGGAGATGTTCCCCGTCCATTGGATCGGAAGGAACCCGACGATGCGGCCGGACTTCGAGGACTCACGGAGCGTGCCGCCGGCGATGATGGCTCCGGTGGCAAGAACCGGGATGATGACAGCTGCCCCCGGCCAGCTCGTAGAGCTGCTGTAGAACCATGTGCTCAAGAGGATGCCGGCCAAGCCCACCACGCAGAGGCTGAGGCCAATGCGGGGTGCACGATCACGGAGCATCGGGGTGGCGACGGCGAGGAGAGCACCGAGGGCCAGCTCCCAGGCGCGCGTCAATGGCGAGAAGAAGGCCCAGCTCTCACTGTGACTCGTTTCGATGATGCTCCATGTGACCGAGGCAATGATCACGACCGTCAATGCCGTGATGAGTTTTGCCCGATAGCCGATCTTGGGGAAAAGGGCGACCAGCCCGAGAAACGTCAGTGGCCAGACCAGATAGAACTGTTCCTCGACCGCGAGAGACCAGTACTGCTGGAAGGCCGACGGCGGCAGCTCGGACGTGAAGTACTGGGTGCCCTGGCTGGCGAAATGGAAATTGGCGAGGAATGCCGCCACCCATTTCGCATCATTTGCGTTTTGAGCTCCGGATACAAAGCTGAGCCAGTGATAGACGGCGAAGATGGTGCCGATGAGCACGACGGTCGCCAGCGGCAGGATCCGGCGGATCCGGCGGGCGTAGAAGCCGGTAATCGAAGTGCGCTGCTTGGTCGCACGTTCTTGGAGCAAGACACCGGTGATGACGAACCCGGATATCACGAAGAACACGTCAACTCCCAGGAACCCACCGTGGATCCCCGGGAAATCTGCGTGAAAGAGCACGACGAGCACAACGGCCAAGGCGCGCAGAGCCTGCACGTCGGGCCGGAATTTCGGGGTGTACTCGGCAAACGTGAGGTCAGTCGCGCCTTCGGTAGGTTCGACGGATTCTTCCCCTGTCACACCGCCTCCGATTCAGGTGCATCGATGACCACTCATGCTGGAACCCGCCAGCCCAAAGGCACAATGATCCTTGAACGTTACCTGATCTTTCCCACACCAGGATGGTCCCGCGCGTCCTTCTCGATGGCCGACCGGCGTCCGCCGACCCGGAACCGTACGGGTCGTACGGACCGAACGACGGGAACGAGGCCGCTACTGCGTCCGCCGGGCCAGGAGGCCGGACGCGCCCTCCGTCAGTGCCTTTGTCACGTCTCGGGGGGCGAGCATGGGCGAGCTATTTGGGGTCGCTCGTGAATACGTCGGCGTTCCGAAGCGTCTGGTAGAGCGCGGGCTCGAGGTAGGAGCTGAAGGAGAGCGTGATGTGGGCGCGGTCGTAGTAGACGACCGTCCTGTGGATCAATGCGGTGCACGTGGATGTGCAGAACCACGGAGTCAAGTCGACGTACGTCGCGCCCGTCTCGCCGGAGGCCTGCTTCTCGGCCGCGACGTAACCGGTCTGAATCGCCTGGCTTGCCGGAGTAGAACAGAGCTGGATATTGGATACATGTCTGGCCAGACAGGCGGCCGTGCCGTCCTGGAGGTTGGGGATCTGGCCGACGACCACGACCTTCCCGACGGAGGGCGACACCTTGGCCACCATCGACCGGAGGGCGGCGTACCAATCGGAGGTGTAGCCGTAGTGGTCGCTTATCATGATGAGAAGGCTCGGGCGCAAGGCCTTGATCGTGGCCATCACGTTCTTCTGCCAGGCGACACACTGGGGAGTAGGACTCCAGGGAGTCGATGAGCTCCTCGAGAAGTAGCTCAATGTGGCGAAGGGGCAAGAGGGTTTCGACATCATCAACAGCTTCGACTGAAGCTGGGTCGCGATCGTATCGAAGGCCGGCTCCCACATCTGGGCGTGAGAATCTCCCACCAACACAATGGTCTTGCTCCCGGCCGGGTCTCCAAAAGCGCACGGAGCACTCGCTGAATTCGCTGGGCCCAGACTTCCGGGGGGACATGCATGGGCTGCCGGGCTCGAGGGGAAGTCGTCGTTGGCGACGTCCTGAAGCGGTGGCTGGGTATTCGACGGGAGCGTCTGGATCCTTGCTGCTGCGGCGACGGCCGCTGCCACTTGGGAGAGCGGGTCACTGACTCTTGACGAACCAGCGGTCGCCGTCGTCGGTGAGTCAGCGGCTGTGGTCGTTGACGATGTGCCGGCGCTCGACCCGCAGGCGGTGACGAAAAGGGCGATCGCCATCGTCACGGCCAGGGCGACGGGAGGAGCCTTGGCTCGAAGATCGAACTGCCTGCCCGCACCTGTTCTCTGATGTCTCACGATTCCTCTCAACAGTTGGAATTGGCGTCGCAGAATCAAGGTTTCCCGTCGTGAAGTGTACGGCACGCGGCGGCGTGGCCAGCATCGGTATCCATCGAGACGGAATTGCCGGCGCCCGTGGAAGTGGGGCTGCTATTTTCAGAGATGATCCTTATGGAGATGGTCTGCGCGGTATGCCCGATCGGGACCATTCGAGGTGCACCGATGCGCCATCTTGCGCCAATCTGGGATCCGATCTCTTGAGGCCCGGACGCGCAACACGGCGACGTCGGTCCGGCCGAGCAGTCGTCGCCGCCCGTCGCCGCCGTTACCCCCTGTTAGCCTTCTGGAACATTGGCAACAGCGATCGCGCTTTCCCAGCCGAGCTACACACTCTTGACACCGCACCGACGTCCACCCACCCACGATGATGACCCCCAATCGGCCGCGACGGTGAGACATGTCCGGTGCAGTGCGAGCGAGCGATTGACACAGGAGCATGTGCCGTGAGGATCCTGGTGATCCCTTATCTCCCGTCGGCGGTCAGAGCGAAACCCATCGCGAAAACCCTCAGCAACACGGGGCACGAGGTCCACATGATCACGTGGACCATGCCATATCCTCTCACCGCTCGGAATATCCTGGACAGCTTTCGTCATTCGTGGAAAGCATCCGAGTACCGGGACGAGAACGTGATCATGCACAAGGTCAGACGCGTCCCCTTGTTCTTCCCCCCACTCAACAAGCGATGGTTCAAGCGTCAGATTCGGTCAATCTTTGAACGAAACAAGCTGGAATTCATCTTTTCCGAAGCATATTTCAGCGAGACGGAGCCGCCCCTCGATCTGCCTCTCTTCTATGACCTCTCTGATGATCATGAGGCATTCCCGGAGCTCTATGGATCGCCCGTCTACAAACTCGCGTTCAAGGTGCTGGCCGTTCATTCGACGATCGTCCGTCAAATTACCGAGAGCAGGGCCGTGTTCTGTGTTTCGGACGAGCTCGTTGCCTACGCCCGGGAGTACCGGTCCGATTCGATCTTCAAGATGACGAACGGTGTGGAGGACTGGGCCTTGGAGATTCCGTACTCACCAGGGAAGAAACATTCCCTGGTGTACGTCACAAACTATGGCCAGTGGTCGCAAGTGGTGCCGTTGATCCAGGTGGTGAGCGAACTCCGGGCGACTATTCCCGATATCTCCCTCACCCTGATAGGAGACGGACCGGAGATACCCGCGGCGAAAGACTATGTGGAGGAGAACGATCTCGGGGAGCTTGTCGCATTCAAAGGTCAGATCGGCGACCGACGGCAGCTCTTCGACGAGGTGAACCGGCATGAAGTGTGTCTCAACATCTCGGAAAAGAACCGCTTCCGCGACTCGGCCAGCCCCATGAAGGTATTCGAATACTCCGCCCTGGCGAAGAAGATCGTCTCCAGCGAGCTCAATGAGGTGAAGAGGCTGCCGTTCGACAACATCTATTTCTTCGGCGCCGACATGTGGGACGAGAGTCTGAAGAAAGCCATCCACCAAGCGTGCTCTTCGGAGATCGACGCGGCCGCCGTCCGCAACCAGGTGGCGCACTACGCCTGGACGGCCCTCATGGGTGAGGCAGAGAAGGTCTTCGACTCGAAGCTGGGCACATCATGAGCGAGGAGCGCGGCGCAGACGGTCGGCTGGCCGAACGGGGCCGAACGGGCCGAACGGGCCGAACCGGCCGAACGGGCCGAACCGGCCGAGCCGGCCGAACCGGCCGAACCATGCTCACGATGACCCGACGGTCGAAAGATAAAGGTCGCCGCGATGCCGGCGAAGGACCACCAGGGTGCACGAGATGGCCCCGTAGGCGGCTTGGCCCGCAACCCAGGCCCATCCGATGGCGGTGGGCGAACCGGGTATGACGATGATGATCGCACCGAGGCAGGCGCAACTTCCGAGCACATTCGCCCAGGCGTACCCGGAAACATCGCGCCGGACGTTGAGCACGGTATCGGCGAGAAAGTTCGGAGCCGAGATGAATGCCGAAAGCGCCAGTAGGCGGAGCAGTGTGGTCGAGTGCGCGGCATACGCCGGCCCGAACCATCCGAGGACGTACGGGGCCGCAATGGCGACGATGGCCGACGACACCGCGGTCAGTGCCAGTGAGCGCGGGAGGACCTTCCAGAAGAGGTGGGAGAGGTGGGACGGGGCCTTCGACGCTTCGGCAAAGAGACTCCGGGCCAGCAGGGCCGGGATTGCCGTGAGCAGTGGGACTGTCAGGAGTGGGATCGCGACCCAAGTTGCCGCCCTGGCACCTTGGCTGCTCGCCACCAGCAGAGGGGTGATTGCAGGGGTGACGAGCGATGCCATACCCGAAACCCAATTGCTGGCCGCGAAGACCTGAGCCCGCGGGACCCGTGCCTCACCGCTCTGTCGGAAACCAAGCAGCCGGAACACGACGAAGAGGCTGACGAGGACTCCGGCCACTGCAGCCAGAGACCAGCTGAGAAGAAGCCCCAGCGCACCGAGCGGCACCAATGCGATCGCCGACAGCCGCGTCAGTCCCCCCACCGAATTCTCGAACAGAAGAAGGGCCGGACGACGCGCCGCGATGATCGCACCGTCGGTAACCACGTTCACGGTCATTGCGACTGCGGATCCGCAGAGGATGCCCAACACGAGCCAAGGGCCTATTCCCTCCGACTCCAGCAGGTGATGGGTCAGAACCCACCACACGATCCCACCCGCCAGAGCGGCAAGACCGACCAACAGGCAATTTCTGGCAAGAAAACGGCGTTGGTTCTCGACTCCCGCCAGATGCCGGATCGTCGTCTCCACCAGGCCGAGTGCGGCGGCGGTGGCGATGAAGTTCGACACGGCGACGGCTGCCGCGACAGCTCCGACCTCACGTGGAGGGTAGAACCGGGCGGCGATGACCCACCCGAGCAGGCCCAACCCCGAGGAGAGACCCACGTTCACCCACATCCAACCGGCATTGCGCACGAGGCGGTCCGAGGCGGTGGCGCGCAGCGGGGCAACAGCCCGGTCGATGACCGAACGCGCGGAGCTCATGCGAGGTCAGGGTCCGCAATCATCCGAAACACGCCCCCTGGTGGTTGTCGAGCGAGGAGCTCGTCTCTACGCGACACCTGACTTCCAGCGTTTCACGATCCTCGTTCCCGCGACAGTAGCAACCGTACGGTGCCAACCTGCCCATGTTGCCCTGCGGACGTCGACCATGTCAGTCCGGAGCAGATGCGGCCGAGGAGGCACCATCGGAGTGGCCTGCTGCTCTCACGCCGGAGGGACGAGCGGCGACTGAGGCAAACCCGCGCACTTCCGACCAGCTCACTTCCAAAGGGGATCCCCGGATCAGAGGGATTCGGCCACTTCGGAGCCGGAGTCATGCGCCGAAACGGGGTCGGATCGCGAATGTTCGACAGATGCTTCGTCCGTTGAAGGGAAGAGGAATTCGAGCCGGCCATCGATGTCGAGGCCGTTGGAAGCGACAGCCGACTCCGGGACAAGTGCCTGACCGAAGCGCGAATCGGGCTCGACCTCGAAGTCGATCTCCGAGCGTGGCGCCATGACCCCCTCCGACGGGCCGCGGGCGATGATCGGATAGAGGATCGGCACTGCGGCGAAGATTGCCCCGTCTATCAGCAACGCCGAAATCAGCCCGGCCATTGCCGAGGTCGCGCTGGCGCCGAAATGCCAAGCCAGTCCGTGAAGGCTGAGCGCCAGATCCAGTCCGATGCCCGTGACGAGCAAGAGAATGCCCAAGCCGCCGGCGATGGGAACGATGTGTCGGGCCACCTTCGCTTTCGGGCGCAGGCCCACCAGTGCGGCTCGGAACCGCAGGCCGAAGCCGATCATGATCATGAGCGGGCCGAGGACGAGCAGCGATTGCGAGAGATGAAGTGTCTGCCAGCCGTAAGAGCCGACGACATTGTCCCCGAAGGCGACGAAGCTTGCGCACCAACCCACGAGGCCGAGCAACGTGAAGAGTATGCCGGGTCCGATGGCGAGCATGTCCGGCGCGAGCAGGAACAGCTGACGCAAGTGCCGCCATCCATCGGCAAACGTGCGCAGCTTCGACTGCCCGACGCGCTCGGTGTAGCAGGTATCGATTTCCGTGATCCTCAATCGTGCCCAGCTCGCACGAACCAGCATCTCCGAGGCGAACTCCATTCCCGTCGAGCTCATGTCGAGGGATTGGATCGCCTTCTTCCGAAACGCCCGAAAGCCGCTTTGACTGTCACGCACGCTGAGCCCGTCGGCCGCGTGGCGGACCATCCTGGTCAGTATCGGGGTCCCGACGAATCGGTGGAGGAACGGCATGCTGCGCTTGGTTGCATTGGACATCCTGTTCCCAACCACCAAGTCGGCATCGCCCGACGTGATCGGCGCCAGCATGCGTCCGAGTGCACCGATCTCGTAGGTCCCGTCGGCGTCGAGCATGACGACCAATTCCCCACGTGCGTACTCGATTCCCGTCCGGAGGGCGGCGCCATAGCCGGGCTGAGGTTGCTTCAGCACTCGGGCCCCTGCCAGGTGGGCCAGTTCGGCGGACCGGTCTGCCGACCCGTTGTCCACCACCACAACTTCACCGGCGTATCCCGTCTCCTCCAACGCGAGGTGGGCATCGAGAACGCAGGCGCGAATGGATTCCTCCTCGTTGAGGCACGGGAATACGATCGATACGTAAGGCCTACCTGCCATCCCCGCCATACCGCTCCCCTCCACACCATCGGCCACGAGCCTGTGCAAGCAGCCTTCACCGGGCACTCGAGCAGACTTGACTCGTTACCTGCGCTCGTCCCTATGGACGCAGACATACGCAACCCAGAGGAAGTATAGCTCCGCGCCCCCTCGCCGGCGCAACCGATTTCATCACCTGTCTGCGCCCGCGTATCGCTCCGTTGCTCCGCTCCAAGGTCGCCTGCGGCTCCGACGGACAGTCGGAAATCTTGTCCGGTGACGCGGGACCCGCGGACGATCCGACGGCTCGAATCGCTCGCTGTCCCGTCAAGAGCCACGCTCGGCGGCGGCTCTTGCACAAGGGGTGAGAAGGCGGGTGACAAATCGGAGAACCCGGCTGCCGACCCGGGCGCCAGCGTCGCCGGTGGCGGCGCGGTGACCGGCCGTGATCCCTGTTCGGTCCGCAAATGGGGATGACGGTGGCCTTGGGCCTCGATCCCACGGAGCTGCGACTTCGGGCAACGGTCGCGTCGATCCTCGACATCGAAATAGACAGAACCCGGTCAACCATGTCGATTTCACTGGGAAGCACCACCGCTTTACCCGGGGTCCACAGCCAGCAACTGCGACACCCCCGGTCGCGGCACAGTGGAGATTCTGCGCCTCTGGCCGGTGTGCGGTCCGGCCCGCCCGGTTCATCACCGTGTCACCGACGTCGTTGTCCCAGCGCACCACACGGTTGTCCCTCCATCATCGAATCTCGTCACATTTGGCGATGAACGAGATCGCGAAATCCATTACCCTCCGAGGAGTGGGGGTAGAAAATCGCTGGGCGACGAGGACCGGCGAATGATACGGGGCGCTGGGGGCGCCGGGATTTCCAACGCGGTTTCAACGTAGAGCTTCGGGTCGGATTCGACCGGTTGCTGAACCGGGTTGGCGACCCAGGGCAGAGCACACTGCCAGGGGGAGAAGGGAGAGGTGGGGCTGCGGTCCCGCCTCTCCCTTCGGCAATTCTGCTCCTCCGGGGAGCGACCACCGGTCATCCCCACCTGCGGCGTCGGGAGCCTTTCTCGTGAATCCCCGGTCCCGACGTCGGCGAGTCGGGCACCGCGCTCGGCGGCCCACTTATCAATGAAGAAGATGGTCAATAACTCCTAAAGAGATCCTCCACAAAATTGCGTACAATCCACGTGTAGATCCTGTGGATACTGTTGATTTTCTCCCACTTATGCCCAGGTAGAGACCATTTTTATGGTTGCTGCACAGATTAATGGCCAGCTTCCGCTATAGTGTCGAAAGGGCATCGACGCCGAGCTGACTCCACGGAGATCGGGGCGTCCTATCGGGAACCGGAACACACCGGTTTCGGGTAGCACCGCAGCGTGCACCAAGCTCCCCGCTTGGCTCGGCGCGCCCTTGTGGCCAGCAGGTCCACCGGCACTCGGAACCTGTCCGTTGACTGACGACGAAAAGTGTGGTGTCACCACGACGCAATCCAGGGCATAACCAAACCGGCCGCACACCCTGTGGCGTAACGCCAGGACGGACGTAGCCTTCCCGCTCGCCGTCCGGGGAACGAATGCAAAGGCCGGAGCCCGCCAACACCAAGCAGAGGAAGGCGCCTTTACGCGCCCTACGAAGGGAGGTGCCATGCGGACCCGCATTGCACTCGTGGCGATCGTTCCGGTCGCGCTCATTACCGTCAGTACCTGTACCCAGGCTGCCCTGGCGCAGCCTGTCCGAGCAGTACCCAATTCATCCGGCGTGACCACCGTCCGCAACGTTCCGATGGTGCCGGTCGATTCGGTGATCCGTCGCAGGATCGTGTCGCACCCTCAGGTGGGGGAAGAGGCGACCCTGCCGTTCATCAACTCCGTGCCCCTCGTCAGGCGCATCGTCACCACGGCCGGCACGACCACGCCGAACACGATCGCACTGGCCTCGCTGGCCGCGCTGGCCTCGCTGGCCAGGGCTTCGGCACCGCCGACGCCCGCGGTGGTTGGTCCCGTCGACACCGTGACTCCCGACCAGCGGGCAGCGTGGGAGCAGGTGGCCATGTGCGAAGAAGGGGGCGATTGGAGCTCCGACGGAGGGTCGTTCAGCGGCGGGCTCGGAATCAGCCGGGCCAACTGGGATGCCTACGGTGGGCTCGAATTCGCACCTGAGGGTGCCGACGCATCCGAGGACCAGCAGATCATGGTGGCCGAGCGCATCCAGCCCAGTCCACCCGATCAGAACGGATGCAGTGGTTGGTAGTCAGAAGGCCGTGTTCCTATCGACCACGGCCTTCTTGTCGACGGCCGCCCGCGGTGTGGGGGCGACAACGAGCCAAGGCCGGTGAACACGACAGCGCGCCAAGGCCACAGGAAGGCCCGAGCCCTCTGAGATTTCGCCACAACGCCGGCGCCGAACCGCTGCCGACAGCTTGGGGATGTCGACCCGGCGGCCAAGGTCGGTAGACCGACACGGCCGCCGGGTCGGCACCCGAAGAGACTGAATCAGATCTTGCGGACCTGGCTCGCCTGCAGGCCCTTTTGGCCCTGCTTGGTCTCGAACTCCACACGCTGGCCTTCTGCGAGGTCGCGGAAGCCCTCCATCTGGATCTCGGACTGGTGAACGAAGAGGTCATCCCCGCCGCCGTCAGGCGTAATGAAACCAAAGCCCTTTTCGGCGTTGAACCACTTAACTGCACCTACACCCATAACTGTCACTCCTTGAAATTCACGCACGGTAACGCGGGGATCCATTTGTGAAGCCCTACATCCATCGGCCCGCGTGATTGGGTCGACGACCCCCTCACCCTAGGCGCAAAGGCGGAGCTGCGCTGCAAATCCCGGTTCTTCAGTCCCGTTCTGGCCCATCCACGACCGGATGGCCGACCCAGCCGGCCCTAGCGCTCCGACGACTTTCGTGCTCCGTCGGCACCGCTGCCGCTCCCGGCGGCCGGTGCCCGGGCCTCGGCCGGCGGGTCCTGCGCCAAACCGTGCCCGCCGTCGGCTCGCGCCAGAACCCGCGCCGACCAGCTCGTGGGGGTCACCGCCCGACCGGTCGGTTCGAAGACCTCGGCCAGCACCATGAGCGAGAAGGCGATGAAGAAGATGGGCTCGACGAACGTCCCCAACCGGTCGGTGAGATAGACCAGTCCGAGGAACGGGTAGCTGACGGCCAGCACTTTGACGATGCCCGCGTAGATGCTGGGACACCCGCGTCCCGTCGTTTCGTGTGCGGCAGCATGGCGATGACGGCGGCGGTCGTCAGGGTGCCGAACTCCGCGATTCCGGCCACGACGTGGATGTAGTGGTGCGGCGGCAGCTGCAGGTGCCACTCGAGGGAGCGACAGGTGGCGCTCAGCCCTTCGGAGCAGGCGTACGGGAACCGACCTCCCACCGCTCCGGCCACCGCGAAGGCCACCATCCACTTCCACTCCCTGCGGACGCCGTGGCGGGCGACCGGACCCCGGAGGAGCAGGGCCGCCACCATCAACAACCCGGCGGCCATGTCGGCGTCCGACATCTGCGCGGCGTGCGGCCTGCCGGCGGCCTCGAGATCGGAGAAGAACCCGTTCACCGACGGCATCAGGCCGGGGACGAAGGGCACCACGACCCACCAGTTGTAGGCCACCACCCCGGCCACGGCCGCCACTCTTGGCCGCCACGACCGTCGCCGAGCTCTGGTCGGCCGAGCGGGGCGACCTGATCCGCGAATGAAGGGAAACCACCTGCACAGGCAACACAACCCGCCCTCGCAGGCAATCATTCCCGAACCTCCGGTCCAGGCCGACCAGGCCCGGCACGGCTCAGGAACAGGCCCACGCCCGGACCAGGGCGGCGCCGCCAGTGGCCGGGACGCACTGCTACGTTCGCACCCGATGACACCGCGTGGCCGACAGCGACCGATGGCTTCCTGGTTGGGAATCGGGCTGTTGGTCGCCGTCTGCGCAGGGTGCTCCAGCTCGTCCGGCCGCCCCTGCCGGCAGCTCAGCCTCGGCCACGTCGATCCCCATCAACTCGGCGGTGCCGGCCCTGCCCCCGCCCGCACCCATCGTGTGGACGACCTGCCCGGCGGAGCCGACCGTCCAGTGCGGGACGGTCTCGGTCCCGCTCGACTACGACCACCCTCGTGCCGCCTCCATCTCGCTGGCCGTGACCCGGGCCCCGGCCCTCGACGCCTCCCACCCGACCGGCGTCCTGGTGTTCAACCCGGGAGGGCCGGGGGAGAGCGGAAACCAGATCCTTCCCGTGGCCCTGGTCAACCTGCCCCCGGCCGATCAGGCAGCATTTCGACATCGTGACCTTCGATCCGAGGGGAACCGGAGCCAGCGATCCGCTCCGGTGCGGCACGTCACCCTCGGGGGCCGTCAGCGTGGGCGTCGTCCCCCCGTCGTCCGGTCAGCCGGTGCCCGGGAGCACCGTTCTTCACGGCCATGGCCCGCGCCTGCCAGGCCCGGGCGGCGACCACCGAGCCGTTCATCGACACGGTCAACACGGCGCGGGACATGGACCGGATCCGCCAGGCCCTGGGCGTGTCGAAGATCAGCTACTACGGCCTCTCCTACGGGACGGTCCTCGGAGCGGTCTACGCCGACCTCTTCCCCCACCGGGTGGCCACCATGGTCCTCGACGGGGCCGTGGACGTCAACGCCTCGCTGACCCGACAGGCCGAGGAGGCGGCGCCGGCCGAGGAGCAGTCCCTCCTCCATCTGTTCGCCACCTGCCTACAGCAGGCTCCGTGCCCGCTCGGGAGCGATCCCCAGGCCTTCTTCACCAGGCTGGCCGCCTCCCTGACCGACCATCCGCTGCCCGCCCCCGGACACGGCGACACCAGTCCGGTGACCGTCGGGGACCTGGACACGGCCACCCTGTTCGAGCTCAGCGTGGTCCAGGGCCCGCGCTCGTACTACTCGGCGCTGCTCGCCGCCCAGCACGGCGACGGGGCGCCACTGCGGACACTGGCGCTCGTCTTCGACACCGATATCGACGGAGCCCCGCTCGTGGATCCGCTGTGGGCCATCACCTGCAACGACGCCGCCGGCCATCCCGGGCCTCTCGCCGCCGGCGACCTGGCCCGGACCCTCAACGCCCGCTATCCCCTGATCGGGGGCGTACGCGGTGACCTACACGATGGGCGGCTGCGTCTCGTGGCCGTCGGCCCGGCAACCGGTGACGGATCTCCACCCGAAGGGGACGCCGCCGATCATGGTCATCGGCAACACCGGCGATCCCAACACCCCGATCATCGGGGCCGAGCATCTGGCCGCCATCTTCCCCACTGCCAGCATGGTGACGTGGCAAGGGTGGGGCCATACCTGGTTGCTCAGCGGTTCGACCGACCCGTGCATGCGGGCGTTGGTCACCACCTACCTCTCCGGCGGCGGCCTCCCCCGTTCCGGCACCGTCTGCGACTGACCGGCTGTCCTGGCTGTCCTGGCTGTTGCCATCGCTACCGGACCACCGTCACCTCTTCGAGGAGCAGGGCCCGTCGCGGGCATTCGGCGGCAGCCCGGGTGGCCAGGCCGACGAGCTCGGCGTCGACCGGCGTTCCGTCGACCATGGGGTAGCCCCACTCATCGAGCGTGATCCGCTCCGGGAGCAATTCGGCGCAGAAGCCGTAGGCGTCACAGGCCACCGGATCCACCCGGAGGCGGAGCCCGACCCGGCGTCGGGCGGTCACGACGCCCTCCGTCCGGCCGGAGCATCGGACCGGCGCGGTGAGAACCGACGCGGCCATTGACCCGGGGCACGGATGCCCACGGGCATGATCGTGGGCATCGGCCGCGAACACGCGCATCGCGCTCCGCACCAACCGCACCACGCCGTCGGGATGGCGACACGCTCCCCTGCCGTCGACCTGTTGCGCCCGGTGCTCGATCCGCTCGAGCACCCATTCGTCACACCGACCGGCCCACAGGAGCTCGAGATCATCGGCCAGTGCGGGCAGGCCGAAGACACACGGCCCGCACTGTCCGGCGCTCTCGCCGGCCAGGTAGCGCGCTATCCGTGCCGTCTCGGCGAGCCCGCACGACGTCGAGGGCAGGGCGATGACGACACCCACTCCGAGGGTGGCCTCCGACGGCGACCAGCGGTGCGGGCGCGAAGGGCGTGGACAATCGTGAAGCGTCGAGCCACGCCCCGCCGTACCCTCCCACCAGGACGGCGGACAGCTCGACGTCCACGCCGGCCCGGCTCACGATGTCGGCTACCGGTGTGCCCAGCTCGACCTCGACCACGCCGGGGACCACCACCGCTCCGCTGACGGTGACCAGCGTCGACCCGGGAGCATCCGGCCGACCCAGCCGCCGGAACCATTCGGGGCCGTGGCGGGCGATGAGGGCTACCTGGGCCAGCGTCTCGGCGTTGTGCACCAGCACCGGACGGCGCCCCACGCTCAGGGGGACCGACTTGTCGATGCGGAAGACGGGAAGGGCACGACGCGTGTCGAGCCAGCCGACCAGCGCCGACTCCTCTCCGGCGACGTAGCGGCCAGGAGGTCGCTGAACGGAGACGCGGGCACGGCGTCTGGCCGGCGCTTCTCCGCTGGGCGATGGCGGCTTCGATCGAGGCGGCCGACGACCCGGCGTGGTCAGGCACACAGATGACGATCTCCGAGGCGCCGACGACCGCGGCGGCAACCTCCGCACCGTCGAGCACCAGGTGGGGCGCGTCGGTGAGCAGCACCCTGTCCTTGGCGCTGGCCGGTTCGCCCTCCATGGCGTTGACCACCACCATCGGCGAGCGGGCGCCGCGCACGACGGCGCGCCACTTGGCGGAGGAAGGAAAGCCGGCACCACCTCGTCCGAGCAACCCCGACTGGTCGATGGCGACCAGGATGTCCGCCCTCCAGTTCGGTTCGTCACCGACCGGGATGTTCAAGACGCCATGGACGGCGAGATGAGCGTTCAGGTCCGCAGCCGACCCTGGCCGTGCTCCCGACGCCAGCAGCCGCTGGGTCGGAATCGAGGGTCATGGCCTTCATGGCCGTTCCTTCGCCAAGAGGTCGGTGGCGCTGGGCTGCCGTCCGGACCGGGAGCCGGCGGGCGTCCCTCTCCGGGTTGCCGGGAGCAGACCGGGCCGCTCGGGCACGGCCCGGGTCCGGGCTCCGGCCCGGCGCGCCCGTTCGCGGCTGACTCTGTGTTCGACGATGCGCCACCCGAGCGCAGCCCCGACGGCAACGGTGCACAGACCGGCCAGTACGTCCATCCACAGCTTGAAGCCGTCGGTGCCTTCTCCGAGCGCGTGGGCCATGGCCAGAGGCCAGCTGCCGTAGGCCAGCCAGTGGATGCCCCGCCAGGTCCGGGCACTGATGCGCTGGCGCAGTGCGCTCGACACGGCGACGGCGAGCATGAGGTCGAGCGCCACCGCCCCGAGCCCGGTCCACAGGGGCTCGTAGGAGGACGAGAACGGCACCACGATCGAAGCCCAGCCAAGGTGGACATAGGTGTCGAGCACGGCGGTCAGGACATGGATCGAGAGGAACACCATGGCCAGGATCGAGACCCGCTTGTGGAGATCCGCCTGGGCGATAGCGGGCCACGATCGGGATTTCGCCCGCCCCGCAGTCAGGATCCCGAAGACGAGGGCCAGGGTCAACAGGACCAGCGAGACGATGCCGGTGGCCCGGGTGGCGTACCACAGGGTCGGAGAGGAGGTGGCAAGCATCACTGCGCCGTCCGGAGCTCGGCGTCGACGGGACGGCCGTGGTGGCAGATGGTGTCCGGCGGCCAGCCACCGACGTAGGTGATCCCACCGGTGGTGTCCACGAGCCTCGCCGGCACACCGGCGTCGGTGAGCACCCCCACCGCATCGTCGCCCCAGACCACCGCGGCGGTGCTCCACGCGTTCGCCTCCACGCAACTCGGGGCGGTCGTCGAGACCAGGGACCACACCGGCCGTGCCGGTTCGCCGGTCCAGGGGTCGATGATGTGGTGTACGACGCGACCGTCTGCGGACCCATGTGCGCGCCGTGGTCCCCGACGTGGCCAGTCCTCCGGCGTGGACCGTCACCACCTGGTCGACCGAGTCGAGTGGAGTGGTGCACCGCGGTGCGATCCCGACGGCCCAACCCCCGGTCGGAGTGGTGCCCGCCACCGCGACGTCCCCGCCCAGGTTGACCAGGGCGCCGCACCCGAGGCTCGAGGAAAGTCGACCGGCGGACCGGTCCGCCGCCAGGGCCTTGGCGGTGGCGCCGACGTCGAGGTGGACCCCGGTCGGGATGGCCAGGGTGTGGTCATCCCGGTCGAGCCTGACCTGCCACCAGCCCGGAGCAGGCGTCGGCGCGAAGCCGCTGGCCATGCCGTCGCCCGCGAGGTCGTCGAAGTCGCGGTCGTAGCCCAGCTCGATGAGAGCCGAACCGACGGTCGGGTCGACGATGCCCGCTGTCTGCACTGCGACCACGCAGGCCACCTCGACGACGTCGAACAGCAGTGGGCTGACCACGACGGCCCGTCCCTCGCTGACTTCCTCGAGCCAGCGGAGCTCAGAGTCGGGTCGGAACCGGCTACACGTGTCGTCGAGGGCCCGGAGGTCCTCCGCCAGCAGCGCCAGTGCGTCGTCGGCGCAATCGGCATCCGTGACGGCAACCGCGGCGGTGGTGCCGATGGCCCGCATGGAACGGAGGGCGATCGGAGCGTCGTGGTCGAGATCGGTGCCGGTCCCCGTCAGGGCGGGGGTCATGATTGGCCCGACGTCGTGGTCGCCCGACCGGCCGACGAGGTCGTCGGGGCCGTGGTCGTCGCCGTCGTCACCGTGTTCGCCGTGCCCGTGTTCGCCGTGCCCGTGTCGGCCGTGCCCGTGTCGGCCGTCGTCGCCGTGGTGGCCGCGCTCTTGACCGCGGTCGTGGGCGTGGTGGCCGCGCTCTTGACCGCGGTCGTGGGCGTGGTGCTCGGGGCGGACGCCGACGTCGGGGTGGCCCTCCCGGTGGTGGCGTCGGCCGAGTGCGCCGTGGTGTCCGAGGCAGCCAGCACCCCGAGGCCGACGGCGGCGGTGGTGGCGGCGACACCGATCAGGGCGGTGGTCCGACGGACCCGGACCCGGGCCGCGTCCCTCGCCCGGCGGGCCCGGGAGCCGATCTCATCCGATTGCCGATGGTGCGGTGCCATGTCGTTGCCTTTCGTGGAAGCCCGTCGTGGGCTCTGCGTGCGGTGGGACAGGTGTTCGGTTCGTCCCGGCCATTGGACACGGCCGATTCAAATGCCAGCTTGATCCCACCTGAGAGCTCTCTGTGAATCCGAGAGCACCCCCGGGATGGCTCACAGGGAATTCACAGGCGGATCACATGTCACGTCCAAAACCGGGCGCGATGCTGGTGCGGTACCCAGACCCATGCCCCAGACGGACCTCCAGGAGGAGCGAGCACGTGGTGCCGACCCGCAGTCAGCGAATTCTGGTGGTCGACGATGAGCCCTCGATCGTCGACGCCGTGTCCACCTCCCTCCGCTACGAAGGGTTCGGAGTGGACGAGGCCGTCAACGGGCGGCTGGCTCTGGCCGCAGCCCAGGAGCACCCACCGGATCTCATCGTGTTGGACGTGATGCTCCCCGACCTCGACGGCCTCGAGGTCACCCGGCGACTGCGGGCCGACGGCATCCGCGTCCCGATCCTCTTCCTGACTGCTCGCGACGCGGTCGAAGACAAGGTGGCCGGTCTCACCGTGGGGGGCGACGACTACGTGACCAAGCCCTTCGCGCTGGCCGAGATCGTGGCCCGGGTGCACGCCATCCTGCGCCGGGTGGGGAGCGAGCCCGAGGACGAGGGGTTGCTCCGGTTCGCCGACATCGAGATGGACGAGAGCGCTCACGAGGTCACCCGGGCCGGACAACCGATCGCGCTCACGGCCACGGAGTTCAATCTGCTCCGGTTCTTCCTCCTCAACCCCCGCCACGTGCTGTCCAAGGCCCAGATCCTCGACCACGTGTGGCACTACGACTTCGGCGGGGACGGCAACGTGGTCGAGACCTATGTCAGCTATCTCCGCAAGAAGCTCGAGGCCGTCGGTCCACCGGTCATCCACACGGTGCGACTGGTGGGCTACGCACTGCGTGAGCCAGTAGCGACGTAAGCCAGTGTCCCTGCGGACCCGACTGCTGATCGCCATCGGCGTCATTGCCATCCTGGCCCTGGCCATCGCCGACGTGGTCACCTACTCGGCGCTCGAGTCGTTCCTCTATCAGCGGATAGACCAACAACTCGAGGCGTCCCACGTGGAGTACGAGAGCTGGGTCGACAGTGGCCGGCTTCTGCTCCTGCTATGCCGTCTCGGGCATCGCCCCCGGTCCGGGCGTACCCGGTGGAGGTGCGGGCGGTGGCGGTGCCGGTGGCGACGGCTCGATGCCGCCCGTCAACGCGGTCGAAGTGCAGGCGGTGGAGGTGCGGGCGCCTTCGGGAGGCGTGGTCAATTCCCAGCGCTGTGCCGCCAATGTCGGCGGCATCGACTACACGCCGCAGATCCCCCAGACCGTGACCGGGTTCACCACCCAGTCGAACGGCGAGAAGGTCACGTACTTCACCGCGCCGGCCACCCAGAGCGGCGGCCCGACCTTTCGGGTACGCGCCTCGATCCTCGACAACGGAGACCTCCTCATCGTGGCCCAGCCGCTGGGGGACATCGTCGGCACTTTGCACCAATTGTCGATCATCGAGCTCGCCGTCACCGGCGCGGCCGTCCTGCTCGCCCTGGTCGGCGGCTTCTACCTGGTGCGGATCGGCCTGCGGCCCTTGCGCGAGATGGAGCGGACGGCCGAGTCCATCGCCGACGGCAACCTCACCGAGCGTGTTCCCGGTGAGAACGAGACCACCGAGGTCGGTCGGCTGGCTCGCACCCTCAATGTCATGCTCACCCGCATCGAGTCCGCCTTCAGTGCCCGACTCGCTTCTGAGCGCCGCCTCCGCGCCTCCGAGCAACAGTTACGCCGGTTCGTGGCCGACGCGTCGCACGAGCTCCGCACCCCCATCGCCGCCATCTCCGCCTACGCCGAGCTGTTCGGACGCGGCGCCTCCGAGCAGAAGGCCGATCTCGAGCGGCTGATGGGCGGGATCCGGACGGAAACGACCAGGATGGAGCATCTGGTCGCCGACCTGCTGCTGCTGGCCCGTCTGGACGAGGGTCGTCCGATGGAGCAACGTTCGGTCGACCTGGTGGCCCTGTGTGCGGAGGCGGTCCACACCTCCTCCACGGTGGGGCCGGAATGGCCCGTCACCTTCGAGGCGTCCCGGCCGATCGAGGTGATGGGTGACCCCACCAGCCTCCGCCAGGTGGTCGACAACCTCCTCGGAAACGTCCGGGCCCACACCCCACCGGGCACCGAAGCCCGGGTCAGGGTGGACGGCGACGATGCCGGCGCCACGATCACGGTGGCCGACAACGGACCGGGTATGGATCCCGAGCAGGCCGAGCACGTATTCGAGCGGTTCTATCGCTCCGATCCGTCGCGATCTCGGGCTCACGGGGGCGCAGGCCTCGGGCTCTCGATCGTGAGCGCCATCGTCGCCGCCCACGGAGGCACGGTTTCTGCGCAGGCACGGACCGGTGCCGGTACCACCTTCGTCGTGTACCTCCCCTTCACACCGATGACACCTTCATCCGGACCGGGGGCGGGGACGGCAAACCCCGGGTCCGAGTCGGAACGGGTGACCACGGCGACGGAAGGCGCCGATCGCCGAAGCGGCGCTCCGGTGGCCCAGACCGCCGGCCCGCACCGGCCACCCGGCGAAGCCGACGATGAGCAGTGAGGCGCGCCCGGACGGGCCCACCTGCGCACCGCCGGCGGGCCCGTCGAGCCGACCACCACGTTCTCATCGAACTCACAGCCAATTCCCATCGGGAACCCATCTCGAGCTGACAACGTCCGTGGCATGAGCGTCGTCCCCATCACCCGCAACCAATCCCCGGGCGCACGGACAGCCCCGGACGTGGAGATCGTCGTGCCCGTCTACAACGAGGCCGAACAGCTGGCCCGGAGCATCACCGCGCTGCGGACCTACCTCGACACGTCGTTCCCGTTCGTCACAACCGTCACCATCGCCGACAACGCCAGCACCGACCGCACCTGGCCGATCGCCACGGAGTTGGCATCCACGATGGACGGTGTCGGGGCCATCCACCTCGACCAGAAGGGCCGCGGTCGAGCGCTGAGAGCGGCTTGGTCGAGAAGCACCGCGTCGGTGGTTGCCTACATGGACGTCGACCTGGCCACCGGACTCGACGCGCTCCTCCCGCTGGTGGCTCCCCTCCTCTCGGGGCACAGCGACGTGGCCATCGGGACCAGGCTCGGCCCCGGAGCCCATGTGGTCAGGGGCGCCCGTCGCGAGATGATCTCCCGCGCCTACAACCTGCTGCTCCGATCCGCACTCCGCAGCCCGTGCACCGACGCGCAGTGCGGGTTCAAGGCGTTGCGCCGCGACGCCGCGGCCGAGGTGCTCCCGCTGGTGGAGGACGATGAGTGGTTCTTCGACACCGAGGTCCTGGTCACTGCGCAGCGGGTCGGCCTACGCATCCACGAGGTACCCGTCGACTGGGTCGACGACACGGACTCCCGGGTCGACGTGCTCCACACCGCGCTCGACGATCTACGAGGCGTGTGGCGAATGCTCGGGCGGCGACCAGTGTCCGGCGACGCGACGCGCCCGGGCCGATCGATATCGCGTGCCGATCGGAACCCGTCGTCGCATGCGACCACCGGATCGGTGTCGACCGGCAGGGAATCCTCCGGCAGGCCGAACCTGACCGCCGTCGAGACGACCCGACCTGCGCCAACCGGTGCACCGGGTGACACCGAAGTCTTCGCCGACGAGCTGCTCCGGTTCGCCGGGGTGGGCGCCGTCAGCACCGTGGCCCACGCCGCCGCGTTCGCAGCGCTCGAACCCACCCTGGGCGGCTACCTGGCCAACGCGGTGGCCATCATCACCTGCAGCATGGGCAACACGGCCGCGCACCGGGGCATGGCCGGGTCCCCCGGCGCCGGGCTCGATCGGAACCATCGGATGGGCACCGCAGCAGCCCTGACCGGAGTCAGCCTCGCTTTCACTACGGGCGCGTTGGCCGTCACCCGGGCCGTCGGCTTGCGGTCGCTCGTCCCCGAGCTGTGCGCGGTGACCGCAGGAAATGCCGGTGCCGCCGTCATCCGCTTCGCCATCCTGCGCAACTGGGTCTTCCGACCGCAGTTCGGCACCCATCTGGCCACCGGTTCCGGGGCCTTCGGCGCGGGCACCACCGGGCCCGCGGTCTCCACGGCCTGGAGGCCGTCATGACGGGCACGCAACTCGACAACGACGGTACCGGCGCCGGACCCGCGGCAGTCACGACCGATCCGACCACGGTGCATCCCGGTGCCGCCGATCCAACCTCCCACCCGGCGCCGTACGGCTGGGCCCCCGAAAGGGGGGTCGAGGAGGCCGGGGGCGGCGGGCCGGGCAATGGTGCGCCGCCCACCGACCCGCCGACGCCGACTCCTCCCGCCGGTCGACTGTCGCGACTGGTGCGGGGTCGGCCGCAGGATCCGGCCTGGGTACGCCCGGCCCTCGTGGTCCTCCTGGTCGGCACCGGCTTCCTCTACATCTGGGGCCTCGGCCGGTCGGGATGGGCCAACAGCTTCTACTCCGCGGCCGTGCAGGCGGGGACGAGGAGCTGGAAGGCCTTCTTCTTCGGCTCATTCGACGCATCCAACTTCATCACCGTCGACAAGCCGCCCGCCTCGTTGTGGGTGATGGAGATCTCCGCCCGTCTCTTCGGAGTCAACGCGTGGAGCATTCTCGTACCCCAGGCCCTGGAGGGAGTGGCGACCGTCGGGCTGCTCTTCGTGACCGTGCGGCGCTGGTTCTCACCGGGGGCAGCCCTGCTGGCCGGCGCGGTCCTCGCCCTCACCCCGGTGGCCACGTTGATGTTCCGGTACAACAATCCCGACGCCATGCTCACGCTCGTCCTGACCGCGGCGGCGTACGTCACCGTCAGGGCGATCGAGAGCGGGCGGAGCCGGTGGATGGTGTTCGCCGGGGCGCTCATCGGGTTCGGGTTCATCACCAAGATGCTCCAGGCCCTGATCATCCTGCCGGTACTGGTCCTCGTGTATCTGTTGGCTGGTCCACCGAAGCTCGGGCGCCGCATCGTGCAGCTGGTCTACACGGGTGTGGCGCTCGTGCTCTCCGGCGGTTGGTGGGTGGCGGCCGTGCAACTGACCCCGGCCGCCGACCGCCCCTACGTGGGTGGTTCGACCAACAATTCGGAGCTCAACCTCATCTTCGGCTACAACGGGTTCGGTCGGCTGACCGGCAACGAGACGGGTAGCGTCGGTGGTCGTGGTGCGCCCGGGAGCATGTGGGGCCCGACGGGGTGGAACCGCCTGTTCCTGTCCTCGATGGGCGGGCAGATCTCGTGGTTGATCCCCGGCTCGCTGATCGGCCTCGCCGCCGTGTTGTGGCTGACCCGGCGCGCCCCGAGGACCGATCGGGTGCGAGCAGCCTTTCTCATCTTCGGTGGATGGCTGCTGCTGACCGGGGCCGTGTTCAGCTTCGCCCACGGCATCATCCATCCGTACTACACGGTGGCGCTGGCCCCGGCGGTCGGGGCACTGGTGGGCATGGGGGCATCGACGCTGTGGCGACGGCGTCAGGAGCTCTTCCCCCGCCTGGCCCTGGCCGCGGCCATCCTGGCCAGCATCGCCTGGGCGTTCGTGGTCCTCGGATGGAGTCCCACCTGGTACCCGGCCCTGCGCTGGGTCGTCCTGGTCGTGGGGGTGGCCGCCGCGCTCGGTGTCGCCCTCGTCCCCCGGGCCCGCGGAGTGCTGGCTGCGGGCATCGCCGGCTTCGGTATCGCCTCGATCATCGCCGCCCCGGCGGCCTACTCGCTGAACACGGCGGCGACGCCACACAGCGGAGCCATTCCGTCCGCTGGTCCGCCCATCCAGGGCGGAGGCGGTCCCGGCGGGTTCGGCCCCGGTGGTGTCGGCGGTTTCGGCCGGCGTGGGTCCGGCGGTTTCGGCCGGCGTGGGTTCGGCGGTGGTGGTGGGTTCGGGGCTCTGCACCGGAACGGCATCACCCTGCCCAAGGGGTTCACGTTGCCCAACGGCACCAAGCTCCCCAACGGGCTCACCATCCCCCCGGGCTCCTTTCCACGGACCGCGGGCGGCGGCTTCGGCGCCGGTGGGGCGCCGGGCGGATTCGGCGGCGGCTTCGGCCCCGCGCCTCGGACCGGTGGCACGGGCGGATTCGGCGGGGGTGCCGGCGGCGGTGCCGGCGGGGGTGCCGGTGGCCTCCTCAACGGCTCGACGCCGGGCAAGCAGCTCACCGCGCTGCTCAACTCCGACGCCTCCCGGTACTCGTGGGTGGCGGCCACGACGGGAGCGAACTCGGCATCGGGCTACCAGCTGGCCACGGGCGACCCGGTCATGGCCATCGGCGGGTTCAACGGGACCGACCCCGCCCCCACCCTGGCCGAGTTCGAACGGTACGTGGCGGAAGGGAAGATCCACTACTACATCGGCGGCGGGTTCGGTGCCGGTCGGCGTTCGGTGCCGGCGGGTTCGGTGGCGGCGGGTCGACGGGGACCACCCCCGCATCCCAGATCGAGTCCTGGGTGACCAGCCACTTCACCGCCCGGACGGTCGACGGGGTGACCGTCTACGACCTCACCACGGGATCCGGCTGACCTCCCCGGCGCGGCGGCAGAGGGCTCAACCGGCCTGTCGTGGGGACGGCCGGCGGCTGACGGTCCCCGTGCCCGCCGGTGGGCCATTCATCCCGTGCCCCCGGTGGGCCATGATGAGGGGGCCCCATCCCCAGACGCGACGAGGTGACCGCAGTGGCGATCAACGTGACGCCGATACCCGGCCTGGATCCTGCAATCAACGATATCCGCCGCCGAACCGCGGACTTCATCAACGCCGAGATCCTCCCCAACGAGGAGGTCCTGTGGCGGTCGCGCCGGGCCGCGGAAGTCAGCACCGACGACCAGGAGAAGAGCCGGCGCCGGAGCATCGAGATGCGGGAGGAGATCAAGAGCAAGGTCAACCTGGCCGGGTTGTGGGCGCCACATCTGCCCGAGGAGTACGGCGGCATGGGCCTCGACTTCCTCGCCCTGGCCTACATGTACGAGATCCTGGCCTACGCCGTCGGCGCCTCCACCCTGTTCGGCATCGCCGCGCCCAACTCGGGCAACGCCAGCATCCTGGTCAAGTACGGGACCGAGGAGCAGAAGCGCAAGTGGCTCCTGCCGCTGATCGACGGGACCATGGAGTCCGGCTTCTCGATGACCGAACCGGACCACGCCGGATCCGATCCACGCTCGATCGAGACCGAGGCGGTTCGCGACGGCGGCGACTGGGTGATCAACGGGCACAAGTGGTTCACCTCCAACGGGATCGACGCCGACTTCTTCATTGTGATGTGCCGGGCCAACGATCCGACCGGCGAGCTCGGTGCACCGGGCCGCATGACCCAGATCATCGTCCCCACCGCCACCGCGGGCGTGAACATCATCCGTGGCATCGGCATCTTCGGGCACTCGACCTCCGATCACTGCGAGATCAGGTATGAGAACGTCCGGGTCCCCGTGGAGAACACCCTCGGCCTCGTAGGCCAGGGGCATCAGGCCGCGCAGGACCGGCTCGGGGCCGGACGGGTGTACCACTGCATGAACTCGGTCGGCCAGATGTGGCGGGCATTCGATCTGATGGTCGAGCGCACCTTGGTCCGACAGGTGCACGGTGGCCTGCTCAAGGACAAGCAGTTCATCCAGGGATTCATCGCCGAGAGCTACATGGACGTGCAGTCGGCGCGCCTCATGACCATCAACGCAGCCGAGAAGGTGGCCAACGGCGACCCGGATGTGCGCACCGCCATCTCGGCCATCAAGGTATTCGTGCCCGCGGCCTACCATCGGGTGGTCGACCGCGCCATACAGGTGTGGGGCGGAGCCGGTGTGAGCAACGATCTGCCGCTGGCCCAGATGTATCTCACCGCCCGGGTCCTCCGGCTGGCCGACGGCCCCGACGAGGTCCACAAGATCCTCATCGCGAAGAACATCATGCACCGTTACGAGGACGGGGGCAGCTGGAATTTCGGAAACTGACCGCACCGGCGCGGCCGGTCGCCGCGTGAAAGGCTGGGCGACGACCACGACCGACCGACAACCACAACCGACCACGACCAAGGAGCCCACCATGCCGACAAGGACCTCCTACCAGCCCGGAACACCCTCCTGGGTCGACCTGGCCAGCCCCGATCTGGCCGCATCGGCCTCCTTCTATTCCTCGCTGTTCGGTTGGGACGCCAAGGACCAGGGGCCTGAGTCCGGCCACTACCACATGATCGAGCTCCGAGGGATTCCGGTGGCCGGGGCCGGCCCGATCATGATGGAGGGCCAACCGCCGGCGTGGACCACCTACGTCTCGGTGACGGACGCCGACGCCAGCATCGCCAAGGTCAAAGCGGCCGGAGGCACGGTCTTCGTCGAACCCATGGATGTGCTGGACGTCGGCCGGATGGCGGTGTTCGCCGACCCCACCGGAGCGGTGGCGGCCGTCTGGCAGCCGCGCCGCCATCTGGGCGCGGGACTTGTCAACGAGCCCGGTGCACTGGCATGGAACGAACTGTCCACCCGGGACACCGCGGCGGCGAAGAGGTTCTATGGCGAGGTGTTCGGCTGGGATGCCGAGACCGCAGACATGGGCGGGATGGAGTACACCATGTGGAAGCTGAACGGGAACGACGTCGGCGGCATGATGGCGATGCCGGCAGAGGTGCCGCCCGAGGTGCCCTCCTACTGGCTGGCCTATTTCGGCACCGCCGACTGCGATGCCACGGTGGCCACCGCCACCGGGCTCGGGGCCAACCTCTTCGCCGGACCGGTCGACATCCCGGCCGGCCGGTTCGCGGTGCTGGCTGACCCGAACGGTGCGGTGTTCGGGGTGATCGCCCTGGCCGCCGGCTGAGTAGGCACTCCGCTACTGTCGACGAGGTGGGCACCTCGTTCATCAACCAGGCACGGGCGGTGGTGACCGGGCTCCCGGGCCCGAACTCGAAGGCGCTCGAACGGCGGCGGGTCGCCGCCGTGGCCCCGGGTGTGAGCTCGGTCGTCCCCCTCTATGTCGAGGAGGCGTCAGGGGCCATTCTCGTCGATGTGGACGGCAACTCCCTGATCGACCTCGGTGCCGGGATCGCCGTGGTCAGCGTGGGCCACGCCGCCCCGGCCGTCGTCGAGGCCGTCCGGAACCAGGTGGCCCGGTTCTCGCACACCTGCTTCATGGTCAATCCGTACGAGTCGTACGTGGCCGTGTGCGAGGCCCTCAACGAGCTGGCGCCGGGAGCGGGACCGAAGCGTTCCGTCCTGTTCAACTCCGGGGCCGAGGCCGTCGAGAACGCGGTCAAGATCGCCCGGCACGTCACCGGCCGGCAGGCCGTGGTCGTATTCGACCACGCGTACCACGGGCGCACCAACCTGACCATGGCCCTCACCGCCAAGAACATGCCCTACCGGGACAAGTTCGGTCCCTTCGCCCCCGAGATCTACCGCGTGCCGATGTCGTACCCCTTCCGCGATCCCGAGGGGATGACCGGTGAGCAGGCGGCGGGGCGGGCACTCGAGCAGATCGACCGGCTCGTGGGTGCGGACAACGTGGCCTGCGTGCTCATCGAGCCCATCCAGGGGGAAGGTGGGTTCGTGGTGCCCGCTCCCGGGTTCCTGCCCGCTCTTGCCGCCTGGTGCCGGGACCATGCGGTGCTGCTGGCCGCCGACGAGATCCAGACCGGCTTCTGCCGGACCGGCGACTGGTTCGCCTGCGAGGACGAAGGGGTGGTTCCCGATCTCATGACCACGGCAAAGGCCCTCGCCTCGGGATATCCCCTGGCCGCGGTCACGGGTCGGGCCGACCTGATGGAGGCGGTCCATGCCGGCGGGTTGGGTGGCACCTACGGCGGCAATCCGGTGGCCTGCGCCGCCGCCCTGGCGTCCATCGGCATCATGAGGGACTCCGGGCTGGCCGCGGTCGCACGCGGCATCGGCGAGGTCATGTCGAAGACGCTCGGCCGGCTCCAGGCCTCCCACCCGGCCATCGGCGATGTCCGGGGGCGCGGGGCGATGATGGCCATGGAGATCGTACGGTCCGGAACCTCGGACCCCGACCCCGTTGCCACCCGCCGCATCGCCCAGGCCTGCCACCAGGCGGGGGTGATCGTCCTCACCTGCGGCAGCTACGGCAACGTCATCCGCCTCCTGCCGCCGCTGGTCATCGAAGAGGCGCTGCTGGCCGATGGCCTGGCGGTCCTGGACTCCGTCGTCGACGGGATCCTTTCCGAAGCCACGTCCTGACACGCCCCCGGTCGGGACGGCCCGGGGTGACCCCCAGCGGTGGCGAGGGTGATCCTCAGCCGTGGCGAGGAGGCAGCGCCGCCCGGACCGAGGCCAGGCCGGCATCGAGGCACTGGATCTCCTGATCGGCGTCACGGACCAGGTCGCGGACCCGCTGCCCGTTGGCATCGCTGGCCGAGGCCACGGCGGCCTTCTGGACATCGGTCGCCGCCCGCACGACCTCGACGACCTGCTCCGCCACCTCCGGGGGCACCGTCCCACTCGATTCGACCCGAAGGACCCGGTCGATAGCCACGGCAACCTCGTGGAGGCGATGGCAGAGGACCGGAAGCGACGCGGTCGGAGCACCGGCCTCGGTCGCGGCCCGCACCGCGGCCCTGGCCTGGTCGACCGCTCGCCAGAGCTCCTTGCGCACCTGCCGGGGTGTCCGCCCGTACACGTCCTCGGGCGTCAGCGGCGCCCGACGCCTGAAGCCGTGCGCAGCCGTCGCCTCCCACAGTGCGACGGCTCCGATGACCGCCCCGTGGGAGTGGAAGGCACGCCACTTGCGCCGGCCGTACCGCCACAGCAGGAAGGTCGCCACCACGACACCGGCCATGAGGAGGGTGGCGAAGACGAGGGTGCCGGCCAGGATGGGTTCCCACAACGCGGCGAGCACAGGACCAGTCTAGGCCGTGGCCCGCACCCGGGAGCAGCCGCGGGCGCCGGTGGGCGCCCCCCGACCTCTCCGACCTCAGGGTGCCGGCTCGAGCAGCAGCTCTTCCATCCGGTCGAGGGCCTCGGGATCCACCCCGGCGTCGACGGCCCAGCCCCGGGCCCCACCGAACCGGAGGTCGAGCTGGCCGAGGAACCGGACCATGGTCTCCGCCACCACGCCGAAGCGGGAAGCAGGCACGCTGGCCATCCGTTCGGCCAGAACGGGATCGGATCGGTAGCGACCGAGGATCAGCTCCATCCGGCCGGCGGTGACCAGATAGTCGGCCACGATGACCTCATCGTCCACGCCCAGGATGTCGAGCACCATCGCCGCCAGCACCCCGGTCCTGTCCTTGCCCGCCGCGCAGTGGAAGACAAGCGGCAGGCTGGTCGGCTCCGACACCAGTGCCAGCGCGTCGGCCAGGGATCGGCGACCGACGTCGAGGTACCAGAGGTAGCGCTCGGAAAGCTCCTCCCCGCCCGGGGCCGGGGCGGCCATGGCCTCCCCCTCGCCGTCCCTGATCAGCGAGAGGTGCCGATAGGCCATCGGCTCCGGGGCGAGCGGTCCCCGACCGGTGCGCCCGAGCTCCCGGGAGGTGCGGAGATCGATGATGGTGGCCAGGCCCAGCGACCGGAGCAGGGCGACATCGGCCTCGGTGAGCTCGTGCAGGGTGTCGCTACGGAACAGGGTCCCCCAGCGGGTGGACCGCCCGTCCTTGCCCACGTACCCGCCGAGGTCCCGGAAATTGAACGCCCCGGACAGCGGGACGAGGCGATCGCGGGGCTCCATGGTCTCCATGATGGTCGACGGTGGACCGCCTGGCCGTGCATGACGACGGACCCATGGCTGCAGGCCCTAGTATCGGCACGTCGAGGCGTGGCGGCTCAGGTCCCTCAAGGGAGGGGGCAATTGGGTCGATCATCCCTTCGTCGACGTCTGTCGACGACAATGGCTCCACTACCCTTTGACAGACGAGAAGCGGTTCAACACGCTTCGGTTCGACAAGAAGAGCCCCCCAAACTCGACCCCCGAGGAGTCTCCGGCAATGAAGTCCCTTGCCACGTGGTGTGTCCGCCACCGCTTGATCGTGCTGCTGCTCTGGCTCACCGCGCTGGTCGGCATGACCGCCATCTCGGCTGCCGTGGGCACCGACTACTCCAACAGCTTCTCGCTGCCCAACACCCAGTCCACCCAGGCACTCAACCTGCTGCAGCACTCGGAGCCGAACCTTGCGGGCGACCGCGAGCAGATCGTGTTCCACACCACCGGCGGCACCAGGGTCACCGACCCGGACGTGAAGTCCTCGGTGGACGCCATGTTGGCCGAGGTGGCGAAGCTCCCCCACGTCACCAATATCGTCAGTCCCTACGACCCCCTCGGTGCCGCCCAGGTCAACGCGGACGGGACGACAGCGTTCGCCGCAGTCACCTTCGACCAACAGGCCCAGTACATCTCGACCCCGGAGGCCCAACAACTGGTGTCCACGGCGCAGAGCGCCGCCGGGCCGAATCTGCAGGTGGCGGTGGCCGGGCAGGTGGCCGAGGCTGCCGACAAGCAGTCCTTCGGCGGCACCGGGCTGGGTGTGATCCTGGCCGGCATCGTGCTCCTCCTCGTGTTCGGCTCGGTCTTCGCCATGCTCCTCCCGCTGCTGTCGGCCCTCGCCTCGCTGGGGACGGCCATCGGAGTGATCGGGCTGCTCAGCCACCTGCTCAAGATGCCGGTCTTCTCGACCGAGCTCGTCCTGCTGATCGGGCTGGGGGTCGGAGTCGACTACGCCCTCTTCATCGTGACCAGGCACCGCCAGGGCCTCGTGGCCGGCAACGACGTCGAGTCCTCGATCGTCAACGCGGTCAACACCTCAGGCCGCGCCGTCCTGTTCGCCGGCATCATCGTCTGCATCGCCCTGCTCGGGATGTTCGCCCTCGGGGTCACGTTCCTCTACGGCCTGGCCATTGCCGCCTCCATCGGCGTGCTCTTCACCATGATCGCCGCCCTCACCCTGCTCCCCGCCTTCCTCGGCTTCATCGGGCCCCGGGTACTGAGCCGACGCCAGAAGAGAGACCTGGCTACCAACGGGCCCAAGGTCATCGGCTCGGGGACCAAGGGGTTCTGGGCGCGATGGGCCGCGTTCGTCCAGAGGCGTCCGGTCATCCCGGCCCTGGTCGCGTTCGTGGTCATCGTGCTTGGTCGCGCTGCCGTTCTTCTCACTCCGGCTCGGCTCATCCGACCAGGGCAACGATCCGACCGGCACGACGACAAGGACCGCCTATGACCTGCTGGCCAACGGGTTCGGGCCCGGCTTCAACGGCCCGCTGCTGCTGGTGACCCAGAACCCGGGCCCGGCCGACCAGCAGACCCTTGACACCCTGACGGCCAAGGTGCAGTCGCAGCCGGGCGTGGCCAAGGTCACCGGCCCCCTGGTCCTGCCGACCAAGGACGGGCAGACGGTCAGCCTGATCACCGCTTACCCGACCACCTCGCCGGAAGCCTCCCAGACCACCGACCTGATCGACCACCTGAGACAGACGACCATCCCGGCTGTCGTGACCGGCACCGGCGTTACCGTCTACGTGGGCGGGAATACGGCGATCTTCGCCGACTTCGCCCGGGTGCTGGCCCACAAGCTCCCGCTCTTCATCGGGCTGGTGGTCGTGCTCTCCTTCCTGCTGCTGGCCATGGTCTTCCGCAGCATCGTCATCCCCCTGACCGCGGCGGTGATGAACCTGCTCTCCATCGGAGCGGCATTCGGAGTCCTGGTGGCCGTGTTCCAGTGGGGCTGGCTGGGCTCGGTCTTCCAGATCGGCAGTCCCGGGCCGATCGCCGCGTTCCTGCCGGTCATGCTCTTCGCCATCCTGTTCGGGCTGTCCATGGACTACGAGGTCTTCCTCATCACCCGCATACGGGAGGAGTATGTGAGGTCAGGTGACAACGCAACGGCGGTCCGACGGGGCTTGGCCGCCACCGGCAAGACGATCACGGCCGCCGCCCTCATCATGATCCTGGTGTTCGGGTCCTTCATCCTCGGGGGCCTGCTCGTGATCAAGCAGTTCGGGCTGGGCCTGGCGGCCGGCATCCTGATGGACGCGGTCCTGATCCGGATGGCCATCGTGCCGGCGATCATGTTCATGCTCGGCAAGGCCAACTGGTGGTTCCCGGGCTGGCTCGACCGCATCCTCCCCCACGTCTCGGTCGACCCCGAGCTCGAACCCGATGCGCCCGGTGGGCCCGGTGGGCCTGTGGCGCCGGCCGAACCGGAGCCTGTCCCGGTCTGACCCCCGAGACGTCCGACCCCGGGGGCGGGTGGCGTCCTTGACAGTTAGGCTGCCAAGGGGCGTAGCCTCAGAGAGAACCTGACGAACGAGCATTGGGGGAAGACATGTCCGACTTCGTGATGACCATCGGAGGCGATACCGTACCGGCGGCAGAGTCGTTCGGTGTGGTGAACCCGGCCAACGGCGAGGTCTTCGCCCATGCCCCCGAATGCAGTCGCCAGCAGCTGGATGCCGCCTTCGACGCCGCCTCCAAAGCACAGCGGGACTGGAAGTCCGACGAGGATGCCCGGCGCCAGACCCTCTTGAAGATGGCCGACGTCCTCCTGGCCTCTACCGCCGAGCTGGCCCCGGTGCTCACGGCCGAACAGGGGAAGCCCCTCGGCGACGCCAACATCGAGGTCTTCGCGGCAGCCATCTGGTGTCAGTACTTCGCCAACATCGAAACGCCCCCACAGGTCATCCAGGACGACGCCGAGGCCCGGGTCGAAGTGGTCCGTCGCCCGGTGGGTGTCGTGGCCGCCATCACCCCCTGGAACTTCCCCCTCACCCTCGCCTTCTGGAAGATCGCGCCGGCACTGCTGGCCGGCAACACCCTCGTGCTCAAGCCCTCGCCGTTCACCCCCCTCACCACCCTGAAGGTGGCCGAGATCCTGCGCGACGTCATGCCCGCCGGTGTGATCAACGTGATCAGTGGTGGCGACGAGCTGGGCGCCTGGATGACCGGGCATCCGGTGCCGCGCAAGGTCAGCTTCACCGGCTCGATCGAGACGGGCAAGAAGGTCGCCCTGTCGGCCGCCCCGGACCTCAAGCGCGTGACCCTCGAGCTCGGCGGCAACGATCCGGCCATCGTGTTGGACGACGCCGACCCGGCACTGGTCAGCAAGGCCATCTTCGCCGGTGCCTTCAACAACAACGGTCAGGTGTGCTCGGCCATCAAGCGTGTCTACGTGCCCGAGTCGATGTATGACGACGTGGTCGACGGGCTCGCCGCCCAGGCGGCGGCGATCAAGGTCGGCGACGGCACCGAGGAGGGCTCCAAGCTCGGACCCATCAACAACAAGCCGCAGTACGAGCGGGTGAAGGAGCTGGTCGGCGACGCGCTGTCCCATGGGGCGAGAGCCGCAGTCGGCGGGCATGCCATGGACCGGCCCGGCTACTTCTTCGAGCCGACGATCCTGGCCGGGCTGTCGGACGGCACCCGCATCGTGGACGAGGAGCAGTTCGGCCCGGCCCTGCCGGTGATCTCCTACCGGGACGTGGACGATGTCGTCGAGCGGGCCAACGCCACCCACTTCGGGCTGTCGGGCTCGGTGTGGGGCACCGACACCGACCGCGCCTCGGATATCGCCGGACGGCTCGAGTGCGGGACGGCGTGGGTCAACACCCATCTGGCCCTCGCCCCCCAGCAGCCCTTCGGTGGCTTCAAGTGGAGCGGGGTGGGCGTCGAGAACGGCCCGTGGGGTCTGGCCGAGTTCAGCGAGATCCAGGTCATGCACCGCTCCAAGAGCGCAGACGGGCTCAACCTCAACACCGGCGGGCTCGTCTCGTAGCTCGGCGGGCAGCCGGCCCGGACGAGCCGGCGTGCTCGTCTCCGTCGGCCCCGCCGGTTCCACCGGTCGGCCCCGCCGGCCCCACGATGGATGCAGCCGGCCCCACCGGTGGATGGAGCCGGCCCCAGGAACAGGGCAGATGCCGCGACCGGAAGCGCCGTGCCTGAGGTGACCGATTAGTTCGATAGTCTAATAATGTGAGTTCCAAAGCAACTACGGCGAGGCCGCCCGACGTCGACGGTCACCGGAACATCGGAAGGGCGGCAGCCTGGCTGGCCAAGCAGGTGGAGATCGGCCTGGCCACCGCCGACCTGTCCGCGCCCCAATACCGGGTGCTGGGCCTGCTCGACGAGCGGTCCGCCGTCTCCTCCGACTTGGCCGAGCGTCTGGCCGTGCGTCCGCCGAGTGTGACGGCCATCGTCGACGGCCTGGTCGCCCGGGGCCTCGTCGAACGCAGGCATGTGGTCTCCGACCGCCGCCAGGTCGATCATGTCCTCACCGACAGCGGTCGCCAGGCTCTCGACCTGGCCGACGCGGCCGTGGCCGGCCGGCTGGCGGAGATCGTCGGTTGTCTTGACGATCCCGACGAGTCCAAGCGGGCATTCGACGGCCTGGTGGCATGGCGGAACGCCTTCGGGGCCTACCGTCTGGCGCGGAAGGCGGCCCGGTGAAGTCCCCCCGACTCCGGCCCCGTCCGTCGACCACACCTGAGGTGGGCACCGAGTTCGTCCCCATCGACGTGGTGGCCCGCAACGAACCACCCCGGGCCACCATCGATCCGGACAAGTCCCTCCCCTGGCTCCGCCGGGTCATGCCCATCATGGGCGCCCACAAAGGGATCTTCATCACCTCGCTGGTGGCCTCCTTCGTGGGGCTGGTCCTCCAGGTCCTGGTGCCCAACCTGATCAACCACGCCATCACCAACTCGATCCAAGACCACACTGTCCCGCTCAGCCACTATGTCTGGCTCATCGTCGGCATCGGACTGGTGGGCGGGGTCGCCGGCTACATCTCCCGCCTGTTCCTCTTCGAGACGGCCTACGACATCGAGTACGACCTGCGCAACATCATCTATGAACACCTGACCAAGATGTCGTTCTCCTTCTACGACCGGGTGCAGTCCGGACAGCTCATCTCGCGGGCCAACTCGGACATCCGGTCGGTGCAGATGTACATGACCTTCGCCCCGTCCATCCTGGTCCAGTGCTCCATCGCCCTCGTCGCCTTCGGCTTCATGCTGTCCATCAACGTGCCGCTGGCCTTCGTGGCCATGGCCACCATGCCCTTCGTCTACCTGGCCGGCGTGAAGATGCGGAAGTCGATGTTCCCGGTGTCGTGGCTCATCCAATCGCGGCTGGCCGACGTGGCCACCATCGTCGACGAGAACGTCAACGGCGTGCGGGTGGTCAAGTCCTTCGCCGCCGAGCAGCAGCAGCTCCGCTCGTTGTCCGGGGCGGCCGACAAGCTGCGGTGGAGCTACATCAAAGATGCCGACCTCCGGGCCCGCTTCTCCCCCCTGGTGCAGAACCTGCCCCAGGTGGGCCTGGCCCTGGTCCTGCTGTTCGGCGGCTACATGGTCATCCACGGGGGGCTGAGCATCGGGGACATCTTCGCCTTCAACGCCTACCTGTTGATGCTCCAGGCCCCGTTCATGATGCTGGGCATGCTGATCATGATGGGGCAGCGGGCGGCGGCCTCGGCCGACCGCATCTACGAGATCATCGACGAGCAACCCACCGTCACCGACGCACCCGACGCCGTGGATCTGGTCGACGTCAACGGGGACGTGCGCTTCAGTCACGTCGACTTCGCCTACGCGGCCGACGCCGAGCAGCTGGTGCTGGCCGACTTCGACCTGCACATCAGACCAGGCGAGACGGTGGCCCTGGTCGGCCGGACGGGGGCCGGCAAGTCGACGGTGGCCCGCCTCCTGACCCGCTTCTACGACGTCAAGCACGGCTCGGTGCAGATCGACGGGCACGACATCCGGGACGTGACCCAGGACAGCCTCCGGGCCAACGTGGGGGTGGTCCTCGACGAGCCCTTCCTCTTCTCGGTGTCCGTCCGGGACAACATCGCCTACGGCAAGCCGTCCGCCGACTTCGAGGACATCGTGGCCGCAGCCAAGGCAGCCGGGGCCCACGAGTTCATCTCCCACCTGGCCGACGGCTACGACACGGTGGTGGGCGAGCGGGGCTACACCCTGTCGGGCGGGCAGCGGCAGCGGATCGCCATCGCCCGGACCCTGCTGGTCAACCCGCCCATCATGGTCCTCGATGACGCCACCAGCGCCATCGACGTCCAGGTCGAGCAGCGGATCCACGCCGGACTACGGGTACAGATGGAGGGCCGCACCACCCTGATCATCGCCCACCGGCTGTCCACCATCTCGCTGGCCGACCGGGTGGTCCTGTTGGACCAGCACAAGATCGTGGCCGACGGGACCCACGCCGAGCTGCTCGAGAACACCCCGCTCTACGCCGAGGTGCTGGCCCAGGCGGGCGAATTCGAACGGGAGGCCGATGCCGAGGAGGCCGAAGAGGCCGGGCTGGCTACCGACGAGGCACCGGCCGAGCCCGACGGCCAGCCCCTGCGGGACCTGCTCGATTCGGTGCGTGGGGGAGGCCGGTCATGATGTTCGGTGGCGGCGGTGGTGGGGGCTTCGGTGGCCCCGGAGGAGCACAGGCCTCAGCCGCCTCGGGCCTGCCCTTCGCCGGCATCCCCCACGAGCTGCAGTCCGGGGTGGACAAGCTGCTGGCCACCGAACCCGAGTATGCCGAGCCGGACATCGTCTTCAGCCAGACCAGCTCCGAGACCGAACTCAAGCGACTGAGCCTGCGGCGGCTGCTGACCAAGTATCCCGGGATGCTGGCCCTGGCCGGGGTCCTGGTCGTGGTGGTGGCCGTGGCCTCCCAGGTCGGACCCACGCTCACCGAGTACGCCATCAACAACGGGATGGGCGGCGCTCCCCACAGCCACTTCGACTTCGCCGTGGTGGTCGGCGCGGCCATCGCCTACCTGGTCTTCGTGGCCATCACCGCCTTGGCCCAGCGCTTCCAGGTCCAGGTCACCGGCCGGCTGGCCGCCTGGGTGATGAACGACCTCAGGGTCAAGGTCTTCGCCCATCTGCAGCGCCTCTCGCTCGGCTTCTTCACCGAGGAGAAAGCCGGCGTGGTCATGAGCCGGATGACCAGCGACATCGAGAACCTCCAGCAGCTCCTCCAGGACGGCCTCTCCCAGCTGGCCATCCAGGGCCTGACCATGGTGGTCATCACCGCCATCCTGTTCAGCACCAACGTCCGGCTGGCCTTCATCACCGTCGTGCTCATCCTGCCCGCCCTCATCGGAGCCTCGGTGTGGTTCAGGCGGGCGTCCGAGCGCGGCTACGACCGGGTGCGCGACGGCATCGCCAATGTGCTGGCCGACCTGTCCGAGAGCCTCCACGGCGTGCGCA
>CAWHIF010000006.1:0-349049 GCA_963829235.1 uncultured Acidimicrobiaceae bacterium
ATCTCCACATGAGAGAACGCCTCGAGACCTCGAGTAGCCGTCTTCTCCAAGACCTCGTCATGCAGTTCGATGTGCGCGCACACCGAGCCCCAGTTGTCGTCCACGACCTCTGTTCGGCCGCCGACCACGCGCCCGATCGCTGTCATTGGTGCGAGCTGCATTCGCCTCTCCTTTACTAGTACAAGAATCCTATCATCTAGGCAGAAGAATACAAGGATGAATGTACTAGCAAAATAATCGACAGTTCAGGGGGGGGTCGAACGTAGTCCCATCACTTCAGTTGCCGACCTTGTGATGGGTCGCGAAGCGCCCGAGTTCGGCCCCTACTGAGACCTTCGCTGCGCATCAACCCAGTTCGGCGGCCCAGGAGGGGTTCGAACATCGTCCATAACCTCCACTCGAAATCCCAGGTCAGAGGTGCCATTTCATCAGGGCGACTGTCGGGCAAGCTTGCCCGTCCCCGCGCTATCCAGCGCGCGAAATTTCGAGAATTCCGTGTGAGAATTCCGCGGTGAACTTCTGCGGCCGTCCGCCGGCTCAGGCTGAGCCGGATTCACCTACCGGAGAGCGGCTTCTGCGCACTTGCCGGACGTTGGAGACCGTGCGGGCGCTCAAGCGAGCGCTGTCCATGGCGTCCGCCGCCGAGCGGAGATCGCCGGGGTAGAGGTGTGCGTACGTTCGGAGGTAGATAGCCGGATCGTGTCCGAGTGAGGCTGCCGCCGTCGACACGGGCACTCCCTGCTGGGCCATCAGGCTCGCTGCCGTATGTCGGAGTACATAAGGCGTCGCGTTGACAGGAAGGCGCGCCTTCTCGATGGCCGGCTGCCATACCTTGTGGCGCCAGTTCGAGAGTCGAACCCGAGTACCAGCCGGTGTCAAGAAGATCGACGCTTCCGGATCCGTGGGCACGTGCGCCTCCATATGATGCCTCAGCTCCCCGAGGACGGACGCCGGAACCTGCACCAGTCGGGAGCGGTGGGTCTTGGTGTCCCCTTCGATGAGCCGGCCACGGTGCTCGCTGACCGCCCCTTCCACCGTGAACCGCCCCAGGTCATCGAGATGGCGCCGTCGCAGAGCGATGGCCTCGCCGCAGCTTTCGAACGGTTGCGATTCAACTCAACCAATGAACCCGATGCGTCATGAACTCCTAAGCCCCCATCCGCCCAGTTGCCTTGATCCAGCTAGCGCACGATTCCCGTGGCCGGCTCTCTGACTTCACTTGCTCAGTTCATCCCTGAAGCCGCTGACAGTGCTTGGGCCAATAAGGTCACTGAGGATGAATTCTTCCAAAGCGCGTTCAGCGTAGACGTGCGCTTTGACGCAAAGGAAGATCACGAACCAGGCATCGCTGTTGCGATAGCCGAACTGGTTAGCGCGGGCATGTGGCCCTGGCAGCGCCTACGTAATGGGCATCTTGCCCGACTTTCATCGCCGAGGCCTCCGCCAAGCTCTCCTTCAGCATGCCGGAGGCACGCCGGCCGCTGATGGTGTGGAGATTCTTCAGGTCAAGACCCTCGCTCCGAGCAAGCCCGACGCCGGGTACGAGAACAGCACAGCCTTCTATTTCAGTTGCGGCTTCCGCCCGCTCGAAGAGTTCCCCGATCTGATCTGTGGGACCCCGACAACCCAGCTCTGCAAATGATCAAGATCGTCCCGCGCAAGCCAACCCAGGCGATCCGACGAGCCGGCACGAGCACAACCTCGCTCATCTCGCTCGGAGAGTTCGATCCCACCGGCAATTCCTACGGCGAGTACCCCGATGAAAGAACCCACCAACACCCTACGAACATCCCGATGGCGACCATGACGCCAACCATTATCGCCGTCATCGGAAGAGTTGCTCCGCCAGCGCCGTCGCTCGACTTGAGCACCACCTGAGCGGCGACCCCCAGACCAATGGACACTCCGACCAGAACCCCAGCGAGGCTCACAATAGCCATGTCAAATGTCGATCCCGGCAGTACCATCCACACTACGAAGCCAATCGCGGCTAAGACCGCCAACAATACGCCCCCCATGGCCAAGCGATTCTCGGTCTCTACGGCTCTTACGGGCGAATAGACGCTCATCGGACCCTCCTTACTCCCTAGTCACATTCTGAGACCGGACCTGGAGCTGAGATAGAGTCCAAGGTCCCTTCCGTCATGGCCGCTGGCGATCACAAGCGCCGGACGCCTTCTCGATCTCGGCGACATTCCCTCATGACCTGCCAACCGACTTCGACGATCTCTGAGACTGGGACATTGCCCAAGGGAGTGAACCTGCCGTGCCTGCACCGGGCGCATGGGGGTGATCAAGTACGTCCTGGAGATGCGTGCGACCTATCACTTGCGACCACTATTCAACACGGTTGCTGGCGCCCCGATTCACAGCTGGCTCTACGGCATGGACCAGCTTGTTCAATAGCGCCCTGCTCATGATGGGTGAAGAGGGAGGCAAGCAGAGCCCAGATCAGCTGCTTGACACACCATGACCGTGCTCGAACTCATCGAACAACCCACTCAGTGGACGGTTGGCCCGCTAGCGGACCGACCGTCGTACGAGGCCAATACCGTGAGCTGCTACGAAACAACCTGTCGGTGTGGGAAGAGGATTGTTCGGTGCCAGGCATTCCCATTGGAGAGCCGTCTCCGTGAGAGCTGCTACGCCTGTGCATCCTCCTGACGGATCAGGACATCGTGAGGCCTCGAATGCAGGACGCTCGCTCCCATCCCGAGGTGGGAGGGCTTGCCTGCATCCCTTCAGGGCCTGGCTGGGACACGCGGCATTGAGATCCTCCCAATGGTGGTTGAACGGCGCTCGGAAGCTCCGATCAGACCGTGAGTCGTTGGTCACGCTGAGGGATCTCAGGACCAGCGAAGCTCGGCGCAGGGGTATCGAAATGGCCCAGGGTGTTGGGTCCCGCTTGTCGTTGTTCGCGAAGAGGGCGGGTACAGCCGTCGGTGCAATCGGACTGGCCGCCGTCACGGCGGCCGCTTGTGGCGCTCCCAAGGGCGTCGATGAAACAACCCCTTACGCCTACGTGGTGAACTCCGCCTCCAACACCGTGAGCGTGATCAACCTCTCGACCAACACAGTGGTGAAGACGGTGACGGTCGGCCGCTATCCAATCGGGGTCGCCATCACTCACAACGGGAGCTACGCCTACGTGACCAACGGCGGCTCTAACACCGTGAGCGTCATCAAGACCTCCACCGGCATGGTGGTGAAGACGGTCAGGGTCGGTGACCAGCCAGTCTGGGTCGCCATCGCCCCCAACGGGAGCTACGCCTACGTGACCAATCTGAAATCGGGCACCGTGAGTGTCATCCACACCTCCACCAACGCGGTGGTGAAGACAGTGGCAGTCGGCCGCTCCTCGCTCGGGGTCGCCATCACCCCCAACGGGAGCGGCGCCTACGTGGCCAATGCCAGCTCCGGCACCGTGAGTGTCATCGAGACCTACGCGAACACGGTGGTGAAGACGGTGGGCGTCGGTATCGGGCCATACGCCGTCGCCATCACCCCCAACGGGAGAAATGCCTACGTGACCAACACCTACCGCCCCGGCACGGTGAGCGTCATCACAACGTCTACCAACGCAGTGGTCAAGACATTGGGGGTAGGTCACGACCCAGAGGGGATCGCAATCACCCCCAACGGGAGCTACGCCTACGTGGCCAATGCCGGCTCCGGCACCGTGAGCCTCATCACAACCTCCATCAACGCGGTGGCAAAGACGGTGAGGGCCGGCCGCAATCCAGTCGGGGTCGCAATCACCGACAACGGTAGGTACGCATACGTGACCAACGGCGGCTCTGACACCGTGAGCGTCATCAAGACCTCCACCGGGACGGTAGTGAAGACGGTGACCGTCGGGAAAAGCCCAGGCGGGATCGCCATCACCTGAAGGCCTGAACGACATGAGAGCGCTGTTAGAAAGGACCCGGTAACTCGTTGAGTGTCCCGCTCCAATGGCCTGTTATCCGTCTTCGGTGACCCGGATGATCGTCTGGCCGGGGATACGCCGGTCGGGGACGAACGCGGCAGGCGCTTCGGCGAGCGGCCGTACCGCTCCGACGCTCGGTGTAAGTCGTCCGTCCCTGATCCGCTGGACGAGATCCGTGAGCCGGGACCGGTGGGCTTCGACGACAAAGAAGATGGCGCGGCCGTTCTTGGGCTGCACTGTGGGCTCGCTGATGGTGGTGACGAGCGTGCCGCCGGGGCGCACCAGCGCAGCCGAGCGGTCGAGAATGTCGCCGCCGATCACGTCCAACACCACGTCAACTTCGCCGGCGTCTTCGAGCTTGTCGGCCCCGAGGTCAAAAAAGGCATGCACTCCCAAGCCGAAGGCGGTTTCGCGGTCCTTTGCCCGGCCGGTGCCAATCACGACGGCTCCGACCTCGCGGGCGAGCTGTACGGCGATCGAACCGACACCACCCGCGGCGCCGTGGATCAGGACGGTCTGGCCTGTCGCGACATGAGCGTGGTCGATCAGTGCCTGCCATGCCGTCAGCCCGGCGATCGGCAGGGCGGCCGCCACGGTGTGGTCGATGTCGGCCGGAAGCGGAGCGAGGTTGCGGGCCTCTACCGCGCAGTATTCGGCGAGGGAGCCATTGCGGGTCCAGTCGCCCAGGCCGAATACCCGCTGGCCCACACTGAGGCCGGTGGTTCCCTACCCCAGCTCGGCGACGACCCCTGACAGCTCGTGTCCGGGCACGCTCGGCGTCCGGTCGCGCCCGGCACGGTCAACCCAGGTCGACGACCAGTCCAGCTCGCCGGGGGTGAACCCGGCGGCATGCACCCGTACGATGACGTCGTTCTCGGCGGCGTGCGTATCGACCGTGGCTGGCCGACACCTTGCCGATGGTTACAGGACCATTGGAGTGGGACACTTGGTCCGTGCGTTGGGAGAGCCTCGTCGGGCGGATCGTGGTGATATTGGCAGTCGGTGTGTTCTTTGGCTGGGTTGGCTCCGCCCTTTGGAGCCCCAACGGGCCACCTCCGTCCTTGAAACCGTGCCGTCCGCACCAAGTCTGCGCAAATGCCGATTCGGGCCCGGGCATCATTGTGCCTCCACACCTCGCAATCGTTTTGGTTTTGGTGGGGGTGTGGTTGCTCTTCGGGGTTCTCGTGATCCGCAATCGGGATCGCTGATGGCCTCATAGCCGCGGCCGGCGATTGAGGCTTGCAAAATCGATCCCGTGCACCGGAAGAAGGCACATCTCACGGGCGGCTGCTCGACAATCCAGAGAAAGAACCCCGGTCGGTAGCTACAGGCCCGCGACAGCCACCGGGATCGACGAGTCGGTCGTGGTCCCGTTGCCGAGCTCGCCGTCGCGGTTGTACCCCCAGCAGTCGACCGTCTTCGTGCTGAGCAGTGCACACGAATGCTCTCCCCCGGCAGCAATGGCGGTCACCCCTGTCAGGCCCTTGACCGCTACGGGGGTTTTGCTGCACGGAGAGCCCGAACAGGAACTCGGCCCTGTGGTGGACCCGCTGCCCAGCTCACCGAAGGAGTTGTCTCCCCAGCAAACCACCGTCGCCGTGGTTTGCAGCGCACAGGTATGGATGTCACCGGCGGAGATTGAACTCACCCCGCTCAGGCCCTTGACGGCCGCCGGGATCGAGGAGCTGAGGGTGGTCCCAGTACCGAGCTCGCCCGAGGCGTTGTACCCCCAGCACTTGACCGTCTTCGTGATGAGCAGCGCGCAGCTGTGGATCGACCCGAGGGCGAAGACCGAAGTCACTCCGGTCAGGCCTTTGACGGCCACCGGGACCGAGGAGTCAAATTTGGCTCCTGTCCTCCCGTTTCCCAACTCGCCGTATTCATTGTCTCCCCAGCACTTGACGGTCCCGGTGCTGAGTCGAGCGCATGAATGCCATCCCGAACCGGAAGCAATAGCGGTCACCCCGGTCAGACTCTTGACCGCCACTGGGGTCGTACTGCACGGAAAGATTCCCAAACAGAGACTCGGCCCCGTGAACGTCCCGTCACCCAGATCGCCCAATGCGTTGTACCCCCAGCACTTGACCGTCCCGGTGCTGAGCAGCGCACACGTTTGCCATCCCCCAGAAGCAATGGCGGTCACCCCGGTCAGGTCCTTCACGGCCACCGGGACCGAGGAGTCGTTCGTGGACCCATTGCCCAGATCGCCTTCGCCGTTGTACCCCCAGCACTTGACCGTCTTCGTGCTGAGCAGCGCACAGGTGTAGTTGAAGCCGGCAGAGACCGAAGTCGCCCCGGTCAGGCCCCTGACGACCACCGGTAGCGAGGAGCTGATGATGGTCCCGTTGCCGAGCTCGCCTTCGCCGTTGTACCCCCAGCACATGACCGTCTTCGTGCTGAGCAACGCACAGGTGTGGTTGGAGCCGGCGGAAAGGGCGACAGCGGTAGCGGTGGCCGACCCGGCGAGCAGCACCGGCCCGCAGATCGTCGACCCGACGAAACCCGCTGCCGCCAATCCGACCGCCACGATGATCCGACCGATACGAATCGGCATTCGCTATCCCCCAACTCAAGGCTGAGCTGCTCGACCCACCGAGTCCGCAAACGGTACCCCGACCCGCTGGGCGATGACCACCTGCTGTGCTGCTCGGCTATTCACCAGGTCGTCGGCATCCTTGCGGCTCTGTCCTCAATAGCTTCGGGGACACTGGGAACCATCACCGTTTCTGGCTGGGCGACGGGTCGCCAGCTCGACCCGTGCCAGCCCCGCTCCCCGACTGCAGACCCCGTGCAATGCAGGCTGTAAATCATCGGCCACCGCCGCCTTCCGATCGGCCGTACCGCCGTCCGCATGGTTTCTTCGCAGCCCGGTGACCAAACGGTCATTCCTCGGAGCGGTACGGCCGGACGATCGTCTGACGTCGGAACACCGAGGCGACGGTCAGCCGAGCAGACAGACGGTTTGGGTGTAACCCCCCCGTTGCGGCGTTCTGTTGCCTGACCACCGGGCCCGCTGAGTTGGGTCCCGCCACCCGGCTCCGGGCCCGGCCCTTTCGTCCGCCGAGCGGATTCCGCCGTCCACCTGAGAGCATGAGACCCGTTGGGTACCAGCCCAGGGTGCCCTGAGACATCGGTGCGACGGCCTCGACGTAGCCTCCGAGACTGCTCATGGAGGCTGACCCGAACGAGACTGGTCGTCGTGATTGGCACACCGGTGTAGACCGCAGGGCTTTGGCCAGACCCCGCTGCGGCTCAACCGCCGGTCGTCACCTTGCAGCTGGCAGTACGATCGGGTGATACAACCCCATAGCGGCGCGCCGGGAAGTCTGGTCGGCACCATGCTTGCATTCCTCGTGCCCTCTACGGCCCCCCTGTGGCTCGACCTCGTGGGACTGGTCGGGAGTCTCATTGTGCTCGCCATCAGTGGGGACCAGTTCGTGATCGCTCTGGCCCGCATCTCCGCCTCGATGCGTGTCCGGCCGACGGTTGCCGCCGCACTGGTCGGAGGCCTGGGCACCAGTATCGCTGAGCTCATCGTGGCGGGTGTCGCCGCGGCCAAGTCGCCCGACTTGGCCATTGGGAGCCTGGTGGGGTCGATCGTTGCCAACGTCTGTCTGGCCCTGGCTGTGGCTGCACTGATCATCCCCTTGAAGGTGGACTCGGCGACCGTCCGAAGGGAGGCACCGATCAGCGTGGCTTCGGTCGTGCTGTTCGCCGTGCTCGCGGTCGGGGGCGTCACGATGGTCAAGGGCCTGGTCATGCTCGTCGCGCTCGGTGGCGCAGTTGGGGGGTTGTTGCTCGGACAGCGACATGTTCGAGCAGACCCCCTCGAATCTGAGATAGCCGAGTTCGCTTCCAACCAGACACAGCGCTCGTCTGTCGAGTCGATTCGGGCGATCGGCATGCTCGTCTTCATGCTCGGCGGTGCCGAGGTCATCGTGACCTCCTCGCTCGGCGTGGCAAAGCACCTCGGGTTTTCCGAGGGGTTGGCGGGCCTCACTCTGGTTGGCATCGGCACCTCGGCACCCCTCATAGCCGCGTCGATCCAGGCAGCGCGCAAGGGCGAGCACGACCTGGTCGTCGGGAACGTGCTCGGTGGCAACCTGTTCATTGCCCTCGGCGGCGGTGCCGTCGTCGGATTACTCGCGCCGGCCGAGTCGGTGCATGTGAGCAACGTTGCCCTTGTGCTCATGACCGTAGTGGTGGCGGCGTCGTGGCTGACCATGGCGAGGGGCGCGACGCTCCGGCGCTCGGAAGCAGTGGTCCTCGCGCTCGGGTACGTGGCCTGCCTGCCCTTCGTCAATCGCTGAGTCTGACACCTGGTCAGGCCAGTGGAACGCACGACCTGCGGGGATTGCCGGAGGCCGTCACCTATCGGGTCAGCGGATCAGTTCTTTCGCCAACGGTGTTGGCTTCCATGACGGAACATCCTGCTAGCGCAGGTGGACTCGATAACTTCCGGAGGGTTCTGGCCTGGGCGCCGGATGTGAGATCCCTTCCCCCTCGCCCCGACTTTGCACGTCTCGTGAGAACCACCCGATCACCACGACAACCGCAAGAGTGGCCAAGATGGTCAAGATCTCAGTGGCAATCGACAACATAACTTCACGCTCCTAGCAACAGATTCCAAGTGACCGATCGGAGCGATGCGACCCAAGGCGCCGATCAGCCGGAGACCCACCTGGGTGACCGGGCTTCTTGCCTACAGCTATTGTAGTACTACAATTACTGTATGCATACCGGAACCGGGAATAGCAGGCGGAAGGGCAAGGCATCAGGGTTGGACGAACTGGCAGATGCCGTCCTCACTGCGAGCAGGGTCCTGGTGGCGGTGGCCGCCAGGTCCCTCGCCGAGGAGGACGCGATCTCGCTTCCTCAGTACCGGGCTCTGGTGGTGCTGGCTTCCCGGGGGTCCCAACGCCCAGTCGACCTGGCCCAGGCCTTGAACGTTGACCCGTCGACGATCACACGCATGTGTGACCGGCTGGAGGGCAAGCTCCTGATCACCCGCCAGCGCGATGAGGACGATCGCCGGATTGTGGTGTTAGGCCTCAGCACCGGGGGTCAAAGCCTCGTCGATCGGGTGACCAATCGGCGTCGCAACGAGATCGAACAGATCCTGACAGCTATCGAGCCCAATGAACGCGCCAACCTCATACGCGCCTTCACGACCTTTGGGAATGCCGCCGGAGAGGTTCCAGAAGAGGCGTGGCAGAGAAGTTGGGAGCTGTGAGTACTGCTCCACGAGGTCTGACTGGAATGAGGCCGCCGGTTTGGAGCCATCGAATGACAGCACGCCACCGATGAGCGTCTCTCGCCGAACATCCTGGCGATCCGCCATGGCCAGAGCATCCCGCTGGCTATCGGGTGCCACGTATCTGCAGAAGTGGTTGGTGCTTGGCGTGCTCATCGGGTCGATGGCAGGACTTGGGGCCATCGTCTTCTACGAGGCGCTCCTCGCCTGCACCCACTTCTTCCTCGGGTTCCTGGCTGGCTATCAGGTGCCCACACCGGCGGGTGAAGGCGGTCAAGCGGCTTCAGCATCGTTCAGCCGTCCTTGGGCACTGCCACTGATCGTCGGACTCGGGGCATTACTCGGAGCGGTGCTGGTCTATCGGTTCGCTCCCGAGGCCGAGGGCCACGGGACCGACGCCGCAATCTCAGCCGTCCACCACAACCCGAGGGGGATCAGATTCCGGGCTGTGATCGTCAAGATCGTCGCCTCGGCGCTCACCATCGGATCGGGCGGGTCTGGTGGCAGGGAGGGTCCCACCGGTCAGATCAGCGCCGGGTTCGCCTCCCTGCTGGCCAGGGAGCTGGACCTGAGTCCAGCCGACGCCCGGATCGCCGTGGTCACCGGGATCGGCTCGGGTATAGGTGCGATCTTCGGGGCGCCTCTTGGCGGAGCCGTATTGGCTACCGAGATCCTGTATCGAGACGACTTCGACGCCGAGGCACTCCTTCCGAGCTTCGTGGCCTCCATCATCGGATACGTCATCTTCGGTGCTGCGGTCGGCTTCGCGCCCCTGTTCGGCTTCAACCAGAGCTACCACTTCACAAATCCCTCCCACCTGATCTGGTTCGCCCTGATCGGCGTTCTCGGTGGTTTTATCGGACTGCTCTACGCCAAGGGCTTCTACGGCATCTCGGCGATCTTTGGTCGAGCCCAGCTTCCAAGGTGGATGAAGCCAGCCATTGGCGGAGTCCTCGTCGGCGGCATTGCCCTGCTGATCCCGGAAGTCCTCGGTACCGGCTATGGATGGGTCCAGCAGGGCCTCGGCCACCAGCTTCTGTCCCTGCCCTTGTGGATCGTCCTCATCTTGCCGTTCGCCCGCATCTTGGCCACCGGACTCTCGATCGGATCGGGGGGATCGGGGGGCATCTTCGGTCCCGGCATGGTCATCGGTGCCTTCATCGGAGCATCGGTCTGGCGGCTGTTTGAGCCCATCGTCCCCTCCATGGGCCATAGCCCGGCGCCCTATGCCATTGTTGGCATGATGTGCTGTTTCGGGGGCATTTCCCGAGCACCTTTGGCGGTCATGCTGATGGTGGCCGAGATGACAGGAAGCCTTTCGATTCTAGCCCCGGCCATGATCGCCGTCGGACTGGCTTGGTTCATCGTGAGGCGGAGTGACGACACCATCTACCGCAGCCAGTTGAGGAGCCGCGCCGATGCTCCGGCCCAACGCCTGTTGACCGGGATGCCTGTCCTTTCCAATGTCTCTGTTCTCCAAGCCATGGCTCCGCCCCGCCTCGTGGTCACTGGCGGAACCTCACCACTCGTTGCTCGCCATGAGATGGAGCAGGCTGGTGTGTCCGGTGCTCCTGTCGTCGATGAGGAGGGCCGGTTCGAAGGGACGGTTGCACACGATGATCTCTCCACCATCGGGCGATCGAGTGATCGAAGGCTCGAATCCCTGGTCGATGGAACGGCTCCTACGGTGTCCGACTCGGCGAAGCTCGATGTTGCTCTTGATGCTCTTACCACCGCTTCCCATCGCTGGGTTCCGGTCCTGGACGACGAACGAGCGGTAGTGGGCACGATTGCCACTTCAGATGTGGTCCGAGGCTATCGACTGGGCCTCTTGGCGAGCCTCCAACGGGTGAACGGAGCGGGCGAGGCTGGTGGTATGGACAGAGTCCGAATCGACTCCGGCTCTGCCTTGGCCGGTCGCACTCTTCGCCGCTCGGGATTACCCCTCAGCCTCGTGGTGACGACCATTCAGAGAAAGCGGGATCTCGTCGTGCCCGATGGCGACACAGTTCTCGAATCCGGCGACGAATTGGTCCTGATAGGACAGCCCTCCGACATCGACATCATCCGCAGGATGGCCGTCGGCCGCTCTCCCGATGGACAAGACCGTGATTGCAGTAGCGCTGATAACAGCGAGATCCCAAAGGGCTCATTCAAGGCTGGTACCGAGAGCCTGTGATGACCGCAAAGAAACGAACTGAGCTACAGAGCGTCGACGCCATTCTCCGACCTGACGAGAGAAGCTTGTCGGATGATCGGGCGCTCGTATTGAAGCCAGGGGTGAGTAGGGGAGTCGAGAGCGGGTCAACTCCAAGCTCTCCGCGGACTGACCCCCAGGCACATCGGGGGCAGGGACAGAGGGCGTTGCAAGCCCACTCGGGTCGGGCCAAGCTGGAGTGTGCCTGAAAACCGATTCGTCGGAGAGATCGCCAGAACCTACGATCAACCTGGGACAGGGATGTTCGCTGCTGGCGTTCTTGAAGCGACTGTCGACTGTCTGGTCGAGTTGGCCGACGGCGGAGCCGCGATGGAGTTCGCCATTGGTACCGGCCGGGTCGCTGTCCCTTTGGCTGCCCGGGGTGTTCCGGTCGCCGGGATCGAGTTGTCCGCAGACATGCTCGACGTGCTGCGGTCGAAGTCCGAAGCCAGCGATATCACAGCCTTCGAAGGCGACATGGCCGTGACATTCGTGGAGGGCGAGTTCTCCCTCGTGTACCTGGTCTTCAACACGATCCAGAACCTGACGACGCAGGACGAGCAAGTCGCGTGCTTCGAAAACGCTGCCCGGCATCTACGCCCCGGTGGCCGCTTTGTAATCGAGAACAGCGTGCCCAGTCTTCGCCAGTTGCCACCAGGCAACTCCGGTGTTGCGTTTGCATTGACAGAGGACTACATCGGCATCGACGACTTCATTGACCGCACGCACAAGCAGATCTCCCGGTCCCGGCACTTCAACCGACTTCCCGATGGCAGCTTCACCGAATTCGCCGCACCGTTCCGATATGTGTGGCCGGCTGAGTTGGACTTGATGGCTCGAATCGCGGGGATGACGCTAGAACATCGATGGGAGTGGTGGAATCGATCGCCGTTCACCGGTGAGAGCCCTTGGCATGTCAGCGTGTGGCGTGTCCCGGAGGCATAGACGCGGTTGCAGACCGGGTCGCCGAGCCCCTGCAAGCCGTGGGTGGCGAGCCTGCCTCCGACACCGGCGCTGGGATACCGTACCGACCCAGCGCCCTTGTCCTTGGTCCATCTGACGAAGGCACGTGTATCGTGCTCCATCGCCGACAAAGGGAGAGCCTATGAACAGCGACGAGCTGAAGGCGATGCAGGCTCCCGTCAAGGAGCGATATCGGGACCAGCCGGAGTCTGCGGTGGTGACCTTGAAAGCCGAAGGCCGACTGGGTGAGGACCTCTCGTGCTCAGTGCAGACAGGTCGGGCACTGGTAGAAGCTGGGCTTCACGCAGCTACGGGCGGCGACGGCACCCGGGCTTGTTCCGGAGCCATGCGGCGTGGACAAATCCGCTCCGGTCGGATTCTCAGACATTCGCTTGTCCTTCGATCTCCAGAGTGACGCCTCAGAGGAGCAACTCGCCACGTTGTGATCGGCTTCGTCGTGGAGTTGGTGCGCACCGCCACGCAGGCGGTGTTTCGCTTCCGATACAACTCCTCTTCCGCTCGTCACCCACATCGTCAGGTCTTTGACCAGTACACGGAGGAGGTCGAAACCAACGCTTACCGTGCCGGTCTATCCGTGCGGCCAATGGCTGAGTACCGCCGCATATGGGACCTGCTCCCCGACCTCTGGGCAAAATGGCTCGCCATTGACTCCCACGTTCCGTTCGATTCTGTCGGCGCCCTCATTCGTTCAGTTGACCCACTACTTCGGAATCGTGGCAGGAGTGGCCGCCGATCGCTACGCGACCTTTCCGACGTGCTCGACTTGCAGACCACAACCAACGAGTGCGGCGACTATGGCATCGTGATTCCTACGAAAGAACCTGAAACGAGCGCTACCACCGTCTGCCCGCCCAAGAAGGGCGTTCTGTCCGTCAGCCTTCACAAAGGCGATCTCATCAACCGGCGAGTACCACTCCGACCGCAGAGGAAATCTGGCGATGAGTTCCACTCCATCGTCCCCAATGGAGATTCGGGCAAACGGCCAACCGGTGGCGATGATGCCAAATGCTGTTGGTACGGAGAGGCGAACTCCCATGAACGTGTGTTGGGTCACCGTTGATCGATGCTACTGGTCGAGGATGGTCGAATGTCGCTGCGAATGATTGTGGTATTACAACCAGTCAGTTGGGATCCAGCAGGGATCGCGTACCGTTCAGAAGCGATCGGTGCTCCCGCACGTCGAACTGCCGTGGCCCGACCGGAACTGCCGAACGTTCAAGCCAAGGGTCGGGCGCGGCCCGGCGCCACGGTACCGCGAGGATGCCGAGCGTGGCGCGGAGTGCGCCCTCGGGTATGACAGGGAAAATGGCCGCGTCTTTCCAGCTCTGGTCGACAGACGACCAGTCGTAGTAGGAGGTGACAAGCGTCCCCTCGTCAATCGGCTCCAGCTTGTAACCGTAAACGTGGCCAAGGTTGAGCTGGCCTTCGATCTTCCAAGCGATCTCGCGGTCCGGCTCGAATGTCACGATCCTGACGGTGACGTCGTACAGGCCCAGCGGGTGATCATTGAGCGCCTCGCGGTCCATGTGCACCACGAAGGAGTCGCCGACAGATGTGACTCGATCACCCGTGGCATCCATCAGCATGCCCGAACTGTCGATGGCGACATGTCCGTGTGGATCGGTGAGCACCCCAAAGATCGCCGCTGGGGCCGCCGCAATTGCTCGTTGGACCTCCAACCGTTCAGCCATGGCTGCAATCATTGCACGCTCCGGTACCGTCGCGGAATCTTCAATCCGATGCTCAGACGGATCGTCACTCGAGGGTGACCCAGGATACGTGTCCAAGGCGTCGGCGAACGCCGGCCGCCGGCTGGAACCGAGCTGCGGCCGATTGGCACATTCGGGCGCGTGGGCAGCGGTCTACTTCATAGCCAGGCACCGGGTCCCGGACGAGCGGAGGCCGGGGCGGCGCGGCGGCCGGCGGGATGGAATCGTCACAGAGTCGCTCCGATCCGCAGCGGATGGCATTGGATCGATGCGGTCAACATGGTGATTCTTCCCGATTCCGTTCATGCCTCCGAAAGAAGTCGTGACCCGATGTCGCTGGCGAAGCGATCCGTCATGGGCGGCGCAATGGGCCCGGACTCTTCCGATCGGTCGCAGCTCCATCGGTCGTACCCGGCGATGAGTACTCCCACCAGGCCGGACAGGGCGAGAAAGACACCGGCTGCCTTGAACCCCGCGACCGACGCCGAGTGGACAACACGGTCGATCGTTCCGACCAGCATCGGCGCGTCGCTGAGGATTCCGCGATGGGCCGCAGGCGATCCGGACAGCAGGCCGTGGATGTCGTGGACCTGAGCGTGCGTCAGGGTTGACCCCGGGAGGATATCGTTCACCCGACGTTCGGCGAAGGTGTTGAAGACAACCACTCCCATCGCAACGCCGACCGCCTGTCCGAAGAATCGGGCCTGGGTGATGACTCCCGTTGCTGCTCCTGCCACTCGTTCCGATACCGTCCCTAGTGCTGCTACAGCAGTTCCGGGGATGACATTTCCTCGGCCGCAGCCGGCCAGGACCAGCGCGAGGACGATGAGGCCGACGCCAGTCGTAACTTGGATGAGTGCGATGACGACGCACCCCAAGGTGAAGAACCCCATCCCCACCAGCATCAGGACGTTGGACCCGAATCGCCGCACCACGCCGTCACCCCCGAGCGCGACCAGAAAGGCGGGCCCCTCGAAGGCGATCAGAATGAGACCGACTGCAGTCGGGGTGATGCCGAGCCCCACCTGCAGGTAGAGGGGGGCGAGGAAGATCAGGGCGCCGACTGCGATGCTGGCCACGAATGTGATGACCGTTGCCACGAGGTACCGCTGGCTCCGGAACAACTCGAGATCGATGAGCGGGAATCGTCGACGGACCTGGGTCCACACGAAGGCCAGGAGAACGATGGCTCCTGTCGTGAACGCACCCACAACCAGGGGCGAGGACCACCCGACCTCGTTCGCCGACTGGAGGCCGAACGAGATGAGCAGGAAGCCGACGACCTGGAGGGCCAGGCCCAACGAGTCGAATCGCGGTGATGCATTGCTCCCCGAGCACTGCTCATCCATCAACAGCACCAACACGAAGCCGGCCGCCAGGAGCGGCAGGTCGAGCCAGAACACCCACCGCCAGGACGAGAACTGGCACAGCGAACCAATCAGCGGCGAACCGACGATTGAGGCCAACAGTGATGCTGCAAACCACCTCGACAGACCGATCGAGTGGCGCTCGGCGGCATAGGCCCCCGCGGCCAAGGACACTGAGGCGGTCAGGACCGCTGAAAAGCCGATCCCTTGGAGCGCCCGGAAGCCGATGAGGACGCCGACCGAAGGAGACAGGGCACAACCGACCGTCGCCACCGCGCTGAGCGTCAGTCCTCCGAGCAGCACTCGACGCCGACCAATCGAATCGGCCAGACGACCGAACGCCAACGCTCCGCCTGCCATCATGATCAGAGTCAGGTTCATGACCCAGGCGAGTTCGGAGGTCGTCGCCGAGAGCCCGGCCCCGATCGACGGCAGAGCGACGGACAACCCCAGCCCGTCGAAGGCGACAGGGATCGACACGACGATCGCTGCCGTCAACAGCCACCTCGAAGTCCCGAGGCGGCGAGTTGTCATCGCGGGACCGCTCCTCAGCGCCATTCAGCCACCGGTGCCCGGATGCCCAGGAGTGGTTGAAATTCCGCACCGTGGGTGCAGCAGTCAAGAAGCAACAAGGTCCCACCCGAACGATTCGAGACCCGGGATCTCTCGGGTCTATTGGTGGTATCGCTATCGGCCGGTAAGGCCGCAACCTGGAGGCCCGGCGGCAGAGCGACGTCGGGGGGATGAAGCGAAGAGCCATGCAGCGGGACGACGTTGGATGGCTTCGAGAATTTCTCTCAAGCCGCTTGAACCCAGAGCCGATGCTGTAATGGAGGTCCTGAACAGTTCTTGACCTCGGCCGGTTCAGATGAATCTCTCCAAAATAGTCGCAGGTCAACCGCGAAATGGACGGTGAGCAATGAGAACTGGTGCCCCCGTCAGCGATGATCTCTTCATCACCCGAAAGGGCAAGCTTTCGCGGGGCAGAGACCGGGCCAGGGCATCTCACCCGCGCAACCCGAACGGCCGCCAATCGAAGCATGATCGGCTGGAAGCAGAACGGTTGCAAGAGGAGCAGAACCGACGGATTCGGCTGACCATTGCCAATCGGTCCCTTGAAACTCACTTCCAGCCGATTGTCGACCTCAGGAGTGGCGACGCGATCGGTGCCGAAGCCCTATCCCGCTTCGCCCAGGAACCTGTCCGACCTCCGGATGTGTGGTTCGCCGAGGCGGCCGCCCTCGGACTTGGCGTAGAGCTCGAGCTCACCGCGCTGGACTTGGCGTTGGGGCAGCTCGATCGCCTCCCCGCCGGGCTCTACCTTTCACTCAATGCATCCGTCGAGACGATAATGTCTGAAGAGTTCCGGACGGTGCTGACCAGTGCCCCAGCCGAGCGGGTTGTGCTCGAGCTCACAGAACACACTCCGGTGTCCGATTACCTGGCCGTGGCCAAGAACATCGATGAGCTTCGATCACATGGGGTCCGATTGGCCGTCGACGACGCCGGCTCCGGCTTCTCCAGCTTCAGCCATGTCCTCAACCTCAAGCCCGACATCATCAAGCTGGACACCACCCTGACCCGCGGTATCGACAAGGACCCCGCGCGCCAGGCGCTCGGGCGAGCACTGCTCACCTTCGGTTTGGAGGCGTACCGGACCACTATCGTGGCGGAAGGCATCGAGACCAAGGGGGAGCTGGCGATGCTCCGCTCCCTCGGTTGTCCCAGTGGTCAAGGGTACTTTTTGGGCCGACCGAATCGATTGATGCATTCGTCTCAACTACCTCCCGCACTGATCGACCATCAGCTGCCCCAGTTCGAAACCACTTTCTCGCTTGCCTGAACCGGGAGCGCCGAGCACCGTCGAGTACGTTGCCCTTTCACCCTTGAAACCGATCTTCGGCTACCACCGCCGGCCCAAATGGGGAACCCCGTGGAGCACCCCACTGGCCCAGCTCAGGGCTCCACCTAAGCGCCAGCAGGAGGATCGGCGGGGTCTTCCACCGGTGGATCGCTCGGCGCCTCGACGGAAGGCGCAGGCGCGGCATATCCGCCGGCCGGAGGGGCGGGAGGTGCGCCATAACCTCCGACGGCAGGGGCGGCGTACCCACCAAGCGGTGCGACACCGCCACTTTCCCAAAACTCGTTCAGCCTGCCTTGAACCTTGACCACCCAGACGAAGAATCCTACGAACGGTAGGAATACCCAGAATCCCGTGACGCCTGTCACTGGAGGAGTCTTTCCTTGCCGCTCGAACAGGTGGCCGATCTCAGAAGGCAGCATGAACGAGTTCACGATCGGAATGAAGATCGCGAAGACCAGTCCCAGCCCACCTCCGATTCCCTCCTGCGACGAATCCTTCAGCTCCTTGAACGATGCGTACTGCCAATAGATGAAATAGATCCCGAGGGTGATGATGGACAACCCGATCACACCCCAGGGATTTCTGATCTTGCCCAAGCCGCCGATGACCAAGGTGTGCCTCCGCTTCCATAGAGTGAACGGGGCCAGTTGAGCATACTTATCGTTCCAGCGCTCGACTTCGCGTCGTAGAGAATGCGCTACCGCCTTGTACGCCGGACCCGGTCGATGGGACGGGAACGACGCCGGCGGAACCCTGAAGGACGCCAGGGAAACACCAAGCCTCACGAATTCCCAAGGGCCTCGCCGCCATGGCGCAAGTCACGCCAGCCCTCCTCCGATACCTGCACGCCGAACTTCTTGGCGGCATCCACGATGCGATCCCACGCTCTGTCGCGTTCGGCGTCACTCACGCCCTCTACCTGATCGAAGCGAGCTATGGCGTTTCGGACATGGCTTGCGTCTGTCAACGGCTCTTTCCGTTGTTCGGGGAAAGCGAACTGATCGCCGCTCAATTGGTCCTGCTCAGCAGCGCTTAATCTTTCGGACATCTCGAATCCTTTCTTCACCTTCGGTCACCCTGGTGCGACCAGCTAACTCGTTCCATCACATGTGATACCCGGATGGCGAAATGAGCAACCTCATCGGGTTTCCTCAGTGGCGGCGAACAGCGATTTGAACATCTCATTCATCTCAGGCAGCTGATAGCGGGCCTGGAGGCCGCTCGGGTTGGGTAGGAGCCAGACGAGGGCACCGCCGAGAAGTTCGGGCTGGGCACCGATGACGGCCCCCGGTCTGCGGAAAGCCGTCCGGTACGCTTGCAACCCGAGCACCGCGACGCAGCCGGGCCGCAGCCTCTCCACCTTGCCTTCGAGCCAGGTCGCGCCTGCACGCAGCTCGGCGACGCTGAGTTCGCTGGCGGCGGCTGTCGCCCGTCCCACCAGGTTCGTGATGCCTATGCCGAGCCCGGGCAGCGTGTGCTGCTCGTCCGGTGAGAGAACGGACTCGGTGAATCCACCGCCATGGAGCAACTTCCAGAACCGGCTCCCCGGCCGGGCGAAATGCAGGCCGAGATCACCCGAAAGCCTGCCGGGATTGATCCCGCAGAAGAGCACCCGCAGGTCCGGACCAGTCAGATCGGCGAGAGCCTGTTCCATCAGGCGAGACCATACGCTCCGGTACCGACAGGTGCACGGGCGGGGCACCGTCACGGTCGGCGATGGCGCCCGAAATGAATGGACACGCTGCCCCTGGGGACGTGGCATTTTCGACGTCCCTGAAGCTATAAATGGCACCGTGATCCCGCTCATGCTGGCCACGTTGACCGATCGCCGCGACTTCGGCGACGATTGGCTACTCGAACGCAAGCTCGACGGTGAGCGCTGCGTGGCCCGGAAGGTCGGCAGCGAGGTGCGACTCGAGTCGCGTACCGGCAAGGATCTCACCTCCACCTACCCCGAGGTCCGCCTGGCGGTGGCGGATCAACGCCCGGGGGACCTCGTGCTCGACGGAGAACTTGTGGCCTACGACGGTGAGCAGACGTCATTCACCCGCCTCCAGCAGCGTCTCGGGGCGACGAGACCGTCGCAGGAGCTGGTCGCCCGATACCCGGTCGTCTACTGCGTCTTCGACCTCCTGGAGGTCGACGGAGAGGATCTCACCGACCGACCGCTCATCGAGCGCCGCTCTCGATTGATGGAGACGATCCGGTCGACCACGGCATTGCAGCACACCGAGGCCTGGCGCGACGACTCTCGGCGACGGTTCGCCGATGCGTGCCGGTCAGGCTGGGAGGGGCTCATTGCCAAGCGCGCCGATGCACCGTACGTCGCGGGCCGCTCGAAGGATTGGTTGAAGCTGAAGTGCGTCTGGGAGCAGGAATTCGTCATCGGCGGCTACACCGATCCGGCCGGCAGCCGGACGGACTTCGGTGCCCTGCTCGTCGGATACTACGAGCAGGACACACTCCGCTATGCCGGAAAGGTCGGCACCGGCTACACCAACAAGACCCTCCACGAGCTCGGTATCCGGCTCCGAAAGCTGGAAACGGCCGAGCCGGCATTTGTGGACGCACGACCGATCCATGGCCGCGTGCACTGGATCCGGCCCGTCCTCGTCGCCCAGATCGGATTCGCCGAATGGACGAGCGACGCTCGGCTGCGGCAGCCGCGCTTTCTTGGTCTCCGCGATGACAAGAGTCCCAGCGAAGTCGTGCGAGAGCGGCCCCAGTAAGCATGGCAAGGGTCGTAGAATTCGAGACCGTGAAGGGAGTCGAACAATGGCCAAATCGCTGTATACGGCCCGAGCCCATGTGGTGGGCGGCCGGGTTCAGGGACATGGTGCGACCAGTGACGGGGCGTTGGATGTCCAGCTGCGCACTCCGGTCGAGATGGGTGGTGATGGCGGAGGTACGAACCCTGAGCAGCTCTTCGCGGTGGGCTACGCCGCGTGCTTCGAGGGAGCGCTCGGCGTCGTCGGGCGTCGGGAGCGAGTCGATCTGGGGGCCGTCTCAATAGATTCAGAAGTCAGCCTGATCACTACCGAGGACCGCGGTTTCAACGTGGCTGTGGGCCTCGATGTCTCGCTTCCAGGCATAAGCGACCCCGGGCGAGCCGTGTCGATCGTGGCCGCCGCGCACGAGGTGTGCCCGTATTCCAACGCAACCCGTGGCAACGTAGAGGTGGACCTGAAGGCCAACGGCCACCCAGTCCCGACGGCAGAGCCTGCAGACGACTGACCATTTTCGGCCTGCGCCGGTGGCGACGTCGCCCAACGCCGCATGACTGCTACATTTCCACCCACCGGGCGAAACGAGCGGGGGCAGTATGTCAGAGCTGGAACTCCTTCCATGAGGGGAACGATTCGGAGACTCGCCGGCGTGATGTCCATCGGCGCGGCGCTGTTGCTCTTGGTTTCCGGAGTCACCATGTTCAGCTCAGCCTCGATGGCGAGTGCTTCGACAAGAACCACCGCCACTTCCTTGAAGGTCAAACCAACATCGCTCACCTGGGTCGGCGGCACGGTGACCCTGCATGCGAGGGTCACCGACGCCACGACCTGCATCTTCTCCGTTGCACCGACGGTCAAGGGACTTCCGGCCAGGAAGACCTGCACCACTGGCATCGTGGATGAAAAGGTGACCGTCCCAAAGAACACCCGGGCGAAGGCGATCACCTACGACTTCAGCCTGCTGGTCACGGGAACGAGGTTCAAGTCATCGACGGTCAAGCTCACTGTCGGAGCGCGCTCGACCTAGCTTTCGGTACACCGAAACGTGTGCCGCATCCACGATGTAGTGGTTGTCGTTCGTGACGCCGTCCGGCGAACCCACGCCACCGGCGATGAGATGGCCGCTGTCGGGATACCATTCGGGCCAGGCCAAGGCGTCTCCGTTGTTGACCACCGCACCGGGGACCGCTCTGATGGAACTCGGAACCGCTGACCAGAGCGAGCTGAGTCGTCGGACTCAAGTTCCATCGATCGGTTTTGACAAAGGCGGCAAGTTGGGTCCCGCCCGGAGAGAAGCCGCCACCCCAGTCGAAGCCGTGACCGAGCGGGCTGTGCACGCTCCGCGTGGACCGCTCTACGCCTGGGTGCCGGTCGACAAGGTCATCGAAAGAGCCCGTTACCGACCCTCGTGGGTTTCCCGATGAACGGCGGTGGCTAACCCGGGTGGAAGGGCCAAGACCCTGTAGCACGGAAGCAAGGACGCCTTCGCATCGCGTGGACGAACGGACGCGATTCCCTTCTCGCACACGGAGGGTCTGGCCCGGGCCGGAGCCTGCTGGCCGTGGCCCTGGGGAGGGGACTCTTGGATCGTCGCTCCCCCAACTGGTCCCTTACTCGATGCGGTCGGAGGGCCGCCGAAGAAGTGGCCACCACTCCCGGTGACGAGAAAGGTGATCCCAAGGCTGACGACGCTGCAGACCACGGCTCCGACAACGAGCATCCGGCGCCGATGGCGCCGCTTCCGAGCCTCCCGGAACAAGAGCCGGGCATCGTCGACCCCGGGCTCCGCTCGCACCTCCTCGACGTCCGGCACCACGGGGGCTTCTACGACCGACGGCATAGATCTACTATGACTAGGACCATGTTCCCTGTCAATATCGACGGTTCGGAAGCCCTCGCCCTCTGGGATCGGCTGGCGGCGGACACCCTTCCGAAACCTCGGGGCATGGCGGGTGCATGGGTCCAGACATCACCGACACGAGGACTTTCGTCCCGTTGAAGTCGGTCTCGCGCTGATTCGGCACAGGTTCAGAGCTCGGAGGGCCGGTCACGGGCAGATCGGCGATCGCTTAGCCGGCTCCGGATGTCTCGAACTCGCGGATCCGAGCCCGGATCAGCGTCTTCAGGAGTTGGGTCGGCAGCTCCCGCTTGTAGGGCAGCTTGATGAAACCCTCACCGAACTCGTAGCCGGCGGCCTTCACTGCGGCCTTCTGGGTGGCGAAGAACTGGGGTGAGAACCGGACCGAGCAGTGGTTCTTGAAGTTCTGAAGCGTCCACAGGTTCGTGTTCTCGCCGCGGACGTACACCGGCAGGTTCCACTTGAGTTCCTCCCGCGCCTTTGGGTCGATCGCCAGGCTCAGCTCCCTGAGGGCTTCGAGGTGCGGGCGCTGGACGTCATTCAGTTGCGCGAAGAAATCATCGACGCTGGCCCGCTTGGGCATCGGCATGGCCTGAGCATACCGCCGGAGCACGCGGGAGTGCCCGGATCGGTTGGGGGCGTTCAGGACCGGACGGCCCACCTGCACCCTTCGCGCCAAAGGAGCAGGCGCCAGCGGAACCCACCTACGTGGAATGATTGAGCGGAACCAGGAGCACCATGACCGACACCGTGGACACGTTGATCCTCGACCTGCTGGAGTGGTTGGGTCCCGACCCGCGACCCTACGATGAGGTGCTCGATGCATGGAGAACCTCGTGCCCCCGTCTACCCGTGTGGGAGGAGGCAAACGACCGCGGCTACATCGAGCGCCATCACCAACCGGGACTGAGCCGGTTCGTATCGGTTTCGGGAGCCGGTGCCGAGCACCTGCAGAGAAACCGTCCTCAGAAGCGATCGATCGTGCGGTGAGCAGGAACCGCGGAAATCGGCCAACGAGCCCCGCTCCCCTGGCCCGAACGTGGTGCCATGGAACGTTCATCGGTAGGTAAGCGTTCTGTGACGTTGTTGTTTCGTTCGGCCTGATAGAAGAAGTTGTAGCTACAGAGCAACGCGCCACGGGCTCTGAAGCGCTGGGGCAGGAATGCCGCCACGCTGGCCGCCGAATCCCCCGGCCCGCCAGCGTGGCGGTGTTCCGTCTTCCATGGACGCAGCCGGTGATGCGGTGGCCGACGTCGGGTCAATACTGGGCCACAGCCGATCGAACGTCGCCGGAGCCGAGTATTCCACCGAGATCGACCGTCGAGTCCTCGATGATCGGGCGAAGCGCAGTGACGGAGGCGAATCCCCGCTGCAGGAGAGCGGCATCGGATTCGATCTCGGCGCTTTCGTCCTCGCCGCCCAGAGTGACCCGCACCGGCGTGCCCTTCTCTTCCGTCACTGACGTCTGAGCCGCTCCGATGTGAGCCAACCCACCGACCCGTAGGCCAAGGACTTCTTCGAGAGGCAGGTCCGGTACGTTGCAATTGAGGACCGCCCGCGGTTGCTCCTTGATCAGCCAGTCGAAGAGGAGTCCGGCGAAATGCGCCGCGCTCTCCCAATGGATCGGGTCGGATGCGGCGAGATCCAGCACTGCTGATGAGACGGCAAGGGCGGGACAGTCCTGTTGATAGGCGGTGAAGGCGGCTCCCACGGTCCCGGAGTGGAGGATGGATCGCCCGGTGTTCGCACCCCGGTTGATCCCGGAGAGGACGACATCGGGACGCGAACCGAACTTCTCGTGCAGGGCGTAGAAGACGATCAGGGCAGGGGTTGCATCCACCGCCCTGACGGCGTCCTTGGCCCAACCATCCCAGTCCCGTGATTCGGCGACGACCTCGCCGGTCTGGCTCACGCCCGTCACCGAGGCACTCGACCCACTGGCGTCCCAGCACGGGGCTGCGACCAGGACATCATGACCACGCATCCGGGCCATGTCGGCGAGCGACCTGAGCCCGGGGCTGTCGATCCCGTCGTCGTTGGTAAGAAGGACTCGCATGTTCAGGTGGTGGGGACCCGCATGGTCAGACGCCGATCGTCGGTAATGGGATCGTCCGATGACGGTTCACCGACGCGAGCGGGCTCACGCCGGGACTCTAGCAATCCAACATGAACAAGAGCTGACGGCAGAGAAAACGGCGGCCAATTTCGATGACAACAGCCTGCCCCGGGGCCGGACACGGCATCAGAGGTAGAGGAATCCGTACCCCTCGTCCCGCACGGGCACCCCGGCGTCGGCCAGAGCGGCGCCCCAGTCTCCGGTCACACCCGGATCGGCGAGCTGCATCCCATGGTCGGCGACCAGGAGAAAGGCGGTTCTCTCGAAGACCCCGGCACGTTCCACAGCCTCGAGGGCATGGCCGATGCGCCGGTCGGTGTCTCGGACGGAAGCCGCGGCCATCTCCGAATACGGTCCACCCTCGTGGAAGGCCGCATCGGTCAGGGTGAAGTTCATCCAACTGAATGTGGGCACCGGCCAGTCCCTCCCGCTGTAGCTGCCTCCCCAGATCCCGCAGAACTGCTCCACGGCAGTGTGATCGATCAGGGAGGACCACCGATAGTCCTTGCTCGGCCGCACGAAGCGCGACGTCGCGTCGGGAAGCTCGTCTGCCGGGGGCGGACGATCGATGGGCTCACCCTTCCGCATCAGATCGAAGATGGAATAGTCGGCTCCGACGTCGCAGGGTTCGTTGATCGATATCGTCATAGACCCCGGCAGTCCCCTGTGTACGGCATCGTGAATGGTCTCGACGCCAGGACGCAGCCAGGACATGGACGTCGACCACGTGGACGGTGAGTTGGTCACCACCTGATCTCCGCTGGTCCGATCGATCCAGGCGTTGTGAAGGATCCCATGGTGACCGGGATGGCGCCCGGTGAGGATGGCGGTGTGGTTGGCCAGGGTCACCGTAGGGAGGGAGGCGACGGCACCGTAGCGATGGACGGTGCCCATCTGCATCAGGCGGGCGACATTGGGAGCCTGGCCACGGTTGGCGAGGTCGTAGAGCACGTTGGGATTCGTCCCGTCGAGCAGGAAGGCGACCACGTGACGTGCCCCACCTGGTTGTGCGGCAATGTCGCGGACGATGTCACCGTCCTGGCCGATGAGCCTGACGCTGGGTTGGGACGGCGATGGCGGCGGGCAGCCGAGGAGCTCGAGGACGGTCGGGGCCACGTCGACGAGGCGGCAGGAAGCATCGATCACCCCGAGCGCCTGCACCCCGGCCCCGGCGGCGATGAAGGGCGCCCGAGCTTGCACCACACCCAGCGAACCGTGCTCGCCGAGGTGGCCACCCTGGTCTCCCCAGTAGTGCGAGGCGCTGTGAAGGACCACGAGATCAGGAGCGGAGGGATGGTCGAACAGCTGTGCGAGGTGCTCGAACGCATGGGGATACGAGTTCGACCGGCGATCCGGGTGGGGATCGGCCATCTCGTCCGCAAGGCGCCCGAGGTGTGAGACATCCTGGCGTGCCACCGGGTTCTCACCATCGAGCACGCTGGCAACGTAGTTGTCGGTCTGCCGATTTCCGCCCAGACCCCGGTCCCGGCGGAATCGGAGGTGGCCGTGTGCAGAGGCCACCTCATAGGTGTCGGTGGCGGGCGACCAGGCCACGAGGTCCACGATGGGCTCGAGCGGCCCCGAGAGGAGTATGTCGAGCGCCTGTTCGCGTTGTTCGGGACCACCCCTGGGCAGCGCCAGCTCCATGGTTGCCCAGCTTAGGTGGCCAGCACCGCCCGCCTGTGTGGGCCGGGCGAGAGCCGGAGCCGCTCCCCCGCCGGCCGGGACCCCCTCAGACGCGTCGGTCGATGCCGAACACCGCCGCGCCGGAGGCGACGACGGCGCTGTCGGCGCCCTCGTCCAACAGCGTCATGCGCACCACGACCCGGCGGCTCCGGCCGGCGCTGGCCTCGGCCCGCACGAGGAAGGGGCCCACCCGCCCGGGGGCGACGAAGTGAGTGTCCCAGTCCTCGATCTGGAGTGCCTCCGTCCCGGCCGAGGACGCGGCCACCTCCATCGCCGCGGCTTCGAATGCGACGTGGATGGGTCCGAGGTGGAGCGAGGCCGACGTCGATGCATGCGACGGCCCGAGTGGCGGCAGCCGCCAGCCGTCGGCATCCCGACCGGCACCGAAGACCACATGCAACGGCGGCAGGTCGTCGGTGTCGCGGATATCGGGCGGCAGATCGATCGGCTGGAACGATGGTGGGGCCTCACCCAGCGTCACCCCGATACCGGTGGTGACGGCGATCACCCGCACGGGGTCGGACGCGTCGGTAATCACCGATCGGCTGAACCCCATTCTTCGGCCCTGGCGCACGACGGAGCGGGTGATGCGTACCTCGGCGACGTCCCTGGCCGGGTCGATGATGTGCAGTCCGTAGGCCACGGGAGCGGGCACCACATGACGATCCAGCCACCCGCCCGTCTCCGGCGCGGCGATGGCGAGGGGGGCGGCCATGAGACCCCCGGCCGCGTTTCTCATGTCCCGACGCACCCGCATGGTGTCGGAGTCCTCGTCCCGATTGACCACCCGTCCGAGATACCAGTAGGTCATCAGACCGTCGGGGCCCATCATCTGGCGGAGCCGGTCCCAGTACTGTCCGGAAGGGCCCTCCCGGATGTCCTTCACCACGGGGCAGGTCCCAACCAGCGGCGAGCCCGAGCCGGACATCCGATACCCATCCCAGTAACGTAGGCCCGTCTGCAGGAGCGGAGCGTCAGCGGGTTCGAGAGGGCCCGGCGCCCCGGTACGTAGAATCCCCGTTGTGGTCGATCAGAAGCCACCACGGCTCGATGGAAGCGAGCGGGAGACGCTGCTCGCACTGTTGCAGTACCAGCGCGACTCCCTCATCAGGAAGGTCAGTGGAGTGGGCGGGGAAGATGCCCGGACGTCACCGGTGGCCAGTGGGACCAGCCTCCTCTGGCTCCTCCGGCACATGGCCCGGGCCGAATCCCTTTGGATCCTCCATCGCTTCGCCGGTCATGAGATCGTCATCGACGACGAGGTCCGCCCGGAGGACACGGTTCCATCGGCGGTCGCCGCCTACCGGGAGACGTGGCGGCGCACTGATGCCGTTGTCGCCTCGACTCCGAGCCTTGCCACTCCCTGCCGGGACGCCGGCGGCGAGGGGCCGGTCAGCCTTCGATGGGTGCTCATGCACCTGCTGGAGGAGACCGCACGCCATGCGGGTCACGCCGATATCCTGCGCGAGTTGATCGACGGCCAAACCGGCAGGTAGAGGGACACGGGGCTTCCGCCGCCGATTCGAACTCGTGAACCATTTCACCTGATGACGGCGGAATTGCCAGAAATCAACTTCAGGAGTCCCGGGTCGTTGCCGATAAGGACAACTGAGGGACCATCCTTGCGGATGGCGCCCCGGTGCGCCGCACCCGGCCGCTGAACAGACAGGACCGGGGGCGGGAGCCCACTCGGCTAGAGGTACGTGATGGAACAGATTCGAAGGCTCATGCCTCGACAGTTCACGGACTGGCGGGGCAAGTTCATGTTCGAAAATGACCCCGAGCACCGATGGCGCGACTGCCGGGTTCTCGACGTGTCATCAGCCGGTGCCGGCCTCGAACTCGCGGGGACGAGAGAAGACCAGATCGTCGGAGGCCGCTTACTCCTTGCCGTCCATCTCCGCGGAGAGCTCCGCAACGTCGGGCTGGGACGGGACAATCGCCTGAGGGCAGGGATCGAGTTCGTCGATCTCACCGACGGCGAGCGCGCCTATCTCGACTCCCTGGCGGAGCTCCAGGTTGCCTGGTAGCGGCTCAGCCGCTCGTACTCCCACAGATGCAAACGATGGCCTGTCGGATGGAAGCAGTGGCAGCGGCCGACCCGGCACGGCAATGAACTCGGATCCGCGTTCGCCTCCCGGGCACGGGAACATGACGAGAGCCCGCCGATGGCTGAGCAACGCCCGTCCCGGCGAACCGGACGTGCTGCTCGGTTTCGGGCTCGTCGCCGCGTTCTGCCTCATCGTGGTCGGAGCCGATGCCTTCCTGCATCTCGCACATGAGGACCGCGGGGCCATCGCTTCCATCGCGGGGGTGACGGCGGTGTTGGACCTCACCTTGCTGGCCGTCCTCGACGGCACCACGAAGAGGCTTCTCCTGCTCAGCTTCCCGGTGCTCCTCGTCGTCAGCGAGGTGGCCCTCTCGGCGCTCCGCAACGGTGGCGGCGCCGTCGAATACTCAGGCTTCCTCACCTTGGTCTTCGTCTACATCGGACTGACCCAGGCACGGGGCGTGGGTCCCATGTTCGTCCTGGTGGTCGGACCGGCCTGGGTCGTCGTCCAGAGGCCGTGGAGTGCCGAGTTGGGGGTGAGACTCTTCCTGACGCTCGGCATCTGGCTGCTGATATCGGAGGTTCTCGCCGCCCGGACGGAGCGGGCCAGGGTGAAGACGAAGCGACTGATCGTCCAAGCCAACACCGATGTCCTGACCGGACTGGGGAGTCGGCTGCACCTCTCGGACCGGATCGAGAGAACGCACGGTCCTTCCGGTTCGGCGCTGCTCTTCATCGACCTGGACGGGTTCAAGGTCATCAACGAGACCTACGGTCATGCCGCCGGGGACGAGCTCCTGGTCGCCGTGGGCAAACGGCTGCAATCAGCGCTCGGCCAAGGCGACCTGGCCGCTCGCCTGGGCGGCGATGAGTTCGTGGCCCTTCTCGAAGGATGCACGATGGGTGACGCCGCAGCGCTGGCCCACACATTGCTCTCCTCCCTGAGTGAGCCCTACGCGCTCAGCCGTGGACGCGTGGCGATCACGGCGAGCATCGGCATCGTCGAGGTCGTCCCCCCGGCGACCGCAGAATCCGTCCTGCGCGACGCCGATCGGGCGATGTCGGAAGCCAAGGCGGCCGGTCGGAATCGGATTTCCATCTACGAGGGATCGATGCACGACCGCATGGTGAGGCGCCTCGAACTCGAAACCGAGCTGAGAGATGCACTGGCTCAGGATCAGTTCGAGGTCCACTACCAGCCGGTGGTTCATTCGGCCACCAATGTCATCATCGGGGCCGAGGCGTTGTTGCGCTGGCGTCACCCACAGCGGGGCCTGCTCACCCCGGACTCGTTCCTCTCGGTCTCCGAGGAGATGGGCCTGATGGAGCCGCTCGGAGACTGGATATTGCGCCGTGCCTGCATCCAGGCCAACGAATGGCAGATGATCGATCCGGCACGGGCATTCTCGATTGCCGTGAACCTGTCGGCGCCCGAAATGTTCTCAGCGGATCTCATCGGCCGAGTGGACAGAGCCCTCGCCGAGTCCGGGCTCCCGGGCAAGCTCTTGGTGCTGGAGATCACCGAGCGAATCATGATGGCCGACACCCAGCAGGCGAGACGCCAGCTGCAGGAGCTTCGAAGGCTCGGGGTTCGAATCGCCATTGACGACTTCGGCACGGGCTACTCGTCACTGGCCTACCTCCGCGATCTCCCCATAGACATCCTGAAGGTCGACCGGAGCTTCGTCGATCCGCTCGGCGCCGATCACCAGGCCCTGGCACTGCTCCGCGCCATCGTCGGCATCGCCGACGCGCTCGACCTCGATGTGATCGTCGAAGGGGCAGAGACAGCCGCGCAGGTCGAGATCCTCGACCAGCTGGGCTGCCATATCGTGCAAGGCTTCTACTATGGTCGCCCGACGAGCGCCCAGGAATTGGGCAGTCGTCTGGCCTGGCTGTCTTCGGGCTCGAGCTCATCGCCATAGCCTCCCGACCAGCGACGCATGACCGCCCTCACCCGGACCGGACAATGATGTCGACCGCCTCGGGAACCGTCGCCACGGTGAAGTCCGGTGAGAACTCAACCGACGGCCAGGTCCGGCCCCGGGCCATCCAGATGGTCTTCAGGCCGGCCCGGCGTCCACCGACGACGTCGGCATCGGCGGAGTCACCCACCATCCAGCCGACCAGAGGTACGCGGCAGGCGCGGGCCGCCTCTTCGAAGATGGCCACATCCGGTTTCCACGCGCCCACCACCGCCGAGATGCAGACGGCATCGACCTCGTCGACGAGCCCGGCTGCCTCGATCTTCGCCCACTGCGACGGAGGTCCGTTGGTGACCACCCCCACCTTGACGGCCTCCAGGCGCAGTGCCCTGATCGCGGCCAGGGTCTCGGGTTCGACCGAAAAATAAGCGGGGTACTCGGCGTAATAGTTCTCGAGCAGGGCGTCGACTCCTTCGGGGATGTCGAACGCCCGGCGTAGGGCGGTAAAGAACTCCTCCCGGGGAGCAGCGCCATCCCCGTCCAGGCGTTCGATCACCTCCATGGCATCGTGATCGAGACCGTACGACTCGACGAACCGACCACTCCAGGTCCGGAATGCCCTCTCCCGATCGAGAAGCGTGTTGTCTAGATCGAAGAGCACCAGGTTGTCCATGGACACAGTATTGACGCCCCCGGGCCGGCAACGGGAACGGCCATGCGCCCGACCGGCGGAGTTCGGCGCGGGCCATCGGGTCAGCCGAAGGTGAAGTCGTAGGCCTCGATACCCGGCGAAGCGTCGAATTCCAGCGTCCCCGTCGTGGACGAGCCGGCACGGAACAAGGTGTACAGCTTGGGCACACCGCTCACGGCGATGGTCTGGGTGTGCCTGCCGTCGATCGATACGTCGACGGTCCCTGATCCCCCGATCACGAGGTACACATCATCGGCCAGGAAGCTGAGCTCCATCCTGGCATCGGCTCCCGCCGTCGCCTCCTCGGCATGGTCGGTCCACGTCCCCGACCACCCGAGCCCACCGAGCTGGAGGGACGAAGGGAACTGGTACACCTCCGGCTGGTCCTGTGCGGGGTCGTCCTGGGGCTCGAGGTACGCCAGCTTCTGGTAGCCGATGTAGGTCTCGGGGTTCTCCTCATCGGTCGGCGTCTTGTTGGGGACACTGGTCGCCCTGGGCAGGACCAGCCCCGCATGCGCGGCAGCGAGCAACTGACGGATCAGCTCTTCCATGACCGAATAGCCCCCCTCACCGAAGCTGACGTGGCGGACCCGGCCCTCCGCGTCGATCAGGTAATCAGCGGGCCAGTACTCGTTGTCATAGGCGTCCCAGGTCTTGTACTCGTCGTCAACCGCCACCGGGTAGTCGACTCCGAGCGACGCCGCCTCGGTCCGCACGTTGGACACCACGTGCTCGAAGGAGAACTCGGGGGTGTGGACGCCGACCACGACCAGACCGTCCGCGGCATAGTCGCGGTACCAGGCCTCGACGTGAGGCAGGCTGCGCTGGCAGTTGATGCATGAATAGGTCCAGAAGTCGACCAGGACCACCTTGCCCCGGAGCTGGGCCAACGTCAGCGGCTTCCCGCCCGGTGTGTTCAGCCAGGCCGTTATCCCGGCGAATTCCGGTGCCGTTCCGCAGTCGAGGAGCGTCGTGGCATTGGGGTTGCACTTGGCCAGGCTGGCGTTGCCCGTGGAGGCGTTTCCGCTGAGGGCACTGAGCTGCGTGCGGACGGTGGTCCCGCCCTCGATCCTGTTCTGGAGGGCACTCGTGTACCCGGGCACGTCGCGCTGGAGGCCGGAGAACGTGTTCAGTCCGATGGCCAGGGCCATGACGAGGATCACCACTCCGCTGATCTGGCGGACCCGAGGGGCGTGACGGCGAAGCGTCCTGGTCCGCCGCGTCAGCTGGCTCCCGGCAACGGCGACCACCAGCAGAGGCACGGCCGCCCCGAGGGCGAAGGCGACGGTCAGGAACACCGCCGTCAACCCGACCTTGTCGGTGGCACCGGCCACCGTGATGGCGGCCAGGATCGGCCCGGCGCACGGCACGAACAACAACCCCAGGCCCAGACCGACGATGAAGCCGCCGGCCGACCCGTCCGGCTGGCGACGGGCCGTCATGCGGGCGAACGGTCGTTCGAGCAGTGACGACAGCGGGGGGAACAGAAAGGCGAGGCCGACCACGACCAGCAGGACGATGCCGGTATCGCGCCAGAACCCCTGAGGTAGCCCGAGAGCCGACAGGATCTCCGAGCCGGTGAGGATCAGCAGACTGAAGCTGATCACCAGCCCCCCCACCACGGAGATCGGGCGGAGCTGGGCCCGCCACCTCGTCCCGCGTGCCGACGCGTCCGGGGCCTGGTCGACATCGGGTGGCGCCGTCGTCGTCGACAGACCGCCAACGGTCATCTCCGACGGTGCCGCCGGGTGGACCGCGGCGGCGGTGACCGGATCCGGTGACCCGGCTTCGGCGCCCCCGTCGTCGGGTGCCGTGACCCCCACGGCCAGAATGACGGGCAGCACCGGGAGGATGCACGGTGAGATGCCGGCGACGACCCCGGCCACGAAGCCGATAGCGATGAGCTCTATCACCCGATGACTCCTCCGTCCCGAGCCGCAACATGACCCATGCGACTGTCCCTTCGGCCCGGGGAGGCGTTACACGTCCTTGCGTGGCTCAGGTCCCGACTGCGTCAGCGTAGTTGCCGGCACCACCGGCATTCCCGCGCCCGAGCATCCCCGCGATGTCCCGGGCAGGACCTTGCCGGCCCCCGCCGGCCGACCCCCCGACCCTGCCGGCCGGCGTTCGGCGCGTCCCGGGTCGGCCTTGCCGGTCACGCCGGCCTGCGTGCCCAAGCCGACACCATCGGGGAGGTGGCAAGGTCAAGCCCACCGGAGGCCACCTGGGAGAGGTGCCGCTCGATCTCCTCGTCAGTGGCCGATCCTGTAGAGATCAGAAGCTCACGGATCTGTTCGACGGTGGCTCGCTCGAGTTCGTTGCAGGCCGGACCACCCATGGGGAAGTAGGCGTCGGACTGGACGTCGACCAGCCCGGCCTCTCTCAGCAGCCTCGGCAACCTTCTCCCGTAGGCGAGATCCGTCCCCCGTTCGGCCAGCAGGACCCGGAATGCGGTCTTCAACCTGTTGGCCAGCTGCTGTGCCTCTCCAAACTCGTCGGGGCACACCAGCGGTTGAAGGACAGGGTCGGCCTCCTCCACGAGCAGCCAACCACCGGGCCGGAGGGCACCGATCATGGTGGACAGAGCCTCGGTCCGCTCGGGCACGTGGACGAGGACGAGGCGGGCATGAACAAGGTCGAACAGGCCGTCCGGGGCGGGCTCGGTTCCGATGTCGTGGCGGCGGACCTCGTAGGAGGGGTCCTCGATCTCGAGCCACGAGGTGTCGATGTCGGTGGCCAACACGTGACCGCCGCTCCGTGCGGCAATCCAGGTGGGCACACTCGGACCGCCGGCCCCGACCTCCCACACCCGCCATCCCGAAGAGAGACCCAGCGCCTCCATGTGTCGGAACGTCGAAGGATTGAACAGCTCCGACAGGGCGTCGAAACGCTCGCCGGCTTCGGCTTGTCGGTTGTCGAGCAGGTAGCGTCTCCGGACCATGCCCACAGCCTAGGTTGGCCCGGTCAGGCTCTACCGCTTCCGCCGCTTCCGCCGCTTCCGCCGCTTCCGCCGCTTCCGCCGCTTCCGCCGCTTCCGCCGCTTCCGCCGGTCCGACGGCGCCGGGCGAATACAACCGTCGATGCGGACTGGGTAGCGTGTGGCCGACACCCCCGGGAGGAATTGAAGATGGCAAATTCGAATGAGGTGACGGGCCACACGCTGCGTCTGGCACAGGAGCGCCGGCTGCTCCGATTCTGCGCCGAGAAGGGCTACGACCCCAACAGCCCCGATCTGGACGACCCCGATCTCAACCTTCTCGCCCCCATCCTCGATTCGGAGGGGGCCATCGTCCCCGACCCCGAGGACATCGAGGCAGTCAAGTAGCCCCGGTGGGGCGCCTGGACGGGAAGGTGGCCATCGTGACGGGTGGCGCCGGCGGTATCGGGGCCGCGTCGGCCAGAGCGCTGGCCGCGGAAGGCGCATCGGTGGCCATCTTCGACATCGACGGTGAGGGTGCCGCCGGCATCGCAGAGGAGATCCGGGCGACGGGAGCGAGAGCGACCTCCGAGCGGGTCGACCTGTCCGAGGAGGCCGAGGTCACCTCGGCGGTGGGGTCCACCGTGTCCCGGTTCGGCCGCCTCGATGTCCTCCACAACAACGCGGCGCTGACCGATTCCGAGTTCCTGTCCCGCGACACCGACGTCACCGACCTGCCCTTGGAGGTGTGGGAGAGGACGATGGCGGTCAACCTGCGCAGCCAGATGCTCACCTGCAAGCACGCCGTCCCCGAGATGGTGCGCACCGGCGGCGGGTCCATCATCAACATGTCCTCCGGGGCTTCGCTCAAAGGCGACCGGACCCGCACCTCCTACGGGGTGTCCAAGGCCGGGGTCAATACCTTGACCATGTACGTTGCCGCCGGTCACGGCAAGCAGGGGGTGCGGGCCAACACGATCGTCCCCGGATTGATCATCACCGACGCCGTACGCGCCCATCTCCCCGAGGGCGTCCTGGAGAACCTCGGTCGGACCACACTCACCCCCTACCTCGGCCAGCCCGACGACATCGCCCATCTCGTCGTGTTCCTGGCCTCCGAGGATTCCAGGTACATCACCGGGCAGATGATCGCCATCGACGGCGGGATGTCGGCGCACGTCGGCAATCTCGGACGTGAGGACGGCTGACCGGGGCACCGGTGGTCCGGCACATGTCCGTTCGGCCTCACGTTGGAGAAGCGGTACGGTGAGGGAATGGACTGGTCGGCGTGGGCCGAGGCGCTCGAGAGGGCATTGGGTCCCGATGGGGACTTCCCCTCCTTCTTCGCGCCGGGTGCGCTCTTCAGCGACCCGGTCAACTCCCCCACCACGGACATCGCCGCCATCGAGGAGATGACCCAGGCCTCGTTTCCGGACTGGCGGCAGGAGATCCTCTGGGTGCACGGGGACGATGACGGTGGTGCCTTCGAGTGGATCGGGCGGGGAACGCTCGGCGCCACCATCCCCATCGAGATCCACGGGTGCACGGTCGTCGACGTGGACAGGGACGGACTGGTCACCCGCTGGCGCGACTACTTCGACCTCAAAGAGATCGAGCGCCAAGCAGACCCGGGCGGTGCCGACGCCATGGCCGACGGCGCCCCGCGCTAGTTGCGCACGCCCTCGGCGACGCCGGTGTGGGCCGCCTTCCATGGCGTCATATCCAGGCCGGGATAGCGCCCGGCCACCCCGGCCAGGGTCTCATCGGTCCAGAAGGCGTGGCCAGGTGCCGGAAAGCCGAGCACCTTCAACTGCCTCGGTGTGGCCCCCTGCACGAAGTTGTGCCATTCGGGCGAGAACCCCCGGAACGGCCACGCCTGATAGCCGGCCCACTCGGCGGCCGCCGGCCTGAAGGCGACATGGAGCATGAAGCGGGCCCGGGCGGGGTCGTTGAAATCACTCGACCGGTGGTACACGTCGGGTCGGTAGACGACGATCGACCCCGCGGGAGCCGAGGCGTCGGCGGGATCGTCGTAGAGCTCGGCGAACTCTTCGAAGCTCAGCGTGTGCTGCTCCACGGGGATCGACCGGGTCCGCCTGCGGGACACGAAGTGGGTGGCCCCGTTCTCGGGACCGACATCGTTCAGGTAGACGAAGGTCTCCATCTGGTGGTACCCGGCTTCCGGCCTCGGCACCGTGAGGGTGTGGTTGGGAAAGTCGGTGTGAAGGAGCTGGTTGTAACCCGACGGCTGGCCCGCGTATTTGGCCGAGACGATGGCCAGGTACAGCCTCACGTCATCCGTGCCCAGCAGCTCCTCGGCCAGATCGATCATGACGTCGCTCACCACCAGCCCGTTGAGCGACCGGCTGCGGAAGGGGAACTCCGGCCAGGTGGCGTCCCAGGTCCGCCACCTCTCGTGCCCGCCATCGGGAGCCGCGACCGCCATCTGCTCGGCGCTCGGGAACAGCTTGGACAGGGCCACCTGCGCAGGCGCCAGCTGGTCGGCGGGGAACGCCCGCTCCAGTAGGCACCACCCGTCCTCGTTCCATGACCTCAGCTGTCCCGGGGCGGCCACACCACTCACCTCTCAAGGCTAACCCGCAGACCACCGATGGCTCGGCCCGGCCAGCGATGTCCGGGCTCCGGCTCAGTCGCTGCGCACCCGCCTACGCCGGGTGGACGTGCGTTCCGGCCTGTGCAGGCGCCACCAACTCGATGGCGATCCCGTCGGGATCCCGCAGCTGCAGCGAGGGATTTCCGTTCTCCAGCACCACTCCCGGGTGGGCGATGCCGATCTCGGTGAGGTGATCGGCCCAGGCCCGGAGGGCGGCGCCGTCGGGCACGGCGAAGGCCAGATGGTCGAGGGCCCCTCCATCGACCCCCGGCTCCCCGTCGGCCGTCCTCGGCGTCAGGACGAACACCAGGCGCGCCCCCCGATGGCGGAGGGCGATGAAGCCGATCTCCGCGTCCTCGGCATAGGGCTCGAGCCCGAGGGCGGCGGCATACCATTCGGCACTGACATCAACGTCGGACACCAGTAGCTGCGCATGGGACAGCCCGGTCATGGGCGCGGCGGTCGGTGGCTCGGCGTCGGTCACGGGCCTCACCCTACCGAGGCGGGGCCGGGGCCGGGTTACTCGGCCGTCGTTCGCCCGCGCCGGAGTACCTGGGCAACCGAGCGCATGAACAGGACGGAGGCGAAGACGAGGCCGATGAAGCCGATCGCCTGCAGGGACAGCCGTACGTCTCTCGACTGCGACAACTCCGCCGCCACCAGGATCAGTCCCGAGGCCACCAGGCCGATGCAACCGAACACGGCCACGAGGACACGGTCGATCCATCCGCTGACTACACGCTCGTCCCCACCGGCGAACCGTTCGAGGCGCAGGCTCAGCCGGCCGGCACGCAACTGGGTGGCCAGCTCGTCGACGTGTTCCGGCAGCGCCCGCAGGACCGGGAGGGACCGGCGCAGCTCCTGTTGGAGGAGATCACCGGCGATCTCGTCGTCGGGCGGCCTCAGGGCCTCGGCGGCGGCCGTGGCCTCCGCGGCCAACTCGAAGGTGGGGTCGATCTCGCGCAGCGTGCCGTCCAAGGTGAGGAACGCGCGTGACAGCGCGGCCATGGCCCTCGGCACCCGGAGCCCATGACGGGTCATGACCGAGAGCACCTGGTGGATGAGCGCGGGATCGAACCCACCCGACGTCTCCACCATGAGCATGCCGATGTCCGACTCCAGCGACTGCAGGTCGGCGGTGGCGTCGGCGCCCGCCAGATGCCGGACCGCCCTGGCCACCACCATCGGCTCGTTGGTGGACATCCCGATGGCCATATCCTCGAGCCCCCGGCGGGTCGTCGGGTCCAAGATGCCGACGGCGCCGAAGTCGAGCAGCCACAGACGTCCCCATTGGTCGACCATGAGATTCCCTGGGTGGGGGTCGGCGTGGAACACGCCGCCGACCAGCACCTGTTCGAGGAAGCTGCTGAGCAGTGCGGCCGCCAGCATGTGCGGTGGCGCGCCGCTGGCAGCCACCGCACCGGGCGAATCGATCGGTCGCCCGGTCGCCTGCTCCATCACCAGCATCCGGTCGGTGCTCAGCTCATGGAACACCAGGGGTACACGGATGACGTCGTCGGCCGGGTCGTCGTGGCGAATGGCGGTGCGGAGCCGATCCGACATGGCGGCCTCGCGGAGGTAGTCGAGCTCCTGGTCCATGCCGGTGATGAGCTCCTCGGCCAGTTGCCCGACACCGAACTGGCCGGCCTCGGGGATCCGGCGTTCGGCGATCCTGGCCACCAGTCGGAGCACCGTGGCGTCACGGCGGAGCAGGTCGTCGAGACCCGGACGCTGGATCTTGACGACCACGGGTTCTCCCGTCTCGAGCACGGCCCGATGGGCCTGGCCGATGGATGCCGAGGCCAGTGGCTCGAATTCGAACGAGGCGAACGACTGCTCGATGGGGTGACCGAGCTCCTGTTCGACCAGAGGCCGGACCTGGTCGGCCGGGATGGGCCGGACTGCCGAACGGAGGTTGGACAGCTCCTCGATCACCGGCGGTGCGAGCAGGTCGCCGCGGGTGGAGGCGATCTGGCCGAATTTCACGAACATCCCGCCGACGTCTTCGAGTGTGAGCCGCAGGCGGTGGCCGAATTGCGGGGTCGTCACACCGGCGGAGGAAAGGAACTGGGGTCGGGCCAGACCGCGACGTCGGGCCGCCCGGAGCACCTCCACCGACCTCGAGGCCGGCGCCAACGTGCGACGCAACCAGCGGAGCGGGTGCAGCCACATCCGGTTCGACCGCCGCCCCGGCGCGGGGACGTGGCCGCGTGTGATGGCCTCGGGGATGATCAGCAACAGCATCGTGGCCAACACCCCGAAGACCGCGGTGAGGGCATAGGCCACGTCGAGGTCCGAGGTGCGCCCGTGCACCACCGCGTCGGCTCCGGCGAGGCCGATGATCGTTCCTACGAGAGCGGTCAGGATCGATCTGGATCGACCCACCCGGATTCCGACCAGGCGTCCGCTGACCAGGCCCAGCACGATGACGAAGATCAGCGCCAGCACGACCGAGAGCAGGTCGCGGAACGTGATCCGGATGGTGAGGGTGGCGGTGAGAGCCGCCGGATCCGTCATCGGTCGAACACACTCACCCCCCCATGTTTACTTGACGATCGTCCGGCGTCCAAAGGGCGACCCGGTCACCCGGGCGCAGGGCCCGGACCGGCCGAGGGGGGGCGACGCAACCGTGGGTCGAGATGTCATGGGACGGGGATGGGTAAGATCTCGCCATCATGGTGCGGAGCCAGCCGGACCTGCGACGAACCTTGGGCGCCGCCGGTCGACTGTGGGCGGCACCGGAGCACCACCACGTGGCCGACGAATGGTGGATCGCCTGCAGCGGGCAGATGAACGTCAACTACAACGTGGCCTTCTGCCAGTCGTCGGACCCGGCCGTGCTCATCGACCACTGCCTGCAGCCCGTGCTCGATCTCGGGCGGCCGGCGATCATCATGTTGGCCGGCGCGGGACTGGCCTCCGCTCAGCAGCTGGCCGAGGTCGGCTGGGTCGTCGTCGGCGCCCTGCCCCTGATGCTGTTGACGCAGCGGAGCGGTCCGGGCGGCGCCGGTTCCGGCGTCCGCGCGCTCTCCGGCCCCGAGCTGTCCCTGGCCCGTGAGCTCCTGGCCGACACCTACGGGCTCGATGACGCCTCGGCACTGGCCGCCGTGCCCGACTCGGTCGTCGAACGGGACGACATGGGGGCCTGGGGGCTGTTCGACGGACCGGTCCTGGCCTCGTGCTTCACCGGCGTCGTGGAGGACGGTCTCTTCGTCGTGTGGTCGATGGCCACCCGGCACCGGTGCCAGGGGCTCGGCTACGGGGACCGCCTCCTCCGTACCGTCCTCGACCGGCGGTTCGACGAGGGCGCCTCCGGCTCGTTGCTGCAGTCGTCGGTGGCCGGCCAGAAGCTCTACCGGGACCTCGGCTACGAGGTGGTCGAGCACTGGCAGCTCTGGTCACGACCTCGGTGGGTCATGGCCAACGCGTAGCGGCCGGGACCGCGCTCCCGAGCCTCCCGGCGCCGTCGGCCCGGTCAGCCCGGGGACGCCCCGGCGCGAAGCCCGCCGAGACCGGCCTGGGCCAGGAGCCGGCGCTCGTCCAGCTTGCTCGATTGGGTGAGCGGCAGGGTCTCGACCACCTCGACCCGGTCGGGCAGCATCGACTCGGGAAGCCGGTCACCCGCCGCACGGCGGAGGTCGATCGCCGAGATCCGACCGTCGGTGACCACGAACGCGGCGATGCCGGTCTGGCCATGGTCGTCGTAGGCCACACAGGCGGCGGCCGACACGCCCGGCAGGGCCCGCATGGCATCTGCGACCTCGACGAGCGAGATCCGTATGCCGAGGCGTTTGATGACCCGGTCCGCACGGTCCACATACACGTAGTCACCGCTCTCGGTCCGGTACACGAGATCGCCGGTCCGGTACACGGTCCGCCCGGGGACCACGTCGGTTCGCAGCACATCCCGGGTCAGTTCCGGCGCTCCCCAGTAGCCCTCCATCAGCTGGTTCCCACCGATGTACAGCTCGCCGACACGGCCTGCGGACTCGACGAGACGCCCCGCCTCGTCGACAATGTGGAACGACACATCAGGATGGGGCTGTCCGATCGACACGGTCCCGTCGGCGATGGTCTCCGGCGTGACCTTGGCGTGGGTCACGGCGATGGTCGTCTCGGTGGGACCGTAACGGTTGATGACCCTGACCCCGGGAGCGGCATCCCACAGCGCGTGGACGTCGCTCGCCGAGCACGCCTCGCCCCCCAGCGCCACCACCTCGAGGGCCGTCCCGGCCAGCCGGTCCACCTGGGGGCTGGACAGGAGCAGGCGCAGGTAGCTGGGTGAGAAACCCGTATAGGTGATGGCCTCGTTCTTGACGGTGTTGAAGAAGGTGCGGGGGAACAGCAGTGCCTCCCGGGGCCGGATGACGATCGCCCCGCCGGAGAACAGGGTCGGGAAGAGCGTGCCGAACGACCCGTCGAAGTGGAACGGAGACACGCACAGGGTGTGGGTGTCGACCCCGAGATCCAGTGCCCGCGCCGATGCGGCCACGGCCGCGGCGAAGGCACGATTGCCGATCAGGACCCCCTTCGGCGTGCCGGTGGTTCCGGACGTGTAGATGGCATAGGCCACACGGGTCGAGACGCGGTCGGGCGCAGCCAGGTCCCCCGCCGGTGCGCGCAGTTCCGAGATACCGACCAGCCGGGCCCGATCGGGGACGGGTACCTCGCCGGTTCCATCGGCCCGGTCGTCCGAGGTGATGACGACGGCCGGTGTGCAGTCACCGAGGATGGTCTCCAGCCTGGCCACCGGATCGGTCACCGCCAGCGGCACGAAGATGGCTCCGATCCACAGGCAGGCCAGGGCGGCGACGACGAAGTCCACCGAGTTCGGGAGGAGGAGGGCCACCCGATCACCCTCCTTCACGCCGTGGAGACCGAGGCCGGCGGCCACCAGGGCGGCGTCGTCGCCCAGCTCGCGGTAGTTCAGGTCCCGTTCCAGGTCCTTGGCGGCCGGCCGGTCCGGCCCGGTGGCAACGTGATCGAGGATTGCCGGGAGGACGTCGGGGGTGGTCAACCTCGGTCCCTGGCCGGGATGGGCTGGGTGCCGCGCACCAACGTGCCCGGGAGCTCGCCCGTGTGCACCCCGTCCTCGAAGGTCACCGCTCCCCGCTTCAGCGTCCACCGGTAGCCGGTGGCGGCCTGCAGGAGCCGGCGCCCCCCCGCCGGCAGGTCGGTGGCGATCTCCGGCGGCGCGCACTCGAGGTGCTCGAGGTCGATGATGTTCAGATCGGCCAGGTAGCCGGGGGCGACGACGCCTCTGTCGAGCCACCCGAAATGGGCCGCCGGGCGCCGGCTGATCTGGTGCACCACCGCTTCGAGGGGCATCCCGTCCCGGTCCCGTCGGTCGCGGGCCCACAGCGACAGGTAGGTGGTGGTCATGCTCCCGTCACAGATCTGGCCGCAGTGGGCACCCGCATCGGACAGCCCGAACATGGCCACCGGCGAGGAGATCATCTCGCGTACGGCATCGAGGTTTCCATGGGCGAAGTTGAACAGAGGCGTATAGATGAGCTGGCTGCCGTCCCGCTGCAGCTGCACGTCATAGGCGTACTCGGCCGGATCGACACCGGCACGGCGGGCCAACGCTCCGAGCGACCGGCTGGTGTCGAGGTCGTAGTGGACAGGATCGTCGAGGACGTACATCTCGTCAAAGCGCCCGAAGAAGGCGTACCCGGCGAAGGCGTCGACGCCCGACGTCAGCTGGGCATGGCCGTCGATGATCCGCCGGCGGCGATCAGGGTCTCCCAGCGCGGCGATCCGCTCGCCGACGGGAAGACCGGCGATCTTCATGTAGGCCCGGGACGGGGTGAACACGTTGACCGACGCCTGCAATCCGAGCAGGACTCCGATCGGGCGCGGGGCCACTTGGGCCTTGACGTCGAGCCCCTCTGCCTGGAGCTGCGCCGCCAGCGCCATCAGGTCGCGCCAACGCTCGGGCGCGGCGATGTCCTGTTGCACCGTGTAGCTGACCGGGCGCCGGCTGGTCCGGGCGAATGCCGTGACGAGCTCGAACTCGGAACGGGCGAACTCGTCGTCGGTGGTGCGGTAGCTGTCCGACAGGAACTGGAAGACACCGGCGTCCCGTGCCCGCAGGACGGACGCCAGGGCCGACAGCTCCGGCTCGCGGGCCCGCAGCGTGCCCAGATTCTCGCCGGTGCTGGTGCGGTGCCGTTCGGTCCGGGAGGTGGACACCCCGACGGCACCGGCGTCGAGCCCTTCGGCCAGCAGCTTGGCCATCTGGTCGAGCTCCCCCTCGTCGGGATGGACAGCCGGATCGGCGCCCCGGTCACCCATCACGAAGGCGCGCAGCGCGGCGTGCGGGACATGGGTGCCGACGTCGATCGCCCGCGGTTGGCGGTCCAGTGCGTCGAGGTACTCGGGGAACGATCCCCAGTCCCAGCGCAGACCCTCGTGCAGCGCGGTCCCCGGGATGTCCTCGACCCCCTCCATCATCTCGATCAACCACTGGTGGCGGTCCGGCGCCACGGGAGCGAAGCCGACGCCGCAATTTCCCATCGCCACCGTCGTCACCCCGTGGTGCGCGGAGGGGGCCAGGACCGGGTCCCATGTGGCCTGCCCGTCGTAGTGGGTGTGGGGATCGACAAAGCCGGGGGTCACGATCAGCCCATCCGCATCGAGCTCGCGATGGCCGCGGCCGATGTCGTCGCCGACCTCGGTGATCCGGTCCCCGACGATTGCGATGTCGGCCCGACGCACCGGGCCACCGGTTCCGTCGGCGACGGTCCCGTTCCGGACGACCAGGTCGGCGGTCATCTCGCCTCTCAGCCGGCCAGAGCCCAGCGCCGCAGCTGCTTGCGGGCATCGGACAGCTCGCCGAACTGCGCGTCGGACAGGGTGATGAGGCTGGCGGCGCAGTTCTCCTCGAGGTGGGCGACCGACGACGTACCGGGGATGGGCACCATCACCGGCGAGCGGCGGAGGAGCCAGGCCAGGCACACCTGGGAGATGGTGGCCCCCAGCGCCTGGGCCACCTGGTCGAGGGGGCCGCCGGGACGGGCCAACTTCCCGCTGGCCAGTGGGGCCCAGGGGATGAACCCGATCTGGTGCTGCTCGCAGTGGTCGACGACGTCGTCGGCACTGCGGGATCCGATGTTGTACTGGTTCTGCACACTCACGACGGGAACGATCCTCAGGGCCGCCTCGACCTGGTCCACACCGACCTCGGACAGTCCCACCTCCGCCACCTTCCCCTGGTCGCGCAGCTCCTTCAGCACACCGAACTGCTCGTCCGCGGGGACCTCGGGGTCGACGCGGTGCAGCTGGAACAGGTCGATCCGCTCTACGCCGAGGCGGCGCAGACTGCCTTCGCACTGCTCACGGAGGTATGCAGGGCGACCGCATTCGACCCACTGGCCCGGTCCCGGCCGGGTGAAGCCGGCTTTGGTGGCGATCCGCAATCCGTCGGGGTAGGGGTGGAGCGCCTCGCGGATGAGCTCCTCGGCCACGTTCGGACCGTAGGAGTCGGCCGTGTCGATCAGGTCGACGCCGAGTTCGACGGCGCGGCGGAGGACGTCGATGGCGGCGTCGTGGTCCGGCGGGGGTCCCCACACGCCGGGGCCGGTGAGCTGCATGGCGCCGAACCCGAGACGGTGCACGGTCAGTGTGCCCAACGGCAGCGTCCCCGAGTCCTCGACCATCATCTCTCGATTCCTTTTCTCTGCTCCAGCGGTGCTTTGTCCACGACGAAGGTGCAGACCCGGGCGTCGACCCAGCTTACCCGCCGCCCCGGCAAACGGACGTAAATGCTTGTCCTGTTCCCCGGGGCGGCGTACCGTGGTGAATTGGCGACGCCGAAGAAGGGGCTGGCGCGAACATGAGATTGTGGTGTCCATCCCTCGGAGGAAGCTCGGCGATCACACGGCGAGCCTCTCCCGTTCCCCCCGTCTCCGCTCGATGATCGAATTCGCCATTGTCGGCCTCGGCGCATGGGGACTGTGCGTGCTCGAGAGGACGGTGGTCCGGGCCCGCCAGTCGACGGAGGACATCCGTGTGCACCTCGTCGAGCCGGGCCAGCTCGGCGGCGGGGTGTACTCGGCCAGCCAGCCCGACTACCTGGTCCTCAACAACGCCTGTGGTCAGCTCTCCCTGTACGCGTCGCCCAACAGCGATGAGCACCCTCCCTATGCCGTGGGACTCTACGAGTGGGCCGTGGTGCGGGGGTTCCGGTGGGTCGGGCACGAATGCCGGATCGGTACGCAGGGTGAGCCGATCAGGCCGACCGACTACCTCCCTCGCCGGCTCATGGGCGAGTACCTGGCCTGGTTCTACGACACCTTGTTGGCCGACGCTCCCCAAAACCTGGAGATCGTCCGCCACTATGCCTCGGTCGTCGACATCTCGCCCGAGATCGGGGGCCGAGAATCCGTGCTCCTCGACAACGGGGAAACCCTGTCCGTCGACCATGTGGTGCTGACTTCCGGCCACACCTTCAACGATGAACAGGTCGGTCGTGCTCCCAGTGTGCGCTACCTGCGGCCGTACCCGGTGGAGTACTTCGACGAGCCGCTGCCCCCCGGATCGGCGGCCGCGGTGGCGGGCATGGGCCTCGTGGCCTTCGACGTGCTCACCGCGCTCACGGTCGGGCGGGGTGGGTCCTTCGAGTCGGTCGGCTCGCGCAAGCGCTATGTGCCGAGCGGCCGCGAGCCGGTGATCCACCTCTACTCGCGCTCGGGGGTTCCCTACTGCGCCAAGTCGGCCCACGGCGTCGACCCCTACGGCGACTACCGGCCGGTGGTGTGCACACCGGAGGAATTCGCCGAGCTGACCCACCCGGGTGGCTCTGCCGTGCGTCGGCAGGTGGACTTCCGGGACGATGTGCTCCCGCTCCTGTTCGCAGAGATGCAGGCCCGCTACCACACCCATGCCGCGTTCCTGAAGGGCGGTCTCGAGGAATCGGCCGCCGCCAGATCCCTCCTGCGGACCGGCTGGCAGGAGGGGCACTTCGACGAAGCCGTCGGGCAGCTCGAGCTGCTCTACGGTCGTTTCGATCCCGCCAGTCACGTCTTCGCCGGCGCCGGCCGGCACTACACGTCGGGGAGCGACTACCAGTCCCAGGTCTACGACATGATCGAGACCGACCTCGACGAAGCCCTGGCCGAAGGGGGGAGCCCGGTGAAGGCGGCCCAGGAGGTGCTCCGCATCCTGCGTGACCAGTTGCGCTCGGTCATCGAGTTCGGCGGCCTGTCCCTCGAGTCGTACATCGATTTCCAGTCGAACGTGCGGGGCCGGATCAACCGGCTCGAGGCCGGCCCCCCGCCCTTGCGGTCCCAGCAGCTCCTCGGCCTCCTCGATGCCGGCGTGGTGCGGATCGACCTCGGCCCCGACCCCGAGGTCGTCCCCACCGACGACGGTCACGTGGTGCTGCGGTCGACCCAGCTCGACGAGACCTCCGAGGTGACCGTCAACGGCGTCGTCCGTGGGCACCTCGACCTCCCGTCACTGGCCCGGTCCGGCTCGCCCCTGCTGAGCCGCCTCTACGCCAAGGGCCGCCTGACCCAGCTCAGCTACGGGGACACCGCGGTCGGCAGTGTGGCCATCAGCGAGGACTTCCACCCCTACGACGCCGAAGGCCGGCTCCAGGCGAACCTGTCACTCCTCGGCGTCCTGACCGAGGGAGTGCGCTACTTCACCCATTATCTGCCGTCACCGCGCAGTCGGTTGCGGGCGGTGCTCGACGCGCAGGACTGCGTCGAGGCCATCATCGGCTGACGGCGGGCAACCGGAGGTCCGGGAGTCAGCTGGTGGCCAGGGTCAACGCCTGATCGATGTCGGCGATGAGGTCGTCCACGTGCTCCAGCCCGATCGACAGGCGTATGGTCTCGGGCCGGATGCCGGCGGCGATGCGCTCCGCTTCCGAGAGCTGGCGATGCGTCGTCGATGCCGGATGGATGGCCAGTGATTTGGCGTCGCCGAGGTTGAGGAGCCGCTTGAACAGCTGGAGCGAATCGAAGAACGCCAACCCCGCCTCGTACCCTCCCGCCGCCCCGAAGGTGATGATGGAGGGCACCCGGCCGTTGAGGTAGCGCTCGACCAGATCATGATGGGGGTGATCGGGGAAGCCGGCGAAGCTCACCCATTCGACCCGCGGGTCGGCGTCCAGATAGGCGGCGATGGCCCTGGCGTTGGCCTCGTGCCGGTCGAGCCTCACCGCCATCGTCTCCAACCCCTGGAGCAGCAGGAAGGCGCCGAAGGGAGAGAGCGTGGCCCCGGTGTTGCGGAGCTGGATGGAGCGGGCCCGCACGGTGAAGGGACGCTCGGGGAAGTCGCGCGCGAACACCACACCATGGAAGGCTGGGTCCGGTTCGTTGAACATCGGGAATCGGTCGGCGTGATCGGCCCAGGGGAACCGGCCACCGTCGACGATGGCCCCTCCGGTGGTCGTGCCGTGACCGCCGACGAACTTGGTCAGCGAGTGCACGACCACGTCGGCACCGTGGCGGATCGGCTTCAGCATCAGCGGGGTGGCGACCGTGTTGTCGACGATGAGAGGAACGCCGGACCGGTGGGCGACGTCGGCCACCGCTTCGAGGTCCACGACGTTGCCGGCCGGATTCCCGATCGTCTCGCAGAAGACGGCGAAGGTGTTGTCGTCGATCAGGGGTCCGATCGACTCGGCTCTGTCGTCGACCGCGAAACGCGCCTCGATCCCGAGGGTGGGCAGCACATGCGCGAAATAGGTGAACGTGGCCCCGTAGAGCTGCGGGGCCACCACGAAGTTGGTCCCGGCCCGGGCCACGGTCAGGATGGAATAGCTCACCGCAGCCATCCCCGAGGCCAGGACCAGGGCTGCCGTCCCGCCTTCGAGCGCCGCCATCCGCTGTTCCAAGACGTCGTTGGTCGGATTGTTGATCCGGTTGTAGTGAAACCCAGGCGTCTCGAGATCGAGCACGGCACCGGCGTGCTCGGCGTCGATGAAGTCGTGGGCCACCGTCTGGTAGATCGGCACGGCAACCGCCCGCGTGCCGTCAGCCGTGTACCCGCCGTGGATGGCGATGGTCTCGTCGTGCATGCTCTCAGTCGCTCCTCTTCGTCACTGCGGCCATCCAATTGGTGTAGAGCCCGACGGCCGCGGCCCGCCACGGCCACTCGGCCCTGTCCCCGACCTCGTCGAAGGGGAACGACTCGACCAGCTCGGGGTCCCGCTCGCCGACGATCCGCTCGTGGAGGAGCCGGAGCTGTCCCCAATCCGCCGGGGCCACACAGCACAGCGGGAGGCAGGGCACGTCGTCGCGCTCGTGGAGCACGTACCGCCTCGCATCACGGTGGTACTCGCGGAGCAGGCTCGAAGGATCGTACTCGGGGTGACCCTGGACGAGGACCACCCGCGAACCGCCGGTGGCCTTGGTGATCACGCTCCATCCGACGGCGTCGGACTGGAGGACCACCTCGTACCCGGCGGCCACCACCTCGTCGACCTCGACCGTGTTGAGCCTGGAGTGCGGGAGCACGACGGGCGACCCGAGACCGTCGGCCAGCGGATGAGGGAGCGCCCGTTGGGGGAAGACGCCGGTGCACTTGGTGTCGAGCGTGGTCCGCTCGATGCCGTCGAACACGACCAGTGCGGCGTGGGCCGACAGACAGGAGAGCAGCATGGACGGGACGTGCTCGCGCCCCCAGGACAACAGGGCGGCCAGGTCCCCCCAGTACGGCTCGTCCTCGATACGCGGGGCCAGCGGATTCGATCCGGTCACGATCAGGAGATCGGGCGGTCCCTCCCGTACGGTCTCGAACGGCAGGTACTCCTCTGCGATCCGTGCCGCCGTCCGCTCGCCCCTCGGGACGCCAGGCATGGTGAAGCGGCGCACCTCGACCACCTCACCTCCCGACCCTGCATCGAGCAGGTCCAGGTACTGGCGCTCGGTCGCATCGAAGGCAGCATCGGGCATGTTGTTGACGAAGGCGCACACCCATCGGGCCGGCGGCGTCTCGTCGTGCGGTGGGCCCGGGTCCACGGCCGGGGCCCGGACCAGCCGCACCGTCACTACTGCCTCACATCGGCATAGGTGACCGTCACCTCGTTATGGAGCAGTTGGTAGACCGCCTGCAGCTCGTCGTAGTCGGCCGTCGAACCGACGACGGCCATGATGTGGGTCCGCGAGCCGTCCCTCCAATCGAGGTCGGCGCCCGGGCCCTGGTGCACGCTGATGGTGTCCACGCCCGGATGGTCGCTGACCCGGTCGACACCCTCGATGGCGGTCACCGTGGCCGAGACGGCAGGCGGCTGCAGGAAGAACCGGTAGCCGATGCGCTCGGTGGCCACCGGCCCGTCGATCCGGATCTCCTCCCCGAGGGCCACCCGGAGGGTCAGTGCGAGGAGCGGAACCCCCGCGGCCCGTTCGATCATCTCCGGCACGCCGCCGCCGACCCGGCCGTTGACCTCGATGAGACGGGGGCCATCGGGTGTGAACTTGATCTCCGTATGAAGGCAGCCGGCCCGCACGTCGAGCGCCTCGATGGCCGCCGTGGCCAGTCCGAGCACCTCGCCCCGCTCGGCATCGCCCAGGGCGGCCGGGATGAAGAAGCCGGTCTCCCGGAAGTTCTCGGCCAATGGGAACCGTCCGGTCAGCGCCAGGTGGCTGATCACGCCGCCGGCCACGACGCTCTCCACCGAGACGTAGGCGGCGTAGGTGTCGTCCGCCCGGGCCGGGTCGTCGGCGATGTACCCCTCGAGAACCATCTCCGGACGGCCGGGGCCCAGCGCATCGAGGAGTCTCGCCAGCTCCGCCCGGTCGGGGGCGAGGAACGTATAGCGACTCCCCTGGGCCGACCTCGGCTTGAGCAGTGCCGGCCAGCCCACCTCGGCCTCGATGGATGCGAGCTCAGGTTCGGCCTGATCGGGGCGGATCACCTTGCAGGCGGGCATGGGCAGCCCGGCATCGGCCAGGACCTGGCGCTGTCGTGCCTTGTCGGTGAGTGCGGCGGCCGTCGAGGCGGTGTGGAACGGGAGGCTCAGTGCCGCGGCCAACTCCGCATACCCGACCATGCCGGCATCCAGGTAGGTCGTCAGCCCGTCGGGCCCGTAGACGGCGAGGGCCTTGGTCATCTGCTCGACATCGAGACCGCTCACGTCGACGACGGGTCCGAACCGGTTCAACAGGTCGGCCATTTCGGCCATCTCGGGGATGGAGCCGTCGATCATCCAGAGGAGATCGCACACGCCCGCGGCCGCTTCGGCCAGCTGCATGATCGGCACGCAGCGGGGCCCGTAACCCACGGCGACGAGTGGCCGCCGGTGATTGGACTTGGAAGCATTCATGCCCCTGACCACCGGCCCGATGTTAGCGTCTAACTGGGCCTTCACCTGAGGTATCGAACTGCCGATAAGAGCAGATGCGGGGACGCCGGGCACGAGGTCCGGGCCAGATCGAGCCGGAGGAGCGACGCGTCATGCCAGTCGAGATCATCGGGATGGTAGGCACGAGGGACGCCTCGGAGATCAAGGGGCCGCTGGTCGACGGACCCGTCGTCGACTGGATGGACGGTCCGGTCATCGACCCGGGGTACCTCGTCGAGATCGCCCGGGCCCACGATGTGGGCGGATTCGATCGGGTGCTGGTGGGCTACGGGGCCGTGGCCCCGGAGGGCTGGGCGGTGGCCGCCACCGTCCTGCACAACACCCGACACCTGAAGGTGTTGGTGGCCCACCGGCCCGGCATGGTGCAGCCGGCCATCCTGGCCCGCATGGCGGCCACGCTGGACCACCTGACCGGGGGCGGGCGGATCGCCATCCACTTCATCACCGGCGGTGACGAGGCCGATCAGCGGAGAGAGGGCGACTTCGTGCCCCACGACGCTCGCTACGCCCGGACGGGCGAGGTCATGGCGCTGATTCGGCGCCTCTGGACCGAGGACGCCCCCTTCGACTTCGACGGTCAGTTCTTCCGGTACGAGGATGCCTTCAGCTCGGTGAAGCCGGTGACGCCCGACGGGATCCCGCTGTACTTCGCCGGCGCATCACCTCCGGCCATCGAGGTCGGCGCGGCCCAGGCGGATGTCTACGCCTTCTGGGGGGAGCCCCGCGCTGCGGTGGCCGCCCGGATGGAGTCCATCGGACAGGTGGCGGCCAACCACGGGCGCACCCTTCGCTACAGCATCTCCCTCCGCCCGATCATCGCCGACACCGAGGAGGAGGCCTGGGAGAAGGCCGAGTGGATCGCCACCACGACGGCCGAGCGGATCGCACTGGCCAAGGCGCGGATGGCCGGCCACAAGGACGACTACCGGGGACTGGGCGGAGCGAAGAACGCGACGTTCTCGGTCGACCGGAACACCGGGGGCACCACGTCGGTGGGTCGCAAGCGACTGATCGAGATGTCGGCCGACCAGGACGTGCACGACGAGCGGCTGTGGATGAAGGTGGCCAACCTGACCGGCGCGGCGGGCAACTCGACGGCCCTGGTCGGGACGCCCGAGCAGGTGGCCGAGGCCATGCTGCGCTACTACGACCTCGGGATCTCCACCCTCTTGCTGAAGGGATTCGACCCGCTCGTGGACGCCATCGACTTCGGCGAGCGGCTCCTGCCGCTGGTCAGGCAGGGAGCGGAGCGGCGCGACGCAGCCCTTGTCCCCTGATCCGACCGGGGTCGCCCACCCAGGGGCCCGGTCGTCGCCGCCGAACGGAGGCGAACGCTGAGCGGTAGGGTTCGGGGAGTGAGCGGCATGGACGATTCGATGGACCTGGAGCTGGCTGCAGCATCGCTGCGGGCCGACGGCTCCGACGTTCGCATCCTGGTGAAGGCGCTCGCCGATCAACTGGCCGAGGCGCTCGGATCGCGCCTCGACGTGCGGCGCTCGGGGGGAAGGTTCAAGAAGTCCGATGACATCCGGTCCCTCCGGATCACCCTGGGTGACGACCAGTTCGACGCCGAGGTGGACGGGAGCACGCTCCGGTGCACCATCGGCCATTCGTCCGGCGGCATCCGCATCCGGAGCGAGAAGGTGAGCGCGGACGACTGGTTGGCCCGACTGCTTGTCGTGCTCAAAGCCGAAGCCGCGCACAGCCAGGCGGTCCGCCAGGCACTCGAGGGCATGGTCATAGGAGGCACGACATGACGGACGCACCGCAGGACCTTCCCAAAGAGGCCGGCCACAGGCTCGAGGAGCTCGAGCACGGGCTGTTCACCTCGGACCTGTCGGTGAACGAGTTCCTGCTCATCAAGGAGGTGGGCTTCCACCCGCTCGGGTTCGTGATGGGATCCTCCATCTACCACACCGGTATCCAGACCCGGAAGTGGGGACAGAGCCAGGAGCTCACCAAGCTGACCGGCGCCATGTACGAGGCCAGGGAGCTGGCCATGAACCGGATGGAGGAGGAGGCCGCCGAGCTCGGGGCCGACGGCGTGGTCGGGGTGAGGCTGGACGTCAACTACTACGAGTGGGGCAAGGACGCCGCCGAATTCATCGCCGTGGGCACCGCGGTCAAGGCCGAGAGCGGCGTGTCCCACCTCAACAAGCTGGGGAAGCCGTTCACCTCCGACCTCTCGGGCCAGGATTTCTGGACTCTCATGCAGACCGGCTACATCCCCCAGGGCCTGGTCATGGGTACCTGCGTGTACCACATCGCCCACCGCGGGATCGGCCAGACGTTGGGATCGGCCGGGCAGAACGTCGAGCTCCCCAACTTCACCCAGGCCCTGTACGAGGCACGCGAGTTGGCCATGACCCGGATGCAGGACGAGGCCACCCGGTTGGACGCCTCGGGTATCGTCGGGGTCCGGCTCGAGGAGAAGTCCCATCAGTGGGGCAGTCACACCATCGAGTTCCTGTCGCTCGGGACGGCGGTGGGCAAGACCTCCGACTCGGTCACGCTCCCCACTCCCACCACCATCATCTCGCTCGACAACTGATGGCCCCCCAACCGGACGACCTTCCCGAAGCAGCCACCCGGCGCTTCGCCGAGGGCGCATTCACCTCCGGCCTCACCGTGCCCGACTTTGCCGCATGCCTGCAGATGGGGCTGGAGCCGGTCGGCTTCGTGCAGGGATTCTGCGTCATGCAGTGGCAGTGGTACGGGATGGGCTCCCCCTACGGGACCTTCGGCGCTCCCTTCCAGGGGAACGCCCGCGGCTACTCGGAGAGCTGGCAGTGCCCCCATGGGTTCGTCTCGGCCGAGCACCGGAGCTGGGGGCAGAACTACGAACAATCGTGGATCGAGGAGGCCTGGCAACAGGGATTCGGCTCGGCCTATGAGCGCATGATCGAAGAGGCGGCCGCCGTCGGCGCCCACGGCGTCGTCGGTTTGGTGGATGCGTCAGAGCGGCTCGGCGACATCGGCGTGCTGGAGTTCCGCGTGCAGGGCACCGCGGTGAAGGTGACGGGCGGTCAGCCGCCGGCCGACGGCCGCCCGTGGACGACCTACCTGGCCGGTCAACGCCTGGCCAAGTCGGTCGAGGCCGGCTACGCGCCCGTGTCCATCGCCGCCACGGTGGCTTCGGTACGCGTCTGGGCCTACTGCCTGACCGAGTACCTGACCGAGGGTTCCGGATCCAGCTGGGGGTTCCAGTCGGCCACGGGTGAGATCGAGCAGACGTCCAAGGCCCACATGGCCGTGCGCCGCATCGCCCGCCAACAGCTGCGGTCCCAGCTCGGTACCGACTCGCTCCACGGGGCCTCGATGGTCACCACCGAGCGCGAGCTCGGCCAGGGCGACGCCGAGCTCCAGTGCATCCTGCGGGGGAACCGGGTGCGCCGGTTCAAGAAATTCGACCCGATGCCGACCCCCCGTCCCACGGTGCGCATGCTGTGAGCCCGGACGCCACCTTCGGACCCGGCCCCGATCCGGTCGAACTCAAAAAGGAGATGCGCGACGCCGCCGAGTTCCTCAACCGGCCCGCGCCCGCCGACAGCGCCTCGTCGGCCACCCATCGGGGCGGACGGACGTCGGATCTCTCGATCGACGAGGAGCTCTCCCTCCACTCGATCGGGTGGGAGCCGATGCAGCTGGTGTGCGGCGCCTCGCTCTACTCGGTGCCGCTCGGGGTGTGGAATTGGGGCCAGGGCGAGATCACCTGGGCCTCGGACGCCTACATGCGGGCCTTCGCCGCCGCCGGCGACCGCATCCACCAGGAGTGCACCAAGATGGGCGGGCGCGGCGTGGTCGGCGTCCACGTCGAGGCGGTGGTCCACCGCAACCACATCGACGTGACCCTGGTGGGGACGGCCGTCCGTCCGGTCGGCTCGAGCGGGGTGTCCGCCGATCCCGTCTTCCTCTCGGATCTCTCCGGTCGTGACTTCGCCCTCCTGCACACCTCGGGCTGGGCCCCGGTGGGCCTGGCCGTGGGAGCCAGCTTCGTCTACGCCCCCCGCCGATCGGCCGGCGTTGCCATCAAGCAGAAGGGGCAGAACGTCGAGCTCACCAACTTCACCGAAGCCATGTACGCGGCCCGGGAGTCGGCCATGGAGCGGATGCAGCAGTCGGCGCTGGCCATGGACGGCACCGGTGTCGTCGAAGTGAAGGTCGAAGAGGGCCCGATGTACTTCGCCAGCCACGCGGTGGGCTTCACCACCTACGGGACGGTCGTCCGGCCGGAGGCAGAGCACAAGAAGCTGGCGCCGGTGATGATCCTCCCCCTCGACGACCCGCAGCCGGCCTTCGACGCCACGTCCCTGCGCGGGGGCTGAGCCGGTCTCACGACCCTGCCGCCGGCTGCGACCCCTCCTCGTCGCCACCCCGGTCGTCACCCCGGTCGGGTCTCTGGTCGGCAGTCCACTCGGCCAGCTCGACGGTCACATCCCCGGGCCCGACCAGGAACACGAGCCGCCGATCGTGGAAGGTCATGATCTCGTTGCGGGCGCGCACTCCTGCGGCCGACAGCCTGGCCAGGGTGGCATCGAGGTCGTCCACGGCGAAGCACACGTGGTTGAACCCGAGCCGGGCCAGATCGGCCTCGTCGGAGACGGCGGCCAACGGTGGCCGATGGAACCGGAGGAGCTGGACCTCTTGATGGGTGACCGCTCCCTGCAGGGTCAGGGTGACATGGTCGGCTTCCCAGTCGGGGATGCCCATGTACTCGGACATGCGCTCACCGGACACGATGGTCGCCGCGGTCTCCTCGAATCCGAGCAGCCCGAAGAAGTGCTTGGCCCCCTCCAGATCGGCCACCGCGATGGTCACATGGTCGAATCCGTTGTGCATGGGTCTCCTGGGTCGTCCGACGAGCGGCCTCCGGCACACGGCGGCCGGGCACCGCAGCCGGGCCGGATACCGGTGGCTACGCGATGGCCCGGGCCGGGCCGGGCCGCCTGCGCCGGAGGAACCAGCTGAGCCAGGCGATCCCGACGATGATCCCGAGGCCGAGGAGCACGATCCCGACTACGGCGGCGGCCGGGATGCTCGAAGCCTTCGAGGTGACCGCGGGGGCGCCGGCTGCGGCGCCCGAGGCCGCCGCATGGCCGGGCGGCGTCGTGCCCGTCGACGCCGCCGCAGGCGTGCTCGCCGACGCGCCGCCGGGGGTGGTGGCAAAGGCGACGACCTGATCGGCGGACGGGGCCAGCAGGAGGCCGTCACCGATGCCGGGCGTCGAGAAGTGGTTGGCCGGCGCGCCGATCGACGCCTGCTGGCGGACGGCACCGTTGGTGGGGTTGAGGCCGTAGAGCGTGCCGTTCCGGCCGATCGTCCAGACCAGGCCGGCGGCCACGATCGCGGCCCACCCCCGGTCCCCGAGCTCCACAGGAGGTGGATGGAGGCCGGTGATGCCACCACTCGGACGGCGATGGTGCCGCTCAGGCACGGGAGGTAGACGGTGGTGCCCAGCGCGGCGATACCGCCGTCGATGTCTTGGCTGCAGAGCGACCCGAGCGACGCCCGCTGACCGCCGATGCCGCCCAGGTGGGAACCGTCGAGCAGATAGGCGATGCGGGACTTGCCCGCGATCAGGACGTCGCCGTCGCTCAACAGTGCCGGTGCGGTCGACATGTCGAGATCCTGCTGGTTGTTCGCCGGCCACGAGGTGGGGGCGAAGTACTGCTCGAGCCGCAGCGACGGGGAGAGCTCGAGCACCCCGTCGCTGTCGTCGTAGGCGTGGGTCCGCGAGTACACGGAGCCGTTTCCCGTCTCGACCCAGACGTTGCCCTTGCTGTCCACCACCGGTGCCGCGCCGCCCATCCACACCGCGCCCTGTGACTCGCCGGTAGCCGCGTCGACGGTGAAGGTGACCGGAACGCCGCCGGCCACGGGCACCGACACCACCCGTCCCCGGTACGAGGCGCAGTCCCCGTCGTTGCCGCCGTACCCGAACATCACATGGCCGTCGTCGAGTGTGAGGCCGGTGCGTTGCAGCAGGGCCGAAGGGTCGGCCCCGGCGGGGTCGACTCGCCGCGTCATCTTGAGCTTGCCCGTGGTCGTGCTCAGCCCGACCAGCACGTGGACCGGCTTCCCGCCGATGAGCTCATCGGCGACTGCGTAGATCTCATCCCGTGGCGTGTCGATGACCGGTGTCCCGGTGATCCCCACCGTCGGGCCGATGTCTCCGCACGGGAGCTTCGAGGCGGGCACCGGGGTGGCCACATGGGTCGACCAGACCACCTTGCCGGTGGCGGCGGACAGCGAGTAGACGGTGTCGTCCTCGGTGGCCACGTAGACCCGACCGTTCGACACCAGCGGCTCGCCGTACAGCTCGCCGTCGAGCGTGGGCGACGTCCAGGCCCGGGCGCTGGTCCTGACCTTGGTGACCGACAGGGCCAGCCCGGTTCCCTGTGGGTTCCCGTGGTACACCGTCCATGCCACGGCGGCCGAAGCGGAGGTGGCGGTCGCCCCGCCCGGGGTCGCGAACGACACCGTCGAGGCGATGATCGAGATCACCGCCACGGTCGCCAATCGGATGCGTCGGGGACCTGAACGCCGGCCGGGGGTCCCGCCCGTGACGCCGGCGGGGAGCGATTCCTTCACCTTGGAAAGGCTACTGGCACTCGCCTCCACGCGGAGTTCGGGCGTCGGGCGTCGGGCGTCGGGCCGGGGGTCGGGGGTCGGGGCCGGTCCGTCGGGCCCGGTCCGTCGGGGCCGCCTCCGGCTAGGACACCGCCGGACCCTGCTGCCGGACCGACTCGACGGCTTCCATGGCCTCCCGCAGGCGCGCAACCATTCGTCCGCATTCGATCCCACCAGCTTCACGCACCAGGCCAAGGCATCGGACCGGCTACGGGCCACGCCGCTGTCGACCAGGGTGTCGAGGACGAGCCGCTCGGGCTGGCGGAGCCGGGTCATCACCGGCACCGAGAGGTTGGTGAAGACGAGGGAGGTGTCACCGGCTTCTGCTCCCCATGCGATGCTCCTCCCGAAGAGGTGTTGGGCCTCCCGGTCGATGGTCATGCGCTCGTCGCGGGTCTCCTCACGGAAGCGGGTGATCCGACCCGCCTCGGCGGCCGCCATGCTCACCTCGTCGTCCCCCGGAACCTCGGGTGCGGGCACCCTCCCGACGACCAGGATCTCGTCACGGTCGACGGTGACCGACGGGGCACCCTCGAACCAGCCCTCAGGCAGCCGCCCTGTCAGCCAGCCGCGGAGACCATCGGTCGGCGGCTTCTCGTCGACGGAGCCGCCGCGGTGGCGGCCAGGACGACCGCGCCCACCGTGAGGGCGCTCCTCCCGTCCCGTTGACCCTGCTCCTGTGCTCTCCCGCTGTCCCATCCGACATCTCCTCCGAGTTGATTACAGAATGAAATTAATTACATAGTTACATTACTCCGTCATTACGTAATTTCAATCCCGAATGATGGGTGCTCCGGGCCAGGCCCGGCGTACCTCGCCGCAGGGCCGGGCCGGTCTCCGGATCGACCCTCAGCGATCGAGCGCCGAGGCCAGCACGGCCCCGACCTGGTCGCGCTCGAGGAGGAACCCGTCATGGCCCGACTGTGAGCCGATCACCGTCAGCGGTCGCCCCCCGGGGAGCAGCCGGACGAGCTCCTCCTGCAGCGGCAGGGGGTAGAGCCGGTCGGTGTCGATTCCGGCCACGATGACCTCGGCCCTGACGCCGGCCAGCGCCTGATGCACGCCGCCACGGCCGCGGCCCACGTCGTGGTGGTTCATGGCCTCGCTCAGGATGATGTACGAGTTGGGGTCGAAGCGGCGTGACCAGCTTGTCCCCGTGGTGCTGCAGGTAGGACTCGACCGCGTAGCGGCCGCCTTTGAGCGGGTCCTCCGGGGTCTGGGCCCTGCGGCCGAAGCGGCTCTCCAGCTCGCAGCTCGGTGCGGTAGCCGACCTGGCCCATCCCGCGGGCGAGGGCCAGCCCCTCCACCGGTCCGGTGGCCGCACCGTAGTAGTCGCCCCCGGCGAAGGCAGGGTCAGAGCGGATGGCCCGGACCTGCAGCGAGCACAGTGCGATCTGCTCGGCGGTGGCCGCCGCGCCGACGGCCAGGACGGCGGCCCGGTCGACCCGGTCGGGATAGCCCACGCACCACTCGAGGACCCGCATCCCGCCCATCGACCCCCCGACCACACCGGCCCACCGTGCGATGCCCAAGCGGTCGGCCAGCGCAGCCTCGGCCGCCACCTGGTCGCGGATGGTCAGCACGGGGAACCGCGAGCCGTACGGGAGACCGTCGGGCGCGGGGGATGCCGGCCCCGTGGTGCCCCGGCACCCACCGAGGACATTGGGGCAGACGACGAAGTAGCGGTTGGTGTCGATGGGGGCACCGGGCCCGATGAGGCCGTCCCACCAACCGGCCGAGGGTTGGGCCGGACCGGCCGGGCCGGCGGCGTGGGAGTCTCCGGTGAGTGCATGGAGCACCAGCACGCCGTTGCTGCCCGACCGATCCAGTTCGCCCCACGACTCGAAGGCCACGGTGACTTCGGGAAGCGAGCTTCCGGCTTCGAGAGGCATTCCCGCCCCGTCGGTGTCGAAGACCACCTCCCGTCTGCGACCGACAGGATCGCCGGCCGCGGGCCCATCGGCGGGTGGAACCCGGGTCACGCTCCCTTGACGGCCCGGAAGCCGGCCTCGAGGTCGGCCAAAATGTCCTCGATCGACTCGAGCCCGACGCACAGCCGCACCAGATCGGGGGTCACGCCGGTGGTCACCTGCTCGGCCTCGGTCAACTGCGAGTGGGTCGTCGAGGCGGGGTGGATGGCCAGGCTGCGCACGTCGCCCACGTTGGCCAGATGGCTGAACAGCTCGAGGCCCTCGATGAACGCACGACCGGCTTCGGCCCCGCCCTGGATCCCGAAGGCCAGGATGGCCCCACCGCCGTTGGGCAGGTAGCGCTTCTGCCGCTCGTGCCAGGGACTCGAGGGCAGTCCGGGGTAGGCCACCCAGCTGACCTCGTCCCGCGCCTCCAACCAGGCGGCCACCGTACTGGCGTTCTGCACGTGACGCTCCATCCTGAGGCTCAGGGTCTCGAGGCCCTGGAGGAACAGGAAGGAGTTGAGAGGGGCGATGGCCGGACCGGTGTCGCGCAGGTACTGGAGGCGGGCCTTGAGCACGAACCTCGCCGGGAAGAGGGGCTCCGGAAGCTGCCCGAACACCAACCCGTGGTAGCTCGGATCGGGTTCGGTGAAATTCGGGAACCGCCCGCTGCCCTCGTAGTCGAACGACCCGCCGTCGACGATGATCCCCCCGATGGAGGTGCCGTGACCACCGATGAACTTGGTGGCCGAATGCACGACGATGTCGGCGCCGTGGCGCAGGGGTTGGGCCAGGTAGGGGGTGGCCACCGTGTTGTCCACCACCAGGGGGATCCTGTGCTCGTGGGCCAGGGACGACACGGCCTCGAAATCCAGCACGTCACCTTTCGGATTGCCCAGCGTCTCGGCGTAGAAGGCCTTCGTGTTGGGCCGGACGGCGGCCCGCCAGGCCTCGAGGTCGTCGGGGTCGTCGACGAAGGTGACCTCGATCCCGAGCTTTGGCAGTGTGTAGTGCAAGAGGTTGTAGGTGCCGCCGTAGAGCGACGCCGAGGACACCACGTGCCCGCCGTTCTCGGCCAGGTTGAGCAGCGTGACGGTCTCGGCCGCCTGGCCGCTGGCCACCGCCAGCGCCGCCACGCCGCCCTCCAGGGCCGCCACCCGCTCCTCGAAGACGGCCTGGGTGGGGTTCATGATGCGGGTGTAGATGTTCCCCAATTCCTCCAGCCCGAACAGGGCGGCGGCGTGGGCGGTGTCCCGGAAGGTGTAGCTGGTGGTCTGGTAGATGGGAACGGCTCGGGCCCCGGTGGTGGGGTCGGGAACAGCTCCGGCATGGATCTGGCGGGTTTCGAATCCCCAATCGGACATGGCAGTGGCCTCCTTGGAGCGGTCTCCGGACGTCGATCGCCGGAGCGAGTGCCGCACCATCGGCGCCAAGCTTGGCAAACCTGATCGGCTTGATCAACAAGCAGTCTCGGCGTGGACCCGGCGGGACGGCCCGGGCCGAGGCCGAACGTGACCCGGTGGGAACGGGGTTCAGATCGGCTTTCCTCCCGGGCACCACGCGTTGGCGGGCACGCCGGCGCACGGATCGGGCATGGTGGGCAGGTCCTTCGGTAGCGGGTGCATGACCACCCCGGTGTGCTCGGGGTAGACGGATCCTGCCGGGCACGTGGTGGACACGATCCCCGAATCGCAGAGCACCTGGGCGAGGAGCGGGCCGCCGGTGTTGGCTGCCGTGGTGTTCTTCCCGCAGGTGGGCTGGATCTGCTCCAGATCCGGCGGGGCACTGCCGTTGGGCGCCGTGTTCCCGGAGAAGCAGTTCTGGGGCTGACCGGCGGTGAAGACGATCTGGCCGTAGTCCGAGTTGCTGGGATTGCCGAAGTAGCCGTTGTGGCTGAAGGTGTTGTGCACCAGGGCGTCGCCCTCCGGGTCGTACACGCAGCCGAGGCCGGACACCTCCACGCCGCCGGTGGCCGGGCAGCTCTGGCCGAGCGAGGGTGTGCCCGAGTCGGGGTAGGGCACCACGAGGAACCCCCATGCCCCGTTGTCGGAGAAGGTGTTGTCCATCACCGTGTCGTTGCGCCCGCCCGACAGGGTCATCCCCGTCCCGATTGGACCGGCGGCCGCGTTGCCCGCTTCGGGCACGTTGGGGTTGTTGTTGTTGTGCGAGTCGTTGTGGATGAACACCCAGCACGAGTGGGTGTGGGTGATGGGGCTGATCCCGTTGTCCGGGCAGTCCCCGTTCTGGGGCGCCGGTGGATCGCCGGCGATCTGGGTGTTGGTGTCGATCCCGTCCTGGTTCTCGTCGAACTGCGAGTTCTCGATGACCACCGCCCCGCCGGAGTTGGTCCCCGAGTAGCCGAGGGCGTTGTACTCCATCCAGGCGTGGTCGATGGTCACGTCACAGAGCTGGTGGCACGCGCCGACGTACATGCCCGAGTCGTTGAAGTTGTCGGCATAGAGCTGGTTCCATCCTGCCGGCCCCTCGGAGTTCGACGAGAAGATTCCGTACTGGGCCGCAGTGGCCTCCTGCTGGTCGGAGGTCCCGGTGTGGCTGTAGAAGGTCGAAGTCGCGGTCAGGTAGCTGCCCCAGTACCCCTTGAGGCCGATGGTGCCGCTGCCGTCCCCGCCGTTCCACCAGATCTCGTTTCCCGATGCACCCGTGCCGGCCAGGAAGTTGCACGTGGTCAGGTTCTCGACGGACACGTCGTCCGCCTTCCACACCAGGATCCCGTTCCGGCCCACGGCCTTGCCGTCCGGGCCCACGGCGCCGAAATTCTGTGCCGCCGGGCTCGAGCTGCACGCCGACGATCCGGGCTTGGTGCCGTCCACGATCACCGTGGACCGGTTCATCCCACGCAGGTGGATATCCGGGGTCGAGATCAGCACCCCACCCATGTCGCCGTCGGAGGGGTCGGTGCGGGCCCCGGACTCGTCGGCGGCCTCGTGGTAGTCACCCGGCGCGACGAGGATCCAGTCCCCCGGCCGGGCCGCGTCGACGGCGGCCTGGATGGACGTATAGGTACCGGCGTGCCCGTGGAAGGTGCCCACCAGTAGCACGGCGCCGCTGGTGGTGCCGCTGCCGGTACCGCTGCCGGCCGATCCGGATGGCGAGCTGCAGCCGGCCACCAGGCCGGCCCCCATCACGCACAGACCGGCCAGGGTGGCGGCACGTCGGCCTCGGAGCATCGGCTTCCCCCGTTCCCCACCCGCCGGACAGGGCGGCGTGGACACGGTGCGATGGTACCGGGCGTCGGGGCCCGGGGCCTGTTCCGGGGGGGGCGGCGGGCCGTTGGGCTACCATTTACTCGTCGTGATCTGGGGCGCAGGACCACCACCGGTGGCGGCCGGTCCCCGATCTGATGGGCCCGGACCACTGAAGTCCGCTCCCCCACCAACTCCGGCTTCCCTGTCGTGGCCGGCCACAGCGAAGGAGCCACCATGACCAGCGAGCAGCATCGTCCCGACTTCAAGGTGGCCGATCTCTCCCTCGCCGAATTCGGGCGCAAGGAGATCGAACTGGCCGAGCACGAGATGCCCGGCCTCATGGCCATGCGGGCCGAGCACGGTGCGGAGCAGCCCCTGCGGGGCGCCCGGATCACCGGTTCGCTGCACATGACCATCCAGACCGCGGTCCTCATCGAGACATTGGTTGCGTTGGGCGCGGAGGTGCGCTGGGCCAGTTGCAACATCTTCTCCACCCAGGACCACGCCGCCGCCGCCGTTGCCGTCGGACCGGACGGGACCGTCGACTCCCCCAAAGGGGTACCCGTGTTCGCCTGGAAGGGAGAGTCGCTCGAGGAGTACTGGTGGTGCACGGAACAGGCACTGCTGTGGCCCGGCGAGGGACCGACGATGATCCTCGACGACGGCGGTGACGCCACCCTGCTCGTCCACAAAGGCGTCGAGTACGAGAAGACCGGCGAGGTGCCCGACCCGTCCACGGCCGACTCCGAGGAGTTCGCCGTGGTGCTCGGCGTGCTGGCTCGCGGCCTGGCCGAAGACCCGATCCGGTGGACCACCGTCGCCGGCGGGATCAAGGGCGTGTCCGAGGAGACCACCACCGGCGTGCACCGGCTCAACGAGATGGAGCAGGCCGGCGAGCTGCTGTTCACCGCCATCAACGTCAACGATGCGGTCACCAAGTCCAAGTTCGACAACAAGTACGGATGCCGCCACTCGCTGATCGACGGGATCAACCGGGCCACCGACGTGCTCATCGGCGGCAAGGTGGCGGTAGTCTGCGGCTACGGCGACGTGGGCAAGGGTTGCGCCGAGTCGCTCCAGGGCCAGGGGGCGAGGGTGATCATCACCGAGATCGACCCGATCTGTGCGCTGCAGGCGGCCATGGACGGCCACCAGGTGGCCACCCTCGAGGATGTGGTGGCCACCGCCGATATCTTCGTGACCACCACCGGCAACAAGGACGTGATCACCGCCGACCAGATGACCCGGATGAAGCACCAGGCCATCGTGGGCAATATCGGCCACTTCGACAACGAGATCGACATGGCCGGCCTCATGAAGATCGACGGTGTCGAGCGGGTGAACATCAAGCCGCAGGTCGACAAGTGGGTCTTCCCCGACGGCCACGCGGTGATCATCCTGTCCGAGGGCCGTCTGCTCAACCTGGGCAACGCCACCGGCCATCCCAGCTTCGTGATGTCCAACTCCTTCACCAACCAGACCATGGCCCAGATGGAGCTGTTCAACAACGCCGACGACTACGAGAACCGGGTCTACGTGCTGCCCAAGCACCTCGACGAGAAGGTGGCCCGGTTGCACCTCGATGCCCTCGGGGTCCGCCTGACCACTTTGACCAAGGAGCAGGCCGAGTACATCGGGGTGCCCGTCGACGGTCCCTACAAGCCGGACACCTACCGGTACTGACGCAGCTCAGCGGTACTGACGCAGCTCAGCGGTACTGACGCAGCTCAGCGGTCGGCCGTCTCCAGGTCGAGCAGGTGGGCGAAGCGCTCCCTGGCCTCGGCCCGCCGGGTCGGGACGTGCTCGGTGGGGACGTCGGTCGGCTTGTAGCCCTTGAGGGTCTGACGGGCCACCGTGACCCTGTGGACCTCGTCGGGACCGTCGTAGATGCGGGCCGCCCGGGCGTGCCGGTACATCGACTCGAGAGGTAGGTCGGTCGAGAACCCGAGTGCGCCGTGGACCTGGATGGCCCGGTCGATCACGTTGTAGAGCACACCGGCGCCGTAGTACTTGATCATGGCGATCTCCACCCGGGCGGCCGAGGCTCCCTCGTTGTCCATCTTCCACGCCGCGTACAGCGTCATGAGTCGCGCGGCGGTCATCTCGGCCAGGGAGTCGGCCACCCAGTTCTGGACCGTCTGCTTCTCGGCCAGCAGCGAGTGGTGGGTGGTGCGGGAGACCGCCCGCTCGCACAGCATGTCGAAGGCCCGCCGGGACTGGCCCAGCCAGCGCATGCAGTGGTGGATGCGCCCCGGCCCCAGGCGCTTCTGGGCCAGCACGAAACCCTCGCCCTCGAGGCCGACGAGGTTCTCGTAGGGGACCCGCACCTCGCGATAGATGATCTCGGCATGCCCACCGAACCTGCCGTAGTGCTCGACCGGATCCTCCATGGTGGCGACGTCACGGACAATGTCGACGCCCGGGGCGTCGGCCGGCACGATGATCATCGAGCAGCCCTGGTACGGGTGGACGTCGGGGTTGGTGACCGCCATCACGATCAGGAAGTCGGCCACCGAGCCGTTCGAGGTGAACCACTTGTGGCCGTCGATGACCCACTCGTCACCGTCGCGCACCGCGGTGGTGGAGATCATGGTGGGATCGGCACCCGCTCCCGGTTCGGTCATGGAGAACCCGCTGCGGAGGCGCCCGTCGAGCAGGGGCAGCAACCACCGCTCCCGATGCTCCTCACGGCCCGAGGACTCGATGCCCACCGCCAACAGTTCGGCATTGCCCGAATCGGGGGCGTTGTTACCGAAGGCCACCGGACCGTACGGGGTCTGGCCGAGGATCTCGTGCATCAAACCGAGCTTGACCTGGCCGAATCCGCCGCCGCCCAGCTCGGGCGGAAGGTGCGAGGCCCACAGCCCCCGGCTCTTGACCTCCTGCTGGAGGGGTTCGAGCGCCTCGAGCATGGCGTCGTAGCTCAGCGCCAGTGTCTCGAGGGGGAAGAGCTCGTCCCGCACGACCTGGCGCATCCAGGCCAGCTGCTCCTCGAACTCGGGCTCAGTGGAAAAGTCCCATGCCACGGTGGTCCCCCTCTCGTTCTTGCCGGTCGGTCCCCCGGGGCAACTACCGTAACGGCATGCCCGGCGACACCTCTACCACCCCCATCCGTACCACCGTCACCCTCTCCGCGCCCAACCGGACCCGTCCCCGGGCCGAGCAGGCCCGGCCGGAGCTGGCCGGATCGGAGGCTCGGGCCCGCCTGCGGGCTGCAGAACAGGCCCTCCTCGAAGAGCGCCGTCTGCTGACCGGCGAGGAGCTCACCGCGCTGGCCGAACTCCCCGACCCATGGGTCACCTCCCTCGCCGCCCTCGCCCACCAGGTGCGGTTGGAGTGGTGCGGGCCCGCAGTGGAGGTGGAGGGCATCCTGTCGGCCAAGACCGGTGGCTGTCCCGAGGACTGCCACTTCTGTTCCCAGTCGTCCCGGTTCGACAGCCCGGTCAAGGCCACCCCCTTCCTCGACACCGACGAGGTGCTCCGAGCGGCCGCGGAGACCAAGGCCGCGGGGGCCTCGGAGTTCTGCCTCGTCCTGGCTGTGCGCGGTCCGGACGAGCGCACCATGGTCCGGATCCTCGAGTTGGTGCCGATCATCCACGCCGAGACCGGCCTCAACGTAGCCGTCAGCGCCGGACTGCTGAGCGCCGAGCAGGCCCGGCGCTTCGCCGAGGGGGGCGTCCACCGCTACAACCACAACCTCGAGACGTCCAAGTCGTTCTTCCCGAACGTGGTCTCCACCCACACCTGGGAGGAGCGCCGCGAGACCTGCCGCCTCGTGCGGGACCACGGGATGGAACTGTGCTGCGGGGCCCTGATCGGGATGGGCGAGAGCGACGGGCAGCGGATCGAGCTGCTGGGCCAGCTGCAGGAGCTCGATCCGACCGAGGTCCCGCTCAACTTCTTGAACCCCCGGCCCGGTACCCCGCTGGGCGACGAGCAGCCGGTGGCCGCCTGGGAGGCCATCCGTTGGATCGCTCTCTTCAGGCTGGGCCTGCCCGGTGTGATCCTCCGCTACGCCGGCGGCCGCGAGGTCACCTTACGGGAGCTGCAGTCGATGGGGATGACGTCGGGGATCAACGCCCTCATCGTGGGCAACTACCTGACCACACTGGGGCGGTCCGCCGACGAGGACCTGCAGATGCTTTCCGATCTGCGCATGCCGGTCGGAGCGCTCACCGGCGTCCTGTGACCGGTGACCCCGGATGACCGGCCACTGCACCGGTTGTGGTGCTGCGTCGAGTTCGTGCCCGGGATGCGACCGTGCCCTCGATCCACCCCGGTTCTGCCCCCACTGCGGACGACGACTCAGCGTGGCGGTGAGCCCCTCAGGCTACCGGGCCCGCTGCCGGGACCACGGCGAGGTTCTCCGCCGTTGAGCCTCGACCGCACGGCGGGCACATCACTGGCTGGCCCTGCCCACCTCGTGGAGCTCCACCGCGTTGCCGGCGGGGTCGTCGATGAACGTCTGGCGGTTGTTGCCCACGGCGACCGGGTCGGCCACCTCGATCCCCTTCGACCGCAACTCATCCACCACCGCCTCGAGGTCCTCGACGCGGATGGCGAAGTGCTGCCCGAGGTTGCGGGGTACGGGTGCTTCGACCAGGTGCACCTGCTGGGCTCCGAGGTCGATCCAGGCGCCGGCGATGCCGAGGTCGGGCCGGTCGCCCCGGAGCGTTCCCCCGAGGACCCCGGTATAGAAGGCCACACCCGACTCGATGTCGGGAACGTTGACGGACACGTGATGAACGGCCAGGGGCTCCATGCCCCGAATTTGTGTCCGGTCCCGCCGGGCGGCGCAACGGGGGGCACGCGTGGCGGTCGGCCCGACCGGCACAACGGCCGATCGCTGTGATCGACTGCCTGGATGAGCACCTACCACGACGGACGCATCGAGTGCACCGATGACGAGGTGAGGATTCGCGGCTACTACTTTCCGTGGGGCACCAAGCGGATCCCGTACACGTCCATCCGTTCGCTCGAGCGCTTCGACATGACCGCGCTGAGAGGCAAAGGGCGGATCTGGGGATCCGGAGACCTCAAGCACTGGGCCAATCTCGATCCGAGGCGACCCAAGAAGTCGGCCGGGTTCTTCCTGGATGTCGGAGCGCGGATGATCCCGTTCGTGACCCCCGATGATCCGGACGCCTTCGAGTCGGTCGTGCGGTCCCACCTCCCTGCCGGATCCGCGGGCTGAACCCCGGCCGGTGCGCGGGCCCCCGGCCGCCGCGCGGGCCTCAGGGGCCGGCGACCGGCTGGGCGGGGAGGTCCAGCGGAGCGTGATCCATCCGGGCCAGCACATGGCGGGCGAACAGGTCGCACTCGTGGAGGTGGGGGTAGCCCGACAGGATGAATGAGTCGACGCCGGCGTCCCGGAGCTCCCCCAGTGTGGCCAGGACCTGGTCGGGATCGCCCACGATGGCGGCTCCGGCACCGCTGCGGGCCCGTCCGATGCCGGTCCACAGGTGGCGTCCGACGTAGCCCTCCCGATCGGCTTCGGCCCGCAGTTCGGCCTGCCGGGCAACTCCGGTCGACGCCGAATCCAACGAGCGAGCGCGGATGGTGCGGCCGGTTGTCGGGTCGAGCCTGGACAGGAGCCGCCTGGCTGCGCCCCGAGCCTCGTCCTCTGTGTCCCGCACGATCACGTGGGAGCGCCAGCCGAAGCGCAGATTGCGGCCCAACTCCCGGGCCCGATGTCTCATGTCCTCGACGACGGCGGCGACGGCGACAGGGGTGTCCGGCCACATCAGGTACACGTCGGCACCTGCGGCCGCACACGCCTTGGCCTCCTCGGACAGGCCGCCGAAATAGAAGGGGGGGCAGCGGCCCGAGGCCGTCGACACCCGAGGTGGATCGATGACCAGATCCACGAAACGTCCGGACATATCGACCGACCGGCCCGACATGAGGGCGCGCAGCGCGGCCATGAACTCGAGGGTGCGCCGGTACCGGTCCGGTCCGGAGAGCGCCTCCCCTGGCACATCGCTGGAGATGACGTTGAGCACCAGCCGTCCACCGGCGATCTGATCGATGGTGGCCAGCTGCCGGGCCAGCTGGGGAACCACGAGCTCGCCCATGCGCACGGCCAACAGCAGATTGATGCGCCGGGTCTGGGTTGCCACGGCGGCGGCGAAGGCCACACTGTCGATGCCCAGGGCGTACCCCGAGGGCAACAGGATATTGTCGTAACCGTAGGACTCGGCGGCGATGGTGATGGCGCGGCAGTGTTCCCAATTGCTGGCCAGGCCCTCATCCGGGTGGCCGAGGAACTCGTAGTCGTCGTCGCACAGGGCACCGAACCAGCCGACTTCGGGCGGGGTGACCACAGAACCACACTAGGACGCGGTCGGCATCCTCAGGCCGCCACCGGTGGGGGCCGCTCGTTGCGTTGGCCGTTGTGGGGTGGGCACAGCAGCCGCCCGTTCTCCTGGGTGGTGGGACCACCGAGGGCCCAGGGCTGGATGTGGTCGGCCTGGCAGAAGGGTGCGGTGACGTCGCAGAGGGGGTGGGTGCACTCCCGGTCCCGCACCTCGATGGCCCGGCGGGTGGCCCCGGTGAAGAACCGGTTGGTGGGGTCGACCTCGGTCCGGGGACCGGGTGCGAAGGTGGCCCGCTCCACATCGGCGCTGGTCACCCGGCCGTCGGCCCCGGCGAAGAGCCGGGCTCTGGCCCCGATCTCCACCCGTTGGCCGGGGCCGAAGGTGGCCCGCTCCACATCGGCACCGTCCAGCCAGGGCAGCAGTGAGCCAGGGGGGACCACGGTGCCGTTCTCGAGCTCGCAGATCCGCCCGTGGAGTGTCTCGTAATCCACGAGGACGGTGAACAGGGGTGCCGGTCTCCTGGCGTCGGCCGGGCAGCTCTTCGAGTTGATGGCCATGTCCACCAGGGCATCGGCCTGGCGCTGTCGGGGGGTGCGGGCCAGGCGGTCGCCCGGGCCCGGGTCCCGACCGAGGATGGCTCTGGCCTCGGCCCGGTCGGCCTCGAACAGCTCACGCTCCAGGCGTTCGAGCTCTTCGGCCACGATGGCCCCGTTGACGGGATCGAGGTTCATGGCCCCGAGCCAGCTCCCGCCGAAGCTCTGGACCAGGGAGACGTCACGGCGGCTCCGCTGCTTGTCGGCGTCCTGGTCGGCCCCGTCCGGATCGGCCAGCTGCCTCCAGTAGGCCGCGGCGCGGGTGAACTGGGCAAAGGTGAGGTTCCTGGCCTGGTCGACCAGCAGGGCCTCGTCCCGGATGAGGGCAGCTTCGGTCTCCCGGGTCCGGAGGGAGATCATCACGTCCACGTGGGCCCCGGTGATGTCCCCTTCGGCCCAGGCCCGGGTGGTCTCGGGCAGGAACCGCAGCTCCCGGCCCCGGCGGACCCGGCGTCTGGCCTCGCCCTTTTTGACCCGGCACTTGGCCGTCACCCAGGCCGCGGCGGTCCGGGCCCCGTCGGGGGCCCAGTCACCGGCGGCGTCGAAGGCCGCGGTGGCCCGGGTGGCCAAGGACTCAGCCCGGGCCGCCACCTGGTGCAACGCCACGATCGACTCCGGGTCGGCCAGGGCCGACGGGTCGAGCCCGCCCAGCCGGTCGAGTTCCTCGTTGATGATGTCAAGTTCCACGAACGAGAGTCCACCACCGGGGTGTGACAGCGTCGGGGGGGACCGAGACGTCGGGGCGGGACGGGGTCGGACCGGGGGCGGGACGGGGCGGACCGGGAGATCGGGACGGGGGGTCGGAACAGAGTCGGACCGGGGCGCCAACCGGTCCCACCGGAGCCGATGGAACCATCGACATCGGCGGCCGGGCCCCGGGCTACGTTGAGCGGATGGCGGCGCTGCTGGTGTCCGTGCTCCCGCTGGCCGTCGGGGCAGCCATCAGCCCCACCCTCTTGGCCCTTCAACTGCTGGTGCTGACCGGAGCCTCGAAGCCGCTGGCACGGGCCTGGGCCCTCGCCGCCGGAGCGGCACTCCTCTTGGCCGGTTTCGCCCTGCTGGGACTGACCGTGTTGAACCACCTGCACCCGACCGAGCGCCACCACCATTCGGTGCGTGGAGCGGTGATCGTGTTCATCGCAGCCGGGCTCCTCGTCGCCCTCGCCGTCCGGTCGATGCGCAACCGGCCGATGCCTGCGGACAGACAGGCCTCACGAACGACCGGACTCCTCCAGACAGCTCCCACCTACTGGTTCATCGGCGTCGGAGCCCTGGGCATGGTGCTCAACTTCTCCACGTTGGTGCTGTTCCTGCCGGCTCTCCACGAGATCACCCGCTCGTCGGCGTCGTTGGCGGCCCGAGCCGTGACGTTCGCCCTCCTCTATGTCATCACCTTGCTGCCGGTCCTCGCACCGGTCGTGGTGGTCTCCGTCCTCGGCGTGCGGGCCAAACCGGCATTGGACGCGGCCCACGAGTTCGTGACCAAGCACTCCCGCCAGATCGGCATCGCCATCGAATTGGTATTCGCGGTCTACCTGGCCGTGAAGGGGATCCGCGAGCTTCCCTGAAGCCGGGCCACAGGCGATGACCCGGTCCTCCGCCGTCGGGCCTATCCGGCAGGGACCTTCCATCCACGGGACTCTGCGATCTCCTTGCAGGTCGGGCAGACGGGGTACCGCTTGGGGTTTCGCCCCGGAACCCAGATCTTGCCGCACAGCGCTTTCACCGCAGTCCCGTTGACCATGCCCTCCACGACCGTCGGTCCGGCGGCGATGTAGTCGCCCTTCTCCGGCTTGAACCCCTCGAGCACGATGTGGGACATCCGCTCGTGGTCGCCGTCGAGCTCCGGATCGACCTGCGTCGGAGCCACCGTGATACCGGTATCGGTCATGGCACCAGGATCGCGCATCCGGCGCCCGACCACACGCCCGGCGGCCGAGCCGGCGCCCGACCGGTTCTGTGCCTCCGACCGACCCCCTACGCTTGATCTGCATGTGCCCACGCACGCTGGTCCTCGCCTCGGGCTCGCCGGCACGGCTCCGACTCCTCAGAGACGCCGGCTTCGACCCAGAGGTCGCGGTGAGCGGGGTGGACGAGGAGGCGGTCGGGGCCGAGGACACGGCCACCCTGGTCACCATCCTGGCCGAGCAGAAGGCCGAGGCGGTCGTCGGCCGGGCCGGCGATTCCGTCGTGGTGGGGTGCGACTCGATGCTCGAATTCGAGGGACGGCACCTGGGCAAGCCGGCGTCTCCGTCCCAGGCCGCGGAGTGGCTGCGGGCCATGCGGGGTCGAAGCGGGACACTGTTCACCGGGCACTGCGTGATCGACGGCGCCACCGGTCGGCGTGCGACAGGAGTCGCCGGCACCACGGTCAGGTTCGGGGTGACCACCGAGGCCGAGCTCGATGCCTACCTTTCGACCGGAGAGGCCATGTCGGTGGCCGGGGCCTTCACCCTCGACGGCCGATCGGCGCCGTTCATCGACGGGGTCGACGGTGACCCGGGCAACGTCATCGGCCTGTCCCTCCCGCTGTTCCGTTCGCTCCTCGCCCAGCTCGGCATCGCCATCACCGATCTGTGGGCCCGGGTCGAGCCGTGAGCGGGACCGGACTGTCGGCGCTCAAGTTGGGGCCCATCGCGGTGGATCCGCCGGTGGTGCTGGCCCCGATGGCCGGGGTGACCAACGTCGCCTTCCGGCGACTGTGCCGGACCTACGGCGCCGGCCTCTACGTGAGCGAGATGATCACCGCCAGGGCTCTGGTCGAAGGCAACGCCAAGACGCTGGCCATGGCCGCGTTCGGTGAGGACGAGTCCGTCCGCAGCATCCAGCTGTGCGGGGTCGACCCCCAGGTGATGTGGACCGCCGTGCGACGCCTGGTCGGTGAGATCGGCGTCGACCACATCGATCTCAATTTCGGCTGCCCGGCCGGCAAGGTGACACGCCAGGGCGGTGGGGCCGCCCTCCCCGTCCACCGCTCCCTCTTCCGTGCCATCGTCGGTGCCGCGGTGGAGGCCGCCACGTCGGTTCCCGTGACGGTCAAGCTGCGCATCGGGGTCGACGCCGACCATGTCACCTATCTCGAAGCCGGGCGCATCGCCGAGGACGAAGGGGCGGCGGCCATCACCCTGCACGCCCGCACGGCCGAACAGCTCTACTCGGGTAGGGCTGACTGGGGGGCCATCGCCGACCTCAAGGAACACATCGCCTCCATTCCGGTCCTCGGCAACGGCGATCTGTGGGAGGCGTCGGACGCGCTGGCCATGGTGGCCGCCACCGGATGCGACGGTGTGGTGGTGGGACGCGGCTGCCTCGGCCGGCCCTGGCTGTTCCGCGACCTTGCCGACGCCTTCGCGGGGCGATCCCCGGCGAGTGCGCCCGACCTGGGCCAGATCGTCCACATGATGCGGACCCACGCCCGTCTCCTGTGCCACGCCTTCGGTGAGGACCTGGGGATCCGCCAGTTCCGCAAGCACGCCGGCTGGTACCTGACCGGATTCGCGGTCGGACCGGCGGTCCGCCGCTCACTGGGCCAGGCTTCGACCCTCTCCGAGGTGGCCGGCCTCCTCGTCGGCCTCGATCCCGCACTGCCCTTCCCGCCGGAGGCGAGGCGCATGGCCCGCGGGCATACCAACGGGCCGAAGCCGGTCCGTCTTCCTCCCGGGTGGTTGGAAGCCGTGGACGACATGACACCCCCCGAAGGTGGTGACGTCCTGGCCTCGGGTGGCTGAGCGTTGCCGGCCGTGCCCGCGGACCGCCGCCGGCCGTGGGTTCGGACGCCCATCGGGGTGTGGGAGACTGGGGGAGGTTGATCACACCTGGCTCCCCGGCATCGACCCGGGGATGCGCCCCGGTCGTCACGTGGTCATCCCCCCTCCTGATGATCGTCGGCTCCTCTCTCACTATCGAAATCGGTGACCGGACCCTGCTCCGCGACGCGTCGTTCGTGGTCGGCGCGGGCGAGAAGGTCGCGCTGGTCGGCCGCAACGGGAGCGGGAAATCGACCTTCATCTCGGTCATCATCGACGAGCCCGGGCGGAACGTGCGGTCCACCGGAAACTCCCGCATCCGGGGCACCTTCGGCTACCTGCCCCAGGTCCCGGTGGCCCACGGCCTCGGCCTCGAGCCCAACGGCTTCTCCCACGTCCTGTCCGGCCGTGGCCTCGATGTCCTCGACGACGCCCTCGACAAGGCCCGCACCCAGATGAGCAAGGACCCGACCAACGAGAACATCGAGCTCTTCTCCGACCTCGAGGAGCAGTTCCGGGAGAACGGCGGCTACGAGGCCGAGTCGACGATGGCCCGCCTGGCCGACGGGCTCGGACTGCGTCAGGAGCTCCTGCTCGACGAGATCGACAGTCTCTCGGGCGGTCAACGCCGGCGGGTCGACCTCATCAGGATCCTCTTCCAGGGACCCGACACCATGATCCTCGACGAGCCCACCAACCATCTCGACCTTCCGGCCAAGCGGTGGCTGATGGAAGAACTCGAGGGGTTCCCCGGGGCCATCCTGGTCGTCTCCCACGATCTCAAGCTGCTCGACCGGTCGATCAACAAGGTGCTCCATCTTTCCGATGCGCGCCTGCACGAGTTCAAAGGGACCTACTCGTCGTACGTGGTCCAGCTCGAGGCCGACCAGAGCCAGCGCGAACGGTCGGCCCTGCTCGAGGGGAGGGAGATCAAGCGCCTGTCCACCCTGGCCGACTCCATGCGGGGCAGCACCAACCGTCGGGCCAGGATCGCCAAGTCGCTCGACAAGCGCGTCGAGCGACTCGAATCGGCGAAGACCGAGGTGCACAAGCGGGAGAAGAAGAGCTCGTTCCGGCTGCCCGTCCCCAAGCGGTCCGGCGAGGTGCCGATCCGGGCCGTCGACCTCTCGGTGCGCTACGGCCGCGTCACGGTGCTCGAGAAGGTCGCCTTCCACTGCCGGCGGGGCGATCGTATGGTCGTCATCGGCCGCAACGGAGCCGGCAAGTCCAGCTTGTTGCGTTGCCTGGCCGGCGTGCAGACCCCGACGGCGGGCGAGGTCGAGCTCGGCGCCAACGTCACCCTCGGCTACTTCGCCCAGGAGCACGAGCAGGTGGACCTCGGCGTGACCGTCCTCGACAACATCGACGACACCGTCCTGGTCAACGAGACCGATCGCCGGGCCCTGCTCGGCTCGTTCGGGATCGCCGGCAAGGCGGCCCACCAGATGCCGGCGACACTGTCGGGCGGCGAACGGGCGAAGCTGGGCCTGGCCATGCTGGCCGCAGGGCGGGCCAACGTGCTCCTGCTCGACGAGCCCACCAACAATCTCGACCCGTCCTCGATCGCCGCCGTCGGCACCATGCTGAGCCAATGGCCGGGGACCATCGTCGTGGTCAGCCACGACCGCTCCTTCGTCAACGCCCTGGTGCCGACCCACGCCCTCAAGCTCCCCGATGAGGTCTTCACCCACTGGGACGACGACTATCTCGACCAGGTCGAGATGAAGTAGCCCCGGCAGGGGGATTCCCCGGGCGGGAGGGATCCGGGGATCAGGCGATCACGGGAGTCAGGAAGTGGGCTGGGGCGCCCGTCCGTTGCCGGCCACCCCGGTGTCATCGCCACCGGCGTTCTGCATGGCGTCGACCAGCACCTGGGCGGCCCCCACCAGCCCGGCCGCCTCATAGGGAACCACGATCTTCGAGTTGGGCGCCGTGGCCAGGGCCTGGAGGGCCCGGAGCTGCATGATGGCCAGGGTGTTGGGGTGGATGACCGAGGTGTCGATGGCGTTGAGGGCCGCCGACTCCCCCTCGCCCCGCAGCTGGGTGGCACGCTTCTCGCCGTCTGCACGTAGTTCGAGCGCCTGTTTCTGGGCCTCGGCGGCCAGGATGGCGGCCTGCTTCTGACCCTCCGCCTCGAGCACGTTGGCCTGCTTCCGGCCCTGGGCACTGTTGATGGCGGCCTGCTGTTCCCCCTCCGACTTCAAGATGGCCGCCCGCTTGTGCTGCTCGGCCTCTTTCTGCTCGGACATGGCCTGGAGCACGTTCGCCGGCGGGGTGATGTCGAGGATCTCGATGCGGTTGAGCCGCACCCCCCACTTGAGGGTGGCCTCGGCCATGTGGTCCTGCATCTTCGAGTTGATGGTCTCCCGCTCCGAGAGCGACTCGTCCAGGGTGAGCTCGCCGAAGACGGCCCGCAGAGCGGTCCGGGCCATCTGGTCGATGGCCAGACCGAAGTCGTTGACCTCGAACAGGGCCAGCTTCACGTCGGTGACCTGGCAGAAGATGGTGGCGCTGACCCACAGGGACACGTTGTCCTTGGTGATCACGGCCTGCTGGTCGCCGGTCCGGGGGAACTCACGGACATCCACCTTGTCCATCCGGTCGGCCAGGGGCAGGAGCACGTGCAGCCCGGGCTGCTGGATCTTCTTGAACTCTCCGAAGCGCTTCACGACCCCGACACAGCCCTGCTGGACGACCTTCAGACACGACTTCAGGAAAACGACGATGAGGGCGAAAATTGCGACCGCAACCACCGCCAGCGCGATCGACGAGCCTACGGAACCGATGATCATGAGGACCACCTCCTCACCTCCACTGTAGGCACACCCGGGGCGGCCTGCGGCGCCGGGTCACGTTCGGGCGCGTCAGGTGTTGTCCGTGGGGTAGACGACGAGCAGGCCACGCTCGACATCGGCCACCACCACCGTGGTGCCCGCGTCGATGGTGGTGCCCGGGAACAGCGACACCGCGTACCACTCCTCGCCCCGGGTGAGCACCGAACCGGGTTGATGCCGGTCGGACACCGCCTTGGTGACCACCGCCGTCTCGCCGATCATGCCCGAGACACCGTTCAACATCGCCGACTCCGTTTCCGACCTCGACTCCGAGTGCTCATACTTCCAGCCACCTGCTCCCTATCCGGCACTATACGGCCTCCGTCCCGCTCCCATCCCGGGCAGGTCGCACTGGCCGACCGGGCCGACCGGGCCGACCGGGCCGACCGGGCCGACCGGGCCGACCGGGCCGACCGGGCCGGGTTACCGTAGGCCATGGCCACTGACGCGACATCGACGGAGCCCGTGTCCCCGCTGACCGCCCGCAAGACCTGGCGCACCGTCGAACCGCTCCACGGGATGATCTACTTCGCCCCCGAGGCGGCCCAATCCTACGCCCGCCTCGGTCTGGCCCCGGAAGCGGGCTACTTCGCCTCGCGATCGGCGGCCATGGGGGCGGTCGGGGCCGCCACGGTGACGGCCACCTTCTACAACTTCGATCCCGCACTCGTGCGGGCGGTCATCCCCGGTGCATGGCAGGTGTCGGCGCCCGCCGATGTGCTCGCCGCCCGGGTCGAGGCGGCCGACGCCGCTCTGCGGCGGATGCTCGGCGATGCCGTCGACTCACCCGGCATGGGCCGGGCCGCCGACCTGGCCCGCCGGGCCGCCACACGCGCCGCCCTCCGGTACGAGGGCCGGCCGCTGTTCGCGGCCCATGCCGGGCTGGAGTGGCCCGACTCCCCCCACCTGGTCCTCTGGCATGCCCAGACGCTCCTGCGGGAGTTCCGGGGTGACGGCCACATCACGGCGCTGGTGGGGGCGGACCTCGACCCGGTGGAGGCCCTCGTGCTGCACCTGGCCTCCGGTGAGGTGCCCGGCACCTTCCTCCGCGACTCCCGGGGCTGGTCCGATGGGGCCTGGGACGCCGGCGTCTCCCGCCTCGTCACCCGCGGCCTGGTCGAGGTGCGGGAGGCGGCGGCCGGTCACGGATCCCTGGCGCTGACCGAGGAAGGCGTCTCGTTCCGCAGCGGGATCGAGGACAGCACCGACCGCCTGGCCGTCTTCCCCTACGAGGCCCTCGGTGAAGACGCCTGTGCAGAGCTCCGCACCCTCACCCGCCCCTTCAGCCGGGCGGTGGTCGACGCCGCCGGGCTCGGCCGGTGACCGCGGGCGACCCGGTCTCCCCGCCCGCCGGTCCGGGGCCGGTGACCGCGTCGGCCAAGGCCGACTCCTGGCCGGGCACGGTCACCACCCGGTAGCCGAGGCGTTCGACCAGCCAATCGCGATTGCGCCGGTGGATATCGTGGTGGCCGTCGAACCGGTCGAGGACCACCACCAGGGGAACCGAGGGCCCGGCCGCGGCCAGCGCGTCCACCGACAGCCGGACGCCGTTGATGGTGCCGAGGCCGGCGTCGGCCACCAGCACCACGGCATCGGGGGCCAGCTCGACGAGCAGGTCGCAGGCGTCGCCGTCCGACGCCTGCGGGGACCGGACCCCGCCTGCCGTCTCCACCACGCCGACCTGCACCCGCTCCGGAGGCCAGTCCAACTCCTCCACCAGGTCGCCGACGCTGAAGCCGGGCAGGCCCAGCGCCTCGGCGGCCATCGGCGGGGCCATGGCCCGGTGGTAGGAACGGAAGGGACGGCAGACCACGGCCGGATCCTCGCCCGAGGCCGACCCCAGCACCTCGGCATCGGTGGCGCCCCCGAGCCGGATCCCCTCGGAATCGATGGCGAACGACTGGGCCGGCTTGCGGGCGGCCACCGACAACCCGCGGCCGCGCAGTTCGCGCAGCAGACGGCTCCCGACCCAGGTCTTGCCCACCTCGGTCCCGGTGCCGCACACCAGGACGACGTGATCAGGCCGCAAGGCGGGTCCTGACGGCCCGAACACCCGCCCCCCCGCCGCCGCGGGCGGCGGGCAGGAGGGACGGCGTCGTGCTCACCCGGCCGAGTCTTGTCGACGGGGACGATCCGGTCGAACCGACAGCTGCCGCCCACCGGAAGCGTCGCCGGGACCGGGTCGGGGAGCCGGAGGATCCATTCCCGGTAGGATCGCAGCATGGACCGGATCGGCGTGGTCGACACCATGTTCGCCCGCTACGACATGGGCGCCGAGGCGCTCGACGAGCTGAAGCAGTGCGCGGGCTTCGGCTCGACGTTCGAGGTCCTGTACCGGACGGTGCCGGGGTTCAAGGACCTGGCCGTCGAGTGCAAGCGGATCATCGAGGACGAAGGGTGCCTCATCGTCGTCGCCCTCGGGATGCCGGGCAAGGCCGACATCGACCAGGTCTGCGCCCACGAGGCGTCCCAGGGCATCATGCAGGCCCAGTTGATGACCTCGACCCACATCTTGGAGGTGTTCGTCCACGAGGGCGAGGAGGAGGATCCGGCCCGGCTGGCCGCGGTGTGCATCGACAGGGCCCGGAAGCATGCCCGCAACGCCTACTGGATGCTCTATGAGCCCGAACAGCTGAGCCGCAGAGCCGGCCGGGGCGTGAGACAGGGATACGAGGACGCCGGGCCCATCCCGGCCTGATCCACCGACGCCCGGTCAGGCCGGTGGATCGTGGGGCAGGCCGAGCGTCCGCTCGGCGATGATGTTGCGCTGCACTTGTGACGTCCCTCCCCCGATGGTCAGGGCCGGGGCGAAGAGATACCCGTAGTCCCAGAGTCCACCGGGCCATGGCGTTCCCTCGCCGTCCCCGCTGTCCGGCTTCGGCTCGACCGGCTCCGTGCTCTGGAGCATGCCCCGGGCGCCGGTGAGGTCGCGGGCCAGGGCCATCACGTGCTGGCCGTGCTCGTCGGCCAGGGCCTTGCGCACCGACGCCTCGGGGCCGGGCTCCGCACCGGCCACCGCCGCCGACACCGTCCGGAGCCGCAGCAACCGGAGGATCTCGCCCTCCGCCCACAGCCGGGCCAGGCGCTGGCGCTCGAGCGGGTCGGAGGTGCCTCCGGTCCTCCGCACGGCATCGATGAGGTCGGAGGCGGTGGGCCCCATCCCCCACAGGGACCCGGCCCCGGACAGCGAGACCCGCTCGTTGGCCAGGGTGACCTTGGCCAGGGACCACCCCTCGCCCCGGCCGCCGATCAGGTTGTCCGCCGGGAGGTGCACCTCGTCCAGGAAGACCTCGTTGAAGGTGTGGGTGCCGGTCATGTCCACCAGGGGACGGACGTGCACCCCCGGGGAGTCCATCGGGCAGATGAAGTAGGAGATGCCGCGGTGCACGGGAGCGTCCGGCTCGGTCCGGGCCAGGAGGATCCCGAACCGCGCCGCGTGGGCGTACGACGTCCACACCTTCTGGCCCCGGACCACCCACTGGTCACCGTCGAGATCGGCCCTGGTGGTCAGCGAGGCCAGGTCGGATCCCGCGCCGGGCTCGCTGAACAGCTGGCACCAGATCTCCTCGCCGGCCAGCAGGGGCATCAGGTAGCGGTCCTTCTGATCGGTGGTCCCGGCGAACAGGATGGTGGGTCCGGCCCATCCGATCCCGATGGTGTTGGTCGGTCGCTGCACCTCGGCTCGTCGGAGCTCATCGTCCACGATCAGCTGGTGGGAGGGGTCGGCGCCGATCCCCCACGGCGGGGGCCAGTGCGGAGCGACCAGGCCGCGCTCGGCCAGCTGCCGGCCCGACGGCTCCGGGTGTGCCCGCAACCAACCGCGCACCAGCGCACGGCGCGGGTCGTCATCCGTCGGCAACGCGAAGTCCACGCGGGCCAGCGTAGGCTCGGCCGGGACAGGAGGAGCGACCGTTGAGCACGTGGAACTTCGGGGATGTCTGGGAGGCGGTGGCCGACGAGCTGCCCGACGCGCCCGCGCTCACCCACGGGACGACCACCCTGAGCTGGGGTGACCTGGACCGACGGGCGGACGACCTGGCCCGGTGGCTGCTCGGCACCGAGGTCAGGCACCAGGACAAGGTGGCCGTCTACCTCTACAACTGCTCGGAGTACCTCGAGGCCAGCTTCGCCTGCTTCAAACTCGGCCTCGCGCCCATCAACACCAACTACCGGTATGCCGACGACGAGCTCGTCTACCTGTGGGACAACGCCGACGTGGTGGCGGTCGTCTTCCACGGCGTCTTCGCCGACCGCATCGAGGGCATCCGCGACAGGCTCCGGTCCGTCAGGACCTGGCTGTGGGTCGACGACGGGACGGCCACCTGCCCCGAGTGGGCCGTCCCCTACGAGGAGGCGGCGGGGACGACCGGGCAGTCGGAGGCCGAACGGGTCCGCCCTCCCTGGGGTCGCGGCCCGGACGATCTCTACCTGCTCTACACGGGAGGGACCACGGGCATGCCCAAGGGCGTCATGTGGCGCCAGGACGACCTCTTCGCCCGCCTCAACAGTGCAGGGTTCCGGCGCTATCCCGAGGACGGGGGGCCGGACGACGTCCGCGCCGAGCTCCGGCGCAGCGGTCCGGGCATGACCCTGCTGCCGGCATGCCCGCTGATGCACGGCACCGGAGGGTTCACCGCCCTCGAGTGCCTCAGCGAGGGCGGGCGGGTGGTCACCTTGACCTCGCGGACGTTCGACACGGTCGAGCTGCTCGACACCGTCGACCGCGAGAAGGTCAACGGTCTGGTGATCGTGGGCGACGCCTTCGCCAAGCCCATCCTGGCCAGCCTGGACGCAAACCCCGGCCACTGGGACCTTGGCAGCCTGGTGGGCATCATCTCGTCCGGCGTGATGTGGAGTGAGGAGACCAAGCAGGGCCTTCTCCGTCACCGACCCGGGATGTTGCTGGTGGACGCCTTCTCGTCGTCCGAAGCCATCGGGATGGGCAGCTCGGTGTCGTCGGGGACCTCGGCGGCCCACACCGCCCAATTCACCCTCGGTCCCGAGGTCCGGGTGATCGGCGCCGACGGCCGCGACGTCGAGCCCGGTTCCGGCCAGAGCGGCGTCCTGGCCCTGGCCGGACGCATCCCCCTCGGCTACTACAAGGACGGAGCCAAGACGGAGGCGACCTTCCGCACCATCGACGGGACCCGCTACTCGGTGCCGGGTGACTACGCGGAGGTGCGCGAGGACGGCTCCATCCAGCTGCTGGGCCGGGGATCGGTGGTCATCAACACCGGCGGGGAGAAGGTCTACCCCGAAGAAGTCGAAGAAGTGGTGAAGACCACCGACGGTGTCGTCGACGCGGTGGCGGTCGGGATCCCGAACGACCGGTTCGGCGAGGAGGTCGTGGCCGTCGTCGAACTGGCCCCGGGGATCCCGCCCGACCCGACCACGGAGAAGTCCGTCATCGACCACGTCAAGGCGAAGCTGGCCGGGTACAAGGCGCCGCGCCGGGTGCGCTTCGTGGCCAGCATCGGGCGCTCACCCTCCGGCAAGGTCGACTACGCGAGGCATCGCCGGCAGACGGCCGAGTGGGCCGAGGCGCACCCGGGGCGGTGAGGGGCGCCGCCGGAGCGCCGAGTCGGGGGTCAGCCCTTGTTGGCACCGTGGGTGCGCACGAAGTCGTTGACCTTGTAGTACGCATCGATCGATTCGCCGGCATCACCCCAGAAGCCCTCGAGGACGTCGTAGGCCATGGTGCCCTGGGAGATGTAGTGGTTGTTCACGTCGGTGATCTCGAGCTCGCCGCGACCCGACGGCACCAGGGTGGTGATCACCTCGAAGACGTCCGGGTCGTAGCAGTAGATGCCGGTGACGCCGAACTTCGACTGCGGATGGTCGGGCTTCTCGGTGATGCCGACCACGCGATTGTCGGCGTCGAAGGACGGCACCCCCAGATGCCGGAGGTGCTCGTCCTCCTCCACCGGTGTGAGCAGGATGCGGGCCCCGACGGGGTGGGCGCTGAATGCGTCGACCATCGGCGTGATGGTCCGTTCGACGATGTTGTCGGCCAACATGACCAGCACCGGGTCGCCGTCGACGAACCGGGCGGCCAACCCGAGGGCCTCGGCGATCCCGCCCGGCCGCTCCTGATAGCCGTAACTGAGGCGGTCGATGCCGAATTCGTGCCCGTTGCCGAGGAGGCGCAGGAATTCCCCCGCATGGGTGCCGCCGGTCACCAGCATGATCTCGGTGATCCCGGCGTTGACAAGCGCCTCGATGCCCCAGTTGATCATCGGCCGGTCGTAGATCGGCAACAGGTGCTTGTTGGTGATCCGGGTCAACGGATGGAGCCGTGAGCCGGTTCCCCCGGCGAGGATGACGCCCTTCATGGGCCGAAGCCTAACGGGGAAGTCCGGATCGGCCCGCCGAGTGAGGTGCCCGAGGTCACAAGGGGCCCGAGCCGTACTCGGCCAACACCGCATCAGCCAGTAGGGGCCACGACCGGACGGCCCACAGCCCGAACGGGCGGTCGCTCAACCCGGCACAGATGACGCCCGCCACCGGATCGATCCAGACGAAGGAACCGGACTGACCGAAATGCCCGAAGGTGGAGGGCGAGTTGGCCGTCCCGGTCCAGTGGGGCTGCTTGGCGCCCCGGATCTCCACCCCGAGGCCCCAGTCGCAGGGATCGAACCGCTGGAAGCCGGGGAGCACCCCGGCCAGGCCGGCGAACTGGACGGAGACGACCTCGAGATGGGTCTCGGCACTGACCAGGGTCGGCGCGGCCAGCTCGCGGCCCAGAGAGAGCAGATCGACGAGGGGACCGGACAGCCCGGCTGCCGGCCCACCGGGTGTGTGGGCGTCGAACACGGTGCCGGACATCCCGAGGGGATCGAGCACCCCGTCGCGCAGGTAGTCGGCGAACGTCATGCCCGACCGTTCGGCCACCAGCCTGCCGAGCTCCAGGTAGCCGGCATTCGAGTAGATGCGGCGCGTCCCGGGCCGGGCCAGGGGAGGGCCCGGATCCGGACCGAGCCCCGATGCATGGGCCAGGAGATGGCGGACGGTCGAGCCCGCCGGGCCGGCCGGTTCGTCCAGTCCGATCGATCCTTCCTCGACGGCCACCAGCGTGGCCAGGGCGGTGGCCGGCTTGGTCACCGAGGCCCAGGGGAAGGGCCGATCGACAGGTCCCACCGATTCCCGCGGACCCGGCCGCCGGGCGGGCGGCAGGTCCTCCGACCGGTGGACGGGGATGACCCCGACGGCGGCGGTCTCCACCGGCCAGCTGGCGACCAACCCCAAGGCATCCATGGAGCCGCGATGGTAGATGACGGCGCCCCTCCCACCGGACGGTGGTGCCGGCAGAAGGGTGCGATCGGTATGCGCTGGGCTAGCGTCTAGCGGAATGGTGGGGAGACGCCCCGGGGGCAGGGCTCACGCAGGTCGGTACCTCTCGATGGGCGGCGCCGCGCCGGGCATCGGTCCTCGTCGCGCTGGCCGTCGGCTTGACGGTGGCCGCTTGCGGCACATCGCCGGCCGACCCTCCCGCGGCGCAGGGTCACGGGCCGGCCGACCCGGCGCTGTCGTCCGCCACCGACCCGGGCTCGTCCGCCACCGACCCGGGTTCGTCCGCCACCGACCCGGGTTCGGCGCAACCGCCGGGCTCGCCCGATGTCAAGGGTGGCCTCGACGCCTTCTACAAGGTCCCGACGACGCTCAGCCCCGCGCCTCCAGGCTCGATCATCCGGTGGAGTGTGATCCCGTCAGCCGGTCAGTTGCCACCGGGCGCGACCGCCTACCGGATCCTGTACCACTCCGAGTCGATCGCCGGCAACGACGTCGCCGTATCCGGGGTGGTCGTCGTTCCCGGCGGGGCCCCACCGCCCGGCGGCTTCCCCATCGTGAGTTGGGCCCACGGGACGACCGGGCTCGCGTCCCAATGCGCTCCGTCTCTCGGGCCCCTCAGTTCGATCTCCTATCTCACTGCGCTGCTCAAGGCCAGGATGATCGTGGCCGCCACCGACTACCAGGGTCTCGGAACTCCCGGCATGCAGCCCTACCTCGTGGGTCAGAGCGAAGCCCAGGGGGTCCTGGATGCGGCTCGGGCGGCGCGCAGCCTCGAAGGGTCGGCCGCGTCCAACACGGTGATCGTCCTGGGCTACTCGCAGGGAGGCCAGGCCGCGCTGTTCGCCGGACAGATCGCCCAGTCCTATGCACCCGAGCTCTTTGTGGCCGGGATCGTCGCCGTCGGGCCGGTGACGTCCCTCACCGAGCTCGCCCCCGCGGTCCCCGACGCCGACCCAGACGCCGATGCAGGCTTCGCGGCCATGGCCCTGTACGCGTGGTCACAGACGTACGGCAACCTCCGGCTGGCATCGGCGTTGACCGAACGGGCGCGCCGCGAGGATCCGGTGATCGCCTCGTCGTGCGCGGGCGCCGTCGGAGCCGCGCTCGACTCGACCCCCACCAGATTCCTCTTCCGATCGAATTGGAGCACCGACCGGGCAGTGCGCGCCGACAACGACGTCAATGAGCCCGGACGCGCCCCGAGCTTCGCACCGGTGCTGGTCGTCCAGGGGGTCGACGACTCCTTGGTCCCCTACCGCACCACGACCACACTGGTCGACGACTGGCTCTGCCGGGCCCAACACGACACGGTCACCTACGTGCCGATCCCGGGGGCGAGCCACAGCGGCGCGCTCCAGGAAGGCGGGCCGGTCATCCTGGACTGGATCTGGTCGAGGTTGGCCGGTAGGCCCGATGTCGACTCGTGCCGGAGTTGAGCGCCACCCTGGCGACCGTGCGCCCGGAGTGAACCAGGGGTCGGAGTGAACCAGGTGGTCGGAGTGGGCGGTCAGACGTCGAGGAAACGGCGCACGGCGAACGCCGAACCCGCCACACCGACCACGATGCCGACCACCGCCACCAGGATGCAGGTCCCGGCCACCTCCCACCCGGTGAGCGACATCGTGGCGATGATGCTTCCCGTGTTGGCCGCCGTCTTGGTGGCGTCCAACCCGACGCCCCAGTAGACGGCGAGGACGACCAGCACGGCCACCGCCGCGCCCAGCAGGCCCTGGATCAGTCCTTCGGCCATGAACGGCAAGCGGATGAACCAGTTGGTGGCCCCGACGAGTTTCATCACCGACACCTCGCGGCGGCGGGCGAAGATGGCCATCCGGATGGTGTTGAGGATGAGCACGGAGGCCGACAGGAGGAGCACGACGGCCACCGTCAGGAACACCCACTGGAGGATACGGATCACGCTCTGCATGGTCTTGATCTGCTGGCCGGGGTACTTGACCGCGAAAACCCCGGGTTTGCCGTTGAACTGCTGGTAGACCGCCGGGGCCTGGGAGGGGTCGTTCAGGACGCAACGGAACGACGACGGGTAGTCGGCCAGGGTGGTCGCCTGGAGTTCGTCAGCCGGCAGGATCAGCTTGGCCTCGTTGTAGTCGTAGGCCTGGCTGCGGAAGATGCACGACTTGATGTACGGGGACTGCATCAGCTCGGTGTGGATGGCCTTGGCCTGGGACGCCGGTGCGTTGGGATTCACGAAGACCAGCGAATTCACCCCGTTCTGCCACTGCACGGTGGCCTTCGACGCCCCTTGCTTCAGGAGCAACGACGATCCGACGAGGGCGAGCGAGACGGCAACGGTCAGGATGGCCGCCACCGTCATCAGGCGGTTGCGCCACAGGTTGGTGACCGCCTCCCGTGAGACGTAGCCGGCGGAGACCGGCATCAGGTGCGGGCGGCGAAGCCGCCGGGAACTTCGCTGCTCGGGAACTGGTCGGCGATCGCACCGGTCGGCGAACCTGCGCCGGCCGCGGCGACGGCGCTGTCGATGCCGTAGACCCCATGGGCCTGGTCGCGGACCAGCATGCCCCGGTCCAACTCGATCACCCGGCGGCGCATCTGGTCGACCATGCCCGAATCGTGGGTGGCGATGATCACCGTCGTCCCCGTGCGGTTGATCCGGTCGAGCAACCGCATGATCCCGAGGCTGGTGGTCGGGTCGAGGTTGCCGGTGGGCTCGTCGGCCAGGAGGATGAGCGGGCGGTTGACGAAGGCCCGGGCCACAGCGACCCGCTGCTGCTCCCCGCCGGAGAGCTCGTGGGGCAGGTTGTCGCGTTTCTTCGACAACCCGACCAGGTCGAGCACCTGGGGAACCTGGGCGGCGATGACGTGCTTGGGCCGGCCGATGACTTCCAATGCGAAGGCCACGTTTTCGAACACCGTCTTGTTGGGCAGGAGGCGGAAGTCCTGGAACACGCAGCCGATGTTGCGACGGAGATAGGGGATCCGCCACTTGGCCAGATGCCCGATCTCCTTGCCGGCTTCCCAGATGCGACCGGAGTCGGGCATCTCCTCGCGGAGCAGGAGGCGGATGAACGTGGTCTTCCCCGAGCCCGAAGGGCCGACCAGGAAGACGAATTCGCCCTTCTCGATCTGGACGGAGAAGTCGCCGAGAGCGACAGTGGTGCCTTTGTACGTCTTGGTGACGTTCTCGAATGTGATCATGAGAGGGGTGTCACGGCGTGGGGCCGAATCTGCGGGCCGACGTTGCCATTCCGGTCTATGTTACCCGGCCCTGTCGGGGTGGTGGTTCAACCCCTCTGACCTCCGAGTACGTCATCTGAGGGGTTGGCCGGCTCAGGGGTTGGCCCGGCGCACCTCGGCGCGGCGTCGGAGCTCCGCCTCGATGAAATCGTCGAGATCCCCGTCGAGCACCGCCTCCACGTTGCCGGTCTCCTCGTTGCTGCGCAGATCCTTGACCAGCTGATAGGGAGCCAGGACGTAGGAGCGGATCTGGTTGCCCCACGCATTGTCGGTGCGGTCGCCGGACAACTGGTCGAGCGTCGCCTGATGCTCGGCCCGCTGTCGCTCGGCCAGCTTGGCCCCGAGCACCTGCATGGCCTTGGCCTTGTTCTGGTGCTGGCTGCGCTGGTTCTGGCACGACACGACGATCCCGGTGGGGAGATGGGTGAGCCGGACCGCAGAGTCCGTCTTGTTGACGTGTTGGCCGCCCGCCCCCGAGGACCGGTAGGTGTCGATGCGGAGGTCCTTCTCGTCGATCTCCACCTCATCGGAGACATCCTCGAGGAAGGGGACGACGTCGAGGGAGGCAAAGCTCGTCTGGCGCCGGTGCTGCGCGTCGAACGGAGAGATGCGGACCAGTCGGTGCACGCCACGTTCCGCGGCCAGGAGGCCGAACGCATAGCGGCCCTTGACGATGAAGGTGGCCGACAACAGACCGGCCTCCTGCCCCGGGGTCGCCTCCTCCACCTCGATCTCGAAGCCGCGCCGCTCCGCCCATCGCGAGTACATGCGCAGCATCATCTCCGCCCAGTCCTGGGCGTCGGTCCCACCGGCACCGGCGTGGATCTCGGCCACCGCGTCACCGTCGTCGTAGTCACCGGCGAACAGGGAACGCAACTCGAGGGTCCGCAGCCGACGGTCGAGGTCGGCGATCCCCTCTTCGACTTCGGGCCGCAGCGAGTCGTCGGCCTCCTCTTCGATGAGCTCGTTGAGCGTCTCGGCATCGGAGAGTTTTTCGGCCAGGCCGGCCAGCAGCTCGATGTCCTCGTTGACCCGGCCGAGCTCGGTGGTCACCTCCCGGGCGTGGTCGGGGTCGTCCCACAGCCCGGGTTCGGAGGCCGCCTTCTCCAGCTCCGCCCGCCGCTCGTGCAGGCCATCGGTACCGAGGAACCGTGCGGCCTCGGCCAGGCGCTCCCCCAGCGACGCCAGCGCAGAGGGTAGGTCGACGCGCTCGGGCTCACCGGCCCCCCGACGGGGGCCATCCGGCGGGGCCATCTCAGTTGGCGCCGTGGCAGAGCTTGAACTTCTTGTTGCTCCCGCACCAGCACGGGTCGTTCCTCCCGAGCTTCTCGCGATCCGACTTCACGATGGGCAGCTGGGTCTCCCCGTCCTCGGCCAACCGGTTGGTCACCCCGACCTGACTTCCGTTCCCCCCCGGAAGGCCCGCCGAGGCGGCAACCTCTTCCATCTCGGCCGGGGTGGCCGCGGCGAAGGCCGCCGAGATGGCGTCGTCACCTTGGACGGGGTCGTCGGCGGCGATGTAGTTGGCCCGCTCCAGATCCGGTTCCGCGGCCGGTTCGGCCATGACCTGGACGTGGAAGACGTAGCGCAGGTAGTCGTCGTTGATCCCGTCCATGAGCTTGCCGAACATGGCGAAGCCCTCGCGCTGGTAGGCCACCAACGGATCCTGGTTGCCCATGGCCCGGAGATTGATGCCCTCGCGGAGGTAGTCCATCTCGGCCAGGTGGTCCTGCCACCGCTGGTCGATGATCTGCAGCATGATGTCACGTTCGAGCTGGCGGGCGGTGTCTGCGCCTCCGGGAATGCTCTCGTCCCTCTCCGCATACAGGTCGAGGGCCTCGGTGAGGATGCTCTCGGTGATCTGGCCCACCGTGCTGGCACCGGCCAGATCGTCGGCCACGAACTTGGTCGGGAAGTACTGGGTCACCTCGGTGATCAGGCGGGGCAGGTCCCACTCCTCGGAGTACTCCGACGGGCACGACGAGGCCACCACCTCTGTCATCGTGCTCTCGAGCAGCTCGATGGTGTCCTCGTGCAGGTCCTCCCCTTCGATGATCTGGTTGCGTCGCCGGTAGATCACCTTGCGCTGCTCGTTCATCACGTCGTCGTACTTGAGGACGTCCTTGCGGGATTCGGCGTTGCGGCCCTCGACGGTGTTCTGGGCCCGCTCGATCGCCTTGGTCACCATCTTCGCCTCGATCGGGACATCGTCGGGCAGGGCCCGGCCCATCACCCAGTTCATGGCCCCGGTGGCGAACAGCCGCATCAGGTCGTCCTCCAGGGACAGAAAGAACCGGCTCTCGCCCGGGTCACCCTGCCGGCCCGACCGGCCCCGCAGCTGGTTGTCGATGCGGCGGCTCTCGTGGCGCTCGCTGCCCAGCACATAGAGGCCACCGAGGGCACGGACCTCGTCGCCCTCCCGTTCGCAGATCGTGGCGAACTCCGCCTCGATCTCTTTCAGCTGGGCCCTGCCCTCGTCCGTCGACAGGTCGATGCCACGGGCCGATGCCTCCCTGATGGCGAGTCCCTCCGGATTCCCTCCGAGGATGATGTCGACCCCGCGTCCGGCCATGTTGGTGGCCACGGTCACACCGCCCACGCGGCCGGCCTGGGCCACGATCTCCGCCTCCCGGAAGTGCTGTTTGGCGTTGAGGACCTCGTGGGGGATCCCACGCTTCTCGAGAAGCCGGGAGAGATGTTCGGACTTGGACACCGATGCCGTGCCCACCAGCACGGGCTGGCCGGCGGCGTGGCGCTCGGCGATGTCGTCCACGACGGCGGCGAACTTGGCGTCCTCGGACTTGTAGATGAGGTCGGGGTTGTCGTCGCGGATGAGCGGCTTGTTGGGAGGGATGGGCACGACGGGGAGCTCGTACGTGTTGGCGAACTCCGAAGCCTCGGTCTCGGCCGTACCGGTCATCCCCGAGAGCTTCTCGTAGAGCCGGAAGTAGTTCTGGAGGGTGACCGTGGCCCAGGTGTGGTTCTCCTCTTTGATCCGCACCCGCTCCTTGGCCTCGACCGCCTGATGGAGCCCGTCGGACCAGCGCCGCCCGTCCAGGGTGCGACCGGTGAACTCGTCGACGATCTTGACCTCGCCCTGGGCCACCAGATAGTCCTTGTCGCGACGGTAGAGCTCCTTGGCCAACAGGGCCTGGGTCAGATGGTGCACGTAGTTGACGGCCACCGCGTCGTAGAGGTTGCCCACGCCCAGCTGACGCTCGACCTTCTCGATGCCCGCCTCGGTGGGGACGACGATGCGCTTCTCCTCGTCCACCTCGTAGTCGTCCTCGGCCCGCAGGGTGCGCACGATGCCGGCGAACTGGTAGTAGAGCTGGGCCGACTCGGCCGCGGGTCCCGAGATGATCAGCGGCGTGCGGGCCTCGTCGATCAGGATCGAGTCCACCTCGTCGACGATGGCGAAGTGGTGCCCCCGCTGGACCATGGCCTCCGTGGACCGGGCCATGTTGTCACGCAGGTAGTCGAACCCGAACTCGGTGTTCGTGCCGTAGGTGAGGTCCGAGTCGTACGCCTCCCGTTTGGCCGCCGGGTCCTCGATGTCGGGGCCGACCCGGCCCACCGTCAAGCCGAGGAACCGGTGGAGCTGGCCCATCCACTCGGAGTCACGCGTGGCCAGGTAGTCGTTGACCGTCACGACGTGGACACCGTTTCCCGCCAGTGCGTTCACGTAGACCGGCAGCGTGGAGACGAGGGTCTTGCCCTCCCCGGTCTTCATCTCGGCGATCCACCCGAAGTGGAGGGCCATGCCCCCCATCAGCTGCGCATCGAAATGCCGTTGTCCGAGTACCCGCCAGGCTGCCTCCCGGACCAGAGCGAAGGCCTCGATGAGGATGTCCTCGAGGCTCTCCCCGTTGGCCAGCCGCTGGCGGAAGACGCCGGTCAGGGCGGCCAGCTCGTCGTCGGAGCGGGCCTCCATCTCGGGCTCGAGGGCGTTGACCAGTGGCACCAGTTCGGCCAGGCGACGAACTTTCTTGCCTTCACCGGCGCGGAGGACCTTGGTGAGCACGCTCATGGGCTACTCACTCTACCTTCGGACGTGTTCCTGGCCGGTCGGCGGCCGGTCGGCGGCCGGGCGCCACCGGCTCCGGGCCCGGTGCACCTTCAGGCGGTGCGGACCTTCTCGCGCAGGACCGAGACCGAGTTGGCGGGGCGCCGTCGCGGATGGGACCGGCCGACCAGGCGGCCCTTGGTCTTCTCGAGCTGGTGCTCGAGCTTCTCCACCACCAGGTCGACGGCCACCAGCGGGACGGGCGCCGCGGCCCTGGCCCGTATGGAGCGCCCGTGCCCGATGATGATGACCTCGCAGCATTCGTGGTCGGCGATCCTCGGATTGTGCTCCTCGGAGAACCGGACCTCGGCCCGGTCGAGACCCGGGCACAGATGACCGAGCCGGCCCACCTTGTCCTTGGTCAGGGCCCTCACCTCGTCGGACACGATTCTCCTGCCATGCGCGATGACCACGTCCACTGCTCGCCTCCTGGTTGATCCACTCGGGTGCTACCTCTGGTGTCGGCCGGTCCTCCTGGTCGGTCGTCGGTCTCTGATTCGAGAGTTGTCCGTTGCGTTGGTTCGTGAGCTGCGGGCGGCTGACCTGGTCTTTGACCCCACACTCGCCTGCAGTGAGAGTGGCGGCCGGACTCCGGCGGCAGCGACCGTCACCGGTCGCCGGCCCTTCGGAGCCGTGTTGGCACGCGTCACCTCATCTCCGCCAGCCCCCGACAGCCGGGGACTCCGCGGGCAGGTCTTACTCCTAAGCCGCACCATGCTCAGCAACCACGAGTTGCCTTACGTGGGTCGTTTCGCCTGCGACTGGCTTCGACTTGCAACCACAGACCCGCACGCAGCTCACCACTGAAGTGTACGCCTCGGTGGCGCGAATACCAGGGCCCGGGGGCCCGAGTTCACACGGTTGTGATCGGGCCGTCACTCAATGGCAACACGGCAACGGAGGGTCGCCGGCCCGGCGGATGAAGGACGAACGACCAGCTCACAAGAGCGGACTCGGGATCGCGGCTCGCACGCACCACCCAGCCGGTCCGTTCACGGGCCGCCCGGCGTGAGCCGCTGCTTGAGCTCGTCGAGGACCGGGATGGGTCCGGGGTCGATGCCCTCCTGGCCGGCCAGATGGAGCGAGACGAAGTCCCCGATCATGGCCAGATCGAGGAGCTGAGCCAGATCGCCCTCTCCGGCGGCCCGAACCTCGACGACGTCGGCCACCACCTCGCGGAGGACGTCCGCCACCAGGTCGAACCGGCGGCTCACCTGCGGATGCTCGGCGTCGTGACGCAGGTTGACCAAGGTGATCAGCTGCCGGGTGGCGTCGCCGTTCTGACCCCAGCCGGCCAGCTCGTTGTGGCACAACTCGGGATAGACGTTGAAGAACGCGGGGGTCTTGGCGTTCTCGTTGATCTGGGACTTCCAACGCAGCGCGGCCGCCGCACCCAGGTCCTGGGAGCTGTGGATGAGGGGGATGGTGCGCCCGATCCGCCGGGCCAGTTCCTCGGCTCGGCTGCCGGGCCGGGTCAGCTCGTCCCGGCGGACGCGGAGCTGGTGGACGGCCTGGTCGACCCACTGCAGGGCGCCGGGAAAGAGCCCGATCTCCTCCAACAGCACCAGCGGCGGTATGGCCAACGCCCCCAGCGCCGCCCGGGGCTGGGGGATCCCCCCCGGAAGCGGGATGACCGGGACGTTCCACTCGCCGGCCAGGCTGACCAGTGCGCCGCCGCCGGCCACCACGATCAGCGATGCCCCCGCCTCGTAGGCCCCGGCGGCGGCCTCCACCGTCTCTTCCGTGTCGCCCGAGAACGAGACCGCGAACACGAGCGAGCCCGTGCCCACGTAGTCGGGCGGCTGGTAGCCCTTGACCACGGTGACCGGCACGGGCATGAACGGTGCCGCCGACGCGGCCAGCACGTTGCCGGCGAAGCCGCTCCCGCCCATGCCCAGGACGACGACGTTCTCCACCCGGTCGTGGCTGGGGAGGTCCTTGACGCCCCGGGCCGCGAACACGGCCGCCTCGACCTGCTCGGGAAGGGCGGCGGCGGCGCTCCACATGTCGAGGGAGTCGAGGAGGAGGGGGGAGGAAGTTGTGGCGGACGACCCGCCTCGGTCTGCGCTCACGACGCGGCTGCCTCGCCGGTGGTCTGGGCCCCGCCGGCCTCGGCCTTGGCCGTGAGACGGGCGTGCTCCTCGTCGTCGACGGCAGTGGCCTCGTCGATCAACATGACCGGGATCCCGTCACGTACCTCGTAGCTGCGACGGAGGCGGGGGTTGTAGAGCCGGTCCTCGTCGGCGAAGTAGAGCAGCGGGCCCTTGTCCTCCGGGCAGGCAAGCACCTCTATCAGGAGCCGGTCGAGTGTCATGGTGCATTCCTCTCTGGTCGAACATCGTCGAAGGTCGGCCCCTCGTCACGTCGCCGCCGGCAAGCTTCCACCCTCAGGCCAGGAGCCGATCGATGTCTGCCTGCACCTCGGCCACGTGGGTGGCGCAGGCTGCCTCGTCAGGGGCCTCGACGTTGAGCCGGAGCAGCGGCTCGGTGTTGGACGGCCGCAGGTTGTACCACCAGTCGCCCCGGTCGACGGTCAGACCGTCCAACCGGTCGGCGGTGCCGAGCGCTCCTCCGGCCGCCTCGACCTCCGCCGCCATGAGCTCGACGGCCAGGGGCGGGTTATCGACCACCGTGTTGATCTCCCCGGAATCGGAGTAGCGCCGGAAGGGTTCGAGCAGCTCCGAGAGGGGCCTTCCGGTGACACTCAGCAATTCGAGCACGAGCATGGCGGCAATGATGCCCGAATCGGCGCGGTAGTTGTCCCTGAAGTAGTAGTGGCCGGAGTGCTCGCCGCCGAAGATGGCTCCCGTCTCGGCCATGACCTGCTTGATGTAGCTGTGGCCCACTTTGGTGCGGATGCCCACCCCGCCCTTCTCGGCGATGACCTCGGGGACCACCCGGGAGCAGATGGCGTTGTAGAGGACGGTGGATCCCGGATACTTGTCGAGCATCGAGGAGGCGACCAGGGCGGTCGTCAGCGAGCCGGACACCGTCTCGGACTTCTCGTCCACCAGGAACACCCGGTCGGCGTCGCCGTCGAAGGCCAGACCGACGTCGGCGCCGACGTCGAGGACGGACTGCTTCAGGGCGACCAGGTTCTCCGGCTGGATCGGGTCGGCGGGATGGTTCGGGAAGTTCCCGTCGAGCTCGGGGAAGAGGATCGACACCTCGAAGGGGAGGCCCTCGAAGACCTTGGGGGCGACCAGGCCGCCCATGCCGTTGGCGGTGTCCGCCACCACCCGGAGGGGGCGGAGCACGCCGGCATCGACGAAGGACCGCACGTGGGAGGCATAGGCCTCCAGCACCGAGCGCTCCTCGAGCGGCGCCAGGGCGGCGGGATCGAGGGGGGGCGGCCTGCCGGCCCACCCCTTCAACAGCGACTCCGCCGTGGCCTGGATCTCCGCCAGGCCCGTATCGCGTCCGACCGGGCGGGCCCCGGAGAGGCACAGTTTCAAGCCGTTGTACCGGGCCGGGTTGTGCGAGGCGGTGAACATGGCCCCCGGGGCGTCGAGGCTGCCGGCGGCGAAGTAGAGCAGATCGGTGGAGGCGAGACCGAGGTCGAGGACCGTCACCCCTTCCGAGCGGACCCCGTCCGAGAAGGCTCTCGACAGTTCGACGCCGGACTCACGCATGTCCCGGGCCACCAGGAGTGCCGGTGCGGCGGCGAACCGGGCCACGGCGACCCCGATGGCGCGAAATTTCTCGGCGTTGAGCTGGTCTGGAACGACCCCCCGGATGTCGTAGGCCTTGAAGACGTCGGAGAGGCTGGTCATGGCCGGGCCATCCTAGCCAGCCGGCCCCGGGCCCTCGGGATGGACCCCGACCCGACCGTCCTCCCTCGGCTGCGCCTCCGACTAGACAGCGCCGCCGTCGGCCAGGAGGGAGACCACATCGCCGGCCATGGCCGTGCTCAGCTCGCACAGCAGCTCCATCTGCTCGATCAGGCCGGAACAGGTGAGCAGACGTTGCCGGTCGATGAGAGCCAGCGGCGCCAGGTCGCAGAGCCGCCAACCTGTCTCTACGAGGTGACCGTCGAGGGCGAGATCGTGAGGCAGGGCGGGGACCTGTCCGAGCTCCGAGAGGAGCGACCGGAGCCTGCGGACGGCATGCTCGGCGGCGACAACGGCCGGCCCATCGGCGTCACCACGTCCGAGCGGGAGATCACCCACCTCGGCGCGGGGATACGGGCTGTCGTCGAGCCACCGTTCGACGAGGACCCGCTCGACCCCACGGGCCATCACCAGCATGCGACCGTCCTCCAGCTCGGTGAGGTGGGTGACGCGGGCGATGGTCCCGACGTCGACCCGCTCGTCGCCGCCACCGACCTCGGAGCCACGGGCGATGAGGACCACTCCGAACGCTCCGTCGGTGGCCATGCAGTCCCCCATCAGCGCCTTGTACCGGTCCTCGAAGACGTGCAGCGGGAGGGGGGCGTGGGGAAAGAGCACGGTGGACAGGGGGAACATCCCCATGGTTCGGCTCACCGCCGGACACGGCGGGCCCGACGGGCCCGACGCTCGACCACCAGGATGACCGCGATGGCGACCAACGCCGCCACCGTGAGCAGTTCCCCGAGCCGGTCGGAACCGGTGGTCCCGTAATTGAGGGTCACGTCGTGGCTGGTCGGGACCACCACCATGAGGTTGGGCGCCACCCGCCACGGGCCCTCGGCCCCGCTGGCCTGCCAGTTCGGGAAGTACGACACCTTGACCTCGACCGGCGTGCCCACCCGGTCGACATGGAAGGAGAGCGAGCTGTCGGTCTGGGAGATGTCCGACACCGTCGTGGCCGGCTCGGGCACCGCCTCGGGGCTGGTGTCGGTGGCCGGCACCCGCGTCCAGTCGGCCGGGCCGCCGGCGGAGGGGACCACGTCCCACTCGGCCGGGTCGTCGTACCAGGTGGCGGCCGGCTTCAACCAGCTGGTCTGGGCGGGCTTCACCCCGGTCCACACCACCGGTCGGTCGGCGAGGGGCTTCACCAGCGACGAGTCCCTGATCTCGTAGACCTTCCAGGTGGTGTTGAGCAACACGCCGTTGTAGTTGGTGCTCCACGGTCCGGTGGAGGCCACCTGGGTCAGGTTCGGATCGGCGGCCGCGGCGGCCTCGACGGTGGTCGACGCGGCCAGGAAGTACCTGACGCCCAGCAGCTGGAGGTGGCGGATCCCGAGCGGGACGTTCAATCCCATGTACTGGAAGGCGGTCGAGTTCACCGCGTCGGAGGGATTCACCGACAGCTCGTTCTGGTTGATGAAATGGAACGGGGTGGTGGTCGAGGACTCGAACAGCAGCCCCTCCATCGAGTCGATGCAGCCGTTGGTCCAGTAGGGCAGCAGCATGAGTGACATGGTGGTACCGAACCGGTTCTCCGACGGGTCGTACTCCCACATGGTCCGGCCGCACCCCTGGTCGTGGCCGACCTTGGCCATCATCTGCATCACTGCGTGGTACTCGGGGTAGTCGGGCTTCTCTTGATAGCCCGAGTAGTTCCACTCGGCCAGGGGGCTCGGCTGGTAGGCCCCGACGTTGACCCCGATGTCGGCCATCGTGGAAACGGGGAGGGCCATGGCCGGCACCACCGTCAGGCACGCCGCGGCCAGGGCCACGATCGGGCCCACCACCGCGCCGGGCGGGTTCCCGCTCGGGGTAGGCCGACGGAAACGGCTGATGCGCTGCCCCGGTCGCCACGGCATCGCCGATCCGGCCACCAGGCGCTGGCGGATGACCTCGACCCACTGGTCGAGCCGGCGACGGCGGTTCCACCGGGCCACCGCCGAGACGACCTCGAAGAGGCCGTAGCCGGCCATCAGGTAGAGGCAGAGGAACCACAGCGGCAGGAACCGGACGTTGTAGAGCTTTCCCTGGGGGTCGAGGCAGACCACTGCGGCGGAGAAGCCCCCCATCACCGCGATGAACAGTCCGACCCGGTTGCGACGGGCCACCATGGCCACCAGCCCGACCAGGCCGGAGGCCTGCACCCACCGGGAGGACTCCGGGAACAGCAGGTGGGGGAAGCCCTCGACGTTGATCCAGCCCATGTTGGTCGTATAGGGCTGTCCGGTGGCGAACGGAACGAGCCAGAAGGCCGTCAGGCAGACCCCGATGGCACCGGCCACGACCCCCCAGACCAGGCGGCGCGACCACCGGCGGCGGGCCAACCGGCCTCGGAGTCCGGTACGCAGTCCCCGGGCCAGGTCGGCGTCGAGGAGTAGCCAGACCCCCGCCCCCACCCCGGCGAAGATGGCCGGGATGAGGTGGCACAGGAGGGTGACGGCGAACAGCACCGCAGCCAGGACCCGGTGCCGACCCGTCTTCAGCCCCGTCGCCACGACGCCCAGGAAGAGGAGGGCGACCGAGAGGCTGAGGGAGTAGGAGAACTCGCCGGCCAGGGTGGACACGATGTTCCCGCCGTAGATGGTGAAGCTCGGTTCGAAGAGGAACGGGAGGGTGGCCGCGGCCAGGCATGCCGGGCCCGGGTCGCGCAGACCGGCCAGGCGGCCGAACGCCCACGCGCAGACCGGCAGGGTGAGCGTGCCCAACACGGTGACCAGCTTGAACGCCACGTTGTAGGGGACCACCGCGTTGAACAGCACCGTGATCAGCCCGGGAAGGGGGAAGTAGAAGGTGTAGACGGGGAAGCCGTCGTACCAGTCCGGGTCCCAACCGGTCAGTTGACCGTGGGTCAGGAGGTGCGACTTCATGAAGGCCGGCAGCATCACGTGGGCGCCGGTGTCGCCTCCCGCCGTGGTCGTGTTGGTCAGGAGCAGCGACGGATGCAGCTGGCTGAGCGCGACCAGGGTGACTCCGGCCACCGCGACCAGGTTCGCCCACGCCGGCCAGGCGCTCCTGCGGGTGAGCCGAACCCACAACGGGGAACTCCGGTGCCTGGACGGCGTCGGGCGGGCCTCCGTCGGAGTCGGCGCGATCGGAGCCACGTCGACGGGCGTGCTCATTTCAGAGGAACGCCCGGGCGCCGAGCGCCAGCGGCACCACCACGGCGGCCAGGGCGGTCAGGTTGAACGTGGCGTGGGCGATCATGTTCATACCCAGGCGCCCGGTGCGGTAGGAGACGAAGGACAGGATGATCCCGAAGGTGGCCAGGCCGAGGAGCTGCAGGGACTCGGCGTGGGCCAGACCGAAGAGCACGCCGGTGACGATGATGGCCAGCGCCGGGCCGACCCAACCGCCGATCGTGCCGAACAGCCGGGCCAGCGCGCGGAGGAGCACGCCGCGGAAGAACAGCTCCTCGAAGAACGGGGCGCCCACCACCGTACAGACGGCGATCACGAAGTAGCCCGTGCCGTGCGACGCCCCGGTCAGCCGCTGGCTCGGTGCATCGAAGCGCTGGTTGAAGTTGGTCACGTGCTGGGCGATGGGGACATAGATCAGCGCCACCAGGAACTGGCCGCCCACCCCGATGGGGATGCCGAGGAGGTCGATCCACCGGAACCGCAGCCCGAGATCCCTGACCATGCTGTGGGTGCCGCGGACGTACGACGACATCCAGGCGGCGCCGAAGAAGCCGGCCCACAACCCGATGAGGGTCGACACGATGTACCAGGTGGGCGGTTCGGCCAGCTTGGTGATGGCCGTCAGGGCGTGCAGGTTGCCGGTGAAGCCGGCCGTCACCGCCACCGACAGGGCGGCCAGGACCTGACCGCCGAGGAACCCGAGGCCGGCGAAGAGCATCCACATCCACGCCGAGGACCGGGACGACGGTGCCCCCCCGGCGGCCAGCTGGCGACCGAGGGAGGCATCGGCGTCTGGAGGGCCGGCGGCGACGGGGGCATCGCCGCGCGGAGGGGGCGGCGCCCAGGCCGGAGGCGGGCCGGACCCGGGCCTCGACCCAGGTGGAGGAGGGGCCCATGCGCTCGGTGCCAGCGGATCTCGTGGGCCCGATCGCGCGAACGGTCCGGGGGGACCGGCGCTGGCGGCCGCGGCCGGGTCCGCACCCTGTTCGGACCGCTCGATCACCCTCCCACGATACCGACCGGATCGCGCCGGCAGGGGGCGGGCCCCACCAGGGGTGGCGCGATGCCTCGACCGGGCCCCGCTGCGCATAGCATGAAGGGGTGACTCCGCCGACCCCCGATGTGCCCAACGGCCCTCCAGGCACTGGTGGCCCCGGCCAGGACGTGCCCGGCCAGAACAAGAACCGGATGGTCATCTACACGCTCATCGTGGTGGCCGTGCTCGCCGTCCTGGTCATTCCCGGCCTGGTCCACAAGACCACCACCAACACGCTCACCTACAGTGCGTTCCAGAGCGACATCCAGAACAAGCAGATCAAGACGGCCACCGTCGACCTGTCGACCGGCGTCATCACCGGGGACCTGACCAACGGGGGCACCTTCACCGTCAACGGGCCCAACCCGATCGTCGACTCGGAGATCTCCGCCCTCAAGCCGCTCGGGTCGAACTACCACCTGTCCCCTGGTACCTCGAATCCGCTGCTCGGGATCTTGTTGGAGTGGATCCTTCCGTTCGCCATCATCGGGGGCATCTTCTTCTACATCAGCCGAAAGGCGCAGGGTCAAATGGGAAGCATCATGTCGATCGGGCGGTCCAAGGCCAAGCTCTACTCCACCGAACGCCCGTCGACCACCTTCGACGATGTGGCCGGGTACGACGGGGTGAAACTCGAGATCAGCGAGGTGGTGGACTTCCTCAAGACGCCCGCCCGGTTCAGGGAGATCGGGGCGCGGATCCCCAAGGGCATCCTGCTGGTCGGGCCCCCGGGGACCGGCAAGACCCTGCTGGCCCGGGCCGTCGCCGGTGAGGCCGGTGTGCCGTTCATGTCGGTGAGCGGCTCGGACTTCATGGAGATGTTCGTCGGGGTGGGCGCCAGCCGGGTGCGCGACCTGTTCGCCACGGCCCGCAAGCAGGCGCCGGCCATCGTGTTCATCGACGAGATCGACTCCATCGGCCGCAAGCGCGGTGCAGGTCTCGGCGGCGGGCACGACGAGCGCGAGCAGACCCTGAACCAGATGCTGTCCGAGATGGACGGGTTCGATCCGACCGAGGGCATCGTGGTGATGGCGGCCACCAACCGGCCGGACATCCTGGACGCGGCGATCCTGCGCCCCGGCCGCTTCGACCGTCAGATCGTCGTGCCCCTCCCCGACCTCGACGAACGGCTGCCCATTCTCCAGGTGCACTGCAAGGACAAGCGGGTCGATCCGAGCGTCGACCTCGGGACCGTGGCCCGCGGCACGCCGGGCATGAGCGGCGCCGACCTGGCCAACCTGGTCAACGAGGCCGCGCTCCACGCGGTGCGGCGAGGGTCCAAGGTCATCCAGAACGTGGACTTCGAGGCGTCGCGGGACCGGGTGCTGATGGGACAACGCCGCGAGAGCCTGGTGCTGTCGGGCGCGGAGAAGGAGCGGGTCGCCTTCCACGAAGGCGGTCATGCCGTGCTGGCCTACGTGCTGCCCGACGCCGATCCGGTGCACAAGGTGACCATCCTGCCCACCGGCATGGCATTGGGCGTGACGATGCAGCTCCCCATGGAGGAACGCCACATCCACCCCCGCCAGCACATCGAGGACTCGCTGGCCGTCCGCATGGGCGGCCGGGCGGCCGAGCTGTTGGTCTACGGGGACCTGTCCACGGGAGCCAGCAACGATCTGGTCGGCAACACCGAGCTGGCCCGCAAGATGGTCCGCGAATGGGGGATGAGCGACAAGATCGGCCCGATGGCCTGGGGGTCGCAGGGCCAGGTGTTCCTGGGCGAGGATCTCATGCACACCCGGGACTACTCCGAGCACACGAGCCAGATCATCGACGACGAGGTCGAGATCATCCTCCGTGCGCAGGAGCAGCGGGCCCTCGAGGCCCTGGCCCGCCACCGGGGAGGTCTCGACGCGGTGGCCCGGGCCCTCCTCGACGAGGAGACCATCGACGGGGAGACCGTCGGCCGCCTGGTCGACACGGCCTACGGGCGGCCCGTCCACGAGCACGGCGTCAAGAGCGTCCCGCCCATCTTCGTGGCCTCACAGCACGGCCCGACCGGCTCCGGCGATGTCGACGGCCCGCCGGAGGCGCCGGCCATCGGGACCGGTGGAGCGGGGACACCCGCCGAAGCCGACGCCCTGACCAACGGGTCCGGGGCCACGGAGGCTCCGGTTGTCAGCGGCAGCGAGGTGTCGGCCCATGCCACCGACGAACCGGGTGCCACCCAACCGAGCGAGCCCGCTCCCCCGGCCGGTGACGGGCGGTCCGGTCCGGCCCCGTGGCCACCCCCGCCGGCGCCGCCGGCGGGTCATTGGCCTGCGGCTCCATCGCCGATTCCGGCCCAACCCGCCCCCAATCACTGGCCGCAGCAGTCGCCGTGGCCCCCTCCCCCGCCGCCTCCGGCCAAGCGATAGCCGGTTGGCCAGCGCCCTGGACGGCTCCGGCCCCTGGCCTGAGCCGTTCCGGCGTAGCCTGCATCCATGTGCCGGAACATCACCACGCTACGAGGCCTCGAGCCCGAGGCGACCGCCGAGGAGATCGAGGCTGCGGCCCGCCAGTACGTCCGGAAGGTCAGCGGCGTCCAGTCGACGTCGACCGGCACAGCGCCCGCCTTCGAGCTGGCCGTACGCAAGGTGGCTGACGCGACCGCGGCGCTTCTCGCCGAGCTCCCGCCCCGGCGCCAGCCTCCACCTACGCTTCCGCCCCTGAGGCGCCGGGCCACCGCCGGCATCTGAGCGCCTCCCGGTTCGTCCGGAAGGAACCGCCCCGGCCGTCGCCCTCAGCCGCGTTCGGTGTCGACGATCAGGAGGCTGCAGGGGCAGTGGTGCGCGACCTTGTTGGGGACGCTGCCCAACACGAAGCGCCGTACGCCGGCCATCCCGCGGTTGCCGACCACGATGAGATCGGCGTGCACGGCTTCGGCCACCTTGATGATGGCGTCGGCCGGGTCGCCGTCGAACGAGGAGAGCTCGGCGGACACCCCGCTGCGTTCGGCCTCGGCCAGGAATTCCGTCTCGATGCGATCGGCTTCATCGTGCATGGTGGCATTCGTCACCTCCACGGCGGCCGCGTCGAGCTCGGTCCCGGTCATCAGGAGGGGGCGCATGACGTGGACACCGTGGACCTTGGCCCCCGTCGTCCGGGCCAGGGCCAGCGCTTCCCCGACGGCCACCGCCGCCCGCTCCGAGCCGTCCGTGCCCACCACGATGACCTTGTACATCCGGACCTCCGTCCGTCATCGGGCCGTCCGGCCCCGGACCGGAGGCGTGGCCATTCCGGCGAGACGCTACCAGACGGGTCGGCGGGCTGACCGGGCCGTCACCGGGCGTTGACCTCCGGCGCGGCACCAACCTACAGTCATGCCGCCGAGCGACGGAGAAGGAGGCAGGGTGGCAACGGTGCTGATGCCCGTTCCGGATCTTGACTTCGATCCGACCGAGGTGGCGGTGAGCTGGAAGGTGCTGAGCGACCTCGGCCACCAGGTGAGGTTCGCCACGCCCACGGGCCGGCCCGGTCGGGGGGACGACCTCATGCTCACCGGCCGCGGTCTCGATCCTTGGGGTCTCGTGCCCGGAGTCTCACACCTCGTGGTCATCGGACGCTTCCTCCGCGCCGACGCCCGCGGTCGCTCGGCCTACGAGGAGATGCTCAGGTCACCCGAGTTCCTCCAGCCCGTCGCCTGGGACGCCGTCGACATCGAGCTCGTCGACGGGTTGCTCCTGCCCGGCGGGCACCGGGCCCGGGGGATGCGCCCCTACCTCGAAAGCCCGCTCCTCCAGGACCTGGTCGTACGCGGATTTCGCCGGGAGATGCCCGTGGCCGCGGTCTGTCACGGGGTGCTGCTGGTGGCCCGCAGCATCGATCCGACCACTGGCCGCTCCGTGCTCCACGGGCGGCAGACGACGGCCCTCACGTGGTCGCTCGAACAGCGGGCCTGGCGCGTGGCCAAGGTGGCCCGGTGGTGGGACCCCGGCTACTACCGCACCTACGGCGACCAGCCCGGGCAGCCGGCCGGTTTCATGTCGGTCCAGCAGGAGGTGAGCCGGGCCCTCGAGCGAGCGGCGGACTTCCACGACGTGGATCCGTCGGCGCCGGACGCGGCGGCGAAATCGAGCGGACGCCGGCGGGACGGGCCGGACGACGAACGCCCGGCCTTCGTCGTCCGGGACGGCAACTATCTCTCCGCCCGCTGGCCCGGTGATGTGCACACGTTCGCCAAGCACTTCGCAGGGATGCTCAGCCGCGGCCGCGCCCCCCGGCGCCACGCACAGGCCGGCTAGCCGTTCTGCCGGCGTCGGATGCGGGCAGGGCCGGCCGCCGTCGGATGCGGGCAGAGCCGTCGGCTACTGGTAGAGGGAGTTCTGCTCGAGTGCGGCGGTGACGAGCGTCTTGTCCTGCGATTGGGACAACGGAGCCACCGGGCTCTTGCTCGTGCTGCTGGTGGATGCCGCGATGTCGACATCGATGGCTTCGATCGCCACCCTCGTGCCCGCCTGCCACACCAGCAGGTACTCGGGACCGCCGTTGTCGGTGGCGAAGGCGGCCGACCCGAGCTGCTTCGGGACGGACAGCGAGGAATCGACCACGGCGTGCTTTCGGGCCGCGGCCAGCGCCGCCGATGCCGATGATTTCGAATTGCAGTTCAAGACGTCCGAGATCAAACCGGTCTTCGATCCGGCATCCTCGTAGACCGCATCGACCGTGCTCGTGCACCCCTTCTGCTCGGTCACCGAGGTCTGCTTGGCGGCCTGGACCGTCTTCGGAAATCCGATGTGCCGGGCGTACCCGGCATCGAGCACGGAGGCGGAGGCGGAGAGCGTGGCCTGCGGGTTGACTCCCGCCGAGGTCCCGCCGGAGGTGACGATCACCACCACGAGCACCACGGCGACGACCACCAACCCGCCGACGCCGATCAGGATCCTGGTGGTCGAGGGAGAGGAGCGGCCCATCGGGGAGACCCTAGGGCACCAACGGAAGAACCCGCGGTGGGGTCCCGGTACCGGTCAGTGGCGATCCCGAGGGCACCGCTAGTGGCTCGGTTCGAACAATTCGACCGATATCCGGTCGTCGTCCAGCTCCTGCCCGAAGAACTCGCAGCCCGTGGCCTTGGCCACCCGCATCACCATCTCCGCGTTCGACGCGTGGATGGCCATATGGCACGAACCCAGCGAGTTGAGGCGCTCCCACAGGATGCCCATCTCGAATCCCCGGGCGAATTCCGGGTCGTCCGTGTCGAATCGAAGCTCCCGTTCCATGGTCAGACCATCGTCAAGGCGGCCCCGTCCCTTTAGCACCCGGGTGAGCATCCCGGTCGGCAACCCGGGTTGGCGCCCCCGGGTCGGCCTCCGGTCGGCCCGGCCCGGTGCCGGCCCCTCCCCCTGCTGAAGGCCCTCGGCCCGGTGCCGGTGCCCTACCCGGTGAGGGGGAATCCGGTCGTCGAGACCACCCCGGACGCGCCGGACGGACGGCTGTCCTCCTCGACGTCCACGGGCTGCGAGGACGAGACCGAGTAGGCGGAGAGGCCGCCCACCTGCTTGGCGCCGAGCACGACCAGCCGGCCGGGCGCCACGTCGAACGTGGCCACGGGCCCCCCACCCACCCTGACCACCCCGACCCGGGCGGTGGACGGCCCCGGATTGGCCACGGCCAGGCTCTTGATCTCGGCGTGGGCCGTGCCGGGAACCCGCTCCACCCCGGGGCTCGGGACCAGCCAGCGGGTGGCCACGGTCACCGTGGCCGATGACGAGCCCCACACGGGGGACGGGGATCCCCTGCCGGCGAGCACCGACCGGCCGACGACGATGGGCACCGAGGAATCGACCGTGACCGCATACGGGATCTGGTGTGGGAGCCCGGCCGCAGACGAAGCGGCGAAATCCACCATCGAGAGCGGCGGAATCGACAGCCGCCGGGGCGTGACCGAACCCGATGCCAGGCCGAAGGAGATGGTGGCCGTCACCGTCTGCGGGTTCGGATTGGCGAGGTGGAAGCTGACCGTCGAGCCCGGCGCGTTGGTGGTCTGCGCCGATCGCCACACCGTCGACAGCTGGGGCGACCCGAGCCGGAGGGACAGCCCCACGGCTCTGCCTGACGAGGTCTGCTGGAATTCGGAGCTCACCAGGCCGCCGGCTTGGGCGGTGATGAAGGTGGCCACGTCGGACGCCCGCTGGACGAATTGACCGACGTTCTCCACGAGGAGTCGGCCTGCGGGGACGACCAGCCCCTGGTACGACTGCGGGGTGACGAGCCCGGTCGTGGTCAGGAAGGAGATGTTCACCGTGGCCGCGGGAGCGGCCGGATTGAACAGCGCCAACCGCAACGTGTTCCCCGTCGTGGTGGATCCGCCGGAGAAGGCCCACTGGGAGGAGATCCGCGACGCGCACGGGGCCGCACTCCAACCCAGCGGGCCGGACACGACCTGGCTGGCCACCACCCCTCCACCGGCGAAGGCGAACGACGAGGCGGTGCTCCCCTGGGGCAGTCCTGCGGACGGGTTCACCGCGGCCATGCCCAGGGGGGGAACCGAAACCTCCCGTTGGACCCTCGGAATGGGACCGCGACGGGGCGTCGGTCCGACACTGGTCATGACCCCGGCGACCTGGTGTGCGGTCGAGTTGGTCAGGTACACGGTGGTGTTCGCCGCATCACCGGTCGCCGACGGGCAAAAGGCCGATGAGGAGGAGGCGTCGGCCGGGGGGACGAGGATCCCGTCGGCGGAGCCGGGCGCCGGCGCGGCCACGGGAACCGCGATCGCCGCCGAGACGATGCCGATCCCGACCGCCACGGCCAGCACGGAGACGATCGCCGTGGCGCGTCCCCGGACCGGCCGGGGCCTCGTGTGGCGCGGCGCAGCGGGAAGGGTCGGGACACCCTCGGGCCCGCTCACGTCGCCGTCCCGGCGTCAGCAGGGACCCCCCCGGCGGCGGGATCCGTCGTGGCCGGACCGCCAGTGGGCTCGTCCGGGTCGCCCCGGGGCCGCCGACGACCGGTGCTGACCCGGCGCCACGACCGGCCCAGGCGACGTCCGGAAACCACCGCGATGGCCGCCAGCCAGACGATGACGGAGCCGATCAGCGAGAGGGGTGCCAGCGGACCGCCGTCGAATCGGAGCGTGCCGACCCCGGCCCCCGTCACCGCGTACTTCCCGGCCCAGCCGAACGAGGGCGACCGCACCGCCGCCGATCCATCGGATTGCACGAGCTTCCACCGGCCGGCCGGTGCCGACGCCGTCAATACGGTGCCCACCGACAGCGGACCACGGTAGGAGGTGGACGCGGCCGGACCGGGGAGCACCGGGCGTGCACCGGCGACGATGGGTGCATCGGGGGACGATCCGGCCGGCGCCGGCGTCGCACCGACCGGATGCCTCCGGGACGCCACCGCGGGCCGTCCCGCCCCGATCTGGGACCGTTCGGGGATCCAGGCCGCGTTGGCGTAGACGGTGATCCCCGTACCCGACACCACCGGGGTGAGGTCCAGCTGGCGGGCGAGGCCCGGTGCCAGGTCGGCCGGGACCGGGTACTCCTGCGGGGTCTGCTCGCCGGTGATCTCGGGGGCCAGGGAGGTCAGCAGCACCACGTAGCGCACGCCCGACGGTGCCAGCATGCTCCCCAACCGGTCGGTTCGGTCGGTCCGGGCCAGGTTCACCGCCGACGCCAGGCTCCACGCCGGCCCGGGGTCGGCCGCGTTCCACAACCATCTGGCATCGGGGCTGCCGTCCTCGGAGGTGGCGTAGGCCAACCCGCTGCCCGCACTCCACGACCCCTGGTTGAGGGAGCGGGGGTCTCCCAACCAGAGCACCCGAAATGCCCCTCCCGCCGCCCTGGCCTTCATCCAGGTCACCGATTGGCTGAAGTCGTTGACGGGGAGGTCCCATCGGCCGGGGATGGCCGACAGCACCGTCGGGATGGAACCCAGCACCACCGCTCCGGCGGCCACCACCGTGACCAGCTGCCGCCATCCGAAGTCGGCGGCCCGCAGGTCCTCCTCGAAGGCGGCGATCCCCAACCCGATGGCGGCGGCAAGAGCGGCGGCGGCCGGGGCCAGCAGCACCAACGGATCGATGGCCAGGCTGCCGGTCCATCCCCGACCGACGATCCAGGCGACGAACCAGAAGACGAGCGCGATCGACCAGCACCGTCCGGCCCAGCGGAACCTGTCCCCGCGGGCCAGCAGCAACGGGACCAGGGCGGCAACCGCGAACCCCCATGCCAAGGGAGATACTCCGATGGGACCGACGGCGAAGCGCAGGAGCGACCCCCACGACGCCGCTTCCGACGCCGGGGTGGGCACACCGAAGACGGCGACCGCTCCGCGACCGGCGGACAACACGCCGATCAGCCACGGGAGACAGATCACCCCGGCCACCACGGTCGAGCCGACGGCCGTCTGGACGGCCCGCCGGGTGGCCCGCCACTCACCGAAGGCGAGCGAGGAGATGAGCAGGGCCAACGCGGCCACCACCACGACGACGGCTGCGGCAGGGACGAACGAGACGAGCACGGCCTCGAGCAACCCCAGGGCGACCACCTCGCGGAACCCGGCGCCGCGTCCGGACCGCCCGGAGGCCGGGCCGACGGCATACGGGGCGGAGCCGGTGGCCCGGAACAGCCGTGCCAGCACCCACGGGACACCGGCGTAGACGACCAGTGCCCCCCAACGCCCCAACGCCAGCGCATTGTAGGGGAGGGCCATGGCCAGATAGGAGAGGCCGGCGACGAGGGAGGCTCGCTGCGAACCGAAGGGGCGTAGCAGCCGGACCACGCCCCACACCCCGAGCGGCAGGCATGCGAAGATGAGCACCTTCTGGGTGAGGCCCATCGCTCCGAGGAGCACCGTGCCGACCACGCCGGCCAGGGCCAGGGCCGGTGATGCCGGTGCCGTCGTCCCCACGCCCGAGGGATGCCAGCCGGCGAAGAATTGACCGAATGTCGACGACCAACTCGGGAACGGTACGAACTGGCCTACCACGGGCAGCCTCGCGCCGATGATCCCCCGGCTGCCGATGACGACGATGAGGGTGGCGGCCAACCACACCGTGAGCCTCGTCCGACCACTCAGACGGCCGCGGCCGGACCGGCCGGACGACACCCCGCCGACCAGGACCGCGGCCCCGGTACCGGCGCCGGCGGTATCGACCCCGGCACCGGCCAGCTCCGGGGCGTCGAGAGCGCCCCCGGCCGCTGCTCCGGCCAGAGCGGCACCCGCGTACGGCCCGTCGCCGGCTTCCGCTGACGCCAGCTCGTCGGCGTGGGCGCCGTGGAACCCGAGCTGGAAGACACGCCGGCCGTAGGCGGAGAGGCGAGCACTGCCGGCCACCTGCAGCAGGCGGATCTCCTTGTCGCCGAGACGGCGGTTGCCCTTGAGCTGCTTGCGCTGGCGCCGGATGGTCCCCAGGCGGCCGAGGTTCCAACGCCACGCCCGCACGACCGCCCGGGCCCGGGCCCGGTTGCCGGCCAGCTCGGCCACGATGACTTCGCCGATGGCGAGCACCAGGATCTGGGGTACCACCCGGATGAGGTGGAAGGGGCCGTAGCACTTGAAGACGGCGAGGAGCTCGTGCCGGCGCTGGAGCTCCTGAAGGGTCACCGGGTGTGTCGAACCTCCGTCATCGTCGCCGCCGACCAGCGACGGTTCGATGGACCGTGAGCCTCCGGCCAGCTCCTCGAGGTGACGCACCCGCGCATCGGGGGCGACGATGATGCGGGCGCCCACCACCTGGGCCCGCCAGCACAGGTCGAGGTCCTCGCCCATGGCCACGATGGCGGTGTCGAAGCCACCGAGCTCTTCGAACAGGTCGGCCCGCACCAGGGTGACCCCACCGGGGGCGACGAACACGTCCCGCACCGCATCGTGCTGGCCGTGGTCGATCTCTCCGGGCTGCACCCGCTCGACGACCGAACCACCCTTGTCCACGGCCATCCCGACGTGGACCAGCCGCTCGGCGTCGTCCCAGCTGACCACCTTGGGCGAGACGATTCCGGCGTTGGAGCGGAATGCCTCCTCCACCAGCAGGTGGACTGCATCGGGGAACAGGGCCACATCGTCATGGCACAGCAGGAAGTAGTCGGCCCCGTCGACCATGGCCATGACCTCGTTGACCGTGGTCCCGAACCCCCGGTTCTCGTCGAGCCGGCGCACGTAGGCGCTGGGCAGCACGGCCGCCACCCGGCCCTTCAGATCCTCTGCGCCGGCCGCATCGAGGACCAGCACGGAGAGCTCCGCATAGTCCTGAGACTCGAGTGAGGCCAGCGTCTCTTCAAACCACGGACCTGGATCGTGGGCGACGACGACGGCGACAACCGGCGGGGCCAGTGTTTCCATCAGAGGTCAGAGGCTATCGGGCCGCGCCAGCCTGTGGGTAACTTCCCTCGTCACGCCCCCTGCCGGCCCGAGTGCTTGCAACTGTTTATCATCGCGTATACAGTTGTATCCGTAAGGGGACGAGCCAGTCCCCCGGTACGGGTCGTTCGACCGGGCATCCACCGCCGGCGCACCACCCTCGGAACGCAAGGAGCACACCATGCCAGACATCAAGATGCCGGAGATCAATATCAACACCGACTTCGCCAAGGCGGCCAAGGATGTCGCCGCCATCGCCAAGGACGCCACCTACGTGGTCATCGGCGCAGGGGTGCTCGGGTACCAGCACGTCCAGGTGCAGCGCCAGGAGCTGATCAAGTTCCTGGCCGAGCCCAAGGCCGACATCGAGGACCGGGTGGCCGCCGTCCGAACCGATCTGGGCGGTGCCCTCCGCAACGTCGACTCCACGGTGGTGAGCCTGGTCGAGCGGTTCGAGGAGATCATCGAGCGCCTGGAGACCGCAGTGGCGCCCCTGGAGGACCGGTTGCCCCCGCAGGCCCGCGACCTGGCCAAGCAGGCCCACGTCCAGGCCAAGGACGCCCGTACCCAGCTCCGGTCCAGGATTCCGACCGTCGCAGCCTGACCGCCCACGATGAAGAACGGCCCGCCGGTGGCGGGCCGTTCTTCGCGTCCGCGGGCACGGACACCGTGCCCACGATGGGGGGTTCACCCGGCGCGTTCGCGCCAGTAGGCGAGCACGTCGGCCAGGGTCTGCTCCAGCGGGATCTCCGGCTTCCACCCCGTGGCCGCGGCCAGGCGGCCGGGGTCGCCCCTCAGCACGGGCACCTCGACCGGCCGGACCAGCGCCGGGTCGGTCTCGAACTCGAGGGTCGAGCCGGCCAGTTCGAGCAGCGAGTCCGCGATCTCGCGGATCGATACGTCACGCCCCGAGCAGACGTTGTACACCGTCCCGGCCTGACCCGACTCGACAAGGAGGCGGTAGGCGCGTACGACGTCACGCACATCGGTGAAGTCCCTCCTCGCCGACAGGTTGCCGACCGGGATCGCCCGGGCTCCCCGCCGGTCGGCTTCCACGATGCGCTTGGCCAGCGCCGGCACCGCGAACTGGGGGGTCTGGCCCGGTCCGATGTGGTTGAACGGTCGCACGGTGATGACCTGCTGGCCGTAGCCGAGGAAGGCCTGCGCCACCAGGGCCTCGGCCGCCAGCTTGCTGGCCGCGTACGGCGTCAGTGGCGCGGTGGGTGAACCCTCGCCGAGGGGCAGGAGGGCCGGGTCGGTGACGGCCCCGTAGACCTCGGCGGAACTGGTGACCAGTATCCGGGGGTCGGTACCGCACTTGCCGGCTGCGGCGAGCAGTGCGGCGGTACCGATCACATTGACCTCGAGCACCCGGAGCGGCTCGTCCCACGAGTCCCCGACGTGGGTGAGGGCGGCCAGATGGTAGATGGCGTCGGGGCGGGCGTCGGACACCGCCGCCAGCAGGGCGGCCGGATCGGTGACGTCCACCTCGTTGTCGATGGCGATGACCTCGTCGCCGAGTTCGCGCAGATGCTCGGCCAGCCAGGTGCCGACAAAGCCGCGACCGCCGGTGATGAGGGAGCGCACGACGGGTCACCCTACTGGCTGCGTGATGGGCCGGCACCACCGGTCGGCCGTGGCTGCCGGGCGGCGAACCGGTAGGCAACCATATGCCGGGACGCGCTCGCCTCCCATGTGTGTCGGGACACGATGTCGAAACCCCGGCGACGCCGCTCATCCCCGGTCGGGGACGCCTCCCGCGGCGCGGCCAGCTCGAGATCGAGTGCGTCGGCCAGGGCCGCGACATCGCCCGGCTCGACCAGCACCGCAGCCTCGCCGGCCACCTCCTCCATGGCCGTGCCCGCCGTCGTGACCAGCGGTGCGCCGCAAGCCAGCGCCTCGAGAGCGGGGAGCCCGAATCCCTCGTAGAGCGCGGGGTAGACGGCGGCCGCGGCCGACCGCAACAGGGCGGGGACGACCTCGTCGGCCACGTACCCCGTCCTCACGATGCGTGACGAGACCCCGGAGGCCTCGACGGCCCGGTCGACGGCGGCGGCACCCCAGCCCGCTCCCCCGGCCAGCACCAGCAGGGCCTCGGGATGGTCGCCGGCGACACGGGCGAACGCGCCCACCAACGTGGGCAGGTCCTTGCGCGGTTCGAGCGTGCCCACGAACAGCAGATAGGGGCGACCCGCGGCCAGCCGGTGGTCCACGACGGCCAGGTGGCCGGCGTCGGACCCGGGCTCGGGCTCGTCCGGCCGGAACCGTCGTGTGTCGACCCCGTGCGGGGCCACGAACACCTCGGCCTCCACCGGGCACCATCGGACCAATTGCTCGGCGGTGACCCGGCTCGGGCAGACAACGGCGGCGGCCCGCCGGGCGGCCACCCTGATCGCCCGGCGGAACAGCAGGACCTTCGACCACTCGTGCCAGTCGGCCTGCTCGAAGAAGCTCAGGTCGTGGATGGTGACCACGGCGGGCACAGGCGTCCGCTCGGGCATGGTGTAGTGGGGTCCGTGGTGCACGTCGACGGCCCCTCCGGCCAGCAGCCCCGGGAGCCGGACCTGCTCCCAGGCCAGGCGGAGCAGGCGGGCATCGGGCGCCCTGGGCTCCAGCTCGCCGAGCGGAACCGCGGCGCGCCAGCGGGCCTCGTCGGTGCGTCGGCTGAACAGCACCAGATCGACGTCGGACCGGGCGGCCAGGGCCCGGGCCAGCTGCATCGTGTAGTGGCCGGCGCCGACCGGCCGGGACGGCACGGCGGTCACGTCGAGCGAGAGCCGCAGGCCGGGGTCAGCCACGGAGGGACCGGACGGTGGACTCCCGCGCCTCGTTCCAGACCGTGATGTGGCGGCGTGCGATCGCCGTCCAGGACAGCTCGGCGGCCCGCTCGAGCCCGAGCAGGTGCAACCGCTTCCGCTCGTCCTCGTCGGTCGCCACCCGCAACAGCCCCTCGGCGATCGACTCCGTCCGGCGCGGATCGACCTCGAAGGCCACGGTCGTGCTGGGCAGCGGGCTGGCCACCACCGGGGTGCCGAGGGCCATGGCCTCAACCGGTGGAAGCCCGAAACCCTCGATGATGGGGACGTAGGCCAGGAGCCGGGACATGGCATAGAGCGCCGAGAGCTCGGACGGTGTCACCAGGCCGGCCAGGACCACACCGGTTGCCGGCGCCACCTGCTGTCCCCAGCCGGTCGCGCCCACCAGGACCAGCGGCCAGGGTTCGGGGAGCGACCCGCGGATGCGGCCGTAGGCCTCGATCAGGCGGGGCTGGTTCTTGCGCGGCTCGAGGGTGCCCACACTGAGGAGGAAGGGCCCTTCGACGCCCAGGCGGGACAGGAGGGCGGCGCCGGCGCCGAAATCGGGCGGGGGCAGGTGGTCGGATCCCATCGGGATCACCGCGATCGCCTGCCGCGGGGACCCGGCCCCCTCCAGGTCGTCGGCCACCACCTCGGAGGGCACGACGAACCGGTCGGCCCGGCGCAGGGCCCGGCGCAGGGCCGCCTCGTGCCAGGCCCGTCCCCGGGCCGGGTAGGCATCGGGGACCCGGCGCCAGAGAAGGTCGTGCACGGTGACCACCAGGGCCGACCTCCCCGGCTCGAGGGTGGCCAGCGAGGTGGCGTGGACCACATCGAAACCGGACGGGGCCCGGAGGATCCCGTGGTCCCACGCCCGGGTCAGGACCGGACCCGGCAACGGCGAGCGGTGGAGGGGGTGGCCGAGGAGGGACAACGGATCAGGCCCGGAACGGTGGCCGGCGAACCGGCTGGCCAGCAACTCGAGGTCGGGCCTCTCCTCGGCCGCCAGTGCATCGAAGCCCTGCAGGAGACCGTTGATGTAGGTGCCGATTCCTCCCGATGCCGACCTCCGGAGCTGTTCGACCATCATGAGCGTGCGTACTGTTCTCACCTCCGCCCACCGGTCGGCTCCGGGCCCGACACCTTCGATCCCGAGGACCGGCAGGCGTCCGCGTAGAGCTGGGCGAGACCCTCGGCGCAGGCCTGCCAGGTGAACTGGCCGCTCCGGCGTCGCCCCCGCTCCACCAGGGCATCGATACCGGCCCCGCCGTCGAGGACCCGGGTGACGGCGCCGGCCAGTTCGTCGCCGTCACCCGGCGCGGTCAACAGCGCGCCGTCACCGACCACTTCGGGAACTGCCCCCACCGCGGTGGCGACCACCGGGACACCGGCCGCCATGGCCTGCAACGGCGGGAATCCGAACCCTTCGTATCGTGACGGGTAGACCAGGACCGAGGCGTTGCGGAGGGCGGCAGCCAGGGCCGCACCGTCCAGGTAGCCGGGACGCACGATCCGCGCCCGCGCCGGTGACGCCTCGACGGCGGCCTGGTACCGCTCGACCCCCCAGCCGTCACCGCCCACGATGACCAGGGCCACGTCGGGGTGGGCGGCGGACACCGCTGCGAACGCCGACACCAGCAGCGGATAGTCCTTCCGCGGTTCGACGGTCCCGATGGCCAGGAGGTAGCGGTGACAACCCTCGGGCAACCGGAACGGCGGTGCCGCCCGCGGGTCGGCATCGGCCGGAGGGAGGGGTATGCCGTGATGGACGGCACGGACCCGCTCCGGATCGACGGCCAGCTCGGCCACCACCTGGTCGGCCACGAACTGCGACGGGGTGTGCACCCACGCCCCCTCGCCGGCCGCCCGACGGATGAGGTCCGGGAAGGCCAGCGTCGGCGCGTCGCAAAGCTGCGGGTACAAGACGACGGTCAGGTCGTGGACCGTCATCACCCGGGCGGCTCGGCGGGTCGGGGGCACCACGAAGTTGGTCCCGTGCACGACGTCGTGGCGGCCGATGAACCACTCGACCGGTGGTCCGGAGAACCGCCCCCACGACGCGTGCAACGGTCGGGCCGGCATGGCCCGCTGACGGGTCGCGACCCCGGTCGGCACCAGGGCGGCGATCTGGTGGCGCCGGCGCCAGCTGACCGCGAAGGCGGACACATCGAGCCCCGGGAGGGCGGAGAGACCGGACAGGGCCCCGGCGCAGAACAGCCCGACACCGGTGGGCCGTCCGAGCAGCGGGGTGGCATCGACGCCGACGGACAGCCGGCCCGGGTCGGAGGTAGCGGATCGCTCCGGCGGCACGCAGGGAGCCTTGCACATCGCCGACGCACGTCGGCGCCAACGGGTCGGACCGCTAACCTGCCCCGATGCCACCCGGCCCCGATGACCACCCCGGCCCCGATGATCCGGCCCCCGATATCCGCCGCCCGATGATCACCGCGTTGGCCGGCGGGGTCGGCGCCGCCCGGCTGCTCCGGGGGATGGTCGAGGTGGTGGCGCCCCCGGACATCACCGCCATCGTCAACACCGCTGACGACACCGTTCTCCACGGCCTGCACATCTCGCCGGACCTGGACACCGTGATCTACACGCTGGCCGACGCAATCAACCCGGACACCGGCTGGGGCCTGGCCGACGAGACCTGGCGGGTCATGGAGTCACTCGGGCGCCTGGGTGGGATCACCTGGTTCAACCTCGGCGACCGGGACCTGGCCACGCACTGCTACCGCACCCAGCGCCTGAGCGAAGGCGCCACCCTGGGCGAGGTCACCCGCGAGTTGGCTCGTTCGTGGGGTGTGCACGTCAATGTCGTCCCGGTCACCGATGACCTGCTCCGCACCCGGTTGCAGCTGCCGGACGGGCCGGAGGTCGGCTTCCAGGAGTACTTCGTCCGCCTCCGCCACGATGTCGCCGTGGCCGGTGTCCGGTTCGAGGGGGCCGCGAGCGCCCGTCCCGGGCCCGGCGTGCTCGCCGCCCTGGCGGAATCGGACGTCATCGTCGTCTGCCCCTCGAACCCTGTCGTCTCCATCGACCCGTTGCTGGCCGTGCCCGGGGTGCTCGACGAGCTGCAACGTCGTCGCCACCGGGTCGTCGGCGTCTCCCCGATCATCGCCGGGGCGGCGCTGAAGGGTCCGGCCGACCGCCTCCTGCGCGAGATGGGCTTCGAATCCTCGGTCGTCGGGGTGGCCAAGTGGTACGCGCCGTGGGTGGGCACCCTCGTGATCGACGAGGCGGACGCCGATCTGACCGCGGCCGTCGAGGCCGAAGGGGTGCGGTGCCTGGTCGCCCCCACCGTCATGTCCACCGTGGAGGTGGCCGCCCGGCTGTCCCGGACCGTGCTCGATGCCGTCGGCTAGCTCGCCGGTCCCGTCGGCCACACCGGCCGCGCCGCCCTCGACGGGACCGGTGGCGGGGGGGTTGTCCGTCTTCCCGGTCACCGGGGTGGGCGAGGTGCGGCCGGGCGACGACGTCGGGGCCCTGTTGGCCGAGGTGCTGACCCCGACCCCGCACCGACATCCCGCCATCCCCGGCGGGCTGATGGACGGCGATGTCGTGGTCGTGACGCAGAAGGTGGTGTCAAAGGCCGAAGGACGGCTGGTGCCCATCGATGCCGATGACCCCGGCGCCAAGAGCCGGCTGGTCGAGCAGGAGTCGGTGCGGATCGTGCGTCGACGCGGGGATCTGCTGATCACCGAGACCCCTCACGGGTTCATCTGCGCCAACGCCGGCGTGGATCTGTCCAACGTCGACGCCGGGACCGCAGCTCTCCTGCCGGTCGACCCGGACCGGTCGGCCCGCCGGATCCGCGAGGTCTTCTTGCATCGATACCAGGTGTCGGTGGGAGTACTCGTCTCGGACACCTTCGGCCGAACCTGGCGGCGGGGCGTCACCGACGTGGCCATCGGCATCGCCGGCATCGCCGGCATCGTGGACCTGCGCGGCACCCCTGATGCCAACGGCCGGATCCTCGATGCCACCGAGGTGTGCGTGGCCGACGAGCTGGCCGGTGCGGCCGAGATCGTGATGGGCAAGGACCGCGGCATCCCGGCCGCCGTGCTGCGAGGGGTGGATCCGGCCTGGCTCCGGCCGGCATCGGTGGCCACCGAGATCGTACGGCCGCCGGGAGAAGACCTCTTCCGCTGAACGGGACCTGCCGCCGCCCGGGAGCCGGCGACGGTGCCTCAACCGGCGTCGTACAGATCGACCACGAACACCAGCGTCTCGTCAGGGCCGATGACCCCACCCGCGCCGCTGGCGCCGTACCCCAGATGGGGCGGGATGGTGAGACGGCGGCGACCGCCCACTCTCATCCCGGCCACGCCCTGGTCCCAGCCGCTGATGACATGGCCGGCGCCCAACGGGAACGAGAACCGTTCACTGCGGCTCCACGACGAGTCGAACTCTTGACCGGTGGACCACGAGACACCGACGTAGTGGACATTGACCGGCCGGCCGGCGACCGCTTCGGCCCCGGCACCGATTTCGATGTCCTCGATGACGAGCTCTGCGGGGGGCGGACCGTCGGGAATGGTGACGAGTGGTTTGGAGTCGGGTGCCATTGGCGACGACTGTAGATCATCGCCCGGACGGGTCGGGCCCGGTCCGGCCGTCACCGGTTCCGGTCAGCGACCCCGCCCGGTTCCACCCGTGCTCCGCTTCGTCCCCACCGGGCCCCCGCGCCGGCGGCCGCCGGATCCTCCGGGTCGACCGCTGCCGGAGGCCCCGTTCCCGGCGTGACCGTTGACCACACGGCCGTTGGCCGCACGGCCGCGACGTGACGAAGGGGCCACCGCCGGCTTCGCGGGTCGACCGGGCTTCCCGTGCGTGCCGGACTTGGCCGAGCGGGCCGGCTTCCCCGACGCGGAAGGATCGGCCCCCTTGTCCCATCCGCCCGGGCCCGGACGCTTCTTCTTGTATCCGTTCCCGCCCTGCTGGCCGTTCCCGCCCTGCTGGCCGTTGCCCTGCTGGCCGTTCCCGCCCTGCCCTTGCGGCCGGCCGTTGCCGCCCCCCTGCGACCCGTTGCCCTGCGACCCGTTGCGGGCGGCGGCCGGCCGCGCCTTCCACCCGGTGGCGCGACGCGACCGGTCGGGCCGACCCTGGGGGCGCCCGGTGGTGCCGGCGGCGGCGGGGCGCCGGGGGTCGCTGGGCCGGCGCTCCGGGGGCTCGCCGATGACGGCCCTGATGGCGGCGATATCGGGAATCGACGTCCCACCGGGCATGTCGAGATCGCGTTGGATCCGCCTCACCGCACCCACCTTGTCCGGTGTGATGAGGCTGACCACGACCCCGGTTGCGCCCGCCCGGGCCGTCCGTCCCGACCGGTGGACGTAGTCCTTTGCATCTGTCGGCGGATCGAAGTGGACAACCGCGTTCACACCGTCGACATGGATCCCCCGGGCGGCGACGTCGGTGGCCACCAGGGCGTCCACCGCCCCCCGGATGAACGAGTCCAGCGCCCGCTCCCGCTGCTTCTGGCTCCGGTCGCCGTGGATGGCCGCGGCCCGCACCCCGTGCTGCTCCAGCTGGCGTGCGATCCGATCGGTGCTGTGCTTGGTCCGGCAGAACACGATGGTGGGTCCCGAGGCCGCAGTCACCTCGGCCGCCCTGGCCACCCGGTCGCCCGACGCCACCTTCCAGAAGAGGTGCACCGCGGCGCTGGTGTCGTCTTCGTCGGCCTCGAGCTCGTGCCGGGACGGATCGTGCTGGTAGCGACGCACCAGTACGTCGATGTCGCCGTCGAGGGTGGCCGAGAACAACAGCGTCTGCCGGTCCGGCGGGGTCAGGTCGAGGATCCGGCGGACATCGGGGAGGAAGCCCATGTCGGCCATGCGGTCTGCCTCGTCGATGACGACGATCTCGACGGCGTCGAGGTGGATGCTGCCGCGCTCGATGAGGTCTCCGAGCCGGCCCGGGCAGGCCACGGCGACGTCCACGCCGCGGGACAGGGCCTTCAGCTGCGGGCCGTACCCGACCCCCCCGTAGAACGAGTCCACTCGCAGGCTCCTCGGCGTGGCCAGCGCCCGCAGCTCGGTGGCCACCTGGGCGGCCAGCTCACGGGTCGGGGTGAGCACCAGCACCCTCGGGTGCTTCGGGCGGGACGGTTTGCCGGCGAGGCGGCCGACGGCGCCGATCCCGAAAGCCAGTGTCTTGCCCGAGCCGGTGGGTGCCTTGCCGCACACGTCCCGACCGGCCAGGGCATCGGGGATGGTGGCCGACTGGATGGGGAAGGGCTCGGTGATCGATTTCCGGTTGAGGGCGGCGACGATGTCGGAGGGCACGCCGAGGGAGGCGAATGAGGGCTGCAAGGGGGGCATGGGGCGCTTTCGTGCGACAGGGCAAGGCACCGGGATGTGCCTCGGGGAGTGGCCTGCCGCCAAAAAGAAGTGCACCAGGACCACCCCAGGCTAGTGCCTCGACGGCCCGGTACCCGCGCAGGCCTCCCCGACGGCGGTTCCCCGCCCGCCCCCCGGATGCTCCCGCCCCGGCGAAGGGAGCCCCGGCCCGCTCCGCTCGGGGTCGCGAAGGACCCGGAGCCGGTCAGCGCTCCGATCCGGCGGCGCCGCGCGTCCGCATGAACGCCAGCACCGCGGCGGTGCCGGTCCCCAGTTCCGTCCAGGGCTTCCAGCCGAGCTGGATCCCGGCCCGGGTGGGATCGACGGCATTTCGCAGGAGCTCCCCCGCCCGGAGAGGCAGATGCTCGGCCTTGGCCTTCACCCCGGCCTGGTGGGCCATCTCGCGGTAGAGCTCGTTGACCGACGTCTCCTGGCCGGTACCGATGTTGCACAGCAGCCCGCCCCCCTTGGTGGCGGCCCGCACGAAGGCATCGACCACGTCGTCGACGTAGACGAAGTCGCGGGTCTGGTCGCCGTCACCGAAGATGGTCACCTGCTCGCCCCCCAAGAGGCGTTGGGCGAAGATCGCCACCACGCCGGCCTCGCCGTGGGGATCCTGGCGGGGGCCGTAGACATTGGCCAGGGCCAGGGCCGAGAACTCGAGCGCGTACATCTCGCGGTAGGCGATCAGGTAGTCGATGACCGCCTTCTTCGAGACCCCGTAGGGGGACAGGGGCCGGTGGGGCAGGGACTCCTTCAGCGGGAGCTCCGACTCGTCGGGCTCGCCGTACAGAGTCCCGCCACTGGCTGCGAAGACCACCCGCTGCGCCCCGGCGAGGCGCGCCCCCTCGAGTACCCGGAGGGTCCCGAGCACGTTCACATCGGCGTCGAACACCGGATCGGCGACCGAGACGCGGACATCGGCCTGGGCGGCGAGATGGAAGACGACTTCAGGAAGGCGACGTCCCATCAGCGCCACGACCTCGGGGGAGCGCACGTCCATCTGGTGGACGGTGAGCTGGTGGCCGGCCGAGGCGCGGGCGTCGGACAGATTGGCCAGGGAGCCGGTGGAGAGATCGTCGATCACGTCCACCGTGTGCCCTTCGGCCAGAAGCCGGTCCACCAGCGTCGAACCGATGAACCCTGCCCCGCCGGTGACCAGCGCGCGCAACGTCTCAGACCCCCGCGACGATCCGTTCGCCGTCGATGACGGTTCCCGACGCGGTGATGGCCCCGGCACCGATCACCGACAGGCCGTGGATCACGCACCGTTGCCCCACGATCGCACCCGGACCGATCACCGATCCCTCCACCGTGGCCGTCGAGGCGACCCGGGCCCCGGGCAGGAGCACCGATCCCACCACCGAGGCCCCGTCCTCGACCACCGCGCCGGCACCGATCACCGACTCCTCGACCACTGCGCCGGTGCCAACCGACGCCCCACGGCCCAGGACCGACCGGGTGACCGATGCATCGGCCACGTCGACCTCCCCGATCCGCCACACCCCGGGGCCGATCGCGGGTGCCAGCTCCGCCGCGGGGGCGGGGGGACCGTCCCGCCGGCCGAGGATGAGGTCGCGATGGGCGCGGAGGTAGGCGTCGGGGGTCCCGGTGTCCAGCCAGTAGGCGTCGGAGCCCTGGGCGAACAGGGTGCCGTCCTCGACCATGGCCGGGAACGTCTCGCGCTCGACCGACACCCGGACGTCCGGGGGGATGCGGTCGAGCACGGACGGCTCGAAGATATAGGTGCCGGCGTTGATGAGATTGGTCGGGGCCTCGTCGCGTGGCGGCTTCTCGATGAACGCCAGCACCCGCCCTTGCGCGTCGGTGGGGACCACGCCGAAGGCGCTCGGGTCCTCCATCGGGGTCAGGGCGATGGTGGCCTCGGCGCCGCGGAGCCGGTGGAAGTCGATCAGCGCCGAGAGGTCCGAGTCGGTGAGCACATCCCCGTTGACGACCACGAACGTCTCGTCGACCGAGCAGTGCCGGGCCGCGAACCGGATGGCTCCGGCGGTGTCGCGAGGCTCGGGTTCGACCGCGTAGGCCAGGTGGACCCCGGCGATGGTGTCATCGGGATAGGCGTTCATGAAGGCGTCGGGCCGGTAGCCGAGCGAGAGGACGGCCTCTTCGATGCCGTGGTCGGCCAGGTGGCCGATGACCCGCTCGATCATCGGCTGCTCCACGATCGGGAGCATCTGCTTCGGGACCGTGTAGGTCAACGGACGCAGGCGCGTGCCCTCGCCGCCCACCAGGACGACCGCTCTCACTTGGTGCTTCCGCCGGACTTCGCTGTCGTGGGTGTCGTCGAACCGGCCGTGGCCGCCGTGGTCGGCGTGGTCGTCGAACCGGCCGTGGACGGCGTGGTCGGTGGGGCGGTCGTCGTCGTGGTGGTGCCCTGGGACAGGGAGGTCAACAGATTGGTGATGGCCGAGGCGGGAGGCTTGGGAACCGAGGCGGTCGCCGGCACGAACGCCATGGTAATGAGCTGGCCGTTGGCGAACAGCAGATCCTCGGGGGGGCCACTCGTCTCGGTCCCCTTGCCCTTCGCTTCGAAGTTGTTCCAGCTGTCCACGATGACCACACCCGGCTTGCCTGAGTCTGGCGTCCCCTTCGGGCAGACGTCACCGTTGGTGTAGGCCTGCTTGCCCGGGTACTGCAGGGTTGACGACGACAATTGGAGGCCCTTGTACCCCGAGACGAATTTGCCCAGGGTGGCGTTGGCGCCCGACTCCGTGCTGTTCAACGGGGCGATGGTGAGGACGCCGTTGCCGTCGGCGGTCAGACCGGTCTCTTTGGTATTGGTGCTGGCGGGAAGGGCCGGCTCCATGGTCCCGCAGACGTCGATGCCCAGTGCCGCGTGCCACACCTGGCTGGTCGTCGGGGGCCCGGACGACGAGGCCGTCTGATGGGTGCGCTGGTAGCGGCTGAACCCGATCAGCAGGAGACCCACGATGCAGATCAGGACCAGGCTGGCATACCAGTTGACCGGCATCTGGCCGCGGTAGGTCCGGCCCCCACCCGTGGTGGCGGCGCGTTCGACCCATTTGCCGGTCGAGTTCTTGCCCGTCGAATTGCTCGCCATGATCGGACGACACCCTACAACCTACGATCGGGCGTCCCGGCCGCAGCTCAGGTCCGGATGACCCGGGCCAGGCAGGCCAGGCAGGCCCGGATCCCGATCCCGATGGCCACCAGGGGCAGAAGCGCCCGGCGCCAACCGTCGCTGGAGCGGCCGGCGAAGCGCAGGAGCGAGCGGTGGTGCTCGAAGATCATCCGGAACGGATGGCGGTCGGTCGACACCCCGTGCAGATGGATGACCTCGGCCGAGGGGAGGTAGGCCACCAGCCACCCGGCCCGGCCGAGCCGCCAGCACAGGTCGACGTCTTCGGCGTACATGAAATACGCCTCGTCGAAGCCGCCCACCTGCTCGAATGCGGACCTCCTGACCAGGAAACACGATCCGGACACCCAGTCGACGATCTCTGGGCCCCGAGCGGTGGAGCCGAGGTCCGCCTGCTGATACGAGCGGGTGAAGCGATTGTCCGGGGCGAAGATCCCCAACAGCGCATGCCCCGCCGCATCGACCAGGCCGGGGAACCGGCGGGCCGACGGGTACCGCTCGCCGTCCGGGTCCCGGACGAGGGGCCCGACCAGCGCGCACCGGGGGTCGGCCGCCAGCGCGGCAGCCAGGTCGGCGACCGCCCCGGGACGGACCTCGAGGTCGGCGTTGCAGACCAGGACCGACGGGGCCGTGGTGGCGGCGACGCCGCGGTTGGCCGCCGCCCCGTAGCCCAGGTTCCGTCCCGGCACCAGCACCTCCACGTCGGGGAACCGGTCGAGCAGCTCGCGCCGTGACCCGTCGGTCGAACCGTTGTCCACCACCACCAGCTCCTCCGGCCCTTCGGACCGGAGCCCTTCGACACACCGGGCCAGCGCCGGCCCAGTCTCGTAGTTGACGACCACCACGGCCACGCCCTCCGTCGGGCGAAGCCCCGCCCCGGCGGGCCCGTCGCGCCCGCCGGGGCGCGGGGTCATCTGTCGAGCCGGGTGAACCGGAACTTGACCAGCGCCTTCAAGGCACCGAATCCGTCGCGCCACGTGATCTTCTTGCCCTCGTCGGCCTCGCGGCCGGCATAGGAGATCGGGACCTCGTAGATGCGGTACCCGCGGCGGAGCATCTTGGCGGTGATCTCCGGTTCGAAGTCGAACTTGTCCGATTCGATGGTGATCCCCTCGAGTGCCCGCCGGTCGAAGAGCTTGTAGCAGGTCTCCATGTCCGAGAGGGTGGAGGAGTACAAGAGGTTCGTGACCAGAGAGAGGAACCGGTTCCCTATCCAGTGGAGCGGCATCATGTTCTTGCGCTCGCCGGTGAACCGGCTGCCGTAGACGACCTTGGACTTCCCCCGCAGGATCGGTTCGAGCAATTTGGACCAGTCGGCCGGGTCGTACTCGAGATCGGCATCTTGGATCAGGACCAGGTCGCCACGCACGGACCCGAGCCCGGTGCGGATGGCGGCGCCCTTGCCCATGTTCCGGGGATGGTTGATCACCCGGACGGTCGAATCGCCCATGGCCGCCAGCACCTTGTCGGTCCCGTCGGAGGAGCCGTCGTCGACCACGACCACCTCGACGTCCATGGGGAGTTCGACGGCCCTGATCCGCCGGATCACCTCACCCACCGTGGTGCGCTCGTTGAACACGGGCACGATCACCGACAGCAGCGAGTACTCGTAGGGGTCGGCGGCGTCGTCTGCCGCTCGCCCCCGTGCGCCCGTGCCAGTCATCGAATCGTCTCCTCGCCCCTCGCCGTTCCGGGTGCTCTCATCCCTCCATCATTGTCGCCCTTCGTCGACCCACCGACGGATGGCGGAACCGGTGCGGCCATGCCGGCGTCCTCGGCCAGCGCGGCTGCGGTGCGGAGCAGCCCGTCGCGGAGCCCGACGGTCGGCTCCCAGCCCAGGGCGGCCTTGGCCAGGGAGATGTCGGGCCGCCTCCGGCACGGGTCGTCCACCGGGAGCGGCAGGTGCACGATCGGGGACGAGGACCCGAGCAGCTCCACCACCGAGAAGGCCAGCTGGAGGACGGTGTACTCGTCGGGGTTCCCGATGTTGACCGGCCCGGTGATGTCTGCGTCGAACAGGGCCACCAGACCACGAACCTCATCCTCGACGTAGCACAGGCTCCTGGTCTGGCTCCCGTCGCCATAGACGGTCAGCGGTTCCCCCTGCATCGCCTGGAGGAGGAAGTTGGAGACCACCCGCCCGTCGCCCGGCCGGAGGCGGGGGCCGTAGGTGTTGAAGATCCGGGCGATACCGACATCGGTCCCGACCGTGCGGTGGTGGGCCATGCACAGGGCCTCGGCATACCGCTTGGCCTCGTCGTACACGCTTCGCGGCCCCACCGGGTTCACGTTGCCCCAGTACTCCTCGTTCTGGGGATGCACCTCGGGGTCGCCGTAGACCTCGCTGGTCGACGCCATCAGGAACCGGGCCCCGTGCCGCTGAGCCAGCTGGAGCCCCCGCAGGGTGCCCTCGCTCCCCGTGGCCAGCGTCTCGAGCGGTCGGGCCAGGTAGTCCGGCGGCGACGCCGGGCTGGCCAGATTGAACACGCCCGACACCGGACCCTCCACGGGCAGCGAGGCGGAGACGTCGGCCTCCACCACCGTGAACCGGGGATGCCCGTCCAGATGGGCCACGTTCGAGCGACGGCCCGTGGAGAAGTCGTCCACGCAGACGACCTCGTCCCCGCGCCCGACCAGATGGTCGCAGAGGTGTGACCCGAGGAATCCGGCGCCGCCGAGCACCACCTGGCGGCCGCTCATCGGCGCCCGATACCGGTGTACTCGAAGCCGATGCGACGCAGCTGGGCCGGATCGAGCAGGTTGCGCGCATCCACCACCACCGGGGCGGCCATGGCCTCGCGCACCTTGGTGAAGTCGAGCCAACGGAACTCGTCCCACTCGGTCAGCACCACGGCGACCGAGGCTCCCTCGCACGCGGCATACGCATCGGGGAAGGCTCGCACCAATTTGTCGAGATCCACCGGCATCCCGGCGGGGGCGAACTCCGCCAGATCCCCGATCGGGGTCGATCGCTGGCCGGCGGGCACCGAGACCGTCGGGTCGAACGCCTGCACGGTGGCGCCGCCCTCGACCAGGCGCCGCACCACCTCCACGGCCGGCGAGTTGCGCAGGTCATCGGTCCCCGCCTTGAAGGTGAGGCCCCACACCGAGATCACCGAGCCCTCGAGCTTGTCGCCGACCGCCGTCCGGATCTTGTCGACCACCCGGGCGAACTGCTCCTCGTTGGTGGCGATGGCCCCCCGAAGGAAGGAGAAGTCGTACCCGGCCTCCTCGGCGATGCACACCAGGGCCCTGGTGTCCTTGGGCAGGCAGCTGCCACCCCAGCCGGGCCCCGGACGCAGGTACTCGAACCCGATCCGCTTGTCGTACCCGAGCCCCAAGATGACGTCCCGAACGTCCGCGCCCACCGCTTCGCAGAGGCCGGCAACGGCGTTGACGAAACTCAACTTGGTGGCCAGAAAGGCGTTGGAGGCATACTTGATCGTCTCGGCGGTGGCGGCATCGGTGATCAACAGTGGGGCGTGGGTTCCGGCGAAGAGGTCTCCCACCTTGGCCGCAGCCGCCTGGTCGTCGGCGCCCACCACGATGCGCTCGGGGTGGAGGCTGTCAGCCACGGCGGTCCCCTCGCGCAGGAACTCGGGATTGGAGACGACCGTGATGTCGTGGCGGTCGAGGACCCGCTCGACCACCAGTGTCGAACCCACCGGCACCGTGGACTTGTTGACGATGATCGTTCCGGGCACGAGCTTCGGGCCGATCTCTGCGGCCACCGCCTCGACGAAGGAGAGATCGGCTGAGCCGTCGTCCCCCTGTGGGGTCGGGACGCACAGGAAGACGAACTCGGCACCTTCCACAGCCTCGGAGGCACCGACCACGAACCGGAGGCGGCCGGCAGCCTGGCCCTCCCGGACCAACTCCTCGAGGTGGTCCTCCACGATGGGCACCTGGCCGTGGGCCAGCATGGCCACCTTGGCCGGGTCGGTGTCGCCGCAGGTCACCCGGTGGCCGAGGTGGGCGAGGGTGGCCGCGGTGGGAAGGCCCACATAGCCGACCCCGATGACGGCCACCGTCCGCCCACGACCGTGGGGCAGCACCCGGACCGCGGCACCGCCGTGACCGAAGTAGGCGCCGGGCTGCCCCTGCTCCGCGCCGGACGGTCCCTTGAGCACGGGCCCACCGGTCGACCCCCCGAACACCCATGGACTCCGTGTCATCGCTGATCAGCACCCGTCATCGTCTCGGTTCCATTCCGGGCCCGGGCGGGCCCTCCACCTCTCGGTCATTCTCGCCCGTCCTGAAGCACATCGGTCCCATGCCCCGCCCCACCCCGTGCTCGCCGCCGCCTAGCCGGCGCAGGAGAGGAAATCGACCAGCCGGGCCAGCGAATCCGTCCAGTGGGGCAGCAGGGGAAGGCCCGACAGCCGGAGGGCGGCGTTGTCGAGCCTCGAATTGGCAGGTCGGGGCGCGGGCCGGGGTGGATCGAGCTCGGCGGTGGCGATGGGTTCGACGCTCGCCGGATCGAGACCGGCCGCGGCCAACGCTGCTCGTGCGAAGCCGAACCACGAGGTCTCACCCTGGTTGGTGACATGGAAGGTTCCCGGTCGGCGATCGAGTGCCAGCCGGACCACCGCCCGGGCCAGGTCGGCCGTGAAGGTCGGACAACCGTGCTGGTCATCGACGAAGCGAAGCGGGCCGCGGGGGTTGTCCGCGGCCAGGCGGAGCACCGTCTTGACCATGTTGGCCCCATGGGCGCCGCTCACCCAACCGGTGCGGACCACGGTGGCGGACGGCCCCGCGGCGGCGTGGACCTCGAGCTCCCCCCCGAGCTTGCTGCGCCCGTAGACCGAGCGCGGATTCGGCTGGTCCCACTCGATATAGGGACGGCCGAGCGTTCCGTCGAACACGTAGTCGGTCGAGATGTAGACCAGATGGGCCCCGACGCCGGCCGCCGCCTCGGCGACGTTGCGGGTGCCGATGGCGTTGACGGCGAACGCGGTGTCCGGATCGGACTCGCAGGCGTCGACCTTGGTGTAGGCGCCGGCATGCACCACGATGTCGGGCCGGAACGCATCGGCCGCCTCCCGCACCGCCGTCCGGTCGACCACGTTCAACCGGTCGGACCCCGGGCCCACAACCTCTGCGAACCCCTTGGTCAGGGTGGGCAGTATGCCCGGGACGCCGGCGTCCGCACCGCCGGCGGGAACGGACCCGACCAGCACGTCATGCAGGTCCCGCCCCAGCTGCCCGCGCCCTCCGGTGACCAGCACCCGCAAGGACCGGCTCATGAACCCGGCTGGAGGCCCGAAGGGGGTGGTCCGGACGCCGACCACGACCCTTCGACGACCGGTGCCCGGTCACGCAGCGGTTCCCACCAACTCCGGTTGGCCGCGTACCAGGCGACGGTGTCGGCCAGGCCCTCGGCGAACGGCACCGTCGGCTCCCAGCCCAGCTCCCGGCGGATCTTCGAGGAGTCGAGGAGGTAGCGGCGGTCGTGGCTCGGCCGGTCGGGAACGATCATCTTCAACGACTGCGGCCGGCCGGTGGCCTCGAGGACGGCGTCGGCGATCTCTTCGACGCTGGCCTCGACCCCGCTGCCCACGTTGTAGGTCTCCCCCACCTGGCCGTGCTGCAGCACCAGTTCGACCGCCCGGCAGTGGTCGTCGACGTGGAGCCACTCGCGGCGGTTCTGCGACGACGCGTACAAGGTCAGGGGCTGGTCGTCGAGCGCCTGGGAGGTGAACAGCGGGATCACCTTCTCGGGGAATTGGTAGGGCCCGTAGTTGTTGCAGCAGTTGGTGATGGTGGCCTGCAGTCCGAACGTCTTCTGATAGGCCCTCACCGCGTGGTCGGCTCCGGCCTTCGACGCGTTGTACGGGGTCTGGGGCCGGTACGGCGTCTCCTCGGTGAACACCTCGTCAGAATCGAGGGGGAGGTCGCCGTAGACCTCGCAGGTCGAGATGTGGTGGAAGCGCGACACCCCGTGCCGGCGTGCGGCCTCGGCCAACGTCTGGGTACCGAGCACATTGGTCCGGAAGAAGAGGCCCGGATCGAGGATGGCCAGGCTGTTGTGGGATTCGGCGGCGAAGTTCACGATCACGTCGATCTCGTGCCCGGCGAGGGTCTTGGCCACGACCTCGAGATCCCCGATGTCCCCGCGCACGAAGTCGATCCGGTCCTCGACGTCGGCCAGGTTCGGCCGGTTGCCGGCATAGGTGAGGGCGTCGAAGGCCACCACGGAATCGTCGGGATGGTGCTGCACCCAGAACCTGACGAAGTTCGAGCCGATGAAACCGGCCGCACCGGTGACCAGTAGTCGCATGATCGGGGAATGTTACTCGTACCAGGTCCGACGGCCGGGGGCGCGGGATCAGCCCGTGGTCCTCACGTGCACGACGTCTCCGGTCACCACCGTCCGTGGGGCGCCGCCCGCCACGACGACCAGGTGGCCCTCGGGAGTGAGGTCCGTGGCCAGGCCCTCGAACACCTCGTCGGCCAGCTCCACCCGCACCGGGGCTCCGAGCGTGGTGCACCGGGCCCGGAAGTCGGCGGCCTGGCGGGCCCGGCCCGGGTCCGACTCCAGGTCCGCGGCCCGTGGTCCGAGCGCGTCGAGCAGGGCATCGAGGAGCTCGGAGCGGTCGACGGGCCGTCCCAGCTGCTGGCGCAGCGACGTGGCCGATCCGAGCAGCTCGTCGGGGAGGTCGCGGTCGTCCCCGGGCCAGTTCACATTGACCCCGATCCCCACCACGATCGGATCTCGGAGGGGGCTGCCGGCGGGCGAACCGACCACGTCGGTCTCCGCCAGCACGCCGGCGAGCTTGCGGCCGTCCGGTCCGAGCACGTCGTTGGGCCATTTGATCCCCACGCCCAGTCCGGTCACCGAGGCCACGGCGTCGATGGCGGCCAACGCCACCACACCACAGGCCAGCTGCCGTTGACCGGCGGGGAGGTCCGGTCGCAGCAGCACCGACATCAACAGGTTCGAACCGGGTGGCGCCTCCCAGCGACGACCGAGCCTCCCCCGGCCGGCCGACTGGTGGTCGGCCACCGCGACCACACCCCCGGGGGCGCCTCGACGGGCTTCTTCGAGCAGGTAGCGGTTGGTCGAGTCGATCGATTCGAAGTGCCGGATGTCGGTGAATCCGGAGCCCGGCATGGCACACACCCTACGGGCCGTGACAGTGTTGTACCGCCTCGGGGCGGCTCCACCGCCGCCCCATGCCCGTCCGATTCGAAAGGGGCAGCGTGCTGAAGAAGGTTCTCATCGCTAACCGGGGAGAGATCGCCGTCAGGGTCATCCGGACCTGCCGCGAGTTGGGGGTGGCCACAGTGGCCGTGTACTCCGAACTCGATCGTGATGCCCTCCACGTGCGGCTGGCCGATGAGGCCTACGCCCTCGGAGGCCAGACCGCGGCCGAAAGCTACCTGAACACCGAGGCCATCCTGCACGCCATCGAGCTGAGCGGCGCCGACGGCGTCCACCCCGGCTACGGGTTCTTCTCCGAGAACACCGACTTCGCCCGGGCCATCACCGAGCGGGGTGTGACCTTCATCGGGCCGCCGCCCGGGGCCATCGACATCATGGGCGACAAGATCAGTTCACGGCACACGGCGGAGAAAGCGGGCGTGTCCGGCGTCCCGGGCCGGTCCGAGGTTCTCACCTCCCCGGACCAGGTGATCGCCTTCGGTGACGAATTCGGCTGGCCGGTCGCCATCAAGGCCGCGTTCGGCGGGGGCGGGCGGGGCATGAAGGTGGTCGGTGGCCCCGATGACGCCCCTGACGCTCTCGAGGCCGCCATGCGGGAGTCGGCGGCCTACTTCGGTCGGGACGAATGCTACGTGGAGCGCTATCTGGCCTGGCCCCGGCACGTCGAGATGCAGATCATCGCCGACACCCACGGCTCCACCCTCTGGTTGGGCGAGCGCGACTGCTCGGCGCAGCGCCGGCACCAGAAGCTGGTGGAGGAGAGCCCGGCCCCGAACTTCCCCGACGACATCCGGAGAGCCATGGGCGAGGCCTCGGTCAAGGTGGCCGAAGCCTGCGGGTACGTCAACGCCGGGACGGTCGAGTTCCTCTACCAGGACGGCGAGTTCTTCTTCCTCGAGATGAACACCCGTCTCCAGGTCGAGCACCCCGTCACCGAGCTGGTCACCGGGCTCGATCTCGTCGAGTGGCAGCTGCGGGTGGCATCGGGCGAACCACTCGGATTCTCACAGGACGACGTGCGGCGCGACGGGCACGCCATCGAGGTGCGGATCAACGCCGAGGACACTGCCGGCGGTGCCTTCCTGCCCTCGCCGGGTACCATCACCAGCTTCGTGACGCCGGGCGGCCCCGGGGTCAGGCTCGACGCCGGCTACGGATCCGGCGACACCGTCAGCCAGTTCTACGACAACCTGGTGGCCAAGCTGGTCGTCTGGGGGCACGATCGTGAGGCCGCTCGGAGGAGGATGCTCCGTGCCATCGGCGAGACCGTGATCGGAGGGGTGGCCACCACCCTCCCGGCCGACGTGGCCATCCTCTCGCACCCCGACTTCGTGGCCGGCGAGCACTCGACCAACTGGGTCGAGCAGCGCCTCGACCTGAGCGGCATCTCGGCCGGGGCCGGCGAGGCCCCGCCGGCCCCCCCGGCCGAGCATGGTGAGGAACAGCCACCCCGGGTACTGCGGGACGTGACCGCCGAGGTGGACGGTCGCCGGTACCAGGTGAAGCTGTGGGTTCCCGACATCGGCGACACGGTGGTCGCCGGCCCCGAGGCGGCCCGCGGTGCAGGGCCGAAGCGGCCCAAGGCCACCGCCGCCGGCGCCGGCTCGGGCACGGTGGCCGTGCCCATGCAGGGGACGATCGTCAAGGTCCTGGTGGCCGCGGGGGACGCGGTCGAGGTGGGGCAGACCGTGTGCGTCCTCGAGGCCATGAAGATGGAGAACAACGTCAATGCGGAAAAGGCCGGCACCGTCACGGAAGTGAGGGTCCAGGCCGGTGAGTCGGTCGGTCCCGGTGACGTCATCGCCGTCATCGACTAGTGGAGGGGCGGTGCCCGTGGCAGACATCCCGGCGCTGAAGAACGCGGTCCGCGAGGTGATCGAGTCGGACCTGGACGACCTGGTCCGGCTCAGTCACGACATCCACGGGCACCCGGAGACGGCGTTCGAGGAGGATCGGGCCTGCGCCCGGACGTCTGAGGCACTGGCCGCAGGAGGGTTCGCGGTGACCTCCGGCGTGGCCGGCATGCCCACCGCCTTCAGCGCCGAGTACGGCTCGGGGCCGCTGGTCATGGCGGTCTGCGCCGAATACGACGCGCTCCCCGGGGTGGGCCATGCCTGCGGGCACAACATCATCGCCGCGTCGGCAGTGGGAGCCGGTCTCGGGCTGGCCAGGGTGGCCGACGAGCTCGGGGTGACCGTCCGGGTGCTCGGGACGCCGGCCGAAGAGGGCGGCGGGGGCAAGGTGACCATGTTGGAGAACGGCGTGTTCGACGACGTGCACGCGGCCATGATGATCCACCCGTGGCCGGATGACCGGCTCGAGGGGACGTGCCTGGCCGTCTCCCACTTCGACGTGACCTTCGCCGGCAAGTCCGCCCATGCCTCGGCGGCCCCCTGGGAGGGCGTCAATGCCGGTGACGCCATGACCATCGCCCAGGTGGCCATCGGCCTGCTGCGCCAGCAGCTGCGTCCCGGTGACCAGGTGCACGGCATCGTGACCGGCGGCGGACAAGCGGCGAACATCATCCCCGAGGAGGTCACCGGGCGGTTCATGTGCCGGTCGGCGACCTTGGCCGGACTGGCGCTCCTCGAGCCGCGGGTGATCGCCTGCTTCGACGCCGGCGCCCTGGCCACGGGCTCGTCGGTGACCTATGTGTCGCTGGCACCGGCCTACTCCCACATGGAGTGCGACGAGGAGCTCGTCTCCCTCTACCGGACCAACGCCGAGGCGCTGGGCCGGACCTTCGGCCTCGATGACGACCGGGCCCCCCGGCCGACGTTCTCCACGGATATGGCCAACGTGTCGCTGGTGGTTCCGACCATTCACCCACTGGTGGGCATCGAGTCGGCCGGGTCGGTCAATCACCAGCCGGAGTTCGCGGCCGCCTGCATCACGCCGTCGGCCGACACCGCGGTCCGCGACGGAGCCCTGTCCATGGCCTGGACCGTGATCGACGCGGCCCAGGCCGGCCCCTTGAGGGACCGGCTGCTGGCCGGCTGACCCGGGTCTCCGGACGCCGGTCGGTCAGGTGTTCGGGTGGTACTCCCCGAACACCCGACGGAGCACGTCCGACACCTCACCGAGGGTGGCCATACGGGCCAGCGCCACCTTCATGGGGACGAGCAGGTTCTGGGTCCCCCGGGCCGCCGCCTCGACGTCGGCCAGTGCTGCGTCCACCGCGGCCTGATCGCGCTCGGCCCTCACCCGCCTGACCCGGTCCATCTGTGACTGCTGCAGCTTGGCGTCGATGGGGAACACCTCGGTGGGATCGGGTTCCTCGTCGACGAACTTGTTGACGCCCACCACGATCTTCTCGTCGGCATCCACCGCCTTGGCGAAGGCGTAGGCGGCCTGCTCGATCTCGTGCTGCATGTACTGGGCCTCGATGGCGTCCACCGCTCCACCCATGGCATCGATCCGTTCGAGGTACTCCCAGGCGCCGCGCTCCACCTCATCGGTCAGCGACTCGACGAACCACGACCCGGCCAGAGGGTCGACCGTGTCGGCGATTCCGGACTCGTAGCCCACGATCTGCTGGGTGCGCAGGGCGATCTTGGCGGCCCGCTGGGTGGGGAGTCCGAGGGCCTCGTCGAATCCGTTCGTGTGGAGGCTCTGGGTACCGCCGAGGGCCGCGGCCATGGCCTGCACGGTGACCCTCACGATGTTGTTCTCCGGCTGCTGCGCGGTGAGTGTCGAGCCGCCGGTCTGGGTGTGGAAGCGGAGCAGGGTCGACTTCTCGTCCTCGGCCCCGAACCGTTCGGTCATGATCTTGGCCCACATCCGTCGCGAGGCCCGGTACTTGGCCACTTCCTCGAAGAGGTTGTTGTGGGCGTTCCAGAAGAAGCTGAGCCGCGGCGCGAAGGCATCGACGTCGAGCCCGGCGGCCAGCGCCGCCTCCACGTAGGCGATCCCGTTGGCGATGGTGAAGGCGATCTCCTGCACGGCCGTCGATCCCGCCTCGCGGATGTGATAGCCGGAGATGGAGATGGTGTTCCACGCCGGCAGGTGGTCGGCGCAGTAGGAGAAGGTGTCGGTCACGAGGCGCATCGACGGCCGGGGTGGATAGATGTAGGTGCCCCGGGCCACGTACTCCTTCAAGATGTCGTTCTGGATGGTGCCGCCGAGCAGCGCAGGGTCGACCCCGTTCTCCTCGGCCACCAGTTGGTAGAAGAGCAGGAGGATGGCCGCGGTGGCGTTGATGGTCATCGAGGTGGTCACCTTGTCGAGCGGGAGGTCGGCCAGCAGGAGCCGCATGTCCGCCATCGAGTCGATAGCCACCCCCACCTTCCCCACCTCGCCCTCCGAGCGCGGGTGGTCCGAGTCGTAGCCCATCTGGGTAGGCAGGTCGAAGGCGCAGGAGAGCCCCGTCTGGCCCGCCCCCAGCAGGAACTTGAACCGTTCGTTGGTCGACTCGGCCGTGCCGAAGCCGGCGTACTGGCGCATGGTCCAGAGCCGTCCCCGGTACATGTCGGCCCTGATGCCCCGGGTGTAGGGGTACCGACCGGGCGACCCCAGCTGATCGTCGGGGTCCCAGCCCTCGAGGTCCGCCGGCCCGTAGACGGGTCGGATCTCGATTCCCGAATCGGTGAACCGCTTGTCGTCGGGCTTGCTGGACGCGCTCTTCGGTGCCATGGGCACAGGTTACGGTGTCCGCCGACGGCCCGGAAAAGGGCCGGGCCCGTCAACCGGCAGCCGGCGCCTCCACCGCGTGGGGCATGCACAGGTCGTCGTACTCGGCGATGACGATCTCGGCGGCGTTGGGGCCGCACGCCGGGCAGTCGGGATCACGGTGGACCTTGAACGTGCGGAAGCTCTGCTCGAGCGCGTCGTAGGCCAGGAGACGGCCCTGGAGCGTCTCACCGATGCCCAGCAGGAACTTGATGGCCTCGACGGCCTGGATCGAGCCGACGATGCCGGGCAGCACCCCGAGGACCCCGGCCTCGGCACAGCTCGGGGCCAGCTCGGCCGGAGGGGGCTCGGGGATCATGCACCGGTAGCAGGGCCCCTCGTAGGGGTTGAACAACGTCGCCTGGCCCTCGAACCGGAAGATCGAGCCGTGCACCACGGGGATCCGCTTGAGCAGGGAGGCGTCGTTGACCAGGTACCGGGTCGGGAAGTTGTCGGTGCCGTCCACGATCACGTCGTAGCCGTCGATGATCTCGAGGATGTTGTCGGCGCCGAGCCGCACGTCATAGGTCACCACGTTGACGTCGGGGTTGAGGAGCGTCAGCGTCTTCTTGGCCGAGTCGACCTTCCGCTCGCCGATCCGGTCCATGTTGTGGAGGATCTGTCGCTGGAGGTTGGAGGCGTCGACCACGTCCATGTCGATGATGCCGAGCGTCCCCACCCCGGCCGCGGCCAGGTAGAGGGCGGCCGGCGATCCCAGCCCACCCGCACCCAGCAGCAGCACCTTCGAGTCGAGCAGCTTGAGCTGCCCGACTTCACCGACCTCGGGGAGCAACAGGTGCCGTTGGTACCGGTTGCGCTGCTCAGGCGTCAACGAGGCGGGAGCCGACCAGTCCCGACCCTCGTCCTTCCAGCGGTTGAAGCCACCGATGACCGAGGCCACGTCGGTATAGCCCAACTCCTGCATGGTCTTGGCCGCGAACGCGGAGCGGGTGCCCCCGGCGCAGTAGACGACCACATGGCTCGACTTGTCGGGGATCCGGCCCTCCACCGAGGTCTCGAGGGTGCCCCGGGGGATGTGCACGGCACCGGGTAGTGCACCCTGCTCGTACTCGTCCGGTTCACGCACGTCGAGGACCACGGCACCGCCGGCGGCGATCTCCTGCTCGGCCTCAGCCGGCTCGACCTCCCGAACGGCCGCCTTGGCCTCGGCCAACATTTCCCTGAAGGTAGGCACAGCGATCACGATCCTTGCTTCGATGGCGCCGTCACCGGTCGTGACCGGCCCGGCGCGATGTTCGACTCAGGTGTAAACGCTACCAGTTGGGTCAACATTCCCACCTGGCGACCGGGACCCCACCCCCGCCGCCGCTCCTCCTCCCCGGCTGGCCTCCCGGCTCCGCCTCCCCGGCCGCCCCCCCGGCTCCGCCTCCCCCTCTGGCCCCCGGCTCCTCCTCCGCGGCTCCGCCTCCCCGGCCGTCGACCACGAGCGGAGCACGGCCGGCGTCGGGGACGGCCCGATAGCGTTCGCCGGGTGGAGGCGACATGGAACTGAGCGAGGCCGTCGGGCGGCGCCGGATGACCAGGAACTTCAGTGGGCGGCCGCCCGACGCGGGTGTCGTCGACCGGCTGGTGGCGGCCGCCCTCCGGGCGCCCTCGGCCGGCAACACCCAGGGGCGGGAGTTCGTCGTCCTCGAGGGGGAGGACGAGACCTCGCGCTTCTGGGATGCCACCACCGACCCGGCCTGGCGGGCCGGTTCGCGGCGCTTTCCGGGGCTGTCCCGGGCCCCGGTGGTGGTGCTGCCGTTCGCCGACCCCGACGCCTACCTGGCCCGTTACCGGGAGCCCGACAAGGCGCGCGGGGACGGCCAGGCGGTCGAGTGGGTGGTGCCGTACTGGTTCGTCGACGCCGGTTTCTCGGTCATGACGATGCTGCTCGGCGCGGTCGAGGTGGGCCTCGGCACCGCCTTCCTCGGCAATTTCAGAGGTGAGGACGCGCTGCGCGCCGAGCTCGGCGTACCCGAGCGGTACCGGTGGCTCGGGGCCGTCCTGTTGGGGGAGGCCGCCGAGCCCGATCCGCCGTCGTCTTCGGCCTCCCGTCCCCGCCGCACCATCGGGGAGAGTGTCCACCGGGGTGGCTGGTAGGCGGTGGCCGAGGGGGCCGAGGGGGCCAGCCCGGCCCGGGTGATCCCGCGGTCCGGTGATCACGTTCCCGGGTCATTCCGTTGAAACGCCGGGATGACCGGCCTACCATCTGCGCAGTGCCGGAGGCTGCTGATCAGCGTCCAGGTCGGTCCCTGCGGGACGTCAGAGAGGAGCCAACCGATGACCGACATGGCCGTGGATGTCGGTGCCGCCCCACCGATCGCGGGTGAGCGCCCACCGCCTGTTCCCGACTTCTCGATCATCCCGGTGCGGGGGCTGCCCATCGTGGCCGCGCTCCTCATCGGCCTGATCGTGGCCATCTCGTCCAACTCGCTGTGGGCACTCGAGTTCTTCCACGTGGGTGGCGGGGCGCTGTGGACCAGCATCGACCTCTTCCTCGGCCTGATCATCGGACCGATCCTCGGGCGCCTGTCCATCCCGGCCCGCATCGAATTCACGGTGCGGTTCATGCCCAAGATGGTGCTGATCATGCCCACGCTGGTGGCCATGACCCTGGGGGCCGGCTTCCAGCTGGCCCGCCACCTCGGCAACCTCGACGCCGCCTACCCGCACCATGGCTGGCTGGTGGCGTCGTACATCATCGTCGGGGTCATGGCGGTCATCGCACTCGGCCTGCTCGAGCCCGCCAACCTCGCCGTGCTCTTCGAGCTCAAGAAGCCCCGGCCCAACGGGGAACGGGTCGGGCGCCTCATGAGGATCTTCGTCTACACCGCCGGCATCACCGGGCTCATGCAGATCGCCACCATCGTGATCATGACCTTCCTGGCCAGTCATTGAGCGCGGCAACGGGCGACACCCAGCCCGCGCTCGACGAGATCGACGAGAGGCAGGCGGACCTGCCGCCGATCCACCAACTGGCCACGTTGACGCTGGCCCTGGTCGTGGTGGGTGGCATCTACATGGCCGCGCACATCGATCATTCGGGCACCCTGGTCCCGCCCACCGTCCTGGCCATCGCCGCCGCGCTGGTCCTCGTCGTCAACGCCGTGCTGCTGGCCCGGATCAGGGAGTTCGCATGGGCCAAGTTCTTCCAGGTCTTCGGATGGGCCCTGCTCGCGTACCTGGTCATCGCCGGCATCCTCGAGTTCGTCTTCGTCTACGACCACACCCCGGGGCGCGAACTGGTGCTGTTCAGCGTGATGCTGGCCATGTTCGCCGTCGATGTGCCCCTCCTGCTCGGTTTTTCGGTGGCCCGCTACCAGCCGGTCCCCTGAACCCAGTTCGACCGACGGCGCCCTGAGGCACACACCCGCCCCGCCCACGTGGGTCAACACGGTGGGCGGGTCACAGTGGGCGGATCACGGTGGTCGGACACAGCCGCCGGACCCTCGTCGGCCACAGCAGTGTGATGACGGACAGGTGTCCCGCCAAGTGACCGGCAAGCTCGGGGTCAGGTCCGTCGTCGAACCTCCGAGGACAGAACCGTCGGCGTCAGGCGGCCCCCACCGGGTCCGCAGCGCCCCGTCCCCAGCATGGAGGTCATCGTGCCCACCCCCACCGCCGTCATCGCTCCCCCCGCCCTTGCCGGCCGCCGTCGACAGGTTCCGACCCTGGGCTCCGCCGAGCGACTCCGCATCAACCCCTGGCTCGATCCGATCGCCGACCCCCACGGCGTCCACCCGTGCTCGCGCTATGTGGAGCTGTACTGGCTCGGCGTCATCGGCCCGAGCACGACCTGGTTGCTGCGGCGCCTCTCCTACGGACTCGAGGTGCGTCCGGACGGATTCGACCTCGACCTCACCGAGACGGCGCGGTCGCTGGGACTGGGCGAGCGGATGGGAAAGAACTCACCGTTCCGGCGGGCGCTCCAGCGTCTGTGCACCTTCGAGCTGGCCCGGCCCCATGGTCCCGGCGGGCTCGCCGTCCGGACCCGCATCCCACCCCTGCCGCTCAGACACCTGAGCCGGCTGCCCGAATCGCTGCAGTCCAGCCACCGCCGGTGGCTGGCCGAGCAACGCCTGCCCGAGCCGGAACAGATGCGACGCCGGGCGCAGCGCCTGGCCACAGGTCTCGCCGCCGCCGGCCGGGGCCGCATGGAGATCGAGCAACAGCTGGCCAGATGGCAGTTCCACCCGGCGGTGTCCTTCCGGGCCGCCGAGGATGCCACCCGGTGACACCCGGTTCGCCGCCGTCGGCGTGGATCAGGACGGTCCGGGACAGGGCGAGCGGGGGCCGTCCAGGTTCACGTCGAACACGGCGCCATTGATGTCGTCGGCGTCGTCCGAGGTGCAGAACTCCGCGGTGTTCTCCGGCGAGTACTCCGCGTTGAGCACCGCCTTTTGCCCCTCGTAGCTGGTCAGCTGCCCACATGTGCCGTATTGGTTGCACTGTTCGGTGATGATGCCGGAGGCCAGAGGCTCCATGACACCGGCAAAGCCGTCACCCGTGTCGTCGAGGTCCTTGGCGATCCACCCCAGTCCGAGCGAGTGCATGTAATCGGCCAGGGTGGTCAGGTAGGTCTGCTCGTCCGACTCGGTGATCGTGAACGGGGCGGTGCTGCCCTCGTTCCCGTCGTACGTCTCGTCGAGGTCGGTCTCCACGGCGTCGAAGCCCTTGGCCGCGCACTGCTGGTCGATCATGGACTCGACGATGCTGACCGCGGACGGTGCGTTGATGTTGATGAAGTTCTCCTGCGGGTAGCCCGGCAGCTCGCCACCCAGGTCGCCCTGCGCCTCCAACTGTTGGTAGTACGTGGTGGCGATTCGCTCCTCTCCGGTCGTGTAGTAGCTACCGGCCGTCCCGACCTCGACGTAGCAGATGACGTGATCGCCCAAGGCGTGCAGCGCGGCCACGGTGCCGGCCGAGTTCTCGATGCCGTCGATGTCATAGACGACGGGATCGGGTGCGGGGCTTCCGTTCGGCAGGGTGTCGTTCGTACCCATCTCCGTGGCGTTGCCGGTATCCAACGGGCCGTCGAGATACCACTGCCAGGGCAGGTTGCCCGGTGGCGCCACCCACCACGATCCCGACGGCTGCTGTCGGTGGACGTCGTCGTCGTGGTCGACGTCGTGGATGTCGTCGTGGTCGACGTCGTGGAGGTCGTTGTCGTCGACGTTGTGGTGGACGTCGGCGTGGTGGTGGAGCTCGGCGCCGTTGTGGTGGTCGTGGTCGTCGTGGTCGGCGGAGGGGCGATCGCCGCGGATCCCGACGAGATGAGCCCGGTCACGGCGAGATCCCTCAGCCCCGAGGGGCTGGTGCAGGCTCGGACGGAGGCCACCGAGGGCCTGATCACCGTCACTCTGGCGGGGCCGGCGAAGGAACCGGTCGACCTGTTGGTCCTGAGGGTGGTGTTGGTGAAGGCGGCGGCGACACCGTTCCGCTTCCCCTTCCAGGCCAGGCTCAGCGTCGACCCTACGCCGGTCAATGTCCGCTTACAGGTGAGTGGGCTGCGCCGGAACGACCCGCTGACGGTGCCGCCGGTAATGGTGATCCCTTGGGTCGTGGAGGTGCACTTGGACAGCTTCCCCTTGACCGAGGATGCCTTTGTTCCTCCGCCAGAGGACCTCAGTGACGGCAGGAACGCCACGGTGGCCGAGTAGTGGCACGTCACCTCGCCCGAGGCACCGCTGGCAGAGGCGGTTGCGGCGCTCGACTCGACGGTGACCGGCACGACGACGAGTGCCACGAGGATGACTGCCAGCGCGGTCAACCGGTACACCATGAACGTTCGGAGTTTGCGCACGATCGCTTCCAGTCACGCGATGCCGGGGTGGCAGGAGTCGAGGGCAGCACGGACCAATCGGTATCGTCTGCCCCTCAATTCAGACTACGTACTGTCACCCCCCGGGACTACCCTCGAGTTGTGGCCGGGAACCCCTGCCCGAACCCCGGTGCTTTCATTCCAACCCTGATCAGAGAGGGACGGAGCCGCCGAAGTGGACCTCTGGTGCCCGAGACACTGAGTTCCGGCTTGCCGAGATGCGACCATCGGGCGCCGGGGGTCCCTAGGCTCGCACCGTGAACCGCTTCGATCTGGTGATCTTCGATTGCGACGGCGTACTCGTCGACAGCGAGCGCCTCGCCGTGAGGACGGAGGTCGAGATCCTGTCGGGCCTCGGGTGGCCACTCACCGCGTCTGACGTCATCGAGCGGTTCGTCGGCCGGTCGGCTGCCTACATGCACCGGGAGATCGAGCGCCATCTGGGTCGGAGCGTCGATTGGGAAGCCGAGTTCGAACCCCGCTACCAGGAAGTCTTCGAGCGGGAGCTCGTCGCCGTACCGGGTGTCGTCGAGGCACTCGGCGAGATCACCACGCCGGTGTGCGTCGCCTCGAGCGGAAGCCACGACAAGATGCGCTTCACCCTGGGCAAGACCGGACTCATCGATCGCTTCGACGGGAGGATCTTCAGCGTCGACGAGGTGGCGCACGGGAAGCCGGCCCCCGATGTCTTCCTGTACGCCGCCGACAGGATGGGCGCTTCGCCTGAGCGCTGCGCTGTGATCGAGGACAGTGTCTCGGGGGTCACCGCCGGCCTGGCCGCGGGCATGACGGTGTTCGCGTTCGCCGGAGGCGTGACCGGTGTCGACCTGCTCTCGATCGGAGATGCGGTCGTGTTCGACGACATGCGGAAGCTCCCCGCCGTGCTCATGCGGGCGACCTCGGACTCGTGAAGGTGCTGGGCTCAGTGACCAGCGGCGAGCCGCGGACCGTCGAGAGTGATCGCCGTAGGATGCGAATGTGATCGCCGACCGGCTCGAGGAACTTGGAATCGTGCTTCCGCCGGTCTTCCCGCCCGCGGGCAACTACCTGGGCTGCGTGGTCCAGGACGACCTGGTCTACGTCGGGGGGCACGGACCCATCGGTGCCGAGGGCGTCATCCGGGGGAAGGTCGGCGCAACGCTCTCCCTCGAAGAGGCGCAGGGTGCGGCCCGTCTCACCGCGCTGTCCATCCTGGCCACCCTGCAGGCCGAGTTGGGTGACCTCGACCGCATCCTGCGCATCGTCAAGGTCTTCGGCATGGTCAATGTCGCCCCGGGCTTCAACCAGACCCCGGCGGTCATCGACGGGTGTTCAGATGTGCTCGTCGAGATATTCGGTGAATCGGGACGCCATACCCGCAGTGCGGTCGGACTGGCCGAGCTGCCCTTCGACATCGCCGTGGAGATCGAGCTCACGGCCCGGCTTCGCAACGAATGAGGGTGCGCGGCGCACCCGGTCGGGGTGCCCGCCCGGCTCAGAGGCCTCAGCCCGGCTCGTCCTCGTGCCCGGCCGGGGTCAGTCCCCAGTAGGCGCCCAGCGGTTCGATCTCCCCTTTGACCACCTTGTCGATCGTGGTGCAGATGGGAAGATCGAGGCCGTGGCGCTCGGCCAGTTCGAGGGCCACCGTGGCCGTCTTGACCCCTTCGGCGACCATGTGCATCTCGGCCAGGATGTCCTCCAGCCGCCTTCCCTTCCCGAGCTGCTCCCCCACCGCCCGGTTGCGGCTGTGCGGGCTCATGCAGGTGGCGATCAGATCTCCCATCCCGGCCAGTCCCGCGAAGGTGGTGGGTTGGGCACCCAGGGCCACACCCAGCCGGGCGAGCTCGGCCAGGCCGCGCGACATCACTCCGGCGCGGGTGTTGTCACCCACCCCCAGCCCTTCGCCGATGCCTGCGGCGATGGCGATGACGTTCTTCAGTGCCCCACCCATCTCGCAGCCGATGACATCGTCGTTGCGGTAGACACGGAACACGCCCCGGGTGAAGACGGCCTGGATGGCACTGGCCACTTCGAGGTCCTCGGTGGCCACGACAGACGCCGCGGCCTTGCCCGACATGATCTCGTGGGCGATGTTGGGCCCGGTGAGGGCGGCGACCGGGTGGCCGGGTACCACCTGCTTGATGACTTCGGTCATCCGCAGGAGGGTGCCCCGCTCGAGACCCTTGGACAGGCTCACCACCGGGATCCACGGGCGCATGCACGGCGCGGCCTCCTCCAACACGGCTCGGAATCCCGAGGTCGGCACCCCGACCACCAAGAGGTCGGCGTCGCAGACAGCCTCCTCGAGATCGGCGGTGGCCGACAGTTCGGTGGGCAGGTCGAATCCGGGCAGGTAGGCCGAGTTGGCGTGCTCGGTGTTCACGGCCTTGGCCACATCGGCGTTGCGGGCCCACAGCACGGTGTCGTGCCGCGGCGCGACCAACGAAGCCACCGTGGTGCCCCACGACCCGGCTCCGAGCACGGCGATCCTCATCGGGCGGGCGGGACCAGCGACTCGGCGAAGTGCTCGGAGGTCACCAGCTCGACCAGGGTGCGGACGCCGAAACCGGTGCCGCCCTTGGTCAGGTAGCGGGTGTTCTCATCCGAACGGGCCGGGCCGGCAATGTCGAGATGGGCCCAGGGCACGTCGGCCACGAACTCGCGCAGCAGCATGGCCGCCGAGATGGTCCCGGCCTGGCCCGGCCGGCCGACGTTGCGCATGTCGGCGATCTCCGACTCGATGTGGCCCCGGTAGTCGTCGGGCAGCGGGAGGGGCCACAGCGGCTCCCCGGCCCGTTCCCCCGCCGCCCGCAGCTCGGCCGTCAGTGCGTCATCGTTGCCCAACAGGCCGCCGATCTCCTTGCCCAGGGCCACCACCGCGGCGCCGGTGAGTGTGGCCAGGTCCACGATGGCATCGGGCTCCGACTCCACGGCCAGGGTCAGGCCGTCGGCCAGGACCAGTCGACCCTCGGCGTCGGTGTTGAGCACCTCGATGGTCTTCCCGCTCCTGGTGGTGAGGACATCCCCGGGCTTGATGGCCGATCCTCCGGGCATGTTCTCCGTCAAGGGGGTGATCGCGGTGATCCGTATCCGGGCCCCGAGGGCGGCGGCGGCGTCCACGGCGCTGAGCACGGCGGCCGCACCGCCCATGTCGGTCTTCATGGTCTCCATGCCGGTGGCCGTCTTCAGCGAGAGGCCGCCCGAGTCGAAGGTGATCCCCTTGCCCACCAGGGCGAGGTGCGGCACCCGTCCGCCGATCTCGATGGGGTCGGCCGGCCGGTACTCGACACGGACCAGGCGAGGTGGCTGGGTCGATCCACGGGCCACGCCGAGCAGGCCCCCGAGACGCTCGGCGGCGATCCGCTCCTCGTCCCACACCTCGACGGTCACTTCGGCCACCCCGGAGAAACGCTCGACGAACGTGTCGGCGAACTTCTCGGGCGTGAGGGAGCTCGGTGGTTCATTGACCAGGTCACGGGCCAGGCCCACCGACGCGGCCAACCGGGCTCCCCTGGCGGCGCCGTCCCGCACCGCCGGTGCCTCGTCGGCCGTCCCGGTGACGATGATCAGCGTGGACAGCTGGCCCGGGGTATCGCCGGTGCGGAAGGCGTCGTACCGATAGGAGGCGAGCACGGCGCCCTCGGCCACGGCATCGGCCGACCGCCCGGGGTCGAGATCGGTCCCGGGCGGAAGGAGGAAGGCGGCCCGCTCCCCCTGGCCCACGGCCCGGACGAACCCGGCCGCGGCCCGGCGGAGCGACTCGAGCCCGCGGTCGCCGGCCAACAGCTCGGACGGGCCCACCCCCACCAGGACGATCTCCGGCCCGGACCGGTGGTCACCCGTGGCGGCGCGGAACGTGACCGTCTGGGCGACCTTGCCCCCGAACCCGTGCCGCCTGCACCACTCCGGATCGAGCACCGCCGGTGCCAGGTCGGCCAGGGCGTCCGATCCCGCGATGAGCCGGGGACCGCCGTCGGCGGACAGAACGGGCACGCCCACGGCCACGACGTCGGGCGGGAGCGAGTCCGCCGGCAGCACCTCGATGTTCACGTCGGGCTTCCTCCTCGATCCTCGCCGGCCTTCGGGCCACCGCCGCGGCGCGGTGTGCTCCGGGCCAGGACATGGCGCTCGCCCTCGGTCCAACGGGCCATCGCCCACAAGAGGTCGGAGAGGCGGTTGAGGTAGAGCCCCACGTACGAGTCGACCAGAGGCGACGACACGTACGCCCGCTCGGCCCGGCGCACCACGGTGCGGGCCACGTCCAGAGCCGCCGATACCCGGTTGGCCCCCGGGATGGTGAAGTCGGCGGGCATGTCGAACCGGGCGATGAGGTCGTCGACGTTCGCTTCCAGGGCACCGACCATCTCGGCGGTGACCAGGGACTTCCCCGCCTCCAGCTTCGGGCGGTTGGACTCGTCGGTGGCCACCTCGGCCATGAGGACCCACAGGTCCCGCTCGAGCCGGGTCAACAGGCGGTCCAGCTCGGAGTCCGGTACCGCCTCGGCCCGCGCCATCCCCATCATGGCCTGGGCCTCGTCCACCGCGCCGTTGATCTCCATGACGGCCGAGTCCTTCCGGACCCGGCCCCCGAAGAGGAGCCCGGTCGTCCCGTCGTCACCCGTCTTCGTATAGATCTTCACCACGCTGCGGTCACCGACGACGATGCTAAACGACAATGTCGAGGTCCCCAGGTGGAGACGCCGGAGGTCTCCCTCCGGGGGTCCCCCGGGTCCGGAGGGGGAGGGCCGGGGGTGGTTGCCCGTCGGGTTGGCCCGTCCCGATAGCCTGGATGGCTCATGGACGCCAAGCACGCCTCCGACTCCAGCTACCTCAAGGCCGTATCCGAGCGGGTGGTCGTCTTCGACGGCGCCATGGGCACGAACCTTCAACTGGCCGGGCTGACCGCAGAGGACTTCGGCGGTCCCGAGCTGGAGGGCTGCAACGAGCTGTTGGTGGTCAGCCGGCCCGAGGCCGTCGACCGGGTCCACCGGTCGTTCCTCGAGGTGGGATGCGACGTGATCGAGACCGACGCCTTCGGGGCGTTCGCCCCGGTACTGGCCGAGTACGGCCAGGCCCACCGTGTCCGTGAACTGAACCTGGCTGCGGCATCCCTGGCCCGGAAGGCCGCGGACGACTTCTCCACACCCGACCGGCCGCGGTGGGTGGCCGGCAACATCGGGCCCGGCACCAAGTTCCCGACCCTCGGACAGATCCGGTACGCCGATCTCCGCGATGCCTACGAGGAGCAGGCCACGGCCCTCATCGAGGGCGGCGTGGACCTCATCGTCATCGAGACGGTGTTCGACCTGCTGCAGGCCAAGGCGGCCATCAACGGGGCCCGGCGGGCCATGCGAGCCACCGGTCGCACCCTGCCCATCCAGACCCAGGTGACCATCGAGTTGACCGGAACCATGCTGCCGGGTACCGAGATCGGGGCCGCGCTGTGCGCGCTCGAGGCGATGGATGTCGACCTGATCGGGCTCAATTGTGCCACCGGGCCGGCCGAGATGTTCGAACCGCTCCGTCACCTCACCGGCCAGGCGACCATTCCGGTGAGCTGTCTGCCCAATGCGGGACTTCCCTCCGTGGTCGACGGGGCCATGCACTACGACCTGACCCCCGAGCAGCTGGCCGAATTCCACCGGCAGTTCGTGAGCGAGTTGGGGGTGGCGGTGGTCGGAGGATGCTGCGGGACCACACCGGCCCACCTGGCCGCGGTGGTCGAGGCGTGCGCCGGTCTCTCCCCGGCGACCCGCCAGCCCGTACCCGAGCACGGCGCGGCGTCGATCTACACCCAGGTCCCGTTCGCACAGGACACCTCGTTCCTGGTCGTCGGGGAGCGGACGAACGCCAACGGATCGAAGAAGTTCCGCGAGGCCATGCTCGAAGCCGACTGGGACACCTGCGTGGCCATGGCCCGCGATCAGGTCAAGGAGGGTTCACACCTCATCGATGTGTGCGTCGACTACACGGGAGCCGACGGTGTGGCCGACATGGAGCAGATCGCCTCCCGGTTCGCCACCCAGTCGACCGCACCGCTGATGGTCGACTCCACCGAGGCACCCGTCGTCGAGACCGCCTTGTCGTGGATCGGCGGACGGGCGGTGATCAACTCGGTGAATCTCGAGGAGGGCGACGAGCCCGGCACCCGGCTCGACTCGTTCCTCACCCTGGCCAAGGAGTTCGGCGCCGCCGTGGTGTGCACGTGCATCGACACCGAGGGGCAGGCCCGGACGGCCGAGTGGAAGCTCCGCGCCGCCACCGCCATCCACGACATCGCCACCCAGCGGTACGGGCTGCGGCCAGAGGACCTGATGTTCGACGCCCTGGCGCTCCCGCTGTCCACGGGGATGGAGGAAAGCCGCAAGGACGGCATCGAGACCATCGAGGGGATCAGGAGGATCAAGGCCGAGCTGCCCGGTGTGTACACCATCCTCGGCCTGTCCAACGTCTCGTTCGGGCTCAATCCGGCCGCACGGCAGGTGCTCAACTCGGTGTTCCTCCACGAGTGCGTGGAGGCCGGGCTCGACGCCGCCATCGTCCATGCATCGAAGATCCTGCCGCTGTCGAAGATCGACGAGCGGGCCAGGGAGGTCTGCCTCGACCTGGTCTACGACCGCCGCCGCGACGGGTACGACCCCTTGTCCGAGCTGCTGGCCATCTTCGAAGGGGTGTCGGCCTCGAGTGCGGCGGCCACCGAGGACCGGTCGGGTTGGCCGGTCGAGCGGCGCCTCGAGCACCGGATCATCGACGGCGACCGCAACGGGATCGAAGCCGATCTCGACGAGGCCATGGCGGACGGGGTGACGCCGTTGATCATCATCAACGACTTCCTGCTGGCCGGGATGAAGACGGTCGGCGAGCTGTTCGCATCCGGCGAGATGCAGTTGCCCTTCGTGCTCGGGTCGGCCGAGACGATGAAGACGGCCGTCGCCTACCTCGAGCCGTACATGGAGAAGGCGGACCAGGGGGGCAAGGGGGTGATGGTGCTGGCCACGGTGAAGGGTGACGTGCACGACATCGGCAAGAACCTGGTCGACATCATCCTCACCAACAACGGGTACACCGTCAAGAACCTCGGGATCAAAGTGGGGATCGGCGACATGGTCAACGCCCTCGAGGAGACGGGTGCAGATGCCATCGGCATGAGCGGGCTGCTGGTCAAGTCCACGCTCATCATGCGCGAGAACCTCGAGGAGCTGAACCGGCGCAACCTGGCCCACATCCCGGTCATCCTGGGGGGCGCGGCGCTGACCCGCACCTACGTCGAACGGGACCTTCGCAACGTCTACGACGGCCGGCTGTTCTACGGCAAGGACGCCTTCGAGGGCCTCCGCACCATGGACCGGCTGGTCGAGCTGTCCAGGTCGGGTGAGGAGGACCCCGACTTCGGACGGGCCATCGGCGGCCGCGACCTCGGGCCCCGCAAGAGCGAGCTGCGCAAGCAGGCTGCGGCCGAGGCCCGCCAACGGGGGGAGACGCTCCCGACCCGGTCCCCCGAGGTCGCCCCGGACAACCCGACGTTCGAACCGCCGTTCCTCGGGAGCCGGGTGGCCAAGGGGATGGCCATCGACGACATCGCCGCCTTCCTCAACGAGACGGCCCTCTTCCGCAACCAGTGGGGATTCCGTCCCGAGGCCGGTGAGGACGATGCGGCCTTCAAGGACAGGATCCGGTCCCTCCTCCGCGACCAGCTGTCCACGGCCAAGGCCGGCCAGCTGCTGGTCCCGCAGGTGGCCTGGGGCCACTTCGCGGCCAACGCCGACGGTGACGATCTGGTCCTGTTCGAGGACGAGGGCCGGACCAAGGAATTGATGCGGTACACCTTCCCCCGGCAGACCGAGTCGCCATGGCTGTGCATCAGCGACTTCTTCCGCCCGGTCGACTCGGGCGAGCCGGACTGGGCGTCGTTCCAGGTGGTGACCATGGGGGAACGGGTCTCCGAGGAGGCGGCGCGCCTGAAGGCGGACGACCAGTACCAGAACTACCTCTACCTGCACGGACTCGGGGTCGAGATGGCCGAGGCCCTGGCCGAGTACTGGCACCGGCGGATCCGCGAGGAGCTGGGCTTCGCCGAGGAGGACGGCCCCACCCTGACCGGACTGTTCAAGCAGAAGTACCGCGGCGGTCGCTACTCGTGGGGCTACCCGGCCTGCCCGGCTCTCGAGGACAACGCCAAGGTCGTGGAGCTCCTCGGAGCCGACCGCATCGGCATCGAGGTGAGCGAGGGCTTCCAGCTCCAACCGGAGCAGTCGACCACGGCGATCGTCTGCCATCACCCGCAAGCCAAGTATTTCCTGGCGTAGGGCCTTTCACCCGTGCCGTCACGTCGGTTGCGCCCTCCAGCAGCCGGGGCCACGATCAGAGGCCTCCTCACCACCGCGGTGGCGGTCGCCCTCGCGGTGGCGGTCCCGATGTCGGCCGGCCGGACCGCGGCCGGCGCAGCGGACGCGGCCGGCCCGGCGGACGCGGCGACCGTCCCTCCGCTCCAGTCGCTGATGATCTCCCAACCCCTGCCCGGCTACACGGTGGCCCCGACAGGTCCGACCGACGGTCCGCTGACGCCCACCGAGTTCGGCTCCCAATCGACGTCACCCCAACGGGCCGAGGAGCAGTTCGACGCCCTGGCTGCCGAGCCGGACTTCGGGGCCTTCATCCGCCTGTGGACCGATGGGACCGGCCCCGGCGAGGGCGCCAACGACGTGGCGGTGTTGTTGTTCCGCATCCCACGGCTCGGCGATGCCGAGAGCTTCGCCGCCGGACTGGCGGCGCCGTTCGCCGGCTCCGACCCGTTCGACGTCCCGAGCATTCCCGGGGCCCACGGCTACTCCGTGCACATCGCCACGCCGGTACGCGCCGTCGAGCAGATCGTGGTCTTCCGGGCCGGAGAGTACGTCTCCATGACCGAGCTCGCATCATCGTCCTCGGTGTCCAACACCGCGACCCTCACCCCCTCCCAGGCCGTCGCCGTGAGCTTTCAACAGTACGGGTCGGTCCGCCACGGTGATCCCGGTCGGTCGGCCGACCCGCGACCCCGAGCCACCCCGAACGTGCCGGCCGGACCACCGTCCAACTCGGTGACCCTGGCCACGGTTCTCGAGGTGGTGGCCCTCGTGGCGCTGGCCGCAGGGGCCATGTGGGCCTTCGCCTTCCGACCGCTCAGACGACATCGACCGGGGTGGCCGGTGGCGGACCCGTGGGAGCCCGGTGGTATCTTCGACCTGTTGGGGGCCACGATCCCCGCCCGGACGTCGACGTGGGACCATGCTCGTCGCGTTCCCGACCTCTCATTGGGACCCTGGGCCGAGGCCCGGCCGGTCCCGGCTCTTGTGTCCGCCGCGTCGGCCGAGCCTGCGGCCACGGATCGCCACCGGTCACTCGCTTCACCGTGGACCGGCTCCGGCGCCAACGGGCTCGACCCGTCAGTCGAACCGGGCTGATCAGAAAGGGCCGGTACCGGACCGGTCCGAGAAATTCAGTGCGTTTCCGGCAGTTGATCGGTAGCATGGATGGTGACACCTCCAAGGCAGGGGAGAACAGGATGTCCTCGATCGAGCTCGGCGTGATCTGCTTCGGAGGATTCGTCTTGGTCCTGCTCGTGGTCGTTCGGGCCAAGCGATCCCATGACCAGAAGATCCGGCGTGCGGCCAGTGCGGGGTTCTACGATTTCGATATGGCCCACTACGGGACGGCCGGCGGCTCCTTGATGGAGAAGGCCGTGGCGGGGAACCACCGGCCTCTGGCGCCCTCGTTCGCCGCATCCGCCCGCGCCGCGGGCGGCACCACGAAGAGCGCCGGTGTGAAGGCGCCGATGCCCGTGCCGTCGTCGTTCGGGGTCATCGATCGCTCGCCGGTCGGTACGCCACCTGCGTTCGACCAGAAGACAGCGGGCTGGGGACACCCGGCCGCGACGCCTCGGGCGATCCCACCGCCCCCTCGGTCGGCATCCGACCCGATCGATCCGCCGCTCCCCCTCCTGGTACAACCGCCGCCGCCTCCGACCGGTCCCCGGTCGTAGACCGGTCGCGGCACGGCCGCGGCGCTAGAGGGCCAGGGTGGCGCCGCCGTCGACGACCACGGCGGAGCCGTTGACGAACCCGGCGTGACGGGAGCAGAGGAATGCCATCACCCGGCCGAAGTCGGCCGGGTCCCCCATCACCCCGGCACCGCCCAGCTCGCGCATGCGGTCGGTGGCGTGCGGTCCCGGGCAGACCACGTTGAGCGTGATGCCGGTCCCCTCGGCCGCCAGGTCCTGCGCCGCGGTCTTCGCCCACGCCCACAGCCCGGCCCGGGCCAGATTGGACAGGGCCAGCCCGGGAATCGGCTGTACCACCGAGTAGGAGGCGATGCAGCAGACCCGGCCCCACCCGTTGGTGCGCATGAAGGGAACCGCCTCCCTGGTCAGGCGGACAGCCGACTTGAGGATGGCGTCGAGCGCGCCATCGATCATCGAGTCGTCGACGTCGAGGGCCCTGCCGGCCGGTGGGCCGCCGGCGTTGGCGATCACGATGTCGATCGTGCCGAAGGTCCGCACGGTCGCCTCGACCAGGGCTGCCGGTGCGGCCGGATCCGAGATGTCGGCGGCCTCGACGGCCACGTCGGCCCCGGTCGCCTCGAGGCTGGCCCGGGCCAGGGCCAGGGACTCTCGACGACGCGAGGAGAGCATCACCCGGACCCCTTCGGCCGCCAGCGCCTCCGCCGTGGCCCGGCCCAGACCGCGTGACCCGCCCACCACCAGCGCCACCTTGCCTTCGATGCCCAGGTCCACCGCGGACTCCTATCCGTCGACGACGACGAGATCGTGATCGGCGGAGTTGAGGGCCTCGGGCCGGCCGTCCTCGCCGATGACCACGATGTCCTCGAGCCTCATGCCGAAACGGTCGGGCCAGTAGATGCCCGGTTCCACCGAGAATGCATGACCCGGCCGGAGGTGCTCGGCGTTCCCGGCCACCAGGTACGGATCCTCGTGTTCCTCGATCCCGATGCCGTGGCCGGTCCGGTGCACGAAGAGCCTTCCGAAGCCGGCATCTTCGATGACCTGACGGGCCACGTGGTCCACGTACTCGGCCGGCACTCCCGACCGGGCCGCGGAGACGGCCCGCTGCTGGGCCGCGCGCAGCACCTGGTAGCACTCGTCGACGTCGCTCGGCACCTGACCGGTGACCACGGTCCGGGTGATGTCCGAGCAGTACCCCACGTCGCCGTCGACCGAGTACGAGCCGCCGAAGTCGCACACCACGGTCTCGCCCCGGCCGATGAGCCGGGCGCCGGCTTCGTGATGGGGACTGGCCGCGTTGGGACCGCTGCCCACGATGGCGAAGTTGACCTGTTGATGGCCCTCCTCGATCAGCAGCGCGGCGATGCGGGCCGAGACGGCCGACTCGGTGCTGCCGACGAGCGGGATCTCCCCGGCCTGCAGCACGGCGGCCACCCGGTCGGCGGCGGCGGCGGCGAGCCTGAGGGCGTCCAGCTCCGAGGCGTCCTTGACGGCGCGGTATGGGAGAGGTGACCGTCGAGGCCTCGATCCACGTGGCGTCGGGCCGTCGGCGCTGGAGGGCGAGGACCGTCGTGGTCCAGGCCCGGTCGGAGATGGCCAGCCGGCGTGCGGTACCGCCCGCGGCTGAGCCGGGGAGGAGCGAGGTGACCAGCTCGAGAGGATCTTCGACATCACTCCACGGGAGGAGCGAGAAGAGCTGGTCGGCGGCAGCGACCCTGGGCGCCTCCAGGGCCGGCACGACCAGGACGGCATCCCCGGTCGCCGGCAGCACGAGCATGGTCAGCCGCTCGAGGGGCATCGCCGTATAGCCGGTCAGCCAGGGAAGGTCGGCACCATGGGAGAGCAGCAGCGCATCCACACCCGACTCGAGCATGCGCTCGCGGACCCGGCTGATGCGGTCACGGCGGGAGGCCTGGGCCACGTCCGACAGCACGCTCACGGTCCGGTCACGATGCCGTGGTGGCCTCGGACAACACCGTGGCCGGGTCCGATCCGTGCGCCACCACGTCCGAGCTCTCCGCGGCCGTTGCCTCGACAGCCTCCCGGGCGTGATAGCTCGACCGGGTGAGCGGGGATGCCTGGACGTGGGCGAACCCCATGGCCATCCCGGCGATCCGGACGGCCTCGAACTCGTCGGGCGTCCACCAGCGGGCCACCGGGAGATGGTGGCCGCTCGGACGCAGGTACTGTCCGATGGTCACGATGTCGGTGCCCACGGCCCGCAGGTCGGCCAGGGTGGCGAGGACTTCGTCCATCCGCTCGCCCATCCCGAGGATGATCCCCGACTTGGTGGCGAGCCCGGCATCCGCGGCCCGGGCCAGGACGGTCAGGCTCCGGGCGTAGCCGGCCGAGGGACGCACCGCCCGCTGCAGCCTGGCCACCGTCTCGATGTTGTGGTTGAGGACGTCGGGCCCGGCGTCGAACACCGTGCGAAGTGACGCCCCGTCACCCTTGCAGTCCGAGATGAGGACCTCGACGGTCGTCCGCGGCGTGCGCCTCCGGATCGCGGCGATGGTGGCCGCGAACCCGGACGCGCCACCGTCGGCCAGGTCGTCCCGGGCCACACAGGTGATCACGGCATGCGCCAGACCCATCCGCTCCACGGCTTCAGCCACCCGCTCGGGCTCACCGGCGTCGAGGGGGAGGGGATGGCGGGTGTCGACCTGGCAGAACCCGCAGGCACGGGTGCAGCGGGAGCCGTTGATCATGAAGGTGGCGGTCCCGTCGGCCCAGCACTCGTAGATGTTCGGGCAGCCGGCCTCCTCGCAGACCGTGACCAGATCGAGATGGCGGAGGTCGTGCTTGAGATCGAGGTATGCGTCGCCCATGTTCGCCTTGACCCGCAGCCAGGGTGGCTTGCGCGCTGCCATCGACACCGCGGTACGGGGGTCGACCCCCGACCGCCGGAGCCGCCGGTCGAGGGCACGCTCCCCGGCCCTCGGGGGGTCGAGCGAGACGGCGACCGGTTCCGTCCCGGGGTGGCCGGACTGGTGGACGGTCGACCCCGCCGGCACCGCCGGCCGGGCGACCGAGGCGTCCGTGACCCGCTGGATGTCGGAGGCCGGTCCCCATGCCGACTGCGCCGAGGCGATGAGGGAGTCGACCACCTCGGACACCGGTGCCGGGCACCCCTCGGCCGCCAGCGAGGTCACCGCTTTGTCGGCGATCCCGCAGGGCACGATGTGATCGAACATCGAGAGGTCGGTGTGGACGTTGAGGGCGAAACCGTGCATGGTCCGACCCCTCGACGTTCGAACCCCGATGGCACAGATCTTCCTGGGCCCGGCGGTCCCGCCGTCGAGCCCGACCCAGACCCCCGGGTAGCCCGGCAGCCGCCCCACCGAAGCCGGCGGGAGCCCGAGGGCGACGAGCGCGTCGATCACCACCTGCTCGACCCGGGCGACGTGATGGGGACCACGGTGCGGTCCCGGCCCCACCGAGATCAGCGGGTAGCCGATCAGCTGACCGGGTCCGTGATAGGTCACGTCACCGCCGCGATCGACCCTGATCAAGTCGGCGCCCACCGATGACGGATCCACCAGCACGTGGTCGACGTCGCCGTTGGCGCCCAGCGTGTAGACGGGTGGATGCTCCAGCAGGAGGAGGTAGTCCTCGGTCGAGCGCCGGCTCAGCGCCCGCTGCAGGTCCCAGGCCTCACGGTAGGGCACCCGTCCCAGCCAACGGATCCTCATCGGCGACCAGCCGACGGGCGGGCGGCCATCGCCACCGCCGATCTACAGCTCACCGGCCCAGTCGCGATCGTTGAGGATCTCCGACAGCCGGGCCAGATAGCGCGCCACGTAGGCGCCGTCGACGGCCCGGTGGTCGAAGGTCATGGCCACCAGCCCGACGGAATGGATGGCGATGGACTCGGTCCCGTCGGGCAGCTCCACCACCACCGGCTTCCGGGCCACACCGTCCGTGGACAAGATGGCCACCTGGGGTTGGTTGATGATGGCTCCGGTGATGAGCGTGCCGAACGGGCCGGCGTTGGTGATGGAGAAGGTTCCGCCACTGATGTCGTCGAGGCTCAGCCTCTTGTTGCGGGCCCGGTCGGCCACGTCCCGGATGCGACGGGCCATGCCCCGCAGGTTCAACTCCTCGGCGTTGTGCACCACCGGGACGATGAGGCCTTCGTTGTCGAGGTCGACGGCGATCCCGAGATTGATGTCGTGGTGGATGATGAGCGCATCGTCCCCCACCGATGAGTTGAGGTGGGGGAATTCGGCCAGGGCCTCGACGGCGGCACGGGCCGCGAAGGCCAGGTAGGTGAGGCTGAACCCCTCCTCGGCCCGGAATCGATCGCCGTGTGTCCGCCTGACGTGCTCGACCCGTTCGTAATCGATCTCCTTGACCATCAGGGTGTGGGCCGATGTCGCCTTGGAGCGGACCATGTGCTCGGCGGTGCGGCGCCGGATGTTGGTGAAGGGGACGATCTCGTCCCTGGACCCGTCTGTGCTCCGAACGCCAGCGGTCGGCACGTCCGGCTCCGGCGGGCGGCGCCCCTGGATGCTCGGCACCGGCGCCGGATCCCCCGTCTGGGTGGGGGACGTGCTCCGCGGCCTTTCGGCCACAGCCGCCTCCACGTCCGCTCGGGTGATGCGCCCGCCGAGTCCCGTGCCCTTCACGGTCGATCTGTCGATACCGTGCTCGTTGAGCAGCTTGCGCACGACAGGCGAGAGGATGAGCCCCTCCCCCGACTCGACGGAGGACGCGGGTGGCGGGGGCTCGGGGGTCGGCGCCGGTGAGGGATCCCCGGTGTGCTCGGATGCCGGGAGTCTGTCAGCCGCGGCGGCGGCCACATCGCCCGGTTCCGGTCCCGCCGGAGGCGGTGCGGGCGCGGCGGCAGGCGGTGCGGGCGCGGCGGCAGGCGGTGCGGGCGTGGCGGCGGGCGGCGCCGGAGCGGATGCCGACCCGCTGCCGTTGGCCGAGACCCCGTCGCCGATCACCGCCAGGGTGACCCCGACGTCGACGGTCTCGCCCTCCTCCACCAGGATGGCCGTCAGTACACCCCCGGCCGGGGACGGCACCTCGGAGTCGACCTTGTCCGTCGACACTTCGAACAGCGGTTCGTCGCGGGCCACCTGGTCCCCGACGGCCTTGTACCACTTGGTGATGGTCCCTTCGGTCACCGTCTCGCCCAGCTGCGGCATGGTCACATCAGGCAAGGTGGAGTCCCCTTCCGGTCAGGGCCAGCACCGTCTCCCCGAAGGTCTCCGACAGGGAGGGGTGCGGCTGGATGAACTGGGCCACGTCGTCGGCCGTGGCCTCCCAGTTGACGGCCAGATATCCGGCACCGAGTTGCTCGGTCACCCACGGCCCCACCATGTGGACCCCGAGGATCCTTCCCGTGGCGCCGTCCTCGAGCCGCTCGGCCACGATCTTGACCAGACCTTCGGTGTCCCCGATGATCCGGGCCCGGCTGTTCCCGCCGAACGGGTCCTTCTTGACCGTCACGTCGAACCCTGCCGCTCTGGCCGCCGCCTCGGTCAGACCGGCGAACGCCACCTCCGGATGGCAGTAGATGGCCCAGGGCACCCGTTGGTAGTCGACGGGAACCACCGGCTCACCCAGGATGCTCTTGATCACCACGATCCCTTCGGCAAAGCCGACATGGGCCAGTTGAGGGGTGCCGGCCACGACGTCGCCCACCGCCCACACCCCGTCCGCCGCCGTGCGCATGGTCTGATCGGCGACCACGAAACCGTGGTCGTCGACCACCACCCCGGTCCCCTCGGCCAGGAGGCCCTCGGTGCGCGGGCGCCGGCCCACCGACACGATGACCGCGTCGACCTCCAGCTTCTCGCCGTCGCCGTAGGACAGGGTGGTACCCCTCCCCGACGGGTCGGGAGTGTGGCCCTGCAGCTGCACCCCGGCCTTCACCTCGATACCCCGCTTGCGGAACGACCTTGCCACCGCAGTGACCACATCGTCGTCACAGCCGCTCAACATGGTCGGCAGTGCCTCGAACACCGTGACGTCCGTCCCGAGATCGCTCAACAACGACGCGAACTCGCACCCGATGGCCCCACCGCCGACCACCGCCACCGAGTCCGGCAGCTCCTCCAGGGCCAGCACCTCGTCGGAGGTCATCACCAACTCGCCGTCGACGTCGAAGCCGGGAATGGTGCGGGGGACCGAACCGGCCGCCAGCACGACATCGGTCCCGGTGATCTCCGTAGTGGTGCCGTCGTTGCCGGTGATGCGGACCCGGCGCCCGGGGAGCAACGTGCCGCTCCCGCCGTACACCTCGACCCCGCGCCCCTTCAACAGCCCGGCCAGGCCCCTGAACAGCTGGTCCACCACCTCCTGCTTGCGGGCCTGGCTCACCGAGAAGTCGAGGGCCGGCGTGCCGGCGGCCTCTCCCCCGGCATCGATCCCGAACCGGCCCGATCCGGCCACCGTGCGGTAGACGGACGCCGTCTCGAGGAACTCCTTCGCCGGCACGCAGCCCCGGTGGAGGCAGGTGCCCCCCACCTTGTCCATCTCGACCACGGCCACCGACAGCCCGGCCGCGGCCCCGTAGAGCGCCGTGGCATAACCACCGGGCCCGCCGCCGATGATCACCACATCGAATGTCGCGGGTGCGTCCGCTACCTCGGTTGCCGTGGGAACCGCCTCCTTCGAGTGCTCGTCGACTGCAGGTGGACAGCCATCAGCCTACCGGCCCACATCGGCGCTCCACCTCAGGAGGCCACGGCCCGGGGACGCGGACCCGTCACCGTCCCGGCACCCACGTCGGGCACCCAACCGACGGTGGTCAGGAGAGCACCCGTCGCCTGAAATTCCGCAGCCCGAGGCCGAGGAAGAGCGCGAGGAACCCGATGATGACCGGATAGACGACGTAGAGGTGCATATGCGGCGCATCGGTGAACGCGGCCCGCATGCCTTCGTTCACGTAGATCAGCGGGTTGATCAGCACCACGGTCTGCAGCCAGTGCCAGCTCCCCACCTCGACCGGTGCGAGGCGGGTCCACTCGTAGTACGTCCCACCGAGGAAGGTCACCGGCAGGATGATGAACCCGAACATGAGCCCGATGTTGCGGGGTTCGAAGCTGGTCCCGAGCAGGAGACCCAGCGATGCCATGGTCACGCAGGCCAGAGGGACGACGGTCACGATGATCCACCAGTGCAGGGTGAGCTGGGCCTCCACCCCCTTGGCGTGGACGACCGAGGCGATGGGTAGGACGATGATGGCCGAGATGAGGCCCTGGACCGCGCCGGAGAGGACCTTGGCCATGGCCACCAGCCAGATGGGGCAGGGCGCCTGCACACGGTCTTCGATCTCGCGGGTGAAGCCGAACTCCTGGGACATGATGAGCGCCACCGACTGCACGCCCTGGAAGAGGATGGAGATGCCCACCACGCCGGGGACCAGCAGGGTGGCGAAGGCCGACTCCGCCCTCGGCCCACCACCCCCGCCGATGCCCTGGCCGATCTTCGGGAAGACGTAGAGGAAGACGAAACAGAGCAGGAAGGGCTGCACGAGCACCCGGATGACGAACTCCACGAGATGCTTGCGCAACACCACCAGGTCACGGAGGATGAGCGCCCACAAGGCGATCCGGCCGGCCTCGAATGCCGAGCGGGTCGGCGCCGAGTGCACGACGGAGATCGGTGGGCTCGTCTCGACGGTGCTCATCAGTCCCTCAGCTCCTTGCCGGTCAGATTGATGAAGACCGTCTCCAGCGTGGGCTCGTTCACCGAGATGTCCAACACCGGGTACCCGGCGTCTTCGGCCACACCGAGCACTTTGGGCAGCAGTCGGTCCTTCCCCTTCACGTGGAGCTCGACCCCGCCCTCGATGGGCCGGGTCCGGGTGACCCCTTCGATCCCCTCGGTCAGCACCCGGGCCAGTCGGTCGGGATCGCCGGACGCGGTGACGGTGACGATGGTGTCGGCGTCGACCTTCTGCTTCAGCGCGGCCGGCGTGTCCAGGGCGAGGATCCTTCCCCGGTCCATGATGGCCACCCGTCCGCAGAGCTGGTCGGCCTCTTCCATGTAGTGGGTGGTCAACAAGATGGTCTGGCCGGCGGCGTTGAGCTCGCGCAGCGTGCCCCACAGCGCCAGCCGGCTCTGCGGGTCGAGACCGGCGGTGGGCTCATCGAGGAAGAGCACCGCCGGGCGGTGGAAGATGGCCCGGGCCACCATGAGACGTTGGGCCATGCCGCCCGAGAGGGCGTAGACCGATGCACCCGCCCACTTCTCGAGTTGGAACTGCTCCAGGAGCTCGGTGGCCGTCCGGCGCGAGTCCCGGGCCGCGATCCCGAAGAGCCGGCCGTGGAAGTAGAGGTTCTCCCAGACCGTCAGCTGGCGGTCCAGGGTGTTCTGCTGGCTCACGATGCCGAGGATCTGCTTGGCCAGGGCGGGATGGCTCACCACGTCGATGCCCCCGACGAACGCCCGGCCCGACGTCGGGATCACCCGGGTGGTGAGCATGCCCGCGGTGGTGGTCTTGCCGGCTCCGTTCGGGCCCAGCAGCCCGAAGATCTCCCCCGGCTCGACCGTCAGATCGAGCCCGTCCACGGCGCGCAGATCCGAGCCGGCGTACACCTTGGTGAGTCCCACCGTCCGGATGACGGCGCTTCCGGCGGCAGGGCTTTCGGCCCTGGGGGTGGAGACGGTGGAGGTCATGGCACTGCAGCGAGACTACCTGAGCCGTCCGGCCGTCCGGTCCGTGGTCGGCCGTGACCGGGACGGGCTACTTGGGAGGCATCCGGATCCCGCCGTCGAGCCGGATCACCTCGGCGTTGAGGTAGCTGTTGGTGGCGATGTGGGCCACCAGCTCCCCGAACTCGGCCGGGTTGCCCAGGCGCTTGGGGAAGTTGACCGACTGGCCGAGGACCGTGCGGGCTTCCTCGGGCAACATGGCCAGCAGTGGCGTGTCGAACAGGCCGGGGGCGATGGCCAGCACCCTGATGCCCACCACGGCCAGGTCGCGCGCCGCCGGCAGCGTCATGCCCACGATGGCCCCTTTGGACGCGGAGTAGGCCAACTGCCCGATCTGGCCGTCGAACGCGGCCACCGACGCCGTATTGACGATCACCCCGCGCTCGCCGTTCTCCTGTGGTTCGACGGTGGCCATGGCCGAGGCCGCCTTGGTCATCACATTGAACGTCCCGATGACATTGAGGTTCTGGATGAACTGGAAGGGCGCCAGGTCGTGGGGGGATCCATCACGGTTGATGACCCTCCCCACCCAGCCGGACCCCGCACAGTTCACCGCGATGCGGAGACTCCCGCCCTCAGCCGCCTGGTCGACCGCCTTCTGGCAATCCTCCGGCTCGGTCACGTCGCCCCCGACGAAGTTCGCCTTGGCCCCGATGTCGGCCACCACTTCCTTGCCCCGCTCCTCGTTGCGGTCGAACACGGTGACCCGCACGCCTTCGGCGGCAAGCTTGCGGGCGGTGGCCTCTCCGAGGCCTGATGCGCCACCGGTGATGATTGCTGAGCTTCCGTTGATCTGCATGCCAGCAGGTTACGGGAGGGATCGACCGGCGCCAAAACCGGTGCCGGGCCTGGCCGTCACTGGCGGGCCGCAGCCTGGGTGGCCAGCGAGTCCACCACGTCGTTCATCCGATCTCCCGAGTGCCCCTTCACCCAGCCGAAGGTCACCGGGCGGCCCGGGTCGAGCGCCAGTGCCAGCAGCTCCTGCCACAGATCCTGGTTGGCCACGGGCTTTCCCTGGGCATTGCGCCAACCCCGCCGCTGCCACCCCTCCCACCACTTCTGGCGGAAACAGTTGACGACGTAGGTCGAATCGCTCATCACGTGGAGCGGCCCGGACAGCGACTGCAGGGCACGCACCACCGCGGTCACTTCCATCCGCTGGTTGGTCGTGTGGGCCTCGCCCCCACTGTCCGACCTGCCCCCGTCGACCGCCCACGCCCACCCCCCGGGGCCGGGGTTCCCGAGACACGACCCGTCCGTGTACACGGTCGTCACCGGATCCGGGGGTCGGGGCGGAGGGCTCATCGGGACAGCATGCCCGTTGCGCCCGGCCAATTGGTGCACGGCCGGGCGCGGCCGTCACGGCGCGGCCTCACGGCGCGGCCCGACGGCGCGGCCCGAGAGCCCGCCCGAACGAGCCGCCTCGAACGATCCCGAACCGTGCTGTCCTTCCCCCCGGGCCCGGGCAGTGCAAGCATGGGGAGGTGCTGTTCGACGGAGTGAGCCATCAACTTCCCGACGCCGATCCCGTGGAGACGTCGGAATGGCTGGACGCGTTCGACGACATCGTCGATGTCCACGGGCGGACCCGGGCCCGCTACCTGCTCATGCGAATCCTCGAGCGGGCGCGCCAGAAGCAGGTGGACTTCCCGGCCACGGTCTCCTCCCCCTACGTCAACACCATCCCCTCCGACGAGGAGCCGGAGTTCCCCGGCGACGAATACCTCGAACGGCGCATCCGGGCCTTCATCCGCTGGAATGCCGCGGTCATGGTGGTCAGGGCCAACGTCCGCTCGGAGGCCATCGGCGGCCACCTCTCGACCTACGCCAGCTCCGCCTCCCTGTACGAGGTGGGGTTCAACCACTTCTTCCGGGGAAAGGACGATGGCCATCCCGGGGATCAGGTCTATTTCCAGGGTCATGCCTCTCCGGGCATCTACGCCCGGGCCTTCGTGGAGGGCCGCCTCTCGGAGGAGCAGCTGGACAACTTCCGGTTCGAGGTGGGGAGCAACGGGCTCTCCTCCTATCCGCATCCCCGGTTGATGCCCGAGTTCTGGGAGTACCCCACGGTGTCGATGGGTCTCGGCCCGCTCAACGCCATCGCCCAGGCCCACGTGAGCCGCTACCTCCACGCCCGTGGTGTCGCCGGCACCCAGGACAGCCGGGTGTGGTGCTTCGTGGGTGACGGGGAATTCGACGAACCCGAGACCATCGGCGCCCTCGGAATGGCCGGGCGGGAGCACCTCGACAACCTGGTCTTCGTGGTCAACTGCAACCTCCAACGACTCGACGGTCCGGTGCGGGGCAACGGCAAGGTGATCCAGGAGTTCGAGGCCCTCTTCCGGGGGGCGGGCTGGAACGTGATCAAGGTGATCTGGGGCCGCACCTGGGACGACCTGCTGGCCAAGGACGTGGAAGGGGTGCTGCTGAACAAGATGAACTCGACGGTGGACGGCGAGTTCCAGAAGTACGCCACCGAGTCCGGGGCGTACATCAGGGAGCACTTCTTCGGTCCCGATCCCCGTCTCCAGGAACTGGTCAGCCACCTCTCCGACGAGGAACTGCAGTCCCTCCCGCGGGGAGGCCACGACTACCGGAAGCTCTACGCCGCCTACCAGGCGGCCACCGAGCACGTCGGGACACCGACCGCCATCCTGGCCAAGACCATCAAGGGCTGGACGCTCGGTCCCGAGATCGAAGCCCGCAATGCCACCCACCAGATCAAGAAGATGACCAAGGCACAGCTGCTCACCCTGCGCAACCGACTCTTCCTCAACGACGAGATCCCCGAGCACGACCTCGATGCCGAACTGCCGCCGTATTACCGGCCCGCGCCGGACGAGAAGGCGGCCGTCTACCTGGCCGAGAGACGCCGCGCCCTGGGCGGCCCGCTCCCCCGACGGGTGGTGCGGTCGGGACCACTTCCAGAGCCCGATCGGTCCGCGTTCGCCGATCTCCTGGCCGGGTCGGGCCGCCAGTCGGTCTCCACCACCATGGCGTTCGCCCGCCTCCTGCGATCGCTGGTGCGGGATCCCTCGATCGGCAAGCGCATCGTCCCCATCGTCTCGGACGAGGCCCGGACCTTCGGGCTCGAATCCCTGATCAGTGAAGTGCAGATCTACGCCCCCGAGGGCCAGCACTATACCCCGGTGGACGCCGGGCTGGCGCTCCACTACGCCGAGAGTGCCACCGGTCAGGTACTCCAGGAGGGCATCAGCGAGGCCGGCGCGGTGGCCGCCTTCACCGCCGCGGCGACCTCGTACGCCACCTGGGGCGAGCCCACCATCCCCTTCTACCTGTTCTATTCCATGTTCGGCTTCCAGCGGGTGGGCGACCTCCTCTGGGCCCTCGGGGACTGCCGGGGCCGTGGGTTCCTCCTCGGATGCACCGCCGGCCGGACGACCCTCAACGGCGAGGGTCTCCAGCACCAGGACGGCCACTCCCTCCTGCTGGCGTCGACGGTGCCGAGCGTCGCCGCCTACGATCCCGCCTTCTCCTACGAGGTGGCCACCATCCTCGAAGACGGCATCCGCCGGATGACCGGTCCCGAACCGGAGGACCGCATCTGGTACCTGACCCTCTACAACGAGAACTACCCGATGCCCGCCCTGCCTTCCGACCCGACGGAAGCCGAAAGGGTGCGCCTGGGCACGATCAAGGGAATGTACCGGTTCGCGCCCGGAGGGGACGGATCGATCCGGGCCTCCGTGCTGTTCTCCGGGTCCGCCTGGCAGGCCGCGGCCGGCGCCCAGCGGTTGCTGGCCACCGACTGGGGCGTCGATGCCGATCTGTGGTCGGTGACCTCCTACAAATCACTGCGGGAGGATGCCATCTCGGTCGAGCGCTGGAATCGCCTCCACCCGGGCGGGACGCGGCGCACACCGTTCGTCACCGAGGAGTTGGCCGGTTCGCAAGGCCCGATCGTGGCCGTCTCCGACTTCATGCGGTCGGTCCCCGACCAGGTCTCGAGGTGGATGCCCAGACCGTTCACCTCCCTCGGCACCGACGGGTTCGGCCGTTCCGACACGAGGGACGTCCTGCGCCGCTTCTTCGAAGTCGATGCCGAGCACGTGGTGGTCGCCGTGCTCCACAGTCTCGTCGCCGAGGGAAGCGTCCCCCCCGGCACCGATGCGGACGCCATCGAGCGCTACGGCATCGACCCGGCGGCAGTCGACCCCTGGTCTTCCTGACCCGGTCCCCCGGCCCGCTCGGGGTGGGCACGCGGCCCCGCCGTAGGATCCGATCGTGACCGCGCTGATGGTGCAGGGGGTGTCGAGCGACGCGGGCAAGAGCCTCCTCGTCACCGCGCTCTGCGCCTGGTCACGCCGCCTCGGCATCCGGGCCGTGCCCTTCAAGGCGCAGAACATGTCCAACAACGCCCGGATCGTCGATGGCGGCGAGATCGGAAGCGCCCAGTGGCTCCAGGCCCTGGCCGCCGGGGTGCATCCCGACGTCCGCATGAATCCGGTCCTCCTCAAGCCCGAGAGCGAGACCCGCAGCCAGGTCGTCCTCAACGGCGTGGTCAGCGAGAGGCTCACATCGATGCCCTGGCGCGGCAGATCGGCCCAGCTCTGGCCCCATGTGGCCACCGCGCTCGCATCGCTGTCCGACGAGTTCGACGTCGTGATCATCGAAGGGGCGGGTAGTCCGGCCGAGACGAACCTCTGGTCCGACGACATCGCCAACATGGCGGTGGCCGACGCGGCCGACGCCCCGGTGGTGCTGGTGGCCGACATCGATCGCGGCGGCGCATTCGCACATCTCTACGGGACATGGGCCCTGCTTCCCGCGCCTTGGCAGGCGCGCGTCGAGGGGTTCGTCCTGAACAAGTTCCGCGGCGATCCCGGCCTCTTGGCACCGGCGCCCGACGACCTCGGGGCCGTCACCGGGGTTCCCACCGTCGGGGTACTCCCGTGGCTCGACCACGGCCTCCCCGACGAGGAGGGCCCGACCCCGATCACCGGGCCCGGCCGGGGACGACGGGTCTCGATCGTCTGCGGTCCCTTTGCGTCCAACCTCGACGAGTTCGCGCAACTGCAGCAGGTGGCCGACGTCAGCTGGGTGCGTGACGCCGACCGGCTCGGGCACGCCGATCTCATCATCCTGCCGGGCTCCAAGCACGTGGCCCACGACCTCGACTGGCTCCGCCGGACCGGCCTGGCCGGGGCCGTGACCCGTGCCGCCCATGACGGGACTCCGGTGCTCGGGATCTGCGGCGGCCTGCAGATGCTGGGACGGCGGATCGATGACCCGGACGGCGTCGAAGGGGCTGCGGTCGGCCTCGCGCTGCTCCCGGTGGAGACCCGCTACCGGGCCTCGAAGCGCACGGCCAGATCCTCGGCCCGGTTCGGACCGCTGGCCCCGCCGTGGACGTGGCTCGGAGCACGCCGGGTGGCGGGCTACGAGATCCGCCACGGGACGACCCGGGCCTACGGTCCCGTCGAGGTCGTTCCCGGTGGGCTCGCGTTCGGAGCCTCCAACGTGATGGGGCTGTACCTGCACGGGCTGTTCGAGGATCCGGCGGTACTCGAGGCGTTCTGCGGCCAGGCTCCGCCGCTCCTCGGCGCCACCTTCGAACAGCTCGCCGATGCCGTCGACGAACACCTGGACACCGGCTGGATCCGGTCGCGACTCGAGGGGGCGGGCGATGCGCCGGCGTCCGGGGCCATCCACCGACCGGGTCCGTCGTCGCTCGCCGGACACCGGCAGCTCACCGAAGACCGGCCTGGCCTCTAACATCGGAAGGGTGGACGTCGGCCCCGCCCCGAGCTCGGACGTGCTCCCGATCACACTGTTCGGGAATCCGGTCCTCCGCCGCCGGTGTCAGGAGGTCACCGACTTCGGTGAGGGCCTCGCCCTCCTGGTCGAGCAGATGTTCGGGACCCTTCACGCAACCGACAACGGGGTCGGGCTCTCCGCCAACCAGATCGGGCGCACGGAGCGTGTGTTCGTCTTCGACTTCCACGACGGGATGGTCGGCCACGTGGTCAACCCGGTGGTCATGGCCATGGGCGGTGAGCTCCAACAAGGAGAGGAGGCGTGTCTCTCGCTGCCGGGCCTCGGACTGCCGACCGCCCGGCTCCTGCGCTGCGCTGTCCGCGGCGTGGACCTGCACGGAGCAGCCGTCGACTACGAAGGGGAGGGCCTGGCGGCGCGATGCTTCCAGCACGAGCTCGACCATCTGAACGGGAAGCTCTTCCCCGACCTCCACCCGGTGGGCGTGCGCAAGCGCCTCGAGCGAGAGGCCCGGGAGCTCGCCTGGTCCGGGCTCGACGCCCTCGATCCCCGTTCGCGCCTGTACCAGGGGTTGCCCGAGCAGCCGGAGGGCTCCGACTAGCCTGACCGTCGTGGTCCACATCACCGGCGACGGCGCCGTCGACAAGCTCCTCTCCGACGATCCCCTGGCGCTCCTCATCGCCATGGTCCTCGACCAGCAGGTTCGACAACAATGGAGCGCTCCGTAGGGGAAGGCACATGGCCATCTGCAAATGAGGGGGCCGGCGGCGGCAGGTTCATTTTTCCTGAACAATAGGTATCTATCTAATAAGAGAGACACCTATACTATGTGATCATGGACATGGGAGACCCCACGAGGTCGATCACACCCACACTGGACGGACCCGTACTTGCCGTGCTGGCCCGTTCGGGCCGTCCTCTTACGGTGGGCGAAGTGGCCGCTGAGACGGTGCGCGGATCGGAGATCGGTGTACGGAGATGCCTGGCCCGACTGGTCGACCAGGGGCTGGTGCAGGCCACGGAGATGGGGCGGAATCGGGTCCACGAGCTCAATCGGGAGCACGTAGCCGCCCCCATTGCCACCACCATGGCTGATCTTCGGATCGAGCTCTGGCGTCGAATGCGGAAAGAACTCAGCGGATGGAGGCCGAAGCCCCTCTATGCCTGTGCCTTCGGTTCGTCGGCACGTGGTGACGGTGACGCCGACAGCGACGTGGACGTGCTCCTGGTACACCCACTGTTCCCCGGCGAAGCCAAGCCACGTCGAAAGGCGAACGTGATCGACGTCGTGGCGGCCTTCATGACAGCTCCGATGCCTGCCTCCCCCGCTGAGGCAGCACGGTGGCCTCAGCACGTCGACAAGCTGCGTGCCCACGTGCTCCAGTGGAGCGGCAACCCACTTCAGGTTGTGGATCTCTCCTTTGCCGAATGGGTGGATAGAACGCGGAACACCGCCCTGACTGCCGACATCGAGCGGGACGCGATCGACCTCGTGGGCACGTCGATCGTCGCGAACTCAGCGCCAGCGAATCGGACGGTGTAGCCGGCATGGCCAAAGCCTTGCGGACAGCAGCGTGTGGCAAACAGGAGGCGCGTGTGCGCCTGGCCACGTCTCGGGCGTATCTCGAAGTCGCTACCACGGTCCTCGCCGAACAGTCTCGTGACGAGTTCCTCAATGTGGCCGCCGGGCTGGCCGTCCTCGCTGGAATTGCGGCGTCCGATGCCATCTGTTGTGCGCGACTTCGCAGCCGCCACCGGGGCGACGACCATCGAAGGGCGGCCGATCTGCTCAAGACAGCCGTACCCGACGGAGCCAAGCTCTCGGCATCATTTACTCGCCTACTCGACGTGAAGGACGAGGCTCACTACGGCGTAATTGTGGTCTCCTCTCGGAAGGCGAGAGACGCTGTTGGCTGGGCTGGCTCGTTGGTAGCACGAGCTGCCGACGAAGTCGAACGGTGAATGAAACTCGCATACGCTGAACCCATGTCCCTGTACCTGACCGGTGATAAAGCCGCCGACGACCTTCTGAGTACCGATCCGCTCGCGCTACTGGTGGGCATGGTCCTCGACCAGCAGATCCCCCTCGAGAAGGCCTTCAGGTCGCCGTTCGAGCTGAAGGAGCGGCTCGGCGGGTCGCTTGACGCGGCCACCTTGGCCTCCATGGACCCGGACCGTCTGGCCGACCTGTTCAGCGCCAGGCCGGCATTGCACCGGTTTCCCAAGTCGATGGCTCGGCGGGTGCAGGAGGTGTGCGCCCTGATCGTCGACGACTACGGAGGGGACGCCGCCGCCGTTTGGACCACGGCCGTCGACGGCAAGCAGCTGCTGGCCAACGTGAAGGCGCTCCCCGGATTCGGCGAGCAGAAGGCGCGCATCTTCGTCGCCCTTCTCGGGAAGCAGCTCGGCGTCCGTCCCGCCGGGTGGGCGCGGGCGGCGGGACCCTACGGTGAGGCCGGGACGTTCCGCTCGGTGGCCGACATCGATTCACCCGAGGCGCTGGCCAAGGTGCGCCAGTACAAACAGCGGATGAAGGCCAAAGCCAAGGCCAAGTCGTCGAAGCCGGGGTGAGCGTCCCGCCGGGCCCGGGCGCCGGCTGGGACCTCGGGCGTCGGCGACTGTACCTGTGCTCGCCCGACCGGCCCGATCTCGAGCTGTTCATCGAGCGGTGCATCGAGGGCGGCGTCGACATCGTGCAGCTACGGGACAAGCGGTTGAACGATTCCCAGCTGGTCGAATGTGCGGCCCGGGTCCAGCGGGTCTGTGCCGATCGCCAGGTCCCCTTCATCCTCAACGATCGTCCCGGTCTGGCTGCGGCGATCGGTGCCGACGGCGTCCATGTCGGCCAGGAGGACATGGCTCCCGACCAAGCTCGGCGGCTGATGGGAGCGCAGGCCATCATCGGGTTGTCCACCCACGGGGTAGGCGATCTGGACGGGGCCATCGAGGCCCCCGTGGACTACATCTCGGCCGGCCCCGTCACGCCCACGCCGACGAAGCCGGGGCGGCCCGGGACCGGCCTCGGCTATGTGAGGGAGGCGACCACAAGGGCCCCGTGGCCGGTGTGGATCACCGGTGGCGTCGATCCCACCACGGTCGTCGGGATGGTCGCAGCCGGCGCCCGACACTTCGTCGTGGTCCGGTGGCTGACCGAGGCGGCCGACCCCGAGGCGCGGGCCCGGATGCTCCGCCTGGCCATCGACCGGGCCATCATCGACCACGCCGTCGACCACGCCGTCGACCACGCGGAGCCGGACACCGGACCCTGACGCCAACGGCGTCCGAGGGACTAACCGGTCGGGCTGGTGGGACTGGTCGGCGCCTTGACCACCTTGGCGCCGCTCGGCAACGCGACGGGGGGTGATGAACCGACCTGGGAGATCACCAACTGGACCGATGCGGTCTTGACGGCCAGGTCGAATTCCGAGATGTACTGCCCGGACACCGTGTACGAAAAGTGCCCGGTCTCGCCGTTCTGGGTCAAGGTGAACGAGTACGTGCTGCCCGTCTGGCTGATGTTCTTCGCCGTGCTCGCGTAGCGCAGGTAATTGTGGGTCGGGTCGACCGTCGTGGCCCCCTGGCTCGGTTGTGCGTAGAAGACCAGATGCTTGGTGGAGGCCGTGGACGAGACGGTGAGGCTCTGGTACTCCGTGTCCCCGATGACGTAGACGTAGGTACGCTTGCTCCCGCTCTCCACGTACCCGCCCAACTTGTCGGGCGCCTCGAACACGAGATAGTCGGTCTGTTTGCCCTGCGGGGTCGACTCGGTGACGACCTGGCTGTAATTGGACGCGGCCAGGGTGTTGTCCACCGCCTTTTGGAGGGGCACGTTCTTCGGTGCCTGCGACACACCGAGGACCGCCGCCCCGCCACCCACCACGGCCACCATCACGAGCAGCAGCCAGCCGATCGTCTGTCTGGGATCGTTCATCGTGGAGACGCTACGCCAGTTCGACGCGGACGGAGGTCATCGGCCGCCCGCCCAGGCACCAGCCCGGTGGCGACGGTCGGTGGCCATCCTCCGCGGCGCACGCCCTCGCGCTCAGATCCCGATTCGCTGGGCCAACAGCTCCCGGTGGTAGGACGGATCGCCGAGCAACAGCTCCGAGGACTTGGCCCGTTTGAAATAGAGATGCGCGGGATGCTCCCAGGTGAAGCCGATGCCCCCGTGGATCTGGATGGTCTCCGCGGCGGCATGGAAGTACGCCTCTGAGCAGTAGGACTTGGCCAGGCTGGCCACCACGGGCAGCTCGTCCGAGTCCTCGGCGGCGGCCCACCCTGCGTAGTAGGCGGCGGACTTGGCCGACTCGACCTCGAGCAGCATGTCGGCGCACTTGTGCTTGATGGCCTGGAAGCTGCCGATCGGCCGGCCGAACTGGATGCGCGTCTTGGCGTACTCCACCGAGCTGTCGAGACACCGCTGGGCTCCCCCGACCTGCTCCGCCGCCAGGGCCACGGCGGCCAGATCAAGCGTCTTGCTCAATCCGGCCCCGGCACCGCCGTCGGTACCGATGAGCCAGGCGGGCGTGTCCGCGAACTCCAGGCGGGCCTGCTTGCGGGTCTGGTCCATCGTGGCCAGCGGCGTACGGGTCAGACCGTCGGCATCGCCTTTGACCCCGAACAGCGACAGCCCGGCGGCGGTCCGGCCGACGACCAGGACCAGCCCGGCCACGTGACCGTCGATCACGAACGACTTGTGGCCGTTGAGGGACCAGCCCTCGCCCGTCTTGGTCGCCGCCAGGGTGATCCCGTCGGCATCCCAACGACCGGAATCCTCGGTGAAGGCCAGGGTCCCGATCGTCTCACCGGCGGCTATCCCGGGCAGCAGGTACTCCTCGGCGCTCTGGTCACCCGAGGTGAGGATGGCATTGGTGGCCAGTGCCACCGTGGAGAAGAACGGGGCGCAGAGGAGGGCGGCACCCATCTCCTCGAGGACGACGATCAGTTCCACGTAGGAGAACCCGGACCCGCCGAACTGCTCGGGGATGATGAGGGACTGCAGACCCAGCTGCTCGGCCATCTGGGTCCAGACCGCGCTGTCGTAGCCTTCGGTGGTCTCCATCAGCCTGCGGACCTCGGTCTCCGGCGATTTGTCCTCGAGGAAGCGCCGGACGGACTTGCGAAGCTCGTCCTGCTCCTCGCTGAAGGCGAAGTTCATCGTGGTCTCCATCCCCTGGGATCTCCTGGGCCGTGCCCGAAACGGGGACGGCGTGCCCCGTTTGTCTACCAGAACCCCGCATTGTTGACCAACGGGTCAAGAAGGCCAACTACGCTGGCCGGGGTGGGATCGACCACCGCCCCCCCGGGGGGCGCAGGTCCGCTTCCACACGACATCTGACCAGGTTCCGGCGTCGGACCCGGACCAACGACCCTCGAGGAGCTCCCCCTGCCCGTCCCCGCCACCATCGTCGACTACAAGGACGCCACGGTCGAGGTCCACCGTCTGGTCGTCGGCCCCATGGACAACAACGTCTATATCGTGAGATGCGCGTCGAGTGGCGAATCCGTCCTCATCGATGCGGCCAACGAGCACGACAAGCTGCTCGAGCTGTGCACTGCGCTCAACGTGCGCCAGGTCGTCGAGACCCACGGGCACTGGGACCATATCCAGGCCGTCGAGGCGGTCCGCGATGCCGGGATCGGCGTGGCGGTGACCGCCGCCGATGCGGCCATGCTGCCCTCCTACGACCAGATCCTCGAGGACCGGTCCGTTCTCGAGGTCGGGAAGCTGCGTATCTCGACCATCGCCACCCCCGGCCACACACCCGGATCGATGTGCTTCGCCGTCGAGGGCACCCCGTTGCTGTTCAGCGGGGACACGCTCTTCCCCGGCGGACCGGGCAACACCTCGTTCGAGAACGCCGATTTCGCCTCCATCATCAACTCGATCGACCGGCGGCTCTTCGCCGCATTCGACCCGGGGACCCTCGTCCTGCCCGGGCACGGTGCGGGGACCACCCTCGGCGCCGAGTCGCCCCATCTGGCGGAGTGGATCGAACGGGGCTGGTGACCGGCCCGGGGGGCCGGATCAGACCGCCGTCGAAGGACGGCGCGGCTCCCGGACCAGCTCGATCTCATGGGGGAGACCGCTCACGACCAGCCCTCCGGGTACCTCGGTGCCGACCTCGATGGTCACCCTCGACCCGGCCAACGGGATCCCTTCGACCTTCAGGTAGCCGATCCACTCGGGGAGGTTCGGGCACAGCCAGGTCTTTCCGTACGGGATCCACGGATCGAGCCGGAGCAGCGTCCGGAGGCACAAGAGCGGCGATGCGGCAGCCCAGGCCTGCGGTGAGCACGAGGTGGGGTAGCCCACGGGCACCGACAGCTCCCCCCGGTCGAGCCCGCTGAACAGCTCCGGGAGCCGGCCGCCCTGGGCCGAGGCCGCATCCATCAGGGCGAAGATGAGTTTCTGGGCGGCCCCGTCATAGCCGTAGCGGGCCAGCCCGGCGGCCACGATGGCGGTGTCGTGCGGCCACACCGAACCGCAGTGGTAGCTGATCGGGTTGTAGCCACCACTGTCCCGCGAGAGCGTGCGCACCCCCCAGCCGCTGAACATGGCCGGCGACACCAGGGCCTCGGCCACCCGGTGGGCCTTGTCCTCGTCGACGATCCCCGTCCACAGGCAATGGCCGATGTTGGAGGTGAGCGAGTCGATGGGGCGCTTGTCGGCATCGAGCCCGACGGCGAACCAGCCCTTGTCCTCGAGCCAGAAGTCGCGGTTGAACGCCGCCTTGAGCTGGGCGGCCTTGGCCCGGAAGCGGTCGTAGGTGGCGGTGTCGCCCACCTCGAAGGCGAAGTGGGCGCTGGCCAGGTACGCACCGTAGGTGTAGGCCTGCACCTCGCACAGGGCGATGGGGGCCTGGGCCACCCTGCCGTCGCCGTACCGGATCCCGTCCCAACTGTCCTTCCAGCCCTGATTGGCCAGACCACGATCGGTCGCCCGCCGGTACTCGACGTAGCCGTCACCGTCGGCATCGCCGAACTGCTCGATCCATTCGATGGCCCGGGCCGCGTTGGGAAGCAGCTCGTCGACCATCTCCCTGGCCTCGCCCCAGCGTCGCATCTCACCGAGGAGCATCACGAACAGCGGCGTGGCGTCGGCCGAGCCGTAGTAGATGCTTCCGCCTCCGAGTGAGAGGGAGGCGGCATCACCGAAGCGCATCTCGTGGAGGATGCGGCCGGGCTCCTCGTCGTGGCGCGGGTCGACGTCGGTCCCCTGGAACCGGGCCAGGGTCTGCAGCACGCCGCGGGCCAGATCCGGATCCACGAGAAGCGCCATCCACGCGGTCAGCAGGGAGTCACGACCGAACACCGTCATGAACCAGGGGGCACCGGCGGCCACCACCACCCGCTCGGGATGGTCGGGATCGAAGATCCGCAGGGCGCCGAGGTCCTCGTTACTGCGGGCGATGACCTCCTTCAGCCCGGGATGGCTGGTCTCGACCTGGGGAACCCGGCGCCGCCACTGGGCCAGGCGCTCCGAGGGAGTGGCCCGGTCGATGGGTTGGCCGCACCGGTACCTCGGATCGAACAACGACCCGTCGATGGCGGGTCCGACCTCGATGCAGGTCGTCCAGGTGTCCCGCGGGGGCACGACCACCTCGAAGGTGGCCAGGTCGGGGGTCACGGCAGCCGGTTCGCCGAAGCGGACGTCCACACCGCGCACCACACCACCCCGCCGGTAGGAGTAGGTGATGGTGGGCGGCCGTTCGGCAGGGATCGGCTCGTCGGACTCCCGCCGCCCCACCTCCGGGTTGCCGGCCTTGATGCGGGCCGCCAACTCGGCCCGGGTGCCGACGATCACCTTCGTCGAGACCTCTCCGGTGGCCGGATCGGCCCCCACCCTGCCCTCTTTCACCGCGAACAGATCGGCGAAGTCCGATCCCACGAAGACCTCGATGGTGCACAGGGCGGGCTCGTCGGCGAAATTGCGGATGGTGAGGTCCTCGCGCATCCCCTGGCCCACATAGCGTGAGCGGAAGACCATCAAGGTGGAGTCGGCCCGGCCCGGGGCGGGGAGGCATCTGGACACGAACGTGGCGGAGAACGGATCGTCGGTGATCGCCGCCAGAGGCTCTGTCCTGGACCCGTTCACCAGGACCTCGAGTCGGGACAGGATCCGGGTGTCCCTGAAGAAGAGCCCCTGCGCTGCGCCTGCGGCCATGTCGCCCGAGCTCCCGCTGATGGCGAAGGTCGACTCGTCCACCAGGGTCACCACGTTGGCGGTCGAATCGAGGCGGGCAACCGGACCGGCAAAGTTCCACGGGTCGGCCATGCGGTTACCGTACTGGTTGACCTGGTCACATGCGCAATCCGGCGGCCCTCACAGGTCCGGTCCCGATTCCCCCTATACCCGTAGGAGAAAGTCACGAATGGAGCTAAGATCATTCCGTGCCCCGTGACCCCCACCAGCACCCCGAAGCCGTGGGCCCCCTGCTCCAGATCGACCAGCTCCACGTGGCCGTGGAAGGCCAGCCCATCCTCAAAGGCGTCGATCTCACCGTCGAGTCCGGTCAGGTGCACGCGCTGATGGGTCCGAACGGCTCGGGCAAGTCGACACTGGCCAACGTGCTGCTCGGCAATCCGTCGTACGAGGTCACCTCGGGGTCCATCCGCTTCCGGGGTGAGGACGTGACCTCGTGGGCGCCCGACGTGCGGGGCAAGGCCGGGATGTTCCTCGCCTTCCAGGAGCCCGAGGCGATCGGCGGTGTGCCGGTCATCCAATTCCTCCGCCAGGCCCTGTCGGCCCGCAGGGGCATGGACATGTCGGTGCTCGAGGTTCGCCTGATGATGATGGAGTGGATGGAGAAGCTGGGCATGGATCCGGCCTTCGGGGAGCGCCACCTCAACGACGGGTTCTCCGGTGGCGAGAAGAAGCGCAACGAGATCCTCCAGATGGCCATCCTCGAGCCCGAGCTGGCCGTGCTCGACGAGACGGACTCCGGGCTCGATGTGGACGCCTTGCGCACCGTCGCCCGCGGCGTCCATGCCGTGCGCGAATCGCGGCCCGAGCTCGGTGTCCTCGTGATCACCCACTACCAGCGCATGCTCGACGAGCTGGCCGCCGACCGGGTGCACCTGCTCGTGGACGGCGTCATCGTGGCCGAGGGCGGCCCGGAGCTGGCACGATCACTCGAGATCGAGGGGTACGACGCATGGCGCACGTGAAAGAAGCTGCTCCCCGGCTCGATGTCGCCGCCCTCCGCAAGGACTTCCCCCTGCTCGGCCGCGAGGTGAACGGCCACCCCATCGTCTACCTCGACTCGGCATCGTCGGCGCAGCGTCCGGTTCACGTCCTCGACGCGATGCGCACCTACGACGAGACCACCCACGCCAACGTCCACCGCGGGGTGTACTCCATCGCCGAGGAGGCCACCCGTCGTTTCGAAGCCGCCCGGCACAATGTCGGCCGGTTCATCGCGGCGCCGGACCCGTCGAGGGAGATCGTCTTCGCAAAGAACGCCACCGAGGCCCTCAACCTGGTCGCCCACACGTGGGGGCGGAAGAACCTGCACACCGGCGACGCCATCCTGCTCACCGAGATGGAGCACCACGCCAACATCGTCCCCTGGCACATGCTGGCCGAAGAGCGTGGCCTGACCATCCGCTGGATACCGGTCGACGACGACGGCCAGCTCATCCTCGACGACCTCGCCCGCCTGGTCGACGGGGTCAAACTGGTCGGGATCACCTGCATGTCCAACGTGCTCGGGACACTCAACCCGGTCGGCGACATCGCCGGCGTCGCCCATGCCGCCGGCGCCGTGGTCGTCGCCGACGCCGCCCAGTCGGTTCCCCACCTCCCGACCGACGTGACCGCTCTCGGAGTCGATTTCCTCGCCTTCAGCTCGCACAAGATGCTCGGCCCGACCGGGATCGGTGTGCTGTGGGGACGCCACGAGGTGCTCTCGGAGCTTCCCCCCTTCCTCGGTGGGGGGGAGATGATCCTCGACGTGCGCAAGGACGGGTTCACCCCGAACGACATCCCCTGGCGCTTCGAGGCCGGTACACCTCCCATCACCGAGGCGATCGGCCTCGGAGCCGCGGTCGACTACCTGCGGGCGGTCGGGATGGACGCGGTCCGGGCCCACGAGATCTCATTGACCACCTACGCCATGGATACCCTCGGCGAACGGTTCGGGGACGACATCTTGATCTTCGGCCCCGCCGACCCGAGGGACCGGGGTGGGGTCATCTCCTTCGCCTACCGCGACATACACCCCCACGACATCTCCCAGGTGCTCGACGAGTTCGGGGTGTGCGTCAGGGCCGGCCACCACTGCGCCAAGCCCCTGATGCGGCGGCTGGGCGTGAACGCCACCGCCCGCGCCTCGTTCGGTCCCTACAACGACGAAGCCGATGTCGATGCGTTGGTTCACGCCCTGACCGAGACGGGGGCGTTCTTCGGATGAGCGCCGGACGGTATCCTGAACTCGTGCGATGTGACCCGGTGCCACCCGTCAGCAGCCGCCGGGACCGCCTGGCCGAGGCCTCCGGCCGGAACCGTGGACGGTGCCCGATACCCGCCGTGGGAGGACGTTCCTGATGCCCGGGCTCGAGGATCTGTACCGCGAGATCATCCTCGACCACTACCGGTCCCCGCGCAACCGTGGCGAGCTGGAGTCGCCTCCGGCACGGAGGGTCGAGGGGTTCAACCCTCTCTGCGGCGACGAGATCGTCGTGACCCTCATCGTCGAGGGCGACACCGTCACGGACATCAAGATCGCCGGCACCGGCTGCTCGATCAGCCAGTCCTCCGCGTCGTTGATGTCAGCCGCGGTGAAGGGGAAGCCGGTCGCCGAGGTGCGGGACCTGATCCGCACCTTCAAGGGGATGATGTCCATCCACGAGTCCACGTTGCCGTCGAGCAACGGGTCGGCCACCGACGGGAGTGGGTCCGGGGCGGACGACGAGGCGTCCGAGCCCGAGTTCATCGACATCGACGCGCTGGGCGAGCTCGCCGCGCTCCAGGGCGTCGTCAAGTTCCCGGTCCGCATCAAGTGCGCCACGCTGAGCTGGAACACGCTGTTGCAAGGCCTCGACGAGAGCGAGTCGAAGGCCTGATCGGGCCCCGGGCTCGTCCATGACCGGTCAGCCGTAGGCGGCGTATCCCGAACGGTCGACGATGTCGGCCAGTTCGCTTCCCCCGGTGGCCACGACACGGCCCTCCGACAGCACGTGCACGACGTCAGGATGGAGGACGTCGAGCAGCCTCTTGAAGTGGGTGATGGCCAACACCCCGAGACCCCATTCGGCCACCCCCTCCTGCACCCTCCGTCCGACCGCACCCAGCGCGTCGATGTCCAGCCCGGAGTCGATCTCGTCCAGGACGGCGAAGCGGGGACGGAGCACGCCCAACTGGAGGGTCTCGTTGCGCTTGCGTTCCCCGCCCGAAAGGTCGACGTTGAGCGGCCGGTCGAGGAAGCGCTCGTCGAAGCCGATGCGACGGGCCTCCTCGGCCAACCGTTCCCCGACATCGACGACGCCATCGCCCTCGGACCCGTCGGCCGGAACCCCACGGCGGGCCGCGGTGAGCGACTTCACCAGCGAGACCCCTGGAACCTCGATCGGATGCTGCATGCCGAGGAACAGTCCGGCACGAGCGCGCTGCCACGTCGGGAGGGCGAGGAGATCGATGCCGTCGAGGGTCACGGTACCGCCCAGGACCTCATAGCCCGGCCGGCCCATCAACACATGGGCCAGCGTGCTCTTCCCCGACCCGTTGGGACCCATGACGGCGTGGACCTCCCCGCTGCGCACGGTGAGGGTCACCCCCCGGAGGATCTCCCGACCGGGTACGCCGGCCCGGAGACCGTCGATGCACAGCTCACCCGTGCTCACGGCACCACCACCGACACGTCGTCCCCCTCGATCTCCACGCGGTAGACGGGGACCGGTCGGGTGGCGGGGAGGGAGCAGGGCCGGCCGGTGCGCAGATCGAAGGTGGATCCGTGCTTGGCGCACTCGATCTCGCACTCATCCGCCAGGACCTCCCCGTCGGCCAGCGAGAAGTCCTCATGACTGCAGCGGTCGCCGACGGCATAGAAGTCATCGTCGATCCGCACCAACGCCACCCGGAGGCCGGCCACGTCGAACCGCCTGGCCTCGCCCGTCGACAGGTCGTCCCGGCCACAGAGCCTGACCGATCGCGGCGCGCCGGCACCGGCTGCCGCGGCCTCAGGCATCGCGGGCTCCGGCCCGGTCGGCCAGGGCGGTGCCGATCATCGACCGCGTACCGGCGATGGGCACCTGCTCGGAGATGTTCTCGAAGAAGCCGCCGATGATGAGGCGTTCGGCCACATCCGGCTCCACGCCGCGCGACTCGAGGTAGTAGCGCTGGTCCTCGTCCACCGGTCCGACCGTCGAGCCGTGGCTGCACTTGACGTCGTTCTCCTCGATGTCCAGGTTCGGGACGGAGTCGGCGTGGGCACCCTCGTCCAGGACCAGGTTGTGGTTCGTCTGCATGGCGTCGGACCGCACCGCCCCCCGCCGGACCCGGATCAAACCGCTGTAGACGGAGTGGGAACGGTCGGCCACCGCTCCCATGAAGAGCAGATCGCTTGTGGTACGCGGGGCGAGGTGGTCCTGGAGGGTCCGGAAGTCGAGCATCTGATCCTCCCGACCGATGAAGGCGGCCCGGAGCTTGCTGGTTCCGGACTCCCCCTGCAGGGCCGAATCGGTTCGGAGCCGCGCATAGCTCCCACCCAGTGCCACCGCGAAGCTCTCCAGGGTGGCATGTGCCCCGATGGCGCTGGCCTGATGGGCGAGCTGCCAGGTGTCTGGGCCCAACGCCTGGACGCTGACGTAGGCCAGCGTGGCGTCATCGCCCACCCGGATCTCGGCCACCGGCACCACCAGGTGCTCGGAGCTCCGGGTCCGGCGGTCGGACGGCGGCGGCGGGACGTTGCCGGAGGGGAGGTCGGCCAGGAGCCCGGCGTCGACATCGACGACGATCTCCACCACCCCGGCTGTCGACGTCGCGCCGCTGCGGATGAAGGTCCGCGGGAACACCGCGTCGCCACCACCGCCACTGATCACATGGACGATCACGATCGGATCGTCGATGACCGCGTCGGCGGCGATGTCGACGACGAGGGGGTCCACTGCGAATGCATCGTTGAGCAGAACGAATTCGCGGGACTCGACGATGACCGAACCCAGCAGGGACTCCATCTCGTCCAATTCGGTGGCGCGGCCGAGGGACAGGAGGTGGTCGCCGACCGATGAGGCCACCGTGGCCAGCACGCCGTTGATGGTCACCATGAGGCCCGAACGCGGACCGAGGCTGTCGACCAGTCTGTGGATCCGGTCGGAGGGGGACGGACCCGGGTCGTTGTGCGGATCAACCGGTACGGTGCCGGACGGGCGGAAACGGTCGAGGTCGAGCGCGTCGATCCGGCTGTACCGCCACACCTCGTCCTTCTCACTGGGCATGACCGACGAGGAGAACGCATCCGCTGCGGCCACCCGTCGCCGTTGCAACCAGGGCAGCCCGGGGAGGGTGGCGGCGGTTTGGGTGTTGAAGGTGGACAGAACGACAGCCTTTCGCGCAAGGAGGCCCGGGTTACGAGCCTCGTGGTCCATACTACCCGTCCGTTTCGGCCCTCCGACCTCTGCCCCCGGCCCGGCGGGGCCGGCGGACGAGACGATCGCGTGGTCTGCGGCCTACGCTCGGGACATGACTCCGCCCCCGGCATCGGCCATCGATTCGTTCACCTCCGACGTCCTCTCCGTGGAGACCGACGGTCATGTGGCCACCCTGTGGTTGGACAGGGAGGCGAAGCGCAACGCCCTGGGCCCCGCCTTCTGGTCCGATCTCCCCCGGGCCATGGCCGTCATCGGATCCGACCCGGAGGTCCGCGCCGTGGTCGTCGCAGCCCGTGGGCCGCATTTTTCGGTGGGCCTGGACCTGGTGGCCATGGCCGGACTGACCACACCGTCCAGCTCCGGCAACGGCCCGCCCCCGTCGATGGCGGCGCGGGCCCGGTCGGCCCGGGTGGAGATCCTCCGCCTCCAGGCTTCGGTGACGTCGGTCGCCGAGTGCCATGTGCCGGTCATCGCCGCCATCCAGGGCTACTGCATCGGCGGTGGGGTGGACCTGGCCGCGGCGTGCGACATCCGCCTGGCCAGCAACGACGCCGTCTTCTCCGTGCGCGAGACCAAGGTGGCCATCGTGGCCGACCTCGGCAGCCTGCAGCGGCTTCCCGGCATCATCGGGAGAGGTCACGTCGCCGAACTGGCCTACACCGGCAAGGACATCACCGCCGACCGGGCCCTGTCGATCGGGTTGGTCAACCAGCTCAGCCCCGATGCCGACACGGTGGTGCGCGATGCCCGGGCCATGGCCGCGGAGATCGCCGCCAACTCGCCCCTGGCCGTACAGGGGACCAAGGCGGTGCTCACCGCGGGGGAAGGGAGCTCGGTGGCGGAGGGCCTCGAGTACACGGCCACCTGGAACGCCGCCTTCCTGGCCTCCGACGACCTGGCCGAGGCGATGACCGCCTTCGTGGAGAAGCGGCCCGCCACCTTCACCGGGCGATAGGCGCCGGGACGCCTCCCGGCCGGGTCGGTCGAGCCCGGCCGACGACCGTCAGCCCCTGCGCCTCCACCAGCGACCCTGCCGGCGTTCCTGCCGCTCGTCCTCCTCGCGCACCTCGGCCAGCACGTCGGGCCCGACCGCGTTGATGATGTCCTCGGCCTGGTCGAGCAGCTCGGCCGCCTCAGGACCCGGGACATCGGGCATCGGCTCGAGCGCCGGTTCGACCAGCGAGCCGTGGGACCATCCCACGTCAGCCAGGCGGCGGACGTAGGACGGGCAGTCGTCGGGACACTTCCAGGGTGCCTCGGGGGCGAGATCCAGAATGCAGAACCTGGCCACTTCCCCGGAGTCGTAGGTCCGGCTCTGAAAGTGCTTGCACTCTTCCCTCATCGGCATGAGTACATCTTGCCTCTCTGACGAGATGGGCGCTCGACGCGGTCCCCATCGGCGGGAACGCTCAGGTCAGCCGACCGAGCCCTCCATCTGAAGCTCGATCAAGCGGCTCCACTCGACGGCGTACTCCATGGGCAGGGTGCGGGTGATCGGCTCGATGAACCCGTTGACGATCATTCCCATGGCCTGGGTCTCGGACAGGCCGCGGCTCATCAGGTAGAAGAGCTGGTCGTCCCCGACCTTGGACACCGTGGCCTCGTGGCCGATCCGGGCATCGCGCTCGGCCACCTCCATGTAGGGCTTGGTCTCCGATACCGCGGTGTCGTCGAGAAGCAGGGCGTCGCACCGGACGAAGCTCTTCGAGCGCTTGGCCCCTTCGTCCACATGCACCTTTCCCCGATAGGTGGTGATGCCGGCGTCCTTGGAGATCGATTTGGACACGATGGTGGAGGTGGTCTCGGGCGCGCAGTGGTACATCTTGGCCCCGGCATCCTGGTGCTGGCCCGCTCCGGCGTAGGCCACCGAGAGCACTTCGCCTGAGGCCTTCGGGCCCATGAGGTACACCGAGGGGTACTTCATGGTCAGGCGGGAGCCGATGTTGCCGTCGATCCACTCGACGTGGGCCTCCGCTTCGGCCCGGGCCCGCTTGGTCACCAGGTTGTAGACGTTGTTGGACCAGTTCTGGATGGTGGTGTAGGTGATCCGTGAGCCCTCGAGGGCCACCAGCTCGACCACCGCCGAGTGCAGCGAGTCGCTGGTGTAGACCGGGGCCGAGCAGCCTTCGATGTAGTGCACCTGGGCGCCGACGTCGGCGATGATCAGCGTCCGCTCGAACTGGCCCATGTTCTCCGCGTTGATGCGGAAGTAGGCCTGGAGCGGCTGGTCGACGACCACGTTGGGGGGCACGTAGATGAACGATCCCCCGGACCACACCGCCGAGTTGAGGGCGGCGAACTTGTTGTCGTTGGGCGGGATGATCTTCCCGAAGTACCTGCGGACCAGATCGGGGTACTCGCGAACCGCCGTATCCATGTCGCAGAAGATGATCCCCAGGGCCTCCAGGTCCTCGCGGTTGCGGTGGAACACCACCTCGGACTCGTACTGGGCCGTCACGCCGGCCAGGTACTTGCGCTCGGCCTCGGGGATGCCCAGCTTCTCGTAGGTGTTCTTGATGGCGTCGGGCAGATCGTTCCAGTCCTCCACCTGACCCGACGTCGGCTTGATGTAGTAGTAGATGTCGTCGAAGTCCAGGTCCGGCATGTTCACCGCGAACCATTCGGCCATCTCGCGCTTCTCGAAGCGCTGCAGGGCCCGGAGGCGGAAATCGCGCATCCACTCGGGCTCTTTCTTCATCGCCGACATCTCGCGGACGATCGACTCGTTCAGGCCCTTCTTGGGCTTGAAGACGTAGTCCTCTTCGTCGGACCACCCAAGCTTGTATTTTCCGAGGTCGAGATCGGTGGTCGTCATATGGGCTCCTGAGACGCCGTCCGGGCGGACAGCAGATTTCTCCTATACAGATAGTAACAACCCCCGGGCGGATCGAGAACGGGGGGCACCCATTCGGGCCAGAAAGACGTGCCATCCTGGTCGGATGGCCCCCAGCTCGATCTCCGGCACCCAGGACGCCCTCAGGCCCCCGACCCCCGAACGGCGTCCGGTCCGGCTCGAGGCCCATGGTGATGTCCGCATCGACGACTGGTTCTGGCTGCGGGACAAGGACGATCCGGCCGTCATCGGGCACCTCGAGGCCGAGAACGCCTACACCGAGGCGGTGATGGCGGGCACCGGCGCCCTCCAGGCCGAGCTGTTCGACGAGATCGTGGCCCGCATCGAGGAGACCGACCTGTCGGTGCCGGTGCGCAAGGGACCGTGGCTCTACTACAGCCGCACATTGGAGGGCAGCAACTACGCCATCCACTGCCGGCGGCCGGCGGCGGCGGCGGCGACGGCCGGTCCCGGTGCCGGGGACGCCCCGGAGCAAGGAAACGCCGGCGAGGAGGTCATCCTGGACGAGAACCTGCTCGCCGCCGGCCATGACTACCTCGCCGTCGGGAGCCTCTCGGTCAGTCCCGACCACCGGTGGTTGGCGTACTCGACCGACACCTCCGGCGGGGAGCGGTTCACCATGCGCTTCTGCGACCTGGAGACGCGGACACAGGCGCCCGAGTCGCTCGACGACACCTCCTACGGGGTGGCCTGGGCCAACGACAACGCCACGGTCTTCTTCGTCCGGGTGGACGAGGCCATGCGCCCCTATCAACTCTGGCGCCACCGGGTCGGGACCGATCCGGCCACCGATGTCGTGGTCTACGAAGAGCCCGACGATCGCTTCTACCTGGGCGTGGGCCGAACCAAAGACGACCGGTTCGTGCTGATGGGCCTCGATTCGAAGGTGACCTCCGAGGTCCGGGCGCTGCGGGCCGACGACCCGCTGGGCACGTTCTCGGTCATCGAGCCACGACGACAGGGGATCGAGTACAGCGTCGACCACGACGCCGGCGACCAGCGGCCGGGAGGACGGAGCCGGTTCCTCATCGTGACCAACGACGGAGCCGAGGACTTCCGGCTGATGGAGGCCCCCGACGACTCGCCCGACCGATCGAATTGGAGTGAGGTGATCGGGGCACGTCCAGGGGTCCGGCTCGACAACGTGGACCCGTTCGTCGGGCACCTGGCGGTCTACGAGCGGGAGGGGGGCGAGACCCGCATCAGGGTGATCGACGCGGTGGACGGGACATCCATGCCGGTCGGTCAGCCCGAGTCACCGTCCACGGTGTGGGGCGGGGCCAACCCCGAGTACGAGTCGAGGACCCTGCGCTACGAGTACACGTCGCTGACCACACCGCGGTCCGTCTACGACCTGGACCTGGAGTCCGGCGATGCCGTGCTCCTCAAACGACAGCCGGTGCTCGGGGACTTCGATCCCGGCCGCTACCGGACCGAGCGGCTGTGGGCGGTGGCCGAGGACGGGACCGAGGTCCCGATCTCGATGGTCTACCGGCCCGACCTGGTCCGCCGGCCCGGGTCGGGGGACGGACCGGGGGAGCCGGCCGCCGACCCCGGGCCGGTGGACGGCGCGGACGGCGGGGACGGGGTCGCCGGCGCGCCGTGCCTCCTGTACGGATACGGGTCCTACGAGGCCTCGATGGATCCCATGTTCTCGTCGCTGCGCCTCAGCCTGCTCGACCGTGGATTCGTCTTCGCCATCGCCCATGTCCGCGGCGGGGGCGAGATGGGACGCGCCTGGTACGAAGAGGGGAAGCTCGCGGCCAAGCCGAACACGTTCACCGATTTCGTGGCCTGTGCCCGGACGCTGGTCGCCCGCGGATGGACGTCGCCCGACCGGTTGGTGGCCCGGGGAGGGAGTGCGGGAGGTCTGTTGATGGGCGCGGTGGCCAACCTCGCCCCCGACCTGTTCCGGGCCATGGTGGCCGAGGTGCCGTTCGTCGACTGCCTGACCACGATTCTCGACGAGACGCTCCCGCTCACGGTGCTCGAGTGGGAGGAGTGGGGCAACCCGGTCGAGGACCCGGAGATCTACCGGGTCATGAAGTCGTACTCGCCCTACGACAACGTCCGGGCCGTCGACGACGCGGGACATCCGGTCCGGTACCCGGACATCCTGGCCACGGCCGGCCTCTCCGACCCGCGGGTGGGCTTCTGGGAACCGGCCAAATGGGTGGCCAGGCTCCGGGCCGCCAATCAGGAGAACAGGGTGTTGCTGAAGACCGAGCTCGGGGCCGGCCACGGGGGCCCGTCCGGCCGCTACGACGCCTGGAAGGACGAAGCCTTCGTCTACACCTTCATCCTCGACACCCTGGGCCTTGTCGAGCGCACCACCGCTCCCGCGCCCGCCGACCTCGGACGGGCGCCCGGCTGATCGGGGTCCGGGCGTGCGGACGCCGGGCCGGGCTCACCCGGCGGTGCCTGCTCAGCCGACCGGCGTGGTCACCGCGGTGCCCGGGGTCGTGGACGACGTCCCCGGGACCGCAGAGCCCGAGGTCGTGGGCTGGAACGTGGCCACGAACGGCGTGTGCGCCGGCGTCGGGAAGGCCACCGGCACGTTGTTGAGGGTCAACGAGCCGCTCGGAGCCCCGAGTTCGACCGTGATGACGCCGCTGGCGTGGATGACCTGGGAACCTCCGGCCTCGATCGTCCCGGTCCACAGCGTCGACCCGGTGGCGGTGGCCGTGGCCAGGACCCAGCACGGTCCCGAGGCGCTGACGGTCACGACATACGGGTCGGGGCCGGCCGGATAGACCGCCGTGAGCGGGGTCGAGGAGAGGGCCACGATCTGACTGGGGACCGTGGGGGCGGTGGTGGTGGTCGTCTTGTGGCCGTGCTTCTTGCCGTGGCCGGTGCCATGGGAGGTGCCCGGGGTCGAGGACGAGGTGACCGAGACGGACGACGTGGTGGTGGCGTGACCCGGCTTCGGATGCCGGCTCCCGAGCACGGCCAGTGCGCCGACCAGGGCGACGAGGATGACGACGACCATGACCGCGGTGGCGCGCCGGGGCCGGTGGTTCATGGCCTCGAGCGCGTGGCGCTGGGCCCGATCGGCCCGGTGTATCGGGGCGGAGTGTGTCGGCTGCTCGCCGCGGTAGGTGTCCGGCGGCTCGGAATCGTCGAAGACGATCGGGGTCTGTGGGTCGGGGAATTCACCGCTGCCCCTCACGGGAACGGGTGGGACCGAACTCCGGGTCCGTTCCCTGCCACCACCCTGGCTTGGTCCGCCTCCGCCGACCCCTCCGTCCGGCGGGGTCACCACCCTTCCGACCGTCGGGGAGGTCCGTTCGGCGAGGTGCTCGATGGTGCCGAGGGCCGAATGGTACTTCCGCACCGAGGTCAGATCGCTGCCCCGGGGCCGCCGGAGCACGAGCACGGCGGCGGCCCCGACCACGATCAGTACGGCTGCGATCAGGATGATCAACATCACGCCTATTCAACCCGAAGAGTCAGCCGCCCGGGTATCGAGGTGTCAGACGGCCGTCACCGAGGTCAATCCCCCGTCGATGGTCAAGGTGGCTCCGGTGATGAACGACGCCTCGTCGGAGAGCAGGAACCGGATGGGCCTGGCGATCTCGTCGGGCGTCGACACCCGCTTGAGGGGGGTCCGCTCCTCGAGCTGCTCACGGAATCCCGGCAGTTCGAAGGCGGGAGCGAGCATCGGGGTGGCCACCGCGCCCGGGCAGACCGCATTGACCCGAAAGCCCTCCGCGGCGAAACGGTCGGCGATCGACCGCATGACGGCGATGACCCCGCCTTTCGATGCGCAGTAGGCGGTGAGGAAGGAACTGCCGAACAGGCCCTCGATCGACGAGATGAGGACGACGGCCGAACCGGGGCCCGCCTCGCGGAACGGCCCGAGGAGCAGGCGGCCGATCATCACGGCCGCCCGCAGGTTCACGTTGAGCGTCGCGTCCCAGACCTCGTCGTCGATGAGGTCCACGGGCGCAGCCCCGGCCACCCCGGCCGCATGGACGAAGCCGCCCAGGGTCCCGAGCTCGGCCGCGACCCGGGGCACGGCGGTCTCGAGGGCCGCAGTGTCGGCCACGTCGACCACCGACCAGGAGGCGGGTGTCCCGTGGAGATCACGGCACAGTGCCGCGGTCTCCTCGGCGCCGCCGGCGTCGATGTCCCAGATGGCCACCGGCCGCCCGACCTCGGCCAGGGCGATGGCGGTCTGCCGACCGATTCCCGATCCTCCGCCCGTGACCAGGACGCCGGTGTTCGGCGATCCCAGCGGGCCCTGCCCCGGAGCGGTGACCCGGTTCACGTCCTGAGCCGGGCCCGCGGCTGCAAGGCGGGATCGATCTGCGAACGCAGCGGATTGGACTGGTCCCGCAGCGATACCACTGGATCGACCACGCCCCAGTCGGCGCCGACGGCCGGGTCGTCCCAAGCCACCCCGAGCTCGTCGTCCGGGTTGTAGTAACTGTCGACCAGGTACCACAGGGTGAGATCGGTGAGCGAGGCGAAACCGTGGGCCACGCCGGGCGGGATGAACAGGCCGCGATCGTGGTCGCCGTCGAGATCGATCGAGAGGGTGGCGCCGTCGGTCGGAGACCCCGTCCGGAGGTCATGGAGGACCACCCGGGCGCTGCCCCTCAGCACGTACCAGTAGTCGGCCTGGTGGAGGTGGTAGTGGAGGCCGACGATGGCCCCGGCCCGCTTTTCGGAGCGGTTGGCCTGGACCATCTCGCGGCCCAGCGGGAACCAGCTCCTCCGGTAGGTCTCCACGAACCGCCCCCGCTCGTCTCCGTGAGCGCCGGGTTCCACCACCCAGACGTCGGCGATCACGTCGGACACGTTGACCTCAGGCACGCACTAACTCCCATTCTCGTCGGGACGCCGGGCCACAGTAGCGAACTTGCTGTCGAAGAACAGGAGGGGCGATCCCTCCCCGTTTCCCAGCTCCAGTACTTTGCCGATGATCAATTCGTGATCACCGGCATCGTGGACGAGCTCGACCCGGCAGTCCACCCAGGCCAGGCTGCCTGCGATCAGCGGGGCGCCGGTGACGGGCGCCGGGTGCCAGTCGACGCCCTCGAACTTGAGGCCCCCCGATACGGCGAAGGCCTGGGCCAGTGCCAGCTGGTGGTCGCCCAGCACGTTGACGCAGAAGCTCCCCGCCCGGGCGATCCTCGGCCAACTGGTGGACGTGCGGGCCGGAGCCACGGCCACGAACGGAGGGGCGACGGAGAGGGAGATGAAACTCTGGCACGTGAACCCGACCGGCTCGTCGCCCTCCATGCCCGACACGATGGTGACCCCGCTGGCGAACCGGCCCATGACCTGCTTGAACTGAGCGCTGTCGAAGGTCATCGTCAGACGGTCCCGAGATCCACCGACTCCCCCTCGGCCGCTGCGCTCACCTCGTTCAGGTTGTGCTTGGAGGCGATCCGCCGGGCATGGCCGAGCATCCGGTCGACCTGATCGTCGGAGTGGGCCGGGTCGTGGTGGAACAGGCACAGCCGGTGGGCCCCCGACTCGACGGCCACGCGCACGGCGTAGGCCTCGGTCGAGTGGCCCCAGTCGGACATGACGGCGAATTCCTTCTCCGTGTACTGGGAGTCGTGCATCACCAGATCGGCGTCCTCGCACAATTCGAGGACATGCTTGTCCACCGTCCGTTGATCGAGGGGGGCCTGGTGGTCGGAGATGTAGGCCACCGAGCGCCCCTCGGCCTCGATCCGGAAGCCCAGCGTGTGACCGATGTGATTGACCGGCCGCGCCTTCACCTGAATACCCCCGACCGCGAATTCGGCCGATCCCTCGATGTCGTGGCATCGCAGGTCACCGTGGAAGTCAGCCATGGCGATCGGGAAGAAGGGGGGCTCCACCAGTCCGGACAGGACATCGTGGAGCGAGCCGCTCTGCTGGGACGGCCCGTACACCTCGAGGACGGCGCCGGGGTCCCGCAGGGGGGAGAAGAAGGGCAGTCCCAGCACGTGGTCGTAGTGCAGGTGGGTGAGCAGCACCGTCGCCCGCAGCGGTACCCGGGCCGCCTGGAGCGGTGGATGCAGATAGCCGCCCAGGGCGCGGAGGCCCGTCCCCAGATCGAGGATCAAGGGATGCTCCCCTTCCACCTCCACCAGGACGCAGGACGTGTTGCCTCCGTAACGGCGGTACTGGTCGGATGAGCACGGGCACGAGCCCCGGACTCCGAAGAAGGTGATCCTCACCGAAGGTGCAGGCTAGTCGGACGACAACGGAGCGTCGGGACTACCCTCCGGATCATGGATCAGAAGCGGGTGACGGCCAACGGCGTCGATTTCGCCTACCTCAGCGACGGGCCGGCCGGCGGGCCGCTGGCCCTGTGCCTGCACGGGTTCCCCGATACCGCCCACACCTGGCGGTACCTCCTCCCCCGCCTGGCCGACGCCGGCTATCACGCGGTGGCCCCCTTCATGCGCGGCTACGCCCCGACCGAGGTTCCCGAGGACAACCGGTACGACACCGGGACACTGGCCCTGGACGCCTGCGCCCTGCACGAGGCACTCGGTGGTTCCGACGATGCGGTGATCATCGGCCACGACTGGGGCGCCTTCGCCACCTACGGGGCCGCGGCAGTCCAGCCCGACCGGTGGAGGAGGGTGGTCACTGCCGCCGTGGCGCCCCAGGGGTCGATGGCCGACGGGTTCTTCCAATTCGACCAGCTGCACCGGAGCTGGTACGTCTTCTTCTTCCAGACCCCGCTGGCCGAGTATGCGGTGTCGATGGAGGATTTCGCCTTCATCGACCGGCTGTGGGCCGACTGGTCGCCCGGATTCGACGGCTCGTGGGATGCGGCCCAGGTGAAGAGATCACTGGCCTCCCCCGAGAACCTGAGCGCGGCCATCGGGTACTACCGGGCCATGTTCTCCGACCCACCCGCCGACCCAAGGACGGCATCGGCGCAGGCGGCGGCCGGAACCATCGCCCCCCAGCCCACCATGTACCTCCACGGTGCCGATGACGGCTGCATGGGCATCGAGGTCATCGGACCCGTCACCGAGTTCCTGGCCCCGGGATCGGAGATGGTGGTGGTCAACGGGGCCGGTCACTTCCTGCACGTCGAGCGGGCCGACGAGGTCAACGACCACATCATCCGGTTCATCACGGCGTAGGGGCCGATCCCCATGAGACGACCGGTCGGTCACCTCCTCGTGGTCCCGGATGCTCAGGGCAGAGACAGGGTGCCGCCGCCGTCCCGGGCCACCAGACCCTCGTCGACCAGTCCGGCTGCGACCCGTCCGGCCCGCTCGGGATCGTCCGGCCACCCGGCAGCCTCGGCCACCCGGTCGGCCCGGACCGCACCCCGCCGCAGCGCATCGATCAATCGCCCCCGGCCCTGCCGATCGGAGCCGTCGAAGATGCCCTGGGGGGTCGAGACACCGGCCGACCCGGACGCGGGGTCGGGGAGGCCCCTCCCCCGGGCCGTCCACCGGCACCGTCGGCGGATGGGACACTCCGGGCAACGCGGGGTACCGGCCACACAGATCACCGCGCCGAGGTCGAGGAGGGCCTGGCCGAAATCCCAGCCGCCACCGGCCGGGACCATGACGTCCACCAGGTCCTGTGCCTCCGTGGCCCGGACGGGCCGGCCGGCGACCGCTCTCGAGAGGACGCGGCCGGCGTTCGTGTCCACGACTCCCACATCGACCTCGAAGGCGAAGGCCAGCACCGCCCGGGCCGTGTAGGGCCCGACGCCGGGCAGGCCCATCAGGGCATCCAGGTCGCGGGGCACCCGGCCGCCGTGGTCGGCCACCATGACCGACGCCATCCGGTGCAGATTGGCCGCCCGACGGTTGTAGCCGAGGCCCTGCCAGGCCCGGATGACTTCACCCAGCGGGGCCGCCGCGCAGGCGCCGGGGGTCGGGAAACGGACCAGGAAGCGCCGGTAGACGGGCACCACCCGGGCCACCTGGGTCTGCTGGGCCATGACCTCGCTGACCAGCACGGCCCACGGATCGCGGGTGGACCGCCACGGCAGGTCGGGCCGCCTCGAACCACCACCGGCCGCCGTGCCCCACCGGCGGATCGCCTGACCGAGGGCTCTGACCTGTGCGGGACGGCGAACGACCGTCGGGGGCTGTCGGGGCGCGCTCGGGATGCTCAATCCCAGACGCCGTCCCCGTAGGGTCGCAGGCGCGGGGGCGCCCCGGCCCGCTTCCACACCATGACCTTGCGCCGGTAGAAGCACACCTCTTCGCCGCGTTGGTTGAACCCCTTCGACTCGACGGTGACCACGCCGCGGTCGTCCCGCGACTTCGACTCGACCTTGGAGATGACCTTGCTCTCCGCATAGATGGTGTCCCCGTGGAACGTCGGGGCGCGGTGGATGAGCGACTCGACCTCGAGGTTGGCAATGGCCATGCCGCTGACATCGGGGACGCTCAGGCCGAGGACGAGGGAGTACACCAGGTTCCCGACCACCACGTTCTTGCCCTGGACCGTCTCGTGCTCGGCATACCAGGCGTTGGTATGGAGCGGGTGGTGGTTCATGGTGATCATGCAGAAGAGATGATCGTCGGCCTCGGTGATGGTCTTGCCGGGCCAGTGCCGGTAGATGTCACCGGGCTCGAATTCCTCGAAGTAGCGCCCGAAGGGACGGTCGTAGGTGGTCATGGGGCTGGTGTAGTACGCAACGTCGGTGGTGTCCAGCGGAGGCCGGGCGCCGACGCCGGCCCGTTGCGACGTCGTTCCCTCAGTCCCGTACCAGGGTCGGCCTCGTGGTGAACCCGAGCACCCAGTCGGTCTGCGAATCGCCGTCGATGGCCATGCGCCAGGTGTAGCGGGTGCCCGGCGTGAGGGGCAGCGGTCCGAGGTTGACCGCCAGCGCCACATCGATCGGAGAGCCTTCGGGGATACCCGGTGGGCGCCCGACGGTGAACTCACCCCGCACCTCGACCGGGTGCTCGCCTTCGGGTGTGTCCACCAGCACGGGACGACCGTCGGCATCCTCGAGGAACAGCTCCCAATGATGGGCCGATTCTGCTTCGTGCCATCCGACGTCGATCTTCAGCGCGATGGCCGAAGGCACGGGATCCGGGCCGGTCATGCTCCACCCGCCGCCGAGCACGTAGAGCTTGCCGTCGGACACCTGGGCGGCGTCGCACAACATCATCGTCACTCTCACGAAACGTGAGGCTACCGGCTCTCGGGGGTCCGCGGTTCGGCAGGTGGTGCTCGCCCGTTGCGGAGGTGGCGGTGCGGGCGACCGGGCCGGGGACGACCGGTAACGTTGCCTCATGGAGCCGCGGGGACTGCGCGACGATGTCTACCGGAGACCGCTGGCCACGGCGCTCGACCGGCTGGGGATCGGGCCCGGATGGACCTGTGTCGACGTCGGTGCCGGGGGCGGCGACGTGACGGTGGCGCTGGCCGAGATCGTCGGGCGGGACGGCAGGGTCTACGCCGTCGACAGCGACCCGATGGCCCGCGACGAGGTCGCCGAGGCTGCCGCCGCCCACAGCCAGGTGCTGGCCATCACCCAGGCCGGGGAGGATCTCCGGCTGCCCGAGCCGGTCGATCTCGCCTTCTGCCGATTCCTGCTCCTGCACGTGGTCGATCCGGCGGTGGTCGTGGCTCGGATGGCCGGTGCGGTGCGCCCGGGGGGATGGGTGGTGGCCCAGGAGCCGATCACCTCTGCGGGCCGGATCAACGGCGGCCCCTTCACCATGCCCGCGGCCCGGCACCCGGACATCGGTGCCCTGCTGCCCGCCCTGGCCCGCCAGGCCGGTCTGATCACCGTGGACGCCTGGGCCGAGGCCCCGGCCGGCGCCGGCCCGGGGCCGGTGGCCGACTATCTCAAACTCCTCACCGGGGTCGATCCGGAGGACGATCCGGTGGTACTGCCGCCGCTGGTCACCGTCGTGGCCCAGGCCCCGGGGCGCTGAAGCCCGGACCGGCGGAGGCCATCGGCTCCGTGGTGGCGCCGACGCTTCGGTAGCCTGGGGGCGTGACCGCCGCCCCGCCCACGCCCGACCTCATCGCCGCCGCCGACGCGGTGGGCGTGGCCCAATCGGTGGTCGCCGCCGGTGTGGACGCCCTGGACCGGGCCGGGGGGCCCGATGTGGCCGAGGTCCTGGCCTACGACGTGGCCCATGCCGCCGCCGCCGTGCGTACGGCCGAGGCGGCACTGACCTACGGGTCGCACGGGGACACCGAAGCCCGGATCGCATGTGCCTTCGTCGCCGACGCGGTGGCCGACCTGGCGTCTCGGACCGTCGGCCGCTCCCGGGAGTGGGGCGTGGGTCCCGACTGGATGGCACCGGCCGAGGCCTTCGTGGCCGCGTACCGGAACCCCGACTTCCTGTCCGCTCTGGCCGACCGGGAAGGGCCCCGCCATCTCGATGCCGACTTCGAACTGGTGAGGGAGACCTTCCACCGCTTCGCCGAGGAGCAGATCCGGCCGAGGGCCGAGCACATCCACCGGGCCAACACCGACATCCCCGAGGAGATCATCACCGGGATGTCGGAGATGGGCGGGTTCGGGATGTCGGTCCCCGAGGAGTACGGAGGCTTCGCCACCGGAGGCGAGGCCGACTACATGGGCATGGTGGTGGCCACCGAAGAGCTCTCGTGGGGCTCGCTGGGTGCCGGTGGCTCCCTCATCACCCGACCCGAGATCCTCACCCGGGCGCTCGTTCGTGGTGGGACCGAGGAGCAGAAGCAGCTGTGGTTGCCCAAGCTGGCCAGCGGGGAGGTGATGGGGGCGGTCGCCGTCACCGAGCCCGACTTCGGTTCGGACGTCGCCGGGGTGTCGACGGCCGCGGTCCCGGTCGAAGGCGGCTGGTTGATCAACGGCGTCAAGACGTGGTGCACCTTCGCCGGCCGCGCCGATGTGCTGATGCTGCTGGCGCGGACCGATCCCGACAAGGCCAAGGCCCATCGCGGCCTGTCGCTCTTCCTGGTGGCAAAGCCCCGGGCCGAGGGCGAGGCGTTCCTGTTCGACCAGGCCCCCGGCCAGGACGGCCGTCCCGCCGGGTCCTCCGGCCGGATGGAGGGCCGGGCCATCGACACCATCGGCTACCGGGGGATGCACTCCTACGAGGTGGCCTTCGAGAATTGGTTCGTGCCCGACACCAACCTGGTGGGAGGCGAGCAGGGTCTCGGGCAGGGCTTCTACCTGCAGATGCAGGGTTTCGAAAACGGGAGGCTGCAGACCGCGGCCCGGGCCATCGGGGTCATGCAGGCCAGCTACGAGGCCGCCCTCGGCTACGCGCGCAACCGGGTGGTGTTCGGATCGCCGATCATCGACTACCAGCTGACCAGGGCCAAGCTGGCCCGGATGGCCGTGCTCATCCAGACCACGCGGCAGTTCTCCTACGAGGTGGCCCGGCTGATGTCCAAGGGCGAGGGAAGCCTCGAGGCCTCCATGATCAAGGCCTACGTGTGCCGGGCGGCCGAGTGGGTGACCCGCGAGGCGCTCCAGATCCACGGGGGCATGGGGTACGCGGAGGAATTCCCGGTCAGCCGCTACTTCGTGGACGCCCGGGTCCTCTCGATCTTCGAGGGTGCCGACGAGACCCTGGCCCTCAAGGTGATCGCCCGGCGGCTCCTGGCCAACGCCAAGGGCTGACCCCACCGGACGGGCCGGCACCGGGGTACGTTGGGCCGGTGGACAACGCCTCCCTCGTCGAATCGGTCAGGACCGAGGGCCAGGCCCTGGCCGTGGCCATCGAAGATGCCGCGGCCGATGATCTCGTGCCGACCTGCGAAGGTTGGAAGATCGCCGATCTCGCCGTCCACGTCGGCCAATTCTGCGGGTTCTGGAGCCATGTGCTGTGCGAGGGCACCGGGCGGCCGAAGACCCCGTTCCCCGGGCCGCCGGGGGGCGACGAACTGGGCCCCTGGGTGGCGGCGCTGGCCGGGCATCTCGTCGAGGAGCTCGACGCCACCCCTCCCGGCACCGAGGTGTGGACCTGGTTCGACGCCGACCACACGGCCGGGTTCGTCTCCCGTCGCTGCGCGCACGAGCTGGCCGTGCACCGCTACGACGCCCAGTCCGCGAGCCGCGCCTGTACACCCATCGCCTCGGATCTGGCCGAGGACGGCATCGACGAGGTGCTCGACGTGCTCGTCACGAGCCGCGACCGATCGGGCCGGGGGACGGGGCGGACCATGGCCCTCCAGGGCACGGACGTCGGAGCGAGCTGGGCGGTGGCCATCGAACACGACCGGATCGCCGTCGAGCGCCGGCAGCTGGACGGACGGACACCCGAGGGCACCGACGTGGTGGTGAGCGGTACGGCCTCCGACCTGGAGCTCACCCTCTACCGTCGCCCGACGCTCAGCCCGGTCGACGTGCACGGCGACTACACCGTCCTCGAGGAGTGGCACCGCGAGTTCACGTTCTGAGCCGGGCCGGGCCCGGCGGCCGATCGGTCCCGAGCCGGTCCCGAGCCGGTGGCTCAGCCCGGCGCGCGGCGCAACCCGGCCCGCTCACCCCGGCTCACGAACTTGGTGGCCATCTTGCGAGAGGCCTCGTCGATCATCTCGTCGCCGAACATCACCGCGCCCGACCGGTCGTCCTCGGTGGCCGTGCGGTAGGCGTCCAGGATGTCCCATGCCCTGTCGAATTGCTCCTGGGTCGGTGAGTAGACCTCGTTGAGCACGCCGACCTGGTCCGGGGTCAGGGCCCACTTGCCGTCGTAGCCGAGGACCCGGGTCCGCTGGGAGAACTCGCGGAGTGCGTCGAGTTCGCGCACCTTCAGGAACGGGCCGTCGATGACCTGGAGCCCGTTGGCCCGGCCGGCCATGAGGATCTTCGAGAACACGTAGTTGAAGTGGTCACCCGGGTATTCGGGGATGGCCACCCCGCCGGTCAGGACCGGCATCTCCATGGAGGCGGCGAAGTCGGCCGGGCCGAAGATGATGGTCTCCAGCCGCGGGGAGGCCGCGCAGATCTCCTCGACGTTGATCAGGCCGCGGGTCGTCTCGATCTGGGCCTCGATGCCGATGTGGCCGACCGGCATGCTGCACTTCTTCTCCACCTGGGTGAGCAGGAGGTCGAGCGCCACCACCTCGGCCGCGGACTGCACCTTGGGCAGCATGAGTTCGTCGAGGCGCTCGCCGGCGTTGGAGACCACGTCGATGACGTCGCCGTAGGTCCATTCGGTGTCCCAGGCATTGATGCGCACGCAGAGGACCCGGTCGTCCCAGGGCAGGTTCTTGATGGCATCGGCCACCTTGGCCCTGGCCGCCTCCTTCTCCAGCGGGGCCACCGAGTCCTCGAGGTCGAGGAAGCTCATGTCGGCGGGCACCGTCGGGGCCTTGGCCAGGAAGCGCTCGTTCGACCCGGGGGAGGACATGCACGAGCGGCGCGGAAGGTATCTTGAACGTTCGGACATACCCCGATCGTACGGCCGAATGGGGAGGAGCCCCAAATGGCGGTCGCCCGGCGACCGGTGCTCAGCCGTCGAAGGTGGCGACCGGCGGATGGGCCTCGGTGCCGATGCGGTAGCGCTCGGTGTAGGCGCCGAACTCCTCGCCGAGGCCGGCGTAGGTCCAACCGAAGTCGGCGGGGTCGTAGCGATGGCGCCCGAACACGTCCTTCGGCCGATCCTCGAGGAACGCTTGCATCCGCCGGGAGTGCAGATCGCCGACGTCGTCGCCGAAGCTCCGGTAGAGGCCTCGCACCGTCCCCAGCGGGTCGGCGACCAGGGCGTCGTAGTGGACGTGGCGGCACCATCCGTCGCCCGACTTCTCGTCGAACGCCACCGCCGAGTCCAGGGCGAAGATGCACTTGCGCTTCCACTCCTCGGCGGCCGGGCGGGGGTCGCGCCGGTTGGTGAGGGGGCGCTGGCCGGCGTTGGCCAGACTGGCGAGCGACGTCACCACCGGCCCCGGGTCGCGGTGGGTCCAGATGATGCGGGCATCGGGATAGGCGGCGAGGAGGGCGTCGAGGTGCCAGAGGTGGTTCGGGGTCTTGAGGATCCACCGTTCGGTGGGTTGTCGGGACTGCAGGGTCTGCAGGGCCAGCCGGTGCTGAGCGTAGGCCGGTGCCATCTCGGCACCTTCCAGCCATCGGGCGTACGAGGGAACGTGGGCCTGCGTCTCGAGGGCCAGGGTGCGGATGTCGTACATGAACAAGGCCACACACTCCTGGGCCAGGGTGGCCCCGAAGGGGTGCATCGCCTTGAGCGGGGGGTTGAGCTTCATCAACCCGTCGAGCTCCTTTGCCGTCTGGGCTATGCGCGGGTCCTCGTCCCCCTCGCCCAGTGTGGGCGGTGGGATGGGGTGGGCGGCCTCCCACTGGAGGAGGGGGCGGGACATGGGATCGAGCCCCAGCAGCATCGAGAGCACGCTGGTCCCCGTGCGGGGCAGGCCGACGATGACCCAGGGACCGCCGATGCGTTCGCCTCGCACCTCGGGGTGGTCCAGCGACCAGCGGTGCAGGGCGATGCGGTTGGCCAGGGCGCCGGCGAGCATCTTGGAGATGAGAATCCGGCCGAAGGTGGTCAGGTCGGCCTCGGTGGCACAGGCGTCGAGAAATACCGCCAGCGGTTCGCGGAAGGTGTCGGTCCCGAAATCGTCGGACCCGGCCAGTCTGGCCGCCGACGCCTCCACCGACGACGGCGCCAGCGACGGGAGGTTCAGTCCCATCCGGGTCAGGCCCTCACCCACCCGGTTGAGGGCGCGCAGGGGCGGGCTGCGCAACTCGCTATCCCGCCAGGTGTAGTCGACGTCGGCCACCGCCTCGGTCACCGGGCCACCTGTACCACCGTGCGGCCCACCGAACGACGGGCTTCGTGGTCGTCGAGGGCGGCCCCCGCCTCCGCCATGGTGACCCGTCGGCCGACGTGCGGCTCGATCGTGCCTTCGGCCACCTGCCGCAGGAGATCCGAGTGGATCTCGTCCGCCTCCTTGCGGCCGTACGGATTGAACCCGAACCTCCGCATGCCGGGGTCGACGTCGTCCAGCCAGGCCACCATCACACCCACGATGTCGATGTTGGCGATACAGGCCATCCGCAGGGGCCGCCCGCTCATGCCGTTTTCGTCGTCGTCGGCGAAACCCACGGCGAGGTAGCGGCCACCGCGGGCCGTGCACCGCCACGAGCGCTCGACGAAGTCACCGCCGGCCAGGTCGTAGATCACATCGGCACCCCGGTCGCCGGTGTCGGCCAGCACCGCTTCGACGAAATCATCCGTCGTATGGTCGACGACCAGGTCGGCGCCGAGGGCGGTGCAGAGAGCACCCTTGTCCGGCCCCCCGGCCACCGCGATGACCCTGGCGCCGGCCGCCTTGCCCAGCTGGATGCCTGCCGTGCCGAGACCGCTGGCCGCGGCATGCACCACCAGCGTCTCGCCACCGGCCAGCCGACCCCGGCGGAACAGGGCCAGATGTGAGGTCTGGAAGGGCAGGATGAAAGCGGCCGCCTCGACGTCGTCGAGCCGGTCGGGCGCGTCGAACACCGAGACGGCGGGGGCGATGGCGTACTCGGCGATGCCGCCCAGCGCCGTCTTGGTGATGGCGACCACTCGCCGGCCCAGCCACGGCTCGGCCCCCTCGCCGGTGGCCTCGACGACCCCGCACACGTCCATCCCCAGGGTGAACGGCGGGGGTGTGGGCACCGACACCAACTTCCCCCGGCACCGGTCGATGTCGTTGAAGTTGAGAGACGCGGCCCCGACCTTCACCCGCACCTCGCCCGGTCCCGGTTCGGGCCGAGGGACGGTGCGAACCGCCAGCACCTCTCCCGGGCTTCCGTGTGCGGTCACCTGCAGGGCCTGCATGTCCGTCATCGTCACTCCCCCCAGTCCCTCTCCGGAACGGCCGTGAGACGGCAAGACATTACTGTCTCAGAGAGGGTCCGACGGTTCCTGCCGTCATGGCCTCGAACGCGGGGAGGAACCAGGACGCCAGCTGGGCCCGGATCTCGTCCGGGTCGCGGCCGCCGTCACCGGGCACGGCGGCGTAGGAGATGAGGATCCGGACGATCCAGTCGACCAGGTCCACCAGGTCCCGCTCGGACAGGAGGCCGTCGGCCAGGGCCGAGGCCACGAGGGGTCGGACACTGGCCCCGCCGATGCGGCCGAGCGCAGCCGTGCGGATGGCCCGACCGGCAGCCCATGCCGCGGTGTCACCTCCGAATGCCGCCGCGTGCACGGGCCGGTTTCTGATCTCGCCGATGCTGTACATCATGCCTTCGAGGATGCGTCGGGCCGGCTCGACCACACCGGCGCGGTCGAGGCGCGTCTCGGCGTCGGCAGCCATCTCCTCGGCCTCACGGGTGAGCACGGCCAGAAAGATGGCCTCGTGGCTGCCGCACCGCCGGTACAGGGTGGCGCGTGAGATACCCGCGGACCTGGCGATGTCCTCCGCCGTCGTCTTGGACACGCCGAGCCGCCGGTAGCACTCGGAGGCGGCATCCAGGATCTCGTCGATGTCGCCGTCCGGACGATGTTGGGTAGGCATGTGGCTCCTTGCAGGAGGCGTGGCCCCGAGCTTCCTACATCCCGGTTGCGTCCCGCGCCGTCACGGCCCGGCGGATCCCGCGTCGGCCCGGATCTGGGCTCCGAGCACGTCGGGGGTGAGCTGTTCGGACAGCAGCCGGTCGAAACGCCCCGGATCGCCGTTGACGAAGGTCCGACAGAGCGGAAGTCCCTCCACGTAGCAGGTGAGATAGGCCCGCCACGTGGGGTGGGTGAGGAACTCGACCGCCTTGGCGGCCCGGTCCCAGGGCAGCAGGCCCCAGCGGGCCACCTCGCCGGTCACGGTCTCGGCGGCGGCGCCGTCCTCGTGGAGACGGAAGGCGGCGTTCTGACGGACGGCGCCGAGGGCCTCGCCGGCCTCGGACACCGCCGCCACCACCTCGGTGTCGTAGCGGATCCCGAGCGGCCGGAGATGCCCGGCGACGGTCTCCTCCGGTCGCCGGCCCATGACCACCTCGAGACCGAGATCGGCGAGACCCTCGGCCAGGAGGCACTGCGGGGTGCCCACGAGGAAGATGGACTCCTCCCACCAGTGGCGACGCCGGACCAGGCCGACCTCCTTGCGGGTGTGCTCGGTGTGATGGCCCGGGTACGACTCGTGTGCGACCAGGTGAGCGAGCCCGGTCGAGAGCACGGGCAGGTCGGTGTTGACCGCCACCCGGCTGCGCAGGTCACCGAGGTAGTAGTTGAACCCGGACCACGGCTGGCCGGACACCAGCTCGAACTCGACGTGCTCCCCATCGGGCAGACCGAACAGGGAGCGGGTCCGCTCCCGGAGGTCGTCGGCCAGCGAGCTCATGGCCGGCTGCAGCAGGGCCACAGGCACGGCGTGCGATTCCCGCCAGGCCACCAGTCGATCGGCCAGCGGGCCGGAACCGGGAAGCACCTCGTCGAGACGGCGATGTGCCGCCTCCAGCACGGACTCGTCCACCCTGGACGGCCGGATCCCATAGCACGCCTCCACCTCGTCGGCGTATCCGATGGGTTCGCCGGCCAGACGGCGAGCCGTGGTGAGCAGCCCGAGGACCTGGGCCCTGAGCCAGTGCCGACGGGCGGAAGCCGCTCCCTCCCCGCCGGCTGCGCCCACGGAGGAGTCGAGCATCGCACCGGCGTCGATGGCCGCCAGCAGGCCCCTGGCCTCGCCGACGAGCTGAGCCGGTGGATGCAGGGCCTCGGCGGCGACCGCGGCGGCCCGCTCGGGTGGGCCGTAGTACGCGTCGACCAGTCCGTCGATGTGACGGCCGAGCCGGAGCCCGAGCGTCAGGTACCTTTCGACCAGACCCGGCTCAGCCACGAGGGCACGGCCCTGTCCCGGTGCCGGTGGCGCGCATGCCGGTGGCCGTGGCGGCGCGCATGCCGGCGTCGGTGGCGTTCAACCCAGCGTCTGCCGGAAGAACGCGACCGTGCGGTCCCAGAGCTGCTCGGCCGATTCCGGGTGGTACGCCTCCGGTCGGTCCTCGTTGAAGAAGGCGTGGCCGGCACCCGGGTAGAAATGGAACTCCACATCCTTGCCCAGTGCCTTCAGCTCGGCCTCGAACTGGCGCGCCGCATCGGGGGTGAAGTAATCGTCCTGCTCGGCGGCGTGCCCCTGCACGGCAGCTTCCAGCTTCGAATAATCGGGTTGTGCATCCGGCCACGGGATCAGCCCGTATGCCGGCACGACCGCCTTCACCGCGTCGGGGCGCCGGGTGGCCAGCACCAGGGCCAACCCCCCGCCCATGCAGAACCCGATCACACCCACCTCCGGCCGACCCGTCCGGCGCACGAGCTCGTCCACCGCGCCGCTCAGGTCCGCGGCCGCAGCGTCCATCTTGAGCGCCATCATCTGCTTGGCCGCCTCGTCGGGCTCGGTCAGGGGAACGGTGGTGCCGTGGTACAGGTCGGGGGCGAGCGCGGTGAACCCCGCCTCGGCCAGCCGGTCGCAGGTCCGTTTGATCTGGGCCACGAGCCCCCACCACTCCTGCAACACGACGATGCCCGCGGTCGATGCTGCTCCGTCGGCGGGGACTGCCAGGTAGCCGCTGCCGGTCCCGCCGTTGCTCGGAAATTCGACGATCTCACCCATGGATGCCGACGATACCCCGAGGTCGGTGGCTGCTCATGTCGGAACGGGCCCGAGCCGGCCCTCGGGCCTATTCCGCTCGGTCCCAGATGAGAAATCCCTGCTCACAAGGGCATCTCCCAGGGGGGTCCTTGTGAGCTCCGGGCGATTCGACTAGACAGTAAGGCGATATGACTCACGCCGAGCTGTACTCGACGTCAGAGCCAAGTGCGCCTCCCCCTGCCCGAAAGAAGACTCGAAGAAGGGTCGTTTCGACGGTTGCACTTGCCACCGGATTGGGCTTCGCCGCCACGGTGCTCTATTCGACGCGCCCCGCTTCGGCCGACCAGATCGCCGACGCCCGGGCACAGGCCGCGGCCATCACGGCGAAGATCCAGGCGACCCAGGCCCAGATCCAGACGCTCACCGGGCAGGTGACGGCGGCCGACTACCGGCTCTCCCAGTTGACCGACCAGATCACCGCCAGCCAGAAGCAGATCACCAAGGACCAGGCCACGGTCAACAAGAACGAGGGTCAGCTCCGCACCCAGGCCATCATCGACTACACCAACAGCGGCACGACCAGCCAGGTCACCCAGATGTTCTCGTCGAACGTGAACACGAGCGGCATCCGATCCGAGTACTCGTCCATCGCCACCGGCAACGTGACCACCACGGTCGACAATCTCCACACGGCACAGAGCCACCTCCAGGCCACCGAGAACGCGCTCCAGCAGCAGAAGACCCAGGCCACCAACACCCGGAACACGCTCCAGCAGTCCGAGAACCAGGCTTCGAACCTCGAGAGCCAGGATCAGGCCACGCTGGACAGCGTCGACAGCAACATCCAGCGCCTGGTGACCGAGCAGCAGCAAGCGCAGGCCCGTGCGGCCCAGCAGGCTGCGGCGGCGGCGTTCAACGCCAGAGTCGCCCAGGCGCAGGCCGCCCAGGCGGCTGCGGCCGCGGCTCCCTCGGGCGGCGGCGGATCCGGCTCGGGCTCAGCGCCTGCGGACACTGCGGCCGCGGTTCCCGCAGCCCCGCTTCCGCCACTGGCGCCCGGCGCGGCGGGTGCGGTTCAGGCCGCGGAACGCGAGATCGGCGTCCCGTACGTGTGGGGAGGGAACACGCCGGCCGGCTTCGACTGCTCGGGCCTCGTGGAGTGGGCATACGCGCAGGTGGGCATCAGCCTCCCGCACTACTCGGGGGCACAGTACGACGACACGACCCACATCCCGCTGGCCGACATCGAGCCCGGGGACCTGCTGTTCTACGGTCCCGGGGGTGACGAGCACGTGGCCATGTACGTGGGCGGCGGTTCGATGATCGAAGCGCCCTACACGGGGGCCTCGGTCTGGATCACCGGCGTGCGCACCGGCTCAGACTTCGCCGGCGTCGGTCGGGTCACCTGACCGCGACCCGCGACCTGCAAGCTGCGACCTGCCAGAGTCGGACACCGCCACAGGGGTGGGTTCCCTGTCGTTCATCCCTGATCGTGGGCGGCGAATCCTGACGGGGGCATCTGACCGACCTGGCCACCGGCCCGGGGGCCCGGGGGACGCGAGAACCGGAACGGGATGGCATCCCGTCCGGCCTGTATGACCATGGCCTGACCGGACTCCTCCCCCTCGAGCCGGTCGAGTACCGCCTTCGACACGGCCGCAACGTCGATGAGCGGGAAGCCGCTCCCCTCCAGCATCTCGCGCATGTCGTCGATGAGGGGTGTGTCCACGATGCTCGGGCAGACGGCATTGATGGTGATGTGGTGCTCGGCCAGCTGGGGAACGAGCGACCGGACCAGACCCACGACGGCGTGTTTGGTGAGGCAGTAGATGGGGTCGGGCGAGAAGCCGATGAGGCCGGCCAGTGAGGAGGTGGCCACGATGGCGCCGCCCCCGCGTGCGGACAGGGCGGGAACCAGTGCCCGCACGCCGAAGACCACGCCGTCCATGTTGACCCCGACCGCACGTCGGTAGATGTCATCGGTGACCTTGGTGATGTCGGCCTCGCCGGTGGTCACCCCGGCGTTCAGATGGGCAAGGTCCACTCCCCCGAAACGGGAGGTCACCGCGTCCACGATGCCGGGCCACGCGTCGGAACGGCCGACGTCGGCCTGCAACCCGATGCCCCCGAGCTCACCGGCCACCGCCTCGGCCGAATCACCGTCGAGGTCGACCACGGCCACCGAGGCACCCGCCTCGGCCAGACGGGTGGCGGTGGCCAGGCCGATCCCCGATCCCCCGCCGGTGACGATGGCCGCCTTCCCCCCTAGCGATCCCACAGGTCCACACCTTCCGTTCGGGCGCTCTGCGTACGGCGCCGGGTCCCGCTGTCACCCTATCGGGCCCCTGAGGCATACTGGTGGGAGCTGATTGCCTCGCGGATCAGTTCCTCGCCGACCCATGAGACGTGCCGCCCCATGAGACCTGCTGCCCGATGAGACCCCTTTCCCGATGAGACCGGTCCCCGTCGCGTTCCACATCTGGTTCCTCGAGGTCCACACCTACGGGATCGGGCTGGCCCTGACCTTCTGGTTCGGCCTCAGGTACACCGAGCGGAGACTTCGCAACGCCGGCTACCCGTGGCAATGGGTCACCGGGATGTTCGTGTGGGTGATCGTTGCCGCCATCGTCGGTGCCCGCGCCCTTCACGTCCTGTCCAATTTGTCGTACTACACCCACTATCCACTTCAGGTGTTCGCTATCTGGCAAGGCGGGCTCTCGTCCTTCGGTGGCCTGTTGTTCGCCGTGCCGGTCGCGCTGGTCTCCTCCCGGCGGCGCTGTCCCCAGCTCAAGTCACTGCGCTTCGCCGACCTGATGGCTCCGGTGCTCATGGCGTGCTGGGCCATCGGTCGGCTGCTCGGACCCCAGCTCATGGTGGCCGGAGGTGGCCACCGGACCAATCAGTGGTTCGGGATGTACTACGCCGACCAGGTCGGCAAGCGCCTCCCGGTTCCGATCTTCCAGGCGATCGAGGACGCGACGATCTTCGGGATCCTGCTCCTCGTCGAGCGCTGGCTGCGGACCACGGCACCCGTCGCGGTCGGCACTGCCGACGGTGGCGGATCGGCGCCGAAGCTGCTGCCCCCGGCGGGCATCGTCATCGGGGTGGGCATGGTGCTGTGGGGCATCGAGCGATTCTTCGACGAGCACCTGTGGCTCGGTGAGGATGGCCACCTCGGGTCACTTCTGGTTCAGGGCGCCGGAATCGCCCTGGCGGTGGCCGGGACGATCCTGTTGATCACTCGGATCGGGCCGCTGCGGCGTTGGCGCAACGGCGAGGGCGGCGATCCGGCCCCGATACCCGTGCCCGAGGCGGGATCGGCCGAGGACGCCGAGCCCGCTGCCGGGCCGTTGGACCCGTCCGAGCAGCCATCCGGACCGGAGCCGGAGCCGGAACGGGAACCGGCCGGACGCACACAGGCGGGCGATGTCGCTCGGGTGTCCTCGTCGACCAGTGGGCCCCGGCCCTCTGACGGCGACTGAAGAACGGTCGGGAGCCCCAGCCCCGGGGAAGACGGCGACACCGGGACGTCGGGACGGCCCGCTCAACGCTCGGCGACGGCGCTCCGGGGTGTGACCAGGTCGTCGGTGGTGGCCCGAAGGAAAGTGCCGGGGACCCCGGCCCGGGCGATGGCCACGGTGACCATGGTGGCCACGGTGACCACGCAGACAGAGCCGGCGGTAAGGGCCAGGACCGAGGGGGACCGGAGGTAGGCGGCGAGCACCACCGCCGAGGTGACCTCGACCGCGATCGCCGCCCGGCCCGCGAGAGGTCCGGCATCGGTGAACCGGCGGTGGAAGGAGCGCAACCCGGCCGGGTCGGTCAGATGCCGGGTCATGAGAACGGCGAGTCCGCGCACCAGTCCGAAGCCGGTGCCGACGGCCAAGGCGGCGAGCGGAACGGTGGTGAGCGCACCGAGGACCACCATGAGGTACACCGCGGCGGTCGTGATGTAGGTGGACAGACCGGTACCTATCTGCCAGCCGAACCCCGATCCGTAGACCCATGATCGGTACTGGTCGAGCCACCGTTCATTGACCTGTCGGCGGTGGACCGGAAGTCTCATCCAGCTGATCCCGGCATCGGACGCCGCGGCCAGCAACGCCGCCCCGAAGGCAGTGGCCCCGATCACCGTCGGCGAGAGGTGGAGCCCATGAATTCCCAGCGCCAGGAGGGCCATGGCTCCTCCCAATGTCGCGCCGCCGGCGACGGCGCCGAACACGAACCATGCGGCTGTCGCCCGGTAGGAATGCCCTTTGGCCCCCTCGCTCAGCGGCGTGATGGTCGACAGCATCGAGAGCCCGCACGGCGACCAGGTCGAGCGCACGGCGGCCGCCAAGGCAACCAACGAGGCAACAGCGGAGATGCACAGGGTCACGGGAGTCCTTTCATCGCTGGCGATCAGATCATTTCTCTTGTTCAGGCGGGAGATCCGTAGAAGGGGGTTTCGAACGAGAAGATGCCGCCGTCTGCGGCCACCAGCCAGTACCCGGGTGCGGCTACCGGGGGGACCAGCGCGGTCGTCGCACCGGTCGCCACCGGACTGCTCTTTTGGGTGGGCGTGGCCATGCCCACGATGGGCTGATTGAGGACCTGGCCCCCCATCGAGCCGTAGAACGGGGCGTCGCCGAAGGAGAAGATGCCGCCGTCTGCGGCCACCAGGTGGTACCCACTGCCCGTGGGGGTGGCCGCCATGCCCACGATGGGCTGGTTGAGCACCTGGCCCCCCATCGACCCGTAGAACGGGGCGTCGCCGAAGGAGAAGATGCCGCCGTCTGCGGCCACCAGGTGGTACCCACTGCCGGTGGGGGTGGCCGCCATGCCCACGATGGGCTTGTTGAGCACCTGGCCCCCCATCGACCCGTAGAACGGGGCGTCGCCGAAGGAGAAGATGCCGCCGTCTGCGGCCACCAGGTAGTACCCACTGCCGGTGGGGGTGGCCGCCATGCCCACGATGGGCTTGTTGAGCACCTGGCCCCCCATCGACCCGTAGAACGGGGCGTCGCCGAAGGAGAAGATGCCGCCGTCTGCGGCCACCAGGTAGTACCCACTGCCCGTGGGGGTGGCCGCCATGCCCACGATGGGCTGGTTCAAGACGGTGCCCGACTCGTCGCCGTCGTTGTGGAAGTCCCCGTAGACGAACAGCTTTCCGAAGGCTGTGATCACCGCGTAACCGGCACCGTCGTCACTCGACGCGATGCCGATGACCGCACACCGGGTCAGTGGGGAGGCGCAGGGCGGTGGTGGCGGGGACGGAGGTGCGGACGTCCAACACGCGGCGGTCTGTTCGGCGGTGCCGTCGTCCTCGGCGTTGGTTGTCGTGCACGTGGGATCCACTTCCCAAGGTGGGACGCACGCCACCACGCGGCAGACGATCCGACCGATGCAGTCGACATCCTGGTTGCACTGGCCGTAGCGGAATTGGAAGCACCCGGTGAGATACGAATCGCAGCCGTCCGGTCCACAGCCGCAGTCGGTCCCGTCGCAACCGGGCTCACAAAAACCCCAACCGTCTCCGCACCCGGTGTCGCACTGGCATACCGAATTGCAATCCATGTAGTAACGCGGACCACCGCAGTAGGACGAGTTGTCCGCCTTCCACCAACCACCCATGATGGTGTCGGTCGGGCAGTAGTTGTATCCGCCGTTGACCGAACAGCAGAACTCGCTGAATCCGGAGCAACAGGTCGACCCGCACCCGCACCCGCCGTCGCCGCAGGTGCAGATCTGTCCGTAGGCGGTTCCCGGTTTGAGGACCAGATCGAGACCGGCTCCGATGGCAACGGCACTCCCGGCGTAGGCCGACCGGTTGATGAAGCTGCGGCGCGAGATCCGGGACTCGAGGAAGCCCGACGCCCGCTCGACGAGGGTGCCCGTCATGGACTCGGCGCAGGCTTCTGCGCTGTCACTGTCTGCGATGTCACTGTCTGCGCTGTCACTGTCTGCGATGTCACTGTCTGCGATATCACTGGTCGGACCGGAATTCGACGCCCGTCAGGCGGCGGACGCCCTGGAGCCCGGCCAGAACCGAGATGGCCAGGTAGGTCAGCCAGGCACAGACCGCGCTGGCCACGACCAACGGCAGTCCATGCCCCGGCTGGCGGGCCAGGATGGAGAGGATCGACCCTGTCGGTCCGGCCACGGCCACGGACGCGGCAGCCACGGCCAGACCGATGTTGACCACGACGTGGAGCATGGTGGCAGGGGTGTCGGGTGTCCCGAAGCACCCACAGCTGGAGATGGCACCGCCCTTGTGCCGTGCAGCGGCGATGACGGCGGCGAACCCGGCGAACGAGAGCGCGACCAGACCTGCCGGCCCGGCCCGCGGGAAGAGGATGGCGATGCAGCCCAACACGGCCTCGGCGACCGAACCGAACCGAACGACCGGGCGGAGCCTGGCCAGTGGTTGCGAAATGAAGGTGGCGAGAGCGCGGGCGGTGTCGGTGGGGTGGACTGCCTTGGCCGTCCCCGCTGCGATCAGAAGGGTGCAGGCAACCAGGTAGAGGCCGATCAATTCCATGCAGGACCAGAGGTGGGCACGAAGGTGGGAGCCGGATTGACGGCCGGTGCGATCGGGCTGATCGACAGTTCGCGGATGAGGTCGTTCAACCTGGGAACCAACCCGGTCCGTCTGGCGTGGCTCCCGAGGACGGCATAGAACGTGAACGGCCTGCCTGCCTCGGTGAAGAACCACTGTGTCCCCGACTGGCCGCCGAGACCGCGGCGGAGGACGTAGGGGCGGAAGTCGGCGGCGGCCAGGGACCGGGGCATCCCCTGCCGGGCGAAAAGACGCCTGCCCACGCTTTCGGGGCCGTACTCGAACAGCACGGCAAAGATGTCGTTGACGCCCATGAGGTTGACGGCGCCACCGCCGAAGTCCGCGACCTGCTCGGGGAGCGCGAAGGTGGCGAAATGGGCCACTGGGTACGGCACGCCCTCACCCACCGTCGGCCGCACGAAGATCCGGCCTTCGAACCCGCCGGGCAGTGCCGCCTCGATGCCGTACGCCTTGAGCGTGGCCAACCTCAACCCGCCCTGGTGGTCGGCTCGCCCACCGGTAGCCCGTCCGGCCCGCGAGCCGGACCGATGGGTCCGTACACATCGGCGAGCGAGGAGGGGTAGAGGCTCGGATCCCCGGGCAGGATTCCCGCGTCCTTCAGCTCCCGGTCGTTGGCGAGCTCCCGGGCCGGACCGTCCAGGCCCTCGGTGTAGGCCCGGCTCCTGCTGCCGGGGGTGAAGGACCGCGCATCGGCCTCGGCGCGTCGAACCAGCTCGGCAACCTGGTGGAAATGGTTCGCCACTCCTTCGCCGATCCGTCGGCCGGAGCGTCCCTCCACGAGAACGAAGAACGGGGAGCCCGGAACCTCGTAGTCGCCCCAGGCTTCGGTCGACATCACCACCGGCAGGCCTGGAGGGGTCTGCGCCGCGACCTCGGCCGGGATCTCCATCTCCGGTCCCTTCGTGACCACCACCAACCTGGTGCCGGTGGGAAGACCGAGGTGGTCCGGTTGGCGGAACGCCTTCCAGAAACCGGCGCAGGTCGCGCAGCCCGACGACAGGAACGCCAGGAGCGTGAGGTGGTCGCCCCCGGCCACGGCCACTGCGAGCGCATCGCCGCCCGGCGTCACCCCGGCAACGGTCGGAGCCGACGTCGAGTTCCGTTCACCGGGCAGCGGCGGCCCAATGGTCAAGGGCATGCTCGTCGCCCCGCCACCGCCGGGTGCGCGATGTCCACCGGAGCGGTGCTCGTGGTCGTGCTCGTGGCCCCGGTTGTGGGCCCGGTTGTGGTCACCGTGGTCGTGCGCGTCGCTGGCGGACGGCTCCCCAACCCCCACGCCGAGGTCGTGCAGCGCCTTGAGGATGTCGGCGTGACTGCGCAGCAGACCGGCGACGAGGACGGCCAGCAGCAGTACCGCGACGCTCAGGACAACGGCCAAGGCAACCACGTGGGACCTCCGTACGCTCGGTGAGTGCGGGACACCAATTCGGTGACGCTACGCCCGGTGCTCATGCTACGGATTGTTCGGGCCGAAGCGGTGTATCTCTGCCGCTCTCCGGGTGCTTTCTGACCCGGCACCGGCCCGGGTCGCCGGTGCACCGGCCCGACCGGCTCGCCCTCCTCGCGACGCGGGGGAAGACTGGCCGGTATCGATGCCGGTCCCCGGCGGCGTCGGGGGATGAACCAGGACCACCAGGAGGAGCCCATGGCGCTACGTATAGAGACCGTCACCATCGATACCCGGGACCCTGTGGGGCTGGCCCGTTTCTGGTCGGCGGCGCTCGGCTGGGAGCAGCGCGAAGACGAAGACGGCGACGTCTGGGTGGAGCCGGGCACCCGGCACCCCGATCACGGTTCGTGCCGTCCGCTGCTCTTCCTCGGCGTCCCCGAATCGAAGAAGGTCAAGAACCGGGTCCACCTCGATCTGCGCCCCGACGATCAAGCGCTGGAAGTGGAGCGCCTCGAGGATCTCGGGGCCCGTCAGGTCTCGGTCGGGCAGACCGGCCTCGAGGACTGGCTGGTGATGGCCGACCCCGAGGGCAACGAATTCTGCGTGCTCAGCGACACGTGATCCGCCGTCAGCCCGACCCTGCCTCCGCCGCGGCTTTGGCCTCGGCTGCCTTGCGATAGGCCTCGAGCTGGTCGAGGAGCGGCATGCGCTCCTGCCCCACCGTCGAGTCCAACCGGGCGGCGATCTCCTCCGGGGTCCACCTCCCGTCGGCATAGACCGCCCGCACCTCCCGGGGCTGGTTCCATACCGCGATCTTCGGCCCCACCGAGGTGTAGACCTGGCCGGTCACGTGCTTGGCCTGATCGGACAGCAGATAGACGACCAGGGGGGCGACGTCCTCGGGGTCGCCCATCTCGGCCAGGTCCATGGGGACCTCGGCCGTCATCCGGGTCCGGGCCACCGGGGCGACGGCGTTGGCGGTGATGCCGTAGCGGTTGAGTCCTGCGGCAGCCGAACGGATCAGGGAGACGATGCCGCCCTTGGCCGCGGCGTAGTTGGCCTGGGCCACGCTTCCGGCGAACGCGCCTGAGGTGAACGCCACCAGCGAGCCTCCGCCTTCTTGTTTGCGCATGATGGCCGATGCCGCCCGGAAGACGGTGAAGTGGCCCTTCAGGTGGGTCTCGATGACCGCGTCCCATTCGTCCTCGGACATGTTGAAGAGCATGCGTTCGCGAAGGATGCCGGCCACTGCCACCACGCCGTCGATCCGGCCCCACCGTTCGACACCGGCACCGATGATCTTCTCGCCACCGGCGAGGGTGGTCACACTCTCCGCCACGGCCACGGCCTCACCGCCCGACGCCTGGATGTCCGCCACCAGCGCCTCGGCGACCTCGCTCTCGGGGTCCCCACCGTCCAGTGAGACCCCGATGTCGGCCACCACCACCTTGGCCCCTTCGCCGGCGGCGGCCAATGCGACGGCCCGACCGATCCCACCACCGGCACCCGTGATGGCGACCACCTTGTCTTTCAGGAAATCCGTCATTGCCCACTGCCTCTCTGCTTCTTCGCTGCCTGTTGGCTCCGACGCGGCGCATCGGTCGGTCGGTGAAGGTCCCGGAGGGAACGCACCACCGGTGGGAGGGACTCCCTGCCTGTCGACCCGACACCCTGGCGGAGGTTGACCATATACGAGAACCTGTTCTAGCGTCCCCTCCGGGTCGGCGCCACCCAGGAGCCGTGTGCGCACACTCCCATACGCCGGCCGACGTTCAGCAACTGACCGCCGCGATCCGGCGGAGGGGGTAGGAGAGCAACATGGCTGATTTTGGATTCTGGGCGCTGGCCCACGAGAACCCGGACAAGCTGGCCCTCGTCGCTCCCGACGGGGTCGAATACAGCGCCGGCGAGCTGCTGGCGCGGACCAACCAGGTGGTCCACGGCTTGCGCGGGCTCAACCTGAAACCCGGGGACGTGGTCGCCACCCTCCTCCCCAACGGCGTGGAGATGTTCGAGCTGTACCTGGCCGCGCTGCAGGCGGGATGGTATCTGGTCCCGATCAACCACCACCTGATCGGGCCGGAGGTCGCCTACATCCTCAAGGACTCCGAAGCCAAGGCGTTCGTGGCCCACGAGCGATTCACCGAAGTGGCACTCGACGCGGCCGAAGAGGCCGAGCTCCCTTCCTCCCGGTGCTTCGCCGTGGGGGAGATCGTCGGGTTCGGCTCCTACGCCATGATGCGCGACTCCCAGCCCACCTCCGACCCCGCCGACCGCACCATCGGCGATGTCATGAATTACACCTCGGGCACCACCGGCAACCCCAAGGGCGTGTTCCGGCGGCTCAGTGGAGCGAGCCCCGAGGAGGCTGCGCTCGGTCTGTCCGGGATCCTCTTCCTGTTCGGGATCCAGCCTCAGGACGAGAACGTCCACATCGTGGGCTCACCGCTCTACCACACCGCGGTGCTTCGCTATTCGGGAGCCTCCATCCACCTGCTCCACACCGTGGTGCTCATGGACAAATGGATTCCCGAAGAGATGCTCCAGCTGATCGAGAAGTACAGGGTGACCAGCTCCCATATGGTCCCCACCCAGTTCCACCGGCTCCTGGCGTTGCCGGAGGAAACACGGACCAGGTACGACCTGTCCTCGCTGGAGCACATGATCCACGCCGCCGCTCCGTGCCCGATCGACGTCAAGTACAAGATGATCGAGTGGTGGGGGAACGCCATCGACGAGTACTACGCCGCCTCCGAGGGCGGTGGGACCCTGGTGACGGCGGAGGAGTGGCTGCTCAAGCCGGGCACGGTCGGGAAGGCCTGGCCGATCTCGGAAATCGCCATCTTCGACGACGAGGGCAAACGCGTCGAGGAGCCCAACGTGATCGGCACCGTCTACATGTCGATGCAGACCGGTGACTTCGCCTACCACAAGGACAAGCAGAAGACGGACAGCAATCGCATCGGCAAATTCTTCACCGTCGGCGATGTCGGGCTGATCGACGAGGACGGCTACCTGTTCCTCCGTGACCGCAAGATCGACATGATCATCTCGGGCGGGGCCAACATCTACCCGGCCGAGATAGAGAACGTGTTGCTCGGGTTCCCGAAGGTGGGCGACGTGGCCGTCTTCGGTATCCCCAACGACGACTGGGGTGAGGAGATCAAGGCGGTCATCGAGCCGGCCGAGGGCATCGAGGCCTCGCCGGAACTGGCGGAGGAGATCCTGGAGTACAGCGCCTCCCGGCTGGCCAAGTTCAAGACGCCGAAGTCGATCGATTTCACCGACGCCATGCCCCGCGACCCCAACGGCAAGCTCTACAAGCGAAAGCTGCGCGATCCCTATTGGGAAGGCCGCGAGAAGATCTGATCCCAGGCGGAGCCGGCTCGGACCTGCGGGACGGCCTCACCTCCCGGCCGCGCACGATCGGCTGGTTCAGCAGTTGAGCTCACTGGTCCACGACGGGTCGGCCGGGGGCGGGCTACCGGGCCAGCGACCCCCGGGGCGGGTCTCGTGGTGCCGGCGGCCGAGCGGCACCAGCACCGGGAAGAGTCTGGTGGCCACGGCTTGCCCGGCCGCGGCGGTGAAGTGCACACCATCGGAACAACGCATGAGGGTGCCACCGATCGAACTGGTGAAACGGTCGCCCGGGCTCAAGAGGGCGGTCAGATTGAACGTCGTGACCGACGATGGGCCCGCCCGGTTGAGGGCCGCCTCGGAGAACGCAGGGGTCGGAGGGGACGTGGCGGCCTGGCCGTCCTGGACGGGCCGGTCGGCCGCCGCCCCGGTCTGAGCGGCGATGTCGTCGATGATGCTCGAATCGATCGTCACACGCTGGGGCTGGTCCTCGACGGCGGCGAGATGGGTCGATTCTCCGGAATCCGACACCGGCGGCAGCATGAGCACGACCGCCGCACCCCGCGAACCCAACACCCCCACGGCTTGACGGAACCGGGCAGCAACCCACTCGTCGAACCACCTCTGACCGAGATGCCCCCAGCGGCCGTCGACCTCCTGGTCGAATTGCTCCCCGCGCCCCAAGTAGACGACGACATCGGGGTTGTAGGCGTCGACGAGCTGCTGCCACCGCTGGAAGAGCGCGCCGGGATCACCCGGTCTGCACGGAGGAGCCGGGGCCAACCGGTACCAGAGCACCTGGAACTCCTGGTCCATGGACAGCGAGCACTGGGGTGTTCCGTCGTTCATCAACTGCACGCCGTAGCGGGGCGCTTCGGCGGCCAGCCCCACACCCAGGGTCCCGGCCATGGAGTCGCCGACCAGGAGGACCTTGACCTCCCGTCCGCTCGATGCCACCGCACCGGCAGCGTCCCCACCCCGGACGGACACGGTGTCGGACGCCAGCGCTGAACCGGGCCCGACCAGCGCGGCGGCGGCCACGCTCGTGCCGAGGGCGGCGACGCCGAATGCCAGCCCGGCGGCCAGGGGCGCAGCCACGAGAGCCCGGCGCCAAGGCAGCGCACCCCGGCGGATCGGTTGCTCCACCAGGAAGTAGGAGATCGCGGCCAGGACCACGGTGAGAGCCACCCGCCACGCGAACAACGGCCACAGCCCGAGGCCGGTCCGTTGCTGGCTCACCACCAGAAGCACCGGCCAATACCAGAGGTAGACACCGTAGGAGATCCGGCCCAGCGAACGCAGCGGCCATGTGGCCAACAACCTCGGGACTACTCCCGCCGGCGCCTTGATCACGCTGGCCACCACAGCCGCGCACGACATCGACACCAGGAGGAACCCGCCGTGGAAGGCCAACCACGATGGCTCGGGCACACTGACCCACATCACCGCGACAGCAGCGGCGCCCACCAGCCCGATGGCAGCCCAGCCCGCCCGACCCGACCGCGCCCGCCCGTGACCCCACAGGGTGAACGCGGTGGCCAGGGCTGCTCCGACCAGCAGGCCCTGGGCTCGGGTGTCAGTGCCGTAGTACGCACGGTTGATCCCGTTGGTGTCGGACGACACAGCCGCCATCAGGATTGCCGATGCGGCGGCGCCGAACACGGAGATGTAGAGCAGAATCCGAAGCCTTCCCCTCCGCCACGCATCCAACTCCGGGCCGGCGGTCGAACCGCGATTCCCGTCGTCGTCCCCGGCACCGCCAGCCACGTCGAGCCCGCCCCGACGGCGACCATGCCTGCGCCAACCGCCGAGGACGGTGAGTACCACCAGCGGCCACACGAGATAGAACTGCTCCTCGATGGCCAGTGACCAGGTGTGGAGCAGTGGGGAGGGTGCGGCGCTGGCGGTGAAGTAGGTGACGTGGGTCGTCGCGTAGTACCAGTTGGCCGAGTAGCCCACCGTGGCCAGTGACTGCGTGAAAAGGTTGGTGGCGTCGAATGACGCCGGCCACACTGCGGCCACCACGCCGATGACCAGGACGAGCACCAGCACCGCGGGCAGCAATCGACGCGCCCGCCGGGCCCAGAAGGCCCCGAGCCCGACGGTGCCGGTACCTCGCCACTCGGCCAACAGCAACGAGGTGATCAGATAGCCCGAGAGCACGAAGAAGACGTCAACGCCGTAGTAGCCCCCGAGCAACCACGTGAACCCGTTGTGGAATGCGATCACGGCCAGGACCGCGAACGCCCGCATGCCATCCAGGCCCGGACTGTAGGGCAACTCGGTCCGTCGTTGCCTCACCTCCATCACGTTGATCGGTGACGGTGGGCTCCACCGCGGGCGATCAGGTGGGCCCGGCCGACCTCTTGGATCCGACGTTGGGGACCGGACACAGCGCTGAGGTTAGTGCAGGTCCAACTGCCCGTGCCGAGTGATCTCGACCGCAATCCTCACCGGTGGGTGCTCGCCGAACGACGGTGTTCGAGCTCGTTGCAGACCGGTGTCGCCACCGAGAGTGGCCGGATGGTGCCGGAGAAGAGCGGGGTGGTCGAGATCGACGGCGGCGCCGATCCCAACCTCACATCTTCGGGTGGCGCCACCAGGTACTGCAGCCAGAGCGCCTGCGTGCCGTCGACGGTGAGATAGACCAGTTGGATGCGGGAGCCGAGGTCCACCTGAACCTGGTGGGGCTGCCCGGGGGTCACCGTGATGACCGGCCCGTTGAACCACACCCGCTCCGATCGGGGAAGGAGAGCCCCGGCGAACAGGTACGAGAACCGGTAGCGATCCCCGCCTTCCCAGGTGACCGCGACCGCTTCGGGGGAGGAGGTGGCCCCGCCCGTGACGAGCAGGGGCTGGCGCCTCCCCAAACCGGTGTGGGGAAAGGTGATCTCGAATCGGAAGGCACCGCCGCCGCCTCCCAGCTCGACCGTCTGCCAGGAGCTCCCGTCGAACTGGTAGACCCCCTCGCACTTCCCGATCACGGCCAGATCCAGTGGCGCGGCACGGCCAGGCAACCGGGACGTGAACCGCACGCCGGGTGCGGGACCCTCGAAGAGCCACCGGTCGATCCGCTGCTGGAAGGAGACCAGTCCCGCCCGTTGCGGGATGGTGATGACCGGGCCGAGCTCCCGCTGGTAGAAGAGGCTGAGGGAGAAGGAGGTCCACAGTTGGAACAGGGCGAGCACGGCCAGCAGGGTCGCCCCGGCTGCCCCCACCAACCGTCTCTTCCCGCTGAGCCCGCCCCAACGATCGATCACGACGTGCCACCCACAAAGGGCCGCCAGTAACAGGAGGGGAACGACATCGGCCAGGTAACGCTCGGCGATGAACGCGATGGTCAGGATGCCGACCGTTCCCGCCGCCGCCCCGACGAGCGGGATCCGGAGCGCGGCGATCCTCGGTGTGGCCGCTCGCCCCGCCCGCCGGGCCGGGGCGTGGGCATGGGCGCGCCCGCCTCCCGGGGACCGGGAGGGTCGGAAGACAGCAACGCCACCTATGACGGCGAGGAGGAAGAGGAGGGGCATGCTGGCCGGGACGCTCGACGTCCAGTCTCTCGTGTCGTACAGGAGGTGGCCGAGGACCGCGGCCTTGCCCGGGAAGAAGATCCACGGGAAGAGCCGGGTCGTCGTCAGCGCATCGGGGCGGAGGGCCTGGACCAGATTGGTGGGCAGGAACTTGAGACCGAACAGGCTTCCCCCGTTGGCCGCCAGGACCGCCTGCCGGTGGGCGTTCACGAGCGAGATCACCTGGCGGTTCAACGGGATGCCGAACGGCGTGTCGAACTTGACCTCGTTGATCACCACGTACAGCGCGAGCGGGACGCCCGTGGCCACCAGCAGACCTGCGCCGAATCGCCCGGGCGAGCCCGCAAGCCGGATGCCCGAGGCGCGGGCTGTCCGCAGGGCCACCTGCTGCCACCGGGACGCACCCGCTGCCATCCAGGTGACCAGGTACACGGCAGCTGTCAGTCCGACGGCCACCAGCGGCCCGGCGCCCACCGATGCCCGGGTGAGCAGGGCCAACGTCGTGAGCAAGCCGGTGGCCACCAGGCGCCCGGCGCTCGGCCGGTCCAAGAATCCCACCAATGCATAGAAGGCACCCAGCGCCAGCGCGGCTCCCCACATCTCGGCCTCTTCGTAGACCTGGGCGGTCGTACCGAGAAAGAAGAGCACGGAGCCTACGCCGATGACCACGATGAGCAGCGCGCTCAGCGCGGCCTCGAGGCGTGAGACACCTGCATTCCCCCGCACCATTCCTCGTAGTCGCCAGCTGAGGAGACTGGCCAGGATCAGCGCCAGGAGGAACGCCAGCAACAGCGACGGCTCAGTGAGCCGGCCGTCGAACCGGTGGGTGAACACGAGTACGGGAAGGCGGAGGAGTGCGGGGAGCGGTCCGTAGTACATGTCCGTCCTGCCATCCGTCCGGATTCCCTCGATGGCCAGCACACTGGCCGGCATGCTCCACGTTCCGCGCAGCAGTGACCGCGCCTGGACGTCGTAGAAATTCGAAAAGGGAACCGACCGGAAGAACTGGAAGGTGCCACCCGTCACCAGCCAGGAGAACGCGGCGCCGGAGACAGCGGTGCCGATGGTGGAGCCCCACACGAAACGATGGAGGGAGGTCCGAGGTTCGATCTGATCCGCCCGGTGTGCGGCCGCGGCCACTGGACCATCTGGACCGGGTCGCCGCATGGGAGGACAATAGCGGCGCCATCACGTTGGGAGCGCCCGGCCGAAGTCATCGGACGTTCCCCTTACGGGGCCACCTCCGCCTGGAGTGAACAGGTCAGGGTTGGGTGGAATTCTTCTCGTTCGGGGAGGGTCTCCGGTGCATGCTGGCCGCCACCGCGGCCGCCTCGGTTCGCATCGCCTTCAGCATCAATGGGTCGGCACTGTTGGGGTTGGCCTCGGCGATGGCCACCATCCCGGCTGGGCCGACCACGATGAAGATCCCTTCAGCCTCGGCCGTCAGCACATCCCCGTGGAAGATTCCTCCCCAGGTGTTCACCTTGCGCCCGTTGCGGCTGAGGCAACGGGCCTCGATGCGGAGATCGGTCCGCAGCGGTGTCGGCTTGCGGTAGCGGATGGTCAGCGTCCCGGTCATGGCCGCATTGGCGGCCACCATGTTGGCCGCACCCAGCACCTCGTCGAATGTCTCGGCGATCACCCCGCCATGGACACAGGCGGGCGGACCTTCGTAGGGGTAGTCGAAGTAGGCCTCGCCCCGGATCTCCCGATACCCTCCGTCGTCGCCTTCCACCATCCACACCCGCACGGGAGGGGCCAGCGGATTGAGCATCCCGGTGATCGGGCTGTTGGGAAAGAACTCCTGGGGTGGGTTGGTCATGTCGGGGGGCCGGCGAGGGTGCTTCCCGGATTGCTTCTGTGCGGCCAGCCCGGCCGAGACGGCCTCCACGGCCTCGGCCGCTGCGGTCAGTGCCTGGTCGTCGACGGCCGCCGCCACGGTCATGGTGATCAGCGGGCGCAGTGCCGCGGCGAGTCGCTGGCGGGGTCCTTCCGCCGACAGGTCCGAGCCTTCCGGATCGCTCACCGGCGACGGTAGTGTGCCGGGCGTTTCTCCGCGAAGGCCTTCTGGCCCTCCTTGGCATCCTCGGTGGCGAAGATCGGCCAACCCAATTCCAACTCGATCTTGAGTGCGTCCTCTTCGGGGATACCCTCGGTGGCCTTCACCGACGCCTTGATCGCCTCGACGGCGAGCGGTCCGTTGGCCCCGATCACCTCGGCGATCTCCAGAGCCGCCTCGAGGGCGGTCCCGTCCGGCACCACCCGCCCGATGAGCCCGATCTCCTTGGCTTCTGGGGCCGAAACCTCCCGGGCCGTGAGAAGGAGGTCCATGGCCACCGTGAACGGGATCTGGCGCCGGAGGCGCACGGTTGATCCCCCTAGCGGGAACAGGCCACGCCGCGCTTCGAAAACGCCGAACTTGGCCCCCTCCCCCGCCACCCGGATATCAGTGGCCTGGAGGATCTCCGTGCCACCGGCCACCGCCCAACCCTCGACCGCGGCGATCAGAGGCTTCTTCAGCGAATAGTGACGCAACAGTGCCTTCCAGTGAAGGTCGGGGTCTTCGGCCATCCGCTGCTTGACCGACTCGTTGCCCGGGCCGGACATCGACTTGAGGTCCATGCCGGCACAAAAGGTCCCCCCGGCTCCGGTGAGGATCGCGCATCTGATGTCGTCGTTCGAGTCGATCTCCACCCAGGCGTCGGCCATGCCCACGAGCATGGGGCCCGAGAGCGCATTCTTCGCCTCGGGCCGGTTCATGGTCACCACGGCGGTGGATCCGATTCGCTCGTAGGTCAGGTGTTCGGTGCCTTCCACGTTGCTCCTTCCGTCGGGAACCGGGGCGGAGGCCGTCCGACGCCCCGGGCGCGTTTCCGCCCCAGATCGAATCATCGAGTTGCCGGCATTTGGTCGGCGACCCGGTCAATTAGAACACATTCTACTTTCGGCGGTCGCTGCCCGCGAGCCGCACCGGTGCCCGGCGGGTCAGATCCGCTCGATGATTGTCCCGGTAGCCAGCGCGCCGCCGCAACACATGGCGATGAGGGCCAGGTTGGAATCCGACCGCTCCAGCTCGTGGAGAGCAGTGGTGATCAACCGGGCACCCGTCGAACCGACCGGGTGGCCCAAGGCGATGGCACCACCGTTGACGTTGACCTTGTCCCAGTCGACATCGTGCACCTTGCCCCACGACATGACCACCGAGGCGAAGGCCTCGTTGACCTCGAAGATGTCGATGTCCGACATGGTCATGCCCGCTTTGCGCAGCACAGCCGTGGTGGCGGCGATCGGGCCGTCGAGGTGATAGTAGGGATCGGAACCCACGAGGGTCTGGGCCACGATGCGGGCCCTGGGACGCAGCCCGGCTTCGCCGGCCCGGCCCTCGGACATCCACAACACCGCCGCCGCCCCGTCGGAGATCTGCGAGCTGTTGCCCGCCGTGTGCATGCCGTCTGGGAGCACCGGCTTCAGTCCGGCCAAGCCTTCGCGGGTGGTGTCGCGTGGGCCCTGGTCCTTGGTGATCAGCGTCTTCTCGCCGGTGGGGCCTTCGGCGCCGAGTACCGGAGCTTCGAGCGGTGCGATCTCGCGGTCGAACCTGCCCTCGGCGACCGCCACCGCGGCCTTGCGCTGGGACTCGAAGCCCAACCAGTCGACATCGTCGCGGGTGATCTCGTACTTCTGGGCGATCCGCTCGGCGGCACCGAACTGATCGGGCATGTCCCAGGGGAAGCCCTCGGGCCTCGACTTGCCGGGACCGTTGAACGCATTGGCCCCGAGGCCGACCCGGCTCATCGCCTCGACGCCACAGGCGATTCCGACGTCGATGGCATCCGCACTGATCAGGTTGGCCACGAAATTGTTGGCCTGCTGGGCAGAACCGCACTGGCAATCGACCGTTGTGGCCGCGACCTCATAGGGAAGGCCCTGGTTCAACCATGCCGTCCGGGTCACGTTGGAGGCCTGCTCACCGGCCTGGGTCACGCAGCCCCCGACGATCTGTTCGACGTCACCCGGATCGATCCCCGCCCGCTTGACCAGTTCCACCTGGGCATTGCCCAACAATTCTGCGGCGTGGAAGCCCGCCATCCAACCGTTCCGCTTTCCGATCGGCGTGCGTACTGCTTCGACTATCACGGGCTGGGCCATGCTGGGTCCCCCTCGGAGGTTTCGGGCTCGCCGTTACGAGCTCTGGCTTGGATCGAATGGGCGCGGGTTCGGGCGGCCGCAACAGCCGAAACCCCCGCGGGTCCAAGTATAGAACCCGTTCTAGTGCTAGCCGCCCTCGGGCCCCTACCAGCACATTCGGGCTGAACTGTCGGTACTGCCCGGTCCAGGACCGCCGAAGTAGAGTTCGCCCAGGCATCGGTCGATCCGGGGGGAATGATGACGTCTGTTCGAACGGTCGCGTGCTCGGTGGTGGTGATGCTCGCGCTGCTGGCCGGATGCTCCTCGGGCAGCTCGCCGGCCTCTTCGCCTCAGTACCAGCGGAGAGGACCTGACTCCGTCGGGGTGACGACGCTCGACTTGGGTTCGGCGGGACCTGAGTTCGGCGAACGTCTGGCGACCGTCTACTACCCTGCCGATCCGAGCACGGTGGCCGGCCACCCGAAGTTCAGCTACACCGAGGCCTCGACCCTCCCGAAATCCGTTCAGGGAATCATTCCGGCCAAGTTCAACACCACCACCACCGTGGATGCGTACACCGGCGCGCCCGCCTCGAAATCGGGGCCCTACCCCATCGTGCTGTTCAGCCACGGGTACGGAGGCGAACGTCTGTACTATTCGACGCTGCTGACCGGCATCGCTGCGTGGGGGTACGTCGTGGTCAGCGCCGACTACCTCGAACGCGGCCTGGCTGCCCAGGTGCTCGGGACGAAGACCAAACCGACGGCAGCACTGGACTCTTCGATCATGCAGGCCTCACTGACCGCCGTCGAGCGCGCCTCGTCGCAGGCGGGCTCCGTCCTCTACGGTGTCGCCGACCCACATCGGGTGGCCGCAGTCGGCCATTCGGCTGGAGGTCAGACGGCCTTCGACGCATTAGCCAGCCCGGCGGTGGCAACCGCCATCGGCTGGGCGCCGGTGGCGCCGGCCGGAACGCCGTCGGACAAACCGGTCATGCTCATCGGTGCCGAGGGTGACCAGGTGGTTCCGCCGGCCTCTGTCATGCACACCTACAATTCGTTTCGGGGTCAGCGGACGCTGGTCGAGATCTCGGGCGAAGGGCACAACACCTACACCGACATCTGCGTCGGGATCAGAGCGGGGGGCGGCTTGATCAGCTATGCCATCTCCCACCACCTGATCAGCGCGTCATTGGGCAGACTCGGGATCAACGGCTGCCAGACCTCGGACATCACCCCCCAGCGCTTCTGGCCGATCGTGCAGTACTACACCGTCTTCCAGCTGAAGAACCAGTTCGGCGGGAGCGGCCGGACCTCGATTCCGGCGCCGGTCCCCGGTCAGTTCCCTGGCTTTACCGTCACCGTGCACCAATCCCATTGACCCGACCGCTCCCCTTGACCCGACCGCCGTTTGCCATCCGGCCACGGCACCTGTTCACCCCCGGGTCGACGACGCCCAGGACGATCTTTGCCTAACATGCAGTCGGCGGTACGTGCAGCAGGGACCTTTGGGGGGACATGGGGATCGATCTACGTGGCCAACGGGTGCTGGTCACCGGCGCATCATCGGGCATCGGGGCGGGACTGGCAGAGGAATTCGCCCGCAGGGGGGCCGTCGTCGGCATCTGCGCTCGGCGCCGGGACCGGTTGGACGAAGTGCTCGAGCGGTGTCGCGAGCACTCCCCCGAATCACGCAGGTGGGTAACCGACCTGTCGGACCCGGCCGCGGTCGACGCCCTGGCCGCAGCCGCCCTCGAAGAGCTCGGAGGTGTCGATGTGCTGGTCAACAACGCCGGCATCCCCAAGCGCCGGCATGTGAGCCGGCTGGATCCCGCCACCGTCGAGTCGGTGATGAATATCAACTTCTTCAGCCCCGTGCGGCTCACGCTGACCCTCCTCCCCCACATGCTCGACCGCGGCACCGGGCGGATCATCAACGTCTCTTCGGTTGCCGCCACCTTGAGCTCGCCCGGCGAGTCCGCCTACGACGCGTCCAAGGCCGCCATGACCGCCTTCAGCGAGTCGATGGCCGTCGATCTGTGGGAGACAGGGATCAAGGTCCTCGTCGTCTACCCAGGGCTTGTCGACACCGAGCTCTTCTCCCTGCCCGACAACGACCCTGTGATCACCGCAGTGGAGGCGGTACCGGTCAGCGAACTGGTGAACGGGGTGTTCGATGCGCTCGACAGTGGCGCCGTTCAGGTCTATGTGCCCGGGTACTTCGCCGATCTGGCATCGGGGAAGGCGGGGAACGTCGAAGGTTTCCTGTCCGGTACGGCGAAGTACATCGCCCAGCAGGCTCAGGGATGAACCGCCGGCCCTTTCCCCTCTCCCGAGGGTGTGAAAGCATCACAAGAACGACTACGGACGATCAAACCGCCCCGAGGCCGCCGCAGGTGCAGTATCCCTCTTGAAGAGGGCTGCCGGCAGTCGTGGGGCTCGAACCAGATGAGGTGAACATGGAAACGGAAGCAGCGATCCTCTGGGCTATGGGCGAGGAGTGGAAGGTCGAGACGATCACGCTCGATCCTCCGAAGACGGGCGAGGTGCTTGTCAGAATCGCCGCATCAGGCATGTGCCACAGCGACGAGCATCTGAGGACCGGTGACCTCGGGGGCATGTACCCGGTCATCGGCGGCCACGAGGGCGCCGGAGTGGTGGAAGAGGTCGGTCCGGGGGTCGAGGGACTGAGCCCGGGAGACCATGTGGTCTTCGGTTTCGTACCGGCGTGCGGCAAGTGCCCATCGTGTGCGCGTGGCCACTCGAACCTGTGCGATGTCGGCGCCCAGCTCATGATGGGGGCTCAGGCCGACGGGACCCACCGTCACCACTCATCGAGCGGCGAAGACCTGCACACCATGGTCTGCCTCGGCACGTTCGCCAAGCACACCGTCGTGAACCAGGCGTCCTGTGTCAAGATCCTCGACCACTATCCCTTGGACAAGGCGTGCCTCGTCGGTTGCGGGGTCACCACCGGTTGGGGCTCAGCGGTCTACGCCGCCGACGTCCAGCCGGGCGACGACGTCGTCGTCATCGGCATCGGCGGGCTCGGCGCCTCCGCCATCCAAGGGGCCCGGTTGGCCGGAGCCGAACGGATCTTCGCCATCGACCCGGTCCCGTTCAAGCTCGAGATGGCCACCAAGTTCGGCGCCACGCACACCGCGGCGAGCATCGATGAGGCATTACCACTGGTCAACGAGGTCACGTGGGGCAAGAACGCGGAGAAGGTCATCTGCACGATGGGCGTGGGCGAGGGCCGGTTGATGGAGACCATCATGCAGCTGGCGGCCAAGCGGGGACGGGTCGTCGTCACCAACATCCACCCGATGGCCGAAACGGATGTCACCCTTTCGTTGACCTGGGTGACGCTGCTTGAGAAGCAGATCGTCGGGACCATCTTCGGCTCTGCCAACATGCGCTACGACATTCCCCACCTGTTGCGCCTCTACGATCACGGCCAGCTCGACCTGGACACGATGGTCACCCGGACCTACACACTCGAGGAGATCAACCAGGGTTATGCCGACATGCTCGAAGGTAGGAACATCCGCGGCGTCCTGGTCTACGAGTAGATGCCCTCGACTTGCTGGCCCGGGACTTGACGATCCCGGGCCGGGCCCCGGTCTTGTCAATCGGCGTTGATCGTCGGGGTCGCCCATAGACCCTGCCGGTCGCCGCATCGGCAAGACTGCCTGTCATGGCATTCGGTCAGCAGTCGGGCCCACCGGCTTCGGGACGGCAGGTCCAAGAGCTCCTGGGCCTCCTCAGGGAAGCCGGCCATTCCGATTTCCGGGACGCACGAGGCCCGATGGGATTCACCCAGCGACAGGCGGCCGGGAGGTTCACCCGTGACGAGGCGAGCGGGTTCATCGACCAGCTCCAGGAGGCCGAGTTCGACAGAGCCTCGCCAGTCGAGGTCCGACGAGAGGGACCTCGGGCGGGCGGGCCTACACCTCGGGCGGGCGGGCCCGGGCTGGATCATGTGTCCGCTGAGCACCTTGCCGTCGAGCTTCGACGACGGGGGTGGACCGTCCTCGAGCCCTAGCACCGGTACCGGGGGACGCATTTCGGGCCCGCTACCATTGAGACACGTGTTGCCACCTGGACCCCGAGCCGTTGAGGGGCCGTGTCCCGGGACCGCCGCATGCTTGATCCCACTTCGTCCACCTGAAGGCAAGGGCTACCCAGATGACCGAGCCACGAACGATTCTCATTACCGGTGCCACCGATGGCCTCGGGTACGCCCTGGCCCATCAGCTCTCGGTTGAGGGCGTCAGACTGATCCTCCACGGTCGAAGCCCTGAGAAGATCGACCGAACGGCTGACAGCATCAGCGAGACCGCCAACGTTCCCCGACCGATCACCGTCCTCGCCGACCTGGCCGACCTGGCGCAGGTGCGCCGGATGGCCGGCGAGGTGCAGGAGGCGACAGACCGGCTCGACGTCCTCGTCAACAACGCCGGCATCGGTGCAGGAGAGCCTGAAGGCCGCACCCGCCGCGTGAGTGCTGACGGCTACGAGCTGCGGTTCGCGGTCAACTACCTCGCCACCTTCCTCCTCACGTTGGAGCTGACGCCCCTGCTCCGTAGCTCTGCGCCGGCGCGGGTCGTCACCGTTGCATCGATCCGTCAGCAAGCGCTCGACTTCGACGATCTCATGCTCGAGCGGAACTACAGCGGGGTCCGCGCCTACGAGCAGAGCAAACTCGCCGAGATCATGTTCGGCTTCGAGCTGGCCGGTCGGGTCCCCGCCACCGAGGTCACTGTGAACAGCCTGCATCCGGCGACCTACATGCCCACCAAGATGGTGCTGAAGGAGGTCGGGGACAGCATCGACAGCCTCGAGGCCGGCGTGGCGGCCACACGCCGGCTGGTCGGCGACCAGGATCTCGCCGCCACAACCGGCAAGTTCTTCGACCGGACCCGGGAGGCCAAGGCCAACGCCCAGGCATACGACGACGACGCCCGCCGAGAGCTCTGGCGACGGAGTCTGGAGCTGGTCGGCCATCCTGGTCTGCGGTGACTGTCTGCAGATCCTGATCTGCGCATCCTGATCTGCGGTGGCTGTCTGCCGGGGCTGTCTGCGGTGATCAGGACGGACTGGTCGGCCCGCCGATGGGGAGAGGCACCGGGGTGTCGGCCGGGCCGTCAGCGTCCCTGTCGTCTCCGTCGCCCCCGGGCGCGCCCTCCCTGCGCCGAGCTCCGAAGCGGTCCGACAGGGCGACCATCGTCAGCGCGGCGCCGACGCACAGTGACGGAGTCGCAGCCACGACGTAGCGCGGATTCCCGAAGGTGCTGGCCACGACGATCGTCGAAATGACGACCGGGCCTGCTACGAGAACGAACGCCAATCGATCCCTCCGAAGGCGCACCATGCCCGGGATCGCGATGAGCAGGAGCAGCAGTGACTCGGGCCATGCGATCTGCTGCCACCCGATGCTGCGTGACTGCAGGCTGTCCAATCGTACCTGCTGCAGGGGGTCGAACAGACCCCAGGCACGGGCGACCCGGGCCCCGACCACCAGCGGGAGTCGTCCGAGGTGTGAGCGAAGGTAGTCGGTCCCTTCGGCCCGCGTCACCGCGTCGTACTCCGCTTCGTCGGAATTGGCCAGGGCGTCGTGGCCGATGCAGGAATACTCCCAGTAGCCGATCAAGGGCCCGTGGTAGGTGGTGCCGCAATTGGCACCGGCCAAGGTCTTCCCGTCGTTTGACGACAGGAAGACTCGAGGCGTGAAGGTCTCGTGGTTGCGGATCGCCCAGGGAGCGAGGACCGCGGCAGCCACGACGACCACGGTCGCCACCTGGGTCGCACGACGTCGCATGCCCACCGCCGGCGCGACAAGAACGGCCACGGGCACCAAAACCACCGCGTTCAGAAGATCCTCGGAGCGGACGAGCACCAGAACACCGGCGAGTGCCCCGACCACTCCCCACCGAAGCACCGAGGTGCTTCCTCCCGCCCAGGCTGCGGCCATCAACAGCCCGACCGTCAGCGGGACGGCAATTGTCTCCGACATCACCGATCCGTCACTGGCGATCAATGTCGCAGATACTGCCGCCAGGCCGGCGGCGATCAGACCGATGCTCGCTCGCCCGGAGACCCGTCGTCCGAACATCCCGGTCAGCAGGACGGTGATACCGCCACAGAGTGCGCCGGCCAGTTGGAAGCCTGTGCGCGTGGTGATACCCAGTTTCAGGAGACCGGCGAGGAACAACGGATAGCCGGGCACGAAATTGGCAGTCGGTCTCGCGATGCCGTGGGTGAAGAACACACTCGGATTCGAGTACCCGTGGCCACCGGCCACGATGGCACCGAGCAGCATGTAGCCGATCGAATCGAGGCCCAGTTTCAGGTGCTGCCCGACCGTGAGGGTGTAGGCGATCCGGGCGACCAGGGCGATGACCACCTCGACGGCGAGGAGGGGCGCGAACGGGATCCGGTCGGATGAGGGCACCCGACCTTCTTCCCTGCCGATCAAGCCGCTACCCCCCGGTGCGAACAAGCCGTAGACGCGGTCGGTTGATCGGCACGACCTAGCCTCCCCCATGGCACGGAGTGGATCAACTTCGCACGGAGGGGGACATGCTCGGTATGGAAGTCGGCTGTCCGATAGGGCGACTCACCCCAACAGCTTCTTCGCGATCACCACCCGCTGGATCTGGTTGGTGCCCTCGTAGATCTGTGTGACCTTGGCATCACGCATGAACCGTTCGACGGGGAAGTCCTTGACGTATCCGTACCCGCCCAGCAGCTGGACGGCGTCGGTCGTCACGGACATGGCGGTATCTGACGCGAAGCACTTGGCCATGGCACCCATCATGGTGAGCTCGACCTCGGGATCGCCTGCATCGATGAGAGAACAGGCCCGGTAGACCAGGGTCCTGGCTGCCTCGGTTTGCATGGCCATGTCGGCCAACATGAAACGAAGGCCCTGAAAATCAGCGATCGGCTTCCCGAACGCCTTGCGGTCCTTCATGTACCCGGCGGCAAAGTCGATGGCACCTTGGGCGATACCCACCGCCTGCGCACCGATGGTGGGTCGACTGCGATCGAGGGTGTGCAGAGCGATGGTGAAGCCCATCCCCTCCTCGCCCACCAGGTTGGCGGCGGGAACGCTGACCTCGTCGAAGGTCACCGCCGCGGTGGGGCTGCCGCGTAACCCCATCTTGTCCTCACGGGGGGCAACTTCGACACCCCAGTCCGCCTCGACCACGAAGCAGCTGATTCCCCGCCGCCCCTCCGAGGGATCGGTCACCGCGAAGACCGTGTAGACGTCCGAGATACCTGCATTGGTGATCCAGTACTTGGTACCGCTGAGGAGATAGTGATCGCCGTCGCGGACGGCACGGGTCCTCATCGCGGCCACATCGCTCCCCGCATCCGCCTCTGAAAGGCAGTAGCTGCCCTGCGTGTCGCCTGACGCGATTCGGGGCACGTACCTCCGCTTGAGCTCCTCGGAGCCCCAATTCAACACAGGCAGCATGCTGAGCTTGGAGATCAGCAGGTTCAACGATGTCGACGCGCAGACCCTGGCCAACTCCTCGGCCATGATCGCCTGGGTCACCATGTCGGCGCCCGCCCCCCCGTATTCGACGGGTATGCCCAGCGAGGGAAGCTCGAGCTCGACGCATGCATCGAAGGACTTGCGCGGATAGGTCGCGTCCCGATCCGCTTCGGCGGCGTTGGGGGCGATCCGATCCTCAGCGAACTTGCGGAGGGTGTCCCGGAACTGGCGGTGAGCCTCGGTCAGCGTGAAATTGGGCACGTCCATCCTCACAAGCTACTCAGCCGGTACGGGCGCGCCTCCGTTGAGCCGACACCCGATGCGGGTTCAAAAATTTCGAAATTCCCCGAATTATCGACCACAAACGATAATTATCGACTGTGACCGATAAATAGGCCGATTCTGGAATTCAGGCCCGCCGTCCGCGGGGGCAACGGGAGGATTTCACCTGACATTTTGCCATCCGTCAGGTTAAGATCCGTATCAGATTGACACGCATAGTAGTGGAGGCAGTTCTGTGAGTGATAAATCCGAGGGGCCCGAGCGCTGGACGGCCAGCGGCGGCAAGTGGTGTCCACCTGAACTGCGTCCATCCTTCACGGACGAATCTCCCGTACGGGCACCGGCGCGGTACGGGTCGGGGCAGGGCTCGCCGGCGCAGGGGACCGAAGACGTTCCGGCTCATCGCCAGGGTGGAACGGGACAGGGATCCGGCCCTGGGGAGAATGCGGTTCCCAACAGGAGGCAATTTCCTGATCTGTTCCAAAAAGCCCTACAGGGCTCACATCTGGCCGACAACGTGACTGTGAAGTACGACGGCGATGACGAGCGAAACGAGCCCAGGGCGTCGAGCCAATCATCGGACAGATCGCACAGCAGGTCACTCCAGACCGTGGCCACCGGTGGGAGGACGCCGGTGGCCGCCGGCACCGCCGGAACCACCTTCGCGGCACCGGCCAAGCGAAAGTGGCGGAAGGGACGCTGAGCAGCCGCGGATCCGAGTTGTCGCCCCCTGGCGACCTCGACTCAACCGGGATCTGGGAGAGTAATCATCGATCTCCACTGTCCGAGCCGCTCCGCTACGGCTCCGGGAGTCAGCCGGAGCGTCTCCTCGTTCACACTGTCGACAATCGCGCGCTGGGACTGGTAGTGGTGAGCGGCTGACCGGAAGAGCGGTCCGCGAGCCTCCACCAGGTCGTCCGGTGCGCCCCCGATGAATCCCCACAGCGTGAACCCGAAGGAGACGTCATAGACCGCCGGAGCCCGCCCGAACCGGGCGCACCGTCGCATGGCCACCGCGGTGCAACCGGCGATGGCATCTTCGACGGACTCGCCACCGACCACCACCAACCGGTCCGCGAATCTTCGCGCCAGCTTGAGGGCGAATCCCTGATCCGGGCCGGGGCTTCCGAGTTGGACCCCGGACGGCTGGGAGGCGCCACGAAGCTCCGATGGCCTCGATTGGGTCCAGATGCTCGGCACCTGGAGGTGGTAGGCGGGGCGCACCTGGTCGGCCTCCACGATGGGTACGAAACTCGGTTGGGTCACGCTGAGACTCCTGATGGACGGTGAGGGTTCAATCGGTGGTCGGCACGTCCGCAGACGCCCCTGCATGGAGCAGACCGTAGACGATGGAATCGGACAGGGCCTGCCACGACGCAGCGATGATGTTTTCCGAGACTCCGATGGTGGTCCATGTCCGATCCCCATCCGTCGAGTCGATGAGGACCCTGGTGACCGATCCGGTCCCTCTGGCCGAATCCAGCACCCGCACCCGGTAGTCGACCAGATGCACCCCGGCCAGTGCCGGAAAGTGAGGCCCGATCGCCTTTCGCACCGCTCCGTCGAGGGCGTTCACCGGACCATTGCCTTCCGCGGTGGCAACGATCCGCTCGTCGCCCACCATGACCTTGACGGTCGCCTCTGTGGACTGCCCGTCGCCGTGGTCGGCGATGACCCGGTACGACTCCAGGTCGAAAAAGGACTGCTCCCACCCGGTGGAGTTCCGAAGGAGCAGCTCAAGCGATCCATCGGCCACCTCGAAGTGGTAACCCTCGTACTCCAACCGCTTGAGGGAGTCGAGAACGGAGGCCATGGCCTGCGAATCGAGCTCGAGGCCCAATTCCGTCGCCTTCATGGCCAGCGTCGAACGACCGGCCAGCTCGGACACCACGAACCGAGTTCCGTTGCCCACCAGCTCGGGCGAGATGTGCTCGTAGGCATCCGCCCGACGGGCAATGGCCGACGTGTGCAGCCCGGCCTTGTGGGCGAACACGGAGGCTCCCACGTAGGGCTGTTGTGGATTCGGCGCGATGTTCACCAATTCCGAGATGTGGTGGGAGACGGGAGTGAGGAGCTCCAATCGGTCTGACGGGATGGTGCCGACTCCCAGCTTCAGACTGAGGTCGGGAATGGCAGCCGACAGATCGGTGTTGCCCGCACGCTCCCCATAGCCGTTCACGCATCCCTGGACGTGCGTGGCACCCTTACCCACGGCAACCAGCGAATTGGCCACCGCACACCCACTGTCGTTGTGGAAGTGGACCCCGACCTGGGACTCGAATCGAGCCACCACATCGGCGACGATCCGTTCGACCTCGTGGGGCAGGCTCCCTCCGTTCGTATCACAGAGGACGAGAGCCTCGGCTCCGGCCTCTTCGGCGGCGCGGAGGATGCGGGTCGTGAAATCGGGATTGGCCTTGAATCCGTCGAAGAAGTGCTCCGCGTCGAGAAAGACCCTCAGGTCATTGGCACGAAGGAACTCCACCGATTCGGCCACCATGGCCACTGCCTCGTCGAGGGTTGTCCGAAGGGCATCGACCACGTGCATCTCGGACGCCTTGGCGACGATGCACACCGCGTCAGTCTGGGCCTTCACCAGATGTCGGAGTGTCTCATCGTCCTCGGCTCTGACTCCCGCCCGCCGGGTGGAACCGAACGCGACCAAAGTTGAGCTGGACAGCGAGAGCTCGGTCGGCGCCCGTGCGAAGAACTCCTCGTCTTTCGGATTGGCACCGGGCCACCCGCCCTCGATGAAGGTGACGCCGAGGTGGTCCAGCTGCTCCGCCACCCGCAGCTTGTCGTCCACCGTCAGGGAGAGACCCTCTTGCTGGGAGCCGTCCCGGAGCGTCGTATCGAAGACGTCGACTGCGGAGGGGAAGGTGGGAAGATCGAAGTCGTGTCCGCCTTTGGTCGCATCGCGCCCGTCCGCATCGCGCCCATCCACATCGCGCCCGTCCGCATCGCGCCCGTCCGCATGGCGGCGTGCTCGTTCTTCGGCATGGGCGTGCTGACCCGGGGTCTGCGGATGGCGGTGGGCCGGGCCGCCGCTGTGCGAATGGGCCCGGCCGGACCGAACTCGACTTCCTTTGGGCGAGTCGTCGTTGAGGCTCGGGCCGTCACTCGACATAGTCCAACCAGTCCTTGTACTGATCCACTTCACCGTGGAGCGCGGCGAAGAACGTCTGCTGGATCTTCTTGGTGATCGGCCCCGGCTCACCGTTGCCCACCTCACGATCGTCGACAGCCCGGATCGGAACCATCTCGGCGGCGGTACCGGTGAGGAACGCCTCGTCGGCGGTATAGAGGTCAGTGCGAATGATCGGTTCGTAGGACACGGCGTACCCGAGGTCGCGTGCGATCGTCTCGACTGCCTGTTGGGTGATGCCCTCGAGGGCACCCGAATCAGAAGCCGGGGGGGTGATGAGTCGTCCCCTCCGGACGATGAAGATGTTCTCTCCCGTGCACTCACTGACCTTGCCGTCCGGGGCCAGCAGGATGGCCTCGTCGTAGCCGGCCTTCAGCGCCTCCACCTTGGCCAGCGAGGAATTCACGTACATCCCGGTGCCTTTGGCCGCGGTGGGCACCGCGTTGGGGTCGTGGCGGCGCCACGAACTGATCTTCACCGACACGCCGTTGGCGATTCCGTCGTCCCCGAGGTAGGTGCCCCAAGGCCAGGCCGCGATCGACACGTTGACCGGGCACGGGATCGGGTTCAAGCCCATCTCTCCGTATCCCAGATAGATGAGGGGGCGGATGTAGCAGCCGTCGTCGAGTCCGTTGACCCGGACCACGGTCCGGGTGGCGTCCATGATGTCGTCCGGTGAGTACGGAACGTCGATCATGAAGATCTTGGCCGACAGGAAGAGTCGCTCGATGTGCTCGCGCAGGCGGAACACCGCCACGCCCCGCGACGTCGGATAGGCGCGAATGCCCTCGAAGACGCCCGAGCCGTAGTGCATGGTGTGGGTGAGGACGTGCACTTTGGCGTCGGCCCAGTCGACCAACTCGCCATCCATCCAGATCTTTTCAGTTGGGGTCAACGGCATGGGTTACAGCCTTTCTGCGATGGCGTCGCCGATTGCGGCGGTCGAGAGGGTCGGATCAGGACTGGATGCGATGAAGTCGGATACTGCCATGCTTATCTTCTGGCCGGCCGATGATTCGCCGAGGTGATCGAGCATGAGGGCCGCCGACCGAATGGCCGCCGCCGGATTTGCCCTACCGGTACCGGCGATGTCATGAGCCGCCCCATGCACCGGTTCGAAGAGCGAAGGCCCGGTGCGGTCGGGGTTGAGGTTCGCAGATGCCGCATACCCGATTCCACCGGCGACGGCACCGGCAAGATCGGTGATGATGTCGCCGAACAGGTTGTCGGTGACGATCACATCGTATCGGGAGGCATCCTCCACCAGGTAGATGCAGGCGGCGTCGACGTGGTTGTAGTCCCGCTCGACATTGGGGTAGTCGCCCGACACGTCGTCGACCGTACGTTGCCACAGGTCGCCGGCGAATGTGAGCACGTTGGTCTTGTGCACCAGCGTGAGACGGCGACGAGGCCGGCCGGAGGCCAGTGCGAATGCGAATCTGGCGCACCGCTCCACGCCATGACGAGTGTTCACCGATCCCTGGGTGGCCACCTCGTACGGTGTTCCACGGCGGAGGAAACCCCCTTCACCGGCGTAGGTCCCCTCGGTATTCTCACGGATGACGACAAAATCGCAGTCGGGTGCCAGCGAACCGGGAACCCCGTTGAACGGCCGCATGTTTATGTAGAGGTCCAATTCGAAGCGGAGGCGCAACAGTAGGCCGCGCTCGAGAGCACCCGACGGGACTGCGGTGGAACCCACGGGTGGTCCGACGGCTCCGAGGAGGATGGCGTCCTGTTGGCGCAGTTCCGCGAGGACCGGGTCGGGAAGGACTTCACCGGTACGGATGTATCGATCTGCCCCAAGGTCGTACTCGGTCGTCTCCAGTGAGATCCCGGCCGCGTCGACCACCTTGAGCGCCTCTGCCACCACCTCAGGTCCGATCCCGTCCCCACCGATGATGGCAACCCTGTGCGTGCTCACTGTTCTCAGTTCCCTCTGCTGTCTCGTTCTGGTCGTCTCGTGGCCATGTTCGCATTTCCCCGGCCGGTCGCACCCCATCCCGCTTCTCCACGCTTCCCGACCGGATGGGACCGGTTCGTCCCGCAATTGAAAAACCGCCCACCAAGTGGACGGTCGAGAGGCACATACCGGTGGGCATGTGCCTACTCAATAATGGTTACCGTGGCGTGGGCGACGAATCGTGCTTCCATGACCCACCCAGTGTCCCCCGTCCGGGGGGGGACAGTCAACCCCACCCCGGGCCGACGGGCCGGTGGTCGGGTTGCGAGAGGGGAGGCTCCGGGTGCGTCAGGTGGTCTTGGCCACGAGGACGTGGCACCCGGCCTTGTGGGCCACACGGTTCGGGACCGAGCCCAGGATCCGTCTCTTCCCCTGCATTCCCTTACTGCCGACGACGATGAGGTCCGCTCCGACCTCGTCCGCCACCCGGACGATGACGTCGGCCGGATTTCCGACATCGGTGTGGATCTCCACATCGAGGCCCTCGACCGCCTCGGCCATGCTTTCGAGCACGCTCTCCGCGGCTTTCCGCAGAACAGGACCTCCAGCCGGGTCTGAGAAGCTGGCGCCGCCGGAGGGCACCGCGACTGCCGTGGAGGAATGAACGCCCACCACGAGATGGAGTCGTGCGCTGTTCTGCCGGGCGATCTGAACGGCCAGCGCAACCGCCTCACCCGCCGTCTCCGAGCCGTCGGTGCCGACGACGATGCTTGAAAACACCAATGCCAACCCCCAGTGTTCAATGCCCTCGAAGACCGAATGGTAGCGGACAGGGGTCATCGCCACCGATGGGCCCCGCCCGGACGTCGGGGCGGGACACCTGCCTCGCCGTCACGGGTAGCAGACAGGCCGAGGCGGGAGGGACCACCCGTCATCATCAGAAGCCGTCGGGAGACGACCCGCCAACGGGCAGCTTGACGATCTCGTCCCACAGGATGGCACCCTCCCGGAGGCACCTGGTGGCCGGCCCACGACACTCGACCACGGTCGAGGGTCGGCCGTCGCACCTGCCACCGTCGAGGATGACTCCCAGCCCATCGAGGCCCGAGAACACGGAGGCAACCTCGCCGGCCGTGGATGCCGGTGGGGAACCGTGAAGATTGGCGCTGGTGACGGCCAACGGACCCAATTCCCGGCACAGGCGGGCCACGACGGGGTGATCAGGCCACCTCAGCCCGACGGTCTCCCGGGCCGTCGCAGGCCCGCCCAGGTCGACCGAGAACCCGACGGCCCGGGGGACAACCAGGGTCAACGGCCCGGGCCAGTAGCGCACAGCCAGGCGCTCGGCGGCGCCGTCCAGTTGGCCGGCGACCTCGCCGACATCGCGCCAGCCGGCCACCAATACCGGCACGGCGACGTCCTTCGGCCGACCCTTGAGCGAGAAGAGCCGCTCCACCGTCCCGGGCAGGGAGGGGACAACGGCAAGTCCGTACACCGTGTCTGTGGGTACGGCGACCACCGATCCACCGGCCAGAGCCTCGGCCGCGGCGGCGAGCCCGCCGTGCTCCGACCCCTCGACGATCGATGCCACCGTCACCGCCTCGCCACGAGGACTCGAGGTCTTCCGGCGAGATCCCGCTCGGTGACGACATGGCCGAAGCCCGCCCGCCGGGCTGCCGCGACCGATGCGCCGGCCAACAAGGGCGCGATCTCGATCACGACGGTGCCGGGGGGCGCCAGCCATCGCGGGGCACCGGAGACGATCGCCTCGATGGCGGCCATGCCCTCGGCTCCGAAGGTACCCCTCGATGCCACCAGCGCCTCCCGGGGCTCCCACTCCCGGACCGACGGGTCGAGATCGCGGTACTCCGACTCGGTCACATATGGGGGATTGGACACCAGGAGATCGACCCGCCCGACCAGTTCGATGGGGAGCGCGTCGAACCACGAGCCGTGGGCCACCCGCACCCGTCCGGCGGCCTCCGGATCGACACGGCCGAGAGATGCGAGGTTCGCACGGGCGACGTCCAACGCGTCGATCGAGGCATCGGTCGCCCACACCTCGAGATTCGGGCAGCGGGTCTTGCCCTCCGCGGCCAGCGAGAGCGCGATCGCTCCCGAACCAGTTCCGAGATCCACGCCGATCCGACGGGTACCCGACACCTGCGGCCGAGACGGTGGTCCGCTCGCCGGCTCAGCGATGCCGGACCCACCACAGATCCGGTCGAGCTCCCCCAACGCCACCCCCACCAGGTACTCGGTCTCGGGGCGGGGGATGAGGACCCTCTGATCGACCTGCAGCTCGACGGTGCGGAACGGCCATGAACCGAGCACATACTGGAGGGGCTCACCCGCCCGTCTCCGGTCGGCCATGGCTTGGGCCAGCTCGGTACCGGCGTGGTCGACGATCCACCTCGCCTCCCTGGTCGATCCCAGTTGCTCGGCGATGGATTCCACCAGTCGCGAACGGGGCTCGGCCTCAGGGGCCATCTGACCGGCGCTCCCTCCCCCGGCTCGTCCCGCCCGCCGCCCTCCAGCGCGGAAGGCCCATACCCTCAGTCCTCTCCCAGCTGACGGTAGCGCTTGTCAGCCATGAGGGCATCGGTCAGCTCGTCGAGGTCACCCATCAGGATGCGGTCGAGCTTGTGGAGGGTCAACTTGATGCGATGGTCGGTGACCCGGTTGTCCTTGTAGTTGTAGGTTCGGATCTTCTCCGATCGGCCGCCGCCGCCGACCTGGCTGCGCCTCTGTTGCGAGAGCTCGGCCGACTGGCGATCCTGCTCCGCCTTCAAGAGTCTCGACCGCAGCACGATCATGGCCTTGGCCCGGTTCTGGATCTGGCTCTTCTCGTCCTGCATGGCCACGACGAGGCCGGTGGGAAGGTGCGTGATACGCACAGCCGAGTCCGTGGTGTTCACGGATTGACCCCCCGGACCCGTCGAACGGTACACGTCGATCTTGAGGTCGTTGGGGTCGATGGCCACGTCGACCTCCTCGGCCTCCGGCAGCACGGCCACCGCCGCCGACGAGGTGTGGATGCGACCTTGCGACTCGGTCACCGGAACCCGCTGGACCCGGTGAGGGCCGCCTTCGTGCTCGAGCCGCTGCCAGGCGTCCTCACCCTTGACCACGAAGGTGATCTCGTTCAACCCGTCCCGTTCGGAAGGGCTGGATGAGAGGACCTCGACCTTCCATCCTTTGGCCGCGGCATAACGCGAGTACATCTCGTACAGGTCCTTGGCGAAGATGTTGGCCTCCTCGCCTCCCTCGGCCCCGCGGATCTCCATGATCACGTTGCGGCCCGCGTTGGGGTCACGCGGTACGAGGAGCAGACGGAGCTCTTCTCCCAGCCGGGTGACATCCGCCTCGGCCTGGGTCACCTCGGCCTGGGCCAACTCGCGTTGATCACCCGGTGCGTCGTTGAACATCTCTCGGGCGGCTTCGAGGTCGGACTCGGCAGCCTCCAGGCGGTGCCAGCAGCCCACCACCTCCTCGAGCTCCCGGTGGCGCCTCGAAACGTCCCGCAGGTGCCTCGGATCCGACGAAAGGTTCGGATCATTGAGCTCGGCCAGGACCGCCTCGTACTCGCGCTCGAGCTCTTTCAGGCGGTCGTTGAACCGGTCGTGCAACACGGGCCAAGGGTAGCGCCAACTGCGCCGCCGGCAGCCCGTCCTCCGGGCATGGCCGCGCTCATACCGGGGACGGCCCCGGCGGGGATCGGATCGGTGGTGATCAGATCAGGACGCAGGCGGGGCAGAAGACTTCTTGCGCGACCCGGTCTTCGCATAGCGGCGCTGGAAGCGCTCGACCCGGCCACCGGAGTCCACGAGCTTCTGCTTCCCGGTGAAGAACGGATGACACTCGTTGCAGAGCTCCAGGTGGATTTCCGACTTGGTCGAGCGGGTGGTGAAGGTATTCCCGCAGGAGCAGCGCACGGATGATTCGACGTACGAGGGGTGGATGTCAGTCTTCATTGCAGTCTCCCGTAGAGGCGGAAAGGGTGCCCGACCGGCACCGTTCCCCGGCGGACAGAGAGTGTACCGGAGGCGGTGACGGGTTCGTTCGTCAGGTGGCCGGACCCTTGGCGATCTCGGCCAAGAACTCGTCGTTGCTCTTCGTGGTACGGATCTTGTCCATGAGCAGCTCGAGGCCGGCCGCCGCGCTGCCCTCGTTGGCCAGGGCGTTGAGCACCCGGCGGAGCTTCCACACCTGTTGGAGCTGAGACCGGTCGAAGAGCAGTTCCTCATGGCGGGTCGAGCTGGCGTTGACGTCGATCGACGGATACAGCCTCCGTTCGGCCAAGCGACGGTCGAGGCGAAGCTCCATGTTGCCGGTCCCCTTGAACTCCTCGAAGATGACCTCGTCCATCTTCGATCCCGTCTCGACCAGAGCCGTCGCCAGAATGGTGAGCGATCCGCCCTCCTCGATGTTCCGTGCCGCGCCGAAGAACCGCTTCGGAGGATACAGGGCGCCAGAGTCGACACCGCCGGACATGATGCGTCCGGTCGCCGGTTGGGCCAGGTTGTAGGCGCGTGCCAACCGGGTGATCCCGTCGAGGATGATGACCACGTCCCGACCGGATTCGACGAGGCGCTTGGCCCGCTCGATGGCCAACTCGGCCACTGCGGTGTGCTCTTCGGACGGACGGTCGAACGTGGAGGCGACGACTTCGCCCTTGACCGAGCGACGCATGTCGGTCACTTCCTCGGGACGTTCGTCCACCAGCAGCACCATCAGATGAACGTCCGGGTTGTTCGCCTCGATCGAATGAGCGATGTGCTTCATCACGGTGGTCTTACCGGCCTTGGGCGGAGAGACGATGAGCCCGCGCTGGCCCTTGCCGATGGGCGACAGGAGATCGACGATGCGGGCGGTCAGGTTCTCCTTGTCCCCAGGCGTCTCGAGGTGCAACCTCTCGTCGGGGAAGAGCGGCGTCAGATCCTCGAATCGCGGACGGCTGCGGGCCGCCTCCGGATCGAGTGACGACACGGTGTCGATCTGCAGCAGGGCGGGGTACTTCTCGGTGCTGCCCGCGGGCCGGCAGAAGCCTTCGATGCTGTCGCCCTTGCGAAGCGCGAATCGACGGGCCTGGCTGATCGAGACGTACACGTCCTTCGTCGAAGGGAGATAGCCCTCGCACCGGAGGAATCCGTAGCCCTCGTCACGCAGGTCGAGGAGACCGCGGACCGGGATGAGCTCACCCTGGTACTGCTGATCCTGGTTGCCACCGGCCCCTTGGAGATCGCCTTCTGCGCCTCCACCCTGCCGGTCCCGCCCACGTCGGCGCCTGTTGCTGCGACGATTGCCCATGTCGTCGTTCCCGCCACCTTGGTTGTTGCGATTGTTCCGATTGCTCTGGTTGTTCTGGTTGTTCTGGTTGCGGTTGTTCTGGTTGCGGTTGTTCTGGTTGCGGTTGTTGCCCTGGGCGCCAGCACCGGGCTGATTGCCCTGACGACCGCCGTCGCCGCCCGGCTGACCACCTGCACTGGTCTGCACCTCGTCGTGACCGGTGGAGGCCTCTCCCGCCTGCTGGCTGGCCGCGTGACCCTGCTCGTCGCCGCTGTCGCCGGCGCCGAGATCGACCAACTCGTCTTCGAGATCGACAGGCCCGGCCAGTTGGTCGGCATCGTCCGAGGGGCCGAACGAGTGCGCCACCGGCTGCCGGCCGCTGTCGGAAGACGCCGCCTGGTCCGAGGATCCGGCCCGGCTGGCTGACGACGTCGACGCACCGCGGTTTGCCGTGCCCCGGCGTCGACCACTCTGGGAAGAGCGACTTGTCGCGTCTCCGTTGCTCGACGCCGCACTTCCGTTGGCCGTGCTGGCGTCGCCGTTGGCCGTGCTGGCGTCGCCGTTGGCCGTGCTGGCGTCGCCGTTGGCCGTGCTGGTGTCGCCGTTGGCTGCACTGCCGTCCACCGAGACGCCGGTGGCCTTGAGTATGCCATCGATCATGTCTGCTTTTTTCGTTCGCGTGTTGGTCTTCACGGACAGTGCCTGGGCGATGGCGTGGAGCTCTTCTCGCTCCTTGCCCTCCAACACCGAGCGCTCGAGCTGCTGGTCGGCAGTCATCGGCATCCTCGTTTCGAATGTCCTCGTTGGCAGGTGGATTGGCTCCACTGCCAGGATTCAGGGGTGGGGAATCGCATGATTCGAGATCGACTCTCGCCTGCCACTCCCCCCGACGCCGTTTCCGGGCTGGCCGCATCGTACAAAGCGAGCCAGAAGGCCCCGCCCACAAGCCCAAAGGGGCAAATTGTGGAAAGCGAAGGTGCACTCATACTACAGGGACCGGAGCACTCCGGCAACAATGCTCGAATCGGCCACGTCATCTTCGTTCCCCGGGGGACGAATCAGGTATTTCGGAGGAACACGGAGAGGCCATGGAGCGATGCAGGAGGAGCCCGGTGCGAGTTCGGGCTACAGGGCCAGCTCGTCGAGCACGGCGCCGAGGTCTGCGTCAACCACCGTTGGCACGGAGATCTGACTGATGGCGATATCCGGGTCCTTCAGTCCGTGGCCGGTGAGCACGCACACGACGGTGACACCCGGGCCGGCACCGTCGGGCACGCCTGTCTTCAGGAGGCCGGCCACCGATGCCGCCGACGCCGGCTCACAGAACACGGACTCCTCGGCCGCGAGAAAGCGGTAGGCGGCCAGGATCTCCTCGTCGGTCACTGCGGCAATTCCACCACCGGATTCGGAGGCTGCCGACGAGGCTCCGTACCAGCTGGCGGGATTCCCGATCCGGATGGCCGTGGCAACCGTCTCGGGGTGCTCGATCGGGTGTCCCTCCACGATGGGGGCCGCTCCGGCAGCCTGGAAACCGAGCATGCGCGGGAGCCGGGTCGAACGGCCGGCCTCCTTGAACTCGAGGTAACCCTTCCAGTACGCGGTGATGTTCCCGGCGTTACCGACAGGTATGCAGTGCACGTGAGGGGCATCGCCGAGCTCGTCCACGATCTCGAACGCGCCGGACTTCTGTCCCTCGATCCGGTACGGATTGACGGAGTTGACCACTGTGACCGGCGCCCGCTCACCCAGCTCGCGCACGATGGCGAGTGACTGGTCGAAATTGCCCCTGACCTGGAGGACACGCGCACCGTGGATCAACGCCTGCGCCAGCTTGCCCAGGGCGATATGGCCCTCGGGGATGAGCACCGCACAGGTCAGACCCGCCCTGGCCGCAAAGGCCGCGGCTGACGCCGACGTGTTGCCGGTCGACGCGCAGACGACCGCCTTCGCCCCTTCTTCGGCGGCCTTGGAGATGGCCACCGTCATCCCCCGGTCCTTGAACGATCCGGTCGGGTTGGCTCCCTCCACCTTCAATAGGACCCTGGCTCCCACCCGGGCCGACAGGCGCGGAGCGGGAAGGAGCGGGGTCCCGCCCTCGAGCAGGGTGACGACCGGCGTGGCCTCCGTGACGGGGAGGAACTGCCGGTACTCCTCGATCACGCCCCGCCATGCGACGGCTCCGGACGTCCCCGTCATCCGTCGGCTCCCACGATCCGCATCACGCCACCGATCTGTCCGACCGTGTCGAGCTCGCCCAGCGCGTCGATCGTGGAGCGGAGGTCGCCTTCACACGCCGAATGGGTCATGAACATGAGCCGGGCCTCACCGGCATGACCCTCTTGTTCCATCGACCGGATGGACACATGATTGTCGCCGAAGACCTTGGTCACCGCGGCGAGCACACCGGGACGGTCGGTGACGTCGAGGCTCACGTAGTACTGGGTCAGCAGCTCGGTTTCGGGGAGGAGTCGGGCCGGCATCCGATCAGGGGACGGAGCGGTCGTGCCGGCCAGCAGATTCCGGGTGGCGTCGATGAGATCGCCGACGACGGCACTCGCCGTGGGTAGGCCTCCGGCCCCCAGGCCGTAGAGCATCAGCTCGCCGGCCGCCTCTCCTTCGATGAACACGGCGTTGAACGCGTCGCGGACCCCGGCCAGTGGATGTGTCTTCGGCACCATGGCGGGATGGACCCGAACCGACACCGCGTCGTCGCCGGTCCGCTCGACGATGGCCAGGAGCTTGATCGCGTACCCGAAGCGGTCGGCGAACACGACATCGACGATCCGGACACCGCTGATGCCCTCGCGCATGACGTCGGCACCGGCCACGTCGTACCCGAAGGCCACGCCGGCCAGGATGGCGGCCTTGGCCGCAGCATCGAAACCCTCCACATCGGCAGTCGGGTCGCGCTCGGCCAATCCGAGGGCCTGGGCCTCGGCCAGAGCGTCTTCGTAGTCAGCCCCCTCCTCGCTCATCTTGGTCAGGATGAAGTTGGTCGTCCCGTTGACGATGCCCATGACCCGGTGGATGCGCTCACCGGTCAGGGACTCGCGCAGGGCGCGCACCAGCGGGATGGCTCCGGCCACCGCGGCCTCGTACAACAGGTCCACGCCCTTCTCCTTGGCCAGGGTCCGCAACCCCACGCCTTCGGGCGAGGCCAGGAGTGCCTTGTTGGCCGTCACGACCGGCTTTCCCGCGTCCAGCGCCGCTCTCACCAGCGCCTCGGTCGGGTCCAGACCCCCGATGAGCTCCACCACCACGTCGATCGAGGGATCGACGACCAGACCGGTGGCGTCGGTCGTCAGCAGGCCCTTCGGGATATGCGGCGCACGCTCCCGGCCCAGACCGCTCACGGCGATCCCACCGACCTCGAGACGGGCCCCGCTCTGCACGGTAAGGGCATCGGCCCGATCCTGCAGCATGCCGACGAGCGCGGAACCGACCGTCCCGCATCCGAGCACGGCGACGCGGACCACACGTTCGGGGGGGGTCACGGTCACGAGTTCACGCTACCGCCTGGCCGGAGCGGGCAGGGGCGGTCAGACGTCCAGACGGATGAGGTCGTCCATCGTCTCCCGGCGGACGACCACCCGGCTCTCGCCGTCGGCCACGAAGACGACGGGCGGGCGGGGAACCTTGTTGTAGTTGGAGGCCATCGAATGTCCGTAGGCGCCGGTGACCGGAGTGGCCAGGATGTCCCCCACCGTCAGGTCGTCGGGCACGAAGCCCTCCGACACGACGACGTCACCCGTCTCGCAGTGCTTGCCCACGACACGGACCGATGCCGGCCGGGGGGCGCCGGCCTCCCGGGGCAGGAACGCCTCGTATCCGCTTCCGTAGAGCACGGGACGCGGGTTGTCGCTCATCCCCCCGTCCACCGATACGTAGGTCCGGTGGCCGGTGACATGCTTGATCGTCCCGACCCGGTAGAGAGTGATGGCTGCCGCAGCCACGATGGACCTCCCGGGCTCGGCGGTGACCCGGACCGAGTCCGGGATCCCCGCCTTCCGGCACGCCCGGCGCACCGAGGATGCCCACTGGGCCATCGGTGGCGCCTCCTCTCCGTTCACATAGGCGACACCGAGACCCCCGCCCACCACCAATTCGGGAAGGCCGAGGGGGGCGAAGAACTCGGCCAGCACGTCGATGGCCTGGGAGAACGGGGCCAGGGCGAACACCTGGCTCCCGAGGTGGGCGTGGATCCCGACGAACTCGACGATCCCCCTGGCGTGGAGATCCGAAAGCCGGGCCACGGCTGCGACGGCGGCGCCCGACGCCAGCCCGAATCCGAACTTGGAGTCGTCCTGGCCGGTGCGCACGAACTCGTGGGTGTGGACCTCGACGCCGGGTGTGATGCGGGCCAGGACCTTGGCACGGACCGGCGGCGTGACTCCGGCCTGAGGGTCGGAGAGCAGGTGCTCGATCCGGTCGATCTCGTCGAACGAGTCGATCACGATACGACCGACACCCGCCTCCAGTGCCGAGGCCAGCTCGACCTCCGACTTGTTGTTCCCGTGCAGGATCAGCCGGGACGCCGGGACGCCGGCCGACACGGCCACGTGCAACTCCCCCCCGGTCGACACGTCGAGGCACATGCCCTCCTCGTGGGCCAGCCGGGCCATGGCCAGGCACAGGAATGCCTTGGTGGCGTAAGCCACGCCGTCGCCCCAGGCCTCGACCGCCTCTCGGCAGCGGGCCCGGAGGTGGGTCTCGTCGTAGACGAACAGTGGGGTGCCGACCTCCCCGGCCAGGTCGACGAGATCGACGCCGCCGACGGACAGCCGACCCGATGGACCGACCGCTGCGGTCATGGGCAACAGGCTGGATGCGACGGGGTCGGACGCGCACCCCCGAGGGGCGACCGCGGGATCGGACTGATCGGTCACAGTGCCTCCGGAGCGGACACGCCGAGGAGGCCGAGGCCGATCGACAGCCCGATCCGGGTCCCTTCGACCAGCCACAGGCGGGCCTGGGCCAGGTCCGGGTCCACGCCGTCGGCCAGGATCGGGCAGTCGTGATAGAAGCCGTGGAAGCAGGCGGCCAGCCGACGTACCCAGGTGGTCACCTTGGTCGGGGCGCGATCGACGGCGGCGTCGGCCACGACCTCGGGTAGCTCCTCGAGGCAGCGGATCAGCTCGAGCTCGCGCTCGTGGGTGAGGAGCGAGAGGTCCACCCGGGCCAGCGGTGCCCGCTCCACCCCCCGCTCGACGGCCTTTCGGCCCACCCCGCCGATCCGGGCACTCACCATCTGGACGTAGAACACCGGGTTGTCGACGGACTGCTCCCTGACCGCGGCCAGATCGAACGTGCTGGTCTGGTCGAGTGACGTCATGAGGCTGAGTATCCGGGTGGCGTCGGGCCCGATGTCAGCCACCAGCGTGTCCAGCGAGATGGCGTTGCCGGCCCGCTTCCCCATGGTCACGGCCTCGTCCCCGTCCATCAGGGAGACCATCTGGCCGAGCTTGACCTCGAGGCGTTCCGGGTCCACGCCGAGGGCCTCGACGCCGGCCCGCAGGCTGGCCACCTGGCCGTGGTGGTCGGCACCGAAGACGTCGATGACCCGGTCGAACCCGCGGACCAAGAATTTGTCGCGGTGGTAGGCGAGATCACCGGCCAGATAGGTGGCATCGCCGTTGCTCTTCCGTAGGACCCGGTCCCGGCTGTCGCCGAGCTCGGTGGCCCGGAACCACGTGGCGCCGTCCTCCTCGAAGACCAGGCCCTTTCCGGCCAGGAGGGCGATGGTCTCGTCGACGGCTCCGCTCTCCTCGATGGACGCCTGGCTGTACCACTCGTCGAACACGATGCCCACCGAGGCCAGTGAGGCCCGGATGTGATCGAGGATCCCCTCTGCCGCCCACCGGCCCGCGGCGGTCACCTCGTCGGGTCCGTCGTAGCTCGCGGCCAGTTCGGTCACGTACTCGCCCTGGTAGCCGCCCTCGGGCACCGGTTGCCCGTGACGGCGGGCCAGCAGGCTCTCACCCAGGGTCCTGATCTGACCACCGGTGTCGTTGACGTAGTACTCGCGGCTCACCTGGTATCCCGTGCGGGCCAGGACCCGGGCCAGCGAATCGCCGTAGCTGCCCCACCACCCGTTGCCCACGTGGATGGGACCGGTCGGATTGGCCGAGATGAACTCGACCTGGACGCGCTCGCCGTGGCCCACGTCGGGACGGGCGTAGCCGTCCTCGCCTTCGTCGAGGAGCTCGGACAGGGCATCGTGCAGCCAGCCGTCGTCCAGCCGGAAATTGATGAATCCGGGTCCGGCGATCTCGATGTCCGTGGTGTGGGCGGGCGGATCCGCTTTGAGCGCCTCGACCAGGGATGAGGCCAGGGCCCGGGGATTGGTCCCGGCTCGCTTGGCCATGACCAGGGCGATGTTGGTCGACCAGTCACCATGCTCCCGCCGGGCCGGGCGCTCGAGATGGACCGACGCCGGGTCGACGTCCAGGGGCAGCGCGTCCCGCTCGGCCACGGTGGTGACCGCGTCGCTGACGGCTCGGGCAAGGTGATCTCGGGTCGGCATGTAGCTGCGAGGATACGTCGTCGCGGGGCGTCGGCCGTCTTGGCCGGGTCCCGGTCAGGTGCCGTCGCACTACAGTTGGCTCTCCGTGAGGGGAACGATCGGTCCGACGGACCAGGGTTCCCGCCGTCGCACGCCCTCGTAGCTCAGCGGATAGAGCATCGGCCTCCGGAGCCGTGTGCGCAGGTTCGAGTCCTGCCGAGGGCGCTGCCGTGGGCGCAGAACATGGCCGCGGTCGCCCACCGGGGCATCCGGGGACCGGGCGGCCGGGGTCAGGACCAGTGACCGCCCTCGACCAGCTCGAGGTACTCGGCCCGGGCGTCGCCTTCCCCCTCCGGGCGGTACAGCTCCGGCACGTCATCTTCCACTCGGCTCCCGTCAGACCCCTCCCCCGTCGATCCGCGCCGACCGCCCGGCCGGCGGCGGTCGAGATAGTGCACGGCCATGTCCGAGGCCACCGTGCGGGCCAGCTGCACCGCGCTGGCCAGGCTGCCGTCGGATGTCGCCGAGACGAACCGGCTGTCGTCGTGGTCCTCACCGCCCCACCGGGCCATGCCGACCTTGCGCTCCCTCGTCCGCCACCATCGCCACCACACCTGGTCGTGGGCCAGGGCCGCGGGCAACGACTCGGGCACCGGGGTGCCGAGCACCATCCGTGCCCGCTCCAGCTGCATGGCCGCCACCAGCCCCACCCGGTACCGGCCGGCTCGGCGGACGAGCTCGTCCCAGTCGGTGGCCTCGCTCATGATCATCTGGTCGAGGTCCTTCAGCCAGACGAGCTGGTCGCCGCCGGAGAGAGATCCGTGCAGACAGAGGTACAAGATGCCGTCGACGGTATCGAGCGTGGCCACGTCGGTCCCGCCCAGACGTACCGTCCTCCTCCGTTCGAAGAGCTCCTCTGGGGCCATGGTGAACCGCGACCGGACCGACGGGGTGACCAGCACGTGCCAGTGGAGATCGGCGAGCATCCCGTCGGGGAGGACCATCGGCACCTCGGCCCGCATGAGCTCCACCATCATCGGCCAGTTGAGGTCGGTCACATGGCCACCGGCGGCCTCGATACCCGCCAGCGCCGTCGACAGATCGGTGGCCGCCACCACGATGTCGAGGTCCTCGTAGAGGCGGGCGCCGGGATCGCGGTAGCCGATTTCGGCCAGCACCGGGCCCTTGACCACCAACCACGGATGCTCGAGCTTCCCAAGCGCTTCGGCCACGGTCTGGAGCTCCTGCAGGCACCGCTGGTGGGAGAGCGAGGCCATCTGGTAGGCGGTGCGCAGGCCGGCGAACTCGGCACCGTCCATCCCCAGCTCGGAGAGGGACCGGTACACCACTCCCGGCACCCGGTGATGACAGGCGCGCTCGACCAGTCGGTCGGCCGGAACCTGGTCGACCAGGACCAGTGGGTCGGTTGTCCGGGCCTCGCGCCTCCGGGTCAGCTGGACAAGGGCACGGCCGACGCCCTCGTCCAGGCCTCGGGGCCCGCCTCCCACACTCACGAGACCAGGTCGGTGACGCATGCCACCGCGGCGTCCAGATCCGAGCCCACCCGGAACCTCATGCAGGGGACGGACTCGACCAGTGCGGCCAGCATGTCGAGATGGGCCTGGCTCGCCGCCGGATCGGTGAGGAGCACGTTGGGCAAGAGGCCGATGAGCGCCTCGGACGGCGCCAGCGGTTCGACCTCGGAACCCGGACCCGCGACCACCTGTGGAGCGATCAGGACGGCCGGACGGCAGCCGGTGAGCGGCGTGATACCGAAGACATCCTCGATGCGAAAGCTGTGCTTCTCGCGACCCGCCACCAAGGGCGCCCCGGCGAGATGACCGAGCTCGGGGATTCTCGCCACCGTGTTGTCCGTCACGTCGACCTCATCGGGAAACCCGGCCACCCAGATGCCATCGGGCGACGAGGTGAGGAAGACCGTGTCATCGGAGAGAAAATCGAAGCCGGCCCGGACCAACGTCACCGACGTGGTCGACTTGCCGGAACCACTTGCTCCCGGGATGAGCACGCCCTTGCCGCGGAGCGCCAAGCCGGCGGCGTGCAACGGGAAACGCTCGAAACGCTTCATCGTCTCGACGAGGGCGATGGTCAACAGAGGGTGGGTGGCGAGCACCTCGTCACCCGGTTCGGTGCCGGTGATCGAGAGCTGGATGAGCCCCTGGCCGGGTGAGCACAGGAGCCGGGCGCGGTGCTCGTAGTCGACGAACAACTGGTCCGGACCGTCGAAGTAGTCGATCTGCGCGCTGGGAGCGTCATAGATCGGACGGCCGACGCCGCCCGGCTCCGGAGGCCAGCTCCGGTCCCCGCCCGGCCCCCGCACCTCCACCACCAGGTCGGGGGGCCGGGTGCCGGCGGTTCGGAGGCAACGGAGCCGGGAACCGACGAGCTCGGCGACCGACGGCTCCTCGCATCTGACCTCGACACCGAGGCCTCCGAGTTCGTAGGTGGCGCTCACCGGCCCCTCCGGCCTCACCGGCACAGCCGGTTCCGGGCCGGTCTCAGTGGGTCACACCTTCCGGTGTCAGCCGGACCACCTCGGTGAACTTCGACAGAGGATCGACACGTTCGAGCAGTGGTTCGCCGGCCTTGTCCAGCCAGCAGTGACCCGCCACCTCCCCCTCGTCGGAGCCGACCCCGAAGCACAGCGAGACGTCATCGCCGGCTCGACGGAGCGCATAGTACAGGGTGACCCCCCGGGTCAGGCAGCCCGGCCGTACGAACGGGTGTCCGCGCCGGATGATGCCGTCGACCCAGGCGCCCATCTGGTCCTCGATCCGAACACTGTCCGCGGGGTCGATCGGAGCGGGGGTCCGGGCCGGCTCGATCCATCGCTGGAGCCTCGGCAGGCCGGCGCGAACCAGGAAGGGTGCGGCGACCGCCATCACGGCCAACCGCGCCAGCAGCAGGGGTGGGGGCGTCCGCGCGACCGTCGGCCCGTTCGGTGTGCTACACCTCGATGACAAGTCCTGCTCCGGCGAGGTGTTCGAGAAGCACGCCGGTGTCGTCCAACGCCGTGTCGACGGGGACGTCGTACTCGGAACAGATCGTCTCAGCCACCTGAACCACCGTCCGTGTGCCGTCGCACAGGTCCCAGACGCGTTTACCCACATCGTTGAGAGCGAAGTACTCGCCGCTCTCGATGTCGAGGAGTACCGCCTGGCCCTCGACTTCTTGGACCATGACCCGATCCCGCCGACCGAAGACGCTGTTGTGGTCTAACACCTCAGCGTCAACGGTTCGGCCAGATCAAGGAGACCAAGTGGCCTAGTAAGGCTGGTGGTAGTTGAAGCTGAACTTGGTCAGTTCACGGAGAAGGCCGAGGCGTTGGAGCTCCGGCTTCTCGTACGCACGCTTTTCGTTCTTTGCTGCCCCATTCATTGCTGCCCCTTTCTTTGGTTCAGCGAATTCTACCACCGGGACCGGCAATTACGGCAACCATTTCCCCCCGTTGCGCCGACGACCGGCCCCGATCAGCTGCGAGATCGGCCGGCTCCCGATTCCCCCGTCGGCCCGGGTTCGGGGGCCAACCCCGACTGCCGGAGCGTCACGTTGAACCGCCCGGCCTCCACTCCGAGCGTGGGGTCGCCGGTGCCCGGCAGGACCTTGGGCACACCGTGGAAGGCAAGCCGAGAAGGACCACCGAACACGAACAGGTCGCCCGATTCGAGGGCGACGTCGGTCCACGGCCGCCCCCGGCCCGAGGGGGAGCCGAACCGGAACACACAGGTGTCGCCGAGGCTCAGTGACACCACCGGTGCCGGGCAGCGCTCGTCGCGGTCGGCATGCATGCCCATCCGTGCGCCGGGGCCGTACCAGTTGACGAGAGCCACATCGGGCCGGTACTCGGCCGCCGCCGTGGACGGTGTGCTCGGATCCTTCCCCAGCACCTCCGGGTCGACGGCGGCGGCGTCGGCGAGCGCCCGTCGGCCGAGGTCGCCGAGCCAGTCGGGAAACCCGGCCACCCTCCCACCGTCACCGTCGTCCACGGTCCGCGAGTAGCGGTAGGGATACCAGTGCCAACCCAGGCAGGTGATCTGCACCGACATCGTCCCGCCTCTCGGCATGCGGGGGGCGCGGAGGCCTCCCGCCTGCTCGGCCCACCCACGGCACGAGGCGACCAGCGTCCGTTGGCCGGCAGCGTCGAGCCACCCGGGAAGGTGGACCGCCCCGGGAGCCACGACCGATGGGCTGCGGGGAATGAGGCTCACCACCGGCCGGCCACCCGTCCGGCGGCCCTTGACGCCACCCGGTCCATATCGAGATCCTCGCGCATCCCCCCGAGCTCGGGACGTCGTCGACCGGGAAAGGTGGAGACCCGCGGATCAGGAGCGGGCCTCAGGCCCGGGTGGGGCCGTCGGGGTGGGGTCCTGCTTGGCCAGCCAGCGCAGGCGGGCGGCGCGCGCGTCCCACGAATAGACGACCGCGGTGCCGGCCAGCCGGTCGTGGAGAGCATGACGGTCCCGGTTGGTGAGGATGCCGACGAACCCGAGCCCGAGGATGAGGAAGCTGAGTGGAAGGGCGAGCGTTCGCAGCACGGCCTGGCGCGGTCCGATCGGCGAGCCGTCGGTTGTGACCACCCGGATCCCGAGGACGGCCATCCCGAGTGTCTTCCCGCTCAGCGACCACTGGTATGCGAAGTAGATGAACTCCCACACCACGGCCGCGATCAACGAGGCGATCTGGTGGCTGCGCAACGAGAACGACGAACCCGTGACCAGCTGGACGGAGAAGGCCAAGGCCGCCGCGCCCACCGTGAACAGGCCCCACGAGGCGCCCACGTCGGCGGCGAAGGCGACCAGCCGGCTGACCGCTCCCGCGTAGTGGCCCTGCCGGCCTTCGATGGGCTCGGCCGCCAAGACTTGTGCACTCACGACGGACCCGCGTTGAGCTCGGCTGGACGGGGCCCGATCAGCGTCGCGGGGCCGAGAGGCAGGTCCTGTTGCGACCGGCGCAGGATCCGGTTGACCCAGCGGGCGAAGAAGTCGTCGAGCCCGACGCCCTGGGCCCTGATCACGTCGAGGACCTCCGAGGCGACCCCGGTGGTCGACCGGGCGATGATGGTGCCCAGTTCCGTCTTCTCCATCAGCGAGTCGATGTCCACCCGCTCGATGATCTCCTCGACGTCGACCCGGTCGATGATCTTCTGGACGTCGACCCGGTCGATGAGCTTGTCCACATCGACCCGGCTGACCACCTTGTCGACGTCGACCCGGCTGACCACCTTGTCCACGTCGATCCGGTCGAGGAGGGCATCCATGTCGATGGCGTCCATCACGATGGTCACGACCCGCTCGGCCACGGCCTGGGCCAACTGCTCCATTCGGCCGGAGCCCGGAACCGGGCTCATCGGGGTCGGTTCGGCGACCGAGGATCCATGGGGACAGCTTCCCATCGCACGATGGTGCAAGCGGGGACGGTGGGTACCAACGCGGGCCCGCCCCGGTCCTTCCGGGCTCAGGGGGCGAGGATCAAGAAGACGAGCCGGACTTCAGCGCCTCCAAGGCCCGGTCGGCGTGCACGTTCATCCGGACCTCGCTCTGGATGACATCGATGAGACGGAGGTCGGGCCCGATGATGAAGGTGGCCCTCTTGGTGGGCGAGAGCTTGGTGAACCGGCGCCGCACCCCGAACTGGGTGGCCACCGCTCCATCCGGATCCGACAGCAGCGGGAAATCGAAGGAGTGCTTGTCCGAGAACCGCTTCTGCTTCTCCACCTGATCGGCGCTGATGCCCACCCGCTGGGCGCCCACGGCCTCGAACTCGGCTTTCATGTCACGGAAGTGGCAGCTCTCGGCCGTGCACCCGGGGGTCATCGCCGCCGGGTAGAAGAACAGGACGACGGGACCGGATGCGGCCAGATCGCTCAGCTTGCGCGGCGTGCCGTCCTCATCGGGCAACTCGAAATCCGGGACCAGGTCGCCTTTTTCCATGGTCCGAGGCTACCGCCGGCGGGACGGCGGGGCGACCTACCCCGGAGGCCCTCCGGGACATCGGAACCGGCGGCACCGCATGGGGTCGTTGGGACTGCAGGTTCCGGGTGACCCCATAAGCCGGGTGACCCCATAAGATGCGACGGAGGTCAGCCGCTCCCCCCTGGTCCGCGGTTGAGGACCGGGGGGTCGCCGGGGCAGCCGCCGGTGGAAGCCGCCGGGGGGTCGCCGGGGCAGCCGCCGGTGGAAGCCGCCGGGGGGTCGCCGGGGCAGCCGCCGGTGGAAGCCGCCGGGGGGGTCGCCGGTGGCAGCCGCCGGTGGTAGCAGCGCTCCGAGGCAGTCCTCCATCCGACCAGACGGGATCGCAACCACATGCAGTACTCGATCGAAGCCGAACAACTCGAGAAGACCTTCAAGGGCAAGCTCGAGGTGCGCGCCCTCGACGGTGTCAGCTTCTCCGTCGCCGAGGGCACCGTCTTCGGCCTACTCGGGCCCAACGGCTCGGGGAAGACCACCGCGGTGCGGATCCTGACCACCATCCTGAGGGCCGACGGCGGTCGGGCCCGGGTGCTCGGGCACGACGTGGCCAAGAAGGCCAGCCTGGTCCGGAGCCTGATCGGGCTGGCCGGCCAGTACGCCGCCGTCGACGAGAACCTGACCGGCCGGGAGAACCTCGAGATGGTCGGGAACCTCAACCACCTGCGCCGATCCACCGTCGGCGGCCGGGCCAAGGAGCTGTTGGCGCAGTTCAACCTGAGCGATGCCGGCGACCGGACGCTGAAGACCTATTCGGGCGGTATGCGGCGACGCCTCGACCTGGCTGCGGCCCTGGTGGCACGACCCACCGTCCTCTTCCTCGACGAACCCACCACCGGGCTCGACCCACAGAGCCGCAACGACCTGTGGGAGGTGATCGAGCAGCTGGTGGGTGGCGGGACCACGGTGCTGCTCACCACCCAGTACCTCGAGGAAGCGGACCGGCTCGCCGACCACCTGGTCGTGCTCGACCACGGGCGGGTCATCGCCGAGGGGACGCCGACCCAGCTGAAGGCCAACCTCGGGGCCACCGTCCTCGAGGTCGGTCTGGGCTCGTTGGACGACGCCGAGCGCACGGCCGGGCTGCTGGCGGCCATCGGGCCCCACCTGCCGACCGTCAACGGCACGGTCGTGGAGGTGACGGTCGACCAGGGCCCCGAAGCGGCCATGACCAGCCTCCGCTCGTTGGACCAGGCGGGGATCGTCCCGGCGACGTTCACCTTGCGCGAGCCGAGCCTCGACGATGTCTTCCTGGCCCTCACCGGGCGTCGCGCCGAGGACGAGACCGAAGCCGAGCAGGACAGCCCCGACGCCGGCGGGCACGATTGGATGAGCGATGCGGAGAGGGCAGCGCCGATCGCCACGGGAGAGCTCTCATGACCACAGCCGTCGTCGCCCCGACCGTTGCCGGCGCCCCCCACTCGGACAGCATCGGGAGCCGGGTCCGCTGGGCGATCTCGGACACCTTGACCGTCACCAAGCGGAACATCCTCAGCTACACCCGCATCCCCGAGGCACTGTTCTTCTCCACCGTGCAGCCGATCATGTTCGTGCTGCTGTTCCGTTACGTGTTCGGCGGTGCCATCAGCGCCCCCGGCACCACGTACGTGAACTACCTGATGCCCGGCATCTTCGTCCAGACGGTCGCCTTCGGCTCGGTCCAAACCAGCATCGGGCTGGCCGAGGACCTCCAAAAGGGCCTCATCGAGCGGTTCCGGGCGCTGCCCATGGCCCGGTCGGCCGTGCTGGCCGGCCGCACCACAGCCGACCTGTGCCGCAACGTCCTGACCGTGGTCATCGTCACCATCGTCGGCTTCCTCGTCGGGTTCCGACCGACCACCGGCGTCCTCCCCTACCTGGCCGGCATCCTGGTCATCCTCCTGTTCGCCTACGCGCTGTCGTGGGGGTTCGCCGTCATCGGGCTGTCCGCCCCCAACAGCGAGGTGGCCCAGGTCATCTCGTTCCCGATCCTGTTCCCCCTGACCTTCGCCTCCTCGGCCTTCGTCCCGGTGTCGTCGATGCCGAGCTGGCTGCAGGGCTTCGCCACCTATCAACCGGTGAGCGTCACCGTCAGCGCCTGCCGCGCCCTCATGATCGGCGGGCCCACCGCCACCTGGGTCATCCAGTCCCTACTGTGGTCACTCGGACTGCTCGTCGTGCTCACGCCGCTGGCCGTCCATCGCTACCGCACCCGCATCTGAGGCGAGCCGCACGACCGGTCTCGAAACGTGACGACCTGCCCGGCCCCCCGGCCCCCCGGCTCGCCGCCGCGGCTCCGGGCGAGCAGAATGGGGAGATGGCCCACCCTCCCACCACCCCGGTCTCACCCGACTCCTTCGGCGCCCGCGGCACCCTGACCGTCGGCGACACCTCCTACGAGATCTACCGGATCAACGCGCTGGCCGGCCGCTACGACATCGCCAGGCTCCCGTACTCGATCAAGGTGGTGCTCGAGAACCTCCTGCGCCACGAGGACGGACTCGCCGTACGTCCCGCCGACATCGAAGCGGTGGCCGGATGGGGCAACCGCCCCGAGCGCCACGGCCTCGGAGCAGAGGACGCCGCGGAGATCGCCCTCACCCCCGAGCGGGTCCTCATGCAGGACTTCACCGGCGTGCCCTGCGTGGTCGATCTGGCGGCCATGCGCGACGCGCTGAGCACGCTGGGCGGCGACCCGAGCAGGGTCAACCCGCTCGTCCCGGTCGAGCTGGTCATCGATCACTCGGTCATCGCCGAGGCGTCGGGGAGCCCGGGGGCCTTCGACGAGAACGTCGACATCGAGTACCAGCGGAATATCGAGCGCTATCAGCTCCTCCGCTGGGCCCAGCAGGCGTTCGACGGATATCGGGTGGTCCCGCCCGGCACCGGCATCTGTCACCAGGTCAACCTCGAGTACCTGTCGCGGGTGGTGTTCGCCACCGACGACGGAAAGGCATACTGCGACACCCTGGTCGGCACCGACTCCCACACCACCATGGTCAACGGGCTCGGCGTCCTCGGATGGGGCGTCGGTGGCATCGAGGCCGAGGCGGCCATGCTCGGTCAGCCGCTCTCCATGCTCCTCCCCCCGGTCGTGGGTTTCCGCCTCACCGGCGAGCAGGCGCCCGGCACCACCGCCACGGATCTGGTGCTGACCATCACCCATCTCCTCCGACAGCACGGCGTGGTGGGGAAGTTCGTCGAGTTCTACGGCCCCGGCGTGGCCGCCGTGCCGCTGGCCAACCGGGCCACCATCGGCAACATGTCGCCAGAGTACGGGGCCACCTGCGCCATCTTCCCCATCGACGAGGTCACCCTCGACTACCTGCGCTTCACGGGACGCGACGACCACCACGTCGACCTGGTCGAGGCCTACGCCAAGGAGCAGGGGATGTTCCAATCCGCCGGCGGGGTCGAACCGGTGTTCTCCGAGACCATCGAACTCGACCTGTCGTCGGTGGTGCCGAGCATCGCCGGTCCGACCCGGCCCCAGGACCTGGTGACCCTGGCCGGTGCCGGGGCGTCGTACCGGACCGCCCTCGGACGCGACCAGCGGTCGGGTCCCGCGTCACTGGGCGATGGGTCCACCGTCTCCATCGGCGACGGTGCAGTGGTGGTGGCCGCTATCACCAGCTGCACGAACACCTCCAATCCTCAGGTGATGGTGGCCGCCGGCCTGGTAGCCAGACGCGCCGTCGAACGAGGGCTCGAGCCCAAGCCCTGGGTCAAGACCACGCTGGCACCGGGCTCGAGGGTGGTCATGGACTACCTCGACCGGGCCCATCTGACCGAGCCACTGGCCCGGATCGGGTTCGACCTGGTCGGCTTCGGCTGCACGACCTGCATCGGCAACTCCGGGCCCTTGCTCCCCGGCGTCTCCCGAGCGGTCCACGACAACGACCTCTCGGTGGCCGCGGTCCTGTCGGGAAACCGCAATTTCGAGGGACGGATCCACCCTGACGTCCGGATGAATTACCTGGCCTCCCCGCCGCTGGTGGTGGCCTACGCGCTGGCCGGCACCATGGACATCGACCTCACGACCGACCCGCTGGGCAACGGATCCGACGGCCGCCCGGTCTACCTGGCCGACCTGTGGCCGTCGCCCGAGGAGATCACCGAGTCCATCCGGAGCTCGATCACTTCGGACATGTTCCGCCAGCGGTACGCATCGGTCTTCGACGGTGACGAGCGGTGGCAGACCGTCGAGACGGCCACCGGCGACACGTTCAGTTGGGATCACGACTCCACCTACGTCCTGCGCCCCACTTTTCTCGAGGGCCTGACCATGACCCCCGCCCCGGTGACCGGGGTGGCGGGTGCACGGGTCCTGGCCAAGCTCGGGGACAGTGTCACCACCGACCACATCTCGCCCGCCGGCAACATCAGCCCCTCCAGCCCGGCCGGTCACTACCTCGCCGACCACGGGGTCGAGCCGGGCGACTTCAACTCCTACGGCACACGGCGCGGGAACCACGAGGTCATGGTGAGAGGAACCTTCGCCAACGTGAGGCTGCGCAACCAGCTGGCGCCGGGGACCGAGGGCGGGTTCACCCTCCACCTGCCCGACGGGGAGGAGACCACCATCTACGAGGCGGCGGTTCGGTACGCAGCCGAAGGCGTGCCGCTGGTGGTCCTGGCCGGCAAGGAGTACGGATCGGGCTCCTCGCGCGACTGGGCGGCAAAGGGCACGTCGCTGCTCGGAATCCGCGCCGTGATCGCAGAGAGCTACGAGCGCATCCACCGGTCCAATCTCATCGGCATGGGCGTGCTGCCCCTCCAGTATGCGGAGGGCGGGAGCGCCTCCTCACTGGGCCTGACCGGGCACGAGGTCTTCACCGTCACCGGGCTCGACTCCCTCAACGAGGGGGTGGCGCCCAAAACGGTCGGGGTCCGGGCCGAGGACGAGGACCGGGTGGTGGAGTTCGAAGCCAGGCTGCGCATCGATACCCCGATGGAAGCCGAGTACTACCGCAACGGCGGGATCCTGCCCTACATGCTGCGCCAGATGGCCGGCTGACCCGGCTGTCCGGCTGTCCGGCTGTCCGGCTGTCGGGCTGTCCGGCTACCCGGCTACCCGGCTGACCCGCTGACCCGGCTGTCCGGCTGTCCGGCTGTCCGGCTACCCGGCTGTCCGGCTACCCGGCTGACCCGGCTGGCCCGGCCGAGCGGCTGACCCGGCTGGCCCGGCAGACCCGGCTGGCCCGGCAGACCCGGCTGGCCCGGCCGCCCGGCTGCCCCCGGCTGACCCGGCTACCCGGCCAGGGGCAGGACGAAGAAGGCGATGACCACGAAGTGCAGCACGGCCCCGACGATGGTGCAGGCATGGAACACTTCGTGGTACCCGAACACCCCGGCGACGGGGTTGGGGCGCTTGAGGGCGTAGACGACGGCACCGGCCGAATAGGCCAGCCCACCGGCGAGCAGGAGCAAGAACCCGGCACCGCCGAGCGCGTGGAGCAGCTGCGGGAGTACCACGACGGCAGCCCAGCCCACCACCACGTAGGGCAGGGCGATCACCCATTTGGGGGCGTCGAGCCAGACCTGGCGAAGCGTGATGCCGACGAGTGCGCCGCCCCAGACGATGCAGAGCACCGCGGTCCGCGGCCAACCGCTGAGAGCGATCCCGGCCACTGCGGTGTACGAGCCGGCAATAGCGATGAAGATGGTCGAGTGGTCCGCGCGCCGCATGCGCCGACGGCCCACCGGTCCCCAGGTGTGCCGGTGGAAGAGGGCGCTGATGCCGAAGAGTAAGGAGATGGAGACGGCGTAGACGGACACGATCGCCTTCGAGCCCGGAGTCGGTGCCGCCCAGATCAGCGCCGTTCCCGACACCAGCGAGACGAAGAAAGCAACTTCGTGGAAGACACCACGCAGCGCCGGTTTGGCCGGTTCCGCGCTGTCGGGGATACCGGGCGGGGCCGTCGGCGCGTGGTCAGCGGACCGCATCAGCGCCGATCCGAGGTCTCCAGGGGGGAGCCGCCCGGATCGCGGACCGGCTGCAGCGATCGCCCGACGAACCGACGGAGCATCCGGCGACCGACTGCCTCCACGCGGGCCAGGCCCGGGCCGTCCAGACGTACGCCGGCCGGCAGATGGGGCCGCCACCGATCGGCCAGGGTGCGATCGACCTCGATGTGGAACTGCAGGCCATAGGCGAGGGGTCCCCAACGAAAGGCCTGATGGGAGAAGATCCGGGACCCGGCCAGATGGACGGCGCCGTCGGGCATCGAGAACGTGTCACGGTGCCAGTGCACACACGGCACCGCGGTGTGGCCGAGACCGGTGTACTCGGGCCCGGTCACGGGGTCCCTCCGGCCCTCACCGGTCAGCTCCACCTGGCCGAGGCCGATCTCCGGCTCGGGCCCGGTGGTCACCTCGGATCCGAGGGCGGCGGCCAGCTGTTGCGCTCCGAGGCACACGCCGAGCACGGGCCTCCCTGCTTCCACCACCGCACCGATCAGTGCCCGCTCGGGAACCAGCCACGGATGTTCACCGGCATCATGGACCCCCATGGGGCCGCCCATCACCACCAGTCCGGCGACCGACTCCTGATCCGGGAGGGGATCAGCGCGGTCGGTGCGGACCACGTCGAACGGGAGGCCGCGTTCGACCAAAGACTCCACGATCAACCCCGGGCCCTCATGGGCCACGTGCTGGACGATCACCCACCGGCGGCCGGCCCGTTCATCTCCGGCTGCGGTCCCCGGCGAGTGCCTCCCGGAGAAACCGGACCTGGCCGGGTCGATCACCCGGTCGCCACGACGTGGAAGGCCTCGGCCAGCCTCCCGTCGGGTAGACCCGCAGCCAGTGCGGTCCCCGACATCCAGCTCCGCAGCAGACCGTCGAGGTGCTCGCCCTCGCCGACCTGGCTCCGGTGGGATCGGAGGGCGGCCAGCTTGAGGTCGAAGTACTCGGTGGCGTCGACCACCCTGTCGGCACGGTCGGTGGCCATGATCCACGCTTCCGGCACCGTGTGGGGTTCGAGCCCTTCCTCGATGAGCTCGGGAAATGCGAACGGGTTGCGCGAGTCCGGGTAGACGGCACAGATGGCCGCCTCGCCCGCGACCAGATGGTCAGGATGACTGGCGTAGATGCGCGACCAGTTGCGCTCGGGAGACTGGGTGACGACCCGGTCGGGACGGAATCTGCGGATCACCCTGGTGATGGCCAGCCGGAGGTCGAGATCGGGCTGGAGGCGACCGTCGGGGAACCCGAGAAAGGTCACGTCGGTCACCCCGACGACCTCGGCCGCGTCCAGCTGCTCCTGACGACGGATCACCGCCATGTCCTCGCGCCTGACGGTACGGTCGGACCCACCGGCATCGCCGTCCGTGACGATGCAGTATGCGACGTCGATGCCGGCGCGCGTCCACACCGCCACCGATCCGGCGGCGCCAAAATCGACGTCGTCGGGGTGGGCGGTCACCACCAGGATCCGCCCGGTGCCTTCGATGCCGGCACCGACGGTCATCGGTGCCCGGAAATGGGTTTCGGACATGCGCTCCTCAGGGTCCGGTGGGGCCGGTGGGGCCCCGGGCCACGCACCCGGCGGGACGTTCGGGGCCGGTGGATCTCAGTCGGTGCCCGGCTGCCATGCGGCCAGGTCGGTCAGGCGGGGGTCGTTGGAGAAGATCTCGACGATCGGAACCTTGAGCCCGATCCGGGTCTGGATGCGCTCGACCTCGAGGATCTGGTTCCACTGCACCAGGGTCACCACCAGTCCGGCCTCGCCGGCGCGGGCAGTTCGGCCCGAGCGGTGCAGGTAGGCCTTGTGGTCCTCGGGTGGATCGAAATGGACGACCACGTCGACCATGTCGATGTCGAGACCACGGGCGGCCACGTCGGTGGCCACCAGCGCCGGGAGCTTGCCATCGCCGAAGTCCTTGAGGGTCCGCTCCCGGTTCGTCTGACGAAGGTCCCCGTGGATGACGTCGGCCTTCACGCCCTCCTTGCGCAGCTGCTCGACCAGCCGGTCGGCGCCGCGCTTCGTGCGCACGAACACCAGGGTCTTGTCCGAGTTGCGGCAGATGGCGGCACACACCTTGACCCTGTCCATCTGGTGCACCTCGAGGAACCGGTGCTCCATGGCATCGACCGTGGTGCGCTGCGAGGCCACCTCGTGCATCACCGGATCGGTCAGGTACCGGCTCACCAACCGGTCCACCGCACCGTCGAGGGTGGCCGAGAACAAGAGGGTCTGGTGCACCCGTTCGAGACGGCGGAGCACCCACTCGACCTGGGGCATGAACCCCATGTCCGCCATCCGGTCCGCCTCGTCGAGCACCAGCGTCTCGATGTCGGCCACCGAGAGCTCCCCGCGGTCACCGAGGTCGATGAGCCGCCCGGGTGTGGCGATGATCACGTCCACCCCGCGGCGCAACTTCTTCACCTGCCGCTCGATGTCGGCACCGCCGTAGACGGCGGCGATCCGGAGGCCGGCCTCTTTGGCCAGGGGCTCGAGGACCTCGCTGACCTGCACGGCCAGCTCGCGGGTGGGAACGAGGACCAGGGCCCGGGGGCGGCCCGGCTCGGTGGACTTGGCGGCCATGGTGCGCTGGAGCAGCGGGACACCGAAGGCCAGGGTCTTGCCGGATCCCGTCTTGGCCTTCCCGCACACATCCCGCCCGGCCAGGGCGTCGGCCACGGTCATGGCCTGGATGGCGAACGTGGTGGTGATCCCCTGGTCGGCGAGGGCCTTGACCAGGGCTGGGTCGACGCCCAACGACGCGAACGTGGGGGCATCGCCGTCCCCGCTGCTGCCGGCGTCCAACGCCCCATCGGCGGGATCGAGGACGCGGTCCGACGGGTCGATAACGGTTGTCATGGGGTTCAGAAGCTCACTCTCGCTGTTCGGTGACGGCCGGAAGCCGACCGTCGACACCCGTGTCACTCACGAATGCCTTCGGGCCCGCCTCGGGCCATCGTTCCGGACCGCGTCGGCGGCTCGGAGAACGGAGATGAGGAAGACCCCGGTGGAAGGCACTGCGCCTCACCACATGGACAGTCTAGCCTGGAATGCCCCCCACTCCGGGCCATCCCGGTGGAGGATGCCCTGTTCAGGTGGCCGAAGGCTCGCGGTACACCTCGGATCCCGCCTGGCGGAACTCCGTCGCCTTCTCCTTCAGCCCGATCTCGACGGCTGACGCGAGGTCCATCCCCTTGGCCTCGGCATACTCGCGAACATCCTGGCTGATGCGCATGGAACAGAACTTCGGTCCGCACATCGAACAGAAATGGGCCGTCTTCGCCGGTTGGGCCGGAAGGGTCTCATCGTGGTAGGCCCGGGCGGTCTCCGGGTCCATGGCCAGGTTGAACTGGTCCTCCCAGCGGAATTCGAAGCGGGCGTTGGACAGAGCGTCGTCCCACGCCTGGGCCCCCGGGTGCCCCTTGGCCAGGTCGGCGGCGTGGGCGGCGATCTTGTAGGCGATCATCCCTTGTTTGACGTCCTCCAGGTTGGGGAGGCCCAGGTGCTCCTTCGGGGTGACGTAGCAGAGCATGGCCGTCCCGGCCATGCCGATGACCGCGGCGCCGATGGCCGAGGTGATGTGGTCATAGCCGGGCGCCACGTCGACGGTCAGCGGCCCGAGGGTGTAGAAGGGGGCCCGATGGCAGACCTCCTGCTGGAGGGTCACGTTCTCCGCCACCTTGTGCAGTGGCACGTGTCCGGGTCCCTCGATCATGACCTGGACGTCGTGGCGCCACGCCACCTCGGTGAGCTCGCCGAGGGTGTGCAACTCGGCGAACTGCGCCTCGTCGTTGGCGTCGGCGATCGAACCGGGCCGCAGGCCGTCGCCCAGCGAGAAGGCCACGTCGTAGGCGGCCATGATCTCGCAGATCTCCTCGAACCGGGTGTAGAGGAAGTTCTCGGTGTGATGGGCCAGGCACCAGGCGGCCATGATCGACCCGCCGCGGCTCACGATCCCCGTGGTCCGGCGGGCGGTCATGGGCACGTACCGGAGGAGAACGCCGGCGTGGATGGTGAAGTAGTCGACACCCTGTTCGGCCTGCTCGATGAGGGTGTCGCGGTAGAGGTTCCAGGTCAGCTCCTCGGGAGAGCCGTCCACCTTCTCGAGGGCCTGGTAGATGGGCACCGTCCCGATGGGCACCGGGGAGTTGCGGATGATCCACTCGCGGGTGGTGTGGATGTCGGGACCGGTCGAGAGGTCCATGACCGTGTCCGCACCCCATCTGGTCGCCCAGGTCAGCTTCTCCACCTCCTCCTCGATGGACGAGGAAACCGCCGAGTTGCCGATGTTGGCGTTGACCTTCACGAGGAACCGGCCGCCGATGACCATGGGCTCGGACTCGGGGTGGTTGACGTTGGCCGGCAGGATGGCCCGGCCGGCGGCGATCTCGTCGCGCACCAGCTCGGCGGGCACGCCTTCGCGGGCCGCCACGAAGTTCATCTCCGGTGTGACCTCGCCCCTCCGGGCGTAGTGCAACTGGGTGACCGGCCCGCCTGTGGACCGCAGCGGCCGGCGGCCGGATGGGGGCACCTGCTCCGAGTGGGGTTCGGCCCGTCGCACCGCGGCGCGGCCGTCGTCGCGGCGGGTGGCCGCCCGACCCCGGTGCTCGACGACGTCCCCGCGTGCCGCGATCCACGGGAGGCGGAGCGGGGGCAGTCCCTCCGTCGGCACCGAGCCGGGACCTGACGTGTCGTAGAGGGTCACCGGCCGGTTGGGCCGGGGCCCGTCGGGACCGGGCGAATCGGACAGGGCGACCTCGATGAACGGGACGCGGACACCTCCGGTGCCGTTCACGTAGACCTTCCGGCGGTTGTGGGCCGGGCGGTCGGTCGCCTCGGGGCGGGTGACGCCGTCGGGGCGGGTGACGCCGTCGGGGTGGGTGACGCCGTCGGCCGGCGCCGGCTCGTTCGTCGATTCTGTCATGGCTGCAGTCCCTTCGAGCTCAATCGTGGTTGAGTCTCCCACGCTCCGCCCGCTCCCGCGGAAGCGGGTTTGTGCCATCGTGGACCCCGACACGTGACGGTGCCGCCCCCGGTGCGGACGGTACCCACCACCAGCGAAAGGAAGTCCACCATGGGAAAGCTCGTTGCCGGCGACAGGGCACCTGCGTTCACCTTGCCCGATCAGGACGGCAACCCGGTATCGCTCAAGGACTTCGCCGGGCAACAGGTCGTCGTGTACTTCTACCCGAGGGACGACACGCCCGGTTGCACCAAGGAGGCGTGCCAGTTCAACGACAACCTGCGCGCCTTCGCCCGGGCCAAGGTGGCCGTCCTCGGCATCTCCGGCGACAGCGCCGACAAGCACCAGAAATTCCGGTCAAAGTACGGGCTCAAGTTCCCGCTGCTCACCGACGCCGACCACAAGGTGGGCGAGGCCTACGGGGCGTGGGGTGAGAAGACGCTCTACGGCAAGAAGTCGGTCGGGGTCATCAGGTCGACCTTCCTGATCGCACCCGACGGCAAGATCGCCCGGCCCTGGTACCACGTGAAGGCCGACGGCCACGCGGAGAAGGTCCTCGCCGAACTGGCCGGCTGACGAGCGCGTCGTCGGTCACACCTGGTGGGACGGGCACCACCACGAGGTCCGCCCACCGACCGTCGACCGGACCAGCTCGGTGCCGTCACGCGGGCACCGACCGCCGACGCGACGCTCCTCCATGAGGTCGCCCCGGTGCGACCCGCCCCGACCGGTCAGGTCCCCGATGGTCCCGAGCAGATGATGGTGGAGCCGGCGCACCTCGGCAGGGGACAGTGAACCGGCCGGCCGCAGCGGGGACAGCCGGGATCGCCACAGTGCCTCGTCAGCGATGAGGTTGCCCACGCCGGCCAGGCGGGACTGGTCGAGCAGGCGGGCCTTGAGCGGGGCCTTCGACCCTCGGAGGGCCGCGGCCAGGGCCGACAGGGTGACGGTGGCCGCGTCGGGGCCCAGGCCGGACACGTCCGGATCGAGCAGGATCCCGCCGAGCCGCCTCGGGTCGTGTACCACGAGGGAGCCACCGTCCGAGAAGTCGATCGAGAACCGGTCCCACTTCGGGTCGTGCCGCCGGGGTGCGTAGACCAGCCGGTCGGTGCCCGACTCCCCGTCCACCAGCAGCCTGCCGGTCATCCCGAACCGGATGCCGAGCGTCGGAGCCCCCTCGACGTCGAGGAGCAGCAGCTTGCCGATGCGACGGGCCGCGGTCGGCCGGTGACCCACCAGGGCCCGGCGGACGGCCGGCCCGTCGGCCCCACCCTTGATGAACCACGGGTCCGGAGCCGAGACCGAGGAGACGGTGCGCCCGAGCGCGGCCTCGGCGGTCCGCCGGTAGCTCTCGACCTCGGGCAACTCGGGCACCGGACGAGGGTACCCAACAGAAGCCGGTCCACGGCGTGCTCCGGCGGCCGGGCCCGCCTCGATAGGGTAAGGCCCATGCCCCCCGAGAAGCCGCACTGGGCCGAGCTGTTCACCGAGGTCGTCACCTCCGGCCTGTGCACGGGGTGCGCGGCCTGCATCGTGGCCTGCCCCTACGACGTCCTTTCCTATGACGACACCGGCGGACGGTACAAGCCGTTCCACATCGACGCCGACGGCGGAGCGGAAAGCTGTACCCACGGGGTCAAGGGCTGCACGATGTGCACCCGGGCATGCCCGAGGTTCCGCCTGTGGGAGCCCGAGGTCGACACCCATCTGTTCGGAAGGGAGCGGACCACCGAGGAGGTCGCCGGGGTGTCCACGGACATCCTCCTGGTCCGGGCCACCGATCCCGAGATCCACCAGTGCGGACAGGACGGCGGCCTGGTCTCCGCCCTGCTCGTGTGGGCCCTCGAGCACGACGTGATCGATGCCGCGCTGGTCTCCGACCTCGAGGGGGACGGCACCACCTGGAAGGCGGTGCCCGCCGTCGCCACCACCCGGGCCGAGGTGCTGGCGGCCGCCGGGTCCCGCTACACCTACTCCGCCAACCCGTTGGCGTACCCGTTGGCCATCGAGGCCGGTGCCGAACGCATCGCCTTGGTGGGCATGGGATGCCAGTCGTCGGCGCCCCCGGTCATGCAGGCCCGCAAGGCGGGCAAGATCGCCCGGCGGCTGTCGCTGACCATCGGCTTGATGTGCTCGAAGACCTTCGACGACGCCATCTTCCCGGAGCTCTTCGAGGCCAGGTACGGGATCGCCCGGGCCGACATCTCGAAGATGAACATCAAGGGTGTGTTCCAGGTGTGGACGCGTGACGGCGGGTACCACGAGATCCCACTCAAGGAAGCCCACGCCTGGACCAGGGAGGGCTGCACCGCCTGTCCCGACTTCGCCGCCGAGCACGCCGACATCTCGACCGGTGGCATCGGGGCCTTCAACGACTGGACCCTGACCATCGTGCGGACCGACAAGGGCCGCGACCTGCTCGACCGGATGATCGCCGACGGCGCCCTGGAGACCAGGCCGGGCGACGACGATCCGGGGGCCATCGCCCTGCTGCACAGGCTGGCCCGGGTCAGCCGTCGGCGGTGGCCGGAGACGGCGGTCCCCATGCCCCGCCGCCTGCCGGCCACGACATGAAAATCGGGTAATAATCGGGCCGATTAGGGCCGATCGGCCCTAAAGATCTGGCGCACGGGGCCTAGGCTGAATCCCGAGCCCGGGCCCATCTGCCTCCGGGGCCCAGCCTTCGACCCTGGAGGAAATCCCGCTTGTTCGCCGCCCTCGGACGGTTCACCGTACGCTTTCGCTGGCTGATCATCGCCGGCTGGATCGTGGTGACCGTGGTCCTCACCGTCTCCCTTCCCTCGCTGACCAGCGTGGAGAAGAACAGCAACACCCAATTCCTGCCGGCGAGCGAGCCCAGCGTCCGGGCTCAGGCCCTCGCCGGTCCGTTCAATTCGGCGACCTCGATGAGCACGACGTTCGTGGCCGCCACCTCCGGAACCCAGCTCACCGCGGCCGACGACACCGCCATCGACCGGGCCGAGCTGGCCATGCGGGCCGTGCCCCGGGTGACCACCGTGGTGGACCAGGGGGCATCGGCCAACGGGCGGGCCCGCAGGGCCCTCGTCGAGCTGCAGATCCCTGCATCGGCCGGGCAGAAGGTGGCCGACCAGGCGGTGGTCGCGCTGCGGGCCACGTTCGCCACCACGCAACCACCACCCGGCCTGAGCATGCACCTGACCGGGGGTCTGGCCAGCTCGATAGACGAGCAGAACCAGAACGGCCACATCCAGACCCTCATCGAGCTCCTCTCGGTCCTGTTCATCGTGGCCCTCCTCTTCCTCACCTTCCGGGCCCTCCTGGCCCCGTTGGTGGCCCTGCTCCCTTCGGCGGTGGCCCTGTTGGCGGCCGGCCCGATCATCGCCGAGTCCACCCACATCGGCGTCGAGGTCTCCGACCTGACCCCGATACTCCTCATCGTGGTCCTGCTCGGGGCCGGCACCGACTACGGGCTGTTCCTCATCTTCCGGCTCCGCGAGGAGCTCCGCCGTGGGAAGAGCGTCGGCGAAGCGGTGTCGTTCTCGCTGTGCAAGGTGGGTGAATCGATCACCTTCTCCGGCCTGACGGTCATGGGCGCCCTGGCCACGGTGGTGGTGGCCACGTTCGGGTTGTACAAGGGGCTGGGCCCGGCCCTGGCCATCGGGATCGCCGTCGCCCTCGCCGCCAACCTGACCCTGCTGCCGGCGCTGCTGGCGGTGCTCGGTCGCAGCGTGTTCTGGCCCCGGATACCCAAGGTGGGCCGGCACAAGGGCGGCGTCTGGGGCCGCATCGCCGGCAAGGTGGTGGGCAGGCCGGTGCTCACCCTGGCCATCGGCCTGGTGATCTTCGGCGGGCTGGCCGCGTCGATGCTGGCCTACTCGCCCTCCGGATTCAACAACGAGCCCGCGCCGGCCACGTCCGACTCGGGGCGGGGCCAGGCGATCCTGGCGGCCGACTTCCCGTCGGTCGAGACCAATCCCACGACGGTGCTGTTCCGGTTGCCGAACTCGGTGTGGACCGACCCCGCCGTGATGACCGAGACCCAACAGGCCCTGGTCCGGTCGGGGGAGTTCAGCGCCGTGACCGGCGCCGTGGATCCGGACGGGCAGATGGTCGCCCCCTCGGCGCTGGCCCGGGCCCGGGCCCTGCTGTCCCCGCTGGGCCCGGCCGACGCACTCCCGCTCTCCCCGCCGGCCGGCGTCGACGTCTCGCCCGCGGTGTACAGCGCCTACCAGGCCTCCTCCCAGTTCATCAGCGCCGACGGTCGCACCATCCGGTACCAGACGGCGTTGCGGGCCGGACAACCGGACGGGACCGCGGCCGCGGCCGCGGTGCCCGCCGTGCGCGCCGCCGTGGCCCGGGTGGGCCGGTCGATCGGGGCCACCGCCAGCGGGATCAGCGGCGACGCCCCGCTGGCGTCCGACGTGGGCACCATCTCGGGCCACGACCTGATGAGGATCATCCCCATCGTGATGATCGTGTTGGCCCTCTTGTTGGCCATCGTGCTGCGAAGCCTGGTGGCACCGCTGTACCTGGTGGTGAGCGTGGGTCTGTCCTACCTGGCCTCCCTCGGCCTCGCCGTGCTGATCTTCGAGATCATCGACGGGCAGGACGGCATCAATTTCGTCCTCCCCTTCTTCATGTTCATCTTCATCATGGCCCTGGGCCAGGACTACAACATCCTCGTCATGACCCGGATCCGGGAGGAGGCCCACCACGCCCCGATCAAGGTGGCCGTCAGACGTGCCGTCGAGGCCACCGGCACCACCGTGACATCGGCCGGCCTCATCCTGGCCGGGACCTTCGGGGTGCTGACGGTCACCGGCAACACCCAGGTGCAAGAGATCGGTCTCGGTCTGGCCGCGGGGATCCTCCTCGACACGTTCTTCGTCCGCACCCTGCTGGTCCCCTCCGTCGTGGTCCTCCTGGGCCGGTGGAACTGGTGGCCGTCCCGGCTCTCCGACGAGGACCACAGCCACGACCCGGTGACGCCCCGGGACGCCGGGTCCGGGGACGGCTGCGAGGCGGTCGCGCCCCCGGTCCGACCCCTGGCCGGCGTGGCCAACTGAGCCGCGCCGCCCTCTGCGGGCCACCGTCGGGCAGCCGAGGTGGCGCCGGGGACAGAGTACGGTGAACGAGCGTGGCCAGCCGAGCGAATGTCCCCAGCCGCCCGACGGTGGTCCTGTTGGTACGCCACGGGACGACACCGACCACGGGCAAGGTGCTCCCCGGTCGGGCCCCCGGTCTCCATCTCTCCGACGAGGGGCGGGCGCAGGCCGAAGCGGTGGGGGAGCGCCTGAAGGCATTGGTGGCCGCAGGCCGGCGGGCGCCGGTGGCCGTCTACGCGTCCCCTCTGGAGCGGACCATGGAAACGGCCCGGCCCATCGCCAGGGGCCTCGGGCTCCGCGTACGCACCGAGCGTGGGCTCATCGAGTGCGAGTTCGGCCAGTGGACCGGGGCCAAGCTGAGCTCGCTGGCCAAGAAGCCGGAATGGACGCAGGTCCAGCGCTGCCCGAGCGGCTTCCGCTTCCCCGGGGGCGAGTCCTTCCCCGAGATGCAGGCCAGGATGGCTTCGGCCATCGGCCACCTGACCCGGCTGCACCAGGGCGAGACGATCGTCGCCGTGTCCCACGCCGACCCCATCAAGGCCGCGGTGGCCAGCTGTGCGGGCACGCCCCTCGACCTCTTCCAGCGTCTCGTGGTGTCGCCCTGTTCGGTGTCGGCGCTGGCCTTCACCGCGGCCGGGCCCCACGTGCTCACCGTCAACTCCACCGCCTCGCTGACCGAACTGGCCATCGCATGAGCGAGGGCTACGATCTCTCGGCTCCCGACCGGCTCACGGTCGGGACGGTGGGCCCGGTCGGCAACCGCCTCTTCCTCCTCCAGTGCCGGCAGGGATCGGTCCTGCTCACCCTCAAGATCGAGAAGCAGCAGGTGGCAGTGGTGGCCGACTACCTGGCCCGCATCGTGAGGGACCAGCAGAGCCCGGGCCATCTCCCCGACGAGCTCGCGCTCGAGGAACCGGCCGAGCCGGCCTGGGTGGTCGGGACGGTCGGCGTCTCCTACGACCAGGCCGACGACCGTGTCATCCTGGTCATCGAAGAGCTGGTCCCCGAGGACGAGACCGGGGCCATCGCCCGCCTGTCCATCTCCCGCGAGCAGGCGGCCGCCTTCGCCATCCAGGCCACCAGGCTCGTCGAGTCGGGCCGGCCACCCTGCCCGCTGTGCGGTTCCCCCCTCGACCCATCCGGACACGAATGCCCACGGACAAACGGCCACCGTCCTCCGACGGTGTGACAGGCTGGAGCCCCGACTGCGGTCACGGGCTCGAGGCGGCCGGCGAGCTGCTGGCCACCAGCGAGTTCAGCGTGGTCGGTCGCCTGCCCTGGAGCTCGAACCTGACCTATCTGGTCAGCCTGGACGCCGCCGGGGACCACCCGCTCGACGCCGTCTACAAGCCGGCTGCGGGCGAGCGGTCGCTCTGGGACTTCCCCGACGGTCTCTACCGCCGCGAAGTGGCGGCGTTCGCCCTCTCCGAGGCACTCGGCTGGGGCATCGTCCCCCCCACCGTGACCCGCGGGGACGGCCCGTTGGGTGAGGGTTCGCTCCAGCTCTTCGTCGAAGTCGACTACAACCAGCACTACTTCACCCTGTACGACGAGGGCGGCCACGAGCCGATCCTGCAGACCATGTGCGCATTCGACGTCGTGGCCAACAACGCAGACCGCAAGAGCGGCCACGTCCTGAAGGGATCCGACGGCCGCCTGTGGGGGATCGACCACGGGCTGTGCTTCCACAAGCAGCCCAAGTTGCGCACGGTGATCTGGGATTTCGCCGACGACCCGCTTCCCGACAACCTGCTCGCCGACCTGGCCGGGGTGGTCTCGGACCTGCCCGACGAGGTGGGCTGCCTGCTGTCGGGCCCGGAGCGGGCGGCCATCCAGCACCGGGCCCGCCACCTGGTCGAGACGGGGGTCTTTCCCGAACCCCTCGGGGACCGGCCTCCCTATCCCTGGCCGCTGGTCTGAACCGGGCCGCCTCCACCCCGTCGTGAGCTCACCGGTGGCTCACGTCCCTGTGGGCCGACCCGATCCGGGGACGGCGAGGGGGTGGGGCCTCGACCGCCTGGGCCAGCAGTGACGCGTAGTACCTGGCCCCGGTGGGATCGAGGTGCACCCCGTCGGGATAGAAGTACTGGGGGTACGGCGCGCTGTCGGCGTACCAGTTGACCACGGTGGCGTTCGGGAAGGAGCGGGCGACGGCGGTGATGGTGTCGTTGACCTGCTGCTGCCACGGCCGTGGGACCCGGGTGTTGACGAGCACGATCTTGCGCATCGGGCCGAGGGAGTGGATCAGATCCGTCATCTGGGACACGGAGTACGGGCCATTGGTCCCGAGCTCGAGGATCAGGCGGTCGCCCACCGCCCCCTCGGCCTTGAGCTGCGGCACCGCATCCTGCACCTGGTAGAGCTGCTGGCCGACCTGCGCGTCGATGGCGATGCCGGGGAGCATCTGTTGGAGGTAGGGAGCGGCGTCGACCATGATCGAATCCCCGATGGCGGTCACATCCTGACCGGCCGGCGGTGGGGTGGTCGTCGTCGTGGACACGGGAACACCACGGCGCGTCTTCGGCGGCGTCGCGGGTTTGACGTGGTGGCGGGGCACGGGCACGATGCTTGTGATCTGGGACGCGGGGTCGGCTGCCGAAGCCGACACGACCCCGAAGAGCCCGAGCCCGCAGATGGCCGCGTTGGCCAGGACACCGCCGACCACGACCCAGCCGACCGGCCGCAAACGCGGCCAGTTCCAGTCGCGGCTCCGGATCCGGTCCCACTGCCGACCGAGCGAGCCGTGGCGCACCGGCTGTTCGACATAGCGCCACGACAGCGCAGCGATGACGAAGGTGGCAGCGATCTGGAGCACGGCCCGCACCACGTTGGGCGGGGCGTTCAGGGGAGTGGTCAGGACGATCACCGGGTAGTGCCAGAGGTAGATGCCGTACGACCGCTCCCCCACCCACCGGAGCGGCTCCCACCCGAGGACGATCCGGAGTTGGGATCCGGGGTGGACGGTGACGCCGATGACCAGGGCCGTGAGCACCGCGAGCAGGAACATGCCACCCTGGTACGGGAACGACCCGTACTGCGTGGTACCCCAGTACATGGCGAAGATCCCGAGCAGCGCCGCGCCGCCGACGACGTTGAGAAGGCGCCTGGCGTTGGGGGTGACCGCGGCGAAGGGCCGGTTCCGCGGCAGCCACATGGCCAGTGCGGCGCCGATGAGCAGCGCGAAGGCCCGGGTGTCGGTGCCGTCGTAGATACGGGTGGGATTGAAGGTGGGCGAAGACGAGTAGAGGAGGGCCATCTCCAGCGCCGAGATCGAGGCCGCGCCCAGTGTGAACAGGATCATCCTCCGCCTGGTGTGCAGCCAGCGGAAACCGGCCAGGATCAGGAGCGGCCACACCAGGTAGAACTGCTCCTCGATGGCCAGCGACCACAGGTGCCCGAGCGGCGAGGGCGGGCCGAACCGGGCGAAGTACGAGACGTGGTGGAAGATGTACCACCAGTTGCTCACGTAGAAGATCCCCGCCGGGAGGTCGCTGCGCAGGGCGACCAGTTGGCCCCGGTCGAACAATGTGGCCCAGCCCACCGTGACGAACAGCATCACGAACAAGGCCGGCAGGAGCCGTCTGGCCCGTCGGATCCAGAAGTTCTTCAAACCGATCCCGCGGTGGCGGCCGTACTCGGCCATCAACAGGTCGGTGATCAGGTACCCCGAGAGCACGAAGAAGACCTGCACGCCGAGCAGCCCGCCCGACGCCCACCCGAAATTGAGGTGGTAGGCGATGACGGCCAGCACGGCGATGGCACGGATCCCGTCCAGCCCCCGAAGGTAGGGACTGGTTCCTTCTACCGGCCTAGGCACGGTTCGCCGGCATCGAGGGGACGCTCACCGATGTCGGCTCGACACGGCCTCCCGCGGAGAGGGAATTCGGTGCCGACGCTCCACCGAGCCTCTCATTCTCATCAGCACGGCTGCGGCGGGGTTGAGCGGTGACGATCACTTCCCTGGGGATCGGAGCGAGAAGGCGAATCCGGTAGGACATTATGGCACGGCCTCTTCGCCGCCAAGGGTTCGCCCTCCCCGCGAGCGCGGCCCCCCGTGTGCCGCGCACGAAGAGCCGGCCGAGCCGACCGGTTCGCTCCCCCGATCCGGTGGCGTCCGGTCCCACCGGCCGGCGGGGTCCGGCGGTTACGCGGACCGGGGTCCGGCGGTTACGCGGTCCGGTGGATCGGAATCAGCCGCGGGCCTTGATCGTCTCGATCAGCTTCGGGAGCACCTTGTGCACGTCGCCCACGATCCCGAGATCGGCCACCGAGAAGATGGGTGCGTCCTGGTCCTTGTTGATGGCGACGATGTTCTTCGAATTCTTCATCCCCACCAGGTGCTGGGTGGCACCCGAGATCCCGCAGGCGAGGTAGACGGTCGGCTTCACCGTCTTGCCGGTCTGGCCGACCTGGTGCGAGTAGGGCACCCACCCTGCGTCCACGATGGCCCGGCTGGCCCCGGCGGCCCCGTGGAGCAACGTGGCCAACTCTTCGATGAGGGCGTACTGATCCTTCTCCCCCAGTCCCCGACCGCCCGACACCACGACATCGGCCTCATCGAGCTTCGGTCCCGTGCGCTCCTCGACGTGATGGGCCACCACCTTCGCCGCGCCGGTGGCGCCCGTGTCGGGGGCGGGGGCGGCGACCACCGCGGCCGGCGATCCGCCCGAGGGTTCAGCCGCGAACGACTTGGCCCGGATCACGAAGATCCCCGGGCCCTCGGCGGTGAACCGGGCCGTGACCATCTGGCTGCCGCCGAAGATCGCGTGCTGGGTGACCAGTCCCCCGTCGACCTCGTTGAGGTCGACCACGTTGGTGAGGACCGGGCGGTCGAGCTTCACCGAGAGGCGTGCCGCGATGTCCCGGCCGTCGTAGGTGGCCGGGAACAGGATGGCGTCGGGGGCCGCACCGGCGGCCATCGCCGCGGCGATGGCCGAGGCGACGGGTGCTCCGGGGAGCGCTCCACCGAGGTCCCCGACGTCATGCACGGTGGTCGCCCCGTACTCCCCGAGCGTGCCGGCCACCGATGCGGTGGCGTCGCCCCAGGCGACGGCCTCCACCGTCCCGGCCAGGGCTCGGGCCTGGGTGAGCAGTTCCAGCGAGGTGGTGATGGGGGCGCCGTCCGCCACTTCGGCGAGGACCCAGATCTTGTCGACAGACATGTGTGCTTGCTCTCCTACCCGATCCCTACAGGACCTTCAATTGCTCGAGGAATTCGATGACCCGCTGGTACCCTTCGCCTTCGTCGACGACGATCTCACCGGCCGAACGCGCCTCGGCTTCGGCCACCTGGGTGATCTCCTGGCGGGCGCCGGCGGCACCGATCTGCCCGGCATCGAGTCCGAGGTCGGCGACGGTCAGTGTCTCCACCGGCTTCGACTTGGCCGCCATGATGCCCTTGAAGGACGGGTAACGGGGCTCGACCACGCCGGCTGTCACCGTGACCACCGCGGGCAAGGGGCACTCCACCTCGTCGTATCCGGCCTCGGTCTGGCGGTCCACCTTCACCGAGTCACCGGTGACCTCCACCTTTTTGGCGAAGGTCACCGAGGGGAGTCCCAGCAGCTCGGCGATCTGGACCGGCGTGGTCCCGGTGTAGCCGTCGGTGGATTCGGTGGCGGCCAGGATCAGGTCGGGCTGAACCGTCTTGATGGCTGCGGCCAGCACCTTGGCTGTTCCGAGGGCGTCGGTCCCGGCCAGGATGTCGTCACTGACGAGGATGGCCTTGGCCGCCCCCATGGCCAGTGCGGTGCGGAGCCCGGAGGTCTCCCCGTTGGGAGCCATCGAAACCAGGGTGACGTCGCCGCCGCCGGCGGCGTCGGCCAGCTGGAGCGCCATCTCCACGCCGTAGGAGTCCGAATCGTCGAGAATGAGTTTTCCCTCTCGGACAAGGTTCTTTGTCCCCGGATCGAGCGCCGGGGGGGCGGCCGGATCGGGGATCTGTTTCACACAGACAACGACGTTCATGGGCGTGCATTGTTGTTGAAATCTGCCCTTTCGACCAATCGGGCCGCGATCCCAGGTCAGGACACCCGCTCCCCGGGCCGACGGTGGCGCCCGCGGCCGCCGGACCGCCGGGTCGGGTACAGATGAGGTCCAGGCCCAGGTGAGCCCGGGTGAGACCCCGGCCAGCCGCCGGTTCAGCCCCGATTCAGCCCCGGGGAGAGCCCCGGGTCGCCCCCGGGTCAGTCCCGGCGGAGGGTGCCCAGTACGAATCTCACGTCGTCGGTGATGACGGTGTCCACTCCGGCCTCCGCCGCGTGTTCGAGGTTGGTCCCGTCGTTGACCGTCCAGGTGGCGACGGACAGCCCCACCTCGTGCGCCTGGTCCACGAGGGCTTCCCCGACCAGGTCGATATGCGGGTGGAGGGCGGTGCACCCGCGGCTCGTCGCCGCCGTCACGCCCTCTGCGGGATCGAACCACGAGGACAGGAGGAGCCCGGTGGCCAGGTCGGACTGGGCGTTGCGGACCGCTTCGAGGGTGTCCGGCCAGAACGAGGAGATGACCACGCTCGAGGCGCGTCCGGAGGCCACGACCAGCTCGGCCACCTCCCGGGCCACGAGGTCGGCAGGATCGAATCCGGGCTCGCCGGGCAGATTCTTGATCTCGATGTTCAGCGTGAGACCGTCGCACAGCTCGAGCACGACCGGCAGTAGCGGGACGAACGACGGGAGCTCGGCCGACGTCGCCTCGCAGACGGCGCCGACGCCCTCGACCACCGGGTCGTGATGAACGGCCAGCCCGCCGTCCGACGTCATCCTGACATCGAGCTCCACGCCGTCCGCTCCCAGCTCACGGGCGCGGAGGAAGGCCTCGACCGTATTTTCGCGGACCCCGTGGCCGGGGTCGGGACTGCCCCGGTGGGCCTGCACCGCGATCGATCCCATGGTCGCCAACCCTTCCGTACCACTCACCGGTCCAGGGCCTGAAATGCACGTCAATAGACGTACCGAGGGCCCCAAGACTGCTTGCAACGGTGGGTACCGGTGGTTACTCTAATGAGCGAACCCTGAATGGCCGGTGACACCTTGGCGCCGAGCTATGTGAAACAGATCACAAACTGGGAAACTTGGGAGCGGGAGCGGAGGAAGCATCGTGGCCCTTATGTGGAACCGTACGGTCGAGTGGGACGACAACGACTGGAGGCAGCTGGCAGCCTGCCGCAGTACCGAACCCGATCTCTTCTTCCCCATCGGGACGACCGGGCCGGCCATCGACCAGATCGATGCGGCGAAACGGGTCTGCAGTGGATGTGAGGCCATGGAGCCGTGTCTCGACTTCGCGCTGGCCACCAACCAGGAGTCGGGAGTGTGGGGCGGGACCTCCGAAGACGAGCGCCGCAAGCTGCGCAAGGTGTGGCTGGCCGCCCGCCGCCGCGCTTCGTGAACCTGATCGGGTGAGTTCCCCTACAGTCCGACCCGCTGGAGCTCTGCCGCCGGGAGCTCGATAGCCACCACCGTACCGGACTCCCCTGGACGGATATCGCGCCGGTTCCGCATGGTGATGGTGCCGTCCAGCTGACTGCGGACCAGGTCACGGACGATGGACAGGCCGAGGCTCTCGGAGGCGTCGATGTCGAAGCCCTCGGGAAGGCCCGAGCCGTCGTCGACGACTTCGAGGGTGAGGTTGTTGAGATCGTTGACCAGGTGGACCTGGATATGGCCGACCGGCTGAGGCGGGACGGTGGCCCCCGATGGACCTCCATGGTCACCGCCCTTCCTGCCCTCCTCACCGTCGAGCTCGAGGAAGGCATGCTCGACGGCGTTCTGCAGCAGCTCGGCCAGGACGACGGCCAGGGGTGTGGCCACGTCGGCCGGGACCTCGCCGAGTCCCCCGATCACCTCGAAGGTCAAGGGCCGGGAGAGCACGACCGAGTCCTCGGCCATGCGGATCAACGAGGTCACGATCTCCTCGAACGGGACCTGGTCCCCCGGGTCACGGGAGAGGATCTCGTGCACGATGGCGATCGAACGCACCCTGCGCTCCGCCTCGAAGAGGGCCACCTTCCCCGAGCCGGGCGGAAGCCGGCGCGCCTGGAGTCGCAAGAGGGCCGAGATGGTCTGGAGATTGTTCTTCACCCGGTGGTGCACTTCGCGGATGGCCGCGTCCTTGGACAGGAGCAGCCTGTCCAGGCGACGGACGTCGGTGACGTCGCGGAGGAGGACCAGGCACCCGGTGACCGCCTCGGCCGCCACCAGAGGGATGCAGTGGAGCAGCACGGTCACGTCGGGTCGCCGCTCCACCTCCTCGACCACCGGGAGGGCCGACGCCAGCGCCCACTCGATGGCGGACTCCTCGATGCCCAGATCGGTAAGCCGCCGGCCCTCGATCTGCGAGTACATCCCCATGCGGTGGAGCGCGTTGGTGGCGTTGGGCGATGCATAGCGGACGCAGCCCTCCTCGTCGACCAGGACGACGCCGTCACCGACCCTCGGGGCCTCCTCGGTGGCGACCTCCTCGCTCGGGAACGGAAAGGTCGACTCGGCCAGCATCACGGCGAACCGCTCGAAGAGGTCCCGGTAGGTCCGCTCCAGGTGACCGGGGCGCCGACCGGCACCGGCCGACAGCCGGACCAGCACGGCGACCATGGTCCCCTCGCAGCGGACCGGGATGCAGTGGATCCTCACCGGCTCGTCATCGGGAGCGAGCAGGATCTCGCCCCTGGTGACCTCCCCCGATTCGAGGGTCAGCACCGCCTCCGGCCACTGGTCGGTTCCGGCGGACTCGCCCACCAGGTCGTGCTGGACGACGGTGGCGCTGTTCGACGGGCGCATCTGACCGAGGACCACCAGCTCCATCCCGTCGTCGGCCTGCTCCCGTGCCGCCGGCGCCACCGGGGCCAGGAGAACCAGATCGGAGAAGGACAGATCGGCCAGGATCCCCCAGGTGCCGAGCAGCCGCTGGAGATGGCCCAGCTGGAGGTCGTCCAGATTGGTGCGCTCGAAGGCCAGTTCCGCCGGGGTGGCCACGGTCATGCTCCGACCGGCGGGCCGACGGGCACCTCGTAGGGCCGGCGGCCCCGGAATCCCTGCAGCCGGGTGATGCCGGCACCGGCCAACAGGTCCCGCAGGTCGTCGGCCCGATCGGCCACGTCGGGAAGGGCGTGGGCGTCCGAGGCCGTGGTGAGCGGGACCCCGCGCTCCACGAACCGCTTGAGCAGCGGCGGGGCCGGGTACTCCTCACCCACCGGCTTCCTCCAGCCGGCCGAGGACAGCTCCGCGGCCATCCCTGAACGCACGGCGGCCTCGGCGATGCGATCGTAGAACTCGTCAGGCACCGCGGGCACGAGCCCGGCGATCTTGACCAGGTCGGGGTGGGCGAAGACGTCGCAGACACCGGACGCGCCCAGCTCCTCCATGGCCCGGGTGTACTCGTCCCAGACGGCATCTATGTCACGGACCTCCCACTCGGCCATCACCGTCGGGTCGTTCAGGACATCGAACCGCCACGCGCCCAGCCAGTGCACCGAACCGAGCAGCACGTCGAAGGGGTAGTCGGCCAGCAGGCCGGCCACCTCGTCCATGCGCCCCTGGTAGAAGTCGACCTCGAGACCGAGCACGACGGGCAGCCCCTCCGCCTTCACCGCCTCGACGACCTCCACATAGGCGTCGAGATCCACCCGAGCGTGATGATCCCAGTAGGCCGCCATCCCGGGCCGCAGGGACTCCCCGGGCAGATCGTCCCAGAACCCACCGAGGAGGTCCTTGGCCTGGGTGAAACGGAAGAGGTGCTCGGTGACGGCGATTTCGGTCACCCCGGCTCCCACGGCGCGCTCGCAGTACGCCGCCACCTGCTCGACGGTGGTCACGGCGTCACGCTGGGTGTGGGGCCACAGATGGAGGTGGTAGTCCAGCACAGTCGTACCTCCGGCCTAACCGGCACGCCGGATGAGGGTGACCCCGTCGCGGACGGTGGTCTGGACCACCACCACCCGCGGGTCGACGGCCAGGGCGTCGTTGAACTCGCGGAGGGCGGCGGTGTCCTCGCTGGTATCGGCCGGATCGAGGATCCGTCCGCTCCACAGGGTGTTGTCGGCGGCGATGAGGCCCCGGGGCGACAGCTTGGGGAGCACAGCTTCGAAATAGTCGGCGTAGGCCGCCTTGTCGGCATCGATGAAGACCAGGTCGAACGGGCCGTCCAGGGTGGCGATGGTGTCGATCGCGGGTCCGACGACCACCTCGATGCAGTCCGCATAGGGACTGGCCGCGATGTGCCGCCGGGCGAACTCGGCATGGGTCGGGGCGAGCTCGCAGGTGGTGATCCGGCCACCGGGAGCCAGGCCCGCGGCCATGGCCAGGGCCGAGTAACCGCCGAAGGTCCCGATTTCCAGAACCGAGCGGGCGCCGAGGGCGAAGGTGAGCAGCTCGAGGAAGCGGCCCTCGAGCCGGCCGACCATCATCCCCGGGAACTCGAGCGTGTCGTGCAGATCGGTGGCCAGCTCCTCGAGGTAGCCGGGGGGAGCCGTCGTGTGCTGGGTGGCGTAGAACTCCAGCGCGGGATCAACGATGTCGGTCATGGTTGCATCGTAAGGCAGGTGAGGACCGACCCCATCTGCCGAGGGGACCGTCCCCGGTCCCCTCAGGCCCAGATCTGCTCACCCAGCCTCATCAAGCCACGGAGATCGTAGAGGTCGGTATCGAAGAACGGCACCGTGGCCAGCACATCGGGAATCACCGAGAGCAACGCGCGCTCCTCCATCTCCCTCAGGGCCACCACCTGGAAGTTGAGGTAGCTGTCGGCCACCTCGGTGAGGACCCTGGCGATCTGGTCGGCGTCGCCGAGGGTCTCGTCCGCCTGGGCCAGGGTGGGAGCCAGCTCCAGGGCCAGCGAGCTGGCCCCGTCCTTGATCGACGCGGCCAGCGCGGCACCGTCGGAGCCCCGGAGGTACAGGGGGAGGACCTTGTTCAAGACGATGGCGCCGAGGTGGAGGTGGCGGGACGTGAGCTGGTCGGCGAAGAACTCCGCCTCGCGGAGGGGGACGGCCTCGAGGGTGGAGACGACGACGAAGGTGGTCCGGCGGTCCGACAGGAGCCGGCCCACCGACTCGGAGCGCTCGACGAAACCGTTGTGCATCGTCTGGAAGAGGACGAAGAATTCGGAGATGTCGGCGAGGAATTCCGTCCCCAGGATCCTGTCGGCGATCTGGTAGAAGGGTTTGGTGGCCACGTTCACGAAACGCGACCGGTAAGGGACGATCAGCCAACGAAGGAGGCGGGACGAGAAGAAGTCGGCCATCCGCTGCGGTGCGTCGAGGAAGTCGAGGGCGTTCCTGGTCGGGGGCGTGTCGACCACGATGAGGTCGTAGTCGCTCTCGGAGTGGATCTCGTACAGCCGCTCCATGGCGATGTAGTCGTGGCTCTGGACGAAACGGCCGGCGATGTTCTGGTACAGCGGATTGGCCAGGATCTCGTCCCTGGTCTGCTTGTCCGGGGCGTGACGTTTGATCAGCGCGTCCCACGACTCCTTGGTGTCGAGCATGGCGGCCCACAACTGCCCCCTCGGTTTGATCCCGGCTGCCAGGAAGGCGTCGTCGGGCACCCGGTGCTCGGTGTTGCCGATGCCGTCGAGGCCCAGCGCGTCGGCCAGCCGCTTGGCCGGGTCGACCGTGAGGACGAGCACTTTGCTCCCGTGCCGAACGGCGGCCATGACGGCGGCGGCGGCGGCGGTCGTGGTCTTTCCCACTCCGCCCGGTCCGCAGGCGATCACGATCTCCTTCGTGGCCAGGAGCCCGTCGATCGAGCTGGTGGCCGTGGCCGGCTTGCCCCCCTTGGCCGAGCCGCCCTTCCGACGGTCGTCCGCCGCCCGACCCCTCGCCCGGGCGGCACCGTCGGCCATCAGTACCCCAGCTCCTCGCCCAGCGAGGCAGCCACCTGACGGGTGGTGCGGAGGCCGTGGGACCGGGTGAACAGGTACGGGAGGTAGAGCATGGGCACCGACTCGTCGATGTTCCGACGGAGCCGGTCGAGATGGGTGGACCGGGTGCGCCGCATCGTCACGGCCAGTCGGGCCGCCTCCAGCAGCGGCCCGGCGTCCCCGCCCACCAGTCGGTTGAGCTGTTCCGATGGCACCGGCGTGACCAGGGCGTCGAATACCTTCTCCTCCTGCCGACCGAAGAGCTCGGGCAGCACCCGGTTGACCACCACCGCCGACAGTTGCACGGTGGTCTCCTCCCTGACCCGGGTGGCCAGCTCGATGGTCTCGCTCACCGGCATCTCCTCCGGGGTACACACGGCGACCAGGCCGGTCGTCTGTCGATCCGACAGGATCTCGAGCAACCAGTCGGTTTGGGAGCGGATGAGGCCGACCTTGACCAGGTTGTTGATGGACTGGGGAGCGGACAGCAGGCTGACGATGTGGCCCGAGGCCGGCGCGTCCACCACCACCAGGTCGTAGTTGCGCTCGCGAACCTCGTAGACCGGCTTGCCCACGGTGAGGATCTCCCTGACACCCGGCGCCGCCGTGGCCACGAAGTCGAAGGCCTTGGCCAGCGGACCGATGCGCCCGACGACGGGGATGCGCAGCTGGAGCTTGAGGTACTCCCGCAGCGATGCCTCGGTGTCCATGGTCATGGCGAAGAGACCGGGGAGGATCTCCTTCTCGTTGAACCCGGTGGGTGGCGCCTCGTAGAAGCCGGCCACGTCACCTTTGGCATCCACCTCGCAGATGAGGACCCGCTTCCCGCGCTGGGAGGCGAACAGGGCCAGCGCCGAGGCCACCGTGGTCTTGCCCACGCCGCCCTTGCCGGTGACGAAGACCAGCTTGAGATCGAGGAGCGGGTTCATCCGACCCGGGGAAGCCGCTCAGGCACTCAGCGCCTGACCTGGCGGAGGCCGGAGCTCAATCAGGAGATCCCGAATCCGACCCGACGGTCCGAGCTCGGCGGGTCCACTTCGACGTAGGCCACCTTGCCGACGGGTACGCCCACCTGGCGACCCTTCCGGTCGGTCAGCCAGAGGATGGTGCCGTCCTCGGCCAGTGCAGCCTCGATATCGGCCAGGACCTTGTCGCGGTCGGTATCTTCGGGCAACTCGATGTCGAGCTCCTTCATCGATTGCACGATTCCGATACGCACGTCCACCTGGCACGCTCCTCTCCATGGGGCTCCGGCACGGCTGCCGGGTGCCGGGTGTCCCCGACGATACAAGGTCGGGGACACCCACCGGTCACAGCCATGGTGCACACTGACCGGTGTGGAACCAGCGAAGAGCAGGGGTGAGCGGGAGGAGGGCGCGAGCACGGGTGAGAACGAGCGGAACCGCCGGTGGGCCTCGACCATGGCCGGCCACGGCGGGCCGGGTGTCACCTTCGCCCACGCCGACAGCCACGCCGGCACCGGCTACGACGGCCCGCATCCCGGCCTCGAACGTCAGGCCCGTGAGTCCATCGAGGCGGACGGGTTGGCCCCCGCGGCGACCAGAGGGTCCGGCGCCGGCCACCGTGACCGGCCCGAGGAGCCCGATCCCTGGCGGACCTGCTTCGAGCGGGACCGAGACCGCATCCTCCACGCCCCTGCATTCCGCCGGCTGGCCGGCAAGACCCAGGTGTTCGTCTTCCCCGACGACCACCAGCGCACCCGATTGACCCACGCGCTGGAAGTGGCCCAGGTGGCGACCTCCATCGCCCGAGCCTGCCGCCTCAACGTGGCCCTCACCGAAGCCATCGCCCTGGGTCACGACTGCGGGCACGGCCCGGGCGGACACGCCAGCGAAGATGCGCTGTCCCCGTACCTCGACGGCGGGTTCGACCACGCGCCCTGGGGGGCCGACGTCTCCCTCGCCCACCTCAACCTGTGCTCCGAGACACTGGACGGGATCCGCAACCATTCGTGGTCCAGGCCGGCGCCGTCCACACCCGAGGGCGAGGTGGTGAGCTGGGCCGACCGGGTCGCCTACGTGTGCCACGATTTCGAGGACGCGGTGAAGAGCGGCATTGTGACCTCCTCCGCCCTCCCCTTCCTGGTGCGTGAGCGGTGCGGCGACCGCCGCAGCCAGCAACTCGGAACCTTCATCGACGCCCTGGTGTCGTCGATCCTCTCCACCGGACGGATCGGGATGGCCGACGAGCAGGCCGAGGCGCTGGCCGCCTTCCGGGCCAGCAACTACGAGCACATCTACCTCCGGCCCAGCTCTGTGGCCCAGGGCCGGTCGGTGGTGTCGGTCCTGCAGGCCCTGGTCGACCATTTCGGCGACCGGCCCAACCTCATTCCCGACGGAGGTGCTCCGGCAGCCGATCTCAGCGGCGGCGAGCCCGCGGCCGTCCGCGCCGCGGTTGCCTACGTGGCCGGGATGACCGACCGGTTCGCGTTCAGCCAGGCCGTTGCCCTGCTGGGTTGGGATCCCGAGAAACTGCCAGCCGGGGTGGGCGTGAGCAAGCGGATCTGACCGATTCCGAGCAGGGCCGGCGGAGTCCGGTCCGCAACAGCCGGGTCGGGGATCCGTCCGGTGGAACGGCGAACCACCTGCGACTCCACCGGCCACCCACCGGCCACCCACCTGCGACTCCACCGGCGACCCACCGGCGACTCCACCGGCGACCCAGCTGCGACTCCACCTGCGACCCAGCTGCGACTCCACCTGCGACCCAGCTGCGACTCCACCGGCGACCCCCTGCGACTCCACTGGCGACCCCGCGTGGCAAGGACCACCCGCACTTCGACCGGTAGTGTGCGCCTGATGGACGGCGGTGACCTGCGACGCGACCAGGGCCCTCCGCCGAGGTCGGTGCGGAAGACCCACCGTCCGAGCCGCCAGGAGCGGGTGGACCGGGGCAAGTCCGCGCGCCGTCAGGCACCGCGTTCCTCCCACGGGAACTGGCGGCCCGCCGCCGGCCGGCCCGATCCGATCGATCTCCTCGAGGAGCAGGCGGCCACGAGGGTGCCCGAACTGGTTCCCATCCGGTATGGGCGCATGCTGGTCTCGCCCTTCGCCTTCTTCCGCGGTGCGGCGCTGATCATGGCCGACGATCTGGCCGCCACGCCGGACTCGGGCATCACCGTGCAGTGCTGCGGTGACGCCCATCTGTCCAACTTCGGGGTGTTCGGCTCGCCCGAGCGCCGCCTGATCTTCGACATCAACGACTTTGACGAGACACTTCCCGGCCCCTGGGAGTGGGATGTGAAGCGCCTGGCGGCCAGCTTCGAGATTGCCGGCCGCGACAGGGGATTCTCCCGCGCCGACCGACGCAAGGTGGTCCTGGCTGGGGCAAGGGAGTACCGACTGGGCATGAGGAGCGCGGCGGAGCTGGGCACCCTGGACGTGTGGTACTCGCACATGGAGATCGGCCAGATGCTCGAGTGGATCCGCACGGAGGACTCCGATAAGCGGCTCGGGAGGAGGGAACACAACGAATCGGTCCTGGACGTGGCCAAAGCCCGGACCCGCGACAGTGTCCGCGCCTTCAAGAAGCTCACCGAACGGGTCGACGGCGACATCCGCTTCGTCACGGACCCACCGCTCATCGTGCCGGTCGAAGACCTGGTCCTGTCCGAGGAGGCCCGCCACCGGACGGAACGTTCGCTGCGCAAACTGGTCAAGAAGTACCGCCGGACGCTGGCCGACGAGCACCACCCGTTGGAGGAGTTCCGCTACCTGCACATGGCCCGCAAGGTCGTCGGTGTCGGCAGCGTCGGGACCCGCGCCTGGATCTTCCTCATGATGGGCGTCGACAAGCACGACCCCCTGATCCTGCAGGCGAAGGAGGCCCAGCACTCGGTGCTCGAGCGCTTCGCAGGTCGGAGCGCGTACGCAAATCACGGCCAGAGGGTCGTCGTGGGCCAGCGCCTCATGCAGACGGCGAGCGACATCTTCCTTGGGTGGCAACGGGTCAAGGACATCGACGGACACGCCCGCGACTACTACATCCGCCAGCTCCACGACTGGAAGGGCTCCGCCCACGTGGACACCTTGCGGGTCGCCGGTGCCACCACCTATGCCCGCATGTGCGGGGCCACCCTGGCGCGGGCCCACGCCAGATCGGGCGACTGGATCGCCATCGCGTCGTACTTGGGCAAGGGCGACGGCTTCGACAAGGGCGTGGCGGATTTCTCCGCCGCCTATGCCGACCAGAACGAGCAGGACTACGAGGGGTTGGTCCGGGCGGTCCGGTCCGGCAGGGTTGCCGCGGCGACCGGCTTGTAGCCGGTCGCGGGGGTCCGGGGGCACAATAAGATCGGCGGGAGGAAGAATCGGGGCAGGTCGCTCAAGGAGGCCCCCGATGGTCACTGAAGTATCGAATCAGCCGGTCTCGGATCAACCGGTCTCGGATCAACCGGTCTCGGATCAACCGGTCTCGGATCAGCCGGTCTCGGATCAGCCGGTCTCGGATCAGCCGGTCTCGGGTCAGCCCGCCGTCGAGGAAGAGCGGGCGTCGAAGGAGCCTGCCGCCGAGTCGACGGGGGCCGTACGCGGCGGGCCGTCCCCCGTGCGTACCACCGGGCATGGAGAAGGCCCACGAGAAGGTGCTCCGCCCGGCAGTGCCGCCGATGCCCTCATCCCACTGATAACGGCATTGGTGGGCAGTACGGCGCCGGTCCGCTTCGAGTTCTGGGACGGGAGCGTGTTCGGCCCTCCCGACACCATCGGGACGTTGCAGATCCGTTCGGTCGACGCCCTGCGCCGGATCCTCTGGGCCCCAGGCGAGCTCGGTGTGGCCCGGGCCTTCGTCTCGGGTGACCTCGCCATCGAGGGCGACATCTACGCCCTGTTGCGGGTTCTGCACGGCGCGTCACCTCGTGACCTCCGCCGGATGGGGCTGCGGACCCTACCCACGGTCATCGACGCGGCCCGGCGGCTGGGTGCCTTGGGTCCGCCCCTACCCGCGCCACCCGAAGAGTGCAAGCCGGCGGGCCGGCTGCACTCCCAGTCCCGCGATGCCGAGGTCATCAGTCACCACTACGACGTGGGGAACGAGTTCTACCGTCTGGTGCTCGGCCCGAGCATGACCTATTCGTGCGCGCGCTTCCTGTCCGACGACGTCCCGCTCGAGGATGCCCAGGCGGCAAAGCACGAGCTGATCTGTCGCAAGTTGGGTCTCGACCGGCAGCCCGGCGCCCGACTGCTCGATGTCGGTTGCGGTTGGGGCTCGATGGCCATCCACGCGGCCCGCCACCACGGGGTCACCGTGACCGGGGTGGCGCTCAGCCACGAACAGGTCGACGAGGCGAGACGTCGGGTGGAGCAGGCGGGACTGGCCGACCGGGTGGAGATCCGCCTGCAGGACTACCGCGACCTCCGGGGCGAACAGTTCGACGCCATCTCGTCGATCGGCATGTTCGAGCATGTGGGCAGAGCCCAGATGACCCGGTACTTCGAAACGCTCAGGTTGCTGCTCACACCGACCGGACGATTGTTGAACCACGCCATTTCCAAGCCGGGTGGCTCGTTTCTGGGCGGGCGTACATTCATCGGGCGCTACGTGTTCCCCGACGGCGAACTGCTGGACGTGGCCGATGTGATCGGGGCCATGCAGCAGACCGGATTCGAAGTCCGGGACGTCGAGTCGCTGCGGGAGCACTACTCGCGGACCCTGCACCACTGGGTGGCCAACCTCGAGGCGCGGTGGCACGAAGCGGTCGGTCTCGTGGGTGCCCCGCGGGCCAATGTCTGGCGGTTGTACATGGCTGCCTCGGCCAACGGCTTCGACGACGGCGGCCTGGCCATACACCAGGTGCTGGGTGTGGTCCCCGACGCCGACGGCTACAGCGGGATGCCGCCCGGGCGCGCCGGTTGGGGCTAAGAGCCGGGTCAACGGCCGTTAGCGATACCGGATTTGCGCAGACTCACTCGTTCCGTCTGTCCCGTTTCCGCTTGTCCCTTTCCTCGTCGGTGTCCATCCCGAGGCCCGGTTCCTGCCCGAAGGCCGGTTGGGGTTCGAATCGCCACCGGGGTGTGCCCTTCGGTCCGGTCCCCTCGCTGGAGAGGACCCAGCCCTCGTAGGTCTTGAGGAAGTGGTGGTGGTGGCAGAGCAGGGCCAGATTGTCGAGGGTGGTGGGCCCGCCCTCGGCAAAGGGGACGATGTGGTCGATCTCGAGCCCGAAGGAGGTCCCACACCCGGGCACCACACAGGTGCTGTCCCGGAAGACGAGGGCCGTCCGCAGCTGTTGGTTGATGGTGCGACCCAGGTGGCAGACGGCCCGGATGTCCCCGGCCTCGTGGAAGACGATGCGGAGGAACGAGTCGTTGGCCAGGTCCCTCGCCATGGCCACCGGGATGGGCCCCTGGTTGTCGATCTCGCAGCACTCGTCGCCCTCGGTGTGTCCGCGCAGCAGGGCGTCCCGGTCCACCCGGACGATCACCGAACAGGTCGGAGGTCCGTCGATGAGCAAGGACGGGTCGTCCGGTGGTCGGCCACCGGTTGGGGCCGTGGCATCGGTGGTGTCCCCGGTGGCGGTGGCATCTGAGGTGTCCCGGCCGGAGGTGGCATCGCCGGTGTCCCGGCCGGAGGTGGCATCGCCGGTGTCCCGGCCGGAGGTGGCATCGCCGGTGTCCCGGCCGGAGGTGTCCTCGACCCCGGCGTCGGCGTCGGCCCCGGCGGTGGCTCCGGATGAGGTGTCCTCGGCTCCGGCGTCGGCGTCGGCATCGACCCCGGCGTCGGCGTCGCCTTCGCGGTCGGGATCCGGCCCCGAAGCCGAGCCGGTGGCCGAGGTGGGCCGGGGCCGGGGCGAAAGGGGTGCCCCGGTGTCGGGGTGGCGTCTTGTGAGAAGGGCGTAGAAGGCGTCGGCTCGGACCGCCCGTTCGGGACTGTCCTGTCCGTCCCCGGCCGCCCGTCGGGTCCGGCGCAGCCGGGTGGCCACCTGGTCCAGGTGGGAGAGGATCTGGGCTCCCCGGTCGAGGGTGTCCCGGCCCTGGTAGCAAAAGGCCCCCTCACCGTCGGTCCACGACGAGAAGTGCCGGGCCGCTCGGATCCGGACGACCCTGGCCCGGGGATCCTCCGACCCCGAGGTGGCCCGGGACCGCTGGCACCGCTCCCGCACCGCCTGGAGGGGAGCCTCCTCGGCCCCGGCCAGCAGCTCTTGCTCCCGTTCGGGGGCGAGGATGCCGGCCCCGGTCAGCTCGGTGACCTTCGGTCCCGAGAGCACCCCGGTGCGCAGCGCCGCTTCGGTCCCGGGCAACTGTGAGAGGCGCTGCCCGTTGACAAGGGTGCTCTGGGCCTGACCGGTGGCCACCCCCTCCAAGGAGGCCAGCATCACCGCGGCCGAGCGGTGCCCACCGTCCCGCCACACCCCCGAGCCCTCGATCCGGGGGGCCAACAGGGTCTTGCCCGCCACCACCAGGCGCTCGAGGGCGACCAGGGACGCATAGAGCCCGGCGGCGTCGGCCCCGGTCAGCCGGGCCGGGTCGAGGTCCGCCACCACCGAGGCCAGAGCGGAACGGGCGGCATCCAACCGGGCCCCGAGGCCGGTTTCAGGACCGGCGACGCCGGCAGCACCAGCGGTGCCGCCCGCCACACTCTCCTTCACTGCACCGGCCACCGGGGTCATGGCCAGATGTTTCCAGGGGGGTGTGACGGGCACGGCCCGGACGGGGGAGGGTACCGGGGGAAGGGGGCATCACCGCCGCTAGTGGATGGTGAGCTCCGAGCGGTAGACCCGGGCCGGGCCGAGCTCGACGATCGACGTGGCCAATGCGTCGAAGACGCCGGCCACCTCACCGTCCGGTTCGGCCACGACCACCGGTATCCCCTTGTCGCCCCCTTCACGCAGAGCCGACACCAACGGCACCTGGGCGAGGAGCGGAACGCCGAGCTCGCCGGCCAGTTGCTGGCCTCCACCGGCACCGAACAGCTCGTACCGGGTGGCGTCGTCACCGGTGAACCAGCTCATGTTCTCGATGACACCGCGTACCGTGAGCTTGAGCTTGCGGGCCGCATAGGCCGAGCGTTGGGCCACCCGCTCGGCCGCCGGTTGTGGCGTGGTCACCACGTAGACCTCGGTCTTCGTCAGGTACTGCCCGAGCGAGAGGGTGACGTCACCGGTACCGGGAGGCATGTCGATGAGCAGGTAGTCGGGCTCCCCCCAGTAGGCGTCAACCAAGAACTGTTCGAGGGCCTTGTGAAGCATGGGGCCGCGCCAGATCACCGGGGTGTCGTCGGGGACGAAGTACCCCATCGACAGGCAGCGGACGCCGTTGGCGGTGGGTGGCACGACCAGATCACCGATGATCAGCGGATCCGAGTGCACCCCGAGCATCCCCGGAACCGAGAATCCATAGACGTCCGCGTCGAGGATCCCGACGTCATGGCCCATCCGTGCCAATGCGACGGCCAGGTTGACCGTGACCGACGATTTTCCGACGCCGCCCTTGCCCGAGGAGATGCCGAGGATGCGCGTCTTCGAACGCGGGAGCATGAACCGGTTGGGACGACCTTCCTCGTGTCCGAGCTGGCCGCCGCCACCATGACCGTGGTCGTGTCCCTCGGGAGCGCCGCCTTCCACCGGCTCGCCCCGGAGCAACATACGGAGACGGGCACGCGGCCCCTCGTCCATGAGTGCCCGTCCCACCGTCACCTCGGTGACACCGGCGAGCCGCCCAACCGCGTCACGGACACGGTCCGTCAACTCGTCGACCTGGGGGTAGTGGGCCACCGGGAGTGCGATCTCCACCGTCACCTTCTTGCGCTTCACCTGCACCTGACCCACCATGCCCAACTCCCCCAGCGGACGTCGCAATTCGGGATCGACCACTGCGGCCACGGCCTCTGTGACCTGGGACTCGTCAGTGGGCATGAAGGATCCTCTCGGGGGATTTCGCCATCACCGGTAGACTAGGGGACGTGCCACCGGCCTCGGACAGCGTCACTCACCTGGCAGAACCGGGACCCGACGCATCGGAGCAGAAGTCGGACCCGTCGGAGTCGGACAGCCATTTTTCCGCGGCGGTAACCGCGGTCACCGCCGCTTTCGGGGACCCCACCCGGCGGGAGATCTACCTCTTCGTCCGCTCGAACCCGGGCACCACATCCTCGGAGGTCGCCACCCGCTTCTCGCTCCACCCCAATGTGGCCCGCCACCATCTCGAGCGGCTGGCCACCGGCGGCTACGTCGAGGTGACCATGGAGCGCTCGGCCGGCAACGGGGCCGGCCGACCCTCGAAGCGCTTCCGGGCCATCGGCAACGATCCCACCCTCGACCTGCTGACCCGCCGCGACGACCTGTTGGTCCTGTTGCTGCAAGAGGCGCTCCAGCTCCTCGGACCGGTCGCCGCCGAGGGCATGGCCGAGCGGGTCGGCGAGGAGTACGGTCGCACCCTTGCCGGTCAGATGTCGCCCGGTGACAGTCAGCGCTCGCTGCGCACGGCCATGCACGCCATCGCCGACACGCTGACCGCACACGGGTTCGCCGCTCACGCCGAAGACCAGGGGGCCCTGACCGCGGTGGTGGCTGACAACTGCCCCTTCGGCAACGCGGCCTCGCAGTACCCGGTCCTCTGCGCAGTGGACCGGGGCATGGTCAAGGGTCTGCTGGCCGGCCTGTGCGGTGGAGACGCCGGCGGCACCGTGCCTGTGGTGTTGTCGTCTTCCCGTGCCCGTGGGGACGACGCCTGCGCTGCAGTGGTCTGACCGGCGAGCCAGGCGTTGGCCCGTCACTATCTCGATCACGCATCGACCACCCCGCTCCGTCCGGAAGCCCGCGCCGCCATGGCCGACTGGGCGGAATCGGGCGTCACCGCAGACCCAGGTCGCGTGCACCACGAGGGCCGCTTGGTGCGGGCGAGGCTCGAGGAGGCCAGGGAGCAGGTGGCCGCTTTCTTGCAGGTCCGTCCCCGCCAAGTGGTGTTCACCTCGGGAGGGACCGAAGCCGTCAACACGGCCGTATGGGGCGCCACCAGGGCCGACCCGGGTCCCGTGGCCTGCTCGGACGTCGAGCATTCGGCGGCGCGGGACGCGTCGAGACGATCGGCTCCTGTGGTTCCCATCGCCGTCGACGGCCGCGGTCGGATCGAGCCCGGTGCCGTCGAGGAGTCGATCCGGCAGTCTCTCGACCTGTACGGCCGGAATCCCGCCCTGGTCCACTGCCAGTGGGCCAACCATGAGGTCGGGACCGTCCAGCCGGTGGCCGAGGTCGTCGAGCGGTGCGCCGGCCTCGGCATCCGCACCCACGTCGACGCAGTGGCGGCGGCCGGGCACATCCCTGTCGACATCAGCCGGCTCGGCGCCGACCTGGTGTCGATCTCCTCGCACAAGCTCGGGGGACCGGCCGGCATCGGTGCCCTCGTCGTTCGGCGCGGGCTCCGGCTCGAACCGTTCATGGTCGGAGGGGAACAGGAGCGGGCCCGAAGGGCAGGACTGGAGCACGTCGTCGGGGCCATCGGCTTCGGCGCCGCGGCCGCCGCGTTGACCGGGCCGGAGATGCTCACCGACGAGCAGGCGAGCGCCCGGCGCAGGACCGACCGCGTACAGAGGGCAGCCCGGGAGACGTCGGGTGTGCACCTGTACGGGGATCCGGTCCACCGCCTGCCGCACATCGTCTGCCTGGGGGTCGACGGGGTCGAAGCCGAACCGGTTCTGCTCGGGCTCGACCAGTCCGGTGTCGCCGTCCACTCCGGATCATCGTGCTCGTCGGAGGCCCTCGAGCCATCGCCGGTGCTCGAAGCCATGGGCGTCGACGGCGAGCGGTCCCTCCGCATCTCGGTGGGCTGGTCGACCACCGACACGGACGTCGACGCATTCGTGACGGCGTTCCCCCGGGTCGTCGACGGGTTGCGGGCATTACGAAGCTGATCGGCATCGGCAGCCGGCATCGGCATCGGCATCGGCAGCCGGCATCGGCAGCCGGCATCGGCACCGGCACCGGCACCGGCACCAGGCGGTAGCTTCTGGCCGTGCGCGCCATCGTCTGCAGGGAACTGGGCCCCCTCGAGACCCTGGTCCTCGAAGAACGGGATCCGCCAGTGCCCGGCGAGGGCCAGGTGGTGGTGGACGTGCGGGCCGCAGGCGTGAATTTCGTCGACGGGCTCATCTGCCAGGGCCGGTACCAGATCAAACCACCGGTGCCTTTCGTCCCCGGAAGCGAGATTGCCGGGGTGGTGGTCGACGTGGGATCCGGGGTCACTGGGATCGACCGCGGTGACAGGGTCATCGCCTTCACCGGTTTCGGCGGGTTCGCCGAACAGGTGGCGGTGCCGGCGCTCTCGCTGGTGCCGATGCCGAGCACCATCGATTTCGACCAGGCCGCGGCCCTCATCCAGAGTTACTGCACCGTGCTGTTCGCCCTGACCAGGCGGACCACGCTCGCTCCGGGAGAGTGGGTGCTCGTCCTCGGGGCCGGGGGAGGCGTCGGATTGGCGGCGACCGACGTCGCCACCGCGCTGGGTGGCCGGGTCATCGCCGCCGCCTCCACCCTGGACAAGCTCGGGGCGGCACTTTCCATGGGGGCCGAGGAGACCATCGCCTACGAGGACGAAGACCTCAAGGTGCGGGCCCGGGAGATCTCGGGCGGCGGCGTCGACGTGGTCATCGATTCGGTAGGCGGCCACCACAGTGAGAACGCCCTCCGGGCCACCCGGCACCTGGGACGGTTCTGCGTGATCGGGTTCGCCTCCGGCCCCATCGCGTCGATCCCCCTCAACCAGGTACTGCTCAACAACCGGACCGTGGTTGGAGTCGACTGGGGTGGATGGACCTTCAAGGACCCGTCCGGCAATCGGGAGCTCATCGACGAGCTGATGGATCTGGTCGGGAGGGGGCGGCTCCATCCCACCAGGCCGGCGACCTACCGGCTCGACGATGCAGCCCGCGTGATGTCCGGGCTCGTCGATCGGTCCATCGGCGGCAAGACGGTGCTGGTTCCCTGAACGGGCATGGCGGCCGGCACGTCCGCCGGGATCATCTACCCGATCATCGGTCGGATGCGGTCCTGGAGGAACGCGATGACCGCAGAGGAGAAGGCGTCGTTGCGGTCCCCTGCGATCATGTGGGCCGCGCCGTCGACACCCACGGCCGTGGCCCCTGGGATCTGGGACAACAGATCGTCCACCCCCTCTTGGGTGACGACGTCGCTCAGGAGCCCGTGCACCAACAAGGTGGGCACAGCGATGTTGCTGGTGGCCACATCGAGCAGGCCGGCCAGGCGGTCCGGCACCACCTCGGTCCGCCCGTGGCCGATGACCCGCGGGTCCCAGTGCCAGTACCAGCGATCCCCGCGCTGGCGAAGCACCTTCATGAGGCCACGGGGGTTCACCGGCCTGGTCCGTTGCGGTGTGTAGGCGGCGATGGCGGCAGCTGCGTCCTCCAGCGAGTCGAACCCGTCCACGCCCGACAGCATGAACGTCTTGATCCGTTCGATGCCGAGCGGGTTGGTCTTCGGCGTGATGTCCACGAGGACCAGTCCGCACGAGACCGTCCGGTCACTCGTCCCCTCGGCCAGCATGGCCGACATCCCACCGAGCGACGCCCCCACCAGCACGGGCGGCCTCCCAAGTTGGTCGGCGACCGCGACGCAGTCAGCGCAGAAGGCGGTGAAGGAGTAGTCGCCGTTGGCGGCCCACTCGCTGTCCCCGTGACCCCGAAGATCGAGGGTCACCGTCCGCCAACCCTGGGCGGCCACCTTGTCGGCCGTCGATCCCCAGGCGTGTCGGGTCTGTCCGCCTCCGTGGAGGAAGAGCACCGGACAGCCGTCCGGCTCCCCCCGGACATCGGCGGCCAGTTTCAACCCCTCGAAGCCTTCGAAGACGACCCGCTCGGTATCCATGACCACCATCGTCACACAGGTGGGTACCTTCGGGTGACGTCCGGTCCGGGGTCATCTGGTTCCGGCGGCGTGACCGACCCAACGGCGTCAGATCAGATCACGTGTTGGTCTCGTCCGTGGGGACGATGTCCGAGCCCGGCAGCGCGGGGGCGCCGTGCGGTGAGCCCTGTTCGGGGTAGGTCGCGTCGAGCGTGTAGGAGGTCATGGAGAGGGATCCATAGGCGCATCCGTCCACCAGGACGTCGGTGGCCGAGGGCGCCGCTGCGGCCAGGCCGGCCAGATACAGGAGCGGGATGAAGTGGTCCGGCGTGGGCACCGCGTCGCCGAAATCGGAGTGGTCACGCAGGGCGATCACGTCTGCCGGCGATGCCGTCATGTACCCCCGGGCCGCGTCGTCGAAGCGGTTGGCCCAACCCAGACCCTCGTCGGGCATACCCCAGTCGACGCGGCGGAGGTTGTGGACGATGTTTCCGCTGGCGATGATCAGGATGCCCCGCTGGCGGAGCGGTGCCAGCTTCACGCCGAGCTCGAGGTGGTATTCGAACGACCGTTCGGCATTGATGGCGAGTTGGACGACGGGGATATCGGCATCGGGGAAGGCGTGGACGAGCACCGACCAGGTGCCGTGATCGATGCCCCAACTGTCGTGGTCGAGGCCTACCCATGTCGGCTTGACGGCTTCCGCCACCTCCTCGGCCACTGCGGGAGCGCCGGGTGCGGGGTACTCCACGGCGAACAACTCGTCAGGGAACCCATAGAAATCGTGGATCGTCTTCGGTCGGAGCATGGCCGTGACTGCGGTCGCATTGATATACCAGTGGGCCGAGACGGCGAGGATGGCCCGCGGCCGCGGGACGCTGGCGCCGAACGATCGCCATGCCTCGGTATACCCGTTGTGGTCGAGGGCGTTCATCGGATTCCCGTGCCCGAGAAACGCTGCCGGCATCAATCCGTCTGCCATCGGTCGATCATCCCCCAACACTCGCTCCACGGCAATCGCACCGGGGAGCGGCCGTCGGCCCGGAGATGCAACACTCGGCCCGAGAATCTGGACGCCGCCCATCTGACGCCAGGGAACCGACGAGCGATGACGAGGAATTGTGGACGAGACCGACAGTGACATCAGGGCGCTCCAGGATCTCCTGGACCGAAGCATCGGTCGTGCCGGGTCACATCTCCAAGAGGTGCTCACGCCGGAACGGAGGCTCGACGCCGCGGATCTGTGCGCCCGACTCACCGGAATGCGGTTACTCGCCCTCGCCACCGTGACGTCGGACAATCGTCCGCTCGTCGGACCCGTCGACGGCATCTTCTACCGAGGTTCGTTCCACTTCGGCTCGGCACCGGACTCGGTACGCGTCCGGCACATCCGTCACCGACCGCAGGTCAGCGCGACCCACGTTCCCGGGGAGGAGCTCGCGGTGACGGTCCACGGCCGGGCCACCGTGCTCGACATGCGGGCCCCGTCCAGCGCGGGCCTGCGGCAGGTCGTCCTCGACATCTACACGCCCCGATTCGGTCCGGCGTGGGAGGTGTTCCTCGACGCCAACGTCTACGTCCGGATCGACGCCGACCGCATCTTCACCTTTCACCTGGACTGACAGGCCCCACCTGGACCGGGGCGCCCTGGACTGGGGCCCACCTGGACTGACAGGCCCCACCTGGACGGAGACCCACCCGGACGGACCCTCCCCACCTGGACTGACGCACCGGTGGCGGGCCGCGGGTTGAAGGTCGATGGACCGGGGTAGTTTGAAGCGGAGATGCCGACGCTCACGTGGCTGAACCAACACAAGCTCTTCGTCCTCGGCGCAGGGGTGGCCGTCCTCATCGTCGCCGTCGCCGTCGGATTCTGGTTCTTCATCCTGCGGGACAACGCCACCCCGGTGAACCTGCGCCAGGCCCTGCGGCTCTATCGCCAGGACCAGCAGACCGGAAAGCTCACGGATGCGTCAGAGCTCCCACCTCCAGGGGTCTACCGGTACCGCACGACGGGTGACGAGCAACTGAGTTTCGGGGGGATCAAGCGCCTCTTTCCGGCGGCCACCAACATGATCGTGACCGAGAACGGGTGCGCCACCGAAAAATGGGAGCCGTTCGAGCAGCACATGGAGGGCATGGTGGAATGTCCTCTCCGTGCGGGCGCCTACGGCATCACCACCACCCTCTCCTACGAGCAGATCGCCGGTACCCAGACCACCGACGTCATCCACTGTCCGTCCGACACCTACCTGGTGCCACCCGACCCGCACGCCGGCGAGCGGTGGCACACCGTCTGCCACTCGACGGGCCTGAACGTCGACTGGTCCGGTGTGGTGATCGGGAATTCGTCGGTGAACGTCGGCGGACGCGCCGTTCCCGCCATCCACACGCGCCTGACGTTGACCTTCTCCGGAGCTGAGTCGGGGACGAATCCGAACGACTACTGGATCTCGGCCAAGGACGGTCTCATCCTCTCCCAGCGCGAGACGGTCGACGTCTCGCAACAGGCGGGACCGCTCGGATCGGTGCGGTACAGCGAGCAGATGGCGATCAGGATCGCCTCGCCAACGCCCGTCCGCTGATCACACCACCGGTCCGCTGACCGGACCGGTGGTCGCGTGACCGCACCGCCGGATCATGCCCGGACCCGCCTCGCCCGCCTGGCCGGCTCGGAGCCCGTGGGAAGGGGCTCGCCGGTCTCGAGGAACGACTTGAGGCTGGAGAGGAGTTGTGGCCAGCCCCGGCTGATCATGGTGACCACGGTGCTTCCGGGTTCGAATCCGTCGTGGATGACGGTCAGTTTGACCATCTCGCCGATCGGCTCGAGCTCGAAGGTGGCCTTGGACCGTGGTTCGGCGGAGATGGTGTCCACCAACTCGCTGAAGCCGTGCAGGTCGGCGATCTCCTGGGTGAATGTGTGCCAGGTGTAGGACAACCGGTGGTACGGGTCGTACTCGAGGACGATCTGCTCGGGATCGGCGATGGTGACACCTCCGGTCTCCCAGGTGACGGTCGAACCGATCCCCCAGTCCGAGGTGAAGGTGGTCTTCCACCAGCGCTCGGTGAAGGCGGGGTCGGTCAACGCCTGCCAGAGCCGCTCTGGCGTGGTGTTGATATAGGTCGTGTACACAAATGTCGGCGAAGCCATCGGGGTGTCCTCCAATGCGGTCTTCAGGTCGGCCAGGGCACGAACGCGGTCCCGGTCGTAGCGGTGGATCCAGCGCTCGGCGATCTCGTTGACAGGCACCGGATTGAGGAAGTGCAACTTCTCCCGACCGCGGCGAACCGTGGTCAAGAGATTGGCCGCCTCGAGGATGGCAAGGTGTTTGCTCACCGACTGGCGGGTCATCTGGAGCCCGGTGCAGAGCTGTTGCAGACTCTGCCCGTTGCTCTCGCTCAGGCTGTCGAGGAGGCTGCGCCGACTGGGATCAGCCAGCGCACGGAATACGGGGTCGAGATCGCTCAAGGTCCCGTCATGCCGGGGTCGCACCCGTCCGACAGCCTGTCGTCGACCATGGGATCCTCCTCCTGCCGGCCGGTTCGACAATGGTCCATCGCCGAGGGAGGCCGACCGGGCCCGGCGATGATATGCAACTCATCAGTTGCCTAACTTAAGCAGCCAATCGGTTGCCTGTCAACCCCCGGAGACCTCGCGAACGACCCTGGCCGGGTTGCCCACCACCACCACACCGGCAGGGACATCCCTGGTGACGACAGCGCCGGCCCCCACCACCGAGTTCTCGCCGATGCTGACGCCCGGGAGGACGATGACTCCCCCACCGAGCCAGACGTTGTCGGCGACGTCGATCGGGCGAGCTCCCTCCCACTTCTCACGGCGGAGACCAGGGTCGATGGGGTGGGTCGGAGTCAGGAGTTGGACGTTGGGCCCGATCTGGACGTCGCTGCCGATGGTGATGGGCGCCGGATCGAGCGCGACGAGCCCGAAGTTGACGAAGGTCCGCTCGCCGATCCGGATCTGGGAGCCGTAGTCGCAGTAGAACGGAGGCCGGACCTCACTGTCGGGCCCGAGCCGGCCCAGGAGCTGACCGAGGATCCGGAGCCGTTCGGCCACGGCGTCGACTGCGGTGCGGTTGAACTGGTCCATGAGACGCCTCGCCCGGCGGTGAGCGACGGCGAGCTCGGGATCGGCCCCGAGGTAGGGCTGGCCGGCGAGCATCCGGTCGCGGTGGGACCGGTCATCTCCGGGGACCATCGGGTCGCTCACCGCACCAGCATGCCCTGTCCGGCCGACCGGGGGTTCGGGCCGAGCTCAGCCGCCGACCGCGGACGGGATCGCATCACCCGCCCGTCGGTAGGCCTCACGCACCTCGGGAGCGGCCTGCTTCACGATGGTGACCGGCGGACCGTCGGCCAGGAAATCCCGGTACTGGACCACTGCCCCGGCTGCGTCACCATCCTCTTGCCAGAGCACCGTCCCGAGGTAGAGCCGTGCCGCATAGTCGTCGGGGTCGAGCCGGACGGCCCGGTTGAGCTTGGCCGTCCCGTCGTCGACCAGCGAGGGATTGTTGCCCGCCCTGCCCGTCTCGAACTCGAGCCAGCCCAGCTGGGCCATGGCCACCTCGTTGTCGGGGTGCACGGTGAGCACCGACTGATAGAGCTGCGCGGCCTGGTCGAGCCGGCCCTGGTTCTCGTCCACGGCCGCCTGGGCCAACGACTCCGCGGTCTGTTGCTGCGGGGTCTCCGCGAAGCTCCCGGTCACCGACTGGCCCGGTTGCCGAGCGGTGGCGAACAAGAAGACGGCCGTTATCAGCGCGGCTGCGAAGGCGGCCACCGCGCCGCCGAGGAACCACCGGTTGCGCCGGGCCCGGCCCGACGGCCGGGTCGGGCCGGAGGTCGCTGGGACGAGGTCCCCACGAGCCGGAGCCTCGGATGGCCCGGTGGGCGGCAGCGGGTCATCGGCAACGATGACTCCGGCACGGGGGAGGCCCCCTTCTCCGGCCTCCACATCGGTCGTCGTCGCGCCCAACGCGGCCAGTCGGACCATGTCCCGATGGCGCAGGGCGAGGTAGTCCTTGTCCGACAGGTCGCCGGCCAGATACTCGGCATCGGCATCGGCCAGCGACTGGACGAGGAAGCGCCGCCTCTCCTCGACCGCCGGCGGCGTGAGCCGCGGGCGGCCGGAACCGGTGGGATCGGCGTCGGTCACCGTGCGCCGGCGGATGAACACGCCGACCAGAGCGGCCAACGCGGCCAGGCCGCAGAGGAGGGGGAGCAGCCAGACCAACAGCGACCACCCGCGCGCCGGTGGGTCGAGCACGATGGAGGACCCGTACCGGTCGACCAGGTAGCTCTCGATCTGCTGGTCGGTCCTCCCCTCGGCGATGAGCTGGGACACCGTCGCCCGCACGGTCACCGCAGTCGATGCGCTCGATTCGGCCACCGAGAGGTCCTCGCAGCTGGGGCAGCGGAGCGCCGACTCGATGGCCGAGGCACGCTCCGCCGCGGTCGGTGGTGGCGAGGACAGGACCCCGCTCCCGACGATCAGGGCCACCACCAGCACGACGCCGAGGGCGGTCCACAGCGGGAAGCGGCGGACCCTCATGCGTGCTCGGCCGTGGCCTTGGCCATGATCTGGTCGAGATCGGCCGCGGTGACCGGGGCGACGATGGACGCCACCACGCGGCCGTCGGGGGCGATCACGAAGGTGGAGGGAAGCTCCCTGACGCCGTAGTCGAGGGCGATCGTGCCCCCGTTGTCGGTCAGGGTGGGCCAGGTCACGCCGAGCTGCTCCTGGGAGGCCCTGGCATCGGCGGCGCTGTCGCTGAACACGACGCTGAGCATGGTCGCGTCATCACTCCGGTGATGTTGGAACTGGAACTTGACCAACTCGGGGCCCTCGCTCTGGCACTGTTCACACCAGCTGGCGAAGAAGCTGACCACGACGAACCTGCCGGGTGCCCGGGGCAACGAGTAGTGGGTGCCGGCCAGCGTCTCTCCGCTGATCGGCGGGGCCAACTTGCCGACCACCGGGTTCTGCACCTCGTCCACGGCGGCCGGCGGCCGGGTGGCCAGCACGGCGACGAGCCCGGCCGCGATGACGAGGACGCCGATGGCCACCCACCGGGCGGTGTGCCGAACCGGTGCCGGCTCCGGGTCCGCGTCGGCAGTGGTCATCCTGGGTCACCGGCCCCCACCGGCAACGGGTCGGCCGTCTCCCCGGACTCCACCTCCGCGTCCGACTCCACCTCCGCGTCAGCGCCTGCACGCCCGTGGCTCGGGGCGCCGGCGTCGTCGTCCGACGGACCGGAGATGGCCACCGCCGGGGCGGACACCGGATCGGTGGGACGGCGCCGGCGTCCGGGTATGGCCGACAGGACCGAACCGACCCCGACCAGCACAGCTCCGATCCACAGCCACATGACCAGGGGCTGCTCCACCACGCCGAAGGCCCAGGAGCCCCCGTTGCCCGGAATGCTGTCGATGGTGAGATAGAGGTCGTCCCTCCAACTGGAGTCGATGGCGGGTGTGCCGACCGCCTGGGTCCCGCTCCCGAACTGGCTGATGGCGGGGAAGAACATGCCGCCGTCGTCGACCCGCAGTACCGCCTCGAACGCCGAGTGGGACGGCGTCGTGACCTCGCGGGTGGTGACGAAGGTGACACGGTGACCGGCGAAGGACGCCGACTGGCCCTTGACCAGGTGCAGCTCCCCCCGGTGGAGGAACGAGGTGGCGGCGGCCAACCCGATGGCGATGACGACCACGCCGATGTGTACCACCATGCCCCCGTTGGCCCGCCCCACGAATCCGCGCCAGCCCGCCGCCGTCGACCGGACGGGGCCGCCACCTGCGGAACGCGCCCCGCGAAAGGCGCCGCGGACGGAGAGGACGAGAGCCCGGCCGGCCGACGCACCGGCAAAGGCCCCGAGCCCGAAGGCCAGCAGCGGCTCGATGCCGTGGATGCCGGCGATGACACAGACCGCCACGGTGAGGACCCCGAGCGCGGCGGGCACGGCCAGGCGGCCGCGCATCACCGCGACGCTGGTCTTGCGCCAGGGGAGGGCCGGGGCCACCGCCATCAGGAAGAGCAGGGCCAGACCCACCGGGATGAAGAACCGGTTGAAATACGGTGCCCCGACGGTCACGGACGAGCTCGGATTGAGGGCCTCGTAGAGCAGCGGGAAGACGGTGCCGAGAAGGACCACGAACGCGAATCCAACGAACAGCACGTTGTTGGCCAGGAACGCTCCTTCACGGCTGATGGGCGAGTCGATGCCTCCCGAGGAGTGGAGCCGGTCACCGCGCCACGCGATGAGCCCCACCCCGGTCACCACGACCACGCCGAAGAAGCCCAGCAGCAGTGGGCCGATGGTCGAGTCGGAGAACGAGTGGACCGACTGGACGACGCCGGAGCGGGTGAAGAAGGTCCCGAGGATGGTCAGGCTGAACGCCGCCACCACGAGCGAGAGGTTCCAGATCCTGAGGAGCCCGCGCCGCTGTTGGACCATCACCGAGTGGAGGTAGGCGGTGCCCACCAGCCAGGGCAGGAGCGCGGCGTTCTCGACCGGGTCCCAGCCCCAGAACCCTCCCCATCCCAGTACCTCGTATGACCACCAGGCCCCGAGCAGGATGCCCATGGTCAGGAAGGCCCACGCGAACAGGGTCCAGCGGCGGGTCTCGCCCTGCCAGTCCTCGTCGAGCTTGCCGGTGACCAGCGATGCGATGGCGAAGGCGAACGGGAGCGTGAAGCCCACCAGTCCCAGATAGAGCATGGGCGGGTGGATGAGGACCAGCGGATTGTCCTGGAGCAGTGAGTTGGGGCCGGGCCCGTTGGCCGGGACGGCACCGGCGACGTGCCGGAACGGATCGGAGGGCCCCAGCATGAGCCCGAAGAAGAACGCGGCCACGGTGTAGACCACCAAGGTGGCCCAGCCGATGAGGTCCTCGCCCGAGCGGCGCCGGAAGCGCCAGACCATGGCGGTGGCGTACCCGCCAAGGACCAGCCCCCACAACAGGATCGACCCGGCCAGTGCCGACCACAGGCCGGTGATCGAGTAGAGCACCGGGGTGTCGCGGCTGTTGTTGTCGGCCACGTAACTCAGCGAGAAGTCGTGAGTGACAAGGGCGTGCTCCATGGCCGCCACGGCGATGACTCCCCCCACCAGGATGAGGGGGGCGTACACCTGACCGCTGCGGATGATCGAGGGCCGCCCCTTGGCCAGTCCTGTGACCATGACGACGATTCCGACCACGGCGGCCGCGAATCCGAGGAGGACTCCGGTGTGGCCGAGCGCTCCGTTCACCGGTGGGAACCGGTGACGCGCTGACCGCCTGCCGGCCCGCCCGTCACCGCTTGCTCCCGTTCGGGGCCGTGACCCGGCCGGGATGGGCGGCGATGTAGTTCGACGAGTGCTTGACCAGGATCTGGTTGGAGACGAACACCGTCCCGCTGAAGTGCCCGACGGCGATGACCGGGATGTCCGGCTGGAAGAGCTGCGGGGGGCTCCCGGTGTTGTCGACAGCCAGCCTGGTCGCGCCGGCGGTGACGACGAAGTCCACCCCGTTCCGCGTGGGATGGACCGAGCCGGGCTCCACCAGACCTTCGAGGTTGAAGGTCTGGCTCCCGAGGCTGGCCTTTTGGGCCAGGGCCTGGTCGGCGGGCAGATAGAAGTTGAGGGCCGAGGTCAGGCCCTTCACCACCAGGAAGGCCAGCGATCCCACCAGCACGAGGCCCACGATCACGTACCGGAGCCGGTGGCCGGACCCCGCCGGTACCGCGGCCCTCGGGGGCGGAGTGGGACCGTCGCCGGCGCCGTCCGGTCCGACCGCACCGGCCGGTACCGAGCCGACGGCTGGTGCGGTGGTCATCGGTCGTGGCCCAGGCGCTCGATCTCGGCGCCGGCCGACGCGACCCGCGCTGCGGCCCGGGTCAGCCGCCGGCGCCGCCACACGAGCTGGACGCCGTAGAGGAACAGGATGGACAGGACGATCGAGTAACCGGCGATGACGTAGTTCATCGGGCTCCCTCGGGAACCGCGGGGAGCTCCTGACCACCCACGTCGGCCGGCCGGCCGGAGCCCGCGGTGTCGACGGCACCGGCGGCGACCGCGGCCGGAGCCCGGTACCGGATGTCGGGGTCCTCGCCGGTCGTCATCCCTTCGCCCTGTCGCTCACGGAGGGCCACCTCCAGCTCGCTGCTCCCCAACCAGTCCTCGAGCACACCGATCCGGTACCGCACCAGCAGCATCCACACGAAGACCAGGGTCAGGGCGATGAAGCTGAGCAGCAGCGTCCAGGCCATCGAACCGTGGATGGTGGGCGAGAGGTCGGGGTTGAGCACGGTCGCACCCTGATGGAGCGTCCTCCACCACAGGACGGAGAAGTGGTCGAGGGGGATGTCGACGGCGGCGAACAGGGCGACGAAGGCGCTGCGCTTGGCCCGCTTCTCGGGCTCGGCGGGTACCCGGCGAAGAGCCATGTACCCGAGGAAGAGCACCAGGAGCACCGCGGTGAGGGTCAGCCGGGCATCCCACGCCCAGTACACGCCCCAGGTCGGCTTGCCCCAGATCGAGCCCGAGATGAGCGTGCACACGTTGAACACCACGCCCACCTCGACCGCCGCCGCGGCCAGCCGGTCCCAGAACATCGACCGGGTTCGGGGCCACAGGTAGAGCAGGCTGGCCAGGGCGGCCAGACCGAAGGCCAGGTACAGCGCCACCCAGGCCACCCCGGGGTGGATGTAGACCAGGCGGACCAGGTCTCCCGGCACCGTATTGCCCCGGGTCTGGTCGGGCGGGGTCACCCAGAGCCCGAGCCACACGGTGGCGGCCACCCCCACCGCGGCGGCGATACCGATGATCCGGACCGTCCGGCGGGCGCGGTCGGACTGGACCGGCGGACCGAGCGCACCGTGCAGGCCGACAGGACCGCCCGTGCCGCCCGTGCCGCCCGCATCGCCCGCGCCCTGCCGGAGCTGACTCATGCGGACTCCTGGATGGGGCCGTAGACGACGACGCCGAGCGCCAGGTACACGGCATCGAAGACCACCAGCAGGCGGAGCCACTGGCCCCCGTCGGCGGGAATGCCGCCGGCCAGCGCCGCCTGCCAGATGCGTGTGCCGGCCAACAGGACCGGAGCGACAATGGGCAGCAGCAGGAACGGCAGCAGCGTCTCTTTGACACGGAGCCCGGCGGAGAGCGCACCGTAGAGGGTGCCGGTGGCGGCCAGCCCGATGGTCCCGAGCACGCAGGAGGCGATGATCAGCCAGGGCTGTTCGATCCTGGCCCCATAGAGCAGGGTGACGCCGACCCCGAGGACCACCTCGAGCACCACCAGTTGGGCGGCCACGGCTGCCGCCTTGCCCAGGAACAGCCCGGCCGGATCGAGCCCGGAGAGACGTAGGGCGTCCCGGGCCCCGTCGACCGACTCGACCGAGACGCTCCGTTGGATGGCCAGCACGGTGCAGAACAGCACGGCCACCCAGAACAGACCCGGGGCACCCTTGGCCATCAGGGTCCGATCCGGCCCGAGGGCGAAGGCGAACAGGCCCAGGGCCACGACCCCGAAGGGCGCCACCTGGGACAGTGCCACCCGCGAACGCGCCTCGATGCGGAGGTCCTTCCCGGCCACCAGCACGGTGTCACGCCACATGGGCCACCTGCCCCTCCGGTGGCTGCCCGGAGCCGGGCAGGACGGTGGCCGGACCGGGAACGGGCGCCGAGGGATGCGCCCCCTCGCCTGTCCCCCCGATGGAGCGCTCGGCGGTCACCCGGCCCCCGATCACGACCACGGCCCTGGTGGCCAGGGACTCGACGAAGTCGGCCTCGTGGGAGGCGATGACCACGGTGGTACCGGAGCCGGCGGCTTCGGCCACCAGCTGGTTGAGGGTTTCCCGGGCCGATGCGTCGAGTCCGGCGTGGGGCTCGTCGAGCAGCCACAGCTCGGGCCAACGGGCGGCCAGTACGGCCAGGGCCACCCGCCTGCGCTGTCCGGCGGACAGCTTCGAGGCACTCGTCTTGAGCAGGCGGCCGGTGAGGCCCAGGCGGCCGCAGGCGTCGTCGATCCGGCCGGTGTCAGCCCCGGCGGCCCGGACCGCGAACCTCACGTTCTCCCGCACCGTGAGATCGTCGTAGAGATGGGAGGCATGCGAGAGCAGGCCGACACGCCTGCGCACCTGGTTGCGCTGGCGGACCGGATCCAGGCCGAGCACCCTGACCCGCCCCGACGCCAGGGGCACCAGTCCCGCGCAGACCCGGAGCAGGCTGGTCTTGCCGGCACCGTTCGGTCCTTCGATCAGCACCGTCTCGCCGCGGGGGACGTCGAGGTCCACCCCGGCGAGCAGGGGGAACCGTCCGGACAACGCCACCGCGTCGTGGAGGGAGATCGCTGGAGAGGGAGGTGCTGGTGGGGCCATGGCCGGGCCTCATGCTACGGGGGCCTGGGTCCAGGAGCCAGGCGGGGGCGCCGGCCGGCGGGGGCCGACGCCGCCGATGGGCGGGCCCGGGCCCCGACGGGTCCGGCTCAGCTGGAGGCCAGTCGGCTGAGGTGCAGGTCACGGAGCCACTGGGCGATGTGGGCGGAGACCACGCCCACATTGCCGGTGAGCAGCAGGAGCCCGAAGACGATGAGCACCGCCCCGCCGACGAGGTCGATCACCCGGAGGCGGCCGCGAACCCGGGCCAGTGCGTCGGTCATCCGGCCGAAGGCCAGCCCGGTGAGGAGGAACGGGACCCCGAGGCCGAGGGAGTAGGCCAGAAGCAGGGCGATCCCCCCGGTCGGCGAACCCCCGTTCCCGGCGGCGAGCGTGAGCACACTGCCGAGGACGGGTCCGATGCACGGCGTCCAGGCGAAGGCGAAGGCCATCCCCATCACCGGAGGAGCCCAGGCACCGAGGACCGAGGGCCGAACGGTGAACCGCCGCTCACCGGACAGCGCCGTGGGCAGGCCGACACCGGCGGCCATGGCCACCAGGATGACCCCGAAGAACACGATGGCGATGCCCGAGACCGTCTCGAGGGCACGCTGATGGGTGAGGAACAGCCTCCCGAGCGCCGAGGCCGAGGCTCCGAGGATGGTGAAGATCACCGTGAAGCCGGCGACGAAGGCCAGGATCCCACGGAACAGATGGCTGCGCTGGCGGCGCAGATCGGCTGCGGTCGGGCCGTTCCCGACATCGACGTCGTCGCTCGGCGCGCCGTCCCGGACGGCGGGAAGATCCGTTTGGCCCGCGGCGACTGCCACCGGCGTGGCCACCGGCGGGGGCCGGGGGGCCAGGGCGTTCAGCTCTGCGGCCGACAGGCCGGACACCATCGACAGGTATGCGGGCACGAGCGGTAGCACGCACGGGGAGAGGAACGAGAGCATGCCCGCGCCGAAGGCCACCAGGAGACCCAGGGGGTCGGCGTGGATCGCCGCCAGGACGGCCACGGGTGCGCTAGGCCAGCTGGCTCTTCACCAGCGCCAGGTCGGCCTCGACCATCATCTGCACCAGGGCCGGGAAGTCGACGTCGCGGTGCCACCCGAGGATCTTCTCCGCCCGGGACGGGTCCCCGACCAGCAGGTCGACCTCGGCCGGCCGGAGGAAGCGCTCATCGATCACCACGTGCTGCTCCCAGTCCAGCCCCACTGCGGAGAAGGACAGCTCCACCAGTTCCTTGACCGAGTGGGTCTCGCCGGTGGCCACCACGTAGTCGTCGGGTCGGTCCTGTTGGAGCATCAACCACATCGCCCGCACGTAGTCGGCCGCGAAGCCCCAGTCGCGCTGGGCATCGAGGTTGCCGAGCGCCAGCTTTTCGTCGATGCCGGCCTTGATCCGGGCCACGCCGTGGGTCACCTTGCGGGTCACGAATTCGAGACCGCGCCTCGGCGACTCGTGGTTGAAGAGGATGCCCGACGAGGCGTGGAGGTCGTAGCTCTCGCGGTAGTTGACCGTGATCCAGTGGCCGTAGACCTTGGCCACACCGTAGGGGCTGCGGGGATAGAACGGCGTTGTCTCCCGCTGTGGCACCTCGAGGACCTTGCCGAACATCTCCGACGAGCTGGCCTGGTAGAAGCGGATCTCCGGATCGACGATCCGGATGGCGTCGAGCACACGGGTGACGCCCAGGGCGGTGGTCTCCCCGGTGAGAACCGGTTGGCTCCACGAGGTCTGGACGAAGGACTGGGCGGCCAGGTTGTAGACCTCGGTGGGATGGTTGTCCCGCAGGATGTTGATCATCGACACCTCGTCGAGCAGGTCCCCGGCCACCAGCGTGATGCGGTCCTGGATGTGGGCGATCCGCTCGAAGTTGAGCGTGCTCGACCGTCGGACCATCCCGCACACCTCATAGCCCTGGTCGAGCAGGAATTCGGCCAGATAGGAGCCGTCCTGACCGGTGATGCCGGTGATCAGTGCTCGTTTCGCCATTCAGGAGCTCCTCGGGTCGGCGTGCATCTCGGTATCGTCGGTGGCCGTCTGCCACGATGGCGGCCGCTTCTCGGTGAAAGCGGCGATCCCCTCGGCAGCTTCGGCTGTCTGGCTCGTGACCGTCAGCATGGCATGGAGGTACGGCAGGGCCTCCGTCGCCGCTGAGTCCACCACAGCGTAGAACGATTCGCGACCCATCCTCATGACACCCGGCGGTTTCGAGGCCAACACGGCGGCCATCTCGGCCACCTCGGCGTCGAGCCGTTCGGTCCGCACCACCCGGGTGGCGAAGCCGATCCGCTCGGCCTCCTCGGCCCCGACCACCCGGCTGGTCAGCATCAGCTCGAGGGCCTTCTTCGGCGGCATCGATCGCAGCATGGGCACGGTCACCATGTAGGGCCAGAGCCCGACATTGAGTTCGGGTGCTCCGAACCGGGCCTGGTCCGACGCGATGAGCATGTCGCAGGCCAGGGCCAGGCCGAAACCGCCGGCCATGGCCCAGCCCTGCACCCGGGCGATGGTGGGCTTGCCCAGATGCCACAGCTCATCGAACAGCTCGGCCAGCCAGCCGCGGGCCACATGATGGTCGGCGAATTCGTCGGTCCCGCCGCCCTGCCCGCGGGGGACCATGCCCGACAGGTCGGCCCCGGCGCAGAACGCCTGGTCGCCGGCGCCGGCCAGCACGACCACCCGTACCCGGGGGTCGTCTTTGGCCCGGGCCACCTCTTCGCGCAGCCTGGCGATGACCTCCCAGGTCATGGCGTTGCGGCGCTCCGGCCGGTTGATGGTCAGGGTCAGCACGGGACCCCGCCGCTCGGACAGGAGATCGGAGCCGGACCTGTCGGGCGCGGGCGGCGCGGGCTCTGGCTGGGCTGCTTCGGGCACCGGACGACGCTAGCTCGCGTGACGGGTCCCTGTGCGCCACGAGGGTCGGCCGACACGCCAACTACGGTGACCTCATTCCCACCGCAGCCCTCATCTCCTTCCGCCTCGGCGGTTCCGACGGGGTGTCCATCGAGGCCGCCAAGTGGCAGTGGGCCCTGACCGAGCTCGGGTTCGCCACGATCACCGTGGCCGGCGAAGGCCCCGTCGACCGGTTGGTCGGCGGGCTCTCCATCGGTGCCGCCGAGCCGCCGGGCCGGGCGGAGCTGGTGTCCGCGCTCGACGACGCCGATCTGGTCGTCGTCGAGAACCTCTGCTCACTCCCCCTCAATCCCGCGGCCGCAACCCAGGTGGCCTCGATCCTCGCCGGTCGGCCGGCCATCCTCCACCACCACGACCTTCCCTGGCAGCGACCCCAGTTCCTGGCCGAGCCACCCCCGCCGGTCGATCCGCGTTGGAGCCAGGTCACCATCAACGAGCTGAGCCGGCATGAGCTCGCCGACCGGGGCATCGAGGCCACCACCGTGTACAACACCTTCGCCGTTCCCGGTACGGCAGGGTGCCCCGGCACCGATCAGGGCGGCGACCGTCGGGGGACGATCCGGCGGGCGCTCGGGATCGACGACGGCCGGCGCCTGGTACTCCAGCCCACCCGGGCCATCCCGCGTAAGAACGTGGCCGGCGGCATACAGGTGGCCACCGAGCTGGATGCGGTGTACTGGTTGCTCGGCCCGGCCGAGGACGGGTACGGCCCCGAACTCGACACCCTGGCCGCGGCGGCGGTGTGCCCGGTCATCCTGGGCACACCGGACGGGGCGGCCGGCGTCACCGTCGGCCATGCCTACGAGGCGTGCGACGTGGTGGCACTGCCATCCACGTGGGAGGGGTTCGGCAACCCCACCATCGAATCGGTCGTGCACCGGCGCCCACTGGCCATCGGGCCCTATCCCGTGGCCCGGGAGCTCGCCGCCTTCGGGTTCGACTGGTTCGGCCTCGGTGAGATGGGCCGGCTCCGGGCCTGGCTGGAGTCACCCGATCCCGGCCTGCTGGACGGCAACCTGGCCGTGGCCTCCGCCCATTTCTCGGCGCGGGACCTGCCTGGCCGGATTGCCTCCGTCATGCCCGCCATGTGACCACCACCCGGGCCCGGGCCCCGCCTCCGGGTGGGGACCGACGACTACCATGACCGGCATGAGCGGAGCACCCAGCGCGGACCCGGCTCAGCGCCAGGCGGTCCCGAGCGGTCGGCGCCTCACGGCCGACGCCCGCCGGCGGCAGCTGTTCGAGGTCGCCCTGTCGCTCTTCGCCGAGCACGGGTACGCGGCCACCACCATGGACGACATCGCCGAGTCGGCGGGCGTGACCAAGCCGCTCGTGTACCAGCACTTCGAATCCAAGAGGGCGCTCTACCTCGAGCTGATGGACGCCGTCTCTCGCGAGCTGGTGACACGCATCGTCAAGGCCACCGCCACCGCCTTCGGCCCGCGCCAGCAGGTCGAGTTGGGGTTCGCCGCCTACTTCGAGCTGATGGTCGACAACGAGCCGGCGTTTCGCCTCCTCTACGGGCGTGACGCTCCCGATGACTTCGAGCTCGGCGCGGCACTGCGGCGGGTCGAGGAGACCATCGCCCAGGCCATCGATCCTCTCATCGACGCGGGGCTCGATCCGGGGCACCGACTGCTCCTGGCCCACGCGGTGGTCGGCATGGCCGAGGGTGCCAGCCGTCACTGGCTGGACACCAACCGGAAGCAGAGCGCCTCCCATGCCGAGGCGGGCGACCCGCAGCCGGCCGACTCCGCCGACGTGCGCCGGGCCGATGCGGCCCGGCTGGCCACCCGTCTGGCCGATTTCGCCTGGGCCGGTCTCCGCCAGGTCCACCGGATCTGAGGCACCGGGAGCGACGGACAGCGCCCGCGGCCAGCGCGGGCTCAGGCGGTGACGTCCCCTTCCACCACCGGCTGCCTGGTGCTCTGGACGACGCCTCCGGCGTGTTCGGCGGTGATGGCGAACGCGTCCACCGGCTCGTTCCCGGCCACGCTGAAGGGGACCACCCCGGGGTCCGAGCCCAGCAGGCCGAGCGAGATGGTCCGGCTGCCGATCACACCCCAGAGCTGGTAGGTCTCGCTCTCCGGGAGGGACGACAGGCCCCCCGCCTCGACGAAGCCCGTTCCCGTCCCGGTCAGGAAGACCGTGACCTTCCCGACCGGCGCCGCCCCGGTGGGCGGCGCCTTCAACGCCACCTCCCGGGTCGAGGGAGAAGCCATCACCGACTGCTCGGCCCGGGTGAGGGGCGTCGAAGCCCGGAGCGCGTTCACCTGCTGGTTGAGGTGGTCGACCCGGACGCCCAAGACGACGGCGACGACGGCGGCCGCGGCGGCCACCACGGCGGCCACCCGAATGGCCGTCCGGCCCCGACGGGACCGGGAGCCGATCGACACCACCCCGTCCGGGTCGGGTGCGGTCGGTGCCGGCGCTCCGGCGTCGCCCGCCTCCCCCTCCCCGTCGTTCCGGGTCGGGCCGGGTTCGGGTCCGAGACGTTCGGCCAGCCGCTCCCACGGCGGAGGGGCGGAGCCGTCGAGGCGGCGGGCGATCCCGTCCCAGAGCTCGGCCGGCGACGCTCCGCCCGAATTGCCCAGCAGCCCGGCGACCTCGTGGTGCTGGGCCACCTCGATCGAGCATCTGACGCACTCGCCCAGGTGCCGCTCGACCATGGCGGCCGTCTCGGGATCGACCGCATCGAGGGCATAGGCGCCCAGCAGCTCCTGCACCTCCTGGTGGACGGGTTCGGGCTCTCGCGTGGTCACGACTCTGCTCCTGCCGGCTCCACCCCGAGCTCGGCCAGCTTGGTCCGGAGCCGGCCCAGTCCCGACCGGATGCGGCTCTTGACCGTGCCTTCCGGCTCGTCGAGGATCTGGGCCACCTCGCGGTAGGTGTTGCCCCCAAAATAGGCCAGGAGGATGGGTCTGCGGAGGTCGTCGGGCAGAGCGCCGAGGGCTACTTTGACCTGGTCGGCCACGGCCATGTCGAACAGCTCGTGGTCGATGTCGTATCCGGCCGTGGCCGTCTCCCTCGAGGTGCGCTCCTCCCGTCGACGCCGGGCCGTCTCCGATCGGACGAAATCGACCGATTTCCCATGGGTCCGCGCCAGCAGGTACGAGCGCAACGTGCCCCGCTGGGCGTCGAATTTCTCCGGTTGCCTCCACAGATCGAGGAAGATCTCCTGGGTGATCTCCTCGGCCGCAGGATCGCTGCGCAGGATGCGACGGGCCAGCGCGTGCACGGATCCGCCGTGACGCCGGTAGATCTCGGCCAGCGCAGGCTCGTGCCATCGCCCGACGGCCACCACCAAGGTGGCGTCGCTCGCCTGCTCCAGTTCGATCACCGCACTGTATTCGACGCCGCCTCCCCCGGCGGATGATTCGACGCCGCCTCCCCCGGCGGATGATTCGACGCCGCCTCCATCTCGAATTCGATCGGCGACGAACAACAGCCATGACGTTCGACATGACGACCTACCGGCGGCTCTCGGAGAAGCTCGAGATCGACGACATCGACTTCGGCGCCTTCCACGAACGGCCGCTGGCTCCCGACGCACTCCGCTGCCTTCGCTCCATGCACGACGTGGAGAACCACACCATCTGCTACCTGCGCGACGTCCTCGTGACGCGGGCCCACCGCGATCCCGAGGTGACATCGTTCCTCACCCTTTGGAACTACGAGGAATTCTGGCACGGGGAGGCCATCGCCGAGGTGCTCGCGGCACATGACGAGTGCGCCGGCACCGGCAGGATCGCCGCCCTCCGCCAACGCCTGCCCAGGCGAGAGGCGTGGAAACCCCTGACCTTCCAACTCGGCTCGGTGCTCACGCCCCACCTCACCGCGGTGCACATGACCTGGGGGGCGGTCAACGAGTGGACCACCCAGGCCGCATACGCCCGGCTGGCCAAGCTCGCCGATCATCCGACGCTCACCGTGCTGCTCCGCCGGGTCATGAGACAAGAGGGTCGGCACATCGATTTCTACGCCGCCCAGGCCCGGTCCCGCCTGGCCGACAGCCGTGCGGCCCAACGGCTCACCCGGTGGGCCCTCCGGCACTTCTGGGCGCCAGTGGGCAGCGGGGTCATCCCCGACCAGGAGGTCGACTTCCTCCGCTCCTACCTGTTCGGCGACGACGACGGGCGGTCGGTGGCCGACCGCATCGACCGGCGGGTGGACCGCCTGCCCGGTCTCGGGGGCCTCAACCTCCTACGCGGGGCCGTCGCCGCGGCCGCCTGACCGGTCGCCGAATCGTGCGCCGTCGGGCGGCCAAACCCGACTGACCCGATAAACTAAGTTGGTGTTCAGTTTCCCGAACCCCGTCAACGAGTACGCGGCCCGAACCGTCGCCGCCGGCGTCCTGGTCATGTGCGTGGCCGCGGTGGTCTTCCAGCAACCCTGGATCCTCATCCCCCTCGCCTACGGCTTCTGGGCCCGCGTTCTGACCGGGCCCACCCTGAGCCCGCTCGGCCAGCTGGCCACCCGCGTGGTGGCGCCGCGGCTGGGCGGAGAGCCCCGGCTGGTGCCCGGTCCGCCCAAACGGTTCGCCCAGGGCGTCGGGGTGCTGTTCTCCACGACGGCGCTGGTGCTCTGGTACGGCTTCGGGCTGGGCACGGCGGCCTGGGTGGTGGTGTCCCTGCTGGCGGTGGCGGCATTCCTCGAATCGGCGCTCGGCATCTGCCTCGGGTGCATCGTCTTCAGCTTCCTGATGAGGGTGGGTGTGATTCCCGAAGAGGTGTGCGAGGCCTGTGCCGACATCTCGCTCCGCCATCCGAAGGCCGCATAGGGCCAAACGGGGTAGCCGCGCAGGTCAGGACAGCCTGGGGAGCAGGCGGGCGCAGAGACCGGCCAGTTCCTCGGCGCAGGCGGAGTAGATCTCGTCCTCACCGCCGGCAGGGTCGGCCACGTCCTCCCACGATTCGACGGGCAGCGAGGCCAGACCGAGCGATGTGATCCGCTCGGCCAGGGACGGGGGGCCGGGCGGCAGGTCGCGGCACAGTCTCTTGATCGAGGCGGTCCTCGACGCGGCGGCGGGGTGACGGCGGCGGATGTAGGAGACATGCTCGCCGGCCATGGCCAGGATGAGGTCGGCGTGTTCGACGTCCCCGTCGGTGAGCTGGTGGCTCCGGTGCCCGTCGGCACGGAGCCCCATCGAAGCCAGGGCGTCCCTGGTCCTCCTGCTCATCGGCTGCCCCTCGACCACGTGGGTCCCGGCGGTCACGATGGTCAGAGGTCCGGGTTTGAGCATGACCCCGGCCATGACCGACCGGGCCGCATTCCCGGTGCACAGCGTGAGAAGCCGGATCGGACGCACCGCCGGGCCCGGTCCTCCCACCTCGTCGGCCGTCACCGGCGAGCGGGAGCCCGGCATCGTCGTCGGCGACTAGTTGATGTGGACGCCGGAGATGGCCCGGCTGATGATCAGGCGCTGGATCTCGCTGGTCCCCTCGAAGATGGTGTAGATCTTCGAATCACGGTGCCAACGCTCGACGGGATGGTCGCGGATGTAGCCGTACCCGCCCATGATCTGGATGGCTTCCTCGGTGACGTAGACCGCGGTCTCACCGGCGTACAGCTTGGACATCGAGCCTTCACCCGAGGTGAACTCCTTGCCGTTCCGGCCCATCCACGAAGCCCGCCAGATGAGCAGCCGGGATGCGTCGATGCGGGTCTTCATATCGGCCAACTTGAAGGCGATGGCCTGGTTTTCGATGATGGCCCGACCGAACGCCTTGCGCTCCTTGGCATAGTCGAGCGAGTACTCGTAGGCGGCTCGGGCGATTCCGAGGGCCTGGGCCCCGACCGTCGGACGTGAGGCCTCGAAGGTCTTCATCGCCGCCTGGCTGGTCGAGCGCTTGCCCTCGCGGGCCCGGGCAAGCTTCTCGTCGAGCTTGTCCTTGCCTCCGAGGAGGCAGCGGCCCGGTACCCGGACCTCGTCGAGCAGGACCTCGGCGGTGTGGGAGGCGCGGATCCCCATCTTCTTGAACTTCTGCCCCTGGGAGAGTCCCGGCGTGTTGGGCGGGACGATGAAACTGGCCTGTCCGCGTGACCCGAGCTCGGGGACGACCGAGGCCACCACCACGTGGATGTCGGCCATGCCGCCATTGGTGATCCAGGTCTTCGTCCCGTTCAGGACCCACTCGTCGTTGGCTTCGTCGTAGACCGCCCGGGTCCGCAGTGACGACACATCCGAGCCGGCGTCAGCCTCGGAGACCGCGAAGGCCGCCGTCTGGATCTTGTCGGGGGTACCGAAGCACTGCGGGCCCCACTCCATGAGCTGCTCCGGCGTGCCGTTGCTGGCGATCCCGGCCAGGCCCAGGGTGCTCCCGAAGATGGCCAGGGCGATGCCCGCATCGCCCCAGGACATCTCCTCGTTGGCGACGGGCAGCAGCAGTCCGGTGTCGTCGGAGAAGCACTGGATGATGAAGTCGAACGAGTAGAGGCCGATCCGGGCCGCCTCCTCGATGATCGGCCACGGGGTCTCCTCCCGCTCGTCCCATTCATGTCCGGCCGGGCGGATGACGTTCTCTGCGAAATCGTGCACCCACTTTTGGATCTGGAGTTGATCCTCGTTCAGGTCAAGTGAGAATTCAGCCATGGTTCACTGCTCCGTTCCGGCCCTGGACGGGCCTCCACCCCTTAGTTACTACATAGTAACCACGAAACGAAGACAGCGCCACCACCACCGCCGGTACCGCACCTACCGCCGGTACCGCACCGACCGGCACCGCTCCTACCGGTGCAGCGCCGGAGGCTCGGTCGGCGGACGCGGACCGGCCATGGCCGGCGGGGCGCGGGACGGCGCCGCCGCGGCTCAGGTGTGTGGGCCGCCAGGGCCTCGGGGAGGGAAGCCGGTTCTATGCGGGCTGGGCCAGGCGCACATCAACGGCCTGGAGCCCCTTGGGCCCTTCCTGCAGCTCGAACTCGACAGCCTGACCCTCTTCGAGCGAGCGGAATCCGTTCATCTGGATGGCGGTGTGATGCACGAACACATCGGCCCCTCCATCCGGTTGTGAAATGAAGCCGAAGCCCTTTTCTGCGTTGAACCACTTGACTGTTCCGGAAGCCACGGTGGCATTCCCCTTTCCTCCACACGTGTAGTGCGCAGGCAGCCGCCGACGGGAGACTGGGCTCCGACCCCTGCCTGCGAGCGGGTCTTTGGACCACCTACCCAAGGTGACTTCCTGCCCGTCAAACGCTAGCAGTCCTCTGCTCCGGATCAACAGCCAACGGGCCTCTCGGACCCCTGTTCACACGGCGTTCATTGACGGCGGATCCGGGTGCCGTCGGGGCCGTCCTCGACCACCCACCCCTTCTCCTCGAGCTCGGTGCGGAGCGCGTCGGCCCGGACCCAGTCACGCTCGGCGCGGGCCTGATCACGCAGACGGACCAGCTCGGCGGTGGCGGGGTCGACCTCGTCTCCGGATCCGCCCCGCAGCGCCAAACCCAGCGCGGCGCAGAGCAACCCGGCGGTGGTGGCCGCCCGACCGGCGCCCACCATGTCGCCGGCATCGGCGGCGGCGTTGGCCCGTCGCACGAGATCGAACACCCCGGCCAGGGCCCCGGGGGTGTCGAGGTCATCGTCCATGCGCTCACGGAACCGGGTGACCGCGACCGAATCCAGTCCGTCCCCGCCGGCACCTCCGTTTCCGCCGTCGAGGCGCGGGTCCACCACCGGACCGGAAGCCAGGGGGTCGGCCAGGTCGAAGCGCCGGGCCAGTTCGTCCAGCCGGGCCAGTCCGGCCTCGGCGTCGGCCACCGTGTCCGGGGTCACCTCGATCGGCGACCGGTAGTGGGACCGGAGCACCAAGAGCCGGTAGGCGCGGGCATCGCTGCGGGCCAACAGATCCGACAGGGAGGTGAAGTTGCCCAGGGACTTGGACATCTTCTCCCCCTCCATGGTCACCCAGCCGTTGTGCATCCAGTGGCGGGCGAACTCGCGGCCCTCGGCCACGGCCTGGGCCCGCTCGTTCTCGTGGTGGGGGAAGATGAGGTCCTGTCCACCGCCGTGGAGCTCGAACCCGTCCCCGAGGAGATCGAGGGACATGACCACGCATTCGGTGTGCCATCCGGGCCGTCCCTCTCCCCAGGGCGCCGTCCACGACGGCTCGCCCCGCTTGGCCTTCTTCCAGAGCACGAAGTCGAGGGGGGACCGCTTGTCCTCGTCGGCCTCCACCCTGGCCCCGGCCCGCAGGGACTCGAGCGGCTGCCGGGCCAACAAGCCGTAGCCGGATACGTCCATCACCGAGAGGTAGACGCCGTCGCCCGTCTCGTAGGCGACGCCCCGGGCCACCAGGTCGGCCACCAGGTCGATCATCCGATCGACAAAGGCGGTGGCGTGGGGAGTCTCGTCGGGGCGGAGCACGCCGAGGGCGTCGATGATCTCCCACCACCGTGCCTCGTTGACCGCGGTGAACTCGTCGATGGGAATGCCCGCGGCGGCCGCGCCCTCGATGATCTTGTCGTCGATGTCGGTGATATTGGACACGTAGGTGACATCGAGGCCGGTGAACAGCAGGTAGCGGCGGAGCACGTCGAAGACCAGGGCCATCCGGCCGTGGCCCAGGTGCGGTTCCCCGTCGACCGTGAGCCCGCACACATAGACCGAGACCTTTCCCGGCTGCCGGAGCCGGAGCGGAGCCACCTCGCCGGTGGCGGTGTCGTGGAGCTGGAGCACGCAGGGTACGGTAACCCGATCATGGCGAGTGACTCGAACCGACCGGCGGCCACTGCGCTCGCACCCTCGGGAATCCCCGACAAGCCCGGGTTGGAGGGGCTGGAGTCGAAGTGGTCGACCTGGTGGGAGGAGCAGGGCATCTACGCCTTCGACCGCACCGCCACCCGTTCCGAGGTCTTCTCCATCGACACTCCGCCGCCCACCGTGTCCGGATCGCTGCACATCGGCCACGTCTTCTCGTATACCCATACCGACACCGTGGCCCGCTTCCAGCGCATGCGGGGCCGGGCCGTGTTCTACCCCATGGGATGGGACGACAACGGGCTGCCCACCGAGCGGAGGGTGCAGAACTACTTCGGGGTCCGCTGCGACCCGGGCCTTCCCTTCGATCCCGGGTTCGAGCCACCGGCAAAGCCGGGCAAGGAACCCATCTCCATCTCGCGTCCCAACTTCGTGGCACTGTGCCACCGGCTGACCGCGGAGGACGAGCAGGTCTTCGAGCGCCTGTGGCGGTCGCTCGGATTGTCGGTGGACTGGTCGCACACCTATGCCACCATCTCCCAACAGGCACAGCGGGTCTCCCAGCGCGGCTTCCTCCGCCTGGCCCGGCGGGGCGAGGTGGCCCAGCACACCGCGCCCACCCTGTGGGACGTCGACTTCCGGACCGCGGTGGCCCAGGCCGAGCTCGAGGACCGGGAGATCCCGGGCGCGTACCACCGACTGCGGTTCCCGCGGGCCGGCCACGACGGGGCCGTCGACATCGAGACCACCCGACCCGAGCTGCTGGCCGCATGCGTGGCCCTGGTGGCCCATCCCGAGGACGACCGGTACCGCGCCCTGTTCGGGACCGAGGTGGTCACGCCGCTCTTCGGTGCCCGGGTCGCGGTGGTCCCCCACGAGCTGGCCGACCCCGAGAAGGGGTCGGGCATCGCCATGGTGTGCACCTTCGGCGACACCACCGACGTGGTCTGGTGGCGGGAGCTCTCGCTCCCCACCCGGACCATCGTGGGGCGGGACGGTCGCCTCCTCCCGGTCACCTGGGGCTCGGAGGGATGGGAGACCGACGACCCCGAGGGCGCGACCTCCGCCTACGGTGAGCTGGCCGGCCGTACCGTCAAGCAGGCCCAGGCCCGGATCGTCGAGCTCTTGCAGGAAGCCGGCGCCCTCATCGGGGCTCCGAGCCCGATCACCCACCCGGTCAAGTTCTACGAGAAGGGCGAACGGCCCCTCGAGATCGTCTCGTCCCGCCAGTGGTTCGTCCAGACCCTGCCGCTCCGTGACCGCCTCCTGGCCCGGGGCGACGAGCTCCGGTGGCACCCGCCCTACATGGCCCACCGCTACCGGGCCTGGGTGGAGGGGCTCAACGGCGACTGGAACATCAGCCGGCAGCGGTTCTTCGGGGTGCCCTTTCCGGTCTGGTATCCGGTGGATGAAGCCGGCGAGGCCGTCTTCGACCGCCCGCTCTTCGCCGACGAGGACCGGCTCCCGGTCGACCCGTCGACCGACAGGCCCGACGGGTACATCGACGACCAGCGCGGGCAGCCCGGAGGGTTCGTCGGCGATCCCGACGTGATGGACACCTGGGCCACCTCCTCGCTCACCCCGCAGATCGCCGGCGGATGGGAGGACGACCCCGATCTGTTCGGGCGCGTCTTCCCCATGGACCTCCGGCCCCAGGCCCACGAGATCATCCGCACCTGGCTGTTCGCCACCATCGTCCGCTCCGAGCTCGAGCACGCCGCACTGCCGTGGTCGGACGCGGCCATCTCCGGGTGGGTGCTCGACCCCGACCACAAGAAGATCTCCAAGTCGAAGGGGAATGTGGTCACCCCGCTCCCGCTCATCGAGAAGCACGGGGCGGACGCCCTCCGCTACTGGGCCGCGGGTGGGCGCCCGGGCACCGACACCGCGGTCGACGAGGGTCAGATGAAGGTCGGGCGGCGCCTGGCCATCAAGGTGCTCAACGCCTCTCGGTTCGCCCTCGGACGGATCGCCGCGGACGATGGGACGGTCGCCGTCCCGCCGGTCGAGTTGGTGACCTACCCCATCGACCGGGCCATGCTGGCCCGGTTGGCATCGGTGGTCGACGAGGCCACGGCCGCCTTCGAGGGGTACGACTACGCCAGGGCCCTCGAGCGGACCGAGGCCTTCTTCTGGTCCTTCTGCGACGACTATCTCGAGCTGGTGAAGTCCCGGGCCTACGGCGAGGCCGGCGGCGGGGACGAGGCCGTCGGCGGCGGGGGCGGGGGCGGCGGGGGCGGGGCCGGCGATGCGGGGACGGACTCGGCCCGCGCCGCACTGGCCACCGCCCTGTCGGTGCTGTTGCGCCTGCTCGCACCGGTGCTCCCCTTCGTGACCGAGGAGGTGTGGTCGTGGTGGCAGGTCGGATCGATCCACACGGCCCCGTGGCCGGTCGTCGCCGAACTCGGGCCCGCCGCGGCTGCCGCGGCCGCCGGGTCCGGCGGAGAGGACCCCGTACTCGAGGTCGTCGCCTCCGTGCTCGGGAAGGTCCGCCAGGCCAAGTCCACGGCCAAGCGCTCGATGCGCTCGCCGGTGGAGACCCTGACCGTCGTGGACACCCCGGCCCGCATCAGCGCCCTCCTGTCGGCCGAGGACGACCTGCGGGACGCCGGCGGGGTGGTCACGCTGGTCACCGGTGAGACCACCGGTGACCAGGAGGCCACCGTCGTCGTGGAGCTCGCGCCCGAGGAGTGACCGCCGGGCCCGTCAGGCCAGGTAGACGTTGACCGCGGCCTCGGCCATCTCGGCGGGTGTTCCCTCCTGCTGGATCCGGCCGTGGACCATGATGGCGGCCCGGGTGGCCACCGACAGGGCGGTGGTCACGAACTGCTCGACCAGCAGGATGGTCATGCCCTGGCGGCCCAGGTCCCCGACCAGCTCGTAGAGCTCGGCCACGATCAGCGGGGCGAGGCCCATGGACAGCTCGTCGAGCAGCAGGACCCGGGGATCGGTGACCAGTGCCCGCGAGATGGCCAGCATCTGCTGCTCGCCGCCCGAGAGGGTCCCGGCCAACTGGCCCCGGCGCTCCTTCAGCCTCGGGAAGGAGGTGAACGTCCTCTCCTCGACGTCCCTGGCGGTGATGCCGCCCCGGTACGTCCAGATGCGGAGGTTCTCGCGGACCGTCAGGTTGGGGAAGATGCCTCGGCCCTCCGGTACCGCGCACACTCCACTACGGGCCAGCCGTTCGGGGGGGCGCTTCCCGACCGCCTCGTCTCCGATCAGCACCTCCCCGGCCGTCGGGCGCATGCGCCCGCTGATCACCTTCAGGAGCGTCGACTTCCCGGCCCCATTCGGCCCGAGGAGGGCGAAGACACTGCCCGGGGGGATGACCAGGTCGACACCGTGGATGACCTCGATGCGCCCGTAGGCCGCCCGCACGCCGTTCAGGGCGATGCTCGGCGGGAGCTGCCGGGCCGCGGCCGACTGGACCTCGGTCGTGTCGGTCATCGACCGGAGCCGCCGTCGGTGTCGCCGCGGGAGGTCGGGGTGGCGCCAGGGGTGGGGGCGGCCTCACCCAGGTAGGCGGCCTGGACCATCGGGTCCTTGCGGATCTCCTCGGGTGTCCCCGAGGCGATGATGTCGCCGAAGTCCAGCACGTAGATGTGGTCGCAGATGCGCATCACCAATTCCATGTCGTGCTCCACCAGCAGCACCGCCATGCCGCCCGCGGCCAGCCCGACCAGGAGCTTCCCGAGGGCGTTCGACTCGACCTCGTCGAGGCCCGAGCCGGGCTCGTCGAGGAGGAGGAGCTTCGGTCCGATGGCCAGGGCACGGGCCAGTTCGACCATCCGGGCCAGCCCCGTGGACATGGCCGCCGCGCTCTGGTCCCCCCGCCCGGCGAGCCCGACCCCGTCGAGCAGCCGGTCGGTGGTGAGGGCCTCCGCGGAGCCACCTCCGATGGCGACTGCGGCATCGCCCGATTCCGGCGCCGCCCCGTGATGGCGCCGCCTCCCGACCGCCCGACGAAGGGTGGGGAACTCCCACCATCTGGCCGTCGATTCCAATCCGACCTGGACGTTCTCGCCGGCAGTGAGCGAGCCGAACAGCTCCAGGCGCTGGAAGGTCCGGGCCAGTCCGAGCCGGGCCCGATGATGGGGCTTCATCTTCGTGATGTCGGTATCGAACAGGCGGACGGTGCCCCGCCCCGGTGACTGCAACCCGCTGATCACGTTGAACAAGGTGGTCTTGCCCGCCCCGTTGGGCCCGATCAACCCGGTGACCGTCCCGGGCTGCACGGAGAGGCTGACATCGCTCAGGGCGGAGACGCCGCCGAATCGGACGGCGACCTCCGACACGGTGAGGACGGCACCGCCTTCGGGGGAGTCCTCAGCCGGCGGCACGTGTCCCACCTCCGAACGCGACGTTGCCGAGCGGGGTGGCCGGAGCCGGCGTGTCATCGGACGTCCCGTGCTTGCCCCACGGAAGGAGGCCCTGGACGGCCTCGATGCCGAGGATGCCGCCCGCCGCCCGCCCGATCAGGATGATCCCGGCGCCGGCGAAGAGACCGAGACCGTTCATCCACACCTGGTTCAGCACGACGAAGGTCACCGCGGCGAGGAATGCCCCCGAGACGGTGCGGATGCTCCACACCGTGACGAACAGCACGAAGATGATGCCGGAGAAGAAATCGAAGTCCGAGGTGCCCACCGTCTGTTGGACCGTCCCGTAGAGGGCGCCGGCCAGGCCGGCCATTCCGGCGGCGATGGAGAAGACGGCCACCTTGGTGAAGCCGATGTTGAGACCCACGGTGGCGTAGGCGGCAGGCGAGTCGTTGAGGGCCACCAGCCTCCGGCCGAACATGGAACGCCGTATGGCCAGCACCATCCATGCGGCCAGGACGAAGAATGCGGTGACGAGGAGGAACTCTGATGCGTCCCCGCCGAACGACAGCCCGGGCAGCACGATCCGGCCGACGTTGACGCCACCCGAGCCGTAGATGTGGGTGTCGGTGAAGAACCCATTGGCCACCGCGTCGGCGAAGGCGAAGGTGGCCAAGGCCAGATAGAGATCGCGGAGCCGGATGGTCGGGAGGGCCACGAGAGCCCCGAGCCCGGCGCAGATGACGGTGGCCGCGATGAGTCCGAGGAACGAGCCGCCACCGGCGACCTTGCCCATGACGAAGGCGCCGATCCCCATGAACGAGAACTGGCACAACGAGATCTGGCCCGAGTACCCGGTGAGGAGGACCAGCGACAGGCCGACGATGCCGAGGGTCATGACCACCCCGCCCAGGGTCAGAATGGTCGTGCCCTGGAACTGGGTGTTGTCGAAGATCAGGGCCAGGATGACGGCCACGGCGAAGAAGACCACACCGGCGATGAGCGACTCGCGGCCGCCGGCCACCCGGGGGGTCCGCACCTTGGTCAGGTGGCCGGCCGCCCGGAGCCGCACGGATGGCAGCGTGACCAGGGCGATGAACAAGAAGATCATGGGCAGCGCCGTCTGGCCGTCGGTGGCCAGGCTCTGGGGCAGATGGGGCAGCACGTAGTTGATGACGTATTCCTGGAGCAGGCCGATGGCGATGGCGGCGGCGAAGGTGACCGGGATGTTCTTGAGGCGGCCGACGATGGCAGCGGCGTAGCCGTTGACCACCAGGAGCGTCATGGCCGGGATGGTCAGCCCGATGGTCTGGGTCGGGGCCAGCAGCACACCGGCCAGGGCGGCCATCACGAAGCCGAGGATCCATCCGTACTGGCTCATCCGGTTGGGCGACGCTCCCGACATGGCCAGCAGCTCGGGGTCGTCGACCACGGCCCGGAGGGCGACCCCGGTCCGGGTCTGGTAGAAGAGCAGACGCAGGGCGATGGCCACCGCCACCGCCACGCCGATGATCAGCACCTCCTGGTACTGGATGTTGATCCCCACCAGGCGGAACTGCCCGTTGATCATGTTGCCCACCAGGTGCTGGGTGCTCGGGCTCCAGGTGATGGCGGCGAATCCGGTGAGGATGACCAGCAGACCGAGCGTCACCATGACCGGTCGTTCGGCCGAAGCACCGTGGAGCCGGCGCATCAGCACCCGTTCCACCAGCGCCCCGGAGATGGATGCCCCGAGAACCAGGATGATGAGCAACGCCACCAGGATGTTGACGTGGTGGTCGGTGACCAGCTCCCAGTAGCAGAAGGCGGCGATCATGCCCACGGCCCCTTGGGCGAAGTTGAAGACACCCGACGTCGTATACGTGACGACCAGGCCCGTGGCCGCGATGGCGTACCCCGCGCCGAACATGATGCCAAACACGCTGTACTGCAGGAAGTTGCTCACCGAATCAATCCCGTTCCCCGTTGGACCTCATCAGACAGCTCCGGTGCCCCTGACCCCGCTCAGGATTTCGGTGGCGTCACATACGAATAATCGCACCGGTATCCGTTGGTCGGGCTATTGATCGGCGGGTTGTTCTGGCGGGTCCATTGCGAATTGAGAACCTGGCCCACCAGATAGCAGTTTGACGTCGACCTGGTCGCCGGGTCACTGGTGGTCACGATGTTGCCGCCGTTGAACGAGGTGATCTTCGAGAGGGCGGACAGGATCGACCCGCGGCTCGGATTGGAGCCCGCGTTCTTCAGGGCCTGGGCGAAGAGCTGGGCCGACAGCCACCCGTAGAGAGTGAACAGGTCGGCGTGGAAACCGGGCGAGGCCACGTCCACCCAGTGGAGGAACTGCGCCACGGCCGGGATCGTCGGACTTGTCCCCTCCGAGGTAGAGAGAGGCGTTCTGGTCGAAGTAGGAGCCGTTGACCGCCTGTGGCCCCCCGGCCGCAGGGATGAGCGCGGTCGAGTAGGTGGCCGCGCCGAGCACCACGAGGGGGTGGAAGTTCTGCTGGACGAGGTTCTTGAGCAACGCTGACGCGTAGACCTCGGCCATCTGGTCGATGAACAGCACCTTCACTCCGGCATTTCTCATGGCGATGACATTGGGCGTGAAGTCGAACTGGGTGTCGCCGTACTGCTGCTCGTAGACGACCTTGTACCCGACCTTCTCCATGACGTACTTCTCACCGGCCCAATCCGCCTCGGGCGACGGGAGGTCGGCCACCAGCGTCCCGACGTGCTGGAGCGGCGCCGAGCCGAATTTCTTCCAGTAGTACTGCAACGCGCCCTCCTCCCAGCCGCCCTCGAGGGGGACGGCGCTGTAGACGTTGGGCAGCGCGTTCGTCGCCGGGTCGAGGACCTGGGTCACGTCGGGGACACCCGGGTTCTGAGCCAGGACCGTTCCGCCGAAGCTGTCGAAGGTGGAGAACCCTCCGACCAAAGCGGCGTCCGTGGACACGGCGTTCTGGGTGGCCTCCTTGTTGCCGGTGCCCGTGTACTGGTCGTCAGCGCTGTCGACGATGATCTTGCGCCCGTTGACCCCGCCGGTGGAGTTGACGTAGTCGGCATAGGCCTCCGTGCCGACCAGGGCCCCCTTGAAGAGGCCGCCGAGGGCGAGCGTGGAGACGTTGCCGACCCGGATCGAGGTGGCGGTGATCCCGGTGTGGTCGCTGTAGGCGCTCGCCGGTATCGACCTGCCCGATGCACCCGATCCACCCGATGTCGTCGTCGTCGACGACGAGCTGGTGGAGCTGCAGGCCACCGCGGTGACGGCCACCACTGCAACCATCCCCAGCGCGGCCATCCGCGTCTTCCACGATGCAGAACCCAAGGCTCCCCCTTGTTGTCGGTCCAGGCCACGTCGGGCGGGATTCGGTCCCGGGCAACATGACGGAAATATGAATATGTGACTCTACGTCAGAAACTCGTCTGCGTGTCTAGCACTCCAGCTGAGAGGGGTCATCTCTCCGAGGCGGGAACCGGACCCGGCACCCGGAGCCCGGCCCGGGTCCGCATGGCCTCCAGAAACCTGACCGCGCCCATGGTGGTGTGCCGGCAGCGGATCGAGGCCAGGACATCGAAGGCGTGCTGGGCCCGGGGCAGCTCGACATAGGCCACCGGCGCCTCCGAGGCCATGCGCAGCTCGGCCACGAAGTGGCGGGCCACGGTCAGCGGAACCAGGGTGTCGTTGACCCCGTGCATGACGAACATGGGCGGCGCCGAGGACGTCACCCGGTGGTCCGGTGAGGCCTGCTCGAACTGGTCGGGGTTGTCCGAGATCGTGGTTTTCATGACCCGGCGCTCGAGGAGGTCGAGGAGCCCGGGTCCGTAGGCGCCGGACAGGGCCGGGTCCCCGGTGGTGTCGTACACGCCGTAGTAGGGCAGGCAGGCGTCGACCGAGGTGTCCAGGTCCTCGAACCCGGGCTGCCACTCGGGTCGGTTGGGCGTGAGGGCCAACAGGCTCGACAGATGGCCCCCGGCCGAACCTCCGGAGACGGCGATGAAGCCCGGATCCCCGCCGTACTCGGCAATGTGGTCCCTGACCCAGGCGACGGCCCGCTTGCAGTCCACGATATGGGCCGGCCAGGTGGCACGCGGGCTCAGCCGGTAGTTGATGGCCACGCAGATCCAACCCCGCCGGGCCAGCTCGTGGAGCATCGGGATGCCCTGCTGGCGCTTGTCCCCCATGACCCAGGCGCCCCCGTGGATATAGACGAGGACCGGTGCCCCCACCGGCGGCTGCGACCGTCGGGTGAGGAGATCGAGCTTGTGCCGGTAGTTCCCGTCGCCCCAATAGTCCACATTCCTGACCCGCTTGATGCCCCACCAGCGGAAGGGCACGGCGATCACCAGCCGCCACCAACGGTTCCAGGACGGGTCCGGATCGAAGCCGTCGGCGGTGATGGCCCCGCCCTTGGCGCCCTCGAGCGCCTCGTCGACCAGTTCGCCGGCGCCGTGGGCGATGACGGCCAGCTGCACCAGCCCGGCCCACGAACCGGCGGCGACGGCCAGGCCGACCCAGCCCGGCCACGAGCCGAGGGCGCCGTCCCAGGCAAAGACCGCGGCACCGGCCACCTCGACGGCGCACACCTGCAGAGGGAGCTCACCCGGTATCCAGCCCAGTGCGAAGCTGGCCACGGTGAACGGCTCCCGCTTCACCGGGTGATAGGCGTTGACCACGAGCACCGCGAAGGCAATGCTGACTGCGAGGAACACCCAGGCCACCCCTCCATCAAACACGGTCCGACCCGAGATGTGAAACCAATCGGATCCCGGGCAAGGATCCCGAGGGCGGAGGTGGCCGCAGTTCGTGAAGGGGGACCGGGTATGGAACGACTCAGTGGGCTCGACGCAAGTTTCCTCTATCTCGAGACCCCGAGCCTCCACATGCACGTGGCCATGACCCTGGTCTTCGACCCGTCGACCGTCCCGGGGGGCTACTCGTTCGAGCGGATGAAGACCGGGATCGCACGCCGTCTCCCTTGCGCCCCGGTGTTCAGGCGCCGCCTGGTCGAGGTGCCGTTCCGGCTCGGCCACCCGGTGTGGGTCGAGGACCCGGGCTTCGACATCGACTACCACGTGAGGAGGGCGGCGGTCCCGAAGCCCGGTGGGTTGCGCGAGCTGGCCGACCTGACCGGGGAGATCACCGGGCACCAGCTGGATCGGGCCCGGCCCCTGTGGGAGATGTGGATCATCGAGGGCCTGGCCGACGACAACATCGGCTTCGTGGCCAAGATGCACCACTCCACCGTCGACGGCGTGTCGGGGGCCGAACTGCTCTCCGTGCTCTTCGATCTCGACCCCGACCCGGAGCTGCAGGTGGAGCGGCCCGAGTCCCCGGTCGACGAGCGGATACCGTCGGGGCTGGAGCTGATGGCCCAGGCCGCGGTGGCCCGGTCCATGCGACCCTTCGAGATGACCCGCGACATCGTCCGCACCGGTCACCGGGTGCTCAACGTGCGCAAGGTACGCATCGGGGCACCGGATGGGAGCGACCGGTCGAAGGCCGCCCTCCCGCTCTCCGCCCCCAGGACCTCGTTCAACACCGCCCTGACCTGGCGGCGGAGCGTGACGCTGACCGCCATCGGCCTCGCCGACGTCAAGCGGGTGAAGAACGCCACCGGGACCACCGTGAACGACGTCATCCTGGCCGTCTGCACCGGGGCGATGCGCACCTTCCTGCTCGATGGGGACGAGCTCCCCGACAAACCGCTGGTGGCGGTGGTGCCGGTGTCGGTACGACCGGACATCGGCTCGCCCAGGGGCTCCAACCAGCTCTCGACGATGTTCGTCCACCTCCCGACCAACCTCGACGGTCCCATCGACCGCCTGATGGCCATTCACGAGGGCACCAAGGGGGCCAAGGAGGAGCACAACGCCCTGGGGGCCGACACGTTGCAGAGCTGGACCGAGCACGCCACCCCCAACGTCTTCGCCAGCGGGGCCCGGCTGTACTCGGCCATGCGGCTGGCCAACCGGCACCGGCCCATCGCCAATCTGGTCATCTCCAACGTGCCCGGTCCGGACTTCCCGCTGTATCTGGGCGGTGCCGAGCTGAAGGCCGGCTTCCCGCTCGGACCGGTCATGGAGGGGATGGGACTCAACATCACCGTGATGAGCTACCGGGGCGTCCTCTACTGGGGGATCATGGCCTGTCCGGACTGCATCCCCGGCCTCTGGAGCCTGACCGCGGCCATCCCACCGGCCCTCGACGAGCTCCTCGATGCCGCAGGAGAGTCACCGGCCACCTACCGGTCGGAGGACGCGGCCGCGGCTGTCAGGGCATCGGGACTCGACGTCGAGGCGCCCGGCACCTGAACCCCGCGGTACCGGGCGGGGCTCCGGCGCCGACCCCGGTCACGGAGCCCGGGCCACCGCCATCGACGATGCCCCGGAGCACACCCCGATCGGCCGTGCCGAACGTCTGGGACCCGGGTTGGAACGGGATGACCGCACTGAACCCGTCGACGACGAAGGCGCCGGTGTTGGCCGGACCGAACACGATGTCGGTCGGGTGCCCGGTACCCGCCCGTGGCGGAAGTCGCACCGGATCGACCGGGTCGGCGAAGGTGGCCAGAGGGACCGGGTTCACCCAGTTGTTGGCCGCGTCGGCCACCAACAGCTCCGTCCCCGCCGGGTTGAGGGCGATGGACGCCGGATCCGAGATACCGAACTTGTCGAATCCGGTCATGGGCTGCGCGGCGCCGGTGGCGGTGGCGATGGGGAGCACCCTCCCGCCGTAGTCGGTGCCACCTTGTCCGACCACGTAGACGGTGGCCCCGTTGCCACTGACCACGATGCCATGGGGCGAGTTCACCGACGACACCGACAGCCTGGTGGGGATCAGGGCCGCCGGCGGTGGCGGTGGCCGTGTCGACGGGGAACACCCCACCGGCAACGAGCGCGTAGAGCGTCGTGCTGGCCGGGTCGAGCGCCAATCCGAAGATGGTGTCGCCGGGCCCGAGGTCGAGCGGAGCACCGACCTCGTGGGTGACGGCATCGACCGGGACGATGGTGCTGCCGCTGGCGGCCAGGACGGTCCTCCCGCCCGGCATGACCACGATGGCGTGGGTGCCGCCCTGACCGGGAATCCTGATGGGCTCCTCGGCCTGCTGCGTGACCAGGTTGATGGGTATGACCACGTTCTGGACGCTCACCCCGGAGGTCGGGACGGCCGTGCCTCCGGTCGTCCCCGTCGCGCCGGTGGTGACCGGGGGCAGCGTGCGCCGGGTCGAGGGGGAAGGGGTCACGCCGTCGCTGGTCACCACATAGGCCCACCGACCGTCCGGTGACGTGGCGATGGCGAAGTTCCCGAGGTCCGGAGTCCCCGAGATGGGCAGCCGGATGTCGGGCTCGGCGGTATGCGTGGCCAGCTCCACCGGTGTCACCGCGTTGGGGCACACCACGTAGCCGAGCGCACCCGGAGGCGACAACGACGGGGCGACAACTGTCGGTGGCGCCGGCGTGGAGAACAACGAGCAGCCCGAGAGAGCGGTGGCCGCCACCAGCAGCGCCGGCGTTAGGCGCCGACGGTGTCGTCGACGGTCCGCTTCCTCCCGACGCGGTGCCGCCGCCCGCGGAGGCGACGGCAGACGGGGCCGAGCCCGACCCGGACCGGTTCAAGTGCCGGATCCCGACTCAGGAATGTTCGAAATTCGGTGCACCTTCGACGGCGAAGGCGAATTCGTCGACATAGCACCACCACCAGTCCTCCCCCGGCTCGAACGACTGCACCAGCGGGTGGCCCGTCTCGTCGAAGTGGGCCGTGGAATGGCGTCCGGGAGAGCTGTCACAGCACCCCACATGACCGCACAGCATGCACACCCTGAGATGCACCCACCGGCTGCCTTCGCGCAGGCAGTCCTCGCAGCCGTTCGATGACGGTTCGACCTCTTGCACCTGGGCCAGATGGTTGCAGAACTCCTCGGCATCGGTCATGCGCGTCTCCTCAAGGCGCAGGGCTCCTCCAACCCCGGGTGCCGGGCGCGAGCGGGTCGGCAACCGATGGTACCGGTCGATCGACGGTCGCCGTCATCGGGCTCCGATCGCCCGCACCGCCAGGGGGACCGGCATGCAGCCGGAATGGGCCAGCGCGTCGTGGAAGTCGCGGAGCACGCCTCCGCCGCCCACCCAGTCGTCCCGCGCCTGCTCGATGGCCATGGCCCCGGTCAGGTAGGCAGACGCCTGGGTCGGCCAGGCACAGTAGCGGGCCACCTCCGACCGGGCCGTGGGCAACGGGAGCAGCGCCTTGTCGTGCATGAAGGCCACGGCATCGTCGACGGACATCTCCCCGGTGTGGAGCGAGGTGTCGACCACGATGCGGGCGGCCCGGAACAGGCGGGCCTCGAGCTGGCCGAGCTCCTGCTCGGGTGTGAAGAAGCCGGCATCCCGCATCATCCCCTCGGCGTAGAGTGCCCATCCCTCGGCGAAATAGTCGGACGTGAAGATCCTGCGCACCTCCCGCGATTCCTTGGTGGTCATCAGGTGCCAGTGGTGGCCGGGGTAGGCCTCGTGGACAGCGGTGGTGGCCATCGAATAGGTCGCGTTGCTCTCGAGCAGGCCGTCGATCTCTTCTGCATCCCCGTCGTCCACCGGGTACGGCACGAAGAAATAGCCCTCGCGGGAGGGCTTGAACATGGGCGGGGCGATGTAGCAGGCCACCGCCAACGTTGCCCGCACCGCGGGCGGAGCCGGGAGGACGAGGCAGCGTTCGTCCGGGGGGTCGGTGACCAGCCCCCGGTCGATCATGAAGCGCCGGGCCTCGAGGCAGATGGTCTCGTACTCCGCCCGCATGGCCTCGATCGACGTCGGATGGACCTGCTGGAGCTGGCGTACCACCGCGGCCCAGTCATCCGAGCCGCCGGTGATGCGTGCGGCGACCTCCGCCATCCTGCCCGCCACCCGGTGGTACTCGTCCCACCCCTGCTGGCGCAGAGACCGGACATCCGTGTCGAGCAGTTCCCCCTTTTCGAGGACAGCGTTGTACCGGTCCTCTCCGAAGACGTACGTGCCCGTGCACGCCGGCGCCAGTGCTCGCAGGTGATCGGCGAATTCCTCGTATGCCCGGGCCCCGATCTCCCCGGCCTCGCCCAGCCGCCTCCGGTTGTCGGGCTCGGGAGGCCAGCAGGGCCACCTCATTCCGGGCGAACCCGACGTTGGCCACGCACTCGGACAGGCTGCGCTCGACGATGAGTCGGCTGGCCAGCGACGGGTCGAGATTATGACGGGCGTCGTCGAGCACGTCCCCGATGCCGTGCAGCCGGGCGACGGCTGCGTCGGTGAGCTCGTCCTCGGACCGCATGGCCAGGAGGAAGAGCTCGGTGATGCCGGTTTCGAGGTAGCTCTCGGGGGAGCGCCGCCACTCCTCCCAGTCGGCCACGGCCACCCGGCGGTCCAGTCGGGCGATGACCAGCGCCCGATCGATGGACTGGTCGAACGTGAGGGTACCGACGTCGAAATCCCTGAAGCGCCGGGTCCACGCGTCGTCGTCGGCGGCGCGGCGTTCGAATCCGGCTGCGGACAGATCGTCGAGGCGGTCGTCGAAGCCGTCCCGACCCACGACGGACGCCATCCGGGGCGATTCTTCGAACTCTCTGGCCATCAGCTGGCCGATCGCCTGCTCGAAGGCATCGGTCGGTGGGGTCATCTGTCGGAGTATAAGAACCCGTCCGCGGTCGGTCTGGGTCTGGCGCCGGTGCCGGCGGTCAGAACGGCAGGTACGACTCCGATCGACCACTCGACACCAACGCGGAGGCCACGTGGTCGGCCAGCATCTCGAGCGGCCTGATCTCCTCGCTGCTCAACTGCACGGGCCTCGAGTGGGCCAGGACGACGCTGCCCACCCGGGTCCGGTGGGCCCAGAGCGGGAGCACGACCACGGCCCTGGCTCCGCCGTCGCGCAGTGAACCGGTCCCCACGAACCCCCGGCCCAGCGCATCGGATCCGGTGTAACACGATCGGATCTCGCCCACCAACGAGGACAGCGCGTGGAGATCGGCCGACGCCAGATTGAAGAGGTCCTCGGCCAGGGGGCCGGCGGCCGCGACCACGGAGTGCCCACCGGACGTGGTGAGGACGAGTGCGGCCGAGTCCAGCTGTGACGCCTCCTTCACGCATCGCACCAGACGCTCCGCCATGTGCGGTTCGTCGGTGATCCCCGAGATGGCCACAGACGCCTGGACCGTCCGGTCCCACGCCGATTCCTCCAGGGTGTCGCCGATGGCATGGAGCCGGTCGGCCAGCATCGCCGCCCCGCGCTCCAGTCGCTCCAGCATGCCTTCGGGCAGCGGGACCAGGGACTCGATGTTGAGGGCGCCGATGGTCGAGTCCCCGATCCTGATCGGAACACAGATCTCCGAGACGACCCCGGGGATGGCCTCGAGGTAGTCAGGGCTGACCGAGACGTCCGGCACCACGATCGGTTCACCTGTCATCCAGGTGCGTCCGGTGATACCGGCCGATCCGCACATGCCGTCGAGGATCTGCCAGAGGCCCCGCTGGGCGATGCAGCGCAGCTCGCCGCGCCGTTCGAGATAGATGCTCGGCATGACCTGGCCCTGCCGGAACAGATGCTCGACCACCACCGAGCAGGCCCGGCGGGAATCCGGCGCCCGGTCGAGTGCCTCGGCCAGCTTCTCGTCGGACGACACACCGCCCGTACCCCGGTTCGGCGCCCGGGTTGCTGTCGGGTGGGGGGAGTCGACGGTCGGCCATGGCGGACCAGGACGGGCGAGGAGATAGCCCTGCACCAGGTGGACCTCGGCATCGCAGAGGATGTCGAGCTCGGTTTCGGATTCCACCCCTTCGGCGATCACGCTGGTGCCCACGTCGCGGGCGAAGGCCACCATGGCGCTGACCAGGGCGCGACGGTTCTTGTCCGTACCGAGGTCGCGTACCAGCTCCCGGTCGAGCTTCAAGAAGTCAGGGGTGAGCTCGATGACGTGGCGCAGGCTCGAGTATCCGGCCCCTGCGTCGTCGATGGCGATCCGGACGCCCCGGGCCAGCCAGGGTTCGAGGTCGTGGCGGAGCAGGCAGTAGTCGGCCACGGCCTCCTGCTCGGTCAATTCGATCACCAGGCGGTCGGGGAGGTCGTCCAGGACCTGCGTGGCCGCCGGATCGGCCAGCAGCGACGGGCTCAGGTTCACGAACAGCAACCGCTCCTCGGGGATGGGCCCGAGCTTCGCCGCGGCGGCCAGACAGGCGACCTCCAGCTCGCGGCGGAGTCCGAACTGCTCGGCCTTGGCCAACCACCAGTCGGGGGCCCGAACGGGTTCGAGCGGCATACGGGCGAGGGCCTCGTAGCCCACGATGAGCTGGTCGGCCGGCCGGACCACCGGCTGGACCACCGACTGCACGACCCCCGGTTCGCACAGCGCCAGGACCGACTCACGGACGGCAGCGGAGTCGTCGCGTCCTGCTCCCAGGCGAACAGTACGCAGAGCCATGCGCTTGCATCGACGGAAACGGGACCCATCTTGAGCTGGTCGGGCCAAGATTTTCGTGGCCCGATGCGGGCCGGGGGCCGGTATCGGCCGGCTTCCCGGCTGGGCTCGGCCGGCCCCTGCCGACCTCGTTCACATGGTGGCGACGAGGTCCGCCGGGACGGTGACGGCGAGCAACCCGGCCACCGCCGGCGCCCACCAGGTGGCGCTCGGCCTCCGCCGGTCGATCGCCGCCGCCAGACGGTGGGTGGCGGGATGCCCGCCGGTCACCACCGCCACCTGCGGGGAGGTGCGGGGGCTGCCGTGGACGCCCCGCACGGGAAGCTCGACCGGCGAGAACCAGCGCCCGGCCCGGGCCCAGGCCAGGACGGTTTCGTCGTCGACTCTCCGCGTGCCCTCGACGCCGGGCACCTCGGTCATCCACCGGTCGTCGCGGGCCATCTCCCCGCCGGCGACGGCCACCGCGCCATCGTCGATGACCAGCCCGCCCAGCCCGAGCCGGCCGGCTGCGGCACGGAGGTCGATGGGCACCGGTTGGACGACGGCTTCCTGGCTGTGGTCGCTCACCACGATGACCACCCAACTGCTCCACTCGGTGCGCAACGCCTCGGTGATCGACCCGAGGAGGGCGTCCGCCCGGCCGTAACGCCGCCGCGCCTCCGGACTGTCCGGGCCGAAGATGTGGGCGGCTGTATCGGGCTCGTTGAGCTGGGCGACGATCAGCTCGGCGTCACCGCCCACGGCGTCGAGCACCCGCGCCGCCGTCTCGCGGTCCTTCGCGTAGCCCAGCACGTCGAGGGCGACACCATCGGCAAACCCACCGTCGGGCCAGACGGAGTCGGCCGCCCGGGCCCCCGTGACCCCCACGAGGTGGTAGTCACCGAACACCGCCGCGCTGCGCCGGCCGGCGGCGCACATCGCATCGAAGATCGTCGGCGACGACGGGCCCCGCTGCCACGACGGGACTGGGCCGTCGGGTGTGGGAATCTCGTTGGCCACGATCCCGTGCACGCCCGGGGCCACGCCGGTGACGAACGTGGCGTGGTTCGGGTAGGTCGATGTGGGCATCACGCCGAGCCCGCCCTCGGGGCACCACCCGCCGGTTCGGGCCAGCGAGGTCAGGACGGGCATGGTCTCGCCGTTCACGTGTCTCGGGGACACGCCATCGAGTACGAGGAAGAGCACCCTCATCCGGCGACCGCCGTCTGTGAGCCGGTCCCTCGTCGTCCCGCCCCGGCGGTCATCCCGCGACCAGCTCCAGTGTGGACAGCCAGGCGTCGAGGGCGGGCACCTTCGCCCCTGGATCCTTGGCCGCCTCGTCCGCCCGCCGGAGCTCGACCGCAGGCGCAAAGAGCGGGGAGGCCCGGAACAGGGACAGCTCGTCGGCCGTCATCGACTCGCCCTGCTCGGCCAGCGTCGACAGGCTGCCCTCCGACAGCTGCTCCCGATACGACCCGTCCACCGTGACCAAGAAGCGCTTCGCCGGAACATGGCTCTCGATGAGCGCCGCCACCCGTTCGCCGAAGACCGGGCGCACAAAGGCCGCGCCCACCGCACCGTGGACATCCGCGCATCCCGGCCTCAGCACATGGCCCACGTCGTGGAGGAGTCCTGCCACCTGGAGCTCGTCGTCATCCGGGTTGGAGGCGCGCAGGTGCGCAGCGCACTGGAGCCCGTGATGGAGGATGCTGAGCCCGGTGACCTCCTCATTCGGCTCCTCCATCGAGCCGGCTTCGCGCAGCAGGCCGATGACGGTGACCAGGCTCGGTCGATCGGCGACAGCCTCTCTCATCCACAAGATCCTAGGCCCGGCCGTCAGGGGCACGGCGGGGCGGGGGCGGTGACGGTCGCCGCTGGACAGCTAGCGGAGCGCGGGGACCAGGAACTCGTCCACCCAACGACGGACACTGGCCGGATCGTCGGCGTCCACGGCATCGCCGGGGACGGTGACGAGCGACAGCACCGTTCGCATGACCCACTCCCCCGCTCGGGCGATGTCGAGATCGGCCCGGACCTCGCCGCGGGAACGGGCGGCTTCGAGGTACGGGTGCCAGAACAGGGCCATGCCCGGCATCATCTCCCGCAATCCGACACCGACCGTCTCGGCGTAGACCGCCGGCTCCTCCGCCTTGAGCCGGAGCAGGAGGGCTCCCGGCTTGTGCTCCCTCGATATCCGCACCGCCTCCGCCACCTGTGCGGCGATGCCCCGGACAGCGGAGACCCGGGCGTGGGCCTCGGCCCAGAACATCTCGTCCGTCCGGGCCAGCGCGGCGACGACCAGCGACGCCTTGTCCGGGAAGTGCTTGTACAGCCAGGCGCGGGACATTCCCGCCTCGTGCGCGATCTCGATGACCGTCGTCCGGCGGATGCCCGACCGACGGAGGCACCGTTCGGCCGCGGCCAGCAGGCGGTCCCGGCTCCCGACAGCGCCCAGGTCGGTCGCCGGGCTCACCGGACGACGAAGTCGTCGAAGTCGGGCTCCTTCGTCCAGTTCCAGTAGTCGACGAGGCGCCACGGGCTCAGGACGTGGATCTCCCCGTAGGCGTTCTTGAAGAACGAATGGCGCACCGACGGTTGTGACCAGACCAGCTTCTTGATCTCCTGCTGGGAGCGCTCGTGCCAGCCAAGGTACTTGTCCTGGCGTGGCTCCATCGAGCGGTGGCCGCCGACGATGAGCTCCTCCAGGCACTGGGTGATGTAACGCATCTGGCACTCGGAATGGAAGATGAGGCTGCCGCCGTGGGCCAGGTTGGTACCGGGTCCATACATGCAGAACAGGTTGGGGAACTCGGGCACGGTGATGCCCAGATAGGCCGCCGGCCGCTCGCCCCACAGGGTGCGGAGATCGGCCCCGTCGCGCCCGGTGACGTCGAGTGGCCACAGGACCCGATTGGCGTAGAAGCCGGTGGCGTAGACGATCACGTCAGCCCGGTGGTGCTCGCCGTCGACGGTCACGACGCCGTCGGCATCGATGTGGTCGATGCCGGTGCGGACGAGATCGACGTTGTCCCGGGTGAGTGCCTTGAGCCAGCTGCCGTTGTCCTGGAGGGTGCGCTTCCCGGTGGCCGGGTAGTCCGGGACGACCTTGGCGATGAGGTCTGGATCGTCGCCCACCTGGCTGACGATCCAGTCGGTGAACATCTGCCGGGTGAGCTCGTTCATCTCGCTCACCGCCCGCTGTTGGTCGGGGTAGTCGGGATCGACGCGGGCCGCCTCGAGGCCCTTGTCGCAGCCCGGCCACAGGATCAGGAACCGGTACCAGCGCCCGTAGAACGGCAGATGGCGCAACGCCCACCTCCCACCCGGGCCCACCGTGGCGTGATAGTTCGGGTTCGGGAACATCCATTGGGCGGTCCGCTGGAATACCGTCAGGTGCTCGACATCGCCGGCGATGGCCGGTGCTATCTGGAAGCCGCTGGCCCCGGCGCCGACCATGGCCACCCGCTTGCCGGTGAGGTCCACCGAATGGTCCCAGCGGGCCGAATGGAACGCCGGTCCGGCGAAGCTCTCCCGGCCGGGGATGTCGGGGATGTGGGGCCGGTTCAACTGGCCGACGGCGGAGATCACCGCCCGGGCGACCAGCGCCGACTCGGTGCCGTCCTCCGTCCGGACCCGCACGGTCCATGTGCCGGCCGCGTCGTCCCACACCGCACCGAGGGCCTCCGTGCCCCAGCGCACCGACGGTCCGATGCCGTGCTTGTCCATCACCGCCTCGAAGTACGCCTGGAGCTCAGGTTGCCGGGCGAAGAACTCCGTCCACGCGTCACTCGGTTCGAAGCTGTAGCAGTAGAAGTGGCTGCCGACATCGACGCGTGCGCCGGGGTACGAGTTCTCCCACCAGGTCCCGCCGGGTCCCGGGTTCTTCTCGACGATGGTGAACGGGATGCCGGCCTGCTTCAACCGGATGCCGGCCAGCAGCCCCGACTGCCCGCACCCGATGACCACGACGGGGAAGGCGTCACGGGCGCTGTCCTCGGCGGGCACGGCCACCCGCCGCTGGTCGGCTCCGTCCAGCTCCATCTCCTCCATGAGCATCGGAACGTACTCAGCCGGCACCTCCTCGCACACGAGCCAGCTCATCATCTCGTGGAGCAGCTCGGCGGAGATCGGCTCGGGCTCGGGACAGCCCCGGTCGCGGTAGTCGCGGATGACGTCGAGGGCGATGGTTCGGACCTCCGCCTTGTCCTCTTCGGTCATGTACCCCTGGACCTCGTTGAGGAAGAGGCCGGCCGGCCTCAACCGTCCGCGGATGAGCTCAGGGTCGCCGGACATGTGGACCAGTGACAGCATCAGCGTCGGGATGCTCACGTCGGCCAGCGCGTCGGCGATCTCCGCGTCGCTGGTGTCGAACGGCTCGCCCGCGTGCGGGTTGCGCATGTCGTGACCCTTTCTCGACGAGGACGTCGACCTGCGAGGTGTGCCATAGTACACAACATCGCAATTGTGTCTACCAAGCGGCGGTCGACCGGGAGGCCGTCTACCGAGAACCCGTCTACCGCAGCAGCCGGAAACCGCGCAGCCGGCAACCGCTCAGCCGCCTCCCGCGAAACCGTAAGGAGGGCCATGCGCCAGGTCGTCATCGACGGGCCGGGTCGGGTCCGTGTGGTCGAGGCCCCGGACCCGGTCCTGCCCGGTGCCGACGGTGCGGTGGTGAACGTGGCGTCGACCGCCATCTGCGGATCGGATCTTCACTTCTATGACGGCGACATCCCGGTCGGCGACGGGATCGCCGTCGGCCACGAGTTCGTCGGCACCGTCGCCGAGGTCGGTCCCGACGTGCGCCGCTTCCGGCCCGGGGACCGGGTGCTCACCGCATCGGTCGCCGGTTGCGGGTACTGCGACGGATGTGCCACCGGCGATCCGGTCACCTGCATCGAGGGTCCCAAGGTCTTCGGCTCAGGGGCGCTGCCCGGCGGCCAGGCCTCTGCGGTGGCGGTGCCGTCGGCCGACTTCCAGCTCCTGTCCATCCCCGAGGGGATGGACGACGAGGCGGCGCTGCTGCTCACCGACAACCTCGGGACCGGCTGGATCGGTGCCGAACGGGCCGACTTCCCCGCCGGGGGCACCGTCGTCGTCCTCGGGCTCGGCGCCGTCGGGCTCTGCGCCGTCCGTTCCGCGCTGGCCCTGGGCGCAGGCCGGGTGCTCGCCGCCGACCCGGTGGCCGGCCGCCGTTCACTGGCGTCCGACTCCGGGGCCGTCCCGATGGAGGGACCGACGGTGGAAGCCGTGCTCGACGCGACCGCGGGCAGGGGGGCCGACGCGGTGATCGACGCCGTGGCCAGCGACACCACGCTGGAGGACGCGCTCACCTGCGTCCGGGCCGGCGGCACGGTGTCGGTCGTCGGCGTGCACGACCTCCGGCCCTACCCGTTACCGGTGCTGATGGGTCTCATCCGAAGCGTCACCCTGCGGATGACGACCGCGCCGGTCCACAAGACCTGGAAGACTCTCGTCCCACTGGTGGCCAACGGCCGTCTGCGGACCGACGGCATCTTCACCCACCGGTTCTCGCTTTCAGAGGCGCCGCAGGCCTACGCCGCCGCCGCCGCCCGCAGCGCGGAGTGCATCAAGGTGTTGATGCGGCCCTGAACCGACGCCGTCCCCGAGGGGATCAGGCCGCGCTTCGGCCGTGCTCGACCGGCGAGGCATCGAGTGCAGCCGAGAGCGCGTCCGGCCCGGCCAGCCGTCGACCGGCGGCAATGAGCAGGCCGCCCACCAGGCGGGCCGGCGCCCGGTGCGGATGCACACCCCGTCGGGCCGAACGGGACGTCGCCTTCGGCGGCGAGGGGCGCGCCCGGCGCGAGGCGGATGCGGCGCGTTCGCGCTCGGACATTCTGTCCCCGACCATCTGCTCTGCCATCAACGGATGCATTCCCACCCGGCCAATCCTACGGCGGTCGCTTGACTCTGTCAACAATATACCTATATAGTTATTGAACTATGCCTCTGATCCATACCGATCTGCCCGTCTCGAAGACCCCGCGGGTGTCGGTGCGGCCGTCGGTGGCCATCGAGATCGAGTGGGCCCTGGCCTCCGGTGAGCGGGAGGATTACCGGGCGGACCACCCCGTTCTGGCCGCGGTCTACGAGGCCCACCCCGATCTCCAGGCCCGGGTCGACAGCATCTGGGGGCCCGGCGAGGAGATGAGCTGCGGCGGCTTCATGGAGCTGATGGTGCTCGCGCACGGCGGCGGGCTCCTCTTCACCACCGATGCCGACGAGTTGCTCGACCGCCTGGAGGAGCTCTGCACCACGCTGCCGCCACCGGAGGAGGAGCTCCCACTGCTGACCGAGACGGAGGACGACCGGCGGGTGATCCTGCTGCGGCTCGAGCGGCTCCGGGAGTCAGGGGAACTGCGCCGCGCCTACCTGGATCTGGTTCGCGACATGTGGGCGGCGATCCGCATCGAATGGGAGCGCTCGGGCCGGGGGGCGGTGGAGGTGGCGGTGGCCATCCGCCGTGAGCTCGAGGCGAAAGGAGCCGACTGGCACGAGGTGGCGCGCAGTGAATGCGATTTCGGCGAGCTGCTCGACAGCACGGTGGCGAACCTCGCCCCCGACGGCGAGCTCGTCGTGGTCCCCGCCTTCTTCACCCACAAGGGACTGCTCGTCGACCTCCCCGGTGTGGTCGTCGTCGGGGTGCGCACCGATACCACCGGGGCACAGGCGCGGGCGCGCACCGAAGCACTCGCCCGCCGTCTGAAGGCGATATCGGATCCCACCCGGCTGGCGATGTTGGATGCCCTGAGGAATGGCCCACTCACCGTCACCGAGATCGCCGTGGCATTCGCGCTGGCCCAGCCCACCGTCAGCAACCACGTGAAGGTCCTCAGGGATGCCGGCCTCGTCTCCGACGTCCGGGACGGGACCCGGCGCCATCTGATCGTCGAGCACCGGGAGGTGGAAGAGCTGCTCACGAACTTGCGCGACGTGCTGTCGGACCGAGAGGACGGGCGCCAGCCCACGGCCGCCGATGTGCGCTCCGGCACCGAGCTCCGTGAGGGACCGGCTGACTGACGCCGTCGCCGAACGAGCGACGCCGGCAGCCGCGGGACACTACGCCGTCGCCGTCACCGCCTTGATGATGACCGCGTAGAGGTCGTGCCATTCGGGGGCTCGGAACCCCGCCGTGGTCAGAAGCCGGGTGGCCCGGCGCTTGGTCCGGGCCTTCCCCCGACGGCCGGCCAGCAACGTCGGGGCCAGCAACACGGAGAACTGGTCGACGAGCACGAGGCGACCGCCTGGGCGGATGGTCCTGAAGCACTCCCCGAGCCCCGCCTGCTGATCCGACCAGTGGTCGAACGAGGTGGTGCTCACGACCAGATCGAACCGGTCGTCGGGCTCGGCCAGGTGCTCGGCTGCCCCGATGGAGAACCTGAGCCGGTCGTCGGTGGTGGTGGTGGCCCGGGCCTTGTCGATCATCCTCGGAGCGGGGTCGACGCCCACCAGCTCGATGGCATCCGGGAAGCGGGCGGCCAGCAGGCGGAGGAGGTACCCGGTGCCGCATCCGATGTCGAGGACCCGCCGGGGTGGCTCCCCGGGCGCGGCGACCAAGTTCGCCGTCCGGACGGAGATCTCGTGGTGCAACCCACCGTGGCGTCCTTCGTCATAGGTCGCCGCACGCTCGTCGAAGGCGGCGAGGTCACGATGCCGGGGCACGTCGGGCACGTCCCGCACGTCCCCGAGTCTGGCATCCCGCCCGGCCGACCTCGGAACACGCGTCGCCCGACGACCGATCCTCCGTCTGACCGACCGCGGATCAACCGATCGCGGACGCCGGCACAAGTACCATGCACCGGGCCGAGCCATTCGGCTCCCGACAGCCGGCCACAACCTCCCTCCGACAGAAGGCGGCACCGATGCACGGGGTTCTCGGAACACTGCTCCCTCTGGCCATCGCGGTGACGATCTCACCCATCCCCATCATCGCCGAAATCCTCCTCCTGTTCACCAAGCGGCCGGTGCCCGCGGCTTCGGCCTACCTGGTCGGGTTCGTCATCGGTGTCGCCCTGGTCCTTGGCATCCTGGTCATCGTGGCCAACGCCATCGACCTGTCGAAGTCCGGACCGTCCAAGGGGGCGGGGACGCTCCAACTGGGACTGGGGGTCCTGTTGCTGGTGGCCGCGGTCCGGCGCTTCCGACGGCGACCGAAGGACGGTGAGGTGGCCCCGTCACCGAAGTGGATGGACGGGCTGGCGTCGTTCACCCCCGGGAAGTCACTCGGGATCGGTGCGGCCGTCGGCGCCGCCAACCCCAAGAACATCGCCGTGGCCGTCGCCGGGGCTGCAGCCATCTCCTCGGCCGGCCTGTCCGCCGGCCAGTCGATCGTCTCGATCGTGGTCTACGTCGTCATCGCCGCCGCCGGTGTCGCCGCACCGCTGGTCGTCATGGTCAGCCTCGGTGACAGGGCCCAGGGTGTCCTCAAGAACTGGAGGGCCTGGCTGGCGCTGAACAATGCCACGGTGATGGCGGTGCTCCTCTTGGTGTTCGGCGTCGTCCTGGTGGGCAAGGGAGTGGCCGGGACCTGAGCTCCGGCGGTGGTCGGACCGACCGGGATCAGAGGCCCGACTCGACCGCGATCCGACCGGAGGCGGCCGCGTCCTTGAAGGCTTCGTAGTCGCGCTCGTTCTGGTCGGCATAGGTTTCGGCGAACTGGACGATGGCCCGGTCGAAGATGGTGCCGGCACCGAGGTAGGCGGCGATGGCGATCCGGTCGCCCGAACGGGCGTGGGCCCGGGCCAGCGCCTGGGCGCACACTTCGGCGTACTTGGTCAGACCCTGCGGGATGGCCTCTTCGACCTCGAACGAACCCTTCCAGTCGCGGAGCTGGCGGACGTAGTAGTCCCGGGTCTCCCCGTCAGGACCGGTGGCCTGTTGGTACCCGAGGAAGATGTCGCTGGCCGCCTGCATGAGATGTTGGCCGGCCACCACCCGCTGGCCGTGACTGGCGTACCCGCTCTTGCCCACGAACTCTTCCAGCACCGACGCCTCGGCCTCCTTGGCCTGGAGGATCAGCGGGTCGTCGTTGTCCCGGCCCACGAGGAGGAGGACCCAGGCCCGAGTACCCACGCTGCCCACACCCACCACCTTGCGGGCCACCTGGAGGAACTGGAACTCCTCCAGCAGGTGCCGCCTGTCGGTCTGGAGGCTGTGGCGGTAATTGCGCAGCAACTGCAGGAGCAGGTCGCGGATGGCGTCGCTCTGGAGCTGCGGGAAGAGCTCCTCGACGGGGACGATGAGCGGTGGGTCACTGATGAAGCGGCGTCGGCCATCGACCACCGTGGTGAGCTTGTCCAGGGCCTGGAGGCTGTCGCGGGTTCTGGCCTTGGACATGATCTTGGCCGTGCGGTCGGCCATCCGCCTGTCCGCTTTGGACCCGGTGGATCCGGCGATCGCCTCGAGTTCGGCGAGGAGGCCGACCACGTCGACATGGGAGTACCAGACGGCGAGGGTGGACATCCCGGCCAGTCTCGCCATCTCCTGGCGATACCCGGCCCCGACGGCGAGGGCCGCGGCACGCGCCTCCTTGTCGCTGAACCCACGGTCCCGGGCGGCGATGACCACACTGGCAGCCAAGCGCTTGACGTCCCACTCCCACGGACCGGGGAGGGTCTCGTCGAAGTCGTTGACGTCGAACATCAGCGCGCGTTCCGGCGAGGCGAAGAGGCCGAAATTGGACAGATGGGCGTCGCCGCAGATCTGAGCCACAAGACCTGAGCGGGGCGTGGTGGCCAGGTCCGAGGCCATGATCAGTGCGGCGCCCCGGAAGAACGTGAACGGTGACACCAGCATGCGTCCGTAACGGATGGGCACCAGCTCGGGCACACGGGTGGCCGCCTGGCCCTCGAGGAGTGCGACCGGGTCAGGACGGTCTTCGACCGGGACGAACTCCGACTGGGACGAGCGTGGAGCCAGGGTGCGCGCCTCCTTGCCGAGCCGGGCTCGCTCCTCCACGGTCGGGTGGGGCACCTCCGCGGTCGATTGGGGCACCGCGGGGACCGCTGGTCCTCCGCTGCTCGTCGGCGTCTGGTCGACCATGTCTCCCCCGATCGCGGTCCGAGGGACCGCTGTTGGCTACGGCTTCTTTCTCCACGCCCACCGTACGCGCTGATGGCGCCCGGCCACGACGGGACGGATCGCGGAGATGAAGCAAGTTTCTTGACTATCAAGGCTCTTGAGGACAGGATGCCCCAATGGATGCACCGGAGGCGAGCGAATTACCCACTCCCACCCTGATGCGCTCGGCCCGCGGTGCCTATGCCCGGTCGATTCGGGTCCAGCTGCATGCCATCGGCATCGACGACCTGCCCAGGAACGGGCCGTTCATCCTGGCCGGAATCGACACCACGGGCGGCCCCAGCGACGACCTGCGTGCCGACCTCGGGGTCACCAGGCAGGCGGTCAGCCAGGTCACCGACATCCTGGTGAACCGCGGCTATCTCGAGCGGAGCCCCGACCCCGACGACCGCCGGCGGATCGCCCTCGAGCTGACCGAACGCGGCCGAGAGGTGGTCGATGCCGTGGTGCGGGGCGTGGAGACGGTCGACCGCCAACTGCGGGAGCGGGTGACGCCGGCACAGATCGAGGCCGCCCGAGCGGTGCTCCTCGCCCTCACCGACATCAAGGGTGCCGGCCTGGAGACCGGAACGGGACGGAAGCGACCGGCCCGGCAGTTGCGCCGCTTCAGCCCGATCTTCCCGGTGCGGGACCTGGCCGACGCGCTGGCCCACTACTCGTCCCTCGGTTTCGACGCCTTCGCCTACGACGACGTTGGCCACTACGGATTCGCCGATCGCGAAGGCGTCGGTCTCCACCTGGCTGCCGACCCCGGGCACGTTCCGGCCCACCATGCATCGACGTATCTCTACGTGCGCGACGCCGATGCCCTGTACGAGGAGTGGAGCCGCCCGGGCATCGGCGGCCGCACCTTGCCGGTCGGGCCGACGCCCTACAAGCTGCGAGAGGGCTCGCACACCGATCCGGACGGGAACCTGATCCGGTTCGGCTCACCCGAAGAGGAGTGAGCCCGAGCACGGCCCCAGTCCTTCGTACCGGACACCGGTCACGGGTTCTCAGTGTGCAGGTCGGCCCGAGGTCGAGGTCAAGCGGCTCCGCTTTCGCCGGTATCGGCGCGACGGACGGTGATGTCCCCGAAGGAGCTGCGGACCCGCACCTCGACGGTGTCGTCCGACGGGTCCGGGACGCTCGCTGGCATCCAGGTGATTGCGCACGCGGCCGAAGCCGGTGTGCAGATCGAGCCAGGCCGCGACCCCGGGGCGCACGGCGACGTCCACCTTGCCGCATGCCGTCTCGGCGACGACGAGCACCGGTGACCACTTCACCGAGATGGATATCGCCGTTCGCAGTCTTGACCGACACCGCGGCGCTCGGGCCTGGTCGCACGGCGATGTCGCCATTGGCCGCCTTCACCTGGAGATCGCCGGCGACTTCGCCGATCGGAGGTGTCGCCATTGCCGTTCTTGATCTTCGACGGGCCACCGATCCGGTCGACCCTGACCGCCCGGTGCCGGTGGTGAGCTCGGCGTCCCCGGCGACCTGCTCGAGGGTGATGTCGCCGGCTCCGGTCTTGTAGCGGCAGTCACCGAGTGCTCCCGGAGCAGCGCAGGTTGGCCAGCCCGGCCTCGCCGCGCAGCTGCGAACCGGTCGGCAGCTCGATCCGCACATCGATCGACTCGCCGCCCCCGCGGAAGCTGTATCGCTTCCATCCCTTGGGCGCCTTGATCCGGAGCACGCCGTTGGCATACTCCACGGTGGTCCTCTCCGCGGCGGCCACGTCGGAGGGACTGGCCGGGGTCGCTCGGCTCCACCGCGACCACGGTGTCGGCTCGATCGCTCGCCGCGATCTGGAGGTCGCCGACGCCGAGCTCCACGGTGAGCGAGATGGGCTCGGGGGTGTCGAAGGTTGGCATGGAAGTCCTTTCTCTGGGGATCGGTGGATCGATCGGAAGCCCGACACCGCCGGCAACGAGAGCGGCCGGTCAGCGGGCCCAGCCGAGTGAACCGCTGTGCACCCTGCGGGCCGCGCCGGCCGGGCCGTGCCGGAGGGTCGGTGCGTTCCAGGGCGGCGGCGGCCGCCCGGACCAGCCAGGCATTGACCGAAAGCCCCTGACCCGCGGCGGCGTGATCGACCCGGGACTTGAGGTGATCGGGCATCCGCAGGTTGATCCGCGCCATGCCGCCCTCGTCGCCGACGAGGAGCTGCGGCGGCCGCGGACGACGTCTCCGCGCCGTCGCGGCCCGCATCCGCCAGGTCGTCGCCGGCCGGCTCGGCCGGAGCCGTGACGACGAACTCGGGGTCGCGGCCACGCAGGCGCACCTCCACCGAAGCGGGTGCGAGCTCGCAGGTGATCTCCTGGGTTGCCGCGGCCAGCGCGTCCAACAGGGACGAGACGGATCGCCGAGTCCAGCGGTGCCGACGAGCCGCCCGGCCAAGGGCCCGTGCGTCCTCCCCGCCGGCTTCGGCGCACCTCGAGCTGGTCGGTGGATCTCGTCTATATAGGGCTGCAGGTCCATGAGTGCCATTATGGCATCATTTTGGCACCAACACAAACTCATGTAGGGTGCCATTGATGGCACTGATGATGACGTACAGCCGCACGTTCAAGAGCGTCGACGGGTCGAAAAACGCCGGTCAAGCGCATCCGTGACCCAGCGGCGGCAGCCCGCCCCGGCAGCTGGTTGGGCAGACGCGTCGGGGAGCGAGCGACCCCCGGCACTGCCGGGGGTCTCTCGGCGTACTGCCGTTGTCCCGGTGAGGCGTGGCTCAGATGGTGACCGGGCCCTTGTTCTTGATGAGCAGGGTGGTCGGCTTCGACGTCAACTTGTAGACGCAGATGGTGCCCTTGTAGCTACCGCCGATCAGTCCCTTGGCCGTGCCACCGGTGACCGTACCCGACGAGTTCTCCAACAGGTCCTTCGTGTACTTGGCCACGGTCGGGCACGCTGCATCGGAGCCTGCCTTGATCGTGTATTTGGTCGTGGTGGTCTTCTTGTTCGACCAGGTGATGGTCTTCGTGGCGGCGACCGAGGTCCCGTGGGCCGGCGCCGTTCCGGCGTCAGCCGCGATGGCACCGCCTCCCGTGCAGCCCGAGATGGTCTGGCTCGTGGCTGTTCCCGAGAGACTGGTGCAGCTCACCGTGAGAGGCGCCGCTGCCGTTGCCGTGCTCCCGGGAATGGCGACCGCAGCCAATGAGGCCGAACCGGCCAGAGCGGCACAGGCCAGCAGTCGGATGGGTAGATGACGTCGCATGGAATCCCCCCTAAGGAATCAGTCGGCGGAACCGTTCGGCTCCACCCGTTCTTGTCGACAGTCCAAGCTACCTCGCGGCCGCAGCAATGCCTGGTGGCAGGTTGCCGTGCCGCCGTGTCACGGCGTTCCTTCCGTGCCGCCATGTCACGGCTGCCGGGGTAGGAGGCATCGGCCGACTCGGGAGCGATCGCGGTAGCCCGAACCATGGGAGCACACTGTTCTCGAAGCGGGTCATGGCGCAGATCCGGTCGCCGGCGAGGGCGAGGACGAAGAGCCCGCCCCGTGGCTGATGCCGTCAGGGGCGCGCACGTAGGCCCGAACGCCGGCTGACCGTTGGCTCGCGTCGGCACGAGGTCGAACCTCCGGCCCGAGCCGAAGATGCTGGCACAGAAGCGGGCCACGGCGTCTCGGCCCTCGTATTCGAAGGGCATCGGCGGCATCGACATGAAGACGTCGTCGGTCAGGAGGGCCACCAGCGCGTCGAGATCGGCGGACTCCCACGCGCTGACGAACTTCCCCACGATCGCATTCTCCGCGCGGTGAGTCGGGGGCGGGAGACGGTTCGAGATCGGCGGTCGGCGCCCACCGGCGCTCCAAGCTGGCGCGCGCCCGCTTGAGCGCGCTGTTGACCGATTCGACGGTCGAGTCCAGCATGTCGGCCACCTCGCTCGCCTGGAATCCGAGGACGTCGCGCAAGACAAGCACGGCGAGCTGGCGCGGCGGCAGGACCTGCAGGGCGGTCACGAAGGCCAGAGAGATCGATTCGCTCTGCTCGTAACGGGCCTCCGGGCCGAGCGGCACGTCGATGGCGCCCTCGAGGAGGGCGTCGGGATACGGCTCGAGCCAGAGGACTTCGCCGAGCCGGGTCGGCTCGGGCGGTTCAACCTTGGGCACGTCCCACTCCTTGGCCGGGCGTCGGCTGGCCGAGCGACGCGCGTTGAGGCACGGTTGGTGGCGATCTGGTAGAGCCAGGTGCGCAGCGAGGCGCGTCCCTCGAACCCTCCGAAGCCCTGCCAGGCGGCCAGCAGCGTCTCTTGGAGGGCGTCCTCGGCATCCTGGAAGGATCCGAGCATCCGGTAGCAATGCACCTGGAGCTCCCGGCGGTGCGGCTCGGTCAGCTGCCGGAAGGCGTCGCCGTCCCCGGCCCGCGCCCTCGAGATCAGGTCGGCCGTCACCCACCGTCGCGTCACCTCTCTCCGGCCCTCGTGCGCATCTCCATCCTCGTATAGACACCGGCCGAGGGGCGAACTGGGCGGTCGGTGAGCGCCCAGTTTCCGCGATGTCGCGGTGTCTACATGAGTGGTAACTGACAACGCCGACGAAAGGAGAACCGAAATGGGAAAGATCGTCGATCACCACCAACGTCTCGCTCGATGGAGTCGTCCAGGACCCGGACGGTCGAGGAGGGCTTCAGGCATGGGCGGCTGGTTCGGCCAGTTCGGGGGCAAGGACCTCGAAGGGTGGGCCAAGGTCGAGACTCGACGAGGCGCTGCGGCACCGAGGCCCTGCTGCTGGGTCGGCGGAGCGACGAGTGGTTCGCCGCGCGGTGGCTGCGTCGCGGACCGGCGAGTGGGCGGACAGGTTGAACAGCCTGCCCAAGTACGTCGTCTCGTCGACCCTCGAACGAGCCCCAGCTGGAGCAACGTCGACCGTGCTCAAGGGCGACGTGGTCGAGCGAGGTCTCCAAGCTGAAGCAGGAGATCTGGACGGGGACATCGTCGTCTACGCCAGCTACCAGCTCGTGCGCACACTGATCGAGCACGATCTGGTCGACGAGTTGCGGCTCGTCGTCTTCCCGGTCGTGCTCGGGGCGGGCAAACGCCTCTTCGGCGACACCAGCGACAAGAAACCCCTGCGCCTCGTCGGCACCCGGACCATCGGTGACGGCCTCGTCGTTGCTCACCTACGAGTTCGTGAGGGCGGCGTAGGCGGCGTCTTGTAGCTCGGCGTGGACAGCGGGAGGCTCCGAGGTCGCCCAGAGGAGTTGTGTCAGCACGATCACCACCAAGGCCCGGGCCGGATCGACCAGCCACGACGTACCCAGCCCGCCGTCCCATCCGAAGGCCCCGGCCCGTGGCCCCTCGGTGATCACGGACTGGCACAGGCTCCAGCTCCGACCGTGAAGGAATGCGTCCGCGGTCCCGGCCCGCTGAGCCGGGGTCAGCTGGTCGCGGGTCATCTGCGCGACCGCCTCTTTCGGACAGCACCGGGGCGCCGGCGACGAGGAACATGCGGGCGAAGGCCAGGAGGTCATCGACGGTCGAGACCAGCCCGGCTGCGCCGTCGGCGAAGGCGGGAGGGTGGCTCCACTGCCCGTCGGGTGGATCCCACACCTCCGGCCCATCCGCCGTGGATACGTAGGCAGTGGCCAGGCGCGAGACATCCGGAGCCCAAAAAGCCGTGTCGCGCATACCCAGTGGCTCGAATATCCGGCTGCTGCAGTCACGTCGGTGAAGGGCATGCCGGCGGCCCTGCCCGCCAGCACCCCGAGGACCGACGCCCCCGTGTTGTACATCCAACGCCGGCCCGGCTCGGCCATGAAGCGGCAGCGAACCGAGCCCGGCGATCCAGGTGTCGGGGTCGGGCTGCTGCGTCGGGGTTGGGAGGGCCCAGGGTGCCGAGGCGCAATTCGGTGGCGGCCTGCACCACCGGCCACGGCTGGGGCGCCATGAACATTTCTGCCACCATCCCGAAACCGAAGGTGAAGGTGAGCAGATCGCGGACGGTGATCGGCCTCGGTGCGGGGACGGTGTCGTCGAGCGGGCCGTCCATGCTCGCAGCACCCGGCGATCGGCCAGCTCCGGCAGCCACTTCTGAACCGGGTCCTCCAACCGGACGACGCCTTCGTCCACCAGCGCCATGATCGCCGCGCCGGTCACGGGCTTGGATGTCGACGCGATCCGGAACTGGGAGTCCCGGCTGACCGGTGGCCCGCCGACAGACAGGGATCCGAGTGTCTCCACATGAACGTGTTCATCCCTGGCTACCAGCGCGACCAGGCCGGGGATCTTGTCGGGCCCGACATGGCGGGCTGCCACCTCGGCGAACCGTTCCAATCCGTCCCGGGACAGCGGATCAGTCATGTGCTCCTCGCTTTGCCGGCATCTCCGGGTTCACTCGCCGGGGTCGCGTCACGCCGGGGAGCGCCTCGGAAGAACCAGTGCACACCGTACCGGTCGGCGAGATGCCCGTAGGTGCCGAACGGCATGTCCCGCAGGTCGTCGAGTAGGGCCTTGTCGGCGCCGACGGCCAGCTTGTCGAAGACCGACCTCAGCTCACCGTCGTCCGCGGCCTGCAGATAGACGGCGACGGTGTTGCCCGGTTTCGGCACCCGGGTGGGATGGAGCCAGTCGGTGCCCGAGAGCTCGACGGCGTCGCTCTTCAGGCAGGCATAGGTCACCTTTTGCCGCTGTTCGGGTGGTGCGTCGATCCCCATCGGGGTGTCGCCCAGCTTGGTCATGGTCAGTTCGCCGCCCAGACAGGATTGATAGAAGGCCATCGCCTCGGCGCAGTCTCCGTCGAAGAGCAAGAAGGGCGTGAGGTTCATCGTGCTCGCTCCTCCCGGGCTGCCTGCGGACCAGGCGAGGTCGCGTTCCGGCAATCCTAGAATTTGTCCGGAGCGCCGGGTGCCGCGGCGGGGTCCCGGACGAGCCGGTCCACTGATCCACCGGGGCGCTGACTATCTCTGCGTATAGTCTATTGGCGTCGACAGCTAACTCGGAACCGGCGCAGAGAGGACGGACGTCCATGCCGACTGGCGCATTGGGGGAACCGGCCTTCGAGGACCTGACGGCGCGGGCACGGATCAGGGATGCGGCGCTGCGCCTCTTCGGGGAGCACGGGATGGGCACGACGACGATCCGGGACATCGCCGCCGCGGCCGGCGTGTCGGGGGGGCTGGTGCGTCACCACTTCGGGTCGAAGGAGGGTTTGCGCGACGCCTGCGATGCCTATGCCCTCGACCAGCTCATGCGGCTCAAGGAACAGGCGGTCGTCGAAGGCCGGCTGGCGGCGCCGGGGTTCCTGGCCGGCGCGCAGCCGACGATGCTGCTCTTCTATCGCTACCTGGCCCGCTCGATGCTCGATGGCTCTGCCGCGGCGGCGACGATGTTCGACGAGATGGTCGACCTCGGAGAGAAATGGCTGGCGGAGCACCACCCGGGCCTGACCGGCGACCAGAGGGCGTACTCGGCATTGCTGGTGGCCATGGAACTCGGAGCCCTGTCGATGAACGAGCAGCTGTCGCGGGCGCTGGGGGCCGATATCTTCAGCCGTGAGGGGCACCTTCGCCTGGCCAAGGCGAAGCTCGACTTCTACTCCCGGCCGCTGCTGAGTCCGGAACTGGCCGCGGAGGCGCGTGCGGCGATCGACGGGCTCTCCACCGGTACCTCCACGAGCCCGGGCGGGGCCGGGTCCACGAGACGGACGGACACGTGAGCACACCCGCCGCGGTACGCACGGAGGGACTCACCAAGCGCTACGGCGCGGTGGACGCGCTCCACGATCTCTCCCTCGAGGTCGGGCCGGGCGAGGTCCTCGGCTACCTCGGACCGAACGGAGCGGGCAAGACGACCACCATCCGGCTGCTGTTGGGACTGATCCTGCCGACGGCCGGCCGGGCCGAGATCTTCGGGTTGGACTGCCGGCACCGTCCGGTCGCCACCCACCGGCACCTCGCCTACGTACCCGGCGAGGCGAACCTGTGGCCCGCGCTCACCGGCGCGGAGACGCTGCACCTCCTGGGCCGGATCCAAGGCACGGTCGACGAGGCCTATCGAGACGAGCTGGTCGCCCGCTTCGATCTGGACCCGGACAAGAAGGTCCGGGCGTACTCCAAGGGGAACCGCCAGAAGGTCCTGCTCATCGCCGCCCTCATGTCCCGGGCCGACCTGCTCGTCCTGGACGAACCGACGGCGGGACTCGACCCGCTCATGGAGCAGGCCTTCCGGAGCTGTATCCATGAGGCCAAGGGGCGGGGTCAGACCGTGTTCTTGTCGTCGCACATCCTGAGCGAGGTGGAGGCGCTGTGCGACCAGGTCGCCATCCTGCGCAACGGACGGTTGGTCGAGACCGGGACGCTGGCCGAAATGCGCCACCTCTCGGCCACCACGGTGGTGGTGACCTTCGACGGGCCGATCCCGGACCTCGGGCGCGTGCCGGGGGTGAGCGCGGTCCGCGCCGACGGGCGTGATGTGCACCTGGAGGTGAGCGGATCGGTGGAGCCGCTGCTGAAGGTGCTCGCCGGCTGCCACGTGACCAAGCTGTTGAGCCGGGAGCCGTCGCTCGAGGAGCTGTTCCTCGCCCTCTACGGCGAACAGGAGCCCGCAGATGGGCACTCCGTTGTCGGCTGAGACCGCAGTCGCACCGGCCGCCCTTCGGCGTCCGGTGCAGGAGGGGCGCTCTTCGAGGGTCGTCGTCCTGCGGCAGACGGCGCGCAAGGCGGGGCGCTCGGGGGCGATATGGGGCTACATCTTCGGCGTCGTGGTGGCGTCCTCGGCCATCAGCTACACGAGGATCTACAAGACCCGGACCGAGCGGGAGCACCTGGCCGCTGCGTTCGGGTCGAACAACGCGACGAGGGCGTTGTTCGGTCCCGCACCGCACCTGCAGACGGTGGCCGGTTTCACGGTGTTGAAGGCGTCCATGTCGCTGATGATCCTCGGCGCCATCTGGGGCCTGCTGACCTCCACCCGGTTGCTGCGCGGGGAGGAGGACGCCGGTCGATGGGAGCTGTTCCTGACCGGACAGACGACCCGGCGGGGGGCCAGCGGCCAGGCGCTCGGTGGTCTGGCCGTCGGGGTCGCCACGTTGTGGGCCATCACGGCCGTGTTCACCGTGGCGGCCGGGCACGACTCGATGGTCGACATCGCGGCCGGTCCGGGTGCCTTCTTCGCCCTCGCCTTGGTGTCGACCGCCGTCATGTTCGTGGCTGTCGGCGCCCTCACCAGCCAACTGGCTGCCACCCGCCGCCAAGCAGCCGCCTATGCCGGGTGGTTCCTCGGCGCCTCCTACGCCCTCAGGATGGTCGCCGACGCCGGCGTGGGTCTGCACGGGCTCATCTGGGCCTCACCGCTCGGCTGGGTCGAGGAACTCCAGCCGCTCACCGGTCCCCGGCCACTCGCGCTCCTGCCGATCTTCGGGTTCACCGCCGCGGTGGCCCTGGTCGCCGTGCACTTGGCCGCCGACCGCGATGTCAGCGCCGGCATCCTGCCCGACCGCGCCCATGCCCGGGCCCGGACCCGGCTCCTCTCCGGTCAGCTGGGCCTGACCGTGCGACTCGTCCGACCGACCGTCATCGCATGGATCTGCGCCCTGGGCGCCACCGGGTTGGTGCTGGGCCTGATCGCCAAGTCCGCCGGCACGACGATCTCGGGCTCGTCGGTGAAGACCGTCTTCTCCCGCCTCGGGGCCCCCGGCACCGGAGCCGGGGCCTTCCTCGGCGTGTCGTTCCTCATCGTGGCCGTCCTTGTCGCCTTCGTGGCGGCCGGACAGGCCACCGCGGCGCGCCTGGAAGAAGCGCAGGGCCGGCTCGACCACCTCCTGGTCGGGCCGGTGTCCCGCCTCTCCTGGCTCGCCGGCCGGGTCGGGGTGGCCGTCGTCGTGCTCCTGGCCGGGGGCGTTGTCGCCGGCATCGCCACCTGGCTGGGCACGATCTCGCAGAACGCTCAGGTGGGCTTGGCCACGTTGCTCGACGCCGGACTGAACGTCGTCCCACCGGCCGTGTGCCTCCTCGGCATCGGGGTCCTGGCCATGGGCGTCTGGCCGCGGGCCACCTCGAACGCCGTCTACGTCGTCTTGGGCTGGTCGCTGCTCGTCGAACTCGTCGGCGGCGTCTTCACCACCAGCCACTGGCTGGCCGACACGTCGCTCTTCCACCAGATGGCCGCCGCACCGGCCGTCAGGCCGGACTGGACCACCGGGGCGGTGATGGTCGGCATCGGCGCCGCCTGTGCCGGCGTCGGGGCCCTGGCCTTCCGCCTCAGGGACGTGCAAGGCGAATGATCCACGTCGGGATGCAGGCGACGAGTGGTCGTCGAGGACGGTCGGATCAGCCGCATCTACGCCATGCGCAACCCACAAAAGCTCGGATGGCTGGGGAAGGTGGCGGAATTGCGGCGGTGACCGGCCGTTTCACTCTCGGTACCGGGTAAGGGCCCCGGCAAACGGTCGTCTACTTCGCCAGATTGAGGGCCACGGCTTCGCGAACGAGGTTCTTCAGTGCCTTCTCGTCGATCTTCTCACCCTCTTTGATGTCGATGGCACGCCTGACCTTCCCGTCGAGGCTGGAGTTGAAGAGCCCGGTCGGATCGTCGAGAGAAGCGCCCTTGTAGAACGTCAACTTGACGACATTCTTGTAGGTCTCGCCGGTGCAGATGCCCCCGTGGTGGGACCAGACCGGGACTCCGGGGTTCGTGGGCTTGACCCACTTCCACTCCTCGACGATGTCCGGATCGGCTTCTCCGATGATTCGTCGCACCTCGCCGAGCGTCTCGCCCCGCCAGTCGCCCAACTCCTTGATCCTCTGGTCCATCAGTTCAGAACCGTTCGTCATGTCGTTCGCCTTCTTTCTTCGATCGATTCACGGATACGCCGGCTGCCCCTCACCCTGCACCGGTTCCAGTTCCAGCGCGGCGAGGATCTCGGGGTCGGCGAGCAGTTCGATGCCGGCGATGCGCCCATCGCGCACGGTGAAGCCGAAGACCGCCATGGGCCGACCACCGACCGACACCACCGCTCCGGCCAAGCCGTCGACCAGCGCCAACCTGGCGGCCTTGGCCCCGCCGGCGAAGACTCGACCGACCGCATCGACGCCGCGCATCTCCTCGCTCAGCTCCGGGGCTCCGGCACTCGCTCTGGCCGCGGCCATCTCGACGGCCACGGAGTCGGCCCTCACCACCACGTCGGGGTCGAGCAGTCGCAGCAACCCCGCGAAGTCGCCGTGGCGGGCCGCGGCGAGGAAGGCGGTGACCACCTCGCGTTGGGTGGCGGCGGACGTGTCGGGAACGGCCGGGTCCGACTGCACCCGCCGCCGGGCCCGACTGGCCAGTTGCCGGGCCGCCACCGGGGTCCGGCCCACGATCGGGGCGATCTCCTCGAAGGGGACGGCGAACATGTCGTGGAGCACGAACGCCAGCCGCTCGGCCGGCTCCAGGGTGTCGAGGACCACCAGCAGCGCCAGGCCGACCGAGTCGGCGAGCACCGCCTCGTCTTCGGGGGAGGTCGCGGCGACCGGTTCGGGGGTCGGGTCCGGCGAGACCCTTTCCTTTCTGGCCCGGGAGCGCAGCATGTCCAGGCAGACCCGGGCCACCACGGTGGTCAGCCAGCCTCCGAGGTTGTCCACGGCTTCGGCGTCGGACCGGTTGAGCCGCAACCAGGCCTCCTGGACGGCGTCGTCGGCCTCGTGGCTCGAGCCCAGCATCCGAAGCGCCACCGTCCGGAGGCGGGCCCGGTGGGCCTCGAATTGCTCGGCCAGCAGGTCGGGGTCGCTCACGGTCACATCCTCCGGTTCGTGGTCGTCATACCTAGTGACGACACACCACAGGGTCGATGTGACCCACGACCTCAGGAGCACCATGACCAGCACTTCCACCGAGGGAATCAAGACCGTGCTTCATCCCGTCTCCGACCTGGAGAAGGCCAAGGCCGTCTACACCGCCCTGCTCGGCCAGCCGCCCCAGACCGACGGGCCCTATTACGTCGGCTTCGATGCCGCCGGCCAGCACATCGGGCTTGTGCCGGGCGGCGGTCCGCAGCACCTGACCTCGCCGGTGGCCTTCTGGCACGTGCCGGACATCGAGGCCAAGCTGGCCGAGATGACCGCCGCGGGTGCCGTGGTCAAGGATCCCGCCAGCGACGTCGGCGGCGGCCGCCTGGTGGCCACCGTCACCGACCCCGACGGCAACGTACTCGGCCTGCTCCAGGACACGTAGGCACCGATCGGCGGCCCGTCCGGTTCGACGCCGTTGCGGACCAGGTCAAGCTGGACCTGTACGCAGCCGCGCCCTGGCCAGGGACGAGGCGTCGCCCCTGACGGCGCGGCCCACCCGGTCTCGCGGCGCGAGGCCGGACCCTTCATCACACGGACGATTCGCGTGGGAGCAGGCGTAGCAGCAGGCGAACAAATGAAGGAAATCCGGATCTGCCACAGGAAGGCATGACGTCAACGACGAGGCGCCGACGGCGTGGGCGCGAAGCGACAGAGCCGTAAGCCATCCGAACCCGGATGCGATCGAGAGCCGCTGGAAGACTCCGCCCTTACCGGCAAGACGTGATGCGCCCCCGAACGCCCTGCCGAAGAGCAGGAAGCTGGCCACCATCATCAAGCCCGGTCCCCCCGAGTAGCAGGCCCAACGGTAGTCCCTGCCCCGCACGGCGGTAGCCGCGCTGGCCAAGCCGGCACTGGGTATGCCGGCAAAAATGGGAATGGCGAAGAGGTTGTGCAGCTGCCCGTGACGGGTCGGCACCGTTCGGGCGTCTCCTCTGTCGTGCGACCCCTCCTGGTCCGGTGTCCCCGTTGGGAAGCCGCTCCACGGGATCGGTGACGAACATGCCGGAGCCGATCAGACCGATGCCAACCGCCGGCGACCAGCACCGGGACCGCACGGGGACCGACCCGCTGCCGTGGGCGGCGGCCCAGGCCTCGTGCGGCGCACGAGTAGAGCACACCGGCGAGGATGAAGTTGGCGCGCTGCAACCACCCTCGACGGCCGATGGCCAGCGAACTCACCGGGAAGCGTCGCCAGTCGTACCCGGCGCGGGTCGCCCCGATCACCCTGAAGGCACCCGCGAACAGTGGCCCGGCGACGACTCCGCATCTGAGCCGGCCGTGATCCCGGGCTGCGAACCTTCGGCTGTGGGCACGTTGCTCAGGCTACGTCGAGGAGCTGCGGGTGCCGTACATGCTGCGCCGGAAGCTCAAGCACCAGCTGCGATACCCGTTCGAGCGTCGAGTCCGCCGGCAACACCCCGATGACCCTGTTTGTTGTTGGTGTTCGTCAGCAGCGGGTTCGTGCGGACAGGGACGATGCCTGACGGGCTGCGTCAGTTCGCCGACTACCAGCCGTTCTCCGCGCTGGTCGACACCGTGCGGGGGCTGATCACCGGTGACCGGTCGGTGTCCAGCTCGGTGACCACGCCATCATCTCCATTTCTTGGTGCGTCGGCATTTGCCCTCGCCTCCTACCTCTGGGCCATCCGCCTCTACAACCGTCGTCGCGCCACGGATCCGACCTGAACGCCGGTGCGGGTAGGCCAGTGGCGTCACACCCCCGGCCTACGCCACGCCTGGGAAGTACGAAGTGAACGGTGTCCGGGT
>CAWHIF010000007.1:0-148829 GCA_963829235.1 uncultured Acidimicrobiaceae bacterium
GGGTCAAGGTCTTCGCCCATCTGCAGCGCCTCTCGCTCGGCTTCTTCACCGAGGAGAAAGCCGGCGTGGTCATGAGCCGGATGACCAGCGACATCGAGAACCTCCAGCAGCTCCTCCAGGACGGCCTCTCCCAGCTGGCCATCCAGGGCCTGACCATGGTGGTCATCACCGCCATCCTGTTCAGCACCAACGTCCGGCTGGCCTTCATCACCGTCGTGCTCATCCTGCCCGCCCTCATCGGAGCCTCGGTGTGGTTCAGGCGGGCGTCCGAGCGCGGCTACGACCGGGTGCGCGACGGCATCGCCAATGTGCTGGCCGACCTGTCCGAGAGCCTCCACGGCGTGCGCATCGTGACGGCCCACAACCGGCAGCGGCACAACGTGATCCACCATCGCAACGTGGTCGGCGACTACCGGGACGCCAACAACTACACGGCCCGGATCAACGCCATCTACGGCCCCGGCACCCAGCTGCTCGGCGTCCTCGGCCAGGCCGTCCTGCTGGCCATCGGCGGCTCCATGGTGGTCGACCACACCCTGTCCCTCGGCGCCCTGGTGGCCTTCTTCCTCTACCTCAACCGGTTCTTCCAGCCCATCCAGCTGCTGGTCCAGCAGTACAACACCTACCAGCAGGGTCAGGCTTCGGTGAACAAGCTGCGTGACCTGGTGGACACCGAGCCCGAGGTACGCGAGGCACCCGACGCGGTGGAGCTTCCCCCCATCGAAGGAGAGATCGTCTTCGACCACCTCTCCTTCGGGTACCGCCCCGACCGGCTGGTCATCGAGGACGTGGACCTCCGGGTGGCCCCGGGCGAGACGGTGGCCTTCGTGGGCCCGACGGGCGCCGGCAAGTCGACCCTGGCCAAGTTGGTGACCAGGTTCTACGACCCCACTGTCGGGAGGGTCCTCATCGACGGACACGACCTGCGTGACGTCACCATGCACTCGCTGCGCAGCCAACTCGGGGTGGTCCCCCAGGAGCCGTTCCTCTTCGCCGGCACCATCGGGGACAACATCGCCTTCGCCCGTCCCGACGCCAGCGACGACGAGATCCACGAGGCGGTCGACAAGGTCGGCCTCACCGATGTGGTGGACCGGATGCCGAACGGCCTCGACACCGTTGTCCACGAACGGGGCCAGACCCTGTCCTCGGGAGAACGGCAGCTGCTCGCCCTGGCCCGGGCGTTCCTCGCCCATCCCCGCGTCCTGGTGCTCGACGAGGCCACGTCCAACCTGGACCTGCAGTCGGAGACGAAGATCGAGAACGCCCTCGACGTCCTGCTCGAGAACCGCACCGCCATCCTCATCGCCCACCGGCTGTCGACGGCCATGCGGGCCGACCGCATCGTGGTCGTCGACCTCGGTCGCATCATCGAAGTCGGCACCCACGACGAGCTGGTGGCGGTCGGCGGCCGCTATGCCGAGATGTACGCCACCTGGGTGCGCCAGTCCGAGCTGGACGAACACGCCCCGGCCGAAGCCGGGGCCTGAGCCGGTAGACCGGTGTCATGACGGGAGTCCGTTGATGGAGATCGGCGTGGTCCTGCCCCAGACCGAGATCGGCCCCGACGTGGGAGCTGTCCGCGCCTACGGACAGGGCGTGGAGGGTCTGGGCTTCCGGCATCTGATCGCCTACGACCACGTGGTCGGGGCGGATCCGGCGGTGCACCATGGTTGGGACGGGCCCTACGACATCGACACCCAGTTCCACGAGCCCTTCGTGCTGTTCGGCTACCTCGCCGCCTGCACCTCCCTCGAACTGGTCACCGGGATCACCATCCTCCCCCAGCGCCCGACGGCTCTGGTGGCCAAACAGGCAGCCGAAGTCGATCTGTTGACCGGTGGGAATTTCCGCCTGGGCGTGGGAATCGGGTGGAACCCGGTCGAGTACGAGGCCCTCGGCCAGGACTTCACCACCCGGGGCAGGAGGATCGAGGAACAGGTCGACCTCCTGCGCCGACTGTGGACCACCCGCTCGGTGACCATGGCCGGCCGCTTCGACAAGGTGACCGGGGCCGGCATCGCCCCGCTGCCCGTCCAGCGCCCCATTCCCATCTGGTTCGGTGGAAACTCGCCTCGGGCCTATGCCCGGATGGGGAGGTTGGCCAGCGGCTGGTTCCCCATGGTCCAACCCGGCCCCCACCTCGATGCCGCACGTGACATCGTCGACGCGGCCGCCCGGGAGGCCGGTCGGGACCCGGGCACCATCGGCATGGAGGGCCGGGTCGAGTGGCGCGGGGACGTGGACGACCTGGTCCGGCGGGTCGAGTTGTGGCGCGGGGTGGGCGCCACCCAGGTCTCGGTCAACACCATGGGGGCGGGACTGGTCACCGTCGACGCCCACCTCGGCGCGCTGGCCGTGATCGCCGAGGCCCTCGGGCTCCACTGAACCGGCCAGGCCCGGGCTGCGCCCAGCGACGCTGCGCCCGGCTACGCCAACGGGTGCCGGCCGGACCAGGGATCAGCCTGTTCGAGGAAGGACGCCACCCGGACCAGCTGTGCCTCCCGCCAGGGTCCGGCCACGATCTGGACGCCGACCGGCAGACCGGAGGCGGCGACGTGCAACGGCAGGCTGATGGCCGGCTGGCCGGTGATGTTGAAGATGGCGGTGAACGCGGCCATGGCCACCACCTCCATGACCGGGGCCCCGGCCCCGGCATGGACGGCATCCAACAGCCCGACCTCGGGGGGCTCGATGCTCATGGTCGGAGTGACCAGGAGGTCGAACTCGGTGTCGAAGCGCTCCACGATCTTCCGCGACATGCGCTGCAGTTGGCCCAGCGAGCGCACGAACGTCAGGCTGTCGACCTCCTCGGCGGCGGCGTAGGCCGCCCGGTTGTGGGGTTCGACCCGCTCCCAGTCGATCCCGCCCGTCTCGGCCAGTCCGGCGTTGACCACGTGGAGGAACGGACCCAATCCCTCCGGATCGAACACGTCCGCGTCGAGCCTCGACACGTGGTGCCCGGCCGCCTCGAGCAGGCGACCGGTGTGCTCCACGGCCGCGATCGGTTCTCCGGCCACCGGCAGTCCGAGCGCCGATACCGTGCACAGCGCCACCCGGAGGCGCCCGGGATCGGCGCCGACCTCGTCGGCGAACGGACGGGTGGGCCGGGGTGCATTCGACCAACCGAAGGGATCGGGAGCACTGATGACGTCGAGCACGGCGGCGCTGTCGGCCACCGTCCGGCTGAGTGCCCCTTCGGTGACCATCCCCTGCCAGCCGGGGACCGTCGAGGCCACCCTTCCCCGGCTCGGCTTGAGGCCGACCAGCCCGCAGCACGACGCCGGGATCCTGATCGACCCCCCACCATCGCTGGCGTGGGCGACAGGGAACATCCCGGCCGCCACCGCCGACCCCGCTCCCCCGCTCGAACCGCCCGAGGTGTGGTTGGGGTCCCACGGGTTGCGGGTGGCTCCGAACAGACTGTTCTCGGTCACGGTGATCGACCCGAACTCCGGGGTGTTGGTCCGGCCGCACAGGATGAAGCCCGCGGCCACGAACGCGTCGGCGATGGGCTCGCTCACATCGCTCGGACCTCCCTCGGCTCCGCGTGATCCATAGGTCACGGGCTGCCCGGCCACCGGCAGGAGGTCCTTGATGGGAAGCGGCACTCCGGCGAACGGGGGGAGGTCGTCCGCCCCGACGGCGATCCTGTCCCCCAGCCTCTTGGCCTCGCCTCTCGCGTCCTCGTCGTTCCGCCAGATCACCGCGTTGAGGGCGGGATTGCGTTCGTCGACTCGTTGCAGGCAGGCATCAAGGACCTCGAGCGGGCTCACATCCATGGCCCGGATGGCCGAGGCGACTTCGAGGGCGGTTGCGTGTTCGTCCATGCGGCCAGGGTAGTGCCGGTCGGGCGCCGGCCCCGGGGTGCGCTCCGGGCGCGCGCCGTTGACCCGGCACCGGGTGGCGGTTACCATCCGACTCGCCGCGCGGGCAGGCACGGCCGGTGCCGGTGCCGGCGCCAGCGCGGTTGACCTGGGGATTCTCGGTCCAAAAAGGGGGAACGTGCTCTTCGTCCACGAAGTCCACTCGGTGGTGGGAACGGGGGCGGCCCGCTTCGAGGATGCGTACCGGGACGGCTGGATGCCGCTGCTGGCCGAGGGCTCCGAGGCCCGGCTCCTGTGGTACTTCGATCACGCGCACGGCAGCGGGCCGGCCTATCGGGTCGTGACGATCACCGCGGTGCGCGACGGGGCGGCATGGCTCCGGCTGGCCGATCGGATGGCCAGGGGCGACCTGCAGTCGTGGGCCCGGCACCGCGACGGGCTCCAGCACGAGTCACGCGGGCGGATCCTGACCCCGCTCCAGTGGTCACCCGGCATCGGCAGCCTGGCGGACGTACCCACGGAGCCCGGCGTCCATGAGCCCACCATGTACATGGAGGACACCATGTGGCCGTTTCCGGGCAAGGTCCGCGAGTACATCGAGGCCGCGGGCACGGTCTACCGGCAGGCACTCGGCGCCGAGGGATCACAGGTGCACATGAGCATCGAGCTGGCCCTGCAATCCATGCCCGGAGCCGGGAGGTACCCCGAGGTGACCCTGCTGCAGAAGCTGTCGAGCCTCCCGTTGCTGATCCGGCTGCTCACCAACGACCTCCCGCCGGAGGTCACCCGACCCGGGTCGTGGATGCACGAAGCACTCGGCCTCCGTGATCAGTGGCGGAGCAAGCTCCTGCGCACCTCGGAATGGTCACCGCTCCAATGACACCGGCAGTGCCTCTGGCCGAGGCGACCGACGAACGGGAGGTGTCGACCGTTGCTGTTCATGCATGAGACCCATCGCGTCATGGGTCGTCACGCCTCGGCCTTCGAGGACGTGTACCGGAACGAGTGGATGGGCGCCCTGGCCGCCGATCACGAGGCGCGGCTGGTGTGGTACCTCAACCACGCCATGGGCAGCGGGCCCGCCTATCAGGTGGTGACCATCACCGCCTGCGCGGACGGGGCCGCCTGGGAGCGGCTGGCGGGCCGGATGCTCACAGGGGATCTGAGCGACATCACCTCCCGGCTCGACGCCTACCGTTACGACGTGCAGGGGAAGATCCTGACCCCGGTCTCCTGGTCGGCGCTGCAGGACGTCGACCTTGGCGCGGTGCCCACCGACGGACGCGAGCACGAGCTCTCGTTGTACATGCAGGACACCGGGTGGCCGCATGCGCCACTCGACGACTACATCGAGCTGTGGGACCGCGAGTACTGGCACTTCATGCGCCAGATCCCGCCCGACAAGATGCTCCTCGACATCGTGGCCTGCTTTCAGGTGGCACACGGTTCGGGCATCCGGCCCGAGGCCATCCTGATGCAGAAGATCATGAACTTCTCGACGCTGGGCCACCTCCTCACCAGTGTCGAGAAGCACGACCCCGACACCTGGCCCGGGTCCTACATGGCCAAGGGACTCGAGGTCCGTGACCAGTGGGAGAGCAAACTGCTGCGCACAAGCACCTGGTCGCCACTGTGGTAGCGGGCCGGGGACCCCGCCCGTAGATTGAGTCGATGGACACCCCGGATGCCGATGGGCAGGCGACCGCGCCGCGGACGGCCGCGGTCTTCCACGAGCTGATCGACGAACTGCACGCGCTGGAGGGTCGTCTTCACCTGCCCGAGGTGCCTCTCGACGAACTGAGCCTCCTCGAGGGGTACAAGTGGATCTTCACCATCCTCGCCGTGGGGCTCGATGCCCACGTATGGGCGGATCCGGCCCGGCCACGGTTCGTGGACATCGTCGGGCCCAATCGGAAGTGGGGAGGCGACAACTCCGATGCCTTCTACCAGTACGCCCCCATCGACCCGCACCGGACCTACGTGGTCAACGGCCGCCGGGGCGACGCCGACTATCTGTCCCTGACCGTCTATGGCGGCCCTTCCGATGGCCGGTACTCGGAGCGCATCGTCGGAACCGTCAACGACCGCTCGCTCGACATCGCCGAGGACGGTACGTTCTCGATCGTTCTCAGCCCGGACGCACACAGCGGGGCGTGGATCAAGCTCGAGCCCGACGCGGTGTGCGCCATCACCCGCGACTATCTCTCCGACCCCGACCGCGGCGCGCGGGCCCGGTGGGCCATCGAGGCGCTCGACCCGCCGCCCACGCGCCGGGAGGACGATGCGGACCTGGCCCGACGCCTTCAGGCCACACTCACCTGGGTACGCGACCAGGCCCGTATCGTCCCCATCCCCCTCGGGACCCCGAACACGGTCGACGAGCCGTACCCGGTGCCCAGCCAGACCTTCGGTTGGGCCGCCGGCGACGCCGCCTACGCCATGGGCACCTTCGTGCTGGACAAGGACGAGGCGTTGGTGATCGAGGGCCGGTCACCCCCGTGCGCCTTCTGGAACGTGTGCCTGTGGAACCAGTTCCTGCACACCTACGACTATGCCTACGAGCGGGTGACGCTCAACGGCTCCCAGGTGGTGTACGAGCCCGACGGTTCGTGGACGCTGGTCGTCGCCCACCACGACCCGGGCCATGTCAACTGGATCTCGACCGCCGGTCACCCGAGGGGGAGGATCTGGTTCCGCTGGTTCCTCCCCGAGATCACGCCGGTCCGGCCCACCACCCGGGTCATCCGCATCGCCGCCGGACCGGAGTCGCCCGAGTCCGCATCGGGCTCTGCATCCGAGTCCGGCTCCGAGGCCGCATCGGGCTCTGCATCCGAGTCCGGATCCGAGTCGCTATCCGAACGGGCATCCGAGGACGCATCCGAGGGGAGCAGCGCGACATGACCGGGCGACCGGCACCGGTGGTCCTCGACGACCTCGCGTGCCCCCGCTTCAGCCCCGAGATCGATCAGCTCCGGGCCAGCCTGGTGGAGATCGCCCCCGGGTGCCCGCTCGAACCCGACGCCCTGGCCGCGGAGGCGGTGGAGCAGGCCGGGACCGGCGACTTCGGCGACGGCGCATTCGGTGACCGGCTCGACGTGCTGTGCCGGGCGCTCCGTGAGGAGGCGGACCTCAGCGCATCGGGCATCGTCAGCTGGTACAGCCAGCTGGTGCAGTTCCTCAAGAACCGCCTGCTCATCCAGGATCTGGTGACCAGGCACCCCGAGATTCACGAGATCCACATCGAGCGGCCCATCATCATCTGCGGGCTCCCCCGCACCGGCACGACCCATCTCCACAACATGATCGGCTCCGACCCGGGCATCCGTTCCCTGCCGTACTGGGAGAGCCTCGAGCCCGTCCTCGCCGACCGCGAGTACCCCGCGACCGGCGAGCCCGATCCTCGGCCGGGCCGGGCCGGGGCTGCGCTGGACGTGCTCGCCGCCGCGCTGCCCCACTTCAACCGGATGCACGAGATGACCTCCGACCACGTCCACGAGGAGATCCAGCTCCTGGCCATCGATGTCTCGACGATGCTGTTCGAGACCCAGGCCCTGATGCCGTCCTGGCGCGACTTCTTCAAGTCCGAGGACCAGACTCCCTCCTACGAGTACCTCCGCACGATCCTGAAAGTGCTCCAGTGGCTGCGGGGCGGTGAGCGCTGGGTGCTCAAGTCGCCACAGCACCTCGAGCAGTTCGGTCCGCTGGTGTCCACGTTCCCCGACGCCACGTTCGTGGTGACCCACCGGGACCCCGCTCCGGTCACCGTCTCCATGGCCACGATGGTGGCGTACACATCCCGGATGTCGGTGGAGCACGTCGATCCGTTGGCCATCGGTCGTTACTGGTCGGCACGGATCGAGGACCTGTTCCGCGCCTGTGTGGAAGATCGTGAGGTCCTCCCGGCCGGGCGCTCGATCGACCTGGGGTTCCACGACTTCATGGAGGATGACATGGCCGCCATCGAACGGATCTACGACGTCGCCGATCAACCCTTCGACGACCGGTCACGCGCCGCCATGGAGGCGTTCGGGGCCAGCCATCCCCGTGGCCGGAACGGGACCGTCGTCTACCAGCCGGATGTCCTCGGCATCGACCCGGCCGAGCGCCGTGAGGCCCTCGCCTTCTACCGGACGCGCTTCGGCATCGAGGACGAGGGTCCGGTCCGGGAATGAGCACGGTCATCCGCGCGGCCAGGCCGGACGACGTCGGTGCCGTGCTGGCCCTGTGGCGCCACGCCGACGCCGAACCGAGTCATACGGACGACGAGGAGAGCCTCGGGCGTCTCATCGCCCACGACGGGGGTGCACTGATGGTGGCCGAGTCCGACCGGCAGATCGTCGGAACGGTCATCGCCGGGTGGGACGGCTGGCGAGGCTCCATCTACCGGCTGGTGGTGGCCCCCTCCCGGCGGCGGGCCGGCCTGGGCCGCCGGCTGGTCCGGGCCGCGGAAGACCGGTTGTCGACCGGCGGGGCGTCGAGGCTCCAGGCCATCGTCGTGGAGACCGACGCGCAGGCCTCCGGATTCTGGACGGCCAGCGGCTGGGAGCAACAGGCCGAGCGCCTCCGGTTCGTCAAGGGTTGAGCGCCCCCGCGCCGCACCCCGCGGCACCCCGGGGATCGGGCCGACTACCGTGGCGGCGGGAATTCCGACGAGTGGGGGAACCGGTATGCAAGCGTTGCTGTGGGGCGTCCAGTCCGACGGGTGGGAATCCCCCGACCCGACCAACCCGTTGCTCGAGGGACTGGCCCGGGTGCCGATGCGGCTCGTCGAACAGGACACCCCCCGGCCCGTCCGCCCCGACTGGGCGGTGGCCAGAACCCGGTTGACCGGCATCTGTGGATCGGAGGCCAAGCAGGTCTTCGGCGAGTTCACCGATTCGTACTCCGACAGCGCATTGTCCGGGCTCTTCTCGTACCCGATGGTGATGGGACACGAAGTTGTCGGCGAGGTGTGCGAGCTGGGTCCCGATGCACGGGGATTGGAGATCGGCCAACGAGTCGTCCTCAACCCCTGGCTCTCATGCCTGCCGAGGGGCATCGACCCCCCGTGCCCGTCGTGTGCCGCCGGCGACCTGAGCATGTGCTGGCATTTCACCGACGGCCCGCTGGCCGCAGGCATCCACACCGGGACGTGCAAGGATGCGCCGGGCGGCTTCGCCGACTACTTTCCGGCCCACGACTCCATGCTGATCCCGGTGCCGGATGACATTCCGGACGAGGTGGCCGTCCTTGCCGATCCCTTCTCGGTCTCGCTCCACTCGGTCACCCGCCATCCGCCGCCGCCGGGCGGACGGGCCATGGTCTACGGGGCGGGGGCCCTCGGCACCACGGCCATTGCCATCCTCCGCGCCCTCTACCCCGACGTGGCCGTGCTGGTGGTCGCCGGCCATCCGGCCCAGGCCGCCCTGGCTCGCAGCCTCGGGGCCGAGGTCGTCGACTCCGAGCCGGCGGAATCGGTCATCGAGCAGGGGGCGGCGTGGTCGGGCGGTGTGCTGCAACCGACGCCGATGGGAATGCCGATGGCCCACCCGGGCGGCATCGACGTGGTGTACGACACCGTCGGCACCAGCGAGACCTCGGAGGTGGCCGTGCGGCTGCTCCGGACCCGTGGCACCCTGGTCAAGAGCGGCGTGAACCCGCCGGCACGGTGGGAGTGGTCGCCGCTGTACTTCAAGGAGATCTCCTGGGTGGGGTCCAATGCCTTCGGCACCGAGGAGGTGGGCGGTGTCCGTAAGCACGCCATGGCCCACTTCCTCCAGTTGGTGTCCGAGGGTCGGATCGACCTCTCCGGCATGCTCACCCACACCTACCGGCTTCCGGAATGGCGGGATGCGTTCGGCGCCCTGGCCACCCAGGACGAGTCGAACGCCATCAAGGTCGCCTTCGACTTCCGGTGACCGGTCGGCGCCCGGCACCGACCGGTCGAGGCGAGACGGATCGGGACGCGGCGCTCAGCCGGTCCGGACCTCGGTGATGTGCTGGAGCTCGATCTGCAGGGGGATCAGGAAGCTGATGTAGGCGTTGGTCAAGGTGAAGTCCGACGTGGAGCCGTGGGTGGTCATCTGGTCCAGGTCGATGATGGTGACCCGGTCGTCCTTCTCCCGGTAGGCCTTGGCCCGGTCGAGAATGGCGGTCAGCTCGTCGACCGACGAGATCTCCAGACCGAAATGGTCGAGGTACGGAGCCCGGAGGAAGTCATCGGCGGCGGGAAGGAAGTAGAGGTACTGACGCATCTGCCCCGTGTAGACGATGAGGGGATTGCCCTTCTCGGTGCTGTTGTCGCCCTCCGTCCAACCGAACACCTCGCCGTAGAAATCGAGCAGTGCGGTACGCCCGGCGGCGTCGAGCACGCTGGCGTCGACGCTGATGGCCACGTGGTTGATGATGGGCCGCACGTCTGGTCGGGTCGTCATGACACCTCCGGGTTCACCAGTACCTTTGCCGCGATCTCACCCCGTGACAACCGCTGCATGGCATCCATCAGCCCGACGAGGGAGACGTCCTCGGCCTCGATGAGCCGATCGACCGGCAGGGCACCGCTGTCGAGCAGGTCGATGGCCGGCTGGAAGCCCTCGGCGCTGTAATTGAAGGCGCCCAGTGCCTCGAGCTCGAGGATGATCATCCGATTGTGGTTCACCGGTGTCGGCTCGGCTCCGGTTCCGACGAACACCAGGGTGCCGGCAGAATCCAACTGTCCGAGGGCGGCCTGGGCGGCATCGGCACGGCCCGAGCACTCGAAGGCCACGGCATAGGACCCCGACACCACGCCGCCGGGCGCCGGGTCGACCAGGCTCTCGGGACCGAGGGTACGCGTCGCTCCGACGGCGAGGGCCAGATGACGTCGCGCCGCAACCGGCTCGCTGACCGAGATGTCGGTCACCCCGCGGGCCCGCAGCACGGCCAGGATGATGAGGCCCACCGGGCCGCCCCCGGTGATCAGGACGCGGTCATCGGGCCGCACGTCGGCCAGCTCGACGGCATGGAGGGCGATCGCCGTCGGCTCGGCCAGCGCCGCCGCCCGCATGGTGAGCGAGTCCGGGATGCGCAGCGCGTTGGCCGCGGACACGGTCAGGTACTGGGCGAAGGCGCCCCGCATGTCGCGGATGTCGCCCTGCTGGCGGCGAAGGCAGACCGAGGGCCGGCCCCGCCGGCAGGGCCGGCACCGACCGCACCCCGGTGTCGGGTTGAAGACGACCCGCTCGCCGCCGGACCACCCCGGCCCGGTCCCTTCAGCCGACGCCACGATGCCCGACCATTCGTGACCGAGGATGGCACCGGGCCTGGCGTAGCGGTCGAAGACGAGGTGGAGGTCCGAGCCGCAGATCCCACACTCGGACACCTCGACCAGCAGCTCGCCCGGCCCGGGGTCGGGCGTGGGCACCTCCTCCACGGCCACCCGGCCGTCACCCACGTACACGGCTGCCGTCATCAGCCCTTTTGGCACGGCGGTCATGCTACGGCAACGCGTCGGCCACCGTCATCGGGCCGTGGTCCGGTCCCCGCCGTCGCTCAACGGATGGCCAGGGCCAGGGCCAGCCCGATCGGAAGAAAGACCCATCCCCACTGGGCTGCGACCATCACCACTCCCGACCGGTAGCCGTAGAGCACGGCCTGCTGGGGTGGGTTGAACGCCGGAGGGCCGAGCGCCGACAGCACGGCGATGACGGCCACGGCCGTGGATCCGGTGGCCGCGGCGACGATGACCAGGTAGGCGATACGCACGCCGCTGAGGAACAGCCATCGCCGGTACTCCGAGGAGGTCCGCGACACCGAGGCGTTGTGCGGGTGGAGCACGGAGCCCGCGTACAGGGCCGCGCCCACGAAAGCCAGGAGCGGTCCGGACACGGTCAGGATCCATGCCGATGCGGCGGGTGCCGGGCCGGTGGCGTGCAAGGCCAGGCCGAGGATGACGGCCAACACCATCGACTGGTCGAACCAGCCCGTCGAGCGACGTTGCCGGATGGGGGCGTCACGGCGCATCAGATGGATGCAGAGGGCGTTGGGCACGGCGTAGACGGCGTTGGTCAGGGCGGCGATCGCCGTGCCCCCGGGACCCACCAGGGCCCCGGCGACGGGGAGGACCCAGAAGGTGGCGTTCGGGAAGGCGGCCCACCCCTCCAGTTCGGCCAGCCCAGTGCTCCGTCGACCGCGGGCGAGATGGGCGACCCCGAGCAGCAGTCCACCCACACAGGCGATCAGGATCGGGGCCACGATCTGGTGGGGCGCGGTCAACCGCCAGGCCGAGAACAGCCCGAGCAGGGCCGCCGTCGCCACCAGCTGGAAGCGGAGGTAGACGGGCCAGCCCCGCCGGAGCCGCGGACCGCTGTGGTGGACGGCCAGGCCCATCACTGCGCCCACCAGGTAGGCCCCGAAGGTGATCGCCAGGTTCAAGCGCCGACCCTAACCCAGCCACCGACAGGACCGGGACGCTCGGCGACCACGACCCGAGGGCACCCGTCGCCCGGCCGGGGTTCCCGGTAGCGTCTGGGCGTGGCTGAAAATGACGCCAACCGGAGCATCGACGACCTCCTCCATTCGCTGGGCGCCACCGACGAGCAGATCGACGTCGCCCGGCGCGAATGCCATTTCGTCGGGTTGGCCGCCGACCTGGTGTTGTCCAAGGGCGCGGTCCTGACCGCCGGCGAGCTGGCCGTCCGGGCCGGGGTGCCGGTCGAGGTGGTCCTGTCACTGTGGCGAACCCTGGGCGTCGTCGTGCCCGATGAGCACCGCCCGATGTTCTCTGACCGGGATGCCGACTTCACCTCGTTCATCCTGCAGACCAACCCTGTCGGGTCGCACGGGGACGAGCTCCTGAGGGTGCTCGGCAGCTCGCTCACCCGGGTGGCCGAAGCCGCTGTCGCCGTCTACGTGCAGACGGTCGAGCCGGAGATGGACCTGCCGGAGGTCGACATCGCGGTGTGGGCCAAGGACATGGCCGACGTGACCGGCGCGGCCCTGCGCCTCGGCGATTCGATGGGCACCATCTTCTCGCACCACATGCGGGACGCCATCCTCCGCCAACGAGCCGCCCAGACCGGGGTGACCGACAGGTCCCTGCACCGGCTGGCGGTGGGCTTCATCGACCTCGTCGGCTTCACTCCCCTCTCCCTGCGCACCTCGCCGGCCAAGCTGCTCGGACTGATCAGCCAGTTCGAGGCCAAGGCGTTCGACGTGGCCTCCGGTCACAGCGGCCGGATCGTCAAGCACATCGGTGACGAAGTGATGTTCGTCGCCCTCGATGCCGATGCCGGATGCGCCATCGCCCGCGACATCACCGCCGCCTATTCGGAAGGTATCGAGCCACGCGGCGGGGTGGCCTACGGCGATGTGATCACCCGGCACGGGGACTACTACGGCACGGTGGTCAACCTGGCCTCCCGTCTGGCCGAGCTGGCGGTGCCCGGTGAGGTTCTGGTCAACGGGGCGGTGGCCACGTCGTCCACCGGCCGGTTCGCCTTCCGGCCCGCGGGACGGCGACTCCTCAAGGGCTTCGACGAGCCCATCGAAGTCTTCTCCCTCGACATGGCGCCGGCAGCCCCGCCCGCCCCCGCAGTCCCTGCAGACCGATCCGCCCCTCCGGGTTGACGCCGCCCGTCCGCTACCGCTCTGCTGACGAGGACAGCGGCCGTTGGCTCGGCTTTCCCTACCGGCAGGGCGACATCGTCATCAGCACGCGCTCCAAGAGCGGGACCACCTGGGTCCAGATGATCTGCGCCCTGCTCGTCTTCCAGACCCCCGAGCTGCCGGACACGCTGGTCGCTCTGTCACCCTGGCTCGACTGGCTCGGCGCCCCCCGGAGCGAGGTGTACGCCCAACTCTCGGCCCAGCGGCACCGGAGGTTCATCAAGAGCCATACCCCGCTCGACGGGATACCCCTCGACCCACGATGCACCTACATCGTCACGGCGAGGCATCCGCTCGACAGTGCGGTGTCGCTCTACCACCAGGGGGAGAACCTCGACCGCTCCCGCATCCGACAGCTCCTCGGCCGTCCCGGTCCCGAAGCACCGCTCCCCGTTCGGCCACCGCTGCACGAATGGCTCGTGGCGTGGATCGACCAGGATGCCGACCCGCGGGATCAGCTGGATTCGTTGCCCGGCGTGATGTCGCACCTCACCGATGCCTGGTGCCGCCGGGACGATCCCAACATCGTGCTGGTCCACTTCGACGACCTGTGCGCCGACCTCGGCGGTGAGATGCGCCGACTGGCGCATCTGCTCGGGATCACCGTGCCCGAGGACCGCTGGGCGGAGCTCATCGGAGCGGCGACGTTCGAGGCCATGCGGGCTGACGCCGGTCGGATCGCACCAGATCCGTCCGGAATCTTGAAGGACAGCGCCGCCTTCTTCCGGCGGGGAGGCTCGGGAGCGGGCGTCGACCAGCTCACCGACGACGAGGTCGAGCGCTACCGGGTGCGGGTGGCCGAGCTGGCCCCGGCCGATCTGTTGGAGTGGCTGCACCGCGGCGCCTCCAGCCGACCGTGAGCACACCCGGCGCGACGCGACGCCGGGAGGACTCGACCGGCCAACGGGTGCCCCGCTCATCAGGGCCAGAGACGCGTCCCGAGTCCTGAGGCCCTCGCCACCGGCCGGTCGACGGCGGAACGGATCGACGACTCGCTCCCGATGATCGTCAGCTGATCCCTGGCCCTGGTCACCGCGGTGTAGAGCAGTTCGCGGGTGAGAATCGGGGACCCGGCCGCCGGCAACGACACGACCGCATGGGGGAACTCGGAACCCTGGCTCTTGTGGATGGTCATCGCCCACCAGCTCTCGACACGGTCGAGCCTCGAGGGAGCCAGCATGCGCACGCCGCCTTCGGACATCAGGGCAACCTCCATCCCGCCATCGCGGCTGACCACGACCCCGACATCGCCGTTGGCCACCCGGTTGACCTGGTCATTTCCCGTCACGATGACCGGCCGGCCGACGTACCACCGCCGGGCCCGCCTCAATTGCGGCAGCCGGGCACCGACATCGGCTTCGATCCGGTCATCCCAGTCGTACAGTCCGAGCGGCCCGTGCCTGGTGGCGGCCAGGAGCTTGATCCGTCCGGCCGCGACCAGAGCCTCGTCCACCTCGCCGCGGAGGGCCTTCGTGGCCAGGTCGACACCGGCCTCGACCAGCTCGCTGCGGATCCGGCCCACACCGGCGCCGTCGGTGTCGAGCACCCATCGGACGTCGGGATGCCCGGCGCCGAGGATGTCCATGGCGGCATCGCCATCCCCCAGGCGGATCGATTCGGCCAGGGCCGCGATACCCGACTCGGCACCGAAGCGGTGCATCCGCCGGAGAACGGTCACCCGCCCGGCCAGTACCGACTCCTCGTGCCCGTCGGTGGCATCCGGCTCCCCCGCCGGGCCGACCAGGTCCCCGAGGACCGTTCCCGCCTCGATGCTGGCCAGCTGGTAGGGGTCGCCCACCAGCACCACCGCGGCCTCGGGCCGCAACCCGTCGAGCAGCCGGGCCATGAGCGGGAGCGACACCATCGAGGTCTCGTCGACGACCGCCAGATGGCACGGCAGCGGGTTCTGGCGGTTGTGGGTGAACCTCGGGCCCGGGAGCCACCCGAGGAGCCGGTGGATGGTGGTGGCGTCGGTGGCGGCCAGGGTACGGGCCACCCCCTCGCTCACCGCGCCCGCGCCGACCAGGCCGGAGACCTCGCCCCGCACGGCGTCCCGCATCCGTTGGGCCGCCTTGCCGGTCGGAGCCGCGAGCACGACGTCGAGGGCGCGGCCCTCGGCCTCCGCCAGCCGGTGGGCGACGGCCAGGAGTCGGGCCACGGTGTGGGTCTTTCCGGTGCCGGGGCCTCCGGCGATGATCGACACCCCCGAGGTCATGGCCCGGCGGACGGCAGTCCGCTGCAGGTCGGGTGCACCGGCCCCGGCCGGACCGAACAGATCGTCGAGGGCCGCCTCGAGGGCTTGGTCGTCCGTCCCGCGGTCTCCCGCCGAGCCGGCCCGGGCCCGGTAGGTCAGGTCGGCGGCGACAGCCCGCTCGTCATGCCAGTAGCGCTGGAGGTAGAGGCGGTCACCATCCCACACCAGTGGGCGGACCCGGTCGAGGGGCAGGGCGAGTGGATCCTGTACCAGCGGAGAACCTTTGAGCGCCCGCACCCAACGGGCCAACCGGGGCCACGGGAGCTCGCCGAAGGCCCGGGCCGATCCGTCCATGTCGACGACCTGCTCCGCCAGGCGGGACAGGTCGACGCACACATGCCCGAAGTGCGGTGCCCGCGCCGCGATCGCCAGGGCCAGGACGACCTCGTCAGCCACGTCGGGCTGGAGCCGGACCATGGTGGCGGCCAGGTGCACCTCGAAAGGCCCGAACACACCGGCATCGACGAATGGCGCGAGAACGGCCACCCCGTCCGGGACGACCGGCTGCCTCACGACCGCGGCCGACGGACTCACGAGGCCAGCTCCGTCACTGCCCGACCATCGAGGAGATCGCTCAGGGCGGTCACCAGCGCCGGCGGGACGGCCCATTCGAACACGCCATGGGGCCGGCCGTCACTCACCGGGACCTCGGGCCCGGTCATACCTCGGACGAACAGGTACGCCACCCCGCCGAGATGGTCGGCCGGGCGGTAGCCGGACAACCTCCACCGGAGATAGCGGTGGAGGGCCACCGAATAGAGGAGCGCCTGCAGGGGGTAGTCGTGCTCGACCATGGCCTCGACCAGCCGCGCCGGGCGGTAGTCGTCAGGTCGGGGCGCCCTCCCGCGGGGGGTCAGCACGTTCGTCTTGTAGTCGGCCACCACGAAACGCGGGACAGCCCCGTCGGCGATGCGCAGGATCAGGTCGATCGATCCGGTCAGGTGACCGGCCAGCTCCACGTCGATGAGCCCGTCGGCCATCCCGTCCGCCCAGGTCCGGAGGGGATCGTGCGGGTCGAGGTGGGCCAGCATGACCCGGCCCATCTCCGCCACGGTGGCACGGCGACCGCCCTCCCCGAGACGGAGGTCGAAGGAGATCTCGTTCAGTCGGTCCCGAGGCCCGATATCGGCCAGGCACCGGTGGCGGCACAAAGGACCGAGCGGGGTCCGGATGGCCGAGCCGAGTCCGTCGATCAGAAGCTGACGCCCGAGCTCGGTGGTGCCGCCGGGTTCTCCGACCGGCGTGAGGTCCACCGGGTACTTGATCAACTGCCGATCGACGACGGCACCGAGCTCCCCGCCCGGTGCGCTCTCCCCGCTGAAGTCGACGTGTTCGAACACGGCGTGGACGAGCGTGCCGAACACGGTGCCGGCGGGCAGCCGGGCCAGGGGGCCGGTCCCATCGGGGTCGACCGACGCAGGAGGCAGGGACACCTCTCCGGCGGACCGGTCACCTCCATCGGATCCGTCGAGATCGCCGGCTCCTTCATCGGCGGCACCGCTGTCACCCAGCGACAGGTCGTAGGGATCTGACTCCGCCACGGCGGACTGATCGGCGAGGGCGGTGAACGACCACCTCCGAGCGGCGCGATCGGGGATGGCAGTCACCCGGGCCGCCTCGAGCGGCGGGGGGTCAGGTGTCCGGTCCCCATCGACCCAACGTGTGGTCGGCAAGGGCCCGTCGTCGATCGTGTCGATGCTGATGGTGTGCGCAGAGGCGTCGACCAGCGGTGACAGAGTGGGGACGATGCTCCCGTCCGCGGGGATGGGCACCGCGGCACCGAGGGGAACGCCGACCTCCGGAGCGTCCTTCGAGGCGAAGAGCACACGGGCCAGTGCGGTGCGCGCACTGTTCTGACCGTTCGCCCACCACACGATGGTGTGGTGCTGGGCGCGGGTCAGGGCGACGTAGAGGAGCCGGAGCTGCTCACCCGCCGCGGCCGCCGCCGCCCACTCCTTCCTCTGCTTCGCCCGTGCGGCGTCGGGCCACGTCCTGCCCTTGCCCACGTCGAAGGCCTTTTGCCCACTGTCCGGATCGACGTAGATCACCGGGCTGGGGCCACCGGTCCGGCGCCAGAGCGTGGGCAGGCAGACGATGGGGAACTCGAGTCCCTTGGCGGTCCATACGGTCATGACCTGGACCGCCTCCGCTTCGGATTCGATGCGCCGAGCGGTCACGTCTCCATCGAGCTCGGTGTCGAGGTCGGCACCCGGTGCGGTGTTGTCCAGGGTGGCCAGCAGCCCCGCCACGTTGGAGCGTCCGGTCGGGGTGGAACGGTGGAGGAGCTCGACCAGGTGATCGAGGTCGGTCATGTTCCGGTCTCCATCCGGGGACGACAGCACATTGGCCACGACCCCGCTGGCCGACCAGACCCGGGCCAGTACGTCGGCCACCGGATGGGTGGCCAACCGCTCCGACCAGTCGCGGAGGTGTTCCTGGATGTCGGAGAGGTCGGCGTCGGATGCGACAGCCACCTCCTCCGCGCCCCAACCGCCGAACCAGGACAACGCGTAGGTGCGGGCCCGCCGTGGGTCGGAGGGGCGGGCCATGCCGTGGAGCAGCCACCGCATCTGATCTGCGGCCGGCGAGACCAGCACGTTCCCCGCGTTGGCAACGACAGCGGGAACTCCCTGGCTCGTGAGCGCGGCCTGCACCGCATTGCACTGATCGTTGGTGGTGACCAGGACGGCGATGTCGTCGGGGCGCACCTTGCGGGCCGCAGCATTCTCTGTGTCCGGCGGCAGGCTGGCGTTGTCGAGGAGGTCGCGGACCCGGGCCACCAGGTCCTTCTCGATGGCGGCGGCCGCAGCATCGACCGCCACCTCTTTCCGCTGCTTGACCCGGCCGATCCCCGCACCGACCGCCAGCCGCAGCGACAACGCCGGCATGGGCCCGTCCTCGTCTGAGATGTGGCGGTCCTGGCTCTCCCGGGCGGCGGTGACCGGTACGAAGCCGATCGACCGGTCACCGAACGTGACCCCCTCGAACAGCACGTCGAGGGCGGTGAGCATGGCGGTGTCGGACCGCCAATTGGAGCGCATCGATCGGCGCTCGATGCGTGCGTTCCCGCCCACGGCGCGGATGTAGGTCTCGATGTCACCGCCCCGGAAGCCGTAGATGGCCTGCTTCGGATCGCCGACCAGCACGAGGGAGGTGCCACCCGCCTCCTGGCCGAAGAGCGTCTCGAAGATCCTCCACTGGACCGGGTCGGTGTCCTGGAACTCGTCGATCAACGCCACCTTGAACCGGCTCCGGAGCGTCTCGACCGCGGACATCGAGTGTGGACCGGTGATCGCATCGCACAGGTCGGTGAGCACAGTGTCGAAGCTCAGGGCCCCGCTCATCCGCCGCCGCTCCCCCATCCGGGCAAGAGACTCCATCACCAGGTTCCTCAGAACGACCTGGTCGCGGGAGGCACCCTGGTCCTCGGACCTGGGTTCGAGGAGCAGGTCCGGGCGGCCGGCGGCCTCGGTGGTGGCCGCGATCAGATGGCTCAACTTCGGGAGGTCGTCGGGAGGGTCCTCCCCCATGGCCGCGGCGGCCAGGACGTCGACACAGGTCTGCCTTCTCAGGTCATCGGCCTCCTCGACCAGCCGGGCATCGGGGTCCACGCCCCCGGTCATCCCCAGCGCGTTGCGGACCTGCGCGGCGAAGCCGTGGATGGTGGTGATCGTGGCCGCGTCGAAATCGGCGATGGCCGCCCTGAGCCGTGCACGGTGCCGAACGACATCGCCTGATGCCAGGTGGCGGGCGACCTTGTCGTCACCGACCTCTGAGTGCCCGGGTTCGAGCCGGTCGGCCACCTCGATCAGTCGCTCGCGGACCCGGGCCCGGAGCTCGTTGGTGGCAGCACGGGTGAAGGTGACGATGAGCAGTTCGGATGCCGAGATGTCCGACTCGGCCAGATACCGGGTGGCCAGGTCGGCGAGCGCATAGGTCTTGCCCGTGCCCGCGCTGGCCTCGATGGCCAGGCATCGCTCGGGCAGTTCGTCGTCGACGGCGAACGGGACGTCGGGCGCGTCGGGCGCATCGGGCATGATCGTCACGCGGGCCGGCCCGCGGCGCCGGCGGACGGAGCCGCTGTCCACGGTGCGGTCGAGTCATCCATGGCCCCGAAGAGGTAGTGGGCAAACCGGGAGACCCGGTGACCGGCATCGCCCGGATCGCCGGGTCGGGGCTCGAGGCTCATGACCTCGTTGAACTCGAGACGACCGTGAGCCAGCACGACCGATGGACTGCCCCCCTCCTGGTACGGATATTTCGTCGACCAGTCGCCCGGTGTAACGGTGCCCCGGTACACCGCGTAGGAGAGGCCGGGGAAGAACGGGATCGGTTCGCACATGCCGGTCCGGAAGCAGTCGACGGCCACCGCCAGGGCGCCGAGGGCGGTTGACGACCAGGTGGAAGGGTCACCGGCGATCCCGATGTCGAGCACGTCGGCCGGGAGACCGGCTTTGTCGGCCCTGCCCATGGCCACTGATCGCCACCGCTCGGAGGGACAGGCGGCTCCGAGGCTCATGAGGTCGAGCCAGGCATGGATCCGGTACTCAGGCTTGAGACGGGAGAACCCCACTCGGGCGGGCCCGCGGGACGCGCCCCGGAGACGGAGCGGGACCGATCCCACCACACGGGTGCCGTCGGCCAGCTCGACATCGATCTCGAACGGCTCGGCGGGACCATTTCCGACCCCCCGTGCGGCCGCCGCACCCACCAGTGCATCGACCTCGAGCTCGATGGCCTCGACCGCCAGGTCCTCCAGTGAGCCCGGTGGCAGCGTTCCCCGCTTCCGCTCGACCGCTCGCCACCGGTCTGTGGTCACCCCGCCCATCCGGGCATGGAGCATCCTCGTGGCCACCTGCCAGCGCACCAATCCGATCAAGTCCACCGGGAGGAGCGACGAAGGTTCTTCCTCGGCCTCGGGCAGACGCGCCCCGAGACGCTGACCGACGAAGAAGGCGGAGGGGCTCCGGAAGAACCGGCGGAGCTGGTCCAACTCGACGACACGTTCATCGACCGGTCCGAGTGGTGCAGGAAGGAAGGGTGACGGGCGCCGGGCTGGTTCTCGACGGGCCCGGGCCCCGTCCAGGCTCCTCGTGTCGAAGCCCCAGGGCGTCCCTGGAACGAGGGCGTCCTTCTCGAAGCAACGGGGGTCGAACGGCTGACGGGGATGGTCGATCTCGAGGCGGCCGGCGAGCTCCGGTCGGCGATCAGGTGCGACCAGCGAGGTCACCGCGTCGAAGAGCTCGGCCACGACCACGGCCCGGGGGACCTCCTGATTGGTCCGCACATCGTGGCCGTCGCGCAGGACGACCAGATGGTCGCCCGCAGAGAGCACGGCCTCCAGCAACGACTGACGCATTTCGGCCCGGGGTTCGGGATCTCCCAGCTCGGGGGCGGCCGCGACCAGGTCGTCGCCAGGGGCGGACATCGAACCGAACGCCGGCTGATCCATCCCGAGCAGACAGACGACCCGGAAAGGGATCCAGCGGAGCGGTGTCAGCGAACTGACGGTGATGCCGCCCCGGAAGTAGTCGGGGCGGCCGGGAAGCGATTCGAGTCGCTCGTCGATCAGCCTCCTGACATCGACGAAGTCGAGGGGCGTCGACGACTGCTCGCCCTCGACGGTGGCGGACTCGAGGATCCCGTCGAAGATCCGGTCGAGCGCGTCGGACTGCCACCGGCCATCGCGGTCGGTTGCGAACAAGGCCGCACAGGTTTCCCGCAATACTCCGACCCACGACAGGAGTGATTGCGACGTGCGCGTCTCCACGACCATCCGCCGCAGGTGCCAGAGGGCCTCGGCCAGCCGACCGATGGTGTCGGTCGCCGACGGGTCCATCTCGTACGGCGCAACGTCGCCCACGGCGAGAACGAGGTCGTCGCTGTGAACGGTGGCTCCCACAAGGAGCCGGTCGAGGGCGGCCTGCCACGTGTTGGTCCGGATCTCCTCGGGGATCCCGAACCAGCCCCGATGCGGAGGGTCGAGGCCCCACCGAACACTGGCTCCGTTGACCCAGTCGGCGATGTCGTTCAGCTCGTCGTCATCGAACCGGAACCGCTCGCGGACCGGACCGAGAGCCAGGAAGTCGAGGACGGCGGAGGCTTCGAACCGGCCACCGACCAACTCGATGAGCGCGACGGTGGCACTCAGCAGGGGGTTGGTGGACCGGATCGACTGGTCGGCGATCCGGTAGCGCAGTGCAGGTGCACCGCGAGCCGATATCGATCCGTGCTGCGAAGGTGTCGACGCCTCGGCTGAGGGACCGAAGACCGCCTGGATCAGCGGGGCGAAGGTTTCGATGGCCGGACAGACCACCAAGATGTCGTCTTCGCAGAGGTCGGAGCCGGGATCGTTCAGCAGGTGCAACACCACGTCGCGCAAGACCTCCACCTGCCGGGTCGCTCCGAAGCAGGCGTGGAACTGCACGGAGCGGTCGCCCGGGTCGTACCGCTCGGCCTCCCCGGGCCCGGCGTTGGATCGGATGTCACGTTGCAGGCGGTCAAGGAGGCTGGCCCGGCGGGGCCGGTCGTCGGCCTCGACCCGCTCGGCCTCGGGAAGACCTTCGGCCCCAGCTTGGGCCAGAAGCACAGCGGTCTCCCGGTGCAGCCGGCCCCACGAGCGCAGGAGGGGCTGTTCCACCATCACGGCCGTGGAGTCGTCGGCGCGGAGCCGCGGTCCGCCATCGGGCGGATGGGGGCCGGTCCGACGCAGGTCGCCGGAGTCGAAACGGGATGGCTCGAGTAGGAAGAGGTGGACGTCCCGGTGTCGGGCGACCGCCTGCGCCAAGTCGACGAACCCGCCCCCGGGCAGCAACGTGAACCCGAAGAACACGAGCCGTGGGGGAAGGTCGAGGACCAGTTCACCCCCGGCCACCCGTTCCAGCAACCCGGGCCACCGCTCGGGCGGGCTGGGCTGGCCGACCTCGTGGCGAACCAGGCGCCAGAGGTGTGGCTGCCACGAAGCAGCGTCCGACACGCGGCGCCCGGATCCGTCAACGTCCTGGCCGGCCGACCACGATCGGACCATCTCCGGTCGGTGCAGGTGGTAGCGGTCGAAGAGGTCGGCCACGCGGCGGGCCTGTGCGTAACGGGACGCACCCGGAGGCAGCCGGTGGAGAGCAGCCAGCCCGGGGTCGTCCCCGGCCCGCCGGGTGACGGCCAACACCGGCCAGACGAGGCGGTCGATGGTCCAGGGATCCCGATCTGGATCGTCCCGACCGGCGGCCAGAACGCAGCTCCCGAGGGTCCCCGGATAGGCGCGGACGAAGTTGGCGGCCACTCCATCTCCGCCGCCCGGGTGGCTCGCGCCCAGATGCCTGGCCAGCTCGAGGGTCAACCACCTGCGCATCCCGTCCGACGGAACGGCCAGCCACTCCGGGGTCATCGGGTCGGCCGGTGGACCACTCAACACCTCGGCCACTCGACCGACCAGCGGGAGAGCCTGGTCGGCCGAGTAGATGCGCATCATGATCCTGGACCCTACTCAGGGGGTGCGACACTCAGGGACGTTCCGGGGCTGCCCGGCTGCCCGGCTGCCCGGCTGCCCGGCTGCCCGGCGCCATCGGCACCATCGGCGCCCCGTGGGGGCTGAGGTGATAGCAAGGATGCCGTCGGTCCCGTGCCGGGCCGATCGCACCGAAGGGGAATGATGGGACAATTGTTGGCAGCAACCACCCATGTAGACGGCGGATTCATCGCGGCCTCGATCATCTGGTTCCTCATCTACTACGTGTGCACGGCCCTCGGGATGTACGGGGCATTCACGAAGGCGGGATCCTACGGCCAGCCCAAGTGGGCGGCATTCATCCCGCTCTACCGCTTCATCATCATGCTGCGGGTCGCGGGCAGGCCGAGGATCTGGGGTTGGTTCCTGCTCTTGTACCTTCTCGGTGCGATTCCGCTCATCGGGCTGGTGGCCAGCATCGGCCTCCTGATCGTCAGCATCTTCGTGCTCAACGATATTTCCAAGAGCTTCGGCCACGGCGCCGGCTTCACCGTCGGACTCGTGTTGCTGCCGTTCATCTTCTGGCTGATCCTCTGGCTCGGCCCGAGCACCTATCGAGGTCCGGCCGGTCCGGAGGGCGGGGGCCAACCAGGTGGGGGCTACGGCGGTGGCTACGGCGGTGGCTACGCCCCGGAACCCGGCTATCCCCCGCCGCCACCCGGCTATCCCCCGCAGGGCGGGTTCCGCCCTCCGGCCCAGCCGCCCCCGCCCATGCCCGGCTATCCGCCGCCGCCACCCCGGGACCCACCGCCGCCGCCCGGGCAGATGCCCCCGCTCCAGTAGTCGAGGGCGCGGCCGCCGGCTCGTTCAGCCGTTCCGCTCCACCGGGCCCAGCAGGGCGGCGGGGACGGCCTCCAGGGTCTCGAGGATGGCTTCGGCCAGAGCCCGGGCCGATCGGGCATCGAGCTCGAGCGCCACCCTGGCACCGGCACCGCGTGCGGGGTTGAGCAGATCGATGTTCAGAGTGTGGTCAGCGCTGGCATGGACCGGATGGTCGAAGTAGACAGTGGCGTCGGACACCGGAAACCACCCTTGTGCCCCCTTACCGCTGCCCTGTACGTCCAGCGTGGTCGTCTGGTAGGTGCACATTGCGGTCCTCCCTCAGCTCTTGCCCAGATGGCGTCCGAAGAACTCCCAGATCCGTTGCCAGCCATCGCCGGCCGCCTCGGGTCGGTAGCTGGGCCGATCGGTGGCGAAGAAGGCGTGGCCCGCCCCTTCGTACGTATGGAACTCGAACTCCTTGCCCGCGTCAGTGAGCACCTTCTCGAGCTCGGCCACCTCCTCGGGTGACGGGTACTTGTCCTCGGCCCCGAACAGCCCGAGCAGTGGACACGACAGGTTTTCGGCCAAGTGGACGATGGGCTGGACCTTGAGCGGCAGGCCCTCGGGTGCGGGAGCGACGACGAAGGCGCCATAGCAGTCGACGGCGGCATCGAGGTCAAGCATGCAGGCGGCGAGGAACGATTGGCGGCCGCCGGAGCAGTACCCGATTGTGGCCACCTTGCCATTGGAACGTGCATGCGACCGGAGGTAGGCGGCCGCTCCCCCGACATCTCCGACCAGGCGCGCATCCGGCACGCCACCCTTGGCCCGGGCCGTGGCCGCGGCATCGTCGGGACTGGCCCCTGGAGCCTCGCGAGAGTAGAGGTTGGGGCAGACGGCGAGATAGCCATGGACGGCGAACTTCCTGGTGATCTCTTTTGTGGCCGCGTCGTATCCCGGCATGTGGTGGATGACCACCACCCCTCCGGTGGACGGTCCGTCCAATGGCTGGGCCAGATAGGCCTCGATCTCGTCACCACCGTCACCGGTGATCTGGACCGTCTCTGCCCTCATCGCATCGCTCATCGAAGTGGAACTCCTGTTCTGTCGGTGGGTCGATCAATCGTCATGAAATCGGAAATCGTTGGTTCATCACGTCGCTTGTCGGAATTTCAAAATTGGCCGAATTATCGGCTACAGCCGATGACTCATGGCGATCTCTATCGGCTGTAGCCGATAAAACGGGCAAATTCGGAATCTGACAACAACACACTCCCGAGGTGAGAAGCAACCGGCCGCCCCTCCGCAGTGAGGACCGCAGCACGACGGACACAAAGGTCGGTCCCCATCACCGAACGGGCGGCCCTATCGGTCCGGTTCGTCGTCAACCTCGCGACGAGCCTCTCGTAACCGGATCGCCTTGGCTGCTCGCTCGTCCCTGAAGGCCCCGATCCGAGCCAGCGTGTTGTCCAGGCGAACCAGGAGCTTGTCGTTGGCCTCGATTGCCTCGTCGAGCAGCTGTCGCCGGTGGTCGGAGTCCGCCTGGTGGTCGGGGCCCGGTTCGGCCCACCGGTACTCCGATCGCAAACGGTCGAGGACATCGATGTCCTCGGTGTCGAGGACCACCCGGACCTCGGCCAGAGAAAACCCCAGCAACTCCTGAAGGTCCCGGATCCTCGTGACCCGGGCCATGTCCGTCTGGGAGTAGAGGCGTTCCCCCTTCTCGCGGTAACTGCTCGGCCGGATCAGCCCGAGCTCCTCCCAGTAGCGCAGGGTGCGGGTGGTCAGCCCGGTCAGCTTGGCGACCTCGCCGATACGCAGAACGGCCGGAGCCGGTTGCGTGGTGGCGTTCCTGGTGATCATCCGGCCTCCACCTGTGCGATCGAAGCCGCCGAGGTGTCGTCCGTGGCTCCAACGGGTAGCGGCACGCGGGGTTCGGCGAGGTCGGGTTCACCGGCCTCCGCCCGGACGGGGCGTTGGTCGGGCTCGGAGTAGACGTACCGACCGCCCCTGAGCCATGAGGCTGCGGCCGCGAGCAGGCTGGCCGCAATGGCGAAGTCGAGGGCGGCGTGCAGACCTGACCGGAACGGCGCGCTGATCAGACTGGGGAAGAAGCCACGACCGGTCAGTACGTGCTGTTGGACCGCGGACAGGTGGCCGAGCGTCTGCGCGCCGATGAGATGCTGGACCGGGTCGTATCCGAGGAATGCGGCGAACAGCGTGGAGACCGGCGAGAGGTGGGCAACGTGTCCGGCCACAGCAGTCGGCACTCCGTGGGCAACCAGCCCATGGAGCAGATTCTGGGGAAGCGATGACATCAGTCCGACGATCATGAGGGTGAAGAAGATCCCGATCGACAGCACCTGCGCCGAATTCTGGAACGTGGTGTTCATCCCCGAGCCGGCACCCCGGTGCTGGGCCGGCAGGCTGTTCATGACTCCAGCACGGTTCGGCGACCCGAACGCGGCCATGGTCAGCCCCGTCAAGAAGAGCACGATTGCGAACCCCCAGTAGGGGAAGTCGACGGGCAGGAACTCGAGCAGGGCCAAGCAGATCGCCGTGCCGAGCATGCCGCCGGTGGCGAACGGACGAGCCCCGAACCGGTCCGAGAGAATGCCCGACGTCGGCCCGGCGATCAGGAAGCCGAGGGTGAGCGGCAGCATGGCGATGCCCGCCCACAGAGGTGTCACGCTGAATGCGTAGCCGTGAAGGGGTAACCAGATCCCCTGCAACCAGATGATGAGCATGAACATCAGTCCGCCCCGGCTCAATGCGGCCAGAAAGCTGGCCAGCACGCCGCTGGTGAAGGCGCGGATCTTGAACAGCTGGAGGCGGAACATCGGTTGGGGAACCTTGGTCTCGATGAAACAGAAGGCGATCAGCAGCACCACGCCGACCCCGAGGGAGGAGAGCACCAACGGATTGGTCCACCCCATGACATGGTGGCCGTAGGGCTCGATCCCGTAGGTGATCCCCACCATCACCAGGATGAGTCCGAATGCGAAGGTGATGTTGCCGGGCCAGTCGATGTGGGCCGGCCGGCGCGGGCTGGTCTCGTGGAGTTTGAGATACCCGAAGACGGTGGCGAACAGTCCGATAGGGACCGAGACCAGAAAGATCAGCCTCCAATTGATGGGTGCGAGCAGGCCGCCGAGGACCAGCCCGATGAACGTGCCGCTGAACGCAGCCGCCTGGTTCACCCCGAGAGCCATCCCCCGCTGGTTGTCGGGGAACACATCGGTCAGGATGGCCGCCGAGTTGGCCATCAGCATGGCCGCCCCGACCCCCTGGAAGATGCGCATGGTGATGAGCCAGTCACCGGCCGCGTGACCGGTCATCCAAGTGATGCTCAACATCAGGGAGAAGAATGTGAAGACGGCGAAGCCGAGGTTGTAGGTGCTCACCCGCCCGTAGATGTCGCCCATGCGACCCAGGCTGACCACCAGCACGCTCGTGATCACCAGGAAACCCAGGATCATCCACAGGAGGTAGAAGGTATTGCCGGGCTCCAGCGGATCCAGGCCGATGCCGCGGAAGATGTCGGGTAGGGCGATCAGGACGATCGAGCCGTCGATGGTCGCCATCAACATGCCCAGCGTCGAGATGAACAGGGCGATCCACTTGTAGTTGGCGGGCAGGTCCGCGAGCTTCCCGTCGGCGTTCTTCGTGCGGTGCGCCCGGCCGGCTTTCAATCCTTCGAGTACTGCCATCACTCACCTTGGATCCGAGATCGGGTGGCTACCAACGTTCCCAGCACGTCATCATTTATTGACGCGCACGTTAACGTGATTATACCCGGGTGAGGCCGGGCCGCGCCGACCTTCGGGTCCAACGCCTCCCCTGGGTCAGGGGGCCTCCCGCCGGCGAGGGACGGTGTCCAGGTGTCACAAAAGCGATCCGACCGGCGTCATAGTGGCATGGGAACCGACGGTGGCAGCAGCGGCACGAGGAACGAATGGGACGTGATCGTGGTCGGGTGCGGCCTGGCCGGGATGTCTGCTGCGGCCACGGCCTCGCAGGCCGGAGCCCGCGTGCTGGTGCTGGAGGCCCACCGACCGGGAGGTCGGGCCCGCACCGCAGAACGTGAGGGCTTCACCCTCAACATGGGGGCCCACGCGCTGTACAAGGCCGGGCCCGGATCGAAGGTCCTCGGCTCTCTCGGGATCACCCCCGTCGGGGCTCCGCCCCCTCTCCGCCGGTACCGGGCCCTGAGCGCCGGGGTCCAGCACGTCCTGCCCACCGGGCCCGGTTCGCTCGTGCGCACCCGTGTCATGAGCAACCGGAGCAAGGCCCAGTTGGCCCAGCTCCTCGTCCGGCTGCCTCGGATGAAGCCGGCGATGCTGGGCGAGACGTCGGTCGCGGACTGGCTGGTCTCGCTCGGGCTCCGCCAGGACGCCGATGCGGTTGTGCGAGGCCTGATCCGCCTCGGCACCTATACGGCTGACGTCGACGAGTTCAGTGCCGATGCCGCCGTCTCGCAGCTGCAGGCGGCAGTCAGTGGTGGCGTGCTCTACCTGCACGGCGGCTGGAGGCAGCTCATCGACGCCCTCGTCGGCATGCTCGAGGTCCGGACCGGCGCCGAGGTCACCGGCGTCGAACCGGTCGCCGGCCGGGTCGAGGTCCGGACCCGAGACGCCGTGCTGGTCGCCAACCACGTGGTCGTGGCCACGGGTGGCCCGGCCTCGGTCCGGCGGCTTCTGCCGGCCGACCCGGGATGGAGCGACCTCGGACCGCCGGCGACCGCGGCATGTCTTGATCTCGGGGTCAGCCGGGCGCCGGACCCCGGCTACGTGCTCTCGCTCGACGATCCGCTCTACGTCAACGTGCAGTCACCCCCCGCTCGCCAAGCACCCGAAGGTCAGGCCGTGGTGGCGGCCATCCGCTATGGCGCCCGAAGCGCCAGGGAGGACCGCCCCCAGCTCGAGCAGCTGGTCCTCGACGCCGGCGTCAGACCGGACGAGGTTGTGACCAGCAGGTTCCTGGCCAATCTCTCAGTGACCGGGGCCTTCCCCCGGGTCGCGTCAGGGGGCCTGGCCGGACGTCCCGGCACCGGGGACACCGGTATCGCGGGGGTCTCCATGGCCGGCGACTGGGTGGGGCCCGTCGGGCTCCTTGCCGATGCGTCGTTGGTCAGCGGTCAGACCGCAGGCCGCCTGGCCGTGAGGAACCGGCCCAGCTCCACCAAGATGGTGACGTGAGCAAGATGGTGACGTGAGCGCAGATGGTGACGTGAGCGCAGAACCACCGGATGGGGCCACCGATCTGTTCGAACGAGAACGGCCCCGCCTGGTCGGGCTGGCCTACCGGATGCTCGGCACGGTCTCGGACGCCGAGGACGTGGTCCAAGAGGCCTGGCTCCGCTGGCAGACCGTTCACCACGGCGAGGTGGACCGGCCCGAGGCGTGGCTCACCACGGTGACCACCCGCCTCGCCCTTGACCACATCCGTACCGGTCGACGTCGCCGGGAGACCTACGTCGGGCCCTGGTTGCCCGAGCCGCTCGTCGCCGATGCCGGTCCCGACGAGGCCGCGGTGCTGGCCGACTCGCTCCGGCTCGGATTCCTCGCCGTTCTCGACCGGCTCAAGCCGGTGGAGCGGGCCGTGTTCCTGCTGGCCGACGTGTTCAGCGTCCCCTTCGCCGAGATCGCAGAGACAGTGGGCAAGTCGGAGGGGGCATGCCGCCAGATCGCCAGCCGCGCCCGGTCGCGCGTCAGGCAGCCGAACGCCGACCGCGACCGGAGTTCCGAGCGGGCGGTGGTCGACGCATTGACCGCGGCCATCGCCGTCGGTGACATCGATCTCGTACTGAGCCACCTGGCCCCCGACGTGGTGTGCGTCGCCGACGGTGGGGCGACGAGACGGGCGGCCCGGCGCCCGGTGGTCGGTGCCCCGAGGGTGGCCCGACTCCTGGTCAACCTGGCCCATCGCTACTCGGGCGAGATCGGCGTGCGTCCGGTTGCCGTCAACGGTGACGCCGGTGTCGTCATCTCCATTGCCGGTGCCGTCGACCTGGTCGCCGCCTTCGAAGTTCGCGGCGCGCGGGTGGTGGCCATTCGGATGGTGCGCAATCCGAACAAGCTCTCCCACGTGGAGCATCCGGTCGTGTTGCGATAGCGGGACCAAACACCGTTTTGGACCGGCGGTCGCTTAACGTCTGTGTCCGGTGAGGACAGAGATTTCCGCGGCGCAGCCGCGTCGGCACCGGAAGACCCCCCGTGAGATCGCGATCGCGGTCGCCATCGTGGTGGTCGGTGTGCTGGCGTCAGGATGTGGGAGTTCGCTCATCGGGCCGGCATCGACCACCCCACCGGCTGCCGGCCCGGTCGGGGCGTCGACCGCCACGACGACCACCGCGCCGCTCACCGGCGAGGTCGCCGTGGCGTTCCCCGTCGTCGCCTGCACCACCAGCTCCGGCCAGCCACTCGCGGCCGGGGGGTGGAGTCCCACCATCCTGCTGGCCCCGATTCCTACCGCCCTCGTGGACAAGGTGGAGTTCTACTCCGATGGCGTGCACACCGTGCTCGGCCCCAGCGGGTGGACCTGCTCGCAGGAGTCCGAAGGCCAGGGAGACACCGGTCTGGTCGTCTATCCTCCCGGTACCGATCCGCCGGCGGCGCTCCCGGCCGCCGGGACCGAAGGCGTCTTCGCCCTCTTCGACAGCACCGGTACGGTCCCCGGAATCTCACAGGTCTGCCCGTACTTCACCATTCCTTCCTGGCAGCAGAACGAGGCGCACTGTTCCGGCACCAAGCCGGCGGGCGAAGAGACATCGAATCCCACTCCGGACGTCGTGGCGATCACCGACCCCCCCGATGTGGCCGGGACGCTCGAGGGTTCGGGCGGCGACCATGCGGTGAGCGGGGCGGTGATCTTCCCGCAATCGATGTCGGCGGTGACCTACGGTTCCAGCGTCGACATCGCCGTCGAGTCGTGCTCGCTGGTCGCCACTTCGCTGTGCCCGACCATCATCTCTGATTTCGAAGTCAGGGAGTTTCCGGTACCGGTTCCCGCGTACTCGGACGCGTACCCGGGGCGGTAAGCAGACCGACAACCGAATGCAGCCCTCACCGACGCTCCAACGCGGGCGCCACTCCGCGACGGCATCCGCACACGCTGCGCGGTGGTACGAGCGCATGCGCGATCAGGTCGTCTATCTTCGTACGTAGTCACCGCCACAAGTCCGTTGCAGGCCGGACTGGCGGTGACTGCAGTCGACAGAGGGGCACTCGGACCGAACCAGCAGGTTCCGTCCGTGACATATACGTCGCGCCGTCTCGAGTCGGCGCGGTGCCCAACTGGAGGCAGGCCATGGTGAGCAAGAGAGCTTCGGATCCGTTGGTCGGGGGCTCGCCCCGACCGGAGCCGGATGTCCGGCGCCCGCGCCGCGCCGCCGGCAAGGCATCCGGTGACGGGACCGCAAACCAGGTGGGTCCTCTTTCGGCGCTGGGCGACAACGGCGTGGCTCGGATGGCCACCACCGATGTCGGCGCCCACCAACGACGCGCCCGAGCCACCCGGCTCCAACGCCTGTCGATGCTGCTCGCTCCGATCGCCGTGCTGCTGGTGCTGAAGGATGTGTTCGATCCGACGGCGACAATGCCCACCCCCCACTTCCCGTCATCCCTCGAGCCCATGTTGCCGGCCATGGTCCTGATCACCATCCTGGCGCTGGTGATGGTGGTGCCCCTGCTGGGCGCGGGCCGCTCCCCCCATATCCTCTACAGGCCCGACGAGCTGAAGATGAGCTTCGACGACGTGCGGGGCTCGGACGGTCTCGTCGAGGAGGTCACCAAGACCCTCAACCTGTTCCTCGCCCACCGGACGTTCGCCGAGCAGATGGGCGGCTCGCCCCGCAAAGCCATCCTGTTCGAAGGTCCGCCCGGAACCGGCAAGACGTACATGGCCAAGGCCATGGCCGCGGAGGCCGGGGTGCCGTTCCTCTTCGTCTCCTCCTCCGCATTCCAGTCGATGTTCTACGGCCAGACCAACAGGAAGATCCGGGCCTACTTCAAGGCGCTGCGCCGCCACGCCCGACGGGAGGGCGGTGCCATCGGGTTCATCGAGGAGCTCGACGCCATCGGCGCCGCCCGCGGCAACGGTCAGCGCCAAGGTGAAGGCATCCCCGGTGTGGTCAACGAGCTGCTCATCCAACTCCAGTCCTTCGAGCAGACACCGGCCTCGCTCCGCCTGAAGGGGATGTTCATCGACGCCATCAACACCTGGCTCCCCGCCCAGAGGCGTCTGCGCAAGCCCCAGCACGTCCCGGCCAACATCCTTGTCATCGGGGCCACCAACCGGGCCACCGACCTCGACCCGGCGCTGTTGCGCCCGGGCCGCTTCGACCGCAACATCTACTTCGGGCTGCCCAGCCGGTCGGGCCGGCGCGACATCATCGACTACTACCTGAGCAAGAAGGCGCACGACGCCGACCTCGACGAACCGGCCAGACGGGAGACGTTGGCCGCCCTCACCGTGGGTTACTCACCGGTGATGATCGAGCACCTGATGGACGAATCGCTGGTGTGGGCATTGCGCCGCGGGGCGAGCAAACTCTCGTGGAACGACTTGCAGCAAGCCAAGATGACCGAGGAAATCGGTCTGGCCCAACCCGTCGAGTACACCGAGGCCGAGCAGCGGACGATCGCCACCCACGAGGCCGGTCACGCCACCGTGGCCTGGCTGGTGGGCAAAGGTCGCAAACTCGAGGTGCTGACCATCATCAAGCGCAAGGACGCGCTCGGCCTTCTCAGCCACTCGGAAGAGGAGGAGCGGTTCACCAAGACGAAGTCGGAAGTGAGGGCACTCATCGACATCGCCTTCGGCGGGATGGTGGCAGAGGAGCTCTTCTTCGGTGAGGCATCGACCGGAGTGGCCGGCGACCTCCAGGCGGCCACCCTCAACGCCTGCCAGATGATCGGGCTCATGGGCATGGGCACGACCTTGGTCTCGTCGGCCGCCATCGAGCACCCCGGCGGCATCGTCGCCAAGGTCCTGTCCACCGACGACGGGCGCTCCGAGGTCGAGGGCCTCCTCGGAGCGGCCAAGGCGTCGGTGACCCGGATGCTCGAGGAGCACCGAAACGTGGTCGAGGCCCTCCGTGACGCACTGCTCGAACGCCAGGAGCTCATCGGAGAGGAGATCCTCGAGGTGATCAGGAGCTCGCAGCCCTCACCCGCCGGTGGCTCCGCCGCCCGGCGGAACTCGGTCGGCGGGGTGGGCGGGATCGCCCTCCCCTGACCGGCCGGCGCGCGGGCCGGGAGAGATTCGGCACCATGTCGCGGCTGGTCGGTGACCTTCTGCCGCGCTCGGCGGCGCCAACCGGGTCCGGGCCGGTGAAGAATTGTTCGAGATCCGCTGAACCAACGGTCACTTCCGCACGTATACCCGGGACGGAACGCAGCGTGCATTCCGGAACAGGAGGTGCTGGAGCATGACGAGTTCACGGCATGGGAGTCGGCGACCGTCCGGGGGGAGACGCGCCGCGTGGACCGGGGCGGCTCTCGGCATGGTCGCCCTCGCCAGCTCAGCCGCTGTCGTGCCCCTGGCGTCGGCACAAGCGGCAGTCAGCAAGAGCGAGGCCGTCGTGAAGGTGGTCGATCGACCTCCGTTCGGAAAGATGCTGGCCACCGTCACGGGTGCCAGCCTCTACACGGCCTCGGGAGCTTGCACCGGAGACTGCCTCCGGATCTGGCTCCCGCTTCTCATGGGGAAGGGCAAGACGACGCCGACGGGTGTGGCCGGTCTCGGAACGGCGGCATTGACGATCGGTGCAAGCCACGATGTACAGGTCACCTACAAGGGGAAGCGGCTCTACAGGTTCTACCTCGACACGGGCACCCGCGTCACCGGAAACGGAGTGGGTGGTTTCAAGGTGGCGAAGGTTGGCTGAGGCGGGAGACCGGAATTGACCGGACGGGCCGCCATCAGCCCGAAGGAGACCTCGGCGGTGGAATGAGCGCTTCGGCGGGGCTGTTCTTCGACCCCGGGCCGGGTCGGGCTCGCACCGAGCGGACATCGACGGGCTCACCACACGACGAGCAGGTGGGCACGACCGTCGTCAGGTGTCCACATCCCCGGTGCTCGATCTCCAGCGGCGGACCCTCCTCCGCCTCCCACCGATCGCCCCACTCGCGCATGGCCGTCAGCACCAGCCAGAGATCCCGGCCCTTCTCGGTCAGTCGGTAGTCGTGGCGCACCGGGTGTTGTTGGTAGGGCACCCGGGTCAGGACCCCTTTGTCGACCAGGTGGTCGAGCCGCTCGGCCAGGATGTTCCTCGAGATCCCCAACCGACGCTGGAAGTCGTCGAATCTCGTGATGCCGAGGAAGCTGTCCCGGATGATCAGCATGGTCCACCACTCCCCCACGACCTCGAGGGCTTGGGCCACCGAGCAGTTCATCCCTTCGAAGCTCTTTCGGCGCATGCTCCCATTGTACTGGGTTGCATGTTGCAATGCACTACGACTGGGGGCTGTCGGCCTGTCCGCGGCTGTCGCCGCCACGCCGCTACCAGAGTGAGTTCCAGTCCTCCGGCACCAGGCGGCCCACCGGAACCAACCCCGCCTCGCGAGGCACCCGGAGGGCCTCGACATCGATCCACGTCGGCCGGTCGAATCCGGCCCGCTTCCAGTGTCGGATCGGTACCGACTTCCAATCCCGGCTCTTGCTCCCTCCCTCGGAGTATCCCGGTCGGACCAGCAGGTGGGTGGGCGAACCGGCCACCACCACGCACCGGCGCGACTTGCCCTCGTGCCCGGATGGGTCGGGAACCCCGGGGTCGAACGGCACCCAGGCGAAGACGACGCCGCCGACCAATGGATCGAGCCGCTCGAACTCCTCTTCCTGCAGTGGCGTGAGCGTGGCCCGCCGGGTGACACGTGGAACCGTGCCGGTGACCGGAGTCTCCTTGGGGACAGAGGCGACCGGCGTCGTGCGCTCCTTCTTCCGCTCGCGCCTGACCTGCTCCCCGGCCTTCCGGGCAGCTTCCATCTTCTTCCGCCGCTCTTCGGCATCCCGCTGCTTCTTCAGGCGCCGCGCCTCGCGTTGTTCGGGCGAGACACCCTGCCGGGACGTGGATGCCCTCGGTTGCTCGGGGACGGCCGGGGCCGGGTCGGACGCCCCGGTGAGACCGAACCGTGGGTCGCCGGCCACGATCTCGAAGCACAGATCGGAGGCGGGCATGTCGTCGTCGGCCACGCTGGCCAGCATCACGGCGATCGTGGAGTCGTCGAACGAGCCACGGACCTGGTCGAGCGCGTCGAGCAATTGCTCCCTCGTCGGATCCTCCGAGTGGTCGCCGAGCACCTCGATGGTACGGGTCAGACATGCGTCGGCAATGGCCGCGGCCACAAAGGGCAGCGCGGCGCGGTACTGGGGCCTGGTGACCACGCCGGCCGGGTCGCGGTGCTTGCGCAGGGCATTGAGCGCGTTGGCAATCGCCTTCGGCGCCTGGAACCTCGGGTCGGCCGTCAGGTCAAGCGCCGCCTTCAGCCGGCTCCTGTCCACCTTGGCCACGGCGGCCCGCACCATGGCGATCCGGGCGCTGTCGGTGATGCCGGCCTCCATCCACTGTCCTTTCGTCGTCGTGTCGGGCGTCACGGTCATGACCCGCTCGAGGCGGGCTCCGTGATGCTCATCATCGCAGAGGATCGATGCCTCGAACCGACGGGTGCGGCGATACTGAACCGATGGACGATGAACGCCGCCTGTCGAGGGGACCGGGACCCTTCGTCACCTTGATCGAGTACGAGCGGCCCGATGGGCTCGTGTCGCGATGGGACTCCCGGCGTCATCGCAAACACGCTGACGGCCGGACGGTGCCCGGTGGCACGTGGTGGGCCCCTACGGCCCGGGGCTGGTGGATCGGCATCCTCTTCGCTGTCGGTTCAAGCCTCTTCGCCCTCGGCGCGGTACCCGGGTACGCCACTGCCGTCGGCGACCGGGCCGATTCGGCCACCTATTTCCTCGGGTCCCTCTTCTTCACCTCGGCCGGCTTCCTCCAGTACCGCGAGTCGGTGGACGCAGCAGCTGATGGCCCCACCCGCGGGTGGAAGCGGGTGTTGGCCTACCGTCCCCGTCAGATCGACTGGTGGGCGACGGCGATCCAGCTGGCCGGCACGGTCTTCTTCAACGTCAGCACCGGCAACGCCCTCCGGATCGATCTGAGCAGCCAGGCAGCTCATCAGCACATCTGGAGACCGGATGCCTTCGGTTCGGTGTGCTTCCTGGTGGCCAGCGGACTGGCGTGGTTCGAGGTGTGCCATGGGTGGCTGGCCTGGTCACCCCGGAGTCTGGCGTGGTGGATCACCCTGGCCAATCTGGTCGGGTCCGTCGCCTTCGGGATCTCCGCGGTCGCCGCCTATATCGTCCCGGCAACCGGCCAGGTATTGGACGTGGAACTGTCCAATCTCGGCACCTTCGTCGGAGCCCTGTGCTTCCTCGGTGGCGCCCTCCTCCTCCTGCCCGAGCGGACGGAACAAGAGCCCGTGCCCGTGGCGCCTCAGCCTCGTAGAGGGGCCGCCCCACCGAAGTGATCGTGAAGCACGGTTCGGGCCGCGTACACGCCGCACATCCCGTGCACCCCTCCCCCCGGGGCGGTGGATGCCGAGCACAGGTACAGGTCATCGAGGGGCGTCCGGTACGGATTCCACTGGACCGTCGGACGGAACACCGTCTGGACGAGACTGGACGCACCCCCGGCGATGTCACCGCCCACGTAGTTCGGATTGTGCCGCTCCTCGTCGGCGGCGGTGAGGACCGAGCGCGCCAAGACGAGATCCGAGAACCCCGGTGCGAAGCGCTCGATCTGGGCTTCGACGGCCGACGTCATGTCCACGTCCGATCCGAAGGGGACGTGGCAGTAGCCCCACAGGGCCTGCTGTCCGGCCGGTGCCCGACTGGGATCGGCCACCCCCGCCTGGACGATGATGCAGTAGGGACGGTGCGGGTGCCTTCCCGCCTTGACGTCGGACTCGCTGGCCGCCACTTCGGCGAACGTGCCGCCGAGGTGCACGGTCCCGGCCCGGCGGCAGACCTCGGCGCTCCAGGGGACCGGTCCGGACAACGCCCAGTCGATCTTGCACACGCCCGCGCCGTAGCGAAATCGACGGAGCGCCCTGCGGTAGCGATCGGGAAGCGATGTTCCGGCGATGTCGACGAGGGTCTTGGGCGACGTGTCGAGCACCACCGCCGTCGAGGGCGGCAGCTCCGCCAGCGAGCCGACCCACTGCCCCGTGACGATCGTCCCGCCGAGCCTCTCGAGCTCGGCCACCTGCGCGTCGGCGATGGCGGAGCTACCGCCTTTGACGACGGGCCAACCCACGGCATGTGCGGTCATGGTCAGAAGGGTCCCGAAGGCGCTGGTGAGGGGGGCGGTCAGGGACATGGCATGGGCCCCGACGCCGGCCAGCAGCGCCTTGGCCTCCTCCGATCGGAACCTGCGCACCAGCCACTCCATGGGCATGAGACCGGGAAGCCCGAAGCGAGTCAACGCCACGGGGTGACTCGGAACCGAACGGAGCGGACCCAGTACCTCGTCGGCGATGACCTGGCAGTCTCGGACCAACGGCTCCATCAGACGCCGGTATGCCGGTCCGTCAGATCCGAGGGCGGCCACCGTCTCGTCCAGGGAGCGGAATGCAGCCACCGCGGCGCTCCCCTCGATGGGCTGGGCGAACGGCACCGGTGGTTGGCAGAGGGCATCGCGAAGTCCCTGGAAGGCCGGCTGACGGAAGAAGGGGGACACGAGCACCATGGGATGGACCGCCGAGCACACATCGTGGTGGAAACCGGGCACGGTCAGATCCTCGGTCCGGCATCCACCACCGGCCCGCTCGGCGCCCTCCACGACCGTCACCGACAGCCCGGCACCGGCCAGCGTCACCGCGGCCGCCAATCCGTTGGGTCCCGACCCCACCACCACCACATCCACCGGATTCACGGTCGGGTCCCGTCGGTACCGAGGACGCTCATCCAAGAAGTTCTACCGCCGGAGGTGCCGGGGGCGCACATCGGTTGTGCCGGGGGCGCACATCGGTTGTGCCCGCAACGGCCACCGCCGGTGGCCGGACCACCCCGATGAGCACGGATTCTTACGCCTCGGCCGCCCCGGAGGGCCGGCGCGGAAGAGGGACAGCCTTCTCGGCGTTGTACACGGGAAGGAAGGAGTCTCCGGGTCAGAGCCTTCGAATACGAGAACCGGGATAGGCAGGATGAACGAAATGGAAGGCGAAACGGTGAATGATGGTCACGTGGATCAGGTGAGCTCCGAGCAGGTGGATACCGGTGACAGCTCCGACGGCGACGGCCGGACCCCCGGGGATGTCCTGCGGACCCTGCCTTCCGAAGCGCAACAGCGGGGGACACGGTACGTGTCGGCCCAGGCCATGCAGGCCAAATTGTTCTCCGTCTACGACGCCGCGGCCGCGGCCGAGGATGCTCTGGCCCTGGTCCAACAGCAGCTGACGCTCACCCTGAACCGCAACTACTACGAGGCGGACGAGATCGAGAGCATGGCCGCAGAGCTGGACGCCCTCCTCATGCTGGAGTCGCTCGAGCTGACCGAGGACGACCTGGTCTCGGAGGACTGAGACCTCCGGCGTGGCGTCGCGGACGGCGCCGCAGGTGGGAGAGGGTCGGCCGGCCGAAGGGGCTGTCCATGCGGCCCAGTGGAAAAGCGGACTGCCCCGGTACACAATGTGACCATGCGAATCGAGAGCTCGGTCACCTCACTGTCCTGGATTCCTTCGGAGGCGGTCCGGGGGGCGACCCGGGTCGCCTTCGACGCCGGGTTCACCCATTACGACGAGCCACCACCTGACGTCATCGAAGACCTCGAGGCGCTGCGGAAGGCGGACCGGTTCCGCTTCGCCAACCTGTTGGCGGCGTGGATGGACGTCGACGGGGACGGCAAGGTCACAGGCTTCGACTACTCCGGGGGCGGGCTGATGGGCTCGACCACTGCGGGAGTGGCCAGATTCAAGCGGGAATTCGAAGCGGTGGCCCTCCCGGACCTGAAGCTGGAGCCCGAGGTCGGTGAGGGATGGGTCCGGTTCACCCAGACCGCGGGCGGACGCACCGGTCTCCCCGCGCCACGCCGGGTCCGGCGCCGGCCGTTCATCCAGTGGCAGGCGCCACTGGTGTGGTCGACACTGAGCCTGACGCTCCACGCCGACGGGCCCCCGGAGTTCGAGGTGCTCGGAGCCAGCCGGTTCCCGAGGCATTGGATCTTCGACGGCGAGGGTCACCTGGCGGCCAAATCGGGCCTGACCGACTTCCGCGACTGGTACCGCAAGTCATTCGGCAAGCACACCCCCTGGGGCGACCAGGACTCGCCGGCCCTGATCACCGTGGTCGAGACGGCGCTCGAGCGCACGCTCTCGGTGCACATGATGGACAACGCCAAGCCGAAGTTCCGAAAGCTGAAGGCCGGGGAGACACTGGTCACCGAGGGGGAGGAAGGGACCGACGTCTTCCTCGTGCTCGACGGGGTGATGAGGGTCGAAAAAGGCGGCGAGCGGCTGGCCGAGTACGGACCGGGCGCGGTGTTGGGCGAGCGGGCCGGGATGGAGTCGGGAAAGCGCAACTCGACGCTGGTTGCCGTGACGGGCTGCCGGGTGGCAGTGGTGGCCCACGAGCTCATGGACAAAGAGCAGCTGCGGGAGCTGGCCAAGGGCCACGGGGCCGAAGATTCATAGCGCGCCGGGCGTCGGTCCGGCCCACGGGCGGGGGCCGGGCGCCTCCTTCAACCGATGAGGTCCTTGACCTTGGCCACGACGTCCACCGGGCGCTGGCCGCCGAGCGGGACGGGAATGACCTGGAGATGGGTCACGTCGGCCTCACGGAAGGCCTCTATCCGTTCGGCCACGTAGCTCTCGGGCCCGCACAGCGACGTGGCCTCGAGCAATTCGTCGGGCACCAGCGCCTCCGCCTCGGTCTTCTTGCCATCCAGATACAGATTCTGGATCTTTTCCGCCGCCTCCTCGAAGCCGTAGCGGCGCACCACGTCGTTGTAGAAATTCTTCCCCTTGGCCCCCATCCCCCCCACGTAGAGGGCGACCATGGGCCGGGCCAGATTGCGCAGTGCGGTCACCTCTTCACCTTCGCCGATGGCAACCAACCCGCCCACCGTGACCTGCAACGGCCCGAGCGCCGGATCCCGCTTGGACGCTCCGGCGTCGAGCGAGGCGCCCCACACCGACCGGGCCTTCTCCGGCATGAAGAGCATCGGGATCCACCCGTTCGCCACTTCGGCGGTCATGGCCACGTTCTTCTCGCCCAGCGCGGCCACCCAGATGGGAACGGATGAGCGGACCGGGTGGGCGATGATCTTGAGTGCCTTCCCGAGCCCGGTTCCCTGGCCGGCCGGAAGGGGCATGTTGTAGTAGGTCCCCGAGTGCACCAGGGGCGCTTCACGCGCCCAGACCTGACGGCAGACCTCGATGATCTCGCGGGTGCGGCCGATGGGCGCAGAGAAGGGCACGCCGTGCCAGCCCTCGATGACCTGCGGTCCGGACGAGCCCAGGCCCAGGTGGAACCGCCCCTCCGACAGGGTGTCGATACCCGCCGCGGTCATGGCGATCAGCGTGGGGGTCCTGGTGTAGATGGGGAGGATGGCCGAGCCGATCTCCACCCTGTCGGTGAGGGCGGCCAGGTATCCCATGAGGCTGGGCGAGTCCAGGCCATAGGCCTCGGCCACCCACACGAGGTCCAGGCCGGCCTTCTCCAGTTCGGCCACCTCATCGGCGGCCTGCCGGAATCCGCCCGAGTAGCTGAGCACGGTGCTGATCTTCATCAATCCCTCTTTCCTGTCCGGTGACTGTCCCTAATCCCAGAAACGCACGCTCATCGACTGGCTGGCCGTGGCCAACAGGGAGCCCTGCTCCGACCAGAGATAGGCGATGCCCTGCCCGTAACCACCGGCCAGCGCCTGGATGTGGATGTCACAGAGCACCCACTCGGTCGGGACCAGACGGACCACCCGCAGGGTGTTGTCGAGGCTCCGCGACATCACCCGGCGCCCGAGCGGCTGTGACACGGCCCCGGTGACGTAGTCGCCGATGATGGCCAGCGTCGCCGCCGAGGGCTCGAGATGCCCAGGCACGCGCGCCCACAACGCACTGGTCGGCTCGCCCGGGACACCCAGCCCGGCGCTGATCTCCTCGAAGGACCGGCCCGTGGCCTGGCGCACCTCGATGCGATCGAAGATCGAGGCGGACGCGAAACCGGGGCGCAGGCGAGGGGAGCTCTCGTCGGGTGGAGGCACGTCCGGGGCGGTCACCCACACACCCTCCGCGTCGAGCGATCCGGGGGAGCCGGCGGCGGCGTTGACGGTGAGGATCTCCGCGTCGCCGACCCGGCCCACCACCCGGCCCTGGGTGATGTGGCGACCCTCTGCGGCCAAGGTGACGGTCAGATCGAGGGTCGAGTGGGTCGGGGCATAGGAAAGGTACTGCGCCGTCGACCAGATCGTGGGGCGCTCCGCCGCCTTCTCCAGAGCCACGAGGGCGGCGCCCAGACCGCACCCCCCGAAGAGGAAATGGCCCGGGGTGCAGAGCTCGGGCACCACCTCGAGCCGCCAGTGCAGATCGTCGCCCACCGGCACCATGCCGAGGAACTGTTCGGCGTTGGTCACCCGGTCACCCGGCCCCTGGTCACCTGGTCGGCGGCCGGACGCCAACGGCCGCGGCGGAGCGGTGGGGCCGTTGCCTCGGGGACATCAGTTCCTCGGGACCTTCGACCACGGCATCTCCTTGTCGACCCGGACGTCGCCGGGCAGCCCGAGGATCCGTTCGCCCAGGATGTTGCGCTGGATCTCGGAGGTCCCGCCCTCGATCGAGTTGGCCCGCGACCGGATGAACATCTTGCGGGCCGAACCCGCGGGTCCGACCAGGCCCAGGCCCTCCGTCCTCCGCATCGTGTAGTCGTAGCCGACCATGGCGTCGGCTCCCATGAGATCGGTGCACAGCTCATAGACGCGCTTGTTCACCTCCGCGAACATCAGCTTGGCGATGGAGCCCTCGGGCCCGGGGTTTCCGGCCCGGCGATTCTGGCTCGCCCGCAGGTTGGTCAGGCGCAGGACCTCGGCCTCGATCCACAACTGCATCAGCCGGTCGCGAGCCACCGGGGTCCGGTTCGAACCGTCACTCCGCCAGATGCGCATCGCTTCGGCAATGGATCCCGAGCCTCGCACCGGCGGTCCGGTGCCACCACCGATGCTGGTCCGCTCGTTGGACAGCGTGGTCATGGCCACCCGCCACCCCTCGCCGACATCGCCGATGCGGTCCGCGTCGGGGACCCGCACCTCGGTGATGTACACCTCGTTGAACTCCGCCTCCCCGGTCATCTGGCGCAGCGGGCGCACCTCCACACCGGGTGCGTGCATGTCCAGCGCGAAATAGGTGAGGCCCTTGTGCTTGGGCAGGTCCGGGTCGGTGCGGGTCACCAGCATCCCCCGGTCGGCGATGTGGGCCAGCGTGTTCCACACCTTCTGCCCGGTGATGACCCATTCGTCACCGTCACGGACGGCACGGGTGGCCAGGCCGGCCAGATCCGAGCCGGATCCCGGCTCGCTGAACAGCTGGCACCACGACTCCTCGCCGGTGAACGTCCGGCGCAGCATCCGATCGCGCAGTTGGTCCGAGCCGTGGGTGACCACGGTGGGGCCGGCCATGGTCAGCCCGAAGAACTCCCGCGCCCCGGGCGGCCTGGCCCCGGCCTCACCGAGGCGCCGGTCGACCTCGCGTTGGAGATTGGGGGGGAGGTTGAGCCCGCCACAGCCCTCGGGGAAGGAGACCCAGGCCAGACCGAGGTCGAATTGCCGGGAGCGGAACTCCTCCACCGAGGACCGTCTCGGGTCCATCTCCTCCAGCAGCTGGCTGGTCCGTTCGTGCACCAGCGTCGTCGCATCGGCCATGCCAAGAACATACTCGCGGCGATTTCACCGCCCCCCGGTGGGGACAGGAGACCCCGACCGGACCGATCGGGACGGGCCCGGAGGCCACCCGGTCAGGGTTGGAGCCTGGCCATGCTCCACCCGTCGGGACCGGGCTCGTACCGGAGCCGGTCGTGGAGGCGGTCGTCGCGGTTCTGCCAGAATTCATAGACCTCGGGCCGCACCCGGACTCCTCCCCACCATGGCGGCCGGGGAACCTCCTGACCTGCGAATTCAGCCTCCCGGGCGCTCACCTCGGCGTCGAGCAGCGCACGACTCCCGACGACCTCGCTCTGATGCGAGGCATGCGCCCCGATCTGGCCGCCCCGGGGCCGGGTGGCGAAGTAGGCGTCGGACTCCTCCCCGGTGGTGCGTTCCACCGCTCCCTCGATCCGCACCTGCCGGCCGAGCGGCTCCCAGTAGAACAGCAGGGCGGCATGCGGGTTTTCGGCCAGCTCGCGCCCCTTCCGGCTGTCGTAGTTGGTGTGGAAGACGAACCCGTCCTCCCCCCACGACTTGAGGAGCACCATCCGCACCGACGGTCGGCCATCCCGACCGACGGAGGACACCGCCATCGCCTCGGGGTTGGCCACCACGACGGCTGCGTCGTCGAACCACCGTCCGAACTGCACCAGAGGATCCGGATCGGCATGGCTCTCGAGGAGTGGTTCGAAGGACTCCGGCACCCGTCCGACCCTACCGGGGATCGCTCCGATGCCCCGTCGGCGCTCCGCCGGTAGATTCGCCCCTCATGACCGGAGCCGTCGATTCCTCGTGACCGGATCCATCGATGTCGAAGCCGAACGCGCCATGACGCCGGGGTGCACCACGGTCACCCACCTCAACAACGCCGGAGCGGCCCTGGCCACGGCGTCCACCGTCGGGGCCATGGTCGAGCATCTGCGGCTGGAGTCGGAACGGGGAGGGTACGAGGCGGCGGCCATGGTGGCCGGGCGGTTGTCCTCGCTCCGCTCCTCGGCGGCCCGGCTGATGGGCGCCCGGGACGGCGACGTGGTGGTGACCGGGTCCGACACCCAGGGATGGGCCAAGGCCCTGTGGGGGTTCGCCCTCGGCGGCGGGATCGGCAGAGGCCAGCGCCTCCTGGCCGACCGGATCTCCTACGACAGCCACTACCTGGGACTGCTCCAGGTGTGCGAGCTGACCGGCGCCACCGTCGAGGTGGTACCGAGTACCGGCGAGGGAACGCTCGATCTCGACGGGCTGGCCGACGCCCTCGAGGGGGGTGACGTCGCGCTCGCGTCCCTGACCCACATCGGAACCCACCGCGGGCTGATCAACCCCGTGCAGGAGGCGGGGGCGGCCTGCCGCCGGGCCGGCGTCCCCTTCTTCCTCGACGCCTGCCAGAGCATCGGCCAGATACCGGTCGACGTGGAGCGCATCAACTGCGACGTGGCCACGGCCACCGGTCGCAAGTGGTTGCGCGGGCCCCGCGGCACCGGGCTGCTCTTCGTCAGGGCCGCGTTCGCCGAACGGCTCCGGCCTCCGGGCATCGGCTGGGCGGGGGCGCTGTGGGAGGACGCCGGCCACTACCGGCTGCGACCCGGGGCCGAACGCCTGGCCGAATTCGAGGTCCCGGTCGCCGCTCACATCGGGCTGGGCGTGGCCATCGACCACGCCCTGGCCCTCGGACTCGACGCCATCGCCGAACGGGTCGCCGGCCTGGGCGAACGCCTGCGGGCGGCTCTCGGTGCCATCGGCGGCGTGGAGGTCCACGACGGGGGGACGCACCGCTCGGGCATCGTCACCTTCACATCGGACCGTGCCGCACCGGCCACGGTGGCCGAGGCGGCGACGGCAGCCGGCATCAACGTCTCGGTGAGCGGGGCCCCGTGGGCCCGGCTGGACATGTCGGCCCCGAACCCGGCCTCAGTGGTGCGGGCCTCTCCCCACTATTACAACACCGAGGCGGAGCTCGATCGGCTGGTGGACGTCGTGACCGCGCTGCCGGGCCGCTGACCTCGGGCCGGCCCCGGAGCGGCGCCGGAGGGCTCAGCGCAGTGTGTCGAGCACGGTGAGGGCGGTCTCCTCGCCGGATCGGACAGCACCCTCCATGTACCCGTTCCACACCGAAGAGCACTCAGCTCCCGCCCAGTGGATCAGGCCGACCGGCTCGGTCAGGGACGCCCCGAAGTCGCCCCACACCCCGGGCGTGAAGTGGGCGCCGTAGCAGCCGCGGCTGAACTCCTCGGCCATCCAGTCCCGCTCGATGTACTCGATGGGGTGCGCCGCCTTCGGCCCGAAGTACCGGACGAAGCAGGACAGCGCGGCGGCGCGGCGCTCCTCGAGCGGCAGGCGAGCGGCGGCCCGGCCGTCGTTGGCCTCCATGAAGCCCATCAGGACCCCGGGGGACCCGTCCGGAGGCGAGTTGTCGAAGGTCACCTTGACCGGCCCCCGATCGGAGGCGGCCTGACCGGTGAGGCCGTCCGCCCGCCAGAACGGTTCCTCGTAGACGGCGTACAGCTTGATGACCGAGCCGGCGGGGAGCCGTTGGGTGAGCTGGTCCCTCCACGACGGGAGGGCGGGCGCGTACTCGAGACGCCCGGCGAGGGTGGGCGGAAGGGTGACGATGACCCGATCGGCCTCCACTGCCTCACCGCCCCTCGTCGTCACCACCACGCGGCCCCCGTCCTGGTCGATGCCGCGCACCGGGCTGTCGAGGGTCACCCGGTCACCCAGGGCCGCCGCCATTGACTCGCTCACCCTGATCGATCCTCCGACGATGCGATCCTGTTGCGCGCCCTGGTCGGTGCTCAACAGACCTTCGAGGTCGGTTCCGGAGTGGGCGTAGAAGAGGGCGTGGAGGGCGGAGAGGTTGCCACTCTCGGCCGAGAACACCGCTTCGGTGGCCACCCTGAAGTACGTGCGACCAGTGGGCGTTCGGAGGTTCCGAACGATCCATGTCTCGAACGTCTGGTTGTCCAGGGCCTTCGCTCCCGGTGCCGTCCACGGCCGGTCGAGCGGCACCTTGTCGGCCAGGTTCTTGAACCGGGTCATGCCCTGGAAGAGATCGGCGAGCACGAACGGATTGAGCTTGGGCACGGCTCCCCGCTTGGACGCCATCCGGGTCTGCCGACCGCCCAGATCGATCACGTGCCGACCCGTGTTGTACGTCGGGAACGTCTCGAGCCCGAGCTCCTCGACGAGGGCGTACATGCGGGTCTGGGTCGGCCCCAGCCACTGCCCACCCAGCTCGACGGGTGTCCCGTCAGCGGTGGCGCCGCCCTCGGTCCGGCCTCCGACCCTCCCCCTCGCCTCGAGCACACGCACCTCGGCCCCGGCCGCCCGCAGCGTCCGGGCGGCCGCGAGGCCGGACAGACCGGCTCCGATAACGACGACCTGAGTGTCGGTCACGATGCGAGCTCCTTGTCGATCTGGGCGGCACGGTCAACGGCCTTCCACGAACGGCGCACCCAAGACGGGCGGGCGTCGCCCAGGTGGGCCGCGGCCACATCCGCCAACCACCTGCGCTCGAGCTGGTCGGCTTCGGCGAAGGCCGACTCCGGCGTCGGGGGATCGGAGATCCAGCGGGCCTCGGTCCGGTCGCGGGCGTGCCGGTACCTGGCCAGCAGCGTTCCATAGGCATGCATGGTGGTGCGGTGGAGGAGCTCGTGCCGCCACCACCGGGTGCGGACATCGAAGACGTCGGTGGGCGAGGGGCCGAGGTCGAGGGGCGTGCAGACAGAGACGGGCTTGAAGAGCGACGTGCAGGGCGCCGACGTGGCCGTGGCCCAGTGCTGGGACCGTCCCCGGAGGTCCGACACCCACGAGGCGGTGGTCTGGCTCGACGTGAGCAGGCCGCCGGCATGGACGCAGGGGGCGCCGAGTCCACCGTGGACGAGGGACCAGCGGGGAGCGGGCGAGCGGCCGTGCACACGCAACGCCTGCATCAGATCAGCGGGCCCGGTGGCGCGGCAGGCCGCATTCTCGGTGATGCCGCGGCGGGTCGAGGCCGAGGCCACCCATGTCCGGATCGGATCGCCGTGGGCCTTGGCGAACGATGGGATGGTGAACCCGTTGGAGATGCTCCGGCCGGATCCGCGTACCGTCTCGGACGCCCAGTCACGTCCGGCCGTCTCGAGCACGAACGCCCCGGAAGGATCAGCCACCAAGAAGCTGTTGTCGTAGGTGAAGCTCGGCCGCTCATAGCTGCATGGGCCACCCTGGCCGTGGTATTCGAGCAGGTCGACCATGACCGAGACGGCGCCCTCCGCCGTCGTCGCCCGCTCCAGCGCCAGCCTGATCAGGTCCATCCCCAAGAGGGCCTTGTCGCCACTGCGCCCCCTGGTGAAGACGGCCTCGTTGCCGATCACGACCCCGTGCTCGTTGGCCCCCATCTCCGCCCCCCACATCCACCAGGGCCGGGAGATCACGACGGCGTTGGTGTGTTCCACCTGGGGCACGTCGACCCAGGTGCACGCGACCGTGTCGCCGGGCGGATGGTCGGCGGCGGCGATCCACTCGAGGGACTGGGACTCGTTGGGATCACGATCGCTGTTCTTGGCGAACATCACCCCGTCGTCGGTGATGGCCACAAACGAATCACACATCGGGTCTCCCCCGCGGGCGGCCTCGGCGGACGATTCTCCACCGTGCTTCGCCGGACCGGCTCCCGTGGAACTTACACCGGGACGGGCCTGACCCGGTCGGGCCGCACACCCCGACCGGTCACCGGTGCAATACATGACTATCCCTATTGACTTACAAGATATCGGCCGGACCCGGGCGTCACGCGGGGACGGCCCCGTCGCGCGGGCGCCGGGCGCCCTCAGATCCGTGCGGGCGCCCTCAGATCCGTGCGGGCGGGCCGGCCGCGGCCGACCACCCCGACAGGTCGGTGATGGTGAAGACCATGAGGTCGGCAAATGGTTGGTGCTCGTACTGCCGGTACTTCGTGGCCAGCAGTGATCCGAGCTCTCGTCGGCGCTCGGCGTCCGTGACGATCCGGGTCACCGAGGTCCGCACCCACCAGAGTCGCGACCAGTCGAGAGGATCCCAGTGATCGCACAGCAGCACGGCACGGGGATCGGCGTCGAGGTTTCGCTGCCTCTGCAGCACGGTCGAGGACTTGGGCTTGATCAGGTCGGTGGGAACAGCCACCTGCATCCCGTCGACCACGAAGCACACGGGCACGGCGTCGACGCCCCGACCCTGGTGCAAGGTGGCCAGCACGGCGTGGTCCGAGGCGCGCAACAGATCCTCACAACGCGACAGGGCCAGCTTCACCTGAGTGGGCGTCGCTTGCTCGGACAGGTGACCAGATGGTCGTCGACCACGCCCACCGCCTGGAGGAACGAGTAGACGATGGTCGATCCCACGAAGGTGAACCCCCGCCGCTTCAAGTCCTTGGCCACGCTGTCCGACAGCTCGGTCCGGGCCGGCAGGTCGGACACCTTCCGGGGCCGGTTGACCACGGGCACGCCGTCGACCCAGCCCCACAGGTAGCGGGCGAACGATCCCTCCTCATCGCAGACGGTGAGATACGCCTGCGCATTTCGAACCGTGCCCCGCACCTTGAGCCGGTTGCGCACGATTCCGGGGTCTTCCAGGAGTTCGGCGATCTTCCCTTCGCCGTAGCGAGCGATCCGCCGCGGCTTGAAGCCGTCGAGCGCCCGTCGGTAATTCTCCCGCTTGTTCAGGATGGTCGACCACGACAGCCCAGCCTGGGCTCCCTCGAGGATGAGCATCTCGAAGAGATGGGCGTCGTCGTGGGACGGAACACCCCACTCCTCATCGTGGTACCGGCGCATCGCGTCCGAGCTCTCGGCCCAATCGCAACGGCGACCGGCGCCGCCACCGGAGGTGCTCACGTTCGCAGGGTCGCAGCCAGCAAGCGGGCCTGGCCCAGTGCCACCTCCAGCGTCTCGAGCAGCGAGGGGTCTGGAGCTCCATCGGTGAAGTCGGCCCCGGTGGCGTACACCACGGTCGGGACGGTCCAGCCTCCCAGGCTGGCCACGACGGCGCGCCCCCCGGTGTCGAGCGAGAGGAAGTGGGCAGGTGACGCGGCCGTGGCGGCCAGGACAACGGCGGTCCTGAGCAGCGCATCGGTCGGAAACCGGTCGAGGAACGCCTTCAAGGCACCGTTGAAGGTGGCCCGGTAGACCGGGGTGGCCAGGACGAGGATGCCGGCTGACGAAGCCGCGGCCACCGCGTCGTCGACCAGCTCGTCCTGTCGTCGCCCGAGGAGCGCGTCGGCCGGCAGGTCGACGAGGTCGACGAGGCGTCCGCCACCTCCGGCCTCGATGGCCGCGTTGGCCAGGGCCCGCGTCTTCGAGGTCGGTGAGTCGCTACTGCTGACCACGACCAGGTCGATGTTCACGACGGGAACCGGTGGACGTGGACGCTCACAGATCGCGCTCCTCTCCGTCGGCCGGGGCCATGAACTCAGTCTACGAGTTCGACTGAATCGGGGGATCCGATCCGGGGGTTCCGGGGGCTTCCGACCAACGGGTATGGGTCCGAACCCGCGCTAGCATCGCCCATGGGCAACGCGGTCATGCTCGACATCGACGGAGTGCTGATCGTGTCGTGGGAGCCGCTGCCCGGCGCGGTCGAGACCGTCGAGTGGCTCCTCGATCACGACATCCCCTTCCGGCTCGTCACCAATACGTCGTCCCGGACCCGCGGCCAGATCGCCCGCCGGCTGTCGGAGGCCGGCTTCCGCGTCGGCGTCGACCACGTCCTCACCGCTGTCACCAGCGCGGCCAGGTACCTCGCCGAGCACCACCCCGGTGCCCGATGCCTGGTCGTCAACCAGGGCGACCTCAGTGAGGATCTCGAAGGGGTCGAGCTCGCCGAGTCGGGCTCGGCCGATGTGGTGCTCCTCGGGGGCGCGGGACCGGCGGTCGGCTACGCCGAACTCGATGCCGCGTTCAAGCTGGCCCTCGACGGCGTGCCGGTGGTGGCGCTGCACCGCAACACCCGCTTCCAGACGGTGCACGGGCCGGCCTTGGACATGGGCGTGTTCGTCGTCGGCCTGGAGGCGGCGGCGGGCATCGAGATCGTCGTGGTGGGCAAGCCGGCACCCGCCTTCTTCGAAGGCGCGCTCGTCGACCTGGGCGTGAACGCGGAGGGTACCGTCATGGTCGGCGACGACCTGGTCTCCGACGTCCTCGGTGCCCAGGCCGTCGGGATGACCGGGGTGCTGGTCAGGACGGGCAAATTCCGGCCCTCGGACCTCGACGGGGCACCGGGCCGCCCGGACTCGGTGATCGACGACATCGGCCGACTTCCCGAGCTGGTCGAGCGGCTGGCCGGGGAACGGTGAGGCGAAGGGCCTGGCCGCGACCCGCCCCGAGGGGTGGTGACGCGCGCTCCGCGCCTACGATGCCGACACATGCCCATCGCATCGTCGGACGGCGTCGACCTCTACTACGAGCGGCGTGGGGTCGGCCCCCGGCTTCTCTTCCTCAACGGGTCGGGATCCACCATCGAGGGCTCGGGTCTGCTGCTCGGCGCATTCGCCGGGCCGTTCGACCTCGTCGCCTGGGACTACCGCGGCATGGGGCGCAGCGGCGTCCCCCCGGGTCCCTACGACATGTCGCAGTGCGCCCGTGATGCACTGGCGGTGTTGGACGCGGTGGGCTGGGACACGACCCGGGTGCTGGGTATCAGCTTCGGAGGCATGGTGGCCCAGGAGCTCGCCGTCACCGCACCGCGGCGCATCGACCGGCTCGCCCTCTTGTGCACGTCGGCGGGCGGCGAAGGCGGATCCTCCTACCCGCTGCACGAGTTGGAGCGCATGACCGAAGACGAGCGGAACCGGGCTCGCCGTCAGCTGATCGATACCCGCTTCGATCCGGAGTGGTTGGCGTCCCACCCGTCGGATCGTGACCTGGTCGACGCCATGGAGCGCCGGGCATCTCCCGCACCGGGACGCGAACAGGGCAGCCACTTCCAGCTCGAGGCGCGTCGCCACCACGACGTGTGGAGCCGGCTCCCCTCCATCACCTGCGCCACCTACGTGGCATGCGGCCGCTTCGACGGGATCGCTCCGCCGGGCAACAGTGCCGCGCTGGCCTCACGCATCGCCGGAGCCCAGTTGCACACCTATGAAGGTGGGCACGCCTTCCTGGCCCAGGACCCCCGCAGCATCACCGACGTGATCCGATTTCTGCAAGGGAGCTCCGGCCCCGTCGCTCCGGCCCCGTCGACCGCGACCGGGGCATGACCGGAGACGGCTCCGGCTATGGGACCAGTGTCAGCGTGAAGGCCTGAGACACCACTTCCGGCGATTTCTTCGTACCGAAGATCGCCTCGAACACCAGCCGGTACTTGCCGGCGGCCAGTCGGGGGCCCGGTGTTCCCGACAGGGTGGCGGTTCCGTTCCCCAGGTTCTTGAACCTCAGCCCCGAGGGTGGCTTGGGGGAGACGGTGAACGTTCTCGGTACCCCGGTGGTCCGCACGGTGAAGGAGAAACTCTCTCCGATCGTGGCCGTGGCGTCGGTGGCGCTGGTGATGGCCAGGTCGACCACCCAGGAGAAACCCACCGACGCACTGGCGCCATCACCGTCTCGGACGGTCACGATCGGGACATACCTGCCCTGGACGCTCGGCGTTCCGGTGATCCGGCCGCTGTCCGAGCCGATCCTCACGCCGGGCGGGAGCCCGATGGCGCGGTAGGTGAGCGTCTGGCCGACGCTCGAATCGGTGGCCTCGATCTGCAGGCTCACGGCCGTGGCCAGGTGGGTGCGCTGCCCGCCCGGATCCGTCACGGATACCGGGTCGACGGATGCGGCCGCACACAGCTGGCCGGGCAGCGCCGAGACATTGGGCGTGCCGAGCCCGGTGGCCATGTCGTAGCCGACGGCGGCCGGATATACCCCCTTCAGTCTTCCGGTCAGGTCGTTGTCGCCCACCGTGACATCGTTGAACGCGGTGGGATCGGCCGCTGCGACCCGGTAGAGGATCGGATTGGCGAAGCCGATGTCCTTCCCGCTGCAACTGGCGGACGCATTGGAGAGGGCGATGAGCGAGGCCCAGAGCGGGGCGGCCAGGCTGGTACCGCCCCAGCTCCCCCACGTCCCACTCACGTAGTCGAGGTAGGGGTACGACCCGGCCAGCGCCGAGACATCGGGGACCTCGCGGCAGTAGGCACCCGTGGCCGCCTTACAGACTGTGCCGGATGAATGGGCGTTGATCACCCCGACGGCGCCGCTGTCGGCCTGGTAGGACGGCATGGTCCACAGCTTGGAGACGCCACCGCCGCCAGCCCCCCAGCAACAGGTCGGCCCATCGTTCCACGCCCGTTCGGTGGGCGGGGACCCCGACGCCGTCCACGACGTGCCGCCCACCCCGGTCACGAAGGGCTGGCTGGCCGGATCGTCCACGGCCAGCCTGTCGTAGGTGTACTTGTTCCCGAGGCAGTCCTCGGATCCCTCGTCGCCCGCCGCGGCCACGACGGTCTGCCCCTGGACGGCAGCCTCCTCGAACAAGGTGTTCTCGGGCCGGGCCGTGGCACTCCCGGCAAAGATCTCGCACAGGCCCCACGACGTCGAGACCACCTTGGCCGCGTCCTGGGCGATGATCGAGCTGTAGGTGTCGTAGCCGCCGGCGCCGCTGTTGGGGCCCTGGTACACGAGGATGTGAACGTCGGGGGCCAAGCTCGTCACCTGCTCGATGTCGACGTCGGCCTCGCCCACCCCCGAGCCGGCAGACGGCCCGCCGTCGACGTTCACGGTCGTCACCGGCGTCGCCGTCTTGAAGCACGAGCGGTAGGTGGCGATATCGGAGGCCCCGAAGTTCTGAAGCTCATAGAGGGCGATCACCTGGCCCGAGCCCAGGTCACCCTGCCCGTAGAGATCGGGGAAGCCGTACGCCGTGCCCACCTCGTCGGCGGTGTACGAGCCCTGTTCTGTGGCATCGACCGCTGCCGTCCTGCACGCCGTCGGTCCGCCGGTGCCCGAGCTCGGCCTGACCGCGGCCAGGCCGCCTCCGACGCTCGACTGGCTGCCGGCCGGCTCGGCCAGGCTCAGGTCATCGAGCCCGACCACCGACTGGATGGACGAGGCCACCGACCGGGGAAGCTGAGGGGCATCGGTGTTGGCATAGGCGATCCGTCCCCCGACCCGGTACCGCCGGAACCCGGTGGAGAAGGCGGAGGACAGCCGCGCCGCGGTGGCGCGGATCGGGATGCTCAGGTCGTTGCTGCTCACCGCGCCCGGGTGCAGCCCGGCACCGATCAGGGCCCGCCTGACTGACACCACGGTTGCCCGTGTAGGGCCGAAGCGAGCCACGAATTGCGCCTCACCGAGGTAGCGCCGGTACTGGCCCGACCCCGGCGTCGACACCGCTTGGGCATAGGAGGTGAGGGCGGCCGGGTCCCGAGGCTGGAGGACGACGTCCACGCGGAGGATGGCGGCGGAGGTGAGGGGCGACACCGCGGCAGCCCCGGAGGGGATCTCGGGGGCAAACCCGAGCCGGATCTTGGACGGCGCACCGGTTGCCCCTGCACGGCCTGGGACCACCGGGGAGAGAACCGCGGCCATGACCAATCCGACGGCGATCAGGGCGGCGAACCGCGGTGCCCGACGCCGACCGCCGGCGTCGTGGGAGCAGTTCCTCCCGCTGCGATTGCCCATGATCCCCCGAATTTCGGAACGCAGTCGCCGTCCCGGAGATCGGGAGACGCGTCGGCCGCCCGGTGTTCGAACCAGCGGCGTCACCGCTCAAGGTTAGACCCTGTGGGCGCCATTTCGCCCTCGACTCCGGACAATTCCGACCGGTCGGCCGTCGGAGTCGGATTTTCCGGGGGATCCGGGCAGATCCGGGCAGGTGGGCGGGTGGGCAGCGGACGGGGGCTCCGGACGGGTCGGGGCCTCTCGCCCGCCGACCTTCCCGACCCGGGAGCGGGCGACGACCGGGCGCGACGCCTTGTGCGTGGGCCGCCGACTGTCGGCGATGATGCGGTGGTGACACCACAGCCGCCGGGTGCCGACGTCGTGGTGGTCGGAGGCGGGCTGGTCGGAGCATCGCTCGCCTACGAGCTGGTCACGGCCGGAGCCACCACCGTGCTGGTGGACCGGCGCGACCCGGGTCGGGCGACGGACGCGGGGGCGGGCATCCTGTCGCCCGAGACCGGGCAGGATCCTGACCCGGACGCGTACGGTTTCGGGCTCGCCGCAGCCCACCACTACGAGTCGCTGGTCGCACGCCTCGGGGACGACGGCGTGGCCGACGCGGGTTTTGCGGTCACCGGTTCGCTCCTCATCGCCGAACGGCAGGGCGACGATGCGTTCATGGAACGTGCCGCCGGGCTCATCGCAGACCGTTCTCCCGGTCTCGTCGAGGAGATCGAACCAGTGGAGGCGTCCCGCTCCTTCCCCCCGCTCGGACCCGTCCGACGTGCCCTGTTCAACCCGGCCGCACGTCGAGTCGACGGCCGGGTCTTGAACCGGGCCCTCCGGCAGGCGGCCACCTCCCGGGGACTGCGGGTGCTCGACGGCGGAGCCACCGCCCTCGAGGTCGACCGGAGCAACCAGGCCGTCACTGCGGTGGCCACCACCGAGGGCACCGTGACCGCCGGCGCGGTCGCCCTCACCGGAGGAGCATGGACGGGCGAGTTGGCACGGACGCTCGGGGTGGAGATCCCCGTGACCCCCCTCAAGGGTCAGATCGTCCACCTGTCCCTTCCGTCGACGGACACCAGCGCCTGGCCCATCGTCCAGCCCGTGCTCGGCTACTACCTGGTGCCGTGGCCCGACGGACGGGTGGCCTGCGGCGGGACCATGGAGGCCGAGGCCGGATTCGACCATCGGCCGACGGCGCACGGGGTCCACCAGCTCCTCCGGGAGTGCCTGCGCACGGCTCCGGGCCTGGCCCAGGCGACGCTGGTGGAGACGAGAGCAGGGTCGCGACCGGCGACACCGGACGGTCACGCCATTCTCGGTCGGATGCCCGGTTGGGCGAACGCGTACGTCGCCACCGGGCACGGCGCGGAGGGGCTCCTGCTCGGCCCCTACAGCGCGTTGACCGTGGCGCGCAGCATCCTCGGCATCGGAACACCCGGCGACCCCATCGAGCAGGCGCTCACCGCCCGCATCCTGGACAGGTCCGCTCCCGAGCGCTTCAGCGGGGTGTGACCGGCCCCGGCGGCGACAGGAGGTCACCGCCTGCGATCACCAGCCGGTGGCGGCGATGACGGCGCCGTTGCCTCCAAGCAGCCGCTTCGTGCGCTCTCAGCTTCTTCTCAGGTTCATGGTCGACGATTGCTCCATGTCCCGAGCAGGCAAGGAGAGAGTCATCTGGCTGGTCCGCCATGGTGAGACCACCTGGAACGCCATGGGATGGGTCCAGGGTCAGATCGACGGAGCCCGGCTGACCCGCAAGGGGCGGCTCCAGGCCCGGCAGGTCGCCGACCGCCTGGCCGAGGAACCGATCCGTGCGGTGTACTCGAGCGACCTCTACCGGGCCCGCCGGATGGCCACGGTCACCGCCCGGCGACTGGGTTGTGAGGTCCACACCGACCATCGGCTGCGGGAGAGGTGCTTCGGGATAGCCGAAGGGGTGCCTTCGACGAGCATCTCGGTGGCGGTCACCGGGATCCGGGATGGCCAGGTGGTCGACGAACACGCCAGGCCGCCCGGCGGTGAATCGCTCTACGACGTCCACCAGCGCTGTTCGGCCTTCCTGCGCCAATTACTCGGACAGCACGAAGACGGTGACGCCGTGGTGGTGGCCCATGGTGGAAGCATCCGCATGCTTCGATCGCTCGCCGCCGACACCGAGCTCAGAGGCTTGCCCTGGGACACCGTTCCCAACGCCGGTATCTTCCGCCTGGGCCTTCCCCTCCCCGATCTGGCCGGCTCGACCCGCTGAGGGTCCTATGTCTCGGGGACGATCCCCGCCCCCTTCAGCATCCGCCGCAAATCGATGACCATCTGCTCGTCCACGTCGTGACCGGTCGGCGCATCCAGCGTTTCGGTCTCAGTTCCCAACGTCACCCTGTACCGCCCGTCGTGCCGCTCGCTCACCTCGGCCACGCTCTCCAGGAGGGACAGCACGTCGTGCCATTGGATGTTGTGGCTGACCGGGTGCTGGAAGATCTTCTCGACCGTCACCCGATGATGCCCGTTGAGCTTGACGCCGTCAGCCACGTTCGTCTCCAATGCCTGTCCTGCGGACGATCCCGCCCATCCCGAGTGTAGACCTGCCCGGAGGCCCGGGTTGCAGGCTGCCTGGGCAAGTCGGGGGCCGAGGTCGTTCAAGTCCGGTCCGGAACGAGCCGATGGTCTCCCTATGAGCGCGCAGCCGAGAGACCTGGGTTGGACACAGAGCAGCGAACCCCTGCGGGTGGATGCGGACGGCGTCACCGACTACACGTTCTTCAGCGACGAGCAGCTCTCCGCCGAGCGTGACCGGCAGCAGGCCCAGCTGGATGAGCTCAAGCTGCACTCCGGTGACTCCCTCGCCGTCCGTCAACTCCGCGCCGGCATCGATCGCGAGGTCACCCGGATGACGGACGAGCTCAGGCGCCGGGCCCGATCGAGGCACCCGTCATCGCGCTCCCTGGGCGGTCGTCTCCGAACGCTGCGGTCGCTGTCATGGCCACCGCACGCCGACTAGGAGGAGCGCGCCGAAGTAGAACGCGCTTTACGAATGCGGGCCGCCCATGCCACCAGGGTCAGCCCGATCACCAGCACGACGACACCGAGCAGGGTGTACTGCCCATGCCCGCTCATCAGTTTCGAGTTGCTGATCACGTCCGTGCCCTGCCCGATCCAGACAAGACCGGTGAGACAGAGCACGATTCCGACGATGCCTCGAGCCCACATGGTCGACTCCGATCCAAACCAAAGGTGCCATACGCTGTTGCAGGCAACGTAGCGCCGATTCGTCAGAACCGGGCATCGGAGAGGCAGGTACCGGCATGCGGGTTCTGAGGGCCACCGGGAAGAGCCTGATGGCGGTGATCGTCGCGGTGCCCCTCTTGAGCGCATGCGGTGGTCAACCGGGTCTGATCGGCTCAGAGAGCTCGTATACCTACTGCGACAACGGTGGCATTGCCGAGACCCTCAACGTCTTCGAGCCGTCCGCGCCCTCGAGGTCGGCGCCGGCCGTGGTGGACATCCACAGCGGAGGATGGGTGAGTGGCGACGCCAACCTCCAGCCCCAGTCGGTGGACTGGGACGTCGAGCCGGCTCTGGTCGGCAAGGGTTGGGCGTTCGTGTCCATCAACTATCGGCTGGCCCCCTCCAGTCCCTGGCCGGCGCAGCTCGACGACGCCAAGTGCGCCATCCGTTTCCTCCGTGCGAACGCTCCGGCACTGCACATCGATCCCGGCCGGATCGGGGTGATCGGGTCCAGCGCCGGGGGTCAGCTGGCCGGCATGCTCGGGCTCACCGGCCAGCCGTCCGAGGCGGGGCTCTTCGAGGAGGGAGGGGAACTCGGAGAGTCGAGCGCGGTGGAGGCCGTGGTGGACGAGTACGGCCCCACAGATCTGACCTCTCCGGACTGGTCGAGCTCCAAGGTCCTCGGGATCCTCTCGAAGGAGACCTTCGGCGAGAAGGTGGGGCAGGTGTCGCCGACGCTGGTGGCGGCCAGTCCGGTGACCTACATCCATCCGGGTGCGCCGCCCTTCCTGGTCATCCAGGGAGCGGAGGACCAGATCGTTCCTCCGAGCCAGTCGACCGAGCTCGTCGGTCGGCTCAAGGAGGCCGGTGACACGGCCACGCTGGTGACGGTGCAACACGCCGGCCACGGACTGGTCCAGACCGGCCGGGGGCCGGTGACGCCGGGCGTGGCGACGCTGGCTGCCGAGGTGGTGGCGTTCCTGACCCACCAGCTCTCCGCGCCGCGATGACGGCGGAGCCTCAGCCGCTCAAAACCAGTGCAGCCAGGGGTGGTTGTGTCTCCATACGACGACGGTCACCTTGCCGATGATGTTCGAGGCCGGGACAGTGCCCCACGAACGGCTGTCGCTGGAGTCGCCCCGGCAGTCGCCCATCACGAAGTACTGCCCGGGCGGGATCCGGGTGGTGGGCACGTCGGCCGCCGACTGGGAGCAGATGCCCGTTGCCTTCGGCAGCCAAGGCTCGGCCAGGGGTCTCCCGTCGATGAGGATCGTGTTCCCGACCGACGAGATGGTCTCGCCGGGCAGGCCGATCACCCTCTTCACCAGGTCGGCGTATTCGCTGTCGTGATCGCCGGGGGCACGACGGAAGACGATGATGTCGCCCCGGTGGACCGTCGACGAAAGCTTGTCCACGATCAGACGGTCACCGATCTGCAGCGTCGGAAGCATCGACCCCGACGGCACCACGAAGGCCTCCGCGGCGTAGGCGCGGACTCCCGTGGACAGCACCATGACGCCCACGAAGGTCGCAATCAATACGAAGGCGGTTCGGACCCCGGCCCGACGGGTGCCAGCTCTCGTCACGGGCAAAGCCTAGGTCCAGTGCGAACGCCGGCGGGGGTCGGGGCCGACGGCGGCTCCACGGCCCTCGGCCGGATGGCGCGGCTACGAGCCCTTCGGTCGCCGCCCCAACAGTCTCAGCACGTACGATCCGGCCCGTCCCGGCTTTCCCGCATGGTGACCGTCCGAGCTGTGCCCGACCCGGCCGAACGATCCACCGGTGAACCCCTCGGCGCGATTGGGCTCTTCATACTTCGGCACCTTGTCCAGCCTGTGCCGTCGCTTGCGAGGCTTGCTTCCGTCTGATCCCATGCTCCCATCATTGTCGACAGGCCTCCGTCGTGCTCCATGGCGCCTGACGGGTTGCCGTCGGAGCGGGACCGCCGGTCGTCGACGCGGCCGGCTCGCCGTCGGCCACCACCCGGCGACCTATCGTTGACGTGGTGAAGCCCGTTTCGACGGAGCCCCCGGCTCTCCACCAGGCCGCCGCACCGGTGAGGCACTGACGTGCCCCGACGCACCGACCGTTGTCACCGGGAGCCCGCGGCGACCTCGCCGGGAAACCCCGGTCCGGCCCGCCGGCCGCCATGGTGAGCCCGGTCTCCACGGTCGTGCTGGTGGTGGCCGTTTTCGGCGCCAGTACCGTCGAGATGGTCGAGGCGCTGACCATCGTGGTGGCCGCCGGGGTCACCCGGGGGTGGCGCTCGGCGATCGAGGGCGCCGCAGCCGCAGTCGTCGTGCTCGGCGTCATCGTCCTGGTCGTCGGGGTACCCCTCGTTCGTTACGTGCCCATCGATGCCCTGCGGATGGTGGTCGGCGCGCTGCTGCTCGTGCTCGGCCTCTCGTGGCTGCGAAAGGCCATCCTCCGCTCGGGCGGCCGGATACCCCTGCACGACGAAGACGCCATCTTTGCGTCCACCTCGGCCGAGCTCGCCGCCGACGCGCCGGCATCTCCTCATCACCCGGGCGGGACGGTGTGGCCTTCGCCGTCGCGTTCAAAGGGGTCTTCCTCGAGGGGACCGAGATCGTGCTCATCGTGATCAGCCTGGGGGCCAGCCAACACCGGTTGGGAATTGCGGCCGCCACGGCCGGGGTCGCCATCGCCATGGTCACCATCGTGGGCTTCCTGGTGGCCAGACAGCTGTCGCAGGTGCCCGAGAACACCATCAAGACGGCGGTGGGGATCATGCTGACCAGCTTCGGCCTCTTCTGGGTGGGCGAGGGGGCGGGCGTGCACTGGCCGGGGAGCGACGCGGCCATCGTGGGGTTCGTCGGGCTCTTCGCCCTGGTCACCCTGGGCTCGGTGACCTGGCTCCGATCCACCCGCCCCTCCGGGCCCGCGCCGAGGACCGCCGGTGCGAGAGACGAGACGGCCCGATGAAGCTCCTCGGGCGCGGCGTACGCTCGTTCGGCAGGTTCTGGTGGGAGTTCCTGATCGGCGACACACCCGAGCTCTTCTTCGCCGTCCTCGCCATCGTGGCCGCTTCCCTTCTCCTGCGGAACCACCATGTGGCCGCGGTGATCGTCCTTCCGGTCATGACGATCGCCTTCTTGCTGGCCAGCGTCGTTCGAGGTCGGGTGAAGCGCTGAGCTTGCGTGCCCGGGTGACGGATCGGCGGACCGGACATGACCGCGGCGCCCGAGATCGAGCCGATCCGGGCAGCGGCCCCGGGCACCGTATAGGGTCGAATCCGGAACTACCCAAGAAGGGGGACCACCGGTGCTCGCTTACACCTATCCATTGCTCGACTTCTTGTGGACCTTGGTCGAGATCTTTCTGTTCGTCATCTGGATCTGGCTGGCCATCATGGTCTTCGTCGACATCTTCCGGAGTCACGACATGGGCGGACTGGCCAAGGCGGTCTGGGTCCTGTTCATCATCATCCTCCCGTTCATCGGCATCCTGGTGTACCTGATCGCACGGGGCGGCGGCATGCACGAACGGGCCGCCGAACCAGGCGGCACGGGAGCAGAAGGCGTTCGATTCGTACATCAGGCAGACAGCCGGATCGTCAGGAAATGCGGACGAGCTGGCCAAATTGGCCGACCTCAGGGAAAAGGGCGTCATCACCGACGCCGAGTTCGACGCCCAGAAGGCAAAATTGCTGGCCTGAACGACCCGGCCGGGGCCCATCGGCGGTGACCCTGACCGAGGGGCGGGGCGGTGGGTCGGGCCGCTCCCGGAGGACCTCCGAGCTGCGGCTGGAGCGGGCGGGGTCCTGTCCGACCTATCGTAGGGCCGAGTGACGACTGCAGAAGGCCGACTCGAAGACAAGAAGCGCAATCTGGCCAGCCGGCTACGGCGGCGTTCGGAACCGCCCACGTCCGGGTCTGCACCGGCGTCGGACTCCGCGTCTGCACCGTCACCGGACAGTGCAGAGACGTCCGCCGTCGAATCCGATGACGTCAGTTCCGTCCAGGTCCTGACCTCGCTCGATGAGCTGAAGGACAAGGTCAAAGAGATCCGGGCCGCGTGGGCCATCTCCGACGACGCCATGCGCGAGGTCTTCCAGAGCTTCACCATGGCGCCGCCCACTGACATCCCGGCCGACCCCTACAGCGCCGAGTACTCGGACCGCCAGTTCGAGTTCTACCGATTCATCTCGGAGCAACCCGGATACCGGATCGAGAACGAGCGCTCCGATTTTCCCACCGATGCCAACCGACCGTTCCCCTATTACACCGAGAGCCCCGAGACAGTCGGCCACCAGCTGATGGCCATCGGCTTCATCATCAAGACCATGGGCCTTCCCGCAGGATCGTCGATCCTCGAGCTCGGCCCGGGTTGGGGGAACACCACCATCGAATTGGCCCGGATGGGGTACGACGTGACGGCCGTCGATATCGACCCCTCCTTCGTCGCACTGATCAACGAGCGGGCCGACAAATTCTCGCTCTCCGTCGACGTCCGAGAAGGTGCGTTCCTGGAGATCGACCGGTTGGACCGGACGTTCGATGCCGTGCTCTTCTTCGAGTCCTTCCATCACTGTTCCGACCACCGAGATCTCGTCCGGAAGCTGAAGCGCGTCGTCGCCCCGGGCGGGCGGGTCTTCTTCGCCGCCGAACCGGTGGCCGAATCGTTCCCCATGCCGTGGGGGGTGCGCACCGACGGCGAGTCCCTCTGGGCCATCCAACATCTCGGTTGGCTCGAGCTCGGCTACCAGGAGTCCTACTTCCTCCGGATGCTCGGTCACCTCGGGTGGATCACCGACAAGCACGTGACCACGGCCACCCATCTCGGAGTCATCTTCGAGGCCCGGAGGGCCGACGGCGTCTACCACCTGTCGACCTTCGCGCTGCCTCCCGACGAGGAGACGACGTGGGCGGTCGCCGACGGGCCGGAGATCGTGCAGCGGTATACGACGGGGCGAAGCGTGATCTCACTCGAACAAGGGCGTGACTGCTCCTCGATCGTGATCGAGGCCGTCAATCCGTGCCCGAACGAAGTGCCCTATCGAGTGCAGCACGGCCGCGAGGAAGTGGTGGCCAACGCGCCGCCGGAATGCAGTTCACCATCGAGCTGCCGTACGATCCCCTGGCCGAATCGCTGGTGATCGAAGCCGAGGAGTGGCGGCCGGCGGATGTCATGGACTCGGACGACATCCGGAAGCTCGGTCTCGCCGTGCGCACCATCTCGCTCGGTGATCACGGCCCGGTGGTCACGGGCCGGGAAGGGTGGTGGTCGGGGGCGACGGACGTCGTCGTCGTCGTCGGTGGCGGCTCGTCGTGGTGGACGTGGGCGGAGCCGCCACGGTCGTCGTGGTGGTCGGCGGCGGGTCCGTCGTCGTCGGAGGGACCCGAGGGCGGAGCCACCGTGGCCACGGCCGATGACGGACCCACATCGGTCGAGGCGGGTGAAGGATCCCGCCGCGGGCGGCAGCGGTGGCCGCGGCTGCGCCGGCGGTGCCGCAGACCCCGAGGGACCGGGTACGGCGGCCGCGGTGCGGGACTTCGACGGTGGACGTTGTCGTTGAGGTCCTTCTTGCGCGTGCGACACCGACGAGCCGGGCTTGGCGGTGTCGGGCAACGAAGCCTGCTCGACCCCGTGCAGAGCGATCGTGTCGGGCTGCAGTGACGCTCGCGACGGGATGATGTGCGGCGCCAAAGCCTCGCGGTGAACATTCGGCGGGCGCCCGCCGCCGACGAGTTGGCCGCCGAAATAGGTCAGCGTGACAAGGCCGGCGACGAGGGCGGCGATGGCCACCGACCGTCGGCGCTCGACGAAAGCCTCGACGACAGCCAGACGGACATGGCCGGCGGACTGCCGGCAATGGGCGACGAACCGCCGCCACCTTCGCCGGGTCCGCCCGGGGGTCGGGGGAACTCCGCCGCGGTAATACCAGTGCGCCTCCCTGTCCCTCCGCCTCATGGCCGAGAGGATAGAGCGGGTCGGCCGGGGGCTCCAGTGGGTCCACAACCGGGCCTGGGCCTGCAATTGCTCGCCGGCCGCAACCGCCGAACCGGACCGGTCGGAGGCCCGCCGGTCGAGCGTCCGGCGGCCGCGACGCAGAGCTCAGCGCGTGCCCCCGCCGTGTTCTCAGGAACTCGAGCGGCCTGGACAGTCCCAAAAGCAGGAGCGGCCACAGCCCGAGGGTCGGGCACGGCGACGACCAGCACGAACGCGGACGACATGAGGACGACCAGGGTCACCGAGGCGTCGACGGTGGCCTGGCCACGCGTGGCCTCCCTCTGGAGCTCCGGCCATCGAACGATGGCCCAGTTCTGGACGAACGCGGCGATGGACGTCACCAGCATCGTGCCGACGTAGATGGCGTGGCCGGCGGCATCGACCCGGCTCGTCGAACCGAGGAGCTCGGTCGGGAAGGGAGGAACACGATGCTGAACAGCCAGATGAACATGCCCCAGACCAGCACCGAGTTGTAGCCACCGACGAATTCGAACAACTGGTGCTGCCCCCACCAGAAGAGGCCGATGACGGCGAAGCTCAACGCGAAGGCGAACAGCCGGGCGCGATTGTCATCGATAAAGGTGCCGGGCCCACGGTGCCGATGGCGCTGGCCGCGTCCACCAGGGGCAGGACCAACAAGGTGATGGCGATGGCGACCACCGCGTCGCTGAAGTTGACCAGCCGGTGAAACCCTCGCTCGCTGCGCATAGGCCCATTGTCCCAGGTTCCGGGCAGGTCAGATCTGGCCGAGCAGCCGGTCGATGAAGACCACCTGTCCGCGGACCAGCCGATCCCGGGCCCGGTCCGAGTCCACCCATTCGGCCCGGTCGACTTCCGGAAACGACTGCATGGTGCCCGACTTGGGCGGCCACTCGATCTCGAATTCGTTGCTCACGAAGCCGGCGGGCGAGAACTCCTGTGCCCGCAGGGCCCAGACCCGCACCCGCTTTCCACCGGATTGGCGGACCTCTCCCAAGTCCAGCCGTGGCCCGGCAGGGACCGGGGAGCCGAGCTCTTCGGCGAATTCGCGTTCGGCCGCCTGTTCGGCACTCTCGTCGGGCTGGTACTCGCCCTTGGGGACCGACCAGCTGTGGGCATCCTTGTTCCTCCAGAACGGGCCCCCGGGGTGGACGAGCAGTACGTCGACGGCGCCATCGTCCCGATGTCTGTAGAGGAGGATCCCTGCGCTCAACGTGCCCACGGCTATATATTTATAAAATTTTATGAGTTTTGATGTTATTGTTTGTTGGTAGTGTTGGGTTTTTTTTTTTTTTTTTTGGGTTTTTTGTGGTGGTCGGATCCCCTCTGCCTCGCGCACCACGTCCGACGCCGACTTGTCCGGGCGGAGGCCACGCCACGTCGGGTGACGGAGCCGGCCCTCCCTGGTCCACTGGCTGAACCGGACCTCCCCCACCACCGAGGGAGTCACCCAGCGGGCCGCCCGCGGCCTGGGATCGCGGCAGCCCATCGGCGAACGGAGAGGTCTTCCGGGCCAGGGGCTTGAGGAGACGTGCGAGCTCGTCCAGCGACTCGTCGCTGAAACCGGTGCCCACCTTTCCCACATACGCCAACCCCCGTTCGCCCGGGAGGCCCAGCAGGAGGGCCCCGATCGAGGACGATCGGTGGCCGGTGCCCTCCGTCCATCCGCCGACGACCACCTCCTGGGTCCGGACGAGCTTGACCTTGATCCAGTCGGGCGACCGACGTCCGGGCTGATAGGTGCTGTCGCGGCGCTTGGCCACCACACCCTCGAGGCCGTGCTCCTTCGAGACCCTCAGCACATCGGCACCGGCCACATCGGAGAATGAGGGCGGTGTCTGCCAGTTCTGCCCCTTGAGGCCCAGGCTGTCGAGCAGCCGACGGCGTTCGTCATAGAGAGGGAGGTGGTCGGGCTCCCGTCGAGGTACATGACATCGAAGAGGAGGAAGGTCACGGGCACCTCACGGGACAACCGGCGGGCCCGCGACCTGTCGACCACCCCCATCCGCTGCTGGAGCAGGCCGAAGCTCGGCTGGGCTCCGTCGTAGGCCACCACCTCACCATCGAGAACCATCGGCCGTGAGCCCACGCTCTCGGCCAGCGCGGCCAGCTCGGGGTATGTGCCCGTGATGTCGTTGCCGTTGCGGGTGGTGAGCCGGATCCGCCCACCGTCGATGACGGCCACGACCCGCTCGCCGTCCCATTTGAACTCGTAGGCCCAGCCCTGGTCGTCCTTCGGGAGGGGACCCGGGGTGCACAGCATGGGCGCCATCTTGGCCGGAGGTGGCACCCAGCCGGGGGGAGGGGGGTCCATCCGATGGATCATCCACGGTTCTCTCCGGTGCGGAACAGGACGTAGTGGCCCTGGGCCTGCCCACTTCCATGGAGGCGGACCATGACCTCCTTGTCGGTCCACTTCTCGCAGTCGTAGGTACCCGAATCCCAGATGACCACCTCCCCCCCGCCGTATTCGTCCTGCGGGATGACCCCCTGGAAGGATCCGTACTCGAGCGGATGGTCCTCGGTCGGCACGGCCAGATGGTTCTGACCCGGATCCAGTGGAAGGCCCTTCGGGAGCGCCCACGACACCAGCACGCCGTCCCGCTCCAGCCGGAAGTCCCAGTGGAGCGAGCTGGCGTGGTGCTCCTGGATGACGAACGACCGCGCCGCTGCCGCCCTGGCCGAACGGCTTTCTTCGGCCGGTCCTCGGCCGGCATCGGCTCGGGCGTCCGTCCCGCACGCCGTTTCGAGCGATAGGTGCTCAGGTCGCGCTGGCGGGGTGGTGCCACGTCGTCTCCTCGTCTTCCGGACGGTCAGAGGGAAATTACCGGAGAAGGGCCGGCCGCCGACCGGACGCTCGGCCCGGGCCAGGTCCCTGGCCGGGCGTCCGATGGGCCGGAATCTGTCCTACGCTCACCGGCCATGGACCCGGAGCCCGGGCCATGGTCAAGGTTCCCGCCATCGTGGTGATGTTCTGGATCATCAAGCTCCTGAGCACCGCCATGGGAGAGTCGACATCGGACTACCTGGTCAACCGCATCGACCCGGTTGTCGCGGTCAGTCTGGGCGGCGTCTGCCTGGTCGCCACGCTGATCCTCCAGTTCCGGGCACGTGCTATGTGCCCTGGACCTACTGGTTGGCGGTCGTGATGGTTGCGATCACAGGAACCATGGCCGCCGACGTCCTCCACATCCAGTTCGGGGTGCCCTACGCCGCCTCCACGCCGCTGTTCGCCGCCATCCTGGCCGTGGTGTTCGTCGCCTGGCACCGGACCGAGGGGACCCTGTCGATCCACAGCATCGACAGCCCCCGCCGCGAGGCCTTCTACTGGGCCACCGTGATGTCCACCTTTGCCATGGGCACGGCACTGGGGGATCTGACTGCAACCACCCTTCATCTCGGCTACCTGGTCTCCGCAGTCCTCTTTGCCGGACTCATGGTCATCCCGGCCGCGGGATACCGGTTCTTCGGCATGAACGCCATCCTCGCCTTCTGGTTCGCCTACGTCCTGACCCGGCCCCTCGGAGCGTCGATCGCGGATTGGCTGAGCAAGCCGCACGGTGTCGGTGGCCTGGCACTCGGCGACGGTCCGGTGGCCTTCGGTTTTGCCGTCCTGATCGTCGTCTGTGTCGGCTACCTCACCGCGCTCGATGGACGGGTCCCCGCGCCGACACAAGGTGAGGCTCGACCGGCATATGCAATACTCCTTGTCGTCGAGGGGGCACAGCCGATGATCCACATAGCCACCGTCCACTACCGCTCCGACAAGTGGATCGATGTCCAACTCGCCTACCTCCGCCGGCACGTGCACGAGCCGTATCGGGTGGTCGCCAACCTGGAGGCCGTCCCCGGCGACCACGACGGCAAGTTCGACCAGGTGGTCCCGGCCCGGGGCGGACATCCCGGCAAGCTCAATCTGCTGGCCTCGATGATCGTGGCCGAAGCCCGGCCCGACGATCTGATCATGTTCCTCGACGGTGACACGTTCCCCGTCGCCGATCCCATGCCCGCAGCCCATCGGGCCCTGGAGGAGACCGTGCTGTACGCCGTGCGCCGCGACGAGAACGACGGCGACCAGCAGCCCCACCCCTGCTTCTGCGTCATCCGGGCCCGGGACTGGGACCGGCTCCATGGGGACTGGTCGGCCGGGTACTGCTGGACCAACAGCCGCGGCCAGACCATCAGCGATGTCGGCGGCAACCTGCTCGGGATTCTGGACCGGTCCAAGGAGCCCTGGACCCCGATCCTCCGGTCGAACCGGGTCAACCTCCACCCATTGTGGTTCGCCGTCTACGGCAGCACCGTGTACCACCACGGGGCCGGCTTCCGCGATCCGATGTCCCGCAGCATCGTCGCCTGGCGACCCGGACGGGTCGACGGCGACCAGCGGTACCGGATACTCCAGAGCGGGTTGCGCCATCTCGACGCGGCCCGGAACAAGGTCTCGGGCTATCGCCAGATGATGGCCAACCGCCGACTGGGCGACGAGCTCTTCGAAAAGCTGGTGCGGGACCCGAAGTTCTACCTGCAGCTCGAGTGCCGCCGGTGGGGACCGGGCGTCCGGCCAGAGGTCCGGTGGCGGCCGAACCTGCGGATCACCGGCACGACCGCTACCATTGGCCGGTCATGGTCGAGGGAAAGATGCACTTCCGGCGGATGGACGAGGGCACCGATGCTGACTTCGCGCTGCTGGCCTCGGTGCACGAGGAGAACCTCAAGGCACTCCCCGGTCTCCTCCTCGGCATGCTCACCGACCTCACCGCCGACAGCACCTATCCGGTCAACCGGATGGAGCACAGCATCCAGTGCGCCACCCGGGCCCTCCGCGACGGGAGGGACGAGGAGTACGTCGTGTGCTGCCTCCTGCACGACGTGGGTGAGTCACTCGGTCCGTTCAACCACGGAGAGGTGGCCGCTGCGGTGCTCCGGCCATTCGTCTCCTCGGCGAACTACTGGATGCTGGCCCACCATCCGGTCTTCCAGGTGTACTTCATCGGCCAACACCTCGGGATGGATCCGAACGAGCGCGACCAGTTCGTCTCCAGCCCGTTCTACGACCAGACCGTCGAGTTCTGCGCCCTCTACGACGAGGTGTCCTTCGACCCCGACTACCGGAGCGAGCCGATCGACACCTTCGAGCCCATGGTCCGTCGCGTGCTCGACCTCCAGTGGGCGCCTCCGCGCTGACCCGCCGTGACCGGGGCCGTGCTGACGTCGGTTGCGCTCACGGAGTGGGCCCCGGCGGGCGGCTGACCGATGAGCCCACGCCACCGAGCCGAGTCTGCAGATCATGAAGAGATCCAACCTCGCCGACCTCTACGGGTTGCCGTTCCTCGAGTGGGCACCCATCGAGATCCCGCCTCGAGCAAGGCGTGACCCAGGCGCCGCGGCACGGGCGGTCCCAACCGGCACACGTGTTGGCTGGCCACCGTCAACGGGGACGGGAGCCCACACGTCACCGGGGTCGGAGCACTCTGGGTGGACGGTACGTTCTGGTTCGAGACGGGCCAACGGACCCGCAAGGGGAGGAACCTCGCCCGGGACCCGCGATGCACGTTGAGCCTGGCCACCGATGATTTCGATCTCGTCGTGGAAGGCGAGGCCCACAAGGTCACCGAGCCGGGCACGGTTGCCGCCATGGCCGCTGCAGTGGAGGGCCCAGGGTTGGCCGGCCCGGGTGGACGACACCGGGCTCGCTCTCACCGCCGAGTACAGCGCACCGTCCGCCGGGCCACCCCCGTGGACGGTGTACCGGCTCACCGTCCGCACCGCCACCGTGCTCCAGACCGTCGAACCGGGCGGTGCCACCCGCTGGACATTCTCCGGGGAGTAACGAGCAGCGGCGCTTCGGCGATCTGGCACCGCACGATCCGCGCTGCTAGGTTCGGGCCTCTCAGTACATGCAGCACGTTGGGGAAGCCGGTCGAAGTCCGGCGCTGGTCCGCAACCGTAGGTGACGACGCCATCAGTCCGTCACGAGCCGGGATACCACCGCACTGCACCAGTGAGTCCATACCCGTCGAGAAACGCGGCAAGGACTCGGTCGGTCACGGACCCTCGTGGGTGTTGCGGCTTCCGGGTCATTGCCCTGGAAGCGAGGAACCATCCCATGTCCACCAAGCGCATCTTTGCGTCAGCAGCCCTCGGGGCCTGTCTGACGGTCGCTGTTGTCGCGGGACCGGCAACGGCACATGCGGCCGGCACGCCGGCGACCACCCCCCTGCCCGACGCTTCCCCAGGTCACCTCGGCCCTGAACGGGGCCGGCTGGTTGGCCGGCCAACTCGACCCGGCAGGCGACGTCCCCGCCGGGACAACACCTGATCTCGCCGCCACCGCCAACGTGGCGCTCGCCCTGGCCAGCACGGGAACCGACCCGGGTGCCGCCCATCGGGCCCTCGCCTACCTCGAATCCCACGTGAACGGCTACGTCCACGTCGACGGAAGCGACGGACCCGGCCAGCTGGCCCTGCTCATCCTCGACGTCCATGCCCTGGGCGGGAACCCGAGGTCGTTCGGGGGGACCGATCTGGTCTCCCGCCTGCTGGCCACCGAGCGGACGTCCGGTGCCGACAAGGGCCTGTTCGGAGCCCAGGACCCGACCTACGACGGTGCCTACCGTCAAGGTCTGGCTCTCGCCGCCCTGGCCGGCGCCGGCGTGTCGAGCCAGGCGCAGGTGGGATCGGCGGAAAACTGGCTCCTCGGACAACAGTGCCCGGACGGAGGATGGACCAGCTTCATCACCTCCGACAATCCGTGCACCGGCAATCCGGCCGACTTCGAGGGCCCGGACACCAACTCGACGGCCCTCGCCATCCAGGGTCTTTCGGCCCAGGGCGTCCTCGGGTCCACGGCCGCCGGCAAGGCGGCCGCCTTCCTACGGGGTGCGCAGGACAGCGACGGCGGCTGGGGATACGAACCCGGCACCGCCCGCGCTCCGGGCTCGACGGACCCAGATTCGACGGCACTGGTCATCCAGGCGATTCTGGCGCTCGGCCAGTCCCCGTCGGCCGTCACCTTCGACAGGGGAAAGGCCAACCCCATCTCGGCCCTGCTCTCATTCCAGCTGACGTCGGGATCCGGCAAGGGCGCATTCCGCTACCCCGGCAGTACCGCCCCCAACCTCCTGGCCACCTATCAGGCCGTTCCGGCCGCGGCCTCGGTCAAGCTCCCGTTCAACCTCGCCGTCACGACGTCGTCACTCCGGAACGGTGCCGTCGGCGTCCCCTACTCGGCCACGCTGTCCGCCCGCGGTGGCAACGGTCCCCACACCTGGCAGTTGGTCGGTGGCTCGGCGTTGCCGGCAGGTCTGGTCCTCACCCGTGGTTCCGGTGTCATCTCGGGCAAGCCGAAGCACTCGGGAACGACGAGGTTCACGGTGGAGGTGGTCGACACCGAGACGACGACCGTTCCCCACACCCAGGACATCGCCTGGAAGGTGCTCTCGATCTCCGTTTGAACCCGTACCCCACCGGGTGGTTCGCCGCACCTGCCCGACCCGGCGGCCGGGGGAGGTAGGTTGCAGGGCCATGGCCATCGCCCCCTACATCCAGCGGCTCCGCACGTTGGTCGGTCACGAGCTGCTGGTGCTTCCCGGGGCGGCTGCCCTCCCACGCGACGAGCAGGGCAGAATCCTCCTGGTCAGGATCACCGATACCTCGCAGTGGGCGGCCATCGGCGGAGCGATCGAGCCCGACGAGTCACCGCAACAAGCCGCAATCCGGGAAGCCGAGGAGGAAGCCGGCGTCATCCTCCACGTCGGCCGCATACTTGGCGTGCTCGGCGGTCCCGAGTTCCGCATGCGCTACCCCAACGGCGATGAGACGTCATATGTGACGACGGTGTTCGATGCGACCGTCGTGGGCGGCTCTCCGAGGCCCGACGGTGAAGAGACGTGTGCAGTGAAGTGGTGGGATGGCGACGCCCTTCCCTATGACGAGATGAGCGGCTTCACACGGGCACTGCTGCGAGATGCCGGTGTCGGGTCCCCCCGGAGGAGCGACTGAGCGGTTCGGCTCGACGAGCAACGCGGACCCGCCACGCCTTCCGGCCGAAGGACTTGACCATCCCCGGTGCGGGTCGTGAAGCTGGGCCCGGACCTCTTGAAGGGAATGATGTGGCACGAATCGTGATGGTACACGGGGCATTCAACGAATTGTGGGGGCCGAACGAGCTCAAGGCCCGGTGGCTGCCCGCGCTCCGGGACGGTCTCTGGCACCACGGTGTGGAGATCGACGACACCGATGCCGAGGTGTGCTTCTACGGGGACCTCTTCCGAAGAGAACCGGGCACCGAGGAAGACCGGCGAATCGAGGAATCACGAGCCGGCATCGCCGACGCACTCTCCGATCTGTCCGGAAACGAGATGATCCGGGCGCTGAGCCGGTTGGCGGGCGAAGCCGCGTTCGACCGCACCGTCGACCTGGTCACCATCATGGCCACGGAGCCGGACCTCCAAGCTCGGATGCGGGCACGGATGGAGTCCCTGGTCGACGGGGATACCCGGGTGATCGTGGCGCACTCGCTCGGATCCGTTCTGTCGTACATCGCCCTCAGCAACCACCCCGACTGGAAGGTCGACACCTACATCACCCTGGGATCACCCCTGGCATCACCGATGTTGGACGGACTGGCGGGATCATTCGTCGATGACTTCGGAGCCTGGCCCGGTTCCGTCAAGCGGTGGGTGAACGTCCGCGCCCTCGACGACAAGGCGTGCTCCGTTTCGCTGACGGAGAGATTCGGCCCGAAGGTGGAAGAGGTGGTGGTCGACAACGGACATCGGGCCCACGCGCCGGAGCCGTACCTCAATTCGGCGGTCACCGGAGGGGCCATCGCCGCGGCGCTCTCCTAGTCGATACCCGGGTGTCCACCGCAACCGGCGACGCCGGGGCTCCCGGGCGGCGCCGAGCCACCGGCGCTACTCCCGCCGGCACGAGACGCAGACGACGGCGGCGAACGGGGTCCAGAACCCCTCGTCACCCAGAAGGGCCATCGCCGCCTCGAACGTCTCCCGGCTCACGGGGGGAGCGCCGTTCGCCCGGGCGACAGCGGGATCGGTCAGCCGATCCTCCACGGCCCGGAACGTGTGGGCCCAGAACGCGGCCTCGGCCGACCCGCCTTGGAGCATGGACGTGTCGACGGTCACGTCGAGGTCGGCCACGGGCAGCCGGGAGAGCGTGGTGGGGATCGTGCGGGCCCATGTCCATCCGGACACCAGTGCCGCGGCGACCTCGGCGAGTGCGGGCGATGTCATGCCGGCGAGGGGGAAGTAGTCGGCCTCCTCCAAGAGCAGCACGCCGCCCGGCCGGAGTGCGTCCACCAGCTCGGGGATGACGTCGTCGGCTCCGTCGAGGTGCATCAACGTGTTCCGGGTGTGGATGAGATCGACGGACGCCGGAGCGAACTCGAGGTCCTCGATCGACGCCTCCACGATCTCGACGTTGGACCGTCCGGCCAGATCGTGGAGGAGGGTCACATTGCGGTCGACGGCCAGCACGGTTCCGGTGTCACCGACACGCCGGGCCAGCCACGAAGCGATCGATCCGCCACCGGCGCCCAACTCCGCACATCGCCATCCCTCCCCGACTCCAAGCTGGTCGAGGAGCCGGATGGACCTCGGGTCGGCCACAGCCTCGAGCAGACGAAGCCGATCTCCCTCGTCGGCGAGGGAGTTGTCGAACCAGTAACGATCCTTCATGTCGTCAGTTTCGCAGCCCGGCCGGGGACGGCCACGAAGTCATCGGCCGGAAGGCGACCGGGCCCGATCCGCCCGGCTGCACGGGCGGGGTCGGGCCCGGAGATCCGCACACCGGCTCTGGTACCATCGCTTCTTCCGACCGTGGCGGTCCCACCGGATGGCTCCGGCGGTTCCGTCAACGCAGGCAGAAAGGTCGACCAGGCAATGATCCGACTCAGCGTGCTCTATCCGTCCACCGAGGGGGCCACCTTCGACCACGACTACTACCGCGACAAGCACGTACCGCTCGCGGTGAAGAACTGGGGGCTCGACGGCGCGGAGATCGACAAAGGGCTCGACGGTCCCTACGTCGCCGCGGTGCACTTCAAGTTCGAGTCGCCAGAGGCCCTGGCAACGGCGATGGGCGCCCCCGGAACCGGCGACGTACTGGCCGATGTGGCCAACTACACCACGATCGCCCCGGTCCTCCAGACCAGCGAGATCGTGGGCTGAGCGGAGGCCGCGCCGGCCAGGCGGGCCGGCCGGCCCCCTTGGGACCCCGTCGGCCTGTCGCTACGGGTGGGCCACCCAGTTCCAGTGATCCGACAGCTGCTCGAGGAACTCGGAGAGGCCGAGCGGTCCGATGCCTTCCATGTCGAACAACCGCAAGCCCACATCCCGGCACAGGAGATCGAAGAGCTCCTCGGACATTCCGGTGCCGAGCCCGTGCTCGAAGGCGATGACCGGCTTGGCTCGTCGCAAGGTGTCGACCGCCCCTTCGAGCACGTGGAGCTCCGCCCCCTCGACGTCGATCTTCACGAAGTCGGGAAGCCACCCGTCAGGACAGTTGTCATCCAGGCGTTCCGTCGTGACCGTGATCGTCTCGGTGCGCACCCCCTTGGGACGCCGGCCGGGCAAGTGCTCGGCCAGCCCGCTGAGGCCCTGGTGACCCGCATCGAGGACATGGACGAACTCCATCCGGCCGGCCACGTTGGAGAGCGCACGCTCGCGGACCTCGATCGTCGGGAACTCCTGGGCCAGCTTCTCGCTCATGAGCGGAATGGGCTCGTAGGCGATGTGGTGACCGGCCGGGGCGACCCGCTGGATGTCGCGCAGGAAGATGCCCTGATTCGCCCCGACCTCGAGGCAGTTCGAGTCGGCCCGCAGTCCGAATCTGAGCAACAGCTTCAAGTGATAGTCGTCTCTCCGGTTTCGTCGGACGACCCAGTCGCCGTGATCCCCCTGGAGGAGGTGGACGAGCCGATCCCTGCCCTGCGCCACTGCCCGGCGTGCGCCCACCTGGTCAGCCCATCGCCCCAGCTCGTGCCGCACGGGGCCAAGGTTACCGCCTGAGCGTTGTCGACTCGAAGGACCAACCGGGGGCGGTGCGTCCTGTCGCCGACAGCTCCTTGGGCTCGCGCCTTCTCCCCGACACCGACGTGGGTCCGGCCGCGTCGACCTGGGCCCGGTCGCGGTCGCCGGTGCGGAACAGGACGCGATCGAGCATCTGGTACTGCACCACCCACAGGGTTCCGTAGGCGGCGATGTTCGCCGTCAGCACGGCCACGGTGTGGCTCCAGTGACTCCACCCTGCGGTATGGCTCGCCATCATTCCGACGGCCAAGGTCGAAACCACGAGTCCGGTGCACGACAGTGCACAGAACGGCACGATCTGGCCGAACAGGGATGGCCGGCCGGTGGAGCTCCATACCCATCTCCGATTGAGCTCGAACGACGGCACCGTACCGACCGCGGTGGCAATGACGTTCGACCACGTGGCCGGAAGATCGACCAGGCCGACGAGGATGCCCAGGACGACCAGGCTCGTGGCCGTGGCCACGACGGACACCGCGGAGTACTTCATCAACCGGATGACGGTGGCGCGCCGGATCGACCGATTCAGTCGCCGGATCATGTGGGCGACGTGAGGTCGTAGACCGTTTGGCCGCCGATCGTCTTCGTGGTGAAGTGGGCCTCGACCCAGCTGGTGATGGCCGCGTCGCTGTTGGCGCCTCCCCCGCCACCCGGAGCGCCTCCGCCGCCGGCCCGGCCGGGACCACCCAACGTGGAGACGGCGGGACCGTCCGCCCACCCCGTGCAGCGGCGGCCGGAGGAGGGGCGTGTTCCGCAGCCATGGGCTGGGAGGAGGGGGGACGGGCGGCGGCGACACGGTGATGGACATGACGGCATCCTCGGATCTGCTGCTGGGAGTGCGCTGGGGACGGGCTGGGTGGCGAGTAGGACCCGTCGGGGCCCGTCGACCCTGTGCGTGTCGGCGTGCAGGCATCCTGGGTCCAGTGGTAAGCCAAGACCTCACCATCCACCCAAGAGGAGGCAGCGTGCGGTGCGGACTGGTACTGGCCGGAGGGGGCGTCGCCGGCATCGCCTGGGAGCTCGGCGTCCTCCGTGGCATCGGGGACGCGGACACCGAGTTGCAGTCGGACGTCATCGCCGCCGACGTGGTGGTGGGAACGTCGGCCGGCTCAGCTGTCGGGGCGCAAATCACCAGCGGGACGGCCATCGAGGCCCTGTATGCGGCCCAGCTCGACGAGATCTCGTACGAGATCGAGGTCGATGTGGACCTCGAGGAGCTCATGACCCGATTCGTGGCCATCACCAGCGGGGCACAGGGCGCCGAGGACATGCGGCGGCGTATCGGTGCCCTTGCCCTCGATACGCCGACCGTCGGTGAGGCCGTTCGGCGCGCCGTCATCGCCGCCCGGCTGCCGGAACCATCGTGGCCGGACCGGAAGCTCCTCGTGACGGCCGTCGACGCGCACTCGGGTGCACTGACCGTCTTCACCAAGGAGTCGGGCGTCGAACTGGCCGACGCGGTGGCGGCCAGCTGCGCCGTGCCCGGCGTCTGGCCACCGGTGACCATCGGTGGGCACCGCTACATCGACGGAGGGGTTCGATCGGGCAGCAACGCCGACCTGGCCGTCGGCTGCGAGCGGGTGCTCGTGATCACCCCCTCGCGGGCCGATGCGCCGCAGCCCTGGGGGAACCTCGATGACGAGATCCATCGACTGGGACCGGCGGTCGTCCACGTCATCTCCGCCGATGTGGCGTCGATCACCGCGTTCGGCACCAACCCGCTCTCTCCGGCCGTCCGAGGGCCCTCCGCCCTCGCCGGGCGGGCCGTGGGCCGGGCCGCCGCAGCCGACCTCGCCGCCTTCTGGAGCTGATTGCCGCGCCGGGCGGCCGCCGGGGCCGATGTCGACGCCGCGGAGGTCCTCCGATGGGAGGCCCGTATCGCCGACGGGGAGGTGCGAGACCGGGCCGACCGGCACGGTCCAAAAACCATTAACTCGATGGGTAGACTCGGGTTTCTCACGTATCCGGGAGGCTCGATGACCACCAACGAGATCGCCGCCGCTACAAAGACCAGGTCCGGCAGCTGACTCCCCGCATCGGGGCCGAAATCAGCGGGGTGGACCTGGCCACGGAATTGCCCGACGAGACCCGGGCAGAGATCCGGACTGCCCTCCTCGCCCACCGGGTCGTCTTCTTTCGCGCCCAGCATCTCGACGCCGAAGGCCAGCTCGCCTTCGCCCGGGGGCTCGGTCCGCTCACCCGGGCCCATCCGACACTTCCGGCGAGCAGCGTGAGCCGGCACTGTTCGACCTGGACTCAAAGCGGGCCCGGCCGCCAACCACTGGCACAGACTGAATTCGTCGAGCAACCGCCGACGTTCTCGATACTCCGGGCCGTCGTCATCCCCGGATCGGCGGTGACACACTGTGGGCCACACGGTGGCCGGCTACGCTGACCCTGGCCCAGCACCGGGCCCTGGCCAACGAGCTCCGTGCCGTGCAGACCAACGGCAGGACTACGGCGGTCGACGTGGCGAAGGCCAAAGGACGGCTCCGGCCCGAGGAGCTCGAGCACCTGAAGACCTTCGTCTCGACCGTCAATGAAACGGAACACGGTGGTACGAACCATCCCGAAACCGGAGAGCCTCGCTCTGCTCGGAGGCTTCGCCCGACGCCTGGTGGGCCATCAGTCGGCCGGCGGTCGACATCCTGCGACCTTGCAGGCATACGTACGCGCCCCGAGAACACCGTGCGATGGCATGGCGTGCCGTCGACGTCGCCTTCTGGTACAACCGTTCGACGCAGCACGATGCCATCTACGACTACGGGACCCGGCGCCGGCATGTCGGCGCACCACCACCGCCGGCGTCATCCCCGTCGGGCTCGACGGTCGCCCGAGCATCGCGCTGAGGTGACCCGGCGGACTACTACCGGGAGAACTGACGGGACGGACAGGACCGGGTCGGCGCCGGCCGCACGGGCCATCTGGCTGGCGCTCAGCCCCGTCCACCACCCGACCGAGCCTTACCTGCTCGGACACGCGGCGTCACGATCACGTTCACGCTGAAAGGTCGCACGCACGCGTCAGCGACTGGGCGGCTGGCGTGGGGACCGAACTGTCGAACCAGGGAGATGAACCACTCCGGCACCGCCGGCGACGCGGCGCCGACGAGGGCCACATCGGCTTCATTGGCCAGGGTCAGATCCACGAGATCCTGGAGCTGTCCGTCCGTCAGAGGGAAGACCTCCCCGGTGAACCGGTTCCTGAACACCGTCGGATGACCGGCTCCGATCTGTGGATAGAGAAAAGCCGCGATCGCACGAGGCATAGAGATGGACGAGAGCTTCCACAGCTGGTCCGACCGCAGTCGGTGAGCACGTCCCGCTCGTCCAATCCGAGCAGCGCGAATCCGAACCCGTCGGTCCCAGCAGGCTGGCACAACCCGGCCGTCGAGAGCGCCGGGTGGACCCCCAGTCCATCAGGAGTCGTTCCGTCCGCTTCAGATGGTCGAGGAGTCGCCCGAGCAGATGCGGCACGGCATCGGCATGCCGGTCGTACAGGAGTCGGAGGGCACGTCCTCGCCGACGCTCCCTCCCGTATCGACGTGATGCGACTGCCTTCGACCAGTGTCCACCACGATCACCTCCACCGTCCCGGAGCTTGTCCGCTCCAGGAGAGTGAGGCGATGGTACAAACGGCAGCGGGCCCCGCGGCGCCAGGTGACCGCCCCGGGGCCCAGACGGGTCCCAGCCCCGGTCGTGCCCATCCCCCTCCGGCGAGCCTGGCACTAGCCCGGTCGCTGGAACACGATCATCTCCGCAGTGGCGCGGCGGACGCTGTCGGTGGGCGGCAACGCCCGAAGGGCCTCGATGGCGGGCCTCGTGACCTCCTCGACGGCATCCTCGTCCAGCTCGCGCAGCGCCGGCCACGTGCGGTTGGCGATGGCCGCCAGCTCGTGGTCGGGTGATGCGTGCCACTGGCGCTCCAACCGGTGGACGGCGCCGGCAAATCCGGCGTTCCCGCCCCAGACGAGTACTTCGTCAACGGACACCCCGCGTGGACGCGACGCCCCCCGGCGGGCGTCGATCCGGGCTCCCATGTCCGAGATGATCGCGCCCACCCGGTCGCCGGCCAACGGGCACTGGGTTGCGCAGACCACGTAGCTGCCCCCGGGGCGGATCACCCTGGCCGCCTCCCGGAAGAGCGCCATCGGCTCCGCCACCGAGTGGACCACCCACACCGACACGGCGTGGGCGACACTGCCGGTGGCCAGAGACATTCTCATCGCGTCGGACAGGACGACGACCGGGCCGAGCCGCAACCGGGCGCGGGACAGCATGGGGGCCGAAAGGTCCAGGCCGATCACACGCCGGCCCCGGCGCCGCAGGCCCAGAGCCACAACGCCCGTACCCACTCCTATCTCGAGAATCGGGCCGTCCCCTGCGGGTAGGTGGGCGTCCACGTCGCCGGCGTACTCGTCACCCCGCTGCTCACCTCCACGGGTCTCGTCGTAGTGCTCGGCCAGTTGGTCGTACTCGGTCATCTCCCGATGTTGACACCGCCGCCGCCGGACGGTCGAAGCGACAGGCGACCGACGGCCGCGGCCCGATCATCGGCCCGCACCGGCCCGTTGCTCAGCTATGGGTGATCTTCGCTTCCATGGCTTCGATGCGGTCGTAGAGATCCTTCAGACCACCCTGGGTGTGGACGTCGAGCCGATCGAGGATCTCCAGAGTATCGTCGTAGGTGTGCTGCGATCGGAGATCGCTCGCCTGACTCTGCACGTTCTGTCCCACCATGATGACCGAGAGCAGTACCAACTGGAGGAACGTCTGGGCGATCCACGCGATGATCCCCTCCCCTCCGGGCTTGAGTGCCGGTCGGAGCCCCAGCAGCGCGATCCCCGCGAACACGTAGGCGCACCACATCGAGCCGACGATATTGGTGAGGAACACCGCAATTTTCGCGTTCACACCATCGGCGCGCCGGACGTCGCCACGCAGACCGTGGACGCTGATCGCCTGCTTGAAGAGGCGATGTGCCTTCACCGGTTTCGGTATCTGAATTCCGTCGCTCATCGTTCCTCCTTGCTGGGTCTGCAAAGCATCTCACCCTGGCCGAGGGATGCCACTGATCCACAGCTACCGGAGGGGCCACCGACCAAGCCGGGGACGGCCCCCCGGTGCTCCACCGAGAACGTCCGTCGACGCGATCACGACCGGGCGATCCGGTCGATCAGACAGGCTGTTCGTTGTTGTCGCCGATGGGTCGGAAGGTGGCACGGGGCACTGTCAGGCAACCCCTCCCTCCGCCCGGGAGGTCGCAGACGCCATGCCCTTGATCATTTCGATCACCTCGTCGGTGCCATATCCGTGGTGTCGGGCGAAGTCGACCAACTCGTTGACCTTGCGGAGCACGGCGCTCTGCTCAGGGGTGCCGACAACGGTGATCCCCCGACCGCGGCGGAACTCCAGGAGCCCTTCGTCCCGAAGGATGTGCATGGCCCGCAGGACAGTGTTCTTGTTCACCCCCAAGACCGCGGCGATGTCCTTGACCAGGGGCAAACGATCACCCGGAGCAGCCTCACCGTCGGCGATGGCCCGACGGATGTCGGCGGCGACTTGGTCGTGCAGGGGAATCGGTCCCGTACGGTCGATCTGAAGAAGGTGCATAGTACTACTGACTATAGATCCATTTTGGCGGGAAGCAAGGATCTCATCCGGGCGTGACCCACCGGGGCGTCGTCGTTCCCGTCTGTCAGCGGCGGATCCCCCGGTCGTCCGATCGACGGCTACTCATTCTGCGATCGACGAATGGTCCGGACTGCGAATCGCGATTGCATCCCGCCCACCTCGTTTGACCTGATACAGAGCGAAGTCGGCATCGTCCAACAGGTGCTCGACGGTGGGGGTCGAATGATCGAGGCCGCCGACGCCGACACTGAGGGTCACGGCTACCTCGACGGCGGCGGAGAGATCCTGACGGATCCGTTCGGCAACCTCTGCGGCTGCGGAGACGTCCGTATCCGGAAGGAGGAGGGCGAATTCGTCGCCGCCGAACCGACTGGCGAGATCGAAGGATCGACTGTTCCGGCGAAGGACGGACCCGGTGCTGGCCAGCACATGGTCGCCGACGACGTGACCGTAGGCGTCGTTCACCGCCTTGAACTGATCCACATCGATCATCAAGAGGCTGAGGGGGCTTCGATTGCGGACTGATCGGGCGATCTCCTGCTCCATCCGCTGACGAAGGACACGCCGGACGGCGCATCCCGTGAGCTCGTCGATGGATGCCATGTCGGCCAGCGCGGCCTGGAGTCGTGCCCCGTGCTGCTCGATCCGCGTGCGATTGACCGAGGCGGCGACGGTGAGTGCCGAGGCGCCGGCGAGGGCTGCGAAGAGCAGAAAGGCACGGCCCGGAGAGCTGTCGAGGCGGCCATCGGCGAGGGGTACCAGCGCCACCGCCACCATGGTGGAGATTCCACAGAGGGCGGCCGCCTTCGGTGTGAACATGAGGGTGCCGAAGATCAGGGGAAGGAAGAGCAGGACGAGGAGCGGGCTGTTCAAGCCGAGGTCGAGCATGGCCACGGCGCCGACCCCGAAAGCGGACAGTGCCGTCCACGTGACGGAATACGTGGCGCACCACGGCTTCGACGCCACGGCCGGGGCCACGGCCATGCCGATGATGGCGAGAACGAGCCACACGCCGACGACGACCCACAGGATGCCGCGATGCGGGCCATCGGGTGTCAGCGCCAGATAGCCGACGACGACGAATGTCTCAGCCAGGAAGATGCCGAAGCCGATGCGAATGTGGGTGAGCCAGAAGCTCCGCCATGCGACCTGATCCGCGTCCCCGCGCAGCGCGCCGTCGAGCAGGTTCACGTCGTTCGAATCCATGGCACCTGCCCTTCACCAGTCTCGTCTCCTTGTCACATCGACCAACTTGGGGTGGGCCTTTACGGTTTTTGTGGCCATCGACGGTTCTCTCAGGCGGGGATCCGTTTGCCCCGCTCCCTCGTAAGCCGACGGCCGGGAACTCACCTGAATGTGTCATCGGTGTGAACTCTCCGCCCATGGAACCGGCCGACGACGGACCCCTCCGGTGCCTACCCGGAGTTCCCGACCCTGACATCGAACAGCGGCGACGGAAGGCGGAACGAGAGGGTCGCGACGAACGGCTACCGTGAGCCCGGTGGAGCGAGGTCCCCGATCAGCAGTGCTGTCCGTCGTCCACGGAGAATCTGCCGTTGGGCCCGCCGTTCTCAGCGGTGCCATCGTGGCGGTCGCCTCGTACCTGATCGGCTCGAAACGGGGCGATGTCCGGGTGGACGTCGCCCTCGCCAGCATCGCCAGCTTCCTGTTCGGCATTCTCCTGGCCTTCACGATCGTCCGCACACGTGAGCGGATGGCCCTGGTCCAGGACCTCGTGAGCAAGGGGAACGCCTCCTTGCTGGCCATCCATAATCTCATGGAGGTCTTTCCAGCGGATGTGCGCTCCACCGTCCGCGACCTCATCGACCGTCAACTCACCGACCAGATCGACTACCGGTTAGTGGACAATTATCTGTCGACACCTTCCCATCTCGCGCTCACACAAGCCGTCATCTCCCTCGAACCGCGCACCCCACAACAAGAGATCGTCTACAAGGAAGCAGTTGAGATCTGCATCGACATGGGGTCGAACCGGGCACTGATAGAGGCCGCCAGCGGCCAGTCCCTCTCGCCGATCGAATGGACCGGGCTCCTACTCCTGCTCCTGTTGCTCATGGCCCTCATCGCCGTCTTGCCCGGTGGGACGCTGTGGGGGGCCCTGGTCGCCGGCCTCATGGCGGGCACGTTGGTCACGCTCCTCATCATTCTGCGCAAGTTGGATCGGCTCCGATGGCACGAGCGGACCTCGATCTGGGAGCCTACCGCCCGGCTCTTCCGCAGCATGGGGAGGGACCCATACGTGCCTCGAGAGGCCATCGACAGCGGTCGCTACCGACCCACCGGACACGTCCGGGTGGCCGACTACCCCGATCCATATCCGAACCGGGCCGGCAAGATCGTCACCGTGGAGGATTTCGACCACACAGACGCCCGGCGCGACACCACCCCGGCCGTGAGCATGGATGCGGCCGACCGCAGCCCCAATTGAGGAGTTGAGAGGTGAGCCCGTGGACCTGACCATCATCGGGACGGGATTCATCGGCACAACCCTCGGTCGGGCACTCACAGACTCTGGGAACCACGTCACGTTCGGCTCCCGACATCCCGATGACGAACAGGTGGCGATACCCGGCACACGCATCGCGTCCATCGGTGACGCGATCCCGGATTCGGACGTCATCATCCTGGCCATTCCCGGTGCGGCGGTTGACGACCTTTCATCACGGTACGGGAAGGATCTGGCGGGCAAGCTGGTCATCGACGCCACCAATCGGATGGGTGAACCGGTCGCCAACAGTCGCGCCATGCTGCCGTCCACCGTCCGCTATGCCCGTGCGTTCAACACACTCGGCGGTGAGAACTTCGCCGACCCCGTCTTTTCCGAAGGGAGAGCGGACATGTTCTTCTCGGCCCCCGAGAATGACCGTCGCCTGGTGGAGGAGGTCATCGAAGGCGTGGGTCTGCGTCCCGTGTACGTCGGCGAGGACGAGGAGCCGATCATCGATGCACTGTTCCAGCTCTGGATCGCTCTCGCCCTGAAGCAAGGTCGGGGAAGACGGATCGCTCTTCGTTTGATGGAGAACTGACGCCCACCCGCCCGGAGAACCTTGCCGCCGCGGACCTGGTGCTCGATGACGAGGCTCTGGAACTGCTCCCGTAAGCAGCGGATGAGGTCGGCCGACCTGGTCCCGACGGACTGACCGGTCCTCGGCGGGAGCCGGCGAGGAGAGGGCGGCGGGTCCGTGGCCGTTAGCATCGAGGCCTCATGTCGATTCTGGAGACCACATGACAGACATTTCGGGGCCGGGGCTCTCCGTCCCAAGTCGGCTCGGAGTTGCGGCGCGGTTCGAGGACGGTCAGCTCATCCTCGAGCTCAGGCCGCAGCCGGAGACGCTGCACCACGGCATCGTGCGGGCCAGTGTCATCTCGTTCGTCATCGATGTGGTGGCAGGGATCCCCCTGGATCGGGACCCCGGCGTGTGGACGCTCACCTCGGACATGTCGGTCCGGATGCGACCGATACCCGCGCCCGAACGCATCGATGCCACCAGCACGATCCTCCGCCAGGGCCGGCGATCGGCCACCAGCCTGGTCGAGCTCAGAACCGACGAAGGGGCGCCGATCGCCACCGGTGCCATCGGCTTCGTGAACATCCCCCGCAAGGCGACCGACCCGCCAAAGCCGAACGTGCCGCTCGGGCAGATCCCTTCGATCTTCCGCGATCCCGGCACGCTCACTCGGCCGCTGCGCGAGGAAGCCGGCATCAGCGTGATCGATGCGGCGGAGGGCGTCGTGCAGGTCGAGGTCACCCCGGAGCTCCGCAATCCCGCGGGGACGCTACAGGGCGCGATGGTCGCACTTCTGGCTGAAGCCGCGGCCGAAGATCTCGTGGCGACACGTTTCGAGTCGCCCGTCGTGGTGAGCGACCTCGACCTCCGGTATCTCAGGAAGGCGGAGGTGGGCCCGGTGCGCACCCGGAGCACGCTCTTGGGCACCGGGCCGCACGCGCCCGTCCAGGTCGAGCTCATCGACACGTCCACAGATCTGATCACGACGTTGGTCTATGCCACGACAGTCACCGTCTCCTGACGCCTGGTTGGCCTGTCGACGCACAGAGACCGGCCGTTCTCGAAGCCTTGGTCCCGCTCCCTGTCGCATTTCAGCAGTTCAGGGCGGTCACGAGGGAAGCGCTCGAGCCCGTGACTGGTTCGTTGTCCCGGCCACCTCCTTCGATTGACGACCGAGAAGATACAGTGACCGGCCGTGGATGGAACCGATGCCGAGAGACCTGAGATCACCTTCCCGGAGGGCTTTGTCTGGGGCACGGCGACCGCGGCCCACCAGATAGAGGGCGGCAACGTCAACAATGACTGGTGGGCCTGGGAGCACAATCCCAATTCGGGATGTGCCGAGTCGAGTGGCGACGCCTGTGATTCGCTCCACCGATGGGCCGAGGATGTCCAGCTCGTCGCGGACATGGGGCTCCAGGCGTATCGGTTCTCCCTCGAGTGGAGTCGCATCGAGCCCGCCGAGGGCGAGTTCTCGATCGCTGCGCTCGACTACTACCGCCGCATCTGTGCAGCCTGCCGCGAGCGCGGCATCTCCCCGGTCGTGACGTTCCATCACTTCACGACCCCGACCTGGCTGGCCGATCGAGGAGGGTGGGAGGCCGCGGACGCTGCCGATGTCTTCGCCCGTTTCGTCTCTCGGGCGGCAACCCACCTCGGGGATCTGATCGGTTGGGCCTGCACGATCAACGAGCTCAACCTCATCGGCGTCATGGGCTACGCCCTCGGGTCATCTCCGCCGGGGGTGAAGGACGACTTCGTCCGACATCTCGCAGTGAACGAGACCATCGTCCGGGCACACCGGCTCGCCGTCGACGCCCTTCGATCCGGCCCGGGGAGCTATCCCGTGGGCCTGACACTGTCGATGGACGAGATGGTGGCCGACCCGGGCGGAGAGGAAGTGCTCGAAGCCGCCCAGGAGATTCTCGAGGACCGGTTCATGCGGGGAGCCGAGGGTGACGACTTCATCGGGGTCCAGTGCTATTCGCGTGTGCACTTCGGACCAGACGGCCAGGCCCCCAACGAACCCGGAGTCCCTGTCACCCAAATGGGCTACGAGTACTGGCCGCAAGGAGTTGAACACTGTGCCCGGCGAGCCTCGGCAGTATCCGGGCTCCCTGTCCTCCTGACCGAGAGTGGGATCGCCACCGAGGACGACACCGAGCGCATTGCCTACATCTCCGAGGCTCTTCGGGGCGTCCGGCGCGCCCTCGATGACGGCGTGGACATCCGCGGGTACTTCGTCTGGAGCCTGCTCGACAACTTCGAGTGGTCGAACGGATTTGCACCCCGGTTCGGCCTCCACAGTGTCGATCACACGACCTTCGCGAGGTATCCCAAGCCCAGCGCATCGTGGTACGGCGCGGTGGCCAGAGCAAACGGCTTGCCGGCGCCCCCGGCCTGAGGCGCACTCACAGCACGGTGCGACGGGACGGCGATCCCGGCGCGGCTCGAGCCGCACGGAAGTCGAGCCTCCGTGGGCCTCGCGCCAGCTGTGGGAGCAGTGGCGGCGACAACGTCGATCCCCGTCATCGTGCCCGGACAGAGCGTTAACATCGGTCCACCACCAGGTCCCCACCCAGGCTCGATCGAGTCGAGGACCGATGCTGGGGTTCGGGAGGAACCTTCATGAGCGATCCGTTGGCACCAACGCCCGAACACCATTTCACCTTCGGACTCTGGACGGTCGGCAATCCGGGGCGTGACCCGTTCGGTCATGAGGTCCGAGCGCCGCTCGATCCCGTGGTTGTCGTGCATCATCTCGCCGAGCTGGGGGCCTACGGCGTGAGCTTCCACGACGACGACCTCGTGCCCTACGGATCTTCGGCGGCCGAGCGCCAGATCGTTCTCAAGCGCTTCGCCCGGGCGCTCGCCGAGACGGGGCTGAAGGTCCCGATGGTCACGACCAACCTCTTCTCCCGACCGATCTTCAAAGAGGGCGCATTCACCGCCAATGATCCGCGGATTCGCCGATTCGCCATCAGAAAGGCGTGTGAGGCGATCGACCTCGGCGCCGAGTTCGGCGCCGAGGTCTTCGTGCTGTGGGGGGGCCGAGAAGGAGTCGAGGCCGATGCGGCCAAGGATGTCCGGGACGCACTGGATCGATACAAGGAGGCAGTGGACCTCTGCTGCGAGTACATCCGCGATCAGGGTCTGACCATGCGCATCGCCATGGAGCCCAAGCCGAACGAACCGCGGGGGGATATCTTCCTTCCGACGGTCGGGCACGTCCTGGCCTTCATCGGAGCACTGGAATGGCCGGACATGGTGGGGGTCAATCCCGAGTTCGCCCACGAGACGATGAGCGGCCTCTCCTTCTCCCACGCCGTGGCCCAGGTCCTGTGGCACAAGAAGCTCTTCCATATCGATCTCAATGCCCAGCGGATCGGGAAGTTCGACCAGGACTTCCGCTTCGGCTCCGAGGGAATCCGGGACGCCTTCTACCTGGTGAAGGTGCTCGAGGACGCCCACTGGGACGGCATGAAGCACTTCGATGCACACCCCTACCGGACCGAGGACACCGCCGGTGTCTGGGAGTTTGCCCGCGGGTGCATCCGCACCTACCTGATTCTGGCGGAGAAGGTCCGCCGTTTCGGGGAGGACAAAGAGATCCAGGAGGCCCTGCGTGTGGCCAAGGTCTCCGATCTGAGCGAGAGGACCGCATCGGGTGGTGGGCTCGCCGATATCCGCAAAGGGTCTTATGACGAGGATGCGCTCGCCGCTCAGGGCTACGGCCACGAACGCCTCGACCAGCTGGTGACGGAGCTGTTGCTCGGGGTGCGGTAGTGCCACTGGTCGTCGGCGTCGACTCCTCGACGACATCGTGCAAGGTCCAGGTGCGCGATGCCGACTCCGGCGCGCTCGTTGCCTCGGGACGGGCCCCTCATCCCCCGACCACACCACCCCGCAGCGAGCAGGACCCCCACGCCTGGGAGGTGGCGTTCTCCCGGGCCGGTGCCATGGCCGGCATGAATGACACCCGGCCTGCCGCCATATCGTTTGCCGCGCAACAGCACGGTGCCGTCATCCTCGACGTTCACGGGGACGTCGTGCGCCCGGCCAAGTTGTGGAACGACACCGAGGCGGCGACGGACGCCCAGGAGCTTCGGGATGAACTCCCGGGCGGGGCAGGCGCATGGGCGCAAGCGTGTGGAAGCGTTCCCCTGGCCAGCTTCACCATCAGCAAGCTTCGCTGGCTGCGGCGCTGCGAGCCCGAATCGTTCCGCCGCATGAGCTCTGTGCTCCTCCCCCACGACTGGCTCACCTTTCGGCTGACCGGAGAAATGACGACCGACCGGGGAGATGCCTCGGGAACCGGCTACTGGTCCCCGGCGGAGGGTCGCTATCGACCCGACCTGCTGAGCCTGGTGGACGACGGCGTCGACTGGGACTCCCTGCTCCCGGTGGTGCTCGGCCCCCGGGCCACAGCCGGGAAGTGGGGAGATACCGGATCGACCGTGGGGCCGGGGACGGGCGACAACATGGCCAGTGCCCTGGGCCTCGGCCTGCGTCCCGGCGACCTCTCCCTCAGCTTCGGGACGAGCGGGGTGGCCTGCACGGTCACGGGCGAACCACGTGCTGATCCTTCCGGGACGGTGGCCGGGTTCGCCGACGCCACCGGCCGGTTCCTCCCCCTCGTCTGCACCCTCAACGCCACCAAGGTGACCGACTCGGTGGCCCGGCTCCTCGGCGTCACCCCCGAGGAGTTCGATGCACTGGCGCTGTCAGCGCCTGCCGGTGCCGGCGGTTTGGTCCTCGTCCCTCATTTCGACGGGGAGCGGACGCCGGACCGACCGGCGGCAACCGGCACACTGGTCGGCATCAGGAACGACGTCTCCGCGGCCAACCTGGCCAGGGCCGCCGTGGAAGGGGTGGTCTGCAACCTCCTCGGGGGCGTCGACTCCCTGGTCACGGGCGATCGGACCAGCGGACAGCGGGTGTTCCTCGTCGGAGGTGGGGCCCGGAGCGCTGCGTACCGGCAGATCGTGGCAGACCTCCTGGGCTCTCCGGTGATCGTGCCGTCGGAGACCGACCTGGTCGCCGCGGGCGCAGCCGTCCAGGCGGCTGCGGTGCTTCACGGGTGCGACGTCGACACGCTGGCCGAGGCGTGGAACCTCGGGGCGGGCGATGTCGTCGAGCCCGACGACGCAGCTGATCGGGCGGCTGTCCGTGCGGCATTCACGGAGGCGACGAAGGCAGCGGCACGATGAATTCCGAGGCCGGCTCTCACTCGGTCCCGACCCCGACCCGGCCCGGGGCGCGAGCGACGGTCGGAAAGCCCGCTCAACGATGCGGGCCGGCAGCCGCGGAGGCGAACTCGAGCCCGGCCCCGGCCTTCCCGTGCAACAGGTCGACTTCTGCCACTTCGAGCAGGTGGACCGCGATGTCGCCATCCCCTGATCGGCCACACGTGCAGAGAAACCATGGGGCACAGCTGCCATCATCGGCCGACAGCGGCGGAACTGGCATCGGCTCATGGTGATCCATAGGCGTGCTTCTTACCCCGAAGATCCTGCCTTCAACCGGAATTCCTTCGGCAGCCCGAGGAATTCCATGCCGCCACCACCAGGATCCGGTCCCGAGGGCCGGAATCGATCCCCTCGACGGCGCCAGCCTCGTCCGCCCGGGGAGAGCCCGCCCGTGCGCCCGGGAGAGGACGCGCTGGTCCCTTGCTGTGGAAGGGACCGGCGCACAAGCCCGTATCAGGAAAGGAAAGCGGCATCCTTCTCTTCCGAACGGGCTGCCCAGCCATACCCCGGAGCCACGGGTCCCAAACATCACATCTCACTCCGAGGATCGGGGACGACTCATCGGCGATCGGTGGACAAAGAGGTTTGCCGGGTCCTGACCCCGGGTATTGGCATTCCGTGCCCATGCACTCGTGTTCAAAGGCTGGTTCGGATTCCACTCCCGGCTCGGAGGTGTGTCCGGCTTGCCTCTGTGCCGGCAACCTCCCACGCTGCCGAGGGGACGGACGGACGCCAACCAGGCGTCGCCGCCACGCGTGGGCTTCTACTGTCCGGCCGATCGAGCCAGGTCCCGCCGCCTGGTTCCCGGCCTGGCCCGCACCTTCTGTCGCAACAGGGGTCGCAACAGGACCCCGAGCGGTCCCCACGTGAATTCGATGGGCTCACTCACCGCGAATTGGGAACTCATGGGTGGAGCGCACGGATACGTCGATTCGTCTCCGGCTGATGGCCAGCCGGGATGCAGCGAGCCAACGAGCGAACATCGGAGGAGACCATGAGGGTGCGGTTGCAGGCGATCACAATTGGTTGTGTCCTATTCATTGCCCTCTTCTCCTCGATGGCGGCATCGACGTCTGTCGCCACTGCCGCGACCTCGAACAGCAGCGCTGATCTCTATCCGATCGATTACGTCGTCAAGGCGACGACCACCCTGGCGAAGCTGAATGAAACGGTCACCGTACCCCCGGGCACCTTCAAGGGATCTCTCAACCTGGACAACTTCGTCCTGCGCGGAGTGTTGAGCCTCCCACCCGCGTCGACCACGGTGAGCCTGGGGGGAATCGGTCTGGCCACGGCAACCTTCAGGCTGGCTGAGACAAAGCCCGTCACCGGAAAGGTGAACCTCTCGGCATTGAAGGTCACCGCGACGTCGACCTTCAATGTCCTGGTCACCTCGGTGAAGCCGCTCGGGCTTCCGGTGAACCTCGTGGGCAACGACTGCGGAACGGCGACGCCGGTGTCGGTGACCTTCAGCGGGAAGTTCTCGTTCAGCGGAGCCTCGAAGTTCTCCGGCACGTACACCATCCCACCCCTCCAGAATTGCGGGTTGGCGACGACGGTCCTCAACGAGGTGATCCCGGGGCCGGGCAACGTGTTCAGCGCTTCGTTCGCGCCGAAGAGCTGAGGCATAGCCTCGGTTTCCTGATTCACCGGTTCCGCCAGCCGGCGACGGGGCGGTTCGAAGATCTCAAGGATCCTGGGCGGGTCCGGTCGGAGATCGAGGCAACCGGGAGTCGTCCTCACTGGTCCCGGCTGATTCCGACCAGTCGGCTCCGACGGCGCCCTCTGGTGTGGGAGCCGGGTACGCACAGGTTGCAGCTTCTGGGCCTCCCGCACGGGGTCGGGAATCGGGACGGACCTGGGTGCCCCCGGGCGATCTGCGGCGCCGGCTGCACGCGCCCGAACTGATGTGGGACCCGTTTTCGAGCGGCCCACGGCGCAGTATTCTCTGAAGTACGTTTGACGCCCGGGTGACCTGCAGTTTTGCTGAGATGGGTCCGCGAGGGACTGCGGGCCCGGTTCCGACCAGAAGAGAGGGCACATGGAACACACATTCACCGTTTCGGTTGAGAGTGGCGGGCAATATTCCGTGGTCTCGGTGGTCGGCGAGATAGATAGTGCGACCGCCCCCGAACTCCGCGACGGCCTGCACGAAGCCACTGCCTCGGGGCCGTCATTGCTGGTGGTGGACCTCCTCCAGGTCACATTCATCGACTCAACGGCTCTGGGAGTGCTGATCGAGGCATCGAATCGGGCCGAAACCGAGGGGCAGATGATGCGAATCGTTGTCTCTGAGCCGAGGATCCTCAAAGTCTTCGAGATCACCGGCCTCACCGAGATCTTCGCAATCCGAACCTCCCGCGAGGAAGCGCTCGCTGGATAAGCGAACCGGTTACAGGAGTGGATGGGGTGACCCGATGACAGACATTGTGGAACTGAGTTTCCCGGTCATGGCGGACCTGGTGGTGCTGGCCCGACTGGCGGCGTCGACGGTGGCCACCCGCGCCGGCTTCGACGTCGAGGAGATCGAGGACCTGAAACTGGCGGTCGACGAGCTGTGCGTCTCACTGGTCCACGAGCGAACCAACGGCACGCTGGCTCTCCGGTTCACCCAGGACGAGGACACGGTTGAGGTGTCGTGCACGTATCAGCCGATCCTTGGTGGCACGGTCGAAGAACAATCGGTTCCCCTGACAGAAGGCCTGTCCGAGCGGATCCTCGATGCGCTCGTGGACGAACACGGCAACGACCACCGAGACGGTCTGCCCCGGGCCTGGTTGCGCAAGCGGCGGGCCCGCCAACGAGCCTGATGAGCCCACCGGAGCGACCCCCAAGGTCGACTCGGGAAGAGTTCGTCGAATTCGCCCTCACGCGCGACGAGCGGCTCCGCAACGAGCTGGTGGAGTCCCATCTGGGATTGGCACATCAGTTGGCCCGCCGATTCGTCAGTCGGGGAGAGACCTATGACGATCTCGTGCAAGTGGCCTCCCTGGCCCTCGTCAAGTCAGTCGATCGCTTCGATCCTGACCGCGGCGTCGAGTTCAGCAGCTTCGCCACCCGCACGGTTGTCGGCGAGCTCAAACGTCACTTTCGGGACCGCGGCTGGGCCATCCGGGCACCTCGTCGTATCCAGGAGCTCTACCTCCAAATCGGACCGGCCATCGAGTCCCTCTCCCACGACCTGGGCAGACCGCCCACCATCACCGAAATGGCGGAGTCGATCGGCGTCACCGAGGAGGCCGTCCTCGAGGCCCTCGAGGCTGGAAAGAGCTACCACCTCTCTTCGATAGATGCGCAAGATCGCAAAGAGGGCACCATCCTCGACCGCCTGGGCGACGTCGACGCCGGCTTCGACGGGGCCGAGGACCGACTGGCACTGGCGATATCTCTTGCCGACCTTTCGGAGCGACAGCGAACAATTCTCGGCCTCCGGTTCGTGGACGGTCTCACCCAATCGGAGATCGCAGAGCGCGTCGGGGTGAGCCAGATGCATGTGTCGCGACTACTGGCCGACAGTCTGGCCGCGCTGAGAAGAGCGTTCGAATGAGAGCCCGGTCGCTCAACAGGGGCGTGAGCTACTATGTCAATCGTGCCGGAAAGTATCCACCGCTCCTGGTGAGCGAAGGAAAGGGCGGTTCGGCGGAGTTGGCTCCCAAGAGATCCCTCGACGACAAGACCATCCTGGGGCAGCAATGACGGAACTAGATGACAGCGTGACCGCCTCGGTCAATGGCACCCTCGATCCCACTGGAGGGCTCACGCTCTTCCTCGCCGGGGAGCTCGACATCGTCAGTGTCGATGGTGTGAAGGAGGTCATCACCAAGCTCTTCGCCAGCAATCCACGGCGGGTGGTGTTCGACCTGGAGCGCCTGACCTTCATGGACAGTTCGGGGATCGCCCTGATGCTACAGATGTCGAGGCGGGTGGATTCTGTCGAGGTCGTCAATGCCACGCCGATCGTGCGCAGGGTGATCGAAGCGACGGGGCTCGATCAGATACTCGGGCTCCAGTCATGACCCTTCGGCGATCGTTCAGTATGGATCCGATGTCGGTAGCCGCCAGTCGGCGATTCGTCGGGGATACCCTGACCGACCTCCCAACCGACATACAGGAAGCAGCTGTCTTGATGGTGTCCGAACTGGCCACCAATGCCATCGTGCATGCGACCACCGGATTTGAAGTCACCATCGAGCGGACGAAGTCGAAACTGCGGGTTGAGGTGGCCGACCTCGGCGGGGGCGAGCCGGAACTGCAGATGCCGTCGGTCAGTGAGCCCCACGGCAGAGGACTCCAGATCGTCAGGGAGCTGTCCGACGAGTGGGGCATCATCGATAGCGACGATGACAGGGGCAAGACCGTGTGGTACGAGGTCCGCGTGGGTCCGGCAAGGTTGCTCGACAGCGACGATCCCACCACTCCGGAAGCGACCCGCCGGAAGGCGCATCAGGGGTCCGGGCAGGCGTCGAGAACCAGCCCGAGGACCCTGCGTCAGGAATCTGATCCGTCCGGCTGCGCGGGTGCGGATACAGCCCCCGACGGGCACCCCGGCCAGACGACGGAGGACCACGAGCACCCGTGTCCCTGCAGGTGGATGCAAACCTCGGTGGCCTGAACCCCCGCGGCCCTCTTGTGGATCGGGCCTGCGCAAAAAGGATGTTTCGTCCGGCAGAGCCGGGGTAGAGAGGGCGTACGCGAATCCGCTGACAGGCTCCGACACCTCGAGCCGGATTCGATGCCACTGAGCACCTGCCCCTCGGCTCAGCGGCAACCCTCTCTCTCTTCGCAGAGTAGAGGGCCGCGCATACGCCCGACGGAGGAGGCTCCGGGACTGCCGGCGGTGGGACGGAGCCCGCTGGGGCTGGGCGGAATCGACTGTGGCGCCTGCCGTAAACTAGGGTATTGAGCGGGCGGTGCGGGGGTACGGCAGGACGGGGAGGCAGGAATGAGTGCGTTGGCGGGAACAAACCATCCCAGACGACGCCTGGCGTCGAGCTTGTGCGCCGTCGGACTGCTGTTGACCGGCGTCCTCTCCCTTTCGGCGGTGGTGCTGCCCGCCCAAGAGGCCGGGGCGGCGACGGATACGGTGACGAACTGCTCTGGGGATCCCGGCACGGCAGGTTCCTTGCCCAACGAGATCGCGGGTGCAGGCGCGGGGGACACCATCGTGTTCTCGCTGTCCTGTTCGACGATCACCCTCACGTCGACGATCGTGATCTCGCAGGACCTGACAATCAACGGGCCTGGACAAACCAGCCTGGCCGTCGATGGCGGTGGAACCACGGAGCCTTTCCAAGTCTCGAGCGGCACCGTGTCCATCTCTGGTCTGACCATCCAGAATGGAAGCGGAACAGATGGTGGTGGCATCGAGAACAGCGGCAACCTCACGGTGAGCAACAGCTCCCTCGCCAGCAACTCGGCAACAGGTGGCGGCGGTGCCATCGACAACAGCGGCGGCGGAACCCTGACTGTGACCAGCTCAACGCTGTCGGGGAACTCGGCGGGAACCGGTGGTGGCGCCATCGACAACAGCGGCAGCGGAACCCTTACTGTGACCAGCTCAACGCTGTCGGGGAACTCAGCCGGGACGGACGGGGGTGCCATCGACAACCTGGGCACGGTCACAGTAGAAGAGAGCACCTTGTCGGGGAATACGGCCGGGAACTACGGCGGTGGCATCGAGAGCAACGACGCCACCATGACTGTCGACAGCTCCACTGTGTCGGGAAACAGCGCCATCAGTGACGGCGGCGGCGTCGACATCGAGGACGACGACGCCCACGGAATGTCAACGATCGACAACAGCACCGTGACGAGCAACGGCGCGCCCTTCGGCGGTGGGATCCAGGACGATCAAGGTCCGCTCACGATCGGGGCCACCATCGTGGCCGAGAGCACGCCGGACACCGACTGTGCCGTGAATGCCAGTGTTACCGACCAGGGCTACAACATCGACGACGACGGGACGTGCGCATTCACCGGCCCCGGCAACAATTCGGGCACGCTTGACGGTACCCTCGGATCGTTGGCCAACAACGGGGGGCCGACCCAGACCGTCGCCCTCGAGCCTGGGAGCCCCGCCAGCGGCCTCGTGACCGCCGCGCTGTGCCCGGCCACCGACCAGCGCGGTGTGACGATCATCACCACTCCATGTGATGCCGGCGCCTACGACACCAACGGAGCCTCCATCTCCTCCGTCACCGTCACCGGGAGCCTGGCCGCCCCGACGGTGACCATCTCGGGAACCGGATTCGGCAGCGAGTCCGAGCTCGGTTCAGCGACGCCACCGCCCGGCTGCCCAACGACCGGCTCGGACTATGACAATTTCTACTACTTCTCCTTCTCCGATGTAACCGCGGGGTGGCAGGCCGGACAAGGTGGGAACTGCACCGGGGTGTCCATCTCGGGATACTCGGGCACCGGGATCACCTTCACGTTCGGCAGCGGCTACGGCAACGACTACAACTCCAACGAATTCGGTTCCCTCGGCTACGGTGACAGCTTTCAGATGAGCGTGCTGGGCGACACCTACAACGGCTCGATCGCCCCATTCTCACCGACGCCGACCATCACCTCGGTCACCATCACAGGTACCCTGGCCACCCCGACGGTGACCGTGTCGGGGTCCGGGTTCGGCATGCAGTCCGACCTTCTGCCACCGGTGCCTGCAGGCTGCTCGAATACCGGCTCGGACTATGACAACAACTTCTACCTCACCGATGGCTGGGGGGCTGGAGAGGGGATCGTAGGACCCGAGGACTGCACAGGGGTGTTCGTCTCGTCGTACACAAGCAACCAGATCACCTTCACCTTCGGGAACGGCTACGGGAGCGGCAACGGCGAATACGGCGGTCTGTCCCCGGGCGACAGTTTCCAGATGCACGTGCTCGGCGCCACCTACGATGGCACCGTCCCGGTCCTGCCGCCGAGCATCGACGGGGTCACCTTCGGCGGCAATCCCACCAATCCGACGGTGACCGTGTCGGGGTCCGGTTTCGGCGCCCTGGCCGACCTCGGGACGGCGGCCCCCAGCGGTAACGGCGGCTCCGACTACGGCAACAACTTCTACTTCTCCGATAACTCGAGCGGTGCCTTCGGAGCATGGCAGGCCGGACAGGCAGGCGACACGATCGGGCTGGTCATCTCGGTGTACTCGGACGACCAGATCACCTTCACCTTCGACGGCGATTACTCCGTGTTCGGCCCGGTGTCGGACGGCGACAGCTTCTCGGTGAGGCTGTTCGGGGTCACCTACAACGGCACGGCCTCGCTCGGTACCGGCTACACCTGTGCCGGCTTCGGGTCGACCAGCTTCCCGGTGGTGGTGTCCGAATCGCCGGCCCCGCCGGCCAGCATCGACGACGGCGGGACCTTCCAGACGGCCCCGGCTGCCCAGCTGACCATCCCGGCGACGGTCATCAACGACTTCATCGGCGACGGGGCCACCTCGCTCACCATCGCCTCCCAGACCACCGCCATCGACGGCCTCAACGCGGTCGGGGGGTCGCCGAGCGGAGCAGTCGATCCCAGCACCGAGTCGGGCTCGGCCTCCAACCTGCCCCTCAGCCACACCCTGGCGGCCGACACCCCGTTCACCTACGACACCAGCTACAACCCGGTCACCTTCCAGACCGGTCCGGGGACCGGTCAGGTCTTCCTCACCCCCGGGGCCATCTCGGCCGAGGTCACCTTGGTCATCGGCGGGACCCCGACCCCCGAGTCCATCTCCTGTACGCCCCCCTCCGGGGTGGCCGCTCTCGGGACGACCACGGTCAACGCGCCCGCGGCCGCCCCCACCTTCCAGGTGCCCCCGTCCACCCCGCCCCTCCAGAACCAGGTCAGCGCGGGCACCGACGGCGGATGGGGGGCCACCATCGCCAATACGTCCAGGGCCTCGGTCACCGGGCTGTCGGCCCGCGTGCGGGTCACCGACGGCCACGGCACGCCCACCTTCGACCTGGCCGGCATGGCCGCCTCGGGCACCACCTGTGCCAACGCCGGGTCGGGCAAGCTGACCTGTTCCATCGGGACCCTGGCCGCCGGGGCCGCTGACACCCTCGACGTGCTGGTGGACACCAACGGTCTCCCCGACGGCGCCACCATCACCGGCTCGGCCACGGTGACCTCGTCCAATGCCGGGACCCAGGCCACCACCCTCGGGGCCATCGGGGTGGTGGTGGTCGAGGGCGGCGACGGCACGAAGGCGGTGGCCGCCCCCGGGATCGCCCTCGTGAGCACCAAGGCCACCCTGAAGAAGGCCAAGGCCTCGGTGTCGCTCACCCTGCCCAAGGCCAAGATCAAGGTCAAAAAGAGGGTGGGGGAGGTCGGTGGGACCGGCCCCTCCGCCTCGGGCACCATCACCATCAGCCCCCCGCCGGTGGCGGTGACCCTCGAGTCGCTGTCCCCCTCGGCCGAGCCGGCCCTGTGCCCGCCCACCGGGTCGACCAAGTGCGAGGGCAACATCATCCAGGTGTTCGGCAACTTCTCGCTCTACACCAGCAAGCTCAACCCCATCGTGGCCACGGTCAAGTTCTTCTACGGCACGAAGGTCCCGGCCGGCACGGTCTACTTCTTGAAGCCCAACGGCAAGACCGTGGACAAGCTGTCCACCTGCAAGAAGACGGCCAGCGGCTACGACACCCCGTGCCTGTCCGGCGCCGAGAAGGACCTCGGGACCACCGGCAACAAGTACGCCGAGGACACCGTCTACTTCACCGGGAACGACCCGGCCATGGGGCGCCGCTGAGGGAACCCCGGCCCCGGACCGGCCCAGGTGGGTCGATTGGCTGATCCGGGCACCTCGGGTGGGGTACCAGGGACGCGCCGGATCGGGAGACGGTAGCAGACACCCGAGAACCGTTTCCCGACCTGCGGGCAATACTCAGTCGATGGGGAAGAACCAGGAGGCGGGCGGAACCGACGCTCAGCATATCGAGCGGTCTCTGTTGGACCCCGACGCGTTCGCCATCCTCTTCGATCGGCACGCAGTGCCTTTGCACCGCTACATCGTCAGCAGGGTCGGTCGCCGTGACGCCGCAGATCTCGTCGGCGAAACATTTTCGACCGCGTTCCGTTCCCGGAGGTCATACGACCTGGAGCGATCTGACGCCCGCCCATGGCTCTTCGGTATCGCGACAAACATCTCCCATCACTACTGGCGCACCGAGGGTCGCAGGGCCCGGAGCGAGGGGGCGGTCTCCCCCGGCAGCGACGTTGACGACCAAGGAGAGCAGGTTCTCGCCAGGATCTTCTTCGAAAGCCTGCGCGCACCCATCGGCAGGGCACTGGGCCAGATCGATGGCGCCGCGCTCGACGTCCTGCTTCTGGTGGCCGGACCGGAGCTCAGTTATGAAGAGGTCGCAACCGCCCTTGGCATTCCCATCGGCACCGTCCGGTCGCGCTTGTCCCGCGCCCGAAGGCAGCTTCGAGAACTTCTTGGCGACTCCGGGCAATACCTGGATGAACTGTCGTCAGTCGAACGGGCTCCGATGGCAAAGAGGGGTTCACCATGAGCACCGAACTGGATTTGGTCCACGACCTCATGAGAGACGTGGAGATACAAGAGGACGAGATGTTGTCTGCTCGTTCAATTCTCGACGCCGCAATCAGAGTGGAGGTCGATGGGCGCGATCGAGCCGAGACGGAACCGGAGCCCCGACGGGCGAGACCCCGAACGTCAGGTCGCATTGCCCGTTGGTCGATCGGAGTTGCAGCCGTCGCGGCGGCATTTCTCCTGGTGCTCGAGCTTATCCCGGCGTCGAAGTCCACCGCCCGCCTGTCAGTTGCTGCGGCCCAGCTGTCCCGACTGGTCGACTCGGTCAAGCCACTCCCCCCGCTCCGCGCCGGACAGTGGTCGTCATATCAGCTTCACGGGGACCTGACGGCAACGGTTGACATCGGCACCACTCCCCCAACGGACGCCGCTGCGTCCATCCCGATCGGGGTTACCGAGTGGTCGAACTCGACCGGCGCGTCATGCACGTCACAGCAACTGGGCACGGCCTCGTTCGCCAACCCCGCGAATGCCCAGGCATGGCACGCGATGGGTCTGATCGACACGCCGGCCAACCAACCGGCAACCGGCTGCGACGGCGACACCGGACCCCTCGCCGATACCGGGGCCACGCTGCCGGCCATCGACGGGTCGAGCATTACTCACAGCCCGTCGACCCTCGTGGCGCAGCTGGAAGCAGGAACCACGGGAATCTCACGGATCGACAGTGTCGGTGGCGGGGATCCCTCCCAAGAGGGAGCCTTCATCCGGCTGACCTACCTTCTTGTCGGCCCGATCACCGGAAGCTGGCCCGGGCTGGGCCAGGAGCTTCTCGAGGCCATGGCCCATCTTCCCGGGGTGGTGGCGCTGGGAAAGAGTACCTCCCACTCAGGACGGCAAGGCCTGGCCTTCACCTCCCGATCTCAGCCGGGCGCGGTACTGCCGGTTGTGGTGCTCGACCCGAATTCCGGCTCGCTGCTCGAGGCCCGCGATCTGAACATGTCGGTACTCACTTCGGAGGCGGAGGATTTCATCGGGGGCTCGTCGTCGCCACTGTTCACCTACGGCGGGGGTTACGGACTCACCGCACAGTGGATCGACCCGATTGCACCTCCTGCGGTCGTCGGACAAGCCTCGTTGCCCAACTGGATCGACAACATCCATATCGTCGACGCAGTGGCCAAACCGACCACGACCCAGGCGGAAGTCTCGCCCGTCGTGCAGCCGTTTTTGGCTGCGGGGGACACCTTTGCGGCTGCGGGGGAAGGTATGGGTGGCAGGGTGCTCGGGTACGACATCACCGTTGTGGGTACCACGGCCGACGAAGCCGCTGTCGTTGAAGCGCTGACATCCTCCGGTCTGTTCGAGAGCGTGACGGTCAGGATGTGAACCGATACGGTTGTGGCCAGCGCGAGTGTGTGGCATCGGGACGTCGGCGAACACAGGGAATGTCGTGACCTCGGTGGAGCGGATCAATCCACGCCAAGACGACACCCGGAACCGTCGCCGTCTGGTGGGCCGGAGCGTCCTGATCGGCTTGTCCGTCCTGGGTGTCTTGTCCCTCGGGGGCGTGGCCTACGCCTACTACATCACCCACGATCTCAACCGGGTCACGGTCAGGGGACTGCACGGTCCACTGACAACCGGATCTGAGGCCGGAAGCGAGAACATTCTGATGATGGGCTCCACCTCACGGTGTGCCCTCACCGTCCAGAACCCGGCGTACGGCTTGTGCTCCCAAGGGGTGAACGGTGTCAACAGCGACGTGATCATGATCCTCCACGCCGATCCGACAACCCATCAGTTGGCGCTCCTGTCCATCCCGCGGGATCTGTTCATCCCGAACGCCCGCGCCGAAGGGGCCAACAAGATCGATGCCGGCCTGTACGAGGGCCCGACCCAGTTGGTGGCAGCCATCGAAGAGGACTTCGGGATTCCCATTCAACACACCGTCGAGGTCAACTTCGATCAGTTCGCCAACGTGGTCACCGCACTGGGCGGTATCAACATGCGATTTCCGATGTCGGTGTTCGATGCCAACTCGGGTTTGAACGTGCAGGCGGCGCCCTGTGTCCACCTCGACGGCACCCAGGCCCTCCAGGTGGTCCGGGCCCGTGAGCTCCAGTACGACGACGACCCGAGCACCGACGGCACTGACGCCGAGCTCTGGCCCAAGGAAGGCCTGAGCGACCTGGCCCGGATCCGCCGGGACCACGAGTTTCTCCGCGTGCTGGCAACTGCCGTGTCCAAGAAGGGGCTCGGAAACCCGATCACCGATGTCGACCTCATCAACTCGGTCAAGAGCGACCTGACCTTCGACACCGACTGGCCGGTCAGCGACATGGAAAACCTGGTGCTCAACTTCCACTCCGTGGACATCGACTCGGTGCCGCAGCTGACCTTGCCGGTGTCCGTGGTCTACGACCCCGATGGGCCGCCGAACACCGGGGACTACGAGTATGAAGGAAGTGCGGGCTTCGGCTACGGCGATGTGGAATTCCCATCAGAGGCACAGGATCAATCCGCCATCGACCAGGTCCTCGACATCAAGGCGAAGACCGACTCCATGACCGGGAAGCCGCTGCCGTCGCCGGCGACGGTGACCGTTTCGGTGCAGAACGGTACCGGCACGTACGACCAGGCCACCGATACAGCCTCTGCGCTGGCAGGCCTCGGGTTCAAGGCAACTGCGGCGGGAGACGTCACTCCGGTGGGCGATCTGTCCGAGACCGTCGTCTCTTACGGCTCTCGGGCTCCGGCTGCAGAGGCCGCCGCTGAAGCGGTGACCCGCTCGATGTCAGGAGCGGTGATCATGGCCTATGACCCCAGCCAGGTTACGGCAGGGGCCGAGGTGACCGTGGTGACGGGAACTCAGTTCGCGGTGAACACGGCCCCGCCCGTCACCCCGACGTCGACACCGACGACCGGTGCCGGCAGCGCCACCTCGACGACTCCATCCGCCACATCGACAACGACCACGACCAACCCGAACATTGCCGAACCGTCGGCCAGCAACGCCCGACCTCAGCCCTGGGACCCCCGGGCGTGTTCCGCCGGAACCACGCCGACCGCACCGGTGGCGAACCAGACGTAGCCTCCAGGACGGGCGGAGGGATGAACCGGAGAGGGCAGAACCGTTGTCAATGGCCCTGTCACTCCCCACCAGACGCCGTACACGCACGAGGATCCCAGGGCGATAAGGGCTCGACCGAGGAGGTCGGCGCGCTGAACTCCTGACTGGAAGGAGAAGGAATGGTGGTAGTGGTGGACGGAGTGCTCGCGGTGGTGGTGCTCGAGCCAGCACCCGGAGTCGTCGTCGTGGTGGCAGGCGTGGCCGGAGGGTTCACCGAATAGTCAGTACCCGTTGTGACCGTGACCTGGGCTCCGTCTGTTGTCGGCCCGTAGGCAAGGATCACCGCGCCTGACATCGAATCAGCAACGGCCTGGGCTGCCGCCTCATCCGTCGGGGTCAACTGATCGTAGGTCACCAGTGTTTCGGCTTGTTGGCCCACGGGCTGGGTATCGCCGGTCCCCACGACATGGAAACCGAGCTCGCCAAGTCCCAAGGCGGTGATACCGGCTTGGTTGTACACGTCGGAGCCGTCGAGCACCGAAACCGTCACACTGCTCGGCGCCGGTAGCGGTCCCCCGCTCATGGTGTCCGTCGTCGGCGCCACCCCGAGGAACTGGTCGACTACCTGCTTGTCCTCGGGCTGGATGGGGAACTCGATGTCTCCATAGTCGCTCCCGTCATAGTAGTAGTCGCCGAACTGGTCGACCTGGACCGGCAGCGTCAGTTGCGGCGCGTTCTGAATGTTGACCCCGTGGTAGGTGAGAACCAGGCTCACCATGTCCGAAAGATTGAATCCGCTATCCACGGTCAGTTGGCCGACGACCCCGGAGACGAGTTGCTCATCGGTGATGGGATTGCCGAGGCCGCGTTTGGACACTGCGGTTGCCAGGACCCGGAGGAACTCGTGATCCCGTTGAATGCGGGCCAGGTCGCTCTGCGCCTCCTGAGGCCAGTCGCTCGGATTCGGATCGGTGTCCCCCGGAGGCTGATACTGCAGATGGCGGGCCCGGACCACCTGGAGCGCCTGCCATCCGTTGAGGTAGCGGCAACCGGTGGTGGTGACGTCGAGGTCCGAGTATGAATCGAACACGGGCTCGGGAAAGTCCATGTAGATCCCACCGAGCGCGTTGACTATGTTGCCGAAGCTGTCGAAGTTCAGCTCGACATAGTGCTGAATGGGGATTCCGAAGTCCTCCTCGACAGCTGCGACGAGTTGGCTCGGTCCCTCCTCGAGAGCGGCGTCGATCTTGTAGGCGCCCTCAACCCGAGCATTGGGGATGAACAGGTCACGGGGAATCGAGAGGATGGACACGCTCGGGATATTCGGATTGAGGTGGAGCACCATGACGACGTCGCTGTTGACACCGTCGACGCCCTGAGAGCACAGCCCGTACGCGGTGGCTTGCACCGCGAGGGCGCAGCGGGAGGTCGAGCCGACCAGGAGGATGTTCTCGGTCCCGAGGTCGGCTCCTTTGACAGGGGCCTTGGCGAGCCCCTTGACTGCGATCCGGGTGATCTTGTGATTGAGGTACCACGCATAGCCGGCCCCACTGGCAGCCAGTACCACGACGAGCGCGGCGACGATGATCAGAGCCCGCTTGGTTTTCTTGAAGCGCCGGGGCTTGGCATCGTCGGCACGACCGGCGGTTCCGGCAGCCAGGGCGTCTTCCGGGCCATCGACATCGAGAGGATCCGGGTCGGGCTCCGAACGGGCCATGAGCGACGGTATCAGTATTGGCCACTGTCCAGTGGGCCCTTTCCCAACCGCCTCTGAACTGGCCTTCCGTCAGCCGGCCCAATACCACCTCGAGAGGGCGAACGGGCTCGAGGCACTGGCTCGGGCCTTCTCCGTAACCTCTCGATGTCGATTCCGTCGGAGGAGGTGCGACCCTGTTCGCGCCCTGGATCCACCCTCAGGAACATGGCTCACCACTCGACGCCGGTCGAGACACAGAATTCGTTGTTCTCAGGATCCGCCATCGTCACCCAGCGAGTCGGGCCGAAGCTCCGGCGGCCATCGTGGAGCCGCCGTGCGCCGAGCGCCTCCAGCCGGTTCACCTCGACCTCTCCAGCGTCGCTCTTCGAACCATTCCCCACCTCCTTATGGCACTACCCGGTGCACCAGACTCTCTCTCACCGACAGATGCCCGAAGCGCCAGCCCGGGAGCGGAACTGCCAACCCCGTGCGCCTGTGGACTCGAGTATCCGATCGAGATCGTTCCCGCCTGTTTGCCCGCCCGTGCGGGAGATCGGCTCGCCCGTCGGCCCGACGAACGGTAGCTGGATCAGCCCCCGCCGGCCGCTGCCACGGCGGTCACAGCGGACCAACCGCTCGGGGCTCCGAGGTTCGCTTCGGTGTAGCCGACTGGGCCGGCGTGGTGCAGACGAAGTAGATAGACCCTTGTGCCGAACAGTCGACCCGTGCGACGATTGACAGAGCAGCACGGATCGCACCGAACCACGTTCACATTCCCAAAGAGTGACGGGAACGCCTCTCGAGAGTGCGAGCCTCGAACATTTGGGACTTTGGGTACTTGAAACGGTCCGCACGGTGGCCGCGCGGTGGAGATCTCGGGCAGGAGTGCGGTGGAAGGGGCTTCGATGTCAATTTTTCGTTCCGTTCTTGTCCACGCGGCGGCATTTGCGCTTGGGGCCGTCGTTGTCTTCGGCCTGATTGCCATGCCGGCCGGGGCGAATGCGGCCACGTCGCCCCATGGTTCGGCCCGCGCGCTGGCCTCGTCGCCGGTCACCAAATATGCGATCGCCGTGCCGGTCTGCCCTCCCCCAACTGCGGGTCACGTGCAGTGTCTGGCGATGCGGAAGGTCTCTGTGCCGAAGGGCACTCCCGGCGCGGTTCCTGTCAAGATCGGAGACGGCATCGCCACCGCCCACGTCGCCCGGGCGGGGGCGAACGCAACCATCGGGCCGGCTGGGGGTCTCACGCCGAGCGATCTGGCCACCGCCTACGGCTTCAACGCGACCGGGTCGGGCGCCAGCCAGACGGTTGGGATCATCGACTGGGGCAATGATCCGACGATTGCAGCCGACCTCAATGCGTTCGACAGTCAGTATCACCTCAGCGCCTGCACGACGACAGACGGTTGCCTGCGCATTCTCAACCAGCTCGGACAAACCTCACCCCTTCCGACGGATCAGGGTGGTGCCGGCGAGATCTCGCTCGACGTCGAGTCGGTCCACTCTGTGTGCCGGCAGTGCAAGATCGACCTCATCGAAGTCACCAGCAACTCGTTCTCCGACACCGGGGCCGGCGTCAACGAAGCCGTGAAGTTGGGTGCGACGGAAGTCAGCAACTCCTACGGTGGGCCCGACACGACAGGGGGAGCCTTGGCGTACACGGCCGACTACAACCATCCGGGCGTCGTCATCACTGCCTCCAGCGGTGACCACGGCTACTACGGATTCGACTACTGGCCGGATACTCCGTCCGGTGGTCCAGCGGCCACGCAGCAAGCGCCGGAGTTCCCGGCAGAACTGGCAACGGTGGTGTCCGTTGGCGGCACGTCGCTGTACCTGAACCAGAATGGGACCCGGCAGTCCGAAACGGTGTGGAACGAGGACGGCGCAAAGGACCACGACGAGGAGCTCGCAGGGGCCCCACTCGGTGCGTCCGGCGGCGGCTGCAGCCTCTTCGTAACGGCCCAAGCATGGCAGCGGGATCTCACAGCCTGGCCGAAGACGGACTGCGGCACGAACCGGTTGGATAACGACGTATCGGCAGTCGCCGACCCGTACACGGGGTTCGATACCTACAATACGAGCGACGGTGGAACGGGTTGGGGGACAATCGGCGGAACCTCTCTGGCCTCACCGGTCATCGCCGCGATGTACGCCCTCGCTGGAGGTGCGAACGGTGTGACGTACCCTGCACTGACGCTCTACGGTCACCTCGGAACCCCCTCCCTTTACAACGTGACGGCCCTCGGCAACGGGTTCTGCGGCGGCGAAGGCGCAGCCCAGTGCGGAAACGTGAATGACCTCGAGTTCGATGGCGTCGCCCTTGGCGCCATGGACTGTGACTACCCGACGAGCGGGAGCACGCCGAGTGTCGGTGATCTCGCCTGTGATGCGGCCCCGGGTTACAACGGCCCGAGCGGCGTCGGCACGCCGAACGGCCTCGGTTCGTTCGCCAAAGCCGGGCCGCGGGCCTCCGTCTCCGGGCCTACCTCGGTCGTCCATGGGGTGGCTCACACGTGGACGGCGTCCACGTCCGATCCGTTCCCCCATGGTGTCGTCGAGACCTACTCGTGGAACTGGGGCGATGGGAGTGCTGCCGCCGTGACATCGAGCGGCTCGGCATCACACCACTACGCAACGGCAGGGGGACACCACACGATCACCCTGACGGTGACGGACAGCTACGGGCAAAAAGGCAGTGCGACCCGTGTCGTGGCGGTGACCTGAACGGGGTAGGCGGAGGCGCTCGACGAGCACTGGATAGAACCGACCGACCCGGGTGTCCGGGATACCTGGCGAAGCGAACATCCCGGTGCGAGCATGGGCAGGTGTTGATTCGCATCGAAGGCTCCGACCTACCAGGTTGCTTCTGTGGACCCGGGCCCGACTATCCAGACGGCCACCAGAACGTCCACGTCGCGGTACAGGGCCGGAAAGGGCAACAGGACCTCGTCGGGTTGGTGCCGGCTGGCGTGAAATCTGCGATCTGGGAGCTGGAGTGCACTGTCGCCGCTACCGCGCCCACAGTGGATCTGCGAGGTCCTCAGATCCAAGGCTCACCGGGCCAGCGATTCATCTACCTCACGTGGGGTGTCGTCGACGCAGCAGCGGTCTTCACCATGTTCCGTCGGGCCAAACTCTGGCTCAACGCCGTTCCCCCGGAGGTCCTACGGGCAGCCTCACCATCTGGCACCTTGATCGGACGGCTGGGCCTGTCAGACGATGAGGGCTGGCCGCTGTGCGCCTCCGTCAGGCCGCCTCGAATCGAATGGGTCGCAGGATCTGGCCCATAGATCCCAACCCCCGGGTGAGCGATGGCGAGCGCCGCCAGGCTGGATGCCCACACGGTGGCTGCGCCACGGTTGAACACCGCTGCCGATCCGGCGCTCCGGTAGCTGGTGACGCCGTCCGTCATGACCGGTGCCCCACGGCGGCACCGGTGGAAGTGCCGCCGTGGGGCAGGGCTGATTGAAGGGGCTTCCGGCGGTCGGCCGGAGCTCAGGACGCCGGTGGATAGACCGCGACAGCCGAGGCATCCAGTGCGCCCGACGAGTTGGTACCGATGACCGACGCCTTGCCACCGACGCAGACGTTGACAAAGGACGGCGAAGCTACGCCGTTCTCCACGAACGGGGTCGTGGCTGTCACACTGACCGTGGTGTTGATCGTGGAGGGCGGGATCGACTGGTTGTCCGTCCACGTCACGACGAAGGACCCTGCCGTGTCGGCAACACCGCAAGTACCAGTCGTCGAAAGGCCGTTGACGGACGTGACCTGGCCCTTGACGTGGAGCGGTGTTGGCGTCTTCGGAGGTGTCACCACGACGACGGCGGCGAGGATCGTGTTCCCGATGCTCGGGCCCTCGGCGGCCGCGTTGTCACCCACGCAGACGTCGGCGAAGGTCGCCCCAGGCAGCTTGGGATCACGGAACTTGGTGGTCCGGTACACGACGACCGTGTCGATCACGGTGGACTTCCCGACCTTGAAGTTCAACGTGAACGTCCCCCTGGCACCGGCCGTTCCGCAGGCACCGGGTGTCGGCGAGCCGTCCACGGCGGTGACCTGGCCGAAGCGGTTCACTGTCGCAGGGGCGGCAATCCGGACAGCCAGGGCATTCATCGAATGAGCCGTGTTGTTTCCGATGGCCGTTGCCTGGAAACCAACGCAGACGTTTGCGAACGACGGGGTCGAGATGCCCTTCTCGACGAAGGAGGTCGACGCCGTCACATTCACCGTGGTGAGGTGGGTCTTGCCGGAGGTCGACTTCAGGATGAAATTACCTGTCGCCCCAGCGGTGCCGCAGGTGCCAACCGTCACATCCCCGTTCACTGCGATCACCCGTCCGATGACCGAAGGCGCGTCGCCGCTCGATGCACTGTGGATGGTTGCTCCGGCCACACCGCCAGTCAAAGCAAAGAGCGCAACTGTCAATGCGGTGGCCGCTGCCACCTTCAGGGCGGATATCATGCCGCTGCCTCCTCAGTAGGGGTCGACGTCGTCGGGAACATCCGTACCCGACGCCCTTCGATATTTCACATCCGGTGACCACGCACACGAGGTGCCCGTCACGCACACGAGGTGCCCGTCACGCACCTCTAGCAACGATGCCGAGACCTGGGCGTTACAGCGCCTCGTTTGTGATGCCCGGGATCACCACCGCCCGGTCTCTCCCTTGGCGACGACGTCGGCCGACCTGGGGCCAGCTGGCAACATCGGCTCTCTGACGCAGGCCGACATGGGGTCCAGCGCGTCTCTGCCCGATTCGACCACATGGATCCGACACCCTCAGCTATCGACGGTCAGTTGGCGCGTCCTTCAAAGAGAGCGGTCAGATCGAGCGAAGGTACGTGCTCACTCGTGGCCAGAGCCACCCACGATCGCGCCAGGGCGTCCTTCCCCGTGCCGAGAACGGTGCCGATCAGCCCAGCTGAATCGAGTAACTCTTCGGCCGGAAGCGGGGCGATGACGACGCGCCAGATCGCCTCCTCCAGCACGTTGAAGGCAGTCTGCACCTCGGCGATGCTGAATCCGGCGCTGAAGCGTTCCTGTGCGACGGTGTTGGCGTACTCGGTGATCGGGTCGAGGTTGCGCTTGGCCAGACACTCGACGACCAGATCGAAGAGCTCCGTGAGACGGCGACCTGACTCCTCCGAACCAGAAGCCTCGTAGTGGGCGAGGTGGCCGCGGGCCAGGGATGCCGACGCCGCCTCCAGGACCTCATCCCGAGCGTCGCTCATAACCTCTGTCAAACCCATATCGCCACCCTACTCCGCCCATCTGGGACCTACCGCGGGAGGGCTGGCCACGACCTCGACGCCGTCGACCTTCGTCGGCGACAAATGATTCAGACCCCCTTGCCGTTCCACGGGATGCCGAAGGCCGGCCGTCACACCACGATGCTCAGCTCCAACGCTGTTGGGCTGACGACCGACAGCGCTCCTGGGCGCAGCAATCCGGATCACTGATCCCGTTCGGGGGAGGGCGGCTGTTCACGGGAACCATGGGAAGGCAACGCCACGAGGACGAGGACCGAAGCGGCGAGGGCGACGATTGCGCCAACAGTGAGGGCCACCTGGGTACCACTCATGAAGGCGATGCGCGCGGCGTGGGCCAGCTCGGCCCCGGTCGAGCCTCCGACGTGTGCCGCCACGGCCAGGGCGGCGCCAAGGGACCCGAGGATGGTGGCGGTGACAGACGGAGGCACCTGCCGGCCTACCAACGCCGCCGCCAGATGACCCTGGTAGCGGGTCAACATCACACTGCCGATGACCGCAACACCCAGCGCTCCGCCAACTTGGAGCGCCACGGTGTTGCTGGCGGACCCCATCCCCGAGTCGCCCTGGGGGACCGACCCGATGACCGAGTTCGTGGCTGTCGGCAGCATGAGCCCGGCGCCGAGGCCGATCAGGAGCAGGCCCAGGACGACATCGCCGTAGGTCGTGTCCAACCGGGACGAAGCCGACACCTGCCACAGCCCGGCCGCGATCGGGAGGAGGCCGGCCACCACCGTGAGCTTGACGCCCGCCAGCCGGGCGATCGTCGGGGACGCGGCGGCGCCGACTACAACCATGCCGGCGATCGGGAGGATGCGAAGGCCGGCTTGGAGGGGCGAGTATCCGAGGTCGAATTGGAGGAACTGCGTCGACAGGAAGAGCGCACCCATCAGCCCGAAGACCGCCAGACACTCTGCGACGAGGGCAACCGAGAAACGGCGTTCCCGGAAGAACGTGAGCTTGAGCATGGGATGCGTACTGCGGGACTCCCAGAAGACGAAACCTCCGAGCACCACGAGGCTGGCCAACGCGGCCCCCACCACGATCCCCGACGTCCACCCCCGGGTCGGCCCCTCGATGATCGCCCATAGCAGCAGTCCCAGGCCGGCGATCGACAGCGCCGCGCCCGCGGGGTCGGGACGCTGGACGTCCGGGTTCTTCGAGTCGGGAACCACCAGCGCGGCCCCGAGGAAGCCGATGCACGCGATCGGGACGTTCACGAAGAAGATCGACCCCCACCAGAACCTCGACAGCAGGAGCCCACCGGCGATGGGACCGACGGCGATCCCGAGGCCAATCGTGCCGGCCCAGACACCGATGGCACGAGCGCGCTCGCCCGGCTCGCGGAACATGTCGTTGATGATCGCCAGCGACGTCGGGATGGTGAGCGCAGCGCCGGCTCCCATGAGGGCACGGAATCCGATGAGCGTCGGAACCGAACTGGACAGCGCCGCGCCGATCGACCCGGCAGCGAACACGGTGAGCCCGATGAGAAAGACCCGCCTGCGGCCGAACCGGTCGGCGAGCGTCCCTCCGACAAGGAGCAGCCCGGCGAACACCATCGCGTAGGAGTCGACGATCCACTGGAGTTGGCTCGATGTCGCATGCAGCTCCCGGACAAGCGTCGGGAGCGCGACGTTGAGGATGGTGTTGTCGACATTGATGATCAGCGCCGCGAGACAGACGATGATCAGGGCCAGCCGTCGATGTCTGTCCCGCCGGCCGGACGTCGCCTGGTCGGCTGGGATCAGCAGGCTCATTGATCCAGTCAAACGCCGGGAATGCCGTGATGCTAGGGCCAAAGGTCACCAGGCGACCGAGGGTGGGCGCCGTACAGGCCGTGTTCCTTGTCGGCTCTGGTTCCCGTCACCAGTCGCTCCCGGTCGAACATCCCGGACACGAAATGCAAGAGGAGGGCATCGACCACGACCAGCCCGACGGCAAAAGCGAGCGCCACGAGGAACGTCGGGCTGACCACGCCGACAGCCAGCAGGATGATCACGCCCACCGGAGGAAAGCTGGCCAGAAGGCTCAGCTGCTGGGCGACGCGCGCTTCGTTCGCCCTGACCGAGACGGCCATGCCGACCACAATGCCCCAGGCGGCCAGGAGGGGGGCGAGGAGGAACAAGGCGAGAAGTGCCGGACTGTCGTGGAAGACGGCCGAAGCGACGGCGGAGTTGGCGAACAGCCGGACGGCGACGAGGAAGAGAGCGAAGACAGCGTAGGACAGAGCCAGCGTGGGCATCATGACCGCCGTGGCCTTGCCCAGGAGGAACTCCTGCTTTCGCAGAGGCGTGGTGAGCAGTGGTTCGAGCGTTCCCTGCTCGCGCTCGCCGACCACGCTGTAGGCGGCGAGCGTGCTCGGCATGATGCTCGGGATCAACAAGAGGTAGAGGATGGGAAGAATGAGGCTCTTCTCCAGCGCTGCTCCCGATGTGCTCGGCGTGGCCAGAAAGATGGTGATCACGGGCTCAACCAGGAAGAGGAGGGGCAAGATGCACATGGTCACGACGATGGACCGTTTACGCCGGTAGTCGCGCAGCTCCTTGCGGACGACGGCGCGGACACGTGCGGTGTCGAGGCCACTCATGGCTTGTGGGCCTCGACGTCTTCGGCAATCAGCTCGAGGTACACCTCTTCGAGCGAGTGCTGTGTCTCTCCGATGGTGAGGACATCTGCTCCTGCATTGACCAGGCCCCGCGCCACCTCGGGCGCGGCCGCCCTCGGCTCCGACACCGAGAGAACGTAGGAGGCCGGCGCATCAGTGTGCCAGCTCTCGACGCCCTTGATGCTGGTGAAGAGCTGATCGGGTCTCTCGAGCGGCTCGACGGTGGTGACCACGAGCGACTTGTTGAACAGCTGTTCCCGTAGCCCGGCGGGAGTGCCGACGGTTCGCAGCGTGGTGTTCATGATGGCCACCCGGTCGCAGAGCTTCTCGGCTTCGTCGAGCCGGTGGGTGGTGAGAAAGATCGTCACTCCCCGCTGGCGGAGCCCGATGATCAGCTCGTGAACCTCGCGCGAAGCCACCGGGTCGAGGCCCGACGTCGGTTCGTCGAGGAACATGACGGCCGGATCGCTCAGCAGGGTTCGGGCCAGACCCACGCGCTGTCGGAGCCCCTTGGAGAGCGCGCCACACAGATCACCGGCCCGGTTGGCGAGGTTTACGGCCTCGAGTGCCTTTTCGATCCTCGGACCAGGATCGTGCAGACCATAGAGACCCGCGAAGTACTCCAGGTTCTCGGTCACGGTCAGGCGCAGATAGAGACCGGGCGCCTCCGGCATGATGGCGATGCGCCGGCGGATCTCGACTCCGTTCTCGGGAGTGAGCGGGATCCCGGCGACCAAGGCCGAGCCCGAGGTCGGTGCGATCAGCGTGCCGAGCGTGCGGACGGTGGTGGTCTTGCCGGCCCCATTGGGGCCCAGGAAGCCGAACACCTCCCCGTAGGCAACTTCGAAGGACACCTCTGAAAAGGCAGTCCGCTGACCGAATCGCTTGGTCAGCTGATGCACGGCGAGCGCGGCTCGGTCTCCTCCACCATCGAGAGTCGGCGAACTGGTGATCTCGTTGACGCCGGCGATCGCGCTGGTTCTGGCCGATGCCCTTGACGCGACCGCAGCCTCTGTTCGTCGTCCGTTGCCGTTGCTGGCGGCTTCGGAGTCAGTCTCGATGAAGTCGTCAGGGGTGAGACTGATCCATACGTCGTGCTTGAAGAGGCTGGCGACCAGAAAGGCGATCGATCGCTGGACGATGAAGGGATGGCGGGGTCGCCGCCGACACGAGAGTCCGACGACCTGCCCCCCCACCACCTCGAGGGACTCCTTCGGGCTGCGGAGAAACCGCCTCGACATGACCTCAACGGTGTGGTGTCCCGCTTCAACCTGCAGATCGAGCGTCTCGTTGTTGGGGATGGAGCCGACATCGATCCCGTCGATCAGCACCTGCCACTGCCGACCGCTGTGAGAGGTGCCCGACCCCTCGCCCTGGCGCGACAGCCTCATGGTCGCCGCGGTGGTGGCGGTGTATGTCATGGAATTGCGCCCCGGTGGCACCTACCGACTCCAGCTCTGATTGGTGGTACCGGGTTGGCCAGACTCCTGTAGCGCCGGCCACGGGACGCGGACGGAGCCGCCCGCCCTGAGGGTCGATCAAGTCGGCCCGCACTTCCCGCAACGGACACGGCGTCCTCCTGGGTACGGAGCCACTGTACACCGGGCGCCGGTCGGCCCAGGCTGGGACACATGCCGCTCCCAATTCCAAGAAGTGTCCGAGTTCGTGCCCCGTAACTCTTCGACGATCACCGATCCATACCCCACTCGACCTGCCCAGTGGCGAAGAAGCAGCCACCGGCACCATGTGGGCGTCCACCGTCCCGGGGTCGGCCCGGGGTCGGCCACAATCCCGTCTGCGTCCGCTCCGGGGAGGTGAAAAGCGGAGTACGGTCGCTGTAGGGAAAGGAGGCTGACATGTCCGATAAGTCTCCCCGTAAGACCGCCTCGAAGAAGTCCGGCAAGTCACTCAAGGAGAAACGCCAGGCGAAGAAGGCCAAGGAGCAAACCCACAAACCGCTGGCTCGCTGAAGGCACGATCCCGAAGACCGGTTCAACGGGTCGGCGGGCACAGAACGATTGGCCATTCGCACGGTGAGGTCTAGCCGTCTGGAGTTTGATTGTGGGCTTCGAACCTGTGATCGGCATCCTTGCGTCCGATGAACGGGTGTGGGCGGCTCAGGCCGACGTGGAGCGCGAGCCGGAGTGGACCACCTCCATCACGTCCGTCACCCGGATTGACAGCGGCAGAGGCGGCTGAGCGGGCTCGGCGGTCTCTGGACTGTCGTCCTACTCGATTCGATCCTGTACCGGAAACCCAGAGTGGATAGGCGCGATTACGATGGTGAGAATCGTGAGTGGTAATCAAGAGTGGGCCTCTGCACCCCTGAAGACGCGATCCCTGGTGTGGCGGTGGATATTCCTTGCAACAGGTGCACTGTGGTCACTGGGGTTTGCCGCTTTCATCTTCAGCTACCACATCGATGAACCGCACGGGGTGCTCACGATTACGACTGGTGACCGCACCTTCGCTGGCAACCCGCCCGCGTTGACCCTGTACGAACGGGGTGGAGTGGTTTGGGAGATTACACTCTTCATCGTTGGATTCGTGATCGTGTGCGGAACCGCCGATCTTCTTCATCGCACCGTCCGCCGCCAGACCGGGCCAGGGCTCGTTGCCATCGTTGCGGGCGGGCTCCTCGTTGCCTACTCCCTGTTCGGGCTTCTCTATGGCCTGCTCGGGGTTGGAACCATCGGCGCATTGGTGATCCTCACGGGGCTACCGATGAGGAAGAGCCAGACAGAGGCTGAACCTTTACCAATCAGCATCACCTAGCGGCTGGTTGCAGATTTGGTGATCTGATCGATACATCGCCGGCGTGCCCGTCGACGGTACTGTTGCGAAATGCGACCCCTTCGGTACTCCATCAATGTCACATTGGACGGGTGCTGCGATCATCGTGCAATCCCAGCGGACGAAGACCTGCATCGTCACGCGGTCGAGAACCTCAACCGGGCCGATGCCCTGCTCTTCGGGCGGGTGACCTATGAAATGATGGAATCGGCGTGGCGGACCTCAGGGCCGACGGGGGCGAGACCTGATTGGATGGAACCCTTCGCCCAGACGATCAACTCGGCCAAGAAGTACGTTGTGTCGAGCACCCTCGAGCATGTCGACTGGAATACTGAACTCGTGCGCGGGGATCTGGGCCAGGCCATTCGGCAACTCAAGCGGGCACCGGGAAAGGGTCTCCTGGTGGGAGGTGTGAAGCTCCCATTGGCGTTGACGGAGTTGGGATTGATCGATGAGTACGAGCTCGTCGTGCATCCCAGGCTCGCGGGCCACGGGCCGACGTTGTTCGCGGGGCTATCGAGGCCTGTCGACTTGAAGCTCGTGAGCCGGCTGGAGTTCGGCTCGGGGGCGGTGGCGATGCGGTACGAGCCGAGGAGGTAGCGCCCGGGCTCGCCAGCCCGGTGCGTGGCTCCTACGCGGCCCACCGAATCGGTTCCCTCGGCGGCGGCCCGTCTTGTCCGCTACGGGTCAGTCGGAATCCCCCGCAAGCAGTCGTTCGGACAGCAGTTCCAGTGCCTGGCGTGCGTAGCCACGCCACATCGAGGTGATCGGGCGCATGACGTATGCACCAAGGCTCTTTGGATGTAGGGCCCATCGCCAGGTGATCAACGTGCCTGTGCCCCGCGTAGTGAACTCCCAGCGTCCGTCGATAGTGTCGACCAGTGGCCCCATCGGGCCGGAGATGTCGCTCAGGAGATAGCTGAACGAGTGCGGGGCATCGACTTCCGTCAGTAGCTCACGCATCGTGCCGCCATCAGTGGTGACGACAGTGCGCGACTGCCCCACCTGACCCCAGGCCCCGTCCTGCCCGCGGACCTCTTTGACGGGAGGCAGGAGGCCGTAGCGCCTGGAGAAGACCGCGGTCAGCGGCATAGGAAGCGTGCCGTGGAAGGCTCGTTCGAGTTCGATCGGAATCGCACGCGACTGTTCGACGATGGTCGTGTCCATGACGCGAGGCTAGCGTCGAGAATCGGTGGTGGATCAGCGATCGTCTCTGAACGAGAGAGGCGGCTACCAGAGCCCACGAAGCCCAACGTCGACGGCCTTGCTGACCGGCAGTGTCGCGGCCGGCATGGGATGATCGACACGGCTACGTACTGCCCGCAACTCCATGAGGCCGTCGAGCTCCCGAGGAAGAAAGCGGGTCCGTTGGGCATAGCTGTGCTTGTCGGTCCACCCGGCCGGATCGCCGTGGTGATAGCGCAGCGGCGCGTAGATGTGCAGATTGCTGCGAGCCCGGGTCAGAGCCACATAGAACAGTCGTCGCTCCTCATCGACGCCCTCCGCGGTGCCCGTCGCCATGTCGGAAGGAAACGCACCGTCGGCGGCATGGATGAGGTGCACGACGTCCCATTCGCCCCCCTTCGCCGAGTGCACCGTCGAAAGTGTGAGCCAGTCGTCGTCCAACGAAGGCTTCCCGGCGAGATCGCCTGTCGAGCTGGGCGGATCAAGGGTCAGATCGGCGAGAAAGGTGTCAAGGTCGGGATAATCGGCCGCCAACCCGGCCAGGGCGTCGAAATCGGCCAGGCGGGGCTCGGGATGATCATAGATTCGCCTAATCATTGGCTCGAGAACGCCGCAGAGGAGCTCCACCCGGGCCCCCAGAGGCAGACTCTGGTCGCGGCAACCAGCCAGTCCATCGGCGATCCCCCGGAGCTCGATGCCCGAACGGTGGTCCGGCCGATCGACCGTAGGATCGGAACAGAACCTGTCCAGTGGATTCGGTACGGCAAAGCCCATGTCCCGCACTCCGAGCTCTTGCATCATCCGGCTCGCCGACTTCGGGCCGACTCCGTCCGCCAGCTGGAGCACCCGCAGCCAGGCCAACTCGTCCCACGGGTTCTCCACCAGTCGCAGCCCAGCGAGTAGATCGCGAATGTGCGCGGCCTCGAGGAATCTGAGTCCCCCGTACTTGACGAAGGGTACGCCCCGCCGGCCAAGCTCGACCTCGAGAAGGTCGCTGTGGTGCGAGGTCCGGAACAGCACGACTTGGTCCTTCAGCGCCTTGCCCGCCTCGTGATGCTCGAGGATCGTTGTGCAAACCGCCTCCGCCTGACACTGCTGGTCTTCACATGTGGCCAGGACGGGGCGCGCTCCCCACCCTGGTCGGTCCACAGCGCCTTCCCATAGCCCTCGGAGGCATCGGCGATCACGGCATTCGCCAGTGCAAGGATGGGCGCGGTGGACCGGTAGTTGTGCTCCAACGTGACGGTCGTAGAACCGGAGAAGTGTTCCGGAAAGTCCAGGATGTTGCGGACCGAGGCCGCCCGAAACGAGTAGATCGCCTGAGCGTCGTCCCCGACGACGGTAAGCCGGGCGTCCAGCGGGCGGAGTGCCCGCAGGATGTCGGCTTGAACAATGCTGGTGTCCTGGTATTCGTCAACAAGGACGTGGTCGAACATCGAGGCCAGGACGGGGCCGACGTTCGGGTCCTTGGCCGCGGCTCGCCAGAAAAGCAGAAGGTCGTCGAAATCCAGCAGCTGCTGGGCCCGTTTCCGTTCGGTATAGGCCGTAAAGATCGACTTGAGCCCATCGATATCCTCTGCACACCACGGGAAGTCACGGGCGACCGTCTCCTCCACACCCACCTGAGAGCTGACCACCCTTGCGTACACTGTGGCCACGGTCGAGGCCTTCGGGAATCGGCGGCGCCGATCCGCGGCTATCGGCGTTCGGAGGAGGGCGAACAGGTCGACCACGTCCCCCTGGTCCATGACCGTGAACCCTTCGGGTAGGTCGAGCGCCGAGCTGTAGCGACGCAGGATCCGATGGGCGACGGAGTGAAAGGTTCCCGCTTCGACGCGCTTGGCAATCCTCGGATCCACCAGCCGACAGGACCGTCTGATGAGCTCGGAGGCTGCCCGACGGCTGAAGGTGACGAGCAGTACCCGCTCGGGAGGCGTCCCGTCCTGGAGCAGGCGGGCCAGCCGGCTCACCAGGGTCCGGGTCTTGCCGGTACCTGCACCGGCGATGATGCGGAGCGGGCCTCCGTCATGGTCCACGGCTCTCCGCTGCTCGGCATTCAGTCCGAGGGCCCATCCTGGTGCTGACTCGAGTGACGCGACCACTGCGCCAGGCTAATCCAGATGACGAACACCTGTTCGCATACCCGGAACCCGGACCCCATCCGGAGAAGGCCTCGACCGAGGCGTTGGCCATCAGGTGGCGTGGCCCAAGACCCGCCAGCCGGAACAGAGGTTGCCTGTCAGTGCGACATCGCGCTGACCGTGTCGACCAAGGGCTGAAGGGATCCTCGTACGTCATCCACCCACGTCAGGAAGGTCAGATGATCATGCAAAGTGGATGTCGTAGCGTCGGCTGGCATCCCGTCGAAGAAGTCCAAGGTGCCGAGCCGGTCGCCGCAGGCTAGCCGTCGTCAAGAAGTCTTGTGACCAAGTCCACCAAATGCTCTTTGGGCACAGCCACTAGTTCATCGAACCATCCCAAGGACCGCCCGAGACTGATGCCGATAAGGGCCGAGACGACGATTTCAGATCGAAGGCGCGCCTCGTCGGCCGCGCCGCGGGTCAATTCGGCGGTCATCGGATCCACCATGCGTCGCATCATGTGAGTGCGCGCCGCTTGGTGGACAGGGTCTGCCGTGTCGGTGCGAATCAGGGCTTGCATCCCAGGTCCGAGTCCGTGACTGTCCATGCGAGCCACCATGCCCTCGGCCATGTCTCTCAGGCCCCCGAAGTCCGGCGGCGACTGATCGCCTTGGACTTCGGCTACAAGAACGGCGATGGAGAGATCGGCCTTGCTTCCGTAGTATCGAGCGATGAGGGCATGATCGACGCCAGCCCGTTCGCCGATCTCGCGGATGGTCGTGCCGTCGAAGCCATGCTGACCGAACAGTTCCTGGGCCGCATCCAAAAGTGCCTGTTTGGTAGCTCCGGCGTTCCTCGGCCGGACCGTCCCCGATCGTGCGGGCCGTTGAGAGTGAGAAGTCGTCATGTGCCGGAGCCGGTGGTTTCAGAGCCGAGCGGGTCGTCGGCAAGCATCAGGCCGACACCCCCGACTTCGGCCTCATCTTCCATCATCTCCTCGACGTCCTCGGACAGAGTTGACAATCCCCGGGCCGACGTTCCAGGAAGGAGGTAGCTGAGCACAGCAGTGAGGAGGCAGAGCGCAGTGGCGATGATCAATGTGACCCGAAAGCCCTGATAGCTGGGATACGTCTTTCCAGGTGCGGTGTAGGTGATGAGCACGGCGGCAGCGAGGGCGCTGCCGAGTGAAAGCCCAATGCTGCGCAGAACCTGGTAGAGGCCCATGGCGCTTCCGGTCTCCGATGGCGGAACGGCACGGACAACGAATCCTGGCATTGCGGCAAAGGTGAAGCCGATCCCGATGCCCGCTATCCCCGAGGCCACAAACGCCTCCCACGGGGCTCGGTGTTCGATGGTGAAGAACAGGGTGGACACCGCGAACATCAGAGAACCGAAGGGAATCATGCTTCTGACCCCGAAGCGTTTCGTGTACGCCGTTAGGCAGCGGCTGGCCACGAATGAGCCGACGGACAAGGGGACAAAGACCAGTCCCGATACGAGGATGGAAGCGCCGAAGCCGTAGCCACTGGCCACCGGGATCTGTACGAACTCGATGATGATGGGAAGGAACAGGTACATGGCGACTGCGATCAGGAACGCGGAGGCGTCGGCGGTGAGAACGGAGCGGTTCCGCACCTGCCGGACGTCGATAAGTGGATCGGTGACGTTGAGTTCGTGCACGATCCATAGACCCACCATGACCAGGCTGAGGACGAAGAGGACGACCGACCGCACTGACGTCCACCCCCAACCGCCTCCCTCGCTCAACACAACAGACACGCCGACCACCGCTGCGCCGAGGCTGGCCATTCCCAGGCGGTCGAAGCGTCGAGTGCGGCCGTCTGATCGATTGGGAAGGACGACTACGACCAATATGAGCGCCGCAGCGACGGTGATGGCGCCAAACCAGAAAGCTGCCCGAAAGTCGAAGAGCTGAGCGATGAACGACGTGATTGGATAGCCGAGACCGGCCCCGACCGCCGCGCTGACGGAGAGCGTGGCGATTGCGGCGCCCGCCTCATCGGGGGAGAATTCGACTCCGGGCAATCGCCATCGTCACCGGTAGCAACCCGAGGCCCACCCCTTGCAGACCCCGCCCGAGGATCAGCACGACGAAACCGGTCGACACAGCCGAGAGCACACACCCCGCGAGCACCACGGTCAGAGCGACCTCGATGACCCTTCGCTTGCGAGGGCCGTCTGCCAGACGGCCCATGGCTGGAGTGGCCAGGGCTCCCGTCATCAGCGCGGCCGTGAGTACCCACTCGGCCGCGCTCAGGGAGACGTGGTCGGACCGAGCGATCGACGGGATGAGTGGGGCACCCAGGCTGGAGACGATCGCCACCAGGGCAGCCACGGTGACCAGGACGGGCAAGGTACCCCGCTGCCGCCACGTTGGGCGTTCGGGTTCAAATGATTGAAGTGAGTTCGCGGTCACATCTCCGCACCATTCCGCACAAGTCACCGCTTGGTGACTTCTCGTTCCACCGTATCAGCATCATCTTCGAGGTCCTGACGCGCCGAGCGCCGCTTCCGAGTGCCGGTGGTCTGGGGCGGTCGGTTGTGTCAGTTTAGGTTGACACCTTAGGGATGTCAGTCTATACTGACAGGCATGGACATCGAAAAACTCAGCGGGGATCTCTCGTCGGATGACCCGGCAATTGGCCTTCGCGCCTCGTTGGCGCTCCATCGCCTGGCTGAGAGGGTCGAAGCGAACCACGTCGCGTCGGCCCGGGAAAAGGGCTGGTCGTGGCAGCAGATCGGAGATGCGTTGGGCGTCACCCGCCAATCCGTGCACACCAAATACAACAAGGAGTCATCATGACCACCGAATCCGCTGTGCCAGAGGTGCTTCACCCCTGGGCCATCTATGTGCGGGCCAGTGAGGAGGCTCGTCGCCGAGGTGATCGCCGAACGGGCACCGATCACGTCTTGCTCGCCTTGTTCGAGGATGCCTCGATCGAAGCCGCGTTGGGCGTGAGCCTGCAGCAAGCTCGCCAGGCCCTTGAGTCGCTCGATCAGGAAGCGCTGGGCGCTCTGGGCCTGGGGTCCGGCGCCGACGCTCCCCCACTGCCGATGCGCGCCGTGCCGAAGAAGCCGAGGTTCAGAGACGTCGTGCAAAAGGATCGCCTCCGCATGACGCCCGCGGCAAAGAAGCTGCTCGAGGAAGCGGTCAAGCCCAACCGGCGGAAGGGCCGGGTCACGGGGCAGCAGGTGCTGGCCCAGATCCTCACCCTCCAACCACCGGATCCGGCGGCGGTGCTGCTGGGCGCTCTCGGTGTGGACGCGTCAGAGGTTCGGCGCCGATTGGATGCGGTCACGCCCGACAGCTGAGCTCCCGGCGACGTTCGCGACTTCGAGCGAACGGGTTCGGATCGGTCCGTTCCCCGGCTGGGCTCGGGCGCGAGTACCAGGCCCCGCGCACCGCTCCTTCGAGGGCGGACGCTCACGGAGGCGTTCGTCAACTCGTGGTGGAGCGTCCGCCCTGGCATCGCCGTGGCGCGTGACGGTACGGACGAGCGCCGGCGTCGGACCGGCCTCTCCATCGAGTGGCCTGCGTCGCCCGTGACCACTACCGTTTGGCCTCCTATCCAGTGCCCAGGAGGAACGTTGACCCAGAGCAGAGCAGGGACACCGGGACCTGTGGAGTTCTACGCAGAGGTATTCGACGCGGTCACGACCAACGTCGCTCGAGTGCTCGAGGGCAAGGACGAACCGGTCCGATTGACCCTGATGTGCATGGCTGCAGGCGGACACGTCCTCCTCGAGGATGTCCCCGGCGTCGGCAAGACGACTCTGGCCAAGGCCCTGGCCCATTCGCTCGGTCTCGAGTGGCACCGGATCCAGTTCACGCCCGATCTGCTCCCCTCCGATGTCACCGGTGTCAACATCTTCGAGCGCGAGCAGGGCAGCTTCCGGTTTCGGCCTGGGGGCGTGTTCGCCAACATCCTTCTCGGCGACGAGATCAACCGGGCCTCCCCGAAGACTCAGGCCGCGCTGCTCGAGGCCATGCAGGAAGGGCAGGTCACCGTGGACAGCACGTCCCATGCCCTTCCTGTGCCCTTTCTGGTCATCGCCACGCAGAATCCGGTCGAGCATGCGGGCACGTACCCGCTCCCCGAGGCCCAACTCGATCGATTCCTGCTGCGTATCGGCATCGGATACCCCGCACACGATGCCGAAGTCGCCATGTTGGCCCGTCACGGAACGGGTCCGGACGTCGACCATCTACCGGCCGTCGTAGAGCCCACCGCGGTGCCCGCGCTCATGCGGGTGACCTCGCAGATCCACGTGGCCGACGCCATCAAGCACTACATCGTCCGCCTGGCGGAGGCGACCCGCACCCATCCGTCGCTGGTGCTCGGCATGTCCCCACGCGCCGCACTGGCCCTCCAGCAGGTGGCCCGGGCGCGGGCTGCCTCCCTCGGCCGGACATACGTGATCCCCGACGATGTCAAGGCACTTGGTGAACCCGTGCTCGGCCACCGACTCAAGCTGACACCGGCGGCAAGAGCAGCAGGTACAACCGTGTCCAACGCGATTGCCGACGTCTTCCATTCGGTGCCGACCCCGACAGGTGACGGGTTTCGGTGATCAAGACGTGGACCGCCCGGCGAATGCCCCGCGCATTGCCCGTCCCGACGCGACGAGGCTGGGCGGTGGGGGTCGCGCTGGCGCTTCTCGGTGCCGTTGGTCTTGCCCGGTCCAACGAGCTCCTTGCCCTTTCCGGGGCGGCGGGAGCGTTGCTGCTCTACTCGACCCTGTGGGTGTGGAGACGCTCTCCTTCCCTGGATGTGCAGATCCAGGCGTCGCCCCGACGAATGTCGGCCGGATCCCGAGGAACAGTCTCTGTCGTCATACGCAATACCGAGCGGCGCCGCTCACCCATCATGACGGTCAGACGGTCGGTCCCTGCCCTCGTCACAGGTGACCACCCGGGGCCGGTTCTCACCGTGCCATCGATGGCTCCGGGGCAGTCACGATGGTCCGAGGCGTCACTCCGCTGGGGCAAGCGGGGTGTGTTCGACCTCGGCCCGGCACTCGTCGACGTGAGCGACCCGTTCGGCATGATGCACAAGATGCGTATGTCAACCCAACAAGATCAGGTGGTGGTCGTTCCGCTCGTCGTGCCACTCTCGGCGCTCCCTCCGCCGTTCGGTCCGGCAGCACCAGAGGCGGACGAGCTCACCCAGATCGGCTTCGACGGAGACGAGTTCCACGCCATCCGTGACTACGAGCCGGGTGACGACCTCCGGAAGGTCCACTGGGCGCTGACCGCACGGACCGGGTCCCTGATGATCCGCGAGGACCATCCCTCGGCCAGGGCCCGGCTCACTGTGCTCCTCGACCTGCGACTCGGCGAAAGGAGCGAACCCGCCTTCGAGCTCGCGTGCTCGGTCGCCGCCAGCGTCGCAGTCGCTGCTGTCTCCGAAGGTCGTTCGGTGCGTCTGGTCACCTCGGACGGTGTGCCCACGGACTTCGGCTACACGCAGGAACACGCCGACGAACTGCTCGACCTACTGGCAAGGGTCGAACCCCGTGCGGGTGGAGGGATCGTCGATCGGCCCGGGGACCTGGCGACCTCCCACGCCGACGGCAGCCTGGTGGTGGTGAGTGCGGCGGCGGTCACGTCGACAGACGTCATCATCCTGGCACCGCTGGCCCCCCCCGAGTCGGTGACCTTGGTCGCAATCGACCCCACGCCCGGACGTCAAACAGGGAACCTCGGCACGCAGTCCCCTGGTCCTCCAGAGCCCTCGTTGCCCTTCGTCGTGATCGACATTGTCGACAGCCAGACCTTTCAAGCGGTCTGGAATACCGCCTTCGCCCCCTGAGTCGATGAAGAAGCGCGGTTATCCTCTGACAACAGGGATTCTGGCACTTGCGACGGTGGCCGCCGCGGCGGGGTTTTGGCGGGTGTTCACCGGTGACACGTGGATCATCCCCCTCCTTGCCATGGTGCTCAGCATCCATCTGTTGGGCTGGTGGTTCCGCCGGACCAACACCTCCTTCTCGCTCGCAGTCATCGCAACCATCATGGTGATAGCCCTGGTGTCGGTTTGGGCGGTTCTGCCATCTTCCACCGCTCACGGCGTACCGTGGACAACAACTTGGGATGCCGTGCGGAGCGCTCTGGATCACCTCGGGAGCGGCGTTCCCCATCCGCCTGTGCACCCGGATGCCGGCTACATGCTGGAGGCCCTGTGGTTGGTGGGCATAGGCGCGGCTCTCGCTGACTGGTCGGCATTTCGGGTGGGCTCAGCATTGCAAGGAATCGTTCCGGCCGTCGGGATATTCGCTCTCTGCCAGGTGCTGGGTGGATCCATCCACGGTACGGTCTTGATCGCCGGCCTGACCGGGGCCTCGACCGCCTTCCTGCTCGCACATCGGGCAACCGTGGGCAGGGCGAGGGCGACATGGCTGGGCGGATCGCCGAACGGATACCTCCGGAGTGTCATCAGAGCGGGTGCAATCGGCGTCGTAGCCGCCACCGTCGTCGCCATCGGTATCGGATCGCAACTCCCGAGTTCGGCGGCATTGGGCTCCGATCGGCAGGCGCCCGCCCGACCTCATTCCGCAGCAGCACCCCCACCGCATGCCGCAGAGAGGACGGTTCCGGCTCCGTCGACTTCGACAGCCGTCGTCCAGCCGAAGCCACGGACAGCGCCGACAGCGGTTCCCGCGTCCCGAAACGGACCGGGGAGGGCCGACCACATGAGTCCCAATGTCCCCCAGCCTGGCCGTCCACGGTGGCCGTTCGCTGTACTGGCTGCCCTCGTCGCCTTGGCCGGCTGGATCACCCTCAACGTCGGGTATCGCCGGATGCGTTGGCGGCACCGGCGCCGGGGCGACGGACATCCCACACCGGCCTACTCGGTACGAGTGGCTTGGGCTGAACTGACTGAGACCCTGGCCTCGTGGAACCTCCATCGCGATCGCGCCGAGACTCGTGTCGAGTTCGGCCAACGGGTAGGCTCCTCGCTGGCCATCCAATTCCGAGCCACCGCGCGCCGACATTCGTCCGATTGTGAAAGCGCGGAGCTCCTCAGGATCGAATCTCCCCGGGTTGCAGCGATCGCCGACCGGGTCGCGTTCTCCGATGACCCACTCCCTCCGGACCTCGCCTGGTCGGCAGTGGCCGCGACCGAACAGATCGTCAAGACGCTGCGAGCGCGGGCATCCTTCGGAGCCAAGGTCGTGGGCCTCGTTGTTCCCCACCGGAGTCGGGTTGTCGGTCGAGTCGATTAACTCGTATCCAGCAAAAGAGAGGACCGAGACGGCACCGTGCCGCTTCCTCGATGTGCGCCTACTCTTACAGCCATGTGGCACAAGGACACGGGCTTGTGCTGAGGGTCGTCATTGGAGAAATTCTTCCTCTTGCACTGGTGGTGACCATATCTCCGCTGAACATCATCCCGGCGATTCTCCTCCTCTTCACTCCAAGGCCACTCCTGAATGCCCTGAGCTTTCTGGCAGGTTTCGTGGGAGGCGTCGCCGTGGTCCTCGGGCTGCTCATCTCCCTCGGGGGAGCAGTCAACCTTTCGACGGACTCGGACCATTCGACTTGGGCCGGGATCCTGAAACTGGGCCTTGGCGTGTACCTCCTCTTCGCAGCGGTCAAGAAGTTCGGTGGTCGCCCAAGGGCTGGCCAGGAAGGTTCGCTCCCGAAGTGGATGGATGGAATCGCCGGATACTCCTCAACGAAGGCGCTCGGTGCCGGCGCAGCTCTTGGGGCTCTGAATCCCAAGAACCTCGTCGTCGGCTTGGCAAGTGCCGCCGCAATTTCGGAGGGAGGCCTCTCCACTACTCAGAAATTGGTTGCAGGTGCCGTCTACGTCGTGGTCGCTGTCCTCGGGGTCGTGGCACCCATTGTCGTGATGCTCTCGCTCGGAGGTAGGGCGCATCAGGTGCTCGAGAGCTGGAATGCGTGGCTCAGACAGAACAATGCCACTGTCATGTCCGTCCTCTTCGTTGTGTTCGGCGCCGTGCTGATTGGCCAAGGCATCGCGGGCGTCTAGGGCCAGCCGGGACGTACCGGTCGGTGACAGCTCGCGGGGCGTGACCACCGACCGCGTCCGAACGGAGGTAACGCGACCCGCTCGCCTACGCAGTCCAGAGGCAGGGATTGGGAATGGACAGAGATCCGATCCAGGTGGAGAATCTGGCGAATGGACAAGACATTTCGAGCCAGGATGCAAAAGAGCGACAACAAAGCAGGCTGGACCTATGTCGTGATGGACGGCTCGGCTGAATACTTTGGCACCAAGGGCCTTGTCAAAGTGCGCGGAACAGTGGACGGCGAACCCTTCCAGAGTTCCTTTATGGCCCTGGGCGATGGGACGCACAAACTGCCGATCAAGGCCGAAATCCGAAAGAAGATCGATAAGGCAGAAGGAGACGAGGTGGTCATAACGCTCACTGAGCGGCTGCCGACCTAGCTGTCCGGCCCATGAGGTGCAGCCTCACCGATCCGGAGATTGGGGCATGCCTTCAAACCATTGGCGAGCCGAATCTGAGAACGTTGCCGTCAGTCGCTTGCAGTGATCAAGCGATGCATCGAGGTCGCGGACGGGCAGGATCGGGGCCACTCGCCTTGCAGTTGCCATGCAGGCAGAGTGCACCAAATGCCCCCGCGCTGCAGTTGACGACGAGCACACGGCGGCAGCCACGTATCTGGTTCGGGCACCGTCCGACGCCGGTGAACACCGCTGTCCCGTTGCCCTTCAGGTCGGACACGCCCAAATTGCCGTTCGGGCCGATCACACCGTCCTGGCCGGCAACCCTGCCTGTGCCGGTCACGAGCTGGTTCGAGACCACCAAGTCGTTGGGATTCGGCGGTCCGATGGTGGCACTGGTGCCGGATTGCCCCCGTCCCTCACCTCTGTTGACGGTCGAGGCGGCCGTTCATCGAAACGGACTTGACCTCCCTGCTGACAGTCACCAATCTGTGTCCGTGCCCATTCACCTTCCCCGGACAGCCGGCTGACCGACCCATGGGTGTTCTCGATGGGGTCAAGGTAATCGAGGCCGGATTGCTGGTGCAGGGCCCCCAAGCGTCTCTGACCATGCTTGAGTGGGGTGCCGAGGTCATCAAAGTCGAACTCCCCGGATTCGGCGACCAGAGCCGGTGGTTGCCGATCAGCCGGGAAGACCGGCGGTCGGCATTCTTTACCGCCTACAACCGGGGCAAGCGAAGCGTGACGATCGACCTGCGCGTCTCCACGGGTCGCGAGGTCTTCCTTCGACTGCTCGAGGGGGCCGACGTCGTGATCACGAACTTCAAGCCCGGGACAATGGAGAGCTGGGGTCTGGGCTATGCCGACGCGGCGGCGCGCAACGAGCGGATCGTCTACGCCATGGGGTCGTCGTTCGGCCCCGAAGGTCCCGACGCCGGCCGCGAAGGAGCCGACCTCAGCGGACAGGCGGCCGGTGGCCTGATCAGCACGACTGGTGGAAGAGGGGCCGACCCGAGTTCGATCGGGGCCACGGTGGCCGACCACATCGCGAGCCAGAACCTTCTTGCCGGGATACTCGGAGCTCTGTACGCACGAGAGCGGACGGGCCGAGGGCAGCTGATCGAAACCTCCTTGCTCGGTGGCCAGATCTGGGCCCAGGCCGGCGAATACACGCGCTATCTCATGTCCGGGTCGGTCTCGGGGCCGAGCGGCCGGGGTCACCCGATGATCCCGGGCATCTACGGCGTCTTCCCGACCTCTGACGGCTGGATCGCCATCGTGGGCGTCGCCGGGCCGGCCCGCGATCTCTTCTACCGAACTATCGGTCGGCCGGATCTCATCGAGCAGTTCGATCAGCTCCTCTACTTCGAGGATGACCGGGCCGCTTTGTGGCCCATCCTCGACGAGGTATTCGCACAGAAGCCGACCGCCGAATGGTGCCGCCTGCTGGGGGACGCCGGCCTGCGTTTCGCCCCGGTGCGCGATCACGCCGAGGTGGCGGCCGACCCCGGCGTCAGAGCGAACGGCTACATCACCCGGGTCACCGGATCCGGCAAAGGCGCAGCTGAGCGGGAAATCGTGCGTGCCCCGGTTCGCTTCGCCGGTCAGGTACCGCCGGCCGTCGTCGAGGTCCCCGAGCTCGGCGAGCACACCGAAGAGGTTCTTCTCGAGAACGGATACTCCTGGAGCGACATCGGGGCCCTGTCGGGGGACGGTGCCATTTAGATCACATTTAGATCCGGGCGGACCGCGGGCCCTTCTCGGGAAGGGTTGGCGTCGCTTGGTCTCGGAGGGAGTGAACCGGTTTCGGTCATCGGTGATCGGACACCCTTTCGGAGATCCCCGACGGATGGAAGATAGCGGGATGACGGAGCTGGAGTCCTACTGCGTGAACTGGTGCTCGGACGTCGACATCCGCGTCGTTGTTCTGTGCTGCCTGGAAGCTACGCTTGTGAGTCCGGCGTGAACGGGGGATCCTGTGACCGGTGATGTGCCTACTTTGCAAGCCTCTCGGACAAAACTTGATGCTATCGACGCATCACTCGTGCGACTCCTTGCTCGGAGGTCCCAGGTCATTCTCGATGTGATCCGATACAAGAGGGTCAACTCGATGGCCGTCGTCGATCGAGATCGTGAGGACAGGATGTTGGCCGGCATTGAGGACCTGGCGAGTTCAGAGCGTGTCGATCCCAGGATCGCCCGACAGGTCCTGCGATCGGTCATCGACGCCTTTACGCTGCTCGAGATCGAGGACCTTGGGCCGGATCCCACCTGAAAGGCGGCGGACGATTCGGCTCACCGAGGTACCTCCGAGTCCCGGTGTCGTGAACGAGGCGTGAGCATGGAGTCGACCGAACTCAGGCGGTCGGGCTGACGCCGCGACTCATACGACCGTCTATCGTGGAAGGGACACCCCGTAACGCAAAGGGCTATGGGCTCGTTTGAGAGAGGCAAGGTGTGAGGGCCGGCGTCTGCCTGCCCAGAAGTCCGAACGGGGGACAATGGATGAGATCCACTGCCGAGACTCCTCCGAATTGATGATGCCGGCGTTTAGAGCGAGATCTTGAAAGGGTATGGAGCTTCGATGACGCTTACTCGAGGAGCCCGCAGACCTGTTGCCGTGGTTCCGGTTGCCGTGTTCCTCACCGCGGTCGGACTGCTCATTTCGACGGTGCTGGCCATCCCCGGAAGTGCCACCACTCTCCCCTCCGGGTCGACGACGGCCCAGCACGGAGTCAATGTCTATGTCGAGGAGAACGGTGAGGCGGCCAACCAGTGGCAGGCCGACGCGACCAACGAGATGAGAGGCATCAAGTCCCTGGACGCGAACGCCGTTGCCATCGCGTTCCCGTTCTACACGCCCTCACTCCATGCGAACTGCGTCTACGCCTATACCGCGAACGAGTGCAGCGGAGGACCCACTTCAAAGTCGCCGGCGCCGGCCCGGGTGGCCGTTCTGGTCAAGGCGGCCCAGCTCGCCGGTCTGCACGTCCTCCTCCGACCCCTCATGGACGAGACCAATCTGAGCCCCGATTGGCGAGGTGACATCGATCCGGCGAGCCGAGCGGCGTGGTTCACCAGCTACGCGGACATGTTGGCCCCGTATCTGACCATGGCCCAATCGGACGGGGTGACCGATTTCACCATCTCGCTCGAGCTGGCCAGTCTGGCGACGGCCACACAGTGGTCGTCACTCATCACATGGGCCAAGAAGATCTACCACCGTCAGTTGGTCTTCGCCACAAGTTGGAGGGCCAGCCTCCCGGGAGGCAAGGGCGAGGTCCACGCGGGCACCTCCGTCGGCATGGACTCTTATCCAGGCCTTACCAAAGCCACCCCCACCTGGTCGGTGGCCCAGCTACTGGCCGGGTGGAACTCGTACCTCAAATCCAAGCCGTACGGGACTGCAGATAGCAATGTCACGATCGACGAGGTCGGTATCGAGGCCGTGGACGGTGCCTACAAGACCCCCTACATCGCCGTCAGCGGTAAGTTCAACCAGTTGATTCAGGCCAACTGGTTCGACGCGGCCTGCCAGTTCTACAAGGCCCACAAGCAGAGCGGTATCTATTTCTGGGGCCCGGATTTCACCTTCAACGATGGGAAGCTCACGTCCGCGCCCGTTCCCAGCGAACCCGAACAGCTGCAACCAGACGGCTGGGCCGCCATCAAGGCGTGCTTCAAATGACCGCCAGCTGACCGCGAGCTGACCGTGACCTCACCTGCCGGGTCTCAGTAACGGGAACTCTTCGACCCCCGGTCGGGCACTCCTTCTGGGCCGTGAAGCGATCGGCAAGCACGGGTCTCTCGATGCGCTCCAAAGCCGGCATGTTCCAGGCGGCGGCAGCAGATATTGCACTGGGGGACCATGACCCCTGCCTTCAAGGCGAATCCCCCACTCGGCACGAACGGCCGTCGGCTCGTGTCGAGTGGTGGGCGGTCGTCAGCCGGTGCTGTCGGCCAGGTCTTCTGCTGGAAGTAGTCCCCTAGCTGGCGACCTCGGCGGGCTCGGCTTCCTCGATCACAGAGAGCCAGCCGTTGCCAGCTAGGCACCACATGACCTCGTTCCGATTGGGCACGTCGGCGGTCCGTCCGATGAGTTGCTCATACCGGCCCACCGCTGCCTGTAGGTCGGCTATCGGGAGGCCGGCAAAGAGAACCTCCGTGGTCACCACAGCCGCCTGGTCTCGACCGTCAGGCCCCCGGTGTCCCCGGCATCGGAGTGACCGGTACCGGGTCCTTGGGATTCTTGTTCACACAGACGAACACCTGCTTCCCCTGGCCGAAGACCGGTACGTACTTGCCCCCTTGGACCTGTATATAGGCACTGCAGTCCGGCCAGGTGGTGCCGGTATGACTCACCGCCCAGTCGACCGGCGCCGAGACACCGCCGGCGGTGAAGTTGGTGATCTCATTGGTGGCGGCGATGACACCGGCCTGGGTGGGATCCTTGCCGGCGGCCTTCACGCCGGCCGCGATGAGGGCCGCCGACTGCCACCCCTGAAAGGCCACACCGTTGTAAATGAAGTTGGGCTCGTACTTGGCCATGGCGGCCAGGTAGGCGAGCATGCCGGGGTAGGTGTCGCCGTAGCGGGATTTGTCGCCGGCCTGAAAGGGCACACCTCCGACGTTGTCGACATAGACCCCCTCCATCAGGCTGCCGTACTGGTCGAGGAGGGCCTGATCGTATCCGTTCAGCCAGAACTGCTTGATCTTGAGGCCGTACTGCTGGATGTCCCGGGCCAGAGTGATGTTGTCCGAGGCCTGCATGCAGGTGACCACCAGTTGGGCGCCGGACTGCTGCAGCCGCTGCACGTCGGAGCTGTAGCTCCCCCCGAGCTGGGCCCCGACGTCGGCCAGCACTACATTGAATCCTGCCTGTTTCATTCCTGTGGCATAGGAGCTGCACGCGTCGTACGACGAGGCGATGGACGGCCCGTAGCTGATGAAGGCCACCGACCTGGCCGCCACCTTTTTGATGAAGTACGCCATGCTGGAGTACCCGTTGGCATACACCTGGGTGGAACCCCCTACGGCGTAGAGGTTGGGGGCTCCTTGCCAGTTGGCGCTCACGTTGTACCCGTAGGTCGGGGTCTTCGTCGTCACGAAGTAGTTCGGGGTGAACCAGGCCGACGCCACTCCGATGGCGAACACATGGTCCTGGTCGATAAGGGTGTGGGCGTCCTGGATGAACTGGGTCGGCGAGCCGCCGTCGTCCAGGTTGTCGGTGAGCACGATATGGCGCCCGTTGATCCCACCGTTGGCGTTGAGGGTGTTGAAGTAGGCGATCATGCCGGGGGCGATCCCGTCGAAATAGCCGGCCAACTCCCCGGTCTTCGACGAGATGGCTCCGATGTTGATCTGTGTTTTCGAAACCCCGGGCGACGTGCCAGTGGTCCTCCCACCGGACGTGGTCGAACTCGACGCGGCCGTTGTTGTCGTCGTGCTCGACGCCGAGCTTCCAGACGAACAGCCCGCGGCGATGACGGCTACTCCGAACACCAGGGCCCCCGGCCACGTCCATGCAGTGCGGCCCTTACCCATATCTCACTTCCCCCTAACCGAGTGGACCTATCGGATCGTCACCGATGCCGTCAGCCGCAGGTTGCCGGATCCACTTCCCGCGAAGGCCAATCCGCAGTGACCCTAGGCGAGGCCGTTCCCGGTGAGCAAGGGGCGGCGACGACTTCGGTCCGGAGCCCGAAGGCGGCTGAGGTCCGGGTGGCGTGAAAGTCCTTTCGGCATCCGGACCTTCGAGCGATATACCCTCAGACGAGCTACCCACGGAGGTGATGATGGCCAACACGCGTTCTGAACGAGACCTGTCGCTTCACCTTACGGCCCTGCTCTCGGCGCTGCTGGTGGCCTTTACCATCGAGTTCGACAATGAGTTCGAGCATCGCATGCCGCACCGGACGACTCGCCACGGGCGCACGGCGGGGGCAGGTCCTCGACCATGGTTGATCTCCATGGCCATGTGGGTCCACGTCATGCGTCTCGTACCGGAAGACGGCATCAGTGCCCGGGATCTGGTTCGGCGGTCACAGCTCACGCCCAAGAGCATGCAGGTCCTCGTCAAGCGGGTCGGGCAATGGTGGGGTTATCTGGAGGTGGGGCCGGATCCCGCCGATGGGCGGGCCAGCCCGCCTGCTTCGGATTGGGTGGTCCGACCCACGAAGGCGGGCCGCGACGCGCAGGGCATCTGGGCACTGCTCACCGATGAAATCGAGGCGCGGTGGAACGATCGATTTGGTCGAAACGCAGTGGGCGATCTGCGGACCGCGCTGGCGGATGTGGTGGGGCGACTGGATGTAGATCTCCCCGATTATCCTCTCGGCGAACCGCGCCTACCACCGCGGCAGCTGACCAGGGGTGACGTAGAGTTGCCGCTGACCGCCCTGCTCTCGAAGGTGCTGCTGGCGCTGGCGCTCGATTTCGACGACCACTCGAATCTGTCCCTCGAGATCTACACCGCGGGGGTGGGGTCCCGCCTGCCGATCTGCGCCAATGTCTTGCGCCTCATCGGCGACAACGGGGTCGTCGTGGTCAGGATCCCCGAACTGAGCGGCGTTGACAAGATGGCCATCGACAACTGGGTCCGCATTCTGGACAAGCGCAGTTATATCGAGGTGGCGTCAGAGCCTGGCGACCGGCGACGCGTGGCCCGGTTGACTCCCGAAGGAGTGCAGGCCCGCGACGCGTACTTCGACTGGACGGAGTCACTCGAAGGGCGCTGGCCCGACGCCCGATCGTCGGGGGCGGTCCGGCGTCTACGGCGGGCCGCCGCGCAAATCGTCGGGGACCCCGCTCCGGGTTCGCCTCTCTGGAAAGGCATGGAGCCCTACCCGGACGGATGGCGGAGCGAGATGCCGCCGCGACAAGTCCTGCCGCACTTCCCGGCGGTGACCGCCAAAGGAGGGTTCCCGGACGGCAGCTGAGGTCCCGGAGTTTTCGCGGCTTTCGAGCTGTGGGGACGACGAGCCGGCTACTTCGAGGTCATCACCCAGATACCGTTCCAGTCGGCAGGGGGGTTCTCCTTCAGGGCAAGGCACCGATCGATGTACGTCTCTGCGAGGGTGTCGTCAGGATTCGCCCGGAGCGTCTCACGAAACGCATTGACAGCGTTCTCCCAGTTGCCGCTTCGGTACTTCTCGATCCCGTCCCGGAAGTGGTTCACCGCGTCCATCAGGTTCGGGAACGTCTCCGGGGTGTGGTAGTCGAGGACCTCGTACACACCCACGGGCTGGGTCTTGCCCTTGACCACCACGTGGTCGACTTCGCGTGTCCGGTATACCCCATTGAGCTGCCCCAGGGTGTACTCGCTGATGAGGATCCGTGCGCTGTACTGCTTGCAGGCGCTCTCCAGCCGCGAACGCGAGGTTCACGCCGTCGCCGATCATGGTGAAGTCCATGCGCTTTGGACTCCCGATATTGCCAGCGACCACGGTCCCGGTGTTGATGCCGATACCCATGTCGATCGGACGACGACCGTCCTGCATCCGCTCCGTGTTCCACTCGAAGAGCGACGAGATCATGGAGATCGCAGACTGCACGGCCCGGTCGGCGTCGTCCCCGTGGGCGACCGGCAGCCCGAATGCCGCCATGATCGCATCGCCGATGAACTTGTCGAGCATGCCCCCCTGCTCCTGGATGCGCTCGACCATGATGGTGAAGTAATCGTTCAGGAGCGTGACGGTCGCCTGCGGTCCGAGTTCCTCGGCGAGCGAGGTGAAGCTCCGGACATCGGAGAACAGAACGCTCGCTTCCACGCTCCGTCCGCCGAGAATGTCCTCGTCCCCACGGACGAGTTGGTCGGCCAAGGCAGGGTCCATGTACCGGGCCATCGTGGCGCGGACCCGTTTTTCGCCGCTGATGTCCTCTATCACGACCATCGTCCCCAGGTGCTCGCCGACGCCGCCGATCAGGGGGAGCACGCTCACGTTCGCCGACAGTACGGCGTTTGTGGCACCCGATCCCCCCGTGTCGAGTCGCTGGATATCGACGTCCATCGCCATCTCCGGTGTGCGGATGGCGTCGTCCGCGACCCGCGCCACCATCGCTCCGATGATCTCCTCAGCGCTACCGAAGACCTCCGAATAGTGGGACCCGACGAGCGATGATGCGTCGGTGCCCAAGATGCGACCACCGGCGTCGTTGCACGTCGCCACCGTGCCCGCCATGTCGAGGGTGATGACCCCGTTGGACATGCTGGCCAGCATCGCTTCGCTGTAATTGCGCATGTTCTGGACGTCGTCGAAGAGCTTCGCGTTCTGCAGTGCGATGGACACCTGTGCCGTGAACGCCTTGAGTCGCTGCTCGTCCTCGGGGGTGAACTGACCACCTCGGCGGTTCAGCACCTGGGTCACGCCGATGATGTGACCGTCGTTGCTGATCACGGGAACGCACAGGATCGACCGGGTGAAGAACCCGGTCCGCCGGTCGAGTTCGGGGTTGAACCGCAGATCGGCATAGGCGTGGGCGATGTTGATGCTCTCCCCCGAGCTGAACACCGTACCGGCAATGCCCTCGGTTGCCGGGAACCGGATCTCGCCGACCGAATCGCCCTCGGCGACCCGGGCGAACAGCTCGCCGGTGCGTTCGTCGAGGAGGAACAGCGTCGAACGCTCGGCACGTAGCATGCGCGTGGCCTCGGCCATCACCCGCTGGAGGAGTGCGTCGAGGTCGAGCTCGGCCGTGATGTCTGACACCAGACGGAGGAACTCCATCTCCTCCGAACGGCGCACCTCGACGTCCTCGAGATGGGACGCACTGACCAGCGCCGCCGATGCCTGGCTGGTCATGGCTTCGAGCAATGCGAGGTCGTCGAGACCGTAGTCTCCCGTGCGCCTATTCAGGACCTGCGCAACACCGATCACGACGCCGCGAGCGGTGGTGATGGGTGCGCACACGAGGTTGCGTGTCTCGTACCCGGTGAGCTCGTCCACCTGGCGGTTGAACCGCGGATCCGCATAGGCATCGTTGATGATGAGGGACTCGTGCGTGGTGAAGACCCGGCCGGCGATGCCGACATCGTTGAGCAGGCGGATCTCGAGCGTCTGCTCACCCTGCAGCACCCGCGAGTAGAGCTCACCCGTGGCAGGATCGTTGAGAAACAGGGTCCCCCGGTCGGAATCGGTCTCCAGGACGGTCATCTCGATGAGCGCCGCGAGCACCTCGTCGAGCGTCTCCATGGCCGAGACGGTCCGCGACACGAGCAGGAGGGTCTCGGCGAAGTGAAGACGCTTGGCCTGCTCTGTCACATTGGTCGTATCGGACATATCAGTTGCCATCAGTGGTCTCCATCTTGGTGCGCAGCGCAGAAATGGTCCCCTGTAGCTGCTCTCGCTCCTCGCGGAACCTGCGGTCGAGCACGACGCGCTCCCGCTTCGCTTCTGCCTGCACCGATACGAGGGTGCTACGCAGCTCGTCGACCGTCGCCCTGAGCTGCGCCACCTCGTCCGCCGACTCCATCGCCGCCGCCTGCACCGCCGCGTTCCGTTCGAGGACCGACGATTCGAGTTCGATCCGCAGGGCGTCGACGACCTCGCGGGCCTGCAGCCGATCGGCCTCCCGATCGACCGCCCAGCGCTGGCGCTCGGAGGCCAGGAGCGCGGCACTTTCCTCGAGCTCACTGCGCAACTGGTCCACCAGGCTGCGCAGGTAGCTGCCGTCGGCCCCCGCCTGGCCGCACTCGCCACCGATCCCCGCTGACGCCATCCGTCCTGCCTACCACCGATCGCCTACCCGGGAAAGGCTACTCCGTTCCCGACGGGACTCGTGGTCGCACGCCACCCTGCCGAGAGCTGCCTCCGCCTTTTCGGGACACTTTGCCACACTGTATTGGTCAAGAATGAGCACGCGGTGTCATCCGAGTTGAGGCAGGCGCCCTTGCCGTGGTGAACGGACGGACCCTTGGTCGCCGTGGATGAACCGCTGGTCGCACATCCCGCGACGATCAGGACTGGTAAGGCGATTGCAACCCCGAACGACCGTCGCATGGCCATATATGCTAGGCCCCCTCGGAGGATTGTCGCTCTCTGGCCCGGCGTTGTGCAGACAGGCGAAGCTATTGGCGATCGAGGCCCGCATTCAAGGTGTCACAGTCGGAGAACGGCCTGTCGGTGAGTTGGGCAGCAAGTACCTCTAGTCCATTGGTCATCAGCAGCGACTCGATCAACTGTTCTGTCCCACCGACATACGTCCAGGCATAGTCAATCTCGGTCGCCACGAACCAAGCTCGATCCTCTGGCCACCAAAGGTTCGGCGATTGATCGTCCCAGGGTTGACAGGTCGGATCCGTGGCGAGCTCGTCCGGTCCAGGGTCCAAGGCGGCCAATGCAATCTCGATCGGTCCCGTATACAGGACGTAGTCCCGATAGGGAAGGCGTACCCGTTGGGATGTCGGGAAGTCGATGCCGCCGAATCCATCCCAGACACAGAACCAACACTGTTCGGGCGTTGTCGTGTGACGACGAAGCACCTCAACCAGGATTGCGCGCTCGACAAGGGGAAGCGAGCCCCATTCAAGCTCGTTGATGTAGTCGTTCAGGTCATAGTGCTCTGGAGTTGCGCCGACCGCATGACTGATCATGTGGAGTTGCATCTCAGGGTGGACGATTCGCCCGTTGTGGGCAGCAACCTCCGCCCAGGTCCTGGAGTTAGCGCCAGGCTCATGCTTTCTCAGGGGATGAAATAGCCGGCAGTAGGCGTCGAAGCCACCGGGGATGACAGAACCGGTATCGACGCTGAACCCGTGGAGGCGTGGGGCGATCCAGTCGGCCGGCCGGGCGTCCTGTGCCCAGATCACCCGTGCGCTTGGTGCCATCTCGTTAGTCTGCACCCTGCGGAGCCGGTTCCTTGTCAGAAAGGGATCAACACGCTTCCAGGTGACGGAATGTGGCTTTCGCCGGACCGCGAGCACCGATCGAGCCTCACCTCAATGAACGCGACCCCCGGTCGGTGTTCCGGGGAAGCCTTGGCGGTTCAATCAGGGCTTGCCTCTGATGGCACAGTTTCCGCCGATGCGGGATCCGATTTGTCGAAGACCCAATCCCACCAGTACCCCACTCGGCTCAGCGGTAGATGTTCACGGACTCGTCCAGCCCGATGAGCCTGGGCTCGGCCCGGCCGGTCGAGACCAGGATGAAGGTCATCGGGTCACCGGCAATGGCCTGACCTCCCCCAGAAACGGGGAACTCCTCCATCCCGTCGAGGAGCAATCCCGAAAAGGCCCGGTACTCCTCGATCATTCCTGGCACTACCACCGTTCGTCCGAGCGTCATCGGTCTCCTCCTGGCACATCCAGCAACGTAGCAATTCTCTGGCGCGCAACTTACATGCCACGTGCGGACCGTCACCGCTGTCAGTCCTATTGTTCGGGGTTTAGCCCTTTGCCGATCCGAAGTTCTGCACATACCAATTCGTCTCATGATGATCTCGGGCGTCTGGGTTCGCTTGGTGAGTCGGGTCTAGCTTGCTGAGGATGTGGTCAAGCGTGCGGTAATCACGTTGGCTGAGCACTCGAATGCCATGCCGGATCAGGAGAGCAGCGCAGACGCCCTGACCTGCCTGATGATGACCCTGTGTCCGAGCCCCTCGGTAGATGACCTCAGACCCACAGGCGGCACTTGTGTCTGTTAGGAGTGCCAGACACACCTGATTGTCCCGTGCCTTCATCAACATGACATGGGCGGCATCGATCATGGGCTGAGTCCAATCCTCTCCGGTATCACTCAAAACCCTTGCTCTTCCGTCGAGGACATCGAACCCATCGCCACCGTGGATATCAGGAGTGGCCCTCGGAGTACCGAAAGCCAAGTCCTCGGGGCAGAAGGTGACGACATGGACATTCGGCAGTCGAAATAGGCGCTCCGTGTGCGAGAAGGGCGCACCGTACGACGTTCCGTCGACTCCACAGGGAACACCTCGCAGGCAGGCACTGGCCAGGAGTGTGAGCGGGAACTCCTCGGTAAACAATGGCCACTCCCGAATCTCGACTTCGCTCGGGAGATGGTCGGCCGTTGTCATGACTCCCATTGTGCCTGGGAGTCGCCTTGGAGGGTGCCGCCAAGCAGCAATACGGGAGACAGTCATTGCCGGCGACCATACGCTCGGGCTCAGTCGGACACGGGCCCACGCCGGACGATCCGAATCTAATGGGCTCAGTACTCGCCCTTGATCACGAAGTACGAGCCCCGGATCGTCCCGGCCAGCTTCGATTTCTGGCGTGCGAACTTGAATGAATCCAACTCAGCGGGGATGGCCATGCCTTCGGAGAGCTTGAACCCGACCGCCCGCTTCGGACTCGGTCCGTCGAGGGTGTAGAGGACGTTGATCGACAGCCCGCTCTCGTAGAACACATATGTCCAACGGATGTTCTCGACCTGGAACATCGTGGCCTCGAGCGGCGGCGACCCGATGACAATGTCCCGCTCCGCCTTCAGGATCCTGTGCACCAGGTCGATTTCCTTCTGGGCCTTGGCAGCGGGCTCGACCGTGAAGACGTGGTTGTACTTGTTCTTGAAGTAACGGGCCTCGTTCGCTCGCAGGCCGGCTAGCGCATCCACGACAGGTGACGACTCTAGGCCGACGGTCGATACCTTGACGAAATCTACGGAGTAGCTCACTGGGCGGTTCGACTTTCGGGAAGAGCGGCAAAGTCCCGCTTGGCCTGCCGATACCAGCCCATACCTTTGATCGGGTTCTTCCAGCGGCCCTTCATGTCCTTCAATGCGGCTTCGTGCTCCGTGTCACCGTTAGCGACCATCTCCTTGAGGTGTCGATCTTGCGCCTTGATCACTTCGTCCGCAGACGCACCCCGATGCGGAGTGTCGCAGGGGCCACCCAGTTGCTCACATGTCATGGTCTTCATGACCTTCACTTCCTCTCACGGTGTTCTTCTGTCGATTTCCCAATGTGGTGTTGGCCAGCCAGGCAGGCGCGTCACAAGTTGCAGGGCACACCGGAGACCCCCGAGTCACGGGCTTGCCAACGCCGAGAACCAACGGATCGGCGTCGAGATCTGTCCCTTCCATCCTGGTCACACTCTATTGACGCAGGAGACCTCCAACATGTGACCAACAGGCTTACGTCGGGAAAACCCTGGTGGCGGTGCACCAGGCTCAGAAGGATCGTCTTCAAGGCCATCTTGAAGTGCAGGAAGCGCCGGTGCGGCCCGGTGCACCTGGTGCTTGTTGACGATAGACAGGGCGTCATACGGAAGCGTCTCATCCTCCGAGAGCACTCATTCGATCAGCACGTCGTTAACCCCGTCCCTTTCAGCCGCATCGAGGCGGCCGTAGAGCCCGCCGAGCTCGAAAACGGCCCGCATCGGGCTCTTGCCTCGAACAAAGGAACGGTCAAGCTCGTCCCGCAGGCTTCGCCATCGGTTGCCATCACTCTTCGCTGCCATCCATCGATGATGGCGCAGAGCGAGTTCCGTTTGGCTGCCTGGCGTAGCCGGGGGGTATCCAACCCGTTCCGGGAGATCTGGGGCAGCCTCCGCTGGCATCTCCGGTTGAAACGAAATAGCCATTCTGGCCGTTAGTAATGGCAGTCGTCCGGCTCGATACTTCCTGCCCTCTTGATCGAGTCGCTGACGACCTCGCAGCATCCCTTCTGCCCCGTCGCCCCGGGGCAGAAGGCTGCCCCGAACCCCCAGGATTTCTGGCCAACCATACCCTCGGGTGGGATCAAGGCGGCCGAACCCGGCTCGACCGGCCCCGTCAGGGGCCGACCATACGACCGGTTGATCAGGTGTCGATTGGGGACGCCAAATGACAGCGGCCTGGTGGCGCCTGATTCCCGGAAATCCCACGGTCTGCTCGACTCGCTCGATCGCTTCCAACAGCCAGTTGGTGACCGCCTGGGGCTCGTCCCCTTTGCGCCTGAACCGTATTGTCCGCGCCGGGGCCCGCCGGCCCGACCCGGCCTCCTCAGCAGTCGCAGGACCGGAGACGTAGCCTCGATAGGTCACCCCCCGGACGGGACGGGCGATGAGGAGGGATTCAAGTGGCGAAGAAGTACTACTGGACGATCACCGAAGAGTCGAAGCCGAGATATCACGACAACCAGGATTGCCCTGAGGGCCTGAAGATTGAGCCGGAGAATCGGCGAGACGATGACTTTTACCCGGCTGGACGGACCCACTGCGCGGTTTGCTTATCCGGTGGGCCACGTCCTTCAATGCCCCACGGTGACGATTAGACGGGGCGTATGGGGAAAAGAACGGGGGATCATCTGACTCATGGTGGTTGAAACGGACAATGGTGGCGGTGGCGGTTTTGCTCGTCGCCTTGCGACGGAACACTTACGACTACTACTTCCGCCAGTTATGGGATTGGAAGGCCTCCGTTGACGTGGACAACATGGTCCCGGAGGCTTCTCTCGTCTACGCAAAGATGTGCGGCTGGGCTTGCTGATGTTTGCGGGGTTCGTCCTGTGGATCTTCATCGTCGTTTGGTGCTTTATCGATAACTTTCGACGTCGGGACCATCATGGCGTGGCCAATGCACCGTGGTTTCTGTTCATCGTCTTCGTTCCGGTGATCGGCGTGCTCGCTCACATCATCTCCAGACCGTCCACCGCCGAGGTCGAGGTGATGTGAGCGCGCCAGTTCTCTAGAAGGTGTCTCACTCCGAGCTGGTGTCCTTGGGGCGCGGTCAAGGTGCCTCGAAGACCCCTAGATTGTTCAGACGAAGGCTCAACAAGATGAGGCGAGTGGCGGTGCTGGTGGTAATGTCGGCGGTATCAATTGCCGGATGCTCATCCAACGCCTCAACAAGCGGTTCGACTACCATGACCCAAGCATCGGCTGCAATCCGGTGCCGGCGCGAACAGCCTGACCGGAACGGTGAAATGGGTTGCCAACAACAAGACGGTCGTCGCTGCTTTGAGTAGTGATGTCACTATGTTGGCAACCGCACTTCCGGGGGCCGTCTCATCTCGCAACCCCTCGACAGTGGATGCGAGCTGCCAGAAGCTGGCTACGGATGTGGAAAAAGCCAAGTCACTTCCGCCCATTCCGAACTCGAGTGCTCAGAGGGCATGGTCGTCACTGCTCACCGAGCTGAGCACAGCGTCCCAGAAATGCAGCGGGGGAGTCGGCGAGAACGACATGGGAGCGCTCAGCCAGGCCGCTTCCGGAGTAACGGGTAGCAGCGACACGCTCAAGAGCCTCACCGGCACTCTCGGCTTGTGACGGTTGCAGCCGACGGGTCGGGGCCGGTGAGCCCGAGCAAGGGCCAGATGGAAGGTGCCGGAAGCGTCGCAACGAAGATGGGCTGGCTCGCCCTAGTCGCCTTGGCCACAGCGCAGTTCCTTATGGTGCTGGACCAGTCCGTGATGAATGTCTCCATCAGCTCGCTGGTGGGTGATTTCCACACGACGGTGACCACGATCCAGGCCGTCATCACTCTCTACTGCCTTGTCATGGCCATGCTGATCATGACCGGGGCAAAGATCGGCGACATCATCGGTCGACGCAAGGCATTCGTCATCGGGTTGGTCATCTATGCCTGTGGATCGGCGCTGACCGCTGCCTCCCAGACAGTCTTCCAGCTCGCCCTCGGTTGGTCGGTACTTGAGGGAATCGGAGCGGGACTCGTCTTCCCGGCACTTGCGGCTCTGATCGCGGGCAACTTCGAGGGACCAAGCCGTAAGGCGGCCTACGCGGTCATTGGGGGTGTCGCCGGTGCGGGGATCGCGGTCGGGCCCATCGTCGGCGGCTGGGCAACGACCGTCTTGACCTGGCGTGTCGTATTCGTCGGCGAGGTGTTCATCGCCGCCTTCATTTTGATCATGACACGCAAGGTGAGGGACGCGCCGGCGCCAAAACCCAAGCCCAAGCTCGACATCGTTGGCTCGGTGCTGTCGGCCACCGGCCTCGGGGTCTTCGTCTACGGGGTCCTTGAGTCGAGTACGTGGGGTTGGGTCAAGCCCAAGAACTCCCCCATTACCATCTTCGGCTTCTCCTTGACGCTGTTCGTCCTGGCCGGGGGCGCGGTCCTCATCTGGGGGTTCGTCACCTGGCAACGACACCGGGAAGACTCGGGCCGCGATCCACTGGTCCATCTCTCGCTCGCCCGCATCCCACCGGTGCGGTCGGGACTGATCGGAATGTTCAGCCAGAACCTGATCTTGATGGGGATCTTCTTTGTCGTTCCGCTCTACCTCCAGCTAGTTCTCGGACTGAGCGCCCTGGAGACAGGGATCAAGATGCTTCCCATTTCGATCACCATGTTCGCCACCGCGGCGGTGGGAGCACGACTATCGAACCGTTTCGCCGTGCGGGCGATCGTCCAAACCGGCCTGATCGTGACACTAGTCGGTGCCCTCGTTCTGCTCTCAACGATCAAGCCCACCCTTTCCAATACCGGTTTCGCCATCGGTATGGCCGTACTCGGGGTCGGGATGGGCCTGATGATCTCCCAGCTGGGCAATGTCGTTCAGTCCTCGGTCGACGAGTCTGGCCGCAGCGAGGCCGGTGGGCTGCAATACACAGGTCAACAGCTCGGATCGTCGCTCGGGGTCGCGCTCATCGGTGCGATCGTCTTGATCGGGCTGACCAGCACGTTCATCTCCAACATTGAGCACGACCCCCGCATCAACGCGGACGTTGCCGCTCAGGTGGGTGTAGCGGCTGGCTCCAACACCAATTTCGTCTCATCGACACAGCTCGAGTCCGCAGCCAAAAAGGCCGGTATCGACGATGCCACAACGGTGGCATTGGTGGACAATTACGAATCGGCCCAGCTTCGATCGCTCAAAGCTGGCCTTCTTGCTGCTGCGTTGCTGGCCCTCGTCTCTTTGGGGTTTACGAGGGAATTGCCGCACGACAGGCCAGCTCCCCGAAAAAACAGAACTAGTCCTGGCAATTCGTCTCAGACCTGACCCCTGGGTCCGAGGGAGTGTCGGTCGGTGTACCTGCCGAAGAGCCAAAGGGCCATGCCGACTTCGTCGGCCTCGCCCATGACCCCCCCCCCCGAGACGACGCTTGGCAGAGAACGACGGGGTGACCTGGCCTAATGACCAAGCCACCCCGTCGCGAAGTTGACACGTTTGTGCCGTCGTCGGTCAGCTCAAGTTGTCATGAGGCATCGAACACCGGTGTCGTCACTTGGAAGAAGCGATTGGTATTCAAGCCCGAGACGGTAACCGTGCTCGGGGTCAACCACACGCCGTAGGTATTGTCGAAAATCTTGTTGTGGGCGACGACGAAGCTATAGGGAGTGGCATCCGACCAGATGAGGATGCCTGTTGTCTCATTGGAAATCGGTGTCGTGTCCGTGCCATCAGCAAGATCGACATTGTTGGTGCCGATGGTGTTATGCACGAAGACGTTGCCGTTGACGTAGGCATTGGCCTGGTGGCTGTGCACAGAGATCCCCGAAAGCCCGTTCCCCTCTATGAAGTTGCCGGCAACGAGATTGTTGTAGGAAGCGGTGTAGCTTTCCGGCGCGAAGATCCCAATTCCAGCTCCGTAACCTTCAACTCCGTTGTCGATCGACTGATTGCCGATGATCTTGTTGTTGTAGACACCGCCGAATGACGGGTCGAGTTGGCCAGTGACGGGGTTCAATCCGAGGTTGTGACTTGGGACGGTGATACCGCAGTCCTTGGTGTTGTCGGCCACATAATTGCCCTGCACGAGATTGTCGTGGTTGGGTCCATACTCGTCGGTCAGAAGGATCCCGCCTGCATTGCCGACCGACTTGTTGTTGACCACCTTTGAGTAAGCCACGCTCATTAGGTGGATTCCCTCGCCACAATCGGAGCCACCGTTCGGTGTGCACGGCGAGTACGGGGAGGTTGCACTGCCGAATCCGAGGTCGTTGCCGGTGACATCGTTGTTCTCGATCGTCACATTGGTGATCGGTGTGCCGGTGTAAAGCGACATCCCCCCGACCGTTGTTGCCACCGGATCCGGATTCACGGCCAAGATACCCTCGCCTTCGGCTCCTTCCACGGTGAATCCTTTGACGGTTACGTTGGAGGACTCGATCGTGATGCCGTTGTAGGGGTCCTGACCGAGGATCGCTCCGGTGGACGTGCCTACAAGTCCGGTGGCGTTGATCGTGGCGTCCTGACCGACGAGCGTCAACGCCTTCGTGATGACCACATCTTCGGTATAGGTGCCGGGACAGACGACCACCGTGTCACCGGGTCCGGCGGCCGTGACCGCTGAATTGATGGTTGAGTACTGGGCGTCTGCGCAATCCCATCTGTTGCCCCAGCCTCCGCCTCCGTTGCCACAGCCTCCGCCACCGTTGCCCTGACCATGACCGGAGGGCGCTTTCACCGACTGGTTCGAAACGATCAAGGTCTGGCTGGAGCCACCGCCCCCACCCTTGCCGTGGGCTGCTGCCGGTCCGGCCACACGGCAGCCCCCCCCTGCTCCCCCCCTAACCAACCTTCCTTGCCGGCGGAACTCACTGCGTAGGCGGGCTACCGGGCGGGTGCACCCCGATACCCCGTGCTCCACCACCAACCCTGGAATCAAGAGGATCGTCGCTCGGATCGATCTCATTCATGACTGACGCTTGGGGCAATCCGGGACCGCCACTTGTCACCATTGAACTCCGACCTACGCAGATCGTCGCCACAGAGACGTCTAAGGCCCGGTCGGACAACAGGATCGGGGCGGACGGACCCTCGGATACGGAGAGATCAAGGTGCAATCAGCAAGCACCGGGGACGGGATAACGCCTCCAGGTCGGTGGTATGGGCGACTCGCTGACACCGTGACGTTTGCACATACGGAGACAGGCTCCCAGCGTGCACCAGACTTCAGACTGCGCGGCGACGGACGAGCCAGACGGTCACGACGATGAGCAGGACCGACAGTGCGAGCAGCCAACCGCTTTCGATCCACTGGAACGCCCAGAACCGGCTGGCCGGCTGGTAGCTGGTCCAGAACGTGAAACCGTGCTGAGCCAGGCACTGGAGGGGATTCCCCGACCCCGACCCGCCGCCCTTGCCGAGGCCGGCCTGAGCGGGGCAGTACTGCTGGTAGATCGGAAAGGTCGGCGGTCCGGTGAAGACGACCCGACCGCCCCTGCTCCCCCATTGGCTCACGATCCGCGAAGCACCCGGCACATTGAGCCCCTTGATGATGAGCGAAGTCAGGTAGTGCATTCGTAGCCACCCCCCCGTAGCGAAGGCGAGCGCTCCGTATACAGCCAGAGTGGCCACGATGGCAGGGACGACTCTGCGAATGAGCACGCCAGCAAGGGCGCCGATTGCGAATGCGGCAAGGGTCCACGCGGTAAATGCAAGACCGCGCTGCTCGAACACACCAGGATTCAGGGGATCGAACGTGGAAAGGGACAAGGACTGATTGCCCGAGGCGAAATACGGCTGGTAGTACCACGAGGCCAACACGCTGAGGGAAGCGCTGGCGATGGCCACAATGACTCCGAGCGAAACCAACTTGCCGAGCGTCCAACGCCAACGGCCGAAGCCCTGGGTCCATGCGTATCGGAAGGTACCGGCCTCAAACTCGCGAGCGAGCAATGGTGCCCCGACGAACGCTCCAATCAAGGGCGGCACGACCAGGAAGAAAACGCCGTTGGACAGAAAGTTGCCGATGCCGTTGAAGTTGGCGACCGTGGCACTGCACGTGGCGAGTTCGCTGGATGGCAGGCAGTCGCCGCACTGTAGGCATGGTGTAACCGCAGCCCGACGATCAGCAAACAGAGGGCCAGCGCGCCGATCAACGCGAACACGCCGATGAGTGCCGTGCGGTGTTGCCTCCAGGTAACCCAGGCCATCCGTCGCCAGGGCAGCGGTTCCAGGTCGGTGTTCTCCTTCGCGACCGCGAGTGCGGACATCGTGCCCAGCGCGGTCACCTCGTCACCTCCGAGGGGTGGGCATCACAATTGCGGACCGGGCCAGGCAGAGCGTCGGCGCCCGGCTCACGCAGATATGCCAAGGCGAGCTCTTCCAGGCCTACCGGATGCGCCTCCCAACCAGGTGGGACCGGGTCGTCCGCGCTGGACCGAACCAGCAGGTGAGCCTGGGCATCACCCTGGCGGACATGCACAACCGGCCGTTCGTCGTATCGATTGGCCGCGGCGGTTGGGCCAGTCAGCACGCGGTGGCCAGCCAGCAGATCGTCGACCTCGCCGGCCACCTGGATGCGACCCAGGGACATCATGATTAGATAGTCGGCCACCCGCTCGAGTTCGGCGAGCACGTGCGAGGACAGGAGCACGGACACGCCGTCCTCGGCCGCCGCCGTCAGCACCGCGGCCATGAAATCGTGACGGGCAATTGGGTCGAGCATTGCCACTGGCTCATCGAGCACGAGGAGGCGCGGTCGGCGGGCCAGCGCCAATGTCAACGCGAGCTGGGCCTGCTGTCCGCCCGACAGCTTGCCCACCTTGCGCTTCTGGGGGATGCCCAGCCCGGCCAACCGGGCCTGGGCGTAGGCCTGATCGAACTGCCGGTTGAGATTGCGGGTGACATGCAGCATGTCGGCGGCGGAGAGGTTCTTGTACAGCGGTGTGTCCTGGGCAACAAAGCCGATCCCGTCGAGTGCGGGCAGCGAGCCGGCACGACAACCGCCGAGAACGGTCAGCTCACCGCTCGTCGGCCGTGCCAACCCGACTGCGAGATTGAGCAACGTCGACTTTCCTGCGCCGTTCGGTCCGACCAGCGCAACCACGTGCCCTTCGGGGATCGCCAGGCTGCAGTTCTGGAGCGCTTTGTTCGCACCATAGGACTTACCGAGGCCGTAGGTCTCGACGACGTTCATGCGACGCCCTCCGTTTCGCCGCTTTGGATGCCTGAGTGCGAGCCGCTGGGCCGCTCATAAAAATTCCGCAGCTCGCTTGCGATGAGCGCCACGATTCCGTGCTCGTCAAGACCTGCCGTGTCGGCCTTGGCCAGCCAGGCGTTCAGGGAACGTCGAAGTCCGGTCAACTCGGGGAGAGCGACCTGCTTGAGCGTCGCCGAGATGAAGGTGCCCTGGCCCGGTCGCCCAACGAGGAGGCCCTTGGTCTCCAGCTCGCGGTATGCCTTTGACACCGTGTTCGGATTGATGGCCAATGATGCGACGACATCCCTGACCTTGGGCAGCTGGTCACCAGGCTTGAGGTAGCCGAGTCGCAGTGCATGCTCGACCTGATGGACGAGCTGAAGATAGGTCGGCACTCCTGAAGCAGGGTCGAGCCGGAACTCGATCGGTGAGATCCGATCGCCCACCCGGTCGTTATCCCTCTGTCCTATTGTCATAAGACAACACTAAAGTGGTCAACCTCGCAATGTCAAGCACAGGAGAGGCCCGAGAGGTAGTCGCTCTCGCCCCAGCACGGTTGACAGGACACGGAGTCTCCCGCCCATGAAGTGCTCTGCCGCCTCCGTCGAGGTGTTCGACACGGTGGTCGCTCTGAGCGCCACGGACAGCTCAAGTGCCCCACCTTGACTTCGTCGTATCCAAGTGGGGCATTAGCTCCGAGGTGCCGTCCATGAGCGGTTCGCGGTGGGCAAGCACATCCGGTCGATAACCGCCGCCATTGGTGTTAAGCGTCACCACCCCGACCGCTTAGGGACAGCGGCGCTATCCGAAATACCGGGGTCCGAGGTGCGAGCGCTTCGCACTGTTCGATCGACGCGTTGCGAGACAGCTTCAAATGCGGGCGTCCGCCTGGAGCGACTTCGGCATAACGGCGGATGATCGGTGGGCGGTCCTCGATCGCCACTTCTTCAAGCCTGACGGGCTCCGCACGGCCACGACGCAGGATCGCGACGCCATCAGCGGCGCGAATGTTCTTGACCCAGTTTGCGCTGTCGCCCAGCATGGACACCAGGTACTCGACACCCTCCCAATCTGCGATGACTACTGGGAGGGTTCTCTGCTGACCGCTTCGCCTGCCGATGACCTCGAGAGTGGCAGCTCGTCCAGGCATGAGGCCAGCCCCGAAGACAAGACTCGAAAGACGGTTCTGCGGTTTCGCCAGCCAATTCGGCCGACCGGAGCGGTACATCCACCGCGAGTACCGCTGAAACAACTGGCCGATCGAATCCATGAGTACAGCGTGAACGTCCAGGCCGGCTCGAGCAAAGGGTCGATGGTCACAAGAATTCTTCAGCGCCTGCGATGTGGTCGCCCAGACCGGTGTTACTGAACTCCCCCACTCGACATGGCCTCCGACCAGCCACGACTCGAGCAGTCCCAACGGGGTTCGAACCCGTGTCTCCACCTTGAGAGGGTGGTGTCCTAGGCCTCTAGACGATGGGACCCTATCGAGCCGCTCCTGTCGGAACGAGCCCGCGACTTCTTTCAAACCTGCCACAACGCTCCCGAGGGAGAGCACCGTGAGCGCTCGGGGGGGAGGGCTCGAACCTCCAACCTCATGAACCAGAATCATGCGCGCTGCCAGTTGCGCCACCCCCGAATGGGCGAATGGTCAATTTAGCCCACCCGGGCGAGGTGTGAGGCCGGCTCCTGACGGGCGCCTCCACCGATCCTGTGGCCCGCTGGCCCCTCCCGCCAGGGAATCACTACGATCGAGGTCGGATGAGCACGGAACGTGTGGTGATCGTGGGCGGCGGGGTCGTCGGCACCATGCATGCCCTGGAGGCATGCCAACGCGGCTGGGAGGTCATCCACCTCGAGGCCGACGCCGGGCCCCGCCGGGCCTCGGTGCGCAATTTCGGGCTGGTGTGGGTGAGCGGGCGGGCCGCCGGGCCCGAACTGGAGCTGGCCCTGCGGGCCCGCCGGCTGTGGGACGGACATCGCCGGGCGGGCGCCCGGCATCGGATTCCGGGCCGACGGCTCGCTCACCGTGGCCGGCGACGACCCCGAGCTCGCCCTGATGGCCGAAGCCGTGCGACGGCCGGACGCCTCGAGCCGCGGGTTCGAACTCCTCGACGCGACCGGTGTGCGCGACGTCAATCCGGCCATCAAGGGTGACCTCGTCGGCGGCCTGTGGTGCTGGCATGGACGCAGTGGTCGAGCCCGGCTCGGTGCTCGGTGCGCTCCGTCAACGCTCGAGGCCACCGGCAGCTACCGATGGCTGCCGGGGCGCCAGGCCGTCGACGTGCAAGCCGCCGGAGCGGCCGACGAGCGGGACCGACGCGTCGTCGACCACTCGGCGCGCGTCACCAGGGATCGCTGGTGCTCCTGTGCATCGGCGACCGGCTGTCAGGGCTCGGTGGCCGGGTCGGCGCCGCCCTGGCCTCGGCGCCGCTCCGCCGATGCCGACTCCAGATGATGCAGACCGCACCCACCGACCGAGCGGTGGCCACCGCCATCGCCGACGCCGACTCGATGCGCTACTACCCGGCCTTCGACCTCCCCGGCCGGACCGCACTTCCCGTGCCCGGCCGGAGACCGCCGAGTGGGGGATGCAGCTGCTGATGGTGCAACGGGCGGACGGCGGCCTCACCATCGGGGACACCCACGTCTACGACGAGCCGTTCGACTTCGCGGTCGACGAGTCCCCCTACGACCGCTCCTCGAGCGGGCGGAGGCCATCCTGGGCTGGGATCTGCCGCCCGTGGTCCGTCGATGGGCCGGGGTCTACACCGCGGCACCGACGATCGCATCTGCCATCGCCGAGCATCGAGCCGGCGGTGTGGGTGGTCACCGGAACCGCGGCCGGGGCATGACCCTCTCCCCCGCAATCGCCGAGCAGACCTGGGACAGGTGGCCGGATGACCCCCCCGATCCGCCTGGTGGCCCTGGACATGGCCGGCACCACGGTGGCGGACGATGGTGCCGTCGAGGAGGCCTTCCAGCACGCGCTCGACTCCGTCGGGCTCACCGCCGGGAGACTGAGGGGCGACCCCAGGAGTACATCCGTCGCACCATGGGCCAGTCCAAGATCGCCGTGTTCACCGAGCTGCTCGGGGGCGACCGTCACCGGGCCGAACAGGCCAATACCGCCTTCGAGGCCGCCTTCGACCAGGCGGTCGACCGGGGCGAGGTGTCGGCCATCCCGGGGGCGGAACCTGCCTGGCCGCCCTACGGGACGCTGGCATGCGGCTGTGCCTGACCACCGGGTTCTCCCCGGCCACCCGTGACCGCATCCTCGCCACGCTCGGCTGGGAGGGGCTGGTCGACCTGGTGCTGTCCCCCGCCGACGCCGGTCGGGGCCGGCCGTGGCCGGACATGATCCTCACCGCCGTGCTCCGGCTGCGTATCGACGACGTGGCCGAGGTGGCCGTCGTCGGGGACACCTCGAGCGACCTGCTGGCCGGGGCCCGGCCGGGCGCCTCGATGGTCATCGGCGTGCTGAGCGGCGCCCACTCGCGGGCCGAGCTCGCCGGTGCGCCCCATACCCACCTCATCGGCTCGGTGGCCGACCTTCCCGACCTGCTGCTCGACCAGAGCCCGCCGGTACGCCAGCACCCCGCGTGACCCGCCTAGGCCAGCACCCCATCTGACTGAGGCCGGCCGCCACCTGACTCCGCCCGGCCGCCACCTGACCCGGCCGCCACCCGGCTCCGGGTCAACGCCACTCGTCCCTGGCCGACACGACCCCGTCGGTTGCCGTGAGCAGGGTGCCGGCGCAGAGCGTCCGGTTGTTGTTGCGCATGCGCCACTGCATGAG
>CAWHIF010000008.1:0-307980 GCA_963829235.1 uncultured Acidimicrobiaceae bacterium
ACGCCACGAGCACGAGGATCGAGGCGGCGAGGGCAACGATTGCGCCGAGGTTGAGCGCCACCTCGGTACCGCTCATGAAGGCGATGCGAGCCGCGTGGCCAGCTCGACCCCGGTCGAGCCCCCGACGCGTGCCGCCACGGCCAGGGCGGCGCCCAGGGACCCGAGGATGGTCGCGGCGACGGATGGGGGCACTTGCCGGCCCACCAACGCTGCGGCCAGATGGCCCTGGTAGCGGGTCAACATCACGCTGCCGATGACGGCAACACCCAGCGCTCCGCCGACTTGGAGCGCCACGGTGTTGCTGGCGGACCCATCCCCGAGTCGCCCTGGGGGACCGACCCGATGACGGAGTTCGTGGCGGTCGGCAGCATGAGCCCGGCGCCGAGGCCGATCAGGAGCAGTCCCAGGACCACATCGCCGTACGTCGTGTCGAACCGCGACGAAGCCGAGACCTGCCACAGGCCGGCCGCGATCGACAGGAGGCCGGCCACCACCGTGAGCTTGACGCCCGCTAGCCGGGCGATCGCGGGGACGCGGCGGCCCCGACGACAACCATGCCGGCGATCGGCAGGATCCGAAGGCCGGCCTGGAGGGGTGAGTACTCGAGGTCGAATTGAAGGAATGCGTCGACAGGAACAGCGCGCCCATCAGCCCGAAGACCGCCAGACACTCTGCGGCGAGGGCAACGGAGAAACGGCGTTCCCGGAAGAACTCGAGCTTGAGCATGGGATGCGTACTGCGGGACTCCCAGACGACGAAACCTCCGAGTACCACGAGGCTGGCCAACGCGGTCCCCACCACGATCCCCGAGGTCCACCCCCGGGTCGGTCCCTCGATGATCGCCCATAGCAGCGGTCCAGGCCGGCGATCGACAACGCCGCGCCGGCGGGGTCGGGACGCTGCACGTGCGGGTTCTTCGAGTCGGGAACCACCAGCACGGCCCCGAGGAAGCCGACGCACACGATCGGGACGTTCACGAGGAAGATCGACCCCCACCAGAACCTCGACAGCAACAGCCCGCCGGCGATAGGACCGATGGCGATCCCGAGGCCGATCGTGCCGGCCCAGACACCGATGGCACGGGCACGCTCGCCCGGATCACGGAACATGTCGTTGATGATCGCCAGCGACGTCGGGATGGTGAGCGCGGCGCCGGCTCCCATGAGGGCCCGGAATCCGATGAGCGTCGGAACCGAGCTCGACAGCGCCGCGCCGATCGACCCCGCAGCGAACACGGTGAGCCCGATGAGAAAGACCCGCTTGCGGCCGAACCGGTCGGCGAGCGTCCCTCCGACCAGGAGCAGCCCAGCGAACACCATGGCGTAGGAGTCGACGATCCACTGGAGCTGGCTCGACGTCGCATGCAGGTCCCGGACAAGCGTCGGAAGTGCGACGTTGAGGATGGTGTTGTCGACATTGATGATCAGCGCCGCGAGACACACGATGACCAGGGCCAGCCGCCGGCGTCTGTCCCGCTGACCGGGCGTCGCCTGGTCGGCTGGGGTCAGCAGGCTCATTGATCCAGTCAAGCGGCGGGAAAACCGTGAGGCTAGGGCCAAAGGTCATCAGGTGACCAAGGGTGTGTCCCTGCTTGCTCTGTTCCTAGTCGGCTTTGGCTCCCGTCACCAGTCGCTCTCGATCGAACATCCCGGAGACGAAATGCAAGAGGAGCGCATCGACCACGAGCAACCCGACGGCAAATGCGAGCGCCACGAGGAACGTCGGGCTGACCACGCCGACCGCCAGCAGAATGATCACGCCCACTGGAGGAAAGCTGGCCAGAAGGCTCAGCTGTTGCACGACCGGCGCTTCGTTCGCCCTGACCGAGCCGGCCATGCCAACCACAATGCCCCAGCCGGCGAGGTATAGAGCCACTGTACACCGGGTGCCGGACGGCCCAGGCTGGGACACATCCCAGTTCCCAGTTCCAAGGAGTGTCCAAGTTCGTGCCACATCAGGCCTTCAACGATCGCCGCTCCCGGCCCCTACTCGACCTCCCCAGTGGCGTAGGAGCAGCCATCCGGCACGACCTCGACGTCCACCGTCCCGGGGACGGCCACAATCCCGGCCCCTCCTGCGTCCGCTGTGGGTGAGGTGAAAATCGGAGTACGGTCGCAGGAGGGAAAGGGGGCTGACATGTCCGACAAGTCTCCCCGCAAGACCGCCTCAAAGAAGTCCGGCAAGTCACTCAAAGAGAAGCGCCAGGCGAAAAAGGCCAAGGAGCAAACCCACAAACCGTTGGCTCGCTGAGGGCGGCGATCCCGAAGACCGCTCCAATGGGTCGGCGGGCAAAGCAAGTGTGACCAAGCCGGCAGTGGTGTCTACGCGTCCGGAGGTGATTGCGGGCTTTGAACAGAAGGGTTTGGTCGGTCGGCTCTTCGAACCCGTTACCGAGACGGCGGCCGAACGATACGTCCGGCTCGAAGCAGAGGGATACAAGCGACGGGCAGAAGCGGTTGACTGAGCTCGGCTCTCTCTGGATTGTCGTCACCCTCCATTCCATCCGGTACCGAACCCAGAGTAGATAGAATCGATCACGATGGTGGGAACCGTGACTGGTAGTCAAGAGTGGGCACCTGCACCCTTGAAGACGCGATCCCTGGTGTGGCGGTGGGTATCCCTTGCAACCGGTGCCCTGTGGTCACTGGCGTTTGCGATTTTCATCTTCAGCTACCACATAGATGAGCCGCGTGGGGTGCTCACGATCACGACTGGCGGCCGCACCTTCACTGGCAACCCGCCCGCGTTGACCCTGTACGAACGGAGTGGAGTGGTCTGGGTGATTGCACTCTTCATCGTTGGGTTCGTGATCCTGTGCGGAACCGCCGATCTCCTCTATCGCACCGTCCGCCGCCTGACCAGGCCAGGGCTCGTTGCCATCGTTGCGGGCGGGCTCCTCGTTGCCTACTCCCTGTTCGGACTTCTCTATGGCCTGCTCGGGGTTGGAACCATCGGCGCATTGGTGATCCTCACGGGACTACCGATGAGGACGAGCCAGACAGAGGCTGGACCTGTACCAGTCAGCGACACTAGGGGCGACTTGCGAATTTGGTGATCTGATCGATACATCGCGGTGCACCCCATCGACGGTACTCTTGCGAAATGCGACCCCTTCGGTATTCCATCAACGTCACATTGGACGGGTGCTGCGATCATCGTGCAATTCCCGCGGACGAAGACTTGCATCGTCACGCGGTCGAGAACCTCAACCAGGCCGATGCCCTTCTCTTCGGCCGGGTGACTTACGAAATGATGGAGTCAGCGTGGCGGCCGCCGGCGCCGACGGGAGCGAGGCCTGATTGGATGGAACCCTTCGCCCAGACGATCAACCCGGCAAAGAAGTACGTCGTGTCGAGCACCCTGGAGCAGGTCGATTGGAACGCGGAACTCGTGCGCGGGGATCTGGGCAAGGCCGTTCAGCAGCTCAAGCGGGAACCTGGCAAAGGACTGCTCGTGGGAGGCGTGAAGCTCCCACTGGCGTTGACGGAGCTGGGATTGATCGATGAGTACGAGTTCGTAGTGCATCCCAGGCTCGCGGGCCACGGGCCGACGTTGTTCGCGGGGCTGTCGAAGCATGTCGACTTGAAGCTCGTGAGCAAGCTGGAGTTCGGCTCGGGGGCAGTGGCGATGCGGTACGAGCCGAGAAGGTAGCGCTTGGGCTTGCCAGCCCGAGTCGGCCGCATCATGGGGCCCACCGCAGCCCGCACCAGAGACAAGCGAACCGACATGGGCTCTTTGTCGTCTGGACTCAGATGGTGCCGACCCGGTCTGGCCCGCTAGGCGTTAGTCGGAATCCGCCAGAAGCAGACGCTCGGACAGCAATTCCAGTGCCTGGCGTGCGTAGCCACGCCACATCAAGGCGATCGGGCGCATGACGTAGGCACCAAGTCCCTTTGGATGTAGGGCCCACCGCCAGGTGATCAACGTACCCGTGCCCCGCGTGGCGAACTCCCAGCGTCCGTCGATACTGTCGACCAATGGCCGCATCGGGCCGGAGATGTCGCTCAGGAGGTAGCTGAACGAGTGCGGGGCATCGACTTCCGTCAGCAACTCGCGCATCGTGCCGCCATCAGTGGTGACGACAGTACGCGATTGGCCCACCTGACCCCAGACCCCGTCTTGCCCGCGGACCTCTTTGACTGGCGGCAGGAGGCCGTAACGCCTGGAGAAGACCGCGGTCAGCGGCATAGGCAGCGTGCCGTGGAAGGCTCGCTCGAGTTCGATCGGGATCGCACACGACTGTTCGACAATGGTCGTGTCCATGACGCGAGGCTAGCGCCGGAGGTGGTGGACCGGCGATCGTCTCTCGACGGAGAAGCCGCTACCAGAGCCCGCAAGACCAACGTCGACTGATTTGCTGACCGGCAGCGATGCCGCCGGCATGGGATGATCGATGCGGCTACGTACTGCCCGCATCTCCATGAGGCCGTCGAGCTCCGGAGGAAGAAAGCGGGTTCGTTGGGCATAGCTGTGCTTGTCGGTCCACCCGGCGGGATCGCCATGGTGATATCGCAGCGGTGCATAGATGTGCAGATGGCTCCGAGCCCGGGTCAGAGCCACATAGAACAGTCGTCGCTCCTCATCGACGCCCTCCGCAGTGCCAGTCGCCATGTCGGAAGGAAACGCACCGTCGGCGGCGTGGATGAGGTGCACCACGTCCCATTCGCCACCTTTCGCCGAGTGGACGGTCGACAGCGTGAGCCAGTCGTCGTCCAACGAAGGCTTCCCGGCCAGATCGCCTGTCGAACTCGGCGGATCAAGGGTCAGGTCGGCGAGAAAGGTGTCGAGGTTGGGATAATCGGCCGCCAACCCGGCCAGGGCGTCGAAGTCGGCCAGGCGGGGCTCGGGATGATCATAGATTCGCCTGATCATCGGCTCGAGAACGCCACAGATGAGCTCCACCCGGGCCCCCAGAGGCAGACGACTGGTCCCGGCATCCAGCCAGTCCATCGGCGATCCCGCGGAGCTCGAGCGCCGAACGGTGGTCCGGCCGATCGACCGTAGGATCGGCGCAGAACCTGTCTAGCGGATTCGGTACGGCAAAGCCCATGTCCCGTACTCCGAGGTCTTGCATCATCCGGCTCGCCGACTTCGGACCGACGCCTCCGCCAGCTGGAGCACCCGCAGCCAGGCCAACTCGTCCCATGGGTTCTCCACCAGTCGCAGTCCAGCGAGCAGATCGCGGACGTGCGCGGCCTCCAGGAATCTGAGTCCCCCGTACTTGACGAAGGGAACGCCCCGCCGGCCAAGCTCGACCTCGAGCAGGTCGCTGTGGTGCGAGGTCCGGAACAGCACGACCTGGTCCTTCAGCGCCTTGCCCGCCTCGTGGTGCTCGAGGATCGTCTGTGCACACCGCTTCCGCCTGACACTGCTGGTCCTCGCACGTGGCCAGGACGGGGCGCACTCCCCCACCCTGATCGGTCCACAGCGCCTTCCCGTAGCCCTCGGTGGCATCGGCGATCACGGCATTGGCCAGTTCGAGGATGGGCCCGGTGGACCGGTAGTTGTGCTCCAACGTGACGGTCGTGGAACCAGAGAAGTGTTCCGGAAAGTCCAGAATGTTGCGGACCGAGGCCGCCCGAAACGAGTAGATCGCCTGAGCATCGTCCCCGACGACAGTGAGCCTGGCATCCAGCGAGCGGAGTGCCCGAAGGATATCGGCTTGAACAATGCTGGTGTCCTGGTACTCGTCAACGAGCACGTGGTCGAACATCGAGGCCAGGACGGGGCCGACGTTCGGATCCTTGGCCGCAGCTCGCCAGAAAAGCAGAAGGTCGTCGAAATCCAGCAGCTGTTGGGCCCGTTTCCGTTCGGTATAGGCCGTAAAGATCGACTTGAGCCCATCGATCTCCTCTGCGCACCACGGGAAGTCACGGGCGACCGTCTCCTCCACGCTCACCTGAGAACTGACCACCCTTGCGTACACTGCCGCCACGGTCGAGGCCTTCGGAAATCGACGGCGCCGATCCGCGGCTATCGGCGTTCGGAGGAGGGCGAACAGATCGACCACGTCTCCCTGGTCCATGACCGTGAACCCTTCGGGTAGGCCGAGCGACGAGCTGTAGCGACGCAGGATCCGATGGGCTACGGAGTGAAAGGTTCCCGCTTCGACGCGTTCGGCAATCCTGGGATCCACCAGCTGGCAGGACCGTCTGATGAGCTCGGAGGCTGCCCGGCGACTGAAGGTGACGAGCAGAACCCGCTCGGGAGGTGTCCCGTCCTGGAGCAGGCGGGCCAGCCGGCTCACCAGGGTCCGGGTCTTGCCGGTGCCTGCACCGGCGATGATGCGGAGCGGGCCGCCATCATGGTCGACAGCTCTCAGCTGCTCGGCATTCAGTCCGAGGGCCCATCCAGGTGATGACTCGAGTGACGCGACCACTGCGCCAGGCTAATCCAGATTACGAACACCTGTTCGCATTCCCCCGGAGCAACGGACCCTCATCCGGAGAAGTTTGGCCAGGACAATGGAGCTTGCTCCCTGTTCCGGTGCCGACCGGCAACGGAACAGGGAGAAACCAAACAGCACAGACGAACCGTGTCTCGATGGTGATGGGGATGTCCTCAGGATTCGAGCTCGTCGACATGTGGGATACCTAAGGTCGTGATGGCTCGTCCCGGGAAAGCAGAGTTTGCAGGGCTGCGAGCACGGGCAACCACGTGTTCTCGGCCTCCTCTTCGGTGTCTGCGCACTCGGCCCGATCAACTTGGAGATGCACCGCGGAGCCACCGGGACAGGGCCGGAGCTGCCAGGTGAGGTAGGTGCACGGGTCCGCCGGCCCGGACCTCAGGAAATAGGACAGCCGACGATTGGGCAGAGCACAGAGCACTCGACCGGCCAACATGGATTGACTTTCTGGCTGGAGTGGAGTGGCTCGGAAATGAATAGGAGCGTCTGCGCACCACGATGAGTCGGCGACGAGCCCGTGAAGGTAGCTGTCGGTTCCTTGACCGTCCGTAAGAGCAATCCAGACTCTGGACGTATCAGCCGGAGCGAAGCATCGGAACTTGTGTGTCCCGCTTGACATCAGGTTCATCTCCCAAGCCACCATTGCGGTTGGTTCCCAGGCGGTCGGTACGTTGTCTGCTTCTCCGCGGCGGCGTCCAGCTGATCGGCACTCAGCAGCACAACGGTCCGCGCTCGGGCTCCACCCCCGGCGCCTACCCTGACCCCATCGAGGGTGTGGTCGATTTCAACCAGGTACTCAGTCAATGGGTCCCCTCAACGGCTGGATCTGGCCAGCGTTCATTCGTTCTCAAATCCATTTTCGGTGAGCCCTGTTACAGCAGCGCGTCACCTCTCCAGAGAGGGCAATCAGGCTGTCGGTCCGACCTGGCCAGGACCTTGACCTCTAATTAGCACATTAGCTAATATAGGAATATGGAGGACGATGCCGGGGTATTCAAGGCTCTTGCTGACCCTACCCGTCGGCAGATACTGCAAGACCTCCAAGCTGGCGAACTGAGTGCCGGAGAGATCGCATCCCACTTCTCCATCAGTGCCCCGTCAATCTCACGCCACCTCGGCGTCCTGAGGTCGTCGGGCCTCATCGTCGAGCGCCGGGATGCGAATCGTATCTTCTACTCACTCGTAGAGGATCGGCTGGCGCTTTGCGTTGGGCAGTTTCTTTCCACGGTCTGTCCCGAACAGGTCGTCCTCCGCAAGCGCCGAAAGCGCCGAGCTGGTCCGGCTCAACCAGCCGCGGAATAGGGCCCCGTGATCATGAAGCCGGACTATCGCAGCATCGATCCCCACTTCGACCGCCGTCGTGTCCCTCTCGTGGTTGTCCAGTGGCTCTTGCTCATCGCCGCCACGTTCGTCGCAGGCTGTCTCGCGTTTACCCTACAGCCTCGTGATCAGGCAACGGTATTCGTCATCGGTGTCTTCATCAATGTGGCCATGGCAATCGGCGTCGGGGTCGTGCTGGCTTGGAGAGGCATCCCCAAGCGGTTGATTTGCGCCGCCTGTTTGGGAGCCGTCGTAACGGTCATTGGATATGACTTCCTCTCGGTTACACAAACTGAGATCCACGGCGAGGGAGGATTCGGGGTCATTCTGTTTGATGCCTTCTTCCTTCCATTAGCTCTCTCCGGAATGGCGTTTCTCCTCGGCGTAGGTGCCGCTCTCGGCGGAATCGGACGGCTGCTCAGCAGTCGATGTCCGTGCGGGAGGTGACTTCCGCGGCTGGGGTCACCCATTCCGTGGCTGCCTCACCCGACCAGTGTTCCTGGGCAGGCGATCCCTCCCCCTCCGGCACGAGCAACAGCCGCCTGTTGCGACCACCGGCACGGCCGGGGACCTGCGGCCAGAATCCGGCGACGGGAGACACATCCGTTCCCTCGACAACCTTTTCCTGATGCCGTGCGTCATACTGAGCTGTGAGCCACGTTCGAGCCCGGATCGGCGTCGCCATCCTCGGGGCAGCGCTCCTCGCATCTTGTTCGAACGGGTCAACGACCGGGAAGGCGGGAACCTCCGCTGGAATCACGCTGTCGGCGACCAGCACGGCGACCAGGTCCTGCGGACGTGTCCACGTTGGGGAGGACCTGACTGCTGAGACCCAGTCGGGCGAGGTTGTCCAGATCGAACCCCGCAGCCTCACGGGCCACATCGTCGCCAGGGGGCTCGCCCTCAGGGAGGCGTGGCGCAACGAGCAGAGTCGAACCAGCTCTTCGTCACGGCAGACGGTACGAAGGGGCTTCCTTCGATCTGGGAGATTCCGATCGCAACGTGCAGGCCCCGGGCTCGGCTCGTCGAGGCTCGGGCCGAGCTGCCGTCAGTGAGCCCCGATGGCGGCTACCTCGGCTTCGTGACGGTTGACGGGCGTGGCCGCCAGACAGGCGTCTCGATCGTGGGACTGGACGACAGCGGAAGACCGACAGGTGCCGTCCGGCGGCTCGATGCGGTCACCGTGCCTCCGCCCCTTCCGATCCAAGGAATCGCCGTTGATGTAGCGGATCGCCAACTCGCGGTCCGGGGTGGGTTCGTCGACCCCTACCTCGGTCGTCACCGCCCCACCGTTGGGACCCTCGAACCCTCCGCCGCCCGATCTCTGCGCTCGCTCGAACCGGTCTTTGACGGCTCGGGTGTCTCGCTGCCGGTAGGTGTGCGGGCGGCAAAGGCGTGGCAGGCGGCACCGTCCTACCTGGCCAACGGGGAGTTCCTCGTGTGGACCGTTGACGGCGAGGTCGTCATGCCTTTCAAGGTGTCGACCCCTGGCGTACACGGCGGGGGCGCCCGCAACATTGAACGACTTCCCGGTGCGGTCGTGTCACTGGCTGCTGGTCCGGACGGCTCGCTTGCCTCGGTCGGACCAGGTGGCGTCCTTGAGATCTCCCGGGACGCAATCGACCTTCCGTTCGGACCGGCGGCGGACTGGCCGGTCCCACCAAAGACTCCAGTCAAGAGCAAGGTGAAGGGTGTCTACACTGCTGTGGCCTGGAGCACTGGCACATCGCTGCAATCGACAAAGCCACCACCGGTGTTCAGGATCATCGAACACTTGCCGAGCGTGGTCGGGCTCACCGAGGCGAAGGCTGAGATGGTCATGGCACATCTTGAGCTACCGGCGTTCGTCGGTCATACCGTGCAGGACCCGAACGTACCTTCCGGCACGGTGCTTGCCCAAGATCCGGCGGCCGGAACAGGCGTTGCCTGTCAGTGCGACATCGCGCTGACCGTGTCGACCAAGGACTGAAGGTGGTCCCAGCTGCGTAGATGATGAGCACGCTCATCATGGTGATCGTGGCGTAGACGATGCGGTCAACAAGGACCGGTCAATGAGGACGCTTCAGCCCCTCTTCAGCACCTGGAGGCAAGGTCACACCAGTTCGAACTCACCGGGTCGCCACGTCTGGTCGAACCACGGTTCGAGAGGCCCGTAGAGGCGGAGGAGAGTGAACCAGCCCTTCCCGGGCACTGTCTGGGTCCAGTTCGATTCGCACCCCTCAGGTGCCTCAGGCCCGAAGTAGAGGTCGATCGAACCATCGGGGTTCTCCTCGAGGTCACCTGCCTGGTTGTTCTTGCTCGGGTACGGCTGGCTCGTCTGCAGCTCAGATCGGGTCTGGGGGTCATAGACCACTACGGACCAGAAGTTCTTCGCCGGGACGTTCGGTGGGAGCGTCAATCGGTACGACTTGCCCCCATCGAGGTAGGCACCGGAACTGTCCCGATCACCCCACGCATACTGAGAGCCGGCACCGATCATCTTCATCGTCATTGCCGGGGTGTTCAGCGTCGCCATGTAGAACACGGCGGTGCGAGCATCAAGGTTCCGCTCGCTCTCCCCGTCCAGCAGGAATCGGTAGTCCCGACCGAAGAAGCCGCGCTTCCAGTAGCTGCCCTCGTATAAGAAGTTGTCCGGGACGTTGGTCTGGAAGAACAAGGTGCGGGCGGTGCCGTTGGCGACGGCGACGGCGTCAACTAGCAGCTCTCGCAGGCGCCGATCCGGCTCAAAGGGATGGCCTTTGCGGATTCCGATGCTGGCGATCAAGCCCCTGGTCTCCGGGTCGACGATGTCGACCGGCTCGCGATCGATGACCCGGTGCAGCTCCTCGTAGAACTCGTAGGTATTGGCATGGATCGTATTGAAGACCCGACCCGATCCGTTGATGAACTCCATTGGGGGTGGATCGTCCTTCCGATCGAGCGGGTAGATCTTCACCCCATTGCGGAACATCAGCGATGCAGATTTCGTACTGCCGTCGACCACGAACCCACGCAGGCAGATCAAGTTGACATAGCTCGTCGACTGCGCCAAGAAGTAGCCCTCGGGCACTGATTCCTCGTGGCCCGGGGGCAGGATCAAGTACTTCCCGCCCTCACCCCGATCAGGGCCGGGTGCACCCATGTCCACCACGAAGCGGAACCACGCATCATCGACGGTTCCGGGCCCACAACCCGGAGGAATCTCCACGACCGTAGGGCCGTCCCGGTCGAGGTCGAGCACGCCGAGGGCGTAGACGGTGTCGGTGTTGCCGGTGAGGAAGAGGGAGTTGGAGTCCATCAGATCGTCGTAGATCACGACCTGGTTAGCCGCCGTTGCGCCGATCTCTCCCAGACCGATCCGCACTGCTTCGAGCGAAGCCACCTGGACGGTATTCAAGAAGACCTCCACCCCTCGCAAGAAGGTCAGATGATCGAGCAAAGTGGATGCCGTAGCGTCGGTTGGCATCCCGTCGAAGAACTCCAAGGTGCCGAGCCGGGTTGACACCCGGTCCGGTGTCATGACCTTTTCCGGAATGACCGTGTTGAAGTTCGGCGTGTGCGCGGACATGGGCCTTTCCATCTCTGATCGATCAGCTCGGAGGTTGCCCTCCTGCGCCGCCAAGGGGCAGCATCCGAGAAGAATATGCTCTTTGGGCACAGCCATCAGCTAGTTCTTGCGACACTCGGCGTCGGCACACCGACTCGGCTCATCGCCGAGTTCGCCGAGCAGCCGGGCGCTGAGGACGGTCCCAAGTCCTGGAAGGGATCGGATGGCCTCGGTGGTGATCTGGACCCTCCGGTGGAGCGACCCCGTCATGTCAGTTTAGGTTGACAAATCGGGATGTCAGTCTATACTGACAGGCATGGACATCGAGAACCTCAGCGTGAATCTCTCGTCGGATGACCCGGCAATTGGGCTCCGCGCCTCGTTGGCGCTCCATCGCCTGGCTGAGAGGGTCGAAGCGAACCACGTCGCGTCGGCCCGGGAAAAGGGCTGGTCGTGGCAGCAGATCGGAGACGCCTTGGGCGTCACCCGCCAATCCGTGCACACCAAATACAACAAGGAGTCATCATGACCACCGAATCCGTTGTGCCAGAGATGCTTCACGCCTGGGCCATCTATCTGCGGGCCAGTGAGGAGGCTCGTCGCCGAGGTGATCGCCGAACTGGCACCGATCACGTCTTGCTCGCCTTGTTCGAGGATCCCTCGATCGAAGCCGTGTTGGGCGTGAGCCTGCAGCAAGCTCGCCAGGCCCTTGAGTCGCTCGATCAGGAAGCCCTGGGCGCCCTGGGCCTGGGGTCCGGCGCCGACGCTCCCCCACTGCCGATGCGCGCCGTGCCGAAGAAGCCGAGGATCAGAGACGTCGCGCAAAAAGATCGCCTCCGCATGACGCCCGCGGCAAAGAAAGTGCTTGAGGAAGCGTCAAGCCCAACCGTCGGAAGCTCCAGGTCACGGCCCAGCAGGTGCTGGCCCAGATCCTCACTCTCCAACCACCAGATCCTGCGGCGGTGCTGCTGGGCGCTCTCGGCGTGAACACGTCAGAGGTTCGGCGCCGATTGGATGCGGTCACGCCCGACAGCTGAGTCCCCAGCGACATTCACGACTTCGAGCGAAGGTGTCCGGATCGGGCCGTCCTCGGCAGGCCACAGTCGCGAGCACCGGGCTCCCCGTCGAGTGGCCTGCATCGCCCAGGGCCACTACCGTTTGACCTCCTATCCAGTGGCCCAGGAGGAACGTTGACCCAGAGTAGAGCAGGGACACCGGGACCTGTGGAGTTCTACGCAGAGGTATTCGACGCGGTCACGACCAACGTCGCTCGAGTGCTCGAGGGCAAGGACGAACCGGTCCGTTTGACCCTGATGTGCATGGCTGCGGGCGGACACGTCCTCCTCGAGGATGTCCCCGGCGTCGGCAAGACGACTCTGGCCAAGGCCCTGGCCCATTCGCTCGGTCTCGAATGGCACCGGATCCAGTTCACGCCCGATCTGCTTCCCTCCGATGTCACCGGCGTCAACATTTTCGAGCGCGAGCCAGGGCAGCTTCCGGTTTCGGCCTGGAGGTGTGTTCGCCAACATCCTTCTCGGCGACGAAATCAACCGGGCTTCCCCGAAGACTCAGGCCGCGCTCCTCGAGGCCATGCAGGAAGGGCAGGTCACCGTGGACAGCACGTCCCATGCCCTTCCTTCGCCATTTCTGGTCATCGCCACCCAGAACCCCGTCGAGCATGCGGGCACCTACCCGCTCCCCGAGGCCCAGCTCGACCGATTCCTGCTCCGTATCGGCATCGGATACCCCGCACACGATGCTGAGGTCGCCATGTTGGCCCGTCACGGAACGGGTCCAGACGCCGACCATCTACCGGCCGTCGTAGAGCCCACCGTGGTGCTCACGCTCATGCGGGTGACCTCGCAGATCCACGTGGCCGACCACATCAAGCACTACATCGTCCACCTGGCGGAGGCAACCCGCACCCATCCGTCGCTGGTGCTCGGCATGTCCCCACGCGCCGCACTGGCCCTTCAGCAGGTAGCCCGCGCCCGGGCCGCCTCCCTCGGTCGGACATATGTGATCCCCGACGACATCAAGGCACTCGGTGAACCTGTGCTCGGCCACCGGCTCAAGCTGACACCGGCAGCAAGAGCAACAGGTACAACCGTGTCCAATGCGATTGACGACGTCTTCCATTCGGTGCAGACCCCGACAGGTGACGGGCTTTCGGTGACCAAGACGTGGACCGTCCGGCGAGTGTCCCGCGCTTTGCCCGGCCCGACGCGAACGAGGCTGGGCGGTGGTGGTCGCGCTGGCGCTTCTCGGTGCCGTTGGTCTTGCCGGGTCCAACGAACTCCTTGCCCTGTCCGGGGCGGCAGGAGCGTTGCTGCTCTACTCGACCCTGTGGGTGTGGAGACGCTCTCCTTCCCTGGAAGTGCAGATCGAGGCGTCGCCCCGACGAGTGTCGGCCGGATCCCGTGGAACGGTCTCTGTTGTCATGCGCAATACCGACCGACGGCGTTCGCCCATCATGACGGTCCGCCGATCGGTCCCTGCCCTCGTCGCAGGTCGACCACCCGGTGCCGGTCCTCACCGTGCCGTCGATGGCTCCGGGGCAGCTCACGATCGTCCGAGGCGTCGCTCCGCTGGGCCAAGCGGGGTGTGTACGAACTCGGCCCGGCACTCGTCGACGTGAGCGACCCATTCGGCGTGATGCACAAGATGCGTATGTCACCCCAACAAGACCAGGTGGTGGTCGTTCCGCGCGTCCTGTCACTCTGGGCGCTCCCTCCTCCATTCGGTCCGGCAGCACCAGAGGCGAGCGAACTCACGCAGGTCGGCTTCGAAGGCGACGAGTTCCACGCCATCCGTGACTATGAGCCAGGTGACGACCTCAGGAAGGTGCACTGGGCGCTGACTGCACGGACCGGGACCCTGATGATCCGCGAGGACCATCCGTCGGCCCGGGCCCAACTCACCGTGTTGCTCGACCTGCGACTCGGCGGAAGGACGAACCCGCGTTCGAGCTCGCGTGCTCGGTCGCTGCCAGTGTCGCTGTCGCTGCGGTCTCCGAAGGTCGTTCGGTGCGACTGGTCACTTCAGATGGGATGCCCGACGGACTTCGGTCACACGCAAGAACATGCCGACCAACTGCTCGACCTACTGGCAAGGGTCGAACCCCATGCTGGTGGACGGGTCGTCGATCGGCCCGGCGAGCTGGTCGACTCCACGGCGATGGCAGCCTGGTGGTGATAAGTGCGGCGGCAATCACGTCGACAGACATCGTCATCCTGGCGCTGCTCGCCCCTCCCGAGTCGGTGACCTTGGTCGCGATCGACCCCGCGCCGGACGTCAAACAACGATCCCCAGCGCACAACCCGTTGGTTTCCAAACGCCAGCTCGCCCTTCTCGTGATCGACATTGTCGACCACCAGACATTTCAGCGGCATGGAATACCGCCTTCGCCCCACCTGAGCCGATGAAGAAGCGTGCGTATCCCCTGACAACAGCGATACTGGCACTTGCGACGGTGGCGGCCGCGGCTGGATTTTGGAGGGTGTTCACCGGCAACACGTGGATCGTCCCCCTCCTTGCCATGGTGCTCAGCATCCATCTGCTGAGCTGGTGGTTCCGCCGGACCAACGCCCCCTTCACTCTCGCAGTCATCGCAATCCTATGGTGATTGTCCTGGTGTCGATTTGGACGGTTCTGCCATCGTCCACCTCTCACGGCGTACCGTGGACAACAACGTGGGACGCGGTGCAGAGTGCTCTCGATCATCTCGGGAACAGCGTTCCCCGTCCGCCTGTGCACCCAGATGCCGGCTACATGCTGGAGGCCCTGTGGTTGGTGGGCATAGGCGCGGCACTTGCTGACATGGTCGGCATTTCGGGTGGGCTCAACATTGCAGGCCATCGTTCCGGCCGTCGCAATATTTGCTCTCTGCCAGGTGCTCGGTGGATCCACCCACGGTACGGTCCTCATCGCCGGCCTGACCGGGGCCTTCGACCGCGTACCTGCTCGCCCATCGGGCAACCGTTGGCAGGGCAGGAGCGACTTGGCTGGGCGGATCGCCGAAGGGTTATCTCCGGAGTGTCATCAGAGCCGGCGCAATCGGAGTCGTCGCCGCCACCCTGGTCGCCATCGGTATCGGATTCCAACTTCCCAAGTCGGCGGCATTGGGCACCGATCGGCAGACGCCCGTCCGACCCCATTCCGCACCACCGCCTCCACCACATACCTCCCAAAAGACTGGAGCCGGCACCGATCGACTCTCGACAGGCACCGACTCCACCGAACGGCACCAAACCGCACCGGAACAGCGCGGTCGCGGCGTCCCGAAATGGACCGGGGAGGGGTTGACCACAACGGTCCCGATATCCCCCAGCACATCCGCCAGTGTGGGTCATTGCCCTACTGGCGGCCCTCCTCGCCTTGGCCGCCTGGATCATCGTCAACGTCGCGTATCGACAGATGCGTTGGCGACGAAGGAGACGTGGCGATGGAAATCCCTCACCGGCCTACTCAGTACGAGTGGCTTGGTCAGAACTGACCGAAACCCTGGCCTTGTGGAGCCTCCTTCGCGAACGTTCGGAGACTCGTGGCGAGTTCGGCCAGCGGGTCGGGGCATCATTTGCCACCCAACTCCGGACGACATCACACCGAACGGCGATGCGTGAAAGCGGGGAATTCTCGTGGATCGATCCTCCCCGAGTTGCGGCGATCGCCGATCGGGCGGCTTTCTCCGACGACTGCACTTCCTCCAGACCTTGCCCGGTCGGCAGTCGACATGACGGAACAGATCGTCAGAACGCTACGGGCTCAGGCATCCCTCCGAGCCAAACTTGTCGGGCTCATTCTCCCCCGCCGGAAGTTGGGTCGTGGGTCGGATCGATTAACTCGTGTCCAGCCGAAGAGAGGACCGAGCCGGCACCGTGCCGCTTTCTCGCTGTGGGCCTTCCCTCACTGCCATGGCGCACCGGGAGTCGGGTCACCTTGCGGCCAGGAGTGTCAGGGCCTGGATAACGCCCGCGCCGTGATCGGGATAGTCCGCCGGACGGCTCACCGTGCGATGTATCGACGACTAACTTCGTATTTCAAATGATCAGAGAAGTGAGCTCAGGCTTGTGCTGAAGGTCGTCATCGGAGAGATCCTTCCTCTTGACTGGCAGTGACTATCCGCGCTGAACATTATCCCGGCGATTCTCCTCCTCTTCACTAGTAAGCCATTGCTGAATGCCCTGAGCTTTCTGGCGGGTTTCGCGGGAGGCGTCGCCGTGGTCCTCGGGCTGCTCATCTCTCTCGGGGGAACGGTCAACCTCTCGACGGATTCGAACCATTCGACTTGGGCGGGGATACTGAAACTGGGCCTTGGCGTGTACCTCCTCTTCGCAGCGGTCAAGAAGTTTCGTGGTCGCCCAAGAGCTGGCCAGGAAGGTTCGCTCCCGAAGTGGATGGATGGAATCGCCGGATACTCCTCGACGAAGGCGCTCGGTGCCGGCGCAGCTCTCGGGGCTCTGAATCCCAAGAACCTCGTGGTCGGCTTGGCAAGTGCCGCCGCGAACTCGGAGGGAGGGCTCTCCACCGCACCAGTAAGTGGTGGCAGGTGCCGTCTACCTCGTGGTCGCTGTCCTCGGAGTCGTGGCACCCATTGTTGTGATGCTCTCGCTCGGAAATAGGTCGCATGAGGTGCTCGAAAGTTGGAATACGTGGCTCAGACAGAACAATGCCACTGTCATGTCGGTCCTCTTCGTTGTGTTTGGCGCAGTGTTGATTGGGCAAGGCATCGCCGGCGTCTAGATAGAGCCAGCCGGGAAGGCCGGTCGGTGGCAGTTGGCGGAGCGCGAGCACCGATCGTGTCCGATTCGGAGGAAGGCAGGGCTGCGTCGCCGGAACGGTGTGCCAGTGGGGCCCGGTGGACACGGGTATCCGGTTCGGGCACCGTCCGACGCCGGTGAACACCGCTGTCCTGTTGCCCTTCAGGCTGGACATGCCCAAATTGCCGTTCGGGCCGAGCGACGGGCCGGTCGGCGGGGCTGAGGGCCAACAATGCCCCACCGTGGGCCGGTCGGCGCCCATTGACTTGACCTCCGGGCTGACAGTCACCAATGTGGTGCCGTGCCCATTCGCCCTTCCCGACAGCCGGCTGACCGGCCCATGGGCGTCCTCGATGGAGTCAAGGTGATCGAGGCTGGATTGTTGGTGCAGGGCCCCCAAGCGTCACTGACCATGCTCGAGTGGGGGGCCGAGGTCATCAAGGTCGAACTTCCTGGGTTCGGTGACCAGAGCCGGTGGTTGCCGATCAGCTGGGAGGATCGTCGCTCGGCCTTCTTCACCGCCTACAACCGGGGAAAGCGAAGCGTGACGATCGACCTTCGTGTGCTGACGGTCGCGAGGTCTTCCTCCGACTGCTCGAGGGGGCCGACGTCGTGATCACGAACTTCAAGCCGGGGACGATGGAGGAGCTGGGGTCTGGGCTACGCCGACGCGGCCGGCGCGGAACGAGCGGATCGTCTACGCCATGGGGTCATCGTTCGGTCCCGAAGGTCCCGACGCCGGCCGCGAAGGAGCCGACCTCAGCGCGCAGGCGGCCGGTGGCCTGATCAGCACGACTGGCGGCAGGGGGGCCGACCCGAGTTCGATCGGGGCTACCATCGCCGACCATATCGCTGGCCAGAACCTTCTCGCCGGGATACTCGGCGCCCTGTACGCACGAGAGCAGACGGGCCGGGGACAGCTGATCGAAACCTCGTTGCTCGGGGGCCAGATCTGGGCCCAGGCCGGCGAATTTACGCGTTACCTCATGTCCGGGTCGGTCTCGGGGCCGAGCGGCCGGGGCCACCCGATGATCCCGGGCATCTACGGTGTCTTCCCGACGTCTGACGGCTGGATAGCCATCGTGGGCGTCGTAGGGCCGGCCCGCGATCTCTTCTACCGGACCATCGGTCGGCCCGATCTGATAGCCCAGTTCGATCAGCTCCTGTACTTCGAGGATGACCGGGCCGCTCTGTGGCCCATCCTGGACGAGGTATTCGCACAGAAGCCAACCGCCGAATGGTGCCGCTTGCTGGGGGATGCCGGTCTGCGTTTCGCCCCGGTGCGCGATCATGCCGAGGTGGCGGCTGATCCCGGCGTCCGGGCCAACGGGTACATCACCCGGGTCGCCGGATCCGGCAAGGGGGCGGGTCAGCAGGAAATCGTACGTGCCCCAGTTCGCTTCGCCGGTCAGGTGCCGCCGGCCGTCGTCGAGGTCCCCGAACTCGGTCAGCACACCGAAGAGGTTCTTCTCGAGAACGGATACTCCTGGAACGACATCGGGGCCCTGTCGGCGGACGGTGCCATCTAAAGCCGGGCGGATCGGCTGCCCTTCTGAGGAAGGGTTGGCGTCGCTTGGTCTCGGGAGGGAGTGAACCGGTTTCGGTCATCGGTGATCGGGCACCCGTTCGGCGATCTCCGACGGGTGGACATGGAGGGATGACGGAGGTGTGGCAAATGACCTGGAAGCTACGCTGTGACTCCGGCGTGAACGGGGGATCGTGTGACACGCAAAATACCGACTTTGCAAGCCTCTCGGACAGAACTCGATGCCATCGACGCATCACTCGTGCGACTCCTTGCTCGGAGGTCCCAGGTCATTCTCGACGTGATCCGATACAAGAGGGCCAACTCGATGGCCGTCGTCGATCGAGATCGTGAGGACCGGATGTTGGCCAGCATTGAGGACCTGGCGAGTTCAGAGGGTGTCGATCCCAGAATCGCCCGACAGGTTCTGAGATCGGTCATCGACGCCTTCACGCTGCTCGAGGTCGAAGACCTTGGGGCCGATCCCACCTGACTGGCGGCGGTCGATTCCGCTCACCAAAATATCTCCCAGTCCCGCCGCTGTGAATGAGGCGTGAACATGGAGCCGACCGGACTCAGGCGGTCGGAAGCTGTCACCGCTTCTCCAACGGGGTCTATCGTGGATGGGGGGCCCCGTAACGAAAGGGCTATGGGCTCGTTTGAGTCAGAGACAAGGCGCGGATAGGGTCGGCTTGAGCCTGCCCAGAAGCCCGAACGGGGGACAGTAGATGAGACATCGTCTGACAAAGCTCAGCCTCCTGGTGGCCGGCGCCGTCATGGTTCCGGCGTCGTTTGGATGATGGCATTGTCTGGCAGCGGCTTTCGGCCCAGATTGGATTCGGATTTCGACTGGCGAAACTCGTCAACGAAATTTGATGATTCCGACGTTTAGGCGGGAAATCTTGAAAGGGTATAGAGGTTCGATGAGCCTACTCGACGCACCCGCAGGCCTGTTGCCGTGATTCCGATTGCCGTGCTCCTCACCGCGGTCGGACTTCTCATCTCGACGGTGCTGGCCACGCCCGGAAGTGCCGCCACCATCTCCTCCGGGTCGACGACGGCCCAGCACGGAGTCAACGTCTATGTCGAGGAGAACGGTGAGTCGGCGAACCAGTGGCAGGCCGACGCGACCAACGAGATGAAAGGCATCAAGTCCCTGGACGCGAACGCCGTTGCCATCGCGTTCCCGTTCTACACGCCCTCACTCGATGCGAACTGCGTCTACGCCAACACCGCCAACCACTGCGACGAATCCACTTCGGACCCCACTTCAAACTCGCCGGCGCCGGCCCGGGTGGCCGTTCTCGTCAAGGCGGCCCAGCTCGCCGGTCTGCACGTCCTCCTCCGACCCCTCATGGACGAGGCCAATCTGGGCCCCGATATGGCGAGGTGACATCGACCCGACGAACCGAACGGCGTGGTTCACAAGTTACGAGAGCATGATGCAGCCATATCTGATCATGGCCCAATCGGACAGGGTGACCGATTTCACCATCTCGCTCGAGCTCGCCAGTCTCTCGACGGCCACACAATGGTCGTCACTGATCACATGGGCCAAGAAGATCTACCACCGCCAATTGGTCTTCGCCACGAGCTGGAGGGCCAGCCCCGGCGGGAAAGGCGAGGTCCACGCGGGCACCTCCGTCGGCATGGACTCATATCCAGGCCTCACCAAGGCCACCCCCACCTGGTCGGTGGCCCAACTACTTGCCGGGTGGAACGGGTATCTCAAATCCAAGCCGTACGGGACTGCCGACAGCAATGTCACGATCGACGAGGTCGGCATCGAGGCCGTGGACGGTGCCTACAAGACCCCCAACACCGCCGTCAACGGGAAGTTCAACCAGTCGATTCAGGCCAACTGGTTCGACGCTGCCTGCCAGTTCTACAAGGCTCACAAGCAGAACGGTATCTATTTCTGGGGCCCGGATTTCACCTTCAACGATGGAAAGCTCACGTCCGCTCCCGTTCCCGGCCAACCCGAACAGCTGCAACCAGCCGGCTGGGCCGCCATCAAGGCGTGCTTCAAATAACAGCGAGCTGACCTTGCCCTCACCTACCGGGCCTCAGTAACGCCACTCCCTCCGACCCCGAGTCGGGCACGCCTGATGGGCGGTCAACCAATCGGCAAGCACCGGCCTCTCGACACCCGCGCCCAAAGCCGGCATCGTTGGGGGACATCCGTGCGCAAGCTGTGCGCACCAGTCGGTGGGGATGTTCCAGGCTGGCGGCAGATATTGCGGTTGGGGTCATGGCCTCTGCCTTCAAGACGAACCCCCCACTCAACACGTGCAGCCGTAAGTTCGTGCTCGCGTTGTGGGCCGTCGTCAGCCGATGCTGGTGGCCAGGTCCTCCGCTGGGAGTAATCCCCTAGGCGGCGACCTCGGCGAGCAGGGCGTCGATCTGGGACATGCACGCCTTCATGCCTTCGGCCACGCCCATGGCGATCGCTTGCTCCATCCCTTCGAGCGAGTCGAAATGCGTGGTGAGGATCATCCGCGTCGTGTCGCCCACCGCTTCGATGTCGATCTCCATGCGAGTCATGGAATTGCCGTCGCTTGGCGTTCCGTCATCTTCGACGATGGCGTCTTCGACCACGAGCCTGGTCGGTGCGTCGACCTCGATCACGTTCCAGGTGCCATCGAACCTGTTCGCCGCCGTCGGGGCCGGACATGAAGTAGGTGATCGTGCCGCCCGGCGTGAGGTCGTGATGCTCGAAGGTGGCCGGGAATCCTGGCGGACCCCACCACCGCTCGAGTAGGCGCGGGTCGGCCCACAGCTGCCACACGTTGGTGATGGACGTCTTGAACTCCGCAGTGATGACCATCGTCTTGGCCTCTGCGTTCTTGTCGACATTCCAAACGGTCATTCGCTTTCCTTCCCAGTGGTTTCGTTGAGGACGCCTTCGAAGCGTTCGAGGCGGGCCCGCCACACCGTTTCGAGTTCATCGAGGAGTTCGTGCGCGCGGCGGAGTTGGTTGACCTCGCCGCGCACGAGTTGTTCCCGTCCGCTCCGGTGCTTTGAGACCAGACCGGCGTCGACCAGGACCTCGACGTGCTTCTGCACCGCGGTGAGGCTGATCGGATACAGCCGGCCGAGCTCGCTGACGGAGCGCTCACGGTCGAGAGTCTTCGTGACGATGTCGCGCCGTGTTGCATCGCTGAGCGCGAAGAACAACCGGTCGGTCTGCTTCTCGCGCTCGGGAGTTTCTACAACCATATGGTTGTAGATTACACCTCCCGCCGACGATGTCAATCGGGCAGCGCTGACGGTGTTCGCCGGGGAGGTTGTCCCTGGAGGCGTGCCGCAGCGGTCCGTGACCGACGGTGGGATCGCACCTCAGGCCGGCCGGGACGGCGGATAGGACTCTCAGGGTGCCGGTTGTCCGTGGCCAGATCTCAGTCCCCGCTTTTGGCCACGAGAAGTCCCCACCCCTCAGAGCGGATGTTCTGTTCTAGCCCAGCGTAGGTCGGTCTCCTTTCTGACGCGCTTCCTTCATTCGGAATGACTCCCCGGCGGTGACCACGGTGACGCTGTGATGGAGCAGCCGGTCGAGCAGACTGACCGCGGTGGTGTGCTCGGGGAGGAACTTGCCCCAGTCCTCGAAGGGCCAGTGCGAACCGATGCCGAGCGACCTGCGTTCATAGGCGGCAGCCACCAGACGGAAGAACAACTCGGCTCCGGTTCCGTCCATCGGAGCGAACCCGATCTCGTCGATGAGGATCAGGTCCGCTTTGAGGATCTGGGTGATGACCTTGCCCACCGAGTTGTCGGCCAGGGCCCGGTAGAGGGTCTCGACCAGCTCGGTGGCGGTGAAGTAGCGGACCCGATATCCGGCATCGACCGCCTGATGTCCGAGGGCGACGAGGAGGTGGCTCTTGCCCGTTCCGGCCGGTCCGACCAGACAGAGGTTCTCCTTGGCCCGGACCCACTCGAGGCTGGCCAGGTAGTCGAAGGTCTGCTGTTTGACCGACGAGGCGGCGACGTCGAACTCCTCCAGGGTCTTCCTCACCGGGAAGGCGGCCACCTTCATCCGGGCCCGGGCGTTGGACAGATCCCGGGAGGCGATCTCGGCTTCGATCAGCGTGCGGAGGAACTCCTCGGGCTTCCACCGTTGGGTCTTGGCCGTCACCAACAACTCGGGCGACAACGTCCGGATGGCAGACAGCCGCAGCCGGCGCAGACCGGCCTCGAGATCGGGGGCCAACGGCGGTGGGGTTGCGGTCATGACCCACCCCCGATGGCGTAGTCCGACAGCGATCGCACCGGCACCGTCGGCAACTCGACGATGAGGGCTTCACCGGGCCTCGTCGGCCTGGGCACACCGGCGCCGGAGTTGAGGATGGAGACCACGTCGGCCGAGCGGAACCGCCCGAAGGCGACCGCCCGTTCGAGGGCGCAGATGACCACCTTCCGGCCGTGGATGGCCTCCAGGGTGGAGAGCTCCTCCAGGTCCCGGGCGAGACCGGTCATGCCCTGGGCGGCTGCTCCCTTGATGAAGGCGTCGGCCACCTCGCCGAGGGCACAGAACGTCTTCTCGGCGGTGCTCCTCGGTCGGACCAGGCGGCGTGGCATCGGTCGTGGTCCTCCGTAGTGGTCGTCGTTGATGGAGGTCTCACCAGGGGAAACGACCAGATGCTCGGCGACGATCTCGCCCAGGAACACCACCTGGATCACTCCGTCTCTGATCCGCAGGCTGACCTCTTTGCCGATGTGGTCGTTGGGCACCGAGTAGCGGGCCGAGCCGAACCGGACACAGCTCAGCTTGTCCACCTTGCGGGTGACGATCCTGCCGATCTGGGCCCGCAGGGAGGGAAGGTCGCTGAACAGCTCGCGCTCGGCTTCCAACCGTTCACAGGGGACGGCACAGATCTCCGAGTGGACGACACCGTTCACCTCAGCGCACCAGAGCCTGGCTTTGGCATTGGCACCGGCCAGATCGGTGACCGACAGCGCTTCGGGGATCATGAGGTCGGACTTCACGTAGCCCACCAGGTTCTCGGACAGGCCTTTGCTCTCGGGGTCTGCCCCCTCACAGAAGTCGGGCCGGAACCCGTAGTGGGTGGAAAAGCGCACGTAGGCCGGCGTCGGGATGACGAGCCCGGCGACCGTCCCGCCCTTCAGACAGCCCATCCGATCGGTGAGCGCGGTCTTGGGTACACCGCCGATCGTCTCGAAGCACTCGGCCAGAGCCCCCATGGTGGCCTCGGCGCCGAGGTTGTCGCTGAAAGAGACGAAGCGGAACCGGCTCCAGGCCACGACCGCACAGAACACGAACAGCGGTCCGATCTCCCCCCAGTCGAAGACCACCATGTCGCCCGGGGACCAGATGCCCGGTCGTCTCCCGCGGTGGTTCTTCGACCGCCATTGCTCCTTCGCCTCGGCCACCAGCCGGCGGAAGTTTCGAGACGAACCGACGTAGTCGGCGGCTCTCGCCACCGGCAACAACCGCTTGGCCGTGATCCTGCCCTTGGTGCGGGCCACGCTCTCGGCCACGAGGTCACTCACCCCGTCGTAGTTGTGGCGGACCTCGCCCGGGACGGGCCCGGTGTCGGCTCTCTTGGCTGCCTCGACCGATCGCTTCACGGTCTTCGGCGTGGTCCCGCAGATCTCGGCTGCGGCCCGGTAGGAGCCCACCTCTCGGTAGGCGGCATGCATGTCCATGTGTTCCCTCACTGATTTCATAGAGGTGTCCCTTGGTCGGGGGCGGATGCTGGTTTGCACCGCAACCGTCACCGGTCAGGGGACTTCTCAGGTGGATACCTCAGTGAGGGGTGGGGACTTCTCGTGGCCAAAAGCGGGGACTTTCGTGGCCACCAGCGGGGACCTCAGATGGCCACAACCGGGGACTTTCTCGTGGCCACGGACACCGTGTCCTCTGGTCGACCCGCTCGACATCACTGAGCTGGACATGGGACAGAGGCGAACGACGTGACATCGGCGCACCTCCGTAGCGGCCCGTCCGCATGGGGACCGCCCGATGTCAAAATTCTCACGCTGTTCTCGGCAGGGCCACTGGCTCACTCCAGCAAGCGGTTCAGATCGCTCCGTTTCCGTAGAGGGATCGACATATGGGACGGCGAAGGGACGCCATGGGGGGAGGCGGTCGCCACGAGAGTGTCCTGCTGTCGGCTCTTCGGCGAAGTGGGTCTGCCGCTCGTTCAAGGGCATTGACCTGTGTAGAGAGCGGTCACAAAGTTGCGTTCAACAGGGCCTCCGAAGGTCTCGGATGCCAGAACCTCAATCTGGTCGAGCAGCGCCTGCTGCTCTGAGAGGGGCCGGCGGATGACCGTCGCCATCGATGCGTAGAGGGCTCTCGCCTGGAGCGGGGTGAGAACGGAGGTCCAGGACTCGATGCGGCTCTCCACATCCTGCGCTCGGGCCCAGACCGCCAAGTCCCTCCGTCGGTGCTCGTCGTCAAGTTGGAACGGCGGCCGTTCCGGTTCGTCGAAAGCACCACGAGTGGATGGGCCCAGCAGTTCCTCGACGGCCGTACTGAAGTCATCTGGCTGGCTGGGATCGCGGAACAGGGTCCACCACAGTGCGATCCAGCCTCCCGGCCTAACCGAAGCGCCGAGCTTCTGGAGGCCCTGCCGTTGGTCCACCCAGTGGAACAAGGTCGCCGCGACGGCCAGGTCGAAGCGATCGTCGTCGAGCTCGGCTGCTTCCAGGGTCGCACCGATGATCTCCAGGTCGTCAATCCGATGGGCGCCGCTGAGAAAGCTCGCCAGCGACGGATCCGGTTCGACCGCCACCACTCGGGCACCGGCGGACAGCAGATGCCGCGTGACGATCCCGGTGCCAGGCCCGACCTCGAGGACCTGGGCGCCAGGGACCAAGCCGCACCTGTCACGGAGGTCGTCATAGACGAAGGAGGGGTAGTCAGGACGCCCGGCCTCGTAGCCGGACGGATCGAGTCCGAAGAGGTGGCGCCCCTCGTCCTTCTGCATCACTCGTCGTGGCTGGCTCACCCGGCCATCGTGCCGACTTATCGATCCCGGTGGAGAGAGGAGAGATCTACCGTCACAAAGGATTACAAGAAAAGGCTGTAGAGATCCACTCGGTCATCCTTGATCACGGTGCGTTCCACAAATTCGAATCCAATCTTGATCAGGACATTCGAGAAGGACCATTGTCGGGATCGACGATCGCAAGCAGTTCGCCTTGCCATTCCGTCTTCGCCGATGCGACGACGGCTAGAGAGGCTTCGGTTGCATATCCACGGCCACGTGCCTCTCTGACAAGTCTGTAGCCGAATTCAAGGTGGCATCCACCGCGGAAATCGAACTCGTCAGCGCCTGCGTACCCAATGAGGGATGCAGTAGCGATCTCAATGATCGCCTGTTTGCCGAAGGGCGCTTTCCCCAAGAAAGCCATCATGTGGTCGAAGCGTTCATTTGCCGCCTCGGGTTCGAGTGCACCGGTCGCGGAAAAGACCATGAAGTCTGCGTCCATGAACAGTTAGCCGAACCGCTTCCTGTCCGATTCAACGACGGGCCGGATCCCAGCCTCTCGGTTCTGATGATGCCCCTAGATGTCATGGATACTTGGTAGCACGCTACGGATCGAACCACTGACATGAACCTGCCGACTGGCAGCCATCTCCGGCGCCCCCTTCGCAACGCGCCTCGTTACGGCTCGACAAGAGGTTGTTTGCTACCTGCAAACACCATGGGCCGCGCCGGACTCTCCTGCCTTACCCGGGACCTGGGCGCACCGAGAGGCGATCCTATGGGCATCCGGGGCTGATCGTCGGCAGTCAGAAGCCCGTACCACAGGCCGATCGACCTACCGGGCCCACAGAGCGATCTGGACCGCGTGCTGGGGTTAGCGGATCACCACGCGGCACCAGATATCGATCCCCGAGTCATTGTTCGGGGACACCGTCGACCCACCTCAACGGCAGGTGCACTACCAGGTCTGACTCTTCCGGCGAAAGACAGAGCCCGCCCACGCTAAGCTTCCCGATCACTCGATAGGCTGCTAGCTGCCGCCAGCTGCCATACCCATTGCAGCGTCTACATCCGGGTGCCCTATCCCTGGATCAGCTCGGCCGCCATTGACCGCTCGACCTCTCGCTTCCGGACTCCACTTGAGATTGATTCGGTCCACGTCGAAGCCATACCTACTTGCTGATCGCCGACTTACGACGATGCTTGAGAAGGCGTGAACACATGCCGTCCGCTTCTGAACGGTCGTTGCCTGTTCCCACCATGCCTCCAACTGGTCCCTGCGACCCGGCAGCAAGGTCCCTGCCCGCTCACGCTCAGCGACTCCTTTGGCCAGTCGAGCCGTGTCGATGCGTTCGCTGAGTTGCTCCCTAGCGATGTCCCACTCTTCCGGGGTGACTTCACCGAGAACGAATCGGGCTGATGTGGAGGCCCTCAAGCCGTCGCTTGTACCCCTTCGCCTGCTGGGCGAACGCCTCGGGACTGCCATCTGAGCGAACCGGTTGGAGGCTCATGGTCGACAGGAAGTCGAACAACTTGGTCTCCACAAGCGAATGAAGGTGCTGCAAGGCCACCTGAACCCTTCCACTACATGACTTCGGCGTCGACCTGCATCTGTAGGAGAGAGGTTCGAGGTTGAGAACACGCATCTGCTGACCACAAGTTCCGCACAGTACAAGTCCAGCAAGCATCCACCGGCGCTGCGGGGGACGCAGGCCGTGGTCAAGTTTGGAACCCGCTCGTATCAGTAATCGGTCCCGCTGCTGAATGGTGATGATCGGTTCCCACCTACCTACGGTCTGCTTGCCGTCGTGGAGGCGCAAGCCAGCGATGGTCGGTGAGTACAACCACCTCGTCAAGGTGCGAACACACCATGGATTCCCCTCTGTGGTCAACATGCCTGCATCGTTGAGCATCTTGACGGCTGCCGGGGCGTTGGAGCCGTGCAGAAGGAGGCTTGCTGCTCGACGACCGAGCGCAGCTTCCTCAGGAACCTGCCTCGTGAACCCACGTTCGTATCCGAAGCATCGCCTGCCTCCAATGGGGGGATCGCCTCGTGCTGCCTCCTGCGCCCTGACTGCCTTGACACGCTTGCCTATCGACTCCGCTTCATTCTCAGCCATCGCCACCATCAGACCGAAGATGGCCTGACCCATGCCCGTAGAGGTATCGACCTGGTCCTCGACGCACATCAGGATTGCTCCCACTTGTTGCAAGTCGGCGGCAATGAGGAATGCCGTTGTGACTCGGCGGGCCAAGCGGTCGAGCTTCCAGACACAGACGGCATCGAACGCACGGTTACGGAGACCCTCCCTCATCCGCTCGAACTGAGGTCGCTCCTTCTTGCGGTTATAGGCACTGGCATTGCGGTCCACGAACTCACGAACGACTTCGTGCCCACGGTTCTCCACGTACTGCCTGCACGACTCAAGTTGCCGGTCAATCGTGCGGGCTTCTCCGTCTCTGTCGAGCGACACCCTGGCATAGACGGCAACTCGCACAAGGATCACCGTAGTGGTACCGCCCGATCCGGCACTAGACGTACGGTATGCGTCCCACCGTCAGGCGCAGGAGGCCGTTAGCGATGCTGTCCGGCTCCGCCCGAGACAGGCTGAACGTCGTCAATCGACCTGCCGAGCAGGTGGGCAGCGAGGGCAGCGTCCCCAGAGGCGAGGACTGACCGGGCCCGGTCGATGCCCTTCTCGATGAGATCGGCACGGCGCACGGCGTACTCCTGGGCGGCCCGATCCACCACGTCGGCCTGGGTGGTGTCGACCAGGACGGCGAGGTAGCGGATGCGCTCCTTCGTCTCCTCGTTGACTTTGATCGGCGACTGACTCATCGCACCCACCTCCTAATACCTAGAGGATACTGGTACCTGAGTACCTAGTTCTCGTGCTTGTTACAACCCCGGACCCGGTCGGGTGGTTATAGACACTCCTGGATGTGCCGTTCGGGGCGAGGGGCATCGGTGGGTCGCACGACGCCGGGTTGCCAGAACCCGAGGGGTGGACATCACTTCACGATCAGTCCGTCAGATCGTCCCGACGCTTTTCGACGACTTCTGGCGGTGGGTACCACATCAAGTGGGCGCCATGGTGGTTGGCCGACTGCCTGAACTTCGTAACTCCGTCTTCTTCGGTGATCCTTCCTTCGATCCGGCTACCTCGCACCTCCACGATGGCGATCTCACCCTCCACCGTGTACGCCCTCGCACTGGCCGTCCGGGCACACTGCCCACTTCGTTGCCATCGACCCTCGCTCCACGACGAGTCCACTGCGTTCGAGGCAGGCTTCGTATTGAACACCCATTCCCGGATCTGATGGGCAAGGGACCAGAGGCCAGCCTGCCAAGTCCAGATCTGGCCATGCCTGGCTCTCGGCAGCAAGACCGATTCCTCTTGGAGATCGGCCCAGTCATCGGCTACGAGTTGGTCTTCGCACTCAACAACGAGGTGGCCAACCGAGCCACCATCGTTGGACGACAGAGGTGTGACCCGCAGCCGAAGCCTCGGATCGGAGGAGTTCACAGCCTCGATCCACCTGTTACTCGGGACCACCTCCATTGACTGGGCGTGCTGGCCAACACCTTGTCGAGAGCGTGGCCATCGCTCATGGCAGACATGAACCCCGCTGCCCTGGTAACGAAGTCGTCCCCAGTCTCATTCGGTCGCTGCCGAACGAACAGCTTGCGGCGTCCCCGGGCGTATCAATCGAACCGTCGATGATGTCTGACATGTCTTTCCTCCTCATCGTCATTCTTGGCTGGACCACCGATGCCGTTGGGCCGGTTGGCGAGGCGTAAGGGCCGAGTCCCTGAGACCTTCTCTTGATGATGATCCCAGGATACCGCCGAAGGGCATCCCCTTCACAACGCCTCCACGCAATGCCCCTGTAGCGTTCGTCTGTGGCCCGAGTGGACATCTTTAAAGAGATCGCCGCTCTTCTGGACACCTTCCGCCAGACCGGCCAACCCTTGTAGCCATCGATGGAGCCGATGCATCTGGCAAGAGCACTTTTGCCGACAACCTCGCTGCCGCCAGCCGCATTCGTAGTCGCCCCGTTGTCCGCATCGAAGCGGACGACTTCGAGCATCCCAGGAGTTACCGATACCGGCAAGATGATTCGCCCATCGGCTGCTTAGAAGACACCTACGATCACGACTCGCTCGAACGCCGGGTTCTGGTACCTCTCGTGAGCGGCAATCGACGGGTCGTGCAGGGCATCTCGATGACCGGGAAAGGGATGCGCAGTCAACCCTCCCGAGGAGGACGTTGCTATCGATGCAGTCGTCAAGTGGACGGATGCTTCGTACTCCGCACGCAGCTTCGGATGTATTGGACGCTCGGAATCTACCTTGAGGTTGCCGAAGAGGAGCGGCTGAACCGAGCGGCGTCAAGGGATGCGAAGAGGCTCGGGGGCGCCGAGGGTGTCCTGGCCCGGTATCGGAAACGTTATCTTCCGGCGTTCGACCTATATCTTGAGCGAGACGATCCCATTGCTCATGCCGATGTCATCGTGGACAACAATGACGTGGATCATCCAGTAGTCCTTCGCTGGCCCCTGACTAGTCGTTCTTCCGACCTCGGGTTCAGACCTTCCGGTTCGAGGCAGGCGCCTACCCATAGGTTGGCCGTAGGAGACCGATGGAAACGGGCGACCCAGCGGGACAGGGCACCCTGTCGATGGATTGCTCGGCGATGGGCACTTCGGGTTGGCGGAACACCATGGGCTGGGATCCGACTCGGTGCCGACGAAACACCGGTTTATCGGGTCGCATGGACAGAAGCTTCTGCTCGAACTCGTCGTGGTAGTGGCGGATGCCACGGAACCGAGAGGGTCGGATGCGGCCCCCGACTTCGGGGCGCACTCGACCCATGGCAATGTGCGCCACCTGCCGCCTGGTCGAGTCCGAACCGTGCGCCGATCTCGCTTCGTCGCTCCCGAGGGAATCGAGAAGACGAATGTGCTCGATGTCGCTGGCGGGCAGTCGCCGGACCCTTCCTCTCGTCGCCTTCCGTGGCTTCGGCTTCCATCCTCCGGTGGCCTTGGTCCACCAGTGAGAGGCCTTGCAGCACGACAGGTTTCCGCAGACGTTCCTCATGTACTTCGGAAGCTCCCCAGTCCTCAAGAAGTAGGCGACTCGGTGAGCGGGCACATAGCGGCCGTTACCACCATCCTTGGTCCGCCACAGGTATCTTCCTGCCCCGCTGCTGTGCCGGGGTCCGAGCCAGGGCCAGCATCCGTCGCCGACTGGTCGACAAGAAGGAAGAAGCGGCCTCTGAAGTTCTCGAGCGCCCCCCGACTCAGGTGCACTTCTTCCATTCTCACGACAACACCTCGTTGCAACTTCTTGGGCAGATGCGCAACTCCTTGCGCACATCCGGGCCTACCCGTGTTCTTGCATCATGGCGCTCCTTCAGATCACGGTTGCCACTCCTTAGGAAGGAAACTGAGGTCTGAGCACAGGACTGACCTGAGCGGCGCCTGGCTTGCGCCGTGGGTGGCTGCGCTGGTGAGTGTCGAAGGTGTGGATCGACGCTTCACCGGTCCGTGGCGCCGGGTGGCAGGATGCGCTGGGTGTCCGCCACGAGGTGCTCACACTCGTCTTCACTGGTCTGAGCGAGCCATAGAGTGCCAATGCCTTTCGGATGCCAGCAGGATGAGCACGTCTTGGTTCTCGACAGGATCAGCTCGTGCCTTCGTGGGATCCAAGCCAGCCAGCGGGACGACATAGCTGTTCTCCTGAAAACGATGGCAAGTCCCGCACCATCGCTACGAGGTCCATGCTGTATGTGCCCAGATCTTGGTTAGTCACCGGATTGCGCTTCCCTGTTCTTTCCTCGACCGCCGTAGTGCCAACTGATCGTGGGATGGCACCAGCCTGAGCCATCTGAACCCGTGCCGGTAGATGGTTTCAACCATTCCCCATAGGGCATAGGGTCTTCCAAGACTTCGTACAGATCGGCGTCGGTCATCTCATCGACTTCTATCTCGTTCAGAGCGACGTAGACATCAGCATCGCCACCGAGGAAGTTGCCGACGATCACCGTGTCGTTCCAGCCAGCCGGGTCATTGTCGTATGCCAAGATGATGCTGCCTTCGGCTTGCTCGATCTCCCGCATGATCTCCATCTGCCCACGAGTCGGTCCACCCATCGTCGCTACGAAGTTGAAGTCGAGATGGCTCTTGGCGACTAGGGTCAAGGCGACTCGACTACAACCGTGGACCAACCTCGATGCCAGTCGTCTCGGTTGTAGAGCACACGGCCACGCTTCATGCCTTGACTGCACATGTACTTCGGCCTGCTGTCGGTGATGTTGGCATCGTCCACTAGTCGTGTCTGCCCCGACGAGATCTCCTTGCCACCACACGGGGATGACGATGCAGTCGGTGGCCGAGTCGTAGCCGATCACATGCTTGACGATGTTGTCGACGGGGATGCCACGGTCGAGCAGATACGGATGCGGCGGACCCACGAACGGGACAAGTTCATCGAGGCTGTAGATCGTCTGCGGTTTTGGCGTCTCGTTGTACTGGTAGGGATTGCTGCCATCGCAGTCGTCCATCATCCAGTGCCACGCCTCGGCCTTGGTCATGCTGGTGACTTCGGTGATGAACTGGATGATCCCCATGCCCCGGTTGCAGGTGGCAGTGGAAGGCGAGCTTCCGCCAGTTGAGTGAGGCTGAAGGCTTGCGGTCCCCACGCCAGTGCATTCCATCGTCCAGAGGACAGGAGAAGATAATCTCGTCCCAGGAGATCTTGATCTTCTGCGTGATGCCGCCGACGATTGTCTTCGACTAGCTCAAGGACACTTCGCCTTGCGCTCGGTCTCGGATAGGTCATCGAGTTCGAGGTCTCGCTTCTGACCGCTAATGCCACGGATGCCACCCTTGCGAGTCCCACGGACGAAGGTCATGCCAGTGACCCCAGTGAGGTCACTTCTCTATTCTTGGCTGGCTTTCGAATCGAGGGCTGAAGACTTCTGACCACCAGCTGCCAGAAGCTATTAGCGGTGTATAGACACCACTTGTGAATGTGAAGAGAGAATAGGGTCTGTGAGGTCACTAGGGTCACCAACAACGCTCTGACCTGCATGTTCTCGGTCTGATGGTGACCCTCATGACGGAGCCTTCCAGCGGTTCTGACCGGATCCCAGACCGTCTCCGTGTAGCCGTGCTCGACCATCGCCTTGTGGAACTGGCGAGTGTTGAGCTTCGGCAGCCCGGCCTTCTTGGCGAACTCGACGTACTCCTCGTACCACTGCGCACGCTTCGATTCGTCCTTGCCGATCATCTCGTCCATCGCTTCGAGGAAGTCGGTGAAGGTGTCCATCTCGGCTCGGTAGACCGCTGTGGCAGCCTTCACGATGTCGATGGAGTCAGGCGCCTCGGGCTTGCCATGCCACACACCCACGCACAGCCCATGCCAGGACGCCGGGAGCCTCACTGGCCAGCTTGATGTCGATGTCCCGGTCCTTCATGTCGTCGGTGATCCGGGCTTCGAACGGGATGAACTTCATCCGGTCCCACACGGCCTGATCGTCGGAAGGCACGTTGAGCTTGGAGTTGGCTGCGATCCACACGGTGTGCGTGCCCCGGAAGGCAAGCGACTTGGATGCGTAGAGGTCACGGCCAACGAGCACGTCGTTGCCAGACAGCACCTTGAGGAGGTTGACGGCGATCTTCATGCCGTCCTCGACCTCGGAGGTGCTCACGAACCGGGCGCCCTTGAACTGGGTGATCTGTGGTGATGCTGCACCGCCACCCTGAGCGAAGGACGCCTTCTCGAAGGTGGCCGCTGGCACGGTCTTGCCGTAGTCACCGCATACACCCTGCACGGCGTTGAGGAAGGTCGACTTGCCGTTGCTGCCGGTACCATACATCGACACGACGATGCGCTCGGTGACGATGCCACTGAGCGAGTAGCCGACGACCATCTGAAGGTAGTGGACTAGCTCCAATGCCGTTCAGTTAGGGGCGGGGCTCCGGGAACGCTGGCCCGGGGTGGTCCCGTCGGTTGGGGCCAGGACCGGTGATGGGCCCGCTTCACATGCCACTTGACGTACTTGCGTTTGACGACCCTCGGGTTGCTGCGCAGGCGCCGGGCCGGGTTGAGCCGTCGTGCGAGCAAGGTGATGGCGTAACGCCAGCCGTGGTCAGGCCCTGAGGGGGAAAAATCGCGCGCCACTGAGATCGAGCGGCGAGCGATGCGGAGGGCGGCGACGAAGCTGACCCGGTCGGGGTCGACACCGACGCTGGTCGGCCGCCTCCCACATGAGGGTGCGGATGGCGTAGTGACAGCAGAGGTGGCCCCAGATCTCTTGGAGCACGAGGTCGGGCGACTTCGATCGCAGCACGGTGCGAGGACCGCGCTGGTGGGTCTTCAGCTCGTCGAAGGCACTCTCGATCTCCCAGCGCTGGGTGTAGGCGGCGGCGAGATCGAGGGCCGAGACGTCGTCGGGATCGAGGATGGTGGTGAAGAGCCGGTAGGGCTCATCGTTGTGTGCGCCCGTCATCGATCCGGTAGTCGATGACCCGGATGGTCAGCGGCTCGGTCTTGCGTCCGGCGTTGCCCGATGGGCGCAGCTCGGCCAGCCAGGAGCCGTCGGCCAAGGTCTCGACGAGGCGTGGCTTCATGGTGCTGTTGGCCCGCCACAGCAGATCGGCACCGGTGGCCGCGGCCCGTGACCACAGGGGAAACCCGCAGAACCCCCGGTCGGCCAGCAGCAGCATCCCGGGCTCCAACCGGTCGATCAGCTCGCCCGCCAGCGTGTTCTCCGCCGTCGTGTACTTCCCGACGGCGGCGTCGAAGATGGCATGGGTCCCGCACTCGGCCACCGCCACCACCCGGGCCTGGGGGAAGGCGGCCTGCTCGCCCTTGTTGACGCCGGGACGCCCGAAGTGGGCCGCATTCTCAGGCGTGTCGGCCACGTCGAGACACGTCCCGTCGATGGCGACCAGCCGTCGCCCACCCAAGAACGCCCCCGGTGTCTCCGCTCCGGCCAAGGCGACCGCCACCCTGGAGAACAGCACCTGGAGCGGCTCGGACCCCAACCGGGCCCGGGCCTGGAAGATCGCCGACTTCGAGGGCAGGGCGATCGGCTCTTCGCCCGATGTCCACGCCAGGCCGTCGGTCAGCAGCGCCAGCACGTCCTCGTAGGAGCCTTCCGAGTGCAGCGCCATCCCGATGGAGAAGTAGGCCATGGCCCGCGCCGGCAGCGACCGGTTCCGCTGCTCGGTCCGTCCGCAACCGGCGACCACCTCGTCGACCAGCGCCGGTGGGAACGTCCGGGTCAGCACCCCGACCGAGACCAGGTCGGAGAGCCGCCGGTCCGACGCAGGCTTCCTCCAACCACCGCGGGGCACACCATCAAACTACACCAATGTTGCTTAACTGAACGGTATTGGGACTAGCTCAGGCCGGTCGAGCATTGCCCACGACACGAACTGCTCCCACTGCGGAGCCTTGGCGTCAGGTACGAACTCGATGCCGGTGGTCTTCGTGATGAGGTCGGTGCGCTCCGGCTCTCTCAGTTGGCCGGTGCGCAGGTCTACGGTTCCGTTCTCACATCCGAGTAGCCACGGGTCCTGATCGAAGTCTGTCGACAAGACGGCGATGAGCGGGTCGGACTCGGACAGAGTGACCATCGAACGGAGGTGGCCGGCGCCACGAGAGGTCCTTGCCCACTTGGCGAGCTTGCCCGCCTGGTACTCGCTCGCCTTGTTACCCTCAGCGAGTAGAGAGTCGACTTCCTCGAACATTCGACTCGGTGACGGCCTTGGCCAACTCGATGACATGGGCAAGGTCGTCGGGCACCCACCGGATGCCGTCCCAACGCACCCACTCTTGCCTGTCGTGGAGGTATCGAAGGTCTTGGCCGAACAGAGCCACGAACCGATTGCAGTTGCCTGCGTCGGTGGCGTCGACAAGTGCGTCGATCTCGATGCACTCGGCCCGGCCTGAGTCTCTTCCTCCTCACCCTCGATGATGGCCGTCGCCTGACGGACGATGGCCGGCTCGTCATCGAAGATGTTGATGAGCGGGGGGCCGGGGTCGATGCTGTCGCTGGCGTCCTGCGGGACTGCGGCGTCGTCGATCATGCCCACTCCACCTCTTCGCAGAGGCAGTCGTAGCAGACCGCACGACCGTCGTCGCCCACGTCGTTCGGGTACACGGTGTTGGTGCACCGGTAGTCGCCTTCACACGGGAGTTGCTCGTCGTAGTGGTCAGGCCGGGTGAAGATCCACCCGCCGCCACGCCGGGGCATCACTACTCCGGGTATCGAAGCTTGGCGGTCGATGAACTGCTCGATTCGGCGCTTCGCTATGGTATACTGGTCAGGCTCGTTCATGAGGTCCTTTCCTCTGATCGGTGGTCTGCTGGTAACAGACCGGTTACTAAAACTTGTTGAGATGCCTCGGGTGAAAGCTCGGGGCATCTCGCATGAGCGGGCCGATACTATAGCCCAACTGGGTACAAGTTACAATGCTCAACCTTGGTTCAAGTGTCATGATGCAACCAACGCCTTCTGGGCATCCTCGACCACCATCGGTCCTTCGAGCCGGGCGAGCAAATCGTCAATTTCAGCCTTCGCCTGTCGGATGACGATCAACGCTGCGGCCCTAGCCTCGTCCGAGATAAGCGGCCAGTGGTCGGGGATGTTCTCCAACTGGATGGCATTCAGGGACCACAGGGTGTTGCGGACGAAGTTGATCGGCGGGTTGCGCTTCCCCTGTGTGGCACGACGGTGCTGGTCGAGGATCTTGGTGGCCTGCTCCGCTGTCGTCGTGGGCTTGACCAGATCAGGCTTCCTCTTGTGCTTCGGCTTCGGCTTCGGCTTGGGTGTTACATCTGTAACGCCCGGCTTGGCCGGTGGGCTGATGGTCCGGCTGATGGTGGCCGTGCTGTCCCCCGTCACCTTCGCGATCTCCGGTAGGACATGCCGGCGGCGATGAGCGCCTTGAAGAGTGGCGCCCGCTTCCTCTTCGGGATGCGGAGATGGTCGGTGTCGAGGAAGAGCTTGAGGTAGGTCTGAAGGTCCGGCAGGCCGAGTGGCTCCCATGCCCGAGTGGTGACCGCCTCATTGATCGACCGCAGGACCCCATTGACCTCTTGCCTGATCCGGTGCCCGAGCTTGATGGCGACGCGCTCCGCCTCGGTGACGGTTTTAGGCATGCCGCCGTCTTGGCATGGATTCCAGTTGGCGGGAATCATGACGCACCGCCGAAGATCTCGTCCTCGGTGAAGTCGTCGCCCAGGAGAGTGCGTAGGGCAGCTTCGACCACATCGCTGTGGACATGGCCGTTCAGGACCAGACTGACCATGGCTTGAGACACGCCCGCTTCGTGGGCCACATCCCACTGATTCAGGTCGCTCCGACGCAATAGACGGATAGCCGGTAGTCGCCTGTCGGTTCTCTGTGTAGTCATCTCTACCTTCTCTGTTCGGTGATGCTCTGTAGCCGACCCAACTACTCCATCGGCACTTCCACGTCACCCCCACACGAGAGGGAGATGACAACCTGACCTCTTAATAGTAGCACAAATCGGACGATGGCGCCAGTGCTATTGAGCTATATCCGACTGATCTATTGACTCTTTACCGAGGTACTCATCTTGAACTGTATGGAGGTACGCATTGCTCGATGCTCATGTCCGGTGCGGATATGGCCCGAGGCCCGTGTCGGGTCGGAAAACAACCTGGGCCGCCCAGAGCCGAAGAGAAACGAGTGGACACGCGTCGTCCTACTGGCCGAATTGGCGCGAAAGAGGTGAGTGAGGAAGTTCTTCACCGAGTAGGAGGCAACATCATGAATATCCTTCCGAAGGATCACCCGCTAGCGAACACCTTCGCCGTGGGAGCAAAACGCCGAACCGGAGACGATCCGACTTGCTGAGGAGGTCATCGGCTTCGCCCTTGGTGAGGCAGTCATCGTCAAGCTGGCGAACCCCACCGGTCGCACCGGACCTCGCTACCACGGTCGGTCCGGACGCCGTCAGCCGATCATCAATCCCGCTGACCTCGAAGTCGGTGTCGACCTCAAGGGCACCGTGACCTGGTTCCGCACTGACGAAGTCGTGAGTCTCTGATGCGTCATACATACGCCAGAAGCGGTCTAGAAGCGCCGCAATGCCCCGACGGGGCGCCGGGGTATCCAGGAAGGGTTCAGACGGGCATAGGGGCGGGGTGATCTGCCATGTCGCTCGTGGAGTATGAACGACCTGTTCGCCAACCGTCGAGCGCCTGGGTTATACCGTCGCTGAAGCCTGCGAGGTAATCCCGTGTTCCCGGTCGCACCTTCACCGTGCGATGAAGAACGGCCACCTCCGGTTCGCCCGAGATGGAGCGAAGGTCCTGATAAGCCGACAGGCCATCATCGACTACCTCGACCGGGGCGACGGCAAGGACGCCGAACTTGACTCGGGCCGCACAGACACATCACCCATCGATCTGAGCCGTACGGAGTAGGGGACTCTGTTTCATCGGCGTATTGAGTCGGCCGGGGAGAACCCGAGCGCATTCAGCCCAGCTCACGGACCATTGGCACACCCGTTGTCGATAATGGCAATCGAACCAGGAGAGATTAATGGCATACATCGAGATCAGGGTAAGTGGCCGACCCAAGGGCGGTAGATCCGAAGCGACGAAGCCCAGGCGTAGGCGGGAGGTCTTCCGCAACAACCGGGAGGGCATCTCGGAGAAGAACACATTCGTGGCTGAAATGGTCGACGTGGAAACGAAGTACGACGTTCGGTACAAGGTCAACGACCGGTTGGTGTCCGAGACCTTCGACACCAAGCGGGAGGCGGAGGCTCGTGTTACGGAGGTTGAGTCGGCACAAGACAGGGGTTACTCCGTGGACCCTGCGGGTGGACGGATAACCGTCGACGAACTGGCGGAGAAGTGGTTGGCATCGGACCCCGGCAAGAGAGGGAGCACAGTGGGGCGGGACCGGTCGGCGTTGCGTGCCCACATCAGCCCCGCCATCGGCGACCGACAGTTGTGCACGGTCCACCAGGGTGACGTTCAACAATTGGTCAACGGATGGGTCGACAAGGTGGCTCCGAAGACGGTCGGTCGAACCTACGGCACCCTACGGGCCGCATTCGCCTATGCCGTCTCCGTTGGGCTGATCGGGCGTTCGCCCTGCCACGATGTGAATTTGCCCAAGGCCGTGAAGCGCAAGCGACCTGTGGTGGCTCCCGACGACGTAGCGAAACTGGCCGATGCGATGGACAGTCGTTACATGCCGATGGTCTGGGTGGGCGCACTCCTCGGCCTGAGGTGGGGTGAAGTTGCAGGGCTACGCATCGGGAGCCTCGATCTTTTGGCGGGCACGCTGACGGTGACCGAGACTGTCACCAGGGACGAGCATGGGCGGCCGTTTCTCGGACCCCCGAAGTCCGAAGCCGGTCTCCGCACTCTCTCGATGCCCCACGTCCTCGTGAACATTCTGGCCGGCCACCTGGCCCACATGGGTTTGACTGGCGCAGACGGAGAGCGTCTTGTGTTTCCCGCCCCCGGCGGAAGCCACTGGTCTTATGCGAACTACCGACGCCGGATTTGGCAACCGGCAACATCCGAGGCCGGTCTGGCATGGCGCCGGATTCCACGATCTACGGCGGACCGCCACCACCCAACTTGTGCTTGCCAACGTCGATTTGAAGACCACAGGCACTCGCTTGGGTCACTCCGATCCCCGTCTGACTCTGGCGGTGTACGCCCAGGCAACGTCCGAGGCGGATAGGGCCGCAGCCGACTCGGTGGGAGACCGGTTCGCCGCTGCCATGGGATTTGACGATCTCGACAGAATCTCGACAGAAGCTTCGAAGTACGAATCGACCGGTGCATGACACCTCGGTCGACCTGCACTTTCATGGTCGGGCTGCCCGGATTTGAACCGGGGACCTCTGCGTCCCGAACGCAGCGCGCTAACCAAGCTGCGCCACAGCCCGTCGAACGGAACCGGTACAACGACGGTTCCGCACCAGGGTGATGCTACCCGACCGCTGGTCCGCTCGTTCCCCGGGCCCCCGACAGGCGGCTCCGAAGGCGAGGGCGGCGGATCCGGGCGCTTGGCCACCACTTTGGCGATCCGTCGCTTGTCCATCTCGGTGACCCGGAGCTCCCAGCCGTCGACGTCAGCGACTCCCCCTCCTCGGGGATGTGCCCGAAGCCGTCGAACAGGAACCCGCCGACGGTCACGTACTCCCCCTCGGGGATGTTGATGTCCAGGCGGTCCCGCACGTCGTCCACGCTCATCCGGCCGTCCACCAGCCACCGGGTCCCGTCGACCCGGACCACGTCGGGCTCGTCGTCGGGGTCGAACTCGTCGGGCAGGTCGCCGACCAGGGCCCCGAGGAGGTCCTTGACGGTCAGCACGCCCTCGACCCCGCCGTGCTCGTCGACCACCACGGCGAAGGCCCGTCGCTGGTGCCGCATCTCGGCCAGCGACGTCGAGGACCAGCCGGGACTCGGGCACCAGGAAGGGCTGGCGGAGCCGGCGGGAGATGTCGATCGGGCCCGGGGACGGCCCGACCCTCACAGCAGCCGGCGCGGTGGTCGGTCCGGTCTCCGCATCCCCGCGGCGGCGTTGCCCGGGTCGCCGTCGTCGGCCAGGGCCCTACCGCCGTCGTCCGCCCCGCTCACCTTCCAGCCGGCCCGGAACAGGTCGTTGACGAACAGCACGCCGATCAGGTCATCGAGGTTGTCGCCGTAGACAGGGAAGCAGCTGTGGCCCGACTCGCGGACCGCCTGGGTGATGGCGTCGACGGTCAGCGGGATCGACAGGGCCACCACGTCGACCCTGGGGGTCATCACCTCGCGGACCGCGGTGTCGTGCAGGTCGTTGAGGGCGTCGATGATGAACTGCTCCTGGGCATCGGCACCGCCCTCCGCGGGCGCCCATTGAGCCCGCCGGGGTTCGACCGGCTCCCTCCGGGCCGGACGGCGGTCCGGCCTGCTCGGTCCGAGTGGGGTGTGTCTTGTTTGTGGCGTCGGAACACGGACACGATGGTGACGCTGTCTGTTGGGGCGGGCCGTCAGGCGCCGGCAGGTACGGGCGTGGACACGACAGAGAGTGGCTGGTAGGACTCGTCGTAGTACGTGCCTCCGTCGAGGAGGGAGGTGATCGCCCGTCGCAGCCGGATGGGGTCGAGCGGCTTGACCACCCATCCCTCGGCGCCGGATCGTCGGGCCAGGAACACGTCGGGTCGCCGGTCGAGCAGCATCAGCACCGGCACGTGCTCGAGATTGCCGTACGAGGCCTCGAGCCGGAGCTCGAGGCAGACGGCCATCCCGCCCATGTTTCCCATCTGCAGGTCGACGACGACCAGGTCGGGAAGCGACTCGGCCACCTCGGCCATCACTGCCGGCCCCGACCGGGCCTCCCTGATGGTGACGTCGGGTCTTCCGGCGATGGCCGCCACCTCGGCTCGAACCGACGGAGCGTCGCTGGCCACAAGGATGGTACGCACCCTGACCAGGTTAGCGCTCCGTGTCGACCCCGCCTCGCTACCGCCGCCGCCGGTCCCGGAGAACAGGAGGTCGGCGATGGTCTCCAGCCCGTCGAGGTCGTGGACGTCGGTGTTCAGGAGGGGGACCCGGTAGACGGGGGCCGGGGAGACCTTCGACACCAGGTCGGCGAGGGCCTGCTCCTCGCGGTCCGATGCGTCCGTGTAGCCCCGGAGGTTGTCGATCAACTGGTCGAGCGGGGTGCCGGAGCCTCCGTCGGCGGCGCCTCCTCGGCCGGCCTCCGTCGACCGACGCAGTCCGGTCGCGACGCAGACCGGGTCAGCGAGGCCAGCTCGGCATCGTCGGCGAAGCGGGGCTGGACCCGGTTGACCACCAGGGCGGTGACGGCCATGTCCGACTCGGCCAGCTTGCCGGCGAAGTGGACGGCTTCGTCGACCGAGTCCGGGCGGGGTGACGCCACCAGGATGAAGGCGGTATCCGCCTGGACCAGCAGCTCCCTGACCCGCGCCGCCCGGGTCCGGAATCCCTCCTCCATCCCCTCGAAGGCCTGGAAGAAGGCCACCGCGTCGTGGACGATGTCGGCCCCGGCCACCCGTGAGATCGTCCGCAGCAGGGCCTGGGCCGCCACCCCCATGAACTTGAGGCCGGCCCGGGTGGGCTTCATCAGCGCCTGGAACACCCGGTTCTCCAGAAACCGGGTCAGGCGCCTCGGGGCGTCGAGGAAGTCCAGGGCGTTGCGGGTGGGAGGGGTGTCCACCACCACCACGTCGAACGCCCCTTCCTCGACCAGCTCGTAGAGCTTCTCCATGGCCATGTACTCCTGGGTGCCCGAGAGGGACCCGGTCAGGTTCCGGTAGATCCGGTTGACCTTGATCTCCTCCACCTGCTGGGCGCTGTCCGAGTAGCGCTGGATCAGATCGTCGAAGGTCCCCTTCGGGTCGAGCATGAGGGCGTGGAGCTCGCCGGGCCAGGGCCCCTCGATACGGGTGGGCCGGTTGTTGAGCGTGTCGAGCCCGAGCGAGTTGGCCAACCGTCGGGCCGGATCGATGGTCACCACGCAGGCGCGCCGGCCGAGCCGGGCCGCCTGGAGGGCGAAGGCGGCGGCCGTGGTCGTCTTCCCCACGCCACCGGAGCCGCAGCAGATGATGATCGACCGTTCGACGACCACCCCGTCCATGGCCCCGTCGACGACCCGGTGCGGCGGTCACGATGGGACCCCGGACGGGTCGTGGAGCGCCCCCACCCCGGCCTCCAGGGCGCCGCTCAGGGTGTCGAGCTCGGGGGGGCCGATGGAGGCGGTGAACAGGAACGGCACCCGGAGCTGGGGGAGCGGCAGCTCTCGGGCCAACCGCCCCAGCTGGTCTTCTTGGAGCTCCTGGCGGGTGAGCCGGAACCGGCGGGCCCGGTCGAGGGCGGAGACCAGCTCCGGGTCGAGGGCCACCCCGGCCGCTTCGGCCGCCGCTCCGGCCGGCGTGGTCAGACCGGCCATGGGCGGGTAGCACCCGTTGACGATCACCGGTCCGAGGGCGATGCCCACCTTGTCCTCGAGCTGGTAGGCGGCTTCGACGGCCTCGTTGATCGGCATCTCCTCGGGCAGGGTGACCAGGGCGACCTGACACCGCGACGGATCGGACAGCAGATCGACGACTTCGGCGGCCTGGGTGCGGATGGGCCCGCTCCGGGCGGCGTCGAGCAGCCCGCCGGCCGAGGAGAGGAAGGTCATGGTGTGCCCGGTGGCCGGTGCGTCGACCAGGATCAGGTCGGCGATCCGGCTCCGCTCGATCTGCTTGACCTTGCCGAGGACCAGGACATCCCGGATGCCGGGGATCGACCCGGCCACCAGATCGACGATCCCCGAGGACATCAGCCGCTTGGACACCCGCCGCAGGCCGTGGTCGGCCAGGTACTCGAGCAGGGCGTCGTCGGGGGTGATGGTCCGGGCCCGGACCGTGCCGGGCGGGATGGGTGGGGTCGAGTCGGCGTCGGTGTCGTCGATCGGGTCCGCCCCCGCGGCTTTCAGCACCGCGCCGGCGTAGTCCAAGGGGGCGGTGTGCCCGAACGCCGTGGGCACCCCGACGCGCCCTTCGAGCTCGACCACCAGCACAGAAAGCCCAGCCTGGGCGCCCATATGGGCCAGCGCGGCGGTCATGGTGGTCTTGCCGACCCCACCTTTGCCGGCCACGATCACGACCCGGCTCTGGCGACAGAAGGCGGCGACGTCCATGACGTAGTGGAGCGTAGTGTCCGGTCCCGCCCCCGCTGCCCATGGCCGGCGGCGGGCAGGCACGACGGCCGGCCCGGCGGCCCCACGACGGCCCGGCCGGGACCTACCGTGTCGGTTCGCCGAGAAATGCTGGTCAGATCCCTTGTTTCGCGCTACGGGGGCGAGTACTTTCGCTTGCTGGAGGACTCAAGGGGGAGTTGGGCAACGTGGAGCAGGCGCTTGATACATGGCAGCTCAAGGCGTCGTGTCGTGGACCGCAGGCGGAGATCTTCTTTCCGCCCGCCCACGCCGAACGTAAGGACGAGAAGCTTCAACGTGAGGATCGGGCCAAATCGATCTGTCGATCGTGTGCGGTGCGGGTCGAATGTCTCGACTACGCCATCCGCATTCACGAGCCTCACGGCATCTGGGGCGGCTTGAACGAGATGGAACGCAAGCAGTTGGCGGACCGCCGGGTCGGCTGAGCCCCACCGCCGGCGGATCGCCGGGTGGTGTTCAGGACCGGGTGTTCATGGGCCGGCTGCCGACGGGCGGCGTGTCCAGCGGCCGGCTGGCGGAGGGCCGGCGGGCCGAGGGGCCGCCTGCCGCCGTCATCCCAGCCCGAGGGCGTGGGCGGCCGACCGCACACCCTCGGAGGCGCACACCGGGGCCGGTTGCTGGTCGGTCGACCGGCAGATGCCGGCCGTCAGGTAGTTGGCCGAGGCCACGATGACCTGACCCACCGGGTTCTCGGGTTGGCTGAGGTCCCCGGCGATGGCCGACTGGGAGTGTCCTTCGAGCACCCCCGGGCTGAAGCCCGAGGTCGACGTGACCATCAGGTTGTCGATGTCGACGAAGGGGAGCGTGCCCGTCCGGGGCCCTTGTCCGGCACCGGTTCCGTAGCGGTCGACGAGAGCCGACTGGGCGGGGGTGAGCGTTGCGATCTGGGTGAATGCGCCCTGGCTGTCGACGGAATCGGAGTACAGCTCCACGCCGGTGAAGGCCACGTACCTGCTCGAGTACGACGTCCCCACGAAGCTGAACGTCTGGATCCCGGGAAACACCGAGAGCTGGGCGGACTGCACGTTGTGGAGGGTCGTGAAGTGCCCGAAACGGGAGAGGGCGACGATGAGGGGCCACCGCTCGGCGGCACAGAACGGGCAGAAGTCCGCTCCTACGAACAGGACCTCGGGCTTTCCGGACGAGTCCAGCGGGGGCTGGCCGGTCAGGACGGTGGGCACCGCCAGCGGGAAGGTCGCGGTCACGCCGACCGAATCGAAGACCGGGGTCGGGACCTGGTGCAGGGCGGAGACGACCGCGTCCGAGGTCTGGACCCGGTGCACCACCCCCGGCGACGCCGGAGGCCCGGTCAGGGCGTAGACGATCAGTGCGATGACCCCGACCAGGATGACCACCACCGCGCCCCAGGCGAAGCGAGCGGTGCGGTTGACCCGGTTGTGCGCCGGTTGATCCTGGCGCTCCGCTCCGACCGGGTCGGAGCCCGGACCGCTCACCGCTGACCGGGCCTCGGCCGACGGTTCCGACCCGTCATCGGTCACGCTGTCGCTCGCCAGGGGATGTGACTACGCCCCTTCGTAGGACTCGCCGTACCCTTCGGTCGGGTCCTCCCCGAATCCGGGAGCCAGTACCACCGGGGAGGCGGTCACGATGATCACGAACAGGATGAAGGTGGTCAGGTGGACCGAGGAGCACCACAGGCAGATGGCCTTGATGATGAAGAGCTCGGCGATGATCAGATAGAGGATCGTCCCCACACCGACGATCGAGAGGACGAGTCGGGCCAGGTGGACGCGCCGGTCCCTCGAGCGCCACGAGACCGGCAGGCACAGGGCGAACATGGGAACGAAGAAGAGCAGCCCGAGGATGGCCACCGGGATCCCGAAGACCTCCGATTGGGGGCTGGTCGTGACCTTCTCGCAGTTGAACGTGCTGTTGCTCACGCAGACCAGGGCATGGGGACTGAAGTGGGTGATGGTCAGGTAGGTCGACACCCCGAGGCCGAAGAGGCTCAGGAGCAGGGTGGTGACCGGTTGCCAGCGCAGGGTCGGCACGGAGGATCCTCGAGGCGGTACAGGTCGCCTACAGCGACTTGTCGGCGGCCTGGACCCCCGGGCTCGAGCACACCGAGGACGGCGCGTCCTTGGTGCTGGCGCAGACGGCCGCGGAGATATAGTTCGCCGTGCCCACGATCGACTGGGTCACCGGGTTGGTGGCATCGTCGAGCCCGCCGGCGATGTCGGTCCACGAGAGGCCGGCCAGGATGCCCGGGTTGTAGGTGGCGCCGGAGATGATCGCCTTGTTGCCGATGTTGATGAAGGGGAACCCGACCTGCCCGGGCGTTGCCCCGGGGATGTACTTCTGGCCGTTGTTGATGACGGACTCCTCCTCCTTGGTCGGGTTCTCGAGGACGGTGTAGCTCCCTGCGCTGGTCGGGACGTTGCTGTACTGCTCCACCGTGGCGAGGGTCAGGTAGGGGCTGGTGAAGGTGGCGCCCTTGAAGCTGAAGGTATGGGTGTCGTTGTAGACGTCGGTGTGTGACGAGGCGGTGATCTTGAGGTTCGACCAGGTCCCGAAGCGGGCCAGCGCGGCGACGACGGCCCAGCGCTCGGCGGCGCAGTACGGGCAGTACTCGGCCCCGTAGTAGAGCATGGCCGGCGATTTGCCCCCGATGGACAGCGGGGGCTGGTTCTTGAGCTTGATGGGCGGTGACACGGGCTGGGCGGCCGACGGGAAGTTGACCCCCACCTTGTCGTAGACCGACGCCGGGATGGTGGTGACGTCCTTGACCACCGATGCGGGTGCCGCGGTCACCGGCGTGTACGAGTTGGCCCCGCTCGAGCCGCCGCTCGCCACCTTGACCACGACCAGCACGGCCACGACCACGATGACCAGGCCCACGGCGCCCCAGGCCAGGACGGCACCGGAGAATCGGCTGGGCTTCGGCGGGGGCGCAGGCCTGCCGCCCGGGCGGGGCTTGTTGCCGCCGCCACCGCCGGCTCCGCCCGACTTCGCCCGGGCCCCGGTGGCCTGACCGGATTTGCCGGCCGGCGACTTGCCCGACACCGGCCGGCTCTGGGCCTTGCTCCGGTCCTTGGCGCTCTGGTTCGATGACCCGCCCGAGCGGGCAGGGGGCTTGGGCGTGTTCCCCCCGGTGACCGGCTTCTTCTTCTGGTCGTCAGCCATCTGGGCAGTTCCCCGATTCGTATGCGTGCGGGAGTGAGCGTAACTGGTTGGTCAACCCGTATGGGTTCGGCTCCGTCGTCGGAGCGCGCGCCGGCGAGCAGCTCCGCCGCGGCGCATCAGGCTACAGGACGGGTTTCCCGCCTACACTGATCGGGCCATGTTGCAAGATGCCATGTCGGACGCGTCTGCTGCCGGGGACGGCCCTGAAGGGTCGGGTGAGCGTCGTGGTGCCAGGCATCCGGGCGATCCGGGCTCGACCGGCCCCTCCGCTCCTTCGGTGGCGCTCCCGGGCTCGTCCTCCGGCACAACCGCTCCGCCGGCACCTCCGACGCCTCCGGCGCCATGAGTTGGAGCTCGGTGACCGTCGACGGCCACCGGGTCCGCTACGCGATGGCCGGGAGCGGCCCCGTCGCCCTGTTCATGCACGGATGGGGGCTGCGGCCCAATGCCTATCGGGGACCGATCGAAGCCATGGCCTCAGCCGGCTGCCGGGTCTACGCCCCGTGCCTGCCCGGGTTCGGCGGGACCCGCGAGCTGGACCCCGAGCGGCGCACCTTTGCCGGCTACGCCCGGTGGGTCGGCCACTTCCTGGACGCGGTGGACGAGCGTCAGGTGGCCCTGGTGGCCGGGCACTCCTTCGGGGGAGGCGTCGCCACCGCCTTCGTCTACGCCCAACCCGGCCGGGCATCGGCCCTGTTGCTGGTCAACGCCATCGGGAGCCCGACCTGGGCCCTGTTCCCCAACGAGGTCCGGACCACCATGCAGCGGCCGGTCTGGGACTGGGGTCGCCATTTCGGGACCGATCTCCTGCACTCGCCACACCTGGTCCGGGTGCTCCCGACCCTGCTGGAGGACTTCATCCCCAACCTGTTGGGCAATCCCCTGGGCATGTTCCGGACCGGCGAGTTCATCCGGCGGGCCGACCTGGTCCGCGAGGTGCGGGCCGTTGCCGAGCGCGGTATTCCGGTCAACGTGGCCTGGTCGGATCGCGATCGCCTGGTGTCCCGGTCGGCGTTCGACGAGCTCCGGCACGCGGCCGGTGTCGAGGGGGTGGTGATCGAGGGGGCCCACGCCTGGCTCATCGCCGATCCGTCGACCTTCAGGGAGCTGGCCATCAGTTCCCTGGTCGACTCCGGCGTCCTCACTCCCCGATCGGCGGGCGGCGCCCCGGTGCCGAGCTCGGCGGCCGGCCGGGCCTGCACCTGAGCCGGGGGCGGCCGGCCGGGCGGACGGTAGCCTGAGCCGATGAGCGTGACCCTCCGTGATGCCGCCACGGTGATGCTGATCCGTGACGCGGACGACGAGGGGGGGCGCCCGGCCATCGAGGTCTGCATGCTCCGCCGCAACCTCGCCTCCGAGTTCGTGGCCGGCGCCTACGTGTTCCCCGGGGGGTCGGTGGATCCCGAGGACCGGGGGCCACGGGCCGAGGCGCTGTGCCAGGGCCGGACCGACGCCGAGGCCAGCGCCGTCCTGGGCGTCGACTCGGGTGGTCTGGCCTTCTGGGTGGCGGCGCTGCGGGAGTGCTTCGAGGAGGCCGGCGTCCTGCTGGCCCGGCCGGCCGGCGCCGGCCCCGACCGGGGCCGCCTGCTCGACACCACCGAGCCGGCCGTGGCCGCGCGGTTCGCCGACCACCGGGACGCGGTCAACGCGGCAGCGCCCGGGCTCCTCGACGTCTGCCGACCAGGAGGGCCTGGTCCTGGCCGTCGACGCGGTGCACTACGTCAGCCACTGGATCACCCCCGAGCTGGCCCCTCGGCGCTACGACACCCGGTTCTTCATCACCGCGGCGCCGCCGGGCCAGATCGCCAGCCACGACGACGGGGAGACCATCGCCAACATCTGGGTCCGCCCGGCCGAGGCCCTGGCCCGGCAGGCGGCCGGCGAGATCGAGCTGCTGCCCCCGACCATCGCCAATCTCCGCAACATCGAGGGCTACCGGACCACCGACGAGGTGATGGACTGGGCCGCCAGGTCACCGACGTGCCCACCGTGCTGCCCATCGTCCTCATCGAGGACGGCCACGTGCTCATCCTGCGGCCCGGCGACCACGGCTACGAGGAGGCGCTGGCCGACCGGCTGGCCTCGGGGCCGGAGGTCGACCCGGGCCTGGCCGACGCGGCCCGGGCGATCTGGGACCCGAAGGCGGGCACGGCCTGAGTCCCGATCGCCCGGCCCAGCGGTCACCCGGTGTCGCCTCCGGCGGACCCGGTGTCGCCTCCAGCGTGGGAGACGCCTGGGGTCGTCGGACCCCTCCTGACCGCCGCCTCCACCCGCTCGAGGAGGCGGACGCTGCAGCCCTCCATGGACACCACCGGGGCGATCGTGGTGATGACCGAGTCGGCGATGCGGTCGAACACCTCGGCCAGGGGCTGACCGGCGTCGAGGGCCACCGGGGTCCCGGCGTCGCCGCCGGCCGCCACCGACGGGTGCAGGGGGATCTGGCCGATGAGCGGGACGCCGACGTCGGCGGCCAGGCGGGCGCCGCCGCCCGACCCGAACAGGGCGTAGGAGGTGCCGTGCTCGCAGGTGAAGTCGCTCATGTTCTCGATGACCCCGGCCACCCGGAGGTAGCCCTTGCGGGCCATGTCGGCGGTCCGGGCCGCCACCTTCTGGGCGGCCACCGGCGGGGTGGTCACCACGATCACCTCGGTGCGGGGCAGCATGCGGGCCAGGCCCATCTGGATGTCGCCGGTCCCGGGGGGCATGTCGATGAGCAGGTAGTCGAGGTCGCCCCAGTGGACGTCCTCGAGGAACTGCTGGACGGCCCGGTTGAGGATCAGCCCCCGCCACATGATGGCGCTGTCCTCGTCGGCCAGGAAGCCCATGGACAGGACCCGGAGGAGCCCGTCGCCGATCCGGCGCTCGAGCGGGACCATCTTCTTGTCCCGGGCCTCGACCTCGCCCTGCATCCCGAGGAGGCGGGGGACCGAGAACCCCCAGATGTCGGCGTCGAGGACCCCGACGGTCAGGCCCCGACGGGCCAGGGCCACGGCCAGGTTGACGGTGACCGAGCTCTTGCCCACCCCGCCCTTGCCCGAGGCGATGGCGATGACCCGGGCCGTGTCGGGGATGTCGGTGTCCGGGGCCGGGTCCCGGGCGGCCAGGCGGGCCTGGTCCATGACCTTCTTGCGTTGATCGGCGTCCATGACCCCGGTGGTGACCGACACCGCCTCCACCCCGGGGAGGGCCCCGACGTGGGTCTCGACGTCGCTCTGGATCTGGGTGCGCAGGGGCAGCCGGCCACGGTGAGGGCCACCTCGACCTCGACCACGCCCCCCTCGCCGATGCCGACGGCGGTGACCATGCCCAGCTCGACGATGTCCGCGCCCAGCTCGGGATCGACCACCCCGCGCAGGGCGGCCCGCACGGCCTCCTCGGTCGGTACCGGGCGTTCCACGGCCCCGGCGCCGGACTCGGGAGTGTCGGACCTGGTCACTCGGGCAATTCTACCGGTCGGGCCGGGTCCGCCACCCACGCTGATGTACCACCTGGGCCGCGACGCGGGTACGCTTTGGGGCAGCAGTCGTATCGCTGTCGGGCAGACGGGTCGCCGGGTCGGTGTGCCCTCGTGGTCCGGTCGACCAGTTTCGTGATCCAGGAGGAGCGCCGATGAGTGCGCACCATGCAGACCGTCAGCATCGGGAAGAAGCCGAATCCGGTGACGCTGACCGACGTCGCCGCGGCCAAGGTGGCCGAGCTCCTGGCCCAGGAGGACATCGAGGGCCTGGCCCTGCGGGTGGCGGTCCGGCCGGGTGGCTGCTCCGGCTTCAGCTACGAGATGTTCTTCGACGCCGACATGGCCGAGGACGACGTCGTCCGCGAGTTCGGGACCGTCAAGGTCGTGGTCGACCCCACCAGCGCCGATCTGTTGAAGGGCTCGACCCTCGACTACAGCGACGGGCTCCAGGGCGCCGGGTTCCACGTGACCAACCCCAACGCCTCCCGCACCTGCGGCTGCGGCTCCTCCTTCAGCTGAGCCGCTGAACCACTGATCCAGCTCCGTGTCGACGGCGCCGACGTCGAGGTGGCCGACGACGGATCGTCGCTGCTCGACGTCCTGCGTGACCAGCTGGGCATCCGCTCGGTCAAGGACGGCTGCAGCCCCCAGGGCCAGTGCGGATGCTGCACGGTCTGGGTGGACGGCGCCCCCCGGGTGGCCTGCGTGACCCCGGTCCGGCGGCTCCAGGGCCGCCAGGTCACCACGCTCGAGGGTCTGCCCGAGCCGGAGTCGGAGCGGTGGGCCGAGGCCCTGGTGGCCACCGGGGGCAGCCAGTGCGGCTTCTGCACCCCGGGCATCGTGATGCGGCTGGCCGCTCTGGGCCCGGCCCGGCTCCGGGCGGCCGGCATCCGACCGACCGGCCCCCGTCCGCGGAGCAGGTCGACCGGGCCCTGCTGGCCCACCTGTGCCGGTGCACCGGATGGCAGACCATCGAGGAGGCCGCTGACCTGGTCCTCGCGGCCCACCGGCCCCGGGTGCCGGACGGCGACCCGCGCGAGCGCGACCTCGAGCCTGCCTCGGCCCGGGCCACCCTCGAAGGCGGGCGTGCCCCAGCGAGGTCGGGCCCGCGGTCGGTGCTCGGTCGGGCCGGGTTCGCCGACGACACCTGCCCGGCCGACGCCCTGGTGGCCGTGCCCGACGGCGCCGGCGGCTACGCCGTGGCCGAGTCGGTCGGCGCGGCCCGGGCCCTGGCCGGCAAGGTGCAGGGCCGCAGGACCAGCCTGGCGCTGGACCACCCGGTGGCGCTGCCGCCGGGCGACTGGGATCTGATCCTGCGGACCACCTGGGTGGAGCCGGCCTACGTCGAGCCCGACGCCTCGTGGTGCGCGCCCGGGCGGCGAGCCGGCCTCGCCCTCGGGAACGGCGGGGCCTTCGGGGGGAAGCTGCACTCGCCGGTGGCTGCCGACGCCCGCCGCCTGGCCGACGAGCACGGCCGGCCGGTACGGGTGCTCTGGTCCCGCGAGGACGTGGTGCGGCTCGGCCCCAAGCGCCCGCCGGTGGCCGGCGGGATCGGCGCCGACGGGACCGGGGTCCTGCGGGTCGGGGTCCCGCCCGACGGGTTCTCCGGGGAGGAGTGGGCGTCGCTGGTGGCCGACGGTGGCCGCGGTGGCCCCCGGCCTGGTCCTCGAGGCGGTCCCGCTGGCCGGCCCGGCCGATCTCCTTCGACCTGCGGGCTGCGGTGTGGGCCGAGGCGGCCGTGCTGGCCGCGTGTGCCCGGGCAGCTGGGCGCGGTCGGCGCGCCGACCGGTGTCACGACGTGCCCGGTCGAGATCACCGCTCCCACCGGTGGGGCCGGGCCGTGGCCCGGTGCCGGGCCGACGACTCGGTCGAGGTGGAGGTCGACGCCGGCGAGGTCCTCGACGAGGTGGTGCTGCGGTCCTACTGCATCGGCGCCGCCCACCAGGCACTGGGCTGGGTGCGCTCCGAGGGCATCGCCGTCGACGAGGACGGGGCGGTCCACGACCTGACCATCCGGTCCTTCGGGATCCTGGCGGCCCGCGACATGCCCCCGGTGACCGTGACCGTGCGACCGACGGCGACGGTCCGGCGGTGAACGGCTCCGACGCGGTGTTCGCCGCCGTGGCCGCCGCCCGCTGGCTGGCCGACGGGCTGCCGCCCGGCGTGGCCCGACCGACGCGGGCCGGCACCGGCCGGCGGTGACCGGACGTCCTCCGGCCCGTCGGCGCCACTGGGGCGGTAGGCTCGATGCCGACCGCCCGCCGTCACCGCTCCGACCGCCGCCCGAGGAGCCACCCGATGAGCACGCCCGATCGGTCCCTACACCCCGATCGTGCGGGCCGGGCCGTGGCTGATCTGCTCGGGCCAGCTCGGCCTGCACCAGCCTCCGGCAGCCGGGGCGGACGCGACCGGCCCCGGCCCACCGGTGCTGGTCGACGGGGCGCCCCGGCCCAGCTGACCCAGGCCCTGGCCAACGCCGAGCGGCTGCTCGCCGACAACGGGCGCCACGCTCGAGCGACGTGGTCAAGACCACGGTGTTCGTCACCGACACCGACCAGTTCGCCGCCGTCAACGAGGCCTACGTGGCCTTCTTCGGCGACCACCGGCCGGCCCGGTCGATGGTGGCGGTGCCGGCCCTGCCCATGGGGGCCGCCGTCGAGGTCGAGGTGTGGGCCTACGCTCCGCCCGTCGGCTGCCGGAGTGACCGGTCAGGGGGTCCAGGCTGGTCTGGCCGAACCGGTAGCCGACCGAGCGCACCGTCTGGATCAGGTGGGCGTGCTCCTCGCCCAGCTTGGCCCGCAGCCGGCGGACGTGGACGTCCACCGTGCGGGCCCCGCCGTAGTACTCGTAGCCCCAGACCCGGCTGAGCAGGGTCTCGCGGGTGAAGACCTTGCCCGGCCGGGCGGCCAGGAACCGCAGGAGCTCGTACTCCATGTAGGTGAGGTCGAGCACCTTGCCGGCCACCGCCGCCTGGTAGGTCTCGAGGTTGAGGACCAGGGGGCCGTGCTCGAGCAGGTCGGGGCGCAGACCCCGCCCGGTGCGCCAGAACAGGTGGGCCAGCCGGGCGCTGAGCTCGTCGGCGTTGACCGGCTCGAGGCACAGGTCGTCGAACAGGTCCTCCCGCAGCTCGAGCTCGCCCAGCTGGTCGAGCGGGACCACCACCATCACCGGAGCCAGGGGGACCTCGCGCTTGCGCAGGTGGCGGCAGAGGAGGAAGGCCCCGATGGGGTCGTCACCGCTGCAGATCACCGCGCCCGACCACCCGTCCTCGGGCTCGTCGGTCTCGGCCGCCTCGGGTTTGTCGATGCCCTGCCACGGGTAGCCGGCGCGGTCGAGCACGGCGGTCACCGGCGCCGGGGGCGCGGCGGGGAAGCACAGCAGCGGTTCGATGGCGGTCTTCCCCTCTTCGCGGTGAGGTGCGGTCGGTTCCGGCCCGTCTGATTACAGCAGGGGCAGGTAGCGGTCGAGCTCGAACTGGGTCACGTGGGCCTTGTACTCGGCCCACTCGGCCCGCTTGTTCCGGATGAACCATTCGAAGACGTGCTCGCCGAGGGTGTCGGCCAGCAGCTCGGAGGACTCCATCAGGCCGAGCGCCTCGTTGAGGCTGCCCGGCAGGTGGAGGATCCCCTTGTTGGCCAGCTCCTCGGGGCTGAGGGCGAACAGGTTGGCGTCGGCCTCGGGGGGCAGCTCGTAGCCCTTCTCGATGCCCTCGAGCCCGGCGGCCAGGATGACGGCGAAGGCCAGGTACGGGTTGCAGGCGCTGTCGGGCGAGCGGTACTCGACCCGGGTGGACTCGAACTTGCCCGGCTTGACCACCGGCACCCGGACCAGGGCCGAGCGGTTGTTGCGGGCCCACGACACGTGGATGGGGGCCTCGTAGCCGGACACCAGCCGCTTGTAGGAGTTGACCCACTGGTTGGTCACCGCGGTGATCTCGGGGGCGTGGCGCAGCAGGCCGGCGATGAACCCCTCGGCCACCTCGGACAGCCCGCCGGGCCGGTCGAGGTCGACGAAGGCGTTGGTGTCCCCCCGGAACAGGGACATGTGGGTGTGCATGCCCGAACCCTGCACGCCGGCCAGCGGCTTGGGCATGAAGCTGGCGAAGACCCCCTGCTGGCGGGCCATCTCCTTGACCACCAGCCGGACGGTCATCACCGTGTCGGCCATGGTCAGGGCGTCGGTGTAGCGCAGGTCGATCTCGTGCTGGCTGGGGGCGTCCTCGTGCTGGGCGTGCTCCACCGGGAATGCCCATCTCCTCGAGGGTGAGCACGGTGCGCTGGCGGATGTCGCTGGCCCGGTCGGCCACGGTCAGCTCGAAGTAGGAGCCCGAGTCGAGGGCGACCGGCGGATGGGACGGGTCGGCGTCGGCGAAGTAGAAGTACTCGATCTCGGGGGCGGCGAAGAAGGTGAAGCCGCGGTCGTGGGCCCGGTCGAGGGTCCGGCGCAGCACGTGGCGGGGATCAGCCCTGGAAGGGCGAGCCGTCCAGGTCGACGATGTCGCAGAAGACCCGGGCCACCTGGGCCTCGGGTGCTCGCGTGCCGGAGCCCGGCCTGGCCGTGGCCGTGCCAGGGGAGCAGCTGGAAGGTGTTGGCGTCGGGCCGGGCCAGCACGTCGCTCTCCTGGACCCGGCTGAAGCCGTCGATGGCCGAGCCGTCGAAGGTCATCCCCTCGTCGAGGGCGTTCTCCAGCTCGGCGGGGGTGATGCTGAAGGTCTTGGGGGTCCCCAGCACGTCGGTGAACCACAGCTGGACGAACCTGATGCCGCGCTCCTCGACGGTCCGGAGGACGTACTCCTCTTGACTCCTCATGGGGTCGGGTACCTCCGGGGACGCCGGGGTCGGTTGTGTGGGGTCGTCGGTGCTGATGCTGCCATTGTCGCAGGCCGTGAGGGGGTCGGTCGACGAAGGGCCGGGAGGTGCGAACAGAGCCGGATCCGGAGGGACCCGGCTCTGTTCGTCTCAGCTGATGGCCGGCGGGCCGGATCGAGGGCGGCCGGGGGGGTGGACCGGGCCTCGGGCCCGTCGCCGGTCAGCCTCCCGCCGCGTCGCCGCAGACCGTCTCCACGATGACCGCGGTCACCTGGTAGGGATCCATGTTGGCGTTGGGGCGACGGTCCTCCAGCCAGCCCTTCTTGGCCTTGGCCACCGCCCACGGGATGCGGATGGAGGCGCCCCGGTCCGAGGTGCCGTAGCTGAACTTGGTGAAGTGGGCGGTCTCGTGGGCCCCGGTCAGGCGGCTCTCGATGCCCACGCCGTAGACGGCGATGTGCTCGTCGATCTTCTTCCCGATGGCCTCGCAGCCGGCGATGATGGCGTCCCAGCCGCCGTCCTCCCGCATGGCCTTGGTCGAGAAGTTGGTGTGGGCGCCGGCCCCGTTCCAGTCGCCCATGATGGGCTTGGGCTCGAGGGTGGCGTAGACCCCGAAGTCCTCGGCGATGCGGAAGAGCAGCCAGCGGGCCACCCACAGGTGGTCGGAGACGTCGAGCGGCGAGAGCACGCCCACCTGGAACTCCCACTGGCCCATCATCACCTCGGCGTTGGTGCCCTCGATGCCGATGCCGGCGTCGATGCACGCCGCCGTGTGCAGCTCGACGATCTCGCGTCCGGGCATCTTGTCGCCGCCGACACCGCAGTAGTACGGGCCCTGGGGGGCCGGGTAGCCGAGGGCGGGCCAGCCGAGCGGCCGGCCGTCCTTGATGAAGGTGTACTCCTGCTCGATCCCGAACATCGGCTCCTGGTCGCCGTACTTCTCGACCACCTCGCGCAGCTTGGCCCGGGTGTTGGTCGGATGGGGGGTGAAGTCGGTGAGCTCGACCTCGCACATGACCAGCTTGTCGTCCGGGCCCCGCAGCGGGTCGGGGACGATGAACACCGGCCGGAGCACGCAGTCGGAGTCGTGCCCCAGCGCCTGGTTGGTGCTCGACCCGTCGAATCCCCAGATGCCCGGCTCCTCGCCGTCGGCGATGACCTTGGTCTTGCTCCGGAGGAGCGGCGACGGCTCGGTCCCGTCGATCCAGATGTATTCAGCTTGATAAGGCACATGAACTCCTCTATTGCTCGGTTGCTCTGCTACTTCGGCGCCCTCTGCTCAACGTGCCTCACCCGTCCCGGGCGACGATCCACCGGGCCGGACTGCTGGCCTGCCGCTGGCAGATGAGAGTCCAAGGACAGTCCACTATCGCAGTGGGCCATTTCTCCTCCGTTACCCGACTGTAAACGGAGGATGAACTAGCGACGGGGCGCCCGCTGACGAGCGTACCGGAGCCGACGGCCGGTCCGGATGGCGACGCCTCCCGGTGGCGGGCGACCCCGGACCGGGCGGGTCCGGGCGAGAAAAGGCCAGGCAGCGGCGCCGGTAGGCTGCGGGCATGGCTCGAGTGCGCGTGGCCGCGTGCCAGATCAACACCGTGGTGGGCGACCTCGACGGGAACGCCGAGCGGATCCTGGCCGCCCTGGCCGAGGCCGAGCAGGGCGGGGCCGACCTGGCCGTCTTCCCCGAGCTGACCGTCACCGGCTATCCGCCCGAGGACCTGCTCGGCCGGCCGGCCTTCGTGGCCGACAACCAGGCGGTCTTCGCCCGGATCGCCGCGGCCAGCCGGGCGCTGTGCCGCGGTGATCGGCTACGTCGACACCGACCGGTCGGGCCGGCTGGTCAACGCCGCCGCCCTGTGTGCCGAGGGGCGGGTGCTCGGCCGCTACGACAAGCGCCTGCTCCCCAACTACGGGGTCTTCGACGAGCAGCGGTGGTTCACCCCGGGCGACGGACCCGCCGCTCCCGTTCGTGGTGGCCGGCGTGCCGGTGGGGGTGACCATCTGCGAGGACATGTGGTTCCCGGGCGGCCCGATGGTCGACCAGGCCGCGGCCGGGGCCCGGCTGCTCGTCAACCTCAACGCCTCCCCCTACTCGCAGGGCCGGCGCGAGGAGCGGCTGGCCGTGCTGGCCGAGCGGGTGGCGGAGACCGGATGCCCCATCGTCTACGTCAACCAGGTCGGGGGCCAGGACGAACTGGTCTTCGACGGTGCGTCGCTGGTCATGGCGGCCGACGGCACCTCATGGCCTCGGCCGGCCAGTTCGCCGAGGAGGTCATGGTGGTCGACGTCGACGTCGACGTCCCGGTCCCGGACGGTGCCGACGGGCGACACCGGTACCGGGGTGGTCGTGGTCGCCACCGGCTCCCGGCGACCGGCCGGCGCCCCGGTCGGCGGCTCCGGTGGCCGCCGTCCTCGACCCCGAGGCCGAGGTCTACCAGGCGCTGGTGCTCGGCACCCGCGACTACGTGGCCAAGAACGGGTTCACCGACGCGGTCATCGGGCTGTCCGGCGGCATCGACTCGTCCCTGGTGGCGGCCGTCGCCGTCGACGCCCTGGGGCCCGAGCACGTCCACGGGGTGACCATGCCGTCGCGGTACTCGAGCGAGGGCTCGGTGGCCGACGCGGTGACCCTGGCCGACAACCTGGGCATCGACGTGGCCACCGTGCCCATCGAGGACGCCCACCGCGCCCTGGCCGCCACGCTGGCCCCGCTGATCCGACGGCGAGCCCACCGGGCTGACCGACGAGAACCTCCAGTCGCGCATCCGGGGCGTCCTGCTCATGGCCCTGTCCAACGCCAAGGGATGGATCGTGCTGACCACCGGCAACAAGAGCGAGATGGCCACCGGGTACTCGACCCTCTACGGCGACTCGGCCGGCGGGTTCGCGGTGATCAAGGACGTGCCCAAGACCCTGGTCTACGCAGCTGTGCCGCTACCGCAACCGACGGGCCGGGTTCGATCTCATCCCCGACCCGGTGCTGACCAAGGCCCCGTCGGCCGAGCTGCGTCCCGACCAGCGCGACGACGAGTCCCTGCCTCCCTACTCGGTCCTCGACCCGGTGGTGGCCGGCTACGTGGAGGGAGACCGCTCGCCGGACGACCTGATCGCCGAGGGGTTCGACCCCGAGGCCGTGGCCCGGGTGGTGGGTCTGGTCGACCGGGCCGAGTACAAGCGCCGGCAGATGCCTCCCGGGGTCCGGATCTCGCGCAAGGCATTCGGCAAGGATCGGCGGATGCCCATCACCAACCACTACCGGCCGGGAACGGCCACGTCCGCGCCCGGTCGGGCGCACCGCACGGGGAGACGCCGGCGGTTGTCTGAGCTCTCCGGCCAGGACGCGCCGGCGACGGCCGATCCGGCCGCCTGCCCCGCACGGTCCGACCCGGCCGCCCGCGTCGCTCGGTCCCGTCTCCGCCCCGATCCGGCCGGCGGGTCGCTGCCCCTGAGCCTGGGTGAGACGGCGGCACTGGTGGGGGAGTACCGGTGGATCGAGAACGCCCTCTACGGCCTGCTGGGTGAGTGGGTCACCGACATGCCCGTGGCCGCCGTCCAGGTCCATCTCGACGCGCAGAGCCTGCGCCACGCCTGGCACGCCGAACTGTGGTCCGACCGGCTGCCCGTGCTGGCCGGGGCGACCCCGACGGGCTCACGGTCCCGTCGGCCCCCAGTGCCGCCCTGTTCGCCGCCCTCGACGGGGCCAACCCGCCGTCGGACGTGCCCGGCTCGACATGGCCGCCGGCCGGCGAGGAGCCCGCCGGCCGGCCCGGGGCCCTGCCCCGTCTCGCCGGCCTCTACCGGGTGGTGCTGCCCCGCCTGGTGACCAGCTACCAGCGCCATCTGCGGGTGGCCAGCGCCGGTGACCGACGGGCCGGTCGCGCGGGCCCTGCGGCTGGTCCTCAACGACGAGATCGAGGACTGGCAGGCCGGCGAGCGCCTGGTGGAGCGCCTGGTCACCCGGCCGCACGACGTGGCCGCCGTCCACGAGTTCCTCCAGCGCCTCGAGTCGGCCGTGGTGGGGGCCGGGGCCCGATCGGGCCTGGTCGTCTTCCCCGCGTCCGTGCCCGAGGACTGACCGCCAGAACAGGCCCGCCGCCCGGCCCTGTCGCATGGAGGGCTTGACGCGTCCGGTAAACTTCGAAAGCAGCAATCGTTGCGCCCGAAAACGCCTGACCTGGATCAGCGAGTACCGGTTTCGGCGGTGGCGCTGCGCAAAGGTCGGCCGTCCCCCACGTGGTGGGGAAAACGAAGGACCTGGTGAAGTTGGCAAAGGAGCGCCTCGAACGAGACGACGAAGATCTGGTTCGGTTGTATCTGACCGATATCGGCCAGTATCCGTTGCTGACCAAGGACGACGAGGTTCGCCTGGCCCAGGCCATCGAGGCCGGCCGGGAGGCGGACGCCCAGCTGGCGGCGGCGCCCAAGGGCCTGACCCCGGCCAAGAAGCGGGAGCTGCGGCGGACCACCCTCCAGGGTGAGGGGGCCCAGCAGACCTTCGTCCAGTCCAACCTCCGGCTGGTGGTGTCCATCGCCAAGAAGTACCAGGCGTCGGGCCTTCCCCTGCTCGATCTCATCCAGGAGGGGAACCTGGGCCTCATGCACGCCGTCGAGAAGTTCGACTGGCGCAAGGGCTTCAAGTTCTCCACCTACGCCACCTGGTGGATCCGCCAGGCCATCACCAGGGGCATCGCCAACACGGGCCGGACCATCCGGCTGCCCGTCCACGCCGGCGACACCCTGGCCCGGGTGCAGAAGGCCCAGGCCCGCCTCGAGCTCAAGTACGGGCGGCCGGCCACGTTGGCCGAGCTGGGTGCCGAGGTCGAGATGCCCGAGGACAAGTTGGTGGAGGCCCTGCGGTTCCGGGCCGAGCCGCTGTCGTTGTCGGAGCCGCTGCGCGAGGACGGCGACGCCGAGCTCGGCGACGTGGTCGAGGACCGGTCGGCCGAGTCACCCTTCGAAGTGGCCGCCGTGTCGTTGCTGCCCGAGGAGATCGGACGGCTGCTCTCGCCGCTCGACGAGCGTGAGCGCGAGATCCTCCGTCTCCGCTTCGGTCTGGACCGGGGCGAGCCGCGGACGCTCGAAGAGGTGGGCGAGCATTTCAATCTGACCCGCGAGCGGATCCGTCAGATCGAGGCGAGGGCCATGTCCAAGCTGCGCCATCCCTCGTCGGACACCGGGGCACGCGACCTCCTGACCGTCTGAGCGTCGGCCGCCGGGCCGCAGCCGCCGAGCAGCGGTCGCCGCACGTGCGAGTGCGCGGCCGGCATCACGCGCGGGAAGCAGCGACGCTGATCGGACCGGTTACCATCTCTGCCCATGAAGAAGCTTCTGATCCTCGCCATCATCGTTGCTCTGGGTGTCGTCGCCGCCAAGCGGCTCCGTCCTTCCTGAGCAACCCGGGCCGCCACGCGCCGGCGGCTGCCGAGACAGCACCAGAACGCCCGAACAGGCTCAGTCGCTGCGGCCCGCCGTGCCAGCCGCCAGGCGACCAGCGCACCCACCGACGCGGCGGCGGTGACGCCGGCGGCGGCGGCGGTCATCGACCAGCTGGGAACGCTGACCCGGTCGCGCAGGCGGACCGGCTTGGTGAACTGCATCACCTCCCAGTCGCGCTGCCGGGCCACCTTGGCCAGCACCCGGTCGGGGTTGACGGCCACCGGATGGCCCACCGCCTCGAGCATGGGCAGGTCGGTGTAGGAGTCCGAGTACGCCGAGGACTCCTCGAGGTCGAGTCCCTCGCTGCGGGCCAGCTCCTGGATGGCCTCGGCCTTGAAGGGGCCGTAGGCGTAGAACTCCATCTCCCCGGTGTACCGACCGTCGTCGTCGACCACCGGCCGGCTGGCGATGGCGCCGTCCACGCCCAGGTGCTCGGCCAGCGGCGCCACGATGACCTCGGGGGACGCGGACACCAGGTACACCTTGTAGCCGGCGGCCCGGTGGGCCTCGATCAGATCGAGGGCCTCGGCGTAGATGATCGGCTCGACCGTCTCTTCCAGCGCCTCGCGCACGATCTCTTTGATCTGCTCGTGCTCCCAGCCCTTGGTCAGCATGAGCATCGACTCGCGGATCCGGGCCAGCTTCTGCTCGCTGGCCCCGAGGTGGAGGTAGATGATCTGGGTGACCAGCGCCCGCGCCACCAGCCGCCGGTTGATCAGCCCGCCCCGGTAGAGGGGCCGGCCGAACGCGGGGATCGACGCCTTGGCGATCACCGTCTTGTCCAGGTCGAAGAACGCGGCCCGCATCATGTCAATGGCCCACCAGCAGCTGCTGGACCACATCCTCGGCGTCGGAGGTCACCAGCACCAGCACCTCGTCGCCGATGGCCAGGCGGGTGTCGCCCCGGGGCACGATCAGGTGGTCGTCGCGCACCACCGCCACCACCGTGGCGTCGCGGGGGACCCCGAGGTCGACCAGGGCCACCCCGGCGGCCGGCGAGTCGTCGGCCAGCGTGACCTCGACCAGGTGGGCGTTGCCGCCCTCGAACCGGAGCAGCCGGACCAGGCTGCCCACCGACACCGCCTCCTCGACCAGGGCGGTGAGCAGCTGGGGGGTGGACACCGACACGTCGACGCCCCAGCTCTCGTTGAACAGCCACTGGTTCTTCGGGTGGTTGACCCGGGCCACCACCCGGGGGACGGCGAACTCCTGCTTGGCCAGCAGGGAGACCACCAGATTGTCCTCGTCGTCGCCGGTGGCCGCCACCACCACGTCGACGGTGGACAGGCCGGCGGCGTCGAGGGACGAGACCTCGCAGGCGTCGGCCACCACCCAGGTGATGTCGAGGTCGTCACGGATGCGGGCCACCAGGTCCGGGTCCTGCTCGATGACCAGCACGTCGTGCCCCCCGGCGTGGAGGTCCGAGGCGATGGCCGTCCCCACGCTGCCGGCCCCGGCGATGGCCACCTTCATGACCGGTCACCGTCGCGGGCGCCGTCCGTGCCCGCCGACGTGCCGTTGCCGGCCGGGCCGCCCGGGCCGGCCCCGATGGGGTCGGCCGCCGGCCCGACTGCGGCCGCGGATCCGTCGAGCCGGGATCGGAGCCGCTCGAGCGCCGTGTCGGACACCATCAGGTGGAGGACGTCCCCGTCCTGGCCGACCAGGTCGCCGAAGTCCAGCCGGGCCACCCCGGCCCGGGTCACGGCCACCACCGTCACCTCGCCCGGCTTCGAGAGGTCGGCCAGGCGCTTGCCCGCCCACCGCTCGGGGAGCTCGCGCTCGACCAGGGAGAGGGTCCCGGTCGGGTCCGACCACTCGGGCTCCAGCTCGCCGGGCACCAGGCGCCGGCGGACCTGGTCGATGGTCCACGACACGGTGGCCACCGTGGGGATGCCCAGCCGGAGGTAGATCTGGGCCCGTCGGGGGTCGTAGATGCGGGCCACCACGTTCGGGATCTCGTAGGTCTCGCGGGCGATGCGGGCGGTCAGGATGTTCGAGTTGTCGCCGCTGGTGACCGCGGCCAGGGACGTCGCCTCGCCGGCCAGGGCCCGGTCGAGGTCGCCCCGGTCGAAGCCCGAACCCACGATGGTGGTCCCGGGCCAGTCGGCGGGAAGCCTCCGGAAGGCCTTGGCGTTCCGGTCGATGATGGCCACCGAATGCCCCTGCTCGGCCAAGCCCGACGCCCAGGCCCGAACCGACCCGACCACAACCGACGATGATGACGTGCACCCGAACCATGCAACACGCATCGCCACGTGATCACAACTCACCCCCGGAACCGGCGCCGGAGGTGCGGCCTCGGGGACGGCGGGCCGGAACCGTCGGCCCGCGGAACCGGCGGCATACCGGCGGGGTCGACGCCCATGATTTACTGAGGGGGTGGACCCATCGGTGACCGGAGGCGTGGATCCGGACGCCAGGCCGGGGAACGGGTCCGGGGTGACGGTCACGCCGCCCCTGGCCGTCCCGGGCCGGCGATCGCCGGCGGCGGCCACCGCGGTGAAGCTCGACCTCCCCGAGACCCTCCGCTACCGGCATGAAGAACGTGCTGCTCGGGCCGCCCCTGGTCAACGAGCAGCTGAGCGGGGAGCGACTGGGCCGGCCGTCGGCCCTCGGCGTGCTCTCGCCCGACTGCATCTCGTCGTCGGCCTACGGCACCGAGGAGATGCTCACCCAGCTGGTCCCCTACGTGGGGCTGGCCGCCTTCGCCCTGGTCGTGCCCGTCACCATGGCCATCCTCGGGGTGCTGTTCTTCGTCACCCTCTCGTACCTCGAGGTCATCCAGCTCTACACCAAGGCCGGCGGCTCCTACGTGGTGGCCCGCGAGAACTTCGGGCCGAAGATCGCCCAGATCGCCGCCGTGGCCCTCCTCATCGACTACACGGTCACCGTCGCCGTCCAGACGTCGGCGGGCACGGCCGCCCTGACCAGCGCCTTCCCCACCCTCCTGCACCTCGAAGCTGACCGTCCCCATCACCGTGGCCGTGGTGCTCCTGCTCCTCTACGGCAACCTGCGGGGCATCCGCGAGGCGGGCAAGTTCTTCGCCTTCCCCACCTACTTCTTCATCTCCAGCCTGGGCCTGGTGGTCATCGCCGGCTACGTGAAGAAGGCCACGGGCACGCTGGCCGTCCACGCCATCCCGCCGGCCACCGCGGCCAACCCGCCGGTACACGTCGGGCATATCCGGCACGGGCCTCTGTACGGGGCCTCGTTCATCATCATCCTGCGCTCCTTCGCCAACGGGGGTTCCTCGCTGACCGGGCTCGAGGCCATCTCCAACGGGGTGGGCGCCTTCCGCGAGCCCACGGCCCGGAACGCCCGCCAGACCCTGGTCATCATGAGCAGCGTCCTCGCCTTCCTGGTCCTCGGGGTCACCCTCATCGCCCACTGGACCCACGCCGTGCCCTACGTGTCCGGCTCTCCGACCGTGGTCTCCCAGGAGGTCCACTACGTCCTCGGCACCGGCCCGATCGGCAACCTCTTGTTCTACGTGGTCCAGTTCGCCACCGTGCTCATCCTCTACACCGGGGGCAACACCAGCTTCAACGGCTTCCCCTTCCTGGCCAGCTTCGTGGCCGAGGACGCCTACCTGCCCAGACAGCTCACCCGTCGGGGGCACCGCCTGGCCTTCTCCAACGGCATCATCGTCCTCACCGTGGTGGCCCTGGCCCTCATCCTGGCCACCGGGGCCAAGGTCTCCAGCCTGGTCGCCCTCTACGCCATCGGGGTGTTCACCGGATTCGCCATGGCCGGGGCGGGCATGGTCAAGCACCACCTCGACGGCCGCGGGGAGCACTGGCGCCGGAGCGTGGCCGTCAACGGGTTCTCGGCCATCCTCACCGCCTTCATCGTGCTCATCTTCGCCACGGTCAAGTTCAAGGAGGGGGCGTGGGTGGTGGTGCTGGTCGGCCCGCTCATGTACTACGGCCTCATCCGCCTGCACCGTCAGTACGTCGACGAGGAGGCGCAGCTGGAACAGGGCGCGGCCGAAGCCGCCGAGGCACCGGTGCTCAACCGCCACACCGTGATCGTGCTGGTGGACCGCCTGGACATGGCCACCGCCCGGGCCCTCCAGTACGCACGGACCCTGCACCCGGACGAGCTCCGGGCCGTCCACTTCGCCATCGACGACCGGGAGTCGGCCGCCCTCGAGGCCGAATGGAGCCGGCTCGGTCTGACCCGGCTCCCCCTCGACGTCGAGGAGTGCGAGGACCGGCGCCTGACCCGGGCCGCCCTCGAGCTGGCCGCCGAGACGGTGGCCGACGGCCAGACCGAGCTGACCTTCCTCCTGCCCCGGCGCGGCTTCGCCGCCGGATGGCAACGGGTGCTCCACGACGCCACCGCCGACCACATCGCCGACGCGGTGGGGCAACTGGCCCACGTCAACGCCACCGTGGTGCCCTATCAGCTCACCGGGGGCTGGTTCTCGCGGCGACGCGAGTGGCGACGCAAGCCGGCGCCGGCCGATGCCTCGGGGCAGACCCCACGGCCCACCAGGGCGGCCCGGGCCGCGGACCGGGCCTCCGACCGGGAGGCCGCGGCCAAGGCGTCCTTCGACCGGACGGCCTTCGGCGAACGGGGGCGGGGGACCACCCCCATCGGCGAGGCCCAGTGGCGCACGCGTGTGCGGGTCGCCGGCCGGATCAAGTCGGTCCGGGTGCAGCCCCGGGCCGGCACCTCCAATCTCGAGTGCGTCCTGGTCGACGATTCCGGCAAACTGCTGCTCGTGTTCCAGGGCCGGCGCCGGATCCCCGGCATCCAGCCCGGGGCCCGGCTGGTGGTCGAAGGGATGGTGGGGGACTGGGCCCGCCGTCAGGCCATCCTCAATCCCGACTACGAGCTCATCGCCGGCCCCGAGGCCGGCGTGGAGCCGACCTGACCGGTGGCCGCGACCGGCCGTGGGGCCACCCGGACGGGGCCGCCGGCCTGGCTTCCTTGCTCAACGACCCCATTTGTCGGTATCTTCTGCCCCCGTTGCCGGGATCGGCGTGCCATGACGGCGCGCCCCGGCGTACGGCCACACGGCCGAGGCCTCGCAGGGGGACGGTGTCCTTGACTGCGGTGGGTCGCGGTCGCTGCAACGGGCGTATGAACGATTCTGATCAAGACGACTCTGACCATGCAGGATCCCGACCGTGCGGGATACTGACCATGCAGTACACCGAAGGGAGCCTCACCGATGACCCACCTCCTGGCTGAAGGGGGTTACCAGATCTTCTCGCTCCACAACAGCGAGAAGACCTGGCTGTACTTCGCACTCGTCTGTGCGGTGGCTTCCATCGCGGTGGCGCTGTTGCTGGTGCGGGGCGTTCTGGCCGCCGACCAGGGCACGGCCACCATGAAGGACATCGCCAAGGCCATCCAGGAGGGGGCCGAGGCCTTCCTGGCCCGTCAGTTCAAGACCATCGGGATCATCATCATCCCGCTGGCGGTGCTGATCTTCTTCACCGCCACCAAGGTCACCCACACCGAATACCTGTGTGTGGGCGCGGTGACCAGCTCGTCGTTCCATCTGGGCTGCGTCCCCCACACGGTGACCGACCTGACCTTCGCCCAGGCCGGCATCTACCGGGTGATCTGCTTCCTGGCCGGGGCGCTGTGCTCCGGCCTCACCGGATTCATCGGGATGAGCCTGGCCGTACGGGGGAACGTACGCACGGCGGCCGCCGCCCGTGAGGGCAAGATGGCCCCCGCCCTCAAGGTGGCCTACCGCACCGGTGCCATCACCGGCCTGCTCTGTGTCGGTCTGGGCCTGCTCGGGGCCACGGTCATCGTGCTCGTCTTCCAGAACACGGCCACCTCGGTGCTGATCGGCTTCGGGTTCGGCGCCTCCCTCCTGGCCCTGTTCATGCGGGTGGGCGGCGGCATCTTCACCAAGGCGGCCGACGTGGGTGCCGACCTGGTGGGCAAGGTCGAGGCCGGCATCCCCGAGGACGACCCCCGCAACGCGGCCACCATCGCCGACAACGTGGGCGACAACGTGGGCGACTGTGCCGGCATGGCCGCCGACCTGTTCGAGTCCTACGTCATCACCATCATCGCCGCCATCATCCTCGGCGTGACCGCCTTCAGCTCCATCGGCCGGAGCGGGGACGCGGCCAAGACGGTCATCTTCCCCATCGCCATCCCGGCCATCGGCATCCTGGCCACCATCGTCGGGGTGTTCGTGGTCCGGGCCGGCAAGAACGACAGGAACGCCATGGCCCCGATCAACCGGGGGGTGTGGACGGCGGCCATCCTGACCATCGCCGGCTCGGCCGTGGTGGCCGGCGCCTATCTCCACTACTGGAAGGCGTTCTACGCCGTGCTCACCGGCGTGGTCCTCATGCTGGTGGCCAGCCAGATCACCGAGCACTTCACCTCCACCGAACGGGGCCCGGTCAAAGAGGTGGCCGAGACGGCCCGCACCGGACCGGCCACCCTCACGCTGGCCGGCCTGGCCCTGGGCCTCGAGTCGTCGGTGTGGGCCATCATCGCCATCGTCCTGGCCATCGCCGTCTCCATCGGCCTCGGGGGCGGGAACATCGAACTGACCCTCTACCTGGTGGCCCTGACCGGCATCGGACTGCTGTCCACGGCCGGCATGATCGTCTCCGAGGACAGCTTCGGCCCGGTGTCCGACAACGCCGCCGGCGTGGCCGAGATGTCCGGGGAGTTCACCGGCGAGGCCGAGCGGGTCATGGTCAGCCTCGACGCCGTGGGCAATACCACCAAGGCGGTGACCAAGGGGGTGGCCATCGGCTCCGCCGTCATCGCCTCGGTGGCCCTCTTCGCGTCCTTCATCGAAACCATCGGTCAGCAGCTCAAGCTGCCCCAGCTCGGCAACGCCCTCTTCAACCTGCCGGAGACATCGATCAACGTCTCCCACCCGACGACGTTCATCGGGATCCTGATCGGTGGGTCGATCGCCTTCATCTTCTCCGCCCTGGCCATCCGGGCGGTGGGCCGGTCGGCCGGCACCGTCGTCCAGGAAGTGCGCCGCCAGTTCCGGGAGCACCCCGGCATCATGGACTACACCGAGAAGCCCGAGTACGGGAAGGTCATCGCCATCTGCACCACCGCGGCCCAGCGGGAGCTGGCCACGCCGGCCCTGTTGGCCATCCTCAGCCCGGTGATCGTGGGCTTCGGCATCAACTACTTCGCCCTCGGCGCCTTTCTGGTCGGGGCCATCCTCACCGGACAGCTCATGGCCAACTTCCTGTCCAACTCGGGTGGGGCCTGGGACAACGCCAAGAAGTACATCGAGGACGGCAACGAGGGGGGCAAGGGGTCCGAGGCCCATAAGGCGGCCGTCATCGGCGACACCATCGGCGACCCGTTCAAGGACACCGCCGGCCCCGCCCTCAACCCGCTGATCAAGGTCATGAACCTGGTCTCGCTCCTCATCCTCCCGGCCATCATCAGCCTGCGTCACCACACCGGTGCCCGCCTGGCCATCGCCGGGGTCGCCCTGGTCATCCTGCTACTGGCCATCGCCTTCTCCAAGCGCAAGACCGATGCCATGGACAGTGACCTGCCGGCCTCCGAGGTCGCGGCCCTCGACGAGGCAGCTACGGTGGCGATGGAGTCTTCACACGACTGAACCTCTCCTCCACCGAGCTCGTGCGGACCCGGTGGCGGTTCCCCGGGGTTGACAATGCCTCGCCCCACCGTTCACCCTGAGGCCAAAGCCATGGCACCCACCGACCTGACAGAGACGCTCCCAGATTCCGACGCCGGCAACGGTGCCTCTGGCGGCACGCGTTCCCGGCGGGGAGCAAAACCCCTGGTCATCGTCGAGTCTCCGGCCAAGGCCAAGACCATCGCCGGGCTCTTGGGGTCCGGGTACGTCGTGGAATCGTCGATCGGTCACATCCGGGATCTGCCCCGTCGGGCCGACGAGGTCCCCGCCGCCTTCAAGGGCGAGGCCTGGTCCCGCCTGGGCGTGGACGTGGACAACGGGTTCAAGCCGCTCTACGTGGTCTCGGCGGAGAAGAAATCCCAGGTGGCGAAGTTGAAACAGCTGGTCAAGCAGGCCAGCGAGGTCTATCTGGCGTCGGACGAGGACCGGGAGGGGGAGTCGATCGCCTGGCACCTCCTCGAGGTGCTGGCGCCGACGGTACCGGTCAAGCGGATGGTCTTCCACGAGATCACCCGTCCGGCCATCGAGCGGGCCGTCAACGAGTGGCGTGACCTCGACCGCCGCCTGGTCGACGCCCAGGAGGCCAGGCGCATCCTCGACCGGCTCTACGGCTACGAGGTGTCGCCGGTGCTGTGGAAGAAGATCATGCCCCGGCTGTCCGCCGGCCGGGTCCAGAGCGTGGCCACCCGGATGGTGGTCGAGCGCGAGCGGTCCCGGATGGCCTTCCGTTCCGCCGGGTGGTGGGGCATCGATGCCACCTTCACCGCCCCCGAGTCCGCCGCCGCCCCCGAGGGGACACCCCGGTCCTTCACCGCCGCCCTGGTGGGCGTGGACGGCGTGGCGCTGGCGTCGGGGCGTGACTTCGACGAGCGGGGAGCCCTCACGTCGCCGGGGTCGGTGGTCGTGCTGGGTGAGGCCGAGGCCCGGTCGCTGGCCGCCGGTCTGGCCGGCGTGCCCTTCACCGTCAAGTCCATGACCCACAAGCCGTTCCGCCGCTCACCCGCGGCTCCGTTCATGACCTCGACCTTGCAGCAGGAGGCCGGGCGCAAGCTCCGGTTCAGCTCCAAGCGGGCGATGCAGATCGCCCAACGCCTGTACGAGGACGGATGGATCACCTATATGCGTACCGACTCGACCACGCTGTCGAGCCAGGCCCTGTCGGCGGCCCGGGCCCAGGCATCGGCCCTCTACGGAGCCGAGTACGTTCCGGCCCAGCCGAGGCACTACGAGCGGAAGGTCAAGAACGCGCAGGAGGCCCACGAGGCCATCCGGCCCGCGGGGGAGTCGTTCCGGACACCCGACGAGGCGTCCCGGTCCCTGTCGGGGGACGAATTCCGCCTCTACGATCTCATCTGGAAGCGCACGGTGGCCTCCCAGATGGCCGACGCCACCGGTACGAGCGCCCAGGTCCGCCTGGTGGGGACGTCGGCCGCGGTCGACGGGCAGCCGGCACGGGAGACGGAGTTCTCGGCCTCGGGCAAGGTCATCCAGTTCCCGGGGTACCTCCGGGCCTATGTCGAGGGCGAGGACGATCCGGAGGCGGAGCTGGCCGACCGTGAGGTCCACCTGCCGGCCATGTCCGAGGGGGACGCGGTGTCGGTGGACGACCTCGACCCGGGGTCGCACGCCACCCAGCCGCCGGCCCGCTACACGGAGGCTTCGCTGGTCAAGGCCATGGAGGAGCTGGGGGTGGGCCGGCCGTCCACCTATGCCAGTGTGATCGCCACCATCCTCGACCGCGGCTACGTCTGGAAGAAGGGCACCGCCCTGGTCCCCTCGTTCACCGCCTTCGCCGTCGTCGGACTGCTCGAGCGCTACTTCGCGGATCTGGTCGACTACGGGTTCACCGCCTCCATGGAGGACGATCTCGACGCCATCGCCTCGGGGAACGAGGAGTCGCTGCCCTGGCTGACCCGTTTCTACTTCGGTGCCGAAGGCGCCGGCGCGGGGGTGGAGAACGGTCGCGGCAACGGCAGCGGCAACGGTGCTGCGGTCAGCGCCACCGTCCCGGTGGCCGGCCACGTGCGGGGCCTCGGCCTCAAGCGGGAGGTGAGCACCTACCTCGGGGAGATCGACGCCCGCGAGATCAACTCCATCCCCATCGGGGTCGGGACCGACGGCCAGGACATCGTGGCCCGGGTGGGCCGGTACGGGCCCTACCTGCAACGGGGAGAGGACCGGGTGTCCATCCCCGACGACCTGGCTCCCGACGAGCTCACCGTCGAGCGGGCGGAGTCCCTCCTCGAGGCCCCGTCGTCCGACCGTACGCTGGGCGAGCACCCCGAAACCGGCCTGCCGGTGCAGGTCCGGGCGGGACGGTTCGGTCCCTACGTGCAGCACGGCGAGCTGGTGGAGGGCGGGCCGAAGCCCCGCACCTCGTCGCTCTTCGCATCGATGGCACCGGAGACGGTCACCTTCGAGCAGGCCCTCGACCTGTTGCGCATCCCGCGGGTGGTCGGTACCGATCCCCAGACCAACGAGGAGATCGTCGCTCACAACGGCAAGTTCGGCCCGTATCTCAAGAAGGGCACCGACACCCGCAGCCTGACCTCCGAGGACCAGATCCTGTCGATCACGGTGGAGGAGGCGCTGGCCCTGTTCGCCCAGCCCAAGGCCCGAGGCGGCCGAAACGCCAAAGGGCCGCTCCGTGACCTCGGGGCCGATCCCGACACGGGTCTCCCCATGGTCGTCAAGGACGGCCGCTTCGGTCCCTACGTCACCGACGGCACGACCAACGCCTCCTTGCGCAGGGGCGACGATGTCGAGTCCCTGACCGTGGAGCGGGCCTCCGAACTCCTGGCCGAGCGCCGGGCGGCCGGACCCTCGATGCGGAAGAAGGCGGCCAAGAAGGCACCGGCCAAGAAGGCCCCGGCGAAGAAAGCGACGGCGAAGAAGGCCCCGGCCAAGAAAGCGGCGGCGAAGAAGGCCCCGGCGAAGAAGGCCCCGGCGGCCAAGAAGGCCGCGGCGGCCACGGCTCCGGTCGAGCGGACCGAGGACCAGTAGCCCGGGGTGAGCGACGCTCGGCGGGGTCGTCTCATCGCCTTCGAGGGGATCGACGGTTGCGGCAAGTCCACCCAGGCCCACCGCCTGTCGGAACGGCTGGGCGCCGTCTTGACCTTCGAGCCCGGCGCCACCCGCCTGGGGTCGGAGCTCCGGCGCCTTCTCCTCGACCGCGATCAGCCCCCGGTCAGCGACCGGTCGGAGGCCCTGTTGATGGCTGCCGACCGGGCCCAGCACGTGGCCGAGGTGGCTGTGCCGGCTCTCGATGCGGGGACCTGGGTGGTGACCGACCGGTTCTCCGCATCCACGCTGGCCTACCAGGGCTACGGGCGCGGGCTCGACCTGTCGGAGCTGAGCCAACTGGTCCGGTGGGCCACCGGAGGCCTCAAGGCCGATCTGACCGTGCTCGTCGAGGTTCCGGTGGCGGTGGCCTCCGGCCGGCGGACGGGCACCTCCGGAGACCGCCTCGAAGTGGAGGGCGACCCGTTCCTGCAGCGGGTGGCAGACGGCTACCGGTGCCTGGCCGCCGAGCGTTCGACCCCGTGGTTGGTGGTCGACGGCACCGGCTCGGAGGCCGAGGTGGCAGCCGCGGTGTGGTCCGGTGTCCGCGACATGCTCGGGCCGCTGCCCGGTAGCGATGATGCCGCGGACGGCCCGGGGTCCGGCGGGTGACCGGGACGGTCGACACCTCGGACGGGCTGCCCGCTCCTCCCGACCCGTCGGGCGTGCCGGTGCCGGCCCTGTTCGAGGCGGTGGTGGGCCAGCCGAGAGCGGTGGCCCAGCTGATGGCGGCGGCGCGCCGGCCGGTACATGCCTACCTGCTCCACGGTCCGGTCGGATCGGGGAGGCGGGCCGGGGCCCGGGGTCTCGCCGCGGCTCTGTTGTGCCCGTCGGGCGGGTGCGGCCAGTGCAACACATGTCGGAGGGCCCTCGCCGGGACCCACCCCGATCTGGTGGTGGTCGAGCGCACCGGCCCCTCTCTCGATGTCGATGAGGCACGGTCCATCGTGACCCGGGCCCAGCGCCGTCCGCTGGAAGCGGCGCGCCAGGTCCTGGTGGTCACGGACGTCCATCTGGCCGGCAAGGCCGTTCCCGCACTCCTCAAGACGGTGGAGGAGCCGCCCCCGGCCACGGTGTTCATCCTGGTGGCTGACGACCTTCCCCCCTCGCTGTCGACCATCGTGAGCAGGTGCGTGAAGATCCCGTTCGACCCCGTCCCCGACGCCGCGGTCGTCGACTGGCTCGTGGCCCGCGGGCTCGATCCCGTCCACGCCGAATCGGTGGCCCGGGCTTCGGGAGGCCGGCTCGACCGGGCCCTGCTCCTGGCCAGCGACGCCGGCTTCGTGGCCCGCCAGGACCGGTGGAGATCGGTGCCCTCCCGGCTGGACGGCAGTGGCGCGGTGGCCGCCGAAGTGTCCGAGGAGCTGCTGGCAGTGGTGGACGACGGACTCGTCCCGTTGCGCGAACAGCACGGCCAGGAGCTGGCCACCTTGGCCGAGCAGGCCGAGCTGACGGGGGCCAAAGGCGTCCCGGGACGCAAGCAGATCGAGGACCGGCACAAGCGGGAGGAGCGGCGGTGGCGGACCGAGGAGCTGCGCTTCGGCCTGGCCCTGCTGGCGGAGATGTTCCGCGACCGGCTGGCGGCCGTGGCGGAGTCGGGGCCTCCGGCCGGGACCCCCGGCGGAGCCGCCGAGAGCCATCGCGCCATTCGACAGGTCGAGGCGATCGATCGGGCGTCGGAGGCCCTGGGTCGAAACGCCAACGAGTCCCTGTTGATGGACGCGTTGATGGTCGAGTTGTCGGGTATGACCGAATGAGCGGGCGCGCACCCGGCCTGAAGGTGTCACCGGGGAGGCTTGGGATGGGAACCGGAGGTCAAAGCCGTGTTCCTGTTCAGATAGCCTGTCTCACCTTGCCTGGGTAGCTCAGTCGGTAGAGCAACGCACTCGTAATGCGTAGGTCAGGAGTTCGATTCTCCTCCCAGGCTCCACACAGGCTCCAGGCTCACCGGCTCCAAGCTCCCGGGCTCCACACGGGCTCGGCGGTTCGTTGCTGGCTTTACCACGCTGCGTATCCGCACCCTCAGGGTTGACGGTGCACCCGCACGCTGACGAGTTCTCTACCTGCGGTGGCGGTACGTCGGTTGGCGTGTCAATCGCCGGCGTCGTTCCCTGTGACCGTGATCGTGGCAGTGATCAAGAGCGACGTCCCGTCATCAAAGATCAATTCGAGTTGTTCCGCCGGTTCGCTTCGAACGTGAACCTCAATGTCGTCAGGAAGGTCGGCCAGGTTGTACGAGACCGCCCCGACTTCGTACCAATCCCGTGGGTCGGGAAGGTCTGTCGGATCTTCGGCGATCTCGGGGTTCGTCGTGCGCTGACTCTCGAGTAGACCCGTGTTGATGAGGGGAGTCGCAGTGGAGTCGACGAAGCGCGTCTCGACGTGCACGTTTCGACCACTTCGCTCGGCGAGCCATTGGCGGGCCTGGTCTTTCGGGTTCATTTCGCCTGCCTTTCACTTTTGACTCTCATTGTCCCCCACCAAAAGGGAGCCTCCAGGACTGAGAGGCATCTGAATCGAGTCCTGATCCGCAGGTACTGCGTTTGCGTCTGTACGGCGACGCCCTTTGCCCCTGCACGACGACGCCTCAGCGCCCACCCCTCGTTCGCAACAAGGTCTCAAGATCCGAGACACGAAACGAGCGATCCCCGACTTCGAGGAGCAATCCCCTGCCCAGGAGATCTCCCAGCGCGCGCTCATACCAGTATGAGCTCGCAACCTCCTCCCCCGCATCTGGTTGCTCCGGAGGATCAGGCAATGCGGCCGCCTCCGCCACGAGATCCCAAGAGGAAGCGAGGTCGTCCGCCGAGAGGGTCAGAGCTGCCCCCGGACGATTGACCTTCCGCTCTGCGAGCAATTCGAGCACGGACGCAAGAAGGGCTCCGGAGAACTCGTCCAATCGCTCGGAATTGGTCATCGTCACAGAAACCTATGCGGATCGTGGACTGCCATCAAGTGTCCCGACCGGCCGGAGATGCCGGGCCCGTCTTCGTCCCGCGTGGCGGCCGACGGGGCTCAGGCGAGGGTCTCGTCGAGCCAGTCGAACACCCGCTGTTCGACCAGTGACCGGGCCATGGGCTCGCAGTGGCGGTCTGCTCCCTCTACCGCCGTGAAGCTCACGAGTTGCTTCGTTCCCGAGAGGGCGTCATAGAGGCGTTTCGACTGGCCGGGCCAGAATTGCTCCCCTTCGGGATCGGTCACCAGCAGGGGCGTCGTGATCTTCCCAATCACGTCGGCGTCGAGCCTGTAGGTGCCCACGGCGACGAAGAGATCGAACGGATCGGTGATGCCGTAGGGCTTGGCCCGCCAGGCGAACTCCTGCGCCTCCTGCGGTGTCGACTGGCCGAACTGCATCCATTGGTCGAAGGTTGTGCGGTCACCCTTGTCCAGCATGGTGACCATTTCCTTCGGGAGGTGCTTCACCCATGATGTCGACACGTCCACAACTCCCGGATCGGCTACCGCAGCGGCGATCCGGTGCTCATGGGCGAGCGCCCGTGGAACCCAGTACCCGGCCTGGCTCACCCCGTAGAGGGCGATGCGCTTCGGGTCGACTTCGGGACGCCGGGACAGGAAGTCCACGATCGGGGTGATCACGTGCTCCCAGTCCGCCCGGAACGGGATGTCCTGCTCGAAGAGCATCGACTGCTGGCCCGGGCCATCGAAGGTCAGCGCGTTGTAACCCCGGTCGCAGGCGGCATCGACCATGCCGAGCATCGAGGTCACCGCGCCGTCACTGCCGTTGTTCAATATGACGGTCCCCCTCGGGGTATCGCCGGTTTCGGGCACGAAGAGGTAGCCGGGCATCGTCGATTGGTCGTACGGGATATCGACCCTTGCCGCTGGCGGTTCGAGCCGGCCGGCGTAGGCGTCGAAGCAGCGGCGATGCCGGGAGAATGCCCGCTGCAGAGCATCGTCAGGGTCGTCCACGCCGTCGACTGAAGTGAGCGCGGCGGCGTAGTAGGTCGCGGCTCTCAGATACGCTTGTCTGGCACTCACATCGTGATGCCGGGCTGCCGCGGCATCGGCTATGGCCGCCACTCGGTCACCGATCCCCTGCCAGGCCGACACCCAGCTCTCGGCATCGCCGTTCGTGATCGTCGCCACAGTGGCCAGGATCTCGCCGGCATCACCGCAACCGACACGAACCGAGCCGAGCAGGTTCTGGACTTCGAAGTCGAATCCGTCGTCGTCAAAGAATGTGAATGCCACTGACCTCCCTCCTTTTCGCCCTGCTTCTACCCTGCACCAGCGGAGTTGCTGCAGGGTTGATTCGTTTCCGGTGCCCCCTGGGCCAACCGTCACCCACTCGGCGACGCCCAGCAGGTCGGCTTCGACAGAGAGGCATGTCCGACATGGGATCGTCTACGCGCTGACAAAGAGGGAGGACAGCTTGAGGCCGAGCCAAGGGCGCCGCCCGTAGGAGACGAGCTGACCCCTGATTGCCGGACGCCACACGGGGACTCTGCCATAAGCGGTGAGGAGATAGGCCACCGGCTCGGCCGACATCCGGCAATCGGCATGCGGCGCGCGACCTTCGAGCGCGGTCAGGTGCCCATCGGCGAACTCGAGAGTGAAAGCCGGTCCTCCCCGCAGCTGTAGTCCGTAGGTCGCCGAGAACCCCTGCGCAGCCTCCTCGTCGACAAAGTGCGTCAGTATGGGGACGGCAGCCGCAACTGAGAGGCAAGCATCCGGAGGATTGATTGTCCATGTGCCCCCGAGTGCGGTGGCCATGTCCCAGCTGTGAACGAACATGTCGCCCGTTAGAATCCCCACGATGGCGGCTGGGGGAATTCGAAGTCCAGCGTGCCAGGTGGCCAGCTCGTCGGTGTAAGCGGCGAATGCCTCCCGTAGCTTCGGGGCGGCGACGTCAATGGCATCAGCGATCTCTTGCGGCTCGCGTTCGGGGGTATCGGCAAGGAGCCGGGCGTTCTCGGTCGCACCCGCGCTCAGGCTCCTCCATCCTGAAGACACTCCGGCAAGCATCTCGGGATAGAGCCGCATGAGCCCAAGGACGTGGGCACCGGTTTCACCGATGGTCCACGTCAGGTGAGGAACCTTCAACGTTCCATCAGGGGCGGTTCGCAAGAGGCTGCAGAACTGACCAGTGGCGCTCTCGTGGGCTTCGAGCGAACTGGACAGGGTCAGATAGCTCATCGTCGAACCTCCCGCACTTCCATGGGACCATGATGCAGCAAGAACCAAACCGGTGCTCGGATCTTCCACGGTCGGGCCGGTTCGATCACCGGTCCCACGGCTACTCCCCGGAACGAACAGCCATAGAGTGGTGGACCTGGAAACCACGACTGGAGACGTTCGTGCACGCAGCCCTTGTAACCCTGTCGATTGATCCCGATCGGGCGCCGGCAGCGGCGTCAGAGCTCACGAACTCCGTCCTTCCAACCGTTCGTGCCGCCCCCGGCTTCCTGGCTGGATATTGGCTCGACCCTGTGGGCGGCCGAGGATTCTCGATCGTCTTCTTCGAGTCGGAAGAGCAAGCCCGTCAATCCGTTCCCCCGGTGAGCGATTGGTCAGCGCCCGGGGTATCCATCGAGAGCGTCGAGTTGAGAAGGGTGGCGGTGAGCCTCCCCTGAGTCCAGGTCTTGTCCGCGTAGGCCCCGGGTCGATTGACCGATTGCGGACGATCCCCTCGGCTCGTTCTGAACGCAAGACCTGAGCCGCTTCTGTCCTCGAACGACCAACGGGACGAGGCAAAAATATGTCTTGCCCCACGAAGAAATACGTTGTGCCCTACAAAGGGTCCCACGACTCGGCATCCTCTCAAGTCGGTTGCCACCTTGCCGATAGAAGCCCAACGAAGGACCGCGATCCCGTATCGTGCGACTCGATTGTTCCTGGTGGTCTGAAATTCGAGCGGTCGGCTCGTCCTGTCCTCATCGGTGGGTACCCGAACAGGAACTGAGCTATGGAACACTCCTCAGCGAGGGCGAATCGATTCTTCCCTCGTCACCGCTCCGAGACACGTAGGCGCCTCGTTCCGCTCACCGTCTCGTTCGGCATGCTGAGCTTGGTGCTGACCCTCGCACTGGGGGTGATCCTCGGGATTCAGATACAACGTCAGGTGACCCGCCAGAGCCTCTCGGAGCTGGCGACGTCGACCCAGATTGCCGCGGCGATCACCGTTCACACCATCGTTTCGAGCCTGTCCGACGGTCGCAACGGGATACCGGTCACGAACCAGCAGCGGCAAGCCCAGGCCGGCGAGATCTCGTCAGCGGCCCGCGTTCTGGTCGCCAACAGCGATGTCGTGGCCGTTGACGCCGTCCTGGCCAATGGCATGGTGATCGGTGGTTCGGGAGCGCCGCCGGTCGGCACCATGGCTCCCCGAGGAGCGGGTTTCCTGGCTGCTCTCAGAGGGGTGACCCAGAGACAGACACTGACCGGGGGTGTCCTCGGGATGACTCCGCTGGAACAAGGCCTGGTCGGGCGGTATGGCAGCGTGCTCCTGGTGCGACAGGGAGTCCGGCTCGTACCGGGGGGTCCGATCCGCGGAGTCGTCGACTCATACACGCCACTGGGGCCGACCACAGCGCTGGCGGGCGCGGATACCCGATCGATCATCGAGTTTCTCGCTGTGGGCCTGTTCGTCTTCTGGGCGGTGCTCTTCCGGCTGGTCGTAGGCGCATCGCGTGCTCTGACCCGCCAGTCGAACGCCTCGGCGCACCAAGCGACCCATGACGCGCTGACCGGACTACCGAACCGTGCCCTCTTGCGGGAGCGGACGGACCAGGCCATGGTGGCGAGCGCGAGGAGCGGCACCCACGTGGCTTTGATCTTGATGGATCTGGATCGATTCAAGGACATCAACGACACACTCGGACACCCGTACGGTGACAATCTGCTCAAGCAGATGGGTCCTCGGCTTCGGGAGTACCTGCGGCATTCGGACACCATCGCACGGATCGGCGGCGATGAGTTCGCCGTGATGCTGCCCGACCTGCAGTTTCCACACCAAGCCCTGGCGGTGGCAGAAAAGCTCAACGCAGCATTGGAGGAGCCGTATCTCCTCGGTGGTGTCATGGTGGAAGTCGGCAGCTCGTGTGGAGTGGTGACATCTCCCGATGACGGAGATGTATTCGATGAGTTGCTGCAGCACGCCGACGTTGCCATGTATGCGGCGAAGCGCAATGGTTATGACGTCGTCGGATACGACCCTCTGATGGACACGAACGACCCGGCCCGATTGAGCCTGCTCGCTGACCTGAAGATGGCGATCGAGGACACGGAGCAGCTCCTCGTCTACTACCAACCGCAGGCCGACCTGGCCACAGGCCAGGTTTCGGGCGTCGAGGCGCTCGTTCGCTGGCAGCACCCCGTGCGCGGCTTGCTTGCACCCGACTCGTTCATCCCGTTCGCCGAAGGCACCGGGATCATCCGGTCGTTGACGTGGTGGATCCTGCGCACGGCCTTGCAGCAGAACCGTCTCTGGGCCGAGGACGGCCTGCACCTCAGGGTGTCGGTGAACATCTCTCCTCGATGCCTTCTCGAGGCGGGATTCGCCGACCATGTGGTCCAACTCCTCTCAGAGACAGGAGTGCCGGTGCAGCGCTTCGAGCTCGAACTGACTGAGACCGCCATCATGATCGATCCTGATCGGGCACTCGCCGTCCTTTTGGACCTTGCCGGCCGCGGTATCAAGCTGTCGATCGATGACTTCGGGACCGGACACTCCTCACTGGCGTATCTGAAGAACCTTCCTGTGCACGAGATGAAGATCGATCGATCCTTCATCTCCGGCATGGGAACGGACAGCAACGACGATTCGATCGTGCGCTCCTGTCTCGAGCTCGCCCACAATCTGAATCTCACCGTTGTGGCCGAAGGGGTCGAGACCCGGCAGGCGTGGCAGCACCTTCGCGACCTTGGCTGTCCGACCGTGCAGGGCTATTTCCTTTCCCGACCTTTGCCCGCCCCCGACTTCATCCAGTGGCTGCACGGCCGTCAGCCGGGCGCCACGGGACAGGTTGCAGCGACTGGGTCGTCCCGAACGGTGCTCGAATAGCGACCCTGACCCGCGATTCCAACCCGCACGTGGGTCTTGGGCTTCGGTAGTGTGTCAGCCCAGCGTCGACCAGTGCGAGCCGTCGCGGGAGACGACGGTGACGTCCACGCCACCGACGGCAATGACTCCGGTCGGGAAGGACGAGACGGCGAAGAGCTCCTCAGAGGTACCGGACGCAGCAGGCGTCCAGGTCGCGCCGTCGGCCGATCGACCGATGGCGCCCCCACCGCCCACGGCAATCCACCCGGTGGGCGTGGCCAGCACCCCTCGCCATGTCTCGACGGTGGTGCTCGTGTCGTCCCGCCAGGTGAGACCGTCCGCCGATCGGATAATCCGGCCCGAGACGCCGACGGCCACATAGCCGGTGCGGTCGGATGCGACGGCGCGAAGCGTCGAATGGAGCCCACCGGCGACCAGGGACCAGGTCACGCCGTCGGCGGAATGGACGATCGTCCCGTCCACACCCACGGCATCGAAACCGCCGGGGCCCGAGGTGACCGAAAACAACGTCGACTTCGTGCCGCTGAGCGCGGGTTGCCAGGTGGTGCCCCCGTCGGTGGAATCGAGAACCGTGCCACCGGCACCGACCACGACTGTTCGTCCGTTGCCGGACGCACTCGACCAGAGCTCTGCGGTCGAGCCCGATGCCCGGGCGGCGAAGGACGTGCCGTTGGAGGACGTGAGTATCGTGCCTCCGCCCCCCACGACGACCCACCCGGTCGGAAAGTGGGCAACACCGCGAAGCTCTCGACGTCCCGGGGCGGTGGCGACGATGTTCCACTGACCGTCGGCCTCCAAGCGGCCGATGCCGCCGTTGACACCGACCGCCAGCGTCTCTGAACCGTCGCTGGCCACTGAGTAGAAGGCGTCGCGTGTCGTGTCAGCACCGCTCCAGGTCTTGAGGTCATGCGAGACGAGCCGGGTCCCGCCCGCACCGACGGCCAGCCACGCCGTGGCCGACGCGGCCGGTCGCCACAGCTCGACCCCGGTGTCGGCGACATCGACCGGTGTCCAGGTCACCCCGTTCGGTGAGGTGAGCGCAGTGCTGTCGGAGCCGACGGCGAGGAACGCATCCCGCCCATAGGTCACCCCTCGCAGCACCTGCTTCGTCCCCGACGTGCGCTCCGTCCAGGTCAGCCCGTCACGTGATTGCAGCACGGTCCCTCCTGCGCCGGTGGCGACGAACGTGCCATCACCGAAGGTGACGTCCCAGAGCCAGACCCCGTCGGACTTCATGGCCTGAGACCACGATGTCCCGTTCACCGAGGTCAGGATGCTGCCGTCATCGGCGACAGCGACAAATCGGCCCGCCCCGTAGGCAACGGCGAAGATGTCACCGGGGGTGCCGGACGTCCGGCGGGTCCATCGGGTGAGGTCGGTGGACGTGAGCACCGTGCCCCCGCTGCCGCCGACCACCCAGGTGCCTGCGTGCTCCGCCACCCCCATGAGCGTCGCTATCGTGCCGGTCGGGTGCAGGACGGGCCGTCCCGGATCGCCGGCCGGCCACGAGAGGACCACGCCCCCCGTACCGACGGCAAGCGTCGTCGAGCCGTCGGAGCTGATCCCGCGCAGGGTCTGATGGGTTGCCGCAGGCTGCTTCGTCCAGTCGGCGCCATCGGATGACGTGACGACCACGCCGCTGTTGCCGACCGCGGTGAATCCGGCCGTCGTGCCCAGTGCATCCCAGAGAAGGTCGCTTCCCTGCCAATTGGCGGTGGCGCCTCCGCCGGAGGGCTGACCCGTGGACGGGGTGGCCTGTGCCGTGCAACCGGCCGATGCGATGAGAAGGGCGACGGCGAGGCCGACGCCGCGTCGTCGGGTGACCGCGGAGCCGTTGCTCAACGGGCTTGGACCGAACGTGTCCGGCCGCGGCGTACCGGCACCGCGGCCCACCGCGGCTCCGAGAGGGGGGAAGGCCCGATCCTCGAATTCGCCCCAGCATCGGCCCCCCTGACACCTGCCACGTCGTGAGTATATGTTTCCCCACCGGAAATGGCCGGAGTCGACCGACGCCAAGAGGCGGGACGGAGAGCTGCCGTCGACGTTAACTTGGGCCGGTGCGCGTCCTCCTCACCGCCGTGGCCCACCGCTCCTTCGGCGCAGAGCTCTCCCGACCGGAGGTCGACTGGCTGCTGATGAACGATGACGGGAGTCTTCGTGACCAGCGCGGCTCATCGATCGACCGGGAGGATGCACGGCCTGGACGTCGCCTGGGGGACGTCTGACCTGTTCCGCGCCGGGGCCCCACTGGCGTCGTTCTTCTCGTTCATGCTCGAGACGGTCGGGCTCGGCTGGTTCCAGTCGCCGGGCGCCGGCTACGACGATCCGGTGTTCGGGGCGCTGGTGGCCCACGGGGTCCGGATCACCAATGCCCACGTCAACAGCCTGCCCATCGCCGAGTTCGTCATGCGCTCGGTGCTCGACGAGTTCCAGGACGCAGCCCAGTGGCGGGACCAGGTGCCGGCGCGACACTGGCACATCCACGACTGGCGCGAGGTCGCGGGCACCACATGGGTGATCGTCGGGCTCGGTGGGATCGGGACCGAGGTGGCGCATCGGGCGCGGGCGTTCGGGGCCAGGGTGATCGGCTGCCGACGGCACCCGTCGCCGTCGGATCCGACCGATCGAACCGTCACCCCCGACCAGCTCCACCGGGTGGTCGGACTGGCCGACGTGATCGTGCTGGCCGCTCCGGCCACTTCCGAGACGGAGAACCTGGTCGACGCCCACTTCCTCAGCCGGACGAAACCCGGCTGCCTGCTCGTCAACGTGGCCCGGGGGACACTGGTCGATGACCGTGCGCTCATCGGCAGCCTTGATTCCGGGCATCTCTCCGCCGCCGTGTTGGACGTCTTCCGGACCGAGCCGCTTCCCGACGACCACCCGTTCTGGTCCCATCCGTCCATCCGGGTCACTCCGCACAACGCTGCCGGTGGTAGCGGAAGGTTCCACCGGCAGGCCGAGCTGTTCAAGGAGAATCTCGACCGTTACCTCGGGGACCGTCCGTTGCTCAACGAGGTCACCGACGTGATCGCCGGCCAGGCCCGCGTGTCCGACAACGAGGGCCGGCGGTCCCCCGGTTCGGGATCCGAGTGAAGGCGGCCCGCTCTCCCGTCCGATGGATATCACTCCCTGGCACCAGGCCGGGAGTGGCCGTGATCTTGTGGCCGGACCGTCAGCCGGACCGTCAGCCGGAGGTGGTGTCGTCACCACCCCAGGTCCGTCCGAACCACCGTTGGACCCGGCTCGAGCCGAACTCGGACTTCGACTCCATCAGCGCGTGCGAGGGACCGTCGAAGTCACCCACCGGTGCTGCTCCGGCGAAAAACGTGACATCGACGGTCGCCACCCTGCCGTCGCCGAATTCGAGGTAGCAGATCCCGTGGCCGTCATAGAGGTTCTGTGGCGACCCGGTCCGGAGTTTCGAGATGATCTGGTCGGCGACCACCGAAGCCTGCCCCTCCGAGAACACGCCGGCTTTGGGCGTTCCGACGCTGGTCACGTCCCCGACCGCGTAGACGTCGGGAAACCCGGTCTCGAGAGTCATCGGGTTGACCGGGATCCATCCGTCGACGGCCAGGCCCGACTCGATGACGACGGTCGGCGCCTTGTGTACCGGAACTCCGAGGAACAGGTCGAAGTCCAGTTCCTCCCCGCCGGTCAGAAGGGCCACCTTCCTCTCGCCGTCGAGTCCCGTGACCAGGCGTTCCGGGTGCCAGTCGATCCCACGTTCGCCAAAGGCGGAGAGCAGCGCCGCCGAAGCTGCGGGGGAGGGAGGGATCGGGACGCCGAGGGGCATGACGAGCGAGATGCGGGACCCGTCACGGCAGCCCTTCCGGGACAGGTAGTCGTGCATCAGGAGCGCCGTCTCGCTCGGGGCCGGCGGGCACTTGAACGGCGTCGACGTCACACCCACGACCACGTTGCCGCCCTCAAAGGATTCGAGGACATCTCGAAGGGCGAACGCACCCGGCACGGTGTAGAACTCGTGGCCCGCCTCGAGCAGGCCGGGTGTGGCCGATGGGTCGAGGTCGGCCCCGAGCGCCACCACCATGACGTCGCCATCGAACTGCCCGGCGTCGGTGACGACCGACTTCTGCTCGGGGTCGATCGACCGGATGGTGGTCTGGGTGAAGCGGACCCCGGTCTTGGCGATCGACCCGTAGGGATGGAAGACGGTGGAGGCCGCCGCCTTCCCGAACATGACATCCAGCTTCGAAAAGCCGAAGACGAAGCCGCCGCTCCGGTCGATGAGCTCGATCTCCAGTTGGTCGCCCGATTCCTCGGACAGCCTCGTGGCCAGTTCGAGCCCACCGAATCCCGCACCGAGGATCAGTACCCTCATCGGGCCAACCCTAACGGGCCGAACTGCCGGCTGCCGGGTGACTCACGCCCGACGCGTGCCGCTCCGTTCCGCGATCCGACGGTCCTGGAATGCACGCCGGTACGACTGGGGACTCGTGAGCACGATCCGGCTGAAATGTTTGCGCAGATTGCCGGCCGTGCAGAACCCGCTCCGTTCCGCCACGACCTCGATCGGTAGATCGCTGACCTCGAGAAGCCGCTGGGCCAGCTGGACGCGCTGCCGCTGCAGCCACTGGTGGGGCGTCGTCCCGGTGGTGGCGAGGAACCGACGGGCAAAGGTCCGAGCGCTCATGGCGGACCGCGCCGCCAGGTCGTCGACGGTGAGGGGCTCGTTCAGGTGGCCCTGCACCCAGGCGACCGTGTCGGCGAACAGGTCGGAGTCCGCGAAGGTCGCCAACGGGGTGTCGATGAATTGCGCCTGGCCGCCGTCGCGTTGGGGCGGCACGACGAGCCGGCGGGCCAGCTGGCTGGCGACGTCGGCTCCGTAGTCCTGGCGGACGACGTGCAGGCACAGGTCGATACTCGCCGCACTGCCGGCCGACGTCAGGATGTCGCCCTCGTCGACATAGAGAACACCGGGGTCGACCGACACGTCCGGATACCTCCGCTCCAGTTCATCGCACTCCGTCCAGTGGGTGGTCGCCCGGCGACCGTCGAGCAGGCCCGCTTCGGCCAGGACGAACGCGCCGGTGCACAACGAAATGATCCGGCATCCACGCCCATGGGCCCGTTGCAGGGCTTCGACCACCTCCGCCGGCACCTGGTCGAGGTGCTCGGTGGGAGGGACCACCAGCGTGTCGGCCCGGTGGATCCTTTCCAGACCGTGAGCCGCCTGAATCTGGAATCCACCGTCGACGGTCACCGGGTCCGGACCTGGGGCGCAGACGTCCAGCCCGTACCATCGGACGCCGAGATCCGCCATCTCGGTGCTGCCGAACACCTCGCAGACGACGCCGAGCTCGAACGCGTTGACCCCGTTGTAGACGACGACGGCCACGTCATGGTCCGGCCGTGCCGTCGCCGGGAGCGGGCCGCCACCGTGCCGGGATCGATGGTCGGCCACCATACTGGCAGTTTTGTCGCGCACGGTGTCAATCATGCCACTTTTGATCCTTGCCGTGCCGGCGCACGATTGAAGGGTGAGCATCTTCATCGATGGCCCCTCGGGGCACCAGCGGCAGGTCGTCCGCCGACAGCGTCGGGAGGCGAGGGAACAGCACCGCATCCTCATCGACGGGTGCCGGAACGCGTCCACGGCGCTCCTGGTGGCCGGTCCCGACAACGGTGAGGGATTCGCCTGCCGGGCCAACCCCGGGTGGATCCGAATGCTGGCCGGCGTGTTCGCATCCCGCCTCGACCGCCAGCTCGCGTCGGGACTCCCGCCCGAGTCCAACCGGCTGACGGCGGCCCGGGCCGAAAAGCTTGTGTCGCTGCCCATGCGTTCGGCTCTGGCCAGGCACTGGCGGGATCTGTTGGCCCAGGCGACCAGGCCGCCCGTGGCTCGCAATCCTGCCGTGCCCATCTGCCGGGACCGGATCATCGCCGCCGCCGCCGAGGTCCGGGCGATGCTCGACACCCTCTCGACCTGTCTGCCCGTTCCGGCGCGGGGGGTGGCCGCGGCCAACCGCCTCCTCACCGATGGCACCGGTCCGATCTACAACAGTTCCTCCACGACCGACCTGGTTGGCGCCGTACGGGAGGTGGTCGAACTTCTCGACCCGGCGACCTCGCTGACTCCGTCCTGTTGACAGAGGAGCCGGAGGACCCCAGGAGCCGGAGCGACCCAGGAGTCGGAGCGACCCAGGAGGCGGTGGGTGACACCGAGAACGGGTCGGGACCGCCGTCGGTCAGGGTGCATCCCCACCACGGACGCGGTGGCGGTAGGCCGAAGGCGTCTCCCCGGTGCGGGCCGTGAAGGCCCTGGCGAAGGCACTGGCACTCTCGAAGCCGACCCTGCCGGCCACCTGGAGCACCGTGGGGCCGGGTTCGGCCAACAGGGCCATGCCGCGAAGGAGGCGGGCCTGGAGCAGGTAGGTCCGCCAGCACATGTCGAGCTCCGTCCGGAACTGGCGTCGCAGGGTTCGCTCGGATACGCCGACGGCGCGGCTCACCTGGGCGGCGCTCACCGCACCGAGATGACCGTTGGTATAGGCCATGGCCGCGGCCACGACGGGCTCGGTCGACGTGGGCAGGCTGAGCGGGGCCTCGTCATCCAGGGCATCGGCGACGAGTCGCCCGAGGACGGCGAAGAACGCATCTGCCGCCGGATCGGAACCGCTCCGCTCGATGGGCCAGCGCAGCCCGTGGACGATCATCTCCCGGACGACCGGGGCCACCCCCAGGATGCGGGCCCGCCCACCGGCTTCGGGCACCAGACCGGGGTCGAAGAACACCGAGACGGTGCGCACGGCGGTGGCGATGGTGGTCTGGTGCCGGAGCCCGGCCGGAATCCACACCGCCTGTTGGGGCGGGAGCAGGTAGTGGGCGGTCGCCGTCTCGACCTCGACGACGCCTTGGAGGGCGTACTCGATCTGGTGCAGGTCGTGGCTGTGCCAGGTCGTGACCAGGTCGTTGCCCTCGTAGGGGAAGGTACCGGCCCGGGGGCGGCCGCCGGTGCGCATGTCGACCATGCCCGATTTGTCCGGTCGGGGCAGATATTTGGCCGAGCGCGCAGAGACGGCCATAGCCGCCTCAGCGTACAACAAGAGCATGAACGAGTCGCACCTCAAATTCCTCGCCAGCCCCGAATGGGCGGTCATGTTGGAGACGGACCTGTTGCCCTGGATCGAAGCGGTGGGCGACCTCGGAGACGATGTCCTCGAGATCGGGCCCGGTCCCGGCCTCACCACCGACCTGCTCCGCCGACGGGTCTCCCGGCTGACTGCCATCGAGGTGGACGCCGGGCTGGCGGGACCGCTCCGCCAACGCATGGAGGGTACCAACGTGGAGGTGATCTGCACCGACGCCACCACGTCGGGGCTGGAGCCGGAGCGGTTCAGCGGCGCAGCCTGCTTCGCCATGCTCCACCACATGCCCTCGCCGGCCCACCAGGACCGCCTCTTCGCCGAGGTCAACCGGGTCCTCCGGGCCGGCGCCATCTTCGTGGGGACGGACTCGAGGGACATCGACTGGATCAGGGAAGCCCACGCCGACGACATCTTCGTCCCGGTCGACCCCGACACCCTGGCCGACCGTCTGGCCCCGGCCGGATTCGTCGACACGAGGCTCGACGTGGACGACCACCAATTCCGCTTCGTGACCCGGAAACCGACGCCACCCTGACCGGCCGCAGGCTTCAACGCGTGGCTGCATGGGCCGGGCCGGAGCCGAACATCGGTACTATCGGGATCTCACCCGCGTCGGCGGGGAAGGTGGGAAGGAGGGAACGTGCCCTCCTCACCATCGGATTCGGAGCGACCATGGGGCGGATACGAGCCGGGTTAGTGGCCACAGCGGTGGCGGTGGCGGTGGCCGCCTGTTCGGGAGGGAACCCTCAGTCCGCTTCCGGTCACCATCCTGCGACCACGGCGACCACACGGGCGACCACGACGAACACACCGGGAACGGCGACGACGACCCGCGCCTCCTCCGTCCCCCCGACGACGACGGCCGCTCCGGGTACCGGGTTCTTCGATGAGGGCCAGGTGGAGGCCTACGTGGGACACGTCTCCGCCTCCTACCAGGAGGACCCGCCGCAGTTCTCGGACAGCAGGTCCGCGGGTGCCAGCGTGGCCACAACGGCGGATGGAATCTGCACGTTCACCTTGACCAACACCCTCGGTGAGCGTGCGAGCCTGGTGGACGCCATCGCCGTAAGCTGTGGATCCCCGAACAGAGCTTCCGTGCTCACGCAATCCGAATCGCTCGAAGAAGCCGCCTACCTGGACGGGATCGTGAAGCAGTTCGCCGGTCCGGCCGCATTGAATTGGGTCAATCAAGAGGCGGAGAGCGGCGCCGCGCACGGTTCCGCAGCCGCAGCCCGCCAGTCGTTCGGGCCTGTGACCGTCGGCATCGAATTCGGAGACGGTGCGCTCTTCGAAAAGCTGGAGACGACGGGATAACCGGGCCGGTGCGCACCGGGCACCTGATTCGTTCGTGATTCATTCGTGCCGGACCGGGCACCTGATTCGTTCGTGCCGCACCGGTGCCACATTCCTCCGAATCCGGCCGCCTTCTCAGCTGGCTCACATCTCACCCTGTCAGAGTGCCCCGGGGAGCAGGTCCCACCCGTTGGCCTGCAGGCACGAGAAGGAGATGCCGGTGGCCGGAGGCAGGCACAGAAGACGATGGTGGATCGTAGGCCTGGTCGTGGTGGTGGTGGTGCTCGTCGGGGGCCCGTTCGTGTACATCCACCTCATCGAAGGCCCCGCGCCGGCCAAGCTGTCGCTGCCCCGGAGCTCGACGCCGACCAGCACCGGCGGTTCGGCGTCGAGCCAGGCGTCGCTCGACGGCACATGGTCGGTCGGCCCCGGTTCGATCGTCGGTTACCGGGTGCAAGAGGTGCTGATCGGCCAGCACGCCACTGCCGTCGGCCGCACGACCAAGGTCTCCGGTTCGGTATCGATAACCGGGACGTCGGTGACCAAAGGCTCGTTCACCGTCGACATGGCCAGTGTCGAAAGCGACCAGAGCGAGCGCAACGCGCAGTTCGACGGCCGGATCATGGACGTGAGCGCCTACCCGACCTCGACCCTCGTCCTCACCGAGCCGATCGACATGGGCACCGTCCCGGCCGACGGTTCGGTCGGGCAGTTCGCGGCCACCGGAGACCTCACCATGCACGGGGTCACGAGGTCGGTGAGCTTCAAGGTGTCGGGCGAGCGGAGCGGGGGCACCATCTACGTCCTGGCCGACATCCCCATCGTTTTTTCCGAGTGGAACATCTCGAATCCGAGCATCGGCGGATTCGTGACCACCCAGAGCTCGGGGACGTTGGAGGTCCTTTTGCACCTGACCCGCGGGCCCGGGAACACGCCGGTGACCGGTTCGACCTCGACGGCACCGGTCACCCAGGGGGGAGGAGGTCCCGTCACCGTGCCGAGGACCACCGTCCCGCCCCTCCAGGTTCCTTCCGGGTGAGCGGTCCGCGTCACCCGGCGGCGCCGGGCGCCGAACGGAGGGCGCTGAAGGCCCTGGCCCCGGCCTGCCAGGTCTCATCGAGGTCCGACCCGACGGCGAAGCGGCCGTCGAGCTCGAGGATCGTGGTGCCGTGCGCGAAGGCCCACAGCGCCTGGGCGAGGTAGGGCTCGCCGGTGGCCAGGTAGAAGGGCTCACCGGCCCAGTCCTCGAGGCCGGCCAGCAGGGAGTCCCTCGGGAACTCCGACGAGGTGGTCAGCCGGTACAGGTTGGGATGTTCCCCGGCCGCCGACCGGTAGCCGGCGAGCAGGGACGGGATGGGGCCGTCGGGACCGGGGTCCTCGACGGCCCGGTGCAGGGCGTCGCCCGTCTCGAACAGCCCGTCCTCGACCAGGCCGAGGGCCACCGCCGCCTTCCCGTCGAGGTGCTTGTAGATGGAAGGTGCCCGTATGCCGACCGTCTCGGCCAGCTGCCGCATGGTCAGCGATTCGTATCCTTCCGTCTCCAACAGGTCGTGGGCGGCCGCGATCAACTCCTGCACTCTCGGCGAGCGGGTCCGGGGCGTGGGCCGGGTCGAATGTCCGGGCCCGATGGCGGTGAGCTGGGTCACGGTGCGAGGTCGAGGTGGTGCTGGCCGAGGATCCGGATGAGGAACGTGTTCACGGTCGCCACCGCGGCGAAGGCCACGGCGAGGGCGACCGCTCCCGACGCGGCGAGGGCGAGTGCCGAACCGCCGAAGATGGCCAGCTCGGCCAACAGGGCCGCCGGATCCTGAAGGGGCCGCCGTGCCTTCGGGGCCAGGTACCGGACCCACCAGAAGATGGCGGTCAGCGGGGCCGCGACGGCCAATGACACGTTGGCCACCGGCCACGGGGTGAGGGAGGCACCCCAGAAGCTCAAGCTGGCGTAGGCGCCGAGTTCGACGCACACCCGCACCGCCAGGTTGGTCACGGCCATGATCTGTCCCGTCCTGTGGGCGCCCCGGCGGCCGGGCCGGCCGTCGACCGGGTGCCGGACGGAGCCGAGCGCCGGGGCGGTGTCCGTGCCCATCTCAGCTGTCCGCCTGCGGGAGCAGGAACACGGGGTGGTCCGCCGCGATGCGCTGGAGATCCCCTTCGTCCGAGCCGGCGCCCACCCCGTCGAAGAAGACGCCCACCTCCATCTTCCAGCGGCGCAGATAGGCCCGGAGGACCGGCGGCTTCTCGCTGTCGGACAACTCGTGGGCGACCCGCTCGTCCCGATGCCGGCCGAGGATGAGCGCCAGCCTGCCGCGGTCGGCCCGCACGTTCCTGACCCACTGCGCCTCACCCCGGGGGGCGACCAGGTACTGGCGACCCTCGAACTCGAGAAGGTTTACCGGCGTGCGCCTCGGCGTCCCGCTCTTGCGCCCCCTGACCTCGAGGATCCGGCTTCCCCAGATGCTGATCCCGGTCCGCAGGGCGAGGACGATGAACGGGTTCAGGACCCTCCTGGTGAACATCCCGGGTTTCCGGTAGTGCACCCCTCCGGCGTTCTCCGTCTCCTCCGATCCCATGGTTATCTCCTTCGATTGGACCCCCGTCGTCGGGGCTAACGCTGTTAGCGTCAGTATGGCTAACGACGTTAGCCCTGTCAACCCCTCGGATCGTGTCGATCGGGGCCCAACCGATCCACCGACGTCGTCAGGGGCCGCGCCCGGTGGGCTACGTTCCCGGGAGACCGGAGCCACTGCCGATCGGCGCCCGGTGGGACGCGAGACCTGACAACTACCGAGACCCGACAAGGAGTGCCCGTGGAGTGGAGCCAACGATCAGCCATCGTCACCGGCGGCGCGGGCGGCCTCGGTGCCGCCACCGTCCGGAGGCTCAGCGCGCTCGGCCTCAGGGTGGTGATCTTCGACCGCGCCCACGAAGCCGGGCTGGCGCTGGCCGCGGAGATCGGGACCGGAGCGGCGGTCGGCGGGGACGTCAACGACGACTCCGAGGTGACCGGGGCCATCGAGGCCGCGTCGGGGCTTGCGCCGCTCGCCGTCGTGGTCAACGTGGCCGGCGGGGGGGCGGGAGGACGCACCCTCTCCCGGGACAACGCACCGATCGGCATCGAGCCGTTCCGGTCCACCATCGAGCTCAACACGGTGGGCACCTTCAACGTGACCAGGCTGTGTGCGGCCCGAATGGCGGCCAATGAGCCCGACGAGCTCGGACAACGCGGCGTCGTCGTCAACACGGCGTCCATCGCCGGCTACGAGGGGCAGACCGGCCAGGTGGCGTATGCGGCGGCCAAGGCGGCGATCCTCGGGATGAGCCTGCCGCTGGCCAGGGACCTGGCCCCGGTCGGCATCCGGGTCTGTGCCATCGCCCCCGGCACCATGGGCACCCCGCTGATGCAGAGCGCCCCGGAGGACCTGAAGACGAAGCTGGTCGAGAACATCGTCTTCCCCAAGCGGATGGGTGAGCCCGACGAGTTCGCGCTGCTGGTCGAGAGCATCGTCTTGAACCCGTACCTCAACGGGGAGAACATCCGCCTGGACGGGGCGCTCCGGTTCCCGCCCAAGTAGTTCCGCCCAAGTGGCCCCGCCCAGGTAGTTCCGCCCAGGCAGTCCCGCTCAGAGGATGGCGCCCGCCTCTTTGTGGGCGATGATCTGGTCCCAGTCGAGCCCGAGCTCGAGGAGGATCTCCTCGGTGTGCTGGCCGTGCTCGGGAGCGCTGGTCAGTCGGTCGGCCGTCTCGTCCATCTGCACCGGGTTGGCCACCAGGTCGAAGTTGTTCCCATCCTCACGTTCCACCGTGGACAGGTATCCGTTGGCGCCGACCTGGGGATCGTCGACCAGCTCGCTCGGCATCTGGCCCGGAGCCCAGACACCCTCCAAGGTGGCCAGCTTCTCCTTCCATTCGGTGAAGGACTTCGACGCGAAGACGTCATCCAGTATCTGGATGCACTCCTTCGAGTTGGCGTAGCGCCCACCACCGTCGGCGAACCGCGGATCCTCGATGAGCTCGGGCCGGCCGATGTGCCGGCAGAAGTCGGGCCAGAACCGGTCGGACTGGAGCATCATGAGCGTGATGAACCGGCCGTCGCTGGTCCGGTAGTTGCCCACCAGCGGGTTCGGTGACGAGGTGCGGTCGAACTTGGGCATGGGGTCCCCCCCGTAGAGGCCGGAGGCCACGATGTCGGGGGAGAGCTGCCACATGGCCAATCCGAGGAGCGAGACGTCGATGACCGGGGCCTGGCCCGTCTTCTCCCTCTGCAGCAGGCCGGCGGCGATCCCCCCGGCGATGGCCATCCCCCCAGCCAGGTCGCCGAAGGCCGGCCTTCCGCCGATGGGGTACGCGCTGTCGCCGGGGGTGAGGGCGTTGGCCACCCCGCCGCGGCCCCAGTAGGAGCAGCCGTCGTACCCGCCCTTCTCGCGGTCGGGACCGAGCGGTCCTTGTCCCGAACCGCGGGCGTAGACGATGCCCGGGTTGACCGCCCTGATGTGCTCGACATCGATCTTCAACCGTTGCCTCACGGCGGGGAGGAAGCTGGTGAGGAACACGTCGGACGACTCGGCCAGCTTGTACAGGAGGTCGCGGCCGCCATCGGTGCTGATGTCGATGCCGATACTGCGCTTTCCCCGATTGGGCTGCTCGATGATGTAGTTGACGGCGCCGTCGCCGCCGGGGATCAGTCCCATCGAGACGAGCCCCCGCTGGGGATCACCGGTCTCGGGGTGCTCGACCTTGATGACGTCGGCGCCCCAGTCGGCCAGCACGGCGCCGGCGGCCGGGACGAACGTCCAAGCCGCCACTTCGAGGACGCGGAAACCAGAGAGTGCAGTGGCCATGGTGGCTCTTTCCTTCGATCAGTGACCTGTGGATGGGTGGGGTGGTGGCGCAGGGGTGGGGCGGTCCGCCGTCACTTCTTGGCGATGGAGAGGAGGTCGACCGACCGGGTCCCCCCCTTGGTGATGCTGTCCCGCAACTGTGACTTGGTGGACACGTCGTGACCCACCGCCTGCTTCCTCAGGGCGCCGACCGTGCAGTTCGCCTTCCCTCCGAGCTCGGTGAAGGGATCGTAGTGAAAGTGCCGCATGGCGTTGAGGTGGGTGATGCGATCGATGTCGTGGTCGGAGACCCCGTCGAGGCTCTTGGCCAGCGTCTCGGGTGCCATCGGCCACGTCGAGTCGGAATGGGGGTAGTCGCACTCCCACATCACGTTGTCCATGTCGAGGAACTCGCGGCTGGCAATACCGAAGCGGTCGTCGATGAAGCAGGTGAGCACGCCGCGGTTGAAGACCTGGCTCGGGAGCGCGTCGCCGAAGTCCTGGCCCGTCCAGGCATGGTGGCGGTCGTAGTTGTAGTCGACCCGCTCCAAGAAGTACGGAATCCAACCGATGCCGCCTTCGGACAGCGCCACCTTGAGATCGGGGTACTTGCGCAGCACCGGCGACCACACGAGGTCGGCGGCGGCCTGGACGATGTTCATCGGGGTCAGGGTGATCAGGCAGTCGATGGGGGCATCGGCCGAGGTGATCACGATGTCCGACGACGAGCCGATGTGCATACACACCACGACCGCCTCGTCGCTGCACGCCTTCCAGAACGGGTCCCAGTAGTCCGAGTGGATGCTGGGCCAACCGAGCTTGGACGGGTTCTCGGAGAAGGTGACGGCGTGGGCCCCCTTGGCCGCGGTGCGGCGCACCTCCCCGGCCAGCACCTCGGGGTCCCAGATGGCGGGGAGGGGACAGGGGATGAAGCGTCCCTTGTGGGTCCCGCACCACTCGTCGATGTGCCAGTCGTTGTAGGCCTGCACCATGGCCAGGGCGACGTCCTTGTCCTTGGTGCGGGCGAAGAGCTGGCCGCAGAACTGCGGGAAGGAGGGGAAGCACAGCGAGCCGAGGACGCCGTTCGCATCCATGTCCTTCACCCGCTCGTCGATGTCGTAGCAGCCCGGCCGCAGCTGATCGAACGAAGTGGGCTCGAGGCCGTACTCCTCGCGGGGACGGCCGGCCACCGCGTTGAGGGCCACGTTGGGAAGCACCTGGCCCTCGTACAGCCAGGCGTTGGTGCCGTCGTCATTGGTGATGAACGTGGGGGCCAGGTCCACGTACTTGGCCGGGAGGCGCCCGGAGAAGAGGTTCGGGGGCTCCACGACATGGTCGTCGACGCTGACCATGACCATCTCGTTGATATCCATTGCCTGTCCCCCTTGTCGATGTCCTCTCCGAAGCGTACCGAAGGAACCGACCCTCCGTGAAGCCGGCGGCCTCCGGCCACGGCTGCGATTCTCCGGTTGCGCCCCCCAATTGCGCCCTCCGGTTGCGCCCTCCGGTTGCGCCCTCCGGTCACGCTCCGGTCACCGGCCCGGGGTCCGGGTCAGCTGATGCCGAGTTCCATCAGCACGCGGTCAATGTCGGCGCCGAAGTCGGGGACGGGCCCGGGGGGGACGGGGCTGCACCGGGGGGGCGAGGGTTCGAGCCCGTCGACGGAAAGGGCGGGGCCGGTCGCCCCCGCGGCGACGTCGGCCATCGACGCCTGGATGATCCACGCCCCGTCACTCTCCAGGGCGGAGAGCACGGCCGCGGTGCCGGCCAGGCCGGTCAGCGGATCGGCGACGGCGTCGCCACAGAAGCAGGGCGTCGAGCCGTCCCAGGCCACGAGTCCACCGGCCACGGCGGCGTCGTCGCCGAACGCCACCCGGTCGGAGGACCCGGTGCCGTACCCCGAGATCATCAACCAGGCCCGGGGCCGGTGCCTCCGGACCAGGTCCTCGGGGTCGAGTCCGAGCTGGTCGAGGGCCCGGGGCCTCGACGCGGTGATCACCACGTCGGCCCGGGCCAGGATGCGGGCCAGCGTCTCTCTCCCGGTGGGTCGATCGAGTTCGATGGCCACCGATTCCTTGCCCGCGTTCATCGCCGCGTGGAACCTCGGGTCACCCCGACGGGCACCGTCGGGGCGGGAGGAGGATTCGATCTTGATGACACGGGCACCGGCCCGGGCCAGGAGGCGACCCGCCAGCGGCCCGGCCCAGAGGGCGGAGAGGTCGGCCACCACGAGTCCGGTCATGGTCGAGACCGGAGAGACGGAGCGGATCCGCTCCGCCTCGATCCCGGAGCCGGCGCCGCGGGTCACCGCCGCGTCCCCGGGGGGCGGCGGTCGTTCGGCCAGCACCGACAAGGGCAGGCCGAGGAGGCCGGCCCTGGTCGTGAGCTCCCGGCCCTCGATGGTGGCCACAGCCGCTTCGAGGGCCCCCCACTCCCCGTGGGGGACGGCTGCGGGCAGTTCGACCAGCGCAGGGACGAGGTCCCAGTCGGTCGGACGGGCCATGGTGGCCGCGATCCAGCCGTCGGCCGATCTCATCAGGCGGGACGACCCGCCGCAGCTGACCTGCCCGCCCCGCCGCAGACCGCCGAGGGCGGCCCGCTCGACCATCAGCGCCAGCGGGTCGACGAGCACGGGCCGGCCCAGCCGCTCCGTTCTCCGGGCGATGTCGGCGGCGATGTCGCGCCCCCGGTCGACCAGGGCCGCCGGCCCACCCAGGGCCGGGCCGCCGGTCCGGCCGGTCAGGAACATCATCCCCGACCTGGCCCATGCCTCCGAGGTGTCGGTCGAACCGAGAACTCCTGCAGCCACCGGTGCTTTCCTTTGGTCGGGGCCAGCCTACGTCGGACCCGGCGAATCGTTACCATCGTCCGATGGACCCCGTGAGGCTCTCCGGTGAGGAGTTCGCCGGGGTGCTCGGGGCAGGTGAGATCCACGAGCGGATGGTGGCCTCGGGCCGGCCGGTGGTGGTGGTCGACGGTGACGACCTTCCGGACGCGCTGGCCGAGCGGTCGTTGGAGAGCCTCCAGACCCTGGCCGCCGTCGTGGTGGGATCGGTGGAGGACCCGACGGTCCGGACGCCCCGGTGGGCCGACGTCGTCGTCGGGAAGGACAGCCGGGACCTCGAGTCGGTGCTGGAGACGGTCGGCCACAACACCATGGCGTCGACGACACTTGCCGTGCTGCTCAGGACCGGTCAGGGTCGGTCCGTCCCCGCCGGGCTGGTGGCCGAGTCGACCGCCTACGGGCTCCTCCAGGGTGGACCGGAGTTCGCCCGGTGGCGCGCCGGGAACCCGGTGCGCGTGCGACCGAAGGAGTCCGGTCCCGTGGTCCGCCTCTCCCGGCAGGACCACCAGCTGTCGATCACCCTCGACCGTCCCCATGTGTTGAATGCGTTCAACACCCAGATGCGCGACGAGCTCCTGGCTGCCATCCAGGTGGCGGCGGCCGACCCGACGATCACGGCGGTCGGCGTGCACGGCTCGGGCGGATCCTTCTGCAGCGGTGGGGATCTGGACGAGTTCGGGACACGATCGGATCCGGTATCGGCCCATCTCCTGCGCCTGCAGCGCAATATCGGTCGGGCCATGGCCGGCGTGGCCGACCGGACGACGGTCCACCTGCACGGGCCGACGGTCGGCTCGGGTATCGAGCTGGCCGCGTTCGCACACCGGGTGGTGGCCACCCGGTCGACCCGGATCTCGCTACCCGAGGTGCGTCTCGGGCTCATCCCGGGGGCGGGGGGCACCGTCAGCCTGCCGAGACGCATCGGCCGTCACGCCACCCTGCTCCTGGCCCTGGGCCTGCCGGCCATCGACGCGGGCACGGCGTTGGACTGGGGCCTGGTCGACGAGCTCGAGGACTGACCCCGAGTCCGGTCCGGCGTCGGGTCCGGCGTCGGGTGCGGGATCGTCCCACCAGGTGGGGATTGTCCTACCAGTACGCGAATCGTTATGGTTGGCTCCGCTTCCGGACGACCGCATGCCCCATCCCCACGCCATGGACACCGAACCACCCGCTGCCGCCCGATGACACCGAGTCCGCCGACCGGCCTGGGATACCCCTCGTGAACATCGCCATCCTCTTGGACCTCATCGCCGATGCGTTCGGCGACCGCACGGCGCTCACCGACGGAGCGGAGTCGCTTTCGTACGGCGATCTGCGCCAGCTGGCCCGACGGGTGGGGGCCGACCTGGACGAGCACGGCGCGGCCACGCTCGCATTCGCCGACACCTGTTCGGCGGCGGTACCGGCGGCCCTGTTCGGGGCCGCATGGGCCGGGGTCGCCTACGCCCCGCTCAACTTTCGGTTGCCGGCCGACGCCCTCCAGGCCCAGCTCGAACGGCTGGATCGGCCGTATGCGGTCGCCTCCGAGCAGCTCGCGGGCGACCTTCGCGGCCCGACCGTCACCCGGACGTCCGAGTGGCGGCGCCGTCTCGAGGGTGCCGGCGGTGCCGGCGGCACTGCCGGTGCGGAGCGGGTCGACCCTGCGCCGGCGGCATATGTCGACGATCCCGAGCGGGCCGCGGTCATCTTGTTCACGAGCGGGTCATCCGGCACGCCGAAGGCCGCGGTCCTCTCCCACGACAACCTCACCTCCTATGTCATGGACACGGTCGAGTTCGCCGGTTCGGGGGAGGACGAGGCCCTCCTGCTGGCGGCCCCGCCCTTCCACATCGCCGGGGTGGCGGCCGTCCTCACCTCGGTCTACTCGGGTCGTCGCATCCTGCCCCTCCCGAGTTTCACCCCCACCGGCTGGCTGGACCTGGCCCGGACCGGCGGTGCGACCCATGCGTTCGTGGTGCCCACCATGCTGGCCAGGATCGTGCAGTGCATGGACGCCGACCGCGCGCTCCGGGTCCCCACCCTGCGCTCGCTCTCCTACGGCGGTGCCCGCATGGCCGCGCCGATCCTCGAACGGGCGCTCGAGCTGTTCCCGGAGACCCAGTTCGTCAACGCCTACGGGCTCACCGAGACGTCATCGACCATCGCCGTGCTCGGCCCCGAGGACCACCGCCAGGCGCTGTCCAGCGCCGACCCGGAGGCCCGTCGCCGCCTCGAGTCCGTCGGCCGGCCGCTGCCGGGCGTCGAGGTCGCCATCTTCGAGGACTCCGGGGCCATGGCGCCGGTGGGGGCCAGAGGTCTGATCCGCGTCCGGGGCCCACAGGTCGGCGGCGAGTACCTCGACAGCGCCACCGGCCTCGATGAGGCCGGGTGGCTGGCCACCGGGGACGTGGGATCGATCGACGAGTCCGGCTACCTCTACGTCGAGGGTCGGGTCGACGACGTGATCATCAAGGGAGGCGAGAACCTGTCGCCCTCTGAGATAGAGGACGCCCTGCTCCGCCACGCCGGCGTGGAAGCGGTCGTCGTGGTCGGCGTCCCGGATCCGGACTGGGGGGAGTCCGTCGCCGCCGCGGTGGTGCTCGGCCCCTCCCTGACGGGACTCCTGCCCACCGAGGTCGCCGATGAGCTCACCGGATGGGTCCGTGAGCGGTTGGGCTCCCTCAAGACGCCCGGTCGGGTGGTCGTCTACGACGATCTCCCCACCACGGCCAGCGGGAAGCTCCTCCGGCGGGTGGTGCGCGATCAGTTGGCAGGGGACCGGCCCGCTGCAGCAGGCTCTCCGGTGCCCGAGGAGTCGATCAAGGAGGTTTCGTCATGAATCTCAAGCCTGGGTTGCGATTGAAGAGCCAGGTCAGCGAGGCCGAGATCGTGGTCGTGAAGGGGACGGGCGACCACGAGCTGGCCTGCGGGGGTGTTCCCCTCGTGGCCTTGGACGAGCCGGTGGCGGAAGGCGCCGCGGCGGCGTCCGACCTGACCGGCGACATCCTGCTCGGCAAGCGCTACACCGACACCGCCGACTCGGTCGAGGTCCTGTGCACCAAACCCGGGAGCGGAGCGCTCTCCCTGGACGGGGAGGCGCTCGAGATCAAGTCGGCCAAGGCCCTCCCTGCGTCGGACTGAGCCGGAGCCGCGGGTGGCGGGGTATCGAGTGGTTTCTGCAACCGTCGTGTGATCATCTAGTGGCCGGTTGACCGTCCCCTCCGAGAAAGTGGAGCCTTCGAAATGGCCAACGTCCATGCCGTCGACCTCGCGCTGCTGGTGTTCAGGGTGGCCATCGGGGCCGTGTTCATCGCGCACGGGGTCAATCACATCATCGGCGGCGGCAAGATCGCCGGCACCGGCCGCTGGTTCGAGAGCCTGGGCATGAAGCCGGGCTGGTTCCACGCCTGGACGGCGAGCATCACCGAGATCGGTGCCGGCGCACTTCTCGTTCTGGGCCTGCTGACCTCGTTGGGCGGTGCCGGCGTCGTCGGGGTCATGGTGGTGGCCTGGGTGACGAACCACCTCAGGAACGGCTTCTTCATCTTCCGCCCCGGCGAGGGCTGGGAGTACGTGATGGTGCTGACCATGTCGGGCTTCCTGCTGGCCACGGTCGGACCTGGCGGTTGGAGCCTCGACAAGGCCGTCGGGCTGACCTCGCTGTGGGGGTGGACGGGCCTGTGGATCGCCCTGATCGGCGGAGTCGGCGGAAGTGCGCTCCTCCTCGTCTCCTTCTGGCGGCCCGGGCCCCGATCGTGACCGCGGTCTTCGACCCGTTCTCCGAGGTCTTCTTCGACGACCCCTACGAGCTCTACCGGCAGCTGCGCGACGAGGCGCCGGTCCACTTCAACGAGCAGTACGGATTCTGGGCCATCGCCCGGCACGCCGACGTGCTGGCGGCCAGCCACGACTGGCGGACGTTCACCAGCACCCGGGGCATCGACCTCTACTCCCTCTCGCTCGAGGGTGGCATGGTCGGTGGCCTCGGGATGATGATCATGCAGGACCCTCCCGACCATCACCGCCTCCGGAGCCTCGTGAGCAAGGTGTTCCACCCGCGGTCGATCCAGGCCCTCGAGCCGATGGTCACCGAGGTGATCGGCGGGTTCGCCGACCAGCTCGACGGCCGGTCCTCCTTCGACGCGGTGGAGGACTTCGCCGCCCCCTTCCCGGTCGAGATCATCTCGCGGATGCTCGGGGTTCCCGCCGCCGACAGGCAGAAGATCCGCCACTGGATCGACCTGACCCTGCAGCGCGAGCCCGGGGAGCCCGGCCCCTCCCGCGAAGGGCAGGAGGCCATGCTCGAGGCGGTGGTCTACTTCCAGGATCTGGCCCGTTCGAAACGTCTCCATCCCGGTGACGACATGTTGAGCCGGCTCACCCAGGCCACCATGGAGCGCGAGGACGGGACCACCACTGCGCTGGCCGACGATGAGATCGCCGGGTTCGCGGCGTTGCTCGGGGGTGCGGGCGCCGAGACGGTGACCAAACTGGTCGGGAACGCCTTCGTGCTCCTCGCCCGGCACCCCGACCAGTGGAAGGCGATGCTCGACGACCCTGGCCTCGTGCCCGGTGCGGTCGAGGAGATCCTCAGGTTCTGGCCTCCGTCCCAGTACCAGGGCCGCTATTCGGTCCAGGCCTCGGAGTGGCAGGGGGTGACGATCCCGGCGGGGTTCCCGGTGCTTCTCCTCACCGGCGCGGCCACCCACGACGAACGCGAGTATCCCGACCCGGACCGGTTCGACATCACCCGGGTCTCGGGACACTCCCTCGGCTTCGGCTTCGGGATCCACACCTGCCTGGGGGCCGCCCTGGCCAGAATGGAGAGCCGGGTCGCCCTCGAGGAGATGATCCGCCGCTGGCCCGACTTCACTGTCGACGAAGATGGCTCGCGACGGGTCCAGATGGCCAATGTAGCCGGTTACGCCCGAATTCCGGTGCACGCGGCCTGACGGGATCCGACCGTCGTCACCTCCCTGCACGCCTCCGGGCGGGCGATGGCGGGTATCGGATCCGCCCGAGTCCTTGTAGGGTTTCTGGCATGGCCGATCAGGCGGTGTTCTCCGATCTCGCAATGGAGTACATGCCGGCGCTGTACACGGCCGCGCTGCGCATGACCCGCAACCCGGCTGACGCCGAAGACCTGGTGCAGGAGACCTATCTGAAGGCCTACCGGGCCTTTGCCAGCTTCGAACTGGGCACCAACCTCAAGGCCTGGCTCTATCGCATCCTGACCAACACCTACATCAACACCTACCGGGCCAAGAAGCGCCGGCCCGAGATCGCCGACGTCGAGGATGTCGAGGACCTCTACCTCTACCGCCACCTGGCCGGCGATCAGGGCGCGGGCCTGGGCCGCAGCGCAGAGGACGAGGCCCTCGACCGGTTCACCGACACCGATGTCAAAGAGGCCATCGAGGCCCTCCCGGACACATTCCGGATGGCCGTCCTCCTGGCCGACGTCGAGGGGTTCTCGTACAAGGAGATCGCCGAGATCACCGATGTGCCCATCGGGACCGTGATGAGCAGGATCCATCGCGGAAGAAAAGCGCTGCAGAAGGCGTTGGTCGATCGTGGAAGTACACGGGGCCTCGTCGGAGCAGGGGACAAGGCAAGGTAGGAGAGCGCCACCAGTGGGAGATCGGGACGTACCGGGCGATCCGGCAGCCGTATCGGGTCACGACGAGGGGGCTGTGGCGGGATTCGTCGGCTGCGACGAGACCATCGAGCGCCTGTATTTCTACCTCGACGGCGAGCTCACCGAGGCGAGGAGGGTGGAGATCAGCCGCCATCTTGACCTGTGTGGTCCCTGTGTCGGGGCCTACGGGTTCGAGGCCGAGCTGCGCAAGGTCATCGCCAACCGGTGCAAGGACCACGTGCCCGACGCCCTCATCGAGCGGGTGGCCAAGGCCTTGCAGAACGAGAACATGCGCCAGGCCAACTAGGGGTCCCGCCGGCCGATCCGGGGGCCGGCCGCCGCCCGGATGCCCCGGTCCCTACACTGGTCACCGATGACCGAATCCGATGGGGACGCCGACAGCGCCGGGGCGGTGGCGTGGGACACAGCCGAACGGGTGGCCGGATGGGTCGGGAGCCGCAGCCGCCTGCCCGCCCCGTACCGGCCCGACCTCCTCCAGGCCGACTTCGAGGAGCTCACCGCCCAGGCCGAGGAGCTGGTGGCGGAGTCCACCGGGCTCCGTTCTTCCTCAGGTCCCGCCCGGGCCCGGGTCACCGACCGCGCCGGTTGGGTGCACGCCAACGTCTCCAGCTTCCAGCGCCTCGTCGGGCCCCACCTCGAGAGACTGGACCCCGCCCGGGTGGTGGCCACCAATGAGTTGACGAGGCGGTTGGCCGGCCCGCTGGCCAGCGCCGGGCGTGTGGCCACCGGCACCCAGATGGGTCTCGTGCTGGGCTGGCTGTCCACCAGGGTCCTCGGCCAGTACGACCTGCTGCTCACCGAGGACGCGGTCGAGGACCAGGATCTCGTGTACTTCGTCGGGCCCAACGTGGTGGCGCTCGAGCAGCTGCACGGGTTCGAGCCCCGGCAGTTCCGGCTGTGGCTGGCCCTCCACGAGGTCACCCACCGCTGTCAGTTCACGGCCATCCCCTGGATGCGTGACTACTTCGTCTCTCTGGTCGAGGAGGGGATCGGTTCGCTCGAGCCGGATCCGTCCCGGTTCGCCGAGGCCCTGCGCCGGATGACCGAGGAGATCCGGGCCGGGCGCAATCCGCTGCGCGACAGCGGTGCCCTCGGCCTGGTGGCCACGCCCGAGCAGCTGGAGGGGTTGCACCGGATCCAGGCGCTGATGAGCCTGCTGGAGGGGCACGGCGACGTGACCATGGACCGGGCCGGCGCCTCGGCCATCCCCAGTGCGGCCCAGTTCTCCGAGGTGCTCCGGCAGCGACGCAAGCAGACCCGTGGTCCCGCCCGCCTGCTCCAACAGCTCATCGGCATCGAGGCCAAGCTCCGCCAGTACGAGGAGGGTGAGCGGTTCATCGCCGCCGTCGAGGGATCCGGCGGTCCCGAGCTCCTCGACCGGGCCTGGCGGGGACCGGAATGGCTGCCCTCCCTGGTCGAGATCCGCAACCCGTCGGAATGGATCTCGCGTGTCGGTGCCACGACCGCCCTGTCCGGCTGACTCCTCCGACCCCCTGATCGGGTCGCTTCTCGAGCGGTGCACGTTCCCGGATCCGGGAGCCGATCTGGTGTGCGCCGTTTCGGGCGGGGCCGACTCGCTGTCCCTGCTGGTCCTGGCCGTCGCCTGGGGGTGCCGGGTGACCGCGGTGCACGTGGACCACGGCCTGAGATCCGGCTCCGGGGCCGAGGCCGGCATCGTGGCCGAGGCGGCCCGGAGGTTCGGCGCCGGGTTCCGTCCGGAGCGGGTGACGGTGGGCGAGGGCCCCAACCTGGAGGCCCGGGCCCGGGCCGCCCGCCGCGAGGCCCTCGGTCCCCATGCCGCCACCGGGCACACGGCCGACGACCAGGCCGAGACCGTGCTGGCCAATCTGCTGCGCGGGGCCGGCGTCGCCGGCCTGGCCGCCATGCGGGCCGGCGTCAGGCACCCCCTGCTCGGTCTGCGTCGCTCGGAGACGGTCGCCCTCTGTGGGCACCTCGGCCTCGACCCGGTCCGCGACCCGTCCAACGACGACCCCCGCTTCGTGCGCAACCGGGTCCGCCACGAGCTGCTCCCTCTGTGCTCGGCCATCGCCGGACGGGATGTCGTGCCCGTCCTGGCCCGCCAGGCCGCCGTCCTGGGTGGTGATGCCGACATTCTCGACGCGGTGGCCTCGCTCGTGGATCCCGAGGCGGCTGCCGCCCTCGCCGCCGCGCCGGAGGCCGTGGGCCGCAGGAGCGTCCGCGACTGGCTGACCGGCGACGGCCCCTACCCGCCTCCGCTCGACGCCGTCGATCGCGTGCTCGAAGTGGCGCGGAAGAACCGGCGGGCGACCCAGGTGCCCGACGGGCGCACGGTTTGGCGGAGCCACGGGCGCCTGTCGGCCGAACCTCGGCCCCCGGGGTCCGGGGCTGGCGGGCACGGTGCTCCGATACAGTCGGGCCGGTGACCGCTCACGGCGATGAGGCGGCGGGCCCCCCTGGGCGCGTCCGGCCCGACCCTCTCGAGTGCGGTGCCGACGTCGGCCGGGTCATCGTCTCGGAGAGCGACCTCCAGGCCCGGATCGTCGAGCTCGGGGAGCGGATCACCGCTGACTACGAGGGGCGACCACCCCTGCTGGTCGGCGTGCTCAAGGGAGCCTTCATGTTCATGAGCGACCTGTCCCGGGCCATCGCCCTGCCGGTCGAGGTCGACTTCATGGCCGTGTCCTCCTACGGCAGCGCCACCCGTACGTCGGGGGTGGTCCGCATCGTGAAGGACCTCGACGTCGACCTGGCCGACCGCGATGTCCTCGTCGTCGAGGACATCGTCGACAGCGGCCTGACCCTCAACTATCTGCAGCGGTATCTCCTGGCCCGGCGCCCGGCCAGCCTCGAGGTGTGCGCACTGCTGGTGAAGGACGGCCAGCAGCGCACCGAGATCGACCTCCGTTATGTCGGGTTTCACATCCCGGCCGAGTTCGTGGTGGGATATGGCCTTGATGTCGACGAGCGCCTTCGTAATCTCCGGGCCATCCACGCCCACACCGACGTCTCGCCGTAGGGCCGTGCCGGCCTGGTGACCGTCGACACCGACCGCGTCGAGCGGGCCATCACCGAGCTGCTCATCGCCCTGGGCGAGGATCCGTCCCGCGACGGGCTGGTCAAGACGCCGATGCGGGTGGCACGGATGTACGAGGAGGTTCTCGCCGGGTTCGGCCAGAACCCGGCCGACCATCTCGAGGTGACCTTTGCCGCCGAGCACGACGAGATGGTGATGGTGCGCGACATCCCCTTCGCCTCCCTGTGCGAACACCACCTGATCCCCTTCATCGGGAAGGCCCATGTGGCCTACATCCCGGGTGACGACGGCCGGATCACCGGGCTCTCCAAGCTGGCGCGGCTGGTGGACGGCTTCGCCAAGCGGCTCCAGGTCCAGGAACGGATGACCACCGAGATCGCCGACGCCATCGAGGATGCGCTGGCTCCGAGGGGCGTCCTCGTGGTGGTGGACGCCGAACACCTGTGCATGTCGATGCGGGGGGTCAAGAAATCGGGCACCTCGACCGTCACCTCGGCCGTGCGGGGTCTCTTCCGCAACGATGCGGCGACCAGGATGGAGGCCATGCAGTTCGTCCGCGGTCGCTGAATCTCCCCCGCCAGCCGGGCGCGGGAGCCTGCAGGCTGGTTTACTCTGTGTCGTCATGCCCAGCCCGACCTCTGAGGACCGTCCGTTGGTGATGGGGATCCTCAACGTCACGCCCGACTCGTTCTCGGACGGCGGGAGATGGTTCGAGCGTGGGCAGGCCGTCATGAAGGGCCACGAGATGGTGGGAGAGGGGGCCGACATCGTCGACGTGGGCGGCGAGTCGACCCGGCCCGGCGCCGAACCGGTGTCCGCCGATGAGGAGCTGCGACGGGTGATCCCGGTCATCGAAGCGCTGGCCGGTGAGGTCAGGGTGTCGATCGACACCACCAAGGAGGTCGTGGCCGAGGCGGCCATCGGCGCCGGGGCTTCGCTGGTCAACGATGTCTCGGCCTCCTTGTGGCCGGTCGCCGCCCGTCACGGCGTCGGCTGGGTGGCCATGCACCGGAAGGGCACGCCGGCGACCATGCAGCAGGACCCCCACTACGACGACGTGGTCGCGGAGGTCTCCGCCCTGCTGGTCGAACGGGCCACCCGGGCCGCGGCTGCCGGGGTGGCGGAGGTGTGGATCGATCCCGGCATCGGCTTCGGCAAGACAGTCGGCCACAACCTGGCCCTGCTGGCGTCGTTGGACCGGCTGGTGGCCACCGGCTATCCGGTCATGGTCGGGACCAGTCGCAAGAGCTTCCTCGCCTCGCTGGCGTCAGCGGCCGGTGGCGCCCCGGTGCCGGTCGACGAGCGGCTGCCGGCTTCGCTGTCCACCGCCACCTGGGCCATGGCCCAGGGGGCCGGCATGGTCCGGGTCCACGAAGTCGCGGCCACCGTCCAGGCCGCCGTGCTGGTGGGGCGGGTGGGCTTCGAGGCGCCGGTCGGCGCTGATCACCCGGGCGGCCCCCGGCACACGGTGGGCCCGGATCGGTCGGAGGTGGGAAGGTGAAAGGAAAGTGGGCGGCGGGGATCCCTCCCCGCAACTTCACCTGGGTGATCAAGGACCGCCTGGCCATGAGCGAGCGTCCAGGTGGCTTCGCCCCCAACCACCGGAAGGTCCGGCGCCAGGAGGAGATCATCTGGCTGCAGGTCCAGGGATTCACGAGGGTGATCTCGCTCCTGCCGTCCTCCCACAACCTCCAGGCCTATGAGGAGCGGTCGATGGCCAGTGTGCACTTTCCCCTCCCGCCCTCCGGCGACACCCGCGGGGTGCTCGGGGAGATCTACCGCGAATTGCACGGGCGTCTGATGGCCGGAGAGCGGGTCCTCGTCCACCAAGAAGAGCTCGGCGACCGGATGGTCGGAGTGATGGCCGGCTACCTGCTGTGGTCGGAACGGCTGCCCAGCGGGCCGCAGGCCATCACCGTCCTCGAGCACATGACGGGCCACCCGATGGGTCCGAGCGGCCGAGAGCTGGTGGCCTTCGCCAGTGAGCTGGCGCCCGCCGCCGTCCACCCGGGGGCCGGCGACGACCCACCTGGCGGCGGGTGACGGCCCGCCGGGCAGGTCGGTGACCGGCGTCACCGGCGACGGCGAAGGCGGCCGGGGCGACCGGATACAACTGCGCGGACTCCGGGCCATCGGCACCCACGGGGTGCTACCCGAGGAGAAGAGCCGGGCCCAGCCCTTCGAGATCGACCTGGACCTCGCCGTGGACCTGGGCCTCGCCGGTCGCACTGACCGGCTGTCCGACACCGTCGACTATTCCGGCATCGCCGAGGCCGCCGTCGGAATCGTGACGGGCGGGTCCTCCTTCCAACTGCTGGAGGCCCTGGCCGGTGCCGTCGCCGAGGCCACCCTGGCCTCCGATCGCCGGATCGCCGCCGTCACCGTGCACCTCCGCAAATTGCAGCCCCCGTTGGCCATGGACATCGCCACGGTCGGGGTCCGGATCACCCGGCGGCAGTGACCGCTCCCACCAGCCAACCGTTGACCGACCGGGCCTTTCTGTCGCTGGGCTCCAACCTCGGTGACCGGTGGGGGCACCTCCGCCGGGCCGTCGACCAGCTGCGGGCGGGGAGCCGGGCGCCGGTCACCGCGGTGTCCCGCGTCTACGAGACCTCGCCCGTCGGCGGCCCCGACGGGCAGGGGCCGTTCCTCAACGTGGTGGTCGAGCTGGCCCTGGAGCCGGGCGCCGACCCCTACCGCCTGCTCGAGGAGTGCCGTCGGCTCGAGGCGGCAGCCGGACGGGTACGGGCGGCCCGGTGGGGCCCGCGGACCCTGGACGCCGACGTTCTGTGGATCGACGGCGTGGAGATCTCCGACCCCGAGCTGACCGTGCCCCATCCCCGCTGGCGCGACCGCCGGTTCGTCCTCGAACCGCTGCGGGAGCTCGCCCCCGACCTCGTCGACGACGCCGCGCTGCTCGGCGCTGGTGGCGAAGTCGCAGTCGTGGGTACACTCTGAGACGAAGCACAAGGATTCTCTGATGCGAACGGCACCTCCGGGGCTGGAACGTCGAAAGGGGACACGTGACCACGTTTCGTGTTATCGGGCCGGGCCGGGCCGGCCGGTCGATGATGGCGGCGCTCGACGCCACCGGCGACTTCGAGTCGAGGGGTGCACTCGGCCGCCACGATCCCCCGCACGCTGCCGCGGCCGGTGTCGATCTGCTGATCATCGCCACCCCTGACGACCAGGTGCGCCGGGTGGCCGCCTCGGTCGTCCCGGTCGAGACCACCGTGGTCATCCACCTGGCCGGTTCGCTGGGCCTCGATGTGCTCGGGACACATCCCCGGCGGGGGTCGGTCCATCCCCTGGTGCCCCTGCCCACCGCGGCCACCGGGGCCGATCGCCTCCGGTCGGGCCTCACCTTCGCGGTGGCCGGGGACCCGATGACGGGAGCGGTCGTCGCCTCGCTGGGCGGCCGGCTGGTCACGGTCGAGGACTCCCGTCGCGCCTCGTACCACGCGGCGGCGTCCATCGCCGCCAACCACATGGTGGCTCTCATCGGCCAGGTCGAGCGGGTGGCGGCCTCGGCCGGGCTGCCGCTCGACGCCTTTGCCCACCTGATGCGGGCCGCCCTGGATGACGCCGTGGACCTCGGGCCCCGACGGGCACTGACCGGGCCCGCGGCCCGCGGGGACTGGGACACGGTGGACCGGCACCGGCGGGCGCTCTCGACGCTGTCCGGTCAGCGGACGGAGCTCGCCGCCTACGACGCCATGGTCGGTCTGGCCCGGAGGCTGACCATGGAATCGGAACCCACCCAGGCCCCGGCCGCCCCGGCGGCCCTCGCGGCCGTGGCCGCCGCGGCCGCGGCCGTGGCCGAGGAGCAGGTGGCGTGAGCACGGTCACGAGCGAGGTGGCGACGCCCGCGGTGCTGCGCCAGGAGGCGCCGGGTTCAGCCGGGATCCCCGTGATCGAGCCCGCCGGGATCCCCGTGATCGAGACAGTCGCCGAGTACTCGCGGGCCCTTGACGCCGTGAGACGGTCCGGACGCTCGGTGGGCGTGGTGCCCACCATGGGAGCGCTCCACGCAGGCCACCGCTCCCTCGTGGAGCGGGCCGCACGGGAGTGCGACGTGGTCGCGGTGTCCATCTTCGTGAACCCCACCCAGTTCGGCGACGCCGTCGACCTGGCCCTCTACCCACGGACCCTCGAGGCCGACGTCGAAGTGGTGGCGCAGGCCGGCGGCGACCTGGTCTTTTCCCCGTCGGTGGCCGAGATGTACCCGGAACCGCCCGGAGACATACCCATGGTGTCGGCCCCCGAGCTGGCCGACCGATGGGAGGGGGCTTCGCGGCCCGGGCATTTCGACGGGGTGGCCACCGTGGTGGTCAAGCTGTTGTCGGCCGCCGGCCCCTGCCGGGCCTACTTCGGCGAAAAGGACTTCCAGCAGCTGGCGCTGGTCCGGTGGGTGGTGCGGGACCGCTCCCTGCCCACCGAGGTCATCGGGTGCGAGACCGTCCGGCAGCGGGATGGCCTGGCCCTCTCCAGCCGGAACACCCGCCTGTCGGCCGAGCAGCGAAGGGCGGCCCTGGTCCTGTCCAGGGCGCTGAGGTCCGGCGCCGCCATGATGGCCGGTGGTGAGGACCGCCCGGCGGTCATCGAGGAGCAGATGGCCCGGGTGGTCGCACGCGAACCGGTGGTGGCACTGGACTACGCGGCCCTGGTCCATGCCGATGACCTCGAGCCGGCGTCCACCGGTGCCACCAGCCGCCCCCTCCGGCTGCTGATCGCGGCCGAGGTCGGCCCGGTCCGGCTGATCGACAACCTCGACCCCCGCGGCTGGGCCCCCATCCCCACGCACCACCACCTGAGCGCCTGATCCGTGCCCATGACCGTGAACCCGGGGCGGACCCGAGCGCGCCGGCTCCCCCCCATATCTGATCTGCAGACTCCGGCGTGAGCGGGCCCGGCGAGGACACCGGCCCACTGGACGTGCTGGTCCTCGGGAGCGGGGTGGCGGGCCTGTCGGCCGCGGTCCGCCTGGCGGCACCGGTGCCGCCGCCCGGCGGCGGAGCTGCCCCCGGCTCGACCGGGCTCAGGGTCGGCGTGCTGACCAAGGCCGAGCTCTCCCAGTCGGCCACCCGGTGGGCGCAGGGCGGCGTGGCCGCGGTGCTCGGCGGTGACGAGGACTCGACCGATCTCCACCTGGCCGACACCCTGGCCGCCGGGGCCGGTCTCTGCGACACCGATGCGGTCCGGGTCCTGGTGGACGAAGGCCCGTCCCGGGTCAACGAGCTCATCGCCATGGGCGCCGTCTTCGACCGGCAACCCGGCGGGGCGCTCGCCCTGGCCCGTGAGGGTGGCCATTCCACGGCCCGGGTGGTCCACGCCGGAGGTGCGGCCACCGGGGCCGAGGTGGAGCGGGCCCTGGTCGACGCCACCCGGGCCACGGCGGCGGCGGTGCTCGAGGAGTGGTTCGCCCTCGACCTGTTGGTCGAGAACGGCCGGTGCCGCGGCGTGCGCGCCCTCAGCGCCGACGGCCGGGTCGTCGAGGTTCGGGCCGCGCACACGGTGCTGGCCACCGGGGGCGCCGGCCAGCTCTTCGCCGTGACCACCAATCCGGCCGAGGCCACCGCGGACGGCCTGGCCATGGCCCTCCGGGCCGGGGTCCCGGTGGCCGACGTGGAGTTCATGCAGTTCCACCCCACGGCGCTGCACCACCCGGCCATGCCCCGCCCCCTCCTCTCCGAGGCCCTGCGCGGGCACGGCGCGCTGTTGCGCGACGCACGGGGCGACCGTTTCGTGGACGAGCTGGCCCCACGTGACGTGGTCAGCCGGGCCATGGCCGACCGCATGCGGGAGCAGGGGGTCGACAGCCTGTGGCTGGACGCGACCGGCCTGGCCGCCTTCGACGCCCGGTTCCCCACCATCGCCGCCTCGCTCGAGGACATCGGGCTCGATCCGTCGCATGACTGGCTGCCCATCGCACCCGCCGCCCACTACCTGTCGGGGGGAGTGCTCACCGACCTGTCGGGGGCCACGGCGCTCCGAGGCCTCTGGGCTGCGGGCGAGGTGGCCTGCACCGGGGTCCACGGCGCCAACCGCCTGGCATCCAATTCCCTCCTCGAGGGGATGGTCTTCGGTGCCCGCCTGGCCGAGGCGATCGGTGGCGGGACCGACGGGCCGTCGGCGACCGGGGCGCTCGGTGCCTATCTCCGCGGTGACTGCGAACCGCTGGGCCCGGTCGCCGGCTCGCCGCCACCCCGCCACCCGCGCCGGCCCGGGGACGGGCAGGGACCGGACGTGGTCAAGGCCCGCGATGAACTGCAGCGGGCCATGATCGCCGGAGCCGGCGTGGTGCGCAGCGCCGGGTCGCTCGATGTCGCCGGCCGCACCGTCCTGGCCATCGCCGACCAGGTCGGCGATGGTGTTCCCGCGGACCGGGCCCACGGTGAGCTGGCCAATCTGGTCACTGCGGCCACCTGTGTGCTGTCGTCGGCCTCGGTGAGGTGCGAGACCAGGGGCGCGCACGCCAGAAGCGATTTTCCCGTCGCCGTCGACCGCTGGCGCCGCCGGATCGTCCACACGTCGGACGGGGCCGCCCTCCTCGACGTGCCGCGGCCCCCGGACCCCGATCACCGCCGGCAGCCCGAACCGCAACCGCCGGTCCGTTGACCAGCCCGACCGTCAACGACATGCCCGCGGTCGATCCTCCCGCGGTCGATCCTCCCCGCCACGCGGTGGTCGAGGCGGTGACCCGGGCCATCGCCGAGGACGTCCTGCCTCTGGGCGACCTCACCGCGGTGCTCGTCCCGGTCTCGGCCCAGGCGACGGTGGCCATCGTGAGCCGGGCCCCCGGGGTGGTGGCGGGTCGGGCCTGCGCAGTGGAGACGTTCACCCAGATCGACCCCGGCCTCGTGGTGACCTGGCACAAGGGCGACGGTGCCGAGGTGCTGCCGGGCGACACCGTCGCCGAGGTGCGCGGATCCCTTCGCTCCATCCTCACCGCCGAACGCACGGCCCTGAATTTCCTCGGCCACCTCTCCGGGGTGGCGTCGTTGACCCACAGGTACGTGGTTGCCGTGGGCGCCGCCAACCCGTCGACCCGGGTGCTGGACACCCGCAAGACCACCCCGGGGCTGCGGGCCCTGGAAAAGGCTGCCGTGCGGGCCGGCGGCGGGCACAACCACCGGGGCAGCCTCTCCGAGGCCGTGCTGGTCAAGGACAACCACCTGGCCGGCGTGTCGATCGCCGAGGCGGTGGGGCGGGCCAACCGGCAGTGGCCCGGGCGGATGGTCGAGGTCGAATGTGACCGAGCCGACCAGGTGGCCGAAGCGGTCGGTGCCGGCGCCACCGTCGTCATGCTCGACAACATGGCTCCCGACCAGGTCGCCGAGTGCGTCGCCCGGGTCAGGGCAGCCGGAACCGGGGCACTGGTGGAGGTGTCGGGCGGGGTGGATCTCGACACCGCACCGGCCATGGCTGCGGCCGGTGCGGACCTCATCTCGGTGGGGTCACTGACCCACTCGGCTCCCGTTCTCGACCTCGGGTTCGATCTGCCGCCTGTAGCCGGCGGGAAAGGCTGACCATGCTCCTCGCCATCGATGTCGGCAACACCGAGACCGTCGTCGGGCTCTTCGCCGACGACCTGAGCGCACCCCTGGCCGCCACCGGGCCACGCGACGGGAACGAGCCCACCGGTCTCGCCCACCACTGGCGGTTGTCGACGGTGGCGGAGCGCACCTCCGACGAACATGCGCTCCTGCTCACCCAGCTGCTGGACCTCGACGGGCTGGACATCGACGAGGCGGTGTCCGGTATCGCCGTGACCTCGTCGGTGCCGCTGGTCACGGCCAATCTGCGCCAGATGGTGGCCCGGTGGTTCGACGTTCCCTCCGTGGTGCTGGAGCCCGGCGTGAGGAGCGGGATGCCCATCCTCTACGACAACCCCAAAGAGGTCGGGGCCGACCGCATCGCCAACGCGGTCGGTGCCTACGACCTGTTCGGCGGCCCGTGCGTGGTGGTCGATCTGGGCACGGCGACGACCTTCGACGCCATCTCGGCGGCCGGGGAGTATCTCGGTGGGGCCATCACCCCCGGGGTGGCGATCAGCCTCGACGCCCTGTTCGCCAACGCCGCCGCCCTCGGCCGGGTCGAGCTGGTCGAGCCGAGGAGCGTGATCGGCAAATCGACGGTGGAGTCGATCCAGTCCGGTGCCCTCTACGGCTTCGCCGGCCAGGTCGACGGCCTCTGCCGACGGTTCGCGGCCGTCCTGGGCGAGTGCACCGTGGTGGCCACCGGGGGGCTGTCCGAGCTCATCTCCCCGTATTCGGAGGAGATCGAGTACGTGGAGCCGTGGCTCACCCTCCACGGCCTCCGGATCATCTTCGAGCGCAATTCACCCAAGCCGTCCCAGCGGTAGCCGGCTCCGCCGCCCTGGCCTCCTGACCGGTTCTTCATCCACCACGGGCACCGGTCGGGCCCATGACCGAGGGGCGATGGTCAATTGTGGTCTTCGGGCGGTAGGGTTGTACTCCTCAGACGCCGCCGACTCAGGTGGGGCAGAAGTGCAGGCCGCGAGCAGAGGAGCACCAGAGCAATGCCGACGACGATGTCGCTACGCCGTTTCTCGAGGAATCTCCTGATCACAGTGGTCGCGGTGGCGACGATGGCCACGTCGGCCGTGGCTCTGGTCGGTCCGGCCGGGGCGTCGACGACCAGGGATGCGCACTCCGTGTCGAAGGCCGTGAAGCATCGGGAACTTGCCCGACTCCTGGCATCCGACTGCGCCACGGCCCACAAGTGGCTGCACCACGAGAGCCGGATCGAAGCCCGCTTCGCCAAGCGGTTGCACCGCCTGCGGGTGTGGGAGGCGGAGGCCAGGGCCGATGGCCACAAGTCGCGCCTCGCGGCGCTGGAGTACCACGTCACCCACGTGCTCTCGCTCCGGGCCCGGGCCCTCGACGAGAAGTCGTCCAGCCGGGAGTGGCGGTTGGCCAGGGCCGTGAGCCCGACGTGCGCCGTGTTGGTGCGGATGATCCGGATCGACCAGAAGGCGGGTCGGACGGAGGCCCGGGCCAAGGCCAGGGCCGCACGAGCGGCCAAGGTCGCGCGGATCGAGGCCGCGGCTGCAGCCAAGGCCGCGGCGGCGAAGGCGGCGGCCAGCGGCGGCCAAGGCGGCGGCGGCCAAGGCGGCGGCCACCAAGGTGGCGGGCACGAAGACGACCCCGTCCACCACGACCCCGTCCACCACGACCCCGTCCACCACGACCCCGCCCACCACGACTCCGTCCACGACGCCGCCGACGGCGTCAACCACCACGTCGACGTCGACCGCGCAGAGTTGAACGGACTCGGTCCGGTGACCGGGAGGGCAGTCCGGTCAGTCGGCGGGCAGGTCGTCGACCAGCGCGTGGGCCAGCCCGGTGAAGGCCCGGGCGAGGTCGGCGGACGGACCGGCGACTGCAGCCGAGGCCGCTTGCTCGGCATAGTGTCTCGCCACCGTCGTGGCCCCTCCGATGGCTCCCGACTCGGCCACGATGGAACGGGCCTTGTCCCGTTCGGGCTGGCCCAGGGGCTGCCCGAGCAGAGGGCGGAGCTCCGGACCGGCGACGGGATCGGCCAACGCCAGGAGGACCGGCAGTGTGTAGATGCCTTCGGCCAGATCCTGACCTGCCGGCTTTCCGAGCTCCGCCTCGGTGGCCACGACGTCGAGGATGTCGTCGCGTACCTGGAAGACCATGCCGAAGTAGCGGCCGAACAGCGTGAACGCGTCCACCTCGTCGCGCGGGAGACCACCGGTCAGGGCACCGATCCGGCACGAGGTGGCCATCAGAGAAGCCGTCTTGCCGGCGATGGCATCGGTGTAGCTCTCCCGGCTCCGGTCCACCTGGAAGGCCGAATGCACCTCGGCCACCTGACCCTGGCAGAGCTCACCGAGCGTGGCGGCCAGCAGGGCGGCGATCTCCGTGCCCAGTCCGGCCGCGATTTCGGCCGATCGGGCCAGCAGGAAGTCTCCGGCCACGATGGCCACCAGGTTCCCGAACCGGGCATTGACGCTCTCCACGTTTCGGCGGACGGTCGCCTCGTCCATCACGTCGTCGTGGTAGAGCGAGGCCAGATGGACCAGCTCCACCGCCACCGCTCCCAGGAGGTCTTCACGGGTGGCCCCGCCGGACCCCGACGTGGCCGTGGCCAGGGCCAGGACCGGGCGCAGACGTTTTCCTCCCGCAGCCAGCAGGTGGGTCGTGACCTCGTCGAGGAAGCCGTCGCCGGTGACGACGGACTCGACCAGCAGGGGTTCGAGGCGCTGCAGGTGTTCTTCGAGTGCGGGAAGCCCAAGGAGCTCTACGACGTTCACTTCCTACAGACGATAGGCCAGGAAGCCGATGTCTGAGAAAAGGACCTGGAAAATCCGACGGTGCGGGTGCGGGGTGTACCGGCACCTGTAGACTTTGGTCAGTTGCCGACCGCAGATGGAGGCGGTGGAGTGTTCGAACGATTCACAGACCGGGCTCGTCGAGTTCTTGTGCTCGCACAGGAAGAGGCGCGCCTTCTGAACCACAGCTTCATTGGCACGGAGCACATCCTCTTGGGCTTGATCCACGAGGGTGAGGGTGTCGCGGCCAAGGCACTCGAGTCGCTGGGCGTCTCACTCGAGGCTGTGCGTGAGAAGGTCGAGGAGACGATCGGACTGGCCGGGACGGCACCGACCGGATCCCCGCCGTTCACCCCCCGGGCGAAGAAGGTCCTTGAACTGTCCCTGCGCGAGGCGCTGCAGCTCGGTCACAGCTACATCGGGACGGAGCACATGCTGCTCGGTCTCGTCCGTGAGGGTGAAGGTGTCGCCGCCCAGGTGCTCCAGAGCCTGGGAGCCGATCTCCCGCGCGTCCGCCAGCAGGTGATCCAACTGCTCTCGGGCTACCAGGGCAAGGAGTCGGTGGGTGCCGGTGCTCCCGGATCGCAGTCGTCCGACGCGCCGACCGGATCTCCGGTGCTCGATCAATTCGGCCGCAATCTCACGGCATTGGCCAGAGACCACAAGCTGGATCCGGTCATCGGCCGCGAGAAAGAGATCGAGCGCGTCATGCAGGTGCTGTCGCGCCGCACGAAGAACAACCCGGTTCTCATCGGAGAGCCCGGCGTGGGCAAGACGGCGATCGTCGAGGGTCTGGCTCAGCGGATCGTGGCCGACGACGTTCCCGAAACCCTGACCGGCAAGCAGCTCTACACGCTCGACCTGGGCGCCCTGGTCGCGGGCAGCAGATACCGGGGCGATTTCGAGGAGCGTCTCAAGAAGGTGCTCAAGGAGATCCGCACCCGCGGCGACATCGTCTTGTTCATCGACGAGCTGCACACGTTGGTCGGCGCCGGCGCGGCCGAGGGGGCGATCGACGCCGCCTCCATCCTCAAGCCGATGCTGGCCCGGGGCGAGCTGCAGACCATCGGCGCCACCACCATCGACGAGTACCGCAAGCACCTCGAGAAGGATGCGGCGCTCGAGCGGCGCTTCCAACCGATCAAGGTCGAGCAGCCCAACGTGGCCCTCACCATCGAGATCTTGAAGGGGCTGCGTGACCGGTACGAGTCGCACCATGCGGTGACCATCACCGATCAGGCGCTGGTGGCCGCGGCCAATCTGGCCGACCGGTACCTGGCCGATCGTTATCTGCCGGACAAGGCCATCGACCTCATCGACGAGGCCGGCAGCCGGCTGCGCATCCGCCGGATGACCACGCCGCCCGCGTACAAGAAGCTCGAGGAGGAGATCACCCGGCTCCGCGCCGACAAGGAAGCGGCCATAGAGAAGCAGGCCTTCGAACAGGCGAAGAAGCTCGCCGAACAGGAGAAGGCCCGTCTCGACAGCAAAGAGGCCATGGAGGCGGAGTGGCGGGCCGAGGGCGTCGACCTGTTCGACGTCGTCGACGAGGAGGTCATCGCCGAGGTGCTGGCCAACTGGACGGGCATTCCCGTCTACCGGCTCACCGAGGAGGAGACGGCCAAGCTGCTGCGCATGGAGGATGAGCTCCACAAGCGGGTCATCGGGCAGGAGCCGGCCATCGCCGCGCTGGCCCGTTCGATCCGCCGCACCCGTGCCGGTCTGAAGGATCCCAAGCGGCCGAGCGGCTCGTTCATCTTCTTGGGGCCGACGGGCGTGGGCAAGACCGAACTGGCCAAGACGCTGGCCGAGTTCCTCTTCGACGATGAGGACGCGCTCATCCAGCTCGACATGTCCGAGTACATGGAGAAGCACACGGTGAGCCGACTGGTCGGCTCCCCTCCGGGATACGTCGGCTACGAAGAGGGCGGTCAGCTGACCGAGGCGGTGCGCCGCAAGCCGTTCTCGGTGGTGCTCTTCGACGAGGTCGAGAAGGCCCACGCCGATGTGTTCAACACGCTGCTCCAGATTCTGGAGGACGGCCGGCTCACCGATGCCCAGGGCCGTTCGGTCGACTTCAAGAACACCGTGCTCATCATGACGTCCAACCTCGGGACCGCAGATCTGCGCAAGTCCTCGGTCGGCTTCGCCAAGACGTCCGAGGCGGTGACCTACGAGCGGATGAAGGCCAAGGTCAACGAGGCGCTGAAGGCGCACTTCAGGCCCGAGTTCCTCAACCGCATCGACGAGGTCGTGGTCTTCCACGAGCTGTCCAAGGTCGAGGTGGTCGAGATCGTCGACCTCATGATCCAGCGGGTCTCGAACCAACTGGAGCTCCAAGGGTTGAGCCTGGTGCTCACGCCACCGGCCAAGCAGCTCCTGGCCGACAAGGGGTACGACCCGCAGCTGGGGGCCAGGCCACTACGGCGGGCCATCCAGCAGATGATCGAGGACCCGCTGTCCGAGCGGATCCTGTGGAAGGAATTCCGGGTCGGGGAGACCATCATCGTGGACGTCGAGACGATCACCGCCGAAGCGGCCGAGGCCTACGACGTCAAAGGTGCCCCTCCGCTGGTGGCGGGTGAGCAGCAGCTCACCTTCACGGCCATCGAGGGGATCGAGCCTCCTCCGGTTGAGCTGGCCGGGGCCGATTCGTCTGCAGACTGAGGTTCCGGGCTTCGTGCGACCCTGAGCGGGGGTGCTGAGCAGGGGTTCGAGCCGGTCCGTAGCAGGCAACCGCGGAAGGACACCAGCCAGCCGTCTCGGCGGGCCCTTTGGGCTCGAGGATCTCGACGGATCACCCCGGTTGGCACAACCGGTCCGTACCATCGTGGTCATGGCAAAGACGGCCAAGCGCCACCGCTGCATCGACTGTGGATCGACGACCGCGAGGTGGGCCGGACGCTGCCCCTCGTGCGGCGAATGGAACACGCTGGTGGAAGAAGCCCGCCTCGGTCCGCTGGTCGACGCGGTGGACGCACTGGACCTGTCGTCGATGCCGGTCCCGCTGTCGTCGGTGGACGTCTCCGACGCGGTGGCCGTGCCCACGGGTGTGGGCGAGTTCGACCGGGTGCTGTCGGGCGGCCTGGTACCGGGCTCGGTGACCCTCCTCGGCGGGGAGCCCGGGATCGGCAAGTCCACCCTGCTCCTCCAGGTGCTGGCGGCACGGGCCGCCGCCGGGCACCGGGTGCTGCTCGTCTCGGCCGAGGAGTCGGCCCACCAGGTGCGGTTGCGGGCCGAGCGCCTGGGCCCGATACCGTCGGGCCTCCTCATCCTGTCGGCCACCGACATCGGGGCGGTGATCAGCGCGGTGGTCGAATCCGCACCCGAATTGGTGGTCATCGACTCCGTGCAGGCCGTGTCCATGGGTCCGTCGACCCTCGGCGAACGGCGGCCCACCGGCGTCCCCGGCAGCGTCACCCAGGTGCGCGAGTGTGCCGACCAGCTCATCGGGTTGGCCAAGTCGCGGCAGGTGGCGACGGTGCTGGTCGGGCACGTGACCAAGGACGGCTCGCTGGCCGGGCCCCGGGCTCTCGAGCACATGGTGGATACCGTGCTCAGTTTCGAGGGTGACCGCCACCACGCCCTCCGGCTGCTCCTGGCGGTCAAGCACCGGTTCGGCCCCACCGGCGAGCTCGGGCTGTTCGAGATGGGTGACCAGGGCCTCAACCGGGTCGACGATCCTGGTCGGCTCCTGCTCGGTGACCGGCTCACCGGGGTACCCGGGGGGGTCGTGCTACCGGCCCTGCAGGGTCGACGGACCCTGGTCGTCGAGCTGCAGGCACTGGTCACCCCCATGGGACAGGCCCAGGCCAAGCGTTCGGTGGTTGGACTGGACGGCGGTCGCCTGGTCATGACGCTGGCCGTTCTGGACCGGCACGCCGGTCTCCGCGTCCTGGCCGTGGATGTCTTCGCGTCGGTGGCCGGCGGGATCCGGGTCACGGAGCCGGCCGCCGACCTGGCCGTGGCGCTGGCCGTGGCGTCGGCGGCGACGGGCAGGGCCCTTCCTGCCAACGTGGCCGCGGTCGGGGAGGTCGGCCTGGCCGGTGAGGTCCGCCAGGTCACGAACCTCCCCCGCCGTCTCGAGGAGTCGGCCCGGCTGGGATTCGACCGGGTGGTCGTCCCGGCCTCGTCCCCGGACGGACCACCCGGCGTCGAGTTGGAGCGGGTGGACACCGTGGCCGAAGCCATGGCCCGCTTCGGCTGCCTGCCCAGCGACTGACCGGGGACCGCCCGAGCACCGGCCACCCGCACCGCCCGCACCGCCGGGGCCGGTCCGGCAGGTTCGTCTCCGAGGTCCCGTGACGCGCCGAAAAGGTACCATGCCTTCTGTGAACACCCGGCAGAGCTCACCGCTCAGTGACGCTCTGGCCATGGCCGCCCCCGGGCGGCCGCTGCGCGACGGCCTCGACCGGATCCTCCGGGCCAAGCGGGGCGCACTGGTGGTGGTCGGGGACGGTCCGCACGTCCTGTCGATCTGTTCCGGGGGGTTCCTGCTCGACGCCGAATTCAGCCCCCAGCGCCTGTCCGAGCTGGCCAAGATGGACGGGGCCATCATCCTGGCCGCCAACGCCTCTCGGATCGCCCGGGCCAACGTCCACCTGATGCCCGATGCCACCATCCCCACCTCGGAGACGGGCACCCGGCACCGGACGGCCGAGCGGGTGGCCCGTTCGATCGATGTCCCGGTGCTGTCGGTTTCGGCGGCCATGTCGGTCATCGCCGTGTACCGCAACGATGTCAAGCACACCATCCAGCCCACCGGTTGGCTGCACGATCGCACCGATCAGGCCCTGGCCACCATGCAGCGGTTCCGGAACCGGTTCGACGTTGCCCTCAACGGCCTCTCCGTTCTCGAGGTGGAGGACACCGTGTCGGTGGGAGACGTCGTCGGGGTGGTCCAGGCGGCGGAGATGCTCCTCCGCATCGCCGAAGAAGTGGACGCCTACCTCGTCGAGCTGGGCGAAGACGGCCGGTTGGTGGGTCTCCAGTCGGCTGAGCTGGTCGACGGGGTGGCCCCGGTCCTCCATCTGGTGGTCCGCGACTACTGCGGGGTCGCACCGGGCCGGGGCACCGATCGACATGCCGTGGTCGACCGGGTGGTCGACCAGTTGGCCCACCTGACGTCGGACGAACTGCAGGACGCGGGCCGGGTGGCCTCGATCCTCGGGCTGCCCGAGTCGTTCAGCGACACCGAGTCGGGCATCGAGCCCAGGGGCTACCGGCTGCTCTACCGGCTGCCGAGGTTCTCGGACACCATCATCGAGCGGATCGTGGACCGTTTCGTCAACCTCCAGCAGATCATGCGCGCCTCGCTCGGTGACCTGGAGAAGGTCGAAGGGGTGGGTCAGGCCCGGGCCCACTCGGTCAAGGACGGCCTGGCCCGTCTGGCCGAGGCCAGCATCTTCGAGCGCTACCAGTAACCGGGCGGACCCGGGCAGATCCGGTGCGCTCCGGCCCAGGCTTCCGGTCGGGCCGGTCCAGGCTTCCGGTGCGCTCCGGCCCGGTCCAGGTCGGGAATCGTGCTGCGGTCTGGGAGGGCGCCGGCACCGTGTACAATTGCTTGCTCCTTCTACGCGGTCCCGACGTCGCTCAACCAGCCCGGGACCAGCACGCAATGCCAGGAGGCATGGTGTTCGACATCGGTGACAAGGTCGTCTATCCGCACCACGGTGCGGCGGTAGTCGAACGACGTGAGACCAAAGAGGCCTTCGGGAAAAAGCAGGAGTACCTGGTCCTTCGCCTGGCCTACGGGGACCTGACCCTGATGGTGCCCGCCGACAACACCGACGGGGTCGGCCTTCGCGAGGTGATCAACGACGAAGAGGTGGAAGAGGTGTTCGCCGTCCTCCGCAAGAAGGAGGCCCGGATGCCGACCAACTGGTCGCGCCGGTACAAGAACCATTCGGAGAAGCTCCGGTCCGGGGACATCTACCAGGTGGCCGAGGTGGTCAGGAACCTCTCCATTCGTGACAAGGACAAGGGTCTCTCCGCCGGCGAGAAGCGCATGCTCAGCCGGGCACGGCAGATCCTGGTCTCCGAATTGACCTTCGCCCTTGGAGTCGACGAGGAGACCGCCGAGGTTCGGCTCAACGAGGCGCTTCCCTGAGCCGAACGGGGTCCGTCTGGGCCATCGTGGTGGCGGGCGGATCGGGGAGTCGGTTCGGTGGACCCAAGCAGTTCTCCGACCTCGCCGGTCGACCGGTGGCCGCGTGGTCGGTGGCGGCTGCCCGCACCGTGGCCGACGGGGTGGTCCTGGTGGTTCCGGCAGCAGGACCCGGAGGCGGTGGAGGTCCGGGTGGGACGGACGGCGGACCGGATGCCCCCGCCCTGGGCGCGGACCGGGTGGTGTCCGGTGGGACCACGAGGGCCGAGTCGGTACGGGCCGGACTGGTGGCGGTACCCGACGATGCTTTCATCATCGTGGTCCACGACGCCGCCCGCCCACTGGCCACCGGCGAACTGTTCACCTCCGTCGTCGACGCAGTCCGGGTCACCGGCGTCGAGGGCGCCATTCCGGTGCTGCCGGTCGCCGACACCCTGAAGCGGGTTGACGGCGACACGGTGCAGCACAGCGTCGATCGTGAAGGGCTGGTGGCGGTGCAGACCCCTCAGGCGTTCGACGCGGCGACCTTGCGCAAGGCACACCGGACGGGCCGGGATGCGACGGACGACGCCGGGCTGGTGGAGGACCTGGGCGCCACGGTGCGCACGGTGGTGGGGGACCCGCACAACGTGAAGCTGACCCGGCCCGAGGACCTCGTCCTGGCCGAGGCGTTGATGAAGGTGGTCGACCGGTGAACGGCGGACCGGTGGCCATGCGGATCGGCCAGGGATTCGATATCCACAGGTTCTCCGACGAGCCGGGTCGCCCGCTGATCCTCGGAGGGGTGGTCATCACCGGTGACGGAGCCCGGGCGCTCGCCGGGCACAGCGATGCCGACGCCGTGGCCCATGCCATCGCCGACGCCGTGCTCGGCGCGGCCGGTCTCGGCGACCTCGGTCGTCATGCTCCCGACACCGACCCGGCGTGGCGGGGGGCGGACAGCTTGGACATCCTGGCGCGGATGGTCGGGCTGGCCCGGCGGGCCGGGTGGTCGCCGGTCAATGCCGACTGCACCGTGGTGGCCGAGCGTCCGAAGCTGGCCCCCTTCGTGGATGCGATGTCCGGCCGGTTGGGAGCCGTCTTCGGCGCCCCGGTCAACGTGAAGGCGACCAGGGCCGAAGGGCTCGGCGCACTGGGCCGGGCCGAGGGGATCGCCTGCACCGCGGTCGTCCTCTTGTCGTCCGCCGGTGGCGAAGGTGAGGTGCACATCTGATGGCGCAGGCCCCTCGCCGGGGACGGGGCCAGCCGGGGACGGGCCGAGGAAGTGGTGGACGGAGCCGTGGCGACGGCGCCGGACGGGCTGGCACCGGGCAGGGGAAGGGGTGGGCCGGCGACGGGTCACGGGGCACCGGACAGGCCCGGAAAGGGCGGGCTCCCGTCCATCGGACCGGCCGCCGCCCCGACCGCCCCGGGGGCGGGGGCGGGGGCGGGGGCCAGGGCCTCGGTGGTGATCAGGTCGAGGGGCGCCAGGCCGTCCGCGAACTGCTCAGAGCCGACCGGCGTCCGGTCAGGTCCCTGTACATGGCCGAAGGCATGGACGCGGCCACCATCCTGGACGAGATCGAGGCCCTGGCCACGGCTCGCCGGGTCAAGATCGACTATGTCAGCCACCGGCGGATCGACTCCCTGGCCCGGACCGACGCCGCCCAGGGGGTGGTGGCCATGGCCCGCCCGGTCGAGGAGACAGCTCTCGAGTCACTGTGCGGACCGAGCAGCCGCGGCCGGGTGCCGTTCCTCCTCGTACTGGACGGGATCACCGATCCCCACAACCTGGGGGCGCTCCTGCGCAGCGCGGAATGTGCGGGGGTGACCGGCGTCGTGCTCCCGCGCCACCGTTCGGCCCACCTGTCGCCGTCGGCGGCCAAAGCCGCGGCCGGTGCGATCGAGTACCTCCCCATGACCCTGGTGGCCGGCATTCCCGCCGCCCTGGCCCGTCTGTCGGCTCTGGGCGTGTGGACGGTCGGGCTGGTCGGGGACGCCCGTCAGTCGCTCTACGGGCTGGTGCTGGGCGATCAGCCGGTCGCCCTGGTCCTCGGGTCGGAGAACACGGGGCTGGCCGCCCTGACCAGAAAGCGATGCGACGCCCTCGTGTCCATCCCCCAGCACGGTTCGCTCTCCTCCCTCAACGTCTCCACGGCCGGCGCCATCGCCTGTTTCGATGTGGCCCGTCAGCGGTCGCACTGACCGGCTGACCGGCTGACCGGTGGGCCGGTGGGTCGTGGTCCGGCCGGGCGTCGTGGGACACTGGCGCCGGCAAAGGAGATGGGATGAGCGAACGAGCTGACGTGATCGCCCTGGGGATGGGCCCGGGCGGGGAGGACGCGGCCGAGCGACTGGCCGAGGCCGGTCTCGACGTGGTCGGTGTGGATGCGGAACTGGTCGGCGGCGAATGCCCCTACTGGGGCTGCGTCCCCTCCAAGATGATGATCAGGGCCTCGGATCTCCTGGCCGAGGCCGGCCGGGTCCATGGAATGGCCGGCGAGGCCATCGTCCGGTCCGACTGGGCCCCGGTGGCCCGACGGATCCGGGACGAGGCGACCGACTCCTGGGACGACACCGTGGCCGTCAAGCGGTTCGAGGACAAGGGTGGGCGGCTGGTCCGGGGCTGGGGCCGGCTCGACGGCCCCAGCCGGGTGGTTGTGGGCGACCGGGTCATCGAGGCGGACCGTGCCGTGGTCGTCAACACCGGCACCCGGGCGTGGATCCCGCCGGTGGCCGGGCTGGCCGGAACGCCCTATTGGACCAATCGCGATGCCGTCGAGACCGAGGTCGTCCCTGGGTCGCTGGCCGTGCTCGGGGGTGGAGCCGTCGGCGTCGAACTGGCCCAGGTGTTCCGGCGTTTCGGCTCCGAGGTGGTCGTGCTCGAGGCCGGTCCCTGCCTCGTCGGCCCCGAAGAGCCCGAGTCCGGCCAGCTTCTGGCCGAGGTCTTTGCATCCGAAGGCATCGAGGTGAGAACCGGCACCGCCGTCGAGTCCGTGCACCACGACGGTCGTCGCTTCACCATCGCCGTCGGCGGCGAGGAGCCGACGGTGGTCGACCGCCTGTTGGTGGCCACCGGCCGGCGGGTGGACCTGACCCGCATCAACGTGGCGTCGATCGGGCTCGACGACTCGGCGCGGGCCATCCCGGTGGACGACCATCTGCGGGTGGAAGGCGTGAAGGGCGTGTGGGCCATCGGGGACATCACCGGCAAGGGCGCGTTCACCCACATGTCGATGTACCAGGCCGACATCGTGGTCAACGATGTGCTCGGCCTCGACGTGGTGCCGGCCGACTACCGGGCCGTTCCCCGGGTCACGTTCACCGACCCGGAGATCGGATCGGTCGGTCTCAGCGAACGGGAGGCGCGTGGCCGCGGGCTGCAGGTCCGGGTGGGGACCGCCGATGTCCCGTCGTCGACCCGCGGCTGGATCCACAAGGCGGGGAACAAGGGCTTCATCAAGTTGGTGGAGGATGCAGACCGGGGGGTGCTGGTGGGAGCGACGTCAGTCGGGCCCTGGGGCGGTGAGGTCCTCGGCCTGTTGACCCTGGCCGTGCAGGCCGAGGTGCCGACCTCCCTGCTCCGCCACATGATCTACGCCTATCCCACCTTCCATCGGGCCATCGAAGGCGCGGTCAGGGACCTGGACCGGAGCTGAGATCCGGTCACCCTGAGACCCGGTCATCCCGAAAGCGTCAGGACGACGGGCGGGCCAAGGAGAGCAGGAACTCGTCCCCGACCGAGGCCCATGCCGTTTCGACCACGAACCCGCACTCGCTGAGCTCGGCCCGGAGGGCCTCGGGCGAGAACTTGGTGCTGATCTCGGTCAGCATCTCCTCGCCCGACGAGAACTCCACCTCGAGATCGAGGTCGTTGACGTGGATGGTCTGGTCGGCCAGGGAGCGCAGCCACATCTCGATGCGCTGGTCCTCCTCGTTCCATCGGGCCACGTGCTCGAACCGCTGCGGGTCGAAGTCGGCGCTGAGCTCGCGATTGAGCACGAGGAGCACATTGCGATTGAATTCCGCGGTGACGCCGGCACCGTCGTCGTAGGCGTTCACGAGCCGGGCCCGGTCCTTGACCAGGTCGGTCCCGATGAGGAGCCGGTCATCCAGGCCCATGACCTTGCCGAGCTGGATGAAGAACTCGCGGCGCTGACCGGGATCCAGATTGCCGATGGTGCCGCCGAGGAAGGCGAACAGGCGGCGGCCGGTGGTGGGGAGCTGATCGAGGTGCCGGTGGAAATCGCCCACGACCGCGCTCACGGCCACGCCCGGGTACTCCCTGGACAGGGCGCCGGCCGCGTCCCACAGGGTGGTATCGCTCACGTCGAGGGGAACGAACCGGTGGAGGTACCCGGCGGAACGCATGGCATCGAGCAGGACGCGTGACTTCTCGCAGGTTCCGGCACCGAGCTCGATGAGCGTGTCGGCCCGTGAACGCTCGGCGATGTCCCCGGCGTGGGCATCGAGGATCGACCGTTCCGCCCGCGTGGGGTAGTACTCGGGGAGCCGGGTGATCTCGTCGAACAGCCTGCTGCCGCGGTCGTCGTAGAAGTAGACGGGTGGAATGCTCTTGGGCCGTGCGGTGAGGCCACCGCGCACGTCGAGCTCCATGGCGTCGCGCAGGTCGGCGCCGGACAGGTGGATGTCGATGGTTGGGGGGATGACGGTGGTCATGGGCTCTCCGGTCCTCGGGCGCGCCGGTCGGTCGGGTGGAACGACTCCTGGTCAGCAGTTTCGGGCCAGTCGCAGACCGGTGAAGGCCCAGCGAGCGGACGGTGGGAAGAAATTGCGGTACGAGGCCCGGACATGGTCCGGCGGGGTCACACACGAACCGCCCCGCAGGACGTACTGATTGACCATGAATTTCCCGTTGTACTCGCCGACCGCCCCGGGTGCGGGTTCGAACCCCGGATACGGGCTGTACGCCGATGACGTCCACTGCCAGACGTTGCCGAACAGGGTGCTACCCGTGGACGAGGCGGGATCCGGTGTCGGGTGCAGCTTGGTCTGGTCGAGGAATTGGCCCTGGACCCCCTGCCCGGCGGCGGCCAGCTCCCATTCGGCCTCGGTCGGGAGTCGCATGCCCGCCCAGCGGGCGAAGGCATCCGCCTCGTAGTAGCTCAGGTGGCAGACGGGTTGGGCCGGGTTGACCGGTGTGGTCCCACCCAGTGTGAACTCCTGCCACTCTCGCCCCGGTCGGGTCCAATAGAGCGGGCACTCCCAACCCTCGGACTGCACCACCGCCCAGCCGTCCGACAGCCAGAGCTCCGGCCGGTGGTAGCCGCCGTCGTCGATGAAGGCCAACCACTCGCCGCACGTCGTCACCCGGTCGGCCAGGGCGAACGCCCCGACGTAGGTGCGGTGCCGCGGCAGCTCGTTGTCGAAACAGAAACCGCGGCCCCTGTGGCCGATCTCACAGGTTCCGGCGGGGTACTCGGTCCAGGTCGGAGGAGCCGGGGTGGTGGGAGCGGGCATGCGCACCGCGTCGTACGCCGGTAGCAGCGGATTCCGCGACAGCACGTGCTTGATGTCCATCAGGAGGAGCTCTTGATGCTGTTGCTCGTGCTGGATGCCCAGCTCCACCAGTGCGGCCGACGCCTCGGAGGAGGGGCCTTCGAGGAACACGGTCATCGCCCGATCGACATGGGCCCGGTACTCCCCGATCTCCTCTACGCCGGGCCGGGACAGCAACCCTCGATCGCTGCGGGGGTACCGGGCCCCCACTCCTTCGTAGTAGGAGTTGAACAGGTACCCGAAGGCCGGATGGAACGGCTCGTAGCCCGTCGTGCTCGGGATCAACAGGAAGGTCTCGAAGAACCACGTCGTGTGGGCGCGGTGCCATTTCGTGGGGCTCACGTCGGGCATGGACTGGACGGTCTGGTCCTCGGCCGACAGGGGCGACGCCAGCGACTCGGTCAGAGACCGGGTGGCGACGAATCGGTCGGTGATCGTCAGATCGCCCACGGTCATCAGCAGATCCGTCATACCTGCTCCTCCGGTACCCCGTGGGGATGGTCATGACGGGCCGGTAGGTCCGGTGCGCCGTCAGCACTAGACGTTAGTTGGAAGTCCCCCGCCACGAGACCGAGCGCCACAGACGACCCCACTCGGACGCCCCGGTGGCGCAGGCCCTCGGGCGGGGGCCGGCACCGCTCGACGGCCGCAGGATCCGCCGTCGGCTGGCACCCGCGTCACCGCCGGCCGTTTCACCAGGTGAGCCCCGGTTCACCCGGTCGGTGCCGGAGGCACCGGGGCAGATCGCGGGCCGGCGGTCACCAACGGCGGGCGGCCGCTGATCGCCATTGCCACGAGGGGACGGTGCAGCTACAGTGCGACCGGCGCGGCTCAGAGAGAGCGGGTGAATGCACATGGGCTACAAGGTCATTGTCGTGGGTACCGACGGGTCGGAGCGGTCCATGGTGGCCGTCAGGGAAGCGCTCGGGTTGGCCAAGGCGTCCGGGGCCAAATTGCACGTGGTCAATGCCGTGCACCCTGCGGTCGAGGTGGGCTACGTCGAATCGAAGGCGGGTCAGCTCCAGATCGACAAGCTGCGCCAGGGCCTCGACGCCCTTACCGCCACTGTCGTGGCCGAGGCCGGGCGTCACGACGTGACCGTCGAGATGCACAACCCTGGAAGCACCGACGCGGCGGACGCACTCATCGGCCTGGCCGAGGAGGTCGATGCCGATCTCGTCGTCGTCGGGAATCGGGGCATGAGCGGCGTCAAGCGTTTCGCCCTCGGCAGTGTTCCCAACAAAGTGGCCCACCACTGTCCCTGCAGCGTGCTGATCGTCAACACCGAACCCGCCTGATCGGATCAGCCCGGCGGCCTGCGACCACGCCGCCGCCATTGCTCGCCGCGGTGCCCCCGGCCGCCGACGCCATCGTCGACGGACCGACGGATCGTCTCACGGGGAGGTGCGGCTCGCCGGTTCGACGGCCGGGACGGCGCCCGAGAGGTCCAGCCGGCGCAGGTAGAGGTCCCGGCTGTTGGGGTAGCCGACTGCACCGCCGGTCCAGGCGTGGAAGGCGATCCAGTATGACCCCGAGGTGTCGGTGAACACGTCCGCACCGCCTGGTCCCTCGATCTTCGGAGAACCGGTCACCAGGGGCTCCGAGAATGGTTCGGTACAGGGACCGAGCGGTCCGGTGCAGGTGGCCACGCCGATGGCGTAGTCGGCACTGTTCCAATTGTTCCCCGAAAAGAAGAGGAAATAGCGACCGCCGCTGGTCACGAGGTCGGGGGCTTCGACCACCCCCGCCTCCCACGCCTGGTCGGGCACCAGCAATTGCGTCGGGCTGGCGCCGGCGACGAATCCGGTGCCGGACGGGTCGAGTTGCTCGGACCAGATCGTGGCCGGCCCCGTTCCGCCGTCCGACTTCCAGACCAGGAACACCTTCCCGTCGGTGTCGATGAACGGGGAGGGGTCGATGGAGCCACCCAGGGACGGTTGGCACTCGAGGGGTGCGGTTGAGTTGTCGGTGAACGGTCCCTGGGGCTGACTGGCGGTGGCCACCGAGATGCACTCCTCTCCACCTCCCGGACCTGCCACCTGCGCCGCGTAGTAGAGCAGGTAGTTACCGCCGATGAAGGCGACTGCGGGAGCCCAGGTCGCGTCCGGAGCAGCCCAGCTGGGCAGGGTGGGCAGGGCGTTTCCGACGGCGGTCCAATTGGTCAGGTTGGTCGACTGGATGATCTGGATGTTGCCCGCCACCGAATTGGTGGCATAGCCGAAGTACGTGTTGCCGGCCAGGATGACGTCCGGATCGGGAAAGTCGAAGGGATAGACGAGACCACCATTCGACCTTCCGTCCAAGGTCAGACAGGCGGCGGAGACGGCGGAGATGTCCTGGGCGGCGAGGGTGTTGTTGTGGGCCGCAATTTGTTGGAACGAGCGCTGTACCCCTCCGAGGCAGTTCTCGAGTGTGCCGATACTGGCGCCCTGGAAGAGTCCAGCGGCATCGTTGTCAGAGAGCGCCCCCTCCGTTGTCGCCAGCCGGCTGAGCGTCGAAGCAACTGACGCCCGGATGGCGTTCCGGTGGTCGGTGGCGCGCACCTCGTCGGATGCCGTGGTCGACAGCTCGGATCGCGATGCCGACAGTGTTCTGCGGGCGGCGACCAGCTCCGTATGCTCGTGGCGGTCGCGGGCGTGGGCCTGCAGGTCGGTGGCGATGGTTGTGATCAGGGCGCCGAGCACGGCAAGGGCGGCGGCGACGGGAACGACGGTCCTCCACCGCAGGTCAACCATTGGCGGCCACCGCCTGTGCACAGCTCGTGGACACCGCGTCCAAGGCGTCGATGGCTTGATCCGGGTCGGCCACGGCCAGCGCGTTCAGCGCCTGTTCGACTCCGCCGAGGCAGAACTGCAGATCGCCGATGGTCGATGTTTGATGGACGATGTCCACGTGGGCGTCGGTGAGCGCTTTCCGCACGCCTTGCAGCTGGGAGGCGTACCGAGCCAACGCAGTGGAGTCCACCGTGACCTGGCCGTTCAGGGCATGGAGCTCGTGACGGACGGTCGTCAGTTCGGACACGACGGTGTCGATGCGACCCCGGGTTGCCGCCAGTGAGCGGTGCGTCTGGTCGAACTGGGTATTGGCTTGGACCTCATTGCCGGCCAGATAGCCAAGTGCGGCCGCCAGGACGGCGACCGCCAGCGCCGCGATGGCCCAGCGCCTTCGCCCACGTTCCTCTGGCGCATCGGTGGCGCCACTCTCCGGCTCAACATCCAGAAGGTCGACAGCCACCCGAGATCCGCTTCCTTCCACCGGCTCCACAAAACATGCTCGCACGCCGGAGCGGCAAACAGAGGTCGGGGTGGGCAGGATGCCCGGGAGTTCACCGCGAGTTCACCTGAAATCGTTCGCGGCTCGGGATCTGCCCCGCCGGTGGCAGTGGTGCGCTCGGCCATCTGTCAGGATCGGACATGCCCGCTTCTCGGTCAAAGTCTCCACGCGAACACCAATCTCCCACACCGAAGGGTCTGGTCGATCTGGCCCGGACCACCGGCCACCGGGTGATCACCCGCCCGGGAGCCCCGTTGGTCGAGGCCGGAGGAGGCAGCGCAGGCGCCGGAGCGGTGGGAACCGCACCTCCCGGCCGCGGTATCGAAGCGCCCCGTGAGGTCGCCGAAACCATTGCGCTGGTCGACCGGGCGTTCGCCTTCGTGGATCTGTGCGGGTTCACCCGGTTCATCGCCACCAACGGGGAGCATGCGGCCATCGATACCCTGACCCGCTTCCGGTCGTTGACCCGGGACATCGCGGTCCGACGCGGGGTGATGGTCACGAAATGGCTCGGGGACGGCGCCATGATCGTCGGCGTCGATGTCGGACCGACATTGGCCACTGCCGCCGAGTTGATTGGGCGCTACGACGGATCGACGCTCGCGCTGCGGGGCGGATTCGCTCACGGCCAGGCGCTCATCATGGACGGCGACGACTACATCGGCAGACCCACCAACCTGGCATCACGTCTGTGCCAGGCCGCCCACCCGGAGGAACTGCTCGCCGTCGGCTACCCGGCGGCGTCCCTGCCGACGTGGGTCACCGTGCTGGGTGTCCGCAGCGTGACGCTTCCGGGCTTGGGCCGAATCCGCGGGGCACAGCGTCTGGGCCTCATCCCCGACCTCGAGCTCCCCGATCTGTCGCGCCACGCCTCGGGTTCCGAGCGCGGGCAGTGACGCTCCGGTGGCCACCGATCGCAAGGCGCGGTAGCCTCCCGGCAGATTGCCCCGTCTCGGGACCCTGGTTGTCCGGGGTTGCGCCGATGCACGCATCCCCGAGTGAGCACTTCTCGCTCCCGTACGATGCAGGTGTGTCAGACCAGAGTGATCGCGAAGGGACGGCCCGGCGATCTGTTTGGACCGTACTGATCGGGAGGCCGCTGCGGTCGAGCGAGACATCCAAGGAGCGGATCACTCCGGTCGAAGGGCTCTCCGCGCTCTCGCTCGACGCCCTGACCTCGGTGGCCTACGGGCCCGAGGCCATCATCGTCGTGCTGGCCCTGGCCGGAGCCGGCGCCTTGCACCTGGTGCTTCCGATCACGGTGGCCATCGTCGTCCTGTTGGCCATCCTGGTCTTCTCCTACCGACAGGTCATCGACGCCTATCCCGGCGGTGGTGGGGCGTACGCGGTATCCCGTGCCAACCTCGGTCCAAGCGCCAGCCTGGTCGCGGGGGCGGCACTGATCGTCGACTACACCCTCACCGTCGCCGTATCCATCGCTGCCGGGGTGGGGTCGCTCACGTCGGCCTTCCCGAGCCTGACACCGGCCACAGTGCCGATCTGCCTCGCCATCCTCGCCGTCATCACCCTGCTCAATCTCCGGGGACTGGGCGAGACCGCTCGGGCCTTCCTCCTGCCGACCATCCTGTTCATCGTCGGCTTGCTGGCCATCATCGCCATCGGGTTGATCCATCCGCTGGCCCTGAACGCTCCCCAGCCCGGCCACTCCCTGCTGCCGACCCAAGGGCTGCAGACGGTAGGTGTGCTACTGGTCCTGAAGGCGTTCTCCGCCGGCTGCAGCGCGCTGACCGGCGTGGAGGCGATCGCCAACGGCGTCCCCCTGTTCAAGGAGCCCCGGGCGGTCCGGGCCAAGCGAACCGAGCTCCTGCTCGGGGTCATCCTGGGGGTCATGCTGCTCGGCCTGGCCGTGCTGGCCAGACGGTGGCATATCGGTCCCAATTCGAAACAGACCGTGCTCAGCCAGATCATGGCCACCGCCGTCGGGCGGCATTGGGCCTACTACATCGTCTCCCTCACCATCACCGTCGTTCTCGCCCTGGCCGCCAACACCTCGTTCGGCGGTCTTCCGATCCTGGCCAGTCTGCTGGCGAGGGACCACTACCTACCCCATCTGTTCTCCATACGCGACGATCGACAGGTCTTCGGAAATGGCATCTGGGTGCTCGCGGGGCTGTCGGCTCTGTTGTTGATCGCGGTCCGAGGGAACACGAACGAGCTGATCCCGCTCTTCGCCATCGGCGTCTTCACCGGGTTCACCCTCTCCCAATTCGGACTGGTCATCCATTGGCGGCGGACCCGCCCGCCCGGTTGGAGCCGCCGTGCAGCCGTCAACGGCTTCGGCGCGGTCATCACCGCATTGGCCACCGTCATCTTCCTTCTGTCGAAATTCACCGAGGGGGCATGGGTGGTGGTGGTGGCCGTTCCGGCATTCGTCCTCCTCTTCCGGCGCATCCACGCGTACTACCGACGTGCTGGAGTGGATCTGGCCATTGGAATCGTGCCGGCCAAACCCGCGGCCAAGCGAACCCTTGTCATCGTCCCGGTAACCGGGGTGTCGCGACTCACACAACACGCCATCTCCGAAGCGCTGTCCCTTGGCCAGGCAGTCATCGCCGTCTCCGTCGTGATCGACCAGGGCGAAGACAGCCAACAGGTGGCTCAGGCCCTTGAACGGGAGTGGTCGGTCTGGGACCCCGGTGTGCCCCTGCGGATCCTGTACACCGACTACGCATCGGTGGTCCGACCCATCATCGCGTTCATCGACGAGGCCCGCGAGGACAGCGACCAACAGATCGTGGTCCTGATCCCCGTCGTCGTCCCCGAACACGTCCGATACCGTATTCTCCACAACCAGACGGACCGAGTGCTCTCGGCCGCGTTGCAGTCCCGTACCGATGTGGTGGTGGCTCGGGTTCCCATGCCGCTTCAGGTTCTACCCAGCGCTGCGGAGCCGTCCGCAGCCGATTGAACGCTCCGGTCACCCGTTGCCCGAACCCCGCGAGGGTCGGGCTTGGGTTCCCGCGGGAGCCCGAGAACCCGTTCGCCGATGACGTTGCGCTGGATCTGCTCGGTACCGCCGCCGATCCTGACGCTCCACTGGTTGAGGAACTGACGTAGCCATTCTCCGTTGTCCACGGCGTCGCTGCCGCCGAGCATCCCCGCAGCACCGGTGAGGGTCAGCGCCAGATCGCCCATGGCGGCGAGGTGGAGCGAGAAGGCGAGCTTGATGACGGAACTCTCAGGTCCGGGGGCCCGCCCGTGGGACGCCGCCGTCTGGACCCGGTATCCCAGGTACTTGATGATCTCGAGTCTGGTGAAGGTCGAAACCAGTTCGTGGCGCACCACGGCATCAGCGGTGCGGTCCATCTTCCTCGCCAGTTGAAGCAATTCGGGGAATCCGATCCCGGCGATCCCGCCGATCAGTGTCCGCTCGTGCCCCATCGTGGTGAGGGCAACCGACCACCCTTCGTTGACCTCACCGACGATGTTCTCCTCGGGGATGCGGACGTCCGTGAGGAACACCTCGTTGAAATGGGCCACGCCGGTGATCTGTCGCAACGGGCGGACCTCGATACCGGGCGTGTGCATGTCGACGATGAAGAACGTAATGCCCCGGTGCCGGGGTGCTTCCGGGTCGGTGCGGGCCAGCAGTATCGCGAACTCGCTGTGCTGGGCCCCTGAAGTCCATACCTTCTGTCCATTGACGATCCAGCTGTCACCGTCCTTTGTGGCCCGGGTGGTCAGGCTGGCCAGATCTGAGCCGGCGCCCGGCTCGCTGAACAGCTGGCACCAGATCTCCTCGCCCCGAAGCATGGGCTCCAAGTACCGGTCCATCTGTCCGGTCGTCCCGTGGGCCATCAGTGTCGGACCGACCATGCCGATTCCCACCGCGAACACACCGTTGGACACGTCGTAGGCCGACTGCTCTTGAGCGAAGATGCCTGCCTGGCGACTGCTCCCGCCACGACCTCCATGCTCCTTCGGCCAGGTGGTCCCCGCCCACCCTCCGCCGTGCAGTGTTTCCTGCCATCGTCGGCAGCTGGCGACGTATTCCGGTCCATGCCCGCCCATCGGCGACTTCATCTCCTGGCGCGACCGAAGTCGGGCATTGCTCGACAGCCACGACCTTGCTTCGGCACGAAACCTCGCCTCTTCTGGGGTGTCGTCGAAGTCCATCAGCGTCTCCTTGCCTTCGGTGCCGTCTGTGCCCTCCGTGCTATCTGCGCCTTCTGTTCCATCCGGCAAGCCGCGGCGCTCGACAGCCCCGACAGCCTGGTCGATCCGGCCCCATGCCTGCCCAACCGGCGCCCCCGGCCGGCGGACGCAACCCGATCGCCCCAGACTATTTGTCGGTCGAATAAGTTGATAGACTCAAGCAAGTATTGATGGAACGGGGGGCGGGTGTCGAGTTGGGGGAGTGCGATGGTCGATCGGTACACACTGATTTCCGCGGACTGCCATGCAGGCGGCAATCACGACATGTACAGGGGCTATCTCGAAGAGAGATACCTGGACGAGTTCGATGCCTGGCGGAGCAGGTACTCCAATCCCTTCTCCAGCCTCACGTCCGACACCAGGGAGAGGAACTGGAACGGCGAGCGCCGCATCGCCGAACAGGCGGAGGACGGCTGCGTCGCCGAGGTCATCTTCCCCAACACCATTCCCCCGTTCTTCCCGACGGGCGCGGTGATCGCACGAGCGCCCACACCGGAGGAGTACGAACTTCGTCTCGCCGGAATCCGGGCCCACAATCGATGGCTGGCCGACTGGTGTGCGGAGCAGCCGGTGCGACGGGCGGGTATCGGACAGATCTTCCTCAACGACATCGACGACACGATCGCCGACGTCCGGTGGTGCCACGACCATGGCCTTCGGGGTGGGATCCTGCTCCAGCCGGTTCCCGACGACATGAAGCATCTGGACCCTCTGTACTCGCAGTCATACGATCGATTGTGGGCGGTGTGCCAGGAGCTCGGCGTCGTGGTGAACACCCATTCCGGGGGAGCGGGCATGCCGGACTACGGGCCCCACAAGGCTGCCGGGCAGGTGTGGATCGCCGAGGCGGCCTTCTTCGCCCACCGGCCTCTTTCCCATTTGCTGATCGGTGGGATCTTCGAGCGGTTCCCGGGACTGCGACTCGTCATGACCGAGAGCGGGTGCTCCTGGATCCCCGGGACACTGGCGCAGTTGGACGGCTTTTACGACCAGATCCGGGCGACCGGCCGGATCGGAGAGCTCAAGTACGATGCGGCGGACGTCCCGCCCAGGTGCCCGAGCGAGTACTTCGCCGAAAACTGCTGGGTGGGGATGAGCTTTCCTTCCCCGGGCGAGGCGGCAACCCGGGACCAGCTGGGTGCCGACCGGATCATGTGGGGCAGCGACTACCCCCACGACGAATCCACCTACCCCAATACGCGGGAGGGGCTGCGGCGCGCCTTCGCCGGGGTGGATCGACGGGACCTCGAGCTCATGCTGGCCGGAAACGCAGCCAGGGTGTACGACTTCGACCTCGCAACGCTGGCCGGCTTGGCCGCCGAGTGGGGACCCACTGTCGACGAGCTCGATGAGCCCTACGAAGGCATCCCAGACGGGAATCGAAGCCCGGCGTTCGTCAGGCCATGACAACAGGGTTTGTCGACGAAGACGGGGATCCGAAAGATGTCGAGCGGCGATGAGCCCGGATTCTGTCGGCGACATCAGCCGCTCCCTCGAGGCTCTGTTCCGCCTCAACAGCAGCCGGAAGGTCCACTCGCGTCAGGCGATGGCGGCTGGGACGCCGATCTCGCAACCGGGATTCTCCCTCCTGCGCCGCCTCCAGGAAGAGGGCCCGCTGGCGCTGGGCGAGTTGGCCCGACGTACTGAGATGGACCCTGCGGCTTGCGGTCGCCAGATCCGCCAGATGGAGGCCGACGGACTCGTCGTGACGGCCGCGGGATCCGTCGACCGGCGACGGGTGGAAGTGCAGATCACCGGTGCCGGTGCACGGGTTCGCAAACGACTCGCCACCGTCCAGGGTCGGCACATGGACGAAGTGCTCGGTGCGTGGTCCGTCCAGGATCAGGCTGTGTTCGCACAACTGCTCGAGCGGTTCGTCGGCGATCTGCGAGCCGTGCGGTATCGGGCAATCGAAGACGAGACGGAGGTGGGTGCCCACCATGGCCAGCGCTAGAGAGGTGGGTGCGATCGATCTGATGATCGGGTTCCCTTCGAATGACGCCAGATCCCATTACGACTACCTTCGGGCCCTCACGAAGGACACCGACAGCGACACGATGGAATTCCCGGCCGAGTACATGTTCAAGGAGGTTCCGAACAGACTCGAGCCCGGTGCGGACCCTGTCAGGACGACAGTGGAGGCGATGGACCGGAACGGCGTCTCCATGGGGTTCGTTTCGGTCAGCAGTTCCGAAGGTCGCCGCGCCCTCCGTGAGCATCCCGATCGGTTCCGGGGAACCCTCGAGGTCGACCCCAACGACATCGGGGGGACGGTGCTGGCGATCCGGCGGGCGGTCTCGGACCTCGGTATCGTTGCCGTCACCACGTTTCCGGCGGGCTGCAATCCTCAGGTGCCGGTGAGCGATCGCCGTTACTACCCGGTGTTCCAGACCTGCGTCGACCTGGATGTACCCATCGTGATGAACGCGGGGATCGCGGGACCCCGTCTACCCTCGGCGTGCCAGGACGTGATGCATTTCGACCAGGTCTGCTTTGACTTCCCTGACCTCAGGATCGTCATGCGGCACGGTGCCGAGCCTTGGCAGGACCTCGCCGTGAAGCTCATGTTGAAGTGGCCCGGGCTCTACTACATGACCAGCGCCTTTGCCCCCAAGTACTACCCGTCGGCGATCATCGAGTACGCCAACACCCGGGGAACGGGCAAGGTGATGTACGCCGGCTACTACCCGATGGGTCTGAGTCTGGATCGAATATTTGACGAGCTGGATGCCGTCCCCTTTCGGGATCACGTCTGGGCTCCGTTTCTGCGCTCCAACGCGATCGCGGTGTTCAAGCTCCAGACATCGGACAATTCTCGGTGAACGGAAGGTCCACGGTGAGACGGGCGCCGATCGGCTGCTCGACTGGGGGCGCCGGAACCCGGGCGGTTCGAAAGGAAGGCCGGATCCATGTCCAGAAGAATCGAATACGCGGGAAGTGTCCACGACGAGCAGGAGATCGCCGCGGTCGTGGACGTGCTGCGGGGTGGTCCCCAAGCCCTTCGCATCGGTAGGAACGTCCGGGCATTCGAAGCCGGCATCTCCGACCTGTTCGCCAAGCGGTTCGGGGTGATGTGCAATTCCGGCTCGTCCGCCCTCTATCTGGCTGTCGAGTTGCTCGACCTCCGGCCCGGCGATGAGGTGGTGACGTCCGCCGTCACGTTCTCCACCGACATCGCGCCGTTGCTGCGTGCGGGTCTGATCCCGGCACTTGTCGACGTCGAGCCGGACACGTTCAACATCGACGTCGAACAGCTTGCATCGATGATCGGAGGGTCGACACGGGCAATCCTGGTGCCGAACCTGATCGGGAACGCACCGGACTGGGACCGGATCCGGGAGGTGGCGGACATGCATCATCTGCCCGTCATCGAGGACTCCTGCGACGCGTTGGGTACCACGCTCCGAGGCGTCCCCACGGGGGCGAGGTCGGACATCTCGGTCACCTCCTTCGCCCTCAGCCACATCATCACCGCCGCGGGCACCGGCGGCATGGTATGTCTGGACGATGCCGATCTGAGGGATCGATGCCTGCTGCTCCGCCGGTGGGGCCGGCGGTCAGAAGTGCAATTGTTCGGCTCACGGCGCGGAGCCTCGGACCGGTTCTTCTCGGACCTGGGCGACGGGACCGAGTACGACAATCTCTTCATCTTCGACGAGGTGGGGTGGAACTTCGAACCATCCGAACTCTCGGCTGCATTCGGTCTGCAGCAGCTCGAAAAGCTGTCGGGAAACCTCGATGCGCGGAAGCGGAATCACCGTCGCCTCTGTGAGCACTTCGGCACCCGTCCGGACGTGTTCGTCCTGCCCCGTACGACCGATGGGTTGGATACGGCCTGGCACATGTTCCCTGTTCTCATCCGAGCGGAGAGTGGCATCGAGCGGTCCGCGTTCCAACGGCATATGGAAGCAGGGGGCGTCGACACCCGCATGGTGTGGACCGGGAACCTGTCCCGTCAGCCGGCGTTCAGGGACGCCACCATCCGGCTACCGCCTTCCGGTCTACCCCGTGCCGATCTGGTGATGGATCAGGGACTGATCCTGCCTTCGAGCCACGCGCTCCACGATGACGATATCGACTACATCTGGGAGGTGGCATCGTCATTTCTGGTGGGCATCGCCAGCTAGCGATGCCGGCGGACCGCGATATCCCCACCGCTCCCGGCCGGTCACCATCCCCACCGTGACTGGTCGGTCCCACCTTCCCCATCGTGACTGATCGATCCGAACGGTGGCCTACTCGAGGGCGGCAGGTTCGATAGCCGCCAGGCGCTCCATGGCGGGGCCGAAGGTCGACTCGAGCCGGCCGGCCGGGTCGTCGCCGACGACACCGGTGACGACGGTCGACACCCCGATCTTCGCCCAGGCTTCTGCGCCCCGGACGATGTCGTCGACCGTTGCATCCGACGGGACTTCGCCGTACATGGCGGTAACCTCGATTTCGTTGGGGTCGCGTCCGATGGCGTCGCAGTGCCGGCGGAGGACGTCGATCTTGTGGGCGACCTGGTCGGGTCCACCGAAGATGTTGCAGGCGTCGGCGTACTGAGCAACCAGCCGCAACGTCTTCCGTTCGCCGCTACCACCGATCAGGATCCGAGGGCGAGGTGCACTGACCGGCATCGGGCTGCACAGCGTCTCGTCCAGCTGGTAGTGCCGACCCCGGTAGGTACCATTGTCGCCGCTCCACATCTGCAGGCAGATCTCGATCGCTTCTTCGAGCCGCTCGAAGCGCTCCGCCGTAGGCGGGAACGGCACCCCGAGGCCGCGATGCTCGCGCTCGTACCAAGCCGCGCCGATGCCTAACTCGGCCCGGCCGCTCGACAGCACATCGAGGGTCGTGACGGCCTTGGCCAGGAGCCCGGGATGGCGATAGGTCACCCCGGTGACGAGGAGCCGCAGCCGTAGCCGCTGCGTACGACCGGCGACGAAGCCGAGAGCCGTATAGCCCTCGAGCATCGGGTCTTCCGCCGGCGCCATCCAGTCCATCTGGAAGTAGTGGTCCATGAACGACAGGGTTCGCACCCCGATGGCCTCGGCCCGCTGGGCCAGGTCGGCCACACCCGGCCCGATGCCCGTCGAACCGCCGGCCCAGTCGAATCGAGAAATGTGGAGATCGAGTTGCATGCTCGCCGTTCTAGCACCACCCGGACCGGCTTTCCCGGTGGACGCTCAGCCCGGTACCGACGTGTGAGCGGGCCTGACAGCCATGGCGCGGTGCCCTAGAGTCTGACGGTATGCGTGCTGCGGTCAATCTCCACGTGAACGCGCCGCCGGACAAGGTCTGGGGGCTCGTCAGCGACATCACCAAGATGGGCGAGTACAGCCCTGAGGTCATCGAAGCCGAATGGATCAACGGCGCCACCGGTCCGGAAGTCGGTGCGCTGTACCGGGGCCATGTGAAGCGGAATGAGAACTGGCCGGTCCTGTATTGGACCACATGCAAGATCACCGAGTGTGTGCCCGGTCAGGTCTTCGAGTTCGCGGTCGTCATGCGCGACCGGCCGGTGAATACCTGGCGCTATGAGTTTTGCGGCACCGACGACGGGGGCACCGATGTCACCGAGTCATTCGACCTCGGTGACAACATCTTCACCAAGGTCTGGCGCCCGCTCGGCGGGGTTTTGAGGGAGCGTCGCAACCAGCGGGACATGCTCCGAACCCTTCAACGAGTCAAAGCAGCCGCCGAGGCCTCTTGACCGACAGGTTCGAGCCCTCCGTCTGTCCGGCTCACACTGGGATCTCGGATCGCCGAGGTTTGTTTGCCCGCCTGATCTAGTCGGCCCCCTTTTCCTCCAGCTGTTCCAGGGGAGGTTTCGCGACCGGGGCCGTTCTGCTCTGCCCGCGGTCCTTCCTGCCGGGCTCGGACCGGTGCACCGTGGCGTCGACCTTTGCCTCACAGGCTCTTATGATGGCCGGGTCTCCGTCCCTCTCGTGGGCATCGAGGTACTCCCTGGCCTCTCCCACCGTCGCTGGCTTCCAGCCCTTCTTCCATTCAGGCATACTCCAGACCGTATCGGTTGCAGCCCCGACCTGCCTGGGGATCGGCTTGGTCCCCCGTCACCCTCGAAGCGGCGGCGGGGCTCGGCCCCGGCCACCTTTCACAGGGAGCACTCGTTGGCCGGCCGGCGACGAACGGCCTGATGAGAAGGCCTCTAATGTGAGATTTGATGGCGCAGCTGAGCGACACTCGCATCATGGTGACCGGTGGCACGAGTGGCCTGGGCCGGGCCATGGCAGAAGCGCTTGCACAGGCGGGTGCTCAGGTGGCAGTGACCAGCCGCTCCCGCGAGCGGGCACAGGCTACGGCCGCGGAGCTGGGCGCCGGAGCGCTGGGAATCGAGCTCGACGTCCGCGACGCCGGCTCGGTGGCGGCCGGGGTCGATGCTGCCTACGAGCTATTCGGCGGCCTCGACGTACTGGTGAACAACGCCGGCATCGGGATGCTGACCGTCAACCCTCGGTTCATGACGGAGCCCAAGCCATTCTGGGAGGTGACCCCGGCTGGCTTTCGCGACGTGCTCGAGACGAAGGCGACCGGTACGTTCCTGGTCGCCCGGGCGGTGGTACCGAGAATGCTGAGCGCCGGTGGCGGACGGGTGGTCACGATTTCGATGAACAAGCAGACGATGACCCGCAGGGGCTTCACCCCGTACGGGCCTTCCGGTGCCGCCGTGGAGGCCCTGGCCCGGGTCATGGCCGCCGACCTGGCCGGGTCACCGGTCACGGCCAACCTCTTGCTGCCCGGCGGGGCGACTGCTACCGGGATGGTTCCCGACGGACTGGCGGACGAGCTGCGTGCCAACCTGCTCGATCCGACGACCATGGGACCGCCAATCGTGTGGCTGGCCTCTCCGGATGCCGCCGGTGTTCACGACGAACGGATCGTTGCCCGCGACTTCGACGACTGGCTGGAGGGGCGCGAGCAGAGCCGGTGAAGGAGGTGCCCACTTCACGAAGGCAGGCGGCCGCCCCGGCCGCCCCGGAGCGTCTTCTGTCGGCGCCGGGCATACACTCCGATGGATGGAGATCCCGATCGCTTGCACGCTCGAGCCGAGTGAGGTGAGGTCGCAGCTCGGCGAATGGCAGGAGTTGTTGGATCGTGTCGTCGAACGTGGCGAGCGTCCATCGCCGAATCGTCTTGAACTCAGTCTGGTTCCCGACTCCGAGGTTGCCTCCGTGGTCAGGCTGGCCCAGCGCGAGGCTGCGTGCTGCCCGTTCTTCTCGTTCGCCATCGCCATTCGGGCAGATGGGCCCGTCCTCGTTGTCGAGGTGCCTGAGCGTGCCATCGAGATCCTCGACGAGTTCGTCTCCGAGGCTTCTGTGCCCATGACCCGTTGACCTCTCTTACTTTGTGGTGCAAACTTGAGGTAGTTTGCAGTACAAAGTACTCGGAGGCATCGATATGGGATCAACGGAATCAGAGCGGCTCGATCCCGGGGCGGCATTAGACCTCATCGCCGAGACCCGAAAGCGGACCAAGCGTGCGCTGCAGGTCAACGGCGCCTTGCTGTACGGGGCATGGGGGATGGCGTGGCTGATCGGTTACGGCATCCTCTGGCTGTCCGTTCACGGGCATCGCACCTACCGCACCCCTGCGGTCTGGGCATTTGTTGTGCTGGGGGCGTGCCTCGCAGTCGCGCTGGCCATCTCCGTCGCGACCATTCAGCGGGCTATGCATGGAGTGGCCGGCTTGTCGTCCAGCTCGGGAAGACTGTACGGGTGGGCGTGGACGATGAGTTTCATCCTCCTCTTCTTCATCATCGGCGGACTCGGCCATGCCGGTGCCTCCGACGCGGTGATCGGGCTCTTCGCCTCAGCGGGCCCCGCATTCGTCGTCAGCATCATGTACCTCACGAGTGGCGCTCTTTGGAACGACCGGACCATGTTCGCCATCGGTGCCTGGCTGGCTCTGGTCGCCGGGGTCGCCATGTTCTTCGGAGCTGTGACATTCGATCTGGTCCTGGCCATCGCCGGTGGCGGAGGCCTGCTGGTGGCGGCCCTGTTCGAAGCGCATACGAGGCAGTCGTGACGGCTCCCGATCCACTACCCGCTGAGAGCGAGCTGGATCCGTTGATCCATGCGCCGGTCCGGCTCAAACTGGTCGTCACGCTGAGCGCCCTTGCCGAGGGGGACAGGCTCACGTTCCCGCGTCTGCAGGAGCTGCTCTGCCTCACGCCGGGAAACCTTGTCACCCACCTCCGCAAGCTCGAGCAGGGTGGCTATGTCGAGCTGCAGAAGGTCAGCAACCGCAATGGGCAGAGCACCTCGGTACGGCTCACCACCGTCGGCCGGGCCGCGTTGGAGACCTACACCCGGGCATTGCAGGCCCTCTTGGTCCCGACCGGGTTCTCCGCGGCCGGGGAGGGCACTGGCACATCCAGGCTTTGACCAGCTGATCCCGGCGGAACAACCGATGGTGATTGGAGGCCGTGGCAGTCAATTCAGCGTCGGGCAGGAGCTTCTCTTCTGACTGGCACCGTCTGCAGACGCTAACGTTGGCGCCGGCTTCGGCGGAAGGACGGAACGAGATGACACTGCGGGTAGTAGGTGCTGGCCTCGGTCGGACAGGAACGACCTCGCTGAAGGAGGCCCTCGGACTCCTGTTGGGCGGGCCGTGCTACCACATGCTCGAGGTCCGCGAACGCCCAGGGGACCCCGATGCGTGGGGTGACGCCTATGACGGTCGCCCTCCCGAGTGGCACACGTTCTTCGACGGGTATCGAGCCACGGTCGATTGGCCGGCGGCTCCGTTCTGGTCAGCAATCAGCTCCGCATTTCCTGATGCGCTGATCCTATTGTCCGTGCGGGATCCCGATGCCTGGTGGAAGAGCGCGTCCAGCACGATCTTCCCTGCGATGGCGAATGCCTATTTCGTTCCTGACGCACCGGACGACGGTTGGACCAGGATGGCGCGGGGGATGATGTCGGCACTCTCCCCGAACTGGCAGGACGAGGCATCCGCCAAGGCGGCCTATCTCGCTCACAACGAGCGGGTGAGGACGACCGCTCCGGTGGACCGATTCCTCGAGTGGCGACCCGAAGATGGCTGGGCGCCGATCTGTTCGGCTCTAGGGTTGGAAGTTCCGGATCAGCCGTTTCCGCACTCGAATGCGGCGCCGCAGGCCCGAGCCGAGCTGGGACGAGATCCAGGATAGGTGGCCGCAAATCACCGGCCGGGGGGCGCGTTATCCGGCCGCTCGGGTTGCAGGTGCTTGCTGACGCGAGCGTGTCAGTGGACACCCGGCGGTGTGTACAACTTCGGCTTCCTCTCTTCGACCGGCACGATCAGTAACACCTCCATCAACCGAAACACCGCAACCGGCAACGGTGGCGGCATCAACTCGGATTGTCGCGGATGGACGATACCGAGACGTACCGACCTCCGATCTGACCGAGGACGTGTGCGTATTCGTTTTCAGCACCGGAATCCTTGTTCGTCAGGTGTCGAGTCGTCGGGGTCAGCCATCTGGAATGAGACTGAGTCTCATTACAACTGGAATGGCGAAGGCTTACCAGTGGGAGACGGGTCGGTGAGAGGTGGATTCAGACTGTCACCGATGGGTTGTCCCGGGAATCGACCAGCCCTTTTAGGTTCCACAGCGAGTGCAGTTGTTCCCCCTTACTACTAGTGGTAGTAAGTACGACGAGCTGTCGTAACAACCGAAAAAAATCATCCTTAGAAAGCGGGTGGGGATGACCGTTGCCAAAGTGAAAGACAGCGCCGAACGGGTACCCGTGGCGACCAGCAGACGGACGGTTCGAGCCGCCAGCCTGCCGCCCAGGGATCTGCAGCGGACCTTCCGACTGGTCTTGGCCACCGTGTGGCTGCTGGATGCGGCGCTGCAGCTCCAGCCTTTTATGTTTACCCGCGGGTCCAATGGGTTCAGCGGGATGCTCACCGGACTTGCCTCGGGAAACCCCGTCTTCGTCCACGGCACGGTTACCTGGAACGCGTCGAACGTCTATCACCATCCGATCCTGAGCAACACGATTTTCGCCTCGGTCCAGTTCCTGATTGCCTTCGGGATCGTCTACAAGAGAACATGCAAGCCTGCGCTCGCGCTCTCCATCGTCTGGGCCATCGCGGTCTGGTGGTTCGGTGAGTCCGCTGGTGAGATCTTCCTGGGCGGGGCCACCCCTTTCGGGGGCGGCCCCGGGGGCGTGCTCTTCTACGCAGTTCTTGCCGTGTTGCTGTGGCCGATCGACGGTTCCAACAAGCCCTTTGTTGCCGCCCGGACCGTCGGGGTGAACGCGGCCAAGGCCATCTGGGTTGTGGTGTGGGGAATCTTGGCCATCCTGTCACTGGTCGGCTCGGGACGCTCGCCCCAGGCCCTTCGCGATCTGATTGCGGGCCTCAACAACGGGCAGCCGGGATGGCTCGCCCACATCGACCGGTCCTCTGAATCGCTCTTTCTCCACCACGGGACGACGATGGCCGTCTTGTTGGCCGTCGTGTGCGTCATCGTGGCCGCAGGGGTGTTCGCCCCGCCACAGGTCGCCCAGGCGACGGTGGTTCTGGCCATTGTGGTGTTTGCACTCATCTGGGTGGCCGTTCAGAACTTCGGTGGGATCCTGGCTGGCGGCGCGACAGACCCGAACTCCGGCTTACTCGTCATCTTGCTGGCCCTGATCTACTGGCCCCTAACGACCGATCGAACGATGGCGAGAGGCAGCGACCCGCTCCCGGTTACTGCGACAAGGGAGGTTTGATCCACCATGGCCATGTCAACGCCTTCGTGGCTGTACTACCTCTTCGGTGTTCTGATGCTCGCCGTGGCCGGCTATTGCACGTCACTGCTGATCCTTTCGGTGCCGACACACCGACCCGCCGGCCGGGACGTCGAGATCTCCCACATCTTCATGGGGATCGCCATGGCTGGGATGTTCGTCGGTGATTGGGCCTTCGGGCGGACCGCCGTCTGGGAGATCATCTTCGGCATTCTGCTCATCTGGTTTCTCGTGGAGAGCATCCAATCAGTGCGGACGTACGGGCTCCACCTTCCCCACGCCCTCATCCACGCCGTCATGAGTTTCGCCATGCTCTTGATGTACTGGTTCCCGATGGGAGCGTCTGCTGGGGCCATGTCGATGTCGGCTTCGACAACAGCACCAAGGCTTGATCCAGGGGTGGCCTTCGTGGTGGCGTTCATCCTCTTCGCGTCGGCAATATTTACGCTGGCCTCTCCGAACAAGGGCGCATCACACTTCGGAACCCATGCACCGGCCTACGCCCTGGTTGGTGCGGACGGGTCGGATCGTCCAGGAGTTCGACCCGGAGAGGGGGCCGGCGGCGCTCTTGCCATAGACGGGATCGTTGCCACCCCGTGGCTGGTCGATCTCACCCACGTTGTGATGTGTATCGCCATGGGCTTCATGCTGTTGCTCATGACCTAGGAGCTGCGCTACCCGAGTTGGTGCATCGCCGCCGGAAGACTCCGCTCGTAGCTCGATGCCAAGGCCCGGGCGGCTGTGGAGGAGCGTAGAATCCAGGGTAGATCGAGATCCATGAGAGTGGTCTGAAAGGAGGTGGATCAACTCCAATGAGTGCGGCCTCAGGATGTGCCAATCCGATGTGCTCGTGTGACTCTTGTGGCTGTGACGACTGTCAGTGCGGTGTCGCCAGGCTCGGAGAACTGGAGCGACGGGTGATGGAGATCCTCTGGGAGTCAAAAGACCGTGAGCTATCCGTTCGGGAGGTCGCCGGTGAGCTTCCGGACTATGCATACACCACGGTGGCCACGGTCCTCGACCGTCTTGTGAACAAGCGAATACTGACTCGAAGGATGGACGGTCGGGCGATTCGCTTTGCCGTCGTTGGCAGCGAGGGTGCCCACACCGCAGTCCTCATGCGCAAGGCGCTGGGCGAGGACAGCGATCCCGATGCCGCGTTGTCCTGTTTCGTGGAGGGCCTCTCCGACTCGGAAGCAGCAGCTCTGCGTCGGGCGTTGAACCGACTGCAACGCAAAGCGCGAGCGTAAGGTGCACCGAGCGGGCGCACCGTGGTGAGTGCGTTGGAGCCCACCAAGGTGTCGCTTCTCATCGGCGGAATGACCTGTGGGGCCTGTGCCGCCCTCATCCAGCGCCGACTCAATGAGATCGATGGCGTCGAGGCCAGCGTCAACTTCGCATCCGAGCGAGCTACGGTGGCCATGCCTGCGGATACATCGATTGCCGTGTTGGTCCATGCGGTAGAGGCTGCCGGCTATGCCGCCGAACCCGTCGAGGAAGGCTCACTTCTCGCCGAGGTAGATGAGGTGGATCGTCGGGTTCACTCCCTGGGTCGCAGGTTGCTCGTCGCTGCACTCCTGTTCATGCCGCTGTGCGACCTGTCACTCATCTTCTCGCTGATCCCGGTCACCCGGTTTCCGGGCTGGCAGTGGTTGATGGTTGCCCTCGCGACACCAGTCCTGACCTGGGCCGCCTGGCCGTTCTACAGCGCAGCCTTTCGTGGTGCACGCCACGGGTCCTCGACTATGGACACCTTGGTGTCCCTGGGAATTCTGTCGGCCACGGGCTGGTCGCTGTACGCCATGTTCTGGCAGGACACCAGCCGAACTGCTCAGCCGGCAGTCGATGTGATCTTTCGCCACGGAGGTGGAGCGATCTACCTCGACGTCGCGGCAGGGGTGACCACCTTTCTGCTCGCCGGGCGGTTCTTCGAAGCGTGGTCGAGGCGGCGCACCGGAAATGCCCTGCGATCGCTCGCAGAGGTTGGAGCCCGAGCCGTGTCCGTTGTCGATCTCGCTGGCGATGAACGCAGGATACCTACCAGCCAACTCGTCGTCGGGGACCAGTTCGTCGTGCGACCTGGGGAGACCGTTGCCACTGATGGCGAGGTGGTGGCGGGCCGGGCGGGGATCGATCGAAGCGTGATGACCGGTGAGTCGCTTCCGCTGGATGTCAATCCAGGCGACCAAGTGATCGGTGGAACGATTGCCCTCGGTGGCCGTCTTGTGGTCCGTGCGACGAAGGTGGGAAGCGACACCCAGCTTGCCCACATGGTCCGACTGGTCGCGGACGCACAGAACGAGAAGGCAGGGGTCCAGCGGCTCGCCGATCGGATCGCGAGTGTCTTTGTGCCGGCCGTGATAGCGATCTCGATGGTCACGCTCGTCGCCTGGCTGCTAGCTGGTGGCTCCAGCGAAGAGGCGTTCAATGCCGCCCTTTCGGTGTTGATCATCGCTTGCCCCTGTGCGCTGGGCTTGGCCACGCCGACGGCCCTCCTGGTTGCTACCGGTCGTGGTGCCAACCTCGGGATCTTCTTTAAGGGCTACCAAACGCTCGAAGCGTCCCGACTGGTCGACACTGTCGTGCTGGACAAGACGGGAACCATCACCGAAGGGAATATGGCAGTGTCAGATGTGGCGGGTGCTCCAGGGGTAGCTCGATCGGAGCTGCTGACGTTCGCCGGGGCGCTGGAGCAGGCATCCGAGCACCTGGTAGCTCGTGCCATTGTTACCCAAGCCAGGAGCGAACTAGGCGTGCTTCCCGTCGTGGAGGACTTCGTTGCACTGCCCGGGTTGGGAGCCAGCGGCGTTGTCGATGGTCGATGGATCACGGTCGGGCGTCCGGAACTCCTGCCCTGTCCGCAGTCCCCGTTTCCTGGTCAGCTCGCTGCTCGTTGTTCAGAGTGGGAGGCGCTGGGGAACACTGCAGTACTCGTCGGCTGTGACGGCATCGTTCTCGGTGCCATCGCGGTGGCTGACACTGTCCGACCCTCCGCCAGAGATGCGGCGGCCGAGCTTCAGGCGATGGGGTTGCACTGCATTCTCGTCACTGGGGACAACGCGGCAACGGCGCAGACTGTAGCGGCGGAAGTCGGGATTTCGGATGTCGTAGCTGAGGCGCTTCCCGTGGAGAAAGTCGATCTCATACGTCGTCTCCAAGATGAGGGCCGTTCGGTGGCCATGGTCGGAGACGGGGTCAATGACGGACCGGGCCTGGTTGCAGCTGACCTCGGCTTGGCCGTCGGGTCCGGAACCGATGTCGCCATCAACGCTGCCGATCTCATCATCGTGAGAGACGACTTGCGGGTTGTCGCTGTCGCCATCGGCCTGGCCCGGCGGACCCTGAAGACGATCCGAGGCAACCTGGCGTGGGCTTTCGGCTACAACGTCGCCGCTATCCCACTCGCTGCCTGCGGATTCTTGAATCCGCTCATTGCCGGTGCGGCCATGGCCTTTTCGTCCGCCTTTGTCGTCTGGAACAGCGCCCGACTGCGTCACTTCTCTGTTCCCGCCCAGTTCGATCACAGTGAAATTCCGGCAGAACCGACCATCGACCTGCAAAGAATCGCATGAGATCCAGGGACACATTCCGGCCCGCTTCGTCCCCATTGCGAGGAGGACTGCATACGGGAGGTGCGAGTAGGAGCCAACTCCCGGATTCTCACGTTGGGCTCCTCCTTGCCGTCTTGGCCACCGCTTGTAGCGGTGGAGCGGTGGTGAGTCCGACAACTGAGGCGCCGCTTCCTGCGGGCCCGACGCCATCCACCATCGCCAACATGGTCTGCAGATTCGAGGCCATCCAGGACATCGACTCTGCGATCGGGGTGCAGGCAAAAGTGTCCGCCCCAACTTGGGCTGACCACCTTTACTCATGCCGGTACGGCTACCCAACCGGGTCGATGGTGCTGTCGATCAAGGAGCTCTGGAACTGGGGGCAGACGAGCGCCTACTTTTGACCAGCTCGCCCACCAGCTGGGCCACGCTCGGTCAATCCAAGGGCTGGCCACAGGCTTTTGGCGGACGCCAGGGCAAATGTCAGATCCGCCGAGCGTACCGATTGATCGATCGAAGCAATGGAGCTTCAGGAGTCGAGGGTGGCCTGAATGACCGCCAGCCGTGCCCGATTGAGCGAGTACCAGACCCACTTCCCGCGGCGGTCTCCGGTGACCAGGCCGGCCTCACTCAGGATCTTCAGGTGATGAGAGACCGTCGGCTGGCTCTTGGCCAAGGGCTCGACGAATTCACAAACGCAGACTTCACCTTCTGGTGAGGCGGCCAGGATGCTGAGAACCTGGAGCCGGATCGGATCGGCCAAGGCGCTGAACGCATGGGCCAGCTCGGTTGCGTCAGACACGTCCAGAGGGGCCGCCAGCACCGATGCGCAGCATGGTGTTGGTTCGGTAACGGCGAGGGATGTAGCCGACTTGGTCATGGGTTCTCCTATTGACGGCTTTCAATATATCAATCATACTCGATACATCGAGCACCGTCGATGTTATCGGAGGTTCCCAACATGTCCCGACTGCAACTCGCCCTCAACGTCTCCGACCTCGAGGAGGCCGTGGTCTTCTACTCCAAGCTCTTCGGTGTGGAGCCGGCCAAGCGCCAACCCGGCTACGCCAATTTCGCCGTCGCCGATCCGCCCCTCAAGCTGGTCTTGATGGAGTCGAAGGATGCTCGGGGTCACGGGACCATCGGCGCCCTCAACCACTTGGGCGTCGAGGTGGCCACCACGGGCGAGGTCGTGGCGGCCAGTGGTCACCTCAGCGACGAGGGCCTCGCCACCGCGGTGGAGGACCAGACGACCTGCTGCTTTGCCGTCCAGGACAAGGTCTGGGTGAGTGACCCCGATGGTGCACCGTGGGAGGTCTATACGGTCCTTGCCGACGCACCGGCTGAGAGCCGCGTCGCCGGGGACGGATGGTGTTGCATTCCTGAGGCGGTCCGGAACAACCCGGTCTCGGTGGGTGCCGACTCGTCCCCGTCCTGCTGCTGAGCCGGGGCGCCCGAGTCAACGAGCCTCTGACGGACGGGGGAAGCGAACATGCGGGACACCACCTTGTGGCGACGGCTGCTTGCCGAGTTCCTGGGCAGCGGCCTGCTGGCCGCCATCGTCATCGGCTCAGGGATCGCAGCCCAGACCTTGTCGCCCGGCAACGTCGGACTCCAGCTCTTCGAGAACGCTGCGGCCACCGCCGCGGGCCTCTTCGCCATCATCTTGATGTTCGGACCGATCTCTGGTGCCCACTTCAACCCGGTGGTGTCCTTCGTGGATGCGGCCTTCGGCGGTCTCTCGTGGAAGGACGCGGCCGCCTACGCCCCGTTCCAAGCGATCGGATGCATCGGCGGGGCCATCTTGGCCAACGTGATGTTCTCTGAGGCGGCGATCTCCATCTCGACCAAGCACCGAGCCTCGGGGCCGCACTGGGTGTCCGAGGTGGTGGCCACCGTTGGTCTGATCCTGGTGATCTTCGCCCTGGCCCGATCCGGGCGTTCGCACCTGGCTCCGGCTGCCGTCGGGGCCTATATCGGAGCGGCCTACTTCTTCACCAGCTCTACCAGCTTCGCCAACCCGGCCATCACCATTGGTCGCATGTTCTCCAACACCTTTGCCGGCATCGCCCCGTCTTCGGTCCCGAGCTTCATCTCGGCACAGATCGTGGGTGGGGTGCTGGCCTTCGGGCTGGTGCGGGGTCTCTACCCCGGCATCACCAAAGCCGAGGCGGCCGACATTATCGAGCCCCATCTGCGGGCCGAGACCGACCTGGAAACCCAATGACCTCACGCCCTGTTCCCCCTCGGACGGAACCCTCATGCACCTCGTAGCCATTGGCGGCAGCGATGCCGGCATCAGTGCCGCCCTGCGGGCTCGAGAGCTCGACCCGGCGAGCGAGGTCACCGTCGTCGTGGCCGACGCCTATCCCAACTTCTCGATCTGCGGGATCCCCTACTACGTCTCGGGCGAAGTGACCCACTGGCGAAATCTGGCCCATCGCACCCTGGACGATCTGGCGGCCACCGGGATGCAGGTGCGGCTCAACACCCGGGCCACAGCAATCGATGTTGGCGGTCACAAGCTTTCTGTGGTCGATGGGACGGGGGCAGAGGACATTCTCGCCTACGACCAACTGGTGATCGGGACCGGGGCGGTCTCGGCCAGGCCGCCGATAGCCGGTCTGGTCGGCGACGGAGCCCTCGGGCCCGACGACGGTGTGCATCTCCTTCACTCGATGGGGGACACGTTCGCTCTCATGCACACCCTGGCGGACACCACCCCGACCAGCGCGGTGATCGTCGGTGCAGGCTATATCGGCTTGGAGATGGCCGAGGGCCTCCAGATGCGAGGACTCGCGGTCACCCAATTCGAGCAGCTCCGCGAGGTGCTCCCCACAGTAGACCCCACCCTCGGGGCCATGGTGAAGGCCACGCTGACGGCTCACGGCATCGACGTCCGAACCTCGACCACGGTGAGGCACATCGCCAAAGCCCCGGTTGGCTCGCCGGGGCGGCTCCAGGTCGAGGCGGTGGACGGTCATGGCACAGCACAGATGACCTACGCCGATCTGGTCCTGGTCGTGGTCGGAGTACGCCCGGACACCGAGCTCGCCGTCTCGGCCGGCGCCAAGCTCGGGATCGGCGGAGCGATCAGTGTGGATCGACACATGCGGACCAACCTGGAGGGAGTCTTCGCGGCCGGGGACTGCGTTGTGACCCATCATCGGCTGATGGGCGTCACCTACCTGCCGCTCGGGACGACCGCCCACAAACAGGGCCGGGTGGCTGGGGAGAACGCCATCGGCGGGAGCCGCGAGTTCGCCGGCAGCCTCGGGACGCAGGTGGTGAAGATCTTCGACATGGTCGCCTCACGCACCGGCTTGCGCGACAGCGAGGCGGTGGCGGCAGGATTCGACCCGCTGACGGTCGAGTTCGAGGCCGACGACCACAAGGCGTACTACCCAGGCAGCCACCGGATCCGGATGCGCTACACGGGGGACCGGACGACCGGCCGCCTGCTCGGTGTACAGCTCTTCGGCCACCGCCTCGCCGAGGTGGCCAAGCGGATCGACATCGCCGCTGCCGCCATCTTCAATGAGATGACCGTGGACGCAGTGAGCGACCTCGACCTCTGCTACACACCTCCACTCGGGAGCCCGTGGGACGCCGTCCAGGCCGGCGCCCAGGCGTGGGTGCGCGAGACGCAATGGCACGACCCACCCCATGAGTGACCGTCAGCCTGTGCGATCGTCCGGCGTTTGGAAGGCGGGTGACATTGCCGATGCAGACCAGTGCCCCAGCATCCGCTTCTACCGCACCAACCACCGGCAGGACTTCCACACCGACGGGGCTGACATTGTCGGGCTGCTCTGTCTGGCCAAGGCCAAGACTGGCGGTGAAAGCCGGATCGCCAGCTCCTCTGCCGTCTCGAACGAGATCCTCCTTCGGCGCCTAGACCTGACCGAAGTGCTCTACGAGCCATTCCCGTGGGACCGCAATGAGGAGCAGGCCCTTGGGGAGGATCCGTCCTTCTCGCTGCCGGTATTTCAGGACGTAGGGGACGGACCTCGAATCTCCTTCATCGGCTGGTCTATCCGCGACTCCCCATGGTCGCCGCCAGGCTCCCCGGCTCAGTGCAGCCCAACTTGAAGCTGCGACGGAGGTCGAGGGTCGTCGCCGAATGTCGAAGCATGGGCATTCTCGAGCCGGCGGTGGGAATCGAACCCACGACCTGACGATTACAAGTCGTCTGCGCTACCAACTGCGCCACACCGGCAAGGCCGCCGGGATCTGCCCGGTGCCGATCCCATCCTACGATCGTTTCCCCAGGACCGAGGACGTATGTCCATGGTCTGCGCCGATGCCGACACGGCTCCAAATGGAAACGCTTGCTTCTGCATCCGCCGGTTGGCAGGCTGGCGTGTAGTGGCCGACCCTTCTGAACACGGTGGACGACCGTCAGGTGACCCGGGTGGGAGGGGCGGCGGAATCCCTGTGGTGCGAGCGCTTCTCGTCCTCGTCCTGTTTGTCGTGGTCACGGTGCTCGTGCTCAGCGAAATCCATCCGACGACGAAAGCTGTCTCCGGATCGGCGTCGGTGTCGACAACGACGACCACCCGGCCGAACCCAGCCCATCACTCGACGACGACGACGACTACCACCACCCCGCCCGGCAAGGTGCCAGTGCTGGTGGCCAACGCCTCAGGGGTCAACGGAGCGGCCGCCGCGGTCAGCGCCCAGTTGAAGCCGGCCGGTTGGGCGCTCCTGCCGCCGACCAACGCCTCGGCCGAGGTGACGGCTTCGCACGTCTACTACGTGGCCGGATTCAAACCGGAAGCTGACGCCATCGCATCGTCCCTGCAATTGCCGGCGACCTCGGTGGGTCCGTACACCACCGCCGCCCCGATCAGCTCCATCGGCACCGCCGAAGTGGCGGTGGTCGTCGGTCCGGACCTCGCTGACAAGACCAGCGCCTCATCCACCCCAAGTTGACCGGCGATGCACCGGCGGCGCCCCGCCCCGCCGCTGACCCGTGGCCGTCGCCCGAGGTGCGTCGAGCGTTCGCACCCCTGCTCGATGATCCGGCGAACTCGGCCATCGTGTCCGATTTCGACGGCACGCTGTCACCGATCGTCACCGATCCGGCCGCGGCCCGCGCGCTCGATGGTGCGGCTGATCTGCTCGCTCTCCTGGCCCGTCGTTTCGGTGTCGTGGCCGTGGTCTCGGGTCGGCCGGCATCGTTTCTGGTGGAACAGCTGGCTTCCGCCGGTGGGCGACCGGTCAACGGGGGTGGCGGATCGACCGGGGTGGCCCACGGCCTCCGCCTGGTCGGCCTCTACGGTCTCGAGTGGGCGGACCAGGATGGTGCCATCACCCGCGAGCCGGAGGCGGAGCAGTGGCGTTCGACAGTGGAGGGCGCGGCCGACCGGCTGCGATCGGCGGCCCCTCCGGGTGTGGTGGTGGAGGGAAAGGGTCTGGCGGTCACCGTCCACTGGCGTCAGGCCCCCGAGGCCCAGGAGTGGGCAGCCGGCGCGGTCGCGTCTGAGTCGGAGAGGAGCGGGCTCCGGGCCCACCCCGGCCGGATGTCGATCGAGCTCCGGCCGGCGCTGGCGGTCGACAAGGGATCGGTCACCCGGAGCTTGGTCGAGGGGTACTCGGCCGCCTGCTACCTGGGTGACGACCTCGGTGATCTCCCCGCCTTCGCTGCGCTGGCCGATCTGACCGCCCTGGCCGGCATGCCGACGGTCTCGGTCGCTGTGGTCGACGCCGAGAGCGATCCCCAAGTGGCCGAAGCAGCCGATCTCATCGTGTCCGGTCCCGATGAGGCGCTGGCGCTGTTGGAGTGGCTGGCCGTGTCATGAACGGCCCGCCCGCCGGCCCCTGACCGTCCCGGCCGGCCCGGTCAGCGTGCCGCGTCGAGCTGGTCGTCCAGCCAGTCGAGGGGCTTGCGAGCCAGGATGAGCTTTTGCAGCTCGCCCGCCCGTGCGGCCCGCTCGTCCTCGTCCATGTCGAGCGACTGGGCCAACACCGCCGCGGTGCCCGACACGTCGAACGGGTTGAGCTCCAGTGCGGCGGGCCCCAGCTCATCGAAGGCGCCGGCTTCGCGTGACAGGGCCAACACCCCGTGCCGCGTGTTGATCAGGGGTCCCTCCTTGGCCACGAGATTCAGTCCGTCGCGCACCGGGTTGACCATCAGGACGTCGTAGCGGGAGAGCGCGGCGAGGGACCTCTGATAGTCGTCCTCCACCTCGAGGACGATCGGTGTCCAACCGGGCACCGCCCACTGCCGGTTGATACGGGCCACAGTCGACTCCACCTCGTTCTGGTAGGCGAGATACTCGGGCAGGCCTTGGCGGGTGGGGTAGGCGAGGGCGACGAACACCACCCGTTCCCGGCGGTGGGGCTGGCGCTCGAGCAGCTCCTCGAAGGCCCAGAATCCCCGGAGCAGGTTCTTCGACAGCTCCATCCGGTCGACGCGGACGATGACCTGCCGATCTGAACCGCCGACGAGTTCCTCGATGCGGGCCAGCTCGTGGGCCACGGCCGGCTCGGCCGCCGAGGCCCGAAGCCGGTCCGGGTCGGTCGACAGGGGCGAGACGAACGTCGAACCGGGTTCGCTCTCATCCGGACCGAGGAGGGTGAGCCCCCGCCTGTATGCGGTGGCCCACCGCTCGGTATGGAAGCCACAGGCTCCGAAGCCGGCCATCGCAGTCAGCAGCTCACTGCCCACGGCCGTCGGCAGCATGCGCAGCACGGATGGGTCGGCAAATGGCGTGTGGCTGAAGTGCGCCGTGCGAAGGTCGGGACGGAGCCGGCCGAGGGCGGAGCCCATCAGGGCCAGGTGATAGTCCTGGACCAGTACCCGACCACCCTCGGGAGCGACGTCGGCCACCGTTTGGGCGAACAGCTCGTTGAGTTCTCGGTAGGCCTCCCATGCCTCCATCCACCGGTAGTCGGTCCGGGGCCGGCGGGCGGAGTCGAAGAGGTGGTGGTGGCAGAACCACAAGGTCGCGTTCGACACCACGTTGTAGGCCATGCTGAACATCTCTGGTTCCGGATCGACGAGTTCGATCCGGAGTCCCACGTCGTTCATCATCCCGGCGGCGGCGGCGACCTTATCCGCTTCGTCGAGGGCGCAGGCCACCCAGGTGGCGCCGCTCCCCAGCATGATGGGACGGATCGATCCGGCCAACCCACCGCCGGCATGTGACTGCGACCGGACGGCCGTCGTCCAGGCGGAAGGCGAGGGGTCCCCGGTTGGAGACCATGACGGTATCGGCCAAGAGCCCCTCTCCATCTTGGCGGGAACCGTCGATAGCCATGGATGGGACGCTACCCGTTGGTTACTCCCTCCAACGGACGCGACCCCACTTGACAAGTTAGTGAGTGAGCACTCACAATAGATCCATGATGGTTCCGAGCCGACAGACGGCCGACGAGCGGCGCACGGCCGTGCTGGCCGCGGCAATCTCCGAGTTCGCCCGGTCCGGCTATGCCGGGACCTCCACCGAAGCCATCGCCAGGAGGGCGGGTATCTCCCAGCCTTACCTGTTCCGGCTGTTCGGAACGAAAAAGGACCTGTTCGTGGCTACGTATGACCTGGTGGGGGATCGGATCATCCGCGAGTTGACCTCGGTCAGTGAGGGCCTCGAAGGGGAAGAGGCGCTCGCGGCCATGGGTACCGCCTACGTCGAGCTGATGCAGGATCCCGAGCTGCTCCAAGTCCAGCTGCACGGATTCGCGGCGGCCCCTGGGGATCCGGACATCGCCCGGAGCTGCCGGCGCACCTTCGAGGTGTTGGCCGAGGTTGTCTACGCCCGGACCGGTCTGTCCGACGATGAGCTGCGCCAATTCTTCGCCATGGGAATGCTCATCAATGTGATGTCCGCCATCGATCTCTTGTCCATCTCCGACGACTGGGCGCAGAACTTGTGTCCGGTGCCAGAAAAAGCCCAGGCCATCAGGGCCGCAACCCAGGCTCTCGAAGCACAGCACCGTGCCGACCGGGCCGCGAACGCGGAGGTCCCCGCATGAACAATTCCCTTTCGACCCCTCTCTTTTTGTCTCGGGTAGCTAGTGATTGCTCACAAACAAATGGATGGCGAACCGTCCGGGCGGACCGCCGCACCAGTCGTTGGTGGACCCGGATCACCGGACGATCGGTCGTCCCGGCCCACAGAGGCGACGGCGACGGTGCCGCCGACTGTGACCGGCGCCCCGGAGACGCCTACCGCCACCGGGGGAACGGAGACGCCGGAGCGGCCGGCCGCGTCCGCCCTCGGGACCGGGGTTGGTCGAAACGCCCGGACCGGCGCCGGTCCGGATGATGCGGAAATCCGGGGAGACGATCAGGAGGACCGGTCGCGGATCAGGTCACGGGCCATCTGGGCCATCGTGGTGACCGGCATGGCCCTGTTCATGTCCGGGCTCGACAACCTGGTGGTTTCAACCGCCTTGCCGGTCATCCGGGTCCACCTTCACGCCGGTCTTTCCGGGCTCGAATGGACGGTCAACGCCTACACCCTGACGTTCGCGGTCCTCCTGCTGTCGGCGGCCGCGGTCGGTGAGCGTTTCGGTCGCCGCCGGATCTTCGTCCTCGGGATCGCCCTGTTCACGCTCGCCTCGGCCGTGGCGGCTCTGGCCCCGAACATCACCGTCCTGATCGCGGCCAGAGCCGTCCAGGGCGCCGGGGGAGCCATGATCATGCCGCTGTCGCTGACGTTGCTCAGCGCCGCGGTCCCCCCTGAGCGGCGAAATGCCGCTCTCGGGATCTGGGGAGCCATCGGGGGCGCGGCAGTGGCCATCGGCCCTCTGGTGGGCGGCGCTGTCACCACCGGATGGTCGTGGCAGTACATCTTCTGGCTGAACGTGCCGGTGGGCGTGGTGCTGATCCCCTTGGCCTGGTGGAAGCTGTCCGAGTCGCGGGGCCGGCCGTCACGGCTCGACCTGGTCGGTGTCGGCCTGGTCAGCACAGGGCTCTTCGGTGTCGTCCTCGGCCTGGTGAGGGGCAACGCGCACGGTTGGTCCAGTTCTTCGGTGCTGGGCTCCTTCGTCATCGGTGCGGTGGCATTGGCCGCCTTCACCGCCTGGGAATTGCGCTCGGACCACCCGATGCTCGACATCAGGTTGTTCCGCAACCGAGGGTTCGCCGCCGTCAACATGACCGCGCTGCTGTTCAGCTTCGGGATGTTCGGATCCATCTTCTTCCTGACCCAATTCCTCCAGACGGTGCAGGGGCTCTCGCCGCTGGCCGCGGGAATCCGGGTGCTTCCCTGGACGGCGATGGTCATGCTGCTGGCCCCGGTGGTCGGCCAGCTGGCCGAACGGTGGGGTGGAAAGCCACTGGTCGTGACCGGCCTGGTGTTCCAAACGGCGGGTTTGACGTGGCTGGCGGCGATCACGAACCCCTCTACCCCCTACTCCGAGCTGGTGGTGCCATTTGTGATCTGCGGCATGGGGATGACCCTCTTCTTCGTCCCTCTGGCATCACTGGTGCTCGGGGTCGTGCCCAAGTCGTTGGAAGGCGTCGCCTCGGGCGCCAACAGCGCTTTTCGTGAGTTGGGTGGGGTCCTCGGGATCGCTGTGCTCGGCGCGGTCTTCAGCGCCCACGGCGGCTACCGCTCAGGTCAGGACTACGTCAACGGCATGACCCCAGCGGTCTACGCCGGCGCGGTCGTCGTGGCCATCGGTGCTGTCGTCGCTCTCGCCATCCCCGGGCGCCGACGGGCGCAGGTATCGCAGGTCGGCGATCCGGTCACCTCTGTCGACCGTTCGCCGGTGCATGTGCCGGTGCCTGTGCCTGTGCCTGTGCCGGTGCCTGTGCTCCGGGGCCGTCCGGGATTCGTCTGCGATCGCGAAAGGGTCCGCACGTCGGCGTAGTCGCACGTGATTCGATCGGCCGCACGGGGACGAGTTGCCCCACCTTCAGTCCGGCGTGATCAGCGGTGCGCGCGCCAGCGCAGCCCGGAGGATGTCGGTGGCTTGGGGTCGGAGCTCGGACAGAGGGCGGTTGCGATGGACTCGGACGCCGAGGTCCACCTGGGCGATCGACCCGACACCGAAGAGCGTGGCCGTGTCGATCAGGAGCGCCAGTTCGACTGCGTACCCGTCGGCCAGGCCGCACTTTTCCAGCGCTGCACGCGGAGCTGCGGTCTCTCCGGCCAAGGGCTGTTCGATCGGCGCCAGAAACGGGAACAGCAGATCGATGAGGGGCTTGGCCATGAGCTCGGTGACACGACCCCCACCGTCTGGAGCCCCCTGCAGCGGACGTCGGTAGAGGCCCTTGACCAAGGCGAGCGATTCGTCGGCCAACAGCGGGCCGAGAAGCCCGGTGACGAAGTGGGGTCCGAAATTGGTCACGTCCGCGTCGACGAAGACGATGAGGTCGCCCTCGCTGGCTTTGAGGGCGGTTCGCATCGCCTGGCCCTTCCCGCCATGCGCGGCGTCGGAGGTGATGACACGGGCTCCGGCCCCCCGGGCCACCTCCGCGGTTCGGTCGACCGAACCGTCGTCCACCACCACCACCTCGTCGACCAGCGGCACGCCTCCCGCCGAACCGGTGAGCGCGGTGGTGATGGATTGGACAACCGGGCCGACGGTGGCCGCTTCGTTGCGGGCCGGGATGCATACCGAGATACTGCGGTCTCCTTTTGCGTCGACGAGCACGGCGGCGTCGAATTGGGCGTACGAATACCGGTCCGGCTTCTCACCGGCGGAGTGCTCGATGGGCATGACGCCATCATCGCTCACCCTGGCCCACCGTGTGCGTGGCGGATCCCGCGAGCCCCGATGGGCGAAGCACGGTGCCGTGAGACCTCTGTCCGTGCCCGGTCGCGGCGTCCACATTGACGACAGGGCATTCTTCGTCCAAAATGGTGGCCATCATCCAGAGCGACTGAGGGACCGGGCCCAGTGACGTCGCGGCAACCAGCATGTGAGTCCGCACTGCCCAGGCAGATCGGGACCCACACCAGGTGCCAATGCCCGAGCGATGAGGAGATTGACGTGGACTTTGTATCCGGGCTTTCCTGCCGTGAATGTGGGCGTACCTACCCTGCCGAGGCGTTGCACGTGTGCGATTTCTGCTTCGGGCCTCTCGAGGTGACCTACGACTATGAGCGGGTGGCGGCCACCATGACCAGGGAACGCGTCGCCGCCGGGCCCCGGACCATCTGGAGGTATTGCGACCTTCTTCCGGTGTCAGATCCGACGCCCGTGGACCTGGGCGCCGGGTTTACCCCGTTGGTCCGGGCCGATCGACTCGCCGCCGAACTGGGATTGGGCGAGCTCTGGATCAAAGACGACACGGCCAACCCCACCGGCTCGTTCAAGGACCGGGTGGTGTCGGTGGCACTGACCAAGGCGCGCCAGCTGGGATTCAAGATCGCTGCGTGTGCGTCCACCGGCAATCTGGCCAATTCGGTGGCCGCCCATGCCGCCCGGGCGGGCATGGACTCGGTCGTCCTGATCCCCCATGACCTCGAGACGGCCAAAGTGACCATGACATCGGTCTACGGCGGAAAGGTCATATCCGTCGAGGGCAGCTACGACGACGTCAACCGCCTCTGTGCCGAGCTGACCAGCGAGCAGCCGTCCTGGGCGTTCGTCAATGTGAACGTCCGTACCTACTATGCCGAAGGCTCGAAGACATTGGCCTTCGAGGTGGCCGAGCAGCTGGGCTGGCAGGTCCCTGACCACGTGGTGGTGCCGATCGGGTCGGGAAGCCAGTTGACCAAGGTGGCCAAGGGGTTCGACGAGCTGTGGAAGGTCGGGATGCTCGACGAGGAGCCATCGGTACGTATCTCAGGGGCCCAGGCCTCGGGTTGTTCACCGGTGGCGACGGCCTTCTCGGAAGGGACCGACGCCATCCGTCCGGTGAAGCCGGACACCATCGCCAAGTCGCTGGCCATCGGCAATCCCGCCGACGGCTGGTACGCACTGGACGCAATTCGCAAATCTGGTGGCTCCTGTGCGTCGGTCACCGACGACGAGGTGATCGAAGGCATTCGGCTTCTGGCCCGGACCGAGGGGATTTTCGCCGAGACGGCCGGGGGTGTCACCATCGCCACGCTGGCCAAGCTGGCTGCCCGGGGTGTGGTCCGTTCCGATGAGCGGGTCGTGGCGCTGGTAACCGGGCACGGGCTGAAGACGGTGGAGGCCTTGGCCGGAGTGGTGGGAACGACCGCTACGATCGCTCCTACACTCGAGGCTTTCAACGCGGTGATGGAAACACAGAGCTGATCGATGAACGAAGTGGTCGACAGGAGCACACGATGAGCGTCAATGTCCGTATCCCAACACAACTGCGCGTCCTGACAGGAGGTGCTGGGGAGGTGGCCGTTGAGGGCTCCACGGTCGGCGAGGTCCTCAAGGCCCTCGACGGCGCCTATACAGGCTTCAGCGACAGGCTCTTCGACGACAGCGGGGGGCTCCGCCGATTCGTGAATGTGTTCGTCGCCGACGAAGATGTCCGCTTTCTCGATGGCCTGGCCACCCCGGTAGCCGACGGCCAGACAGTCTCGATCATCCCTGCCGTCGCCGGAGGCTGACCGGGCGTGAGCCTTCAGGCTCCCAGCCCGCGCAAGATGAACGCGCAGATCCTGTCGGCCGCGGCCGATGCCGGCTCGGAGAGAACCTCGCCGGCCCGCACGGCCATGGCCCCATAGACCTGCTGTCCGATCAGATTGACGGCTTCGTCAGGGTCGATGTCCCGAAAGATTCCTGACGAGGCGCCGTCGACGTAGAGGTCGCGTATCAAACGGGCGATATTGAGTCCGATGGAGGCCAGCTCGGTACCCACCGCCTCGCCACCCTGGATGACCATCCCCTGGGTCATCAACGCCAATCGGAAGAACGCCGGGTCGTCGTCGATGCGCTCGAGCATTCCTTCGATCAGCCGTTCGAGCCGGTGGACCGGCTCGGCGTTCTCCTCCCACGTTTCGGCGATGTCCTCGAGCAGCTGGTTGTGCATGCCGTTGAGGCATGCTCTCAACAACTCGTCGCGATTGGCAAAGTAGACATAGACGGTGGATCTGGCCACGCCGGCCTCGGCTGCGATCTCGTCCATGGAGACATCGGTGGTGCCGCGTTCGCCGTACAGCCGTCGTGCCACGGCGATGACCTGATCCCGACGGAAATCCCTGATGACCTCTTTGAGGTTGTCGGTTGATCGACGCGCGGCCATCTAGGCCGACACGCGAGCCGCCGGGGGGAACGCCACCGGGATGTGCTTCACGCCGTTGATGAACTGCGACTGGAGGCGCTGCACCTTGCCATCGAGTCGGATGTCGGGCATCCGATCGAGCAGGTGCTCGAACATGACGCGGATCTCCATGCGGGCGAGGTTGGCGCCCAGGCAGAAGTGGGGCCCGCCGGCGCCGAACGCCATGTGCGGATTGGGATTGCGGGTGATGTCGAAGGTCTGCGGATCGTCGAAGACATCTTCGTCACGGTTGGCCGAAATGTGGAAGAACACGACCTTGCTGTCGGCCTTGATGAGCCGACCACCGAGTTCGAAGTCCTGTGTCGTCTGGCGTCGGAAGTTCATGACCGGTGTGACGTATCGAAGCATCTCCTCCACGGCCGAGGGCAGCAAGGAGCGATCGTTGCGGAGCAGTTCCCACTGGTCCGGATTCTCGAAGAATGCGGCCATCCCGCCCGAGATCAGATTTCTGGTGGTTTCGTTTCCGGCCACGGTGAGCAAGAGGAAGAACAGCTCCAGCTCGATGTCGGAGAGGTTCTCGCCTTCGATTTCAACGCCGGTCAGCACGCTCATGAGGTCGTCGTGGGGATTCCCGCGCTTCTTGGCGAACAGTGCCGACGCGTAGGCGTACAACTCCATCGCAGCCTGTGCCGGTACCTCTTCTCCTGTCTGGTATTCGGGATCCTGGTTGCCGATCATCCGATTGGACCAGTCGAAGACGAGGTGCCGATCCTCGTTGGGAACTCCGAGGAGCTCGGCGATGACCACCAGCGGTAGCTCGGCGGCCATGTCGGTGACGAAGTCTGCCCGACCTTCTTCGATAACAGAGTCGATGATCCGATCGGCCGCGGCGTTGATCCGCTCGTGGAGCTGGTTGACCATCTTTGGGGTGAACCCCTTGTTGACCAGGCGGCGGTAACGGGTGTGGAGCGGTGGGTCCATGTTCAGCATGAGCATCTGTTGCTGGGCCAGTTCGTCGTCGGGGAGGTCCCAAATGAACGTCGCCTTCTTCGCCGAGGAGAAGTGCTCGTAGTCGCGGTTCACCTGGGTGCAGTCGGCGTGGGAGGTCACCGCCCAAAAGCCGGGTCCGTCGCTCTCCTCCTGCCACCAGACGGGGTCGTTCTTGCGCAAGAACTCGAACCAGTGGTGTGGCACGCCCTCGGCGTATGGCCTCGAGTCCGTCAGGTCGATGTCGTCGAAGCCCACAGAACCGAGATCGATCGCAGTGTCTGGCATGTCGGATGCCCCCTCCGGATGGTCGGACACGTTGTCCGATTCATTGGATGGTAAGTCCGAGAGGACCTGAGTGTCAATGGAAGCCATCACGGACCGACCCCCCTCCGTCGCCCACGCCCGCCGACCGACCAGGAGAGGTATGTCGCGAGGAATTTCGAAATTGGCCATTTTATCGGCTACAGCCGATAGTTTGATTCCCCGGAAAGACTCGTAATTATCGCCCACAGCCGATAATTAGAGCAATTCTGAAAATTGGACTCTGAACACCCCGCTGCTTCCGGTCAAGGCTGACATCGAGCGAAAACCCATGAGTCGGCGTCCATGATCCGAGCGCATGAGGACCCGAGCGTCCGAGCGTCCGAGCAGGTGTGCCGCCCTCGGGTTGCTAGGGCCCCGCTGAGGCTCGGTCGGTCATCCGGTCCAGCGCCGGGAGCAGGTAGCCGAACACCGCCGCGACCGATCCGAGCAGCATGAAGCCGAGGCCGGCCAGTCGCAACGGATGGGAGGCGGCGAGGACCCCGCCGGCCGCGGCCACCCCCACGCCCGAACCCCCGATCCATCCGCTGAGGCGGAGGATCCGGGTCGATCCGTGGCATCGGACCAGGTACACCAGCGCACCGGCGGCGATGAGAAAGCCAAAGACGGCGTGTACGAGGTAGACAGACCTACCTCGCATGGGCAGCCAGCCACTGGCCCGATCGGTTGGCACCGCCACCAGCACCGCGATCCCGACGGCGAACTCGACCGCGACCAGCAGTGACAGGGCTGTGGCCAAAACGCGGTTGGAACGCTCCCCGCCCTGGCCGGCTTCGGTCGCACGGAACTGGTCGGGTTCCGGACCGGCGCGGACACGCCCCGGGGGAGCGTGGGACGTCTGGGGTCCCACCGGCGTCTCCGCCACTGGAGCCACCCGGACGAGGATGTTGTACGTGACGAGGGCAATGGCCAGATGCATTGCCATCAGCACGACGACGGCACGGACCGGCTGGTGCCGGACGAGTAGATAGACATCGGGAATCCAGAGGACGAGGGTCACCGCCACGGCCAGTCGTAGGAAGAGCCATCGGGGGGCCCACGAAACTCTGGCCACGATGGGCCACGCTGCGCAGGCGATGAGCACCCCGATGGTTGTCAGCAGGCCGTAGTCGGAGAACCGGAAGTGCACGTAGCCCCTGATCGACGGGGATCGGCTCGTCCCGGCCCACACCAATAGCGCGTCCGCAGCGAGTGACGCCCCCAGCGAGAGGACCGTCGCCAGGGAGAGGGCGACGAGAGATGGATATGGATGGCGGCGCCCGATGTCGACACGCGCCATCTTCAATACCCGGTCACCGGACGTGGCCAACGTCACGGCGTCGACCCGCGGGCAGATCTCCCTGCGATCACCGAGAACGGTCGATCAGCCGCCATCGGCACCGAACGTCGATCGGGCGACCGGATGCCATGTTCAGGTGCTCCAGTCGACGGTCCCGTCGATGATGACCCGAGGTTCCTCGGTGAGGACGAAGTCGAGATGATCGGTGTCGAGGAATTTGGGGATGTCCGCGAACATCTGGGGCGAGTCCACCTCGTTCATGTGGGCGTTGTACTCGTCCATGGATGCGAACCACTGGACGGTCACGCCGTCATATCCCGTACGATCGTCGTCGTCTCGGTAGTCGTCCAGGGGTCGGGGGTTCTGCTCGTAGCGGATGACGTGGCTCCCGCAGCGACCGTTGGCGATCAGTGGGGCGTGATTGTCCTTCCAGTAGGCCTGGAACTCGGCAGGGGTCATCCCCTCTTTTCGCTTCAGAAGACAGGTCAGCTTGATCATCGGCGATATTCTCTCCTGGTCGGGCGGCATTCGTGACGCGGCGGCCACCAGAGGCTCCACCCTTATGTCGTGCCTTGGCAAGCCGGAGTCGAGGTCGCCCCCGGCCTTAGGGCTCGAGACCGCCGGTCAGCCGGACACCCGGTCAGCCCGAAACCCGGGCGCAGAACAGATCGGTCACGTAGGGCATGGTGATCGGTTCCCCGAGCGTGGCGCCGAAGGCCTCCACCTTGGCCAGGAGCGTACGCCTCGCCTCTTCGGGAAGGACCTGGACGTAGCTCCGGGTGGCGACCTGATCAACGAAGCCGGCCAGGTCGAGTGACTGGACGAAGGTGAACTTGGTGCGCTCGACCGTTCCGAACAGCCCGCTCGCGTCGATGATGGTCCCGAAGTCCGTACCCATCGGGTAGGGCTGGCAGAGGTCCCATTTGCTGATCCGGACCAACTCGGCCATGACCGGATCGGACTCGTCCCGTTCGTTCCATATCAGGGCCAGCCAACCTCGCGGCCGCAATATCCGGGCGATCTCCGGTAGCGCTCGAGGGGGATCGAACCAGTGGAAGGCCTGGGCCACGACCACTGCGTCCATGGTCCCCGTGGCCACCGGGATCGATCTCGGCCGTACCACCGGACACGGCAACACCGGGAACAGCCCGCTGGAACACCTCGCGCATGGAGGTCGACGGTTCGATGGCCAGGCAGTCGGCGCCGTCGGCACGCAGTTGGCGGGTGAGCTTGCCGGTGCCGGCGGCCAGGTCGAGGACCCGGGACCCGATGGCGATCCCGGTCGTCGCCTCGAGGTGGGCGACCGCCTCTCGGGGGTACTCGGGGCGGGCCCGCTCGTAGGTTTCGGCCCCGGTCTCGAACCCGGCCCGGCCGAGGAGGGCCCGGTCGGTTGCAATCGGAGGGTCGTCGGTGGACATGGGGCCACTCTATTGACGCCCGGATTCCCGATGCCCGGTCTGCCAAGGGGCGTGCGGCCGACGCCCGCCGGACGGTCTCCGGACAGGCGCTATCGCTGCCGGTCCGGAGGATCAGATAGCGTCGAGAGGTGACCGATGGCAGCGCAGGCCGAGGCGACGGGTCCGAGCGCACAGGGTCGAGCGCCGAGGGGGCCGGACCGGGGCAACCGGCCCACCGGCATCCGGGGCTGGCCCCGCCGGACACGCCGGCCCGGAGACGTTGGCTCAGCTCGATGATCAATGCGGCGTGGAGTTGGACCGCCAAACACGGTGCCATCGGACCCGGAAACCGCCAGGCCGCCGCGCTTTGGGGCCTTCGGCTCCGGCAGCTGCCTTGCCTTCCCTCCCGGGGCCATCTTCGGCGAGCGCTGGATCCGGGTAGGCCGTGACACCCTCATCGGTCCGCACGTCAGCATCTCCGCCGGCATGGTGCCGGGTCAGAAGATGGTCACCGATCCGGTGGTTCGGATCGGTGACCGTTGCATGATCGGGCGGGGAAGTCACATCGTGGGCCATTTCCAGTTGGAGATCGGTGACGATGTCCATACCGGGCCCTACGTGTACATCACCGACCAGAACCACGGGTACAAGGATCCTGACCAGGTGGTGCACGTCCAGTGGCCGAGCGATGTCCCGGTCCTGATCGGCAGCGGGAGCTGGATCGGAACCGGTGTCGTCATACTCCCGGGCACGGTGCTCGGGCGGAACGTCGTGGTGGGTGCAGGAGCGGTGGTGCGCGGCACCTTTCCCGACCACTGCGTGATCGCCGGAGTGCCGGCTCGGGTGGTCCGGCGCTACGTGCCCGGTTCGGGATGGGTCGCCGGCAAGGATTCGCCGGCCTCCGCGGCGACGACGGGCTCGGGGCCAACGGACGCCTCGTTGTCGTCGGCCGATCTCGCGGCACGAGTCGTGCCGCCCGGCCCGGCGCCGACGGGAAGTGGAGCCGCCGGAGCCACTGCGGTGCCCCCGGTAGGGTCCGGTGCCGGATCCGTCGCCTCGGGGACTGCCGGCGCGGTGAACACGCCCGGCACACCGAGCCCGTAGCGTCGCACCACTTCGGAAGCCTCCTCTCGTCCCTGCGCGATCAGGGACTCGGTGGAGGAGAAATCGTCGAAATCACGCGCTCCACTTTGGACTCCGCTGCACACGATGACCTCCACGCCTGGGGGCAGTTGGGCCATGTCGCGGGCGAACCGCGGCATGGATGGAGATCATCAGGGAATTGAGCATCGCCTCAACCGGGCGCCGTGGTGAAACGGGTGAGTAGATGGGCGGGCCACACAGGAGCACGACGATCCGGGTCGCCCCCGATTCGATGGCCCTCCTGATGGGGACGTTGTTGACGACCCCACCGTCGATGAACCGTTCACCATCGATCTCCACGGGCGGGAAGATCGCCGGGACGGCCGTCGACGCCAGCACGGCGTCCATGGCCGATCCGTAGGTGAACCATCGCTCCTGGCCATCGGTCAAGGAGGTGGCCACCACCTCGACCGGGATGACGGCGTCCTCGAGCCGTTCGAAGTCGACTCCCGTCCTCGATGACCTTCCGCAGCCCGGTGTTGGGGTAGACCGAATCCCTCTGCTGGACGTAGAGCCACGGCCCATGCAGGCGCCCCTGCGGATAGATGTCGTCGCGGTTCAGCCCCCTCCAGATCTCCGTCATTCGCTCGACTCCACGGCGTGTCGGGTCGGCGGCGAAGACGACACCGTTGACCGCGCCCACCGACGAGCCGTAGATCCGGTCGGGTGTGAAGCCGTGCTCCGTGAGCACCTGCAGCATGCCGATCTGGACGGCCCCGCGGGTGCCGCCTCCGGCCAGCACCAGCGCGGTCAGTTCACGCTCGTCCTCGCCGTCGTCCTCGCCGATCGCCTCCTGTTCGCCGGACTGCTCCGCCAACCACCGTGCCCGCGCCACCGCGGCCCGCTGGAGGGTGAAGCGGAGGACCAGGACCAGCAGAATCACGGTCACCACGGCGAACAGGGTGAAGACGACGGCGAACGAGGTGACCGCGGCGTCAGGCATCAGAAGAGAGGCTACTGGCGACTCGGTCCGACTCCCGTCAGCCCACGGACCGCTCCACGCAACCTCCGCCCCCCCGCTGACCTGCCCCCCCGGGTCGGATGTGACACCTACCCGGCATACTGACCCCATGGTGGTGATGGACGTCGACCGTGTTCCCGGCCCTACGCGTGGTCGCATGCCGTCGGACCCTCACCAACCGGGTCGCGCACGACCGGTGGCGTTGGACCAGGGGCAGCTTCGGCATCGTCCTCTCGGGCCCGACGCCTGGCAGCCGCTGGCCGGTGCCGCGCTCCTCGACCGGCTCCGGACAACCGGGAGACCCCGTCCGGCGGCCGACCCCGAACTCGCCGCGATGCTCCGACACGGCCTCGAGGAGGGCCTTGTCCCCGAGGGAGCCGGTCACCGTGCCGGAGGTGGTCCGATCTGTCTGGGCGGGTCATCGCTGGTCGTGACCAAGGACAGGCTCACCCGGGCGCTGTCCTCCGACGCCCACCAGCCAGATGTCGAGTTCGGCCACCGGCCACCGACCGTGCCCATGGCCTGTGGGGCCATCGTCGATGTCCTCTTCCGCCAGCTGGTCACCGTGGGGTCGATCGGCGACCCCATGACCGACGCGCTGGCCGCCCTCGCCATCGACGATCGGCAACGTGAGCTGGTCTCGTGGATCGAGTGCCTGCCCAGATCCGAGCTGGCCGAGCTGCAGGCAGAGGTCGAGCGCCAGGCAGACGGGCTCGTCCGACGGTGGCCGAGACTCGACCCGGCCTGGTTGCCGCGCACGCAAGAGGCGCTACGAGTGGGGTTGGTCGGTGGGGCCGTCGAGCTCGCTGCCCGGGTGGACCTGGCCGTCGGAAGGCCCGGGCAGCAACGGGCGTCGGTGGCCATCGTCGAGATCAAGTCGGGGGCCCGGCGGATCGAGCACCGCGCCGACCTGCACTTCTACGCACTGCTCGAGGCGCTCAGGAATCCCGCTCCCCCGTTCGTGGTGGCGACCTACTACACGCGGACCGGCGAGCTGGATGTCGATCCGGTGACAGAGGAGCTGTTGGTGGCCGCCAGTCGTCGCACCCTCGCCGGCATCCGCGCGCTGCTGCCCTCCCGGGTGTCGGGCCGTCAATGATGGGGGCCTCCGAGCTGACCCGGGAGCTCATGGCCCCTCCCCGGGCCCCGATCGACGGTGGCGCCCGCGTCGACGTACGGAACCGTCTCGTCTCCGGCCTCGGTCCGTTGCTCGAGCGCCTTCCACCCGGCGACCATGTTCTCGTGAACCTGGCGCTCCTCCGTCAGGCCCGGACCTGCCCCCAGTCGCTGGCCGCACCCCCGAGGGGTTCGCGTGGAAGCCGCGGTTCGTTCGCCGATCTCTCGGGCTCGCCATCGTCCGGTCTTGTGTCACCGGACGCTTCCGCACACCCATGGAGGCGGCCGGGCCGGTGTCCGACGAGGCGGTGGCGGAGTGGGAGCGAACGGGTTGGCGCACATTCCACTGGGAGCCGTGGTTCGCCGGCCTGGCCGCCGGCGGGCGGGCATCGGTTCTGGCCGACGCCGTCAGCTGGGCCACCCCACTGTGGTCGGCGCTCGAGTGGGGGGCGATCTCCGAGCTCGTCGAGGTGGGTGGCGTGGACGACCAATGGACCTGTCCGGCGCCTCGTCCGGTGCGGCTCAAGGGCCGGTCCGAACTCCGGGTTGTATTGGACGGCGAGCGGGCCGGGCCCGTCGACGTCGGTCGCTGCAACCGACCGGTGGCCCTGGTTTCGATGACCGGAGGCCGACCGGGCGCCCCGTGGGCTGAGGAGCTCGCCTTTCTGGCTCTGGCCGCCGGGCTCCGCTCACCCTCCCGGCCGGTGCCGGCCCGGGTCCTCGGTCTGTGGCCTGACGCCGGGGTCCACGGCACCGTTGACATCGATGCCGGTCTGTTGACGGCCGCGGCCGACCGGGTGGTGGCCACGGTGGGGGCGGTGGTGGACGCTCGACTGTGCGAGGCGGTCCTCTGATACCCGACGAACGGGTCCGACGCCGTCGGCGCGGGCCTGTTCCCTGGGTTACCGCCCGGCGGAGGTGATCAGAAGAGCGCTTTGGCCGCTTTGGCATCGGGTTTCCCGGCTGCAGTCAGGGGGATCTCCGCCACCACACATCTGGCGGGGGATCTTGTAGCCGGCGATGCGATCGCGGCAGTGGGCCTGGATGTCCTCGAGCGTCGGAGCATCGGCCGGGTTCCGTGGGCAGACGACGACGGCCACCCGCTCGCCGAAGCGGTCGTCGGGGAGCCCGACCACGATGGCGCCGAACACCTGCGGGTGGGTCTTGACCGTGGCCTCGACCTCTTCCGGAAAGATCTTCTCCCCACCGGAGTTGATCGATGCCGAGCCCCGGCCGTGGATGGTGATGGTGCCGTCGGGTTCGACCGAGGCGAGGTCGCCGGGGATCGACCACCTCACGCCGTTGGGGTCGATCGGGAAGGTGGCGTCCGTCTTCTCCCGGTCCTTGTAGTACCCGATCGGGATCCTGCCCGTGCGGGCCAGCCGTCCGATCTTCCCGTCCCCCGGGGTGAGGGGGCGCAACTGCTCATCGAGGACCGACGTCTCGCCGCCCATCTGGAACCTCGGTCCGGAGGCGCCGTCATCCGACGGCTCCATGGGCCCCGCTCTCGCTCGACCCGAACCTGTCCATGATGATCACGGTGGGCAACTGCTTCTTGAGCTCCTCCTTGACCGTCGACGACAGCATGGCACCACCGGACCCGATGACGGCCAGCGTCGAGGTGTCGTAGGTACCGGGTCGGGCCGACGCCAATCTCTCGGCCAACGGACGGGCCATGGCGTCACCGACCAGACCCACGGACACCACCCGCTCGTCCCCGACCAGCTGCAACAGGCGGTCCGGGTCGTATCGGTGGTCGGTGTAGAGCACGGCGGTGCCGCCCATCATGAACGCGTTCCACATCACCCACTGCGCGTTCCCGTGCATCAACGGAGCCATCACCAGCATGGTCACCCTGTTGTCATCGGCCGTGTCGAGCCGGCCGGCCAACTCTTCGGCCGTCTCGATGGGCGCCGCGCCCCAGCCGCCACCGCCCATGGCCGCGAAGAAGATGTCTTCCTGACGCCAGATGACCCCCTTGGGCATCCCGGTGGTTCCACCTGTGTAGAGCACGTAGATGTCATCAGGCGAACGGGGTCCGAACCCGCGCTCGTCCGAGGCCGAGGCCAGGGCGGCTTCGTAGTCGACGGCGGGGACAGGATGGGCCGCCGGCGATGAGCCGTCGTCGATCACCACCAGGTGGAGCGGCCGCCCCGGTGCCCGGTCGGCGATCGACTCGGCCACCAGATCCGACAGTGACCGCTCGAACACGAGGCTCTCGAGGTCGGCGTTGTCGATGACGTAGGCCAGTTCGGATGCCACGTAGCGGTAGTTGAGGTTGACCGGAACGACCCGTGCCTTGTAACAGCCGATCATCGCCTCCGCCCATGCGGCGCAGTTGTGGGCCAGTATCCCGACGTGGGCGCCGGCCCCGATGCCCTGGCCCTCGAGGGAGTGGGCGAACCGGTTGGCCCGTTCGTCGAGCTGGCGGTAGGTGAGCCGTCGTGCCCCGGCGATGAGAGCCGGTCGGTCGGGGACGGTGTCGACGACCACCTCGAACAGATCGGCCAGATTGAACTGCCTGGAAGCCATCGAACCTCTCCTCATCTCCTGGCGAACCGGCCCTAGCATGCTGCAGTCAGACAAGTTGGACGGTCACTCTGTAGCACGTCCCGCTCCGGGGACGTGGCCGGTTGCCGTCATACCGAGCAAGGAGAGAGATCGAGCCATGAGCGGCCAAACGGGTCACGCAGGGGGAATCGTCGGGCTGTCTGCCCTGGTGACAGGCGGAGGCAGTGGCATCGGCCTGGGTACCGCCACCCGATTGGTGAGCGACGGGGCCCACGTCACCATCTGCGGCCGCACCGAGGAACGCCTGCGCACAGCCGTGGCCGTGCTCGAGAAGGCGGCCGACGCATCAGCGGCCGGCGGTTGGCCACGGGGGACCGCCGCCTACGTGGTGGCCGACGTGACCGTCGAGGAACAGATGGCCGAGGCGGTGTCGGCGGCAGCCGTCGAACGGGGTCGCCTCGACATCCTCTTCGCCAACGCCGGCGGGGCCATGCACATGGGCCCGATCGCCGATGCAGACCTGGCCCAGGTGAGGGCCACCGTCGACCTCAATCTCATCGGGACCTTCCTCTCCATCAAACACGGCGCCCCGCTGATGGCGGCCGGGGTCGGCACCGGCGTCGACGGCGGCGAGGCGCCCGGTGGTTCCATCATCGGCATGTCGTCCGGTGCCGGGAGCTTCCCTCACCGGTATCTCTGGGCTTACGGATCGGCCAAGGCCGGCATCGACATGTTGTGCCGGTACGCGGCCGAGGAACTGGGCCGGACCGGCGTGAGGGTCAACACCGTGCAGCCGGGAATCGTCGACGACGAGCTGATGGCTCCCATCACCGCCGGCGGCCCGCTGCTCGACGACTATCTGGCCGAGATGCCCATCAGCCGCCTCGGGACCGTCGAGGACATCGCCGCCGCGGTCAGGTTCCTGGCCGGTCCCGAGTCGGCCTGGATCACCGGTGAGAACCTGGCCGTGGACGGGGGCCATCACCTTCGACGCGGGGCCAACTACGGGCTGCTCCTGGGCGAGTAGACGGCTGCCGGCCGGTGGTCCGGCCTGGGTAGGGTGGAGCCTGTGGGTCCTCCCGAACCGTCCGATCCGGTTCGACCGGGTACGCGCCTCACCGGGGCGGAGGCGGCCAAGCTCCACCTGACGCTGGTCGCCGGTCTGGCCCTGTGCGTGGCCGCCTTCTTGTTCGAGGTGGGGCGCGCCCTGGGAGGCAACGAGTTGAGCTGGGCCTACGTCTTCGAGTGGCCCATGTTCGCCGTGTTCGCCGTCTACATGTGGTGGACAACCCTCCATCAGAGCCGGCGCAAGCACCGGGCGGAGGCCAAGCCGAAGGTGGTGGCACCCGAGCACGTCGACATGCTCATCAAGTGGCAGCAGCATCTGCGCACCATGGCCGAAGTCGAAGTCGAAGCCGAAGCCGAGGCCGAGGCCGAAATCGAGGCGCAGCGGGCCGGGCCCGAAGCGGAGTCCTCGCCCTGAGCCGAGCCCCACAAGACGGGAGCAGGGACCGGGCGCGGGTTGGGCGCCGAAAGAGCCGTCGGGGCGGCACGTACAATCGACCCCCGTGAGCCAGAGGGTACGAGTGGTCCGAACGTCCGATGCCCGCGTGGTTGCGGACCCGAAGGTCGACCGGTAACGGCATGGTGGGCGTCGACATGACGGGGATGGGATCGGGGCTCCAGAACAACAATCCGACGATCGTCGCCGCGTTCCGCACCAACCTCGACCACCAGTTCCTGGTCATCCTCATCCTGGCCGTCGTCCTCGCCCTGGCCTGGAACGTCATTCGTACGTTGAACTACCGCCGGGTGGTCGCCGCCGGGACCCTCGAAGCGAAGGTTGCCGATCCGTGGCCCTATCCGGAACCGCCGGCCCGCCGGCTGCTCCGGATCAGCTTCGGTCTGCTCTGGGTGTTCGACGGCCTGTTGCAGGTGCAGAGCTCGATGCCGGTGGGTCTGCCCGGCGGCGTTCTCACCCCCGCGGCGAGCTCGTCACCGGGATGGGTGCAGCACCTGGTCAACACCGGCGCCACCATCTGGTCGGACCACCCGGTCACCGCCGCCGCCGCCACGGTGTGGATCCAGGTCGGCATCGGGGCCTTCCTGCTCGTCGCCCCCCGCGGCTACTGGTCACGGAGTGCCGGCGCGGTCAGCGCCGGGTGGGGTGTCGTGGTGTGGGCGTTCGGCGAGGCCTTCGGCGGCATCTTCGCCCCCGGGGCCAGCTGGCTGTTCGGGGCGCCGGGGGCCGTCCTCTTCTACGTCGTGGCCGGGGTGCTGGTGGCGCTGCCGCGACTCCGCCTGGGAGAGGCCCGACCTCGGCCGGTGGCTGCTGCGGGGGATCGGGGTCTTCTTCATCGGGATGGGTGTCCTCCAGGCCTGGCCGGGCCGGGGATCGTGGTCGGGCCAGGCCCACCCGGGAGCGACGTCCGGGGCACTGACCGGCATGGTCGCCCAGATGAGCCAGGTGTCCCAGCCCTCGGTGTTCTCGTCATGGCTGCGCGCCTTCGGATCGTTCGACGCCGGCCACGGATGGGCGGTCAACCTGGTGGTGGTGGTCGCGCTCATCGGCATCGGCACCTGCTTCGTGAGCGGGAGGGTCCGGCTCCTGCGCATCGGCGTTGTCGCCGGCATCGTGATCTGCCTGGCCGACTGGATCCTCGTCCAGGACTTCGGCTTCTTCGGCGGGGTGGGCACCGATCCCAACTCGATGATCCCGATGGCCCTGGTGTTCGGCGCCGGCTACCTGGCCGTGGTCAGGGTGCCGGTGAGGGTGGAGGCCCCGGTGCCTCCCGAGGTGCCCGTGACCGCCGCTCCGACCGGCTACCTGGGGCGGCTCAGCCCGTCCTACACGCTCCGCGCCCTGGCCGCCATCGGCGCGGTGGGGATCGTGCTGCTGGGGACGGCCCCGATGGCCCTGGCCGCCGTCAACCCCAACGCCGATCCCATCGTCACCGAAGCCACCGATGGAACACCCAACGTCGTCGACATTCCTGCGTCCCCGTTCACGCTCACCGACCAGGCGGGCCATCAGGTGTCCCTCGGCTCGCTCGCCGGCCGCACCGTGGTGCTCACCTTCCTCGATCCCGTGTGCACCTCGGACTGCCCGCTCATCGCCCAGGAGCTCCGGGCCACCGACCGGATGCTCGGTTCCCAGGCGTCCGGGGTCGACCTGGTCGCGGTGGCGACCAACCCCGTCTACGACACGACCGCCCTCACCACCGCCTTCGATAAACAGGAAGGGCTCGACCACCTGCCCAATTGGATCTACCTGACCGGGTCGCTGGCCCAGCTCCACAAGGTCTGGAACGACTACGGCGTACAGGTGGCGGTAGCCCCCGCCGGAGCCATGATCGCCCACACCGACATCGTCTACATCATCGACCGGACGGGCCACACCCGCGCCATCCTCAACGCAGATCCGGGTGACGGGAGCTCAGCCAGCGCGTCCTCGTTCTCGGCGTTGCTGGCCGGCCAAGTGCGCACCGTCCTGTCGTGAGGTCCTGAGGTCGTGAGGTCGTGAGCGACGGAGCCCGCCGGCGCCCCTGGCGCCGGCAGCCCTCGCGCCGCGGCCGGCCGACCGACCCACTGGCCGCCGCCCTCGGTGCGGCGTTGCTCTGCGCAGCGCTGCTGTCGGCATGTTCGTCGCCTGCGGCCACCCCGGGGCCGCCCGCTCCGGGTGCCGGGACGGCGGCGGACGTGGCCCTGGCCACGTCGTTCGCGACCCAGGGAGAGGCGTGGGCCATCGTGGCCATGGGCCATCTCGACGATCCGGTCGACACGTTCTGGCAGCTGCTGGTCCGTCCGACCGGCTCCTTCCGGTGGCAGTTGGCCACGCCGCCCGGGGTGGCCAGCAACGGCGGGTTGGTGGCTTCGATCATCCCGCCGGCGATGGTCACCGCCGGGTTCGAACCTTCGATCGACCTTCACTTCTCCCCCTTGGCCCAACAGAGCGGCCCCGCGGCCGAGTGGTCACCCGGCGTCCTCCCCGGAGGGTTGGCGCTCACGCCGGACGCCCTGGCCGCATCGAGCGCGCACCGGTACCTGGCCCTGCTGAGCACCGGGGGAGGCAGGGTGGTGGCCAGCACCGGCGACCTGTCCACGTGGTCGACGGTCACCTCGATCCGGGGCCTGGCCGTCGTCCCGGCCGCTTCGGCGTGCGGGATCACGACGCTGACGGCCGTGGCCTTCGGAGCCGGGGGAGCGGACCTGGTCGGGGCGGCATGTGCCCGCGGGTCAAGGGCCGGCATCTTCGAATCGGTGGGCGGTTCGTGGCAGGCGCTCGGACCGGCAGTGCCCGGTCCGCCGGAACCGACCCGGGTGCTCCGCCTGGTGGAGACACCGGCCGGGATCTCCGCCCTGGTGAGCTCGGACACCGCCGGATCGCGGACGCTGTACGCGCTGTTCAACGCCGACGGGGCGCGGACGTGGACCGTCTCCGGCGCTCTTCGCCTGGACCGGGCAGCGATCACCTCGACCGGGGTCACGCCCGCCGGTGGCCTGATCGTCACGACGGGAGGCGCAGACGGCGAGCGGTCGGCGTCGTTCGTCGGTCCGTCAGGCCGCGGGTGGCAGCCACTCCCCGCCCCGCCCGCGGGAACGTCGGCGGTCGCCGCCGGTCCCGGCGGCTCGTTCGAGGCGCTGATCGCCGACCGGTCGACACTGGCGGTCTTCGTGCTGGGGCCAGCCGGATGGCACCGGGCCCAGTCCCTGGCCGTGCCCATCCAGTACGGATCCTCGGGCTGACGCCGACGGCCCCGGCTACCGTGGGGCGGTAGCGGTCGAGGCAGAGGAGCCGGCCATGCACTACATCACGCAGAACTGGTCGTTCGATCCCTTCCTCATCGTGGTGGCCGTCCTCGTCGTGGCCCACGAGATCGGGTTGGCCCGCCTCCGCCGGCGGTCGGATCCGGTGCGGACCCGTCGCCGTCGTCTCCACTCCCTGGCCTTCTACGGGGGCCTCGGGGTCCTCCTCATCGCCATCGACTCGCCCATCGACTACTGGGCCGACGACTACTTCTTCGTGCACATGATCGAGCACCTCCTCATCGCCTTCTACGCGCCCATCCTGATCGTGCTCGGAGCACCGTGGATCCCCTTGCTGTTCGCCCTCCCGGTGCGGGCTCGCCGCAAGGTGGGCCGCTTCGTGATGCTCGGTTGGTGGTCGCGGGTGCTGAGGCCGGTCGGGAGGGTGGTGGTCAGCCCCTGGTTCGCCCTCATCTCCTTCAACGTGGTCATGGTCGTCTGGCACTTCCCCGTGCTCTTCGACCTGGCCGAAAACAACCAGACTGTCCACATCTGGCTGATGCACGGGAGCTTCTTCGTCACCGGCGTGCTGTTCTGGCTCCAGATCATCCCCTCGCACCCCTTCCGGCTCAGGGCCAGCCCCATCTGGCAGGCCGGGGCGGTCATCGGCACCAACATCGTCATGTTCATCCTGGCCATGGCGCTGAGCATCTTCACCGCCACCAGCTGGTATTCGGTCTATGCCCACGTGCCGGGCGTGACGCTCTCGCCGTTCGCCGATCAGCAGATCGGTGCCGCCATCCTCTGGGTGTGCGGCGACTTCTGGGCCGTGCCGGCGTTGATCGTGATCATCAAGCGGGCCATCGACCAGGAAGGCTCCCTCTCCGATGTGCTCGAGCGGCTGACCAACCGGTCGGCCGGGGTCGGGGCCGGTGCCCCCGGGCTCCGGCCGGCCCCGGCCGAGGCCGCCGAACGCCCCTAGGCCAACCGGCGTCCCGGCAGATGCTGGGGGTCGGAAAAGGTGCTTGACGTGCCCGGTCGGTCGGCATACTGTCGCCAGCACAGCTCAGGAATCCGCGGTCGGCGAGTTGCTGCCCGGGGGGCTTGGGCCCGAGTGGGAACGGGAAGGCCACGGCGCCTGCCCAGCCCCTCGAGGACATGGGAGTGCGTATGTCATTTGGGGGAAGGCTTTCGGTCGTTCTCGGGCTGTTCGTCATCGCCGCCGGTTTCGCCGTCTGGGGCGTGATCGGGTTCCTCCTCCCCGAGCCGCCCACCGTCGACTTCACCGCGGCCCAGCCTCCAGGGGCACCGGTCAACCTCACGGTGCAGACGGTGGGCTCGATCGGCAACGGCTACGGGAACCATCCGACCTGGGTCTCGTACCTGGTCAAGGACCCCCAGGGCCAGTGGATCCACTCGACGATCTGGAAGGTGCCGGCCCACACCCGGATCAACCTGACGGTCGAGCAGTTCGACTCGGGCAGCCCGCTGCGCAACCAGCAGTGGGGGCTGGTCCAGGGGACGATCGGCGGCACCATGACCCTCAACGGCAAGAAAGTCCGCGGCTACAACTCGAACGCGGGCAACGGAGTCGGGCACACCTTCGCCATCCCCACCCTCGGCATCAACGTCCCGCTGGTGGGCGTCCCCTCCGCAGCCAACAACGTCTGCAGCCAGGCCCCGTGCTCGGCCCCGAGCTCGGTGATGAACATCATCAAAGCTTCCTTCGTCACTCCGGGCCCGGGTGAGTATCCCTGGCAGTGCTTCGTGCCCTGCGGACTGGGCTTCCTGTACGGAAACGGGGGACCGATGAGCACGGTCGGCTACATGGGCGGGTTCTTGGACGTCGAAGCGTGACCGACACCACCACTGAAGCTGAGGACGGCGGCACCCCCGGCCGGGCCGACCCGGCCGGGGCATCCCAGCCGCACAAGGAGCCCCACCACATCTGGCGCATGGTCGTCATCTGGGCGGTGCTGTCCCTGGTGGGCGACCTCCTGTTCTGGTTCCTGGTCGGCCCGCACGTCCCGCCTGGTGACATGACCGATGTCGCCGTCTCCAACCAGTTCGACTTCAACGTCCTGCTCCTGGCCGCCCTGCCGGTGCTCATCGCAGTCTGGGTCTACCTGGCCTACTCCCTCATCGTGTGGAGGGGCTCGCGCAAGGGCGCCCCCGAGCCGGTGGGCGGGGCCCAGGCCCGCACCCACCTCGGGGTGCAGGTCGGCTGGATCGTCACCACCACCGTCATCGTGCTCGCCCTGTTCGTCTTCGGCACCGTGGAACTGATCACCAATGCCGGCTCCGGCGGGGGCGAGGGACCCAACCCGATCTGGACCCCGACCTCGGCCTCGGTCCTTCCCGTCCAGGTCATCGCCCAGCAGTGGAAGTTCACCTACCGGTACCCGACATTCGGAGGTTTCGAGAGCCAGCAGCTGGTGCTCCCGAACGACACGACTATCGCATTCCACGTCACCTCTCTCGACGTGATCCACAGCTTCTGGGCCTACCAGCTCAGCATCAAGGCCGACGCCAACCCCCAGTTGGACAATGTGGCCTATGGCGACCACCCGCCAGAACGGCAGCGTGACCGTGCGGTGCAGCGAGCTGTGCGGCTTGTGGCACGGTGCCATGTTCAACTACGGCAAGGTGGTACCCAAGGCCGCCTTCTACACCTGGGCCAAGGCAACCGAACGCGCCACCGCGGCCAACACCAAGAACCTGCCCGCCGTTCGCGTGGACCTACGTTCCCGACGCCAACGGTGCCGACGGTGGGTACTATCCCGACAACGTCGACCCCTACAGCAACGCAGAGGTCTACGGTTCCGTTCCTGTAAAGCCGACCTCATCGGGGTGATGATCGAACCATGACGCTTGCCGCCGAACGAGACACGGAAGTCGTCTACCCGGACCCCACCCCACCCGTCCTCGGCGGGTTCCAGGGGCTGCCGGCCCGTCCGGGCTGGTTCAGCCAGCACCTCGGCACAGCCGTCATCGGCGGGGTCCTCGGGTACCTGCTCGGTCACTGGCTCGGGAACGTCGTCGCCAGTGGCTACACCAACATTGCCAACAGCGGTGCCAACTCGATCGCGGTCACCGGCGGACTGCTGCTCGGCGTGCTGGGCTGGCTGCTCGGGATCGGTGCCCTCAACTACCCGCTGGCCAAGATCGTGGGCATGGAACCTCGGCCCGGACTACGAGTCCACCAGCTGGACGAGGTACTTCCGCTACACCGCCGACCACAAGGTGGTCGGGCTCCAGTACGTCATCGGAGTCCTCACCTTCTTCTTCACCGGCGGCCTGCTGGCCATGGCCATCCGCACCGAGCTGCTCTCGCCCACCAGCCACGTCTTCGGACCCGGGACCTACATCGCGGTGGTGAGCGAGCACGGCACCATCATGATGATGATGGCCACCTCGGTCATCGTGGGGCCCTTGGGCAACTGGCTCATCCCGCTGATGATCGGCGCCCGGCGCACGGCGTTCCCACGCGTCGAGGCGTTCAGCTTCTGGATCTTCAGCGCCGGCTACTTCGTGATCCTCTCCGCCCTCTTCTACGGGGGCTTCCCCACCGGGTGGACGGGATACGCACCCCTCCAGACCCAGGCCGGGGTGGGCATGATGTCCTACCTGGTCGGCTTCGCGGTCATCGGCATCGGGATGATGACCGCCGGCTTCAACCTGGCCGTGACCATCATCAACTACCGGGCCCCGGGCATGACCTGGAGTCGGATCCCGATCTTCGTGTGGTCGATCCTGGCCACCTGCGCGCTGCTCACCCTGGCCACCCCCACCCTGGTGGCCGCAGGCCTGTTCGGCATCCTCGACCACACCGCCCAGACCGCCTTCTACGTCACCGAGCACGGAGGCAGCTCGTTCCTCTGGCAGAACCTCTTCTGGTTCTTCGGCCATCCCGAGGTGTACATCATGGCGTTGCCGGGGTTCGGCATCGTGGCCGAGCTCCTTCCGGTCTTCACCCGAAAACCGCTGTTCGCCTACAAGGTGGCCGCGGCCGGCATGGTCGGGGTGGCCCTCCTCTCGTTCTTCGTCTGGCAGCACCATCTGTTCCAGAGCGGGATCAACCCGGACATGCGGCCGCTGTTCATGCTGACCACCGAGCTGATCTCCATTCCCACCGGGTTCATCTTCCTGGTCGGAATGGGGACGCTGTACAAGGCCAAGATCAGGTTCGAGGTGCCGATGCTCTTCTGCCTGGCCGTGTTCTTCAACTTCCTGATCGGTGGGGTGACCGGTGTGTTCCTCTCCGATGTGCCGGTCAACGTCACCGTGCACGGAAGCTTCTTCGTCCTGGCCCACTTCCACTACACCATCATGGGCGGGCTGATCTTCGCCTTCTTCGCCGGTCTCTACTTCTGGCTGCCCAAGATGACCGGCAAGACGATGAACAAGAAGCTCGGACAGATCCACTTCTGGATCATGTTCGTGTTCTTCAACCTCACGTTCTTCCCCATGTTCCTCATCGGACTGCTCGGTCAGCCCCGGAGGGTCTTCGAGTATGCGCAGAACCTGCAGGCGCTCAACGACTTCGCATCGGTGAGCGCGTTCGTCCTCGGGGCATCGTTCCTGGTGTTCATCGCCAACTTCGTGTGGTCGATCTTCATCAAGCCCACGCCGTCGCCGAACAACCCGTGGAACTCGCTGGGACTCGAGTGGCAGACCCCGACGCCGGTGCCGTACTACAACTTCGAGCGCATCCCCGTCGTGCTCAGCGACCCGTACCACTACAGCGAGGACAACGCGCCCGCCGTCGCTGATCTCGGGTGGCGGTGAGCTGGTGACCTCAGGCGCTTCGTCCCCGGCCAGCGTGGCCGAAGACCCCCGACCACCCGCCCAGTGAGTGGAGAGATGCGGTGACCGAGACGTCTGACGTTCCCCTCTACACGGACAACAGGGACAAGCCCCTCTTCTCGGAGACCCCGGAGGAGAGGGAGTTCGAACTGCGCGCCGCAGTCGGCTCCTACTGGACCGGTGGCCGCCTGTTGATCGGCATGTTCACCTTCCTCTTTGCCTCCCTGGCCTTCGCGTACTTCTACCTGAAGTCGAACAACTCCGGAAAGCTGTGGCGCCCGGACGGGATCACGGCACCGACCGGCATCGGTTGGACCATCTTCGCCGTCGTCCTGGCCTCGGTCCTCCTCACCATCTACGGTCAGTGGAGGATGAGGGCGGGTTCGGTGCTCGACTGGGAAGTCAGCGGATGGGTGGCGGTAGCCGGCCTCCTGTTGGCCACCGGCCTCCAGGTCTGGCAGCTGACCCAGCTGCCCTTCTTCCCCGGTTCGAGCGGTTATGCATCGTGCTTCATCGGCTGGGCGGTGCTCAACATCATGCTCCTCCTGGGCGGCGCGTACTGGCTCGAGACCAGCCTCGCCCTGTGCATACGGCTCAAGCGGCTCGTCCCGGAGGAAGGGTCTCTGGCCACGTCGACGGGCCCGTCGGCCCAACTCTTCCGGGCCAACGTGGAGTCCTGCACCTACTTCTTCGGGTTCATAGCCGTGATCAGCGCGCTGTTCTGGGTGTTCTTCTATCTGATCTGAGAGAACCTGGTGACCGTGTCCCGCCACCCCGAGTACGATGCCTGGAGAGCAACAGTGAGGTTGGGCCGCCCGTGAGCACTGCTACCGACACCTTCATCGGACCCCAGGTCCTGACCGTCGCCATTCCCCTCGGCACCCTGTTCGTGGTCATGCTCTGGGGGTTCTTCCAGCGCCGAACCAACCGGCGGTGACGCCCGGGGCCGAGGCAGACCGGTCCCGGCAACCGCCCGCCCCCCCGCACCACCCCCTCAGGTCGGTCCTCCTGGTCGTGGCCGGGCTCCTTCTCGTCCTCTGGCTCATCCCGCCGCTGGCCTCGTGGGCCCACCGCTACGAGTTCGTCGAGGCCCTGCAGTTCGCCTTCTTCGCCATCGTGATCCCGGCACTGGCGGTCATAGGATCCCCCTGGGCCCGGCTCGGGCTCGCTTCACCCCTGCCCCGGGCCCTTGACGACGACGGCCACCCGCTTCCCCTGTCCGAGGCGGCCCGGCCGGTCGACCGGCTGGCCCAGGGCCGGCGGCGCCATCCCGAAACGCTGCGGACGGTGTGCTTCGCCTCGCTCTACCTCGCCGGGGCCATCGTGTGGAGAACCCCTGTGACGGTCGACGCGCTGAGACGGCATCCGTGGTTGGCGGCCGTCGAGGCGGTCACCCTGATGGCCGTAGGAGTGGGCCTGTGGCTCGAGTTGGTGGAGTCGCCTCCCCTCACGCCGAGGCTGCCCCGGCCCGGCAGGGTGGCACTGGCGGCGATCGCCATGTGGACCATCTGGATCCTGGCCTATCTGGTGGGCCTGTCGCACGGCTCGTGGTACCAGGCCTATCCCCACCATGCCGGGACCGGATTCAGTCTTTCGGCCGACCAGCAGCTGACCACGGGGATGTTGTGGTTCGTCTCCGCCTGCGCCTTCATCCCGGTGGTCTACTGGAACCTGATCCGCTGGCTGCAGTCCGAAGACGACCCCGACGAGGAGCTCCACCATCTGATGCGCCAGGAACGGATCCGCGGCCGGACCCTCGGGCCCGGCCAGCCGGCCCCGTAGTCCGACAAGCCCGTAGCCCTCAGTCCGACGGTCGCCGCGTCGGGCAGACAGGCCGGACACAGGTGGCCACGCCGTCAGCTCATGCCCGGAAGCCGGGGCAGGCTGGGAAGCGCGGGCATCGGGAGCTTGGCCTTGAGAATCCGGTCGGCCGCGGTCACGTAGGCATCGGCCTGGGCCCGGTCGCGGGCCAGGGCGGCTTCCTGCTTCGAGAGATCGGCGATCGTGGCCTCGTTGCCCGGTTCGCTCCGGAGGGTCTGGATGTCCTCGATGGCACCCAGCGCGTCGGATGTCGCCCACAGCGTGACCACGTTGACCACGTTGCCGATGTTCTTGCCCGCCGGCGTGCCGGTGCCCTCAACGTTGGACAGGTCGTAGATATCGCTACTGGTGAACGAGCAGGCCGTCTGGTCGTCCCGCATCATCGCCGGTGCCTCGGCCAGGTCCGAGGGGCTGAGCGAGCCCTTCTCTGTGTCCCTGTAGATCGTGAAGGTCTCCTTCACGCCGTAGGCGCAGCCGTCGATGTCATCGTTGATCTGCTGCATGATGGTGGTCTGGTCGGCCGTATCGGTGGCCACGGTCGTGTGGCTGGGCAGGTCGACGGCCACAGAGGCCAGCACGACAACCGCCACGGCCGCCGAGGCCACCACCCAGGTCCGTTTGTACCAGACAGGTCGCTCCGGAGTCTGGGCGATGATGGCGCCGATGGTGAACGGATCCTCGGGTCCCCCCTGGTCGGAGCCTTCGTCGGTCATCACACCCCCTTCAGCAGTCCCGCAGCCGAGTCGGCCACCCCTCGGGCGAAGGCATGGACGACGGCGGGTTGCAGGCTGTAGATGCCGAGGGTGTCCTCGTTGGCGAATGGCGTGGCGCTGAGCTCCAGTTTGCCGGTCGGGCCGATGAAGTCCATGACGTCGTTGTGGGTGATCACCCGGTCGGTGTTGTCGACCGCGATCGTCACCCCGTACTCCTTCCAGACCGTGTCGAGCTGGACGAGGGATCCGCTGAGGAAGGTGACGTTCGATCGTGTGGCCAGGCCGGTCTGGGTGAGCGCAGGAGGAGTCGGGGCCAGCGAGGTCTCCAGAGGGTCGGAGTTGACCACCACGAAATTGACATCCGTGCTCCGGGCTCCGAGCAGCCGGTCGGCCTGGATGATCTCCTGGGCCAGCACCGGACAGATGTCATCGCATTCCGCATTGAAGAATGTGAGGACGACCACCTTGCCCTTGGCGCCGGCCAGGTCCCAGGACCCCCCGGTCTGCTCCCGCAGAGAGATCGCCGGGGCCTGGTGGCCGGCAAGACGGGTCAGCCCGATGACTGCGCTCGGCGATGCGTCGACCGCCGGCGCGTCGGGTGCGGTGGGTGTGGCCGGTGCGGTGGCGCCCGTCGTGCCGGTCACCGGGGCCCCGGTGCCGGCCAGTGTGGTCACCGATGTTGCTCCCAGCGCGCCCACTCCGGCGTTGCCGATGAGCTTTTCGCCCACGATCCCTCCCAGCCCGAGCACCGCGAAGGCGACGATGACCCATCGGACGAACTTGCGGGGAACGGGAACGGATCCGGCTCGCAGGGCGGCGGCCCGATCGACCGGGGCCCGGCCGGTGGCCAAAGCCGTGGCACGATCCGCCGCCGACAGGGCCTCGGACCCGTTGGGGGCACCCCCGTCGGCCGCAGTCGGCACCGACCTGTCCGCCGTTGCCGGGGCCGGCCCGTCCGGATCCGGATCCGCGGGAGCGCCGGTCATCGCCTCACGCTCCTGTCGCCCCATTGCCGGGCGCCTGCCTTCCGACGTCGAGCCCGGCTTCCCTGCGTGGCACCGAGGGCAGATTACTCCACCCGCGTCCACGGCGTCCGGCGCCGTGGGGAGGCGCGCACCGGCTCCTGAAGGGCCCCCGAAGGACCACGCCCGCCGGGTCTCGAAGAGCTACGCCCACCGGGTCGAGGAGGGCCGCGCCCACCGGTTCCCGGACCGCGGGCCCTCCTCCGCTCGACTAAGACGTTGGGCGTGCAACGGGAGCATCAGGGCCACCGCGGGTCGCCGGTGGTCCCACTCGATCCCGCCGCCGGTGGGCGCTGAGATGCCCATGCTCCTGGCTGGCCCGGACAAGTTCAGAGGGACCGTCACCGCCCGCCAGGTGTCGGCCTCGATCTCCCGGGGCGCCGCACCCCTCGGGTGGTCGGTGCGCGAGGTCCCCCTGTCCGACGGGGGAGAAGGACTGCTCGATGCGCTGTCCGGGCTCGGGGGAACGCTCGAGTCGGTGCAGGTCGAAGGCCCGCTCGGTGGGGTCGCCGACGCGGCCTGGCTCCGGATCGGCGGGCTTGCCGTGGTCGAGATGGCACAGGCTTCCGGGCTGGCCCTGGTCGGCGGGGCCGAAGGGAACGACGCGGTCCGGGCCACGACCCGCGGGACCGGGCAGCTGATCGTGACCGCCGCCCACGCGCTGGCGGGCCGGGGCACGGCGTCGCGGCCGGACGGTGCCGCGCCCGGCGATGGCGGTGCGGTCGGCCGCGACCACCGAGTGGCCACCGTCGTGGTGGGCCTCGGCGGATCGGCCACCACCGACGGAGGCCGGGGCGCGCTCGAGGCCATCGAGGAGGCGGGCGGACTCGGCGGTGTGGAGCTCGTGGGGGCCTGTGATGTCGATGTCGGGTTCATCGAGGCGGCGGACCGCTTCGGTCCCCAGAAGGGGGCGTCGCCCGACCAGGTCGTCGAGCTGGCGGCCAGGCTGGAAGCGGTAGCCGGGCGGTACGCGGACGCGTACGGGGTCGACGTCCGGTCGATCCCCGGCACGGGCGCGGCCGGCGGCATGGGCGGCGCCATCGTGGCCCTCGGTGGACGGCTCCGATCCGGGTACGAGGTGGTGACCGAACTACTCGGGTTCCGTGACCTTCTGCACCGCAGCCAGCTGGTGGTGACCGGCGAGGGAGCCCTCGATGCCACCTCCCTTCTCGGCAAGGTCGTCGGCTCCGTCCTGGATGACGCCTCCCACGATGCCGTCCCGGTCCTGGTCATCGCCGGCCGGGTCTCGCCCGAGATCGTCGGGGAGGTGGAGCGGTCCGGCGCCACGGTGGTGTCGTTGAGCGAGCGGTTCGGCGCCGACCGGGCCATCGCCGACACGGCCCGCTGCATCGAGGAGACGGTGGTCGAGTACCTGGCCAACGTCCACCGCTGACCCCGGACCGACCGTCTCCCGGACACCCCCAGGCCGGGCCACGCCGAGGGCCCGTGCGGGCGAGGTGTGAGGCACGACCCCGTCAGGCGAATTCGTAGGCCGCCTGGTCGGGCTCTTTCATCTCGTGGCGGAACCGTATGAACGACCACGGCCAACCCGTGGGCAGACCACGGTCGTCGAGGTACCAGCTTCGGCAACCGGTGACCCACACGGTCTGTCGTGACGCCTGCTCGCGATCCCGCTCGAACCGGGCCAGGGCAGCGGAGGTGGCGCAGACCTCGCGGCAGTCGCCCGACCGCAGGGGCTCGACGAGCTGCATGATGTAGTGGAACTGGAGCTCGGCCACCTCGATCAGCGAGAAGTTCCCGACCGGCCCGTTCGGGCCGTTCAGCATGAAGAAATTGGGGAATCCGGGTACCGAGATCGACAGGTACGCCTCCGGACGGGGGTCCCAGGCTTCGTCGAGCGTGGTGCCGTGCCGGCCGATGACCTCCATGGGCCTCATGAAGGCATCGGCGTGGAACCCGGTGGCCAGCACGAGGATGTCGAGCTCATGGAGCCGGCCGTCTCCGGTGCGGATCCCACCGGGTTCGATGCCCCGGATGGCATCGGTGACCAGTTCGGCGTTGGGCCGCTGGATGGCGGCATAGAAGTCGGGGGAGATGATCAGCCGCTTGCAGGCGGCCCGGTAGTCGGGCCGCAGCCGTTCGCGAAGGACCGGGTCGGACACGCTGTCCTCGAGGTTGGCCAGGCATGCCTGTTCGATCATCTTGATCTCGGCCGACTCGGCGTCCACCACCGCATTGGAGAAGAGATCGAACATGTCCGAAAGCTCCTGGCGGGTCAGGGCCAGCCCGTCGGGATCGTCCCGCCAGGTCTGGCGCTGTTCGTCGGAGTAGGAAGGGTTCTCGTTGGGCATCACCCACTGCGCGGTGCGCTGGAACAGGGACAGGTGGGCGACGCGGTCGACGATGGCGGAGACGATCTGCACCGCCGTCGACCCGGTGCCGATGATGCCCACCCGTGCGCCCTCCAGCTGCACGCCGTGGTCCCAACGTGCGCTGTGGAACATCGCCCCCGCGAAGGTGTCCATCCCGTCGATCTCGGGGTACCTGGGATGGTGGAGCACCCCCGTGGCGGCGATGACCACGTCGACCACGTCGCGGTGCCCGGCGGCCGTCGTCACGGTCCACCGTCCGTCGGAGAGGGCACAGCGGACGACCGGATCGCCGAAGCGGATCCGAGGCATGACGCCCCGATCCTCGGCGACCCGTTGGAAATAGGCACGGATCTCGGAGCCGGGGGAGAACCGGTGGCTCCATTCGGGGGTAGGGGCAAAGGAGTAGGAGTACAAGTGCGAAGGGACATCGCAGGACAGTCCCGGATAGGTGTTCTCCCGCCAGGTCCCACCGACGCCCTCGGCCTTCTCGTAGACCGTGAAATCGGTGAGGCCGGCCTCGGTCAGCCGGACGGCACTGAGAATCCCGGCCATACCTGCGCCGATGACCGCGCACCTCACCCGGTGCTCGCTGCGAACCATGGGACCGAGTCCACCACAACCGGGCGGGCCGTGCGGGAGGACCGGGCCCCGGGCCGGACGGCCGGTCCACCGGTCCCCACCGGCATCCTCGTCGGCCCGACCGCGGCGCGGGCTACCGTACAGCGATGATCCCCGACCACTACACGCTCGCCGGCTCCGATGTGTCGATTCCACCGCTCGGGGTGGGTACCTGGGCCTGGGGTGACCGCTCCACATGGGGGATGGGGGGGTACGACACCAGCCTCACCCGGGACTCGATCAAGGAGGCGTGGGACGCCTCCATCGACGCCGGCGTGACCTTGTTCGACACCGCCGAGGTGTACGGCCGGGGGGAGAGCGAACGGATCCTCGGGGCCCTGCTGGCCGAGGACCCCGAGCGGGCCGCCTCGGTCGTCGTGGCCACCAAGTTCATGCCCTCGCCCTGGAAGCTGGAGGTCCGCGGCGCGCTCATGAAGTCCCTCCGGGCCTCGCTGGGCCGCCTCGGCCTGCCCGCGGTCGACCTGTACCAGATCCATGGACCCATCAGCCTCCGCTCCCACGCGGTGCTGGCCGAGGCCCTGGCCGCCGCCCACGAGGCGGGCCTGGTCAAGGCCGTGGGGGTCTCGAACTACTCGGTGAAGGAGACCCGGTCGATGGCCGCCGCGCTGCAGCGCCATGGCATGCAGCTGGCCTCCAACCAGATCGAATTCTCCTTGCTCCGACAGTCGCCGGAGACGGGCGGGTTGATCGCGGCCTGCGCGGAGCTGGGTGTCCTCCCCTTCGCGTACTCGCCGATCGGCCAGGGGAGGCTGACCGGCAAGTACTCGGCCTCGAACCCTCCTCCCGGCAAGCGGAACTTCTCCAACCATCCGATGGAGGTGGTCGACGGGATCGTCGCCGAGCTGCGCCGTATCGGCGACAAGTACGACGGAAAACTGCCCAGCCAGGTGGCACTCAACTGGGTGATGGCCAAAGGCGCCGTCCCGATCCCGGGCGCCAAGAACCGTCACCAGGCGGTCGAGAACGCCGGCGCTCTGGGCTGGAGCATCGACGGGGACGATCTCGCCCGCCTCGACCGCGTCGCGCTGCGCGGAATCCAGAGCCTCCAGGGCCGTTTCTGGCAGCACGGCTGAGTACCCGTCGTCCTCGGACCGGTGGTCCGGGCCCTGGTCACGCCGCTACAGTTTGTGGGATCCACCGTCAAAGGAGATCCCGGCCATGGACATCCGGTCGAATGAGGGCGTGGCCCCGGTCGTCGAGCACAACGGCACCACCCCGGTCTGGTGGCTGGTTCCGCCACAGGAGATGCGGGATGCGACCGAAGGTGGTTTCCTCGAGCTGGTCAGCGAATGGGAGATCGCCGGTGGCGGGGCCGTGGAGGAGCACTCCCACCCGACCCACGAGTTCTATTACATCCTTGCCGGCCACGGCATCATGAAGATCGCCGACGAGGAACAAGAGGTCCACACCGGTGACCTCGTGTACACCCCGCCGGACACCACCCACAGCATCTGGCCGGCGAGCAAGAACGCCCCGCTGCGCGGTCTTGCCTTCGCCATCGGTACCCCGGGCTCGGGCAAGGTGGACTACAGCTGACCTGTGCGATGAACCCCGATGAGTCCACGGCCGAGACCGTTCCCGCCATCGTCCTGAACGATGGCCACTCCATCCCACAACTCGGGTTCGGGGTGTTCCAGATCCCGCCGGCGGATACCGAGGCCGCCACGAGCGAGGCCCTCGACATCGGCTATCGGCACATCGACACCGCCGAGATGTACCAGAACGAGAAAGGGGTCGGCCTGGCCGTCGCCCGATCGGATGTCGACCGGTCCGAGGTGTTCGTCACCAGCAAGCTGAACAACGGGTTCCACCGGCCCGACGATGCCCGTCGGGCCTTCGACAAGACCTTGAGCGAGCTCGGGTTCGAGTTCATCGATCTCTTCTTGATCCATTGGCCTCTGCCGACGCTCTACGACGGCGACTTCGTGTCGACCTGGGAGGTCCTGGTGGAGTTCCAGGTCGACGGGCGTGCCCGGTCGATCGGGGTTTCGAACTTCCAGCCCCATCATCTCGACCGCCTCCGCGCCGCCAGCGACGTCGTGCCCGCGGTGAACCAGATCGAGGTCCACCCGTATCTCACGCAGAACGACCTGCGGGCGTATGACGCCGACCACCGGATCGCCACCGAAGCCTGGTCTCCGATCGCCCAGGGCAAGGTGCTCGGTGATCGGATCATCAAGGACATCGCCGCAGATGTCGGGAAGACCCCCGCGCAGGTGGTGCTCCGTTGGCATATCCAGCGCGGCGATATCGTCTTCCCGAAGTCGGTGACCACGTCGCGCATCCAGGAGAATTTCGAGATCTTCGACTTCGGGCTGGCACCCGTGGACATGGAGAGGATCACCGCCCTCAACCGGGACGAGCGCACGGGGCCGGACCCCGACACGTTCGACTACGTCCCGACCTGAGCACAGTCGGGATCACGAGGGGCATGGTCGGCCGGGATCATCCCCCGACAGGCGGAAGCAGCGCGTTCGGATTGAGGACCCCGTCGGGGTCGAGCGCCTGCTTGATGGCCCGGAAGGCGAAGATCTCCTCGGCTGTCCGCGACAGGTGCAGCCAGCGTCTCTTGGCTGTCCCGATGCCGTGTTCGGCACTGATGCTTCCTCCGAAGTCGCCGACCATTCGAAGCACCGCCTCGTCCACCCGGTCGTCGTCGGGGGCCAGGCCGCTCACGTTCACGTGGACGTTCCCGTCTCCGACGTGTCCGAACAGCCAGGTCCGTGCGGTCGGTGCGACCGCACGGACCACACCGGGGACCCGGTCGATGAAGTCGGCGAGCATCCCGAGCGCCACCGTCACGTCGAGCTTGTGCGGTGGGCCGAGGGTATTGACGGCCTCGGTGTGGGCCTCGCGGTAGCGCCACAGCTCGGCCCGCCGGCCCGAGTCCGTGGCCACGACCGCGTCGGACAGGTGGTCGATCGCGGCTGTCGCCTCGGCCAGGGCCTGCGTCGGGTCGGTGTGGTCGGCCGCCTCGACGAGCAGGTAGACGGGGTGGGGCACGGGGAACGGCATCCCCATCCCGGTCACCGCGCACACCAGCTCGAGGCCGGGAGCCAGAAACAGCTCGGCCGCCTCCAGTGAGGGAAGCGCCCGTCGGAGGCACACCGATGCGTCCAGCGCGGCGGCCACGGTGGCAAAGGCCAGCACGGCGACGGTCCGGCACGGCAGGGAAGGGACGAGGCGCAGCCGGGCCGCAGTCACGACGGCGAGTGTGCCCTCGCTCCCGCACATCAGCCCGGGGAGGTGGTAGCCCGTGTTGTCCTTGATGAGCCCGCCGAGGTGGGAGACGACCGCCCCCGTTCCGAGCACGGCCTCCACCCCGAGCACCTGTGCCCGGGTGTCCCCGTACCGAAGGACGTGTGTCCCACCTGCGTTGGTGGCGACCATCCCGCCGACCGTCGCCGATGCGCGGCTGGCCAGATCGATCCCGTAGGCCCAGCCCGCGGCGTCGGCGGTCCGGTGCAGCGTGGAGAGCACGACGCCGGCGCCCGCGGTGACCTGACCGGAAAGGGTGTCGATCGGTTCGAGTGCCTGCAGCCGCCGGAGGCTGAGGACGACCTCGTCGCGCAGGGGAACGCCGCCGCCGACCAGTCCGGTGTTCCCGCCCTGGGGAACCAGGGGGACGCCGAGCTCCCGGCAGGCGAGGACCACACCGGCGACCTCTTCGGTGGAGCCCGGCCTCACCACGGCGGCCGAGCGTCCCCCGAACCGCCCCGTCCAGTCCGTCGTGTACGAGGCGATGACGTCGGGGTCGACGATCATCTGCTCACCGACGATCTCGCCCAGCCGATCGACGATCTCCCGTTGCCCGGCCATGATCAATACTCTGCCCGACGCCCGCCGCCGGTGCGGCCCGTCCGGCTGCACCGGCTCTTTGTTTCTACGCCCCTTGGCCGGATCGATTCCGGGTGCCGGGCCACCTGCGCCACCATGGTCGCGGTGGTGCTTCGAACTCGACCGGTTCGTCCGTCAACCAGAAGCTGTCCAGCGTGGTCGGCGGCGGGGCCGACTGCCACCAGTGGCGCCGGGGCGGCTCGGGTTCAGGCTGGACAAGGCCCTCCGGCGACCACAGGCTGTTGAGGGCGGTGCGTGGCGGGACCACTCCGGTCGCCGCCTCCGGGACCTCCGACGCCGCCTCCGGGGCTCCGGACGCCACCTCCGGGGCCGTGGCTGTCGGTTCGGCCAGCTTTGCCACGGTGCCGCCCATGAGGATCGCACGGAGCGAGTGGAGATCGTCGTCCTTGGCCGCGATCACCCGGTCCCGCTCGCGGGCCTCGGCCTCGGCCACTTCGGCCCGGGTCTGAAGGGCCGCGATCTGGGCTCGGAGGACTTCGATCTCGGAGAGGACGGGCACGACCATCGGTTCGATGCGTTCGACCGGGGTGTGGGACCCGATCGAGGTCTGGGGTTCGATCGACACGGTGGGTTCGATCGACACGGTGGATCCGGCCGGGGTGGGTCCGGTCGGACGGGCGGCACCCAGTTCGGCGGACGGGATGAGCCAGCGTCCTCTGCCCTTCCCCTCCTTGCGGGCGTTGGGGAACTGCCCGGCGGCGAGCCGACGTTGGATGACACTGCGATCGACGCCGGTGGCCTCGGCGGCCTCGGTGATGGTCAGCATCGACTTGCCGTTGGCGGTGCTCATCGGCCGCGCCCCTCCGCATGCGCTCGGGCCTCGACCGCACTCGGACCGGCCTGACTGTCTGCGTCTGTCGGGCGCTTCGGACCCATCTCCCTCTCCTGAGCAGGGCTCCCCCACGAGCCACTGGTTGACAGCATCGTCGGATTCTGCGGAGTTCTTGAATCTGCGGCCATGTCCCGGGGCGAGCGTCGGGCGGCCGAACCGCTCGCGGGGGAGTCGTCTGACCTGCCTCTTGACGCCGCTCCTCCTCTGATGGCCAATCCGCTGGCGCTGGAGGGCGAACCTTTCTGGTCCGCGGAGAGTCACTATATACATGCGCACGGATTCCGCCACCGGCGGGCGGCTTCGGCAAGGCGAAGGGTCATCGGGACGTGCATGACCTCGAGACATGGCTCGAGGAGGGTTATCCACGCTCGTTCCGCACGGCCTGCCTGATCCTCGGCAACCGGTCCGACGCCGAGGAAGCCGTCCAGGAGGCGTTCCTGCGGGCATGGCGGTTCCGGGATTCCCTCACCGACGGGGCCGACGTCAAGCCGTGGCTCTACCGCGTCGTCGTCAATGCGTGCAACTCGAAGCTTCGCCAGGAGATCCCCCATCGGGACCGGCGGTCGGACGACGACGGGCTGGCCACGACATCGTCGATCGCGGATGACCCCACCCGTGTCGCCCTCTCTCGGGACGTCGTCCGTGCCCTGCACGACCTGCCGGTGCATCTGCGGGTCGTCATCGTGTTGCGCTACTACGCGGACCTCAGCGAGCGTGAGATCGCCACCGCCATCGGTCGGCGGCAGGGGACGGTGAAGTCGCGCCTGCACGAGGCCCGCCGGCTGCTGGCCGAGCATCCGGCGCTGCGGTCGCAGGTTCCCGGTGACCGCGCCGAGTCGGAGGTGCTCGGGTGACCCTGGTCGACGAGGAGGTCCTCAGCCGCATCATCGGTGATGCGGCGGCGATGATCGAGATCCCCGAAGGTGCGACCGACGGGATTCTCGTGGCATCCCGATCCGCCGAACCGAGGACTCGGACACGGCGCCCGCGGCCTGCGTTCACCAGCGGCACCCGCGGTCGGAGGATGCTGGTGGCCGCGGTGGTGATCATGGTGCTGGGCGGGGTCACGCTCTCGTTGGTGGCGTCCAGGCCCGGTTCGACCGGCACCAGGGATGCGAGCTCGGCGGGAGTCGAACGGGGGACCTCATCGTCGGGCTTGGCCGCGCCGGCTCACCCGAGCGCAGCCCCGTTTGCCCCGCCCGGTTCCGCCGGTGGTGCGCCGGCGAGCTCTGTGCCAACGCTCCCGCCCGGATCCGTGGGCCAGTCGGCCAGGGTCGAGGCCAACGGTTCGATCAGTCTGACGATCGGGGACGGGAAGTTGCAGTCGGTGCTGGCCACGCTCTCCGATCTGGCCGCCGGGAAGGGGGGCTTCGTCGCCAGCAGCCAGGCGCAGGTGGGCGACGGAGGGTCCGGGACGCCATCGTCGGGCACCATCGTCCTGCGGGTTCCCGAGGCGTCCTTCGGCACGGTGGTGTCGGAGGTGCAGCGGATCGGTCATGCCACGTCGGTCACCACGACTTCTACCGACGTATCCGGGCGCTATGTGGATCTTCAGGCCCGTATCGCCGCGCTCCAGGCCAGCCGCCAGCAGTACCTCACGATCATGGGCCGTGCGACCTCGATCGGTGACATCCTGGCCGTCCAGAGTCAGCTCGACGCCCTTCAGAGTCAGCTCGAACAGCTCCAGGGGCAGCTCGCGGTGCTCGACAACGAGACCACCTACGGGACCCTCACGGTGTCACTGGCGGAAGCCGGTCACCGGCCGGCCCCACCCCAGCCGCCCAGGACGGGACTTGAAGACGCGTGGCACGACGGGATCGGTGGCTTCGTCTCGGGGGTCGAGTGGCTGATACGGATCGCCGGCACCACGCTCTTCGTGCTGCTCTGCTTGGCCGCGCTGCTCGCTTCGGGGAGATGGGTATGGCGAGCGTCCCGTCGTCGGATGCTCTGAACCAACGATCTCCTTCCGACGCCGCCGAATACGGCCCGGCACTTCCGGCACGGATGGGGCAGACTGGTCTCGCCCACCCATGGACGGAGGATGGCCGAATGGTTTCGAAAACGACGGACGAGCTGCTGGCCGAAGTTCCCCTGTTCGCCGGTCTTTCGCAGAAGGACCTGAAGCGCGTCTCGGGCCTGGCCACACGGCTGGAGCTGCGCGAGGGCCGTGAGCTGACCCGCCAGGGCGGCATCGGTCACGAGTTCATCGTCGTGCTGGACGGCACCGTCGATGTGCTGATCGACGGCGAGGTGGTGAACACCTGCAGTGCCGGATCGTGTTTCGGCGAGATCGCGCTTCTCAGCGATCGAAGACGGACGGCAACGGTGGTGGCGAGGACCGATGTCATCGTCGATGTGATCGGTCGTCAGGAGTTCACGACGCTCCTCCAGGATCAACCCGCGATCGCCGACCAGCTCAAGGCCGTGATGGCCGCCCGCCTGGGCGAGGACGAGGCGCGCTAGCCGGCTCACATCGGCTCATCCTTCGGCGACAGGTCCAGCGGCGGCGGGACGGCCGGGCGCCCGGACCCGCACAAGGCGACGACCCCCGGGAAGAGGCCTAACCGGGGGTCGTCGAGTGGTTGGACAGTCCGCCAAACTCCCCCCTGGTGTCCTGCCCATCCGCTGGGTCCAGCATGCGCCTCTTTCGGAGCCCGGCACCATCCTCAAAATTGGTGTTTTTCGGTCCGTTCCTGCCTGGGTCTCGCGGATCCGACCGGTCGGGTGTCCGGCCGGTCCGACGGGCACCCACCGAAATCGCCCTATCCTCGGACCATGGTTCGACCGGGCCCCACTGCGGAGGGATCCACGTCCGCATCCGGCCTGGAGATCACAGGCGTCTACAAGTCGTTCGGATCACAGGAGGTACTGACCGGAATCGACCTCGAGGTGCCCGAAGGGTCTCTGACCGCCATCCTGGGGCCGTCCGGCAGCGGCAAGACCACACTGTTGCGGGTGACGGCCGGATTCGAGCGGTCCGATCGGGGCACCGTGGTCCTGGGCGGTCGGCTCGTGGAGGACGCCCACGTCGCCCTGCCGCCCGAGCAGCGGGGAATCGGGTACGTCCCCCAGGAAGGATCGCTCTTCCCCCACCTCACGGTGGCCGCCAACGTCTCGTTCGGCGTGCCGCGTGCCGCCAGGCGGAAATCGGGGGGCAGCATCTCGGAACTGCTGGAGATGGTCGGCCTGGCCGGGCTGGGTGATCGCTATCCGCACCAGCTCTCGGGTGGGCAACAGCAGCGGGTCGCGCTGGCCCGGGCGCTGGCCATCCGACCGGCCCTGGTCCTGTTGGACGAGCCCTTCTCCTCCCTCGATGCCAGCCTCCGCTCCAGTGTGCGGTCCGATGTCCAGGACGTGTTGCGGGCGGGAGGGACCACCGCGGTGCTGGTGACCCACGATCAGGATGAGGCGTTGTCGATCGCCGATCGGGTGGCTGTGATCCGGGACGGGGTGATCAGGCAGTGCGGGACACCACAGCAGCTCTACGACCATCCGGTCGACCCGGCCATGGCGCGGTTCCTCGGCAACGCCAATCTCGTGCCTGCCACCGTGGAGGGCGACCGGGTCGACACCCCGTTCGGACCCATGACCCTGCGATCGGACTCGCGGACAGGTGGGATCTCGGGGCCGGTGGTGGCCCTGGTGCGGCCCGAACAGCTGGCCATCTCGACCACCGTGACCGGCTCCGGCCTCCGGGCCGTGGCGCTGCGAACGCAATTCCACGGACACGACACCGTGATCACCTTCAGCCCGCTGTCCCTGCCCGGCTCCGATCCGATCAGCGTCCGGGCCGAGGGAGAGCTGGTGGTGGCCGAGAACACAGAGGTCGAGCTCACCACCCGCGGCTCCGCGGTCGTATGGCCGGCGAGCGGAGCCTCCCGTTCGCAGGCCGGGGACGCTGTGCACCCCGCCGGGGTCTAAGGCCTGCTTGACAATCGAAGTTAGGCGCACCTAATAATAGTGCGTGGCCACATCGACTGACGGCTGGGCGGGGATTCGGCCGCTTCGGGGGCGACGCCCGCTTTCCGGCCTGGCCGCCCTCTGCCTGGCGGGTGGCCTGTTGGCGGCATGTGGCGGCTCGTCAGGTTCGGCGCAGTCCATCACCCTCTACAACGGCCAGCACGTCCAGACCACCGAATCGCTGGTGGCCGGATTCGAGAAGGCCACCGGTATCACGGTCAACATCCGCAGTGGCGACGAGGACACCCTGGCCAACGAGATCGAGACCGAGGGGGCCCGGTCTCCCGCCGATGTGATCTACACCGAGAACACCCCGGCCGTCCAGTACCTGGCGGACAAGGGGTTGCTGGCCAAGGTCGACCCTTCGACCCTGGCCCAGACGCCCAGCCAGTACAACTCGCCCGACGGCGACTGGGTGGGGGTGTCGGCCCGGGTGAGCGTGCTCATCTACAACCCCGCCCTCATCGCCAAGGCCCAGCTCCCCACATCGGTGCTCCAGTTGGCCGACCCCCGATACCGAGGAAAGCTGGCCCTGGCGCCGGGCGAGACCGACTTCCAGCCCATCGTGACCTCGGTCGATCGCACCTACGGCCAAGCGGCGACCCTGAGGTGGCTGGAGGCGATCAAGGCCAACGCCGGGGGCAACACCTATTTGGACAACGAGACCGTCACCGAGGAGGTCAATCGGGGAGCGGTGGCGTTCGGTGTGATCAACCAGTACTACTGGTACCGCCTGCGAGCCGAGATCGGTGCGTCGAACATGCGCTCCGACATCACCTCCTTCGCCCCCCGTGACCCCGGCTACGTGCTCGACATCTCGCCGGCTGCCGTGCTCAAGTCGAGCACCCATCAGGCTGCGGCGCAGAAGTTCCTGGCCTACCTCACCTCGAAGCGGGGCCAGGAGATCATCGCCCATTCGATCAGCTTCGAATACCCGATCGCCTCGGGGGTGACCACGTCACAGCCCGAGACCCCGTTCGACCAGCTGCAGCCGAATGCCATCACCATCGCAGAGCTGGGTGACGGCTCGACGGCGATCTCCCTCATGAAGCAGGCAGGGCTGCTCTGATGCCCGTGCCGGCCGGGCTCCACCCAGGATGAGCGTGGGAATCCGGTGACGGCGTACCCGACGACGGTGGCCGGCCCGGAACCTCCTCCGACGACCGGTACCCGGCTCCCCACCCGAAGCGCCCGACGGCCGCGGATCCTCCTCGCCGCCAGCACCGCCGTCGCCATCGTCCTGCTGGTCCCGCTGGTCTTCCTGGTGATCGAAGCCAGCGGGGCCGGGCTGTCCACCGTCATCCACCTGATCTTCCGGCCGCTCACCGGCACACTGCTGTGGAACACGATTCGGCTCACCGTGGTCGTCACTGCGCTCTGCGCCGTCATCGGCACCCTGGCCGCGTGGTGCGTGGAGCGGACCGATCTTCCCGGGCGGCGGGTCTGGGCGGTGCTGGTGGTGGTCCCCTTCGCCATTCCGGACTTCGTGGTCAGCTTCGGATGGGCATCGCTGTCGACCTGGGTCCACGGCTTCCGGGGCGCGGTGCTGGTCATGACACTCGCCGTCTATCCACTGGTGTACCTGCCGGTGGCGGCCAGCCTGCGCGGCGCCGATCCGGACCAGGAGGACGTGGCCCGCAGCCTCGGAAGCAGTCGGATGAGCACCTTCTTCCGGATCACCCTCCGACAGGCCCGGAGCGCCATCCTGGGCGGCTGCCTCCTCGTGGCCCTGGTCATGTTGGCCGAGTACGGCGCGTTCGAGATCCTCGGCTATCAGACCTTCACCACCGAGATCTTCACCGAGTTCCAGGAGCTGTTCAACGTGCCGGCCAGCTGCGCCCTGGTCTTCGTCCTGGTCCTCCTGGGTCTGGTCGTGCTCGGAGCCGAGGCCATGACCCGGGACAAAGGGCGGGTCTCGCGCCTCGGCCCCCAGGTCCAGCGGGTGACCCACCGTCACCGGCTGGGCAAGGCCACCGTCCCGGTCCTGTTCGCCTTCTTCGCGCTGGTCGGGCTTGCCCTCGGCGTACCGGTCGGGTCCTGTCTCTACTGGACATTCGAGGGAGGAGCCCACGCGCTCACCGGGGTAAGCATCGCCAGCGCCACCTGGCACACCGCCCTCTACAGCGGAAGCGCAGCCGCGCTGGCCACGCTCATGGCCCTGCCGGTCGCCCTGTTGGCCGTCCGCAATCCGGGGCGCTCGGTGCACATGCTCGAGCGCAGCACGTACCTGGTGCTGGCCATGCCCGGCATCGTGATCGCCTTCGCCCTGAGCTACTTCACCGAACGGTATGCCTCGTTCCTCTACCAGAGCGCTCCGCTGCTCATCCTGGCCTACGCCATCTTGTTCTTCCCCCTGGCCCTCGTCGGGGTGAAGGCATCGGTGGCCCACGCGCCGGTCGGCCTCGAAGAGGTGGCTCGATCGCTCGGCCTGACCCGTTTCGCCGTCCTCCGCCGGGTGACCCTCCCCCTCATCGGACCGGGCCTGGCCGCCGCCTTCTCGCTGGTTCTCCTGGCCGCCGTCACCGAGCTCACCGCCACCCTCATTCTCGTGCCCACCGGCGTGCAGACCCTCGCCACCCAGTTCTGGGCCTACCAGCAGAACCTCTCCTACGGTCAGGCGGCACCGTTCGCGCTGGTCATCATCGCCATCGCCGCCGTGCCCAGCTATGTGCTCGGGCGGTACTTCGACCGCCTGCCGGCCAGGGCGGCATCGACATGATCGATCCCGCCGGCGGTGCGGAGCCGCCCACCTGACCCGGGCGGGCGGAGGTCCGGTGCGCTGTACAGCGTCGACCGGAGCATGGGATGCTCGCCTGGCGGGCGGCAAGACGAGACAAGACGAGACGAAGAGGAGAGCGCGACGTGTCCCAGACAGAACGCCGATCACCCGTGGACCTGGAGGTGCGCGACGGTGTGGCCTGGATCACCCTGGATGATCCTGACAACGGCAACTCCTTCTCCGCCGAGAGCGTGGCCGCCTTCGCCCGAGCGGTCAACGGGGCGCGGGCCGCCGAGGTCGGGGTCGTCGTGCTCGCAGCCCGCGGACCCCTGTTCAGCGTGGGTGGTGATCTGGGAGCGTTCGAACGTGCACCGGACCCGGGTGCCTACGTCGACGATCTCGCCGAGGCCCTCCACCGCGTCGTCAGCGAGTTGACCCGGCTCGACGCCATCGTCGTCGCCGTCGTCCGGGGCATGGCGGCCGGGGCGGCCGTCCCGCTCGCCGCGGCGGCGGATATCGTGCTCGCCGCCGAGTCGGCCCGGTTCACCCTGGCCTACACGAAGGTCGGATTGACACCCGATGGAGGCAGCAGCTTGTTGGCCGCGTCGATCGGGCTGCACCGGGCGCTGTACCTGGCCCTGCTCAATCCGGTGCTCACCGCGGCCGAGGCGCAGGCGATGGGCCTGGTGATGGAGGTCCACCCCGACGAGGCCCTCGATGAGGCGGTCGAGGGCGTCGTCCGGCGCCTGTCCCGGGGGAGCCGGACGGCGTTGGCGACGGCCAAGCACCTGCTCCGCGACCAGGCGATACCGGCACCCGAGACGGCCATGCGGCGGGAGACGCTGGCCATGCGGGCCGCCGCCGCCGGACCTGACGGGCGTGAAGGTGTGGCGTCGTTTCTGGCCAAGCGGTCGCCGGCCTTCCCCTCGGTGGTCGCGGGCCCGGCCGCCACCGGCCCGTGACCGGGCAGTCGTTGTGGGGCGGTGCGGCATCGGGACCGCGGGTCTGATCCCCGGCTGAACCACGCACCGGCGCCCCCCGGCGGACCCGTCAGGCCGCCGGACGCCCCGTCAGACCCTCTGGACGGCCGTAGGATACGTTGTGTCGGCCAAGGCCACTGGACCACGCCCGGGGGGGTGGTCCGTGGACCGCTTTGCGGAGACAGCGGAGGTTCCTGATCGTGCCGAATCACGCCCGAAGAGGCCGGGTGGCACGGCGGGCGGGGCCGTGAGGCGATGAGCCAACAGGTCTCTCCGGACGCACCGAAGCAGGGGACGACGCTCTCCTACCTACCCGCTCTCGACGGCATCAGGGGCGTGGCCATGATCGGAATCCTGGGCGTCCACGCCGAGGTCTACCTGACAGCCGGCGGCTTCTACCTTCTCGACAGCTTCTTCGCCCTGTCAGGGTTCCTGATCACCTCGTTGCTGATCGTCGAGTGGCGGAAGAGCGGCACCGTCAAGCTGAAGGTCTTCTGGGCCCGTCGGGCACGGCGCCTGCTCCCCGCCCTGTTCGTCATGCTCATCGGCGTGGCCATCCTCTACGGCCTGTTCGTGCCCGCAGGCACCTATGCGACGCTCCGGGGCGATGCTCTCTCCGCCCTCTTCTACTTCGCCAACTGGCACTTCATCGCGGCCGGGGACAACTATTTCGACCAGACCGCCCTCACCTCGCCCCTGATCCACATGTGGTCACTGTCGCTGGAGGAGCAGTTCTACGTCGTGTGGCCGCTGGTGGTCCTGGGCATCTTCAAGATCTGGCGGTCGTTGCGGGTCCTGTTGATCGTCTGCATCGTCGGGGCGTTTCTCTCGGCGCTGGAGATGGCGCTCGTCTACAACCCGGCGGACGTGACCCGTGTCTACTTCGGTACCGACACCCACGCCCAGTCGGTGCTGATCGGAGCGTCGTTGGCGGTGGGCCTGGCCATGTGGGCCGACCGCCGGCGCAAGGGTGCGGAGCAGGACTGGCAGGCTCGCACGGCCCGGGCCCGCTTCCTGCTCACGGCCATCGGTGTCGCCGGCATCGCCGGCACCGCCGTCCTGTGCATCACGGTCCACTCCGATCAGGCGTTCGCCTATCGCGGTGGGTTCTTTCTCGCCGCCATCGCCGCGTCCGCCGTGCTCCTCAGCGTGTCGTGTGCCCAGTCCTCGCCGGTGGCCAAGGTGCTGTCGTTCACCGTCTTCACCTATGTCGGGCGGATCTCCTATTCCACATACCTCTGGCACTTCCCGCTGTTCATCTTCATCAACCATGCGCGGACGGGACTCACCGGGTGGCCCCTGTTCGCCGTACGGGTCGTCCCCACGCTGGCGGTGGCATCGGCGTCGTTCTTCTTCGTCGAACGTCCCATCCGGCAGGGGACCTTCTTCACCTCGTTCCGGGTACGGATCCTGACCGTCCCGGCGGCGGCAGTGGTGGTGGTGGCCATCGTCCTGGCCACCATGCCGGCAACCGAGACGTACGCCGGGGGCTCAGTGGCCCTGGGGGGTGTCCCAGCCACGCCGATCGACGCCGCCATTCCGGTGGCCTACCGGCACACCCCGGTCCGGGTGCTTCTCGTCGGTGACTCCGAGGCGCTGACGCTCGGGATCGGGCTCGGGGCCGCGGCGCGGGGGGATCCCGGGAAGTACGACCACCTGTATCTGCTCAACGAGGGGATCCTGGGGTGCGGTGTCGCCCAGGGGACGACGGGCATCCAGGGCAACACCACCTTCATCGTCGGGAAGCCGTGCACGCCCTACCCGCAGCGCGGCAATTGCCCTCCGGGAGGTGCCTTCGGTCCCCGACAGGACGTCCCGTGTCAGGAGTGGACGGCGGCCTGGGCCGACTGGGTCCGTCAGCTGAAGCCCAACGTCGTCGTCTTCCTGGCCGGGGGCGGCGAGGTGCTCGACCGCGAGTTCGAGGGCCACATGACCAACATCCTCGATCCGGCCTTCGCCGCCTACGTGAAGAGCCAATTGGAAAAGGCCGTCCGGATCGCCACCGCCGGGGGCGCCCTCATGGTGCTCATGACCAAACCGTGCCAGAGCACCGGCGAACAGCTCGACGGGGAACCGTGGCCGGAGGACAGCTCCGCCCGCCAGGATGTGTACAACTCCCTCCTCCGCCAGGTGGCCGCCGAGCACCCGAGCCGGGTGTTCATCCAGGACCTCAACTCCTATGTCTGCCCCGGTGGCAGGTACACGGCGGATCTGAACGGCGTGCCGGTGCGCGAGTCGGACGGGATCCATTTCCAGTACCAGGAGCCCGGCGTCGGTGGCGATTACCTGGCCCCGGCCATCCTCCCCTACTGGGTCGACCTCGGCCACCTCCAGGAGGCACAGACCGATGGCGCCAGCGTCGACGTGGGCTCCCTCCCGGAGTTCTTCGCTCCGCAGTGAGCTGGATCCGACAGTGCCGAAGGACTCGGGATCGCTGACCCGGAGGCTGTTCCGAGTTGCAGTACGATCGCCAACGCTCCTGCTCGATCGGCGAGTGAAAGCCGGGCTCAATCGGATGGCGATGCGGTGCTAGAGGGTGCTGTCCACGAAGTCGACGCCACCGATCGGTCATCCCCGCTCGACACCGACCCGACAGACACCGAGTCCGGGCGCCACCGGCGCACCTCTGCGCTCGACGGCATCAGAGCCTTCGCCGTCCTGGCCGTCATGGCGTACCACTTCGGGGTTCCGGGGACCGGTGGGGGATTGCTCGGTGTGGACGTCTTCTTCGTCCTGTCCGGATTTCTGATCACCTCGTTGATCTGCCGGGAGCTCCACCGGACCGGGACGATCCGGCTGGGACGATTCTGGGCCCAACGGGCGCGCCGGCTCCTGCCCGCACTGTTCATACTCCTGATAGGCGTTGCCGTCTACGTCCACGTCTTCGCCGGCTCGATCGACCTGGCGTCCGTTCGTGGTGACGCCTTCGCCACGCTCATCTATGTCTCCAACTGGCGTTTCATCTTCTCCGGCCAGGGGTATTTCGCCCAGGCGGCTGCCCCGTCCCCATTTCTGCACACGTGGTCGCTCGCCATCGAGGAGCAGTACTACCTGGTATGGCCGCTCATCGCCTTGTTCGTGGCCCGGCGGTGGGGAACCCGGAAGGTGGCCCTGGCGGCTGCCATCGGCGCCGTTGCCTCCGCCGTCCTGATGGGTTGGATGTACCTGGCCGGATTCTCGATCGAGCGCCTCTATTACGGCACCGACACCCGTGCCCAGTCGCTTCTGATCGGCTCGTTCGTGGGTGCCGTCGGCTCGCATGTCGGCAGCACCTTCGACATCCTGCCCGCCGGTTGGACCACCACCCGAGTGCAGCGTCGGCTGTGGACGCTGTCGGGGGTTCTCGGAGCCCTGTTCCTGGTCTGGGCATGGCATGACCTCGAAGGGCAGAACGGCCTGTTGTATGTGGGCGGCTTCTTCTGCGTGGCCGTGGCCGCCGCCTGCGTCATCGTCGCCTGTGTGACCTTTCCGGGCTCAGCGCTGGCCCGTTTCTGCTCGCTCGGCGTGCTGGTGTTCATCGGTCGGATCTCCTATGGGCTCTACCTCTACCACTGGCCCCTCTACCTCCTGATCAACCACGCCCATACCGGCCTCTCGGGAATCTGGTTGCTCGGGACCAGGCTCCTTGCCACCTTCGCCGTCGCCACCGTCTCCTTCTTCGCCATCGAAGAGCCGATCCGGACGAGACGGATCCTGCCCGGGCGGATGGGACTGGTGGGAATGGGGACCGCCGCGGTGGTCGCCGCGGCGGCCCTCTTCCTGGCCACCGTGGCCCCGGCCACCTCCACCGGGGCCGTTCCCACCACCGGCGGCGCCCCGGTGGCGGAACGCCAGGCCCTCACCGCGGCCCATGCGTTCACGACCCGCCCGATCCGCTTCCTGCTGCTGGGTGACTCGATTGCACTGACCCTCGGGGTCGGACTGGGAGTCAGATCGCAGCCCCGGTACGGGGTCCAGGTCATCGATCGGGGCACGCTCGGCTGCGAGCTCGACACGTTCGAGGTGATCCTCTCCGGGGTGGCCGGCCCGGCGACACCAGGATGCACCCACTGGCGGACGGTGTGGAAGCAGTCAGTGGAACAGGACCGGCCCGACGTTGTCGGGTTGCTGATCGGGCGGTGGGAGGTGAGCGATCAGCTGTACCACGGGAACTGGGTTCACATCGGCCAGCCGGCGTGGGACGACCACCTCGCGTCAGAGCTCGGGCAGGCCTTCGCTCTTCTTTCGGCCGGCGGTGCGAGGATCATCGTGTTCACGATGCCCTACGTCGATCCACCGACCGAGGCCGCCAACGGGACGCCATTCCCGGAGAACTCCCCCACGCGGGTGGCGGCATTCAACGGGCTCCTTCGCAGCGTGGCCGGAAGACAGCCCCGGCCCGTGACCGTCGTCGATCTCAACAGGATGCTCGATCCGCACGGCGTCTATGAGCCCGAGCTCGACGGCATCCAGGTGCGGTGGTCGGACGGGATCCACATCACCGAAGCGGGAGGGGAGTGGCTGCAGCCACGCATCCTGCCCATCGTCGCCGAGCAGGGGCTCGATGCCCGAACCGGTCGGGCTTGATCGGGCACCGCGGGCTCCGACGCGACAGACTCGGGGCCGTGGGATCGCGCCGGAGGCCGGCACCGGGCGGTCGGCGATGACATCCATCGGGTGCCAACGCCGGACCTCCCTCCCGAGGGTCTGGCCGGCCCTCGCCCTCGCCACGGCCATCGCCCTGAGCTCGTGTGGCGGATCGCCTGTGGTCACGTCCCCTGCGTCGGCCAACCCCGCCGACGGGCCGGTCGGCCCGCTGCGGGCCCCGGGCGGTCCGTGGTTGGTGGACCAGGAGGGCCGGACCGTCCTGCTCCATGGAGTCGATCTGGTGTACAAGGTCCCGCCCTACGAGGTGGAGGTGACCGGTTCCGGGCGTGACGTTCTCACGCCGGCCGAGGTGCAGCGCATGGCCCGACTCGGGTTCACCGTCGTGCGACTGGGGATCATCTGGAAGGGGCTCGAACCGGGTACCGACCCGGTCGACGATCCTGCAGTCTGCACGCCGGGCTCCCCGCGACCGTCGGGGCCCGGTCAGTTCGATGCCGGGGTCTTCGATGCCTACATGGCCCGCCTGGAGGCCACGGTCTCACTCCTGGCCAGGTACGGGATCTTCTCCCTCATCGACATGCACCAGGACGTCTACAACGAAGCGTTCGGCGGCGAGGGGGCACCGAACTGGGCCGTGTGCACCGACGGCATCACCCCCGAGCCCCGGCTGCACGTCACCAACTGGAGTGTCAACTACAACGGGCCGGGGGTGGCCGAGGCCTACGGTCACTTCTGGGAGAACGACGTGGTCGGGAACCTCCAGGGCGAGTTCGACACCGTGTGGACGAAGATCGCAGCCCGATTCCGGGGGAACCCGTGGGTGATCGGCTACGACCCCTTCAACGAGCCGTACGGGCCCGGCCTCGGGACACGACCCGACAATCCGGCATTCGACGCCCTGCTCGAGTGCTTCTACACCGGGCGGGCCCGTCCGGGGTTGAACCAGACGGGCCGGCGCGTCACCTGCCCGGCCGACGATCCTGCAGAGGGCCTCATCCCTCGGATCGAGGCCGCCGACCCCACCCATCTGGTGGCGTACGAGGGCAACTACAGCACCGATTCGGGGGTGGTCAACCACATCGGCGCCATGGACTACCCGCGCCTCGTGCTCAACTTCCACGACTACTGCTTCTTACACGTCCCCAACGGTCCGGAGCCGGCAAACTTCGCCTCCATCTGTGGACCCCTCGAGCGCTACGTCTTCACCCAGCACGACCAGGAACGGGTCAACGACGCCACCCCCGAGCAGCCCGGCGGACCGGGTTGGCTGCTCACCGAGTTCGGTGCGACCACCGATACCTCGGACCTGGACCGGATCACCTCAGATGCAGACGCCAACCTCGTCGGGTGGATCTACTGGCAGTGGATCAACTACGACGACCCGACCGGGTCGCACTCGTCGGCACTCTGGCCTCCCCGCGCCGCCACCGCTTCCCAACTGAACGTGCTGTCGCAGGCCTACGCCTCGGCGGTTGCCGGAACGCCACTGTCCATGGGCTTCGATCCCACGACGGCTGCCTTCGAATTCCGCTACCGATCCGACCCGGGGATCAGGGCGCCGACCGTGATCGTGGTACCAGTGGCGATCCATTACCCCCACGGCTACTGCGCCCGAGCAACCGGAGCACGCGTCGCCTGGCGCCCGGATGCGACCCGCGTCGACGTGGACGCCGGGGCGACGGCACACGATGTGACCGTGTCGATCGCCGCTGGTCCGTGTTGACGGACTCGCGCCGCGATCGGCGGGAACCGCCGCGGTTCCTTCCCGTGTCGGTTCGACAGACGGCATATGTGAGCGATCGCCTGATCCGGGTGACGCTGGCCGGGGCCGGCCTCGAGCGCCTCGTCGTCGGGCAACCGGCTGCCAGCATCCGGCTCCTACTGCCGTCGTCTCCCACCGGAGCGCTCGTCATCCCGCGGTGGAGCGGCAATGAGTTCCTGCTCCCGGACGAGCGCCGGCCGGTCATCCGGACCTTTACGCCGCGGCCCGTCGGGCCGCAGATCCTCGAGCTCGACATCGTCATCCACGACGGTGGGCTCGCATCCGTTTGGGCCATGGCCGCCAAGGCCGGTGACCAGGCCGCCGTCTCGGGCCCAGGCCGCGGGTACTCGATCGACGCTGGCGCGAACGACTTCCTCCTCGGAGGGGACGAGACCGCCATACCTGCCATCGGCCAGCTCCTCCAGGCACTGCCGACGCGGACGTCGGTGCAGGTGCACATCGAGGTCTCCCACCCTGGCGCCCGCGTCGCACTGCCCGATCATCCACTGGCCACCACCGCGTGGCACGACCTGCCCACCGGCGCCTCTCCCGGCGATGCTCTGGTCGACGCCGTCGAGGGCGCCCGATTCGATACCGATGTCCGGGTCTGGGTGGCCGGAGAGGCGGCGGCCGTGCAGCGGATCCGCCGTCACCTCTTCGAAGACCGGGGGTTGGCCCGCACCCAGGTGTCGGCGCGTGGCTATTGGAAGCACGGCCGCGTCGGCCGCGTCGACGACGGGTGAAGGTGATGCCGGGTGGCGCGCAAGCCATGCGGTGGCACTGAAGCCATGCGGTGGCACCGAGGTCATGCGGTGGCCCCGGGGTGAACCCCGTCCGGGGCAGCCGGGTCGGTCGGTGATACTGGGGTCGTGCTTCTCATCGATGCGGCGAACGTGGTCGGGTCTCGGCCCAACGGCTGGTGGCGGGACCGGCCGGGGGCGGCCCGGGCATTCGTCGAGCAGGTCCGTGCTGCGGTGGTGGCGGGTCGGCTCGTCGAACCGGTCGTGGTGGTCCTGGAGGGGGCTGCTCGTACCGGTGTCGAGGCAGGGGTGGCCGGCGGCGTCACCGTCATGCATGCGCCCGGCAGCGGTGACGACACCCTCGTTTCGACCACCGCCGAGGCTCCGGGTCAGGTGACCCTCGTGTCAGCGGATCGTGCGTTGTGCCGGCGGGCCGCGGACCTGGGTGCAGACGTGGTCAGGCCCGGATGGCTCCTCGGTCTCCTCGACGGGTGACGTCGGGCTGGCTCGATCGGAGGGAAAAGGCTCCCTAGAGTGATCAACGTGGAACGAATCGACGCCGATCTGCTCATTCCGGGACGGGGAGATCCCATGCGCGACGCCGCGGTCGTCATCGACGGATCTTCGATCGCCTACGTGGGGCCCCGGCACACCGCTCCCGATGTCCGGTCCCCGGTCTCGGTCCCATGCCTCATGCCCGGGCTGTGGGACTGCCACGCGCACTTTCTCGGTTTGCGGTCGCTGGACCTCAACGAACTGGCCCTGGTGCCGACCGCCGTCCTGGCCGCCCGGGCCGCCAAGGACGCAGAGATCGTGCTGCAGGCCGGATTCACGACCGTCCGAGAGGCCGGAGGGCTCGGCGTGCACCTGGCCCGGGTGGTCGAGGAAGGGCTCCTTGCCGGCCCGTCGATCTATGCACCCGGAGCGATCCTGAGCCAAACCGGTGGTCACGGAGATCTCCATGCCCTTCCACTGCCCTGGATGGGCGATCTGTGCCAGAGCGGAGGGCCATTGGCGCTGTGCGACGGCATCCCCGAATGCCTCAAGGCGGTTCGCTCCCAACTCCGGCTCGGTGCGAAGGTCATCAAGATCTGCGCCTCCGGCGGGGTCTTGTCCCAGGTCGACGACCCTGTGCATCAACAGTTCAGCGACGACGAGATGCGGGCCATCGTGGAGGAGGCTGGGAGGGCCGAGCGGATCGTCATGGCCCACTGCCACGGAAAGCCGGGCATCATGGCAGCCCTGCGGGCCGGTGTGCGGACCATCGAGCACGGCAGCTACCTGGACGAGGAAGCCGCGTCCGCCATGCGCGAGCTCGGAGCCGTGCTGGTGCCGACCCGGTTCATCGTGGAACGCGGCCTTCAGGCGAAGGACAGCATGCCCAGCTATGCGTTCGAGAAGATGGAGGCTGTGGCCGACCGCCACCTCGAAGCGATCCATATTGCCCACCAGGCCGGCGTGACCCTGGCCCTCGGAACCGACATCTCGACGAGCGGCCGGGAAACGGCCGTCCCGTGGGGGATGAATGCACGGGAGCTCGTCCATCTCGTCGATGCAGGCCTGAGCCCGCTGGAGGCGATCCGGGCCGGTACGGCCAACGGACCCCTCACACTCGGGCCCCAAGCCCCGAGGGCAGGGGTGATCGAACGGGAGTGGGACGCCGATCTGATCGCCGTCGATGGCGACCCGATCGCCACCGTCAGTCTCCTCGCCGACCCGGTCCATGTCACACACGTGTGGAAGCAGGGCCGGCTGGTGAAGGAGCCGACTGCACCTGGCCCCGGGTGATCCGGCCGACGGCCACCGGGTTCAGGCTTCAGGAGGTCACTGACCGTGCGGCTCGGGCTGTCGGGCACGCTCGGCCCCCTGCTCGTCGGAGACGGCTCGCAGGGCGTGGATGTCTCCACAGACGAAACTGAATGCCAATCCCGCCGCCAACCACGAGTCCCGTCTCCCGATCGAACGCATCGCCGCCAGGCTGACGACGGTGTCGAGTGCATCGCTGGCCAAGGTGGCCCTGGACCAACGACGCGCATCGTCAGCCACGCCCGATCGTGCCGCGGAGACCGCACCCAGGCCCAAGACGAGATCCCGGATGCCGATCGTCCTCATCAGGAGGAGGCCGGCACCTGTCGGCGATTCGGTGCCGGCCAGGCGCATGGGCACCCCCGGTGCGACGATCAAAGCGATCCCTACCGAGGTGCGGAGCCACCCCATCGCCTCTGAGCTGTTCATCGGCACAGCCAGAGCGTAGCGAAGCCGACCCGGCCGCCCCGGAGAGCGACCGGTGGCCGGTTCCGAGAGCACCCGGGCCACCGGGGGCGGCTCTGCTCCCGATGGGTGTTACGCTGTGGGAGAAGCAGTGCGGGCGAACGGTGCCGCCTTGTTGTCGTGAGCCTTCGATGGCTGCGACGCTCGGCCCGGTACCGCTCGCAGACATCGGCTTGGCCGATGCACCGGCGGCGGGATGCCTCTGACACGAAACCAAACTCCACGCAGTGCTGACCAGTATCCACGTATGTCAGGGCCCTTTTGCAGCCTGATCCGTCGGCACAGGCTGACTATCACCAGGCACGGAGCCGTCCAGCAGACGATGGCCTGGTCGATCAGCGACCCGACCCCGAGGCACGGTGCCAGGACTCCCTGGAGCCCCGCGCTCTCGATACGGAATCATCAAATACAGACAGGAACATTGCTCATGAATCACCAATCCGAAGTACTGGCCGCTCTCGATCGAAGCTGCGCCAGGCGGGTCGACGCAGAGAACCAACTGCGCTCGATTCGAGGGAAGGCCCTCCGGGCATCGCTCGCCGAACTCGACAGTCTGCTCGTCTTTGAAGTTCGATTGGAAGCCCGGCTGACGGAAGTCCTGCATCGCAACCTCTCGGCTGCCGACAACTCCTGACATCCGAGTCGCTGTCAACCAAAGGGGCCGCTGCGGTGTCTTTGTAGATGGTGAGCATCGGAATACTCGGAGGAAGGGTCCGCGTGGACGACGGCGAGGGCATGCTGGTCGAGTTCGTCCGGGTCGACCACCCGGTTCTCGTCGCCGCGCTCGGGACTGGTGTGCGGTCGTCGGGAAAGCAGCAGAGGATGCAGTGCGAGAAGCACTGGCCAAAGCAGTCATCGCCGAGCAACGCGGTCGTCACATCGACGGTGGATCTCGGATTTCAGGTGGATATCTGAGATCGTCCGCCCGCATGCCGCGGCCCATCAGGGGCAGCGGGCGGGTATGCGCTCAATTCGTCGTCGAAACGACGCTCGTGCAGTGGCTGCATTTGATGGCAGCCAGGGGCAGGTCGTCGGAAAGGCACTGCGGACAGGTCTTGGTGTCCGCCGGAGGGCCGAAAACGGTGCTCCCCCGCCTCTTCATGTAGCTCCGGTAGGGCACGACCAACACGAGATAGATCACCGCCATGAAGATGACGAAGTAGACAATCGCGCCGATGAACGAACCGAGGTCGATGCGCTGCCCGTTGACCGTCCATCCAAGGCCGAGCGATCCGGCCTTCCCCGCCTCTGCAGCATTGACCAAGGGCGTGATGATCGAATCAGTGAAGGATTTGATGAGGGTGCTGAAGGCGAGGGCCACGACGAGGCCGACCGCTATGACGATCAGCTCCCCCTGCATGAGAAAATTTCTGAATCCCTTCATGTTCTGTCCTCTCATTTGTCTGCTACCGCGGCGGTGCCCAACCTAGTCAGGATGCCCGGCCGAAGTCACTGCCCGGACATCCCTCGAGACGGATGTCGGCCGGGTTCGGAGTGCGCCGACCGGGGCACCACAAGACATCGGTACGATCGCTTCGTGTGCCATAGTCGATTTCTGTGAATCCGCGACGGACCGAAGCGCTGAGCGACAGCACCTTTGCGGTGGCAATGACACTGCTCATCTTCGATGTGCGCTTACCGGCGCCGAAAATCCACTCACTCAGTCGTGATCTGTGGTTCAACGCGTGGCCGCACTACCTGGGGTATGTGATCAGCTTCATGGTCATCGGGATGATCTGGGTCAGCCATCACACCATCTTCCGCCTCGTTCGGGCGATCGACCATGGGGTGATGGTTGCGAACCTCGCTCTTTTGAGCCTGGTCGTCTTCATCCCGTTCCCCACGCAGGTGCTCGCGCTGTACGTCAGTCAGGGATCGACCTCCCAGAAGGAGCTCGCGGTCGCCTTCTACGGGCTCAGCCTGGCCGCCGCCACACTGATGCTGGCTGTTCTCTGGCACTCGATATCCCGGCGTGCTCTCATCCAGACCTGGGTGGGAGACGACGAGTTGAAACGCGTCACCCGCCGGTACTACCTCACGCCCGTTCTGTACCTTGCGGCAACCGGGCTGGCCTTGGTCGACGATCGGGTCGGAATTGCCCTCTTCCTGATCATCGGGAGCGGATACCTTCTGCATACGGGGACCCGAGTGGCACCCGCGCAGCCCGACGATCCCGTCGGGGCCGGTGGGGCGCTCGAGGACTGAGCCGGTCGTAAACGAGAAAGAGCCGGTTCGGCGCAGCAGGTGTCTGCCTCGGGAGCGAGCCCGAGCCCATGGCGGCACCGAGCCCGTGTCCGATGGACGGCGATCTCCGTCTCAACGTAGCCTTGCCTCGTTCATCCAGAGTGACCTGAGGGACCTGGCCCGTTGACGGTCCGGCAGCCGGCGTTTTGCACGGTGCCAATGCCAGGATCGATGAGGAGGCCCAGGGTGGCATCAGATGTCGAGCCCGGAAAGAGCGCGGGAGAGGGCGCGGTCGGTCCCTTGTCTCCGAGGCCGACGACGGTTTCGGATGAGGAGGTCGTGGGAAGCGGTCGGGTCCAGATCCGCGGCGCCACCTTGCCCGACGCCGACCGGATTGCCGCCCTCCACGCCGACAGTTGGCGCAGGAACTACCGCGGCGCCTATCCCGACTCATTCCTGGACGGTGAAGTATTCGACGACCGCCGGGATGTCTGGCGCATGCGACTGACGAGGCCAGATCCAAACCATCGGACGGTCGTCGCCGACTTCTGTGGCGACATCGTCGGCTTTGCCCACACCGACCTCGACGATGACCCGACGTGGGGAGCCCTCCTCGACAATCTCCACGTCGCCGACGGACTGAAGCGCAGGGGGATCGGTACCCTCCTGTTGGCGGCCTCGGCTCGCGCGGTGGTCGATCACGCACCAACGGGACGGCTCCACCTGTGGGTGCTGGAACAGAACGCGAACGCCCGGAGCTTCTACGACGAACGGGGTGGTCGGTGCGCCGAACGCCAGTGTCGGGAGCCGTTGTCCGGTTACCGGCTGCGCTATGTGTGGGACAGGCCCGCCCATCTCCTCGTTGGCTGACGATCGTCTCCCGTGACGTCCCCACGAGACTCATCCACCCGCCGCACCCAGAGCCCGGGCCACAAAGGCGATGGCGGACTCGATGAAGGATTCGTCGGCCACTTCAGGTTGGAGGATTCGAAGTAACCCGATCCCCCGGAACAGGACCTCGATGATCCTGGCCGTCTGGATCGCATCGTCCAGGGGTTCGAGACCGAGCCCGTCTCGTTCGGCGGAGATGAGCGCGGCCAGAGCTTCCACCGCTTCATCGTCGATCTCGGTGAATTCTTTCCGAGCGGCCGGATTCCGGGCGGCGTAGAGCCAGAACTCCTGGTACAGGAGACCGAAGTTGCTCCGGGCCAGGTGGGCCTGGTCCTGGAAGAGGGCGACGAAATCCGAGAGCCGGGCGTCGGGCGGTACATCGGACGCATCGAGCGTCGCCCGCAAAGCCTCCGTCTCCTGCTGATACCTGGCTCTGAACAGGGCGAGGAAGAGATCCTCCTTGTTCTTGAAATTGGAGTAGACGGCCCCCTTGGTGAAGCCGGCCACGGTCGCCACCTCGTCGAGGGAGGCCCCATGGAAGCCCCGTTCGGCGAAGACCTGGGCCGCCGCAGCCAACAGGTGTTCTCGAGTCTGTTGTCGCCTTCGTTCGGGGGTGAGGGGTTCGATGGCCATGGTTGCGGTACGGGCCAGCATACTAGATACTGAGTGGTATGTTCGATTCGATTAAGTATGCAGATTCGCCGGGATCGGTCGCGGCAACCGAGGCAGCCGGGTCGAGCGGGGCGATCCGGGCGGACGGCCTCGTGCGGAGATTCGGCCCGCACCTCGCCGTGGACGGGGTCGATCTCGAGGTCGAGCCGGGCGAGATCTACGGATTCCTCGGGCCGAACGGGGCCGGCAAGTCGACGGTCGTCCGCATGCTGTGCACGCTCCTCGGTCCGAGCGGCGGGACCGCTCGGGTCGCGGGCCACGATGTCGTCCGGGAGCCCCAAGCCGTACGGACCCGTATCGGCGTCGCCCTCCAAGAGGCGGCCCTTGACAATCTCCAGACCGGCCGGGAACTGCTCCGACTCCAGGGGAGGTTGTTCGGGCTCACCTCGGGCCAGATCAGCCAACGGATCGCGGAAGTCCTCCGTATGGTGGATATCGGGGACGCCGTCGATCGCCGGGTCGGGACCTACTCGGGTGGGATGAAACGGCGGCTCGACCTGGCCATCGCCCTCATCCACAACCCCGAAGTGCTCTTCCTCGATGAACCGACGACCGGGCTCGACCCGGCCAGTCGCGCCACCGTGTGGGAGGAGGTGGCGCGTCTCAACCGTGAGCTGGGCATGACGATCTTTCTGACCACCCAGTACCTGGAGGAGGCTGATGTCCTGGCCCATCGGCTGGGCATCATCAACCGGGGGAGACTGGTGGCGGAGGGCTCGCCCGAGACGCTCAAGCGCTCGATCGCCGACGACGTCCTGGTGGCCGAGGTCGTCGGCTCCGGGGGAGCAGACGTTCTGACCCGTCTCACCCGGCTGCCCGGGGTGAGCTCGGTCACCCGAGAGGGTGGTCGGATCACGGTTCACACCATCGACGGTCCTGCCGCCCTCAGTCCTGTCGCCCTGGCGCTGGCGGAGGGTCACCTCGAGGCACGTAGCATCACGATTCGAACTCCGAGCCTCGACGACGTCTTCCTGGCGCTGACCGGCGACCACATCGAGGGGGCGGCATGACTCCGGTCGCTCGTCCCGACCCTGTCATCCGGGGCCACGCGGCGGGGTTCCGGCGCGACGTCTCCGCCGTGGCCGCCAGGGCGCTTCGCCAGATGCGCCGCGAACCGGTCTCGTTCCTGCCGGCCGTGTTCATCCCTGCCTTCTTCTACGTCGTGAACCTCGGAGCACTCGGTCACGTCGCCGAGAGAGGGGGGCTCGATTACAAGGCGTTCCTCCTCCCCATGGCCATCGCCTTCGCCGTCACCGGGGTGTCACGCGCCCCCACCCTGGTCACCGACATCCAGAGCGGGTATTTCGACCGCCTGTGTCTCACACCGGTTCGCCGGTTGGCCCTTCTCCTCGGGCTGATGGTGGCGGACGTCGTGGTCATCATCGCTCTCACGATCGCCGTGCTCATCCTGGGCTTTGTCGTCGGCGTCCGTTTCTCCACCGGCATCGGGGGAGTGCTGGTCTTCATCGGTCTCGCTGCGCTGTGGGGCCTGGTGTTCACCGGCTTCCCGTACGCCGTGGCCCTGAAGACCGGAAGTCCGGCCGCCGTGAATGCAACGTTCGTCGTCTTCTTCCCCTTTGCCTTCCTGACCGACGCCATCATCCCCAAAGCGGATCTGACCAGCTGGTTCTCCGCCGTTGCCACCTACAACCCGGTGACATACCTGCTCGGTGCCCAACGGTCCGTGATCATCGGCGGCTGGCAAGGCGGCCCTCTTCTGGAGGGTCTGGCTGCTCTGGTCGGGGTCGGCCTGGTCAGCATGACGATGGCTCTGCTCGCTCTTCGTGGCCGTATCCGGCGCGGGGTGTAACCCACTCCGCCGGCCTGAGCCACGGGGGTCGCCAGGTCGTCGACATCCGCTCAAGGAAACAGATCGGGAAGTCGATCAAACAGGAGTCGACCGGTACGAACGCGGCGCGGGATGTCCGCGGCGGGGCCATCAGGGATCGACGTCTGAAGGTGAGATGCCACAGGTAAGTGTCGTTATCCCTGTTCATCGCGGCGGGCCGTTCGTGCGCGACGCCGTGCGATCGGCCATCACCCAGTCGCTCGATGATCTCGAGGTCCTTGTCGTCTCAGATGGGTGCTCTGAAGATCTCACCGATCTCGAGAGGATGGACCGGCGCGTGCAGGTCCTGAACCGAGCCCATGCCGGGGTTTCGATTGCCCGCAATTCCGGTGTCGCCGCAAGCCTTGGGGAGTACGTGGCCTTTCTCGATGAAGATGATCGGTGCCGGTCCGACCGCTTCCAAAGCCAGTACGAGGCACTGCGAGATACTCCCTCGGCAGGAATGTGCCACGGGGGATTCCAGGTCATGGATGTCGATGGCGTCGTGGATGGGCCCCGGCTCGGCAAGGATCTCGATTACCCCGCCATGCTCGCCTGTCAGTTCCCTCTCCTGTCGTCAGTCATGGTTCGCCGGTCGGTCTTCTGGGAGGTCGGGGGATTCGATCCCGCGCTGGTCACTGGAGAGGATGTGGACTTTGCGCTGCGGATCGCAATGCAGAGCGACGTCGTGTTCCTCCCTGAGGTTCTTACGTATTACCGGGCTCACGATTCCAACACGACGAACACGGTTGCCGGGATCTGGGATACGTACCCTGTCATTCAAAGGCACCGCCGGTGGGCCGAACGTGCGGGGCGATATGACCTCGTGCAGGCGGCGGACTCCGGACTCCATGAGATTCGGCATAATGCATCGAACCTCGCCTTTCACAACGCGCGGGACGCCCGCCGCCAGGGAAACTTGCCGGAGGTGGCCAGGCAGATGGCGCTCAGCTTCTTGCGCGATCCGAGGCTGGCCTCTTCTCAGGTCTGGAGTGCAGCGTTCCGCTCCTCGGGCACTTCGGCCGTCGACTGGATGACCCGCGGCTGCCGCAACGCAAGGGCAAGAGGGATAGCGCGCTGACACCTGGCGCGAAATTGCACAGCCGTGCGGTGACGGCCCGGACGCCCCGATGTCCGCCCCGGTTCCGCCCGGACGTCGGATTCGGCCGGCCCATGAGAGGGGCATAATGATGCCAACATGGATGGCCATCTCGTCGACTCCTCCGGGCAACTACTCCCGACGGTGATGACACATGTCTTCCGGCCACCAAGCCGGCCCGGGTCCATCGTGCGACACTCGAAGTGGTGGCAGTAGGCCGCCGACGATGAACCTTGACCTGGTCACCCTTGTCGTGGACGAGTACGACACGGCCATCGAGTTCTTCGTCCACACGTTGGGGTTCGACCTCGTCGAGGACGCACCGGCGCAAACCGAGAGCGGAGAGCGGAAACGCTGGGTGGTGGTGAGACCACCTGGTGCCGAGACCGGAATCCTGCTTGCCCGTGCAGCTGATGAGGGCCAGGCATCTGTCGTGGGGGCCCAAGCCGACCGCCGGGTTGCCTTCTTCCTTCGGGTCGACGACTTCGACGATTCCTATCGCCGGATGCGTTCGGCCGGCGTGCGATTCGTCCGGTCCCCGAGGAGCGAACCTTACGGTCGTGTCGCGGTCTTCCTCGATTGCGTGGGGAACCGTTGGGATCTTCTCGGACCTGCACGAACGACCTAGGCGCGGCCACCGAGACCTTCGTGCCGCACGGCTTCACCGATCCGGCCTTTGTGGAAGGGACGGAATCCCTTCGGCCATCGCCGGCTCAGGCGTGGATCAGTCCGCCCTCGGTTTGTGGAGCCGGAAGAAGGTTGTCGGTGCACCAGGTGGTGGGAGGCGGATCCTGGGACTCGACACCGTTGTCGATGACCAGCGCCGTCGGCCTCCCATTCGAGAACCATCTGGCGCTGTGCTGACGGAAGGGATCGCCGTACCAGCCCTGGGCTTTGAAAGAACTATGTGACATCCGGGTAGTTTACCCTACGTTTACCTGGATGTCACGCTACGTTCACTTCTGAGAGGGAGCGGGAAGCGCGGGCAGGGACGGAGGATCCTGCCCTTCGAGCCCGACCGCTGAGGCCCGCTGCTCAGAGTTCCATCAGCGCGGGGGCCAGCTCGCGGTAGGCCGTGAGGGGGAACGACTCCAGCGGCGCGATGACCTGGACGCAGACATGGTTGGCGCCGGCTTCGAAGTGCTGACGCACGCGGCCGGCGATGTCGTCCGCTTCGCCCCAGGCCACCACCGCATCGACGAGCCGGTCGCTTCCTCCTCCGGCGAGGTCGCCGTCTCCGAAGCCGAGCCGGCGGAGGTTGTCGGAGTAGTTCGGCAGCGCGAGATAGCCCGAGGTGAAGGCTCTGGCCGTCCTCCGGGCCGTGCTTGCGTCCTTTTCCAGCACCGCGCTGACCTCGGGGGCCAGCAGCCCGTCGGCTCCGAGGAGTTCGCGGGCCCGGGCCGTGTGTTCGACCGGTACGAAGTAGGGGTGGGCACCCGCGGCCCGCTCGGCCGCGAGCGCCAGCATCCGGGGCCCGAGGGCGGCGAGCACCCTTCGCTCCCTGCCGACCGAAGATCCAGCCGTGTCGAGGGCATCGAGGTAGTGGGCCATGTGACCGTATGGGCGGATGTAGTCCTCGACGATGGCTGCGTGACTGGCGCCGAGACCGAGGACGAAACGGTCCGGATGCCGGAGCTGAAGGTCCGCGACGGCCTGAGCGATTTCGTGGGCGGCCGTCGACCAGATGCTCACGATGCCACTGCACACCATCACCCGGGCGGTCGCTTCGAGCAGCCGCTCGAAATGCGGCGAGAGCCCCGGTTGGAATCCACCCGAGGACCACAATGCCGAGTAGCCGAGTTCTTCCAACTCGGCGGCGACGTCGAATGAAGCCTCGTCGGCGACCCGCCAGCTACCGCTCCACCAGACGCCCACTCGCCCGAGGTCCACTTGACCACGCTACCCGAGCCGTCATTGCCCGCCTTTCGGGGGACCTGCTGTCCAGAGCAGGGATGCATGGCCGCTCGGAGCGATGTACACAACTGCGGATTTGTCGGCGTATCCGTTCCCGTAGAAGGTGTCGAGGTAGATGGCCCCGTTTGGGGCCACGGCGATCCCATCCGGCGAGAACCCTGTGACCCCCAGGTAGCTCGTGCGGTCAGTCCTGGGGAAGGACGCGATGGTTCGCTCTCCCTCAGGCGTCAGCTCCAGCACCTCCAACTCGTCCATCGCCAACACCCGCCCGTCGGGTGCGGTCACCAGGCCACCGTCCCCTCTCGGGTAGGAGCTGCCGATGACGCTCAGTGTGCCCTGGGAGTTCACCATGAGAACCGTCTTCGTGTTCGATCCGGCGATATAGAGATTCCCTGCCTTGTCGAAGGCCAGTCCGTTCGGACCATCGGCTGAGGCGTCGACCGCCGGACCCCCGACCCCGTAGAGACCCTCCTCCGATCCGTTCGGGTTGCCGACGACCCGTGTGAACGTCCCGTCGGTCCCGAGACGGAGTATCTCGTTGCCGGATGCCACATACATCAGCCCGTCCGGGCCGAACGTGAGGGCCGAGGGGAGGAGCCCGGCATCGAGGGCCGGGGTGCCGTCGGTCACCCATTCCCCCTGCCCGCCCCCGGCGACTGTCGAAATGATCCCTGCGGGTGAGACGGCCCGGATTCGCCCGTTGCCGTAGTCGGCGATGTACAACGTGCCGCCGGGGCCGAACGTGATGCTCGCCGGGTCATCGAGCTCCGCCTTCGTCGCAGGTCCGCCATCGCCGGAGAATCCGACGGCGCCGTTCCCGGCAACGACCCGGAAGGTCCCGTCGGGTCGTCGTTCGAGGACCTGGTTGCGAATGTTGTCGGCCAGGTAGAGGTTGCCATCGGGTCCGACGGCGAGTGCCTCTGGACGGCTCGGTTGGATCCCTGTCGCCCGTGGGCCGCTCGTCGTGACTCGATGGGAGGGCGCCGGGTTCGGGGTCCGCCTCGGGACGCCCGGACTGCGTCCGGAAAGGGTCATGGCCAGAACAACGCCGGCCACCAGCACCACGATGACACAGCCGGAGGCGAACCACCGACGCCGCTGCCTCCGCCGGGCATCCTTGATGACCAGTTCCTCGCCCACGCGGGAGGTCGGGCTGTCCGAACGATCGGACCCGGTCCTGGTCGGAGTGGACGGGAGGACCGGCATGAGAAGATACTAAGGCATCTAGTATCATCTGTCCATGGCGCTGAACCCCGACAGTCCGCTTCCTCTCTACCTGCAAGTGGCGGCGGAACTGCGTCGGGACATCGCCGAAGGGGAGGCCAAGCCGGGAGAGCGCCTTCCACCGGCACGCGACATGGCCGCGGTCCTCGGTGTCAACCAGAACACCATGTTCCGGGCGCTGCGCCAATTGCGTGACGAGGGCCTGTTGGAGTTCCGGCGGGGACGGGGGATCTCGGTCGCGGGCGATGCACCGGGGCTCAGCGAGGTGGTCACCCGCTGCCGTGAGCTGCTCGGCTTTTCGAGCCGGTACGGCTATCGCAAGGACGAGGTCATCCGCATCATCGAAGGCCTCTCCTGAGCCGGATTCCGAAGGTCACCACGGATTGCCTGGTCGGACTGGATGGGTCTGCGACCGAGCGGGGACTGCGCAATGCTGTCCTGGTGGGCGGCACGAAGCGATCAAGAACGGCCCAGGCGGTGGCCGCGGAACGCGCGGTGTTGGCGGACATGGGTGTGCTCGACGACCCCTTTGCCCGCCGGATGCTCACGCCGTCCATGAGGACGACCCTCTGGGTCGTGGAGCATGGGCCCCACCGCGTGTGGACCCGGTCGGTAACGCTGGCCGGGCTTGCCGCTCGGGTACTTTGGTTCGATGCACAGGTGGCCGGCGCACTCGCCGCCGGGATCAAACAGGTCGCGGTGATCGGAGCCGGCTATGACAGCCGTGCCTGGCGATTCCGCCGCGACGGAGTGACGTTCTTCGAGTTGGACCAGGTCGCCACGCAACAGGACAAGCGACTCCGGGCGCCTCGACCCGATCCTGTCTATGTCGAATCCGATCTGACGACCGGCGATGCGGCGAGGTCGCTCCTCGATCACGGCCTCGACCCGTCGCGGCCCACCCTGTTCGTCGTGGAAGGGGTCACGATGTACCTGGGTGCTGAACAGCTCCGGCGCCAACTCGGTCTCCTGGCGAAAATGAGCGCCATCGAGAGCCGGATCGCGTTGGACTTCTATCCGCCCAATGATGTTGGGACGGCGCGTGATCACCGACAACTGCTTCTCCAACGGCTCGCCCGGGGCGGAAGCAGCGAGTCGTTCAGGCTGGCCCTCGACCGCCCTCAGGCCGTCGAATTCGTCCAGGCATCGGGTTGGGAGGTCGAAGAGGCGACGAGTATGCGAAACGCCGCACGCACGCTTGTCACAGGTGATTCGGGACTGCCCGTCGATGCTGTCAACGAGCACAAGACGCTCGTTGCCGCCGCCCGCACGTAGTGGGCGAGAATCGCGAGTCCAACTGCTCGAAGGGTGTCGAACACCCTCTTCGACGGACAGACCCCACATCCAACCGCCCGAGCGTCACATCCTCTCACAGCGGAGCTCGCTGGCCCGTCGACCGAGGTGGTCGGGGACACTGTCGCGGGTCCATCGTCGACGCCCGCATGTGTCACGATGCTGTTGACTTCGGGTGGTAACAGAACGGACGGACCTCATGCGCCTGCTCTATCTGGACATCGACACACTGCGTGCCGACCATCTCGGCTGCTACGGCTACCACCGCGCCACCACGCCGTACATCGATGCCCTGGCATCCGAAGGGGTCCGGTTCGCCAACGTCTATGCCTCCGATGTCCCGTGCCTCCCGAGCCGTGCCGCCTTGATGACGGGGATGTTCGGGATCCGGAACGGAGTGGTCAACCATGGAGGGGGTGGTGCCGAGCTCCGCAGCGAAGGTGCCCGGCGCGGCTTTCTGAGCCGCTACGCGCTCGAGTCATGGGCCGGCACCTTCTACTGGAACGGCTGGCAGACCGCGTCGATCTCGAGCTTTCCGTTCCGACACTCGGCGACCTGGTGGAACCACGGATTCATGGAAGCCATGAACCTCATGCGCGGCATGGGTGCGGAACGTGCCGACCAGGTCGTGCCGGTCGCGCTCGACTGGTTGGAGCGTCGAGGACGGGCGGACGACTGGTTCCTCCACGTCCACCTCTGGGACCCCCACACGCCTTACAACGTGCCCGACGACTTCGGGAATCCCTTCGTCGGCGACGCCGCGCCTGTGTGGCACACCGAAGAGGTGCGGGCCCGCAATTGGGAGTTGGCCGGACCCCATTCGGCGCAGGAGCCCTGGGGCTTTGCTCCTGACGAGTGGGGGCCACCACCGCCTCGTCAGCCGTGGGATGCCCGCTCCATGGACGCGGTCAAGGCCATCTTCGACGGGTACGACGTGGGCGTGCGATATGCGGACGATGCCCTTGGGGCCCTGATCAACAAGCTCGATGACCTCGGTGTCTTCGACGAGACGGCGGTGCTGGTCAGCAGCGACCACGGTGAGGCGTTCGGCGAACTCGGCGTGTACGCCGATCACCAGGCGGCCGACGAGGCCACCTGTCACATTCCTGCAGTCCTTCGTTGGCCTGGGGTGGGACCACGCGTGCATGAAGGGCTCCACTACCATCTCGATGTAGCTGCGACCGTTCTCGATCTCGCCGGATTCCGCACCCCGAGGAGTTGGAACGGCGTGCCGATCGACCTCGGCGGACACACAGGACGCGACCACCTCGTGCTCTCACAAGGGGCGTGGTCGTGCCAGCGAGGCGTCCGTTTCGGCGACCATCTCTACCTTCGCACCTGGCATGACGGCTACCACGGGCACTGGTCGGACGAGATGCTGTTCGATGTGGCCCGTGACCCGCATGAGACGACTGATGTCCGGGACGGGAATCGACGGATGTCAAAGGTCGGTGCATCCCTGCTGGAGGACTGGACCTCGGCTCAGCTCGAACGGACCGGACTGGAGGACCCCATGGACGTGGTTCGTGCAGAGGGGGGTCCCTTTCACGTGCGTCATCGCCTCGGCCCCTACGTCGAACGACTGCGCGCCACGGGGCGCGACAGCTGGGCCCGGATCCTCCAGGAGCGTCACGCCGACGAGATGTAGCTCGCTGAAGTCACAGCCCGGCAGGGGACCGGGCCGGCCGACCAGCCCGATCTTCCGGCCGTCGACCGATGCCGTCTCCGCCCATCTCCTCGGCTGGGACCCTTTCAGGTGAAGGCCTCGATCAGGCCCTGCAGCATCCCTCCGTCGACCAGAACATCGATGCCGGAGATGAACGAGGCGCCATCCGAGAGGAGGAAGGCGACGACCGCGGCGACCTCCTCGGATCGGCCCAGGCGACCAAGGGGCGTCTTTTCGAGCATGACCTTCATGATCGGCTGCTGCTCCGCCTCCTGGCGACCCATGGGCGTGTCGATGAGACCCGGCGCCAGGGAGTTGACCCGACCGCCACGTCGACCCCAGGCCACAGCGGCCTGGGCTGCCACCGCGATCACACCCCGCTTTGCCCACGCGTAGGCCATACCGCTGTCATCGAACCGTTCGGCTGCCGCGTCGAGGAACCCCGGCGTGCGGGGCTCCGATACGAGTTTCTGGAGCTCGGCATCGACACCCTGGAGGGCCAACTGGTACGCGGAACTGGAGGAGAAGCACACGGCGGCCGCGCCCGGTCCGACCAGGGCCTCGAAACTGTCGAGGAGCAACGCGGTGCCCACGAGGTCGACCTCGAGGACGCGCCGTGCATCAGCCATCGTCGGCGACACGCCGGCGGCATGAACGAGCGCACGGAACGAGCCGAGTTCCTGTACCTTCTCCGAGAGGCCGGCCACGGCGGCCGGGTCGGAGACGTCACAGGCGATCCCTAGGGTCCCCTCGATCTGTGGCGCCTCGAGGTCGACGGCGACGAGATGATCCGTCGTGGTGCCGCGAAGCCGCTCGGCGCAGTGCCGGCCCATGCCGCTGGCCGCCCCGGTGATCACCGTGACCCTCATCGATCCCTCCACATCGTCAGGCCGGCAGTCCGGCAAAGATCGGCGTCGCCGCGAGGTACCCGGTTCCGAGGAGCTCGATTTCGGGCGCACGCTCCTCGAAGGCCCTGCGGACCGGCCCGAGATCACGGGGAGAGGAGAATCCGGGGAGCCAATTGTCGTGGTGACAGGGCACGACGCGGCGCGCCCCGAGCATCATGGCTTCGTCCACGACGAAGCCGGCGAGCGATCCCTGCATCGGGTCTCCGTCCACATTGGGCCGCCCGGCGGCGGCAAGGATGGCCACGTCCGGGGTGAGACGCCGGAATATCCCGCCCCACCGGCCGGAGGTGTCCTGAAACAGCAATGATCCTTCAGGAGTCTCGAAGAGGTAGACGAGAGGCCCGCCATCACCGCGGTCGCTGTGACCCGACGCCGCGGTCAGCAGATGCTCGATCGCCACGACGTCGAGTGAGGTGTTCAAGCGAACCACCAGTTCGTTCATGCGTACGGCCTGCTCCTGCCAGGTGACTCCGAGGTCGCCGAGGCACACGTCGCCGGCGCCGACGTCGTGGGTGCCGGTCCACAGGCAGGAGTGCAGGCTCGGATGGACGGACACGACCACCCCGGCGCCCAGATCGATCCGCTCGCCGCCCGCGACGCAGACCATGCGATCGAGAGGGACTCCCGCCTGCACGAGGAGTCGCACCGTCTCGTAGCTGCCGATGAGCCGGGCTCCGGTGCGGGCCATGATGCGTTCTGCACCCCAGAGGTGGTCGAAGTGGGAGTGCCCGATGACGATCCAGTCACACTCGTCGATGTCGTCGGCTGTCAGCCCGGGACCATCTGCGTTCGGGGCTCGGTCGATGTAGGCGTCGAGGAATACGGTGAGGCCTCCGGTCCGGAGCCGAAATGTCGCGCATCCATACCAGTCGAGGGTCGATGTCATCCAGCGCCTCCAGTCAGGGTGCCGACCGCTTCAACGGGACCTTACGTCATCCTCAGCGGATCGTGCCCTTTGAGAGTGGTCGATCCGACGCCGCCCTCAGCCGCCTCCACGTCACCAACAGGACGAGGCCGGCGACGATGGCTGCGAGGGCGCTCAGCGCGAGTCCGATCAGAGCCAGCTTCGGACGGTAGACGAAGGTCACGATGGACCGCCCAGCCGGAACGGCGACCTCCTGCAGGATGCCGGACCTCCCGATCGCAAGGTGGGTGGCCGGCCCGATCGGCTTCCCCGCGCCGTCGACCGGGGTCAGCGTGGCCGACCATCCGCGCAGATAGGTCTCGCTCCGGATCATCTGCGCACTCCTGGTGGCGTCGACCAGGTAGCTGTCGGTTCCCCACGGCGTCGTACTGCTGCGTGTCACACCACCCAAGGGGCCCGCGGCGCCCGCACCTGTCCTCGGTGCGGGTGGACCCTTCTCGACGGGGTCGGCATCGGGTGCGGTGAGCCAGGCCCACCCTTTCGATGCCGTGTTCTTGAAGACGGCGAAGGGTCCGATCATCGTCGTGTAGCGCCAACGAGGCCACTGCACCTGGTTCTGGAGCACCCCCTTGAGATCGACCGGGCCGAAATTGGCCGTATCCAGACGGGGCGGGCCCAGCGTCACCGCCGCCTTCCCCGGATTCCGCACCACGATGCCTGCGACCGGGGTGGTCGAGGGAAGGGTCACAGAGGGGCCACCGGTGTCCCCGGGGCCGCGTGGGACCGTCGGCCGGTCGGTCAGCCACCGGATCGATCCGCCGACGGTCACTACCCCGACCTCCAGCGCGCCCAAGCGTCCGGCCGCGGCCGGGTGGGCATCGTGGGGGGGCATCAAGAGGATCGCCCGGAGGTCAGCGGTTCCCCCGGTGTACCAGGTATGCGAACTTCCGGGACCCACAACGACATCCTGATCACCCGGGGGAGCCAGCGGTTCCTCGGTGTTCGGCTTCGGCACCGGGAGACTCGACCGGGCCGGGTGAACGGGGCTCATGAAGTAGCTCGGGGGAGACAGGAGGACGCCGAGGTTGAGCTGGTCCACAACAGGGGTGCTGAACACCCCCGGGGCCAGTTGGTCCTGGCCGTGGGCTCCGGTCGCTTCGAAGTAGCTCTTGGCGACCAGCGCGGTGTAGTCCTCGATGGTGGGAAGTCCGCGGAGGACGTTGAGGTCGTCGTGACCGAGGCTCAGGAGCTGGTCGTCGTCGTAGAGGTCGGGGTCGTACACCGCGAACCGGCTTCCGGTTCCGGTCACCGCCGCCAGCTGGCCGGCCAGGGCACCCGTCTGGGTCACCACCGTCGGGGGTTCCGGCGGACGAAGCACGAAGAGGTTGAAGACCAAGAGGTCGGCGACCATCACCGCCGCGGTCAGCTGTGCCGTCCGCGCCACGCTCAGCCGGTGGCCGTACCGGGCCACCCCGCCGATGGCGACGGCGAAGATCGCGGCCGCGGTGGCCAGGACAGCCGGGGCAACCAGGTCACCCCGACTGACACGGAATTGGTCACCGATGAGCCGGGGCAAACCGTCGGCCAACCACGGTGTGATCGACGCCCACTCAGCGGCGGCCAACAGCACGACCAGACCGATGGGCAGGGCGACGGCGAGCCGCTCGTAGCGGGTCCGCGGCCGATCACCCGGCGAAAGGGCCTTGGGCCCATCTGCCGCACCGTCCCCGTCGGCAGCCGGAACGTTGCCTTTGCCACCGTCGCCGCGTCGCAGAAGGGCCAGATCCACCCACCACGACAGGAGGACCACGAGAGCGAAGTCCACGATGAGCAGGTTCCGGTTCAACAGTCGCTGCTGGTTCAGGAACGGGATCAGAAATTCGAGCCGGCCGACCGGGGTGTACCCACCCCACGCCAGGAGGAGTCCGAGTGCGAGCGCCACGTACCACACGCGCCACAGCCGGGCCGACTCATGTCGCCACCAGCGGCGGCTCACCAGTGCGAACGCGGCGACGACTCCGATCACACCGACGTACCCAGCCATCTCGGGGAAGGTGAAAGGACCGAACCAGTAGCTCGGATGCTGCAGGTTGGTGCCCATGATGAACGGTGAGAACAGCAAGGCGGTCAGTCGGATGGGCCAGGATCCCGATGTGAAGAAGTTGTAGCTGGGGACAGCCCGCTGGGACAGGTGGGAGAACGCCCATCCGGGCAGCCACTGGGCCGCACCCAACATCAGGGCACCGACCACGCCGACGGCAATGGCCGTCAGGTACGGGACCCGCCGGTCCTTCGGGAGACGGCGAAGGAGCCAGATGGCGTAGACGACGGCCAGGATGCCTCCGTCCATGAACGCCTCAGGTGCCCCGGCCAGGATGGAGAGGCCGAAGGACACGGCGAGGAGGGCGGTGAACCGGATCCGCCGAAGGCGGGCTGTTCGCAGCGGCCCCCCGCCCTCCGCTGCCCTCACACCGAGGTCCCGAGCGACGCCGATGTCCAGGGACGCTACGAACATGCCGTCCAGGGCCACGAGGACCCAGGGCAGCCATGCCGCCCCCTGGATCAAATCGATGTGGACGAACTGCGCACTCATGAAGCCGCCGAGCATGAAGGTCGCCGCTCCCAGGGTGGAGGCCCGGTTGGAGAGGGTCTGCCGCCGGAGGAAGACGAACATCCCGAAGAGCGCCACCTCGTAGACGAGGATCACGTTGACGACCCAGGCACCCTGGGCCGGGAGCAGGGCGAAGAGCCACGTGCCCGGATAGGCCGCACCCACGTTGAATCCGCCGAGCAACGCCGTTCCGCCGGCCAGGTACGGATTCCACAGCGGGAGCTGGCCGTGGCGGAGATCCTCACCGACCAACGTCCGGAGCGGGAAGTTCTGGATGAGGTTGTCCGCCTCCATGAGGACGTGACCCGAGACCGCGAACCCTCCGAACACCAGAACCGGGAGTGCGGCCACGACCAGCAGTCCGGGGTGGGCTCGGATCCAGTGTCTACGCGGGACGGCCGGAGCCGTCAGGGGGACACGGACCGGGCCGTCGAGCTCAGGGGGTTCGGCGTCGAGTTCCTCGACGGTCCTGCCGGCAAGATCTCGGACTGTCATCGGGACGATTGGCGGATCCGGTTCGCCCAGCTCATCTCGATCAAGCCATCCTCGTCAACTCGATTGGCAACGGAATCGCCGGGGCCGCGCCTGCGCTCTGGACCCGGACACCCCCGCCGGGTCGAGTGCGAAGCACGAATGATCTCGACCGACGGTGACGGCGAGAATAGTAGCGACGGGTGGCTCTCCCGTGTGAAGGCAATGGACGGTGCGCTCCTCGGGTGCGGCGGCCATCCGGGCGGTCGGCAGGTCTTGTGCTTCCAACGATGGCAGCCCAAACTTGGAAGATCCTTGGGCCGATCTGTGGGATCCCTGAGAAGTTCGGCCCGGCTCCGGCGGAGTCGTCATGGCCCACTCGTCACGGCTGCGTGGGGCGCCGATGGGTGCGGTCTACCATCGGACCCTGATGTCCCCGGCGCCCGTACCCCAGGTACCCTCACCGCAGACTCGGGAGGACCCGGCCTGGTGGAACCCGATCCTGTGGGCGGTGGGCGCGGTGTCGGCCGCTCTGGCCTCGGCCGGCGCCATCGGCTTGGCGGTGAACCGGCTCCAGCTGGACATGGCCGTCTACCTGTTGGGTGGGAGAAACCTCGTCAACGGCCGGCTCTACCTCGTCGGGCTTCCCCGTCCGCCCCATCTGCCCTTCACCTACCCACCGTTCGCCGCACTGGTGTTCGCCCCGTTGTCGGCCTTGCCGGAGAGCTGGGCTCAGGTGATCTGGGCCGTGGTCAACGTGCTCGGCCTGTTCGCGCTGGTGCTTCTTTCGCTGCGGGCCGCCCTCCCTACGCTCGGACGTCACCGACTGGTGCAGTGGTCGCTGGTCCTGATGGGCCCGGCGTACGTCATGGAGCCGGTCCGGCTCACGCTGAGCTTCGGTCAGGTCAACATCGTGTTGGCCGCCATCGTGCTGGGCGATCTCACGGCCCATTGGCACTTCGGCCGCCGGACCCTGCCCCGAGGCGTGCTGGTCGGCATTGCGGCATCCATCAAGTTGGTGCCGTTGGTATTCGTGCCCTACCTCTTCGTCACCCGGCAGACGCGTGCCGCCTGGGTCGCGCTGGGCACCTTCGTGGCGTGCTCGGTGCTGACCGCATGCACCGACCCGGCGGCCTCGTGGGCCTACTGGACGAAGTACGCCACCGACGCCCAGCGGGTGGGCGGCGTCTTCTACATCAGCAACCAGAGCCTCCGGGCGGTTGCCGATCGACTCGACCACCAGGTGGTGTCGACCGGTTTGATCACCGCGGCCAGTGTCGTCGTCGTCGTCGTCGGTGTCGCCCTGGCGGCCTGGGCCTACCGGTCATCCTCGCCCATCCTCGGGGTGCTCGTCTGCGCCACCACCGGGTTACTGGCCTCCCCGATCAGCTGGGCTCACCACCTGGTCTGGGTGGTGCCCATCCTCATCTGGTTGGCCTGTGCGCCCGACCGACCCCGTGGCGGTCCCGTCTGGGCGGTGGCCGGGGCCGCTCTCTTCTACTGGGCCCCCATCTGGAAGGTGCCCAACGGCGCCAACCAGGAACTGTCGGAGCACGGGTGGCAGCTGCTCGAGGGGAACGCCTTCTTCTTTGCCACCGTGGCCTTCATGATGGGCGTGGCGGTGATGCTCTGGATGCGACGCACCGTGGCCCCCGCGGCCGTTGCCACGGCCTCCGAGCCGGAGGTCGCCGACGCGCAGCCCACCGCCGGAGTGGCGGAGGACTAGCGGCGGTCCACAGGGGCAGTCGAACCCTGTCGACCGCCGACGACGGTCAGGGGAACACCGCAGTCGATCCCAGCTCGAGGACGGTCATGGCGGTGAGGAGTAGCACGCTGACCACCACCGCCGCGCTGTAGACGCGGCCCCGGAGGCGGGTTCCGTAGGCCAGCACGAGGGGAAATGCCAACATGACGAAGCGCGGCCGCAGCCCGACCGGCGAGGACACCGCCGCGATCACGACGGCCGCCAGTCCATAGATCAGGACGGGCGCCGGCTGAGGCTCCCGGATGGCCAGGACGGCGCCGACCACGGCCACGGCGGTGCCGACGACGAGGATCTGTCCTGTCTCGGTGGGCGCGGCGGGATTGAAGAGGAACGTGGTGATGACATGGATCGGATAGGTGAGCGACGGTCCGCTCTTCCAACCTCCCCGTTCGGTCAGCCTCCACGCCGAGAGCACCCCGGTAGACCGCCACAGCCAGGCCATGTAGGCGATGAACCCGAGCGGGGCCAGGGCCGGGGCGATGAGGGCACGCCAGGTCCGGTGACGGAGCACTTCCCGACCCGCACACCACGCGCAGCTCAGCACGAAGGCCAAGGCAATGGGCGAGGCCGCCGTGGCCACCAGACCCAGGAGCCCGGCCAGCCACCACTGCCGGCGGAGCAGCGCCAGGAGTCCGAAGGCCACGCAGGTGATGACGATGCCCTCGGCGTAGACCAGGCTGAAGACGAAGGTGCCCGGGAACACTGCGAACAACAAGGTGGCCCGAGTGGCGCTCCGGCTGTCGCGGTAGTGGCGGACGAGCATGCCGACGGCCACCACCGCGGTCAGTCCCGTGACCCCACTGATCAGGAGACCCACCACCAGGGGAGAGAGCCTGGTGAGGTCGGTGAGCCAGCGGATGCCGAGGGGGAAGGCGGGGAAGAAGGCAATGGTGTTCCTGGCCACGTGGCCGTGGGCCATGGGCAGGTGACTGGGCCATCCGTGCACGGCGGCGCGGATGAACCACTGACCGTCCCAAATGTAGAGGTCGGCGTACAGCGACTTGTGGGTGAAGCCGTTGACGGTAACTGCACCGGCAACCGTCGCGGCGCGGGCCACCAGGTAGGCGAGGACGGGCCAGAACAGGAACCACCGGCGAATGCCCCCGGCTGTCGTCCTTCCCGACTCGTTGCTCTCCGGCGTCATGACGGGCTCGGGCGTCCCCTGACCGGTGTCGTTCAGCACGACCGAGGTCGCTGTGGCCGGCCCGTTGCGCACGTGGGTTGCAGGGACGGCGCCCGTCCCGGTGTCCGTCACTGACCCCGCATCGGCACCGAACAACGACTCAGGCGGCATGACCACTCACCACCAGTCGCCAATGCCGGTCCCACACCAGCCACGCGCAGGCCCCGAGCAGCAGCGGGGCGATCACGAAGTAGGCCTTGCCGCTGAGCATGGGGGCACCGCCCGGGCCGACCACCAGCATGGACAGACCGGCCACCCCGGCCAGAACGTTCGACCGTTGGGCGGATGTGGTGGCCAGGATGGCGAGCCCCCACATCAGGTACCAGGGCCACACGGTTGGACTGCCCACCACGATGAGCATCAGGGTCAGTCCCAGCACCCGGACCATGTCGAGTCGGTGGGCGTTGAAGATCAGCCAGACGGCACCGGCCACCGCCGCGAGCTCGCACACCAGCTGGGTGGCCGTCACCGTTGGGCTCAGGGCGACCGGAACCCCGACCGAACGGAGCGCCGAGTGGAAGAAAGCGCCGAGGGCCACGGCCGGCGTCGAGAGCACCCGCAGCTCGGTCGGGATGCGGAGCGCGGTGGGTCCGAGCCAGGTCCAGCCGAAGCCGGCGGCCGCGGTGATGCCGACCACGACGGCCACCGGGACCACGACGGCCTCGATCACGACCCGCCACCGCCGATCGCCGGTGCTCGACCGGAACTGGTCCACGGCGATGAACACGATGGCCGCGGCGGCGGGGATCTTGATGGTGGCGGCGAGGGCGATGAGGGCCACCCCCAGGGCCAGGCGGCCTTCGAGGGCCAGGGTCACACCGGCGAGCAGAAGCCCGACCATCAGTGCATCGTTGTGCCCGGAGGCGATGAAGCTGAGAAGGGCCAGCGGGCTCAGTGCGCCCAGCCACAATGCCAGACCCGGGTCGTTGCCGAGCCGGCGCGACAGTCGTGGCAGCGAGACCATCACCATGGCCACGCCGGCCAACTCGACCAGCCGGAACACCAGGACCTGTGCGATCAGGGACGATCCGGTGAGACTCGCCGCCACCCGGCTCACGCTCACGAACAGCGGGCCGTACGGGGACGCGGTGTTCCGCCACACCATGGCGATAGAGGCCAGGAGTGGACCGTTGCCGAGCCTGGAGGGTGGGACCGAGTACGGGTTGAGGCCGTGGTGCGCCAAGAGTCCCTGCCCGATATAGCTGTAGATGTCACGGCTGAAGATCGGGGGACCGGCCAGCAGGGGCAGGCCCCACAGCGCGAGGATCAGCCACGACCGGCGGACGGTGAGCCGGCCGGCGCGGGCGTGGTAGCCGACACCGACCCACCCGCCGATGAGCAGGGCCACGGACACGTAGAACCCGAGTTGGGCCGTAGCCGACACCCCTCCGGGCACATGGAACCACCATCGGTTGTCACCCGGACGGGGAATGGCCCCGATGCGGGTCCCGAGCACGGCCACTCCGACCGAACCGACGACGCCGACGCCTGTCCACAGGTTGATCGACTGGACCACCCGGTTCAGTCGGGCTCCTTGCACCGCGGTGGGCGCTCCCACATGGCTCCTTGTCGTCGTCCCGCCCCACATTGACGTTCCGTCGGAACGATACCGCCCCAGGCGACGGCGATTCGTTCAAGACTGCCCTGGAGCCCCCCAGCCGCCCGAGCGGCACGAGCGCGCTGGGGTCGGAGGGCGGCGAAGGGAGTCTTGAGGGATGGCCTCCGGTCGGACCTCAGCGGCCGCGACCGGAAACCACCCCTGAGCTGCGGAGGGAGTGGGATTCGAACCCACGGTGCCTTGCGACACAACGGTTTTCGAGACCGTCCGATTCGTCCGCTCTCGCATCCCTCCAACTGGTCTTTCGCGTTGCTTGGTTGCCTTTCTTCCCGCTCCTTCCCCACCTCGTGTCGGGACACGGGGGAAAGCGTGGGTCACGGCATACGGTAGCGGAACGGAGCAGGAGCCGGCACCGGGCCCAGGGCTCGCGGTGGCGCTCATGACCACCACACGACGGCCTGCTGGTCGGCATGATGGTCCTCGCCAGGTCCGGGGTTCGAGCGCTGCCGACGTGTGCCCTAGACCAGGATGCGCTTCAATTCGTCGAAGGTCGTCTCTCCCTCTTGCACCTTCACGAAGGCGTCCATCTGCAGTGTCTGCATCCCGCCGGCGACCGCGGCCCGGGCCACGGCTTCGGCCGGCGCCCGCTGCAGCACGAGGGTGCGGAGCTCGTCGTTCATGACCATGACCTCGTGGATGGCCAGCCTTCCCCGGTAGCCCGTCCGCCGGCACTGCTCGCAGCCGACGGCCCGGAACATGGGCGTCTGGGCGTCGTGGCTGTCGATGAGCGACATCGACTCCAGCTCCAACAACTCCTCGGGCGTCGCGGTGTCGGCCGACTTGCATCGGCGGCACAGGCGTCGGACCAGGCGCTGGGCGACCACGCATCCCAGCGCGGAGGTCACCAGGTACGGTCCGAGCCCCATGTCGATGAGACGTGTCGTGCTCGAAGCGGCATCGTTGGCGTGGAGGGTCGACAGGACCAGGTGCCCGGTCAGCGCGGCTTCGGTGGCGATCCGGGCAGTTTCGAGATCCCGGATCTCCCCGACGAGGATGATGTCGGGATCGGCCCGCAGCGCGGCGCGCAATCCGGTGGCGAAGGTGTACCCCGACTTGGCGTTCACCTGGGTCTGCTTGATGCCGGCAACCCGGTACTCGATCGGGTCCTCGACGGTGATCGTGTTCCGGCTCGGCACGTTCAGCTCATTGATCGCCGCATACAGGGTGGTCGACTTACCGGAGCCGGTCGGCCCGGTGACCAGCACCATTCCCCACGCCTTCCGGAATGAATCCCTGAACAGGCGCAACGACTCGGGGAGGAAGCCGAGCGAATCCATGTCGAGCAGGCCGGCGTCCCGGACGAGGATGCGGAGAACGAGCGCCTCCCCGTTGATCGTGGGAATGCTCGCCGCCCGGATGTCGACGGCCAGGCCCCGGATGGTCATCGACGTCCGGCCGTCCTGGGGACGCCGGTGTTCAGCGATGTCCATGTCCGTCATGACCTTGATCCTGCTCACCACCCCGAGACGGAACGAAGGCGGCGCGCTCATTGCATCGTGGAGCATGCCGTCGACACGGAAACGGATCCGCACGCCGTCCCGTGTCGGTTCGATGTGCACGTCGGAGGCCCGTTCGCCCACCGCGCGTATCAGGACCTGGTTCACGAAGTCGATGACCGGTCCCTGGTTCGGATCGATGGTGGCCGGGCCCGACGAATCAGCCTCGGCGAGGGCGTCGGTCTCGGGCGTGTCGGACCCGTGGTCCTCCGAGGGCTTGACGTCGTCGAGGAGCCGGCTGGAATAGCCGGACTCGATGGCCTTGCGCAACTCGCCGCGCGCGGCCACGACGGCAACGAACGGCACGTCCACGAGGGTGTGGAGATCGTCGAAGGTCTGGATGTCGCGCGGATCGGAGATGGCGACGACGAGGGAACCGTTGTCGAACTCGAGGGGGAGTACGCCACGACGCCGGCAGAAGGCCTCGGGGAGGGAGCTCAGGACCCGAGGGTCGGGTGGGTCGAGACCGAGGTCCCGGTAGGGCATCCCGGCGATTTCGGCCAGTGTCCTGGCCAGGTCGTCCTCGAACAGGACATCGTCGGCCACCAGGATCTCACCCAGCCGTTTCCCGGATCTCCGTTGCTCGTCCAGGGCGACCTGCACCTGCTCTTCCGTCACGAGGCCGGCCGCGATCAGCTGGTTCCCGAGCGACGCACGGCGGATGTCCGGCCCCCGACCGCCGCCTCGACTCTCGTCGGGCAGGTCCCGCTCCGTCATCACGGTCATGCCGGCCTCACGGGTCATGGCGTCGGCGCCAACTGTGCCGACCTGTCGGCTGCTGCTTCCAGGAATTGGGACATCGCCTGCGCATCGAGGGGTTTGGCGAACAGGTAGCCCTGGCCGCTGTCCACGCCCTCGGAACGGAGCCAGGTCCGCTGGGTGTCGGTTTCGACGCCTTCGGCAGTGGTGGCGATCCCGAGGATCTTTCCCAGCTGGACCAGCGTGTGGACGAGCGCTCCGGACTCGGCCGATTCGCTGATGCGGGATACGAATGAGCCGTCGATCTTCAAGACGTCGATGGGGAACTCCTGCAGGTAGGCCATCGACGAGTAGCCGGTCCCGAAGTCGTCGATGGCGATCCTGATCCCGATCGACTTCAGCACCTTGAGCCGGGCGGTGGAGGCGAGGACGTTGCGCATGAGGGTCGTCTCGGTGAGCTCCAGTGTCAGCTGTCTGGGATCGAGTCCGCTGACCGCGAGCGCGCCGCGGACGTCGTTGACGAACCGGTCCCGTTCGAGCTGTGCGGCGGCGACGTTGACGGAGACCATCAGGTGATGACCCTCGCACTCCCACGCCACGCCCTGTCGGCACGCCTCCAGGAGCACCCATTTCCCGACCGGGACGATGAGCCCGCTCGATTCGAGTGCCGGAATGAAGTCGTCCGGGTTGACGATCCCCCTCACCGGATGTTGCCAGCGCAAGAGGGCCTCCACGCCCGTCACGGCTCCGGATTCGAGCTCGACGACCGGTTGGTAGACGAGGAACAGCTCTCCGGCATCGAGCGCACGATGGAGGTCGACATCGAGGAACCGGTGCTCGTCGACGGCGACCTTCATGGGTGGGGTGAACACGACGGCGCAATTCTTGCCGGTGCTCTTGGCCCGGTAGAGGGCGATGTCGGCATCTCGGAGCAGCTCCTCGGGGGTCCCCTGGGCACCGGTGGCGATGCCGATGCTGGCCCGGATGGTCAACGGGGCGCCCTCCGGCATAGCGAACGGAGCCTTCAGTGCGTCGAGGATCCGATCCGCCACCGCCTCGGCGCCGGCGGCCAACGAGGCTCCCTCCACCAGCACCACGAATTCGTCACCGCCGAGCCGCCCGACCGTGTCCGCCTCACGGAGGATCCCGGTCAGTCGGGTCGCCACCGCGGCCAGCAACTGATCACCGGCCTCGTGACCGAGCGTGTCGTTGATGTCCTTGAAGTCGTCGATGTCGAGGAACATCGTGGCCACCGGCACCCCATCCCGGCGGGCCCGGGCCAACATCGATTCCATCCGGTCGAGGATCAGCGCCCGGTTGGGGAGCCCGGTGAGTGAGTCGTGGAACGCCTGGAAGCGAAGCTGCCGGGTGCTCTCGTGGACCAGGAGCAGGGCCCGGGCACGGCTCGTGCCCAGCAGGAGGATCACCACCGCCAGCAGCAGGGAGATTGCGATGCCGCCGAGCAGCACGGCGTCGCCGGTCCCGTTGGCGAACCGGCCGTTGATACCGGCCGGACCGGAGACGACCACATCCCACCCGTTGTGGAGGTTGATGGTGGTCGACTGGGCTCCAGCCGGGACGGTGCCCCCGTGGAACGTGACCATTGATTTCCCGTTCCGGTACTGGAAGGCCACCGCGGTCGAGGGATGGTCCCGCAGGTCGGTGGCCAGGATCGGCCGGGGATAGATCGAGACGCCCGTCCAGCCGAGGAAGGCCGCACGCCGGGACTGAACCGTGGCCGGTGTGATCCCGCCGCGGTACAGCGGTGCGCCGAGCACGAGCTCCGTCCCGTAGGGAACGTATGCTGTCTGGCCCGAGTCCCGGGCGCTCAGCAGCGGACCGCCCACTTTGGTGGCGCAGAAGTCGAGGCCCGCCGGTGTCGTCGAGACCCCGGTCCGTGACTCCGACACCGCGGCCAGGCAGTAGTAGGGGCGGTTTCCGGCTGGATTGACCTTGAAGGTCCCATCGGCGGCAAGCGCCCCGGCCGGATCCTGCACGGCCCGCGCCGCAAAGGCACTCAATTGCGATGCCGGGACCATGACCAGCTCGGCGATCCCCTGAACTTCGGGGTATCGCGCGAAGGCGTGAACCTCATTGGTCCAGTTCACGAAATCGGCTTGGGACATGTCCGGGCTGTTGACGATGACGGCCCCGGTCGCCGTGACCAGATCCTGTTCGTGCTGGATGGTCAGCCCGAGGGTCGAGGCGATCTCCATCGACGACGTCACGAACGCCTGGCGCGAACGCTGGCTCTCGCTCCGGTCCAGCCCCTCGGACCCGACGATCGAGCCGACCGCGCCCAGGACGACGAGTACCGCCGCCACAACGAGCCAGACGTGGTTTCGCGGGCCCACCCGCGGTTCCCGACCTGTGCCCATGGTCTGCCCCTTCTGTGCGAGAGCTCGTCGGTGCTCAATCGGACGGCTTCAGGTCGACGAGCGCTCGAAACCGGGTGGGCGTCGAGCCGAACTCCCCGCCTGACTGTCCTTCATTCCTCTATCTTCGGCAGAAGTGGCCCGTGGCCGTAGGGGCAAAGGTCCCAAGCCACCGATCCGAGGCCCACAGGCTCAGATCCGACCGCCGTCGTCAGGGGTTCCGCCCGTCGAGGGTGGGGGTTGGCGCCGCCGTGCGAAGAACTCGGACAGCTGTTGGGACGCCTCGTGGGCCCGGACGCCGGCAGTGACGGCGACCTCGTGGTTCAGCCGGGGGTCGGTGCACAGGTTGTAGAGCGAGCCGCAGGCACCGGCCTTGAAGTCGGACGCACCGAAGACCAGTCGGCCCACCCGGGCGGCGATCAGGCCTCCGGCGCACATGGGGCACGGTTCGAGCGTCACCACCAGTGTCACCTGCGGCAACCGCCAGGTACCGAGCGCGGTGGCAGCGTCCGACAGCGTCAGCAGCTCGGCGTGGGCGGTGGGATCACCTCGCAACTCCCTCTCGTTGTGCCGCGCCGCGATGACCCGACCGCCGACCACGGCCACAGCTCCCACCGGGACGTCGCCGTGACCCACCGCATTCGCCGCCTCGGCCAGGGCGATCCCCATGGCCCCCCTGTCGTCCAGCGTCGGCCCGTCCACCCGCGGGTGGGGCCGGGCAGGCTGGGAGCCGGTCGCGTCGATGCTCATGGGGCGGAGGCGGTGGGATTTGAACCCACGGTGAGTTTCCCCACACACGATTTCCAGTCGTGCCGATTCGGCCGCTCTCGCACGCCTCCCGATGCTCAGGACCCCGGAACTCCTCCAGGGGTGCCGACAGCTCCGACAGGCTACTCCGCTCCCCTGCACCCTCCCGTCGACCTGCCCGGGCGCGTAAGCACTAGCATCTCGGTGCCCCGGCGTTGGGTGCGGCGGCTGGGTCCTGCGCAACGTCCTCCCGTGAATCGAGTCAGGGTCGGAAGGCAGCAGCTCTCAGCGGGTCAGGCCGTGTGCCGCAGCCAACCTGGCCGTCGCACCGAGCGCCGGGGCGAAGCGGCGGCAGTCCGCGCTCCGGTGCCCGATAGGCTCGGCGGACGTGGCCGACGCACCCGACGAGACGCACTACCAGTCGCTGTACCGGCGATTTCGGCCGTCCACGTTCGGCGAGGTGCGCGGCCAGGACCATGTCGTCCTCGCACTCCGCAACGCGGTTCGTGACCAGCGGGTAGCCCATGCCTACCTCTTCAGCGGGCCCCGGGGCACGGGCAAGACGTCGACGGCCCGTATCCTCGCCAAGGCGCTCAACTGCACCGACCTCCGTGACGGTGAACCATGCGGTGTCTGCACCTCCTGTGTGGAGATCGCCAAGGGCACCTCGTTGGACGTCCATGAGCTGGATGCAGCCTCCAACAACGGAGTGGAGGCGATGCGCGATCTGGTGGCACGTGCCGCCCTCGGAACCCCCGGTCGCCAGAAGGTCTACATCGTCGACGAGGTCCACATGCTCTCGACGCCGGCGTCCAACGCCCTGCTCAAAACGCTGGAAGAGCCCCCTGCCCACGTCGTCTTCGTGTTGGCCACCACCGACCCGCAAAAGGTGCTCCCCACCATCCGCAGTCGCACCCAGCACTTCGAGTTCCGCCTCCTCGGCCCCGAAACGCTCGGGGACCTGCTCGAGAAGGTGCGGCGGGATGCCCACCTCGACGTGCCCGACGAGGCGCTCGACCTGGCTGTGCGGCGCGGCCGTGGTTCGGCTCGCGACGCCTTGTCCGTGCTCGACCAGGTGGTCGCCTCCGACTCGGTCGACGATGATCTGCCCGAGCTCGACGAGGTCGTCGAGGCCCTCGCCGAACGGGATGTGAACCGGGCCCTGGTGGCCGTGGCCCACCTGACCTCGGCCGGGTTCAGCCCCCAACAGCTGGCCGGCGACCTGGTCGACTACCTCCGCCAGGGCTTCTTGACCCTGGTGGCCCCTGAGCTGGCGGGCGTCCCGGGGACGGCCCAGGATGCACTGTCGTCGCAGGCGGAGCGGGTGGGATTGGCTGCGGTGGTCCGGGCCATGGAGGTCCTGGGCCGGGCCCAGGTCTCGATGCGGGACGCTCCCGACCCCCGGGTCGACCTCGAGGTGGCGCTGGTGCGGTTGGCCCATCCGGAGGCCGACACCTCGCCCGAGGCGTTGCTGGCCCGTATCGAGCGACTCGAATCCGCCGGGCGGGCCACCGCGCCCCATCCCGGTGTGCCGGGTCCCTCCGCCGTCGGCGATCCGGCTTCCCGGGTGCATCCGCCCGCTACCCCCACCGGGGAGCCTGCCGTGGCGCGTCCGTCCGGCAAGACGTTGGGAGCGGTTCGCCGTCAGCGGGATCCCAGCCCGGCCCGGGTCGAGACGGTTCCTGTCGACCCGGTCCCGACGGCTGCTCCCGAGCCGGCCCGGCCCGGCCCGGCGGCTGCCCCCGAGCCGGCCCGGACCGCCCCGGAGGCTGCCCCACCGGTCCCCATGCCCACCCGCGATCAGCTCGTGCAGGCCTGGGGTGACCACATCATCGGGCGGCTGCGGCCAAAGGCCAAGGCACTCTTCCAGGCCGGCCGGTTCGTCGGGGTGGAGGGCGACAAGGCCGTCTTCGGGCTGCCCAACGAGATCCACCGGTCCCGCTGCGAGGAGGTGCGGGGCGAGATCGAGCTGGCCCTGGCCGATCACTTCGGCCGTCCGGTCGGGCTGGTCCTGGTGGTCGATGCAGGGGCCGGCGGTGACGGCACCGGCTCCGGTGGCGGCGAGCCGGCCGGCGTCCCGTCCCGTCCCCACCCGCCGGGTACCGATCGGTCGGCGAGCGACCCCCAGGCCGGCGGTGTCCCTGCTCAGGCCTCAGAAGGGTCTGGTGCGGAGGGCCCCGACGACCTCGAGGACCTGTCCGCGTTCGACGAGTCCCAGCTCGGGGAGGTCGCCGATTTCGACAACTCGGTGGAGTCCCGGGTCTTGAAGGCCTTCCCGGGCGCCGAGGAGGTCGGGTAGATGGCCATCTTCTCCGGCCCCCTGCAATCGCTCATCGACGAGCTGGGCCGACTGCCCGGCGTGGGTCCGAAATCGGCGCAGCGGATCACCTTCCACCTCCTCAAGGTCGCCCCCGAGGACGCGCTCCGCCTCGCCGAAGCCATCATCGCCGTCAAGGAGCGCATCACGTTGTGCACCCGCTGTTTCAATGTCGCCGAAGGCGGACTGTGCGCGATCTGTGTGGACGACAGGCGCGACGCCATCTCGGTGTGCGTGGTGGAAGATCCCCGCGACATCGTCTCCGTGGAGAAGACCGGGGAGTTCACCGGGCGGTACCACGTCCTGCAGGGTGCGCTCAATCCGATAGAGGGGATCGGTCCCGACCAGCTCCGTGTCCGCGAGCTGCTCGTGAGAGTCGAGGAGGAAGGGGTCACCGAGGTGATCCTCTGCACCAATCCCAACCTCGAAGGTGAGGCCACCGCCATGTACCTGGCCCGCCTGTTGAAGCCGATGGGGCTGAAGGTGACCCGGATCGCCAGCGGGCTCCCGGTGGGCGGGGACCTCGAGTACGCCGACGAGCTGACCCTGGGTCGGGCGCTGGAGGGCCGGCGCGAGGTGGATGCCTGACCGGGCGGCGCCGGTCATCCCACTTGGGGCACGATGAGAGGATGCCGAAGCCGACACCCGGGCCCGTCCGGCACCTGTGGCTGCTACGGCACGGAAAGGCGGCCTCGGATGCCCCGTGGGGGGGCAGCGACAAGGAGCGGCCCCTCACCGGCCGGGGCCGGCGCGACGCCACCGCCCTCGGCCACCGGCTGGCCGACGACGGCCCGGTGCTCGGCCTCGACGGCGTGCCTGCACCCGAGCTGGTCATCTGCTCGGCCGCGGTTCGCACCCGTCAGACGGCCGACCTGATCGTCGAGGCCATGGGGGGCCATCCCCGGATCGATTCGTACCACTCCTTGTACGGGGCGGACACCGACCTCGTCCTCCGGTACCTGCACGAGATCGACGAAGAGGTGGCGGGCGCGCTCGTGGTCGGCCACAACCCGACCGTGTACGAACTCGTCTGGGAGCTGCTGGCCGATGCCGACGACGACCGGCCGGGGAGCGATCGGTCAGCGCTCGAAGCTCACGGTTTCCCCACGTGTGCCCTGGCCGTTCTCGACCTCGGGACGACGACGTGGAAAGAGCTCACCCGCGGCTGCGGGCGGCTGGCCGGCCTCTTCAAGCCGCCGTACTGAGGGCTTCCCGCGCCGCCACCGCAGGCGCGGTCAGCCGCGCCAGGCAGCGCCAGGCAGCGCCAGGCAGCGTGCCGGTCCGGTCAGAGCGAGCGCAGGACGGCCGCGTCCCCCTGGCCGCCGCCGCCGCACAGGCTCACCGCCGCCGTCCCGCCGCCACGGCGCTTGAGCTCGAACAGAGCGGTGAGCGCCACCCGGGTGCCGGACATGCCCACCGGGTGGCCGAGGGCGATGGCACCGCCGTTCACATTGACGATGTCCCCATCGACGCCGAGCGCCTCGGTCGAAGCACACCCGACGGCGGCGAAGGCCTCGTTGATCTCGAAGATGTCGACGTCCTTCACGGTCAGGCCGGCGTTGGCCAACGCCGCGTCGGTGGCGTTCGAGGGCTGATGGAGGAGCGAGGGGTCCGGTCCGGCCACCTGTCCGTAGCCGATCAGCTCACCCAGCGGGGAGACTCCGAGCTCTTCGGCCTTGGCCTTCGACATCACGATGACGGCGGCGGCGCCATCGGAGATCTGCGAGGCGTTGCCGGCCGTGATGGTGCCGCTCTTGTCGAATGCGGGACGGAGCTTGCCGAGCGACTCGGCCGTCGTTTCGGGCCGCACGCCCTCGTCGGTGTCCACCACCAGTGGGTCCCCCTTCCGCTGGGGCACGCTCACCGGGACGATCTCGTCGGCGAACTTGCCGTCCTTGATGGCCGCCGCCGCACGTTCGTGGGACAAGGCGCTGAAGGCGTCCTGGCGCTCACGGGACACTCCGTCGGCGCCGTTGTAGCGCTCGGTGGAGAGTCCCATGGCGCACTCGTCGAAGGCGCAGAACAGACCGTCGTACATCATCGAGTCGACCAGGGTGCCGTCCCCGATCCGGTACCCGGCCCGGGCCCCGGGAAGCAGGTAGGGGGCCTGGGTCATCGATTCCATCCCCCCGGCCACCACGATGTCGGCGTCACCGGCGTTGATCATCAGGTCGGCCAGGTAGATGGCGTTGAGGCCCGACAGGCAGACCTTGTTGACGGTGGTGGCCGGCACGCTCATCGGGATCCCGGCGTTGACCGCCGCCTGACGGGCGGTGATCTGGCCGGCCCCGGCCTGGATCACCTGCCCCATGAACACGTAGTCGACCTGCTCGGGCTTGACCCCGGCCCGCTCGAGGGCCGCGGCGATGGCGAAACCTCCGAGCTCGGTGGCCGCGAAGCCACCGAGGGCACCTGCGAGCTTGCCGATCGGGGTCCGGGCCCCTGTGACGATGACGGTTCCGGGCATGAGATCCTCCGCGGCCTGGTGGCCAGTTCAGGCGGCGCTCCCCAGGGGCTCGCCACGACAACCGCCCCATGTTACGGCGTCGTCCGCCCGCCGGACCACAGCGCTCACGACCCGCTCCCGTCCGGTACCCCGTCCCGAGGACCCGCCAGTCCCGGGCAAGCTAACCTCGCATCCCATGCAGGAGTTCCTCTCAGCCATCCAATCGGGCGCGTCGGGCGACGAACTGGAGGCCATCCCGCTGCCCGAGACGTACCGGGCGGCGTTTGTGCTCCGCGACGAGGTGGGGATGTTCGAGGGCCTCGACTCCGAGGACAAGGACCCAAAGAAGTCCCTCCACGTGGGCGAGGTCGCCGTGCCCGAGCTGGCCCCGGACGAGGCCTACGTGGCCGTCATGGCCAGCTCGATCAATTTCAACACCGTGTGGACCTCGATCTTCGAGCCGCTGCCCACGTTCGGGTTTCTCGACCGTCTGGGCAAGGAGAGCAGGTGGGGCAAGCGCCACGCCCTCGATTACCACGTGGTCGGATCGGACGCCGCCGGGGTGGTCCTGCGGACGGGATCGGCCGTCCGGCTCTGGAAGCCCGGGGACAGGGTCACCGTCCACTGCAACTACGTGGACGACCAGAGCCCGAGCGCCCACGACGACTCGATCCTGGCCGACAACCAGCGCATCTGGGGGTTCGAGACCAACTTCGGCGGCCTGGCCGACCTGGCCGTGGTCAAGGCCAACCAGCTGATGCCCAAGGCCACCCACCTGACCTGGGAGGAGGCCGCAGTCAACGCGCTGTGCAACTCGACCTCGTACCGGATGCTGGTGTCGAAGAACGGCGCCCACATGGAGCAGGGTGACAAGGTCCTGGTCTGGGGGGCGTCGGGCGGGCTCGGGGCCTATGCCGTGCAGTACGTGCTCAACGGGGGAGGGACCCCGGTCGGGGTGGTGTCGTCCCCGGCCAAGGTCGAGCTCCTCCACGACCTCGGTGTGGAGGCGGTGATCGACCGCAAGGTGGCCAACTACCGGTTCTGGAAGGACGAGCACACCCAGGACGAGTCGGAATGGCGCCGGCTGGGCAAGGACATCCGAGGACTCGTCGGCGAGGATGTCGACATCGTGTTCGAGCACCCGGGGCGTCAGACGATGGGGGCTTCGGTGTTCGCCGCCAAACGGGGTGGGACCATCGTGACCTGCGCGGCCACGTCCGGGTACATGATCGAGTACGACAACCGGCACCTGTGGATGAAGCTCAAGACCATCAAGGGCTCGCATTTCGCCAACTACCGGGAGGCGTGGGACGCCAATCAGCTCGTCTGCGAGGGAAAGATCCTCCCGCCCCTGTCGGCCGTCCATACCCTGGAGCACGTCGGTGATGCCGCGTACCAGGTCCACCGCAACCTCCACGAGGGCAAGATCGGGGTGCTCTGTCTCGCCCCCGAAGGTGGGCAGGGCATCGACGACCCCGAGCTCCGCTCCCGGGTCGGTGAGGACAGGATCACCCTCTTCAGGAGGCACGAGGGATGAGCAGGACCGACGGATGACGGCGCCCCTGCTCACCGAGATCGACCATGTGGCCATCGCCGTCAACGACCTCGACGCGGCCATCGCCTACTACGCGGAGACCTTCGGGGCCACGGTGGACCATCGTGAGCGGGTCGACTCCGACGGCGTCGAAGAGGCGCTGTTGAAGGTGGCCGACAGCTATATCCAGCTTCTCACTCCCACCCGGGAGGACTCGCCGGTGGCCGTGTACCTGAAGAAGAAGGGGGAGGGCCTCCACCACGTCGGCTACCGGGTGTCCGACTGTGGCGAAGCCCTCCGATCGGTCACCGAACACGGCGGTCGGGCCATCGACCAGGTCCCGCGGCCAGGGTCCCGGGGGACAACGGTGGCCTTCGTCCATCCCAAGGGTGCGTTCGGCACGCTCATCGAGCTCGTGCAGGAGTAGCGGTCCGGTCGATGGACACCGCCACGGCGCCGTCCGGGCCTCCTGACGAACCCCCGGTCGCCGGAGTGCCACCCATCGGCGTGGCCAGCATCCCCGTTCCGAGCGACCGGGCCCGTCCGCCTGCCGCCGTCCCGTCCGCACCCCCGTCGCCCGGACCCGGAGGATCGGGGTCCGAACTGTCCCCTCCGGTTCCGACCGACGGTGGCGACCGACCCGGGATTCCGATCCATGCCGACGCCGGCGCCGGTTTCTCCTCGGGGGTCTCGGCCCGGCTGCGGTCCTACGTCTATCTGTTGATCGATCCGAGGACCGGACGCCCCTTCTATGTGGGAAGGGGGCGCAACGATCGTTGCTTCCGGCACGTACTCGCAGCCAGGAGCGGCACGGACCAGCCGGGGAAATATCCGATGCTCGAGCGCATCCGTGAGATCGAGTCCGGCGACCGCATGGTTCGCATCGACATCCTCCGCCACGGGCTGAGCCCGGACGAGGCCCTGTTGGTCGAGGCAGCCACCCACGAAGCTCTCGGGCTCCCGGGGCGCCCGGAGCTGGGCCGTCAGCGCCGGAGCGCCGTCGAGATGGGTTCCCTCCTGGCCAAGCGGGCCAAGATCAAACGCGGTCACCAGCTGGTCCTGCTGCGGGTGGGCGCCGCCGGCGCCGACACCTCCTACGACCGGGTCCGCCACGATTGGCGCATCGGACGGCGGTGGACCGACCCCGATTCCCTTCGTTCACCCCGGTGGGCGGCCATCGTGGCCGGCGAGGTGATCGCCGGCGTCTACCGGATCGAGCGGTGGGAGGCCTCCGGGCCGGTGCACGGCCACGGCGGGGACGGGCCTCCGGACCGGTTCTCCTTCGTCGGCTCGCCCGATCCCGAGCTCGACAAGCGGTACCGGGGGAGGAGCGTGGCCGCCTACGGGGCGGCCGGGTCCCGGAGCCCGGTGTCCTACGTGTGGTGCGGGCCCCACTGGATCAACACGCCGGGCTGAGCGGGACCTGTCGATCAGGCCCCCCGGCGCGGTTCCGGTAGCCTCACTGTCCATGGATCATCCGATGACCCAACGACTCGAAGAGCTGGCCGAGCGCCGCCAGCAGGCCCGCAATGCCGGGTCCCCGCGGGCGGTGGAGAAGCACCACGCCAAGGGCAAGATGACCGCTCGGGAGCGCATCGACTACCTGCTCGACGACGGGTCCTTTCAGGAGCTGGACATGTTGGCCCGCCACCGGGCCCACGGCATGGGACTGGAGGAGAACCGCCCCTACACCGACGGCGTGATCACCGGGTTCGGCACCATCGAGGGTCGGCGGGTGTGTGTGTTCAGCCAGGACTTCACCGTCTTCGGCGGGGCGCTGGGCGAGGTGTTCGCCGAGAAGATCCACAAGGTGATGGACCTGGCTTCGTCCATCGGCGTGCCGATGATCGGCCTCAACGACGGCGCCGGGGCCCGCATCCAAGAGGGTGTCGTCTCGCTGCACGCCTACGGGGGCATCTTCCACCGGAATGCGGAGGCCTCCGGGGTGATCCCGCAGATCAGCGTGATCCTCGGCCCGTGCGCCGGCGGGGCGGTCTACAGCCCGGCCATGACCGACTTCATCTTCATGGTGCAGGGGACGAGCCACATGTTCATCACCGGCCCCGACGTGGTCAAGACCGTGACCGGCGAGGACGTGACCCTCGAGGAGCTCGGCGGGGCGATGAGCCACGCCACCAAGTCAGGGGTGGCTGCGTTCGTGGCTCCTGACGAGAAATCCTGCCTCGACGACGTGCGCTACCTCCTGAGCTTCCTGCCCTCCAACAACCTGGAGGAAGCCCCCCTGGTGGCGCCGACGGACGATCCCGACCGCCTCACGCCCGAGCTGGTGGATCTGATGCCGGCGTCGCCCAATCAGCCCTACGACATGAAGAAGGTGATCGAGGCGGTCGTCGACGACGGGGAATTCTTCGAGGTCAACCACCACTGGGCCATGAACCTCGTGTGCGGTTTCGCCCGGATCGACGGCCGGTCGGTCGGCATCGTCGGGAACCAACCTCAGATGCTGGCCGGCGTACTCAACATCGATGCATCGGAGAAGGGTGCCCGGTTCGTGCGCACCTGCGACGCGTTCAACGTCCCCCTGATCACGTTCGTCGACGTCCCCGGGTTCATGCCCGGCACCGACCAGGAGTACGGGGGCATCATCCGGCACGGGGCCAAGCTGCTCTACGCCTACTGCGAGTCGACCGTCCCCCGGGTGCAGATCATCACCCGCAAGGCCTACGGCGGCGCCTACGTGGTGATGAACTCGAAGTCCATCGGGGCGGACCTGGCCTATGCCTGGCCGTCGGCCGAGCTGGCTGTGATGGGCCCGGAAGGCGCCGTCGAGATCGTCTACCGCCGGGACCTGGCCGAAGCCGTCGATCCAGTCGGCCGGCGCAAGGAGCTGGTGGAGGAGTACACCGAGCGGTACGCCAACCCCTACGCCGCCGCCGAGCGCGGCTATGTCGACGACGTCATCGACCCGACCGAGACACGGCGGGTGCTGGTCCGGAGCCTGGCCCTGTTGGTGTCGAAACGGGAGGAGCTTCCCAAGCGCAAGCACGGGAACATGCCGCTGTGACCGTCGTGAGCCGTAGCGACGAAGCGGGGGTCACCGCCGCTCCCGGCATCGCCGTCCGGCCCGAGGTGGATCCGGTGGTGTTGGCCGTCCTGGCTGCGGCCGCCGATCAGGCCTGGCCCCGCCGGCACCTGGTGGCGCCGGCGGAACCGGAGAAACCGCCGGCCTGGCGGTTCAGCGGTCGGTGGTGGTCGAGACCGCCCTCGGCCCGCCGCCAACGCCCATGGGCCTGAGGGCGCGAGGCGTTCAGGCGACGAGACTGTCCCGGTACCCCTCGGCCAGTCGGAGCATGTCGTCCATCATCGGCCCGAGCTCGAAATCCTTGGGCGTGTAGACCCGGGCCACCCCCTTGCCCAGGAGGATCTCCGCATCCTCGGGGGGGATGATCCCGCCCACCACGACCGGCGCCTCCACCCCGGCCGCCCTCAGCCGGTCGACCACTTCGGGAACCAGCTCGAGATGGCTCCCCGAGAGGATGGAGATGCCGACCACGTCCACGTCCTCGTCCCGGGCGGCGGCCGCGATCTCTGCCGGCGACAGCCGGATGCCCTGATAGACGACCTCGAAGCCGGCGTCCCGGGCGGCCACCGCGATCTGCTCGGCCCCGTTGGAGTGACCGTCGAGTCCCGGCTTGGCCACCAGCAGCCGGGGCGGGCCGCCGGCGCGTACGGCCATGGCCCGGGAGCGCTCACGCACCGCCCGGAACTCGACACCTCGATGTCCGACCCCGCCGCCCACGCCGGTCGGGGCCCGGTACTCGCCGAACACCTCGCGCAGCGCACGGGCCCATTCGCCGGTGGTGCCGCCGGCATGGGCCAGGGCGATGGTGGCCGGCATGATGTTGTCGGAGCCCTGGGCCGCCCGCTTCAGCTCGTCGAGGGCCCGCTGCACCGGAGCCGCGCTCCGGCTCGATCGCCATGCCTCCACGTCGGCCCGCAGCTCGGACTCGACCGCCGGGTCGACTCTCAGGATCGAGCCGCCGCCGGGATGGCCGTCGGCCCCCGACCCGGTGCTCTCGGGCTCGAGGGGCGATTCGGCCGTCTCGGTGAAGCAATTGACCCCGACCACCTGCAGATCGCCGGTCTCGATGCGCCGGATCCGCTCCGCCTGGCTCCCGACCAGACGTGCCTTCAGCTCGTCGATGGCCTCGAACGCCCCTCCGAGCCCGAGCACGTTCTCGAGCTCGACCCACGAGGACTCGGCCACCTCGGCCGTCTTCTTCTCGATGACCACCGAACCGTCGAAGATGTCCCCGTATTCGAGGAGATCCGACTCGAAGGCGAGGATCTGCTGGATGCGGAGTGACCACTGTTGGTCCCAGGGGCGAGGCAGCCCGAGGGCCTCGTTCCACGCCGGAAGCTGGAGGGCCCGGGCCCGGGCCCGCTTGGACAGGGTCACCCCCAGGGACTCGAGGACGATGCGGGGCACGTTGTTCTCGGGCTGGGCCTCGGTCAGCCCGAGCGAGTTCACCTGCACGCCGTAGCGAAACCTCCTGAGCTTGGGATCGGTGACCCCGTACCGCTCCGTGCACACCCGCTCCCACAGACCGGTGAAGGCCCGCATCTTGCAGGTCTCCTCCACGAAGCGGACCCCGGCGTTGACGAAAAAGGAGATGCGGCCGACCACGGAGGGGAACTCCTCGTCGGGGATCTGCCCGGAGTCGCGGACCGCGTCGAGGACCCCGATGGCGGTGGCCAGCGCGTAGGCGACCTCCTGGGACGGGGTGGCCCCGGCCTCTTGGAGGTGATAGCTGCAGACGTTGATCGGGTTCCACTTGGGAACGTGACGCACCGTGTAGGCGATGGTGTCGACGGTCAGTCGCAGGCTGGGCAGCGGGGGGAAGATGTAGGTCCCCCGGGACAGGTATTCCTTGACGATGTCGTTCTGGGTGGTTCCCGACAGCACGGCCGGGTCCACGCCGTGGTCCTCGGCGTTGGCGATATAGAGGCCGAGCAGCCAGGCCGCGGTGGCGTTGATGGTCATCGACGTGTTCATCGAGTCGACGGGGATCCCGTCCAACAGCTGGGCCATGTGCCCGAGGTGGGCGACGGGGACACCGACCTTGCCCACTTCGCCCGTGGCCTGCGGAGCGTCGGGGTCGTAGCCGATCTGGGTGGGGAGGTCGAACGCGATCGAGAGCCCCGTCTGGCCCTTGGCCAGATTGGTCCGGTAGAGCTCGTTCGACGCCTTGGCCGTCGAATGGCCCGAGTAGGTGCGCATCACCCACGGATGGTCCCGTGGGGCGGTCGAGGTCGACGGCTCTCCGGTCAGGTCCGCCCGCCCTTCCTCTGGTTCCACGTCGCTCATCTCCCCATTGTTGCCCCGGATCGCCGTCCGGAAAAATGCACTAGAACACGCTCTCGTTTGGGCCGGCCGCCCAGGCGATCCAGGCTACTTCCGATAGTCGAGGAAGCCCTGGCCCGACTTCCGACCCAGCTGCTCGGCGGCCACCATCCGGCGCAAGAGGGGCATCGCCGCATAGTTCGGGTCGCGGAATTCGTCGTACAGGGCGTCCAGGATGGCCAACGAGGTGTCGAGTCCGACCAGGTCCAGCAGGGCGAACGGGCCCATCGGAAACCCGCACCCTCCCTTCATGGCCGTGTCGATGTCGGCGATCGATGCCACCCCTTGCTCATAGAGCCGCACCGCGTTGTTGAGGTAGGGGAAGAGCAGGGCGTTGACGATGAAGCCGGCCTGGTCCTTGACCTCGACCGGGGTCTTTCCGCAAGCCTCGGCGAACTGCCGGGCCGAAGCCAGGGTCTCGTCCGATGCGGTCAGCGGCCGCACCAGCTCCACCAGGGCCATCATCGGAGCCGGGTTGAAGAAGTGGACGCCGCAGACCTTGTCGGGCCGGCCCGTCTGCATGGCCAGCTCGATCACCGGGAGCGTGGAGGTGTTGGTGGCCAGGATCGTGCTGTCGGAGGTGATCCGGTCCAGCTCGTTGAAGAGCTCCTTCTTGACGGCCAGATCCTCGACCACCGACTCGATGACCAGATCGGCGTCACGGAGGGCGGCCAGATCGGAGGTGCCCGTCACCCGCCCGAGCGCGTCGTCGCGGTCGCCCGCGGTCAACTTGCCCTTGTCGACCTGGCGGTTGAGCGATTTCTCGAGCGCCGCGATGGTGGCATCGGCCGTCGATTGGCTGCGCGACCGGAGCACGACCTCGAACCCGTTGACGGCAGCCGTCTCGGCGATGCCCGATCCCATGATCCCCGAACCGACAATTCCCACGCTGGTTATGGACATGGGGGAGGATGCTACTGCTGTGGCCGCGGCGCGTTCCCCCGGCACGGGAATCCTCCCGGATCCGCCGTCCCCGACCCCCGAGGTGTGCGATGCCGTGGGGCCGACGCCGGACAGGGAGTGGGCCACCCGGCCGTCGAGGGCCGCGACCGGTTCGCGGCACTCCGATCCCGACCTCTACAGTTGCACCAATGGACGACACCCGAGGGATCCTGGCTCTGGTCGGCGGCGGCGAATGGCGCACCGGGTGTTCGTTCGACGCCGAGTTCCTGGCCGCCTCCGGATCGGACGAGGTGCTGGTGCTTCCCACCGCTGCGGCCTACGAGCATCCCGAACGTCTGGTGGTGGAGGCCGGCGAGTGGTTCGCGCCGCTCGGGGGCCGGGTCGAGGGGTTGATGGTCCTGTCCCGGGCCGACGCCGAAGACAGCGGCGCGGCCGCGGTGATGAGGAGCGCCCGGTTGATCTACCTGAGCGGCAGCTCGCCTATGCATCTCCGGAGTGTGCTGAAGAACTCGAAGCTGTGGGAAGCACTCCTCCTGGCCTGGCGGGACGGTGCCGTCGTGGTCGGCTCTTCGGGGGCGGCGATGGCCCTCACCGACCCGATGGTCGACGCCCGGGGCGGCGGACTGACCATCGGGCTCGGCCTCCTGAGCGGCCTGGCGGTGGTTCCCCACTTCGGCGACGCCCATGAGGACGAGCACGGTGAGAAACTCCACCGGTCGGTCCAGCTGGCGCCCGTCGGCACACCGGTGGCGGGCATCCCCGAACGGACCGCCCTGATCCGCGAACCGGGGGGGCGGTGGCGTTCCGCCGGGGTCGGTGAGGTGGCCGTCTTCCTCGACGGTGCCCGGGCCGACGCGGGGCTGGGCGCGCTGCCGGCCTGAGACCCGTCAGTCGGCCTCGGTGATGATCACCGACTCGATGACGACGTTCTCCGACGGTTTCCCCGACCGGCTGCCCACCGACTCGATGGCCTTGACCACGTCGAGGCCGTTCACGACTTTGCCGAACAGGGAGTAGTTGGGCGGCAGGGCCGTCCCGTCCGGTCCGCTGACGATGAAGAACTGGCTGCCGTTGGTGTTGGGACCGGCGTTGGCCATGGCCAGTGAGCCGATCTCGTACCGTCCGGGCGCCGGCAGCTCGTCGTCGAACCGATAGCCGGGGCCGCCGCGGCCCGACCCTTCCGGATCCCCGCCCTGCAGCATGAACCCGGGGATGATCCGGTGGAACACGATGCCGTCGTAGTAGTGCCAGCGGGCCAGGAAGACGAAGTTGTTGACGGTGGTCGGCGCGGCGTTGGCGTCGAGGGCGATGGTCATCGTGCCCTTGGACGTCGCCACCTCGGCGGTGTACCGCTTGGCCGGATCGATGACCATGGGTGGCGGCGCGTCGAAGCGCTGGGTCTTCGGACTCGATCCGTCCGCGGCTGGAATCTCTGGGGCCATGGCACCTTCTCCTCGGGTCGTGGGTGGGCTGGGGTGTTGTCGGCGCCGGGTGGTGCCGGCGGATCTAGGACGAGGTGACGGTCACCGAGAGCATGCGGTGGATGACTTTGGGCGGCGTGCCGTCGTCGCTGGCATCGCCGTCGGCGTTGATCCGATCGACCACGTCCTGCCCGGATGTGACCTGCCCGAACAGCGCATAGTCGGGTGGCAGCGACTCGCCCTCGCTGCCGGCCACGATGAAGAACTGGTTGCTCGACGTCCCGTTCGGTGCCGCCGACGTCTTCGCCATGGCCAGCGCTCCGAGCGGGTACTGGGGATTCGCGGTGGCCGGGACCTCGCCCTGCACGGTGTAGCCGACCCCGCCGGTGCCGGTGCCGGTGGGGTCTCCGGTCTGGTCCATGAAGGACGGGATGACCCGGTGGAAGGTGACGCAGTCGTAGTACTTCTGGTCCGCCAGGAAGACGAAGTCGTTGACCGCGTTCGGCGCCGTCTTGGCATCGAGTGAGGCGGTGATCGTCCCGAGGTCGGTCTTGATGGTCGCCGTGTAGGTCTTGTCGGGGTCGATGGTCATCGGGGGCGGCGACTTCCATTGCGGGTTCGGCAACGTGGCCGTCGGGCTGGACGGGCACCCGGCGGCCTTCGAGACCTTGTCGGCCGTGGTCTGCGCCGCGGCCACGGGGACGGTCGACGTCGTGGTGGTGGTGGCGGTGGCCGCCTTCTTCCCCGGCTTGAAGATGGCGTAGGAGATCCCGAACACGACACCGGCCACGATGACGACGGTGATGGTCCGCCGGAGCGTCTGCTTGCGCTTCTGCTGTTTCTGCTGAGCGGCCAGGCGGGCCTGCCGACCGGCTTTCTGGCGCTGGCGCTTCTCGGTGGACACGGGGGATCAGGGTAGTCGCTCCGACGCCCACCAAAGGTGTCGCCTGTGTTTGCCCCGACGGAGGTCCGCGGCCGTCCCTGTAGCCTTGGGCCCCATGTCGCTGGTGGTACAGAAGTTCGGTGGGACCTCGGTTGCGGACGCCGAACGCATCCGCGCCGTCGCCGATCACGTCGCCCGGACCCGGCGTTCGGGTGACGATGTGGTGGTGGTGGTCAGCGCCATGGGTCACACCACGGACCAGCTGATCAGGCTGGCTTCCGACGTCAGTACCGTGCAGCCGATGCGCGAGGTGGACATGCTGCTGAGCTCCGGGGAGCGCATCTCGATGTCCCTGTTGTGCATGGCCTTGGCCGGCTTGGGGGTGGAAGCCACGTCGTTCACCGGCAGCCAGGCCGGCATCATCACCGATGCCGTCCACACCCGGGCGAAGATCGTCGATGTCAGAGCGGACCGGCTCCGGGCCACCCTCGACGGTGGCGGTGTCCCGGTCGTCGCCGGCTTCCAGGGCATGTCGGTCGAACGGGATGTGACCACCCTCGGTCGCGGTGGCTCGGACACCACGGCCGTGGCGCTGGCCGCCGCCCTGTCGGCCGACGTGTGCGAGATCTATACCGATGTGTCCGGCGTGTTCAGCACCGATCCCCGCATCGAGCCCGAGGCCCGAAAGCTGGGCCGGGTCAGCTACGAGGAGATGCTGGAGATCGCCGCCACCGGGGGCCGGGTGCTCAATCTGCGCTCGGTGGAGTTCGCCCGCAACCACGGTGTGGTGCTCCATGTACGTTCGAGCTTCACGTGGGAGCCCGGGACCTGGGTTGTCGAGGAGGATGAAACCATGGAGCAGGCAATCGTCACCGCCGTCACCCATGACGTGACCGAGGCCAAGGTGACGGTCATCGGCGTGCCCGACCGTCCGGGTCTGGCCGCCCGGCTGTTCAGGGGCCTGGCCGACCGCCACGTGAACGTGGACATGATCGTGCAGAACACCTCGTTGCACGGGACGACCGACATCTCGTTCACCGTTCCCGGCTACGACCTGGCCGTGAGCACCGAGGTCTGCGAGGAGCTCGTCCCCGAGCTCGGGGCAACCGGCGTCACCAGCGACTCAGACGTGGCCCGGGTGTCGCTGGTGGGGGCCGGGATGAAGACCCATCCCGGGGTGACGGCCCTCACCTTCGAGACCCTCGCCTCCGCCGGGATCAACATCGAGATGATCTCCACGTCGTCGATCCGGATCTCGTGCATGATCCGGGCCGATTCCGCCGAGGAGGCGGTCCGGGCCCTGCACGCTGCGTTCGAGCTGGCCTGACCGTCAGACCGCTCCGGCGTCGGAGCGGCGTTGTCAGACGGCGCGGCGCCGGGCCCGTAGAATGAGAGCCATGCGTGTGGCGGTCGTCGGAGCGACGGGTCAGGTCGGAACCGTGATGCTGGCCATCCTCGACGAGCGGGGGTTTCCGCTCGACGACCTCAGGCTGTTCGCCTCGTCCCGGTCGGCCGGACGGCGGATTCCCTTCCGGGGCCGCGACGTCGTGGTCGAGGACGCGGCCACGGCCGACGTGGACGGTCTGGATCTCGCCCTGTTCTCCATCGGGGCCTCGGCTTCTGCGCAGCTGGCCCCGAGGTTCGTGTCCGGGGGCGCCGTCGTCATCGACAATTCGTCGGCCTGGCGGATGGATCCGGAGGTGCCGCTGGTGGTACCCGAGGTCAATGCGGCCGCGCTGGCGTCGATCCGGAAGGGCATCGTGGCCAACCCGAACTGCACGACCATGGTGGCCATGCCCGTTCTCAAGCCCCTCCACGACGCAGCCGGTCTGGAACGGATCATCGTGGCCACCTACCAGGCGGTCTCCGGCGCCGGCCTGGCCGGGGTGGCGGAGCTCGAGGAGCAGCTGATCAAGTCCGTGGAAGGTGCGGCCGCCCTCACCTTCGACGGTGGTGCGGTGGGCTTCCCCGCCGCCGAGGTCTTCCCCGACGTCATCGCCCACAACGTGATCCCCATGGCCGGCCACCTGGTCGAAGACGGCTCGAACGAGTCCAGCGAGGAGCAGAAATTCGGCAACGAGAGCCGGAAGATCCTTGACATCCCCGATCTGGTGGTCACCTGCACCTGTGTCCGGGTGCCGGTGTTCACGGGCCACTCACACGCCGTCGTGGCCGAGTTCGCCCGCGACCTGAGCCCCGCCGAGGCGACCGCGCTGCTCACCGGGGCACCGGGCGTCGAGCTGGCCGAGGTGCCAACGCCTCTGCACGCCGCCGGGAGGGACGCCACCTTGGTGGGCCGGATCCGGCGGGCCGACGGTATGGACAACCGGTTGGCTCTTTTCATCAGCGGCGACAACCTGCGCAAGGGGGCCGCCCTCAATGCCGTCCAGATCTCCGAGGAGCTGGTCTCACGGGGCATCGTGGGGTGAGCCGGGCCGCCAAGCCGGTCTGATCGAAACCGGGCCGCCGCCTCAGATGGTGGCGCTGGTCGTCGGAGCCAGCACGCTGACCCGCTTGGCCAGGTTCACCGCGTGGTCGCCGAAGCGCTCGTAGAAGCGGGCGACCATGGCCAGTTCCACCGCCACGGGGAGCGGCATGGTCCCCGCCACCACCTCGACCGTGAGGCTGACGTGCAGATCGTCCATCTCGTCGTCGAGGGTGTCCACCAACGACGCGGCCATCGGCTGCCGTTCGGCGTACGCATCCGTGGTGGCCCGCCACATGTGAATGGCCACCTCGCCCATGCGCTCCACCAGTCCCCGGCTCCTGGCCGACAGCTCCCCACCCAGCCCTCGGGCGGCCCGCCGGGCCACATGCTCGGCCAGATCACCGTTCCGTTCGAGGTCCGGGAGCATCCTGATGACGGTGACCAGGAATCGGAGGTCCGAGGGCGAAGTGATGCCGGCCACCGTGAGCTGTTGGAGGGTGAGGTGCTCGATGTCGTGGTAGAGGGTGTCCACCACCTCGTCACGGTCGGCGAGGGCCTTGGCCGCTTCCCGGTCCCCGGACAGGAGGGCGTGTGTGGCCCCCGACACCGACTCACCCACCAGGGCGAACAGCTGAAGGACCTTCCGGTCGATCTGTTCGAGGGTGTCGTCCACGGCGACCACCGTACCCCTGCCCACGACCCTGTGGTCAGCCGGGTGGTCCGGGCGGTGCCGGTCCGGGTCTCCGCTCGGTCCCAACCTCTTTGAGCTCGAGATCGTCGTCCACGATGACCCGGGGTCCGGATCCCCACGAGAGGTACCGCCATGACCAATTGACGAGCACGATGAGCTTGTTGCGGAAGCCGACGAGATACACGAGGTGCAGGCTCAACCATGACAGCCAACCGAGGGTCCCCTTGACCAGTACCCCGCTCGGGAATTCGGTGATGGCGGCCCGGCGGCCGATGGTGGCCATGATGCCTTTGTCGTGATATCGGAACGGCTTCGTCGGACGACCCTCGATCCGGTTGAGGATGTGTTCCGCGACATGGGCTCCCGACTGGATGGCCACCTGGGCCAGCTGCGGGCAGACCCGCCCGGCATCACGGGACCCCGGACCCCACGGGACGGCGGCGGCGTCGCCGATGGCATAGGCATCGGAGCGGCCGACCACCAAGAGGTCGGAGTCGACCACCAGCCGGCCGTTGGCCCCGGTCTCCGCCCCCATCCGGGAGGCGACCGTGCCGTCCACCGTGACCCCGCCGGCCCAGACGACCGTCCGTGTGGCGATCCGGTCACCCTTGTCGAGCTCGACGTACGAACTGGTGACCGATCTGACCATGCGGCCCAGGCGCAGCTCGACACCGCGGCCCGAGAGGGTCTCGGCCGTGTACGCCGAGGCGGCCGGCTTGAACGCGGTCAACAGCCGGTCCAGCCCGTCGACCATGATGATCCGGGCCGCGTCCCGCTTGAACCGGAAGCCGTCGTGTCGGACGGCCACGTCCAACAATTCGGCCAGTGCACCGGCCACCTCCACCCCGGTGGGACCACCGCCCACGACCACAAAGGTGAGGGCGCCGTCCGGCGCCAGTGCCGGATCGGCGTCGGCCTGTTCGAGCCGGCGCAGCACGTGGTCGCGGAGCCTCCGGGCGTCGGTGAGGGTGTAGAGGGGAAAGCTGAACTCGCCGGCCCCCGGGATCCCGAAGAACTTGGCCGTGGCCCCGCTGGCCACGATGAGTGAATCGAACGGCAGGGGCTCGGCATCCTCGAGGGTCACGTGCCGGTGCTCCCAGTCGGCGCCCGTCGCCGTGGCGAACCGGAACGTCACGTTGCCGGCCCGGCCGAAGATGGCCCGGATGGGGTAGGCCACGTCGCCCGATTCGAGGCCGGCCGTGGCCACCTCGTACAGGAGCGGTTGAAAGGTGTGGAAATTCCTCCGGTCCACGATCGTCACCTCGACGGGCTTGCCCACGAGTGCTCTCGCTGCCGACAGCCCGGCGAAACCGGCACCGACGATGACCACGCGATGCATCGGCCCATGGTGGCACACGGGAGGTCCGGTCCCCCGATGGGTCCGGGCCGGTCGGTCCCGGGTCCGGCCGCAGCCACGGGCGCCAGGCCCACCGGCGGGCCCGTGGCGGCGGTCCCTGGAGTCGTCACACCCCATCGGTACGCTGGCCAGTGCTGGGCCAGTTTGCCCCCCAGGTGGCCCGAGGAGGACAGGTCATGATCACCGGAGTCATCGTCGGTCTCGTTGTCGGCATCCCCTTGGGCGTGGTGGTGGGGCTGCTGGTCCGCGCCGATCAGGTCACCGCGGCCAGAACGGCGGAGGCCCGCCTGGCCGATGCGTCCGCACTGAACCAGACGCTGGTCGCCGACCTGCAGGGCCTGCGTGAGGAGGCGGCCCAGCAGGCCCAGCAGTTGATCGGCCTCCGGGCCGACGCCGCCCGTCTCGGTTCGGAGCTCCAGCACGAGCGCAGGGCCGCCGAGGAGCGGGCTGCCGGCTTGGCGGAGACCCGCGAGCAGTTGACCGGGGAGTTCGCCCGCCTCTCGACGCTCGCCCTCCAGCAGAACAACGAGCAGTTCCTCCAGCTCGCCGACACCAAGCTCAACGAGACCCGCCAGGCCGCGGACGGAGAATTGGCCAAACGGCAGGAAGCCATCGAGCAGTTGCTCAAGCCCATCGGTGAGCAGCTGGGGAAGTACGAGGCGGGGATGCAGCGCCTCGAGGTCGAACGGCAGCGTGCGTACACGACCCTGACCGAGCAGATGAAGCACCTGTCGACGTCCCACGATCAATTGCAGAAGGAGACCCGCAACCTGGTCTCGGCCCTGCGGTCGCCCCAGACCCGTGGGCGCTGGGGCGAGCTGCAGCTTCGGCGGGTGGTGGAGATGGCCGGCATGCTCGAGCACTGCGACTTCGATGAACAGGTGACCTCGGACGCCGACAGCGGCCGTCTCCGCCCCGACATGGTCGTGCACCTTCCGGGCGGCAAGAACGTGGCCGTGGACGCCAAGGTCCCCATGCAGGCCTTTCTGGATGCCAACGAGGCCGACGACGAGACCCTGCGTCGCACCCACCTGGCCAGTCACGGCCGCCAGATGAAGGCCCACGTCGACGCCCTCTCGAAGAAGGAGTACTGGAAACGGGTGGATCCGTCACCGGAGTTCGTCGTGGCCTTCATACCGGGCGATCCGCTCCTGACCGCCGCGCTCGAGCACGAACCCGGTCTGATGGAGCACGCCGTGGCCAATCACGTGCTGCTGGCCACGCCGACATCGCTGATCGCCCTCCTCCGAGCGGTGGCATACGGGTGGCAACAGGACTCCCTGGCCGAGCACGCCCGCGAGATCCAGCGTGACGGGGCGCTGCTCTACCAGCGATTGTCGGTGCTGGGCGACCACTTCTCCGGGGTCGGGAAGGGACTCAACAGCGCGGTGTCGGCCTACAACAAGGCCGTCGGCTCGCTCGAGGGGCGGGTCCTCGTCACCGCCAGGCGGTTCGCGGAGCGGGGAGTGGTCGGCGTCGGGGAGAAGGAGCTTCCCCGTCCCGTTCCGGTCGATTCGTTGACCCGGCCACTCCAGTCACCGGAGCTGAGCATCCCGCTGCTCGAACGGCCGCATCTCCTGGGCCTCGCCGGGTCCGCGGACGAACCGGACGGTCAGGCGACGCGCGAAGGCCCGAGAGAGATTCGGCACGGAGCGTCCCGCGGTGATCACCACTCTGCGTAATCCCCCAAATTTGATGATAGCGACACATTCCCCTTGGTGACCTGCAGTTCATCCCAGGCCATCCGGCGCATTCGCGGACTCTAAGGATATTCACAGACAAAGAGTGGTGAATCGATGGTAAAAAGGGGGCTGGTCAGGTCGTTTGTGACCAGTCAGGGCTTGCTCTGGAAGAGCGAACTGGCGCTGTCGGAGCGTAAGGTTCAGGAGCGAGGGGGGGGAAATGGAATGCATGACCCGGTATTCCGCGGTGACAGCCATCCCTGATGGCCGTCAGTCGCGTCGTGGAGAAGTCAGCGCCACGGTCCGTGCGTGGTCGGCCGATTCCACCTTCCGACAGGTTCCGGGAAGCCCCACACCACCCGGAAGCATGGGGAGCATGGGTGACCAGGCAGTTCCGGGGCTCGTCGGGAACCACCCCGATTCCCTCGATCTCACGATGACAACACATAGGATCGTCGACGTCGAACGCACCTGCCGAGCTTTTCGGGTCGCGTCTTCGCAGAAGGAAGGATCATCATGAAGGTTCTCATTCTCGGTGGCGACGGCTTCTGCGGCTGGCCCACGACGCTGCACCTCTCCCAGGCCGGTCATGACGTGACCATCGTCGACAACCTGAGCCGTCGTTTCATCGACGTCGAGCTCGAGGTCGAATCCCTCACCCCGGTGCGCCCGATCCACGAGCGGGTGGCCGTGTGGAAGGAGCACACGGGCAAGGAGATCGGCTTCGTCAATCTCGACCTCGCCCACGAGTACGACCGGCTCGTCACGCTGCTCCTGGAGGAACGGCCCGACGCCATCGTCCACTTCGCCGAGCAGCGGGCCGCCCCGTACTCGATGCGGAGCTCGAAGACCAAGCGCTACACCGTCGACAACAACATCGCCGGCACCCACAACCTGCTCTGCGCCATCGTCGAGTCGGAACTCGACATCGCCGTCGTCCACCTGGGGACGATGGGCGTCTACGGCTACGGGTGGTCGGGCTCGGCCCCGATCCCCGAGGGCTACCTCACCGTTCACGTCACCACCCCGGACGGGGAGCTCGAGCGCGAGATCCTGCACCCGGCCAACCCCGGTTCCATCTACCACATGACCAAGACCCTCGATCAGCTCCTCTTCGCCTTCTACGCCAAGAACGACGGTGTGCGGATCACCGATCTCCACCAGGGCATCGTCTGGGGCACCCAGACCCCCGAGACGGTGATCGACGAGCGTCTCATCAACCGCTTCGACTACGACGGCGATTACGGCACGGTGCTCAACCGCTTCATCATGCAGGCGGCCATCGGCCATCCGCTGACCGTGCACGGCACCGGCGGCCAGACGCGGGCCTTCATCCACATCCGCGACACGGTCCGGTGCATCGAGATCGCCCTCAAGAACCCTCCGGCCAAGGGTGAGCAGGTCTCCGTGTTCAACCAGGTCACCGAGACCTACCAGGTCGGTGGTCTGGCCAAGCTCATCTCCGAGCTGACCGGCGTGGAGATCGCCTATCTCCCGAACCCCCGCAGGGAGGCGGCAGAGAACGACCTCAACGTGACGCGTGAGCGCTTCCTGGCGCTGGGCCTCAACCCCACGACGCTCTCGGAGGGGCTCCTCGAGGAGACGAGGGAGATCGGTGCGAAATACGCGAGCCGGGCGGACTTCTCCAAAATCGTGGCCAAGACGGTCTGGAAGGCCGGCATGGAGGTCGCACCCGACTTGATGCGCTGAGCTGTTCCCGGCGCCGGCCGTCGTCGTGCGTCGGGCCCGTGCAGGCCGGGTGACCGGGCCGTCGCGTCAAGGATCTGGCGCCGACGCCGGGCACTATCGTCCACGGGATGCCGAGGGACCGACGCAGACGCGGCCGCGCCGCCGCCAGGCGAGGTCGGGGCAGGATCCTTCTGCTGGTCCTGCTCATCGTGGCGACCGCGGCCCTCGTCATCGGTTCGGTGGCCGAGATCCACGCCCAGTCCGGTGGCTTCCGGGCCTCGATCGACACCGGGTACGGCGCGTTGGCGTCCCGCGTCGTCGACGCGTCCAACCAGACCGGAGGCGAGTTGGCCTCCCTGATGGAGACCGCGGCGCAGCTTCCCAACGCCACGGTTCCGCACACCGCCAGGACCGAGATCCAACAGGGGCTCGACGAAGCCGTGGATTCGACCGCGGAGCAGGCGTCGGAAGCGGCCGCTCTGGTGCCGCCGTACCCGACGGGAAGTGTGAGCACCCGCTTCACCGAGGTGATGGACGAGCGGTCGCGGGCCACCGTCCATCTCCGCACCAGCATCGATCGGCTCCTCGGCATGGGCCCCCTGCCCGTCGCCGGTGCCCCGTCCGATCCCTCGCCCCGCCAATCGGCACCGCTGACCTCGATATCCGATGCAGCAGCGACGATGGCCGGCGCGGGACTTCTCTTCCAACAGTCGGACGACGACTACCGGCGGCTGATCGCCTATGCCCATCGGGAGCACATCCCGGTCCACCTGCCGGCTTCCGTGTGGGTGCCGTCGCCGGCCGTCGACGCCCCGCTCAGTCCGGTCCGGCTCGGGGCGGCGGCGGCGGCCCTGAAGGCGTCCGTGGCGCTGATCCCCTTCCACGAGCTGGTCATCACGGCCGCGGGTCTGGTGCCTTCGGCGGTACCGCCCGCGACACCGGCGGTGGCGGCTTCGGGCGGCCCGGGCATCGTGGGCGACAGCTGCAGTGACCCATCGTCGGCGGTCCCCGGTCCCACAGCCGTCGTGCTGCCCCCGACAAGAACGGTGCAGGCATCGATGACCGTGACCAATTGCGGGACGGTGGTCGAGAGTGGGGTGGCGGTGAGCCAGACGGTGACCCCTGTCGTCCCCGCCGGGACGGCCCCGCCGGCCGTCGGCAAGCGCGGCGGCACGACGCAGACGCGGATCACCCTCCGGCCCGGATGGTCCGTCGCGCTGACACTGTCCCCACTGCCCGTCGCCGGTGGCCACCTCTACGAGCTCTCCCTCGCCGTGGCCATTCCGCCCGAGGCCAATCCGGCCGGATCGTCCCAGAAATTCCTCATCCAGATCTCGAGCTGACGTGGGCCATCCTCCGGCGTCGGTGACCGCCGTGGCCGCCGCTCGCCGCCGCTCGGGCCGGCCGCCGGTTGGTCAGAGACGGGGCATGTCGATCTAGGATTGGGTGGGTTGGGCCGACGAGACTGCCGACAGAAGGGTTTGGGGATCAGTGGCTGAGAGCATCACGATCATCGACAATCGCAACGGCGAGTCCCTCGAGATCCCCTTCGAACATGGCGGCATCTCTGCGGCGCAGTGGTCGAAACTGCTCCCCGGGGTCTGGTTCTACGATCCGGGCTTCGTATCCACCGCTGCGTGCGAGAGCTCGATCACCTACCTGGACGGGGACGAGGGCATCCTCCGTTACCGCGGGTATCCCATCGAGCAATTGGCCGAGAATTCGACCTACCTCGAGGTGGCCTACCTCCTGTTGAACGGCGAGCTCCCGTCCACCGCCGAGTACGAGACGTGGGAGCGTGAGATCACGCTGCACACCTTCATCCACGAGAACGTGCGCAAGCGGTTCCTCGAGGGGTTCCACTACGACGCCCATCCCATGGGCATGCTCGTGTCCGCGGTTGCCGCCCTGTCGACCTTCTACGGAGATGCCAAAGATATCTTCGACGTCGAATCACGTGACAAGCAGATCATCCGGCTGATCGCCAAGATGCCGACGCTGGCCGCCGCCGCCCACCGGTTCAGCGTGGGTATGCCGTTCGTCTATCCGGACAATTCGTTGCCGTTCACGTCGAACTTCTTGTCGATGATGTGGAAGATCGCAGAACCGCGATTCGAAGCCGATCCGGTACTGGCCCGTGCCCTCGACGTGCTCTTCATTCTCCACGCCGACCACGAGCAGAACTGCTCGACCACCGCCATGCGGGTGGTCGGCTCCTCCCACGCCGATCCGTATTCGGCCTGTGCCGCCGCGGCGGCCGCGCTGTACGGTCCGCGACACGGCGGAGCCAACGAGGCGGTCATCCGCATGCTCACCGACATCGGGTCGATGGAAAACGTCGAGGCCTTCATCGCCTCGGTGAAGGAGGGGTCGGCAGGGAGGCTCCAGGGGTTCGGCCACCGGGTCTACAAGAGCTACGACCCGCGGGCGACGATCATCAAGAAGACGGCCGACGAGGTCTTCACGGTCACCGGCAAGAACCCCCTCTTGGACATCGCGTTGAAGTTGGAGGAGATCGCCCTGTCTGATGACTACTTCCTGTCGCGGAAGCTGTACCCCAACGTCGACTTCTACTCCGGGCTGATCTACCAGGCCATGGGTTTTCCCCTCGAGATGTTCCCCGTGCTGTTTGCCATCCCCCGCACTGCGGGTTGGCTGGCCCACTGGAACGAGATGCTGGATCAGGACTCGAAGATCGCCCGACCCCGTCAGCTCTACATCGGCGACGACGTCCGCGACTACGTGCCCATCACCTCCCGCTGACCCTTCCCCGACCTCTTCGTCGGCCCGGGCTCGGTGCCCTGCCCTCCCGGTCAGGAGCCGCTCGGGCGGTTCGAAAGTCGCATCAGACCTTCTTGGACCATTGACACCACCAGCTCACCCTCCCTGGTGAACAGGAATCCCCTGGCCAGCCCGCGGGCGCCGAACGCCGAGGGACTGTCCATGTCGTAGAGCAGCCATTCGTCGGCCCGGAACGGACGGTGGAACCACATGCAATGGTCGAGGCTGGCGCCCATGAAGTGGCTGTCCTCCCAGCGGACGTCGTGGGGGGCCAGCATGGTGTCGAACAGCGACATGTCCGACGCGTAGGTGGCAATGCAGGCGTGCAGAAGGGGATCGTCAGGGAGCGTTCCGTCGGCTCGGATCCACAGGCGCTGCACCGGCTCCTTCCCCGCACCGTGGGTGAAGGGCAGCTCGCCGATGTGGCGCTGATCGATCGGGTGGGGCCGGGAGAACCAGTCCCCGAGCGTCTCCCGGAAGGGTTCGAGCCTCGTGGCCAGGGTGTCGAGGTTTTCGGGGGCGGGTACGTCGGGCATGGGGAATTGGTGGGAGAGTCCGGGCTCGTCCACGTGGAACGACGTCGACATGTTGAAGATGGCCCGGCCATGTTGGATGGCCACCACCCTGCGGGTGGTGAAGGACCTGCCGTCCCGTATGCGGTCCACTTCGTAGAGGATGGGTACGTTGGGGTCACCCGGCCGCAGGAAGTAGGCGTGCAGCGAGTGCGGCCGTCCGTTGTCGACGGTTCGGCCCGCGGCCATCAACGACTGGGCCGCGACCTGGCCGCCGAACACCCGCTGGCGGTCCTCGTTGGGGCTTACGCCCCGGAAGATGTTGACTTCGATGGACTCGAGGTCGAGCAGGTCGACCAGGAAGTCGAGGGCGTCACTCACCTCCCCATCCTGCCAGCTGGAGAGTCGTCCCGATGCGCTCCTCGGAGCCGGGCAGGGCGGCGGGGCGGCGATCCCGCTACGTTTTGGGCCATGGCCGAGCTCGTCTTCCCCGACCGCTTCGTCTGGGGAACGGCAACCGCCGCCCATCAGATCGAAGGTGGCAACGTCAACAACGACTGGTGGGTATTCGAGCACGATCCCACCGCAGGCTGTGTCGACGTGAGTGGAGACGCCTGCGATTCGTTCAACCGCTTCGACGAGGACATCGCCCTGGTCGCCGGCCTCGGGCTCGGCGCCTACCGGTTCTCGCTCGAGTGGAGCCGGATCGAGCCCGAGGAGGGTGAGTTCTCCCGTGTGGCGCTCGACCACTACCGGCGCATGGCGGCGGCATGTCACGAGCGAGGGGTCGTGCCGGTGGTCACCTTCCACCATTTCACCCATCCCCGATGGCTGGCCGCCGCCGGCACCTGGGAGGCCCCCCACGCCGCAGATCGCTTCACCCGGTTCTGCGAGCGGGCCGCCGCGCACATCGGCGACCTGGTCGGTATGGCCGCGACCCTCAATGAGCCGAACGTGGTGGCCACGATGGGATGGCGGCTCGGGATCTTCCCGCCCCGGGTACGGGACAGGGCCCGCCGGAGTGCCGTCAACGACACCCTGGCCGCGGCCCACCGCAAGGCCGTCGAGGCCATTCGGTCGGGTCCGGGCGACTTCCCGGTCGGGATGACCCTGTCGATGACCGACTACCAGCTCCAGCCGGGCGGAGAGGACTGGCTCGAGCGGATCCGGCGCCCCTCCGAGGACGTGTTCCTCGAGTCGACCGAGGGAGACGACTTCATCGGGGTCCAGACCTACACGCGGATGCGGGTCGGGCCCGACGGCGCGCTGGGGGGCGAGGAGGGCGTGCCCATCACCCAGATGGGGTACGAGGTCTGGCCCGAAGCCCTCGAGGGCACCATCCGTCGGGCATGGGAGAAGACGGGGCTTCCGGTCTACGTCACCGAAAACGGCATCGGGACCGACGACGACCGTGTCAGGATCGACTACGTGAACAGGGCACTCGACGGTGTCGGGCACTGTCTTGACGCCGGGATCGACGTCCGCGGGTACTTCTACTGGAGCCTTCTGGACAACTTCGAGTGGGTGCTGGGCTACGGACCGACCTTCGGGATGGTCGCCGTCGACCGCGAGACATTCGAACGCCGTGCGAAGCCGAGCGCGTCGTGGCTCGGCGCCGTGGCCCGGGCCAATGCGGTGTGAGAACCCGGTTTTTCCACCTCCCGGCGTCGCTGACCCGGTCCTGAGCCCCCTCCACCGATAGAGTGACCCCGATGAACGGCCTGTCCACCCGCGCGCTTCATCTCTGGCAGAAGCGGGACACCCCCGAAGCCAAGCAGCTGTTCCGGTACACGATGGTGTCGGTGGTGTCCACCGCGGTCTCCTTCGGCGTGCTGGCGCTCGTGTTCGGCGTGCTCCACCTGGCCGGTGCCATCGCGAGCACCGTCATCGCCAACATCGTGGCCGTGGTGCCGTCGTACTACCTCAATCGCAAGTGGGTGTGGGGCAAGGGCGGCCGATCCCACCTGATGAAGGAGATCGTGCCCTTCTGGGCCATGTCGGCCATCGGCATCGTCGTGTCCATCGGTGGCGCGGCGGTCGCCCGCCACATCGGCGAGGTGCACCACCTCGGCCATTTGGAGCAGACCGTGCTGGTGCTGGCGGCCAACATCTTGTCGTTCGCGCTCTTCTGGGTCCTCAAGTTCATCGTCTTCAACCGCCTGTTCCGGGTGCACCCGCTGGAGGAGCTCGACGAGCTCGTCGAGGCGGCCTGACCGCCCGCACCACGGACGCCGGCGGTGACCCCGGTCAGTCCCGGAAGTTGTTGAACTGCAGCGGGATACCGAAATCCTCCGCCTTGCACGCAGTGATGACCGCCTGCAGGTCGTCGCGTTTCTTCCCGCTCACCCGCAACTGATCCCCCTGGGTCTGCGAGCTGACGCCTTTGCGCCCGAGGTCCTTGATGAACTTGTTGATCTTCTTGGCGTGGTCGGAGGAGATGCCGGCCCGGATGGTCAGCTTCTGCCGGGCGGAGCCGCGGGAGGCCTCCTCGATCTTTCCGACCTCGAAGGACTTGAGGGAGACCTCGCGCTTGACCAGCTTCTCCTGTAGGACCTGGTACAGGGCACGGAGCCGGTCCTCGGTCGACGAGGCCAGCAGCAGCTCCTTGTCCGAGAGCTCGATGGACGAGTCGGTTCCTTTGAAGTCGAAACGGGTGGCTGCTTCGCGGTTGGCCTGGTCGACCGCGTTCCGCACCTCTTGCATGTCGACTTCCGAAACAACGTCGAAGGTGGGCATGGCGAAACAGTAGCGCCGTACCAGGCGATATCCTTCCGCCCTGCGGGTCGGTGCCCGAGTGGCCAAAGGGAGCAGACTGTAAATCTGCCGGTTCTGCCTTCGAAGGTTCGAATCCTTCCCGGCCCACCGCAGGAGTGGACCGGGGGCGGTGGGGACGGTGTCCCACGCCGCCTCCGGGGGCCGGTCGGCGCAGGCGCCGCCGGACCCCGATCAGGACGCTCCGGTCCCTTGATCAGGTGACTTGATCGGGACCCCGGCTTGGTTACAATGAAGTTACGGAATGATTGCGGTACGGGTGCTCACGCGGTCTGGCGAGCGTTGATCGGGGATCCGCAACTGATGACGAGTGCGGGGAGCGGTAACTGGCTCTGCGCAACCAGATGGATCGACTGGTGCCGGCAGTCCGACCGAGGAGAAGCCCCGAAACCTCATGCCATCCGAGACCACGGCAGCCGAGGCGCCCGAGGGTGGGCAACCCCGGCCACCGAGCTCCAGCTCCGGACTACCCCTCCTCGCCCTGGAGATCTACCGGACCGGGCTCCGCTTGACCGAGGCGTTCGTGGGCTCGGTCCGCCAACGCTGGGACACGTCCGCGGTCCCGGCCGGCGACCAGGGCCAGCTGCACGAGGGTCAGGCCGGCCAGCGTGGGCTCGTGTTGCGACCGGCCCTGCTGGGGTTCGTGGCCATGGTCGCCATCGCCATCGGTGCCTCGCTCCCGAGCTCCCCGTTCAAGCTCGAGATGCCCGGCGTCTGGTTCTTCGGGGTGCCCCGCACCGATCAGGCCAGTACCTGGGCCGTCTACTTCACACTGGCCGCCGTCTACGGCGGGCTGTTGCTGCTGATGCGGGTGTGGTGGGGCATGACCCGGCTCTACTCCCGGTGTCCTGGGGTCCCGATCAAGCGGATGATGTGGGTGTTCGCCCTCTGGGCGCTCCCCATGCTGGTCATCGCACCGCTGTTCAGCCGGGACGTCTACTCCTACGCGGCCCAGGGCGAGATGGTCAGCCACCACATGAGCCCCTACCTCTACGGCCCGGCCCAATTGGGCAACAACTCCTATACCGCCCCGGTCGACTCGCTGTGGGCCAACGCCCCGGCCCCCTACGGACCGCTCTTCCTCCAGATCGACGGGATCTTCGCCCGGATCACCTTCCACAACGAGCTGGCCACCATCGTCCTGCTCCGCCTGCTCGCCCTGGTCGGGGTGCTGCTCATCGCCTCCTGCGTCCCCCGGCTGGCCCGGTTGTACCACCGCGACGGGGCCGAGCTGTTCACCCTCATGATCCTCAACCCGGTCACGCTCCTCCACCTCATCGGAGGTGCCCACAACGACGCCCTGATGCTCGGATTCCTGGTCGCCGGGCTCACCGCGGCCAAGGAGAAACGCCCCATCGTGGGCATCGCCCTGTGCGCGCTGGCCACGGCGATCAAAGCGCCGGCGGCGTTCGGGATCCTCTATGTCGGGTGGAGCTGGCTCGGGCCCCAGGCGGCGGTGCGCGACCGGATACGGCCGGTGGTGACGGCCGGGCTCCTCGGAGCCGGCGTGCTCGGCTTCTTCTCCTACGTGAGCGGTCTGGGTTGGGGGTGGGTGACCATCCTCGGGACGCCGGGGGCGGTCCGCTCGTGGACGGCCCCGACCACCTCGCTGGCCCTGGCCTTCACCGGGATCGCCCACTTCGTCCACCTCGGCGTGGGGCTGGGTGGCGTGCTGTCGGTCACCCGCTTCTTCGGGTTGCTGGTGGCGGGGATCGCCGGCGTCTGGCTGCTGTTCAACAGCGACCGGATCGGCACGCTCAAGGCGCTGGGCATCACCCTGCTGCTGCTGGTCGCCCTCGGGCCGGTGGTCCAGCCCTGGTATCTGTCGTGGGGTCTCATCCTGCTGGCGCCGGTGGCGTTGGGCCGGCTCCGGTCGCTGATCATCGGGCTCTCCATGGTGACGGCGTTCATCGAGCTGCCCGGGGGCACCGACCTGGTGCACAGCCTGATCCACGGCGATCCACTGGAGATCGTCCTGACCCTGCTGTGGATCCTCTTCGTGCTCACCGTGCCCCTGGCCAGCTGGGAACGGCGGTCATCGGTGCCCCGGGCGGCCGCGGCTGACGGCGTCCTGGTCGGCGTCGCCCCGTAACGGGCCCGGCCCGGCTGCCCGACGGGCCGGACCTGGTCAGACCAGGAGCTGGAGGACCGTCACATCGAGCCACCGGCCGAACTTGCGACCGACCTCCCGCTCCACCCCGACCAGGGTGAAGCCGCACGCCTGATGGAGGGCGATGGACGCCAGATTGTCCCCGCCGACCCGGGCGATGACGGAGTGGAAGCCGTGCTGGGTGGCCAGCCCGATGAGGTGCTCGAGGAGGGCCCTGCCCACCCCCTCACCCCGATGGGCGGGGTCCACGTACACCGAATTCTCCACCGTGGTGGCGTAGGACGGGCGGTTCTTGTACTCCGAGAGGGAGCCGAATCCGAGGACGTTGTCCCGATCGTCGGTCGCCACCACCGCCGGATAGGGACCGCGGTGGTCGGCCAGCCAGGCCAACTGCTCCTCGGGGGTTCGGGGCACGAGGTCGAAGGTGGCGGTCGACCCGGTGACCTCGGCGTTGTAGATCGACCGGATCGTTTCGGAGTCGGACGCCCTCGCCAAGCGCACGTGCATCAGCCGATGGTAGCGAGGTGGGCGGCTACGCTCGGCCGGGCCCAGCTTTGGCTATGATTGTCTTTTTGCTGCTCGCTCGAGCCGCACTGCCCCCTTAGCTCAGTCGGCAGAGCACAGCCATGGTAAGGCTGGTGTCGTCGGTTCGATTCCGACAGGGGGCTCGCCCATGGCGGCGTAGCTCAGTTGGTCAGAGCACACGGCTCATAATCGTGGGGTCGCCGGTTCGAGTCCGGCCGCCGCTACCACCCGCAGCACACAAGCAGGACACAGGCAGGACAGTCGAGGACACCGGGCAAGACATGGGAGCCAGCCCCGCCGGCCAGTACGGCGGCAGGCCGTAGGAGGAGTCAAGATGGCAAAGAACGAGAAGCGCATCCAGGTCACCCTGGCCTGCGAGCAGTGCAAGCGACGGAACTACATCACGACGAAGAACAAGCTGAACGACCGCGAGCGGATCGAGATGAAGAAGTTCTGCCGGTGGGACCGGCGCCACACGCTGCACAAAGAAACCCGGTAGGTGGGGGCGGACCGGCGAGGGACCGGGCCTGCGGACCGGCATTGTGCCTGGGAATCCCTCCGGTCCCGGTGATAACCTAGCCAACCGCCCCTGCGATCGGCTGGCCGCTCGCGGCACGGCGGTCGACAGAGGGCAGTAGCTCAACTGGTAGAGCACCGGTCTCCAAAACCGAAGGTTGGGGGTTCGAGTCCCTCCTGCCCTGCTCACCACAGAAGCCAACCGTCGAAGGACACAGAGCACGTGAACCGAGAACAAAAGCGCATGGCGCAGCGTCAGGGGCAGGATCCCGATGGTGAGGGCGCGCCCAGGCGCGCGGCCCCTCCGCCCCGGCGGCCACCGAAGCGCGAGCCTTTCCGTCCGGGTCAGTTCATCCGCGAGGTACGATCTGAGCTTCGGCAGGTGGCCTGGCCCAACCGGTCCGAGGTCATCAACTACACCACCGTGACGCTGGTGACGCTCCTGTCCCTGATGGTGCTCATCTTCATTCTCAACTACGCCTTCGCCAAGGGCGTTCTCTGGCTGTTCAAGACGTGATCGGCGTGACCGTGACCAATGACGATACCAATACACCGTTGAGCGACGACGAGGCCCCGGGGGCCGGCGAGTCCTCGTCGGCCCCCGACGTCGACCCGGCTTCGGCCACGGAGACGTCGTCCGCGCCTGATGCCGCCGAAGCCGAGGCGATAGAGACGGGGACCGCCGAAGAGGCTGCCCCGATCGACGCTGATATCGATGCCGACCTCGACGGCGAGGAGGACTACCTCGACGAGGACGAGGAGCCGTTCGTCGTCAGCCCCTACGACCAGCCCGGACGGTGGTTCGTGGTCCACACCTACGCCGGCTATGAGAACAAGGTGAAGTCGAACCTCCACAGCCGGGCCGTGTCGATGAACATGGAGGACCGCATCTACGAGGTGGTCATTCCCATGGAGGACGTCGTCGAGTTCAAGAACGGCAAGAAGGTGGTCGTGCAGAAGAAGGTGTTCCCCGGCTATCTCCTGTGTCGTTGCGAACTGGACGACGACAGCTGGTCGGTCATCCGGAACACCCCCGGCGTCACCGGGTTCGTCGGGCCCGGCACCAAGCCGACACCATTGTCCCGGCGTGAGGTCGAGGGGATCCTCCAGGTGAAGGTCGAGGGAGGGGAGGCGCCCTCCAAGCGCAGCCGTCCACGCCTCGAGCACGAGGTCGGGGAGACGGTTCGGGTCAAGGAAGGTCCGTTCGCCGACTTCTCCGGCCAGATCGCCGAAATAAACGAGGACCAGCTGAAGCTCAAGGTCCTGGTCAACATCTTCGGTCGAGAGACCCCAGTGGAGCTCGAATTCAGCCAGGTCGCCAAGCTGTAGGCCGGCGGGAACCAGAGAAGGAGAAGTACCCATGCCACCGAAGAAGCGCGTCCTTGCGGTCGTGAAGATCCAGCTCCCCGCCGGGGGCGCCACGCCCGCGCCACCGGTGGGAACGGCGCTCGGTCCGCACGGAGTCCAGACGATGGATTTCTGCAAGCAGTACAACGCGGCCACGGAGAACCAGCGGGGATCGATCGTGCCGGTCGAGATCTCCATCTACGAGGACCGGACCTTCTCGTTCGTCCTCAAGACCCCGCCGACGCCGGCCCTGCTTCGCCAGGCCGCCGGTCTGGAGAAGGGCGCCTCGACATCGGGGCGTGAGCAGGTGGGCACGGTCACCGATGCCCAGGTGGCCGAGATAGCCGCCATCAAGCTGCCCGATCTCAACACCTCCGACATCGAGGCAGCCAAGCGCCAGGTGGAGGGCACGGCCCGGTCGATGGGCATCGCCGTCGCCGGCTGAGCCTGACGCCGCGGATAGTCGAGGAAACGGAGAACCACATGTCACGGGGAAAGAAGTACAAGTCGAGCGTCGCCCAGTTCGACCGGCAGCATCTCTATACGCCCGTCGAGGCGGTCGACCTGGTCAAGGCCTCGGCCAAGGCCTCGTTCGACGAGACGGTGGAGGTCGCCATCCGCCTGGGAGTCGATCCCCGCAAGGCGGATCAGATCGTCCGCGGGACCCTGTCCCTGCCGGCCGGGACCGGACGCACCGCCCGGGTGGCGGTGTTCGCCGCCGGTGAGAAGGCGGCGGAGGCCCGGGCGGCCGGCGCCGACGTCGTCGGCGCCGACGACCTCGTGGCCCGGGTGGCCAACGAGGGCTTCCTCGATTTCGACATCGCCATCGCCACGCCGGACCTGATGGGCCAGGTCGGGACCCTGGGCCGGGTGCTCGGGCCCCGCGGCCTGATGCCCAACCCGAAGACCGGGACGGTGACCGACGACGTGGAGCGGGCGGTCGCCGAGTTCAAGGGTGGCCGGGTCGAGTACCGGACCGACAAGGTGGGGAACATCCACCTCCGGGTGGGGAAGGTGTCCTTCGACCGGGCCCAGCTCCTCGAGAACCTGCATGCGGTCATGGAGGAGATCCACCGGGCCAAGCCGGCATCCTCAAAGGGCCGCTATGTCAGGGCGGTGACCCTCTCTTCGACCATGGGTCCGGGCGTCCATATCGACCCGCTGCTCGCCCGCAAGACCGACGAGGAGCTGGCCACCAGCGCCTGACCCCTCGTGACCGCTCGTGACCGCTCGGAAGGACGACTGGTCGCAACCGGCCGATCCGCGCTAGGGTTTCACCTTTCCACACTTCACTGAACTGCCGTAGACCTCCGGTGCACCGGTCACCCGGTGCCGAAGGGACCCGAGACGGGTCCGCCTGATGAGGCGTTCCGCGCCGAGCCCATGTGCCGGCGCGACACCGCTCGATGGTGTCTACGGCCCGGATCTGAGCCACATGCTCAGCGGAGGGACCATGGACAATCCGAGGGCCGACAAGGTCGCCGTCGTCAACGAGGTTCGGGACCGCCTCGAGGCCTCGGACGCTGCGGTGCTGACCGAGTACCGCGGCCTGAGCGTGTCCGAGCTGGCTGAGCTGCGCCAAGGGCTGTCCGCCGCCGGCGGGGACTACAAGATCTACAAGAACACCCTGGTCCGCTTGGCTATCGCCGACAGCCCGCAGGCCCCGATGCACGACTTTTTGACGGGCCCCACGGCCATTGCGTTCGTGCGCGGGGATGTCAGTGCGGTAGCCAAGACGCTGCGTGACTTCGCCCGGGGCAATCCGAACCTGATCGTCAAGGGCGGCATGGTCGGAACCGGCGTGCTGTCCGCCAACGACATCGGCGTGCTGGCCGACCTCCCGTCCCGGGACACGCTGCTGGCCCAGTTCGCCGGCGCCCTGGCGGCACCCATCCAGCAGCTGGCCAGCCTCATCGAGGCGCTTCCCCGCAATCTGGCCTACGGGCTGTCGGCCCTGATCGACCAGCGACAGGCTTCCGGCGAGGTACTCGAGACCGGCCCGGCTCCCGCAGCCGATGCTGCGGCAACCGATGCTGCGGCAACCGAGGCACCGGCAACCGAGGCACCGGCCGCCGAGGCACCGGAGACCGAGGCACCGACCGCCGAGGCACCGACGGCCGAGACACCGGAGACCGAGTAGGACCCGGGACCGCCGCCGCGGATCCCGTTCAGTACCACAACCGAGACAACCGACCGAACCCAAGACCAGGAAACAAGGAGTTACGACAATGGCAGGCACCCTGACCAAGGACCAGATCCTGGACGGCATCTCCGAGCTGTCCGTCCTCGAGCTGAGCGAGCTGCTCAAGGAATTCGAGGAGCGCTTCGGCGTGACCGCCGCCGCTCCCGTGGCCGTGGCCGCCGCCGCCCCGGCGGCTGGAGGGGCCGACGCCGGCGGGGGGGAAGAGGAGAAGACCGAATTCGACGTGATCCTCACCGCCGCGGGCGACAAGAAGATCCAGGTGATCAAGGAGGTGCGCTCCTTGACCAGTCTCGGCCTGAAGGAGGCAAAAGACCTGGTCGACGGGGCTCCCAAGCCGGTGCTGGAGAAGGCCAACAAGGAAGACGCGGAGAAGGCCAAGGCCCAGCTCGAAGGAGCCGGAGCCACCGTCGAACTCAAGTAGGACGACCCCCGGACCCTGGTCACCGCGGTCGCGGTGACCAGGGAACCGGTCGGTCATGGCAGTTCCGGACCGGGATGCGGCTGGTCCGCACCCCGGTGACGAGTGGGAAGGTGGCGGCGTGGGACCCGGAAATCGGCGTGTTCCTTGACGGCGGACGGCTGGTCTTCTACCGTGTGCAGGCCTGGATCGGGGATTCGCGCCCTTGGGCTTGTGATTCCGTGCGTGTCCGGTTAGGATAACTGGTTGCCGTGCCTGCTCCTTTTGCCTTCCTCAGTGTTTTGGCTGATTGACGCGCGCCCTGGCGACCCTTTCCGACCGCTCCGGCGGTAGCTGTCGACCCCTCAGAAGTCCCCGATATGTCCCGAGAAGTGCCCGAGAAGTTCACCCCGAAACGTTGACTCACCGCAGTACCCCGTCGTCGCCCCATCCACCATGCAACTGGGAGGAGTAGGCCGTTGCCTACACGGTCCAACAGCCCGGAACGTTTTTCATTTGCCAACATCGATGAGGCCCTGCCCTTGCCGGACCTCGTCGCCATCCAGCGTGACTCCTTCCAGTGGTTCCTGGACCGGGGTCTGGCCGAGACGTTCAACGACATCAGCCCGATCGAGGATTTCACCGGCCAGCTGAGCCTCGAGCTGGAGTTCGATCCGACCGACCCCGACCTGCGCCCGCCACCGAAATTCTCGGTGGAGGAGTGCAAGGAGAAGGACATGACCTACGCCGCGCCCGTCTTCGTGCGGGCCCGGTTCATGAACGCGGGCACGGGCGAGATCAAGGAGCAGACGGTCTTCATGGGGGACTTCCCGGTGATGACCGACAAGGGCACCTTCATCGTCAACGGCACCGAGCGGGTCGTGGTGAGCCAGCTGGTCCGTTCGCCGGGGGTCATCTTCCAGCCCGGACGTGACGCCAAAACCGTGTTCACCGGCACCATCCACCCCTACCGCGGGGAGTGGATCGAATTCGACGTCGAGGCCAAGCCGTCCAAGGACGTCACCGCCGGCTGCCGCGTGGCCCGCAAGCGCCGGCTCTCGCTGTTCGTCCTGCTCCGCGCCCTCGGCTACGAGGACCAGGCCTTCCTGGAGCGCTTCGTCCGCCACTTCGACTTCCTCGAGGGGCAGTGGGAGAAGGAGCAGAATCTGGCTCCGTCACGCGAGGAGGCCCTGCTCGAGATCTACAAGCGGGCCCGTCCCGGGGAGCCCCTGTCGGTGGAGGCGGCCCGCCAGTACTTCGAGAACGCCTTCTTCAACCCCAAGCGCTATGACCTGACCCGGGTGGGCCGGTACAAGCTCAACCGCAAGCTCGGACCTGAGATCGAGCGGATCGCCGACATCTTCAAGATCGACCTCGAGCGCCCGTCGCCGACCCAGGGCGTGCTGAGTCCGTCGGAGATCCTGGCCTCGGCCACCTACATGCTCCACCTGGCCAAGCACATGGCCGACGGCGAATCGACGTACCGGATCGACGATCAGGACCACTTCGCCAACCGCCGGATCCGCTCGGTGGGCGAGCTCATCCAGAACCAGGTCCGTGTCGGTCTGTCCCGCATGGAGCGGGTGGTCCGCGAGCGGATGACCACCCAGGACGTCGAGGCCATCACCCCGCAGACCCTGATCAACATCCGGCCGGTGGTGGCCGCGGTCAAGGAGTTCTTCGGGACCAGCCAGCTGAGCCAGTTCATGGACCAGAACAACCCGCTGTCCGGGCTGGCCCACAAGCGCCGACTGTCGGCACTCGGGCCGGGCGGCCTCTCCCGCGAGCGTGCGGGCTTCGAGGTCCGTGACGTGCACACCTCCCACTACGGCCGCATGTGCCCGATCGAGACCCCGGAGGGCCCGAACATCGGCCTCATCGGCTCGCTGGCCACGTACGCCCGGGTCAACGAGTACGGATTCATCGAGACCCCCTACCGCAAGGTGGTCGACGGCCAGGTGACCAAGGAGATCCTCTACCTGGCCGCCGACGAGGAGGAGGAGCACGTCATCGCCCAGGCCTCCGCGGCGCTGGACGACGGCGGCCGGTTCACCGAGGAGAAGGTGCTCGTCCGGCGGGGTCCCCAGGGGACCGGCGTGCGGGTGGGTGCGACGACGACGTCGTACGGCACCACCTCGGAGATCGACTTCGTCCCCCCGGCCGAGGTCGACCTGATGGACGTGTCCCCGAAGCAGATCGTGTCGGTGTCCACCGCCCTCATCCCCTTCGTCGAGCACGACGACGCCAACCGGGCCCTGATGGGCGCCAACATGCAGAAGCAGGCCGTTCCGCTGGTGGTCCCCGAGGCCCCCTACATCGGCACCGGGGTCGAGGCCCGGGCCGCCCGCGACGCGGGCGACGTGGTCCTGGCCGAAGGCGAGGGAACCGTGGTCGACGTCTCCGGCGACCAGATCACCGTCGAGTACAAGGCGGGCACCAAGGACCGGAACGGCAACGTGCTGGCCAAGAAGGTCTACCGACTGGCCAAGTTCCGCCGCTCCAACCAGAACACCGCCATCAACCAGAAGGTGATCGTCGAGGAGGGCCAGAAGGTCTCGGCCGGTGACGTGCTGGCCGACGGTCCGGCCACCCACAACGGCGAGCTCGCCCTGGGCAAGAACCTCCTGGTGGCCTTCATGCCGTGGGAGGGCTACAACTACGAGGACGCCATCATCCTGTCCGAGCGCCTGGTGAAGGACGACGTGCTCACGTCGATCCACATCGAGGAGCACGAGGTGGACGCCCGCGACACCAAGTTGGGGGCCGAGGAGATCACTCGGGACATCCCCAACCTGTCCGAGGAGATCCTGGCCGATCTCGACGAGCGTGGCATCATCCGCATCGGGGCCGAGGTGGGCCCGGGCGACGTGCTGGTCGGCAAGGTCACCCCCAAGGGCGAGACCGAGCAGACCCCGGAGGAGAGGCTGCTGCGGGCCATCTTCGGCGAGAAGGCCCGTGAGGTCCGTGACACCTCGTTGAAGGTTCCCCACGGGGAGCAGGGAACGGTCATCGACGTGCGGGTGTTCTCCCGCGACGATGCCCACGAGCTGCCGCCCGGGGTGGAGCAGCTGGTCCGTGTCTACGTGGCCCAGAAGCGCAAGATCTCCGAGGGCGACAAGCTGGCCGGCCGCCACGGGAACAAGGGGGTCATCTCGAAGATCCTCCCCATCGAGGACATGCCGTTCCAGGCGGACGGCACCCCGGTCGACATCATCCTCAACCCGTTGGGGGTGCCCAGCCGGATGAACGTCGGCCAGGTGCTCGAGTCCCATCTCGGCTACGCCGCCCGTTGGGGCTGGGAGGGCGCCGGTGAGGTCGCCCGACCCGCCGCTGCGAGGCACGGAGACGAAGACCCGTCCGCGCACCAACCCTGCGGTATGGGTGTCCACGCCCGTCTTCGACGGCGCCCACTGGGACGAGGAGGCCGACGCCGGCCGCCACCCGACGATCCAGCAGATCTTCCGCCGCCTCAATCCTGACGGGGTCGATGGCGACGTGCAGGTGACCGACGACGGGAAGTCGACGCTCTACAACGGCCGCACCGGGGAGAAGTACGACAACCCGATCTCGGTCGGCTACGTGTACATCCTCAAACTCCACCACCTGGTGGACGACAAGATCCACGCCCGGTCGACCGGTCCGTACTCCATGATCACCCAGCAGCCTCTGGGTGGGAAGGCCCAGTTCGGTGGACAGCGCTTCGGGGAGATGGAGGTGTGGGCCCTCGAGGCCTTCGGCGCCGCCTATGCGCTCCAGGAGCTCCTGACCATCAAGTCGGACGACGTCCTCGGTCGGGTGAAGGTCTACGAGGCCATCGTGAAGGGCGAGAACATCCCCGAGCCGGGGATACCGGAAAGCTTCAAGGTGCTCATCAAAGAGATGCAGTCGCTGTGCCTCGACGTCGAAGTCCTGGCACCGAGTGGAGAAGAGATCGAGATGCGAGAGCTTGACGAGGACGTGTTCCGCACGGCCGAGGAGCTCGGCATCGACATCAGCCGGCCCGAACGCGGGTCGGACGAGGAAGACGCACGCCGCGCCGCGGAAAGGGGCTTCTGATGCTAGATGTCAATGACTTCGACCAGTTGAGGATCGGACTGGCCACCGCCGACTCGATCAGGGGGTGGTCCAACGGCGAGGTGAAGAAGCCCGAGACCATCAACTACCGCACGCTCCGCCCGGAAAAGGACGGGCTCTTCTGCGAGAAGATCTTCGGTCCCACCAAGGACTGGGAGTGCTACTGCGGGAAGTACAAGCGGGTCCGCTTCCGGGGCATCATCTGCGAGCGCTGCGGGGTCGAGGTCACCCGGTCGAAGGTCCGGCGCGAGCGCATGGGCCACATCGAGCTGGCGGCACCGGTCGTGCACATCTGGTACCTCCGGGGCACCCGGAGCTGGCTGGCCTACCTCCTCATGGGCACCGAAGCCCGCGAGGAGCTGAAGGCCAAGCAGCTCGAGAAGGTCATCTACTTCGCCGCCAACCTGGTCACCTGGGTGGACGAGGCCAAGCGCCACGAGGATCTGCCCGACCTCGAGGCCGAGCTCCTCGTGGAGATCGCCGACATCGAGAAGAAGCGGGACGTCGAGATCGACCGTCGCTTCAAGGCGCTCGAGGGCGAGCTGGCCGAGCTGGAGAAGTCCGGAGCCAAGGACACCGAGGTCAAGGCCCGCCAGCGGAACGTCGAGAAGGAGATCGCCGGTGTCCGCGAGCGGTACCAGAGCGAGATCGAGCTGGCCCAGCGGGCGTTCGACGAGTTCAAGAGCCTCCATTCCCGGAAGATCCTCGAGGACGAGATGCTCTGGCGCGAGCTGCGGATCCGCTACGAGGACTACTTCGAGGGCGGGATGGGCGCCGAGACCATCTCCCGGCTGATCGACCGAATCGACCTCGACGTCGAAGAGGTCAAGCTGCGCGAGATGATCGACGCGGCCGACGGGCGCAAGCCCCTCTCGGCCCAGCGCCGCCAGAAGGTCATCAAGCGCCTGAAGATCGTCACCGCCTTCAACCGGCGCGACGAGAACGGGCGCCGGGCCAACGACCCGCGGGCCATGATCCTCGACTCGGTCCCGGTGATCCCGCCCGACCTGCGGCCGATGGTCCAGCTCGACGGCGGACGGTTCGCCACCTCTGACCTCAACGATCTCTACCGGCGGGTCATCAACCGGAACAACCGGCTCAAGCGGCTGCTCGACCTGGGTGCCCCCGAGATCATCATCAACAACGAGAAGCGCATGCTGCAAGAGGCGGTCGACGCCCTCTTCGACAACGGTCGCCGCGGTCGGCCGGTCACCGGGCCCGGCAACCGGCCCCTGAAGAGCCTGTCGGACATGCTGAAGGGCAAGCAGGGGCGGTTCCGCCAGAACCTGCTGGGCAAGCGCGTCGACTACTCGGGTCGATCGGTCATCGTGATCGGCCCGACCCTCCAGCTCCACCAGTGCGGGCTCCCCAAGCTGATGGCGCTCGAGCTGTTCAAGCCCTTCGTCATGAAGCGGCTGGTGGACGCCGAGTACGCCCAGAACATCAAGTCGGCCAAGCGCATGGTCGAGCGTCGCCGTCCGCAGGTGTGGGACGTGCTCGAAGGTGTGATCAAGGAGCACCCGGTGCTGTTGAACCGGGCGCCGACCTTGCACCGCCTGGGGATCCAGGCCTTCGAGCCGGTGCTCGTCGAGGGCAAGGCCATCCAGGTCCACCCGCTGGTGTGCACCGCGTTCAACGCCGACTTCGACGGCGACCAGATGGCCGTGCACCTGCCCCTGTCGGCCGAGGCCCAGGCCGAGGCCCGGGTGCTGATGCTGTCGGCCAACAACATCCTGTCGCCGGCCACCGGACGCCCGATCACCGTGCCCACCCAGGACATGGTCTTCGGCATCTACTACCTCACCCTCCCGGTCGACGGGGCCAAGGGCGAGGGCCGCGTCTTCCGCCACGCCTACGAGGTCGAGACGGCCTTCGACGCCGGGGACATCGATCTCCAGGCCAAGATCGTCATCCGGCCCGAGGCCGGTTCGCACCTGGCCCAGTCGGTCGCCCTGGCCAAGGGGGCGGAACTGGACGCCGACGGCAACCTGGTCGGGCTGGCCGAGGACGAGCGGATGGAGCTCGAGACCACCGCCGGTCGCCTGTTCTTCAACACCGCCCTGCCCGACGGCTACCGCTACGTCAACGACATCGTCGGGAAGCGCAACACCGCCATCGGGTCCATCGTGGAGGAGGTGGCGGCCAACTTCCCCAAGCGGGAGGTGGCGGCCAGCCTCGACCGGATCAAGGCACTCGGCTTCCGCTACGCGGCCCAGTCCGGTCTGACCATCTCCATCAACGACGTGCGGACCCCCCCGGACAAGCAGATCATCCTCGACCGCTACGAAAAGGAAGCGGAGAAGGCCGAGGCTCAGTTCAAGCGCGGCATCATCACCGACGACGAGCGGCGGCAGAAGGAGATCGAGATCTGGACATCGGCCAACTCCGAGGTCGGAAAGGCCATGGAGAAGTCGCTGTCCACCATCGCCTTCAACCCGCTCGACATGATGGTCGACTCCGGCGCCCGTGGGAACAGCCAGCAGATCCGCCAGATCGCCGGCATGAAGGGCCTGGTCTCCAATCCGCGGGGTGAGATGATCCCGCGGCCGATCAAGTCCTCGTTCCGCGAGGGTCTCTCGGTGCTCGAGTACTTCATCTCGACCCACGGCGCCCGCAAGGGCCTGGCCGATACCGCTCTGCGCACCGCCGACTCCGGCTACCTCACCCGTCGCCTGGTCGACGTGGCCCAGGAGCTCATCGTCCGCGAGGACGACTGCGGCTCGGTCCGTGGAATCTGGATCGAAGGCATCGTGCCCGACGGCGCCGGCACCCGTTCGTACCTCGAGACGAGGGTCAACGGCCGGATCAGCGCCGAGGCGGTCACCCTGTCGGACAAGTCGAAGATCGAGGCCGGCACGGTCCTCACCGAGGAGATCGTCAATCGGCTCCGTGACGATCCGGCCGTCGACAGGATCCGGACCCGGTCGGTGCTGACCTGCGAGGCCGAGCAGGGTATCTGTGCCGCCTGCTACGGCCAGTCCCTGGCCACCGGCGAGATGATCGAGCTCGGCGAGGCGGTCGGCGTCATCGCCGCCCAGTCCATCGGTGAGCCCGGGACCCAGCTGACCATGCGGACCTTCCACACCGGCGGCATCGTCGGCGAGGACATCACCCACGGCCTCCCCCGCGTCGTCGAGCTCTTCGAAGCCCGCACCCCGAAGGGTGCCGCGGTCCTGGCCCGGCATTCCGGTGTGGTCAGGGTCGACGAGGACGAGTCGGGTCGCCACATCACGGTGGTGGCCGACGACGGCGAGGAGCACACCATGCTGGTGGCCCAGCGGGCCCACCTCGAGGTGGTCGACGGCCAGGAGGTCGGCGCCGGTGACGCACTGGTCGAGGGCCCGAAGGACCCGAAGGAGCTCCTCGAGGTCAAGGGCATCCGCGAGACGCAGCAGTACCTGGTCGAAGAGGTCCAGAAGGTCTACCGCGACCAGGGTGTTTCGATCCACGACAAGCACATCGAGCTGATCGTGCGCCAGATGCTCCGCCGGGTGCTGGTGGCCGAGCCCGGCGATGCCTCCTTCCTCCCCGGCGAGCGGGTCGACAGCCGTTCCTATGCCGAGGTCAACCGGCAGCTGGTCCAGGACGGCAAGCGTCCCGCCGAGGGCCGGCCCGAGCTGATGGGGATCACCAAGGCGTCGCTGGCCACCGAGAGCTGGCTGTCGGCGGCATCGTTCCAGGAGACCACCCGTGTGCTGACCGAGGCCGCCATCGAGGGCAAGTCGGATCAGCTGTTCGGTCTCAAGGAGAACATCATCATCGGCAAGCTCATCCCCGCCGGCTCCGGGATGGAGCGGTACCGCGACATCAAGCTGGAGATGCCCGGCGCCGAGGCCATGCCCTTCTGGGCGCTCGGGTCGGAAGGCGACGCCGGCACCGAGGACCTGGCCGCCTGGCTGCGGGACACCGGTGGCGACGCCTCCCTCGGGAGCTTCAGCTCGGAGATCGATGCCAGCTGGCTGGGCGCCGTACCGGCACCGGACGAGCCCGCCGCCGAGTCATCGGAGTTCGGCGGGATCGGTGGGCCGGCCGTCTCGGACGGTCCCTTGGAAGCCGGAGCCTGACGAGACGGGGGCCCGAGTCCGGCCCGAGGGGCCGGGCCGTCCCCGTCGCCGTCCGGGTAAGCTGGCACGGTCGTCCCGCGCTTGCCCGGCAGGCAGGGATGCCGTAGCATTAGTTCTTTGCGGCTGCGCGCCGAACGGTAGTTCCTGCCCGCCCGCAGCCAGCTGAAGCAGCGCCTGATGAAGTCCTGAAGCATCCCCGCAGTCCACAACGTAGAGGTAACGCGTGCCCACGATCTCCCAGCTCGTCCGCAAAGGCCGGGCTACCAAGCCGACCAAGTCGAAGACCCCGGCCCTCCGGGGTGCACCCCAGCGACGGGGCGTGTGCACCCGCGTCTACACCCACACCCCGAAGAAGCCGAACTCGGCGCTGCGCAAGGTGGCCCGGGTCCGCCTGACCAGCGGTCTCGAGGTGACCGCCTACATCCCGGGCGAGGGCCACAACCTTCAGGAGCACTCCATCGTGCTGGTCCGCGGTGGCCGGGTGAAGGACCTGCCCGGAGTCCGCTACAAGGTGATCCGGGGCACGCTCGATGCGTCGGGTGTGCGTGAGCGGAATCAGGCCCGCAGCCGCTACGGCGCCAAGAAGGAGTCCTGAGGTGCCCCGCAAAGGTCCTGCCGTCCGCCGTGAGCTCATGCCCGATCCCGTCTACCACTCGGTGCTGGTCACCCAGGTGGTCAACCGGGTGCTGAGCCGGGGTAAGCGCACCCTGGCCGAGCGCATCGTCTACGACGCCCTGTCCGACGTGGCGGAGAAGTCGGGGAACGACCCGGTGGCCGTCTTGAAGAAGGCGGTGGAGAACACCCGTCCCGAGCTCGAGGTCCGCAGCCGTCGGGTCGGTGGCGCCACCTACCAGGTGCCCGTCGAGGTCCGACCCCGTCGGGCCACGACGCTGTCCATCCGTTGGCTGGTCGGGTACTCCCAGCAGCGTCGCGAGAAGACCATGGCCGAGCGCCTGTCCAACGAGATCCGCGACGCGGCCAACGGCATCGGAGCCGCGGCCAAGCGCCGCGAAGACCTGCACAAGATGGCCGAGTCCAACAAGGCCTTCGCCCACTACCGCTGGTAGGGAAGGGCCCACGGGGCCCCCGCTCCGGCAGCGGGCACGACCGACAAGTACTACCCGAGAGCTGATCAATCATGGCTGAAGCAACCACCCGCCACCATCCCCTGGCCAAGACCCGCAACATCGGGATCATGGCCCATATCGACGCGGGCAAGACCACGACCACCGAGCGGATCCTCTACTACACGGGCAAGAACTACAAGATCGGCGAGGTCCACGAGGGCGCGGCCACCATGGACTGGATGGTCCAGGAGCAGGAGCGGGGCATCACCATCACCTCGGCCGCCACCACCTGCATGTGGCGGGACACGGTCATCAACATCATCGACACCCCCGGCCACGTCGACTTCACCGTCGAGGTCGAGCGCTCCCTGCGGGTGCTCGACGGTGCCGTGGCCGTGTTCGACGCGGTGGCCGGGGTCGAGCCCCAGACCGAGACGGTGTGGCGGCAGGCCGACAAGTACGCGGTCCCCCGGATGTGCTTCATCAACAAGATGGACCGGACCGGGGCCGACTTCGACCAGTGCGTCGAGATGATCAAGGACCGCCTGGACGCCACCGTGGCCGTCATCCAGCTGCCCATCGGCTCGGAGGGGGACTTCCGGGGCGTGGTCGACCTGGTGCACATGCGGGCCCTGGTATGGGACGACGGCATGGGCGAGGAGTGGGCGGAGGAGGAGATCCCCGTCGAGCTCAAGGCGAAGGCCGAGGAGGCCCTCCACCAGCTCATCGACGTGGTCTCCAACCACGACGACACCATCATGGAGAAGTACCTGGGGGATGAGGAGATCACCCCCGAGGACCTCCAGCGGGCCATCCGCACGGTCACCCTGGGGAGCCATGCCGTCCCCATCCTGTGCGGCTCCGCCTTCAAGAACAAGGGCGTCCAGCCCATGCTGGACGCGGTGGTCGACTACCTTCCGAGCCCGCTGGACATCCCGCCGACCATGGGCACCGTCCCCCGCAAGGAGGGGGTCACCGTCGAGCGCCCGCCCGACGACACCGCCCCGTTCGCCGCCCTGGCCTTCAAGGTCATGACCGACCCCTTCGTGGGGAAGCTCACCTACCTGCGGGTGTACTCCGGGACCCTGACCAAGGGCTCGGGCGTGCTCAACTCCACCAAGGACCGCAAGGAGCGGATCGGCCGCATCCTGCAGATGCACGCCAACTCCCGGGAGGACCTCGACGTCACCTACGCCGGCGACATCATCGCCGCGGTGGGGCTCAAGCAGACCACCACCGGGGACACCCTGTGCGATCCCGACAATCAGGTGGTGCTCGAGTCCCTGACCTTCCCCGAGCCGGTGATCCACGTGGCCGTCGAGCCGAAGACCAAGGCTGACCAGGACAAGCTGTCGAGGGCCCTGTTCTCGCTGTCCGAGGAGGACCCGACCTTCCGGGTCCAGTCGGACGAGGAGACCGGCCAGACGGTCATCTCGGGGATGGGCGAGCTCCACCTCGAGGTGCTGGTGGACCGGATGATGCGGGAGTTCAACGTCGACGCCAACGTGGGCAAGCCCCAGGTGGCCTACCGCGAGACGATCCGCAAGAAGGTCGAGAAGGTCGAGTACCGCCACGTGCGCCAGACCGGCGGCAAGGGCCAGTACGGCCACGTGGTGATCACCGTGGAGCCGAATCCCGGCAAGGGGTACGAGTTCGAGGACAAGATCACCGGCGGGGTCATCCCGAAGGAGTACATCCCCTCGGTCGACCAGGGCATGCGGGAGGCACTGACCGCCGGGGTGCTGGCCGGGTATCCCACCGTGGACATCAAGGTGACCCTGACCTACGGCTCGTACCACGACGTCGACTCCTCGGAGATGGCCTTCAAGATCGCCGGTTCGATGGCCATCAAGAAGGCTGCCCACCTGGCCGACCCCGTCCTGCTCGAGCCGGTGATGGCCGTCGAGGTGACCACCCCGGAGGACTACATGGGCGACGTGATCGGCGACCTCTCCGCCCGGCGGGGCAAGGTCGAGGGGATGGAGCAGCGGGGGAACAGCCATATCGTCCGGGCACAGGTACCGCTGAGCGACATGTTCGGCTACGCTACCGACCTGCGCTCGCGCACTCAGGGCCGGGCGACGTACTCGATGCAGTTCCATGCGTACAACGAGGTCCCTGAGTCGATCGCCAAGGAGATCATCGCCAAGGCGCGGCGGAGAGTAGGGCGGCATTCGACCGGGGATCACCCCAGGTCGCAGCCGCAGATGTACCAGTCACACCCATGCAGTACTCACGACAAGTCAGTACTCACGACAAGTAAGCGCATCACCACCGTTACACGAGGAATGACGACAGGCATCCGCCTGCGTCGTGGCGGGCCCGAGGGGGTACCGTCCGAGATCAGGGAGCATTACCCCAGCCATGGCCAAGCAGAAGTTCGAGCGCACGAAGCCCCACGTCAATGTGGGAACGATGGGACACATCGACCACGGTAAGACCACGCTCACCGCGGCCATCACCAAGGTGCTGTCCGAGACCGACCCGACCACGTCGTTCACGCCTTTCGACCAGATCGACAAGGCGCCGGAGGAGAAGCAGCGCGGGCATCACCATCCAGATCGCCCACGTGGAGTACGAGACCCCCAACCGTCACTACGCCCACGTCGACATGCCCGGCCACGCCGACTACATCAAGAACATGATCACCGGTGCCGCCCAGGTGGACGGGGCCATCCTGGTGGTCTCGGCCGCCGACGGGCCGATGCCTCAGACCCGTGAGCACGTGCTGCTGGCCCGCCAGGTGGGCGTGCCCTACATCGTGGTCGCCCTGAACAAGGCCGACACCGTGGACGACGAGGAGCTGCTGGACCTGGTCGAGCTCGAGGTCCGTGAGCTGCTGAACGAGTACGAGTTCCCCGGTGACGACACCCCGATCATCAGGGTCAGCGCCCTGAAGGCGCTCGAGGGTGATCCCGAGTGGACGCCCAAGATCCTCGAGCTGATGGAGGCGGTCGACACCTACATCCCCGAGCCGCAGCGTGACGTGGAGAAGCCCTTCCTCATGTCGGTGGAGGACGTCATGTCGATCACCGGCCGCGGCACCGTGGTGACCGGCAAGGTCGAGCAGGGGGTGGTCAAGGTCGGCGAGGAGGTCGAGATCGTCGGCCTCCGGGACACCCAGAAGACCACCGTGACCGGCATCGAGATGTTCCGCAAGCTCCTCGACGAGGGCCGGGCCGGCGACAACATCGGCGCCCTGTTGCGGGGGACGAAGAAGGAGGAGGTGGAGCGGGGCCAGGTGCTGTGCAAGCCCGGTTCCATCACCCCCCACACCAAGTTCGAGGCCACGGTCTACGTGCTGAACAAGGACGAGGGCGGCCGCCACAAGCCCTTCTTCACCAACTACCGCCCGCAGTTCTACTTCCGGACCACCGACGTGACCGGCACCATCACCCTGCCCGAGGGCACCGAGATGGTCATGCCCGGTGACAACACCGACATGACGGTCGAGCTGGGCAAGCCGATCGCCATGGATCAGGGCCTGCAGGTTCGCCATCCGTGAGGGTGGACGGACCGTGGCCTCGGGCCGGGTCACGAAGATCCTCGCCTAGTCCGGCCGCCGCAACCCCATCCACGAGAGGACACCGTTCCCATGGCCGCAGAGGGCCCCCGACAGAAGATCCGGATCCGCCTGAAGGCCTACGATCACGAAATTCTCGACCAGTCGACCGAGAAGATCGTCCAGACCGTGCTCCGGACCCAGGCCAAGGTGCTGGGTCCGGTGCCCCTGCCCACCGAGAAGCACCGCTACACGGTGGTCCGGTCGCCCCACAAGTACAAGGACAGCCGGGAGCACTTCGAGATGCGGGTCCACAAGCGCCTGGTGGACATCGTGGAGCACACCCCGAAGACGGTGGACTCGCTCCAGCGGCTCGACCTTCCGGCTGGGGTGGACATCGAGATCAAGATCCAGACCGTCTAGGGCAGACGCTCCCGTCCGGGCGGCGTCTCGACCGCCCGACCCCCGTTGTCACCGCCGGCGTGATGGTATATAGTCACCAGTCGGCCTGATTCCGGGTCAACCCATGTGAGAAGGACGTGTTCGAGCGCCCGCGGTAGGACGGCGGGGACCTCGGACCAAACCAGGCGAGCGCTCCGCTCGGGATCCTCCGAGCGGAGCGTCTGCGTGCATGCCGATGCCAATCGAGGCCGCGGCGGTGTCTGCAGAGCAGGGAGTACAGCAGTTGAGTGTGCAGCAACCGATCCACGCCGGCCGGTGTCGATCGGAACGAAGAGTCGAGATGGAGAAGCTCCAGTGGCCACCAGGGCGATCGTGGGCGAAAAAGTTGGAATGACCCAGATCTGGGACGATCAGAACCGGGCGATACCGGTGACGATGGTGCGCGTGGCGCCGATCCGGGTCGTGCAGGTCAAGACGCCCGGATCGTGAGGGCTACTCGGCGCTGCAGGTGACCTGGGGCCACCGGCGGAGCTCCACGCTGACCAAGCCGGAGCAGGGCCATTTCGACAAGGCCGGCGTCGACCCGGGCCGGCAACTGGTCGAGCTTCGACTGGACGACGCCTCCGAGTACGAGGTCGGCCAGCAGCTGACCGCCGATCTCCTCCAGGCCGGCGAGCTGGTGGACGCCATCGCCGTCTCCAAGGGCAAGGGCTTCGCCGGCGGGATGAAGCGGCACAACTTCAAGGGTCAGGGTGCCTCGCACGGCAACCACAAGAAGCACCGCTCACCCGGATCCATCGGCGCCTGCGCCACCCCGTCCCGGGTGTTCAAGGGAACCCGGATGGCCGGGCAGGATGGGTGGCCAGCAGGTCACCACGCTCAATCTCGAGATCGTCCAGGCCGACTCGGAGCGGGAGCTGATCCTGGTCAAAGGGGCCGTGCCCGGGCCCGAGGGGCGGCATCGTGGTCCTGCGGGACGCCATCAAGGCGCCGCTGGTCAAGGGAGGAAAGGCCTGATGAGCGCCGAGCACCGCCACCATCGATCTCGACACCGCCAGCCCGGCCGAGATCCGGCGCTTCCTGCGTCCCGCGCCCCTGCAGCGCACGGTGACCCGCCGCTCCGAGCGACGGCACCGTGCTCGGCGAGGTGGGGCTGGATGCCGTCGATCTTCGGGATCGAGCCCAATCTGGCCGTTCTCCACCAGGTCGTCACCGCCCAGCTGGCCGCGGCCCGCTCCGGTACCCAGTCGACCAAGACCCGGGCCGAGGTGCGGGGCGGTGGGGCCAAGCCCTTCCGCCAGAAGGGAACCGGCCGGGCCCGCCAGGGGTCGACCCGGTCGCCCCAGTGGATCGGCGGCGGCGTGGCCCTCGGACCCAAGCCCCGGTCCTACGCCCAGAAGACGCCCAAGAAGATGATCCAGCTGGCCCTGCGCTCCGCGCTGTCGGACCGGGCCGCCCAGGGCCGGGTGGCCCTGGTCGACGCCTGGCCCTTCGAGGTGCCGAGCACCAAGGCGGCCATCGCCTCGCTCGAGGCCCTGGGGCTGTCGGGCCGGGTCCTGGTGGTGCTGGGCGACGAGGACGGGTACGCCGACCGCTCGTTCGGCAATCTGCCCGAGGTCCAGACGATGGTGGTCGGCGAGCTGAACGCCTACGACATCCTGGTCAACGACTGGGTGGTGTTCACCGACGAGACCCTTCCCGGCGGCGACCGAGCCGGACCGGCCGCTCGAGGCGCCGGCCACGACGACACGACCGCCGCCGACCGCCGAGCGCCGACGCCGCCGCAGACCGACGCCGAGGCCGCCGCCGGCCGACACCGACCGATGCCGACGCCGCCGAGCCGACGACCGGCACCGACGCCGAAGAAGGAAGCGGGTCATGAGGGATCCCCACAACGTGCTCATCCGGCCGGTGGTGTCGGAGAAGTCGTACATGCTGATGGACAACAACGTCTACGTCTTCGTGGTCGACCCCTCGGCCACCAAGATCGACGTGCGCCATGCGGTCGAGCAGGCCTTCAACGTGCGGGTGGACAGCGTCAACACCCTCAACCGGAAGGGCAAGGCCAAGCGCAACCGGAAGAACAACTCCCTCGGCCACCGCCCCGACACCAAGCGGGCCATCGTCACCCTGCACGAGGGTGACTCGATCGACCTGTTCGAGAACTGAGAGACCGGGACCAGACCATGCCACTCCGCTCACGAAAGCCCACCAGCGCCGGCCGGCGCTTCCAGACCGTCTCGGACTTCGCCGAGATCACCCGGGACCGGCCCGAGAAGTCGCTGCTGGCCCCCAAGCCGTCCACCGGCGGCCGCAACAGCCACGGGCGCAAGACCTCGCGCCACCGCGGCGGCGGCCACAAGCAGCAGTACCGGATCATCGACTTCAAGCGGGACAAGGACGGCGTGCCGGCCAAGGTGGCCGCCATCGAGTACGACCCCAACCGCAACGCCCGCATCGCCCTGCTGCACTACCTCGACGGCGAGAAGCGCTACATCCTCGCCCCGGCCCAGGTGCAGGTGGGGGACCGTGCTCCAGTCGGGCCAGGGCGCGGAGATCCGACCGGGCAACGCCCTGCCCCTGCGGTTCATCCCGGTCGGCTCGGTCATCCACAACGTCGAGCTGCGCCCGGGCGGGGGCGGGAAGATGGCCCGGGGCGCCGGGATGAGCGTGCAGCTGGTGGCCAAGGAAGGTGCCTTCGCCACCCTCCGCCTCCCCTCCACCGAGATGCGCCGGGTCCCCATCGACTGCCGGGGCACCCTCGGCACGGTGGGCAACTCCGAGGCCGAGCTGATCAAGATCGGCAAGGCCGGCCGCAACCGCTGGAAGGGCAAGCGCCCCCAGACCCGTGGCGTGGCCATGAACCCGGTCGACCACCCGCTGGGTGGCGGCGAGGGCAAGACGTCCGGTGGGCGCCACCCGGTGTCGCCGTGGGGCCAGCCCGAGGGCCGCACCCGGTCCCGCAACAAGGACTCCGACAAGATGATCGTCCGCAGGCGCCGCACCCGCGGTGCCCGGCGGTAGGGAAGACAGAGGGAACGCCACACCATGCCCCGCAGCCTGAAAAAAGGTCCGTTCGTCGATGACCACCTGCTCAAGAAGGTGGACGTCCTCAACGCGGCCGGGGACAAGAAGGTCATCAAGACCTGGTCCCGCCGCTCCACGATCATCCCGGACATGGTCGGCCACACCATCGCCGTCCACGACGGCCGCAAGCACATCCCGGTCTACGTGACCGAGTCGATGGTCGGTCACAAGCTGGGCGAGTTCGCCCCCACCCGGACCTTCAAGTTCCACGCCGGCCAAGAGCGGGCGGGGAGGCGCTGACATGCCCGGGGTGAAGACCAACGAGCGCGAGGGGACCCGGGCCGTCCTGCGCCACAGCCGGATGTCCGCCTCCAAGGTGCGCCAGGTGCTCGACCTGATCCGGGGCCAGGACGTCGACCGGGCCGCCGAGACCCTGTCCCTCGGCGACCGCGAGGCCGCGGTCACGGTGGGCAAGGTGCTGGCCTCGGCCGTGGCCAACGCCGTCCACAACGACGGGCTCGACGCCGAAGAGCTCTACGTGTCGGCCTGCTTCGCCGACGAGGGCAGCACCCTCAAGCGGTGGCGCCCCCGGGCCCGGGGCCGGGCCACCCGCATCCGCAAGCGGACCTCGCACATCACCATCATCGTGAGCCGGCTCCCCGAGGACCGGATCGCCCGCCGCCGGGCCAGGCAGGCCGCCAACACCTCCCAGCGGTCGCGGCGGGTGGCCGGATCGCGCCGCCGCCAGCGGGCCGAGTCGACCAGCCGGCGTCGACCGGCAGGTCGCCGAGCACGACACCGGGGCCGAGGCCTGGCCCGAGGACGCCGTCCAGGCCGACGACGTGGTCACCGAGACCGAGGCCGGCCCGCTCGAGGAGTCGGACCTCGACGTCGAGGCCGAGGCCGACGGGACCGAGCACGACGGACGACGACGTGGTCACCGAGACCGAAGCCGGCCGCTCGAGGAGTCGGACCTCGAGTCGAGGCCGAGGACGACGAGACGGTCGCGACGAGACCGACGCAGACGACGACACCGACGGCGATGCCGCCGAAGAGAAGGGCAAGTAGATGGGCCAGAAGGTCAACCCCTACGGGTTTCGACTCGGCGTCACCACCGACTGGAAGTCGCGCTGGTTCGAGGAGCGCAACTACCAGAACTGCGTGATCGAGGACTGGGAGATCCGCGACTACCTGATGTCGCAGCTCGAGTCGGCCGCGGTCAGCCGGATCGAGATCGAGCGCACCCGTGACCGGCTGCGGGTGGACATCCACACGGCCCGTCCCGGCATCGTCATCGGCCGCCGCGGGGCCGAGGCCGACCGCCTGAAGAAGAAGATCGAGGAGATCACCGGCCTCAACAACCGGATCCAGCTCAACATCCAAGAGATCAAGCAGCCCGAGCTGGACGCCGCCCTCATCGCCCAGGGCATCTGCGACCAGCTGGCCCGCCGGGTGGCGTTCCGCCGGGCCATGAAGCGCTCCATCCAGACCGTGCAGAAGGCCGGTGCCCTCGGGCGTCCGGGTGCAGTGCTCGGGTCGCCTGGGCGGCTCGGAGATGTCCCGCAAGGAGTCCTACCGCGAGGGCCGGGTCCCGCTGCACACCCTGCGGGCCGACATCGACTACGGCTTCCGCGAGGCCAAGACCACCTTCGGCCGGATCGGGGTGAAGGTCTGGATCTACAAGGGCGACATCCTCCCCTACAAGATCTCGACCGAGGACAAGATCACCCGCGAGGCGGCCATGGCCGTGGGCGAGACCTCGGGGCAGGGCGGCGACGCCCCCCGCCGCCTGATCACCGCCGGCGGCGGCCGTCGCCGGGCCGAGCAGGGGGCGCCGGGCAGCGTGGTCACCGTCGACGCCGACTCCGACGGCGAGACCGAGATCCCCGAGGGCCTGGTCGACCGGTCGACGGCCGACATCGCCGCGCCGCCGGCCGTGCCCGACGAGCTCGAGCGCATCCTCACCGAGGACGAGGAGATCGAGCGCCGGACCCGCGAGCACCACGAGACGCCGCACTTCCGCAAGGAGGTCGACTGACATGTTGATGCCCCGCAAGGTCAAGCACCGCAAGCAGCAGCGCGGCCGCATGAGCGGCAAGGCCAAGGGCGGCAGCGACGTCACCTTCGGCGACTTCGGCATCCAGGCCCTGGAGCCGGCCTGGTTGACGGCCCGCCAGATCGAGGCCGCCCGTATCGCCATGACCCGTCACGTCAAGCGTGGCGGCAAGGTGTGGATCCGGGTGTTCCCGGACCGTCCGGTGACCCAGAAGCCGGCGGAGACCCGCATGGGCTCGGGCAAGGGCAATCCCGAGCACTGGGTGGCCGTGGTCAAGCCCGGCCGGATCCTCTTCGAGCTGGCCGGCGTCGAGCCCGAGCTGGCCAAGGAGGCCATGGACCGGGCCATCCAGAAGCTGCCGTTCAAGGCCCGCTTCGTGATCCGGCCCGGCACCCACGGCACGCCGGAGGTGCAGGTCTGATGGCCACCGCCGCCGAGATCTCCGAGTACGACACCGAGGAGCTCGAGCGCCAGCTGGGCGAGACCCGGCGCGAGCTGTTCAACCTGCGGTTCCAGCTGGCCACCGGCCAGCTGGACAACTTCTCGCGCATCAACCACGTCCGCAAGGACGTGGCCCGGATGATGACCGAGCTCCGGATCCGGGAGATCGCCGAGGCCGAGGGCATGGCGCTGGAGGAGCTGCCGGCCCACCTGGCCGCCGCCCGCCGCCGTTCGGAGGACGAGGCCCTCGGTCGGGACCAGACCACGGCCTCGGAGCGGCGGGCCGCGGCCCGGGCCGCCGCCGAAGCCGATGCCGGGGCGACGATGCGAGCGTCCGGGGCCGACGACGACGCCGACCGACGACGACGAGCGCCGGATCGACGAGGACGAGTGGGCCGAAGAGGTGGCCGACGACGACGGCATGGCCCGCCCGACGACGAGGTCGACGAGGTCGACGGCGACGACGACGCGAGGAGAAGAGCTGATGGCTGACGAGCAGATCGTCGACGGGACCGAGCGGGCCAACCGCCGCAAGGTCCGCGAGGGCCTGGTGGTGTCCGACGCCATGGACGCCACCGTGGTGGTGGCGGTCATCGAGCGGGTGCGCCATCCCCGCTACGGCAAGACCGTGCAGCGGACCAAGCGGCTCTACGTCCACGACGGCGACAACTCGGCCAAGGTCGGGGACCGGGTCCGGGTGGTCGAGACGCGGCCGCTGTCCAAGCTCAAGCGCTGGCGCCTGTCCGAGGTCCTGGAGCGTGCCCGATGATCCAGCAGGAATCCCGACTCCGGGTGGCCGACAACTCCGGGGCCAAAGAGGTGCTCTGCATCAAGGTGCTCGGCGGCTCGCGCCGCCGCTACGCCTCGATCGGGGACATCTTCGTGGCCACGGTGAAGGACGCCATCCCGGGCGCCGCGGTGAAGAAGGGCGACGTCGTCAAGTGCGTCGTCGTCCGCACGAAGAAGGAGAAGCGCCGTCCCGACGGGAGCTACATCCGCTTCGACGAGAACGCCGCCGTGCTCATCAACGACCAGCAGCAGCCCCGCGGGACCCGCATCTTCGGCCCGGTGGGCCGTGAGCTGCGCGACAAGCGCTTCATGCGGATCGTCTCGCTGGCACCGGAGGTGTTGTAGATGCGAATTCGACAAGGGCGACAAGGTCCAGGTGATGTCGGGCAAGGACCGGGGCAAGCAGGCCAGCGTGGTCCGGGCCATCCCCTCCGAGGGAAGGGTCATCGTCGAGGGCGTCCACGTGGCCAAGCGGCACGCCAAGCCCACCCGGGCCACCATGCAGGGAGGCGTCATCGACAAGTTCATGCCGGTGTCGGTGTCCTCGGTGGCCATCGTGTGCGGCAACTGCGGTCCCACCCGCATCGGGATGCGCATCGACGAGCAGGGTCGCAAGCTGCGGGTGTGCCGGAAGTGCGGAGCCGATCTGTGATGGCCGACCGCCACGGCCGCGACGCCGTCCCCGCCTGAAGGAGCGCTACGACCGCCAGGTCCGGGCCGAGCTCAAGGAGTCCCTGGGCCTCGGCAACATCATGGAGGTCCCCCGGCTCGAGCAAGATCGTCATCAACATGGGCGTGGGCCGGGCCACCCAGCAGAAGTCCCTGATCGAGGGGGCCATGCGCGACCTCGAGATCATCGCCGGCCAGAAGCCGGTGGTGACCCGGGCCAAGAAGTCCATCGCCTCGTTCAAGCTGCGCGAGGGCCAGGAGATCGGGGCCAAGGTGACCCTCCGGGGCGACCGGGCCTGGGAGTTCCTCGACCGGCTGCTGGCCATGGCCATCCCCCGCATCCGCGACTTCCGCGGGCTCTCGCCCCGGTCGTTCGACGGCCACGGCAACTACACCTTCGGGGTCACCGAGCAGCTGATCTTCCCCGAGATCGACTACGACCGCATCGACACCACACGGGGCATGGACATCACCATCGCCACCACCGCACGCACCGACGACGAGGGCCGGGCATTGCTGGCCGCGTTCGGCTTCCCCTTCCGACAGGAGAACCAGTAACCCCATGGCAAAGAAGGCACTCGATCGAAAAGCAGCAGCGCACTCCGAAGTTCAAGGTGCGCGGGTACACGCGATGCCGCCGGTGTGGCCGGCCCAAGTCGGTGTACCGCAAGTTCGGCCTGTGCCGGATCTGCCTGCGAGTGATGGTCCACGCCGGCGAGATCCCCGGCGTGACCAAGGCCAGTTGGTGAGAGGAGGCGACGAACGATGACGATGACCGACCCGATTGCCGACATGCTGACCCGCATCCGCAACGCCAACACCGCCCACTTCGACACGGTGAAGATGCCCGGATCCAAGCTCAAGGAGTCGCTGGCCGCCATCCTGGCCAGCGAGGGCTACATCACGGGCTACGAGGTGAACGAGGATCCGGGCAAGCCGGGCAAGACCCTCGAGATCACCATGAAGTACTCCCCCGACCGCGAGCGGACCATCTCCGGCATCAAGCGGGTGTCCAAGCCCGGGCTGCGCATCTACGCCCGGGCCGACAAGATGCCCCGCGTGCTCGGGGGCCTCGGCGTGGCCGTGGTCTCCACGTCCAAGGGACTGATGACCGACCGCGAGGCCAGGAAGCGCCGCATGGGCGGCGAGGTGCTCTGCTATGTCTGGTAGCCGCTCCATGCCGTGCCGTCCACGACCGCGACCAGGGAGGTATCCGCTGATGTCCCGCATCGGACGTTCGCCCATCGCCGTCCCCTCCGGGGTGTCGGTGGCCGTGGGCAGCGATCACACCGTGACGGTCAAGGGACCCCAGGGCGAGCTGGCCCGGTCGGTCCCCGCCGCCATCACCGTCCGCCAGGACGGCGACGTCCTGGTGGTCGAACGACCGGACGACCAGCGCCAGAACCGGGCCCTGCACGGGCTCACCCGCTCCCTGGTGGCCAACATGGTGGCCGGGGTGACCGACGGGCTTCTCGAAGGAGCTGGAGATCGTCGGCGTGGGCTACCGGGCCATACCCAAGGGCCCCTCCGCGCTCGAGCTGGCCCTCGGGCTTCTCCCACCCGGTCCAGGTGAGCGCCCCGGACGGCGTGACCTTCGAGGTCCCCTCCGCCACCCGGATCATCGTCAAGGGGATCGACAAGGAGAAGGTCGGCCAAGTGGCCGCGGACATCCGCAAGCTGCGCAAGCCGGAGCCCTACAAGGGCAAGGGCGTGCGCTACCTGGGCGAGCGGGTCGTGCGCAAGGCCGGAAAGGCAGCCAAGTAATGGCCCGCACCGATCACAAGCTGGAGCTCCGCCGCCGTCGCCACGCCCGGGTGCGGCGTCGGGTCCACGGTTCGGCCGAGCGCCCCGCCTGGCCGTGTTCCGGTCCAACAAGCACATCTCGGCGCAGTTGATCGACGACGACGCCGGCCGGACCCTGGCCGCCGCCTCGTCCACCGAGGCCGAGCTGAGGGCTGCGCTCGGGGGGCAACATCGAGGCGGCCGGCAGCGTGGGCACCCTGGTGGCCTCGCGGGCCAAGGCCGCCGGTATCACCACCGTGGTCTTCGACCGTGGCGGTTTCGCCTACCACGGGCGGGTGGCCGCCTTGGCCGACGCCGCCCGTGCCGAAGGACTGGAGTTCTAGGACCATGGCAGTCAACGATCTGCAATTCGAAGAGCGCACCATCCGGGTCAACCGGGTGTCCAAGGTGGTCAAGGGCGGCCGCCGGTTCTCCTTCGCCGCCCTGATGGTGGTGGGCGACGGGAACGGCAAGGTGGGCCTGGGCTACGGCAAGGCCAAAGAGGCCGGTCTGGCCGTGCAGAAGGGCATCGAGGAGGCCCGCAAGAACATGTTCGACGTGCCGCTGGCCGGCAGCACCATCACCCACCCCATCGTGGGGGAGAGCGGCGCCGGACGGGTCATGCTGAAGCCGGCCGCCCCCGGTACCGGGGTCATCGCCGGCGGCGCGGCCCGGGCCATCCTCGAGATGGCCGGCATCCGCGACATCCTGGCCAAGTCGCTCGGCTCGTCCAACGGCATCAACGTGGCCCACGCCACCATCGCCGGGCTGAAGGGCCTCAAGCGTCCCGACGAGATCGCCGCCCTCCGGGGCAAGTCGGCCGACGAGGTGGCGCCGGCCGCCATGCTCCGGGCCTACCGCGAGCGCCGGCGCGAGAACGACCTGTTCACGGAGGTGCACTGAGATGACCGCCCCTCCGACCGCCGACGGCGGCCACCGGTGCCTGGCTCCGGGTCACCCAGGTGAAGTCGGCCATCGGCACCAAGCCCAAGCACCGGGGCACCCTGCGGGCCCTCGGTCTGCGGGGCATCGGACGCACCAACGTGCTGCCCGACCGCCCGGAGATCCGTGGAATGCTGGCCCGCGTCCCCCACCTGGTGGACGTCACGCCCACCGAGCACGACGAGAAAGGCTGACCATGAAGGTCCATGAGCTCCGGCCCCCGGCCGGCTCCACACGCGCCCGCCGCCGGGTAGGCCGTGGTATCGCCGGCAAGGGCGGCAAGACCGCCGGCCGCGGCACCAAGGGGCAGGGCGCCCGCGACACCATCCCGATGGGGTTCGAGGGCGGCCAGCTGCCGCTCATGCAGCGGATCCCCAAACTGCGGGGCTTCACCAACCCGTTCCGGATCGAGTACACGCCGGTCAACGTGGGTGCGCTCGAGGGCATCGAGGGCGACGCCATCGACCTGGCCGGGTTCGTCGAGCGGGGCCTGGTCCACAAGGGCGACCTGGTCAAGGTGCTGGGCGGGGGCGGGCTGACCCGCGCCCTCACGGGTGGAGGCCCACGCCTTCTCGGCGTCGGCCGAGGCCGCCATCACCGGCGCCGGGGGTTCCATCACGGTCGTGCCCCTGCCGTTCGGCCACGGCCGCCCGCCGGCACAGGGCAACGCCCTCACCAACCGGTAGCATCGGCCCACCGCGGCGTCGAGGAGCCCCATGCTCGCCAGTCTGGCCAACATCTTCCGGATTCCCGACCTTCGCAAGAAGGTCCTCTTCACGCTGACGATCATCGCCCTGTACCAGTTCGGGGCCAACGTCCCGGTCCCCTTCGTCAACTTCTCCAAGGTGGCCCAGCTGACGGCGGCCTCGAAGTCGTCGGGTGTGCTGGGCTTCCTCAACCTGTTCTCCGGCGGCGCCCTGACCCGCATGGCCGTCTTCGGCCTCGGGATCATGCCGTACATCACCTCGAGCATCATCATCCAGCTGCTGGCCACGGTGATCCCCAAGCTCGAACAGTGGCGTGACCAGGGGGCGGTCGGCCAGAAGAAGCTGACCCAGACCACCCGGTACCTCACCGTGGCCCTGGCCCTCATGCAGTCGACCGGCCTCGTCTACCTGTTCCACAAGGGCGGCGGAGGGCTGTTCGGAACCAGCCAGAACGTGGACCTCATCCTCAACTACTCCATCTGGCGGGCCGCGTTCATCGTGATGACCCTTACGGCCGGGACGGCCTTCGTGATGTGGCTGGCCGAGCTGATCACCCAGCGGGGCATCGGCCAGGGGATGTCCATCCTGATCTTCGCCAACGTGGTGGCGGGCATCCCGTCCGGCCTGAACACCGTCCTCCAAGAGGGCGGCCGGATCAAGTTCTCGGTCATCCTGTTGGTGTCCCTGGCCCTGTTGGTCCTGATCGTCTTCGTCGACCAGGGCCAGCGCCGCATTCCGGTCACCTTCGCCAAACGGGTGGTGGGCCGCAAGATGTACGGCGGCTCGAACACCTACATCCCGCTGAAGGTCAACCAGGCCGGCGTGATCCCCATCATCTTCGCCAGCTCGGTGCTCTACATCCCCGTGCTGCTCTCGAACATCATCCCCTCGGCCGCCTTCCGGAGCTGGGTCAACCACAATGTCACGCCGACCAGCCTCTTCTACATCCTCACCTACTTCATCTTCATCCTCTTGTTCACGTTCTTCTACGTCTACGTGGCCTTCGACCCCCACCAGCAGGCCGACATCATCCGCAAGCAGGGCGGCTACATCCCCGGCATCCGGCCCGGGCACCCCACCGAGCGCTACCTGGCCCACATCCTCAACCGGATCACCTGGCCCGGAGCCCTCTTCCTCGGCGGCGGTGGCCGTCACCCCGTCCCTGCTGATGGCGGCCTGGAACATCACCAGCTATCCGTTCTACGGGACGACCCTCCTCATCGCAACTGGTGTGGCTCTCGAGACGATGAAGCAGATCGACAGCCAGCTCATGATGCGAAACTACGAGGGCTTCCTCAAGTAAGTGGTACCCGGAGCCAGGCTCGTTGTCCTCGGCAAACAGGGGGCAGGCAAGGGGACACAGTGCGTGCGCCTCTCGCACCACTACGTGGTGCCCCACGTCTCGACCGGGGACATGCTGCGCGCCGCGGTCAAGCAGGGGACGGCCATCGGGCTCAAGGCCAAGGACCAGATGGACCGGGGAGAGCTGCTGGGGGACGACCTGATCATGGAGATGGTGGCCGAACGGCTGGGGGAGAGCGACGTCAGGGCCCGGGGGTTCATCCTCGACGGGTGCCCCCGGACGGTGGCCCAGGCCGAGCAGCTGGCCTCGGTGCTGGCCCCCTACGACCTGGACCTGGCCATCGACATCGAGATCCACACCGGCCAGGTCCTGCGCCGGCTGGCCGCCCGCCGGGTCTGCGTCGACTGCGGGGCCAACTACTCGCTCTCGTCCCCCCCGCTCATCAACTGGACGTGTGACGTCTGCGGCGGCGAGGTGGTCCAGCGCGAGGACGACACCGAGGAGGCCATCGAGCGCCGGCTGGAGCTCTACGAGCGCCAGACCGCCCCGCTCATCGAGTGGTACCGGTCCCGGAACCAGCTCGGACGGTCCCGGGCACGGGATCGCCGGACGCGGTGACCCGACGGATGGTCAAGGTCGATCGAGCAGCGACGCGGGGAAGAAGGTTGGTTGGCCGGCATGAGACGCAACGCGGACGAGCTGGCCAAGATGCGCAAGGCCGGACGGGTGGTGGCGGAGATCCACGAGGCCACCAGGGCGGCCATCCGCCCCGGGGTGACCACCGCCGAGATCGACCGGGTGGCCCGCGAGGTCCTCGAGAAGCGGGGCGCCACCTCCAACTTCCTCAACTACCACGGGTTCCCGGCCGTGGTCTGCACGTCGCCCAACTCGATGATCGTCCACGGGATCCCCTCGGAGACGGTGGTCCTGGAGGAGGGCGACATCATCTCGGTGGACTGCGGGGCCATCATCGAGGGCTACCACGGGGACGCCGCCTACACCGTCGGGGTGGGGGAGGTGACTCGACGAGGCCACCCGTCTGATGGAGGTCACCGAGGCCAGCCTGTTCGCCGGGATCGACCAGCTGCGGCCGGGCAACCGCCTCCACGAGGTGGGCCGGGCCGTCCAGGAGGTGGCCGAGGCGGGCCGGGTTCTCGGTGGTCCGCGAGTACGTGGGCCACGCCATCGGCACGGCCATGCACGAGGAGCCCCAGGTCCCCAACTACTGGCCCGGGTCGCGGGGGCCCACGCTCAAGATCGGGCATGGTCTTCGCCGTCGAGCCCATGGTCAACGCCGGGGGGCCCGGGACCGTCCAGCTCGACGACGGGTGGAGCGTGGTCACCGCCGACGGGCGGCTGTCGGCCCATTTCGAGCACACCATCGCCGTGACCGACGACGGCCCGGAGGTGTTCACCGTCCTGTGAGCCCGCTGACCGGGCCGTCCGCCGGGCCCGGCCCGGCCGACCAGGCCGGTCGACGGTCGGACTGGCAATTTGCCGCCGACGGGCTAGACTGGTCGTTCGGCTGGCCACGAGCGGTTGTGGCGTGCCGATCCCGCTCCCGGTGGCGCTCCTGAGGCGTGCCCCCGATTGCGGTGCGGACGGACGACCGAGACGTCGTTCGTGACGCACGCTCGGCCCCCGGCCGAGCGGACGAGAACGACAGACTATCGAGGAGATTCACCTGCCCAAGCCCAAGGAAGATGCCATCGTGCTGGAGGGGACGGTCGTGGAGCCGCTCCCGAACGCCATGTTCCGTGTGGAGCTCGAGAACGGCCACAAGGTGCTGGCCCACAGCTCGGGAAAGATGCGGATGCACCGCATCCGCATCCTCCCCGGCGACAAGGTGCAGGTGGAGATCACCCCCTACGACCTGGCCCGGGGGCGGATCACCTACCGGTACAAGTAGGCCGGGCATCCGGTCCGAGGCGCCCCGACGGGTGCGGCGCCGGCCGCCGGGCCGAGCAGGACCGTCGCCGGACGGGGCAGGACCGGCGGTCGAGGACAGGGAAGCGTCGAGGACAGGGAAGCAAGGAAGACGAGCGTGAAGGTACGACCGAGCGTCAAGCCGATGTGTGAGAAGTGCAAAGTGATCCGCCGGCACCGGCGGGTCATCGTCATCTGCGAGAACCCGCGCCACAAGCAGCGCCAGGGCTGATGCACGCGGATCAGGCGTAAGAGAGAAGGAAGACCACGTGGCCCGCATCTCCGGCGTGGACATCCCCCGCGAGAAGCGGTTGGAGATCTCCCTCACCTACATCTTCGGCATCGGCCGGACCACGGCGCAGCAGATCTGCGCGGCCACCGACACCAGCCCCGACACCCGGGTGCGGGACCTCACCGACGAGGAGGTGACCCGGCTCCGCAACTACATCGACGCCAACCTGCAGGTGGAGGGGGACCTCCGCCGGGACGTCTCCCAGGACATCAAGCGCAAGATGGAGATCGGCTGCTACCAGGGCATCCGCCACCGCAAGGGCCTGCCCGTCCACGGCCAGCGCACCCACACCAACGCCCGCACCCGCAAGGGACCGAAGAAGACGGTCGCCGGAAAGAAGAAGGTTCGCAAGTAGATGGCCAAGACCACCAAGCCGGCAGGCGTCGGCCCGCCGCCCCCGCAAGCGGGAGCGCAAGAACATCACCTTCGGCGTGGCCCACATCAAGAGCTCGTTCAACAACACCATCGTCTCCATCGCCGACCCCGAGGGCAACGTGCTGGCCTGGGCGTCGGCCGGCAACGTCGGGTTCAAGGGCTCGCGGAAGTCGACCCCGTTCGCCGCCCAGCTGGCGGCCGAGCAGTGCGCCAAGCGGGCCATGGAGCACGGCGTGCGCCGGGTCGACGTGCTGGTGCGGGGCCCGGGCTCGGGCCGCGAGACGGCCATCCGGTCGCTGGCCGCCGCCGGCATCGAGGTGGCCGGCATCAAGGACGTGACCCCCATCCCCCACAACGGCTGCCGCCCCAAGAAGCGGCGCCGGGTCTAGGGCCGGGAACGAAGGGAACAAGGACCGCATGGCTCGATACACCGGACCCGTCTGCCGGCTGTGCCGGCGGGAGCGGACCAAGCTCTTCTTGAAGGGCGAGCGCTGCTACTCGATGAAGTGCCCGGTCTCCGAGGCGGTGACCGACCGCCACAGCCGCGCCTACCCGCCGGGCGAGCACGGCCGCGACCGCATGCGCCAGGGCTCGGAGTACCTGGGCCAGCTGCGTGAGAAGCAGAAGGCCCGCCGCATCTACGGCCTGCTCGGAGCGGCAGTTCCACAACCTCTACGTGGAGGCCAGCCGGGCCCCGGGCATCACCGGCGAGAACCTCCTGCGCATGCTCGAGCTGCGCCTCGACAACGTGGCCTTCCGGGCCGGGTGGGGCGCCAGCCGGTCCCAGGCCCGCCAGTTCGTCCGCCACGGCCACGTCCTGGTCAACGGCAAGCGGGTCGACCATCCCGAGCTACCGGGTGCGCCAGGGCGACGTGGTGGCCCTCAAGCCGTCGTCCCGGGAGCTGTTCCACGTCCGCCGCAACATGGACACCCTCGACCGCCAGCTCCCGCCCTGGCTGGAGACGGTGGGCGACCGCTTCGAGGTCCGGGTGTTCTCGCTGCCCGCTGCGCGAGCACATCGACGAGCCGGTGCAGGAGCAGCTCATCGTCGAGCTCTACTCCAAGTAGCCCGCCCACCGACCGAGCCGACCGCACCGACCGAGTCCGCACCGACCAGTACCGACACTGCGCACACACTGCCGAGGAGCCCGATCAGCATGCTCATCATCCAGCGACCCACCGTCGAGGCCATCGGCGAAGAAGAGGACAACCGCCAGCGGTTCGCCGTCGGCCCGCTCGACCCCGGCTTCGGCCACACCCTGGGCAACTCCCTCCGCCGGACCCTGCTGTCGTCCATCCCGGGCGCTGACTAGGTGCGCTTCGACGAGGTAGAATTAATGTAATATTTTGTTTATGGGCGCGATCACCCAGGTCCGCTTCGACGACGCCCTCCACGAGTTCACCACCCTGCCCGGGGTGAAAGAGGACGTCACCGACCTCATCCTGAACCTGAAGGACCTCCTGTTCCGGGTGCACAGCGACGAGCCGGTGACCATCCGCCTCGACAAGCGGGGCCCGGGCGACGCCACCGCCGGCGACCTCCAGGTCACCGCCGACGTCGAGGTGCTGAACCCCGACCCAGCACATCGCCTCCCTCAACGCCAAGGGCCGCCTGGCCGTCGACCTGACCGTCGAGCGGGGCCGGGGCTACGTGTCGGCGGACAAGAACAAGCGCTCGGCCACCATCGGGGTCATCCCGGTCGACGCCATCTTCTCGCCGGTCCGCCGGGTGGCCTTCACGGTCGAGCCGGTCCGGGTCGAGCAGTCCACCGACTTCGACCGCCTGGTGCTCGACATCGAGACCGACGGCTCCCTCACCCCGCGCGAGGCCCTGGCCTCGGCCGGCGACACCCTGCGCACCCTGGTCGGCCTGGTGGCCGACCTCGAGGACGAGCCCATGGGCCTCGAGCTGGGCGAGGTGGGCACCGTCGGCACCGGCTCGCCCGACCTCGACCTGCGCATCGAGGACCTCGACCTCTCCGAGCGGCCCCGCAACTGCCTCAAGCGGGCCCAGATCAACACCATCGGCGAGCTGGTCGACCGCACCCTCGACGACCTGCTGGACATCACCAACTTCGGGCAGAAGTCGCTCGACGAGGTGATCCAGCAGCTCGACGAGCGGGGCCTGTCCCTGCGGGTCAAGGACTGAGGCCGGCCATGCTCGGCACCCCGAAGAAGGGCCGCCGCTTCGGCGGCGACGCCGCCCACCAGAAGGCCATGATGGGCAACCTGGTGGCGTCGCTGATCGCCGCCGAGTACCTGGTGACCACCGAGGCCAAGGCCAAGGCCCTGCGCCCGGTGGCCGAGAAGTGCATCACCGCCGCGGCCAAGGGCGGCGTGCACCGCCAGCGCAACGTGGTGGCCTTCATCCGGGACAAGGACATGGCCCACAAGCTGTTCGAGGAGATCGGCCCCGCTACGCCGAGCGGCCCGGGCGGCTACACCCGGATCCTCAAGCTGGGCACCGCGTCGGGCGACAACGCCCCCATGGCCCGCATCGAACTGGTGTGAGCCGCGTCCCCCCGGCGCCGGGGGCGCCGAGGACGGACGCGGTCCGGTCCGGTGGCGGCTGACGGTGGCCTACGACGGGCGGGCTTCCACGGCTTCGCCGCCCAGCACGGGCCAGCGCACCGTGGCCGGGACCCTGGCCGAGGCCCTGGCCGGGTCGACCCGCGCCGCCGGTCGACGCTCGACCTGCGCCGGCCGCACCGACGCCGGGGTGCACGCCCTCGGCCAGGTGGTCCACTTCGACGTGCCCGGCCGCGGCGTCGGCCGGCCTCGACCCGGCGGCCCTGGTGAAGTCGTGCAACAGCCAGCTGGGCCCGGCCATCGTGGTGCGCGAGGCCGAGGTCGGCCCCGGCCGGGTTCGACGCCCGCCGCTCGGCCACGCGCCCGGCGCTACCGCTACCTGGTGGTCAACGCCGCCGGTGCCCGACCCGCTGCTGGCCCGGCCTGGCCTGGCACGTGGCCGACCCGCTCGACCTGCGGGCCATGGCGGCGGCGGCCGACGCCCTGCTCGGGGAGCACGACTTCCGGGCCTTCTGCCGGCGGGTCCCGGGCACCGGCGGCCGACGACCCATCCCCGCCGGGTGCTCGACGCCCGCTGGACCCGGCTCGGACGCCGGTCCGGACCCCGACGGCGACGCTCCGGCGCCGGACCTGGCCCGGTGCTGCGGGGGCCTGCTGGCCTTCGAGATCGAGGCCAACGCCTTCTGCCACCAGATGGTCCGGTCCCTGGTGGGCACCCTGGTCGACGTGGGCCGGGGCCGGCAAACGGCCGTCCGACATGCTGTGGATCCTGCGCTCCGGCCGACCGGCCAGCAGGCCGTCCCAGCCGGCCCCGCCCCACGGGCTGTGCCTGATGGCGGTCGCGCTACGGCCGGGCTGACCGGCTTGCCCGCCGGGGCCCCTTGGCGCGTATCCTGGGCAGTCGCCGGGTCGGGCCCGGTGGTCCGTGTGACGGGCGGACCTCGCTCGCGGCCGGTCCGCGCCCGCCGGCAGGCCCCGCACCCGGCGGCGCCCGACGCCCGGCACCACCGAACAAGGAATCTCTCGTGCGCACGTTCTCCCCGAAGCCCGACGACATCACCCGGGCCTGGCACGTCGTCGACGCCGACGGCCTGGTGCTCGGCCGCCTGGCCACCGAGGTGGCCCGCATCCTGCGGGGCAAGCACAAGCCGATCTTCGCCCCCCACGTCGACACCGGCGACCACGTCATCGTGGTCAACGCCGCCAAGGTGGTGCTGACCTCGGGCAAGGCCGACAGAAGTTCGCCTACCGCCACAGCGGCTACCCCGGCGGGCTCACGCCGACCAGCTACGCCGACCTGCTGGCCGACCGGCCCGAGGAGGTCGTGCGCAACGCCGTCGCGGGCATGCTGCCCGAAGAACCGCCTGGGCCGCCAGCAGCTCACCAAGCTGAAGGTCTACGCCGGGCGCCGAGCATCCCCACGAGGCCCAGTCGCCCGAGCCCCTGGACCTGCCCGGCGCCCGGCGCCCGGCTCGGCCCGGAGCGGCGCCTGAGCGCCCCGCGACCGGCGACCGAACGACACGAACGCGAGGAACACGACCGTGGCCAACTGCCGCCCCCCTCTGCCAGACCACCGGACGCCGCAAGCGGGCGGTGGCCCGCGTCCGGATCCGCCCCGGCCAGGGCGCGATCACCGTCAACGGCGCACACTTCGAGGAGTACTTCACCTCGGCCACCCACCGGATGATCGTCACCGAGCCGCTGCGGCTGACCAACACCACCGAGTCCTAGGACATCGACGCCACCATCGACGGCGGCGGGGTGTCGGGCCAGGCCGGCGCCTTGCGCCTGGGCATCGCCCGGGCGCTGTGCGAGCTCGACCCCGAGCTGCGCGCCGCCCTCAAGAAGGCCGGCCTCCTCACCCGTGACGCCCGCGAGAAGGAGAGCAAGAAGTACGGCCTGAAGAAGGCCCGCAAGGCGCCGCAGTACTCCAAGCGGTAGCCGGTGGGGGCCCGGTTCGGCACCGACGGCGTCCGGGGGGTCGCCAACGCCGAGCTGAGCGCCGAGCTGGTCCTGGCCCTCGGCCGGGCCGCGGCCCGGGCCCTCGCCGCCGCCGACCTTCCTGGTGGGCCGGGACACCCGGCGCTCCGGGCCCCTGCTGCAGGCCGCCCTGTCGGCCGGCCTGGCCAGCGAGGGGGCCGACGTCGTCGACCTCGGCGTCCTGCCCACCCCGGCGCTGGCCTGGCTGTCGGCCGACGCCGGGGCGTCCCGGCGGCGGTCATCTCGGCCTCCCACAACCCCTTCGCCGACAACGGCATCAAGCTGTTCGCCGCCGGCGGGCCTCAAGCTCACGCGCCGAGACCGAGGCGGCCGTCGAGGACGAGCTCGACCGGGTCCTCGACCCGGCGGTCCAGGGCCCCCGGCGCCCGAGGGCCACGGCGTGGGCCGCCTGCGCGCCGAGCCCGGCGCCGGCGACGGCTACGTCGAGCACCTGGTGCGCGCTGCTCGACGGCCGCCGCCTCGACGGGCCTGCGGGTGGTGGTCGACTGCGCCAACGGCGCCGCCTCGGCCGTGGCCGCCCGTGGTCTTCGAGCGCGCTGGGGGCCGAGGTCGTGGCCATCGGCTGCGAGCCCGACGGCACCAACATCAACGACGGCTGCGGGTCGACCCACCCCGAGACCCTGGCCGCCGAGGTGGTGGCAGCACGGGGCCGACCTCGGCCTGGCCCTCGACGGCGACGCCGACCGGCTGGTGGCCGTGGACCACACCGGGGCGGTGGCCAACGGCGACGAGCTGCTGGCCCTGTTCGCCATCGACCTGGCCGGCCGCGGCCAGCTGGCCGGCAACACCGTGGTGGTGACGGTGATGACCAACCTCGGGTTCCGCCTGGCCATGGCCGAGCGGGGCATCGTCGTGCAAGGAGACCCCGGTGGGCGACCGCTACGTGCTCGCCGCCCTGGACGCCGACGGGCTTCGCCCTCGGGCGGCGAGCAGTCGGGCCACATCGTCTTCCGGCGGCTGGCCACCACCGGCGACGGCGTGCTCACCGGGGTGGTCCTGGCCGACCTGGTCCAGGCGGGCCGGCCCGCTGGCCGAGCTGCTCGACGGGCTGGTGCACCGGGTGCCCCAGGTCCTGGTCAACGTGCCGGTGCCCGACACCGGGCTGCTGGACGGGGCCGACGGCGGTCTGGCGGCGGTGGCCGAGGTGGAGGCCGAGCTGGGCGACCGCGGCCGGGTGCTGCTGCGGCCCAGCGGCACCGAGCCGCTGGTCCGGGTGATGGTCGAGGCGGCGGACGAGGCGGTCGCCGAGGCCGTCGCCGAGCGGCTGGCGCGCGCTGGTCGGTGCGAGCTGCAGGCCGCCGTGGCCACCCGCGGCTGAGGCGCCCGCGGGCCCGACCGCGGCCTCGGGTCCCACGTGCGGCCGTCGGCCCACTAGCCTTGGGCCCATGTGCGGCATCATCGGCGCCACCGGGCGGCCCCGGCGAGGTCCTCGAGCGTCCTCCTCGACGGCCTGCGAGCGCCTCGAGTACCGCGGCTACGACTCGGCCGGCGTGGCCCTGTCGGCCGACGGCGGCGACGGGCTCTGGCGGGCCCGGGCGGCCACGGGACCCGCTCGCTCGACGAGCTGGCAAGGTCGTCGAGGACGGCCCCGCCGGGCGTGACCGCCGGCATCGGCCACACCCGCTGGGCCACCCACGGCCACCCCACCGAGGAGAACGCCCACCCCCACCTCGACTGCACCGGCCGCGTGGCCGTGGTCCACAACGGCATCATCGAGAACCACGCGAGCTGGCCGACGAGCTGGTGGCCGCCGGGCCACGTCTGCGTCTCGGAGACCGACACCGAGGTGTTCGCCCACCTGATCGAGGAGGAGCTGGCCGCCGGGCCGTGCCGCTGGCCGACGCCGTGCGGGCCGCGCTCGGCCAGGTGCGGGGCGCCTTCGCCCTGGCCGTCGGTCCGCGCCGACGAGCCCGACGCGATCGTGGCCGCCCGCCGGGTCGTCGCCGCTGGTGATGGGCATGGGCGACGGCGCGCGGCGCTGCTGGCCTCGGACATCCCGGCCCTCCTCGGCCGCACCCGGCGCTTCTGGGTCCTCGACGACGACCAGGTGGTCGAGCTGCGGCCCGGGTCGATCCGGGTCACCGACCTGCGACGGCAAGGAGGTCGAGCCCACCGAGCTGCACGTCGACTGGGACCTCGAGGCGGCCCAGAAGGGCGGCTACGACGACTTCATGAGCAAGGAGATCCACGAGCAGCCCCGGGCCGTGGCCGACACCCTGCTCGGCCGGCTGCTCCCCGACGGGACGATCGGCCTCGACGAGCTGCGCATCACCGACGACGAGCTCCGCGGCGGTCGACAAGGTCTTCATCGTGGCCTGCGGCACCAGCTACCACGCCGGCATGGTGGCCAAGTACGCCATCGAGCACTGGGCCCGGCTGCCCGACCGAGATCGACATCGCCAGCGAGTTCCGCTACCGCGACCCCGTGCTCGACCGCCGGACCCTCGTCGTCGGGGTGAGCCAGTCGGGCGAGACCATCGACACCCTCCAGGCCATGCGCGAGGCCCGGCAGTGGGACGCCAAGGTCCTGGTGATCTCCAACGTGGTCGACTCGTCCATGGCCCGGGAGGCCGACGGCGTGCTCTACACCCGGGCCGGGCCCGAGATGGGCGTGGCCTCCACCAAGACGCCACCTGGCCCAGATCGTGGCCCTCGAGATCCTGGCCCTCTACCTGGCCCAGCTGCGCGGGACGCCTGCGCCGGCCGAGGCCCGCGGCCTCCTCGACGGCCATGCGGCGAGCTGCCCGGACAAGGTCGGCGACGGCCCTCGGACGCGAGCCGACGAGGTGGACGCGGTGGCCGACGGTTCACCGGACGCCCGTCGACTTCTTCTTCCTCGGGCGCCACGTCGGCTACCCGGTGGCCCTCGAGGGGGCGCTCAAGCTGAAGGAGATCTCCTACCTCCGGGCCGAGGGCTACCCGGCCGGCGAGCTCAAGCACGGGCCCATCGCCCTGATCGAGCCGGGCACCGTGGTCGTCGGGGTGGCCACCCGGACGCCGCTGTGGGAGAAGATGATGGCCAACGTGGCCGAGGTCAAGAGCCGGGGGGCCACCGTGGTGCTGGTGGCCAACGACGGCGACGAGGAGACGGCCCGCAGGCCGACGCACGTCCTGTGGGTCCGCCAGACCGAGCCGCTGTTCGCCCCGGTGGTCGACGTGGTGCCCGCTCCAGCTCTTCGCCTACCCCTCGCCCGCCTCCACGGGCACGACGTCGACCGCCCCCGCAACCTGGCCAAGACGGTCACCGTCGAGTGACGGCGGCCGCCGTGCGTGGCGGTGCGGCCGGGCTCGACCGCCGGGTGCGACGGGGCGCGCTGCCGGGTCGTGTCGGGATCGACGCGGTCGACGTGGACCGCTTCCGGGACGCTCGACCGGCGCCCGGGCTGCGCGACCGGCTGTTCACCGAGGCCGAGCGCGCCTACGCCGACCGGGCGGCGGGATCCCGGCGCCCCGGCTGGCCGCCCGTTTCGCCGCCAAGGAGGCCGATCGATGAAGGCGCTCGGGCGTGGGGATCGGCGCCTTCGCCTTCCGCGACGTCGAGGTGGTGCGCGGAGGCGACCTCGGGGCGCCCCGCGCTGGTCCTGCCACCGGCGGCCGCCGACCTGGCCGGCCGCCGCCGGGGTCGTCGCGCTGGCACATCTCGCTCACCCACACCGACCGGTGCCTGGCGGTGGCCGTGGTCGAGTGGCCGAGGCCCGCGGCCGCCGACCGGTGCGGCCACCGGTGCGCCACGGTGGCCGAGCGTCCGGCATGCAGCCGGTCCTCACCGTCTCGGAGATGAGGCGGTCGACGCCGCCGCCCTGGCCGACCCCGCGCGACGCCTGGTGGGCCGGGCCGGCGCCGGCGGTGGCCGTCGCCGCCCTCGGCTCCTGGGTGGCGGCTACGGCCGCCGGGTCGTGGTGGTGGCCGGCAAGGGCAACAACGGGGCCGACGGCCGGGTGGCCGCCGTCCGGTCCTGCGCCGGCGGGGGGCCCGGGTGACGGTGGTCGAGGCGGGCGTCGGCCCCCGACCGCTGCCCCGTGCGACCTGGTGGTCGACGCCGCCTACGGCACCGGCTTCCGGGGCGAGTACCGGGCCCCGCGCGGTGCCCCCGGGCACGCCGGTCCTGGCCGTGGACATCCCCTCGGGGGTCGACGGGGACACCGGGGAGGCCGGGGGGCGGCCCCCTGGCCGCCGACCGCACGGTGACCTTCGCCGCCCTCAAGCCGGGGCTGCTCCAGGGGGACGGGCCGGGCTGGCCGGACGGGTCGCGGTGGCCGACATCGGCCTGCCCGTCGAGCGGACCCGGCTCGGCCGTGGTCGAGGACGCCGACGTCGGCCGCCCTCGTGCCCCGGCCGGCCCGGGGGCACAAGTGGTCCGCCGCCGTGCCGTGGTGGCCGGGTCGCCGGGGATGACGGGGGCGGCCGGCTTGGCGCCCGCGCCGCCTACCGTGCCGGGGCGGGGATGGTCCGCCTGGGGGTCCCGGGGGCCGAGGCTGGCCGCTCGACCGGCCGGCCGAGGCGGTGAGCATCCCCTGCCCGCCGAGGGCGTGGGCCGACGCGGCCCTGGAGGCCGCGCTCGACCGGTGCCGGGCGCTCGTGGTCGGCCCGGGCCTCGGGCGCCGGCCGAGCACCGGCGGCCGAGGTCCGCGCGCCTCGTGGCCGGTCGCCGGTGCCGGTGGTGGTCGACGCCGACGGGCTCTACGCCCTCGGCAGCGGTCGGGGGCCGACGTGTCGGTCGGGTCGGCCGGTGGTGCTCACCCCCCACGACGGCGAGTACGCCCGCCTGATGGGGACAGAGACCGGACCGGGCGGCTTCATCGACGCCGCCCGTCGTCTGGCCCGTGCGTCGGGCGCCGTCGCCTGGTGAAGGGACCGACTACCGCTGTGGCCCATCC
>CAWHIF010000009.1:0-832134 GCA_963829235.1 uncultured Acidimicrobiaceae bacterium
GGGGTTCTTGATCCACCAACCGAGCCCGAGACGGTGCATGTAACCGGCCAACGTGGTCATGTACTTCTCTTCGATGGCCTTGGTCAGCCCAAAGCCGGTGCTGTGCGTGTACTCGTCGTCGATGTCGGTCTCCACCGCGTCGAACCGTTTGGCCGCACACTGGTGATCGATCATCGACTCGATGATCGAGAGTGTCCTCGGCGATTTGATGTCGAGGTAGGACTCCGGATAGCCCGGCACCCTGTCGCCCAGGACGCCGGCCAGCTGGAACTGCCGGTAGTAAGTGGTCGAGGTGTGCTCCTCCGCCGCGGAATAGTAATTGCCCGCTGCTCCCACCTCGATGTAACAGACCACGTGCTTGCCCCGTGCGTGCAACGCCGACACGGTCGAGGCCGGATTGATGATGCCGTCGATGTCGTAGATGACCGGGGCCGGAGCCGCCTTGCCGTCTGGGAGCTTGTCGTTCGTGCCCATGTCGCTGGCGCTGGACAACCTGAGCGGATGATCGAGCTCCCACTGCCAGGGCTGGTTGCCGAGGGCCGGTATCCACCACGAGGCCGCCTGGGCGCGGGCAGTCGCTCCGAGGCCGAGCACAGCAGTCAGCACGATCGGCACCGCCACCGTCGCCGCCACCACCGTCGCCGTCCCCCGCATCCGCCTGCTGCTCCAGCGTGACATCGCACTCCCCTCCATGCCGACCCTACCGCCGGGCCACCACCGATCCCTACCCCACGGGCCTCACCGCCAACCGCGACAATGCCCCCGCGCGGGCGGGGGCATTGTCTGGAGAAATCCCGGCGGCGTCCTACTCTCCCAGGGGGCTACCCCCCAAGTACCATCGGCGCTGGCGGGCTTAACTGCCGTGTTCGGAATGGGAACGGGTGTCTCTCCGCCGCCATGGCCACCGGAAACTGTGCGCTCTCCCGGGGCTCGAGGACGACCGCCCACCCGGGGCGACCTCCGAGCCCGGTGTGACCGATGACCGGTCACCCCTGAGCGTTCCATAGCGAGCACGAGCAAGTTCCCAAGCCCTCGGCCGATTAGTACCGGTCAGCTGAATGCGTTGCCGCACGTACACTTCCGGCCTATCAACGTGGTCGTCTGGCCACGGGCCTTACCAGGTTAACCCTGTGGGAGATTTCATCTTGGAACGAGCTTCGCGCTTAGATGCTTTCAGCGCTTATCCCACCCGAAGGTCGCAAATCAGCAGTGCCCTTGGCAGGACAACTGACACACGAGAGCTTCGTCCATCCCGGTCCTCTCGTACTAGGGATAGCCTTCCTCAAATCTCCTACGGCTGCATCGGATAGGGACCGAACTGTCTCACGACGTTCTAAACCCAGCTCGCGTACCGCTTTAATGGGCGAACAGCCCAACCCTTGGGACCGGCTTCAGCCCCAGGATGCGACGAGCCGACATCGAGGTGCCAAACCTTCCCGTCGATATGGACTCTTGGGGAAGATGAGCCTGTTATCCCCGGGGTACCTTTTATCCGTTGAGCAACGGCGCTTCCACAAGCAACCGCTGGATCACTATGCCCTGCTTTCGCACCTGCTCGACTTGTAGGTCTCGCAGTCAAGCTCCCTTGTGCCATTGCACTCGACGGCTGATTGCCAACCAGCCTGAGGGAACCTTTGGGCGCCTCCGTTACGTTTTAGGAGGCGACCGCCCCAGTCAAACTACCCACCTGACGCTGTCCCTGATCCGGATAACGGACCGAGGTTAGGGTTCCGGCACATAAAGGGTGGTATTTCAAGGTTGACTCCACACTGGCTGGCGCCAATGCTTCAAAGTCTCCCACCTATCCTACACAATATGTACTAAAACTCAACAGCAAGCTGTAGTAAAGGTCCACGGGGTCTTTCCGTCCTGATGCAGCTAACGAGCATCTTTACTCGTACTTCAATTTCGCCGGGTCTGTGGTTGAGACAGTAGGAAAGTCGTTACGCCATTCGTGCAGGTCGGAACTTACCCGACAAGGAATTTCGCTTAGTGCTGTTACAACTAATCAATCACATTCGATTGACTAGCGGACCGGACGTTTCCGCCGGTCTCCCTATGTCGCCATAGGGCTCGGACCATATCTTCAACTCACCATGGATTCTGATGAGTTGGTCGGCGTATGGTCTCTGAGGATTCTCAGGACATTGGATGGCTTTCGACGGTTCATCGTCTCAACAATTTCGGCGATCTCTATCAATCCCGAAATTGTGAGGTGCTTTCGCTCCTCCATCAGACGTAGAACCCTCACGAACCTGTCAAAGCTCTCACGCTTCGACGTTCGTAGCTGGTGCTCTTGAAAGAACGGGACAATGACATCCCGTAGATCAGCGAACCTCTTCACGCTGCACGGGGCCACATGCTCCCTGTGATCATCGTGTCTCTGATTCAGATACACCTTGCCGCACCCGAAGATGCCGACAAGTTCTTCCAGAGCATCACGACTCGACGCCGACTGTGCAACCACAAACTGGGGCTGTACCTGCCAGCGAAGCTTCGCTTTGTGGTTCCGGAAGATGGGGACACCAAAACAGCCTTCCCCATCAACGAAACCAGCTATCCATCCGTAGATCCAGAGTCTTTCCTGCTGATTGTCCGCACCTCTCACATTGTTACTGCCTTCCATACTGCGACGATACAAACAGCTGTATCAGACCAGGAAGACGAGTAGTGGAGGATGCAACGGAGTTTCCAGCAAATAGCCGACTGCTCACGTATTGTCACCAATACGAGGGGCAGCACCCCTTTGCCTGCAAAGGGGCATCCCTACCTTAGGCACTCTTGTTACTACTCGATTGCTCCCACCCGCATGCGGGTGAGTCGCCGTCGAGCGGCCAGATCATTTCTGCCTGGCTCCCCATGTCGCCATGGGGGTCGGACTGTATCTTCAGCCTTCATCGCTTGGCTCCAGTGGGAACTGAAGATCAAACGATTACGGCGCCTCGCGTGCAGTCTCTGAGGATCCTGCCAAACGTCTGGCAGTTTCCTGCTGATTGTCCGCACCGGATGGATTTTCACTGCCCACGTATGCACCCTATGAAACAGGTGCGACATGGACGAGTACCACCGGATACTCGGATGTTCCAGCATATAGCGGGGTTTTCTAACGGCCCTTTTACAAACCGTTATAGTTACGGCCGCCGTTTACCGGGGCTTAGGTTCAGAGCTTCGCCCGAGGGCTAACCCTTCCCCGTAACCTTCCGGCACCGGGCAGGCGTCAGAGCGTATACATCGTCTTTCGACTTCGCACGCTCCTGTGTTTTTAGTAAACAGTCGCTTTCCCCTATTCTCTGCGGCCCCTTCGGACTCGGAACGCGAAGTTCGTCATCCTGGTGGGGCCCTCCTTCTCCCGAAGTTACGGAGGTATTTTGCCGAGTTCCTTAACCACAGTTCTCCCGATCGCCTTGGTATTCTCTACCCGCCCACCTGTGTCGGTTTGGGGTACGGGTTCCGTGCCAGCTCGCTAGAAGCTTTTCTCGGCAGCATGGGATTAGTGACTTCACCTGGTGTGGCTCGGCATCGCGTCTCAGAGTTCATGAGATCCGGATTTGCCTAGACCTCCTCCTACACGCTTACCCCAGGACTACCAACGCCTGGGCTCACCTACCCTCCTGCGTCCCTCCTTCGCTTTCCGCCACCGGGTCGGTCGGTTCGCCCCGAAGGACAGCCCCTTAGGACACCGGTATTGGAATTGGCGCGGACACGGAAGTACTGGAATATCAACCAGTTGTGCATCGACTACGCCTCTCGGCCTCGCCTTAGCTCCCGACTTACCCTGGGTGGATTAGCCTTCCCCAGGAACCCTTGGGCTTACGGCGGAGGGGTTTCTCACCCCTCTCTCGCTACTCATACCAACATTCTCACTCGACCGCGCTCCACGACGGTTTCCACCGCCGCTTCTCAGCAGGATCGACGCTCCCCTACCACTCCCGTCCCGTGACTCCCGAGCGGATTGCGACATCGTCCGCGGCGAACCGCATTCAACATCGCTACTCAGGCGGAACGGAAATCCGCAGCTTCGGCTTTTGACTTGAGCCCCGTTACATTGTCCGCGCAGGACCACTCGACCAGTGAGCTATTACGCACTCTTTTAAGGATGGCTGCTTCTGAGCCAACCTCCTGGCTGTCTTTGCGTTCCCACATCGTTTTCCACTTAGTCAAAAATTAGGGGCCTTAGCTGGCGGTCTGGGCTGTTTCCCTCTCGACTAACGAAGCTCATCCCTCGTAGTCTCACTGCCAGGCTCTAAAGCATCGGCATTCGGAGTTTGATTGGGGTCAGTAAGCTTGTAGGCCCCCTAGCCCATTCAGTGCTCTACCTCCGATGCTGAACGCCCGACGCTGCACCTAAATGCATTTCGGGGAGAACCAGCTATCACCGAGTTTGATTGGCCTTTCACCCCTAACCACAGGTCATCCCCCCTGTTTTCAACCAGGGTGGGTTCGGCCCTCCACGGGGTCTTACCCCCGCTTCAGCCTGCCCATGGCTAGCTCACTCGGCTTCGGGTCTACAGCATGCGACTAATTCGCCCTATTAAGACTCGCTTTCGCTTCGGCTCCCCCTCGCGGGTTAACCTCGCCACACACCGTAACTCGTTGGCTCATTCTTCAAAAGGCACGCCATCACGGCCGGCACAAAGTGCCGACGACGCTCTGACTGATTGTAAGTCAACGGTTTCAGGTACTATTTCACTCCCCTCCCGGGGTACTTTTCACCTTTCCCTCACGGTACTAGTTCACTATCGGTCGCCTGTGAGTACTTAGCCTTACGAGGTGGTCCTCGCAGATTCACGCCGGCTTTCCCGGATCCGGCGCTACTCGGGAAATCCGATCGGAGTCCAATGTCTTTCGTGTACGGGGCTGTTACCCTCTGCGGCGCATCTTTCCTGGATGCTTCCACTAGACAGTTGGTTTTGTAACTCCGTGAAGGTTCTGATGCACCTTCTATCGGCTCCCACAACCCCGAATTGGCAACGCCATCAGGCTTTAACACCAACTCGGTTTAGGCTCATCCCGTTTCGCTCGCCGCTACTCAGGGAGTCACTGTTGTTTTCCTCTCCTCGGGGTACTGAGATGTTTCAATTCCCCCGGTTCCCTCCGCTGGCCCTATACATTCAGGCCAGGGTGGCACCCCATGACGGGTGTCGGGTTTCCCCATTCGGACATCCACGGATCCGCGCTTGGTAGGCAGCTCCCCGTGGCTTATCGCAGCCTCCCACGTCCTTCTTCGGCTTCAGGCGCCAAGGCATCCGCCGTTGACTCTTTATAACTTGGAGAACATAGATGCTCGTGCTCGCTATGGAATTCTCAAGGTGCGCACTGCGCGCCGGCCGGACCTCGGACATCTACATACAGACCGATGAGCGGGTGTGACCGATGCGGGCGGGAGGCTGACCTGGGCCGATGGCCCGGACAGCATCGCGTCGGAGGGTGGAATCGCCTCGGGCTTACCCATGGGGCAGGGTCCGGGGGTCGCTCCCTCAAAACGGAATAGTGATGGCCCGGTATCACACCCAGAGCCCACAGGCCTCACGGACGGGACATCAACATCGATGTGCGGTCCGCCAGGGGCGGGATGAGCGTGACAGCGAATAGTCAGTGATCGACTAGGAGTATCTGGACCGGATTGGCCCAGACAGTGACTCCTTAGAAAGGAGGTGATCCAGCCGCACCTTCCGGTACGGCTACCTTGTTACGACTTCACCCCAATCACCGACCCCACCTTCGACGGCTCCCTCCTAAAAGGTTGGGCCACCGGCTTCGGGTGTTGCCGACTTTCGTGGTGTGACGGGCGGTGTGTACAAGGCCCGGGAACGTATTCACCCCGGCGTTGCTGATCCGGGATTACTAGCGACTCCGACTTCACGCAGTCGAGTTGCAGACTGCGATCCGAACTGAGACTGGCTTTGGGGATTAGCTCCTCCTCGCGGATTAGCGACCCGTTGTACCAGCCATTGTAGCATGTGTGCAGCCCTGGATATAAGGGGCATGATGACTTGACGTCGTCCCCACCTTCCTCCGAGTTGACCCCGGCAGTCTCCTACGAGTCCCCGCCATTACGCGCTGGCAACATAGAATAAGGGTTGCGCTCGTTGCGGGACTTAACCCAACATCTCACGACACGAGCTGACGACAGCCATGCACCACCTGTGTAGGACCCCGAAGGACACCGTATCTCTACGGCTTTTCCCTACATGTCAAACCCAGGTAAGGTTCTTCGCGTTGCATCGAATTAAGCCACATGCTCCGCCGCTTGTGCGGGCCCCCGTCAATTCCTTTGAGTTTTAGCCTTGCGGCCGTACTCCCCAGGCGGGGCACTTAATGCGTTAGCTGCGGCACAGAAACCGTCGATAGGTCCCCACACCTAGTGCCCAACGTTTACGGCGTGGACTACCAGGGTATCTAATCCTGTTCGCTCCCCACGCTTTCGCTCCTCAGCGTCAGTATTGGCCCAGACCACCGCCTTCGCCGCTGGTGTTCCTCCTGATATCTGCGCATTTCACCGCTACACCAGGAATTCCGTGGTCCCCTACCAAACTCTAGCCATGGCAGTATCGAATGGCGACTCCAGGTTGAGCCTGGAGGTTTCACATCCGACTTGCCAAGCCGCCTACGAGCTCTTTACGCCCAATAAATCCGGACAACGCTTGCCCCCTACGTATTACCGCGGCTGCTGGCACGTAGTTGGCCGGGGCTTCTTCTGCAGGTACCGTCACAATCGTCCCTGCTGAAAGAGGTTTACAACTCAGAAAGCCTTCGTCCCTCACGCGGCGTTGCTGCATCAGGCTTTCGCCCATTGTGCAAGATTCCCCACTGCTGCCTCCCGTAGGAGTCTGGGCCGTGTCTCAGTCCCAGTGTGGCTGATCGTCCTCTCAGACCAGCTACCCGTCGAAGCCTTGGTGAGCCGTTACCTCACCAACTAGCTGATAGGCCGCGAGCCCCTCCCGAAGCGGAATCCATTTCCTCACCAAGCCATGCGACTCGGTGGGGATATCCGGTATTAGCACCGGTTTCCCGGTGTTGTCCCGGTCTTCGGGGCAGGTTGCTCACGTGCTACTCACCCGTTCGCCACTTGATCTTCACCAGTATTGCTACCGGTTGGACCTCGTTCGACTTGCATGTGTTAGGCACGCCGCCAGCGTTCGTCCTGAGCCAGGATCAAACTCTCCATTGAGACCTCGTCCAGACCCGAAGGCCCGGCCGAAATCGAAGAGCTGACCTCGAGGACACTGATCCTCTCGGTCAACTGAATACTGGCAAAGAACAGACATTGTCCGTTCAATGCTTTGATTGACTAGCGATCCCGAGTTTCCCCGCGATCGCCCGCACTGACTTTTGGCTATCACTATTCCGTTTTCAAGGAGCGACCAGGCACATGCCGAACAGGCGTTGGTGCCGGAATGACCACAGGCAGAGGCAAGAGCCCCATTCTGTAGTTGCCCGGCGACGCCCTCACAGGTCGTTCACCAGGACTAGTCACCCTATCTCATGTGCTGGGGTCGTGTCAATCAGGTGGACGCCAGGGGACGGGCCCCGAAGCCGGTCCCCGGAGCGCCGGTCGGGCGCCCCCGGAGACAGTTGACTCAGCTCACGTACCCACGCAGCACCCGGTGTCCGGCCTGGTCACTGACCCAAACGGTGGTGATCTGACCGACCTGGACCGCGCACGACAACGGTACCTCCACCGTACCCGACCGACCGGTCGTGCGATAGCTTCCCGCCACCCACCAACGCCCCGATGCGGATTTCATGGCCACGGTGAAGACCTGCCCGCCGGCCTGGCCCGACTCCCGGAGCGTCGCCCGGGTGCCCCACGACTGCGGGCTGAGCGAGACCGAGGCCACCACTCCCCGCTGTCCGGTCAGAGCCACCGTCCTGGTCGGGGGTGTCTGAGCCCCGCCGAGCAGCACCACGGCCACGACGGCGGCGGCCACGGCCCCGACCACCACCCCGGCGCCCACCTTCCGGCGGCGCCTGGTCCGCCCGGATCCCGTCCGGGCCACCCCGGCGGGGAGGACCGGAGTCGGCCCCGCGAAGGTGCCCTCCGACCACGGCCGCTCGGCCCCCAGGCCCGACGGGACCGGCGGGCTCGCCGGGACCGACAGGTCCGACAACCCCGACAGGCTGGACAAGCCCGGTCCATCGGCCTCCCGGCCCAGGCCGTCGACCTGGTCGAGGTCCAACAGGGTCAGCGCCTTGGCCGCGCTGCGCACGTCGGCCGCATCGCCGCGGCACTCCTCGCAGTGCTCGAGGTGTTCGGCCAACTCCCTCGATTCGTCGGCACCGGCACGTCCGATGGCGTCCATGGCCATGATCCCCTGCCATTCGGAGCACTCCCGAGCGCTCACTCCGCCCACCCCATCTCCTGCAGGGTCAGCCTGAGCGCCTTGAGGGCATAGAACAGCCGGCTCCGAACCGTCCCCTCGGGAACCGACAGGTGATCCGCGAGCTCCTTGCTGGTGCGGCCCCGGAAATAGATCTCGATGACCACGGTCCGATGCTCCTCGGTCAGATGGCCGACCGCCTCTTCCACCTGCCAGGCCGCCATGGCCCGCTCGACGTGGTCGACGATGGGCTCGGGCTCGTGCCCCATCCGGGCATCGTGGATCTCGTGACGCTGCCGCGACCGGGCCATGTCGACGAGCAGGTGGCGCTCGATCGAGTACAACCAGGTCCGGAGCGACCCCAGGGAGGAATCGAATCGGTCGCGTGATCGCCAGGCCCTCACGAAGGTCTCCTGCACCGCCTCCTCGGCCAGGTGGGAATTCCCGAGCGCCCTCCGGGCCAGCCCGGTCAGTTCGGAGCGGTAGGCCACGTAGGCGTCGTTCAACCCCTGCTGGTCCGCCAACATCGGGCTCGGTTCCGAAGCGTCGCCGGCCGCCGAGGGCGAGCTTCGTGACGCACTCACCACCGGAACAGTATCGACCTTTCGGCGGGCGGATCTGATCAAAATGGTGCTTGGATCAGTAGCCGTAGCCACCGGAGGACTTTGCCGTGGTCGACGGAGACGCACCACCGGTCGCGGGGGACGAGGTCGATGGGTTCGTGACGACGAACCACGTTCCGCCGACCCCCTGGCCGGACGCCTCTCCGGCCTTCGTGTCGCCCGTGTAGGTGTAGAGGGGCATCCCCTTGTACGTGATCTGATGCGTTCCATCGGCTCGGGTGATGATGCCGAGGTCGGAGCTCGGGACCCCGGCGCCACCCGTCGCCGCCGCAGTGCCGGCGGGGACGGTCAGCGGGGGCCATAGTGAGGCGCAACCGCCGGTGCACACCGACCTGTCCGTTCCGTCCGGCGTATAGCGGTAGAGCGTCATCCCGGCCTTGTCGACCAGCACGGGGCCGAGGGATCCGACTCGGGCCACCGTCACCAGCGCCGGGCCGGAGGCTTTCGCCGAGGTTGTCACGCTCCCGCCGGCGGTCGTCGTCGACGGGGTCGCCGCGCTCGACCCGCACGCGGAGGAGAGGAGCAGGACCACGGCGAGCGCGCTCCCCACCAACCATCTGGAGGGCGTTGTCGACCGCGGGGTGCTACAGCTCGGGCGCGTGCTCATGGGCGTCCACCTTTCTCCAATCGTCCCGGGTGCATTCGGGTCCCGGGGTGCATTCGGGTCCCGGGGTCGTGCCGGGTCCCCGGGGCGGTGCCAACTCATGGGGTCGTACCCATCCGTTGTCCAGGTCGTCGCTGTTCATCGTGCAGTACTACGACCGGGCAGGGCCATCTGTTCACCGGGCCCTCGGATGCCGGCGCCGAGCGGGCTCAGCGTGCGGCCAGGATGCGGCTGCGGTCGGATTCCAGCCGGTGCACGAACCGCTCCAACTGGGCTTTGACCGCCGCCGGGCCCGCCCCCCCGGGTGTGGTCCGGTGGGTGACGGCCACGCCCGGCTCCAGCAGCGGCACCGCGTCGGCGCCCAGCGCCGGATGCGCTTCGACCAACTCGGCCAGGGGCACATGGCGTTCGACCGAGTCGCGCACCAGACCGCCGACCACGCCGTGGGCCTGCCGGAACGGCATCCCGCGCTGGACCAGCCACTCAGCCAGGTCGACGGCGGCGACCGTGGGACCATCGGCTGCCGCCTGCATCCGGCCTACGTCGAAGGTCACCGTGGCCATGAGGCCGGTCAGCGCGGCCAGCGCCAGGCGGGTCTGTGACACCGAGTCGAACAGCGGCTCCTTGTCCTCTTGCAGATCTCGGTTGTAGGAGAGGGGGAGGCCCTTCAGGGTCACGAGCAGCCCGGTCAGGTTGCCGATGAGCCGACCCGACTTCCCGCGCGCCAGCTCGGCGACGTCGGGGTTCTTCTTCTGAGGCAGCATCGAGCTGCCGGTGGCGAACGAATCGTCGAGCACGGCGAACCCGAACTCCTCGGTGGTCCACAGCACCAGCTCCTCGCCCATCCGGGACAGGTGGATCCCGACGAGGGCTAGATCGAAGAGCGCTTCGGCCACGAAGTCCCTGTCCGAGACGGCATCCATCGAGTTCTCGAACCGGGCGTGGAAGCCGAGGTCGTCGGCCACGCCGTCCGGGTCGAGAGGCAACGAGGAGCCGGCCAGGGCACCCGCCCCCAACGGGGAGACGTCGAGTCGCACGACAGTGGCCAGCAACCGATCGACGTCCCTGGACAGCGCCCAGCCGTGGGCCAGCAGGTGGTGGGCCAGCAGCACCGGCTGGGCCCGCTGCAGGTGCGTGTAGCCAGGAAGGTAGCCGTCCCCGGCTTCTTCGGCCCGGTTCAGCAGCACCTCCTGGAGGAGGACGACTTCTGTGGCCAGTGCCCGGAGCTCGCGCTTGGCGTACAGCCGGAGGTCGGTCACGACCTGGTCGTTCCGGCTCCGGCCGGTGTGCAGCTTGGCGCCGGTGTCGCCGGCGATCTCCGTGACCCGCCGCTCGACCGAGGTGTGGATGTCCTCGTCGTCGGGGACGAAGCCGAACTCCCCCGAGTTCAGCTCGCCCTCCACCTGGTCGAGTGCGCCCAGCAGCGCGGCGACCTCGGTATCGTCCAGCAGGCCGACCCGTCCGAGCCCCCGTACGTGGGCACGGGATCCGGCCAGGTCGTCGAGGGCCAGCTCCTTGTCGACGTCGAGACTGGACGAATAGTCCATGACCACGTCCGCCGTGTTCTGGCCGAGCCGTCCGTGCCAGAGGGTCATCACCCCGGACCACCCGAACCGTCGTTGTCCCCCTGCACGGCCGACCAGGTGGCGACACCCAGCCCCCACAGCCTCACGAAACCCTCTGCGTCCGTGTGGCGGAAGGTATCGGTGGCGTCGTAGGTGGCCAGCCCGTAGTCGTAGAGGCTCACCGGGCTCCGCCTTCCCTCCACCCAGCAGCGACCGGTGTCGAGGGCCAGGCGGACCTCACCGGTGACATGACGCTGCGACTCGACGATGAAGCCGTCGAGGGCCCTCTTGAGCGGTGAGAACCACAGGCCGTCGTAGACGAGCTCCGACCACCGCGGCTCGAGCCTGGCCTTCTCGTGGTGCAGATCGCGCTCGAGGGTGAGATCCTCGAGATCGGCGTGGGCCAGGAGGAGCGCCAGGGCACCGGGGCACTCGTAGGTCTCCCGGCTCTTGATGCCCACCCGCCTGTTCTCCACCATGTCCAGGCGACCGAACCCGTAGGAACCGGCGATGCGGTTGACCTCGGCGATCAACGGCTCGGGACGTAGTGACACGCCGTCGATGGACACGGGCACGCCGGCCTCGAAGCCGATCACCATCTCTGTCGGCTCGGTGGCCGTGGGCCTGGTCATGGTGTAGACGTCCTCGGGCGGCTTGTTCCAGGGATCCTCGATCACCCCGCACTCGATGGCCTTTCCCCAGAGGTTCTCGTCGATCGAGTACGGCTTCTCCTTGGTCACCGACAGCGGGATGTCCCACTTGGCCGCGTACTCGACGCAGTCTTCACGGGAGAGCCCCCACATCCTGGCCGGGGCGATGACCTCGAGATCAGGGGCCAGGGCACGGGTCCCCACCTCGAAGCGGACCTGGTCGTTGCCCTTCCCCGTGCACCCATGGGCCACGGCGCCGGCGCCGTGCCTGCGGGCCTCGGCCACCAGATGCTTGACGATCACCGGACGGGACAAAGCCGAGACCAGGGGGTACTTGCCCTCGTATTTGGCGTTGGCCATGAGCGCGGGGATACAGAAGTCCTCGGCCATCTCGGCCCGGGCATCGATCACCTCGGCCTCGACCGCCCCCGCGGCCAGGGCCCGGCTCCTGATGGCCTCCCAGTCCTCCCCGCCGGTCTCGGACGCCTGGCCGACGTCGACGGCGACGGCGATCACCTCGACCCCTTTGTTCTCGATCAGCCACCGGACGGCGACCGACGTGTCCAGTCCTCCGCTGTAGGCAAGTACCACTCGCTTCGTCATGATCTACCCCTTGCTCGTGGAGCCTGCGGCTGGCGCGGCGCCTCGCTCGACGTGTTGTTTGACGATGTGGGGGTCGGGTCGAGCCCGGCCACCGTGGCCAACCGGTCGGCCACGGCCGCGCCCCCGGACGCCTCGGATGCCACCACCAGGACGGTGTCGTCCCCGGCGACTGTTCCGATCACTCCGGGGAAGCCGCTCCGGTCGAGGGCCGAGCCGACGACATGGGCCGAACCCGGCGGTGTGCGCAGCACCACCACGTTGCCGGAGTAGTCGGCCTCGACCACCCACTCGCCCAGCACCCGACGGAGATGGTCCTCGGGCGCCACCTGGTGGGACGGCAGCTCGGGCAGCGCGTAGGCCGTCTCCCCGCCGGGAAGGCGGACCTTCAGGGCCCCCAGTTCCTCGAGGTCACGCGACACCGTCGTCTGGGTGGCCTCGATCCCCTCGGCGCCGAGGAGCTCGACGAGATGAGCCTGGCTGCCCACGGCCTTGGTCTCCAGCAACTTGGTGATGCGGTGCTGGCGCTGGTGTTTGGTCATGACGATGCCACCACCGGCACCGGCCCGAGGCCTCTCCCCCACGCCAGCACCCCGCGCATGGCGTGCATCCGATTGCGGGCCTGCCGCCACACGACGCTCCGCTGTCCGTCCACGACCTCGGTGCTGATCTCCTCGCCCCGGTGGGCCGGGAGGCAGTGGAGCACGACGGCGTGGTCGGACGCGTTGGACAGCAATTCCTCGTTCACGGTGAACCCGGTGAAGGCGGCCAGCCGGGTCTCGCGCTCCTCCTCCTGGCCCATCGACGTCCACACGTCGGTGTAGACGGCATCGACGCCGTCGACGGCCGCCGCCGGATCGGACGTCACCATGAGGTCGCCGCCGAAGGACCTGACCAGTTCCATGTCCGCCGGTGTCGGGCCGTGCCCGGACGGCGATGCGATCCGGGTGGAGATCCCGCTCATCGATGCGGCAATGGCCAACGATCTCCACACATTGTTGGCGTCACCGACGTACGCCACGGTGAGGCCGTCGAGCGAGCCGGTGCCGAACACGTCTCCGAGCGTGAGGAGGTCGGCGACGGCCTGGCAGGGATGGGCCCGATCGGACAACAGGTTGACCACCGGTACGGCGACGCCGGCGTCGTCCAGCGCCGCCGCCATGGTCACCAGGCATGCGTGGTCGACCACACGCGCACAGACCACCGCGTGGTAACAGGCCAGCGTCCGGGCCACGTCGGACGCCGGCTCGCGGACACCCAGGCCGACCTCGTGGCCCTGGATGTAGACCGGATGCCCACCGAGGGCGACCGTGGCCATCTCCGAGCTGTTACGGGTCCGGTTGGAGGGCTTCTCGAAGAGGAGCGCCACCCCCTCGCCCTCCAGGACGCGGGACAGGTCGACCGGGTCCCTCCGGGCCAGCTCCAACACGGCAGCCAGGCCGTCGACCCCGAGGTCGTCGATCTCCAGCACGTGGCGGGTGGGCCGGGCGCCCCCCGGCGGGGCTGTGGACTCACCGGCCATCGGTGCCGCCCTCCGGTTCCGTGGCGGCCGCCCGCGAACCGGACACGCCGGGGCCGACCGAGGTCGCCGACCGGGCCAGCACACGACCCAGGGCGGTCAGCGCACGGTCGATCTCCCCGTCCGAGACCAGCAGGGAGGGGGCCAGCCGCAGGACGTCGGCCTTCGGTGCGTTTACGATCAGCCCTTCGTCGAGCGCCTGAAGGCAGGCGGCGGCGGCGTAGGGACCGGTGAGGACCGCGGCCAGCAGGAGGCCCTCACCCCGTACGGCGACCACACCGGGGAGGCCCTCCAGCCCGGCCCTCAGCCTGGACCCGGCGACGCGGGCCCTCGCCGGGACGTCCTCGGACTCCATCACGGCCAGGGTGGCCCTGGCCGCCGACATGGCCAGCGGCTGCCCCCCGAACGTGCTGCCGTGGTCGCCGGGCACGAAGGCCGCGGCCACCTCGGCCCGAGCCCAGCAGGCCCCGACCGGCATGCCGTTGCCCAGGGCCTTGGCCATGGTCACGATGTCGGGCTCCACCCCGAGGTGCTGGAAGCCGAACCAGCGACCGGTCCGGCCGAGGCCGGTCTGGACCTCGTCCACGATCAGCAGGATGTCGCGGTCGGTGCACAGCTGCCGGAGTCCGACCAGGTAGTCAGACGAGGGCACCACCACCCCGGCCTCGCCGAGGATGGGCTCGACCATGACGGCCGCCACCCGGGCCGGATCACAGGCGGCATCCATGGCGTCGAGGTCGTCGAAGGTGACGTGATCGAAACCTTCCGGCAGCGGCTCGAAGGCCCGCTGCTTCTCAGGCTGTCCGGTCGCGGCCAGGGTGGCCAACGTCCGCCCGTGGAACGCGTCCCAGGTGCAAACCACCGCGAACCGGCCCGGGCCGGCCCACCGGCGGGCCAGCTTGAGCGCACACTCGTTGGCCTCCGCGCCCGAGTTTCCGAAGAAGACCTGGCCGCCGGCACGCCCGGTGCCGCCGCCGATGAGTCGGTCGAGGGTGACCGCCACCTCGGGGCCGACCGTGTTCCCGAACAGGTTCGACACGTGGGAGAGGGTGCGGGCCTGCTCGGCGACGGCCTCGGCGACGACGGGGTGGGCGTGGCCCAGCGAGGTCACGGCCAACCCGGAGAGGAAGTCGAGGTACGGCTTTCCCTCGGTGTCGTAGAGCACTGAGCCCTCGCCGCGCACGAACGTGACCGCCGGTTCCGCGTAGTTGTGCATGAGTGCGGACCGGTCCACACCGATGTCGGCATTGGCGGCCCCGGGGCCGGTGGCGGCAGGTCCGGATCCGGTCATCTGGCCGCCCCCACCATGGTTCCGACCCCTTCGTCGGTGAAGACCTCGAGCAAGAGGGCGTGGGGCGTACGCCCGTCGAGGATGTGGGCGTGGCCGACGCCGGACCTGACGGCCCGGGCGCACGCCTCGACCTTGGGGATCATCCCCCCCGTTGCCGCGCCCGACGCCACCAGCTGGTCGAGATCTTCGACCGTGGCCTGATGGATCAACGTGGCGGGGTCCTCGGGCACCGACCGCAGTCCGGAGACGTCGGTCAGGAACACCAGCTTCTCGGCTTCGAGCGCGCTGGCCAAGGCGCCCGCGGCGGTGTCGGCGTTGATGTTGAACGCCTGGCCCGACTGGTCGGTCCCGATGGTGGCCACCACCGGTATCAGTCCCTGGGCCAGCAATTGGTGCACGATGACCGGGTCGACATGGACCACGTCACCCACGTATCCGAGGGCCTCTGATCGGGCGGTGGCCGTGATCAAATTGGCGTCCTCGCCCGAGAGTCCGACGGCCAGCGCACCGTGGACGTTGATGGAGCTCACGATGTCGCGGTTGACCTTGCCGACCAGCACCATCCGGACCAGGTCGATGGTCTCGGCGTCGGTGACCCGGAAGCCGTCGAGGAACTCGACCTCCTTGCCCACCCGCTCCATGAGGGCGCCGATCTGGGGTCCACCGCCGTGGACGACCACCGGAAGCATGCCCACCGACCTCATCAGCACGATGTCCTCGGCGAACGATGCCAGGGCCGATGCCTCGTCGACCTCGTCCTCGCCGGGCTTGGCGCTCAACACGTTGCCGCCGTACTTGACCACGACCACCTTGCCCCAGAAGCGACGGATGTAGGGAAGCGACTCCACCAGCACCGAAGCCTTGTCGCCCGGGGCGAGCCGCGCACCCACGGCATCCCCGGCCGAAGCGCGAACCGACGGTCCGGTCACGAGGTCGTCCGGTTCTCGTCGATGTAGCCGGGGCCGAGGTCGACTCCCATGACGACGCCGTCGCCGTCGGCCAGTCCCAGCCGGCAGTGGATGTCGACCATCGCCCCCAACAGGTGCGCGGCCACGGCCGACTCGTCGTGATCAGCCGCGGTCCCCCGGTGGCAGACGGTGACCCCGCCGTAGGCGATGTCCAGGCGGTCCATGTCGAAGTCGATGCCGGCCGAGCCGAGATCGCTGGCCACCCGGCCCCAGTACGGGTCTCCGCCGTTGAGCGAGCACTTCACCAACAGCGAATCGGCCACCTTTCGCGCCGCCCGGTGCGCCTCGCCGTCCGACCGGGCCCCGGTGACCCGGACCTGGAAGATCTTCGACGCCCCCTCGGCGTCGGCCAGCATCTGACCGGCCAGGGTGGCGCAGGCCTCGGTGACCACGTCGACCAGGACATTGGGATCGGCCGGGCCGGCCCGGCCCGACGCCATGAGGATCACGGTGTCGTTGGTCGAGGTGCACCCGTCGACCGTCATCGAGTTGAACGATTCGCGCACGGCGATGCGCAACAGGTCGGCCAGGGGACCGGGCTCGACAGCGGCATCGGTGGTCAGGAAGGCCAACATGGTGGCCATGTCCGGTGCCAGCATCCCCGCGCCCTTGGCCATGCCGGCGACCGAGAAGGTCCGGCGACCGATGAGCACCTCCTTGCGCCCGGAGTCGGTGGTGAGGATGCCCGTGGCCGCCTCCTGCGCCGACCGGGCCGAACCTGACCGGGCCGCCACCAGCGCCGGGATGCCGTCCTCGATGGGGCCCATGGGCAACGGGATGCCGATGAGACCGGTCGAGCAGACCAGCACCTGCTCGGTCGGGACGCCGAGGCCGGTCGCGGCCAGCGCGCACATACGCAGGGCGTCGGCCCGGCCCTGGGCACCGGTGGCCGCGTTGGCGTTTCCGCTGCTGACCACGATCCCGGCCGCCAGACCGCCCGTCGCCCGCAGGTGGTCGCGGCTGACCTGGACGGGCGCGGCCGCGGCCAGATTGGAGGTGAAGGTGGCGGCCGTGGGCACGGGCTCGCCGTCCGCCGCGGCCACCAGGGCCAGGTCGAGCGCCCCGGAGGCTTTGATGCCGGCAGCCATTCCGGCGGCGGTGAACCCCTCGGGGGCGGTGATGCTCACGGGTAGACCCCGGCTGTTGGAAGCCCCGTTCCCTCGGGTAGGCCCAGTGCCAGGTTGGCGCACTGGACCGCTTGGCCCGACGCCCCCTTGATCAGGTTGTCGAGGGCGGCCATGGCCAGCACCCAGCCCGTGCGCTCGTCGACCCGGACGGTGACGTGCGCGCAGTTGGATCCGCTGGTCGCTTTGGTCGACGGGGGGTCATCGGTGACCACCACGAAGCGCTCGTCGTCGTACGCCTGGTGCAGGATGCCCATGGCGTCGGCGGTCGTGGCGCCCCGGGCTCCGCCGGCCACCGCTCCGGTCCGGCCGTAGCAGGTGGCCAGGATCCCCCGGACCATGGGGGCCAGGTGGGGCGTGAACAGAACCGGCGTGCCGAGGCTCTGCTCCATCTCGGCGGTGTGCCTGTGGTCGAGCAGGCCGTAGGCGACGAAGTCCTCGTCCACCGAGCCGAAGTGGAGGTGCTCCGATGCCGCCCTTCCCGCCCCGGAGACGCCGCTGGCGGCATCGACGATGAGTGGCAGCGGACCGTCACCCGCACCGGTGGACCCGGAGGTTCCGGAGACGTCCACGAGTCCCGCCCGGATCAGCGGCCAGAGGGCCAGAATGGCCGCGGTCGGATAGCAGCCGGGAGCGGCGATCAGACGCGAGTCCACCAGTTCGTCGCGGTGGAGCTCGGGCAGGCCGTAGACGAATGAGCCCAGCAGGTCAGGGGCGGCGTGGACCTCGCCGTACCAGGTCGGGTAGAGCGACGGCTGGTGCAGCCGGAAGTCGGCGGCCAGGTCGACGATGAGCCCCACCGCCGAGATCAGCTCGGGGACCAGCTGCTGGGAACGGCCGTGGGGAAGGGCGAGGAACACCACGTCCAGCCCATCCAACTCGGACACCTCCGTGGCCGAGTACGAAAGATCCGGGTACAAGGCGGCCAGCGAGGGGGTGTGAGCAGCCACGCGCGCCCCGCGGTGCTCCCCCGCGGTGGCCACCGCCACCTCGAGGTCGGGATGCCCCGCGCACAGACGGAGCAGTTCCACGCCGGCATAGCCCGAGGCCCCGACCACTCCGACCTTCATGTCATCCCACTCATCGTGCCTGCTCCGTGTCGTCCGGGGCTGTCCGGGTGCTCCGGTTCCCTTTGTCCGGCTCCGTTGCGACCCGCTCCGTTGCGCCCCGCTCCGTTGCGCCCCGCCCCGTTGCGACCCGCCCCGTTGCGACCCGCCCCGTTGTTCTGCAAGTATATTCATAATTGCGCATGCTTATGCAACCCGGGACGGGCAATACGCATCTTGACTCTCTCTGGGCAGCCCGGTACTTTCGCCGGCAGCCACTGTCGCTTCATCCCGGCTCGCCGTGCTCAGGGAGACAGCCGGCTCGGACGGCCTCCGCTGCTCGACCCAGGGAGTGCCATCTTGCCGCCGCAACCAGAGGCCGGCCTGTCGCCCGAACCAGGCAACCCCACCGTCCGGGAGACCGGGCCCTTCGACCACCAATCCGGTCAGGCCCTCGTCGATGCCCTGGCCGGCCACCTACCCGAGTTCGTGCCCGTCTACCTGGCCCTGGCCGAGGCGTGCGACGACGATCCGGGTGAGCCGGTCGTCTTCGCCGAACTCGCCGATTTCGTGGCCGACCGCCTGGCCCTCCTCGAAACCGGACGCCCGGTGCTGGAGCGGGCCCTCGGCATCATCGAGGCCCACCTCGACGCGGCCGAGGACGTCGACGAGGCCGCCGATCTGATCGGTCTGGCCTTCTTCGACTGCTTCTCACCGGAGGACCGTCGTCGTCTGGTCCCGTGGCTGGGCCCCCGGTCGCTGGCCGCCCTGGAATCCCTCGACGCCCCCGGGGACGTCTAGCTGGAGCCGGCACCCGGCCCACCCCGAAACAGGGGATCAGCGGAGCCGGGCCTGGTGGACGGTCTCCACCGCCTCGATGCATGCGGCGCGGAGCCGGCCCATCTCCTCATCGGTGAGGGTGCGGTCCAAGGCGCTGAACCTCAGCCTGAAGGCCAAGCTCCGTGAGCCCTCGTCCACCGACGGCCCCCGGTAGACGTCGAAGAGCCCGACCGACTCCAGCAACTCCCCTCCCACCCGGCGCAGCGTCCGTTCGACCGACCCGGCGGGGACCGATTCCTCGACCACGAAGGCGAGGTCGATGTCCGAGGAGGGGAAGCGCGTCACCGGTGCGGCCTCCTCCGAACGCCGGGGCACCCGGCTGCGGTCGAGGAGGATGCCGATGTCGAGATCGAGCCATCCCACCCGCCGGGGGCGGCCGTCGGGGTTGAGGAGGCCGAACTGGCTCACAACTGCGGGGTCGAGCTCCCCGACCGCTCCGATCTCGGTGGTGTGCTCCTCGACGCTCCCGTCCGAGGGCCCGGAGACGACGCTCGACACGGAGGCCGAACGGTAGGCGTGGAGCGACCGGCCCACCGGACCGAGGTTCGACCGGTCACCCAGCATCCAGTCGTCGATCCTCGAGCGCGTCGGCGACGGCGTGCCATGCAGCCACCGCTGTCCACGCGTCGTCACCCTCGGCGGCGAAGATCCCACAGAGGCGCTCGGAAGTCTCGGCCGCCAAGCCGTCACCCGGCTCGGACATCGCGCCGTCGGCGATGCGGAACACGCTTCCGACCTCGAACAGCCGCACTTCGCCCTGACGCCGGTCGGTGTTGTAGATGACGGTCCGGATCAGCCCCGGGACCATCGACGAGCGCAGGAACCGCTCGGCCTCCACCAGGGGGTTCGTCACCTCGACATAGGGGGGGTCGAAACCCGAGCTCATCTGGTCGAATTCGCTCACGAATGTCGTCGTCCACACTTCCAGGGCCCCGAGGCCACACAGCACGTCCTTCAGCAGCCTCCGTTCCCGTTGACGGGTGGTGAGCCGCCCCGGCTGCGGCCACGACGGTGTGTGGCGCGTGATGCGGGAGTAGCCGTAGGTCCGGGCCACCTCCTCGGCGATGTCCGCCTCGCCCGCGGGAGCCGCCCGGATGTCGGGCCGGAAGGTGGGCACGGTGACATGCAGCGAGTCCTCGTCCCCCCCACCGCCACCGACGGCCTCGATGCCGAGCGGGGCGAGCAGACCGGCGATGGCACCGGCGGTGAGATCACTGCCCAGTAGCGCGTTGATCCTCGCCGGCCGGACATCGAGCTGCACCGGCTCGGGCACCTGTCCCCTGATGTCGATCACCCCGCTCGCCACCGACATGGCATCGCCGGCGGTCAGGGCCAGGAGCTCGCAGAACCGTGCGGCGGCGCGGTCGATCCCCGCCGGGTCGCATCCCCGCTCGAAGCGGGCCGACGCCTCCGTCCGCAGCCCCAACCGCTTCGACGTCCTGGCGATGGACATCGGATCGAAGTAGGCAGCCTCGAGAAGCACCCGGGACGTGCTGTCGCCGATCTCCGAGGAGGCGCCCCCCATCACACCGCCGATACCGACGGGCGACCCCTCGGCATCGCAGATCAGGCAGTCCTGTCCGGTATCCCCCAGGCCGGGGCCGGCCAGTCCCAACGAGCGCTCGATCCCGTCCAGGGTCACCACCGTCTCGCCGGGCCGGGCCCGCCGGACGATCAGGCCACCGCCGGTGAGCCGGTCGAGATCGTAGGGGTGGGTGGGTTGACCGAGCTCGAGCATGACGTAGTTGGACGCGTCGACGATGTTGTTGATCGGCCTCATTCCAGCCAGGATCAGTCGTCGGGACAGCCACTGGGGCGACGGGGCCGACTGGACCCCGGTGAGCACCCGGCAGGTGAACCGGGGACAGAGATCGGGATCGTCGACCCTGGCGGTGGCCAGCGTGTCGACGGCTACGCCTCCCCCCCATCGGCGCCGACCACCCGCTCCCCCACTGCGCCGGCGCCGTCGGCGATGACTGGGAGCCAGCTCCGCGGTCTCCGGAATGGCGAACGGCAGCCGCAGTCGGGCGGCCAGGTCGCGGGCCACGCCGGCGATGCTCCACGCGTCGGGTCGGTTGGCCTCCACCGCGATATCGAAGATCACATCAGGCTCCATTCCGAGGGCCTCGGAGAGCGGACGGCCGACCGCGGCGCCTTCGACGTCGTTGAGCCGCAGGATCCCCTCGTGGTCGTCGGACAGTTCGAGCTCCTTGCCCGAGCACAGCATTCCGTTGGAGACCACACCCTTCATCTTCCGCTGGCCGATCTCGAACCCGCCTGGCAGCACGGCACCGACCGGAGCCAGCGGGACCAGGTCACCCACCTCGAAATTCCATGCCCCGCACACCACCTCGACCGGCCCGGACCCGCCGTCGACCACCACCATCCGGATCCGGTCGGCCCCGGCGATGGGGTCGATCCGGTCGACTCGGACGACCACCAGGTCGCCGAGATCCTGGTTGACCATCTCGGTCCCCTCGACCACCAGCCCGAGGTCGTCGAGGGTCTCGGCCAGGACGGCCGGGTCCCCCTCGAAGGGGGCAAAGTCTCGAAGCCACGAAAGCGGTACGCGCACAGCCTTCCCTTCAGAGGTCGCGGGTCAGAATTGACGCAGGAAGCGGATGTCGTTTTCGGTGAGAGCGCGCATGTCGGCGATCTGGTGGCGCATCTGGGCACACCGGTCGATCCCGAAGCCGAAAGCGAACCCGGTCCATTCCTCGGAGTCGATGCCCACCGCTTCGAAGACGGCCGGGTCCACCATGCCGCAGCCACCGAGCTCGATCCAACCGGTCTGCGAGCACGTCCGGCACCCTTCGCCGTGGCAGATGGTGCAGGTGACCTCGTACTCGGCCGAGGGCTCGGTGAAGGGGAAGTAGGCCGGCCGCAGGCGCGAATGGATGTCGGGGCCGAAGTACGCGGTCGTGAAGACCTCGATCGTGCCGGCCAGGTCCGCGAACGTGATCCCCCTGTCCACCACCAGGCCCTCGATCTGGTGGAACACCGGGAGGTGGCGGGCGTCGGGGGTGTCCCGCCGGTAGCAGCGTCCCGGCATCACTGCGTGAAGGGGCAGGGTGCCCTTCCCCACCGCGTCCTCCATGAGATGGATCTGCACCGGCGAGGTGTGGGTGCGCAACAGCGTCGACTCCGGCGGTCCGAGGTTGAGGTAGAAGGTGTCCCACATGCTACGTGCCGGGTGGGCCGGGGGAATGTTGAGGGCCCCGAAATTGAACCAATCGGTCTCGATCTCGGGCCCCTCCGCCACCTCGAACCCCATGCCGATGAACACGTCCTCGAGCTCGTCGCCGGTCAGGGACACCAGATGGAGGTGGCCACGGCTCGGGGGCGACGTGTGCGATCCGGCGACGAACTCGGTCAGATCGAGCCGGCTCCCCGCCATCTCCTGCGAGAGCTCCTCGGCGGCAATCTGGCTCCTCCTCCGTTCGATGAGGGCTTCGATGGTCGATCGGGCTTCGTGCAGCTTCTTCCCCTGCTCCCGTTTGGCCTCCGCGTCGAGGGAGCCGAGGCCGCGGGAGGCCAGGGCCAGCGGCGACCTCTTGCCGGAGACCGAGGCCGAAACCTGGCGGATGGCCTCGGTCGAATCCGCGCCGGCAATGGCGGCCCGGGCCTGCTCGACCAACTGGTCGACATCGACAGGTTCGGTCACGGTGCGCCGACCCCCGTCTCCCCGCGCGACCGTTCCCCCGGACTGCCCGATGACCCATCCATGCCCGGCATCGTAGGACGCGGCGCACCGCCGTCCGGGGAGGATGGGGCGCCACCGTGGGCGCGACGCTGGCGCAGGGCCTCGAAGCACACGACGGCGGTGGAGACGCTCACGTTGAGCGACTCGGCCCGGCCGACCATCGGGATCGAGACTCCCTCGTCCAGCAGCCCGGTCACCACCGGGTCGAGCCCCGAGGCCTCGTTGCCGAAGATCACGGCCACCCGCCGGCACCAGTCGAAGGTGGAATAGTCGACGCCACCCCGGACCTCAGTGCCCACGGTCGTCAGTCCCCAGGTGCGGAGCGTCGCGATGACCGTCGGCGCGTCTCCGCCGACGACCACCGGCGTGTGGAAGATCGATCCCGCCGATGCCCGTACCGTCTTCGGATTGGTGGGGTCAACCGTTCCGTCGCAGCAGACCACCGCGTCCACACCGGCGGCGTCGGCCGTCCGGATCATGGTGCCGGCATTCCCCGGATCACGCACGTCGACGCACACGATGACCATGGATGCGTCCCGGAGCTCGGGCAGGGCGGTGGGGACGAAACCCACCACGGCCACGATCGGCTGGGGCGCCACGGTGTCCGAAATCCGATCGATGACCCCGGGGGCGAGGTCGAAGATGCGGGCACCGGTGGCGTAGGCCCGTTCCACGACCTCGGCGACCGAGGAATGGGTCCGCCCCTCGGGTGCCACGTAGACCGATTCGATCGGGGCCCCGGCCTCCAGTGCCATCGACAACAGCTCGGCACCCTCCACGACCAGCGCGTGTTCCGCATCTCGCAGGTTTCGCTTGCGCAGGAGTTGCCTGACCCGGCGGACCCGATGATGGGTGAAGGCGAGACCGGTCTGGCTCAGGAACCGGCCTCTGCGCTCGCCGGGGCAGTGGCCAGAGCGTCGGTGGCCACCCGCACCAAGGAGGCGAATGCCTCCGGCTCGGTCACGGCGAGGTCGGCCAGCACCTTTCTGTCCACCTCGACGTCGGCCCGGTGCAGCCCGGCGATGAAGCGGCTGTAACTGGTCCCGTTGAGGCGGGCGGCGGCATTGATCCGCTGGATCCACAGCTGACGGAAGTCGCCCTTGCGGGCACGACGGTCCCGGTAGGCGTACTGCATCGAATGCATGACCTGCTCGTTGGCCGCGCGGAATGAACGGCTCTTGTTGCCGTAGTAACCCTGCGCCTGCTCGAGAACGGCGCGATGGTGCTTCTTGGCATGTACAGCGCGCTTGACACGGGCCATGGGTGTCTCCTTTTCGTGAATGGGCCTGATTCGTGAGTGGGTCTGACGGGACAACTGACATCTGAACGCCGGACGACTACTGGGCGGTCGGTGTGACGGTGCACCCACATGGTGGGGTGGTTCGGACGGAGGTGCGGTGGTTCGGACGCTGAGACCCGCGACGCAGGAGCGTCACGGACCGACCACGACCACCGGTTACTGAGCCCGCCCGAGGGCGGGACCTCGCCGGTGTTACCGGCCGAGCATGCGCTTGACCTGGCGGGCGTCACCAGGGGCGAAATCGGTCTCACGACCGAGGCGCCGCTTGCGGACGCTCGACTTCCCCTCCAGCAGGTGGGAACGGAAGGCCTTGCGACGACGAAGCCGGCCCGTCCCGGTCACCTTGATCCGCTTACGGGCCCCGCTGTCAGTTTTCATCTTCGGCATCGTGTTCTCCCTCTGCTGTGTTCGACTGTGCGGCCGGGGGATGATCCTCCGGCATCTCTGTGGCCACGTCTCCGGTGGCGGCGGGCGCCTCTGCGGCCACTGGCGCACTGGTGTGTGTCTCTGCGGCCGCGGGCTCGCTGGCGGGCGTCTCTGCGGCCGGTGTGGACCTCGTACTCGGGATGCCCGGGCCGGCACCGTTTCCGGCGTGACCGGGTCCCTTGGACGCCGCCGACTGCTTGGCCCGCTTGTCCGGAGCCAGCACCATGACCATGTTGCGACCATCGAGCCGGGGCACCGCTTCGGCCTTGCCCATTCCGTCCATCTGTTCGGCGATCCGATCGAGGATCTTCTTCCCGAGCTCGGGATGGAAGACCTCGCGGCCCCTGAACATGATGGTGATCTTTACCTTGTGACCCTCCTCGAGGAACTTGGCCACCTGTCGCGTCTTGGTGTCGAAGTCGCCCGGCCCGATCTTCGGCCGGTACTTCATCTCCTTGATGCCTACATGGACCGCCTTGCGTCTCGATTCCTTGGCCCGTTGGGCCGCATCGAACTTGAACTTCCCGTAGTCCATGATGCGACAGACCGGCGGATTGGCCCCGGGGGCCACCTCAACCAGGTCCAGGTCGAGCTGCCGGGCGATGGCCAGAGCCTCCGGCAGCAGCTTGATCCCGAGCTGCTCCCCGTCGGGGTCGACCAGGCGTACTTCGCGGGCGCGGATACGATCGTTGATGCGAGTCTCATTGGTGGTGACGGTGGCTGCTATTCGACTTCACTCCTCTGTCTTCGGGCTACGGACCTCCCGTGCCCTCCATGCAAGGAGCGGAGCCACAACCGACCACACCGACTCATGTCGGCCGCCGGCGGCGTTGACCCGGCGCACACGTGCACGACACACCGTGGCCGGGTGGGAGCCCCCAACTCGGGACTCCGCTTCCTCGTCTATCAGTGCTTTAGGCTACCAGTCGTGAGCTCACTTTGGACACCCGATGGCGAACGCCCGGTCGCACGGCCGGCGGCAGCCGATGGCGGCGGGCCTCCGGCGGGTGCCGGCGGGCCTCCGGGAGACCGCCCGGACCTGCCGGACACCCCCCCGGGCATGGACGAGGAGGAACTGGCCCAGCAGATGGCGGCCATGCGAGCCGAGCTCGCCAACTCGCCGGTGGAGGTGGTGGTGGCCAACCACTGCTACGGGCTCTTCGAGCTGGCTGCGGTCTATCTGTCCCAGCAGCCGGCCATGCTCAGCCAGGCCCGCCTGGCCATCGACGCCCTGGGGTGCCTCCTCGATGGGCTCGAGGGCCGCTTGGGTGATGCCGAACAGCAGCTCAAGGACGGACTCAGCCAACTCCGGTTGGCGTACGTGCAGATCGACGGGGCCCAGCGCGCCGGGGCCGAGGTCGCCTCCGCTGCGGGAGCCAACGGGGAGTCGACCGGTGAGGCCCGGCCGGCGCCGGCGGACGCTGAGACTGAGAACGACCTTCCCGGGTGAGCGGGGGTATCGGCGGTAGTCCGAACCCGCCGGCCGACATACCGGATCCCACCGGTGGAACGGCCGGAGCGACGCCGGCCGGACAGGACGGAGCTCCCGTGTCCCCGGTATCGCTGAGCGGCATCGACAGCTCCCGGGTCCGCAGCTTCATCGGCCTCTCCATCGGGCTGGTCGGACCGCGGGCCAACCTCGCCGTGTCCGGGGTTCTGATCACCCTCTTCGTGCAGCAGCGGGCGTCGGGCGCCCTGGCCGTCACCTTCGCCCTGACCGCCGACCGTCTGGTCAGTTGGCTCACCTATCCGGTGGCGGGACGGCTGAGCGACCGGACCCAGAGCCGGGTGGGCCGCCGGACCCCGTACATGGCCGGAAGTCTCATCGTGATGGGCGTGGCCACGTGGATGTTCACCGTGGTCAGCGGGTACTGGCTCCTCGTGCTGATGATCCTGATCGCCGGGCAGGCGTCGGCCATCTTCACCCTGACCAACGTGGCCGTGGTGCCCGAGGTGTTCGGCCGCAGCCGGTGGATCAAGGCGCTGCTGTTGACCACGGTGCTCGGCACCGTGGCCAGCCTCGCCATCAAAGGCACCGTCATCGCCAGCTGGAACCAGAACCAACCGTCGACGTGGAACCTTCCCTTCCGGGTGGCCGCGGCGATCCTGGTCGCGGTGGGCGTCGCCGTCTTCGTCCTGGTCCGCGAGGCGCCGACCGCCACCTACGGTGCCGAGGTCGACCGCAAGCAGCGGGCCCGGCCCACCCGCGACGAGCTCCGGGACATCCTGTCGGGTCCCAACGCAAAGGTGTTGATCGGCGGCTCACTGCTCTTCTGGTCGGGGGTCGGATCGACCGCCTACGTGGCCATCCTCTTCTTCCAGAGAATCCTGCACGCCGGAGCCAGCGCCCAGACCATCGCCGGGCTGGCCACCGGGCTCCCGGTGTTCTTCATCGGCATCGCCCTCGGGATCCCGCTCAGCCGCTGGATCTCCCCCATGCAGCTGGCGGTGGGAGCGCCCCTGGTCGGTGCCGTCCTGGCCGGGGTGCAGTACTTCGACACCCACCTGTGGCAGGCCGTGGTCCTCAGTTACATCGGAGCGCCGCTGGTCGGTGCCTACATCATCGTCATGGCCCCGCTGCTGCTCCAGCTCCTCCCCCGCGCCGGTGGGCTCGGCGAGCGGATCGGCGTGCTGTTGGCCCCGTTCAACCTGTGCAGCGTGGTCCTCGCCTACGTCGCCGCGGTGGTGATCGACGCCACCGGCAATTACCGACTCATCTGGCTCTTCCCGGCCGCTACCGGCCTGGCCCAGGCCGTCGTCAACTGCTGGCTCAAGTACCCGCCACGGCGAGCCTCGAGCCCCGACATGGTCAAGCGCCTGTGGGAGTGGAGCATCGTCCAGGCCGAGTCCATGGCCGAGACCGGGATCGTCGCCGGGCTCCTGGCTGCACCGCTCCTCGGCGTGGTCACCGAGGAGGACGCCGACAGCGCGGTGGTCATCGACATGGCCCGCAACATCCTGGGCAATCCCTACGAGGAGATCGCCACCGGCGGTCCGCTGACCGTGCCCTCCCTCGACGCGGAGGGCGGCGGGCCACCCGATGATCAGTCGCGCTCAGGGGATGGGGGTGAAGACGGCGTGACCGGGGTACGCCAGGTGGGAGGCGGACCGGTCGACGGCCTGGACAGCGGCGACAGGAAGTCGGGTCGCGGGGAACCCTGGTCACCCGGGTCACCCGGCGCCGGGGACCTCACCACGGGGGTCCCAGACGCAGGCGTGGCTCCGGACGACTCGGCCGGGCCGTCCGGAGGCGGGACGCTCGGGGACGACTGATCCTCGGGGGACGACCGGGCCACGGAGAGAGGGTCCGGCTCCCCCGCCGGTTGCGGCACGACGGCCGCATCACCCGACGCCGGGGCCGGCCGGTGGTGCAGCTCGGGTCCGGTCCGTGACGGCTCGAGGGTCGACCCCGGTGGCACCACGCCGGGCAGCGGCCTGACCGATCGGGCCTCGAGCCGGCCCAGCCGGCCGGCCGACACGATGAACGCCACCACCGTGCCCACCGCGATCTGCCTGGAGCCATCAGTGATGGCCGTGCAATGGAACTCGAGCCTCCGGCCCGGTCCGTACTCGACGACGCCCAAACCCCGCGGCTCGTCGAACTCGATCACATCCCCGACCAGAGGGGCATGACCCACCGGCGGCGGATCGACCGGTCCGGACCAGCCGACGGGTGTCAACGGCGCTGCCTCTCGGGCCCGGACGCGCTCAATGGACGATCTTCGACAGAGGGAGCTCGATGATGTCCGTGGCGCCACGGTCCTTCAACGCCGGGATGAGGACGTTGATCTCAGATTTCGGTACCACCGCCTCTACCGCGAACCCTCCGCCGCCGAACAGCTCGGACACCGTCGGCGACCGAAGCGACGGGAGCACCTCGATCACACCGGGCAGCTGCTCGGTGGCCACATTGAGTTTGACGAGGACCTTCCCGCGCGCCTCCAGGGCTCCCTCGAGCAGCGTGAACAGCTGGCCCATGGCGTGCCGTTTGTCCGGGTCCTCGGCCGCCATCGGATTGGCGATCAGCTCCGTGTGGGAGACCAGAAGGGTCTCGACGATCTTGAGCCCGGCGGCGCGCAGGGCCCCTCCCGTCTCGGTGATCTCGACCACGCAGTCGGCGATGTCGGGCACCTTTGCCTCGGTGGCCCCGTAGGAGAGGCTGATCTCGGCCGGCACGCCGTGCTTCTCGAGGTACCGGCGGGTCAGCTCGGGATACTCGGTCGACACCCGGAGGGCACCCGAAGCGCCGGTCCCCGAACCGGCCAGATCCGACACCGACGACGCCGGCGACTCGGCCGGCACGGCCAGGACCACCCTGATCGGGTTGGCGGTCGCCTTCGAGTACCCGAGGACGCCGAGGGAGGTCACGTCGCTGCCCCGCTCCTCCACCCAGTCGCGTCCGGTGATCCCGATGTCGAAGGTTCCCTCGGCCACGTAGAGCGGAATCTCCTGGGGTCGCAGAATTCTGACCTCGTCGATCCGCGGATCGTCGATCGTGGCCCGGTAGTCGACGGCGGACGATCGCATCACGCCCAGGTCGGCGGCGGCGAACAGATCCAGCGTGGCCCGCTCGAGCGAGCCCTTGGGGAGCACCAGGCGAAGCATCATCGCTTTCCGACGGAGAATCCGACCCGCTGTCCCGAGGTGGCGGCGGCGACCGAGCCCAGCACCCTGGCCGTGCTCACCGCGGTCAGCGCCGCGTCCCGGCCCTTGTTGGATCCGCCGTCGCCCGAACGCTCCAAGGCCTGGTCGACCGAGTCGGTGGTCAGGACCCCGAAGACGACGGGGACGCCGGTGTCGAGTTGCACCCGCTGCAGGCCCGATGCGCATTCGCCGGCCACGAACTCGTAGTGGCCGGTGTCACCCCTGATGACGGCGCCGAGACAGATCACGGCATCCACGGCGCCCGAGCGGGCCAGCTGCTGGGCGACCACCGGGAGCTCGAAGGCGCCCGGTACCCAGGTCAGGATGGCCTTGGCCAGATCGCACCCCGACTCTTCCAAGGCGTCCAGGGCGCCGGTCAGCAGGCGGTCGGTGATGGCCCCGTTGAACTCGGCGCAGGCCAGGCCGGCCCGCAGGCCGGGCGTCGCACCGGTGGTCGGCGCCGTCCAAGGCGGTCCCCACCCGTGCAGCAGCTCGTTGTTTGGCGTCGGCGGGCAGCAGGGTCAGATCAGAGGACGTCATCGAGGCCCTCGAGCAGATGGCCCATCCGTTCCCGTTTGGTCCTCAGGTACTCGATGTTCTCCGGGGTGGGGGTGGGTTGGAGATTCACCCGCTCGACGATGTCGAGGCCGAACCCTTCGAGCCCGCCGTACTTGGTGGGATTGTTGGTCATCAGCCGCATGGTGGTCACCCCGAGGTCGACCAGGATCTGTGCCCCGATCCCGTACTCACGGGAGTCGGCCGGCAACCCCATCTCGAGATTGGCGTCCACCGTGTCGAACCCCTCCTCTTGGAGGTTGTAGGCCCGGAGCTTGTGGGCCAGACCGATCCCCCGTCCCTCGTGGCCGCGCAGGTAGACGATCACGCCGCTGCCGTTCTCGGCGATGGCGGCCATGGCCGCCTGGAGCTGCGGTCCGCAGTCACAGCGCGCCGATCCGAAGACGTCCCCGGTGAGGCACTCGCTGTGCACCCGCACCAGGACGTTCTGACGACCGTCCACCTCTCCTTTGACCAGGGCCACGTGATGCTCCCCGTCGAGCACCGACTCGTAGGCGTACACCATGAACTCGCCGTAGTCGGTGGGGATGCGGGCGCCGTCGAGCCGGCGGACCAGCTTGTCCTTCTGCCGGCGGTAGCGGATCAGCTCGGCGATGGAGATGAGGTGCAGGCCGTGCTTGTCGGCGAACTCCATCAGCTCGGGCAGGCGGGCCATGCCCGTCTTGTCCTCGCTCACCACCTCGCACAGCACACCGGCCGGGGACATCCCCGCGGCACGGGCCAGATCGACCGCCGCCTCGGTGTGACCGGCCCGCTTCAGCACCCCACCCGGGCGGTAGCGCAGGGGGAAGATGTGACCCGGGCGGTTGAGGTCGCTCGGGCGGATATGCGGGTCGGCCAGGGCCTTGATGGTGGCGGCGCGGTCAGAAGCGGAGATGCCCGTGGACGTGCCGTGGCGGTAGTCCACGCTCACCGTGAAGGCCGTCCGCTGCACCTCGGTGTTCGATGTCACCATCAGGGGCAGGTCCAAGTGCTCGACCCGTTCCGGGGTCAGGGGGACGCAGATGAGCCCCGAGGTGTGGGCGAGGAAGAAGGCGATCTTCTCGGGGGTCACCGCGTCGGCGGCCATGATCAGGTCACCCTCGTTCTCACGATCCTCGTCGTCGACGACGACGACGATCTCCCCGCGACCGACCGCCTCGATCGCATCCTCAACCGATGAGAAGGGCATTGACCCTTTGTCTCCTTGTCTTGTCCACGTCCAGCTGCGCTACGGGGTACTGGTCCTCGGTGCAGCCTCGAGCCGAGAACCAGCTGTTCTCTATGTCGGCCCGCACGGCGCCGGCCTTAGGTAATTTCTGGCTCCGATCCAAATGGTGTCAGCTGTCAGCGGCAGACAGTTCCACTTTCAAATCGCCCTCCAGGCTAGTCACCGAGCGCACCTGCCCCCGCCACAGGCGTCCGATCGTCCCGGCCCCGGGCCCGGCGAACAGCGGGCGGGCGTCATCCCCTCCGAACAGGGCGGGCGCCAGATAGAGGACGTAACGGTCCACCAGTCCGGCGTGATGGAAGGCGTGGGCCACGGAGGGGCCGCCCTCCACCAGAAGCTGCACGATCCCCCGGTCGCCCAGCCCGTCGAGGACCGCTCCGAGGTCGCCGCCGAGCTCGAGGGCGGGAAGGATCGCCGATCCGGCCGGTGCCTGCCCGAGCACCACCCGCACCGGCTGTTGGTCAGCGGACCGGAAGTAGGGGTCCCCGGGTGGCAGCCGGACCGTGAGGGCCGGATCATCGGTTCGGACCGTGCCTGCGCCGACCAGCACGGCGTCGGACTGTGCCCGTAGCCGATGGACGTCGCCGCGGGCGGCCGGGCCCGTGATCCACCGGCTGGTCCCGTCCGGGGCGGCCGTGCGCCCGTCGAGGGAGGCGGCCAGCTTCAGCACCACCCAGGGCCTGCCTGTACGCCGGTGCTTGAAATACGCGGCCAGTTGCTCGGCGGCCGCCTCCGCCCCGATCCCGACCACCACCTCTACACCCGCCGCCCGCAGCCCGGCGATGCCGCGGCCGGCGACCAGGGTGTCGGGATCCTCGACGGCCACCACCACCCGCCGGATGCCCGAGGCAACGATGGCCTCGGTGCAGGGTGGCGTGCGACCGTGATGGGCGCACGGCTCCAGCGTGACGTAGAGCGTCCCGGACCGGGCCCGTCGGCCGGCCGCCCCCAACGCCACCACTTCGGCATGCGGCCCACCGGGTGGGGCGGTGGCACCGGCAAACCACTGCTCCGGACCGGTGGAGGGGACCACGATCGCCCCCACCCACGGGTTCGGCGCGGTACGCCCCCTGACCGACTCGGCCATCTCGAGGGCGCGGCCCATCCAGTCGGCGTCACTCCGGCCGCCGGGACCCGGACCGGCAGTCAGGACCGTGCGCCCGTCACGGCGTCCACTGCGGCGCGCAGGATCCCCGACGCTGCGTCGAGTGGATGTGCCCGCCCGAACACCGCAGAGCCGGCCACGAAGACGTTGGCACCGGAGCGAGCCGCCTCGACCACCGTGTGCTCATCCACCCCGCCGTCCACCTCGACATCGATGGTCAGGCCGGCAGCGGTGGCCGCATCCCGGACCTGGCGCACTTTGGGCATGACCTCGGCGATGAAGGACTGGCCGCCGAACCCGGGGAACACGGTCATGCACAGAACCAGGTCGACCTGATCGAGATAGGGCTCGACGGCCTCGAAGGGCGTGTCGGGGTTGGCCGCCAGGCCGACCTGAAGACCGAGGTCGCGCATCTGCGCGATCAGCGCAGCCGTCTGGCCGACCTCGACGTGCACCGTGCAGCCGTCGGCACCGGCATCGCGGAAGGACTCGAGGTAACGGGCGGGTTCGGTGATCATCAGGTGGGTGTCGAAGAACAGATCCGTGTGCTCCCGGAGCGAGGAGACCACCGGCGGGCCGATGGTCAGGTTGGGGACGAAGTGCCCGTCCATGACATCGACGTGGAGCCAGTCCGATCCCGGTGCCACCAGGTCGATGGCGTCGGACAGGGCGCCGAAGTCGGCCGAGAGGATCGACGGGGCCACCCGCAGCTCGGGCACGGTCGGTGTCGTCGCCATGGCGAGTGAGCCTATCGGCGGCGCCGGTGGGACCAGCATCCGGCCACCGGTGCTGATGCCGGACGGCACGTCAGCCGGCGGCTCACGTTCCCAGGCGCTCTCCGGGCCCGGGGTGCACGCCGTGCAGCCAGTCAGCCGCGTCCATCGGGCGCTTCCCCTCGGGCTGGACGGTCACCAACCGCACCCGGGTGCCATGGCCGGCGATGACGTCGAGGCCGTCGAGCGCGCCCGGGGGGAGCCCGGTACCGGCCGGGGTGGCCGGAGCTCCCGGAGCGGCCGTCGCGCCCGTCGCGCCCGGAGCGGCCGTCGCGGCCGTCGCTCCCGGAGCGGCCGTCGCGCCAGCGGCCCGCACGATGTTGAGGCGCCGTCCGTGGAACGTGGTCCACGCCCGACCCAGCCGGACCACCCTGCGGATCTGGATGCCGGGCTGCTCCCATCGCACCTCGAGCTCGGCCGGGGCGATCTTCTCGGCATAGGAGGGTTCGCCCGTCTGGTCCCGAGGGATGGGCAGGCCGCGGATCCCGTCGGCGAGGTGCTCGGCCAGCAGTTGGCAGCCCATCGTCACCAGCCGGGAACGCAACTCGTCGGCCGTCTCTTCCTCGCCGATCATCGTGTCCAGCTCGGCGTAGATCCCGCCGGTATCCAGGCCGGCCTCCACGGCCATCAGGCACACTCCCGTCTCGGCATCTCCCTCGAGGATGGCGCGCTCCACCGGTGCCGCCCCCCTCCACCGGGGCAGCATGGAGAAGTGGAGGTTGACCATGGGCAGGCGGTCGAGAACCGACACCGGGATGATCCGCCCGTACGCCACCACCACCCCGAGCTCGGCCCCCGCCCCGGGCACGTCGTCGAGTTCGTCGGTGACTTCGAGCCCCAGATCGAGCGCGGCCCGCTTGACCGGGCTCGGGACCACGCCGCCACCCCGGCCCCGCCGCCGGTCGGGCCGGCTCACCACGAGCACCAGTTCGTGCCCGTGCTCGACCAGCGTCCGCAGCGGCATCACCGCCGCTTCGGGAGTCCCGAGGAAGACCAGCCGAGCCATGGGACGGGACGCTACCGGCCCCGCCGGGTCGGGGTCAGACTTCGCGTTCGCTGCCGGCGGACACCAATTTGGCCTCCATGGCCGCCGTGTCCAGACCGAGGGATCGGTCGCGCAGCACCCGGAGGGCGAGCTTTCGTTCGTCTTCCTCGAGACGCTCGACCATGAGCACCCCGTCGAGGTGATCGATCTCGTGCTGGAATACCCGGCCGAGGAACTCGTCGGCCTCGATGGACACTTCTTCGCCGTCGAGCCCGTACCCCCGGAGGTGGATCTGGTTGGGCCGCACGATGCCCAGGCGCAGGCCCGGGATGGAGAGGCATCCCTCGTCGTAGTACCACTCCCCGCCGACCTCGACGATGGTGGGATTGACCACAGCCCGCGGGCCCTCGCCCACGTCGTAGACGAACAGTCGCTTTTGCACCCCGACCTGGGGGGCGGCCAGGCCGGCGCCCTCGGACTCGTACATGGTCTCCACCATGTCGTCCACCAGACGGACCAGTGAGGCGTCGAACTGCTCGACGTCGCGGGCCACCTGCTTGAGGACCGGGTCGCCATAGACGCGGACGGCGTATGAGGACATGGTCCACATTGTACGGGACGAGGGGACGAGGGCCCGCACCCGATATCCGACCGGAGGCATCAATGGGGCGGGACCGCCCGTGTCCTCAGGTGTCGGTGGGATCGACCTCCACCCGCAACCGGTCGGCGGGACGGGGCACAGCGGCCAGCGCATCGCACAGGACGGTGTGGTCGGGAGCTCTGACCAGCCAGCGTTCGGGGTCCATCGAGGACACCGTGACATCGCCCGCCGCCCGCAGACCTTCTGCGTAGGCGACGGCGCCGGGGCCGCGGAGCAGGGCGAGGGCTCCGAATGGCGGGAGACCGATGGACAGCCGTAGCGCACGTTCGGGGACGGCCAGGAGTGCGGGATCGGCGTGGGCCGCCGCTCGCAGCACCTCGTGATCGGGCATCCGGGTCTGCACCTGCACCCGGCCGCCCGACTCGTGGGTGCCGACCAGCCGGGCCGCTCGGGCCAACAGGGCCAGCGTCTCCTCGCCGGCCCCGTAACGGGGCGCCAGTAGATGCTGGTCGATGTCCAAGAAGGCCACGACACCGGCTCGGCTCACCCGGTGAAGTGCGGCCTCGGTACCGACCACCAGCCGCGACCCGTCCCCGTCCCCCGGCGAGGTACTGCCGGTGATCTCCACCGCGTCGACCCCGGCGAGGGCCGAGATCTCCTCGGCCGCCCGGCTGACCCCGATGCGGAGCGACTTCAGACGGTTCGAGTCGCAGACCGCGCACACCCCGGGGCGGGTCTCGCCGCAGCGACGGCACTGCAGACCCACGGCCACCTCCGGCTGGGCCATCGCTCCTCCGCACCGCGTGCAGCGCGCCAGCGCCCCACATCGGGCACAGGCCAGCAACCGGATGCGACCGGTCCGGTTGAGGATGCACACCACCCGGCCGTCGGCCCGATCGAGCTCCGAACGCACCAGCTGGACCAGTCGCTCCGAGAACAGCCCGGTGCGGGGGTCGTCCGCGGTCCGGTCGACCACCTCGACCGTCGGCCACCCCCGCCTCTCGAGAGGCCTCGTCGTGGTGACCAGCTGTCTCCCTTCGGTCATGGCCACCGGTGGGCACGCGGTGACCAGGACCACCGGAGCCTGGTCGCGGCGACCGCGTTCCACCGTCACATCGACCGCCGACCAGGTGGGCGACCGCTCCTCGCGGTAGGCCTCGTCGTGGGCGTCGAGGACGACGGCGGCACCGAGCCTGGTGATGGGAGCCCACGCTGCAGCCCGTGTCCCGACCACCACGGCAGTACCCGTGCGGGCGCGCTCCCACATCTCGGGCATCATGGCCACGGCGACGCCCGCACCCCGTAGTCGGGTGACCGTCTGCTCGGCCCGCGCACGGGACGGGACCAGGACCAGGACACCGGCGGGGCCGGTGCGGTGGACCACCTCCAGCACCAGCAGTGTCGAGTCCAGCGCCGGGGCCAGCCGGACGACTGCACAGCCGCCGGATGCGGCCAGCGCGCCGTCGACGATGGCCACCGACCCCCCACCGGGCGAAGCCGGCCGGCGTTCGGAGCCGGGCCGGGGCTCGGACCCGCCGGACCGGACCACATGATTGGGGGACGCGGTACCGAGGAACGAGGACATCGGTCCCGCCCAGCGCCACGCCGCCCACTCGGCCACCGAGACCACCGGCGGAGGAGGGCCCATCCCGCTGGAACCGGAGAGAGGCTTGGCGGCCACCCCGGGCGTGGTCCCCACGTCGTCCTCGACCACCCACCCGCCGATCCTCCGTCCGTGGAGGTCGATACGCACCCGGCTCCCGAGGCGGATCACGCTGTCCAGGTGTGACGGCACGGAGTAGTCGAACCGGCGGTGGATGGCGGGGACATCGGGCACCACCCTCACGATGCGTTCGCCCCCGCCCGAACCACCGGGGGCGCCGGTACCGGCAGCGGCGCCCGCAGAGGCGCCGGCAGACGTTCCATTTCCCCCGGGGCGGTCCGTGGCCGCCTCTGGTCGGGAGCGGATGTTCAGAGTCCGAGAGCCTGCTTCACGTCGTCCGCCCGGGACGTGTCCTCCCAGGTGAACTCCTTTTCGGCCCGACCGAAGTGGCCATACGCCGCCGTCTTCCGGTAGATGGGCCGCTTGAGATCGAGATCGCGAACGATGGCCGCGGGTCGGAGGTCGAAGACCTCGTCCACCACGGCGGCGATCCGATCGGGGTCGACCCGTTCGGTACCGAAGGACTCCACCAGCACCGACACCGGCCTGGCCACACCGATGGCGTAGGCCACCTGGACCTCGCACCGGGTGGCAGCTCCGGCGGCGACCAGGTTCTTGGCCACCCAACGGGCGGCGTAGGCGGCCGAGCGGTCGACCTTTGAGGGGTCCTTGCCCGAGAAGGCACCTCCGCCGTGACGGGCCATGCCGCCATAGGTGTCCACGATGATCTTGCGCCCGGTGAGCCCGGTGTCGGCGTGCGGTCCGCCCAGCTCGAACACGCCCGTGGGGTTGGCCAGGATGCGGAGCCGGCTGCAGTCCAGCTCCGGGGGCAGGAGCGGGTTGATCACGTTGTCACGCAGATCGGGCAGCAGCAAGGTCTCGAGATCGACGCCAGGGTCGTGCTGCGTCGAGATGAGCACGGTCTCCAGAGCCACCGGCCTGCCGTCCTCATAGGTCACGCTGACCTGGGTCTTGCCGTCGGGGCGCAGGTAGGGCAGCACGCCGACCCGCCTCACCTGGGCCAGGCGCTGGGCCAGGCGGTGGGCCAACCAGATGGGCAGCGGCATCAGGTCGGGGGTCTCGTCGCAGGCATACCCGAACATCATCCCCTGGTCACCCGCGCCTTGCGCGTTGAGGAGATCTTCGCCGCCCGTGCCGGCCCGGACCTCGAACGCGTTGTCGACGCCCTGGCCGATGTTGGGCGACTGCTCGTCGATCGACACGATCACCCCACAGGTCCGCCCGTCGATCCCGTAGGCGTCGTCGTCGTAGCCGATGTCCAGGACCGTGCTGCGTACCAGCTTGGGGATGTCGACGTAGGTGGAGGTCGTGATCTCGCCGGCCACGAGGACAAGCCCGGTGGTCAGCAGGGTCTCGCACGCCACCCGGCTGTCGGCGTCTTCGGCCAGGAGGGCGTCGAGGACCGAGTCCGAGATCTGGTCGGCCATCTTGTCGGGATGACCTTCAGTCACCGACTCCGATGTGAAGGTGTATCGGCTGCTCACGGGAGGTTCCATTCTGATCGGGGGCGTTGGCCCTGGACGACCGGCGGCGGTGCGGGTCTCGAACTGCGGATGTGGCGGGCTCCCACCGCCGATGGCCCACGAGTCATCGTGCCGGCAACAGCGCGGACACCCTATCTAAAATGGCGTCGGCCACTGCGGCCTTGGTCCGCAGGGAGACGGTGTCGACGGACCCATCGGCCCCGAAGATGGTGACCTCGTTGGTGTCATGGTCGAACCCGGCCCCCACCGCCGACACATCGTTGGCCACCATGAGGTCGACCCCTTTGGCCACCAGTTTGCCGACGGCCCGCTCGGCCACCTGGTCCGTCTCCGCTGCGAACCCGACCAGGACCTGGCCGTCACGGCGGCGTCTCCCGAGCTCCGAAAGGATGTCCGGGGTGGGTTCGAGGAGCAGCTCGGGGACACCGTCCGATTTGTGCAGCTTGGATCCCGCGGCCAGCTTGGGCCGGAAGTCGGCCACTGCGGCCGCCATGATGACCACGTCGGCCGATCCGGCGTGCCGGAGCATGGAGGCCTCCATGTCCGCGGCCGTCTCCACCCGGTCGATGGCCACACCGGGTCCCACCGGTCGGGTGCTCGCGGTGACCAACACGACCTCGGCGCCTCGCCGGCGTGCGGCATCGGCCAGGGCGTGGCCCTGCTTTCCCGAGGATCGATTGGTGATGAACCGGACCGGATCGATCGGCTCCCGGGTGCCGCCGGCGGACACCACCAGGTGTACCCCGGCCAGGTCTCCAGGGTGCTGCCCGGGCACGGCAACCCCCGTTTCGACCCGCTCGACCGAGGAGTCCCGACCGGGCAGGGCCAGGACGTCGAGCACGGTCCCGACGATGACCGAGGGGTCCGCCAGTCGCCCGGCCCCGATGTCCCCGCCGGCCAGCCGTCCCTGCTCGGGAGGCACCACCGTGACGCCGCGTGAGCGAAGGGTGGCCAGGTTCTCCTGGACCGAAGGGTGCTCCCACATCTCGGTGTGCATGGCCGGGCAGACCACCACAGGTGCCGCGGTGGCGATCAGCGTCGCCGTCAGGAGATCGTCCGCCAACCCGCCGGCGTACCGGGCCAGGAGATCAGCGGTGGCCGGCGCCACCACGATGAGGTCGGCGCGCTGCCCCAGACGGGTGTGGGGGATGGCCGAGTCCTCGTCCCAGAGGCTCACCTGCGTCGGCTCCGAACCGAGGGCATCGAAGGTGGCCCGGCCCACGAAGCGGGTGGCGCGCTCGGTCAGGACCGGCGCGACATGGATTCCGGCATCGACCAGCTGGCGGCAGACCTCGACGGCCTTGTAGGCGGCGATTCCCGCCGACACCCCGAGGACCACGAACGGCGCATCCGGGCCCCGGTCCGCCATCATGTTCCGGCCCCGCCCGTGACCGCGACATCGACTTCTCGCCCTGCGACCTCGATCATCCCGCCCCCCTCACCACGGCCGGGCCCGGCCGACTAGTCGGAAGTCTCTTCGGGCGTGGACCCGGTGAGCCCGGCGTCCTCGACGGATTCGATGACCTCGGCGAGCTCGACGTCCGGCGTACCCTCGCCCCCCTCACCTTCGAGGAGTGCCAGTGCCGCGGCCTCGGCCAATGCCACTTCTTCGGGGTCGGGGCGGGTGTAGGTCGCCTTACCCGCGGCCACCTCTTCGAAGGCGATCGACAACGGCTTGCCGGAGGCCGACGCCACCTGTGGTGGCACCACGACTCCGAGGCCCTCGCCCAGGGAGTTGTAGTAGCTGTTCACCTGACGGGCCCGCCGCGAGGCCAATGCCACCAAGGTGAACTTCGAGTCGACCTTGTCGAGCAATTCCTCGATGGGCGGGTCCATGAGTGTGATCTGGGTCTGGGCCATCACGATCCTTCGGTTACGTCGTCGGGTGCGGTGTCAGGTATGGGTTCCGAGGTTGCGCCGGCGGTGCCGGCGGACCCCCGTGCCGGAGCGGCGCCCCGAAGGGCGGCGAGACGGTAGCGCTCCAGTATACCGGCCACTTCGGCCGTGGTCTGCGCCACGTCGTGGTTGACCACCACTTCGTCGGCGATGATCCGTCCCTCTCTCTCCTCGTCGGCCCCCGTCTGGAGCCTTTTTGCGATGTGCGCAGCGTCGTCACCACGGGCCCGCAACCGCTCCTCTTGGACGTCCGGGGACGGCGCCCGCAACAGGATGAGCGTGGCCTCCGGTCGGAGCTGGCGGACGGTGCGCGCACCCTGCAGGTCGATCTCCAACAGGACGTCGTGGGCGACCTCGGGCTCGGCGGCGGGTGTGCCGTAGAGATTGCCGAGAAACTCGGCCCACTCGAAGAACCCATCCGCCTCGATGCGGGCCTCGAACGTGGGACGGTCGACGAAGACGTAGGCATCCTCGTCCTCACCCGGACGCCGTTCCCGAGTCGTCCACGATCGGCTCAGCCATAGGTTCGGGTCCGAGGCCACGAGCCGTCTGGCGATCGTGCCCTTTCCAACTCCACCCGCCCCGAACAGCACGAAGGTCAGGGGCGCGCGCCGGACCGGAGCCCGACCCGGTTCGGTGTCGTTCAGCGAGCGGTCTCGCGGAGCAGGGCCTCGCGCTGGTTGCTGCCCAGGCCCTGCAGCCGGCGGCTCTCGCTGATCCCCACGGTGTCCATCAGCCGACGGGCCTTGACCTTGCCGAGGCCCGGCAGTGACTCGAGGACAGAGAGGACCTTCATCTTCCCGACCGTCTCATTGGAGTCGGCCGTGGTGAGGAGTTCAGAGAGGGTGATCGAACCCAACTTGAGCTTCTCTTTGACTTCGGCCCGCTCACGGCGGACCTTGGCTGCCTTGGCCAGGGCGGCCTGGCGCTGTTCGGGCGTGAGTGCGGGCGGTTGCGGCATGGTCGAGACGATAGCGCCTCTGCGACCCCCGGTCATCCACGACCCAGCCCATGGTCCTCGAACGACCTGCGGTGGCGTCGGCGCCGGGCCGGCCCTGAGCCCGATTCCTCCGCTGGAGGAGGACCGCGGAGGAGGGGTGTTCAATACTGTGGTGGTGGCTGCCGTCGACCTCAATGCCGATCTGGCCGAGGGCGAGGAACTCTCGTCGACCGATCTGGCGATCCTCGACTCCGTCACCAGCGCGAGCCTTGCCTGCGGATTCCACGCCGGGAACCGCAGCGTGATGCGGGCCACCGCCGAGGCCGCGGTGCGCCGCGGCGTGGTCATCGGCGCGCATGTCTCGTATCGCGACCGGGACGGGTTCGGCCGGCGGGCCGTGGTCGTGCACCCCGCCCAGTTGGTCGAGGACATCATCGAGCAGTGGACCGTGCTCGACGAAGAGGTCGGCGCGGTGGGCGGTGCCGTGACCTACGTGAAGCCTCATGGTGCTCTCTACAGCCGAATGGGGACCGATCCGGTCGTCGCCGCCTCGGTGGTCGACGCTGTCTCCCGGCTCGGCCGCCCGGCACTGGTGGCCCAGGCCGGCACCGTGGTGGTCGACCTGGCTTCGCAGGCCGGCATCCGCGTGGTCGTCGAGGGGTTCCCGGACCGCGGCTATCTCGCCGACGGCAGCCTCGCCGCCCGCGAGCGACCCGGCGCCCTCGTCGACGATCCGTCGGCCACCGCCCGTCGTGCGGTGTCACTGGTCAAGCAGGGCGGCATCCAGGCCTTGGACGGGACATGGGTGAGGATCGAGGTGGAGACCCTGTGCATCCACGGCGACGCCCCCGGCGCACGTGAGACCGCGCTCCGGGTCAGGTCGGCACTGACGGCCGAGGCGGTCGATCTTCGCCCCTTCGCTCCGGAAGCGGACGGACGCTCCGAGGGTGGCCACCTGTCGTGATGGCCCGGGTCGGCCCCTACGGCGACAGCGCGCTGGTGATCGATGTTGATGATGTCTCGTCCGCCCACCGGGTGGCGGCGGCCATCGACCGCGCTCGACGGAACGGAGGTGGGCCCGCCGGGATCGTAGAGACCGTCGTCGGCTTGGCCAGTGTGGTGGTCCACGTCGACCCGGCCGCCGGCGGAGCCGAGTACCTCGAGCGATGGCTGATCGAACTGATCAATGACAGGGCGTGGGAAGCGAACCCGGTGGAGCCGGGCCATACCGTGCACCGGCGCCACATGGACATTCCCGTCTCGTTCGACGGACAGGATCTCGATGGGGTGGCCGCCACGATCGGCGGGACAAGAGCGGACGTCGTCGAGCTCCTGACCGGAGCCGAACTGCACGTCGCCTTCGTCGGATTCGCCCCCGGGTTCCCCTACCTCGTGGGCCTGCCTCCCGAGCTGGCCGCCGTCCCGCGCCGCGACACTCCCCGGGTGACAGTGCCGGCCGGGTCGGTGGCCGTGGGCGGAGGATTCGCCTCGGTCTATCCCCGGGCCACACCGGGCGGATGGCTCCTGCTCGGCCACACGTCCGTCCAGCTGTTCGACCCGGACCGTCCGCCTTATGCCTTCCTGCGCACCGGGGACACCGTTCGGTTCACCGACCTCGCGTCCGCGGCCGTCGGAGGCGGGTCCGACAGAGCCGGGACGCGCCACGTCGCTCCGAGCCCGGCCACCGGCCTGCCGACCCCCGGCCCGACCCCGGGCCCGACGGCAACTCGACCACCGATCTCCGCCCGCACCCGCCGGTTCGTCGAGGTCCTCGATCCGGGCCTGCTGAGCCTCATCGAGGACGGTGGCCGTCGAGGAGTCGCAGCTCTGGGGATCCCACGGGCCGGGCCGGCCGATCCCGATGCCATGCGACTGGCCAATCGGCTGGTGGGCAACCCCGATGGCGCCGCCACCATCGAGGCGACCACCGCCGGTCCGACGCTCCGGTTCACCGGCGATGCCCACGTGGCCGTGGTGACGCCGTCGCCCGAGCACCAGCAGGTCCTCGTCGATGGCCACCCGGTGGTGGCGGGCGCCGTGTCACCCGTACAGGACGGGCAGGTGGTGACCGTGGGCCGGGTTCACGGCGGGCTGCGGGCCTACATCGCCGTATCCGGCGGTTTCGAGACCCCCGCGGTGGTCGGCTCGCGGTCCACCGACCTGTTGTCCGGGCTGGGCCCAGGACCGCTCGTGCGCGGCGACCGGCTCGATCTCGGTCACCCGTACCGACCCCGAGGGCAGCTCATGCAACCTCTCGGTCCCCCGGCACGGCGCCAGCCGACGGTGGTCAGAGTCATCGAGGGACCCCACCGGCTCCCCCCCGGGGCCCGGGACCTGTTCGCCGCCGGCCCGTGGACCGTAGGTCCGGCGTCGAACCGGATCGGCGTCCGCCTGACCTCCCGACACCACCCCGCTCCGACGCTCGACGTGCGGATCCCTTCCACGGCCATGGTCACCGGGGCCATCCAGCTCCCCCCTGACGGGGACCCCATCATCTTGTTGCCCGACCATGCCACGGTGGGCGGGTACCCGGTCGTCGCCTGTGTGATCGGCGTCGACCTCCCGATCGTCGGTCAGCTCGAGCCGGGCGACACCCTGGAGTTCGTCAGCGTCGACCGGGCGACGGCACGCCGTGAGCGGGCCAGACGGGAGCAGGCTCTCAACGAACGGGTCACGGGCTGGTTCCCGACCACGGCAGGTACCTAGCGGGCATCCGCGTGCCGGGTTGCCTCGCTCGCCTCCCTCGCTGGCATCCCCCCCTCCCTGTGGTTGTTACACCCCCCTGCCATCCTGTGACATGGCCGTGATCGCCCCGCAGACCAAACAGTCGGAGACCGGCCAGACGCAGGCCGGACAGACGGAGACCGGCCGGTCCGAGACCGGACAGACCGGACAGGCCGGTTCCGGCCAGACCGGACAGACGCTGGCCGAGCCCCAGGGCCTGTTCGCCTTTCTCGACGCCGCCGAGATTGCCCTCGACGCCACCGACCCGGCGTGCTGTTCGCTGGAGGGCGCCGCCGAGGTGCTCCGCCGGCTGACCCGCCTCGAGCGGAAGGTGGTGGCCCACAAGACGGCGTTCTCGGCCCGCCTGGCCCAGGGCAGCCTCTACACCCGCACCGGCCACCGCTCGGCGGCCGAGTTCCTGGCCGCCACGACCGGGGACAGCGTCGGAGAGGCAAAGGACCTGATCCGTCTGGGGGAGGCCCTCGTCGACCAGCCCTCCCTGGCCGAGTCGTTCCTGGCCGGCAAGCTCTCCCACCGGCGGGCGGCCCGGGTGTCCGACGCCGTGAAGGTCAACCCGGCCAAAGAGGCCGAGCTGGTCGGCAGTGCCGAGTCCGACTCCGAGGCCACCTTGAAGGAGCGGTGCCTCAGGGCCAAGGTCGAGGGACGCTCGGGGAAGGCCGAGGCCCGCCACTTCCAAAAGCTGCACGAGGACCGGCGGTGTCGGACCTTCACCGACGACGACGGGGCCTTCCGCCTCCTGGCGGTCCTCGCCCCCGAGGCCGGGGCCGGGGTGCTGGCCGCCTTGGAGGCAGAGACCGACCGGCAGTTCGAAGCGGCCCGCACCGAGGGCCGCTTCGAGACCCCAGACGCCTACCGGGCCGATGCCCTGGTGGCCCTCACCACCGGGGGCGGCACCCTGACCCCGAAGGGGGAGGAAACGGGCACGGCCCGAGGCGGGTGCACCTGTGACCCGAAGGCCACCGTCTCGGTGGTGGTGGACGCAGAGGCCCTGCGCCGGGGCTCGGTGGGCCAGGGGGAGCGCTGTGAGATCCCCGGGGTGGGCCCGGTGGGCGTCGACTACGCCCGGGAGCTGTTGGGAGAGGCCCTCGTCGAGGTGCTCATCGCCAAGGGCACCGACGTCACCACGGTCTACTCGGCCGGACGCCACGTGCCCAAGCGGATCCGGTCGGCCCTCCTCCTCCGGGACCCGCGGTGTGTGGTGCCGACCTGTGACGCCCGCCTGGGCCTCGAGAACGACCACTGGGTCACCGACTTCGCCCAGGGCGGCCTCACCGCCCTCGACAACCTGGCCCGGCTCTGTCGGAAGCACCACCTGGACCGCACCCACCGCGGGTTCGAGCTGACCAGGACAGACGAGGGGTGGGTGTGGACCGCCCCCGAGCATCCGACCGAACCGAAGCGACAAAGACCGAAGCGCAGGCGGAGGGCCGAGGACCCACCTCCGGGCACCGGCCCACCGCGGTTCGACCGGCCCCCGGACCAGCTCCCGCTCGACCGCCGGGAGTGATCAGCGGCCCGGGCGCGGCCGGAGCGCGGCCGGTGCGCGGAAGTGATCAGTGGCCCGGGTGCGGGAGTGATCGCCGCTCGACCGCCGGGAACGATCCCCAGTGGATAGTGGAACATGCCGTTGCGAGTGGCTTGGACCGCACCGGCGCGGGAGTCGCCCCCTCGGCCGGACCACGCGGCGAACCGCGGCTATCCCCAAAAGGGGCCGACGCCTCACTCGATCGAGCCGCCCAGGTCAGAGGTCGTTGTGACGAGCCTCCGGGCGTTGGAACTCAATCACTGACGTGGTCGCGAAGACGAGTCAATCCCACCCCGAATCGGTCGATGACACCTGAAAGGCTGACCAAAGGCAACACGGCACCCGGGCCCGTCAGGGAATCGTCACATGGGTCCTCCAGCGCCTACTCGGAGCTGCCCTCCGGCACAACCACAACTCCGCCCAGGCTGCGGTCCTTGTCGCCGTCGCGTCCGACCAATGGCCATCGGAGTCAAACATCTACCCGGCGTCCGGCCGCACCGGCCTGATCATGGCTACCCGCGGGTACGAGCCAAGGCCCCGGGCTCTCTCCTCAGCCCATCGTGCGGTGAGTTCGGGCCCCATTTCCCCGCCCGCCATTGGGGTGAACCCACACCTGACGTAGTAGGGGCCGTTCCACGGGACCTCGGCGAACGTAGTGAGTGTCAGGGCTGCATGGCCTCGGCTGGCCGCCCACGCCTCGAGGTGGTCGATGAGCGATCGGCCGATCCCCCGTCGGCTGGAGTCCGGATGGACCGAGACCTGCTCGATGTGGGCGTTTCCGTCCAGCCGGTCGGCGATCAGATAGGCGACAGGCCAATCATTGGGGTCCGTGGACACCCAGGCACGGCCGTCCCGGCGGTAGCGCTCGAGCACTTCGACGGGAGGAGGGTCGTGCTCGGAGATGTAGGTCATGCCCACGTCGGCGAACAGCCCGCCTGCTGCCGCTTCGATGTCTCGGAGCCGCCCAAGCTCATCGGTACGGGCCCGACGGACTGGGTGGCGTCCGGCGGGCATGACCGATTCTCCATCCTTCGCGTCTGGCCCCGCCAAGAGCGGCCGGCACCAGGCTCGGTCGGCCGCCCCACCGGACCGTGGCACCATGGGGGCCACAAGTTCTGCCCAGCCATGAGGGCACCCAGGTGCTTTCGCCAACGAGAGGAGCCGGCAGTGGCCGATGCGGATCAGACCGAACCGGAAGGGGACCACGGCGCCACGGCCTCGGGCGACGACGAGCTGTTCCAGTCGAGAGAGGACGGCCAACTCCACTTCATCAAGGAGACAGCCGCACACACATTCCCCGTCACCGCCCCCGTCGACGCCACCCCGCTCGAGGAGGACGAGCCTGAAGGTGTCGTCCCGCCCAGTCCTCTCTGGGCGATGAAGGAGCGCCGGCACGAGCAGTGGCCGCACCTCTTCGGCCATCCCGATCGCATCCGAGCCCGGCTGGGCGCCGGTGACGCCACGGTGTACGTGATCGACGACGGGAAGCGCCACTGCATGATCGGACGGCCGGTCGGGGCCACCGGTGACGGCTGTGTCTACAGCCTGGTGGCCCGGATCACCAGGGATACCTACGATAAGTTGGCATCGGGCTCCATCGACGCCAGGCGGGCGTTCCTGTCCGCCTCCGAGGCCGGTCTGAGCGGCACCGCCGATGCCCCCGGCGTATCCAACATCTTCGACGTCGACTTCTACCGTCATGCCGAGGAGATCCCGGTCGAGTACCTGCCACCGGCAGCCTTCATCCAGTTCGCGGAGGACCTCCCGACCGCTGACCGCTGAGCGACCGCCAACCGACTGACCGCTCGCCGACAGCCGGCCGCCGACCGATGAGCGACCGACTGACCACTCGCCGACTGACCACTCGCCGACTGACCACTCGCCGACCACCGACCGCCGACCACCGCCGACCGAGGAGCCACCCACCGGTCTGGTTCATCCGAAGGAGCGGCTCAGTTCCTCGGAGGTCGTGCGGGCCGCCTCTCGGAGCGGACCGACGTCGGGCCCAGCGGCCAGCAACGAGCGTGACACATTGGCCAGCACAGTGTGCGCGGGGCATCCGGCGAACAGGCGGGCCGCGTCCTCGACCGTCCCTCCCTGCGCCCCGAGACCTGGGGCCAGGATGACCCCTCCGAGCCCGGCGAGGTCGAATTGCGAGGGCTGGAGTGTCGCTCCCACCACGGCCCCGACAGTGCCCGGCACGGCCAGACCTCCCCGGTTGAGGTCACCGATGGCCCCGAGGATCGCGTCCTCAACTGAGAGGACGCCAGGGGTGCCGAGGACCGGGGAAGTGGTCGCCTCCTGGATGGACCGGCCCTCGGGGTTGGATCCGCGCACGACCACGATGGCACCCCGCCCCGTTGCCGCCGCCATGTCGAGAGCCGGTCGCAGCGCTCCGATCCCGAGGTAGGGCGTGAGGGTGACCGCGTCAGCGACCAGCGGACTGGCCGGATCCAACCAGGCCGAGGCGTAGGCCTCCATGGTCGACCCGATGTCACCCCGTTTGGCGTCGGCGATGACCAGGAGGCCCGCCTGGCGAGCCGCGGTCATCACGGCCTCGAGCGCACCGATACCGGCGGAGCCCTGGCGCTCGAAGAACGCAACCTGGGGTTTGACGACCGGCGCCACGCCGGCAAAGGCCTCGATGCAGCGGAGGCCGAACGAGCGAAGACCCTCGGCCGAGTCAGGCAGACCCCACCGGGCCAGCAGGGCGGGCGACGGATCGATGCCCGCGCACAGAGGTCCCGAACGGGCCACTGCGGCCGCGACCGTCCCGGCAAATCCGCGGATGGGCGGGCCATCACCCATGGGCCGCGTCCTTCACCTCGGCCAGCCTGCGGACCCCGTGGCGCGAGCACCACCGCTCGACCTCCCGTAGGACCCTGAGGGGTGCCCGGGGATCGCGGAACGTGGCCGAACCCACCTGCACGGCGTCCGCCCCTGCCATCATCAGCTCGATCGCATCCTCACCGCACATCACGCCGCCCACCCCGATGATGGCGGCTTCCGGATGGGCGACCCGCACGTCGAACACGGCCCGGACGGCGACGGCGTGGACGGCCGGGCCGGACAACCCACCTCCGCCCGCACCCGAGCCCAGCACCGGGCGCCGGCGTTCGACATCGATGGCCATGGCCAACACCGTATTGACGAGCGTGACGGCCTCGGCCCCGGCGGCCAGGGCGGCCCCGGCCACCTCGGCCAGATCGGCCACCGTCGGACTCAATTTGGCCCACCGCGGCAGGGTCGGGCAGGACTCACCCACCGCGGCCACCACCTCGGACGTGGCCGCGGCCGAATGGGCGAACATCCTACGCCGGTCCTCGATGTTCGGACAGCTCACGTTGACCTCGACGGCGGTGATACCGGGGACCCCGGCCAGCATGGCGGCTGCCTTGGCGAAGTCGGCCACCCTCTGCCCCCAGATGCTGACCACCACGCGGGCGCCGAGCGCGGTCAGCCTGGGGAGGTCCTGATCGATCCACGACTCGAGCCCGGGGCCCTGGAGGCCCACGCTGTTGATCATCCCCGATGCCGTCTGATGCAGGCGGGGAGGCGGGTTCCCGGGCCATGGGTCCACGCACAGGGACTTGACCACCACCGCGCCGAGCTCGTCGAGCGGGAGGTAGGCACCGAGCTCGTCGGAGTGACCCGCCGTCCCCGATGCGGTCATGACCGGGTTGGGGAACCCGATGGATCCGATCCGCACCGAGAGGTCGACGTCGCCGGCGGTGACCGCCCGCCAGGCCCGCTCGGCCCGGCTGGCCCGGCCGGCCCGAACCCCGGCCCGAACCCCGGCCCGAACCCCGGCCCGAGCCCCGGCCCCGGGTCCGGCCCCGGCTCCGGCTCCGGCCGACGCGCTCATCGGTTCACCGCTGGTGGTACTCCTGCAGGGACCGCACCGACAAGGGATGGCTGACCCAGTCGGCGATGCCCGCCGCCGCCGCCCGGGCCGCGGCCACGGTGGTCAGGCACGGCACCAGATGAGCCAGCGCCGTCGCCCGGATGTGCACGCCGTCAGCCCGGGGACCGCGCCCACGGGGCGTGTTGACCACCAGCTGCACCTTTCCTCCCGCGATCAGGTCAACGGCATCGACTGCACCGGGATGGGAGTCGCCGATCTTGGCCACCACCGTGCCCACCGGGATGCCTTCGGCCTCCAGCATGGCCGCGGTACCCGATGTCGCCGCCAGTTCGAATCCGAGGGCGGCGGAATTCGGCGGGCGACGTCGAGGCCGGCCGACTTGTCCCGGTCGGCCAGCGAGAGGAACACGGTTCCGTCGACCGGGAGCCGATTGCCGGCAGCGATCTGGCTCTTGGCGAAGGCCAATCCGAAGGTGGTGTCGATGCCCATCACCTCACCCGTCGAGCGCATCTCGGGACCGAGCAGGGTGTCCACGCCGGGGAACCGGTTGAACGGCAGCACCGCCTCCTTCACCGAGACGTGGCCGGACACCGGCTCGACGAGCAGCCCTTCACGGCGCAGCTCGGCGAGCGTCGACCCCACCATCACCCTGGCCGCGATCATGGCCACCGGCACACCGGTCGCCTTGGCCACGAACGGGACCGTCCGGCTGGCGCGCGGATTGGCCTCGAGCACATACGCCCGATCGTCCTTCACCGCGAACTGCACGTTGATCAGCCCGCGGACCTGGAGCGCCTCGGCGATGACCCGCACCATGCGCTCGAGCTCGCCGACCACCGGTGTCGACAGGGTCTGGGGAGGCAGGGCACAGGCCGAGTCGCCCGAATGGACCCCGGCTTCTTCCACGTGCTCCATGACCCCGCAGATGACCACCTCGCCGGTGGCGTCGCGCACGGCGTCGACGTCGACTTCGACGGCGTCCTCGAGGAACCGGTCCACCAGCACCGGGCGCTCCCTCGTCACCCCGCCCTCACGACCGAGCGACCCGCCGACGCCCGACATGCCCTCGACGGCCTCCACCAGCCGTTCGTCGTCATAGACGATCTCCATCGCACGGCCCCCGAGCACGTAGGAGGGTCGGACCAGCACCGGATAGCCGACCGAGGACGCCACCTCGACGGCCTCGGCCGACGTGGTCGCCGTACCGCCCGGGGGCTGGGGGATGCCGAGGCGGCTGCACAGTGCGTTCCAGCGTTCACGATCCTCGGCCAGGTCGATCGAAGACGGCGAGGTGCCGAGGACCAACTCCTCGGGAAGGCCGGCCGCCAACTTGAGGGGGGTCTGCCCGCCGAGGCTGACGATGACCCCGACCAGGCGCCCCTCCCCCACCGATGCGGCCCGCTCGGCCTCGATGACGTTGACCAGGTCCTCTGGGGTGAGCGGCTCGAAGTAGAGGCGGTCCGAGGTGTCGTAGTCGGTGGAGACCGTCTCGGGGTTGCAATTGACCATGACCGTCTCGTACCCGGCCGCCCGCAGTGCGAACGAGGCGTGGACGCAGCAGTAGTCGAACTCGATGCCCTGGCCGATCCGGTTGGGACCGGATCCCAGGATGATCACGCGCCGGCGGTCGGAGGGCCGGATCTCGTCCTCGTCCTCGGTGGTCGAATAGTGATAGGGCGTCCGGGCCTCGAACTCGGCTCCACAGGTGTCGACCGTCTTGTAGGTGACCCCGACACCACACGCGGCGCGGGCCGCACGGATGTCGGCCGGGGTCACCGGGTCGCCGAACAAGTAGGCCAGCTGCTGATCCGAGAAACCGAGCCGCTTCAGCCGCCGCCATGCCCGGCGGTCGAGATCGTCCACCGTGACCCCGAGGGTCACCTGGAGGTCGAGGGCCATGCGTGCGTCGGTCACCGCGGCGACTTCCGAGAGGAACCAGGGATCGATGCCGGTGAGCTCGGCCAGGCGCTCGGCGGGAACGCCGCGGCGCAACAGGGCCTCGAGCTGGAAGAGCCGCTCGGGGGTGGCCCGGGCCACGCTCTTCGTCAATTCCTCGGTGGGCACGGCGTCCAGCCCCGCTTCGGCCGGATCGGCGTTCAGCCCCGATCGGCCCTGTTCCAGCGAGCGAACGGCTTTCTGCAGGGACTCGGGGAAGGTCCGACCGATGCCCATCACCTCGCCGACCGACTGCATCCGGGTGCCGAGCTGGTCGGTGGACCCGGGCAGCTTCTCGAACGCCCACCGCGGAATCTTGGTCACCACGTAGTCGATGGTGGGCTCGAAGGAGGCGGGCGTGGCTCCGGTGATGTCGTTGGTGATCTCGTCCAACCGGTAGCCCACGGCCAATCGGGCGGCGATCTTGGCGATGGGGAAACCGGTCGCCTTCGAGGCCAGAGCCGACGAACGTGAGACACGCGGATTCATCTCGATGATGACCTGGGCCCCGTCGACCGGGTCCACCGCGAACTGCACGTTCGACCCGCCGGTCTCGACCCCCACCCGCCGGATGCACGCGAAGGCCGCGTCGCGCATCGACTGCAGCTCGACATCGGTGAGGGTCTGGGCGGGGGCCACGGTGATCGAGTCACCGGTGTGCACCCCCATGGGGTCGAAGTTCTCGATGGAGCAGATGACCACGCAGTTGTCGGCGCTGTCCCGCATCACCTCCAGCTCGAACTCCTTCTGGCCGGCGATCGAGCTCTCGATCAGCACTTCGTTGACCGGGGAGGCGTCGAGGCCTTCGCCGGCCAGTTTGACCAGGTCGTCGCGGGTGACGGCGATACCGGTGCCCGCACCCCCGAGGATGTAACTCGGACGGACCATGATCGGGTAGCCGATCGAGTCGCCGATGGCGACGGCTTCGTCGAGCGAATGGGCGAAGCCCGACGCGGGGACGTTCAGCCCGATCTCCTGCATGGCCGCCTTGAACGTCTCCCGGTTCTCGGCGGTGGCGATGGCCTCGGCGTTGGCCCCGATCACCTCCACCCCGAATTCACCGAGGACCCCGCGCTCGGCCAGGGCCATGGTCAGGTTGAGGGCGGTCTGCCCGCCGAGGGTGGGGAGCAGCGCATCGGGGCGCTCTCGCTCGATGATGGCGGCCAGCACATCCGGGTCCAGCGGTTCCACGTAGGTGCGGTCGGCCATGGCCGGGTCGGTCATGATGGTGGCTGGGTTCGAGTTGGCCAGCACCACCCTGAATTTCTCCTCGGCCAGGACACGGCAGGCCTGGGTGCCGGAGTAGTCGAACTCGCACGCCTGCCCGATGACGATCGGGCCCGACCCGATGACCAGGATGGAGTCGATGTCGCTGCGGCGGGGCATCAGGGGTGGGCTCCCGTGGGGCCGCCGGCACCGGTGGCGTCCATCAACAACCGGAACTCCTCGAAGAGGTACCGGGCGTCGTGGGGACCGGGCCCGGCCTCTGGGTGGTACTGGACGCTGAAGACCGGGGCGTCCCGGCTGCGGAGCCCCTCGACCACCCCGTCGTTGAGATTGACGTGGGTGATGTCGGCCGCGGTCAGCGAGTCCGCGGCCACTGCGAAGTTGTGGTTCTGCGAGGTGATCTCGACCCGGCCGGTCTCCAGTCGTCGGACGGGGTGGTTGCCTCCGTGGTGCCCGAACGGCAGCTTGTAGGTGACCGCGCCGAGGGCGGTGGCCAACAACTGGTGGCCGAGGCAGATCCCGAACACCGGGACCGTGCCGCTGTCGGCCAACGCCCTGATCTCGCCGATGATCGTGGGCAGGGCCGCGGGGTCACCGGGTCCGTTGGACAGGAAGATCCCGTCGGGTTCGAAGTCCAGCACCCGTTCCGCAGGTGTGGAGGCCGGCACCACGGTGACGGTGGCCATCGCGCCCAGCTGGCGCAACATGGCCTCTTTGATGCCGAAGTCGTAGGCGACCACCCGGTAGGGCCCGGAACCTCTCGTGTAGACCTCGCTCGTCGTCACGGTCGACACCAGGTCGACCCCGTCGGTGGAACGGGCGCTACCCGCCGCCGCCTGCAGCTCGTGGAGGCCGGCCGTACCGAAGGCGCACGGCATCGCTCCCTCGTCGCGCAGGTGGCGGGTGAGCCTGCGGGTGTCGACGCCGGTGATGCCGGGGACGGAACGCCGGGTCAGGTACGCCTCCAGGGTCTCGGTGGAACGCCAACTGCTCGGTCGATCGCAGAGGTCTCGCACGATCACCCCCCGGCAGTGGGGGCGGGCCGCCTCGTCGTCGGTGGGGTTCACCCCGTAGTTGCCGATGTGGGGGTACGTGAAGGCGATGACCTGGCCGGCGTAGGACGGATCGGTGATGACCTCCTGGTAGCCGGAGAGCACGGTGTTGAACACGGCCTCTCCCGTGGCCAGGCCCCGCTCCGGCCGGGCACCGATCGCCTCGCCCTCGAACACGGCTCCGTCGGCCAGGACCAGGGCGGCCTCGGTGCGGTGAGGGGCTCCGCTCCGGCCCGTCATCGCCGGGCCCCGCCGTCGACGACCACCGGTTCGCCCCGGAACACGGTGTGCCGCACTTGGCCGGTGAGCTTGCGCCCGCCGTAGGGCGAATTGTGGCTCCGGCTGGCCAGGGCGGCAACGTCCACGGTCCAGGTGGCCGCCGGATCGATGACGCAGAGGTTGGCGGCCGCCCCCGGCACGATCGGGCCGCCCTGGTCGCCGCCGTTCGACGGGTCGAGCCGGGCGATCCTCGCCGGCTGCCAACTCATGAGGGCCAGCAGCTGGGCCATGGGCAGACCGAGCTCGCCGATGGCCAGGGAGGCGGCCGTCTGCAGTCCCAGCATGCCTGGAGGTGCCTGGTCGAAGGGAAGGTCCTTGAGCTCGGGCGGATGCGGGGCATGATCGGTGGCGATGGCATCGATGGTTCCGTCGGCCAGGCCCGCTTTCACGGCGTCGACATCCGACTGCGGTCGCAACGGGGGGTTGACCTTGAACACGGGGTCGTATCCCGACGCGCAGCCGTCGGTCAGTGAGAAGTGGTGGGGCGCCGCCTCCGCGGTCACCGCCAGCCCCTCGGCCTTGGCCCGGCGGACCATGTCCACGGAGATGGCGGTGGACAGGTGGAGGAAGTGGATGCGGGCCCCGCACGCCCGCACGAGGGCGATGTCCCGCGCCACCATCGCCTCCTCGGCCACGGCCGCCATCCCGGGGATCCCGAGCCGGCTCGACCACTCGCCCTCGTGCATGGCACCGTTGGCGGCCAATGACCCGTCCTCGCAGTGCTGGGCCAGGGTGACCCCGATCCCCGTGGCGTACTCGAGGGCCCTGCGCATGACACCGGCCGACTGGACTCCGGCGCCGTCGTCGGTGAACAGGCGCACGCCGAGGTCGGCGAGCTCGGCCATCGGTGCCAGCCGCTCCCCGGCCCGGCCCACGGTGATGGCGCCGGCCACCGCCACCTCGGCCATGGCCGTGGCCGCCAGTTCGAGCACGTTGCGGACCGCCTCGGCCGAGTCGAGCGCCGGCTCGGTGTTGGGCATGGCCACCACGGCCGTGTAACCGCCCAACGAGGCGGCCCGGGTCCCGGTCTCGATGGTCTCGGACTCCTCACGTCCCGGCTCCCGGAGATGGGTGTGGAGATCCACCAGACCGGGAGCGACCACGCAACCGGTGGCATCGAGCACGACCGCCCCGGTGGGCCCGGCGATCTCGTCGTCCACGGCGGCGACGAGTCCCTGGGTGACCAGCACGTCGGCCCGGCGCGTGCCGTGCTGGTCGATCACCGTTCCACCGCGGATGATCACGGTGGGCAGGTCACCTCCCGGTCGGTCACCGATGCGATCAGGCATGCTGGCCTCCGTCCTTCGGCCCCTGACCGAGGAGCAGGAAGAGCACCGCCATCCGGATGGCCACGCCGTTGCTCACCTGTGCGGTGATGAGGGCAGCCGGGAGCTCGGCCACATCGGAGGCGATCTCCACGCCGCGCACGATCGGCCCCGGATGGAGGATCAATGCCCCGGGCTGGAGCATGGCCGCCCGGCGGGCGGTGAGACCGTAGCCGGCCGTGTACTCACGGAGGCTCGGGACGAATTCTCCGCTCCCCCGCTCGGACTGCAGCCGGAGCAACGAGACCACGTCGGCTTTGGGCAACACCTCGTCGAGGTGCTGGCTGACCGCGGCGACGGGCCACCCGGCGAGCGACGGTGGGAGCAGGGTGGCCGGCGCCACCAGGGTGACGTCGGCGCCCATGGCCGAGTACGCCGTGATCTGTGACCGTGCCACCCGGCTGTGGCGGATGTCACCCACGATCGCCACCTGGAGCCCCTCGAACCGGGCCAGACCGGTGTCGCCACCGCCGAACGCCTGCCGTACCGTGTACAGGTCCAGCAGCGCCTGGGTCGGATGCTGGTGCCAGCCGTCACCGGCGTTTATCACCACGCAGTGGTCGACCCACTCCGCCACCCTGGCCGGAACACCGGACGACGAGTGCCGGATGATGACCGAGTCGATCCCGATCGCCTCGACGGTCTCGACGGTGTCTCGCAGCGACTCGCCCTTGTTGACCGACGAGGAGCCGGCCGCGAACGAGAGGACGTCCGCCGACATCCGCTTGGCCGCCGTCTCGAACGACATCCGGGTCCGGGTCGAGTCCTCGAAGAACAGGGTGGCCACCGTCCGGCCCCGCAGGGTGGGGACTTTCGGGTTGGCCCGCCGGCCCACCTCGACGAAGGAGTCGGTCACCCGGAGCACCTCGGCGATCTCCTCCGATCCCAGGTCGTCCATGCTGAGCAGGTGGACGGGGAACGGGCTCACCTGACGACCAGGTCCCCGAGGGACACCCCTTCTTCGGACACGTCGACCATCTCGTCCCGGCTGGTCGGGAGGTTCTTCCCCACATAGTCGGGTCGGATCGGGAGCTCCCGGTGGCCCCGGTCGACCATCACGGCCAGTTCGACGATCTGGGCCCGCCCGTACTCGCCCAGCGCATTGAGCGCCGCCCTGATGGTCCGACCGGTGAAGAGTACGTCGTCGACCAGCACCACCGTGGCCCCGGTCAGGTCGAAGCTGATGTCGGTGGCGGCTTCGGGAAGGACGGGGCGGAGCCCGATGTCGTCGCGGTAGAAGGCCACGTCCAGGGTTCCGACAGGGATTGCCGCCCCCTCGAGTTCGGAAAGCGTGCCGGCCAGCCGCTCGGCAATAGCCACTCCGCCGGTCTGCAGGCCGATCAGGACCAGGTGCTGGAGTCCACGGTTGCGCTCGAGGATCTCGTGGGCCATTCGGGTGATGGCGCGATGGACGTCGTCCGCCGACATGACCTGCGCACGGGGAACGAATACAGCACCCCGCGGGCGGGTATGACTGCGTTCGCGCTCGGCCACCTGCATCCTCCTGTCCGTTCGGGCCTCACGGGACCCGCTTCACGGTCAGAAGCCGAGTATATCCATGCGGTCACCGGCGCACCACACGTCACCGGATCGACGGACCGGGTCGGACGACCGGACCAGCGCGTCGACGGACCGTCAACCTCTGACTTGTTCGGCCAGCGTGGCCAGGACGCCGTTGACGAAGCGACCGGAGTCATCGGTCGAGTAGGCCGAGGCCAGCTCGACCGCCTCGTTGAGGATCACCGGGGTGGGAACGTCGGGGAAGTCGAGCAATTCGGCAACGGCCAGACGGAGCACGTTCCGGTCCACCACCGCCATCCGCTCGACCTCCCACCCGATGGCGGCGGCACCGATGAGCCGGTCGATGTCCGCCCGACGGGCCTCCACCGTCTGTACCAGCGCGACCGTGTACGGGTCAGGGGCCACCATCAGCTCGTCGAGGACCTCGGCAGGGCGTCTTCCCTTCAGCTCCGCCTCGTAGAGGAGGGTCACGGCCCGTTCGCGGGCCTGGTGTCGAGGTGCGGGATCCATTGTCGATCGTCGGTCGAGGGGGCACGTCGACCGACCGCGGGCGGCACGGATGTCGCCCCCGGGTGCCGGCGGAAGTCAGGCCCGGGTCAGGTACTCCCCGGACCGGGTGTCGACCTTGATCCTCTCGCCGGGATTGACGAAGAGGGGCACCTGGATGATCAGGCCGGTCTCCACGGTTGCGGGCTTGCGCGCACCCGACACCCGGTCCCCCTGGACCCCGGGCTCGGTGTCGGTGACGGTGAGCTCGACTGCGGCTGGAAGATCCACTCCTACGATCTCCTCCCCGAAGAACTGGAGGACCGCGTCGTCCCCCTCCTTGAGGTAGTTGGCGGCGTCGCCCAACAGGCCGGTCTCGACCTGGAGCTGCTCGAACGACGTGGTGTCCATGAACACATAGTCCGAACCGTCCCGGTAGAGGAACTGCATCTCCCGCTTGTCGATGATGGCCTGCTCGAGCTTCTCGTCGGCACGGTAGGTACGCTCGATGACGGCACCGGTCCGTTGGTTCTTCAATTTGGTCCGCACGAAGGCGCCGCCCTTCCCCGGCTTGACGTGTTGGAACTCGACTACGGCGAACAGGCCCTCGGGGAGGTCGAGCGTCATGCCATTGCGGAGATCGTTGGTGGAGACGGCCATCAGACGGCAACTTCCTTCGGGAACAGGGTCATCGATCGGCTCCCGTCGGGCGTCACCACCAGGGTGTCCTCGATACGGACCCCACCCGTCCCGGGTAGGTAGACCCCCGGCTCCACGGTGACCACGGTGCCGGGGGCGAGGATAGCAGTCGACCCGGGTCCGACCGACGGCCCTTCGTGGATGTCGAGCCCGACGCCATGCCCGGTACCGTGCTCGAACCGTTCGGCCCACCCCGAGGCCGCGATCACGTCGCGGCAGGCCCGGTCCACCGACCCGGCGGTTGCCCCGGGCACCACCGTGCGCACCCCGGCCCGCTGGGATTCCGCCACCACCTCGAAGACCCTGGCCAGCTCGCCGGTCGGCTCTCCACCGACGCAGAAGGTGCGGGTCATGTCCGATCGGTACCCGTCGAACACGGCGCCGAAGTCCACGACCACCGGATCACCGGAGCGGATCCGACGGTCGCCCGGTCGGGCATGGGGCTTGGCCGAATTCTCCCCCGACGCCACGATGGTCTCGAATGCGCTGTCCTCGGCACCCTGTCGGCGCATGGCGTGGTCGAGGGCGGCTGCGAACCGGCCTTCGGTCAGCCCGTCGCCTGCACGCCCGCGGCCGGCCGCGGTCAGCAGGGGCAGGGTGGCTTCGAGGGCCTGATCGGCGATGGCTGCCGCACGCTCCATCCGGGCGACCTCGGCCGCATCCTTGACCATGCGCAGGCCCTCGACCAACCCGCCCGTCGGCACGAGGGTCACCGAAGCCAGGAGCCCCGCCCACGTGCGCTGCGCCGACCACGTGACGGAGTCGGCCTCGAGCCCGAGGACGCCGACACCCGCGGCCCGGTCCACCACGGCATCGCGTTGGGTCTGCACCCCACCGATGCAGGACGTGATCTCCGGCCCGGCCCCGCCCGCCTGCAATTGCTCGGAGGACTGGGTCCGGTATCTCCCGTCAGTGGTCAACAGGGCGCCGTCGGCTGTCACCAGCAACAATCCCGCCGATCCGCTGAAGCCGCTCAGCCACCGGATGTTGGCCGGCGTCGTGACCAAGAGGCCCCCGATGGCCTGCCCGTCATCGCCGGCGGCGGCGAAGAGCGCCCGCAGACGTTGGAGGCGGCCGGAGACGTCCAGCGGGGGCAGGCCTCCGGTCGTGGGGCCGCGGCACGTCGTCGTACCCATCAGCCCGCCTCTCCGGCGGGTCCGGCGGGTCCGGCGGGTCCGGCGGAGAGGAGCCGGTGGACCGCTTCGACGGCCAGCCGGTACCCCAACCCCCCGAAGCCGGCGATGCAACCGTCGGAGACCGGGGCGATCACCGAGGTGTGCCGGAACGGCTCCCGGGCCGCCGGGTTTGTCAGGTGGAGCTCGACCACGACGCCGTCGAACGCGGCCAGCGCGTCATGCAGCGACCAGGATGTATGGGAGAGGGCTCCGGCGTTCACGATGATGGCGTCGGCGCGATCCCGGGCCCGTTGCACGGCCTCGACCAGATCTCCCTCGTGGTTGGTCTGCAGGTGCTCGAGAACCAGTCCGAGGGCGGCGGCCGCCTCGGTGGCGGTGGCCACGTGGTCCGCCAAGGTGTCCGACCCGTAGATGGCCGGTTCGCGCTCCCCCAACAGATTGAGGTTGGGGCCGGACAGCAACAGGATCGAACCGGGCGTGCTCACCTGGGGCCACCAGATTCCGGACCTTGCATCTCAGCAAGGGTAGCGAGCACATCCGCCTCATCGACTCCATGGGCGACCTCGACGCCCGCCGGACCGTCCAGGACGAAGGTCAGATCGTGCTTCGCCTTCTTGTCGCGGGCCATGAAGGAGACGAGGCGCTCCGGCTCGAGTCCTTCGGGCACGACGGGAGAGAGGTCGAACCCACCGACCACCTTCCGGTGCAATTCGACCCGGGCGTCGTCAATGCGTCCGAGCCGACGGGCCAGGAGGGCCGCGTACACCAACCCGACTGCCACCGCCTCGCCATGGCGCAGATCGATGCCCGAGCCCGGCTCGAACGCGGCCGCCTCCAGTGCGTGGGCCAGCGTATGGCCGTAGTTGAGCACCATCCGCCGGTCACCTTCTCGTTCGTCCGAGGCCACGACGTCGGCCTTGATCCCGACGCACCGGGCCACCTGTTCGGCCAGGGGCAGCTCGAGGAGCGAGGCATCGGGACCCTGTCCGGTCTCCGGGAGACCCAAGAACGCGTACTTGGCCATCTCGCCCCGCCCGGACGCCCACTCGCGCGGCGGCAGCGTGGACAGGAGGTCGGTGTCGCAGATGACGCCGCTTGGCTGCCAGAACGCGCCGACCAGGTTCTTCCCTTCGGGAATGTTGACCCCGGTCTTCCCGCCGATGGCCGCGTCCACCTGCGCCAGCAGCGTCGTGGCCACGTTGACGTAGGCGGTCCCCCGGTGGAACGATGCCGCCGCGAATCCGGCCAGGTCGGTGACGACGCCACCTCCGACCGCGATGACCACGTCGGACCGGCTGAGCCCGGCCCGGGCGAAGCCACGGCAGAGCTCCTCGGTCACGGCCATCGACTTCGCACCTTCGCCGTCCGGCACGATGAACTCGTCGGCGGGCAGACCGGTATCGAGGGTGACACCGATGCCGGACTGGGTCACGACGGCGGCGCGCCGGGCGCCCGGAACGGCAGCGGCCAGCATCCCCGCCAGCCCGTCTCGTGCGCCGCCACCCACCACCACCTGGTAGCTGCGGTCTCCGAGCTCCACCGGAATCTCGATCATCGGCTACCCGCCCCGATGCCTCTGTCCGCCAGCACCGGTTCGGCCAGCAGGCGATCGATCACCTGATCGGGGGTGAGCCCGTCCACGTCGATGGTCACGTCGGCCAACGACTCGTACAGGGGCTTCCTGACCTCGTAGAGATCCGCCAACCTCGCCGCCGGTTGATCGCCCAACAGCGGCCGGCCCTCGCCCTTGCCGACCCGCCGGGCCAGCAGGCGCGGGTCGGCCCGTAGCCACACCACGACTCCCGATCGCCGCAGGAGGTCACGGTTGGCGGCAGAGAGCACCACTCCGGCGGCGGCCGACACCACCACCGGCTCCGGGGACGACAGCGCCTCGGCCAGCACGCGGGATTCCTCGGCCCGGAAGGCCTCCTCGCCCCGCTCGGCGAAGAGCTCGGGCACGCTCGACCCGGTGCTGGCCATCACCTGGGCATCGGAATCGAGGTGTCCCCACTGGAGGCGATCGGCCAGCAGCCGGCCGATGGTCGTCTTTCCCGCCCCCATCATGCCGACCAGGATGACCCGCTCAGGCATCGGCCGGCGGTTGCGGCGCCGAAGGGTTCTCGCCCAGCGCGTCCAGATACCCGCGCCGGTTGCGGCGGAACTCCGCCACGGAGTCGCCGCCGAACTTGCGTTGGGCCTCCGAGGCCAGGACCAGGGCGACCATCGTCTCGGCCACGACGCCCATGGCCGGGACCGCGGTCACGTCGGTCCGCTCCTTGAAGGAGACGGTGGCCTCTTTGGTGACCACGTCGACCGTGCCCAACGTGGGCCGGTTGAGTGTGGCCAACGGCTTCATGGTGGCCCGGGCCACGATGGGGGAGCCGGTGGAGATGCCGCCCTCGATCCCTCCGGCATGATGGGTGTCGCGGACGTAACCTCCTCCCAGCCCGGCACGGTCGCCATCCGTCGCCTCGGCCCCACTCGAGGCCACCCGTATGGCGTCATGGGCCTCGGACCCGCGGCGGCCGGCCAGCTCGGTGCCGTCGCCGAACTCCACGGCCTTGATGGCCTGGATGCTCATCAGGGCCTGGGCCAGGAGGGCATCGAGTCGTCGGTCCCAGTGCACGTGGCTTCCGAGGCCCACCGGAACCCCGTAGGCGATGACCTCGGCCACCCCGCCGAGCGAATCACCGTCTTTGGCGGCCGCCTTCACCGCGGCGATCATCCGGGCCTCTGCGTCAGGATCACAACACCGCACCTGTGACTCGTCGACCCGGATGAGCTCCCCCACGGTGGGCAGCGCGGTGGTCTCGGCCCGCTCGGGCCCGAGCTGCACGATGTGACTCAGCACGTCGATGCCGATCTGCCAGAGCAGCAATTTGGCCAGGGTGCCCGCGGCCACCCGGGCGGCCGTCTCCCGTGCGGAGGCCCGCTCGAGGACGTCGCGTGCGTCGTCGAGCCCGTACTTGAGCATGCCCGAGAGGTCGGCGTGACCGGGCCGGGGTTGAGTCAGTACCTTGGCGGGCAGACCTGGGCTGGGCGACATCTCGGTCTCCCATTTGGGCCATTCGGTGTTGGCGATCTCGATGGCCACCGGTGAGCCGAGCGTCCTTCCGTGCCGGATCCCCCCCACCAGGGTCACCTCGTCCGCCTCGAAGCGCATCCGCGGGCCGCGTCCAAAGCCCAGCCGCCGGCGGGCCAGCCCGCGCTGGATGTCCTCCGCGGTCACCAGCAAGCCGGCGGGCAGCCCCTCGACGATCACCACGAGGGCGCGCCCGTGCGACTCGCCGGCGGTCAGGAAGCGGAGCATGCCGGGAAATCTACTCGGGGCGGCGGTGGTCAGGATCCGGCATGGAACAGGCTCTGGGCGATCGGACCACCCCAGAAGACGGCGATCACCGCCCCGATGGCCAGGGACGGGGCGAAGGGGATCCGCGTCTTGTGTCCCGACGACGAGATCACCATCATCACCACACCGAAGAGCAACCCCACGATGAAACCGGACAGAAAGGCCACGTAGGCGTGGAGCAGGCTCAGGTAGCCGACGGTGATCCCGATCACCGCGGCCAACCGGACATCGCCGAACCCCATGCCTCGCGGGACGAACCACCAGATGCCGAAGAAGAGGCCGAAGGCCACGCCGCCGGCCACGGCCGATCCGGTCACGTCGTGCCATTGGTGGTCCATGGCCGACGCGCCCACCAGGAGGGGGACGATCAGCGCCAGAGCCGCGTAGAGCAGTCGACGCGGCACGAGACGGTGGGAGAGGTCGGTGATCGAGATCACCACCAGCATGGCGAAGAAGACGCAGAAGGGGGCAAGGAGCAGTTCGCGTCCGAAGTGGGCCGCAGACCCCCCGAACAGGGCCGCCGTCAACACCGCGGCCGCCGCCGTTCGGAGCGGCGCCGAGCCCGAGGGCAGCAGGTTCCGGACCGTGCCCTCGACCGGGGCGGGTCGGTCGGAGTCGTCAGTGCCGGATGCCCGGCGACGCTCGTCCTCCAGCCGACTGAGGTCGGCTGACCGCTGCCCGAGCGGATCGAGGGCACCGCCGACCAGGAGACCGGCGACCGTCGCACCGGAGACCAGCAGTGTGTCCACGACAGGCAACGTACCGGACGCCCACCGCCCGGACGGGTATCGGGGCGACCCTCACCCGCTGGCCGTGCTCCGATCGATGCCGAGTCCGCGTCGCTCTCGGGGCCGGGTTCCGTGTCGATCTCCTCGCCGGACCCCCTGACACCCGTCGTTGCGGCGGCCCCACCGATCGGGGCTCCGGTTGGACGCTCAGCCGACGCCCGGGTCAGCCGTGGGCCGGCTCGTAGTACGGATTGGTGCCGTCGGCGTGGTCGGTGACATCGATGATGTTGGCGATCTCCGGGATCGCCTCGCGCAGGATGACCTCGATGCCCTGGGACAGGGTGGCCTTGGCCATTCCGCACCCCTGGCAGCCACCGCTCAGCCGCAGATAGACGGAGGCATCCTCGACGGCGACCAGGTCGGCGCGGCCACCGTGGGCGGCGATGCTCGGGTTCACCTGCTCGTCGAGGACCGACACGACCCGCTGGGCGAGAGGGTCGGAAAGATCGACGGTCCCGGTGGCCAGGCCGCTCAGGGTCGGGGCCGGCGGGGTGTTGGGATTCACGATGACCAGACCCCCCTCGCCGGAGGCATCGGTCACGAAGTCCAAGGTCGCGCCCTGGAGCCGCTCGACGCTGGCCTGGGGTATGACCACGGGCAGGTCGCCGCCCTCTTGCACCACATCCCCCGGACCGGCATCCGCAAAGGCCTGGAAATACATGTCGTAGGCGTAGGCGCCGTTGCTCTCGCCGCTGATCTCCAGCCACAGGGCCAGCGAGCCGGACTCGGACTCATTGGCCAGCACCTCGAGAACGGTGGCCTGCGCGTCACGGGTGATCGTCAGTACCGGGCGGACGTCCTCACGGTCTTCACTCATGCCTGTCATCATAAGGGCGTGGCAGCGAGCAACAAGCATCAACCGGCCAACGCCCACGAGTGGGTCAGCTTCGATGACCCGGACGAGGAGCGGACCTGGCTTTTCGATGTGACGTTCCTGGTCAGCTCCTGGACGTGCATCTTCGGTCAGGGCTGCCAGGGCGTGCTCACCGGGCCGGCCCCCGAGCTGGTGCAGGGCTGCTGCTCCTACGGTGCCCACTTCACGGGCAAGAAGGACGCTCGCAACGTCGAACGGGCGGCGGCCGAGCTCACGCCCGACATCTGGCAGTTTCACAAGCAGGGGCGCAAGGGTGTGGTCAAGAAGCTGCCCGACGGTGAGCTCGGGACCCGCCTCGTCGACGGTGCCTGCATCTTCCTCAACCGGCCCGGATTTCCGGCCGGTCCCGGATGTGCCCTTCACACGGCGGCACTGGCCCAGGGACGCAGCCACGTCGAGTTGAAGCCCGACGTGTGCTGGCAGTTGCCGCTGCGCCGCGAGGACGAGACGGCACCGGACGGACGGGTGACGTCGGTGGTCCGACAGTGGGACCGGCGCCACTGGGGGGAGGGCGGTGACGAGTTCCACTGGTGGTGCACCGAGGACCCCGCTGCGTTCGTCGGCCACGAACCGGTCTACGTGAGCATGCGCACCGAGCTGGAGGCGATGGCGGGAAAGAAGATCTACAAGAAGCTGGCGGCATACCTCGACGAGAGGCGCGCTCCCCGGGTGCGGGTGACTCTCCTGACCCATCCCACCCTCCGCAGCTGATCTCCTCTGCCGCTGGGCACCGCCGGCCGTGCCGGTTCCACGGTACCTCCGGCTTCCCGACACCCCGCACCTCCTGCTACCCGACACCCCGCACAGCGGCTCCCCAGCCGCGTCGCCCTTCGGGGTCGCACCCCTCGGACGGCGGGGACTACTCGGCCAGGGGATCGTCCTCGGCGAAGGTGTCCTCTTTTTGAGCGGTGCCGAGGATCTCGTCGTAGTCGTCCTCGGTGGCCAGGCACCATGAGGCGTGCTTGTCATCGGGCTCGGCCCCGCATTCGGGGCAGCGCCGACTGGCCGTTGCGACGGATCGCTTCAAACTCCGCGCTTCTTCGAAGCGGCGATGGCGTCCCTTCTTCACGGAAACAACTCCTTGCCCCACCAGGGGTGGCACGCACTCAGGCCACCCTCGGGCCGGAGTGACCACCTATCACCAATGCGAGCCAGTGTAGTGCGGGGCAGCCTCATTCGTAGCACAGCGGCCGCGCCGGTACCATCGGACCATGGCTGATCAATTCGACCCCCAGGCCATGGTGGAACGCTTCCGGGCCAGGGCCGACGCGGTGAGATCCCGGGGCCTGCCACCCGTCGAAGGGCCTGACCGCGAGCGGTTCAAGCAGCAGGCCCAAGCCGACTTCATGGACTTCGCCATCATCGGGGACGCCGAACCCTCGATCGAGAACGGGGTCCTGACCCTCCGGATCGACCTGCGCCCGCCGCCGGCTCCGGAAGGCTGAGACCCAAGCGGCCTGCGGTCCGGCGGCGCCGCGTTCCGGCCGGCTGCCGCCGGCGGTCCGGCAGGCGCTGCGTTCGGGTCGGGCACTGTGTTCCCGCCGGCGCTACGGTGCTGCCGGCTCCGCGTTCATCCGCCGTAGTTCATCCTGGTGTCCTCCATGCGCAGCACCCCGGGTTCCCCGCCCCCGGCCGCGTCGTCGTCACCCCCTCCAGCCTCGGTTTCGCCCGCGTCGACGACCTCGCCGACGAACAGGACGTGACTGGCCACCCCGGCCGTCCCATCACCGTCCCACCGGAAGAGGTGACGCACGTCGCACGCCAGCCACGACAGGGCCACGGCCAGGCAGGGAAGGCCGCCGGCCACTTCGCTGACCGGTTCACCCTGGAGGGAGACGGCGGACCCGGCCCCGTCCAATTCCACCGAGTCGGTCGGCTTCACGAACCGACGGACGACGGCCCGGGCGGACCGGGGTAGCACGCTGACCGAAAAGCTGCCTCCCTGCTCGATGAGCCGGCGGGTCACCGAGCCCTGTTCCACCGCCACGGCCACCAGCTTGGGCGCGGTGGCCACCTGCATGACCCAGTTGCAGGTCATCATGTTGCGCTGCGTTCCGGCCCGGCTCCCCACGACGAAGAGCCCGGTGGGCAGCGACCACAGCACCCGGCGGCGAACGCGGTCGTACTCCTCCCGATCGCGGCCCTGTGGGTACGGGCCGACACCGCTCCCTACGGGCGGCATGGCCACCCGACGATCACCCGGTCGGAGCCGTCGTCGGCCGGGGCGGTCACGGGTCAGTTTCCGAACGGGTCATCGTTGTCGTCGCTCGGAGCCGTGGTCGACGTCGACGGCGTGTGCCCGGTGACGGATGTGATGCGGTCGACCGCGGTTCGCAGCAAGGGAATGAGCTTGGCCCGCTCGGCCGCCGATCGCCGGAGGAGGGACTCGTTCCCATTGGCCCCGTTGTAGCAGTCGTTGCCTGCCGCAGCTGCGTCCTCGTAGGCGGCGTCGAGCTGGTCGGTCAACTGGGTGTCCGGGCTCGGCAGGTCACCGATCGCCGTCTGGGCGTCGTTGGTCAGAAGCGCGCACACCGTTCGCAACGCGGCGGCGGTGTTGTGGTGGGAGAGGGCCAGGTCGATGTTGCGGCTGTCCACCCCCACCTGTCCGATGGCGGCACCACCCCCGGACGTGGTCATCCAGGCGGAAAGCTGCGCGGCCGGCGGCCCCGACTGGTCGAGCGTGCACCCGGAGGCCAGCGCGGCGCAGATGACGGCCAGGCTGACGCCGATCAGCGCCGGGGCCCCCCGCCGCGCTCGGGGCCGACGCAGGCGGTGGCGCCACAGGACCGAGAGCGCGGCGATCCGTGTTCCAGAGGGCAGACTCGTCACTAGGCCGGGAAGCCCGTCCACTCGGGACGCCAGGACGGTTCGAGCTGGCGCAGGAATTGGGCACACCGCTCCTCCTCGCCGTGTTCCCCGATGGCGCCGGACGCGGAGCGGAGGCCGTCGAGGCAACGCAGGAACCCGCGATTGGACTCGTGCTCCCACCGGACCAGACCCGAGCCCTTCCAGCCCGCCGACCGCAATGCGTCGAGACCGCGGTGGTAACCCACCCGGAAGCAGGCGTAGGCCTCGACGTCGTCCCGAGCCAGCGATCCGAGGGCGGCCCAGGCGGCCAGCGACCCGGGGTCGGCACGGACGACGTCGGAGACGGCATGGCGGCGGCGTTCACCGGGTTGGGCGATGGCCGCCTCCAGGCCCGACCTCACCGCCTCGGGCTCCTCGGGCAGTACCGTCTCCGGCAAGCCCGACGTGAGCCTGACTGGTGACCGGTCGGACCTGTCGGCCCCTGAGCTGCTCATCGCGCTCAGTGTAGGACCGGGGGGATCGGTCTCCCGCCGCGCCGCGCCGCAGGCCGCCGACGGGCAGTGCCGCCGATGCGCCCGTGGTGGCGATCAGTCGAACTTCACCAGGTGGTAGTCGCGTTTGCCCCGCCGGAGCACCAGATACCTGCCCGCCACCAGGTCATCCGGCCTGATCAGCCGCCCGGGCTCGCTCTCGCGGCGGTTGTTGACGTAGGCCCCTCCCTGCTCGATCGTGGTCGTGGCCCGGCCCTTCGAGGGCACCAGCCCGGTCTCGACCAGCAGGTCGACCAGCGCCAGGCCCTGTCCATCGAGGCGGGTCCGAGCCAGCGTGGTCGACGGGGCGTCGGCGAACACATCGAGCAAGGTTCGCTCGTCGAACAAGGCGACCCCCTCCCCGAACAGGGCGACCCCGGCCTGCTCGGCACGCTCCGTCTCGGTGGGCCCGTGGACCAGCGTACAAACCTGACGAGCCAGCTCGCGTTGCGACTCGCGCCGTTCGGGCCTCGAAGCGGTGGACTCGTCGAGGGCCAGGATGGCGTCGTGGTCGAGGAACGTGAAGTACCGCAGATAGGAGCCGACCACCGCATCCTCGCTGCGCAGGAAGAATTGATACAGCTGATAGGGGCTCGTCCGGGCGGCGTCGAGCCACACGGTTCCGGACTCGGTCTTGCCGAATTTCGTCCCGTCCGCCTTGAGGACCAACGGGGTGGTCAGTCCCCATACCTCCTGCTGACGAACCTTGCGCACCAGCTCGGTTCCCATGGTGATGTTCCCCCACTGATCGCTACCCCCCAACTGGAGCCGGCAGCCGAACGCGTCGAACAGGTGGAGGAAGTCGTAGGCCTGCAGGAGCATGTAGCTGAATTCGGTGAAGGAGATGCCCTGGTCGGCGCGGGCCAGGCGCGTCTTCACCGAGTCCTTGGCCACCATCTGGTTGACGGTGAAGTGCTTCCCCACGTCCCGGAGGAACTCGAAGAGCGACATGGGTCGGAGCCACTCGGCGTTGTTGAGGAGCAGGGCCTGCCCCGACCCGTCGTCCGCGCCGAAATCGAGGAAGTGCTCCAGCTGGCGTCGGATGCCCTCGAGGTTGGACTGCAGCGCCTCCTCGCTGAGGAGCGACCGCTCCTCGGACTTGCCCCCGGGGTCACCGACGAATCCGGTACCGCCGCCGGCCACGGCGATGGGCCGGTGGCCGGCCAGCTGCAGGCGGCGGAGGTTGCAGACCTGCAGCAGATGCCCGACGTGCATGCTGTCGGCGGTCGGATCGAATCCGCTGTACGCGGTCAGCCGATCGGAGTCGAGGTGCCTCTCGAGCTGGGCGTCGGTCACTTGATGGATCAGCCCCCTGAACCGGAGGTCGTCGGCGAGATGGGCCATGGCCTCAGCCTGCCACGTCGCCGAACCGCGGCCATCACCTGCCCGGATGCACCACCGTCGGGTACCACGGCGGCCGGCGGGTACGACTCGCGCGCCGACCGCTACGATCTGGTCCCGTCCCGTCCCGTCCCGTCCCGTCCCGTCTCGTCTCGTCTCGCACCAAAGCCCAACTCGCCGCCGAGGACCGCCCGATGCCCAATCCGTATCTCCGAGGGAACTTCGCGCCCGTGCTCGAGGAACGTGGCGATGACATCGAGCTCCCGGTCACCGGCGTGATCCCGCCCGATCTCGAGGGACGGCTGTTGCGGAACGGTCCCAACCCGGCGGTGATCCCCGTCGAGGAGTCCGACTACCACTGGTTCAGCGGGGACGGCATGGTCCACGCCATCTCGCTGGCCGGCAGCCGGGCCACCGGCTACCGGAATCGATGGGTGCGGACCAGGGCACTCGCCGCCAAGACCGGTACGCCGCCACCCAGGGGACCCGGCGAGCCGATCGACGGGCCGGCCAACACCCACGTCATCCGGCATGCCGGCACGACCCTCGCCCTGGTGGAGACCGGTTTCCCGCACGCCCTTTCGTCCGACCTCGGTCGGGCCCGCGTCTACGACTTCGACGGGGCACTGGCGTCACCGATGACGGCGCACCCCAAAGTCGACCCCGTGAGCGGAGAGCTGGTCTTCTTCGGCACCGACGTCTTCGGGCCACCGTTCCTCCGATACCACGTGGCCGACGCCACGGGGGCCCTGGTCCGCACCGAGGAGATCGAGCTGCCCCGGGCCACGATGATCCACGACTTCGGGGTGACGGCGACACGGGTGGTCTTCCTCGACCTACCCGTGGTGTTCGACCTCGAACTCGCGGCCAACGGTCGGTCCATCCCCTACCAGTGGATGCCCGAGGCCGGGGCCCGGGTCGGCGTGATGCCACGGACCGGTGGGAACGCCGAGGTCCGGTGGATAGGGATCGACCCGTCCTACGTGTTCCATGTCCTCAACTGTTACGACGACGGTGACCGCGTGGTTATCGACGTCATCCGCTACGACGAGGCGTTCGAGACCCCGCCGGGAGAGGTTCTCAGCCTCGCTACGCCGGTGCTAGCTCGTTGGACCGTCGACCTCGCTTCCAACCGGGTTTCCGAGCAGCGTCTCGACGACACGCCGGTCGAGTTCCCACGGGTGGACGACGACGTGGCCGGACTCCCCCATCGCTACGGCTACTGCACCCGGGTCGCGGACCGTGCCGACCAGCCCGGCTACCGCGGCCTGGTCAAGTACGACCTGGTACGCGACGAGTCGATCCGGTTCGACCCGGGCGAACATCTCTCCCCCGGGGAACCGGTGTTCGTGAAGGGCGCCGGCGGCCGGGGCGAGGACGAAGGCTGGATCCTCAGCGTGGCCTACGACGCCGCCCGGGACGCCAGCGACCTGGTCATCCTCGACGCCACGTCCTTCGGCGGGCCGCCAGTGGCCACCGTCCACCTCCCGGTCCGTGTCCCCTTCGGTTTTCACGGATCGTGGGTGCCGACGGGCCGCTGAACCCCCGACCAGGGGTGACACCAGATCCGACTTCTGTCGTGGGAAACTGTAGGTCTCCGATGGACAGGGCAGTCATCCACTGCCGGTAGATCGCACCTTCGATCACGTGTTCCGAGACCCGAACCCCCTTGCCACCAACTGAACCCCCCCCACCCAGAGGGTCGCGTCCGTCAGGGCGCTCCTCAGGAGGCTCGACCGGACGGCCGCGGGCGCCCTCGACCGTTCCGGCCCGCGGGAGTGGTCGCGGACCCGAGTTCCCGGGGCCCATCCTGGGCGGCCAGGTCGAGGTCCCGTCCCGACGCGAGATGCGCAGGGCCAAGAGACGCCGGCGCCGGCCGGCCGAACGGATCCTGCGGGTGGCCATCGGCCTGGTGGTACTCCTCCTGATCGTGGCCGGCCTCGGCTACGGCTACTTCCGCTACGAGTGGAGCAAGGTCTCCTCCAGCCCGTGCTCCTCCTGCGTCGCCGCAGCCGACGGCCAGCCGTACAACGTGCTGCTGATCGGCTCCGACAGCCGGGCCGGGGAGACCGCGGCCGAGGCCCAGCAGTTCGGGAACGCCACCAACGCCGGTGGCCAGCGGAGCGACACCATCAAGATCGTCCACGTCGATCCCGCCGCGGGCACCGCCTCGACCCTGTCCATCCCGCGTGACACCTTTGTGACGCTCTCCGGGATGGCCCCCAGCACCGACCTCTCCGGACCCAACAAGATCAACGCCGCCTTCGGCAGCGGTCCCGACGCCCTGATCAAGACCATCGAGAACACCTTCGGGATCCCCATCAGCCACTACATCGTGATCAGCTTCTTCGGCCTGCAGGACGCCGTCAATGCCCTCGGGGGCATCTCCATGGACTTCCCCTACCCCGTCCGTGATCAGGACTGTTCGACCGGCGTCTGCTACAACAACTCCGGGCTCAACATCCCCACCCCGGGATGCCAGGTGCTGGACGGGGCGCAGGCCCTCGCCCTGTCTCGCTCTCGTTACTTCCAGTACTACGCCGATGGCCAATGGAACTCCGACCCCACCTCGGACATCGGCCGGATAGAGCGCCAGAACCTCATCATCTCGGCGGCCCTCGACAAGGCCAAGTCGACCTACAACCCGTTCCGGCTCAACACGCTTCTGACCTCGGTGGTCCACGACTTCAGCAAGGACGACGGGCTCACCCCCGACGACCTCTTCTCCCTGGCCGAGCGGTACCACGCCTTCTCCGGCTCCTCCCTCCAGACCTACACCCTGCCCACCGTGGGCGCCACCTCCTCGGCGGCGGGCGACGTCGAAGTGGTCGAGCCCGAGGCGGCGTCCGAGATGATCAATCAGTTCCTCGGCGGCGCCGTGGGACCGATCGTCACGCCGCCGCTCGACGCCTACGGCAACCCCATCGCCCTGCCGGTCACCGCCCCGACCACCGCCGCGACCACGGCCCAGACCGCCGCCCCGACCACGGCCGCCACGCCGGGCGCCACCCCGGCGACCACGGCGCCGACCTCGACGGTTCCCTCCTTCGACCCTCAGCCCTGCTGACCGCGGCCCGTCGGGACCGACCTGCTGACCGCGGCCCGTCGACCGCCGGCCAGCTCAACGCTCGATGGCCTCGACGACGGCGGCGTTGATCCGGCGGTGGACGGCCACGTTCTCGTGCCGCAGGGGCAGCCCGACCCGGATCACCGACATCGACCCTTCGACCAGCCGCCGGTCCAGCGTTTCCTCGAACCCGGCGGCGCCGGTAGTCGGGCCGCACTCGTCGACGGGCCATCCGAAGCCCGCGGCCACCGAGGCCACGTCGGGGAGTTGCGGTGTCCCGAAGAGCAGATCGAAGGAGTCTGTATCGAGCACCTCGGCAGGGTCGAGGAACGAGAAGATCCCGCCACCATCATTGTCGGCCACGACGACGGTCAAGGGTGCCGTGAGCCCCTCGGCCCGCACCAACGCCGAGACGTCGTGGAGAAAGGCCAGGTCGCCGACGAGTGCCACGGTCGGGGCGGAAGAGGCAAGTGCCACGCCCAGCGCGGTGGACACCACCCCGTCGATGCCGTTGGCGCCGCGGTTGGCCACGACCCGAGGTGGGTCGGGACGCGGCGCGGCGAATGCCTCCAGGTCCCGGACGGGCATGGATGAGGACACGACCAGCACCGAACCGGACGGCATCCGGGCGAACAACCGATGAGCCAGTGAGGGCTCGGTGAGCGAGCCGCCGGCACCTCCCGCGGCGGCATCGGCACCGAGACCGGCGATCACCGTCCGGGCCACCGACTCGGCCACCTCCCATCCGCCGCTCCACCCGTTCTCCTGGCCATGGCGCCACCCGCGGTCCCGGCCGCTCCGTCCTTCCGATCGGCTGCCGCCCCGGCCGCCGGACGCGCCGGCATCCATCCATCGGGCCACGGCCAGGCAGAACAGCGTCGGGTCCGAACGGACGAAGGTGGAGATCTCCCGCTCCGGGTCGCGCCAACGCCCCCACGGGTCGACCACGACCGCCTCGGCACCGGCGGCGACCGCCGAGGACAGGAAGCCGTTGACCACCTTCGACACCCACGGTTCGCCCAGCCGGAGCACGGTCTCGGGCACGTGGTCGCGGGCGAAGAGGCCCGATCGCAGGATGGCGTCGGCGGCACCGATGACACCGGGGCGGAGCTGGCGTGCTCCCGAGCGCGGATCGGCCAGGACCGGCCAGCCCAGGGAATCGGACAGCGCCAGCACCGCCTCCGGATCGCCGCACCCGGCCCCGGCCACGATCAGCCCGCGTCGTGCCGGATCCAGACACCCGGATTCGCAGAGGTCACTCACCGCTTCGGGCGGCGGCATCCGACCGTGGACCACCTGGTGCCAGGGCAGGTTCTCCGGTCGTCCCGGGCTCACCCCTCCTCCGGCGGCCGGATCCCCGAGGAGCGGCTCCCGGAAAGGCAGGTTGAGATGGACGGGACCGGGGCCGCCGGAACCGGAATTGGCTTCGGCGACGGATCGAGCGGCCAACGACCGCCATGATGCGCGGGCGCCGCAGTCGGGAGGTCCCGGATCGCAGAACCAGCGTACGGAGCGGCCGAAGAGATGGGTCTGGTCGATGGTCTGGGGGGCGCCCACGTCGCGGAGCTCCGGCGGACGGTCGGCGGTGCAGGCGATCAGCGGCACCCCACCCAGATGGGCCTCGACCACCGCGGCATGGAGCTCGGCCGCGGCCGTGCCACTGGTGGTGACCACCAGTGCGGGCTGCCCGGAGGCCCGGCCGATCCCGAGGGCGGTGAAGGCCGCCGACCGCTCGTCCAGGCGTACGTGCACCGCCATCGCCGGGTGGGCGGCCAGGGCCACGACGAGCGGGGTCGACCGCGATCCCGGGCACACCACGGCGTGGGCCACACCGCACCGGACCCACTCGTCGACCAGGGTCGAGGCGAACGCCGCCTGCAGGTCCGGATCCGCGCCATGACCGGCCTCTCCGCCACGACCGGCGTGACCGCCATGACCGGCCTCACCGCCCTGCCCGGCGTCACCGCCACGACCGGCCTGCCCGGCCTGCCCGGCGTCACCGCCACGACCGGCATGACCGGCCTCACCGCCCTCTCCGCCACGCCCGGCATGACCGGCCTCACCGCCCTCTCCGCCACGCCCGGCATGACCGGCATCACCGGCGGCCGTCGGTACGCTCATCGGAGTTCTCCATGACCACGGCCACTCCACCTTCGACCCCTCCGCACGGGCCCTGGCCGGTGCCGACACTGCATGCCGAGACCGTCGGGAGCGGCCCACGGCTGGTGATGGCCCACGGCTTCACCCAGACCGGCCGGGTCTGGGGCTCGATGGACGACAACCTGGCGGAAGACCACCAAGTGGTCCGGGTCGACCTGCCCGGCCACGGTGCCTCGGCCACCGTGGCCGCCGGGCTGGAGGATGGGGCCCTCCTGTTGGGTGGGGTCGGCGGACGGGCCACGTACCTCGGGTATTCGATGGGGGCGCGATTCTGCCTCCATCTGGCCATTGCTCGCCCGGACCTGGTCGGCGGCCTCGTCCTCATATCCGGCACCGCGGGGATCGAGGACGAGGCCGAACGTCACCGGCGGCGGGCTTCGGACGACGAACTGGCCGAGGAGCTCGACCCGATTCGGGCTCCGGGCCCGCCCGTGGCCGTCGGGACCTTCGTCCGGCGCTGGCTCGAGAACCCGATGTTCGCAGGCATCAGCGAGTCCGCCAACGGATTGGACGACCGGTTGCGCAACACGGGCCCCGGACTGGCGTCGAGCCTGCGGCTGGCCGGAACCGGCACCCAGCGTCCGCTGTGGGACTCGATCGGCCGGCTGACCATGCCGGTGCTGATCATCTCCGGTGAGCTCGACGAGAAATTCACCGCGCTCGGGCTGCGGATGGCCGTGGCCATCGGACCCACCGCCAGCCGGTCTGTGGTTCCCGGGGCCGGGCACGCCCCTCACCTGCAACGACCCGACGAGGTGGCGAGGCTGGTGCGGGCCCACGAAGGTTGGGGCGGTGGGTGCTGAACCCCTTTCGACCGTCATCGGATCCAGAGCCACAGCGACACCGAAAGGAGTGCGCCGAACGCCATCTGCAGCCGGCCGGTCGCGGCCAGCACGGGGAGCAACGCACGGCCCGAGGCGTCGCTGGCAACGATCTTCACCGGGGTCACCACGAGCGGTAGAGCCACCAGCGGGAGGAGCGCAACCACCGTTTGCGAGGAAGACAACACGGTGGAGACCGACGACAGCGACCACACCAGCACCGCGGCGAAGGGCAGCACGACACAGGCCACGTAGAACCATCCCGCGTCGCGGCGGCCCATCCTCACCGCCAGCGTCCGCTTGCCTGTGCGGGCATCGGTCTGGATGTCCCGCAGGTTGTTGGCCAGCAGCAGTGCGGTGGCCAACAACCCCACCAACACCGCGGCGAACCACACCACGGGCTCGCCGATCCTCAGGGACTGGACATAGTAGGTGCCAACGGTGGCCACCAGTCCGAAGAACACGAACACGAAGAGTTCGCCCAGACCCGCGTAGCCGTAGGGGCGAGGGCCACCGGTGTAGAACCAGCCCGCGGCCAGGCAGGCCGCCCCCACCACGAGGATCCACCACGACGTGGCCCAGGCCAGGCCGAGGCCGACCACTCCGGCCACGCCGAAGCAGGCCAGCGCGGCGCGCTTGACGGCCCCGGGCGAGGCCAGGCCCGACGCCACCAGGCGAACGGGGCCGACCCGCTCGTCGTCTGTCCCGCGGATGCCGTCCGAGTAGTCGTTGGCATAGTTGGTCCCCACCTGGATGGCCAGGGCGACGACCAGGGCGGCAAGGGCCCGCCACCACACGCCGACCGGCGGAGCCGTCTCCAGCGGGGCGATGCCGGACCAACCGGTGAACCCGTTGAGCGGATGGGCGGCTGCCGTTCCGACCAGGACCGGCACGACAGCGGCCGCGAGCGTCCGCGGCCGTGCGCCCAGCACCCAACGCTTGATCGGTCCGGGTGCCACCGGCGCGGCCGGAACGGCGCCGTCGGACGTCACGGGCGCCGCGGAAAACGACCGAAGTCGGGCGGGCGGTGCTCCTGGAACGCGTTGCGGCCCTCCTGGCCCTCCTCGCTCATGTAGAAGAGCATGGTGGCGTCGCCGGCAAACTGCTGGAGGCCGGCCAACCCGTCGTCGGCCGCGTGGAGCCCACCCTTCAGCATCCGCAGCGCGAGCGGGGACAGCGACAGCATCTGTCGACACCAGGCCACCGTCTCGGCCTCCAGATCGGCCAGCGGCACCACCTGGTTCACGAGACCCCAGTCGCGGGCCGTCCCCGCGTCGTACTGCCGGCACAGGAACCACACCTCCTTCGCCCGTTTGAGGCCGATGGTGCGGGCCAGCAGGCTGGCCCCGTACCCTCCGTCGAAGCTGCCCACCTTGGGACCCGTCTGACCGAACCTGGCGTTGTCGGCGGCGATGGTCAGGTCGCAGACCAGGTGCAGGATGTGACCACCGCCGATGGCATAACCGGCCACCATGGCCACCACCGGCTTCGGGAGGCGCCGGATCTGGATCTGGAGATCGAGGACGTTGAGGCGACCGATGCCCTGGCGGGCCACGGCGTCGTCCCCGAGATAGCCGTCGTCGCCCCGGATCTTCTGATCACCTCCCGAGCAGAACGCGTCCGGACCCTCCCCGGTCAGGATGACGATACCGACCGACGGATCGTCCCGGGCGGCGTTGAAGGCGTCGGCCAGTTCGAAGAGGGTCTGGGGCCGGAAGGCGTTGCGGACCTCGGGTCTGGCAATGGTGAGCTTGGCCAATCCGTCGGCCACGTCGTAGTGGATGTCCCGGTAGCCGCCCCGGCGTTCCCACGCGGGCAGAGGACGGCCCCGGAACTTGTCGACGGGGTCGGCCGGCGGACCGGTGATCACCGTTTCAGGCCCCGGGCCGCCTGATGCCGCCTCCCCGTTCACTTCCGGCGCAACCATTCGACCAATCACTCCTAGAGTCGGCACTCGTACGGTCGCCTAGGCTACCGTCATGCCGGAGTTGGTAGCGCTCGACCTTCCGGCGGGCCGTCGGTTCGTGGAGGCGTTGCAGACCGCCTGGGAGGCCGGCCATGCGCTACTGCCGCTCGATCCGCGACTTCCCCGGCCGGCGGTGCGCCGGCTGGTCACGGCCTTCCGGCCCGCCACGATCGTGGATGCCGACGGGGTCCACGCACAGCCGCGCGGTCGGCCCGTCGACCCGGGCGACGCGCTGGTCGTGGCCACCAGTGGCACCAGTGGTCAACCCAAGGGTGTCGTGCTCACCCACGACGCGGTCAGGGCATCCGCCCTGTCCACCTCCGAGCGGCTGGAGGTCGATCCCGCCCGCGACCGATGGCTGGCGTGCCTCCCGCTGGCCCACATCGGCGGTCTGTCCGTGGTGACCCGGTCGCTGGTGACGGGAACGCCGGTCACCGTGCTCGAGCGGTTCGATGCCTCGGAGGTGGAGCGCGACGCCCGTCTCGGGGCCACGCTGGTCTCGCTGGTGTCGACGGCCCTCGCCCGGACCGACGTATCCGGCTACCGCCGGGTCCTACTCGGCGGCGCCGCGCCGCCTGCCGCGCTGCCAGCCAACGTCGTGACGACCTACGGCTCGACCGAAACCGGTTCCGGGGTGGTCTACGACGGGATGCCGATCGGTGATGTCGAGTTGCGCATCGGCGACGGCACCGTCGGTCAGACCGGTGAGATCCTCGTCCGCGGGCCGATGCTGCTCCGCTCCTATCGGGACGGAACCGACCCGAAGGTCGCCGGGGGCTGGTTGCCCACCGGGGACGGGGGCCGGATCGCCGCCGACGGCACGCTGACCGTCTTCGGCCGCATGGCCGAGGTGATCGTCACCGGGGGTGAGAAGGTGTGGCCCGTTCCCGTCGAGCGGCTCCTGGCCGGGCATCGCGGGATCGACCAGGTGGCGGTGTGGAAGCGCGCCGATCCGGAGTGGGGTGAGCGGGTCGTGGCCTGGGTGGTGCCCCGCGACCCGGCGGCGCCCCCGGGCGTGGAGGAGCTCCGGGACCTGGTCGCCGGCACGCTCGCCCGGTGGGCGGCTCCGCGTGAGGTGGTGGTGGTCGAGTCCCTGCCCAGGACCCCGAGCGGCAAGGTCCGGCGGGCGGCGCTCGACTGACCGGGTGGGCCGGCTGCGCCATGAGCGCAGGCCGGGGCGGACGGCGTTCGCCGACCGACCGGGAGGCTGAACGGGTAGGCCGGCTGACCGGAGGGCGGTGGGTCCGGTGATCGGTGGGTCAGGTGATGCCGTGGTCAGGTGATGCCCGGGTCAGATGATGCCGTGGTCAGGTGATGCCCCCGCTGGTGATGCACATGGCGCCACCGTCGATGACCAGCGTCTGACCGGTGATCCACGAGGCGGCGTCCGAGCAGAGGAACAGCGCGGCGCCGGCGATGTCGTCCACCAGGCCGAGGCGGCCGAGGGGCAGCCTCCGAGCGATCGCCTCTTCGCCAGGCTCCCACAGGGCACGGGCGAACTCGGTTTTGACCAGCCCTGGGGCCAGCGCGTTGACCCGGACACCGGGGCCGAGCTCGCCGGCCAGCTGGCTGGTCAGATGGATCACCGCCGCCTTGGTCACGTTGTACCAGCCGATGCCTCGCTCGACCGAGAGTCCGCCCAAGGAGGCCATGTTGAGCACGACACCTCCCCGTTCGGACATGCCCGACCGCCACGCGGCCTGGACCCATTCGAGGTAGCCGGTCTGGTTGACCCGCACGGTCTTGTCCGCCCGAGCCGTGTCGAGGTCCATGATCGGCCCGAAATAGGGATTGGTGGCCGCGTTGTTGACCAGGATGTCGACGGCGCCGAAGCGCTCGACGGTGGCCGCCACGCACGACTCGGCCTGCTCCGGGTCACCGGCGTTGGCGACCCGCCATTCCACCGTGCCGGCCCGGTCCCCCTTGGCCGCATCGATCTCGGCCGCCGCGCCGGCCAGGGCGTCGGCCTTGCGCGAGGAGATCATCACCGACGCCCCCGACGAGCAGAAGGCCAGGGCGATGGCCTGCCCGATGCCCCGGGACGCACCCGTCACGAGTGCCGTCTTGCCGTCGAGGCGCAGTTCCATGGCGTGACACCTTAGACACCCGCACGCGGACGGCTGGCCGGGACGGCTGGCCGGGACGGCTGGCCGGGACGGCTGGTGCACAATGGTGGCGTGGATGCCGCCCCGCCCACCGATGAGGAGCACCCGTCTCCCGGAACCGGCGCCCGTCGGCTCGGCGGCAGGCGGCCAGGGCGAAGTTCCGTCCGGGCCGCGGGTCGGGGCCGACGGTCTCCACGACACCCGGGCGTCGACGGAGGCGGGGCCCGTTGCCCTTGATCAGAGACATGGCGGCGGTGGAGCTGTCGCCCTACCTCCTGCAGCACGCGGCCAACCCGGTCGACTGGTACACGTGGGGGGAGGACGTGTTCGAACTGGCCCGGGCGAAGGACCGGCCCATCTTCCTTTCCGTCGGGTACTCGGCGTGCCACTGGTGCCACGTGATGGCCCATGAGTCCTTCGAAGACCCCGGGACGGCAGACGCGTTGAACACGTCGTTCGTGTGCATCAAGGTCGACCGTGAGGAGCGACCTGATGTCGATGCCGTGTACATGGAGGCCGTGCAGTCGATGACCGGCTCGGGAGGATGGCCTATGAGCGTCTTCTTGACCACCGATCGACGGCCCTTCTTCGGCGGCACCTACTTCCCGCCCGACGATCGACCGGGAATGCCCTCCTTCCGCACGGTGCTGGCCGCGCTGACCGACGTCTGGTCCAACCGGCGCGGCGAAGTGGAGGAGCAGGCGGACGAGCTGTCCCGTGCCATCGCTTCACGGTCGCTGATCAAGCGGGCCCCCGGATCGCGCTCACTGTTCGCGACCGCCGGCCCGAAGACGGACGGGCAGCAGAGAGCGGAGCAGCCCGACCTCGTGGCCACCGCGGTCGACGAGCTCTCCCGCCGTTTCGATCCAGAGTGGGGAGGGTTCGGCGGTGCTCCCAAATTCCCCCAACCGACCCTGGTGGACCTGGCGCTGTACCACTCGCTGCGAGGCCCGGGGGGGAGACAGCGGCGCAGGCCGAGCAGATGGCCGTCACCACGCTCGACGCCATGGCCGCGGGCGGCATCCACGATCATCTCGGCGGCGGGTTCGCCCGCTACTCCACCGACACCGAATGGTTGGTCCCCCACTTCGAGAAGATGCTCTACGACCAGGCGGGTCTCTTGCGGGCCTTCCTCCACGGCTGGCAGGTCACCGGCCGGGCCGACTACCTCGAGGTGGTAACCGGCATCATCGGCTACGTGGGCCGGGACCTGACCACGGCCGCGGGCGGCGTGTACTCGGCTGAGGACGCCGACTCCGAGGGGGTGGAGGGGCGGTTCTACGTCTGGACCCCCGATCAGATCGAGGCCGCGGTGGCCGAGGGGTTCGGAAGCCGTTCGGAGGTAGAGGGCGAACCCGGCGGCGTTGCCACTGTCGCCGATGCGGTGATCGATTGGTTCGGGGTGAGTCGCGAGGGGAATTTCGAGGGCAGCACCATCCTGCGCCGGCCGGTCGGGGCCCCCCTTGGCGACGGCCCCGTCGTCGAGACGGGCCGGCAGTTCCTGCTTGCCGCCCGCAGCGCGCGGATCAGACCCGGGCTCGACGACAAGGTCCTCACCGAATGGAACGCCATGTACGGTTCGGCCGTGGCCGAAGCGGCAGCCGCGACCGGGGACCAGGGGTGGCGTGACGCCGCCGAGGCCATCGGCGACTTCCTCTGCCACCACCTGGTCGGAGACGACGGCCGGTGGCTGAGGAGCTGGCAGCCCGGTGGTGGTGCGCGCCATCCGGCCTATGCCGGCGACTATGCCTGGCTGATCGACCTCTTCACCAGGCTCGGGGAGCTCACCGGGCGGGCCCGGTGGACGGAGCGGGCCGTCGAGACCGCCGACGCCCTCGTCGATCTGTTCCACGACCACCAGGGTGGTGGCTTCTTCACCACCGGCCACGACGCCGAAGTCCTCATCGTGCGGACCAAGGACGTCATCGACGGCGCCACCCCCTCGGCCAACGCGGTGGCGGCCATGGCCCTGGCCCGGCTCGGTGCGCTCACCGGTGACGACGGGTACTCCACACTCGCCCGTGAGGTGGTGGACCTCCTCGGCGACCTGCTGCTCCGGCACCCGACCGCCTTTGCCCAGACAGTGCTCACCGCCACCCATCTGATGGAGGGTTGGACCGAGGTGGTCATCACCGGTTCGCGCCCCGACCTGGTCGACGTGGTCAGGAAGCGATGGCTGCCCGGCTCGGTGCTCGCCTGGGGTGAGCGGACCCCCTCCCCGCTGTGGCAGGACCGGGAAGACTCCTTCGCCTACGTCTGCCGGAACCACGCCTGCCGGCTACCGGCGGCCGATGCCGAGACCTTGTCGTCCCAGCTGGCTGCGACGGTCCGATGAGCCGGGGATCGACCCGTACCCCTCGGAGCGGCACCGCCCGCGACGTGGTCCGCAACATCAAGCCGCGCTCGAGCATCGAGGTGGCCGGCGGCTCGTCGCTCACGGTGCTGGTCCTGTCCTGCCATGGCGAGGACACCACGGGCGTGGACCTGGCCTCAGGGACATTGGTGCGGGTGCGCGTGGCCTGGCCCGAGGACCACGGGCCGGACCTGTCGCCGTTCGACGTGGTCGAGGCGCGGCTGGCCGACGAACCCGAGCGGGACGACCTCGCCCAACCGGAAGCCGTCACCGCCGCCGGGCTGCCCCGGCATCTCGGGACCCTCCACGGCCGGCGGGTGCGCCGGATGCTCAATCGCCTGGTGGCGCCCCCAGAAGAGCACATACTCGGGTTCCCGGGTGCATCCGCCCCGTACTGGGAGTTCCGGGGGTTCCGCCCCTCCCTCGCCCTGGTCGTCCCGACCAAGGGGCCCGTCCTGTTCCGCAGGATCGAGGACCGGTCGGTGTGGATCCGGTTCGGCTGGGGACGCAGTGACAACTGGCTGCCGGTGGAGGATCCGGCCGCCGAACGGGCCCTCGACGTGGCCCGCAGGGATCGCCTCCAGGGGAAGGATCTGGCCTCGGCGCTCGGATTCAAGCCCCACTACCTGGTGGCGGCCATCACCGTGCCGCGTGACGGCCATTGCTACAAGACCGTCCGCGCCGTGCTCCCCCGCAGCTGACCCCCGTATCCTCGTCGCCTACAGTCAGCACCGATGCCCGCACCCGACCCGCACCCACCGTCGCCGGCCCTGGCCCTTCCCGACTACGAGGGCGCCTGCATCGCCAACGTGGTTCCCGCGCTGCTCGGACCCCCCGACGACCGCGGGGATCCGACCTGGCTGCCGGAGTCGGCTCGGCATGCACAGCAGGTGGTGCTCCTGGTCGTCGACGGGCTGGGGTGGCAACAGCTCCGGGCCCGGCCGGGCTTGGCCCCGACCTTGTCCGGCGCCGAGGGCATCGACCGGCCCATCACCTCGGTGGCGCCCACGACCACGGCCTGCGCCCTGACGTCCATCACCACCGGTTGCCCTCCGAGCCGCCACGGACTGCTCGGCTACCGCCTGGCCATCGACGACGAGATCCTCAATGTGCTCCGGTGGACCCTGGGCAGTGGGCGGGTGCTCGACGCCCGCCGCACCGTCCCCGCCCGTAGCTTCCAGCCGTGCCCTCCCTTTCCCGGCTCCGCGGCGACGGTGCCGGTGGTGTCGAAGGACGAGTTCGGCGGGACCGGCTTCACCGCCGCTCACCTCGGCAACTCCCCGCTACGCGGCTACAAGGTGCCCTCCTCGCTGCCGGTCGAAGTGGCGCGTCTGCTGGGCGAGGGCGAGCGGTTCGTCTACGCCTACTACGACGGCATCGACAAGGTGGCCCACGGGAATGGGCTCGGCGCCCTCTACGACGCCGAGCTGCGCGCCGTCGACCGGCTGGTGGCCGACCTGGTGGCCGAGCTGCCGCCCGGAGCCGTCCTGGTCGTGACGGCCGACCACGGGGAGATCGACGTCGACCAGATCGAGCTGCTCGGACGCGACATCATGTCCATGGTCAGGTTCATGTCCGGCGAGGGTCGCTTCCGATGGCTGCATGCGCACGCGGGCGCGGCCGATGAGCTCGAGGCAGCTGCCGCCGAGCTCTACGGCGACACCACCTGGGTGATGGGGAGGGACCGGCTCATCGCCGAGGGCATGTTCGGCGGGCCGCTCTCCGATCACCTGCTCGGCCGGGTGGGCGACGTGGCCCTGTTACCGCATGCCCCGATCGCGTTCATCGACCCGGCCGACACCGGCGAGAACCGGCTCCACAGCCGGCACGGCTCGCTGACCGACGACGAACTGCTGGTCCCCTTGGTGGTGCTGGCTGGAGATGGGAGTATCTGACCATGGGAACCGACCCAAGCCGTCCCGCGCCGGCCGACCCCGAACCGCTCCGTCCCGAGGTGCTCGAGGACGACCCGGGAGGGTCCGCACCGGCCGGGACCGCGGCCGTAAAGATCGGCGCCGACCCGTCGGCCGACGGTACCGGCGGAGGCACCGACTCGGACGAGCCCAGCGAGTCCATCGAGCACCCGGGCAAGCTGCTCCGCATCGGATCGATGGTCAAGCAGCTGCTGGAGGAGGTCCGGTCCGCCCCCCTCGACGAGGCCAGCCGGGGCCGGCTCCGTGAGATCTACGAGCAGTCGATCCGCGAATTGGCCGACGGACTCTCGCCCGACCTGGCCGCCGAGCTGGACAGGATCTCGATCCCCTTCGACAACCCCACACCCTCCGACGCCGAGCTCCGGGTGGCCCACGCCCAGCTGGTGGGATGGCTGGAAGGGCTCTTCCACGGCATCCAGGCCACCCTGGTGGCCCAGCAGGTAGCCGCCCGGGCCCAACTCGACGAGATGCGCCAGCGGTCACTTCCCCAGGGTTCCGATCCGTCCGTCGGCCGACCGGGTACCTATCTCTGAGCCGCCGGCTCCCCGACCTGGCCTGACCGACAACTTCCCCGGGCCCCGTCCCATCGCGCTATCGTCGGAATGACAGCGGTGTAACTCGTCCACACCCTGTGGAGAAGTGGCGCACCATGGGACGAGCTCGCCGAGGAAGGTACCAGTCGTTGGTCGTCACACGGTCGTTCGCACACCTGCACACCCACACCGAATTCTCGATGCTGGACGGCGCCGCCCGGGTCACCGACCTGGTCCAGTCGGCGGCAGCCGACGGTCAACCGGCGCTCGGGATCACCGACCACGGGAACATGTACGGCGTCCTCGACTTCTATGCCGCCTGCCGCCAGGCGGGGATCAACCCGGTCATCGGCACCGAGGCCTACATGGCCGCCGAGTCGAGGCACGAGCGCCCGGTGCGCAAGGGAAAGATCGACGACACGGGCGGGGATGTCGCCGGTGGGGAGAAGCTCTACTACCACCTGACCCTGCTGGCCGAGTCCACCGAGGGGTACAAGAACCTGCTCAAGCTGTCCTCGGCCGCCTACCTCGAGGGCTACTACTACAAGCCCAGGCTTGACTGGGAGCTGTTGGAACGCCACGGGAGAGGCCTGATCGCCACCACCGGATGCCTGGGCGGGGTGGTGCTCCAGGCGCTGTTGGCCGACGATCGGATCAAGGCCGAGGCGCTCGCCGCTCGCCTGCAGGACATCTTCGGGAAGGACAACCTCTTCGTCGAGCTCCAAGATCACGGACTACCGGAGCAGCACAAGACCAACCCGGCGCTGGTCGAGATCGCCCGCCGCATCGGCGCACCGTTGCTGGCCACCAACGACAGCCACTACACGCACCGCGAGGACCACGTGGCCCACGACGCCCTCCTGTGCGTGCAGACCGGGGCCCTCATCGCCGATCCCAAACGGTTCAAGTTCGAGGGGGAGGAGCACTACCTCAAGTCGGCCGCAGAGATGCGCCACCTGTTCGCCGAGCTGCCCGAGGCGTGTGACAACACGCTGCTGATCGCCGAACGGGCTTCTGTGGAGATCGAGTTCGGGCGACCCAGCCTCCCCCGGTTCCCGGTGCCTGACGAGTTCATCGGCGACACCTACGAGGAGCGGGCCGCCGCCTACCTCCGCCACCTGAGTGTGGAGGGCGCCAAGGACCGTTACGGCCACCCTGTCCCCGCAGAGGTCATGACCAGACTCGACTACGAGCTGGGCGTGATCGCCGACATGGGCTTCTCCGCCTACTTCCTCGTGGTGTGGGACCTGATCCGCTTCGCCCGATCGCGTCGGATCCGGGTCGGACCCGGCCGGGGATCAGCCGCCGGGTGCTGCGTGGCCTACTGCCTCCAGATCGTCGATGTCGATCCCATCCGCTACGACCTGCTCTTCGAACGGTTCCTCAACCCGGGCCGGGTGCAGATGCCCGACATCGACATGGACTTCGACGAACGGTACCGCGGCGACATGATCAAGTACGCCGCCGAACGGTACGGATCCGACCACGTGGCCCAGATCGTCACGTTCTCCACCATCAAGGCGCGGGCCGCGGTGCGCGATGCCGCCCGGGTGCTCGGCTACCCCTACATCGTGGGCGACAAGATCGCCAAGGCCATGCCGCCCCTGCTCATGGGCCGCGACACCCCGCTGGCCGCCTGCCTGACCCGCTCCGAAGGCCACGAAGACGGATTCGCCGCCGCCGCCGAGCTCCGGACCATGTACGAGACCGATCCCGAGGCCAAAAAGGTCATCGACGTGGCCAACGGCCTCGAGGGTCTGCGGCGCCAGGACGGCATCCATGCCGCCGCCGTGGTCATCACCGACGAACCGGTGACCGAGTACGTTCCCGTCCAGCGCAAGCCGGACGGGAACGACCCCGACGACTCCCCCATCGTGACCCAGTACGAGATGCACGGGGTCGAGGACCTGGGGCTGCTCAAGATGGACTTCCTCGGGCTGCGCAACCTGTCGGTCATCGAGCGGGCCCTCGACCTCATCGAGGTGTCCACCGGGAACCGCCCGGACATCGACAGCGTGCCCCTCGACGACCCGGACACCTTCGCCATGCTGTGCCGGGGGGACTCGATGGGGGTGTTCCAGCTCGAGGGTGGGCCGATGCGGTCGCTGATGCGGTCGCTCGCCCCGACCAGCTTCGACGACGTGGCCGCCCTGGTGGCCCTGTACCGGCCGGGCCCCATGGCCGCCAACATGCACCGCGACTACGCCGACCGCAAGAACGGCCGCCAGCCCGTCGCGTACCTCCACCCCGACCTCGAACCGGTCCTCGGCGACACCTACGGGCTGATGATCTACCAGGAGTCGGTCATGCGGGTGGCCCAGAAGATCGCCGGCTACGACCTGGCCGAGGCGGACAACCTGCGCAAGGCGTGCGGGAAGAAGAACCGGGCTCTCATCCAGGCCGAGCGCGAGAAGTTCGTGGCCGGCTGCGTCACCACCGGGTACGAGGAGACTCTGGGCACCGAGCTGTTCGACATCATCGAACCGTTCGCCGACTACGCCTTCAACAAGTCCCACGCCTACGGCTACGGGCTCATCGCTTACCAGACGGCATGGCTCAAGGCCCATTTTCCGGTCGAGTACTTCGCCTCCTTGTTGACCTCGGTCCGGGACAACAAGGACAAGACCGCGGTCTATCTGGGAGAGTGCCGATCGCTCGGCATCGAGACGTTGGTCCCCGATGTCAACCGGTCGCTGTCGGACTTCGCCGCCGACTTCTCCGGGGGGAAGGGGGTCATCGGGGAGAAGGGTGGGAGCCCCGGCGCCATCACCTTCGGCCTGGCCGCGGTGCGCAACGTAGGCGCGGGGCTCGTCGCCCTCATCGTCGAAGAGCGCGAGCGGAACGGCCCCTACGTCGACTTCTACGACTTCTGCCAGCGGGTCGACCCCCAGGTCCTCAACAAGCGGACCATCGAGTCGCTGATCAAAGCCGGTGGGTTCGATTCGCTCGGCCACCCCCGTCAGGGCCTGTGCCTGGTATTCGAGGACATCGTCGATCGGACGGCGGAACGCCGACGGGAGCACGACGCCGGCGTGATCTCGCTCTTCGCCAGTCTCGAGCCGGAAACGGCCGGGCATGCCACCGGCTTCGCCGACACCCGGACGCCCATCCCCGACACCGAGTTCGACAAGTCCCAGCGGCTGGCCTTCGAGAAGGAGATGCTCGGGCTCTACATCAGCGACCACCCGTTGATGGGACTCGAAGGCGCGCTGTCACGGCTGACCGACTGCACCCTGGCCGAGCTGCGGGACGTCGACACCGACGTCGGCGGCGGCCCTTCGGGTGGGGCCGGCTACGCCGGGGAGGGTCAGATCCGCCTGATCGGTGGCGTGGTCACCGATCTGACCCGCCGGTTCACGAAGAAGGGCGACCTCATGGCCACCTTCGTCCTGGAGGACCTCAACGCCTCCATCGAGGTGTTCGTCTTCCCGAAGGCCATGGCCGACTACGGTGCCCTCCTCGACGACGACGCCATCGTCGTCCTGAAGGGCAGGGTCGACATGCGCGACGATCGGCTGAAGGTCGTATGCATGGAGGTCCAGCGCCCGGAGCTGGCCACGGATGGATCGACCGATCTGCGGATCTCCCTGCCCATCAACAGCCTGACCGATCACACGGTGGACGGGCTGAAGCACCTGCTGGCCGAACACCCGGGCGATTCCCCGGTGTTCCTGCACGTGGGCGAGAAGGTGCTCCGCCTCCCCTCGGAATTCAACGTGGACAGCCGCCGGGGCCTGGTGGGCGAGCTGAGGGTGCTGCTCGGGCCCAACGCCATCGAATGCTGAGACCGGCGGCGAGGATGCCGGCGGTCCCGGACCACCACTGAGCACCATATTTGCTGCTCACGGGGGTCGGATACGACAGGGGCGTTTAAATCCCGTAAAATCGAGGGACGGCTCCTGACGTGGAGGCCCACACACCCGTCCGCCTCGTCGGGCTGACGGCTGCGGGGCGTCGACGCCAGACCCGGGCCGGCGGCTGATACCGCAGCGAGACCGAGGAGTACGGAACGGCATATGTCGATCAAGGTGGAGACCAAGGACTGCACATCGATCAGTGACGCAGAGTTGGCCGAGATGGCCGATCTGTGCGCCGAGCGGGAGCCCCGATTCGATATCGGGTTCCTGTCGAAACAACGGGAGGAGTGGGTCCTCGTCACCCGGGTGCGCGAAGGGTCGAAGCTACGGGGCTATTCGTTCTCCACCCTGGAACGCATCGGCGGGACCCCGTCCCTGCTGATCGGGCTGGCCACCGTCGACCGCACCTCGAGGGCCGACACGGTGCTGAGGGCCATGATGGGCGACAAGTACCGGCGGGCACTGCTGGCCTTCCCGGATGAAGACGTGCTGGTGGGGACCCGTCTGCTCGGAGCCGAGGGTTTCCGTGCCTTCTCCGGGTTGACCGAGGTCGTACCCGGTCCGGGCCACAAGGCCACCGGTGAGGAACGGGCATGGGGCCGCCGGTTGGCCAAGCGTTTCGGCGCCGACGGCCGGATCGACGACCGCACGTTCGTGGTGGTCGGCGACGGCTGCGAGGCCGGAGGATTCGATTTTGTGAGCCCCAAGGAGCAGGTGGGGTCAGAGATCAGGATCTTCTTCGAAGGTGTCGACGTCGGGGCCGGAGGCCGGCTGGTGGCCTTCGGGTGGGCCATGGCCGAGGACCTGGCGGCGGGAAAACTGGGCGGTCGCTGACCAGTTGGCCAGAGACGGCGCCCGTGGTGCCGCGCTCCCGGACCATCACGACAAGGCCCGGGCCGCCCGTGCAGGCAATAGCATGGGCATGTGAAGGTATCCACTCGAGGTGACTATGCGAGCCGGGCGCTGTTGTCGCTGGCGCTCCACACCGATGGCGAAGGCCCGACCGCGGTCAGGGACATCGCCGAGCGTACCGGGCTGCCCCAGCCATACCTCGAGCAGATCCTGCTGGCCCTGAAAGGCGCGGGCCTGGTCCGTTCCAAACGGGGCGTGGGTGGTGGCTATGTGCTGGCCCGGCCACCCGAGGAGATCACCCTGTCCCAAATCGTGTCCGCCGTCGACGGGCCCATCGTGGCCGGCGATTTCGGGCTTCCGCACGAGAATGGAGCCTGCGATCACGAGGGACAGTGCGTGCTGCTCACCGTCTGGGCCGACCTCGGCGAGCACATGCGCACGCACCTCGACTCCTTCAATCTGGCCGACATGGTCGCACGCGCCCAGGGCAGGGTGCCCGCCCTGCGCCAGAGTGCCGGCTGAGGCCCGGCCCCTCCGTTCGTCGCCGGCCCAGTGGGGCCACCGGCACCCGGGCCCGGGCCGGCGATCAGGTCACCCCTCACGGCCGCCGGGATTCCACCAGGTTCCACCAGCAGATGACCGGTTGCTCTCGGTCCCAGCCGAGCTCGCCCAAGGAGGCCGGGCCGAGGGAGAAGGAACGGCCGGCGGAGGCTTCGAGCCCGACCCACCGAGCGGCCATGACCCGAAGCACGTGACCATGGGCCACGCAGGCGACGTCGCCCGGAACGGACCGGATCCGTTCGATCACCCGGTCGACCCGTCGGCCCACCTCCTCTGGCCCTTCCCCACCCGGGGCCCCGTCGTCGAAGAGGGCCCAGCCGGGGCGCAGACGCCGGATCTCCACCGTGGTCAAGCCCTCGTAGGACCCGTAGTCCCACTCGGCCAGGTCGGGGTCGACCACGGCACCGTCATCCAGTCCGGCCAGCCGACACGTCTCCCGGGCCCGGACCAAGGGGCTGGTCCACACGGCGGCGAACCGATAGCCCGACAATCGCGAGTGGAGGGCCATGGCCTGTTCCTCGCCCTCGGGGAGGAGAGCCAGGTCGGTACGCCCGGTATGCCGGCCGGACCGGCTCCATTCCGTCTCGCCGTGTCGAATCACCACGCATCGATGGTCGGTCATCCGGACAGCCGAACACTCCGACCAGGGAGAATGCAAGCCCGGCCCGGGCGGCCCCTCAGGAAGACCCTGCGGGAGGACGGACTGTCCGGCCGATCCGGATCCGAACGAGAGTTTTGGAATGTCCCAGCCCCTTCAGGCGTTGAAACCCCTGTCGACCCTGTGACGATGAATGAGGAGAGGGATGACGACGAGCACTTCGAGTAGGGACACAGAAGGTCGGGCCCGACCCGGCGCGGCGCGGGCGGTACGTTCCGGCGCGGCCGGGCGCAGCCGGAGTGCGGACGCCGACACGCTCGGCCTCTTCCTTCGTGACCTCGACCACCACCCACTCCCGGACCACGATGCGCAGACCGAACTGGCCAAGCGAGTGGCCGAGGGCGACGACCAGGCCCGGCGCGAGATGGTGGCCGCCAACCTCCGTCTGGTTGTCCACTGGGCCCGGCGCTACCAGGACCGGGGTGTGGATCTTCCCGACCTCATCCAGGAAGGCACCTTCGGCCTCATGCGGGCGGTGGACAAGTTCGACTGGGAGCGGGGATTCCGCTTCTCGACGTACGCCACGTGGTGGATCCGCCAGGCCCTGCAGCGTGCCGTCCAGCAGCACGGCCGCACCATCAGGCTGCCCATGGAGGTCGCCGAGCGGAATCAGCAGGTGGACGCGGCCCTGTGGGAGCTGACCCACCAGTACCAGCGGCCACCGACCGACGAGGAGATGGACAACGCCACGAACACCACTGCCGAGGTGCGTTCGGACCTCAGCCGGGTGGCCCGGGTAGTTGCCAGCCTCGACCAACCGGCCACCACCGACTCGACGGCGACGCTCGGGGACCTCGTCTCGACCGACCTCAGCGATTTCGAGGACGACGTGGCTTCGGAGCTCACGCTCGACCTGGTCCGTCAGGCGGTCGATCGGTTGACCGATCTCCAACGCCAGGTGATCCGGCACCGCTTCGGTTTCGACGGGAGCGATCCGGCCTCACTGCAGACCACGGCCGAGCGCCTCGGGATCGGGGTGCGCAAGGTGCGCCAGGCCGAGGCCGAGGCTCTGGAGGTGCTGGCCGACAGCGAGATGCTCGAAGCCGCCCACGAGGCCGCCTGACCCCTCCGTCCGGCCACCTGAGCCACGCTGCTGGCCCCTGGGCCCTCCGTCCGACCACCTGAGCCACGCTGCGGCAGCCTGGGCCAGCGAGGTCACCGGGCAGGAGGGCCGCCCAAGCGACGCTGCGCCCGCCTGGGCCACGGCGCGCCCGCCTGGGCCACCGCGCGGCCGCCTGAGCCACCGCCCTCCCCGGGCAGGACGCCTGCGGTCCGGCTCACACCGAGAGCTGGTCCAGTTGCCGGCGCAGATCGTCCGGCAGTTCCGAGGTCCAGGACATCCTGACTCCGGTGGAAGGGTGCTCGAGAGCCAGCGAAGAGGCATGCAGGAAGGGCCGGGAGACCACGGCGCCGGGTAGCGAGCGACCATGTCCATACACCTCGTCGCCCACCACCGGATGGCCGATGGCAGACAGATGGACCCGGATCTGGTGGGTCCTGCCCGTCTCCAACCTGGCCGTCATCAAGGTGGTCGGAGCCGGCCGGGAGAACCGGTCCTCGACCCGGTACCGGGTTCTGGCCTCCTTCCCCTTGCGTGACACGGCCATACGGGTCGGGGCGCCGACCGACCGACCCACGGGGGCGTCCACCATCCCCGACTCCTCCTCCACCCGCCCGAGCACCAGGACCCGGTAGATCCGGGTCACGGCGCGGTCCCCCATCTGGCCGACGAGAGCACGATAGGAGTCTGGTGTGCGGGCCACCACCATCAGACCGGAGGTCCCCCGGTCGAGCCGGTGCACGATACCCGGTCGGTCGACGTCGGTCCCGAGCTGCTCCGGCAAGGCCCGGAGTTCGGGAAACCGGTGGATGAGCCCATTGACCAGCGTGCCGGTCCGGTGACCGGACCCCGGGTGGACCACCAGGCCGGCCGGTTTGTCCACCACGATCAACTCCCGGTCCTCGTAGACAACCTCGAAGGTGACGGAGGAGTCGCCGTCGGGTGCCCGCTCGGGAGGCGCCGGACCCGGGTCCACCGCCAGCTCCTGACCGGATCGGAGCGTCATGCTCCTACTCCGCACCGTCACCCCGTCGAGCTGCACCCTGCCCTCGGCGATCATCGCATTCACCGCCGACCGGGACATGTCGGCCACCAGTGCCACCGCCTTGTCGACCCGCACGCCGTCGAGGGCCGCCGGGACCTCGACCGTCACCACCGTCACGACGGACGGGGTCCGCGGGCCAACGACACCAGGAACAGCGCACAGCCGACGACGATGCAGGAGTCGGCCACGTTGAACGTGGGCCAGAAGTGGAGGGCGACGAAATCGACAACAGCCCCATGGTCGCCACGGAAGAAGCGGTCGCAGAGATTGCCCAGCGCGCCACCCACGATGAGCCCGAGGATGGCCGCCCGGCCGTTCGTCGGCGCCCGCCATGCCATCACGCTCAACACGGTGATCAGGACCAATGCGACCGGGATCAGGATGGCCGCCTTCCCCTGGAAGAGACTGAAGGAGGCACCGGTGTTGCGGGAAAGCTCGAGATCCAGCGTCCCGATCACGTGGATGGGCCCCGAGGACAGTCGGCTGAGCGCCCACCACTTGGTCAGCTGGTCGACGAGGACCACCGCGGCCGTGACGGCCACGGCCACCGACAGGCGCCGGGCGCCGGCACCGTCGCCTCCACGACGATCCGCACCCACCGCCGGCTCACCGGTCAGCGGCGTGACAGGCCGCCGCTCTTGCAGGCCACGCACAGCCGGGCGAAGGGGAGGGCCCGCAGCCGTGCCTTCGGAATGGCCTGGTGGCATCGCTCACAACCCCCGTAACTCTTGCGGTCGATCTTGCGGAGCGCGTCATCGATCTCCTCCACCGCGGCAGAGGCCTGCGCGGAGAGCGCCAGATTGCGCTCACGGTCGACGGTGACCGTCCCGCCTTCGCCGGACTCCTCATCGAACTGGACATCGCCGGGTTCGCGCTCGAGAGCCAGCGAGTCGGCCTCGGCCCGAAGGTCGACGGCCTGTCCGCTGTAGATGGCGCGCTCTTCGAGGAGCAGGGCGCGCTGCTCCTCGAAGAACTTGGCGTCCTTGGCATAGGGCCCGACAGTCGGCCTCTTCGGAGCCGGCGTGGCCACACTCTTCGTGGCGGCCGCCTTCTTCTTCGGCGGAGAGGCGGTGGCACCGGTGCCCGCTCCCTTGACCGGGGGTGCGGTCTTCTTCGGTGCCGTCTTCTTCGCGGTCGGTGGCTTCTTCTTGTCAGCCGCCCCGGCACGCGCCGGTGCAGTCTTCTTCGGGACCGAGGTGACCTTCTTCGTGGCCTTGGTGGCAGCGGCAGCCCGCTTCGGTGCCGCGGCGCTCTTCTTGGAGGCGCCCACCCTGACCTTCGACGCCGTCTTGGTCGGCGCTTTCGTCGGGGCCTTCTTCGCCGCCGAGCCGGTCCTGGTCGTGGGACCGGCCTTCCTGGGCGACGATGCTGCCACCTTCTTCGCTGCCGTCACTTCGACCTCCTTCAAGGTTCGCCCCATCGTGGGATCGGGACCGCTCAGACTCGGTGGCCAGGACCATCCCCGACATCAGATGGGCGGGTGACGATACCGTGCTCAGCTCAATGCGGCAATCCGGGACCTGAAACGTGCCCAGGGACCATACCGGTGTGATGGCTTCCGTCAAACGCGCTCGGCCGCGCCCCGAGAGCCGAGGGCGGCGATACCGGCGGAGCAGGGCGGGTGACCGAAACGACCGCTACAACGGAAGTACGGCGTCGGTGGCGGCCGGGCGTGGGGTGGCACCGGCTGGTCGCATCTGGGTCACTTCCCCGGTGGCACCCGGTCCGCCGGGGCTCGGTGGCGGCGCATCCTGGGGTGGTGCGGCGACCATCCGGCTGCGGTCCTCGGGTGCGGGGGCCGGTGTGGGGGCCGGTGCGGGGGCCGGTGCGGGGGCCGAGCTCGGAGCCGCGCCGGATCCACCCCCTGGTTCCTTTCCCACCTGGACGTCAGCGGGCGCCGAGACCTGCTGCACGTTCTCGTCCACCCACCGCAGGATCTCGCTCAACGCCGTCCGGAGGCGGTTGCGCTCACCCTCGAGGTGGCGGGACATCGCCTCGACCTCATGGGTGAGCTTGCTACGCGAATCCTCGAGCCGGTTGATCTCGTCGCGCAACCGTTGTTCCGATTCTGAGGCGATCTGAGAGGCCTGGGCCTGGGCCTGCTCGGTCATCTTCCGTGCGCTGGACTCGGCGTCGGCGATGGTCCGCGCCGCTTCGGCTTCGGCATCCGCCTTGGTCTGGTCGACGAACTGCTGGGCCAGGACGAGGGTCCGCTGCAGCGTGTCATCGGGCACGGCCGGCTCCGCCGGTTGGGGCGCAGGTTGCTGCTCGAGGGCCGTCTCTAGCTGCGAGATGCGCTCTGCCGCCTGGCGAAGGCGCTCCCCGCTCTGTCGGAGCTGCTCCTGCAGCCCTTCGGCCTCGACGGCGGCCTTTTCGAGGTACTCGTCGACATCGTCCCGGTGATACCCCTTGAGGGTCTCACGGAACTCGACCGTCCGAAGTGAATCGAGGGCAGATTGCGAGGCGTCCATGGAGGTCCATGCTAGCGGTGCCGACCGATCGATCCAGGGATTACGCACCGGATTGCAGACGTTCGGCGGTGTCGGCGACACCCCGGCCTCCCGGTCCGAAAGGTCGAGAGGATGCCGGCGGGATCAGGACGAGAAGAGCGGGATCAGGACGACGAGGATGACCAAGAAGACGATCATCACCGACAGGTCGAGGCCCACGCCTCCCACCCGCACCGGTGGGAGGAGGCGCCGGACCGGCCTCAGCACCGGCTCGCAGATGGCCGACAGCACGTTCTGGATCTTGCGCACCGGTGAGTCATACGCCATATGGCCGGCGGCGATCACCCAGCTCAGGATGGAATAGGCGAACAGGACCAGGAGGAAGAGCTCGAGAACGATGACGATGATGGCGAACACGTCAGCTCACTCCCCCGGCGCCGTGGAACAGGGATGCGGGTCCTCGCTCAGGGATTCACCAGCCCGCGGTCGGCGAGTCGCTGGCGTTCCTCGTCGGAGACCTTCACGTTCGAAGGGGTGAGGAGGAAGACCTCGTCGGCGACCCGCTCCATCCCGCCGGACAGTGCGTAGGTCACGCCGCTGCAGAAGTCGATCATCCTCCGTTGCAGGTCGCGGTCTGCACTCTGCATGTTGACGATCACCGGCTGACTGTTCATGAGCCGATTGGCGATCTCCTGTGCGTCGGCGAACCGCCCGGGAGCCACGATGTGCACCCTGGCCCCCGATGCCTCCTGTGAGATAGGCCGGACGGACGAGGATCCCACGGCCGTTCGGGGTCCGACCCGGGCCGGGGCCGCCACCGCCGATCCGCTGGTCTCGTCCGCGGTGAGCGTGCGGATCCGGGGGCTCGGGATTGCCGTGGTCGGCTCATCGAGGTCGTCAGCCACCGCCACGGACCGCTGGCCTGCCCGTGCGACCGGCGCGGCCGACGACGCCCGGGGCTCGTAGTCGTCGAAGTCGTCGTAGTCGTCGTCGACCAGACCCAGGTAGGCCATCGTCTTTTTCATGAACGAAGCTGGCATCGTGTCCTCCTGCGCACAGCGTAGTGCCTGGCTTCAGGGACCGGTGGACCACCCGGGCACCCCCCGGGGGGTGGGATTCCTCCGGGAAGGGTCATCGCCGACCCTCGGGAAGGGGCCGCTCACCGAACAGCGCTCGGCCCAGCCTCACCATGGTCGAACCCTCGGCCAGTGCCACCTCCAGGTCGTGGCTCATGCCCATGGACCGGACCGGGAGGCCCAGGCGGTCGGCGAGACCCGACACCAGGGCAAAGCCGGGCCTGGACGCCTCCGGGGCCCCCGGCGGCCCCACGGCCATCAAGCCGGCAACCTCGAGATCCTGGTCACGCAATGCCGCCACCAACTCGTTGACCTGGTCGGGTGGGCATCCCCCGCGGCCCGGCAGCCCGGCCACGTCCACCTGGACCAGCACGGTGGCTCCCGGGTGGCGTCCGGCGATCGCCCGTCCCTCTTCGACTCGGGACACCGTCTGCCACCAGGCCACCCACGGCGCCAGACGGGGCACCTTGTTCCGTTGCACGGCCCCCAGGAAATGCCACACGGGCACCGGTGGCCCATCGGCGCGGACCTGTCCGCCACCGGCTGCGTCGGCCACCGCCCCGGCCTCGGCTGCCACCCCGGCTCCGGCTGCCGCCGCCCCGGCCTCGGCCACCGCCCGGGCCTTGGCCACCAGCTCGTCGGCGTAGTTCTCCCCGACGTCGGCGAGCCCGGCGGCCAGGGCTGAGACCACCGCGTCGGCACCGAACCCCTTGGTCACGGCCACGATGCGCACGGCACCGGGGTCGGCGGAGGCCGAGCGGATGCGGCCGCGCACTGCCTCGAGGCGGTCGGAGAATCCGGTGCCGGCGGGCCGGCCTTGCGGGCCGCTCACCCGCCACCGGGCGCGGCGTCCGACCAGACCACGAGGGCTTGACGGCCGCCATCTCCCCGGGCCCGGTGGGAGAAATAGCCGCCTCCACACGCAGTGCAGGCATCGACCCCGACGATCTCTTCGGCCCCGCTGGCGGCCAGGGCGGAAGCGACTGCGGCGGGTACGTCGAGGGCCGGCCGGCCGGCCGAGGTCAGGCCGCGCACGCCGTCGCCACGGATGGCGGCCACACCGGCCAGATCACCTTCGGAGAACTCGTAGCAGCCGGCATGGATGCAGGGACCGAGCGCGCCGACGACACGGGTCGCGCCCATCGTCCGCATGGCGGCCACCGCCCCTTCCACCACCCCGCCGGCCAGCCCCCGCCAACCGGCATGGACGACTCCGAAGACGCCCTCACCGCTCCCGAGGGCGATCGATGCGCAGTCGGCCGTGAGCACGACCAGTGCGCACCGGGGGGAGTCCGAGACCAGGGCGTCGCCGGATCCGGCGAAGACGGCGGTCACACCGGGGCGCCGTCCTCCGGCCGTCGCCACCTCCCGCGGGTGGGCGGCGACCACACCGGTCCCGTGGACCTGGTCCAGCCAGTGGACCTGGCTGACCGTCGACCGGCCTCGGGCGGAGCCGGTGGCTCGGGTCACGAACGCTTCGAGGTTCACGGCCTGCCCCCCCGCCACTCCTGTCGGCCGCAGGTCGCCCGAGGAGGCCCCGGTCCACGTGGCCCGCACGGGCCCGGCGATCGGTATGGGGGTGCCGGGCAGGGTCAGCGAAGGAACGACGGCACGTCGAAGTCGTCGTCGCCCAGATCGAGCTCCTCGTCCGTCGGTGTGGCGAAGATGTCCTCGTGGGCCGAGTCCGAGCCCAGCACCCGGCTGCGGGTCTCCTCCCGCCCGGTGGCCTCGGCATGGCCGGCACCACCCCGGGCCTGCGCCTCCCAGCGCTCGAACCCGGCGGCGATGACGGTGACCCTGACCTCCTCGCCCATCGCCTCGTCGATGACACTGCCGAAGATGATGTTGGCATCGGGATGGGCCACGCCGTGGATGATCTCCGCCGCCTCGTTGACCTCGAACAGGCCCAGGTCCGGACCCCCGGCGATGTTGAGCAGGATGCCCCGGGCGCCCTCGATGGACGCCTCGAGCAGCGGGCTGGTGATTGCGGCCCGGGCGGCGTTGACCGCTCGTCCTTCGCCGGTGGCAGACCCGATGCCCATGATGGCGGTACCGGCGTTGCTCATGATCATCTTGACGTCGGCGAAGTCGGTGTTGATGAGGCCGGGAACCGTGATGAGGCTGGTGATGCCCAACACCCCTTGCATCAGCACCTCGTCGGCCATCTTGAAGGCGTCGACCATCGAGGTCTTCTCGTTCGACACCGTGAGCAGACGGTCGTTGGGGATGATGATCAGTGTGTCGACCTTCTCCTTCAGGTTCTGGATGCCCTGCTCGGCCTGGACCGAGCGGCGACGACCCTCGAAGGTGAACGGACGGGTGACCACGCCGATGGTCAACGCTCCCAGGCCCTTGGCGATCTCCGCCACCACCGGTGCGGCGCCGGTGCCGGTGCCGCCGCCCTTGCCGGCCGTGATGAAGACCATGTCGGCGCCCTTGAGCGCTTCCTCGATCTCCGACCGGTGCTCCTCGGCGGCCAGACGACCCACCTCGGGATCGCTTCCGGCGCCGAGGCCCCGGGTCAACTGGCGTCCGATGTCCAGCTTCAGATCGGCGTCGCTCATCAACAGGGCCTGCGCATCGGTGTTGGTGGCGATGAATTCGACCCCCCGCAATCCGGCCTCGATCATGCGGTTGACGGCATTGACACCACCTCCGCCCACGCCCACCACTTTGATGACGGCAAAATAGTTGTTCTGTGCCGGAACGGTCATCTAATCCCTTACCCTCGACCAAAGGTTGAAACCGTTCCAACCGGCGAGTTGGTGACCACGATACGGTCAGCGCAGTACCTGGTCAAGCACGGGGGACACACGGAGGACACCTCGGCCGGCGGTATCGACCCAGGTGACGGCGATCAACCGGTCACCGTCGGGGACTGGGGAACGGTCACGTCGATGGTGGTCGCGCCGTGCAAGGAGGCGTGGGCGATGACCGCGGCCACGTCTTCGTACTTGGCCTGCATGTCGGTGTCGGTCCCGAGCAGAACGGTAATTCCAGAGTTGAGGCCCAGGCTCACCGTCGCATTCGCCGCCTCGGTCACCGACACCACCTGGCCGGAGAACGCGGGCGGCAGCGTCCTGCACACGATGAGTGCGAACGAGCCGGCGGACCCGAGGGTGCCGCCCACCGCCGCCGGGTGCGCGGCCCCGGCCGCAGTGGCCGCGGCCACGACCACGAGGCCCGGGGGCTGGGCCGGCAGCACCTCGAGCGTCCGGCCGTAGGCGTCGAGCACCGACCACGAGGCGCCCGGACCGGCCATGACCACCTTCGGCACCCGTTCGGTGACCGTGATGGTCACCCCGTCGGGCCAGTGGCGGTGCACCTGCGCGGTGGCGATGAACGGAAGCGCCTCCACCCGCCGCGCGGTCGCACCGGGGTCCACGCCGATCAGCGGCGGTTGGTGATCGAGGCCGGCGGCGGCCACGATGGCTGCGTCGGTGGTATGGGGGTGGATCCCGGACACCGAGACCACCCTGGCCGCGAACAGTGGCGTGTGCAGGAGCCCCACAACCCCTGCGACCAGCACCAGCACCGCGATCGTGCCCCCGATCCACCGGAGGCGACGGCGCCCCCGACTCCGCTGGATGGCCACCCGTCGTTGCCGGATGCGGGGGTCGATGACCGGACGTTCGTCCACGGTTTCGCCCACGGTCGGGGCCTCGGTCGGGGCATCGGGCGGGGTCATCCGGTCCCGTCCTCGGCCACGGCGAACCCGACCAGACGCACTTCGGTCTGCAGGGTCACGCCGGTGGCGTCGGCCACCACCGACCGCACGTGGTCGATGAGCCGGAGCACGTCGTCGGCCGATCCCTCCGGGTCCGCCTGGATGAAGTTGGCGTGCCGGGGCGAGACCTCCGCCGATCCCAACCGGAAGCCCTTGAGGCCGCACGACTCGATGATCCGGCCGGCCGAATCCTCCGGTGGGTTGGTGAACACCGACCCGGCGTTGCTCCCCCCGGGCTGGTGGGCCCGGCGCCACCGGACGATCTCGTCGATGGTGGCCTTGCCCTCGGCCGGATCTCCGGGCTCGAGGCGGTGGACGCCGGAGACGACGACATCGGTGGGTCTGAGGTTCGAATGCCGGTAGGCGAACCCGAGTCGTTCGGCGGACGCCTCGTGCGCCTCCCCCGAGCACAGGTCCACCCACCGGTAGGCGGTCAGTGTGGCCGCGGTGTCCGAGCCATGACCCCCGGCGTTCATCCGGATGGCGCCACCGACCGAGCCGGGCACCCCCACCGCCCATTCCAGACCGTGCAACCCGGCCGCCGCGGTGCGCCGGGCCAACACCGGAAGGCTGAGGCCGGCCCCGGCCCTGACCGTGCTTCCATCCACGGAGAGGGTGTCGAACCCGCCCCCGAGGGACACGGCCAGCCCGGGGAAGCCACGATCGGCCACCAACAGATTGGATCCCTTGCCCACCACGAGCACCGGCACCCTCAGACCCCTGAGGGCGCGGCCCACCTCGAGCAGCTGGTCCTCGTCCCGCGGTGTGACGTACAGGGCCGCCGGCCCGCCCACCCGGTACGTGGTCAGCGCACCGAGGGGATGGTTGCGGTGCACGGCGGGTCCGAGAGCCAGCTCCAGGGCGGCCAGGTCGTCGTTCAGGGTCGTCATCAGACGCTCACCAGCTCGGGTCGGACATGAGCTCGTCGGGGAGCGAGGTGAGATCACCGGCGCCCAGCGTGCAGCACAGGTCGCCGGGCTCGAGGAGCTCGCCCACCGTACGCCGCAGCTCCGAGCGGGCCGGGGCGTAGAGCACGGGCATGGCGGGAAGCGAGCGCCGGACGGCGTCGGCCACCAGGAGGCCGGAGACCCCTGGCACCGGGGCCTCGCCCGCCCCGTAGACATCGGTGACCACGACCAGGTCTGCATCGCCGAATGCCGGTCCGAACTCGGTCCCGAGCTCCACCGTTCGGCTGTAGCGGTGGGGCTGGAACACGGCCACGATCCGGCGCCAGTCGCCGTTGCGTGCCGCGGCCAGCGCAGCGCGCACCTCGCTGGGAAGGTGCGCATAGTCGTCGACGAAGGTCACCCCGTTGACCGCGCCCCTGAATTCGAACCGGCGGGCCACCCCGGCGAACCGGGACAGGGCTCGGGCCGCGGCGGCGAACGGGACCCCGGCCCCGAGGGCGGCCACCGTGGCCACAGCGGCGTTCCGGGCGTTGTGGAGGCCGGGAACGGGCACGGCCAGGCGGCCCAGTCCGACTCCGTCGGGACCGACCAGTGAGAAGGAGATCGAACTACGGGCCAGTTCGAGATCGGCGATCCGGAAGGTGCACCCGGGCGCGAGACCCACCACCTCCGCCCCGCTGTCCCGCCCGATCCCCGCGGCGACCGGATCGTCGCCTCCGACCACCCGCCGGCCGCGGGCACCGGCCACGAATTCCTCGAACGCCGACCGCATGGCCCCGAACGACCCCCAATGGTCGAGGTGGTCCGCCTCGACATTGGTGACGACGGCCACCTCCGGCTCGAGCGACAGGAACGAGCCGTCGCTCTCGTCGGCCTCGACCACCAACCACTCGCCGTGGTCCCAGACCGCGTTGGTGCCGATCTCGTTGACGTCGCCGCCGATGAGGAACGACGGCCTGGACCCACCTTCGACGAGTTGGAGGGCCAGCATCGACGCGGTCGTGGTCTTTCCGTGGGTCCCGGCCACTGCGATACAGCGCTTGAGGGAGGCGATGGAGGCCAGTGCACCGGCGCGGGCCAGCACGGTGATCCCGCGGCGCCTCGCCTCTGCGACCTCCGGGTTGTCCTCGGGGACGGCGGAGGACACGGTGACGACGTCCGCCGGGCCCACGTTGGCCGCGGCGTGCCCGATGGCCACCGCGATCCCGGCCCCGCGCAGGCGCTCGGTCACAGCCGAGGCCTTGAGGTCGCTGCCGGTCACGGTATGCCCCATGGCGTGCAGGGCGGTGGCGATGGCGCTCATGCCGGCCCCACCGATCCCGACCACGTGCACGGTGAGCGGGTGGCCGGGATCGCCGAACGGCCCGGTACCCGGCGGGGCGGTCATGCCGACCTCCCGGCCGGCACCGGCCTGGCGTTGGCCTCGACGACGCGGGCGCCGGCCGCGGCGGCGTCGGGGCGCCCCAGCGACCTGGCCGCTCTCCCCATGGCCTCGAGACCGGACGGGTCACCGAGGAGGCGGTCGATCGACTCGGCCAGCGTCGCCGCTTCGCACTCCGGATCGGGCAGGAGCAGTGCGGCTCCCGCTCGTTGGAGGACTCGGGCGTTGGCGGTCTGGTGGTCGCCCGGCGCACCGGGGAGCGGGACCAGGATGGAGGGCACGCCGGCCACCGCCAGCTCGGCCACCGTCATCGCGCCGGCCCGGCACACGACCAGGTCCGACGCGTTGTACACCAGCTCCATCCGCTCTTCGAAGGGCACCCTGACCACGCTGAGTCCCGGGTCGCCGTCGGCCCCACCGACGTCGGCGTGCGCACCGGTCGGCCCACCCCGGTCCCAGTCCCGCCGGCCGACGATGTGGAAGATCGCGCGGTCGCCACGGTCCTTCCAGCGCTCGACCAGGCCGGCCACGGCGTCGTTGAGGCGTCGGGCCCCGAGCGAGCCACCGAACACCGCCACGGTGGGGCGATCCACCGGCAGGCCGAGGGCCCGCCTCGCCTGGCGGCGGGCTTCGGGCCCGCGCAGCACACCGGCGATGGCCGGGCGCACCGGGGTACCGGTGACGACCGATCGCGGCAGCGGATTTCCCGGCCAACCGACCGCGCTGGCGCGGGCAAAGCGCCCCAACAGCCGGTTCGCGGCCCCGGGCACCGCATCCACGTTGACCAGCACCAGGGGGACTCCGAGCACCACCGCGGCCGACGAGGCGGGCAGGCTGGCGTAGCCCCCGACGGAGACGACCACCCGGGGGCGGGCTCGGACGACCAGGGTGAAGGCGCGCACCGTGGCGACCACCAGCCCGGCGACCGCACCGAGGTTGCGCCAGATGTCGGCAACCCGCCGGCCGCGGGCGATACCCCGGCCGGGCAGCAGTGTGAAAGGGAACCCGCGCCCCTCCAGGGTGACCCGGTCCTGGCCCCGAGTCGATCCGACGAACTCGATGCTGTCGCGACCGTGCCCGGCATCGACCAGGGCCTCGGCGATGGCCAGTGCGGGCTGGAGGTGACCTGCCGTACCACCCCCCGCGACCAGCGCATAGCGCGCCCTCACCGGGGGGACAACCGCCGCCCAGGCCGGTCGGCGATGGGCGCCGAGCGCTCTTGGGCGGCGATGTTGATGAGGATGCCGGCGGCGGCCATGGTCACGACCAGCGAGGACCCGCCGAAGGACACGAAGGGCAACGGGATGCCCGTGACCGGCAGGACACCGATCACCGCGCCGATGTTGATCACCGCCTGGCTGGTGATCCAGGTGGTGATACCGACGGCCAGCAGGCTGCCGAACCGGTCCGGCGCTGCGGTCGCGGCCCGGAGCCCGTACCAGGCCAGGGCAAAGAAAAGGGCCAGGAGAAGGAAGGCGCCGATGAGGCCGAGCTCCTCGCCCACCACCGAGAAGATGAAGTCGGTGTGGGCGTTGGGCAGGGTGCCGTACTTCTCACGACCTCCGCCGAGGCCCAACCCGAAGATGTGCCCCGATCCCAAGCCGATCAGCGACTGCCACACCTGGTAGCCCGTCCCCGACTTGCTGGCCCCCGGATTGAGGAAGGAGAGGATCCGGTCTCGCCGGTAGGGATCGGCCAGCCCGACGATGAGGGCGAGCCCGGCGAAGGCGCCGAGGACCTTCATGATCGGGGCCATCGGCACCCCGCCCATGAACAGGATGCCGAAGGCGATACAGCTGAGGACCAGCGCGGTGCCCATGTCCGGTTGCTTCAGGATGAGGACGCCGGAGATCCCGAGCACGGCCAGGACGGGCACGAGGACCATCTTCGGATCGGCTGCGGGATTGGCCCGCCGGGTCAACAGGTCGGCGGCGAAGACGGCCAGCGCCAGCTTCATCAGCTCCGACGGCTGCAATTGCAGCATCCCGAAGCCGACCCACCGTGACGATCCTCCGGCCGACACGCCGAGGTGGGGCACCAGCACGACCACCAGCAGCCCGATGGTCACGAGGACCAGGGGTCCCCGGATCTTTCGCCATTTGCGGTAGTCCATGCGGGCGAACAGGAGGAGACCGCAGGTCCCGACGCCCATGTACATCGCCTGGCGGATGAGGATCGCCCAGGGCGACCCGTAGATGCCGAGGGAGATGATGGGTGACGCCGACCCGACCATGACCAGTCCGAACACGCACAAGGCCCCGACCAGGATGGCCAGTGCCGGTGCCGTCCTCAGCCGCACCGGCCTCATCCGCGCGATTCGGCTCGGACGCCCCGGCACCGGCACCGCGGTGGGGCGGGCGGCGCGCGGGGCGCGTCGGCCGGTCCGGTGGTGGAACGAGGCCTCACCGCGGTGGTCGTGCTCGAAGGATGGCGGCCGCGGGTCACCGCCCGGGCCGACACTGTTCGCTCAACCACCGCAACCTCCCCCGATCGCTGGCACGGCTCCGTCTCCGACCTCTCCCGCCCCTGGTACCCCACCTGCGTCTCCGACCTCTCCCGCCCCGGCATCCATGCCCCTAGCCTCGTCCACCGGGGCCTCCGGGTGGTGGAGCCTGGCCATCAGACTTTCCCCACCGACAGGAAGTCCCCGTAGAAGATGCCCAGGCCGAGGGCGGCGAAGAGGCCGGCCAGGATCCAGAACCGGACGATCACGGTGGTCTCGGGCCATCCCAGCAGTTCGAAATGGTGGTGCAGCGGGGCCATGAGGAAGACCCGACGGTGGAAGACCCGGAAGCTCACCACCTGGATGACCACGGACAAGGTGACGATGACGAACAGGCCACCGATGATGACCAGCAAGAGGTCGAGGTTCATCAGCAGGCACAGGGCGGCCAGCGCCGCTCCGATGGACAGCGACCCGGTGTCGCCCATGAAGATCTTGGCCGGTGCCGCGTTCCACCACAGGAAGCCCAGGCAGGCGCCGGCCAGGGCCACCGCGGCCAGCGCCAGGTCGAGCGCGTCGACCACGTGGTAGATGGCGAAGTGCCGGTACTGCCAGTACCCGATGATGGCGAGACAGGCGAAGCAGAAGGTCGACGCCCCGGCGGCCAGTCCGTCCAGGCCGTCGGTCAGGTTCACCGCATTGGCCGAGGCGACGATGACCACGGTGGCCCAGACCACCCACAAGCCGGTGCCCATGTGGAACCCGATCGAGTCGTATCGGGTGAACGACAGTGTGGTGGTGGCGTGGGCCCAGTACACGGCGAGCAACGAGAACAGCACCCCGAGGCCGATCTGGGCGCCGAACTTGGCCCGCTTGTTGAGGCCCAGACTCCGACGGTGGCGCACCTTGATCCAGTCGTCGGCATAGCCGATCAGACCCGCGCCGACGAGGGCCAGTATGATCAGCGCGCCCGATCGGGAGAAGGTCACCCCGGGCACGGCGTGGGCGGCGAGATAGCCGGCGACCACTGCGGCCACGATGCCGATCCCGCCCATGGTGGGTGTGCCCGCCTTGGCGATGTGGACCTGGGGCCCGTCCTCCCTGATCTGCTGGCCGATGTTGTGCTTCAGCAGCCAACGGATGAGGAACGGGGTCGAAAGCACCGCCACCCACAGGGCGACGCCGCCGGAGGTCATCAACGAGATCACGGTCGGCCACCGTCCGGCTCGGGGTCGGCCGGCCTGTCGGCCAGGGCCCGGCGCGCCTCGGCGCGATCGTCGAAGGGGACCACCCCCTCAGCCAGGACCTGGGTGGTCTCGTGACCTTTTCCGGCGATGACGACCACGTCCCCCGGTCCGGCCATCCCGACCGCGGCGTCGATGGCCCCTGCCCTGTCCGGTTCGACCACCAGCGCCACACCGTCGCCGATGCCGGGCCGGATCTGGTCGATGATGGACCCGGGGTCCTCACTCCGAGGGTTGTCCGAGGTCAACACGATGGAGTCCGACCAGCGTGCGGCAGCGGCACCCATTTGCGGGCGCTTCCCCCGGTCACGATCGCCGCCGCAACCGAACAGGCAGATCACCTGACCCGATCCGGCCAGATCCCGGGCCGCGGCCAGGACAACGTCCAGCCCGGCCGGGGTGTGGGCGTAGTCGACCAGCACCGTGAACGGGGACCCCGCCGATACCACTTCCATCCGACCGGCGATCGGGGCCGCCCCGGCCAGCCCGGCGGCGATCTGGTCCACGTCCATCCCGAGCGCGCCGGCCACGGTCGCCGCCATCAGGGCATTGTCGACGTTGAACGCCCCCGACAGGGGCACGCTCATGCTGCGGCCCCGCCAGCGGAACGACGAAGAACCCACCGCCAGCACGATGTCGGAGGCGTCCGATCGCTGGACCGGGATCACCCGGTGACCTGCCACCCGGTCGGCCAGCCGGCGGCCCCATCCATCGTCCACGTTGATGGCCGCCACTCGGGCCGTCTTCGGGTCGAAAAGCCTGGCTTTGGCCTCGAAGTACTCGTCCATCGTCCGGTGGTGGTCGAGGTGGTCGCGACTGAGATTGGTGAACGCGGCCACATCGAAGACGATGCCTTCCACCCGGTGCTGGTCGAGCCCATGGGAGGACACCTCCATGGCCACCGCCCTGGTCCCACGGGCCCGGAGCGCGGCCAGCCGGGCCTGGAGCACCGGGGCCTCCGGGGTGGTCCGGGACCCGCCCAGCGTCCCGATCACCGCCGTCGGCTGGCCGGAATGGGCCAGGATGGATCGCACCAGCTGGGTCACCGTCGTCTTCCCGTTGGTGCCGGTGACACCCACCATCTTCATCGTCTTCGAAGGGTGCCCGTTGAATGCCGACGCCACCGTGGCCATGGCCGGCCTGACCGCACCGGGCGCCACCCGTACCTGGGTCACGTCGAGATCGAGGAACCGGTCGCACAACAGCGAGGTGGCCCCGCCGGCCACCGCATGAGCGGCGTGGAGGTGGCCGTCGGTGTGCTCGCCGGGGACGCAGCAGAACAGCGACCCCGGGCCCACCAGTCTGCTGTCGAAGTCCACCGCCGTCACCTCGGTGGAAGCCGGATCGCCGCGGACACCGAGCACATCGATGTCATGGATCAGCTTGTTCATCAGCACGAGAGGGTGTTCCAGGTGGTCGGACGCGAGGGAGGGCTGCTGCGATCGGCGTCAGGGCCCACCTAAGGCCCTTCCGTGGTCGCTCCAGCCGGCACCGAGATGCTACCCGTGCCACCGACGGCAGAATTCGATGCCGAAGTCGTTCCCGCCGTGGTGGTGGGAATGCCGTAGTGGTGGAGGGCATAGGCCATGATGGTGGAGAAGACCGGGGCGGCCACTGCACCACCGTAGATGGGGGTGGGATGGTCGAGGACCACCACCGCCGACAGCGCCGGGTCCTGTGCCGGGGCGAACCCGGCGAACGAGCCGACGTAGGCCCCTGAGATGTAGCCCAGGTGGCTCGGATTGGGGATCTGCGCCGTGCCGGTCTTGCCGGCCACCGTGTACCCGTCGACAGCGGCCTCGGTCCCCGTCCCCGAGTTCACGACCCCTTCGAGCATCGAGACGAGCTCGGCGTCGGTGGTCGGGTTGATGACGCGGTGCCTGCCCGAGGGGCGGACAGCGGTCACGGCGCCCGAGGGGCTGACGGTGCCGCGGACCAGACGGGGCGCGACGAGCACGCCACCGTTGGCCACCGCGTTGTAGGCATCGAGGATCTGTTGGGCGGTGACCGCGTCATCCTGGCCGATGGGGGTCGAGCCGATGGAGGTCCCGGTCCAGGTGCCGGCCCCCGGCACCAGGCCCTCCGACTCCCCGGGGAAATTGAGACCGGTCGGATGGCCGAACCCGAGGTTGCTGATCTGGGCCAGGAGCGGGTCCTCCCCCAACCGCTGGGCGATCTCGATGGTCCCGAGGTTGGACGACTGGGCCAGGATCTGGCTCGCGGTGAGGACCTCGCTGCCGTGCGATTCAGCGTCGTGGAACGTGTAGGTGCCCATCTGCAGCGAGGCGGGGACGTCGATCCGCTGGTCCGGAGTGACCAGACCGTCGGCCAGGGCCGCGGAGAAGGTGACCAGCTTGAACACCGAACCCGGCTCGTAGACCTGGGTGACGGCATAGTTCGCCGGCGCCTCCTCCACCCCGGCCGGAAGGGTGTCCGCTCCGGATACCAGGGTCGGTCCCGACGCCGACCCGGTGCCTGAAGGTTCGGGTGCCCGCTTGTCGACCTCGGTGGCCCCGGTGGTCGCCGAACCGGACGTCGCCTGGAGGTCGGCCATGGCCAGGATGTCCCCCGTCTTCACGTCCTCGACGACGGCGATGCCGCTGAAGGCGTGGGAAGCGGCGATCTCGGCGCCGAGGGCCTGCTCGGCGACGTACTGCACAGCCTCGTCGATGGTCAGTTCCAGCCCGGTGCCGGGTCGGGTCGCCACCGAGTCCTTGCCGGAGCCGGGCAACGCCACCCCGTCGGGTGACTCCAAGAGGTTCTCCGATCCGGACCTGCCCGCCAGCAACGACTGGTACTGGTACTCGAGCCCGGACGTCCCGTCCCCGTTCCATCCGGTCGATCCCACGACGGGGAGGGCCAGCTGCCCGTCGGGCTGTACCCGCTGCGATTCGGGGACCAGGTTGATCCCGGCCAGCGCCAGGGCAGTCACCTTGGCCGCCACGGCGTCGGACACCCGGTGGGCGAGGTAGACGAAGCCCGAGGGCTCGGTGAGCTCGCTCCGCAGGTGGTCGGTCGGGATCCCGAGGACCGGTGAGAGCGCCGCCGCCGTGGCGGCCGGGTGGGTGATGAGCAGCGGGTCGGCCACCACCGTCTGCTTGGTGACCGACTCGGCCAGCACCTCACCGTCGCGGTCGTAGATGGCACCGCGGACGGCGGGGACGGTGATCGTCTGGGCCAGCTCCGAGGTCGACAAGGAGGCGTAGTGCTGGTGGCTGAACTCCTGGACGCCCACCAGACGGACGACGAGGGCGGCGAAGACCACGACCAGCACCAGCCGCATGGCACGGGTGCGCCGGCCCAGCAGGACGGATGGGCTCACTGCGCGGGGAGGGGTGCCGTCTGGGGAACGGGGAGGGGGACGTCGAGCGGTACCTGGGGCAGATCGACCACGTAGGGCGTGGCCAGGAGGCCCTGCCGCTTGGCCTGAGCCACCACCACCGGGGGCGCGGCCTTCTCGGCCACTTCCACCTGATAGGACTTCTGGGTCGCGACGGCCGCCGCCAACTGGCTCTGGGTCGTCGCCAGCCGGACCTGGCCCTCGCTGACCAGGGCGTCGCCGACCACGACGGTGAGAAGACTCCCGACGACGAGGGCGGCCGACACCCACACGGTCCACCGGCGGACGGAGCGCGTGGCCGACCTGGTCCGGCGGGCGGGCTCGAGGACCCGCAGCGGTGGGCGCCGGTCCCGGGACGGATCGGGACGGGGTGCGGCACGCGACGGGAGGCGCGGGGCGACCGAGGTCGGCGGGGCCATCAGGCCACTTCCCCGCCGGCGGCCGATCCGGCGGACGATCCGGGCAGGCGTTCGATGACCCGGAGGCGGGCGGCCTCGGCCCGGCGGTTGCGACCCACCTCATCCGGGGTCGGCCGCCGCGCGCCACGGGCCACCAGGCGGAACTGGGGGTCGGCGCCACAGACGCAGGGGAGGCCGGGCGGGCACCTGCAGTCGTCGGTGGCCATGCGGGTGAAGAACGTCTTCACCAGGCGGTCCTCGCCGGAGTGGTAGGCGATGACCACGCACCGCCCGCCGGGCCCGAGGAGGTCGAGGGCATCGGCGAGTGCCGTCTGCAGCTGGTCGAGCTCCTCGTTGACGGTGATCCGGATGGCCTGGAACACCCGGCGCGCCGGATGTCCCCCGGTCCGACGGGTGGCGGCCGGAATGGCCTCCCGGACCACATCGGCCAACTGTCCCGTGGTGGTCAGCGGCCGCGCGGCCACGATGGCACGAGCGATACGCCGTGCGAACCGTCCCTCACCGTTGTCGGCGAAGATCTCGACGAGGGCTTCCTCGTCGTACTGGTTCACGACGTCGGCGGCGGTGCGACCCGTCGTCGGATCCATCCTCATGTCCAGGACCGCGTCGCGGCGGTAGGAGAACCCCCGCCCGGGCACGTCCAGCTGAGGTGAACTGACCCCGAGGTCGAACAGGACCCCACTGAGCCGCTGGTTACCGGCGGACGACCCAAACCCGTCCTGCAGTTCACGGACGATGTCGCTCAGGGCGTCGAACCGGGACTGGCGGACTGCGGCCCGGTTCCCGAAGGGGGCCAGCTCCTCAGTGGCCGCGGCCACTGCCAGTGGGTCACGGTCGATCCCGAGGATCGTGATGCCGGGGTTGGCCCGGAGCAGGGCGGCGGCATGCCCCCCGCCCCCGAGCGTGGCGTCGACGACGAGGCCGGGCGGCACCGGGCTCAACAGCTCGACCACCTCGGTGGTCATCACCGGCTCATGGTCGAATGTCTGGCTCATCCGCAGTCCCTCGACCGGCACGATGCTTGCGGGTGGAGTGCCGCGACGCTCACTCTGGAAGTAGGCGGAGGAGGATTCTTCCAGAGATCCGGTCGAGGGACTGCGCATGGGCCAAACACGCTCGATGTGTACGTCCTGACGGGCCACTGCGGCCAGTCCCGATTCGAAGGGGGTCGGTCGGCGGCATTCGTCTGTCCGCCCTCCGGGTACCAGCGGATGGAACGGTGCCGTCGACGTGGAGATGGTCCGGATGCCGCTCCGGTCGGCGGGGACATCCGATCCCCGGGCTCCGCCGGCGGGGTGCTCGGGACTGATGCGGCCGGTGCCGTCCGGCTCGGTCCGGTGGATGCCGGGGTCGCCGGACCCGGACCGTGGGCCCGGGATGCTGCCCTGTGCGCCATGCAGGCTCTGTGCGCCATGCAGGCTCTGTGCGACATGCAGGCTCGGTGCGACATGCGGACTCGGTACGACATGGTGGCTCGGTACGACATCGAGACTCTGTACGACACGCAGGCGCACCGGGGCACTCAGCCGTCGTCGCCCTGGGTGAGTCGTTCCTCCTCGGGCAGCACCTTTTGGTCCCACGTCTCCCGATTCCACAGTTCCACCCGGTCGATCGCCCCAAGGACCAGGACGTCTCCCACCAGGCCGGCGTAGGCCCGAAGGCGCGACGGAATGGCCATCCGTCCCTGCCGGTCGATCTCCAGCTCGTGCGAGGTCGAGGCCCACAGGCGCACCAGGTTGCGGTCGCTTCTCCCCGTCGCCGCCCGTTCCAGCATGCTCTCCATCTGCAGTTCGAACTGGTCCGGCGTCCACAGCGACAAGCACCCGTCCTGATATTCGGTCAAGTAGCCGCCGTGCTCGAAGGGTCCGCGGAACTTCGACGGGAGGATGACCCTTCCCTTTTCGTCGAGCGAGTGCTCGTACCTGCCGAAGAACCGTGCCACTGGTGATTGCTCCCACAATGCTCCCCGCAGTGCCCAGAACCCGATTGTCAGGTTCCTCCCTTTCACACCACTTTGCGCCACTTTACGCCCCTGACCCCCACCGGTCAACCACTCCGACCCATTGCGATCGCAGCGCGGAGAGGAACGGTTACGGATCCCATCCGCGACGCGGTGGGCGCTGCCCGCGGTGGAGGCGCTCGATGGAGACCATGGGCGCGGTTCGAGGTCGGGACGGTAGGGCCGGCCCGGGGGCGGATCAGGGCAGTGCGGCTACCACCGAGAGGGCGACCTCACGTCCCCCGATCCGACCGTGACCCGCCTGCTCGCTGAGGTCCGACACCCCGACGGCGGCAACACCCAGGGCCACGGCGGCGGCTTCCCGTTCCGGCGCCGACAGGGCCAGCAGGTCGACCAGACGAGCGGGATCCCAGTGCAGGTAACAGGCCCCGTGGAACCAGGCGCCTTGGCGGTTCCTCCGCTGGGCCAGACCGACCACCTTGTGGCCGTCGGCGGTGACCACTTCGCCCGTCCCGACACCCCCGAAACAAACCGACGTGGCCCATCGCGTGCACGCCACGTATCCCTCGCGGTGGACGGACATCCCGTCGATGCCCGCTCGGCCGAGGGCAGCGGTCCAGGTCTCCCCCAACCAGTCGAACGCCCGACCGACGTCGTCCCTCCACAGCGGATCGCCGGACGGCAGCCAGGCGTCGATCCATACCGGGTCCTCCGGCGTCACCAGCACAGCTCCCCCACCGGACCTCCTCCGGCACACCGGCACCCCGTCCGCACCGGCCCTGGCTTCATCGACCAGGGACAACGGTTGGGTGGAGCCGAGCACCACGGCCGCCTCGGTCACATGGCACACCGCCAGCGCGCGGCTCTCCGGATCCTCGAGGACGCCGGGCCAGGCGTCGTGCAGGGCGGCCGCACTCCCCGTGCGCTCCTCGACCCTCCACTCACCTGGCACCCGACCATGCTCCCATCACCCCGCCGGGACTCCATCACCGGCGGAGCCCCATCACCCCTGCAGCCGCCGGAACCCTCATCACCGGCCGAAGCTCCATCACCGGCGGCAGCCGCCGGAACCCTCATCACCGGCCGAAGCTCCATCACCGGCGGAACTCAGGCCGTCATCGGCACCCGGCGGTCAACGGCCGCGCCCAGATAGGTATCCCAATCCTCGCTCCCACCCCCGCACAGGGCCAGCAGCTGCACACGATGGCGAGGAGCGGCCGGAACCGACCGGAGGATCATCCCCACCTCGTGCGGCAACCGATCCTCTTTGCGGGTGTTGCACCGGCGACAGGCGGCGACGACGTTCTCCCAGGTGTGAGGTCCACCCTTGCTGCGCGGGATGACGTGGTCGAGGTTCTCGGCCGCCGACCCGCAGTACTGACACCGCGAGCCGTCGCGGGCGAAGACCGTGCGCCGATTCACCGCCACCCGGTAATGGCGCGGTACCTGCACGTAGCGCACCAACCGGACCACGGAGGGCTCGGGCACCGTCAACCGCTCGGCACGGAACACGCGCTCGGTGGTGTGGACGAGCTCGGCCTTGGTGTCCAGCACCAGCAGCACCGCCCGCCGGGAGGAGACGATCCCGAGTGGCTCGAACGTCGCGTTGAGCACCAGCGCCCGCCGGGACGGGGACATCGGTGATCGCACCGGTTCGGATACGTCGGAAGCCACCCTCTTCGAGGTCGCCGTCTTGGTCGCGAGCTTCGTTCGTCGATCCATCGATCCGAAAATTAGCCTGAGTGGGTCGCATTCAGGCGACCAGACGGTGAACCGGTCGACCTTCGCACGGCGCCTGTCCGTCCGCTTCGGTCCGTGGAGCGACACCATTCGAGGTAGGAGGTCACGTCGGACGGCTCCGGCGACGCGTCCGGGCTCCCGTAAGCGGTGACCATCCGGAAGGCCCACAGTCGCCGGTCGGGAAGCGGAAGATACGGCGGGGATCTCCACCAACCGGGCGCAGCCAGGCGTCGGAGGGCCCCGAGCGCGGCCCACCAGAGGTCCGGGCGCCGCAGCACCGTCTTGGCCATCGCCACCGTGCCCTCTGGCGACAGCCCACCCGGACCCTCGGGCGACAGCCCACCCGTGCCCTCGGGCCAGAGCCCGCCCGGACCCTCGGGCGACAGCCCGCCCGGGCCGTCGGGCGTCACGAGAGGCTCCGGTCGGCGACAGCGGACAGTGCCCGGCGCCCCACGGCCGCCGCCCCTACCAACGGCCCGTCGGCGCCCAACCCGGCGGGGATGATACGGGTCGACCTCGAGAAGTCGAGCCGGGCCCGCCGCCCGATCTCCTCCTGGGCCGCGTCGAAGAACGACCTCCCGAACCCGAGGGCCACAGAGCCCGCGACCACCGCCAACTCGAGGTCCAACAGATTTGCGACCGAGGCCACGGCCCGGCCGGTGAGGGTTCCGGTGCGCCGGCGTATGCGCTCGGGGGCCTCCGAAGCGGGATGTCCGGTGATCAACTCGATGGACAGCCCGGACGCCTCCGCCTCCAGACAACCCTGTCCCCCGCACACACACGTCCGGCCATCGGGCTCGACCACCACGTGCCCGATGTGCCCGGCGTTCCCCCGGGCTCCGTCGAGCAGCCGACCATCGAGCACGATGCCGGCGCCGATGCCGGTCGACACCACCATGGCGAGGTAGTTGGTGAGCCCCCGGGCCGCGCCGAGCCAACCTTCGCCGAGCGCCAACGCCTTGGCGTCATTGTCGACGGCGACCACGAGCCCCGTCTCGGCGGCCAGTCGGTCGCGCAGCGGGAAATCGACCCATGCCCCGATGTTGAGCGGTGACACCAACTCGCCGCCCGGCAGCATCGGTCCGCCACATCCGACGCCGCAGACGTCGGGAGCCAGCGACGTCTTCGACCTGACCTCGTCCACGAGCATGGCCAGCGCGCCGAAGACCGCCTCCGCCTCATGGGTCTCGGGCGTGGCCACGTGGTCTGCGACCACGATGGACCCGGTGCCGTCCACGAGGGCGGCGGCCAGCTTGGTCCCGCCGATGTCCACGGCCAACACGGTGGCGTCATCTCCACCCCACCGGTCCCCGCCATCCCACACCCCGGACCGACCCTCGGGAACGACGGTCAAGGAGGGTTCAGTCGTCGCGGTGGAAGCGGCCACGGATCCAGTCGCGTGGATCGTGGACGGTGTTGCTCAGATTGCGGCTGTGCAGTGATCGCGAGATGTCATCGATGCCGGCCTTGCCCATACGGCGCGCGTTGTTGGCGAAGACCACGCCGGACAGGAACATCACCACGACGCCGGCGAATCCCAGGACCACCGAACGCGAGAAGGTGAAGAACATGAAAACCAGCGCGGCCACGAACACCAGCGCCGACCAGATGCAGTACCTCCCGGCATGCCGGTACACCGTCTCCGAGCGAACGCGCTCGGCGAAGTCCGGATCCTCCTGATAGAGGGACTGCTCCAGCTCATGCAGGATGCGTTGTTCGTGTTCAGAGAGCGGCAACTACTCGTCTCCTCGCCCGGTCGTCAACGCCGGCGGCAACCGACAATCTCATCCTCGCGCAACCCCCACTCGAAAACACTGCGCACCCACGAATCCCTGGCCACGACCTGTTGCAATCTTTACCACACCCGACCGTTGACCAAGCACCGCGACCCATATTACAAGGTGTCGGGTCATTCATCATCCCCGACCCGGGGTGCAGCCGCCGACGGGCCCCACTGGGCCTCCCCCCGGCGCCGGATCCGAAGCCCGTCGGCCCCTACCAGGGATGCAGGCCCGACCGACGACCCGCCGTAGCGGGCCCGGATGGCGTCGACGGCCGCGGTCACCGGGCCCCAGGAGCGCTGGATCCGCTCAGCGTCGTCGGCCCTGGGCACGGGCTGGTCGGGGCCGGCGGACCCGAAGCGCGGGCCACCGGTCTCGTCCGGCTCCGGCCCTGGCCCCCCGCCGGCATCGGCGCCGACGGTCCGGTGGTCAGAACCCGGGTCCAACGAACCGAGATCGAGGCTCAGCTGCGTTCCCACCTCCTCCCGACCGAAGCCGGACAGACTGACTCCGAGCAGCCGAACCCCCGACCTGAGCTCGACCGAGTCCAGGAGAGCGGCGGCCACTGCTCCGATGGCCGGTGAGGCGTCGATCGGAGTGCCCATGGTGTGGGACCGCGTGATGAGGGTGAAGTCTCCGAATCTGATCTTGACACTGACGGTCCGGGCCGAAAGCCCGGCACGGCGGAGAGCGGTTGCCGAGGCATCCACCATACGCACCAGCTGTCGCTGCAACTCGACACGGTCCCAGAGGTCGGACTCGAAGGTCTCCTCGTGCCCGATCGACTTGGGCGCCTGCTCGGCCACCACCGGGCGAGGGTCGTGCCCGTGGGACAGGGCGGACAGATGCGCGCCCTGGGCCACGCCGAGGTATCGCTCCAGCGCGCCCGGAGCCAGGGCGGCGATGTCTCCCACTGTGTTGATCCCGAGGGCCGAGAGCCGGCGGCCGGTCACGGGTCCGACCCCCCAGAGGGCGCGCACCGGCAACGGGTGGAGGAACTCCAGCTCACCGTCGGGCGGAACCACGACCACTCCCGGGCCTGGAGTGATCCCTCCCCGATCGGCAACCGGTTTGGCGGCCTTCGACGCCAACTTGGCCATCAGCTTGGAGCGACCCACGCCCACCGAGCAGGTCAGCTCGAGCTCCTCGGCGACCCTCCGGCGAATCGATTCGGCGATGGTCACACCGTCTCCGAGGAGTTGTCGCGAACCGGTCACGTCGAGGAACGCCTCGTCGAGTGAGATCCCCTCGACCAGTGGGGTCACCGACTCGAAGATGTCGTGCAGCTTCCCGCTCTCCTCCACATACCGGTGGAACCGTCCATCCACGAACACCGCCGCGGGGCAGAGTCGTCGGGCCATCGACGACGGCATCGCAGAATGAACGCCGAACATCCGGGCCTCGTAGGTGCAGGCGGCGACCACACCGCGACTTCCGGAGCCACCGACGATCACCGGAAGCCCGCGGAGCGAAGGATCGTCGAGCACTTCCACCGAGGCGAAGAAGGCATCCATGTCGACATGGAGGATCACCCGATCCCACGTGGACGAGCCGGCGGCCACCGTCGACGCGACTCCGGTCGGCCCCGCCCTCCACTCAGCCACCGAGACGCAACCTCCGGAACCCCTCCGCATGGGCCACTCCGGCCTGGCGGCCGGCGTCCTCCGCACCCAGCCTGACCGACATCGAGGCCCACTCCACCCCGTCGGGGAACTGGCTCCGGTGGCAGCCGACCGCTTCGCCCTTGAGGTCGACGGTGGTCGAGATGTCCACCCACACGTCTGGTTCGAGGGTCCCCGACAGCAAGACCGTGTCCACCTGATGAGCCGGGCCGGCATCGGGAAAGTAGTGAGGAAGCGAGGCGGCCGGCGCCACGGCGTCGAGCACCGCCCAGCCGGTCAGGCGGTGGTCGCGGTGATTGAAGTACTCCTGCCCGAAGAAGACCGCCGTCGGGTCGGGGCAGAGGACCACCTCGGGTCGGAGGCGTCGCACTGCGGCCACCAGCGCCTCACGGAACACCGCGTCGTCGACCAGCTCCCCGTCGGGATAGTTGAGCCGCTCCTGTCCGGCAACACCCAGCAAGGCGCCGGCGGCCGCGGCCTCGGTCACCCGTCGCGCGCTCAGCTCACGAGGGTCGAGCGACGGGTCGCGGGAGCCCTTGCCCCCGTCAGTGCACAACAGCACCGTCACCTCGCAACCGGCCTTGGCCCACACCGCCAGGGTGCCCCCGCACGAGACGTCAGGATCGTCGGGATGGGCGTAGATGGCCAGCGCCTTTGCCGGCGGGTCGACCAGGAGCTCGGCCACGATCTAGCCACCCTGCCCTTTTGGCGCCGTCGTCTTGGTCAACAGACCGACCTCGCGCCGGAAATCGTCGACACCCTCGAATCCCTTGTACACGCTGGCGAACCGGAGATAGGCCACCTCGTCGACGACCCGGAGACGCTCGAGCACCGCCAGGCCGACCTGCTCGGAAGTCGGCTCCGACCCATCCTCGCGAAGTTCGTCCTCGACCTCGCGGGCGACCACTTCGAGTTGCGCCTCGGAGACAGGACGGTTCTTCGTCGCCGCCCGTAGGCCATCGATCACCTTGCCGCGGTCGAAGGCCTGGCGTGCGCCCGAGCGCTTGATGACCATCAACGGGATCTCATCGATCCGTTCGAACGTCGTGTAGCGGTGTCCGCACCCGGCACACTCGCGCCGCCGCCTGATGGCTGCACCGTCCTCGGCCATCCGGGAATCGACCACCCGGTCGTCGTCAGCCAGACACCAAGGACAACGCACGTCACGAGGCTAGTGCCCAGCCATCGGCCCCACTCCGACAGCAGGCGGCCGGCCATCGTCCGCGGATCAGGGCAGAACGATCCGCTCTCCGGGCCTCACCGACTCCGAACCCGTCTGTGACGCCAGCCTGGCTACCAGCGGTCGGGGATCCGCCGTCGGGTCCAGCCGCTCCGCGATCGACCACAGCGAATCGCCCGGCTGGACGGTATAGACGGCTGGGCCCCGGTTCTCCGCCAGAGCGGAACCGGCGGGGTGGGAGTAGCCACCGGTTCCGCTCAGCGGAAGAGCGAGTGCGATCAGGAGCAGGCCCATGACGGCCAGCAACGTCCGCCGGCGACGGACCCCCGGTGAGCTGCGCCGTCCCGCTGCCCCGTGCCGCCTGGCCGGGACCACGGTGAGAGGAGGGGTCCACCGAGCGAGCCCCCGTTCGCCGTCGTCGCCGTCCTCGGCTTCGTCACCAACCAGCGCGCTTCCCGCCGCCCCGACCAGGCGGAGGCCCCGACGGGCCGCGGCCTGCCACGAGGCATCGTCCGCCTGGGTCGGGTCGAGCCACGTCACCGTCACGATCCCGACCTCCGGATCAGCTGCGGGGAACCCCTGTGCATCGAACCTGTGTTCGCCATGAGGTCATCTGACCACGAACGTCTGTTCGTTGTCAAGCATTTCTTCGAACGGGTGTTTGCTTTCGGGGGCACCCACGGCTAGGTTCTTGCAAACAGATGTTCGCCGGTGGCGGCGACACACGACGGCGAGGTGACCGAATGGCACAGGTACTCAGCACCAAGCGCAAGCAGATTCTGGACTGCATCTCCGATGCGGTCAGGGATCGCGGCTACCCGCCCTCGGTGCGCGAGATCGGCGAGTCGGTCGGCCTCACGTCCTCCTCCACCGTCCACGCCCACCTGGCCGTGCTGCAACGCGAGGGATACCTGAGGAGGGACCCGACGAAGCCCCGGGCCATGGAGGTGTGCTACGACCCCTCCTCCAAGGTCATCGCCGATGCCCGGCCGATCAGGCACGTCCCCCTGGTCGGTGAGGTGGCGGCCGGAACCGGCGTGCTGGCCCAGGAGAACGTGGAGGAGCTCTATCCGCTGCCCGAGGACTTCACCGGGACCGGCACGCTGTTCATGGTCAGAGTCAGGGGCGATTCGATGATCGAAGCCGGAATCATGGACGGCGACTGCGTCGTCGTCCGTCAACAGGCCGACGCCGAACGGGGCGACGTGGTGGTGGCGGGCATCCCCGACGGTGAAGCGACCGTCAAGTACTTCTCCACACGGGACGGTGTGGTGGTCCTCACCCCAGCCAACCAGCGTCTCGAACCCATGGAATTCGATCCGGACGAGATCACCATCTACGGCAAGGTGGTCACCGTACTGCGGAGGCTCTGATCCGCCGCTGAAACGGCACCGGACGGGAAGGCGGAAGCTCGAGGGGGAAGGCGGAGCGGGAAGAAGCTGGAACCTATCGGCTGGTGCTCAGAAGGGAGTCGAGCACTGTCGCCACGCGCTCGAGCTCGGCGCCGCTCACGTGCTCACCGGGGGTGTGGGCCAGCAGCGGATCCCCGGGACCGAAGTTGGCCGCCGGGATCCCGTGGGCCCAGAAGGAAGCCACGTCGGTCCACCCCTGCTTCGCCTTCGGCGGGGATCCGGTGGCCGCCACCAGTGACGCGAGCACCGGATGATCGAGGGCGGGAGGAGCGGCCGACGCGAATTCGACCAGCTCCCAGCGGTCACCGGCCTCCAGATGAGGTCCGAGCAGTTCCCTGACCGACGACTCGGCCTCCTCGACGGTACGGTCGGGAGCGAACCGGTGGTTGATCAGGAGCGATGCCTCGTCGGGCACGACGTTGGCGGCCACCCCGCCGGCGACCTCGACGACCTGGAGCTGCTCGACGAACTCGCACCCATCGAGCACCGGGGCTCGGCTCTCGTAGCCGGCCGCGGCCGTCAGCACCGGAGCAAGGCGGTGAATGGCGTTGCGTCCACTGGAGGGTCTGGCGGTATGGGCCCGGCGGCCGCCGAGCGACAGGCGGACCCGGAGCGTCCCCTGGCATCCGGCCTCGACGATCCCACCGGTCGGCTCTCCGAGGATGGCGGCATCCGCCCGGAGAAGGTCGGGCCGATACTGCCAGAGGTGCGAGAGCCCGTTGAATTCCTGTTCGACCTCCTCGCCCACGTAGAAGCACCATGTCACGTCCACTGCCGGTTCGGGTACGGCTCCGGCCAGGTGCAAGAAGACGGCCAGCCCGCCCTTCATGTCGGTGGCACCCACGCCGAACAACACGCCGTCCTCGATGCGCGGTTCCTCGTTGCCGCCCACCGGCGGGACCGTGTCCAGGTGACCGGCCAGGAGGATCCTGGCGCTCCGGCCCAACTCGGTGCGGGCCACCACGTTGTGGCCGACCCGTTCGACGGTCAGCCACGGGCACAGGTTGAGCGCGGCTTCGACGGCGTCGGCCATGAGTTCTTCGTGATGGCTGACCGACGGGATGGCGACGAGCGCCGTGGCCAGGCCGAACAGGCCGTCCGGCATCTCGGTGGTCATGTCGAGACGCCGTGCTGGCGGAGGATGTCCGTGAGCCGGGCCTTGTCGTGGCGCTCCCCTTCGGTGAGCCGTTTGATGACCAGGAGGCACGGCAGGAAGAACTCGCCACCGGGGTACTCACGGCGGCGGGATGCCGGGACCGCCACCGACCATGGGGGGACATGGCCCCGGCCCAGCTCGATACCGGTCTCCGCGTCGATGACCGGTATCGAGGGGTTGAGGATGCTGCCCTCCCCGAGGACCGATCCCGCGGCCCACCCGCGCCCCCTGGGTGATCATCGACCGGCTCCCGACCATCACCTCGTCCTCGATGACCACGGGCGCGGCCTGAGCCGGCTCGAGCACACCGCCGATACCGACACCCCCCGAGAGGTGGACCTGTTCGCCGATCTGTGCGCACGATCCCACCGTGGCCCAGGTGTCGACCATGGTGCCGGCCCCCACCCGGGCCCCGATGTTGACGTAGCTGGGCATGCAGATCACGCCATTGCCGAGGAACGAACCCCACCGGGCCGACGCACCCGGCACCACCCTGACCCCGGACCCGGCGTAGTCCCGCTTCAAGGGGAGCTTGTCGGCGAACTCGAACGGCCCCACCTCGATGGTCTCCATCGAACGCAGTCGGAACAGCAAGAGGATGGCCTGCTTCAGCCACTGGTGGACCACGACCTCGTCGGTGGCCACATCGACTTCGGCCACCCGCGCCGTGCCCCGGTCGAGCAGCTCGATGGCCTCGGTCACCACTGCCAGCGCATCACCGTCGGACGGGCCGAGTTCCGCGGCGCGTTCCCACAACTCTTCGATTCGGGATTGGAGCGTAGCCATTGGCCAGACGTTAGCCCTGGGAACCCGGCGATCCGGCCGGACACCCCCCTCCCTCGGTGTCCGCTACGAACCGGCAACCACCGGGTGGCGGGACAGCCGTTCGGCGGCCAGCTCGAGGCGCTCCATGGGCTGGACCACCGCAACCCGGACGAAGCCGGCCCCGTACGGGCCATAGAGATCTCCCGGACTCACCAGCAGACCACCGTCGAGGGCCAAGGTTTCGGCCAACTCCCACCCCGACCCGGACATCGCATCCGGCACCGGGACCCACAGGTAGAACCCGCCCGCGGGCATGGGAGTCGGAAGTCCCACGCCGTCGAACCGCCGGCGCAGGAAGTTCAGGCGTTCCTCGTACCGGGCCCGTTGCCCGTCGACGTGGACGTCGTCACCGAAGGCGGCCACCGCCCCGGCCTGCACCGGGCCGGGGACCATGAGGCCGGCGTGGCGCCTCACGTCGGCCAGGAAGCCCACCAGCTCGGGGTCGCCGGCGAAGAAACCCGCACGCACGCCGGCCAGATTGGAGCGTTTCGACAGCGAGTGCACAGCCACCACGCCGCGCAACCCGGCGGCCAGCACGGTCGAGGGCCGGCCACGCCAGGTGAATTCCGTATAGCACTCGTCGGAGAAGACGGGGACCTCGTGCTCCCTCCCCCATCGGGCCAGGCCTTCGAGGTCGGTCAGGAGGCCGGTCGGGTTGGACGGTGAGTTGGCCCACAGCATCAGGGCACGTCGGGCGTCGGCCGCGTCGATGGAGGCCAGATCGAGGCCGCCGCCGGACAGCTCCTGTACCGGAACCGCACGGCAGCCACCGAGGAGCGCGCCCATGGCGTAGGTCGGATAGGACACGGCCGGGTACAGCACCGTGTCGCGCCCGGGGTTGCGCAGGTGGAGGTACTGGGCCGTTGAGGCCACGAATTCCTTCGTCCCGACGCACGCCGCCAGTTCGGTCTCCGGGTCGACGGACACTCCGAAGCGCCGCTCCAACCAACCGGCCGCGGCGCGGCGGTAGGCCGTCGACCCGGCCGAAGCCGGATAGCCACGCTCGGCGTCGGAGTCGGCCATGGCCTCGAGAACGAACGCGGGGGGTGGGTCGCACGGCGTGCCGATCGAACAGTCGACCAGACCACCGCGGGCCCGGAAGCGATCCTCGGCCCTCGTCTTGAGGGTCGCCAGCCGGTCGTAGGGGTAGGGCGGAGGGGCGAACCCCGCCGGAGGACCGGTCGGCCGGGCGTCGGGCGTCATGAGGCGAGGAACTCCGCGAAACGGGACTTGCCGACTTCGTCGAGAACCACATGGATGCGGGTCGACTGCTCGCCGGCCACCTCGCCGACGATCTCCCCTTCGCGATGAACCGCGGCCAGCACGTCACCCCGGGCCCAGGGGATGTCCAGCTCGACGACCAGGTCGCCGACCCGGAGACGGTCACCGACCGCCGTCAACAGCTGGTCGATCCCCGCCCCGGTCCGGGCGGACACCATGACCGAGCCCGGATGGGCGGCGAGCAGATGACGGGCCTCCTCGTCGGCCTCACATCCCAGGGCGGCCACGGCGTCGGCCTTGTTGACGACCAGCAGTTCGGGGAGGCCGTCGGCACCGATCTCGGCCAGCACCGTCCGGACGGCGTCGACCTGGCCCTCGAAGTCGGGGGCCGAGCCGTCGACCACATGGATGACGAGGTCGGAGTCGCACACCACCTCGAGTGTGGAACGGAACGCCTCGACCACCTGGTGGGGAAGCTTGCGCACGAAGCCGACAGTGTCGGTCACCAGCACCCGCTCCCCGCCGGGGAGGTCGAGGTGCCGGGTACGGGGGTCGAGTGTGGAGAAGAGGCGATTCTCCACCAGCACGTCGGCCTGGCACAGCCGGTTGAGCAACGTCGACTTGCCGGCGTTCGTGTAACCCACCAGGGAGACCGTCCGCTGCCGCGACCTGGCCCGGCCCCGTCGTTGTGTGCGCCGGGTACGGTCGAGCTGGCGGAGATCGGACTCGAGCCGCGTCATCCTGCGCACCAGGCGCCGCCGGTCGACCTCGAGCTTGGTCTCGCCCGGACCCCTCGTGCCGATGCCACCGGCCTGCTGGCTGAACGACCTGCCCCGGCCCCGCAGCCTGGGCAGTCGGTACCGCAACAGGGCCAGTTCCACCTGCGCGCGGCCTTCGGGGGTGCGTGCGTTCTGCGCGAAGATGTCGAGAATCACCGCGGTGCGGTCGATGGCGGTACGACCGAGGATCCTCTCCAAGTTCCGCTGCTGGGCCGGCGAGAGGTCATCGTCGAAAACCACGGTGTCCGCATCGACGGCCAGGCACACCGACCGCAGTTCCTCGGCCTTGCCCTTGCCCAGGTAGGTGGCCGGGTCCGGGGTGACCCGGCGCTGCACGACGCGGTCCATCACGTCGGCACCGGCCGTGGCCACGAGCAGCGCCAACTCGTCCAGCCCGGCCTCGGTGTCGGCGAGCGTCTCGTGGGACAGGGTGACCCCCACGAGCACGATCCGCTCCCGGACGGTCCGGGAGATGAGGGTGTCGGTGAAGGCAGAGTCGCTCGGCGTCACGTTCGGGCCGCACCCAGGATCTCCTGGCGGTCGACGTCGATCTCCGCAACCTTCCTGACCGGTCCCTTCAACCGCACCGTGCCGGCCACCAACGACACCTGGAGGGTCCCGCCCGGATTGTGCACATCGACCGTCTCGCCCACCATTCCCCAACTGCGTGCCGCCACCGCGGCGGCGGCGCTGCCGGTGCCGCAGGCCCGGGTCTCGCCCACGCCGCGCTCCCACACCCGCAGGGTGATGGCGTCCGGACCCGGGCCGACGGAGATGAACTCGACGTTGATCCCGCCGGGATGCACCTCTTGGAGCCGGCTGCCCAGATCGGTGATGTCCACGCCGGCCGGGTCGGGGCCGAGGAGGACCAGATGGGGATTGCCCATGTCGACCCGGCGGGCCTTACGGTCGGCGAACTGCTGGGGCTGGTCGGGGCCGAGGACCGCCTCGCCCATGTCGACCGACGCCACCGCGGAACCGGGTGCCTCGCCGGGCAGGAAGTCGACGGTCCGCACCCCGGCCAGGGTCCGCACGGTGAATGTCGGTGGCTTCACCAGACCGATCTCCACCGCGGCCTGGGCCAGGCACCGGATGCCGTTCCCGCTCATCTCGGCGACGCTCCCGTCGGCGTTGCGAAGGTCCATGGCCACATCCGCCCCGCCCTCGTCGCCACGGATCCGGATGACCCCGTCGGCGCCGACCCCGAACCTCCGGTGGCACAAGGCGCGGACCACCTGCGGCTCCAGAGGCGAGGTGTCGTCGACATCCACGAGAACCAGGAAGTCGTTACCGGCCCCATGATGCTTGGTCAAGTGCAGTGATCGGGTGTTCGGTGTCGGCTGACTCATGGTGCTGTCGGACAGTCTCCCATCCCGGCACCGTCTCGGGGAATCTCCCGGAAGAGGGCGGCAATGGTTGCCACCGGGTCGGTATCTCGCTCCAACCACACGATACGGGGATCGCGGCGAAACCATGCCATCTGCCGTCGGGCGAACGCACGGGTCCGGCGGACGGCCTGGTCGACAGCGTCGGGGAGAGGTACGCCCTCTTCGAGGTGGGTGAGCAGCTCGCGGTAGCCGAGAGCCTGACGGGCCGTCCTCGACAGGCCGCCAGGCCGTGCCGCCAGGGAGCGAACCTCTTCCAGGAAGCCGAGCTCCATGAGACGGTCGAACCGCTCGGCGATGCGCCGGTCGAGCTCGACGGGGGGGAGTCGGATCCCGACCAACGAGACCGCTGTCGGCGGATAGCGTTCGAGCCCCGGACCGAAGGTCGAGAACGGGCGCTCCGCCCCCATGGTGACCTCCAGGGCCCGGACCAGCCGTCGGCGGTTGGACGGGGCGATACGGCCGGCAGCCACCGGGTCGAGCCTGACGAGGCGGTCGTGGAGCGCCCGCAGGGCCCGGTCCTGTCCGGTGCTCCCCTCGGGCCCGGCGGCGTCCAGCCCCTGTTCGAGAGAGCACGCGATCTCGGGGTAGCGGCCGGGAAAGGTGAGGCTGTCGACCAACGAACGCAGGTAGAGCCCGGTCCCTCCTACCAGCAGGGCCCCGTGGTGACGTCCGGCGATGCCGGACAGGGCCGCCCGTCCGGCTGTCTGGAACTGCAGGACGGTGAATTCCTCCCCCGCATCGACCAGGTCGATCAAGTGGTACCTGTGGGCCGCCTGTTCCTCTGGCGTGGGCTTGGCCGTTCCGATGTCCATGCCCCGGTACACGGCCATCGAGTCGACCGAGACGAGCTCGACCGGGAGCGGCGGCGGAGCCCCGGGACGGTCCGTTCCGAACCGGCCCGGCCCGGCCACCCATGCGGCCACATCACGTGCCACCGACGACTTCCCCGATGCCGTTGCGCCGACCAGGGCCACCACCGGCGGGCCGGAAGCCGTGGCGGGTGGAGCGAGGGGCACCGTCAGCGCTGCCCGCCGATCACCCGGAGGTGACCGGGATGCGCACCCGATACGACGGCCGCGCCGTCACGTCGAGCAGCCGGCCCGAGAGGTGGTGGCGGCCGGCGCCGGTCACCTCGACGTTGGCGAACGAGCCACTGCGCACCGGGCACCCCTCGACGGGCTCGAAGTGGACGAGCTTGTTCTGGGCGGTCCGGCCCGTGACCAGTGTCGGGTCCCGTCTCGAAGGTCCCTCCACGACCACCTCCTCGACCCGTCCGATCCGGTCGCGGTGGCGGGCCAGCGCCGATCGCTCGACCACCACACGGAGTCGCCCGAAGCGCTCGGCCACCACCTCGTGTGGCACGAACAGGTCCTCCATGGACGCCGCCCTCGTTCCGGGTCGGGGGGAGAAGATGAAGGTGTAGGCACTGTCGTACGCCGCCTCGGCCGCCACTTCGAGCGTGCGCTCGAAGTCGTCCTCGGACTCGCCGGGGAACCCGACGATGAGGTCGGTGGTCACGGCCAGGTCCGGGATGGCCGCACGGGCTTCGCCCAGTCGGGCCAGGTACCGTGCCGCGGTATAGCCGCGGCGCATGGCGGCGAGGACCGCGTCGGAGCCCGACTGCAACGGGAGATGCAGGTGGTTGCAGACCTCGGCTGTCTCGGCCATGGCCGCGATCGTCTCGGGCCGGAGGTCCTTTGGATGGGGGCTGGTGAACCGCACCCGTCGGATGCCCTCGACCGCTCCGACCGACCGCAGCAGTTCGGCGAACAGAGGGCGACGGCGGGTCAGGTCCCGCCCGTAGGAGTTGACGTTCTGGCCGAGCAGCGTCACCTCGGTGACACCCCGCCCGGCCAGGGCGCGCACCTCGGCCACCAGGTCGTCCTTCTGACGCGAGACCTCGCCACCACGGACCGACGGGACGATGCAGAACGCACACGAATTATCGCAGCCGGTCTGGATGGTCACCCACGCGGCATAGGGAAGGTCCCTCACCGCGGCCAGGGCGGCCACCTGTTGATCGCCGGCCGTCGGATCGGCGGCCGGCGGCGGCTCGTCGAGTATCTCGACCACCGGGCCCGATGACGCCGCCTGCCGGAGCAGTGCCGGCGCCCGGGTGAGGTTGTGGGTCCCGAACACGACATCGACGTGGGCGGCCCGCTCCCGGATCCGCTCTTTGTCCATCTGGGCGAGACACCCCCCCACCGCGATCTGCATGTCGGGTCGGCTCTCCCGCAACGTCTTCAGATTGCCCAGGTGGCCGTAGAACTTGTTGTCGGCGTTCTCGCGGATGCAACAGGTGTTGAACACGACCACGTCGGCCGACTCGAGGTCCGGGGCCGCCACCAGGCCGTCTGCGATCAGAGCCCCGGCCAGCCGCTCCGAGTCGTGATCGTTCATCTGACACCCGAATGTGCGGATGTGGAACGTCCGGGGCCCCGCCACCGGCCGAGCGGTTCGCGGGTCGGGGTCGACGCCGGGGGCGGGGGGCGGCTCGTTCACCGGGCCCAGGATACGACCCTGCCGACACAGGCCCGGCACCGAGCCGCCGCCCGGGCCAGGACTCGATCGGCAAACGCGGGGCCGGGCTGGTGGGTCGAACTTCCCGGGTGCACCCCGAAGGCACCCCGGCCCCCGCCTACGGGTGCGATGCCTCCACCACGGTATGGATGCCTCCCCGTACCAGCCAGTCCGTCGTCACCGTCATCCGGCGGGGTGCGATGGCCGCCACCAGGTCGTCGAGGATGCGGTTGGTCATGTCCTCGTGGAAGCCGCCCTCGTTGCGGTAGCTCCACAGGTACAGCTTGAGCGACTTGAGCTCCACCAGCGACCGGTCGGGCACGTAGGACACGATGACGGTGGCGAAGTCGGGTTGGCCGGTCAGGGGACACAGACAGGTGAACTCGGGACATTCGCAGCGGACTTCGTAGTCGCGCCCGGGGTGCGAGTTGGCCACGGCAAGAAGCTCTCTGGTCGGTTCGCTGGGCATGGGCGTCGGCCGTGAGGGTGTGGGCCGTCAGCCGGCGTTGAAGTCGTAGACGTCGGCCGGGCCACCACGGTCGATGACCAAACCGTGCATGTCCGGATGCAGTACCAGGACCTGCCCGGCGATGCCCGCGGCGGCCAGCGCTCCCTGTGCGGCGGCCTGTACGGTGTGCGCCTCCGACTGCTTGCAGATGCCGAGGAGTGAGGGGCCGGCGCCCGACCAGCAGACGGCGAGCGCACCGCCCTCGGCCATCCCGGCCAGCAGCTTCGGAGCAGCGGGAAAGAGCGGGCTGCGGTAGTCCTGATGGAGGCGGTCCTCGGTGGCCTCGCTGATCAGGACGCGGCTGTCGGCCAGCCCCGCGATCAACAGGGCCATCCGCGAGAGATTGAAGGCGGCACTCTCGCGCGAGACCTCGATGGGCAACGCCTGGCGGGCCCGCGCCGTGGACAGGCTCACGTCGGGCACGATGACGACGAAGGCCAGGCTCACGTCCAGGGGCAGCCGGACGGCTTGGACCCCGCCCTTGACCCGTGCCGCCGCCACCAGGCCCCCGACCATCGACGCAGCGGCGTTGTCGGGATGACCGTCCATGCGGGCGGCCACGCCCAGGGGATCTTCGGCACCGGCGGCGGCGGCGGCGGCGATGGCCAGCGCGGCAGAGGAACCGAGACCCCTGCCCACCGGTATCTGGGACCGCACGGTGATGGAGAGGCGTTCGGTTCCGGCCACCTCGATGGCCACCCGGGCGGCGAGGTGGGACGGATCGTCGGACAGGCCCGCGCCCTCGCCCTCGGACCGGACATTGAGCCGGGGCGCCGGTTCGACCTCGACCTCCACGTAGAGGTCGAGTGCGATGGCCAGGGTGTCGAAACCGGGGCCGAGGTTGGCAGCCGACGCTGGAGCTCGTGCGCGCACACCGACACGGTACTCGTCGTGGGTTGCCACGGGCGGAACCGGGGTGACCGGCCGCCCGCCCGCCCGCCTGCCCCGGAGGACCGGTCAGCCGTGGACCAGACGCCACCACCACGACGGCTCGGGCAGGGTACGGGTGATCGTGAGCGGAACGGACTGGATCTGTTCGCCGAGGGCGTAGAGCGCGTGACCGGCCTGATGGCCGGCCACGACTCCCGGTGGAACGACGCCGAACTTCACGACCGAGGCGACCTTCTGCCCCGGCCACCCGAGCAGCCACGCACTCTGCGAGGCGATCGCCCCCACCCGGTGGGACGTGCCGTTCCAGTCAGCGGTGGCTGACATGAGCAGCTGGCCGCGGGCGACCACCGGCACCTGGACCACGGCCGCCTTGGAGGCATCGAGGAGCGTCTCGACGATGGGCCCGGCGTAGCGGAGCGGGTACATGATCTCGAGATCGCTGGTCGGAACAGTGGTCGTGGTGGTCGAGGGAAGTGACGCCGGTGGGTGGGCCGAACGTGCCCCGGCCGCAGCGGCCGCCGCCGGGCTCGGCTTGGGCGCCACCGGGGCGGGGACGTGCTGGCCCAGCGCCGAGGCGAGCACCAGGACCGACCTCCCTCCGATGACCCGGTACGCGGCGAGCACCATGCAGCCACCGGCCTGGGAGGTATAGCCGGACTTCACCCCGACCACCCCGTTGCTCCCGATCTCGGTCACGATGTTGTGAGCGGTGCCCACCAGCGGAAGGGTCACGGTGGACAGGCTCACCACGTGGGCGAACGCCGGGATGTTCATCCCCGCGGCGGCGATGCGCAACGTGTCGGCCGCCGTCGAGACGGACTGCGGGTCGTAACCGCTGGCGTCGGCGTAGTGGGTGTGCACGGCGCCGAGGGACGCGGCCAGCGCGTTCATCTTGGCCACGAAGGCGGGCACGCTCCCTGCATCCCACATGGCCAGGCTGTAGGCGATGTCATTGGCCGACTGGTTCATCAGCGCCTCGAGCATCTGGAACTCGGTCAGCTTCTCGCCCAGCTGGATGGGAATGTTCGACTCGTCGTTGTCGATCTCGTAGTCGTACTCGGCCACGTCGGCCTGGGTGACGGTGATCTCGGGCCCGGCCGCACCCGGGGCCAGCGGATGGTCGCGCAGGATCACGACGGCGTTGGCCATCTTGGTCAGCGATGCGATGGGGACCGACACCTCGGGTCCCGACTGCGCCGCGTACCCGAGCGTGGGGATCGACACCGCGCCCTGTCCGACCGTCGGCCACGGGAGGGCCGGGGCCGCCCCTGGCACCGTGAGGGACGCGGGCAGGGACGACACCAACCTCGGACTGGCCAGCGGCCGATTGATCCGCTGGGTGGCGACCAACCCGCCGAGCGCCAGGATCACGGCCACGGCGAGGACCAGCCACGGCCAGATGCGATGGCGGCGGCGGGTCCGGTGACTCCGGGAGTGGGGCCTGACACCCCCGGGGGCGGCGCCGGTCCCGGCCGGGGCGGCTGCCACCGGTTCGGTGACGATGGGGGCGGTGACCAGCGACCCGTCGGCCGACCGGTTGTCGGCCGACGGTTCGGATGCGGTGATGTCGACGGCATCCGCGTTGAGCAGAGGCGTGGCCGCCGGCTGGGCCACCGGGTCGTCGGCAGCCTCCGGCCCCGGACGCGTCACAGCGGTTCCGGACCCCTCCGGAGCCGACAACACCGCATCGGACCCGTCGCCCTTGCTCAGCGCGCGTCCAATTCCTCGGGCGTCATGAGCACGGCGCGCGCCTTGGAGCCCTCCGAGGGCCCGACCACACCCCGGCGTTCCATCAGGTCCATCAACCGGCCCGCGCGGGCGAACCCGACTCGCAGTTTGCGTTGCAGCATGGATGTAGAGCCCAACTGGGACCGCACGACGAGCTCCATGGCCTGGTCGAGGAGGTCATCGTCGCCGTCCTCACCGTCTGACTTCGACCCCCCCAACCCGACCACCTCTTCGATGCCGGCGACCACCTCCATGGGCCGCTGGCGCTTCCAGTGGGCGGTCACGGCCCGGACCTCCTCCTCACTCACCCAGGGGCCCTGCAGGCGCTGCGGGTTCGAGGACGACGCCGACAACAACAACATGTCACCCTTGCCGATCAGGCGCTCGGCCCCGCCCTGGTCGAGGATCACCCGGCTGTCAGCCTGGGTGGAGACAGAGAAGGCCATCCGCGAGGGGATGTTGGCCTTGATCACGCCGGTGATCACGTCCACCGAGGGCCGCTGGGTGGCCAGCACGAGATGGATGCCGACCGCCCGGGCCATCTGGGCGATGCGGCAGACCGATTCCTCGACATCGCGGGCCGCCACCATCATGAGGTCGTTCAGCTCGTCCACGACGATCAGGATGAAGGGCAGTCGTTGGTAGCGGGCCTCGACCCCGACTTCGTCCTCCTCGGCCTCCTCCTCCCCGGTACCCCGCATCCGGAGCTGGTACGCCTCCTCGTAGTCGGCCAGGTCGCCGCTGTCGTATCCCGCGTTGTAGCCGGTGATGTCGCGCATCCCGACCTCGGCGAGCAGGTCGTAGCGGCGTTCCATCTCGGTCACCGCCCAGCTCAGCGCGTTGGCCGCTTTCTTCGGATCCACCACTACCTGGGTCAACAGGTGGGGAAGGTCGTTGTACTGACCGAGCTCGACCCGTTTCGGGTCGACCAGGATGAGGCGGACCTGGTCGGGGGTGGCCCGGGTCAGGATCGAGGTCAGCACCGAGTTGATGCACGAGGACTTGCCGGAGCCCGTGGCCCCCGACACCAGCACGTGGGGCATCTCGGCCAGGTTGACCATCACCGACCGGCCGGCGATGTCGCGCCCGAGTGCCACCTCGAGCGGGTGGGAGGCCTTGGATGCCTCGGGTGAGGCCAGGATGTCCCCCAGTGCGACCAGCTCACGTCGGCGGTTCGGCACCTCCACCCCGATGGCCGACTTGCCCGGGATGGGAGCCAGAATGCGGACGTCCGGTGAGGCCATGGCATAGGCGATGTCCTTCGACAACGACGTCACCCGGGCCACCTTCACCCCCGCACCGAGTTCCAGCTCGTAGCGGGTCACCGTGGGCCCCACCGTGCGGCCGACCAGCCGGGTGTCGACACCATGGGCGGAGAGGGCGGCGACCAGGGCCGCCCCTCCGGCGTCGACCTCCCGCTCATCGACGGTGTGGGGCTTCGCGTGCTTCAACAGGGTGGCTGGAGGGAGGCGCCAGTCACCGACGGTCGGTCCCAGCTTCATCTCCAGCTGGGAGCCCTTGACCGGCCGGGCAGGTGCGGGGACCAACGTCGCCTCGGACGGATCCGGGTCGGCGACGATGGGGTCGGTCTCGTCGGTCTCGTCGGTCTCGTCACCCTCGTCACCGACCGGGTCGGCGATCACCTCGGCCGCCCCGGTCCCCGCCTTGACGGCGCGGCCGAAGGGATCGGTCGGGTTGGCGTCGTCGAGGTTGTCCTCGTGGTCATCGTCCGGTCCCCCACCGGCCACGGAGATGCCCCAGCGGGCGGCCCGCATGACCCCACGGGCGGCCGAGCTGACGGAGACGCCGGTGAAGACGACCATGGCCACCACCAGCACGGCCACCAGCACGGTGACGGCGCCGAACCCCCCGAGCCCGTCCCGGAGCGGGTTGCCGACCAGTGCGCCCACCCAACCGCCGGCCGACGAGAGCTGCGCCGTCGAGTCCCGGAGCGCGGGTGAGCCACCGGCCAGCGCGGCCAGTCCGGCCGCGGCCAGGAGGGTGAGGGTCGCCCCGATCACGGCGCGGGCGGGTTCGGGTGCGGCACGAACCCCCTCTTCATCGCGGCGGCCGATGAGCAGGAGCAGGCCGACGCCGACGGCGACGGCAGGAACCAGGAACCGGCCCCATCCGAACAGATCGCCGACCGCGAGCCGGGCGTAGCGGCCGGCCGGGTCGAGGGAGTCGGCGTAGAAGGCCAGGCCGGCCAGCACACCCACGGTGACCAGTACCACCCCCCACAGGTCGGTGGCGTGGCCGGCGATGACCGCCCACATGGAAGCGGCCAGGCCTGTGCGTTCATGGGCGCCGCGCCCCCGGCGGGGACCGGTCCCACCCCTCCCCCGGTGTGCGCCCGCCTTCCGGGTCGACGCCGTGGACCGAGGGCGCGATCGGGCCTTCGAGGCGGGTCCACCCTTCGGGCGCGAAGACCCGGACCGGCCCGCCGGTCGCTTGGTAGCCGTCGTCACAGTGCGTAACAGGGTACTCCCGCAGCGTCCACTTCTCGGGGACACCCGCCCGGTGGCCTCGGCGCCGGCGTTCAGACCGTGACGATCACCGGCACGATCATCGGCCGCTGGCGGGTGCGGTCTCCGACCAGGCGCCCGAGCGCCTTGCGAGCCACCCGGTTGAGGTTCTCGTGGTCGTTGCTCCCGGCCGAGAGCGCCTGCTCGAGCGCCTTGGCCACCTGCTCACGGGCCTCGTCGAGGAGGGCCTCGGTATCGTGGTCGTAGGCCCAGCCGCGGGTCACGATCTGGGGTGTGCCCACCACCTCGCCCCGTTTGAGGTCGACCGTGGCCACCGCCATGACCACCCCCTCCTCGGCCAGGACCATCCGGTCCCGCAGCACGCCGTGGCCGATGTCCCCGACCGAGCTGCCGTCGACGAAGAGATACCCACCGGGGACGGTTCCGTCGCGTCGCAGCCCGGAGGCGTCGAGCTTCACGGCATCGCCGTCCTCGCACAGGATGACCCGGTCGCCGGCGATTCCCATCGATGCGGCCAACCGCACGTGATTGGCCATGTGCCGGTACTCACCGTGCACGGGGATGAAGTACTCGGGCCTGGTCACCGACATCAGCATGGCCAGTTCGCCCTGGCGTGCGTGCCCGCTCACGTGCACGGAGTCCACGCCGGAGTGGATGACCTCCACCCCCCGCCGGTGGAGGCTGTCGATGACCCTTCCCACCGACCACTCGTTCCCGGGGATGGGGTGGGCGCTGATCACCACCACGTCGTCCTCGCGCAGCCGGAAGAACCGGTTCTCACCGGCGGCCAGGCGTGACAGCGCCGACATCGGCTCACCCTGGGAGCCGGTGGAGATCACACACACCTGACCGGGATCGAGATCGTCGATGTCCTCCACGTCGACGAGGGCCCGGTCCGGGATGTGCAACAGGTCGAGGCTGCGGGCCAGGGCGACGTTCTTCTGCATGGAGCGCCCGAGGGTGGCGACCGACCTGCCCCCGGCGATGGCCGCGTCGGCCACCTGCTGGACCCGGTGGATGTGGCTGGCAAAGCAGGTCACGATGAAGCGCCGGTCGGGACGGGCCAGGAAGACCTTCCGCAACGTGGCCCCCACCGTCGACTCCGACGGTGTGAACCCGGGCTCCTCGGCATTGGTCGAGTCGGCCAGGAGCAGCCGGATCCCCGGGTCCGAGGCCAGGGCACCCATCCGGGCCAGGTCGGTCCGTCGATCGTCGACGGGGTGGAGGTCGATCTTGAAATCGCCGGAGTGGAGGATGACGCCCTGTGGGGTGTGGAACGCGGTGGCGAACGCGTGCGGGACCGAATGGGTCACCGGTATGAATTCGACATCACAGGGACCGATCCTCCGGCGCTCACCGTCCTTGACGGGGATGAACCGGGCCCGATCGGCCATGCCGGCCTCGTCCACCCGGTTGCGGGCCAGGGCCAGGGTGAGCTCGGAGCCGTAGACGGGTATCGGGAAGTCACGGAGCAGGTAGGCCAGCCCGCCCGTGTGGTCCTCGTGCCCGTGGGTGAGGATGACGGCTTCGACCCGGTCGGCGTTCTCACGGAGGTAGGTGAAGTCCGGGAGCACCAGGTCGACGCCGGGCATGTCCGGATCCGGGAACATGATGCCCACGTCGAGCACGAGGATCCTCCCTTCGACCTCGATACAGGCGCAGTTCCTCCCGATCTCGCCCAGGCCGCCGAGGAACACCACCCGTACCGCGTCCGGGCCGGGACGGCCCACCTCCCGCGCCACACGCTTGCCCGGCTCCTTCGGGGTCTTGGCCCGTGCCGGCTGGTGCCCGGAAGCACCCTGGGCTCCGGGAGCCGCGTCCCGGCCCGATGACCGCTTGCCCCGGTTGCCTGACGCGTCCTTGGCCTGCTCGCCGGACGCAGCTTTGGCGGCGCCGCTCTTCGGACTCGCGCCGCCGGAGCGCCGCCGGGTCCGCTCGGAGTCAGGCAACCGACTGGTGCGCCGGATTGAGCCGGCTCACCCTGGACACGACGTCGCGGGCCCGGTCGTCGAGCGCGGTGGGCGCCGGGGGATGGGGAAGCCGGCACTGGCCGACGGCCAGCCCGAGCACCCGGCACGCAGCCTTGGCCGGAACGGGATTGGGAAACTCCTCGGTGGACTCGAACTGATACGACTCGGCCAGCTGCTGGTTGACGGTCATGGCCCGCTCCACCTCGCCGGACCGGTAGCTGCGGATCATCTCGGCGAACTGGGGGCCGGCCCAGTGGGCGGCGACACTGATGATGCCGGCACCTCCGATCGACAGGAACGGCAGGGTGAGCGAGTCGTCCCCGCAGTACACGTCGAACTCGTCCGGGGTCTCGGCCACCACGACGGCGGCGGCGGCGGCATCCCCGGTGGCATCCTTGACCCCGACGATGTTGTGCACCTCACGGGCCAGCTCGGTCGTGAGTGCGGCACCGATCCGGCGGCCCGAACGGATGGGGATGTCGTAGAGGACCACGGGAAGATCGGTGGCCCCGGCGATGGTCCGGAAGTGGGCCGAGAGACCGGCCGGTGACGGGCGGTTGTAGTACGGCGTCACGGCCAGGACGCCTTGGACCCCGACCGCCTCGGCCTCTTTCGTCAGCAGCACCGAATGGGCGGTGTCGTTGGTGCCCGTCGAAGCGATGACCGGCACGTCCACGGCGTCGACGACGGCCCGGAAGAGACCGATCCGCTCCGCATCGGTGAGGACCGGGCCCTCGCCGGTGGTCCCGGCCACCACCAGGCCCTCGCTGCCGGTGGCGGCCAGGTGGCGGGCCAGCGCCCGCGCTCCCTCCAGATCCACCATTCCGTCAGCGTCGAACGGCGTGACCATGGCGGTGATCACCGACCCGAAACGGGGCATCGCGCCTCAGCCCCTCGACCGGGGTACGGGAATCTCGAACTGCGTCACGATGTCGGAGGCTACCAGCAGCAACCGCCCCGATCGGCAGCCCGCTGATCCACCACCCCGATCGGCCGGGCGGGCCCCGGTCGGGGGTGGGTGACCGGCCGCCAAACCCTCGTCCTCACCCGGCAGAGATCGACCTAGGAAGCGATTCGATCCTTCGGTGGCACCGAGGCGAGCGCGTCGTACTCCTCGGTGGTGTCGACCCACGACTCGAACTCGATGACGCCCAGCTCGGTGAACTTGGTTCGGAGCCATCCGTCGGCCGCATCCAGCAGGCCCAGCTTCTTGCAGTTGGGGACGATCTTCGAGAAGAGCAGAGCCTGGAATTCCCCTCGTTCCGGCGCCTGCTGCACCACCGGGACGATGGCCTTCGGGTCGACCCCCATCCGGTCCCAGACCTCCTGTTGGAGGAAGCGGTCCCGCATCCGGACCGCGGCCTCGAAGGCAAATTCCTGTCGCTCACGGAGTTCGGCCGCGTTCAGCCCTTCGTAGTACTCCTGCAGGCTGAGCACGCCGAAGGCGACATGGCGAGCTTCGTCGGCCATCACGTAGCGCAGCAACTTCTTCAGCAGCGGGTCGCCGGTCATCTGGTGCATGAACCCGAACGCGGCCAGGGCCAGTCCCTCGACCATGATCTGCATTCCCAGGTAGGTCAGGTCCCACCGCGAGTCGGCGATGATGTCGTCGAGGAGCATCCGCAGGTGCGCGTTGACCGGGTAGTGGCCGGAGAGCTTCTCGTCCAGGTACTTCCCGAACACCTCGACATGCCTGGCCTCGTCCATCACCTGGGTGGAGGCGTAGTACTTGGCATCGATCCACGGCACCGATTCGACGATCTTGGCCGTGCAGATGAGCGCACCCTGCTCGCCGTGGAGGAACTGCGAGAGCGTCCAGTTCTGGCTCTCGACGCCGAAGGTGACCCACTCCTTGTCGCTCCACTTCTCCACCGGGGTGCCGGTCAGATCGAATCCGGCTCCGAATCCGCCGTTGGCTTCGGCGTCGTCACGCACCAGCTTCTCCTGGTCGACCTCGATCTCCCACGGAAGGTCGGTCTCGCCGTTCCACTGGGCTCCCTTGGCCTTCTCGTAGAGCTTGTTCAGCTTCGGGCGGCGACCCTTCTCGTAGTCCCAGGTGAAGATGGAGTCGTAGTCCGAGTGCACGACGTGACGGCCGTTGGCCTCCTCGGTGCCTACCACCGACAGGATGGCCTCGAAGTCGTCGATCTCGGCCCGGCCGATGATCTCCTCGGTGCTGCTCATTTCAGTGGTCATGATGCGTCTCCCTGGTCGGTGTGGCCGGAATGCCGTGGACTTCGTTCGGTCTCGAAGGGGGTGATGTCGATGGTCGGTGTCGCGCCGGATGCATGCAGCGCGCAGATCCCGGGCAGCATGAAGGTCTTCACCAGGTGGGTGGCCTGACCGACGTCGGTCAGGTCCATGCGGGCCGAAGGGGCGATGGCGTAGGACAAGACGATGCGGGTCGCCCACTCGGCCACCCGGCCGGCCTCCGCCGGGCTCATCCACCGGGCCAGGAACGGCGCCGTGAACCGCGAGGCGGTGGTCAACAGGCGGTCCGACTCGTCGAAGGCCAGATGCCCGAGCACCATCCCCGGCTCGTGTTCCACCAGATAGGCCAACGCCTCGTGCCCACGTATCCGGGTCGAGGCCTCGACGATACCGCCGACCAGGGCCTCGGTGAGGTTCGCAGCCGCCCCGAGGCGAACCCCGAGCGACGAGAACAGCCGGGCCATCTCGGTGTCGACCACCGCGGCCAGCATCTCGTCCCTCCCACCGGGGAAGACCCGGTACACGGTGGCACGCGAGACGCCGGCGGCCTGGGCGATGTCGTCCACCGTCGTCTTCGCCGTACCGTGGCGGGCCAGGCAGCTCAGGGTGGCGTCGATGATCCGGATACGGTGCCGCGACGAGTTGCCTGGGTCGGATCGGCTCGATCGGCCGTCGGCTGAGTCGGCTGAGTCGGCTGAGTCGGCTGAGCAGTCGGGGCCGAGCTCATCCTCCACCACGCGTAGCGATGTCTCCCCGGCCGGCACGGGTGAAACGTTAGGTCGGATTTTGTCTCATTGTCAACGACTCGACCCGGCGTCCGCGGCGTCCGCGGCGTCCGCGTCGGCGCCCCGGGCGCCGTCGGTCGCGTCGCTCCCGGCCGAGGCGGGCCCCCGACCGGGCCCGGGGCCGGGTTCGGGCGCCACCACGCCGGCCAACAGCTCGGACCTCACCAGCCGGGCCACCTGCACCGGGTCGTCGAGGTCCCACCGGCCGGGTGAGGACATGTACGAGAGCACCATGCGGGCGAGGAAGTCGGCCGACTCCTTGAGGTCGACCCCATCGGCCACGCCTCGCTGTTCGAGAAAGGGGACGAGGAAGTCGGCGATCCCCCGCCGTATCCGATTGCTCTCGAAGGTCAGCGCGGGCAGGAGCTTCTCCGGCTCGGTCTGCATCACCCGCTGCAGCACCTCGTGCTCGACGATGGAGCGGTGGGCGAACATGATCCCGCGCTCCATCACCTCCTCGAGGCTCGCGGCGCCGTGCACCCGCTCGTACAGGCGGGCGAAGAACTCGAGCGTCGCCCAGGCCACGACGGCATCGATGAGCTCGTCCCGACCACCGGGGAAGGTGCGGTAGACGGTGGCCCGGGACACTTTCGCCTCTTTCGCCGCATCCTCGATGGTCGTCTTGGCCAATCCCCACCTGGCCACACAGGCGTAGGTCGCCTCGAGGATCCTCTGGCGAGTGTCGTCCATCGACGGGGACCGGCCCCTCAGAGACCGAGCAGGGATTCGATGCCGATGGTCACGCCGGGCCGGTCGGCCACCGACCGGACCGCCAGCACCACCCCGTCCATGAACGAGCCCCGGTCGTAGGAGTCGTGGCGGATGGTCAGGCTCTGCCCGACGGCTCCGAAGATCACCTCTTGATGGGCCACCAACCCCGGCAGTCTGACCGAGTGGATGCGCACACCACCAGGACCGGCACCGCCGCGGGCGCCGTCCAGTACCAGTGTGACCGTGCGGTCGGGCGGGAAGGCACCCGAGCCCGCCGCTGACCGGGCAGCAGCCATCCGCTCGGCGGTCTGTCGGGCCGTCCCGGACGGCGAATCGAGCTTCGCCGCCTGATGGAGCTCGATGATCTCCGCTCCCTCGAACCAGGGAGCGGCCAGTTCGGCGAACCGCATCATGAGCACGGCACCGATGGCGAAGTTGGCGGCGAGGATGCAGTTGGGAGACCCCGCGTCGGGGCCGGCGAAGCGCAGGCGGAGATCGGCGAGGTCCTCCTCAGAAAACCCGGTCGTGCCCACCACCACGTGCATGCCCTCGGCCGCGCAGACGGCCAGCGTGGTCCGGGCCACGTCGATCCGGGTGAAATCGACCACCACCTGGGCGCCGGCCGCCTTCAGCTCCCCGAGCTCCCCGGACACGCGCACCCCACCGGTTCCGGCTCCGACCAGCGCCTCCAGGTCGGCACCGGCATGGGCGGGGTCCACGGCGGCGACGAGGTCGAGATCGGCGGCGCCGGCGACGGCGCGGCAGACCTCACGGCCCATCTTCCCCCCGGCACCGACCACACCCACCCGCATGCGGGCCACCCTACCGTCGGCCGGGCGCGGGTCCCGGCATGGCCGCGGTGTCTCAGCCGAGGCGAAGTGAGCCGGCGTCGAAGTCGGACCCGTCGAACGGCCCGACCACCGTGAGGGTTCTCGGCGCCGCCACCAGCTCCTTGGCCGCGGCGTGGATCTCCTCGAGCGTCAGGGCCTCGACCCGGGCCAGCACCTCGTCGATCGACAGGATCTCCCCGTGCAGGAGCAGGCTGGCGCCGATCCGGCTCATCCGCGCCCCGGAGTCCTCACAGGCCAGCAGGGTCTCGGCCCGCAGGTTCCCCTTGGCGATGGCCAGCTCCCGCTCGGTGATGCCGTCGGTACCCAGCACGGCCAATTCGGACACCACGATGTCCAGCACCTCGGGCACGTGTTCCGGCGCCGTCCCCATTCCCACGCTGAGCGTGCCCGCATCGTGATAGGCCACCCGCTCCGACCACACCGAGTAGGCCAGGCCCCGGCGCTCCCGGATCTCCTGGAACAACCGGCTGGAGAGCCCTCCGCCCAACACGTGGTTGAGGACGGCCAGCGCGTACCGACGCGGATCGGTGCGGTTGACGGAGCGGGAGGCGAGGACCAGGTGGGCCTGCTCCGTCGCCCGTCGGACGACTCGCAGGGGCTCGACCTCGTCGCCGGGCGGCTGGCGCACGGGGGTGGCGCCGCCGGCCTGGCCGGCGAACCTGGCTTCCAGCCCCTCGGCCACCGCCCGATGATCGAGGTCGCCGGCCACCGCCACCACGATGTTGCCGGGTCGGTAGTGCAGCGCGAAGAACTCGCGGATCCGCCCGACGGTCATGGCCGCCACCGAGTCGTGGCTGCCGAGCACCTCGCGCCCCAGGGGATGGCCGGGGAACAGCGCCGCGGAGCTCTGCTCGGCAGCCTCGTCGGAGGGCTCGTCGGCGTGCATCAGGATCTCGTCGAGGATGACCAGGCGCTCGGCGTCGAGATCGGTCGGCCGCAGAGCGGGGCGCCACATGATGTCGGAGAGGATGTCCAGTCCGAGCGGCAGATGCTCGGCCAGCAGCCGGATGTAGAAGGACGTGTACTCCTTGGTGGTGAACGCGTTGAAATCCCCGCCCACCTCGTCGACCGCTTCGGCGATGGCCGAGGGAGACCGCTCCGCTGTGCCCTTGAAGAGGAGATGCTCCAGGAAATGGGAGGCCCCTGCCTCGCCGCTCGCCTCGTCCCGGGAGCCGGTGCCCACCCAGAAGCCGATGCACACCGACCGGGCGTCGTCCATCCGTTCGGTGACCAGGGCCAGGCCTGACGGCAACGTTTCGGTACGGATCATCTGCACCCGCCGGCTGGAACCGCCATCACCGGGGCCTGCTCCTCGTGGCGGAGATCCCGGCCCGGCGACGACCATCCGGGCACGGTGAGCGCTTGCCACCCACCGTGCCGCGATGCGCTCTCAACGCCGGCGGCGACCACCCCGGCCGCTTCCGCCACCCCCGCCGGGACGGTCGGACGACTCGACAACGGCCGGTCCGAGGTCGCCGAACTCCTGCACGAGCTCGACCTCGAACGCTTCCTCGAACGAGGCGGCCCCGGTCGGCACCGATCGGGATTCGGCCGGACGACGGCCGCGATCGGAGCGACCACCCGGATCCGAGTGGTCGCCTCGCGGCGGGCGGCTGCGGCCGCCACTGTCACTCCGTTCGCCGCGGTCGCCCGAGCCCGACGGCTTGTCCGCCGGCGGCTCACCGGCCAGCGAGAGGGATACCTTGCCCTGGGGATCGATGTCGTCCACCGTGACCTCGACCGGTTGCCCCAGCTCGAGCACGTCCTCGACCCGCTCCACCCGCTTCCCCTGGCCGATCTTGGAGATGTGGAGCAGCCCGTCTCGTCCGGGAAGGATGTTGACGAAGGCTCCGAACTTGGTGATGTTGACCACCTTGCCCGGGTACGTGGCACCGACCTCGGCCAACGGTGGGTCGAGGATGGTCTCGATCCGCCGCCTGGCCTCGGTCACCGCGGTGCCGTCCTTGGCCCCGATGGTCACCGTTCCCACCATGCCGTCGTCATCGACGGCGATGTCGGCACCGGTCTCCTGCTGGAGCGAGTTGATGACCTTGCCCTTGGGCCCGATGACCTCACCGATCTTGTCCATGGGGATCTCGAAGGAGACGATCTTCGGCGCCGACTCGGCCACCTCGTGGCGCGGCTCGGCAATGGCGGCCGCCATGACGTCGAGGATGGCCAGGCGGGCCTCCTTGGCCTGGAGCAGCGCCTTGGTCAACACGTCGAGGGGCAGGCCGTCGATCTTCGTGTCCAGCTGCAGGGCGGTGACCACGTCCTTGGTACCGGCCACCTTGAAGTCCATATCACCGAAGGCGTCCTCCGCGCCGAGGATGTCGGTCAGGGTGACATAGGCCCCCTCGTCATAGACCAGGCCCATGGCGATGCCGGCCACCGGCGCCTTGAGGGGAACGCCGGCCGCCATCATCGACAGGGTCGATCCGCACACCGAGGCCATCGACGTGGAGCCGTTGGAGGCCAGCACGTCCGACACCAGCCGGAGGGTGTAGGGGAAGTCCTCCTCGTAGGGGACCACCGGCAGGAGAGCCCGTTCGGCCAGGAGCCCGTGCCCGATCTCGCGGCGCTTCGGACCGCGCATGAACCCGGTCTCACCGGTGGAGAACGGCGGGAAGTTGTAGTGGTGCATGTAACGCTTGTGCTCTTCGGGGGTGATGGTGTCGAGCAGCTGGTTCATCCTGGGCATGCCCAGCGTGGTGACGTTGAGGACCTGGGTCTCGCCGCGCTGGAAGAGCGCCGAGCCGTGGGCCGTCGGGAACAGGTCGACCTCGGCCGAGAGGGGACGGATCTCGGATGTGGTCCGGCCGTCGATCCGTAGGCCCTCCTCCACGATGCGCTTGCGGACCAGCTTCTTGGTCAGGCCCCGCACGGCGGCTTTCAGCTCGCCGCCCCGCTCGGGGAACTCGGCGGCCACGCTCTCGATGATGAACGTGGAGGCAGCGTCGAGCGCGGCGTTGCGCTCAGCCTTGGCCACGATCTTGTTGGCCGCGGCGATGGCGTCGGTCCCCACCGCCTGGACCCGCTCGAAGACGTCGTCCTCGTAGTCGGCGAAGGTGGAGTACGGGATGATCTCGATCGGGCCTCGCTCGGCCACGTAGGCCTCGACCATCTTGCGCTGGAGCACGATGGACTCGCGGATCCACGTCTTGGCCGCCTCGAGTCCGTCGGCCAGCACCTCTTCGGTGACCTGGGGCGCGCCCTCGTCGTAGTACTGGAAGGACCGCTCGGAACCACCGGCCTCGACCATCATGATGGCGATCTCGGCGTTGGCGGCATCGGACAGGGCCCGACCGGCCACCACCAGCTCGAAGGTCGAATCGTCACCCTCCTCGAAGGTGGGGTGCGGGATCCACTGGCCGTCCGTCGAGTAGGCCACCCGGACGGCGCCGATGGGGCCCTCGAAAGGGATGCCGGAGATCATCAGGGCGGCCGAGGCGGCGTTGATGGCCAACACGTCGTGCGGGTTGACCTGGTCCGCCCCGAAGACGGTGCCCACGATGTGGACCTCGTTGCGGAACCCCTTGGGGAAGGACGGACGCAGCGGGCGGTCGATCAGTCGGTCGGTCAGGATGGCCTGGTCCGAGGACTTCCCCTCCCGGCGGAAGAAGGAGCCGGGTATCTTGCCGGCGGCGTAGGCCCGCTCCTCGATATCCACGGTCAGCGGGAAGAAGTCGGCCCCCTCCCGTACCGACCGGGAGGCGGTGGCCGTGGCCAACAGGACGGTGTCGCCGATGCGTGCGACGACTGCTCCGTCGGCCAACTGGGCCAGTTTTCCGGTTTCGAATGTGAGTGTTCGGTCGGTGCCGCTGATGGGCGCCGACACGGTGATGGCGTCTGACATGACGCTCCTTGATTGCTCGGGGACTCCGCGAGCCAGTTCCCAGTTGTCGACCACCCAACTCCCGCTCGTGCGGGGTGATCGGCAACTGGTGACTGACCTCGATCGGGGCCCAATCTGTGTGGAGTGTTTCCGGCCGGCCACCTGAGGTGACCGACTGCTGCTGCTGCTGCGGGCCGGCACTTTGCCGACCTGCGGTCCACCGGCAGCGAGCCGGTGGAGGAATTGCGACCGCCCGGCCGAAGCCGGGCGGAGCGAATGGTGACCGCCTAGCGGCGGAGGCCGAGTCGGCCGATGATGTCCCGGTACCGCTCGACGTCATTGTTGCGCACGTAGTCGAGGAGCCGGCGGCGTCTGCCGATCAGCTTCAGGAGGCCACGGCGGGTGTGGTGGTCGCCCTTGTGCACCTTGAGGTGCTCGGTCAGGTGGACGATGCGCTCGCTCAATATGGCGATCTGCACTTCGGGTGACCCGGTGTCCGTCTCGTGGAGACGGTATTCGGAGATGGTGGACTGCTTGTCTGGCATGCGGGGATTCGACCTCTACGGTGCTCGATGCTGACCGACGGACGGAACACGACGGCGGGTCAATGGTAGCAGCAACGCTGGTCGGGAGACGGCACCGGGCCGAACCCCCTGTCCCGGGCCCGGACGCGGGACCGCCCGGGCCCGGCCCCGAGGGCCGGATCCGGGCGGATCCACCGTTGGAACTGCGCCTGGCCGTGACCCGACCGTGCTCCCTGTCGACTACTTGTTGGGCTGGGGTGTGACCCGGAGGTAGGGCTTGACGGCCTTGAAGCCCTTCGGGAACCTCTCCTTGGCCTCCTCGTCGGAGACCGCCGGAACGATGATCACGTCCTCCCCGTCCTTCCAGTTCACCGGGGTGGCCACCTTGTAGTCGTTGGTGAGCTGCAATGAGTCGAGGACCCGCAGGATCTCGCTCACGTTGCGACCCGTCGACGCCGGGTAGGTCAGGGTCAGCTTGACCTTCTTGTCGGGACCGATGATGAAGACCGACCGCACCGTCAGGGTGTCGTTGGCATTGGGGTGGATCATGTCGTACAGATCGGCGACCTTGCGGTCCTCGTCACCGATGAGGGGGAAGTTGAGGGCCTGCCCCTGGGTCTCCTCGATGTCGCCGGCCCACTTCCCGTGCGACGTCACGTCGTCGACCGAGAGACCGATCAGCTTGGTGTCCCGCTTGTCGAACTCGGCCTTCGCCTTCGAGAAGGCGCCGAGCTCGGTCGTGCACACCGGGGTGAAGTCCTTCGGATGGGAGAACAGGACCCCCCAGCTGTCCCCGAGGTACTCGTGGAAGTTGATGGTGCCTTCGGTGGTCTCCGCCGTGAAGTCTGGGGCTACGTCGCCCAAACGAATTGCCATGTGTCGCTCCTTTGTGTGCGTTGCGTCGATGAGGCGAGTGGGATCCGGCGTCACCGTGATCTCTCCGCGCCGTCAGGTTAGTCGGCGCCGGCTCAATTGTCGACCGGGTTAGTCGAGTTTTGGTGCAGAGATGCCGATCCCGGCGCGCTCTGGCCCCACCCCACTGATTCCACCATGCTGTGGGCATGACGTCGAGCGTGCAGGTGATCGAGCAGGGACCCGTGACCGTCGTGATGCTCGACAGGCCGCACCGACGCAACGCCGTGGACCCGGCCACGGCCGGCGCTCTCCTCGACGCCTTCACCGCCTTCGAGGCCGACGGGTCGGCGGCGGTGGCGGTGCTGACCGGCCGCGGCGGGACGTTCTGTGCCGGTGCCGACCTCAAGGCGGTGGCCGCGGGTGACCGTCACCGGGTCGCTCCCGACGGGCCGGGTCCCATGGGACCGACCCGACTGGAGCTGTCCAAGCCGGTGATCGCCGCCGTCGAGGGATTCGCCGTCGCCGGTGGCCTGGAGCTGGCCATCTGGTGCGATCTGCGGGTGGCGGCCGCCGGGTCGGCCTTCGGCGTGTTCTGCCGGCGCTTCGGCGTTCCCCTCGTCGACGGCGGGACGGTCCGCCTGCCGCGGCTCATCGGCCAGGGCCGCGCCCTCGATCTGATTCTGAGCGGACGCGAGGTCGGGGCCGAAGAGGCACTGGCCATGGGCCTGGTGAACAGGGTCGTGCCCGACGGGACGGCTCTGGACCATGCGGTGGCCTGGGGCCGCGAACTGGCGGCACTTCCCCAGACGTGCCTGCGCAACGACCGGCGGTCGACCCTCGACCAGTGGGGCCTGTCCACCGCCGACGCCATGGTCGTCGAGACCAGGCTGGGGCTCGACAGCCTGGCCTCGCCCGAGGCCGCGTCAGGCCCGGCCCGGTTCGCCGCCGGGGCCGGGCGCAGCGGGTCCACGGTCGACTCGGCCGGCAGCTGACGGCCGGCGATGCCCGACGTGGCTGCGTTCGATTTCGACGGTACCCTCACCGAGGGGGGCAGCGTCTTCGGGTACCTCTCCGCCCTGCGCGGGCCGGCGGTGGTGGTACCGGCCGCCCTCGCCCTCGCCCCCCGCCTCCTCCACGCCGCGGTGGCCGGGGGCACGGTGGCGGACCGGACCAAGGAGCTGCTGTTCGAACGGGTACTGGCCGGGGTGGCTCTCGAACGCGCCGAGGAGGTCGGTACCGAGTTCGTCCTCGATCACCTCGACCGGCACCTGCGCTCGGGCGTCCAACGTCGGTTCGACTGGCACCGCGGGCGCGGCGACCGGGTGGTGATCGTGTCGGCTTCGCCGGAGATCTACGTCCGGGAGGCGGGCGTTCGACTCGGTGCCGACGGAGTCGTCGCCACCCGGCTGGCCGTCAGCAGAGAGGGTGCGCTGACCGGCCACTACGAAGGGGCGAACTGTCGCGGGGAAGAGAAGCTCCGCCGTCTCAGGCAGTGGATCGACGAATCGGGCGGATCGGAGGGTCGGCTGTGGGCCTACGGCAACAGCCGCGGCGATCTCAGGATGCTCAGGGCCGCCGACGTCGGGGTCAACGTGGGCCGCCTCGGCCCGGTCGGTCGGCTCCGGTCGTTCCCCGGCCTCGACGGTACCGAGCCGGGGCGGCCCCCGGGCTGAGCCCCCCGGCGGTGCTCACAGGTACTCCTTCTTCCTCATCCACACCAGGACGAACCATCCCCAGATGGGAGGCAGGTAGGCGGTGAAGAGACGCTGCACGAAGACCGCGGCCACGGCATCGGTCTCGCTGATCCCCGCCGCGGTGAGACCGATGATCATCCCGGCCTCGACCACCCCCATGCCTCCCGGGACCGGTGAGATCCCACCGAGCATGGAGCCGAGGGTGAGCACCACCAACAGGGTGGCCAGGCCCAGGTGGTCACCGAAGGCGTGCAGGGAGGCACCGAGGGCCAGGGCCACGAAGATCTGGGCCGCGACATTGCCCCCGAAGATCTCCACCAGGTTCCGTGGATGGGTGGCCAGAAGCTTGAGGTGGGACCACACCTCCGATGCCTTCGGCCGGAGCTTTTCGGCGGCCAGGCGGCGCCAGCGCGGTATGGCCAGCACCAGGCCGGCGGCCACCCCCACCACGACCACGGCCAGCACGATGAACCAGACCAGGTGCGACTCTCCCCCGCCGGAGCTGCTGCTCGGTTCGCTGAAGTGCAGGCTGCCGATGGCCAGGGGCAGCGCGATGAGGAACAGGGCGCCCTTGACGATCCAACTGGCCGTGCTCACCAGCACACCGGAGCTCACGGCCACGGTGGGGCTGTACCCCTCCTGCTGGAAGAACCTGACCCGGGTGGCCAGCACGGCCATCGAGCCTCCGGCCAGGGCGACGAAGGTGTCCGACAGCTCGAGGGCCAGCGTCCGGCCGAAGGGAAGCGGATTGGTCACCGAGCCCACGGTGGTGACGGCGATGGCCGGATAGGCGGCCTGGGCCAGCACGAACACCACCGCCACCCAGCCCCAGTCGGCGCCGGTGATGGTGCTCCACGACTTCGTCACGTTGATCAGGACCCCGATGAGGGCCCAGCCCCCGATGAGGGTGCCCACCACCAGGAGGAGGGTGACCCAACTCAGCCGCCGGGGCTCGATCAATTTCGGCACCTCGACCCCGGTGGCCGTCGCACCCTGCTCGCGCAACGAGGTGAGGGTGGCCTTCTTGCCCCGGAGGGATCGGGAGGCCGCCGGGCCGAGCGCGGCGCGTTGGAGGAAGGGCAGGGCACCCACCAGGGCGTCGGACGGCATCGAGCGGGATGCCGAGGCCACCGCCCGCTCGGGTCCGGCCACGTCGGCCACGGCAGCCAGCACGGCCGCGGTGTCGCGATCGAGTTGCTCGACCGTGGCCACCGTCGAAGCGGACCGGAAGTCGAGGAACCCCGCTTCCCCGTTGTCGGCGGCCACGATGGTCCGGGTGGACAGCGCACCGTGGGCGATTCCGGCCTGCCGCAGCACCATCAGCTGGGCGAAGATCTCGTCGAGGGATGCGTCGGTGATCTCGGGCCCGTGCCGCGTCCGTGTCCGGCGACGCGGCCGGTTCCGGGCCGGGGTTGCCTGGGTCGGCCTCTGCGTCAGGATCGGTCGGCTCGGCGGGAGGGACGAAGGGCGCGAAGGTGGACAGCCGACCGCCGGCCGGTGGCCGGGTCACCAAGAGCGCGTCGTGGGCGGGACCGGCGGGTCCGGCAACCAGCACCGCCGGCACCCGGGCACCGGCCCGGGCGGCCATCAGGCTGAGGTACGCCTCGTGCTCGACCTGCTGCCGGCGGGTCAGGGCGAGTGTCGGTCCCGAATCGCGATAGAAGAGAAAGCGGGTCGTCTTGGCCAGCAGCTGTGCGTCGGACGCGTCACGGCCGTACACGGACACATCGACCTCGCCGCCGTCGACGAGCGCGGTGAACCGGCCGACACCCCACTCCTGATCGTCCACGGGCACCACCGCCTCGGCGGTGATGCCGAGGTCACCCAGAAGGACGCGTACCTCGTCGGTCGAGGGGAGTCCGAGCGGCGAACCCACGATGAGGTGCACGAGCGCGGTCATGCCCCAGCCCAATGCCAGGCTGCCGAGGATGGCGACCGGCAGCCCCGAGCCGTTGACCACCGCGGCCAGGGCCAGCAGGCCGATGGCCGCTTCGAACGTGCGCTGCAGCCAGCGGCTGAGGTAGGGCATGGCGGCAGTGGCCACCGCGGCGGTCACAGCCACCCGCGCCACGGGGAACGACAGGTTGAAATTCTGCAGGGATGCGTCTGGGGGTCGTCCTCCAGTGGGCCCAACCAACTCGGCCACGATCAGACACGCGATCCACGACAGCGCCCCGGAGAGCCCGACGTCACGGATGGCCGACCAGCGTCGCGACACAAGGGTCATCGCCGCGATCAGCACCACGACGCCGATCGACGCCACCCACCAGATGACCGAGACGAGCCACCGGATCCCGTTCGGAGCCGAGGACATCGTGGTGGCGATGGCGTGCTCCGTGCTCGAGTTGGCTCCGACCACCAACCAGCACAGCAGGACCGAGACGGCGGCCGCACCGAGACGGAAGGCATCACTGCCCCGCCGTCGGGTCTGACCGTCGCCGACCGGTGCGAAGACGATCGAGCGCCACGGCCGGTTGCCCCTCCGGCTCCCCACCGGGTCGCGCCGGTCCTCCGTGACCGGCAGGGTGCTCGGAACGGGCGCGGCGGGTTCGGCCGTCACCTGGGCACTCCCGTCCCGGGGTCGGCTCCCCGGGTGCTGATCGGTCGTCGGGTCATCGCGGTGTGAACACTAGGACGTGGCCCCCACCGGCTCCGGGATCCGGAACCGTCCCGGTGGGCGCGACCTACCCGGCGGCGGAGCCCAGGAAGGGGGCGTCTCCGAAGGAGAAGATTCCGCCGTCGGCGGCGACCAGCCAGTAGCCCCGGCCGAGGTCGGCCGACGCCATGCCCACGACCGGCTCGGCCAGGGTGATGTTTCCGGTCGACCCGTAGAAGGCGGCGTCGCCGAAGGAGAAGATGCCCCCGTCGGAGGCGACCTCCCAGTAACCCTTGCCGTCGGGGGTGGCGGCCATGCCCACCACCGGCTTGTTGAGGGGAGTCCCGCCCATCGAGCCGTAGAAGACGGCGTCGCCGAAGGAGAAGATGCCCCCGTCGGAGGCGACCTCCCAGTAACCCTTGCCGTCGGGGGTGGCGGCCATGCCCACCACCGGCTGGTTGAGGGGAGTCCCGCCCATCGAGCCGTAGAAGGCGGCGTCGCCGAAGGAGAAGATGCCCCCGTCGGAGGCGACCTCCCAGTAGCCCTTGCCGTCGGGGGTGGCGGCCATGCCCACCACCGGCTGGTTGAGGGGAGTCCCGCCCATCGAGCCGTAGAAGGCAGCGTTTCCGTAGCTGAAGAGACCGCCGTCTGCCGCGACCAGCCAATAGCCCTTGCCGTCGGGCGTACCGGCCGTGCCCACCACCGGCTGAGCGAGGGCGACGCCGTTGGCCGCCCCCAGGAATCCGGCATCTCCGAAGGCGGCCACGCCGCCGTTGCTGGCGGCCAGGCGGTAACCGGCCCCGCGCGGGGTGGCCGCCATCCCCACCGCCGGTCCGCCCAGGGACGCGTCGGTTGTGAACCAGTCGGACTTGAGTCCCAGGGCGGCGGCGAAGGCGTCGCCGGTCAGCGAGACATCGTGGTCGGAACCGACCAGCGTCATGGCCATGACCCGCCCTCCCCAGTCGCCGTCTCCGTCCCGGGCGGTGATGTCGACCGACACCAGGGTGCCCAAGCTGGGCCACGTGGCCTCGATGGTCGACACCGGTATCGACGCCGTCCAGGTGTGGTCGGGATTGCAGGCTCCAGGGACACAGACGCTGTCACCTGCGTCCGCAACCGCGGGGAAGGTGCCCGGAGCCGTGTACCCCCCCGTCGAGGCCGAGTACTGGGTGGCGGCGACGGCCCCGTCCGGGAATTCCATGACTTTGCCGTCCGTGTCGGACACGGCCAGATCGGTGAGGGCGCTCTCGTTGAAGGTTCCGCGGTAGGTCTGGCAGTCGAGGTCACAGGTGTCGGCGTACCCACCGTACGACCCGAGGCCGGCCATCACGTACGAGCGGGCCGCCACGGCCTGGGCCTCGAGTTCCTGGAACCCCCACGGCCGGTCCTGCGGACCAGGTTGGCCGAGCGTTCCCCATCCGGCCGGAGACTCATTGGGCACGACCCCCGAGACGTACTGCTCGAGGGGAACGATGTTGACGGTCCGGGCGGCGCCGGCCGAGTTGAAGACCGCCTCGATCGATCCCCGCACGGTCAGGTTTCCCCCTCCCTGGCACAGCTGGAGCGCTCTCGACGCCGTGGCCGGGTCGCCGAGGCCGGGGTTGGCTCCCGGGTTGGCGGTGGGATCGGCCACGTCGGGCCGGGTGGGCGTGGCCGGCCACGGACCGCCGCAGCCCGCACCCACCCAGACGTTCCACCGACCGCCACCGGCCGGGCTCATCTGCACCGCCCGCCCGGCTGCGACATCCAACCCGGACACGGTGAACGGGGACCCCGAGGTCACGATCACCGCGTTGCCGTCGTTCTCGGTGAGTGCCACCCGGACCTCGGTCGCCGCCCGGGCCGGGGAGAGATTGGCCAGCGCCGTCCCCCCGTAGTAGTGGGCGACGATCGACTGGTAGCCGGTGCCGGTGAGGGCGTAGCCGAGTGCCCCCCACTGGCCCATTCCGTGCCCGTGCCCGTAGCCATGCCCCTCGAGCGTCACCGTGGCGGCCGGATAGGCCGACGCCGGGGACGAGGGGGCGATGACGCCCAGGACGGCAGCCACCACGACCACGACCATCGACATCGAGGCGACGGCCCAGCGGGCGCGCCCTGTGGACGCGGCCGTACTCCTCATGCCGGCCACCGTCCTCAGTCGACCCCTACGGCCTGACTGAGGAAGACCTGGGGCATCGACCCGTAGAAGGGCGCGGTCCCGAAGGAGAAGATGCCGCCGTCGGCTGCCACCAGCCAGTAGCCGTTGCCACGATTGGAGGCCATGCCCACCACCGGCTGGTCGAGGGGCTGTCCGCCCATCGAGCCGTAGAACTTGGCGTCCCCGAATGCGAAGACACCCCCGTCAGCGGCCACGAACCAGTAACCGCCTCCTCCCGGGGTCACTGTCATGCCCACCACCGGCTGGTTGAGGGAGATGTTCCCGGTCGAACCGTAGAAGGTGGCGTCGCCGAAGGCGAAGATGCCGCCGTCGGAGGCGACCAGCCAGTACCCGTGACCGTCCGGGGTGCTGGCCATGCCCACCACCGGCTTGTTGAGGGCGATGCCGCCGGTCGACCCGTAGAAGCCCGCGTCGCCGAAGGCGAAGATGCCGCCGTCGGAGGCGACCAGCCAGTACCCGTGACCGTCCGGCGTCGCGGCCATGCCCACCACCGGTTTGTTGAGGGCGATGTTGCCGGTCGACCCGTAGAAACCGGCGTCACCGAAGGCGAAGAGGCCGCCGTCGGAGGCCACCTCCCAGTACCCCTTCCCGTCCCCGGTTGCGGCCATCCCCACGATGGGCCGGTTGAGGGGCTGTCCGCCCATCGAGCCGTGGAACTTGGCATTGCCGAACGCAAACAGCCCGCCGTCGGAGGCGACGTTCCAGTACCCCTTGGCGTTGCCCGTGGGGGCCATCCCGACGATGGGCTTGTTGAGATGACCCGGGGCCGCCTGGCTCAACCATCCGTTCAGCTGCGGGTTCTGATGGAACATGGGCCAGGACCGCTCGCCCAGCGAATGTCCCTTTGATCCCCCGATCTCGTAGTGCTGGATGACGCCGGCGTTCTGGTTGTTGTAACCGGCGATGGTGATGCCGATGGTGCCGTTGGGATCGACGGTGACCATGGGCGAGTTCTGGAGCCCGATGTCGGGTCCACCCAGCGTGGCCACCACCTGCGCGCTCCGGCCGTCGTAGATGACCAGGCCGTTGGAGGTGGGGACGAGCACGTCGTTATAGCCGGCTCCGGTGAGGTCGGCCGTGACGATGCCACCGATGATCGTGCCCGAGGTGGCCTGGGGCCATCCCGGCATGGCGGCACCGTTGGATCCGTTGAGGGCCCATACCAACCCGCCCGAACCGGTGTCGGCGCCTTCCAGGACCTCGACGTTGCCGTCGCCCTCGATGTCACCGATCGCCGGGCTGCCGGTCGTGGTGCCGCCGAGGTTGTCCCGCCAGGCGATGCCGCAGGAGGAGTTGGCCCCGAACAGCATGTCGGTGTCGGAGGCACCCGGGTAGTACGACCCGGTGCCGAAGGCGATGCCCGTCTGCCCGCCAGCCAGGAAGTTGCCCACTGCGGGTGAGGAGTCGACGGTCTGGTCGGTGTTGTACTGGCAGATGAGGTTCCCTCCGGCCCCGATCACACGCAGGTGGCCACCGGCGGTGTAGGTCTGGCCGTAGGCCAGACCCGGCGACGAGTCCCCGCCTTCGACGACCTCGGTCTGCCCGTTGCCGTAGAGATCGGCCAACGCCGGCGTGGCGAAGCCGCTGTCCGCGGTGAAGAAAGGCCACCCGGGCAGGATCGATCCGTTGCCGGCGTCGAACGCGTACTCGTCCTGGCCAAGGGACGGCGCCACCACCGACGTCACCCCGTTGAGGTTCCCAACGGCCATCGACGCCTGCACACCGTGGAGCCCGTTGGGATCCGGGGCGTTCTGGCCCCACACCTCGGTTCCCGAACTGTCGAAGGCGTAGTAGCCCCCCACCCCGGGATTGGCAGCATTGCCGGCGCCGACGAAGACGTCGTCAGTGCCCCTGCCGTCCGGGGTCACCGACGGCGTCGAGTCGATGGGGGCACCGCCGGTGTGAGCCGGCCAACCACGGACCGGCGAACCGTTGTCCAGGTGGAACGCCCAGAGGTTGCCGGAACGGTCACCGACCACCACCGACGCTCCCCCACCGTCCAAGGTGGCCACCGAAGGCGAGCTCTCGGCGATGGGACCGCCGGCGTCCGGCAGTGTCTGCTGCCAGGTGAGGGATATGGGCAGCGCGGCGTGGGCCGTGGGTCCTGCGGCCGAAGCCGGTTGCGGGTGGGCCACGCTCCCGGCCAGGGCACCGGCGGCGGCGAGGAGGGCAACTCCGAGGACGGTGAATCGGCCGGGACGGGTCCCGATCCGGTGGGTTCCTACCGTCCCGTCGGCACCTGGCACTTCGTTCATACGGACGCTCCTCTGCCTCGAAATCGGGTGTCGTGGAGATGGCCGGGGCTCTGGCGGGCGAGGACCGTCCACCATGGGTACGAGCGGGTGCGCATCAACACCCTGCTGGTATCGGCCGTTCCCCACCCGAACTGAACGGATTAGCTGTCCTCCCGGGGGGGTATTACCCTGCGACGGTCTGTCCCTCGCTACCCTGAGCCATGGCCTCCGCCACCCACGGCGTCGAGCTGGTAGCGCCCCGGCCACCGGTAGGGCCACCCCCACCCATGACCCGCATGGAGCGGCGCCGGGCGGCCCGAAGGCCGCGGGACGCCGCCATGCCGTGGTTCCTCGCCGGCATCACGCTGGTCCTTCGCCTGCTGACGGCGGCCAACGGGCCGACCGATTGGGACTCGGCGCAGTACGCCGCGGCCGTCGGGCACTTCGACGTCACCCACGGGCAGCCCCAACCTCCGGGGTACTGGCTCTACGTCATGGCGGGACGACTCATCCACGAGCTGTCGGGGCTGGGAACCATCCACAGCCTGGTCCTCGTGTCCGCAGTGGCCTCTGCGGCGGCGGCCGGTCTCACCGCGGTGGCCGGTCGGGACCTCGGCGGCACATGGGTCGGGCTGGCCGCGGGGCTGGTGGTGGCCACCTGCCCGTTCGCCTGGTTCAACGGCTCGATCGTCGCCACGTACTCCTTCGACATGGTCGGCTGCTCGTTGCTGGTCATCCTGGCCTGGCGGGCCCGTCCGGGCAGCTGGCACGGTGTCGCTGCAGTGGTCGCCCTCGGCGTGCTGGCCGGGTTCCGCCAGTCGATGGTCCAGTCATTCACGATTCTCGCCCTCATCCCGGTCGCAGCCTCGACGCGTCGGTGGGGACGGCTGGGTCTGACCATCGTCGCCGGCGCTGCCGCAGTGGCTGTCTGGCTGATTCCCATGTCCCTGAGCCAGATCGGCGGTTTCAGCGCATGGCTCCGGGCCACCCGGATCGAGGCCACCGGCGCCGCCCAGGCCACGTCGGTCCTCGATCATGCCGCCGGTGGCGGTACCAACCTCGGAACGTTCGCCGCCTTCACCACCGTGGCCTTGGCACCACTGGCGCTCGTGGCTCTCCTGGCCGGAGTGGCACTCGGTCTCCGACGGCTGATTCGCCGGGCCGGGGGGCCGGGCGTCGGGGCCGGGGGGCCGGGTGTCGGCGGGCCGAATGGCGGCAGTGACAGCCGGGGTCAGAGCCGGGACGGCGTGGCCGGGTGGAGACGCCCCTGGTACCAGGGGCGCACCACCATCCTCGGTGCCGCCATCGTTCCCCCGGTGCTGCTGGTAGCCCTGGTCCAGTTCGCCAAAGGGGGGTACCTGCTCGCCTACCTTCCCGCCGCGGTCATCGCCCTTCTCCTGCCCGTCGGCGCGCTCAACCGGCGATCACCGGAGCGCGGCCGGTCGTCACGAGTGGCTCTGGCGGTGACCTCACTGGCCGTCGTGGTCGTCGTCGCCCTGGGCGCCCAACGCTTCCTGGCCGGAGACGGGGTGCTGCCCGAGCGCGATGTGGCGCAGTCGGCCGCCCTGTGGCTCGAACAGCCGCGGTATCAAGCCCCCTACGCGGACACCCGACAGGCCATTCGGGACGCCGATGCCGAGGACTCCGCTCTGAAAGCTCTCGGGCCGTCAGTGGACACCGGCCGTGACGTGGTGGTGTTCGACACCGTGGACGGCGGCCAGAACATCTACCGGAACGCCGGGTGGGCGCTTCCCGGCGACCGCATCACCCTGATCCAGCCGGGCCGGGTCGTCTACAACCAGCTACACGGCGCCCTGTACTACTCCTCGGCCACGACAGTGGATGTCGGGCCCTCCGGGTCGGTCATCCTCGTCGCCTCCCCCGCGTTGCCCGGTCTGGCCTCGCTCACCGCACGGATCATCGTCCTCCCGGTGACCACCGCCCCGGCGATCGGCGGCTACCGGGTCTGGCGCGTGCTCCCCGGCACTGCCGTCCTCGGCGTCCGGGTGGTGGCCACAAGCGGTCCGCGACCACTCGGGACCGGAATCTGACTACGCCGCGGCAACCACGGATTCCACGAAGGCGGCATACCGGTCGGTGACCCGCGGCCATCGGAACCAGCGGTCGACGTAGTCCCGGCCCCGGTCCCCGAGCCGCTCCCGTAGTCGCCCGTCTCGGGAGAGGCGGTCCACCACCGCTTCGAACTCACCGAACCCGGCGAAGGTCAGCCCGGCCCCGGATCGGCGGCAGTGCTCGACGGTCGCCCCGCAGCCGGCGTTGACCACCACCGGCGTGCCCGCGCTCCACGACTCGGCGACGACAAGGGAGAACGCCTCCCAGGGGGACGGGGACACGAGCGCCGTCGCCCCGCTGAGGAGCTCCCACTTCCGCCCGTCCGAGACGGGACCGACCACGTCGATGTCCGGATGGTCAGCCGGCGCGTCGACCACCGGTCCGGCCAGGACGAGCCGGAGGGGACCAGGATGGCGCTGCTTGTAGGCCGAGAACAGCTCGACCAGCAACCAGGTGCCCTTGTTCCGGTCGACCCTACCCAGGCACAAGAGATAGGGATCACCGGCGCCGGTCGGCACAGCCAACGCCGGGTCGGCGTCGACGGGTGCGTCCGGTGCGTCCGGTGCGTCCGGCGGGTCTTGCCCGTCTTGCCCGTTCCGCACGACTCCGGGATCGTCCACGCCGAGGCCGAGGAGGAGTTGACGATGGCTGGCCACGGGAAACCTCGCCTGGACGAGATCCCGCTCGGCCGCCGTCTGGAATACCAGCCCGTCGGCGGCTCCGAACACGCGCCCGAAGACAGGTAGGCGGAGCGCGGGTTCGTCGTGGGCAGCCGGGTGCAGGATCGTCGGGACTCCCACCCGGTCGATGAGTCGAACCGTGGGGTAGTACAGGTACGGATAGAAGATGAGGGCGTCGGCATCCGAGTCGAGGGCGGCATCGACCAACTCGGGCACTACCGGTCCCTGGAGGTCGACCCACCGCTCGGCATCGGCCAGTGAGGCACGCCCCGGGTCGGAGAGCAGTGAGGCGGAGAAGGGATGGAACAAGGGGTCGCGCCCGGCCTGCGAGGCGAAGCGCACCACCCGCACCCCGTCGATGACCTCCTCACCCGGCGGGAACACCTCCGCCCAGGTCACGAAGTCCTCGGCACAGCCGGTGAGAACCTCGACCTCCCACCCCTTGCGTTCCACCAGGTGCTCGGCCAACGCACGTGCCGCCGTCTCGGCCCCGCCGATGATCGTCGGTCCGTACCGTGGTACGACGAACGAGACCCTCATCGGCCGCGGCGCCGCAACCCCTCCGCCCCCCTCACGCGGCGCAGGCTGCCTCGAGCGCGGACGCGAATTCGTCCTTGATCCGGGGCAGGGCGAAGGACGCCACCCGCTCCGCAGCCGCCGCGGCCAGCATCGAGCGGAGCTCGGGGTCACGCACCACTCGGTCGATGGCTGCCGCCACCCGGATGGGCTCCTTGTTGGGGAGGATCAACCCGGCACCTTCCACCGTCTCGGGTACCGCGGTGTTGGTGTAAGCCACGATGGGGAGTCGGTGGTACATGGCCTCGAGCAGCGGGACACAGAACCCCTCATGGTTGGAGAGACACACGAAGGCGTCGGAGGCCGCGTAGTACGCGATGAGCTCCTCGTGGGTCACCGAGCCGGCGATCTCCACGGCGTCGCCCAGCTCCAGTTCGTCGGCGAAGCGCACCACGGCGGCACGGTACTCGTCGCTGATGGCTCCTCCCACCAGGTGCAGGCGGGCATCGGGGTCGTACAGGCGCCGGTAGGCGGCGAGGGCTTTGACCAGATCGTGCTGGCCTTTGTGGGGCGAGACCTTGCCCACGAACAACAGATCCGCTCCGCCGCCCTCCTTCCGGGCCGCCAGCCGTCCGGCCAGGACGGGGTCGGGCGAACCGTCGAAACCGTCCAGGTCGATGAGGAGCGGCACCGTTTTCGTCGACCGGTAGCCCGCCGCTTGCAGCTCGCGCTCGTTGAAGGCCGAGTCGGCGATGGCGAATTCGGTCACCGGGGCAAGGTCCCGAAGCTGGGCGCGGCCCCACCGGACCTCTTCGCCCACCGCGGGGATCCACCCCTCGATGAGGTCCGCCGGGGTGATGTTGTGATAGTTGACGAACTTCCGCTCTGCCGCGCTGTCGGAAGATGTCGGCCACCCCACTGCCGATGGACAGCTGGTAGAGAAGGACCCGACCGGTCGACGACCGGTCACCCAGACGACTGACGGGGAACCCGAACTCCAGCCGGTCGGCGGTGGCGTTGCCGTAGTAGATGTCGGACTGGAAGCCCCGACTCCGGAGCAGATCGCGCAACTGCACCACATGACCGCCGATGGCATCCCGACTGGCCAAGGAAGGGATGACCTGATCGATGCGGTCCACTGTCACGAAGCGTTTTCTTCCCAGCCGGCCAAGGGGCCGAAGTCGGTGCCCACGGCCGGCACCTCGCCGGTCAACCCGGTGGAGCGGAGCCGGAAGCTGACATCCAGGGGAAGGCGGACCCGGCCGGTGGAGCGCCCGGGGTTGGCCACCTCGAACTGGGTCACCTGGTCCTTCCAGTCGAAGATGGCCGTGTCGGTGGCGCTCTTCACGCCCACGCTCACCGAGTAGGTGCCGTCCAGCAACGGCACATCGGGGAAGGAGAAGATGACGATGCCCCCGCCTTCGGGGACGTCGATGGCACAGGCCGGGTCGTCGGGGTCGGAGGCGAAGACCACCTCGTGCTTGTCGTCATGGATGACGATGCGGGCCATGGCGTCGGGCACCGCGGCCAGGCTGTCCAGGTCGGCCGTGATGGTCAGCGACTCCCCGGGGTACATATGGGTACGCGAGCCGCTCCCACCGTGCTCGGCCTGGACCGTCCCGATGGCCAGGACGTTGCCCACGATGCCGCCGGACTCCGAGTGCTTGAGCGTGCCCACCCCGAGGAGATCGGCCAGGTAGACCCGGATGGCCTCGCCGGGCTCGTCGACGGTGATCACCTTGCCGTGGTTCATGACCATGGCCCGGGCGCAGTTCTGGCGGATGGTGTCCGGACCGTGGCTGACCACCACGATGGTCCGGCCCTCGCGCTGGAACCTCTTCACGTGGTCGAGGCACTTGCGCTGGAAGGCGGCGTCCCCGACGGCCAGGACCTCGTCGACCAGCAGTACATCCGGTTCGACGTTGACGGCCACCGCGAACCCGAGGCGGACGTACATCCCCGACGAGTAGAACTTGACCTGGTTGTCGATGAACTCCTCCAGCTCGGCGAAGGCCACGATGTCGTCGAACCGCTTGGCGATGTCGGCGTGGGACAGCCCCAGCAGCGATCCGTTGAGGAAGATGTTGTCCCGGCCGGAGAGGTCGGGCTGGAAGCCGGCCCCGAGCTCCAGCATGGCGGCCAGGCTGCCCCGCACCCGGATCTCGCCGGTGGTGGGCTTGAGGATGCCGGCCACACACTTGAGCAGGGTCGACTTGCCGCACCCGTTGCGGCCGAGGATGCCGAAGGTCTCCCCCTGGTTGATGTCCACGTTGACGTCCTGCAGGGCCCAGAAAGGTGTGAACGGCATCTTGCCGCCGTGGATGACCCGCTCCTTCAGCGAGGTGTGCTTCTCGTTGTAGAGACGGAACTGCTTGGAGATGTTCCTGACCTCGATGGCGACGCCCACCGGTCAGAGCTCCTCGGCGAAGTTGCCCTCGAGCCGGCCGAAGACGATGAGGGCCAGGACGAACAGCCCGATGCTCAGCACCAGCACCGCGGCCATCATCGCCGCGTAGACCCCGACACCCCAGGTCGGAAGGACGTGGTACACGGTCGGTTTCGCCGTTCCGGGTATCAGATACGTGTACTGGGTCCGCCCGTAGATGGCCCGTTGGAAGGTCATGACCACCGGGGTCATCGGGTTCAGCAGGTACACGTACTGGAGCCAGTTGAGCACCGGGTGCTGCTTGTTGTGGCCGGACAGGAAGATGGTGCCGTAGGTGTAGACGATGGACGTGAACCAGAACCAGGCCATCAACAGGACCTCGGTCAGGTGCTGGGTATCGCGGAGATAGACGTTGACCGCGGACAAGAAGATGGACAGGGCCCCGGTGAACATCAGCATGGCCACCAGGGCCAGGGGAAGGATGGCCACGAAGGTGAAATCCGGCTTGATCCCGAAGAGGAGCAGGGCGAGGACGAGGACCACGGCCTGGATGAAGAAGAGCACCAGGTTGACCCCGACTACCGAGAGGGCCAGCAGCTCGCGGGGGAAGGCCACCTTCTTCACGATCCCCGCCTTGCCCACCACCACCGACGTGGCCGCCATGGCCGAACCGTTGAACAGGTTCCAGGCGATCAGGCCGGCGAACAGCCAGATGGCGAAGTTGGGCTGGTGGTTGCGGGCGATGATCTTGAAGACCACGTAGTAGATGGCGAGCACCAGGGCCGGGTTGAGCATCGACCACGCATAGCCGAGCACCGAGTCCTTGTACTTGACCTTGAGCTCGGTGCGGACCAGCAGCATGAGCAGGTCACGATTGAGCCAGAGGTCCTTCAGCCTCCGACCGAGCTGGACCTTCCCGTTGACGACGGTGATCCGATCGTGGCTCTGACCGGGGACGAAACGGGTGCTCCCCCCGATGGTCGAGACCTCCTCCGGCTCGCCAGGCGCGGGGCGCTCGAGGCTCAGGCTCACTGGCTGGAAGCCCCCGCGCCGGCCGTCGGTACGTCCATGGCGTCCTTTTGGATCACCTCGTCGATGAAGCCGTACTCGCGGGCCTCTTCCGCCGTGAACCAGCGGTCGCGGTCCGAGTCCGCCTCGATGCGTTCCACCGGCTGGCCGGTGTGGAAGGCGATCCGCTCCGCCATCATTCGCTTGAGGTAGATGATCTGTTCGGCCTGGATGGCGATGTCCGATGCCTGTCCCTGCATCTGGCCCGAGGGCTGGTGCATGAGGATCCGGCTGTGGGGGAGGGCGAACCGTTTGCCCGGTGTGCCCGCGCACAGCAGGAACTGTCCCATCGACGCGGCCAGGCCGACGCAGATGGTGCGCACATCGCAGCGCACGTACTGCATGGTGTCGTAGATGGCCAGGCCGTCGGTCACCGAACCGCCCGGCGAATTGATGTAGACGGCGATGTCCCGCTCCTGGTTTTCGGCCTCGAGCAGAATGAGCTGCGAGCAGACCAGATTGGCGGTGTTCTGGTCGATGGCCGAACCGATGAACACGATCCGCTCCTTCAACAGTCGTTGGAAGATGTCGGATCCGGGACCAACTTCGGTTCCGGAATTCATCTCGGGTCCAGGGGCGTGCGGAAACAGATGGCGAGGCTCTTCCATGGGGCCAAAGCCTAGTGGGTCGGGCCTTCCGGTGGACGCAGGCAGCCGGGTCCGCGGACTCACCGGGCGGCTCCCACCCGGCCCGAAACGCCCCGCACGGCCTCGACCACCCGGTCTCCGGCACGCCCGAGATCCATGGCCCCGAACCTGGTCCTCCCGGCGGCGACCAGTCGATCCCGCTGGTCAGGGTCTTCCATCAGCCCGAATACCGCCTCGGCCACCTGCCGCGGATGCTTGCGTTCGAGCAGCACCCCGGTCCCGTCGAGCACCTCGCTGACCGCCCCGGCGTCGAAGGCCACGATGGGCAGGCCCTGGCCCATGGCCTCGACCAACGGAACGCCGAACCCCTCGTGATCGGAGAGCATGACCAGGACATCCGCGGTCCGGTAGTACGCGGCCAGTGCGGCGTCGGTGATGCCGCTGACGAACTCGACCGAATCGGCCAGGCCCAGTGATGCCGCGTAGCTCCGGAGGGCGGCCGCGTAGGCCGGCTCCGATGGAGCCCCCACCAGGGTGAGGTGCGCGTCGGGGTCGTTCGAGCTCCGGGCCACGAACAGGGCGGCGATGGTCTCGTGGTGGGCCTTGTTCGGAGCCAACCGGCCCACCGACAGCCACCGGTGCCCGCGGCCCGGGACGCGGGCGGACAACCGCTCGAGGAGGTCGGGGTCCGGTTCGACCGGCGGGACGGCGATGTTGGCCACGGGGATGACAGTGGTATCGGTGCATCCGGCCTCGCGTAGCTCACGCTCGTCGAATCGCGACACGGCGATGCCGAGTGCCGCCCGGGGAGCCAGGCGGTCCAGTTCGAGCCGGGCACCGACCTGGAGCCGGGTGATCCCGTTGTTCCACGGTCCGAAGAACGTCGCCGGGGTGATGCTGTGGTAGTTGATCACCACCGGCTCGGGCCGCCCGGCCAGCCAACCGGCCACCACCGACTCGGTGGCGAACTGGTAGACGAGCACGTCACCTGGCTCACACTCCACTTCGTAGTCGAGGTAGTTGCGGGTCTCTTCGGCGGTGACCGGATCAGGTATCTCGGAGTAGATCCTCGATGTGAACCCGGCTGACACCAGGCGGTCCCGGAGGACGAGCGTGTGCTCCCCCACCGCGTCGTGGCGGTGGAGCATCGGGACGAAGAGGTGGACGCCGCTCACGGCGACAACCTGGCCACCACCGCGTGGACCGAGCCCGTGTTGGGTCGGTACCAATGGACGTCGGCCGCTCCCGAGCGGTGCAACAAGAACCTCCAGGTCTCGGGGTGGAGGGGGCGTCCCGGGGCCAGGTCCCTGGCCGGAGGCGAGAGGTTCGCGGACCAGGCCGACTGGTCGGCAACCAGCACGACGATGGTCCCGCCGGGGACGACGACCCGGACCGACTGCTCGAGCAGTCCGAACTGGCCGCCGAGGTCGAGACGGTCGACGCATCCGACCAGCACGACACCGGCGGCACTGGCATCGGGCATCGATTTCAGGCGCGGACCGACGTCGGACAGCACGACGTCCTCGGCCCGCCCACCCTCGCCGGCCGACTCCATCGACCGCCATGCGGCCACGCCTCTCGGCTCCACACCTACGACCTTGCGACCCGCACCCCTCAGCGCACCGAGCAGGGAGCCGTCACCGGACTCGCCCACGACGATGGGGACGTCCGGGTCGGGTGGACCCAGCCAGGTGTCGATCACCTCCGTCCACTCGCCCGGATCCGGGTCCGGACCCGGCCACTCGGCCGTCTCGAGCCGGAGCGGGTCGATCCTCGCCTCGAGCACCTCCACCCGTGCGGCCAGATAGCGCAGCGCATCCCACACGGCCAGATTGACGGCCGCGGCCGCGCTCTCGGCGGCGGAGCGCGCGTCGGCGGCCAGGATGTCGGCCATGACACCGGCCACGTCGCCCACGAAGCGCTGTCCGATACGGGCCGAGCGGCCGCGCTCCCAGAGGTCGTCGGGCAGACCCGTCCACGGACTGCCCCCGGCCGCCGAGTCGGCTTCAGGGTGCTCGATCCGGCGCATGGCGTCGTCGAATCCCCACCGGAGCCCGCCCTGCGGGCTCAGGCGGTCGAACGCAGCCAACAGTTGGCGCTCACCGGCCGAGACGTCTTCGGCGACGGCCTCCGCACCTCGCCCTGCTCCGGAGGCCTCGGCGGGCGGGCATCGGCGGGCGCGGCATCGCCGTCGGGCGCGGCATCGCCGGCGGGCTCGGATCGGGGCTCGGGAATCACGCCCTCATCTTTCCCGAACGTACTCGGGGCCGCCGACCTCGAGCGCCAGCCGCCGGGACCTGACCGGCGCTCGACGACCACGAGCCACCATCCCCTCGAGGAACCCGAGGTACCGGTCGATGATCGAGGGCCACCGGTAGTAGCGGGCCGTGTAACGGCCGCCTGCGGCCCCGAGTGCCGCTCGCAGGTCCCGGTCGGAGGTCAACCGATCGACGGTCACCTCGAAGGAGCGGTAGGAGTCGAACCAGAGGCCACCGCCCGAGCGTCGGCAGTGCTCCATGGTGGCCGCGCAGGAGGCGTTGACCAAAACCGGGATCCCCACCGTCCATGCCTCGAGAAGCACCAGTGAGAACGACTCGTAGGCCGACGGCATCACCATCGCCTCGGCGCCGGCCAGGATGTCCCACTTGTCGGCTTCGGACACGGTGCCCGTGACGACGATGTCCGGGTGCTCGGGTGCCTTGTCCGAGACGGGACCGACGAAGGCGAGGACGAGATCGCCCGGGTGGCGTTCCTTGTACCGCTCGAAGTACTCCGCCAGCATCCCGCAGCCCTTGTGCTCGTCCACCCTGCCGAGGTAGCAGAGGTAGGGACGTTCGCCGATGCCCAGCACGTCGCCGCCCAACCGACCGGCCCCGCCCGGGTCGTTGACACCGAGGCCGAGAACGATCTGTGGTCGCGCCCCGATGCCGAAGACGTGCTCCATCAGATCCCGTTCGGCCTGGGTGTGGTAGACGAAACCGTCGATGTCCCGGAAGCTCTGGCGGAACGCCGAGAGATAGATCGCCGGCTCGTCGTGGGCTGCCGGGTGGAGGACTGTCGGGACCCTGGACACTGCGATGGCGTCCACCGTGGTGGCGAACAGGTACGGATAGCAGGCCACGATGTCGGCGTCGGTGGTGGCGACGGCGTCGACCAGCTCCGGGCACATCGGGCCGTTCAGCGCCACCCACCGGCGGGACTCGGCCAGAGACGCCGTCGTCGGCGATACCCTGAGCTTGCCGTCGAGCTTGAAGTAGTCGAGCAGCCGCCGGCTTGCCGTCGGGAAGCGGTGCACGGTGACCCCGTTGAGGACCGATGTTCCGGGAGGCTCGGTGTTCTCCCATGTCAGATGGTCGAGCGCGCAGCTGGTGAGCACCTCCACCTCGCAACCGGGCCGCAGGCACAACCGCTCGGCCAGCATCCGGGCCGCGCTCTCGGCTCCGCCGATGACCTCGAGGCCGTAGCGGGGCGTCACGAAGGCGAGCTTCATGCGCCGACCGCTTGACCCCGGGCCACCCCGGTGAGCACCTCGACGAACCGCCGCCGGGTCGCGGACAGCGAGAAGGCGTCGAGGCGCCGGTGCCCGTCCGATACCAGGTGATCGGCCAGGACGGGGTCACGCCGCACACGATCGACGGCCGCAGCCACCACGCTGGGGCGGTTGGAGTCGAGCAGGAGACCGGCAGGGCCGACGGTCTCGGGCACCGCTCCGGCGGCGAAGGCCACGATGGGGAGCCCTGACCGCATTGCCTCGAGGAGCGGGATGCAGAAGCCCTCGTGCTCGGAGAGACAGACGAAGACGTCGGCGTCGGCGTACCACGCGGCGAGCTGGGCGTCGGAGAGGTGCTCGCCGTGCCGGACCGCGTGAGCCAGGCCCAGCTCCTCGGCCAGCGAGAACACCGCCTCCGCATACGACTCGGTCACGGCCGGTCCCACCAGGTGGAGCCGGGCATCGGGGTCGTACCATCGCCGGTAGAGCCAGAGGGCCTCGACCAGGTGGTGCTGGGTCTTGTTGGGGGAGATCCGCCCAACGAACAGGAGCACCGTCCCCGGCCCGTGACCGGCAGCCAGCCGGGCCGACTCCGCCTCGTCGACACCCGACCGCTGTCCGTCCATCTCCACCAGGATGGGAACGACAGCGGTGGCCGGGCAACCGAGTCGCTGGAGCCCGTTTGCGTTGAAGGTCGAGTCGGCGATCCCGAGCGTGGCCACGGGCGCGAGCTCCGCCGCCTGACGCAGCGCGAGGGCCACCTTCTCGCTGGTGTCGTCCTCCCAGCCCTCGTAGAAGGAGGGGGGCGTGATGTTGTGGTAATCGAGGACAAGGGTCTCCGTCCTGGTCAGCAGGAATTCGGCCACCGGGGACGCCGTGCTCAGCTGGTAGAGCAGGATGTCCCCGGGCCTGGCCCGCTCCGGGTACCGCTCGAAGTAGGTGGCCTGGTCCTTGAGCTCGTCGTGGGCCGCCTCCACGTAGATGTCCGACTCCCAGCCCTCGCGGCGCAGGGTGTCACGCAGTTCGAGTGTGTGGTCGCCGGTGGCATCCCTCGGGAGCAGCGCGGGGACGAACTGGTGGACGGCGGTCACCGCTCCCGTACGGCGACCAGAAGGTACTCGCCCGACCCCAGCAGAAGTGCGTTGACGGCGTCGATGGCGGCGTTGATCGCCCCGGCGTCCGGGTTCGACGGTGCCACCCGGTCCAGGTGCCGCTCGTCGCCGCCCCAGGTGACGGAGGCGGGTCCGAACCCCGCCTGGGCCAACAGGTGGCCCCATGTCTCCGCGTGCAGTGGCCGCCCGGGAGCCAGGTCGCTGACCAGGTGGGATCTTCCCGCCATCCACGACTCGGGGGTGGCCGATTGGATCACCAGGACCCCCTCGACGGCCAGGCGCGACGTGGCCAGGCTCACCAGCCGGTCCCGCTGGTTGGGATGGAGCCACTGGATCGAGCCGCTCAGCACCAGCCCCGCAAGGGCTTCGTCGGCGACCACCTCGAGATGACCGAGCACCGATTCGGCTCTCACGTCCAGGCCCAGCTCGACGGCCGGCTCGATGACCGACTCGGTGGGGTCAACGCCATAAGCATCGACCCCGGCGGCGCTCAACGCCCCGACCAGGCTCCCATTGCCGCACTCGGCGTGCAGCACCCGACCGGTCACCCCGGTCAGGGCGGCCACCGCGGTCCCCGACCACCAGCTCGAACCCGGATCGACCTCGGGCCAGGCACTGGCCGGCAGTTCGGGGGTCCGTTGCGCCTCCACCGAGGCCTCGAGGTCCTCCACGTGGTCGACGATCACGTGGAACATGCGGGACACCGCCCACGCGAACCTGACGATCTGGTGGACGATGAACCCGATGTACCAGCCCATCGCCTTGCGGATCAGGCGTTTGACGAAACTCCCCACGACCTTTTGGGATTCGGTGGGAACGGCCACGTCCACGTAGGCCGAGCCGTCCACCAGGGCCAGCGTCTCCCTGAGCCGCGCCCGGCCGTGCAGCCCCACGGGCGAGAACTCGAGGAACAGCTCGTCCAGTTCGCGTTCGAGCCCGGCCGGGAGATCACCCGAGGCCCGCCTGCGCCTGACCTCGGCGTCGATCTCGGCCATGACCTCGGTCAGGTACTGGGCCCGGGACGTGGCGTCCGCTCCGTCGGTGGCGGCTGCCGCGGTGGCCGCTGCCGCCGCGGGCGGGACGCCGTTGCTGGCTGACGGATTCGGCTCGATGGGAGCCACCGAGGGGGTAGACGACTGCGCTGGCGGCACACGGTGACTATAGCCAGGCCCTTCGGCCTCCCCGTGACCATGCGCCACCCGGGGCCACGCCCGTCGCTGGGTAGGGTGGGGATCACGCGGGCGTGGCGGAACTGGCAGACGCGCCGGGTTTAGGTCCCGGTCCCTTCGGGGATGGAGGTTCGAGTCCTCTCGCCCGCACACTCTCGCCCGCACACTCTGGCCCGCACACTCTGGCTGGCACGCAAGCCCGCGCCCGCTCGCCGGCAACGCAAGCCCGCAGGCCCCCTCGTCCGCAACGCAAGCCCGCAGGCCCTCTCGCCCGTCGGCCGCGCCGGGGGTCGAGCTCACCGGGCTGGCATCGTGGCCGCGAGCGGTGTTAGCTGTGAACCATGCCCATCGAAGGCGAGTACGAACCCAGCGCGGCCGACTGGGTCCGCGAACAGGTCGAGGAGTACGAAGGATCTGGCGGCACCAAGGGCACCACCCTCCGGGGCATGCCGGTGATCATCCTGACCAGCCGCGGCGCGAAATCGGGAAAGGTGCGCAAGACCCCGTTGATGAGGGTCGAACACGACGGCCGCTACGCGGTCGTCGCCTCCAAGGGTGGTGCACCCACCCACCCTGTCTGGTACTTCAACCTGGCTGCCGATCCCCGCGTCGAACTCCAGGACGGTCCGGCGAAGGCCGACATGGTGGCCCGCGAGGCCACCGGGGACGAGAAGGCGATCTGGTGGGAGCGTGCGGTGGCCGCCTACCCGGATTACGCCGAGTACCAGAAGAAGACCGACCGCTCCATCCCCGTCTTCGTGCTCGAACCCGCCGGCTGACCGGTTTCGGGCTCCGAGAACTCAGCCTGGCTTCTGGATGACGAGGGCCAGGAGGTAGCACTCCTCAGCCTGGTAGTAGATGCCGTAGTTGCCAGCCAGAGCCGACGGATCGAACAGGCCGCGCGACACGGCGGGACCGCCCCAGTTGAGGCCGCGCTCGGTGAGGATGTCGAATCCGGCCCCGGTGACCTTGTCGCGCAGCTCCTCGAGCGTGTACTCCACCTTGTGGTCGGGATCGATGAACGATTGCTGTTGCAACCTGCACACGCGTCCATTGGGGGTGTCGATGGCCATGTACCCGCCCGGCCTGAGGATCCGAAACGCCTCGTTGAGCACGATCTCACCGTCGGCCTCGGTGACATGCTCGATCGACTGCCCGCTGTAGACCAGGTCGACCGATGCATCTTCTGCGAACGAGAGATCGGCCATCGAGCGGTACTCGTAGCGGACCTTCCCGCGGCCGGTGTCGCCGGCTCCGAATCGCTCCGAATGGTAGAGCGGGTGCCGGTCGTCGGGCGGCAGGTCGACAACGACCAGCTCGTCGAAGTCGTACGGGTACCCGAGGACGACCAGCGCACCGCGGGAGTCCGAGGTGTGCCCCCCGCCCAGGTCGACGATGCGTCCGGCCGGCGGGAGCCCCACGATGAACTCGCACCGGCTGGCGTGGAGGGAGCTGTGCAAGTTGGCCGGTCGTACCGGCACTGCGGTACGGAACTCGTTCGAGCAGCGGATGCGGTCCACGACGTCGTCGTGGGTCAACGCCCCCTGGGTCATCGCCGCGGTCTGCTCGGTCCATGCCGGCTCGTCTGGTTCGCGGCGGAGCAGGACGTTGTAGGCCATCCGCACCGCCTGGCGCGGCGGCAGTTGCTGGAACGAGAGGCCGGCCAGCCGGGTGACCTCGCGACGGACCTTTCGTTCCACCCGCTGGAGGTGCGGCGTCACCTTGGCGACCGCGCCACCCGTCGCCCGGTCCCCGCTGCCCGCTGTGTGACCCGGACCGCTCACACCCTCTCCATTCACATCGGTCGAACGGCCCGAACATAGCATCGCGCCCCACGGCCCCCGCCTGGACCTCCGAGCGCCGGCCGGGCGCGGATCGGGTGGCGCTCGATCCTGTCTTGCCCGGAAGGGCAGGTTTCGGCCATGCTTCCCCGGTTCCGTCGCAACGTCGGGGTGCGCAGCCGGGCCAGTACCGGTGCGGGCCACGGCGACCGGTGCCTTACGGGTGCGGGTTGTGCGGCACCGACCACAGACTCTGGCATCAGCTGCAGGGACGAGATACAGGAGGACGACATGGGAATGCTCGACGGCAAGGTGGCCATCGTGACCGGCGCAGGACGCGGGATCGGACGCGAGGAGGCCCTGTTGCTGGCGTCCGAGGGCGCCAAGGTCATCGTGAATGATGTGGGTGCCTCCCTCCAAGGCGAAGGCGGCGACAAGCATCCCGCCGAAGAGGTGGTCGAGCTGATCAAGAAGGGGGGCAGCGACGGGGCGGTCAATGCGTCCGACGTCAGTTCGTGGCAGGGGGCCAAGGACCTCGTCGACCAGGCCGTCGACACCTTCGGCCAGCTCGACATCCTCGTCAACAACGCCGGCATCCTCCGGGACAAGATGAGCTTCAACATGGACGAGTCGGACTGGGACGACGTGATCCGGGTCCATCTCAAGGGCCACTTCGCCCCCTCCCACCATGCAGCCGTCTACTGGCGGGGGCGGGCCAAGGCCGGCGAGACGGTCAGCGGCCACATCATCAACACCTCATCCGAAGCCGGTCTCTACGGCAACGCCGGCCAGGCCAACTACTCGTCGGCCAAGGCGGGCATCGCCGCCCTCACCGTGGTCCTCGCCCGTGAGCTGGAGCGCTACGGGGTGACGGTCAACTCGATCTCACCGCGGGCCCGCACCCGCATGACCGAAAACCTGTTCGGCGAGATGGCCAAGAAGGGCGAGGGGTTCGACGAGTGGGATCCGCGGAACATCGCCCAGCTGGTGGCGTTCCTGGCCACCGATGAGGCGTCCGATGTCACCGGCCAGAACTTCGTGGTCTTCGGCGGCAGCGTCTGGGCCATGGGCGGGTACCACCCGGTGGGTGAGATCCATCGCGACTCGATGTGGACCCCCGAGGACCTGGCCTCAGCCAAGGGCGAGCTGTTCAAAGGCATCTCGTCGGGCATCCCCAAGTTCAGCTTCTTCTAGACGCCCCACCCGATCGGCGGGGACGGCGAGTCCAACCCCCTCGGGTTCCGGTCCGCAGTGGCATGTTCAGTTTTCGAAATCGACGTAATTATCGTCTGGAGTCGATAATTTCCCTTCCGAGCCGATCAGAATTATCGCCCACAGGCGATAATTAGGCCGAATTAGAAAATCAAAGCAGGTCACACGCTGCGGATGTCAGCTGCGGATGTCAGGGGTGCACAACAAGCCGGATCGGCCGAATCGTCGTGCCACCAGGGGCCGGCTCTGAGCGGCGGCCGGAACGAGGGAGGCTGCTCACGAGCGGCCGGGAACCACCGCCGTCGCCTCGCCGACCACCTTCTCCTCGCCGTCCCCGTTGAGCAGCCGGACATCGAGGTCGACCAGGTGCTCACCGCCGTCGGTGCGCTTGCCCGTGACCACGATCTTCGTGGACAGCTTCTCGTCGGGCCAGGTCTGCTTGGCGAACCGGACCTGGTACCGGCGGACGTTGCCGACACCGACGAAGTCGCTGATGGCCGAGCCGAGGAAGCCCATCGAGAACATTCCGTGGCCGAAGACACTGGGCTGCCCGGCGGCTGTGGCCTTGACCTCGTCGTGGTGCATGGGGTTGAAGTCACCCGAGGCGCCGGCATACCTCACGAGGTCGGTCCGGTCGAGGACCAGGGAACGCACCGGCGCCTCGTCCCCCTCGTTCACGTCCTCGAAGTACAGCACGTCAGCCATCGGTCCGACCTCCATCCGCTTGCTCGACTACCAGGGTCCCCCGGCCGGGGTCACCGACTTCACGATTCGGTCCTCCACACTGCCACATCCGCCGGCCGCACTCCCGGGCCACACTCCCGGGCCACGCTCAACGGCCCGGCTCGGGATCGCGCGGCAGGCCCAACAGGCGCTCACCGATGACGTTGCGCTGCACCTCGCTCGTGCCGCCGGCGATGGTGAGGCACTTGCTCTGGAGCACGCCGTGGGCGGACGCGGCCGCCTCCCCCTCGGTGAACGCCCCGTCGGCGCCGCACAGGTCGAGGCCGAACTCGTGAACCCGCTGCTCGAACTCCGCCCCCAACAGCTTGCGCAGGCTCGACTCGGACCCCGGTTGCAGCCCGCCCAGGGAGCGGAGGGTGGCCCGCACGCCCAACTGGGCCAACGACTGCGCTTCGGCCAACAGGTGACCGAGCCGGTCGACGGTGACCGGATCCTGCCACTCCGCACGGTGGGCCACCCGGGCCAGCACACCTTCGAGGGCGCCCCCGAACGCAGAGTCCGAGGAGAGTGAGACCCGCTCGTTGGCCAGGGTGGTGCGGGCCAACTGCCAGCCGCCGTCGACCTCACCGACGACGCAGTCGTCGGGCACGAAACATCCGTCGAGGAACACTTCGTTGAACAGCTCGGCGCCTGTGATCTCCCGCAGGGGCCGGACCTCGATACCGGGCGACTTCATGTCGACCAGGAAGTAGGTGATGCCCCTGTGCTTGGGAACGTCGGTGTTGGTGCGGGCAAGGCAGATGCCCATGTCGGCCCGGGCAGCCACCGAGGTCCAGACCTTCTGGCCGTCGAGCCGCCAGCCGCCCTCGACACGGGTGGCCCGGGTGCTCAGCGCGGCCAGGTCGGAGCCGGCTCCCGGTTCGCTGAACAGCTGGCACCAGAGAAGCTCGCCTCTGAGGGTAGGAGCCACCCACCGCTCGGTCTGCTCCGGGGTGCCGTGGGCCAGGATGGTGGGCAGGGCCCAGCCCGCCACGGCGAGGTTGGGACGGCGGAGACCGGCCTCGGCGCAGACCTGGTCGATGACCAGCTGCTGCACCGGACCGGCGTCACGGCCCCAGGGCGAGGGCCAGTGCGGAACAAGAAGGCCTTCGTCGGCCAGAGCACGCCGCTGCTCGAGCGGATCCTCGATGGCGGCGATGTCGGCGACCACTCCGGTGAGCTCGGCCCGGAGCAGCTCGGCTTCGGGCGGCAGTTCGACGGTGAGGAGACGACGGTGACCGGCCAGTGCCAGCCCGGCCGCCTCCGCCCTGAGGGGTGCGGTACCGCCCACCAATTGACGGAGGGTGGTCGCCCGGCGCAGGTGGATATGGACGTCGTGCTCCCAGGTGAAGCCCATCCCCCCGAGGATCTGGATGGCACCCTTGGCCGCTTCGACGTAGCCGTCGAGGGCGAGGCTGCCGGCCAGCTGGATGGCCAGCCGACTCTGGCTCCGAGGCTGACCGGTGACCACATCGTCGTCGGAACCGACGGGACCGGGACTCTCGCCATCGAGGAGTACGGCCGCATCCCAAGTGGCCGCCACGCCCTGCTCGACGGAGACCAGCATGTCCGCCAGGCGGTGCTTGACGCCCTGGAACTGCCCGATCGGCCGGCCGAACTGGTGCCGGGTGCGGGCGTGCTCGGCGGCGGTGTCGAGGCACCAACGTGCCCCACCCACGGCTTCAGCCGAGGCCACCAGCAACGCCAGGTCACGTATGCGCTCCGCGCTGGCACCTGGGAGCACCCGTTCCGGGGGTACAACCGTCCCCTCGAGTACCCACACGGCCGAGCGCCGCGACGGGTCGAAGCTGGGGCGGGGATCCACCGCGACCGACCCGCCTCGCTCGATCAGGGCCCATTGCACGCCGCCCGCCACCTCCACCGGGGCCAGCACCGTGGCCACCACGGCTCCGTTCGGGACAGGACCGATGGAGCCGCCGACAGTGAGCGAGCCGTCGCCACCCGGCCGCCCGATCAGGCCCGGCCGAGACAGGGGTGTTCCGTCCGGTGCTCCCGTGGGTACGACGAGCGAGGCGGGCAGCGTCCCGTCGACGAGCCCGGGGAGGACCTCCTTGGCCTGTGTCGGGCTCCCGCATTCGGCCACGACGGCGCCCACCACGGCGGTGCCGGCCCAAGGACCGGGGGCTGCAGCCCGCCCGAGCTCCTCGGCCACGACGGCCAGTTCCACCATCCCGGCACCCTGGCCGCCGAACTCCTCGGGTAGGTGGATCCCGAGGGTCCCCTGGGCACCGAGGTCGGCCCAGAAGGCAGGGAGGGTGTCGACGGCCGCATCGAGCGCGGCCCTGGTCACCTCGGGCGGACAGCGCGACTCGACCCACCGCTGGAGGGAGAGACGCAGCTCGTCATGTTCGTCGCGGATCCCGATCGGCACGTCAGACTCCGTCGATGGGCCGACGCCGTTCGAGCGCCCAGCTGTCCGAGCCGCGGGCTGAGGCGCCGGCTGAGGCGCGGGCTGTGGCGCGGGCGGAGGCGCGGACGGACGCGACGGTTGTCGGCCACGGTGAGATCACGGCACAGTTTCTACCATCCTGAGCCTGGGTAACGAGAACCGGTTCTACTCTTTCGGGAGTCCGTGTCCCGGCCTCCGGTGCTCCTACCAGCCCCTGAACGCCGGCGAACGGCGTTCGGCGAATGCGCTCAGGCCCTCGCGGCAGTCCTCGGTCCCGGTGATCAGCTCCTGGGCCACGGACTCGTCCCACAGCGCCGCGGCCCGGTCGGACTCGAGGGATCGGTTGGTGAGGTACTTGGCCACTCCGATCGCCTTGGTGGGGCCCGCAGCCAGCCGGGCCGCCCACGCCCCGACCTCGGCCATCAGCCGGTCCCGCGGGACCACCCGGTTGACCAGACCCATGCGCTCGGCCTCGGTGGCCGGCACGTCGTCCCCGAAGAAGAAGAGCTCCTTGGCCTTCTGCGGTCCGATCAGCCGGGGCAACAGATAGGCCCCACCGGCATCAGGGGCGATCCCGCGCCGGACGAAGACGGCGATGAACTTCGCCTCCTCGGCCGCAATGACCAGGTCGCAGGCCAGTGCCAGGTGCATACCGCCACCGGCTGCGGTGGCGTTGACCGCGGCGATCACCGGCTTCTCACAGTCGAGCACGGCACTGATCAGGCGCTGCCACCCATTTCGGATGAGGCGGGCGGCATCCCCCACGGCGAGCCTGGGGGCGCCGGCCGGCCGGGCCGGGTCGGCCTCCTGGGATCGGAGGTCCGCCCCGGTGCAGAACCCCTTCTCACCGGTCCCGGTGAGAACCACGACCCGGACGGCGAGGTCGGCGGACGCCTCCTCGAGCCACACGACCACCTGATCGCGCATGGCGGCCGTGATGGCGTTGCCGGCCTCGGGCCGGTTGAGGGTGATGGTGGCCACCCCCTCGTCCAGCCGGTACAGGACCGGATCCGCCGAGGCAACCACCTGGTCGGCCATCAGATGCGGTGGATGATGTTCATCCGGGAGGTGCAGACGGGCTCGCCGGTCTTCTGTTCCCGCCACGCCGTCTCCACCACCACAAAGGTCATGGTCTTGCCCTTGGACTCCTTCCGGTAGGCGTCGGCAACCTTTCCCTCACCCACCAGCACATCCCCGGCCAGCACGGGCCGGTGATAGGTGAACTCCTGCTCGCCGTGGAGGATCAGACCGCCGTTGGCCATGAGCGGCCCGAGCACCTCGGCCATCGGGTTGCCGGTCGGACCGTCCGTCGGCTGCAATTCGGGGTAGGCACCGAAGTGCTCCATGACGAAGGGGTAGGTGGGCGGAGCGGGGATCCCGGCCAGGCCCGCCTCGGTCGCGGCCCTGGCGTCACGATAGACAGGGCTCATCTCCTTGACCGCGTCGGCGAACAGCGCCAGCTGACCTCGCTCCACCGTGACCACGGTGGTACCGGTCGGCTTGCCGATGATCGCGCTCAGATTGTCCTCTGCCACGTGGGGCTCCTCCCCTGTCGTCGAACCACCGGAAGTCGTGGGTGACCATCACCACCGGCTGGGCGATAGGGTGCCCGCTCGGCAGCGTCGCGCGCAAGCCTCGGCTCTGGCACCGGGTGATCCCCTCCCCCGCCATCCCCTACAGTGCCGGGCGTGATCCAACCGGGACAGACCAGTCGGGACCGGCCCGAGGTGTCCGTGCTCCCTGATGTCCACACCCTGGCCCGGGCGGCGGCAGACCGGGCGGCAGCCGTTCTGCGCTCCGCCGTGGACCGGAAGGGCATCGCCCACGCCATGTTCGCCACCGGCAATTCCCAGATCCAGTTCATCGGCGAGCTCGTGGACCGGACCCCGGACGTGCCGTGGGGCGACGTCGTCGTGTTCCACATGGACGAGTACGTCGGCATCGGGCCCGAGCACCCGGCCAGCTTCCGACGGTGGATCCGCGAGCGGATCGTGGAGCCCACCCATCCCCGCGCCGCCCACTACATCGACGGGTTGGCCCCGCCCGAGCAGGAGTGCGGACGCTACGCAGGTCTGCTGGGCGAGCACCCGCTCGATCTCTGTTGCCTCGGCATCGGCGAGAACGGACACCTGGCCTTCAACGATCCTCCGGTAGCCGATTTCGATGACGGTGTGGACGTGAAGGTGGTGGCCCTCGACGCCGGCTGCCGGCGGCAACAGGTCGACGAGGGCCACTTCGCCACCGATGCCGAGGTGCCGGAGCTGGCCGTCACGGTGACCATCCCCGCACTGCTCCGGGCCGGAACCGTGCTGGCCGTGGTGCCCGAAGCCCGCAAGGCGGAACCGGTCCGCGCCGCCCTCGAGGGACCGGTGACCACAGCGTGCCCGGCCTCGATCCTCCAGCGCACGCCGCAGGCCACCATCCTGCTCGACGCCGACTCCGGCCGGCTGCTGGCTCCCGGCCCCTGACCAGGCCGGGCGACGGCAGCCCCCGGGCTCAGGAGTCTGGATCCGAGCCCGGTCCAGCCCCCAGCCAACGATCGAGGAAGGGATAGGCCCGGTCACCGTGCCACTGGTGCTCGCCGTCGAAGACGTCGAGGTCGAGACGGTCACCGGCGCCGGCACGGTCGTAGACCCGTTGGACCCGGGCCGCCGACTCTTCGGCGGCCGCCACCGGGAACAGCAGGTCCTCGCGCCCGGTCACGATGAGGAGCGGGCGCGGGACCACCAGCGCGCCCAGGTCGGCGTGCTCCATGCGGCCGAGCATGCCGAACAGCACCTGGGAACCGCACATGTTCCACGGCACCTTGTGCGACTCGGCCCACGAGGAGAAGTAGCAGCACACCACGGCCGCCGCCACCCGGGGGTCCAGTGCGGCCAGGAAAAGTGTGACCGTGGCTCCGTAGGAGAAGCCGGCCATGCCCATCCGGCCCGGGTCGACCAGCGGGTGGGCCTCGAGCACGTCGAGCGCCCGGGCCAGATCCCACAGGTTCTGGGTGAGCGGGTTCCACCCCCCCATGACCTGGTGGACCAGGTTGGTGTCACAGCCATAGTGGTCGGGTGGGTTCCAGTCGGCCCGTTCCCCGAAGCAGCGCAGGTCGGGGGCCAGGACCACATGGCCCCGACGGGCCAGCTCAGCGGCGTAGTCTCCGCCGGGCGGATCGCCGGGTTCGACGCCGCACACCCGTGACTTGCCGGGGCCGTGGCCGTGCACGGCCAGCACCGCCGAACCCGGGCCCGCCCGGTCGTCAGGGACCAGCAGGTAGGCGGGGACCGACATGGTGTCCTCGGTATCGAACACGATCCGCTGCCGCACGTAGCCGTCACAGGCCTCCTCCTCGGTGACCTCGGCGTTGGCCGGCACCGGCTCGGGCCACGGGGACAGCAGGTCCTGGAGGCGGGCCTGGAACCGGTCCTTCCAGGGACCGAAGCCATCCGGGTCGAGGGGCAGCGGATCCTCCTCCTCGGTCGCCATCAGCCGGCTCACCGCCTGGAACCACGGCGAGAAGTTGCGCGGCCTGGTGGGCAGCCCCGTCGTGGCGGAGGGTGGCTCTGTCATGCTCGTCGATCCCCGGTCCCTGATGGACGGCACACCGACCGGCTCGGTGTCCTCATCAGCCCACCATCAAATCACCCCGCAGGACCGCAGGACCGGGAAGTCGGGGCACGGGTTGAGCCGGCCCCACCGGTCGGGCACACTGGACTGATGTCGAGGACCCCATGACGGTTGCCACCGAGCTCGATGTCCGGCCGCTGTCCCCCATCATCGGAGCTGAGATTCAGGGCGTCGACCTGTCGAAACCGCTCAGCGAGCGGGTGGTAGCCGAGGTCAGGCAGGCGCTCAACACGCATCATGTGATCTTCTTCCGCGACCAGGAGCTGTCCCCGACCCAGCAGGCGGAGTTCGCCGGGCAATTCGGGACGGTCACCGAAGGCCACCCGGTCATCACGCCCCTCGCCGAGCATCCGGACGTGCTGGCCATCGACGGCAGCGTCGACCGGGCCAGCTGGTGGCACACCGACATCACCTTTCTGCAACAACCGGCCTTCGGCTCGATCCTCTACATGCTCGAATGCCCCGACTTCGGGGGAGACACGACGTGGGCCAGCCTGCAGGACGCGTACGACCGGCTGGCCGAGCCGGTCCGTTCCATGTGCGACACCCTGATCGCCATCCACTTCGATCCCTGGTTCGCAGCCGACGTCGACGCCCGTGGGGGCTACGACTGGCAGGGCGTGCACTTCGAGAAGCTGCTCCCCGCACTGCACCCGGTGGTACGCACCCACCCCGAGAATGGCCGCAACGGGCTGTTTGTGAACCAGCAGTTCACCCAGACGATCCTCGGGATGTCGAAGAACGAGAGCAACGCCATCCTGGACATGCTGTACCGGCATTGCCAGCAGCCCGAGCTGACCTGCCGCTTCCGGTGGCGCCCCGGTTCGGTCGCGTTCTGGGACAACCGGGCGACCCTTCACTACGCGCTCGACGACTACGGCGACGCCACCCGCATCGCCCACCGCGTGACCCTGCGGGGCGATACTCCCTACGGGCCGGCCATGCCCCAGCAGTGACCGAGGTCGATCCGGACTGAGGTCGGTCCGGGCCTAGGTCGGTCCGGGCTCGGGCTCAGTTCCGGGAGGTGCCTCTTCCCGCTCGGGGGTCCGGGTCGGCGCGGCTCCGGAGACCGCCAGCGCCTCCTCGCTGGCTCCGAGGTAGGCGGCCAGTGCCCTCGGATCCCGCCCGACCTCGTCCGGCGTCCCCGCCGACACGACCGCGCCCGTCTCCATCATCACCACTTTGGAACACAGTGCGAAGACGAGAGGGACGTCGTGCTCGACCAGCACGATGGTGGTGTCCGCCAGCTCGTGCAACCGGCGCAGCAAGGGGACGAACGCCTCCGCCTCGCGTTGGGCGATGCCGGCCGTGGGCTCGTCGAGCAGGAGGAGCCGGGGTTTGGCCAACACGATGGAGGCCAGGTCCACCACCCTCCTCGTCCCGGTGGAGAGCTGGGCGATCGGGTGACGCCGGAACCGTTCGATCCCGAACGAAGCGATGACCTGGTCGGCCGCTTCACATTTGGACCGCTCGGACCGTCGCGCCCACGGCATCTGGAGCGTGGAGGAAAGGACGCCCACCGGCCGGCGGGCATCCTGGGTCAGCCACAGCACCTCTTCCACGCTGAGCTCGGGGAAGAGCCGGCAGTCTTGGAAGGAACGAACCAAACCGAGGGACGAGCGCTCCTCGGGCAGGTACTCGACCAGGCTCTCGCCGTCCAGCCGGACCGAGCCGGCCTGGGGTGTCACCAGGCCCGAGATGACGTCGAGCATGGTGGTCTTCCCCGAGCCGTTGGGCCCGATCAGCCCGACGATGGCCCCCGGCTCAGCCGACAGATCGGCGCCGTCGACGGCCTGGACGCCCCCGAAGGCCACACTGACCCCCTGCATGTCGAGCCGCGCCGGCCCGGAGATGCCCACCGCATCGCCGCGGCGGCTCAACTCGCCACCTCGGTGGCCACGGCGACTGGAGGCAGGCTCTCGTGCCCCGGTGCCGGCGGCACCCCGCCGCGCCGGACCAGCTGCTCGATGCCCAGCGTGACCACGTCGCCGAAACGGTGTAGCAGCTCGGACAGGCCGCCGGGCAGGTAGAGGATGAAGGCCAGCAGTCCGAGGCCGCTGGTGAGGAATTGGATCGTCGGGTTGGACCCGAAGATGGCGGGGATGCCGACCAGGTAGATGGCCCCCAACACGGCCCCGTCGATGGATCCGAGCCCCCCGATCACCACCATGGAGACGACGAGGATGGAAAAGGTCGGGTCGAAGGTGTCCGTCGAGAAGCGCTCGGTGGCAAAGGCCAGGCACACCCCGGCATAGCCGGCGATGAACCCCGACAGGGCGAAGGCGAGCAGCTTGGTCCGGGCCAGGGGTATGCCCAACGCCCCGGCCCCGGTCTCGTTGTCCCGTACCGCCATGAGGCGGCGGGCCACCCCCCGGTCACGCCAGAGCCGGACGATGAGGACCGACACCACCAGGACTCCCAACGAAAACCAGGCGAAGGCCCGTTCCGAGGCCAGCCCGATCCCGAACAGGTTGGGCGATGCGATGAGCGTGGACTGGGGATCGGGCAGCCCCGTGCACAACTGCCGGTTCAGACCGGGCACGGTCCAACACGGGGTGTCGAGCACCGCCCCCATGAACCAGAGACCGAAGGCCAATGTGCTCACGGCCAGATAGAGGCCTCGCACCCGCAGGGCGGGCAGGCCCACCAGGACGGCGACGACCGCGGTCACCGCTCCGGCGAAGGGCATGAGCAGGACGAGAGGCACGCTCGAACCGAGATGGGCGGCCATCAGGGCGCCCACGGCGACCAGCCCGAACTGTCCGAGCGACACCTGGCCGGCCCAGCCGGTCAGCACGGTCAGGGACAGGGCGATCACCGCGTAGATGCAGATCTGGGCGATGAGGAACGAGTTGCCCACACTGACCACCAGGGGGAGCAGGGCGGCGCCGATGACGGAGGCCACCACCCCGACCATGCCCACCCGCCGGCGGAGGGGGCTGTCGTTGCGCAGCTGGCCACGCGTGTTCTCGAGCCAGGTGGAACGGGCTTCGCGGCGGGACCCGGTCTGGAGGGCGGCGATGCGAACCAGAAGGACGGCCATGACCAGGAGGAACAGGATCAGGTCGACCTGGTTGGTGCTGCTCAGGTTCCAGACCAGGATCTCCTGGATCACCCCGAGGACGATGGCGGCCACGAAGGCCGCGGTCAGGCTCACCATGGCCCCGACCATGGCCGCGGTGAGACCCAGTAGGAGGAGCTCGGGGCTGAGCACCTGGGTGAGCTGGGTGGTCTGGCCGGGGGCGGCGAGGATGGCGGTGAAGGCGGACAGGACCCCGGCCAGGGTCCACGCCACCGTCGAGGTGCGACGAACCCACACCCCCGAGAGGCGGGCCGAGTCGGCGTTCTCGGCCATGGCCCGCATGGCCAGGCCCCACGGCGACCACTTGATGAAGGCGGCCAGCCCGATGGCCACCAGCGGTGCGGCGATCAGCGTGAGCACCTGCCCTGGGGTGAACAGGTAGGTGCCGACACTGAAGGAGATGTCGAAGGGAACCGGGAAGGCCTTGAAGAGGTTCTTCGGGCGGATGAAGGGGAGGGCGGTGAACACGAACAGGACCTGGCTCAACCCGATGGTGGCCACCATGACGAGAACCCGCGGCCGGTTGAACAGCCGCCGGAGGAGCAACTCGCTCAGCGCCCCGACGGCGGCGGCCAGTGCGAGGGACAGCAGCAGCGCGAACCAGTAGTTGAACCCGAAATCGTAGAAGCACTTGACCATGAAGACGGCGGCCACCACCCCGAGCTGGCCCTGGGCGAAATTGAGCACCCGGTTGGTCTTGTAGATGAGGACCAGGCCCATGGCCAGCAGCCCGTAGCTCAGGCCGGTGATGACTCCCTGGACCAGGACGAAACTGGGTACCGACACCGTCGCCCCGCTAGTCGAGGCCGGCCGCGGCCGCGCCGAGGAAGACCGGGCGCAACAGGTCGGTCCGCTCGTAGAGGTCGGCGGTGAGGCCGTCGAAGCGGACCTCGCCACGCTCGATGAAGATGGCCCGCTCGGCCAGGCTCATGGCCCGGTTGACACTCTGCTCGACCAGGACGACTGTGGTGCCCTGCCGGTTCACCTGGCGGACGATGTCCATCAACCGGTCCACCGCCTTCGGGGCGAGCCCGAGGGCCAGCTCGTCGATGAGCAGGAGCTTCGGCGCCGTCATCATCACCCGGGCCAGGGCCAGCATCTGCTGCTCGCCTCCGGACAGGGTCCCAGCCGGCTGGTCGAGCCGGCTGGCCAACTCGGGGAAGCGGTCGATGGCCTCGTCCAGGGCCGTCCTGGCCCGCGAGCCCTCACGGCGCATCGAGTAGCCCCCGACGCGCAGGTTCTCCCGCACGGTGAGACCGGAGAAGGTCATCTTGCCGCCGACCAGCAGGGCCACGCCCTGGTCGATGATCTGCTCGGGCTCGAGGTAGGTGCAGTTGGCTCCGAAGATGCGGATGACCCCCCGGTGGGGGTGTTCCAGTCCCGACACGGCCCGGAGCAATGTGGACTTGCCGGCGCCGTTGGTGCCGAGCAGGGCCAGGATCTCCCCCTGGTTGATCTCGAGGTTCACGTTGAACAGCACCTGGTTGGCGCCGTAGAAGAAGTCGAGGTTGTGGACCTGCAGGGCCGGCACCTCCCCTCCGGCCTGACGGCGCTGGCCTTCGGCGTACCGCTCGAGGACATCTTCGATGACCAGCGTGATATCGCGCCTGACGTAACGGGAGCCGATCACGAGCATGATGCCGCCGATGAGGCACACCGGTCCGATGAGGGTCAGGGCCACCGTGGGTCCGTGGCTGTACCCGACCGCGTCGCTGATGGCACCGAGGATCACCGCGCCCGTGAATCCACCGAACACCAGCGAGTAGACCCCGAACATGGCGAAGCAGATGGTGCGCATCTCCGGGGGGGCGGTAGCCGCCAGGGTGAGGAAGATGCAGATGGCCAGGGGGGACACGGACGCGTTGGCCAGGAACTGGAGCGTGACCACCATCCACAGGTGGGGCATGTAGAGGGACGTCACATAGAACGCCCCGTAGGCGGTGATGCAGGCGGCGGCGATGGCCAGGGGACGTTGCGGGGCCCGCCGGAAGTAGCGGTCACCGAGCACGTAGGCGACCGGGAGCCCGAGGAAAGCGGCCAGTCCGATGATCGAGTACACGTCAGCCCGCTGGGCGGTGTCGAGGCCCCACCGCCGGACGAAGTACAGATTCCCGAACAGCGGGGCCGCCGTCCCGGCGAACCCGAGGATGGCCACGGCCACCAGCTCGAAGTAGATCGACCTGATGCGGAGCAGCCGGGTCACCGCCGGCCCCAGCAGGACCCGGGGCGCATCGCCCTGTTGGGAGTGGATGTCCATGCCCGAGGCCTTGAGGATGTGGCTCGACTCGTTGGCTCCCTTGTCCGGTTCGTTCAGGGTGAACAGGGCCAGCCCGATGGGGATCCCGGCCAGGGCGATGAGCGTCCCCCAGCGCCAGCTGTGGCCGACGGTCACGAGCAGGGCAAAGGCGAGATAACCGACGGTCTGGGACAGCGGATCCGACAGGTTGTGCCAGCTGAAGACCCGGCCCCGGCCCTCGGTGGGATAGGCATCGGACAGGTACGAGTTGTGGACGGTGTTGTTGACTCCGAACCCGACCGAGGCGATCAGGTAGAGGAAGGTGAAGGCCCACACGTTGGGGGCGAGGGCCATCAGGGGGGCGAAGACCGCGAAGATCAGCAGGGCCACCCCGGCCACCACTTTGCGGCTTCCCCGGTCGGCCCACAGGGCCAGGGGCACCGCCCACAGCAGCTGGGCCACTGCGGCCACGAAGGTCACCGCCCCGAGGGCGGCGTCATGGATGTGGAAGGTGTGCTCGAGGTTGGTCCCGATGAGGGAGATGCCGTTGCCGAAGCTGCCCGGGACGAGAGCCGCCGCCGTGAGCAGGATCAGGGGGGCGAAGCCGCTGACCCGGAGGATGCCTATGAGGGGCGGGGCCTTGCCTTCGCCGGTGCCGGGCATGACGTCGAGCGCGGCGACCACCTCGGGGTCCTTGCTCTTGGCCACGACCTCCTGCAGCAACTCGTCTGGAACGGCGAAGTCGAACAGCACCGGGTCGGCCATGGAAGTCACACACTATCCATGACATGGTCGTCAGACACGCCCGACGGGATCGGGGTGCGCCCGTCCTATCCCGCCGGTGCCGAGCCCGACGTTGTGGCCACCGTCAGGGGTCCATGGGGCAGCACACACAGCCTGGCCCCCGGACCCTTCCGGTCGAGCGCCCGGGCCACGGCGTCGGACAGGTCGTGTACCGGCGCCAGCATCGCGGAACGTACGGCGTCGTCGCTGAGCCCCCCGGAGAACATCCACACCTCGGCCCGTCCGAGCACCCGGGCGAGCACCTGGGCCTGCCAGGTATCGAGCCGCCCGGGACCGCGGGGGTGGAGCAGCTCGGCCGGGCCCGAGGCGCCCAGCAGGATGTGGGCGAAGGCCCCGTCGTCGGGCAGTCCGTCTTGACAGGCGGCGGCCATCACGATGATCCCGCCCGAGGCCACCACCCGTTCTGCCGCGGCCATGCCCTTGACCGCCTGGTAGAGGTTGCGGTCGAGCGGGTAGCCCCCGTTGGTGGTGAGCACCACGTCGAAGGGCGCGTCCACCGGCTGGGTCACCGTGTCGGCCGCAAACGCGCAGGCCGCGCCATGGCCGTCGGGCAGGGCACCGGTGAAGACCCCGGTCAGGCGGCGGGCGCCGTCGATGGTGACGTCGATCGACAGGTCCGGCGGACAGAGCGCGGCTGCGGCGGCCACGAACTCGTGAACGGGATTTCCCGACGTGAGCATCCAGGTGGCCCGGGTGTCGGCCAGACGGTCCGGGCTGTGGGCCTCGAGGATGGTGGCCGTGTCGGCCAGCCCCGGGCAGACGCCCTTCGGACCCCCACTCCAGCCGGCGAAGAAGTGGGGCTCCACAAATCCGGTCACGATGCGGGCAGCAGCCTCCACGTAGTGGCGATCGAGCCGGACCGGGGTGCCGTCCACCTCCCCGACCCGGACATGGAGACCGTCGTCGGACGCATGGTCGTGGATCCGGTAGCGGCCGGCGATCTGCGGCCCGACCAGCTCCGCCATCTCCGCCGGAGTTGCCTGCCGGTGGGTTCCGGTGGCGCACAGCAGCTCGACCCGGTCCGGTCCGGCTCCCGCCAGCTCGAGCTCGGCCAGCAGGGGGGGCAGCACGGTGGTGTTGGGCATCGGGCGGGTCAGATCGGGGAAGACAACCGCGACCGTGCCGTCCCGATCGACCACCTCACCGAGTGCCGGGCCGGAGATCGGGTGTCGGAGGGATTCACGCACGGCACCCGCTTCGTCGGCCAGAGCGTCCGGCTCCCTGGGTTCGACCACGACCGCGTCATCGGGCACGTCGACGGCCAGTCCGGCCTTGCCGTAGGCCACGGTCACTCGCACGACGACCCCCGGGGATCGCTCGACCCGGTGTGGATCGCCGGATCGCTCGACCCAGTGTGGATCGCCGGCTCGCCGGACGCGGCCAGGTCGATCATGGCCGAGGCCACCCGCTCCGCACGCGGCCGCAGGTCGGCATAGCGGGATACGGCCACCGGGTCCGGTTCGAGCCGATCGTCAACGGGGTCCATCTCCCCGAGAGCGAAGTCGGCACCTACGGCCGAGGCCGCCAGCAGAGCAGCACCGGCGGAGGCCGCCTGCCCTGAGCGGCGCCTGGTCCCCGGCAGGCCGGTGATGCCGGTCAATGACTCGACCCATACCGGTATGGCGGCACCAGACCCGGCCAGGGCCAGCCCGTCGATCGACGGACCTTGGGTCCGCCGGGCGTCCATGGCGTCGAGGCACCGCTTGACCTCCCACCCCACCGACTCGAACAAGGCACGGGCCAGATCGGGCAGTCCGTGCTCGGAGGACAGTCCGACGAAGGCGGCCCCGGCATCGGGCCTCCACCATGGAGCTCGGGCCCCGTCCAACCAGGGGGCTGCCGTGACCCCCCGGGCACCGGGGGGACTCCGCCGGGCCAGCTCGGAAAGCTCGTTCGACGGGCGACCGGTGACCCGGCCCAGCCACTCCACGAAGGATCCGGCCGAGGAGAGGCCACCCTCGATCAGCCAGCCCCCGGCGGCGGCTCTGGACAGCACCATGCCCCGGGGCCGGACGGGAGGACCGTCGCCCAATGGCAGCGACACGTTGGCCGTGGTCCCCCAACTGACCATGGGGCACGCGTCGCCGGCCCCGGTCCCGAGCACCTCGCACGGCCGGTCGCCGGCCCCGATGACCACCGGTGTGCCCACCTCCAGTCCGAGCACCGACGCAGCTTCCGGCACCAGCTGTCCGCTGATCTGGTCCGAGGGAACGATCGGTGGCAGGCTCGTGGCCGCAGGACCGGCCAGCTCACCGACCACTCGCCCGTCGACATCGTAGAGGCCGGTCCGCGAGGCCATGGTGGCGTCGGTGACCACCTCGCCGGTGAGGCGCCAGGCGATGAGATCGCGCGGCGCCAAGAGCCAGGTGCTCGCCGCCAGCCGCTGGCGGTCGTGATCGGCCAACCAGGCGATCTTCGCGGCCACCGATCCGGCGTCGAGCGGGACACCGGTGCGGTCGAAGACGCCATCGGCGCCCCCCATGACGTCGGCCAGCGTCGTCGCTTCGAGCGCCGCACGACGGTCGGACCACACGATTGCCGGCCCGATCGGCCGTCCACCGGCGTCGACCGGCACGAACGTCTGGCGCGCCCCCGTGCACCCCACCGCCTCGACCGGACCGAACCGACCGCCGGCGTGGTCCCTCACCTGGGCGCAGGCAGCCACGACCGACGACCACCACTCCGAGGGAGCCTGCTCCGCCCATCCCGGCGACGGATGGACCGTTCGGACGGGGATTCCCGCCTGGGCCACCGGCCCCCGGCGGTCCCACAGGGCGACCTTGGTGAGGGTGGTGCCCAGGTCTACCGTCAGGATCACCGGCGGTGCACGACCTCGGCCAGCTCCTTCGCCATGCCCGCGGGTGACGACTCCTGGAAGATGGCCCGACCCATGGCCAGACCGGCTCCCCCGCCGTCCATCACGTCGCGCGTCTCGTCGAGGACACGATCGCGCCCACCACGATCGTGAGGCCCGCCGAGGAAGAGGACGGGGACACCGACACTGGCCACCACCCGGGCCACGGCCTCGACCCGCGCCTCGCCCGCGGGCACGTCGGGGACGGGCACCTTGAGGAGAGGGGCACCGAGGTCGTGGGCGATGACGGCGGCCAGCACGATGTCGTCGGTCACCCTCGACATCCGCCCGCCCCTCCACATCACCGGCTCGATCAGCGCGTCGAGTGAGGAGGATCTGGCATCCTCGAGCACCCGACCGAGCAGCTCCAGCGCGACGGCTCCGCCCCTGTCGTCCGGATCGATCCGGGTCATGAGCTTGATGCCCGTCCAACCATCTTCGGCCGCCCGACCCACGCTGGCCACCAGGCGGTCGTCGAGCTCGAACGCCGTCGCGGCCAGGCCGGTACGGTTGAGCGAGAGGTAGGTCCGCTGGTCGGGCCGGATGGCACCGCTGCGGGCCAGCTCGGTCAATGGCTGCACCGTGGCCAGGATGCCGTCGCAGTACGGCAGGGCCTCGCGCAGCGCCTGGAGGTAGTCGGCGTTGCGCTCGATGGTCATCACCCCTCGGGCGCGGTGGTCGGCCGCCAGCACGAGGGCCGGAAATCCGGACCGCTCGTCGATCGGAGCCACCTGCCCCGTCACGCCAGACCGGACAGCGCCAAGATGACCTTGGCCACGGACGAGAAGTCTTCGCGGCCGTACCCGGCGACCGTCGCCGCGGTCAGGGACTGCCGGGCGATGGAGGTGGTGGCGAGCGGGACCCCGGCGCGGGCGCCGTAGTTGAGGGCGAGATCGAGGTCCTTGGCCATCAGATCCGTCATGAATCCGGGCCGCCACCCGTTGGATGCCGGGCTGTCCGGCACGACCCCGGCCACCGGCAGCCGGGTGCGGACGGCCACGCAGTCCCCGGTGGAGTGGATCAGCACCTCATGCAGCTTGTCGAGGTCGACCCCCGACTTCACGGCCAACGCGGTGGCTTCTGCTGTGGCCAGCATCTGGGCCGCGTAGATCAGGTTGTTGCAGAGCTTGACCACCTGTCCCATTCCCGGACCGCCCACGTGGACGACCAGCCCGGCGAAGGGCTCGAGCGCGGGACGCGCCGTCTCCAACGTCGCTTCGTCACCGCCGACCATCAAGGTGAGCGTCCCCTTCTCCGCACCGGCCGTGCCGCCCGAGAGCGGTGCGTCGAGGAAGCCGGCGCCGGTGGCCGTGACCCGCTCGTGCTGGGCCCGGGCCACGTCCGGATCGATGGTCGAGCAGTCCACCACGATCTTGCCCGGCCCCAGTGCGGGGAGCATGAGGTCGACGACCTCGGCCACCTGCGGTGAGCTGGGCACGCAGAGGATCACGATCTCGCCGGCCTCGGCCACCGCGGCGACCGATCCGCCGTCGACGGCCCCCAGCGAGACGGCCCGCTCGACAGGACCCGGGCTCCGCGAGGCCACGGTGACCCGATGCCCCGCTTCGAGGAGGTGCCGGGTCATGGGCAACCCCATGGCCCCGAGGCCGACGAAACCGAGCTCCATGGTCATCCTCCCCGTCAGTGGCCGAATTGCGGGAGCCAGGCCGAGGTACCCGAGAGGAGCTCGGCCACCATCGCCTCGGTCTGGTGGAGGTCCCCGCGTCCGGCCAGGGGGTCGAGGAAGAAGGCGGCCTCGGCCAATTCCCGGTCGCCTCGGAGGGCCGCGGCCACCGTGTACTCGGTCACCGCCACGTGCCGCCGGACCAGCTCGGCGTAGGGAGCCGGAAGCGGAGCCACGTCACGACCGCGGATTCCTCCGGCGTCGACCACACAGATCGATTCGACGACGGCGTCGCCGGGTACGTCCGGGACCTGGCCGGCGTTCCGGATGTTGGCCGGGATCTCGCGGGGTTCACCGGTCACCAACGAGTCGATCACCGGCGCCGGGAGTTCACCCGACGGCCACGTCTGCAGCTTCTTGCTTCCGGCCAACCAGGCATCGACGTCGGCGATGTAACCCTCCTGGTGCTCCTGGCGCCGTTCGATGGGTGTCAGCTCGATATTGAAATCAGCCCCCCATCCCGACGCCTCGGTCAGCACCCAGGGCACGAACTCCGCGATGTGGCGGTCGCCGGCTGCGGGCAGGGCTCCCCATTTGTCCAGCAGGGTGAGCTTCAACGCATGGCGCTGGACGAAGTCGAGCCGCGTGAACTCCTCGGCCCGGGGCCGGCCCGGGTGCTGCGCCAACGCGGCCAGACCGCCGGCCTCGGCCACCATGTCGGCGAGGATGGCATACCCGTCCTCGCCCTCGACGTCGAGCGCGGTGACCACCGGGAAGTGGTTGACGCCGGCCACGGTGGGGCGGACGGCCTCGTGCGGTTTGCCGAGGGCAATGGCCAGGTCCATCGTCCAGTTCCCCACCTCGTGGCACAGACCGACCGTCTTGACCGCGGTCTGTTGGCAGACGGCCCGTGTGAGGCTGGTCATGGGGTTGGTGATGTTGAGCATCCATGCGTCGGGACAGATCTTGCCCATGTCCTCGCCCACCCCGACCAGCACCGGGATGTTGCGCAGCGCACGGTTAATGCCGCCGGGTCCGACGGTGTCGCCCACCGACTGGCGAATGCCGTACCGGGCCGGAACGTCCAGATCCACCGACATCGAGTCGAACCCGCCGGTCGAGATGGTCACGATGACGAAGTCGGCACCCTCGAGCGCCCGGCGTTGGTCGGTGGTGGTGGCGAACGTGGCCTTGGCCCCAAGCGCCTCGCCGACCAGCCGGCCAAGTGCCTGCATCTTCTCCAGAGGTGCGGGGTCGATGTCCTCGAGCACGTAGTGCGCGCCCCGAAGCGACTCGGTACCGAGCAGATCGGCCAGGAGCTCGGGTGTCCACTGGTAACTCCCGCCGCCGACGATGGTGATCTGCATGGCGCTCAATCCCTCCGACCGGTGACGTTGGAAGTCGCTGACATAGGCGTCACTCTATCCAGCCCGCCTGATTCCGGCCCGCCCACCCATCGTCGGCGCCGGCCTCCTGTCTCCCCCACCACCGGCACGAGCCATGTCGGTCGGGGTTCAACCCGGCGGCACCTCCCAGTGGACCAGGTCGGTGCTGCGGGCCACGCCGATCTCGGCGTGGCCCCAACCGCCGAACCGGGTGAGCTCGTCGCTGCCCGCGTAGAACAGATAATAGAAGTGGCCCGGAAGCGAGCTGGCGTCACAGAGGAACGCCGAGTTGGCATGCTCGTATCCGATGCTCGATATCCCCGGACCGCTGTTGAACGGCTCCGAGGGGACGTCCAGCATGTGGCCGCGCCCCCAACGGAGCCACCCCGCCGCCGTGCCCGGGTTGCCCGCCAGCGTGAAGATCCAGGGCTGATCGAGGTTGTTGGACGTGGCCACCAGCCGCCATGCGCCACCGGCCGTCACGAACTCGTAATTCTCGATGGTGCCGCCGACGACAGCGATGTCGGGCCGGCCGACAAGCGTCCATGGTCCCTGGAGCGAGCCCGTCGTCGACCGGGCGATCTCGAACACGTCCGGCTGCCGGCGTGACGAGTACTTGAAGCCCAACAGGAGCTGGTGGCCGGTGAAGACCAGGGCGCCGTCGATCATCCGGTCGTCCGGCGACGGTGCCAGCGAGGGGGCCAGCGGGAGAGGTTGCGACCAGTGCTCCAGATCCTTCGAGGTCCGGTAGTAGAGCAGGTCCTCGGTCCCCGGTGGCGAGGACCCGCCCGGATCGGACTGGTAGGTGACCACATACCGCCCGCTCGGCTGGCGCACGATGTCGGGCGAGGCCACGCCGAGCGTCCCGACCTGAGGCGGCCACGGGGAGAGGCCCGACCAGTGGACCAGGTCCCGGCTGGTGGCCGTGGCCACGTCCCAGTGGACGCCATCGGGAAGCGACCGGTCGGTGGTCACAGAGCTGAACAGCATGTGCCAGGTGCCGGCCGCCCAGATGATGGCTTCGTCCTTTACCCCGGCGGTCGGAGAGGAGAGGATCGGGTTGCGCAGCGCCGCCCAGTCGACAGCCGCGCCGCTCGAGCCACCGACGATGCAGGTGTGGTCGGCCCCGGCCGCCAGCCCCCGGGTGGTCAGCGCAGGGGATGCGGCCGTCACGGGTGCCGGCACGTCGGTCGGGCCGGCACTGCATCCGGTGGTCAGTGCCAGCACCACGGCCAGCGTCAGGCCCAGGCCGTACCGACCACCTCGCGCCGACCTCATCGGGTCGGGCGCGTCGCGGTCATGGGCGCGAAGACTAGAGCGATCCACCGGGCCGCGCTCCGGGGCCCCGTTAGGATCTCGCCATGGCCGCTCCGTCACTTCTCTACGTCACCCAGGTCGCCCCGTACCACGATGGTCCCGCCGGGGTCCACGGCGTCCTCGACCAGTCGGCCACCGCCGTCGCCCAACTGGCCGAGGCCGCGGGCACGGCCTTCCGCAGGGTGCCTGACGTGCGCGACCTCGATCCCGGGGAGCTGTCCGCGGCCAGCGTGGTGGCGCTGTTCACCATCGGCGAGACCCCGTGGTCGGCCGACCAGCAGGCCATCCTGCTCGACGGGTTGCGGGCCGGGCGCACCTCCGTCCTGGCCATCCACTCCGCCACCGACTCGTGCTACGGCTGGAGCGAGTACGGACGGCTGGTGGGCGCACGATTCAACGGCCATCCCTGGACCCAGTGGTGCACGTTGGACGTCATCGAACCCACCCATCCGGCCGTCGCCCACCTCGGGCCCAGCTGGAGGTGGCACGACGAGGTGTACCAATTCCGGGACCTCCGCCCCGACGCCCGTGTGCTGCTGGCCGCCCGTCCGGACGAGCTCGGCGCCGACAGCGGGTCAGGCGGGGCTCCCGTGGCCGGTGGAGCGGACCCCGGCGCCGAGCATCCCCTGTCGTGGTGCTTCACCGAAGGCGCCGGACGGGTCTTCTCCACCTCGCTCGGGCACTTCCCGGCCGCATGGGAGAGCCCGGACTTCCTCCGCCACCTGGCCGGCGGCCTGACGTGGCTGACCGAGGCGGACGGCTGCGCCTGAGGCAGCACCCGACAGGTCCAGCCGGGCCGGCCTGGCCGCGTCAGCCGTCGCGCTCGGCGACCAGCCCCTCCCAGCCGCGCACCGAGAGCGCTCCCTCGACCCGTTCGCCATGGCGACGGCGGTCGGTCCCGAGGAGCACCCTTCCGGTGAAGCCTTCCAGCGTCGCTTCCCCGTCCGACATGCCCACCATGACCACCACCCGGTCATCCCGGCTCCAGGCCCAGGCTCCCGGGCCGAGCGGCAACGACCGGTAGTTTCCCTGCCGGAGCTCGGGCGTGGACCGGCGCAAGGCGATCAGATCGCGGGCCAGGCCCAGCATCGAGCCGGGATCGTCCCGTTGTGACTCGACGTTGTACCGGCCCAGGTCCCCGAACGGCAGCCACGGCTGCACCCCGGTGTCGGTGAACCCACCTCCGGGGACGCTGCTCCACTGCATCGGCGTCCGCATGGCGTCACGTCCCGCGTAGGCCGGCCAGTACAGAACCCCGAGCGGGTCCCGCATCTGATCATGGGGCACGTCGGTGTCGACCTGTCCGATCTCGTCGCCCTGGTACAGGACGGGCGTGCCCCGGAGGCACAAGAGCATGAGCAGCGAGACGCGGGCCTTGGCGTCGTCGCCCCCGGCCCACCGGGTGGCGAACCGGGACATGTCGTGATTCGATCCTGTCCATGCCGGCCAGGCCCCGGCGGGGAGGGCCAGTTCGATGGCCTCGACGATGGCGCGCATGGCGTCTGCCTCCAGCGGCGAACTGATGAACGGGAAGTTGAAGGCCATGTGGAGCTCGTCGCTTCCGGTGCCGTAATACGCGGCCAGGGCCTCCATCTGCTCCACGGGCGTCTCGCCCACCAGCACGCTTCCTGGGTACCCGTCGGCCAGTCGGCGCCAGTGCCTGATCACCTCGTGGACCTCGGGCCGGTTGGCGTTGTAGACCGACCGTTGACCGAAGAGCTGTTCCTCGAACGTGTCCGTGTCGGTGGCAGGAGGGTTGTCCCGCAGCTGCGCGTCCTTGACGATCATATTGCACACGTCGATGCGGAAGCCGGCCACCCCGCGATCGAGCCAGAACCCCATGATCCCGTCGAAGGCGGCCCGGACCTCGTCGTCCCACCAGTTGAGATCGGGCTGCTGACGCAGATGGTTGTGGAGGTAGTACTGGCCGGTGGCCGCGTCGAGCGTCCAGGCCGGACCTCCGAAGCTGGACACCCAGTTGTTCGGAGGTGAGCCATCGGCCTTCGGATCGGCCCAGACGTACCAGTTGCGCCGGCGGGCGGTCGGCGACGAGCGGGAGTCGACGAACCAGTCGTGCTCCTCACTGGTGTGGTTGGGCACGAGGTCCATGATCACGCGGAGGTCCCTGCGGCCGGCTTCGGCAATGAGGCGGTCGGCATCGTCGAGCGTGCCCAATTCCGGGTCCACGGCGACGTAGTCGGCCACGTCGTAGCCCCAATCGGCGTTGGGGGAGACGGTGATCGGACTGAGCCAGATCCCGTCCACGCCCAGCCACTGGATATAGTCGAGGTGTTGGATGATCCCGGGAAGGTCGCCGACGCCGTCACCGTTCGAGTCGGCGAACGAGCGGGGGTAGATCTGGTAGAGGACGCCGTGCTTCCACCACGGTGATCCCTCGATCCGGGAGCGGTCGGACATCGGGCTAGGAGACACGTCCGCGGCTCGACCCGGCGGCGCCGGACCCGGCGCCTGCATCTGCATCGACGCCGGCCCCGGCCCGGAGCCAGGGCGTCATGTCCAGCCGCGGGTACCGGGCGGCCACACCGGCCAACGTCTCCGGGTTCCAGTAGGGGTGGCCCGGCTCGGGGAATCCGAGGACGGTGAGCTGGCGGACGCTGGCGTGGGGGACGAACCGGTGCCACGCCAGGTCCTCGGCCGCCGACGGCCACGCCTGGGAGCCGAGCCAATCGGTGGCCGCCGGCTTGTAGGCCACATGGAGCAGGAACCGGGCGGCCCCCTTCGCTCGCAGGGACGTCCCGCGGTGGTAGACGTCGGGACGGTAGGCGAGCACCGAGCCGGCCGGGCCCGAGGCGGGCACCTCCAACGCATAGAGGGACGCGTACTCGTTCAGATCGAGGTAGGTGCGCTCCACCGGGATGTCCCGGGTGAGCCGGCGGGACACCATCAAGGTGGCGGCGGTCTCAGGTGTGACGTCACTCAGGTAGACGAAGAGCTCGAGATGCCGGTACCCGACATCGGTTCGGGGGACGACCAACGTGTGGTTGCCGTAGTCGACGTGCAGCAGCTGCTCGTAGTCGGGGTCACCGTCCGAGTACTTGGCGGTGGCGTGGCCCTGGTAGAGCCGGAGCTGCTCCGTCCCCAGCAGGTCCTCGGCCAGGGCGATGAGGCGTTCGTGCACGACCAGCCGGTTGAGCGCCATCCCCTCGAACGGAAAGGAGGGCTTCTTCGCGTCCCAACTAGCGTCGTCGTTGCCCGCCTCCGCGGCCAGGCCGGCCTGGAAGGCCTCGGCCGTCGGAAACAGGCCCGGGAGCTCCGCCCGGGCGGCGGCGACGTCGTCGGCGGGCAGCACGTGCTCCAGCACGCACCAGCCCTCCTCGTGCCAGTCGGCCCTCTGTTCCTCGTCGAGGATCAGGTCATGCATCGGACCTGTATACCAGCGCCGGATGCGAGCAGGTACTTCCCGGGTCGTGGGTCAGCCGGTGGGCAGCGGCAGCCAGGGCTGGACGGTGATCCAGCACGTGAATTCAGGGATCCTGTCCTTGGGCATGTGGCACTGGGCCGAGGGCGGCGAGTTGATGTGCAACTTGACCACCTGGTACTTCACGGGACCGTAGCGCTTGTCCGGGCCGTAACTGAGGACGGGGGTGTACGTGCCCGGGAAGTTCGTGATCCTGGACATGGCGGTGACGAAGCTCCGCCGGTTGAGATCGGCACCGGCGCTCTTCGCCGCCGCGTCGAAGAGGGCGATGACCTGGCACCAGCCGGCGATGGGCCCCTGCTCCTCGATGTAGTCCTCCTGGTTCCCGGGCGGAACCTGGGGGTAGGCCCTGTGCCACACCGCCCAGCACTTGCGGAGACCGGGGTCGTAGCCGCCCTGGCTCTCGGGCCGGTCGTCGTCGATACCGCCTAGGGTCTCGGTGGTCAGGCCCTGTTGTCCGTTGAGGGCCTTGGCGTAGGGCACAGGCAGGAGCCCGAGGGCGGTCTCGATGCTCTCCTCGTAATCGCTCAACAGGAGCTTCGGGAACCACTGCTGGGCGGTTTCGGCCTGGAGCACCGGGTAGAAGACATTGAACGGCATGAGGGGGATGACCGAGCTGACACCGGCGGTCCGGAGCTGCTGGATGACCAGGGGAGCCTCGGCGTCGGTGGTCGAGGTGTCGTCCGGGTTGGCATCTATGGTCTTCACCACCGGGGTGACGCCGGCCCGACGCAGGTCGGGGAGGAGGTAGTCGTCGAGGGCGACCTGGTCCGACGCCCGGTCGCCGGCGATGACGCCCACCTTGATGTCGCCGCCGAGCAGATCGGCGCTCAACCCCCAGTTGACCACGGCCTGGAGGATCGTGGCCTGGTCGGGCCCGGTCCACCACAGGTAGGGCGAGCCCTGGTTGGTCCAGTTGGTGACGGTTGTCCACTGGCCGATGAACGGGGTCTGGCCTTCCTGGGTTACGCAGAGCTCGTCGTCACCGGTCCAGTCACCGAGTCCGTCCAGCACGGCGAACACCGCCGGCGAACCCTCGGTCCAGGTCTTGCACAGTGACCGCATCTCGGTCTCGTTGGTGGGGTCGAAGGTGGTGATGATGGGGTTGATCTTCCGGCCGTTGATGCCCCCCTTCTCGTTGATCTGCTTGATGAAGAGGTCGATGGCCTTGGTCTGCTCCCCGAACTCGACGTCGGCCTCGAATCCCTCCTTGCCGGCCAGCGAGTTGAGGGCGACCACCGGGAAGACGACGTTGATGCCGTGCTTGGTGACCCCCCGTGAGGACGTGCTGGCCGAGCTCACCGGGCTGGGACCGGACCCGGTGGTCCCCCCGGTCGCCTGGACCTGAACCGTCCCCGGCGCGGACGAGGCCGTCGGGGACGTGGCCACCCAGACCGTGGTACCCACGATGACCGCCCCGACCAGCACGACAGTACGGATCTGGGTGGAGCGTGGTCGCCGGACGAAGTGACCCCATGATCGGGTCAGCCCTCCCAGTGGGTTCCACCGGGTCGGTCCACTCATGTGCATCGCTCCTTCTGGTGCGTCCAGCCGCGCCGGGAATGCCTGCCCGGCACGGTCCCCTCGCGCCGTCACGTGACCCGCAACGTGTGCCGCGTGCCGTCAGTACCGTATCGTCGTCGACGACCGAGGACTCGTCGAGCTCCGCCGGTGGCATTGGCCCATCCCGGGCGACCACGCATACATCCCGGGCAAGGAGAGCGCAGGACATGAACGGTGGGGCTCACGATCGGGCGGGCGGCGCGTTCCCGCGCACAGAGCCGCCCCCGTCGACCGGCGAACGCCCCGATCAGCGGCCGCCTCCTGGCGACGGTCCGTACGCGGTCGAGGTGGCCGACCTGGTCAAGCGGTACCCGAAGGCACCCACGGACTCGTTGGCGGGCGTGACATTCCAGGTGCGGCGGGGTGAGGTGTTCGGCTTTCTCGGGCCCAACGGTGCCGGGAAGACCACGACGATCGGGATTTTGACCACCCGGATCCGACCCACCCGGGGCCGAGCCCTCGTGGCCGGCGTCGACGTGGTCGCCGATCCCGTCGGGGCGCGACGCGTGCTCGGCGTGGTCCCCCAGCAGAACAATCTCGACCGGTCCCTGTCGGTCCGCCAGAACCTGCTCTTCCACGCCAGCTATCACGGAGTGCCCAGAGGGCGCCGGCGACAGCTGGCCGACCACCTGCTCGAACAGTTCGGGCTGGCCGACAGGTCCGACGGCCGGCCCGACGATTTCTCCGGCGGACAGATCCAGCGCATGATGATCGCTCGTGCCCTGATGCACGCACCGGCCGTGCTGTTCCTCGACGAGCCGTCCACCGGGCTCGATCCGGCAGCCCGGCTCTTCCTGTGGGAGAAGGTGGCCGAGCTCAGGGCGGGTGGGACCACCGTGGTCATCACCACCCACGACATGGACGAGGCCGCCACCTTGAGCGATCGCGTCGCCATCATCGACCACGGAACGTTGCTGGCCCTCGACACACCTGGCGCGCTGGTCCGGGGCATGACCGGCGAGCGGACCCTCGACTGCACGATCGAGCGGGGCCCGGGGACCGACGCGGCCACAGTCGGTGCCGCGGTCGGATCGCTCGCCGGGGTGAGCCAGATCGAGCCGCTGGACGATCCGGGCGGAGGCGGATGGCGGCTGCGGATCTACGTCGAAGGCGAGGCTGCCTCCTTCGTGGCTCCGGTGGCCCAGGCCATCAGCGCCGCCGGAGGACGGCTCACCGATGCCCGGTTGGGTGAGCCGAACCTCGAGGACGTCTTCATCCATCTCACCGGAAGGGCGCTGCGTTGACCACTGCACGAACCGACGCCGCGGAGCCGGTGGCCGCCCTCGAGCACCTCCCCCACTGGGGTCCCGGGCGGACCTTTGGGGCCATCCTCCGACGCGATCTCTTCGTGACCGGGCGTGAGTTCCCGGTCTTCTTGGCCCAGGTGATCCTCCAGCCCCTCTTCCTGCTGTTCGTGTTCGGCAAGGTGCTCACCGAACTCGGCTACGCCCGACCCGGATACGAGGAGGTGCTCTTCCCCGGTCTGGTGGCGCTGGCCGCCGTGCTCACCGGGCTGCAGAGCACCGCCCTCCCGCTGGTGATCGAGTTCTCCTACAGCAACGAGATCGAGGACCGCCTGTTGGCCCCCCTCCCCATCGGCGCCGTCGCCGTCGAGAAGGTGGTGTTCGCGGCCATGAGGGCGTGTGTGGCGGCAGCCGTGATGTTCCCGGTCGGCGTGTGGATCCTGGGGTCGATCCCCTGGCGGGCGTCGACGGGGCCGGCCGTGGTGGCCATGATCGTCCTCGGCGCCCTGTTGGGGGCGGCCATGGGTCTCATCCTCGGCACCTATGTACCGCCCAACAGGATCAGCGTCACCTTGACCCTGGTTCTGACACCTCTCATCTTCACCGGCTCCAGCCAGTACCCGTGGCCCTCGCTCGGTCACATCCGGTGGTTCCAGGTGGTATCGGCCCTCAATCCGATGACCTACGTGAGCGAGGGCCTGCGCGGCCTCATGGCGCCGAACGTGCCGCACATCCAGACCTGGATCTGCTTCGTGGTGGCCATCGGATCCTTGGTCGTCCTCATGGTCGTCGGCATGGCCGGCTTCCGGCGACGCGCCCTCGGCTGACGGTCCAGCTGCTCCGTTACGCTGCCCCCATGGACGACGGCCTGCCAGTGACGACGACCCGATGACGGCGACCCGGGACGACAAAGGGCTCTGGGGACTCCTCGATCCCTCCGTCTTGGCCTCGATCGTGGTGGTATCACCCCACTTCGACGACGCCGCCCTCGGCGCGGCTCACCTACTCACCTCCCACCCCGGCAGCACGGTGATCACCGTGCTGGGCGGCCGCCCACCGTCCTATCCGGAGATCGTGACGTCCTGGGACGCAGCCGGCGGATTCCGGTCCGGCGACGACGTGGTGGGAGCGAGGCGGGAGGAGGACCGAGCGGCCATGGCGTCGATGAAGGCCACGCCGGTCTGGCTCGACTTCCCCGACCACCAGTATCTGACCGCGGACGGGCGGCCGACGCCCGCCGAGGTTGCTCCGCCCCTCCGCCAGGCCATTGTCCACACCGGAGCCAGTGCGGTGTTCCTGCCCATGGGGCTGGCCAACCCCGATCACGTGTTGACCCACGACGCCGGCCTGCAGGCCCGAGCGACCCTGGTCGAAGAAGGGAGCGATCTGAGCTGGTTCTGCTACGAGGACGCCGGCTACAAGCATCTCCCCGGCCTCCTGGCCTGGCGGATCTCGAAGCTCTTCCGCAGTGGCCTGTGGCCCACCCCCGCCGTCGTCCCGGTGCAACCGGACATGTCGGCCAAGCGAACGGCCATCTGGAAGTACGCCAGCCAGGTGGCCCCGCTGGAGCGCGACCACCTGCTGTCCGAGCGCCTGGACGCCAACGTGCCCGAGCCGTACTGGCGGCTGGCCCCTCCGCCGGCGGGCTGGGAACGCCTAACCTCGGCAGATGATCTCGATGGCCGCCGGACCGACTGAACCCGACCAACGTCCCCGACCCACCCCTTCGGCAGGGCCGGCATGACGGGGTCGATATGAGCACCGCTCTCGTCACCGGTGCCTCCTCGGGGATCGGAGCCGCCACCGCCCGGCTCCTCGCCGACCAGGGGACGACGGTCGCGCTGGTGGCCCGGCGCCCCGACCGGCTGGCGCAGGTCCTGGTTGACTGCCAGGTCGGGGCGCCCCGCTCCCGATCGTGGACCGCCGACCTGTCCGACCCGGAGGAGGCCGCCGCCCTCAGCCTACGGATCTGGGACGAGCTCGGCCCTCTCGACGTGATCATCAACAACGCGGGCATCCCCATGCGGCGCCCGGCCGAACGCTTGACGATGGCCGAGGTCGAGCGGGTCATGACCGTCAACTACCTCTCCCCGGTGGCCATCACCCTGGCGCTGCTCCCGCGACTGCTCGCCCGCGGCTCGGGGACCATCGTCAATGTCTCGAGCCTCGGGGGCCGGCTCGGGATCGCCACCGAGGCCGCGTACAGCGCTTCGAAATTCGCGCTGGCCGGATGGAGCGAGGCGCTGGCCGCCGATCTGGCCGGAACCGGCGTCTCCGTACGTCTGGTGCTGCCTGGGAGCATCGACACAGAAATCTGGGACCAGCCCGACAACGATCCCCCCATCTACACCGGACCGCTCGTCCCGGCGGAGGAGGTCGCCGCCGGCATCGTCGAGTGCGTCGACAGCAACGTGTTCGAGCACTACCTCCCGGACATGCGAGCCGTCGTGGAGATGAAGACCAGGGACTTCGAGGGATTCGTCGCCGGCATGCGAGCCATGGCCGACAAGAAGTCATGAAGGCCCTCCTGTTCGGTGCGCGTCCCGATCGACGGGAGGTACGGCCGGTGCCCACCGACGAGCTCGAGGCACGGCTGGCGGCGCTCCCGTTCGGCCTGCACCAGATGGACGACGCCCGTCCCATCCACCCGGACTGGGTCGTGACCAGGCCGATCCTCTCCGGTGTGTGTGGGTCGGACACCAAGCTGGTCCTCGGCGAGTTCGACGATGGGGACATCGACAACCCGATGGCCGCCTTCTCCTCCCTTCCCCACGTGCCCGGACACGAGGTGGTGGCCGAGGTGGTCGCCCTCGGACCCGAGGCCCGCGACGTCGAGGTCGGCCAGCGGGTCGTGCTCAACCCGTGGCTGAGCTGTGCCCCCCGCGGCATCACGCCCCTGTGCCCACCCTGCCAGGCCGGGGATCTCAATCTGTGCTGGTCCTTCACCAAGGGAGACATCGGCCCAGGGGTCCACATCGGCGTGGTCACCGGTGCGCCGGGGGCCTGGGCCGAGCAGCTCGCCGCCCACTCCTCCATGCTCATCCCGGTGCCCGAGGACGTCACGGACGAGGCCGCGGTGCTGGCCGACCCGTTCTCGGTGTCGTTCCACGCCATCGTCCGCAACCCGCCGCCCCCGGGCGGGAAGGCGCTGGTCTTCGGATCCGGTGCCCTCGGGCTGGCCAGTGTGGCCATCCTGACCTCCCTGTACCCCGGGGTCGAGGTGGGGGTGGTGGCTCGGTTCCCGGCCCAGATGGAACTGGCCCGGAAGTTCGGCGCCTCGGCGGTGTTCGCCCACGAGCCCCGGCTGACCCTGGTCGAGGCCCTGGCCGACTGGTCAGGGGGTGTGCTCCATCAGGCCTTTGACGGTCTGCCCATGACCCAGCCGGGTCACATCGACGTGGTCTACGACTCGGTGGCCAAGCCCGAGACCTTCGAGGTCGGCGTGCGGGTCCTGGCCGAACGGGGCCGCCTCGTCTACACCGGGGTGGCCATTCCCGGACGGTGGGAGTGGACCCCCGTGTACTTCAAGGAGCTGACCATCGTCGGCTCCAATGCCTTCGCCATGGAGGAGTTCGAAGGTGTCCGACAACATGCCATCAAGCACTATCTCGGGCTGGTGCGGGACGGCCGCATCGACCTCACCTCGATGGTCACCCACCGGTACCCGCTGGAGGACTGGTGGGACGCGCTCAAGACCCTGGCCAGACCGGGGGAAAGCGGTGTCTTGAAGGCCACCTTCGCCCCCAACGGTCAACGGGCCGCGTCCTGACCCCCTGGTCCGGCCGGCGGAGTGTCCTCGGCCCCGCCCGGTTCAGCCCTCTGGGCCCAGCGCCTCGAACCGCCCGTAGCGGAGGGATGCGGCCTCGGCCCACGCCGGGTCCGGCTCGATCCTCCGGCCGACTCGCGCCCACTCGCCGGCTGCGTTGAACGAGGACTCGAGGCCGGCAGCCATCCGAGCCAGGAAGGCGGCACCGAGTGCAGCGCCCTCCGGCACAGCCACCGTATCCACCGGCAGACCGGTGGCATCGGCCACCGCCTGCATCCACGGAATCGACCGGGACCCTCCACCGGTGGCGATGATCCGCCGTCCCCCGAATCCGGATCGTTCCAGGATGCGCCGGATCACGAACCCGCTCGCCTCATGGGCGCCGCGGACCAGTGACCCCGGGCCCTGGGAGATGTCGAGATCGTGCACGCTGGCCCTGAGCTCGGGGTCGTGGAACGGGGTCCGCTCCCCGCGCAGGTAGGGAAGCCACACCGGCACCCCCGCCGGGTCGCCGGCCCGTTCGTCCCCGTCGCCGGCCGGCACTCCCGCCCGGCGCCGCGAAGGGGAGCCCACCACCGTGCCCACCCAATCGGCGAAGAGGGCGCCGGCGTTGCTCGGACCACCGATCATCACTTGCCCCGCGACCATCGTGGGCAGGGTGGTGAGCCCGGGCACGTCCTTCCACTGATCGGTGACGACCCATACGATGAGGGTCGCCCCGAAGATGGCCAGGATGTCTCCGGGTTGGTTGGCACCGGCCACGATCTGCTCGCAGAAGGCATCGATCGAGCCGCCGGCGAAGGCCGTCGGGGACCCGGGCAGGCGACCGAGCGCCGCTCCCATCTGGCCGACCACCGGCAGCTGGTCCTCGACCACTCCCAGCCCGTCGAGGGCTTCCTTGTCCCACCGGCCCCGGACGTAGAGGTCGCCGAAGGAAGTGGCCGTGGCTGCGTCGACGGCCGGGACGCCGGTCAGGGCATGGGTGGCCACCGCCTGGCAGTTCCAGTACCCGAACGCCCCCGGGTGTTGGCCGACAGCCCAGCTCATCATGCGTCTCCCCTGGCCCCACTCCCCTCCCGGGTCACCCAGGCCCATGTCCGTCGCCGTGTCCCGAGCGCGGCCGTCACCGTAGAGGAGGCCCGGGAGCAGGGGCCGGCCCCGGCGGTCGACGGCGGTGATCGAGGGGACCATCGACGTGACCACCACCCCGGCGGCCGGGCCGTCGAGCTCGGCGGACACGGCGGCAAAGGCCCGACGAGGGCCCCGGCGCCAGGCCAGGGCCACGTCGTGCTCGAGGAACTCGGCGGTCGGGGTACCCACCCGGTGGGGCACCCTGGTCCTCGCCAGCACGGTGCCGCTGGCGTCCACGGCCACCGCCTTCACCGACGTGGTACCCACGTCAACGCCGACGGTGCACCCTGATCCCCGGGGTCTGCTCACAAACCTGACATTCGCGTCATGACACGCCATTATGGACCCGAACCGGCGACCCGTCCGGTCCGACTTTCCGGCCGGGGCCGGAGATCCGAGCGAGGAGCGCCGAACAGCATGTCCGAAGAACGACCGAAGGCTCTGGTGACGGCCGCGGTGCGCGGCCCGGGGCTCGTCCTGCTCGGGGAGCTCGCCGACCTGACAATCGATTCGTGGCTCGATCAACCCACCCTCAGGATCTACAACGCCGAGCAACTGGCGGAGCGGGTCGCGGCCGAGGGCGCCTCGATCGTGGTGGTGGAGAGCGACCGGTGCGCGGGACCGCTCTTCGATCAACACCTGGTGGCTGTGTGCAGCTGCCGGGGAGATCCGACCAACGTGGACGTCGCCGCGGCGACCGCGGCCGGGGTTCCCGTCCTGCGGGCCCCGGGCCGCAATGCCGATGCCGTGGCCGAGCTGGCCGTCGCCCTGTTGTTCGCGGCCACCCGCGGGGTGGTGGCCGCCGACGCCGATGTACGTCGTGGTGAGATCTACAAGGGCGGCACGATCCCCTACCAGCGGTTCCGGGCATGGCAGCTGGCCGGTCGGACCGCCGGCCTCGTGGGGCTGGGCGCCGTCGGTCGTGCCCTGCGATGGCGACTCCGTGGCCTCGGCCTCGAAGTCATTGCCTACGACCCCTATGCCGACGAGTCCACGGTGACCCTGGAGGAACTCCTGGCCCGAGCGGACGTGATCTCGATGCACGCGCCGGTGACCCCCGAGACGACGGGGATGATCGGTGCCGACCAGTTTGCCTCGATGCGCGACGGTGTGGTCTTCCTCAACACCGCCAGGGCGGCGTTGCACGACACCGATGCCCTGGTCGGCGCGCTCCGGTCGGGGAAGGTTTCCGCGGCGGGTCTTGACCACTTCGAAGGGGAGTCCCTGGCCGTCGACCATCCGCTGACCGGATTCGACTCGGTGGTGCTCGCCCCCCATATCGGGGGCGCCACCTACGACACCGAATCCAACCACACCACCACCATCGCCGAAGACCTGTGCCGGCTACTGGCCGGTGCCCGGCCCCTCAACATCGTCAACCCGGAAGTGCTGGATCGCCGGTGAGCAGTGTCCCCGCACGCCGTTCGAGACGCCCTAGTCTGCCGTGATGCCCGCCCGAGGTCCCGCCATCCGCCTTCTGCCCCGGATCGATCAGGACAACCGGTTCTTCTGGACCAGTGGGTCCGATGGACGGCTCCGCTTCCTCCGCTGCCAGGACTGCAGCTCCTATGTGCACCCGCCCAGCCCCGTGTGCCCGTTCTGCCTCTCCCGCGACATCTCGCCCGAAGTCGTCAGCGGCAAGGCCACCCTGGTGGCCTACACCTGCAACGTGCAGGAGTGGATCCCGGGCAGCGAGCCCTACCTGATCGGACTGGTGGCCATCGACGAACAGGAGAGCGTGCGACTGACCACCAACCTGGTCGACGTCGAGCTCGACGAGGTCCGCGACGGGATGGCCGTCGAGGTCGTCTTCGAGCAGCACGAAGACGTCTACCTCCCCCTGTTCCGGCCCTCGTCGGGTCGCGGCGTCATGAGCACGGTCGAGCCGCCGCTCGAGCGCAGGGCGGTGATCTCTGGCATCGGCCAGTCGGCCATCGGCCGGCCCCTCGGTCGCAGTGACCTGGACCTGACGGTCGAGGCGTGCCTGGCCGCCGTGCACGATGCCGGACTGACCCGCGACGCCATCGACGGGCTGGCCACCTACCCGGGAATGGGCGCAGGCACAGCGGGCTTCGCAGGACCGAGTAGCCCCGAAGTCCAGGACGCCTTGCGGCTCAGGCTCGACTGGCACGACGGCGGCGGCGAGGGACCCGGCCAGATGCGGGCACTCATCGCCGCCTGCCTGGCCGTCGGGGCAGGTCTGGCCCGCCACGTTCTCGTCTACCGGACGGTGACCGAGTCGACCGCCCAGGGAACCGGCGGGCGACAGGGCATCGGTGGGAGCGGCGGCGGGGGTGGCGGCGTCCCGAGGTTCTCGGGTTTCCTGCAGTGGTCACTCCCCTTCGGCGCCGTCTCCGCCGCGAACTGGATCGCGCTGGTGGCTCAGCGCCGTATGCACGAATTCTCGTTGACCAGGGAGCAGTTGGGCCAGATCGCCCTCAACGGCCGCCGCAACGCCGCCCTCAACCCGGCCGCCATCTACTCCGATCCCTTGGACCTCGCCACCTACCTCGGGGCGCGCATGATCTCGACCCCCCTCTGCCTCTTCGACTGCGACGCGCCCTGCGACGGGTCGACGGCTTTCGTCGTCTCCCATCGCGACTACGCACCGGACACCCCTCACCCGGCCTGCCATGTGAACGCGGTGGGCACCGCGCTCGAGGGGCCGACCCAGCTGGGACCAGTTCGACGACGTGACGACGATGGCAGCCCGCGATGCCGCCGCCTCGATGTGGGAACGGACCGACCTCCGGCCCTCCGACGTCGACGTGGCCCAGCTCTACGACGGTTTCTCCATCCTCGCCATGGTGTGGCTGGAGGCACTGGGCTTCTGCGGCCGGGGCGAAAGCGGCGCCTTCGTGGAAGATGGCACGGCCATCGGGCGGACGGGCGTACTCCCCCTGAACACCGCAGGAGGGCAGTTGTCCGGCGGGCGCCTGCACGGCTTCGGCCTCATCCATGAGGCCTGCGTCCAGCTCCGGGGCGAAGGCGGCGCTCGACAGGTGCTCCGACGCGGCGATGTCCTCCCCGAGGTGGCCGCGGTCAGCAACGGGGGCGGACCCATCGCCGGGACGCTGCTGCTGACCCGGGGTCCGGGCTGAGCCCTGTGATCCCGGCGGCCCGTCGTCGGTCGCGGCGCCAGGTCGTGGATCCGTACCGGGTGGAGCAACCGAGCGAGCGGTGCAACAATTTCCAATTTGCCCGAAATATCGGCCGCAGGTGTTAGAACGAACGGTCCAATTACCGTCCACAGCCGATAATTCGGGCAATTTCGAAATTCAGATCAACGAGGACGTGTCGGTCGCGGCGGTGGCTTGAACCGGGATGTCAGAGCATCACCGGGAGCATCGTCAGAGCATCAGATCGGCCGCCCGGGCGGCGAGGGCGGCGAGGGTGAGGGTCGGGCCGTAGCCGGACGAGGTGACGAACACCGAGGAGTCGGCCACGATCACGTTTTCGACCTGGTGCAACCGACCGGCCGGATCGACCACCGACGTGGCGGGATCGGTCCCCATCCGCACGGTTCCCATGTTGTGCCGGCTCTCGGGTATGGCCGCCGGTGAAGAAGCGTTGCCGGTGCCCGGCGAAGAGGAGATGGCCGCCCACTGGGACCCCATTTCCTTCAGGATGGCGCGCAGTCTCGGGCCGTAGTGCGCAGATGCGGCCAGCTCGTGGCGGCCGGGCCGGTAGGTCACCCGAGCCACCGGGAAGCCACGGGCGTCGCGGACCGTCGGGTCGAGATCGACCCTGTTGCCGGCGTAGGGAAGGTCCTCTCCCTGCATGATGAATGCCCACAGTCGCTTGCGGATGGCCGAGTCGGCCATGAGCCGCGGGTGGTTGGCGCCCCAGGGGATGTGCTTGGCCTCCATGATCGGGAGGCCGGCCCCACTGTGCTCGACCATGCCTCCGCGCAACCATGGGAGGCCGGCCTCTGCGGCAGCCTTCCGCGTGTCGTCGTCACCCACGATCATGTCGTCGTGGACGTGGGTGACCGCCCGGCCCCGTTCGGCGTACGTCCGGAAGGGCATCGAACCGGCCACGATGGTCTGGAAGTGGGTCATCAGGTACCGCCCCAGCAGCGGATGGTCGAGCCCCGACAGCAGCAGGAGGCGCGGTGTCTCGATGGCGCCGGCGGCGACGACCACGTGGCCCGCTTCCATGGTGCGGGTGGCGCCGTCTGGGCCGACCAGGTCCACCCCGGTGGCCCGGTTGCCGTCGGTGCGGATGCGGGACACGAAGGTCTCCGTCACCAGCTCGGCCCGACCGCTGGCCATGGCCCGGACCAGCATGGCGATCGGGTCGCCCTTGGCGTGGATCGGACACCCGAAGTAGGCACAGAAGCCACAGTTGTTGCACGCGGGCCGCCCGTCGTAGGTCACCGAGTTGGCCGCCGTCGGGGCCGGGTACGGGTGGTACCCGAGGCGTTCGGCTGCGGCACTGGAGAGGATGGCGCCGAACATGGGCGCACCCGAAGGCATCGGGAACGGATCCGAGCGGGGGGCGGCAAAGGGGTTGGCGCCCTCTGTGCCGGCCACCCCGATGGCCCGCTCCACCCTGGCGTAGTACGGCTCCAGGTCGTCGTAGCCGATGGGCCAGTCGGCCACCTCGGCATCCGGCTGGGGCCCGAGCACCGAAAGAAGCCGGAAGTCGTCGGGCATGAAACGGGGGACTTTCCCGTCGGCGTGGGTGCCGCCTCCACCGACCGTGGACGGGACCGAATTGACCTCACCCACATGGGTGCGGTCTCCGTCTCCCTCGTGGGTCCGGAAGGTCCTGGGCTCGATGAGCGGGTCGGGACCGAGAAAGTGACGGCTGAGGAACTTGATCTCGTCGTTCGAGTAGTCGAACGAGGGGCGACTCAGGTCATGAGGGTCGAGCAGGTGGTTCCTGCCCTTCTCGATGATGGCCACCGTCCACCCGGCCGCCGTGAGCACGTCGGCCACGGTGGCTCCACCCGGGCCCGATCCGATGATGATGGCGTCGACGGTCATGGGCTGGACACCTCGGTGTCCGTCCAGCCCCTTGGTTGTACATCCCCCTCGAAGTCGATGGCCCGCCAGCCGGCACCTCCACGATTGCCACCGTACTCCGGTGCGCCGTACATGCCTTCGCAGGCGTGCCCGTAGAGCAAGTCGGTGAAATCGGGATGGTCCCGCAGACGGCCGTCCTGCTCAGGACCGCTCAACCGGCCGAAGTCCGGCCCCAGTGCGGCCAGACCGTCGCGGTAACGCTCCTGGAGACCGGTGACCGGTCCGTTGAACTCGCGCTCGGCCAGACCGCACGATCCTTCGATGCGCGTTCGCCATGCCAGTTCGTCGAGGGCGGTCAGTTCGTGGAACCGGGTGAAGGCCGGTGATCCCCCATGACGGCCCGAGGTGGGCCCCCTGGCCCAGATGCGAGGTGGGTCGACGGTGAAGGCGCCGAGCAGGCCGTCGATGTAGTCCGGCACCCCGGCGGCGGCGGCGCCGGGTGCGGTGTCGTCACGGGGCGGGATCAACCGCTCGCAGGCGGCGGTCAGGGTCCGGTACTCGTCGTCGGTCAACCACACTGGCATCGGATGACCCTAACAAGCGGCCCGACGACGGGCGTGCCCACCGCGGCACCGGGGGACGGCGCCCGGCCGACCCGCATGCAATCGGCGCGGTTCAGGCCGGGGTGAAGGCGACCGGCAGGGCGATCGGCGACCGGAAGGCCATTCCCTTGATATGGAGGTCCTGGTCGGGGGCGGCGTCGAGCCGTATGTCGGGCAGCCGGTCGAAAATGGTGTTCATCGCCACCCTGGTCTCCATACGGGCCAGGTGCATGCCGAGGCAGACGTGCACGCCGAAGCCGAACCCCACGCTCTGACGGGACGCCCGGAAGATGTCGAACCGCTCCGGGTGCTCGTACTTGCGCTCGTCGCGGTTGGCCGACCCGAGCAGCAGGGCGACGTCGGCCCCCTCCTCGATGTGGACACCCGCCAGCTCCGTGTCGCGGGTGGCTCGCCGCAGGATGACGGTCACCGGTGGCTCCCAGCGGATGGTCTCCTCGAACGCATCCGGTAGCAGGGACCGGTCGCCGATCACCGCCCGGAGCTGATCGGGATTGGTCAAGAGGCCATAGAGGAGGTTTCCCGACGCCCGATAGGTCGTCTCCACCCCAGCCGGAAGGAGCAGCCGAAGGAAGGAGTAGATCTCCTCGTCGCCGAGCCTGCGTCCGTCCACCTCGGCCACCAAGAGGTCGCTGATCAGATCCTGCGCCGGCCGCCGGCGGCGTTCGGCCAGCACGTCGGCGAAGTAGTCGCGAAGGGCGGCAGAGGCCGCAACCCCGCGGTCCCAGTTGGAGGCCACGCTGGTGATCTCGATCGCCCACCGCTGGAACGTCGGGAAGTCCGAACGGGGCAGACCGAGGATCTGGGCGATGACCTGCACGGGGAAATTGAAGGTCACCTCCTGGACGAGGTCGGCCTCACCGCGTCCGGCGAAGCCGTCGATGAGTTCGTTGACGACTCGCTGGACCAAGTCCCCCTCCCACTGCTCGAGCACCTTGGAGCGGAAGGTGGGGGAGACCAGAGCCCGGTGCAACCGGTGCTCGGGCTCGTCCATCTGGAGGATCGTCCGGCCCATGACCGCGCCCATGATCCCCTCGTACACCGTCGACGAAAAGGTCTCGTTGTCCCGGAGGACCTGGACCGCCTCGTCGAATCCGAACACGGTGACCGGCGGCGGTCGGCTCGGGTCCGCCTCCGAGGCCCCGTCGCCGAGGTCGATGGGGCCGACGTGCACGGGGCTCTGTCGGCGGAATTCGCCCATCAGCGGGTAAGGATCGCGGATGTTGCCCGACACCGTGTCCTGGAGCTCGAACGGATCGAACCGTGCAGGCGCCAGGGCCTGATCGGAACCTTCACCGACTTGTGTTGTCATGGTCCCACTTCCCTCGTGCAGCCCCTCCGGCTTCAAGCGGGGATCATGATATCAAACGTTTGTTTGGTACGATGCGCCGACCACCGGCTGAACGGTCGGTCCACCGATGGGCCGCAGGGTCCACAATGGAGTCGTGCCAGCCCCAGACCACGGAACCAACCGCCGACCCGACGGATCGACCCAGCGCCAGCACATCCTCAAGACGGCGCTGTCCCTGATGGCGACCAAAGGGGTCGACGGGACGAGCATGCGGAACCTGGCCACCGCCACCGGCCTCAATGTGGCCTCGCTCTACCACTACTTCCCGTCGAAGCGGGATCTCCTGGTGGCCGTGCTCGAGGAACGGGGGTTCGTCGACGGCCTGGGCGCCACCTCGCAGACGGCGTTGGCCCAGGATCCGGCCTCCACTCTGGCCGACCTCCTGGACGGCATCCTGCAATCGATGCTCGAGGTGGAGGACTTCGTCCGGCTCATGCTCGGTGAGGTCATGCGGGGCGACGACACGGCCTTCGCCGTCGGGAACGAGCTGTTCACCGCGGCCCAGGCCTCGCTCGAGCGCTCGCTCTCCGACTGCGATCCACCCCCGTGCCCCGGAGAGGAGGCGGCCATGGCCAGGATGCTGCGCAGCCTGCTCATCGGGCTCTTCATCGAGCACGTCGCCGGCGTGCTCAGCGATGACCAGGACCCTTCGGTCGTCTTCCGCAGCCGGGCCGAGGAATTCGCCTCGCTGCTGGAGAAACGCATGACCGGCGGAGAAGCCTGAACCGACGGAGAGGGACGACCCGGCGGACGCACCTGGGCGTCGGGTCGGACCGGGCCGGTTACCATCATCGGGATGACGGGGGACGCAGCCGGAACATCCACCGAAGGGCGCGGTGGGCCAGAGGTCTCCACCCCCGCGTTCGCCCCCGGGACACTCGGGCCGGTCCCCCGTCCCGACGACCAGCCACTGTGGGACCCTGACAAACAGGCCATGGGGGCGGAGCAGCGGAGGGAGCTGCAGAACGAGCGCCTCCGTCGGATGATCGACGGCATCTTCACCGGACCCGTCCCGCTCTTCCGGGACAAGCTCCGCACCGCCGGAGTGTCGGGGCCTGCGGACATCTCCACTGTCGACGACCTCACCGGCGTCCCCCTCACCGTCAAGCAGGACCTGCGCGACTCGGAGGCTGCCGCGCCGCCGTGGGGCGAGTACCGCTTCACCGATCCGCGCCGGGCGGTGCGCCTCGGGACGTCGACCGGGACCACCGGGCAGCCGACCATCACCGTGTGGACCCGGCGGGACCTGTGGATCGAGTACGAGTCGGGCGCCCGCAACTGGTGGCGTATGGGCTATCGCCCGGGGACCATCGTGACCCATGCCCATCCGGCCTATCTCTACGGCGGCGGGGTCATGCTGCAGGGAACCTACGAGTATCTCGGCCTTCTCTCCTTGTGGGTCCCGCCCCCCGACACCGACGAACTCGCCGAGCAGGCGGTTCGGTTCTGGACCCGGGTCACCCCCGACGTCCCCTTCATGGGCTTCGCCACCGGGCGGTTCATCGAGGTGGCGACCAAGCTCGGCATCCCGCTGGAGGACGCCGGGCTCACCGGACTGCGCGCTCCGCCCGGTTTCGGACTCGGCCGCGGGGGGATGCCGCTCATGACCGCAGGCGCAGAGTGCTACGCCTACGTCGGCGGACCCTGCGGCCAGTCCCCCGGAGCCCACATCCACGAGGACTGGGCCGTGGTGCAGGCGGTCGACCCGGCCACCGGCCGGGAGGTCCCCGACGGTGAGTGGGGCAATCTCACGGTCACCACACTCGACCGCGACAACGGCCTGCTCCGCTACGACCTCGAGGAGGCGTGCGCCATCCTGCGCGAGCCGTGCCCGTGTGGTGAGACCTCCATCCGTGGGCTGTGGGGAGGCCGGTTCGCCGACCTCCTCAGCTGTCAGGGAACCCGGTTCCAGTTGTCTGAGGTGGAGGCCGCGCTGCGCACCGAGAAACTGGCGGCCCAGCCCTCCCTCGAGTACCAGGTCGTTCGCCCGGACGACGGGCCTGCTCCGCTGGCGGTGCGGGTGGAGGTCGCCACGGAGGATCCCGAGAGCCGGGGCCAGGTGGCCGACAGATTGGCGCTCGCCATCAAAGAGGCCCTCGGTGTCCATGCCACGGTGGAGCCGTTGCCGAGGGACACCCTCCCCCGGGCCGGCTACAAGGCCAAGCGGCTCGTCGACCGGGAGTGACCGGCCGTCACCGGAAGGCGGCGATGACCTCACGGCCGAAGACCGACAGCGTCTCGGGGAGGGCGAAGTCGGTGAACCAGGCATAGATCCGCTCCACGCCGTCGGCCCGGAGGGCCTCCACCCGCGGCACGAGCTCGGCGCCGCTTCCCACCAGGTGACCCCCCTCGCCCATCCGCCCGAATCGGCGGGCGGCCAGCTCGACCACCTCGTCCCGCCTGGCCTCGGCGGTGACCAAGGTGACCAGCAGCTGCACGGAGACCCGGGCGGCACCTGCACCCGACCGGGCCGAAGCCAGCCGGTCCAGCTGGTGCATGGGCACGTTCCACCAGTCGGCGTAGCGGGCCACCAGCTCCATGGTCGCCGCCCCGGTACCCCCTACCACGACCGGGATCCGCCCGAGCGGCACCGGCAGTTGGCGGGCTCCCCCGACCGAGAAGAACGAACCCTTGTAGTCGACCACCTCGCCGGTCCAGAACCTGGTCAGCAATTCCAACGTCTCGTGGAGCCGCTCGAGGCGCCGGGCGGCGGTGGCGGCTGGGAACCCGAAGGTGGCCAACTCCGCCGGCGTCGAGCCGGAGCCGATCCCGAGTTCGAAGCGTCCGCCCGAGACATGGTCGAGCGTCACGGCCTGACGGGCCAGCACCGCGGGATGGCGGAACGGGTCGCACAGGACCAGGTGGCCGAGCCGGAGCCGGTCAGTGGCCGCGGCCAGCCAGGTGGCCGTGGTGAAGGCCTCGTACATGGGTTGTTCGAGCGCCCCCGGCGGGGCCAGGTGGTCCATCAGGGCCAGCCCGTCGAATCCGGACGCCTCGGCGGCCACGGCCCGCGCCTTCAGCGCGTCGGGGGCCAGGCGCATCTGGGGCAGGAAGAGGTGGAACTCCAATTCAAGCCGGTTCGACGAGCATGGCGGCCAGCGTGTGCCACTGGTGGCTCGTGCCGCCCATCAGCGCCTCGTTCTGCTTGGCCCGTTTGAACAGGAAGTGGGCGTCGTTCGCCCAGGTGAAGCCCACCCCCCCGTGGAGTTGGATGTCGTCACCGGTCACCCGCACCGCGGCCTCGACGGCATAGGCCGCGGCCATGGTGGCGGCTCGTGATCGCTCGGGCGCGTCGGTGTCCGCGGCCCAGGCGGCGAAGTGCATGCCGGCACGCGCCATCTCCAGCGCGTGGTACATGTCGACGATCCTGTGCTTCACGACCTGGAATGACGCGATGGGCCGGTCGAAGACCACTCTCACCTTGGCGTACTCCACGGCCTCCTCCAGAGCCCGGTCGCACACCCCCACCAGTTCGGCGGCCAGCGCCACGGCGACGTCGTCGAGGACGCGCCTCCACACGGCGGTCTGGTCGCCGGGGGGGCCGAGCGGCTCGACCGGCTCCTCGTCGAGGACCAGACGCGACAGCTTGCGGGTGGGATCGAGCCCGGGCACGGCCTCGGCTTTGGGCGAGGGCAGTACGAACGACCGGATCCCCTCCTCCGCCAACGCCACCACGATGACCCAATCGGCAGTGTGGCCGTCGACGACGATCGGCTTGTGACCGGTCACCACCCAACCCAAGCCCTTGCGGCGGGCCCGGGCCCGGACCGTGCCGAGCGGGTGGCCATAGCCCTGTTCGTGGAGGGCGATGGTGCCGCGCTGGGCGCCAGAGGCCAGGCCTTCCATCAGCTGACCGGCTCCGAGGGCTCGGGCCGCCAGCGTGGCCATGACCGACGACGAGAAGAACGGACCGGGCAGTGGGACACGACCCATCTGCTCGAGGACGATGCCCATCTCCAGCAGGCCGGCCCCGTCCCCCGGAACCAGCATCCCGGTCCAGCCCAGGGAGACCAGTCGGTCCCAGAGCTCGGAGGTCACCCCGTCGGGATCGTCGGCCAGCTGGCGCACGGTGTCACCGCCGACCTCGCCCATGGCCCGACGGGCCACGTCCTGCAAGGCGAGTTGTTCGGCATCGAACGTGAAATCCACAGTCCACCCCCGGAGCGGCCTCGTCGAAGTTGGCGCCAGTGTAGATGCCTGACGCCGGCGTCAGCAGTGTAGACGGCAGCGCGACTAGCCTCCTGAGCCGTGGACTTCGCCCTGGCTCCCGAAGATGAAGCGTTCCGCGACGAGTTGCGGGCGTGGCTCGACGAGTACCTCCCCCCGTTCCTGGCCAGCGAGGAGCTGGCCGACGACTCCTCGCTCTCAGGCGAGAAATCCCAGCACCGTCGGGCGGCGTGGCAACGGCTCCTCAACGGAGGCCGGTGGGCGGCGGTGGGCTGGCCCGAGGAGTACGGCGGACGGAACGCGACGGCCATGCAGCGCATCATCTACTCCGAGGTCATGGCCGAGTACCGCACGCCGGGTCTGTTCAACCCCAACGGGCTCTGGCAGATCGGCCCGATGATCATCGCCTGGGGCACCGACGAGCAGAAGGCCCGGTGGCTGCCCTCCATCCTTGACGCCACCGACCACTGGTGCCAGGGGTTCTCGGAGCCCGACGCGGGCAACGACCTCGCCAACCTCCGGACCGCGGCCATCTGGGACGGGGATGCCTACGTGGTCAACGGCCAGAAGATCTGGATCTCGACCGCCCACCTGGCCAGATGGGGTCTCTTCCTGCTCAGGACCGATCCCACCGCCATCGAGCGCGGCGCCAAGCACGAAGGCATCACCGCCTTCATCGTCGACATGCACACCCCGGGGATCGAAGCGCGCCCCATCCGCGACATCGCCGGCGAGGAGATGTTCAACGAAGTCTTCTTCGACGACGCGGTGATTCCCCTGGAGAGCCGCCTCGGCGGCGAAGGGGAAGGGTGGATGGTGGCCATGGGCACCCTCGGGCACGAACGGGTGGGCATCGCCGGGCAGATCTCCATCCTGGCCGCCGACCTCCACGCCATGGTCACCGCGGCCCGCTCGGTCAACCCCGGGGCCCTCGAAGACCCCTCCCTGCGGGACCGTCTGGCCCGGGCCTGGACCGACATCGAGTTGGCCCGCCTGTTGTCCCTCAGGGCGTTGAGCAAGATCATCAAGGGCGAGAAGAACTGGCCCGAGGTTCCCTTCGCCAAGCTGCAGTGGTCGGCGCTGGCCCAGACACTGGCGGCCTTGTCGGTTGACCTCCTCGGACCGGCCGGCGTGCTGGCGCGAGGTGGACCCGACGCCATCGACCGGGGGAAATGGACCCGCCTCTACGCCTTCCAGCGTTACAGCACCATCGGCGGGGGCTCGACCGAGGTGCAGAAGAACATCATCGCCGACCGGGCGGTCAAGCTGCCCGGCCAGGCCCGCACCTCCTGACGTGCCCCCCGACCCACGCGCACCGTGCCTCATCGGCGTGGCCCGCCGGACCTGGCGCCAGGAGCCGGCGCCGGAGCCCCTGGCCATGTGGGAGACGGTGGCCCGTTCGGCCGCCACAGACGCAGGGTGCCCGGATGTGTTCGCCGGACTCCAGAGCCTCCAGGTCGTCTACTGCCAGTCGTGGGAGTACGACGATCCCTGTACCCGGCTGGCCGAACGGCTGGGCGCCGATCCGGCTCTGCGCTCGTACTCGGGGCTCGGGGGCTCGGTACCGGTCCGCCTGGTGTCCGAGGCGGCTGCGGCCATGGCCCACGGCCAGCTGGACCTGGCCCTCGTCGTCGGGGGCGAAGCCCTGGCCACGCGCCGTCATCTACCCGATCCGTCGTGGTCGTACCCACCGGCCGAGGCCCGTCCCTTCCCGCTGACCATCGACCGACAGGAGGCGGCCAACGGCATCTACCAGGCCTATCTGACCTTCGCACTCCTGGATACGGCCCGCCGCGCCCATCTCCGCCGCTCCCCGTCCGACCATCGCGACCATCTCGGCCGTCTCCTCGCCCCCATGACCGAGGTGGCCGCGTCCCAGCCCGAGCACGCCTGGTTCCCGACGGTCCGGGGCGCGACGGAGATCACCGATCCCTCACCGTCGAACCGGATGGTGGCCACGCCCTACACCAAGCTCATGACGGCCATCATGGACGTGGACATGGCGGCCGCGGTGCTGGTGGCCACGTCCGAGCGAGCCGATGCGCTGGGCGTACCCCCCGACAAACGGGTCTACCTGCGGGGCACCGGCGGTTCCGAGGAGCCCTCCACCATGGCGGCCAGACCTGAGCCGTGGCGGTCGCCGGCCATGGAGGCGGCCATGGCCGCAGCCCTCGGGCCGGCTTCCATCGACGACGTGGGCCACCTCGACCTCTACTCCTGCTTTGCCAGCTCCCTGTCGTTCGCCCGCGACGCCCTCGGCATCGGGGACGACCGTGGCCTCACGGTCACCGGCGGTCTTCCGTACCACGGCGGGCCGGGCAGCAATTACGACACCCACGCGTTGGCGGCCATGGCCGAGACGCTCCGCCGCGACCCGGGTGCACTGGGCCTGATCAGCGGGATCGGCATGCACATGACCAGCCACAGCGCCGTCGTGCTGTCGACCACGCCCGGGCCCTTCCCGCCCGACGGGCCGGCTCCCGCCCTGGACCAACCGACGGTCCCGGTGACCACCGACGCGGTCGGGGGGGCACGGGTGGTCACCTACTCCACCGTGTACTCCCGGGAGGGGCCCCAATGGACGGCGCTCATCTGCGACCTGCCGGACGGCTCACGGTGCTACGCCCGGCTCGAGGAGGCAGCCGGCGACGAGGTGGACCTGGCCGGCGAACCGGTGACCCTGGCCCCGGGACCAAGGGGCGCCACCCTGGCCTGCCGCTGAGCCGGCGGGGACGCTGAACGGTGCCGGCTGTCGCCCGCTGACGGACACCCCGCCTATCATCCATCCGGGCCGTGCCGCCGGCCTGGTTGCCACCGTCACCGGTCGGTCATCGGCGGCCGGTCGTGACCAGCCGAGCGGCCACCAGCCCCCGACGAGCAAGGACCAACCGTGCCCATCCACTACCAGACCGGCGACGACCACATCGTCCGGATCACCATCGACCGACCCGAGGCCCGCAACTCGCTGGACATGGAGCACTTCGCCCAGCTGCGGATGGCGTGGGACCGCTTCGGAGAGGACGACGATGCGTGGGTGGCGGTGATCACCGGAGTAGGTCCCGACTTCTGCGTCGGCGCCGACCTCAAGACGTACATCCCTCAGATCACCGCCCTGGCGGCCCAGATGAAGGAGGGGGGCACCGAGGAGGTGGACGGCTACCGGCTGGACGACGGCACCAAGGCGGTCTTGCGCAACGTCAAGCTGTACAAACCGATCGTCGCCGCGGTCAACGGCACCTGTGTGGCCGGGGGGATGGAGATGCTGGGCGGCTGTGATATCCGGGTCGCCGCCGACACCGCCACCTTCGGTGTCCTCGAGCCCAAGCGGGGCCTGTTCGCCGGGGGCGGGACCACGGTCCGCCTGCCCCGTCAGATCCCCTTTCCGGCGGCCATGGAGATGCTCTTGTGTGCCGATCGGCTGTCCGCCCACCGGGTCTACGAAATGGGCCTGGTCAACGAAGTGTGCAGTCCCGGTGCCGTCGTCGAGCGGGCGTACGACTACGCCAGGAGGATCACCGCCAACGGACCGTTCGCGGTGCGCAAGACGAAGGAGTCGGTGATTCGAGGACTCGCCGTCGATATGAAGGAGGCCTACCGCATCGAGTCGGCCATCTCCTCGGAGGTGTTCTCGAGCCAGGATGCGGTGGAAGGCCCCAAGGCGTTCGCGGAGAAGCGCACCCCGGTGTGGAAGAACCACTAGCGACACGAGGAGGCTGGACCGGTCCGTCGATACGCTGACGCGACCGCCGGCCACGACAGGAGGCAAGATGCGCCAGATCCATCGGAAGTCCCTGCTCTCCGCGACAATCGCTCTGTCCGCGATCTGCGTGTCGGCGTGCAACTCGGCCGGCGCCGCGGGTCCGCCGTCCACGTCCACCCGAGCAGCAGGTCCTGCCTACGCCACAACCGTGACGTCGCCCGGACCGGTCAACCCCGCCGCCATCCCGCTCGGAGACGGGTACCGCTCGACCGCGCCGAAGATCGGATATGTCGACTCCTGCATCACCACCTTCCCCTCCAGGGGAGGCGCCACGGTCATCGGCCCGTGGATCAACGAAACCGACAAGACCTGGGACTCCCTGGCGAAGGTCGCGGTGCACGGATCGGTCTCGTGGCCCGAGGCCAGGTTTTCGGTGACCGTGGCCGGCAGCCGCCGGATCGTCACCGGCGACGACCTGCCGATCGACCACACCACCGGCACCTTCCCCATCAGCAGGTCTGATCCCGCGTACACCTACGACCAGAACCCGAACACCATCGTCCCCCAATCGATCTCGTGGTCGCTTCCGCTCAATCCCGTGGCGGCCAAGAAGCCGAAGTGCACGGGCGGTGGTCCCATCGGCATTCTCGACGACGGGGTCTACCTGTTCAACGCCCTCGATGGCGAGGGGCGCGACGCCGGCGCCCATGAAGTGCTCGACAACTGCCAGGAGCACCCCCAGATGGCCGGTATCCTCCATCACCACGCCGTCCCATCATGCATCCTCTCGAAAGCGACGGGCCGGTCCACACTGGTCGGCTACGCGGCCGATGGCTACGGGATCTACGTCGAGCGAACGGCGAGCGGCGCACTCCTCACGAACACCGATCTCGACGCGTGTCACGGCCGTACGTCGCGGGTGCTCTGGAACGGCAAGGAGCAGTCGGTATACCACTATGACGCCACCCTGGAGTACCCCTACACGGTGGGCTGCTACCACGGCACGCCGATCTCGGGCGGCTGACCTCGCACTTGACTCCGGACCACGGTACGGGCCTTACGCTGCTTCCCTGAGTCCCAAAGGAGGCCGATGTGTCCACTGCAGTTCTCGCCTTGACCGAATCGACATTCGACGAGGCGATCATGGCATCACCTGTGCCGGTGGTCGTCGAGTTCTGGGCCGAGTGGTGCCCACCCTGCAAGCTGATCGCTCCGATCCTCGATTCGATTGCCGCTGACTACTCGGATCGCCTGCGCGTGTTCAAGATCAACTCCGACGAGCACCCGGGGTTGGCTCGCCGGTATGAGGTCATGAGCGTCCCCACCATCCTCTCGTTCAGTGAGGGCCAGCTCCGCCAACGGATCGTGGGGGCCAGAAGCCGGGCCCGCCTGCTCCAGGATCTCTCGGAGTTGCTCAACGGCTGACCCGGAGGGCCATGCAGTCCTCGTTCGTCGAGTCCTCACAGATGTCGATGAGTCGCAGGAGCCGTGACCGGGTCTCATCCAATGCTTGTCGCCGTTCATCCAGGGCATCGATTTTGGACCGCGCCATGGACAGGACGGAATCCGCCGACCCGCAACTGCCCTGCCCACCGACGAGGCCGGCAATCTCTGCGAGCGTGAACCCCAGCTGTTTGGCCCGGGCGATGAACTCCAGCCGCCACAGGTCGGCAGCTGAATACTGCCGGTAGCCAGCGGCCGACCGGGGAGGCTCCCGTAGGAGTCCCCGGCGCTCGTAGTAGCGGACCGTCTCGACGTTCACACCCGCCTCGTGGGCCAGCTGGCCGATCGAAAATGACTCCACGGCAGAGAGGATAAGGGTTGTACCCCGGTACGGGGTCAATCGGGCACCTCGATCCGCTGGTTAGTCTGGTGGCATGGTCCCGAGGAAGCCTCCGAGAGGGGCGGGTTCTCATCCGCAATCACCCGCCGCCAGCGCCTGGGACATCCTCGAGTCGACGCGCGGCGGTTATGCCGATCGGATACTCAGCCTCTCCGATCTGGCCGAAGCGGTGAAGGCGGCCAAGCGGCGCCGGCGAGCGCGAAGAAGCCCCGGCAGGTTCCCGTCCACCAGAAGTGAGCCGAATGCCTCGATGCTCCTCGGTGACACTGCTCGTCACCCACGGGAGGGGCACCGGTGACGAGGTGGGATCGGAGCGTTCGACGAGGATGCGGCCTCTTCTCTTCTGGGTGAGCCCGCGTCATCCTGTGAGCCCGCGTCGTAGGCTCAGGTCGGCCACAGTAATCCGGCCGCCGGCTCTACCCCAGCCGCTCGATCACCGTGGCGTTGGCCTGGCCACCGCCCTCGCACATGGTCTGGAACCCGTACCGGCCGCCGATGGACTCGAGCCGATTGAGGAGCGTGGCCGCCAGCCGGACCCCGCTGGCACCCAGCGGGTGGCCCATGGCGATGGCCCCCCCGTTGGGATTGAGCCGTTCGGGGTCCGCGCTGAAGGCCCGGTTCCACATCAGTGGGATGGCGGCGAAGGCCTCGTTGCACTCGATGGCGTCGAACTGCTCGATCTTCATCCCCGACCGCTCGAGGAGCCGCTGGGTGGCCGGCACCGGTGCGGACAGCACGATGGCGGCGTCGTCAGCGGCCACGGTGGCGTGTGCGATCCGGCCGCGGATCGGAAGTCCCAACCTCTCGGCGAGCGAACGATCGGCCAGCAACATGGCCGCGGCACCGTCGGTCATCTGGGAGGAATTCCCCGCGGTGATGTCCGGGGCCGTGTCCGGCTCCCAGTTCTGGGCCGGAGGCAGGCCGGCCAACGATTCCATCGAGCCCGTCCGGCGTATCCCTTCGTCTGCCTCGAGACGACCGCCGGAGAACGACCCGTCCTCCGCCTTGAGCGGCACGGGGACGGCTTCGGCGGCGAACCGGCCCGAATCCCATGCCTCAGCCGCCCGGCGGTGGCTCTCGAGGGAGTACTCGTCCATCTCCTGGCGGCTGATCTCCCAGCGATCGGCCAGCACCTGGGCCACCCGGAACTGCGCCCACAACCGTCCGTCGATCCGTTCGAGGAACGACGGCGGGAACGGTCCGGTGCCACCGCGGGCGTTGGAGGCGAGCGGCACCCGGCTCATCACCTCGACGCCGCAGGCCACGACCAGGTCGTAGTGGCCGGCCTTGACGCCGGCGGCGGCAAAGTGCATGGCCTGCTGCGACGAGCCGCACTGCCGGTCGACGGTGGTGGCGGGCACGCTCTGCGGCAGACCAGCGGACACCCAGGCATTGCGGGTCACGTTGGTGCTCTGCTCCCCTACCTGGGTGACGCATCCCCCGATGACGTCGTCGATGGTCGCCGGGTCGACCCCCGTGCGCTCCACCAGTGAGCTGAGAGCGAATCCGAGCAGGTCCGCCGGGTGCCAGTGGGAAAGCGCCCCACCGCGCTTCCCCATCGTCGTACGGACCACGTCGACGATGACGGCGTCCCGTTCACTGTTGCTCATGTGGGTTCCTCCTGCTCCGGTGCTGCACTCGATCCTCCGCCGTCGCCGTCCGCACCGCGGCCGTGGGACCCGAGTAGCCGACGTCGGCCGTCTTGCGACGCACCCGGTACGGGCGGGACCGGCGCCCGTTCCTCGTCGCTTGCCACCATGGCCCGGTCGCCTCGGGCCGCCATCACCTGCTCGACCGCGCGGAGCGCACCGTCGGCCGGCCCGGAGTAAGCCACCGACCCGTGTTCGAGGACCACGGCCGTCCCGGCCAGATCGAGCACACGATCCACCTGTTGCTCCACGACGAGCAGTGCCGTCCCGGCCCGGTTGATCTGGCGCAACCCCTCGTAGACGACGTCGATGACCACGGGCGCGAGGCCGAGCGAGATCTCGTCCGCCACCAGCAGACTGGGCGGGAGCACGAGGACCTTGGCCAATGAGAGCATGCGCTGCTCGCCGCCGGACAGGGTCCCCCCGTGCTGACGGCGGCGCTCCCCGAGCACGGGAAAGGCCTCGTAGGCCCGCGCCAATGCGTCGGGGACGCACTGGCGCCCCCCTCGCTGGCGGAAGACCAGCTTGAGGTTCTCCTCGACGGTGAGACTGGCGAACACCCCCCTGCCCTCGGGTACGTGGGCCGTTCCGGCCCGGGCGATCTTGTATGCGGCCAGCCCGGTGATCTCCCTGCCCTTGAGGCGGATGGCACCACTCGTGCTGGCCAGGAGACCGGTCACCACCCGGGCAACCGTCGACTTGCCGGCGCCGTTGGAGCCGATCAGCGCGGTGACACCCCCACCGGGCACCGTGAAGGTGACGTCGAACAACGCCCGGTACGGGCCGTAACTGGCGCTGACGTGCTCGACCTCCAGCGCTGCCACCTCCGTGGACGAGGGCTGGGCGACGGTGTCCCCGGATGCGGACCGCCCCACCGCCGCGCTCACGCGCTGAGCCCCAGATATGCCTGGCGGACCGCAGGATCGGCCATCACGTCGTCAAAGCTGCCTTCGGCGATGACGGTGCCGAGGTTCATCACGATCGTCCGATCGACCACCGATCCGACCATGCTCAGATCGTGCTCGACCAGGAGGACGGCCATCCCCCGCTCGCGCTGGAGCATGCGCAGCACCTGGGACAGCTCTTGGGTCTCGTGGATGTCCAGACCCGAGGACGGCTCGTCGGCCAGCAGCAGCACCGGATCGGAGACCAGCGCCCGGGCCAGTTCCACCAGGCGGCACGAACCCAGACCGAGGGACGAGACCGGGGCGTCGGCCCGGTCCCCGATCCCGACCAGTTCGAGCACGGCGTCCACCCGCTGGTTCTCGTCGGCCGTGGGCGCGCTGCGATTGCACAGGTCTTTCCAGAGGCGACCCTGCCGCTGTCGGGCCCGTTCGGCCACCAGGAGATGGTCCCGTACGGTCATGTCCGGGAAGACCTCCACTCGTTGGTAGGTCCGACCGATGCCGAGACGGGCCCGCTTGTAGGTCGGTATGCCGAGCAACTCCTGACCGGCCAGCTCGACACGGCCCCGTTCGGGTTGGAGCTGCCCACAGATGCAGTTGAAAAGGGTGGTCTTGCCGGCGCCGTTGGGGCCGACCAGGCCCACGCTCTCACCGGCTTCGACCTCGAAGCAGACGCTCTCGACCGCGGTGATGCCACCGAACACCTTGGACACGTTGTCCACCCGGAGGAGGGGTCCGGCCTCAGCCACGTTTGTTCACCACCGGACCGGGGTCGACCACGGACCCCGCACTGGCGGTTCCGGCCGCGGCTCCGCCCCCGGCGCCATTGCCGCCACCGAACGCTCCGAGCAGCGGCGGGCCACCACCGCGGGTCGGGGGTGGCTCACCGGTGTGGAAGACCAGCCGCTCCATGCGCATGGTCCACCGCCGCTTCTGGAACTCGAGGATCCCCTCGGGATGGGACGCATAGGTGAATGCCCCGAAGGCGAAGAGCACGAAGACGAGGCTGTTCCCGCCGAACCGGGCCGGGAGGTAGGTGAGCAATTGCTGGATGACCACGAATCCGAACCCGGCGTTGATGGCCCCTTCCACTGTGCTCACCCCGGTGGTCACCACGATGACCACGAAGGCCAGGGAGAGCTGGTAGTTGAACTCGTCCGCGCTGACCGACTGCTGCTGGATGGTCAGGAGCGTGCCGCCGATGCCGGCCACCACCCCGGAGAGGGCGAAGATCAGCACACGCTGCCAGGTCAGGTTGATGCCCAGGCCGGCCGCCGCCGTCTCGCTGCCGCGCATGGCCGACAGGTACCGGCCCGTCGTCCCCTTGCGCACCAGGAGGACGCCCATGATGCAGACGACCAGCACGGCCATGGCCATGACGAAGAAGGCGTGGCCGTTCGGGTTCAAGATCCCGAGGCCCACCCACTTCGGCTGCACGCTCAACGGTGCACCATTGCTGGTCGAGAGCTGGGGAAAGACGGCACTGTCGAAGAAGAGGGCGGCCGCGATCGTCATGAGGGCCAGGCCCAGGCCACGCAGACGGAGCGAGGCCACGGCCAGTACCACTGCCACCGCACCGGCTGCCACCGCGCCCACCACCCCACCGACGAGCAGGCTGAGGCCCAGGTGGTTGGCCAACTGGGCCGCGGTGAAGGCTCCGACCCCGGCCAGCATGGCCTGGCACAGGGAGAGCTGCCCACCCATGCCGGTGATCAAGGTGATGGAGAGGAAGATCACCGAGAAGGCCAGGCCGGCGTTGAACACGTTCTCCCATGTCTTCGGCATCCAGGTGAGCATGGAGACGATGAACGCGGCCAGGAGGACGTACCAGGCGACCCTGATGATCCGGTCGATTTGAGGGGCACGCAGGGCGGCCGTGGTCGGAGGGGTGGGTGGGTCGATGGAGGCCAGGGGGTCGGTGGCCTCGCCGAGCTTGCGGAGCCCGGGCACGATGAGCAGCGCGGCCACCAGCACGATGAAGGGGAGGGACGAGAGCGTGGCCGATGACCACACGCTGCTCGGGGGCAGGTAGCCCTGCAGGACGGTGTCGGCCACCCCCATCAGGATGCCGACCACCGCGGCGATGGGCATGGAGCGCAGGACAGCCCAGGCGGCGGCGGCGAAGGCCGCCACCACCAGCGTGGCGTAGTCCTGGGACTGGAGCTGGGCGTAGAGCGGGGCGAGCATGACCCCGGCCAGTCCGGCCATGAGGCTGGACACGGCCCAGGCCACGGCTACCACCCGACCGGAGTTGACGCCGTCGAGCTGGACCAGTCGCCGGCTCTCCACCGCACCGCGCATCTGCAGCCCGAGCGGGGTCAGCCGCATGAGGAGGACCAGGGCCAGAAGGACCACCGCGGTGACCACCACCGAGCTCAGGGAGGCGCCGTTGATGGGCGTGCCGGCCACCCGGAAGTACACGATGTCCGGGTTGAACAGGATGCTGGGCGGGTTGTACTGGTTGTTGCTGCCGAAGATCACCGGAAGCAGGGCCGGGATCCCCACGAACAGGGTGATCCCGGTGACCAGCTTGGCGGTGGTGTTGGAGTTGGGGATCTTGCGGAACAGGTAGCGGTCGAACACCAGCCCGAGCGCGGGGGCGAGGAGGAGCACCGACAGCACGAAGGCCAACAGCACCGACATGTGCTCGTTCTGCACCAGCAGGGTGAAGATGAACGCCGACGCGTACGCCTGGGCCCCGAAGGCGAAGTTGAACACCCCGGTGGCCTGATAGGTGAGGACCAGCCCCACCGCCACCAGCGCATAGGTGCACCCGAAGGGAATGCCGGGGATGGCGAAGCCCAGAAAGTTCTCCACTCCGGTGCCGGTCCCTACCCGAGACCGGCCGACGCCCGGGTCATGTCCCTGGGGTGCCGGCGGGCGCGGCGACCGCCGTCGTGTTCTTCGCGCTGGGTCCCACGCAGACGAAGACCGCCTTGCCCTTCCCGTAGATGGGCACGAACTTCGTGCCGACCACCTTGACGAAGGCGCTACACGTCGGATAGGTGGTCTCGGTGTGGGATTTCTCCCAGTTGGTGACGGTGGTCAGGCCGCCGGCGGTGAAGTTGGTGATGTGGTTGGTGATGCTGATGATGTTGGCCTGGGTCAGGTTGTTTCCGGCCAGTTTGACGGCCTGGGCCAGCAGGGCGGCCGACTGCCAGCCCTGGAGCGCGGTGCCGTTGTAGGTGAAGCTCGGCTCGTACTTGTTCATCGCATTCAGGTACTGGATCATGCCCGGGTAGGTGTTCCCGAACCTTGATCCGGCCGCCTCGTAGGGGACGTTGCCCGAGAGGTTGAAGTACACGCCCTGCATCAGGCTGCTGTACTGGTTGAGGAGTGTCTGGTCGTAGCCGCTCAGCCAGAGTTGGTGGATCTTGAGTCCGTACTGCTGGATGGCCCGGGCCATGGTGATGTTGTCCGACTCCTGCATGCAGCTCACCACGAACTGGGTCCCGGTCTGCTGCATGCGCTGGACGGCGGACGCGTAACTCCCACCGAGCTGGGCACCCGAGTCCTGGTAGGTGACGTTGAACCCGGCCGCCTTGAGGTCGGTGGCGGTGGTATTGCAGGCGTCGTACGACGAGGTGATGGAAGGTCCGTAGCTGATCACCGCGATGTTCTTCGACTTGGTCTGGTTCATGACGTAGGCGTAGGCCGGAACACCGGCCGAGTAGTTCTGCACCGAGCCGCCGGCGGCGAAGAGGTTGGGTGGACCCTCCCAGTTTCCGCTCACGTTGTAGCCGTAGGTGGGCGTGTTGGTCTCGACGAAGTAATTCGGGGTGAACCAGTAGGACGCCACCATGACCGCAAAGGCATGGTCCTGGTCGATGAGGGTGTGGGTCAGCTCGGTGAACTGGCTGGGCTGCCCACCGTCGTCGAGGTTGTAGGCCAGGATCAACTTGCGCCCGTTGATCCCACCCGCGGCGTTGACGGTGTCGAAGTAGGCCTTGATCCCGGGCGCCAGGCCGTCGAAGTCGGAGGCGATGGCCCCGGTCAGGGTTGAGATGGCCCCCACGTTGATGGCCGTGGCCGTGACCCCGGGCGACTTGGCCCCCGAGGCTGTCGTCGACGACGGAGCGGTGCTCGAGCTACCGGTCGTCGTGGTGGCAGTGGTGGACGAGGACGAGCAGGCGGCGGCGAGGACGGCCACCCCCAGTACTACCCCGACCGGCCATGCCCAACTCCCCCTGTGCTTGCCCATGTCCACCTTTCCCAAACCTAGGCGCCCTGCAGAGACGTCCCCCCCGGCAACGGCCCAACGCCGAGCCAGTTCTTATGACACGAATGTTAGTGATGTCAACCGTAGCGCCCTTTGCCCAGTCCACAAAGGGCGGGCGGCGCGTCCGGAGAAGGGAGCTCCACCTGGGGCGTTCGGTGCGACGGGCCGCGCACCCTCATCGGAGAAACTGCCGGCGGCGATCGAAATTGCGGAGCTCCAGCACCTCGGTCATCGTCACGGGGCTCAATTCGCCGACGTCCCGGGCCACGTCGGGAACCCACCCGCAGGAGGCGACCATCGCCCGCACGCGCTCCTCCACCGGGCCGGAACCCGCCGGTACCGCGGCTACCTGCAGGCGGCCCTCGAGACGCCGCAGAATCCCACGATCGGTGACCACGCTGGTCACCCGCGCGCCGGGGGCGGTGATGTACCCGGCCGTGGCCGGCAGCCGCTCCGGACGCCCGAGGGTGACCACGACACAGGCCGCGGCCCGGCTGACCACGTCGTTGGCCCCACCGGATCCGACCAGGAACCGTCCGTCACCGAGCCTGGTGGAGTTGATGTTCCCGTGCCGGTCGACCTCGGCCGCACCCAGGCAGCCGATGGTGGTCGTCCCCGGGCCACCGACCACCATGCCGAGCACGGTCGAGGCGTCGGACAGGTAGGAGGTCCCCGGGAAGACGCGGTGGTTGAAGATGTAGGGATCGGCCGGCGTCGGGGTGTAGTCCCACAGTCCGAGCTCGGCGGTGAGACGGACCGATTCCCCGGCGGCCCGGGCACGGGCCACGGCCACCCAGGCCGCCAGATTGGCCACACCGGCCCCGGCCAGCACTGCGTCGGCCCGGTGCTCGGACACGGTGGCCTGGACCTCGCGGGCACCGAGGCTGGCGGCCGTCTCCCAGTCGCTGATGGGCTCGGCGGTCGGCACCGGGTTGGCGTCGGCGTCGTGGCGCCACGAGTCCGGGTCCGAGAGGAGTCGGAGGCCGATGAGGCGGTCGTCCCCGAGGAGCTTCAGGTAGGCGGCGTGGTCGGGCGGATCCAGCACGTGGTCCCGGGCCCAGGCGTCGAAATCGCCCCGGGCCGCAGTGGCGGCCTCGACCCAGAAGGGAATGTCCTCCCCGTAGCCGGCCACCGGCAGGCCCGGGGTATAGCACCCCCCGGGATGGGCGCCGAAGGGTGCCTCGACCACGGCCAGGACACGGTGAGCGGGTATGCGCACCCGATGGCCCAGCTCGGCGAGGTCGGGGACGATCGACTCGACCGTCGCCACCACGCCCCGACGGGCCGCCCACGCCCCCCAGGTCCCCTCGAGCAGGGGTTCGGAAATGGCCAGGTTGCCGTCGAGGTCCGAGAGGGCGGCGTGACAGAAGGCAACGTCCGGGACCAGTGGCGCGAGCAGGCCCACCTTGCCGAACTCGGAATCGAGCAGGGAGAACGCCTGGTTGTCGGCGAGGTCCGAATCGACCACCGAGCCGGTGACGATGGCCGGCAGCCCACGCGCCGCCGCCTCGAGGCGCTGGCCGAGGGTGAGGATCGACCAGTGTTCGACCTGCACCTGGCCGGACTCGTATGCCTGTTTGAAGATCGGATTCGGCGAGTAGGAGGGGAAGCTGTTCCCCGAATACGCGGTCACCACCTTGCGCAGCATCCGGCCCCGGAAGAAAAGGGCGCCCAGCGCGCCCAGGCTGCTCATGACCAGCGTGAGACCCGGGTCGGTTCCCCAGAATTGCCGGGCCATCTCCCGGGCCGCCGCTGTCCAGCGGCTGTGGCCGAGCATGATGTGCACGGAATCGCCGGGGCGGACGTTCCGTTCGACCGCGTCACTCAGGGACAGGCCCACCTCGGTCATGACCGGCGCCGGCTCCGGGCAACGCTGAACATTGTGTGAGGTTATCCAACCGGGAACTACCATTCCGCAGGCATGGTCAGCGACGGTGGGCGCCCGCGATCGAAGGCGCAAGCGACGAAGACGGGGGAACCCACAGCCGGACGGGCGGGCGGCGGCGGCCCGGCCAACGGGAAGAGTCCGCCGGCCCGGGCCGGTCACGCGACCAAGAAGGCACAGCCGAAGAAGGCCGTCCGCCAGAAGAAGGCCGTCCGGCAGACGGCCGGATCGACCGGTGCCGGAAGCGGGCCGAGGCCCGTCGGCCAGGGTCCGATCGGACTGCCCGCGAGCAAGAGGGCACTGCGCAGCCAGGGACGCGAGACCATGCAGAAGCTCCTGGACGCGGCGATGGTGGCCTTCGACCGCCGGGGCTTCCACGCCACCAGGGTCAACGACGTCGTGGACATCGCCAACATGTCCCACGGGACGTTCTACCTGTACTTCTCCAATATGAGCGATCTCGTCCGCGCCCTCACCGTCGAGGTGGCGACCGACGCGTCCGAGATCCATGGCTTCCTGACCCAGGCCGGCACCGCGCTCGACGGCGAGAGTCGCGATCACCTGCGCCGGTGGATCGGCGACTACTCGAAGTTGTGGCTGCGGTACGCGCCGCTGTTCCGGTCGTGGACCGACCTGGCCTCGGTCGACGATTCGATGGGCGATCGGATCCGCCGCACGCTGGCCTCGCTGACCGATGCCATGTCGGCGCAGATCTCAGCGGCGGGAATGGCCGGCGACCTGAGCCCCGACGTCACCGGCCTGGCCGTGCTGGCCATGTTGGACCGGTTCCACTACCTGCGCGACTTCATCGGCCAGCCCGTCGACGACGAGGCGCTCGAGACGCTGACCACCATGGTGCACCGCGCCCTGTTCTCCCCCACCGAGGGAGATCCGCTCAGTCCATGAGGACGTCCACCGGTACGCCCAGTGCATCGAGGTCGACATTGGCATTGTCATCCCGGTACCGGAGCCCCTGCACGTTGAACAGGCTCACCGACTCGGCCCCGACCGGGTACGGACCCCAGTGCCACGTTCCCCGGTACAGCACGAGCGAGGACAGAGGCGGGATGACGAAAGCACGGATCTGATCGGCATCGGCGGGTGAGGTCATGTCGAGCTCCGGTGGGGCCACGACGACGACGGCGGTGACATCGAGCGGCATGAGCACCTGGGTGTGGGTGGCGTGCCGGAAGAGCACCTGACACCGAAGTCCGCCCGGCACCGCAGGCACCTCGTCGCGCCGATGGCCGATGAGGTTGACGTGGGCGTCGTGCCACGCGAAATCGAGACCCTCGACACCGTCGCTCGGATCGGTGTCGGCCACCGGCAGCCAGCCGAACCGGGCCCACGAGTCACGGGTCAGCGGTTCCGGTGTTATCCGACGGATGGACTCACCCATTCCCCACGCTCCCGGCCGATCTACTGTGATGGTTCAACCTAACATCGACGTCGAACATCGACGTCGGCGATCGACGTCGGCGCCGGCTTCGTGCCGGCACGGGCATGAGCAGCAGAGGAGACCCCATGGTGATGGACGTACGCAACATCGAAGACGTTGCCCCCGTCGTCGAGCACAACGGCACGGTCCCGGTGTGGTGGATGGTGCAGTCCCGCGAGCTCAAGGACGCCACCGACGGCGGCTTCCTCGAGCTGGTGAACGAGTTCGAAGTGGAGGGCGGAGGCTACGTCCACCCGCACGCCCACCCCACCCACGAGTTCTACTACGTGCTCCGGGGCCGCGGCATCATGACCATCTCCGGCGAGGATCGCCCCATCGCCCAGGGGGACCTCGTCTACATCCCGCCCGACGCCGTGCACAGCCTCAGGCCCGTCACCGAGCACGCGCCGATCCACTGCTTCTGCTTCGCCATCGGCGTCAAGGGCTCGGGGCCCATCGACTACACCAACCACTGACCGATCCACCGGCCGGCGGCCGGTCCTGACCAGGGTCGTGCCCGCGGACGGTCCCCGGGCGACCGCCGCTCATGCCGGTGGCCGGCCGTCCTCGATGAGTGCGGCATCCAGGTGGAGCAGGGCAACGGTGCTGGAGCCCTGGTGGAGGGCAGCGAAGTACTCGGACTCGGCCGCCGTCCGCGCCTGCGCGGCGGTGATCGACTCGTCGAGCTTGGCCCCCGGCACCACGACGACCCCGTCGACGTCACCCACCACCCAATCGCCCGCCTCGACCGGAACCCCGGCGACCACAGCCGCGGCGCCGGTGTAGCCGCGATTGCACTTGGTCGCGCCTGGAAGGGCCACCGTCCTCGAGAAGACCGGGAAGGCAAGTCTCTCCAGGGCGGCGACGTCACGGACCCCTCCGTCGATCACCAGCCCGACCAGACCCCGGGCCCGGGCCGCGGTGGTCAGCACCTCACCCCAGTAGCCCCGATCGGGCACGTCACCGACGTCGACGACCAGCACCGAGCCGGCCGGGGCCCGGGTCACGGCCACGTGCACGGCCAGGTTGTCGCCGGGCGTGCACGTCACGGGATAGGCCGGCGCGGCCAGGGCTGCTCCCGGCCACACCGGCCGGATCCTCGCCGGCATGGGCCTGGCCCCCGATTCGCCGAGTGTGGCTGCGCCGAGCTCACCGAGAAGGGCGGCTACCTCGTTATCGTCCATGTCGAGCTCCTTGCCGAAGGTGGATGTGGCCGCGCCCGGTCAGGGGCGGTCGATCAGTCATGGACCGAGACCGTGACCTCGATCTCCACCGCGCCGCCCCGCGGGAGGGCGGCCACACCGATGGCCGACCGGGTATGCCTGCCCGCCTCACCGAACACGTCGTGGAGCACGGTGCTGGCGCCGTCGATCACGTCGGGCTGGCGGTGGAAACCGGGTGCGGAGGCCACGTACCCGGTGACCGAGAGCACCCGCTCCACCCGATCGAGCGTGCCGAGCTCCGCCTCCAGCACGGCCAACGCATTGAGCGCGCAGATCGCCGCCGCGCCGGCACCCTCCTCCACGCTGACGGTGTCCCCCAGGGTCCCTATGCAGGTCAACTGCCCGTCGACCCGGGGCAGCTGCCCCGACGTCCTGGCCACCCCGCCGTGCACGACCACCGCGTCGAGCGGGTCGTGCGGCGGGTGGGGGCCGTGCAGCCTCAGCCCCAGCACGTCGAGACGGGCCCGCACACGGCCACCGACGCCGTCGGTTCCGGTGGTGGCCCCACCAGGGGCGTGGTCGACGGGGCGGGTCATCGGACAGGAACCTCCAGGCGTGAGCCGGGCCAAGACTCCGGCGGGACATGGAGATGCTATCCCCGTCGGCTCGGTCTGACGCCACCGTCAGGGAACGCGGGCTTCGCATAGAGTGGCCGGATGGGCTTGCTTGATGAACGAGTGGCAGTGGTGACCGGCGCGGGTCGCGGCATCGGCCGTGCCATCGCCTTGTGCCTGGCCGACGAAGGTGCCTGCGTGGTCGTGAACGACATCGGGGTCTCCCTCGGCGGTGAAGGCACCGATGAGGACCCGGCGGCACAGGTCGTCCAGGAGATCATCGACCGAGGCGGGAAGGCGGTGGCCAACCGCGACAGGGTTGACGATTTCGCCGGCGCCGGGCGCATCGTCGAAACCGCCGTCGGCACCTTCGGGAAGATCGATGTGCTCGTCAACAACGCCGGCATCGTCCGGGACCGGACGCTGGTGAAGATGGACGAGGCCGACTACGACGCGGTGGTCGGCGTGCACCAGAAGGGGACGTTCAACACGGTTCGGCATGCGGCGCCGCACATGAAGGAGGCCGGCTACGGGCGCATCGTGAACATGACCTCGTCCGCCGGGCTCCGAGGGAACTTCGGCCAGACCAACTACGGGGCGGCCAAGGCCGCCATCATGGGGATGACCTTCGTGTGGGCCCTCGAGCTCGGGCGCTACGGGATCACGGTCAACGGCATGGCGCCAGCCGGAGCCACCCGGATGACCAAGGGGCTCAACGATGAGGGCGAAACACCCCCGGACCAGGATCCGGCGCTCAACGCGCCCCTGGTGGCCTATCTCGCCTCCGATCTGGCTGCCGACGTCAACGGCCAGATCTTCGGTCGCACCGGGTTCGGCTACACGATCTTCCAGACCCCACGGCAGGTGGCCACCATGTGGCAGGACGGCGGGTGGACACCGACCCAGGTGGCCGATCACTTCCATGAGGTGCTGGGCCAGCACCTCCAACCCGTGGGCATGCCCGCGCACCCGCTGCTCGGCAAAAAAGAGTAGGTCGCCCGTGGGGACATCGAGATGAACGCGGCGGCCCAACTCCCTCCCGAGCAGCTGCACGCCATGGCCCTCGCGTTCGGAGATCAGACGGCCTACCAGGTGCTCGGCGGTACCGCGTTGACGTTCGCCCAGTGGGATGCCGACGCCAGCCGGCTCGCCCGGGGCCTGGTCGACGCCGGCGTCGAGCCCGGGCGTCCGGTGGGCATCCACCTCGAGCCGACCAACGCCCTCCGCTGGATCGTGGCCTACGCCGCCATCCACCGGGCCGGGGCGGTGGCCGTCCCCCTCAACCCGCAATTGACCCGGCCCGAGGTGGAGCGCATGGTCGACCACTGCGGTGCCGCCGCGGTCTTCGCCGAGGAGTCCCTCCTCCCCCGGTACGAAGGCGGCCGGCCGGCACTGGTGGTGGCCGTTCCCGGGGCCGGCGATAGGGACGGCGCCGGAGCCGGCACTCCCAGTGGGGCCGATGGACCCCAGGCCGTGGTGCCGTGGTCGCGGGTCATGGGGCACGATCCGGGCTACTTCCAGGTACCGCGCCAACCGGGGGACCTGGCCGACATCCTCTACACCTCGGGCACGACGGGCCATCCGAAGGCGGTGGCCGTGCGCCACGACAATTCCTCGTTGGTCCCCTTCGCCGAGCCGGCCTGGACCGGCGGCGGGTGGCTACACGCCAGCCCCCCGTACACGTTCGCCGGGCTCTCCTTCGTCTACACCCCGATGAAGCTCGGCATGCGGGGCATCTACCTGCCCAGGTTCGACGCCGGGCAGTGGCTCGACGCGGTCGAGGGCGAGCGTCCGGTGGCCGCGTTCCTCGTCCCGGCCATGGCCAACCTCCTCCTCGAACACCCCCGCTTCGACTCGGCCGCGCTCGATTCGGTGCAGATCTGCACCGTCGGCAGTGCTCCCCTCGCCCCCCTCGTGCTCGAGCGACTGCAGGAGCGGATGCCCACCGCCATGGTCTCCAACAACTATGGGATGACCGAGGCCGGATCCGTCTACTGCATCATGCCGCCCGGAGAGGCGGTGAAACGGCCCGGCTCGGTCGGCAAACCGCTTCCACCGGCCGAGGTCCGCTGCACCGACGCCGACGGTCGGGACGTGGACGCAGGTGAGGTCGGCCACGTCCATCTCCGGATCCCCGGGCGTCCACGCGAGTACTTCGACGACCCCGAGGCCACGTCCCGCACCTGGGTCGACGGCTGGCTGGTGACCGGTGACCTGGGCCGGATCGACGAGGACGGCTACCTCTACATCGTGGGCCGTAGCAAGGACGTCATCATCAGGGGCGGCAACAACATCCACCCGAACGATGTCGAGCACGCCATCGAATCGCATCCCGCGGTACGGGAGGTGGCGGTGGTGGGTGTGGCGCACCCCGTGCTCGGGGAGGACCTGGTGGCCTTTGTCGCCCTGCGCCCCGGCGAGCGGGCCACAGCCGACGACCTCCGTGCCCACACGCTGGAGCTCCTGGCCGCCTACAAGGTGCCGCGGCGCTGGGAATTTGTGGACGAGCTGCCTCGGAACGCCACCGGCAAGGTCGTCAAGGACAAATTGCGCGACCGGTTGCCCGAGGGCGGGGGAGGACCGGCCGTCAGCCCGGTCCAGCCATGAGCCCGGTGCCGGGCACGGGACCCGGATCGCCGGATCCCGTCCACCACCTGACCCTCCCCGCCGTGCTGTCCGAACACGGCCGAAGCCGCCCGCACTCCCTGTCCCTCGTCTGCGGCGGGGTCCGCCTCACCTACGCCGAGCTCGACGACCGCACCGATCGGCTGGCCCGGGCCTTCGTCGGCGCCGGGGTGGCTCGGGGTGACCGTGTGGTGTGGCTGGGCCAGAACTGCCATCGCCTGATCGAGGCGTGGCTGGCCGCATCGAAGGTCGGGGCCGTCGTCGTCCCGGCCAATTGGCGCCAGAGCACCGAGGAGATGGTGACCCTCCTCGACGACGCCCGACCGGTGGTGGTGATCTGGCAGCACGAGGAGATCGGGGCGACCGTCGAAGAGGCCCGTTCGCGGTGGGGCGGTACCGCCCGCTGGCTGGCGCACGACGCGGTCGGGGACCCCGACGGCTACGAGAGCTTCGTGGCCGCGACCGGCGACGCCGGCGACACCCCCGGCGTCCGCGTCCCGTACCACCGGTCGGTCTCCCCCGCTGACCCGGTGCTGCAGCTCTACACGGGCGCGTTCGGGGGAACCCCGAACGGTGCCCAACTGTCCCACCGGTCGATCATGGCCCAGGCCGTGATGGTGGCGATGGTGCAGCGGATCACCGGGGAGACCGTGTATCTCAATTCGGGTCCCATGTTCCACATGGCCACCCTGATGACCACCTTCGCCACCTTCCAGATGGGGGGCACCAATGTGCTCACCAGACGGGTCGAGGCCGAAGAGCTGTGCCGGGTCATCGAGGCCGAGCGGTGCAACTACGGCTTCGTCATGGGGCCGACGGCCGGGGAGGTCATGACGGTCAACGCCGACGGCCGCTACGACCTGTCCTCGTTCCGCACGTTCGGAGGAAGCCCGGCATGGAACCAGATGATCGAGGTCGACGACAGCCCCTGGGGCCTCCACCCCGCAGGCTACGGGCAGACCGAGGTGACCGGCATGCTCACCTTCAACGCCCTCGGCATCGGGACCGAGGGAACGAGCGGCCGTCCCTCGCCCTGGGTGGAGGTGAGGATCGTCGACCCCGACGGAGCCGACGTGCCCACCGGTGAGACCGGCGAGATCGTCGCACGCGGGCCGATCATCACCAACGGTTACCACGACCGCCCGCAACTCAACGCGGAGCGGTTTCGCGGCGGATGGTGGCATACCGGTGACCTCGGACGCCGCCACGAAGACGGATCGCTCACCTTCGTCGCCCCGCTGACCCGTATCGTCAAGTCGGCTGCGGAGAACATCTACCCGGCCGAGGTGGAGGGCTGCCTGGCCCAGCATCCGGCAGTCCGCGAAGCCGCCATCGTCGGTGTTCCCGACAAGCGCTGGACCCAGCGGGTGCTGGCCGTGGTGGTCCTCCAGCCCGGGTCCGAGGTCACCGGCGAAGATCTGATCGAGCACTGCCGGGCCCACATCGCCTCGTACAAGAAGCCCAGCCTGGTGGAGTTCGCCGACAAGCTTCCACGCAAGGGTTGGGCCGTCGACTACGAGGAGCTGGACCGCCGCTACGGCGGCGGCGGGTACCCCGGCTCCGCGTGACGGACGGACGGGTCCGAGCGGCCATGATCGATCCGTCCGTCGCAGCCCACCGCTCCGACGCCCGGGCAGCGATATCCTGACGCCCATGTCAGCAACGATCGACCGGCCCCGCATCGCCATCGTCGGGGCCGGCAACATCGCCAAACTCAACGTGGCCGGCTACCTCGACGACGAGCGATGCGACGTGGTGGCCGTCTGCGACCCGGTCGCCGGTCGGGCGGCTGCGGCTGCCGAGGCCTGGGGCGTACCCGCCGCCTACACCGAGCTGGACGCCATGCTGGCCGATCCGGATATCGACGCGGTGGAGATCCTGACCCCCACCAACCTGCACCACGACCACGTCCTGGCTGCAGCGGCTGCCGGCAAACACGTGTCGTGCCAGAAGCCGCTGGCCAACTCGGTGACCGAGGCCCGGGCCATGGCCGAGGCGGCGGAGGCGGCGGGCACCATCCTGCGGGTCAGTGAGTGCTACCGGCACTACCCGCCGCTCGAACTGGCCAAGCGGCTGATCGCCGAGGGGGCCATCGGGCAGCCGTCCAGCCTGCGGATGAGGACGGTCGTCGGACAGACCGACGCTGCCTTCCAGGGTGGCCTGACGGCCGACGGCTATGTCTGGCGGATGACCTCGGAGAGTCCGGGCGGCCACCTGTTCGACGACGTGATCCACAAGTACGCGGTCGCGCTGTGGCTGTTCGACCAGGACATCGTCTCGGTCCAGGCGGTGGTGCGCCGGAGGGACTTCTTCTTCGAGCCGTGCGCCGCCATCTTCGAGTACGAGGACCCGGGCATCCTCGGGACCATGGACATCAGCTACGCACCGCAGATGTGGTTGCGGAGCCGCTACTACGGTGCCGACGAGTTCTTCGAGGTCCAAGGGGACGAGGGGTTCCTGTGGGTGACACGGTGCACCGGCGAGATGCTGGACCTTCCCGCCGTCGTCCTCTACGACGGTGGGCACGGCCATGAGACCACCACCAGCTTCCCCACCGTGGAGGCCGACTGGGGGGAGGGCTTCAAGCGGGCGTCCCGCCACTTCGTGGACGCGCTCGTCGACGGGGTCCCGGCCGAGATGAGCGCAGCCGACGCCACCAAGGCCCTGCAGCTGTGCTTCGCCGTCTACCAGGCCGGCAATTCGCACCAGCCGGTCGATCCGCGCACCATCTCCGGTGCGGTCACGCCCGAGGGCTGGCCCCAGTGACCGGTCGGTGCGGTCACGGCGATGGCCGCCGGCAGCCAGGAGCACAGACGTGAGGGTCACCCGTACCTTGCATGCCAGCGTGAACGTCGAAGGGGAGCTCGCCCGCAGCGTCGAGTTCTACCAGCGGCACTTCCACATGCCCGATGAGGACCGGCCCCACATCCCGGGGATCGAGGGGCACTGGTTCGCCACCGGCAATGCCCAGCTCCACCTGGTCGACGCCCCGGCCGGGCCGGGACCCATCCGGCCGGCGGGCCCCCACGTCTGCTTCGCCGTCGCCGACCTGGACGAGGCCGTCGCCGAACTGCAACAGGCAGGTATCCCCTACGTCGAAGGCGCTCAGGGGGCGACCGTGCAGATCTGGTTCACCGACCCCGCTGGGAACACCATCGAAATCCAACAGGAGACGGCCCGGGACCGGTGACCCGGCGGCACTCCTACGCGGTGCCGCTCCCAGCTCGGCCCCCGCGCCAATCGTCGCGGGGCGGCAGCGGATGGCGGAAGAGCCGTGCCGCATTGCCGGCCGCCATCATCCGGAGCTCCCCTTCGTCCAGACCGCCCAGTGTCGCCTCCATCACCGTCTGGGTGTCGGGCCAGGTCGAGTCGGCATGGGGATAGTCGCTCTCCACCATGATGTGGTCGACCCCGATGACGTGCCGCAGGTCGACCAACGAGGGATCGTCGATGGTACAGAACCAGAAGCTGCGCTTCAGCACCTCGCTCGGACGGAGATCGGACGGCCACGAGACGGATTCCGAACCGGAGGCGGAGTGATCCAGGACATAGTCCACCCGGTCGGCCAGCATCGGCACCCAGCCGATGCCGCCCTCGGACAGGGCGACCGCCAGCCGCGGAAACCGGAGGGGGACCCCCGACCACAGCCATTCGGCCGCGGCGATGAGCGCGTTGACCGGGAAGAGGGTCGGGAGCAACTCGAAGGGGGGCGAAGGGGATGGCAGCGGTGCCCAGGCGGACGAGCCCGTGTGCAGGCACACCACCGTCCCGGTCTCCTCGCAGGCGGTGAAGAACGGATCCCAGTGGCTGGTGAAGATGGACGGCAGCCCGAGCTGAGCCGGGAACTCCGGAAAGCTCACCGCCTTGAAGCCCCGCTCGGCGTTGGTGCGGACTTCGGCCGCGGCCACGGTCACGTCGGCCAGCCACGGCAGCTGCAGCGGGATGATCCGATCGGGGTACGTCCCGGCCCACACCTCGTGGTGCCACTGGTTCCAGGCCCGCAGGCAGGCCAGGCCGAGCTCGGGGTCGTCGGACCTGATGAACACCGATCCGCAGAATCCGGCGACCAGGGACGGGAAGCACAGGGAGGCCCACACACCGTTGAGGTCCATGTCGGCGATGCGCGCCCGGATGTCGAAACACCCCGGTCGCATGTCCTCGAACCGGGCCGGGTCCATGCTCCACGCCTCCTTCGGGCGCCCGATGACGGCATTGAGCCCGATATTCGGATACCTGCGGTCCTCGTACAGCCAGGACTGGGTGCCGTCGGGGTCCTCGACCACGCGGGGTGCCCGGTCGGTGAGCCGGCCCGGCAGCCGTCCCTCGAAGAGATCGGGCGGCTCGATGAGGTGATCGTCCACCGAGATGATGGGTACCCTGATCGCCCGGGGATCGGGATCGGGCAGCAGTCCCCCGTGCAGGCCCGCCGCGTTCCCGGCCACCTCGTCCGTCATCGGCTGCGCAGGCTAGCATCCGGGAGGATCCGCAGCGTCGGGGGATCGACGTCGGGGGACGGAGGACGAAACGTGCATGTGACCGTCGGCCCGGTCTGCGATCCGGCCATCCGTCCGGTCTTCGAATCGGGACGGGAGACCCGCTGATGCTCGACCTGGCCATCCGCGGCGGCACGCTGGTGGACGGCACGGGGGCGCCGGCCCGCCGGGTCGACGTCGGTGTCCACCAGGGGAGGGTCGTCGCCATCGGCGGCGTCGACGATGCCGCCGCCACCATCGACGCCGACGGACTGCTGGTCACCCCGGGGTTCGTCGATCTCCACACCCACTACGACGCCCAGCTTTCGTGGGACCCGTCGGCCAGCCCGTCTCCCCTCCACGGCGTGACCACCGTCATCGGAGGGAACTGCGGCTTCTCGTTGGCCCCGTCCGGGCCCGATCACGTCGGCTATCTGTCACGGATGATGGCCCGGGTCGAGGGGATGCCCCTGTCGGCCCTCGAGTCGCTCGACTGGTCGTGGGACTCGTTCGGCGACTGGCTGGGTCGCTTCGACGGCGGCATCGGAGTGAACGCAGGGTTCCTCGTCGGGCATTCCTCGCTCCGCCGAGTGGTCATGGGCGACGACGCCGTCGAGCGACCGGCCTCCCCCACCGAGCTGGCCGCCATGGTCGCCCTGGCCAGGACGTGCTTCGAGGAAGGGGCTCTCGGGCTGTCCACCTCCCAGGCCCACACCCACAACGATGGGGACGGCCGGCCGGTGCCCTCCAGAGCGGCCACCCGGGGGAGCTCGAGGCCCTGTGCTCGGCCGTGTCCGAGCACGACGGAACCGTCCTCGAGCTCATCGTTCCGGGTTGCCTCAACGGATTCACCGACGATGAGGTGGACCTCATGGCCACCCTCTCTCTGCTGGCCGACCGCCCGGTCAACTGGAACGTGCTCGGGGTGTCCTCGCTCAACCCGGATGCCTGCGAACGCCAGCTCGAGGCCTCGACGGTGGCCGCCGAACGAGGGGCGGTGGTTGTCGCCCTGACCCTTCCCCACACGCTCAAGATCCGCCTTTCCTTCGAGCACGGCGCGGTGATCGACGGCCTGCCCGGCTGGCGGGAGGTGTTCGCGCTGAAGATTCCCGAGCGGATGCAGCGCCTGGCCGATCCCGAGGAGCGGAGACGCCTCGACCGGGGAGCGCACTCCAAAGAGGCGGGCATCCTCGCCGCCCTGGCCGACTGGCGGATCCTGATCGTCGAGGAGACCTTCAGTCCGGCCAATGCCGGTCTGGCCGGGAGGACGGTCGGGGATATCGCCGCCGAGCGGGGCCAGGATCCCTTCGACGCGCTGGTGGACGTGGTCCTGGCCGACGGGTTGCGCACCGGGCTCCGGCCCCCGATCCCCGAGTCGGAGGCGGACTGGGGACTGCGGGCGAAGGTCTGGCAGGACCCCCGCACGGTGGTCGGGGGCTCCGATGCCGGGGCCCACCTCGACATGATGTGCGGCGCCGTCTACTCCACCTCCATGCTCGGCGACGGGGTGCGCAAGCGTGGGCTTCTCAGCTGGGAGGCGGCCATCCGTGAGCTCACCGATGTACCGGCACGCCTCTACGGTCTCCGGGACCGGGGCCGGGTGGACGTCGGCTGGTGCGCCGACCTCGTGGTGCTCGATCCCGTGAGGATCGGCCACTGCCCGGAGCGCACCCGCGACGACCTCCCGGGAGGCGCCGGCCGCATCTATGCCGAGGCCGAGGGGATCGAGCACGTGCTGGTCAACGGGGTGGAGATCGCGCGGGCCGGTGAGTTCACCGGGGCCACCCCCGGCACGGTTCTGCGCTCGGGCACGGATACCGACACGGTGACGGTCCCGGGTCGCCACGGCTGAGCCGGCATCCCGGGTCGCCACGGCCGAGCCGGCATCCCGGGTCGCCACGGCCGAGCCGGCTCAGGGGATCCCGCCGTCCACCCGGAGGATGGCGCCGGTGGTGTAGCTCGACGCCTCGGACGCGAAGTAGAGGGCAGCGCCGACGATCTCATCGGGTTGACCGCCGCGTTGAAGGGCGTGGCGAGCCCGGGCTGCCGATTCGAAGGCATCGATGTCCCAGTGGTCGGCCACGTCGGTGAAGAACGGGCCGGCCATGATGCAGTTGACCCGCACGGTGGGCCCGTAGGCGTGGGCGAAGCCGACGGTCAAGGCATTGAGGCCGGCTTTGGCCGCGTCGTACGGGAGCATGAACGGGGCCGGTCGAATGGAGCCGGTGCTCGACACATTGATGATCGAACCTCCGCCGGCCTCCATCATCCGGGGACCCACCAGGGCGGTGAGGCGGAACGGGCCCTTGAGGTTGAGGCCCACCACCTTCTCCCACATGGCCTCGGTGACGTCGCCCAGGTCACCGTAGAGAAGGGACATGCCGGCGTTGTTGACCAGGACGTCGACACGGCCGAAGGTGTCGTAGGCCGTGTCGACCAACCCGTCGAGCTCTTCCCACCGGCCCACGTTGGTCGCGACGGCCAGAGCCCGGCGGCCCAATGCCTCGACCTCGTCGGCCACCGCCTGACAGACATCGAGCTTGCGGCTGGCCACGATCACATCCGCACCGGCCTCGGCGAAGCCGAGGACCATGGCCCGGCCCAGTCCGCGGCTGCCGCCGGTGACGAGGGCGACCTTGTCACGCAGATCGAAACGACCAGCGGGTGACCGGCCCCGGGAATCGTCGGACCCGGCGGATGTCGGTCCGGTCACGACGTCGCCGGGGGTCGGCGTCCGGACGTCTTCGCGCCGCTCACAGGTTTCCGATCTCGAGCTCGATCAGATCGACCCCGGCTGCCGGCTCAGCGCCCGCCGCGCTCTTCAACGCCCCGGGGTGGTCGGCGTACTTGCGCCGGGCCTCGGCGATCCTGGTCGGGAGATGCTGGCTGGGCCACAGCCCTTCGACCGGCTGGTAGTCCTTGAGGACCGAGCGGGCCACTGAATTCCGGTGCACCTCAGTCGGTCCGTCGACCAGGCCCATGACCGGCGCGGTCATCCACAGGCCGCCGAGGGGCAATTCGTCGGAGACGCCGAGTGCGCCGTGGACCTGGATGGTCCGCCGGGTGATGTCATGGAGGATCTGAGGCGTGAGGACCTTGATGGCTGCGATGTCCCGGCGGATCGAGCGGTGCTCGTGGCCCTGGTCGATGCACCAGGCCACGTACATGACCAGGAGACGGAACTGCATCAGCTCGATATACGAGTCGGCCACGTAGTCGCGCACGCTCTGCTTGCCGGCCAGCACACCGTCGCGGGTCCTCCGGCTGACGGCGCGTTCGCACAGCATGTCGAGCGCCTTGCCCGCCATTCCCACCGTACGCATGGCGTGGTGCACCCGCCCTCCGCCCAACCGGGTCTGGGCGATCACGAAGGCCTGGCCCTCGCCCCCGAGCAGACTCTCGGCCGGGACACGGACACCGTCGTAGTGGATGAGCGCGTGCATCCCACTGCCGGGTGTCCGCTCGCCCATGAGCCCGATGTTGCGGACCATCTTCACCCCCGGCGTGTCCGTGGGCACCAGGAACATCGACATGCCCCGGTAGACATCGGTGTCCGGGTTGGTGATGGCCATGACGATGAGAAAACTCGACGTGCGGGCGTTGGACGAGAAGAATTTCCACCCGTTGATCACCCACTCGTCCCCGTCCCGGGACGCGGTGGTCTCGAACAGCGCGGGGTCGGAACCGCCTTGGGGCTCGGTCATCGAGTAGCAGGAGAAGATCTCTCCCTCGAGCAGCGGGCGCAGGTACTTCTCCTTCTGTGCGTCGGTGCCGTAGTGGGCGATGATCTCGGCGTTGCCGGTGTCGGGGGCCTGGGTGCCGAAGATGATCGGGGCCCACTGCGAGCGGCCGAGGATCTCGTTCATGAGGGCCAACTTCACCTGGCCGTACCCCTGGCCTCCGAGCTCGGGGCCCAGGTGACAGGCCCACAGGTGCCGATCCCGCACCTGCTGCTTGAGCGGGTCCACGATGGCCCGCAGCTCGCTGCCCAGGGGGTGGTAGGTCTGGCCCCCCCACAGCAGGTCGAGCGGCTCGACCTCCTCGGTGACGAACCCGTCCATCCAGTCGAGCTGCTCTTGGAACGCTGGGTCAGTCGAGAAATCCCAGGGCACAGCCCCCCCTTTTTTCGGGTCACTTGCCCGCCATCGGGGCCCGCGCAGGCGTCAGATTAGCAGTGCCACCCGATCCGGCTCGGTCCGTCGGTGGCCTGGCCGTGAGCCCTCGTCAGATGGGAGCACGACCCTCGGACAGGCGCTGTCCGAGCATCCCCGCGATCCGGTCGCGGTGCCAGGCCGCGCTCCCGAAGCTCACCGCGTCGAGCTGCGCCCGTTTGAGATACAGGTGGAGCTCGTGGTCCCAGGTGAACCCGATACCGCCGTGGACCTGAAGTCCGGACGAGGTCACCCGTCGCGACGAATCAGAGCACCATGCCTTGGCCATCGACGCGGCCATCCCACCCTCGGGGTCGCCGGTGGCCAGGCACCAGGCGGCGTAGTACGTGCTCGACCTCATCCCCTCGACATCCACCAAGGCGTCGGCCAGCCTGTGCTTCACGGCTTGGAAACTGCCGATGGGCCGCCCGAATTGCCGGCGCACCTTTGCGTACTCGACACTCATCTCGAGCACCCGGGCCGATGCTCCGAGCAATTGCGCCGCCGCGGTGGTCGCCGCCCGATCCAGCAGGCGCGACGCGCCTCCGGCGTCACCGATCCTGTGGGCCCGCACCTCGTCCATGCGCAACCAGGACAACGGTCTGGTGGGGTCCATGGCCGGCTCCGCCGGCGGCCGGCCCCCCTCGTCCAGAGACACGGCGAAAAGCCCGTCATGCGCCATGACCACGGCGACATCGGCCACCGACGCGTACTGGGTCGGCTCCGGGCACCCGCTGAGCCACCACCACCCGTCTCCGCTCCGGGCCGTGACGGCGTGTGGGTCGGCCGACCAGGCGACACAGCCCACCGCCTCACCGGTGGCCAGTCGTGCCGTCCAACCGGCCGCATCCTCGCGGGCACGGGGGGCCAGGGAATCGTCCTCGGCCGCCTCGGCCAGGGCCCCCAGGCACAGGATGGACCCGACGAAGGGTGCCGGCGCCGCATGACGCCCGAGCTCCTCGCACAGGACCGCCACCTCGACCATGCCGAGGCCCAGGCCACCCTCCTCCTCGGATCGCTCCACGGCGAGCCATCCCTGGTCGGCCATTCCCTCCCACAGGGGGCGGTCGAAACCGTCACCGGAGCCCGCTGTCGCCCCGGTCACCGGAGCACGGGTCTCGAGGCGTCCGGTACCCGGTCCCACGAAGCTGCGCAGCCGCTCGGGAGAGGCCAGTCCGTCCAGGAGGTCGGCGGCCGCACCGCGCAATTCGACTTGGTCGGGCGAGAGGTCGAAGTCCACGGCGCCGAAGCTTAGGGTGAGCCGGCGGTGGGCTGTGGCACCGGTGCACCCTGACTCACCGGCGCGGACGACTGTGACAAGCTGACTGGGGATGGACCTGCAGATCACAACCGGACAGCGCCAGCTCCAGGCCGAGTTGCACGACTGGCTGGTGGCCAACCTCCCGTGGGAGTACGGGACCGAACCACCGACCCGATCGCTCGACCTCGACGAAGTGGTGGCGTTCGGCCGCCGGTGGCAGGCCATGCTGGCCGCCGATCGGTGGGTGGGCATCACCTGGCCGACCGAGCTGGGCGGCCGTGGCCTCGGTCCCACCGAGCACTTCGTGGTCACCGAGGAGATGGCCCGAGCCCGGGCACCCGAACTGGTCGGCCGGATCGGTATCAACCTGGTCGGTCCGACCCTCTTCGCCCACGGCAGCCCCGAGCAGTGCTCGCGGTGGCTTCCTCCCATCCTCGGGGCCGACGAGCTCTGGTGCCAGTTGTTCAGCGAGCCCGAGGCAGGCAGCGACCTGGCTTCGCTCACGACCCGGGCCGAGCGGGCCGACGGCGGATGGTTGGTCTCCGGGCACAAGGTCTGGACCTCGTACGCGCAATTCGCAGACTGGGGTCTGTGCCTGGCCCGGAGCGATCCCGATGCGCCGAAGCGCCAACAGGGTCTGTCCTGCCTGGCCGTGGACATGCACGCTCCCGGCGTCGAGGTCCGGCCCCTCGTCCAGATCACCGGCGATGCCGAGTTCAACGAAGTGATCCTCGACGGCGTCTTCGTGCCCGACAGCCAGCTCGTGGGCCAGCCCGGCGCCGGTTGGACCGTCGCCAACTCCACGCTCACCCACGAGCGGGGCGTCAATCCCCGTCAGCTCGGGATCCACTATCAACTCCTGGCCGGGCTCCTCGAGCTGGTCGACAACCAGCCGGGGGGCTTCGACCACTGGGACCTGCGGCAACGGATCGCCGAGGCCTACATCGAGGTCAAGCTCTTCCAGCTCCACAACTGGCGGACCCTCACCCGCCTCGAGCGGGGCGAGCCACCGGGGCCGGAAGGCAGTGCCCTCAAGCTCTACTGGAGCGAGATGTCCAAGCGCCTCCACGAGACCGTACTGGCCGTGCTGGGTCCGGCAGCGCCCCTCTGGCAGGGAGCCAGTGACAACCCGGGGGACGGCATGTGGCAGCGATCGTGGCTCTACTATCAAGCGTCGTCGATCTTCGCCGGCACCAACGAGGTGCAACGGACGCTGGTCGGAGAGCGGGTCCTCGGGCTCCCGAGGGACTGACCGACGCGACGGGACGAGCAGGGAAGAGGATGCCGATGGGCTACGAATCGATCGTGTACGGGGTCAGGGAGGCAGTGGCCACGATCACCATGAACCGGCCGGAGATGGCCAACGCCCAGGACACCCTGCTGATCGACGAGCTCGACGCCGCCTTCGACGAGGCCGATGCCGATGACTCGGTCCGGGTGGTGATCCTCGCCGGGGCGGGCAAGCACTTCTCGTCGGGCCACGATCTGAAGGAACTCGTCGGCGGGACCGGACCCGACAAGTGGCGACTCATGAGGGAGACGCCGGAAGGAAAGATGTACCACGAGAAGGTCATGTACTACGACCGCTGCAAGCGGATCCACGACTTCCGGAAGCCGACCATCGCCGCCGTCCAGGGGAGTTGCGTGGCCGCCGGCCTGATGCTGGCCTGCATGTGCGACCTCATCGTGGCGGCCGAGGACGCGAGGTTCTCCAACCCCGTCCTGCGCATGACCGGGGCCGCGGTCGAGCTCCTGGTCGAACCGTGGGAGATCGGCATCCGCAAGGCCAAGGAGTTCCTGTGGACGGGCGACATCATCGATGCCCAGGAGGCCTGGCGTCTCGGGCTGGTCAACCGGGTGGTGCCAAACGACGAGCTCGGGGAGCGGGCCCAGGAGCTGGCCGAGCGCATCGCCCTCGTGCCCCCGGCCACCGCCCAGTTGGTGAAGGACTCGCTCAATCACACCGGTGACCTCATGGGCAAGTCCGCCTCGTGGAAGTACCACTTCATGGCCCACCACTGGATGCACAACACCGCCACCGCGGCGCAGGCGCTGGAGGAGCGCAAGAAGCGCACCTCCATGAAAGAGGTCTTCTCCGACCGCGATCGAGGGGATCGGCCGGGCGTTGAGCCCTGAGGGTGCCGAGGACCTCCGGGAAGGACCGCTGCGGGGCATCCGGGTCCTCGATGTCGGGACGCGCATCTCCGCCCCGTTCTGCGCCGGCCTCCTCGGCGAGCTCGGCGCCGACGTCATCAAGGTCGAGCTGCCGGGAGGCGGCGACTTCATGCGCACCATCGGTCCCTTCGTCGAGACCGAGGGGGACGACGCCGGCTACTCGCTCTTCTGGGCCGTCGAGGGTCGGGGCCGGCGCGGCGTCACCTGCGATCTGCGGACGGCCGATGGCCAGGACCTGTTCCGGCGCCTCGCATCGCATGCCGACGTCGTGTGCGAGAACTTCCGCCCCGGGACCATGGAGGGTTGGAACCTCGGCCCGGACTCCCTCGATCCGGGACTCGTCTACGTGCGCATCAGCGTCTTCGGCCAGGACGGCCCCTACTCCCGCCGGCCCGGCCTCGACCGCCTGGGCATCGCCTACGGCGGGCTGCTCCACCTGACCGGTGAGCGGGACCGGCCGCCGGTGCGGCCCGGCGTGACCATCTCGGACTACCTGACCGGGGTCTTCGCGGCCATGGCCGCGGTGGCCGGGCTCTACGGCCGCGACGCCGGCGCACCGGGGCCGGGACGGGGACGGGGTGCGGTCATCGACGCCCCCCTGTACGGAGCCGTTCTCCGGGTGCTCGAGTGGACGCTGGCCGGGTACGACCGGATGGGCACCGTGCGCAACAGGGAGGGCAACCGGCTCCCCCACTCCGCCCCACTCGACAACTACCTCACCGGTGACGGTGCCTACGTCTGCATCGTCGCCGGATCGGATGCCAACTTCGCCCGGCTGTGCCGGGCCATGGATCGACCCGACCTGGCCGTCGATCCCCGCTTCTCCACGCTGGCCCTGCGGGCCCGGCACGGGGATGAGATCAACGACATCGTGGCCGAGTGGACGAAGGGGCACAGCGCCGAGGACATCGAGTCGGCCTGCATCGCCAACGACGTGCCGGTGGGTACGGCCTACAGCGCGGCCGACATCTTCTCCGACCCGCACATGGCCGCCCGCGGAGATCTGATCTCCGTCGAGGACCCGGTCATCGGGCCCGTCCGCCAACAGGCACCGTTCCCGCGGTTCGTCGGTCACCCGACGCCGACCCCCTCCGGGGCCCCCCGTCTCGGGGCAGACAATCGTGAGGTCTGGTGCGACCTGGTGGGCGTTCCGCCCGATGAGCTCCAGCGGCTCCACGACGCCGGGGTCGTCTGAGCGGTTCGGGCGGGCGCCGGGACGTTCTTCTAACTGCCCGGCTCCGCGTCGCGGGGCAGGCCGAGGAGCCGCTCGGCGATGACGTTGCGCTGCACCTCGCTGGTCCCTCCGGCAACGGTGAGGCACCGGGTGGCCAGGAAGCCCTGCGTCCATCTCGCCGCCCGACCCTCCATGGTGGCCCCCTCCGGCCCCAGCATGGCCAGGCCGAGCTCCTGTACCCGCTGTTCGTGCTCCGCGCCGAGCAGCTTGCGCAGGCTGGCCTCTGAACCCGGGTCGGTCCCGGCCAGGGCCAGCAGTGTGGACCGGTGGGTCATCAACCTCAGCGACTGGGCCTCGGCCAGCAGCCGGCCGAGCCGCACGGACAGGCTGGGTGTCAACGAGCCGCTCTGCCGCTCCGCCAGCCGGAGCAGCGACTCGACGCCGATGCCGAAGGTGGACCCAGAGGACATGGAGACCCGTTCGTTGGCCAGCGTCATGCGGGCGATGGCCCAGCCCCCGTCGACCTCGCCGATCACACAGTCATCCGGGACGAAGACATCGTCGAGGAACACCTCGTTGAACATCGCCGCCCCGGTGAGCTCGCGGAGGGGCCGTATGTCCAGGCCGGGCGAGCTCATATCGACGATGAAGTAGGTGATGCCGAGGTGCTTGGGGGCCGATGGATCGGTCCGGGCCAGGCAGATCCCCCACTGCGCGTCGCGGGCCATCGACGTCCACACCTTCTGGCCGGTCAGCTTCCAGCCACCATCGGTCCGGTCCGCCCGGGTGGACAGACTGGCCAGATCGGATCCGGCTCCAGGCTCGGAGAACAGTTGGCACCAGTGGAGCTCGCCCATCAGGGTCGCGTCCACCCAGCGTTCACGCTGCAGGGGCGTGCCCCGAGCGATGATCGGGGGGAGGGCCCAGGCGCCGATGCCGATATGGGGGCGGTCGACCCCCGATGACGCCAGCAGCTCCTCGATGACAACCTGCTCCACCGCGCCGGCATCCCTCCCCCAGGGTGCCGGCCAGTGCGGCATGACCAGGCCGACGTCGACCATCCGGCGACGCCGTGCCGCCCCCTCCAGCGCGGCCAGCTCGGCCACCACCGGAGCCAGCTCCGCCCTCTTCAGATCGGCCTCGGCCGGTAGGTCCGCGGCCAGGGCGCGCCGTGCGCCGCCACCGGCTGCGACCGCCACTTCCTGGCAGTAGGCGTCGGGCTCACCCATCAGCTGTCGATCGGCCATGGCCCGTTTGAGGTGAAGGTGGACGTCGTGCTCCCAGGTGAAGCCGATCCCCCCGAGCACCTGCAGGCACTCCTTGGCCCCCAGGGCGTAACCGTCCAGGGCGAGTGCCCCCGCGGTGGCGGCAGCCACCGCGGCGTCGTCCGACGCTCCGGTGCCCACGGCCGTGGCCGCGTCCCAGGCCACCGCGGTCATCTGCTCGACCCTGATGGCCATGTCGGCCAGCCGGTGCTTGACTGCCTGGAACTGCCCGATCGGCCGGCCGAACTGGACGCGGACCTTGGCGTACTCGGTTGCCGTCTCGAGGCACCACCGGGCACCGCCGGCATGCTCGGCCGCCATCAACGTGATCACGACCTCGCGGACCCGCTGGGTGGTGAGCGAGGCGAACTGGCGCTCGGCCCCGACCTGGACCTCGTCGACCTCCAACACACCGAGCCGGCGGGTCGGATCGAGGCTGGCCAGCGGGGTGACCTGCACCCGGCCGGCCGATCCGGGCACATCGAGGAGACACCAGATGACGGTCCCGTCGTCGCTGCGGGCCGGGGCCAGTACCGTGGCCGCCGTCGACGCGCCGAGCAACGGGCGCAGCCCTCCCGATACGACGATCCCGCCGTCCGCTCCCCGGCCGACGATGTCAAGGCAGGCGTCCCCGAACGAGAGGGCGGCCGGGCCGCTCCCGTCGATGAGCCCGGGCAGGAACAACCCCGCCTGGGTCGGCGTCGACACCTCGGACAGCACTGCGGAGGTGGCCACGGTGGGCAGGAGCGGCCCCGGAACCAGCGACCTACCCGTTTCCTCGAGCAGCACGGCCAGCTCGAAGAGGCCGAACCCCTCGCCTCCGAACTCCTCGGGAAGGTGGATCCCGAGCCAACCCTGGGCCGCCATCTCCTTCCACACCGGCTGGAGCTCCTCCACCTCCGCGTCCAGGAGGACCCTCGGCACGCTCGGTGGACAGTGGGAATCCAGCCACCGCCTGACGGTCGTTCGTTGCTCCTGGTGCTCGTCGGAGATTGCAATCGGCATCTGGCTCCCTCTTCCCTGTCCGTCTCTGTCCGTCTCTGTCCGAGCTATCCGTCTCGGTCCGAGCTATCCGGCTCCGTCCGGGCCCGACCCGTCGCCGTCCGGGCCCGACCCGGCTCCGTCCGGGCCCGACCCGGCTCCGTCCGGGCCCGGCCCGGCTACCGGCAGGGGCGTCTCCACGAACACCACCGAGATCGCATGGGACGGGCAACCCTCGACGGCGACCCGGATGCGGTCATCGGGGTCGCCGCTCGGATCGACGACGACGGACCGCCCGTCGTCGTCCAGATCGAAGGTGCCCGGGGCCCAGAACACACAGTTCCCCGAGCCCACACACCGGTCGCGGTCGATCTCGATCCGGAGCATCGCCCGCCTAGCGCTTCCCGTCGGCATGGGCCTCGCGGAGCTGGCGCTTGCGCACCTTCCCGTTCTGGTCGCGCGGCAGCTCGTCGACGACCTCCCACTCACGGGGGACCTTGTAACGGGCCAGCCGCGTGGCCACGAAGTCGGACAGGTCCTTGCTGTCCACCTCCGTGCGCAATTGCACCATCGCCTTCAATCGCTCGCCGTCACGGTCATCGGGGATGCCGAACACGGCACAGTCCACGACCGCAGGATGATCGAAGAGCACCTCTTCGATCTCGCGGGGGGCGATGTTGACTCCGCCCCAGAGGACCATATCCGACACCCGGTCGGTGATGGTGAGGTAGCCGTCCTCGTCCAGGTACCCGATGTCGCCCACGGTGAAGGCGTCGTCACACCATGCCCGGCTGGTCGCATCCTCATCATTGCGGTAGCGGAATCGCTGGGGACCGGGCGGGCGGATGTATATGATGCCCGATTCACCGGTTGCCACGGCCTGTCCGTCGTCATCGAGGATCCGGATCTCGACGCCGGGCCACGGGCGCCCCACGCTTCCGGGTCGGGACCGCCACTCGTCAGGAGAGATCCTGGTGGCGCCGCCCTCGCTGGCGCCGTACAGCTCGTGGATCTCGGCGTCGGGAAATGCGTCCATCATCTTGAACTTGACCGCGACCGGGCACGGGGCGGCAGCATGAACGATCAGCGAGAAGCTGGAGACATCGAGGGCCGCCCGTACGTCCTCGGGGATCTCGAGGATCCGGATGAAGTGGGCGGGAACCATAAACGATCGGGTCCCGCGGCGCCGGCTCACCTCGGCCAGAAATGACCGTGCCTCGAACTGCTCGGTGATCACGGTGGTGGCTCCGGTGTACAGCGAGCACAGGGCCCAACCGAGATGGGACGCGTGATAGGCGGGCCCGCTCATCACGTAGACATCATCCGGGGTCCAGTTCCAGAGGGCCACCTGGCCCTCCATGCCGCGTGCCCGACCGCTGTCGTCGGACAGGCTGGTGTGCACCACACCCTTGGGCCTGGCGGTGGTGCCCGACGTGTAGAACATGAGCTCCGGCCCGGCGCCACTGTCCCCGCCGGCCAGCGGTGGCGCCGACCCGAGCTCTCGTTCGTAATCGACCCCCACCCGCAGGGAACCGGCGCTGTGGTGGACGAGGGCCGTGGTCAGGTCGTCGTCGTACCCGGCCTGGCCGACGGCCACGGCCACGTCGGCGTCATCGAGAATGTACGCGAGCTCATCCGACTTCAGGTGCCAGTTGACCGGGAGATAGGGTGCGTTGAGCATGGCCGCCGCCGTGGCCACCTCGAACATCTCGATCCCGTTGGGCAGAACGGTGGCCAGCGGTCGCCCCGGGCCGGCGCCGAGGGACTCGAGCACCGAGGCCAACCGGCGGGCCCGGGCATCGAGATCCCCGTAGGTGCGCACCGTCTCACCCAGGATCATCGCGGGCCGATCGGGCTCGGCTCTGGCGTGCCCCGACACTCCCCGCACCGGAGCCGAGGTACGTTCTCTCATCGCCGCAGAGACTACTGTGCCCTGGCATCGACAGTGCCCGGGACGATCCCGGCGCCGCCGGCAGAGGAAGGGCCATGCGCGAACTGAACACCAGGCTGGACCGGATTCCCGGCGCCCGCGACATCGAGCCAACCGAGGCGGGCGGTCCCGACGTCACCGTGACGCGACATCCATTCGACCTGGTGGCCGGGTCCCACGCCACCGGGGGTGACCACGGCCATGGATGAGGCGCCGGCCACGGCCCCACCGGTCGCCCACCCCCTCGATCCGTTGCGGGCAGATGAGATCCGGGCCGCGGTGGCCGCGGTGCGGGCGAGCGGCAGGATCACCGAAGGGGCCCTCTTCTCCACCATCACCCTCGACGAACCAGCCAAGGCCGCCGTCATCGCCTACCGGCCCGGTGACAAGGTCGACCGCCGTGTCCACCTGCTGATCGTCCCCGGACCCGAGGCCTCGGTGATCGAGGCCGTGGTGGCCCTGCCCGCGGGAGAGGTGGTGCGCTGGACCGAACGTCAGGACGTGCGCCCGGCCCTGCTGTTCGACGACTCCTACCGGGCCACGGTCGCCCTCCGCGAGAATTCCGAGTGGCGACAGGCCATGCTCCGGCGCGGGATCACCGATTTCGACAAGGTCCAGATCGACCCCTGGCCGACCGGCAACTTCGGGAACCCCCTCGAGGAGGGGCGCCGCATCGCCCGATGCCTCTCCTACTACCGCGAGGAGCCGGCCGACAACGGCTACGCCCGCCCCGTGGAGGGCGTGCTGGCCACCGTGGACGCCGCCCGTGGCATCGTCCTCGAGGTGATCGACCTCGGGGTCGTACCCATGCCCGAAGGACGTGGCAGCTACCGCCCAGAGGACAACCAGCCACTGCGTTCCGACCTCCGCCCCCTGGACATCGTCCAGCCCGAAGGAGTCAGTTTCACCGTCGAGTCCAACCGCCTGGCCTGGCAGCGATGGTCGATGCGGGTGTCCATGGATCCCCTCGAGGGGCTGGTGCTCCACACCATCGGCTACGACGACGGTCGGGTCAGGCCGATCATGTACCGGGCTTCGATCTGCGAGATGGTCGTTCCCTACGGCGACCCGGGACCGCTTCACGGCTGGAAGAACGCGTTCGACGTCGGCGAGTGGGGGCTCGGCCGCATGGCCAACTCGCTGGCGCTGGGCTGCGACTGCCTCGGGGCCATCACCTACCTGGATGCCACCTTCGCCAGCGAGCACGGCAACCCCTACGTGGTGGAGAATGCCATCTGTATCCACGAGGAGGACTACGGGATCCTCTGGAAGCACAACGACATGAACACCGGCCACACCGAAGTTCGTCGATCGCGGCGGCTGGTGGTCTCCTCGATCTCGACCGTCGGCAACTACGAGTACGGGTTCTTCTGGTACTTCTACCTCGACGGCACCATCCAACTCGAAGTGAAGCTGACCGGAATCATGTCCACCCAGGCGGTGGGCCCCGACCAGGACACCCCCTTCGCGTCGCTGGTGGCACCGGGTCTGGCCGCACCGGTCCACCAGCACCTCTTCTGCGCCCGCCTCGATGTCGACATCGACGGCGGTCCGGTCAACGAGGCATACGAGATCTCGGCCGAACCACTCCCCACCGATGACGACAACCCCTGGGGCAATGCGTTTCGTCAACGGTCGGTCCGCCTCGAGTCCGAACGTGGAGCCCGGCGCGATGCGGACCCGGCCGGCGCCAGGCACTGGCGGTTCGTGAACCCCGGGGCATCCAACGGGCTCGGGCGGTCCGTCGCCTACAAGCTGGTGCCCGGACCGACCCCCACCCTCCACGCTCAGCCCGAGTCGAGTATCGGGCACCGGGCCGGATTCGCCCGGCACAACCTCTGGGTCACCCCGTACGCCCCCGACGAGCGCCGGGCGGCCGGCGACTACCCCAATCAGCATGCGGGAGGGGACGGTCTGCCGGGCTGGACCGAGGCCGACCGATCCCTTGTGGGCACCGACATCGTGGCGTGGCACACCTTCGGGGTCACCCATCTGCCCCGGCCCGAGGACTGGCCGGTCATGCCGGTGGAGTACTGCGGCTTCCACCTGATGCCGGTCGGGTTCTTCGACCGCAATCCGAGCCTCGACGTCCCGCCACCACCAGGTCACTGCGACTGACCGATCCCTCCGGCACTGCTGTTCTCGAGAACTGCGGCGCCGACCCGGGCGGTTACCATGGCCGCCATGCCCGACCTCGAGTCCCTCCTGTACGACGAAACCGACGGCGTGGCGTGGGTCACCCTCAACCGCCCCGAGGCCCTCAACGCCTTCGACACCACCATGCAGCGCGAGCTGCGGGATCTGTGGATGATGCTGCGCAGGAACGACGATGTCCGGTGCGTGGTCATCACCGGTGCGGGCGACCGGGCCTTCTGCACGGGCCTGGACCGTGAGGGGATCGGCTCGTTCGACGACCTGCCCCCGGGCAAGCTCCCCGGCTACAACACGCCCTGGGACTTCGACGACCCGGGCAAGAGCGTCTGTCCGAAGTCGAACGACCTGTGGAAGCCGATCATCGCCGGCGTCAACGGCATGGCGTGCGGTGGAGCGTTCTACATCCTCGGCGAAGTCGACTTCATCATCGCCGCCGAGCACGCCACGTTCTTCGACCCGCATGTCACCTACGGGATGCCCGCCGCCTTCGAGCCGATCTTCCTCCTCCACAAGATGCCCTTCCAGGAGGTGATGCGCCTGTCGCTGCTGGGTGCCAACGAGCGGATGTCGGCGGCACGCGCCCACCAGATCGGCTTCGTGTCCGAGGTGGTGCCGTCCGACGAGCTCCGCGAGCGAACCGACTGGGCGGCCCGGGCCATCGCCGAGCAGCCCGAGCTGGGGGTTCAAGGGACCGTCCGCGCCCTGTGGGCGGGCCTCGAACTGTCACGGAGGCAGGCCCTCGACCAGGCCTACCTGTTCACCAACATCGGCACCGATCCCGATCAGCTGGCCAAGGGACAGGAGCGCTTCACCTCCGGAAAACGGATCGACTGGCGGCTGCGCTGACCCTTCGGTTCACCCGAAGGCCGACCCCCCGGACTCACCCGGGACCGGGGGCAGCCCGCCGGCGATCGTCTTGGTCTCGGTGTACTGCTCGAAGCCCTCGGTCCCGTTCTGACGGCCGATGCCGCTGGCCTTGTACCCGCCGAAGGGAGCGTCGGCCCCGTACCAGATCCCACCGTTGACCATGGCCGAACCGGCCCGGATGCGACGGGCGACCCGGAGGGCACGCTCCTCCGAACCCGAGGTGACGCCGCAGCCCAGTCCATAGGGACTGTCGTTGGCGATGCGGACGGCATCGTCGTCGTCCTCGAAGGGGATGACGACGAGCACGGGGCCGAAGATCTCCTCCCGGGCGATGGTCATCGAATTGTCCACATCGGCCATCAAGGTCGGTTCCACGTAGTACCCGGTGGGCAGGTGGGCCGGACGACCCCCGCCGACGACGACCCGCGCCCCCTGCTCGGTGCCCTGCTCGATGTAGCGCAGGATCTTGGCCCGTTGGTTGGCGTTGATCTGGGGGCCCTGGAAGTTGGCGGGATCGGTGGGGTCCCCGTAGGCCACGGTGCGGAAGCCCTCTTCCATCAGGGCGATCCCCTCGTCGTAGCGCGAACGCGGCAGCAGCATCCGGGTGAGCATCACGCAGCCCTGGCCACCGTGGGTGCACACCGCCCAGGCGAAGGACAGCTTCTCGGCGAAGTCGGCGTCGTCGAGCACGATGTCGGCCGACTTGCCGCCCAGCTCGAGGAAGAGCCGCTTGAGCGTCGGGGCCCCCTTCTCCATGATCCGTCGGCCGACCGCCGTCGACCCGGTGAACGAGATGAGATCGACCCGCGGGTCGGTGACCAGGTCTTCGGCCACCTGGTTGTCCGTGGTGGTGACCACCTGGAAGACGCCGGGGGGGAAGTCGGTCCGCTCGGCCACCAGACGGCCGATCCGGGTGGCGTTCCACGGCGTGTCCGGGGCCGCCTTCAAGATGACGGTGTTGCCGGTGGCCAGGGCCTGCCCGATCTTGTTGATGGACACCTCGAACGGGTAGTTCCACGGCACGATGGCGGCGACCACACCGACCGCCTCCCGCACGACTTTTCGCCAGCTCCGCATACCGAAGGCATGCCCCTCGGGGAGGTCGCGCTCCCAGGCGAACTCGTCGATGTAGTGGGCCGGCCACTTGAGGCCGTCCGACAGAGGTTCGTCGAGCTGGGGGCCGTAGGTGAGGAGCACCGGAGTGCCGACTTCCGCGACCAGCTCGGCCCGTAGGAGCTCGACCTCGTCCTCGAGCGCATCCTGGAGCTGCAGGAGGCACCGCTTGCGTAACGCTCCGTCGGTGGACCAGTCGGTCTCGTCGAAGGCGCGCCGGGCGGCGCCGATGGCGCGGTCCATGTCCTCGTGGTCGGCGTCGGCCGTGGTCCCGAGCACCTCCTCGGTGGCCGGGTTGACGTTGTCGAACCGTCGGCCGGAGACCGCCTCCTCGAGCTTCCCGTCGATAAGCATCCGGGCCTCGCCGGTGATGGCGGTTCCCTCGTGGGTGGTGGTCATAGTGCGATCCTCCTCAGCTGTCGGATGGTCCGGTGTCTCGAATCATGTTCTCCTGGACGAACGATGCCACCAGTGTGCCGTCCCGGGTGAAGACCTGCGCCCGCCCGTAGCTGGCCCCCCGGCCCGCGTACGGGCTCTCGTGGGCCATCAGGAGCCAGGTTCCCGCCTCGATTCGCTCATGGAAGGTCAGAGTGTGGGACACCACCCCGGTGGCGATGTTCCGGTGGGCCATGCTCTGTCCGATGCCGGCATGGGGTCGCATGGCCGTCCCGATGAGGAACCCGTCGGTGCCGTAGGCCAGCATCGCCTGGGCCAGGGCCAGATTCCCGTCCTCCCCCGGCAGCCGGACCCAGACGAAGAGCTCGGCCGGTCCCACCGGGGCGTCGGGGTCCGATGTCTCGACGCCGCCCACCACCCGGAGCTCGCTACCCGGCGCGGCCAGTCCGGGTTGGGCCGCAGCAGGTGAGTCGTCCGGGCCGGGGACGTCGGGCATGTCCGGCCCGTGTCTGATCAGATCCGGACCGTCGGCACGGCGGAGGAGGAGGCCCTCGGCGCACACCCTGTCCCCCTGGGCCACCGTTACTGCGTGACTGCCCATGGTTCGCCCGTCGTGCACGACCCTGACCTCGATCTCGAGAGGCGCGGCGACCTTGGCGCTCCTGGCGAAGATGGTATGGATGGATGCCACCTCCTTGGTCTCGGCCACCTCGTCCGAGGCCAGGATCATCTGGGCCAGCAACTGGCCCCCGTAGACGACATCCCGCACGCCGGGGTCGCCGATACTGGTGGCGAGGAACCGGTGCTCACCCGAAGGCACCAGCCGGAACGCGTCGTGGATCTCCCCGGTCGACAGGCCCCCACGGGAGACATCTCCACCTTCGGGCACTGCTTCACCTTCGGGCACTGCTCCACCTTCGGGCACTGCTTCACCTTCGGGCACTGCTTCACCTTCGGGCACTGCTTCACCTTCGGGCACTGCGCCCGTCGCCCCGCTCAAAAGCCGAACGCCGAAACGTCGAGGGTGCCGACGGCCAGGGCGGCCATGGTTCCGCCGTCGGTGAGGATGCTCTCCCCGGTGATCGCCGATGCCGCAGGCGAATTCAGGAAGAGGAGGGGTGCGGCCTGCTCGTCCGCCGTCTGGCGGCGACCGAGCGGGATGGGGTAGTTGTCCATGAATGCCTTGCCCATCTGCTCCTCGAAGTCGGGCATCATCGGGGTATCGGTCGGCCCGGGGAGGGTGCAGTTGATCCGGATGCCGCGTTCGGCCAGGGCCAGGGACCTCCAGACGGTCCACACGATGATCACCTCCTTGGACGGTGCGTAACCGCTGGCGATCTCCTCGGGGTGGTCCTCGAGCCATTTCCTCCCCGCCGCGAAGCCCTCCGTGGTGACCAGCGGCTTCCACTTCTCCACATTGGCCATCCAACTGGCGCCGGCGCCGGACGAGATGCTGGCAATGGCTCCACCCTCACCCATCCGCTCGACCACCAGGTCGGCCAGGTGGCGCTGGCCGACGAAGTTGACGATCATGGTGTCGAGATCGGAGAACCGGCCTCCGGGCAGTCCGGCACAGTTGAACAGTGCATCGATCCTGCCTCCGACAGCGTCGACCGCGGCAGCGACGGCGTCGGGCTCACGCAAGTCCGTCGAGTGGTAGCCGGCCACGTCGACCGCCGGCTCCTTCAGGTCGATCACGTGGATCTCCGCTCCGAGGGCCTTCAGCTGTCGGACCACCGCCGCGCCCATCCCTGCGCCCCCACCGCCACTGACGATGACGCGGCGTCCTTCGTACGTACTCGTAGATGTCAAATCTCCCCACTCTCGCTCAGGGTCACGGCGGTCACCGGGGAAGCCCCAGGCCGTGCTCGGCCACGATATTCCGGTTGATCTCGCTCGTGCCTCCGGCGATCGACGATCCCCGCGAGCCGGTCAGGCTCTTCGACCACGGCCCCTCGAGCGCCCCCGGCCCGAGGAGTCCGAGGGCCAATCCGGCCAGTTCCTGGGAGATCTCCGCCCACATCAGCTTGGCCAGGCTGCCCATGGTCGGTGACGGCCGACCACCACGGCCGACGACCTCCAGTTCCCGCGCCGTGGTCCAGCGCAGGCAGGCGATACGGCAGTAGATCTGGGTCAGGTGGTCCCGATGAACGGGGGAGACATCGACGCCGGTCCGGCGGGTCTCCTCCACCAGGTCCGCGAACCGGGCGCTCAGGCTGAGGTGCAGTTTGGCCACACCGGCCCGTTCGTAGCTCAACGTCGTCATGGCCACCTTCCAGCCCGCGTTGAGTGGGCCGAGCAGGGAGGTCGAAGGTACCCGCACATCGGCGAAGAAGAGCTCCGAGAACATGGCGTCACCGGTCATGGTGCGGAGCGGTCGGGCCTCGATCCCAGAGGATCGCATGTCCACGAGCAGGCAGCTGATGCCCGCGTGCTTGGGGACCGAGGGGTCGGTGCGGACGTAGAGCTGGCACCAGTCGGCGTGGTGGCCCAGGCTGTTCCACGTCTTCTGCCCGTTGATGACGAAACTGTCACCGTCGAGCACCGCCGTGGTGCGAAGTGAGGCCAGGTCGGATCCGGCATCGGGCTCGGACATCCCCTGGCACCAGATCTCGTCGCCGCGGAGCATCGGAGTGAGGAAGCGGTCCTTTTGCTGCTGGGTACCCGCTTCGAGGATGGCCGGGGCGATGTTGGCCACCCCGATGACGTTGACCGGTCCGGGGGCTCCGGCCGCGGCCATGACCTCGTGGTACGCCAGCTGCTCGGCCACCCCGGCATTGCGACCCCCGTACTCCGCCGGCCAGGCCACCGCCGCCCAGCCGGCGTCGGCCAACAGCCGGTTCCAGCCCCGCAACAGCTCCAGGGTGTCCTCGTCCTCGAATCCTTCCCTCCCGGCCTCCACGATCTCAGGGGTCAGATTGGCGTGGAGCCACTCCTCCAACGCGCGCCGGAACTCCGGGACGGAGGCCTGCGTCGCAACGTCGATTTCCACGTACTCTCCTGATCGTCGGCCGCGGCACGACCGTTCCTCCCGTCGTGGCGCCTCACGGTACACCAGGCCTCACAATGGCGACAATGCCGTTTTCAGGGCTCACCCGGAGGCGGATCCGTGGCGGCGGTCGTCTCAGACGCTCGTTCTGACCCCGAGGGCGGGCAGGCAGAAGCGCAGCACCTGGTCCTTGGCCCGCCCGGGGTCGGTCCCCCGGGCCCTCCGTTGCGGGTGGGCCACGCTCCAGACCAGGTCGAAGATGGCGTCGGCGTCTGAGAGCGGTTCGGTCGTCGGAAACGAACCGTCGGAGCGGCCACGTTCCAGTGCCAACAGCAGGGGCGAGATCAGCCGCGAGCGAAGGGCCGCTTCCTCCTGCTCGTACCCGTCGGCCTGTCGGGCCGACGGGTTGAAGATGACGAGCCGCCGGACCCGTCGCCAGTCGAAGGCCATGGTCACCATCTCGTCGATCCAGGCGCGCACGGCGTCCAGCGCCGTCGGCGCATCCCCGACCGTCCTGACCACCTGGTCCACATCCGGATCCGATGCCGTTCTGAACATGGCCAGCAGCAGGTCGTCCTTCGACCGGAACTGCCGGTAGAAGGCGCGGGTCGAAAGTCCCGCGTAATCCAGGATGTCCTGGACGCTGGCCCCCTGAAAGCCGTTACGCCGCATGACGTGCAGTGCGGCATCCATGAGCCGGCGTCGTTCGCCCCCGGCCTCCGGAGAGACCGCAGCATCGAGCACGCCCCCGTGGTCGACCACCGCAGACACGCGGGCCACACTACCGGACCGGGCCGAGAGCGCCCACTCCCCCTCCGGCGTCCTCGGTCCCACCCGAACCGCACCTGGGCACTCCTGCGCGGCCGGCCCGAAACTGGCCCGAGCGATGAGCGACACCGGGGGTGCCCCCGGTCAAGGGGCAGGAGACCGAGGGCGTCAGGCCCGGAGCTGGGGCGTAATCCATCGCCCCCCTCAACAGGTGTGGCAGATGAATGCTACCGCCGTAGGGACCCCTCCCGGTGTCGCGCCCGAGTGTCATTCGGCACCGGGCTGTCGCCTACTCGAGGCGGCCGCGGGCCCGCTCGACGGACAGAGATGCCGGGCCGGGAGCAAGGCGGCGGAACCCAGCTCGACCGGCCCGGCGACTGTCCATATTACTGGCCGGTAAGTAGAACTGGGTCGTGACACTCGAACAATGGCCTACCTGCAGGCGATATTTATCGTCTCCAGTCGATAATCTGGCCAATTCCGAAATTCTGGAACGGAGACGGGGCGCCCTCGGGCGGTACCCATGGACGGCGGCGGGACCAGTCACAGCACCCATGGACGGCGGCGGGACCAGTCGTGACCCCGGCCCCCGAGCGCCTGGCGGGTACGGCCCGCCCGTCACGAACGGCTACGCGCCGGTGGGATCCAGCCCGGTGAAACCGAGGTCCGGCCGGCGACGATGCTCGAGCCGATGTAGTTGCGCTGCGCTTCCACCGTGCCGGCCCCGATGCACAACCCCCGGATGTCCCGGTAGGCCCGTTCCAGGGGGTACTCGCGGCTGTACCCGTAGCCTCCGTGGATCTGGATGGCTTCGTCACAGACGTATTTGGCCGCCAGGTTGGCTGCGGTCTTGGCCATGGCCGTCTCCATGGCCGGAGGGGTACCGCCGGGACCGGCGAGGCGAACGGCGCGGCCCAACAACAGCCTCGCCCCTTCGACGGCCACGGCCATCTCGGCCAATTTCCACTGCAGGCCCTGCAGTTCGGCGATGGGTCGTCCGCCGACCACCCGCTCGGTCATGTAGTCGGCTGAACGCTCGAGGGCGCCCTGGGCCGCACCCACGCACATGGCCGCGTTCCCGCAGCGCTCGTGATTGAGGTGGGACAGGAGCAGCTTGAACGGCTCCGTCGAGGACGGGTCGCCGGCCACCAACACGTCGTCCTCGGTGATGGCCACGCCGTCGAAGGCGATCTCCGACTCGGTGGCGGCGTGGATCCCCATCCCCCGGTGCCGGCCCGTCAGCGCCACACCCGGACGATCCATGGGCACGATCACCGCCCCGATCCCCCTGGCGCCCTCACCACCCGGCCACCGGCACCAGACCAGGACGGCGGCGGCGGCGTGGCCCAGCGTCGAATAGTTCTTGTAGCCGTCCAGCCGCCACCCGTCGCCGTCCGGCTTGAGGGCGGTGCGCATGCTCTGCACGGCCGAACCGGCATCGGGCTCCGTGATCCCGATACTGATGATCGCCTCGCCGTCGGCCACGGCAGGAAGCCAGCGGTCCTTGAGTGACGCGGAGCCCAGGTGCTCGATGCCCCGGGCCGGACCGTTGAAGGCCAACTGGCAGCAGATGGCGGTGGAGACGTCGTGGCGGGCGATCTCCTCCAGCACGATGGCGGCCTCGACGTCCCCCATCCCGAGGCCGCCCCACTGCTCACCGATGGTCACCCGGAAGAGGTCGGCTGCCGCCATGGCCGCGATGGCCTCTCGGGGGACCTCGCCCGACTCGTCATGAGCCGCCGCCCGGGGGGCGACCTCACGGGCGGCCACCTCCCGTGCCAGCTGGCGAAGGGCAGCCTGATCCTCGTCCTCGTCCCACGACTGGCCGGTCGCGCCCACCTCAGTCCGACGGTTCCGTGCCCACCACGCCCACGAAGCTCACGCACTCTCCGGGCCCGCCACCCAGGTTGTGGGTGAGCCCGAGGGTGCGGCCGCCCTCCGTGACCGTGGCGATCTGGCGCTCAGGCGGCGCCTGGCGCCGGAGTTGCAGCCAGCACTCGAACAGCATCCGGAGACCGGTGGCCCCGATCGGGTGCCCGAAGCTCTTGAGTCCCCCGTCGGGGTTGACGGGGAGGTCCCCGTCCCGGTCGAATGTTCCGGCCAGCTCCTCCTTCCATGCCGTCCCGCGGTCGGCGAAGCCCAGGTCCTCCATCAGGACCAGCTCGGTGGGTGTGAAGCAGTCGTGCACCTCGGCCATGGCCAGCTGGGCCCGCGGATCGGTGATGCCGGCCTGACCGTAGGCATCGGCGGCGGAGCGGACGACCTCCTCGAAACTGGTGTAGTCATAGTCGGGGTCGATGACCCCGGCCGCCGGGCCGGCGACCAGACTGAGCCCCTTCACGTAGAGAGGCGAGTCGGTGTAGCGGTGAGCATCCTCGGCCCGGCAGATCAACGCGGCGGCGGCGCCGTCGCTCACCCCGCTGCAATCGAACACGCCGAGCTGGCCGGCCACCCGCGGGGAGGCGGCGATCTTCTCCAGCGAGACCTCCTTGCGGTACTGGGCCCTCGGGTTGACCGCCCCGTTCCGGTGGTTCTTCCAGGCGATGCGGTTGAGCACCGACGCCATCTCTTCGGGGTCGACGCCGTATTTGTGGCAGTAGGCGGGCACGAGGAAGGAGAAGGCGGCCGGGGAGCTGAGTTGGGCGTTGGTCCCGTCCCCCACCTTGTGGATCCCGGTCAGCCCCGAGTAACCGGAATCCTTCAGCTTCTCGACCCCGATGGCCATGACCAGCTCGTAGGCGCCCGAGGCCACCGCGTAGCAGGCGTTGCGGAAGGCCTCGGACCCGGTGGCGCAGAAGTTCTCCACCCGGGTGACCGGCTTGTAGCCGATCTTGAGCGGCCGGGACAGGGTGAGGCCCGAGCTTCCCGACCCCAGCGTGCCCAACCAGAAGGCGTCGATGCTGTCCATGGCCACCCCGGCCGAGCCGATGCACTCGACGGCGGCGTCGGTCAGGAGATCGTTGGTCCCCTGGTCCCAGAGCTCACCGAAGGGCGTGCACCCCATACCGACGATCGCCACCCGATCCCGAATCCCCGTGCTGGTCATCGCTGTTCTCCTTCGCTGCCCACCCGTTCGCCTGCGGCATCGCCGGCTCCGTCGGGCACCGGTCGAGCCTTCCAGAAGTAATTGTGTACACCTTCGGCGCTGTAGAGACGTCGAAAGGTCATCTCGACCCTCGCGCCGACCGCCACCGACCCGGGGTCGACATCGGTCATCTCCCCGCGGTACCGACCGCCCCCGTCGAAGTCGATCACCGCCCCGACCATGGGCGGGGACAGACTGAAGGCCAGGTGGTCGACGGTGTAGGTGGCGACCGTACCGCGGACATCGGCCATCCGTTCGGGCACCATCTGGTCGACCGCCTGGCACGAGAGACAGACTCGGGTGGGCGGAAGGTGGCGGAAGCCACACACGAGGCATCTGCTGGCGTTGAATCCGAATTTCCAGCCCTCGCTGCGCAGCGAGGCCGGGGCGTCGGGACGCTCGGGGTCGGGTCTGCGGGGAGGCTCGCGCTGGAGCATTCCCCGCCAGGACAAGAAGACGGCGTAGGGCAGGTCGGAACGGCCCTCGCCGGCCTGCTCGGCCACGGTGCTCATCCCCGACTCGCGGCGAGCGTCCAGCACGGCAGGCAGCGCGTCGGTGGTCCGCAGGATGATTGCGTCGGCACCGTCCGCCACCTCCACCAGGGCCACCACCTCCCCCGGCGTGGACCGCTCGAGGACATCGGCCAACGCCACCCCGCCCTCGGCCGCACCCAGGTTGCCGATGAGACCGGAGAGGTCGGGCGCCACCCGCTCGGCCGGGACGCCGAACGACTTCCGCAGGGTGGCCACCGCCCGGGCGTGGAGCCCGCTCACGATCAGATGGTCGATGTCCCCGGCCGCCAACCCGGCCCGTCCGAGGGCGCGCTCGAACGCCGACCGGGCCATGGGTACGAGGGCCTCCTCGCCGAACCGATCCTCCCACTGCCGTGATCCGGTCTCGCCCGGCACTCGCCAGCGCTCGAGGAACTCGTCGGTGGAGGCCGCGTGGCCGAGCATCTCGGCCACTCCCCCGTCGGGGGCGAACACGAAGGCCGCCGCCCCGTCGCCGCCCTGGCTCTCATCGGTGCTCCCGGGCAGTCCGGTCCGGAGGTCGGCGAGCACGGCGAGGGTCGGAGCCCGCTCGCCGGCCAGCTTGGCCAGTTGGAGAGTGGCCCAGCCCGAACGTACCGATCCGCAGAGGTCGTAGGCCCCTGCCTCCTGGGCCAGCCCGAGGCCGGCGTGCACGGTCGTGGCGTTGGTCTTGTCGAGATAGGCCGGGGCCGGCGTGGAGAAGTAGAGGCTCTCGGGCGACGGGACGCCGGGCACGGCGAGGGCACGGCGGCCGGCTTCCACCCCCATCGAGGACGTGTCCTCGTCGTAGGAGGCGACGGCCCGCCGGCCGCGCCCGGCGGCCGTGCCGAAGGCCTCGCCGATCACCCGGCGTTCGAGCCGCCAGTACGGAAGGTAGACACCCCACGACACAATTCCCGCTCCCACAGAAGACCCTCTCTCTCGACTCAGGACTCGACGACGCTCAGCGATGCGGCCCGCTCCTTCAACGCGGGCCGGTTCGGCTTCCCCACACCCAGCAGTGGGATCTCCTCGAGGTGCACCACGATCTCGGGGGTCTTGAACCGGGCCACCCCAAGGTCTGCGAACCAGCGCCGGCACTCGTCCACGTCGATCTGTGGGTCTCCGGTCACGAAGGCGGCGACCCGCTCACCGAGGCGGCGGTCCGGGCAGCCCACCACCACCGCCTGGCGGACCCCGGGGTGCTGCTCGAGAACCCGTTCCACCTCGGCCGAGGCGATGTTCTCCCCGCCTCTGATGATGAGCTCCTTGAGGCGTCCGACGATGGTCAGCCAGCCGTCCGGGTCGAGCGTTCCGAGGTCGCCCGTTCCGAACCACCCGCGGCGGACCGCCTCGTCGGTCTGAGCCCGTTCGCCGTAGCCGACGAAGAGCTCGGGCCCGCGCACGAGGACCTCACCGGGCTCGCCCGCCGGCACGACGCGGTCGGTGGTCGGGTCCACCACCTTGATCTCCGCGTCGCCCACCGAATGGCCGTCGGTGTCCCGGGCCTTGTCCGGCCCGTCCTGCCAACTGCTGGTGGTGACCGTCGGTGCCTCGGTCGACCCGTAGGTGCGCTTCACGGTGGCACCGAGCCCGAGGCGGGCCGCGTCGATGAATTCCGGGGTGACCCCCATCGACCCGCAGGACACCACCCGGAGGTCCTCGACCCGGGGCCGGTAGCCGGGCACATCCATCATCCCGACGAACAGGGTCGGGGGGCCGATCATGAAGCTGACCCGATGCTCGCCGGCCAGCTCCACTCCCCGCTCCGGGTCCCACTTCTCCATGAGCACCACGTTCATGGCCGCCGTGCCCGGTACCAGCACCGCATTGAGCAGACCGGACACGTGGGCCAACGGCGACGGCATCAGGGCCACGTCACCACCCGTGAGCCCATGGGCGCGGGTCATGGACAGCGCCTTGTAGGCCAGTCCGCGGTGGGTGTGGAGCACCGCCTTCGGGTGCCCGGTCGAGCCCGAGGTGAACAGCACCACGCCGACATCCGAGCCTCGCCCGCCACCGGGCGGGACCGGGTGGCCCCTGATCAGGTCCTCGAACCGCCGGTCTTCGTTGCGGACCCCGATGGCATCGACCAGATCGGCCAGTGGAAGGCCAGGGGTGCCGAACGCCATCGCCGGTTCGAGATCGGCCAGGACCCGGGCAACCTCGGCGGCACCGATCTGGTGGTGGATGGGAGCCGCCACCGCACCGCACCGCCAGCATGCCCGGAACAGAACCAGCGCCTCCCACCAGTTGGGCAGCTGCCAGGTCACGACGGAACCGCGGCGGATACCACGCGTGCGCATCCCTCCGGCCACGGACCCCACCAGGTCTTCGAGGCCGGCGGCGTCGATGCGGACCTCCCCGTCGACCACCGCCGGAGCACGGGGGTCACGGGGCGACGACAGCAGCGAATCGAGTGTCGGCACGTCCCATGCACCCCCCGGCTGCCGGTACCGGGCCGCGTCGGGCTGGCGATAGGTGGTTCGGAGCTTCACGGTGACAGTTCTCCGCGGGAGCGCTCAGCGCGCCGGTACGGGCCCCTCCACCGCATCCTCCACCGACAGCCGCACCGGCGGGGCGTCGCGCCAGCTGGGAATGCCGTCCTCCACCTCGGCCACCGGGTACTTGGACTCGTGGATCTCGGCCCAGTGCGAGTGGTTGAGTTGGTGGAGAGTGAAGCACGCCTGCAGGGAGTTGTAGAAGCCCATGTTGTCCACCGTCTGGTTGACCGACTCCTTGATCAGCAGGGCGGTCATGGTGGGCAACTCGGCGATACGCCGCGCGTAGGCCAGCGTCCGGTCCTCCAGTTCGGCCACCGGGAAGACCTTGCTGACCATCCCCAGGCGGTGGGCCTCGTGGACGTCGATGGCGTCCCCGGTCAACATGAGCTCCTTTGTCCTGCGGGGCCCGAACTCCCACGGGTGTCCGAAGTACTCGACGCCGCACATCCCGAGGCGGGTCCCGACCACGTCGGCGAAGTACACGTTGTCGGCCGCCACGATGAGGTCGCAGGCCCACATGAGCATCAGCCCGGCTGCATACACGGTGCCCTGCACCTGGGCAACGGTGATCTTCCGGAGATTGCGCCAGCGCAGTGTGTTCTGGAAGTAGTAGTTCCACTCCTGGAGCATCCGGGCCTCGGCCCCTTTCCGGGTCCCTCCGTTGATGGTCGTGGAGCGGTGCTGGTCGGGTCCCGGCGTGCGCTCGGCCTGCGCTTCCTTCGAGCCCATGTCGTGCCCCGAGGAGAAGAGCGGACCGACGCCGCCGAGGATGACGACCCGGACGGCATCGTCCTCTTCGGCACGGTGGAACGCCTCATCCAGCTCGACGAGGAGTCCGCGGTTCTGCGCATTGCGGGTCTCGGGACGGTTGAGCATGATGCGCACCACCGAGCCCCCCTCCAATTCCTCGTAGGTGATGTACCTGCCGTCCTGTGTGGCCTCAGACATGTCCTCGACACTCCTCATCTGCTCGCTCTGCCCGCTCATCGTCCGCCGGGAGCTTTCCGTCCCGTCGGACGCGATCCCACGGGGGCCCCGGTGGCCCGGCCACGCTATACCTCGGTCCCCGTGACACGCCCATCGCGCTCGGCCACCAGAGCGGCCCGGTTGAACTTCATGGCCTCGGTGCGCGGGATGGCCGCCACGAACTCCACTGTCTTTGGCACCTTGTAGGGAGCCAGCCGCTCCTTGGCGAAGGTGATCACATCCTCGGCGTCGAGCGAGGGGTCGATGGGGGCGACGATGGCATGGACGCGCCGACCCCATGCCTCGTCGCTCAGCCCGACGATGACGACGTCGCCGATGCCGGGGTGTTCGCTGAGGGCCGCCTCCACCTCCGCGGGGAAGACGTTGACGCCGCCGGTCACGATCATGTCCACGCGGCGGTCCGCCATGTAGAGGAATCCCTCCTCGTCGAGCCAACCTACGTCGCCCACCGAAGCGAACCCGTCATCGGTGGTGTCCATCGGCTTCACATCCGTCCCGACGTACGCGGCCAGGGGTCCGGTCGGGGTGCGCAGGTAGATCCCGCCGATCTCACAGGCCGGCAGCTGCTCGCCGGCAGGACCGAGCACGCGCACTTCGGTCTCCCCCATCCCCCGACCGAGCGTGCCCGGGTGGGCCAGCCATTCGTCCCCGCGACAGACCACGATCCCGATCATCTCGGAGGCGCCGTAGGACATGTAGAAGTTCTCGGGCCCGACCCGGTCGATCCAGAATTGGCCCAACCAGACCGGAAGGGGTGCGGCGCCCTGCTGGACCCAGTTCAGGCTCGAGAGGTCTCTGGCCTCGATCCCGGGAACCTGGGCCAGACGCTGGAGCATGGGGGTGGCGGCGATGAACCCGGTGATGGCGTGCCGCTCGATGAGGTCCAGCGCCAGCGGGGCATTGAACCGCTCCATCAGCACGATCGGGTCGCCGCCCAGCAGGGTGCGGAAGGCCGTGAAGCCGTTCGTGTGGTAGAGCGGTGCCGGGCACAGCACCAACTGGGGCTTCGACATCGGACCGTAGGAGGCCACGACGGACGAAGTGACGTTGGTCGAGTGCAGGAAGACGGCGGGACCCTTCTGCACGATCACCTTGGGGGTGCCCGTCGAACCCGAGCTGCACACACCCCATCCGATCGGCGCAGTCACCTCGGGCAAGGGGGTGGTCGGGTACGAGCGGCTGTCCTCCACCATGCCGACGTGGTCGGCATCGACCACCAGGTCCGGTCGGAGCACGGCCAGCAGTCGGGTCAGCTCCCAGTCGGGGAGGTCCCACCGGACCGGGACGACGGTCGCCCCCACCTTCCATCCGGCAAAACATGACAGGAGATGCTCGGGTGAGTTGCGCAGGCAGACCGCCAGGCGGTCCCCTACCCCGAGCCCCTGTTCGTCGAAGAGATGGGCCAGTTGGGTGGAGCGGGATTCGAGCTCGTTCCAGCTGATGGACCGCTCGCCGCCGTCCTCGTCCACGAAGACGACGGCGGTGCCGTCGCCGCCCTCTGCGGCCACCTGGCCGAGGCGCGTCCCGTAGGGGACGGCATCTTCGTCCGGAGCTGTGTTCATGCTCTCATCCCATCACGCGTGAACGCCGGCCGCAGGCACCCGACCCCTCCTGCGGCATCAGTCGACCAGGGACAGCGCCGCCATCGGGCAGGAGCGGACCGCCGATACCACCTGGGACCGGAGGCGTTCGTCCGGCGTCTCGTCGAGTACCTGGAGCACATCGTCGTCGTCCACCCGGAACACGTCCGGGGCCGCGGCCATGCACAACGCATTCGACTCGCAGCGCTCCCGATCCACGATCACCCGCACCTGAGGGATGGTAGCGCAAACGCCATTTCCGCTCGGCAACCGGGGCTGTTAGCGTTGCCGGTGCACGGACCGGACCCGCGTCGGGCCGGAGCCTTCCGGGCCGCTCGGGGGAGGCAGTTCGAGCAGCGAAGAGCTACAAGGAGGAACCATGCCCAAGCGAACGGTGGACTTTCCGGTCTTCGATGCCGACAACCACCTCTACGAGACCACCGACGCCTTCACGAAGTTCCTGGACCCGAAGTACGCCGGGCTCATCCAGTACGTCCAGGTCAACGGGCGCACGAAGATCGCGGTCAAGGGCCAGATCAGCGACTACATCCCCAATCCCACGTTCGAGGTGGTGGCTGCGCCCGGCGCCCAGGAGGAGTACTTCAAGAGCGGGAACCCCGAGGGCAAGTCACGGCGCGAGATCATGGGCAAGCCCATCCGGGCGCTTCCCGCCTTCAGCGAACCCGGACCGAGGCTCAAGCTGATGGACGAGCTCGGCCTCGACCGGGCCCTGATGTGGCCCACCTTGGCCAGCCTGCTCGAGGAGCGGCTGCGGGGTGACCCCCCGGCCACCCACGCCGTGGTGCACGCCCTCAACCAGTGGATGCACGAGCATTGGTCGTTCAACTACGAGAACCGCATCTTCCCCACCCCGGTGATCCATCTCGGCGTGGTCGAACAGGCCATCGAGGAGCTCGAGTGGGTACTCGAGCGGGGCGCCCGGATCATCCTCGTCCGGCCCGCACCGGTCTCGGGTTTCATGGGACCCCGATCGCCGGCCCTCCCCGAGTTCGACCCCTTCTGGAAGCTGGTGGTCGAGGCCGGCATCCCGGTGGGCATGCACGCCTCGGACAGCGGGTACCAGCGCTACCTCAACGAATGGGAGGGCATAGGTGACGAGATGACCCCGTTCAAGGGTGGTTCCGGATTCGTGGCCATCATCGGCCACGGGGGTCGAGCCATCACCGACACGGTGGCCTCGCTCATCGGTCACGGACTGTGCTCCCGCTTCCCCGAACTGCGGTTCGCCCCGGTCGAGAACGGCAGCAACTGGGTCCGACCGCTGTTGCGCGACATGGAGCACGCCTACACGGCGGCCCCGCACGTGTTCGACGAGGACCCGGTGAAGGTCTTCAAGCGGAACATCTACGTCCACCCCTTCCATGAGGAGGACCCGCTGGGTCTGGTCGACATCCTGGGTGCCGACCGGGTGCTGTTCGGATCCGACTACCCCCACCCCGAGGGGATGTCCGACCCCATCAGCTTCGTCGATGAGCTGGACGGCCTCTCCCACGACGATGTGGTCAAGATCATGGGTGGCAACCTCACCCACCTCATGGGGCTCGAGGTCGCCTGACGAGGGGAGGGCCCGGTTGCGGTCAGGTCCCCTTGGCGGGTGAGCGGTTGTGGCGGACCTCGTCGAAGGGCCGGTCGCGGTCGGCAGCGTATTCGCGGGGCATCCCGAGCACCCGTTCGCTGATGATGTTCCGCTGCATCTCGTTGCTCCCACCGCCGAGGCTGTTGGACTGGCGGGTCAGATAGAGCGTCCCCCAGACACCGGCCGGATCATCGCCCACCCATGCCCCTGCGCCCGTCCCCGCGATCTCGAGGCCGATGTCGAAGTGGCGCTCGCTGCTGGTGGCGGCGAAGAGCCGAGGGATGGCCCCGGCTGGTGCGGGCAGGGCCCCGGTCCGGATCCCGACCGTGACCCGTTCGGTGAGCTGCTGCTGGACCCGGTCGTCGACCCGGGCCTCGGCCACCAACTGGCGGACGATGGGATCTTCCGCCTGGCCGGTGGCCCGGGCCAGGTCGGCCAGATCCGACCGTAGCCCCCCGTTTTCGGCGTCCCCGGCGGCCACCCCGCTGACGTAGGGTGATCCCCCGCCCACGGCATCCCGCTCGTGGAACAGCAGGCGGGAGGCCACTGTCCATCCGTCATTCACCTGCCCGATGACGTTCTCTGCCGGGATGGCCACGTCGTCGAAGAACTCCTGGCAGAACTCGGCCATCCCGCTCACCATGGTGATCCGCTGCACCTCGATGCCGGGCTGGTGGATCTTGACGATGAACATGGTCAGTCCCTGGTGCTTGGGCACGTGCGGGTCGGTACGGGCCAGGCACATGGCATAGTCGGAACGGAAGGCGCCCGAACTCCAGATCTTCGATCCGTTCATGACGAACACATCCCCGTCCCTGGTGGCTTGTGTCACCAGGCCGGCCAGGTCGGAGCCCCCGCTGGGCTCGGAGAGGAACTGCACCCACAGCTCGTCCCCGCGCAGGATGGCCGGCAGGTGCCGCTTCTTCTGCTCTTCGGTCCCAAAGTCGAGGAGGGTCGGGGCCAGGATCGAGAGCGTCGGGACGTTGAACAGAGTGGGCATCTGGTACGGCAGCGACTCCTGGGTGAACGCCCGCTGGTGGTCGCGGCTCAACCCGAGCCCGCCGTACTCGACGGGAAAGCAGATGCCGGCGAACCCGCCGTCGAAGAGCAGGCGCTGAAGTCGCCGGGTGTTCTCTCCCATCTCGTCCTGGAGGACCAGCTGCCGGTTGGTGACGCCCTCCGGAAGGCGCGGCATGGCGCCGGCCAACCATTCGCGGGCCCGGAGCCGGAAGGCTTCGACGTCCTCGGCAGTGTTCGGCTGGTCCATTGCTTCTCCTCAGATCCCGATGGCCACGGCCACCCGCTCCCTGTGGTGGCGCGGCGTCCCGAACTGCGTCTGGTCCTGGACCACCCGCCGGAGATAGAGATGGAGATCGTGGTCCCAGGTGACCCCGATACCGCCGTGGAGCTGCACGCACTCGGACAGGATGAACGGACCGTGGTCCCCGATGTACGACTTGGCCACGCTGACCAGTTCGGCTGCGAGGTCCGATCCCGAGTCGACGGCACGGGCGGCGGCCTCTGCGCTTGCGTATGACGCCTCGAGCCACATCTTCATGTCGGCGAATCGGTGCTTGAGCGCCTGGTACGAGGCCAGCGGCCGGCCGAAGGAGAACCGGTCCTGGGCATACTCGATGGTGAACTGGAGGACCCGGTCGACGGCGCCGACCATCTCCGCGCACTGGAGGGCGACCGCATCCTCGAGCTGACGCTCCACGTCGGCATCCACGGACCCCGGCTCCCCGATGACCGCGTCGGCGGCCACTTCGACCTGTTGGAACTGCAGGCGGGCAAACCGGCGGACGAGATCGAGGCTCTCCGCGGGGATGGTGGTCAGCCCGGGCGTACCGGCGGGAACCAGGAATTGCGCCCGCCCCCGATCAGACGGGGCCGTCACCAGGATCAGGTCGGCCTCGCCTCCTGCCTCCACCGGCCGGGACGTGCCTTCGAGCAGGAATCCGTCGCCGTGGGAGACCGCTCGGATCCCGCCGTCGGCGGGACCGGCGGTGCCCACGAACGTGCCGTCCGGGCACCAGGTGGCGATGGTCTCGCCACCGACCAGCCCGGCCAACTGCTTGAGGTGGGCGGGAGTCCCCACCCTGGACAGGGCGGCGGCGACCACATTGGTGGGGATCAACGGTCCCGGGGAGACCAGCCGGCCCATCTCCTCGGCCACCAGCTGCAGGTCGGCGAGCGGGTTGCCCGAGATGCAACCGCCCCCGTGTTCCTCTGCTACGAGCATCGAGATCCAGCCGAGCTCGGCGCCGCGCCGCCACCACCCACGGTCGAACCCTCCCGGCTCGTCCTCCGCCACGCGACGGACGACGTCCAGCGGACAGGTGTCCTCCAAGAACTTGGCCGTCGTCTCCCGGAACAGCTCCTGGTCGTCGGTCAGACCGAACTGCACGTTCCGCGCTCCTTGCCGTGGTCGGGACGGGCTGCCGTCGTCTGCCCGGCGCCGGCGCTCACCGTGGGTCTCCGAGGACCAGCGGCAGCGAATCGATCTGACGGAGCCCCATCATGTAGCTGAGCTCGGTACCCGGGACGATCGAGTACTCCGGGATGCGCCGGTGCCACTCGCGCAGGGCGATGCGGAGCTCGAGCCGGGCCAGGTGGGATCCGAGGCACCGGTGGACGCCACCGCCGAAGGCCAGGTGCCTGTTCTCACTGCGGGCCAGATCCACCTGGTCCATCCCGGGCACAGCCTCGTCGTCGGTGTTGGCGGAGCCGATGACGATACCGACGTTGTCGCCGGCGTGGATGGGACAGCCGCCGAGATCGACGTCCTTCGTGGCCACCCGGGCCACCGTGGTGACCGGTGTCTCCCACCGCAGGAGCTCCTCGACGGCCGAGGGGATGATGGCCGGATCGTCCGCGATCTGGCGTCGCTCGTCGGGGTGCCGGGCCAGCCGGGCGATGAAGCACTCGAGCGAGTCGGTGACCGTGTCCAGCCCGGCCAGGATGAAGAGGAAGCAGATGCCGAGGATCTCGTCCTCGGTCAGCCGCTCACCGTCGACCTCGGCCTCGATGAACAGGCTGAGGATGTCGTCCCGGGGGTTCGCCCTGCGGTCCTTGACCGCATCGGCGAAGTAGTCCTCGATGCGACGGGCGGCCGCCTTCTGGCCGTCCTTGATTTCGTCCATATCGTTCCCCGACGGCCGCAGGATGCCGTCCTTCATCTCCAGAAACGACTCGAGGTGGGAGAGGGGCAGGCCGACCAGGGCGAGGAACACCGAGGAGGGCAGCGGGATGGCGAAGTCGGTGGCGAACTCGCAACCCCCCTTGTCGACGAAGCCGTCGATGAGCTCGTTGACCAACCGGGTGATCTCAGGCTCGAGCAGGTTCATCCGGCGGGGGGCGAAGATCGGATCGAGGAGCCGTCGGTACTTCCGATGGTCCGGCGGATCCACCTGCAACGGGATCAGGGGGACGGACTGGCCCAGGTCGACGGCGTCCATGCCCGACGAGAACTCCTCGGGATGGGTCAGGGCGTACTCGACCGCGCCTCGTCGGACCACCTGGGGTCCGAACGAACCCCCCACCACGGCCCCGGCCGCCCGCGCCTCCCGGTAGAAGGGCTGGGGATTGGCAGCAATGCCTTCGTCCATGAAGCCGTCGGCCAGACTCTCGGTTTCCATCGATGCCCCTCCCCTTCGGGTCTCACCTGTCACCGGCCCCGGTCGGGTCGTCGTGAGAATCGGCTTTTCAGCAGAAGGTTAACGCGTGCCCCCGGGGTGACGCGCCTGATGGCTCCGGGCCTGACCGATCACCGGACGGCGCGGAAGTCCGGGGTCCTCTTCTCGGCGAAGGCGGCCATGCCCTCGGCCATCTCAGCCGACACCGCCGCCATGGCCTGCGCCTGCGCCTCCCGATCGAGCGAGAGGGAGAGGCCACTCTCGAACGTGGCATTGAGGAGTTGTTTGGACAACCCCATCGACCGCACCGGACCGGCCGCCAGCCGCGCCGCGAGGGCCGTGGCCTCCTGCTCGAGGTCACCGACCGTGGGAACGCACCGGTAGGCCAGCCCGAGCGACACGGCCTCCTCGCCCTTGGCGCCCTCGCCGAGCAGCACCATGGCCCTGGCCTTGGGCAGACCCACCAGGCGGGGCAGCAGATAGGCGCCTCCGGCATCGACCACCAGTCCCCATCGGGCGAACGACCACACGAACCGGGTCAGGTCGCACACCAAGACGAAGTCGCACGCCAGCGCCAGGTGTGCACCCGGCCCCACCGCGGCACCGTTGACGGCGGCCACGGTGGGCTTGTCCAGCTCCCAGAGCTCGCGGATGAAGGACTGCACACCGCTCCGGAGCGCCTCGCTGGTGTCGCGGGGGTTGAAGTCGGCACCTCCGGACCCGGCCACCGTGGACTGGCGCAGGTCCATCCCGGCACAGAACGCATCGCCCACACCGGTGATCAGCAGGGCCCGCACCTCGGGGTCGGCCCGGGCCTGGCGGACCCGGGCCACGATGTCGTCGCGCATCTCCCCGGTCAGGGCGTTCTTGGCCTCGGGGCGGTCGAGCACCAGTCGGGCCACACTGTCTTCTCCGACGTCGTAGCGGATCATCGGATCGACCTCACCGGCCCGCCGGCTCGGCCCGCGTCACCGCGGGGAGCCCGTGATAGGGCATTCCGCGCCCCTTCCACTCCTCGAACCGGGCCAGGAAGTCGTCGCCGAACGGGTCCTCACCGACGAGGGGCATGCCCGCCCGCCACACGGTGAGATCATCGGGGGCCAACGCGGAGGCCCGGGTCACGTGAAGCCGGGTGGTGTGCCGGTCGCCCTGCCGGTGGGCTTCGGCAGCCACCCGGAAGTGCAGCCGGGCCAACACCTCGTCGTCGGAGAGGTCACCCACGGCCCGGCGGGCCTCGTCCTCGGTCACCGGCACGATCCCGTCGTGCACCCACCGGCGGACCTCGTCCAGGTGCGGTCCGGATTCGACCCCGGTGATGTCGGCGAACACGTCGGTGCCGAAGGCGCTCCCGTTGGGACGTGCGATGCGGTTCTCCTCGTCGATCCACACCACGGTGGGGACATTGGAGATGGCGTAGAGCTCGGTGATGAGGTGGTTGGGATCGTAGAGCACCGGCATGGTGATGCCGTCGATCCACGGTCGCACATCGGCGGCCGAGTGGTCGATGGCCACGGCGATCACGGTGAAGCCCTCCGGGCGCAGCTCGTCGTGGAGCGCCTGCCACCCGGGGAGGTCGTAGCGGCATCCGCACCAGCTCGAGAAGGCGACCAGGAGCTTCTTCAACCCGTGCCACTCGTCGAGCCGGTGCAGGTTCTGCTCCACGTCGGGGAGTTCGAAGGCCGGCGCCCGCAGGTCGACGAGCGCCCGTCGGCGCAGCTCGGCGGGGAGGGAGACAGCTGCCAGCCCGGCGTCCAGATCGACGACCATGGCGCGGCCCAAGGCGCCGGCCACCGCGGTGAGGTCGAGCTGCCCGTTCACCTCGAGTGCGCCGACGTCGGGGACGGGCACACAGGTGCCCTCCCGGCACAGGCCGGACGGCTTGAGCTCCCACCCGAGGGCCGCGGGGAGCCGGTCGGCGTCGACCAGGAATGTCCCGCGCCCCGGGTCCGGTGTGGCGTCGACGCGCCGGACGACCTCGTCGACGATGGTGATGTGGGTCATGTCACTTCTCCTCTGCGGCCTTCACCGTTGTCGCCGATGCTTCCACTGTCAACCCCGACGCCTCCACGAAGCGCCGACTGCGCTCAGTGAAGCCACCTTCGCCCTCGGGGGTCGGAGCCGCGGGTGAGAAGAGGATGACGCCGCCGGAGGGGGTCGCGACCACCGCCGTCCGTACCGCGTCCTCGAGATCGCGGGCCACGTCCACCGGAACCGGACCCCCCGACCCGCTCCGGGAGGCCAGCGAGTCTCTCAGCCGATCTGATTCGGGAGGGAGCACGACGACCCTCGGACGAGGCCGGCGTTCGGCCAGCGCATCCACCAGACCGGTCGGGTCCACACCGCGGTCGGCACCACCGAGGATGACGGTCAGCTCGCGCCCGGGAAACGCCTCGAGCGAGCTCACGGTGGCGAAGGGATTGGAGGCCAGCGCATCGTCGACGAAGGTGAGGCCGTCCCGTTGGCCGACCGTCCGACAGCGTGACGGCAGTCCGTCGAAGCCGTCCACTGCGGCCCGGATCGAATCCATCGACGGGCTCCGTCCATCGAGGAGCAGGGCCCCCGCGATGGCGCCGCACAGGTTCCACAGGTTGTGCCGACCCGGCACCCGCATCACGGGCGCCGGCCCGATCTCTTCATCGTCGACCGCGATGGCGCCCGACGGGGTCACCCGCACCCGGCCCGAGGGACCGAACAGGACCCTGTTGGGATGGCCGGAGGTGCGCCGCACGGCTTCCTCACTGGCCGCGCTGACGGCCAGGGCACCGGGAGGTCCCGCCTCGATCAGCCGGAGCTTGTCGCGGTAGTACGACTCTTCTCCCCGGTGCCAGTCGAGGTGGTCGGGGGCCAGGCTGGTCAGCACGCACACGCCCGGGGTGACCGTGACGTCGACCGCCTGGTAGGAGGAGACCTCGACGACGTACGCATCGACCAACGGCCGGCCGTACACCTCGGCGACCGGCACCCCGATGTTCCCGATGAGGGCGACATCGAGGCCCCCCTCTCGCAGTATGGACGCCGTCAATGCCGCCGTCGTGCTCTTTCCCTTGGTTCCGGTGATGGCCACCACGCGGGCGTCGGCGTAGTCCTCGAGCCAGACGGCCATGGCCGTGGTGACGACCACCCCGGACTGCTCGGCGGCCAGCAGCTCGGGGCGGTATCGACTCACCCCCGGGGCGCGCACGACCACGTCGAGGTCCCCCCACACCACCTGGTCGGGGCGCAGGACAGGACGCGAGGCGCCGGTGACCGAGCCGAAACGCGCCCCGGCATCCTCGGCCCGGTCGTCGATCAGCACCGGATCCACGCCTCGCCGGGCAAGCAGGTCGGCCATGGCCAGCCCTTCCGCCCCGATCCCCCACAACGCCACCCGCGACGTGCACAGCTCCCCGAGGGTCACGGAAGCATCCTCATCGTCCGATCTTCATGGTTCGGTCCACCTCGGCGGCGATGTCGGGATCAGGGAAGGCCAAGTCGGGTTGGTCGTCCAGCAGTGACCGGACCCCGGCGTCGGAGACCAGGGCCCTCGCCGTGGCGGCCAGGGCCTTGACCACCGGCTTGTCCCGCCAGTGCGGCAGTCGGGAGAGCATCCTGACCGCGGCCGCCGACTCCCGACGCTCTCCCACGCATTCGAACGGTTTGCCGTCTTGGCTCATGAGCGCGACGAACCCGGCTACCTCATCGGCATCGGCGAACATGTCGCGACCGATGATGGCGGTCAACGCGTCCGGCTCGAGGAACGGAGCCAGCATGAGCCCGACGAACCGGCACTTCGGGCAGTGGCCGCACCAGGCGTCGCCGGCACCGGCGCTCTGACGGAACACCGTGTTGCAGCTGCAGAACGTGGCGTGGTACTCGGTCAGTCGGGCGAATACCCTGGCGATGGCCAGCTCCGAGTAAGGGCGCAGGGCGGAGCCGTACTCGAGACCGGGGTCGATGGAGCGCCTGATCAGGTCACGCGTCAACCGCTCGAACTCGACGCTCTTGGAGTACTGGTGGTTGACGGGCACCCCGCCGACCGTCACCGTCTCCTCGCTCGCCGACCGTTCCACGGCCATGGCGATCGTGTCGTAGCCGTAGAGGAAACGGCCGGCCACGGCGATCAGCGAGATGATGGCGGTGATCGGCACATGGCCGTTCAGCGCCCCGTTCCGGTTGAGCTCGCCCAGCTCCGGCGAGAGTTGGCGCCGTACCACCAGGAGCTCGAGACCGGTCTGGGCGGCGAGCTCGATCACCAGCGGGTGGGGGTTGACGGCGAGCAGCCGGGGCCGGAGGTGCTTCAACGCCTCGATGAGGACCATCGAATCCTTTCCCCCCCCGATGGGCACGAGGATCCCACCGTGTCTCTCGATGGGGGCCGGTGGGACCGGGCGCCCGCGGGTGGGACCGGCGCGGATGACCACAGGCCGGGGCACGGGAAGGCCATTGGTGACGGCGAACTCCCGCAGCCCGTGGTCGTAGAGATGCCGGTGGAATTCGAGCTCCGACGGCTCCAGGTGCCCGTGCTCGACCGAGACCACCGGGGGGGCGGCCACCTTGTAATAGCTGGTCCCGGCGGCGATGTGCAGATGCATCAAGGCCCGTTCCCAGCCCGGTCCGTGGGCTCCGTCCTCGCCGGTGGCGGGAGTCTCGAACCTGATGGTCTCGACGAACGGATGGTCGTCGCCGAGCGCGTAACCGAGGGAGACCGTCCTCGACGCTTCGTCGAACGACCGATCCGTCACCCGGAAGATGCCGACGGTTGCCGGGTCGAACCGCTTCGGGTCGTTCATTTCGAAAACAGCGTAGTGGTCGGCGGTGCGGGGCCGGCTACGACGAGCGCGAGCCCCCACCGGCCCGCCGGATGTGTTCGACGATGGCGAGCGTGGATCCGGTCGAGTTGATCACCCAGACCTCTCCCTTCTGCAGCTTGAGGGCGCTGCGGCCGGCGAGGGTCGCGTCGGGGACGAGCGACTCGAGCATCTCGGTGGCCACGTCTCCGTGGGTACAGAGCACGGCGGGCTCCCCTGCCATCCTCCGCATCAGCACGACAGCCGCATCCCCGTTCCCTTCGGCCAGCTCGTCGACCGACTCGACGGGGATGACCAGGGATTCGGCCAGCGGCTGCACCGTCTCGCAGCACCGGACGTAGGGACTGCTCAGGATGCGTGTTGGACGGTACCGGGCCAGTTGGGGGATCAGGTCCACGGCCCAGGCGCGCCCCCTCGTGGACAACGGGCGCAGGCGGTCGTCACCCTTGTAGGCGCTCCGTCTCCCAGCATTGGCGTGGCGGACCACGAGCAAGGCCATGGCCACGATGCTGCCATGCCCGGCCAGGTCAGGGTTCGATGCCCGGTATCTCGATGCCGGGTTGCCCGGGGAAGGGGAACGCGTCGAGCTCCCGTCCGTGCCGGGCCAGCGAGTGATACCTCCGCTCGGCGAAGAACCACCGGTTCGATCCGAATTGGTAGCGATCGTGGTAGATGCCGTAGGCGTTCGTCTGCCGGCCGCTGGTCCCGTCCTGGCGGAGCTCACACATGAACAGACGGCTGACCGCGGTTCCGGCCATCGCCCCCTCGGGGAACACGATGTGCGCATTGAGCACGACGAACTCGAAGAACTCGAACCGCTCGATGGAGGCTCCGATGAACTCCCCCAGTGCCACCGGCCCGGTCAGGCGCAGCGGCTCCCCCTGGCGGCGGTCGATGACCACCGGGGCGTCGGGGAGGAACAGGTGGGACAGCTCCGGCCACGCCCGCCGGTTGACCACGTCCGCATAGGCGTGCTGCAACCTCCGCACCCCGGTGTCGTGGACGGCTTCGGCCAGCAGTGCTTCGTCGATCACCCGTCGAACGATACACACCCGTCGACGACCACCCTCGGCCTACCCAGGCCGGTGACGCTCCCGGGACGCCGCGCATGGATCTCCGAACCAGCGCTGAATCGCCGCCTGCCCGTTCTCCCTAGTGTCGGGTACGGGACCACCCTTCCGGGCGTCGGGTGGAGTCGACGAAAGGTGGAGCTGTCCATGGAATACACGAGTCTGGGAGCAACCGGCCTGCGGGTGTCGCGGGTCTGCCTCGGGATGATGAGCTTCGGCAACGACAGTGAGCGACCTTGGGTGCTCGACGAGGGGCAGGCGGAACCGATCGTCAAGGCTGCGGTGGAGGGCGGGATCACGTTCTTCGATACCGCCGACACCTATTCGGGTGGGGCCAGCGAGACGGCCACCGGTCGATTGCTGCCCACCTACCTCAGCCGCGACGAGATGGTGGTGGCCACCAAGGTCTTCATGCCCATGACCCCGGGCGAGAACGGGGGCGGCCTGTCGCGCAAGCACATCCTCTCGGCCATCGATGCCTCGCTGGCCAGGCTCGACATGGAGTACGTGGACCTCTATCAGATCCACCGGTGGGACCCCCGGACCCCGATCGAAGAGACCATGGAGGCACTTCACGATGTCGTGCGCTCGGGCAAGGCTCGCTACATCGGCGCCAGCAGCATGTTCTCATGGCAGTTCGCCAAGGCGCAGCACGTCGCCGACCTCAACCATTGGACCCGGTTCGTGTCCATGCAGCCCCACTACAACCTCATCTACCGGGAGGAGGAGCGGGAGATGATCCCCTTCTGCCAGGACCAGGGCGTGGGTGTCATCCCCTGGAGCCCCCTGGCACGGGGTGTGCTGGCGGGCAACCGGACGCGGGCCGGCGAGCACAGGACCACCCGTTCGGACACCGATGCCTTCACCGACTACCTCTACAGCCAACCCACCGATTTCGACGTCGTCGAGCGTGTCGCAGAGGTGGCGGGCGAGCGACAGGTGCCGTCCGCCCAGGTCGCACTGGCCTGGGTGCTCCAGCGGAGTGGGATCACAGCCCCGATCGTCGGTGCCACCAAGCCGGGCCATCTGTCCGATGCCCTGGCCGCCGAACAGCTGCGACTCACCGACGAGGAGGTGGCCCGGCTGGAGGAGCTCTATGTCCCCCACCCGGTCCTCGGGCACTTCTGAGCCCGGCCGGCCACGGTGGGCCGGCCCGGGGCGACGACGGTCGTGCCGCAGCCCCCGGCTCGCCGCCCGTGTACGGTGCTGGAGCCGGGGCCGCCGTACCGGGTGAGGAGGAAGGGCGATGGACCAGCCGAACGGGGTCGACTTTCACTTCGACATCATGTGCCCATACGCCTACCAGACGTCATTGTGGATCCGTGAGGTGCGCGATCTGGCCGGGATCGACGTGCGATGGCGCTTCTTCAGCCTCGAGGAGATCAACCGGGCCGAAGGAAAGAAGCATCCATGGGAACGCGAGTGGTCCTACGGGTGGTCGATGATGCGGGTCGGCGCCCTCCTCCGCCGTCAGGGCATGGAGCTGCTCGACGACTGGTACCGGGTCGCGGGCAAGGCCCTCCATGTCGACGGGCGCAAGCCCCACCGGCCCGAGGTGGCCGAGGAGCTGCTGGCCGAGATCGGGCTCGACCCGGGGATCGTTCGTGCGGCCATCGACGACCCGACCACGGGGGACGAGGTGCGAGCCGAGCACGGGACGGTGGTGTCCAAGGGCGGCTTCGGCGTCCCCACGCTCGTGTTCGACGACGGGCAGGCCCTGTTCGGTCCCGTGCTGGTGAACCCGCCCACCGGCAGGGACGCCGTGCGGCTGTGGGAACTGGTCACGGGCTGGCTCGAATTCCCCCACCTGTACGAGCTGCAACGCCCGAAGGGCGCCTCCGACATCGATGCCATCGCCACCGCCTTTGCGCCCTACCTCGAAGCCCGCGACTGGCTCTCCGTCCAGCGCCCGACCCCCTGACCCCGGCTCCTGGACCCGACGTCCCGGTACCGGCCGGCACTGGGGTGCGCCGGGCTACTCGGGCTCCGGCTCGGGTTCCGGTTCGGCGACCACCCCCGAGCTTCGCAGCAGGCCGAGGCCGATGGCAGGGAACAGCATCACCGACAGCATCCCCGCGGCCACCAGTGCGGCCGCGTTGACCTCCAGCATGCGCCCCTCGGCCAGGGCGATGCTGGTGATGACCACGATCAGCGGCAGCCCGGTGGCGGAGAACAGTGCCATGGGGAGCCGCTGGACCCGGGTCAGGACTCCGCGGTAGAGGAGATAGACGGGTACGCCCCGGGCCACCAGCATGAGGAGGAGGAACACCGGGACCCGCCACAGGGACCTCGGATGGTGGATGAAGACGTGCAGGTCGAACTGGATGCCGCTGACCACGAAGAAGATGGGGATGAGGAATCCGAATCCGATCGCCTCCAGTTTCGCCCGGATCGCCTCACTCTCCGAGCTGGCCGAGAAGAGCCGGACCACGATGCCGGCGGCAAATGCCCCGAGCAGCACATCGAGGCCGAGTGACTCGGCCAGCAGCACCAGCAGCACGATGAACAACAGCGACACCCGCACCGGGAGTTGCGCACTCGACTCGAGATGGCGGTTGAGCAGGGACACCAACCGGGGCGGTTGGGCCCGGGCCGCGGCAAGGACGGTGATCACCGCGACCGTGATGAACGCCACCAGCAGCAGCGAGGTCAGCAACGGTTCCTTCCTGGTGAGCAGGAGCGCAACGGCCACGATGGGCCCGAACTCACCGACCGTGCCGATCCCGGAGATGAACGAGCCGAACCTGGTATCCATCACGCCCGCGTCGCGCAGCATGGGGACCAGCGTGCCGAGAGCCGTGGTCGTCAGGGCGAGGCCCACCACCACGGTGTCGCGGGCCAGCCCCGCAGACACCAAGGCGAAGGCGGCCCCGAGCCCGATGACCAGCGACACCCCCCAGCCGGCGGCGGCCAGTTCGAGCGGCTGGCCCCGGATTCTCTCCAGATCGAGCTCGTAGCCGGCCAGGAAGATGAGGAAGGTCAGGCCGAGGTCCGAGAGCCCGGTGACCACACTGTCGAGATGGGCCAGGTTGAGGACGTAGGGGCCGATCAGGATACCGAGGACGATCTGGATGACGATCTCGGGGATGGCCAGGCGACCGCTCAGCTCGGACAGGATGGGCGCCAGCACGGCGGCGAGGGCAATCAACACCAGTGTCCCGACGGCGGCGGATGTCACGCTCCCGTCCCCAACTGCCGTCCGGACATCGTCTTACACTAGGCGTCCACCCTGGACAGGGCCGGAACGGTTGGAGCCCGACCGGTGGCTGGGGCAGACTCGGTGTCTGTGTTGATCGTGGTCGGACCAGTGGAAGGCGATGGGCATCATCGGCAGGGCCATCCCGAGCGGCCGTCCCGCATCGGGGCGGCGATGGCCGGTGTGGACGATCTGCACCTCGACGGCGACCGGCTGGTGCTGCCGGCCCAGGCCGCGGACATGTCCGAGCTCCTCCGCGTCCATTCGGCCGACTACCTCGCCGAGCTGGAGCGGTTCTGCGCCACCGGGGGCGGACCCCTGGATGCAGACACCTACGCCACACCTGAGTCGTGGGAGGCGGCCCGCCTGTCGGCGGGTGCCGGTCTGGTGGCCATCGAGGCACTGACCGAGCGCGAGACGGGAGTGGCGTTCGTCGTGGCCCGGCCGCCCGGCCATCATGCGCTGGTCGACCGGTCGATGGGCTTCTGCCTGATCAACAACATCGCAGTCGCCGCCGCTTCGCTGGTGTCCTCGGGTGAGCGGGTGCTGATCGTCGACTGGGACGTCCACCACGGCAACGGGACCCAGGCGCTGTTCTGGGACGAACCCGACGTGCTCTACGTCTCGACCCATCAGTGGCCCTGCTACCCGGGGTCCGGTCGCGCCGCCGAAGTGGGTGGGCCGTCTGCCGTCGGGACCACGGTCAACGTCCCACTTCCACCGGGAGCGACCGGCGATGTCGTGCGCTGCGCCTTCGATCAGCTTGTGACCCCTGTCGTCACGGCCTTCGCTCCTTCGTGGGTGCTGATCTCGGCCGGCTTCGACGCCCATCGGGCCGATCCGCTGGCCGACCTCGCCCTCTCCGCCGGTGACTTCGCCACGCTGGCCACCGTGGTCGCCGGGTACGCACCCGGTCCGGGCCGTACGGTGCTGTTCCTCGAGGGAGGATACGAGCTCGCCGCTCTCCGGTCGTCCGTGTCCGCCACGCTCGGCGCGCTGGTGGGATCGTCGATCGCCACCGAGACGCCCACGTCGGGGGGGCCGGGTATGGACCACCTGCCCGCCATCTCGGACCGACGGCGCCGACAGATCGGCTGACCGCGTCGGATCGCCCGGCCGGTCACCCCGTCGGTTCGCCCGGCCGGTCACCAGGTGTCGATGCAGCTGCGCTTCTTCCCGTCCCGCTCGGCCGGCGGTGGGGCCGACCGCAGGGCCTCGACGATCCTGCGCCGCGAGTCGGCCGGATCGATCACGTCATCGACCTCGAACGCGGTGGCCACGTTGAGCGCTTTCCCGTGCCGGTAGGCGCCATCGACCATCTTCTGGAACAGGGCCTCCCGCTCCACGGGATCGGTGACCGCATCGAGCTCCCGACGGAACCCGAGCCGCACCGCACCCTCGAGGCCCATCCCACCCAGCTCGCCGGTCGGCCAGGCCACCACGAAGATCGGGGAGCGGAAGCTCCCGCCGGCCATGGCCTGGGCACCGAGTCCGTAGCCCTTGCGGAGGACGATGGTGAAGAACGGGACGCTGAGACTGGCCCCGATCACGAAGAGCCGGCTGAAGTGCCTGACCTGCGCGGTCTGTTCGGCCTCAGGTCCCACCATGAACCCGGGGGTGTCGCACAGGAACAGGACGGGGATCTCGTGAGCGTCGCAGAGCTGGAGGAACCGGGCCGCCTTGTCCGCACCGTCCCGGTCGATGGCCCCGCCGAGGTGACCGGGGTTGTTGGCCACTACTCCGACGGGACGGCCTTCGATCCTGACCAGTGCCGTCACCATGCCCCGGCCGAATCCGGATCGGATCTCGAGCACCGACCCGGTATCGGCCAGGACGGAGATGACCCTGGAGATGTCGTAGGACCGAAGACGCTGTGCGGGCACGCACGCTCGCAGGAGGCGTTGATCGGCGCACGACCACTGCTCGTCGGAGCCCTGGAAGTAGGAGAGGTACCGCTTGGCCGCCCGCACCGCGCCGGCATCGTCCTCGGCCACCAGGTCCACCACGCCATTGGTGGTCTGGACATCGAGCGGGCCGACCTCCTCGGGCCGGAAGGTGCCCAGCCCTCCGCCTTCGATCATGGCCGGACCGCCCATGCCGATCGACGTGCCGGAGGTGGCGATGATGACGTCACAACAGCCGAGCAGTGCGGCATTGCCGGCGAAGCACCATCCGGAGGCGATGCCGACCATCGGGACCAGACCGCTCAGCGCGCCGAACCTGGCGAACGCGGTGGTGTCGAGTCCGGTGATCACCGCGTAGTCCGTGTCGCCCGGTCGGCCGCCTCCACCCTCGGCGAAGAGAATTACGGGGAGCCGCAACCGTTCGATGAGCTCGAAGACGCGGTCCTTCTTGCGATGGTTCTGCTGGCCCTGGGTTCCGGCCAGCACCGTGTAGTCGTAGGAGAGGACTGCGCACGAGGACGGCCGGCCTGCGAACCGGTCCCCGTTGACCCGCCCGATCCCGGCCACGAGACCGTCGGCCGGGGTCCGTTCGATGAGCTCCTGTTCCGGTCGCCGACCCCGCTGGGCGGCGATGGCCAACGACCCGTACTCGGTGAAGCTTCCAGGGTCGCAGAGGTCGTCGATGTTCTCGCGGGCGGTGCGCCTGCCCCGGGCATGGCGACGGGCCACGACGTCGGGGCGGCCGCTGTCGAGGACGGCGGCCTGGCGGCGATGGAGCTCGGCCAGGTCGGCGCGGACGGCCTCGAGGTCGACGGCGGTGGGGGCGTCGGGCGCCGGACCGGGCAGGTTGGCGGACTCGATGACGCAGAGCGGTGTGCCGGCCGTCACCGCTGCACCCGGCACGACCTCCAGGGAGACCACGGTTCCCCCGGCCGGTGCTCCCACCTCGTGCTCCATCTTCATGGATTCGAGGATCACCACCGGGGCACCCATGGCCACCGTCTCCCCGACGGCCACGGGTGTGCCGACCACCATCCCTTGGAGGGGGGAACGGATGACGATCTTCGAACCGGGGACCGTGTCGCCGTCTCCGTGGGTCACGTCCGTCGGTCAGGCGGCGGGCATCGGGAAGATGCTCGGTTCGTGCGACGCCGACGTCACGGCCGCCTCTCGCTCGACCGGATCCATCGGCGCATAGGCCTCCGCCGCGCCCAGCGCCGTTCGCAGCACATCGCGGTCCCCGGGAGTGCAGAAGGCATGGACCCCGGGGGTCGACAGCGCGAAGCGCACCCCACGGGACACATCGTGGGCGGTCGTGTAGGGCTCGTACCAGGTGCCTGCAGTCCGGGCCTGATCGGCCCAGGGCCGCGCCGCGGCCGCCTTGATGGCCATGACGCCCACATCGTGTTCGGCGGCATGGGCGAGCAGCGCCTCGGCGTCGAGCCGGTAGTCGGGATCCGACCACAATTGCGGATTGACGGGGAACATGACCGTGTCGAGGTCGTATCGGCGCAGCGCTTCGAGATGCGCGGCCGGCGCCGTCAGGTTGTGGCCGGTGATGCCCACCCAGCGGCACAGCCCTTCGTCCCTGGCAGCCAGGATGGCCTCGACGGCACCGGACCGGGCATCGAGCTCCTCCACATCGGTGACCGCATGGAGCTGGTAGAGATCGAATCGGTCGCAGTTGAGCAGCTGCAGCGACTCCTCGAGCTGGGCCCTGACTCCCTCACGATTGTGGCGGAGCGTCTTGCAGGCCACGAACAGCCGGTCCCGCACCGCGGGGATCGACGGTCCCAGCAGCTCCTGGGCCCGGCCGTACTGGGGTGCCACGTCGAGGTGGTTGACCCCCGCGGCCAACGCCTGGTCGAAGGCCGCTGCGGTGGCCTCGGGGTCCGAATCCCAGAACGCGGCCCCTCCGAGGACAGCCACCGACGAGCGGTGTCCGGTCCGGCCCAATCGTCGAACTTCCACATCTGCACCGTAGTGCGGCCGCTGCGGGCGTGCGGGCCTGCGGGCCGCGGGCCTGCGGGCCGTACCGATGCCGGTGCCGTGAGGTCAGTCCCCGGCGACAGCCTTTCGGGCCGCTTCCCACTGCCCCACCATGGCGCCGAACTTCATGGGGTTGTAGATGTCCTCCTCATAGGACCACCGACCATCCCCGGCGTACTTGAGAAGGGTGAAGTTGTACTCCTGGTGGATGGAGCCGTCACCTGGATCCTTCATCCGGTTCCAGACCTGGCACACCACCCACCCGCGCCCCTCGTCGATGATGTACCACTCGATGGGGAATTCGGGCATGTCCCGGCCCGGGTAGTCGGCCATGCAGGCGCTGATCCACTCATGGATGGCCTTCCGTCCGTGGAACGTCCCGAAGTGATGCTCGATGTAGATGGCATCCTCGGTGAACTGGTCCGCCCAGGCCGTCCAGTCGCCACTCCGGCCGGCGTCGGCCGCCTTCTGCTGGTACTCGGCGAATGCCCGCTCGATCTCTGCTCTGCTCCACTGTCCCATGTCCACGGCTCCTTGCCGGCCCCGGTGGGCCGGCGATCAGTGTGGGGCGTCGCCGGGCCCGGGTCAACACCAGGGCCGGTTGGGACGGGCCCGGAGACGCGGCACCACCTCCGCTCCCAACCTGATGATCTGCTCCCGGACCTGCGGTGGAGCCATGCCCGGGAGGTGGATCCTGAGATTGAGGGCGTCCGCGCCCGACTCACGTACCACCCGGTCGAGCCGCTCGGCCAGGTCGGACGGGTCATCGGCGACAACCGTCTGATCGCCCCCGAACCCGGGGCCGGCACCGGCGTAGCTGTCGTACACCTGCCGCTGGGCTTCGACCAGATCGCTCCGGACGTCGCCCAGCCAGGCCCGCCGGATCAGCACCTTGGTCCCGGTCCCCCCGGCGCCGTCGTACTCGGCCGTGAGGCGGGCCAGCCGGGACGGAGCCGACATCCCCTCCATCAGGATGCCGGCCCCGCATCGGGCCGCCCGCCGTGCCGCAGCCGGGGACACCGCGGCGCTCAGCACCGGAACGGGTCTCGTGGCACACGCCTGCAGCGCCGGGTCGCCCTGCAATTGGCGCAGATCCCGCCCATGCAGCATGTCGACGATGCGCGGCAGTTCGGACCGGAACACGTCGACGGCCGTTCCGGCCGGAATGTCCATGGCTTCGAAGTCGAGCGGAAGGGCTCCGGCGGCCACACCCAGCCCGACCCGGCCCGGATGCCGGGCGGACAGCCAGGCCGCCTCCTCGGCCACCAGTGCGGTGGGGCGCAGCGGAAGCAGCAGCGGGCAGGCTGCGGCCCAACCCGCCGGACACCGGTCCAGGATGAAGCCGGCCGTCTGCAGCGGGTTCGGAAGGTACCCGGGGAATCCTCCGTGATGCTCGCTGGTCATCACGCCGGCGAACCCGCCCTCCGTGGCCAGCGCGGCCTGGGTACAGAGCTCGGATACCACACCGGGCGCGGCGAGGTCGTTGTGGGGGTAGAGGCGGAGCGACACCGAGCCGCGGGCGAACGGGATGGCCGAAGGCCGCGACGCGGAGGTCGGGCCCGCCGCCTCCCCCGGTGGATGGCCGCGACCACCGGCACTGACGGCTCCAGTCACGGGAAGACCATACGGCACCGGGCCGGGAAGGACGTCGGGCGCGGAGCCGATACCTGGCCCCGTCCCGACGCCTGCCGCGGATATGGGACAGTGAATGATGAGCGAGTTCGCCGGGCCCGAGGGCGGAACCCCACCGGCCGCCCCATCGGAGGTACGGGTCGTCTCCTCCGATCTCGCTTTTGAGGTCGTGGAGCCGTGCGAGGTGGTCCTCCAGGTCATGGCGTCGGCCTCGGCCGGTCGAGTCCGCGCCGAGCGGTTCGAGGTCAGGGTCGACGGCGAGCCGGCCCCGGCGCCGGTCGAGCTGGCCGGGCCCCACGGCGCCCGGGTGCAGCTCTTCCACGCCCCGGCCGGGTCGATGACGGTCAGCTATCGCTCCGAGCTCGACCGGCTCGACCGGGTCGCCCCCCCGACGGGCCGGAACCCCGGACGAGCTGCGGCCGCGCCGGACAGGGGTCCGTGGAAGCGGGAGGCCGATCTCTTGCGTTTGATCTACTTGCGCTCGAGCCGCTACTGCCCCTCCGACCACCTCGTCGGGTTCGCGGTGGCGGAATTCGGGACAGCTTCGACGGTTCGGGATCGCGTCGAGGCCATCGCCGACTGGATCCGTGGCCGGGTCGGCTACGTGGCCGGGTCGAGCTCGGTGCACGATTCGGCGGAGGACACGCTGCTGACGGGCATGGGGACGTGCCGCGACTTCGCCCACCTGGGGGTGGCACTCTGCCGGGCCGTCGGCATACCGGCGCGCTTCGCAGCCGTCTATGCCCCCGGGCTCTCCCCCATGGATTTCCACGCCGTCTTCGAAGCCCAGGACCTGGACGGTCGGTGGTACGCCTACGATGCCACCGATCTGGCGCCGCGCCAGTCGATGGTGCGCATCGTCACCGGGCGCGACGCCGCCGATGCCGCGTTCGCCTCTGTCAACAGCGGCATCGCCACCCTCGGCTGCGTGGCCGTCACGGCAACCACGGGCGGGGACCTGCCGGTCGACGATCCGTCGCTTCAGGTCGAGCTGGCCTAGGGGCCACCGTGTCCCGTCGGAACGGCCATGGCCCGACGATGGCGGCGCTGCGTTCGCGGCGCCCGTGTTGTGTACGTTCTGGGCATGGCTGCGACGGTCGAGCACGAGCCATCCGATCCACCACCGGGGCACGCGCCACCAGCCCGGTCCGACGCCCGGGCCCCATGCACCCGGTAGTGGGGGCGGACCCGTGAGCACCCCACGCTCGAACTCGGTCCGGACCATGGTCGCGGGCCGTGAGCTCACGCTGTCCAATCTCGACAAAGTCATGTATCCGGGGTCGGGGTTCACCAAGGGACAGTTGATCGAGTACTACTCACTCATCGCCCCGGTGATGCTCCCCCACCTGAAGGACCGTCCGCTGACCATGAAGCGGTACCCCGACGGCGTCGAGGGACAGTCGTTCTTCGAGAAGCACGTACCGAGGCATGCCCCCGACTGGCTCCGGCACGTTTCGGTTCCGACCTCGGACAGCGGGACGGCCGTCGACTACACCGTGATCTGCGACCTCCCCGACCTCGTCTGGGCGGCCAACCTGGCCACCATCGAGTTCCATGTGCCTCTCTGGCGGATCGGACGGAGGCGCAAACTTCCCGCCCCCCCGGATCAGATGGTCTTCGATCTCGACCCGGGAGAAGGTGCGACCATCGTCGAGTGCTGCCAGGTGGCGGGGGCCATCGCCGACCTGCTCGAGACCCGGAACCTCGAGTCCTACGCCAAGACGAGCGGGTCGAAGGGCCTCCAGCTCTACGTGCCGGTCGGCAACCGCTCGACGTGGGAGCGGGTTCGTCGGGACGCCCGCCAGATCGCCACCGCGTTGGAACGGGACCGACCCGACCTGGTCGTGTCCAACATGCGCAAGAGCCTGCGGGGCAACAAGGTGCTCATCGACTGGAGCCAGAACCACCCGGCGAAGACGACCGTTGCCGTCTATTCGCTGCGGGCGCGCCCGGATCCGACCGTGTCGACCCCGGTCACCTGGGAGGAGGTCGGCCGGTGCGCCGCCGAGGCCGACGCCGGCCTGCTCCGCTTCACCGCGGCCGACGTCCTCGCTCGGGTGGAGGAGCTCGGCGACCTCTTCGCACCGCTCGGCCCGGAGGCCTGACCTGTCGGACGCACAGCGCGCCCGGATCCTGGGTCCGTCCGGGTCCGTCCCTTCCCGGTCGGCCAGGCCAACCGGGTCCGCCGGCCCTCAGCTCCGCAGGCTGCCGATTCCCAGTGAGCCGTCACCGGGCCCACCGTCCGGCGCGGCACCCTCGGCCCGAGCCTCGACGGCGGTGATCGGCTCGGAGGTGAAGAGGTAGGTGCGCAGGTGCCGATCGAGCACCGGGTCGTTGCGGCGCAGCCATTCGATGGTCATCGCCGCATGCTCCTTCTCCTCGTCACGATTGTGGGCCAGAACCGCGGCCAGGCTCTCGTCGGTCGTGGCCTCCACCCGCTGGTCGTACCAGTCGACCGCCTCGAACTCCTCCTGGATCGACACGATGGCCCGGTGCCGGTCGACAGTCTGGGACGAGAGCAGCTGCTCGGGCTCGTGAAGCCCCGCGCTCTGTGCCATTGCCCTCCCTCCTGCGGCCCTGCAGGCCGGTTGTGCTCACACGCCTGGGTACCGGGCCCACAGTAATGCCGCCCATCCAGGGGCCGCCCGTCGCCACCGTGTCAGCTCACCCCGGCCGACCTGAACTGGACGCTCATGCGCGGACCCACGGCACGCGCGGTCTTCGGCACCGCGTGCTCCCACGTGTGCTGGCAGCTACCCCCCATGACCAGGAGGTCGCCGTGCCCGAGACTGAACCGCCGGACCCGTCCGCCGCCCTTGGGCCGCAGCAGGAACCGTCGCGGCTCGCCCAGCGACACGATGGCCACCAAGGTGTCGTCGCCCGATCGGGACCCGATGGTGTCCCCGTGCCACGCCACGCTGTCCTGGCCGGTGCGGTAGAGGCAGGCCCCGACCGTACGGAACGGGCCTGCCGGCTCGTTCCGGTAGCTCTCGCACAGCGCGGCCATCACCTCCGCCACCGGATCGGGGAGGTCCTCGCCCTCACCGTAGAAGGCGACCAGGCGGGGGACGTCGACGACCCGGTCGTACATGCGACGACGTTCGGCCCGCCAGTGGACGGTGTCGACCAGGTACTCGAACAGGGAGTGCGACCCGGCCAGCCAATTGCTCTCGAACTCGATCCAGGCCTCCGTGTCCAGCCACTCCCGGGGTGGGGACTCCGGTCGACGGACACCTGTGCCCGGCCACACCGGCTCTACCGAGTCGAACAATGAGCCCTGGCACACGACCACGACCTCGACGCTACTACGAACATGTGTTCGATGCCAGCGCCGGCCCGGCCGGTTGGCGTCCGATGGGCCGACGCCGTCCCCGGGTAGCGTTGAGGGCGGTCCGAGGAACATTCTGTGCGCGTATTCACATGTGACAAGTGCGGGCAGCGGATCTTCTTCGAGAACGACCGCTGTCTGCGCTGCCACTCCCCCCTCGGCTACCTGCACCTGAGCCGCGACGTGGTCGCCCTCACCGAGGACTCGCCCGACCGGCTCGTCGAGATGGCCGGTCCGGCCCGGGCGTGGCAGCGGTGTGCGACCCGGCCGGTGACCGGGTGCAACTGGTTGGTCCCGGCGGGTGGGGAGGCGCGTTGCCAGTCCTGCGTGCTCACCCGCACCAGACCCGCTGATGACGATACCGACGGGATGGACGAGCTGGTGCGCGGCGAGATGGCCAAGCGGCGCCTCATCTTCCAGTTGGCCGAGCTGCAGCTGCCGGTCACACCACGCGACGAGATGGCAGGTCGAGGACTGGCCTTCGATCTGCTTTCGAGCACCGCGACCAAGGTGGTCACCGGTCATGACAACGGTGTGATCACGCTCGATCTGGCCGAAGCCGACGGCGAGCACCGTGAGCGGATGCGCCAACAGCTCAGCGAGCCCTACCGGACCCTCCTCGGGCACTTCCGCCACGAGATCGGTCACTACTACTGGCCGATCCTGGTCGATGGGCCCGAAACGCTCGACGCCTGCCGCGAGCTCTTCGGTGACGACCGTGCCGATTACGCAACGGCCGTCGAGCGCCACTACGACACTTCTCCGGACCACGATTCGTCGTGGCCGGAGACCCACATCAGCCGGTACGCCACCATGCACCCGTATGAGGACTGGGCCGAGACCTTCGCCCACTACCTCCACATCCTCGACACGCTGCAGACGGCCGACAGTTTCGGACTGGCCGCCACCCCGGGCCCGGCGGCCAGGGCCCCGGTCCACCGGCACGCCGACGGGCCGGGCGGGCCGGCCCGCGTCGATTTCGCCGAGATCGTCGACGACTGGTTGGAGCTGTCGTACGCGCTCAACCAGGTCAACCGATCCATGGGGCACGACGACCTCTATCCGTTCGTCCTGGCGCCGACGGTCACCGAGAAGCTCGCCTTCGTCGACCGCCTCGTGCGGCACTGATGGTTCCCGCGGCCGGCGACGACGGCCCGTGGTACCGTGATCGACGCAGGCAACAACACATCAGGCCACTGCGAAGGGGAAGCCGGTCGAACGCCGGCGCTGGTCCGCAACCGTAGGCGAGGGTCCTCAACGGGTCCGTCGCAAGCCGGGATTCCTGAGCAGTGGATGAGCTCCGACTGTCGAGACACACGGTCCGGGGCTCGGAGGCTGCCCATGGCTCGATGGTCGTGACGCTTCCGGGTCTGGACCGGGAAGCGAGAGACCATGATCCGCACACCCCTCCTGGCCGTCACCGCAGTGGTGGCACTCGTCCCCCTCGCCGGCGTGGCGTCGGCGTCCGTGAGCGGAGCTGCGAGCCCACGGGGCGGAGACCGGCAACGTGGCCCGATTGCCATCGGTGCCGACAGCCAGGCAGGGGGCGCGGTGGATCGCCGGCAACTTCATCTCGCAGGGTTACGTCCCGACGGCACCGGGGTCGGATCAACCCGACTTCTCCTCCACGGCACAGAGCATCCTCGCCCTGTCTGCCGCCAACCAGGATCTGTCCATCGCCCGATCCGGACTCGCGTACATGGAGGCGCACGTCGACCAGTACGTGACATCGAACGGTGTCGACGGGCCGGGCCAACTCGGACTGCTCATCCTCGATGCCGCCGCGCTGGGCGCCGATCCCCGTTCGTTCGGGGGAGACGATCTCGTGAGCCGCCTGCTGGCCACCGAGCAGCAGACCGGCCCCGACGCCGGTCTCTTCGGAACGGAGGCACAGGTCGGTGACTACGCAGCCGGGGGGTACCAGCAGGGTCTGGCCCTTGCCGCCCTCGCCGCCGCCGGGGTCAGAGGGAACGGACAGCTGGGTTCCGCCATCAACTGGCTGATCCACCAACAGTGCCCGGACGGCGGATGGACCAGTCCCGACACCGCCGTCAACGGATGCAGCGGGACGCCGGCCGACCAGTCGGGTCCGGACACCAACTCCACCGCGCTTGCCGTCGAGGGCCTCGCCGCGCAGGGCGCGGCCTCCCCCGCCCTGTCCCACGCGGTCGCCTTCTTCGACTCGGCACAGGACCCTGACGGCGGCTGGTCGTACTTCCCGAACACCATGGCCACACCGGGCAGTACCGACCCCGACTCGACGGCCCTGGTCATCCAAGCGTTGATCGCCCTCGGCGTCTCACCGGCGAGCCCGGCGCTGACCAAGGGCTCGGACGACCCCGTGTCGGCGCTGCTCTCCTTCCAGCTGACCGGCGGGAGTGACGCCGGCGCGTTCTTCTTCCCACCCGCGCCGGCCCCGGCGAGCCTCATCTCCACCTACCAGGCGGTGCCGGCGCTGGCCGGTCTGGCCCTTCCCTTCGGTCCCTCGGGCCGGGGCTACTGGGAGGTGGCCGCCGACGGGGGCATCTTCAGCTTCGGCGACGCCGGCTTCGACGGGTCGATGGGCGCCACGCCCCTCAACCGGCCGATCGTGGGCATGGCCGCCACCCCCGACGGCCGGGGCTACTGGTTGGTGGCCTCCGACGGGGGCATCTTCAGCTTCGGCGACGCCGGCTTCGACGGGTCGATGGGCGCCACGCCCCTCAACCGGCCGATCGTGGGCATGGCCGCCACCCCCGACGGCCGGGGCTACTGGTTGGTGGCCTCCGACGGGGGCATCTTCAGCTTCGGCGACGCCGGCTTCGACGGGTCGATGGGCGCCACGCCCCTCGACCGGCCGATCGTGGGCATGGCCGCCACCCCCGACGGCCGGGGCTACTGGTTGGTGGCCTCCGACGGGGGCATCTTCAGCTTCGGCGACGCCGGCTTCTACGGGTCGATGGGCGCCACGCCCCTCGACCGGCCCGTCGTGGGCATGGCCACCACCCCCGACGGCCGGGGCTACTGGCTGGTGGCCTCCGACGGAGGCATCTTCAGCTTCGGCGACGCCGGCTTCTACGGGTCGATGGGTGCCACGCCCCTCAACCGGCCCGTCGTGGGCATGGCCACCACCCCCGACGGCATGGGCTACTGGCTGGTGGCGGCCGACGGAGGCATCTTCTCCCTCGGTGACGCCGGCTTCTACGGGTCGGAGGGTGGGATGAAACTGAACCAACCCATCGTGGGGATGGCCGCCAGTCCCATCCGTCCCGCGTAGTGGATCGGACGCGAGGCCGACCGGTGCTCGACCGCCTCACTCGACTGCGGCTGTTCCGCGGACGTCGCAGGCCGGGGAGGATCCGTGACCTGTTGCTCGCCGCGGTCGCCGCCGGGGTGGCCGGCCTGGGCTGGTGGGGCGTGCTGGGGCCTGTGCTCCCGGCTGCGCCGGCCGGTGCCGACCCCGCGGTCAACTGCTCCACCGGGGTCATCGTCGCCGCCGACTTCTCACCCTGGGGTGGGAACATCAACAGCGTCTGTGACGCCAGCCTGCCTGCCACGGCGGCCGAGGCCCTGGTGGACGCCAAGTTCGACCCGAACGGGGTCGCCGGGTACGGATTGGCCTTCATCTGCCAGATCGCCGGTGACCCGCCGGACGACACCTGCGCCACGACCCCACCCGCCGATGCCTACTGGGCGTTCTGGTACGCCGATGCCGGGCACGACACCTGGACGTACAGCCAGTCGGGGGCGATGAGCCTCGAGCCGGCGGCGGGCAGCGTCGAGGCCTGGGTGTTCGGGGGGGACTCCGGGGCCGGCCCGCCTTCCGCCTTCCCGTCACCGAACGCGGTACGGGGGGCCACGGTTCGGACATCGGGCAGGACAACCTCCACCCAACCGGCATCGCCGCCGGCCTCGTCCTCCACCGCCACGACGCTCGCCGCCGCGTCCGCGGCACCGCCCCCGGCCGCACCATCCCCCTTGGTGGGCGGCAGTGCCGGCGGGAGCCGGCAGCCGTCGACCGCCGTTCCGGTCACGGGACCGCAACCGGTCAAGACAGAGGGTGGGACCGTTCCCACCGCGCCGCCGAAACGGCCGACGTCTCCGGCCCCCATCCGGGCGGCAGGGCGGCCGCCCACCGGCACCCGCCACGGTGCCGGGGCCGGACGGAAGCCGTCCGTCCCCAGGATCGTCGACGCCGCCCCGGCGCTGGCCACCCGATCTTCGGAGGGCTCACCCCTTCCCTTCCTGATCGGGGCCGTGGCGGTGGTGGCGCTGGCCGCCACCGGTGGGCTCATCGCCTGGCGCCGGCGCCGGACCGGCTGACCGTGACAGCCCCCCACCGCCGCTGGAGCCCGAACGACGGACGACGGGTGCCCCGAACCCTCCACCCCATGGCCTGGTGGATCTGGGCCCTGGGCCTGGCCACCGCGGCCAGCAGGACCACCAATCCCCTGCTGCTCCTCTTGGTGCTCGCGGTCCTCGGGGTCGTGGTCGCCCACTGCCGCAGCGACGCCCCGTGGGCCCGGGCCTTCAAGTACTACCTCTACCTCGCGCTCACCGTCGTCGTCATCAGGGTCGCGTTCCGCTCCATCTTCGGTGGCGACGCCGATGCGGCCCATGCTCATGTGCTCTTCGACCTCCCCCACCTTCCCCTCCCCTCATGGATGTCCGGTGTCCAGCTCGGAGGTCCCGTCACGTTGGAAGGGACCATGTCGGCCCTCTACGACGGCCTTCGGCTCGCATGCCTCCTCTGTTGCCTCGGAGCCGCAAACGCGCTGGCCAATCCGAAGCGTGCCCTGCGCGCTCTGCCCGGGGCCCTCTATGAGCTCGGGGTCGCCGTCGTCGTCTCGCTGAGCGTGGCTCCGCAACTGGTGGAGAGCGTGCAGCGGGTGCGCCGGGCCCGCAAGCTCCGGGGCGCAACCGGCCACGATCTCCACGCCCTCCGCAGCATCGCCATCCCCGTCATGGAGGACGCGCTGGAGCGGTCGTTGCGGTTGGCCGCGGCCATGGACTCGCGCGGGTACGGCCGCACCGGAGGGGCCTCCCGCCGAGCCCGACGGGCGACGGGCGGGTTGCTGGTCACCGGCATGGGCGGCCTGTGCCTCGGCGCCTACGGTCTGCTCGACAGCTCCGCGCCCGGTCCCCTCGGATTGCCGGCCCTCGCGGCGGGATCGGTGCTGTGCTGCCTCGGGTTGGCCCTCGGCAGCCGCCGGGTGGGCGCCAGCCAGTACCGGCCCGACCCCTGGAAGGCACCCGAGTGGATCGTGGCCGCCTCCGGCCTCGTTCCGGCCGTGGTCCTCGTGGCCGGGACCGGATTCGATGCCTCCGGCCTCAACCCGTCGGTCGCTCCGCTGGCCTGGCCCTCGATGCCGCTCGTTCCGGCCCTGGCCATCGCCGTGGCCGCCGTGGCCGCAGTTGCAGCTCCCCCACCGGTGCGGGCGGCAACGGCCGGGGGTGCCCGGCCATCGTCCGGCGGGCAACCGGTGTCCACGGATGTCGCCGGCATCCCTCCCCGAATCGACGTGTCGGCATGATCGACTTCGACCGGGTGTCCGTCACGTACACCGGCGCCGACCACCCTGCCCTGCGGGAGGTGTGCCTACGCGTCGAGGAGGGTGAGCTGGCGTTGGTGGTGGGACGCACCGGCGTGGGCAAGTCGACCCTGCTCGGGACCGTCAACGGGCTCGTTCCGCACTTCACCGGCGGGACGCTCACCGGGCGCGTGACCGTCGATGGTCGGGACACCCGCACCCACCCGCCGCGTGAACTGGCCGATGTGGTCGGGGTGGTGGGCCAGGATCCCCTCTCGGGCTTCGTGACCGATACGGTCGAAGAAGAGCTGGCCTACGGCATGGAGCAACTGGCCGTCCCGCCCGACATCATGCGCAAGCGGGTGGAAGAGACGCTCGACGTGCTGGGCATCGCCGACCTGCGCGACCGGCCCCTCTACCAGCTGTCGGGGGGCCAGCAACAACGGGTCGCCATCGGTTCGGCGTTGACGGCGCAGCCGCGGATTCTGGTCCTCGACGAGCCCACCTCGGCACTGGACCCGAACGCCGCCGAAGAGGTGCTGGCCGCCGTCACCCGGCTCGTGCACGACCTCGGGGTGACGGTCGTGCTGGCCGAGCACCGGCTCGAGCGCGTCGTCCAGTATGCCGACCGGATCATCGAGATCAAGGCGGACGGAACCGTCGCCGCCGGCCCTCCCGATGTCATGCTGCGCACGACCGGGGTGGCCCCGCCGGTGGTCGAGCTCGGCCGCCTGGCCCGATGGGACCCCCTGCCCCTCTCGGTGCGAGATGCCCGCCGGGTGGTGGCCCCGCTCCGGGTCCGGCTCTCGTCGCGGCCGGTTCCACCTCAGCCGCGGGCCACGGCGCGGCATCCGGGCCGAACCGTGCTTCGCGCCCGCAATATCGTCGTCCGCTACGGGCCCGTCGTCGCCGTGCGCGGTGTGGACCTCGACCTGGCCGGTGGCGAGGTCGTGGCCCTGATGGGGCGCAACGGCTCGGGGAAATCGTCGCTGCTGTGGGCCCTGCAGGGCTCGGGGCCGCGCCAGACCGGCACGGTCGACATCGGAGGCGTGGATCCGGGCTCCCTCTCCCCGGCAAAGGCACGGGGCGTCGTCGGACTCGTCCCGCAGACCCCTGCCGACCTGCTGTACCTCGACACTGTGGGACAGGAGTGCGAACAGGCCGATCGGGAGTCGGAGCATGCTTCGACGGTCAGCGCCCGGGCGCTGTTGGACCGGATCACGCCGGGCATCCCGTCGGGGACCCATCCACGCGATCTCTCCGAGGGCCAGCGGCTCTCGCTGGTCCTCGCCATCCAGCTCGTGGCCGCACCGGACGTGGTTCTGCTGGATGAGCCCACCCGCGGTCTCGACTACCCGGCCAAGCGATCCTTCATCGCCATCCTCGACCAGCTGGTGGCGGAGGGCCGGACCGTCGTCGTCTCGACCCATGACGTCGAATTCGCGGCCGCCGCCGCCGACCGGGTCGTGGTGATGGGGACCGGCGACATCGTTGCCGACGGTCCGGCCCCCGAAGTGATGGTGGCGTCACCCGCCTTCGCCCCCCAGGTGGCGAAGATCCTCGCCCCGCTCCGGTACCTCACCATGGACCAGGTGGCCGAGGCGTTGGCAGAGGTGGTCCCATGACCGCGGCGGCGGTGGCCATCCGAACCGGGTTGCGGTCCCGCGTGGCAATCGTCATGGCCTCGTTCATCGGGTTCGTGGCCTTCTTCTGGCCATTCGTCGTGACACCCGGAACGTTCGGGGACACGGCGATGGCCCCGTTGATGTTCGGCGCACTGCTGGTGCTGGTGCTGGCCGTCATCGTGGCCGAGATCGCCGACGGGGGCATCGACGCAAAAGCGATCGCCATGCTGGGCGTGCTCTCCGCCATCGGCGCCGCCCTGCGTCCACTGGGAGCGGGCACGGCCGGCGTCGAGACGATCTTCTTCACCATCGTCATCGCCGGAAGGGTCTTCGGCGCAGGCTTCGGGTTCACGCTGGGCTGCACGACGCTGTTCGCCTCGGCCCTCATCACCGGGGGCGTGGGTCCATGGATGCCCTACCAGATGTTCGGGTGCGCCTGGGTCGGACTCCTCGCCGGGCTCCTTCCGCCCGCTTCGGGCCGCCGTGAGGTCCTCATGCTGGCCGCGTACGGAGCCGTCTCCGGCTACGTCTTCGGATTCCTGCTCAATCTTTCGTTCTGGCCTTTCTACCTCGACCCTTCCAGCAGCATCGCCTACCTGCCGGGCGCCTCACTGGCCGTCAACGCGCACCGCTATCTGATCTTCGATGCCACCACTTCGCTCGGCTGGGACACGGGGCGGGCCGTCACCACCTTCGTCGTCATCCTGCTGGTCGGGCCGGCCATGCTCGCCACCTTCCGCCGGGCGGCCCGCCGGGCCGCCTTCGAGGCGCCGGTCACCTTCGCCGACCACACCGGGACCGGGGCGCCCGGGGCCGACCGCTCCTCGGCGGAACGAGCCCACTGAGGCCGACGGTCGTCACCCCACCGCGGGCAGCGCGCCGGCGGACCCGGTGATACGCAGGTGGCGCACCACCTCGCGGTAGGCCCGCCACGGGCTCTGCTCGGTGTAGGCGATCCGGTGCTCGGTGCAGAACGGGCGCACCAGCTTGCGGGCCCGCCGGAGGTTGGCTCGAGGCATGGTCGGGAACAGGTGATGCTCGATCTGGGTGTCCAGTCCCCCGAACAGGAAGCCGGTGAACGAAGGGCCGGACAGGTTACGCGAGGTGAGCACCTGGCGGCGGAGGAAACCCAGTTCGTCACCTGGGACCATCACCGGCATGCCCACGTGATTGGTCAGGAAGCTCACCCCGAGGTAGAAGCCGAAGAGCGACTGGGTGACGGCGATGAAGACCACGGCCCGGACGGGCGAGAGCACGGCGAACGGCATGACGAAGAAGACACCGACGTGGACGATGAGCAGCCCGGCCTCGACCAGGGCGGCGAGATCGCGGCGCCGCGCCAACGCCGCCGCGCTGGCCACGTGCATGTTGAGCGCCTCGAGGAACAACAGGGGCACGAGCAGGACCGCCTGGGCACTGGCGTACAGCCGGCCGATCCGGCCCAGGTCCTGGACCTGTTCGCGGGTGTAGACGAGTGCGCCCGGAGCCATGTCCGGGTCCTTTCCGGGCCGGTTGGTGTGGGCATGATGCCGATTGTGCTTGGACAGCCACCACCCGAAGCTGAAGCCGGTGAACAGATTGGCGACGACGAGCCCGATGGCATCGTTGTCGCGCCGGCGCGTGCAGATCTGCCGGTGACCGGCGTCGTGGCCGATGAATCCGAGCTGGGCCAGCACGAAGGCCAATCCCACCGCCACCCACAGGTTCCACCAGGTGTTCCCGAGCAGGAGTGCGGTGCCCACCAGGGCGAACAGGGCGCCGACCGTCGCCCCGATCTTCACGGTGTAGTAGCCGCGGCGGCGGGTCAGCAGGCCATCGTCGCGGACCTTGCGGGACAGTTCGGCAAAGTCCTCGCGGCCCGCCGCCGACTGGGCGGGCGCAGCGCTTCCTGTGTTCATGGACGTCTCTCGTTCCGCACCCGACGGTACGGTGGGGTCGGCAGCCCGGATGGGCAACTTTCGGTGGTCAAGATCTGGACTCTGCCGACCGCTGCTCTATCGAACGGACGCGACCCCGTCAGTCGGACTGCGGTGGGCACGCAAGGCGCGCCCTCTCCGAACCCGAGATGACCACCCCACCATACCGCCCCCTGCCTCTGGTCCCGGGCGCGGCTCGACGCATTCCGGTCCGACTGCCTCCGACATCCGCAGTCCGCCGGCATTTCCTGGGATACTGGGCGCCGACCGCCGCCCACCGAAAGGAGGCTCGGGTGGCCGAACTCATGGCCCTCCTCGCTTCGTTCTGCTTCGCCGCGGGCACCGTGCTCCAGCAGGCGGGTTCGCTCCAGACCCCAGGCGGTGTGGGCGATCCGCGCTTCCTCATCCAGATCCTGGGTCGGCCGGTGTGGCTGGCCGGCGCCGCACTGCAGGGTGGGGGCTGGATCCTCCAGGCCGCGGCCCTCGACCGGGGGTCGTTGGTGCTGGTCCAATCGATCTGCACGCTCAGCCTGGTCTTCGCCCTGCCCCTCGGCATGCGGATCACCCAACAACGGGTGGGCCGGCGCGAGGTCATGGGTGCCATGGCCGTCGTGGCCGGCATCGTCGTGTTCGTCGGCGTCGCCCAGCCGAGTGCGGGAACCGCCAGCCCCGGGGCGGCGGCCTGGTGGACCGCCGGCCTGCTCATCACCGCGGCCATCGGGATCCTCATGGGCCTGGGCTGGAGCGGGACCGGCGGGCGCCAGGCGCTCCTGTTCGGGTTGGCGGCCGGTTGTGCGTTCGCCTTCCAGGCCGCGGTGACCAAGGTCTTCGTGGGCCACCTCCACCAGGGGCTCGGACCGATCCTCTCCTCGTGGACCACCTACGCTCTCATCGTCTCGGCCCTCTTCGGGTTCACGCTGCAACAGTCGGCACTCAAGACGGGCGTGCTGGCTCCGGCCATGGCCTCGAGCAATGCCATGACCCTCTTTGCCAGCACGCTGCTCGGCATCATCGTGTTCGACGAGACCCTGGCCCACGGGGACGGCCGCCTGGTCCCGGCGGCCCTCGGACTGGTGGTGGCCCTGGTCGGGGTGTCCACCCTTGCCGGGGAGGAGCAGCCGGCACCTGAGGGCCGGGGCGCCGACGGCTCCCTGCCGGCACCGAGCCGTGGGAGCTGATCCGGCGCCCGCCCTTCGGGCCCGGTGCGACAGCCCGGCGTCCACCGCCGGTACCAGCACGGTGGACGCCGATGTGCTTCGCTACTCCGCATGACGTGGAGAGCTGGGACCAGAAGATCCGGCGCCGTGACCGCGGCCTTGATGACGATTGTCCTTGCTTGCTCGGCCTGTTCGTCGTCGGGCACGGGCTCCTCGACGACCACCACCGGGTCGGCCACCATCGGGTCGGCCACCGCGACCGGGGTCGCCACCGGCCCTCCCGTGCCCTCCCCCGGGTGCGCCAAGCCCCAGACGGGCCCCGTCACCAACCGGCGACGGACCGTCGAGGTCGACGGGGCGTCCCGGTGGTACCTCCTCAACACCCCTTCCCCGACCACGCCGATCCCCGGCGGAACACGGCGGTCGTCGACCGCCGCGACGATCCCGAGACCCCTGGTGATCGACTTCCACGGACTGTCCGAGGGAGCTGTCATCCATTCGACGACCACCATGTTCGGACAGCTCGGACAAAAGGACGGCTTTGTCGCCGTCTTCCCCGAGGGCACCGGAACCCCGGTTCAGTGGGACACCTCGGCCACCGCCAGCCCCAACCCCGATCTCGAGTTCGTCACGGCGATGTTGAACCAGCTCGAGGACGAGCTCTGCATCGACACTTCACGCGTCTACGCCAGCGGGCTCTCCGACGGGTCCTTCATGGTGTCCCTCCTGGCCTGCACCATGGCCGACCGGTTCACCGCGGTGGCCGCGGTGTCGGGCCTGGCTCTCCCGAAGCCGTGCCGACCGGCCCGCCGGGTCCCCGTCATCGCCTTCAACGGGACGGCCGACCCGATCCTCTTCTTCAACGGAGGGGTGGGGACCGCCACCCTCAACCGGATACTGGGCCGGGGCGGGCCGACGCCGTCGTCGACCACCACGACCGCTCCGGTCCACGTCGACCTCAACGGGCCCGGGTTTCCGGCCACGGTGAAGGCATGGGCGCTCAAGAACGGGTGCAACCCGCGCGCCACCGACGCCCGGACGTCCAGCCAGATCATCCTCAGGACCTATCGGTGCCCGGCCGGAACCGGCGTGCAGTTCTACATCATCATCGGCGGAGGTCATGCGTGGCCCGGCAGCAGGTTCAGCCAGGAGATCAGCTCCGTCACCGGCTTCACCACCTTCCAGATCAACGCCACCGACGTGATCTGGGCGTTCTTCGAGCGCTTCCGGCTCTGACTGGCTCCGTCCCGACCGGCTGTCCGGCCCACGGGTGGTGATGGCCGAATATGTGGGTATTGCGTCATTGACGCCATCGACGGTGTGATGCACGCTGGCACCCATGAAGGAGCGCCACGTGGTCATCGTCGGTTATCCGGGGGTCCAGCCGCTGGATGTCGTGGGTCCCTTCGAGGTATTTGCGGGCGCCACCCGGGCCGCCGAGGCGCGGGGTCGAACCGGCGGCTACCGGGTGACACTGGCCTCGGGTCGAGCCCGTTCCATCCGGGCGGAAAGCGGCCTGGGCCTGTGCACCGAACCGTTGCCGGAGGTCGGGACGAGCATCGACACCCTGGTGATTCCCGGAGGCGGTCAGGCCCGCGCCGCCCGCGGCGACCGGGGGCTCGTCACCTGGATCACGACGGTGGCTCCCCGCTGTCGCCGGGTGGCCGCCGTGTGCACGGGGGCGTTCCTGGCCGCCGAGGCCGGCCTGCTGGACGGGCGGCGGGTCACCACCCACTGGGCACAGGCCGATCGGCTGGCTGCAGAGTTCCCGGCGCTCCGTGTCGACCCCGACCCCATCTACATCCGGGACGGGAAGTACTGGACGAGCGCCGGGGTCACCGCCGGCATCGACCTGGCCCTGGCCATGGTCGAGAACGACCTCGGCGCCGAGGTGGCCCAGACCGTCGCCCGCTGGCTGGTGATGTTCCTGCACCGGCCGGGCGGCCAGACCCAGTTCGCATCACCGGTCTGGGTGCCGCGGGCGCAACGGTCGACCGTTCGGGCCGTCCAGTCCATGGTCGAATCGGAACCGGACGGGGACCACCGGGTCCCCGTGCTGGCTCAGGCCGCATCCATGAGCGTGCGCCACTTCACCCGGGTGTTCACCGACGAAGTGGGTGAGACGCCGGGCCGGTTCGTCGAGAGGGTGCGGACCGAAGTCGCCCGTCGCGAGCTGGAGACGACCAACGACACCCTGGACCTCATCGCCGCCCGTTGCGGCTTCGGCACCGCGGAGACCCTGCGTCGGACCTTCAAACGGCGCCTCGATGTGGCTCCCGACTCCTACCGGCGACGCTTCCGTGTCGTCACCGACCGAAAGGCCAGCGCATGACCAACCATCTCCAGACCGTCATTCCCCTGTTTCCGGGGTTCACCGCACTGGACGGGATCGGCCCCTACGAGGTCCTCCAGCGCATACCGACCGTCGACGTCACCTTCATCGCCGACCAGCGGGGCGAGGTCCGGAGCGACAACCAGATGGTCGGCATCGTCGCCGACGGCACCTTCTCCGAGTTCCCCCACCCGGACGTCATCGTGTTCCCGGGTGGGGTGGGGACGCGCCGCCTCGAGCTCGACGAACAGCTGCACCAGTGGCTACGCGACGCGCATGCAACCACGCGGTTCACCACCTCCGTCTGCACGGGATCGCTCGTCCTCGGGGCCGCCGGCCTCCTCACGGGGCTCACCGCGACCACCCACTGGGCGTGTTATCCGGAGCTCGAGGCCCACGGTGCCATCGCCACCCCACAACGGGTGGTCGAGCACCTGGAGCGACGGATCATCACCTCGGCCGGTGTCTCGAGCGGCATCGACATGGCGCTCCGGTTGGTGGAGCTGCTGGTCGACCGCACCGCGGCGGAGGCCGTTCAGCTGATGATCGAGTACGACCCACAACCCCCCTTCGACACCGGGTCGCTGGCCAAGTCGAGCGACGCCGCACTGGGCCGGGTCAAGGAGTACGCCTCGCTCCGGAATTAGTGCCGCGGGCAGAGCCGGCCGGTCAGTCGACCAGCGCCTGGTAGACGAGGGCCCGCAGCTGGGCCCGGATCGGATACGAGAACGAGGGAAGCAACTGGGTCATGAACACCACGGCCAGGTCCTCCACCGGGTCGATCCAGAACGCGGTGCTGGCCGCCCCACCCCAGTAGTACTCCCCGACCGAGCCGGCGGCCTTGGTGGCTGCGGGCCCCTGGCCGATGGCGAATCCGAGCCCGAAACCTGCGCCGCTGAATCCAGCCTCCCCGAAACCACCGACGGCCAGCTGGGCCAGGTCCCCACCACCCGGGAGATGGTTGCAGGTCATGAGGTCGAGCGTCTTCCGGCCGAGAAGTCGGCGACCGTCGAGCTCCCCGCGGCCGAGCAGCATCTGGCAGAAGCGGAGGTAATCGGCCGTCGTCGAGACGAGCCCGCCTGCACCGGACAGGTACGATCGCTGCCGGCGATAGGTGCTGTGCTCGGGATCGTCCATGAGGGCGGGCGGTTCGCCCTTGCGATACCGGTAGCAGGCGGCGAACCGGTCGACGGCCGCGGCCGGGACGGAGAAGTCGGTATCGAACATGCCCAGCGGTTCGAACACGTTGGCCCGGAGGTACCTGTCGAACCGTTCCCCGGAGAGGATCTCGACCAACCGGGCGCAGATGTCGGTGGAGAGCCCGTAATTCCAGTGGGTGCCCGGGTGGAATTTGAGCGGGTACCCGGCCAGCAGCGTGCACACCCCTTCGAGGGTCAACCCGTGACGGGCCTCGTGCACCTCCGAGGCGAACCGATCGTCGATCGGATGGCCCGGCGACAGGCTTCCGGCCAGCCCGGTCATGTGGGTCAGCGCATCGAGAACGGTCATCGGCGCCTCCGGCTCCACCAGCCGGAGCGAGCCGTCGGCCTGGAGCTCGCCCACCTTCAGGCCCCGCCATTCATCGATGTAGCGGGCCACCGGGTCGGTGAGCTGGAACGCCCCCTGTTCGTAGAGCTGCATCAGGGCGAGGGACGCGATCGGCTTGGTCATCGAATAGATGCGCCAGATCGTGTCGTCCGCGACCGGTCTCGAACGCTCGCGGTCCATGAGGCCGAGTGATCGCCAGTAGGCGAGCCGGCCACCACGGGTCACGGCCATCTGGCAACCAGGGATCTTCCCGGTCTCGACGTAGCGGTTCTCGAAGTGCTCGGTGAGGCGTTCGAGGCGGCCGGCATCGAAACCGGCGCCCTCCGGGTCGGCCTGCAGGCCCGGGCCGCGGGATCCCCCGACCACCTGGTGGCGGGAGTCGACCGCGGTCACGAGTCCCGCCTCCCCGACATGTTGGCGTTGGGCGCCGCCCTCGACACCAGCCCGGGGATGACCTCGCCGAGCTCGGACGGCTCCCAGCGGTCGTCCTTGCTCACTCCGGGTCCGGCCACCCAACCCTCGGCCACGCTGATGTGGCCGCCGTACACATTGAAGACCCGGCCGGTGATGGCGGCGGCGGCGGGACTGGCCAGCCACACCACCAGTGGAGCGATGTTGTCGGGGTCGTTGGGATCGAACTCTTCGGGCTTCCGGTCGGTGCGCCCCTCACCGAAGCCCAGGTTCTCGGTCATCCGGGTCAACGCGGCAGGGGCAATGGCATTGACGGTGACCCCGTAACGGGCGAGCTCCATCGCCGCGATCACCGTCATCGACGCGATGCCGGCCTTGGCCGCCCCGTAGTTGGTCTGGCCCACGTTGCCGTAGATGCCCGACGGGGAGGTCGTGTTGATGATACGGGCGTCGTTGGTCTCACCGGCCTTCACCCGGTCGCGCCAGTAGTCGGCGGCCCACCGCATCGGCGCGAAGGTGCCGCGCAGATGCACCCGGATGACTGCGTCCCACTCGGTGTCGGTCATGTTCACCAACATCCGGTCCCGCAGGATCCCGGCATTGTTGACCAGAACGTCGAGCCCACCGAACGTGTCCACTGCGGTGGCGATCAGTCGCTGTGCACCGTCCCAGTCGCTGATGTCCTCGCCGTTGGCGACCGCCTCGGCCCCGAAACCGCGTATCTCCTCGACCACCTCTCCGGCAGGACCTTCCGAGGACCCGCTCCCGTCGACCTCGGCGCCGAGGTCGTTGACGACGACCTTGGCCCCCTGGCGGGCGAATTCGATGGCGTGGCTGCGGCCGATGCCACGACCGGCACCGGTGACGACGACGATCCTGCCTTCGCAGATCCCGGACATGTCCACCCCTCTTCCTCGGCCGTCTCTTCCTCAGCCGTTGGCGGGAAGATCTGAGAACGGCGTGTTCCTGTCGGGTCCGGGCTCCTTGGGCAGCCCGAGAACCCGCTCGCCGATGATGTTGCGCTGGATCTGGTCGGTCCCGCCGTAGATGGACGGTGCCGGTGAGAGCAGGGCCAGCTCGGTGACCAGTGCGTTGCGTGGGCTCCCGGTGGCCCGCGCCAGCGCGCTGACGGCCGGCATCGTCGTAGGCGTGGAGCATGCCGCCGGGTCCGATGATCCGGAGACCGAGGTCGCGGGAGAGCCTGATGATCTGGCTCATGGAGAGCTTGGCGATGTTGGGCATGCCCGGTATGTCCCCGCCGGACTGCTTGGCCGCCTTGAGCCGGAGCGAGTTGAAGCGGCCGAGCTCGCCGAGCGTGTAGAGACGGGCGAGGTCCTGACGTACGAGGGGATCGGATGCCGCCGAGGTATTCTGGGCCAAGCTGATCATCAGATCCGCTCCCCCCGACATCAAGCCGAGCATGCCCGATTCGCCGTCCCCGTCGGCGGCGTCGGCCCCGTCGGCGGCGTCGGCGGCGCCGGCCCCGGGCCGCGAACCGTTGCCGCCCGCTCCCGTCGCCACGGTCCTGCGCCCACCCGAGGCGACGAAGTCGCCCGCCCGACGCTCGAGGTGGCCGGTCACCGTCCCCGGAGTCGCACCCGAGCCCAACGGGGAGCCGGCCCCGGAGCCGAGCCCGCTGCGCTCGTTCATGAGCGTGGTGTTGGCCACCGCCCACCCGTGGTTCTCACCGCCGATCACCGCGTCGTCGGCCACCCGAGCATCGGTCATGAACACCTCGTTGAAGAGGGCGCGACCCGTCATCTCGCGCAGGGGGCGCACCTCGACCCCGGGCTGATGCATGGGGAGTGCGAAGTAGGTGATCCCCTGGTGCTTGGGCACGTGGGTATCGGTGCGGGCCAGGAGCATGCCCAGATCGGCATACTGGCCGCCCGACGTCCAGACTTTCTGGCCGTTCACGATCCATTCGTCGCCGTCTCGCCGCGCCCGGCTCTGCAGTCCGGCCAGGTCCGAACCGGCGGCCGGTTCGCTGAACAGCTGGCACCACGCCTGACGGCCGGTCACGATGTCGCGCACGTAGGTGTCGATCTGCTCGCGGGTGCCGTGGGTCACGATGGTCGGGGCGGCCAGGAGCAGTCCGAGTCCAGCCGGGGCTCCGAGGGCCCCCGAGGCGGCGATCCGCTGCTGCACCCGGAGCCCGTCGGCACGCGACAGCCCGCGGCCGTAGGCGTCGGCCGGAAGTGAGGGGGCGGACCAACCCGCCAGGCCCAGCCGTTGCCACCACTCGGCGACGGTGAGATCCGGGTCCCAGTTGTCGGACAGCCAACCGTCGAGCTCGTCGAGCAGCGGGTCTGCGGTCGCGCTCATGTGTGCGGTGGTCATCTCCCGTTTCGCCTCCCGGTCGGCCCGTGCCCAGTCATGTCGTCCTTCGATCTGGGCTTCGCTCGCCCGTGGCCCGGCCCACACTCGACGGTACCATTGCCCCGCCGACCACGCCGTCCGGCTTCCGATCGCTTCGGGGTCCCACCGCCTCGGGGTCCCACCGCCGGTGCCCACTGCAGCGGCGAGGGGGTGACGACGAGGAACGACCAGTGAGGAGTGCCGAGTGAGACCGGTGAGGAGTGCCGAGTGAGACGTGCTTCATCATGACTTCACCACGACCAACAGACGTCATCCCGATCGACGACTGGAACCGGCTGCTGGACGATCGGGTGGCGGTGGTCACCGGGGGCGGGGACGGAATCGGCGGAGCCATCTCGAGGCTGTTCGCACGGCACGGAGCCCTGGTCGAGATGGCCGAGGTGGACGAGGAGCGGGCCGCTCGCACCCGACAGGCCATCGAAGACGCCGGCGGGACGGTCCGGGTCCACATCGTCGACGTCACCGTGCCCGCCGACGTCGATCGGCTGGCCGCCGGCGTCCTGTCCGAGCACGGCCGCATCGACGTGCTCGTCAACAATGTCGGGGACTATCGCCCGTCGGTCCGGTTCGAGGACTCCACCCCCGAGTCGTGGCACGCCATGTACAGCATCAACCTGTTCCACATCCTGGCCACGACCCGTGCCTTCCTCGCAAGCATGACCGCCGCGGGCCGTGGCTCGATCGTCAACCTCCACTCCGTGGAGGGGCTCCGCGGCTTTCCCGGCGATCCCGTCTACGCGGCCATGAAGGCGGCGGCGGCCCACTTCACGACGTCCCTCGCCGTGGCCGTGGGAAGGTTCGGGGTGCGGGTGAACGGGATCGGGCCCGATCTCACCCAGACACCCCAGGTGGACTATCTGAGCGGACTCGACGGGCACGAGGACCTGTGGCCGTCCTGGGCGCCGGTGGGCAGGGTCGGCTGGCCGGAGGACCAGGCCCGCGTGGCCCTCTTCCTGGCCTCCGACCTGGCGGGCTACGTGACCGGGCACAACATCCCGGTGGACGGTGGGACCAGGGCCGGCGGGGGCTGGTTCTACTCCCCCAGGGCCGGGAGGTTCGTCAACCGGCCGCGGTCCCTCTGACCGACGCACGGGTCACTTCAGGGGCAGCTGCTTGAGCACCTCGGGCGGGACCTGATCCTGGACGGCGTCCACCAAGCGCTTGGATCGGGAACGGAGCGACAGCAGCTCCGAGTACCGCTCGTCGTCCCCCTTCATCCCCGAGATCAGCGGCGAGTGGGCGATGGAGACGGCCCCGATGAACATGACGAGGAGCGAGAGCGCCTCCAGGGGCCCGTAAGCGCCCGCGGTCCGCAGGTTGTCCCCGAACAGGCCGATGCCGATGGCGATACTGGCCAGCGGATCGACCAGCACCAGCGCGGTCTGGGAGGCCGCGATGGGTCCGGCGTGGAACGCATTCTGGGCCAGGAACACCGATCCGACACCGCAGACGGCCAGCCCGTAGGTCTGCCAGTGGACGAACATGTTGGGCCAGTCGGTGGCCACGTAGTTGCCGACCGTCTTGATGAGCGACGCGGTGAAGGCGAAGCCGACCGCGCCCGCAGCCCCGAACATGGCCGCCCGCCACCACCGGGGGCCCCGCAGGGCGAGGACCACGGCCACCAGGATCACCCCGCCGCAGACGGAGCCGACGATCAACCAGCCCAGATTGGTCGGCACCAGCTGGCCGCCGCCGGGCTGGGCGAAGGCCAGGAACCCGGCGAGGCCGCCCGCCGCGGCCAGGCAGCCGAACCATTCCCGTACTCCGATCCGGAAGCGGAACCACGTGGCCAGGAGGAGCACGAGAAAGAGCAGCTCGGTGGTCAGAATGGGCTGGACCTGGCTGAGGTCGCCGAGGTGCAGGGCCACGGCCTGGCACAGGAACGAGATGATCATGACAGCGAAGCCGAGCAGCCACACCCCGCGCTTGAGGGCGTGGGTGAGCAGGCTCAATCGCAGGGTCGACTCGGCCGGGGCATCCTCCACGCCCATCCGCTGCAGGATGCTGGTCAGCGCGTTGGCCAGCGCGCTGAACGTAGCGAGAAGGTAGACCATCAGCCCAGAGTGTCCAGCGTTCTGCCGACGTGGACTATCCGGTCATGCGCCACATCGCCGCCACTGGAACGCGGACGCGCCTGGTCGTCGGGGCTCATCGTGAAGAAAATCACGAGCGAGGCGCGATGCCCAGTCCGGCCCGACCGCGCCCGCCTGATGGGATCTCTCCATGTCGCCTCGCTCATCCCGGTGGAACACCCTTCTCGCCCCCAGGGTAACCGCCGACGGAGTCTGGCCACGCACCCGTGCCGAGGGGCCCGCGGCGTCGTCCGGCCGCCGGCCCGTTGACAGCGTCTCCCGGGCGGAGCACGGCCGCCCTCATCGCCGGGTGCCTCTGCCGCGAGGTCGTGACCACTCACCTCCACCGGTCGCCGAACGACCGAGAGGAACCGCGCCCCGGGCCTGCCCCGGCCCGGCCCGCCCCGGTCGGCTGACCCGTCCCGGTCGGCTGACCCGCTCGCTCCGACCCGGCCCGACCCGCCCCGACCCGACCCGGCCCGCTCCGACCCGGTCGGCCCCGGTCGGCTGACCCGGCCCCCCCGACCCGACCCGACCCGGCCCGACCCGCTCCGACCCGGCCCGGCTCAGGTCGGGACCGCCCCCACCACGTCGTCCACGTGGACGCCGAGCCCGGGCAGCGACCCCAGGTTGGCGGCGTCGCCGAAGCTGAACACACCGCCGTCGCTGCCGATCAGGTTGTAGCCCCGGCCGTCGGGGGAGACCACGATGCCCACGATGTCGTCCACCGCCACCCCGATGGAGGGGAGGTCTCCGTAGGAGCGGGCGTCGCCGAAGGCGCTGACCGCCCCGTCGGCCCCGACCACCCAGTAGCCGCCGCCGTCACGGGTTGCCGTGATGGCCACCGCACCGGCGGGGGCGTTCCCGAAGTAACCGGCGTCCCCGAAGGCGTAGACCGATCCGTCCGAGCCCACCAGCCAGTACCCGAGGTCGTCGGCGGTGGCGGCGATGCCGGCGATGTCGTCGACGTGGATCCCGAGCCCGGGCAGGGAGTTCTCGAACGGCGCGTTGAAGCTGAACACGCCCCCGTCCCGGCCCACGAGAAAGTAGCCCTGGTCGTCGCGGGTGGGCACGATGCCGACGATGTCGTCGACGTCGACGCCGACGCCCGGCAGCGAGTTGACGAACGGGGCGTTGAAGGCGAACACCCCGCCGTCGGCCCCGACCAGCCAGTACCCGTCGTCCGCGGCCGTGGGCACGATGCCGGTGATGTCGTCCACCTCGATGCCGAGACCGGGCAACGAGCCGTAGAAGCCGCCCCCGAAGACGAACACCCCGCCGTCGGAGCCGACCAGGTCGTAGCCGTGCCCGGCCGGGGACGGCGGTCCGGACCCCGGTGGTGGCCGATAGGTGATCGTGAAGGCATGGTCGACGATCCTCCCGGGAGCAGCGATGACGTGATCGCCGTGGTCGACCATCTGCACTCGGCTGAGGGACACCGAGCCGGCAGGCGACGCGTGGTATCCCATGTCGGTGAACCTGACCGTCCCGAAATCGGCCAGGGGCAGCACCTGGCCGGTGAGGCTCGAGGTCGGGGCCTCCTCGACCCACTCGGCGGTGGAACCCTCCCCGTCGTAGGCGACCTGACCTGACGCGCCCAGGTCCTCCGTCTCGTCGCTGATGCTGATCGTCCAGGTGCCGTCGGCCTTGACGATGGAGGCGCGTATCTCATCGCCCGGAGACACCGGACCGAGATCCTCGGGGGCAAACGGAAGGACCTCGGCCCAGGCGAAGTAGCTGGTCCCGGCGCTGGATGTGTCCTGCGCCGTGCCGGTCTGGATCAGCGACCTGTCGGTCACACCGTCGATGCCGATCCACGTGGCCGACGCCTCCTCCGCGGCCGAGGGTTGGACGGCCGGAACGCTCCATCGGGCATCGACGCCGGTGAACGTGGATCCGCCCGCGATGTACCCGGACCAGTTCGTCGAGTACGACGTGGCCCCTGTTCCGACCGCGGGGAGCTCCTCGCCGGGCACCGCCCGCAGCGGCGTCGAGTGCTGCCACCGCGCCGCGGGGATACGGGTTGACCCCCAGGTCGCCAAGCCCGGTCCGGGGACCGCGCCGGCAGCCTGCGCACCGGTCACGTGCACCACTGCGGCCCCCACCGGGGTGGCCAGCATGGCCAGCACGGCCAGGGCCGTGGCTGATCGTCGCCGTGGCTGGAACATCGGGCCTCCGGTCGTGCCGTCACTCGGCCGGTGGCAAGGGGCCCGAGGCGGGCCGCAAGCCCCGAGGCGGGCCGCAAGCCCCGAGGGGGTGCAGCTTAGATCTCCGCGGCCGACCTCGGCGGGCGCTCACTCGACCAGGAACCCGCCCGACTGGTGCTGCCACAGCCTCCCGTAGAGCCCGAGACGGTCGTCCAAGAGCTCCCGGTGGGTCCCCTCCTCCACGATCCTCCCCTGGTCCAGAACCACGATGCGGTCCATGTGGGCGATGGTGGAGAGGCGGTGGGCGATGACGATCGCCGTCGACTGCTCCATCAACCTCCACAGGGCCTCCTGCACGAGATGCTCCGACTCGGAGTCGAGCGCAGAGGTGGCCTCGTCCAGCACCAGGATGGGTGCGTGCTTGGCCATGGCCTGGGCGATGGCCACCCGCTGCCGCTGACCTCCGGACAGCTTCAGTCCGCGCTCACCGACCACGGTGTCGTACCGGTCCGGAAGCGCGTAGACGAACTCCTCGACGTGGGCGGCCTTTCCCACTGCGTGCACGACCTCATAGTCGACGATCGGCCTCGACCCGGCGGTTCCGTCGGTGTCGTCCTCCGTCCCCATGCCGTAGCAGATGTTCTCGGCGATGCTGCGGTGCAGGAGTTGGGGGTCCTGGGGCACGTAGGACACGTGGCTGCGCAGGGAGGCGAGGGTCACCTCCGTGATGTCCTGCCCGTCGACCAGGATCCGCCCACGGTCGACGTCCATGAAACGGAGAAGGAGCTTCGACAGGGTGGACTTGCCAGAACCCGACGGTCCCACCAGCGCCACGTGCTCGCCGGACGCGACCGTGAGGGTCAGGTCGTCGAACAGGGCCCCGCCCGACCCGTAGCCGAAACCGATTCCTCGGAACTCCACCTCCCCGCGAGGAACGAGGAGGCGTCGGGCCCGCGGTGCCTCGACGATCTCGGCCTCGACGCCGGCGATGGCGGTGAACTTCGCCGCCCGTCCGAGCGAACGGGCGAAGGAGCGCAGATGCTCGAACGACTGCTGCAGGCTCAACGCCACCTGGGCCGAGTAGTACAGGATGAGGTACAGCGCGGCCGTCGACGCCCAGTGGTGGGTCGCCATGGTCGTGCCGGCCACCAGGGCGAGCAGCGTGCCCACCACGATCGATGTCTCCAACTGCAGCTGGGTCCGCATGAAGATGGACCGGGCTCGGAGGTCGGCCGCCACCGATTGGCGCATGAGGTCTCCGACCCTGGCCTTCTCCTGGGGCTCGGCCGCCGCCGTCCGGACCGCCATGAGATTGGTCACGGTGTCCGCCACCACCCCGGTCGCCCTCGAGTGGTGGTCCTCGAACTCCTGGGACGCGGCGCGCACCAACCGCAGTCTCCGCAGGATGACGAAGACGAACAGCGCGACCATGACGAGCAGCGCGAGGGCTGCGGGCCACGCGAAGACCGCGAGCACCACGATGGCGGACAGGACGACGACGACGACCGGGAGCAGTCCCCACGAGGCAACGTCGACCATCTCGACGAAGGCCCACGAGAAGTTGCCCAGCGACGAGATGACCTCCCCGGCCGGGTGGTCCATGTGCCAGCGATAGCTGAGCTTCAACAGCCTCGCGTAGCCGTTGTTGACGCCGGTGGCGAACGAGCGCACACACGCACCCCACTCCATCCAGCCGGCGACCCGCCACAGCCCCATGGCGACGAGACCTGCGGCCGCGTAGGCCAGCAGCAACGGGCCGAAGGTGTGCCACTCGCCGGCTACCGCCCGGGTCGGGAGGGAGGCGACGCGGCTCAGGATGGACGCGAAGACAAGGGGGCAGACGACGTCGGCCACCACGACGGCGAGCACCATCACGATCCAGGACGTGACGAGCTGCCGCTTCTGGCCCTCGACCTGGTCCCAGCAGAACGCGAGGGTGTCGACCGCTGATGCAGATGGGAATTCTGAGAGTTCAGCCACGGGAGGTTTCCTTGTGGGACGGGGTACCCGGGGTGCCGGGTGGGACCGGGTCCCACCGGCATCACGGCCGGGATCGGAGAGAATGGTGCTGATGCGATGCGGGCATCGTCGATGCCGCAGGTCTGGTGACGGGTCGGGACCCGGCGCCGGTCGATCTAGCCGAGTGGGCCGGATCCCCCGTGCGTGAACTCGATGGTCACCCCACGACCGTCCCTGGAACCGCGCCGGGCGGCGGGACGGACGACATGGTGGCCATGCTCACACCGGTTCGACCTGATCCTGTCTCAGGTGATGCCATCGTCCCTCCTCTCCCCCGTTCGACCGGTCCGTACCCGGTCTGTCCTGTCAGTGCCCGACGTCAGCCCAGTGGTGGCGCCGTCTCCACCACCCACCGGCGGAGACACCGATGGTAACCCACGCCGAGGGTGACCGCGACCCCGGTGGGTCCGACCCACCCTTGGTGGGCGGTGCGACCGGTCAGCCGAAGAAGACCTCGGCCTCGGCGTAGAGCTCGGGGGACACCAACTTGAGCTTGGCCGTCGCCTCGGACAGCGGGACGAGGTCGATGTCGGTCCCGTGCAACGCCACCATCTGGCCGAAATGGCCATCGTGCAGTGCGTCGACGGCGTGGAGACCGAACCGGGTGGCGAGGACCCGGTCGAACGCGGTCGGGCTGCCGCCGCGTTGTACGTGGCCGAGCACCGTGGCGCGGGCCTCTTTTCCCGTCCGCTGGGCGATCTCGGACTCCAACAGGGTTCCGATGCCGGTGAGACGGACATGGCCGAACGCGTCCACCTGGCCGCCGCGGTCCGGCAACGTACCCTCGACGGGGAGCGCGCCCTCGGCCACCACCACGATGGGGGCATAGTGGCTGGCGAACCTGTGCTCGATGAACGCGCACACGGCGTCGATGTCGAAGGGTCGCTCGGGGATCAGGATCACGTTGGCGCCGCCGGCGACGCCGGAGTGCCAGGCGATCCAGCCCGCATGGCGACCCATCACCTCGACGATGAGCACACGGTGATGGCTCTCCGCCGTCGTGTGGAGGCGGTCGATGGCCTCGGTGGCGATCGTCACCGCGGTGTCGAATCCAAAGGTGTAGTCGGTGGCCCCGAGGTCGTTGTCGATGGTCTTCGGCACGCCGACGACCGGCAGGCCCTTGGCTGCGAGCTTGGTCGCCACCCCGAGCGTGTCCTCGCCACCGATGACGACGAGGCCGTCGACCCCCGAACCGGCCATGATGTCGAGGACCCGGCTCTCCCCGTCGTCGGTGCTGTACGGATTGGTCCGGCTGGATCCGAGGATGGTGCCGCCCAAGGGCAGGATGCCGCGGACGGCGGCCACATCCAGTGCCATGACATCGCCGTCGAGGGGTCCGCGCCAGCCGTCACGGAAGCCGACGAACTCGTCGCCGTAGACCTCGACCCCCTTGCGCACCACCGCCCTGATGACCGCGTTGAGGCCCGGACAGTCACCGCCCCCCGTCAGCACACCGATCCGCATGACCGAGAGCGTACTCAGGGCAAAGGGTCGCCCCGACCGGGACGGGTCAGCTCAACGTCAGTCCGTAGACCAGCCCACCGTCGGCATCGACGTCGTAGATCTCGATCCCCTCGTCCACGTGGGCAGCGTCTGCTCCGAGGGCCACGGCGATCTTGTTGAGGGCGTTCCGTGTCACGTCCAGCACCAACTCGACCCGCTGTTCCTCCGAAGCCAGTTCCACCAACCGGGCCGCGCCCGTCTCGAGATGGCCGGGAGTCCAGAGCATGGCGTCCGTGAAGGCGAGGGCGGCCTTCTGGAGGGGCGAGAGATCGCTGCTCTCGTACGAGTCGACCCCGGCGAAGGTCTCCTCGTCGGCTCCGGCCAAGAGGGCGGGCCGGCTCCGTAACGACTGGCACAGCCGGCACCGGTGCTGACGGGCACCCCGGAGTCGGACCAGCTCGGACGTGATCGGGTCCAGGGCATCGAGCTGGGGCACAGCCCGGATGAACATGCCCAGTGCGTCCCAGATGGGCTCCCCGTCCGGTGCGGGGCTCGTCTCCTGGCGTCCGGCCCGGTGTGCACCTCCGAGCAGTGCGCGCAGCGCCGCCCGGGCACGGGGCACGAAGTCCATCACGAAGATAACGGCGGTCACGCCGGCCACCTGCTCTCCGAGCTGCTCGAACAGGGCGTTCCGCTGCCCGTCGGTGACCGCCGAGACATCGAGGCTGAACTGGACGGCGAAGTCCAGGATGGCGCGATCCGGTCCCGTCAACCGGTCGGTCGGGGGCGGTCCGTCGGCGTCCCGGCCATCCCGTGGCGGAGGTCGGAACCGGTCGGGCGGGACCAGGGGCGGTACACCGAGCTGAGCGGCACAGGCCACACTGATCAGCTCGACCAGCTCGATCCGTCCCGAGCGCTCCCCCTCGCCCCAGGCGGCGGCCTCCATCCGATCGAGTGCGTCGGCGGCGACGGGAGCGTGGCAGCGGAGTACCTCGTCGACCTCGGCCATATCCTCCGAACCTTACCCGCACCGGTCGTCGGGCTTGTTGGCCGGCGACCTCGGGACCGACGGCGAGCACCGGCCCGGGGAGATGATGCAGGATGAGGCCGTGGCCCGTCAGCACAGATTCCGATTTGCCGCACAGCTCGGCAAGGCGCCGGAGGGGACGGCCCGCTCATGGGCGGAGCAGGCCCGCCGCGCCGAGGACCTCGGCTACTCCACCCTCTTCATGCCCGACCACTTCGGCGACCAGCTGGCCCCGGTGCCGGCGCTGGCCGCCGTGGCCGCCGCCACCGCCACGCTGCGCATCGGGTCCCTCGTCTTCGGAAACGACTACCGGCACCCGGTCAGCCTGGCCAAGGAGGCGGCCACACTCGACGTGCTCAGCGACGGCCGGTTCGAGATGAGCCTCGGTGCCGGCTGGATGCGCAGCGACTACGAGGAGTCCGGCATCACCTATGACGAGCCGAGGATAAGGGTGGAGCGATTCGAGGAGGCGGTGGCGGTGATCCAGGGGCTGTTGCGGACGGACGGTGCCTTCTCCTTCGACGGCCGGTACTACCAGGTCCACGAGCACGGCCTCCTGCCACGCCCCGTCCAACGGCCAGGGCCCCCGCTGGTCATCGGGGGCGGGGGCAAACGGGTCCTCTCGTTCGCGGCGCGCCACGCGGACATCGTCAGCATCAACGTCAACCTCCGGGAAGGCACCGGCGGGCCGGAGACGGCCCCGAATGCCTCGCCGGACCGCACACGCGAGAAAGTGGCGTGGGTGAAGGAGGCCGCGGGCGATCGGTTCGGCGACCTCGAGCTCAATGCACTCATCGGGTTCATCATGATCACCGAGGACGCCTCGAGCATCGCCGACGCCATGGCGCCACATTTCGGCATCGACCCGGGCGAGGCCCTCCACATCCCGTTGGCCCTGTTCGGTACGCTCGACGAGATGGCCGAGGAGTTGCAGTGGCGCCGGGAGGAGTACGGCATCTCGTACTGGTCGATCGAGAGTGACAGCTGGGAGGCGCTCGGGCCGGTGGTCTCGAAGCTTTCCGGGACATGACCGACGAGAACGCCGCCCGCTAGCGATGGCCGCCAACGGAGACGGTCGACTCGCCCTCGAGGGATGGCGGCTCGTCCGCCAGATGATCGACGACCTCACCCGCTCCGTCGAGAGTGACGCCGAAACCGAGCTGGAACTGCTCGAGGGGCTGAGGGTACTGGCCCGCGCCACCGCCCTGTGCGCCGAGCTGTCGCTCGATGTCGACACCGAAGCCCCGTGGTTCTTCAGCATGAACACCGCGGCCCGGCACATCGGAGGACCGGCACCGGACGGGGAGTACTACCTGGCCATGATCGACGGTCGTCACCGCTACCGCGTGCGCGGCCTTCGGGGAACCTCCGCCTACCTCGGCTTCCAGGTACTGGCCGGCGTCGGGCTGACCCCGAGACGAATGGCCGCCTACGTGTCCGACCGCGACCTGGCTCTGGGCGACGACGGCTCGTTCGCATTCGTGCTCGCCGCCGACGAACCCACGGCCACCGAGCTGCGGGGGGATCCGTGGATCGCCATTCCCGAGGACTCTTCGGGCATCGTCGTACGCGAGTACATCGCCGACCGGGCCACCGAGAGCACGGCCGTGCTGGCCATCGAGCCCCTTGACGCCCCGGCGGTACCGGTCCCGCCCGAGGACGCCCTCATCGGTGAGCAGTTGACGGGTATGGCGTGGACGATCGCCAAGCTGACCACCCTGCACCGGACGGTCCGGCCGGAGCTCATGGAGGCGCCCAACCAGTTGATCGTGGCCGAGGCGGCCGAGCTCGGGGCGGCGGACACCACGCCCGACAACCTCTACATGATGGGTACGTTCCGACTGGCCCCGGACGAGGCGCTGCTGATCGACATCGAGCCACCGGAGTCGCGTTACTGGAGCGTGACCCTCGAGAACATCTGGCACGAATGCATCGACCCACGCCGCCGACAGAGCCACATCACCAACGGGTCGGTCGTCACCGCCACGGACGGAACGGTGCGCATCGTGATCGCGGCGGCCGACCCGGGCGTGGCCAACTGGCTCGACACCGGTGGCCGTCACCGGGGCTTCGTGGTCGTCCGCTGGCTCGACAATCCCGAGGCTCCTCCCGTCTCCTGCCGTGTCCGGCCCATCGACCAGCTGCGGGCCTGATGGCGACGGGCCGATTCGAGCCAGACCGCCTCGTGGAGGAGGCCGTGGCCCGGACGGGTGAGGACGACTTCGGCGAACCGAGCTGGCAGGAGGGTCTGGCCATCCTCCTCGACTCCTTGGAGCACGAGGCCCGGCTCAGCGCGCTCGGCGTCGAGATCGCCACCGCGGAAGTGGGCGCCTACCTGGCCAATCGCCTCACCATCACCGCGTGGCGGGACGCCCACCCGGAGGTGGCCGGAGGCACGATCGACCGCCCGGTCTTCATCGTCGGGCAACCGCGGACCGGCACGACCATCCTCTACGACCTGTTGGCCCAGGATCCGACCCTGCGGGCGCCGTTGACCTGGGAGGTCGACCGGCCGGTACCGGCACCCGAGACGGCCACCTCCCTCAGCGACCCCCGCATCGCAGAGGTGCAGGAGACCCTCGACCTGGCCGAGTCGATCATGCCCGGCTTCTCGTCCTTCCACCCCGTCGGAGCCCTCCTGGGCCAGGAGTGCGTCCGGATGACGGCAGCCGATTTCCGCAGCATGATCTTCCCCACCCAGTACCGGATCCCGACCTACGATCGCTGGCTCCTCCACGACGCCGACCTGGCCCCCGCCTACCGGTGGCATCGTCGCTATCTCCAACATCTCCAATCGCGTCACCCGGCCGAGCGGTGGCTGCTCAAATCGCCGGCCCACCTCTGGCATCTCGATGCGCTGGCCGCCGAGTACCCCGACGCCGTCATCGTGCACACCCACCGGGACCCACTGAAGGTGATCGCGTCCGGTTGCGCGCTCACCGCCCACCTGCGGGCCATGGCCAGTGACGAGCGCTGGGGGACCGAGGCTGCGGCGGACTTCGCGGCGGACATCCTCGTCGGCCTCGAGCGGGGCATCGAGGCCCGCGACCGGGGCACTTTCCCGCCGGGCCAGACCATCGATGTCCACTTCCTCGACTTCATGGCCGATCCCATCTCGACCATCCGCCGGATCTACGACGCCCTCGGGCTGGTCCTCACCCACCGCACCGAGGAGCGGATGCGGGCGTTCCTCGCCGCCAACCCCGGCGACGGCGTCGGCGGGGCGGCCCGCTACCGGTTCGCCGACACCGGGCTCGACGCCGATGACCTGCGCCGGCGGTCGATCCCCTACCAGGAGCGCTTCGGGGTGGTGTCCGAGCCCGTCCGGTGATCTGCCGTCCGGCCGGCTGCCGGCGCAGGCATCGGCCCGGTCACCGTGCCGGCCGGGGAGAGGACTCGGGGAAGAATCGGGGGAGGAACCGACGATTGGCCGAGAGCAAGGTGTCGGCCAGTTCCTCGGCCTTCGGGTACTGTCCGACCAGGGGGTTGGCCACCAGGGCCCGGATCATCGTCACCCGGCTGCCGGACATCGCGGCCTCGACGGCCAGGCGCTCGTAGGCCTTGCAGTGTGCGACCAGGCCGGCCATCTCGGGGGCGAGGGCGCGCTGGGGAACCGGGTGGGCGCCGTCACGGTCCACGTGACAGGGGATCTCGACCACCGCGTCGTCGGGCAGCCCGGGCAGGGCGCCGTCGTTGCGCACGTCGACCACCTGGATGTCGCCGGTCCCGGCGTGGAGCGAGGCGATGAGCCGCACCGCCGCCTCGGAGTAGAAGGCGCCGCCCCGGTACGAGAGTTTCTCGGGTTTGGTCACGAGGGCGGGGTTCCGGTACTCGGCCAGCAGCTCGGCCTCGAGCTCGGCCACCACGTCGGCGCGTGACCGCCAACCCGGGGCAGCCTGTTCGGCCAGGTTCTGGTCGAGGCAGTAGTAGTAGTGGAGGTAGTAGGAGGGAAGCGCCCCGAGCAGCCGGAGCAGTCCGGACGGGACACCGCTCTCCAGCTCGAGCTCGGGGCCGAATCGGTCGAGCAGCTCGGGCATCCGGTCGATTCCGGCGACGGTGGCGGACCTGGCCCAGGTCAGATGGTTCAGGCCCACATGTTCGAGCTCGACGGTATCGGGATCGATCCCCAGATAGTGCCCGATGCGGCGCTGGACGTGGATGGCCACATTGCACAGCCCGACGGCACGGTGTCCGTCGTCGACCAGGGCCTGGGTCACGATGCCGACGGGATTGGTGAAGTCGACCACCCAGGCCCCGGCGGCGGCCCGGGCCGCGGTCTCTTCGGCGATCTCGAGGACCAGGGGGACGGTTCGGAGCGCCTTGGCCAGCCCGCCAGGGCCGGTCGTCTCCTGGCCGAGGCAGCCGTAGCCGATCGGGAGGGTCTCGTCGGTGTGGCGGGCCGCCTGCCCTCCCACCCGGAGTTGGATGACGACGAAGTCGGCCCCGTCGATGGCCCGGCGCCGGTCGTCGGTCGTGACCAGGTCCCCCGCCCAGCCCCGCTGGCGCAGGATACGACCGGCCAGCCCGCCGACCGCCTCCAGGCGATCCGCGTCCGGGTCGAACAGGACCAGCTCGTCGACCACCACCCGGTCCTCGTGTGAGCACAGGCTGTCGACGAGCTCCGGTGTATACGTGCTCCCGCCCCCGACGACGGCCACCTTCACTCCCATTGATCGAACGTAACATCACCCGATGACCGGCGACCGGGGGGACGGATGACCGAGACGGCGGACGGCGGACCGTTGATCCTGGCCGTCGACGGCGGAGCCTCGAAGACCGACGTCTGGATCGTCGACGGTGACGGCGCCATCCTCGGAACGGCCCGGGGGGCAGGGTCGAACCACCAGTTCTCCGGACTCGACGGGGCCATGGATGCGCTCGACGCCGCCATCCGGGCCGCCCTCGATGCCTCGGGCCGGGACGCGGCTAGCCGGCCGGCGGTGTCCACCGGCGTGTACTGCCTGGCCGGGGTCGACCTGCCGGTGGACGAGGAACGGCTGGGCGCGGCCATCAGGGACCGGGGATGGAGCTCGACCGATGTCGTTCGCAACGACACGCTGGCCGTCCTCCGGGCCGGTGTCCGGTCGGGATGGGGCGTCGGAGTCGTGTGCGGCTCCGGCCTCAACTGCGTCGGGCTCGGCCCTGACGGTACCGTCGAGCGCTTCCCGTCCCTGGCCGAGCTGTCCGGCGACTTCGCCCCCGGAGGCTCGTGGCTCGGGGTGCGGGCCTTGGGCCTCGCCCTCCGATCGCGCGACGGGCGCGGTGGGCCCACCGCCCTGGCCGAGCTCGTCCCGGTGCACTTCGGGCTCCCGGACCCCGAGGCGGTACTGGCCGCGGTCTATACCGGCACACTCGAGTACGGGCGGCTGTTCGAGCTCGCCCGGGTATGCCTCGACGCCGCCGCCGGCGGCGACACCGCCGCGGCCGGAGCCGCCGCCCTCTTGTCCGACGAGGTGGCGCTGATGGTCACCGCCATCATCGGGCGCCTCGGGGTGGGCGGTGAGGAGGTGGAGGTCGTCCTGGGCGGCGGCGTGTTCGACAGTGACTACGCCGGGTTCGCCCAGCGCGTCGAGGCCGGCGTCCTGGCCGCTGCCCCGAGGGCCCGGTTCCGCCGACTGGAGGGTGCCCCGGTCATGGGCGCAGCACTGCTGGGCCTCGACGCCGTCGGGGCGTCGGGCCGGGCCGCCGACCGTCTCCGGACCGCCGCACCTCGGACCGGCACCGGGTGACGGCCAAGCACCCCCTCAACGGGCGGTCGGGACGCTTCGCTCGTCGACATCCCGGCCGCTGGGGGCACCGGGAGCACCGGGCTGTCCGGGTTTCCGGGCCGTCCGGGCGTCCGGGCGTCCGGGGCGTCCGGGCCGTCCGGGTTCTAGGCCACGGCAGGGGCAGGCAGGCCGGCCAGGCACCGGATCGTCTCCGCACAGGCGCGGGCGGCTTCGGCGCCCTTCACCGCGAAGTGGTCCCCGAAGAACCCGGCGTGGTCGTGGTGGGCGTGGAAGTGGTGGGGAGTGAGGACGGCCGAGATGACCGGCACCTCGGTCTCCAGCTGGACGGCCATCAATCCGTTGATGACCGCCTCGGCGACGAATTCGTGCCGGTAGATGCCCCCGTCCACGACCAGCCCGGCGCCGACGACGGCGGCATACAACCCGCTTGCGGCCAGACGCTTGGCGTGGAGGGGGATCTCGAACGACCCGGGCACCCTGAAGAGGTCGACCCGGTCGGCACCCACCCCGAGCCTGCCCATCTCCTCCACGAACGAATCCCGACAGCGGTCGACGATCTCCCCGTGCCACATGGACTGGACGAAGGCCAAGCGGACCGCCGCGGCTGGCTGCTGTTCCCGATCCCTCATCGCGACTCCGATCCGGTCGTGCCAGGACTACTAGAATGTCTTTCTAGAATATCCTTCTACTTCTCGGACGTCCAGGGAGCTCATGCCGAAGACAGCAACAGTGTCGGGGGAACGGCGCCGGTCGGAGATCCTCGACGCCGCCCTCACGTGCTTCGACCGCCTGGGCATCACCGGCACCACCATCGAGGACATCCGGGCGGAGTCGGGCGCGAGCACCGGGAGCATCTACCACCAATTCGCATCGAAGGACGAGATCCTGGCCCTCATCTACTGCCGGGCGGTGTCCGCCTACCGGGACGGGCTCACCGAGTCCCTCCGTTCGAGACCGGAACCGCGCCAGGGCGTACGGGCCGCGGTGGACTTCCACGTCCGCTGGATCGACTCCCATCGGGCCCTGGCCCGCATCATGCTGCGTTGGGACGAGTCGGAGCTGTCCGAGACGGGCCGCGCCATGCTCGCAGCCGAGACTCGGCGCTTCAGCGTCGATCTCGGCCGGTGGCTCAAACAGGCGGCGGCCTCGGGATCCATCCGACCGATGTCACACGAGGTCTACGCCGCGCTGTTCCTCGGACCGCTTCTCGAATACGGCCGGCGGATGGTGCACAACCTCACCATCCGCCCGTTGGAGGAAGGATGCGAGGCTCTGGCCGACGGGATCTGGTGCGCGCTGGCCGCGTGACCACCGTGGGCCGAACCTGGAGAGGGATAGATTGAGGCGGTGACGGACGAGTTCCTCCTGTTCGCCGGGTCCGCCAGCCGCAAGCTCGGAGGAGCCATCGCCGACTATCTCGAGCGTCCGCTCGGTGCCGGCGAGACCCTCAGGTTTTCCGAGGGCAATCTCTTCGTGCGGGTACTCGAGAACGTGCGCGGTCGGGACGTCTTCCTCGTCCAGGGAACAGCCTTTCCGGCCAACGACAACTTCATGGAACTGCTCTTCTGGATCGACGCATTGAAGCGAGCGAGTGCGTCGTCGGTCACCGCGGTCATCCCCTACTTCAGCTATGCCAAAGGCGACAAGAAGGACGAACCTCGGGTGTCCATACGCGCCCGGGTGTGTGCCGATGCCATCGAAGCCGCCGGCGTAGACCGGGTGATCACCCTCGACCTCCATGCTCCCCAGGTGCAGGGGTTCTTCAAGGTCCCGGTGGACGATCTCTACGCACTACCCGTGCTGTGCGACGTCATCGCCACCAGGGCCCTCCCCGATCTGGTCGTCGTCGCCCCCGATGCCGGCTTCGCCAAGAAGGCCCGCCGGTGGGCCGAGCGCCTGGATGCCCCCTTGGCCATTGCCGACAAGCGGCGGGTCGACCACTCCGAGACGGCGGAGGTCACCGAACTCATCGGTTCCGTCGAGGGCCGCAGCGCGCTGATCGTGGACGACTTCACAATTTCGGCGGGGACACTGGTCGATGCCGCCCGTGTGCTCGTCGAACGCGGGGCAGCATCCGTCTCTGCCGCGGTGAGCCACGGGCTGCTGACCGGCGTGGCCGTCGATCGCATCGACGACAGCCCCATCGAGACGCTGTTCATGACGGACAGCGTGGAGACCCAGCCGGTGGAGCTCTCGCCGAAGGTGGAGGTCGTGTCCATCGCCGGTCTCCTGGGAGAGGCCATCCGTCGGATCGCCAACCGGGAGAGCGTGTCGGTCCTCTTCACCTGACCCGCACCCCCATCCCTGCCCCATCCCTGCCCGCCGGATCCCGCTCCCCCATCCCTGCCCCATCCCTGCCCGTCGGATCCCGCTCCCATCCCGCCCCCATCCCTGCCCGCCGATCCTGCCCGCCGATCCCGCCCGCATCCCGCCCGCATCCCTCCCCCATCCCGCCGGAACTACCCGGCCTGCAGTGTCGGCGGAAGCGGGTCGGCATGAACGATGCTGAGATGGCGGATCGGCCTGGTCATGGCGACATAGAGCAGCCGCAGGCCACGCACGTCGGACCCGGCGATGGCCGCCGGCTCGACCACGACCACCGCGTCGAACTCCAGCCCCTTCACGGCCGGAGCGGCGACCAGGGTGATCGGCTCGGTGATGCCGTCCCGGTCGAGCAAGCCGACATCGCCCCGCCCCTGCGCCGCGGAGGCCATTCCGGCAACGTGTTCGGGAGCAACCACGAGTCCGACGAGGAGCTCCTCCCCGGCCAGCCTCCCCGCCTCCCGCAAGCTCTCGCTGAAGACCCGATCGGGATCGACCCTCATGACACGGGGGCCTTCGCGCCCGAGGCGGATCGAGCGGGTGGGGGTCACGGTCGGGGCGGCAAGGGGTAGCAGCTTGGAGGCGAAGTCGAGCACCTGCCCCGGCGCCCGGTACCCGAGCGTGAGCTCGTCCTGGCGCACGCCTGTCGTCGCCGGAAGGTGACGGAGTATCTCGTCCCAGCTGTCGTAGGTCCACGCGCCGGTCGCCTGGGCCAGGTCTCCGAGCACGGTGAGGGAGCCCGTAGGCGCCCGCCGGGCCACCATCCTGAACTGCATGGGGCTCAGATCCTGCGCTTCGTCGACGACGATGTGGCCGTAGGCCCGTGACCGACCGTTGATGAGCGCATCGGCCTCGTCGAGGAGCGGGAGGTCGTCCCTCGTCCAGCCCGAGGCCCGCTTCCCGTCCCGCCCGAGGAGGAGCTGACACTCGGGACCGCTCAGCAGTCCCGCCGCGGCCGCGGCCAGCCTGTCCGCACTGCCCAGGACCTCACGCACCAGTGCGGCCGGTGACACCGAGGGCCACAGCCGATCGAGCAGGGACCGGAACGGCTCGCCGGTGGACACCTCGCGCTCGAGCCACGGTTCGTTGGCCTCGAACCGGCCGGACGCCCGGAGGCGCTGCCTGACCAGGCTGACCACCCTCGAGCGCAGCGCTGCCCGGCCGGCCTTGTAGGGCACCGGGGTCCCGGCGATGGAGTCGGCCAGCCCGTTCAGGTCGGCGGCCGGCACTACGCAGGCGGCGGACCGGGCCCGGATGGTCACGTCCGTCTCGATGTGGCGGCGGTGAAGCCGTAAGGCGGCGGCCAGGACCTCGGCCATCCGCGGATCGCCCTTGAGCCGGCCCACCTCGGGCGAGTCCTCCCGTACCGTCCGGGCACGCGGCACGAGATCTGCGATCGTCGTCTGGATCACGGCTTCCTCACCCAGCGACGGAAGCACCTGGGAGATGTAACGGAGGAAGGCGCGGCTCGGGCCGATCACGAGCACCCCGGCCCGCGACAACGGCGGATGGTTGTAGAGGAGAAAGGCTGCCCGGTGCAGCCCCACGGCCGTCTTGCCGGTTCCGGGCCCACCCTGCACGGCGAGCAGCCGGTCGAGAGGGGCGCGGATGATCTCGTCCTGTTCGGCTTGGATGGTGGCAACGATGTCGAGCATCTCGCCGGTACGCGCCCGTTCGAGCTCGGCCAACAGCGCGTCGCCGCCGCGCAGTCGGGTTCCCGAGAGGTCCGCGTCGACGCCGGCGAAGAGGTCGTCCGCCACCGCGATGACCCTCCGGCGGTCGACCATTACCTGGCGGCGGCGTTTCAGCCCGAAGGAGTCGTCGGCCCGGGCCCGGTAGAAGGGCACGGAGACAGGTGCACGCCAGTCGACGACGACGGGGTCACCGCGTCGGTCCTCCACATGACGGCGGCCGATGTGCCACGACCGGTCGTCGTCCTCCTCGTCGATGCGCCCGAAGAGGAGCGGGCGCGGGCTCTCGGACAGAACGGCCACCCGGCGGACCAACGCGGCCTGGTAGTCGAGGTCGGGGTTTCCGGCGCTGCGCACATCCTCGAGCAGGACCTCGGCCCGTGCCCGCATGTCCGACAACGCATCGTGGGCCCGATCGAGATACTCCTGTTCGGCGAGGAGCTCGGAATCCCCGTCCGAATCCGGTCGGGTCACCACGGCGGCCGGCTGCTTTCAAACCGCCCCAATCGCAAAAATGACATCGAGGCGGGCGCGCAAAATTCCCTGAACATATTCAGGGAAGATAACTCACCAATTGATCGCCCTGCAACACCCCTACCTGGGAGTACTCCTTCTCCACCACGACCCCGTTATTACTTTGTCAGTGGGGATTCAGCAGTTGTCAATATAAACAAAAAACTCTGACATTGCAAGGGAACGACGCACCTTTTCTCCCCGGCTCCCGGTCGGCCCGGCCGTGAGCCCCTCACCAGGAGGGTCGGTCCCGTCGGGTTGCCATTTATCGGGACCGGAGCCCGTCACAGACGATGTCCACCATGCGCAGGAGCGACGCCTCGTCGAGCTCGGACCGATCTCCTGCGTGGCACACCCCCACCACCAGACCCATGACCTCCTCGGTGGTGACACCGCTGCGGACCCGACCTGCTGCCTGGGCGCGCTCGAGCATCCGTCCGACGCCGGACGCCAACTCGTCGGCCATGGCCGCGCAGCGCGATTTGATGTCGATGCCGGCGGCCCCGAGGGCGTCGATCAGGTCGTGCTTGTTGGATACCTTGCCCGCGAACTCACGCAGGTATGAGAAGAATGCCTCGCCGGCATCTCCGGGCCCGGGTGGAGCGGTCGCCGTCCGTGCCAGTTCCTCCAGCCTGGTCAAGACAATGGCCTCGAACAGAGCCTCCTTGTTGGGGAAGTGGCGGTACAGGGTCCCGACCCCCACCCCCGCCCGTTCGGCCACCGCGTCGATCGGTGCAGCCACCCCACGGACGGCGAACACCTCCTCGGCGGCCTCGAGGATTCGCTGCCGGTTCTTCACCGCATCGGCCCGCATGGGCCGGCCCGTCACCACCGGAGGATCCGCCCCGCCGGCTGTCCCCTCGAGCACATCCACGTCTTCCACCGCATCCCCCTTTGCCGCCGGTCACCCGGGACCGACGACCGTCGTCCCGGCACGCTTGACAAGCGGAACTAAAGTTCCGTATAGTAACTAACCGGAATATCCGTTCCGACTATACCCACTCCGGCCCTCGGTGGCCAGGTCTTTCGGCCGGGCGCGCCGGGCCTCGGAGAGGTCCGACGAGCACTCGTATGCGGAGGCCACCGATGACCGTCCAGGAGATCACACCAGTCGAAGATCCGGAACCGGTCCGACCCGACCCCCGCCGGTACTGGGCCCTGGCCGTCATCGCCGTGGCCCAGCTCATGATCGTGCTCGACGCCTCCGTGGTCATCGTGGCCCTGCCGTCGGCCCAGCGGGCGCTGCACATCTCGGTGGCCGACAGGCAGTGGGTCATGAGCGCCTACACCCTGGCCTTCGGTAGCCTGCTCCTCCTCGGCGGCAGGATCGCCGACTACCTGGGCCGCCGCAGGATGTTCTTCGTGGGACTGCTCGGATTCGCCGCTTCCTCCGCCCTCGGCGGACTGGCCCAGAACCCGGCCATGCTGTTCGGCGCCCGCGCCCTTCAGGGCGCCTTCGCCGCCGTCATGGCCCCCGCCGCCCTGTCCCTGCTCACCGTCACGTTCACCGAACCCCACGAACGGGCACGGGCGTTCGGCGTCTACGGCGGGATCGCCGGCGGTGGTGCCGCCATCGGTCTGGTCCTCGGTGGAACCCTCACCCAATTCGCCTCATGGAGATGGACCCTGCTCATCAACGTCCCGATCGCCTTGATCGCCGCCGTAGCCGTCCTCCGCGTCATCAAGGAGAGCAAGTGCATCTCGCAGTCCGGCTACGACCTGCCCGGAGCCGCCGCTGTCACCTCGGGACTGTTCCTTCTCGTCTACGGGTTCACCGTCGCGGCCACGGACGGCTGGGGGGCACCGCTCACCGTGGCCATGCTGGTCGGCGCGGCGGCCCTGCTGATCACCTTCGTGATCATCGAGCTGCGCACCCCGCATCCGCTTCTCCCGTTGCGGGTGGTCCTCGACCGCAACCGTGGCGGGGCATACCTGGCCGCCCTACTGGTGGGCAGCGCCATGCTCGGCACCTTCTTGTTCCTGACCTATTTCTTCCAGGGGACCCTCCACTATTCGGCCCTCAAGACGGGGTTCGCATTCCTGCCCTTCTCCGGAGGGATCATCCTCGGCGCGGCGCTGGCCAGCCGGTTGCTCCCCCGGTTCGGTCCCCGTTCGCTGATGGTCGGTGGCCTGCTCCTGGGCGCCTTCGGGCTCATCTGGTTCACCCGTCTCGGTGTGGACAGCACCTTCGCGGCCCACGTCCTCCCGCCCGAGGTTCTGGTCAGCTTCGGCATGGGCGTCGCCTTCGTCCCCATGAGCAGCACCGCCCTGATCGGGGTGGATCCGAAGGACGCCGGGGTGGCGAGCGCCTTGGTCAACACCACCCAACAGGTGGGGAGCTCGCTCGGAACCGCCCTCCTCAACACCATCGCCGCATCGGCCGCCGCGGCCTACCTGGTCAGCCACGCCCACACCAGCGACGCGGCGAAGACGGCCGTGGTCCACGGCTACACCACGGCCTTCTCGGTCAGCGCCGTCCTCTTGTTCCTCGCCGCCGCGGCCGCCGCCGGGCTCATCCGGGCCTCGCGCCACGATGGAGGCGAAGACCAACACGCCGGGACGGAGCCGGCGGTCGTCGGCTCGACCGTCTGAGCCTCCCCGCCGCCCCGGGATCCCGCGCCCTCCGTCGCGGGGATCGTCACTCGGCCAGCAGCTGGGACCGGGCTTGGTCGAGCGCCTTCAATCCATCGGGGCCGAGCTCGGGCAGGTGCAGGTCCAGATCATCGATCGTGTGGACGAGGATGCCCCCCACCAGTGCCCGGAGTGCGTACTTGTGGTCGGCGGGGACGACGTACCAGGGGGCCCACCGGGTTGACGTGGCGGTGAGCGCCTCCTCGTATGCGGCGCGGTACTGATCCCAGTAGGCCCGTTCGGCCAGGTCCGCCGTGGAGAACTTCCAGAATTTGGCCGGATCGTCCAACCGCTCCAACAAGCGCTTCTTCTGCTGGTCGCGGGAGAGGTGCAGGTAGATCTTCACGATTCGGGTCCCGTTGCGGTGCAGGTGGTGCTCGAAGGCGTTGATGTCATCGAACCGGTCCCGCCACACCTGCCCCGGCGAACGGGATCCGGATGGGGTGGCTCGCGTGTCCATGAGCTCGGGGTGGACCCGGACCACCAGCACCTCCTCGAAATAGGAGCGATTGAATATCCCGATCCGTCCGCGTTCGGGCAGCGCTTTGCTGTAGCGCCACAGGAAGTCGTGGGCCAGCTCCTCACCGGAAGGCTCCTTGAAGGACACGACCTGGCAGCCTTGCGGGTTCACACCCGACATCACGTGCTTGATGGTCCCGTCCTTGCCGGAGGCATCCATGCCCTGGATGAGCAGGAGTACGGCATAGGCGTCGCTGGCCCACAGCAGCTCCTGGGAGGCCTTCAGATCGTCGACGAAGGAACGGAGCTCCTCTTCGGCCACCTCCTTGGCGTGCGTCGCCCCGGAGCGCAGCCAGTCGGTGGTGGTCGAGTCGGTGGCCCGGTGCGCCAGGCGGGCGGGCTCCCCCGGACGGACCTTGAGTTCTTCGATGACGGCCTTGTCGAGCTTCACGTTCCAGCCTCCCGTCGGTCATCCCCGGTCGACTTTCCGCCCGGCGCGGTGCCCAAGCGTAGGCGGACCCCTCGACCCGGCCGGGCGGGCCCGGTGGTCGAGGCCGCACGGGGTGATGGCCCCCGGGGGCGGGCAGACTTCTCCCGTGCGCCTCTTCGTCGCCGTCGGCCTGCCGGCAACCATGGTCGAGCTCCTGGAGGCGCTGCCCCGACCCGAAGCCCGGCAGTTGCGGTGGACGACGCCGGCACAGTGGCACATCACCTTGCGCTTCCTCGGAGAGGTGGACGACCCGAGCGGGGTGACCGCTGCCGTGAGCGGGCTCGCCGGGAGGTTCGACGCCGGTGAGGTCGAAGCCCGACTGGGACCGGAATCGAGATGGTTCCCCGGCCGACGCGTCCTCCAGGTACCTGTCACCGGTCTCGACGCGTTGGCCGGACTGGTCCGTGACCTCACCGCCAGGTGGGGTGTCGACGACGAACCGGGCTTCTCCGGCCACGTCACCCTGGCCCGGGTCCGAGGCCGTGGTGGTGGCCCGGCTCACTTGGCCGGCGTGCCCGTCGACGGTCGGTTCGCCGTCGCCCAGGTGAGCGTCATCGCCTCCACGCTCGGGGCCGGCAACACCTCCTACGAGGTACTGGCCGATGTCCCGATCGTCCGGACCCGCCCCGCGTGACCGCGGTGGCCGCGTCACACCGGGGTGTGCCGCTCCAGGATGGTCACGGCGTCGGTTCCGATCGGAAGGGTCCCGAAGGTGCTGGCCCCGGCCCCCGTCAAGCGCGAGGCGCAGAATGCCTCGGCCACGGCTCCAGGCGCGAACCGGACGAGGAGGGAGGCCTGGAAGACCAGGGCCATGCGTTCAACGACCGAGCGGGCCCGGGACTCGAGTGCCCCGAGGTCGGTCAAGTCCACATGGAGATCGTCGACGGCCCGGGTCAGACGGGAGTCGCCGCCCTCGGCCCGACCGACCTCGGACCAGTAGGCCTCGAGGGTGTCGGGCTCGCGAGCCAGCGCCCGGAGCACATCGAGACAGATCACATTGCCCGAGCCCTCCCAGACGCCGTTGACCGGGCTCTGGCGGTACAGCCGGGGCATGACCGACTCCTCGACGAACCCGTTCCCGCCAAGGCACTCGAGGGCTTCGGCGGCGTGCTGCGGGGCCCGCTTGCAGGTCCAGTACTTCACGATGGGAGTCAGCAGGCGTTGGAGCAGGAGCTCGTGCCCGTCGGTGCCGCCGGCGTCGAAGGCCCGGGCCAATCTGAGGGCCGAGACGGTGGCCGCCTCGGACTCGATGGCCAGGTCGGCGAGGACGTTGGCCATCAGGGGCTGTTCGGACAGGAGGCGCCCGAATGCGAGCCGGTGGGCGGCGTGCCACGTGGCCTGGGCCACCCCTTGGCGCATGATCGACGTGGAGCCGAGGATGCAGTCGAGCCTCGTGTGGTTGACCATCTCGATGATGGTGCGCACTCCTCGGCCCTCGTCACCGATCAACTGTCCCGAGACCTCGGCCAGTTCGATCTCGCTGGATGCGTTCGACCGGTCACCCAGCTTGTCCTTCAGCCGCTGGATTCGAATGGGGTTCCGCGTGCCGTCTGGCCTCCAGCGGGGGACGAGAAAACAACTGATCCCACCCGGGGCCTGGGCCAGCATCAAGAAGGCATCGGACATCGGAGCGGAACAGAACCACTTGTGCCCGGTCAGCAGATAGGTCCCGTCGCCGTCCCCGACGGGATCGGCGCTGGTCGTGTTGGCCCTCACGTCCGACCCACCTTGCTTTTCGGTGAGGGCCATGCCACAGGTCACACCGGCCTTTTCGGTCACCGGCAGGTTGGCCGGGTCGTAGGTGGCAGAACAGATCATCGGCTCCCACCTCCGTGCCACCTCGGGCTCGTGGCGGAGCGCGGGCACCACCGCATAGGTCATCGAGACCGGGCAGATGTGGCCGGCGTCGACCTGGTACCAGACGATGACCTTGGCCGCCCGGGCCACGTGGGCTCCGTCCCTCGGATCGGCCCAGGGCCCGGCGTGCAGGCCGTGGGCCACCGACGTGCTCATCAGTTCGTGGTAGGCGGGGTGGTAGTCGACGACGTCGATCCGGTTCCCGTATCTGTCATGGGTGCGGAGTACCGGTCGATTCTCATTGGCCACCCGTCCGAGTTCCTGGGCCCCGGCGGTGCCGGCCAGGGTCCCGAGGATCGTCAGATCGGGCCGGGCCCACCCGGCACCTTCCCGATCGACCGCCTCACGCAGCGCCGGGTCGGCATCGAAGACGTCGTACCCCTCGAGCGGGGGAACCTGGTTGAGGACTTCGTGGGTATCGAGCTGGCAAACCATGGCGCCCTCCGTCGGTCGATGGCACAGCCCGCCCCTCGACCCCGGGCCGTCACCTCCCCATCATGGCCCACTCCCCGACATGGCCCGCTCCCCCGACCGGGCCCACTCCGCGACATGGCCCACTCACCGACATGGCCCACTCCCCCGACCGGGCCCGCTCCCCGACCGGGCCGGGGTGGTCCCCCGCCGCCCCCGGCCGACGGCAGGTCGGATCCGCGCTCTCGTTCAGCTCCGCGCCCACGTCGTCGAATGGAGTGACCGCTCTGAGGCCGGCTCGGACAGCAGCGCCTCGATCTCGGTTGAGGTGACGGGCCGAGAGAGGATGAAGCCCTGACCGCGGTCGCACAGCTCGTCCCGAAGCGCCTCGAGCTGCGCATGGTCCTCGATGCCCTCGGCCAGGGTGACCAAGCCCAGTGTCCGACCCAGTTCGACCAGCGTGTGGATGAGGGCCGCCGAGTTCGGCGTCCCATCCATCTCGGCGATGAACGACTTGTCGATCTTGAGCACATCCACCGGGAACTGTCTCAGGTAGGCCAACGACGAGTACCCGGTGCCGAAATCATCGATGGCTATGAGCACGCCGATGTCCTTCAGCCGCTTCAGCCGGGAGACCGTGGCGTTCGCATCCCGCATCAGCGTCGACTCGGTGACCTCGATGACCAGCGATTGCGGATCGAGTTTGCTCGACGCCAACGCCCCGAGCACGTGGCCGATGAGCTGCTCGGTCTCCAATTGGCGCATGGACACGTTGACCGACATGGTCGTGCGGAAGCCCTGCGCCTGCCACGATGCCGCCTGCGCACAGGCGGTGTTGAGGACCCACTGGCCGACCTCGACGATCATCCCGGTGTCCTCGAGGACGGGAATGAAATCGATGGGGTTGATGACGCCACGGGTGGGGTGCTGCCAGCGGATCAGTGCTTCGACACCTCGGATGGAGGCGGTATCGAGATCGAAGATCGGCTGGTAGAGCAGGAAGAACTCATCGCCGGCGAGGGCCGAATCGAGATCCGACTTCAGCTCGAGCCGATCGACGGCGGCCGATTGCATCGCCGGCTCGAAGAGCACCCATCCGTCCCTCCCGGCGGCCTTCGCCCGATAGAGCGCGATGTCCGCATCGCGTAGGAGTTCCTGTGCTGACGATCGGTCGCCGGTGGCGATCCCGATACTGGCCGTGATGGAGATGGGCAGGCCCTCGAAACCATGTACCAGCAGTGGCTCCCGCAACACCTCACGGATCCGTTCGGCGACCATCTCCGGGCCGCCGGCCATCGAGCTGGCGTCGGCGAGGATCACGAACTCGTCCCCCCCAGCCGGCCCACCGTGTCGCTGGCTCGCAGGAGACCGGTGAACCTGTCGGCCACCATCTGCAACAGCCTGTCGCCGGCTTCGTGACCCAGTGAGTCGTTGGCGTCCTTGAAGTTGTCCAGGTCGATGAAGTAGGCGGCCACCGGATCGAAGGTCCGGCGGCCGCGGGCCAGCATCTGCTCGGCCCGGTCGAGGATCAGCTGCCGGTTGGCCAGACCGGTCAGCGGATCGTGCAGGGCCCGGTGGGCCAGCAGTGCCTCGAACTCCTTGCGTTCGGTGATGTCCCGGATATTGGCCACATAGCCACCGACCGACGGCCGGTCGCACTGATCCGAGACGACCGCCTCCACGTCGCGCCATGAGCCGTCGACCCGCTCCATCCGGAATTGGATGGGTGCCGTCTCGGCGTAGGTCTGCAATTGGGACCCCATCCGGTCCCGGATCCGTTCACGTTCGTCGGGGTGGACGTAGTCGGTGGCCCGCCGGCCGATGAGGTCGGCCGGTTCAAACCCCAGGAGCTGCGTGATGGCCGGGCTCACGTAGGTGCACACGGCGCCGGCTCCCATCACCAGCGTCACATCGGAGGAGCTCTGGATGAGTGAGCGGAAACGGTCCTCGCTCAACCGTGTCGATGCCTCGGCGTTCTCCTTCTGCTCCATGGTCGCACCGGCCATGCGGATGATGAAGAGCAGTACGAAGGCCCCCATGACCGCCAGCGCGTTGGCCTGGTGGATCGAGAGCATCGAGGGCGCCCAACCTTCTGTGATGGCAACCTGACCGGCCACGATCCCCACCAGGCTCCAGAGCGCGGTGACCCTCCACACACGCGATCCGCCGTGGGCCACATTTTCGAGGGCCAGGAAGGCAAACGCACCGGTGAGAACCGGGCCCCATCCGGACAGGTAGATGACCGCGGTCACCGATGCCACGTGCACGACGACCCGGACATGGAGCCGGAACTGCGAAGGGTGGGCCCGGTAGAGCTGGTCGGCGGCGAGGCTGGCGATGGGGATGGCGATGAACACCCCGAGCCACAGCCAGGCCGACTCGTGGACCACCAGGTCGAACCTCATCATGAGGAGGATGACGAAGAACGCGGCCGGACCCATCAGATAGGCCACGTGGGTGGGATTGACCCGCCATCGGGACGATACCTCCTCGGCCTCGGGGTTAGGCACGCCCTGCGACCAGGGCTCCGTACCTACCCACAAGGGCGATTGCAGCTCGTCCGACATTGAAATTACCCGTCTTTCATGCAGGCGCTCTCTCTCTTTCGACCAGTTCGACCCCCGACTTGAACGGATCAGATCCACGCCGACCCCGGGGCAGGTCGGTGGTGCAGCTGCAGGCAGGGAGCACGTTCGCGGGCCGACGCCCCGGGCCAAGTGGCCGCTTTGGTCGGGGGGCGCTGCTCGAAGGGCAGGACCGTTCGAAGGGCAGGGTGTGCCCTACCTCTCTAGTCGGAGGGCAGGCCCTCGAGATCGTCGATGCTGGTCATGTTGTGCTCGGCCCAGTAGTCCCTGATCCCTTCCGGACCCTTCCGGGAGGACCACTGGTCCATCGTCGGTCGGTGGCCTTCGAACGACATCAGGGGAACGCCGTATCCACACGAGTCGGCGATACGACCCACGTCGACGACGATGATCGACCGCACGCCCACTCCCGCCGCCCCTGGGAACCACCGGGCCAGCTCGGCGAACTCGGCACTGCCGGCGGGGACCGTCCGTCCCTTTCCATGAAGGCGCACGATGCGGGGCGGGCCGCTGAAGGCACAGAACATGACGACGATCCGACCGTTCTCCCGCAGGTGGGCAATGGTCTCGACCCCACTCCCGGTCTGGTCGAGATAGGCGACGGTCCGTCCGTCCGGTACCGCGAACTCGTTGCGATTTCCCTTCGGCGAGCAGTTCACGAGGCCCCCTCCGTCGAGTGGGGCGGTGGACACGAAGAAGACCGGCTGGTCGAGAAGCCACTGGGCCAGCCGTTCGTCGATGACCTCGTAGGTCCTCCCCATGCTCCAAATTATCGCGCCGGATGGATCGGAAGCTGTCAACGGCCCGATCGGTCCGAGAGCTCAGGAGCTGTTCGCGACCCCCACGTTCCAGTTCGGCAAGAGCCGGCCGGTTTGTTCCGTAAGCTGTCGGTAGCTTTCGTCTGCGGTCGTCGGGAGAGCTGCCGGCCCATGGAGAGGAGGACCCCCAATGCGCCACACCGGTCTACTTGCCACTCGAGCCGTGTTCGGGGGATACCTCGCCGTTCACGGCGCCCAGAAGCTGTTCGGTTCCTTCGGTGGAGGCGGTCTCGATGCCACCGCGGCAGGATTCGAGTCGATGGGCATGCGTCCGGGCAAGCCCCTGGCGGCCCTGGCCGGCATCAGCGAGCTCGGGGGCGGGATCCTGACCGCGACCGGTATCGCCGACCCCTTGGGCCCGCTGGCCATTGCCGGAACCATGGTTGTGGCCTCCGCGGTACACCGAAAGCAGGGGCCACTCTCGCAGAACGGGGGCTTCGAGCTCCCACTCACCAATCTCGCCCTGGCCGTGGCGCTGATCAGCTCCGGCTCGGGCCGCCTACGGCTGGGGCCCCGCCTGCCCAAGTCGCTGACCCGCATCGCCGTCGTCGGCGGGGTCGCCCTGGCCGTCGTCTCGCTTTCGAAGCTGCTGAACGCACCGGAACCCGCGCCCGCTGATTCAGGCACCGCCGGACAAGACGACGATTCCGGCACCGCCGGACAAGACGACGATTCCGGCACCGCCGGACAAGACGACAGCAAGCCTTCGTGAGCCACCCGACTGTCGCAAGCGTTCGCGCCCCCATCCGGACCAACTGAGCGAGGTGCACCGCGAGGCGCTCGGGCTCAGCACCGACCGAGCCGCCTCTACGGTTCCGATCCGTCCAGGGCACGCGTGACGACCGCGTTCGTGCTCTCAGGGGGCGGAAACCTGGGGCCGATGCAAGCAGGGACGATCGTGGCCCTCACGGAGGCAGGGATCATCCCGGACCTTTTGGTCGGCACGTCGGTGGGGGCACTCAACGCCGCCTTCCTCTCCACCCGTCCCGGCGTCGGTGGCGCCCGGACCCTCATGGCAGCCTGGTCGGCGCTGAACCGACGTCAGGCGGTCCGCCTCAACCCGCTCACCGCGCTGGCCGGTTTCCTCGGGACCCGTGACCACCTGGTCTCCGACCGGCAATTGCGGCAGCTGATCCGGCGTTGGGTCGAGATCGAACGGATCGAGCAGGCCACCACGCCGTTCGCCGTCGTGGCCACCGACGCCCGCACCGGCGAAGACGTCGTCCTGACGTCCGGTGACGTGGTCGACTCGCTGGCGGCCAGCTCGGCGGTCCCCGGCCTCCTCCCCCCCGTCCGGATCGACGGCCGCTGGTTGGTCGACGGCGGACTGTCGGCCAACCACCCCGTCCTCCAGGCCCAGGCCCTGGGTGCCGACGACATCTACCTGATCACGACGGCCACCGCTCCGAGGCCACGACCACCGCGGGGAGCGGTGGCGGTGGCCATGACCTCGGCGGCCCTGGTGATGATGCGGGCCGACCGACGACGGCTCGAGGAGGCCACCAGCCAGGCGGAAGCGGCCGGCGGGAGCATCAAGATCGTGCCCTCGGCCGAGCCTTCCGCACCCGGCCCCTTCGACTTCAGGAGGAGCGATTCGCTGGCAGGTGCCGCATACCGCAGAACGAAACTGTGGCTGGCCACCGACGTACCGCTCGGTGAGGGACGAGGCCGGTTCGGGACGTGGGCGGAGGGGGACGTGGGGGTTCCGAGCACGGGCCACAACCCGGGCTCGGCCATGGTCCGTCGGCCGCCCGACGATGGTGCCACGTCGCCGGCTACTGATCCGCCTCCCTAGATGCCCAGTGGGGCCGAACGCAATTGGTCGGCGAGCCGGGTGTCGCCGTCCATCTCCACCCTGGCTGCCCCTTGGCGACCGGCGGCGAACAGAGTCAGCTCACCGGGATCGCCGGCGATGGTGACACGCGGCCCACTGCCGCTCTCCTTCGAGCCATGCCCCGGCGAGATGATCTCGACCGCAGCGGCGACGTTCTTGGCCATCCCACCGGCCCCGAGCCGCGACCACAGGGCATCGGCCAGGTCGGGCGGGAGCGGCCGCGGCTCCCACCCCGGCTGGGCGCGACGAACGTCCTCCACGTGGATGAAGAATTCGACGGTGTTCATCGGACCATCCACGGGGCGGAGGAGGAGTGGCGGCCCACCACGCACGGTCGCGATGAGCCGGGGCCACGACGTTCTGTCCCGCAGCGAGCGGCGGACCTTATCGGTGTGAGCAGCCAGGGGATGCCACACCAACCCGGGACCACTGTCCGGCCGCCGCTCACGGGCGACGAGATGCGCGGCCAGGTCGGCGGTGGACCATCCCGCACACAGCGTCGGTGCTTCCGGACCCAACTCCGTGAACAGGTCGCAGAGAGCGGCCCGCTCCGACTGGGCGAGAGGGGCTGGGGCCATCGTCGGATCCTATGCCCCGCCCGGCCGCTGCCGCCGACTGTGGTCACGGCAGGACCGTGACGGTCACGGTATTCGGTTCGACGTCGTCCTATCCTCTTCAGGCCAGAGGTCCTGATCGCTGTGGTCGAGCGGCCACGAGGCTGGAGGCGGAGCGTTGACACCCGACACGCAACGGCGGAAGCCTTCGACCAGACCTCACCGCGCTGCCTGCGGGACCTGCGCCGTCCTCGTCTTGAGCGCCATCGTCGCCACCGGGTGCGGGGCCGTCAACGCGGCCAAGCGCGCGGTCCACGACGTCGAGGGCAACAAGGCGACCATCGACACATTCACGGACAAGGTGAAAGCCCGCGAGGCGTCGGCGTTCGAAGCCACCTATGTCACCACCGGAAGTACCCCGGCCACGATCGTGTATGCAGTCCGTCCGCCGAAGGGGCTCGCCTTCACCGAGACGCCGTCGGCCGGAGCCGGAGCCGGAGCCGGAGCCGGAGCCGGGGCCGGAGCCGTGGACATCGTTGTCAACCCGTCGGGTGAATTCTCCTGCTCCCCTCCGCCGGCCGGTTCGAGCACATGGTCGTGTCAGAGATTGGCCGCCGCCAACGCCTCCACCGAGAACCAGATCTTTGGCTTCTACACGCCGGCACACTGGATCACCTTCCTGAGGGATTTTTCGCTCGCCGCCGGACTGGCCGGGGACAGGGTCACCTCCTCGACCATGACCGTCAACGGCTTCAACCTGCAGTGCGTCGACGTGGAGGCAGGAGGGGTCCCAGGGACCAGCACGATCTGCTCGACCGATCAGGGCATCCTCGGCTATGTCAAGGTGGCGACCGACACCACCAGTTTCGAAATCAAGAGCTATTCGGGATCGCCACCTTCGTCATTGTTCGAGACGCCACCGGGCGCCACCGTCATCACGTCGGCACCGACGACGGCCCCCTAGCTGCTTCTTGATTCCAAGCGGCCAGTGGTCGTATGCGACCGGCGGCGAGGACCACGGCCTGGGGCGAAGTGGCCGTGGTGGTTGTTCCGGTGGGCAGCGGTCGCTGCGCAGCAAGAGCTGGAGGAACCGGGTAACGATTCCCCGATGGGTCCGGCTATCGGGTTGTTTTCGGTCGGGGTTGTTTTCGGGCGGGGTTGTTTTCGGTCGGGTCCGCCCTTCAGGGTCTCATCGACCCATTCGAGGTGAGATTGACTCTGAGCATTGTCTTCGGCAGCCACGGCAGCCATTGAGTCCCAACGCCCGACGGCGCGCCACGACGGCTACTCCCTGGGCGAGTCGATCGAGTAGGGGCTACTCCCGCGCTCGGACCGCGCTCCGGCCACGCTCCGGCCGGGGATCACTCCCGCTGGTCGAGTGGGGGTTGGTCGAGCGGGAGCTGGTCCGGGGGCCGGTCGAACCGCGGTGGGCCGGTGCCCGGAGGTGGGTCCGTCGGCCCTCCGCCTGCGCTTCGGTCTTTGTCGCTTCGGTTCGGTCGGATGCTCGGGGGCGGTCCATACCCACCCCTCGTCTGTCCTGGTCAGCTCGAACCCGCGGTGGGTGCGGTCCAGGTGGTGCCTCCGACAGAGCCGGGCCAGGTTGTCGAGGGCGGTGAGGCCGCCCTGGGCGAAGTCGGTGACCCAGTGGTCGTTCTCGAGGCCCAGGCGGGCGTCACAGGTCGGCACCACACACCGCGGGTCCCGGAGGAGGAGGGCCGACCGGATCCGCTTGGGCACGTGGCGTCCGGCCGAGTAGACCGTGGTGACGTCGGTGCCCTTGGCGATGAGCACCTCGACGAGGGCCTCTCCCAACAGCTCCCGGGCGTAGTCGACGCCCACCGGGCCCACCCCGGGGATCTCACAGCGCTCCCCCTGGCCCACCGAGCCCCGGCGCAGGGCCTCTGCGTCCACCACCACCGAGACGGTGGCCTTCGGGTCACAGGTGCACCCGCCTCGGGCGGTGCCCGTTTCCTCCCCCTTCGGGGTCAGGGTGCCGCCCCCGGTGGTGAGGGCCACCAGGGCATCGGCCCGGTAGGCGTCTGGGGTCTCGAAGCGGCCCTCGGTGCGGGCCGCTTCGAACTGCCGGTCGGTCTCTGCCTCCAGGGCGGCCAGCACCCCGGCCCCGGCCTCGGGGGCGAGGACCGCCAGGAGGCGGAAGGCCCCGTCGTCGTCGGTGAAGGTCCGACACCGCCGGTCCTCGTGCAGCTTTTGGAAGTGGCGGGCCTCGGCCTTCCCCGAGCGTCCCTCGACCTTGGCCCTGAGGCACCGCTCCTTCAAGGTGGCCTCGGAATCGGACTCGGCACTGCCGACCAGTTCGGCCTCTTTGGCCGGGTTGACCTTCACGGCGTCGGACACCCGGGCCGCCCGCCGGTGGGAGAGCTTGCCGGCCAGGAACGACTCGGCCAGGGAGGGCTGGTCGACGAGGGCCTCCCCCAGACGGATCAGGTCCTTTGCCTCTCCGACGCTGTCCCCGGTCGTGGCGGCCAGGAACTCGGCCGCCGAGCGGTGGCCGGTGCGGGTGTAGAGGCTGCCCTGGGCCAGGCGGGCCGAGAACGCCGTCTTGTGGGCCACCACCTTCCGCTCGAGGCGGGTCAGCCGGCGGAGCACCTCGGCGGCGCCCTCCAGCGAACAGCACGCCGGGTCGGTGGCGTCGAGGGCAATCTCGGCGGCGTCGAGAAAGGCGAACAGGCCCTGGGGCTCGGCCAGCGTCTGTCCGGTCTGGCCGGTCTGGCCGGAACCGGTCTGTCCGGTCTCCGTCTGTCCGGTCTCGGACCGGCCGGTCTCCGTCTGTCCGGCCTGCGTCTGGCCGGTCTCCGACTGTTTGGTCTGCGGGGCGATCACGGCCATGTCCCAGGATGGCAGGGGGGTGTAACAACCACAGGGAGGGGGAGGGAGAAGGGGAGGGGACGGTAACGACGGCGACGGCGAGGGAACTCGCAACGCGGAATTCACGGGGGGCGAGCCTGGCAGGGTGCGTCAGCCGAAGTGGGAATGCCCAAAGCGCACGGGCGGGCGGAGGACGATGGCCGTTCCGAGCAGCTGGTTGGAAGGGAACTTCAAGACAACGATCGCCACGGAGCCAGAAGGTCGGCCGAGCGGCTGGGAGACCGTCGACTTCGTGAACGATCCGACGAAGGCGACGACGCAGACCCGCTGCCCCGGTGCGGGTGCATGCGGAAGCTCATCGAAGAGTCGCGGGGCCTGTCGGTGCAGTGTCGCCACCGTGGACAGGTGGACTCCGATGAGTCGGCCGTGGGATCCGATGGCCCGGGTCGCTGTGGGCAAGGCGACGTAACACGAGCTGTCCGACGTGCCGAGGTTGCTCCGCGCCGATGTGCAGCCGACCAGGAGACCGGCGGCCACCGCGCACGACATCAACCCGGTCACCAGTCTCTTCGGCGGCCACCGGGCTCCAGCCTCCCTCGACGTCACGAGCCGGCCGCCGATGGCTGGTCGACTTCTGCCGATGGCAGGGATCGACGGTCTCTTGGCACGGAACCGGCCGAAGAGAGAGCCGGTGAGAGGATGGTCTCTCGACCCCACTTCCCTCTCCGTACCTCGAAGGCCAGCTCGCCCCACAGCGACCAGCCGACGGCCAGGACCAACCAGAAGCTGATGAGGCGGTACAGCAAGACCGCGTCGACCGTGGCGAGATGGGCCCCGCCGAAGGCAACCAACGCGATGGTGATGCTGCCCTCGACGGCGCCCAGCCCACCGGGGGTGATCGGTAGGGCGGCGGCGAGCTGCCCCGCTCCGTAGGCCAACAAGAGGCCTTTCCATGGAATCGTCGAGCCGATGGCCAGGAACATCATGGCGAAGCAGGAGCAGTCGAACAGCCAGTTGGCCGTGCCCCAGAAGACGATGGTGATGATCTCCCGCCACTGCAGATGGACGGAGGTGATCCGGTGCATGATCCGGTCGACCTGGGCCACCGCGTCACCCTTGGGCCGTCGCAGGATCGCCCTTGACGCGCCGATGCTCCAGGTGAGGGCTAGGAAGAGGGGTCGTTCGTAGACGAAGAGCGCACCGGCCGCCAGGGCGACGAGCAGCACCCCGATGAGGACGGGGATCAGATCGAGGGAGGCGCCCTCCCCCGCCGCCAGGGCCAGACCCGCGGTGGCCACGAGGGACAGCGAGAACATGGCCGCGATCGTTGTCCCGATAATGGCCCAGACGGCGAGCGGGTCGTCAGCACCGAAGCGCCGGAACCACCGGAAACCGTAGACGACCGAGACGGCATTGCCGGCGGGCAGGGAATTGGTGAGGGCCTGCGACGCGAACGCCACCTTGAGAAGAGGAATGCGGGGTGCTGCAGGTCCACCGCACAGCAAGAGCCGGTACTGCATGGCGGCGAAACAGACGAATGAAGCCAGTTCGGCCAGCACCGCCGGGAGGACCCACCACCAGTTGAGGTGCTCGAAGGCGCTGGTCACACCGGTCAACTCGTCGGTATGGGCACTCAGCACCCACACGGCCAGGGCGACGATGCCGATGCCGATGACATACCGTCCCACCGACCAGATCCGGGGCCAGGCCGAACGGTGGGACGTTGATCGTTGCCCGTCTCGTGGTTCGGTCACCACGGAAGCCATGTCGAGAGGGTACCCGGATGGCCACGGCGACGGGGCCGCTCGCCGGGCCGGAGTTCGACGGTGGCGGTCCGAGCAGTCGGAACGGCGCGACGGGTTTTGACGGCTCGAAGACAGCGCGGGTAGAACCAGTGGGCCGGAGGGAAGGGGCTTCATGGTTGGCACGTCGCAGTTCCGCGTATCGAGGCCGCGCGCACTCACGGCGATCGTCGCCTTCACGCTGGTGCTGGTCGTCGCCGTGCCCGCGTCGGCTGCGAGCCCGGCCGGAGGATCGTCGTCACACGGGCCGGACCTGACGGCACAAGCCCGAGGTGGATCAGGTTCGGGGGCATCCAAGACAGCCGATTGCCCGTGGGTCGACTCCACGGCGTCTCCGGCCGCACGCGCCGCCATGGTGGTGGCCCGGATGACCGTCGCACAACTCGATGACATGGTTCATCGGGTCATCGGCCCCTATGAGGGCAACACGCGCGCCATCCCCTCGCTCTGCGTGCCGGCGCTGGCCATCTCCGACGGGGCAGCCGGGGTCGCAAATGGACTGACCGGAGTGACCCAGCTGCCGGCGCCGGTCAGTTCCGCTGCCACCTGGGACCCGGCCGAGGCCCGCCAGTACGGCGCCGTGGTCGGGAGTGAGCTCGCAGGAAAGGGCATCGACGTCGACTTGGGGCCCACGGTCAATATCGTCCGAGACCCGAGGTGGGGCCGGGCCTACGAGTCGTACGGCGAGGACCCGTATCTCTCCGGCCAGATCGCCGCCGCCGATGTCGAGGGGGTGCAGAGCCAGGGACCGATCGCCATGGTCAAACACTTCGCCCTCTACAACCAGGAGACGTATCGGAACACGCTGGCCGACGACGTCATCGTCACCGACCGGGTCGTCCACGAGATCTATCTCCCGGCGTTCCAGGCCGCCATCCAACAGGGGGGTGCCGGTGCGGTCATGTGCTCCTACACCATCATCAATGGGATCGACGCCTGTCAGGACCCCTATCTGACCAAGATCCTCTTCGGTCAGTGGAACTTCGGCGGCTACGTGCAGTCCGACGGCTTCGCCACCCACTCCACGGTGGATCCGGCCGACGCCGGACTCGAGGACATGGAGAGTCCCACCGGCAAATACTTCGGGACACCCCTCGAGACCGCTGTCGAGCGTGGACGGGTTGCGCTCGGCACGCTCCAGGAGATGGCCACGCGAGTGCTCACCACCATGTTCGAGTTCGGCCTCTTCAACCGCGTGCACAAAGAAAGCAAGACCGCCGTCGTCGCCTCCCCGGCGCACATCGCAACCGCTCGGGCCGTGGCCGATGACGGAACGGTGCTCTTGAAGAACTCCGGCGGCATCCTGCCCCTGTCGACCAAGACGCCCTCGATCGCCGTCATCGGCGACGATGCCATGAGGTACGCCGTCACGAGCGGCGGGGGCAGCTCTCATGTCATCTCGTCAGACACCGTGACCCCGTACGCCGGCATCGTCGCCGCCGCCGGAAGCCGTACGACGGTCACCTACGCCGAGGGGAACTCACCGGACGAGCTGAACAGTGATGCAAGGCTGCAGGCAGAGGCGGTGGACGCGGCTCGCTCCGCCTCGGTGGCCGTCGTCTTCGCCGGACTCTACGAGAGTGAGGGCAGTGACCTCTCGAACATCAACCTCTCCCCGGCCGACAACAAGCTCATCGAAGCCGTGTCCCGGGCCAACCCCGACACCGTGGTGGTGCTCAACACCGGATCGGCGGTGACCATGCCGTGGCTCGACTCGGTCAAGGCGGTGGTCGAGGCCTGGTACCCGGGCCAGGAGGACGGCAATTCCATCGCCGACATCCTGTTCGGCAAGGTGGATCCCTCGGGGAAGCTCCCGGTCACCTTTCCGGTCGGCCTGGCCGATGTCCCGGCGTCCACCCCGGCCCAATGGCCGGGGGTGGGTGGGACGGTCCAGTACTCCGAAGGCCTGCTGGTGGGCTACCGCTGGTACGACGCCAAGGGGATCGCTCCGCTCTTCCCCTTCGGGTTCGGGCTGTCGTACACGACGTTCTCGTTCTCGGACCTGAGCGTGACGCCGGCCACCCTGGCGTCCGGCGGGACGGCCACGGTGACGGCCGACCTGACCAACACCGGTGCCGTGAGCGGAGCGGACACCGTGCAGGCCTATGTGGGGGACCCGGCCTCGGCCGGGGAGCCCCCCGAGCAGTTGAAGGGATTCGACAAGGTCACCCTGGCACCGGGGCAGACGGCCAAGGTCAGCATCCCCCTCGGGCCACAGTCCTTCTCCGTCTGGGACAGCACCGACCAGGCCTGGGAGGAAGAGCCCGGCCAGTACCGGATCATGGTGGGCGACTCGTCGGCCAATCTCCCGCTGGGCGCGACGGTCTCGGTCGGTTGAGGGCCGGTCACGACGGTCTCGGTCGGTTGGGACGGGTCGGGGGCTCAGAAGCAGGACCCGGATCTCCTCCTGCTTTCCGCGGTGCACCCGTCGCGCACCCGCCGTGCAAGCGGCGTGCCCGCCTACCGCTCCTACCGTGAGCTGACGGCCGCGGCCTTCCCCGGTGCGGCCTGCTCCTGGATGATGGCGGGATAGCGGCGGGCGTCGAAAGCGGCCACGAATTGACGCACCGGTTTGGGGAGCTGCACCAACAGCCGGCCGGTCGGTCGGAATTCCGGCGGCGCGGCCGTGTCGATCAGCAACGAGCAATGCCCGACGTTCACGGCTCGCACGCGGGGATCCGATCCCATCAGCGCCGTCAGATAGCGGGCGACCGCGCAGCTGCGATTGTCCTTCGGGACTCCGTTGACTCCGGCTGCGTTCAGTGATTCGAACACTTCATCCGGGGTTGTCCCCAACTCGGTGAGCAGCGTGCGCGTTTGCCTCTTCAGCTGTCGAAGGTCGCTCATCGGCCCTCCTTTCGGCGTTCCCGTCATCGTAACGGCTCCAGAACGGGTCGAACCGGTCGCGTCCAGCCCGACCGCCCCTGCCGCCCATCCAGCGCGGGCGGGCGGGCCGCCGGCCGCGCACGCTGCTCACGCGGGTCGACGAGCGGGAAGAGCCGGGCGATAGGCGGCTACGGATAGCGGACGTCGGCTTGGCCGCGGTACGCGGGCGCGATCTGTCGATGCTGGCGGATCCAGGTGTCCACCTCATGGCACTCCTCGATGGCGGGCACGTGCTTCCACGTTCCGTCGTTTGCCTGGTAGCTCAAGATGCCACACATCCGGCAGGTGCCGATCGAGCGAAGGGCACCAGGATCAGCCCGGTGGTCGGCATCGAGCGCCGTTCCGAGCTTGACCGCCTCGAGCGCCTTGGTGCCGACGTCTTCCACGTACTCCCTCGAGTCCTCGTTTGAAGGCATCTACCATCGCCCTTCCGCCCCAGATCAAGCCCCGCTGCCGACCAACAGTAGCCAGACGACGACGTGGATGTGACATGGATCGGCAGCCGCCGACCCGGCCCACGTTGACGGGACGCTCACCGCGGATCGCCTTCGCCTTTTCCCAGCTTGTGGGCCAGATCCTCGACTTCCCTCCGCAGGTCGGCCACGTCCTGTCCGATCCCATCCGGGCCGCCGGTTCGGCTCGATCCGTCGAGCCTGTCCACGAGGGCGTCGATGTGCCTGGCCAGAATGGTGAGACCGGTCATGGCGGTGACGCCGGCGAATTCGGCTCGCTTTTCCTTTTCGACGGTCCGGTACTGCGCGTCGGCTCTGTGGATGAGTGCCTCGATGTCAGATTGGGCGGTCATCGAAAGAGCGTAAGTTACGTCTGGTCACCGTGCCGTCTGGTCACCGTGCCGTCTGGTCACCGTGCCGTCTGGTCACCGTGCCGTCTGGTCATCGCGCCGTCTTCCGGACGCCCCCGAGGCCGAAGGGTCACGAAGGTGTTCGGCACGTGAGCACCGTGGACCACGGACCGCGGCCGCACCCCGCCGGACAGGTCGCCCGAGAGGATGGCCCGACGGGCACGCCGACTCGCCCGTGCGGCCCGGGCCACGTCGTCGGGTGTGAGCTCTGCGAACCCGTAGGTCACATCCTGGAGGACCGTGGCCACGAGGGTCATGTCGCCCAGGGCGGCGACCGATTCCGGGCTGACCCGGTGGGCTGACAGGGCCCGCACGTGACCCACCGGAGTGGAGGAGGCGGGACGGGCCAACCCACGGCGCGCCAGTGCCCGGTCGATGGCGCGCCACGACCTGACCACCCGATCCAATCCGGTGCGTCGCCTGAACAGCCACAGCCCGACGGCGGCCAGACCGATGGCGACCGCGGCCACGGCGGCTGCGATCCACCCACCGGAGACCGTCGGGTGCCTGCGGGCGACCGCCGGGACCGGAACGGTGGCTGCCGGCACGGTCGGGTTCACCACGGCGGGCTTCGGGATGGAGACCTTGGGGAACGTGCCCGGGCCCGTCGGATTGGGCCGGCCCAGACCGGCGGGGCCGAGCACGCCCGGTGGGGACAGCTCGCCCGAGGGAAGCTGGGGCGTCGGCTCGAACGACACCCAGGTGCCGTCGACCACTACCTGCGGCCAGGCATGGGCGTCGCTGCCGCGGATCACGCTCATTCCGTCGCTCGGCCTGCCGGGCGTGAAGCCGATGGCCACCCGAGCAGCCAGACCGGACGCTCTCGCCAGCAGGGCAAATGCGCCGGCGAACTGCTCGCAGGACCCGGTCCGCGTCACGGTGAGGAAGGTGACGAGCGGGTTCCCCCCGGTCGGTACCGGAGCGGTGATCGAGTAGTGGAACCGGCCGGATCTGAAGAAATCGGTGAGGGCCTCGGCCTTCTCCAGTGGTGTCGGCTCGCCGCCGGTGATCGACAGGGCCAGGGAACGGACCGACGCCGGTAACGGGCCGAGGGCGGTGTCGGCCGCAGGTGGAGGTGAGCCGGCGGGCGAGTCGGCCACGGCTGCCGGAACGACGGCGGTGACCCCGTAGCTGCTTCCCGGGCGGACCGCCGAGGTGGCCACCAGTCCCGAGGGGGTCAGGACCGGGGCCGGTGCTCCGGTCGCTCCCACCGGGGACGGAGGAGCGGGCAGAAGCCGTCCCACATAGCCGGAGACGGTGATGCGGGCACCGAAGAGGCGCTGGCCCGCGGCCTGCGCCGGGGTGGGCACCGGCGGGGTGGCCCCCGAGAGGATCGCCTCGGTGGCCCCGCTGGGCACCCACTGGTCGCCGGTGAAGGTGGTCAACGAGGCCACCTGCCAATAGGTGGTGATGGGCGTTCTGGCCTCGAAGAGCACGACGTCGGCGTCCTTCGTCTCCACTCCGGTGAGATCGGTGGCCAGCGACAGGGCCGAAGGGCTGACCGCGGGGACGATCCTGCCTCCGGGGGTCACCGCCCCCGAGCCGGCCCCGGCTGCCGTCCACAGCACGGCAAGGGCGGCGGCCCCGAGGGACACCGCGGCCACCAGGGCGACCGTGCGCCGGACGACATCGGGTTGTCCGCCGATCACCAGGAACCCACACACACCGAGGACGAGTCCACCCAGCGCGGCTCCCGTCGTCGGGAGGAGGATGGCCGAACACACCAAGAAGCCACCCGCCGGGACCAGGGAGAGGGCAGGGAAGCGAATGCCGAGGCCAAGGCCGGCCACTGCCGAGAGCCCCGCGACCAACGAACAGAGCACCACGGTGCCGGGGGTGTGGAGGAGGGGAACGTGGAAGGCGATCAGCGGAGCCCGTGCTGCCTGCAACGAACGACGCACCCCCGACAGACCCCGGAACGACAGGTGTCCGCCGGTCACATCGTGGACGCCCCAGCCCAGGGAGCAGACCGCCACCACGACCACTCCGACCGCGACGGCCGCTCCGGCCCGGCGCCGGAGCACGGCCACCGCGACAGCCCCCAGTGCCGCGGAGACGAACGCCGCAGCACCGGCTCCCGAGACGAGGCGGGCCACGGCGAAGGCGCCCACCATCGCTGCCCCGAACATGCCCGACTCGACGGCCCAGCGTTCCCTCATACCACGACCAGCCGCGGCCCGGCGGCGGCGGCCCCGATGCGTTGGCCGCCGGTCCACCCGTCAGCAGCGGGCTCGGATGTGCCGGCCAGGCGCTCGGCGCCGGTCCGGGTGGTGAGCAGCACGGCACCCTCGGGGATCACCGGATGCCGGGCGGTCCGGGCGATGGATGGCTGCAGCTCGGCGAGGACCAGGCAGGCCCCGGCACGTCCCTCGGCAGTCGGCTCCACCGAGACGGACCTCCCCGTGAGCATGAGGAGATGGACCGGACACCCACCCTGCGTGGCATCGTCCAGCGCCCACAGCGTGGCCGACAGGAGCCGCTCGAATTCGGCCTTCCGGTGAACGCCGGCCCGGTCGTCCAGGACGAGGGTGACCGTGCTCGCCCCGTCGGCGCCGAATTGGCGCACGAACCACGTTCCGTACCGTGCCTTGGCGGGCCAGTGGAGCAGGCTCAGCCGGTCACCGAGCACGTAGGGTCGGATGCCCTCGAGCTCACCCAGTCCGCTACCGGACCTCGAACTGCCCGCCGGGTCTTCGCCGGCCCTGGCCGCCACCACACCGGCGGTGGGCAGGCCGGGATCGAGGGGCGCCGGGTGGACAACGGCAGTGGCCGACGGCGTCAGTGGACCTGGCGATGCGAAGAGCCCCAGTGGATCATGGGCCCAACACCTCAGGGGTGGGAGCATGAGCACACCTCGCCGACCGGTGGGCACCGCAAAACGGCACGAGGAGGTCGTCCCCGGTTCCGGGCAGGGCAACCGCGCGACTCCGGCAGTCCCCGGCGCCGAGCCGCGGCCGGCGATCGGCCGAACGGTCAACCCCCCGGGGCGACCACCGCCCCTCCGGGGGAAGGAGCCCGAGGCTCGGGGCGGCCGGGCCCCGGGCCGTCCGGTTGCTCACGTACAGCACGAGATGCATCGTGGAACCGACCTCGGCCGCCGCCGGCTCGACATGGGCATGGAGGCCGATGGCCGTCAGGGCCTGCCGGGCCCGCCGGTGCGCGAGCCAGGGGGCCACGACGGTCGGTACGCCGATGACGACGGCCAGAGGGGCCAGCTCCGGCGTGCCGGTGACGACGGCCAAGGTGACGACCACCACCAGTGCGACCATGACGGCGACGCCACGGAGTGTGGGGCGCGGCACCGGCTTCACCGCCCGCTCAGCCGTCCCGCAACGGAACGGTGATCGATGCCGCGACCTCGGCGACCAGTGCGTCGGCCTCGTGGCCGTCGATCTCGACCCCAGGATGCAGGAGCAGGCGGTGGGCGAGACAGGGGCCGGCAGCCTCCTGCACGTCGTCAGGCGTGACGAAGTCGCGCCCGGCGGCGACGGCCAACGCCGAGGAGACCCGGACGAGGGCCAGTGCCGCACGGGGCGAGGCACCGACCGCGATCTGAGGATGGTTCCTCGTGGCGTCCACGACGTCGAGGACGTACGAACGGGCCGCCGGGGACACCTTGACCGAGGTCACGGCCTGGGTCAGCGATCTGAACTCCTCGGGCGTGACCGACGGCCGGAGGCCGCGCACCGTCTCTGCCGGGTCCGGTCCGGCCAGCATGGCGTCCATCTGCGACCGGGTCGGGAATCCGAGCGACAGGCGGACCAGGAATCGATCGCGTTGCCCGTGGGGAAGGGGCGACGTGCCGGCGGCGTCGTACGGGTTCTGCGTGGCCAGCACGAAAAAGGGGCTGGGGAGCTCGTAGGTCGTGCCGTCGACGCTCACCTGGTGCTCCTCCATGGCCTCGAGCAGGGCGGACTGAGCCCTCGGGGAGGCCCGATTGAGCTCGTCGGCCATCAAGATGTTGGTGAAGACCGGACCGGGCCGGAATACGGGCTCGGTGCCGTCGGGGCCGAGGACGGTGGCGCCGACGACGTCGGCGGGCAGGAGGTCGGCCGTGCACTGGAGCCGGTGGAAGGCGAGCCCGACCGCCCCGGACAGGGCCTTCGCCAGTGTGGTCTTGCCGAGGCCGGGGTGGTCCTCGACCAGGAGGTGCCCGCCTCCGGCCAGGCAGGCCACGGCCAGCCGGGTCGTGGCCGGTGCGGTCGCCACCACCGCAGAGACCGAGGCCTCGATGGCGGCGAACGTCTGGCCGGCGGGGACGGGAGCGGGCTGGACGGAAAGCTGTGGCTCCGGTGGGGACACGGTCATCTCCTCTCGTCGCGTGGACATCTCCGACCTCCTCCGGCACCCCACCCGGCGAGCGGTCCATCATCCACCAGGCTGTCCGCCTCCCGCCAGCCTACGATCGCACGCACGCCAGACCCTGCCCGGACCGCCGCGAGCCCTGTTGTTCCCTCCCGCCCGGCCACCTGGGAGACTGGGGTCGTGGCCCGTTCCAGGTTCCGTTCCGTTCGATACGACCTGTCGGCCGCGGTGGAGGTGGCCCGTCTGGTGGACTCCGCCGGTGGGGCCGTTGCGGGCGACATCCTGGCTCCGGCACTCGGATACAGCGGCACCAACAATGGCGCGTACCTCACGAGGGTGGCCAATGCCCGGCTCTTCGGGCTGGTGGCCGGGCGTGGATCCCGCTTCGAGGTGACCGAACGGGGACGCAGGATCCTGTCCGGAGACGGGCCCGTCGCCATCACCGCCCGCCGGGAAGCCTTCTTCTCCGTCCCCCTCTTCCGAGCCGTGGCCGACGCGGCCGCGGACCGTGCCGGCGTGCTCCCCGACGACCTCGCCCGTTGGCTCGTGGATGACTTCGGCGAGGTCGCCGGCAAGGCCCAGACGGTTGCCGACCGACTCATCGCGTCTGCCGGAGAGGCAGGTCTTCTGAACCGGGCGACCGATGGCAAATTCCAGCTCACGGCTAACTTTACCAATTTTACTCCTGTGGACAAACCCTCTTCCATTCGGCGGATCCGTCAGGTAGGGTTCCAGAAGCGGGCGAATTCGCGACAGGGAGAAGGTGTGGCCGTGGCTGAGAACGGACTCTGGCTCGAAGAGGACTCCAGAGGAGCCCCCAAAGGCGTTCCGGTCTGGCGCCGGGTGGGCGTCGTGGCCGCCGTCGCGGTCGTTCTGGTGGTGGTGGCCGTGCCGGTGGCTCTGGTGGCTGCCGGATCACCCACGAAGCCGGCGGCCGCCCACCGGCCGGCGCCGGTCCCCCGTCTCGGGAACGGGCCGGCCGAGCACCAGGTCCTCTCCGCCTTGAGCGCCACCACCGACAGCGGCAGCTTCGACTTCTCCTATGCCATCAGCTCGACACCGCCGCACTCGACGACTCCGGCCGCCAAGAGGAAGATCTGCACCCAGATCAGGATGCTCATGCCCATCGGGAAGCAGGCCATGCCCATCGGGAAGCAGAACGGGCCTGCCGCTGTGGTCGGTGGGGCCTCGTACTCGACAGGAGCCGCCGGCTCGATCTCGATGGGGACACAGGCACCCGTGGACATCGCCGGGACCGGCACCATACCCGTCACCGCGCCGAAGGGTTACCGGTTCAAGACGGAGCGGGTCTGCAACGTACCGCCGGCACCGGCGAACCCGTTGGTCACGGGGAACGGGGTCATCAATACGAATCCCCTGGCCATGGTGGCCTCGGCCGACATCGGGAACGGTCTCAACGTGACCGTGCGGGTGGACGACACCGATGTCTACGAATTGAGTAGCGGTGACAGTGGCCTTGCGCCCCTGCCCACTGACAGGTCTGCGGCCGGAACGAGCCTCCCGCAATTCGCCGGCATCACCGAGGGCACCCTCGGTTCCCGCGAGGGCGCGGTGGCCATGATGGGCATGGCCAGCCCGACCGGCTACCTCGATCTGATCCAGCCGGCCATCGACGCCGCAGCCAGGACGGGGACCGGAAACGTCGACGGCGTACCCGTCACGAACTACCTGGTCGCCAACGACCTCGACCAGCTGGCCTCGGCGGCCGGGACGACCGGCGCCGAGGCCCAGACCATCAACACCGCTCTCGCGCTGTTGAAGGCACAGGGGTTCACCACCGACAGCGTGTTGGTATCGGTAGACGGCTCCGGGTACATCCGCCAGGTGAAGGCGACGGACACCTTCGGCGACGGCGGCAAGGTGACGCTGGAGTCGACGTTCTCCAACTTCGGATGTGCCGGCACCGTGCTCATGCCGGGCCAGACCGGCTCGGGGGTGCCACCCACCGGCTGCACGTCACCGGACGGAACGGGCCCCGCCGCGGCCACCGGCGAATCCCGGTCGGCGAACATCGAGTCGCCCACGACGGTCGGGTCGGGACCGGCGACGTCCACCACCGTGACGCCGATCGAGTCGACGACGAGTACCGTGTCGCCACCCACGACGGTGCAGGGCCCGTCGGGGAGCTCTACCCCCTGACACTGCAGCCGCCGCGGTCCGCCGCGACGACCTTTCCTGAGGCGGGCCGTCCTCGGCCCTCGACAAGACCCGTTGACGAGCACCTGGAGGTCGATCGTGAGGGACGGACGGGTGTCGAAGGTTCCTGCCAGGCCGGGCCACCTCCGCACAGGCTTGGTCCTGGTGACGGCGCTCATCCTGCTCGGAACACTCGCTCCCCTCGACGCGGTGCCGGCGGCCGCCGGCCTGCCCGGCACCTACACCAACCCCCTCTCCCGGTTGGACACCCCCGATTCCGACGTCGTGCGGTTGGGTGACCGGTACTACGCGTTCTCGACCGGCGACGGCTACGACAACATTCCGGTCATGTCCACCTCGGACCTCTCATCGTGGCCACGGACGCTGATGCTCAGCCGGTCGGTCTCCGACGCCCTTCCGTGCCGAGTCGGGGAGCGTGTCGGCGGGTACGTGCCAGCTGAGCAACTGGGGAACCCGGGCGCCCGACAACGGAGCGCCGTGGGCGCCGTCGATGATCGAGGTCGGGGGCGACTACTACCTCTTCTACGCGGCCTGGGACCCGTCGGTCGACCACTACTGCATCGGGGTGGCCGAGAGCATCGATCCGTCGGGTCCGTACGTGGACCGTTCCGCCCAACCGGTCGTCTGCCAGCCCGCATCGGGGGGCTCGATCGATCCCGACGCCTACCAGGACCAGGCGGGCAACTACTACCTGGCCTGGAAGAACAACGACGGTTACCGTTCGAGCGCGCCCGCCACCTTGTGGTCCTCCCCCGTCGAGTTCAACGGCGTGGGTGCCGAGCTGACCGGACCGACCAGCGCGCTCATCACCCAGGACCAACCGTGGGAGTCCACGATCGAGCAGCCCGAGATGGTCCGGCTCGGTGGGCGGTGGCTGCTGTTCTTCTCGGGTGGCCTGTGGGAGACCAGCGCGTACGCCATCGCCTACGCCTATTGCCAGGGACCGCTCGGGCCATGTGCGGATCCGAACGTCGGACCGGTCTTCGGATCGGCGGGAGAGGTCGCCGGCCCCGGTGCACCTTCGATCTTCACCGACAGCAGCGGAACGCTTTGGATGGCCTACGACTCCTGGACGGCCGGGAACGTCGGCTATCCCGGTGGCGCCCGCAGCCTGCGAATGGACCCCCTGTGCCTGGTCGGCAGCAGGCCCGTCCTGCTCGGACCCTCGTGGACACCGCAATCGCTGAGTCCCAGGTGTCCGACCGTGCTCCCGGACGGCTACCAGCTGGTGGCCTCCGACGGCGGCATCTTCTCGTTCCATACGCCGTTCCGGGGTTCGGTCGGTGGTCGGCCGCTCAACGCCCCGGTGGTGGGGTCGGCCGCCGATCCGGCCGGCGGCGGGTACTGGGAGGTGGCCTCCGACGGCGGCATCTTCTCCTTCGGTGACGCAACCTTCTTCGGGTCGATGGGCGGCCAGCCGCTCAACCGGCCCATCGTGGGCATGGCCCCGACCGCCGACGGCGGCGGGTACTGGGAGGTGGCCTCCGACGGCGGCATCTTCTCCTTCGGTGACGCCGCGTTCTACGGGTCGATGGGCGGCCAGCCCCTCGATGCGCCCATCATCGCCGCCGCCGCCGATCCTCTGGGCGGCGGGTACTGGGAGGTGGCCTCCGACGGCGGCATCTTCTCCTTCGGTGACGCCACCTTCTACGGGTCGATGGGCGGCCAGCGGCTCAACCGGCCCATCGTGGGCATTGCCCCGACGGCCGACGGCGGCGGGTACTGGGAGGTGGCCTCCGACGGTGGCATCTTCTCCTTCGGCGACGCCCGGTTCTACGGGTCGATGGGCGGCCAGCGGCTCAACCGGCCCATCGTGGGCATGGCCCCGACGGCCGACGGCGGCGGGTACTGGGAGGTGGCCTCCGACGGCGGCATCTTCGCCTTCGGTGACGCCCGGTTCTACGGGTCGATGGGCGGCCACCGGCTCAACCGGCCCATCGTGGGCATGGCCCGCGTCGGGAACTGAGTTGCTACTCGGTGGTCGAGCGGCCGAGGACCGGGTACCACGCCCCGCGCCAGCGCCACCCTTCCGATGAAGGCGCCGACTCCACGGTCCCTTCGTAGACACCGATCTTGCGTTGCGACGACGCATAGACGGAGCACCGGAACGTGTCACCCGGTCTCCACGAGATCACCGGACCGCAGATCACGTCGGTGACACCGGCGACACCGAACTGGTGGGCACCCGTTCCGGCCACGACGTGTTCGACCTGGGCCTCGAGCTGCCCGAGGGGTGGACCCGTCGAGACCGGCCCGACGCCTCCCGAGCTCCCGCCGAGCCACGCACCGACGGTCGTTGCCCCCACCACGGCGACGGCGAGGAGGACGACCGCGACCCTCCGGGCCGGATGGTTCCTCTTCGGGACGTCGGCGTCGAACTCCTCGTCCGGTGGGTGCCAGTATCCATCCGAGCCCACCCACCAACCCGGGCCGTAGAGATCGTCGGTCATGCCGTCCATCGCCGGGGAACCCTCTCCGTTCGATGACAGCGTCGTGTCACGGTACCGGGGGGCCGAAGCGCGGCTACCCTCCCACCGCCCGGTCATCGCCCTCGTCGCGCAGATCGCCCCCGGACCACGTGGCCGGAGGATCACTGGCCGGAAACGACTCCCTGCCCGCCTCGTCGATCATCTCGTCGGCCCATTCCTGTGCCCGATGACGATCCCGCTCGCCCGGTGCTCGATCCTCAACCATGGCTTCGGCTCCTCCCCGGTCGGATCCTGACCCGATCCTATTCGGACCGGTCCGGGGACACGCTCGTCCCGGCAACCGGCTGGCTATCATTCTCAGCCTGGCAACGGGGACGTGGACATGGTCACAGACGGCGACGTCGTCATACGGGGCGGGACGCTGGTTGACGGGAGCGGTGCGCCGGGGCGGCCCGCGGATGTAGCCGTCCGTGACGGGAGGATCGCGGCCATCGGCCCGGGCCTGTCGGGAACGACCGAGCTCGACGCCTCGGCCCAGGTGGTCGCCCCCGGCTTCATCGATATCCACACCCACTACGACGCCCAGGTGTTCTGGGACCCGGATCTCAGCCCCTCCTCCTTCCACGGCGTGACAACGGTGGTGGCCGGGAACTGCGGGTTCTCGATCGCACCGACCCGAGCTGCGGGGGTCGAGATGCTCGTCCGCACGCTCCAGCACGTCGAGGACATGAGCTTCGACACCCTGATGGCCGGGGTGCCGTGGGACGAGTTCGAGTCGTTCCCCGAGTATCTCGACGCGGTCGAGCGCGGCGGCGTGGCCCTCAATTACGCCTGCTATGTGGGACACACGGCGGTCCGGCTCTTCGCCATGGGGCCCGAGGCCTACGAGCGGGCCGCGACCCGGGACGAGATCGAGGCCATGGGTGCCATCATCGACGAGGCGCTCGACGCCGGGGCGATCGGCTTCGCCTCCAGCTGGTCCCCCACCCACAACGGCGATCACGGACGGCCGGTGCCTTCGCGGGTGGCGGACCTCGACGAGCTCACCGCCCTGCTCCAGCCGTTGCGGAACCGCAGCCGGGGCGTGGCCGCCCTGCTGCCCGGTGGCGTGCTCTCCAACGACCAGATGTTCGAGCTGCAACGACAGATCGGCCGTCCGTTCACCTGGACCGCGCTGCTCACCTTCGCCGGTTCCGACTACCACGAGAAGGTCATGGCGGAACATGTCGCAGCCAGGGCCTCCGGCGCGGATGTGTGGCCGCAGGTGTCGTGCCGGCCACTGGTGTTCCAGATGAACCTGGCCGAGCCCTTCTCCCTCAACACCTTCCCCAACTTCGCGGCCCTCATGGACACCCCGATCGAGGAACGAATGGCGGCGTACCGGGACCCGGCGTGGCGGAAGACGACCCAGGCACAGCTCGATGCCCGCGGCTTCAGCCTGTTCAACAGCGCTTCGGTGTCGGTGGCCGAGTCGACCACGCGACCCGACCTGGTCGGCCGTTCGGTCGTCGAGTTGGCCGAGGAGCAGGGCCTGACCCCCCTCGACGTCCTCCTCGATCTCTCGCTCGCCGATGACCTCACCTCCCGGTTCTGGTCGGTGCTGGCCAACAACAATCCGGAGGGCATCGCTTGGCTCCTCCCGAGGGACGACGTCCTGTTGGGTCTGGCCGACTCGGGCGCCCATGTCAGCCAACTGTGCGATGCCTGTTTCGCGACCGACCTGTTGGGTCATTGGGTCCGGGACCGAGGGGTGATGAGCCTCGAGCACGCCGTCCACAAGCTGACCGCCGAGCCGGCACGTGTCTACGGCCTCCAGGACCGCGGCTCGGTCGAGGTGGGAATGGCTGCCGACCTGGTCGTCTTCGACCCGGACACCGTCGATCCGGGGCCGATCCGGCGCGTACGGGACTTCCCCGCCGGCGGAGAGCGGTTGACGGCGAATGCGCCGGTCGGCATGACCCACACCCTGGTCAACGGGGTCCCCATCCGGGTCGACGGCCGGGCCGTGCCCGAGGCGCTGGTGCGGAGGCCGGGCCGGGTACTGCGATCCTGACGACCGGAGCGAACGCACCCGGTGGCTCGGAACCGCTGGCCGCTCAAGTCGACCGTCACGCCTGCCGATCGATGAGGAATGGTTGAATCAGCGACGGCCGTGGGCCCGGAGTCCATGGACAGACAGGCCGAGCCGCTCATCGACCGGCACGACCCGCTGCTCGCCCGGGTGCCTTTCGCGTCGGCGCTGAGGTTGTGCGGTCTCTTCCTCGGGATGTGGATCGTCGGGAACTGGTTCGCCGACCTGCAGCATTCGCTTCGGGGCCTCCACATCGCCTGCGAGGTCGTGGCCGGGTGCGGATGTTTCTTGTTCGTGGCCTCCAGCTACATCGCCGTCCGTAGCTGGCAGTTGCGACATCCGAGATAGCCGACGACCGGGCGGCGCCCGCCCGGCACCGCTGGCTCTGCACGGCTCTATCCCAACGATGGCTCCTATCTGAACAAGAGATTGCTAATCGGATATCGATTCCTTTTGCAGATGTAGTCCGTATACTGGGCGCAACCCGACGTTCGGGTCCGATTCGAAGGAGCTCACTATGGACGCAGCCCCGGCCATCCGCCTCTCCGATCTCGAGTTGTTCGCTGACTGCACCAAGGCGGAACTACGGCAGATCGAGTCCTTGACCACCTACCTCCAGGTGGAGCAGGACCGCGTACTGATCAGGGAAGGGAGCGCGGCCAAGGAATTCATCATCATCGGCAGCGGCCGGGCCCGGATCTCGCGGGAGACGGGTGGACATGCGACCAGGGTCGCCGACGTGGGCAGCGGTGAGTTCATCGGCGAGATGGAGCTGCTGGCCAAGACGCCACGCGCGGCCACGGCGACCGCAGCCACCGATCTGACCCTCCTGGTCAGTTCGGCCAGCGAATTCAAATCCATGCTGCACGTCGCCCCATCGGTGGCCGAGAAGGTCCGGCGGACATCCGTCGCTCGAGCTGCAAGCCTGCGTCCGGCGGCCTGAAAGGACCACCCGGGCGCGAACCGGCCCTCGCGGATCGGCGGTCCACGTCGCACCCCCGGTCTACCCGGCCCGACCCCCGAGGGTGTGGTGGGCGCGGCGGGGTTGTGAACCGCTGGACCGGTGGGCGTCCGCCGGCAACTGCCGGATCGCCTGCTCGACGAGGGCGTCGGGCCGGCAGTGCGCCGAAGCCGCCGCCCGCTCGACGAGACAACCGAGGTAGGCGGCCAGATTGAGCGTGTCGAGCCGTGGCGAGCGACCGCTGAAGGGAATCGGCTCGCTCAGGGGATCGAGCTTCCCGACCCCGAGGAGGATCCGCCTGGCGGTCAGAAGGGCCCTCCGAGCTTCGTCGAAGTCCACGTCGTGGAAACGCATCCACGCAGAAAGGGCCAGCTCAAGGGCCAAGTCCGTCTCCACCACCGGCCCGAGGACGACGAGCCCCGACAGCACGGCCGCGGCAAATCCTTCGCCCGTCGATCCTTCGGGCGTGGATCCGGTTGTGGATCCGGCAGTGGAGCTCGAGGTCACCATCCCAGTGTGACGAAGGGGTGTGACAATGTGGTGGACCTGGTCTGACGTGGGCGAAGCGACGTCTGGCGCCGGAGACCGGCGTCGGGCAGTATCTGGCCGTGGGAGCCGAATCCAGTCACCGCGACGCCGGACCGGGTGGCGATCCCCTACCCCGTGACACCGTCGGGCTGCTGGAGGGGATCTGCACGACGCGGGCGATACGCCGCTACCGCGATGAGCCGGTGCCCGCCTCGGTGCTGCGGGACGTGCTCTTCGCGGCCACCCGGGCTCCGAGCGGTTCGAACCGTCAGCCGTTCCGGTTCCTCGTGCTCACCGACGGGCCCAAGGCGGCCGCGGCCAAGCACCTCATGGGCGTGGCGGCGCGGCGGGCATGGGACGTCAAGCGGACCACCGACGGCTACGACCGGGGTTCGGGTTCGAACGACACGTCGCCGAAGGCCGCCATGGCCCGGACCATGGAGGCCTACGTCGAGCACCTCGACGCCGTGCCGGCCCTCGTCCTTCCCTGCCTGGTCCGTCATCGTGCCGCCAACCCCTTCGAGGGTGCGTCCATCTATCCGGCCTGTCAGAACCTGTTGCTGGCGGCCCGGGCGCTCGGCTACGGCGGGGTGATGACCAGCTGGAACCAGTTGGTCGACGCCGAGCTCCGGTCGCTGCTGTCCATCCCCGACGAGGTCCTCGTGGCCGCCGCCATCACCATCGGTCGCCCACAGGGCCACCAGGGTCCCGTGCGCCGCCGGCCGCTGGGCGAGCTCGTCTACTTCGACGAGTGGGGTGGGGCGGCCCCCTTCGCCGTCGACCCCCCGGGAACCCGTTTCACGAGCGCCGGGCCGCCGCGACCCCGGGCTTGACCACCCGTACGGCGCGGCGTCGATCCCGGAGCTCGGCCAGGGAGCTCAGAGCAGCGAGGGGACGACCGCCTCGACCACACTCGGGCCGGGCGTAGCCAGGGCCCGCGCCAGCTGGTCGGTGAAGTCCTCGGCCGTCTCGGCTCTCGAGGCCGCCAGTCCCAGGCCACCGGCCAGCTTCACGAAGTCGATCGACGGGCGTCCGAGGTCGAGCATGTCCCGCGCCCTCGGACCGGGCGAACCGACGCCGACCCGATCGAGCTCCATGTTGAGCACGGCGTAGGAGTGGTTGTTGAGGAGGATGGTGGTCACATCGAGTCCCTGGCGGGCCATCGTCCACCACGCCTGGAACGTATAGAGGGCACTGCCATCGGCTTCGAGGGCGATCACCCGTCGGCCGGGCTCGGCCGTCGCCGCGCCCAGCGCCACCGGCAGCCCCTGACCGATGGCTCCTCCGGTCAGGCACAGCCAGTCGTGGGGTGGGGCCCCGGCGGTGGCGCCGGGGGCGAAGAGCCCCGAGGTGTTGCCCTCATCGGAGACGATGGCGCCCTCGGGCAGAAGAGCACCCAAGGCCTGGCACACCCCCTGGGCGGTGAGCGGGCCGGTGGGGGCGCCCGGACGATCCGCCTGCTGGAGGAGGGCCGACCCTCGTCCGGCCGAGACCAGGGTGGCCAGGCCACTCACCGCGGCCGCCACGTCATCGGCGTCGCCGGCGACGGAGTGGACGACGCACCCCGCCGGCACCAGGTCGCTCGGCCTCCCGGGATAGGCGAAGAACGACACCGGCGACCTGGCGTCCACCAGTACGAGGTGCCGGACGCCCTCGAGCTGCATGGCCGTGAACTCGGCCAGGTAGGCCAGCCGGTCCACCACCGGCCTGCCGGCGCCCCGTTCGAGGCGGGCGGGAAACGTCTCGCAGAGCAGCTTGCACCCGGTGGCGGCCGCGATGTCGGCCACCATCTCGAACGTCGCCCCCGAACAGGCCCGGCCCCCGACGAGGATGGCGCAGGCCTCGTCGGAGCGCAGGGCTGCAGCTGCCGAGGCGATGACCGTGTCATCCGGCGCCGCCCCGGTGGGTGACGGCGCCGAGGGGCCGTCCTCCACCACACCACCCTCGGACCACGACACGTCGGCTGGAAGGATCAGCGTGGCCACCGAGCCGGGCGGGCCGGCTGCGGCGGCGAGGGCGCAGACCACGTCAGCACCCAACCCGGCCGTCGATCCGGAGGTGCGGACGAAGGTCGACACATTTCGGGCCACCGTCTCGATGTCCGACTGCAGCTGGGCGTCGTAGACCCGGTGGGTGAGGGCGTGGTCGCCGACGATGTTGATCACCGGGCTGTGGGCCCGCCGGGCATTGTGGAGGTTGGCCAGACCGTTGCCCAGTCCGGGGCCGAGGTGGAGCAGGGTGGCGGCCGGGCGGCCGGCCATGCGGGCGTACCCGTCGGCGGCGCCGGTGGCCACCCCCTCGAACAGGGCCAGTACACCGTGCATGGCCGGGACCTCGTCGAGCGCGGCGACGAAGTGCATCTCCGACGTACCGGGATTCATGAAGCAGGTGTCGACCCGGTGGGCGACCAGCGTGCGGATGAGGGCCTGGGCTCCGTTCATCCGGCGGGCGCCGGCTCGGAGGCCAGGTCGAAGATGGTGCCCGGGTTGAGGATGCCGAGGGGATCGAAGGCCACCTTGATGCGACGCATGAGATCCAGGGTGGCCGGATCCTCGAGCTCGGCCAGATAGCTCCGCTTCTCCGTCCCGATTCCGTGCTCGCCGGAGATGGCCCCGCCGAGCGAGAGCCCCGAACCGATGATGTCGCGCAGGAGTCGATGTCGCACCGCCGGGTCGGCCTGCCAGATCGACAGGTGGACATTCCCATCCCCGGCATGGCCGCATCCGACCACCAGGGAGGAGGTGGCCGAGGCCAGACGGCCGACACCTTCGAGGAATGTGGGTATCGAGGCCCTCGGCACCACGACATCCACGATGTCATCCGCCCCGTTGGCCTTTGACACCCAAAAGGCCTGTTCACGGGCCCTGATGAGCTGTTCCCCGGCGTGGCCGGGCAGGACGTAGACGTCGAGGGCACCGAGGTCGGCGACCAACTCGGCCAGGGCCTCGGTGTCCTCTTCGAGCCGAGAGGCCTGATGGTTCTCGAGGACGATCACCAGGTAGGCCAGCGCCTGTTCCTTCACATCGTCGGGGATCCCGAGGTCGATGCCGGCGTTGCCGGTGATGCCGGCCATCGTGACCAGGTCGATGTACTCGACCAGAAGCGGGTCCAAGCCGCTGGCCACGATCGGGGACACCGCGCGTGCGATGTGCCCGATGTCGGCGAACGGCGCCAGCAGCGTGACGTGGTGGTCGGGACGCGGGTGCAACCGGAGGGTGGCCTTCGTGACCAGCGCCAGCGTGCCCTCCGATCCGATCACCAGCTGGGTCAGGTCGTAGCCGCTGGTCGACTTCACGAACTTGCCGCCGGCCGTGATCACCTCACCGGTGCCGAGCACCGCCTCGATACCGAGGACGTGGTGGCGGGTGACGCCGTACTTGACGGCCCGCATGCCACCGGCATTGGTCGATACGTTGCCGCCCAACGATGCGGACTGCTCGCCGGGGAACACCGGGTAGATGAGACCGTGTTCGACCAGGGCGGCGTCCAGCTCGGCCAGCGTCACCCCGGGCTCCACCACGGCCACATGATTTGCGAGGTCGATCTCGAGGATCCGGCCCATCCGCTCGAACGACACGACCACACCGCCGGCGACGGGAGTGCACGCACCGGACAGTCCGGTGCCCGACCCGCGCCCGGTGACGGGGATCCCGTGGGCCCCGGCCCATTCCACGATGGCCACGACCTCCGCCGTGGAGGCGGGTCGCACCACCGCTCGTGGCCGCACCGGAGCAGCCGTCAGGGCCTCGTCGTGGGTGTCGTCCTCGTTGATGTCGCATCCGGAGTCGAAGTTGGCGGCACCGACGATTCCGGCCAGTTCGTCGATCACCAATATGTCGTTCGCCCCCGGATCGGCGGCCACGAAGCCATGTGCCCGGCTTTGGCCCGTCATCGCACTCCCCTTCCGATGGTCCGTCCGTACGCTACCCCGTGGCCCCGGACTCGCCTCGAGATCGCCCCATGCCGCCTCCGCCCGGTGGCGCCAGCCCTGACCCGCCTCCGCCCGGTGGCGCCGGCCCTGACCCGCCTCCGCCCGGTGGCGCCGGCCCTGACCCGCCTCCGCCCGGTGGCGCCGGCCCTGACCCGCCTCCGCCCGGTGGCGCCGGCCCTGACCCGCCTCCGCCCGGTGGCGCCGGCCCTGACCCGGCGACGCGTCAATCGGGCCGGGACGCCACCCGCGGGTCGACGACGACCGGGCTGGCGTCGAGCGCGCAGTGGAAGCACGCCACCGGGCCCGGATACGCGGCACCGGCGCTGACGTCCGGGGATGGTCGAGGCCGGTTCCGGATCCCGACGGCGGCGAGGAGGCCGGCGGCGGCACACAGTCCGCCGGAGATGAGCGCCGCCTTCCGGAACCCGCTCGACAGATCGGCCGGATGCAGGTAGCTGGTCCCGGAAATCCCGGCCAGCGCGGGGAGCACGGCCACGGCGATGAGGCTCCCGACCCGGGCCACGTCGTTGTTCACGGCCGAGGCCACGCCGGAGTGTTCGGCGGGCACGGCTCCGAGAGCCGTCGCCGTCAATGGCGCGACCGTGACGGCAAGCCCCAATCCGAAGACCAGCACCGCCGGCAGCACCCCCCACAGGTATGAGGAGTCGGTGGGGATCCGTCCGAGCAGGGCCAGGCCGAGGCCGACAACGACCGGACCCACGCTCATCTGCAGCCGGGGGCCGATCCTGGTGGCCAAGCGGCCCGAGCGCGCCGACAACAGCAACAGGACCACCGTCAGAGGCAACAGGGCCGCGCCCGATTCGAGGGGCGAATAGTGGTCGACGACCTGCAACTGCAAGGGCAGGAGGAAGAGCGCTCCACCCAGAGCGGCGTAGACGATGAAGGTGACCGCGTTGGTGACGGTGAACTGACGGACCCGAAAGACGGCAAGCGGGAGCATCGGCCCCGCCGAGAACCTCTCCACCAGGATGAAGGCGAAACCGGACACGATGGCGAGGGACAGCATGGCCAGCACCGGCGGGGCGGCCCAGCCGAGGGACGGACCTTCGATGAGTGCGAAGGTGGCTCCGCCGAGCGCCAGCGTGGCCAGAAGGGCGCCGACGATGTCGACGTGACCGGTGGCGCCGGGGTCGCGCGACTCGGGAACGTGGCGGGCGGAGATCAGGAGCACGAACGCACCGATGGGCAGGTTGACCAGGAAGATCAGCCGCCACGATGCGGCAGCGATCAGGTAGCCGCCGAGCAAGGGGCCGGCCGCGGTGGCTACGCCACCGAGCCCCGACCACGATCCGATGGCCTGGCCGCGGTCATCGGGATCGAAGGACGCCTGGAGGATGGCCAGGCTTCCGGGGGTCAAGAGTGCAGCCCCGACACCCTGGAGCACCCGGGTACCGATCAGGACGGTGGTCCCGGGGGCGAGGGCACAGGCGGCCGAGGAGAGCACGAACCAGATGACACCCACCATGAACACCCGTCGTCGCCCGAAATTGTCCCCGAGCGATCCCCCCAGGAGGAGGAGGGACGCCAGCGTGAGGGAGTAGCCGGTCACCACCCACTGCAACGTTCCGAGCGACGCATGGAATTCGCGCCCGATGGTCGGAAGGGCGATACCGACAACGGTGGCGTCGATGGACGCCATGGCCGAACCGAGCACCGTGGCCGCGATGACCCATCGGCCCCGCTGGGTCCCGACATGCAGGAGCCCGGCAGCCGGATCGCTCAACGCGGTTCGCGACCGGGGGACTTGGGCCGTCCGCCCGGGCACTGGCGGCTCAACGGAAGACTGCGGCCGATCCGTGGCCCGACCGCGGTTGCGGTCAGGGAACCCGACGGGGCAGGAGAGCCCCGATGAACCAGAAGAGTGGGAAGAACAGGCCGATGATGAACATCACCCAGTGGCCCTTGCGGAGCGAGATGATCCCGAGCGTGACCAGCAAGACGATGTAGATGGCACTGAGGATGAACACCATGAAGCTTTCCTCTCCGTCGGCTGGGAGCCGCACCACTCGGGGGGCACCACGCTAACCCCTTGTCAATGGTGCTGCTCCGATGCTTCACCGGTGGTGCCCACCTTCCCGCCACCCCCCCCGGGGACCTGGGGAGAACCCTAAAGCTGCTCCCTCGTCGGGTCGATAGGTCACAGGTGCCTGAACACGAGCAAACCCTGGCCAGGCTGCTCGAGGATCTACCGGATGCGGCGATCGCGGTTGACGGACAGGGCCGGGTCATGTGGGGAAACCGGGCCGCCGAAGGCCTGTTCGGGCGGACGCGGGTCGAGTCCATCGGCATGTCCGGACTCGACCTCATCCATCCCGAGGACCTCGAGTTCGTGCTCCGGTCCCTGGTCAGCGTGCGCGGCAAGGACGTCGGATCGCCCATCGAGGTACGGGTGGCCACCTCATCGGGCTGGCGGCTGGTGGAGCTGGTCGGTACGCCGGTCCCGTGGTTCGAAGACGGTGCCGTGCTCTTGTGCCTTCGGGACCTGACCGAGCGTCGGCGCTTCGAACTGGCCCACCACCACGACGCCCGTCTGCGGTCGCTGGTGCACAACTCGTCCTCCATCACCATGTTGGTGTCACCCGGAGGCACCGTCGTCTCGGTGTCGGGTGCGCTCAGTCGTCTGTTGGGGCACGATCCGGAGCTGGTCGAGGGTCGACCGCTGGCCCAGCTGGTCAGCGAACCAGACCGCCCCACCCTCGAGGCGGCGTTCGAATGTGCCGCATCAGGGGCCACGGCGGCCAATCCGGTGACCGTCCGGTTGGCCCTGAAGCACCACGGCAACGACGGCACCTCCCCGTACGAGCTCGCGCTGGTCAATCTCGTCGACGATCCGACGGTCGGCGGTTACGTCGTCTCCGGCCACGACATCACCGCCCAGATGCTCACCGAGTTCGAGGTACGCAAGGCGCTCTCCCTCCTGACGGCCACCCTGGACTCGACGGCTGACGGCATCGTCGTGGTCGACGGCACCGGTCGGATCGTCAACTGCAATCGTCGCTTCTCCGAGATGCTGCGACTGCCCAATCCGATCCCGTCCGGCCCGAGTCCCGGTGCGGTCACTGCGTTCTTTCGCGACAAGCTGTTGATGCCGGAGTTGTTCCTGGCCAAGCTCGAGGAGCTCGCAGCCAACCGGGAGGCGGAGAGCTGTGATGTCCTCGAGTTCCTCGACGGTCGGGTCTACGAATGTGTATCCATGCCTCAGCGGGTGGACGGGGCGGTCGTCGGGCGGGTGTGGAGCCTGCGGGACACGACGGACCGGAAGCAGCTCGAAGAGCGCCTCTCACACCAGGCCTTTCACGATTCCCTGACCGGTCTGGGCAACCGCGCCCTCTTCCAGGACCGCCTCCAGCATGCGATGGCCCGGACGGAGAGAACCCACCTTCAGCTCGCCGTCCTGTTCCTGGACGTGGACAACTTCAAGGTCGTCAACGACACACTCGGTCATTCGGCCGGGGACGCCCTCTTGCAGGCCACGGCCGAGGTTCTCGTCGGTTGCCTACGCGAATCTGATACTGCGGCCCGACTCGGCGGCGACGAGTTCGGGGTCGTGCTGGAGGAGATCGGTGACCGATATGAGGTCGTCAAACTGGTCGAGCGCATCCTGATCGCGGCCCGCCGGCCGTTTGCGGTCGGAGGTCAGGTGGTCAGCACCACCGTGAGCATCGGGATCACGTTCCATCGGCCGGGCGTCTCGAGCGACCAGCTTCTGCGCAATGCCGACCGGGCCATGTACGCAGCCAAGGAACGCGGCCGGAACCGGTTCGCCGAGTTCGAGGACGGGATGAGCACGGTATCGGTGGCGACGAACTGACACCGGTTGGAGGGTCGTGTCCCTCCGACCCCGTCACTGCCGCCGACTGCGGCGAACAGGCCGGGGCCCGCATCCGCCCGGGGCCTTCGGCCCCCTTTGCGAGCCTCGCGTGTGGCCGGTTCGGCCCGGTTTGCGACTCGCAGTTGCGACCCGAAGTTGCAAACGGTACGCTCGGAGAAGGCGGGAACCAACAGCACCCCGACTGCAGGGACCGAGCGGTCCCTGTGGTCGGAGTGGCTGACCGGTCTGAAGGCAGGATCCCCGCTACCTGGTTCCGGCGGCCAGCTCCCGATAGTGCTGCCTCCAGATGAGCCGGTAGACCCGACTCCATCGAGGAATCGACCGGAGTCCGGGAATGAAGGGCAGGAGGATCAGGACCAGGGTCAGGATCATCATGATCGCCCAGACCTGCAGGTCCCCATTGGACGACGAGTTCATGGGGGGCACCTGGTACCAGAGGGTGTACAACCACAGCCAGGCCTGGCCGGGGTAGTTGCCCGTCTCGTTCATCATGCCCCACTGGTCCCCCGAGAGGTGCTGGTTCTGCGCCAGGTTGGCCAGGTAGGTCCCGTCGGCGATGAACAACAGGGGCTTGGTGTAGTCGGTCCCGTAGAACTGGTGCGAACTGAGCAGGGCCCCGTCCAGGGCGCCGCTCCTGGCCATCGAGGTCAGCCCGTCGATGATGGTTCCGACCGGCCCGTAGTCGCCAGGCGCCACGGCGATCGAACCGTCCTTGAACGAGGCGTTGGCCACCGCCTTCTCGTAGACGGCGGTCCATGCCTGCTGTTGCGCCGGGGTGGCCGCGGTGTACCGGTCGACCGCAGCTCGTACGCCGGGGTCGTTGGGCAGGGTCCCGAGGGGGCCGATGACGAAGTCCTTGGCCGTGTCGATCGGGTGGTGGACCCCGAGCCACTGCTCGGGGGAGAACGGCCCGATGGACTGGGACGCTCCGGACGTGTTGTTGTACGGCGGGCCGTAGGTGGCCGTGGGACTGGTCCCGTCGAGCTCGGTGATGGCGGTTTGGGCGAAGTCGACCGGATTCGCCGTCGACCACGACCGAACGGTCACCGGCTTCTCGTCCGGAGACGAGAACACGACGGCCAGGGCGACCACGAGGATCACCACCACCACAAAGGCGATGAGGACCTCCTTCACCAGATCGTAGGGCTCGTACCTGCCGTCCCACTCCCTCACGTCGCGGTCGGGTTTGAATCGGCGCCTGGCCCGGTGGGTGGGAGCGACGTCCGTCATGGTCGCGTCGCCTCCGGTGCCGCGTCGGCCACGACCTCAGGCTTCGCGTCGCCGGCCACGCTGTCGGGCGGATCGAACGGCGGAACCACGCCGCGGAGGCGGACCAGGAGGACGTGCCCGGCGACGAGCATCACGACCACCAGAGGAAGCAGGACGATGTGCCACATGATCATCTGGCCGAAATTGGTGACGTTGAAGATGGCCCCGGCACCGGTCGAGTTGATCCCGTCCTTCGCCTGGGTGCTGATCCACTGCGAGTCGAAGTTCTGTTGCGACAGGTATCCGGTGAAGGCGGCTCCGACCGAGACCACGAAGGACACGACGCCGGTGATCCAGGTGGCCCGGCGCCGCCCACGCCAGGCGGCCATGAAGAACTTCCCCCACAGATGCACGACCATGGCGAAGAAGAACACTTCGACGCTCCACAGGTGCAGCGAGTTGACGAACAGCCCGACCGTCGAGACGTGCCACCACGTCGGGCCGAAGATGGCCAGCACCAGACCCGTGAGGATGACCACCGACAGGGCACAGAGGGTGAGCACGCCGAAGACGTAGATCCACGACGCCACATAGGCCGGCTGTCGGTCGGGCAGGAGCCGCCCCGGCGGCAGGGCCTCGACGGCGGCATGGCGCACCTTGGCCGTCCACTGGTCGGCGTCCTCGGGTCGATCGGCACTCTTGGCCACCGATGCCTGGCTCTGGCGGGTCCCCTCGGTGTCGACGGTCACCGGTCACCGCCCTGGTGCCGCCTGAACGGGATGAGGATGGCCGCCACGAAGACGATGACCATCAGGGCGATGAGAACCAGATTGGCCACCGATAGCTGAATGAATCCCCAGTGGACGTAGTGACCCGGGTTGTTCAGGTCGACGAGACTACCGAGGACCCGGCTCATGACTGCGGGCAGGATCTGCATGTGAGGGAAACCTCCTGGCTGGAACGTTATTGACGCCACGGCGATGGCACTAGGGCCGAAAGTCCCGTTGGCGAGGGATCCCCGGATGATCCGGCGATGGGCTGTTTCGAGCCCTACCGGAGCTGCCTCCGCACCTGCCAGACTCTTCCGAGTGGAGAAGCCCGACCGTCCGGCTCAGCGACCCGGTGCCTCCGCTGCAGGAGCCGTGGCGGAGGAGACCTGGGCCCACCCGTTCGACCCCCGGTGGTGCGTCGTCGCGGCCACCGGCGGGGACATGGAGCCGGTGACCGAGAGCCGTCTCTGCCTTGCCGACGGCACCGTCGGGACAAGAGGCGTCCTCGAGCAGGAAGACGACCCCGACATCCCCCCGGTGACCGCGGCAGACCTGTACGAACCTGACGGCGGGTCCGGCGAGCGCCTGATGGCGTTGCCGTCCTGGTGCACGTTGCCCCTCGTCGGGGGCATGCCGATCGGGCGGAGGGTGCTCGACTTGCGGGACGGGATGTTGACCCGGGAAGTCGTGGCCGGCGATTCCACCCTGCTCACCGGACGTTTCGCCTGCATCGCGCGGCCGGGCACCGGGGTGCTGGTGGCCGAGATCGATCGGCTGCTGCTGAGGGACCATGCGCCGGCCCACGAGCCGGTCACGTCGATGTCCCACAGCGAGCGGCGTTCGACATTCGGAGGGGGTGCGATCGTGACCGGCTCCACCACGTGGTCGGGAAAGCCTCCGAGCCACGGGTCGCGGCAGCACCTGGAGCGGATCGTGGTCCATCTGGTTTCCGCCACACGGACGCCCGTGCGATCGAGAGCGGCGCAATTGCTGAGGGAGGCGACCGCCGCCGGTGCCTCCCACCTGCTGGCGGAACAGCGGACCGCCTGGGACCGACGGTGGTCCGAGGCCGACGTCGAGGTCGTCGGAGACCCCCGGTCGACCATCTCGGTCCGATTCGCGATCTTCCACCTCCTGTCGACGGTCCGGCCGCGGGGTGAGACGGCCGTGGGCGCCCGCGGGCTGACCGGCCCCGCCTATGCCGGCCATGTGTTCTGGGACACCGAAGCGTTCGTCCTACCGGTGATCGCAGGCGTGGACAGCAGGTCGGCCCGGGCGGTGCTCGAATACCGGATCCGGCGCCTCCCGGCGGCCCGGCAGCGGGCCGGACTCGACGGCCGGAGCGGTGCCCGATTCCCATGGGAGTCCGCCCACAGCGGAGCCGACGTCACACCCAGGTCCGGCATCGATCACAAGGGCCGGACCGTGGCCATCCGCACCGGTGATCTCGAGGAGCATGTGACGGCCGACGTCGCCTGGGCCGCCTGGCGGTACGCGGCGTGGATCGGCGACTGGTCGTTCCTGACCGGTCCGGGCCGGCCACTGGTGGTGGACACCGCCCGGTACTGGGCCAGCCGCATCCGCTGGGACGCCGACCATCGGGCCCACATCGACTCGGTGACCGGTCCCGACGAGTATCACGAATGCGTGAACGACAACGCCTTCACCAACCTGATGGCTCGGTGGAATCTGCGTCGTGCCGCCGAGCTGGTCGAACGGGACACGCCGGGAGACGGCCGAGGCGAGGAGGCAGACGAGGCCGCGGTCTGGCGACGTGCGGCCGACGCGCTGGTCGACAACTTCGACCCGGTCTCCCGCCTGTACGAGCAGTTCGACGGCTTCGACCGGCTTCGACCCCTGATGGCAAGGGATCTCGGCGTGCCTCCGTTCGCCGCCGACCTCGTCATCGGTGGAGAGCGACTGGCCGGGACCCAGATCATCAAGCAGGCCGACGTGCTCATGGCCCATCTGCTCATCCCGGAAGGGACGGCCCCCGGATCGCTGGCGCCCAACCTCGATCATTACCTGCCCCGCACCTCTCACGGGAGCTCGCTCTCCCCTGCCGCCCACGCCGTCCTCCTGGCCCGAGCCGGCCGTCCCGGCGAGGCCCTCGACTACCTCCGACTGTCTGCGGCGGTGGATCTGGATGACATCACCCAGACGACCGGCGGCGGTCTGCATCTGGCCAACCTCGGCGGCATCTGGCAGACAATGGTGTACGGCTTCGCCGGAGTGTCCGTGATCAGCCCCGACGATCGGGCCCTGTCCCTGGACCCGGTGCTGCCCGAGGGCTGGGAGGAACTGCGGATCCGGGTCCGCTGGCATCGCCGGCGGCTGCGTCTCGTCTGCCGGAACGACGCCGTGCATGTCGGCACCGACCGGCCGCTGAGGGTGACGCTCCACGGGACGACGACCCGGGTCGAACCGCCCGGGACGTGGGTCGGGTGATGGAAGCGAACGCCGACACCGGCCTGCACGTGATCGGGGCTGGCGACGCAGCGTCCGGACCCTGGCGGGAGGTCGTCTCCCGTGTGCTCTCGTTGACCGGCCTCACCTCGGTCGTCGATGAGCGCGCCGGCAGCCCGGCCGGTCCAGTGGCGGATCAGGACATCGTGTCGTTCGCGGCCACGACGGACGATCCGATCCTGGTCCTCCCGCACGGGCACTCGCCCGCCGGGTCCGACGGAGCACCGCCGCACCTTCTGGTCCCGATCGAATCCTCCGTCCTCGAGCGCCCCGTGCTCCGCGCCTGGATCGAGCGCGCCGAGCGGCTCGGATTCGAAGTCGAGCAACTCCATGTCCTCACGACGGCGACGACGCCGGCCATGTGGGAGGGCCCCGGGCCCCACGCCGAGGCGTGGTGGGCGCAGATACGCCGCCGGCACCGGATCGGCACGGCGGCACTGTCGATCGACACCGGCGATCCCGCCGACAGCATCCTGGCCGCGGCCGGCCGGTCCGACCTGATCACGCTCCTCTGGCGGGGCGATGCCACCGCAGGGCACGCCGCCACCCTCCGCACAGTGATCAGCGGTGCCGCCAAGCCGGTGCTCCTCGTACGCAAGCCCCCGGCCGGCTCCGCCGATACCGCCCCGGCAACGGGCCCGGTCGACGTCTACGCGTACCAAGCCTGGCTGTTCGACCTCGACGGCGTCCTGACCAAGACGGCGGATGTCCACGCCGCGGCATGGAAGGAGGCGTTCGACCAGTTCCTCGGCGAGGAGGGGGCCCGAACGGGAACGGTGTTCGAGCCCTTCGATTCCGCGGGCGACTACCGACGCTACGTCGACGGTGAGCCCCGCGATGACGGTGTGCGCAACTTCCTGGCCGCCCGGGGCATCACGCTCCCCGAAGGTGCCGAAGGCGACCCTCCCTCGGCCCGGAGCGTGAAGGGGCTCGGCAACCGCAAGAACGCCCTCGTCCTCGCCGTCCTCGACAGGCAGGGCGTGGTGGCCTACGACGGAGCGGTGGCTCTGGTGAGGGCGCTACGGGTTCACGGTATGCCCACGGCCGTCGTGTCGGCCAGTGAGAACACCCAGGCGGTGCTCGAAGCGGCAGGGATCGCCGATCTCTTCGATGCCCGGGTCGACGGCCACGTGGTCAAGGAACGCCGGCTGGCCGGCAAGCCTGCGCCCGACAGCTATCTCGAGGGGGCGCGGATGCTGAACGCCGATCCACACTGGACCGTCGTCGTCGAGGACGCCCTGGCCGGGGTGGAGGCGGGCCGGGCCGGGCAGTTCGGCCTCGTGGTCGGCGTCGATCACCACGACGACGCCGACCACCACGACTACGCCGACGAGCTCCGGTCCCACGGCGCCGACGTGGTGGTCAGCGACCTCGCCACGCTGCTGGACGATCCGGCCATACCCGGGTAGCCGGTGGGTGGGACCTTCGGCCCTGGTCGGCCTCGAGGCGTGGCCCGATGATGGGGGTACGTGAACGATCGAGGAGGTAACAATGCAGGCCAGTGTGGGAGACCGGATCGTGATCCACGGGCACCGGGCAGGTGAGCCGGACCGCGATGGGGAGATCATGGGCGTCGAAGGAGCAGACGGACAGCCCCCTTATATCGTTCGATGGGGCGACAGCGGTCACACCACGACGTTCTTTCCCGGCTCGGATGCGTCCGTCCAGCACTTCGAGCACACCGGACCATGAGATGAGCGGCGTCGACCGCTCGCCGGCCCCAGGCGTTGGCACCGTCGTGGGTGGCCCCTTCCGGGAGGACCGACCGGGACGCCGGGAGCCCGAGACGCCGTTCGACGACCGCGATCAGGCCGGTCGGGTGCTGGGCGAAAGGCTGGCCCGTATCCCGTGCCCCGATCCTGTGGTGCTCGCCCTCCCTCGGGGCGGAGTTCCCGTCGGGTACCGGGTGGCACTGGCCATGGGCGCCCCTCTCGACGTGATCGTCGTACGCAAGCTCGGGGTGCCGTTCCAATCGGAACTGGCCATGGGCGCCATCGGTGAGGATGGGGTGCAGGTCATGGATGAGGCGGTGGTGTCGGCGGCCCGGGTGAGCCCGGCCGACATCTATGCCGTGGAGGCCAGAGAGCGCGCCGAGCTGGATCGTCGCGTCCAGCGCTACCGTTCGGCATGTGGGAGGGTCCCGTTGGCGGGGCGAACGGCCATCGTGGTGGACGACGGGATGGCCACGGGCTCGACCGCCCGGGCCGCGTGCCTGGTGGCGCGGGCCCACGGCGCGTCACGGGTGATCATGGCCACGCCGGTCGCCTCGCCGCAGGCGACGGCCATGCTGGGCCAGGTCGCCGACCAGGTCGTGGCCCTCGAACAGCCGGACCCGTTCCTCGCCGTCGGCCGGTGGTACCGCGACTTCGGTCAAGTCTCCGACCACGACGTGCTGACCGTGCTGGCCTCCGCCGGCCGTGGCAGCCCGCAGGTGCCGCCCACCAAGTGAGGACCAACGGCCCTACCAGCCCACCGGCCTGGAGCTCACCCTGGACAGACAGCCAGCCAGAGGAGATCGGCCATGAAAGCACTCGTCTACGAAGGTCCCGGACTCAAAACCTGGAAGGAGGTGGCCGACCCGGTCATCCAGGACGACTCGGATGCCATCGTGCAGGTGGACACGACCACGATCTGCGGATCCGACCTCCACATTCTGAAAGGCGACGTGCCCGAGACCACGCCGGGGACGATCCTCGGTCACGAGGCGGTGGGGACGGTTCTGGCTGTCGGGACTGGAGTCAAGACGCTCGTCCCCGGAGACCGGGTGCTGGTTTCGTGTATCTCCTCTTGCGGCCGGTGCCGGTTCTGCCGTGAGGGTCGCTACGGTCAGTGCCTCGGAGGTGGCGGGTGGATTCTCGGGCACCTGATCGACGGAACCCAGGCCGAGCTGGTGAGAGTGCCGTTCGCCGACACCTCGACCTACCGGGTCCCACCCGGTGCCAGTGACGAGCAGGTGCTGATGCTGTCCGATATTCTCCCGACCGCCTACGAAGTGGGCGTGCTGAACGGCGCCGTTCGGCCCGGAGACGTCGTGGCCGTGGTCGGCGCCGGCCCCGTGGGGTTGTCCGCCATCCTGGGGGCCAAGCTGTTCTCCCCCGGTCATGTGGTGGCCATCGACCTGGCCGATTCCCGGCTCGAGGCAGCCAAGAGATTCGGCGCCGACATCGTGGTCAACAACGGACGCGAGGATGCCGTCGCCGTCGTGCGGTCCATGACCGACGACCTCGGTGCGGACGTGGCCATCGAGGCGGTCGGTGTGCCCGAGACGTTCGAGCTCTGCGCCGAGCTGGTCCGACCGGGCGGTCACGTGGCCAACATCGGCGTCCATGGCCGGGCGGCCACGCTCCACCTCGAATCGCTGTGGATCCGGGATGTGACCATCACGACCGGGCTGGTCGACACGTACTCGACGCCCACGTTGCTCAGGCTCCTGACCTCCGGGCACATCGACGCGGCTCCCTTTGCCAGCCACCATTTCGGATTGGGCCAGATGCTCGATGCCTACGACACCTTCGCCCGGGCTGCGGAGACGGGCGCGCTCAAAGTGGTCATCAGCCGGTGAGCTGCATCCCGAGATAGAAAGGAGCCCGGTGCGAATCGTGAGTACTCGGCCGCTGGCCGACCGGATGGCCGCCGCCTTCGAGGGGACCACCCCACGAGTGGTCGTCTCGGGAAACTTCGCCACTCCCTGGGAGCTGGTCGGACTGCTCGGCTCGGCGCTGCCCACCTGTCGTGCCTTCGCCCTCAATCCCCAGTCAGGCTGGCCCTGCCGGGACGGCTTCATCACCGAGACGCCGTTTGTCGGTCCCGGGGCCCGCCATGACCCTCGGCTCGACTACATCCCGATGCGCCTCTCGTTGGTGCCTCGGCTCTTCGACTCGCTCCGGCCTCCTGACGCGGTCCTCGTGCACACCTCCACCCCGCGCCACGGAAAGGTCTCCCTCGGCATAGAAGTCAACATCCTGCCCGCGGCCATCGAACGGGTCCGACGGAGGGGAGGCCTCGTGATCGCGCAGGTGAATCCCCGGATGCCCTACACCCGCGGCGATGCCGAGATCGACGTCGACGAGATCGACTTGGCCATCGAGGTCGACAGCCCCCTGCCCTCCCCCGTCTCGACCCCGGCCGGCGACGCGGTTGCCGTCCTCGGCGAGCAGGTGGCCCGCTACGCCAGCGACGGAGGGACCATGCAGCTCGGCATCGGCCAGGTGCCCGACGCAGCCGCCACCCATCTGCGGGCCAAGCGGGGGCTCGGCATCTGGTCGGAGATGGTCAGTGACGGTGTCATGGAGCTCGAGCGGTCCGGGGCGCTCGACCCGACCCGGCCGGTGTGCGCCTCATTTCTCTACGGCTCCCCCGACTTCTACCGGTGGACTGACGACAATCCCCGCCTGGTGATGCGTCGGACCGAGTTCGTCAACGACCCGGCTCGGATCGCAGCCTGCCCGGCCATGCTGTCCGTCAACACTGCGCTCCAGGTCGATCTGTTCGCGCAGGCGAACGCCAGCCACATCAACGGCGTCACGTACTCCGGTCTCGGGGGGCAACCAGACTTCGTCGAAGGAGCACTTCACTCCGAGGGTGGTCATGCGGTGATCGCCCTCCGCTCCTGGCACGAGAAGAGCTCCTCGTCGACCATCGTGCCGGTCATCCAATCGCCGGTCACCACGTTCCAGCACTCGGTCGTCATCACCGAGCACGGCAGCGCCGAGATCTTCGGGCGGAGTCAGCCTGCCCAGGCCCGACTGCTGATCGAACGGGCCGCGGATCCGCGGGCCCGGGACGCCCTTCGGGACGCGGCCGGTGACCTCGGCCTCATCCGTCCGACCGTCGACGCGTGAACGACAACCGCTCGACGGCGACTCCGATTTGCGACCCGGGCGCTCGCCTCAGCCAACGCCGGCTGTGGTCTCGAGCCACTCGGGACACTCCCGGAAAGCCGCTTCGAGCACCTCGGCCGGGGTGGCACCGGTCGTGTCGATGGCGACAGCCGTCACCCACGGATCCATCTTCTCGCCCATCGCCGCCCGCACCACGGGCGTCGCCTCCGAGACGTCCGTTTCCTCCGCCGATCGGCGATTGATCCGACGGTCCGCTTCCTCCGGCGTGCTCTCACAACACAACTCCACGAGCTGGCAGGCGGTGCGTTCCGCCACGGATCGCGCCCGGTCACGCCAGGCGCCATCGATCCACGAGGCATCGAGGACCACCGACCCGCCTGCCCCGAGACGATGCTCAGCCCGCCGAAGCAGTTCCTGGTAGACGAGACCCGTCGCCTCCGGACGGTAGCGGCCCGCCGGGTTGTCGCTCCGCTGTTCACCCGCCATGCCGGGCTCCCCTCTGATCTCGTCGGATCGGAGCACGGTCCATCCCCGAGCGGCACCGAGACCGGCGGCAAGGGTGGACTTGCCGGTCCCGGGTAGCCCGCCGACGAGGACGAGCCTCTCCCGCGCCCCTCGGAGGTGGTCGAGAGCCAGGGCGTGGAAGGCGGCGGCCGCCTCCGCCGAGGCACCTTCGGCCCCCTGGGATGTGCGGAGGCAGCAGACCTTGGCCCGGACATAGGCCCGTGATGCGCAGTAGAAGTGGACGAGCGACTCTGGCATCGGATCACCGGACGAATCCCGATACCGACGGAGGAAGAAGCGTGCCGCGTCGGCGCGGCCCAATCGCTCGAGGTCCATGGCCAGGAAGGCCACGTCTGCGATGACATCGACGTAGCGGAGGCGATCGTCGAACTCGACGCAGTCGAGGATCCGGACCCCGTCGTCGAGGCAGAACATGTCCTCTGCCTGCAGATCACCGTGCCCGTCGCAGACGTGTCCCGTCGCCGCTCTCTCGTTCAACAACGTCTCGTGGCTTTCGATCCACCGGAGGGAGAGGGACCGGATCTCCGATTCGACCGTGCTGTCGAGCACCGTTCCCACAAAGCGCCGGGTCTCGTCGAAATTTGCCTCCCACCCGTCGGCAAGGGCTTCGGGGGACGCCTCGGCGGAGATGACCGGAGAGCGGAGGGCCTGGGCATGGAAGCGGGCCAGCACCCGGGCAACCTGTCGGAGCTGCTCGTCGAGATCACCTCCGCGTCGGGCCAGCGCGGCCAACTTCGAACCTTCGGGCAGGTGCCGCATGACGACCATGTGGTCGACCGGTTCCGAGTTCAACTGGATGTCCGCCACACCCAGGTACACGTCCGGGGCCAGCCGACCATTGAGGTCGACCTCCCGCCGGCAGTCGAGGAGACGAGCCTCTCGGGTGCGGAAGTCCAGGAAATCGAAGTGCACCTGCTTCCGCAGTTTGTAGACGCGGTCGCCGACGAAGAAGAGCAAGGAGATGTGTGTCTCCACCATGCGGGCCTGCGCCGTGGGGCCCGTCGGCTCAGTCTTCATCTGATGGCGGCGAACCGTGCGTCCGGTCCTGTGCGGTGAGGCCGCGGGGCAACCAGGGCTCGGCCGGCGGCAACGAGAGCCCGGCCGCGCTATGCACGATGCAGCATGCGGTTCGGTGCCGTCCGGGCGGCCACAGGCCGATCGGAAGGGACCCGAATTCGCACCGGCGACGGACAGGCGACCGCCGGACGGCACCGCCGCAGGGAGCCGCCACATGCTCGGACCGCGAGCTGGAGGTCGGCCAACACCCCGACTCCACTCTCGTCAGGGACACGCAGATCGGAGGTGTCCAGCTCGAACTGACGGCTGCCGTCGGCAATGAGCTCTGAAACGACGGGAACGACATTGGAGCCGGTGCGTCCGTCGAGGGTGCCCTCGAGGTGGATGGTGATGGGGACATGCCTGACGTCGATCGCCATGGCGAGTGATGCGTCATCGCTCAGGGCGGAGGGGGCCCGCCATCTGTGCGCCTGGCCGACCGGGCAATGATCCATGACCCCAGCGTGAAGGTGGGGCACCGCCACCACCAGGGGAGAAAGTCCCAAGTGGTGGCGCCACCTCATCGGGATCCATGATCAGAGCTCGTTCTGCTGCGTCACGGCCCGGAGAGGACTTTCGGCCCTGTTCGCACTCGATGAGGCGTCGTACGGTGCTCTCGACGGTACGGGAGGCGACAATGGCGACGAGTGACTGGACCGAAGCGGACGAGCCTTCGGGTGCCGACCGGGCATCCCGATCGGGCGATGTGGCCATCGATACCTTGATCCACCAGCTTTCCGAGGTGATTTCCGCGGTTGGGAGCTATCGCCCCGACGTCACCGACGGCATCGGTTGGGTCTCCCTGGACAGAGCCCTCTGCAGCCTGCACAGCGCCGTGGTCGCCTTGGAGGAATTCGGAGCCGATCGCGCCCAGGCGCCCGCACGGATCGCCGTCGCCAGCTCCGATCGATCCGGGATCTGACCACTGCCTCTGGTCCCCGCCACCGGCGAGTGACCGACCCCGAAGGTGGACCGGCCTGGTCGTCAGATCATCCTGTCCCGGCACCGACGAGGTCGGGGTCGCGGGCCAATATCGCCGGTGTGCAGGTGACGATGATCACGAACAGCAGGAACCCCACCAGATGGATCACCGTGCACCAGATGCACAGCGCTTTGAGGATGAACAGTTCTTCGATGAACAGGTAGATGATCATTCCGATACCGAGGACGGCGAGGACGAGTCGGGCCCAGTGGATGCGCTTGTCGGCCGAGTTCCAAGCCGGCGGGAGGCAGAGGATGGTCATGGGCACGAAGTACAACAGACCGAGGATGGGCACGGGAATGCCCAAGAAGTGTGACGTGTTGCTGGTCAGGATCTTGTTGCAAGGTCCGAGGTCGGGACAGACGAGGGCGATGTGGGTGTCGAAGTGGCTGATGGTGAGGTAGACGGACCCGGCGAGGCCGACGATGCTCAGGATGAGGCAAGTGATCGGCTGCCACCGTAGATTTTCCGTTCCTCCAGCCATGGATGCCACCGATCTCGCCGTTCTGCGGGCTGGCCTACGGGCTCGGCCCCTGAGTTCAAGAACGACCCCGATTGATTCTGGAGCCGTCTCCCGAAGCCTCCCGAAGCCTCCCGAAGCCGACTGAGAGTATCACGGCCAACTGGCCGGACGCGAGTCCGTCCCCTCCGAGGTCCGGCGCCAGATCCGGTACATGCGCAGGCGCCCGTAGTCCTTGGCCGCCGGCAGGTGGCCCACGTAGTCGCATCCGATATCCGCATCGCCCGATACCGCCAGCGCGGCGGCGAACGCCTCCGTCACGTAGACGGCTCCCGTCGGGGTGACCGGTTCGATCCTGGCCGTGCGGTTCACATGTGAGCCCATGAACGAGAGCCTCCCGAGCACGGGGTCCTCGATCGGGAATACCGGCCCGACATGTCCGGACAGGCGGAAGGCGAGGTGGGACGGGAGACCCGCGCCACCGAGGTCGAGTGAGGCCATCGCATCCTGCAGGTCCAGCGCACACCGCGCCGCGACCGGCGCGCCGGAGAGCACGGCAAAGAGCGCATCACCCCAGGTATTGGTGTAGTCGACCGCGCCGGCGTAACCGGAGAGCACCTCGGCGAATGCACCCAGGACCAGGTCGGAGAAGGCCGGCAACTGATCGTCTTTCAATTTCGAGAAACCGCGGATATCGCCGATGAGCATGGCCCGGATCACCCGGTGAGGTCGACCCGCCGTGGCCAAGGATCCGACCTTCTCCGCGTCGGTCACCGCCGTCGCCGCCGGACGGCGGGCGCTCGACAGACCGTCGGCACAGTCCGGGGAGACGACCACGACATCGTGCCCGGTCGAACGCCACGACGCGACGTCCGCGGCCGTGCCGGCTATTCCCGTCGCCCGAGCTCCGTCCCACAGGGCGAGCTGGTGCACCTCGGCGTCGAGATACCGGGCCCGAAGGAGGGCGAGCCCCATGGCCAACTCGGCACAGTAGCGGTACAGCACGTCGTCGTCGAGATAGGCGTCCTCGCTGGCATAGCTCACCGAGGCGGCGGCGGCGAGGCACCGGTGGAAGCGCGTCACCCACCCCGTCCCGCCGGCGGCCACAGAGGTGGCGACGAACTCCTCGAGGGCGAAGGGAAGGATGACATGGAGCTCGCAGCCCCGGGCCAGCAGGGCTTCGGCCCAGAGCGTGTCGCCTCCGTTGGCCAACGAGCCGTAGGCAAAGGCCACCGGACGGTCGTCGACCGCTCGGGCGATCCGCTCGGTGACCTCTGCCTCACAGTCTCCGCTGAACCGACCGCCCGCCCCGGCAGCCGAGACGAGATGGCCGCTGTAGTGGGCCACTGCGGGCCCGGCCAGGGGCGAGAGGACCTGCGGGTCGATCCCCGTCTCGGCGCAGATGAGCCGCAGCTGCCGTCGGGTCGTCGACAGCGCCCCGTAGTCGCCGTCCTGGAGGCCTCTGGCCCGTTCCAGTGCGGCCCGGGCGCCGTCCGCATCGCCGAGGAGGAGACGGGCCTCCGCCTCGGTGGCGGCGGCGAAGTAACCGGTGTCACCCGATGTGGCGACGAGGCCGAGCGATTCTCGGGCCAGTCGTCGCGCCCCGGCGGGGTCCCCGGCCACCAGTGTCAAGGTGGCGGCGTTGATGGCCGGAAAGTAGCCCTGCGATCGCGCTCGGATGTCCAGATAGGCCGCGGCGGCCCGTGCGGCCAGCCGCCGCCGTTCCTGGCCCGACGCGGCCAGGGCGAAGTCCTTTTGGATCCGGGCGTCGAGTGCTCCCACGTCCTCGGATTCGACCGCCGACAAGCCGAGCGCTTCGAACTCCCGTGCCGCTTGTGCCGTCGACCCGCTCCGGGCCAGGGCCAACACGGCCCGGTAGCCCAGCTCGGCGTGATCGGGATACCGCTCCAGCCCCTGCCCGGCCAGGTCGAAGGCGGAGAGCGGTTCGCCTCGCCGCTCTGCATCTCTGACCGCCGCCAGCCATTCGTCGGCCGTCCGGGACCGATCAGGCCTCGGCACACCTTCCGATCGGGCCATTGGGAGATCGTAGGCGCAGCTGACCACCGCCGGTCCGCGTCGGCATGCAAGAATGACCGCCGGACAGGATCAGTGGATGGAATACGACGGGTTCATCTCGTACAGTCACGCGGCGGACGGATTACTGGCACCGGCACTGCAACGCGGCCTCCAACGTCTGGCCAAGCCGTGGAACAGCCGCCGCGCCCTGCGGGTCTTCCGGGACGAGACCGGGCTGTCGACGAACCCACACCTGTGGTCCTCCATCGAGGGGGCGCTCGACGAGAGCGGGTGGTTCGTGCTCCTGGCCTCGCCCGAGGCCGCCGGATCGGAGTGGGTGAACAAGGAGATCTCGCACTGGTTGGCCACCAAGTCGATCGGGCACATCCTGCCGGTGGTCACCGACGGCTCCTGGGAGTGGGATCCGGTCCTGGCCGACTTCACCGCCGCGTCCTCGGCCGTGCCCGAAGCCCTCCGGGGGGCGTTGGATGACGAACCCCGCCACCTCGACCTGCGCTGGGCCCGTGACGAATCCGATCTCGATCTGCGCAACAGTCGCTTCCGCTCCGCGGTCGCCGATCTCGCCGCGCCCATGCACGGGGTGGCCAAGGACGAGCTCGAAGGCGAGGACGTCCGCCAGCACCGACGCACCCGGAGGTTCGCCCGCGCCGGTGTCAGCGCCCTGGTCCTCCTCGTCGTGCTGGCCGTCGGGCTCGGGGTTCTGGCGCTGGCGTCGCGGAACCAGGCCGTGGTCACCGGGAACACCGCCCGGGCCCAGGCCCTCGCCTCCGAGAGCCAGAACGAGCTGTCGACCGACCCCGAGGTGTCGGTGCTGCTCGCCCGCGAAGCCGTCGCGGTGTCGCCCGTCCCCCAGGCGGTGACGGCACTGCGCGAGGCCATGGACGCATCCCCGGCCCGGTTGGCCCTGCCCACCGTGTCCGGAAAGCAGTGTGGCCTGAGTGGTCCCGCCCTGGCCTACGACCCGACGGGGGACCGGATCGCCGAGAGCGTGTGCACCGGGGAGGTGGTCGTGCTCGACGCCGCCACCGGACACGTCATCTACCGGCACCACCTGGCCGACCAGGCCGGCTCGGTGGCCTATGACCCCACCGGTCGGTACCTGGCTGTCGGCACCAACCAGGGCATCGACCTCCTCGATCCGGCCGACGGCGCCGTGGAGTCCCGCCTGGTCGGCCACGGCGAGGCGAACGCCCTGGCCTTCAGTCCCGACGGACGGCAGCTCGGAGCCACCACCGATGCGGGGGTCACCCTGTGGGACCTCACGTCGGGAACGGCTCGTGACCTGACCAAGCTCCACAACGGCCAGCGGACGTTGGCCTTCACCTCCGACGGACAGTTCCTCGTGGTGGGCACCGGAGCGACGTTCTCGGGCCTCTACGACACGGCCACCGGCCAGGTCGTGCGGGCCCTTCTGCCCCCGGGGCAGAGCGTGACCGCGGACCAGGTCAGTCCGGTGGCCATCGAAGGAACCACCCTGGTGGTGGCCGAGAACGTCAACGGTCCGGGCACCGTCACCGCCGATATCGACCTGTGGAACACACAGGACTGGAAAATGGAGCACGTCCTCGGCCAGGTGACGGGCACCACGGTCACCAGCGTCGCCATCAGCCCGAACGGACAGAGGATCGCGCTGGGGGACGCCGACGGCACCGGGAGCGTCTGGTCGGTGTCGCCCGGCGAGCAGCTGGTGGGACTGAGCGGCCAGACGGCCGAGCTCGGTACCATCGCCTTCAGCCCGACGGGTGCCGATGTGGCCGCCACCTCCAACGACGGGACGGCCCGCATCTACCGGTCGGACGGACCGTGGCTCGACACGGTGTACGCCCAGGTGTGTGGCTGTGGAAACGAGATCGGCTGGCGACAGGACCGGCTGAGTGCGTTCGCCCGGTTGGGCAACGACGCCTTTCTCCGGACCTGGACGGAGCCGTCGGGGCTCCAATTGCCGAACCCGCCGCTGGTGAGCACCAACCAGAAGTCGTTCGGTGCCGTCATCAGCCCGGACGCCCGCCGTGTGGCCCTGTGGAACGACGGAGCCACGACATCCACGGTGCGGGTGGTGGAGCCGACGACCCTGCGGGCGACCTTCACCCTGCCGGCGACGACGGTGACCGGCGTCGCCTTCTCCGATGACGGCCGCCTGCTGGCGGTGACCGACGGGAAGGGTGACCTCTACATCACCACGCTGTCCGACAGCCACACGGTTGTCAGCCACCGCTGGTCGGAGCCCTGCGGCGTGGACGCAACGGCCGACGGGGGCACTCCCGTCATCAGCCCCGACGACCGCCTGGTGGCCGTGTACTCGTTCTGCGGTCAGGTCATCGTGGGCAAGACGTCTTCGGCCCAGCCCGATGAGAGGTACACGGGATCCGGCCAGCTGTCCGACGTGGCGTTCAACCCGGCCGGCACCCGGCTGGCCCTCGGGTCGTGGGACAGCACGGTCACGGTGTTGAGCCTGGCTTCGGACAGACCGCTGTTCGAATTGGTCGGGCACAGCCGCGGCATCAATGGTGTGGCCTACAGTCCCGATGGTCGCTATATCGCGACCACCAGCGTTGACGACACGTTGCGGGTGTGGGACGCGTCCACCGGCCAGGTCCTCCAGATCGACCACGACCAGAGCGGGGTCGGGAATCCGACGTTCAGCCCTGACAGCCGGATGGTGGCCGAGTCCAACGACGACAATCAGATCCGGGTGTGGACCGTCTGCGCCGATTGCCAGGATCCCTCGGCCCTCTTGCGCGCATCCGGTTCATCGGTCGTTACGCCCCTGACCCCTCTCGAACGGGCCGAGGCCGCGTCGCAGAACGGCTGACGGGGGCGGCGCGGGATCACCGGGTCGCGCGCCGTCGCGGGTCCGAGGATGCCGGGCTGGAACCTCGGCCCCGGGTATGGTGTCGACCGGGTCGACCAGACCAGGGCCGCGCCGCATGGCGCCGGGAACGGAGATGGTGTGATGGCAGACGAATGGGGTCCACTCGGGGGTCTGGCCGGCGAGTGGGAAGGCGCAGGTGGCCTCGACACCGCGTTCTCGCACAAGGAGGGCAAGGTGCTCGGTACCCCGTACCTCGAGAAGTGCACGATGAAGCCGTTCGGCCCGGTCGACAACGGAGACCAGCATCTGTACGGACTCGACTACCGGTCCGCCATGTGGCGCGGTGACGAGGAGAACCCCTTCCACACCGAGGTCGGCTACTGGCTGTGGGATGCCTCCAGCGGCGAGGTCGTGCGGGGATTCGTCGTACCCCGTGGCATCACCGTGCTGGCCGGCGGGACGGCCGGAGCCGACGCCACTGCGTTCACCCTGCTGGCCACCCGAGGTGGAGCCCAGTACTGCATCGGCGAGAACAAGTACCTGGCTGAGAAGGCCAGCACCCTGAGCTACGAGGTGACCGTCACCGTGGGCGGTGACACCTGGTCCTACGACGAGACCACCGTGCTGCAGATGAGGGAATTCGACGAGCCGTTCGCCCATACGGACCACAACACCCTCCGCCGAGTGGCCTGACCGCCCGCGCCGACCGAGCGCCCGGCCGGCGCGGAGGATCCGACCGGCTCAGGCCGGCAGCGACAGGTAACTGTGCACGGATCGCACGGCACTCGATCCCTCCCCCACCGCAGACGCAACCCGCTTCATCGAGTTGGAACGGACGTCCCCGACGGCGAACACCCCGGGGACGGACGTCTCGAAGGGCAGCGGATCCCGTCCTCGAACGCATCGAACAGCGGATCGAACAGCGTCCCTTGATCGAGTGAACGATCGGTGAGGACGAATCCCTTCGGATCGAGGACGACCGACTCGTCCAACCAGGACGTGGCCGGCACCGCCCCGATGAAGCAGAACACCGCGGCACAGTCCACCACCCGTCGGTTTCCGGTCGGTCCGTGCTCCAATGTCACTTCCTCGAGGTGCCCAGTGCCCTCGAGGGTGCGGACCTCTGTCTCCGACACCACGCGGATGCGCGGATCTGCGGCGATCCGTTCGATGAGGTAGCTGGACATGGTGTCGGACAGGTCCGAGCGCCGGATGACGATCGACACGTTGCAGCCCGACTGGCTGAGGAAGATGGCGGCCTGCCCGGCAGAGTTGCCACCACCCACGACCACCACGTCGCCGCCGGCACACGACCTCGTCTCGAGATCGGTGGCGGCATAGAAGACCCCGTTGCCCTCGAAGGTCTCGAGGTTCGGGATGTCGAGTCGCCGGTAGCGGGCCCCGGTGGCCACGATGACAGACCGGCAGGGGATCTCGCTCTCGTCGGTCAGGGTGATCACGTGGAACCCGTCCTCGACACGGAGTCCGGTGACCTCGCACGGACTGACCAGCCATGCCCCCAGCCGCTGGGCCTGGATGGCGGTGCGGGCGGCCAGGTCGCCACCGGAGATCCCGTTCGGGAAGCCTGCGTAGTTCTCGATGCGCGAGCTCGAACCGGCCTGCCCTCCCGGACCCACGGCATCGAGGGACACGGTGTCCAGACCCTCCGAGGCGCCGTAGACCGATGCGGCCAGACCGGCCGGCCCCACACCCACCACCACCAGGTCGAAGGTGCGGCCCGGGATGGGACGATAGGTCAGCCCGAGCAGGGTGGCGAACTCACCCGGCGTCGGGTGGCGGAGGACGGCGGTCGGGGTGACGACGACCGGTGTGTCGACCGGCCGAAGGCCTTTGCTGGCCAGGAGGACTTCGACATCGTCGGCCTCCTCCAGATCGATCCATGAGTGGGCGAGGCGATTTCGGGATGCGAAGGTCCGCAGGGCCAGGGCCTCGGGCGAGTACCGCGAGCCGATGATCCTCACTGCATTGGCCGCCGGGCTGCTGCGGAGCGCCTCCCGCCTGGCGATGAGGGCGGCGAAGATGACATCGGAGATCGACGGCTTGGTGGCCATCAGCCGGCGGAAGGCATCGTGCGGGACGACCAGGGCCCGCCCGGCCCTGACGACCCGCGCCGTCAGGTAGGCACGTTGGCCGGTCAGCAGCCCCAACTCGCCGATGAACTGCCCGGCGGTGTAGGTGACGATGACGTCCCGGGCGTCGTCATCGGTGGTGATCTGGATCTCCCCACTCAGGACCACGAACCAGTCCCACACCTCGGCGCCGGCCCGGAAGAGCACCTCCCCGGAGGCAACCTCCCGTTCCTCGCCGAACTCGGCCAACTGGTCGAGGACTTCTTCGTCGAGGACGGGAAACCGGACGTTGTCGGGGTCGGCCTCGATCATGGGCTGCCGCCCCCGCTGCTCTTCGACGGGCACGACCTCATCTTCTCAGATCGGGGCCGGCGAAGGAACCCGTCCGGGGGCCGTCGGGCCGGTGGTCGCGCCGTACGGCCAGGCTCCCATCCGGGCCGACCCGGCCCGGGTCCCCCTTGGTAGGGTGCGAGCATGGCGTCCGGGTGGCCAGCGCTTTCCTACCGGGAATGGCACGAGACGTGTGACACGCTGCACGCCCATACCCAGGTGCTCGGCAAACTCGCCGCCGCGCTGGCGCCGCCCGAGCCCGAGCTTCAGCACGCCGCCCTCCGCCTCACCGCCAGGGGCTGGGAGACGGCTCCGCTCCCTGCACCGGACGCCTCGGGCGCCCTGGTGGTAGCGCTCGATCTCCGCAGTCACGAGGCGGTCGTCGAGCACAATGACGGGCGCACCGAACGGGTGGCCCTCACTCCCGACCGCTCGGTGGGCGAGGTCACCCGGGGCGTGCTGGGCGCGGTGCGCTCCCTCGGCGGCCCGGTCGAGATCGACCCCACCCCCCAGGAGGTGGAGTGGAGTGTGCCCCTGGACGAGGACGACCAGCATGCCCGTTACGATCAGGGCCGGGTCGCCGCCTACTTCGACGCCGCCACCCGTGCTGCGCTCGTGCTGGCGGCATTCCGTGCTCCGTACCGGGGGCGCTCGACGCCGGTCAATGCGTGGTGGGGATCGTTCGACCTGGCCACCAACCTGTTCTCCGGTCAGCCGGCCGACCCCCCGTCGAAGGACTTCATCATGCGCAACGCCATGGACGCCCAGGAGGTCGCCGTCGGGTGGTGGCCCGGTGACGGTCGTCACGACCAGGCGGCCTTCTACGCCTACGCCCACCCGGCGCCGGAGGGGTTTGCCACCGGTGTCCTGTCCCCCGCCGCCGCGCACTGGGACGCGAAGCTGGGGGAATTCATCCTGGAATGGGACGACGTCTGCTCCAGCCCGGATCCACACGCGGCGGCGCTCGATTTCGCCCGGTCAGCGTTCCGCCACGCGTGCCTCGTGTGCGCCTGGGACTCGGGCCTTGCCGCCAGCGCCGAAGGAGTGCCGCCGCCGGTGACCTGAACCGGGGGCAGCGCCAACGCGGCGGGCCGGAACCGGGCCGTCACTCCCGGACGGCCGACGTCAGACCCTGCGGTCCCGCCCCTCGGACCCGGCGTCGCGCCGCCATCGCTGGAACCGGATGTTCGGTGTGCCGACGACCGGCGGGACGGCCTCGTCGCTGACCAGCTCAAAGGTCGACTCGAAGGGCGGGAAGAACTTGGTGCAGCCGAATTCCCCCTGGACCCGGGTCAGGGAGAGCTCCTCGACGGCCGGAAGAGTCTGCGCGTAGACCTTGGCGCCACCGATGATCCAGAGCTCGGCATCGACGCGTTCGGCGAGGAACGGGTCCAGGTCGGCGACGGGCACGAATCCGTCTCGGAGCGTCGAGCCGCGCCTCGTGGCCACGAAATTGGTGCCGCCGGGAAGGGGCTGCTCGAACTCCACATACGTCGCATACCCCATCAGGACATCGGACGATGCCACCGTGGCCCGGAAGTGCTCGACGTCTGCGGGTACCTTCCACGGGATCCCGTCGTCGGTGCCCAGGCCCAATCGGTCATCGACGGCCCCGATGGCACGGATCATGGGGTGATTCTAGAAGTGACGCCGGTGGGCGGTGCACCAACTCGTCCGCCTCGGACCGGGGCGGCTCCGGGAGTCGCCGGCGTTCCCCCGCCCGGGCATCGAGGGCTCCGCTCCGGCCGAACGCGTGGACACCAGAGCCTCGTTCCTCGCCGTTGCGGAACACCCGTCCGTGCCCCAGAGGGAGCTGAGCTCGGTGAGTGCGCGCAACAGGCGCGCCTGGGTGAGGGCCAGGACGGTTCCGATGCCCGTGCCGTCCCGCTGGTACCGGTCGTGTTGGAACTGCGCCTCTTCCCGCCATTCCTCGATTCGTTCAGATGTCAGGTACGCCATCCCGGTCCTCCGTGCTCGTCCCGAGCGGCCCGCTGTCGGAGCCGGTGCAAGTCGATGCGATCCATCACTTCGGACCCTAGGCCATGGTGCGGTGGACAACCTGGGACCAATCGTAATCCCACCTGTGAATTCCACCCGCCGTCAGCCGAGGCGAATGGCGGCGAGTTGGCTGCCCTGCGCCACCAGGCGACCGGTGCGGTCCCAGACCGAGCAGGCTTCATCGACGCGCTGGCCGTCGATGAGCTGGGCGCGCTGGAGGACACGCACCGGACCGGCCACGGGCAGGGCGCGGACGTACACGGTCAGCTCCAGGGTCGGAACCCAGCCCGACCACTCGATCTCGAAGGTCGCCGGCGGGTAGGCATCGACGGCGAACAGGAGGGAGATCGGGTCGAACGCCTCGCCGTGCGGAAGCGCCAACCAACCTCGCAGCTCCCCCGTCCCGCTCGGCCTGCCGGCCGTGAACCCCATCGACCCGGGTTCGAGTCTGACGTCGACCTGGTCCAGGATGGCCACCCGGTTCCCGTCCGGAGTGGCCGGGTTCAGACGGACACACTCGGCGAAGCCGACCTGGCCGGGGGCCGGCAACCCCTTGTCCCAGTACGGCACGGCGGCCTCGGCGAGCAGGCTGGTGGTGATCAGTGCCTCGACGCAGGCTTGGCCGTCCTGGCTCATCCGGGCGCGGACCTGGCTGGCCGTACGCCCCGGCCGCAGCAGCTCCGCCACGATGACGACCGGGCCCGGTTCGGGCGGGTGCAGATAATGCGCACTGGCCGCGATGACATGAGGGTGGGCGCTGACCGACACCGACGCCCGGCCCAGCATGGCCAGCAGCGAACCGCCGTTCGGCTTCCCGACGATGGTCCATTCCGGGTCGGCCTCGGCCGCGAACCGTCCCGGCCCCAAGGGCTCCAGTGCGGTGGCTGCGGCGAATCCCTTCCCTCCCACGCCCGCACACCGTAGTGGGTTGCGTCATAGAACGCAATCCCCTAGAGTGAGTTGCGTGACAGAATCCACTAGCCCCGTGCAGGTCCCGGTGGCGGGCGGGTCGAAGGCCTCGCCCCGCGCCGTGCTGGTCATCGTCTGTGCGGGCGTGGTCCTGGCCAGCCTCGATCTGTTCATCGTCAATGTGGCCCTGCCACAGATCGCCCGGGACCTCGGGGCGAGGAACCTGGGCCAGCTGTCCTGGGTGCTCAACGGGTACGCCATCGTCTACGCCTCCCTCCTCGTCTTCTTCGGGAAACTGGCCGACCGCTACCGCCGCGATCGCGGTTTCCTCGTCGGGGTGGCCGTGTTCACCGCGGCCTCGGCGGCCTGTGCCGCGTCGACCAGCGTCGGCATGCTGATCGGTTTCCGCATGGTCCAAGCCGCGGGGGCGGCGCTGCTGACGCCCACATCTCTGGCTCTGGTCCTGGCCTCCCACGCGCCCGAGCACCGCCAGGGGGCGGTGCGGGCCTGGACCGCCACCGGTGGGCTGGCCGCCGCGCTCGGTCCGGTGGTGGGTGGACTGCTGGTGGCGGCCAGCTGGCGCTGGGTCTTCCTCGTCAATGTGCCGGTCGGGATGGCCGCACTCTTCGTCGGATGGCGGCGACTCCCCCACATCCGCGGTCACGAGTCGGAACGACCCGACTCCCTCGGCGTCGTGCTCTCGACGGCGGGGATCGGCCTGCTCACCTTCGGACTGGTCGAGGGAGGCAGGTGGGGTTGGGGCTCGACCGCAATCATCGGAGCGCTGGCCGGAGCCGTGGTCCTGATCGCGCTCTTCACCGTCCACTGCCTCACCAGCGTCAACCCGCTCATCAGGCCGTCGCTCTTCCGGTCGAGGGCGTTCACAGGGTCGTCGATGGTCGCCCTCTTCTTCTCCGCCGCCTTCGGGGCCATGCTCTTGTCCATCGTCCTCTGGGAGCAGGAGGTGTGGGGTTGGACCGCGCTGCGGGCCGGACTGGCCATCGCCCCGGGTCCCCTCATGGTCCCGCTCATGTCCTTCGTCGTGGCCGGCCGGCTCATCGCCCGGTACGGACCCGCGGTGGTGATCGCCCTCGGCAGTGCGGTCTTCGGGGCGGGTGTGGCGTGGTGGGCAATCGCCATGGGGCTCCAACCGGACTACATCTCCGACGTGCTCGGAGGCATGATCCTCACCGGTATCGGGGTGGGCCTCACCCTCCCCACCATGATGGCGACGGCTTCGTCTTCCCTACCACCTGCGTCGTTCGCAACCGGTTCCGCGGTCGTCAACATGATCCGCCAGACCGGACTGGCCCTCGGAGTCGCCGCGCTCGTGGCCGTGCTCGGCACCGCCGCTACTCACGGCCTCCCCGAGCTCGATGCCTTCCGTCGCGCCTGGTGGTTGATCGCCGGCATCTCGTGCCTCGGCATCGTCCCGGCTCTCGTCCTCCTCCGTCAGGCGGGCGCGCGAACGCACGGGCGTGGTCGGGCGTCGGCTGACGGACCCGGGCCCGACCTCCTCGTCGCGGCCGCAGAGCCGGCGGACTCCGCGCCCCCGGCGCGGCCGACGGCAGCCGTCGGGCCGGTGCTGCTCAGCCCTCGGTCAGCTCCGCCGGCGCCGGCGAGCCGGAGCCGCCCGGACCGACTTCGGCCTTGAGCGCGGCGAGCTCCTTGTCCACCTCGGCGGCGGAACCGGCTTCGTCGAGCTCCTTTTGGATGTCATCGGTGGAGCCCCCGACGTCCTCGAGCACTCCTGACTGGAGCAGCTCGTCCATGGCGCCCGCGTGGGCCTGCATCGTGGCGATCTTGTCCTGGGCCCGCTGGAGTGCCGCCCCGGAGTCCCCGAAGGTCTTGGAGATGCCGGCCGTGCTCTCGTCCACCGAGCTCACGGCCTTGGCCGCGGTGTACTGGGCCTTCATCACTTCCTTCTGGGTCCGGAACTCGTTCACCCGCTTCTGGAGGGCGTCGAGCGTGTGCTCGAGCTTCTCCTCCTGCTCGGTGAGCTGCTGGTGCTGGGGCTCCATGCCGTCGATCTGGGCCTGGGCGGCCGCCTTGCGGGAGAGGGCCTCTTTGGCCAGGTCCTCCTTGCCCTGGGAGAGCGCCGCCCGGGCCTGGTCCTGGAGGTGGTCGACCGTGTGCTGGAGCTGCTGTTCCTGCAACTCGATCTGCTTGCGGGACGCAGCCAGGTCCACCAGCGCCCGACGGACCTGGGTGATCTGCTCGAGCATCTGCTCGTAGGAGAGATCGAGCATCTCGTCGGGCTTCTCGGCCGCATCGAGCGCCTTGTTGGCCTTGGCCTGCACGATGTCGTGGGCCCGCTGGAAGAGGGACATGTCGATTCGCTCCTTGTGTCGATGACGGCCGGGATCTCGTCGATCCCGCGCCGCTCTCAGCTCCGGCCGGTTCCTGCGGTGGGCCTCGATCTCATACCGCCAGAGGCTACTGCCTGGCCCCGTCCCCACGGCGGTCGATCCGCGACCAGCGCCGCGACCCCGGCATAACCGATGCCCGTTCCCGGTTGCAAGAGGGCGGAAGGAGGTGCCCATGCCGAGAGCAGTGAAGTTCGAGAAGTATGGCGATATCGACGTCCTCGAGGTGGTCGATGTCCCCCGCCCCGTACCCGGCCCGGGCGAGGTGCTGGTCAGGGTCAGGGCGGCCGCCATCAACATCGGGGAGGCCAAGATCCGCCGGGGCCTGCTGCACGAGCGGTGGCCGGCGACGTTCCCCTCCGGGCAGGGCAGCGACCTCGCCGGGGTGATCGAGGAGGTCGGCCCGGGCGTGACCGAGCCGGCCGTCGGCGACGACGTCCTCGGCCACACCGACCTCCGGGCGAGCCAGGCCGACTACGTGGTGGTCGAGGCGGCCGACGCCGTCCCGAAGCCACCGGCTGTCCCGTGGGAGGTGGCCGGCTCGCTCTTCGTCGCCGGCACCACTGCGTTCGCCACGGTGCGGGCCGTGTCGGTGGGCGAAGGCGACACCCTGGTGGTCGCCGGCGCGGCCGGCGGGGTGGGCTCCATCGCCGTCCAGCTGGCCTCGATGCACGGAGCGAAGGTGATCGGTCTCGCCGGTGCGGCCAACCACCAGTGGTTGAGGGACCATGGCGTCGTGCCAGTGTCCTACGGTGACGGGACGATCGAGCGGATCGGTGAAGTTGCCGGCCGGGTCGACGCGTTCATCGACGCGTTCGGGAACAGCTACGTGGAGATGGCCCTCGAGCTCGGAGTCGAACCGGCTCGCATCGACACGATCGCCAATTTCGCGGCCGTGGAGCGCTTCGGGGTCAAAGGAGAGGGCAGTGCCACGGCAGCCGACCCGGAGGTCCTCTCCGAGCTGGCCGGGCTGGTGGCCGCGGGCCGGCTCGAGGTCCCGATCGCCGGCACCTACCCGCTGACCGAGGTCCGGGAGGCGTACCGGCAGCTGGAGGGTGGCCACGTGCGGGGGAAGATCGTCCTTCTGACCTGACCCGCGTCGAGCTGGCCCGCGTCAGACGCGGCAAGGGACCTTTGGCCCTAGGCCTTCCGCGTGGTCCCGAGCGAGACTTTGCCGATGGGTGGTCGAGGATTGCTCCGGCGAATGGTCGTTCTCCTACCCGCGCTGGCCCTGGCCGCGTGCGCTTCGCCACGTTCGGCTCCCCCGGACCATCACGGTACGGTCGCACGGACCGGCCAGGTCGACGTGGACATCTTCGGCGACTCGCTCGCCTACCAGGCGGCGCCCTACTTCAACGCGCTGGTCGAGGCCAGTGGTCAGGCCAAGGTCGGCGATTTCGTCTTCGGAGGCACTGCCACCTGTGATTGGCTCCTCGACATGCGCCGGGTGGCCCGTGCCCACCCTCCCCGGGCGGTGGTGATGGAGTTCGCGGGGAACACCTTCACGGCGTGCATGCGGAGCTGCGTCCCCGAATCGAGCTCGACCATCAGCCGCTACTGCTCAGCCATGTCGCAGGCGATCCGGATCTTTCTGGCCGTGGGAACACACATCTATCTGGAAGGCACCCCCATCAACTACCGGCAGTGGACACTGCACGACCCCCACTGGGACGACCTGAACCGGGCATTCGCCCAGCTGGCCGAGGCGTATCCGGGGCGGGTCACCTATGTGGATGCGGGAAGGGCGGTCGAGGGCCGCGACCATGCGTTCGTGTGGATGCTCCCCTGCCTGGCATCCGAACCGTGCACCGGCCCCACGGTGGCCGGCGTGAGGAACGACATCGTGCGGTCTCCCGACGGGGAGCACTTCTGCCCCGACCAGAGCGGCAACTCGGTCGGGCAGGTCGTCCCCTGCGCGGTCTACAGCTCCGGTGCGTTCCGGTTCGCGTCGGCGATGGCCGGGCCCGTCATCAGCTACCTGCACCTCTCCCGGCCAGCCCGCTGAGCGCGGGCGACCGACGGGGAGCCACCGGCCGAACCCTCCGACGTCGCCGTCCCCGAAATCGGTACTGTGAACCCGTGCAGCCCCGATGAGCGAAGACCCGAACGATGGCGAAGCAGAGCCGGATGCCAGGTTCACCTACGCCAATGAACGGACGTTCCTGGCCTGGAACCGCACCGCTCTGGCTCTCATCGCCACCGGCGTGGCGGCCACCCAGCTTCTCCCCGACTTCAAAGTGGACGGAGGCCGGCGCATCCTCGGTCTGCCCCTGATCGCGCTGGGCGCGCTCGTCGCCGTCACGAGCTTTCTCCACTGGCAGGGGAACCAGCGCGCCATGCGGCGAGGCGATCCGATCCCTCGGTCACGGATGCCTCTCGTGCTGTCGGTGGGCATCGCCGCAGTCGCCGTCATCGCCGTCGTGCTCGCGGTGATCGGCTCGAAATAGAGGAGGGCCGCACCTTGGACGACGATGCAGCGGAACAATCCGGTGGGATCGATTCCGGACTGGCGGTCGAGCGAACCCTCCTGGCGCGGAACCGGTCAGGATTGGCGGTGACGGTCACCGTCGTCATCGTGCTGCGGAGGCTGTGGCCCCTGCACGGCGACCGGGGAGTGGTGGCGCTGGGACTGATCGCAGTCGGCGCGGCCACCTGGGCCGCGGGGATGCGAATCGCCTATCGGAGCGGGATGTCCGCCGGATCACAGCCGGCCTTGAGCCGGCCGGCGGGGCGGATGCTGACCATCGGGACAGTTGCGCTCGCGCTCGCCGCATTCGTCGCCGGCTTGCTCTAGCGGATCGGCGGCCGATCGGCGGCCGATCGGGCCGACATGACCACCCGACCGTGGTCCACCCGCACCCCTTCGGAGCGAAGGAGCCGGGCCTGTTGGCGTTCGTGGCCGGGAACGAGCCGCCCGGTGCTGGTCACCACCCGCCACCACGGAAGTCCCGGTCGACCGCGGGACAAGACGGCGCCGACGGCGCGGGCCGCCCCGGCGTGGCCCGCTTCGAGCGCCACCTCGCCGTACGTCATCACCGCTCCGCGGCCGAGTCTCCCGAGCACTCGGCGTACATCGTCCTCGAACTCCTGAGGCGCCTCAGACACGCGGGACCTGCTGTGTGATGCAGTGGACGTTCCCGCCACCGAGAAGGATCTCCCGGCCCGGGACACCTGCGATACGACGGCCGGGGAACTCATGGCCGAGCAGCTCCCGCACTGCGTCGTCGTGGCGCTCGTCCAGGAGCGGATAGACCACGACCGAATTGGCGACGAAGAAATTCACGTACGAACCGGCCATGCGCTCGCCGGCCAACCGGGGGCGGGCGAAATCGCTGCGATCGATACCCGAAGCCTCCTCGACGGTGATCGACAGTGGACCCGGTGAGGGCACGAGACCGACCTCCAACTGCCGCCCTCGGGCATCGCTGGCCGACTCCAGCACGGTGCGGGCTTCGTGGGAGATCGCAGCCTGTGGATCGTCGGTCTCTTCGCTCCAGGTCAACAGGACCCGGCCCGGTCGGGAGAAGCAGGCCAGATTGTCGATATGGCCGTCGGTCTCGTCACCCCAGACGCCGCGGGGAATCCAGATGACCTTCTCGACCCCCAGATAGGCACCGAGGTGGGCTTCGAGGTCGGACCGGGAGAGGGTGGGGTTCCGATTGGGATTCAGGAGGCATTCTTCCGTCGTGATGCAGGTCCCCTGGCCGTCGACGTGCACCGACCCTCCCTCGAGCACGAACGGAGCCCGGTACCGGGCCACCTGCTCGAGCTCGCACACTTTGGCAGCCACCAGGTCGTCGTTCGCCCACGGGAAGTAGAGCCCGTCGTCGATGCCACCCCACGCGTTGAACTCCCAGTCCACGGCCCTGCGTTCTCCACGAGCCCGGTTGATGACGAACGTGGGGCCGGTGTCCCGGATCCAGGCGTCATCGCTCGTCATCTCGACCACCTGGACCGATGGCGAACAGGCCGATCGGGCATGCTCCCACTGGCGGGCGGAGGCGAGCACCGTGACCGGCTCGCTCTGGACGATGGCATCGGCGACCGCAGCGAACGCGGCCTGTGCCGGCCTGGCCCCCGATCTCCAGTTGTCCGTCCGCTCCGGCCAGACGAGGTAGCAGCGCTCGTGCGCCTCCCACTCCCCCGGCATGTGGAACCCGTCGACGTCCGGGGTCGATTCAAGCATGGGAGAGGGCAACCGGACGGCCTCCTGGCTCAGCGATGTGCCGGACCCGGGATCTTACCGCCGGCGCCGAACCGATAGGCTTCCACCCGCGTCCTGGTGGGCATGCAGAATGTCAGGTGCGGAGTCGACCACCTCCCAATTCCGCCGCCGGGCGGACAGCCGAGTCGGGGACAACCAATGACAGTGCGACTGGCAGTGATCCAACAGGGGTTTGGTGAAAGCCGGGAGGAGAACCGCGACGCCGTCGTGTCGGCGGTCTCGGATGCCATCGCCGGCGGCGCCGATGTGATCCTGCCCCCCGAGCTGTTCGAGGGACGGTACTTTCCCCAGTATGAGCGCCAGGAGTTCTTCTCGTGGGCCACCGCTCCCGATGAGAACCCAGCCATCATCGCCGTTCAAAAGGCCACCGCGGCGACCGGGGTGGTCGTCCCTGTTTCCTTCTTCGAAGCCGCCCCACCCGTGTACTACAACTCCGTCGCTATCGTCGAGGACGGGGTCGTGCTGGGCATCTACCGGAAGGCACACATACCGGACGGACCGGGATACGAGGAGAAGTTCTACTTCAGCCCGGGGAACTCCGGATTCAGGACGTGGTCCACCGGTCACGGGCGGATCGGTGTCGGCATCTGCTGGGACCAGTGGTTCCCCGAAGCGGCCCGGGTGATGGCGCTGCAAGGGGCCGATCTGCTGCTGTACCCGACGGCGATCGGCAACGAGGTGGGAAGCCAGGCCGACAACGACACCGCCGACATGTGGCGCCGTGCGATGGACGGGCATGCGGTCTGCAACCACGTGCCGGTTGCCGCGGCCAACCGGATCGGGCGCGAGGACGAGCTCACGTTCTACGGGTCGTCCTTCATCGTCGACCATCGGGGCAGATCTCTCGCCCAGGCGGGCCGCGACACCGAAGAGACGATCTATGCCGAGCTCGACCTCGGCCAGGCGGCGGCAGACCGAGCCGGTTGGGGCCTGTTCCGCGATCGGCGGCCTGACCTCTACGGTGGTATCAGCACGACGTCGTCGTGAGTCTCCGACCCGTCGGTTGGGTCTTCGTGCTCTTCGGCATCTTCTGGGGCGGCTGGGCGGTTGCCGCGGCCGACGTCGAGCGGGCCCTGCATCTCTCGAACGGCGGGTTCGGCCTCCTCCTCTCGCTCGCCCTCGTCGGTGCGGCCACGTCCAACGCGGTGGGTGGGACCCTGTGCCAGCGATTCGGAACCGGGAGGGTGCTCGGGACCGCCCTCCTCACCTGGTCCGTGGTCCTCACGCTCGGCGCCGTCGCCCGGGTTCCGGTGCTGGTGGAGCTCCTCATCATCGTGATGGTGGCGAACGCGGGGCTCATCGACATCGCCATCAACGTGGCGGCGACAGCAGCCTTGGCCGACACGCCGGGTCGGCTGGTCGCGTTTCACGCACGGTTCAACGTCGGGGCCGCGGCCGGGGCGGCGATGTGCGGGGTCCTCCTCGGCGCCGGCTCCTCGTGGCGCTGGCTGTGGGTCGGGGTTGCCCTCGCCGCCGCCGGATTGGGCATCGTGTGCCTCCGGGTCCCGCTCCCGGCCGGCGAGCGCGGCGAGCGGTTGCCGTTCGGAGGCACCATCTCGCTCCTCCGCCGCGAACGCCTGCTCGTGCTGGCCGGGGCGTTCGCACTCGCTGCCCTGGTCGAAGGGGGCATCGAGCTCTGGGGGGTGTTGTTCCTCCGCACCTACCTCGCCTCGGGTGTCCTCATCGGAGCCGGCGGGGCCGTGCTCGGCTACTCGGTCGCCGCACTGGCCAGGTTCGGGCTCGGGCCCACCGTCGGTCACCGGGGATCGGCTCGCGGCGTGATGATCGGGGCCGGTGCCGCGGCGGTGGGCGTGGCCATCCTGGCCACCGCGGGCACCGCGGTGCTGGCCGCCGTCGGACTGGTGATGGCCGCGGGGGGGATCTCGATGTGTTGGCCGCTCCTGCTGGCCCAGGCGGGGGCCGGCCGGACCCGGGCCGGGGCGGTGGTCGGGGCTGTCTCGGCGGTCGGCTATCTCGGGCTGGTCATGGGTCCCGTCGTCGTGGGCTGGGTGGCCGAAGCCGTCGGCCTGCGCGCCGCCCTCGGAGTCCTGGCTGCTGCCGCCCTCACCGTGGCCTTGGTCCCCCTCGGATCGAGCAGCGTCACCGCGGGTGGTCCCTCGTCAGATCCGGTGGGGTGACCCCGGTGCCACCTTGGGCCACGCCAGTTCCCGCTCGGCCACCAGGGCCAGGTCCAACAGGAGTTGCTCGTTGTGGTGTGCGGACAGCACCTGCAAACCCACAGGGAGCCCATCGACCAGACCACCGGGGATGCTCACGGCCGGGCTGCCGTTGAGATTCGAGGGCGCGGTGAGGGCGGCGCTGTTCATGATGGCTCGGGTGAAGCCGATCTCGTGGATGAGGTCTGCCCCCGGGATGGAGGAGGGCGGCGGGCCTTCTGCGGCAAAGGCCACGTCGGGCGTGGAGGAGCACATGACGAAGTCGGCCTCGGCGAAGAGATCCGCCATCGCCTCGTTGAGCTGCCGGCGGTAGGACTCGACGGATGCCGCCCGCTCGAGGGTGTAGCGCTCCCTGGCCACCTCGAGCCCTGCCTTCATCTCCGGCGACAGCTCATCGATGCGGTCCGGATAGGCGCTGCCCAGATCGGCCACGAAGCCAGGCTGGTTGGCCATGGCCCACTGGCCGCGCAGGACCGGGAGGTTCGGGTGGACCTCGACCACCTTCAGTCCCGCAGTGCGGGCCAGGTGCTCGGCCGTCGCGGCCATCTGGTCGGCCACCTCGGCGCGTACACGAGCGATCCCGAGATCGGGAAGGATCGCCACCCGCTTCCCGGCCAGGTCATGTGTGCCCAGCCCCACCTCCCACCCGCCGACGGCGGGCAGGCTGCGGGGATCGCGCTGATCGAATCCGTTGCAGCAATCGAAGTAGCGGGCCGTGTCCCGGACCGAGCGGCTCAGGCAGCCCATGACCGCCGTCATCGGCTCCATGCCCGCCCACGGTCCCTTGGGAACACGTCCATAGGTGGCCTTGAGTCCGAACAGGCCGGTGAAGGCGGCCGGGATGCGGATCGACCCTCCTCCATCACTGCCCGTGGCCATCGGAAGCAGGCCGCCGGCCACCGCAGCCGCGGTGCCTCCCGACGAGCCACCCGGGGTCCTGTCCTGACGCCAGGGATTCCGGGTCGTCCCGTGCAGCTCGGTCGAGGTGCAGTTGATGCCGCCGAACTCGCTGGCCGTGGTCTGGGCGGCCAGCACGGCGCCGGCGGTCCTCAGGCGGGCCACAGAGGTGTGATCGTGATCGGAGACCCGGTCTCTGAAGATCACGGAGGCGTCTGTGGCCGGCCAGCCCTCGACCCGCTCCAGCTCCTTCACCCCGAAGGGCACACCTCCGAACGGCAGCGAAACGTCGGCCTGCCGGGCTGCCTCGCGGGCCGGCTCGAAGTCGGTGTAGCTGAAGGCGTTGAGCGGGGACCCGGCGATGGCCTCGATGGAGGCGTCGAGCGCCTCGAGCGGAGAGACCTCGCCGGCCCGAAAGGCCTCCACCAGGCTGCAGGCATCGTCCATCCAGGGGGTCGCCACCGTCGCGAAGGTACTCCCCCGGCCCGGGCCGTGCCCGCAAGGGCCGGACCGGCGACCGGTGCCCTCGGTACGCTGCTCCTCGTGCGCACGAGAGACCTGACCACTCCGGCGTTGATCGTCCAGCGTGAGCTGCTGGAGGGAAATCTGGCCACCATGTCCAGGTCCCTCCCGGGTCGGCGCCTGCGTCCCCACGTCAAGGCCCACAAGTGCACGGCTCTCGCCGCCCGTCAGGCCGACCTCGGTCACACCGCGTTCACCTGCTCGACGATGGCTGAGATGGAGGGCATGGCCAGGGCCGGGTTGGGCGATGATCTGCTCCTGGCCAACGAGGTGGTGGACGCCACCCGTCTCGGAGCCCTGGTCCGCGCCGGCGCACGGGTGACCGTGGCCGTCGACTCCGAGGAGACGATCGACGCCGCGGCGTCGGCACGGGTCGGAGCGGTGTTGATCGACGTCAACGTCGGGCTGCCGCGCTGCGGGTGCAGGCCGGAGGACGCGGGGCGCCTGGCCGATCGGGCCCGTTCGGAGGGTCTCGAGGTGCGGGGCGTGATGGGCTACGAAGGGCACGTCGTCGGTCTGGCCGACCGGGCGAGGCGCACCGAGCTGTTGGAGGTGTCGATGGGACTCCTCTTGGACGCTCACCGACTGGTCGGGGGCGAGGTCGTCTCGGCCGGGGGGACCGGCACCTACGACACGAACCGCTGGGCGACGGAGATCCAGGCCGGGTCCTACGCGTTGATGGACACCGCCTACGCGAAGCTCGGGCTCCCCTTCGACCAGGCACTGTCGGTCCTGGCCACGGTCATCTCGGTGTCGCCCGGGTGGGCGGTCGCCGATTGCGGCCTCAAGGCGCTGGGCATGGACCACGGGGATCCGTCGATCGACCGGGCCGCGGTGTCGTTCTGCTCCGACGAGCACGTGACCTTCGTGCCCGAGCAGCCGGTGCGGGTGGGGGACCGCATCAACGTCCTCCCGGCCCATGTGGATCCGACCGTCGCCTACCACGAACAGCTCCATCTGGTCGACGGTGACGAGGTGGTGGAGAGCTGGCCCGTGGACCTCCGGGGGTGGTAGCCGACACCTCGGGCCGCGCCTCGAGAACTCACGCCGGCTCCCTCGTCAGGATGCAGCGCCCCGGTACGGCTCCACGTCCAGACCGGGGTACCGGAGGGCCACATCAGCCAGGGTCTGCTCGTTCCAGTAGGGATGACCGGGCCGGGGAAACCCGAACAGATCCCGCTCCCTGACCGTGCACTGCGGGATCAACTTGGCCCATCGCTGCGGGGACTGCTTCGGCCATGCCATCTTCCCACCCCATGTCGTTCCCCGGGCCTGGAAGTCGGCCAGGATCGAAAATCGTGAGGACCGGGTTCCCGTGAGGTTCGATCCCCGGTGGAGGATGTCGGTCCGGTAGACGAGGAGGCTCCCGGCGGGCCCGACGACCGGCACCTCGCAATCGGCCAGCGCACCGAATTCGATGTAGAGCGGGGTGAACGGAACATCCCTGCCCAGTTCGTAGGGGACGATCCGGGTGGGACCGTCCTGCTCGGTGACGTCGGAGAGGAAGATGAACGTGGTCAGTTGCTGGAACCGGCCGTCCACGCGGGGGACCACCAGGCTGTGACTGCCGTAGTCCCGGTGGAGCGGCTGGTCGTAGTCGGCCGCGCCGGCGTACTTGGCCCACAGCTCCACTTTGTAGAGGTGCAGATCCTCGGTACCCAGATAACGCGCCGCCGCGTCGACCAGGTCGGGGTGGAAGGCCAGGCGGTTGAGATCCCATGACCGGTACGGGAATTCCTCCACGCCGCCGAACTGGTCACCGGAGTAACGGGGATGGCCGGTCGGATCGGAGAAGTACTCCTCGGGCCTCGGGAAGTGCCGCCACAGTGCCTGCTGGGCCGCGCGCAGCTCTTCGTCTGCGAGAAACCCCTCGACGAGCGTGAACCCGCGGGCGCGGACCTCATCGAGCTTGGTGTCCGGGACTCGCACCGCTGCGCATCCTAACGGGTCAGGCGCAGAACCACCGCCTCCGCTCCCGCGACCGGCGACGTAGAAAGCACGTACGCTGACCGGGTGCGCGCCGTCCAGTTCGACATGGCAGATCCGGCGTTTCCGGCGTCGCTCGTCGACCTTCCCGAACCCGAGCTCCCCACGGCTGCGTGGGCCCGGATCGAGGTGACGACCGGTGGCATCTGTGGCAGCGACCTCCACCTCTTCGCCCACAACACCGGTCCCTCCCCGACCCTGGCCTCGGTCGGTTCGTTCCCCTTCGTGCTCGGTCATGAGATCGCCGGCCGGATCATCGAAGCGGGGCCCGGGTGCCCACTTCCCGAAGGCACCCGGGTGGCTGTCGACCCCTGCATACCCTGCCTGCCCCGCGGCATCGATCCGCCGTGCGCGAACTGTTCCCGTGGATGGACTTCGTCCTGCCTCAACCTCGACAGCCGGCTCGTCAGCAGCGGACGGTCTCTCGGCTTCACCACCAACCTCGGAGGCGGATGGGGCGAGCAGGTTCTGGCCCACGAGTCGATGTTGCACCCGATCCCCGACGCAGTGCCCGACGGAGCCGCCTGCCTCCACGAACCGGTGTCGATCGCCTGTCACGGTCTCCTGCGGGCTCCCCCCGAGGATGGTGATCCGGTGCTGGTGGTGGGGGCCGGGATCATCGGGCTCGCCTCCGTGGCCGCCGTCAAGGCGCTCTACCCACGGTCGCCGGTGACCGTGCTCGCCCGCCACCCCCACCAGGCCGAGGCCGCGGTGGCCTGCGGCGCCGACCACGTGGTGCGGACCGACCCCGGATACGCGCACGTCGAGGTGCTGGCCGACCTGGTCGGCGCCCGGGTCATCGGTCGCAAGGCCCACCTGATGTTGATGGGCGGCTTTCCCCACGTGATCGAGGCCGTCGGCTCCCCGCAGTCGGTCACCGAAGCGCTGGCGGCCGTCGCCCACCGCGGGACCGTCCTGCTACTCGGGGCCGCCGGCATCAGCGAGGTCGACCTGACCCCGGTCTGGTACAAAGAGGCCGCACTGGTCGGATCGATCGACCACACGGCCGATGCCGGCTCCGCTCCCGGTCTGGCCGGTGGCCCCGGACGGCACTCCGTTGACCGCGCCCTCGATGTCCTGGCCGCCGGGCTCCTGCCCCATGAGGTGGTCGTCACCCACGAGTTCCCACTGGAGGACTTCCGAAAGGCAGTGGAGACGGCGATCGACCGCGACACATCGCATGCAATCAAGGTCGCCTTCCGCCCCTCGGGGCGCGGGCAACGGTGACGGAGGGACCATGAACGGCCTGAACGGGAAGTGCATCATCGTCACGGGGGCGGCATCGGGTATCGGGCTGGCCTGCGTGGCCCGGTTGATCGGAGAGGGGGCACGCGTGGTGGGCGCCGACCTGCTCGACTATCCCGGGCGCCCGGCCGACGGCTCGGGGAAGCAGGCCGGAGACGACGTCTGGGACTTCCGCCCGGTCGACGTGGCCGACGAAGCATCGGTCGTCGCCCTGGTCGATGCGGCCGTCCGCTTCGGGGGCCGCGTCGACGGTGTGGTGAATGCGGCCGGGGTGGCCGGTGGAGGACCCGTCCACATGCTCCCGAAGGATGAATGGGACCGGGTTGTGGGGATCAACCTGACGGGCACGTATCTGGTGGCCAAGCACACCATCAAGCGGATGTTGGCTCAACCGGCAGTCGGAGATTCGAGAGGCTCAGTCGTCACCGTGGCCAGCATCGAGGGCCTCGAGGGCACGGCCGGTGGCAGCGCCTACAGCGCATCCAAAGGCGGGGTCGTCCTCCTCACCAAGAGCATGGCCATCGACTATGCCGGACGCGGGATACGGGTGAACGCGGTCTGCCCCGGATTCATCGACACGCCGATGACCCAACGTGTCTTCGACGGGCCGGGGATGGAAGAGGCCCGCTCCAGCGCCATCGGCGAGCACAAGATCCGCCGTCTGGGGCGACCCGAGGAGATCGCCGCGGCGGCGGCGTTCCTACTCTCGGACGACGCCTCGTTCATCACCGGCCACGCCCTGCCGGTCGACGGAGGGTTCACGGCCGGCCGGGATCACGGCGTGACCGAGATGCTGGGCCTTTCCGGGCCAGAGCTCTGACCGGTGGTTCGTGGACCGCGGGATCTGAACATGCGACGACTGGGTCTCGCGGTCATCGGAGGGTGCTGCGCGGTCGCCATGGCCGGATGTGGAGCAAACGCAGCCCTCCCGGCGGGCACGGTGAACGGCATCGCCGGGGCCGACCCTGCCGCCGGAACCGGCTCGTTCGTGCTCACGGCCACCAACACAGGCTCGACCTATGCACCCACGTTCACCGGCAACGGCGAGCTCGGAATCCGGGTCCCGGCGGCCGGCCAGGGCTATGCGGGCGGGACGGTTCCCGCCCTGGCCGAACTGGCCGGCTTCTATGCCCAACCTTCCGGTGGGGTCCAGCAGCGGGCCAGTCTGCCGACCTGGTCGACGCTCGCCTTCTCGGACGGCGGGAGCACGTTCGCCCTCTCGAGCGGCCGCACCACCGACTGGCGGCAGTCGATCGATCTTCGAACCGGCGTGATCACCACGTCGGCCCTGTGGACGGCCCCGAACGGACAGGTGACCCGACTCTCGTACCAGGTCCTCACGGACAGGGCCCGGGCCCATGTCGGCCTGGTGCAGCTGACCTTCCAGCCCCGGTGGACCGGCAACGCGGCCGTCACCGACGTGATCGACGGATCACCTGCCACCTTGAGCACCCAGGTGGGAAAGTCCTGGGTGCCCTCGGCCCACCGCGACTCGGTCACCGTGCGGGCCGTCGGCACCGGTATCGAGGCGGCCATTGCCAGCCAGCTGGCGGTGAGCGACAACGTGCATGCGTCGACCACGGCGATCAACCAGTCGGCCGCCCAGAGCGTCGGACAAGTGCTTTCGTTCGGTGTGACCGCCGGACAGCGCTACACCTTCACCAAGTACGTCGGCATCACGACGTCCCAGGAGAGCAGCTCCCCGACCTCGGCCGCCCAATCCACAGCTGCGGGCGCGGCCACCACGGGATTCGGGCCACTGGTGACGGCCAACGACGCCGCCTGGGCCGCACTCTGGTCCGGCCGGATCGACGTACTCGGCAACCAGGCGCTCGCCTCCGAAGTGAACGCCAGCGAGTTCTATCTCTGGTCGAGCACCCGTGACGGGGTGAACTGGAGCATCTCGCCGGCCGGGCTGTCCTCGAACGGGTATGACGGCCACATCTTCTGGGACGCAGAGACGTGGATGTACCCGGCGCTGCTGGCCCAACATCCCGATCTCGCCTCAGGCATCAACGAGTACCGGTACGCCCGCCTGGCCGCCGCCCATGCCCACGCCTTGTCGACCGGCTACCAGGGCAGCCGCTTCCCGTGGGAGAGCGCCCTCGACGGCACCGAGCAGATTCCCCCACCGGTTTCCGCGTTCACCGAGGGCATCTACGAGCAGCACATCAGCTCGGACGTCGCCCTGGCCCAATGGCAGTACTTCGAGGCCACCGGGGACAAGAAGTGGCTGGCCCAGCGGGGCTGGCCGGTGCTCTCGGGAGTGGCGACCTTCTGGGCATCGCGAGCTGTGCCCGGATCCAACCACACCTACGACATCGACGGCGTCACCGGACCCGATGAGGACAACCCCGACGTCGACAACGAGGTGTACACGAATGCCGCCGCGGCAACCGTCTTGCGGGACGCCGTCCAGGCGGCCCGGGTCGTCGGGGCCAAGGCACCGGAAGCCTGGTCGCGAATTGCGTCGGGGCTCCTGATCCTGTCGGACACCGCCCTCGACGTGTCCCCCGAGTTCGCCGGCTACGACGCCCAGCTGATCAAGCAGGCCGATGCCACGCTGCTCGAATACCCGCTCGGCTTTCCGATCCCGGCGAGCGTCGCCCAGAAGAACGTGGACTACTACGCGCCACGGACCGACCCGGCCGGTCCGTCGATGAGCGATGCGATCAACTCGATCGACACCGCGCAATCGGGGACGGTGGGTTGCGCCAGCTATGTGTTCACCCTCCGCAGCGTGCAACCGTTCGTACGCGACGTGTTCGACCAGTTCTCGGAGACCAGGACGGGCGGAGTCCTGACGTTCATGACCGGTATCGGCGGATTCCTCCAGGAGTTCCTCTACGGCTACTCGGGATTGCGCTGGAACACGGACGGCGTGCGGATCTCACCCAGTCTCACCGGCCAGTTGGGCGGGGTGGTCCTCCACGATCTCTCGTGGCAGGGTCGGCGGTTCACGATGGCCATCGGCCAGGACACCACAACGGTGACCGTGAACAGCGGGGGTACGCTGCCCGTGCTGGTCGGGTCCACGACCGACATGGTCGGGGTCGGGCAGTCGCTTTCGATCGCCACCCGCCGTCCGGACCTTCAACGGTCCGGTGACCGGGCCCTGTGCCAACCGGCAACCGCCACCTCGTCGCAGCCGGGTGCCCCCGCTCTGGCTGCGGTCGACGGCAGCCAGGCCACCGACTGGCAACCTCGCTCGCTCCCGGCGACGATCAGGGTCCCGCTCGCCGGACCGGCCGGGGTCATCGACAGCGCCACCCTCGTCTGGGGCCAACAGTGGCCTCCGGCGCCCGGGCCCAACCTGCCCCCTCCGCCCGGGCCGGTTGCGACACTGCGGGCCAGCAGCTACACGGTGGCCGTCTCCGGTAACGGAAGCACGTGGAACACGGTGGCCACCGTCGTCGGCCGGACCTCAGGATCCACCGATGTCTTGCACTTCCCGGCCGTTCGGGCCCGCGACATCAGCGTCACCATCACCGCGTCGGCCGGCTCACAGCCGCCGTCGCTCGACGAGCTGACCGTGGGAAAGGGGGCATGACCGGGGCAGAGGTTCCACTGACCGGCGGTGCCCTCAACGCGATCGTCCGGGTCGGCGACACGGTGCGCCGGCCGATCGGGCCTTGGACGCCGACCATCCATGCGTTGCTCCGGCACGTCCGGGCACGCGGCTTCGAGCTGGCGCCGGAACCGCTCGGCGTGGACGACCTCGGCCGGGAGATCATCTCGTACGTCCCGGGCACCACCGTGGGCTGGTCGCTCCCGTGGCCGGATTCGATACGCCACGACGACCTGCTCGTGGAGATGGGCCTGGCCACGGCCCGCTACCACCGGGCGGTGGCCGATTTCCGACCGGCCGGAACCATACCGTGGCAGTCCGGTCCGGCGGCCCTCGGGCCTGCGGAGCTGGTCTGCCATCATGATCTGGCGCCGTACAACGTCGTTGTGGACGACGGGCATCTCGTGGGCATCATCGACTGGGATCTCGCCGGGCCCGGGAGCGCCTCTTCCGACCTGGCCTTCGTCGCCTGGCAGTGGGTCCCGCTCCACGGGCCGTCCACCGCCGGCCTGCTCGGATGGGCGGAGCCACCCGACCGGGCTCGTCGGCTGCGGCTGCTGCTCGACGCATACGGTCTGCGCGATCGCACCGGGTTCATCGACCACGTCGTGGCCCGGGTCGGCTACAACCGCGAGATCATGGTCCAAAAGGCGGCCGCAGGAAATCAGGCCTACCAGGACCTGATCGACAACGGGCACCTGGTCGGGATGGACGAGGCGCTCACCTTCCTGGCCGAGCACGGCCCCCGGCTGCAGGACCAACTCTGAGAGGGGCGCCGCCGGCCTACGTTCATCCTGCCCTGACCGAGTCGAATGTCGGGGCTCCCGGCTCGAGAGGCACCCGGGCACACCTGGCCGTGAAGCTTCTGGCGTGGTACCAACCGCAGAGCATGGTCAGGTCGAGGAGCTGGCCATCGTCGAACTCCTCCGACAGCTCGGCCCAGAGTCGGTCGCCGGTATCGCCGTCGTCGTGCAGCGCATCGACGGGGCCCGGCGACTTCAGCCGGACGGCGGGATCGATGACCACGCCATCCCCTACTATTCGCCCCTGTGCGTCCCCCCGAGGATTCCGCCGACCCTGATCGGCTCGCCGCCGTCCGGGATGCGGTCCTGGCCGAAGGCCAGCGGCTCGGTTGCACGAACGCGGAGCTCCGGGTGGAGCGAATCCGCTCCCAGCATGTGCGCCTTCGGGACGGGCGACTCGAAGGGGCCGCCGACGACACCGAGCTGGGCATGGGTGTGAGGGTCGTCGTGGATGGCGCCCTGGGCTTTGCGGCCACGGTGGCGACCGGTGCCGCCGGGGCCGCCGAGCTGGTCCGCGACGCGGTCGAGGGTGCCCGGGTCATCGCCGCCGCCGGCGGCCGACCGGTCGAGCTGGCGGCAGAGGCAGGTCACGGGGTCGTCGATTGGACCGCCCCCCATGACGTCGATCCGGTGTCAGTTCCGTTGGCGGAAAAGGTCGGACTCCTGGCCGAGTGGAGCGGACGCCTGTTGGCCGCGGATGCGGTGGACCACGTCACCGCCGAGGTGCTGGCAGTCACCGAGGACAAGTACTACGCCGACCTGTCCGGGACCGAGGCCACCCAATTGCGGGTCCGTGTCCACCCCGTCGTCGAGGCGCTCGCCGTCGACCCCGATGGCGGCTTCGAGACCATGCGCACCGTCGCACCGCCGACGGGCCGGGGGTGGGAGTACCTGCTGGGCGAGGGATGGGACTGGGACGCCGAGCTCGACTCGATGCCCGGTCTGTTGGCCGAGAAGGTCGCGGCTCCGTCGGTCGAAGCCGGCCAGTACGATCTGGTCATCGATCCGACCAATCTGTGGCTCACGATCCACGAATCGATCGGGCACGCCACGGAGTTGGACCGGGCCATGGGGTACGAAGCGGCCTACGCCGGAACCTCGTTCGCCACCTTCGACCGGCTCGGAACGCTGCAGTACGGCTCCGCCGCCATGAACGTCACCGGTGACCGCACGACGCCCCACGGGCTGGCCACCGTGGCCATCGATGACGAAGGTGTGCCCGGCCAGTCGTTCGATCTCATCCGTGGGGGCATCCTGGCCGGCTACCAACTCGATCGGGCCATGGCCGCGGTCAGCGGGCTCGGGGCCTCCAACGGCTGTGCCTTCGCCGACTCGCCGCTGCACATACCCATCCAGCGAATGGCGAATGTCTCGCTGCAGCCGGCCGAGGGGCAGGGACCGACCACCGGGGACCTCATCGGTGGGGTCGAACGGGGCATCTACGTCGTGGGCGACAAGAGCTGGTCGATCGACATGCAGCGGTACAACTTCCAGTTCACCGGACAGCGCTTCTTCCGGATCGAAGGTGGCCGCCTCGCCGGTCAGGTCCGAGACGTGGCCTACCAGGCGACCACCACCGAATTCTGGGGCTCGATGGAAGCTGTCGGCGGTCGTTCGACCTACCTCCTGGGTGGCGCGTTCAATTGCGGCAAGGGTCAGCCGGGCCAGGTCGCCCCGGTCTCCCACGGCTGCCCGTCGGTTCTGGTTCGAGACGTCCGGGTCCTCAACGCCCGCCGGGAGTCCGGGCGGTGAGCGGGAGCGCACTTCCACCTGCCCAGGCGGTGGTGGAGGACAGCCTGGCCGCCGCTCGCGCCGGCAGTGACGACTGTGTCGTGATCGTCGAAGAGACGAGCGAGGTCGAGGTGCGCCTGGCCAACAACACCACCACGACCAACGGAAGGCGGCGCGGCCGGCGGGTGACCGTGATCAGCCTGCGCGACGTCGAGGGCGGGATGGCTGCGGGGGTAGCCCGCCGCGGCGGTGACGTCGACGTCCTCGAGCTGGTCCGCGCCGCCGAAGCGGACGCAGCCGGATCCCCTCCCGCCGACGACTACGCTCCGCTCGTCCAACCCGCGCCTGCCGGGGCCCGACCGGAGGGGTCGGCCACGTTCGACGCCCCTCCCGGCCAGACCGACCTCACCGTCCTCTCCGGGGTGCTGTCCGAGCTGTCCGGATCCTTCGGCCGGGCCCGAGCCGCCGACTACGTGCTGGCCGGATTCGCCGAGCATCGTCGCACGACCGGGTACCTGGGCACCTCGACCGGTGTGCGCCTGGCCCATTCCCAACCCCAGGGCGCGCTCCAACTGGTGGCCCGGAGCGGCGACGGGTCGGCTTCGACCTGGGCCGGTGTCGCCACCAACGACTTCGCGGACGTGTCCGTGGATGATGTCGAAGCCCGGTTGCGCACGCGGCTGGCGTGGTCCACCGAGCGATTGGACCGGAGTGCCGGTCGGTACGAGGTGCTCCTTCCCGCAGAGGCCGTCGCCGATCTGATGGTGTCCATCGCCTACGAAGCCAGCGGACAGGACGCCGAAGACGGCAAGACGGTCTTCTCCCGTCCGGGAGGTGGGACCCGGGTGGGCGACGTACTGTCGCCCCTGGCGTTCAATCTCCGCAGCGATCCGACCGAGCCCGGACTCGAATGCACCCCGTTCCTCGCCGCGAGCTCGTCCACGTCCGACACATCGGTCTTCGACAACGGGCTCGCCCTGCACCGCACCGACTGGATCGTCGACGGTCGCCTCAACCGCCTCCGCTACCACCGGGCCGGTGCCGCCCGCTCCGGTGCGAAGCCCGCCGGCTTCATCGACAACCTGGTGCTGGAGCTGCCGGGGGCCGGCGGATCCTTGGCGGACATGGTGTCCCGGACCGAGCGCGGGCTCCTCCTGACCTGCCTCTGGTACATCCGCGAGGTGGATCCGGCCACCATGCTCCTGACCGGCCTCACCCGCGATGGTGTCTACGTCATCGAGGACGGGGAGGTCGTCGGGGCATCCAACAACTTCCGCTTCAATGAGAGCCCCGTGGACCTGCTGGCCCGCGCCTCCGAAGTCGGTGCCACCGAGCGCGCACTGGGCCGGGAGTTCGGCGAATACCTCAACCGCACACGCATGCCACCGCTTCGGATCCCCGACTTCAACATGAGCTCGGTCAGTCGGGCCAGTTGAAGCGGGGGCGGCACCGAGGTCCCGATCCTCACCGATCGGAGGTGCGCCGCGAGAACCACCTTCGAACCTTCTTCTGATCCAGTCTGTGCCAGACCGGTCGCCACCGGCGCCTGAGTTTGCGTTGCGACCGGGCCTGCTCGGCGGCAAGACGGCCGGCGGAATAGCTTGCCGCCGGTGTGCCCTTTGCGGCCTGGTTTCGAAGCCATGCCTCGGCGGTCACGGCATCGTGGTGCCGGCCGAGGACGTTCTGAGCCTCCTCGGCCGCGGTGGCGGTGCGGCGGGCCGCCTTGCCGATGACCGGGGCCGCCGTCTCCGCCGCGTAGCGGAGCTCCTTGGCCCGGATTCGCATCCCATGGAGCTCGGCGTCGCTTGGATGGTGTCCACCCCTCCTCACGGCACGGCGCAGTGACCGCCACCGGTATCTGACCAGCCCGGGCAAGACCTCGCCGGCCGGCCGCTCAGCGGGCCGGGCCGGCGACGGTCTGCCCTTCCCTCGACGGCCTTCGGCGAACGGAGGCAGGGCGGCGGCGGCATCGAGCCGGTCGAGCAGCTCCAGGTAGCGGTCGCTGGAGAGGGCATCCGACAGATCCCGACAGTGGCCCCGTCGCTGGGCTTCCGCGGCGGCCCGCAGCTCGCTGCGCCCTCCCGCGTCAAACGAGGAACCATCGCCGGTGCCGGTGAGCACGAGAGCCAGGACGTCGGCGTCCCGAACCGTACCGAGCCGCTCGCCCAGCCACCGGAGCTCGGCCCGCACCTGAGCGACCCAGACGGGATCCAGCACCGATCCGACCATCTTCAGCTCCGAGCGCAGACGGCGGGTGGCCACCCGGGCCTGGTGGATCCCCTCCACCGATGGATTCGAGGGGTCGAGCCGCAGTAGGTAGTCGTTGTCGAGGAGGCGGTCCAGCGCGGTGGCGATGGCGGCGCGGGCGACGTCCCCCATCGGCGAGCCCCTTCGGATCCGAACCCCCTGCCGCGACGTGGGCGGGAGATCCACGGCTTTGGCCAGCTTCTGCTCGCCGCCGGGACGGGCTCCGGCCCTGAGCAGCCGACGCACGACTCGGCCGGCCAGCTCATCCCCGCCCGGTCCGAGCTCGACCTCGATCTGGCGAAAGCACACGCCGTCCCGGTTTCCCCCGGCGACGGTGACCGTGTCGTCATCGAGCTCCCCGCGCCGCGCCCCTGCCGGGTCGGCCAGGATGAAACGACGCCTCGTCGTGACCAGCTCGACGATCTGATGCAGCGGTGAGCTGCGGGTGATCCCGAGGAACAATCCGATCGCCTCCTCGGGCAACGCCTCCCGGGGTCCGGCCCACGACAGCTCCGTGCGGTCCAGCGTCGGCCCCCGGCTGGATTCGGGAAGCTTGGCCGTCCACGTCCCGGCTCCCGGCTCTTCTCCGGTGCGATGGCGGAGGGTCATGCCACGACGCCACAGCCGGAACTCAGCCGTATCGAAGTAGGCCGTGCGCATCGCCCGCTCCAGAGGCGGCCCGGGCGTCCCCACATCCCCGGTCAGGTCGGGGAGGACGAAGTCGAGGTCGACCCCGAGCTTGACCTCGCGCTCGAGATGGCCCGGATCGGCGACGGCGCGGGTCACTGGCCGGTCCGCGCCCGGGCCCCGGAATCCACAGACCGACCCTCTGCTGCCATGAGACCTCCGTTCCGAACTCCCCATCGAGGCCATCGGGCCGGCCGGTGACCTTTGGCCCTAGCGGGCACCGATGGTGGCGTCGCATGCTGGACCTTACCGGCAAGAGGAGGAACACCCATGAGGGAACCGACCTATGTCTCTTTCTTCGAGGAGTTCGGAATCGGGGACGTGGCCAGCGTCGGCGGCAAGAACGCCTCGCTGGGAGAGATGTACCAGAAGCTCTCCGGTCAGGGAGTGCGGGTGCCGAACGGCTTCGCCATCACTGCGGAGGCCTATCGAGCCATGCTGGCGGAGGCCAAGATCCTCGAGCCACTGCACGAAGCGCTGGACGGCCTCGACGCCGATGATGTGGCCGACCTCGGACGGCGCGCCAAGCGGGCTCGTGAGCTCGTCTACGGCGCCGGCCTTCCCGCGGACCTGGCCCGGCAGATCGGTGGTTCGTACCGGCGCCTGCAGGACGAGTACGGGGAGGATGTCAGCCTGGCCGTGCGCTCCTCGGCCACCGCCGAGGACCTGCCCACGGCCAGCTTTGCCGGCCAGCAGGACACGTTCCTCAACGTCCGGGGCGAGGAGAGCCTGCTCGACGCCTGCCGACGGTGCTTCGCCAGCCTGTTCACCGACCGCTCCATCCACTACCGGATCGACCAGAGTTTCGACCACTACAAGGTGGCGCTCTCGATCGGGGTCATGAAGATGGTCCGTTCGGATCTGGCCTCGTCCGGCGTGATGTTCACCCTGGACACCGAGTCGGGATTCCGCGATGTCGTGTTCATCACCGGTGCCTACGGTCTCGGTGAGAACGTCGTCCAGGGTGCGGTCGACCCCGACGAGTTCTACGTTCACAAGCCGAGCCTGGCCGCCGGCCACCGGGCGGTCCTCCGGCGCCTCCTCGGCGACAAAGCCGTGAAGATGGTGCTCGTGGAGGGTCGGACGACCCACACGACCCGCAATATCCCGACGCCGAAATCAGATCGGGACCGCTTCTGCCTGAGCGACGCCGACGTGCTCGAGCTCGCAGATTTCGCCGTGACCATCGAGAACCACTACGGGAGGCCGATGGATATCGAGTGGGCGAAGGACGGCCTCGACGGGAAGCTGTACATCGTCCAGGCCCGGCCGGAGACGGTGGCCTCCCAACGCCAGGCCGATGTCCTGGAGACCTACGTTCTCGACGGCGCCGGAGAGGTGGTCACCAAGGGCCGTTCGGTGGGTGGTGGAATCGCAGCGGGCGGGGCACGGGTCATCGACAATGCCGCCCATCTCGGGCAGTTCCGGCCCGGCGAGGTGCTGATCGCCGATACGACCACGCCGGACTGGGAGCCGGTGATGAAGACGGCGGCGGCAATCGTCACCAATCGGGGTGGGCGCACCTGCCATGCGGCCATCATCGCCCGCGAGCTCGGGATCCCGGCGGTGGTCGGGGCGGGAGACGCGACAACCGCGGTTCTCGACGGTGAGGTCGTCACCGTCTCCTGCGCCGGTGGGGATACCGGGCTCGTGTACCGGGGTGAGGTCGGCTTTCACGTGGACCGGGACAGCTTCGGCGAGCTGGCCCGCCCGGTCACGAAGATCATGATCAACCTGGGCAACCCCGACATCGCCTTCAAGAGCTCCTTCCTCCCCAATGACGGAGTCGGCCTGGCCAGGATGGAGTTCATCATCAGCGAGTCGATCCGGGCCCATCCTCTGGCCCTCGCCCACCCGGACCAGGTCAGCGACCCGGAGACCCGTCGGGAACTGGAGCGGCTCATCCGTGGCTACCCCGACGGCGAGCACTTCTTCGTCGAGCGCCTGGCCGAGGGAATCGGCACCATTGCCGCCGCCTTCTGGCCGAAGCCGGTCGTTGTCCGCATGTCGGACTTCAAGACCAATGAGTACGCCAGCCTCCTCGGTGGAGTGGACTTCGAACCGGCGGAGAGCAATCCGATGATCGGCTTCCGCGGGGCCTCCCGCTATGCCCACCCGGCCTACGCCGACGGCTTTGCCATGGAATGCCAGGCGATGCGACGGGTGCGGGAGCAGATGGGGCTCACGAACGTGGTCCTCATGCTTCCCTTCGTCCGCCGCGTGGCGGAGGCCGAGCGGGTTCTCGAACGGATGGCGGAGCTCGGCCTCCGACGGGGAGAGAACGACCTCGAGATCTACGCCATGTGCGAGATCCCCAACAACGTCATCCTGATCGACCGCTTCGCGGAGTACTTCGACGGCTTCTCGATCGGCTCGAACGACCTCACCCAGCTCACCCTGGGCGTGGATCGGGACAGCGAGATCGTCGCCTTCGACTACGACGAGCGTGACGAGGGTGTGAAAGAGATGATCCGGCTTGCGGTCGAGGGCTGCCAGCGCAATCACATGCACTCCGGCCTCTGCGGCCAGGCGCCGTCGGACTATCCGGACATGGCCGAGTACCTGGTCGAGCTCGAGATCGACTCGATGAGCCTCAACCCCGACACGGTGGTGCAGACCACCCGGCAGGTGCTGGCCCTCGAGGAGAAGTTGGGCCGAACCCGCCGGGACCGTGGGTCGCGGTGATCCTGGATCAACCGGGCTGAGGGCCGCCCAGCCCGGCCATCAGCTCTGTTCGGGCACCATGTCGATGGCCCCGCAGGGGCATTCCTGGGCGCAGAGTCCGCACCCCTTGCAGAAGTCGAAGTCGAACTCGTAGCCCCGTCCCGGACCGAGCTTCTTCACCGCGTTGTCGGGACAGACGCCGAAGCAATTGTCGCACTCGAAGCAATTCCCACAGGACAGGCAACGGCGCGCCTCGAACAGGGCATTCTCCTCGGTCAATCCGCCGACGACCTCGTCGAAGGTGCCCTGGCGCCGTGCCCGTTCGAGCTCGGGCTGCCGCATCCGCGGTGCGTCGGAGAAGTACCAGGTGTTGAGCCGGTCGAACGACGCGAGCTCGCCGCGGACGGGATCGTGGAGCTCGCGGCCGGACAGGAAGGCGTCGATGCCGCGTGCAGCTCGCCTGCCGTGCCCGATGGCCACCGTCGCGGTCCGAGGGGAGGGAACCGCGTCACCCCCGGCGAACACACCGCGCTCACCGGTCATCATGGTCGGGCGGATCTCGATGACGCCGTCTTCAACGCTGATCGCAGGTGTCTGATCGAGTAGCGAGACGTCGGTGTCCTGACCGAGCGCGAGCACCAGCGAGTCGGCACCCAGATCTTCGAACTCGCCGGTCGGCTCGGGGAAGCCGTCCCCATTGAGACGCATCCTCTCGAGCACGATGCGGCCGTCGTCGAAGGCCTTCACCGTCGAGAGCCACCGCGTGGTCACACCCTCGACCAGCGCCTCTTCGAGCTCATCCTCGTGGGCGGGCATCCGTTCGAGATTGCGCCGGTAGACGATGACCGAGTCGGTGGCGCCGAGGCGCACGGCCGTGCGGGCCGCATCGACGGCGGTGTCCCCGCCCCCGTAGACGACGACCCTGCGGCCGAGCAGGGGTGGGTCGTCGTCGGCCACCCGGCGGAGGAGGGAGATGGCGTCGATCACGCGCCCCGAGTCGCCGGCGGGAAGCGCGATCCGCTTGGCCAGTTGGGCCCCCACGGCCAGAAACACGGCGTCGAACCGGCCCTCGCTCCGCTCGGCCTCGATCTCGCCGACGACATGGTTGAGCTCGACGTCGACGCCCAGGGCGACGATGCGTTCGATCTCCGCGTCGAGGACCTGGCGGGAGAGTCGGTACGCCGGGATCCCGTAGCGCATCATGCCCCCGAGCATCGGGGCCGAGTCGACCAGGCGGACGTGGTGGCCGAGCCGTCGCAGGTGGTAGGTGGCGCTGAGCCCGGCCGGCCCGGCACCGACCACGAGGACCCGCTTCCCGGTGTCGGGCCCCGCGGCCGGCAGCGCCCAGGATCGCTCCACGGCCAGGTCACCGAGGAACCGCTCGACGCTGTTGATCCCGACCGCCTCGTCCAGTTCGGCCCGATTGCAGGCCGTCTCGCACGGGTGGTAGCAGATCCGGCCCATCACCGCCGGAAACGGATTGTCCTCGACCAGCTTGCGCCAGGCCGACTCATAGTCGCCCGGTTCAGCCTGGTAGAGCCAGGCCTGGATGTCCTCGCCCGCCGGACAGGCCTCGTTGCACGGGGCCAACCTGTGCACATATTCAGGCCGGTTGGTCCGCCACGAACCGGTCCGGTTGGCCTGGCTCGAGCCGACGTCGAGAGAGATGGCGAACGGAAGTTCCATCAGGTGCCCACCCCTTCCCGACCGGCGTCCTCGGTGTCCTCGCCGACCAGCCCGTAGGTGGCGATATTGTCATCGGCGATGGCCTGGATCCGGGCGATGACCTCGGTACGCGGGTACTCGCCGAAGAGATGGGCGTAGCGACCCTGTATGGAGAGGTACGCCTCCACCGGCATCCGGTGACGGATCGGGGACACCGAGGTGATCTCTCCGTATTCGGCCTCGTACACGGGAAAGATTCCCGTCTCCTTGGCCAGGCGGGCCACCTTGATGGTGTCGCTCGGGTCCGAGCCCCACCCCAGTGGGCAGGGAACGAGGATGTGCAGGTAGCGGGAGCCCCGGAACTCCATGGCGTGTTCGACCTTGTGCTCGAGATCGCGGAGGTCGGCCACCGTCGCCGTCGCCACGTAGGAGATGTCGTGGGCCATGGCGATCCGAGGGAGGTCCTTTCCCTGCCCGAAGGTATTGCCCGGCTCCGGACCCACCGCCTCGGTCGTCGCCGTGCGCGCCGCCGGGGGCGTCGCTCCGGAGCGCTGGACCCCGGTGTTCATGTAGGCCTCGTTGTCGTAGCAGATGAAGAGCACGTCGTCGTTGCGCTCGAACATGCCCGACAGACAGCCGAAACCGATGTCGACGGTCCCGCCGTCCCCCGCCTGGGCTACGACACGGACATCGCTTCGTCCCTTGACCTTCATGGCTGCGGCAACCCCGGTGGCGACGGCCGGAGCGTTGCCGAACAGCGAATGGAGCCACGGGATCCGCCACGAGGACTCCGGGTAGGGGGTCGAGAAGACTTCGAGGCATCCGGTGGCGTTCACGGCCACCAGCTGCCCGGCCGTGGCCCGCATGGCGGCGTCGACGGCGTAGCGGGCACCCAGGGCTTCACCACAGCCCTCGCAGGCCCGGTGCCCGGAGTCGAGCGAGTTGGTCCGGTGGGGGTCGGACTGGACGGTCCGGTCAGCGTCCGGGAGGAGGCGGTTGCCGACGGCGAAACTGCCCACCTGGTAGAAGCGGACCGGCTGTGTGGTCATGATCCCCTCCTCAGCCGACTCGGGGCGCGGTGCCGAGGTCGCGGAGGACGTTCTCCGCCGAGGGGCCGGACCGTCGCGCCGCGGTCATCCGGGCCCGCTCCCGCTCGACCACCCCGTGGTCGAGGTCGAGGAAGGTGAGGACATCCAGACCGCCCCCGTCGGCGGTCGCCAGGATCCCCTCCAGTGCGCGACAGGTGATCGGCCGACCGCCGAGTCCGGCGACCACGGTGTGCAACGAACAGTCTGCGCCATGGGTGGCCATGGCCACATCGGTCGACAGCACTCCGCCGAAGCCGACGCTGAACGCCTTCTCGACCACCACGATCCGGCGGGCACCGGCGAGCGCCTGTCGGACTGCGTCCCTGGGGAAGGGCCGGAAGGCGGTGATCCCGACGACGCCGACCCGCTCGCCGGCATCCCGCCGGATGTCGACCGCGTCCTTGATCGTCCCGAGCACCGAGCCCAGGGCGACGACGATCGTTTCCGCCCCCTCGGTGCGGTACGAGTGGAGGAGACCCCCGCTCTGGCGCCCGAAGGCGTCGGAGAAGGCCTCGCCCAGCAGTGGAATCTGCTCCAGGGCGTCGAGTTGGCGGAGGTGGCCGAGGTAGCGGACCTCCTCGAAGGCCTCGGGGCCGACCATGGCCCCGATGGAGACCGGATCGTCGGGGTCGAGCACCTGGCGGGGCTCGAACACGGGGAGGAAGGCATCCACATCGGACCGGGCCGGCACGTCGATCCCTTCGAATGCGTGGGTGAGGATGAAGCCGTCCATGCACACCATCACCGGGAGCGAGAGCTGCTCGGCCAGGCGGAACGCCTGGATATGGAGGTCGACGGCCTCCTGGTTCGTCTCGGCGAAGAGCTGGACCCATCCCGAGTCCCGAACCGCCATGGCATCGCTGTGGTCGTTCCAGATGTTGATCGGGGCGCCGATGGCCCGGTTGGCCAGCGTCATCACGATCGGAAGCCCGAGACCGGCGGCGTTGTAGACGGCCTCGATCATGAACAGGAGCCCCTGGCTCGCCGTGGCCGTGTAGGCACGCGCTCCGGCTGCCGAGGCGCCGATCGAAACGGACATCGCCGCGAACTCGGACTCGACGTTGAGGAACTCGCAGGGAGAGAGGGTCCCCTTCTTCACCATCGCACCGATCGACTCGATGATGTGGGTCTGCGGTGAGATCGGATACGCGCAGACCACCTCCGGTCTGCACGCGGCGACCGCCTCGGCCACCGCCCGGGAACCCTCAATCTGGCGCAACACGATCGAGCCCGTTCCTTGCCGCCACGAATCGATACGCGGCCGTGGCGGCGGCCGCATTCTTTTCACCGACCGCGCCCGGATAGCGCTGGCAGACAGCCGCACTGAGAGCGTCGAGGGAGATCTCGCCGGTGAGGCAGGCGAATCCACCGAGGAGAGCTGCATTCGGCAACGGGCGCCCGAGGTACTCGAGGGCGAGCTCCGTCGCCGGACATGCGGCGAGGTGATCCTCGGGGAGCAGGGGGACGAGGGCGCCGAGACCGAGTTCATCGAAGGTGCGGGAGGTATTGACGAGGACGTAGCCCTCGGGCAGAAGGCCGGCGAAGAGATCGACCTGATGGATCAGGGTGACGTCCTGGATGATCAGCGCGTCAGGCTCCACCACCGGCTCGCGGGTCCGGATCGGACGATCGTCGATGCGACAGAAGGAGACGACCGGTGCGCCCATCCGCTCCGATCCGAAACTGGGAAAAGCCTGCGCATGGCGACCTTCGTCGAAGGCGGCGACCGAAAGGATCTCCGCCGCGGTGACCGCGCCCTGACCTCCCCGCCCGTGAATGCGAACCTGGAACATCCCGTCACTCCCACCTCACCCGGCGTCAGCCCGAGGGGGGACGGCGACGATGGCGGCCAGGTCGACCAGTCGGCTCGAGTAGCCAGATTCGTTGTCATACCAACCGAGGACCTTGACCAGGTTCCCGTGGGCCATGGTGAGCTCCGAGTCGAAGACACATGAGTACGGGGACCCGACGATGTCCGAGGAGACGAGTGGCTCGTCGGAGTATTCGAGCAACCCGACCAGACGCCCGTCCTCGGCAGCTGCGCGGTACGCGGCCTTGATGTCGGCGACGGTCGGGGCGGCCCGCAGGTTGGCGACCAGATCGGTGATCGACGCATCGGGCACCGGCACCCGGAGGGCCAGACCGTCCAGCGACCCGGCCACGCTGGGAAGGACGAGCCCGGTGGCCCGGGCCGCGCCGGTGGTCGTGGGCACGATGTTGATGGCGGCGCCGCGCGACCGCCGCGGATCCTTGTGGAGCGCGTCGACCAGCTGCTGGTCACCGGTATAGGCGTGGACGGTCGTCATGAACCCGTCCTCGATGCCGAAGGCGTCATCGAGCACCTTGGCCAGGACGGCCAGGCAGTTCGTCGTGCACGAGGCGTTGGAGATGATGAAATCGTGGGCCGGGTCGAACTGTTCCTCGTTCACGCCGACGACCAGCGTCGCATCTGCGTCCCCCGAGGGGGCGGAGATGATCACCCGGGTGGCGCCGGCCTCGAGGTGGGCGGCCGCCTTGGCCCGACTGGTGTTCCGCCCGGTCGACTCGATGACGACGTCGATGCCCAGCTCGTGCCAGGGAAGAGCTTTGGGCTCGGGCTCGGCCAACAACGAGAGCCGGCGCCTGCCCACGACCATCGAGTCGCCCTCGACGGAGACCACCTCCGGGTAGCGTCCGTGCACGGAGTCACGGGCCAGGAGCCGGGCCAGTGCCTCGGGCGCGCCCAGGTCGTTGACGGCCACGATCTCGAAATCGTGGGGGGAGGCCAGCGCAGCCCGCAGGAACGCCCGCCCCGTCCGCCCGAAACCGTTGATTGCCACTCGTATCGTCATCGGGCTTTCCTCCGTGGTTGACGACGATCCATCGATCGCTCTTCCCCCATGGTGCCGATCCGACCGAGGTTCGGACAGGGCCAAACGTCCCACATCGCCGGAAGAGGTCCCGGGTGCCGGGATGCGGCCATCTAGGGACTTTTGGCACTGCCGGAGCGGGCGACAGGTCGCCACACTGACCGGATGGGTACCGTTGCCGTCGTCATCATCGTCGTGGTCGTCCTCCTCCTGCTGCTGGCGCTGTCCGTGAGGATCGTCAAACAGTACGAACAGGGCGTCCTGTTCCGACTGGGCCGGGTGGTGGGTACCCGCAACCCCGGACTGCGCCTGATCATCCCGATCATCGACAACCTGCGCCGGGTCTCGTTGCGCATCGTCACCATGCCGATCCAGTCCCAGGGCATCATCACCAGGGACAATGTCAGCGTGGATGTCTCCGCGGTGGCGTACTTCCGGGTCGTCGACGCCGTCAAGTCGGTGGTGGCCATCGAGAGCGTCAACGCCGCCATCGACCAGATTGCACAGACCACGCTGCGCAAGGTCGTCGGTCAGCACACCCTCGACGAGACGCTGTCCGAGACCGACCGGATCAATCTCGACATCCGTGAGATCCTCGACCGGACCACCGCCGACTGGGGCGTGGAGGTGACGCTGGTCGAGCTCAAGGACATCCAGCTGCCCGACAGCATGAAGCGGGCCATGGCGCGCCAGGCCGAGGCCGAGCGGGAGAAGCGGGCGAAGATCATCAATGCCGAGGGGGAGTCCCTGGCCGCTGCGGCGCTGGGTGAGGCCTCGGACACGATGATGGCCCATCCGCTGGCCTTGCAGCTCCGCAATCTGCAGTCCCTGGTCGAGATCGCGGTGGACAAGAACAGCACGGTCGTGTTCCCCGCCCCTCTCATGAGCACGATTGCCGAACTCGGTTCCTTCCTCGCCCAGGAGGCGGCCGCCGCGAAAGCATCGGCATCGGGCGGCGCCGACCTCCGCTCGATGCCGGTGGCCGGCGTCGCCGGCGCCGGGCAACCCGCCTCGACGGCCTAGCCGTGGTCCCGGAGCCCCGGCACCGGAACGATCCGATGTCCGCTGAGTCCTCGAGCGACGTCGACCGGGTGCTCGACGAGGTCCGATCCGTCTTCGCCGACCTGCACGGGGGCCGGGCCGTGACCGTGGCCCCCGAGAGCGACCTGGCCGGTGAGCTCGGACTCGACAGCCTGGCCATCGTCGAGCTCCACGACCGCCTGGAGGGCGCCTTCGCGGTCCGGCTGTCCGAGGACGTCCTGGCCACGGCCCGCACCCCGGGTGACTGGCTCCGGGCGGTCCTCCGGGCCCGTGGCGAAACGGTGATTCCCGGCCATCGACCGGCGGCACCCACCACGGCCAGGCCCGCAGGGCAAGCCTGGCCTCACGGTGCGGAGACGCTGACCGAGGCACTGGCTTGGCACGTGCACGCACATCCCGACCTCGTGACCATCCGGATCCTCGGCTCGCATGGTCCGGCCGAGGAGCTCTCCTACCGCGACCTGGCCCACGAGGCGAAGGCCTTCGCTCGGGGCCTTCTCGCCCTGGGCCTCGGCGCCGGCGAGCGCGCCGCCATCATGCTTCCGACCGGCCGGGACTACTTCGTGGCCTTTGTGGGCGCGCTCCTCGCCGGTGGGGTTCCCGTCCCCGTCTACCCGCCCGTCAACCCCTCCCAGCTCGAGGAGCATCTCGGCCGCCAGGCCCCCCTGCTGGCCAGCGCCGGCACCAGCATCCTTGTCGCCGGCTGCGACATCTGCGAGGCGGAGCGCACGTTGTCTCCCCTGGTCCCCTCGCTGCGCACGGGCTGCACCCCGGCCACGGTCACCGGGGGCGGAGCCCGTGCCCACCGGCTGCCGGCCGTCGGCGCCGACGACATCGCCCTCATCCAGTACACCTCGGGGAGCACCAGCGATCCGAAGGGCGTCGTGCTCACCCACGCGCAGGTACTGGCCAATGTGCGGGCGCTCGGCCAGGCGGTCGACGTGAGCACGGACGACGTGTTCGTGAGCTGGCTGCCCCTGTACCACGACATGGGTCTCATCGGTGCCTGGCTCACCAGCCTCTTCTTCGGATTTCCACTGGTGGTGATGGCGCCACTCCAATTCCTGGCCCGCCCGGTCAGCTGGTTGGAGGCCATCTCGGCCCACGGCGGGACCCTGTCGGCCGGCCCCAACTTCGCCTATCAGAGCTGCGTGGACCGGATAGGCGACGAGGAGCTGGAGGGGATCGACCTGTCGTCGTGGCGGGTGGCGGTCAACGGCTCGGAACCGGTGCACGCATCGACCATCGAGCGATTTGTCGGCCGCTTCGGGCGGTACGGATTCCGTCGCCGGGCGATGTGCCCCGCCTACGGCTTGGCCGAGATGGGCCTGGGGCTCACCCTGACACCCTCGGGACGTGGGCCACGTGTCGACATCTTGGAACGCGGACCGCTCCAGCAGGCCGGCGAGGTGGTCCGGGCCGCCGCCGGCGATGAGGAGGCGCTCACCGTCGTCGGCTGCGGCGAGGTGGTCCCCGGTTGCCAGGTCCGGGTGACCGACGGTGCGGGGAACGCGCTCCCCGACCTCCGTGAAGGAGCGATCCAGTGCCAGGGCCCGTCGGCGACCGCCGGGTACTTCGGGAACGACGCCGCCAGTCGGGCGCTGTGGTCCGAGGGATGGCTCTGTACCGGTGACCTCGGCTATCTCCGTGACGGTGAGCTGTTCCTGACCGGACGGGCAAAGGACATGATCATCCGTGGCGGACGGAACCTCCACCCCGAGGACCTCGAACGGGCCATCGGCGAGATCGGAGGGGTGCGGGACGACGGCGTCGCCGTCTTCGCCAGCTCCGATCCCGGGCACGGCACCGAGCGGCTGGTCGTCGTGGTCGAGACCGACCTCGGGGATCCTCGAGCCCGGGACGAGCTCGGGACCCTCGTTCGCCGGACGGCAGCCGGGGTGATCGGGGCCGCGCCGGACGAGGTCGTGCTGGTGCCGGCCGGCTCGATCCTGCGGACGGCAGGTCTCAAGATCCGACGATCCGCCACCCGTGAGGCGTACGAAGCCGGACTTCTCACACCCGGTGATTCGCCTTCCGCTGTCCGGCCGGCCGGCCTCACCCGCCGGCGCCGACGGGGGCCGGGCCGTGGTCTTGCCGGCGAGGCGGGGTCGTGGCTCTTCGGTGCCTACGTCTGGTCGTTGTTGGTCCTGCTCGGAGTCCCGCTCTGGGTGGCGGTGCAGCTCCCCCTCGGACCCCGGCTCCGGTGGGAGTTGACGAGAGGCGCAGGCCGGGCACTCCAGGTGCTCGCGGGTATCGACCTCCAGGTCGAAGGTACGTTCCCCGTCGACCGACCTGGCGTCGTCGTCGCCAATCACTCGAGCTTCGTCGACGCGCTGGCCATCGTGCTCGCACTGCCCGGGACGATGGTGTTCGTCACCAGTACCGATATGGGGCGGGTGCGGCTCATCGGGAGCTTTCTCCGCCGGCTCGGCTGCGTCTTCGTGCACCGGGGCGAGGCGGACCGGAGCGCCGAAGACGTGCAGGAGATGACCGCACTCATCCGGGCCGGTCACCAGCTGGTCATCTTCCCCGAGGGGTCGATCGCTCCGACAACCGGCCTGCGGCCGTTCCACCTCGGCGCCTTCGCGGTGGCCGCCACCGCCGGGTGCCCGGTGATCCCCGTCGGCATCCGCGGGACAGAGGACATCGTCCGGCCGGGCACCTCGCTGCCCCACCGTTCAGCGGCCACGATCACCATCGGGTCGCCGATCATCCCCACGGCGGAGGGCTTCGCCGCCGAGATCGAGCTCAGCGACCGGGTCCGTCGGGCCGTCGCCGCGCTCAGCGGGCGGATCGAGTGCGACCGGTGAGCAATCGGTCTTGCGGTCCGCCCGGTTGACTCAGCTCCGGGCGGCCGTACGCCCCTGAGACCGCATCATGGCCAGCTGCACATACCGGGCGATGTCACTCGGCGACACGATGCCGACCAGGCGCCCGGCCTCATCGATCACGAATGCCCTCCCGTCGGGTGATGTCTGCATGCGTTGGAGAAGGTCGGGTATCGGTTCGCCGGGTGCCCCGACGGGCACATCGGACAACGGGCAGGCGGTGTCGAGCAGCCGGGTGGTCGTGCGGAGATGGGCGGGCACATGGCGGATCCTGCTCATGGTGGTCAGGCCCTCGAGTTGTCCATCCGGCCGCACCAGCGGGTAGGAGCTGAACCGGTAGCGGTGGAGCTGGTTGTCGATCAGCTCGGCGACCGTGGTCGTCGAGAAGAAGGTCGTCGGATCCCGGGTCATGATGTCACGAACGTGGACGTCGGCCAGCGAGGAGCGCATGACGACGTCGTTCTTCTCGGCCCGGGCCGCGGTCAGAAGGAACCACCCCAAAAAGATGAACCAGATGCCGAAGATGCTGACAGTGAGGAACTCGAGGACCCCGAGGACGACCAGGACATAGCCGAATACCTCGCCGGCATGGGCTGCCGTCGCGGCGGCACCGATGCGGTCGCCGCTGCGGCGCCACAGAACGGCGCGTAGGACCCGACCACCGTCCAGCGGTGCGGCCGGCATCAGGTTGAACGCACCGAGGAGGAGGTTGATCCAGGCCAACCATCCGAGGGCGGAGCCCACCACTCCCTCACCACCACCGGCTCGGTGGAGAAGGAGCCCGAAGGCACCGAAGGCCCCGGCGAGCACGAGGCTGGTCACCGGCCCGACCACGGCCACCCGGAAGTCGGCTCCGGGGGTCAGTGCGTCGCTCTCGAGCTCGGAGACGCCACCGAACAGCCAGAGCGTGATTCGGCGGACCCCGATGCCGTTTCGCCTGGCCACGACGCAATGGGACACCTCATGGACGAGGAGCGAGGCGAAGAACAGGACCGTGGCCGCGACTCCGGCGATCCAGTAGACAGCCAGCGCCTCATGAGGGTGGTAGTCCGGCAGGACCAGATCGGCCAGCTCCCAGGCCACGAGGAAGAAGATGACCAGGATGCTCCAGTTGACGCCGACGGGGATCCCGGCGATTCTGCCCAGCCGGATGTTCTGGTTCATCCTCGTCCCATCTCCCTCGGACCACGCCCGCTTCCGGCCCCGTATGCCCGGCTCGAGCGGAAGCACCGAGCGCGGATGGTCACGCTCCCGATGCCTGAGCCGGGTGCTGGCCTGCCAGCAGGTACCCGTTCCCGGCCGTGGCTGCGGCGATGGCGAAGAATTCGTTGCCGCCCTGGCCACCGCGTGACCCGTAGAACCGGGCGTCGAAGCTGAAGACGCCGCCGTCGGCACCCAGCAGCCAGTAGCCGCCCGTCACCGGATCAGATGCCATGCCCACGACGGCTGCGTTCAAGGGCGTCCCGCCCATCGAACCTTGGAAGCCGGCATCGCCGAAGCTGAACACGCCCCCGTCCGCGGCCACCAGCCAGTAGCCACGGCCATCGGGGGTGGCGGCCATGCCCACGACCGGCTGGTCGAGGGGCTTCCCACCCATCGAGCCGTAGAAGCCGGCGTCGCCGAAACTGAACACGCCCCCGTCCGCGGCCACCAGCCAGTAGCCGTGGCCATCGGGGGTGGCGGCCATGCCCACGATGGCGGCGTTCAAGGGCGTCCCGCCCATCGAACCGTGGAAGCCGGCGTCGCCGAAGCTGAAGATGCCGCCGTCGGCGGCCACCAGCCAGTAGCCGTGGCCGTCAGGGGTGGCGGCCATGCCCACCACCGGCCGGTCGAGCGGCTTCCCTCCCATCGAGCCGTGGAAGCCGGCATCGCCGAAGCTGAACACGCCCCCGTCCCGTGCCGTCAACCAGTACCCGGCACTCGGTGGATCGACCGCCGAGCCCACCAGCTGCGCATCGGAGGTGATCGATGCACCGGCTGTCGGAGCTGCACCGAAGCTGTACACCGCGCTCGTCTGGGGCACCTCCGGCGCCGTGTCCCCGCAGATCGATACGAACGCGTACCCCTCATGACTGAGCTCGGTGATGATCTGGGGAAGGGCGGCGACCGTCTCGGAGCGGTCTCCCCCGCCATCGTGCATGTCGACGACCGCGCCGGGGAAGGCTGCTCCGACCACGCCGCTGACAATGGCCGGCACCCCGGGCAGGCTCCAGTCCCTGGGATCGACCGAGTAGCTCATGGTGGTCAGTCCACGCTGGGCGATCTGGCCGAGGACGGTGGCGTCCCAATCGTCGTAGGGCGGCCTCACACAGCGCGGGGTCTCCCCGGTGAGCGATTGGATCTCCTGCTGGGTCTGGTCGATCTGGTACGGGAATTGCGACTCCGGGATGGTGGACAGGTCAGGATGGGTCCAGGTGTGGTCCTCGACCGGGTATCCCGCGTCGGCCAGCATCCGGGTGTACTGGGGATACTGGACGATGTTCTCGCCGATCTCGAAGAACGTGGCCGGAACGTGGTACTGCTCGAGTACCGAGAGCACCTGGGGCGTGAACGGGCCCGGGCCGTCGTCGAAGGTGAGAGCGATGACCCGTTCCCCTGCGGTGGCAGCACCACCGGGCGCCTGATCGGTGTAGAAGGCCGGCTGTGGCGCGCTTTGGGCAGACGCCGCCGACGGCAGGCCGAGGACGAGTGCGATGCAACAGGCCGCGCCCGGCCCGACGACAGACAGGATCCGCCGCAGTTGTCCGATGGTGGTCATTCCCCCACTTGTACCACCCGGGACCCTGGTGTCGTCAGGGCCGGAAGTCCCATCGCCCACAATCCGGGCCGGCGTCATCCGGTCGGCGCGGCCCGCCATTCCTCCACCCTCCGGATCAGGTCATCGGGGCGCTCCTCGATCACCGCGAGATCTCCGCTGTAGACGAGTCCGTTGGCACCGTCGACGGTGATCCGGTCGCCCTCGCGGAGCACGGTGTCCCCCAGCTGGATCCTTCCGTGGGCGATATCGACCGAGAGCCCTCCACAGCCGACCACACAGGCCAGCCCGAGCTGTCGGGCCACCACCACGGCGTGAGCCGTGCGAGCTCCGGTTGCGGTGACGAACCCACGACAGATGGCGAGGCTTCCGATGTCGGCCGTCGATGCCTCGTCTCGCACCAGCACCACCGGGTCCCCGGCCTCTGAGAAGCGCTGGACCGCCTCGATGGTCAGCGCAAGTCGCCCGCCCACGACCCCGTCACTGGCCGCGGCGCCCCGCCCGAGGACCTTCGCATCATCTTCGTCGGCCAGCCGAAGACGGGAAATGGCGTCGAGTGCGTAGGGACGCAGCCGCTCGAGCGCGGTCGGCACGTCGATGACCCCCTCGTCGACCAGGTCGCAGCAGATGCGGAGCCCGGCCCACGGGGTGCGCTTGGCCGTTCGGGTCTGCAGTATCCACAATCGCCCCTCTTGCACGGTGAACTCGAAGTCCTGGGCATCGCGAAACAGAGCCTCCAACCTGCGGCGCGCTCCCTGCAGCGCGTGCGCCAAACCGGGAACGGCCGCAATCGAGCGATCGGACTCGTCCGCTCGACAGCGCCCGGCCACCACATCCTCTCCCTGCGCGTTGAGGATGAAATCGACGAACAATCGGTTCTCGCCGGTCGATGGATCGCGCGAGAAGGCCACCCCGGCTCCCGATGCCACGCCTGTGTTCCCGAACACCATGGCTTGAACCGTCACCCCGGTGCCGACCAGGCCGGTGACGCCTTGCAGCTCACGGTAGCTCACCGCCCTGGGGCTGTTCCACGAACGGAAGACAGCGGCGACGGTTCGGAGAAGTTGTTCGTCCGGCTCTTGAGGAAACGGTCGACCGACGACCGATTTGAACACGGCCAGTTCGCCCCGGACCACCTCTTGCAACGCGGCGACATCGAGCTCGTCGGCGGCGGGCGCTCCACGTTGGACCATCACATCGGTGAGCACCCGCGCGAACGGGGCCGCGGGGCACCCTTCGACCACCTCGGCGTAGGCCTGGATGAGACGGCGGTACGAGTCCCACACGAACGTCGGGTTCCCGGTCGAGCGGAGCAGCCCTGGCAGCGTGGTATCGGACAGCCCGACGTTCAGGACGGTCTCCAGCATCCCTGGCATCGAGACCGCCGCACCCGAACGGACCGACACCAGCAGCGGCCGACGGCCGGCGCCGAACCGTCGGCCGGTGCGTCTCTCGATCTCCCCGATGCCCTCGAGCACGTCCTCGACGAGCGGGTCGCCGAGGCGTCCTCCTGCCGCCTCCACCTCCTGACACGACTGGGTGCCGAGCACGAAGGCTGGCGGGATCGAGAGACCGGCCTCGCTCATCATCATGAGGTTGAAGGCCTTGACGCCCACCTGCGCCGGAGTGACCTCCCGAGGACTCGTGGCCCCGACGACGAAGCACCCGCCGGAACGACCGCTCGGGACAATGGTGCTCATCGTGCTGCGATCTGCCCGAGGATGTGATCACGGATGACGAAGGCGGCATGGGAGAGCCCGTCGGTGGCGCTCTCCATCGCGCACGAGATGAGGTCGGCGACGTGGAGGCTGCGAAAGTCGGGACACTCCGAGACCAGGTGCCCCCTGGCGGTTCGGTCGGCAGCGTCGGCCTCATGCTCGAATGTGACCACCTGGTCGACAGCGAGGAGGAAGTCCTGCAGTTCATCGTCACCGACCCCTCCGACCAGCTCGCGTGCGATCTCGAGCGCCTTCAGATGCTCCCGTGCCGCGAAGACGGTCGTGCCGGCCAGCGGTTCGAGGATCGGGCACACCACTCCGATGGCATCCGACGGGAGCAACGTGAGCAGGAAGAGAGCCTCTTCGAGGTCATCGATCGAATCGTCCTGGCTGGCGACCGTGGACACGATGGCTTCCGCACCTTCGACTCGACCGGCGGCCAATCGAACCGCGGTCAGAATCTCGTCTGCGCGATGTTCCCAGGCCGCCGCCCGCCTGGCCGCCCTCTCCACGTAGGCAACGCCGTCTGACATCCCGAGCCGGGTCAGCGCGGCTCGCAACGACCCGCAACACTCCACGACCAGCGTTCCGTGCTCGGCCACGAGATCGATGAGTTGCTGGTGGACTGCACGCAGGTGCTTGAGGAGCTCGACCCGTATCTCATCCCTGACCAGGGTTCGCGACTTCCCCGTCTGCATGCCCTCGGATGAAGCGCGGATGGCGAACCGCAGCACATCCAGAGTCGCCTGGGAGCCGATGGAATCGCTCAGCGACTCGCCGAACCGTGCGGGGACCCTGCCCGTCAGCTCGACTGCCTCGTAGAGGAGACGCTCGGCGCCCATCTTCAGAAATGCCATGTGCCCGTAACCCTCGTCTGCGGCCCAGTGCAGAAGCGAGATCGCCTCGCGCTTGTCGACCACGGATGCGATTCGCTTCCGGGCACGGTTCCAGTCGATGAGAAAGACCAACCGGGACCCGAGGAAGCGGAGGTACTCCTCGAGCGAGGCGCGATCGCCTGACTCCAGGCGCCCGCTGACCAGATGGTACCGACCCAGTTCCTCGTGGCCGACCTGCTGGTGGGCATCGGTCCATTGCACATCGAACCCGTCGAGCATGGACTCGAAGAAGCGGAGCCGTTCGAGATGCACATCGCTGTAGGTCACTGTCACGACAAGATCCTCGATGGTGATGACGATGACGTGAGCCTCGGTCATGCCGATGTCGTTCTGGATCAAGACCTTCGCCCCCGCCCGGGTGGCCGTCGTACCCAACCCGGGGTGGTCGAATTTCAACCTGTCGGTGGACCGGACCCCGGCCATGAACAGGGCGACGAGGGACCGATCGTCATGGGTGAGCCCGTAGACGGAGGCACCATCGAGGTTCTCTGTCGCCACCTCGATCTGCAGCTGGTTGAGGGCGCGGTGGACGTCCATGATCAGCAGGTGGATGGAGTCGCCCGAGCCACGGTCGGCAGAGACCATGCGGTCCACGTAGGCCCCGGGGATGCAGTCGGCGGCAAGGTCCGGCGCACCGGCGAGCGCCGCATCCAGGCGGACCGAGAACGGGTTGGCGTCGGAGGGGACGACTTCGAACGGGGCGATCATCTCGGCGACCGCGGCCACCAGTGCCGTATGGACGGATCCGATGTCGGGAATGAAGTAACACGACTCAGCGGTGGCTCGTGACCGGCCGACCAGACCGTCGAGCGGTTCATCCGGCACGCCGGCGGCCAACCGTTCCGCACGGAGCGACGAGAAGGGCCGGTCCGGTCGGTCGGCGTGAGCCAGCGCGGCCTGGATCAGCGTCAGGTAGTACTTGGCGCGATCGTTGGCCTCCAGCCCCCGATTGACCAGTAGCGGCAGGGCCAGGGACGATTCGCCGAGATCAAGCACGATCTCCTGTTTGGGATGGCCCGCCTGTGGTGCTCCGGTGGCGGCGGGAAGCTGTGCCATACACCGTTGCTACTCCCGATCGGTCGGGGTCGCCAGGGGCAAACGTCCCAACCGTCACCCGGCCACACCGGGGCCGGCCGGGGGGCCGAGACCTCCCTGCGGAAGAGGACTTCCGACCCTGGCGGACCTGTGCCCGACGGCAGAAGGTGGACCCATGGAGACCAGATCGATTCCTGGCACGTCCGCCGAGGAGATGGCTCGGGCGGCTCGGCCGATAACCGGTGTAGCGGGTGATTACGACTCGTTGCTCGATCTCATCGGGGACCGGCGCTTCGTCCTCATCGGAGAGGCGTCGCACGGCACCCACGAGTTCTACCGCGAGCGGGCCCGCATCACCCGGCGTCTCATCGACGACCTCGGCTTCTCCGTCGTGGCCGTCGAGGGGGACTGGCCCGATGCCTACCGTGTGAACCGGTACGTGATGGGCATGTCCACCGACAGCGATGCCGAGACGGCGCTCCGGGGATTCCGTCGGTTCCCCACCTGGATGTGGCGGAACCAGGATGTCCTCGGCTTCGTCCAGTGGCTCCGGGCCCGCAACGAGGCCCAGGCCCATCCGGCCAAGAAGGCGCGCTTCTACGGGCTCGATCTCTACAGCCTCCGCACCTCGATCGCAGCGGTCATCGAGTACCTCGACCGGGTGGACCCGTCCGAAGCGCAACAGGCCCGTCGGCGATACTCGTGCTTCGACCACGTCGGTGCCGAAGGCCAGGCCTACGGCCACTCCGTCGTCTATCAGGGAGCCGCCCCCTGTGAGAACGAAGTCGTCGCCCAGCTGCTGGAGCTCCGGCGGAGGTCGGACCTCTACCTCCGGCGCGACGGATGGGTGGCTGAGGACGAGCAGTTCTACGCCGAGCAGAACGCTCGCCTGGTCCGGGATGCCGAGGAGTACTACCACCAGATGTACCGGGCCGAAGTCTCGTCCTGGAATTTGCGCGACCAGCACATGGCTGGCACGCTCGACGCCCTGATCGACCACCTCGACCGTCAGTCGGGCGATACCAAGGTCGTCGTCTGGGAGCACAACTCCCACGTGGGTGACGCCCGGGCCACGGCCATGGGCGTCCGTGGCGAGCTGAACGTCGGCCAGTTGGCACGGCAGCAGTACGGTGGCGACACGGCACTGATCGGTTTCACCACCTTCGACGGCTGGGTGACCGCCGCTTCGGGCTGGGGCGCGTCGACCGAACGCAAGCGGGTCCGGCCGGCTCGCCCCGACAGCCACGAAGCCCTCCTGCATTCGGTCGGTCCTCCACAGTTCTGGTTGTCCACGACCGATGTTCCCGTCCACGATGTGTTGGACCAGCCCCGGCTCGAGCGCGCCATCGGCGTGATCTACCGGCCCGAGTCCGAGCTCCAGAGCCACTATTTCGAAGCCCGGCTGGCCCGGCAGTTCGATGCCGTCATCCACATGGACCGCACCCGCGCCCTCGAGCCCCTCGAACGGACCCGAGCGTGGGACCGGGGCGAGCCGTCCGAGACGTTCCCCACCGGGCTCTGACATGACCGGCGCCCGCCACACGGCAGGAGGCATGGACACGGCAGGAGACATGGACACTGGAGGAGACATGGTCTTCGCCGATCGAAGAGATGCCGGTCGGCATCTGGCCGAATTGCTCACGCCGCTCAAAGACGAACACCCGGTGGTACTGGCCCTCCCTCGGGGCGGCGTACCCGTGGCCACCGAGGTGGCCCGCGCCCTGGGGGCGCCGCTCGATGTCATCGTGGTGCGAAAACTCGGCCTTCCCTTCCAGCCCGAGCTGGGCTTCGGGGCCATCGGTGAGGAGGGTGTCCGCCTCCTCGACAACGATCTGGTGCGTCGTGTCGGGCTGACCGAGCGGGACATCTCCCAGGTGGAGCGCAAGGAACGAGAAGAGCTGGTCCGGCGCATCAGACGGTACCGGGACGACAGGCCACCGATTGCCGTCGAGGGGCGCACGGTGGTCATCGTCGACGACGGGTTGGCCACCGGGGCAACGGCCCGAGCGGCGGTACGCATCGCCCGGGCCCGGGGCGCCCGACGTGTCATCGTGGCCGTCCCGGTCGCGCCCTCCCAGACCGTCAGCGAGCTCCGGAGCGACGCCGACCAGGTGGTGAGCCTGGTCACCCCCGCCCACTTCGTCGCCGTCGGGATCTGGTACCGCGATTTCGAGCAGACATCGGACGATGAAGTTGCCGCGTTGCTCCGTGAGAATCTCGATCTCCCCCCCGAACCCGCCTTCCTCGATCGTCTGGATCGAGAGGTGGTCATCCCCACCGGTGTCGCTGAGCTGGAAGGACTCCTGCAGGTGCCGGCCGGTGCCCGGGGGATCGTCCTCTTCGCCCACGGAAGTGGGAGCAGCCGGCTCAGCCCCCGGAACGCTTCTGTGGCCCATGCGCTGCACCGTCGGGGTCTCGGGACCCTGCTGTTCGATCTGCTCACCCCCGGAGAGAGCGCAGACCGCCGAAACGTCTTCGACATCGACCTCCTCGGTCGGCGATTGCTGGAAGCCAGTGAGTGGGTTCGCCGACAGGCCGACGTCGGCATGTTGCCCCGGGGCTACTTCGGCGCCAGCACCGGTGCCGGGGCGGCACTCTGGGCCGCCGGCGCGCCCGGCAACACGGTCCGGGCCGTGGTGTCACGAGGGGGGCGGCCCGATCTCGCCGGCATCCGGCTCCCGGCCGTGCGTTGTCCGACCCTGCTCATCGTGGGAGCCGCCGACCACCAGGTGCTCGAACTCAACCAGGAAGCCGCCGCGCACCTCCGGTGCCGCCACCGGTTGGCCACGGTGGTCGGAGCGACCCATCTCTTCGAGGAACCGGGAACGCTCGACGAGGTCGCCCGACTGGCCGGGGAGTGGTTCGAGCAGTGGCTGCCGTCCGAGCATGCCTGGGCGACGTCCTGACGGTCGGTCCCGACTCCGGCCGATCGGCTGTCCACCGGGCGACGGGACACGTCGTCTAGAGGCGTGTCAGCCGCCAGAAGGCCGAGGGGCCGTGGAGTGGGCGTGAGGAACGCAGAACAAGATCGATCATCTGGCCACCGAGGTCGGCACGGAGGGCACCGATCCCCGCACCGGCGGGGAGGGCCGTCGACATCACCTCGACGTGGAGCCGCACGGGCACGGTCAGCCCGGGCCAGCCGACGACGCCGGCGGTTTCCGCCGTCACCGGGACCGACGGACCCCACGGCGCCGTGACGCGGCCGACGCTCCCGGCGGGAAGGAGGGAACCGAACGTGCCCGCGGCGGCGAAGGCGGCATTCACCAGACCGGTGGCGGCATTGAGGGCCGACGTGTTCGGACTCTCCCCTTCCTGACCGAGCACCGCTCCGACCAGGGTCAGGCTCCTCCCGTCCACGGTCTCATCGGACTCGAACAGAAAGCACCCGCCCGCCGCCGAGTCGGACCCGGTCTTGATGCCGACGATCCCACTCTGACCCAGGTCGGCGTCCAGGTTGTAGACGAGTCCGGCCAGCGGAAGGGTGACCTGGGCCATGGCCACGATCTGGGCGAAGGTGGGAACGGCCATGGCCGCCTCGCCCAGCCTGATGAGGTCGGTCGGGGTGCTCACCGTCCCCGGGTCCAGGCCACTCGGATCCGTGAACGTGGTCGAATCGAGGCCGAGGGTGTGCGCGGCGGCGTTCATCTTGGCCACGAAGGCGGCCCCGCTCCCCGCGTCCCAGTCGGCCAGCAGGGTGGCCATGTCGTTGCCCTGGGCCACGAGCAGTCCTTCGAGGGCCTGCCGCTCGGTCAGGGTCTCACCGGCCGTCACCGGGACGACCGACTGCTGTGAGGCGGCCTCGCCCAGGGCGGCGGCGCTCGTCGCCGTCGTCACCGGGATGACCGGCCCGTCGGCACCGGCGGCCAGCGGATGGTCCCTCAGGACCAGATAGGCGGTCATGACCGCGGCCAGGCCGGCGATGGGGGCCGGGTGGTTGCTCCCGACACCTCCCAGGCTCCCGGCCCCCTCCACCCCCAGTGCCGCCGCGCCCGTGGTCGGCCACGGCAACGACGGCAAGGTGCCCGGGAGCCGCACCGACGACGACACGGCCGGATCGAATGAGGGAGCTGGAACCGGGCCGAACCAGCGAACGCCGGCCAGCACCACCAGCACGACCAGGACCGCTGCGACGATGAGGAGCCTGTGGCGCGCCACCTTTCGCTCCTCGATGTACTCGAGCTCATCGGGGCTCACCGGGATGCGTCGACCCAGGGCGCGCAGCCGATCCTCGCTCGCCGATGAACCACGGCGGCGGTGACGGGTGGGCTCCGTCGCTCTCCTCGTCCCGTACCCGTCAGCCATTTTCGATCACCGTAGCAACCGTTCCGCCCTCCTCCGTGGCGGATGGGCGCAGCGTGGGACTTCCGGCCCTGTCGGAGCGGTGTCGCCGCAATTAGCCTGCCGGTATGCGCATCGGCGAGAAGGTCGTCATCGGCCTGGACGGCCTGGACGCGCTGCTGTCGACGCTGGCCGACCTCGGCTACGAGACGAAAGGGCCGGTGGTCCGGGACGGGGCGATCCTGCCCGGGCCGGTGAGGCGGGTCGCCGACCTGCCGGTCGGCATGCACGACGAGCAGTCCCCGGGCCGGTACCGCCTGGAGCAGGGCGCCGACGCCGCCGTGTTCGGCTGGGCCGTCGGACCCGGATCGTGGAAAGCCGAGTTCTTCCCCCCGACGGAGGAGGTCTGGCGGTCCACCGTCCATGGCGACACCGTCTCCACGACCACTCCCGACCTGGACATGCCCCCCCTGGCCGTCATCGGTGCCCGGCCCTGCGAGCTGGCCGCCCTGGCCGTACTGGACCGGGTGCTTCTCGAGGGCGCCCATCCCGACCCCGGGTACGAGGCCCGGCGGGCCGGCACCTTCGTCGTGGCGGCCGAGTGCGGCTCCCCCGCCGGCACCTGCTTCTGCACGTCGATGGGCACCGGCCCCGGGGCTGAATCCGGGTTCGACCTGGCCCTGACCGAGCTCGACGACGAAGACGGACACCGCTTCGTGGTCGTGGTCGGTACCGATCGGGGTGCCGATGTGCTGGCCCGTGTGCCCGTGTCCCCGGCGTCGGCCGGCGATCTCGCCTCCCGCGACCGGGTCGTCGAATCGGCCGGTGACGCCATCGGTCGCCGCCTCGAGACCGAAGGGTTGGCCGAGCTCCTCGGCCGCAACCTCGACCATCCCCGCTGGGAGGAGGTGGCCGAACGCTGCCTGGCCTGTGGGAACTGCACCCTGGTCTGCCCGACCTGCTTCTGCAGCGACGTGTCCGACACCACCGACCTCACCGGCGAGGTCCGGCGCCAGCGCTCGTGGGCCTCGTGCTTCGACCTCGACCACTCCTACCTCCACGGTGGCCCCGTCCGGTCCTCCACCTCGTCGCGCTATCGGCAGTGGCTCACCCACAAGCTGTCGACGTGGTGGGACCAGTTCGACACCTCGGGCTGCGTGGGCTGCGGCCGCTGTATCGCCTGGTGCCCCGTCGGCATCGACCTGACCGTGGAGACCGCGGCCATCCGGATCAGCGACGGCGCCGTCCGCTCACCGACCACGTCGCCGGAGGACCGATGACGACCGGGATCGCAGAGCTGGTCGCCTCGCACCCCCTCCTGGCGGGACTGCCCGGGGATGGCGTGGCCCAGGTCGCCGGATGTGCCCGGAACGTGAGCTACTCAGCCGGGGAGCTGCTGCTGGCCGAGGGCGACCCGGCCGACACCCTCTTCCTCGTCCGCCGGGGAAGGGTGGCCATCGAGATCCACGCCCCGGACCGCGGGCCGATCATCGTCGAGACGGTCAGCCCGGGCGCAGCGGTGGGCTGGAGTTGGCTCTTCCCGCCCTACCGCTGGCAGTTCGACGCCAGGGCGGTCGGCCCGGTGGGAGCCATCGCCGTCGATGCCGCCTGTCTTCGGGCCAAGGCCGACGCCGACGACGCCTTCGGTCACCAGCTGGTCACCCGGGTGGCCGCCGTGCTCCTCGAACGCCTGCAGGCGACCCGGATCCGCCTCCTCGACCTCTACGGTGCCGACGGTGGTCGCTGACGTGCAGACGAGTCCGCCGGTCCGCCACGGGTCCGCGCCGGACCTGCCTCCGGGCACCGCGCCCATGGTACCGAACCCCCACCGGGTCGTCGGGCGCCGCGACGAGACCGGCGACGTGACCACCCTGGCCCTGGAACCGGTCACCGGCCCACCCATGGAGTTCCTTCCCGGACAGTTCAACATGCTGACCGCCTACGGAGTGGGTGAAGCGGCCATCTCGGTGAGCAGCTCGAGGCGGGAGCACGGGCCGCTCCGTCACACCGTGCGCGACGTCGGGCCGGTGACCCGGGCCCTGTGCCGGGCCGGCACCGGCGACGTCATCGGCGTGCGAGGGCCGTTCGGAACGCCCTGGGGGGTGGGCGACGCCGTGACCGCCACCGGCGACGTGGTCGTCGTGGCCGGCGGCATCGGGCTCGCCCCGCTGCGAGGCGCCATCGACGAGCTGGTACACCGACCCGACCCGGACGGCGGCCGTGTCTTCGTCATCACCGGGGCCCGCGAGCCCGCACAGATCATCTTCGGTGACGATCTCGACAGGTGGGAGCGGGACGGAGCCGAAGTCGACGTCACCGTGGACGTGGCTTCGCCCGGTTGGAACGGGCACGTGGGCCTGGTCACGTCCCTGCTCGACCAGGCCCGCTTCGATCCTGCCTCGTCGAGCGCGCTGCTCTGCGGCCCGGAGATCATGATGCGTTTCACGGCCCGGGCCCTCGTCAACCAGGGCATCGGCCCCGAGCGGGTCCGGGTCTCCCTCGAGCGGAACATGCAGTGCGGACTGGGCTGGTGCGGGCATTGCCAGCTCGGTCCGTTCCTGCTGTGCCGGGACGGACCGGTCATCCCCTACGCCGGTGCGGTGTCGCACCTTCTCAACGAGCGCGAGCGATGAGCAGGGCCGGTCCAGCGGTCCCCGACCCGCGGCCCACGCTCGCCGTGTGGAAGTTCGCCTCCTGCGACGGTTGCCAGCTCAGCCTGCTCGACTGCGAGGACGAGCTGTTGACCTTGGCCGAGGCCGTCCACATCGCCCACTTCACCGAGATGTCGAGGGCCACCGTGGACGGACCGTACGACGTCTCCCTCGTAGAGGGCTCCATCACCACCCCCTCCGACGCCGAGCGAATCGTCGAGATCCGGGCCAACTCGCGTCGACTCGTGACCATCGGTGCGTGCGCAACCGCCGGTGGGATCCAGGGACTCCGGAACTTCGCCGCCTCCGGTGCCTACGCCCGGACCGTCTATGCCCACCCCGAGTACCTCGCATCGCTCGAGACGTCCACACCCATCTCGGCCCACGTCGAGGTGGACTACGAGCTCCATGGCTGCCCCATCGACCGGCGACAGCTCCTCGAGGTCGTCACCGCCTCCCTGGCCGGGCGGACGCCCGTCGTCCCCGGTCACTCGGTGTGCCAGGAGTGCAAGGGCAGGGGAACCGTCTGCCTGTTGGTCTCCGGATCCGTGCCCTGCCTCGGCCCGGTGACCCGGGCCGGCTGTGGCGCCCTGTGCCCGGCCATCGGGCGCGGCTGCTTCGGTTGCTTCGGCCCGGCCGACACCGCCAACACGGCATCGCTGGCCGCGGAGCTGCGCCGCCAGGGCATGACCCCCGTCGACGTGTCGCGCCTCTTCGCCACCTTCAACGCCGGTGCCCCCGCCTTCCGGGACGAGTCCGCCACCCAGGGCGGTCCGGTCCCGGTCGCCCTCGGCCGCACCTCCCGGCCTCACGGGAAGGAGGGCCGACTGTGACCCACGGCTCAGGATCAGCTCGCACCATCGGTGTCGAGGGAATCTCGCGGGTGGAGGGCGAGGGATCGCTGCGGGTCGTCGTCCACGACGGCACGGTCACCGACGTCGCCCTCGAGATCTTCGAACCCCCCCGCTACTTCGAGGCCCTGCTGGTGGGACGGCGCTTCACCGAGGCGCCGGACATCACGGCGCGTATCTGCGGAATCTGCCCGGTGGCCTACCAGATGAGTGCCTGCGCGGCGATGGAGGACGCGTGTGGGATCACCGTGGACGAACGGGTGGCATCGCTGCGGCGGCTCCTCTACTGCGGCGAGTGGATCCAGAGTCATGCCCTGCACGTCTACCTCCTCCATGCGCCGGACTTCCTGGGCTGTGCCGATGCTGTCGAACTGGCCGAGCTGGACCGGGCGGCGGTCGAGCGGGGCCTCGGTCTCAAGCGCACCGGCAACCTGGTCATGGAGACCATCGGCGGTCGGGCCGTCCACCCGGTCAACGTCCGGGTCGGCGGCTTCTACCGTGCACCGGACCCCGGGGCCGTGGCCTCACTGGCCGAGCCGCTGCGCAGGGCCCGTGACGCGGCCCTGGCCACCGTGGAATGGGTCTCGGGCTTCGAGATCCCCGACGTGCCCGGCGACTACCGGTTCGTGGCCTTGCGCGACGAGGGCCGTTATCCCATCGAGCGCGGCCGGCCCTCGTCATCGGACGGCCTCGACCTGAGCCCGGCCCAGTTCGGGGATCTGGCCGTCGAGGAGCACGTGGCCCGCTCCACCGCCCTCCACGCCCGATTGGGTGGACGCGACCCGTACCTCACCGGGCCCCTGGCGCGCTATGCGCTCAACGCCGCCACCCTCCCCCCGATCGCAGCCCAGGCGGCGGCGGCCGGCGGCCTGGGTCCGGTGTGCTCGAATCCGTTCCAGAGCATCGTGGTGCGCTCCGTGGAGCTGGTGTTCGCCTGCGACGAGGCGCTCGCCCTGGTCGAGGCACATGCTCCGCCCGATCCACCGGCCGCCGATGTGCAGCCGGTCGGCGGTCCCGGGGTGGGGACGGGCGTCACCGAGGCACCGAGAGGGCTCCTCCTCCACCGGTACGAGCTCGACGAGGCCGGGACCATCCTGTCGGCGCGGATCATGCCGCCCACCTCGCAGAACCAGCTCACGATCGAGGCCGACCTCCGTCGCGTGGTCGAGGACGGCCTCGACCTCGATGACGACGAGCTCCAGTGGCGCTGTGAACAGACGGTGCGCAACCACGACCCGTGCATCTCCTGTGCCGCCCACTTCCTCGACGTGTCGGTGGTCACCTCGTGACCGGCCGGACGCCGCTGGTGGTGGTGGCCGGCCTCGGAAGCGAGTACCGACGCGACGACGGGGCCGGTCCCCTGGTCGCAGCGCGTGCCGTCGAAGAGGCCGGGACCGGGCGCGACGTGGGACCCATCTCCGACCCGCTCGATCTCCTCGGCGTCTGGGACGGCGCCGATCTCGCCGTCGTCGTCGACGCGGTGCGCTCGGGGGCGGCCCCCGGCACGGTGCACGTCGTCGAGCTCGAGGGGGGCGGGGACGGCGGCGTTCCGCAGGGGCGGTCCGCCACCACCAGCACGCACGGGATCGGATTGGCCGGAGTGGTGCGTCTGTCCCGCGCCGTCGGCGCGGCCCCCGACCGAGTCGTCGTGGTCGGCATCGAAGGTGAGGATTTCGGCCGCGGCACCGGGTTGAGCCCGGCCGTCGAGGCTGCCCTTCCGGGGGCCGTGGACCGCATCGTCGACTTGATCGGGGAGGTACGAGCATGTGTATGAGCAGGCTCCACCGGGTGGTGGGCGAGCACGACGGGGCTGTCGACGTCGAGGACCTCGACGGCACGGTGCACCGTGTGTCGCTGTTGGCACTCGACGGCGCGCCGCCGGTGCTCGGCGACTGGCTCGTCGTCCACAGCGGCTACGCCATCGACCGGGTGGACGCCGACGAGGCCGAGGCGGTGGCGGCAGAGCTGGGACAGGCCGAGGCGGTCGAATCATGAGCGCGGGGACGACGCCCGCACCCGGGGCGGGGGGTCTGACGGCCCGTCCGGGCGCTGCTTCCGGTCGGGCCGGGCTCCCCGGTGTGCTCGTGGCCGGGATGACCGCTCTCATCAGCGGGCTGTCCGTCTTCGTGAACAGCTACGGCGTCCACGCGGTGACTTCGCCCGCGGTGTACACCACGGCCAAGAACCTCGTGGCCACCCTGGTCCTCGCCGGGTGCGCCCTGGTTGCGTGGAGGGCACGGGACCGGTGGCCGGGCACGGCTGCGGCCCGGTTCGCCTCGGTCGGGAAGGACCCCGCCGGGCCGGGGGCGGGGCGCCGCTGGCAGGAGTGGGGAGCGTTGCGGTGGATCGGCCTGGCCTACGTGGGTGTCGTGGGCGGGGGTATCGCTTTCGTCCTGTTCTTCGACGGGCTGGCCGACACCTCGGCCACCCCGGCCGCCTTCTGGCGCGACACGCTGGTCATCTGGGTGGCCGTCCTGGCCGTGCCGTTCCTGCGTGAGCGCGTCACCTGGTGGAACGTGGCCGCCATCGTCCTCCTGGTGGTGGGCGAAGTGGCCGTCACCGGCGGCGTCGGCCATCTGGCCGCGTCCCGCGGGGAGCTACTCGTCCTGTCCGCCTCGATGCTGTGGGCCGTCGAGGTCGTGGTGGCCAAGATCCTGCTCCGCAGCATCGCCCCCTCGGCCATCGCCCTCGTCCGCATGGGGGTCGGTGCCGTGGCCCTGCTCGGCTACCTGGCCGCGTCCGGGTCGCTGCACGGGCTGGTCTCGCTCGATGCCACCCAGATGGGCTGGGCTCTCCTGACCGGGCTGTTGCTGTCCGCCTACGTGGCCACCTGGATGACGGCGCTGGCCCGGGCCCGGGCCCTCGACGTGACCTCCATCCTGGTGGGCAGTGCGCTGGTTACCGCGCTCCTCGAGGCGGCCGCCGGCACCGCTTCCCTGGCCCCCCAGGCCCTCGGGCTGGCGCTCATCGCCTGCGGGGCCGGAGTCGTCGTGTGGATGGGCCTGCACCATCCCGAGCTCCGTGGGCGCGGGACGCTGGTCGGGTGAAACGGCCGAGCCCCCGTCGCGGCCCGACCGCGGACGGTGACGGCCGGCGCCCCACCGACGACGCCCCCGGTCCCGTCCTCTTCGCCAGATATGCCTACCCGCCCAACTCGCTGGGCTACTGCGGACCCGGTGACCCCTCCGGCCTGCTCGGTGCGGCCAGCGAGGGCACCGACGTCGTCGGTCTCGGGCAGTTGGCCGCCCGCTTCGAAGGCGCGTGGCCCTACCTCAGACTGCTGGCGGCATGCGCAGGCATCGACGACCCTCTCGATCGGCGAGTTGTCGAGGCCTACTGGGTGGGCAACGACCTCCTCGCCCAGGTACCTCCGGCGACGTTGTCCACCTCGTTGGGCGACCGGTTCGAGCAGCGGTCGGGCCGGCACTTCGAGTCGCTGGTGTCCGCCGTCGCCGCCGGCGGGATCCCCCAGCACAGCTTCCACGTGTTCGCCGTCTACCCCTGGCTGGGTCTGCTCCGGGCCGGTATGGACGGCCCGCCGATGGAGGTCCTCGACCGGTGCCGGATCCGTTGGGGCCGGATCGAGGCGGTGACCGGCGACCTGGTCGCCGTGACCAGCCGGGCCCTGGCCTTCGAAGGCTCCCGTCTGGTGCTCGGCCCCAACCGCGTGGAACTGGCCCGCCGCAGCCTCGACGGGGTCGGGTTCGCCGAGGACCTGCGGCCGGGAGACGCCGTATCGCTCCACTGGGACTGGGTGTGCGACCGGCTGTCCCCGACCGCCCTCCGGTGGCTCCGGTACAGCACCTTGCGAAACCTGGATGCCGTCAACTCGCTGGCCGCTCCGGGCCCCGCCGTGGTCTGTGGAGCCTGAGCCGGTCTGACCGGCTCCCCACCCGTGCCCCGTTGAACTGGGGACTTTCGGCCCTGCCCCCTGGCCACACCGGGCGTCACACTCAATTGGGAGCCGTGCCCTGTGGAGATTCGTCGAGCGCGGGAGCAGAACCCGGGGAACCCGGAGGAGGTGTGATGGGATCGTACTTTCAGGGCAAGGTCGACAGCCTGAAGAACCGTGAACCGGTCTTCGCCGAACCCGATGCGACGCTTCGCTCGGTGGCGCACACGATGTGGGTCGAGAACGTCGGGGCCCTCGTGGTCGGCAATGAGCGGACACCGTTGGGCATCATCTCGGAACGAGACCTGGTCTCCCAGACCGGTCAGGGCGCGGACCTCGACACCGTCACCGCGGAGCAGGCCATGACCTCGCACCTGATCGCAGCCCGGACCGGGGATACGCTCGACGACGCCGCCTACCAGATGCTCGACGACGCCATCCGGCACCTGCCCCTTGTGGATGGCGACGGCCGCGTGGTCGGCATGGTTTCCGTCCGCGATCTCCTGCGCCCGCTGCTGTCGGCCGGGCCAGGAGGCGTGGAGTAGTAGCAGGTGCACGAGGCGTCGACATCCAGCCGTGGTCGATCGGGGGCCGGCGGGTGACCGGCGACCTGTCCGAGTCGGGCTTCCCCTTCGAGGCCGTCTACGGTCCCGAGTCCCTTCCGGGGTTCGATCCGGAGACCAGCCTCGGTGCGCCGGGGTCGTATCCGTTCACCCGCGGGGTCTATCCGACGATGTACCGGAGTCACCCCTGGACGATCCGGGAGTACGCCGGGTTCGGCACGGCCACCGAGTCCAATCAGAGGTACCGCGAGCTCATAGCCGCCGGACAGACCGGGCTGTCGGTGGCCTTCGACCTGCCCACCCAGATGGGCTACGACTCGGACCATCCGCTGTCCTGCGGCGAAGTGGGCCGGGTGGGGGTTGCCATCGATTCCCTCGACGACATGAGGGCGCTCTTCGAAGGGATCTCGCTCGATCACGTCTCGACATCGATGACCATCAACGCTCCTGCAGCGCTCCTCCTCCTGATGTACCAGATCGTGGCCGAGGAACAGGGCGCCGATCTTCACCGACTGGCCGGAACCATACAGAACGATGTCCTCAAGGAGTACATCGCCCGTGGTACCTACATCTTCCCGCCACGGCAGTCACTGAGGTTCGCCACCGACATCTTCGCGTACTGCCATTCGGAGCTGCCGCGTTGGAACACCATCTCGATCTCCGGCTACCACATCGCCGAGGCCGGAGCCACCCCCGTGCAGGAGCTGGCCTTCACGCTGGCCAATGCCATCGAATACGTGCAGGCGGCCACCTCCGCCGGACTGTCCGTGGACGAGCTCGCTCCGAGGCTCTCGTTCTTCTTCGTGGCCCGGATCACCGTGCTCGAAGAGGTGGCCAAGTTCCGGGCCGCGCGGCGGCTGTGGGCTCGGATCATGCGCGAGCAGTTCGGTGCCCACGACCCGAAGTCGATGAGACTGCGGTTCCATACCCAAACGGCTGGTGTGGAGCTCACCGCGCAGCAGCCGGAGGTCAACCTGGTCCGTGTCACCCTGGCCGCGCTGGCCGCCGTGCTCGGAGGCACCCAGTCGCTCCACACCAACTCCTTCGACGAGGCCCTGGGCCTACCCACCGATACGGCAGCCCGCCTGGCCGTCCGCACCCAGCAGGTGCTCGCCCATGAGACGGACCTGACCGAGATCGTCGATCCGCTCGGAGGGTCCTTCGCCATCGAGCGGCTCACCGATGAGATCGAGGAGCGGGTGACCTCACTCATGACCGAGATCGAGAAGCTGGGAGGAGCTGCCGCGGCCATCGACGCGGGCTTCCAGCAGTCCCAGATCGAGCGAAACGCCTACCGCATCGCCGAGGAGATCTCCTCCGGCGAACGGGTGGTGGTGGGGGTCAACGCCTACACCACGGACGAGGAGGAGAGCTACCAGCCCCTCCGCATCGACCGGGAGGTGGAGGGAGGTCAGATCGATCGCCTGAAGCGCGTGCGGGATCGCCGCGACGGCGAAGCGGTCGCCACGACGTTGGAAGCGGTCGGCGAAGCAGCCCGGGGCTCGGTCAATGTCCTGTACCCGCTGAAGCAGGCGCTGATCAGCGGGGCGACGGTGGGAGAGATCTGCGATGTGCTCCGCCGCGAATGGGGAACGTACGAGTCGACGAACCTTCTGTGATCCGGAGGGCCACATGGAAAAGGTGCTGATCGCCAATCGTGGGGAGATCGCCGTGAGACTGGCACGGGGCTGCCACGACGCGGGGATTGCCTGCGTCGCCGTCTACGCCGATCAGGAGCTCGGCTCGCCGCACCTGCGGTATGCCGATGCGTCCTTTGCCCTCGGAGGCACCCAGCCGTCCGACACGTACCTTTCGGGCCCGAAGCTCATCGACGTGGCCCGACGATCGGGTGCCGACGCGGTGCATCCGGGATACGGCTTCCTGGCCGAGAACGCAGACTTCGCCGAGGCGGTGCTCGAGGCCGGGTTGACCTGGATCGGTCCGCCGCCGAAGGCGATCCGCGATCTGGGTGACAAGACCGTGGCCCGACGACTGGCTTCGGCAGTCGGCGCACCCCTGGTCCCGGGGCTGGCCGAGCCGGCCCACGATGTGTCCGACATCCGTTCCTTCGCCGACGAGTACGGCTTCCCACTCCTGATCAAGGCTGCATTCGGGGGCGGAGGCCGGGGCATGAAGGTGGTGCGCGGTACCGACGAGCTCGATCAGGCCTACGAGTCGGCCGTCCGGGAGTCGACGACGGCATTCGGGCGCGGCGAGTGCTTCGTCGAACGCTACCTGGAACACGCCCGGCATCTCGAGACCCAGTGCCTCGCCGACGTCGAAGGCAATGTTGTCGTCCTCTCCACCCGCGACTGCTCACTCCAGAGGAGGAACCAGAAGCTGGTCGAGGAGGCTCCCGCCCCCTTCCTGGCCGACGACCAGGTCCGCCGTCTCTATGAGGCCTCCAAGGCGATCCTGGCCGAGGCCGGCTACGTGAATGCCGGAACCTGCGAATTCCTCCTGGCTCCGGACGGAACGATCTCGTTCAACGAGGTCAACACCCGCCTCCAGGTCGAACACCCGATCACCGAGCTGGTCACCGGCATCGATGTCGTCCGGGAGCAGTTGCGGATCGCGTCCGGCGGGCTGATCGACTACGGGGACCCGGTGGTCGAGGGGCATGCCATCGAGTTCCGGGTCAACGGTGAGGACCCGGCTGCGGGCTTCCTCCCCAGCCCCGGCCTCCTCCGGCAGTGGCGGGTACCGGCGGGGCCCGGCGTGCGCTGGGACGGTGCCTACGAGGAGGGAGACGAGCTTCCCGCCGAATTCGACTCCCTGCTCGGAAAGCTGGTGGTGTACGGCGCCGACCGGCATCAGGCTCTTGCCCGGGCCCGGCGCGCCCTCACCGAATTCCGGGTCGACGGCATCGCCACCGTGCTCCCCATGGACAGGATCGTGGTCGATCACCCCGATTTCGTGGCCGAGCCGTTCCGGGTGCACACCCGTTGGATAGAGACCGTCCTGGCCGACGCCCTCGAAGCCCTCCCCCCCTTCCTCGGGCACTCCGAACCCGAACCCCGAGAGGGGCGGCGTCGGCTGCTTGTCGAGGTGGACGGCCGGCGGGTCGAGGTCACGCTGCCGGAGGCATTCGCCACCTTCGGCGGCCCGGCTCTCCCCCAACCACCGCCGCGACGTCGCCAGGAACGCACCGGCATGGGCTCCGGAGCGGCCGGCAGGACGGTGACCAGCCCCATGCAGGCCAAGGTGGTCAAGGTGGTGGTGGCCAACGGACAGCACGTCATGCGGGGGGAGACGGTCGTCGACGTCGAGGCGATGAAGATGGAGCAGTCGCTGCCCGCGCCGTCGGACGGTTGGGTCCAGGGCTTGGCCGTCAAGGTCGGGGACGAGGTCATGAGGGGCGAGGTGCTCTGCCGCGTGACGGACACGGGCCCCGAGGAGACCGCACCGTGAGCCCGGAGGTCCCCGAGCCGGACACGACCGCGTCGCGCCTGGCCGACCTCGACGAGAGGCGCCGGTCGGTCAGCAAGGAGGCTGAGTCGGTTGCCGTCCGACGCCAGAGCGCCCACGGAAAGCTGACCGCACGCCAGCGGATCGAGGCGCTGGTCGACCCGGGATCGTTCCACGAGCTCGACCAGCTGGCCCGACGCGGCTCCGGATCGGATGCGGACGAGACGGCACCATACGGCGACGGTGTCGTCACCGGCGTCGCCACCGTCAACGGGCGAACCATCTGCCTGTTCTCGCAGGACTTCAGCGTGTTCGGCGGTTCGCTGGGCGAGGTGTTCGGCCAGAAGGTCGCAAAGGTGATGGATGTCGCCTTGCAGATCGGCTGCCCCATCGTCGGGATCAACGACTCGGGTGGAGCGCGCATCCAAGAGGGTGTCGCCTCCCTCGGTCTCTACGGCGAGATCTTCTACCGCAACACGGTGGCATCGGGTTTCGTTCCCCAGGTCTCCGTGATCGCCGGGCCGTGTGCCGGCGGGGCCGTCTACTCGCCGGCCCTCACCGATTTCACCGTGATGGTCGATCAGATCGCCCACATGTTCATCACCGGTCCCGACGTCATCAAGGCCGTGACGGGCGAGGACGTCGGGTTCGAGGAGCTCGGCGGGGCCACCACCCACGCCGGACGGACGGGCAACGCCCACTATGTGGCGCCCGACGAAGGTGACGCCTTCGACTTCGTGCGTGCTCTGCTCGGCTACCTACCCCAGAGTGCCGCCTCGAAGCCACCGAGGTACGCCGCCGCGGTGTCGGTCACCCCCACCACCCGGGACCTGGCGCTCGACGGCCTGATTCCGGACTCCGATACGTCCCCCTACGACATGCGCGAGGTCATCTCGACCGTCCTCGATGGCGGGGAGCTGCTCGAGATCCACCAATCCTTCGCCCCCAACCTCATCTGCGGGTTCGGGCGGGTGGAAGGCGCATCGGTGGCCGTCGTGGCCAACCAGCCCATGCACTTGGCCGGCACCCTGGACATCGACGCCGCCGAGAAGGGGGCCCGGTTCGTCCGGACCTGTGACGCCTTCGGGATCCCCATCGTCACGTTGGTGGACGTCCCCGGATTCCTGCCGGGTACCGACCAGGAGTGGCACGGGATCATCCGCCGGGGCGCCAAGCTGATCTATGCCTACGCCGAGGCGACCGTGCCCAAGGTGACAGTCATCACCCGGAAGGCCTATGGAGGCGCCTATGTGGTCATGGGCTCCAAACACCTCCGGGCCGACGTGAACCTCGCCTGGCCCACCGCCAAGATCGCGGTGATGGGTGCCGACGGTGCGGTGAACATCGTCCATCATCGCCAATTGGCAGCCGGTGACGACCCGGCCCTACGGGAGCGCCTGGTGGCAGAGTACCGCCGGGAGTACGACAACCCCTACCTGGCCGCCGAGCGAGGCTATGTGGACGCGATCATCCGACCCTCCGAAACGCGGCTCGAGCTCACGGCCGCTCTCCGGGCCCTCGAGCACAAGTCCCCCGATCGTCCCAACGCCAAGAGGCACGGCAACATCCCGCTCTGAGGTCCGCCCTCTCAGGCCTTGGCCAGCGCCGTCTCGAGGATCCCGAGGCCTTCCTCCAACAGGCCGTCCGGGATGACCAGAGGAGGGAGCAGTCTGAGCACATTCCCGTACGTCCCCGCGGTCAGGATCAACAACCCCTGTTCATGACAGAGACGGGCCACCCGCTGGGTGGCCGCGGGATCCGGACGCCGCCCGTCGGCCTCCACCAGCTCCAAGGCGATCATGGCGCCACGGCCCCGTACGTGGCCGACCGGCCCGTCGGTGGTGACCAACTTCTCGAGCAGGGGCAGCGCCACATCTCCGATGCGCCGTGCCCTGTCGAGCAGGCCCCCGGATTCGATGATGTCGAAGACGGCCAGGGCGGCGGCGCAGGCGATCGGGTTGCCGCCGAACGTCCCGCCCAGCCCGCCCTGATGGACCGCCTCCATGACATCGGCCCTACCGGTCACACCTCCCAGGGGGAGGCCACCCCCGAGGCTCTTGGCCGTGGTCACCAGGTCGGGCACCACCTGCTCGTGCTCGCAGGCGAACCAGTCACCGGTTCGACCCATGCCGGTTTGGACCTCGTCGACGACCAGAAGGATGCCGTGCTCCGAACACCAGGCGGCGAGACCGGCCAACCAGCCCGGCTCCGGCACCACGAATCCCCCCTCGCCGGCGATGGGCTCGACGACCACGCAGGCGATCGTGCCGGCGCCTACGGTGGTCTCCAGCAACCTGGTGACCTCCTCGAGCCGTCCCGTGCCGCGGAACGGGTCCGAATAGGGGGCTCGGTAGATCTCCGGTGCGAACGGTCCGAAGCCGAGCTTGTAGGGAGCCGCCTTCCCGGTGAGGCTCATGGTCAAGAGGGTGCGCCCGTGGAATCCGTGGTCGAAGGCGACGACGGCGCTGCGACCCGTTGCGTATCGGGCGATCTTCACCGCGTTCTCGACCGCCTCGGCGCCCGAGTTGACCAGAAAGGAGCGCTTTTCGTGGTCGCCGGGAGTGAGCCCGTTCAGCCGCTCGCATACCGCGACGTACTCCTCGTAGGGCGTCACCTGAAAGCAGGTGTGGGTGAAGCGCTCCGCCTGCTGCTTGATGGCCTGCACGACCGCGGGGGCACTGTTGCCCACATTGGTGACGGATATCCCCGATCCGAAGTCGATGAGCCGGTTGCCGTCGACATCCTCGATGATCCCGGCTCCGGCATTCGTGACGAACACGGGGAGGGTCGTCCCCACGCCATGAGGCACAGCCGCCGCCCGGCGCTCGGCCAGCGCACGTGAAGCGGGACCAGGGATCTCGGTGAGCAGCTCCCGGCCCCGGGTCGATGGTCCGGCGCTACGGTCCGGCATGGGGGTCCTCCGATCGTGGGACGTCATCGCTACGGAGCGATGGAGCTCATGACGTGCTTGATCCTCGTGTAGTCCTCGAATCCGTAGACGGAAAGATCCTTGCCGTAGCCGGAGTGCTTGAACCCTCCGTGGGGCATCTCCGCCACGAGCGGTATGTGCGCGTTGATCCACACGCAGCCGAAGTCCAGGCGGGCTGCCGTGCGCAGCGCACGGGCATGGTCTCGAGTCCACACCGAGGACGCCAACCCGAACTCCACGTCGTTGGCCCAGCGCACAGCTTCGTCCTCGTCACTGAAACGCTGGACGGTCACGACAGGTCCGAACACCTCCTCCTGGATGATCTCGTCGTCCTGGGCGAGACCGGTCACCACTGTGGGCTCGTAGAAGAACCCCCGGTCACCGAACCGCTTCCCACCGGTCTGGATCTCGGCGTGATCGGGCAACCGCTCGACATAGCCGCCGACCCGTTCGAGCTGCACAGCGCTGTTGAGAGGACCGACGTCCACGCCGACCTCGTCGGAGCCGCCGAGCTTGCGACGGCGGGCCGCCTCGGTCAGGGCGGCAACCAGGTCATCGTGGATACGGGGTCCGGCCAGCACCCGGGTGGCCGCCGTACAGTCCTGGCCGGCATTGAAGTAGCCGGCCATGGCGATGCCCTCCGCGGTGGACTCGACGTCGGCATCGTCGAACACGATGACCGGCGCCTTGCCGCCCAGTTCGAGGTGGACCCGCTTGAGATCCTCCGCCGCCGCCCTGGCGATCTCACGCCCGGCGCGGACACTCCCGGTGATGGAGACCATGCGCGGAATCGGACTCTCGAGAAGGGCCGCGCCCATCTCCCGATTCTGGCCGCACACCACGTTCAAAACACCGGGTGGGAGGAACTCGGCCGCCACCTCGGCCATGAAGGCGGTACTGGCCGGCGTGGTGTGTGCCGGCTTGAGCACCACGGTATTGCCTGCAGCGATGGCGGGGGCGAACTTCCACACCGCCATCATCATCGGGTAGTTCCACGGGGTGATCTGCGCGCACACACCGACCGGTTCGCGGCGCACGAACGAGGTGAACCCCTCCATATACTCGCCGGCGGACCGGCCCTCGAGGAGCCGACACGCACCGGCGAAGAACCGGATCTGGTCGATCATCGGTGGGATCTCCTCAGAGGTGGTCAGGCCCCGCGGCTTTCCCGTGTTGCGGCACTCGACATCGACCAATTCGTCCGTCCGGGCCTCAAGCGCGTCGGCGAACCTGAGCAGTGCCAGGCTCCGCTGCGAGGGGGTCGTCGTCGACCAGGTGTCGAAGGCGTGCTGCGCCGCCTGAAAGGCGTATTCGACATCCTCGGACTGGGAGCGAGGGGCCTCGGCGTACTTCTCACCGGTCACAGGATCGACGAGGTCGTAGACCAACCCGTTCTTCGCCTGAGCCGACTCTCCGGCGATGAAATTCCTCACGACATACAGCGGCGCATCGGCCATCGCTATTCTCCTCTTTTCGACTTGTCGACCTCGTTGAAGTTGGCACTGCCGGCCGGGTGGGCCCGGTGGAGCGAGCCGAGGGCCAGCCCTGTCGCTATCCGGGATGGCTGCCGAGCTCAGGCCAGCGCCGGCTTCCGCTCGTCACAGGCCCAGGGGGCCCCATGGCTGTTGACGAGGTCGAGGAAGGGGTTGGCCGGCAACGCCTCCGGACCGAGGACACCCTGGCCCGACCAGACGCCGGAATCGAGGAGCTCGAGGGCCACGATCGGGTTCATGGCCGTCTGCCACACCACCGCCTGGGAGCCGAACTCGGACATGCACCAGGCGTTGTCCACCACATGGTGGAGGTACACGTCACGGGGGGACCCGTCCTTACCCGTGCCGGTGACCCAGGTCCCGGCACAGGTCAGCCCGGACATGCGATCCCCCAGCTGGGCCGGATCGGGCAGGCACCCGGCGACGACGTCCCGTGGGGAGACCTCGACGCTGCCCACCCGGATCGGGGTGGTCGAGTCCAACCCGAGCTTGTGGATCGTCGAGAGTACGCCGATGAACTCGTCACCGAGGCCGTACTTGAACGTGACCCGCTGGGCATCCACCCACCGAGGGACGAGCAACACCTCTTCGTGCTCCACGTTGACGCACTCGATGGGCCCGATCCCGGCCGGGAAATTGAATGTCTCGGGTTCACTGAAGCACTCCGTCGTGAACCACTCCCTACCCCGCTCCCAGACGATGGGCGGATTGAGGCACTCCTCGATCGTGGTCCAGATGGAGAACGAAGGGGCGAATTCATAACCTTCGATGACCAGGTTGGCGCCGTCGCGGACACCGATCTCGTCGATGGACGTAAAGAGGTTGTCCGCTGCATAGCGGGCGAACACGTCGGAGAGGCCCGGCTCCACCCCCATGCCGCACAGGGCCAGCAGTCCCCTCTCCTTCAGTTGGGCGTCCATGGCGAACTGCTCGTCGCCCAGCTTCACGCCGGGCACCCGGTACGGGTCGGTGGGGTGGGGATGCGACAGGGACATGGCCATGTCGAGATAGGTCACACCAGCGGTGAAGGCGGCCCTGAAGATGGGCATCACGAAGCGCGGGTCGAGCGCGTTCAACACCGCGTCCACCTTCTCGCTCTTCATCAGGCCGACCACCGCTGCCTCGTCACTGCCGTCCAGCTGATAGGCGGCGAAGCGGTCACCGGCACCGGCGACAGCCTGCTGTGCCCGCTTGACGTCGTAATCGGCCACCGCCACCCTCTCGAAAAGCCCCCATTTGGCCGCCGTCTTGACCACCGCGGTCCCGACTCCCCCAGCTCCAATCACCAATACCCGCATCTCGACCTCCGTTGCTCTCGGTCACCCCGGTGCTCGGAGCCACCACTCGTACCTGAGGTCAGTATTCGCACCCTCCCGTCCGCCGACCAGGGTCAAAGGTCACATCCGGGTCCGGGCTGCCCGGCCCACCATCTCCGCCCGGATGGCAAACCCAGAGAAGTGACCACGGGTCATTTGGGACCTTCGACTCTGACGGTCCGACGGTTGCGACCAAATGATGTGGAAATGACTTCAGGATCAGCCAAGCCCGGACAGGCGAGCGCCCGGGCGAAGGACCAGCTCAACGAGGTGATGGTCAAGGTCGTGGCCAAGAATCCCGGCGAGTTCGACTTCCATCAGGCGGTCCGGGAGGTCATCGGCTCTCTCGAGCCGGTGCTCACCCGGCACCCCCGCTACGTCGAGGACAAGATCCTCGAGCGCCTCGTCGAGCCCGATCGGGTGATCAGCTTCGGCGTCAACTGGGTGGACGACGCCGGCGAGATCCACATCAACCGTGGTTACCGGGTCCAGATGAGCAGTTCGATCGGCCCCTACAAGGGCGGGCTGCGATTCCATCCGACGGTGAGCCCGGGCCTCCTCAAGTTCCTGGCCTTCGAGCAGACCTTGAAGAACTCCCTGACCACCTTGCCGATGGGCGGGGCCAAGGGGGGTTCGGACTTCGACCCGAAGGGGCGCAGCGAATCGGAGATCCGCCGGTTCTGCCAGTCGTTCATGACCGAGCTCTACCCCTACATCGGAGAGTTCACCGACGTGCCCGCCGGAGACATCGGGGTGGGCGAGCGCGAGATCGGCTATCTCTTCGGACAGTACAAGCGCATCGCCAAGCGTTTCGTGGGCGCGCTCACCGGGAAAGGGATCAAATGGGGTGGCTCCCATATTCGCCAGGAAGCCACCGGGTACGGCGTGGTCTACTTCGCCCGCGAGATGCTGGCGAAGCGGGGGGATGTCCTGGAGGGCAAGACCTGCCTCGTCTCGGGCAGCGGGAACGTGGCGCAGTTCACTGTCGAGAAGCTCATCGAGCTGGGAGCTCGAACCGTCACCCTCTCCGACTCCGATGGGTTCATCCACGATCCCGACGCCATCGACCAGGACAAGCTCGAATGGGTCAAGTGCCTCAAGAACGAACGCCGGGGTCGGATCAGTGAGTACGCGGAGAAGTTCCCGCGGTCGACATACCATCCCGCGGTGGCCGGCAAGGACAACGGACTCTGGAGTGTGCCCGCGCAGTGTGCCTTTCCGAGCGCCACCCAGGACGAGATCTACGCCAAGGATGCGGACAGCCTGGTGAAGGGTGGGGTCATCCTCGTGGCCGAGGGGGCGAACATGCCCACCGTGCCCGAGGCCATGGAACGCCTTGTGGCCGGTGGCGTGCTGTACGCTCCGAGCAAGGCGTCGAACGCTGGGGGTGTGGCGGTGTCAGGCCTGGAGATGGCCCAGGACATGCAGCTGGCCCAGTGGTCACCGGCGGAAGTCGACGGACGTCTCCAGGAGATCATGCGACGGATCCATGAGACCGTCCTCCGGACCGCCGAGGAGTACGAGCGGCCGGGCGACTATGTGGCCGGCGCCAACATTGCCGGTTTCGTCAAGGTGGCTGATGCGATGCTCGACGAGAGCCCGATCTGAGATGGCCGACGTGGCATCACCCATCGCCAACCCGGACCAGCCGGCCGAGGCGCCCGTCGAGAAGGGTCTGAAGTCGGATGCGGTGAGCCTGGTCTCGAACATCGTGATCGGCGTGGCCTCCACGGCTCCGGCCTACAGTCTGGCGGCCACCCTCGGCCTGATCGTGGTGGCGGTCGGTGTCCTCTCGCCCATCATCGTCGTGCTGGCCTTCGTCCCCATGCTCTTCGTGTCCATCGGGTACAGCGAGCTCAACAAGGCCGATCCCGACTGCGGCACGACGTTCACCTGGGGGACGCGGACCTTCGGACCGTGGGTGGGCTGGCTGGGAGGTTGGGGCATCATCGCCTCCGACGTCCTGGTCATGGCCAGCCTGGCCCAGGTGAGCGGCCAGTACGGGTTCCTGCTCTTCGGGGCGAAGGGCATCGGTGAAAACCCCACCAGCGGCTGGGTCCTGCTCGTCGGCGTGCTCTTCATCGTGCTCCTCACCTACATCTGCTACCGGGGAATCGAGCTCTCGGCCACGATCCAGCGACTCCTGCTCTCCGTCGAGGTGATCGTCCTCGCCATCTTCGCCGTCGTGGCCCTGGTGCGGGTGGCCATCGGCAAGGCACCGGCCAGCCACCTCGCCCTCAGCTGGAGCTGGTTCAACCCCTTCCACGGCCCCTCGTTCTCGAAGATCATCGCCGGGCTCACCCTGATGCTGTTCATCTACTGGGGATGGGACACCTCGGTGTCGATCAACGAGGAGACATCCGACGCGAACGCAACCCGGGCCTGGCCGCCATCATCTCGACCGTCTTGCTGCTCGTCATCTACTTCATCGTCACCCTGGGGGCCCAGGCCTTCGCCGGCGTGGGCAAGACCGGCATCGGACTGGCCAACCCGGACAACTACAGCGACGTGTTCTCCGCCCTCGGGGGCGCGGTGTTCGGCCATTCGACAATCGGTTCGATCGCCGCCCGTCTTCTCATCCTGATGGTGCTCACCTCGGCCACCGCGTCGACCCAGACCACCATCCTGCCCACGGCACGGACCACGCTGTCGATGGCGACCTACAGGGCCATCCCCGACGCCTTCGGCCGGATCCACAAGCGCTACCTGACCCCCACCGTCTCGACAGTGGTCATGGGGGCCGTCTCCATCGTCCTGTATGTGGCATTCAACCACTTCGCCGGAGGCAATCTCATCCCTGACGCGGTCACCGCCATCGGGATCTATATCGCCTTCTACTACGGTCTCACCGGCTTCACCTGCGCCTGGTACTACCGGAAAGTGCTCACCCGCAGCCGGCGGGACCTGTGGATGAAGGGAATCTTCCCGCTGCTCGGAGGGGTGATCCTCTACTTCTTCATGGGCTGGAGCCTTTGGGAGGACTGGAACTACGACAACGTCCAGGCCCAGAGCTATACCTCCTGGCACCTGCCGTTCGCACCGCACTCGGACGTGGGTGGCGTCTTCCTCATCGCCCTCGTGGCGGCACTGGTGGGCACGGTGGCCATGCTGTTGATGCGGTTCGGCAGCCCGTCGTTCTTCCGGGGGGAGACCCTGAACCGTTCGACTCCGACACTCGTGCCCGAGGACAGCGGCGCACCGATCACCCTGCCGACCGACGATTCCGGCAACACCCCGTCATCGGTCTCCTGAGGGGCCACAGATGACGGAGGAAACATTCGAGCGCGTCGCCCCGACTGATCACAGCAGGGCATTCGCCGATATCCCGGCCGTCGCGTGCCACTGGTAGGCGGCGGGCCCATCGTCGACCGTCCGGCCCGGTCACGGCCCCAGGTCCGCAAAGCTTCAACCGACGAGGTCGTGCCCGTCGCCGGCCTGCTGGCCCGGACATTCGCCACCGATCCGATCGAAGCCTGGTGCATGGCATGCGACGACCCGACCAGGGTGATGGAGGTCGAGTTCCTCCAGCTGGCCCGGGAGCTGTCGGCAGAGGGCTGGCTGTGGGTGACCGACGATCTGTCCGCCGTCGCTGCCTGGCTCCCGCCCGGTGCCGACTACGGCGCATCCATCGACGCCGTCGTCAATCCGGTCCTGGCCGGCCTGGGCGGAGACCCCGAGCGACTGGTCCGATTCTGGGAGTGGGTCGATCGCCATCGACCGACCACACCCCATTGGTACCTCGACCTCGTCGCAGTCGACACCGGTTGTCGCCGCCACGGCAGGGGCCGCCTCCTGCTCGAGCACGGCCTGGCTCGAGCGGACGAGCTCGGCGGGACGACCTTCCTCGTGACCGGCAATCCCTCCACGGTCCCCTGGTACGAGCGTCACGGGTTCGTCGTCAGCTCCGAGGAGGCGGCACCGAACGGTGGTCCGCGGGTCTGGTTCATGCTCCGAGGACCCTCGGTCCCAGGCGCGGTTCCGGCGTGACCATTCGGCATCGCCGCCAACTGGCGGCATCCCGACGGATGGGCGATCAGCTCATCTGCGCCGGTACGAAACCGACCGCGCCAGTTCCAAGACGTCTCCCGGGGCCAACGTGGACCCCGAGGTGACGACTGCACCGTTCACCCGGGTGCCGTTGGTGGACCCCAGATCGCGGACCACGAACGCGTCGTCGACCCGCTCGATCTCGCACTGACGCCGCGAAATCTCACCGTGGTCGATGACCACGTCGGCATTGTGGTCCCGGCCGATGAGGAGCTTGCGCATGTGCGGCGGCATGCTGACGGTGGGCGCGTCGGGCTCGAGCGGCTCGAGGACGAGGATCGGGGCCCCGACATCGACCTCCGACCCGGCGTGCTCGAACCCCTCAGTGCCGTGCCCGAGCCCTTCCCGCCGCCTGTGTCCGACCGCTGGCGGACCCCGACCGGCGGGACCGTTGACCGTGACGAAATGGTTCGGCGAGTCTGACTCCACCGTTGGCCCTCTCCCCGTCGGAACCACAGCGGGACGGCCGGTCCGGACGTCGGCTCGTTCCACCCAGGACAGCGCCAGATGCACCTCGATCCCCCAGCCCCGCTTCACCGCGAGCTCCTCGGCCGCAACCGCCGTGTCGGAGAGGAAGAACCCGGGGCTCTCTTTGACCGTGTCCCAATCGCGGCCGGAAAGGGCGACCCCGAAGTGGTGGGGGACGTTGACGACCCTGGCCTTCGAGGCGGAGCGGGTCCGGGCGATCTCCCCGACGATCAATCGCTGGAGGATGCCGAAGGTCGGCGGGGTGATGTGATCCCCGAGCCCGGAGGGGAAGAGGGCAACGAACCTGTAGAAGGCACAGACCGGGGAGACGGACCCGTACCTCTTGCGTTGGAAGGCCCAGAATCCGGCGCCGGCCACCACGACCAGCGCGGCAAGAACCGTCAGCACGGACCAGGACCACCCCGGTGGGGAACCGGAGGAGGAATCACCCGAAGAATTCCTCTTCCAACGCCACGCACATCGCATGGTAGACGGCCAGGTGGAGCTCTTGAGCACCGGCGACGTCCGCCGTCGGGACCTGTACCCACACATCGGCGAGTGGCCCGAGAGGTTCACCCGGGTCACCCGTCAGGGCCAGCACCCCTACTCCCACCGCCCGTGCCGCGATGGCGGCGAGCACGACATTGCGGGACCGTCCCGATGTCGAAAGTGCCCAGAACGTATCGCCCGGCCGGCCATAGCCGTGGACCTGCTGCGCAATCGACATGTCCCCTGCGGTGTCATTGGCCACCGCCGAAATGAGAGCGGTCTGGCTGGTCAGGCTCAGCGTGGGGAGAGCCCGTTCGAGCCGGTCGGCCAGGTAGGTCGCATCCTCGTCGAAGCCGACGGGAGCGGCCGCGGTCAGGGCGCTGCGCATGCTGTCCGTGAGGGGGCGACGACGTGCCATCCCCTTCATCAGCTCTCCCACGATGTGTTCGGAATCGGCGGCACTCCCGCCGTTCCCGCCGACGTACACCGTCCCTCGCCCTTCGTATGTCCGGACAAGGAGGCCGAAGGCCGCGTCGAGCTGGGCGGCGATCGGCCGGAGCTCGGCGTGACGCTCGAACAGACCGGTGAACCGTGCCGGCCGCGACCTCACGACCGCCCTCCGCCCGTCCCCGACGGAGGCGGTGCGGAAGGGACTCCGAGGGCAAGCTCGGGAATGTCGAGGTCGCACACCGATCCCGTCGGATCGTCGGGCACGAAGACAGTACGCACCTGGTGGGGACCGAGGTCGCCCGCCCACGACCGGTCCAGCACGGGAAGCGATACCCGGGCCCGGCTCGGCCTTCCGGCCACCTCCCACACCCGCAACACGGCTCCCGTTCCCATCTCGGCCCGTTTGACGACCGGCACCACGACGCCATCGCCCCCCACATCCATGGCGCTGGCTTCGGGCCCGAGGTGGCCACGGTGCCAGGTATCGAGGACGACGGGCAGCTCCACCCGTTGCTCTTCGGCCATCCGGGCGACCTCTGCGTCGGCCCACGTCCCGAGGTGCGGTGTGAGACGGAAGCGCAACCGGTGGAGCCCCTGGTCGGTGGCCGGATAGGCAATCGGATCGTCGTTGCCCCAGCCCCAGCCGTGGTCGGCAACCCTGGGACTCCGCAGGGCCGTGAGCCGCAGGCGTGCGCCGAGCGCGTCGTAGCCTCCCGCCCCGTCGGAGGTGACGGCCACTCCTCGGCGCCCGTCGGAGAGGTCGATCCAGTGCACCATGGGCTCCTCGTGGCCCGAACAGGGGCGCTCGACGAAACCGTACGGAGCGCCCGCCGCACTGGAGGGATCGACGATTGTGGTCGGGACCACCACCTTCATGAGCTGGCCCGACTCGTGCCAGTCAATGGTGAGGCGCAACTCCACGAATGGGCGGCCCTGGTAGAGGGACACCTCTTGGACGACGGTGGAGTGGGCCAGCGACCAGGTGCTCCTGATCGTGGACCGAACCGGGCCTTCCTCGACGACGGCGACGCCCACCAGGTCGCCTCCTCGCTCCTCGCCCTGATAGCGGGCGGTCCCGTGGGACCAGGTGTCACTGCCGTCGTCGATCACCACGGGTACCACACCACCTTCTGCGATCAGCTCCCACCCGCCGTCTTCCCCGGATGCCACCACCAGACTGGCCAGGGCGCCGGTACGGGGATCGACGACAGCTCGGAGAAGCCCGTTGGCCAGGCCGGGGCCGGCCGGGTCATCGGCCACGGCCCGAGCCGGCGGGGTATCCCCGGTGGGTGTCCCCGGATCGGGGTCGACAACGTGAAGCCAGTACCGGCGGTAGCCGAAGGGCGGCACCGACAGCTGCATCAGGCTGCGGGTGGGGCTGTGGGTCACCTCCCCCGAGGGGATCTGTTGCACCGGTTGCCGGTGACCCGATGCCGAGGTGGCCACGGCCATCGCGTGAGGAATGGAAACGAGACCGGTGACAGGCCAGGACAGAGGGTTGAACACGATGAATGGCACCGGCATCCCGGAGATGGCCGACTGGATGCCCTCGGCCCGCTCGGCTCCGTCGACCCAGGTGTCGACCGACTCGACGATGGTGTGGGCGGCCACGGTGGCCACCCGGTCGGCTCGGGTCTCGGCGGAGGCCAGCGACTGCTCGACGACGACGTTGGCGGGGTCGGTGCAGGTTCCCCCCAGGGCGTCATGGAACTGGGCGAACAGCACGCCGCGCCAGGCCTCGGCCAACTCTGCCCGTACGTCGACCATGTTCCCGGTCAACATGCGGCACAGCTCGGCCATCTTCTCGGCCGTCACCAGGGCGTCCTCGGCCCGGGCATTCGCCCGCTTGAGCGAGGCCCGGACCGAGTAGCAGCCGACTGCGTGCCACTGGAGCTCGCCGGTGACCCGCGGGAGTTCCGCCTGGCCATGGGCCAGGGCATCGCGCAGGGCCTCGAAGTAGGCCGGCGGGCTGCTGAAGCCGACCGACCCCTCGCTGGACGTCGACAGCTCGCGGATGGTGCGCATGGCCAGGCGGGTCGGTCCTCCGCCATGGTCGCCCACACCGAAGAAGGCCATGAGCGGATAGCCGAGCTCGTGGCTCCGTTCGAGGAGCTCCGCACTCCTCTTGCGGATCACCTCGTCCTCGTGCCTCCCCTCGGTCCCATACTCATAGGGGATGCGATAGGCGGGCACGGCACTGCCGTCAACACCCTCCCACCAGAAAGCCGGAGAGGCGATGGCCTTTTCATGCTCCCCCGGTCGCATCATGACGTACGACTCGATGCCGCTGCCCACCAGCAGCTGGGGCAGCGTGCCGGCATGGCCGAACGAGTCGATGTTGTACCCGACCGTGGCGGTGACCCCGAGGTGCTCGGCCAGGTACCGCTGGCCGTAGAGAAACTGACGGCACACCGACTCACCGCTCGGCAGATTACAGTCCGGCTCGACCCATTGGCCCCCGGTCACGATCCAACGGCTCTGGGCCACCAGCTCTTTGATACGTCCGAACAGCTCCGGCGAGACCTGTTCCACCCAGTGGTAATAACTGGCGGAGCTGGCCGTGAAGGTGAGCGTGGGCTCCTCGTCCAGCCGGTCCACCGCCGCTCTGAACGTCTGGAGGACCTCGTGCATGCCTTCCCGCCAGTCCCAGATCCACATCGGATCGATGTGGGCATTTCCCACCATGTGCAATCGGACTGGCTGATGGTCACGGCTCATCTGGCGGCTCCCCTTGACGGACGTTCGCCCCATCATGGTGGCCCGTCATCGGCCGATCCACTCGGAGCACCGTGTCTGGCACCGACGCCGACGCAACGCCAGCCAGGCCCCGCCGACTTGCTCCACCAAGGGGTGCTCCCCGACGCAGGCCGGCTGCGGGCCTCGGACCCTGCCTCCGCCGACATCGGAGCGGACCGTACCGTCCGGGCTGGGTCAGTCGACCCCTCCGGAGGCCATCGCAGAACGACGCGGCACCGTTGCGTCCACCAATTGAACAGGTTGGGGCACGGCAGGCGGAGAAGCGCTCCGTATCCGGACGAGGCAGACCACGGCGAGGACGATGAAGCTTCCTTCCACGATCAGGCTCACGGTTCCGAGGAGGTAGCCCCAGTTGCCGACGTCGCCGGGATCGCCGGGCAGCCCGACGCTTCGCGACAGGACGTATCCGGTCAGAGGCCCGATGCTCGAGGCCAGTCCCAGAAGCCAGCCGAGGGTCTTCCCGCGGATGATGAGGGCGGCGCTGATGGTGCTGCTCATCTCGACCAGGTAGTAGCCGTACTTCAACCAGGTGGGCGATTGGTCGCCCAGCAGGCCACCCTGGTCCTGGAGGTGGATCACCGCGATGGCCAGTGCCAGACCGGCGCCGACGACGAGCAGCGGAACGGGGGTCCGGGTGTCGTCGCGCAGGAGGAACCTCATGACGGGTTGTCGCGGTGGGGCTTGAATCGCCGACGCTGCTTGCATGGCAGGACTCCTTTGGAGCGTTCGAGAGAGGGGGGTACACCCGGGCAGTGGGTATTGCCTCTGGGTCTACGAGCGGGGTGGTCGTTCTGTTCACGGTCTCTCCCGCTCCCGCCGTCCCGGCTCGCCGCGGTGCGTCGGTCGGGCTGAGGTATACGGTGATGATCGAGCGAACCCCCGGGTGGACACGCGCCAGGCAGATCACGTCCGAATGACGGAGCCGCCGGCACCGGTCACCCATCGAACCAGAGGAGCAATGATGAGTGACCTGTTGGCCATGTGGCGGGAGGTGGCGGACGGATTCACGGACCGCCTGGCGGCTGTCGGTCCCCACGAGTGGTCGGCACCAACCGGTTGCCCCGACTGGGACGTCAACCAGCTCGTCGACCACGCCATCGGAGCACAGAGAATGGTCCCGAGGGCCCTCGGGGCGGTCGGGGCCATCGACGCCACAGGCGATGATCCCGTCCGAGTCTGGCGGACGGTTCGGGAAGCTGCCGATGTCGCGCTCGGTGCGCCGGGGGCGTTGGACGAGACCGTCAAACTGCCATTTGGGACCATGACGGCAAGGGACGGGCTCGGCTTCCCGCTCAGCGACCTCCTGGTCCACACGTGGGACCTGGCCAGGGCCATCCGGGCCGACGACCGACTGGTTCCCGAAGCCTGCACCGTGGCGCTCGCCAACCTCGTGCCGATCGATGAGCTCTTGCGGAGCCCGGGTTTCTACGGCCCGAAGCTCGAGCCGGCCGCCGATGCAGACGATCAGGACAAGCTGCTGGCCTTCCTGGGTCGATCGGTCTGACCGACGGCTCCACCTGTCCGGGTGCGGCTCGAAGCCCTCCGGCTCGAGCGACCGGGGCCGAGGCACCCCGACTTGTTCGGCGCCGTTGTCTCTGTTTCTGGCAGATCCGTTCGCACCTCGGCTTGCTAGCGTTGCGCCGTGAACGAAGCGACCGAGAGGGCACAGCGGGACGTACGGGAGGCACTGCAGTCGGGCGACCACATCTTTTCGTCACTGGGCATGACCGACGTCCATGTGGAGGGTGTGGACCTGGCCGTTGAGATGCCGGTGACCCCCCGGTTGTCAAACAGCCGAGGCGGTCTCCAGGGAGGGCTCATCGCCACACTGGTCGATGTGGTGGCAGGTCGGTTGGCGACGGACGGTGTCGCCGTTGGTCACCGTTCAGCCACCAACGACCTGAGCCTCCATTTCCTGGCCCCGATCGTCGAAGGACCGGCCCGCGCCGAAGGAAAGGTGCTGCGCCGGGGACAGCGATCGGTTGTCGTCCACGTCGACGTGCGCGACCTGGCCACCGATCGGCTTGCTGCAGTGAGCACCATCTCCTTCACCGTCCTTGCCCCCCTCCCTGACTGAGCGGACCGCGGCGGTCGGTGTGAACAGCCGGATCCGGCCGACGAGGCCCGGCTAACAGCGATAGACGCGCTCAGCGTTGGCGGCAAAGAGCTTCTCGCGGGACTCACTGTCGAGTCCGGCCGTCACGGTGCTGAACGCATCGTAGAGATCGTCGAACGTGCCGTACATGGCGTCGACGGGGAAGTTGCTGGCGAACATGCACCGATCGACGCCGAAGGCCTCGATGGCGTACTCGAGCCATGGAGCAAGGGCATCTGCGCTCATCGACCCGAACGGCATGGCCAGGCCGGAGAGCTTGCACACGACGTTGTCGCCCAGGCCGGCCAGGGCATCGATGCCGACCCGCCAGAGGGCGCGCTCCTCGTCCGTCGCCGAGCGCGGCCATCCGGTGTGCTCGACGATGACGGTCAGGTCCTCCGAACCGGCGAGCTGCTCCGCCGCCGCCCGGAGCTGATCGGTATGGGTCATCAGCTCGAACAACAGATTGCGCTCCCTCAGGGCCTCGAGCACTCCGACGTCAGGGAGTGGCCCCTCGTGGATGCCCATGGGGCGCACCCCGCGGAACCGTGGAGCAGTCATCTGCCGGTCGAGGAGCTCGATGGCCTCGGCCACCGTGTCGGTGGGTGGAAGACCGCCGACGATGGCATCGGGACCGCCGCTGGCGTCGGCGTTGTCATCGAGCTCGATGGTCTCATCGATCGAATGACGACCGGTGGCGGCGGCGACGTTGATGAACTTCTCCACGTTCCACCGGGCCGACTCGGCCTGATAGGTGTCGACATCGAAGCGGCGGTACATCCTCGACGCGTCGCCGGGGCCTTGTTCCGGAGGACGCGAGAGGTACGGGTACCAGTCGGTCCGGGCGGGGTCCCAGAGGTGCACGTGAGCGTCGACCACACGTGTCGGCCGGACCGCCATCAGACCTCCGTCCGTACCGGGTCGCCGACGGCACCGACGATCTCCCGGAGGGTCGCATCCAGCCATTCGGGGATTTCCGGCCCACCGTAGGTGATGCTTCCGATCGGTCGGGGATGGCTACGAAGGCCGATCCAGCCCGCACCCACCACCAGCTCGGCGCCGGCCAGAGCTGTTGCCTCGGGCTGGCCGAGCAGATGGGCGACGAGTTCGCCGACCGGCTGTCCGGCTGACTCCTCCGCGGCCTCGATGCTCACGGCGAAGGCCGCGACACGTCCGTCCGTCGCGCCCAGTGCGACGCGCGCGTGCTGCACAGCCGCCTGAGCCCGGCTTCGGCCTCCCGTGGTGACAGCGTCGGTGAGCGTCACCAGCCGGACCGGGCGGTCGGCACCGGCGGCGTAGTCGGCGGCCGCCCGGGCCCATCCGGCGTCGGTATGGATGCCCCCGACGATCCCGCCGTGCTCGGCGAGCACCCGCTCCCAGCCTTCGGTCGAGGGAGCCGTCGTCTGACCGCCGGCGGGCGCGACGACGACGGCATCGATCGGCCCCGCGGTTTCGATCACCGAGCTCAGCGCGCCGGCAGCGTCGCCGAAGCCGCCGTCGACGACCTCGACGAGGTGGCAGGCGATCGATCGGGTCTCGAGCGAGGCGGTGAGCGACTCGGCCATACCCGGGCGATCGGTGACGACGGCGCAGGATCGCACAGGCGACGCGGCAACCTCGGTCGGGCCCGGCTCGTCGAAGATCGGACCGAACCGGGGGTTCCCACCGCCTTCGCTGGCCTGGCTGGCCTCGGCTTTGGCAAATGCCGGGGGCACGACGGCCTCGAGCACCCGGGCGAGAGAGACCGCGTGGTCGCTCCGCACCACCTCGAGGAGCCTCGGTTCGTCGACCACGGCCACCTCCGAACCCCCGGCGAAGAGCACCCGGCCAGTGCACCACCCGAAATCCTCACCGACGAGGTACGCGCCGAGTGGTCCGAGGTCCTCGGGGCCGGCCACCGACAGGAACGAGATTCCGCCCCCGCCCGACCGGCCCGCCTTCCTGGCCCGCTCGAGGGCGGAGGCCATCATCCGGGTGGCGGCAATGGGCGATGTGGCGTTGACGGACACGCCGGGCGGCACCTGTCGGCCGAGCTGCCAGGTGAGGGCGGCGACAGCCCGCTTGGCGCAGCTGTAGGCACCGGCATCGGCAGCCCGCCAGCCCGACCCGGAGGTGACACCGAGGACGTGGCCCTTCCCGGCTGCGGCCATGAGCGGCAGCGCGGCATTGAGCACGTTGAGGTAGCCCTCGAGGTGCACGGCGAGCACGGCGAGCCAGTCCTGCTCGCTCCCCCGCCCGAAGTAGGTCTGCCGGGTGATACCGGCGACGTTGACGACGGCGTCCAGTCCACCGTGCTCGTCGACCAGCTCGCGGAAGAGGTTGCGGACGGCCTCGCCGTCGGTCACCGACACCGACGATGCCCGGGCCGCACCGCCTGTGGCCACGATGCGGCCGGCAGTGGACTCCTCCGGCTCGGGCATCCGTTCGGAGCCGTCGAGTGTCACGAGGGGATCGACGGTGACCACGAACCAGCCGCCGCGCCCGAGCTCCTCGGCGATGGCGGCTCCGATCCCACCGCCGCCGCCGGTCACGACGGCGACCCTCCGGCGCCTGCTCACGATGCCGTCGACCGGACCTTGAGCTCCAGGCCCTCGAGGTTGCCGGCCTCGATCCATCCCTCGAGCAGTTCGCGGTAGGCGAACCAGTCGCCGAACCCGCGGCCGTAGTTGGTGTTCCGGGGGTTCAGCGCTTCCGGGTGGCCCTCGTTGTTGATGCGCGACGGCGTGCACGCGGACATGATGGAGCTGGCGTCCACGAAGGTGTCCACGATCTCCTTCGTCCATGCCTCCTCGGCCTCGACGCTCACGTCGAAGACTTCCACACCCCGCCGCTCGAGTTGTCCGATGGCACCCGCGATGAACTCGGCCCCGAGCACGGCCAGCTGGGTGTAGTTGACGGTCACCACCGCCTGTTGCCCCGGCGCGGGCATGACGAACATGTTCGGGAAGCCACGGCTCATCATCCCGAACAGACTGGCGGCACCGTCGGCCCACTTCTCCGCCAAGGTGACGCCGCCGCGGCCGACGATCTCATGGCCCACGCGCCGGAAGAGGGGGGTGAGCTCGGCCTCGAAGCCGGTCCCGTAGATGATGCAGTCGACCTCGTACTGCTTCCCGTTGACGACCGGGCCCGCCTTGGTGATCTTTTCGATGCCGCCAGGGCAGTCGATGACCGACACGTTGGGGTTGTTGAGCGCAGGCAGGTACTCGTCGTGGAAACAGGGCCGTTTGCAGAGGTACCGGTAGTACGGCTTGAGGATCTCTGCCGTGGCCGGGTCGGACACCAGCTCGTCGACCCGGCGCCGGTGCTCGTCCATGATCCGGTAGTCGACCTCCTCGCCACTGCGCAGGTAGTCGGCCATGGTCATGCCTTCGGTCCGGGGCGGGTGCTGGACGGCGGCATAGTGGCGGGTCCACCCGTCGTCCACCAGATCGGCCTCCACGGGCCGGCCCATGATGATGGCCTGGAAGTTGTCCATTCGGCTCCGCTGCCAACCGGGCTCGAGTCCCTCTGCGAAGTCGGGATCGGTGGGCCGGTTGCCCCGCTCTCCGATAGCCGAAGGTGTGCGCTGGAACACGTAGAGGTGCTCCGCCGACTCGGCCAGCGGCGGCACGCACTGGATGCCGGTGGCCCCGGTGCCGATGAGGGCCACCACCTTGTCGGCCAGGCCGGTGAGGGGTTCGTGCGGCCCGCCGCCGGTGTAGGCGTAATCCCAACGCGCTGAGTGGAACGATCGTCCGGCGAAGTCCTCCATGCCCGGGATGGTGGGCAGCTTCATCAGGTTGAGGATTCCGACCGCGAGCACGTACCAACGGGAGCTGACCTCGTCGCCGCGGTCGGTGCGGATCCGCCACCGGGCCTCGTCCTCGTGCCATTCGGCGCGGGTGACCCCGGTGTGGAAGAGCGCGTCGTCCACGAGGTCGTAGCGGTCGGCGACCGCCTCGAGGTGACCCAGGATCTCCTCTCCGTAGGCGTAACGCCGGGTCGGGGTGTAGTCCAGCTCCTCGAGCATCGGGAGGTAGATGTACGACTCGACGTCGCACATGACACCCGGATAGCGGTTCCAGTACCAGGTGCCGCCGATGCCGCCCGCCTGGTCGATGATGCGGATCCGCCCGATGCCGGCCTTGCGCAGGTGGGCGCCGGCGAGGACCCCGGCGATCCCTCCACCCACGATCACCGCGTCGACCTCGTCGACGACCGGGTCACGCTCGACCAACGGTGTGAACGGGTCGTCGCGGTAGCCGGCGAAATAGTCGTCGGTCCGCAGGTCGCGGATGTCGGCGCGGTGGGGCACCAACCGTTTGTCCCGCTCGGCCAGGTACTTGGCTCGGACGGCCTCCGGGTCGTAGTCCGCGTCAGTTGGAACGGGTCCGGGCATGGAGCAATACTAGGTCAGCGCCTTGTCGCCTCGTGGAGGGGTGGGACGAATGTTGCCTCCGCCCGTGGCGCTCCACCTCGTCGCTGACGATGGGCGGCGCCCGAACTCACGTGAGGCCGGGGCCCCGCTGCAGCGTGTCGCGATGTCCTTCGGTCGTGAAAGTGCTCGGCTCGGTTGTGCGCAGGAAGTCCGTCAAGAGCTCGACGAAACCGACGGGATCCTCCGACTGGGGGAAATGACCGACCCCGGGCATCACCTCCAGCCGACTGTGAGGCACAGCCCGCAGTGCCCGTTCGGCGTGAGCGAGCGGGATGATCCGATCCTTCTCGCCCCACACGATGAGGGTGGGTATGCGCTCGGCCAGATAGAGCCGGTCGATCGCACTCACCGACTGACCACCAGGATCGATCACCGATCGCATGGTCCGGATGAAGGCGCGGCGGCTGTCGGCGTCCGTGAGCGAACGGTAGGAGCGCCAGATCTCCATGGCCGGCACGCTCCGGAGGCCGACCCGGTCGGCGAGGCGGGCGACCGGGTCACCCCACCGTTGGGCGACGGCCGGGAACAGGACCGGCATCACGTATTCGGCCGCCGGCAGGGTGGCCAGGCGAAGGATCCAGTTCACCTCGCGCCCGAGGCCGCCCGCGTCCACCAGCACCAGTCGCTCACAGAGATCGGGGAACTGGTATGCGAACTGCATGGCGACTCCGCCTCCGAAGGATTGGCCGACCACGGTTGCTCGGTCGATGCCCAGTACCACCAGGAGATCCCTCATCCAACTGGCGAAGTTGCCCAGCGAATAATCGCCTGTCGGCTTGGACGAGTGGCCGTGGCCGAGGAAGTCAGGAGCCACCACCGTGTAGTCGGTCCGGAGAAGCTCCATGGCCGGGATCCACGTCTTGGAGCTGCCGGCTATGCCGTGGAGCAGCAACAGCACGGGCCCGTCACCGCCGATCCGGCAACCGATCCGCTGTCCGTGGATGGTCAGATACCGGACCGGAAAGCTCCCTTCCACCTGACCGGACACATCCGCTTCCTCCGAGGATTGATCCATGCAGCCGTCTACCTCCCTGACGCGGTGCGCTTGGCCACCGCCTTCTTCTTCGCCGGCACCTTCTTGGCCGCCGCCTTCTTCTTCGCCGGTACCCGATTGGCCACTGCCTTCTTCTTCGCCGGTGCCCGCTTGGCCACTGCCTTCTTCCTCGCCGGCACCTTCTTGGCCACCGCCTTCTTCGTTGCCGCCACCCGCTTGGTGGCCCTCCGTGTCGTGGTCCGGCCCACCTCGGCGGCCCGATCGGCCTGCTCGTTGATGGCCTTGACCACCTCGCCGACCATCCGGCGTTGGCCCTTGATGACCCGTTCGCTGAAGTCGAAGACGTCGTCGACCAACCGTTCGACGTCGGCGGAGATCGGGGGCACGAATCGCTCGGCCCCCTGGTTGACGCCTCTGGTCAACTCACGGCTTGCCTCCAGGATCTCATCCTGGGCCCGTTCGATGAGGTCTTCGATGCGACTCCGCAAATCCATCCGTTCGGGCATGGGGCCCTCCCTTTCGTTCGTACTGCCCTCTCATACCGATGTTGGACCACTCTCGACCCGGACAGGAGGGTAGAAAGTCCCAACTTCGGTCATCTCGACTCCGTGTCCGACTCTCCACCGTTCGTCGAACGTCCCGCCCGCCCGGGGTGTTCAGCCGCAGCGATGACACGTCGGTGCCGGACCACCGCTGGGCACGCCGGATTTGGCCGGCTCACACCGGGCCGTCGGTGACCTGTCTGAAGCGGCTACCCCCGAGGTCGTGCAATTCCGAGGTCAGGCCCCGCCCCATCAGCGATTCCACGGCATCCTCGGGTGACCGTGCCCCGGTCAGCATCGCGCCCACCTGCTCGGCCACCGGCATCTCCACGCCCACCCGGCGGGCCAGTGCCAGCACGGCGGGCGTGGAGTCCACTCCTTCGGCGACCATGTTCGTCTCCGTGACGATGTCACTGAGGGTGCGGGCCTGCCCGAGGGCGACCCCCACCCGATGGTTGCGGCTCTCGACGCTGCTGCAGGTGGCGATCAGGTCCCCGTTGCCGGCGAGACCGAGGAACGTGAGGGGATCACCGCCCAGGGCGACACCCAGTCGGGCCAACTCGGCCAGGCCACGGGTGATGAGGGCGGCACGACTGTTCCAGCCGTACCCGAGTCCGTCGGCGACACCGGCGGCGATGGCGATCACGTTCTTGACCGCACCACCGACCTCGCATCCCACGACGTCGTCGCTCGTATAGACCCGGAACCGTTTGCTGTTCAGGAGACCCTGCAGCCACCGGGCGGTCCCGGTGTCCGTGGCCGCCACCACCGTTGCCGCCGGCTGCCCCGCCATCACCTCGAGGGCCAGATTGGGACCGGCGAGGACACCGACGCGATCCTGCCCACCGGGCCCGAGCGCCTGAGCCAGGATCTCAGAGGGCCGGCACAGCGTGCCCAGCTCGATGCCCTTGGTGAGGCTCAGCGTCACCGCGTGAGGACCGACGAACGGTGCGAACTGCTCGGCCACGCCCCGCATGTGCTGGGCCGGAACGGCCACGACCAGCAGCTGGCGGCCATCGGCGGCCCGGCGGTGATCGGTCGTCGCCTCGAGTGAGGGGGCCAGGGTGAAGCCGGCGAGGTAGACCGGGTTCTCGTGCCAGCTCGAGATTGCCTCGGCGACCTCGGGCTCCCGGGCCCAAATCAAGGTATCGAACCGTTCGGCGAGCATGGAAGCCACCGTGGTCCCCCACGAACCGGCGCCGATGACCGCGATGCGCACGTCGGTCACCCGGCCGGGACCGCTCTCGCCTCCGGGTGGGCCGCGACGGCGGCCACCGCCGACCGCGTCGTTCCGGATGGCGGATCCACTCCCGTCACGACGGAGGATCACCTCCGTACATCTCATCGACTTCCTTCCGGTGGCGTTCGATGACGACGTTCCGCTTGACCTTGAGGGTCTGGGTCATCTCGCCGGAGGCGACGGCGAAGTCGTGGTCGAGTATCCGGAAGGCGCGCACGTGCTCGACACGGGAACGCTTGGCGTTGACGTCCTCCACGATCCGGTCGATGGCCCCTTTGAGCTCCGGGTCGGCGATCAGGTCCCGGGGTTCGGCCTCTTTTCCCCGTTGCCGGGCCCATCGGAACAGCGCCTCGATGTCGAGGGTGAGGAGCGCGGTCAGGTAGCGTCTGCCGTCACCGATCACGACCGCCTCGGACAGAAGCTCACTGTTCCGGAGGTCCGACTCGATGTCCTGCGGGGCCACGTTCTGACCGGCCGCGGTGATGATCAGGTCCTTCTTCCGGCCGGTGATCCGGAGATAGCCGTCGGCGTCGAGCCCACCCATGTCGCCCGAGTGCAACCACCCGTGGCCGTCGATGAGCTGAGCCGATCCTTCGGGATCCCGGAAGTACCCCTCGCAGACGTTCCCGCCTTGTACGAGGATCTCCTCATCGTCGGCGATGCGCAGGCGCACACCGGGCAGGGGCAATCCGACCGTTCCGACTCTGTTGTCCTCCGGGGGGTTGGCGGTGGTGGGTCCGCAGGTCTCAGTCTGGCCGTAGACCTCGAGCACCGTCAGGCCGACGGCCCCCAGCCAGCGGAGCAGGTCCGGATGGACCGGTGCCGCCGACGACACCAGGATGTGGGCCTTGTCCAGGCCGAGCTCGTGCCTGACCTGCGCACCGACGGTGGCGTCGAGGGCACGATGGGGAAGCTCCTCCCACAGCGCCGGGCGCCGACCAGCCTCCTTCCGCTGGGCGACGTGCTGGCTCAACTCGACGTAATGATCGACGACCATCCGCTCCAGGGACCGGCTGCCATCCAGTCTGTCGAGGATGGCCTCGCGGAGCTTCTCCCAGACCCGGGGCACCGCGAAGAAGACTGTCGGCCGGCACGCCCGGAGATCCTCACCCACGGTGCCGATGCTGCGGGCGAACCATGTCTCACCGCCGGTGGCGACCGATGCGAAGTCGCTGATCATCCGCTCGGCGATGTGGCTGAGGGGCAGGAACGAGAGGAACCGCTCGCCCTCGCGCAGATCGAAGACCGAGATGGCGCTCCTGAGTGTCCACATGACGTTGGCATGGCTGATCATCGCCCCCTTGGGAGGGCCGGTTGTCCCGCTGGTGTAGACGAGTGTCGCCACCTGGTCGGCCGCTACGGCACCCGACCGGGACTCGACCAGATCCGGTTCACGTTCGAGGCGACGGACGCCCGTGGCCCGCAGTTCGGCGAACCCCATCACGAACGGGTCGTCCCGCGGTCCGTCGTCGGCGAACACGATCACCTGATGGAGGAAGGACAGCTGGTCCCGCACCTCGAGGACTTTCGCCAGCTGGAGGTCATCCTCGACGAAACAGAGGCGTGCCTCCGAATGACCGAGCACGTAGGCCACCTGCTCGGGCGAGCTGGTCTGATAGATCGGCACGGTCACGGCACCACCGACGAGTCCCCCGATGTCGGCCAGATGCCACTCCGGCCGGTTGCCGGACAGGATGGCCACCCGGTCGCCCGGGAGCACCCCGACCTCGGCCAGCCCCGCCGCCACCTCATCCACCGCCCGGCCGTACTCGGACCACGTCAGCGCCGACCAGGCTCCGTCCTCGCACCACCGCAGGGCGGACCGGTCGGATAGCCGTCTGACGCTGTGGCGGAATGCCTCGACGATGGTCTCGCCCTCAATCGACGCCGGTGCTCGATCGCCCATCTCGACTCCCCCACTGCTGGCGCACGTCGTGCGCACGAGCACGCCCCGACGACAGGTGCGAAAGCCCGATGCTCCTACACTAGGTGAACAGGGGCCCCGGGCGAACGGGGACCGACCCGCGGCCGGATCGGGGATCCTCGACGACCGATGGCCGGAGGCTCAGGCCTTCCCCACTCCTTCTCTTCGCTCGGCCTCCGAAATGGCCCACGCCGCATTGACAAGGCCTATGTGGCTGAACGCCTGGGGGAAGTTGCCGATCAGCTCACCGGTGTCCGCGGCGACCTCCTCTGAGAGCAATCCGACGTCGTTGACGAAGGACACTGCGCATTCGAAGGTCTTCCGGGCCTCTGGGACCTGACCGGCCAGAGCCTGGGCCTGGGCCAACCAGAATGTGCACAGGAGGAAGGATCCTTCAGATCCGGCGAGCCCATCGTCTGACAGATACCGGTAGACGAGGCCCCGCTTGTCGGTCAGGCATCGGGCGGTGGCGTCGATTGTGGCCAGCATGCGGGGATCGTCGGCCGGAATGAATCCCACGATCGGCATCATGAGATTGGAAGCGTCAAGGCTGTCCGAGCCGAACGACTGGGTGAAGGTACCCGTCTTTTCATTCCACCCATGGGCCAGGACGGCCTGGGCGATCTCTTCACGCACCGTCCGCCACCCGTCGACGCGTTCGTTGGCACCGAGCCTCCCGGCCAAGTCGATGGCGCGGTCGAGGGCAACCCAGCACATCAGCTTGGAATATACGAAGTCCTGCGGCTCGCTTCGGACCTCCCAGATCCCCTGATCCTTGTCGCGCCAGCGGGCGGCCGCGGCGTCTGCCAGATCGACGAGGAATTGCCGGGTGGGTGGGCCGAGCTGATCGAGCTGCTCCGGAAATCGGTACGCCGCATCCAGCAGCTCGCCATAGACGTCAAGTTGACGCTGGGTCCACGCTCCGTTGCCCACTCGGACCGGAGCGCTGTTCCGCCAGCCGGTGAGATGAGGCAATTCGCGTTCGGTCAGATCCCGTTCCCCACCCACGCCGAACATGATCTGGAGATCAGCGCCCCGATGGAGCTGGGAGGCCGCGGCGACGGCCATGAAGTCGAAGAACTTCCATGCCTCATCAGGACACGCCGCCACCCACAGCGCCTGCAGGGTGAAGCTGGCATCTCGCACCCACGAATAGCGGTAGTCCCAGTTGCGGGTACCGCCCGGTGTCTCGGGCAGCGACGTCGTCGGCGCTGCCACCATGGCGCCGGTAGGGAAATAGGTCAAGCCGTAGAGGACCCTGCCGCTCAGTTGAACAAGATCTTGCCAAGGCCCGTCGTACGACTGGTGGAGCGCCGACCACGAGCGCCACGCGTCGACCGTCGAATCGAGGCGATCGGAGATCTCCTGAGGTGACCAGAGCCCAGGCGGCTCTTCGGATGACGAACGGGCCAGAAGGGAGAAGGTGAGCTCCTGACCTTCGCTGACCGTCAGGCGGGCGACTACCTTCGATCCCTCGATGTCGACCGGCGTCGGGCACGACATCGCCAACCCGACGGCTCCTGCGCGTGCCCGGACGCCCCCATCGACCTGCTCCATCACCGGCCAGATCAACCCGTACTCCGGACGCGGCACATACTCGAATTCCAGGTCGACAGTTCCCTTCGCCCCGACGATCCGGCGAACCAGTGCGGAGGGTGCACCTGCGCCCAGCTGGTGCCCGCGGTCGTCTCGTCCCACGGCCAGAGCGTCGACGAGGGTCACGGTGCCGTCGGCCGTCGAAAATGTGGTCTCCAACACCAAGGTTTGCTCCAGATAACGCCGCTCCGACGTAAAGGCGCCAGCAGGGCGGATCGACCAATGCCCTGCACCCTGATCCAGAATCCGCCCGAATATCGAAGACCCGTCGAAACGGGGGAAACAGAGCCAGTCGACCGATCCCCCCTTGCTCACCAGGGCGGCCGAATGACAGTCGGAGATCAAGGCATACTCCGAGATCGGAAGGTCGCTCACTGGTGATCGGTCCGCACCCGATTCTCCAGGCCGGCTCGCCACTGCCGCACCATGCCGCTTCACGAAGAGACCCCTCCGACTCGGGACCGCACCCTCAATTCTCCTCCGCAGGCCGCAGATCCTCTACGTCTCGCTTGGAGAGGTTCAACTGAATACCGCTGTCGATGGCGATCACGGCATCCGCCGGAATGGCGACCCTCTTGTGCCCCCACACGTGACCTTCCCGCAGGAGCAGATGGGTGACGCGCCGGCTCCGGGGATCGATCACCACCCCCTTGACGCTCCCGATGGGGCCATCCGTGGCATGGACCCGTTCACCCGGCGTGACCTCCACCTCTCCCGGAGGGACCGTGTCGTAGGTGACGGCTTCGGGCACATCCCCGATCACGTTACTCAGGCCGTCATAGGGCTGAGGCAACGCCCGTCCGGCCGGGTAATCTGCATGGCCGCCACTTGCCGGCAGGAGCTCCGTCTCTTCTGCATGATCCATGGCGTCGAGCTGGGCCCTTGTGCAGTCGACCCGTACCTCACCAGTCGAGACATCCACGAGATCGAGTGGCACAAGGCGGCCGAGCCCCTGTCGGTGTTTCGGCTCGACCACCAGATGACTCACCTCGAGCGCGGCAGGATCTATGACCACACGGCGAACTTCGCCGCACGATCCATCGGTGCATATCGCCTCGGCTCCGATCATGAGCTGCTCCGTCCCTGCCCTCTTCTCCACCCCCACGGCGGCCCGATTGCCTTCCTTCATCATCGTGGTGCCGCGTCTCTGGTCAGGGCCTCAGCCAACACTTCGAGAGCAGAGAGCGGAGACGTCCCCCAGCTGCCGGCGGTCCTCACCGCCCACACGGCCAACGGTGGATCCTCCAGCAGCACGGCCAACCGGCTGCGCTTCACCCGCTCTACCGCTGAATGAACCATGACCACCTCGTTCCACTTCGACACGTCGACAACCGCATACCGAATCACCGCTTCGATCAGCCTTCTCACCTCACGACCCTCGATGCCCGCCAGCTTCGTCCATCCTGGATGAAGGAGACCAGCCCGCCATTTCAACCGCCCCACAATCGCTCAAGACCACCAGCGCGGTCTGGATGGCCCGACCGACCTCGAGAAGCTCCATGGACTGGACCGACGCTGCACCGGCGCTCTCGACGAGGGCGGCGATGCTCCGCAGTTCGGGCACCACCTTCCGCGCCAGCTCGTTCATCTCCCTTCCGACCACGACTACCTCACTTCGTCCTGCTCGTTTGCCCTCTGCCTGATCGCCATGCCGCTCGAGCGCGGCGTCCGGACCATCAGCACACCGCCACCACTGGAGTGGAGACCAGGCCGAGTTGCGCCAAGATCCCCAAGATGTCTGTGCATCCCCACCGCAATGTTCTGCTCTTTTGACACGACCGACTCCTCTCCAGCAAGGGCGCCTGGGGACCTGGCCTTCCCGCTCTTCATATTGGCCCCCGGCGCCCCCCGTCGCACCCGTCGGAGACCCTGGTCAACGCCGTCACACGATCAGTGGCCCGCGCTCTGGCCGCCGTCGATGTGCAGAATCTCTCCGGTGATGAAGGGAGACGACTCCAGGAAGAGAATGCCTTCGACGATATCGCTGATCTGCCCGACACGACCGAGGGGTTCGAGCGCTGCCGCCGCATCATAGGAATCAGGTGCATTCAGCGGCGTCTGGATGACGCCCGGCGAAACTGCATTGACCCTGATCCCACGGGTCGCATACTCGATCGCCAGCGACTTCGTAGCCGAAGCCAGGCCGCCTTTGGTGAGCGAAACCAACACAGACGGAACCTCGACATTGGCGTAGTCGACGAGAGTGGTCGTGATGTTGACAATGTGACCGCCCGAGCCCTTCAGCATCTCCACGACCACCCGCTGGGTGAGCCTGAAGAATCCAGTGAGATTCACCCGCACGATGGACGCATACTCTTCGTCGGTATATTCGGTGAACGGCTTACTGTTGAAAATACCTGCGTTGTTGATGAGCGTATCGATCCGTCCGAAGCGCTCGAGGGCCGCACTCACGATTCGGTCATCGGTCGCCGGCTCTGCCACATCACCGTCGACGGCGACGATACTCACATCTTCGGAGGCCTTGATCGTGCGCGAGTTGGCCACGACTCCCCAGCCCCGGCTGCGATACGCCGAGACAAGGCCTGCACCGATACCCTCACTGCCTCCGGTGATGATTGCCACCTTCATCTCATTCCCGTCCATGGAGCTCCTCCGAAGCGTGTGCGAGTGACGCCAAACTACGTCACGTGGAAGACGCAGGCTTCTGCGCGGGCTCCTCACTCCGAACCGGTCCCGGGTCATTTGGATGCGGTGACAGTTGCATGACCTCATCCGTGCGCCAGACGCGCAACGGCATGGAGGCGAGGATCTCCTCGAGTTGCCTCGGATCATCAGCGGAGAAGAGTCCGAGTGTGCGCCATTCGCCCGGTTGCAACGGGGGCCGCCAGAGCCGGAGCAGGTGTCCCTCTGCCGAAAGCTGACTCGATCGTACGGCCTCCCGGGACCGCATCTCTTCTACCTCTTGCTCTGAGGTCCCGTCAGGAACGTGAGTGGTCATGGTCACGAGGTACTCCATGGTCATGATCTCCCTGGGCTTCCCGTCGTCGGAACGCATTGCTCGCAGCAACCTGTCGCATCGTCGAGCTCTCCGTCCGGAACATGGAGGCCGAACTCGACTCTGAGCTCTTTGGGCTTCCGTCTCCGGTCACCTCTGCAGGAGACGGACACCCGGACCGCTACGGGGAGACTGACGAACCCGTCGGCACGCCCACCACCTTCTGCCCGCCTGCCCGCCCCACTTCCTCGTTCGGACCCTCTTTCTTGCTCCCACCGTCGATCTCGGCGCTGAGCGCCTTGAGGGCAGTGGCATAGATCTCCGAAAAGCTGGGGAAGGGCTGAATCGTGTCACGCAGCACTGCAAGCGGGACTCGAGCACGTATCGCCAACGTCGCCTGCTGCAACCACTCCCCTGCCTCCGGGCCCAATGCATAGGCACCAGTCAGCCGCTCGCCGTCGCTGAGCAGCGTCAGGAATCCTTTGGACTCGGCGTAGTCATGGGTGTAGGTGGCGGTTCTCGAGACCTCCGACAAGGGAGCAGTGCCACTGAACGGGGCATCGACCGCCCCGACCGCCGCAGCCTGGGGGTCCGTGTAGACGACGCGGGGCACCGCCTCATAGTTGGCCGGCCTCGGACTTCCGAGGATGTTCGCGGCCACGACATCACCTTCGTACTCACCCACATGGGTCAGTGGCCACACACCGTTGACGTCGCCTATCGCCCAAAGTCGTTCGCCTGCCCGGAGGTAGGGGTCCACTGGGATCCCATGGTGGTCAGCCTCGACTCCCACGGTGTCCAGGCCTATGCCACTCACCCGCGGGCGCCTGCCCGTGGCGACCAGCAGGCGATCCCCCCGCAACTGGCCGTGCTCGCCGAACTCGAGGACGTACGCTTCACCGTCTCTTCGTGCAGCCTTGACGCTCTCGCCAAGGACGATCTCGATTCCATCACGGCGCAGGCTGTCGGCCAGCGCGTCACCCAGCGGGGCAGCCTCACGGGCGAGCAGGCGGTCGGCCCGCTCGATGAGCGCGACCTCGCCGCCCAGGCGCCGCACCACCTGCGCCAATTCCACCCCGGCCGGCCCGCCTCCCATCACGAGGAGACGCTCCGGAACGGCCTTCATGCCCGTTGCCTCGTGCGTGCCCCAAACTCCATCCAGCTCACCGAGCCCGGGAACAGGCGGTGCCGCCGGATCGGAGCCCGTTGCCACAACCACATGCTCGGCCGTGTACCGCTTGTCGTCGACCTCGACGACCCCAACACCGGCGAGACGGCCATTTCCACGCAACAGGTCGATCCCCTTGCCCCCCAGCCACTTTGCTTGTCCGGTGTCGGAATAGTCGGACACCATGAAGTCCCGCCAGGCGAGCGCTGCTTTCACGTCCACCTCCGCCGTGGCCGCCGCTTCCAGCGCCCCGTGCACGGCCTCTCCGGGGCGCAGCAGCGCCTTGGATGGGATGCACGCCCAATAGGAGCACTCACCCCCCACCAGATCGCGCTCTACCACGGCGACGTGCAAGCCACCATCGGCCAAAGCAGCAGCACAATGCTCGCCCGGCGCTCCGCCACCGAAGACAATGACGTCGTAGTCACTGCTTCCATCCCTGCTGCTCATCGGGGACCTCCACGGGTCGCTGTTTCCTTCCACCACTGCTCCGGGACTCGAGCCTCCACCGAGTGGAAGGAGATTTCCGTCCCCTCATCCTTTTGAGAGCGACTTCCCACCCGCTCTCTTGTTCCATCCCGGAGCATTCTCACTCCTCGGGTTTCTGATCGCACCAGTGGGAGTCCCTGGTTGGAGCCCTGGTGCCCACCAGGCGCGAACCGGAAGCATCCCTGACAACCGCAACCGGACTCCGAGCCGAGCCCAAGACGGATTCCACGGACTCGAAGAGCCGTCGACGCAGGCGACCACGAGTCCGCGACCCGAGTACCACCAGCGCTGCGCCCGCCGATTCCCTGACCAGGGCCGATCCGGCCGGGAGGGCAACGACCCGCTCCCGGACCTCCACGCCCGGAAAGGCCTCGCGACACACCCGCAAGGCCCGGGCGACTCGAGTGTCATCGTGAGCCGAGCTCCGTCTGCTCCACCCCAGAATCGCCGTAACACCGGCATCGCGGCGTTGGGCCGCTCGGAACGCGAACCCGAGAGCGATTGTCGGGTCCTGCGTACCATCGGCGCTGACCACCACCCTTCCCAGCGAAGGACCCCGTGAGATCTCGTCCTGAAGCCCGACGACGAGGACCGGGCAGTTCGATCGACGGGCCACCTGGCTGCTCAGCGACCTGGCCACGGAACGGCGGTGGCGACCGCACCGGCGGCCCAGGACGATGAGCGAGTCCCTTCGTCCCTCCCGCAGCACCACCTGGGCGATGTCTCCCCAGTGGAGATGAGTCGTGATCGGCACAGTGGGAGCGACACCGCGGGCGAGCTCGACCGCCTCCTCGAGAACGCCCATGCCTGTGCTTTCGACCTTCGGATCCCACCGGTTCATGGCCAGGCCCCCGGGCAGGCCCAATGGCGGGCCTGGCCATCTGACCGCGTGCACGATCCGGAGCCCCACCTGGCGAGCAGCTGCCTCGGCGGCCGCCCACTCCAGAGCATCCCAGCCCTCCGCTTGGCCGTCGACCGCAACAAGGACCGGACCCGCATCCCCGCCGAGAAGCAGATCGGCCCCTCCCCTGATGCTCGCCTGCGGTCGACTCGATGCAGCACCCGTGGAGGCCTCATCTGCCAACGGTGGCCTGCGGAAGACTCTCATACCCGAAAGGTCGCGCCTCCGGCGACCCGTCGCGCCAGTGGATGACCCTGGTCGACGTGGTCGGCCGATGCTGACCGCCGGTCGCGGACGCCCGAGCGCCATCTGACCGGTCACCTGACCCCAGCGTGGTCGTCCGGCAGCTGTCCGCCGGCCGCAGCACCGACCAGGGTCATCCACGGGCGCGACGGGAATCTGGAGGCGCCACGCTTACCTCAGCGGACAGCGCTGGCGTCCGTTCGGGCCGCCCGGGAGCGGGAGGAGAGGCAGAAGGGGATGAACGTGATGTGTGCCCGAACCAGACCCACCTGATCCATCGGGACGGGAGCCATGAGCCAGACGCGACCCGAACGTCTCAGAATGATCGTCGGCCAGGAGCGCCAGCGTGCGGGCGGCGGACGCGAACGAACAGGCCGGTCATACGCGTGAGGTGCGTCTGGCGTTGGCGACGAAAGCCGGTGGATTGGTCAGTTTTGAGATTGTCGGGGTACTGATGGGGCTTCTGGTTTTTGCCTCGTGGGATGGCTTTGCGTTGACGGTGAGTGAGGAGCTTTACGAAAGCTCATTGTTCTCGCTGGCGCTGGAACGACTCTCCGGCGCTGCCCGACAGAGCCGGACATGCGGCCCACGTTCTGGACGACCCGCGGAGCATTGCCATCCGGCTCGTGCAACACCTCGACCATGTGGTGAGAATCGAATATGGCAATTGGCGTGATCGTTCCAGAAGGAAGCGCACCTGGTTTCTGGATGGCGCCCACGAGGCACGGCCGTCAGGGGTGTGTGCTCACTGATCGGCCGTCATCGGGAGGATTGCTCCTGATCGAGCAGTGAGAGAGCGAGATCGGGTTTTGATGCCTAGTCGTAACCGGAGGCACGAAATGAGGAGTTTCGTAGGTGGTGACGAGGGCCCACGTATTCGAGATGGGTGGCATGCGACGTGGAGACGGCGCTATCAGATGTTGCCAGCAAAGGAGGAGTCTGCCGGTGAGACGGAGGTCTCACCATGAGTGTCAGGACACGTCATCTCACGACATCGGCAAGGCCGGGCGGAGCCCAACGATCGACCTCCGGCACCGGCTCCCCTCCCCCGCCCCGGTGGCGGAGGTGGCTCCTGCCGCTGGGCGTCCTCATCACGCTGATCCTGCTCTCCATCCCCCATATGACGAGCACGCCGACGAAGAGCTACAGCTATTCGAAGTTTCTGTCCGAGGTCGCTTCAGGGGGCGTGCGGACAGCTTCGGTCAACCCGAGCGGTGCCATCACCGGGACCCTCAAGGGCGGCGACGACTACACCAGCCAGATCCCGACGGCCATCACCGACACCCAGCTGGCCCCGACGCTGAAGGCCCATGAGGTCGACGTCACCGGGGTCGGAGCAGGGGTCGGCCCTCCTCGATGACCTCTTGTCCTTCCTCCCCTTCCTGTTCTTCGTCGCCGTCTTCATCTGGATCGGGCGGCGGAGCTCCAAAGCAGCTGGCCGGGGGGATCATGGGCGATCGGCGGGTCGAAGGCCAAGGTCTACGACGAGGACAGGCCGACCACCCGCTTCGCCGACGTCGCCGGCTACGAGGGGGCCAAGCAGGAGGTGGCCGAGGTCGTCGACTTCTTGAGCCATCCCGAGCGCTACGCCCAGGCCGGGGCGATCGGTCCCGGGGGGTGCTGATGGTCGGCCCGCCGGGCACGGGCAAGACCCTGATGGCCCGGGCCGTGGCCGGCGAGGCCGAGGTCCCCTTCCTGGCCCTCACCGGCTCGAGCTTCGTCGAGCTGTTCGTCGGGGTGGGGGCCTCACGGGTCCGGGACCTCTTCGCCGACGCCCGCAAGCGGGCCCCCTCGATCATCTTCATCGACGAGATCGACGCCATCGGCCAGCGCCGTGGGCGGGTCGATCGTCTCCAACGACGAGCGGGAGCAGACCCTCAACCAGCTTCTGGCCGAGATGGACGGCTTCGACCCCTCCACCGGGGTGGTGGTCATGGCCGCCACCAACCGGCCCGAGGTCCTCGACCCCGCCCTGCTCCGACCGGGCCGCTTCGACCGGGAGGTCGAGATCCCACTGCCCAACCAGGCCGAGCGGTGCCGCCATCCTGGCCGTGCACGTCGCGGGCAAGCACCTGGCCCCCGACGTCGACTTCGACGCCGTGGCCCGGGCCACGCCCGGGTTCTCGGGGGCCGACCTGGCCAACCTCATGAACGAGGCGGCCATCGTGGCCGTCCGCCACGACCGCGACGTCATCTTCGCCCAGGACATCGACGAGGCCCGGGACCGGGTCCTCCTCGGCCGCCGGGACGCCTCCAACGCCCTCCTGCCCGAGGAGAAGCACTCGGTGGCCGTCCACGAGGCCGGCCACGCCCTGGTCGCCTTCCTCTCCGAGCACGCCGACCCGGTGGCCAAGATCACCATCCTCCCCGCCGGCCGGGCCCTGGGGGTCACCGAGCAGCTCCCGGTCGACGAGCGCCACCTCTACGCCGAGAGCTACCTGCTCGACTCGCTGGCCGTCCGCCTGGGCGGGCGGGCCTCGGAGATCCTGGTCCTCGGGGAGGCCTCGACCGGGGCGGCCAACGACCTGGCCGGGGCCACCGACCTGGCCATCAAGATGGTCACGGGACTGGGGCTTGTCGCCGCGGCTCGGACCCATCGGGTACGGATCCGACGAGCCCTCCTATCTGAGCGGTCCCCAGCTGTGCCAGGAACGGCCCTACTGCCGAAGGGACCCAGCAGGTCATCGACCAGGAGGTGAGCCGCCTGCTCAGCGAGGCCGAGGAGAGGGCCCGCGGCCTGCTGACCGACAACCGTGACGCACTTGATGCCGTCGTCAGCGCCCTCCTCGAGAAGGAGACGATCTCGGGAGAGGACCTCACCAGAATCGTCGATCGGGTCCGAGGTGCGACAGGCGGTGGACGGGTGGCGGTCGGTGCTTCGTCTGCCAACTCATCAGTCAATTCACATCATTGAGGGATTCGATGAGGTCAGGAGTACCAGTGCACAGAGTCGTCATCGTCGGTGCCGGATTCGGAGGTCTCGCGGCCGCGCGGTCGCTCGCCGACAAGTCGGTCCACGTCACGCTGATCGATCAGCGCAACCACCAGACGTTCCAGCCACTTCTCTACGAGGTGGCGACGGCGGGGCTCGACTCGGCAGATGTTGCCTATCCGGTGCGTGCTGCCATCGGACGGGACTCGAACATCCACTTTCGGCTCGGAACGGTCACCGGGGTCGATTGGGACGAGCGGACGGTGTGCTTCGCAGGCGTCGGCGTCAGGCATGACGCGACCAGCGAGGGTTGCGCTGACGACATTCCTTTCGACTCTCTGATCGTGGCCACCGGCTCGGTTGTCAATTTCTTCGGCGTACCGGGTGCCTCCGAGCACGCCCACCCCCTCTACACCCTGGAAGATGCTCGTCACCTGCGGGACCACATCCTCGTTCGTCTGGAGGAAGCTGACGGAGAGAGCGCACATTCCTCCGACGGGACGTTGAATTTCGTCGTCGTGGGCGGTGGCCCGACCGGTGTCGAGGTCTCGGGTGCAATTGCCGAACTGCTCGACATGTCGATATCCCGTGACGGGTTCCGGTTCGATCGGTCGGCCGCTCGGGTCGTCCTGATCGACGGGCTCGACCACGTGCTCACCTCGTTCAAACGTTCGGCACAGCGATACGCGGAGAAGACCCTCGAAGGTCGCACCGTCGAGGTCGAGCTGGGCAAGATGGTCACCAAGGTAAGCTCGACCCAGGTCGAGTTCGCGGACGGATCGACCATCCGGACCCGAACGGTGATCTGGGCCGGAGGTGTGACGGCCAGTGGAACGGTGGCGACCGAGCTCGGTTCCGACACAGCCCGAAGCGGGCGTTTGGTGGTGGACTCCAACCTGGCCGTTCCTCTCCACGAGGGCGCATTTGCCATCGGGGATGCTGCGTCCATCCCGGTGGCACCGGGTTCGGAGGAGCTGTGTCCACAGCTTGCACCGGTCGCCATCCAATCGGGGCATCATGCGGCCAACCAAATTCTTGCCCGGGCGGTCGGTCGACCGAGCAAGCCCTTCCGCTACCGGGACAAGGGCACCATGGCCACCATCGGGCGGCGGGCCGCAATCGCCCAGCTCCGTGGCGGCCTGGTGCTGCGGGGCACGATCGGGTGGGCGGCCTGGTTCGGGCTCCACCTCGTCTACCTGATGGGGTTCAGGAACAAGCTGACGGTCTTGGTCAATTGGAGCTGGCGCTATCTGAATTGGACGTCCGGTCCTCGGATCATCGCCGGGCAGCACCGGTGCTCCCCAGTCGAGCCATCTCCCGTCGGGGCGCATCGCGCCCCCACCGGCGAGGGCATCCCATCGAACGGCAGGGGCCTGCCCGGCGCTCCCGACCGAGCCACGTCCGGAACCCGTACCTAGCCATCGGTGACGAGGAGGAGCGACCAGGGCGTGCACATCCTGCGATCCGAGTGGCTGCCCGTGACGCCCACCAGCTCGGCAGCATGTTGCCGGCCTGGACGGTGCAATCAGTGTCGGCGGAAGTCGATGCCCTTCGAGTCGAACCGCGACGTCGGTGTTCGACGCAAGGGTCTGCCCTGTCGCAGTCACCTCGGGACGTCGCTCGTACAGGTAGATTGTCCGATGTCAGCCCGGGGTATACGTCAAACGACAGAGCACGGCCAACCGATTGCCACAGGCGCCGGTGAGAACACTGGGTTTGATCGCAGCCATTGTCGGGATGAAAGGTTGCATCGGCTGTCGGTGGACCCGCACGTAGGCCTACAAGTGGGGGAAGAAGACATGAAATCGAGGTGCCAATGACCCTGGCATCGACGTCGCCGGCGCCCACCGACAGGCCGGTGGAGGGTCGCTTCGGATCGTTGGCCTTGGCGACGCTCCTCTTCGTCCTGTTCCTGACCTTCCTCGACAACACCATCGTCACGGTGGTGTTGGCCCATGTGCAGAGCGATCTGCACGCCTCGGTGAGCCAGCTGCAATGGGTGGTGAACGGCTATGCCCTCACATTCGCCAGCCTGATGCTGAGCTTCGGCACGGTGGGAGACCTCTTCGGGCGCAAGAAGGTGATGCTCGGCGGAGTGGCTGTGTTCTGCGCCGGCTCGGTAATTGCCGCGGTGGCCCCCACCACCGACGTGCTCATCGCCGGCCGAGTGGTCATGGGCATCGGCGCCGCCGCCTCCGAGCCGGGCACCCTGTCGATGATCCGACATCTCTACCCCGACCGGGCCCAAAGGGCCCGTTCCCTCGGCATGTGGGCGGCTGTCTCCAGCCTGGGATTGGCTCTCGGCCCACTCATCGGCAGCCTCTTGGTGTTCGGCTGGTCCTGGCGAGCCATCTTCTGGTTCAACCTCTTCTTCGGCGCGCTGGCCTTCGCCGGTGCCGCCGTGGCGCTCCCCGAGAGCGCCGACCCGGTCCGGGCCCGGTTCGACATCCCGGGCTTCCTCCTCGGAGCCCTCACCCTCGGATCGCTGACCTTTGCCATCATCCTGGGCGAGACGGCCGGCTACCGGACCTGGTGGATCGACCTCCTCTTCTTCTTCGCCCTCGCTGCCGCGGTGACCTTCGTCCTGGCCGAGCTGCGAGCCAAAAACCCCGTGCTCAACGTGCGCTACTTCAAACGCCCGGCCTTCGCCGGGTCAAGCGTCATCGCCTTCACTGCCTATTTCGGGACCTTCGCCATCTTCTTCATGGTGGCGCTGTACCTCCAGGTCGTGGTGTCCGTCTCGCCTCTCGGCCTGGCCCTCGACTTCGTCCCCCTGGCTGTCGGGATGGTTGCAGCCTCGCTCTTCACCGGGCGGTGGGTGGCGGCCTGGGGCCCTCGGATCCCCATGGCCACCGGGTGCCTGTTGGCCGGGGTCGGGATCCTGTTGACCAACGCCATGATCACGCCGCACGTCGGCTTCGACCAGATCGGATGGACGATGTTCCTCGCCGGCGCGGGGGTGGGCATGGCCATGGTCCCGGTGACATCTGCCGCCCTCGGTTCGGTTCCGGCCAAGCACTCGGGGATGGCCGCTTCCACCACCAACACCTTCCGGGAGCTCGGTGCGGTTGTCGGGGTAGCCGTCCTCGGCTCGATCATCAACGGGCAGCTCACGGTCAACCTGGTGCGCAAGCTCACCGCCATCGGGATCCCCAAGGCCTACCAGTCGCTGGTGGTTTCGGCCGTCACCACCGGCACCTATCAGGGCGAGGCCAAGGCAGCCACGGCCAAGGACCACGCCATCGCCCACATCGTGAACGAGGTCGTGTCGGCCGCCTATGGCGCCTTCGGGCACGGGCTCAACCTCTCCCTCAATGTGGCCGGCGCCCTCCTCCTGGCGTCAGCCGTCCTCGCTCTGGTCACCGTCTACGGACGCCGCATCCACTTCGAACGGGTCAACTCGGCAGAGGGTCACCTGCTGTATTTCTCGGTTCGAGGCGAGGACGGACTTCAGCCCGGAAGTGGTGGGTAGCGGTCGACTTGTCCAACTCAACCCAATCCAAAGGAGAAACATGATGCCCCTTGCCCTGACCACCGCTCCCAAGGCGGACTGCGGTGACCCGGTCGCCGGTCCGTCCGGTGAGCGGTCACGACAGACCGACATCGATGCCGCCGGAGGACGGTCGAGGGTGATCCGTCTATCCTCGCCAGGATGGTGAGCGATCGCATAGACCCGAGCGTCCCGCCGAGCGGCGATGGGTGCGTCGAATGCCTCGCAGCCGGAGGGTGGTGGCTTCACTTGAGACGCTGCGCCAAATGTGGTCACATCGGGTGTTGCGACACTTCACCGAGCCAACATGCCACCGCTCATGCGAAGGGCACGGAGCACTCGGTGATTCGGAGTTATGAACCAGGTGAAGACTGGTTCTGGGATTACGAGTCAAACGAGTTCTGCGACGGGCCCGCACTTCGGGCTCCTGAGCATCATCCGCTCCAGCAGCCGACGCCCGGACCTGCAGGCCGCGTACCCGCGAACTGGCAGAGTCTTCTGCACTGACCCAAGAGTTCGGCCCTCAACTGGAAACTTGCACGGTAGTGGGGAACCGGGCCGCCACCCCGTCGAGCACGCAGTCAAGGCCGAACTCGAACCGCTCGTCTCTCGTCTCGGGCGCGTCGGGGTCAACGCCTTGCGCGAAGACCCGAACAACGCGGTCGAAGATGCCCGAATCGTTGAGGCGCTCAATCCACGCCGCCATCGCAGCAGTGAGCTCAGTGTCGCTCAGCCCGGATCTGGCCAGCGCCTTTTCGACCCGGATCTCCCGGAGTTCGTTGAGCACGGAGCCGGTGACGTAGGTATCGATGGTCATCAAGACCTGGAGGGCGGTCCGAGTGTCGAGCCTGTGACCATCGAGCACTGAGAGCGATCGTTCGACCTGCAGCAGGGCGTTCGGTCCGAGTTGGCCCTTGCCGGGCAGAAACTCCACCGCCCACGGATGGCTGAGGAGGGTCCGACGCTTCAGTCTGGCGATGTTCCTCAAGTCTGCTCTCCAGTCACCGCTCAAGTCGGTGATCCCGCCCTCTCCTTCCACCACATCGAGCATCAGATCGAGAAGCTGGTCCTTGTCCGCCACGTGCCAGTAGAGGGACATCGCTCCGGCGCCGAGTTCCTTTGCGATACGTCGCATATTGACGGCGGCGGCACCCTCTGCGTCGGCCAGGACGACGGCAGTGGCGACGATCTCGTTACGGGTCAGCGCCTTGTCGCGGCGCCGTTGCTGCGGGTGCGCCGCCCGTTTGGGCCGGGGTGTCGTGACCGCTGACGGGGGCCACAAGTCGTCGAGATCGGTCTCAGGCAGGGTGTCCTGTTTCACTTCGTACATTGTACGATATAGTACATCCTATGACAAGCGTACAGCGTACGAGTCACCGATCGGCTCGGTCCCCGGATCTCGCCATTGAGGCACACGGACTCGAGAAGTCCTTTGGGCAGACCCGCGCGCTGGCGGGACTCGACCTTGCGGTGCCGGCCGGCACCGTTCTCGGCGTCCTCGGACCCAACGGTTCGGGCAAGACGACCACTGTGCGAATCCTCACCACCTTGCTTCGACCGGACCGAGGGAGTGCCCGGATAGCCGGCTATGACGTGGTCACCGAGGCGACACAGGTGAGGCAGCAGATCGGACTGGCGGGCCAGTCGGCGGCCCTCGACGAATCCCTCACCGGGTCAGGCAACCTGGTGATGATCGCTCAGCTCCATCGGCTTCCACGACGACTGGCCCAACGTCGGGCCGAGGAGCTCCTGGCCCAGTTCGAGCTGACCACTGCCGCCGACCGTGGGGTCAAGACCTATTCGGGTGGGATGCGCCGCAGACTGGACCTCGCCGCCAGCCTGGTGGTCAACCCCCCGGTCCTGTTTCTCGACGAGCCCACCACCGGACTCGATCCGCGTAGCCGCCAGGCTCTGTGGCAGACCATTCGAAACCTGGTGGCGGACGGAACGACGGTGCTCCTCACCACCCAGTATCTGGAGGAGGCTGATCTCCTCGCCGACCGGATCGTCGTCATCGACAGGGGCTCGGTCATCGCCCAGGGAACGTCAGACGAGCTCAAAGCTCAAGTCGGTGGTGACCGTGTCCAGGTGACCCTGGCCCCGGGTTCTGATCTCGACCTTGCCCGTGCGGCGCTTGCCCGCCTTGCCGACGGCCAGGTTCACCTGGACCCTGAACGGCGATCGGTCGACGCCACCGTTCCGGCCGGTGCGACAGCCATCCCGGCGATTGCGGCAGCAATGAGCGCCGCCGGCTTGGTCATCGATGACTTGGGCATGGTCCGTCCCTCTCTGGACGATGTCTTCCTGACCCTCACCGGCCATCCCGTCGAACCGGTCGTCGATCCGGACCAGAGGGCGGATCTCACATGGCCTCGACGTTGATCGCACCGCTCTCCGCCCAGAAGGAGCCACTGCTCTCCCGGGCGTGGTGGGCGCTGCGGAACTCGCTCGTATTGGCCCGCCGTGGTGTCGTGCGAATGGTCCGAGACCCGTCACAGCTCCTCGATGTCACCATCCAGCCTCTCGTCTTTGTACTTCTGTTCGTCTACGTGTTCGGCTCGGCTATCAGTGTCCCTGGTGGTGGCAACTACCACGAGTACCTCATCGGCGGCATGTTCGGGATGGCTCTGGTCGGGACCGCGCAAGGCACGGCGGTCGGCGTCTCCACCGATATGGCCACCGGTCTCACCGATCGGTTCCGCTCGCTGCCGATAGCACGGTCGGCTGTCCTGACCGGCCGTGTGATCGCTGACCTCCTGACCGAGGTTGTGGCCATACTCGTTCTCGTCCTCACCGGCCTGGTCGTCGGCTGGCGGATCCACAACGGCCTCGGCAATGCCCTACTTGCCTTTGGTCTCTGCCTGCTGATCGCCTTCGCCATGACATGGGTCGGGGCCTGCGCGGGGATGCTGGTCAAGAACCCAGAAGCCGCAACCGCAATCGGATTCATCTTCTTCCTTCCCCTGGTGTTCGTTTCGAACACCTTCGTTCCTACGCAGGGCATGCCCCGCTGGCTGCAAGCCGTGGCCGACTGGAACCCGGTCAGTGCCGCCGCATCGGCCTGCCGGAGCCTCTTCGGCAACCCCAACCCCTCGGCCAGCATCTCTGCTTGGCCGATGCGACACCCGGAATTGACCACCTTGTTGTGGTCGATCGGCCTGATCCTGATCTTCGCCCCGCTCGCTGTGCATCTCTATCGTCGGAAGACGCTGCAATGAGCAGACTCATCCGACACGAGCAGCCCGGGCCGTGCCCGCTCCGATGAGCTGGGTGCCCTGACGATGGGCACAGGGCTGTAGGCCGAGTGCAGGACAGCTTCCATCAACCCTCCTGCTCGGTCAGACCGACATCCCCGAAGCTCTCCGACACCGCAATCGCACCCGTCGACAGCCCTGGTGCCGGCAGTGGTCGAAGGAACGGAATGCTTCGCTCCGCCGGCGAACCGAAATGTGACCGCGTCCTGCCTTGCTACGCGATTCGGCTGAGACGGAGACGGAGTTCCTTCCGTGACGTGACTTCGAGCTTGGTGAATACCTTGCGCAGGTGCCATTCGACTGTACGCGGACTGATGAACAGCTGTGTCGCAATCTCGACATTCGTCAGGCGACTGCCGGCCAGCCGGGCGATGCTCCACTCCTGGGCCGTGAGCTCGTCGTAGCCCTCCACCGTGCGTTTGCGGACTCTCTCACCGGTGGCGAGGAGCTCCCGGCGTGATCGGTCGGCGAACGCCGTGGCCCCCATGCTGTCAAACGTCGTGCAAGCCTGGCGCAGGTGTTGTCGAGCATCGACTCGTCGGTTCTCTCGTCGCAGCCATTCGCCGTAGAGCAGATGGGCGCGCGCCAACTGCATATCTGCGTGGGTCCAGGCGAGCCGCTCGATCGACTCCCGGTAGAGGGCTTCAGAAGTGGTACCTTCGCTCACCAGCGCACGCGAGCGGGCCTCGAGCCCGAGCGCCCATTCGGTGCCGCTCGCCTGTGTCCTCTCGGCCAGCCGGTCGAGAGCGTCGGTGGCAACATCATGGCGGAGGGTCCGCGACGCGGCTTCTATGAGCTCACCCAGCGCCCATCCGTGCAGGCCCAAATCGCCACGCCCGCACGCTCGACTGCCCATCGAGAGTGCCGTCTCATACTGGCCGAGGCCGTTGCAGAGCACCGACATCGAATACTCGGCCATGAATGGCACCCGAGCCTCGCCTCCGAGTGCCATCTCTTCGTGCTCATAGTCGATCGGCGATTGGGAAGCAGCTCCATAGCCGTTCATCACGGCGAACAACTCGATCAGACCTTGGCGGTAAATGGCCGCGGAGTGGCCCAGGACCAGCCCCGCCGACTCGGTCAACTCCCCGTTCCGGCTGAACTCTCCTCCGGGCGCAAACCTTGTGAGGAACCGGGGGTTGGCGCTCTCCGTCGGCTCTCCGGGCTTGGCCAGACGATCGAACGGAGCCCGGTCGTCGACCCTCGAACGCAAGCCCTCGTCTTCCCAGAGGTCTGAGGCGATGCGGAACACCAACCAGAGCCACTGCAGGTTCTCAGCCGTATCGTCAGCAGCCCCGAAGGCCTGCAAGGCCCGACGGAGTCCAGGGAGACCGGCGGCGTATCCTTTTGTGAACCGAGTGATGAGACCATCGAGGAGCAGGTCTATTGCCCGCGGTGGGCCTGCTACTGACGGAGCGCTGCGCGCCGCCTTGGCCACCGCGACGACGTCCCGGCCACAACCGATCGCGTCGGCACAAATCTCGGCACTGAGGGCTTCGAGGTACACCTCACGAGAGAGTTGCGCGTCGAGCGGTGCGAGCCGGTCCGCGGCTCGAAGGAGCAGGGTCGGTGATTTGCTTCCGCCCCGGCGGACGAATGCCATCTCCCCACGCAGGCGCTGGCGGTCTGCCCGCTGCTGCCCCTCTTCGCTCAGTTGCGACCCGCTAACCAGCGATAGGCCCACGCCCGCCCTGGCCATTGCGGCGTCGTTCCACTCAGTGGTGACTCCCCCGAGGTACTCGAGTTGTCGATGATGCATCGTCCGGAACCTCCATGGGCAGTGGTGTCTATGATGCTGAAGGAATCTGCCGGACGATGCAATGGTGACCGCTTCAATCCCGATGCGGGTGATCCCCCGACCGGTCGTGGGGATATCCCGAGGGTGATCCTTGGGGGCACCTTGATTGTCAATCCCAGGACGACTTGCCAAGCTGTTCCCCATGGGCGGGAGTGTTCTCATCGTGGATGACGATGCTTCGTTCGGGGATGCGGTCAGCCAGCTTCTCAGAGCGAGGGGATTCCAGGTCGCGGGCCATGCGACCGATCAGGACCAGGCGATCGTGGCCACACGGAGAATGCGGCCCGACGCGATCCTTCTCGACGCGCACCTGGCCGCAGCGGACGATTTCGGAATCGTCCGACGGCTCGCCGGGCTCGATGAGTCGACTCCCGTGCTTCTCACTTCCAGTGATCCAGACGCGGCCACCGACGATTTGGCGAAGGAGTGCGGAGCCGTTGGATTTGTTCCGAAGACCGAGCTCATCGGTGCGGATCTGAAACGGTACTTCTCCCGGTGACGCCCGCCGTGGCCCTTCAAGATGTGGATCGGGTCATCAATGGCGGAGGTAGGTGAGGACGGCAAGGACCCGTCGGTGGTCCTCGGATGCCGGCCGCAGCCCCAGCTTGACGAAGATACTGGTCACATGACGTTCCACGGCGGCAACGCTTACAACCAGCCGGTCTGCGATCCCCCGATTGGACAGTCCCTCCGCCATGAGCATGAGCACCTCTCGCTCACGGGGCGTCAACTCACCGATCGGGCTTTCGACACGTGGACGGTCCACCATGCTACGAACCACTTGTGGATCCAGGGCTGATCCGCCGTTCGCCACCCGACGCACGGCGTCTGTGAACGCATCGAGGTCACCGACTCGATCCTTGAGCAAGTACCCGAGGCCCTCAGCCCCTTCACTCACGAGTTCCACGGCGTAGTGCGGCTCGAGGAATTGGGACAGAACCAAGACACCGATCCCCGGCCAGGCCGCTCTGATGGCCTTTGCCGCCAGTAGACCGTCGTCGGTCGAGGTCGGTGGCATCTGGATATCCGTGAGCACAACGTCGGGCTGACGAGCCTCGGTGAGTTGAAGAAGCTCTTCGGCATCTCCGGCCACCCCGACTACATCGAATCCCGCTCCCCGTAGGACGTTCACCACACCCACCCGCACAATGGGATGGTCCTCCCCGACAACGACTCGGATCGACGGCTTACCGTCCATCGGTCGATGGGATGACCCGACATCCCGGCCCCGAATCTGGACTCACCCGATGGGTCGTCATCGAAATCCACGCTTCAGTCTCGGCGCATCGGAAGTTTGCAGGGCAGGCATGCGCAACCCGATTGTTCCCACGCGATTGTGCCAGCAAATGATTGATGCCACAATTATTCGGCCAAGGGTCGGCCGAGCCCAGACCTCCGGAGGCCGGTGATGTTGATTTCCTCCCCCCACCTGGGGTTTTGACCCTCAGATGGCCCACCCAATGGACGATTCCCAGGCCCGAGCCAGCCAGAAATCCATGGGCAAAGCACGTGAACGCAGCTTTCTGGAGGCGGCGCTCGACGCCATTCTCATGGTCGATGGGCAGGGGCGCGTGGTTGAGTTCAATCCGTCTGCCGAGGCCATCTTCGGCTATTCCCGCGGGTATGCGCTCGGCCATACGCTGGCTGAGCTGATCGTTCCGCCCTCCCTGCGAGACCGGCATCAACGGGCCTTCGACCGGTTCATCGCCTCCGGCGAAGCAAGGATATTCGGACAGCGGATCGAGCTCACGGGCATGCGAGCCGATGGAAGTGAGTTTCCCGTCGAGCTCGTGCTGAGCCAGGTCAAGGGTGAGCCGCTGCTCATCTGTGGAGCGATACGGGACGTCTCCGAGGAGAAACATCTGAAGCAGAGCCTGCGCAGGCTGGCCGATGAACAAGCGGCCCTGCGACAGGTGGCGACGCTCGTCGCCAAGGGAGCGAGTCCCACGGATGTGTTTTCGGCCGTGGCCGAGGGGGTTGCCCACGTACTGGGCGTCCCGGCGATCAACATGATCCGACTTGACGCAGATGCGATGGCAACCAAGATCGCCGGCTGGGGTGCAGCGCCCCTCGATGTGGGAAGCCAGTGGACGCTCGACGACCCAAGTGTGATGGCACTGGTGACCGGCACCGGCCGTCCGGGCCGAATCGACAATTACGCCGATGGAATTGGTCCGTTCCCGGCGATCGCCCTGGAAGCCGGCCTTCGGTCGGCCGTCGGGGCACCGATCATCGTCGATGGCACAACGTGGGGGGTGATCGTCGCCTACTCCGCCTTCGTTGACCGGTTCTCAGATGACGCCGAGCGCCGACTCTTTCGATTCACGGAACTGGTGGCGGTGGCAATCTCCAATATGCAGGCACTCGACAGACTGCATGCCCTGGTCGACGAACAAGCCGCTCTTCGCCGGGTCGCCACGGTGGTTGCCCGTAGGGCCGATCCGCAGGACGTATTCGACCGAGCGTGTGCAGGTACGGGCCAGTTGCTCCGCGCTCGGGATGCGAGAGTCGTTCGGTACGGGCCAGATCGCTCTGTGGAGACACTGGCCAGTTGGGGACGGGACGGCGCCCACGCTACTGTCGGTACTGGAGCTCAGAGTGAGGCTCACGACCTCGACGCAATGATCCAGCGAACCCGCACTGCTCATCGAGTCATCGGTCAAGACGATACGTTGAGCGGATCCGGAAGCAAGGTTGGCGGACCGATTCTCGTGGAGGACCGGCCCTGGGGTGCTCTCATCGTGGAAGCTGATTACGCGCTGCCCGCCAACTGCGAGGCAACGGTGACGAGGTTCGCCGAGCTGATTGCCGCAGCCGTCGAGAACGCCAACGCGCACTCGCAGCTTCTCGCGTCCCGTGCCCGCATCGTCACGGCCGGAGACGAGGCGCGCCGTCATCTTCAGCGGGATATGCACGACGGCGCCCAGCAACGGATCGTCGCCTCGGTGATCGATCTGCAACTCGCGGACGAGCGCTTCGCTACCGACCCGGCGGCAGCGCGAGCGGGGCTGCGTTCGGCGCTTCAGTCATTGCAGGCAGGGCTCGAAGAGCTCCGCGAGCTGGCTGCCGGCCTTCATCCGCGTGTTCTGACCCGGGGCGGGCTGCAGGCAGCCATGGAAGCGGTGGCAATCAAGAGCCGCCTGCCCGTCACGGTCCGGGCGCCCGCAGAGCGGTACCCGTCGCAGGTGGAGGCGGCGGCCTATTTTGTCGTCGCCGAAGGCCTGGCCAACGTGGCGAAGCATGCTCGTGCATCACACGTTCACGTGCACATAGAGGAATCCGACGGTCAGCTCCTCATCTCGGTGGAGGACGACGGAGTTGGCGGTGCCGATCCCGAACACGGCAGCGGGCTTCGGGGCTTGGAGGACCGGACCGAAGCCCTGGGGGGCCGTTTGCGCATTCGGAGCGTGGCCGGCGCCGGAACGCGCCTCACCGCATCACTTCCGTTCTCCCCTGAGTAACCTCGAATGAGCAGGGACGAACGCCCGCCGACCTACCCCCGAACGGTGGGAGCGTGATCCTCGAGCCAAGCCCCCACATCAAGGCCGTCACTCGAGCAAGCCGCTCTCTGAAATCGGGCATCAGGCGGTTATCGTCGAGCGGACGATCGATGACCCGGGGACGATGGGGACGAGGAGCGAAAAGGGGGAGACGGTGGGATGAGCAACCAGCGCCACTTGGGCTTTCAAGCCGATGAACATCCTGATCGACCGGCCATCATCATGGCCGGATCGGGACTTGTCACCACCTACCGGGAGCTCGATGAGCGCTCGAACAGGCTCGCCCACCTGCTACGGGATGCTGGACTGCGAACCGGAGACCACATCGCCCTGATGATGGAAAACGGTTCGGAGTTCCTCGAGGTCGCCTGGGCGGCTCAACGATCGGGCCTCTACTACACCGCGCTCAACAGTCACCTCCGTCGGAGCGAGGCACAACACATTCTCGATGACTGTGGGGCCACTGCTTTGTTCATTTCGAAAAGTCTGTCAGCCATTGCCGGGGGCCTCGACTTGAAGCGGATAGGACTGTGCGTTGTGGCGGGTGGCGAGGCTGCAGGTTTTCTGTCTTACACCGACTCACTGGAACGCTGGCCGGTGACACCGATCGCGGACGAAGCCGAAGGCCGGGAGATGCTCTATTCGTCTGGAACGACCGGAGCACCCAAGGGGGTGCGGAAGGGCTTGCCCGCCACTCCAATGGGCGATCCGGCCGCGACACCGGTCGTGCTGGCCGGAAACATCAGTCGGGTGGGAATCGACGCCACCTCCGTCTACCTCTCCCCCGCTCCGCTGTACCATTCCGCACCACTTGTCTACTCGATGACGGTGCATCGGCTCGGCGCCACGTGCGTGGTCATGGAGTCGTTCGAGCCGGCGAGATGCCTCGAAGCCATCGAGCGATACCGGGTCACACATGCCCAATTCGTTCCCACCATGTTCACCCGTATGCTTCGACTGCCAGATGAGGAGAAGTACTCCTACGATCTCTCCAGCCTGCGGTGGGTGGTCCATGCCGCGGCTCCCTGTCCGGTGCCGGTCAAGCAGCAGATGCTCGAATGGTGGGGCATGATCATCCACGAGTACTACGCCGGGACCGAGGACATCGGATCGACCGCCATCAGGCCCGAGGAGTGGGTGGCCCACCCCGGTTCTGTCGGGCGGCCCCTGAACGAGGTCCACATTGTCGGCGACGACATCGAAGTCGACCTTCCTGTCGGCCAGACCGGCACCGTGTATTTCGCCGGTGGTCGGGAATTTGAATACCACAATGATCCCGAAAAGACCGGTCACATGGCGAACCGGAAGGGATGGAGGACCCTGGGCGATGTCGGCTACCTCGACGCCGACGGCTATCTCTATCTCACCGATCGTGCATCCGACATGGTTATCTCAGGAGGAGTGAACATCTATCCACGCGAGGCCGAACAGATCCTCGCCACCCATCCTCAGGTGGTCGACGTCGCGGTGTTCGGGATCCCTGACGAGGAGATGGGCGAGTCATTGCTGGCCGTGGTCCAGAAGAAACTCGGTGATGAATCCCTCTCGACGGCAGACCTCATGGCATGGTGTCGAGACCGTCTCGCCGGCTACAAGTGCCCCCGAGCGATCGAATTCATCGCGGAACTACCTCGCGACCCGAGTGGAAAGCTCTTCAAGCGACTCCTCCGTGAGCCCTACTGGAAGGATCGGTCCTCTCGCATTGTGTGAGCGGCCTCGGGGCCCTCGAGCGCGCTCCAGCCTCTATCCCGGTGCCTGCAATGGCGGCTTGCCAGCCCGCAAGGTCGCCGGCCGAAGTGGAGAGATGGGTGGGATCGGGTGTCGACGAGGGCCCGACCACAGCGCCGGTGGGGCGTCGACCCCCAGCGCGATCGCATAGGCCGCCGCCTCGTAGTTGACCCGCCAACCCACGAAGTCCAGCCATGCCTCCTCGTTCGGGCGCTCGAGGGGGAAGTCCACCCTGGCCAGACGGTCGATGGCATCGACAAACTCCTCGTAGGTCAGGTCGATGCCGTCGTTCGGATCTGGCTCGTCGGGGACGGCGAAGCCACGGGCGCGGGCGATGGTCGCGAGACAGGTGAAGCCACCGCGCAGACAGAGACGGGCAGACACCGCACCTGGGGCATCGGGCACCAGCGACAAATAGAGGGCGGCGCCATCGAGCACAGCCAATTGCGCGGTCACCCACGAGGAGAGCGGTCTCGGGGAGCGGAAATTGACCAGAGGAAGGTATGTGGCGTGGCTCTCGGATACGTCAGCCGACCAGCGCTCCCATTCCTCGAACAATTCCGGCAGCTCGCCCATGGCCGAGACCCCAGAGCCCAAGCCGTAGTGCGTACGGGCCAGAAGCTCGGGACCCCAGGAGGGAACCCCGGCCCGGGAGTCCAGCAGCGTCACGAGCCCTTCGCGGCGGTTGAAGGCGGCATAGAGGGTGGGAAGGTATCCGATCTGCAAGGCCACCGTGCCCAGGCCGATGAGGGCCGCGAGGTCGGCCAACCCCGTCGGGGCACCATTGGGGGGCGCCAGGTACCCCAGCGTGCACAGTGACGAGCCGGCCAGTTGGAAGGCGCCGGCAAGCCCTGCAGTGCCCATGGACGGCCACATCAGCAGCGCGAAGCCGAGCTCGAAGACCGCCAGCCATGCCACGATCTGCAGAATGAGCTGAATCGGAGCCTGGGCGGCCAGAATCCGATCGCGCGGTTCGTAGGAATCGAAGCGGTCGGCCACGAAGTGGAACGCCACATCGACGGTGACTGCAACAGCTCGTGTGAGCCGGCTGCGGATCCGCCGGGGGACGACGACCGTTCCGATCACACTCCATCCGCCGGCGATGATCAGGAGCGCCCCGACCGCCGCCGCCAGGTCACGACCCACGAGCATGCCTCAGCCTCCCACGCTCGGAGTGAGTGGCGCCGAATGGTCGCTCCAGGGTTGACCGCGGAGGCCCCGGTGGCCGGACCGGAAGTCACGAGACGTCCACCGGATGTTCACCTCTATGTACCCGACCTGAGCCCCTGGCGCCGTGCCACCACCGTCGAGATGACCAAGGCCTTGCCCCTGGTCATCCCGAAGACGTCCGTACCCGCGCCGCCCGTCACCTCGCTCGGCGACACCTCGGTTGCCGAACAGGCGGTCATCAACACGGTGGCCGGCACCGAAGCGTGGGCGTGCCGTATCCACGGCCCACGACCAACTCCATGCCCGCCCAGGAGACGAGCCCCGCCCCTCGCCGAATCCGAGGGGCACACACTCGTCGCTGAGTTGCTCGTTCGTCGCGTTTGATCCGAGAGGGACTCGGAGATCACAGCCCGGGCTCCTCAGGAGAGTCCTTCGTCGAGCTCGCCGAGTGAGCGGATGAGCTCACGGTTGGCCGAGTAGTCGACCGGACATGCGATGACCGACACGGTCTGGTCGGCCAGCGCGGCGCGCAGGATCGGCAAGAGCTCGTCGGCCGCGCTGACCCGGTAGCCGACAGCTCCGAAGCTTTCGGCATAGGCCACGAAGTCCGGATTTCCGAACGTGGTGTCCACGTTGTGCCCGAGCTCGAGGTCCATCTTCCAGCTGATCAGGCCGTAGGCATCGTCCACCCAGATAAGGATTACCATGGCGATTCCTTCGCGAAGCGCGGTCTCGATCTCCTGGGAGTTCATGAGGAAGGCGCCGTCCCCAGTGGCCACCAGCACCTTCGCCCCGGGACAAGCGAGCTTGGCGCCGATCGCTCCCGGCATCGACCAGGCCATCGTTGACAGACCGTTCGATATGAGGCAGGTATTCGGCGCATAGGTCGGATAGAGCCGGGCCATCCACATCTTGAGGGCTCCGGTGTCCACGAGGACGATGTCCTCACGGCCGAGCGCCGCCCTCGTGTCAGCGACGATGCGCGCTGGAGCCATGGGAAACCGAGCGTCGGCCTGGCCGCGCTCGAGCTCGTCGGCCAGAAGGGCGCGGATCCGTTGCTCGTCCCCCCGCGGCTCGAATCGCCGATCCACCGTTGCTGCGAGGGAATCGAGGCTGCGCCCGATGTCGGCCTGCAGACCCACCGAGACGTTGTAGTGACGGTCGACCTCGGCCGGGAAGCGATGGATGTGGATGATCTGCTTGTCCCCCGACGGGTTGATCCGGACCGGGTCGAATTCCTGGAGCTCATAGCCGACACTGACGATGACGTCCGCTCGGTCGAACCCGAAGTTGACGTAGTCGTGGCGCATGAACCCAACGGCCCCGAGCGCCAAGGGGTGGTCGTCGGACAAGACTCCCTTGCCATGGAAGGTGGTCGCCACCGGCGTACCGAGTGACTCCGCGAAGGCGCGGAGACTCTTCCCGGCATCGGCCCTGGTGGCGCCGTGACCGGCCAGCACGATCGGGTTGACGGCGGCCCGGAGGATCGCCGCCGCTCGATCCACCTGTGCGGGCGACGGCTCGTCCGGGCGCGGGACGTTGATCGGCAACGGTGCGGCGTCGCCCGGAACCTCAGCCATTTCGATGTCTTCGGGGACGGCGAGGTAGACGGCGCCGGGCCGTTCGGTCTGGGCCAGTTTGAAGGCTTTGCGGATCATTTCGGTAACCGCGCCCGGCGTGGCGATAAGGGCCGACCACTTGGTGACCGGTGCAAACATCGACACCAGGTCCACGCCCTGATGCGATTCCTTGAAGCTCCGGTCCATTCCGACCTGGGCGGACAGGGCGATCAGCGGAGTGGAATTGGTGGTGGCGTCGGCGGTGCCGAGCAGGAGGTTTATCGCGCCCGGACCCAGTGTGGCCGAGCACACGCCAGCCCGCCCGGTCAGCCTCCCGTAGGTCTCGGCCATGAAAGAGGCGCCTTGTTCATGGCGGACCAGAACGTAACGGATCGGAGACCGAGACAAGGCCTCCACCAGCCGGATGTTCTCCTCACCGGGGATACCGAACACATAGCTGACGCCTTCGTTCTCCAGGCAACGCACGATGAGTTCGGCAACCTCTTGAGTTGGACCGGCCATGCCGTCAACCATAAGGGACCGTGGGCCTTCTTCGACGCATCGCCGCCCTCGTCGACGGCGAAGGAACCCGGCTGTGCTCATTCCGTCTTTGACCACGGCGTCCAACCTCGCTCGACGGCCAGCGCCAAATTGGAAGGGCTGGACACCGTCGGACCGATCGAACCGGTGCGACCCGATTCCCGAGCTTCACGAAGGCCGACGTCGAGCCCATGCCGGCCAACAGGTTCGTCGAGGTGGCCATTCCGCTGTATTACGAGAGGCGGACCCAGCCCGTGTGGTCCTTTCGGCCAGACGGTTCTCGAGGGAAAGGCAACCGTATCGATCGCCTTGTCCACCGCCGTGCCGTCGAGCCTCATTCTGCCAGTCGTCCCAGGGGTGCAGGCACCCACGCCTCTTCCAGCATCCCCCAGCTTACGCAACGAGCCATGCAGGCCGTACCAATCGATCGTGAACGAAGGCGGCACGCAATGAAGACGGCCCGGCCCGATCCACGACCCGGAGAGTTTCGCTCTTGATAGCGTGCAGACGGACCCGGGAAAACGAGGTACGACAATGGACACGTCCAAAGCCCAAGAGCTGCTTCGTTCGGAGCGTCTCCGTGTGCAAAACCTGGTGGCAGAAGTCAAAACCGGAGGTCGCAACGACCGAACCGCCGCAAATCAGTCGGGCGACATGTTCGATTCCGCCCAACCCCTGACGGAGGAAGGCACCGATGCGGCAATTTTGGCCGAGCTACAAGAACGCTTGGCGGCCATCGATCGAGCAGAGGAGCGCCTCGATGCGGGAACCTACGGCTACTCGATTCGGAGCGGCCTACCCATCCCCGACGAGCGCCTCGAGGTTGATCCCGCCGCGGAACTGACCACCGAAGAAGCATCGGAAGCCCGATGAAGTGGAACACGCTGCGGAGCGCACGAGCCCTCGTCGACCACGATCGTCGGCTGAGGCCCCTTCAGGACCATGCCGACCAGTCCCCCTCCGGGTCGGTGGTCTGCCCCACCTCGATCAGATAACCATCGGGATCGCGGATGTAGCAACGGATCTCGTACTGGTGCTGCTTCGGCGGCGTCAGGAATTCGAGCACCGCGGGCGCTCCATTCGGCGTAGACGGCTGCGATGTCTTTGACCCGGATATTGAGGAAGCTACTGACCCGGTCGGGGTCGCGTGGCGTCTCCAGGGTGACCGTGGGCTTGTCGTCGGTCGGGCCACCACCGACATTGATGATGATCCAGCTGTTGGCTAGCGCTACGTAGGTCACGTCCCCCGAGAAGATCACCCTGCCCCCCAACACTTCGGTGTAGAAGCGCCGAGAGCGCTCCACATCGTCCGAGACGATGAAGTGGGCCAGCAGAATCCCCTCCGCAGGCGGGTTGAATTCGGCCATCTGGAACCTCCGTTCGTTTTGGACTCCTACCTCGATTACCACAGGCTCTACGGCCCCTGTCACGATGATCGGCCGCATGCACTCGAGCACCAGCCCCACCTTCGTTGCCGATGGGCATCCTAAATCGCGGCCGATCCGGGCCCAGCCCGGTGACGGGCAGCCGCCTGAAGCACTCCCCCTCTGCTATCAGCGCAGCGATCTGAAGCTGGCCCGCATCTCCTGCGAGAAGAGCTGCGGTTGCTCCCACGCTGCGAAATGACCACCCCGGTCAAGCCTGTTGTAGTAGATGAGGTTGTTTGGATAGGCCCGCTCCGCCCAGCTCTTCGGTGCCTGATACAGCTCGTCGGGGAAGACACTGATCGCGAACGGGATGGTGATGTCCTTGGCGTCGAAGAAGGCCGCTTTGTTCTCCCAGTAGAGCCGGGCCGCGGATACCCCTGTATTGGTCAGCCAGTAGAGCGTCAGGTTGTCGAGGATGTCATCTCTCGTCAGATCGCCGGGAAGGCGCCCCTCGAGGATCTGGCCGATGAGGCCCGGCTGGCCGGTGCCGTCCCCGTGGTCGATGGCGAATGCGGCGAGGTCGATCGGCGAATCGGCAAGTCCATAGAGCGTCTGAGGCCGCGTCGCCATGATCTGAGCGTAAGCAACGTGCTTCGCGTAGAACGCGCTCAGCTGATCGTAGGCCTGGCTCTCTTCGTCCGACAGACCGGGCGGGGCCGGCTCGCCAGTCAGATAACCGCTTACCTCCGGAGGAGTGGTGCCGGGCATGTTGGAGTGAATTCCGAGTAGCTCCGGAGCAGCCTGGTGACCCATATCCTCCGTGACGGCAGCACCCCAGTCGCCGCCCTGAGCTACGAACCGGGAGTAGCCGAGCCGCTTCATCAGCACGACCCAGGCACGCGCGATACGGGGCGGATCCCACCCCGTGCTGGTTGGCTTTGCAGAGAACCCGTGACCCGGTAGTGACGGGATCACGAGATGAAAAGCATCCTGCGCGCCGGCGCCATGTGCGGTCGGATTGGTGAGTGGCTCGATGATCTTCAACTGCTCGATGATGGAACCGGGCCACCCGTGCGTGACGATCAGGGGCAATGCATCCTCGTGCCGGGAGCGGACATGAATGAAATGGATGTCGAGGCCGTCGATCTCCGTGATGAAGTTGGGCAGGGCGTTTAGCTTGGCCTCGCATTTGCTCCAGTCGTAATCCGCCGCCCAGTACCGAGCCAGCCCCTGCATCAACGCCAGTGGCACGCCCTGGGACTCGTCGCTGACTGTCCCCCCCTCCGGCCAACGGGTTGCGAGAATACGCCGACGCAGCTCAGCTACTTCCGATTGCGGGAAGCCAACCCGAAACGGCCTGACGGCGGAACTGGCCTCGCCCTCCTGCCCCGCAGAGCCCTTCGAAACCGTGGTAACCATCGATGCCTCCTGGACCTGCGATTGCAGTACTACTGGACAGGGTCTCTTTCGCTGGGGAACATGCTGTCACGGCCAGCGGCGGCTCGAGCCCGTGGGAGTCCCTGGTCCGTGACCCGGTCAGCCGGCCGGTTGTGAGGCCCAGCCGCCCGCTTGGCAGTTCCGCTACTCGGTCGGCCATTGGCATCAGCAGCAAACGACGGCACGATGCTCTCCGCGTTACCGCCAAGGACCCGGGCATTTCACGGGTCCGATGGTCCGCCTCACACGCCACTGTTGTGGGGGGGTACGAATCGAACTCAAGCGAAGGTCGTGAAGCGTGAGACGGGAGCTCGACGACGGTTGCGGAGGTAGAGGGGCTGCCGATCCACCAAAGCAGAGGGAGAACAGGCCATGAGCATTATCGACGAGGCATTGACCGCGAATGCAGCAATCGCCAACGACTACGACTCCAGCGGCGTGAAACCACCGGCGCCTCGGATCGCAATCGTCACTTGTGCGGATCCCCGCCTGACAAACATTCTGCAGATGCTGGGCGTCGCCGATGAAGATGCCGACGTGATCAGGAACTTCGGGAGTGTGATCGATGAAGACTCGGTCCGGTCGCTCGTTCTTTCGACCAGATTGCTGGGAACCGGAGAGATCATGATCATCAATCACACCGACTGCGGGATGCTCAGGTTCGCCGACAGCGAGATGGAGGAGCGGCTCCGCAAGGAGACGGGGCTGGCGCCGATCGCGCCGGCCAAGTTCTACAGCTTCACGGACGCCGAGGAGAACACAAGGGAGCAGATTCGAAAGGCGAGGTCGCATCCGTGGATCTCGCAGGATGTTCCCATCAGGGGATTCGTCTATGACGTCAAGACCGGGCGCCTGAGCGAGGTGTTCGCGGACGCGGAAAAGGTGACAGGTTCGTAAGCCTGGATCGTAAGGGTGTGGTCCTCGCCAGATCCGCCATGCGGGTCGCCCGGCCGAAGGTAGGTTGGGGAAAGGCGAGGCCGGAGGAGGCCGGCGTGGGTGTGGGCTGTGCCGAGTCTTCCGGGGGCGGAATCCGGTCGTTCGTGGCTGCCAACGGCGAAGGAGGTGCACGCATGCCCAGCCAGGTACTGCAGGAGCTGATTCAGGAGCTCAGGGATGGGCAGAAGGCGAGCGCCGGTCAGTCGTTGCCATTGGGGGAGCTCCGGGCCACCTTCGCTTCCGGGGGCCGCATGCATCCGGTTCCGGACGACGTGCTGGTGACGGAGGTGAAGGGCCGCGGGGTTGTGGCCACGCGTGACGCCCGGGAAGCAGTGCCAACGGCCGTGCTGATGTCCCCGACGGTGGATGCGACCTGTTCGGGGGCGTCGATGAGCGAGCGCGCCGAGCAGGATCCGATCTCCACGCCCGCATGCTCCGTCAGTTCGCTGCGGACTACCTGGCCGGGGCTGATCCCAAGACGCCTCTGGCGTCGCCGCTGCTCGCCTCACTGTCCGGGCTACCGCCGCTGCTCGTGCAGGTGGGCACAGCAGACCTGCTGCTCAGCGACTCCGAGCGCTTGGCCGGGGCAGCGGCCGAAGCAGGGGTCGACGTCACCCTGGAGATCGGCGCCGGCCTTCCCCACGTCCTCCCGCTCATCCTCGGCACCCCCGAGGCAGCCGAGGCCACCGATCGGATCGCGAAGTTCCTGCGAGCCAAGCTTCCATAGCCAGACAGCCGAAGGAGAATGCCATGACCCATTTCGATTCGGACGCCGTTCGGGAGCTTGCTCAGCAGCTGCGGGTGGATTCGATCCGGTGCAGCACAGCCGCGGGGTCCGGGCATCCCACATCGAGTATGTCCGCAGCCGATGTGATGGCTGTCCTCATGGCCCGCCATTTCCGGTATGACTGGGACCGTCCGGACGAGCCGGCCAACGATCATCTGATCTTTTCCAAGGGTCATGCGTCGCCCTTGCTGTACTCGATGTTCAAAGCCGCCGGGGCCATCACGGACGAGGAACTGATGACCGGGTACAGGCGGTTCGGTTCGCGCCTGCAGGGCCACCCCACCCCGTTGCTGCCCTGGGTGGACGTGGCCACCGGCTCCCTCGGTCAGGGACTCCCGGATGGAGTGGGGGTGGCTCTGGCTGGACGCTATCTCGACGAGCTCCCGTTCCGGGTGTGGGTGCTGTGCGGCGACAGCGAGATGGCAGAAGGGTCCATATGGGAGGCGTTCGACAAGGCGTCCCATTACCGACTGGACAACCTGACCGTCATTGTGGACGTCAACAGGCTCGGTCAACGTGGCCCGACGGAGCTGGGATGGGACCTGGAGGGATACGCCCGAAGGGTCGAGGGGTTCGGATGCCAGCCCATCGCCATCGACGGCCACGACTTCGGCGAGATCGAGAAGGCCCTCGGCGACGTGGGCGGCGCGGGCCGGCCCACCGTGATCCTGGCCCGCACCCGCAAGGGCCGCGGGTTCGACGAAGTCGAGGACCGAGAGGGATGGCACGGTCGGGCACTGCCGGCCGAAATGGCCGAGCGTGCCATCATCGAGCTCGGAGGTGAGCGCGATATCACCGTCCGGGGACCACAGCCAGAAGGCGGGTCGCCGCGGCTCCGGCCCAGCGGTGAGGTCCAACTGCCCCGCTACGAGCTCGGTGCCGAGGTGGCGACCCGACTGGCGTTCGGCCAGGCACTGGCCGCCGTGGGCGCCCGTTCCAATGTGGTGGCTCTCGACGGTGAGGTGGGAAATTCCACCCACGCCGAGGAGTTCGCCAAGGTCTATCCCGAACGCTATTTCGAGATGTTCATCGCTGAGCAGCAACTGGTGGCGGCCGCGGTCGGCATGTCAGTACGCGCATACATCCCATTCGCGGCCACCTTTGCCGCCTTTCTGACCCGCGCCTACGACTTCATCCGGATGGCTGCGATCTCGACTGCGAACATCCGCTTGTGTGGCTCGCACGCCGGCGTCGAGATCGGGGCAGACGGCCCGTCGCAGATGGCCCTGGAGGATCTGGCCATGATGCGGGCCGTCCACGGGTCGACGGTGTTGTACCCGAGTGACGCCACCAGTGCGGCGTTCCTGGTCCAGGAGATGGCGGACCGCCCCGGTATCGTCTACATGCGCACTACCCGAGGCGCCTATCCGGTGCTGTACGCACCGGAGGAGGTCTTTCCCATCGGCGGCGCCAAGGTGATCCGGTCAAGCGACGACGACCAGGTGACGTTGATAGGCGCGGGCGTCACCCTGCACAACTGTCTGGCCGCGGCCGACCAATTGGCAAGCGACGGGATCAGGGCTCGCGTCATCGATCTGTACTCGCTGAAGCCCATTGACACGGACACGCTCCTGGCGGCGGCGGCCGCGACAGAGGACCGCCTGGTCGTCGTCGAGGACCACTACCCGGCGGGGGGAATGGGCGGGGCAGTGCTCGAAGCGTTGAGCGACGCCGGGCACGCGGCCCGCATCACCCACTTGGCGGTCGGAGGCCTCCCCGGCTCCGGAACGCCTCAGGAGCTGATGGAGGCAGCCGGAATCTCAGTGGGCCACATCACAGAAGCCGCCCGGCAGGTCGTCAGCACCTGACCCCAGCGAGCCTCGATCGCCTGACCGAGCCCCGAGTCCTCTGTCGCCGCGGCAATCCGGGCCGAACACCGCGTCAGTTGGGACGCTGGTCGACATGGGGCGGGGTGCATTCGGCGCGCCGGAAGTGACCCGGTTGACGATTCGATCCGCATCCGATCATGATGGCAATACTGCGATGCAAGCCCCGGAGACGGCGATTTGCGCCGACATGTGGACCTTTCAACCTGAGGTTGCGGACAGTGTCTCTGCCTATCGAGGACTACGCGATGATCGGCGATACCGAGACCGCCGCGCTTGTCGGACGGGATGGTTCCATCGATTGGCTTTGCCTCCCTCGCTTCGACTCAGGCAGTTGTTTCGCCAACCTGCTCGGAGAGAAGAAGCACGGCCGCTGGCAGATGATCGCTGACGAGCCGGTCACCTCCCAGGTGCGCCGCTATCGGAGCAGATCGATGGTGCTCGAGACTGAGATCACCACCGGCACCGGAGTCGTACAGGTCATCGACTTCATGCCTCCCCGGCATCATCATCCGAGAGTCGTCCGGATAGTACGGGGCGTCGAAGGCGAGGTATCCATGCGGACCGAGCTCATCTTGCGCTTCGAATATGGGCACGACATTCCATGGGTCCGGCAGACCGGCCGCGGCCTACGCGCCATTGCCGGACCCAATGCCGTCGTTCTCGACTCCCCCATCGAGCTCCAGGGCATCAAGATGCGCCATGAAGGGAATTTCACGGTCCATGCCGGAGAGGAGGTGGCTTTTGTCCTCGCCTGGTACCCCTCCCACGAGGAACCCCCTTTCGTTCTTGATACCGCTCGCGCGCTCGATGAGACGATGAAGTTTTGGAGGGATTGGTGTGGCGAGGTCCTACCGGTGCACGGCGAATGGGACGACCTCGCATTGCGGTCGCTCATCACGTTGAAGGGGCTGACCTATGGCCCGACAGGTGGAATCGTCGCCGCGGCGACGACTTCGCTCCCCGAGTCCATTGGCGGCGTGCGCAATTGGGACTACCGCTATTGCTGGGTCCGCGATGCGACGTTCACGCTCGAGGCTCTGATCGAATCGGGCTTGCGCGAAGAAGCAGAGAGCTGGCTGGCATGGCTGGGACGCGTCGCCGCCGGTGATCCCGATCAACTGCAGATCATGTACGGACCAGCCGGGGAACGTCGTCTGACCGAAGAGGAGATCGACTGGCTCCCCGGCTATGAGGGATCGTCGCCGGTGCGGATCGGCAATGCCGCCTCCGGACAGTTCCAACTCGACGTCTACGGGGAGCTCATGGACGCTATCGACCGGGCTCGATCCCACGGCATCGCCGTGCACGATGTCATCTGGCGGATTCAGGTGGCGATCATGGGTTTCCTCATCGACCATTGGTCCGATCCTGACGACGGAATCTGGGAGGTCCGTGGTCCTCGTCGGCTCTTCACCCACTCCAAGGTCATGGCCTGGGTCGCTTTCGACCGCGCCGTCCGCGGTGTGGAAATCCACGGTCTGGAGGGACCTGCCGAAACGTGGAGCACCATCCGGGATGCGATCCATGCCGAAGTTTGCGAAATGGGATGGAACGCAGACGTTGGGGCGTTCACCCAGTTCTACGGTGCCGTCGAACTCGATGCCAGCCTGCTGATGATGCCTCTCGTTGGATTCCTCCCCCCAGACGACGAACGAGTGGTCCGGACCGTCGATGCCATCCAAAAGCACCTCACTGAGGACGGTTTCGTCCTCCGGTATCAAGCTGAATCAGGGGTGGACGGGTTACCGGGCCGTGAGGGAATATTCCTGCCGTGCACCCTCTGGCTGATCGGCTGCCTACGGCTGATGGGCCGGCTCGACCAGGCAACGGCCGTCTTCCGGAGGGTTGCCGCCCTGGCGAACGACGTGGGACTCATCTCCGAGGAGTATGACCCGGGTCACCGGCGCCTGCTCGGGAACTTTCCCCAAGCCTTCACCCACGTCGGGATCGTGAACGCCGCCCGGGGCCTCACTGCGCAACACGCTGCGAACCGCGCATGAGCCCGCACAGCGGCGCGAACTGCCGACCCGGGGCGAGCCGCCGCCTCTCCGGGGACCCCGAATTCAACGAGCGCTGGGCCGACATTCTGGCCGAGCTCGGAATCGGATGGGATACCATCGTCAAACTCAAGGTCCGCTCCGTCGCCGGCTGAGATCGGCGGCGTCTGATCGTCTCTCAATCAGGAGGTACTGATGTCACTGTTCGACGCATTCCGCTACGACGGCAAGCAGGTCCTGGTGGTCGGTGGAGCCACCGGCATGGGGGCGGCCGCGGCAGAGCTGGCGCGTGACGCCGGTGCCGAGGTGGTGGTGATGGACTTCGCCGAGGTGACGCTTCCCGGCGTCAAAGCCATTCATGTGAACCTGGGAGACAAGGAGTCCATCAACAACGCGGTCGACGAGTATGGCGGACCGATCCACGCCCTGATGTCGTGCGCCGGCGTGGCCGACGGCACCCCGAACATCGAGAAGATCAACTTCGGCGGCCACCGCCACCTCATCGAGCGACTGCTGGCCAAGGACATGCTGCCGCGCGGCTCCGCCATCGGCTTCATCTCGTCAGCGGCCGGTCTGGGGTGGGAGGCCGGCTGGGAACAGGTCAAAGAGTACCTGGCCACGCCCGACTTCGATTCGGCCTCAGCCTGGGCGATCGAGCACAACTGGAACGACTACTTCCACTCCAAACAGGCGGTGTGCGGTTACGTCGCCAGCCAGGCCTTCCCACTCCTCAAGAAGGGCATCCGCATCAATGCCATCTGCCCCGGCCCAACGGACACCCCGCTGGCCCAGGCCAACGCCGAGATGTGGTTGGGCTTCGGTGCCGACTACCGCGAGGAGACAGGGATCGAGGCCTCCACGCCCCTCGAACAGGCCTACCCGCTCGTCTTCCTCTGCAGCGACGCCGCCGCCGCCATCTCGGGCATCACCTTGATCAGCGACGCCGGCTACATCAGCTCGGGCATCACCGGCTCCTACGAGCCCGCCTCCGCGGCCGCCGGCTTCCTGCTCGGCAAGCTGTAGCCAGCGGCGCCAGTCGAGCCCTGTGGGCCCCCATGAATGCGGAGCCTGGCACTTCAGCCCGAACTGATCACCTGACCTCCCCCCGGACAACCAGGGTCTCTCACGGGTGCCAGCCAAAGCCGGAAGGTGCGATGGTGGCAGGCATCGACCGAAGTGGTTCGGAGAGGTTGCCATGAGCACTGAGTCGCCAGCCCGAAAGACCCGGCCGACCTCGGGTCGTGCGAAGGAGCTCCTGATCGTCGTGTTCGGCGCCACCGGCGACCTAGCCAGACGCGAGTTGCTGCCCGGGCTCTTCCACCTCGCGGTGGCGGGGCTCCTGCCTCGGAGCTATCGCATCGTGGGCACAGCCCCGTCCCGGAGGGGCCTGTCCGGCGCCAGCTTCGAGGAATATGTCAGGCAAGCCATCACCGAGTTCGGAACCGCCAAGCCCGAGGGGAAGGTCTGGAAGGCCTTCGAGGAGACCCTGGCCTTCGCCACCGCCGACGCTGACGACCCGTCTCCTCTCGTCGCTGCCGTGCAGGACGCCGAAAGCCAGATCGGCGGCAGTCCGCAGCGCCTCTACCATCTGGCCATCCCCCCGGTTGCGTTCGGGTCGATGATCGAGATGCTGGGCAGCACAGGCCTGGTGCAGGGGGCGAGGGTGATCATCGAGAAGCCTTTCGGTACCGACCTGGCCTCGGCCAAAGCTTTGAACGACACAGTGCACGCAGTGTTCGACGAGTCGAGTATCTTCCGGATCGATCACTTTCTCGGCAAGGGATCCGTCGAGAACATTCTGGCTTTCCGTTTCGCCAACGGCCTTTTCGAGCCGGTATGGAATCGAGAGCACATCGAGTATGTACAGATCGACGTCCCCGAGACGTTGTCCATCGAGGGGCGCGCCGCTTTCTACGAAGGTACGGGAGCGTTCCGGGACATGGTGGTCACCCATCTGTTCCAAGTGCTCGGATTCGTCGCCATGGAGCCACCCAGCACCCTGTCGGCTGAAGCGCTTCGAGAGGAGAGACAGAAGGTCTTCGATTCGATGCGATCCATTAACACCAGGCACGTGGTACGCGGCCAGTACGACGGTTATCTGGCCGAGCCTGGCGTGGCACCCGGCTCCGAGACGGAGACCTTCGTGGCCCTGCGGGCAGAGGTCGAGAACTGGCGCTGGGCGGGCGTTCCCTTCTATCTGCGCACCGGCAAATCGCTCGGGTCCAGCCGGCAAGTCGTCACGCTGGGATTCCGGGAGCCCATCCTCCGCATGTTCCCGGCAGAAGTTCGCTCCAATCCTGACGGTCGGCTGAACGAGATCAACATCGACTTCAATGACCCGGGCTCCATAGCAGTGCGCTTTCTGGCCAAGGAGCCGGGCCCGGAGATGCGACTCGGAGAGGCGAATCTCATCTTCCGCTACAAGGACTCCTTCGGTACCTCGGCTGACCTGACGGCCTACGAGCGTCTCCTCCTCGAAGCCATGGCCGGGAACCGGTCGCTCTTCACCAGTGCCGACCAGGTGGAGAGGCTGTGGGAGGTCTCGGCGCCCTTGCTCGAGCACCCTCCGCCGGTCGAGTCCTATGCGCCCGGCTCTTGGGGCCCGTCCTCGATCGATAGCGTGGTTGCGCCCCACCGCTGGCACCTTCCCGAGGGGGATTGAGATGGCAAGGCGTTACGGCACGCCTCTGTACCTTCTCGCCTTCGATCACCGCTCATCGTTCGAGCGCGGCCTCTTCGGCGCCACGCCTCCGATCTCACCGGAGGTACGCCAGGGCATCGTGAAGGCCAAGCAGATCATCTTCGACGCGAACCAGATTGCGGTCGCGGCAGGTGCGCCCCGCGATCGGGCGGGGGTGCTCGTGGACGAGGAGTTCGGCTCGGCAGTGGCCAGACGTGCCCTTGAGGTCGGCGTCCCGTTGGCCATGCCGGTCGAGCGCTCTGGCCAGGACGAGTTCGACTTCCAGTACGGCACCCACTTCGCCGAGCACATCGAGGCATTCGACCCGACCTTCGTGAAGGTTCTCGTCCGTTTCAACCCCGAGGGAGACCCGGATCTGAACCGCCGTCAGACTGAACGGTTGGCATGCCTGAGCGATTGGCTCCGGGCACAGGAGCGCACATTCCTCTTCGAGCTGCTCGTCCCGGCCACCACCGCACAATTGGACAGCTTCGAGGGCCACCAGCAGGACTACGATCGCAAGCTGCGTCCTCAACTCGCCGAGAAAGCCATCGCCTCACTGCAGGCCGGTGGGGTGGAACCCGATATCTGGAAGATCGAGGGCCTCGACTCCGAACACGATGCCAGTGCTCTGGTCCGCCAGGCGCGCTCAGGAGGAAGGGACCACGTGGTGTGCATCGTACTGGGGCGCGGTGCGGACTGGGACAGCGTCGTGCGTTGGCTGCAGGTCGGTGCACGCGTGCCCGGGTTCGAGGGCTTCGCCGTCGGGCGGACGCTGTGGTACGACGCGCTTGTCGATCACCTCGCGGGCCGGTCCTCGAACACTGTGACGGCACAAGTCATCGCCGATCGCTACCGAAAGCTCATCGACGTCTACAATGCGGCCGCGATCGGAACGGCCGAGACCGCGCCGTGACTCCTCCGCCCATTCCTCCGCCCATTCGTCTGATGCTGGCCGACGTGGACGGCACTTTGGTGACCCCCGACAAGGTTCTCACCCAGAGGGCCGTCGCTGCCGTGCATCAGCTGCGGGTGGCCGGCATCCTCTTCGCCATCACCAGCGGGCGGCCCCCTCGGGGAATGGCCATGCTCATCGAACCGCTCGATCTGCAGACACCCATAGCCGCCTTCAACGGGGGCCTGCTCGTCGACCGGGACATGACCGTCATCGAACAGCGAATCGTCCCTGCGCACCTGGTCAGTCCCATCGCTGCGCTCATGGCCTCCTTCGATCTCAGTGTATGGCTCTACCGTGGTGCTGACTGGTACGTCCCGGACCCCAAGGGGCCGCACGTGGACCGTGAGGCATGGACGGTTAGGTTCGAACCCAAGGTCATGACGAGTATCGACGATCTCACCAGCGACGTGGCGAAGATTGTCGGGGTGAGTGACGACCACGACGCTGTGTCGAAGGCTTCAGCGGCCGCGCACGAGCGCTTCGGGGACCAGGTCGCGGCGGCGGCGTCCCAGCCCTACTACCTCGATGTCACCCACCCCGAGGCCAACAAAGGTGCCGTGGCCAGATATCTCGCACAGAGATACGAGCTTTCCACCGATGAGATTGCCACAATTGGGGATATGCCCAACGATGTCTTGATGTTTGCGCACTCAGGCCTGAGCATCGCGATGGGAAACGCCGATGTTCAGGTGCAACGAGCTGCCCGTCAAGTGACGGAGACCAACGAGAACGAGGGCTTCGCCGACGCTGTCGAACGCTTCGTCCTGCCTCGAGCTCCAAAGCCACCGCAGCGCTAGTTTCGACGTGGGGCTCCCGGTCTGTCGGAGGCATCTCCGAAGTGCGTCGGCATCTCCGACTTAGTGGATGTTTCTCGCCTCCAGGGCGACGGCAGAGCGGTCCAGGCTCATCAATCCGGCTGCGAGTACCGGTTGAAAGAACGGAAACGGCAAGATTCGGGACAAGCCCTGGGGGTGACCCGACCGAGCGCTTCTTCGAGGGCCTCGCGTCCTGCGGGGAGGAGCCGTTGCTGCGCAACACATCTCTTTCCAAAGGCGAGATTCCGTCCCGCTCAGGTGTCCGCACTTTTTGGGCCCGACCTCCAAAACCAACGCTTTCGCGCCGCTCCATTGCCTGGAGCTCGACAGCGACCACGTCCACGACGTCGATCACGGGCTCGGGCTGGGAAGTGAATCCGGCGAGGGCGGTGCTCAGAGGCCCGATGGCTGGCATGCGGGGGGGGCTCGACCCACTCCTGAATCCGGTCGAAGTGGTCGGCCCGAATGACACCAAATGTTCACCTTCCCTAGGGCGTCTCGAGTCGGTACGGTGAGGCGTGCAGAGCGAACACCACGATGCTGGCCCAGAGTTCTGCAAAGGAGACTGCCTGTGCTCAAGAGATCCATTGCGAGAAGCCTCGTTGTTCCTCTGCTGCTGGGCACCGTCTTGGTCGCACCGGTTCGAGCCTGGGCCACGAGCCGCCCAGCCGCCCAGGACTTCATGATGTCTCACTTCGCGGTGACCGCAGGTTCGTCGGTGTCGCTCCATTGGGGCACCAGCGCCCACCAATTTTTCTTCCTCACATCGACTGCACCCACTGCCCTTCCCAAATTCAGTTCGAGCAGTGTGGTCACGTGGCCGTCGGGCTCAAGAGCTTCGTGGAACCGCACCTACAATTGGTGGCGGACGACCTCCGGAGCTGTGATGGTCGCGATCCCCGCAAACGCAGCTTCCGGAACAACCTATGCATTTCAGCTCTACACCTGTGACTCGTCAAACAACCTGTGTTCGAGCTCCGCTGGTAGGAAAGGTGACTCTCACGTCACTCTGACCGTGGCAGCCAACTGGACGACGACGTCATACAAGACGGACTTCTCGACAGCCAATGTCGTCGCGCAGATGACCGGCCATCCGCTCGATGTCGCGTTCTCGCCGGACAACACAATTTGGAACAGCAGTGAATTCAGTGATTCGCTCGGCAAGCTTTCGATTGGCGCGGGGCTCAAGTCGTACGTTGATCCCACCGACACCGGGACCGAACCGTTTGCATACTGCTTCTCAAACTGTTCGCCAGCCAGTGCATCGAGCGCCCTGAGCGAACGGGTAATCTATGTCAACGGGATGATCTGGTTCACCCAAGGCGGATGGCCTTTCTACAACTGTGTAGTCTCGCATTCGCAACGGACCTGCCCCGCGAACCATTCTGAGGTTGTCGCATTCAATCCGATCACCGACAACTTCTGCAGCTATCTGGTGCCGGGTGACAACAATGAGGTCATTGGGCTGGCCGCAACCGGTACTGCTCCGAACAGCGACATCTGGTTCGTCGATTCGAACCGCGAAGGTGGTAAGCCCGATCTCGACTACTTCAACCCGGCGGAAGTGGGTGATGGCTGCCCCGGGGTGACATCCGAGTCTTATTCTCTGAGCGGACTGGTCCACCGGATCGTCTGGCCGGGAGACAATTTTCCCAGCCAGATAGCCGTTGACCCAAACGGATCAGCGCTGTGGGTGAGCGACTTCTGGGGTTCCTCGATTGCACGGGTCGATCTGCGTACCCATGCCATCACCTCATATCCCCTCGCGTCGCACAATTCGTATTCCTTCTTTGGTGCAGACCCGTGGCAAGTGGCCGCCAGCGCGAATTACGTGTATGCCATCGACTACGGCGATAGCAACCTGGATCGAATCAACAAGAAGACCGGACACGTGGACCAGGTCGCCATCCCACTACTCTCGGATACCGAACAGGGCTATGGCCTCGCCATTTCGGGCGACAGGCTCTACTTCACTCTCTCCGACGACGACCGCCCCAGCTTCGGATACGCCTCGACAGTGGGCTACGTGGACATCGGAACCTGGGCAGCGTCATCCCCCTCACCGACAACCGCGGTCGTCTATACGGGGCTGTCTGAAGAAACTGACCCTGCTTCCTCAAAGGTCGATTTCCGAGGTATTGCCGCGAGCTCCGACGGGGTCCTCGCAATCGCTGACCTCACGAACGTCATAAGGCTCACCCCCGGGGGCCTGTCTCAGGAATGACTGGAGGCCTCGCGTTGCGTTTGCGTTGGTCAGAACGTTGCACGCGTCGCCGACAGTGCTCCGTCGGGGGGTTCAGGAACCCTTTCTCTTCGGCAGTGGCGTGCGTTGAGCGCGTCGGTCGCCTCGCTCCTCGGGTCCTCAACGAGAGCGCCTGGCCGACCCGCCGCAGTGCTCTGCTGCGTCCTTGAGAGCGGGCAATGGGATACCCTCACCTTGACAAGGCGCTGAACTGGGTCTATGCCGTGTTTCCCAGTCCGCTGACGTGCGGTTCTGTCCGCCCGGTTTCCACCGTGTCCGCTGATGAACGCCCTGTTGTAGACCGGTCTACCACGCGTTCAGCGCTTTAGGTCCGGACTCATCGATCGGTTCGAAGAAGAGCCAGTGCCATGGGAGCAGGAAACCGTTGCGAACAGCCAGGCAACTCCACAGGTGCCACACCAAACCGCTAGGGGGCACCCCGCGACCCGGCGTCAGATACCTGGCTCCTCGGATTCCAGCGATGAGTGACCATGGCTAGCGGCCCCAAGTCGGGCTTGCAGACGTAGAGCAGTGATCGGATCCGAAGCTTCGAGAAGGAAGTGAATCCAGGCCGACACGGTGAGTGTGCTCCCCTGAATCTGTCGGCAAAAGCGTTGAACCGCCGGTCCTATCGGGCCCCGTCACCGGTTCGGGCGACCAGCCGGGTCTCAATGCGCCGCAAGGTCGAGATCGCAGCGTCGATCTCGTCTGGATCGGCCACCGTCCCCTCGAGCAACTGGCTCCAGACCTCGCGCAGTCGTTGCAGGCTCTCTTGCGCCTTTTCGGTTGGATACAGGCGCACCCGCCGGGCATCGCGTTGGTCCACCTCACGCCGCACCAGACCCGCTGTCTCGAGGCCCCCTACCGCCCGGCTGAAGTTGCTCGAGATCAGCTGGGTCGCCTCGGCGGCGGCGCCGGCCGTCGTACCCGGGTGGCGGTCGATGTAGCGCATCACCGCTCCCTGCAAGGGAGTTCCCGACCCGGCCTCGGCCTCCTTCGACGCTTCTATGTGGCGACCGACCGCCAGAATCAGGTCGGCGAGTTCGAACAGCCTCGACGTCTGCTCCTCGATCACTTCTTCGGAGCCTTCGTCATCACCCTCAGATTACTGTCAATTGACAGCTAATCCAATCCGGCGGTATTTTGGCTATCAAACGACAGACATCACTGCGACGACTGTCGCACCAATTGCCGACGCGATGAAGGAACAAAACCCGTGACACCCATCACCATCGAAGAGCACTGGATTGCCCGGGCATCACCTCCGCCCTGGAGTTTCTGACACCGCAACCAATCCCCACAACCGATCGACACCATGTGAAGGAATTGCAAATGACGTCATCGCTCAAGGATTCGCCAACGCGCGCACTTGTTCTCGGAGGCGGCGGTGCCGTCGGTGTCGGCTGGCAGACCGGTCTTCTCGTCGGATTTCGGGAGGCCGGCGTCGATTTGGCGGGAGCCGATTCAATACTGGGAACGTCCGCTGGTGCACTCGTCGGAGCGCTTCTGTCAAGCGGCCACGAGGTCGCCGATGCACTCAGCAGCCTGGCAGCACTCGGGCAGAGCATTGACCCCGATGGCCTGGCAGCGGGCGATGAAGCGTTTCTGGAGGTAATGCGTCAGGCACGCCTCGAAGCCGATCCGCGAGAGGCGCTGAAGACGGTCGGTCGTGCGGCAAAGCAGGTGAACACGCTCGCCGAAGACGTATACATCGGCTTGTTCGACACTCTCGAGGACACCCACTGGCCCGCAAGCTTTCGTTGCACTGCGATCGACGTTGATACCGGCGAGTTGAAAGTGTGGGACAAAGGAGCGGGCGTACCCCTGCCGCACGCTGTCGCTGCCACTTGCGCCATACCTGTGCTTTTCCCCGCCGTCACCATTCAAGGCCGCCGCTATATGGATGGTGGCATCCTCAGTCACCTGAACGCCGCGGCGGTGGCGCCGACCGACGTTTTGGTTGTCCTTTCCTGCCACCCCCTCGGGTCCAAGGGCACCGGAGGGGGTGGATCACTCGTTGCCTCCGTCACCCCTCGCGATGAACTGGCACCATTGAGCGGAACGAGACGCCTGATAGCGGTCGAACCCGATTTCAGCGAGCTCGAGGCTCCAGCGAACATGATGGACCCGAACCTTGTCATCCAGGCCCTCCAGATTGGCAAGCGTCAGGCGGCAGACGAAGCCGCAACAATCCAGGCCGCCTGGAACTCCTGAGAAGGTACTGAGAAGATGCATCAGATTGGGAGTGGAAGGTATCCCCTCATACGCACCCATCTGCGCATTGGGCGACCCCCAGCCAGGTGATCAGGGGCACCCTGTCAAGAGTGCCCTTCGTAGGTGCGCTCCTGGTTGGCGTCGTTATACATCTCCGACACGATGAGCCATGTGCCGTCAGGTTGCCGCTGGAGGACTCGTAGCGAATGGTTGTCCCGAACTTCGATCTCACCCCCGCCGACCAACTTCTGGCCCTCGACCTGCAGATGGGCGTTGACAAGGAGGACCTCGGGAGTGAGCACCCGGAAGCTCGTGTCAGGTGGGGCCTTGAGGGTCCCGGCGTTGAAGTTGTCGTCTCCGAACAGGCCCCGCAGATACTCAACGATCTCGTCCGCTCCCCGCTTGACGCTCCCGAATGCATTGACCCAGTCGGCGTCGGAGCTGTACACGCCCACCAGCTTGTCCGCATCGCGCTCCTGGAATCCGCTCAGCAGGGCCATGAGGGTGACCCCGATTGCATCCTGGTCGGCCTGTGGGAGGGATGAGAGGTCGTCCATAGCCCAGTCCTCCTAACGGGAGTGGATAAGCACGCGCAGATTCATTGTGGAGGACCGGGCCGGGTCCGTGCAAACGATGGAAGACGGCCTCGTCACAATTGAAGTCGTAACGAACCTAAACCCTTTGTGGCACCTTGCCCGTACCTCTGCCCATCATCCGCAACATCTTGTGTCCTGTGACGAGATCCCTGGATCTTGATCCACCTGCTGTGTCAGCTTGCGCGGGCTACTCGGCGTGAAGGCTTAGCTGCCTTCAGCCCAGGCGATAGAGCTTCTTCCCGTTCTCAGCGAGGATCTTGCGGCGAGACTCAGGTCGAAGCGTTGCCATGGCCTCATGCGTGTGCTCGAGTGGATTGGGCCAGAGCGAGGTCGGATGGGGGAAGTCCGTTTCGAACATGACGTTGTCATCGCCTACCTTGTCGACCAGTTCTTGAAGATGCCCTCGGCCGGTCTCGAACCACATAGTGGCGTACCAGTTCGACTTGAAGTACTCCGAAGGCGCCTTGCCAAGCTCGGCCGCCTGCGCGGGGGCGTTCTCGGGGAGTTCCCAGTCCATTGTCTCGAGGATGAAGGGCACCCAGCCGATGCCGCTCTCCACGGAGACCATCTTGAGTTTCGGGAATCGATCGAAGACTCCCGAAAAGATGGTGTTGATGACGACTCGGGCGTTGCCGATGAAGAGCATCGCTCCACCGATGGCGGGCTTGACGAACTCGTGCTGGGAGGGCCAGAAGTACTGGCCGAAGAAGTTCATCGCCGTGAGGCTCGCTCCGATGTGGAAGTGGATCGGGAGCTCAAGATCGGCACAGGCCTCCCACAGAGGGTCCCAGGCCACGTTGGCCAGGTCAGGGGAGCCGAGATCCTGCGGATCTGAGGTCATGTTGATTCCCCGGAGACCCATTTCGCCGATCCGCTGCGCTTCGCGCACACATTCCTTGATATCCCAGGCGGGCAGTATGGGCATGGGCAGGAGCCGGTTGTTCGTTCGGTTCTGTATCTCGGCCCGGGAGTCGTTGAAGATCTCCACGCACAGGCGGCGCAGGACGGGGTCCTTCACATCGGCCAGTGCATGACCCCCCAAGCCCAGAGCATTGGGGTACGTGACCTGGTGCTCGATTCCCATGTCATCGAGAACCTCGAGACGGGCGTCGATGTCCCACGCCGCCATATGAGACCTTTCGAAATCCCACTCGAGCATTGATTCCTGGAACGGATGCTTCACGCCTGCCCTGTCAATCGTGCTGCCACCGCCTGCCCTTCCAAGAGGCATTCCTTCAATAACCCAGGTGCGCTCTCCCTCGACCAATTCAACGTGGAGAATCTCACTCTTGTAGGCAGCGGGGGCCCTCTTCGTCCATAGATCGTCGACATCGGTGAGATGGGAGTCGGCGTCGACAACGGCCAGTTGCTCGGGCACTAGCGAGGTCTGGGTCATCAGGTTCATCCTCCAGGGTCAAGACCAAGGACGGGCGCCTCACCCGCTGAGAATAGTGCTCGCGCTGATGTTGGGCCGTATCCACGATGAAAAACCACACGGCAGGCCAAGACGAGCCTCCCTCATCCGCCGCTAGTCAGTTACGAGAAGACGCCGCTCTCCCTAAGACCGTGTGGGCCCATACCGCTCTTCAATTTCGGTTAGCTGGACGCGCCTGCGAACGTCTTCGCCCTCCCCGAACCGCGCCTCGAGGAAGGTGTCGATGACGTCGGCTGCGATGAGAGGACCGACGATCCAGGCCCCGAGGCACAGCACGTTGGCATTGTCATGCTCGACGCACTGCCGGGCGACGTGCGTGTCATGGCAGACGGCGGCTCGAATCGTCGGCACCTTGTTTGCCGCGGTGACATCCTGCGTGATTAGGAAAGTCAACTTTCTCGGCGTTGTCCGTTCCAAGGTCAACGAAGCGCCGTGCTCCGCTGGGCCGCTGAATCTGCCCGATAACCGGGAAGGTCAGAATGGACTGATCTCGAAGGATGTAATGCTGTACTCCACCTCGAGCGGACGACGGTGTGTGCATTCAGGACATAGGACATCGCCTCACTGGAGCGGACGACGGGATTCGAACCCGCGACCCTCACCTTGGCAAGGTGATGCTCTACCAACTGAGCCACGTCCGCGTAAGGGTTACACCCTAGCAGTCGGCCACCGCGGCTCCCGAAGCCATCACGGCCGGCGAGCGCCGGCGCGAGTATCGCCCACCTCCACCGCGGGCACGTGTCAGAGCGTCCTCGTCGAACGTCCGATCCGACCTACGCAGGGAGTTCCGCATGCCACCAGGGCACCGGCCGATCCCTCCGGTTGGCCTCGACGACCAGGCCGGCGAGTGAGTCCTCCATGCCCTGGGCGATCACCCCGACGTCCGGGACCAGGTCCCAGCACCCCTGGACACCGACGTACATCGTGTCCAGGTAGGAGAACACCGTGACGTTGATCCCGACACCTTCGATGATCGGGCCCAGGGGGAACATGGCCACCATCCGTGCCCCGGCCAGGTACAGCGGAACATCCGGTCCGGGCACGTTCGAGACGATGAGGTTGAAGATCGGCGCCACGTGGTCGAAGAGGCGCAGATTGGTGATGAGCCGCGACAATCTCGTCGCCACCGCCGGGAAGGTGGTCTGGGCCCAGCCGGCGAACACCTCGGGGCCGATCGACCGGCTCTGCTCCTTGGCCGCAGCCACTTCGTCACGGATGCAGGCGAGGCGCGTGGCCGGCTCCTCGATGCCGTCGGCCAGCGACACCAGCATGGCCGACACCCGGTTTCCCAGGGCGCCCCGCTCCGACTCGACCCGGACCGACACCGGTACCAGGGCGACCAGTGGCCCTTCGGGCTGTTCGCCGCGCCCGGCGAAGAACTCGTGCATGGCCCCCGCCGTCGCCGCCAGCACCACGTCGTTGGCCGTCCCGCCGAGGACCTCCCGGACACGGCGTACGTCAGCGAGCGGCAGTTCGGCGAAGGCCACCCGCCGGTGCGCGGAGATGGCCCGGTTGATCGACGTGCGGGGAGCGGCGAACGGAGCGGGCGGCCCGGTGCCGGCACCGGAGCGGTTCCGGCTGTTGAGGCCGCGCAGGACCTGCACCGTCCGGCCCAGCGTGCGCACGACCGCCTCGGCATGCCCGGGCATCGATGCCAGCACGTCGCGCCACAGGTCCGCCTCGCCGGGTAGCGGGTCGGGCGACCACGACGGCCCCGTCGGGGCGGGCTCGACCCGATCCGGCGCGCTCCCCTGAGGCCCCCCGGCCGGACCCCCACCCCGGACCCCGGTCGATCGAGGTCGACGCCGGCCGGCGCCGAACAGGGGCCGGGGCGACGGATCGGCGGACAGGTCGAAGAACGCAGCCATCACCTCCGCCCCCGATACCCCGTCGATGATGGCGTGGTGCACCTTGGGCACGAGGGCGATGCGCCCACCCTCCACCCCCTCGACCACATGGAACTCCCACAGCGGCCGGCGGCGGTCGAGGGGTCGCGAGGCCAGGTCGGCCACCAGCGCCTCCAGCTCCTCGACGCCCACCCGGCGCCGGGCAGGCTGGCCCGCCGGACGTGGTAGTCGATGTCGAACTCGGGATCGTCGGCCATCGACGCCTGCTGGAGTCCGAAGGGGACCTCGAGCGGCCGCTTGCGGAACGGGGGCACCAGGTGGACACGATCGGCCACCATGTCCCGGATGCGCCCGAAGTCCACGCCCCCGGGCACCGTGGTGGGGTCGAAGATCAGCGCCCCGAGGATGTGGAGGTGGGTGGTGGGTGACTCGAGGGACAAGAACGCCGCGTCGAGACCGGTCAGACGCTCCATCCCCTACCGGCCCGTCGACCCGAAGCCGCCGAGGCCGCGCTCGCTCTCGCCCAGCTCATCGACCTCGACGAAGACGGCGGTCTCGACCCGCTGGATGACCAGCTGGGCGATCCGGTCACCCCGGTGCACCCGGTAGGGAGCCTCGGGATCGGTGTTGACGAGCAGGACCGCCAGCTCGTCACGGTACCCGGAGTCGATGAGCCCCGGCGTGTTGAGGCAGGTCACCCCGTGCCTGAGCGCCAGGCCGCTCCTCGGCTGGACGAAGCCTGCATAGCCTGCCGGGATGGCCAGGGCCACACCGGTCGGCACCAGCGCCCGGCCCCCGTTGGCGGGCCAGCGTCACGTCGACCCGGGCCACCAGATCGGCGCCGGCATCGCCGCTCCGGGCATAGGCCGGCACGGGCAGGTCGGGGTCGACCCTCACCACCTGCACCGGCAGAGGTGTCTGACCCGGCGATCGTTCGAGTCCCGCGCGTCGGCCGTCCCCTCGTCGACGCCTGTCTGTGATACCGCTGCCAACTTGCGCCTCCTCCCTTCTCCCGCCAGGGACGCTACCGCCCGGGGCCGCCAACCGGTAGCGTCACCGAGGTGCTGGTGTGGATGGACCTCGAAATGACCGGGCTCGACGTCTCGTCCGACGTCATCGTCGAGGTGGCCACGCTGGTCACCGACGACGATCTGACCATCGTGGCCGAGGGCCCCGATCTGGTGGTTGCCACCCCGCCCGGCCAACTCGACGCCATGGACGACTTCGTCCGGGCCATGCACACCAAGAGCGGCCTGCTGGCCGATATCGCCTCATCGACCATCACCCTCGAACAGGCCGGGGCGGCCACCCTGGAGTTCATCCGCGCCCACGTCCCCAAGCCCCGGACCGTGCCCCTGGCCGGAAACTCGATCGGCACCGACCGCCGGTTCCTCGCCGCCCAGCTCCCCGAGATCGAGGAGTACCTCCACTACCGGTCGGTCGACGTCTCGACGGTCAAGGAGCTCGCCCGTCGCTGGTACCCCGAGTCGATGAAGGGGGCGCCGGTCAAGGCCGGCGGCCACCGGGCCATGGACGACATCCGCGAGAGCGTGGCCGAGCTCGCCTACTACCGCTCAGCCATCTTCCGGGAGCCGGCCGGGGCCGAGCCCGGCGGGCCCGCCGGCCGCCCGAAGTGATCCGGCCCGGCCCGGCCCACCGGGTGGATACCCTGCCCTCGTCCCGTCACCCCGAGAGGAGCCCTCATGGGCGGCCCGCCTGATCGACCCGATGCGGCGCCAGACCCGGCCCCGGTTCCGTCCCTGGCCGAGGCGACGGCCACGCTCACCGCCCCCGGCCAGCTCTTCGAGATGGAGGATCTGACCATCCGCGGGATCCCCACCCGGACCTGGAAGAGCGCGCCGCCCACCCTCCGGGCGGTGCTCGAGCTCTCCGCCCACCACGGGGACAAGGACTTCCTGGTCTACGAGGACGAGCGGATCTCGTTCGCCGAGCACTTCCGGGCGGTGGCCGCCCTGGCCCACGCCCTCGTCGACCGGTTCGGGATCACCAAGGGCGACCGGGTGGCCATCGCCATGCGCAACCTGCCCGAGTGGGTGATCGCCTTCTGGGCCTCGATCTCGGTGGGCGCCGTCGTCGTGCCCCTCAACGCCTGGTGGACCGGGCCCGAGCTGGCCTACGGGCTCAGCGACTCGGGGGCATCCCTCCTCTTCGTCGACGAGGAGCGCCAGCGGCGGGTGCTCCCCCACCTCGACGAGGCCCCGGGACTCCGGGCCATCGTCGTGTGCTGCGAGGAGCACGACGACGGACGGGGGCCGGCGGGCCGCCGTCGGATCCACCGTGGAGAGGCCGGGATCGCTGCCGTTGCCGGTGATCCCCCTGGCCGAGCTCACCGTGCCCGGGACCGGTGACGCCACCCTTCCCGACGTGGCCGTCGAACCGGACGACGACGCCACCATCTTCTACACCTCGGGGACCACCGGGAAGCCCAAGGGTGCGGTCGGGACCCACCGGAACAGCGTGTCCAATCTGATGAACCTCTTCTTCGTGTCCACGGTGGGGACCCTGCGTCGCAGCGGGAGCGTGGGCGATGCGGGCAGCGGGACCCAGAACGCCAATCTCCTGTCGGTGCCGCTCTTCCACGCCACCGGCTGCCACGCCGCTGCTGGTCACCAACACGGCGGCCGGCGGCAAATTGGTGATGATGCACCACTTCGACCCCGAGCGGGCCCTCGAGCTGATCGAGCGCGAGCACATCACCATCTTCGGCGGGGTTCCGGCCATGGTCATGCAGGTGATCGACTCGCCCAACTTCGCCAAGCGGGACACGTCCTCGGTCCGCTCGATCTCCTACGGGGGGGCGCCGTGCCCTCCGGACCTGGTCCGCCGGATCAAGGAGCACTTCCCGTCCGGGGCCCCGGGCAACGGGTACGGCCTCACCGAGACATCGGCCATGACCACCATGAACAGCGGCGACGACTACGTCCGCAAGCCCGACAGCGTCGGACCACCGGCGCCGGTGTGCGATGTGGCGGTGGTGGAGGAGGACTACGACGGTGAGGAGCCACCGGCCGGCCAGGCCCCGGATCCAGAACGGACCGGCGAGCTGTGGATCAAGGGGCCCAACGTGGTGCGGGGCTACTGGAACCGGCCCGAGGACACGGCCCTGACCTTCACCCGGGGCTGGCTGCACACCGGCGACGTGGCCCGCATCGACGAGGAGGGCTTCGTCCACATCGTGGACCGGGCCAAGGACATCATCATCCGCGGAGGCGAGAACGTCTACTGCGTCGAGGTGGAGGCGGCGCTCTACGAACACCCCGCCGTCGCCGACTGCGCCGTCATCGGGGTGCCCCACCCCGTCCTCGGCGAGGAGGTCGGGGCCGTCGTCGTGCTCCGGCCCGGGACAGACGTCGGGGCCGACGAGCTGGGCCGGTTCGTGGGCGAGCGGCTGGCCGCCTACAACGTGCCCTCCCGGTTCTGGTTCAGGGCCGAGCCGTTACCCCGAAACCCGGCCGGCAAGGTCCTCAAGCGCCAGCTGCGGTCCGAGCTCCTCGGCGACGCGCCCCCCATCTGACACCGTCCGGGCCGGTGGGCGGCGGCGTGAGCGACCGCGACCGGTCAGCCGGGTCCCCCCAACCGCTCCCTGGTGGCGGCCACGTCGCGTTCCATCTGCGCGATGAGGTCGTCCACCCGCTCGAAGGCCAACTCCTCCCGCAGGTGGGACACGAACGACACCCTGGCCTCCTCGTCGTAGAGGTCACCGGAGAAGTCGAGCACGTAGGCCTCGACCAGCAGATCGCCCCCCGTCCCGTAGAAGGTCGGGCGGCGGCCGACCGAGACGGCCGCCGGCCTGACCGACCCGTCCGGTCGCTCGTACCAACCGGCGTAGATCCCGGCCGCGGGCAGGCAGATGCCGTCGGGGACTTCGACATTGGCGGTAGGGAACCCGAGCTCCGTCCCTCCCCGATGATCGCCGTGGACCACCTTGCCCCGGACCTGGTGGGGTCGGCCCAGCAGTGCCGCCGCGTCCTCCACCCGGCCCGCCCCGACCAGGCTGCGGATACGGGTCGACGAGATGGGTCCGCCGTCCGGTCCGGCCCGATCACGGTCGGAGCGCAGGGACACGCCCTCGACGGCGAAACCGGCTTCGGCCCCCATCTCCCGCAACAGGGCCACGTTCCCCTTGCGCCCATGGCCGAAGTGGAAATCCTCCCCCACCACGACCAGCCGTGTCCCGAGATCCTCGACGAGGATCTCTTCGACGAACTCCTCGGCCGTCTCGTTGGCCCGGTCCTCGTCGAAGGCCACGACCACGGTCCGGTCCACTCCCGCCGCCTCGAGCAGCTCCAGCTTCTGGTCGAGATCGCACAGCAGCTTGGGCGCCGACTCGGGCCGCACCACGGTGGCCGGATGCCGGTCGAAGGTGACCACGGTGGTGGTGAGACCACCCTCTTCGGCCCGCGACCCCAGCTCGCCGAGCAGGGCGCGATGGCCGAGATGGACACCGTCGTACGCCCCGATGGTCACTGCGCTCCCTGCCGCCGGGGGCTCGCAGGTCGACAGCTCGGTCACGATCTCCATCACCGGGGAAGGTTACTGCCGCCACCGCGACGACCGGCGCGGACCGGCCACCCGCCCGGGCTCATCCGGCCGCCTCCAGCACCACGGCCGGCCGGATCCTGTCGGTGTCGGTGGCCTCGTAGACGGCGAGCAGCCGGTGGCCCTCGTCGATCAGGCCCCAGGGACCCTCGCCGGTGACGCCCAACGGGACCCGGTCGAGGGCCAGACCGCGGGCCACCAGGGTCTGGACCGCATCGGACACGACCACCTGGTCGAGGTCCCGCAGGGCCTGGGCCGGCGTGAGCACCGCGGCCGCCGTGAGCTCGTCGACCGGCCGGGCCTCCCCGGTCGAGAACGAGCCGATACGGGTACGCCTCAGGTTCCGCAGGTGGGCTCCCCCACCGAGCGCCTGGCCGAGGTCCGAGGCCAGAACCCTCACATAGGTCCCCGACGAGCACTCCACCTCGATCCGGAACACGCCCGGGGTCATGCCCGGGTGGACGTCGAACCGGTACACGCTGACCGGTCGTGGCGCCCGCTCGACCTCGATCCCCGCCCGGGCCAGCGTATGCAGGCGTTGGCCTCCCACCTTCACCGCCGAGACCATCGGGGGGACCTGTTCGATCGGACCGGTGAGCGACCCGGCCGCGGCCCGCACCTCGACCAGTGTGGTCTCTCCCATGTCCCACGTACCGGTCACCTCACCGGAGGCGTCGAGGGTGGACGTGGCCGTGCCGAGGACCACCTCCGCCTCGTAGGTCTTCGGCAGTGCGGTGAGGAATCGCATGAGCCGGGTGGCCCGGCCCAGGCCGACCAGGAGCACGCCGGTGGCATCAGGATCCAGCGTCCCGGCATGACCCACCCGGCGCTGGCCGAAGATCCGCCGGCACCGGGCCACGACGTCGTGCGACGTCCAGCCGGCCTCCTTGTCCACCACGACCAGCCCGGTCAGCGGCCCGGGCCCGGTGGGACTCATCGCCCCGGGGTGGATTCGTCGGCCGGACCGGACTGCTCGCCGGTGGGACCGCCGTGGATCCTGCGCAGCACCTCTTCCACCCGGCTGCCGGCGATCACGGCCGGGTCGGCGGTGAACTCGAGGAGCGGCGTGCGCTTCATCCGGGTCTGGCGGGCGACGGCTCGCTGCAACTGGGCCCGACGCTCGGCCAGCGCCGCAGCGGCGTCCTCGGACAGCGAGCTCAGGTAGACCGTGGCATTCCGGAGGTCGGGGGCCGTGTCCACCGAAGTCACGGTGACCAGCCGGAGCCGCTCGTCGGCATCGGCCAACCGCTCGAGCTCCTCGGCCAGCACCTGGCGGAGGACCTGGTTGACCCGCAACGAACGCGGGTACGGGGCCGCACCCCGATTGTCATGCCGACGACCTGACACAGCACCTCCGCTCCGACCACCCTCGGTCCGGCCGCCCGCACCGGCGCGGCGTCGTCCGACTAGGTGCGCGGGATCTCCCGCTCGTCGTACGTCTCGATGACGTCGCCCTCCTTCAGGTCCTGGTAGTCGGAGAGACCGATTCCGCACTCGAAGCCGGCCTGCACCTCCCGGGCATCGTCCTTGAAGCGGCGGAGCGAGGTGATGGCGCCCTTCCAGATGACCACGCCGTCACGCAGGAACCGGACCTTCGATCCGCGGGTGATCACACCCTCCCGCACGTAGCAACCGGCGATGGCCCCGATACGGGGCACCCGGAAGACCTGACGCACCTCGGCCTCGCCCGTGACGATCTCCTCGTAGACCGGCGAGAGCAGCCCGAGCATGGCGGCCTCGAGGTCCTCCAGGAGCTTGTAGATGATCTCGTAGAGGCGGATCTCGACGTTGGCCTTGGCCGCCATCTCCCGGGCCCGGCGATCGGGACGCACGTTGAACCCGATGATGGTGGCCGCGGACGCCTGGGCCAGCTCGACGTCGGACTCGGTGATCCCCCCGACACCGCGGTGCACGAAGCTGACCTTCACATCGTCCCGCTCGAGCTTGCGCAGGCTCTCGGTCACCGCCTCCAGCGAACCCCGCACGTCGGCCTTGAGGATGAGGTTGAGGGTCGCCGTCTCGCCCCGCTGGATCTGCTCGAACAGGTCCTCCAGCTTGGCTCCGCCGAGCGCCGAGGTGGCCGCCGGGACGTGCCCTGCCACCCGGTACCGGTGGGCCCGGGCCTCACCGATGGTACGGGCCTGGGCCAGCTCGGGGGCCACCCGGAACTCGTCACCGGCCTCGGGGGGCTCGGAGAACCCGAGCACCTGGACCGGGGTGGACGGCGGGGCTTCTTTGATCTGGTCTCCGTGGTCGTCGACCAGCGCCTTGACCTTGCCCCAGGCCGCCCCGGCGACGATGGGATCGCCGACCCGCAGCGTGCCCCGTTCGACGATGACCGAGGCCACCGGGCCGCGGCCGATCTCGAGCTCGGCCTCGAGGACCACGCCCCGGGCGCGGCCCTCGGGGCTGGCCACCAGCTCCTCGACTTCGGCGACCAGGATGATCTGCTCGAGCAGGTCGTCGATGCCCAGGCTCTGGAGCGCCGAGACCTCCACCGTGATCGTGTCACCCCCCCACGCCTCGGGGACCAGGCCGTGCTCGGACAGCTGCTGGAGCACCCGGTTGGGGTCGGCCTCCTCGCGGTCGATCTTGTTGACGGCCACCACGATGGGGACGTCGGCCGCCTTGGCGTGGTCGATGGCCTCGACCGTCTGGGGCATCACGCCGTCGTCGGCCGCCACCACCAGCACCACGATGTCGGTGACCTCCGCGCCCCTGGCCCGCATGGCGGTGAAGGCCTCGTGGCCCGGCGTGTCGATGAAGGTGATGGGGTGGCCGTTCCACTCGACCTGGTAGGCCCCGATGTGCTGGGTGATGCCGCCGGCCTCGCCGGCCACGACGTTGGCCGACCGGATGCGGTCCAACAGCAGCGTCTTGCCATGGTCGACGTGGCCCATGACGGTGACCACCGGTGGCCGCGGCCGGAGATCGGACTCGTCCTCTTCCTCGTCGTCGTCGTCGAAGAACTTGGCCAGCAACTCGGCCTCGCGCTCCTCCCCCGGATCGACCAGGCGTACGTCGGCGCCGAGCTCCGCCGCGAACAGCTCGATCATGTCGTCACCCAGCGACTGGGTGGCTGTGACCATCTCGCCCTGCAGCAGGAGGAACCGGATGACGTCCCCGGCCGAGCGGTTGAGCTTGGGGCCGAGGTCGCGTGCGGTCGAGCCCCGTTCGATGATGACCTCGGTGTCGGGCACCGGGGCGGTCGACGGCGTATAGGCGGTGAGCTGGGTCGGCTCGAGCTCCTCGAGATTGCGACGCCGGCGACGGGGCCGGCGCTGGTTCGGACGGCCACGTCCGACACCCGGCCCTCCACGGCCGCCTCCGGGACCACCGGGGCCGCCGGGGCCGCCGCCCGGGCCACCGCCCGGACGACCGCTGTACCCACCGCTCGAACCACCACCGGGTCGGGACCCGAAACCACCGCCGCCCCCTCCACCCGGTCCACCGGTCCGGCTTCCTGCCCCGCCGGGGCGCGATCCACCCGAGCTCGGCGCTCCGGTTCGGCCCGCGAACCCGCTCGTGCCGCCCGGCCGCGTGTTCGCCGCCGGAGGCCGCCGGCCTCCCGTCCCAGGGGGCGGGGGGATGGGCTTTCCGGTGACCGAACGGGGCGGCCCACCGGGCGGCGGGGGGATCGGCCGACCCGAGGCACTGGTGGGTGCGTGGACAGGTGCCGACGGAGGTGACGTGGGTCCTCCGGCAGCCTGGGCCGGTGGCCTCGGCGCCGCCGGGGCGGTCGGCCGCGGTGCGGTGGGTGCCGACGAAGGCTGCGACTGGGCCGCCGGGGCGGCGGGAGTGGCTCGGGGCGGGGCGGCCGGCGGGGCGGCCGCAGCCGGCGGCCGGGGCCGCCGGGGCCGCGGGAGTCACCGGGGCCGGCGCCGGCGCCGGCGGTGCGGCCGGTGCCACCGGGGCCGGGGTGATGGGCGACGGGGCGCGGGCCGGTGCCGGCGCGTGGCTGTTCGGATGCGGGCCGACTGGTGATCAGCCGGGCCCCGGAGCGCTTGACCGGGGCCGGGGCGGGGGAAACCTGTGACCCACCGGTCGATCCGTCACCCCGGTCGAGGTCGGGACCGCCGCCCGAGGTGGCGGTCAGGTCGGGGCCGGCCGTGTCGGTGACGGCCGGGGCCGTCGACGCCGCCGCGGCCTTCTTGGCCGCTGCGGCCTTCTTGGCCGGCGGTGCGGGCTCTTCAGGCTGCACCGGGCGGCGCAGGCCCTCGCGGTCGGCCTTCCTGCGGGCGCGGTCCGCCTGCGCGTCCTCGATGGACGACGAATGGCTCTTCACGCCCATCCCGAGGGACAGGCAGAGGTCGAGCGCCTCTTTGTTGGTCAGGCCGAGCTCATGAGCGAGCTCGTACACCCGGATCTTCTTCGGCAACGGCTGTTACTGCCCTTCATTCACGTCGTAGATGCCGATACGCACATACGACCCTCTATCCTCGCACATCACGGGAGTGCTTCTCCCGAGCCCGGTCCCACATCCTCCCCCGGCTGTCCGGCGCCCGAACCGAGCGCCACGGCCAGGTGGTCCACCTGCTCCCTCCCGACCTCGCCCCGGAGGGCACGGCTGAAGGCATGACGCCTGACCGCCTGTTCGACACATTCGGGCGAGTCCCGGCACAACCAGGCACCCCGACCCGGGAGCGTCCGGCCCACGGCCAACCTGCCTCCGTCCGCCCGTACCACCCGGACCATCCGGTCGACCGGGCCGGTCGACCGGCACCCGATACAGGTCCGAATCGGGGCTATGCCGGAGCCTCCCCGTTCCCTCCGGAAACCTCGGCATGGACCACCGGCTCTCCGTCGACGGGACCGGCGCCGTCGGCTTCGGGCTCGGCCTCTCCGACCGGGCCCGATGCCGCGACATCCTCCCCGGTGGCCGGTGCGCCCTCCCCGGTGGCCGGGTCGTCGGGAGCGACCGGAGCGTCGGCTCCGGTGCCGTCCACCGCCTCGGCCCCCTGTGACCATTCGGTCGCCGACACGGCGGTGCCGCCTCCCGCCGGTTGCCACACCATCTCACCGGCCTCGTTCTCCACCCATTCGCCCTCGGCCCACTCCTCGCCCGCATAGCCCGACTCCTCCTCGGCCAGCTGGGTCTCGCTCTTGATGTCGATCCGCCACCCGGTCAGGCGGGCGGCCAGTCGGGCGTTCTGCCCTTCCTTGCCGATGGCCAGCGAGAGCTGGTAGTCGCTCACGATCACCGTGGCCGTGCCCGTGTCGTCGTCCAGCCGCACCTCGCGTACCCTCGCCGGGGCCAGCGCTGACTGGATCAGCTCCACCGGATCGTCGGAGAACGGGACGACGTCCACCCGTTCGCCGCGGAGCTCGTTGGTGACCATACGGACCCTCGAACCACGGGCACCCACGCAGGCACCGACCGGGTCCACGTTCGGGTCGTTCGACCACACCGCGATCTTCGTGCGGTGGCCGGGTTCGCGGGCGGCCGCCTTGATCTCCACCGCCCCGGAGGAGATCTCCGGGACCTCGAGCTCGAACAGGCGCTTGATCAGCCCCGGATGGCTGCGGCTGACCACGATCTGGGGGCCCTTCGTGGTCTTGCGGACCTCGACGATGTAGGCCTTGAGCCGGGCCCCGTGCTCGTAGCGCTCATAGGAGACCTGCTCCGCCTGGGGCAGCAGCGCCTCCACCTTGCCCAGGTCGAGAAGCGTGTAGCGGTTGTCCGTCTGCTGCACGATGCCGGTCACGATGTCGCCCTCACGGCCTGCGTACTCTTCGTACTTGAGGTCCCGCTCGACCTCGCGGATGCGCTGGAGGATGACCTGCTTGGCCGTCTGGGCCGCGATCCGCCCGAAGTCGTCGGGGGTGTCGTCCCACTCGCGGACCACGTTGCCGTCCTCGTCCAGCTCCTGTCCGTAGACCCGGATCTCGCCCGACTCCGGGTCGATGGTGACGACGGCCTCCTCGGCCGCGTCCGGTCGACGCTTGTAGGCGGCCACCAGCGCGTTGGCCAGGGCATCGAGAAGGGTCTCGACCGAGATGCCCTTGTCGCGTGCGATCTGACCGAGGGCATCGAGGAATTCGAAGTTCGGCTTGCTCATGGGGTAACGACCTGCTTCCTCTTCTCTGCCGGGCGCGGCTTGACGGTACGGGCCGCGCCGGTCGATGCAGCATCCTTTCCGTTGCCGCGGCGTGGTTCCGGGCCCCAGACGAATACCGTCCGGGCCCGGTCGATGTCGGTATAGGACAACCGCCGGCGCCCGGCTGTCTCGTCGTCCATCTCGAGCTCGAAGCCCTGGTCGTCGGCCGCCACCAGCCGCCCACGGAGCCTGCGTTCACCCGGCACCTGCGGCCGGGTCTTGATCGAGACCGACTCACCCACCGCTCTGGCGAAGTGGTCGGGGGTGCGCAGGGTCCGCTCCACGCCGGGGCTCGAGACCTCGAGCGAGTAGGTGCCGGGGATGGGGTCGAGCTCGTCGAGGACATCGGACACCACCCGGTTGGCGTCGGTCAGAGCCTGGAGATCCACTCCACCGGGGCGGTCCACGGTGACCAGCAGCACCCCGGACCGCAATTCGACATCGACCAGCTCGAGACCGGCGGCACTGACCACGGGCCGGAGGACGGCAATGAGTTCGACCATGTGCGCTGCCTCCTTCGTGTTGTCCGTGCTGTCGATGGCGGTGAACGTCGTGTTATTTCACCCTTGTTGATGTCTGCGCTTGCCCTCCATCGAAGCATTCTGGACCAAAACAAAAGCGTGGGCTGTCCGCCCACGCTTTCAGCAGCGTCACCTCACTCCAACCGAACGGCAGATCTAAAAGTATAGCAGCGACGGCTCAGACCTGTAAACGCCGTGACGTGCGATTTCACCGGATTTGACCTGTGGACAACCGGCGCGGGCCGCCCGCCCGGCGGCGCGGTGGCCGCCGGCGGGGCCTATCCCCCGACCAGGTCCTCCACCGGAGCATCCGCGGCCAGCTCGCGCTCCTCGCCGGTGGCCCGTGACCGCCACTCCACGATGCCCCTGGCCAGCCCCTTCGCCCCCACGACGAGGCGCACCGGCATGCCCAGCAGGTCGGCGTCGGCGAACTTGACCCCCGGCGACACGTCGCGATCGTCGTAGAGGACCTCGACCCCGGCGCCCGTCAGCTGCCCGTAGAGCCGGTCGGCGGCCTCGGCCACCTCGGGGGAACGGCCGGCGCCCAGCGCGCACAGGTGGACCTCGAATGGTGCGGCCTCAGGCGGCCAGGCCAGACCCCGGTCGTCGTGGTGCTCCTCGGCCACCACGCCCAGGAGACGGCTGACGCCCATCCCGTAGCAGCCCATCGAGAAGATGGCCTCCCCTCCGTCCTCGGCCACGAAATTCGAACCCGGCATCACCTCCGAGTACTTGTAGCCCAGCTGGAAGGTGTGGGCGGCCTCCACCGACCGCACCAGCTCGACGGCCGCCCCGCACCGCGGGCAACCGTCGCCCGCGACCACCTGGGCGAACGAGCCCCAGTCGTCGACGGTGAAATCACGATCGAGCACCGCCCCGGTGAGGTGGTGGTCCTTCCGGTTGGCGCCGACGATCCACGAACCGGTCCGCGCCACCCCCAGATCGGCCACCACCCGAACGCCCTGCGCCTGCTGTCCGGTCGGACCGATGTACCCCTTGACCATGGCCGGGTACGCCTCGAAGTCGGCGTCGTCGAAGAGCCGCCATCCCACCGGGAGCCGGGCCTCACGGTCGCCGGGGACGACGAGCAGGGTGGGGCGGCCCTCGTCGTCGAACACGGCCATGCTCTTCAGGAAGTCGGAGGCGGTGACCCCCCGGTCGGCGAAGTAGTCGACCACGTCGGTGATCCCCGGCCGGCCGGGGGTGTGGTGCTCGGCCATCGGGTCCGGAGGGCGATCGCCGTCGGCCGGGGCCGCCCCGGGGGCGGCTCGGGTGGCCGCCTCGACGTTGGCCGCGTACCCGCAGGACGGGCACCGGACGAAGTGGTCCTCGCCCACCGCGGACGGGACCATGAACTCGTGGTTGACGTCGCCACCGATGGCGCCCGATGCCGCCTCCACCGGGACCACGTCGAGGCCGAGCCGGCCGAAGATCCTGAGGTAGGCGTCGAACACCTTCCGGTACGACGCCTGCATGGCCTCCTTGTCGACGTCGAAGGAGTAGGCGTCGGCCATGATCAGCTCGCGGGTCCGCAGCAGCCCGAACCGCGGCCGGGCCTCGTCGCGGAACTTGACCTGGACCTGGTAGACGGTCAGGGGGAGCTGCCGGTACGAGTCCACCTCGGCGCCGACGGTCACCGTCACCACCTCCTCGTGGGTGGGCCCGAGGACGAAGGTCCCACCCCGGGCATCGACGGTCATGGCCGGGAGGGCATCGCTCCCGAACAGGGCGGCCCGGCCCGACTGCTCCCACAGCTCGATGGGGTGGAGGGCCGGGAGCAGCAGCTCCTGGCAGCCGGCGGCATCGAGCTCCTCCCTGATCACCCGCTCTACCTGGTGCAGCACCCGCAGCCCGAGGGGCAAGAAGCTGTATACCCCCGAGGCCAACCGCCGGATGTAGCCGGCCCGCACCAGCAGCTGGTGGCTGGCCACCTCGGCGTCGGCCGGCGCCTCTCGCAGGGTGCGGACGAGGAGCTGGGACATGCGCATGGTCGGCGATCCTACCGGCCGCCCCGCCGGGCCCCGGGAGGTGGCACCGGTGACGGACTCGCGACTGACCGTGCGCCGACGGAGCCGGGCCCGGCTCCGGCGCGTCAGGTCTCCCCGTCGCCTCCGCCGTACTTCTTCCGGATCAGCTCCACCTTGGTCTCCGACGCGTTGGCGTCCTCGCCCTTGGCATCGATGAGTGCCCTCCGGTCCGCCTCGGCCTCGGCTTCGGCGCCGGAGTCGGCCGCGGCCAGCCTGGCCTCGACCCCCTCGGCCACCAGCCTCTCCGCCTCGGCCACCAGGGCCTCGACCATCTCGTCCTCGGGAACCACCCGGACGATCTTCCCCTTGATGAACAGGTGGCCCCGCTTGCGACCGGCGGCGATCCCGAGATCCGCCTCACGGGCCTCCCCGGGCCCGTTGACCACGCACCCCATGACGGCCACCTGGATGGGGAGGTGACGGTCCTCGAGCGCGGACTGGGCCGCACTGGCCACGGCGATGACATCGATCTCGGCCCGGCCACAGCTCGGGCAGGCGATCAGGTCGAGCCCCTTGCGCTCCCGCAGCCCCAACGCCTCGAGCAGCTGCCTGCCCGCCCTGGCCTCCTCGACCGGGTCAGCGGTCAGCGAGTAGCGGATAGTGTCGCCGATGCCCTCGGCCAGCAGGGTGGCGATCCCCGCCGTCCCCTTCAAGAGGCCGGCCGGCGGCGGCCCCGCCTCGGTCACCCCGAGGTGCAGCGGATGATCGAAGGTCTCCGACGCCAGCCGGTACGACTCGATCATCAACGGGACCGACGAGGCCTTCACCGAGATCTTCACGTCGTCGAATCCGACCTCGGCGAAGTAGGCCAGTTCCATGCGGGCCGATTCGACCAGGGCCTCGGGCGTCGCGCCCCCGAAGCGTTTGTAGAGATCGGGGTGCAGGGACCCGGCGTTGACCCCGATGCGGATGGGCACGCCCCGGTCCTTGGCCTCGGCCGCCACCTGCTTGATCTCTGCCTCCTTGCGGAGGTTGCCCGGGTTGAGCCGCAGACCCTGGACGCCGGCCTCCAGCGCGGCCAGCGCCATCTCGTGGTGGAAGTGGATGTCGGCGATGATCGGGCACGGGCGAGCGGGGCACGATCCGGGCCAGGCCCTCCGCCGCCGCCTCCTCGTTGCAGGTGCACCGGACCAGGTCGGCTCCGGCCGCGGCCAGCGCGTAGATCTGGCTCAGGGTGGCCTCGGCGTCGGCCGTCTTGGTGGTGGTCATCGACTGCACGGTGACCGGTGCGCCGCCGCCCACGGCCACGTCGCCCACATGGATCTGCCGGGTGGGTCGACGTTCGGTGGTGGTCCAGGCCGTTCGTCCCATTGCCCCATGCTAGGGCGCGGGGGCCGTGCACCGGCTGGCGGCGGTCAGCCGAAGGGATTGGCCACGGGGTGGAAGATGTCGGTGAGCAGGGCCGGCACGACCAGGATGGCGATGACGAGGATGAACAGCCAGGTGAACGGCATCAGTTTGGCCACGTCGGCGTGGTACATGACCTTGCGGCGACCGGTGCGGATCTTCTCGTAGACGGCGATGGCCACGTGGCCGCCGTCGAGCGGGAGCATGGGGAAGAGGTTGAAGATCCCGAAGAAGATGTTGATGAGCACGAGGAAGTACAAGAACTCGCCGAGCCCGGCATGGATGGCGTCGTTGGCCGTCTGCACCACCCCGATGGTGGAGAGCGGTCGCGTGCCGTTGGCCTCGGCCTGTCGGGCGGCCTTGGCACTGGTCACCTGCTGGAGACGCTGGGCGATCCCATGCGGGGAGAAGAGCGTGAACAGGTGGCCGATCCCGGTGACCGAGGCCCAGACGAAGTTCCCGAACCCGGTTCCCGCCGAGCTCAGGGCATGGACCAGGCCGGTGGTCTCCACCGGCGAGCCGAGACTCACCCCGATGACACCGTAGGGTGCCGACCCCTTGGGGGCGGTGGCCCCGGCCTCGTGGCGGGTCCGGCCGTTGGCCGGTGTGACGGTGAGGGTCTTGTGCTGGCCGTTGCGCTCGACGACCACGGTGATGGGTACGCCGGGATGGTGCTGGATGGCCGAGGTGAGGGCGTCCACGTTGCCCCCGATGGGCCGCCCGTCGATCGAGACGACCACGTCCCCCGCCTTCACACCACCCACGGCGGCAGGGCCGGGCCGTCCGCCCAGCGCGCTGACTCCCTGGATCTGGACCTGATTGTCGTTGGGCACACCGACCAGTGCGAACAGGGCGATCAGGAGCAGGAAGGCCATCAGGAAGTGCATGGCCGAGCCGGCCACCGCCACCAGCAGCCGTGAATGGAACGGCTTGTCCCGGTACAGGCGGCCCTCGTCGGCCGCATCGACCTCTTCGAGGTTGGTCATCCCCGGGATCTTCACGTAGCCCCCGAGCGGGAGGGCCTTGATGCCGTACTCGGTCTCGCCGCGCCGGAAGGACCAGAGCCGCGGCCCGAATCCGACGAAGTACTCGGTGACCTTCATCCCGCCGCGCTTGGCCGCCAGGAAGTGGCCGAGCTCGTGGACCATGACGATGACGATGATCGAGACCACGACGATGAGGAGATCGGCGTGTCCCGTGGCCACGGCCAGGGCCACGATGAGGGCGACGGTGCCGATGAGCTCACCGGCCAGCCTTCTCGGCGACTTGGCCTGGCCGAACGAGGGTCCGTCCGCGACCGGACCGACGGGGATGCCTTCTGTCGGCCGGGTGTCGAGCGCGCTCACGCCGCCGCCTCCCTGCCTCTGACGACCGCTTCGGCCACCCTCCGGGACCTGGCGTCGGCGTCCAGCACGTCTCCGATCTGGCGCGGTGGCGACGAGCCGCCGGACCCCGGGTCCGCCGGCCCGTCGTAGCGGTCGAGGGTGCCCTCCACCACGTCGGCGATGTCGTTCCACGAGATCCGGCCGTCGAGGAAGCCGGCCACGGCGACTTCGTTGGCGGCGCTGAGCCACGCCGGGGCCAGGTCGCCGGCCCGGCCGGCACGGTAGGCGAGATCGAGGCACCGGAAGAGGGAGCGGTCGGGCTGCTCGAATTCGAGGACCGACAGCTCCGACCAGTCGATGGCCCCGAAGGCGGCGGCGAGGCGATCGGGGTACGCCAGTGCGTACCCGATGGGCAGGCGCATATCGGGCATGGACAGCTGGGCCACCACCGCCCCGTCGGTGAACTCCACCATGGAGTGGACGACGGACTGGGGGTGGACGACCACGTCGATGGCGTCGTAGGGGATCCCGAACAACTCGTGGGCCTCGATCACCTCGAGGCCCTTGTTCATGAGCGTCGAGGAGTCGACCGTGATCTTCGGGCCCATCGACCAGGTCGGGTGCACCAGCGCCGCGGCCACGTCGACGGACGCCAGTTCCTCACGGGTGCATCCGCGGAACGGCCCGCCCGAGGCGGTCAACAACAGGCGCTCCACGTCGTCGCGGCGACCGGCCCGGAGGCACTGGTGTACGGCGCAGTGCTCGGAGTCGACGGGGATGATCTCGGCGCCTGGGGTGCGCCGGGCCCGCTGGACCACGGGGGCCCCGGCGATGATCGACTCCTTGTTGGCCAGGGCCAGCCGGCGTCCCGCCTCTAGGGCGGCCATGGTCACCGTCAATCCGGCGAAGCCCACGACCCCGTTGACGACCACCTCGGCCACCGTGGCGATGGTGGCCAGGCCCTCGACGCCCACCACCACCTCGACCCCGCGGGGCAGGGCCCGCGAGAGCTCGAGGGCCTGTGTGGGATCAGCGATGGCCACGATCTCGGGCCGGAGCCGGTGGGCCTGGGCGGCCAGGGCCTCCATCGAGCGGTGCGCCCCGAGGGCCACCACCCGGAACCGGTCCGGAAAGCCCTCGATCACGTCGACGGCCTGGGTCCCGATCGATCCGGTCGATCCCACCAGGCTCACCGTCACCGGTTCGGACCGGGTCCCCGCGGCGGTGACGACGGTTGGGCCCAACGCCGGGGAAGCGGCCGGATCGGGCCCGTCGGCCGAGGTCTCCATACCCCTAGCCTGCCCGAAAATCAGCCGATGTTCAGGGCGCGAACCAAGTAATAGGTGGCCGGCAGCACGAACAGGAGTGCATCCACACGGTCGAGCACACCCCCGTGGCCAGGGAGCATGCTGCCCATGTCCTTCAGCTTGAGGTCCCGCTTCAACAGTGACTCGCACAGGTCCCCGATGGGAGCCACGACGGCCACGACCACGCCCAGGACGGCGGCATTGGACGGTGTCCACGGATGGATGTTCCCGACGATGACGGTGGATGCCAGGATCGAGAAGAGGGCACCCCCGACGAGCCCCTCCCAGGTCTTGTTGGGGCTGATCGTCGGGGCCAGCGGGTGTCGCCCCATACCCCCACCGATCACCAGCGCCCCGACATCGTTGGCCACGGTGGCGATGATGGCCCCCAGCAGGAAGGCGATCCCGTGCCGATCGGGGAACATCGACGGCGACAGGAGCAGGCCGGCATAGGCACCGAGGAGTGAGACCCAGCCCACGGTGAGCAGAGTCGCCGCCGTCCCGGCCACCGGCGAGCCCCGTTCGATGCCGAACAGGTACCAGATCAGCGTGAACGCGGTGATCAGAACCAGGATCAGGGGCACGGCGGCGATCCCCTTGTCGTAGGCACCGATCATCAACGAGATGGTGCCGACCAGGCCGAGAAGCGTGGCCGGGTGGTAGCCGGCCCGCCGCAGCACGCCGAAGCACTCCCCGGCTGCGAAGGTGACCACGACCAGGCACAGGGCCAGCGCGGTGACCGTGCCCAACTTGAAGGCCGCGAGGGCGATCACCGCCACGGCGATACCGGTTCCGACCCGGACCGCCATCGAGGTGCTGCGGGCCGTCTTCCTCGATCCGTCCGTGTTCCGGGGCGAGCGTGCGGGCCGGCGGGCTGGTGGGGGTCCGCCGCCGGTCGGCCCATCGGCGACCTTCGCCGCACCGGAGTCGGGCGATGGGTCGGATGCCGAAAATCGCTTCGGCCGGCGACGCGGCACGCCTGCGGCCACTGCCGCGGTGGCGGCCAGGTCGACACCGTCGGGAGCCGGTCGGGTCCAGTCCGTCGCCGCATCGCCGACCGCCACGGTCTGGGGTTCGCCGTCCCGCTGCGCGCTGCGGTCGGCGGCGGCCAGTCCGGCCACGCCACCCCGTTTGAGGCCGACGCCGGGGACGTCGGTGACCGATGCTCCCGGCGGTTCGGCGGCCAGGGGGGTGTCGGTGACCACGTCGACATCATCGGGCCGCTTGGCCCGCATCCGGGCCGGCAGCAACCCGTTGCGCCGGGCCCGGCCCGCCCGGGTGCCACCGGTCGGCCGGGGCTTGTCCGCCGCGAACAGCTCCTCGTCGGCGGCGTGACCGACAGGGACGTCGGGATCTCGTCCGACGCCGCCAGGCCCTTCCCCGGCCGGGCCGGGGGCGTTCGTCCCGGCTCCCATGTCGCCGACTGCGCCGGCCGCGGCTCCGGCCGCGGCCACAGCCCCGGCGGATGCTCCGGTCCGGTGGACCTCGCCGACGGACGGGGAAAGCGGAGCGTCCGTGGGGTGGGCCCCGGCCGTTGCTCCTTCGCCGTCACCCCGTCCAGGACCGGCGTCCCCGGTCAGCGGGGCCACGACCTCCGTCGGCTCGGTGATGGGGGCGATGGTGGAGGCGTCGTCACCCACCCGATCGACGCCGTCGGAGGGACGGCTCGGACTGGCTGCACCGGGCCGCACCGAATCGAGGTCGAACTCCCAGGGCCGGCGGTCCACGTCGGTGCTGTCGGTTTCGTCGAGCGATCCGAGGGCCACGTCGTCGTCGCCGAACATCGCCGGCTCGAACTCCTCGTCATGAGCGATCCAGTCGGCGTCCTCCTCCCGCCATGACGGCGCTCCGATCCCCGATCCCTCGTCGCCCGAGTCGCGGGCCAGCACCGCCGGAACCTGGCCGGTGGGAGGTTCGGTCCAGTGGGGCAGCTCGGTGGCGGCACCCCCGCTGCTCGGCACCGCCGTCTGCCCCGGGTTGACCGGGTGCACGACGGTCACGCCCGAGTCCGGAGCCGCCGGCTCGCCGGTGAGCCGGACCTTGGGCTGCCCGAGCTCGTCGCCTTCCGTCCCCGACGGTCCGTCATCCGTGCCCGGCGCGGCCTCACCGGTTGCGGGAGGGGGCGGCCATTGGGCCTCGGTGCCCGGTCCGGCGTCACGGGAGACCGCCGGTACGGCTCTGGTGACCTCTCCGGCCGGTTCGGCGCCGAAGATCCGGACCCTGTCGGTTGGCGGTCCGGTCGTTTCGGGACGCGCCTCGGGACGGTCTGCGCCTGTCACATCGTCTTCCGACCCGTCCGGGACGTCATCCACTTCGGTTGTTTCCTCCCGTCGCCTGGCCGGGTACGGCCCGGCCAGGCGTCAGATCTCGAGGAGCTCCTGCTCCTTGTGAGCCAGCAGCTTGTCGATGGCAGCCACCTGGTCATGGGTAATCTTGTCGAGGTCCTTCTCCACACGGTCGAGCTCGTCACTCGAGAGGTCCCCGTCCTTTTGCATGGTGTCGAGCTCGTGGCGGGCGGCCCGCCGCGCGTTCCTGACCGCCACCCGACCGTCCTCGGCCTTGCCCTTGACCACTTTGACCAGCTCCTTCCGGCGCTGTTCGGTCGGTACGGGAAAGGACAGCCTGATCACCGTTCCGTCGTTCGACGGGGTGATGCCCAGATCGGAGCCCTGCAGGGCCTTCTCGATGGCCGGCAACGACCCCTTGTCGTAGGGCGACACCACCAGCAGTCGGGCCTCTGGAACACTGAACCCGGCCATTTGGCGAAGCTCGGTCTCGGCGCCGTAGTAATCCACCTTCAGGTGCTCGACCAGTGCCGGCGTGGCCCTGCCGGTGCGGATGGCGCCGAACTCCGACAGGACGTGGGCGACCGCTTTGGCCATGTGCTCTTTCGCTTCCGCAACCACCAGCTCGATCAGGTCGTCATCCATTAGCGAACCAGCGTAGCCAGGAGGGTCGGAGCCCACCCAGACGAGTACGCCACCTGGTATTTCATCGGACGAGCGTGCCGATGGGCTCGCCGGCCAGTGCGGCGTGGATATTGCCCGGCTGCATCAGATCGAACACCCTGATGGGCAGGCCGTTGTCCATGCAGAAGGTGATGGCGGTCAGGTCCATCACCCTCAGATCCTTGGCCACCACCTCCATGAACGAGATCTCGTCGTAGCGGGTGGCGGCCGGGTCGAGCCTCGGGTCGGCCGAATAGACGCCGTCCACCCCGCCGTGTGTCCCCTTGCACAGCAGCTCGGCCTCGATCTCCGCCCCGCGCAGGGCCGCAGAGGTGTCGGTGGTGAAGTACGGATTGCCCATCCCCGCCGCGAACACGACGACCCTCCCCTTCTCGAGGTGCCGGATGGCCCGGCGCCGGATGTAGGGCTCGGCCACTTCGGCCATCTGGACGGCGGAGAGCACCCGCGTCGCCTGGCCGTGGTGCTCGAGCGCGTCCTGCAGGGCCAACGCATTGATGACCGTGCCCAGCATGCCCATGGTGTCCGAGGTGGCCCGGTCCATGCCGGCGCCCGCACCGGTGGTGCCTCTCCAGATGTTGCCGCCGCCGACCATGACCGCCAGCTCGAGGTCGAATTCGCTCCGGCTGTCGGCGATTTCGCGGGCCAGGCGTTCGACCACCGTGGCGTCGATCGTCTCGTCCGAGGCCGACGAGGCGAGGGCCTCCCCGGACATCTTCAGGACGATGCGTCTCCGTTCACCCACCGCTGCCTCAGTCGCCCACGACGACCTGGGCGAATCGCACCACCGTGGCCGACCCGAGCAGCTTGGCGATGGTCTGCTTCTCGTCCTTCACGTAGGGCTGGTCGAGGAGGACCCGCTCCTTGTACCACCCCCCCAGCCGGCCCTCGACGATCTTCGGCAGCGCCGCCTCGGGCTTGCCCTCGTTGCGGGCGATCTTCTCGACCGTCTCGCGTTCCGCCGCCACTTCGCTCTCTGGGACCTCGTCCCGTGTGATGTAGAGGGGTCGGGCGAAGGCGATGTGGGCGGCGATGTCGTGCGCCAACTCGGTCGTCCCGCCATCGAGGGCCACGATGACGGCGTTGACTCCGCGGCCGGCCTGGGTGTGCAGGTAGGAGTCGACCACCCCGCCCGGGGGGGCCTCGATACGCACGACCTGACCCACCGAGATGTTCTCCTTCAGGGTCAGCTTGAGATTGTCGATCTCGTCGGAGCGCTCATCGATGGCCGACTCCCCCTCGGAGGCCACCTGATCGGCCAGCGAGGAGACCAGGGCCACGAACTGGTCGGACTTGGCCACGAAATCGGTCTCCGACCGGAGCTGGACGATGGAGGCCGCGCCGTCGGCACGACCGACGGCCACAGCCCCTTCGGAGGCATCCCGGTCGGCCCGCTTGGCCTGGCTGGCCTTGCCCTGCTCGCGGAGCAACGTGATGGCCCGATCGATGTCCCCCTGGGTCTCCTCGAGGGCCTTTTTGGCATCGAGCATTCCCACGCCGGTGAGCTGCCGGAGCTTCTGCACATCCTTGGCGGTGAATTCGGGCACGTCAGATCTCCTGGGTGGGCGGGGTCGGCCCGGTGGCCGGTTCGGCCGGCGCGGGCTGCTGGGCCACCGGTTCGGTCGGGGTCGTCCCGGTGGCCGGCTGGGCCACCGGTTCGGCCGGGGCGGGCTGCTGGGCCACCGGTTCGGCCGGGGCTTCCACGGTCGCGGGGGCAGGCGCCGGGGCGTCCGCCACCGCCACCGAGACGGGCGTCGTCTCATGGGATCCGGCGGGTGCACCGGCCTCCGGCGAAGGCGCCGGAGCCGTGGCCGTGGCCGTGGCCGGGGCCGGCGGGGGCGGCGGTGCCGGTATGGGAGCGGCGGCCGGCGGCGGCGTCGGTCGTTGCTGGGCGATGAACCGGCCCTCCACCACGGCGTCGGCCACCACCCGGCACAGGAGGGCACCCGAGCGGATGGCATCGTCGTTGCCGGGGATGACATGGGTGATCACATCTGGATCGCAGTTGGTGTCGACCACGGCCACCACGGGGAGCCCGAGCTTGTTGGCCTCGGTCACCGCGATGTGCTCCTTCTTCGTGTCGATGACGAAGATGGCGTCGGGGAGGCGATCGAGACTCCGGATCCCGCCCAGGTTGCGCTGGAGCTTCTCGAGCTCCCGGGTGTGGCGCAACGCCTCCTTCTTCGGCATGGCGTCGAAGTCCCCGGCCTTTTGCATGGCCTCGAACTCCTTCATCCGCTTGACCCGTGTCGACACGGTCTGGAAGTTGGTCAGCATGCCGCCGAGCCAGCGCTCGTTCACATACGGCATGCCACACGCATCGGCGTAGATGGCCACCGGGCCCTGGGTCTGCTTCTTCGTGCCCACGAACAAGATGGTGCCCCCGCCGGCCACCAGGTCCCGGATGTAGCTGTAGGACTCCTCGATCCCCTTCATCGTCTGGCGAAGGTCGATCAGGTAGATCCCGTTGCGCTCCCCGAGGATGAACCTTCGCATCTTGGGGTTCCAACGGCGGGTCTGGTGCCCGAAGTGGACGCCCGCGCCCAACAGTTGCTTCATCGTGACGACGGCCATGGGACTGCTCCTTGTAACGGTTGTCATTTCACCGACCACAACACCCCTGGCTGAGGGGCGACCGTGGACGCGGTCGGGTGCGTGCTCGATCCCGCATGTACGCCCCGCCGGTTGACAGGGCACGCCCATGGTAGTGCCCTGGACGTGAGTGCTCCACTCGCCGGGCCCGTTCCCGGGCCCGGCGCCTCAGCCGGCAGCCCTGGTCGGCACCCGCTTGGAGCCCGAGGTGGTCGACGCGCCCGCAGGCGACTTGGTCCCGGGGTCCTTGGCCCGCCTGCCCGACCCTTCGGGCCGATCGGCCAGCTTGGCCCGGAGCTGCAGCACGGCCTTGGTGTGGATCTGGCAGACCCGGGACTCGGTGACACCGAGGATGTCACCGATCTCCGCCAGGGTCAGGCCTTCGTAGTAGTAGAGGGTGAGGACCGTCTTCTCGCGTTCGGCCATCTGGCTCACGGCCTGGATCAACGCCTCCTTGGTCTCTTTGACCTCGAAGGTGTCCATTGGGCCGGCGTTGCTGTCGGGCAGCGTCTCGCCCAACGTCGACCGGTCGGAGCGGTCCCCGCCGCGGAACACCTCGTCCAGCGCGACCACGCCCACGAACGAGATCTTGCGCAGTGCCGTCTGGAACTCGGCATCCGTCATCTCGAGGTCGGCCGCCACCTCGGCGTCGGTCGGTGTCCGGTGCAGCGTGGCCTCGAGCTTCGAGTACGACTGCTCCACCGCCCGGGCCTTGGCCCGCACGGACCTCGGGACCCAGTCGATCGAACGGAGCTCGTCGATGATGGCGCCTTTGATCCGCGGGATGGCATAGGTCTCGAACTTGATGTTGCGGAGGGGTTCGAAGCGCTCGATGGCATCGATCAGGCCGATGATCCCGTAGCTGGCCAGATCGGCCTCGTCCACGTGCCGGGGAAGCCCGACGGAGACCCGGCCGGCCACGTACTTGACCACCGGGGCGTAGTGCACGATGAGCTGGTCGCGCAGCTTCCGCTCACCGGTCTCCTTGTACTCGGCCCACAGAGCATCGATGCCGTGTCCCACCGTGTCTCGTTGCGTCGGCAATTGTCCCCTTAGGCCCGTGGATGCGTTCCCGAATACACAGTCAGCAAGCGTTCCTTGCTCACATGAGTGTAGACCTGCGTGGTCTGCAAGCTGGCGTGACCCAGCAGTTCCTGCACCACCCGCAGGTCGGCGCCCCCATCCAGGAGATGGGTGGCGAAGCTGTGGCGGAGGGCGTGGGGGTGGGTCGGGACGGGTGAACGGCGATCGAGCAGCCGCCTGACGTCCCTCGGTCCGAGCCGATTTCCCCGCCGGTTGTAGAACAGGGCCGCCGGGGGGCTGTCCACCCCGGCCAGGCTGGACCTCGGTTCCCCGAGCCAGGCACGAATGGCCTCGGCGCAGCGGTGATGGATGAGCACCTGCCGCTGCTTGGAGCCCTTCCCGGTCACCGTGACCACCCGGCTGGCCAGGTCGAGGTCGTCCACGTCCAGCCCGCACAGCTCCGCCACCCGCAGCCCACTCCCGTACAGCAGCTCCAACACGGCGTCGTCACGACGATCGACCGCCGGTGTCGCACCGCCGGCGGCCGGGTCGGCCGGCTCCAGTAGCTCGTCCAGCTCGGCATGGCCGAGGATGCGGGGCAGCCGGGAGTCGGGCGTCGGAGCCGACAGGCGCGTCGAGGGGTCGCTGTTCACCATGCCGCGCTTGGCACACCATTGGAAATACGACCGCAGCGAGGCCGCGGTTCGGGCGATGGTGGCCCGCGAATACCGGAGCGTGCCCATGAAGGCCAGGTACCGTCGGAGCAGGATGCGGTCGATGTCATCCGGGCCTTCCGCCCCGCCCCGGCCGGCCCAGTCGGCGAACCGCTCGATGTCGGATGAGTACGCCCGCACCGAGGCCGGGGACAGACCTCCCACCGACCGACGGAAGGCTTCGATCTCCCAGGCCACATGAAAACAGTACCTGTCCAGCGTCGACGCATCCGGCATCTCCTGCGGGCCGGTCCTCCGGCGGCGGCCCCGTGTCCCGCTTCCGAGGCCGAAAATTCCAGCGTGACACGGAAGACAGGGCTATCGTCAGGGCGTCACACACCGATTCTCGTGGCTTGCGACCGGTTGTGGACGACATGAGTGCCATTTCGTGGGGCCGACGAATCAGATTCGTTCCGGTCACAGCCAGCGTTCCAAAAGGGGGAACATGTCAGATCGAATCGACCGACGCTCGTTCTTGGTCCGGGGGGCGGCCACCGGAGTGGGTATCGCCGCCATCGGCTCCTCGGGGGGGCTCCTGGCTGCCTGCAGCTCCGGTTCGGGCTCGACTTCTTCCACATCCACCGGCTCGCACCCCAACGGCATCTCCACGGCCACCGCGAAGAAGGGCGGCCAGCTCGTCTTCGGGGTCGACGCCGAGGAGAAGGGATTCTCGACGACACAGGGGACCTTCGACGAGGTGGGCCTCCTCTACGCCCGCACGGTCTTCGACCCCCTCATGATCATCGCCAACGACGGCACCCCGCAGCCCTACCTGGCCCAGTCGGTCACCCACAACCCCGACTACACGGTGTGGACCATCACCCTGCGCCCCAACCTCGTCTTCCACAACGGCACGCCCTGTGACGCCACCGCCCTGGCCTCCAATTTCGAGCAGCAGCAGGCATCGGCTCTGACCGGTCCGGAGTTCACCAGCTTCAGCAACGTCGCGGTCACCAGCCCGCTCACCGTGACCGTCACCCTGAAGTCGCCGTGGGTGCCCTTCGACTACTACCTGGCCGGCGGTATCGGCGGACAGATCGCCTATGTGGCCGAGCCGGGCTGGCTGAAGTCCGGCAGCCAGACCAATCCCATCGGGACCGGTCCCTTCGTCTATTCGGAGTGGATCCCGAACGACCACTTCACCGCGACCAAGAACCCGCACTACTGGCGACCCGGACTTCCCTACCTCGACAGCATCACCTACAAGCCCATCCCCGATCCCGACCAGCTGTACGCCACCTTCCAGTCCGGCGGCGTCGACATCATGCACACCGATACCGCCAATATCACCAAGCAGCTGCGAGCCGACACGACCTACGGGTACATCGACGACTCGGTCCACATCGCCGGCGAACCGGACATGGGGTGTCTCCTGCTCAATCTGTCCAAGCCGCCCTTCAACAACCTCAAGGTGCGCCAGGCCACGGCCTATGCGATCAGCTCGGCCCAGTACGTGGCCATCATCGACGCCGGGGTCAACCCGACCTCGAACGGACCCTTCACCACCACGTCCCCCTACTACGCGTCGGACAGCCAATATCCGAAGTACGACCCGGCGAAGGCCACCCAACTGGTCAAGGAGGTCCAGCAGGAGACGGGCAAGCCGGTGACGGTCGCCCTCAACCACACGCCCGATCCACAGACCACGAAGATCGCGCAGTACCTGCAGCAGAAGCTCCAGACCGTCGGGATGACCGTCTCCCTCTCCCCGGTCCAGCAGGCCGACATCATCAGTACCGCCCTGCTCGGCACCTTCGAGGGCCAGCTGTGGCGGCAGTTCGGAGCGGTCGACCCGGACCTCAACTACATCTTCTGGAGCCCGACCAACATCAACCCCGAGTTCTCCATCAACATGGCCCGCAACAACGATCCGAACATGGAGACCGCCTTGATCAAGGGGCGCGAGTCCTCGGTCCAGGCCGACCGGGTGGCGGCCTACCAGGAGGTGGACCGGTTGATGGGGACGGACATCCCGTACATCTGGTACGACCGGACGGTGTGGGCCATCGGGGCCCAACCCCAGGTCGAGAATTTCGCCAATCCGACCACTCCGGCCGGCGGCCAGGCCTTCGCGCTCATCCAAGGGGCGATCTGGCCCACCCAGATCTGGCTCAACTCCTGACCTCCGGCGGCCGGCCTGCGCGGGGACGCCGGGCCGGCCGTGTCATGATCGGGCCATGAGCCGCATCCTTGTGGTCGAGGACGACGAGCGAATCCGGTCGTCCATGCGCCTGGCGCTCGAGGACGAGGGGTACACCGTCGAGGACGTGGCCAGCGGCGAGGAGGCGCTGGCCCGCTTCAACGAGGAGCCCTTCGAGCTGGTGCTCATCGATCTGATGCTGCCCGGCGTCGACGGGTTCGAGACCTGCCGGGACCTGCGGCGCCACAGCACGGTGCCGGTCATCATGGTCACCGCGCGCTCGGATACCCACGACGTGGTCGCCGGTCTCGAGGCCGGCGCCGACGACTACGTGACCAAACCGTTCGTGGCCAAGGAGCTGGCCGCCCGGATCCGGGCACTCCTCCGTCGATCGCGTCCCGTCGACGCCGGCGACTCGGTGCTCACCTTCGGGAACGTGGAGATCGAGCCCGACGCCGGGGTCGTCCGCCGCAACGGCGAGGAGGTCCACTGCACCCGGACCGAATTCCGGTTGCTGTGCGAGCTGGCCGACCACCCCGGCAAGGTCCTCAGCCGCGAGCACCTCCTCGAGCGGGTCTGGGGCTACGACTACTTCGGCGATGGACGGCTGGTCGACGTCCATGTCCGCCGGTTGCGGACCAAGGTGGAGCCCGACCCGGCCAATCCCCGCTACATCCTCACCGTCCGGGGCATGGGCTACAAGCTGGCGGTCTGAGCGGTGGCCCCGGCCGAGTCCACCCCCGTGCCGGAGCCACCGCCCGGCGGGTCGGCCAACGGGCGTGCACCGGCAGGGCAGCGAGCGTCCCGGCGGGCCCACCGGACCCACCTCTCGGGAGGTCTCGGCCTCCGCGCCCGGGTGACGGCGACCTTCGCCATCGGTGCGCTGGCCCTGTCCACGATCATGGCCGGCATCACGTACTTCACGGCCAGACAGAGCTTCCTCAACGAACGGCAGACGACCGATCAGCGCCAGGCGTTCGCCAACGCCTCACTGATCCAGAATTCGCTGCGCTCGCCGGGCATCAACGTCGACCAGCTGCTCGAGCAGGCGGACACGCTGCCCGGTTCGCGTTCGGTGCTTCGTAGCCGCGGTCAGTGGTACGCCACATCGATCTCGGTGGGGAAGAGCGCCATCCCCGACCAGGAGCGCACGCTGGTGCTGTCGGGAATACCGGCCTGGCAGCTCTTCTCGATCAGCGGTACGCCCCAGCTGATCATCGGGGTGCCGCTGCCCGATGTGCGCGCCGCCTACTACGAGGTCTTCTCCCTGGCTGAGCTCGAAGGCACGTTGCGGGCCCTGGCCTTCGCCCTGGCCGCCGCCGCCCTGGTCACCACCCTGGCCGGTGCCGCCCTCGGCCGCTGGGCCAGCGGACGCGCCCTTCGCCCGCTGGCCGGGGTGACCGAGGCGGCCGTGGCCATCGCCGGTGGCCAGCTGGACACCCGGGTCGAGGCCGGTGACGACGTCGACCTCCAGGAGCTGGCCTCCGCCTTCAACCAGATGACCGCCAACCTGCAGGACCGGATCGAGCGGGAGGCCCGGTTCACTTCCGACGTGAGCCACGAGCTCCGCTCTCCGCTGACCACGATCCTGGCCACGGTGAGCGTGCTCGAGGGCCACCGGAACGAGCTGGGCCCGAGGGCTCGGAGCGCGCTGGACCTGCTCGACGGCGACCTCCAACGATTCAGGCGGATGGTCGACGATCTGTTGGAGATCTCCCGGTTCGACGCCGGTTCCGCCGAGCTCTCGCTCGACGAGGTCGACCCCGGGGAACTGGTGCGCCAGGCGGTGGCCGCCTCCGTCCCGAACGAGGAGGACGGGCATCGTGGCCCGGTGACCGTTCCGGTGTTGGTCTCCGCCGATGTCGAAGGCCTGCGGCTCCGCGTGGACAAGCGTCGCTTCGAGCGGGTGATGACCAACCTCTTCGACAACGCCGCGCTGTATGCCGGCGGTGTGACCCGGGTCCTCGTGGAACGTGATCCGCACGGTCCCGGTGGCACCCAGCCGCCGAGGTGCATCCGGGTCGTCGTGGAGGACCACGGACCGGGGATACCCGAGCACGAACGCCACCATCTCTTCGAGCGCTTCTACCGGGGCGGCCGCGCCGGTCAGCGGGCCTCGAGCGAGGGCACCGGCCTCGGGCTGTCGCTGGTGGCCGAGCACGTGCGCCTCCACGGCGGTGCCGTGTGGATCGAGGACGCGCCGGGAGGCGGATCCCAGTTCATCGTGGAACTGCCGTTCGCCTCGGACGATGCTCCGTGGGGACGGGCTCCGTGAGCGGCCGGGTCTTCCGGGGTCTGGCCGGCCTGCTCGTCCTGGTGGCCGTCGGGACGGCGGCATGTGGTATCCCGACCAACGGGACGCCGACCGCCATCGCCAAGACGGACGTGCCCTTCCACCTCCTCAGCCCGGTCACCTCGACCACCCTGCACCCCGTCGTCAGGCCCGTCGTCGTGACGGTGCCGACCACCATCTACCTGGTGGAGCACGCCCAGCACGTCTACGCCGTGTCCCGCAACATACCCGTCCCGGCCACCCTCAGCGAGATCCTCGGAGCCCTGCTCGAAGGACCCACCGCGGCCGAATCGGAGGTCGGCCTCCAGAGCTTCCTGTCCGGGACCACCACCCGGGTCAGGGCCACCGTCTCCGGCGGCGTCGCCACCGTCGACTTCTTTTCCGCCAATCCGGTCCAGGTGGTCGGGCCCGACCAGACCCTGGCCATCGCCCAGGTCGTCTTCACCGCCACCGAGCAGCCCGGCGTGACCGGCGTCGTCTTCAAGATCGACGGCCGACCCATCGATGTTCCGACAGCCAGCGGTGCCGAGGTGCCGGGGCCGGTGAAGCGGTCCTCGTATCAGCCGCAGGCCCCCCTGCCCTGACTGAAAGCCGACCTCAGGACGCGCCGGGCTCCATCCATTCGATCCGGGGGGCATCGAGCCAGAGATGCTCGAGGTCGTAGAACTGACGGGCCTCGTCCAAGAACACGTGCACGAGGAAGTCGCCGTAGTCCATCAGCACCCAGCGGGCGTCGTCGAGTCCTTCCACCCGGACCGGCGGACGCCCATCCGAGGCCTTCACCCGGAGTTCCACCTCGTCGACGATCGACCGGACCTGGCGGACATTACGTCCGCTGGTGATCACGAACGCGTCGGTGAGACCGAGAAGCTCGCCCATGGCCAGGACGGCGGTGTCCTCACCGGATTTGGCGTCGGCGGCACGGGCCGCCACGATGCATGCTCCGGACACAGGTTGCTCATCGTCGGCGACGACCGGCGTGGCACTGATTGACGTCAACGGTGACCTCCTTGTGGCGCCGAGCGCGCCGAGGGTCTCGGTGGATTCGGTGACAAGAACGGCATGGTGAACGACGGGCGGCGATGAGACGGGGGCCGGCGGCGGGGTCACCACCAAAAGACTGGGCGAGCGGTCACGGGCCACGGCCACGATCACCAGGGTGACGGCCGTGCACACTGCGATCAGCAGGGCACAGCCTATCGAGATCCGGCGGCGTCGCTTCCGGGCGGCACGCAACTGCCGGCGGCCTTCGGTCCTCGGGTCGGCCCGACGATCGGGTTCAGGCCTGGTGTCGGGCTCGGGAGCCTCCTGCTCGTCGACCGGCACCGGAGGCTCGCCGGCCCCGAGGGCCTCGCTCGCCGGCCTGCTCCCCACATCCGCCTGGGCACCCGAAGGGCTCGCGGGCACGGTCTGGCGTCCGGGGTACGGGCGGAATGACTGTGCGGTGCCCGAATTCCTTGGCGTCATCCCCACGGTCATCTCCTCGTAGCGTACAGACCCCGCTGCTCAATGCAACGGATTACCGCGTCCGGCACCAGTCCGTCCACCGCCAGCCCTGCCTCGAGCCGTTCCCGCAGCTCGGTGCTCGAAACATCGAAGGGGGCCACCGGCACGGTGACCGCCCGCCAGCCCGGGGGGAGGAGGACCGGTGGCGCTCCGGGCCGGCCGACGACCGCCAGGGTGACCAGGTGGCGGAGGGTGGGCTCGTCCTTCCAGGTGGTGAGCCCGGCCACCACGTCCGACCCCACCACCAGGACCAGCTCGGCGGCGGGCAGCTCCCGCTGCAGTTGCCGGACGGTGTCGATCGTGTAGGTCGGGCCTCCCCGGTCGATCTCCATCCGACAGGGATCGAGGCCCGGCCACCCGCCGGCGGCCGCCTCGACCATGGCGAACCGGTCCTCGGCCGGAGTCAGCGTCCGTTGGCCTCCCTTCTGCCAGGGCTGGTTGGCCACCATCAGGAGCATCCGGTCGAGCCCGAGGGCAGTGCGCACGGCCTCCGCCACTTCGAGATGCGCGGTGTGGACCGGGTCGAAGGTCCCCCCGAATATCCCGATCCGGGCCGCCGCGTCCCCCACCGCTAGGTCCCGGACAGTTCGGCCACCACCGGTGCGAACGCTTCCATCTCCGCCTCATGCACCACGAGGTAGGAGAAGCCGAACCGCTCCCGGCGCGCCCGCAGCACCTCGGCGATCTGGTCGGTGGACCCGATCATGGCGATCGGGGACCCTTCGACCTGCTCGGTCGTCAGCGAGAGCATGGCGGCCAGCTGGGCCACGGCCTCGTCCCGGTTGGGCACGATCTGCACGAGGAAGGTGAGGCACTGCAGCTCGAGGTCGTCGAACCGCTCGCCGGCCGCCTGGCGGATCCACTCGATCCGCTGGTCGTAGTACTCGGCCGAGGTCGTCTCGAGGACCTCGGGGCCGATGTAGCCGGCGGCCAGGCTCGGGTTCACCCCGACGATGTCGGCCTCCCGGGCCGCGATACCGAGGACCCGCCTGCCGCCGCCGCCGATGATGACGGGCGGATGGGGGCGCTGCACCGGGGTCGGCGCACCGACCGCGCCGGCGACCTGGTAGTGCTGGCCGGAGAAGGTGGCCGCGCCCGCCGACCAGAGTGACTTCATCACCGTCAGGCTCTCGGCCATGCGGGAGATCCGGGTGCCGGCTGGGTCCTCCTCGAGGCCCGACTGCTCGTAGTCGGTGGTCATCCAACCCGCGCCGAGCCCGAACTCGACACGGCCACCTGAGAAGAGGTCCAGCGTGGCGATCTCCTTGGCCAGCACGACCGGGTGCCGATAGTCGTTCCCGAACACGAGGGAGCCGACCCGGAGGGCGGAGGTCGCCTCGGCGGCCACGGTGAGGGCCACCAACGGCCCGAACTGGTCCTCGAAGTGATCGGGGATGAACAGCGTCGAGTACCCGAGATCTTCGATCTTCCGGGCCGTGGCCCGCCATGCGGCTCCGGTTTCGGCCTTGGACAGCTGGACTCCGAATCGAAAGGGATGCATGTTCCGAGCCTACGTCCGAAGGCTTTACGCTGGTGGCGTGGCCCCCCGACCCGTACCCGCCTCGTGGACTCCCGACACCTGGAGGTCGAAGCCGGCCGCGCAACAACCGGTGTGGCCCGACGAGGCCGAGCTCAAGCGGGTCCACGCCCGTCTGAGCAGTCTTCCCCCGCTCGTCTTCGCGGGCGAGGCCCGGCACCTGACCCGCGCCCTCGGGGAGGCGGCCGACGGTCGGGCCTTCCTGTTACAGGCGGGCGACTGCGCCGAGTCGTTCACCGAGTTCAGCGCCGACTCCATCAGGGACAAGCTGAAGGTGATCCTCCAGATGGCCGTTGTGCTCACCTACGGCGCCGGGGTGCCGGTGGTCAAAGTGGGCCGGATCGCCGGGCAGTTCGCCAAGCCGCGGAGCTCCCCCACCGAGACCGTCGGCGACCAGGTCATCGACTCGTTCCGCGGGCACATGGTCAACGACGACCTGCCCGAGCGCGCCGCGCGCATCCCTGATCCGGCCCGGCTCGTGGCCGCCTACCACCAGTCCGTCTCGACGCTCAATCTGCTCCGGGCCTTCACCAAGGGCGGCTTCGCCGATCTGAGCCAGGTCCATGCGTGGAACCAGCAATTCGTGGCGTCCTCCACCGAGGGACAGCAATTCGAGGACATCGCCGTGGGTATCGACCGGGCGCTCCGGTTCATGGCCGCCTGCGGCATCAACCTCACCGCCGAGGACAGCCTGCACGAGGTCGACTTCTGGACCAGTCACGAGGCGCTCATCCTCGACTACGAGGAGGCCCTGACCCGACGCGACTCGCTCACCGAGGAGTGGTACGACTGCTCGGCCCACATGCTGTGGGTGGGCGAACGCACCCGTCAGTTGTCGGGTGCCCACTGCGAGTTCCTGTCGGGGATCTGCAACCCGATCGGGTCGAAGATCGGTCCGGATGCCGCCCCCGACGAGGTGGTCGCCCTGTGCGAGCGCCTCAATCCGGAACGGGTACCGGGGCGGCTCACCCTGATCACGAGGCTGGGCGTCGACGCCATCGATTCGGGCCTGCCGCCGCTGCTGCGTGCCGTCAGGGACGAGGGGCACCCGGTGGTGTGGGTCTGCGATCCCATGCACGGCAACACCTTCACCGCCGACGGCGGCCAGAAGACCAGGAAATTCGACGACATCATCGGTGAGCTCAAGGGGTTCTTCCGGGCCCACCGCGAGGTCGGGACCTGGCCCGGAGGCGTGCACGTGGAGCTCACCGGCGACGATGTGACCGAGTGCCTCGGAGGGGTGGAGGACATCGTGGAGGCCGAGCTGCACCAGCGGTACACGACCACCTGCGATCCACGGCTCAACGCCCGCCAGTCCCTCGACCTGGCGTTCGCCGTCGCCGAGCTGCTGCGAGGCTGACCGGGGTCGTCGCCGAGCTGCTGCGAGGCTGACCGGGGTCGTCGCCGAGCTGCTGCGAGGCTGACCGGGGTCGTCGCCGAGCTGCTGCGAGGCTGACCAGGGTCGTTGACCGCTCGGCCCCGGCGGGCGAGAATGGCCCCGCCCAGGTGAGCTGGCGAAATGGCAGGGCCGTTGTCGAGCGGCGCCGCCGAACCGGGCCCCGGGAGCGCCACGCAATCCGATTGCACGCATCCAATTGCACGCACCAATTGATGGAGATTGTTCACCATGCCGTTACCGCGTCACCGGAGCAATGCCAGGCGACCGACAGGGGGACGACCGCGCCCGCGCTGGTGGGGCACGGTGGCGGCCGTGGCGTTGGTGGTCGGCCTGCTCGGATCGGTGGCCGTCGTCGGGCCCGACACCCCGGTCGCCCGGCCGCCACGGCCGCCACGACCAAGACGGTCTCCGCCTACTGGCTGGTGGCCTCGGACGGCGGCGTGTTCTCCTTCGGCGGCGCCGGATTCTACGGTTCCACCGGCAATATCCATCTCAACAAGCCGGTCGTGGGCATGGCCGGGACCCCCGACAGCCAGGGGTACTGGCTGGTGGCCTCGGACGGCGGCATCTTCGCCTTCGGCGACGCCGGGTTCCACGGATCCACCGGCGGCATCGTGCTCAACAAACCGGTCGTCGGCATGGCTCCCACCCCGGACGGGGGCGGCTACTGGCTGGTGGCCTCGGACGGGGGCATCTTCGCCTTCGGCGACGCCGGGTTCTACGGATCGATGGGCGGCCATCACCTCAACAAGCCCGTCGTGGGCATGGCGGCCACACCGGACGGCAAGGGCTACTGGCTGGTGGCCTCGGACGGCGGCATCTTCTCCTTCGGTGACGCCGCCTTCTACGGGTCGACAGGGAACCTCACCCTGAACAAGCCCATCGTCGGGATGACGGCGGCACCCGACGGCCACGGCTACTGGTTCACCGCATCGGACGGCGGCGTGTTCGCCTTCGGCGGAGCTCCCTTCTACGGCTCGCTCGGGAACGTGCCCCAGAGCCGGCCGATCGTGGCCATCACCGCCGACCACTCGGGCAACGGGTACTGGTTCACCAACACCAACGGGGCGGTGACCGCCTTCGGCGGGGCCATCTACTGGGGCTCGGCCCCCCAGGTGCTCAACGATCCGGTGGTGGGGATGGCCGTCGCCGATGCCAACGGCAGATTCACGGGTTCGTCCTACCCCGCCGGCAGCTACGGGTACGACATCTCCAACTTCCAGTGCGGGAACCTGCCGCCTTCGCCCCACACCATCGGGCTGGTCGAGGTGGTGGGCGATTCGTACGGCAGCGCCAACGACTGCCTCGGAGCCGAGGCGGACTGGGCCGGTGGGGGGCTCAATCTCTACATCTACCTGACCTACGGCCAGGCCACGAGCAGTGCCGACCCGGCCTGCCAGACGACGGCCTCCCCGTCGGCTTGCAACTTCGGTTTCGGCGCCGCCCTCAATGCTTTCGCCAAGGCGACCGCAGCCGGGGTCGACACCTCGGTGGGCTGGTGGCTCGACGTCGAGCCCGACACACCGGGGGTCCCGCAGTGGTCGTCCAACCTCGGAGCCAACGCCGCCCTGGTCAAAGGCGCCATCGACGGGCTGCACTACGAGGGCCTCAACGGGGTGGGCATCTATGCCAGCCCCGGCGACTGGACGGGCATCGTGGGTACCGACTACTCCCCGGCTGTGCCCTACTGGGCGGCCGACTGGGACATCAACCCGGCTGCCACCTGCAGAAACGTCCATTCGCTCTACGCCGGGCTGCCCCGGGGCCCGGTCCAGATCGTGCAGTACAGCTCACCGAGCTCCCCCTACCCGGCCGGTGGCATGAGCACGGCGTTCGACAACGACTACGGCTGCTGATCCCACCGGCCGATGGGGCGCGGGCCCGGGTTGGCGTCGGCCGGGGCGCCTACCAGGCGGGGGCAGGACGGGCGATGTCGTTGTAGCCGAGCAGGCGCCACCGCTCCTCGTCGATCTCCCAGGTGGTCATGGAGGCGTGCTCGGTCCGGAGCTGGAGCCGGGCTCCGGCGAGGCCCCCGACCACGGGCAGCTTGGCCAGGAGCGATGCCTCGATCACCCCGGCATGGCAGGCCACCACCACCACCTGGCCGCGGTGGGTGCCGGCCAGGGAGTCCAGGGTGCCCGCCACCCGGTTGACGAAGCCGGTCCAGCTCTCGCCGCCCGGGGCGATCGGCTGCCCCGGGTCGTCATCCCAGTCGAGGGTGCCGAACCTGGCCGTGAACTCGCTCCAGGTCAGTCCATCGGCCTCTCCGGGGTGGAGCTCGCACAAGCCGCACTCGGTCACGACATCGGGAGGGGCGTGTCCTCCCCCGGCGGATCCGGCACGGTCACCGACCAGGGCCGGCGCCACCAGCTCGGCGGTCTCGATGGCCCGGGGCAGCACGCTGGCGTAGAGGACGTCCGCCCCCACCAGCTCACCCGTGGCCAGCAGACGGTCGCGCAGCTCCTCGACCTGCCGGCGGCCCCTCGGGGTCAGCCCCTCGCATCCCAGTCGTCCGCCGCACACGCCCGACACGTTGCACACCGCCTCCCCGTGGCGGATCATCACCACGCGGGTGGTCGTCGCCGGCCGGGCCGATATCGTGCGGATGCCCTCGGGCGGAGAGGTGACCGCGGCCACCGGATCGCCCGCTCCCGAGAGCACGTCGAAGCCTCCGGGCGGGCCGGTCACGCCAGCTCGCCGACGAACTGCTCGAGCTGGCGGAGGGTGCGGCACTCGACCACGTCGTCGCAGTGGATGGCGTACTCACCGACGATCGAGTCGCCCGAGTCCCAGTAGGCCCGGGGCTCCGGATTGAGCCAGTAGACGTGGCGGGCCCGGGCCTGGAGCTCCTTGACCACCCAGGCCTGCGAGGCGTGGTAGTTGTTGCGGGCGTCGCCGAGCAACAGCACGCTGGTGCGCGGCGTGATCTCCTCGCCCCAGCGCTCCCAGAACACGGTGAGCGCGTGACCGTAGTCAGAATGGCCGTCCACCCAGATCACGTCGGCCTCGGTGTTGATGCGGTGCACCGCATCGGCGGGATCGTCGGCACCTTCGAAGAACCGGCTGACCTCGTCGATCCCGTCGATGAACACGAAGCTGCGCACCTTGGAGAACTGGGTGCTGATGGCGTGCACCAGGTGGAGGGTGAAGCGGGCGAACGACGCCACCGAGCCGGAGATGTCCGCGATGACCACGATCTCGGGTTTGGACGGCCGCGGGTACCGGAATTTGGGATCGACGGGGACTCCACCGGTGGACAGGGAGTGGCGCATCGTCGAGCGGAAGTCCAGCGGTCCCTTGCGGCCGTGGCGCCTCTTCCGGGCCAGTCGGACGGCCAGCTTGCGGGAGAGCGGCTGCAGCGACTTGCGCAGCGCCACCAGCTCGTCGCGGGTGGCATGCATCACATCGATGTCCTCGGGCAGTGGTTTGCGCAGCGACCGGGCCAGCGCCTCGCTGCCCCGATCGGCGACCAGGCGCCGCCTGATCTCGTTCTCGATCTCCTGGCGGAGCCGATCGATGCGGGACTGGTACTCGTCGCGAAGCAGCCGCTCCTCGAGCGAGGTGAGCGTGGCCATCGGGGCCCCGGGCTCGGGGGGCGAGTCGTCGTTGAGCGACGAGGTGGTGGCCCGGGCCGCATCCACCAGCCGGTCGAGAACCCGGTCGAGGTCGAGGTTCCGCAACGTCCGGTAGAGGTAGTAGGTCCCCCCGACCGGTCGACCCGCCTCCATCCCGGCGTAGCGCGACACCGCCTGTCTGGCCACCGCGGCCACCATGGCGTCGTTGGCCCCGAGCAGCGCCTTGTAGAGCAGGTCGGCGAGCTCCTCGGGTGTCATGCCCTCCTGGCCGCCTCCACCACCGCCCCGACCCTGGCCCCGTCGGTTGCCCGAGCCGGTCATCCCCTCCGTCTCGAGCTCGGAGCCGCCGGCGGGGTCGTCGGACTCCTCGTCGATCCGGTACCCGGGGCCCCGCAGGGAGAAGTAGATCTCGAACGCCGTCTCGTACGCCCTCCAGTGGGACGACGACTTCACCAGGCTGGCCCCGAGCGTGTACTTGATCGCCTCCCGGTCCTCCATGGGGACGTGGGTCAGGGCTTCGGCCGCGTCGAGGTGCTCGGTGAGCGAGACGGGGATGCCCGCGGCCCGGAGCTCGGCGACGAAGCCGGTGAGGAGATCGAGCACGGCGCGACCGGTCGCTCAGTCCGGGGTCTCCACCCCGGCCAGCTCCTTGGCTGCCCGGTCGATGTCCGACTGGTACTTCAAGAGGATGTGCAGGGTGTCGCGGGCCTGGTCGACGTCGATCGACTCGACCCCGAGCACGACCAGGGTCCGGGCCCAGTCGAGCGTCTCGGACACCGACGGGTCCTTCTTGAGGTCGAGGGTCCGGATCGAGCGCACGATCCGGGCCACCTGGTCGGCCAGCGCCTGGCTGATACCCGGCACCCGCGTCTCGATGATGGCCCGCTCGCGCTCGAGCTGCGGATAGTCGATGTGCAGGTAGAGGCAGCGGCGCTTCAACGCCTCGGAGAGCTCGCGGGTGTTGTTGGAGGTGAGGAAGACCAGGGGTATCTGGGTGGCCCGCACCGTGCCCAGCTCGGGAATCGAGACCTGGTACTCGGAGAGGATCTCGAGGAGCAGGGCCTCGGTCTCGAGCTCGACCCGGTCGACCTCGTCGACCAGGAGCACCACCGGCTCGGGTGACCGGATGGCCTCCAGCAGGGGCCTGGCCAGGAGGAACTCCTCGGAGAAGATGTCATCTTCGAGCTCCTGCCACGTCTGCCCGGAATCGGCCTGGATCCGCAGCAGCTGCTTCTTGTAGTTCCACTCGTAGAGGGCCTTGGACTCGTCCAGGCCCTCGTAGCACTGGAGGCGGATGAGCCGGCTCCCGGTCAGGCGGGCGACCGACTTGGCCAGCTCGGTCTTGCCCGTGCCGGCCGGACCCTCGACCAGGACCGGCTTGGCCAGGCGGTCGGCCAGGAAGACGACCCCGGCGATCCCCTCGTCGGCCAGGTACTGCACACCGGCCAGGCCCTGGCGGACCCCGTCGATGGACTCGAAACGGGGAGCCCCTGCGGTCGGGAATCCCGAGGTGATGGTGTCGGAAGGGTCCGGCGGGGCGGATCCGGTGGCCGGCCCGGTCATGACCTCACCTGCCCGTTGCCCGATACCACGTACTTGACCGAGGTGAGCTCCCGGAGGCCCATCGGCCCCCGGGCGTGGAGCTTCTGGGTGGAGATCCCGATCTCCGCTCCGAGACCCAGCTCCTCCCCGTCCACGAACCGGGTCGAGGCGTTGACCAGCACGGCGGCGGCGTCCACCTCGGCGGTGAACCGGTTGGCCGCAGCCAGGTCGCCGGTCACGATGGCCTCGGAGTGCCCCGAGCCGTAGCGGGCGATGTGGTCGATGGCCGCGTCGAGGTCGTCGACCACGGCCACCGTCATGGTGAGGCCCAGGAACTCGGTGGCGAAGTCCTCCTCGGTGGCACCACCCACGCCGGGAAGGACCGATCGGGTTGCCGCGTCGCCCAGCAGGGTGACCCCGGTGAGGGCCGCGGCCACCCTGGGAAGGAAGACGTCGGCCACCGCCCGGTGGACGAGGAGGGTCTCCGCGCTGTTGCACACGCCCGGCCGGTGCGTCTTGGCGTTGACCACGATCGATTCGGCCATGGAGAGGTCGGCGGCCCGGTCCACGTAGACGTGGCAGTTCCCCGCGCCGTCGATCACGTACGGCACCGTGGCGTGCTCGAGGATCGAGGCCACCAGCGAGGGCCCACCTCGTGGGATCAGGCAGTCGATCAGCCCCCGGAGTTGCATGAAGGCCACCGCCGACGACCGGTCCGTGTCCGCCACCAGCCCCACCGCGTCGACGGGGAGGCCGGCTTTGGCCAGTCCGTCCTTCAGGACCGCGGCGATGGCCAGGTTGGAGGTCACCGCCGACGACGACCCCCGCAGGAGCACGGCGTTGCCCGACTTGAGGCAGAGCCCGGCGGCATCGCTGGTCACGTTGGGCCGGTTCTCGTAGATGATCCCGACGACGCCCAGTGGGACCCGGACCCGTTCGATCCGCAGGCCGTTGGGACGGACCCACCCGTCGACCACCTCGCCCACCGGGTCGGGGAGGCCGGCCACCTTGCGGAGCCCACCGGCCATGGCGGCCAGGCGGGCCGTGTCCAGGCGGAGCCGGTCGAGGGCGGTGGCGTCGGCTCCGGACGCCTCGGCCCGCCCGACATCGACGACATTGGCCTCGAGGATCCGGTCCGTCCGCTCCTCGAGCAGGTCGGCGGCCCGCCCGAGCGCCTCGTCACGGGCATCCGAGGAGGCACGGGCCAGGACCCGGCTGGCAACCTGCGACCGCCGGGCCAGATCGATCATCGGGGAAATTTGGCTCGAAGACACCGTGTCAGCGTACTTGGCGGGGTTCCCACCCCCGCGCCCGCGCCCTCGACCCTCAATCGAGCACGACCAGGTCATCGCGGTGGACCACTTCACGGGAGGCATCCTCGGGCAGCTCGTCCGATCGCCGGCCGGCCCAGTCGGCCACGGTGGAGGAGTCCTGGCGCACGAGCCCCTTGGCGAAGACGGCACCGTCGGGACCGGCGATCTCCACCGCGTCGTCGATGTTGAAGGCGCCGAGGACCGAGGTCACCCCGGCCGGCAGCAGCGACCGGCCCTTGTCGACCAGGGCCCGCCTGGCCCCGGCGTCGACCACGATGGTCCCGGCGGCCCCGATGGCGAAGGCGATCCACAGCTTGCGGGCCGGCAGTCGGCGGGCCTGGGGCCGGAACCGTGTCCCCACTCCGGGCGCGGAACCGGTCACCGCGGCCAGGACCCCGGGCCGGGAGGCATCGGCGATGACCGCCTCCACGCCCGACCACACCGCGATCTTGGCGGCCGCCAGTTTCGATCCCATCCCGCCGCTGCCCATGGCCGTACCCGGTCCGCCGGCGATGCGCTCGAGCTCGTGATCGATCTCGACGACCTCCTCGATGAGCGATCCGGCGTCGGTCCGCCGCGGGTCCTCGGTGAACAGTCCGGCGGTGTCGGTCAACAGCACGAGGAGCTCGGCCCGTACCAGGTGGGCGACCAGCGCGGCCAGACGGTCGTTGTCCCCGAAGCGGACCTCCTCGTCGGCCACCGCGTCGTTCTCGTTGACCACCGGCACGACCCCCAGGTCGAGGAGCCGGCCCAGGGTCTGGCGGGCATGGAGGTACTGGCTCCGGTGCACGAAATCCAGCGGGGCGAGCAGGACCTGGCCGGCGGTGAGATCACGCCGTTCGAGGGCGTCGCTCCAGACCTGCATCAGCCGGTGCTGGCCGACGGCGGCCACGGCCTGGAGCGTGGCCGGATCCGTCGGCCGGGGACGGTCCGGCGCCAGGCTGGTCCAGCCGGCGGCGATGGCACCCGAGGTCACCACCACCACCCGGATGCCGGTCGCCCGGGCCTCGGCCACCTCACCGCTGAGCTTGTCGATGGCGTCGGCGTCCACCCGTCCGGAGGGGGTGGTGACCGAGGATGAGCCGATCTTGACCACCACCGTCCTGGTCGTGGAGGAGCCGGGTGGTGAGGTGGCCGCTATCACGACCGACGGCGCCGGCCGGCCGGGTCCCCGGTGAACTCCGGTTGGTCGCGATACCAGACGAAGGTGAGCTCGCCGATGTGGACCAGGTCGCCGTCGCGGGCCCCGGCCCGGGCCAGGGCCCGGTCGACGCCGATCCGCCGCAGCCGGCCCTGGACGTAGTCGGCGGCTTCGTCGGAGGTGAGATCGTTGAGGGCCACGGCCCGCTCGGCCACCCTCCCCTCCACCCGATAGACGCCGTCCCCGATCCGCTCCACGCCGAACCCCTCCGGCAGCGGTCGGTGGATGACGACCGACCCCTGGTCCTCGGGCTCGACGGCGCGGGCCGCGGCCACCAGGCCGGTGAGCCTCCCCACCAGCTGATCGATACCCTGGCCGGTCACCGCCGAGATGGCCAGATCCGGCCGGAAGTCCCCGAATCGGCCTGAGTCGCCGGCCGGCTGCGTCACCGGGCGGGACGGCTGCGTCACCGGCCGGGACGGCGGCGTCGAGCTTCGACCCCACCACCAGGCGGGGCCGTTCGACCAGGTCCGGTTGGTAGTGCTCGAGCTCGTCGAGGAGCACGCGGTACTGCTCGGCCGGCGGGATCCCGGTGACCGGATCCAACTCGACCAGCACCACCAGCACCCGCGAGCGGGTGATGTGGCGGAGGAACCGGTGGCCGAGCCCCTTGCCCATGGCCGCCCCCTCCACCAGCCCGGGGATGTCGGCCACCGTGAACGTGGAGCCGTCGGCGGCCCGCACCACCCCCAGGTGGGGCTCGAGGGTGGTGAACGGGTAGTCGGCGATCTTGGGCTTGGCCGCCGAGATCCGTGAGATGAGTGTGCTCTTGCCCACGTTGGGGAACCCGACCAGGGCCACATCGGCGACCAGGGCCAGCTCGAGGTCGTACCACTGCTCGTGACCCTTCTCCCCCTGCTCGGCGAACGAGGGCGCCCGTCTGCGGTTGGTCAGGAAGCTGGCATTGCCCCTGCCTCCACGGCCGCCTTCGCCGGCCACCCAGCGGTCGCCCGCTCCGACCAGGTCGACGAGGACGGTCCCGTCCGGCCCCCGGACCCGGGTGCCGACCGGTACCGGTACCTCGAGATCGGCTCCGCGTGCCCCGTGCTTCTTCTTGCCGCCGCCGTGACCTCCGTCGCCGGCCCGGCGGTGCGGATGATCGCGGAACCCGAGCAGGGACGACTGGTTGGTGGTGGCCACCAGCCACACATCGCCTCCCCGACCTCCGTCGCCCCCGTCCGGACCTCCCCTGTCGACGTGAGCCTCCCGACGGAAGGCGACCGCACCGGCGCCACCGTCGCCCGCCTTCACATGGAGTTGCGCCTCATCGACGAAGCCGGACATGGCTCGATCCTACCGACGGACCATCGCCCTCCCGGAGAAACAGCCTGTTCAGGCCCGGACCAGCACCGCCTGACGGAGTCGGGCCACCGCGTCGGCCACCCCGAGCCACTCGGCCAGACCCTGGTAGCTCCCGTGGCGGGACACGATGGCGGCCAGGAACTCCTCCATGGTCTCGGGCATGACCTGGAGCACGGCGGGAGCGTGCCGTTCGACCTCCGCGACGGAGTCGGGGTACTCGGCCTTCAGGTGCTCGAGGAGACGCACCATGGCCGCCGCACTGAGGGCGTAGTCCTCCACGATGGTCCGGTCGGGAACACCCACGAAGGCCAGGATCAGCGCCGACAGGACGCCCGTCCGGTCCTTGCCCGCGCTGCAGTGGAAGACCGCGGGCAGCGAACCGGTCGAGCCCAGGACTTCGAAGGCCCTGCTCAGGGCAGGTGCACCCTGGTCCACCATCTCGACGTAGCGCGACGCCACATAGGAGGACTCGCGCCACGAGGGCATCTCCTCGGTGGACGGGAGCACGTCGGTGAGCGGCAGGTCGACGAAGCGGACCGGCACCTGCTCGACCGGGAACCGGCCCCGCTGCTCGGCCTCGTCGACGGTCCTGAGGTCGATGACCGTGGACACGCCCAGCTCGATGAGCCGGCGGTGGTCGTCCCCACTCAGGCGGTGGAGGCCGTCGGCCCTGAACAGGCGCCGCCACCCGACCTGGTGGCCGTCCCCGGTCCGGTAGCCGCCCAGGTCGCGGAAGTTGACGCAGCCGTCGAACTCCAGGGTCCGGCTGTGGGAAGGGTCGGCCGGGTCGGGATCGGAGGCGGCGACATCGGCTGCGGACATGGCCCGGATCGTACCGTCTGCGCCGCGCGCCGGGTCCGGCGTGGGTCCTGCACTGAGCACCGGGTCCGGCGCGGGTCCTGCGCCGCGCGCCGGTCCGGCGCGGGTCACACCACTGCGCGCCGGGTCCGGCGCGGGTCACACCGTTCAGTCGCCGGTGATCACGTCGACCAGTTTGCGGCCCTTGCGACTGGTGAAGTGCACCGTGCCGTCCGACAGGGCGAAGAGCGTGTCGTCCCCGCCCAGGCCGACGTTGAGGCCGGGATGGAACTTGGTCCCCCGCTGGCGGACCAGGATGGCCCCGGCCTGCACCGTGGTTCCACCGAACGCCTTGACGCCCAGTCGCTGGGCGTTCGAATCGCGGCCGTTCCGGGTCGAACCGCCGCCTTTGGTCTTGGACATCTGAGGCTGCTCCTTGCCCTCTAGCTCGCCGCGCTGATCGAGGTGATGGCGATGGTCGAGTACCGCTGGCGGTGACCCCACCGGGTGCTCTGGTTGGACTTGTTCTTGTAGGTGAAGCCCCGGATCTTCGGTCCGAGCTCCTCACCCACCACCGTGGCCGTCACCGATGAGCCGGCCAGCTGTGCCGGGGTGGCCAGGACGGTCTCACCGTCGACCACCAGCACGGGCGTGAAGCTCACCTCGGCACCGGGGGCCTCCCCCAGCAATTCCACGCGGAGGGTCTGCCCTTCGGCGACCCGCTCCTGCTTTCCTCCGGTTCTGATGACGGCGTACATAGGGATGCGAGTCTACTACAGGCCGTCTAGAGCTCCGGATCGTCGATGACGATCCCGCGGCCGCCACACACCTCACAGGTGGTCGACATCGATTCGATGAGCCCTTCGGACACCCGCTTGCGGGTCATCTCCACCAGCCCCAGCTCAGAGATGTCGAAGACCTGGGTGCGGGTCTTGTCCCTGGCCAGGGCCGAGCGCAGCGCGCTGCCCACCTTGTCCCGGTTCTCACGGATCTCCATGTCGATGAAGTCGATCACGATGATCCCCCCGATGTCCCGGAGCCGGAGCTGCCTGGCCACCTCCTCGGCCGCCTCCAGGTTGTTCCGGTAGACGGTCTCCTCCAGGTTGGTGGTCCCGACGTTCTTGCCGGTGTTGACGTCGATCACGGTGAGGGCCTCGGTGCGGTCGATGACCAGCGAACCGCCGGAGGGGAGGTACACCTTGCGGTCGAGGGCCTTGTGGAGCTGTTCGTGCACGTGATAGCGCTCGAAGACCGGCAGGGGCTCGACCGCGGGGTCGAAGAACTCCACCCGGTCGGACAGCTCGGGGTTGACGGCACCGACGTAGTCACGGACCTGTTCGTAGAGGGCCAGGTCGTCGATGACCACGGCCCGGTACTCCCGATTGAGCTCTTCGCGGATGACCCGCACGGCGATGGCCGGCTCCCGGTACAACAACGCGGGACCCTGTCCCCTGGTGGCCTCGGAAGCGATGGCCTCCCACTGCTCGACGAGGCGTTCCACGTCGTTCCCCAACTCCTCGGCGCTGGCCCCGGCGGCAGCCGTCCGGACGATGAGGCCGTGCCCCCCAGGCCGGACGGCGTCGACGATCCGGCGCAGCCGCTTGCGCTCGGCGTCCTCGAGCCGCTTGGAGATGCCGTAGGCCGTGCTGTTCGGGACGAGGACCACGAACCGGCCGGGGATCGAGACCTCTTGGGTCAGCCGGGCCCCTTTGGCCCCGATCGGGTTTTTGGTCACCTGGCACAGAATGGTCTGGCCCGGGCGGAGCAGTTGCTCGATCCGGGGCTGGCCCGGAGCACCACCGGTCTCGACGTCGTCGGTGTCGTAGCGGACATCGCCGTGGTAGAGGACGGCGTTCTTCGGCGTGCCGATGTCGATGAAGGCGGCCTCCATCCCGGGCAGCACGTTCTGGACCCGCCCCCGATAGATGTTGCCGTCGATCTGGGTGGCATCGTCCGACGCCCGGGAGATGTAGTGCTCGACCAGGGTGCGGCCCTCGAGCAGGGCGATCTGGGTGGCCTCCGGACGGACGTGCACGCAGATCATGTACCGCCCGACGGCCTTGCCCCGCCGCTCCCGGCCCCCCCGGCGGCCCTCGGCCCGGCCCCCGGCGCCGGCCTGGGCCCGGGAGCCGGCAGCGGGCGCAGTGGCCTGTACGGCAGGCCGCTGCCTCGAGCGTCCTCCACTCCCGCCTCCGCTCCCACCACGTCCCTCGCCGCGACCTCCGGGCGCCCCGTCCGGACGGCGGGAGGTGCCGGCACCGCCGTTGGTCGTGGTACCGGTGCCCGGCTCGGTCACGGGACGGGCGGGTCGGCTGTCCCCGATCTTCGGTCGTTCGGGGACGGGCCGGGGCCCCACAGCCGGTGGACCGTCGGCCCCGTTGGCCCCGTTGGCCCCGTTGGCCCCGTTGGCCGCCGGAGCGGCCGGCACGGGCGCGTCGGACGGCCCCGCGGCGCCCTCGTCCTCCACCCGCGCCCCGGCCGAGGAGGACCTCCCTCGGCCTCCCCGGGAGCCGCGCCGCCTGCGGCTCTGGGTCCGGGCGCCGTTCTGGTCCCGGTCCCCCTGGCCTACGCCATCACCCTCCGGGCCGACCGTGCCCGGGGTCGGTCCGTCACCGTGCGAGCCGTTTCCCGAAGGCGGCATGCCTGTACCGCCGGACTTGACCGGCGTGACGGCCTGGGCTGGTCCCGGCGATTCTGCCGGGACCTCCACCGGTTGTCCGGTTGCTCCATCTGACATCGATATCCCTTTCAAGACTTCTCATGACGCACGCTCCAACGCGTGCGCGGCGCGGTCGACACCTGTGGTGTCCCCCCGGCGTTCGAGGGGCTCCTCGCGGATGCCGTCGCGCTCGATCCACTGTTGCGTTCTGCATGCCCGGCCGAGGACCGGGACCCCTCCGGTCATGCCGCCGGCGTTCGCCCCCGCCTGCGGATTGCCCTCCTGTGGGCCGGAAACGGCGATGAGGCCGCGGACCAGCTCCACCGGGCGGACGCCACGGGGCTGGGTGGCCAGTTCGGCCACCAGTGTGCCCGAGCCTTCGGCTCCGCCTCCGAACGGCGGCTCCGGCAGGTCGCACACGGCCAGGGACAGCACCGACGGCCGGAGGTCGTCGCTTTCCTCCCTGCCCTTGCGCTCCCGCGTGACCGGGACCGACGACGCCTCGAGAAGCAGTGCCACCCGATCCTCGAGTTGGGCTCTGGACAGGCCGGCGATGGCCATCACCCACGAACACGACGTGACCAGCTGCTGCAACGAGCCGGTGCTGCGCTCGACCAGCGTCACCCCGTCCACCTCGATGCCGGCGGGAAGCAGGTCGGTGAGCCGGGCCGGCAGCGACGGCACGTCGACGCCGGCGGCCTCGGGCCGGTCCTCGTCGAGGACGACGTCGAGATACTCGGCCAGCGACTCGCACCCGGTGGGCAGGGCCAGGCCGAAGCTGAGCTGCGGCCGGGGCGAGAACCCCCTGGAATAGGCCAGGGGGAGGCCGGCCCGGCGCAAGGCCCGCTCCCACATGCGAGCCACGTCGCGCTGGCTGGTGAAGCGGATCTTGCCGAGCTTGGCGAAGCGGAAGCGGATTCGCATCTCAGCCTCCCCCCTCTCCGACCCGCGGCAACGCGGCATCCTTCTCCGGCCCGGGGGCCGGACCGGCACCCGATGGCACCGTAGTGAGGAATCGTACCGGCACTTGGCCCCCGGTTGAGAGATCCTGCCCCGTGCCCTGGCTCCCGCCCGCCGGAGGCACCGCCGAAGCCACGACGTGCTCGATGCCGAACCCGGTGCAGGCACCGCAGTCGTAGCACGGGGTCCACCGGCAGTCCTCCAGACCGTGGTTGGCCAGGGCGTCGACCCAGTCCTGCCACAAGAAATCGCGGTGGAGGCCGGCCGAGAGATGGTCCCAGGGCAGGACCTCGCCCTCGGTCCGGTGCCGGTAGACGGTGTCCTCGAGGGAAAACCCGTGGTCGGCAAGAGCGTCGGTCCACCGTCCGAGCTCGAAATGCTCCGTCCACTCCTGAAAGGTCCCTCCCGCCCGCCAGACCTGCTCGATCACCGGCCCCATCCGGCGGTCCCCGCGGCTGACCACGCCCTCCACGGCGGTGGCCTCGGGGTCGTGCCACCGGATGGTGAGCCCGCGCACCGGGCGGGCCGCGTCGCGCAGGAGGTGGACCTTCCGGGTGAGCTCTTCGATGGTGTTCTGACCGAACCACTGGAACGGGGTCTGGACCTTGGGCACGAACCCTCCCACCGAAGCGGTGACCGTGACCCCTTTGTGATAGCGGCGACCGATGGCCACACAGTGCTTGGCCAGGCTGACGATACCCAGGGTGTCCTCGTCGGTCTCGGTGGGCAGGCCGATCAGGAAGTACAGCTTGACCCGCTTCCACCCCTGGCTGAAGGCGGCATCGACGGCGGCGTAGAGATCCTCCTCGCGGATCAACTTGTTGATGACCTGGCGCATCCGCCAGGTCCCGCCTTCGGGCGCGAAGGTGAGCCCGGTGCGCCTCACCCGCTGGATCTGGGCCGCGGTGCCCACGGTGAAGGCGTCCACCCGCAGGCTCGGGAGGCTGACCGACACCTGTCCCGAGCAGGAGGGATCGTCGATGATCGAGGTGACCGTCTCCTCGATGCCCGAGTAGTCGGCACTCGACAGCGAGGTCAGGGCCACCTCGTCGTAGCCGGTACGGGCCAGGCCGCCCATCACCATCGTCCGCACCTGCTCGGCGGGGCGCTCCCGCACCGGGCGGGTGATCATCCCGGCCTGGCAGAAACGGCATCCCCGGGTGCAGCCTCGGAACAACTCGACGTTGAGGCGGTCGTGGACCACCTCGATGAGCGGTACCAGTTGGCGGCGCGGATAGGGCCACTCGGCCAGGTCGGCGATGGTCCGCTTCTCCACCAGCTCCGGAGTGTCGGGGAACCTGGGCGTGACCGCCGCCAGCCTCGGGGCCGGGACCGGACCCCCGGTCGGCCGACCGGGCGCCGCCTCCGGCACGGGCTCGTAGGTGGCCTCGTAGCAGGCAGGGACGTAGACCCCGGGCAGGCGGGCGAGCGCACGGAGCAGCGCCTCCCTCGACGTGCCGTCGGGCCGCCCGGCCACGGCCGCGGCCAGCACCTCGTTGATCTCCCCCACGGCCTCCTCGCCGTCCCCGAGCACGAAACAGTCCACGAAATCGGCCAGCGGCTCGGGATTGAAGGCGCAGTGCCCGCCGGCCACCACGAAGGGATCGTCCAGCGTGCGGTCGGCGGCATGGAGCGGGACCCGGGCGAGATCGATCAGGTTGAGCACGTTGGTGTAGACGAGCTCGGCCGAGAGATTGAAGGCCAGGACGTCGAAGGACCCGGCGGCCAGGTGGTTCTCGAGGGAGAAGAGGGGGACGTCGGCCGCTCGCATGGCCGCTTCCATGTCCACCCAGGGGGCGTAGGCCCGCTCGGCCACGGCATCGTCGCGCTCGTTGAGGATCTCGTAGAGGATCTGCAGGCCCTGGTTGGGCAGCCCGATCTCGTAGGTGTCGGGATAGATGAGCAGCCACGACACGGCTGTCTCGGCGTGCTCGGTGACCTGGGCTCCCAGTTCCCCACCGATGTAGCGGGCCGGCTTGGTGACCTGGGCCAGCAGGGGTTCCACACGTGGCCAGAGGGACTGCATCTCCCCTGCATCTTAGGGGCGCCGGGACCCGCCGGCGGTGCGCCGCCCCGGGAGCCGCCCCACCCGGTCATGAGCGGGATCCGTCCGGCCTCAGCCGCCGGGAGGCACCGTCGTGGTGGTGGTCGGGGCCGGGGTGGTGGGAAGCGGGATGGGCGTTGTCGACTGCACAATGCCCTGTTCAGGGGGAATGCCCGGAGCGGTGACCGGGTGGGTGGCCAGATAGTTGAAGATCGACCGCACCACCGGCGCCGCCGCGGTGGCGCCGTAGCCGGCCTGGTCGATCACGCACACCACCACGTACTGGGGGTCGGCAGTGGGGCCGAAGCCCACGAACCAGGCCGTGGGCTCCTTTCCGAGCTCGCTGTCGGCCGTCCCGGTCTTGCCGGCCACGCCACCGGGGAAGTTGAGCCCCCGGAAGGTGCCGTAGGCGGTGCCGCTCGGGTCCTGGACGGCACCGGTGAACCCGGCGAGCAGGGCGTTGTACGTCGACGGCGGCAGGCTGACATGGCCGGTCACCTTGGGAGCGAACCGCTTGACGATCTTGCCCGACGGGGAGACGATGGCCGCCGCCACTTCGGGGGCGTACCGGGTGCCGCCGTTGGCGAAGGTCGAGTAGGCCACCGCCTGCTCGATCGGGGTGATGACCGTCGCCCCCTGGCCGAAGGCCATCTCCACGTTGTCCCCGGTGTTCCAGACCGTATTGGGGAACCCGGTGGGGCTCTCCGCGTGCAGCTTGAGGTCCTCGGCCAGGCTGTCCACCCGGGCCTGGTCCGATTCGCCGGGCAGGTCGATGCCGGTCAGCCCACCGAGGCCGTACTGGGCGGCCTGGTTCTGGATCGGGGTCGGCCCGTACTGTCCGTTCTGCTCGTAGGCGTCCCAGAACATGGCGCCCAGGTTGTAGAAGAAATCGTCGCTGGACACGGTGAGGGCGGTGGAGACGTCGATCTCGCCGAACCCGCCGTCACCCTCGCTGTTGTGGAAGATGCAGGAGCTGCTGCCGTACTGGCAGGCGGGCACTTTGTAGGTGCCGGTGTCGTCGTAGTAGTAGCCCGGGCTGATGAGCCCGAGATCGAGGGCGGCGGTGGCCGTGTTGAGCTTGAAGGTGGAGCCCGGCGTGTACAGCCCGTCGATGGCCCGGTTGAGCAGGGGCTCGTTGTTGGCCGGATTGGTGAGGACGGCGTAGTTGGCGTCGGAGATCCCCCCCACCCACACCGACGGGTTGTACGACGGGTACGACGACATGGCGTAGACCGCCCCGGTCTGGGGGTCCATGACGATCGCCGCGCCACCGGTGGCCGCCGGCTGGCAGCCCGAGTTGTTGTTGCACTGGGGGTCGAAGCTCTGCCGGAGGGCCAGGATCTGGGTGGCCAGGGCGTTGTCGGCCACCTGCTGGAGGCCGGTGTCGATGTTGGTGACCACGTTGTCGCCCGCCACCGCCGGGATCGTCTTGAGGGTGCCCACCACCTGACCCACGGGGTTGACCTCCAGCTGCTGTCGGCCGGGCGTTCCCCGCAGCTCGGACTCGTACTGGTACTCCAGTCCCGACTGGCCGAAGGGGTCGCCGGCCTGGTAGCCCTGCGACGCCCGGGCCTTGAGCTCGGCGCCGTTGATCGTCCCCACGTAGCCGAGGGCCTGCGACGCCGGATAGCCCATCTGGGCCGGCCCGGGCAGTTCGAGCTGGGGATAGTTCCGCTGGGTGGTGGCCACCGCCTTCACCCCGGGGAACTCGCTCTGGTGCTCGTCGATGTACAAGATGTCGCCCAACGGGGCGTTGGACAGGATCGGCACCGGCTTGTACAGGCTGTACTGGGGATCGGCGATGGTGGTCTTGACCTGGGCGGTGGTCTCCCCGATGAGTGAGGCCAGCCTGCCCACGACGACCGGCTCCTGGGTGGCCGCCACCCGGGACAGGGTGATCTGCTCGGTGACCACGTTGTTGACCAGCGGGTTGCCGTAGCGGTCGAGGATGAGGCCCCGGGTGGGCTGGATCTGGACGACACGGATCTGGTCGGCGTTGGCGGCCTGGGCCGCGGCCGGGGCCTCCAGCACGGTGAGGGCCCACAGGCGGAGCCCGAGCAGGGCGAAGAGGCCGACGACCACCAGCGCGATGATGCGAATGCGCAACCCGGGCCGGGACGTACTGGTGTCCGGGGTGTCGAGCATCGCCTCCACCGAGAACCGGCTCTGGCGCATCTTCGGCTGTTTCGGGCTCTTCTGGCGGGCCTTGCGCTCCCGTTCGGGACGGCCGAAGCGACGGGAGCCCTTGAACGGGTGGCGGAGGGACCGGTTCACGAGGGACCAGTATCCCAAGCATCGGCCGGAACCGGTACGCGGACCCGGACCACGGTCAGCGCGCCCCCGACGAGACCGCCGAGGTGGGCACACCCTCGATGGACGCGGCCGGCAGCGCCCACGTCACCAGGCGCAGGGCGGGGACGGCCAGCACCGCGTTGACCACCGCCACCACCACGATGATCCGCAGCAGATCGACGTGGAGCATCTGCGGCTGGCCGAGAACGGATCCGAGCACGGCGTAGAGACCCTCATAGGCCGCACTGGCCCCGAGGGCAACCAGCGGCGCCAGCCACAGGGCCGACCGGTTGAGGGCGAGGGTCATGGCCCCGACGCCGAACCCGACGATGCTCCCGACCAGCGCGGACAGCCCGAAGGGTGTGGGCAGGAAGAGGTCGGCGACCAGTCCGGCCCCGAATCCCATGGTGGCGCCCCGGGCCGGACCGCCGACGATGCCGGCCACGACGGGGAGCAGGATCATGATGTCCGGATGCACGCCCCCCACCCGGAGATCGAGGACCAGCGTCTCTTGCACGATGACGAAGAGGAGCACCACGAGCCCGACCCGGGTCACGTCCCGTGCGGTCATCCGGACCGCCCCCGCCGCAGGTGAACCCGCTCGGAGCGCGGGCCGGGGCTCGGTTGCACGGTGGTCACGACGACGGCCCCCACAGCACGACGGCCACGTAGCTGAGGTGGACCAGATCGGCCAGCGGCTCGAGGCTCACCGACTCCTCCGACGCCGTCGCCCCCGTCCTCGAAGCCACGACCTTGGCCACCGGGATGCCGGCCGGGTAGCTCGCACCCTCGAGCCCGCTGGTGGTGAAGACCTCGCCGGCGGAGAGTTTCGTGTTGTTGGGCACGAGACCGGCGCTGAGCGGCCTGCCCGACCCCTGACCGGTGAGCACGGCCAGCGACGAATCCGCCGGGGGCCCGTAGCGGACCCCCACTGACGACTGGCCGTCGGTGATCAGGCGCACCGTGGCCGTGTTGTGGTTGGCCTGGACGACCTGTCCGACGAGACCTCCGGCCCCGACCACGGGCATGTCCAACTGCACGCCTTCGTCCCGGCCGACGTCGATGTCGATGGTGGCGGCGAAGTCGCTCGGCGCGAAATCGGTCACCTCGGCCGGCACCGTCTGCAGATTGCCGATGAAGGGGAGGTTGAACAACGTGCTCAACTGCTTCATGGCCTGGTCGACACCCTGCTGCGAGGCCTGCTCCTGCCTCAGCTGGTCGATCTCTTGCTGGAGCTTCTGGTTCTGCTGGCGAACCGCCCCGTAGTGGACCGAACCGGCCAGGAAGCTGCCGACGGGCTCGACGATGTCGTCGACCCCCGAACGCACCGGCGAGAAGGCATCGGCCGCCACCGACTTCACGCCCGACGTGATGCGGTGGAAGCCCCCGCGGGCGTCGAGGGTGATGATGGTCACCGACGCCAACAGCAACAGGATCAAGGTGGTGCGAGGGCGGCGGGACCGCCGCGCCTTCGCCACGGCTGACGTGTCCTCCGGACGTTCAGCGGGCCGATGAGGTGATGAGGACCTGCTTCAGGGCCTCGAACTCCTCGAGGCACTGCCCGCTGCCGATGGCCACGCAGTTGAGGGGATCGCGGGCCACCACGATCGGCATCCCGGTCTCCTGGGTGAGGCGGCTGTCGAGCCCGTGCAGGAGGGCGCCACCGCCGGTCAGGACGATGCCCTGCTCCATGATGTCGGCGGCCAGCTCCGGAGGCGTGCGGTCGAGGGTCACCTTGACGGCGTCGACAATGGCTGCCACCGGTTCGTCGATGGCCTTCCGGATCTCCTGGGTCGAGATCACCACCGTCTTCGGCAATCCGGTGACCAGGTCCCGGCCGCGGATCTCCGCATGGAGCTCCTCTTCGAGCTCGTATGCGGAACCGAGGGCAATCTTGATCTCCTCCGCGGTGCGCTCACCGAGGGCCAGGCTGTACTCCTTCTTGACGAACGAGACGATCGCCTCGTCGAGTTCGTCACCACCGATGCGGATCGACTGGCTGGTCACGATCCCGCCGAGCGAGATGACCGCGACCTCGGTGGTCCCGCCACCGATGTCGACCACCATGTTGCCGGTCGGCTCGTGCACCGGGAGCCCGGCGCCGATGGCCGCCGCCATCGGTTCCTCGATGATGTAGGCCTTGCGTGCCCCCGCGTACTCCGCCGCCTCCATCACCGCCCGCTGCTCGACACCGGTGATTCCCGACGGGACGCAGATGACCATCCGCGGCTTGGCGAAGCGACGCTGGTGCACCCGGTGGATGAAGTACCGGAGCATCTTCTCGCAGATCTCGAAGTCGGCGATGACCCCGTCCTTCAGGGGACGGATGGCCTGGATGTGGCTCGGGGTCCGGCCGATCATGCGCTTGGCCTCGGCGCCGACGGCCAGGGGCCGGCCGTCCTTCACATTGACGGCGACCACCGAGGGTTCGTTCAGCACGATGCCCCGGCCGCGCACGTACACCAGTGTGTTCGCCGTGCCGAGGTCGACCGCCATATCGCGGCCAAGAAGTGAGAAACCGTTGTCGCGCATCAGCGATGCACTCCTCCGTCAGTAGTGGTTCGGGGCTCGTGAGTGCGTTTGACCACACCTGTTGGCCGCTGCCCTCGTCCTTCACGACCAGCGGCTTCTGCTTCATCAGGCTAGGGGAACCAGCGGGCGGAAACAAGGTCGCCCCGATGGGAACCCGCACCCGTGACCCGGTCGGGCCGTCACTCCCCCCGATCCGGTCCCGCTGCCCCCGATGATAGCGACCCGGGAGGCCGGTCCGTCCCGGGTGGCCGGGCCGCGACCGGCACCGCTCTCAGCCCAAGTCGGGGAAGAAGATCCCGATCTCACGGGCGGCGGACTCGGGGGAGTCCGATCCGTGAATGAGGTTTTCGCTCATCTTGAGGGCGAGATCGCCCCGGATCGTGCCCGGGCTGGCCTCCAGCGGGTCGGTGGCCCCCATCAGGTTCCGCACGATGGCGTGGGTGTCCTCGGGGCCCTCGACCACGATCACCAGGGCCGGTGATCGGGTGATGAACGTGACCAGCTTGTCGTAGAAGGGCTTGCCCTCATGCTCGGCGTAATGGTGGGCCGCCACTTCGGGGGTGATCGTCCGGAGCTCGGCCGCCACCAGGCGCAGGCCCTTCCGCTCAAGCCGGCCGACGATCTCGCCCACCAGGCCGCGTTCGACGGCGTCGGGCTTGCAAATGACAAGTGTGCGCTCCACGAGCGAGGGAGGCTAGCAGCTGGCCGACACCGCCCCGGGCGTCGGAACCGGTGCCGGCCCCCCGTCGGCCCCCCGTCAGCGCGTGCCGTGCCGCAGCAGCCGAAGGGCGTCGGCCACCACGTAGAGGGAGCCGCACACCACGATCCCGTCGTCGGCTCCGGCGCGGCCGACTGCCAGCTCCACCGCGTCTGCGGGCGTGTCGGCCACGGCCACCTCCATGCCCAGCCCGACCGCGGCCTCGGCCACGACGTCGGCGGCGAGCGCCCGGGGGGAGTCGGGAGCGCAGGCCACGACGGAACGGATGCCCGCGGTCGTGAGCGCGTCGAGCATGGCGGTCGGGTCGCGTCCCGAGAGCATGCCCACCACCGCCCGCATCTCGCCATCGACGGTGAACTCCTCGACCAGCGAACGGGCCAGGGAGATCATCCCGGCCACATTGTGAGCCCCGTCGACCACGACCAACGGGTGCCGCCCGATGACCTCGAGCCGGCCGGGCACCCTCACCCCCGCGAACGCCTCTTCGACCGTCTCCTCGCTCAGCGGTGAACCGAAGAAGGCCTCCACCGCGGCCAACGCACACGACGCGTTGTCCCCCTGGTGGGCACCGTGCAGCGGCACCAGCAACTCGCCGTAGGAGCGAGCGGGGGTGCGCACGTCGATCAGCCGTCCACCCACGGCGAGCCTGTTGGCCGTGCACGCGAAGTCCTGGCCCCTCACCCACACCTCGGAGGCTCCGGCCCGGGTCGCGGCCTCGCGGAGCAGGGCGACCAGGGTGGGATCCGTTTCGCCGATGACCACCCGGCTCCCCTCCTTGAAGATGCCCGACTTGTCGCGACCGATGTCCTCGAGCGTCGGACCGAGGACCTCGGTGTGGTCGAAGCTGATATTGGTGAGCACGGCCACGCTGCCGTCGACGACGTTGGTGCTGTCCCACTGGCCGCCCAACCCGACCTCGATCACGGCCACGTCGACGGCCTCGTCGGCGAACCAGGCCAGTGCCGCCGCGGTGAGGAGCTCGAAGCGGGTGGGGGCCTCGTCCATGAGCTGCTCCAGCCGGGCCAGCGACTCGAGGATCTCGACGAAGGCACCATCGTCGATCGGTTCGCCGTTGCGCGCAATCCGCTCGTTGACCCGGACCAGGTTGGGACTCGTGTACGTGCCCACGGTCAGCCCCTGGGCGGCGAGGAGTGCGGTGGTCATGGCCGCGGTCGATCCCTTGCCGTTGGTTCCGGTGATGTGCAGCGCCGGATAGGCGCGTTGGGGATCCCCGAGCAGGCCGGTCAGCGATCGCATCCGCTCCAGGGTGGGCCATGAGCGCCGCGACGGCATGGCCGACTCGAAGTCGATGTGGGCGTCGAGCCAGGACAGCGCGTGGGGGAGGTCGTCGAACATCAGACGGAGACGGAAGGCTCGCCGGTGCCGACGATCAGATCGACACCCGGGTGACCGGTACCACGGCGGAGCCCGACCGGCCTGGGCTCAGGAGGCGGCCCTGCGGCTCCGCGCCGATTTGGCCGGCGGGCTGTTCAACGGAACCAGGGTCGGGTGCACCTTGTCGAGGACCACGGCACGGTCGACAACGCACTTCGAGATGTCGGTGCGGCTCGGCAGGTCGTACATCACCTCGAGAAGGACCTCCTCGAGGATGGCGCGCAGCCCCCTCGCGCCCGTTCCACGCAACAGCGCCTGCTCGGCGACGGCCTCGAGTGCGTCGTCCGTCAGTTCGAGCTCGATGTGGTCGAGCTCGAAGGTCCGCTGGTACTGGCGGGTCAGTGCGTTCTTCGGCTCGACCAGGATGCGGATCAGCGCGTCCTTGTACAGGTGGGAGACCGCCCCCACCACCGGGAGGCGCCCGATGAACTCGGGGATCAGCCCGAACTTCATGAGGTCCTCGGGGAGCACGTGGCGGAGAAGCTCGGAGTCGTCGCGCTCCGAGGCCTTGCGCACCTCCGCCCTGAACCCCATGCCCTTGCGGCCGATGCGGTTCTCGATGATGGCGTCCACTCCGGCGAATGCGCCTCCGCAGATGAACAGGATATTGGTCGTGTCGATCTGGATGAATTCTTGATGGGGGTGCTTGCGCCCGCCTTGGGGCGGCACCGATGCGGTCGTCCCCTCGAGGATCTTCAAGAGGGCCTGCTGCACACCTTCGCCGGATACGTCCCGGGTGATCGAAGGGTTTTCCGACTTGCGGGCGATCTTGTCGATCTCGTCGATGTAGATGATCCCGGTCTCGGCCCGCTTCACGTCGTAGTCGGCAGCCTGAATGAGCTTCAACAGGATGTTCTCGACGTCCTCGCCCACGTAACCGGCTTCGGTGAGGGCGGTGGCGTCGGCGATGGCGAAAGGGACGTTGAGCATGCGGGCGAGCGTCTGGGCCAGCAGCGTCTTGCCGCAGCCGGTCGGGCCCAGCAGCAAGATGTTCGACTTGGCCAACTCGACGTCGTTGTCGTGCGATCCGTTGCTTCCCGCCTGGACCCGCTTGTAGTGGTTGTAGACGGCCACGGACAGGATCTTCTTGGCGTACTCCTGACCGATCACATAGTCGTTCAGGAACTCGTAGATCTCCTTGGGCTTGGGTAGCTCCTCGAAGGAGAGCTCGGTGGTGTCCGCCAGCTCCTCGGCGATGATGTCATTGCACAGCTCGATGCACTCGTCGCAGATGTACACCCCTGGCCCGGCGATCAATTTCTTGACCTGCTTCTGCGACTTGCCGCAGAAACTGCACTTCACCAGATCGCCACCGTCTCCGAACTTCGCCACGTCGGTTCCTCTTGTCCTTCTGTCAGCGGTCCCTGTTGCTCATCCGTGCGTGCTGCTCCATGCGTCCCGGTCGTCGAGAGCCTGATCCACACCCCGTGTGCACCGCTCCCCGACTTCCGTGCTGCTCCAAGCTGGTGTTGCTCCCCCTGGCCCCTGTCCGGCACCGGGCCACGGTCCTACCAATCAGAAACCCAACCCTAGCGGCTGGCTCGGCACCGGCAGGACCTCCACCCCCGTTCATCGGGTTACGCAGCCCCGACCGCCTCGATGGACACTGCGTCCCTGGCCGTGATGACCTCGTCGATCAGCCCGTAGGCAACCGCCTCGTCGGCCGTCATGATGTAGTCGCGGTCCGTGTCCTTGGAGACCCGCTCGGTGGTCTGGCCGGTGTCGTTGGCCAGCATGCCGTTGAGGAGATCGCGCATGCGCAGGATCTCCTTGGCCTGGAGCTCGATGTCGCTGGCCTGGCCCTCGACGCCCCCGAACGGTTGGTGCAACAGAATGCGGGCGTGCGGCAGGGCGAACCGCTTGCCGCGGGTTCCGGCGCCGAGCAACACCGCGGCGGCCGAGGCGGCCTGGCCGAAGCAGAACGTGGACATGTCCGGCTTGATGTACTTCATGGTGTCGTAGATGGCGAACAAGGCAGTGATGTCACCGCCCGGCGAGTTGATGTAGAGGTGGATGTCCTTGTCCGCCTCCTCCGATTCGAGGAAGAGCAGCTGCGCGCAGACCAGGTTGGCGACGGTGTCGTTGATCGGTGTGCCGAGGAAGATGATGCGCTCGCGCAACAGGCGCGAGTACAGGTCGTAGTTGCGCTCACCGCGGCTGGTGGATTCCACCACCCAGGGCACGCTGTATGCCTGTGCGTCCATTTCCCTGATTCCTTCCGTGAAACTCACTTCGAGTCCTCCTCGCCCTGGTTCACTTTCAGGTCGTCCCGTGAGACGGGCTTCCCCTCCTCATCGACCAGATCGACATTGTCGATCAGCCAACGCATGGCCTTGGCCTTTCGTCGATCCGAGCGTACCGCCGGAAGCCGTCCGGCCCGTTCCAACTGCTCCCGCACCTCGTTGACGTCCATTTCGAGGCGCTCGCCCATCGTCGCCAGCTCCTCGTCGAGCTCCTCGTCGCTCAGCTCGATCCCTTCCTCGTCGACCAGGGTCCTGAGGGCGAGGTCGACCTTGACACTGTGAAGGGCGCCGGCCCGCAGCTCGTCGAGGAACTCCTGCTCGTCGCGACCGGTGGCCCCGAGGAACTGCCCGAGGCTCATCCCCTGGCCCTCGAGCCGATGGTTGAGGTCGTGGATCCTCTCGCGGAGCTCCTCGGCCACCAGCTGATCGGGGATCTCCTCGGTGACCAGCTCCACCAGGGCCTCGGCGGTCTTCTGCTGGAGGGCCATCTGCGCCTGTACGACATGACGCTGCCGGAGCCGATCGGCGACGTCCGACCTGAGCTGCTCGATGGTGTCGAACTCGGAGGCCTCGGCCGCCCACTCGTCGGTCGGGTCGGGGAGGATGAGCTCCTTGACGTCTTTCACCAGCACCCTGAACGAGATGGACTCGCTCCCCGCCCCCGGGTTGGCGTCGAAGACGAAGATGTCGCCCACCTTGGCCCCCCGAAGCTGCTCGTCGAGCTCGGGGACCACACCTCCGCTCCCGACCTCGTAGAGGTAGTCCTCGGCATCGAGGTCGCTTCCGTCACCCGGACCGGGGCCGCCCACACGGGTGCCGTGGATGTCGACGGTGACCTGGTCCCCGTCCCTGGCCGGCCGGGCCACCTCGACCAGCTCGCCGGAGGTGGATCGCAGACGGTCGATCTGCGAGTCGATCTCCTCCTCGGTGACCTCCAGGTCCGGCAGTGTCACCACCAGCCCCTGGTAGCCGGGGATGGCAACCACCGGCCGGACCGTCACCACGGCGTCGAACGAGACGCCGCCCGAGTCGTTCCCCGAGGTGATGTCGATCTCCGGCTGGTCGATGGGATCGACATCGGTGTCGGTGACCGCCTGGGCGTAGAAGGTGGGCAGGGCCTCCCGGAGCGCTTCGCCGCGCACGGCGCCGGCTCCGCCCATCCGGGCCTCGATGACCCGACGCGGGACCTTGCCGGGACGGAACCCGGGCACCCGGACCTCGCGGGAGAGCCGACGCATGACCTGGTCGAGAGCCTCGTCTATCTCCGCTTCCTCGACCTCGACGGACAAACGGACTTTGTTGCCCTCTTCGGGCTCGACTGTGGCTCGCATACGAATTGCCGAGTGTACCGGCACGGGGGCGGTGGACTTTCCGGACCGGGATGGACCGGGATTCGTCGACGTCCGGCCCGGGACCTCGGGCGGGCCCCGGTGGTCCCCCGGCCAGGTCAGATCATGAACGCCATCGACTCGAGGATCCGGTGACCGAGGGCGATGTCGCCCTCGATCCGCACCTCGCCGGTGGCCAGGACACGCGCCGGCTCCACCCTGCCGAAACCGAGTCGCCAGAACGGCTCCTGATCCATGGTGAGGGTGACCGTGGGCGCCTCGTTGGGTCGGAGCGGCACCAGCGACGCCCGGCCCCCGTCCACGTGGATGCCCACCTTCTTGCCCATGACCCCGATGACCACGAACAGCACCGAGGTGCCGTCGGGTGGTGCCACCCGCTTGCCCACCACGAAGGGCATGGACCGTGTGCACCGGTCGAGCGTGGTGGCCTCGCCCACACCGTTGCGGCCGCCGGGGCGGCCGAGCGCCCGCCGGATGTCCTGCTCGTGGGCCCATGAGTCGAGGACCCTGGTCTCCATGAATTCCCGGTACGGCACCTCGCCGACCGGGCTCCACCCCACCTCGTCGAATTTCGCCCGGGGCATGGCCCGGAGGGCCTCGAAGCGTCGGTTGGTGACCTCGACGAACTCGTCGAGCACCTCTTCGCCGGGCACCGCCCGGCGGGCGGCGACCCATGCCTCGTTCAACTCGCCGAAGGCGTTGGTCACATGTTCGGGGACCACCTCGAGCGGTGGTGGTGGCGGGTCCCCGAGCAACAGCCGTTCGATGCCGATGAGATGCGAGATCTGGTCCTTGACCGTCCATCCCGGGCAGTCCGTGGCCAGGTCCCACTGGGCGGTCTTCATCTTCTCGCAGGCGCCCACCAACGACACCCACACCTCTGTCATGTGGTCGATGACCGCCTCGTTGTTGGCCGATGGACCCCGCATGCGCTCCCCTTCCTCCATTGCCAGTACGCGCCGGTGGGCCGGCTCGAAGCGCCCGACCGTCGGTCAGCCCGGGAGATTGGCCTCGATGGCGTCGATCACCTCGGGAGCCTCCGGGTCGACCATGGGCCTGAATCGGTTCACGATCTCGCCCGTCGGCGACACGAGGAACTTCTCGAAGTTCCACTGGATGTCCCCCGCCTCGCCCTCCGCATCGGGGAACGCGACCAGCTCCTCGTAGACCGGGTTGCGACCGTCGCCGTTGACCTCGACCTTCTCGAACATCGGGAACGTGACGCCATAGGTGGCCGAGCAGAAGGTGGCGATCTCCTCGGCGGACCCGGGCTCCTGGGCCCCGAATTGATTGCAGGGGAAGCCGAGGACGGTGAATCCCTTGTCGCCGTAGGTCTTCTGCAGGCGCTCGAGCCCCTCGTACTGGGGCGTCAGCCCACATTTCGAGGCCACGTTGACGACCAGCAACGTCTTGCCCCGGTAGTCGGCCACCGAGGCGGGTTCACCGGTGAGGGAGTGGAGGGGTGGGTCATAGATGCTCATGGGCATCAAGTGTAGATGGCCGGGTTGCCATCGGGCCTGTGGGATGCGGCGATGCCGGAACAGATGCCCCGGCGCCCGCATCGGCGCAAGGGGGGCCTTCCCCCCACCGGGGGCCGGTAAAGGAAAGCCCCGGGCCTGTCGAAGATAGGGGCAGGTAACCCAGTTGAGTGGAACGCGCCGTCGGCGCCGAAGGATTGAATGACGAGCAATGTCCGTCGAGGCTGAACAGAGCACCAGCGAGACCGGTCACCGCGACGAGGTGTCGGGGGCGATCGTCCACGCCCTCATCAGCCTGGTGCACGGGCGCAACGGTGACGTCGGGGTGGCCCAGGCGCTGGCCCTGGCCGACGACGGACGGTCCTTCGCCACGCTCGGGGACATGAGCGCCTGGAGTTCCCTCGGGGAGGCCGTGGCGCTGTTCAATGCGGCCGCGCTGGTGACCGGGGACGGGGCCGTGGGCCTCCACGTGGGAGAAGCACTCCTCTCCACCGACGACGGCACCGGCTTCGTGGATCGACTCCGCACCCTCGGCTCCCCTGAACAGGCCTTCAAGCACATCTCGGCGCTCGTCGCCCACTTCGACGCCACCTGCGAGGCGGGCGCCCTCGAGGTGGCCACCGATCACGCGCTGGTCGAGGTGCTCCCGCGCTCACCGGACGGTCGGCACGCCCACCTGTGCGAGATGACCCGGGGCCTGCTGTCCCAGGTCCCCGCGCTCTACGGCCGGGGAACCGCACTCATCACCGAGGTCGAGTGCAGCGCCCGGGGGGGTCGCGTCTGCCTGTATGCGCTGAGCTGGGATGACCCGTCGACCGACGATTTCACCGCCCCGGGCGCCGGTGCTCCCGCCGGCGCCGTCCCACCGGGGAACGCCGCGCCATATCCCGACCCCGTCCCACCTGGTGACGCCGGGCCGGTCCCCGGCTCGGTGGCTCCGGGCCGCTGGGGCATCGTGTCAGACGGGCCCGATTGGCAGGGCGAGGACGACGGTGAGGGCGAGGCCGCGGGCGGACAGCCCGCGCCGGAGCCGACGCCCCCAGGCTCGGCCGACCCGACGGAAGCGGAGCTTCGCCACGAGCTCAACCGGATGAGCGTGCTCGTCGAAGGGGCGTTCTCCACCGTCAGTCAGCTCATGGACGACGACGTCGAATCCCTGCTGGGCCAGATCGCGGCGCGGGCCGACGCCGTCGTCGCCGCCCATCGCTACCTCTTGATGATCAGGGTCCGACCCGGGACGGCGGTCCAGCTCCACGCTCGAGGTCTCGAGGCGGAGGAGGCCCAGGCCCTGGCGGCCGAGCTGTGGCGCGATGATCCGGGGGACGACGGCGGTTCGAGGCTCGTCGTCGACATCGCCTCCCCCGAACGGTTCTACGGCCGCTTGGCCGAGGTCCTGCCCCGTGACGCGGTCCACCCATCCTCGGAGGGCTACGTCCTGCGCCTGTTCGCCGAGTACGCGGCGGCGGCCCTCGACATCTTCAGGGTCCTCAGCGACGCCAAGCGCAGCGATGCCACCGCCCGGACCCTCCTTTCGTTCTCCGAAACCCTCGCCCGGGTCACCACCTTGGCCGAGTTGGTCCAATTGCTGGCCGACACGGTGCCGGCGATGACCGACTGCGACCAGTCGACGGTGTACCTCTGGGACCAGGACCTGGGCCAACTGGTCCCCCGGGCCTGGACCGAGGGCATGGAGTCACCCGATGCCTCGTTGGGACCGATCCTGCCGGTCACCGGACGATCCCGGCAGCCGGAGCGGTCCGAGCCGTCACCCATCCGCCCGCTGCCCACGCCCGCCCCGGAGCGCACGAGGATCGGTCCGGTCGCCGGCCCGTCGAAGCCCCAGGGGGGCGTGGTCGGGTCCGGACCGCGAGCCCGTGGTCCGGTGAACATCCGCTCCGACACCCCGGTCGTCGATCGGATCCTCCACTCGAGGGAGGTGATCGTCCTCGACAGCTCGACCGAGGACCCTGTGCTCCGGGACCTGTTGGACCAGTCGGGCATGGCGGCATCGGTGGTGGCGCCGCTCTTCGCCGGTGGCGAGTTCCTCGGGGTCATCGCGGCCAACTTCGGGCCCGAGAGCTCGATCGACACGATCCGCGACGCCGACCTGCACGAACGGCTCTCCGGCCTGGCCGATCAGGCTGCCACCTCCCTCCAGAACCTCGAGCTCCTGGAGAAGGTCTCCCACATGGCCTGGCATGACGCCCTCACCGGATTGCCCAATCGCCGGCTCTTCGAGGACCGGGTCGAACAGGAGTTGGTCAGGTCCCGCCGTGTCGGTGAGCCGGTGTGCATGTTCTTCGTCGATCTCGACCACTTCAAGACGGTGAACGACACGAAGGGGCACGCCGCCGGAGACGACCTGATCCAGCAGGTGAGCCAGCGACTGGTCGACACCGTGCGCCGCCAGGACACCGTGGCCCGGGTGGGGGGAGACGAATTCGCCATCCTGCTCCCCGGGCTCTCCGACCAGCTCTCCATCGACCAGCTGGCCCAACGCTCACTCGAGGCGATGAGCAGGCCGTTCGTCGTCTTCGGGGAGGAGGTGGCGACGTCGGCGTCCATCGGCATCGCCATGGCCCCCGATCACGGCGATTCCTATGACGAGCTGCTCAGCCGGGCCGACGAGGCCATGTACCGGGCCAAGAGCCGGGGCCGGAACGCATTCCAGATGTACTCGGGATCGGTGGTCAACGCCTCGCTGGGACGGCTGGCCATCGACGAGCGCACCCTCCATGCCGACCTCATCCACGCCCTCGACCACTCCGAGTTCTTCGTGCTCTACCAGCCCTACATCGACCTCCGCACGGCCCAGGTGGTCGGCGTGGAAGCCCTGGTCCGCTGGCATCATCCGACCCTCGGGACCCTCGAGCCCTCCTCGTTCATCTCCATGGCGGAGCGGAGCGAGATCGTGGTCGCCCTGGACACCTGGGTGCTCGAGCAGGCCTGCCGGCAGCTCCGGACCTGGGTCGACCACGGTGTCGATCCCCTCCGCCTCTCGGTGAACCTGGCATCCCGGGACCTGTCCAATCCCAGGCTGTTCGAGAACATCGACCGCACGCTCGAGGAGACGGGCATCGATCCGTCGCTGCTCGAGCTCGAGATCACCGAACGTGTGGTCCTGGACAGTTCGGGTCCGGCCAAGGAGAACATCGAACGGCTGCGCCGCCTGGGCGTGCGATTCACCATCGACGACTTCGGTACGGGGAACTCCTCGTTGAACCGCATCGGCTCCTTCCCGGTCAGCACGCTCAAGATCGACCAGTCCTTCGTCCAGGTGCTGGGCCAGGACGGCGACAACAACGCCCTCGTCTCGGCCATCATCTCCATGGCGGAGCGGCTCGGCCTCGAATGTGTGGCCGAAGGGGTCGAGACCCTGCAGCAGAGCCGTGTGCTCCTCCAGCGTGGATGCACCACCGCCCAGGGGTACTTCTTCAGCCCCCCACTGCCCGCCGGTGACATCGAAAAGATGATGGCCGGTATCGCCGGCTCCGATGACCCGGGAGCCCTGGGCGACGCCACGGCCTGAGGCCGGCCGCCGTGCCCGGCACCGGCTGAGTGCTAACTATTGCAAGCATTTGGCCCTCCCATCCCCCCTTCGGCCGACCCGGGCCGATACGTTCGGTCCATCCGATCATCGGATGGGTGCCATCCGAATCATGAGGAGGACACATGGCGTCGTATGAGGGATATTGCGTGAAATGCCGTGAGAAGCGACAGTTCGAGGGCGAAGAGGTCGAGATGGCGAACGGCCGGCGCTCGGCCAAGGGCAAGTGCCCGACGTGCGGGACGGGGATGAACCGGATCCTGGGCAAGAAGAAGGCCTGACGGGCCCGTCGCCCCTAGACGCTCGTCCGCGGACGCTCGGCCTGGAGCGAGAGTGCGCCGATCACCGCTCCTTCCCGAAGCCCCCACTCGCTCACGACCAGTCGCTGAAGGCCGAGGGTCTCGACCAGCGTGGCGAAGACCACCGCCCCGACGGGCAGCAGGGGTGCCCGTCGGGTCTGGACACCGGGAAGGGCGAGGCGGGCGTCCAGATCGAGCGTCGCCAGGCGGTCGGCCAGTTCGTAGAGCTGGCCGGCGGGGATCTCGACCTGGTTGACCTGGAGCGCAGACACCGAGCCCGAGGACAGGGGCCGGTGGAGGCCCATGGCCAGCCGGGCCAGGGCACGGACCGTTCCGCCGCTGGCGATGACCCTGGTACCGGCGCTCGGGGTCCGTTCGAGCATGGCCCGGATCGGCTCCGCCCGGTGGAGGGCGACCTCGGTGATGGCCTTGCGGTCGTCCGGGGTCAGGAGCTCCCCTGTTCCCAGCTCACCTCGGAGCCGCGCCGTGCCGAGGGCCACGCTGGCCACGGCGATGACCTCGTCGATGGTGCCGATGCCCGCCTCGAGGCTTCCTCCGCCCAGGTCGAGGCCGAGAACGGGGTCACGACCCACCCACACTCCGGCCCTCTGGCCGAGGAAGCAGAGCCGGGCCTCCTCCTCGCCGCTCAGCAAGGTGATCTTGCTGCCCAGTACCTGCTCGAGCCGGCTGATGAGCCGCGAGCCGTTGTCGGCATCGCGGAGCGCCGCCGTGGCCAGCGCCACCACCACATCCACACCGGCTTCGTCACAGGCGGCGCTGAGCCGCCGCACCGTGCGGACCGCCGAGGCGGCGCGATCGGCCGGTACGCCGCCGGTTTTCGCCACCTCCGTACCCAGATGCAGGAACGAGCGGCGCCGCAGCACGGGGACCAGCACCCCCTCCCGCGAGGCGTCGACGACCATCAGGTGGAAGGAGCTACTGCCCAGATCGAAGACGGCAACGCGAACGGTCCGCATCGGCGTGACGCTATCCCCTGGCGGGAGCATGTCGGGGCACCGGTCCATGAGCCGACGCCGGTGTCCGCTTCACGAGGCCGCGGTTGCCGGCACGACGCACTGAGGTAGCGTTGCCGGCCGGTTGCCGAATGAACGAGCCGACGCTCTGTCGGCGGCACGAAGGGGGCGGTCATGTCCAGCGTGGCACACAGTCGATTCCGTGGTGGCTGCCGGCCGAGGGTGAGGTCGCTCCCCTGCCCGGTGTCGCTGACCGTTGCCTGCGGACGGCCTGGGGCAGTCCATGCCTGACGGCGAGAGCGTTCCGGGGCCTGACCGCGACGCCGTTCCAGGTCCTGGCAATGACAGCGATCCGGGCCCTGGCGGCGACGGCGATCCGGGCCCGGTCCCGGAGCAGAGGTCGCCCAAGGCCAACCGGAAGGCGCTCCCGATCATCATTGCGGGTGTCGTGGTCCTGATCCTCGCCGTCATCACGGCACTCCTCACCGGATCGACGCCGGCAAAGAGCTCCTCCGCCGGGGCTGCGGCCAGGGCGGAGATCTTTCGGGCGGCATCCAAATCAGCCAGGGCATCCAAGGTCAGGGCGTCGAAAGCGAAGCCTGTTCCCGCGGCGACCGCGACAACCGTGGCGCCTACGGTGACGACTCCTACGGCGGCGATTCCCACCGCGGCGACCAGTCATCACGCGTCCGCTCAGCCGACGGCGGCACATCCGAGCGCCGGGGGCGGAGATGGAGGTGTGGTCGTGAGCCCTGCGGTGACGGCCGCACATCCGAGCGTCACCCGGACGACCATCCATCATCATCACCACCACCACCACCAAGTTCGCCGCCGCCGCCGGCACCGCCGCCGCAAGCAGCATCACTGACGACAACCGGGTCGGTCAGCTCCGTGAGTTCGGCCGGCGGGTCGGGGCGATGGGCAGGGCCGGATCGCCTACGCTTTCGACGGTGACCGAGTGAGCGGAAGCCCTTTCCCGAACTCGTTCGCCCGTGTAAGGCCAGTTCACTGGCTGCTTATACGGGAAGTAGCGCAGCTTGGTTAGCGCGCCTGCTTTGGGAGCAGGAGGTCGCGGGTTCAAATCCCGCCTTCCCGACCAGACTCCGGACGCCCCACTCAGTGGGTGTCGACGGGCGTGCCCTCGTGGCCGGGGCGACGCCTCCGACGAGTAGACACACCGACGAGGAGACCCGTCCCGAGGATCACGAGGAGCACGCCCGCCAGTGCCATCGGTTCGATGGAGGCCCCGGTGAACGGCAGGTTCCCGTGCGTCCCCGAAGTCGAAGTTCCCGATCCACTCGGGGAGGCGGAGGTGCCCGCACCCGCCGTGGACGACTTGGACGCGGTGACCGTCTTGGTGATGGTGGCCGAGGTGGAGATCGGTGATGCGAAGGTGATCGGTACCACCACCCGGTGCGTAATCCCGGCACCCCACTCGAGCTCCAGATAGCAGTGGAACCCTTCGGCCACTTCGGCGGCGGTCGGCGGACACGGGTAGCGGGCCGCGTCGACGTCGGCCGAGTCCCCCAAGTTGTCGTGTCCCGCTCGAGGAGGCCCGACGGTGCCGGTGACGATCGTGAAGGTCGTATGGAGTATTCCTTGAGCGGTGAAGACCCAGCGTTGGCTTTTCGGGTCGCTACACGAGACCGGTGTCCTCACGCCGCCGACCCACATGATCGGCTCAAAGAAGGCGTTGTTGCATTCCCTGATCTCACCGACGCCACTGTGGGGAAGGCCGGTGGCCGTCACCACGACAGTCTGGCCCCCTGTCAGATCTGTGCTCGGTGTCACGGCCATGGCCATGGCCGCGGCGACATGGTGCGCGACGGCGGAGGCGCCGGCCACGTGGGGGGCGACCGGGGTGGTATCCGAGGAGCCGGTCGCGGGCTCGGTCGGGTGGCTGCCGGCAACGGCGAAGGTCAGCGGCTCGACCATTTCATCCCCGACGCCGGCCCCCCACCTGAGCTGGAAGTAGCAGGAGGCCCCGGCCGAAGCCTGCGGGGCTGACGGCGGACACGGATACTTCTGGGCGTCGGTGCCCGCTGGGTTCCCCCAACTGTCGATTCCGGACGAGGGGGGTCCGACCACGCCGTCGACGACCCTGAATCTGACTGAGGAAAGCGCTCCATCGCCGCCGACCCGAACTCGGCGCGGCCTCGTGCAGGACACCGGCATTGGAATTCCGTGGGTAACCACCGTTGGCTGTGGAGCGGCACTGCTGCATTCAGCAACCTCTCCGGTCCGGCCGGGTGGAAGTCCGGAACCGGCGATCACCACCGCCCGGCCGCCGGAGACGACCCTGCTCCGCATGACGGCCACGGTCGAACGTGGTGTCGCGGCCGAGGAGGAGGAGGCGATGCCGGGGAGCACCAGCGTGACGCCGAGCAACACCACGAGTGTCCCACCCGCCAGTCGCGGGATCGTGAAGTTCCCCATAGGTATCCTCCCTCGATGGACACCTCGCCGCACCGAAGTCCGGTACAGCTCGGCTCTGGCCCGCCGCGAGGCCGATCAACACTCAGGAGGCTACAAGAAACCGGCGTCGGATGCCGGGGCGGGCCGCTTGGATGCGGGCGGTCAGGCGCTGATCGGCAGGCCGAATGCCGTGACGATCTCGGTGGCCGGCAATGGCTTCGAGAACAGGAAACCTTGGGCCAGGTCGCACTCCAGGCTCCTCAGGATCTGCAACTGCTCGGAGGTCTCGACACCCTCGGCGACCACCTCGAGCCCGAGCGCGTGCGCCAGATTGATGACGGCGGAGACGATCTCCTCCCCCTCGGCGTTGACCCCGAGCGCCTCGACGAACAGCCGATCCACCTTCAAGATATCCAGCGGGAAACGCTGCAGGTAGCTCAGGGACGAGTAGCCCGTGCCGAAATCGTCGATGGCCAACAGGACGCCGATCTCCTTCAGAGCCCGGAGAACTCCGAGCGCGGAGGCTGCGTCCTCCATGAGGGCACTCTCGGTGATCTCGAGCGTGAGGTGCTCGGGAGGGAGCCCGGTCCGGGCGAGGATCTCCTCGACGGTCTGGACGATGCGCGGGTCGTCGATCTGGCGAGCGGAGAGATTCACGTCGACGGAGCCCTGCGGCCCCTCAGCTCCGGTGAGGTTCCAGTCGCGGAGCTGATGGCATGCCTGCTCGAGAACCCAGGCTCCGATGGGGATGATGAGACCGCTCTCCTCGGCCACCGGGATGAAGCGGTACGGGGACACCAGGCCCTGATCGGGATGCTGCCATCGGATGAGGGCTTCGACCCCGACCGTTGTCTCCCCGTCGATCTCGACCACGGGTTGGTAGTGGAGCATGAGCTCGCTGCGCTCGAGGGCCCGGTGCAGCGAGTGCTCAGTGGTCATCCGGTCGAGCAGCTCGACCCGCATCGACTCACCGAAGGTCTCGACGCTCGATCCCCCTCGCCGCTTGGCCTTGTACATGGCAGCCTCGGCATTGGAGAGCAGCGTGGCCGCATCCACGATCCCGAAGGTGTTGACCGCGACACCGACCGAGGCATCCAGAAACACCTCGGCGCCGTCTATCTCGAGCGGTTCCGTCAGAGCCGCCCGGGCCCGCTCGATGAATGCCGACGCGTCGGCGTGGGCCTTGCCTTCGGGACTCTCGAAGAGGGCGAGGAATTCATCACCGCCGAGCCGGGCGATGAGCTCACCATGGCCGGCAGCCCGCTGCAGCCGCTGGGCCACCGAGCCGAGGACCCTGTCACCGGCGTCATGTCCCATGCTGTTGTTGATGGCCTTGAACCGGTCCAGATCCAGCAGCACGACGGCAATCGTGCCTGGAACTCCCCGGGTCCTGGTGGTGGCACCGGTCACCCAGCGGTCGAATTGGGCCCGATCAGGAAGTCCGGTCTGTGAGTCCCAGCCGTCAGCCCCGCTCGGTGTTGCGTCGCTGTCGGGGGTTCCGGGGGCCTGGATGAAGCCGGCGACCGATCGCTGCGGCCCACGACCGAGGTCGAACAGAAGCCCTTCGGCGACCACCCGGTGTCCCGCACGGTGAACCAGCTCGACCTGGGATCGATCACCGGTAGCGGCGGCCGGTCCTCCCCCATCGGGAGCAGCGACATTCCCGGCGCCGGCTCGGGCAACTCGATGAAAAGGCGAGGCTCCGAGGTCCGGAGGGAGCAGGGTGTCGAAGATCGACCGACCGACGACCTCGTCCCTCCGCCAACCGAAGACCTCCTCCGCCCGCGGGTTCCATTCCGTCACCACCCCGCCCACGTCCACTTCGACGAAGGCATCAGGGCAGAGAGAGACCAGGCGGGACCATCGGTGGCGCCAGAGCGACAGCTCGCTCACCGGGACTTCCGCTACTCCTTCAACCACCATGGTGCTCCCGTCGTGGTCTCGATGAGTCGCCCCGGGATCGTTGGGGTCGCAGTGCTCCACAGGGAATGGCGACGACGAACCACCGACCAAGAGTCACCGTCCTGCTCGAACCCCGACGCACTCGGCTGAGCAACGACGCCGTGCCACTGGGACGACATGGTAGGCAAAGAACCTTTGCACTTCAAGGATTTGCCCCCTCACCAGGTCATTGCGCGGACAACGTCGACTCTTGTCCCCCTGTCCACCGGGTGCGCCGATTTGCCGGCCGAACTTCCTCGCCGTGTACCGTGCCTGCGTGGTCGTCGTCACCGGCACAGTGCAAAAGGAAGCATGGGCGCGCAACCTGATGCCGCCGGTCGAACAGGTTCGGCCGGGGTTGTGGTCGATTCCGGTGCCGATTCCCAACAATCCGCTGCGATATGTGCTCGTCTACGCGTTCGAGCTGCGCGGTGGTGGCGTGGGCCTGGTCGATGCCGGATGGAACACCGACGATGCATGGTCCGCCCTGAGCGACGGGTTGGCCACGGCCGGAGGAAGCATCTCCGATGTCCGGGCGGTGCTGGTCACCCACATCCACCCTGACCACTACGGACTGGCGGGCCGGGTGCGCGAGGCGTCGGGTGCCTGGATCGGACTCCATCCGGCCGACGCGGTGATGCTGGAGGCCCGGTACGGCAACACCGATGAGCTCGTCGCCAACATGTTCCGCTTGCTGGCCGATTCGGGGGTGCCCGACGACAAGCTGCCCGACCTGGCTCTCGCCTCGATGGCGCTGAAGTCGATGGTGACCATGGCCGAGCCCGACGTCTTGTTCGAAGACGGCCGCGAGATCGAGCTTCCCGGATGGCCACTGCGCACCATCTGGACGCCCGGTCACTCCCCTGGCCACGTGTGCTTCTTCAGCGAGGACCAGAAGTTGCTCATCTCCGGTGACCACGTACTGCCCCGGATCACGCCCAACATCTCGGTCCATGCCCAGCAGTACTCCAACCCCTTGGGCGACTATCTCGACTCCCTCCGCAAGGTTCAGAACCTCGGGACCGAGGAAGTCCTCCCCGCCCACGAGTACCGGTTCTCCGGTCTTCAGAGCCGACTCGAAGAGATCATCACCCACCATGCCGATCGTCTCGACGAGATCGAACACGTCCTGACCGAGCACCCGGGCTCAACGGCCTGGGAGATCACCTTGAGGCTCCACTGGTCACGGCCGTGGGACGAGATCGAGCCGTTCATGCAACGGCAGGCCAACGGCGAGACGCTGGCTCACTGCGTCCTCCTCGAACTGCATGATCGGGTCCGCCGCCAGGGGAAGGAACCGGCCCTGTTCTTCGTCGCCGATCGCTGAGCACGGTCGTCCTCGCCGATCACGACAGATGACGGTCGGGAAGTGGCCGACCGTCGTCCGGTCCGGGCCCCCCGTTGTTCGGCCCGCTTCCGACGGTCCCGACCTCCGGCCGTCCCGCGTCCTCGGCCTCGATTGCCGTCCGGCCGCGCTGGCGTCTCTTCACCACCACTCCCACCCCGACGGCGACCACGACAACGGCGGCGACCACGGCGATGGACCACAGGCCGATCGTCGAAAGGATGTGTCCGAAGGAGACGCCGACGATGAATCCGAGCAGGGTGTAGCCGACACCCCAGACCAACCCGCCGCAGGCGTTGTAGAAGAGGAACACGCGGTAGCGCAGTCCGCTCATTCCGGCCAGACCGGGGATGATGGCCCGGGCAAAGGCTACGAACCGGCCCAAAAAGACGGCCGGGCCCCCGTATCGCTCGAGCATGGCCATGGTCCGGCGGACCCCGGTCCTGCCCTTCAAGGGAGGCCGCTCCAGAAGCCATGGTCCCGAGCGCTTTCCCACCTCGAAGCCGACCGAGTCGCCGACGATGGCACAGACCACCACCACTGCCATCATGGCCTCGAGATCGACCTGGTGCAGCCCGGCCAGGACTCCGCCGACGACGGCAGCGGTCTCTCCGGGGATGAAGAAGCCCACCAACAGCGCGGCCTCGGCAAACACCAGAAACCCGACCACCGCGTAGGCGGCGGTCCCATGGAAGTGGAGCAGCCATCCCGACACCCCGCCCGTGGCATCGAGGTGCTGGGCCACCGCCGTCACCAGGATCACGTCACCCACCGGACCCGGAATCGGGCCACCGGAGGCGGCGGGTTCCCCTCAGGACCACCGCGAGAGCGTCACGCTGGTCCACGTCCGCCGTCGGCAGGCGGGACAGGTCATCCACCTGTCGAAGGTGCGTCTGGGTAGCCAGGCGCCGACCGGGAATTGGAGCAGCAGGAACTCGACGACACCCACCCGGCTGATCGACCCGCACGATGAACATCCGACCGAGATGGGACCGCGCCGTGGAAGCGGGTCGGTCGCCGTTGCCGTCGACGTGGCCGGCACCGGCTCCCCGCTCGGAGTGGCTTCGGAGAACAGCGCATGCTTTCCGGCCGGTCGTGCATGGGACCTGGCCGGGGTGGGATGAGTGGAGGCTCCCCTCGCTTGGCCGACCATCGGCTCAGCATCGATGTCGGACACCTCCTGCTGGTCGATGGGCATCCAGTAGAGCGCCCGCTTGCCCAACGGGTCAGGTCCCTCCGCCATCAGCCAACGGTGCCGGCGGCGACGTTGGCGGCGACGAGCGTGCGTGCCAGTTGGCGATAGGCCATGGCCCCGGGCGAGGTCGGGGCATGCTGGAGAATCGATTTCCCGCGCGCCGGGGCCTCGGCGAACCGGATCGACTTCCGTACCGGAGGCTGGAGCACGGGAATGCCGTAACGCGCCTCGACCTCTTCGATGATGTGCCGCGAGTGCTTTGTCCGGTCGTCGTACATGGTGGCCACGATTCCCCTGACCGTGAGCTCGCTGTTGGCGAAGGCGCGCACGTCCTCGATGGTCTCGAGCAGTTGACCCACTCCGCGGTGGGACAGCGCCTCGCATTGCAAAGGGATCAGTACGTCATTGGCCGCCGTCAAACCGTTGATGGTCAACACGCCGAGCGACGGAGGGCAGTCGATGAGGATGAGATCGTATTTGGGGAGGACCGGCTCGAGGGCCCGCTCGAGCACGTGTTCCCGTCCCGTGCGGGTGAGGAGGTGGACCTCGGATCCCGCCAGATCGATGGAGGCCGGAACCAGGTCGAGGAGATCGACACCGGGGACCGGAAGCGTCACCTCGGCAAGGCTGTCCCGGCGCACGAAGACGTCGTGCAGCGATCGGTCCAGGCTGTCAGGGTCGAATCCCAGGGAGAAAGTGAGACAGGCTTGGGGATCGAGATCCACCACCAGGGTGCGTCTCCCGAGCTCGGCCGAAGCCACCCCCAGCGAATGGACGGTGGTCGTCTTGGCGACGCCACCCTTCTGGTTGGCAACGGCCAGCACGTCGGTCACGACCGGAGTCTACGCCCGGCCACGGCGGCCCCCGTCGGGCTCAGAATCCGGCCATTCCCACGATGGGCCGATTGAGCGGCCGACCGCCCATGGAACCGAAGAACGGTGCCCCGAAGCTGAAGACGCCTCCGTCGGCGGCCGTGAACCGGTAGCCGCTTCCATTCGCCGTCTCGGCCATCCCGACGATCGGGGCGTTGAGCCGGATGGCCCCGGTGGACCCGTAGAACGGAGCCCCGCCGAAGGAGAAGACCCCTCCGTCGGCGGCCACCTCCCAGTACCCACCGGTATTGGTGTCACTGACCATCCCGACGATCGGGGCGTTGAGCGGCTCGCCGCCCATCGATCCGTAGAACTGGGCATTGAAGGAGAAGATCCCGCCATCGGCGGCCACCAGGCGGTAGCCGTTGCCCTCGGTGGTGGCGGTCATCCCGACGATGGGCTGGTTGAGATGCTGCCCTCCCATCGATCCGTAGAAGTGAGCGTCGCCGAAGGCGAAGATGCCGCCGTCGGACGCCACCAGCCAATAGCCCCGGCCGTCGGGGGTCGCCGCCATCCCCACGATCGGCTTGTTGAGGTGGCGTCCCCCCATCGATCCGTAGAAGCGGGCACCGCCGAAGGCGAAGATGCCGCCGTCGGACGCCACCTCCCAGTAGCCGCCCGACACCGGCGCGTCGGCGACGGCCACGACCGGGGCATTCAGGTGGATGCCTCCCGTCGATCCGCAGAAGGGAAGGTTGCCGAACGAAAAGATCCCTCCGTCCGATGCGGCCAGGCGGTACCCGGTGAAGGCCGCCGCCGGGACCGAGCAGGCCGGCACGGACCCGATGGGGGTGGTCCCTCCGGCGTCGCCGGTCAGCTGGGCGTCATGGTGGAACATGGGCCACGATCCGGCGCCGATGGCAGCAGCCCCGTCGGATCCGGTGATCTCGTAGTGGTCGATCTCCCCCACCCCTGCGGGGGACCCGGCCGAGACCACGTAGCCGGCCAGGGTGATGCCGATGGACCCGTTGGGGTCGGCCGTCACCAGGGGGGCGTTCTGCAGGCCGAGGTGCGGGCTGAGCTCGGTGATCGTCGCACCGGTCCTGCCGTCCAGGACGACGGCCCCGTTGACGGTGGGAGCGATCACGTCGTCATAACCCTGACCCGAAAGATCGGCGGTGACGACCGAACCGATGATCCGACCGATGTTCTCTGCCCTCCAGATGGGCTGGCCGGTGGCACCGTTCAACACCCACACCGAACCGGACCGGCCGGCACCCTGGTCGGTCCCTTCCACGACCTGGAGCGACCCGTTGCCCACCACGTCCGAGAGCGCGGGGGACGAGTAGGTGCTGCCGTCCAGTCTGGCCGACCACTGCAGTTGGCAGCGCCCGTTGTACGCCTTCAGGGTGTCGGTGTCGGAGGCACCGGGAAAGTACGCGCCCGTGCCGACCACGATGCCGGTGGTTCCGCCACCGAGGAATCCACCGACCGCGGGGGACGAATCGACCACCTGGTTGGTGTCGGCCCGGCAGATCTGATCGCCCTGCGCGGTGAGGATCCGGAGATGGCCCCCGTCGGTGTAGGTCTGGCCACGGCCCTGGCCGGCCGACTGATCGCCACCGACGATGATCTCGTTCTGCCCGGTGCCGTAGAGATCGGCCAAGGCCGCGGTGGAGTGGGTGCTGTCGGAATTGAAGAACGGCCATCCGGTCAGGGGGGCGCCGGTGGCCGCGTCGAGGGCGTAGGAGAGTTGACCGAGCGAACCGGCGACGGCGCCGGTGCCGCCCTGGAGCTGTCCGATGCTGATTCCGGCCTCCACTCCGATCAGCGGAGCGGCATCGGAGGGTGGGTTGACGACCGGGGTGAACCACTTCTGTCCACCAGAGGGGCCGAAGGCTGTGTACCCGCCGGTCGTGGGATCTTGGTCATTCCCCGAACCCACCACCACCGTGGACAGGCCCGTCGACGGGACGATCGACGGGGTCGAATCGATGGGTCCGCTGGCGTTGGTGGCGGGCCACCCGGCTACCCGCGTTCCGTTGGAGAGGTGGTAGGCGTAGAGGAGACCTCGCCGGTCGCCCACCACCATGGCCGGTTGCCCGTCGAGGTCGGCAGGGATGGGTGACGAAAGGGCGATCGGTTGGCCCTCGTCGGGCAGCGTGCCGGTCGACCATGTCCGCTTGAAACTCGCAGCGGTGATGGCCCTGGGCCCGCCCGTGGCGGCGGGGCCGGATGCGGCATGGGCCGAGGGTGCCGCCAGCGTCACCGTCGATGCCGACGCCGAGACGAACAAGAGGATGAGCCCGGCCCGCCTGGCCAGGCTGCCGTGGCCACGGTGGGCGGCGGCGTCCAGGCTCAAGACGGTCGACTTCCGCGGGCGACGCAAGGGGCTGGCTCTATGCCGTCAGGATAAACGATCTGTCTCCGGGTTGGCAGTCGACCCCCACCCCGAATCCGGATGGCTGTCCGCGACGTCCGGCCCGACGGTGCCCACTCCCGTTGGGACCGCCGGCCCAAGCTCCCGCTGGCCCCTCCTCCCTCTCTCCCTGCTGGTCAACGGACCGCGCCCCTGCCAGGAGTCGAACCCGGAACCTGATGGGTAGAAACCACCTGCTCTATCCAGTTGAGCTACAGGGGCCAGCCACGGGAGGGTCCATGGGCGGCCCGGACCTCCGTCGGTGTGTGCCACACTAGAGGCTCCTTGGTGGCCGTAGCTCAGTTGGCAGAGCGCCGGGATGTGGCCCCGGAGGTCGCGGGTTCGAGCCCCGTCGGTCACCCTCAGGCCTCCAGGGGTGACGGCACGTCCTGTTCGACACCCGGGGGTAGGTTGCAGTACAGGCGCCTCTAGCTCAACGGCAGAGCAACGGACTCTTAATCCGCAGGTTCTGGGTTCAAATCCCAGGGGGCGCACCAGGTCAGGCGCACCAGGTCAGGGGCAATCAATCGTCTGGCGGTAGCGGGTAGTTGCAACCATTCTGCAACCCACGGGGTCGAAGTCCCGCCCTAGACAGCTCCGAATATGAGTCCCGCGACCTGGTCGGCTGCTGCCTGGTCGACCTCATGCCGCACATGGCTGTAGAGGTCGCCGGTGATCGCGATCGAACCGTGCCCAAGCCGGTCACTCACCACTTTGAGAGGCACACCAGCCTCCAGGGCTGCGGAGGCATATGAGTGCCTCAGATCGCTTCTTTCCGACATACCTGCTGGTCAAGAGCATGTCCGCCGACTAGATGGGTCGCATGACTGCTGAAAGCACCCATCCACCAGCTACAGTTTCGGTCAGCTCGTATGCGGCTGCCGTTCTGCTGAACGGTGGAAGGCTCGGCCCAATGATTTCGGCTTGGTGCGTGCAACCGAGTCGTGTTGTAGAGGCCGATGCTGCGACGAAGGGGCCGTTGATGAAGAAGTGGGCACAGGGATTGAAGCAGTGGGCGCGGTGGCTCGTCGGTGAAGCCCCCACGCCCAACCGGAGCGCAGGGCTGATGCTCGGGGCCACTGTGGTGGTGGTGGCGCTGCTCGGATCAGGTACGGCCTTCGCGTTGGAGAATCCTTCCCCGTCACCGAAGGGTGCGAGGAGTGCAGATGCGGCGCTCTACAAGGCCGCGTTGGCACAGAAGAAGGCATCCAGGCATCAGACCACCGCCACCAAGCAACCGAAGAAGAAGAAGCAGCAGCAGAAGACCTCCAAGACCGTCATCACCAGGCGTGAAAGGGCGGCCGAGTACGAGAAGGCGCTGTCGCTGGTGACGTCCGAGAAACCCCATCACCGGGTCAAGCGAACGGGAACGAAGGTCCGCGTCAGACACACTCACCATCATGTCAACACCGGCGCGTACAAGCAGACCAGAAGGGCCAGCACTTAGCGCCGACGGACGAGCACCTCGACTCCTGGGCGCAGTCCATGATGGCACTCATCTTGGGACGATCGGAGCCAAAGAAGCGAGCCGACCAATAAGACCGCGGGGTCAGGGTAGAACGCAGTCATGGGTACTCCGGACGACGCCCCACTCAACGAGTACGGCCTCCCCCTCTCGCCAGGGAGAAAGATGTCCGACGAGGAGCATGAGGCCCTGTCTGACCAGATGATGAAGCACACCCGGATGGTGCTGGCCGGGCAGCTCCCAGCCGACTCGCTCCCCGACTTCGTCCCACCCACCGGCGGTGCCGACGACAAGGGTCGCGCATGGTCGTGGGGTCCCGACTTCGACCCCGAGCAGGCCACGCAGATCATGGATGCCGACCGAGACGAGAACGCCCCAAAGTAAGTATCCCCCGATTGGCTACGTGTAGCTCACCTTCTGGAGGTGGCGGTCATACTCGCGTCCTGCACCCCGGTCCCCGACTACATGGCTTCGGCTATCACCATGGCTGCCCTCTCCGGGCCGATAGGTTCGGGAAGGTTGAGCAGCGCCCAGGTGTCTGGCACCTTCACCACCTGTGGATCGTCACAGATGATGGCTGTCCCATCAAGGGGAGTACGGAATCCGATGTAGATGCGGGTGTAGTCGATGCCGAGAAATCTCTCCATGATCCTCTGTAGCGGGTAGAGGCCACCGGAGTGGGCCAGGCTCCATCGGTACAGTTTGGCTCGCCGCTCGACGTATATCCGATGTTCCAACTCACTTGCGACGGACACTGCCTTGGCTACTTCAGTCAGCTCCAACCACGTCCGGATGCTCTGGATCACGGCAACGAGCGCGTCGAGATGGTTCCCAGTCACTGATGCCTCCTCGCCGTCCAGTAGTCATCAGCCTGCCTCATCCAAGTTGAGCGGGCATCCGAAGGCCTTTCAGCAGGAATCCGGCGGTCAACACAGCTAAAGCCTGGCGAGCGAGAGCTAGGTGTTGCTGTCCCCGCCGGTGCCCGTAGCCCGAGCCTTCTGGAACACCCTGGTGGCGGAGAAGTCCATCGGCACCTGACGGAACTCTTCGTCATCGAGGACACGCTTGAAGATAGCCTCGTTTTCGCCCATCCGCCCAACGACGGTGCCCATGAACTGGTGGTCGAAAGCCAGCCGGAAGTTGTCGATGGTGTTGTTCTGCGCCTGGGCCACAAGGTCGGGGTCCGATAGCCAGGACTGCTCGTACTGGTCGAAGAGAAGTTGGTCGGCCTCCCCGGACCGATATGCGAACTCACGGGCCGTCACGAACTGCCGCAAACCCGCCGTCATTCTCACGACACCACCCGGGACAACGACACTCGAAGGAACGCGCCGTCATGGGCTGATCCGTCCTGGGACTCTGATCAGCTATAGAGGGAATCCAGCTTCAGCGCGGCGTCGATAAGCATCTTCTGTTGCCCCTTGGTGATTGGTGGGGAAGCCGTGGCAGTGGATGAGGAGCTTGACGAGCCAGAGATGTCGACGTCCAATCCGACAACCGCCACCTTGACGCCGATTGTCCAGACAACCAGGTATTCCGGCTGCTCGGCGGCTGTCGCAAATGCTGACGAGCCGAGCTCTTTGGGGACCGCAAAAGAAGTGTCAACCTTTACCTGTTTACGACCAGAGATCAGTGACGCAGTGGCGTCCGCGGAGGTAGTGCAGTTCAGCACTTCAGAGATCAGGGCCGTCTTGTTGCTCAGGTTCTCGTAAATTGACTCGATCGAAGTCGGGCATCCCTTCTGGCCAGTCACGGTCGATTTCTTGGCCGCCTGGTATATATCAGGAAAGCCGATGCGCTTGGCATAGGACGCATCGAGTACCGAGCCCGTTGGCGAGGGAGTGTCCTTCTTGGAGTCTTGCCCAACTCCCAACAAGGGCCCCAAAGCAGCTGCCACCACAATCAAAAGGCAAACCAGGATTGCGGCCATGATCCTTGCTAGTGAGGGACGGAGCCCCTTCATGAGGCGACGGTGTGTCCGCATAGGAACCAGCCGAGCGGTTGCGGAGGAGATCCGCATCTTGCCGTCATGTTTGGCCTCCGAATGGCGTCTGAGCTCTTTGAGGCCGGGGCCGGAGCGACTGGCGGAAGTCGCTCTCCGGCCCGGCAGTATCGGACGGTACCCGAACTAGCTGGGAATGGACTTAAGACTTCTTGTTGCAATGGTGAAGATGAGACGAAGGGGCTTTTTGCAAAGGCTCCGGTCCCGTACATGCCTTTAGACCAATTTTGGGTCTTGTTGCCATTTTCGGTCGGCGTCTGCGGATGACAAGGGTTACTACCTTGTGGCAGCCGACGGGGGGGTCTTTGCCTTCTTCGACGATGCCGACCATAACTGGTTGCAGGCAGAGGACACTGTCATCGCCGTTGTCAACGTCAATCAATTCGGGAAGATCCGGTGGCAATGGGTCAGGTTATCCACAACTGCGGTTAAAGGATCTCTCAGTTTCATCTGCGACTCTGTCACGATGAAGATCCCATTGAACGATGACGACATGTCTCAAGCATCGTCGGGAGTGGCCCATAGCAGGCCGAAATTCCGACTTAGAGGACACCGCAGACGATGGTGGATCCTCTTGTTTGTTACGGTTTCCTTCTTGATAGTCAAGTTCGGTGCATGGGCAATCCCAAGAATGGAACCTGCTCAACGTGAGTATCCGTGGTGAGATTGCTCAGGTGGTGAGTTCAGGCACGTCGAACTGCATCTCGAGTGAGCGGGACTCGAGGCGTAGGCGTCAGTGGATTCTTGTGCGGGGATTGCCGGCAGCCTCGGTGTTCGTGCTCGTGGTCTGGCAAATCGCGGCTCTGGCTGACGACGGTGTGATAATGGTTCACCACCCAACTGGGGCCGTGATTCTCGCCTGCATTCGCGGATGCCTTTACGCATGCTTCTTGTCGATTCCCGTAGGAGCATTCCTGCTCCATGATCCGCCTTTGGAGCAGGACCGTCGAACCTTCGTTCGTGCGGCAGGAATCGTCGCCACGTTCCTCTTTATCGCGCTTGGGCTCTTCGCTCCTTCGGGTCCTCTTCTCTTGTCGGTATCCGCGAAGATGGAGATGGCGGTGCTGGTCATCACCGTGGCAGCAGTCGCGTTTGCCACATTTGCGATGTGGAGTCTTGGAATGAACTTCTCGTACTGGCCCGAGGCTCGCCAATTGGTGGTCCGCGGTCCTTATCGATTTGTGCGCCATCCCGTCTATTTAGCTGAGATCGTGATGTCGTCAGCCGTCGTCGTGTCAAGCATGCGACTGACGCTGGTGATCGGTGAATTCGTTGTGGTCATCCTCCAGCTCGTTCGTATCCGAGCAGAGGAACAACTTCTGGCGAACACCTTTCCGGTCTTCAGGGCATTCAAGGCGATGACTCCCTACCGGCTGATCCCCGGACTGTGGTAATCGTAGTGCAGAGATCATCTCCGGCCGGCTCGTCCCGTGCTTTGGCAGACGCTGTCACGCACTGACGTCCCGTCGACAGAACACGATCGTACCAGTACATAGAGCGAATAGGACGTAGATGGCACTGACGCCGAGTGCGGCGCCGTAGCCGACGGCACTTGTGCCGCCCTGGGCAACGGCGGAAAGGGCTTGTCCGGGGAGCCAACGGGCTGCCTCCGTGACAATGCCCGCAAGTATCTGCTCGACGATGAGAATGAATGCGATGCCCACGACAATGGTCAGGACCGGAGCCCGCAGCAGCACGGCCAGGAACATGCCCAAGGTCACGTATCCGGTAACCGCAATCGCGATGTTTCCGAGGCCAGTGCTCAACGATCCCAATCCGCTCGAGGTGAACCACGGAGCAGTGGGAATCACCTTCACGTGCGCCATTACGAGGGCAGTTGCCACCGAAGCGCCTGTGGCCACGACAACACCAATCAGCGTGAAGGTGACAATGGCTAAGAACTTTCCGGCGAGCAGTACCTGCCGACGTGATTGCCGAACAAGGAGTGATCGGAGCGTCCCCAAGGTGTACTCGTTGGCAAGTTGCGCTGCGGCGATCGCGAAGGCTACGACACCAAGGAAAATAATCGAAGATTCAACGCCGGCCGTGATGCCTTTCGAGCTTCTGAGTGCGGCGATACTGGTGGTTGCGGCAGGATCCGGACCGCCCTCCACCTGGCCCGCCGTGGCGAACGTGAGAACAGTGCCGAGGGCCGCAACGGTGGCCAACGCCAGGTAAGTACCGAGAAGAAGGCGTCTCCGACGCAACTTGATCCATTCACTGGCGAAGGCATAGCGCATACCAGGCCGCTAGCCGTTATGAGAGGAAGAAGTGGCGGATTCGTTGTCGCCATCGGTGAGGGCCAAGAATGCCTCTTCGAGTCGAGGTCGGTCGGCGCTGAGGTGGACCAGCGTGATGCCGCGTTCCATTGCAGCCCTGTTGAACTGACCAGAGAAGTCGTCGTCGGAGGCTGCGATTGTCACCTGGCCATTGACGACGGTGGCCCGCTTGCCCAGTTGATCGGCGAGGGTTCCAAGGGCGACCAGATCTGCCGGATCTTCAGGCCTGGCTATCACTTCGACATTCTGGGCGTCCAATAGATCGCTGACCTGTCCCTGGAAGACCAGCTTGCCTGAGCGGATGACGACCAGATGTGTGCACATCTGTTCGACCTCTGAGAGGAGGTGGCTCGAGACAAGTACCGTCCGGCCATCTTTGGCGATGGTTTGCAGCAGATCCCGCATCTCCGCGATCCCTGCTGGGTCGAGCCCATTGGTTGGCTCGTCGAGAATGAGTAGCTCCGGGTCGGGTAGCAAGGCAGCGGCGATCCCGAGTCGCTGTTTCATTCCGAGCGAGTACGACCGGAAATGGTCATCGCCTCGTTCGCTAAGGCCGACCATATCCAGCAGCGGGTCGATCCGGTCCTCGGCGATATTTCCGAGCCTTGCCAGTACCCGAAGGTTCTCACGTCCCGACAGCGCGGGGTAAAAGGCCGGATTCTCGACGAGGGCACCAACTTTGGGGAGGAATTCGCTCGGCTTGTCGAGTGGCTTGTCCAGCACCCACCCAGCGCCAGCCGTCGGGCGGATCAGATCGAGCAGCATCCGTATGGTCGTGGTCTTTCCCGCGCCGTTTGGTCCGACAAATCCCGACAGCGAGCCGCGCGGAATCGCCAAATCGATGCCGCTTACCGCCATTCGAGTCCCATAGGCCTTGGTAAGACCTTTCGTCATGACCGCGAAGTCAGAATGTGGCTGGAGTCCTGAGGCAGTGGATGTCGCCATTGCGCCATGATGGGGCATAGACATTGGCAAGAGATCCAGATCGTCTGCAGATTGGCTGTGACCCTCCTTCCCGAGGGTGTTCCAGGCGGAGGCATTCGACGTGGTGCTCGGCGGCAAAGATCTGAGTCCGAGACGACCTTCTTCGTGTCAGTGTTGGTTCGCGACAGGGAGGTGGCCCATTCTCAGCCCAGGACGGAGGCCGTGCCGGTGAACCTTCAGATCTGCAGCGAGGACACCAAGGGCCAGCGCGTCAGGGGACCGATGCCGTGAGCTCAAGTCGCGGCTCTCTGGACGTCTCGATCGGCAACGTGCCTTGGGAGGAACACCCGAACCTGAGTACCTCCGCTGGGGCTGGAGTCGAGCATGACGTGACCTCCGTGGGCGGTGACGAGTCCGGCCACGATGGGAAGGCCGAGTCCGGTCCCTGCTCGGGTTCGACTGGCTTCCCCTCGCCAGAAGCGGTCGAAGGCGTGGGCTGCGCTTTCTGCATCCATTCCCGGACCGGAATCGTCAACCTCGAGGACCGCGCAACCTGGCGCCTGGTACATCCGGACCGTCACGGTGGCTGTTGGAGGCGTGTGTCTGAGAGAATTAGTGATCAGGTTCACGATGACCTGTCGGAGAGCAGCGGGGTCACCTTCTGTGACCACGGATCCGTCGTTGACTACTCGAATCTCTCGCGTGGGGTTTGTCGCCGATGCGTCGAGGACGGCGTCGTGAACGAGCGATACGATATCTACAAGGGTCCGGTCGAGGGGTCGACCTTCATCGAGACGGGCCAGGAGCAACAGGTCTTCGACCAGTCCCGCCATCTGTGCGCTCGATTGACCGATGCGGCGCATGGCATCGTCCCGCAGATCGCCGCTACGTAGGTCTCCCTGACGCCAGAGGTCGGCGATTCCCATGATCACCGATACGGGCGTGCGGAGCTCATGCGAGGCATCGGCGATGAACTGGCGCAGCCGGACCTCGGTCGACTGTTGCTCGTCGAGCATGACGTTAAAAGCTTGAGCGAGGTGCGCGGCCTCGGTACCCTGGCCGCCGCCGGTGACTCGCCGAGACCTGTCACCCGCGGTGATGGCATCGGCCACCTCGGTCACCTCCGCGATGGGGCGGAGACCAAGCCGCCCGACCCAAAACCCCGCGGCAACGAGGACTCCGATGATGACGAGCCCAGCTCCGAGCACAGCGAGCCGGAGTCGATTGACCGTAGCGTCCACCTGGTTAAGAGATATTGCCACGAGCAATTCCACTTTGGTGTTGGGAGGTCGGATAATCACAGCTCGCCACCGATCGGGGCCTGTGCGTGATCCCACCGTCGTCACGACGATGTCGTGCTGGAGCGGCTTCGAAACGATCGAGGGAGTCTGTGGGCTCTGACCATGATCACCGAGCGGACTGACGAGCACGTTCCAACGACCTTGGGACAAGATCGCGACGTAGAACTCACTGATCCCATTGCCCGGGAGCCGGTCTCGCGAGGGGCCTGAAGGACGGACGGCAGAACCCAGGGGCGCTCGATCAATGGAGCCGACCACGGGGAAGGCCGATTCGAGCTGCTGGTCGAGCTGCTGAATTTCGGCTGCTTCAACCGTCCGGATCAGCAGCACTCCGAGCAAGACAACGGCCGCTAAGAGCACGACAGCGGCAATATAGAGACGGCGGCGGAGCGTCACGAGTTGATCAGCGCCCGTCCAATCGGTACCCGACCCCACGCACGGTGTGGATCAATCGAGGAGGCTTGGCATCGATCTTCCGCCGCAGAAGGGAGACGAAGGTCTCCACCACCGTCGACTCGCCCTCGAAGTCATAGTTCCACACGTGATCGAGGATTTGGGCTCTGCTCATGACGTGCCCGGCGTTGCGGAGAAGAAAACGGAGCAGTTTGTATTCGGTCAGAGATAGCGCAACCACCTTTCCGTGACGGGTTACAACGTGGGCATCGTCGTCGAGAACCAGGTCGGCACAGGTCAGAAGCTGCGGAGTGGCCGAGGCGCCAGTACGGCGGAAAATTACCTGTACCCGCGCTACCAACTCCTCGACGCTGAACGGCTTGATCAGATAGTCGTCGCCGCCAATGGTCAGACCGCGGACTCTGTCCTCAATTGCGTCGGCGGCGGTGAGGAAGACCACAGGGATGCCGATTCCGTCGAAGCGCATGCGTCGACACACTTCGAATCCGTCGAGGTCTGGGAGCATGACGTCGAGGATGATGAGGTCAAATGACTGAGGATCGGCCGTGAACGCCAGTGCTTCACGGCCATTCTGTGTCTCGACAACGTCAAATCCGGCTAACCGGAGGGCCGTGGTCACCACGTAAGCGACGTTCTCTTCGTCCTCGACTACAAGGATTCGCGGAGACATGATCGGATGTTGTCAGTACTTCCTTGAGGTCCCCTCAAAGTTTCCTGTGGATCAGATAGGTGTCGCTACTGCCGGGTTGAAGGAGCCGTCTCCGGTCCGAATATTGCTACCATCAACCACCGTCCCATCTGTATCCAACGCCCCGCACGGTGTGGATGAGCTGGGGCGGCTTGCTGTCGAGCTTCTTCCGCAGCGATGAGACAAATGTCTCCACGACCGTGGCTTCGCCGTTGAAGCCGTAGTTCCAGACGTGGTCACGGATTTCGTCTTTGCTCATTACATGGCCGGCATTGCGAATCAGGAATCGGAGCAGCCGGTACTCGATGGGTGACAGATCGATCTCCTCTTCGCCGCGAACCACCCGCCGGACATCATCATTCAGAACCAGGTTGTCCGAGGTGATCACGCGGGACTCAGGCACGTGGCCGGTGCGTCGTAAGATCGCCCTCACCCTGGCGACAAGCTCCTCGACACTAAATGGCTTTATGAGGTAGTCGTCGGCGCCGAGACTCAGTCCTTTGATCCGGTCCTGCAGTCCATCACGTGCCGTGAGAAACATGACTGGCGCGTCTACTCCTTTGGCGCGAAGACGTTCATAGAGTTCGAAACCGTCGATCCCTGGCATCATTACGTCGACAATGATTAGGTCCAACTGGTCGCCGGATCCGGCAAGCCGAAGGCCGTCGAACCCATTGACTGCTTCGGCGGTGTCGAAGCCCGCGAGTCCGAGGGCAGTGACTATCACATAGGCGACATTCTCTTCGTCCTCAACGACCAGAATGCGAGGGGGCACATGTGGATGCTGGCAGTCCCACCTCTCGATTTCCTTAAGGTTGGTTGACTGTTTCGACGAGGGACGGTAGTTCGCAGGAGGGGCGTGTACCGGCGGTGGAGGCCTTTCAGCAAACTCGCAAGTTTCTTGGACAGGTTTCACAGACCAACGTGTCATCGTTGCCACTCATGATCCTCAAATATGCTCCCGTTCGGCCAAACCGGACGCGCCGGTATGCGAGTGCCGTGCTGGTCCTCGGTGTCCTTGGTCTTCTGTTCAGCGCCTGCAGCAGTAGCGGGTCGGCCGCCACCACTTCGACAACGTCGTCTGCCAAGGCGCCCGGTGGGGCGTCACTTTCGGCGTTCCGGCAGTGTCTGTCCAAGCACGGGGTGAGCCTGCCCAGCTTTTCCGGGTCCGGCGGACCTCCATCCGGCGCTGGTGGGGCGCCGGGTGGAGGCACTCCCCCGACGGGTTCTGGAGGGGCTCCCGGAGGAAGCGGGTTCGCCAACAACTCGAAGTTCGCGGCGGCAGCCAAGGCGTGTGCCAGCGTTGAGCCGAAGGGCGGCTTCGGCGGCTTCGGTGGGACCGCCGCCAACAGTTCGGCTTTTGCTGCCTACCGCAATTGCCTGAAGCTGCACGGGGTCACGCTGCCGAGCGGCACCTCTGGATCCCCTCCCAGTTCTGTCAGTACCTCCAGTGCTGCCTACCAGGCGGCCCAGACGGCGTGTGCGGCGCTGAGACCGAAGGCCGGTTCCACTCCTCCCTCGACGGCTTCACCGACCTCGGGTTGACAGGAACCTGACCCCGCCACCTGTAGACGAACATTGAAAGGGACCGCACCTCATGCCTGAACGAAACGCTGGCCGCTCACGGCGCAAACTGATCGGCTACATCGCCTTGACGCTCGCCGTTGCCGTCGCCGTCACAATTGCTCTGTACTCGATCTACCAATCACCATCTGCGGCATCAACTGGTGTGGCCAGAACTGTTTCCGTGACGCGAGGGACCGTACAGTCGAGCGTATCCGCCTCAGGTAACACCTCCGCGGCTACGTCGGCGGACGAGGACTTCAACAATTCCGGCACCCTCACCGCCGTCAACGTGGCAGTGGGCGACAAGGTCACAGCTGGAGAGGTCCTGGCCACCATCGACTCCACCCAAGCCGAGGCGAACCTTCAATCCGCGCAAGCGTCGCTGGCGGGGGCCCAAACCACGCTCGCTCACGACCAGGCCGGAGGGACCCCCGCGCAACAGGCGCAGAACCAGGCCACGTTGGTCTCCGCCCAACAGCAGCTCACTTCGGACCAGAACCAGCTGTCCAGCGATCAGACATCTCTGCAGACGGCCCAGTCCACCTACGCGGCCGACCAGGCCCTCGATTGTCCGGCGTCTGCATCATCAAGCAGCGCCAGCAGCGGAACATCGAGCAGCACATCGGGGACCTCCGGAACTGGTTCGACCGGCACGGCGGGAGGCGGCACGCCCAGCGTCGACGTGTCCCATTCTGTCTCGGCCCCGGTCGTGACAACGGGATCCGCCAGCGCCGCCGGTACAACATCGGTGACCCTGAGCGGCACGGTCAATCCCGAGGGGGCGTCGACGGATTACTACTTCGAGTACGGCACGACCGCCTCGTTCGGGACGTCAACGACGTCCACCAGCGCCGGCTCGGGTTCAACATCCCAGCAGGTATCGGCAACAGTGACTGGTCTCACACCCAACACCAGCTACCTCTTTCGCATCGTGGCCACGAACTCTGCCGGAACATCGGCCGGAGTCGCCGTTGTGTTCGCCACGGCCCAGAGCTCGTGTGTCACCGATCAGCAGAACATCACCACCTACGAGCAGGCCGTGGCCAAGGACCAGTCGACGGTGTCGGCACAGGAGCTGACCGTCCAGTCTGCTCAAGCGAGCCTGCAGGTGACTCCCTCGACGATCGCCCAGGATGAAGCGACGGTCACCCAGGATGAGGCGACGGTCACAACGGACACGAAAGCATTGTCCGACTGCACCCTGGTGGCATCAATCAGCGGCACCGTCACCGCCGTCAACGACTCAATCGGTGAAACGGTGGGCGGATCCGGTTCGTCGACGACCGGAAGTACGGGGTCGACGGGGAGCACGGGGTCGACGGGCAGCACGGGGTCGACGGGCAGCACGGGGTCGACGGGGAGCACGGGGTCGACGGGGAGCACGGGGTCGACGGGCAGCACCGGCTCGACCGGCAGCACGGGGTCGACGGGCAGCACCGGCTCGACCGGCAGCACGGGGTCGACCGGCAGCTCGAGCTCTGGCTCCTCGTCGACGTCAACGTTCATCACGATCGAGAGCCTGGGCAGTCTGGAGGTAGTGGCAGACTACGCAGAGGCTGACGCGACAAAGATTGCCGTCGGCCAGCCAGCGACCGTCACCCTCGCCGCCCTCCCTGGCACCGAGGTTGCCGGCCTGGTCACTGCGGTCTCTCCGACCTCGACCGTCGTCAGCAACGTCGTGGAGTACCCGGTCACCATCGCCCTGGAAAGCGCCCCGTCGGATGTGAAGGAGGGAATGACGGCCGAAGTAGCCGTCATCGTCCAAACCGCTAGCGACGTACTCCAGCTGCCCAGCGCGGCGATCACCACGACCGGCACAACGTCCACGGTGAAGGTTCTCTCCGGTGGTGTCCAGAAGACGACGCCGGTCACGCTGGGACTAGTGGGCACTTCCTATACCGAAATCACGAGCGGAGTGACGGAAGGTCAAAAGGTGGTGGAGCCCACTGCCAGCGTGAGCGCCTCGACGAGCTCAGGGACCTCAAGCCCCTTTAGCGGTGGTGGAGGCGGATTCGGTGGCGGTGGCTTCGGTGGTGGAGCACCGTGACCTCCGCCACGATGAGCGAAAGCCTGTCTCCTTCCGGAAACACTTCAACCGCAACGATGCCAACGCGGTGGCCTGTCATCGCTCTCTCCGACATCGTCAAGCGATATCAGATGGGCGGCAACGACGTGTTCGCGACCCGGGGCGTGTCGCTTGCTGTAGGGCAGGGTGAATTCGTCGCAGTCATGGGGGCCTCTGGATCGGGGAAGTCGACGCTGATGAACATCATCGGGTGCCTCGATGTACCCACCCGCGGGCACTACCGACTCGACGGAGTGAATATTCGCGATCTCGACGACCGAGAGATCTCGCGCATTCGAAATCGAAAGATCGGCTTCGTCTTCCAGAGCTTCAATCTGCTGGCGCGCATGTCTGCCGTCCAGAACGTGGAGCTTCCCATGGCCTATGCCGGGATCAAGCCAAAAGCGCGTCGGCACCGTGCCGAAGTCGCGCTCGATTCGGTGGGCCTGGGTGACCGGATGAACCACTTCCCGAGTGAGATGTCCGGGGGGCAGCAGCAACGGGTGGCCGTCGCCCGCGCCATTGTGACCAACCCTGCGCTGATCCTGGCCGACGAGCCGACCGGCAATCTCGACTCCGCCTCCAGCGTAGACGTCATGTCGATGTTCGCCAGACTCCATGCCCAGGGTCGAACCGTGGTCATGATCACCCACGAGGAGGACATCGCCGCCTATGCCACTCGGGTGGTTCGCCTTCGAGACGGCATGATCACCCAGGACTACCACCAGAAGCCTATCGACGCCCACAGCGCGCATGTGGCCCATGCCGAAGCGGCCACCCGTCCACATCACGCCGAGGATGGCAAACGATGAGCGTCTGGGGAAACGTGATCATGGCCCTTCGGGGCATCAGCTCGAACTGGCTGCGTTCGCTCCTCACCATGCTTGGCGTTCTCATTGGGGTGGCCGCGGTCATCGTCCTGCTGGCTGTAGGGACCGGATCGTCCCAGGCCGTCGAGTCGCAGATCGACAAGTTGGGGACCAATACCCTGACGGTCTTCAGCAGCGGACGATTCGGAGGTGGCACCTCGCAAACCGGTACTCAATCCCGCAACGCCTCGCTGACCAGCACCGACGTGACACTGATCTCCGACAAGAACAGTGCCCCCGACGTGGCGTCAGTCTCGCCGGTCATCTCAACCAGCGAAACGTCCACTTACAACGGCGCCACCTACTCGACCTCGGTCATCGGATCAACTCCGTCGTATCTCACCGCCTCGAACTACACGGTCTCGGCCGGGCGCTCCATTACCAACGCTGATGTGGCCCACCACTCCGAAGTCGTGGACATTGGCTCCGATGTGGCCAGCAACCTATTTGCGACCGGATCCGACCCTCTGGGGAAACAGATCCAGATTGGTTCCGCTGAGTTCGACGTCGTCGGAGTCTTAGCCTCAAAGGGAAGCAGCGGTTTGTCGAATCAGGATGCGGTTGCCATCGCCCCTTACACCGCCGTGCAGGATCAATTGACCGGAGAATCACAGTCCTTCTCCGAGCTCTTGGTGCAGGGGAAGTCCTCATCCACTCTGTCGCTCGCCCAGAGCGAGGTGGAGAGCATCCTTGCCGCTCAGAACGACACCACGGTGGCCGATCTGCCCTTCAGTGTCTTGAACCAGGCCAGTCTTCTTTCTACGGCGACGTCCAGTTCGAAGACATTCACTGCGCTGTTGGGTTGGGTCGCGGCAGTGTCACTTTTGGTCGGCGCCATCGGGGTCATGAACATCATGCTGGTTACCGTCACCGAGCGCACCCGGGAGATCGGCATTCGTAAGGCCATCGGGGCACCAAAGTTCATTGTGCTCGGTCAGTTCTTGATTGAGGCTGTAGTCATCTCACTTCTCGGGGGCGCCGTCGGGGTACTGGCCGGCTTGGTGGTCGCTAGGTTCAAGATCGATGGGGTACAGCCGGTTCTCGCCACCTACTCGATTCCTTTGGCCTTCGGCGTCGCATTGATGGTCGGTATCTTTGCCGGCCTCTATCCGGCCTACCGCGCTGCATCCCTTCGTCCGATCGACGCGTTGAGATTCGAGTAATTGAGGAAGGTGCACCGCAATGCCCACATCCGATTCAGATAGCATCGTCGAGAGCGGCCCTCCGACCGAAGAGCTCCACACAGACAACACTGCGCCAGTGCCCGCCGTGTCGACACTTGATCCAGCCGACTCGGCCTCGGACCTGGAGGCCCTCTTCGCTGAGGAGCAGGAGGACTGGCCAACACAGGGTCCAGCCAAGGGCATTCGCCTGCCATGGCTGGCAGCGCTTCTGCTGATCTTGTTGGTGGCATCTGTCGGTATATGGGGCGGCGCCTATATGCAACGCCACTCATCGTCCTCGAACTCATCAACTGCTTCGGCCTTCCCGTTCGCTGCTCTCACTGGTTCTCGTACGGGTGGGGCCGGCGGGGCAAGTGGGTTGAGCGCTGCATTGGCGAAAATCACTTCGGGAACCGTCACCGACATCATTGGGAACACGCTCTATGTCACCACCGCCAGTGGCAGTCTCGTCGCTGTCGATGTGGGTTCGAGCACCACCATCGATCGGAATGCGAAGTCAACGCTCTCCGCCATCAAACCGGGCGACACGGTGACCGTTCAGGGCACGAAGTCCTCCACCGGATCGGTCTCGGCCGCCTCGGTGTCGGCCACCGAATCCGGCGTGTCGACGACTGGCGGTTTTGGCGGGTTGGGCGGATTCAGCGGAGGGCCAAGTGGAGCATCGAGCGGGTCGGGTTGATCGATGATCGGGACCCACTCTTTCTTCCGGCCGGGCTTCATCGCCTTGAGCCCGATGGCAGTAGGTCACCGAGTTGGATCACCCCGATGCGGTGGTCATCCAACTCGGGTATGAGAAGAGCAACATCGGCTGTGGGACGGAACGTATGTCAGCGTGAGCGACCCAGCCTATGCAACGTACATCGAGGAGCATCTCGTTCAGGCGGTAACGATCGCCCACGGCTAACGATCGCCACGCCGACGGAGCCAAGGTGAACCCCGACGCGTCCCTCTACTGTGGTGACGACAACACCCACCTGGAGCGTGAACGATTTCAACAGCCTGATTGGAGCCGTAGCCGGGTGGTATTCGCCCTTCGTATCGATGCTGGATGCCAACCGTTTGCTGTCTCCGAGAGGCAGCTATGTCGACAATATCGATGGGGTGCAGGTCCGTACGCCGGACCACATTCATCTGACCATGGCCGGGGTGCAGCAGTTCATTGATCCAGAACTCAGCCATATGGCCGTCAATTTGGGAGTAACCGTCTATGAAGGCCGACTCTGACATGGTCGAAGTGGAACAGCTCATCCCATTCCGGCGCATATTGGTGGTTGACGATGAGCCCTCCATCGCCGCCGCCGTGGCCACCTCGCTTCGCTGTGAGGGGTTCGAGGTGGAGGAGGCCATCAATGGTCGAATGGCCCTTGCCGCGGCCCAGGAGCACCCCCCCGACCTCATCGTGCTCGATGTGACGCTGCCCGACCTCGACGGTGTGGAAGTCACGCGCCGGCTACGAGCTTCCGGCTCTGGTGTGCCCATTCTGTTGGTCACCGCCCGGAATGGTGTCGGCACCGGAGTACCCGGCTGGAGCATGGGTGGTGACGAACACCTAACCAAGCCCTTCGCTCTCGCCGTCCTCGTGGCCCGGGTCCACGCGATTCTGCGACGTTCGGGCAGCGAGCCTGAAGCCAACGGGATCCTCCGATTCGCCGACATCGAGATGGACGAGAACGCTTACGCGGTCACTCGGGGCGGACGATTCATCGCCCTGTCGACCACCGAGTTCAACCTCCTTCGCTATTTGCTCCTCAATCCGCGCCGAGTGCTGACGAAGTCCCTGATCCTCGAGAACGTCTGGCGCTACGACTACGAAGGCAGCGAGAACGTGGTCGAACTCTATGTCAGTTATCTCCGCAAGAAGCTCGAGGCCGCGGGACCGCGGGTCCTCTTCACGGTGAGACGAGCTGGTTACGTTCTCTGCTAGCGACTCCGCAGGTTCGCTGCGTTCCGAAAAGTTGGTAGTCCATCTGCGGAGGCACAGACCGGCGGAAGGATAGCAGTGGAGCCTGTCGTGACTGCCGACGCGTCACGTCGCGAATGCTGAAATGGCCCCGGAACGTGCGTTTGGCGGCGTAGAGCGCTCCAGCAAGAGCTTGGGGATCCCACGTACACATTGTGCCAATCGGTCACGGATCGATCCGGCTCACGCAAGTCCCAGGGAACCTTGAGCTGATTCTCATGGAACGGCAAACTTCCTATCGCAACATAGAGCCGTGAAGGCGAGTCAGCAGCCAATCATGGGTGACCGATGCGGTGATGCTTGTCACCCAAGCAACGTCAGTTGTTCGTCGTTGGTTGAACATTTTTACGTAATCCCGAGTCCGTGCGACAGAGGGAAGTTCACAAATAGATAGAGCCATCGCTAACCGCTTAAGACCCTCCGTATGCGTCGATCGGACCGGTGCTTGTCGACTATCACCAATGGATTCTCTTCCAAGTGCACGGCCGAAGCAGACTCCCAAAAACCGGGCCATGATCCGATCCTGCTTGGCCTCAAGAGACCGATTTGACCTTGGTACTCAACCGTGCAGGAGGGAGTTATTGGGCCTTGGTATCTCGACCTGGTCAAATGCGAACTCCGAGAAGTCAGCATCGCTGCCGCCACATCGTGCTCAGGCCCGATCTGACCGCCTGTCTGGACAGGGCCACCGACAGAGAAGTCATGAAGGTGTGCCGGGGAATCCTACCTCTGTGCCGAGGAACCGATCGGATATTCCCTGCGCCGACCTCGGTGATTACGAAGTCCATTCACTGGACACCAAGACGACGCGCACACCTTCAGACTCTGGACTCGCTCATCGCACTCCTCGATGAGCGAAGCGAGGACCTGATACTCCTGTGAGCGCAGTTTCACTGTGACGAACTCGACCCCCTTGGCCGCGCGGTGGATCATTACCATCTGCATCGCAGGGCTCGTCGTTGCTCTGTTTCAGACGTGGATCTTCGCCAATCTGGGCTCTGACTACCTCCTTGCCCATTCCGGGGTCAGTGGAGATACCTCTGAGACCCCAGCCACTGTGGGTCTGCAGTACAAAGCCGTCCATTACGACGGGAAACTTCCTGCTTGGTACGTACAGGGTCAGCCTCACCGACCCGTGATTGTTATGGTTGCCGGCTACACCGCTAATCCGGCCGCAGAGCTCACAAGGCTGGTTCCGCTCCATAGCCTGGGATACGGAGCGCTTGTCATCGAGATGAGCTACCAACTTGGCTGGCAAACGTTTGGTGGCGGGCAGCGGGAAGCCGATGAGGTCATCGCCGCCGACCATTGGGTTATCGATTGCACCGGTGAGCAGGTCGTTCTCTATGGAGAATCCGCAGGAGGTCTATCAGTCCTGTTGGCCGGCGCAGAAGGCCTAAGGCCACTAGCAATCATTTCTGACAGCGGCCTGGTGAGTATGACGACCTTAGTGGCCCACAACACACGCTTGCCCGAGGCCCTACTGGAACCATTTGAGACGTTCTATCCTTGGTTTAGCGGAGGGGCCCATATTTTGGACGTAGGCACGGAACTGCGTCTTCATCCCGGCTATCGCGTACCCACCCTGATTATTCAGGGCACAGCCGACCAGACCATCTACTGGCACAACGGTCCAACGCTGGCCCGATTAACCCACGGGACCCTGTGGTTGCTTCCCGGCGTCGGACACGTGGGGGCATTTCAGGCCGGACCCACTAAATACATCTCCCGGGTGAACTCATTCATCGTGGCGGCCGAGTCGAACGGTTTGTCAGGACAATGATGACACTCTCGAACAGGCTGATCGCCGCCATCGCGGTGCTCGCACTTGCCGGGCTCTCGGTGACCCTTTGGGCCATCATCGATGCCGCCTCAACGCCAACGAACAGGTTCCGAGAGGCCGGATCCTCCAAAGCCCTCTGGATTGCACTGATTTCTGGTCTGTATTTCTTGACCGTCTATCCCGGCGTCATCATGGCGATCGTGTACCTGTGGTTCATTCGGAGCCGGCTTAGGGGGCGGCATCAACATTCCAAGCGCTCGACAGTCGAGAGGTGAGGGATCGAATCGTCCCGCTCGTTGAGCTCTTGCTCCCATCGTGGCCCTCATCGCCCTCGCCGTCGACCGGCTCCTGGCGGCGTTCAGCCCGAAGTGCCGAGCGCAGAGGTCAGTTCGGGGCCGATTCCAGCCAGTCGGCAAGGTCACCGAAACGACGGCTCGGGTGATGAAGAGCACGAAGCCAAAGCGGCGTTGACGAGGCCGTCGGTCAGTCGACTCGCCGAACTGGTTCGTCGGTACGGTCATGGGACCTTCGGAGACCCCATAACCGAACCACTCCCGGTGATTGGTGACAGTCCTTCAAGAACCCCCGGAGCTGGTCCGGTCGACGGCCCAGCGGTCCGCAGCGAGTCGCGGACTGGAAGGTCGGCTACTCATCACCTGATGCGGCTCTGAGCGGTCAGCACTACTAGCGAGGGCATAGACTGAGATCGGGGATCATACGCCGAGGTAAGGTCCTTCGCGAGCGAGACTGTTTCCGTGACCAACAACACCTCAACCGATCGCCAGTGCATCGCGAGGAGCAGCCGAACCGGGGAGCGCTGCCGGAAGTACGCCATCCACGGAGCCACGGTCTGTGGGTCCCACGGAGGTCGTGCTCCACACGTAAGGCGTTCCGCGGCAAAGCGGCTCGCCCTCGAACAGGCGACGAAGCTCTGTCCGTCAGAGGCCAAGCCCATCGACGATCCCGTCGCCGCGCTGATGGACCGGCTGTGAGGCAGTTGCCCTTGTGAACGCCCTGAAGGGGCACGTTGCCGAACTGGAGAAGGTGGGCACCACGCCGGGGCGCTGGGGGGAACAAGTGAAGCCGGAAATCGCTGCCTACCACGGCGCGATTCGAGAAGCCGAGCGCATTCTGACTTCCATTGTTCGGCTCAACCTGGCCGAAAGGCTGGTCCGCATCGACGAGGCCCGCGCCCAGATCGTGGTCACGGTCATAGAGCGTGTCCTCGCTTCTGCTGGACTCGATCCCCACGCCCTCGACGTCCGGGCCTCGGTGGCGCATGAACTGACGGAGGCGGCTGGGTGAGCCTCGACTACCTCCTGCGGGCAGCAGCCCGCTTCGCACCGCCCGATCAGTACGAGGCGCCGGCTCTCATGATCGCCGCCGGGCTGACGCCTGACCCCTGGCAGGCGAGCTTGATGGCCGCACACCCTGATCGGGCGCTGCTCCTCTGCTCCCGCCAGGCGGGCAAGTCGATGACCGTGGCCGCCATGGCCCTCGAACAGTCACTGACTGAGCCTGGGGCACGGCTCTCCTGGTAAGCGCCAGCCAACGCCAGTCAGCCGAGGTGCTCGGGAAGGTCAAGGCCCTGGCCATGGCCCAGAGGACCCCCCGATCGGGTTGGAGCAGGTGAGCGTTCTCTCCATGCGCCTGGCCAACGGCAGCAGGATCGTGTCCCTCCCTGGCCGAGCCGAGGTCATCCGGGGGGAGCGGTCACCAACTCTTAATCCGCAGGTTCTGGGTTCAAATCCCAGGGTGCGCACCAGGCACAGGGCGCACCAGGCACAGGGCGCGCCAGGCACAGGGCGCACAGGCACACAGGCACACAGGCACACAGGCACAAGATGGAACAGCGATATCACGAAGTCCTAGGTCCGCTAGAGACGTTTCCAGTGTCAGCGAGGTAGCCAAGGATCATGCGGTGAGCCGCCAGAGCGCGCATGCCTGGTTGGCTCGGCGTGGACGGGGCGGCTTTCCGGAACTGGCCGGGCGATCTGACGGGCAGCTCGTCGGTCGCTCTCAGCACCTTTGACTTCCGAGGGCGGAGCTGAGAAGGGGAGGAAGCGCATGGCCTCCTCCCCTTCCGCCGGTTCTCAGAATGTGTTGTCCTCTGACCTACGCTTCATGGCCATGGACGCTACGTCTCCGTCAACGTGGCGGCATGGCTGTCGGCCTTGCCGGCAATGTTGGTGAATACGGCCCGCAGCTTCCAGTGGTTCTGGTGGCCGGTGAGCCTCGACGTTCGGAACGTGGTCGAGGTCGCCCCACTGATATTGAGCCACCCGTGATCAGTCGACAGCTGCCACTGCACGGTGGGATGTGGTCCGCCATTGGCAGCCGAGGTGAAGGTGAGCGACTCCCCCGGGGTGTAGGTCCGGCTCACCGGCTGGGTCGTCACGACCGGGGCCGTAGCCAGTGTCGCCGTGGCCGCGCCGCTCGTGGCCGAACCGGACGAGTTCGTGAATACGGCCCGCACCTCCAAGCCGTTCTCGCTGCTGGTCGCCACTGTCTGGAACGTGGTCAACGTCGCCCCGGGGATGTTGGACCATGACGACCCGTGATTCGCCGAATCCTGCCACTGCACAGTGGGGGTCTCGTTCCCCCTGGCGGCCGCCGAGAACGTGATCGCGTGGCCCGAGAGGTAGTACAGACTGGTCGGTGAGGCGGTCACAACCGGGGCTCGGCCTGCGTTGAACTCCACGGCCGGGATGTAGTACGGAGCCGTGCCCGTACCGAGCTCGAGGAGGTCGGTCGTGTCAACGGGGGGGCTGAAGGTGCCGGCGGGAGAGGCCAGGGTCAACGAATCGCCGTCGGCACTGACCGAGAGCACCGTGTCGTTCGCCGGTAGGTGTCCGTCGGCGTCCGTCACCGTTTCACCGGGGAAGACGCCCTCGAAGGCGTCGGTGGCAGGTTGTGTTGCCACCACCGTTGCGGAGCCGCTCGACACCGTGCTGGTCACCGAGTCGTCCTCGGCCCAGCACCCGGGGGAACCCGGTGAGTCGAAGCGGAACGTGCCCACATCCGTGCCGCCCGTGCCGCCGTTGTCGCAGTAGAAGCCGGCGTAGGTGGTGTCCCAGAACACGTTGCCGGCAATCGGATCAGATCCCACGGTCAGGTTGTCGGGGTCGAGGCTCAATCCGAGGTTGAGTGAGTCGATCGGACACTCACCGGCGAAGGTGAGGCTGTCCGACGTGTCAGGAGCGCCGCCGGTCGCCGGATAGGCCAGCGCGAACGACGAGCCGGAGACGGATGCAACGGTGTCGTGCGCCGGGATGTTCCCGTCGGTGTCCGAAACGGTGTCACCGAAGACGACGCCGGCGTAGCCGCCCGCAGCCGTCGTCGATACGGATGTTTGGCCGCTCGTGACCGTGTTGTCGCCGGAGAAGGTCTTGGTGTTGGTGGTGTTGCAGTTGTTGGCCGGATCCTGTCCGGGGATTCCGTAGTTCGAGGTGCCGTAGGCGACGCCGTAGACCACCGTATTGGGAAGGATCAGGTTCTGGGAGCTGAGGTCGAATGTCACATTGTCCGACTCCGAGTAGAAGCAGTCGGGCGGGCTGGCCGATGCGTCGTACCACGTGGTCCCGTTGCAGTTGGAGTCGCCGTTGTAACCGACGGGGCTGCTCGACGGGCGGTACGGGATGGCGAATGTCTGCGAGTCGCTGGCGATCAGGCTGCCAGGCTCACACGGGGTGTTCGTCGCGCTCGAGGGGCAGCCACCGGCGGGCGGGTTGTAGATGTTCAGGGTCAATGGCGCCTGGAACGTCGCGCCCGGGTTGGTGACACAGGATCCGGGGTTGCCATAGATCGGGCCGGCGTAGCCGCTGCCACTCTGACAACCGTAGGACGACATGGTCACGACGACGTTGTTCAGCTCACGAGCAGCCCCGGCGAAGGTGATCTCATTGCCGAACTCTGACGCCGATGTGGCTTCGTAGCCGAGGCTCGCCGTTGGGCCGGCAGACCCTGTCAGTTGGGGACCGGCGGTCGCACTCGCGGTGGAGTCGTAGATCGCAGGGTCCTCCGCGTTCTTTGCCGGCGTGGAGCGCGCCACGACGTCGCCCGATGGTGCCGCCGGCGTCAACAGGCCGGCTCCGTCGGTTCGCCCGCTCGCTGCGCGCGTGACAGATGACACCGCATGGGTTGCCCCCGCTGGTGTCACCACCGCCACCACACCGAGCAGCGAGACAGCGAAACCTGCACAAAGGACGCGAAATGATGTTCGCCTGGACATAAGTAGACCCCGCCTTTCGGAACGCATCAATTGCGTTCCAACCGCCCTATAGAAGAAATTCGAGTGATGATCGTACAAACAACGACCAGCGCTGCCTGGTCCGCCCCAGGTCTGCATGTTGCTGTATCAACTGCACAAAAGCAACTCAAAAGTTGCAACGACTATTTCTCAAATTCGCAACGGGAAAGTTGCAACAGCTCTTTCAACGAGTGGCGTCGCACTGGCTCGAACGTCGCGAACCGGGGAAAGGACAGCGCGGCGAAGCGCCAGTCAATGGCCGTCCATTTGCGGGTAGGAGGCCTCACCCGAACAACCAGCCCCGCACGCTTCACGTGCCGGTCCGGTGCTGAAATACCCGTTTCACAAGGGGTGAGACTCCCCCCTTCGCACCAGAGCTGACCGGAATACGGCTGCTGGCATCGTGCCTTCAGGTATCGTCCTGAATCTCTTTGAGGAATCTGCCGGCCAGTTGGCGCGAGATTCCCCACACTTGCGCGACCTGTTTGATGTTCATTCCTTCTTCCACCTGAGCGGCGATGATCAGTGACCGGGTTCGATGCCGATCAGCCTCAAAGGCGCTGAGCGCATCGGCCAATTTGGATCGCGCCTGTGCGATGTCGGCTTCAGTCAATGCTTTGCCCATCTCTGTCCCGGACTTGAGCAACCTGAGGGTCTTTCGGTACACCTCTTCATTTGCATGGAGGGCGGCATGCAGGTCGTTTACGGCGTCGATGAGCACTTCTATTCTTCGTATCGCGGCTTCACGTGATTCGGTCATTCCATCACCGATCACACGGCCCCGAACAGCGGTGATCCAGCCGACACGGCCCGCAGACTTCCCCGACGACGAAATACCATCGGTCCATACCTTCCGCCTTGTGGTGCCAATCATGCACCCACCTGCAACGAAGGTGTAGCACTGAAAGGCCGCGACCGACAACCCTGTCTCGCCGCTTTTACGCCGCTTTTACGCCGCTTTTACGCCGCTTTGACACTGCCTTTACGCGTCGGTGACCGGGTCGACGCCCGGTGCCCCGCTCAGACGGCCGAGGCCACCGCGACGTTCGATGGCTCGACCATCTCCGTCGGCTCGGTACCCGACCGCATCCGTAATTCCGACAGGGCCACCACCGCCCAGGTGGCCATGATCCACCAGGCTTCGAGCTCCGGGAACATCATCGTCCGTTGGATGGAGGTGTTCACCCAGGTGTGAATGCTCCCGGGTCCGGTCACGTACGCATACACCACGATGACCACTTCGGAGGCCAGTGCGGCCCACGCCCAGAGGTCCGTACCAAGGCCTGCTCTCTGCCTCACCCGGCGCAGACAGAGCGCACCGACCACGGCGACGGCCAGAGCCAGGGCCACGACGTGCAGGTTGCTCCAGGCGCCCACCAGCGACACGTGGAAGCGGTAGATGTCACTTCCCTGTCGTGCCCCGCCGGTTGCCCGGTTGGGCTCGGCGCCGACAAGGTGGAGCACGATCGGCCAAACCCCGATCACCAACCACGAACCGATGGCCAGGACGCATATGGGCAACCACCGCCGCGGTCGTCCGGACCGCCGCTCCTGGAGGATCAACCGAACGGCGATCAGCCCGACGATCACTGCCGCGGTGAGCGAGCCCTCCAACTTGGTGGTGCCCGCCACCACGGCCAGCAGTGCAGCCGTCCCCACGTTTGCCGGCTCGCACGGAAGGACGAGCCCGTAGCCCACCGCCCCCACCGCGGCCACCGACCACAGCACGTCGGCGTAACCGTCTGTGAGACTGTCCCGGGCCACCCCGATGGCCACCAGGATGAACAGCACCCCGATCACGCCTCCGACCCCGAGGATCCTCAACTGCCGGCGCCGGTCACTTTCGAACGCCGCCACCCGGCGGGCCACTTCCATCACCGCGATGGCGGCCGCCAAGATGCCGAGCGCGCCGAGGACGGCGATCACGACCGTGCCGATCCGGGCGGTGGAGACGCCGGCCACCAACCAGGTCATGGCGATCGAGCCGCCCACGAGCGGTGGGTAGGTGGGATGACTGAACATGAGTGCCGGATTGCGAAGGGTGGCTACGGTCGTCGCGTGCCCGGCCAGGTACCAGGCCGGGTGCACCAACCAGGTCGTGCGGGCGTCGTATCCGATCACGGGCGCCTCGAGGCGGCTGAGACCGAACGCGCTGGCCGCGATGGAACAGATGATGAAACCGCCGAGGAGATACGGCGCCCGGACGGGGCCACCCCGGTCCTTCCACGGACGCGCGTCGGGGTGGGTGCCCCACCACATGAGCACGACGGATGCTCCCAGTACGGAGAGAATGGTGAACCAGGCGGCCAGGCCCCCGCCGAACGCGGCCATGGCGGTGACCGACAGGCTGGCAACGACGGCGCCCGACAGGGGGACGAGGGGGATGACAGCGATCCGCCCGCGGGCCAGCGCCAGCGCGGGCAACGCCCCGCCGGCGGACAGGACCAGGAAGCCCAGAACCACCCCGGGGACGGTGCTCAATGTTCGAGCCCGGGTAGCCGGACCGCGCTGACGAGCAATCCTTTCCCGTAACGGACGGCTCCGTCCGCCGACACGGCCTTCACCCGCACACCGAGACAACCCGTTCCGCGAGGAGCATGGACGAGAGAGAGATCGACGTGACCAGTCCGTCGAAAGGTCAACGGGGCGTATCCGGCAACGATCTCCTTCAGCGTGATGTCGACCGATGAGCCGTTGGCGGACCGCACGCTGACCCAGACGCCCCTGTCAGGAGGAACGAGGCCCTCCACCTGGTGGGTGAGGCAGGAATAGTAGGCACCGTCGAGCTCCCAGCGCGCGATCCCGCCTTCTGCACGGCGCGAGTCGGTGGTGCTGACGGCGTTCGCGGTCTTCGTCACCATGGAGACCACCACCACCAACGCGATGACCACGGCACCGATGCGCTCGATCCTGGTGGGCCGGCGTGGCCGGTCCCGGCCCACCGACGCGGGGTGTCCGTGCCCGGGGGAGACGCCCTCAGCGGTCGGGGTCATGGATCCCGCGCCGGTGACACCATCGTTCGTTGGGGCCATTCCCCGCTTGCCCCCTCCCTCTGAGCCAGTGCCCCCTCGACACCTTCGTGCCGATGGCTGCCCCAGTTGTACTACAGGGACGCCGGGAAGCTCGGGTCAGCGGGGGGTGATGCCCCACGAGCCGGTCCATCGACCGCCCGGCCGCAACACGGCCACATCGGTGCCGGACCGGAACGCGTCGGGTGGACAGCTCATCGGCTCCACGGCCAGCGCCGCACGACGGTGGTCGGCATCGAGGGTGTCGCCGGTGTAGATCATGAGGTAGGAGAACCGCTCGTCGACCCACAGGGTCGTCCCACCGGCTCCATCGGGATGATCGAGCTCGACCCGCGCCCGGCCGTCCGCACCCCGACGCAGGTCGGTGAAGGCGGTGTCCAGCCTGGTCACCCCGATGAGCCGGCCCCGGCTGAAGTCGAACTCGGTGCCTTCGATCGGTCCGCTGCCGGTCGGGATTCCCCGGTCGTCGGCGAACAGCCTGCGCTGCGAGGGGATCTCCAACCGGATCTGGTCGACGGTCGGGGTGCCGACGGTGAGATAGGGGTGGAAACCGATACCGAAGGGAAGGTCGGTGGGTCCGATGTTGTCGGCGTCGACGACCACGGTGAGCCCGTCCCGACCCAATCGATACTCGACCATCAGCCCGAGGGCGAACGGATAGGCCGGAGACGGGCGCAGCTCGAGGGCCATGCTCACCCGGTTCTGCGCCCGACCCACCATGCGCCACGGCATCCAACGCACGAGGCCGTGGATGGCGTTGTTCGCCGGGAGCTCGTTGAGGGGCGCCTGGGCATCGGTGCCCTCGAAGGAGTAGCGCCCGTCGGCGAGGCGGTTGGGCCACGGGGCGAGCACCTGGCCCTTCCCTCCCTGACTCCATTCGTCCGGCCCGAAGCCGTCGATCACCGCCCGGTCGCCCACCGTGAACGACCGGAGGGTGGCACCGGCCTCGGTGATCACCGCCCGCTGGTGCCCATGGCCGATCACCCACTGGTCCCCCGTGCTGGCGGTGGTCTCGGCCGGTCGTTGATCTTCGGCAGGTGGTCGGGTGCTCATGGGTGTGGGATATCGTTGCTCCGTCCAGCCAACCCCGGGGGTCGCTGACGTCGCCCGGTATGGTAGGCGAAAGGGCCGCGGGGGCCTGACGGTCGGCGATCCGACCGCCGCGTCGCCCGGCCACGGCCCCATTTCCTGCCCCGACCGACGGGAACGTCCTGTATGCGCATCCTCATCACCAATGACGACGGCGTGTTCGCGCCGGGCATCGCCGCCCTGGCCCGTGGGCTGGCCGCCGACCTCGGCGACCGCCACGAGCTGTTCGTGGTCGCTCCCCTGGCCGACCACAGCGGGGCCGGAGCTGCCGTGGGTCCGGTCTACGAGCGGGAGTCGATCCCCTATGAGACGGTCGAGATCCCCGGCCTGGCCGACGTTCCGACCTTCGGGATCGAGGGACCGCCGGCCCTCGCCGTCATCCTGGCCTGCATCGAGGGCTTCGGCCCGCGCCCCGACCTGGTCGTCTCGGGAATCAACCACGGGGTCAACGCCGGGCGCTCCGCGCTCCACTCGGGAACCGTCGGGGCCACCCTGACCGCAGCCCAGTTCGGTGTCCGCGGCCTCGCGGTCAGCATCGCCTGGGGAGAGGATCCCGTCCCCTGGGAGACGCCGGTGTCCCTGGCCGCCGGCATCGTCCCGGCCCTGGAGTCCCTGGCCCCGGCCACCATTTTGAACCTCAACGTGCCCGCGGTGGCACCCCACCTGCTCCGGGGCCTCCGCCACGGGACCCTCGGCACCGTCGGGCTCATCCGATCCGTGCGTCCCGAGCACACCGCCTTCCCGGTCAGAGGCACTCCGGTCGATCCGACCTCCAAGGCCATCGTCCTCGCCCTGCGCGGGATGGGGGTGGCGTCGGACCGTCTGGCCGAGCGGGCCGAGCTCGAACCCGACTCCGATGCCCTCCTCGTGGCCGAGGGGTGGGCCACCCTCACGCCCCTGCTCGGTGTACGCGAGGACGCCTCCGAGCTCGGACGGACCGCCCTCGAGGCGGCGCTGGCCAGCTACCGTCCGCCCGGGTCCTGAGCACCGCCCCGGCCAAGTTGTCCCCGCGACCCCTCCGGGCGACCCCAGCGCTGGACGCCGCCCTCAGAATGGCTTCGTCCCGTTTGATACCACTCTGAGTAGTTATACTGTTACTGACAGCATTTTTGGCCGAACGTCGGCATACCTTCGACCCCCGAGGAGCCCCACGAGGTGCCCAACCCACGCTCGCTTGCGGCTGTCGGTGTGTCCGTCGGCCTCGCGGCCATGGCCACGGTCGTCTTCCAGCCCTCGGCCACCGTGGCCGGGGCGTCGGGGCTGTCCCACTCCCACCAGACGGGCCTGGCCGGGAGGACGGCCGCCCAGGTCGGATCCCGGCTGTTGATCGACAGTCTCTCGGACCCGGCCCCGTCGGCAGGAAGCGGATCCGCTCCGCCAAGCGGCGCCGGGTCTGTGACGATCGCCCTGGCTTCGCTGCACCTCTCGGCCCCCGTCGGGCACCGCCCCGCCCGTCGATCGGCCGTGGCCGCCCGGCCGGCGGTCACGGTTGCGGTCCCTCCCCCGGCGCTTCCCGTACCCACGGCACCGGCGGCTCCGGCACCGGCGCCGCCTCCTCCGGTCGCCCCGGCCGCCCCTGTGCTCCCTGCCGCCCCCGCAACCCCTGTGGCTCCCACCCCCGGCGTCTGGGCCGAGCTCCGCGAGTGCGAATCCGGCGACAACTACACCATCGACACCGGCAACGGGTACTACGGGGCATACCAATTCGCGGCCGCCACCTGGGCGGGACTGGGCTATCCGGGCCTCCCGAACCAGGCCCCACCGGCCGTCCAGGACCAGGCCGCCGCCCAACTGCAGGCCCGTAGCGGCTGGGCCCCGTGGCCCGAGTGCTCGATCAAGCTCGGCCTCTGAACACCGGGCGATCGGCCCCCGGCTACCCCAACCGGTCGTCCAGCCAGTCGAAGGTCACTTGCGCGGAGAGCCGGATGTTGTCGGACTGGCAGTGGGTCGAAGCACCGTCGTCGGCCCGGAAGACGACCGCAGCCGCCGGACCTCCGACCCCTTCGACGAAGGCGTCGAATTGGGCCCGCGGCTCCGGTCCCTCGCGATCGCCGATCAGGGCCAGCACCGGGCACCCGATGGCCGACACCATGCCGTCGAGCCGGTAGGAGTCCATGGCCCGGCGCCAGGCATGGAACGACGGCACGCCGAAGCGACGGCAGATGGCCCCGATCCCCCACTGCATCTGGCGGGGCATCAGGTCCTCGGGGACCCCGATGACGTCTTCGGGCCGGATGTCGCGGGACATCCGGTAGACGTCGGAGCCGACCCACGCCTCCATGTACCGCCCCATGTCGACGATCGGTGGGTTGGCCACCAACGCACCCACCCTGTCATCGGTGGCCGCACTCCGGGCGGCAAAGTACGAACCGAAGCTCTGGCCGGCCAGGGCCACCCGGGCCGGGTCGATGTCGAGGCGCCCGGCGAGGTGGTCGATCACGGCACCGATCGGCACCTCGTAGTCGGGTCGGAAGGTCATCTGCGGGTTCAGCCGCATGCACCCGGGTTGACCGGGTCCGTCGAAGACGAACACGTTCCATCCGCGTTCGGCCCCCGGGGCGCCCAGGTGGAAGTAGAGCTCCTCGGCGCTGGAATCGAATCCTCCCACCGCCACCAGGGTGGGCGGCCGGCGGCCACCGGGCTGCCGGTCGCCGACGGCCGGACGGACCAGGTAGCCGGGGAGCGACCCTCCCTCATAGGGGACCTCGATCCGCTCCACCGGTGGATCCCGGAGCCGGGCGCCGGCGGCGAAGCAGGCCTGGCTGTGCTCCCCCAATCGATGCCATCCGCCGCTCGGGGCGTCGGCGTAGTACTCCGCGGTCCGGTAGTAGGTCGACGCCCGCAGCAGGTGGTCCCGGGCACTGACCCGGCGACCCGCCTCGAGGCACGCCCGCCCCCGGTCCTCGACCCGCCGGGCCAGGCGCTCGAAGGCCAGGGCCCAGCTGTGTGGGCTCCCGTCGGTGATCTCGGCCACGACGGCCAGGCACTCGCCCACCGTCGAGCCTCCGTAGTCGGCGACCCCCATGGCCCGGATCAGCTGGTAGTCGAACTCGTCGTCCCGGAACCCCTCCACGCGGACGGCGCTCCTTACGACATCGGAGTCTTCGAAGGACACGACCCTCAATTTCTGCTCAGACCCGACCCGGTGCCGGTGCGGAGCCTCGCGGCAACTGCTGGTCATTGTGCCCGAAGACCGGCCTACCCTGTGTCATGCGCGTCGCCGCGGTCCAGACGACAGCCGGTCCCGATCGCAGCCAGAACCTCGAGGCGGCCGGTGCGCTGGTGGAAGAGGCGGTGCGCGGTGGTGCGGCGCTGGTCGTCCTCCCCGAGTACTTCTCGGTGGCCGGGGACGCCGAATTCCTGCGCCGGAACGCCGAACCGCTGGTCGGTCCCACGGTGGCCTGGGCCTCCCAGCTGGCCGAGCGGACGGAAAGCTGGCTCCTGGCCGGAAGCTTCCCCGAGAGGCCCGCCGACGATGCGGGTCCGGACCGACGGCTGTCCAACACGAGTTGCCTGATCGGTCCCACCGGGTCGATCGAGGCGGTCTACCGGAAGATCCACCTGTTCGACACCGACGTGGCCGGCGCCACCTTCTGCGAGTCGGCCACCATGGCACCGGGCCACGAGCTCCAGGTGACCCGGTTGGGCGGGCCGGACCGACCCGGAAGCCCGGGGCAGGTGCTCGGACTGTCCCTCTGCTACGACCTGCGCTTCCCCGAGATGTACCGCGTCATGGCGCTGCTCGGAGCCACGGTCATCGCCGTTCCCGCCGCGTTCACCGCGGCCACCGGCCCCGCCCACTGGGAGGTGCTGCTCCGGGCCAGAGCCATCGAGAACCAGGTGTTCGTGATCGGGGCCGGCCAGGTCGGCCGGCTCCCGGCAGGGATGCCGGCGTGCCACGGGCACTCGATGATCGTCGATCCGTGGGGTTCGATCCTGGCCGAGCGGACCGAGCCCGATCCGGGCGTGGTCCTCGCCGACCTCGACGCCGGGCGTCAACAAGAGATCCGCTCTGAGCTGCCCGTTTTGGCCAATCGCCGTCCCGACGCCTACCGTTGGCCCGATGAGGAGACCGGGGGCCCTGGGGGGCGCGGGGGGTAACGGGGACGGGCAGGGCGGCCAGACCGCTGCCGCCACGCCGTTCGAGGTCGGCTTCTTCGACGTGGAAGGTTCACAGCTCTACTACGAGGTCCACGGGCATGGTCCGCGCGTTCTCGTGTTCATGCACGGGATCCTGATGGATTCCAACATGAACCGCCGGCTGGCCATCGATCTGGCCGCGACCGGCCATCGGGTGATCCTGCTCGACCTGCCCGGCCACGGACGGTCGGAGAAGCCCAAGCGGGCCTCGTTCCACCGGATGGACACCTACGCCGAGCACGTGGTGGCGCTGCTGGACCATCTGGCCATCGAGCGCGCCGTCGTCGGTGGTGTCTCGTTGGGGGCCAACGTGAGCCTGCTGGTCGCGGCCCAGGCACCGGAACGGGTGCAGGGCATGGTCCTCGAGATGCCGGTGCTGGAGTGGGCGGTGCCGGCCGCGGCCATCACGTTCGTGCCCATGCTGCTCGCCGTCCACTTCGCCCGCCCACTGGTCCGCCAGACCGCGTCGGTCTTCCGACGCCTGCCCCGCACCGGCATCGGCGCCCTCGACAGCACCATGAACTCGCTCTCCAACGATCCGACCGAGACGGCTGCGGTCCTCCACGGCATCCTGGCCGGGCCCATCGCTCCCACGGTGCGACAGCGTGCGGCCATGGACGTCCCGGCGCTCGTGATCGGGCACCGGGTGGACCGGATCCATCCGTTCCACGACGCCGAGCAGCTGGCCCGGCGACTCCCGCAGGGCCGGCTCATCCAGGCCAACTCCATGCTCGAGCTGCGGGTGCACCCCGAGCGGTTGACCGGCGAGATCGCCCAGTTCCTCGACGACGTCTGGGAGCCGCCAGTCGAGTCGGGCCGGAAGGTGGGCTGAGGCGCGCCGCCGATCGGTGCCGTTCAGTCCTCGAAATCCGGTCGCCGGTTGCGCTTGCGCTCGGACAGCTGCCGTTTCTCCTCCAGACGCCGCTCCTTGGCACTCCGGGAAGGCCGGGTGGGCCGGCGTGGCTTCTCGACGTGGAGGGCACCGGCCACCCGAGCCCGGAACCGCTCCACCGCCAGCTGCCGGTTCCGCAGCTGTGACCGCTCGTCGTCGACGGCGATCCTGACCTCGGGGCCGAGGCGTTCGAGGAGCCGGGCCCGCTGCCTCGGCCCGAGGGTCGGCGATCCGGCCACGTCGAAGCGGAGCTCGACCCGGGTGCTCACCTTGTTGGCATGCTGTCCACCGGGACCCCCGCTGGGACTGAACCTGAACTGCAGCTCGGAGAGGGGGATGGCGAGGGATTGGGTGATCCTGACCCGGCCGCCATCGTCGCCCGGCACGCCCCTCACCACCCGGTCCGGTCTCCTTCGACCGCCGGCTCGTCCACGACCGGATTCGTCAGCTCGCCGACGCCCTCGATGCGCACGGTCACCGAGTCGCCGGCGGAGAGCCACCGGGGTGGGTCCTCGCCGGCGGCCACGCCGGCCGGCGTTCCGGTGGTGATCAGCATGCCCACCTCGAGGGTGAAGGCGGCCGACAGATGCTCGATCATCTGGGCACAGGTGAAGATCATGTCCGCGGTGGTGCCACCCTGGCGGATCTCTCCGTTCACCGAGGTCGACAGGGCGAGGGTCTGTGGGTCCCCGACCTCGTCGACGGAGACGATCGCCGGTCCGGTGGGGCCGTGGGTGTCGAAACTCTTCCCCATCATCATGGTCGGGGTCCGCCACTGCCAGTCCCGGACGCTGACATCGTTGACCACGATGAAGCCGGCCACCACCTCGAGGGCGTGGCGGGCGGGCACGTGCCGGCACCGGCGCCCGATGACCATGCCGAGCTCACCTTCGTAGTCGACCGACGAGGACACCCGCGGGACCTCGATCGCCTCCCCCGGCCCCACCACACAGGTCGGCTGCTTGGAGAACCACGTCTGGAACTCGGGGCGCTCGTGCCCGAGCTCGGCGATGTGGGCGGCGTAGTTGCGGGCGATGGCCAGAAACGACGGAGGATGACGGACCGGTGCGGTCAGCTGCACCTCGGTGGCGGTCGACCGCCGCGCCCGGCTGGCCGGCGCGCGCCGCAACGCTCCGAGGGCATCGGAACCGAGGGCGAGCAACCCCACCATGTCGCCGGGCAGCCCGATGGCCGGATCGGTGAGGTCGACGATCTCATCACCGACGACGAGGCCGGTCCGCTGGGCGCCGTCGAACATGCTCACCAGTCGCACGGACAGAACCTAGGCGACGCCCGGTCCTACACTCGCGCCATGTCCGATCCGTCTCCGTCACCGTCCACCGCCCGCGACGCCGCCTTCGAGGGACAGACGGTGCTCGTCACCGGCTCCTCGTCGGGAATCGGGGCAGCCACCGCCCGTCTGTTCGCCGCCTCCGGTGCGACCGTGGTCATCAACTCGTCGACGTCCGTCGATGCAGGTCGTGCGCTGGCCGGCGAGCTGGCCGGTGCCAGCTACGTGCAGGCCGACGTGTCCGACGAGGACCAGGCCCGGCGGCTCATCGACGAGGTCGTGGCCCGCCACAGCGGACTCGATGTTCTGGTCAACAATGCCGGCACCACCGAGGTCATCGCCCATACCGACCTCGAGGGCGCATCGCCCGATATCTGGCGGCGTATCTTCGACGTCAACGTGATCGGCACCTGGCAGGTCACGGTGGCCGCGGTGGCTCACCTGCGCTCGTCGGGGCGGGGCCAGATCATCAACGTCTCCTCGGTCGCCGGCGATCGGCCGACCGGGAGCTCGATCCCCTATGCCTGCTCGAAGGCGGCGGTCAGCCATATGACCAGGCTTCTGGCCAACTCACTCGGGCCGGCCATCCGGGTCAACGCAGTGGCCCCCGGGCTGGTCGACACCCCCTGGACAGCGGACTGGGACTTCGTCCGCGAGTTCGTCAACGCACAGGCGCCCCTCCAGCGCACGGCCAAGCCGGAAGACGTGGCCGAGGTGATCCTCGGGTTGGCCCGTTCCGCCTACGTCACCGGAGAAGTGGTGCTGGTCGACGGCGGTCTCAACCTGCGCTGAGGTCAGACCCCGGCACCGCTGCGCCCCGCCGACTGCCACTCCGCCCGGCTCAGCCTCCAGATACCGTGCGCCGTCTCCGGATAGCTCGACAGCACGCGCTCGTCGAGGAAGGTGAGCCCGACACGGCGGGCCACGGCCTGTGAGCGCTCGTTCTCGGGGAGGATGACGCTGAACACCTCGTCCACCCCGATGACCTCGAAGGCGTAGGCGATCGATCGGACCGCCGCCTCGGTCGCATACCCCTTTCCCCAGTAGGCGGGATGGAGCGTCCAACCGACCTCCATGCCGGGCCAGTCGGGCAATTCGGGGCGGTGGAGACCGGCCCGTCCGATGAAGGTCCCACTCGACCGCTCGGTGACCGCCCACTGCCCCGAGCCCCGCAGCTCCCACTGGCCCCGCCATTGCGCCATGCCCCGCCACGCATCGCTGCGCGAATAGGTCCTCGGCAGCCGCAGCGACCGCCGTACCTCGGGCTCCATCAACATCTCGGTGTAGGCATCGAGATCCGATTCCTCCAGCGGGCGCAGGGTCAGGCGTTCGGTCTCCAGTGTCGGACAGGCGGTCATCGGATCAATCGGTCATCCCGCAGGCGACGGACGCAGTGTCATGTGAACGCAGTGTCGATGGTCAGACCGGCCCGCAGGGTCCGCGTCACCGGGGTCCGGTCGGCTATCTCGGCCAGCCGCCGGCGCTGCTCGTCGGTGAGGTCGCCGGACACGGTGACGGTGCGCTCGATCCGCTCCACCTTGGTGGCTCCGTCCCCGGTGCGCAGCAGCCGGGCACGTACGGCGACCTCACCGAGGACCCAGCCCTTCCGGTTGGCGTACATCCGCAGCGTCGCCGCCGTGCACTGCACCAAGGCGGCGAGGAGCAGTTGGTAGGGGCTCGGGCCCTCGTCGTCACCGCCCACCTCGGGGCCTTCGTCGGCGACGAAGCGGTGGCGCCCGGCACGGATCTCCCCGCGGTAGTCCTCGCTACTGGTCACCGAGACCATGGCGATCGGCTGTTCACCCTCGACCGGTGCGGCCTTTGTCGCCGTCATCGGGCCCTCACTTCCATCCCGCACTTCGTAGCATCTCAAAGGTGCGGGCGCGTAACAGGCCCATGAAAATTCGGATTCCCCCACGCTGGAAGGTCCGCCATGGCCTACTCAGCCGGTTTTGATCGTGCCACAGTAGGGTCGTGGGTACCGTGACCAGGCCCGAGAGATGGCAACAACGACAAGGACACCCAGCCGTCCGCCACAACCCAGCGGCCCGCCGTGAGCGTCGGCACCTGGGTCATGCTGGCCGCCGTCGTCGCCCCCATCGCCGCTGCGGCCGTGCTGATCCCCTGGCGGACGCAGCTCGACACGGCCGACACAGCCCTCTTTCTCGTCGTGGTCATCGTGGCCGTGGCCAGTACGGGCCGCCGGATGGCTGCAGCCACCGCCGCGCTCGTGTCCGCGCTCTCCTTCGACTTCTTCCTCACCCGCCCGTACGAGTCGTTCCGGATCACCAGCCACTCCGACTTCATCACCGAGATCTTGTTGCTGGTGGTGGGACTGGCCGTCGGCGAGCTGGCCGCCCGCGGCCGTCATCACCGTGACGCGGCCTGGCAGGGCCGGCGACAGATGGCCCAGCTCCACTCGGTCACCGAGTTGGCCGCCACCGGCAAGGATCCACAGGTGGTGGTGGCGACCGCGTCGAGGGAACTCCTCGAGCTCCTCTTCCTGCGGGACTGCCGGTTCACCGCCAATGGGACCGAGCAGGCCGTGGCCCGGGTGACACCCGACGGCCACGTCACCGTGGGCCAGGACACGTGGTCCACCGACGACCTCGGGCTGCCCCGCAACGTCGACCTGCCGGTGCGGAGCGGTGGCTGGCTGCTCGGGCACTTCCTACTCACGCCCACGCCCGGCAAGCCCGTCTCGTCCGATCGGCTCCTCGTGGCCGTGGCCATCGCCGATCAGGTCGGTGTGGCCCTGGCCGGCGAGGACCCGCCCGACGGACCGGCCCGGGTGGGTGCACCCCACCCCGGCCCCGGTGCCGACGATCCCGAACCATGAGGACGGCATGACCGACCTCTTCTATCTCGCAGCCGTCGTGGCCTTCTTCGCAGTGATGGTGGGCGTGGTCGGGTGTGCCGGCGCGTCGTGGGCGGCGACGACACCGTGGATGTGGCGGATGGGAAGATGATCGAGGACCACGAGCCTCCCGTCCCAGCCGGCCTCGATCCCCGGTAGCGGCGAAGTCCGAGCAGACCGCGAGTGCCGCCCGTGAGCAGTCCGATCCCGCCTCTCGTTGTGCCGCCCCGACCGCGGGCGACCGGACCGAGGCTCATACTGGCAGCAGCGGTGGTCATGACCGCCGCCCTCGCCCTCGGTGCTTGCGGAGGTGGACCTGCCGGCACGCCGCCGAGCACGACCGGCACCGCCCCGCCGACGTCCACCACCGAGACGACGGCCGCCGTCTCCGGCCAGGTGATCGCCGCCTACCGGGACATGTGGGCCGACCTGGTCACCGCGGCAGAGACCTCAGACTTCCAATCGCCGCTCCTGGCCCAGCACGCCACGGGCGGTGCGCTCAAACTACTGGTGCAGGGACTGGCCAGGGACCAGCTGCACGACATCGTCACGAGGGGTGTGACCGCTCATCACCAGGCGGTCACTTCGTTGTCGCCGGCCTCGGACCCGACCCGTGCCACCGTCACCGATTGCTTCGACGACACGCGCTGGGTCGAGTACACCACCGACGGGAAACGGGCCAAGAACACCCCCGGTGGTCGCCGGTCCACCACTGCGGAGCTGGTCAAGGTGCACGGCACGTGGAAGGTGAGCGAGCTCACCATCGCAGCCACCGGCACCTGCTGAGCCGCGGATCAGCGGCCGGCTCGAGTCGCTACGACTCATTGGCCGCCTCCACCAACATGCCGGAGTCCACGGAGGCATCCCTCCGGGCGATGATGTGCACGTCGATGGCCGCCGGCGCAGACAGACGGGCGATCTTCCGGACGATCGAGCCCCCGCCGAGGAACTCATGGAACCGCGATCGACTGCTCGAGCCGACCACGATCTGGGTGAAGTGCCGCGACCGGGCGAAGTCGATGAGGGCCTGGGCCGGGTCGTCGCTTCTGATCTCGTTCCACTCGGCGCCGACATCGGCGGTGACCTGTCGGAGGGTGATCAGCTGGTCGTCGGGGAATTGGCCGGCCCGCCTCGGAGCGAGGACGTGGAGGACCTGGAGGTCGGCTTTGATGCGGGAGGCCATGCGGGAGGCCCGGCGCACGATGGCATCGGTGCCCGGTGCCGTGGTCACCCCGACGAGGATGCGCTCGTGGGTCTCCCACACGACATCCTTGCGCTGTTGACGGAGGTACTCGAGGAGCTGCTCCTCGGTCTCGTCGGCCAGGAAGCGGAGGGCCAGTTCGCGCAGTGCGGTCAGGTTGTCGGTGCGGAAGTAGTGCGAGAGGGCCTGGGGGACCTTCTCGGGTGGATAGATGTTGCCGTGGACCATCCGGCGCCGGAGCTGCTCCGGCGAGGAGTCGACCAGCTCGATCTGGTCGGCCTTGCGGAGCACCCAGTCGGGGACCCGCTCGCGGATCTGCACCTCGAGGATCCGCTCCACTGCGTCGGCGATGCTCTCCAGGTGCTGGATGTTGACCGTGGTGACGACGTCGATGTCGGCGCTCAGGAGCGCCATGACATCCTGCCAGCGCTTCTCGTGACGGCCCGAGCCGGGGACGTTGGTGTGGGCGAGCTCGTCCACGAGGACCACCTGGGGCTGACGGTCGAGGACCGCGTCGAGGTCCATCTCCTCGAAGCGGGTTCCGCGGTAGTCGACGACCCGGCGTGGGATCACCTCCATGTCGTCGATGAGCTCCTCGGTGCGCTCCCGGCCGTGGCACTCGACGAACCCGATGACGACGTCCGCGCCCCGTTGTCTGCGCCGGAGCCCCTCGCTCAACATGGCGTAGGACTTGCCCACCCCGGGAGCTGAGCCCAGGTAGATCCGGAAGCGCCCGGTGGCCTCGACCGAGGCTGTCGCATGCGGCCCTTCGCTCGCCGACCCGTCGACCCCGGTCGACTGTTCCAACCTCAGTCGGTCGCGGTCATCGCAGCTTGGCGAGCGCCTCGTTCAGCTGCAGCACAACGATGTAGCTGCTGCCGAGGAAGCCCAACTGCGCGCCGTTGCTCTCACGGGCGATGAGCGCCCGCAGGGTGGCCGGAGCGATGCCGGTGGCCCTGGACACCATCGGGATCTGGGCCAGGGCGTCGGCCGGGGTGATGTCGGGGTCGTACCCGCTCCCCGAGGTGGTGACCAGGTCCGGGGTGGGGTTCACGCCCCGCTTGTGCCAGTAGGCGACCAAGGTCTCGGTGTTGCTCTTCAGGGTGCTGGAGCGGGGCCCGAGGTTGGTGGCCCCGGACTCACCCGAGTTCAGGACGCCCGGCCTGCCGGGGATGTTGTTGGCCGCGAGCGGGTTGTCGCCCCCGCCGGCCACCGGCTTCAGCGAGCCGGCGTACGGGCCGAGGGCGTCGGGCCGGCCCTGGAACACGCAGCTCCCGAGCAGGTGGCCCGGGCACCTCGTCTGCGACCAGTTCTGTCCGATGAGCGTGGAGCCGTTGGGGGTGATCGAACCGTTGGCCTGGTGCTTGAACAGCACCTGGGAGACCCCGGTTCCGACGAACGCGTAGGCGAAGGTCAGGATGAGGGCAATCACCGCGAGTGTGACCGCCCGGCGGATGTGGATGAGCATCAGACGGACTCCATCAGTAGGCGTGCAGCGCGACGAGGATGAGATCGATCAGTTTGATGAAGATGAAGGGGGCGATGATCCCGCCCACCCCATAGATGAAGACGTTCCGGCGCAGGATTGCCTGGGAGCTGGCTGGGCGGAACTTGACGCCGCGCAGGGCCAGCGGGATGAGGGCCACGATGACCAGTGCATTGAAGATCACCGCCGACAGCACCGCGCTCTGCGGGCTGTGCAGCTTCATGATGTTCAGCGGCTCGAGCTGCGGGTAGGTGGCGATGAACAACGCAGGAACGATGGCGAAGTACTTGGCCACATCGTTGGCGATGGAGAACGTGGTGAGCGATCCCCGGGTGATGAGGAGCTGCTTGCCGATCTCGACCACGTCGATGAGCTTGGTCGGGTTGGAGTCGAGGTCCACCATGTTGCCGGCCTCCTTGGCCGCGGTGGTCCCGGTGTTCATGGCCACACCGACGTCGGCCTGGGCCAGGGCCGGGGCGTCGTTGGTCCCGTCGCCGGTCATGGCCACGAGCTTCCCGCCCTCCTGCTCGGCCTTGATGAGGGCCATTTTGGCCTCGGGTGTGGCCTCGGCCAGGAAGTCGTCGACGCCCGCCTCCTGGGCGATGGCCGCCGCGGTCAGCGGGTTGTCACCGGTGATCATGACGGTGCGGATGCCCATCTGGCGCATCTCGTCGAACTTCTCGCGGATACCCTGCTTGACCACGTCCTTGAGCTCGATGACCCCGAGAATGTTCGGTCCATCGGCCACTGCCAGCGGGGTCGACCCGGCCCGGGAGACCCGCTCGACGATCCCGTCGAGGTCGGGAGGCACGGTCCCACCCTGGTCGGTGACCCATCGCTTGACCGAGTCGGCCGCCCCTTTCCTGATCTGGCGCGGACCCACGTCGAGGCCGGACATGCGGGTCTGGGCGGTGAAGGGCACGAACGCGTGCTCCCCCTCCAGCTCCCGCTCCCGGATGTTGAAGCGCTCCTTGGCCAGCACCACGATGGAGCGGCCCTCTGGTGTCTCGTCGGCCAGGGAGGCCAGTTGGGCCACGTCGGCCACGTCCTGCTCGCTGTGGCCGCCGACCGGATAGAAGTCAGACGCCATCCGGTTGCCGAGGGTGATGGTACCCGTCTTGTCCAACAACAGGGTCTGCACGTCGCCCGCTGCTTCCACGGCCCGGCCGCTCATGGCCAGCACGTTGCGCTGGACCAGGCGGTCCATTCCGGCGATACCGATGGCCGACAGCAGGGCCCCGATGGTGGTCGGGATGAGGCAGACCAACAGGGAGATCAGGACGACCACCGATACCGTGGCCCCGGCGTAGTGGCCGAAGGGTTGGAGCGTCACCACGACGGGGATGAAGACGATGGTGAGGACAGCAAGCAGGATGGTCAGGGCGATCTCATTGGGGGTCTTCTGGCGGTTGGCCCCCTCGACCAGGGTGATCATCCGGTCGATGAAGGTGTGGCCGCGCTCGGCGGTGATCCGGACCACGATGCGGTCGGAGAGGACCTTGGTCCCGCCGGTGACGGCCGAGCGGTCGCCTCCCGACTCGCGGATGACCGGGGCCGACTCGCCGGTGATGGCCGACTCGTCGACCGAGGCGATTCCCTCGGTGATCTCGCCGTCGGAGGGGATGAGGTCACCCGCCTCGCACACGACCATGTCCCCCTTGGCCAGTTCAGCCGCCGGCACCAGCTCCTCGGTCCCGTCGGGCCGGAGGCGCCGGGCCTCGGTCTCCGACCGCATCTTCCGGAGGGTGTCGGCCTGGGCCTTGCCCCGCCCCTCGGCCATGGCCTCGGCGAAGTTGGCGAAGATGACGGTGAGGAACAGCCAGATGGTGATGGACCAGGTGAAGATGCCCGGGTGAGCGATGGCCTCGATGAAGGTGATGACCGTGCCGACCAGCACCACGAACATGACCGGGTTGCGGATCTCCATGGCCGGATTCAGCTTTGTGAATGCGCCGACCAGGGCCTGCCGTAGGATCTCGCCGTCGAACAGGCCGCGGGACTCGGCGACGCCGTGGGCTTCGGTGCCCGGTTGGGGCGGCTGTGGTTGGGTGGTTGTCATCGTCATCAGAAGAACGTCCCGTGGCTCAGCTGCTCGACGATCGGTCCGAGAGCAAGGGCAGGGAAGAAGGTGAGGCCACCGATGATCACGATTACTCCGATGGTGAGGCCGACGAACATGCCGTTGTCGGTGCGGAAGGTGCCGAGGGACTCGGGCACCACGTTTTTGGCTGCGAGCGTGCCTCCGAGGGCGAGGGCCGGGATCATGATGCCGACCCGACCGATCAACATGTCGATCCCTCCGATCACGTTGTAGAAGGTGGTGTTGCCGGTCAGTCCTCCGAAGGCCGAGCCGTTGTTGTTCCCCTGCGAGGTGAGTCCGTAGAGGATCTCGGAGAACCCATGGGGGCCGGCGTTGAGGGGTCCGGCCCGTCCGGCGTGTATCGACACCGCGATGGCGGTGAGGACGAGCACGATGATGGGCATGACCAGGGCGCCGAGGCCGGCGAGTTTCACCTCCTTGGCCTGAATCTTCTTCCCCAGGTACTCCGGCGTTCGCCCGATCATCAGGCCGCCGATGAACACGGCGATGATGGCGTAGATGAGGATGGTGTAGAGGCCGCTCCCGGCGCCTCCCGGAGTCACCTCCCCGAGCATCATGCCGCTCATGAGGCCCAGGCCGCCGATCGGGGTGAACGAGTCGTACGAGGCGTCGGCCGAGCCGGTCGAGGTGCTGGTCGACGCCACCCCGAACAGGGCGGTCGTGGTGTCGCCGAAGCGGGATTCCTTGCCCTCGGTGTTGCCGACGGTCGAATGCACTCCGGCCGCGGCCACGGCGGGGTTCTGCTGGTGCTCGGCGTAGGTGGTGTAGCCCACCCACACGGAGAAGATGATGACCATGGCACCCAGCAGGGCGGCACCGTGGCGGATGCTCCCGACCATCTTGCCGAACGTGTAGGTGAGGGAGAAGGGAATGGCCAGCAACAGATAGATCGAGAGCCAGTTGGTCAGGCCCGTCGGGTTCTCGAAGGTGGTCGCCGAATTGGCGTTGAGGAAGCCACCTCCATTGTTCCCCAGTTGTTTGATCGACTCCATGAACCCGATCGGTCCCCGGGCAATGGTCTGGATGACACCGTTCAACGCATCGTGGATCGAGACGGTGCCGGCCAGCGTCTGCACCGCGCCCTGACCGACGAAGATGAGGCCCCCGACGAATGCGATCGGGATGACGATGTAGAAAAGGCCGCGGGTCATGTCCACCCAGAAGTTCCCGATGGTCGGAGAGTTGCGCCTCGAAAAGCCGCGCACCAAGGCGATGGCCACGGCGATGCCGATGACCGGGCTCAGGAACTGCTCGAGGGTCAACGCACCGATCTGCGAGAAGTACGACATGGTCGTCTCGCCGCCGTAGTTCTGCCAGTTGGTATTGGTCATGAAGGAGGCGGCCGTGTTGAAGCTGAGGGCCTGGCCCACCGCTCCGAAATGTTGTGGATTGAGAGGCAGTGACCCTTGGATACGGATGAGCAGGTAGGTGACGCCCATGGCCACCCCGGAGAAGATGACCATGGAGGCGGCGTAGCGCTTCCAGTTCTGCTCCTGCTCCGGGCCGGTACCGAGGGCACGGTAGACCGGTCGCTCGGCCCAGCCGAGGAAGTGGACCCGGCCCTCGAACACGGCAGCCATGTAGGAGCCCAGGTACCGCCACGTCAGACCGAGGGCGATGACCAGGGTGATGATGGTCCAGGTGAAGCCCATCTAAAACTTCTCCGGCTTGAACATGGCGAAACCCAGATAGAGGAACATCAGGATTGCGACGCCGAGGAGGAGGCCTTGGGTGACGGTCATACCCGGTCCAGAGCCCAGATGAGTCCGAGCATCACCACGACGAAGCCGATGATGCCGAGCACTGCGAGGAAATCTGCCATGGGAACGAGTATCCGCCTCCCGCTCTGAACAGACTCTTCACAGCGATCTCAGGCCCTGAATAAAACCTCAACAGGCTCCGGGCCCGGGGCCGGAGGCCCGGATTCGTACGACAATGGTGAGGTGCACAGGCGTCTGATCGGTTCGATGGCGGGGATCGCCCTCTCGTTGGGGCTCGGGGCCGCCCTCCTGCCCCTGCGGGACCACCTGAGCATCGCCGTCGCCGCCCTGGTCTTCGTGCTTCCCGTCGTGGTCGGGGTGATCATCGGCGGCTTCACGGCCGGCGCCACGAGTGTGCTGGCCGGTTTCTTCGTGTACGACTACGGCTTCATCCCGCCCTACGGCCGGCTCGGTGTGGAACGGGCCCAGGACTGGGTGGCCCTCGCGGTGTACACGGTGGTCATGCTGGCGGTGGCCCGGGTGGTGTCCAACCTGGAGTCGGCGCGCTCGGAGGCCCTGGTGAGGACCGTCGAGGCGCAGCGGCTCTTCGAGCTGTCCGAGCTGCTGGTCGACGAGCGGTCGGTCGAGGAGCTGCTGAAGACCATCGTGCGGGCCGTCGGCACCATGTTCGACGTATCCGGGGTGATGCTGCTGGTCCCCGAGGGCGACAGGCTGGAGATCGCCGCCTCGTACGGCGAGGCGCTCTCGCCTGATGAGCTCGGCCAGCTCGATCCCCGATCCGGCGTGCCGGTCAGCCTCGGGACGGCGCCGGGGGCCCCGGACGGGATGGGGACCGTGGCCCTGTCCGCCGCCGGACGGCCGGTGGGGATCCTGGCCATGCGCGGGATGCCCGCCTCGGAGGCCGACCGGGCCCTGCTCCGCACCTTCACCAACCACGCCGCCCTGGCCCTCGAGCGGGCCCAGCTGCGCGAGCAGGCCCTGCGTTCGGAGGTGCTGGAGGAGATCGATCGGCTCCGGCATGCGCTGATGGGGGCGGTCTCCCACGACCTGCGGACCCCGCTGGCCACCATGAAGGTGGCGTCGTCGACGCTGCTGCATCCGGTGTTCCCGCTCTCGGAAGCCGACCTGGACGAGCTCCACGTCCTCATCGACGTCGAGACCGACAGGCTCACCCGCCTGGTCACCAGCCTGCTCGACATGACCCGGATCGACGCCGGGGTCCTCGAGGTCCGGCGAGGCCCGACATCGGTGGCCGCCCTGGTCGACGAGGCTCTCACCGGGCTCCATTCGACGCTCGGCGACCGTCCCGTCGAGATCTCGATCCCCGACGATCTGCCCGACGTCGACATCGACCGCCTCCTGATCGGGCAGGTACTCGCTAACCTCTTGGACAATGCCAACCGCTACGCACCCTCGGAGAGCCTGATCACGGTGGCCGGTGAGGTCCGCGGCGATCGGATCGTCCTCTCGGTCACCGACGGAGGGCCCGGCGTCCCCGCCGCCGAACGGGAGGCGGTCTTCGACCGGTACGTGCGGTTCGACACCGGGGGCCGGGCCGGGCTCGGACTGACCATCGCCAAGACATTCGTCGAGGCCCACGGAGAGCACATCTGGGTCGAGGACGTTCCCGACGGCGGGGCCCGGTTCGCCTTCACGTTGCCCTTGGCGGCAACGGTCGGCGCAGGCATCTAGCGCCGATGGCCAAGGTGCTGGTCATCGATGACGACCCGTCCCTCCTGCGGGCCCTGCGCGTCGGTCTGCAGGCCGGCGGCCACGAGGTCGTCACGGCCGTCAACGGCGAACAGGGGATCTCCCAGACCGCGGTCACCTCCCCCGACATCGTCGTGCTCGACCTCGGCCTGCCCGACATCGACGGCCAGACGGTGTGCAAGAGGATCCGGCAGTGGAGCGAGGTACCCATCATCATCCTGTCGGCCAGCGGCACCGAGGACCGCAAGGTGGCCGCCCTCGACGGCGGGGCGGACGACTACGTCACCAAGCCCTTCGGCATGGCCGAGCTCGAGGCCCGGATCCGCACCGCGCTGCGCCATCGGAAGTCGGACGCCGACGAGTCGTCGCCGCCATCGATCACCATCGGCTCGCTCGATCTCGACCTCGTCCACCACGAGGCCCACGTGCGGGGCGGAGCGGTCGACCTCACGGCCAAGGAGTTCGACGTGCTCTCCTTCCTGGCCCGCCATCCCGGGAAGACGTGTACCCACCAGATGATCCTGGCCGCCGTGTGGGGGACGGGCTACGGACGGGAGGCCCAGTACCTCCATGCCTACGTGCACCGGCTCCGGCAGAAGCTGGACGACGGATCGGGCACGCTGATCCGGACCATCCCCGGTGTCGGCTACAGCCTCAACCCCGATCCGGTGCCGACCGCGTGACCGTGATGCCGAACCGGACAGGCGCACCGAACCGGACAGGCGGACGGGGCACCGGGCCTACGCTGTGCACGGGCGACGTGAACGCCGTCGGCGTCCAGCCTGGGCACGGGGCCGGCGGCGAGCGGGCGCGACCGCGCCCCGTGGACGAACCGTAGGGTCAGGAGGCGATCGACTGTGGCACGGGGAAAGCTACGGCTGTATCTCGGCGCCGCCCCCGGGGTCGGCAAGACCTACGCCATGCTCAACGAGGGCTGGCGCCGGAAGGAGCGGGGCACCGATGTCGTCATCGGCTGGGTGCAGGACCACGGCCGGCCCCATACCGACGCCCAGATCCGCGACCTCGAGATCTTCCCCCGGCGGACCGCCGAGTACCGGGGCCAGACCCTGGCGGAGATGGACGTCGAAGGGCTGCTGGAGCGCCGGCCCGAGCTGGTGCTGGTGGACGAGCTGGCCCACACCAACGCGCCCGGATCGAAGCACGCCAAGCGATGGCAGGACGTCGAAGAGCTCCTCGACGCCGGCATCAACGTCATCTCGACGATCAACCTGCAGCACCTCGAGTCGCTCAACGACGTGGTCGAGGGGATCACCGGGGTGGTCCAGCACGAGACGGTACCCGACCCGGTCGTCCGGGCCGCCGACCAGCTGGAGCTGGTGGACATGGCCCCGGAGGCGCTGCGCAGGAGGCTCGCCCACGGCAACGTCTACCCGCCCGAGCGCATCGACGCCGCCCTGGCCAACTACTTCCGCACCGGGAACCTCACCGCCCTCCGCGAGCTGGCCCTCCTGTGGGTGGCCGACCGGGTCGACGAGGAGCTCAACGACTACCGCGAGCGCCACAACATCGCCGGGCCGTGGGAGACGAAGGAACGGGTGGTGGTCTCGCTCACCGGCTCACGGGGCAGCACCGTGCTCATCCGGCGTGCGGCCCGGATGGCCATGCGGACCAAGGCCGAGCTCGTCGGGGTGCACGTCCGCACCGACGACAGCCTGACCGGACCGGGGTCGCAAGGCCTGGTCACCAACCGCGCCCTGCTCGACGATCTGGGCGGGCGCTATGTCGAAGTGGTGGGGGCCGACGTGGCCCCGGCCCTCGTACAGGTGGCCAAGGCGGAGAACGCCACCCAACTGGTGATGGGAGCCACCCACCGGAGCCGGTTGAACGAGTACCTCCGCGGCTCGGTCATCAACTCGGTCATCCGGGCCGCCGGCGGCTCACTGGACGTGCACGTCATCGCCACAGAAGGGGAGATGCACGCCGACTCACATCCGGACGGGGAGGGCGACTCCGAGCTCGACGGAGCACCTGGCGACAATGGGCGGTCGAGGGGCCATGGGCCTCCGAAGGGCCATGGGCAATCGAAGAAGGCAAGGCGGCACCGGCCCAGCCTGCTCTCGCCGCTCTCCCTGCGCCGCCGAGTGGCCGCCTTCGTGATCGGCGTGGTCGGATTCCCGCTGCTCACCCTCATCCTGACGGCCGACCGGAGCGGGGCCAGCCTGGCCACCGCCCTCAGCTCGTACCTGGTGCTGGTCGTCGTGGTGGCCGCCATCGGCGGCGTCTGGCCTGCGGCTCTGGCCGCCGTGGCCGGTTTCCTCCTGTCCAACTACTACTTCGCACCGCCCATCCACACCTTCACCATCACCGACACCAGGGACATCCTGGCCCTGGTCATGTTTCTGGTCACCGCCGGGGTGGTGAGCGTGCTGGTGGACCTCTCGGCCCGCCGGACGGCCACCGCCATCCAGGCCCGCACCGATGCCCAGACCCTGGCCCGCGTGGCCGGCCGGATGGTCGCCCCCGAAGGCAATCCGCTTCCGGCGTTGCTCGACGAGCTGCTGGTGGCCTTCCGTCTCGATTCCGCCGCCGTGCTCCGGGGTGAGCCCGATCACCACGGCCCGGCCCCGGCCTCGGGCGGGAACGTGGCTCCGGCCGAGGGGTGGTCGACGGTCGTGCAGGCCGGCGATCAGCCCCCACGGGCACCGGCCGAGGCCACCCTGGTGCTCCCCCTCACCGGGGTGGAGCTCCTGGCCCTGCGGGGTCCGGGCCTGACCGCCGAGGACCGCGAGATCCTGGCCGCGTTCGCGGCCCAGCTGGCCAGCCGCCCTCGAGAGTGACCGTCTCCACGCCGAAGCGGCCGAGGCCGACTCGTTGGCCAGGGCCAATCAGCTGCGTTCGGCGCTCCTGGCCGCCGTGAGCCACGACCTCCGCACACCGCTGGCTTCGATCAAGGCGGCATCGTCCAGCCTGCTCTCCGACCAGCTCGAGTTCGGACCGGACGAGACCCGGATCCTGCTCCAGACCGTCGACGACGAAGCCGACCGATTGAACTCCCTGGTGGAGAACCTCTTGGACATGAGCCGTCTCCAGACCGGCTCGATGGACGTCCTCCACCAGAGCACCGACATCGTCGAGCTGATCGATGCGGCCGTCGACAGCCTGGGCCCGCGGGGTGACCAGGTCGCCGTCGACGTCGAACACCCCCTGCCCCGCATCCACACCGACCCGGTGCTCCTCGAGCGGGCGCTGGCCAACCTCATCGACAATGCACTCGTCCACGCCGGAGGGAACGGGCTACGGATCGAAGCCGGTCCGGTGGCCGGCCGGGTGGACATCCGGGTCATCGACCGCGGCCCGGGGATCCGGCCCGAGGACCGTGACCGGATCTTCCGCCCGTTCCAGCGCCTCGGGGACTCGGAGAACCACGGCGGCGTCGGGCTGGGGCTGGCCGTGGCCCGGGGCTTCGTGGAGGCGGTGGGTGGGGATCTCGACGTCGAGGACACCCCCGGCGGCGGCACCACGATGGTGGTCCGCATCCCCGATGTCGACCCGGTCGAGCCGGTCGCCGGGGCGGTCGCCGGGGCGGACGCCGATCGGGTGGACGCCGGCTCTGCACCGCCGGCATCGGACTCCGCCGTCGGTGCCGGCCCCCCGCCCCCCGGGCCCACCGCCACCGCTACCGCCTCCCCGGCGGCCCCGGCGCCGTGAACGCCACGAGCACGGCGCCGCCCTCCACGCGGGGCGGGGTCGAGTCCGGCGCCAAGGTGCTGGTGTGCGACGACGACACCTCCTTGCTCCGGGCCCTGTCCATCAGCCTCACGGCCAAGGGCTATGAGGTGATGGTGGCCCGCAACGGCGAGGAGGGGCTCGACCGGACCGCCTCCCGGCACCCGGATGTCGTGTTGTTGGACCTCGGCCTCCCGGGGATCGACGGCGTCGAGGTCATTCGGGGCATCAGGGGCTGGAGCAAGGTGCCGATCATCGTGCTGTCCGCCCGCCACCAGAGCGTGAGCAAGGTCGAGGCCCTCGACGCCGGCGCCGACGACTACGTGACCAAGCCCTTCGGGATGGACGAACTGCTGGCCCGGCTGCGGGCGGCGTTGCGCCGGTCGTCCGACGTCGTCGAAGCGCCGCGTGTCGAGCTGGAGAGCTGCACCGTCGACCTGGTCGAGAAGCGGGTGACCCGTGACGGGGTCGACGTCCACCTCACCCCGAAGGAGTGGGACATCGTCGAGGTGCTGGTCCGGAACGCAGGGCGGCTGGTTTCGCAACGTCAGCTGCTCCATGACGTCTGGGGTCCCGGCTACGAGGCGGAGACCGAATACCTCCGGGTGCTCATGGGACGGGTGCGCGGCAAGCTCGAGGTCGACCACTCCCATCCGCGCCACTTCCGGACCGAGCCCGGGATGGGGTATCGCTTCGAGCCGTGAGCGGGGTCTGCCCGGGTCCCCCGTAGGATCGGACCCGTGGACCGGGCCACCGTGGGCATCTATGAGGAGCGCGGCCTCGATTGGGCGGCCACCCATGCCACCGCCGGCCGTCGGGCGGAGGCGGAGGCGTTCGGCCAACGGGTGCCGGCGGGGTCCGTTCGCCTGGACGTGGGGTGTGGGGCCGGCCGCTACCTCCCCCACCTGGGGACGCCGGTGGTCGCCCTCGACGCCTCGGCCGTCATGCTCGACGCTTGTCGCAACGAGGTGCCAGAGGCGCTCTACGTCCGGGCCGACGTCGAGCACCTCCCCTTCGCCCGCCATTCCATCGGCGGCGCCTGGTCGTGGATGACCCACCTCCACGTCCCCCGACACCGGCTGCCGCTGGCGCTGTGGGACCTCCACCGGGCGCTGGCCGTCGGCGCACCGTTCGAACTGCAGGTGCTCGAAGGCGAGTATGAAGGCAGCGACCTGCCCGGCGACGACATCGGAGGGCGCTACTTCGCCGGCTGGTCCCCGTCCCGACTGGTCGACCAGGTCGTCGGCGCCGGGTTCGATGTCGATCCCGGCTCGCTCGCTGTCTCCGGCGACGAAGTGCGGCTGCGGGCGGTGCGGGCCTGCGCGCTGGCCGACACCGTGACCACCGGCATGCGCCTGTTGGTCTGCGGGATCAACCCCTCGCCGTACTCGGCCGATGTCGGGATCGGCTATGCCCGGCCCGGCAACCGCTTCTGGCCGGCCGCCCTGGCTGCCGGCATCGTCAGCCGGGACCGCGATCCGATCGACGCACTGATCGGGCACGGCATGGGGATGACCGACTTCGCCAAGCGGGCCACCCGCACCGCGGCCGAGGTGACCGCAGAGGAGTACCGCCAGGGATTCGCCCGGGTCGAGCGCCTGGTGCAGTGGCTACAACCCGGTGCGGTGTGCTTCACGGGCCTTTCGGGCTGGCGGACGGTGGTCGACCCGAAGGCGGTGGCCGGCCTGCAGCCCGTGCCCATCGGCGGACGCCCGGCCTATGTCATGCCGTCGACCAGCGGCCTCAATGCCCGGACCTCGCTGGCCGAGCTCACCGAGCATCTGGCCGCCGCGGCCCGGGTCGCGGACGGCGATTGAGCCGGTGGCTCAGGTCCGGATCACCTCCCCAAGGACCGGCGCTCAGTCCAGCCCGTCGACCGGCACGACGTGGTCGACCAGGGGAGGCGATTCGAAGTAGGGCCCGATCAACGATCGCCACTCGAGAAACGAGTCCGACTGGCGGAAGCCCACCGTATGGTCCTCGAGGGTCTCCCACTCGACCAGGAGCAGGTACCGTTCGGGCGTCTCCACCCCACGGTGGAGCTCCAGGGAGACGAACCCGTTGCAGCCGGCGATGACCGACCGGGCCCGGAGCATGGCTCCCTCGAACTCGGCGGCCGTCCCCGGTCGGATGGTGATGACAGCATGCTCGAGGACCATGGCGAGAACCTACTGGCCGGCCCCGCCGGAATACCAGGGGAACCGTGGCGTTCAAGACTGTGCGGGCCCCGTGGCCCCGAAGAGCTTGGAGTGAGTGGTGAAGGTTGAGATCTGGTCGGATGTGGTGTGCCCCTGGTGCTATGTGGGCAAGCGGCAGCTCGAAGTCGCCCTGTCCCGGTTCGAGCACGCCCGACAGGTGGACGTGGTGTGGCGGAGCTTCGAGCTGGACCCCACCTCGCCGACCCTGGTGGGCCTGCCCATGGCTCGGATCCTCGAGCGCAAGTACGGCATGACGGCAGAGCAGGCCCGGGCGGCCAACGAGCGCATGACCGGACTGGCCGCGGACGTGGGCCTCGAGTTCCACCTCGACGCCGTCCAGGCCGGCAATACCTTCGACGCCCACCGGATGATCCACCTGGCGGCACGGTACGGCCTGGCCGACGCCATGAAGGAGCGGCTGTTCGCCGCGTACTTCACCGAAGGGCTCTCGATCGGCGACCCTCCGACGCTGACCAAGCTGGCCGCCGAGGTGGGCCTCGACCCCGACGAGGTCGAGGCCGCCCTGCACGGCGACGACTTCGCCGCCGAGGTCCGCGAGGACGAATCCGTCGCGGCCGCCCTCGGCGTCAGCGGCGTGCCCTTCTTCGTGATCGACGGTGCCTACGGCGTCTCGGGTGCGCAACCGGCGGACGTGCTGCTCGGGGCCATGGAACGGGCCTGGTCGGAGTCGCACCTGACCTCCGCCACGTCCGTGGTGGGACCGGGCGCCGGCGACCCGGCCTGTTCGGACGGGGCCTGCGAGCGCTGAGCCGCTGGCCCCGGCTCAGCTGCCGAGCATTCCATAGGCGCGGGTGGCGGTGAGGGTGGCCACAAGCCGCGACTGATTCACCATCTCGGTCCGGAACTCGTCCCAATCCGGGTGTTCGCCGCGGGCCGTCCGGTACATCTCGACCAGCTCCCCGACGACGGCATCGCCGGGGGCCGCGGCCACCGGCGAGAGCGCCACCTCCCCCTCCACGACCACGTAGGCGAAGAAGTCGTCACGGGTGACGTGCAGCGAGGCCCGCGGGTCGCGGCGCAGGTTCTTCGTCTTGGCCCGGTCGTCGGTGACGGAGATCCTGACCGAGTGGGCGGCGCCGGCGACGTAGAGGATGTTGGACAGTTGGGGTCGCCCGTCCCGGCGCAAGGTGACGAGCACCCCGCGGCTGTGCCCGTCGACGAATCCGAACGCCTCGTCCAACGGGAGAGTCATGCACTCACCGTACCGGCTGGGGGAACCGGCATGACACGGGTCGGCTCACCCCAGGTCGAACCGACCCCCGACCACCCGCACCCGGGCCCCGACCAGCTCGTCGACGGTGCCCCGGGCGGCCAGGGCCGCGTCGTCGCTCATGGCCACGCACCGGGTTCCGTCCACCGTCCGGCACAGGGCCACCGTGCGGGTCGGGCTCCATCCCGTCGAAGGTCACCGTGTAGGTGACAACGGTGGCGTCGCCGGCATACTCCTCGAGCGTCTCGAGGACGTCGGTCACCCCGGTCGCCGCCTCGCTCTCGACGGCCAGGTCGGCCACCAGCGGGGGGCGGCCGTCGGGTCGGGCCGACCACGCCCCGATCCCGGGTTTGGTCAGAAGACCGCTGACCGAGGTGACCACGCCGAGCGCTCCGGGATCGGCCCGCATCCGGGCCACCACCTCGACCATCGCCTGCAGGACGAAGTTGTTGAACGGTCCTCCGGCAAAGGCCATCCCCCCGGTGACCGTCGGGGCCGCGTCGAGCGGCAGCCCCAGCTCACGCTGCTGGACGCGGACGGCGGCGGGAAAGCAGCTGTAGACCTCCAGGACCTCTGCCTCGGGGATCGGCCGGCCGATACGACCGGCCACGGCGCGCCCGAGCACGCCCATGGCCGGCCACGCGTGCGGCTCCGTCCTGCGCAGGAGGGAGACGGCGTGACTGGACTGGACGGCGGCCAGGGGGAACACCCAGCGATCGGTCGGCACTCCGGCGGAGACAGCTGCTCCGACCGAACACAGCAGCAGCGCGGCCGCCTGGTTGACCGTCCACTGGGTGGAGTGCCACTTGTTGTACGGAAAGGCCAGCGGGCGGTTGGACGGGGACGGCGTGTCCAACCAGTCGGCGTCCATGGGCTCGGGGAACGCCGCGCCGGGGTTGCCGCGTGCCACCCGGTTGAAGGCCTCCCACAGTCGGGCGATCTCCGATCGGTGCTCGGTCAGGGTGCGACCCTCGGCCGCCCGGAGGGCGTTGTCGATCATGGCGTACTGCTGGACAGGGTCCCACAACCGGTGGGCCACCTCGACCGGCTCCATCAGTGGCCCGGCGCGGCGTTGCACGACATCGGGCACCACGCCGGGCTGGGCTGTCTCCACCCCCTCCCTGCCGGCGCGGACCAGATCCCGCGCCCAGCGCTTGGCCTCACCGCCCACCACCGCGGCGACCTCGGACTCTCCCGCCGCGATGGCGAGCACCGCGTCGTTGATCAGTGCCTGCTGGGGGATGCCCAGCTCCACGAGGTGGCTCCGGGCCGCCAGGGCGCCGACGCCATCGGCCACCAGTCGGGCGGGATCGGGATAGGTCCAGCTCCCCTGGGGCACGGCCACCCGGTCGATGAGCGCCAGCAGCCGGTCCGACCCGGAATCGGAACCGGCGGCTCCGAGCGCCCGGATCATCAGCTCGCTGGCTTCGGCATCATCCGACGCCGAGGCCACCCCGACGAGCACGGGCGTCCGCGGGTCGAGTGCGTTCGTTCCGACCCCGACCGGCCGGGACCGGTTCACCGGTTCACCGGTTCACGGATCCGGTCCGGTCCACCGGCCCGGCGCGGCCGCGCTCACCGGGCGGTGGCTCGGCACGGCGCTGGCGCATCATCCGGCCGAGCTGACGCCAGGTCACGGCAACGGCACCGAGGGTCAGGGCCTGCTGGCGGGACCGTTCGGGCAGGTCGTAGTGGGACTGGTGCGGTCGGCTCTCCTTGTGTTGGAACCATTCCCGCCTCATGCCCAGGCGGGATGCGAAGGCGTGCAGCTCCTCGTCGCTGTCGGCCACCAGATGGGACCAGCGGTCCTCCACCGGACCCAGCCGCGCCGGTTGGCGCCAGTCATCCAGGTAGACGGTCACAGAGGCTCGGCGAGGTCGGTGCTCAGATGATCCGTCCGGCGCCACCGCCGTCGGTGACCACGGGCAGGCCGGCCGCCTCCCACGCCAGCATCCCACCGGCGACGTTGCGCACGTCGAGTCCCGCACCGGCCAGGGCGGCGGCCACCGTACCGGACCTTCCCCCGACCCGGCACACACAGACGATCGTCCGATCGTCGGGGATCTCGTCGATGCGGTCGGGGACGAGCCCCATGGCCAGGTGGACCGCATCAGGTGCGTGCCCCGCCTCCCACTCGTCGTCCTCGCGCACGTCGAGGAGAACGGCGCCACCCTCGACGAGCCGGCGGCCCTCGTCGGGGTCGATGTCGGCAACGGCGGTCGGGTCGGTGGGCACCCCATAACCGTACCGGAAGCCCGGCGGGCGGCCCTTCTCCAGCCCGGGGTGCGGACAGGAGCGCTCCCCGGCCCGCGGGCTTCATCCGGGCAGATGCATGAGCTCGATTCTCACCCCGTCCGGATCGGTGCAGTAGAGGAAGTCGAGCCGGCGGCCCGAGACATCGAAGGTGGTGCGGGTTTCTCGGACGACCGTGCCCCCCAACCCCTCGATGGCCGACGCCACATCGTCCACGTCCTCGACCCGGAGGGACAGGTGGGTCAGACCCAGTTGGTTCATCGGGCGGCGACGGCCGTCACCGGTGTGCGCCGGCGACACATAGCCGAGGAGCTCGATGGTGACACCGTCGCGCGCCAACATGCGCGACTCCACCGCGACCCCCTCCAGCTCCATCAGGGCGCCGAACTCCTCTCCGACCCGATGCGACGCCACCTGTTCGAACCCGAGGCCTTCGCCGTAGAAGCGCAGCGACCGCTCCAGGTCCGAGACACAGATGCCGAGATGGGAGAACGACAGTGTCACAGTGGTCCTTCCCCGGTACGGGACGCGGACGGGGCCGGCGAATCGGGAGGGTCGCCGAGGTGGGAGGTGACGAACTCACCCACCGCCCGGTAGACCTGCCGGCTCGCCTCCGCCCACGGCATGAGGATGGGGAACACATGGAACATCCCGGGTTCCTCGGAGGCGACCACGTCCACGCCGGCCGCGTCCAGGTGGGCCACGAACCGGCGGATGGAGTCGCGGAACATCTCGTCGCCCCCGTAGGAGACGAAGGTCGGCGGCCATCCGCTCACATCCTGGTCCACGGCGGACACCGACCCGGCGTCCGGTTCGCGGCCGTGCAGGTAGGGGGAGGTCGGGATGTTCCACGGCAGGATGTCCCGATCGGCATTCTCGGTGATCGACGGTTCGTCGAGGACGAGGTCGAGCTCCGGTGAGAACAGCACGACGCCGGCGATGGGCCGATGATGCGTCACCACCATCGAGTAGACGAGGGACGAGACCAGTCCCCCGCCGCTCGAGTCCCCCGCGACGAACAGATGCGAGGGATCGACCCCTCCGGCCAGCAGCGCCTCGAGGACCAGCACGGCGTCCTCCAGGTCGGCGGGGAAGGGGAACTCCGGGGCCAACCGGATATCGGCAACGAAGATCTGGCAACCGGTACGACGGCACAACCACGAGACGAACAACCCGTACATGCGGGGCGAGGTCCCGACGTACCCACCGCCGTGCAGGTAGAGCATGGTGGCGCGGGATCCGCCGTGTCTCGGCCGATACCAGATCCCGGGCACGCCGGCCACGGTGTCCCCCTGTTGCACGATGTCGACCGAGCGCACCAGGGGGGGCATGATCACAGCACACAGGTCGTCCAGCACGACCTCGACCGATCGCCACTCGGCGATGGGGAGCGCGGACGAGTACCCCATGAACGACCGGAGCGTCTCCCGGGTGATGGCCACGGCGACGTTGTGGGGAAGGTTGCCGTCCCCCGCCCACGGCCTGCGGAACGGAACCCGGACCATCGCCGTCGACAGCTGACCGGCCAGGCCCAGGAGGTCGGTGGTGGTGATCGGCCACGACGAGCGGGCCACCCCGGGCCGTCGTCCCATCACCACGGCGGGAACGCCCCGTTCAGACCGGCTCGGAGGCCAGGATGGCCCCGAGCTGGAGCAGCTGCTCGGTGGCACCGCCCAGGGTCAACTCGAGGTGCTTGGTCATCAGGAAGTACCGGTGCAGCGGGTAGTCACGATCGACCCCCACGCCCCCATGGAGGTGTACGGCGGCGTGCATCACCCGCTGGCCCCCGTCCGCGGCCCAGAATTTGGCGATTGCCACCTCCTTGTCGGCGGGCAGCCCTTCGGCGATCCGCCAGGCCGCCTGCCACGCGGTGAGGCGGATGGCCTCGGTGTCGACGTAGGCGTCGGCGGCGCGTTGGCCGACCGCCTGGAAGGTGGCGATCGGCTTGCCGAACTGCTCCCTCGACTTCGTGTACTCCGCCACCAGGGCAAGCGCAGCCGAGGCGGCACCGGCCTGGGCCACGGCCACGGCGGCAGTGGTCCGCTGGACCAGCCACTCGATGATCGAGGAGCCTTCTTCGACCGATCCCAACAACGCGTCGGGGCCGACCTGCGTGCCGGTCAGGGTGAGAACCGCTTCGGGCTGGCCGGTGTTGGCATCCTGGCGTTCGCGGGTGACGCCGGCCGCCGACGGGTCCACGATGAACACGGCGACAGAGCCGGGATCCACCCGGGCGGTCACCAGCACCGCGTGGGCGACCGTGCCCGAGGGGACACACGACTTGGACCCCGAGAGTGTCCAGCCCTCGCCGACCCGCTCGGCGACCACCGACGGGGAACCCGGGCTGCCGCCCAGCTCCACCAGAGCCGTGGTGAGCACGGTCTCACCGCTCACGACGCCGGGTAGCCACTTCCGGCGCTGGGCCTCGGTGCCGAAGCGGGCAATCGCCGGGGCCGCCGCGGCCAGCGTCTCGATGACCGGAACGTAGGCCGCGCTGTGGCCGGCCGCCTCGACCACGAGGCACGTCTCGACGAACCCCAGACCGGCGCCCCCCACCTCCTCGGGGAGGGCGATGCCGAGCAGGCCGGCGGCGGCCAGCTCGGCCCAGATCTTGCCGTCGAACCGATCGCCGTCGGGCTCGGACTCGATCTCACGCAACCGCTCGTGCGTGGACAGGTCGGTGAAGATCCGGCCGGCCAGCTCCCGGACGGCCTCTTGTTCTTCGCTGAAGGAGAAGTCCATGGTTGTCCTACCTCTTCTATCGGGGCGACAGTTCTATCGGAGCGAGCGGGGCAGACCGAGACCGAAGATGGCGATCAGGTCGCGCTGGATCTCATTGGTCCCACCGCCGAAGGTGAGGATGACGAGGCTGCGGGCGTACATCTCCAGCCGCCCGGCCAGGACCGCCTCGGGGCTTCCCCGAGTGAGGTAGCCGGCCTGGCCCACCACCTCCATCATCAGCTTGAAGGCCTCCATGTAGAACTCGGTGCCGAACACCTTGGTGGTCGAGGCGTCGGCCACGTCGAGGTGGCCCTGGGTCGCCGTCCAGGCCACCTTCCAGTTGATGAGCTTGAGGAACTCCAGGCGGGCATTGATACGAGCCAGGTGCACCTGCACCCACTCCTGGTCGATCACCCGTCGCCCGTCGGCCAGCTTGGTGTTCTGGGCCCACGCCGTCACATCGGTGACGGCGCGCTCGATGATCCCGGCCGAGCACAGGGTGACCCGCTCGTGGTTGAGCTGGTTGGTGATGAGCGACCATCCGTTGTTCTCGCCGCCGACCAGGCTCGTGGCCGGGACCCTCACGTCCTCGTAGAAGGTGTAGTTGATGTTGTGGTCGCCGAGCAGGTGCATGGGCACCACCTTGATGCCGGGCGTGTCCATGGGCACGATGAACAGTGAGATGCCCTTGTGCTTGGCCACCTCGGGGTCGGTACGGGTGGCCAGCCAGATGTAGTCGGCCCCTCCGGCCAGGGAGGTGTAGATCTTCTGGCCGTTGATGATGTACTCGTCGCCGTCGCGGACGGCGCGGGTCTGCAGCGAGGCCAGATCAGTGCCCGACTCCGGTTCGGTGTACCCGATGCAGAAGTGGATGTCACCGGCGAGGATCTTCGGGAGGAAGAACTCCTTCTGCTCCGGACTCCCGAACTGCATGATGGTCGGTCCCACGGTGTTGATGGTCAGCATGGGGACCGGCGCCCCGGCGCGCATCGACTCGTCGAAGAAGATGTACTGCTCGATGGCAGAGCGGCCCTGGCCGCCGTACTCGGTGGGCCATCCGATGCCGAGCCAGCCGTCCGTGGCCATCTGCTTCACCACTCGTCGCATGTCGGGACCGATCCCGTGGCTGTCGGCCAACTGGGCCTCGACCTCCGGGGTGAGCAGGTTGGCGTAGTACTCGCGGAGGCGGTCCCGGAGAGCCTCTTGTTCCTCGGTGTAGCCGATCTCCATTGGGTCCTCCCCTTCGTGCCTGCGATTCCGGCCCGGAGGGCCTCCCCCGGCTACCCGCCCCATGGACGGTCCGGCCCCTTGGACTGTAGAGCCCAGGGCACCGCTCCGGCGCCGCCACGCGGCGACTCGACGGCGGGAGCGGATGACTAGAACACGTTACATTCACCTCGGGCCGGAGCGCCACCGGCGGTCGGAGGCCTGCGCCCGGGTCAGACCCGGTCGCGCCCGGTAGCCTGCCCGACGGATGTCCGGACATGCGCCGCGCCGGGCACCACTAGGGTTACCACCCGGTAACCTCAGACCAGTCCCGAACCGCCAGCGCGGCCCCGCCGCCGAGTCCCGAGGAGCACCACATGCCCGAAGCCGTCATCGTCGCCACCGGCCGTACCCCGATCGGACGCGCCAACAAAGGCTCGCTGGTCGACTGCCGGCCCGACGACCTCGCCGCCCTGGTGATCCGCGAGGTCCTGGCCAAGGTTCCCCAACTCGACCCGCAGTCGGTGGAGGACGTGATCATGGGCTCGGGCCAACCGGGCGGGGAGGCGGGCTACAACGTCGGCCGGGTGGCCGCGCTGCTCGCCGGCCTGCCCGACGTGCCCGGGGTCACCGTCAACCGCTACTGCTCCTCCTCCCTCCAGACCATCCGCATGGCCGCCCACGCCATCCGGGCCGGAGAGGGGGACGTGTTCGTGGCCGCCGGCGTCGAGACCGTCAGCCGCTATGCCCACGGGGCCGCCGACACCGGTCCGCACAACGAGCTGTTCGCGGAGGCGGAGGCCCGCACCGTGGAGCGCACCCCGGCCGCCGGCGAGCCGTGGACGCCGCTGGCCGGCCTGCCCGATGTGTACATCGCCATGGGCCAGACGGCGGAGAACGTGGCCGAGTACAAGAAGGTGAGCCGTGAGGAGCAGGACGAGTTCGCCCTGCAGTCCCAGACGCGGGCCGTCGCCGCTCAGGAGTCGGGCTTCTTCGACCGGGAGATCATCCCGGTGACCACCCCGAACGGGAACGTGGTCACGAAGGACGACGGTCCTCGGCCGGGCACCACCCTCGAGGGACTGGCCGCCCTGCGGCCGGTGTTCCGGGACGGCGGCACCGTCACCGCCGGCAACGCCTGCCCGCTCAACGACGGGGCCGCCGCGGTCATCGTGATGAGCGACACCAAGGCACGCGAGCTCGGCATCACCCCGTTGGCCCGAATCGTGGCCAGCGGGGTCACCGGGCTCAACCCCGAGATCATGGGACTCGGGCCGATCGGCGCCATCCGGCAGACCCTGACCCGGGCGGGCATGACCATCGACGACATCGACCTCGTGGAGATCAACGAGGCGTTCGCCGCCCAGGTGGTTCCCTCGGCCAAGGAGCTCGGTATCAGTTACGACAAGCTGAACGTAAAGGGTGGGGCCATCGCCCTCGGCCATCCCTTCGGACAGACCGGTGCCCGCATCATGACCACGTTGCTCAACGCCCTCGAGGACACCGGCAAGACGATCGGGCTCGAGTCGATGTGCGTGGGGGGCGGCCAGGGGATGGCCATGATCGTCGAACGCCTTTCGTGAGCCTGCCGGTCCGACCGGCCCGACCGCCCCGCAGTCGGCCCCGGCGCGGGTGGGGTGTCACGGCGGCATCTTGATCCGACGGCCAATTCTCCAATTCGGCCGAATTATCGGCTCTAGCCGATGGTGGACCCTTCCGCCTATCGGCCACAGCCGATAATTAGCCCAATTTTGAAAACTGAATGCGGCGCAATGCGGCACCTGCCGTACCCGCAGAGCCCTCTCGACCCCGCACTCAGACCACCCGGGTCGGCCCTATCGACGGACCTCGGCGATGAAGGCGTCGAACGCCGGCTCCCACTCGTCGGTCCACCGCGATTGGAGGGGCGGCGGCATGCCGGCCAGCATCCCGTCCCGCTGCTCCGGTGTGAGACCCTCGCGAACGAGCCCGAGGGCCAGCCACGGCTTGTCCCCCCGGAACGACTGGAGGGCGTGACCGGGGAGCTGGGACCACTCCTCGGGGCTCATCCACGCCGAGGCGATGGGCAGCACGGTGTCCTCTTCCTCCTTCAGGTGGGGACGCAGCGTGGTGTCCACGGTCGAGATCGCTTCGACGACCGCCTGACCCCCGTCGGCCGAGGGGGCGGCGCGCCAGGCGCCGATGGCGGCCCACGCCGCCTCCATCGGTTCATAGAGCAACTTGTGCTGATCGTCGATGCGCTCGAGCAGTGCCTTCTCGTGCGCGCACCGCTCCTCCAACAGCGGATAGATCATCTCGTCCTCGCCGGCGTGATGGACGTGCAGGAACTCGAGAACGTTGTCGTAGAACGACGCGATGATCTCGACCCGACCGGGATCGGCGCCGGCCTTGCCGACGAGGTCCGGCGCCGCGTCCAAGGATCCGAGGAGCGCCTGGTGGACCGCGATCATGTCCGAGGTCTGGGTGTTGAACTGGCCGAGTGTTGTCATCGTCCGCCTCCCGTCGTCGCCGGCCTCCGTTGCCCGCGTTCGGGCCCGGAAATTACCATGGGTGACGCCGGCCGGCGACGCCTGGAACTCGGCCCCGGCGGGATCGCTCAGTCCGGGATCTCGTCGATGGCGTACTCGGGGCAGTTGGCGATGGCCAGGCGGGCCTTGTCCTCGAGATCCACCGGCACGGTGCCGTCACCCACCACGGTGGACAGCCCGTAATCGTCCACGTCGAAGAGCTGGGGAGCCAGTCCGTAGCAGCGGGCGTGGCCCTGGCACTTCTCCGGATCGACCCGGATCCTCATGGGAACACCACCGGCAGCCGGCGTGGCCCCCGGACCTGGCCCCCGGCCCAGGTCACCTCGGCGCCGTCGGCCAATCTGAACTCGGGAATGCGCCCCAACCACTCCTCCAGCGCCACCCGCAGCTCCATACGGGCCAGATTAGAGCCCGCGCACCGGTGGATACCCGAACCGAAGGCCACGTGGCGGTTGAGCGCACGGTCGAGGACCACCTGGTCGGGGTCTTCGAACGCCTCCGGATCGCGGTTGGCCGCCGGGAAGTTCATCAGCACCTTGTCACCGGCCTTCATCGGGCAGCCGCGGAAGTCGACGTCCTCGGTCACCACACGGGCCATGGTCACCGGCGAGTACGCCCGCAGGAGCTCTTCGACAGCCAGGGGCATGACCGCCGGTTCGGACACCATCCGCCGCCGGTCGCCCGGATGGGTGGCCAGGTGCCAGAGCGAGGACCCGATGGCGCTCCAGGTGGTGTCGACCCCGGCGATGAGCACGAGGGCGGCCACCCCGAGCACCACGCTCTCCTCCACCGGCGCCCCGTCGACTTCACTGTGTAGCAGTTCGCTCAACAGGTCGTCGCCGGGCTCGCGCTTCCGTCGGGCCACCTCCTCGACGAAGAACCCGATGAGCCCCTCGACGCCCCGCTGGCGGAGCTCGGGTTGGTCGGCGAACTCGAGGACGTCGCGCACCCAGCCGGTGAAGGTGTCCGACAGGGAGCTCGGCACCCCGAGGATGGAGGCGATCACCCGCACCGGGATCTGCTGCGCGTAGTCGCCGGCCGCGTCGGCCGACCCCGACATGACGAAGCCCTCGACCAGCTCCGCGCAGAGCTTGCGGGTCATCGGCTCGTACCCCTCCACCCTGCGGTGGGAGAACCACGGGAGGAGGAGCCGCCGGGTCCAGGTGTGCAGGGGCGGATCGGCGGAGATCGGGGGCACCCCGTACTCGAGCAACGGCTCGTCGGACGGCTCGCCGGCGAAGGGGATCACCGTGATCTCCGTCGAGCTGAAATGGCCGATGTCGTGGGCCAGGTCGACCACGTCCCGGTACCGGGTCGGCAGCCAGGTACGGCCCCGGCGGTCGGTGTGGGCCACCGGACAGGTTCGGCGCAGCTCGTCCCAGATGGGGAACGGCTCGGCCACGTAGGCCGGGTCCAGCACATCGAAATCGGTGTCCCAGTGGGTCACCGGGGGCAGGTCGGACATGGTGCTCCTCGAGCCGAGCCCGATCCATCGGGCGCCGGCGATCGGGTCCCATCTTGACACGCGCTCGATCGGCCCGGCCCCATCGGCCCGGGCCCGGCCCCTCGCCGGGGGTCCGGCTGCCTCAGATGGTCAGCCCACCGTCGACCGAGAGGACGGCGCCCGTGGTGTACGACGACTCGTCGGAGGCGATGAAGGCCACCGAGGCGGCGATCTCGGCCGGAGTGGAGAACCCCATGGGCGTCATGATCTTGGTCAGCTCCTTGACGTCGGCTCCCTCCGGCAGCTCGAAGGTGCCGATCAGCGGGGTGTCGACCCCTCCGGGAGCCACCACGTTCACCCGCACCCCCCGTGACAGGTACTCGGCCGCCAGGGCCTTCGAGAACATGAGAAGGCCGGCCTTGGAGGCACAGTACGCAGCCGAGTACGACTGCCCCATCAGCGCGGTGTTGGAGGCCACGTTCACGATCGAACCTCCACCCTCCAGCAGGTGGGGAAGGGTGGCCCGGCAGACCAGGAACGGGCCGGTCAGGTTCACGGCCAGGATCTGCTCCCAGCGCTCGAGCGGCATGTCCGCCGTGTTGTAGAAGCCGCCGATGCCGGCCACGTTGCACACCACGCTCGGAGGTCCGAGGGCGGCGGCGGTCGACTCCACCGCCTCGGCCACCGACGACTCGGAGGTGACGTCGCACCGGTAGGCGGTGGCCGTGCCTCCGGCCGCGGCGATGGCGTCGACCGTGGCCACCAGGTTGTCGACGGCCACGTCGAGGGCGGCCACCCGGGCCCCTTCGCGGGCCAACCGGCGGGCGACCGCCCGGCCGATGCCGGAGCCGGCCCCGGTCACCAGGGCGACCTTGTCCTCGAAGCGACGGCCGGTGTGCGTGCTGATGGCCGCGTCGGCGGCGTCGTGCTCGGCACCCCCCTGGCCCAGTGTGACTCGCTGGATCGGACTCATGAGCCCCCCTTGTTCGATGGCGCCGGCGAGTAGGTCTCGCGCAGTGCGTGCTTCAGGATCTTCCCGGCCGGATTGCGGGGCACCGACGCCACCAGCTCGAGCTGCTCGGGAATGGCCTGCACCCGGAGCCCGCTGCCCCTCAGGTACGCCGTCATGTCGTCGAAGGAGAAGGTCGCGCCCTCCTTGAGCGCCACCACGGCACAGGCCCGCTCGCCGGTCTTCGGGTCGGGCAGGCCGATGACGGCCACATCGGCCACGGCCGGGTGGGCGTAGAGGAGGTCCTCCACCTCCTTGGCCGAGATGTTCTCGCCGTGCCGGATGATCACGTCCTTCAGCCGCCCGGTGATGGTCACGTAGCCGTCTGGGTCGACGATCCCGAGATCGCCGCTCCGGAAGTACCCGTCGTCGTCGAAGGCCTCGGCGTCGAGAGAGGCGTCGAGGTAGCCGCGGATGACCTGGGGCCCCTTCAACCGGATCTCCCCCTCCTGGCCCGATCCGGCCCGCTCGCCGTCCAGACCGACCACGATGAGGTCGACGCCGGGAGTGGGCCGGCCCTCGGTGTCGGCCAGCTTCTGGTCGGGGTCCTCGGTGGTGGCCATGACCACGATGGGGGCCTCGGTGAGGCCGTAGCCCGAGACGATGCCCACCCCGCCGATCTCGCGCTTCAGGTCGTAGTGCAGCTGCGGCGGCTTGGGGGCGCCACCACCGGGGTAGGAGCGGATGTGGGGGAAGATGGAGCTTCCGCCGGTCGCCCGCTGTGCCTCGAGGTAAGCCAGGTGGAAGGTAGTTCCCGACCCGGCCAGCGTGACCTGGTTGGCGGCCAGGTAGGCGGGCGTGGCCACCGCGTTGAAGGACTCGGTGATGAGGAGACGGCATCCGGTGAACAGAGCGGCGATCAGCCAACCGATCCCGCCGATGTGGGTGAAGGGGAATACCAGACCGGAGACGTCGTCGGGTCCGATGTCGAGGCACTCGGACATGGCCAGCGCCGACGCCATCACCGTCAGGTCCGAGTGCTGGGCCCCCTTGGGGTCGGCGGTCGTGCCCGAGGTGTAGAAGAGCCAGCGGATGGGCGCGTCGGCCGCCGTGGCCGGGGGTGCTTCCACCTCGGGCAGGTCGGCGGGGTCCCCGTCGGGCAGGTCACGATCGACCACCAGCACCGACAGACCGTGCCGGGTGCCGGCGATCTCGAGGGCCATGGCCTCGTAGTCGAAATCCCGGTAGATGGTGGGCACGATCAGCAGCGAGGCTTCGCTCTGGGCGGTGATGAAGCCCACCTCGCGGGTCCGGTAGATGGGGATGAGGGGATTCTGGCGGGCTCCGAGGCGGGCCAGGGCGCCGACCAGCACCAGCGACTCGTTCCAGGTGGGCAGCTCCCAGCTCACGCTGGTGCCCCTGGTGACCCCGTAGTCGTCGGAGAGGCCGGCGGCCGCTCGCAGGCAGGCGTCCCGGTACCCGGCGAAGGTGAGCTCCTTTCCGGTGTCCTCGTGGGCCAGCACGGCGTCGGGGGTGGCCGCGGCCCGACGCTCGATCAGCCCCCACAGGGTGGGCGCCCCCACCCAGCCCCGGGCCGCGGTGCGCCGGCCGAGCTCGTCGATGAAGTCGGGCATCAGGCCGTCGTCGACCACAGCTGGTCGGTGTAGGTGTCGGTGCCCGGGACGGTGCCGATGAACGGCGAGGCCCACTGCACCCGGCCGAGGCCGGCCCCGGCGACCGCGTCGGCCTGGTGGGCGAAGACCGCGTCCCACGGGCCGGCAGGCGCCTCGTCGAGGAACCACAGCAAGAGCAGGCGCCGGTCCACCGACTCGTCGCGGGGGACGTCGCCGGGGGCGTCGGCCAGGAGGGGAAGTGGGCTGAAGGCCAGCACCGTGGCCACCGCCGACCCGGGCAGCACCGAGGGCAGGAACTCCTCCCGGTACCAGCCACCGACCTGCTCGGGGGTGGCTCCCTCGTCGGGTTCGATGAACACGGAGACCATCCCCGGGAACCGGTGGTCGAGGGTGAGCTCTGCCGGCACGCCGTCCTCCTCCCGGCGGTGCTCCCACTCGAAGTGGTAGAGGCCGGTGTGGATGTGGTCGCGATCGGTGAACATCCGCCCCGCGGCGTGGAGCACGTTGACCTGGTCCACCGCCCAGCGGTTCCACTCGTCGTGGTGCCCGTCGAGCACGTAGTAGACGCCGAGATAGCTGCCGATCTCCGGATCGGAGACCAGGGCCGCGGCCCCCTCCGGGTAACGCAGGGCCTTGAGGGGGGCGGTGGCCACGAAGCGGGCCCCGGCGAAGTTGTAGGCGCCGATCTGGCACCCCGCGTAGAAGTGGTCCCGCTCGTACCACCGGTTGTAGGCCACCTCCCGGCCCCGGTGCGGCTCCACCAGGGTGTACAGCATGGTGCCGATGCGGATGGGATCGTCGGTCACGCCTCCCTGGGCGGGGATGGATCTACCGGTCATGGTGCTCGTGCTCCGTTCGTCGGCCGTCAGGGCCATGGTCCGCGCCGCTCCTCACCGCACCGCCACCGGCGAGGACATCGACGCGGCCCGATCGGCCAGGGTCCTCTTGTCTACCTTCATCATCGAGGTCAGGGGAAGGCTGTCGACCACCACGACCCGGTCGGGCGCCTTGTAGTCGGCCAGGGCGGCCCGGGCCGTCTCCCGCAGGTCGGCCAGCAGCCGGTCGGCCGGGAGCCGCTCGCCACCCGCCGGCACCACGAAGGCCACGCCGATCTCGCCCAGGACGGGGTCGGGTGCACCCACCACCGCCACCTGCTCGACGGCCGGGTGGGCCCCGAGCACCCCTTCGACCTCGGCCGGATAGACGTTGTACCCACCGCGGATGTAGAGCTCGTTGGCCCGGCCCACCAGGTGGAGGCACCCGTCGCCGTCGACGAAGCCGAAATCGCCGGTGGTCAGCCAGCCGTCCCCGGCCAGGACCGCCCGGGTGGCATCGCTGTCGTAGACCAGCCCGTCGGCCCCGGGGCCGACCGGCGGACCGCCCCAATAGCCGCGCATCACCGCGGCCGAACGCAGCCGGACCCGCCCCACCTCGCCGGAGGCCACCGGCCGGCCGTCGTCGTCGTTGACGATGGACAGCTCGACCCCCGGCACCGGTCGGCCCACCGAGGTGGCCACCACCTCGTCCGCGTCGCCGGGGACGGTCCCGGTGCCGAGCGATGCCTCCGTCGAGGTGTACCGCACCACGACCGGCACCGCGAACCGGAGGCGCAAGGCGGCCACCAGCTCCGGTGGAACCCGGGACGCTCCGGTACCCACGATCCGCAGCGAGGAGACGTCGGTGGCCTCGAGATCGGGGTGGGCGAGAACCAGCGCCCACTGGGTGGGAACGCCCTGGGCCACGCTGATCCGCTCCTCGCCGATGACCCGGATGGTGTCGGCCGCCCGCCACGGGGTCGGGGTGATCACCGTGGTCACCGCGTTGGCGATCTCGTCCCAGGTGCGGGTCATGGAGCCCACATGGGCGAACGGGAGCGGCGAGAGTCGCCGGTCACCCGGCTCGGACAGCACGTCGGTGCCGGACGCCACCGCGGCCAGGGCGTCATGGTCGAACACCGCCCCCTTGGGCAGCCCGGTGGTGCCACTGGTCCACACCACGGCCACCGGATCGGTGGGCGACAGCTCGGGGAACCCGGGCGGTGGCGGGCCGGTCATGGCGTCGGTGACGGCCGACCGCCGGAGCACCTCCCCGGTGGGCCCGGCCGGCGGTGTGGCGTCGTCGTCGACCACCGTGACCACGGGCCTCGTCCGGTCGAGGACGGACAGGACCTCGCGTTGGCCGAGGCGGAGGTTGATGCCCGACGTGATCGCCCCCAGCCGGGTGGCGGCGGCGAAACAGACCATGTAGTCGATCGAGCTGGGAAGCATCAGGCAGACCACCGTGCCGCGGCCCACGCCGCGGCTGGCGAACAGCCCGGCCACCCCGTCGGCGGCCCGGTCCCATTGGGCGAACGTCAGGTGCCGGCGGGGGGTCTCCTCGGTGGCGGGCTCGACGTACGCCTCGATGTCGGGATTGACCGTCGCCGCGGCCCGCAGGACCTCCACCACGGTCTGCCACTCGCCGGCAATCTGACGCACCGTCATACCGGGGCCGACTGTAACAGGGCCGTCGCGACCCGCTCTGCGCCGCCCCGACCCTCAGAAGGTGAGGACGCCACGGGCCAGCTTGCCGGCCTCCATGTCCTCGACGATGTCGCGGAATCCCTCGAGCGGGCGCTGCTCGGTGACCAATTCGTCGAGCATCAGCTTGCCGGACAGGTAGAGCTCCACCATGAGAGGGATGTCGTGGTGCGGGCGGGCCGATCCGTAGCGGCAACCGAGCAGACCGCGGTCCACGTAGGCCAGGGCGTTCACGTCCACCGACACCTCCGTCCCCTGGGGCGGGATGCCGATGGCCAGGGCATTACCGCCCCAGTCGAGCACGTCGAGGGCGTTGCGGAGCACGACCGGGTGGCCCACGCAGTCGAACGACCAGTTCACCCCCCCGGTCCAGCCCAGGGCCCCGGTCACCCGGGCCGGCCCGGGGGGGACCAGCTCGCGGATGGCTGCCACCGCGTCGGTGGACGAGGCGTCGACGAAGTGAGTGGCTCCGAACTGGCGGGCCAGCCCCTCCTTGGAGGCCAGGGTGTCCACGGCGATGATCCGGCTGGCGCCGGCCAGGCGGAGCCCCTGGATCACGTTGAGGCCGACGCCGCCCACGCCGAAGACGGCCGCCGTCTCCCCGGCCTGGACCTTGGCCCGGTTGAGCACCGAGCCCACGCCGGTGAGGACCCCGCAGCCGATGAGGCAGGCCGAGGTCATGGGCACGTCCTTCGAGATCTTGACCGCCTGCACCTCCTTCACGATGGTCGACTCGGTGAACACCGACGTCCCGGCGAAGTTGGAGGCCGGCTCGCCTTTGAACATGAACGGCTGGGACACGTTGCCGAGCGTCTTCACGCACCAGGTCGGATGGCCGGTGCTGCAGGCCCGGCAGTTGCCACAGCTCTGCAGGGTGGCGATCACAACGTGGTCGCCGACCTTCACCGCCCTCACTTCGGAGCCGACGGCCTCGACCACTCCGGCCCCCTCGTGACCGAGCACGGAGGGCGCCTTCCATGGGATCGTCCCGTTGATCACGGACAGGTCGCTGTGGCAGACACCGGCGGCCCCGATGGCCACCCGGACCTCGGTGGGTCCCGGGTCCCCGACACTCAGCTGGTCGGTGACCTCCACGTCGTCACCCGTGTACACGATGCCTCGCATGGCATCCCTCCCTCTCTTCTCTACTGATCGGAACTCGTCTGATCGGAACTCGTCGAACTTCTACTAACCGGAACCTGTCGGGCCACTGATCGGAACCTGTCGGACCGGGGGCCGGCGCGCCCGGGTCATTCCGGCCGTGGGTACCCGTCCCGCAACTCTCGCTTCAGCACTTTGCCGCTGGCGTTGACGGGAAGCGAGTCGACGGCCACCACCAGCCTCGGCACCTTGTAGTTGGCCATCCGTTCGCGGGCCCACGGGATCAGACCGTCGTCGAGGTCGTCCGGGTCGGGTCCGGGGGCCGGCACCACCACAGCGAGGCCCACCTCGCCGAGCCGCCGGTCGGGCACGCCGACCACGGCCACCTGCGCGACCCCGGGGTGGAGCCGGAGGACGGCCTCGACCTCGGCCGGGTAGACGTTGAACCCGCCGCTCACGTACATGTCCTTCAGACGGTCGGTGATGGTGACGTTGCCGGCGCCGTCCATCATCCCCACGTCACCGGTGTGCAACCACCCGTCGATGTCGATGGCCTCGTCGGTGGCCTCGGAGTCGTTGAAGTACCCCCGCATGACGTTGTACCCCCGCACGACGATCTCGCCGGCCTCCCCCCTGGGGAGCTCGGCCCCGTCGCCGCCGATGATCCGGACGTCCACGTCGGGGATGGCCCGGCCCGACGTGCCCGAGATCACCTCGGCGGAGTCGCCCCGGCGGCACATGGTCACCGTCCCGGTCGCCTCGGTCAGCCCGTAGGCGGTGAGCACGGTCTCGATGCCGAGGTCGGACCACAGCCCCTTCACCAGCTCGACCGGGACGACGGCGGCGCCGGTGACCACGAGGCGCAGCGACGAAAGGTCGAACCCCTTGCGTTCGGGGTGGTCGAGGATGGACTGGAAGATGGTCGGCGGGCCCGGAAGCACGGTGATGCGTTCGTTCTCGACCCTCGCCATGACCCGGTCGACGTCGAAGACCGGCTCGGGCACCATGGTGGCCCCCGTCATCAGGCAGGCCAGGATGCCGGCCTTGTAGCCGAAGGTGTGGAAGAAGGGGTTCACGATGAGGTAGCGGTCCCCGCGGCGCAGCCCGACCACCTCGGACCAGGTGGCGAACGTGCGCAACGTCTGACCGTGGGTGGTCATGGCTCCCTTGGGAAGCCCGGTGGTCCCCGAGGTGAACACCAGGTCGGAGAGGTCCCCCGAGGTGATGGAGGCGGTGCGGCCGGCGGCCACGTCGGCCGAGCACGCCCCACCCTCCTGCAAGAAGACCTCCCAGTCGACCAGCGGGTCACCCTTGGCCGTCGACGGGCCCGGGGCTCCGTCACCCCGGCGGAGGACCACCACCCGCTCGAGCTCGGGCACCTTGGCCCCCGCGGCCACCGCGTCGTCGAGGAGCCGCGTGTAGTCGTTCCCGAGGAACCCGTCGACGGTGAAGAGCAACCGGGCCCCGGACTGGGCCAGGATCTGCGCCGCCTCGGCCCCTTTGAACCGCGTGTTGAGTGGCACCAGGAGGGCCCCGGCGCCGACCGCCCCCAGGGCGGCGACCACCCACTCGGCACAGTTCGGCGCCCAGATGGCCACCCGGTCGCCACGTTCGATCCCGTTGGCGACGATGGCCCGGGTGGCCGAGGCCACCTCATCGGCCAGTTGGTCGAAGGTGAGACGGATGGTCGAGCCGTCCGGTCCGTGGACGTCGACCACCGCCTCCAGCTCACCGAACCGGGCGGCGGCATCCTCCACCAGCCCCGGGATGGTCCCCCACTGAAGATCCCCTCGGGGATCGGTCACATCTGACACTCCGTCAGGGTAGTTCGATCGCCGGCTCAGGGATGCTGGCTGCTCACCGAGACCACCTCACCGGTCATGAAGGTGGCGTACTCGCTGGCGAGGAAGGCGATGACGTTGGCCACCTCCCATACCTCGGCGCCACGACCGAAGACCTCGCGCCGGCTCAGTTCCTCCAGCTCCTCGTCGGCCATGACCTTGTTGAGGAACGGATGGACGGCCAGGCTCGGGGAGACCGCGTTGATGCGGACGCCGTGGGGCACCGCCTCGACGGCCGCGCAGCGGGTGAGCGCCATCACCCCGGCCTTGGCCGCGGCGTAGTGGGACTGCCCGGCCTGGGCCCGCCAACCCAGCACCGAGGCGTTGTTGACGATGACCCCTCCCCCACCGCGGGCGTAGAAGTGGCGGAGGGCGGCCCGCATGCAGCGGAAGGTCCCGGTCAGGGTCACGTCGAGGACGAGGGCCCATTGGTCGTCGGTCATGTCCACCACGTCGACCTGCCCACCGAGCCCGGCGTTGTTGACGGCCACGTCGAACCGGCCATGGTGCTCCGCCGCCGCGTCGTAGAGGTGCCCGACCTGGGACTCGTCGGTCACGTTGCAGGGCACCGCCAGCGGCCGTTCGCCGGCCAGCTCGGCCAGCGCGTCGGCCGCCTCCCCCAGCCGACGCTCGTGAGCGTCCGAGATGACCACCGTGGCCCCTTCCTCGACGCACCGCCTGGCCGTGGCGAACCCGATGCCGGTGCCGGCGGCGGCGGTGACGACCACCACCTTGCCGTTGAGGAGCCCGTGCCCGGAGGGTGGATCCGGGATCGTGGGCCCGCCCGTGTCGTCGTCGGTCATGCCGTCCCCTTCGGTTCGGGCGGCAGGCCGAGCACCCGCTCGCCGATGATGTTCTTCTGGATCTCGTTCGAGCCGCCGTAGATCGTCTCCGACCTGCTGAACAAGAAGGTGCGCTGGAACTCGTCGAGCTCGTAGGGAAAGCCCTCGGCCACGACGCCGGTCGGGCCCAGGACGTCGATGGCCAGCTCGCCCATCCTGCGGTGCCAGCTGGCCCAGTAGAGCTTCATGATCGACGCCTCGGGTGGCGCCACCGGCCCGTCGATGCCCGACAGGCTGCGCAGCGTGTTGTACCGGAGGATCTCGAGCTCGCCGAAGGAGCGGGCCAGGCGCTGTCGGATGACCGGATCCGATGCCGAGCCGTTGGCCCGGGCCACGGCCATGAGGTGGTCGAGCTCCCGCCGGAAGGAGAGCTGGTGGCCGAGCAGCCCCACCCCGCGTTCGAAGGCCAGGGTGGCGAGCGCCACCCGCCAACCGTCCCCCACCTCGCCGACCACGTTCGCCGCCGCGGTTCGGGCACCGTCGAAGAAGACCTCGTTGAACTCGGAGGTGCGGGTGAGCTGGGTGATCGGACGGACCTCGACGCCGGGCTGGTCCATGGGCACGAGCAGGTAGGAAAGGCCTCGGTGGCGGACCGACCCCGGCTCGGTGCGGCAGACCACGAAGCACCAGTCGGACTGGTGGGCCAGCGACGTCCACACCTTCTGCCCGGTCACCACCCACTCGTCCCCGTCGAGCACGGCCCGGGTCCGCACATTGGCCAGGTCACTGCCCGCCCCGGGCTCGGAGTAACCCTGGCACCACAGCTCCCTGCCGGCCACGATCGGAGGCAGGAACCGCGCCTTCTGCTCGGCTGTGCCGTAGTGGATGATGGTCGGACCGATCAGGCCCTCCCCGAGGATGCTCACCCGGCCCGGCGCCCTGGCCTTCACATACTCCTCGTTGAAGATGACCTGGTGGGCGACGGAGGCCCCGCGACCTCCGTACTCGACGGGCCAACCGATGCAGGTCCAACCATCGGCGGCGAGGACCTGCTCCCACTCGAGGCGGGTCTCGAATCCGAACGTTTCGTCTCCCGATCCTCCCCGGCCGCCGAGGGCGGCGAAGTCGCCGACCACGTGGGCGTCCAGCCATGCCCGCACCTCGGCGCGGAAGGCCTCGTCCTCGGGTCGGTCTCGAAGGTCCACGGTTCGGTCCTCTGGCGTCTGTCGGGCGGACGGGCGGGGCCCAACCGAGCCCGCGTCCGGCGGACCCTGCCCCTCGAAATCTGCCGAGACGCTACCAAACGGGTTTCGGGATTCCCCCCGGCCCGGCGCACCTCCCGACATGGGAACACACCGTGACCCGCGAGCGTTTTACCCAGTGATCGTTGTCGACCGGAAGTGGGATGGATTCTTCCCTCCCCTCGGCCGGCGGAAAGAGAGATGGAATGGAAGAGAACACCGGAACGGACACCGGCCCGCGGGTCGAGCTCACTGATGAGGAGTGGCGGGCCAGGCTCTCCCCCGAGCGCTACGCCGTGCTGCGCCAGAAGGGCACGGAGCCGGCGTGGTCCGGGGAGCTCCTGCACGTGGAGGGGAGTGGGATGTTCACCTGCGCCGGGTGCGGGGCGCCACTGTTCCCGAGCAACACCAAGTTCGACTCCGGTTCTGGGTGGCCGAGCTTCTACCGGGCGCTCGATGACGGTGTCATCAACGAGCACACCGATCGGACCTTCGGGATGACACGGACCGAGATCACCTGTGCCAGGTGCGGTGGCCATCTCGGCCACGTGTTCCCCGACGGACCGCTGCCGACCGGTCAGCGCTACTGCGTGAACTCGCTCTCGATCGAGTACGAGCCCTCCGGGGACTGAGCGCCGACCGGACTCGCGCGGGACGGACTGGCTCGGGACGGACCGGCGACCTCGTCGGCCACCATCCGGGCCTCGAGGAGCTCGAAGAGATCGCCGAGGGCACCGGCCTCCCGCGTCCGGCCGGCACGCACCAGGCAGCGGTCGGCATCGGCCAGTGCCTGACAGGCGGAGAACACCTCCCCCTTGGTCAGGCGCACCGAAGGAGCGAACAGGACGGGGATCAGCTTCCCGCTCCCACCGCTTCGTCCTCGGTCCCGGTGCCGCCGTTGCCGAGGCTCTGGTCGCCGTCGATGCCCTGGTGGCGCTCGACCTTGTGCACGTCGACGGTGGCGAATCGCAGGCTGGCGCCGACCTCGTCGGCCACGATCTCCACCTTGAACCGCCGATCGCCCTCCTCGGTCTCCCAGCTCCGCTGCTCGAGGCGGCCGGTCACCACCACCCGCATGCCCTTGGTCAGACTGAGGGCGACGTTCTCGGCCAGGTCGCGCCATGTCACCACGTCGAAGAAGGAAGTCGACTCCTCCCACTCGTTGGATTCGCGGTTCTGCCACCGGCGGTTGACCGCCACGCCGAGGGAGGTGGTGGCCTGCCCGTCCCTGGTGTAGCGGATCTCGGGATCACGGGTCAGGTTGCCGGTGATGGTGGTCGTCGTCGAGCTCATGGCGTTCCTCTTCTCTCGTCTGCACGAGTGTCGTCGCCGACAGGCCCCCTCATCGGGAGTCGGCCGGGTCCCCCGTCCGGGTGACGGGTCGATGATGGGCGGCCGACCTTGCCCGGATGTGACGCCGCCAGTTGGCGGGAACCTTGCCGGCCGTGCCACCCACCAGCGACGGGACCGGTCATGACCGAAGAGCGTCGTCCTACACTGTCGTGCCATGGACGCAGAGAGCCGGGCCGCCAGCGACGCCGTGGCGGCGGCGGCCGCGGGCACGTTCTACGGCTCCGACCTGTACACCGAGCCCGACGGGGATCCCGACACCTTGTCCAACCTCGGACCCCTGGCCCCACTGGCCGGGATCTGGGAGAGCGCGGGTGGGGCCGATGAGCACCCCGCTGCCGGCGGGGCCGAGCAGAACACCTTCGTCGAGAGATACGAGCTCCAGCCCATCGATCGCCAGACCAACGGACCCCAATTGTTCTACGGACTCCGCTACCACACCCACATCGTCAAGCCGGCCGAGGTGGAGACCTTCCACGACCAGGTGGGCTTCTGGCTGTGGGAGCCGGCCACGAACGCGGTCCTGCTCACGCTCGGAATCCCGAGGGGCCAGGTGCTCCTGGCCGGGGGCACCGCCGAGCCGGACGCCACCACCTTCGAGGTCCGGGCCGAGGCCGGCTCCGAGATCTTCGGGATCCTGTCCAACCCGTTCCTCCAGCAGGCGTTCCGCACGCTCAGCTACCGGATGTCCGTCACGGTCCACCCGGACGGCACCTGGTCGTACGAGGAGGAGGGGGTGCTCGACATTCCCGACCGCACCGAGCCCTTCTCCCACATCGACCGCAACACGCTCACCCGGGTCGGCGCCCCCACGCCGAACCCGCTGGCCCAGGCCATGGCCGCAGACGGGAGTCTCGGCATCGGCAATCTACGACACGAAAGCAGGATGCTCCCATGAACCACCTGATGCGAGAGCTGGCCCCGATCACCGACGGTTCGTGGCAGCAGATCGACGCCGAAGCGACACGATCGTTGAAGCACTTCCTGGCCGCCCGGCGGCTGGTCGACTTCTCCGGCCCGCTGGGGTGGGAGTACTCCTCGGTCGACGTCGGCCGGGTCGACAGCCTGGACAGCGGTCCCCTCGGTCCGGTCGAGGCGTCGCTCCGCAGGATCAGGCCGCTCATCGAGCTTCGGTCCCCGTTCTCACTGTCCAAGTCCGAGCTGGCCGCGGCCGACCGCGGCGCGACCGACCCCGATCTGGACCCGGTGATCGTCGCCTCACGCGCCGCGGCCGTGGCCGAGGACCACCTGGTGTTCCACGGGTACGAACAGGGTCCGGTCGCCGGTATCGTCGCCACCTCCCCCCACGAGCCGGTGATCATCAGCGACGACTACAACCACTATCCCGGACACGTGGCCAAGGCAGTCGCTGCGCTCAGGGCCGCCGACGTGTCCGGCCCCTATGCCATCGCCCTCGGGCCCCGTTGCTTCACCGGTGTCACCGAGACGACCGAGCACGGCGGCTATCCGGTGTTCGAGCACCTCCGCCAGATCCTCGACGGCCCCGTGGTGTGGGCGCCGGCGGTGGACGGTGCGGTGGTGCTGAGCCAGCGCGGAGGTGACTTCGAGCTGACCGTGGGCGAGGACTTCTCGATCGGCTACCGCGGCGACGACGCCGCCTCGGTCGACCTCTTCATCGAGGAGACCCTCACCTTCCACATCAATACGCCCGAGGCGGCGGTGCATCTCGCCCACCGCTGAAGCCCAACCGGGCCGGGCTCTCGCTCAACCCCCGCCGAGGTCGACCATCAGCTCGCTCCGGGTGGCATCGCCCAGTTCGACGCCGGGTACACCCCCGGGATAGTTCGGATGGTCGACGGCAAGTCGCGCAGGACCGGCACTGAACGCGGCGATCTGCTCGACGGTGAACGGGAAGCGCACGTAGTGGACGGCCGACGTGGTCTCCTCCCGGGTCAGATTGGCCTGATGGGTCGACTCGGCCACCGAGCGGACCACGGTGAGGTCGTCCCCGCGCCCGATGCGTACCTGGCACGCGCTCTCGATGCCCACCAGGCGCGGCAACCAGGTACGGAGTTCCTCTTCGCTGGTCAGTTCGATGAACAAGGTGGCCGACAGCTCGCCCGGCGTCGGGAGCAGCCGGTTGTAGACGTCCAACTCGTGTTGGATCTGCTCGTCGGTGACCATCTTCTCGGCCCGGGCCATCTCCTGGACCTGGAACCGGATGGTCAGCCGGCTCTCGAAGACCAGGGTCACCACCGGCCCCACCGACACCCGGCGGAGCTTCTTCGCGGCGATGACGTTCGAACGGAATTCGTCCCGTTCGCGCTCGTAGGCGCGCTGGTCGGCGATGTCCTCGAGAGTGAGCGGTCCCGTCGTGCTCATGGTGATCTCCTCTGGGGGCCGTCTGTGAGCCGGACCGTCCGACCACACCGGCCCTGGCTCACGCAGGGGCCGGTGTGGTCCGGTGCGGTACTGGGCACCCTGACCGGGTGCTAGGAGACGGAGGCCAGGCCCTCGGTGAACCGACCGGCGTGGCTCTTCTCCGCCCGGGCCAGGGTCTCGAGCCACTCGGCGATCTCGACGAATCCCTCGTCGCGGGCCGTCTTGGCGAAGCCCGGGTACATCTCGGAGTACTCGTAGGTCTCACCTTCGATGGCCGACCTGAGGTTGTCCTCGGTCGGTCCGACGGGAACGCCGGTCACCGGGTCACCCACCTCGCGGAGGAAGTCGAAGTGGCCGAAGGCGTGTCCGGTCTCACCCTCCGCCACCGAACGGAACAGTGCGGCCACGTCGGGGTAACCCTCGACGTCCGCCTTCTGGGCGAAGTAGAGGTAGCGCCGGTTCGCCTGGCTCTCGCCGGCGAAGGCCACCTTGAGGTTGGCCTCGGTCTTTGAATCCTTCAGTGCGGTCATGGGGGGTTCCTTTCATGGGTGTTGTGGCAGGCACCACGGGTTGCTCAGTGGGACGGTGACAATGAAGCGCTGCTCGAAGGTGCCCGGTGCCGACGGCGTCCCGGCGGTCGGCACTCGGGGCACAACCCCCTGAAGACGATCTCCGCCGAGCCGACGACGAAGCCGAGGTCGGCGCCCTTCGGGATCTGCACATCGGGGAAGTCGGCCACCAGGTCACGGACCCGGCCGCAGCTGCGGCAGACCAGGTGATGATGGGGATGGTCCACGTTGGGGTCGAACCGGGTCATGCCGGTTCCCACGTCCAGGGAGGTGATCTCCCCGAGCTCGGCCAGGTCGTGGAGTGTCTGGTAGACGGTCTTCAAAGAGATCGTCTCCATCTCCCGGCTGGCTTCGGCATGGATCGCCTCGGCCGACGGGTGGGTCTCGTTGCCCTGCAGGAGCCTGAAGATGCACTGCCGCTGGGCGGTGACCTTGCGACCGGTGGACCGGAACAATTCGGTCAGCTCTTCGGGCGTCCTCACGCCGTGCAGTCTACCACCAATGATTGTTTTTCAACAATCATTGTAGATAACTCCACCGGCGGAATCGGTCCTCCATCCGCCCCCGGAGCAGACCCACCGGCGACGGGGTTCCCGTCCACCTGTGGCAGGCTTTGTCCATGCCCGACCGCGTCCGCGTCTCCGAGCCGAGCGCCGGTCGCTTCAAACGGGACGAGGCGCTGTCCCGGCTGGCCTCGGAGTCGTTCGACGTCCTGGTCATCGGCGGGGGCATCACCGGAGCGGGAGTGGCCCTGGACGCGGCCAGCCGGGGCCTCAAGACCGCGTTGGTCGAGAGGGACGACTTCGCTTCGGGCACCTCGTCCAAGTCGTCCAAGCTGGTCCACGGCGGTCTCCGCTATCTGCAGCAGAACGAGTTCCGTTTGGTGTACGAGAACCTGGCCGAACGCCAGCGCCTGCTCGACAACGCCCCCCATCTGGTGTCGCCGCTCCCCTTCCTCATCCCCTTGTTCGGACGCGACGGGGTGGTCAACCGCGGTGTGGCCCGTGTCTACCGGACCGCCCTGTGGCTCTACGACCTGACCGGAGGGGTCCGCATCGGACGGCGTCACGAGAAGGTGACCCGGGCCCAGGCCCTGGCCCACATGCCCAACCTGCAGGCCGACCGGCTGGTGGCCGGCTTCCTCTACTGGGACGCCCGCACCGACGACGCCCGGCTCACCCTCACCGTGCTCCGGACCGCGGTGCTCGACCACGGCGCGGTGGCCGCCAACCACGCACCGGTGACCGCCCTCACCACCGGAGCCGATGGTCGGGTCAACGGAGCCACGGTGACGCCCGACGACGGACCGTCCTTCGTGGTCAACGCGGCAGTGGTGGTCAACGCGGCCGGGGTGTGGGCCGACGAGGTGCGCGCCCTCGACGAGAAGCGGAACCCGCATTCGATCCGGCCGGCCAAGGGCATCCACATCACCGTGCCCGAAGCCGCCTTCCCGTGCGACATCGCCGCCGTCATCCCGGTCCGGGAGGACCACCGGTCGATCTTCGTGGTGTCGTGGGGCGACCAGGTCTATCTCGGGACCACCGACACCGAGTGGGACGGGCCCCTCGACGATCCGAGCTGCCTGCCCGAGGACGTCGACTACATCCTCGATGCGGCCAACGCCATCACCACCACCCCGATCCAGGGGAGCGACATCGCCGGCATCTGGGTCGGGCTGCGGCCGTTGCTGGCCCCGGTGGAGGGCAGGCATGCGCCGAGCGAGCGGACGGCCGACCTGTCCCGCCGCCATACCGTGCGGACCTCCCCCGAGGGGATGGTCACCGTCACCGGGGGCAAGCTCACCACGTACCGCAAGATGGCCGAGGACACCGTCGATGCCGCGCTCAGGGTCCTCGGGCGTCGAGCCGGTCCGTGCGTGACGAAGACGCTCCGGCTGCGCGGGGCCACGGCCCGGCCGGCCCGGGCCCGGGCGCCCGGGGTTTCTGGAGCCGCCCCCACAGGCCCCGCCGTCCGTGCCGACTCCGCAGCAACAGTGGCCGCCCATCTGGCCGGCCGGTACGGCACCGAGACCCCGGCCGTGCTGGCCGTGGCCGACGGGCGGCCGGAACTGCTCGACCCGCTGGTCCCCGGCCTCCACTACCTGGCCGCCGAAGCCGTCTATGCGGTGGAGGAGGAGATGGCCCGGTCGGTGGCCGATGTGCTCGACCGACGGACCCGGGCCTCCCTGCGCGACGCCCGCGGCGCGGCCGAGGCGGCCACCCGGGTGGCCGCCCTCATCGGCCCCTCGCTGGGCTGGGACGACCGCCGCGCCGAGCACGAGGCGGAGGTGTACGGCCGGGATATCCGGGCGCAACTGGTGCGGGCCGGGCTCGACCCCGACGCGGGCCCGTACACCCATGCCGTCGTCCACGGGACCGAGCCCGGATGACCCGGCCCACGCCGGTCACACCGGTCGACGCCACCCCCGACCGGGTCGCCGACCACCTGGAGGGGGCACGGGTCGAGGTCGACGACGATCTCCGCCGGCGGCTGGGCGAGGTCTGCGCCGTGGTCGACGACGACGCCTCGCGGGCCGAGGCCGGTCGCGACTGGTGGCCGGTGGCCATCGGATGGGCCGTCGACGGGCAGGTCCCGTCCCGTCCCGCGATCGTGGCCCGGCCCACCGACACGGCGCAGGTGGCCGGGGTGCTCGCCCTGTGCCATCACGAACAGGTGCCGGTGACACCCGCCGGTGGGCGCAGCGGTGTCTGTGGCGCCTCCATCCCCCTCTTCGGCGGGGTCGCCCTCGACCTGTGCGGGCTGGCCGGGGTCGTCGACGTCGACACCCTCTCACTGGTGGCCGACATCCGGGCCGGCACCTTCGGCCCCGACGTCGAGTCGGCCCTCCGCGGTGGCTCCGGCGTCACCCTCGGACACTGGCCCCAGTCGATGGACCTCTCCACGGTGGGCGGATGGTTGGCCTGCCGCGGCGCGGGCCAGTACTCCAACCGCTACGGGAAGATCGAGGACATGGTCATCGGCCTCGAGGTGGTGCTGGCCGACGGACGGGTCGTGCGGACCGGTGGGCACGGGCCGAGGTCGGCCACCGGCCCGGACCTGACCCAGCTGTTCGTGGGCAGCGAGGGCACGCTCGGGGTGATCACCGAGGGTCGGTTCCGGGTCCACCCGGTCCCCGGGGGTGAAGGGCGGCGGGCCTTCGGGTTCGCCTCCTTCGCCGACGGCCTCGACGCCTGCCGGGGAATCCTGCGCCGCGGCGCAACTCCGGCCGTCCTGCGCCTCTACGACCGGACCGAGTCCGGGCGTTCGTTCGACCAGCCCGACACCAACGCCCTGATCGTCCTCGACGAGGGCGATCCGACCCTCGTCGGGGCCACCCTGGCCGTCGTCGACGAGGAGTGCGGGAGCGCCGTACCCCTCGGGACGGACCTGGTCGAGCGCTGGCTCGGTCACCGAAACGACGTATCCGCCCTGGCTCCGCTGTGGCGGGCCGGCGTGGTCGTCGACACCGTCGAGATCTCGGCCCGGTGGCGGGCGTTGCCCGGACTCTACGACTCGGTGCTGGCCGCCCTCGGCCGTGTCGAGGGAACGGCGGTCGCATCGTCCCACCAGTCCCACGCCTACACCGACGGCGCCTGCCTCTACTTCACCTTCGCCGGTCGGCCCCCCGCCGACCTCGATCCCGCCGACCACCGGTCGTGGGTGGCGCAGTACTACCGCCGGGCCTGGGACGAGGTGACCGGGGCCACCATGGCCGCGGGGGGCGCCATCAGCCATCACCACGGCATCGGCATCAACCGGGCCCGCTTCCTGCCCGGTGCCCTCGGCGCCGGCTTCGAGGTACTGGCCTCCGTGAAGCAGGCCCTCGATCCGCACGGCATCCTCAACCCCGGCAAGCTCGGCCTGCCCAGCCCGTTCGGCGTGGTCGGCTGGCCGTGAGCATCCTGGTCGTCGACGTCGGCACCTCGGGAGTCCGCGGCGCGGTGGTCCGCCCCGACGGCACCGTCGAGCACATCCACCACGTACCCGTGCTGCCCGACACGCCCTTCCCCGGGCTGGTGGAATTCGATGCGCAGGCCATGGCCGCAGCGGTGGTGGCGGTGGCCTCGCAGACCCTGGCCGAGGGCGGCCCCGTCGACGCGGTCGGGATCGCCGACCAGCGGGCGTCGACCATCGTCTGGGACCGGGCCACCGGCTCGCCGGTGGGTCCGGGGCTCGGCTGGCAGGACCTCCGGACGGTCGGTACCTGCCTGGAGCTTCAGGCCCGGGGAATCAGGGTGGCGCCCAACGCCTCGGCCACCAAGGTGGCCGCACTGCTCGACCTGGCCGATCCGGACCGCTCGCGGTCCGAGCGCGGGGAGCTCGCCTTCGGCACGGTGGACACCTGGGTGGCGTGGACGCTCTCGAACGGGAACCTCCACGTCACCGATGCCTCCAATGCCGGTGTGACCGGCCTCGTGCACGCGGACGGATCCGGGTGGAACACCGAGGTGCTCGCCGAGCTGCGCATCCACGAATCGATGATGCCCGAGATCGTCGACTCGTCCGGCGCCGCCGGCCCGGCGGAGATCCTCGCCGGAGCGCCGTTGATCGCGGGCATGGCCGGCGATCAGCAGGCATCGCTCATCGGACAGGGGTGCACCCAGCCGGGGCAGGCCAAGGCCACCTTCGGGACCGGAGGGATGCTCGACCAGTGCGTGGGCCCGGGCCGACCGGTCCAGATGGCCCGGGGGCCGGCCGGCACCATCCCCATCATCGCCTGGCGGCGCGGCGGCAAGGTGACCTGGGGGATCGAGGCCATCATGCTGTCGGCGGGAACCTGCGTGGAGTGGCTGCGCGACGACCTGGCCATCATCGACTCGGCCTCCGATTCGGCCGAGGTCGCCGCCCGCTGTGCCGACACCGGCGACGTGTGGTTCGTACCCGCCCTGCTCGGACTGGGCACGCCGGTCTGGGACTTCGGAGCACGCGGGACCTTCACCGGTCTCACCAGGGGGAGCGGGCGACCGGAACTGGTCCGAGCCGTCCTCGAGGGAGTGGCCCACCGGGGCGCCGACCTCCTCGAGGCGGCGGTGGCCGACTCGGGTCTGCCCATCGCCTCGCTCCGGGTCGACGGCGGGATGTCCGCCAACCCGGTCTTCACCCAGTCGCTGGCCGACGCCTGCGGCCGGCCCGTCGAGATCGCCCCCGTGCTCGAGGCCACCACCCTCGGTGCGGCCTACCTGGCCGGCATGGCCGTCGGCATCTGGTCGGACGAGACCGAGGTGGCGGCGGCATGGGCACCGCGCCTGGTGGTCGACCCCGCCGTCGGCGACGACCGACGGGAAGCGGCCCGGGCCCGTTGGCTCGAAGCCCGCAGCAGGTCGGAGGCCACCATCCCCGAGCTGTCCGCCCTTGACTTCTGAGCCCTTCCCCGGCGGGACCCGGGCCCCGGAAAGATCGGGCCATTGAACCGCAACTCGGGTGACGCCTAGGGTGGGTGGACTACCACGCACGGCGCCGGGATCCGCGGACGGGTGGGTGCAGGAGAGGCAGGGGAGCGCATGAGCACGAGCACCGGCATCGGAACGGTGGGTCGTGAGCCGGCGGCGGTCGGCGGTCCCGTCCCGTCCATCGACGAGGCGGTGGCCACGGCCTCGGATCTGCACCTGGCCCTGTCGGAGGTGCTCCTCGGGACCCCGACGGCGGTCACCTTCGCCGTGGTCGCGGCCCTGTCGGGAAGCCATCTCCTCATCGAGGACGTCCCCGGCGTGGGCAAGACCGTCCTGGCCCGGGCCCTGGCCACCGCGCTCGGGGTCCAGCTCTCACGGGTCCAGGGCAATCCCGACCTGCTCCCCTCCGACATCACCGGCGTGACCGTCTTCTCCCCCGACACCGGGACATGGGATTTCCGACCCGGACCGGTGTTCGGACATGTGGTCCTGCTCGACGAGCTCAACCGGACCCCGCCCCGGACCCAGTCCGCCCTCCTCGAGGCCATGGAGGAGCAGCAGGTGTCGGTGGACGGCGAGTCGTGGCCACTGCCCCGGCCCCACATGGTCATCGGAACCCAGAACCCCATCGGCCAGCTCGGCACCTACCCGCTGGTGGAGAGCCAGCTCGACCGGTTCGGGGTCTCCACCTCCATCGGGTATCCCGACACGGACGTGGAGACCCGCCTGGTCCTGCACCAGGGCGGTCGCTACGCCCTCGATGCCCTGACCCCGGTGGCCGACCCGGCCCGGTGGGCGAGGGTCATCAACGCCACCGCGTCGGTGCAGGTGGTCACGGCCGTGGCCGAGTACGCCGTCGCGCTGGTGAGGGCCACCCGCACCGCCGGCACCGTGCGCCTCGGCGCCAGCCCGCGGGCGGCCATCTCGCTCATCCGCAGCGCCCAGGCGTACGCGGTCCTGTCGGAGCGGGCCTACGTCAATCCCGAGGACATCCAGGCGGTGGCGGTGGCGTGCCTCTCCCACCGGCTCATCGCCGAGGGCGGCGGCGGCGACGGTCCGGCGCTCGTCACCCGGATCGTCGAAGAGACACCCGTTCCGCCCACGTGAGCCGAGAGGGCGCCGACCGCCGTCCGCTGCTGCGGCGCACGGTCGGTGCGATCGCCACCGGACTCGTGGCCGGCGGGTGCGTCGTGCTCGTCATCCGGGCCGCCTTCGGGCCCGCCGTCGTGGTGGCCGGGGCCGCCGTCGGGCTGGTGGCCACGCTGGCCGCCGCCCTCGTCTCGTGGGGCGTGTTGGCCCGCCGGTCGGCACGCTCGGATCCCGACCGGGTGCCCGGTGGCGTCCGACTCCGCGCCCGGCTGCACCCGGTGGCCTGGCTGGCTCCGGTGGTCGGCAGTGTGGTGGCCGTCCTGGCCTGGGCCGGGGTGGCCCATTCGAGCGGATCGGGTTGGGTGCAGGCCGTCGGTGCCCTGTTGGCCGCGGTGCTGGTCATCGGCCTCCTGGCGCCGATCGTGCCGGCCCGGAGCGCCGGTGTGACCTGTAGAGCCAGCCCATCGGACGGCCAGGCGGGTCGGACGGTGTCGGTGACCATGGAGGCCAGCGGCCCCATCCGCATCCGGCCGCGGCAGCCGGTCGGGCCGGTGGCCCGTCCCGCGGGACCGGTCCGGGGGCCGCGAACGGTCGAGGTGACATTCGTCCCTGCCCGGCGCGGGGTCATCGCCGAGGTCGCCGTGGAGGTGGCCTCCTGCACTCCCTTCGGGCTGTTGTGGTGGGCACGCGAGATCTGGGTGCCGCTCCCCCGGCCGCTGCACGTGGCCCCGAGGCTCGGCGAACCGGGTCCCCTGCCGTCCCTCCCCGAGAGCTCGATCGGTGACGCCCCGCTCCGGATCCCGTCCGGCGCCGGTGAGCCCCGCGGCGTACGCCCCTACCGGCCCGGGGACACCCGCCGGTCCGTCCACTGGCCGGCCACCTCGCATGTCGGGTCGCTGATGGTACGCGAGAAGGAGCGCCAGACCGACGATCCGGTCGTCGTCGAGCTGGTGCTCCCTGCGGATCCGATCGCCGCCGAGGCCGAATCGGAGCGGGTCATGGCCGCGCTCGCCCACCACCTGGCCCGCGGCCGGCCGGTGGTGCTCGGCACCGTGGAAGCCGACGGCCACGTGGTACGGGTGGTACGCGACCGGATCGACCTCGGACGGCGCCTGGCCCGGGCCGTGGGGTCGCCCGCCGGGGCCGCCGATTCCGCCGGGCCGTCGCTGGCGGCGGAAGCGGTCCGGCGGCGGGGATCGTCGTGACCCTGTGGCAGCGGGTCGTCCAGGCCAACAAGCCGGGGCCCCCGGAACACTCGGTGCCCTTCCGGGTGGCCTCGGCGGCCACGGTGGTGGTCGCCGCCGCCGCCTGCTGGAGCCAGGGTGAGCTCGGCCCGGCCATGGCGGTCTTCGCCATGGTGGCGACGGTCGTCGGCAACACCCTGTCCTACTGGCGACGGGAGCGACCGTGGCCGGCGGTCAAGCCCATCCTGGCCGTCTGCGCCCTCGGTGGCTTCGCCTGGTTCATCACCACCGTCAGCCGCAACGCCACCCCGGGGGACATCTCGACCGTCGAGAGCCCGCTGGCCGTCCTGTTCGCCTGGGTGCTGTCCACCCACTCCTTCGACGTCCCGGCCCGGCGCGACGTGGCCTACTCGCTGGCCGGGTCGGCCGCCCTGATGGCGGTGGCCGCGGCCCAGTCGGTCGACCTCACCCTGGGCGTCTACGTCCTGGCCTGGCTGGTGTTCGGTGTGTGGGCGCTCGTGGCCATGTGGCAGTCGATGACGGGCACCCGCGGGATCCCGTGGCTCGCCGTGGGGGCGGCCGGGACGGCGGTGGTGGTGCTGGCTGCGCTGCTGGTGACCGTGCTTCCGGCCCCGACCGTCTCCACCTCGCTCATCTTCCCCTCTTCGGCGGCCGACTCGTCGCCGGTCGACAGCCCGAGCAACCTCACCGACGGTTCCCCGTCGCTGCCCGCCCACGCCGCCAGCCCGCGCGGTCCCACCAGGGTGGGCGGATTTCTCGGATTCGCCAAGTCCCTCGACACCGGGGTGCGGGCCGCCCTCGGCGACCAGGTGGTGATGAGGGTCCGAGCCAGCCGTCCGAGCTTCTGGGTCGGGCAGACCTACGACACCTGGAACGGCCAGAGCTGGCTGGAATCGGTACCCACCAAGGGCCGGGGGGTCGCGGAGTTGGAGACCGGGTCCCCGTTCGAGATACCGCTGGCTCCCGACCAGCAGGCGGACCGATCCCCCGGGGACACCGATGTCCAGACCTTCTACGTGGCCCAGTCGGGGCCGAACCTGGTCTTCCACGCCGACAATGCCGAGCGGGTCTACATCCAGTCGCGCTCCCTCTCCCTGACCGGGGACGGCACCATCGTCTCGTCCACCTCGATGGGGTCCGGGACCATCTACACGGTGGTCTCGGCCGACAACACGGCCGACGCCCAGCAGCTTCGGGAGGCCACCGCGCCGGTCACGCCGGACGGCGCCGAGAGCCAGACCCTGACCACGGCGCAGATGACCCGCTACCTCCAGCTCCCCCATCCCTACCCCCGGGTGGCCGCGCTGGCCCGTCGCATCACCGCCGGTATCGGGACCCCCGACGATCCCGACCCCCACACCTACGAAAAGATCGAAGCCATCGAGGCGTGGATGGCGGACCACATCCGGTACACGACCGACATCCCGCCGCTGGCCCCGGGGGCCGACGCGGTGACCAGCTTCCTCTTCGGGTCCCGCCTGGGCTACTGCGAACAGATCTCCACCGCCACCGTGGTCATGCTCCGCTCCCTGCACATCGCGGCCCGGGAGACCGTGGGCTACGTGCCGGGCCCCTACGATCCGATCACCGACCTCTACGACGTGCAGGCCAAGGATGCCCACGCCTGGGTGCAGGTGTGGTTCCCGGGCTACGGCTGGCAGAGCTTCGACCCGACGGCCGCCGTGCCCCTGGCCAACCCCTCCCCGGGTTCGGTGCTGGCCGGCACCGCGGGGCGCGCCCTCGCCCACCTCCCGTGGATTCCCATCGGCATGTCGGTGGCCGTCGTCACCGCCTTCTTCGAGGTCCGCCGGCGACGGCGGCGGCGACCGCCCACCTGGGCCCACCAGGTCGCCGCCGACCTGGCCCGGGGAGGGGCCCGGATGGGCCGGAGGCGACGGGTCGACGAGACCCTGTCCGCTTACGGCCGGCGACTGGCCGAGGAGGACTCGCGCGACGGTGCCGGCCTGATCGGCTCAACCCAATTGGTGGAGCGGTACACCTACGGCGGACTCGAGCCGTCGGCCGAGCAGATCGCCGCCGCCCTGGCCTTCACCCGAGGGTACCGGCGGGCCCGCCGCCGAGGTCACCCGGTGGAGCGTCACGATCGCGCCAGCGCCAGCGCCTCGTCGAAGGAGGCACCGGCGGCCAGCAGTGGACGGTAGGCCATCAACAGGCGCGGCTGGCTGAAGGCCAACGCGGCCCGCAGCCGGTCGCCCCGCCGGTACAGCGCCACCAGCTTGCCCTCGCCGACGGAGCCTTCCACCACGACCACCTCGTCGTCGGGACCGGGGAGGCCGATCACCTGGATCTTGGTCTTGTACTGGTCGGACCAGAAGAACGGGACGGGATCGTAGGGCTCGGCCGCGTCGGACCCGGCCAGGAGGTTTCGGGCCGCGGCGGCACCACCCTCGGCCGCGTTGGTCCAATGCTCGACGCGTACCTGCTCACCGGTGCCGGGCCGGGTCCACCGGGCCACGTCCCCGGCGGCCACCACACGGTCGGCCGCGAACAGCGACCCGGTACAGACCACGCCGTTGTCCAGGGTCAGGCCCGAACCCACCAGCCACCCGACCGCGGGGACGACGCCGATTCCCACCACCACCAGGTCCGCATCCAGGCCGGTCCCGTCGGCCAGATGGACCACCAGCGGCGCAGAGCCGGCGGGGTCCGACGAGATCCGCTCGACACCCACCCCGGTCGACACGGTGACCCCGTGGTCGCGATGGAGCTGCGCGCACGCCTCACCCATCTGGACGCCCAGCACCCCGGCCAGCGGGGTGGGGAGCGCCTCGACCACGGTCACCCCGGCACCGAGCCCCTGACAGGTGGCCGCCACCTCGGAACCGATGAACCCGGCGCCGATGACCACGACCCGGGCACCGGGCCCGGCCGCCTCGAGCTCGGCCCGGATGGCCAGGCAGTCGTCGAGGGTCCGCAGGGTGTGGACACCGGCCATGCCCTCGGTGCCGGGCAACGGGCGGGGCTCCGCCCCGGTGGCCACGATCAGCCCGTCGTAGTGCAGCTCGCTCCCGTCGTCGCAGACCAGGTTCCGCGCCTCGGTGTCGAGTGACAGCACCCGGCGACCGAGGCGGAATTCCAGCCCGAGGGTGTCGAGCTTGTCCGGTGCGTGGTGGTGGATGCGCGCAACGTCCCAGGTGCCGGCCAGCAGCTGCTTGGACAGTGGCGGCCTGTCGTAGGGAACGTGGAGCTCGTCGCCGATGATGACCACCGGTCCGGCATGGCCTTCGTGGCGGATCTCCTCGGCGGCCCGCAGGCCGGCCAGCGACGCTCCGACCACCGCGATGGTCGAGCCGTTGTCCTGGGGGTCGTTCATCGAGCGTCATCGTAGGTCCGACCCACGGCGCCCCCGTGCCCTCAGCCTCCGAACATCGTCATCCACTGCTCGGGGGTGCGCAGCCGGAAGACATAATTGTGGGCACGGGTGTACCCCATGGTGGCCGACGGCTCCGGCGAGTAGAGGTGGCCGGGGAAGAGGACGGTGTCGTCGGGCACCCGGGCCAACTGGGTGGTCAGCGACTGGTACAACGCCTCGGGGTCACCGCCGGGCAGGTCGGTCCGTCCACAGCCTTCGAGGAACAAGGTGTCGCCGGCGATCAGCCGGCCGTCGACCAGGAAGCACTGGCTGCCCGGCGTGTGGCCCGGCGTGTGGACCAGCGTGATCGGAACCGAGCCCACCTGGACGACATCCCCACCCCGGTGGGTGGCCAACTCGTGTGGGCCGACCCCGGTCGTGCGGGCGACCCAGGGTGCTTCGTCCGCCTGGACGTGGATCGGGACCTCGGCCAGCTCCAGGAGTCTGGTGATCCCCTCGATGTTCCATCCCATCATGTCGCCGCCGATGTGGTCGGGGTGGAAGTGGGTGGCCAGGGCGCCGACGCACTCCATGCCGTCGGCCCGGAGGATCCCGAGCAGCTCGTCGACGCCGTAGGCGGGATCGACGATGAGGGCCTGTCCGGTCTCCGCATCACCGACCAGGTACACGAAATTGACCATCTGGCGGGCCAACTGGTCATCGACGGCGAAGTCGCGTCCGGCCAACAGTTGGCGGAAGTAGAGGCGGTCGGTACCGGGAGCCGGCGGGGTCGCCGAGGTGGTGTCGGTCACCGCCACACCTTACGGGCGGTGGAGGAGAGGTGGCGAGGCGGGGCACGAGGGACCGGCCGGCCGATGCCCCGGCGCGGTTCCGACCGGCTCCGGAGTACCATCCTGGGGCCGGACGAGGGCCATCGGGGACACCGTCAACAGGAGGGGGCAGAGAGTGAGCACTGACCGAGCGGGCCAGGCGGATCCGGCCGACCACCTCTCCGCAGCCGACATGATCCGGACCTGGGCGCGCCAGACACCCGACGCGCCCATGCTCACCGAAGGCGCCGTCACGCTCACGTGGTCCGAGGTGTTCGATCGGGCCAAACGGGTCAGCCACGCCCTGGCCGAGGCTGGGGTGTCGGCCGGCGACCGGGTGGCCTTCGTGGACCGGAACTGCATCGAGTATTTCGAGGTCTTCTTCGGATGCGCACTGCTCGGAGCGGTGAGCGTGGCCGTCAACTGGCGACTGGCCCCGGCCGAGATGGCCGCCATCATCGAGGACGCCCGAGCCCGGGTGGTCTTCTTCGGCTCCGATTACGCCGCCGCGGTGAAGGAGCTGACCCCGTACGTGACCTGCGTCCGCACCTGGGTGCCGCTCGACAACTTCGACCAGTGGCGGGACGGATCCGGGCCCGCCGACGGGCCGGACCCCGGGTTCCGGCCCGGTCCCGATGACGTGGTCACCCAGCTCTACACCTCGGGGACCACCGGGCTCCCCAAGGGCGCCATGATCTCTGGGCGGAACATCTCGTGCATCCTGACCCAGGCGGACCAGGTCTTCCACATCGGTGCCGACACCGTCTCACTGGTGGCCATGCCGCTCTTCCACATCGGTGGCACCGGCTGGGCGCTGTGCGGCATGTCCCGGGGAGGACACTCGGTCATCCTCCGGGACATGGACCCGGCCGCGGCACTCCGGCTCATCGAGGAGCACCGGGTCACCGAAGCGTTCGTCGTCCCGGCGGTGCTGATGTTCTTGTTGGCCACTCCCGAGCTGGCCACCGCCGACGTGAGCTCGCTGCGCACCATCTTCTACGGTGCGTCCCCGATCAGCGAGGACGTGCTGGTCCGGTCGATGAGCGCGCTCGGTTGCGACTTCGCCCAGGTGTACGGCCTCACCGAGACGACCGGTGCCATCACGTCGCTCATGCCCTCGGACCACGATCCGGACGGTCCGCGGGCCGGGCTGCTCCGGTCGGCGGGACGTCCGTTCGACCATATCGAGATCCGTATCGTCGACGCGGCATCGGGTGAGACGCTCCCGGTCGGTGAGGTGGGTGAGGTCTGGACCCGATCCGACCAGAACATGCTGGGGTACTGGAACAGGCCCGAGGAGACGGCGGCCATCCTCTCCGACGACGGCTGGTTCCGGACCGGCGACGCAGGCTGGATGGACGCTGAGGGGTACCTGTTCCTCCACGACCGCATCAAGGACATGATCGTCTCCGGCGGGGAGAACATCTACCCGGCCGAAGTCGAGAACGCGCTGCTCGCCCATCCCGCGGTGGCGGACGCGGCCGTCATCGGGGTGCCCGACGACCGCTGGGGTGAGACGGTCAAGGCCGTCGTGGTCAGGTCACCGGACGCGTCCGAGGACGACGAGGGCCTGGCCATGGACATCATCGCCGCCACCCGGTCCCGCCTGGCCCATTACAAGTGCCCGACGTCTGTCGACTTCGTCGACGGGCTGCCGAGGAATCCCTCGGGCAAGGTGCTCAAACGCGAGCTCCGTCAGCCGTACTGGGTGGGGCAGGAGCGCAACATCTCCTGACCGTGAGGCGGGTCCGGTGGTCCGGTGGAGTGGGTCCGGTGGGATCAGAAGAGTCCGGGTGAGGCGTCGTCGCGGGTCGGCTGCCCGTCGGCCTCGTATCCGGAGAGGTCCTCTTCGACGTCCACCTCCTCGATGTCCACCTCGATGACCTCCACCACGGAGACCTCCTGCTGACCGATCGCCTCCAGACGGGGAACGAGCTCCTCCACCTGGATCCGGGTCCGCCGGAGCCGCCGATCGAGCTCGTCGACGATGTCGGTGGCCCGCTGCAGCTGGTCGACCAGGCGGTCGACGTCGATGACTCCCGTCTCGAACTCCTCGATGATGGCGTCGAGCTCGGCGCCGGCGTCCGAGTAGCTCAGATCGCCGACGCCCGTGGCGTCATCCTCCGGTCCGGTGCTGTTGCGCCCGCCATCGCGTGTCGTTGCCATCACTGTGTCCCTTCGTCATGGTGGGTGGTTGCCGTCGAATTTCGGGATGCCGGGTCCGAGGTGCCGGTCTCCTCGACCGTCGAGACCAGCTCGCCGTCGCTGACCCTCGTCCGCAGGCGCCCCCCGGTGCCCACATCGTGCACCGATCGGACCACCCGTCCCGACGCATCGCGTGTCACCGAATACCCCCGCTCCAGCTGGCGCTGGTAGTCGTAGGCGCCGAGCAGTCTGCGCCACTGGTCCAGGCGCTGATCCTCGGCGAGAAGCTGGCGCCCGGGCAGCGCGGCCAGCCGGGTGGACCGGCCGACAAGGGCTTCGTCCTCTGCCCGGAGCCCGCGGCGGGCGGCCACGGTCAGCGCCTCACCCCGGGCGGACAGCCGGAGGGCGTGGGTGTCGAGCTGGCCCCTCGACACGCCACGTAACGTGCGGGCCCGGTGACCGAGTCCGTCGCCATGACGGTCGAGTTGGGCACGCGCACCGATGGCCGCCGCCCGTTGGCGGGAGGCCAGGAGCCTGTCGGCGGCCAGGATTCGATCGCGGGCCATCCGGGCCACCGCGGCACCGGCGTCTTCGACCCGCCTCCAGTAGTCGATGACCAGGAGGGCCAGCTCCTGCCCGCACTCGGTCGGGGTGATGAACGAGCGGTTGGCCACTTCGTCTGCGACCGACTGGTCGCCGGTGTGGCCGATGCCGGTCCAGACCGGGACCACAGAGGTGGCGATGGCGCGGGCCACAAGCTCCTGGTCGAAGGCGGCCAGGTCGGCCTTGGATCCCCCTCCCCGCACCACGACGATGACGTCGAGGAGTTCGGCCTGCAGGTTCGAGATGGCGGCGGCGACCCGGGCGGGCGCCACCTTGCCCTGGACGGCCGTCGGCGCCACCGTGACCTCGAAGGCCATTCCCGAGCTGCGCAGGCCACCCAGGAAGTCGTGGTAACCCTCGGTGTCCGGGCTGGCCACGAGGCCCACCCGGAGCGGGAGAGCAGCAACCCGCAGCCCCCTTTGGCGGTCGAAGAGACCTTCGTCGACGAGCGCCTTGATGAGCCGGGCCCGCTCGGCGGCCACCTTGCCCAGGAGGGCGTCGGTGTCGAGCTCGGAGAGGATGAAGTCGACGGTGCCCCGGGCCTTGTAGAACTCGACCTTGCCCCGGGCCCGCACCACCATGCCGGCGTCCAGTGTGATGCCCAGGCTGTCGAGCGTGGTCCGCACGCTGCGCCACCGGGTCGACCAGCACTTCACGTTGAGTGTCGGGGCGCCGCTGTCCTGGGCATTGGTCGGGTCGACCAGATCGATGAAGCAGTGGCCCTTCGGGAGGACCTTCATGGTCCGGATCTCCCCGGTGATCCAGAGCTCACTGGAGAACGCCGATCGGAGGGCCCGGTCGACACGGTTGTAGAACTCGGTGATGGAGAGCGCGTCGGTACCCACGCCCCCGGGTGAGGGCGGTCGGGGTCTGGTGACGGGCGAACCACTGGGCACGGCGCCAGGTTAGAGCCACCCTGTGACCCGGACTGCCGTCGGGACCGGCCGTGCTCGGCGGGCACGGGCTGGGCCTGGTGTGGGACGATGGTGGAGACGGTGAGTCGGCCAGGTGGTCGCGGTCCGTCCAGGTGGGGGTCACCCCCCTACCGGGAACGGATCGAGGAAGGTCGGGACTCCACAGGGCAGGGTGCTGGCTAACGGCCAGTCGGGGTGACCTGCAGGAAAGTGCCACAGAGAACAGACCGCCGATGGCGATGCCCCCGGGCACCGCACAGGTAAGGGTGAAACGGTGCGGTAAGAGCGCACCAGCGATCGGGGTGACCCGCTCGGCTCGGTAAACCCCACCCGGAGCAAGGTCGAACAGGGGGACGGACGGCCCGTCCGGTGCTCCTCCGGGAGTGCCACCCCCAGGTGGACCGCTCAGATGGATGACCACCCAACCCTCGTCAGAGGGTGGACAGAATCCCGCCTACAGGCCGGCTCACCGTCAACCAGGGATCTTGTCCCTGGGAGGGCCGAACGTGACTCGCACAGGGCATGACTCCGACGACTTCTACAGGGACCGGGGCAAGACTGGGAGGCTGACGGTCCACTGGGAGGATGTGGCGTTCGAGATTCGGCTGGACTGACCGGCTCCTGGAGCGCTAGCCGGGTTCCACCAGCAATCCGGACGGGCGAACGCCTACATACGGTGGTGACCCCTCCCACTTGATACCGGTTCACGGCGCCACGGCGAACCGGCCGGAGCTTGCTCGCGGTTCGCCAGCGCACCGAACGTGCCTGCGGGGCCCGACACCTTCCGAGTCCTACAGTCCGGTGCGCGTCGTCTGGGTGGTCCTGCGCGAAATGGAGCCGTGGAGCCTGAAGCGGCAGGCAGTCACGCTCAAGCTACTGATTGGTGGTGCCGATGGTTCGGGGACGACACATTGCGGTTCGAGAGTGATCGCAAGTCATGCGGGCCCAGCGCTGCCACGCTACTCGCGTGCCTTCGCCTGGCGCCTCCATATCCGACACGAACGGCCGACAAGGTGGACGATGGCTTACCGACATACAAACGGTCATCGGGCCAATCCCGTGAGCCCCAACCGCCGACGTCCGAATCGCACACCTGCCTGGATGGCCATCGCAGGTGCGACGCTGGCCATACTCACCGCTCTGACAGTCCCGTTGGCTTCGACCTTCCCAGCCGGCGCGGCGGTGCCGAAGGGCTCGGTGCCGGCCAACTGGAACAGCGATCCCAACGCCAGTTGCGGCTCGTGGCATCAAGCCACTCCTCCCGGGGCCGGTTATGTCGGAACGCTCTCGCTCAGCGGCGGCGGCGGCGGCATCGGGGGAGCCGACCAATTCCCACCGTTCGACTACACGCTCCCGGCAGGTGGCCAGGGCGGCCTGGTTTCGACCGGGGTGGTCACGGAAGGATCGACCGTCTCCGTCTTCACCGCATGTGGCGGAAGGAACAAGGACACCAGCAGCGGTGGAGCCGGGTACGGCGCAGGCGGATCCGCCGGGACGGGCACGCAGGAAGATGGCTACGACGGAGGCTCCGGGGGCGGGGCTTCGATCCTCTGCCTGGGATCGGTCACCTCTTCTTCCGGCTGCACCACGCCGTTGGTCATCGCCGGGGGCGGAGGCGGTACCGGAGCAGGGTACGACTGTGGCACCGCTGACGGTTGGGCCGGTGGTGGCGGCACGGCGGGCACAGGCTCCCCGGCCGACACCAACGGTTGGGACGTCGCCAGCGGCCAGAGCGGTTCAGACGGGTTCGGTGTCGCCGACCCTCCGGACCCACCACCGGATCTGGGCGATTTCGGGGATGCCGGCGGCGGCGGTTCGGCCACCCAGGGCGGCGGTGGCGGGAGCGGCCCCGGCTACAACGGCGACGACGGAGCCGCCAACTTCCCGGGTCAGTCGACCGGGGGTGGGGGCGGGAACGGCCACAACGCAGGTGGCGGTGGCGGTGGCGGTGGCTATACCTCCGGTGGTGGTGGTGGGGGGGACTACTGCGTCATCGGCGCCGCGGCCGGTGGTGGCGGTGGCGGCGGGGCGTCCGGGATCAACCTGGGGTACTCCTCGAGCGCCAGCTTCACCGGTGGCGCCAACGGTGCGGTCCAGCTTGTTTCTCCCAATTCCTGCACTACCGGTGGCAATACCTACACCCAGGACGGTGGGTGCCCTGGGTACGTATCGCTCGAGTGGACCCCGGCCTCGACCGTGCCATCCATCAAGACGATGCTGCCGAACTCCGGACCCGAATCGGGCAATGGCACCGTGACCTTCACCGGAAGCAACCTGGCTCCGGTCAGCGCGGTCACGTTTGGCGATTCAGCTGACGCCAAAATCGTGTCACAGACTCCGAACAAGGTCGAGGTCACCGTCCCGCCCGAAAGCATCTTCGACTACGGGGAGCCGTCGGTGGGGGTGGAGCTGTCCACCGTGGGGGGCACCGCCTACCAGTCCTACAGCTATACGACGAGTCCGTCGGCCCCCACCGTCACATCGATGGTTCCCAACTTCGGCCCCATGGCGGGCGGCACGGAGGTGGTCCTCACCGGCACCAACCTGGCCGGGGCCACCCACGTGGGCATGGGGTTCACCGACTCGATGAAGATCGTGTCGGACACCGCCACCAAAATCGTGGCCAGTACCCCAGCCGAGAATGAAGGCGCCTATTCCGTTCCGGTGACCACTCCCACCGGTGGGACACTTGCCCCAACTGACTTCACCGTCTACGGCACACCGGTGGTCACCACCACCTCCTTGCCGTCAACCCAGGTTGGTGAGCCGTACTCGGCTGCGCTGTCGGAAAAAGGTGCAGCCCCGCCGGTCACCTGGTCGATCGCCAGTGGGGGAACCCTGCAAACCGGGCTGTCACTCGATCCGGGGACCGGGGTGATCAGCGGCACGCCCTCGGTGGCCGGATGGGCGACGTTGCGTTACAAGGTGGTCGATGCCGACAACCTGTCCGGGGAAAGCGGGGACCTGATACTGAAGGTCAACGCGCTGCCCACCGCGACGAGTGCAACCATCATGCCGCTGAACGACAGCTACGGAGCCCCCGTTACGTTTCAGGCCACTGTGACGTCGTCTTCTGGTACTCCGACGGGGACAGTGGCGTTCACCTCTGGCGCCACGCCTCTCTGCACCGCCACGCTGGTGACCGGTACTGACTCCGGCTCGTGCTCCACCAGCACCACTGCGGTCGGCACCGACCAGACGGTGACCGCCACCTACTCGGGAGACTCCATGTATTCGGAGTCGAGTAGCCGGACCGGCGGTTTCGACGTGGGAAAGTCCACCACCACAACCAACGTCACAGCCAACCCCAGCACCACATCGTATGGCACCGAGGTGTCCTATTCGGCCCAGGTCGTCCCTCCGTACAGCGGAGCCGGTATCGCCCCGCCGACCGGCAACGTGGTGTTCACCTCGGGCCCGATAACGCTGTGCTCAACGTCGGTCTCGAATGGATCCGCCACATGCACGGGAGGCACGCCTACACCGGGTCCGACGGCGGTGGTCACGGCCACCTACGCCGGGGACGGCAACTACCATGGGTCGACCGGCACAACACCGATGGACGTGTCCAAGGGGCAGGCGTCGGTGACCTCATCGGTCTTCCGGCCGAATCTCACCTACGGGGAAACGGCGACCTACTACGCCTATGCCACCGCCCCGGCCGGTACTCCTACCGGCTCGGTGACCTTCGTGACCGAGGGCGGGATGACGCTCTGCACGGCAACGCTCTCCGCGGGTAGCGGCTCGTGCACCTCCAATGCGGCGGGCCCCGCCGGCGCCATCGTCGTCTACGCCAACTATTCCGGCGATGCCAACTTTGCCGCGATCACCGATAGCTACGCCACAAGGTCGGTCATCGATGTCAGTGCCACGACCCCGATCGTGAAGGTCAGCGTCGACCCGATCCTTTCCGTCTTCGGGGCCCCGCAGACCTACTCCGCCAAACTCCTCGGCAGCGGGCCTCTCGCTCCGACCGGTACAGTGACCTTCAGCGTCAACGGCACCGACCTGTGTTCGGCGAGCTTGGCCAAGGGTTCGGCCTCTTGTGCGCCGCCACTCGCACCGGGCGGCATGGGCTACACCGTGGTGGCCACCTACTCCGGGGACGACGATTATCTGGGGGCCCAGGGCCAGGCCACGACCACCGTCTTCGCGGCCCCGACCACCACGGTGACCCACGCCACACCGAACCGGACAGTTTTCGGCCAATCGGTCAGCTACTCGGCCACCGTGTCCTCGTCGGTTGGGACCCCGACCGGGACGGTCAACTTCACCGACGGATCGAGCAGGCTGTGCACCGCATCGCTTTCAGTTGGTACTGCATCCTGTACCTCGAGCACAGCCCCGGTCGGAGTCGCCACCGCCACCGCCACCTACACAGGAAACGCGGACTTTGCCTCATCGGCCATGACCACTCCGATCACCGTGGACAAGGCCCAATCGATCACCACTCCTTCAGTCAACCCGCCTTTGGTGGCTTACGGGTCTTCGGTCACCTATGGGGTCGTCGTGACCGGGCAGTTCTCCGGGACGCCCACCGGCACGGTGACCTTCATGACCGGAACCACCGGGCTTTGCGCTGCAACGCTGGCCGGTGGGAGCGCCAGTTGTACCAGTACGAAAGCACCCGGGGGAACGGACACCATCACGGCCACCTACTCAGGTGACGCGAGCTTCATCGGATCGACCAGCTCCATCCCGCTCACAGTGGTGCAGGCACCGACCACTGCCAAGGCATCAGCCGACCCGGTGACCATCACCTATGCCAACAGGGTCGGCTTCTCCGCCACAGTGAACGGCCCAGACGCCGCGCCCGTCGGAGGGGGCACTGTCCAGTTCGTGGACGGCACCGATGTTCTCTGCCTGGCCAATGTCAGCGGCTCGGAAGCCTCGTGCTCATCCGATCAGGCACGGATCGGGCTGGACCAGACGATCACCGCGGTGTACGGGGGCACCGCCAACTACGCGACGACGCTGGCCACCACCACGCTCAACGTCACACAGGCCGCTACCAAGACCACGGTCAGTATCACCCCGCAGCCGGCTGTCTACGCCAGCCCGGTGACGTTTGCAGCCAGGGTGACCGCGCCGGCCGGTGCTTTCCCGAAGAACAGCACCCCCACCGGCTCGGTCAGCTTCTCCATCGGAGCGCTCCCCCTCTGTACGGCCACCATCTCGGACGGGACCGGCTCGTGCCGAGCCAGCAATGCGCCGATAGGTGCGGGTCAGCTGGTTTCTGCCGTCTACTCCGGCGATCAGGTGTATCCGTCATCCACCGGCACTGCGTCGCTCTCCGTCGCATCGGGGCCCGGCCGGTGCTCATCGACGGCTGAGGGATCGGCTTCCGTCCCCGGCGGATACTGGCTAGCTGGCGCCAACGGTGCGGTGTACTCGTGCGGCGATGCTCCGTTCTACGGCTCGCTGGTCACCCTCGGCGTTACCCCGACCCATCCGATCATCGGCATGGCGGCCACCCCAAACGGCAGGGGCTACTGGCTCGTTGCCTCCGACGGCGGGATCTTCGCCTTCGGAGACGCCGTCTTCTACGGTTCCATGGGTGGCAAACAACTGAACAGGCCGGTCGTGGGCATGGCCGCCTTGCCCGGGGGCGGGTACTACGAGGTGGCCTCCGACGGCGGGGTGTTCTCCTTCGGACCCGGGGCTGCCTTCTACGGCTCGGAAGGAGGCAAGCCGCTGAACGCGCCAGTCGTGGGCATGGACGCAGCAAAGGGTGGGGGGTACCGGTTGGTGGCCTCCGACGGCGGGATCTTCTCCTTCGGCCCCGGTGCTTCCTTCTACGGTTCCATGGGCGGCCACCCGCTGAACAAGCCGATCGTGGGCATGGCAACAACGGTTGATGGCGGCTACTGGCTGGTGGCCTCCGACGGCGGGATCTTCTCCTTCGGCCCCGGTGCTTCCTTCTACGGTTCCATGGGCGGCCACCCGCTGAAGCAGCCGATCGTGGGCATGGCTGCCCCAACGACAGGCGGGTATTGGCTGGTGGCCTCCGACGGCGGGATTTTCACGTTCGGCTCGGCACGCTTCGCCGGGTCCACCGCTCGCCAGCGTATCAATGACATCGGCGGCATGGCCGCGGCAACACAACGGTGAGGCGAGGACCGATCCAAGACGGCGAAGTTCTTTAGGTCCCCAACGGCCGCAGAATCCTCTGGCTGGTCGAAGTCACCTGGACCGCCGTCGTCGTTGAATCGTCGGCCAGGCAGTTACCCGCACCTCCACTGACTTGTCAGCAAGAGGCTTCGGACCGGAGACCACTGACGCACCGCAATTACGGATACGGGTAGGAGAAGGCTTTGCCGGATAACACCGATCCAGCGAGTGTGTTCACCCGAATCTTGACCATTGTGTCAGCAATGCCGGGTGGTATTCGGGCTTCGATCTCAGTATCGCTCGTCCCCATGAGTGTGGGCGGATTCGCGACGAGGGGCGAGCGAACAGAACCAAAGTAAACACTTTTCACGCTCCCCAAGCCCGTCCCGACGATCGTGACCTCTCCGCCTCCTGAGGCGGGGCTGCGAGTGGGTGAGAAACTGGAGATGTGCGGCTTCACTGGTTCGAAGTAGGTGAACGCGACGGTTGGACCGGTGGCTGAGGAGCACGCGCCGCTGTTGCAGACCTCGAACGAGCCGCTTCCCGAGCTTGTCGCGGGAGCAGTGAATGTGAGTTCGGTCGGCGACACGACCTTCACGTCGTTCGTGCTCGATATCGGGATTGGGAATAGCCCCGCAACTTCGAGAACGAATTCGACGGTGGCACCCGCAGCGAACCCCGAACCCGAGGCGCTAACTGCCGTCCCGCCCGTCGTGGGACCCGAGTGTTTCGAGATGGCCAACAATGTCGGGGCCCGAGCGATAGTTATCGACTGCGGGTTGCTCTCGCCCCCGACGCTATGAACCGTGATGGGCATCTCGGTGATGGGTTCGGACGTGTTGAGCCCAAAGTAGTCCAGCTGCAACTCGTTCGGTTCGAAATCGGTCACGGAGGTGTCAGCGGTGGTGTAGGACGCGCCGGCCGGCCCAAAGGTCACCTGTTGAAAGGTGAGGAAGTTGAAACCGGTTCCGCTGATCGTCACCGTCAGGGGAAGACCGAACTGGTTGACGTTCTCTGGAAGCGGAGTCGGCTCGAAGGCAGTGGTTGTCGGTGGCGGTGCATAGTCGAACTCGGTGGCTGCCGCGACGAGCTCGGTGCCCGGCGGAGCAGGAGCCGATGTCGATCCCGTCGGCGCAGGCAAGATCGGCGCCGTCGGGCTGGTGCCGTAGGCGTTGCTGACAGTCACCTCTACCTGGCAGATCGTGTCTGGCGAAACCGGAGGATTCGCCGAGGCGGTGGTGCAGTCAGTGGCACCCGTTTCCGGTGGGACAGACACTGACAGCTCCGCATCCGAGACCATCGTGACACCGGTGGCGGACACCCCACCGAAGGCGACGGTAGGGGCAGGGGCACTGTTCAGCCCTTCATCGAATCCGCTGCCGATGATGAGCACACGCTCGCCTCCGGCCGACTGGCCGGCGCTCGGCCCGACGTAGCTGACCTGGGGAACCGGCCCCGCTCCTGTCTCTTTGACGAAATGGAACTCTGCGCGCGGTGTCGGAAGGCTGGCGCCGGCCGGACCCGCTGCCGTTACGACCACGCCACCCACTGGTCCGATTGGGGGGTTCGGATCGAGCGGCGAGGGTGGCGTGACCACACCCGATATCTCCGTCCCTGCGCGATTGATCTGCCCCGAGCTGACCTTCACTGACGTCGAACCGAAACTCACCGCGGTCACGGTGCTGAGATCGCTGCCGTCAATGGTGACCTTCGTGCCTCCCGTGTAGGGTCCGAGGTCTGGGCTCACTCCGGAGAGAGCCGGTCTTGGCGACAGCGAGGTGCCGTCGGAGCAGAGCAACGACGCCAGGCCCGGTTTGTCGCCCGGTCCGGCGACCCGTGGCGTCCCAAGGCCGCTCGCCAGGTCGTAGTCGCTGGTGGCGGGGTAAGCGCCGTCGTGCACGCCAAGGACGTCGTTGTCGCCCTGGGTGACGTCGTTGAAAGCTTGGGAGTACGTGCCCGCACTAGACGCAATGCGGTAGAGGGCCGGGTTGGCGAAGCCGATCGGCCCGAGGTTCTCTGAGGAGCAGAGGGCATCGCTCAACGCCGTGATCGCGGCCCACTTGGGAGCGGCCACGGACGTGCCCCCGAACGCGGTCCAGGTCCCGTCGTAAAAGACTGTATCGCCGTGGTTCTCATCAGCCGAGGCGGACACGTCGGGCACTTCGCGACAGTAGACACCGCCGGCTGCGCCGCACGGGAAGTTGGAAGAATAGCGACTCCTGACACCGGGTACGGCCAGGCCAGACTGCCACGATGGCATTTGCCACAGCTTGGAGATCCCTCCGCCTCCACCACCACCGGTCGATCCGTCAGCGATGCCGCCATCGTTCCAGACAACCTCGGTCGGAGGGTTGCTCGGAGCCAGCAGCGACGTCCCCCCCACCCCGGTCACATACGGCTGTGTGGCCGGGTCGGAGACGGTCAGGTTTGTGTCGGCAGGGTTGTTGCGGGAGCATCCCTCAGATCCGCTGTCTCCGGCGGCGGCAAACCAACTCTGGCCCTCGACCGCTGCCTGCTGGAAAAGAACGTTCTCGACCTGCTGAAAGCCTGGCGACAACTGATCGAACTCGTCTTCGCAGATACCCCAGCTCGTACTCACGACGGAGGCGTTATCGTCGCCGACAATCGCCGCCTCCTCGTCCAACCAGCTGGCGAAGTTTTGGGGCGCTTCATAGACGTCGAGTTTGGCTGAGGGCGCGAGCGCCGATACCTCCTCGACGTCGAGAGTCGCCTCGCCCGAGCCGGAGCCGGCACCTGTCCCCCCATCGACCGGCACAAGCCGGATCGAGTCGGTGTGACTGACGCCGAAGTAGCACTTGTCGAACGCGGCGATGTCAGACATCGCGAACGGCTCGAGCTCGAAGATGTCGACCGTCTGGCCCGCGCCCAGGTTGCCGGATTTGTAAAGGTTGTCGGTGCCGTAGGCGTGAGCGACCTGATCTTCGGTGTACCCGTTGACGAGCTGCGCGAACTTCGTTGCGGCCGCACACGCGTGAGGCCCGCCAGCCGACTGCGGCGCTGTTCCCGAGAGCCGGGCAGCCGCCGCCGCCGCAGACGCGGTTCCGGGCAGCCGGATGGCGAAGGACGCGTGACCAGCTTCGTTTGAGATGTCGTCAAGGCCCTCGACGGCCGCGACTGTGGCCGCGATTGCCGACGGCACTGCCGGAGCCGAGGTAGCGACGCGTCCGGTCAGTCCGCCAGGCAGGCGAACCCCGACCAGGCTGGTGTGAAAGGCTTTCTCCACTTCCAGAGCCGTTCCCGTGAACGGGATGATCAGACCGTGATCCCGCTCTGGTTCAGTCACGAGCCCCGACGACCGCAGTGAAGTCTCGGCCTCTGAGACAGTGGATTGTGCCGGACCGAAAGAGGCGGCGAACGCTGCGGGGCTGAGGTAGCGGCGGTAGAGGGAAGAGCCCGGGGTTGACACTGCGCTGGCGTACGCCGCGAACCCTGCCAAGTCGTTTGGTTCCAGCACCATGTCGGCCGAAACATGCTGACTGGAAGACACCGCGCCGGTCTCAGTTGCACCTTTGGGAACGTGCGCCATATTCCCGATGCGTACCATTTTCGCGACCGCGCCGCTAGGCCCACGCCGACCCGTGGATGCGAGAGCGTTCGGGGCGGTGGCGGCGAACGCCACCACGGTGAACCCTGCGAGGCCACAGAGCGCGAACCGGCCCAGGATGCTGCACGACCGAGACATGTCCCGCATGCCGAACCCCTCCCGGCGGCGCCGACGCGCCGCATCCAACTACTCAGTTTCTAGCACCCACAGTCGCGCGCTGCTCGATCTGGGCCGAGACGGGTCGAGGCCGATGAACTGTTCTGGGACGCGCTCGACTACCTCAACGAGTCGGTCGAGGGTGGCAGTGGATGCTGGCGTCATCAATCGGCGTAGGTCGTCGGTTGCTATCGCTCTCTGTCTGGCGAGGGTCCCTTTCCAGACCGCCGGATTGGGTTCGCTGAATCCGATGGAGACGAGCGGAAGTAGCGCAGCTGCAAGCTCGCTCGCACGTGCTCGGTCCCCAGCAAGGGCGCATGCGGTCATCTCCACGAACAGTGGCGTACAGACGTGGGCGGCGGCGGCGATGGCTCCGGCGCCGCCCATCAGCACCGTCGGGGCGATGAACGAATCGTCACCGGCGAGGACCTGAAAGTCGGGAGCGGACCGGACGAGCACTTCGAGGGTATCGATGTCGATGACACCAACGGCCTGCTTGAGACCGACGATTCGTCGGTGATCGCTCATCTCGAGCAGCGCACGTGCCCCCAGCGCCCGCCCAGTCGTTGATCACACCCTCGCTGCTCGTTCCGCCGCCTTCACCTTCAGGCAGCAAACTTCGGTGATCGCTGTCCGGGGGTCGGGCACCGTGAACTTCGCTGCTCCGTCGTACTCGATCGAAGACACGATCAGTGGGTTGCCTGCGCTCTTCGGTGACAGCACGTTGACTGCGACAAGAACACCCTCAGGCGGTTTCTTACGAGCAGGATTCCGGGCAAGCACCAACGCGCCAGGATGCGGCCGATTGGCCGGGCAATGTGAGACGCGATAACCACCGATGTGGTTGCTCGCGCCCCGTGATTGGTCAATGACTCTGGCTGCCTAGATGGACCGTTCAGAACCGCCTGCACCGTGGGCACACGGGCGCACCGTCTCAGATGTCGTGCCGCGACCATTTCGGGCAGGTCCACCCACCTGAGGGAAATACTCGTTAGTCCTTGAGCGCAGCCACGAGAAGTTGCCCAGGTTGGTCATCGGCTTCAATCACGCGCAGACCCACACTGTGTAACTGATCAAGAAACTCGGAATTTGTGAACCGATCTGAAGGGTGTTCGAATAGGTGGCGTGACAGCCAGTCGTGGTTAGCCACGTCATGATCCTGGGAGAAAAGTCGGCCTCCCGTTGCAAGCACCCTGGCCATCTCTCGGAGCCCGGTTCGCCAGTCGGGAACATGGTGCAATACGGCGAAATTGAAGACTGCGTCGAACTTTCCGTTTTCATAGGGAAGGTCGGTGACATCGCCCTCCACCACGGTGACTTGCCTCCCGTAGCCATCGAGTCGACGAGTCGCTCGACCAACCATTCTTGAGTCAAAGTCGATGGCGGTGACGCTGGCGGCCCCAAACTCATCCAGCTCACAAGCGACGCATTCGCCCGGACCACAGCCGACGTCGAGAACGTTGAGCCCTTCGGTTCGCCCACCGAGTTCGATGAGCTTTGGCACCACGCCTTGTCGCAACCGTTTGGTCCGCAGGCCACTGTTGATGTAAAAGGACTCGGCCCAGTTCATCCGCACCAGAGGAACTGTATTACTTCGTCACACCGTCTACCCGGTGATCTGAGACGATCTCGATCAAGTAGTAATTCGCACTGGCCGATGGCACGTCATGCGAGAAGCCCGGCCCGAAAGGCCACCTGCACGATCGGTCATCCCGCCGATCCGGGGGAGGTACGACTATCGATCCCGCCGTAGATCATGTCCAGCACCCGACAGCGAAACTATCGAAGGACCTTAGACCCTGCACAGAGCATCTCCTCGTCCCATAGAGCGATCCTCATAGCGGATCAGGCAGACGGGAAGGTTGGTTTTGACCTTCACCAGCTTGTTATCGTCATCCCATGAGCGTTCGGCGGATCTGGGTCGTCGTGATCGTCTTGGCACTGCTGGATGCGCTTCTGAGCCGTCAACGTCATGCGCCGCCGCCTTATCTCGAGACGATCCTGTATTTCTTCGCGCTTTACTTCGTCGTCGTGTTGCTCGGCCCACTCGCTCGCCGCGTGGCGCGGCGGATCCATCCCCCATCGATGCGAGGTGGCTCCGTTTTGCTTGGCTCAGCCGTTGGCAGCGGCATTGGTTCGATGGTTTCAAGGGGATTCGTGCGTTCGGTTGCCGTTGGGGCGATTCGCCAGAACGCCGGAGAAGTATCGACGGATGTTGTGGCGATGGGACCACCTGAGGCACTTGGGGCGCGTTCTGTCCTGGAAGCCGGTTCCATAACCAAGGGGGTAACTGCCCTTTTGCTCGCTGATCTGGTGATCTCCGGGGTGGTTGCGCTCGAGGATCCAGTGAGCGAGTACTTGCCATTGCCAGATCTCGAACACGTGACTCTCGAACATCTTGCGACCCACCGGAGTGGTCAACCGAGAATGCCTCGATCGTGGAAGAAGCTGCTCGGAGACCCGTACAAGAAATGGAATCTCGAGATTTTGCTGGGATCGATCAGGCCGTCGACGCCCACTCAACAACCCCGCTACTCGAACCTCGGGTTTGCCCTTCTGGGACAGGCATTGGCCGCCGCGTGTGGTGACGAGTACGAGGAGCTCGCACAGGACCGGATCCTGCGACGACTCGGCATGGAGTCGAGTGACTTCGATTCGCCCGTCTCGGTGTCGGGCCGGGACTGGATGGGTATGCCGGCCCCCTCCTGGGGTGCGCCGCCATTCGCCCCGGCTGGAGGTCTGAAGACGACCGTCTCCGATCTCACTCGACTCGTCGCATCCCTGCTCGAAGCGCCCGAGGGGCCCTTGGGAGAAGCGTGGATTCTGGCGACGCAGCCACGGGCCCAAATGTCTCGCCCCGACCAAAACCCCGCGTTCCAGGGGCAAACAATCGGGCTTGGGTGGTTGGTAAATCCCTACGGCACGGTGTGGCACAACGGTGGAACGTACGGATTCCACTCATGGATTGGAGCCAACCCAAGGTGCAGTACGGGATTGGTTGCACTCGCACCGTCGAATTGCCAATATGTCAGTGGCAGGTTCTACTCGGCGTCCTTGGCAACGATGGCAACATGGACCGACACGTAGTCACCACCATGCAATCCGGTGACGAAGCGTGCTTGGATCAGCGATGGGTTAATCCGCCGTCCCATTTGGCGATCCTCTACGGAAGAAACAGTTCGTGGGCCCCTGGGTGCTTTCCCAGGCAATAGTCCTCCGATGTCGTTCACGGCTTCCGATCCGCGGAGCAGCAGCAATACGTGCGATATGGCGAGGGGCCCGGGGGGCCAGACCACGCCCTTGAGAGGAATTCTCAATGATCAGGGCGACGTCGCCGACGCCGACACCACCCATGTGCAGTTCCACGAGGTCAACGCTTTGCTCAGCCTCCCGGATGAGGAACGCGTCATGAGATCTGCGATGCATTCGGGAAGTAGCCACGCAGCACTGCGGAGATCGGAAGGTGAAAGCGCTCCAGAATCGACGAGCGACCAGCAGTCAGGTAGGGTGGCCCCATAGGGACCACCACCGGCTATAATAGAACCAATGATGAAAATGGAGCTTGAGCGGGTCGAGGTGCTCGAACTCCTCGGGATGACCTTGGCCCATCTCAAAGATGCTGAGTCCAGGGTTGAGGTGTCGCCTCGAGTGCCCCTGCTGATGGCCATCCGCGACAAACTCGCACTGGCTCTGAGGGAGGATCTATGACCTATTCCGAGCCCGAAGTTTCAGCCGCTTCCGCCGCTATGAGCAAGTACCGGGGCAATGAAGGCGGCGAAGTTGGTGCCGCGCTCGTCGTGGTGGGCCTGAGCGCAGAGCGGGCAGACAAGGAGGCACGGATTCGAGACGACATGATTCGGGTCGCGCACCGTGCCGGGGCATCGATCCGCCAGCTTTCTGAGATCTCTGGGCTCGGCCGAAAGGCGGTGACGGACCTCGTTTCTTCATCGCGATTGCCGGACTGAGTTTCCTTCCATGCCTGTGCCCACCCATATCAACATCCCCGACAACATCGTCGTCGTCGTTTAGCTCCGTTCGACAGAGAGGAGGCCCCGCTCCGGTGGGCCTCCTCTCCCGTTCGCTTCTTGGGCATCGCGGAGCGGGAGTCCGAGCTGGATTCGTCGGCCCGCGCTTGGCCCAGTGCCCCACGACGCCTGCCATTGCGGGCTGAGGGGTGCGCACGGGTGCCGATCGAGATGAGTTCCGCGGCCGGCAGGCACATCCCGGTCGTTAACCGCCGCCGAACCGATTGGTGCGAGGTGGCACGCGCGGAGCGGCGACTACGACATGTTGGTGAGGCCATGGCAGCGGCGCCGACTCAATCCCGAACAAGCTTCAGTGCCAGCCTGGGAACGATGAAGGATGCCAGAAAGATCGGCAAGAACCTCTTCCCGGTGCACCGGAAGGCGACGATCTCGCCCTCGGCGGCGTCGAAGGCTTCAGTACTGCTCGACTTTCGCCCATTGCAGACCTGCAGCGTATGACGTCCAGGCTCGACTGGTATCTCGATCGTGTGGTTCATTTCGACCGAACCGACCCGCTCACCGTCGACAGCGACATCGTATGAGCCACGGCGGACCTCCGCCCCGATTGCCTTATGCGTCAACTTCAGCGTTGCCGACATCTGTCTATCTTCCTCTTGTCCCCGAACGGCTCGGCCGTTGTCTGGGTGCTCGGCGGCATCCGGTGTGGATCTACTGCAGCGGCGAGTCGCTCCGTTGCAGCCATCGCTTGGGTGGCGGATACACGAATCTGGCGATCGTCGCCGACACCCAGCAGAGAGTCCAGCCAGCGAACACCAGGAGAATATTGTGGGAGGTTCCGTTCTTCGCCTTGGCGGCGGCGAATGCAAGGAGGATGCCCCACACCAGGAAACAGCCGATGCTGTAGACACCATAGTTCCGCTGCTTCAACGTGTGAATCGACTCCCTCGTTCGTCAACATGCCAAGCGTATTTGCCAGGAGGAGGTCACTTGTCGACCAGCGTCGACGGGCGCTCATCGTCCAATGAGGAGATTGCCCAGGGTGCCGGTCGTTACAGTTCGCGGACCGCGGGCACCCATGACTGGAGAACGCGGCCCGATCCCGGCGATAGAACTCACCCTGGACCGGTCCGTAGCCATCGAGTTGGCAGCAGGAGTGCCGCGAACCCAGTCATGATGGGAGCGAACGGAAGGAGCAGCCAATGTCAAGATTGCTCGTGCGCAACTTCTCGATCTCGCTCGATGGTTACGCCGCTGGGCCCCACCAAGATCTCGACAATCCGCTCGGCATCGGGGGCACACAGCTCCACGAATGGATTTTCGCCACTCGCAGCGGCAATCAGATGATCGGCAGAGAAGGCGGTGATGAGGGGCTCGACGACGACTTCTTCTCGCAGCGGGGATCAGGTGTAGGTGCCACCATCATGGGTCGGAACATGTTCGGCCCGATGCGAGGACCGTGGGGCGAGAGCGAGTGGACCGGCTGGTGGGGAGAGGAACCCCCTTTTCATCACCCGGTCTTCGTGCTCACTCACCAACCACATCGTCCTATCGAAATGCAGGGCGGAACAACCTTCCATTTCGTCGACAGTGGGATCGAGGCAGCTCTCAGTGCAGCCCTCGAAGCGGCCGGTGACAATGATGTCCTTGTCGGAGGTGGCGCAGCCACCATCAGACAGTACCTCCGGGCTTCGCTCATCGATGAAATACATGTTGCGATTGTGCCTGTCTTGCTGGGTAGCGGCGAACGACTCTTCGGTGATCTCGGCCCCAGTACCAGCAACTATCGTTGTGTCGAACGCGTTTGTTCGCCAGCCATTACCCACATCCGCATCGCACGGACCCGGCCGTGATGTTGTCGGCGGACTGCAACGCCGAGGAGTGAAGATCTCAACGAAATGGCGCCGATGGTTCTGACCCCGGTAGCCATGGTGCCTGGTAAGGCGCACTCAATACTCCTGACGTCGCCAAATCCCGAACAGCCAGGGCGGGGGGGGCAATAGCAGTCGAGGGCGCGCTCGCTGGGGCCTATCGAGGATCCGTCACCGAGACGAAAGAACAGTGGTTCCGTCGGGTGTGTCACGAGACCACCGCCGACTGACCGGCGACAACCGCCGGGCGCTACAGTGATCGGTCGTGGACCGAGCCGACACCGCTGCAGCGGAGTTGAGCTTCCCCCGAGGCTTCCTATGGGGAGCGGCGACCGCAGCTCATCAGATCGAGGGCGGCAACGTAAACAACGACTCGTGGGCAAAGGAGCACGACCCGGACTCCGGTTATGCCGAGTCGAGCGGGGACGCATGTGATTCGCTGCATCGTTGGCCCGAGGATATCGGGCTGATTGCCGGCATGGGGCTCGGGGCCTACCGGTTCTCACTCGAGTGGAGCCGAATCGAGCCTGCCGAAGGCGAGTTCTCCATCGCCGCAATGGACCACTACCGCCGGATGTGTGCGGCGTGCCGCGAACGCGACATCGTCCCCGTGGTGACTTTCCACCATTTCACCACCCCCACCTGGCTCACCGGGCGAGGCGGATGGGAGGCAGCGGACGCGCCGGAGGCCTTCTCCCGTTTCGTGACCCGGGCCGGTGCCCATCTCGGCGACCTCATCGGTTGGGCTTGCACGATCAACGAGCTCAACCTCATTGGCGTCAGGGCCTACGACCTCGGGGCCTCCTCACCCGGGTTCGAGGACAACTTTGTTCGCCATATGGCGATAAACGAGGCCATCGTACGAGCACACCGCCTGGGCGTCGAGGCCTTGCGGTCGGGGCCGGGCGACTTTCCCGTAGGCCTGACCTTGTCCATGGACGAGATGGTGGCGGACCCGGGTGGGGAGAGTGTGCTCGAAGGGGCAAGTGAGGTTCTGGAGGACAGGTTCTTCCGGGCGACCGGGGGGGACGACTTCATCGGGGTCCAGTGCTACTCGCGTGTGCACTTCGGACCCGAGGGTCAGGCTCCCAACGACCCGGGGGTGCCCACAACTCAAATGGGATACGAGTATTGGCCACAGGGGGTCGAGCACTGTGCCCGACGAGCTGCGGCGATGACCGGCATCCCGGTGCTCTTGACGGAGAGTGGGATCGCCACCGATGACGACGCCGAGCGAATTGCCTATCTCACCGAGGTCTTGCAAGGTGTGCGGCGCGCGCTCGCTGATGGCGTGGACATACGCGGGTACTTCGTGTGGAGCCTGCTCGATAACTTCGAATGGTCCCACGGGTTCCGGCCCAAATTCGGACTCCACAGCGTCGATCGGGAGACGTTCGCCCGCCGCCCCAAGCCCAGCGCATCGTGGTTCGGCGCGGTAGCCAGGTCGAACAGCTTGGTTGCGCCACCAGACTGAGGCGTCGACGCGGTCGAGAACCAAGAGCCAGAACGACCGGCACCTCCTCCCGGACCTGAACGTAGAACGGCACCTGGGTAACGCAGCGCCGATAACCGTGGGGCTCGAGGCCCCGGACAGGACAGTTTGATGCCCTGCGGACCGCCGGCGACGTCGCCGATCCCCGAGACGAGGTGTTCACCGAGGCCCTCCAACGGCTCGGCGACGCCATGGCCGGCGGGGTGAGCGGGCTCGGGACACTGCCCGAGCTGGAAAGCGTCAGAGGTGCACTCAATGGCTCTGCCCACGGGCCCACCCCGCACAGACCCACCACACCACGCCTTCGGCGTCGATCTCGGGCCATGGCTGTGGCTGTCGCTGTTGTTGCCGTCGCCGTCGCCAGCCTGGTGATGGCGCTGGTTCCGGGGCCGGTGGGCCAGAAGCTGCCGGTCGCCGAGGCTGCCCAGCTCCGGCTGATCGCAACCAATGCTGCACGCCAGCCGGTCATCCAGCTCGGATCTGACCAGTGGCTGCGGATGGGAGAAGTCAGCCTTGTCTCCCTCGAGGCGACGCACCAGGTCCCCGACGGAGAGCTCGACGGCAAACCGGTCGTCACGAGCAGGCCCATCCCCGATGCCGCCGCCACGGTGAGGGTGACGAGCACCGAGTGGTACAACAGCATCGGCCAGGCCTGTGTGTCACTTCGACCGGGTCCAATCACGTTTACCTCCAGCGGCGCCAACCAGGCCGCATGGCGGAAGGCGGGACTCCGCACCCGGTTCGCTGCTCCGCTCGCTGTGTGCCCAGACCGGGTGGCGGCCAACGCCTTGAATGGGTTCGCCCAGGGCATCGGGGCCGTCGACGTCTCGAGCCTGACCTCAGATCCCGCCCTTCCGGCCGCCCAACTACAGTCCGGCGGCACCGGCATCCCGGGACTGGATCAAGGCGCCAAGACTGGCAACCAGGGGTTCGAAGAGGCGGTTGCGCTCTTGACGGGACCGATCACCGGCAAGCCTGCCTCGTTCGGCGCCACGTTCTACAAGGCGATCGCCCTCATCCCGGGAATCCAGAAGCTCGGGACTACCGCCGCCCGCAGGGGGCAGGTGGGATTGGGATTTGCCGGCGATACATTTTCGGGCCGGGTCGTCATCGTGATCGATCCCAGCACCGGCAAGCTCCTCGAGGTGCAGAACGGATCCGTTCGGGCCCTGCCCCCCGTTCTGAACGCTCCCTTGCCGACCGGTGACCTCTACCCGCCGAGCGCCGATCCGACCGCTCAGGGCTTCTCTGTGACAGCCCAAGTCAAGTGGAGTGACTCGTCCGGTGCACGATCCGTCGTGCCGGCGTCAGCTTTCCCGATGACCTCCAACCTCCACCCACTCCGATGACCTCCAACCTCCTCATCGTGGCCACGGCCAAGCCCACCATCGGGGGCCTGACCAACGTGACCTCCACCGCTCAGCTGAACGACCCGCTTGATGTCCTGGAACGACAGCTGGACGCCCGACTGGGAGATCCCGGCGGCGGTGGCGGCCTGGCTCCCATTCCCGGGGCAGAGAAGCTCTATCTGGTCTTCATCGGTTCGAAGGCACAGGTCGACAGCTGGGCTCAGGCCCTACGCAACTCGGCGATATTTGTCTCCGTCGAGGTGGACGGGGGGGACATGCCTACCCTTGCGCCGAGTATTTAGCGCCTCGGACGGTCCCGGATGTGGCCGACCTCGACCACCGCCACCTCCGTCCACAGCGTTCCTCGGGCACAGACGACGGAAACGCTGTCGGCACGGGCTCGGCGCATCCCTTGCCGTTTCAACGTCTTTCGGGACGCGCTCGGTTGACCTGGTCGCCGATTCCCTGACGGTCCGCCCGGCTTCTCTGCGGTCCCCGAGGCCACCCTCTCGGTGGAGGTCCGGCCTTTCGGCGGCACAACACCGACACGGAATCGGTTGAAAACCCTGGTCAGGACCGATCCCATCCAACGAGGACCACCAAACGCCCATGGGGCCAATGATCAGGGTCAATGGAGCTGGGCGGCGTGCCGATAGTTGAGAGGTGGATGACGGCGCGTATCCAGATGTGCCGGGCGAATCGCTCTCGCCGGGTCTGATCGGTCGGCTCTCGGGGGCCCTCTGGGTCGCGTGCGGACTCCTGGTCGTCTCCACAATGCCCATCCTTTCCTTCCCGCCCGGAGCGAACCCCGATGGCGTCCTGTTCATCGGACTCCTCGCCGTGGGCTGCGGCATCGGCATCTGGCTGCTTCCTTGGGACGTCTGGGGACGATCGGCCACACTCTGGATCGTGCCGCTGGCCTTTACGGCTATCGCGCTCTTCAGTCAGTTCAGCCAGGATGAGGGATCTCTGGCGGGCTTGTTCTACCTGGTGACGTTCGTGTGGATCGGGCTGGCCCACAGACCCGGCACCTCGTTGCTGTTCGCTCCCCTGCTCACCTTGGCCTATGTGGCACCTCCATTGGCAATGGGTGACGTGCCACGAGGCTTTGGCGTGGCATCGGTCGCCTACGTTGTTCCGTGCTGCGTGGTGGTCGGAGAGACAGTGGCTTGGGTCAGCACCCGGCTGCGCACATCAGAGGTCGCACTGGCCGATGCTGAAGCTCGCTTCCGCAATGCCTTCGAGTTCGCCCCGATCGGCATGGCCATGGCCACGACCGATGGTTGCCTCTTACGGGTCAACCGGGCGTTCGCCGACGTGATCGGGCACCAACCGGGGGATCTCGCGGGGGTCCCATTGCGGGACATCACCCATGTCGAAGATCAGGACCTCAGCCTCTCCGAATTCGAGGCGTGCGTCGCCGGCAGGGTGGATCGCTACCAGATCGAGAAGCGATACCGCCACATCGAGGGACACTATGTGTGGGCTCTGGTCAGCGTTTCCTGTGTTCGTGACCCCCAAGGTGCACCTCTGTATCTGATCGGTCAGCTCGAGGACGTCACTGAACGCCGAGCCCTCCAAGACCGTCTGACCCATGCCGCCGTTCACGACCTGTTGACCGGAGTCCCCAACCGGGTGCTGTTCATGGACCGGATGGAACTCGCCTTGCAACGTTGCCAGCGTGAACACCACAAACTTGCCGTCATGTTCTTGGATATCGATCGATTCAAGCTCATCAACGACAGCTTGGGCCATGACGCAGGAGACCGGCTCCTGCAGCAGGTTGCTCAGCGCCTTCAGCAGACCTTGCGGTCCGGCGACACGTTGGCCCGTTTCGGCGGCGACGAGTTCACAGTGCTGTGCGAGGTGACCGATGAGCCTCACGCGGTCGAGATCGCCCAGCGGCTGGCGAAGACCATGGAACAACCGCTCGACATCTTGGGAAGCGAGGTCTTTGTCTCCGCCAGCATCGGGATCGCCATTGCCGTCAATGGAAGGGAGTCAGGGTCCGAACTGCTTCGAAGCGCCGATGTGGCGATGTATCGAGCCAAGGTGCTGGGGCCCGGGCATGTCGAGGTGTACCGGTCCAGTGACGAGGTGAGTCATCTCCACCGATTGCGCATGTCCAGCGAGCTCCACGGCTCCCTCGACCGCGATGAGCTCGAACTGCACTATCAGCCGATCGTAGAGCTCCACGACAACACCTTGGTTGGTATCGAGGCACTCGTCCGTTGGCGACACCCGGTCCGTGGGCTGTTGATGCCGGGGGAGTTCATACCGCTGGCCGAAGAGAGCGGACTGATCGTTCCACTGGGAGAATGGGTGCTCAACGAGGCATGCAGGCAGACCGTCATCTGGGAGCATCGCCGAACCGCCGCCGGCCTCGACCAGGCCAGGCTGAACATGTCGGTGAATGTGTCCGCCCGTCAACTTCTCGACCCGGCCTTTCCTCAACAGGTCCGCGACGCCATCGATGAATCCGGCGTCAACCCGGAGCGCCTCTGGCTTGAGATCACCGAATCGACTCTGATGTCCAACAGCGAGGAGGTGATGGGTACGTTGCAGGACCTCCGCAGTCTTGGCCTCCATTTGGAGATCGACGACTTCGGTACCGGCTATTCATCGCTCAGTCGGCTCAAGCTGTTTCCGGTGGAAACGCTCAAGATCGACCGCAGCTTCATCGACGAAATCGACAATGACATGGGCGATGTCGCAATCGTTCGGGCGATCATCGCACTGGGTGAATCGCTTCGTCTCTCCGTCATCGCCGAAGGCGCGGAGCGGAGGAGCCAGGTCGAAACACTGACCCAGCTGGGCTGCTACATAACCCAGGGGTACCTCTATGGCCGTCCGATGCCGGCAAACCTCATCGATCCGTTTCCAGCCGATGATCTGAGCAACTGGATGGTTGCTCTCCAGTCCGCCACCGCCTGATCGTTGCTATCGCCGAGACTGGATGTCAGCGCCCGGGACCACGGATCTCTGGCTCGACGAGAGATGGTGACGAGCGCCCGGTGAGCCCCCTTCTGCAAACATCGCAACCCACCCCTCCGTTGGATGGGAGGGTCAGCCCGGAAGTTGGGTGGTCGGGGACTCCCCCATCCGTTGGCCCCGACCTATGCGGTGTCGCCCAGCTTCCTGCTGAAGATCCCGAGTCCAGGGGTCACGAGTGAGCTGTGCCTCCAGATCACGAAGACGGCTACGGCGGCCAGGTACACGGATTCGACCAGGATGCGAGCAGCCGATCCTCGACCACCAAACGAGCCGAATGTGCCTGGTGCCGCGATTGAAAAGACCAAGTAGATCGAGACGATGGAGGAAACGAGTAACACCAGGATCGAGACAAACGCAACGACGGACACGTAGCTCTGCCCAACGCGCCGGGACGGGCTCAACGACGAGTCGTCCGCTCGAGCAAGTATGAGCCCACGCCGGATGTGAAGGATGAGTAGCGCAAGGCTCACAAGGGTGATGAGAATGCTGACCAGCAGCAGCCGATCAATGGCGTCGCTCGCCGATGACGAGTGATGAACCGTGAGCCAGAGGATTGCTGCCACGATGAGCGCGGACCCGACGATCGCGGTCGTGATCGTGACGAACGAGACCACGAAGAAGTAGACGGATTGAGGTCGGCGCCCGGTCGGATCGGGGTCGGCTCGATTGGCGACGACGGCGATGATGAGGATGCCTACCAATGCGGTCATGGCGACGACCGCCACGAGCTCGACCAGGGCCCCGGCCAGCGAGGACAGACCCAACGCTGAGCCGACCAATCCCGATCCGCTGTTGCCGATGTTCTGCGAAGCCGAGCTCGAGGACCCTTCCGAGAATCCCGGAACTGAGCCGCTGGTCATCAGTCCCGAAATGGTTGTGACCGCACCTAGCACACCAATCACTGTGCACCGCCTTTGCCTTGCTTGCGATCCGACCAGGCGACACTACCGAGAGGTCGTGGCCACCTGGTGGATGGCTGGCAGCGGAATGGGCTGTCTCTCCGGCACCTGTTGGCGGCAGTGGCCTGGCTCGACCCGCCCCACCGGCGTGGTCGTCCATGGGCTCAACCAGTTTGCAAAGATGACAGATCGCTTACGGGCGGATGAACCTTTCATGGCAACCCCCGTTGGCGCGGATGGATTCGCCCGAACGGTGCTTATAGTCACCGGTTGCCAGTCAAGGGAGCGGGCGAGTACCGACAGCCCGCTCCCAACGACTGGCGCCACTCATTCCTCCCCCTCATGAGTGGCGCCACACCTGAGCCCTGGCCGACCCGATCGGTGCCGGTCGGCTCCCTCCACAATCGACTCGGCTCCCCTCCACAATCGACCGGGCCCTGCAGCATTGTGGGCAACCTCGAGCGGAATCGGGGCATTCGGAGTACGGTCGGCAGTCTGCTCGCAGTGGACGACACGGTGATCCGAAGAGCCGAGGTACGGCAGAAGGGAAGAGCATGGTGATTCGTGATGGCTACCTGCGGCATCTCGCCTCGGTGCCCCTGTTCTCGAGCTGCACCAAGAACCAGCTACAGGAGATTGGCAAAGTAGCCGACGAGCTGATTCTCCCTGTCGGGAAGGTCCTGGCTTGTCAGGGCGAAGTCGGCTTTGAAATGTTCATACTCCTCGATGGGACCGCAGCGGTGACAAAGGACGGACAGGATGTGGCGACCGTCACCGCTGGCGACGTCGTCGGGGAACTGGCCGTTCTCTCGGGTCACCCTCGCAACGCCACGGTCGTGGCCGAGACCGAACTGCGGGTCCTGGTACTCACCCATCGGGGCTTGAACCAACTTCTTGACGATATTCCCGGTCTGGCCAAGCACCTGCTCTACGAGGTCACGACCCGGATCGTGGAAGGCAGCAGAAGCGATCAGGGGTTCGCCCGAATCATCGACGTGAATGTGGGATTTCTGCACTTCCACAACGTCCCGTAGCCCAGACTGGCGGAGGTCCAACATCGGCATACGTCGAGCCACTCGTGACATGGCTTTCCTCATTGGCGCGTTCTCCTTGGTGCGACCCAAGGTCGGTCCTCGCCCCGACGAGGCGCATCAGGTTGACATGGTGATTCCGGGCCGAGGAGGGATAGCGTGAGGATGTGTCCGAGCAACCGTGCATTGTCGTCGTCGGAACGGGAACGGCTACCGGTGTCCCCGACCAGTGTGTTCTCCACTTGAGCTTGCATGCAACCGCCGACACTCCTGCCGAAGCCCTCGATCTCTGTGCCGAGGCCGCCAATCGGGCTCTGTCCGCCCTTGGACGACATGGCATCGAGTCAGGTGACATTCGCATGACGAATCTCTCGATTCAGGACTTCGTCGACAGGGCCTCACAGCAGGTGACAGGTCGGATCGGAAATTACCAACTCGAGATCACCATCCGATCCCTCGAGGATGTCGGTCGCGTGATCGCCACGCTCTCTTCCGGGGTCGGAGATGCGCTTCACATCCGTCACTTGCAGCTCGCCGTCAGTGATGCTGCGCCCTTCGAGCAGGAAGCCCGACGGCGCGCAGTGCTCGATGCCCAGTCCAAGGCGAGCGAACTGGCCGAGACGGCGGGAGTGGCTCTGGGCGCGATCCTGTCGATCAGAGACGAGGGCGGACGCAACGGACGTCCCGTCAGGGCGCAGGCTGTGGCTTCTGCTGCCTCGGGACGCACGGGCGCACCTCTCCCGGTCGAGGCGGGTGAAGTCACCTCGTCATCGTCGATCGTGATCACCTACGCCATCGACACCTGAGCCAGCCGTCCCGCAGGTTGCGATGGCGGCCATGCCCCCAACCGGCCTGCCGGCCGGCAGATTCATCATCGATCTCATTCGCTCGAGCGTGCCGGCACCTGGACATCCGGGTCCGGCTCGAAGAATTGGTGAACGAGGGCTTCCAATCCGACGGCGAAGAGCGACCATTCCTGGTCCTTCCCGTGGTGGCCGGTCGGTCGAAGTATCACTTCGAGATCGTCAATGGTGCGCTGACGCAGCGAACATCCCTCGGAGTACGCGGTGACCGCCATCGTGAACTGCGACATGGTCCAAGGCTGGCGGAGACGCAGGCCCAGGATCTCCATGAGCGCGACATAGTTCTTGTTCCAGAATTCGGCGACTGATCGGTAGCCGCCCGTGAGCGCCGTCTTGATTCGACGCTGCTGCTCCGGTGTGGTCGTTGCGGTCGCCATGGCGATGACAGTGATCCACAGCGACCAGTTTGTCGACTTGGCGATGGCAGCGCTGCTCGCGTTGCCACCGATGCGGCAGACCTCTCGAAGCGCCCGGCTGCGGGACTCGGGTGTCGAAAGATCGAGGTGACTCAGTTCGGCCGCGATCGCATCGACCGCTCCTCCGACCTCAGGCCTGGCCTCGTCCTGGGCAACGGCAACCAGCACATCGGCCTGGAACTCGGACTGGTTGTCCCACACCCGCCGGATCACAGAGGCGTTGGTGATACGCACGCCGGTCTTCATCTCGACCCGTTCGAAGACCCTTTTGAAGGTGAGGTTGCTCGAGCCAGCATCGAGCCCTTCCTCGATCAGAATCTGGCGTCCCTCCTCGAGGAGTGTTCTGCGTAACTCGTCCCTGCTCCGCCTCGGCTGGCGCCCGGCGTTCACCGGTCTCCGCTCCGAGTTCTTCCAACCGGATCATGGGTCCGAGTCACGGCAACATCCTGGGTCGATTTCGGTGCTCTGTCGAGGGCGCCAGCGGCGAGGTCACCCTGAGAGGATGTCGTGTACCGCGTCGCCGAGAAGATCGCCCAATTCCTGATTGGACGTCTGGGCGAAGGCATCACCGGACATGAAGAGCCCGGCGAAGATGGCACCGAAAGAGCAAGCCATCCGGACCCTGTCGCGGAGCGGCAACCGCGGGTCGGCGAGAACTTGGCGGAACTTGTCCTGGATGTCGTCGTGCTCGGCGTCGTGGTCCTCCCGGTGCAGTTTCTCGAGAGCGGCCTGGTTCCGCTCGTGCATGAGAAAGATCTTGCGCTGGGCCAGCATCTGACCGACGATGCCGTCGAGCAGCGTTCCCCACACCTCGAGGGTGACCGGCTCCTCGGTCATCAGGCTCAGGGCCTCCTTGCCGAAATCGTGGAGACGCATGTGCAGCGCCATCAAGATGTCGTCCTTGGATGCGAAGTGGTAGTAGAGCGCCGCCTTGGTGACACCCAATCGCTCGGCAATCTCCCGTAGGGAGGTCCCGTCGAACCCCTTCTCCGTGAACAGGTCGAGGGCCGCATCAAGGATTCGCTCCTTGGTCGAGGCCCCCCGTGACCCGTCCTCGTCGCCGCCAGCTTCCTCCGCCTCTCTGATCGACTCACCTGATGCGGCGTGGGCTGGCGCTTGCGTCACGGTTCACATCCTACAGATTGGGTCAAGGATTTACTTGACGACAGGTAAGTTATCCCCCTACCATACCGGTTGAGGCGCAAGCATACTAACCGGCAGGTAAGGAGCAGACGGATGGCTACTCCCGAGTTGATGATCCAGGCCGAGGGCCTCACCAAGTCCTACGGCCAGACCCGGGCGCTGGCCGGCGTGGACTTCTCCGTGCCGACAGGCACGATCCTGGGGCTGCTCGGGCCCAACGGTGCCGGCAAGACGACTGCGGTGCGGATTCTGACCACCCTGGCCCGTCCGGACTCGGGCCGCGGCACGGTGGCCGGGATCGATGTCGTGGCCCACCCTGGAGAGGTACGGCGCCACATCGGGGTAGCCGCCCAGGACGCCACCTTGGACGGGCTCCTCACGGGACGCCAGAACCTGGTCCTGGTGGGTGAGCTGAGCGACATGGGACGCGCTGCATCCCGGGCGAGAGCCTCGGAACTGCTGGCGGAGTTCGACCTGACTGACGCTGCCGATCGGGTGCTGAAGGGCTATTCGGGTGGCATGCGCCGGCGATTGGACCTGGCGGCCAGCCTCATGACCCGGCCTCCGGTGTTGTTCCTCGACGAGCCCACGACGGGTCTCGACCCGACGAGCCGTCAGCGGGTGTGGGACGCCATCCGCGTACTGCTGAACGAAGGTGTGACCGTGCTGTTGACAACCCAGTATCTCGACGAGGCCGATGCCCTGGCCAACCGGATCGTCGTCGTGGACCATGGCCGGGTCATCGCCGACGGAACGCCGATGGAGCTGAAGGAGGCGAGCCGTAGCGCGCGGCTGGAGGTGACACTGGCCACGGCTCATGGTGGCGCCACTTCGGCGCTCGCGCCTCTCGTCGCCGGTCAGATCCACGTCAGCGACGACGGGCGGAGGCTCAGCGCCGCGGTCGACAGCTCACCCGGGTTGGCCACCTCGGTGGTCCGCGCGCTCGACGGGGCGGGTGTACTGGTCGACGACATCGAGGTACGCCAGCCGTCACTCGACGATGTGTTCTTCTCCCTCACCGGGGGGCACATCGAGATGGACGAGGACGAGGCGACCGGGGATGGAAGCGCCGAAAAGCAGGCGGATCGACCCAGTCTGGAGGAAGCGACCGCATGACGACAACGACACTCACGCAGACGCAGGTCGGAGAGGTTTCCCACGGCGGACCCGCAGGCCTCGTCTGGGGCCGCGTGCAGGATGTGTGGGCCATGACCAGGCGGAATCTGGTGCACATTTCACGCGAGCCGATGCAGCTGTCCGACGTGACGATCCAGCCCGTCCTGTTCACGGTGCTCTTCGTCTTCATCTTCGGCGGCGGCATTCCCATCCCCGGAGGCGGGAGCTACAAGGATTTCGTCCTGGCCGGACTGCTCGCCCTGAACCTGGTGACGTCGACCATGGGCACGGCGGTGGGTTTGAGCACCGACCTCCACGAAGGCATGATCGACCGGTTTCGCACCTTGCCGATGTGGCGGGCGGCCGTGCTGGTGGGACGATCCATCGCCGACCTCATGACCTCCGTGCTCTGCGCGGTCATCGTGGCCCTTACCGGCCTGGCCATCGGGTGGCGGGCGGACGCCAACTTCATGTCGATCATCGGGGGATTCGCACTGGTGCTCTTCTTCGCCTATTCCTTGTCGTGGATCGCGGCATGCGTCGGCCTGAACAGCAAGAGCCCCGAGTCGGCCGCCTCGTTCGGTTTCATCGTGCTGTTCCCGCTGGCCTTCGTCTCCAATGCCCTGGTACCCACGCAGCACATGCCCGGATGGTTGCAGGCGGTCGCCGACTGGAATCCGGTGAGCGCAGTCACGGCAGGGGCCCGCAACCTGTGGGGCAACCCGAACCCGTCCGGCACCATTCACGCCTGGCCCATGCAGCACCCGGTGGAGGCCTCCTTGATCTGGTCCGTGGTCATCCTGGCCGCGGCAGCCCCCTTGGCCTCCCACTTCTTCCGTCGACGGACCACCGAGTAACCGCCGGCGCCCCTCGGGGCTCGACCTCGCCCACCCTGGACCACCATCTGAACGCTGCCGGGCGTCCGGTCGTACTCCCTTGGGGCAGGGTCGCCGGAGCATCCCGAGCGCGGCAACGCCGGCCGCCCTCGGGTCCCGGCGGCCGCGGACGGATCCGGTCGACCTGGATCCGCGCCCCAGGTCTTCGGAGCGTCGACGTGGGTTCCTGCTCCCGCGGTGACACCCGGGTCCGAGGCAGAGGGCTCGACCCGGCGAGGAGTTCCACGTAATGTCTGCACCGACGGAGCTCGGCCGGGCGTGAGCAACGGGACACCGCAAGACGGGGGGACCTGGTGAATCTGAACCGACGGCAGTTCCTGGGGGGAGGTCTGGCCGGCGCCTCGGTGGTGCTCGCCGCCTGTGGGAGCCAGTCGTCCACACCTACCACCACCACGTCGACGTCCCCGAAGCCGAATGTGATCAGACAGCCGGGTTCGCTCCCCCGGCCCGATCTGCCGGCAGGCACCGATCAGGTCCCAGAGATCGAGCACATCGTGGTGGTGATGATGGAGAACCACTCCTTCGACAACCTCCTGGGCCTCATCGGGAGAGGTGACGGGTTCACCCTCGGGCCGGACGGCACACCGACAGCGAAGAACCCCGACGGGCACGGGAATTACGTCCACGCCTTCCACATGCCCACCGAATGCCAGACCACGGGAGTCCGAAACGACTGGACGGCGGCCCACGAAGCGTTCGACGGCGGAACCTGCCAGGGCTTCGTCACCAGTTCGACCCCCGAGGCCATGGGCTACTTCACCAAGGACGATCTCCCGTTCACCTGCGGGATGGCCGGCGTCTTCCCCATCGCCGACCGTTACTTCTGCTCCGCCATGGCCCAGACCGACCCCAATCGCCGGTACCTCATCTCCGGCACCTCACTCGGGCTGATCACCGACTCCTTCCCGCTCACCCTGCCACCCAACGGGGTCATCTACGAGCAGTTCGACAAGCACGGGATCACCTGGAAGGACTACTACTCGAACGCGCCGACCCTCGGGGTGTACCTGCCCTACCTGGGGGCGGACAGCCCCCTCCTCAAGGGGGTGACGAAGATCGACCAGTTCTACGTCGACGCCGCGGCGGGGAACCTGCCGTCCTACTGCCTGGTGGAGCCCGATTACAACCATTCCTCCGAGGAGGATCCCCAAGACATCCAATTCGGGGACCAGTTCATGGGCAAGGTGGTCAACGCGGTGATGTCGAGCCCCAACTGGCCCAAGACCATGCTCATCTGGACCTACGACGAGCACGGGGGCTACTACGACCACGTTCCACCCCCGGCGGCCATCCCTCCCGACGACATTCCTCCGGACCTGGCGCCGGGGGACCCACCGGGCACGTTCAACCAGTACGGGTTCCGGGTTCCGGCCGGGGTGGTGAGCCCCTACGCCAAGAAGGACTTCGTCTCCCACACCGTGTACGACCACACCTCGATCCTCAAGACGGTCGAGGAGAAGTGGAACCTGCCGGCACTCACCCGGCGCGACGCCAACGCCGCCAGCCTGTTCGACATGGTGGACCTCCGGTCCAAGCCGGCGTTCTTGACCCCACCGAAGCTTCCGGCCGCCGCTGACCCTGCGTCCAAGGACGCGTGTCTGAGCACGGGCCCCGGTACCATTCCGCCGCCGTCTGCGGTGACCAGAGCCTGACCGCGGACCGTCGGTCCTTGATCGTAGGGACGCCTCGTCCGCCCCCTATAGCTCGGCGGCGATCGCCCTCGCCTGGTGCCCGGTGAACGCACCTGAGATCTGCACCCGGCCATCGAAGGAAGTCCATGAGGCTTGGACGGGCTGGGTGATCGGAGCCGAGATCACCCGACCGTTGAGGTCGATGCCGATGAGCTGGTGGAACTGCTGCTTGGTCAACGCGTCCCAGGCCGTGGACCCGGCCGGGGTGAGGACGAGATCGATCGACCACTCACCGTTGACCACCTGGGCCGACGCGGACTTGACACCTCGCTGGGTGAGACCGGCAGGTCCGAGCACGTAGCGCCCAGAACCTTCGGCTGCGACGCCGGGCAGGAGCACTACCTCGTTCTGGTTGGCCTTGTTGGTCGGAGTCGACGGATAGGTGGCGAACTGCGGATCCGCCGGGGCCATTTCGTTGCTCGAATACCCGATGACATCGCTGGAGTCCGGTGTCACCCGAAGGTTGGATGCCGTCAAGGCCGTCGAGGCCGAACAGGCGGGCAACGGACCGGTGGAGGCCGCCCGCCCCACAGCCAACGTCAGCGGCGGCGCGTAACAGAGCACCGGACGGAAGCTCAGGTCCACCGCCGGGTGTCCCGTTCCTCCGGCGGACACCGGAACGCCCACCGGCGTCGGCAGCCCGCCACCGCCTCCACCCGACGTGAGTCCGAGCGCGGCCACGACGAGCACGAGAAGGACCACCGTCGTGATCCCCGAGATCAGCCATCTGCGCTTCCGCCGTTGCTTCGCTTCCTGGAAGAGGAGCTCAGCGTCGTCGGTCTGTGGAACTGTCCGCGGTCGGTCCACAACCGTCATCGGGAACCTGAGCCCATGGAAGACATGGAACTACTATGTCTAGTACCATGTCCGTTGTCAAGGTCGACCGCCGCCCGGTGGGTACCGGTCAGGTCGTGTCCACGATCAGCACCGAACAGGGCGCGGCATGGGCAACTGAATTGGGGACGCTTCCGAGGATCCGGCGGCTGCCTTTCATACCCTTGTTGCCGACGACGATGAGGTCCACGTCTTCCTGTTCGGCAATTCGGACGATGGCCTCTGCCGGGTCACCGGTCGCGGCATGCACGACCACCTCGAGGCCGTGCTTTCGGGCCATCGTGGCGAGTTCATCGAGGAGCAGGTCCGCCGGATGGGTCGTGGTCGAGAGTTGAAGCTCGCGTGGCAGGTGCTCGGCGCGCACCGACTTGGGGTCGTAGGCGGTGACGATGTGAAGCTTGCCGCCGGCCAGTTCCGCCATGCCGGCCGCCGCTTCCACCGCCTGGCGGGCGGTTTGGGAGTCATCGGATCCCACGAGTACGGACTCAAACATCGGTGACGGTTCCACGGTGCCGACCTCTCAACGAAATCGCTGGTGCCACCTGCCCGACAGCTCCACTTGACTGGCGGAATGCTACTTGTGGCGGCAAGTTCGCACCAATAGGAAGCAGGCCCTCGTCCACCGAACCGTGGGCCCCCGTCCGGCCCGTGCGGCCAACACGAACCCGGACTATCTGCGGGTCCTCTTCGTCGTCACTCTGAGATGCTCGATCTTCAGCCGAAGATCGGCGATGTCCGTCCTGAGCTCGTTCACCAGCTGATGGTCACTCCCGTCGAGATCCGTGACCTGTTGCGTCAGGGCATCGAGCGCGTCTGCCAACAGGTATACGCCTCGGAGGGCGGCGGCGGCGATGACCCGTGCCTGGCCGGCGGAGTTGGCGGCGTCGGCGTACTCGGGTTCCAACTCATCGACAACGGTGTCGAGATCCCGCCGGATCGTCATGACTGAATCGTGGGCCACCGGCCGGTGTCCGTCAAATGCCGCCTGGCAAGTAGCCACTTGTCGTGTTGGTACCACGCCGGTCGGTGGTGATCAGGCCCTCCACGGTCGGGAGGAGCCTTGATCGATGCGAGTGAGACCTGATCCAATGCAGTGGCATGCGGCTCAATCAGGTGACCGTCGGCGCAGTCGACCTTGCCCGTTCCCGACGTTTCTACTCCGCGCTCGGACTTCGGCTCATCGTCGAGAATGACCACTACCTTCGGTTCGAGTGTCCCGAGGGAGAGTCGACGTTCTCCATCGACAGAGTCGAATCGGTGCCCCGGGACGAGCAGATGACCGTCTACTTCGAGTCGGATGACCTCGAAGGCCTCTGTCTCCGCCTCGTCACTTCCGGCATCGAGCTCGATCAACCGCCACAAGACATGGACTGGTTGTGGAGGGAAGCCCGACTACGGGATCCGGACGGCCACCACCTGTGCCTCTTCCACGGCGGAGCGAACCGCAAGAACCCTCCTTGGCGGCTTCCCTCGGCAGAGTGAGAGCCGAGTCACGGCTCAGCGGTTGATCGAGGGAGCACGGCCGGCCAGGAGAGCGAACCCTCGCCAGCGCCACAGGCAATCGACCTGGGAGAGCCCGGCCTCCCGCATCCATCGGAGTTGGTCTTCGACGCCGGCCAGTCGGTCCTCGGGGTCGTTCTCGGCCCGGCCGATCAGATCCAGGAACTGGCGATGGAGCTCGGGAGTTGCGGAGGCGACAACCTCCAGGTTGGCGAACAGCCCATCGGGATTGAGCTGCCGCGCGATCTCCCCGAACAGGGCCTTCTTGCGGCCATCCTCCAGATGGTGGATCGAAAAGCCGGCGATGACCACGTCGAACGCCCCGAGCGGGGTCAGCGGATCGTCCAAATTCCACTCTCGGACGTCAACCCGTCGGTCCCCGGCAAACCGGCGGCGGGCGTGTCCGAGCATGGCTGCCGATGCGTCCACCGCCACCACTTCTTCCACGCCGGGGCGGTGGTCGAGCACGAGTGCTGCCAGCCTTCCGTCCCCACACCCGAGGTCGAGGACAGACCGGGGTGAGTCCGGCAACAGCGTTGCCAGCACCTCCTCCCCCGCCGCGCGTGGCTCCAGGCCACCGATCCGGGCCAGGTAGCGCGCCACGCTGTCAGGATCACTCCAGGTTGCCTTCGGACCGGGGTCAGGGCGAACTGCCACCACTCCATCCTGCCCGATGAGGCCCCCGGGCGCCCGAACCGACCTGCATCCCGTAAGGTGCGTCACCCCCGATGGCCGGTGATGCGTCAACCGGAGGCAAGGGCCACCGCTACGGCCACCGCCTCGGCCGGGTCGTCCATCGGCACGATCCCGCCGTCCGGGTGACCGTTGGGTCGGGTCAGGGACCACGTCCCGATCCCGATCACCGGTGTGCCCGAACGCAACGCCAGGGCTATCTCGGAGAGGGTCCCGTACTCTCCGTCGACTGCGATGACGGCCGACGCGCAACCAACGACAAGCGCATTACGGGCTTCACCCATACCCGTCGGGATGACCACGTCGACCCAGGGGTTGGCAGCAGTCGGGTCACGCCCGGGCAGGAGCCCCACGGTGAGCCCACCCGCCGACTTGGCGCCGCGACAGGCCGCAGCCATGATCCCGCCGAGCCCGCCGCAGACCACGATGGCCCCGGCACTGGCCAGAGCGAAGCCCACCTTCTCGGCCACCGCGACCTCAGGCGCCGGCGGTTCCGCTCCCCCTATGACAGCGATCTGGGTCTGCATGGTCGGTCAAGCGTAGGTCGGCAGCCCCCATCCCGGCCGTGCCCGTCCGGAGCTCGACGAATCCATCCGGCTGCAAGACCTACCGCCGGGTCGTCTGCTCTCGCCGGCTACCGCGGATGACGGGAAAGTCGACGACCTTCGCCAGTGTGGGGCGGAACAGGTCCCGGATCCTCATCCAGGGCGAGGGTCGCGGTGGTCTGCCGGTGGACTCTCGATCTGCCTGGGTCGCGGCATCGCCGAGCGCCTCCGCCAGCAGACCGATCAACGCGGGAACTTCGGCGAGGTCGATGGGCGTCGACGCCACGCAGACCCCGTCTCGCCAGTGGCTCAGCACCACCTTGTGCTGGTTTGCGTGCCTCGTCACCCGTAGCGACCCCCCGTGACCTCTGCTGTCCGGGATGCTGAGGCGGTTCGGGATCGCACCCACGTATCCGAGTATGCACCTCGGCCCACGGGATTGTCGACCGGTACGTGCCGGCGCACACTCCGGTGTACCGGCACGTCGACGCAGCTCACCCGTCCTGATCGGTCCTATAGGCCATGACCCATTCGGGCGGGACGGTGTCGGGGATCCCGGGAGAGTGTTCGGTCGGACGGCACTCGGCAATCGCCTGGCCCTCGGCCTCGGCCTTGACCGCCCGCCAGATGCCATGACCGGCGAGACCGAACAGTCCACCGAGGAATACCACCAGTCCCGACATGGACAACAGTGTCACCGAAGCTCCTCCGATTCGCTTTCGACCGATCCGGTGGGGGTCAGCCCGGTCCCGTTCTCCCGACGAGTCCGACAGTGATGCCTTCTCCCACCGGACAGGCCAGGCTCCCACCGGACAGGCCAGGCTCCTCGGTCGCATCACCAGAAGATCCCCCAACGAGCCCCCAGGATACCCGCTCTCCGATGATTGCGGATGCCTCAACTCGCCCCGGCTGCGTCGGAGCCATCGACTGGGCAAGGATGGTGCTGTGGAGTTGTCCGAACCATGGGTCGAGGCACTTGACCTCGCCTGGGAGGCGATGAGGATGGGAACGACGCCGGTGGGCTCCGTCGTGGTCGACGCTGATGGACAGATCGTGGCCCGGGGTCGCGGTCGGCGATACGTCCGGGACCCGGCGCCGGGCCAGCTGTCCTACAGCCACCTCGCCCACGCAGAGCTGAATGCTCTGGCCCAGCTCTCCCCGACCCGTCGCCATGAGGACCTCACCGTGCTCACCACCCTCGAACCGTGCATCCTCTGTATGGGCGCGGCAGTCATGGCCACCGTGGGGAAGGTCGAGTACGCCGGGGGCGACCCCTACGGTGGGGCCGCCCGTCTCGAGCTCCACAATGCCCACACCGCTCGCCTGATGCCCCGGATCGTCGGACCGGACCCCGGACCGCTCGGCACGATCGGGGCGCTGCTGCACTATGCGTTCTACATCGAGCGAAACCCCGGCGGTGCGGTGGTGGAAGCCTATCGGCGGGATCTGGCCGATTTCACCAGGGAGGTCGACGAAGCCGGCATGACCGGGACAGTGCTGCGACTGAAAGCGGAGCAGCGGGATCTCGCCCAGGTGTTGGCGCTGGTCTCCTGACCATGCCCGCCGTCCGGTGTCGGGCACCGGCAACGGCCGCCGGGGCGTCAGACCTCCTCGTCTGGGACAATGTCGGCATGTCGCCGGAGTCACCCGCTCGCGACCCGTCGGGTCCGATCTGTCCGAACTGTCGTGAACCGCTTCGGGAGAACCTCCGCCATGAGCGGATCGACGCCCGGGGCGGAGCCGAGCATGGACCGTCCCCCATCGAGTTCGTGTACTGCGGTTCCTGTGGGTGGCCCCTCCGGAGTGAGCGGGTCGACGCCCGATCCGGGATGGAGGGCGGCCGGAGAGGGGCGGAGCTGGCCGCGCCGGCAGACGGGAGCACACTCGAAGGACAGTTCCATCTCCGTTGCGGGGACCTCGTCACAGAGATCCGGTCTTTGGGCTTCGACCCGTTCGTATGGGTTGGGCTCATCAATGATCTCGGCGCTGTCCGAGCGGCCAAGACCATCCTCTCGCAGTACGGAATTCTCCCGGTCACCCAGTGGCTCGTCGACCGGGATCGCCCGGAGCTGACCTTGGAAAGGGAGATCGAACAGATCAGGTGGGCCGATCTGTTCGACGACGCGGAACGCTCACTGGCAGCTCGCCGGATCGCTTCGGTCACCGGGCGCGATCCGGACCGCTAGGAGCACCGGTGGGGTCAACTGTCGTGCCTCAGCGAGGCCCAGGTCCGGCCCCACGGACGCTTCAGTCCGGTGCAGAGGTAGACGTGACCGCCCCACTCCTGATTGTGGATCCCCGCCCCGTTCCTGATGGTGGCCACCACGCGAACCTCACGGAAAGAGCGCCGCAGCTGGTCGGCGTAGCCGGTGACGTCCACCGGGCCCGGCGCCACGGCGACGACGGTCGTCGCCGTGGGATTGCCGGGACCCCAGAGCCACTCGTTGTTCTGACCACTCACCGCCACCGGGAGCCCGCTCCCGCGGCCGAGCTCGTTGATGGCGCCGGCTTCGCCATAGTCGGCGGTGAAGATGACAGCACGGTGGCGCTGATCGGCGGGCAACGAATGCCACACGGAGCCGACCGTCCGGACCAGCTCGGGCCACCCGACCGTCTCACCGAGCTGCTGATTGGCGCCGTAGGTCCAGCCGATGTCGCCGGCCGGCAGGACCGGGAGGACCAGCGGGAGTGAGAGGGCGGTGGTCAGGGCCGTCAGCGCCAGGAGGCGCCTGCGGCGCACCGGTGCGGCATCGAGCCAGTTCTCGACGCTGACCGCCCCCGCGGCCACGAGATAGATGTAGGCGGCGGCCAGGTAGTAGACCTTGCTCCCTGTGGTCAGGGCGAAGAGTACGAAGAGCAGGCCGTAGGCCCACACCAACGCCCGCCACAGCGGACGGTCCGACCGCCACAGATAGCGGATGCCCACCACCCACACCCACGCCAAGGCCAGGGTCGCCTCGAACAGCTGGCCGACGATCCAGGTGCCGATGTTGCCGATCCCGCCGTTCTCCTGGTTCAACCGGTGGGTCATCTCGACGGTCGGCCAGTGATGGGTCGCCTGCCACCAGAGGTCAGGCGCCGTGAAGCCTGCCGCGATCAGCGCTCCGGCGACGAACCAGCGGTTGGCCAGCTGACGGCCCCCGCCGCTGGCCACGATCCCCACCGCAAGGGCGACGACGAACAGCCCGATGTTGTGCTTGTTGGCCAACCCGAACCCGAGGACGATGCCGGCGGGAATCCACAGCCTCGAGTCGCCGGTCCGACCGATGCGCACGATGAGAAAGGAAAGGGCGGTCCAGAAGAACAGGTCGAAGCCGGTGGGTCCGAAGAGGTGGTCGGCTCCGAGCAGTGCTGGCATGGTGGCCGCACCCAGGGCCCCGAGGAGCTGGGCCGTCCGCTTCCCACCGAACTCGCGGGCCAACATCCCGGCCAGGACCACCGTGCCGGCCCCGGCGAGCGCCGACCACAGCCGCAGTCCGGGAAGCGAGACACCGAATGCCCACAGGGAGAGTCGGGCCATGAGCGGGGTGAGGACGGGCTGGTCGACGTAGCTGGCGGCCAGATGGCGGGCACAGTCGAGGAAGTACAGCTCATCACGGTGGAAGCCGTATCGACCGGAGAGGGCGATGAGGACGACGGACAGGGCGCCGGACACGAGGTAGATCCGCCGGTCCACCGGAGCGAGCTCGGGGCCGGGCCCGGCCTGTTGACCACCGTCTGTCCCGGTGCCGATCGGCTGGGCGTCGATGCGGACGGTCATTCCGGCCTCTTCTCCGACTCCGGGACGTCGTCGGGGATGAAGGCGGCGGCGAGGAGGTAGAGCACGCTCTGCCTGGCCGCGCCGTCGTCCACGTCGATCGGGGTGGGATGCTCCCTCCGATGCCATGCGAACCAGGCCACCGTCTCGACGATGAACTGGGTGGCGAGGGCCGGATCCGGAAACGGACGGAGATGGCCCGATCGTGACCGGCGTTCCACATACTCCGCCAGCATCTCGACCTGCCCGCGCCGTGACTTGCCGAAGTACAACTCCCTGAGCTCGGGGAAGTCGATGGCGGATCGCTCGAGCAGGGCGAGGAGAGCACGGTTGTCCTCGACCACGGAGTAGCACTCGTCGACGACTCGGTTGAACTCGCCTCGGATGTCTCTGCAGTCGTCTGCGGTCAGCGCCGCCCTCAGCACGGGAAAGGTGGTGTTGCCGGCGGTCCAGTCGGCAAGTGGTTTGAGCGCCTCGCCGGGAGCAGGTGTCGGCAAGGGGCTCGGGAGCCCGACGATGGCCTCAGGGGAGATGGCATAGAGCAGGGCCAGCTGGAAGAGCGCCTCTTTGCTCTCCACATGCTTGTACAGCAAGGCATGGCTCAGGCCCAGCTCCTCACCGATGTCGGTCATCAAGGTGCGCCGGTAGCCCTTCTCGGTGAAGACCTTGCCGGCGGCCTGCGCGATGTCCACCAGTCGGCTCGGCGGCGTACGCCTGGACATGAGCACAAATTAAGACTGACTCAGTTAGTTAGTCAAGCGCGGATGATCCTCCCGGGGCGGACCCAGGGGCGGAACCCGGGGCGGACCCCCACCCATCAGGATGTCCACGAGTGACGTTCGCTCCCCCAGCACCAGCTCGAGCGCGACCAGCGCGCCCTCCCAGCGATGACGGAGTGACTCACTGAGACCGGCATGAGGCTCGTGGAGGAGCGCCCTGAGGGTCGATGCGAGCCGCACGATCTCGGCTGTGTCCATTGGTCGGTCCACGCGCCAATCTTGGCCGACCGGCCTCCGGAGGCAAAACTGTGTCGGCTCCAGACGGATCTCACAGTCGACCGTGGTTTCCCGACGGAGCCAGAGACCGAACAAGGAGTGCGCCATGACCGACACCGACCCGGCCGTCTACGAGTACGTACCTCACCATCGGACCGTGACGAAGATCGGTGAGGCGCGTGGACCGGTGAAGGTGGCCGAGCAATTTCCCCATGGAAGCCCGACGGCGCGGTTCAACGCGTGGTTCGCGGTCCAGGTCACCAAAGGCGTGGGCACCATGTGGTGTGCGTATGCATTCGTGGCTCTGGCCTGTGTGAGCCTTCCCGCGGCCATCCGGTCCCACAGCCCCGTGGTCATCGTCTCCTGGATCTCCCAGACATTCCTCCAGTTGGTCCTGCTCTCGGTGATCATCGCCGGGCAGAACGTGCTCGCCGCCGCGGCGGACAAGAGATCCGAGGCCACCTACGAGGATGCCGGCGCCGTCCTCCACGAGTCGGTCAAGCTGCAAGAGCATCTGCATGCCCAGGACCGGCTGTTGAATGCGCTGGTCGGGAAGATATCGGGCCTGGAGACTCGGCTCGAATCCTGATGGTCACTCGGCGGGGACACCTCTTGCCACCCGGCGGGGACTCGGTGCGGGCCCAGCGGACTTCAGCGGGCCGCCTCCAGTTCGATGGCGAAGACGCCGGAACCGATCGCCACCGGGCCACCCGGCGGCGTGAGGGCCGCCATCGCCGCCCTGGCGTTCTCCTCGGCGTCGAACTCGAAGAGGCACACACCGGTTCCCTGCCCGTCGTTCAACCATGAGGCCAGTTGGAACCCGGGCAGTCCGGTCACCTCGGGAACAACGATCTGCTCGAGCACCGACTGCCGGTCCGGGGAGCCGAGCCCGGGGTCGATCTTCACCTGCAGCACGACGGCGTAGGGCATGTCAGTTCCCCGGGCCGGCGTCCGGAGTGGGCATGATCGCTGTCCGGTCGACGATCACGACGCCCCGAAGAACGGAGCCCGGAAGCTGAATATCCCGCCGTCGGACGCCACCAACCAGTACCCGCCGGTCGAGTCGTCGGCCGCCATGCCGACGACGGGAGCGGCCAGCACCGTCCCGCCCATCGAGCCGGAAAAGCCGGCATCGCCGAACGCGAAGATGCCGCCGTCCGAGGACACGAACCAGTACCCCAGCCCGTCGGGCGTGGCCGCCATCCCGTTCACCGGTTGGTTGAGGCGGATGGCCCCGGTGCTACCGAAGAAGGGGGCGCCGAAGGCGAAGATCCCGCCGTCGGATGCCACTTCCCAGTAGCCGCCCGTCGGGTCGGCGGAAAGTCCGACCACCGGCGAGTTGAGGACCTGTCCCCCCATCGACCCCAGGAACTGCGCATCCCCGAACGCGAAGATGCCGCCGTCGGATGCGACCAACCAGTAGCCGCGGCCGTCGGGCGTGGGCGCCATGTCGACCACCGGCCGGTTGAGATGCCGACCCCCCATCGACCCGTAGAAGCCGGCGTCGCCGAACGCGAACGTCCCGCCGTCGGAGGCCACCAACCAGTAACCCTTGCCATCGGGAGTCGCCACGATATGGGTGATCGGCTCGTTGAGCTGCAACTGGGACGCATCCCCGTAGCTCGGTGCGTCTCCGTGGACGGTCACGTCCCCGTTCGACCATGCCAGCCAGTACCCACCACCGTCCGGGGTCGAGGCCATCCCGACAGCCGTGGCCGACCCCGCAGGCGGCGGAGGCGGCGGAGGCGGCGACGATGCGTAGTCCAGCAGCACCGCCGTACCGCTGTTGGGATCGTTGGTATCGACCAGGACGAGGCCGCACCAGGGGTCCCCCTGTGCCACCTGGGCGGGCGTCGGCGGGCAGACCGCGTCCGGATTGGGCGCCACGAACGGATCGGGAACCGTGAACGAGGCAGTCAGGCCTCCATCCCCGTCGGTGTTGAAGGTCTGGATGTTCGGATCGATGTCGGCAGCCGAGGAGCCGACCGACGAGAGGGCGAGCGGGCTGATCTCGGCGGCCGCGATCAGTGTGTCGGCCGCCCACCCCGTACAGCTGATCGCCACTGCCGACCCCGGTTCGATATCGGGGACGAGGTCGGTGACACCGTTGAACGTGCACGACGGTTGACCTCCGGACTGCGCACCGCGCCGGGCCCGCTGTCGGTCCGCAGGCGCCCGCCCCGAGACGATGGCGGCCGGGTGGAGCCGCAGGCCGGCCGTGATCATCGCCTGAAGGTGCTGCTGCCGGACTGAAGCGCCGGGAGTGTCCGCCCCCGCCGGTGCAGCCGGCACGAGCGTCAGGATCACGCCGAGGAGGCCGGCCAGGATTCCGACAACCCTCAGAACCCGCCGGTGCTCGGAGGCGTGCTCGGACCGGCCCGTTGACCCGTACCGATCGAACATGCCCGCCCCTCCCCTCGGTTGCGCCGACGCGCCGCTTCCGGATACGAAAATAGCAGGGATGGGGTGTGCGTCGATAGGGCCTCACCGTGGCCCGTGCCCCGAGGGGAAGACGGGCAGGCGGGTCGGAACAGCGGGTGATATCGTTGATCTCGTGCGTTGTTATTGGTGGTTTCACGAGCCGGCTCTGGATGGGCCTCGGAGCGCTTCCACGCACTGACCGCGCACTCATCTAGGACCGGCTACGAAGGCAGAGGCGTCGCGCCTCTGCCTTTTGCTTTGCCCATACGCGGCAGGCCGGTCATCCATGGATCGCTCGGCCTGCGGGAAGGAAGAGGAGACCGTGGACCCGAAGGATTTGGCCCAGAACACGCGCATCACCGATATGCGCAGCCTCACGCCGCCCCGGCGGCTCGCCGACGAACTCCCGGTGAGCAACGAGATCGCAGACGTCGTCATCCGCTCCCGCCAGGCCGTGGCATCGATCCTCGACGGGGATGATGATCGCCTGCTCGTCGTGGTCGGACCCTGTTCGATCCACGACCCCGTGGCGGGGCTCGACTACGCGGAACGACTTGCCAGCCTGGCCGACCGCCTCGCAGACGAGCTGCTGGTGGTCATGCGGACCTACTTCGAGAAGCCGCGCACGACGGTCGGGTGGAAGGGGCTCATCAACGACCCGGGGCTGGATGGGAGCTTCAGGGTCAACGACGGCCTGTTCGCAGCCCGAGCCTTCCTGCTCGACGTCGTCTCGCTCGGGGTTCCGGTCGGCTGCGAGTTCCTCGATCCGATCACGCCGCAGTACCTGGCCGACACCGTGAGTTGGGGGGCAATCGGCGCCCGCACGTCGCAGAGCCAGATCCACCGGCAGTTGGCCAGTGGTCTCTCGATGCCCGTCGGCTTCAAGAACGCCACCGAAGGCGACATCCAGGTGGCGGTGGACGCCATCGCCGTTGCCGCCGACGCCCAGGTCTTCCCGGGCATCGACGACGAGGGGCGGGCGGCCATCATCACGACACGGGGGAACCCCGACGGACACCTCGTCCTCCGGGGCGGCGCGGCCGGGCCGAACTGCGACGTGTCCAGCGTCGCCTGTGCCCTCGAGCGCCTGGAGCGGTCGGGGCTCGCCCGCCGTGTCATCGTCGATGCCAGCCACGGCAACAGCGGGAAGGACCACCGCCGACAGCCACTGGTGGTCACCGAACTGGCCGCGCGCCTGGCCGCCGGTGAGCGAGGCATCGTCGGCCTGATGGTGGAGAGCTTCCTCGTCCCGGGGCGCCAGGACCTCGGGATGGGCCCACGGGTGTTCGGTCAGAGCATCACCGACGCGTGCATCGGTTGGGAGGACACCGTGACGGTGCTCGATCGACTGGCCGGGGCGATCGCCCGACGGCGGGAAGCGTCCAGCCCGATGGTGCGGGGCTGAACGCGCCGGCTCACACCACCGCCTCCTGCCGGTCTCCCGTCACCTCGGATGGGTGATCACCCGGTCGGGGAGGCGGAGGGCCGAGGAACCAGAGAAGGATCACGATCCATATCCCGAGGCGCAACTCCGCGAATCCCTCGACGGTGTGCCGTGTCACCTCCTGCCCGTCGCCATGCCATGCCACCAACATGGAGAGGATGCCGATGACGATGAGGGCGAGCAGCATACGCCACACCCCCTGACGCCAAGCCCCTGACACCACACTGACAAAAGCGGCCACAGTGGCCAACGCCACCAGCGCGATGAGGGGCGGCCACATCACGAAGGTCAACGGTGACGCCATGCGGTCCGTCGATGCCGAGTAGAACGTGAGGTCGCCGTGGGCGAAGTTGTACGACCGCTCCGGCCGGCGGAGCGGCTCGGTCACCACGTAGCCGGGATGGGTGAGCAGCCAGAGGAGATACGTACCGGTGCCCTTGGAGTCGATCCAATGCTCCAGCTGGGCGAAGACCGGGTCCGAGACGGGGAAACCGACCACCTTGGCGGCACCGGGAGCCGCGGCGGTCGCCTGCGCCAGCTCATCGATCTGACGCTGCTCGGGCATCCCGTGCGCGGCGAACCACGCCACTCGGCTGGGAAACGGAAATATCCGGACATAGAGGACGTCGGCCACATTCTGCTCGGTCCGGTGCGACGAGACGGTCCCTGATCCGGTGAGCGCCACCACCCCGGCCAGGCACAGGGACAGCGCTCCGGCCCGCACGGCCACCTCGCGCTGTCTGGCCGCGGCCGCAATCGCACCGGCGCCGACGGCCACGGCCAGGAACGCGACCGTCCAGATCTGGGCGTCCCTCGTGGCCGCGAAGCACAGGCACACGGCCGTGGTGGCGGCCACCCTGGGCCAGGTCAACCTGCGGGCCGACCAGATCAGGGTGGCGAACACCAACGCCAACAAGCTCATCGAGAGCGACTCGGAGAGCACCGACCGGTTCCACAGCGTCACCGGGAACGCGGTGGCGAAGGCGAGAATCGTCCAGGCCGCTGCGGTCCGTCGCCATCCTCGGCTGACCAGCCGTCCCACCGTCCAGGCCAGGAAGCCCCACGAAAGGGCGGCGATCAGCGCCTGGGCGGCCAGAAACCCGCTGGACGAGCCGGCCAGCTTGATCAGCAGCGGTGTGGCCGGCGGTCGCTGGCCCGCCCAGAACCCGATGCTCCACAGTGATCGGGACGCGATGTGCACATAGACCACCGAGTCGTTCCAGATGATGGCCGGTCCGGCCAGTGCCTGCGCGAACAGGTACCAGGCGAAGATGCACCACCCGGCCAGGGCGACCGCCGGCGCCACCGAGGTCCGTGCGGGCAGACGGCTGCGCCGGCTTGATCTGGAGGTCACGCCGAGATGTTGCCACGACGACCGTCGGCCGGCCGGGGACCGGTCAGCCGGTTGCCGGTGCCGTCCACCGTCCGGCGTTCATGTCGACGGGGAGCGGGGGAGGCCGAGAGCCTCGCCCACGGCGGCGATGCCGGCGGTGTCGGCAAAGGCAAAGCTGAAGATCACCTCGTCGGCGCCGGCCGCGATGTGACCGGCCACCAGATCGGGGATCTCGTGGGGCTGGCCGATGGTGAAGCCGGCACTCTCCTCGGGTGAGCCGCCGGCTTCCACCATCGTCCGCACTTCGGCTGTGTTCTCTTCGGACGTCGTGAGGATCAAGGGCGTCAACCATGTCACGTCGATCTCGCCGGGGTCGCGCCCGACGTCGGCGCAATGGCGATGGAGGACTTCGATCTTGTGAGCCAACATCTCCGCGCTGCCGCTCACGTTGCACTTGTCGGCGTATTCGGCCACCAGCCGCAGCGTGCGCTTCTCACCACCGCCGCCGATCATGATCTTCGGACCCCCGGCCTGCACGGGTCGGGGCAGGTTGCGGGCGTGATCCAACCGGAAGTATTCCCCGGTGAAGCTCACGTCGTCGCCGGTGAACATGGCCCGGCAGATCTGGACGGCCTCGGCCAGCATGTCCAGGCGAACTCCGTCGCCCGGATAGTCGATGCCGAGTCCCTGGTGCTCGACGTCGTACCAGGCGCCACCGATCCCGAGGATGGCTCGACCCCGCGAGATGACGTCCAGCGTCGTGACGATCTTGGCCAGGATGCCGGGGTTCCGATAGGTGACCCCCGTGACGAGCGTCCCGAGCTGCACCCGCCGGGTTCGGGCCGCCACTCCCCCGAGGAGCGTGTACGACTCCATCATGGGCTGGTCCGCGCCTCCGAGGGGTGGCAGCTGGAAGAAGTGGTCCATCACCCACACCGAGTCGAACCCGGAGGTCTCGGCGGCCAAGGCCAGGTCGACGATGTGTTCGAAGAGGTCGGCGGAATCGATTCCCGAAAAGTTGGGCAGCTGGACACCGAAGGTCGTCATGGGGCCACGGTAGTACCACCCGGGCGATCGGTCCCCCGTCCCCGGCCTTCTTCCCCTGACGTCCACCGGATGTTATGTTTCGCGGCCGAGAGGAGTGTCGGGATCAGCGGGCTCGCCCGGGTCGGCCCCTCCGGATGCGGATCGATGGGGGACTCACTTGCATGCGCTGACCGGCTACCTCGATTTCCCACCCGGCGAGAGGGAGGAGACCGTGGCCGCCCTGAGGGCGGTCGCCGCCAGGAGCCGACAGGACCGGGGTTGCGTGGACTACTGGTGGTCCGAGGATGTCGAACGACCGTGCCGGTTCCGGTTCTTCGAGTGCTGGGAGTCCGAGGAGGCGTTCACCGCCCATCAGGCCCAGCCCTACGAGCACGACTTCATGGCCGACCACGTCTCCCGGATCGTCGGCGCGGATGCCCACGTGCTCACCGTGACTGAGCGGACCTCCGTCACCGGCACGTAGTCCGATGCGCGGCGTGAGATCCACAGAGGACGGCATCCGGGTGGTCACCACCGACGGCGGTCCGGGGGTTGGCGTCCGGGTTTCGGTGGCCAGTTCGGGGATCTGCGGATCCGACCTCCATCTGGTCTCGTTCGGCCCGTCGGCGGTGACCCTCGGCCACGAGTTCGGCGGCCGGCTCGACGACGGGACCCCGGTGGCCATCCTGCCCGCCGTGCGCTGTGGGCGCTGCGAACACTGCCTCGCCGGTCGCGAGCAGCAATGCCCGTCGGCGCTGGGGGCGATGTACGGGGTCAGCCTGGACGGCGGTCTGGCCGACGAGGTGTGGGTGGATCCCGGGTGCGCCAGGGTCCTCCCCGAGGGACTCGCCCTCGAACACGCCTGCCTGGTCGAACCATTGGCGGTGGCCCTCCACGGCATCAACCGTGCCGGCGTCGAGCCCGGTGTCCGGGTGCTGGTCATCGGAGCAGGCCCGATCGGGCTGTGCACCATCACCGGGGTCCGTGCTCTCGGCGCCGAGGTCGACCTGGTGGCCAACCACGCCTTCCGGGTGGAGGCAGGCGAGCGTCTCGGGGCCGGCATCCAGACGGCGACGGACTACGACATCGTGCTCGACGCGGCCGGGACCCAGGGGTCGATGGACAGAGCCTTCGAACTGGTGCGACCGGGCGGCACCATCGGCGTGATCAGCACGTTCTGGGAGCCGATCCGATTCAGTCTCCTGTTCCAACTGAAAGAGGTCACCTTGGTGCCGGCGTTCACCTACGGCCACCATCACGGCATCTCCGAGTTCGAGCACGCGGCACGGATGCTGGCGGCCGAACCGGACCTCGCCCAGGCAGTCATCACCCACCGGTTCGACCTCGATGATGCCGCCGAGGCGTTCCGCGTGGCCGGCGACCGCAGCACCGGATCCATCAAGGTGGTGGTCCACCCGTGACCGGATCGTCACGGCTCGTTCTGGTCGACGCCACCGTGGTGGACGGCGATCATCCGGCCCTCGCCGACGCCCACGTGGTCGTGGACGGCGAGCGGATCGCCGCCGTGGGCCGCGGCCCGGTGACCGACCCCCGGCCCGACGACCGGGTCGTCGACCTGGGCGGTCGCACCGTCATGCCCGGGATGGTCAACTGCCACTTTCACGCCACCTACCACGACCTCGGCGCGGTTCCCGCCCCCTTCGGGCTCGAAGAGCCGATGGCGCTACAGGCGGTGCGGGCGGTGAACAGTCTCGGGCTCCTGATCGAATGCGGGTTCACCAGCGCCGTATCGGCGGGCGCCCCGTTCGCCATCGACGCGTCCATGAAGGTGGCCATCGACCGGGGCCTCATCCCCGGTCCGCGCCTGGTGCCGTGCAGCCGTGACATCAGCACGACCGGTCACGCGGGTGACCGCAGCTACCCCCCGCACTGGCAGGTCGGCGCGCTCGGAGCCATCCGGCCGAGCGACGGCCCCGACGAGTTCCGGCGGTCGGTCCGCGCCGAAGTCAAAGAAGGTGCCGAATTCATCAAGATGTTCGTGACCGGAGGGCACGGGACCGTCGGCCCGAAGGAACAGATCGAGATGACCCGGGACGAGCTGGCCGCGGGAATCGAGGCGGCCCACCTCCGGGGTGCGAAGGTGCGAGGGCACATCGCCAACCGGGAGGCGATCATGATGGCCCTCGATCTCCATATCGACGTCATCGACCACGGTGACGGAATGGATGACGAGTGCATGGAGCGCATCGTGGAGACGGGAACCCCACTGGTGCCGTCGATGATGTTCCCGTCGCGCTTCCTGGCCTCGATGGGTGGATCGTCACTCGGGTTCACCGACTCCATGAAGTCGGACATCGACGCCATGGCCGACATCCTCCCCAAGGCCAATGCCGCCGGCATGCGCATCGTGCTCGGCGACGACTACGGTGCCATCTTCTTCCCCCACGGCTCCTACGCCGAGGAACTCGCCTACTACGTCGAAGAGATCGGTATCCCCACGCTGGATGTGATCCGGTGGGCGACGAAGCACGGTGCCGAGCTGATGGGTCGCGGCGACGAGCTCGGTACCGTCGCCGCAGGGAAGCGGGCGGATCTGCTGGTGGTCGACGGGGACCCTCTGGCCGACATCCGGGTCCTCCAGGACCGGTCCCGCCTCCTCGCCATCGTCCAGGACGGCCGGATGGTCAAGGACGATCTGGTCGGGCTCGTGGCCGACTGACCGGTCCCGCTCCCACCCTCCGGCACCGGCCGACCACACCCCGGGTTCGAACCGACGCCTGCGGGAGGATTCCGGTCGGCCGACGGGAGCACCACCCTAGGCTGACGCCGTGAGGGGCATCGCTGAAGGTTCGAGCGCGGGCGGAGGCGCGGGCGGAGGCGCGGGCCGCGGAAGGATCGCCGGCAAGCGGGTCGGCGGCGAGCGGGCGGGCGGAGGCGCGGCCGGCAGCGAGATCAGCGACTGGACGGGGCTGGCCGGAGCGCCGACCGACCGGCGCGATGCACGCGGGCATCGGTCCCGCAACCTGATCATGGACGCGGCGATCGACCTGATCCAGAACGGAAATCCGGCTCCGACGAGCCACCAGATCGCCAAACAGGCCGGCCTGTCGGTCCGTTCCCTCTTCCATCATTTCCACCACGTCGAGATCGTGATCAGGAACGCCACTGCCCGGCAGTTCCATCGCCACCGGCGGTTGATCGCCTTCCTCCCTCCGAACGGGCCCACCGATGTGCGCGTCCAGGCCACCTGCCGTCAACGCCGTCAGCTGTACGAGACCATCGCGCCGATGCTCAGGGTGGCCTACGCAAGGGCCTACACATCCGAGGGCGTCAACGCCGTCCTCGTCGAGAAGCGATTACTACTGCGCCGGCAGGTGGTGGTGACACTCGGACCCGAGATCTCCGCCCGCGGATCGAGCGCCCCGCCCCTCCTCGACATGCTCCTCCTGGCCAGCGGCTGGCAGAACTGGGACATGCTCCGTTCCCACGGCGGCTACTCTGCGACCGCGGCCGAGCGCCTCATGGTGCGCTCCTTCACCGATCTTCTGAGATGACCGGTATCGAGCCCGTCGCCGCCCCCCTCAGTCCGTTCCGCGAGGCGGCGTCTCGTTGAACCGGTCGAGAACGGGTCCATCGGCACCCCAACCGATCCGGGTGACCGAACCGGTGGCCAGATAGAGCCGCCACGCTCCCTGGTCGCCGAGCCCGAGGGCCCAACAGGTGGCGGCTTTGATCGGAGACACGTGGCTCACCACGACCACCGCTCCCCGACCCCGCGCCCCCTCTCCTTCCACGGCGAAGAGCTCCTCGCACGCGGCACGGACCCGGGCACCCGCCTCGGAGAGCGTCTCGCCGCCCGGCGGGCGGAAGTCGGGATCCGACCGCCAACGGGCCCATACCTCCGAGGGAACCGACTCGAGCGGCCGACCGTCGAATTCGCCGTAGTCGACCTCGACCCACCGATCGTCGATCTCGACCGGCAGGCCGGTGGCCAGAGCCGCGGCGGTCGCCCGGGCCCGGGCCAGCGGGCTGGAGATCACACGTGTGGCGCCGGTCAGCCACGGACCGATCGCTTGCGCCTGCGCCAGCCCGCGGTCGGTGAGGGGGGCGTCGATCCGTCCGAGGAGCAGGCCGTCGGCATTACCGGTCGACTCGCCGTGGCGGACCAGGATCAACATCGCCGCTCGGAGCCGACGCCGGGGCGCAAACTCAATGGACCAGGATGCGGTCGCACTGGGTGCAGGTGGCGAACTCGTCAGGCGGGAGACGCCGGATGCGCTCGATCTCGACGGAGGACATGGTGAGATGGCAGCCGTCGCACCTGTCACCCACCAGCCTGGCCGCTCCCACCCCGCCCAGTCGGGAGCGCAGCACCTCGTACCGCTGGGCCAGATCCTCGGGGAGCCCCGCGGCGAGCTCGGCCCGCGCCGCCTCCTCGGTGGCGATGGCTCCGACGATGGACTTCTCGATATCGGCGATGGCCGTTTCGAGCCGGAGGGACTCGGCCGCCAGCGCCGCCGACTCGGCCTGGTGGGCGGCCAGCACCGCATCCAGCGGTTCCTCCTCCTCGAGCAGTGCGATCTCCTCCTCCTCGAACTGCGCCTGACGGGAGGCGAGCTGGTGGACTTCTCTGTCCATGGCCTGGAGGTCGCGGGAGGCAGACACCTCCCCCGTCTCCATCCTCGACTCGATCTCGTGGCGCCGCCGGGCGGCCGCGGCGATCTGCTCTTCCAGCCGCCGCTGCCGGCCGGCCAGCTCATCCACCTGGCCGCCGACCTCGGCCATGGCCGCGTTGACCGCATCCTGTCGCCGCTTGACCTCGGCCAGGTCGGAACGCTCGGGCAACGCCTCGATCCTGTGCCGCAGCTGGTCGATGGCGATGTCGTGGTCCTGCACCACCATCAGGGTGTCGAACGGTTCGGCCATCGGATCTGTCCTCCCTCTCCCTGTCCCCGGATCACCCGTCCCGGGATCCTCGATCAGCCGGTGCGCCGACCGGAGAGCCCCGACCAGTGCATCGTCTGCGATGTCGGTGGCACCCTCCCAGCTGAACCATGCCACGTCCTGACTCTCTCCGGGGCCGGGGCTCGGGTCCTCGTCCGGAGCCCACACCAGGTAACGCAGGTCCAGATGGACGTGTTCCTGGGCGGAGCGGTGCACGTCCAGATGGATGAGGATCGGCCCGGCCGACGGATGGGTCACCGCCAGCCCCGTCTCCTCGACGCACTCGCGGATCACCGCCCCCGCCGGCGTCTCGCCGGGGTCGAGATGGCCTCCGGGCTGCAGCCAGCGGTGCAGGCGGCGATGCCGGTGCAGGACGACCCCCCTCCCACCGACGACGATGGCCGACGCGGTGAAGTGGGTCGGGTCGGCCCCGCGGTCGAAGGGTCGGTCGAGCCGGTCCAGTTCGGCCAGCATGATGGCCTTGGACAGCGCCTCGCGGGCATCGCCGGCCTCATGCGCCGCCAGCTCACCGCGGAGGCGGTCGACGTCGTCGGCCACCCCTACCGGCGACGGTGGGGGTTCCGACCCATGGGCGACCGGAACCTGGGCCCATCGGCCCGGCCGGCAACTCCGCCCGGTATCGTCCGCGACCCGCCCGCTCAGGCCGACTTGCGGCGCTGACGATGGATGCGGCGGCGCTCACGCTCGGTGGTGCCGCCCCAGACTCCTTCGCGCTCTCGGTTGGCCAGAGCATGCTCGAGGCAGGACTCTCGTACTGCGCACTGGTCGCAGATCGACTTTGCCTCGCCGGCCTCCTCATCGGAGACCGGATAGAACACATCTGGATCGATGCCCCGGCAGGCTGCATGCTTGCGCCAGGTGGCACTCATGGGAACGTCACTTCCTAATTACTGTTGGGATCACTGGTCGAACCGCACGGCAGAAGCTCGGTGACCTGGTAAAACGCAGCCTACCGGCGAAAACGGGCGGAATAGACAGTATGGCCCACCCGAACCCGCGATGTCCACATCCGGGGCGGACTTCCTGGGGTCTCCGAGGGCCGCCGGCCCAGGCCCCGGGCCATCCGGCGGTCTTCGGCCCCCGGGGTCGGCCCACCTCCCGGGGCGGGCAGTAGGATCGCCCGGCGCCACCCCCTGCCTCTCGAACCGCATCAGGCCAAGGAGCCCGCCCATGCCATCGGAACCCCTTCGGGACACGTCCATCGTCGTCACCGGCGTCACCGGTCAGGTGGCCGAGCCGGTGGCCGTCGCCCTGGCCAAGGAGAACCGTGTGGTGGGGGCCGCCCGGTTCAGGGACGATGCCGCCCGTCAACGGCTGGAGGCGGCGGGGGTGCGCTGCGTTCCCATCGATCTGGCCTCCGGCGACGTGGGTGGGCTTCCCGCCGATGCCGACTACGTGATCAATTTCGCCGTCTCCAAGACCAACAACTGGGACCGCGACCTCCAAGCCAACAGCGGCGGCCTGGCCTGGTTGATGGAGCACCACCAGAACGCGGCCGGGTTCGTCCACTGCTCGACCACCGGCGTGTACAAGCCCCTGGGCCACCATGTCTTTGCCGAGGAGGACGAGCTCGGCGACAACCACGGGGTCTGGCCGTTCCTGCGCACGTACAGCATCTCCAAGATCGCCGCCGAGGCCACGGCCCGGTGGGCGGCGGTCCGCTACGACCTGCCCACCACGGTGGCCCGGTTGTCCGTGCCCTACGGCGATCGGGGCGGGTGGCCGGCCATCCACCTCGAGATGATGCTCAACAATGTCGACATCCCCGTGCACGTCGACGCGCCCAGCGTGTACCACCCGTTGCACGAGGACGACATCATCGCCATGATCCCGGGACTGCTGGCCGCGGCGACCACACCGGCCACCACCGTCAACTGGGGCGGCGACCAGGCGGTCAGCATCGAGGAGTGGTGCGGCTTCCTGTCCGAGTTGACCGGGACCCCGGTGCGCTTCTCCCCCACCCGGGACACCATCGACAGCGTCCAGATCGACCTGACCCGGATGCACGCGCTGATCGGGACCACCACGGTCACCTGGCAGGACGGCATGCGCCGGATGGTGGCGGCCCGCCACCCCGAGCTCCTGGCCGACTGAACGCCTCAGCGCCGACAGGTCGGAGCCGCGGCCGGCTCGCGGCCTCGGTGGTTCAGACCGAAGCGCCGGGCATGCAGTAGACGTTCCCCACCGACCACGCCTTGCTCATGGCGTCGGGAGTGACCTTCACCTTGGCGCCACCCTCGAACACCGCGGTCAGCTCGCCGTCGGCCGAGGTCCACAGCCAGCGCATGGTCGACGGGTACAAGGCCACCAGCGGGCCGAGGGCGTCCGAGCGCTGCGGGTTGAGGTGGTGGATGCTGCCGTTGAGCTCCAGGGTGAACGGGATCCCGATCACCACCTCGGTGGTGCCGAACTGCAGCCGCGACTGATCGTCGATGCGGATGTAGGTGAGAGCCGGGTCGTCAAGGACGAATTCCTTTCCGCCGTCCGGCAGCTCTCGGATCTGAAGGCCGTCTGCCACCGGTCCATGATCGCACTTCCCCGCCGGTGGCGCACGTTCCGGTCGCCAGCCGGGCGGACGGGGACCGGAGCCCTCAGCTCGCGCCCATCTCGGGTCCCCAGTCCCAGAGCAGTTGGGTCAGCCGGGCGACGAGCTGGCCGAGCTCGGTCGCCGTCGACCGGTACCCGTCGAGGGTCCCACCGTAGGGATCGGCCACCTCGTCGGACACCGACCGGTGGGCGAGCGACGTCCGGGTCCGGTCCCCGTGGACCGCGTCGATCCACGAACGGATGTCCTGGCCAGGGAGCCTCGGCCCCAGCTGGTTGCCCCGGCGGACCAGCTCCTTCAGCATGAACGCCCTCGGCCAGCACGACGGATCGAGAAGGACCGCCTCTTGCACATGGCGCCGGGCCATGCCGATGATCAGGTCGGCACCGGCCACCATCGGCTCCGTCAGCTGGCGGCTCCGGTGATCCCGGAGGTCGATCCCGTACGGCCTCATCACCTCGAGCACCTCGTCGGGGACGACATCGGGCGCCGACCTGGCTTCGGCGAGCAGGCCTGCCGACGAGACCTGCACCGAATCGGTGAGGCCCCGGGTCTGTGCGGCAAAGAGGGCGGCTGCCATCGGTGACCGGCAGATGTTGGCGGTGCAGACGAAGAGGAACTGGACGTGCGGATTGTAACCACAGGATCGGCCGGGGCGGACGTGTCGGCCCGGTCGCCATCCGGTGTCGGGCGTGGTAAGCAGCAGGTCGACCACCCGACAGGAGAGAGCTTGTGCCGTCCGAAGAGGACACGGGGAGGACCGCCGGCGGTCAGGGCATCACCGACGCCGGCCGGTTCGCGATCGTCCACGACTACCTCACCCAGCGGGGGGGCGCAGAGCGGGTGGTCCTCGCCCTGGCCGAGGCCTTCCCCGGGTCACCGGTCCACACCTCCCTCTACGACCCGGACGGGACCTTTCCCGAATTCTCGGACGTCGATGTCCGCACCCTTCCCCTCGACCGCCTGGCCACCTTGCGCACCCACCACCGTCTGGCCCTTCCGGTGCTGGCCCCGGCCTTCTCGAGGCTGCACGTCGAGGCCCAGGTGACCGTCTGCTCGTCGAGCGGTTGGGCCCACGGCGCCTCGGTCAGTGGCCGCAAGGTCGTCTACTGCCATACACCGGCCCGATGGCTCTACCAGTCCGATCGCTACCTGGCCGGGCGGTCGCGGGCCTCGGCCTCGATGTTGTCGCTGATGGCCCCCTCGCTGCGCCGCTGGGACCAGCGGGCCGCCGCCTCCGCGGACCGGTACCTGGTCAATTCCAACGCCGTTCGGCGGCGGGTGTCCGATCTGTACGGGATCGACGCCGAGGTGGTGCCCCCGCCCGTCGACGTGGACCCCCACGGCCGGCAGGAGGCCGTGGCCGGCATCGAGCCCGGCTTCGTCCTCTGTGTCTCCAGACTGCTTCCCTACAAGAACGTCGAAGCCGTCACCGCTGCGTTCGGGCTCCTCCCCGGGCAGCGGTTGGTCGTGGTCGGGGGCGGTCCGCTGGCCGACCGGATCGCCTCGACCTCCCCGCCCAACGTGACCGTGCTCGGGCAGGTCGGTGACGCCAACCTCCGTTGGTTGTATGCGTCCTCGTCGGGACTGGTCGCCGCCTCGTACGAGGATTTCGGACTGACCCCGGTGGAGGCGGCGTCGTTCGGTCGGCCCACCGCCGCGCTCCGCTGGGGTGGGTTCCTCGACACCACGGTCGACGGGACCACCGGTGTCTTCTTCGACGAGCCGCTTCCGCGGCTCATCGCCGAAGCCGTCGACCGGATGTCCACGGTCTCCTGGGCCACGGACACCCTGACCACCCACGCCCGGCAGTTCTCGAGGCAGCGGTTTGTGGAGCGGATGCTCGCCGTGGTGGACGAGGAGCGGACCGCCCACTGACGCTGGTCCGTACACCGACGCATGCTCGCCCGACCACCGGTTCCGGCGGGGGCCGGACGGTCAGGAGGCGCCGCGGCCCCGGAAGATGGTGCTCGGCGTCTGCCAGAGGATCTGCATGTCCCACCAGAACGACCATGAGGCCACGTAGAGATAGTCGAGCCGACACAGTTCGAGGTGGGAGAGCTCGTTGCGCCCCGACACCTGCCACAACCCGGTCATGCCCGGCCGGGCCTCGAACCGCTTGCGGGCCCATCCTTCGATCTCCATCGCCTCCGAGACCACGAACGGCCGTGGACCCACGAGCGACATGTCACCCTTCCACACGTTGATCAGCTGGGGGAACTCATCGAGGCTGGTCCGGCGCAGGAAGCGTCCCACCCGGGTCACCCGGGGATCGTTCTGGACCTTGAACAAGGGCCCGTCGACCTCGTTGAGGTGGTCGAGCTCGTGACGGCGGGACTCCGCGTCGCGGTACATGGTGCGGAACTTCATCATCGAGAACGGCTGTTCGTTCCGGCCGGTGCGCACCTGGCGGAAGAAGACCGGTCCGGAACTGGTCGCCTTGATGGTCACGGCCACGGCCGCGAAGAAGGGCGCGGCCAGGAGGAGGATGGCCGACGACGACAGGATGTCGAAGGACCGCTTGAGGAACCGGGATCCGAGGCTCAGCGAGGCCGGAGCGATATCCAGCATCGGCAGCCCCGACAGGTCCTCCACATGGGAGCGGCTGGTCATCAGCTCGTAGTACCGCGGAACGATCGACACGCCGACCTGTCCCGCCAGGCCCTTCAGCATCTCCGTCGTACGCTCGGGATGGGTTCGGGAGAAGCACACCACCACCCGGGCCACCGAATACCGACGGCACAGCTCGGGGAGGTCCTCGAGCTCGCCGAGCACGTCGTTGCGCCCGAGAGGATTGTCGTCCACGAATCCGACGAAGTTCACGCTCGAATGAGCCCGCAGGTGGCTGGCCACGGTCTGGGCCAGCTTTCCGGTGCCCACCACGATGACCGGTATCGACCCCACCTTGAACAACCCGAAGGCCACCACCCGGGCCAGCGGAACGGCGATGACGGCCACCAGGCACATGGCCGCTACCTTCCCGACGGTCAGGGCGGCGAGATCGGCGTTCTTCCGCGTGACATAGGCCACGATGGCGTAGGCGAACCCACTGATCATCACCGCGTGCACGATGTTGCGCAGATCGGAGAAGACGCTCATCGAGATGCGACGGGTGACGCCCCGGTACAAGCCGTACAGTGCGAACACGCCCAAGAACATCGGGATCGCGGCCAGGTCGAAGAGGTAGATCCTGCCGCTGCGGCTCGCCGCGCTGGCCGGATTGCTGGAGACGGCCGACACCAGCAGCGGACCGAGGAAGGCGGCGAGGGCCAGCCCGGAGACATCGGCCAGGAGCAGGCGGGAGAGACCGTGCCGGCGAACCCGGGTCAGGGCTACCGTGTGGTCGGAGACATCACGCCGGCGGTCGCTCGGCGGCACCGCCTGAGGCATCGGCTCGTCGAGCGCGCGTTGGATCTCCGAATCAAGTATGGCCATCCCAGCCAGCCTGCCCTTCCCTGTGCTGGTCATCCACTGCCCCTCATCCGACACGTCCGAGAGATCAGTCACCACGACTGCGTCCGCCAACGTCAGCCACGCTAATCCGGCCCCGCTGACCGGCACAACAGTGAACTCCCCCAATCGAGAACCGGCCGGTCAGCACCGGCCCGGCGCCACCACAAACCTGTCGAGGGCATCCGACCATCGGTTGGGAATCGTACCCCCAAAAGGCCTCGGGACCGGGATGGTCGGAGCGGTCCCGGCGGGCCCTCGGAACGGTCCGCCGTCCGGCCGACGGTCGGGTACGCCGCGACCAGTGCGGAACCGGACGGCCAGGACCGAATCGGGCAGGACTCATAACCCGACTATCGGCTCGTCCGGAGCCCGCCTGAAGGGTGAATGAGCGGTCCGCTCCGGTGCCTCCACGGGGGAAGAGCGGACGTTCCGGTTAGCCACCCGTCACTTCGAGGACGCCGTCCCTGATGGCGGCGATCGATTCGAAGGTGGACTTCTTGAGCATGGTCTCGGGGAACTCGAAGTCGAAGACCTCCTCCAGGGCCAGCATCACATTGACGCTGGCGTGCGAGGTCATCCCCGCGTCGAAGAGATCGGCGTGCTCGTCGAGCGAGCTCGGGTCCGTCGCCAGGCGGCCGTGTTCGGCCAGGACGAGTCGGATGGTTTCCTCCATTGTCACTCCCTTCCTCTGTCAAGCGTGTCCGGGGCCACAGAACGGTCCCCGCCCCGGCAGACCCCGATCACGACGGCTGCGGCCGTGAACTCCTCGTGGGTCAGGCTCACCGCCAGGTGGTCGATGCCGGCTTCGGCGGCCAACAGGTCGGCCCGCCCCGACAGCCGGATCTCGGTCCAGCCGTTCCGGTCCCGGTACACCTCGATGTCACGCCATGCGGGCCGAGGGCCGACCGGCCGCAGCACCTTCACCACCGCCTCTTTGGCCGCGAATCGGGCCGCCAGGGACTCGGACGAGTAGCCGGCGGCGGTCCCGGGGGTCCGGCCCCCGGTCAGGCAGCAGTCGATCTCGTGGGTCGTGAAGATCCGGTGCACGTACTGGTCGCCGAATCTCCTGACGGAATCGGCCACGTCGGACACCGAGACGAGGTCGATGCCCACCCGCAGTGACGACGCATCCCGGTGTCCCCGCTCCGGACGGCACGGCACGGCATCGGGGGGGCTGGTGGCCAGGTCGTCGGCCAGGGCATGGGCTGTGGTCATCGGACCGATCTTCCCTGATGGGCGGGCGCCCTGTCATCCAGCGGCGTGACATCCACCGGCGTGTCATCCACCGGCGTGACACCCACCGGCGTGACACCGGCGCCCCCGGAGTCGACAACGGACGAGTAGACCTCCCGGTACCGCTCGGCGATCTCCACCCAGCCGAACTCCCGGACCCGCAGGTACCCGGCATCGCCGATCCGCCGCCGGCGATCGGGATCGAGCAGGAGGCTCTCGAGCACACCGGCGAACGCCGTGGTGTCGAACGGGTCCACCAGCACGCCGTCATTGCCGTCGCGGACGAACTCGGGAGGTCCGCCGCGGTTGGTCGCCACCACCGGCGCCCCGGCCCGCCACGCCTCGAGGATGACGATCCCGAACGGTTCGAGCCGGCTGGGCATGACGAACAGTGTCGCACCGGCCATGGCTTCGGCCACCTGCTGTCGGGACAGTCGACCCACGAAGTGGACCCGGTCGGTGATGCCGAGCGCCGAGGCGGTCTGGTGGAGGCCGAGCATCGCCTCCCCCTGTCCGCCGACGACGAGATCCGCCGTCCGGCTGGCCTCATCGAGCGCCGCGTACGCGGCCAGGAGCAGGTCGAACCCCTTCTTCTCCACCACCCGTCCGAGCGCCAGGATGTAGGGGCCGTCCGGTCCGCCCTCCATGGTGGCGAACGGCCCGGAACCCCCGCTCGAGCGAGCACCGCCCGGTCGGGCACCGGCCTCGAAGAGGTCGACCCCGTTGGGGATCACCCGCCCTCGGCCCGGTGCCAACCCGAACCGTTTCTCGGCATCGGCCAGGGTGAAGGCGGAACAGCCGGTGACCGCGGCCGCCGTCCGCAGGGCCGCCCGAAGCGAGGAGCGCAGCACACGCGAGTCATCGAAGATGTCGGTGTCGTCCATCAGCGTCTCCCCTTGCAGGGTCACCACCAACGGGAGTCCGGTGATGCGGGACAGCGCGTGGGCGTAGACACCGTTGGGCCCGAAGCACTGCACGTGGAGGACGTCGGGACGAAAGGCCGCCACCGCGCTCCGCAACGAGAGTACCGAGCGGGTCCCGGTGATGGCCGAGCGGCGCACGGCCGACCAGTGCGTGGCCGGCAGCGGCATGGGCAGGCGACGGACCACGATCCCGTCGAGGAGCTCCGCTGTCTCCGGCGCGCTGTCGTCGCGGTGCCCGGTCCATACTTCGACCTCGTCTCCGACGGCGCCGAGCGACAGGGCCAGATGTCGGGTCAGCTCTTCGACACCGCCGAGCGAGGGAGGATACGAGCTGGGGAGGAGGGCGATGCGGGTCATGACGTCGGTCGGGTCGAGGGCCGCGACGGACCCGAAGTGGGCGCCGGCGGGGCCGAGGGAGACGGGACGGGCAGAGGTGGACGGGACATGGCAGGTGGGTCAGGAGATGGTCGGGTTCAACCAGGGCTCGACGGCGGCCAGAACCGCCCCGCTCGGCTCAGGGGCGATCTGGCTCCAGTCGCCCACGCCCGGCGACCAGTAGTTGGAGAAGGCTGATGCGTACCAACCCGACAGGAACCCCTGTTCGGCGCAGTCGCAGTTGGGTGCCCAGCTGGCTGGGTGGATGCCCAGGATGTTCTCGATCTGTGCCTCGCCCCCCTGGGGCTCGACCGCCGCCGCGTCGACCTCGTGGCCGATTTCGAAGGCGGTGATCCCCGCCAGTTGATCGACCGTCTCCCCGGGGTAGACGTAGAGCACCGAGGTGCCTCCGGTTTGGCCCCAGGTGAAGGTGGTGTTGCCGTAGAAGCCCGGCGACGGCGCGTCGGCGATCGGGAGGAATTGGATCGAGTACCCGGGGATGTTCTGCCACGGGTACCGGACGAGGGCGAGGGCCTGAGCCCCCATCTGCGAAGGAGTCAGGTCCGCCGGCGGAGGCGGGGTCGTCGTCGTCGGGGCCGGGGCCGGGGCGGGGGCCGGTGCCGGTGCCGGTGCTGCGGCGGCCACCGGTGCCGGTGCTGGGGCCGCGGCCGGCTTGGCGGCGGCCACCGGAGCGGTCGTAGTGGGAGCGGGGGCGGTCGTCGACACGTGTCGTGCCGGAGCGACCGGCGGCGGGGCGGTCGAGACCCGAGCCTCGGCCCGAGGTGTTGCGGCGGAGGTGGTTGCCGGCTTGACCACCGTCTTCGTGGCCCGATCGGCGGCGGATCCTCCGCCACTGGCCAGCATGATCGACGCCGCCACCAACCCGGCCACCACGGCCACGACCGCCACCTCGAGCTTCAACAGTGAGCGACGGGCTCCGAACGTGGCCCGGTAGAGCCGGGCCAGGGGACCCGACGCCCGGCGGTCGGGACCGATGTACCCCGTCGAAAGGACCAGCCCGGGGTCGTCGAGCTCGGCCCGGAATGCGGACCCAAGGGCGTCTTCCTCGCCGGTCCGGCCACCATCGAAACCTTGTGCCAGGCGGGGATCGGCGGACTGCTTCAACAGGGCGTCCCAGGCCGTAGTGGCGGATTGGTCGACCGCGCCGACAGAACCGCGCTCGGTCAGGGTTGAATCCATGCCGACAAGATCGGCAGATTGGCGCCGGAGCTGAAGTCCCGGACGCTCAGCGCTTGCGCGCCCGTGCCCGCTTGACCAGCTCCTGTCGCCGGATCGCTGCCTCGTGCCGCACGGCCGCCTCGTGCCGCACGGCCGCCTCGTGCCGCACGGCCGCCTGGCGCCGGACGCGTGCGGCGCGTGCCTCCCGATGGCGGGAGGCATCAGCCTGGCGCGCCACCGCTCGTCGGGCCGCCCTCTGCCGGGCCAGTTGGGCGCGGGCCGCCGACCGCGCCGCCCGGCTCCGGTCGCTCGCGGCCGCCCGCCCCGGCGTGGCCGGCCCGGGCGTACGGGGTGACGAGGGTAGGTATGCCACCGGGGGTTTGCTCGACGTGCCGGCCACAGCGGCGTGCGACGCCAGGAGCGTGAGGGGGACGGCAACGCTCAAGGTGACCACCACGACGGCAAGGACCTCCGCCGCCCTCAGCGTCGACCCGTGCCCGACCCGGTCGCGAGCCGGGCGGACGGCCGATATCCGGCGGTCCGCCCCCACGTAGTCAGGCGTGATGATCAGCGGGTGGACGTAGAGGTCTTCCAGGAACTGCTCAGGTACGTCGACCTCCGACGGGCGGACGGGAGCATCGGCAGGTGCTGCCAGGAGCTGGTACGCCGTCGGACCCGAGGCGCGCTTGTCCGCCCCGCGGGCTCGCTGCCCACCCCTCAAAACAGACTCCACAGTCTTTCCTCGGCACGTTGCGGGCCAAGCTGAAGCGGAGAGGGCGAGGCGCCGTGGCCGGTGTCGGCGCCCCCCTCAGACGCCCACGCCCAGGGACCTGTAGACGTCCGCCGTGGCCCGGGCGGAACGACCCCAGCTCAGGGCCTTCACCCGCCCTCTGCCCCGGAGCGCCAGCTCGGAGCGCATTCCATCGTCCCGGACCAGCTCGCACAACGTCGCCGAGAGGCCGTCGACGTCTCCTGGTGTGAACGTCCTGGCTCCGTCGCCCACGATCTCGACGATCGACGGGACCGGCGTGCTCACCACCGGAGCGCCGCAGGCCATGGCCTCGACGGGGGGTAGCCCGAATCCCTCGTACCGGGACGCATAGCCCACCAACGTGGCCGCTCCGTACAGCGCGGGAAGATCACCCAGGGGGACGTGGCCGATCTCGACCGTCCCCGCGGGCGGTCGGTGGCCCCACAGGCCGTGACCGGTGAGAACCAGCGGGATCGGCAGCCGTCTGCAGGCCCCGGCCAGCGTGGCGATGTCCTTGCGGGGTTCGATGTTTCCCACGTGGAGGACGAACTGCTCGGGCAGTGCGTACTGCTTCCGCACCCTGTCCACGTCCTGCGCCGATGGCGGCGACATGGCGGGGCTCGGAGCCGAGTGGACGACCACGGCGTCGAAACCGAGGATCGCCTTGATCCGCTCGGCGGTGAACGACGAGACGGCGATGATGGTGTCGGCCCGCCGGAGTGCGTGCCCGACCAGTACCCGCTCGCCCATGACCCGGCGCCGCGGGAAGGCCCACGGCGTGTCCAGGACGGCCAGGTCGTGCACGGTCGAGACCGTGGGTCCGGGACGCCGCACGGGCAGGTCGACGTCCAAACCGTGGGTCAGGTCGGCCCTGCCGAACCCGATGGCGCCGGTCAGGGCCCGCCTGACCCCGCGCCCGTCGGCCTTGATCAACGGTTGGACGGCATCGGGCAGCTCGGAGACGCCGGCTGGATGGACCGCGGCGGCGAAGTCGGCGTCGACCTCTGCGACCATGGCGGCCAGGAGCTCCCGGATGTAGGTGCTGACCCCACCGCCATGGGCGTCGAGCGGCAACGCGTTGTAGACGATCCGAGGTCGTGCGGCCGTCACTCCGGGCACTGCAGAACCGGTGTGGGCCTCAATGGGCCGGATTGATGTGAGCCATGACCCTCTTCAGGCCGGTCGACCGGTCGGCTCCGGACGTCGCGGCCTCCCTCACCCCGGCCACCGCCCGAGCCAACGACGAACGGATGCGCCCGCGGGACAGTTCCGGTGACGGGCCACCGGGGGCGGTGCCGACCGGCGCGGCCAGCAGATCCGACTCCGATGCGCCCACGCCGCGCGCCATCCTGTCCATGTCGGCCATACCCAGGGAGATCCCGGCGATGATGAACGGTGCGATCGTCGATGCACCGATCCAGAAGATGTCGAACAGCCCATCCACGTAGTGGAACACGAGAATGACCAGACCGAGCGTGCCCAGCGCGTACGGGAGCCGGAACATCGTCCGTACGGTGACCCAGACCATGAACAAGAAGGCCAGCGATCCGATGATGCCGGTGGAGGCAAGGTTGTCGATGAAGACGTTGGGCGGAGCGGTCACGGTGATGAACTGCGGGAGATTGTAGAAACGCATCCCCTCGCCGAGGATCGGGCTCAGGTGCCAGACGTGCAGGGCGGCGGAGATCTGGTCGACCCGGGTGGTCACCGAGTTGAACTGGGGATTGTTACGGGCAGCGATGGTGAAGCTGAAGTAGAGGACCACGGCCGCCGGGAATGCGGCCAGCATCAAGAGCTTCGACCTGGCCCGCAGCTCGGGATTCAAGAAGGCGGCCAGCCCGATCGCCAGTATGAGCAGGATCACCGACTGGCGGCTCTGTGAGGCCAGCAGCCCCCCGATGCAGAGGTATTTGTTCACCCGGGCCTCGAGCCGGCCGATTCCCGTCCAGGGGGGATTGATCTGGGCGACCACGATGGCGATCCACATGATGGCGCCGATACCGTTCTTCTGGTAGACGCCCCACTGGGCCGGCTGGAAGTGGCCGGTCACGGCGTGCTCCATGGCGATCAGGGCCAGGATCGAGGAACCGGCTAGAAAGAGGCGGAATGCTTGCCTGGTCCGGCCGTTCGTGGCGATCACCCAGCCGACCAGCACGCTGCCCCCGACATAGGACCAGCGGTGGAACCACTCGACGATGTCGTCACGGAAGGGGTGGGCGATGACCACGAGGAGCAGTACGGCCTGGAACCACACGATGCCCATCAGGAACTGCCGCAGGTACGGCGCCTCCCGCCAACGGATGTACGTGAGGGAGACGAGCGCGGCGATGAACACCAGGAGGTCGGCGGCGCTCAGATTGGTGGTGGCGCCCCCCACCCGCTGGATCAGAAGGGTCCCCGGCAGGGCGATGACCACGACGAGGAGCGGGTCGGCGATGACGATCCCGAGGACGAGGACCAAGCCGGCCAGCACCAGTCCGACCTTCCGGTTTCCGGCCACCGCGATCCCGATCGCTCCGGCCACCACCACGGTGGTCATCCACCCGGCCACGGCCCCAGCACGCCGGTCCCGCCGTCGCTGGATCCGCCTGTTGTCGACAGCCCCGGCCGAAGCCGGGCTGTTGGTGCGGCTCATCGTGTCGGCACGCTCTCGCTCATCAATCCTCGGGGACTTCAATGATGACGGCCTCCGTAGCGTAGCCGCCGCCGCATCGGCAACCATGCCCCGTGCAATTGGATCTCAAGGTCTCACGTTCCGGTGTCGACGCTATCCACGAGCCCTAGCCCACAGGGATTCGCCTTCGCCCACGACGCGGGGTCGGACGATCGCCCGGCTGGCCGCGATGAGCCCGGCCGCGAGGAACAGGGCAGCGAGGAACAGGGATGGCTACGCAGAAGCCCGCCGAGAGCATCGCACTCAGAGACGATCGAGGTACTGAGGCCGTGTCACTGGTGGTGTGCTCGCTCGAGCCCTGGGGGGATGTCAGAAGGAGGATCAGGATCCTCGTCGACGAGCTCGTCGAGCTCGACCCGACGCTCAACGTCCTCTTCGTCGCCCCCGCCCTCGACATCCCCCACCAATTGCGGACCGGCGGGTTCGCCGGCGTCACCGGTCCGCGCCTCTGGCAGGCCCATCCCCGCATCCACGTGCTCCGGCCCCGCAAATGGCTTCCACGACTGGTCGGGCCGTTCGCCGACCGCTCGCTGGAACGCCAGATCCTCGACGCCGTGGCCGAGCTGGGAATGACGCGGCCCCTGCTGTGGATCAACGACGCGTCCTTTGCCCGGTTGGCGGTCCGCACCGGATGGCCCAGCCTGTACGACATCACCGACGACTGGCTCCTCGCCCCGATGGCCCCCCGACAGCGGACCCGGCTGATGGCCAACGAGACCATCTTGATGGAGTACAGCCGCGAGGTCGTGGTCTGTTCGCCCGATCTGGCCCGTTCGAGAGGCACCGGCCGGTCGGTCGAGCTCATCCCCAACGGCGTCGACGTGGACCTCTTCCGCACTGTTGCGCCGCGGCCCCCGGATCTCCCGCCGTCACCGGTGGCTCTCTACGTCGGGACGCTGCACGCCTGGCACGTCGACATCCCGCTCGTGACCGAACTGGCCGAGGCGCGTCCCGACCTCCAGGTGGTCCTGGTCGGACCGAACAGCCTGCCAAAGGACGTGAGCGCCCGGTTGGAGGACATCGCCAACCTCCATCTCCTCGGGGCGCGGCCCTACGACCGGATCCCGGCCTACCTGCAACACGCCGACGTGGTCGTCATCCCCCACCTCGTCAATCCGTTCACCGAGAGCCTCGATCCGATCAAGGCGTACGAGTGCCTGGCTGCCGGCCGGCCCACCGTGGCCACGCCGGTCGCCGGCTTCCGCGAGCTCGGGCCTCCGATCGTCGTCGCCGACAGGAGCCGGTTCGTCGAGGCCACCTCGGCCGCGCTGGCCACAGCGAGCCCGCCGGGCACCCCTCCGACCTCCGGGAACGCAACCATCCCGACATGGCATGAGCGGGCGGAAGCGATGGCCACGGTGATGGGCAGGGTGCGCGAAGAGGGCCGGGGCCGATGATGCCGGCTCCCCGGTGCTCCTTCGGACCTCCCGATCCCGCCGGTCCGATCGACCCGGCCGGGGCGAGGGTACAGCTCTCGCGGGTCCCGACGCCCTATCCTCGCCTGGAGGACCACCGGCTCCCGAAAGCGAGAGACCACTGACTTTTTCCGAATTCCTCTCGACGCTCTGGCGAAAGCGGCTGATCATCGTGGTCAGCGTCGTCGTCGCCGTCGCCGCCGCGTTCGCCTACTCGAAGCTGCACACCCCGACGTACCAGTCCACGGCCCTGATCCAGATCAACTCCACGACGAGCGCGACCGGCCAGTCGTCGACGCCGGTGACGCTCCCCGACCCGGTCCAGGCCCTGAGCAGCACCGCGGTGGAGCTGCAGGCGGCCAAAATCCTCGACGATCCCAATGTCAGCGCCGTGGCTTCGGACGTCACGGGGACGGTGGACCCCAATACCGGCGCGCTCAGCATCACCGCGTCAGGTTCCACCCCCAAGAGGGCGCAGGCGGTGGCCAGGGCCTATTCGCAGGCCTACGTCAACGAGACCCAGACCATCGTGGACAATCAGAGCGCCAAGATCTCGACCGTCCTCGCCGGATTGGACGCCAAGCTGGCCGGCCTCGAGACGCAGACGCCGAGCGGGGTGACCAGTGCACAGATCAGCGCCCTGGAGCAGACGGTCAGCGCCCTGCAGACCGAGCAGGAGAACATCACGCTGGGCGAGCCGTATGCGTCCATCCAGGTCGCGGCCGGGTACCCGACGGCCCCGGCCGGACTGAGCAAGGCCAAGCTGGGCGGCATCGGATTGATCGCCGGCCTCCTCGTCGGGTGCGGGATCGCCCTGGCCCGGGACCAGTTCGACACCCGCCTCCGCACCACCCCGGACATCGCCTCGGTCACCGAGTCGCCCATCCTGGCCGAGCTACCCGAGGACAACGAGGTGCGTTCCGGCAAGGTGGCCATCGCCATGCTGCAGGCGCCCCAGTCCCTGATGGCCGAATCGGTCCGCGAGCTCCGGACCAGTCTGAGAGTCATCCTCGACGACACACCGTTCCCCGTTCTCATCGTGACCAGCCCGGAGCCGGGCGACGGCAAGACGTTCGTGACCGCCAACTTGGCCGCCGCCTGGGCCATGAGCGGGAGCAAGGTGATCGTGGTCTCGGCCGACTTCAGGCGGCCGAGGCTGGAGGAGATATTCGGGCTCGAGGTCGCCGGCCAGCCCGGGCTGTCCAATCTCATCAGGGCCAACTGGAAGAACTCCGACCCCGCCCTGGTCCCGGGCGGGCTCCGGGCCGAGGCCGTGGCTCCGACACCACCGGGCGATCGCCGGTTCCCCGGCGTCGAACGGCCGGCGCCCCCACGGTCCAGGCGCGAGTTCTCGCCGGTCTCCGATCAGCCTTCGATCTCGTCGTTGCTGGTGGAGAGCGGCATCTGGGGGCTCCAGGTCCTCCCGGCCGGCACCCAGCTCGAGAATCCCAGCGAGTTGTTCGGGAGCCCGGGGATGCAACCGGTCCTCGACCAGATCCAGCTGTTGGCCGACGTCGTCCTGTTGGACACCCCGCCGGTTCTGGCTGTGCCGGACACCGCCATCCTCGGCAGCATGGCCCGGGGGGCGGTCATCGTGGCCTCCGAGGGCCGGACCGACCGCAGCGACCTCGAGCGAACGGTGCGGCGCCTCGAGAACACCCACTGCCGGGTGCTCGGAATCGCCATCAACCGGGTCAAGCGGGCCTCGACCGACTCGTACCAGTCCTACGCCTACAAGCAATGACCCATCCCGTGCCGGCCCGGGCCAACCGGTCGGTCACCGAGATGCCGGTCGGCCGGACCTGCGTGCATCCCCACCGACGGATGCGCTGATGGCGGGAGGCCTCGATGTGGTGGTGGTGGCGTTCGGGGCGCCCGAGCTGCTGGACGACTGCCTGACCCGGATGGAGGACCGGCTCTGCGTCCTCGTCGTGGACAACTCGTCCGACCCGTCGGTCCGGGCGGTGGCGGAGGGCCACGGCGCCACCTACATCGATCCGGGACGCAACCTCGGGTTCGCTGCCGGCGTGAACCTCGGCCTCGCCCACCGCCGGGGCGGCGGGGATCCGGCCGGCGACGTGCTGCTGTTGAATCCCGATGCATCGATCACGCCCGACGACATCTCGCGTCTGCACGACCACCTCCGGGCCGATCCCGGCCTGGCCTGCGTGGCCCCGACCCAGGTCGACCCGGTGACCGGCGAGGCGGCGCGGGTGGGCTGGCCCTTCCCCACGCCGGCCCGGGCATGGCTGGAGGCGCTGGGGCTCGGGCGCCTGGGCGGGCGCACCGACTTCCTGATCGGTTCGGTCCTGTTGGTGCGGGGAGCGGCGTTGGGCGATGTCGGACCCTTCGACGAGCGTTTCTTCCTGTATGCCGAAGAGACCGACTGGCAGCGGCGGGCCGCCGAGCTCGGATGGAGCGTGGGGCTGTGCGCGGATGCGGTGGCCACCCACGTCGGGGCGGGAACCGGCGGGGAACAGTCGGCACGCGACATCCACTTCCACGCATCGAACGAGCGATACGTGCGCAAGCACCACGGTCGGATCGGCTGGCTCGTCTTCCGCTCGGGGGTCATCACGGGTGCGCTGGTGCGGGCCCTCATCATCCCCGGCGACCGGGGCCGCCTGGCGGCCACGAGGTTCCGGCTCTACCTGGCCGGACCCTCCCGCGCGGAGGCGGCTCTGGCCACTGCGCCGCAGGGGGTGTGACGGGGGTGCGGGAGGACGGCGTCAGGAGAACAGGATGTCCTCCACCTGGCGCATGACGCGGTCGCGGCGATAGGGAGCGACCGACGATGCCGCCTCCTTGCCCCAGGCCTCCAGATCGGCGCGCCCGGCCGTGGCCAGCAGCCCGGCGAGCTCCCCCGTGTCATAGGGGTCCTCGAGGATCAGTCCGGTCCGCCCGTGGCGGACCGCCACCGATGCGCCGGCCAGGCGGCTCGTGATCACCGGCACGCCGCTGGCCAGGGCTTCCACGATCACCAGCCCGAACGGCTCGTACTGGGTGGGCAGCACCATGAGGTCGGCGGCGGCCAGGGGCCAACCGACGTCACGGGTGGGTCCGTGGTAGTGGACGCGGTGGTCGAGACCGAGACGGCGGATGGTCGCCTGGTACGGACCGAGTCCGGCCTTGCCCACCACGTGCAGGGTCATCCGCGGGTCGCCGTTGCGGGCCATCGCCTCGAGGGTCTGGCCCAATCCCTTGCGGTGGAGCTCGTTGGCGATGAACACCAGGGCCAGGTCGTGGTCCGCGATCCCGAGGTCGCGACGCGCGTCGGTGCGGTCCCTCGACCGCCGTTCCGCATTGAACCGCTCGGGATCGAACGGATTGGGGACGACGGTCGCCAAGGCCGGATCCACCTCGTAGAGGCGGACCAGGTCGTCGACCTCACGGTTCGACGTGCACAGGATGTGTCGAGGGTGCCCCAGGCGGAAGTACTGCGACTCCATGGCCAGCAGCACGCGATGGCGGGGCATGGCCAAACGGACCCGGGCCGGGAGGCGGACCCTGCCCATCTGGATGGTCCGGGCCGCCTCCAGCCAGGCCCTGTGCACGCTCGGCACCCACAAGACGTCTCCGGCGGGTACCACGGACCCCATGGTCACGGTGAGCTGCGGGCGGAGCGAAGCCAGTACGGTGCCGGTGCGGGCCCGCCGCACCCACATCCCGGCGGGCCCGGGGTCCGGTCGGCCCTCGACCGGCACCATGCGGACTCCCCGGGGCAGGCCCTCGGGGGCGCTCGTGCCCACGAAGACGGTGTCGTGCCGCGGGCCCAGATAGTCGAGGAGGTCCCAGCAGACGCGCTCGATCCCCCCGCTCCGATGGACCTGCGGGAACACGACGGCGACCTCGGGACGTTTCACGGGGCCGGCAGCGGGGCCGGTCACGGGGAGGGTCGTCCGAGGGACACCAGCCCGAGGCACACCAGCCCGAGGGACACCAGCCCACCTGTGGTCGCCGTCGTTCGCCGGTGCGTGGGGGGCGCGACCACTCAGGCATGATAGGAGGGGCATCCAGGATTCCGTGGCATGGGCCCACCCGTCCGGTGATCCCCGCCCCTGGCGCACCCCACAGCCTCGGCGGGCCCGGCCACGGGTCCCTTGCCGGTTGACGAGAGGAACCGATGGACGTCGAGAGCAACGGGAACCGACAGCCCGATCCCGAGCCGGGCCCGGGTCCCCGGACCGCGCCGGACAACCTCTTGTCGGTGGTCCAGGTCGTGCGCAGCGATGCCTTCGCGGGCGTGGAGCGGTACATGTGCCAGGTGGCCAACGGGCTCGCCTCCCGGGGACACCACCTGACCGTCATCGGCGGCGATGCCACCCGGATGGGTTCGGAGCTGAGCGATCAGATCGAGCACCGGGAGGCCACAACCGTCCTCCAGACCGCCCGCGCCCTCGCCGCCCAGCGCCATGCCGACGTGGTGCACGTGCACATGACGGCCGCAGAGGGGGCTGCGTGGTTGGCGAGGCCCTTCCAGCGTGCACCCATCGTGGCCACGCGCCACTTTCCCGGGGAGCGCGGCCGCGGCAGGGTGGCGCAGTCGCTGGCCCGCCTCGCGGCCCGGCCCATCGCCCGTGACATCGCCATCAGCCGGTTCGTCGCCGACGGCGTCAGCGGACCGACCGTGCTCATTCGCAATGCGGTGCCCGACCAGGCCCAGGCCGACCTCGAACTGCCGACGGTGCTGATGCTGCAGCGGTTGACCGAGGAGAAGAGTCCAGAGCTCGGGATCAGGATCTGGGCCGACAGCGGGCTCGGTCCTGCCGGGTGGCGTCTCGTCGTCGCCGGCACCGGTGACCGGCGACGGGCCATGACGGAGCTGGCCGACACGCTCGGGCTGGCCGACAGCGTCGAGTTCGTGGGTCAGCGATCCGACACCGACCTGCTCCTCAGCCAGTCGTCGGTCGTCCTGGCCACCGCCCCCGAGGAGCCTTTCGGGCTCTCGGTGGTCGAGGCGATGGCCCACGGCGTTCCCGTCGTGGCGGCCGAGGGGGGCGGTCACGTGGAGACGATGGGCCGAGACGGCATGCTCTTCCCACCCGGCGACGCCCGCGCCGCCTCGCGTGCGCTCGTCCGGCTCGCTGCCGACCGGGACCTACGGCGTCAGGTCGGAGAGCGCCTCCGCGAACGCCAACGGCGGATGTTCTCGCTGCGACAGCATCTCGATGGCCTCGAGCGCCTCTACAGCGAGGTCATCGAGGAACGCGGCCGGCGCTGAGCGCGGGCACCGTCAGGTTCCGGTCGGCGGCTCGGACGAGCCCGACGTGACCGCACGGTAGAGCGCCATCTGCGTGTCGGCGATGCTCTTCCACGAATAGCGCGCCACCTCTGCCATCCCCGACTCGCGCAGCCGGGACCACAGGCCCGGCTCGTCGAGGAACCGCCGCAACGCCGCGTGGAGGGCGACGGGGTCGCTCGGCGGTACCAGGAGACCGGACTCCCCGACCACATCGGGAAGGGCGCCGCTGGCACTGGCCACCACGGGCACGCCCGAGGCCTGGGCCTCGACCACGACCCGACCGAACTGCTCGATCCAGCTGGCCAGCGGAACCGAAGGCACGGCCACGACGTCGACCTGCGGATAGACCTCGGGTATGCGTTCTTCGTCGACGTGACCGTGGAACCTGACACGATCACCTATGCCGAGCGCGTCGGCCATGGCCGTCAACCGTTCGGATTCGGGTCCGGCGCCGAAGATCTCGGCAGTGAACCGGTCGTCGAGTGCCACCGCGCCGAGGAGGACATCGACGCCCTTGTGGCGAATGAGACGGCCGACGAATCCGATGGACAGGGATGCGGTCGGAGGCTCACGGTTCGGAGCCCGGAAACGCTCGACGTCCACACCGAGGGGCAGGAGCGCCCACTCGCCCTCGAGTCCCTTCCGTCTGAGGATCCGGCCGGCCTCGGAATTGCACGAGTAGGCCCCGGCCGCCCGGCGCAGGGCGGCGCGTTCCAGCCAGCGGAAGGGGGGAGGGTACCGCTTCTCGATGTTCTGGGCCGAGGAAAAGATGAAAGGTACACCCGGGGCTCGCAACCAGCGCAGGAACAGGACCTCGGCGACCGCCAGCCCGAACGGCTCCTCGTGCAGATCGATCAAGTCCCAGTGACCCGATCCGAGCAGCCGCCACAAGGGTCGGGGGTCGTACAGGAAGAGATTCGGATGCCGGCCCACCGTCCGCACCGGCTCGACGAAGAGATCCCCGTCACGGGAGAATTCGACCATCGAGCCGCCCTCTTCCCATCGTGCCGCCGCCACCAGGGTGAGGTCGGCCCCGCGGAGTCGCAACTGGCGTTCGCGTTCCCGCCAGGCGGTGACCACGCCGCTCTTGGACACACGGAGCACCCGGAGCCCACCGGCCTCACCGCGCTGGTCGGTGCGTACGCGCCTCGAGGACCGACTCACCGGTGGGATCGTAGTGCGAAGCCTCCCGAGGCCCGGCACCCATCCCCCCATCGCTCCTCCACTGTCGTCGACCCACCGTGAGAATGTCTGGGGCCCCCGGCCCAACGTGAGAATTTGTCGGGCCCCGGGCCGCCTTTCCCTAAAGAAATCCGTCGTCGGGTCGATGGGGAATTGTGATGAGGGCATCGGATCGCCGGCCCGGGTTACCCCATCGGAGACGGACCGGCCGGGCCCTGGTCGGGATCATCGTGCTCGTGGCCGTCATCGGAGGATCCCTCGGCGCAGCCCATGCCGGGCCCCCCACTCCGCAGATCAGCGGCAGCGTTGCCGCACCCAGCGCCGCCGACATCAGTCCCATCTGCGACGCACCCGACCCGACGGGGATCCTGGGTCCCTCCTCGAGCGTGCCCTCCGATCCGACCAGCACACTGGTGAGCCCACCGGGTGGGGTGGTGAACTTCACGGCCACCTCGACCGACCTCTATGTCGACACCGGAAGCCAGCTGGTCACGTACACGCTGGCCGGCAGCGAGGTCCGCTCGTTCAACCTGCCGTCGGTCATCGTCGACCGGCAGGGGAACGAAGTGTCCCAGCCCGTCATCGACCCTTCGGGGAACATCTACCTGGCCAGCTACTACGACCAGATCCTCGACAAATTCTCGCCCACCGGCCAGCTCCTGTGGTCCGTCGACCCCGGAAACGGAAACCCGACCGGGATCTTCTCCGTCGGCGTGGGCGCGGACTTCGAGCTGGCCGTCAGCGTCGTACAGGACACCTCGGGCAGTGACCTGATCAACCTCTCGACGGGGGCGGTGAGCGGATCCTTCCCGCTCTTCGACGACTTCGACGACGTCACCCAGGAGTCGGACGGCAACCTGCTCGTCTCGGGCAACGGCTACGTCGAAACGCTCGATCCGACCGGCAGTGTGCTGTCCTCCTTCGGGTCGAGCCGGGTCGAGGGGGCCGGGGTCCACACCGGTTCGGGGGCGCAGTTCTACTACCCGGCGCAGGCCGCCCAGGGACCGGACGGGACCATCTACACCGCCGACCCACTCAACACCATCGAGGCCACCAGCCCACAGGGTTACCTCGAGGGCAGCACCACGCTCAGCCCGGGCGACAGCACCAGCTACACCCTGGCCATGGGCGGCCACAACTTCTATCTGGTCGGCTCCACCTTCTTCTACCAGGGCGGTCCGCCCTTCAACAGCGGCGCCGACACCATCTCGACGGTCTCCCTGGCCACCCTCACCGCCTACCTGGACGCCGCCCACGTACCGACCGACACCCTCGGTTGGGGAGCCGGGCTGTCGTCGTCGGCCGCGGCCAACTATTTCGCTCCGGGGACCACGCCCGACGTGTACGCCTCCTTCGATCCGTGGTGGCTCTCGGACGCATCCCATCTGCAACTGTCCTACTCCGTGGAGGACAGCACCTCGCTGGAGGCCGAGTCGGTGCCTTCGCCCACCACCGTCCCACTCCCCACCTCCGCCGGCGGCCTGGCCGACATACCCCTCGCCATTCCGGTGGCCGATCGCCAGCCCGGGCCCTACCTGGTGCGGGCGTCCCTCTTCGACACCAGCACCTCGCCGTCGACGCTTCTCGGGACCACCTGTCTCCCCTACACTGTCGGGGCCGGCGGGGACCAGCTCGACCTGGGCAGCCTGCCGGCCGGTATCGGTGCCGGTGGCCCTGACGATACGCGGGGCGTGGCCCTCAACGCCCAGCTCGGGCTCGACGGATACCGGGGGGCCACCATCGACTGGAGCACCTTCCTTCCCCACTGCTCGCCCTCGGACCCCACCGCGGCGACGTGCGGACCCTCGGCCATGACGTTTGCCGGTGCCACCACCGACGCCTTCAAAGCGGCCTACCTGGCCCAACTGGACCACGTGACCTATTGGCTCCAGGCCAGTGGCGGCTCGGGCGGGTCCGTCCCGACGGCCCTGGTCGACAATGGGTGGTGGAAGGACGACGTCACCGCTCTGGTGAGGTACTACTCCAGCGTGCCGGCCGGATGCGGCCAGTGCGCCCCGGTGACCATGTGGGAACCGTGGAACGAGCCCAACAACACCGGGTGGAGCACAGGCGGCCAGTACGTCACTCAGGTACTCGAGCCCTTCTATCAGGCGGTGAAGTCGGTCCTGCCCGGCTCGGCCTCGACGGTCATCGGCGGATCGTCGCTCAACGTCTCGATCGGTTGGTGGCAACAGCTGGTCGCGGCCGGAGGTCTCAACGACCTCGACGTGGCCTCCATCCACCCCTATACGGGCAACAACGACTCGTTCGAGGAGGACGGGATCCCCGCCCAGGTCCAGCAACTCGAGAGCATGCTCGGAGGCAAGCCCCTGTGGTTCACCGAGGTCGGGTGGTGGAGCAACGGCGACTACAACTATCTGAACCAGGCCAACGAGGTGGCCCGGGCGATGATCTGGCAGAAGGTGCTCGGTGTCCCGGTGTGGAACTACTTCTTCGACGAGGGGAACTGGGGCAACGACGGGGTCTCGTTCTCGCTGATCCAGGCGTCAAACACCGACGACTATGTGAAGCCAGCGGCGCTGGCCACCATGGCCACCTCCTCCGAGATCGCCGGCCGCCCCTACCTCTCGATGCCGGCAACCGGCATACCCCAGACCTACGAGGCGTCCTTCGGCGCCGCCTCCGGTGGTCACGACAGGGTCGGCGCCGTGTGGTCCGACGGGCTGGACACCGCCGGCTCGGTCACCGTGACCGCTCCTGGCGGCGGCTCGATTCCGGTGACGGTGACCTCTGAATACGGCAACGCCACCAGCGTCACGGTGTCCTCGGGCGCCGCCTACAGCCTGCCCATCTCGGACCAGGTCAGCTACATCACCTACCCGGTGGGCGACACCCTCACGGTCGGCCCCACCGAGGGGTACGGTGCCAACCTGGCGCTCCTGTCGGCGGGAGCCACTGCCACCGCCACCTCCGGCAACGCCTCGTCGGCCATCGACGGACTCCAGGTCGGCTACGACCAGGGCTGGAGTTCGAGCAACGGGGATTCCACGCCGAGCCTGACCGTCACGCTGGCCGGCCGGCCCACCATCAATCGCATCGTGGTCGATACCCAATCGATCGGGAGCACGGCCACCGGCGTCCGCAACTACACGCTTGCCGTCGACGAGCCGTCGGGTGGCTGGACCACCGTCGCCACCGTGGTCGGCCAGTACCGGGCCCACGAGGAGCAGCTGGCCTTCGCCCCGGTGACCGCCACGGCGGTCAGGATCACCGTCTCCGAGGTGGACTTCGGCGGCGAGTACGGCGGCGGCATCCCGCCCTGGTGGTCACCCACCCTGGTCGGCCCGGCCTTCCTCCATGCTCTCCAGGTTTACGCGGGAACCGAACCACCCGGCATCATCGACGGCTCCGGCCTGGTTCCGCTGACCTCCGGCGGGGCATCGCCTCCGCCGTCGCCTCCGCCTCCGCCTCCGCCGCCTCCTCCCACGACCACCACGACGACGACCGATCCGCCGCGGAAGCACACCCCGCCGAAGAACACCCCGCCGAAGTCCACCCCGCCGAAGTCCACCCCGCCGAAGAACACCAACCACGGCGACGGCGACGGCGCGCCGCGGAGCCTCCCGACGGATGGGGGTTACTGGCTGACCACCAGCACCGGGGGCATCTACGCGTTCGGAAGCGTCTCGTTCTACGGGTCAGCGGACGTGGCGCCGCTCGACGCGCCCATCGTGGGCATGGAAGCCACCCCGGGTGGCTCCGGGTACCGATTGGTCTCCAGCGACGGTGGGGTCTTCACCTTCGGGAATGCCGGCTTCTACGGTTCGACCGGCGGGCTCGCCCTCAACAGGCCCATCGTCGGGATGGCCTCGACCCCGGACGGGAACGGGTACTGGCTGGTGGCCTCGGACGGCGGCATCTTCGCCTTCGGGGACGCCGGCTTCTACGGTTCGACCGGCGGGCTCGCCCTCAACAGGCCCATCGTCGGGATGGCCTCGACCCCGGACGGGAACGGGTACTGGCTGGTGGCCTCGGACGGCGGCATCTTCGCCTTCGGGGACGCCGGCTTCTACGGTTCGACCGGCGGGCTCGCCCTCAACAGGCCCATCGTCGGGATGGCCTCGACCCCGGACGGGAACGGGTACTGGCTGGTGGCCTCGGACGGCGGCATCTTCGCCTTCGGGGACGCCGGCTTCTACGGTTCGACCGGCGGGCTCGCCCTCAACAGGCCCATCGTCGGGATGGCCTCGACCCCGGACGGGAACGGGTACTGGCTGGTGGCCTCGGACGGCGGCATCTTCGCCTTCGGGGACGCCGGCTTCTACGGTTCGGCCGGCGGGCTCGCCCTCACCGCACCCACCGTGGCCATCTCGTGAACCGCACCCTGCCCGATCACTGACCCTGCCCGATCACTGACCCTCCCCCATCGCCGACCCTGCCCGATCACTGACCCTGCCCGATCACCAGGAGATGGTGGTCGGCGCCGTGTCATCGAAGGTCCGGCCGTTCGCAGTCCACTGCTCGGCAGGGATCCGCGCCGAAGGGACCACGGTCATCGAGCCGTGGTGGCCCGGCATCTGGAAGCTGACCACCACCGTCGTGTTGGCGCCTTCGGGAATAGCCAGCGGGGCCGCCACGTCCCAGACGGGTCCATCCGGTCCCTCGACTTCCACCGCCCCGGCTCCGGTCATCGAAATGTGCCTGGCCGCCGCGGGCAGGTTGACCGCCATCAGCCCGAAGTACCCGCCGTACTCCACAGGGACCCCGGGAAAGGGCCCGGCGATGAACTGCGACTGGCCCGCCGGGGTCGTGTTGGCCACGCGGGTGGTCATCGTGACGGTCGTATTCGGACCTGTGGGGGCCGTGGTCACCGCCACCTGCACCGGCACGTACTGGTCGAGCTTGTTCCCGCCCCGGTTGATGAGCGACACGTCGACGGAGCGGGCGGTGAGCGTACCGCTCACCCCGCTGACCAGCCAGGCCGCCTGGTCGACCGGATTGCTCGACCACATCATCAGGTTTCGCCCGGCCACCGCGCTGGACACGGCCTGACCGAGCGTGCGCAGGTTGGTGGACTGGCTCTCCAACTGATGGAGGACGACTTTGGTCAACGCACCCAGGGCGTCCAGGCGCTGTGCGCTGCCCGAGTCGGTCAGACCGACGTACTGGTCGTGGAGGAGGTACTGCTCGACGTTGTCCGGACCGATCGTCTGACCGCCGACGACGACGGGGCCGGTCGCCTCCAACAGTTGCTTGACCCCCGCGACGTCCATCGCCATGACCCCGTTCACCGGCTGACCGGTCAATGCAGTCCACATCTTCGCCGCGAGCGGTGCAGTCACGTCGAATCGGGGTGTCAGTCCCAGGTTGCGGAAGTCGAGGCCCGGTTGGAGCCATCCCCAATTTTCCTCGAAGTCACCGGTGGGATTCACCGCTCCGGGGGGCAGCGTGTGGTCGCCCGATGGCTCGAACGCCTGAAGATTCACCGAGCCGTCTGAGGTGTCGGCCACGCCGACGTCGAGGAAGGCACCGGAACCGGCTCGCATCTCCGCGTTGTTCGCCGCCAGGACCAGGTAGGTCTCGGGACCCTGCAGGATGCCGGCCACCGCGGCAGACACGGCGGCCGCCTTGGCCAACCGGACCCGGGCATCGTAGAGCTGGTTCACGAATTGGTTGTGCTTCGAGGCCAGCGAGGAGAACAGCGCCTGTGAGGGACCGGTGTTTATATCGGACAGTTGACGTTCGGCGGACAGCGACAGTGCCCCGAGCCGGCGCAGGGAGGTCACCCGCTCGGGGCCGGCGCTGTGGGGTTGATTGAGCAGGTCGTGCACCTGGGAGATGAATGACGATCCCACTTGGCAGACGGTGTCCGCGGCGGAACTCAGGTCCCGCACCGCGCTGTACTGCCGGCCGATCACCGGCACCACCGTGATCGGGGCGAAGAGGGGAGACGACAGGTCCGACTGCGCGCTGGCGAACTCGGCATGGGCCTGATCCAAGAGCCTCGTCGATTGCGCTGAGGTCAGTTCCCCGGGAGAGAGATCGGCCTTCACCTGTTCGAGGGCCGCCAGCCCACGTTTGTCGTGATGGTACGCAGACAGTGTCTTCAGGCCGACGATGACACCCCAGACCACCACGACCACGATGATGCCCAGTGCGATCAGCCACCTGCGCCGCCGTCGACCCCGACTATCGCTCACGGCGACCACTCGATTTCTCAGGCACCGGTGATCGAGTCACGAGGCTGGCGACGTTCAACGGCACGGCGGACAACGGTCACTGATGGTACCGGAGTTGTGGGCCGGACCTCGGTCATGGGCTGGCATGGCCCTGGAACCGCGAGTGCGACCGCTAACATCCCTTCGTGTCATTCACGACCATCCGGATGGCAGTGGGGCGGGTGGTTCTGGTTGCCGGAGTCTTGATCCTGTTGTTCATCCCCTACCTCCTGTGGGGAACCGGATTGATGACTGCTCGCAGCCAGGCCCAGCTCCGCGCCGAGTTCATCAGGGCCGAGCGGCGCGCCCAGGCGCTATCCGCGCACACGCCATCGAGTTCGACGCCGGTCGCCCAGGCGGCACCTCCCATCGCCTTCCCCGGCATCGGGAGCCCCGTAGGCACGATCACCATCCCGAAGATCGACCTCTCGATGGTGGTGGTCGAAGGAACCGGGGACGCGCAGCTCCAGACCGGCCCGGGCCACTATCCGACCACACCCTTACCCGGCGAGGACGGCAACGCCGCCATTGCCGGTCACCGCACCACCTATCTCCACCCCTTCTACAACCTCAACGAACTGGTCCCGGGTGACCCGATCACCATCGTGACGCTGCAGGGGATCTTCCTCTTCCACGTCACGGGAAGCCTGGCTGTTTCCCCCACCGATGTCTCCGTGGTCGCCCCCACCCGGGGACCGACGTTGACGTTGACCACCTGCAATCCGCGTTACAGCGCCAGTCAACGACTGGTGGTGCATGCCAGGTTGGTGGCGAGCATTCTCAACCACCCCAAAGACACGACGGCCGCCTCGACCGTCCCTGCCGCCCCCGTGCGCAACGCCTCCCCGACACCGGCACACGACTGGACCGCAGCCATCCTCTGGGGTATCGCCGTCACCGCCCTCACCATCCTGGTGTGGGCCTGGGAACGGCGACTACACCGGCTCCGCCGCGTTCTCGTGGTCGTCGGTGGTCTGATCGCCTGGCTGGTGGTGGTCTTCTTCTTCTTCGAAGTCCTGGCTCCGCTGCTGCCGGCGAGTTATTGAACCAGCGGGTCCGCTTCGCCCGGCACCGCAGTCGTTCCAGACTGGCCTGATCCGAGGATCAGGCGGGAAGCGGACGGCGCCGGCGGCGCATCAGCAGGCTGCCGGCCAGCACCGCACCGACTCCGACCACGGCCATGCCTTCGACATCGGCACCCGTGAAGGGAAGACTCGTGGTCGGCGCAGTCGCCGGGGGCGTCACACTCGAAGGCGAGCCGGTGAACGGAAGCTGCTGGTTCGTCGCTGCCGGGGTCGGGGGGTGACTCGGCGGCACCACCGTCTTCGAGCAGCTGACGCCGGTCATGGAACCACAACTCGGTGTAGCCGCGCCCGCGGCTGACGGAATGGCGATCATCGACGCCACCGCCAAACCCGAGCCGATCAACAAACGTCTTGCCCACATATTGGTTGCCCTTCTTCCCGTAGGGGGTATCGGCCCCTGCGTGCCCCTCGCAGACCACGTTAACCGCTGATCACGGCTGGCTGCTGGATCCATCTTGCCGTGTCCCGTGCGCGCTTGGCAACGAATGGCGGCACCTTCCTGACCAGGTACTACGCAGGGAAGTTAGGAAACCACACACAGTAGTAAATAACGCCGTCTCGGACCGGTTGCCGCCCTGTCCCAGCCTCAGGCTGGGACCAGCTGTCCGAACGTACTGCACAGTCCGAACGCCTCGATGATCACGAAGGCGGCCACGATCACCAGCACCACCGGGACCCGCCAGCTCTTGCCCCCACGGACCATCGGGGACGGCATGTACCAAGTCGGAAGGAGACCGGGCGCCTCGTCGAGGTACACGCTGAGCGGCACGGCGTCCTCGGCCAGGGGGGCATCGGGATCTGCAGCCAGCGCCAGCTCGGTCAGCTCGGCCTCGGTGATTCCGGGATGGAAGGACTCCCCGGCGACGGGTCCCTCTGCCTCTGACGGTCTGCGACCTTGGTCGTTCATCGTTGCCCTCCCGGCGCGGGCCACGCGCTCTCGTGCTGCATCGTTTCCTCCACAGTACCGCCGGGGCGTCAGAAGCCGGAGCGGCTCATCCGGGCGCCCTACCGGGCGGACGGCTCCGGCTTGCTTTTTTGATCCTGACCAGGTAGTTCTCTCCTCCATCGGCTCCGGTGGGACCGGTTGGCGCCCCGGGGCCGACTCCGTTCCGACCCTCCGGCCCGATCCCCGGTCCGACCCCGTCCCGCCCCCGGTCCGACCCCGTCCCGCCCCGACGTCTCGGTCCCCCCGGACGTTGTCACACCCCGGTGGTGGACTCTCGTTCGTGGAACTGGACATCATCAACGAGGAACTCGACCGGCTGGGCGGGCTCGACCCGTCGGCCCTGGCCGACCCGGAGTCGATCGTGGCGTTGCACCAGGTGGCGGCCCGGGCTGAGTCCTTGGCCACCCGGGCCACCGCCGCCTTCGACGCCGCCGGTGACTGGGCCCCCGACGGGGCCCGGACCGCCTCGGCCTGGGTGACGGCCAAGTGCCGGGTCAAAAAGAGCGAGGCCAGACGCCGGGTCCGCCGGGGCCGGGAGCTGCGGTTCCTGCCCGAGACCACCCGGGCCTGGGCCGAAGGGGACATCACCGGGGCCCACGTGGACGTGATGATCTCCCTCCGGACCCGAGAGACCGAAGCTGCCCTCATCCGGGACGAGGCCCTGCTGGTCGACCAGGCCAGGAACCTCACCTTTGCCCAGTTCACCCGCGCCGCGGCCTACTGGAGGCAGCTGGCCGATCCGGACGGGGCCGACCAGGACGCCGACAAGCAGCGGAGCCGCCGTGACGTCTCCCTGGTCCAGAGCTTCGGCGGGAGCTGGCTCGGGGCCATGAACCTCGATCCCGTCAACGGGGCCATCGTGGCCGAAGAGCTCGAACGCCTGGAGCGTGAGCTGTTCGAGGCCGACCGGGCCGAGGCCAGAGCCATCCTCGGTCGGGACCCGGGCCCGGGCGACCGCCTGGCCCGCACCCCCCGACAGCGCCAGGCCGATGCCCTGGTGGACATGGCCATCAACTCGAAGAGCTGCCCGGCCGACGCCAGGAGACCGGCACCCCTGTTCACCGTCCTCGTGGATTACGAGACACTCCACGGGCGGATCTGCGAGCTCGAGAACGGCACCGTGGTCCCCCCTGGCTCACTGCTGCCCTGGCTGGACGGTGCCGATGTGGAGCGGGCCACCTTCGGCCCCGGTCGCCGGGTGGAGATCGGGGCCAAGGCCCGGCTCTTCGCCGGGGCCGACGGCCGGGTGACCAGCGCCGATGTGGAGCGGGCCACCTTCGCACCCGGTCCCCGGACCGAGGTCGACCCCACCAACCGGTTCTTCACCGGGGCCACCCGCCGGGCCATCGAGGTGCGGGACCGGGAGTGCACCCACCCCCTCTGCGACGTCACCGCACCCTTCTGCCAGGCCGACCACATCCAGCCCTGGGCCCTCGGTGGTCCCACCACCCAGGAGAACGGGCGGCTGCTGTGCCCACCCCACAACGGCCAACGCAACGAGCGGCCCCCACCGGTGGCCGCCTGATCGGCCGGTCGGATTTCTAGAGCACGTGCACCACCAACTCGAGGGCGACGATCATGACTCCCACCGTGACGAGGGCGACGACATAGAGGATCCGACGCGCCAGCGGACGTTCCCGACCGCCCGCGGTCCCGATCCCGACCACGGCCAGACCGAGCACCCCCACCACCTCGGCCAGGATGAACGCTGTCTTCACCTCCCACAGGTCGAGGCCGGACAATGTGAAGATCACGGTGGCCGGAATGGCCGCGGCCAAAATGGACCACGAGCCCAGCAACTGAGCCCTGACGTCCGAGCGCTTGAGCGTCAAGTGCTGCCAGGACCTGGTGGTCACCAGTCGCGACAGGGTGTGGGCCAGCCAGATGGCCAGGGCACCGAACACCACCACCCCGGCGGATGTGAGCGCCTCCGGGTGCGTCTCGAAGGTGAGGCCGGCGATCGCCACCAGCGTGGAGATGGTGCCGTACACGTAGTCGGACAGCCACAGCACCGCATGCCGGTTGTCCGGCTCGAACGGGCTGGGCGGACCCGGCGGCACGAGCTCGGTCACTCCAGTGTCCTGCGGACGGAGGGCATGGAGTTCGGGGGCATGGAATGGACTCCCTGGGACGGAGAGGGCTGCAGCTGCCGTCGGTCCGGACTCATCGCCCGGCCCGGCAGCCGAGCGTCGATCGGTCGGCCTCCGATTCTGGCATCGTCGGAGGCTTGTGCTCGACATCCGCTGCGCCGCCCTCACCCGCACCCTGTACCTGGCCGGCCGGGGCGCGGCCGGTCGGTCTCACGGCGGAACCGCTCGGACTCACGGCAGGAGGAGCCGGTTGAGGCGCCTGCTGGCCATCCCGTAGCCGACACCGAAGAGGACCACCAGGTAGGCCGCGTTGGCCACCAGGCTCCAGTGGAGCTGCCCGAGCGAGAACGCCCGGTTGATCTCCACGCCCTGGTACAGCGGCGTGACGGCCACGATGTGGGCCAGCCAGGCGGGATAGGCGCTGATGGGATAGAAGGTGCCGGAGAAGAGGAACAGGGGCATGAACACCAGCGAGACCATGTCGAAGTCCTGCCAGCTCCGCATGTGGGTCGTCGCCGCCATCCCTACCGCAGCGAACGCGGCGCTGAGGAGCACGCTCGCCGGCAGGCAGAACACCACCATCCAGCTCCGGACATCCCCGAGCGCCACCATGATGACCACGAAGGTGGCGGCATAGAACAGTCCGCGCAGCACCGCCCATCCGACCTCGCCGAGGGCAACGTCGTTGGCGTCGAGCGGGGTGGCCAGCACCGAGTCGTAGAGGTGGGTGATCTTCAATTTGAAGAACAGGTTGAAGATGGAGTCGATCATCGCCCCGTTCATGGCCGAGGTGGCCAGCAGGGCGGGCGCCACGAAGTCGGCGTACGGCACCTCGGTGTTCCCCACCTTGATGGGCCCGACCAGGCCGCCGAGGCCGATGCCGATGGACAGGAGGAACAGGAGCGGTTCCAGCACGCCGGTGAGGAAGAGGACCCGGTGACGGAGATACAGCCGGGCGTTCCGCTCCAACAGGAGCAGTGCGCGCCGGCTTCCGAGTGGTGGGATCAGTCTCGACGGCAGGGGTGTGGCCAGCCTGTTCACTCGACCAGCCTCCGGCCGAAGGTCCGGAGGGCGAGAAGCACTCCCGCCGCGCCCCAGAGGATCAGGTAGCCGAGGTCGAACAGGATTCCCCAGCCGAGCCCCCGCCCGAGGGTCAGGGCGCGGCACACGTCGACCCCGTGGGTGAGGGGCACGATCTCGGCCAGCGCCTGGGCCCAGTGCGGGAGCCGGGTCACCGGGTAGAAGACGCCGGAGAACAGGAACATGGGCAGGACGCCCAGCCGGAACAGCAGGGCCATCCCGAAGTCGGAGTCCTGGGTGGCCGAGAAGGCTGCCGTCGGGGCGGCGGTGGCCATTCCCGACAGGACGGCCACCGGCACGACCAGCAGGGCCAGAGGGGATGCCACCACGCCGAAGGCGGCCATGACGGCGAGGAAGAGAGCCGACACGGACGCGAACCGCACAACCTCCCAGCCGAGATGGCCGATCACCACGTCCGCCACCGACAGGGGGGTGGCCACCTTGGCCCAGTAGGTGCGTTCCCACTTGAGCCCACCCATCACCGGATAGGAGCAGTCGGCCACTCCCATCTGGAGCATCGAAGCCGCCAGCAGCCCGGGGGCCACGAAGGCGAGGTAGGAGACCCCGTCAACCCCGCCGCTGTGGTGGTCGACCAGGCTTCCGATGCCGAGCCCCATCGCGGCCAGGTACATCACCGGCTGCAAGAAGCTGGTGGTGAGCGACGAGCGCCAGGTCTTCGAGTAGACGAACCAGTTGTGCCAGAGGGACCGGGCCCAGGTCGGCCACCCGGCCCGCGGCTCGCTCAGGCCCCGGGCGGTGAATGCGTCGGTGGCCATGTCCCGCGGCCCGCTCAGTCCACCAGGGTGCGGCCGGTGAGGGCCAGGAACACGTCCTCGAGGGTCGATCGTCGGACCAGCGCACTTTCGGGGAGGAGCCCCCTGGCGTGCACCGCGGCCAGGGCCCGGTCACCGTCGTCGACGTAGAGGAGCAGACGGTCGGGAAGCACCTCGATCCGAGCGGCCACGTCAGCCACCTGCTGGGCCGAGAGCTCGTGGCTGTCGAGGCCGAAGCGCAGCTCGAGCACCTCTTTGGTCGACAGGCGATCGATCAGTTGGCGCGGCGGGCCCTCGGCCACGATGTGCCCGTGGTCCATGACCACCAATCTGTCGCACAGCTGCTCGGCCTCGTCCATGTAGTGGGTGGTGATGATCAGGGTCACCCCGTCGGCCTTCAACCGGTAGAGGCGTTCCCACAGCAGGTGGCGGGCCTGGGGGTCGAGCCCGGTGGTGGGCTCGTCCAGGATGAGCAGGTCGGGGTCGGAGACCAACGACCGGGCGATGGTCAGTCGGCGCTTCATCCCTCCCGACAGTGCGTCCACCTTGTCGTCCCGGCGATCACCGAGCTGGGCGAAGTCGAGCAGGCGGTCGGCTCGCTCGAGGATGACTTTCCGGGGCAGATCGAAGTAGCGCCCGTAGAGGTAGATGTTGTCGAGCACCGACAGCTCGAGCTCGAGGGTGTCGTCCTGGGGGACGAGGCCGAGACGGGCCCGGATGGCCGGCCCGTCGGTCGCAGGATCGCGGCCCAGCACCCGGAGGGACCCGTCGCTCAACGGGGACATGCAGGAGATCATCTTCATGGTCGAGGTCTTGCCGGCCCCGTTCGGGCCGAGGAAGCCGAAGGTCTCACCGTGCTCGATCCGCACGTCGATCCCGTCGACGGCGACGAAGTCCCCGAACCGCTTGACCAACCCCACTGCCACGACCATGGGCGCGTCGGGGTCGAGCATTCCCCGCGTCGGGATTCGGCGAGCGTGTCGGCGCAGCATGGGAGTCCAACATTCCCACACCGCAGAGGTGGCGGAGCTCCCCCGGGTCGGGGTGATCACCGGTTGCGGGCCGTGGCCGCTGGCCGCGGGGTCCGGGGTCGGGGTCGGGGTCGGGGTCGGGGTCGGGGTCGCCGATGGTGATGTCGGTTCACCGCTTGCTCCACCTGGCGGACTCAGTCAGTCTTCAACCATGGCCATCGACGACATCCGCGCCCGCTTTCGTGACCTCCACGCCGCCGGAACCTTTCTCATGCCGAACGCATTCGACCCCGGGTCGTGCCGGCTGCTGGAACATCTGGGCTTCCCGGCGCTGGCTACGACGAGCGGCGGTTTTGCCACCTCGAAGGGTCGGATGGACAGCACCGTGGGTCGCGAGGAGCTCGTCGGGCACGTCGCATCACTGACCGCGGTGACCGACCTGCCGATCAACGTGGATGCCGAACAGTGCTTCCCCGAGAGCGACGGCGGAGTGGCCACCACGGTCCGCCTTCTCGCCCGTGCCGGAGCGTCCGGGTGCTCGATCGAGGACTGGGACCCGAAGCGCGCAACGATCGAGACCGTCGACCTGGCTACGCAGCGCGTGGCCACTGCGGTGGCCGCCGCCGACCGGGAGGGCATCGTCCTGACCGCTCGCGCCGAGAACCATCTGCGAGGACATGACGATCTGGACGACACGATCGCCCGGCTCCGTGCCTTCCGCGATGCCGGAGCTCACGTCGTGTACGCCCCCGCGCTACCCGACACATCTGCCGTCGCCCGGGTCGTCGAAGAGGTCGGAGGCGCGGTGAACGTGCTTCTGACGCCGGGGGGGCCATCGCGCCAGGAGCTTGCCGAGATCGGCGTCCGGCGGCTGTCCGTCGGTGGCTCGCTGGCCCGGGTGGCCTATGGGGCGATGTACCAGGCCGCCGAGCAGCTCCTCGACTCCGGTGCACTCCCCCCGAACGCCGCCTATCTCAGTCGGGAGGTGGCCAAGGACGCGTTTGCCGGAGCCGGCTGATCCGCTCCCCCGGTGGCCGGAGGCTCAGCGTGCGAGCGATGCCGTCGTGATACGACGGCAGGAGAGTGCCGTCGGGGTGATGATCACGGGCAGCGAGGTGTGCTGCACCACGCATTCCCGCACCCTGTGGTTTGCGATGCGTTGCGCTCCTCGCAGTCGGAGCGACCCGAGAACGATGGCGTTGCACCCGGCCGCGGACGCCTCTTCGACGATGAGATGCCCCACGCCGTTCTCCCGACCCGAATGGACTCGTCCCTCGGCCTTCACTCCCGCCGTCTGCAGCCGCTGGACAGCCTCGTCCACGAGGACCTCGGCCTCCGTCACCGTCTCCAAGGGCGGCATCCGTAGGAACCTCGAAAGTTCCCGGACGTGGAAGACCCTCACATCCGCCCGGGACCTTCCGGCGAATCCGATGGTGAAATCGATGGCCGCCTGGCCCGAATCGAATTGGTCGATGGCGAGCAACAGCGTGTTCTGTGTCATGGCACCTCCCACCTCGAATCCAGGCTATGCCTGGTCGACGTAAAGAGGTCGACAAGAATCTCCTGCTCGGCGTCAAGAATACGTAAAGGAGGATCGGGAGTGGCTCCGGCCGGCGAACCCTTCAGGACGGCATCGTCCGTGCCGGCACCGTCACGAACAGCCGCTGGTGGTGCCGCAGCTGGCGCACACGTAGCACGACCCGGCCCGCTGCATGGCATTGCCACACTGGTAGCAGTACGGGGCGTCCCGTGGCTCGGCCCGGGCCATCGGCTGGTCGGGGGCCACCCCGGGGACGGGCTTCGGAGCGTACAGGGGGGCGGTGCCGTCGGCGGCCGTGCTGGCGCCGGTGACCTTGACGTCGCCTGCGCTCGCGTCGAGGACCGTGGCGATGACCGGATCGATGGATTCCGCTTCGACCACCCCGCTCGACGTCGTTGCCGTCTCCTCCACCCCGGGCAGCGTCGGTTGCATGCGCTCCGAGGTGGAGAGCACGCCGAGCTCGACACGTTCGTCGACCGCGAGGTAGTCGACCGCCAGCCGCCGGAAGATGTAGTCGACCAGACTGGTGGCGATCCGCAGATCCGGGTCATCGGTGATCCCCGCCGGCTCGAACCGCATGTTGGTGTACTTGCGGACATAGGTGGCCAGGGGAACGCCGTGCTGGAGGCCGAGGCTCGTCGAGATGGAGAACGCGTCCATGATCCCGGCGAGGGTCGACCCCTGCTTGGACACCTTCATGAAGACCTCGCCCGGGCGACCGTCCTCGTACTCGCCGACCGTCACATAGCCCTCGCAGTCGGCGACCCGGAAGGCGAAGGTCGACGACTTCCGGCGACGGGGCAGGCGCTCTCGTACCGCACCGACCACGACGGTCTCCGACGCGCGGGCCTGCTCGTGGGCCAGGGCCGCCTCGAGGCCGGCGATCTTCTCGTTGAGCTCGCGGGCGTGGGCCTCGGCCTCTGAGCGTGCGGGCACATCCCCGGGCCCGGCGTCGGCACCGACCTTCTTGGTGGTGGAGAGCGGTTGGGCCACCTTGCAGTTGTCACGGTAGATGGCGACCGCCTTGATGCCCATCCGCCAGGCATCGATGTGCAGCTGCTCGACATCCTCGACGGTCACGTCCTCGGGCAGGTTCACCGTCTTCGAAATGGCCCCGGAGATGAACGGCTGGACCGCGCCCATCATGCGCACGTGGCCGAGATAGTGAATGGTGTTGTCGCCCATCGAACAGGCGAACACGGCCAGGTGGTCGGCAGAGAGGTACGGTGCGCCCACGATGGTCTTGTGCTCGTCGATGTAGACCACGATCTCGTCGACCTGATCGGGCGAGTACCCGAGACGGTTCAGCGCCCGGGGCACGGTCTGGTTGACGATCGACATCGTCCCGCCGCCCACGAGCTTTTTGGTCTTGACCAGTCCGAGGTCGGGCTCGACACCGGTGGTGTCGCAGTCCATGAGCAAGCCGATGGTACCGGTCGGTGCCAGCACGCTGGCCTGCGAGTTGCGGACGCCGTACTGCTCCCCCAGCTCTACGGCCAGATCCCACGCCTCCTGGGCGGCGCAGAGCAGATCGGTCGGGACGGCCTCCTCGTCGATGCCGGCCACCGCGTCGCGATGCATGCGCAACACGTTGAGCATGGGTTCGACGTTCTCGTGGTACCCGGCGAAGGGCCCCATCCGTGCCGCGGTCCGTGCCGAGGTGGCATAGGCGTGCCCGGTCATGAGCGCGGTGATCGCACCGGCCCAGGCCCGACCCTGGTCGGAGTCGTAGGGGAGTCCCTGCGCCATCAGGAGGGCGCCGATGTTGGCGTACCCGATTCCGAGTTGGCGGAACCGACGCGAGTTCTCGGTGATCCTCTCGGTGGGATAGTCGGCGTTGCCGACGATGATCTCCTGCGCTGTGAAGATCACTTCGACTGCCGACCTGAAGCCGTCGACGTCGAACGACGAGTCGTCGCCGAGGAACTTCATCAGATTGAGGCTGGCCAGGTTGCACGCCGAATTGTCGATGTGCATGTACTCGGAGCACGGATTGGACCCGTTGATCCTCCCGGTGTTGGAGGCGGTGTGCCACTTGTTGATGGTCGAGTCGAACTGCATGCCCGGGTCGGCGCACTCCCATGCCGCCTGGGCCACCTGACGGAACAGGTCGCGGGCGGGAACCCACCGGAGGGGCTGGTTGTCACCCCTGCTGGTCAGGGCCCACTCCCGTCCTTCCACGACCGCGTCCATGAACTCGTCGGTCACCCGGACCGAGTTGTTGGCGTTTTGGTACTGGAGGCTTATCGAATCCTTGCCGTCGAGGTCCATGTCGAACCCCGCGTCGCGCAGGACGCCGCGCCTTGCGCTCCTCGATGGCCTTGCACCAGATGAAGTCCTCGATGTCGGGGTGGTCCGAGTCGAGGATCACCATCTTGGCGGCACGGCGCGTCTTGCCCCCCGACTTGATGGTCCCGGCCGAGGAGTCCGCCCCTCGCATGAAGCTGACCGGGCCCGACGCGGTGCCGCCCCCCTTCAGAAGCTCGTGGGAGGAGCGGATCCGGGACAGGTTGACGCCGGCGCCCGAGCCACCCTTGAAGATGACCCCCTCCTCCGTGTACCAGTTGAGGATCGAGTCCATGGTGTCGTCCACCGCCAGGATGAAACAGGCCGAGCCCTGCTGTGGGACGCCGGCCACCCCGATGTTGAACCACACCGGTGAGTTGAAGGCGGCCATCTGGTGGACGATCAGATGCTTCAACTCGGCCCGGAAGGTCTCCGCCTCCTCGTCGTCGACGAAGTATCCGTCCTTGATGCCCCACGTGGTGACGGTGTCGACCACCCGATCCGCCACCTGGCGCAACGACCATTCGCGCTCGTCGGTGTTGGGGGTGCCCCGGAAGTACTTCTGGGCCAGGATGTTGGTGGCGTTGATGCTCCAGTCCTCGGGCACTTCGACATCCAGCTGCTCGAACGCCACCGCGCCGTCCCGGAAGTTGGTGATCCGGGCGTCGCGCCGCTCCCAGGTGACCGCGTCGTAGGGATGGACCTCCGGGGTCGTGAAGTGGCGGCGGATGCCGATGCCGATGCGCTGGGGGGCGATGGTCATGCGGTGGACCTCTTTCTGGATTCTTCTGGCTGTTCGCTGGTGCTGGTCGTGGCTGGCTGGTTCAGTGGGGCAATCGGCTGTCTGGGTGCGGTGTCGGTGGAGGTGTGGAACGGACTTCCTCCCGGGGCGGACGTCGGCCTGGTGGGGCGGGGGTGCGGATGCCGGAACGCCGTGGAGGCCTTCGGCCTCGCCCGAGTCCTGCCACGGCCCGATTGCCGCCGAAACACTATATGTAGTGGTAGACCCTCCCCCGAGGTACGAGATAGTGGGTCTATTACAGCAGCGTAGTTACACCCCTGTCAACAAATTCTTTTGAAATCGGCGTCGCCGGCGCGGACGAAGTCCCTGATGAGAATGTGTTCGCGAAGAATTGCAAATGATTGCTGCCCGCGAGCGCGAACCCGGGCCCGGGGGCGTCGCTACAGTCCCCCCTGTGGCCTCCCGTCCCCCGGTCTCGCCCGTCACCATCGCCGTCGACGCCGGCACCAGCGGGATCCGCTCCCTGGTGGTGGACGAACGGGCCCGGGTGGTCGACATGGCCTACGGCGAGCTCACCCAGCACTACCCGAAGCCGGGCTGGGTCGAGCACGACCCGACCGAGATCTGGAAGGTGGTGCGGACCACGCTGGCCGAGGTGGCGGGGCGGCTGGCCGACCGGGGCCGGGCGGTCCGGGCCATCGGCATCACCAACCAACGGGAGACCGTGGTGCCCTGGGACAGGCGGACCGGTGACGTGCTGCACCGGGCCATCGTCTGGCAGGACCGCCGGACCGCGCCGGCCTGCGCCGCCCTGGTCGAGGCCGGCCATCTCCCCCTGATCAGGGAACGGACCGGTCTCGTCCTCGACCCGTACTTCTCGGCCACGAAGATGCAGTGGCTGCTGCGTGAGGGTGGCCTCTCGGCCGGCGGCGGCCTGACCTTCGGCACCGTCGACTCCTGGGTCCTGTGGAACCTGACCGGTGGCGTGGACGGCGGGGTCCTGGCCACCGACGCCACCAATGCCTCGCGGACCATGCTCTTCGACATCGTGGTGCGGCGGTGGTCGGCCGAACTGTGCGAACTCTTCGGGGTCCCCGCGGAGGTCCTCCCCGACGTGCGGCCGTCGTGCGGCCGGTTGGGCCGGGTGGCCGGATCGGCGTTCGGAGGCGACTCCCCGCTCCGGGGTGTCCCCATCAGCGGCATGGCCGGGGACCAGCACGCCGCCCTCTTCGGGCAGGCCTGCTTCGACCCGGGCATGACCAAGGCCACCATCGGGACGGGAAGCTTCGTCCTCATGAACGCCGGCCCGGTGGCGCCTGCGCCCGTCGACGGGCTGATCACGACCCTGGCCTGGGACCTCGGCACCGACGGCCAGATCGCCATGGCCGCCGACGACGGGCCGGCGGCCTCCGGGGGCCGATCACCGGTCGCCTACGCGGTCGAGGGCTCGGTGTTCGTGTCGGGGGCCGGTGTGCAGTGGCTGCGGGACGGCCTTCGCATGATCGACGAGGCCCGGGACATGGAGCCGCTGGCCCGCACGGTGGACACCAGCGAGGGGGTGGTGGTCGTCCCGGCCTTCACCGGCCTCGGCAGCCCCTACTGGGACCCGGGAGCCCGGGGCACCATCGTCGGGCTCAGCCGCGGTACCGGTCGCGCCCACCTGGCCCGGGCCATGATCGAAGCCATGGGCTTCCAGATCCGCGACGTGGTGGATGCCATGGCGGCCACGGGAACGGCCGCCACCGTGCTCAGGGTCGATGGCGGTGCGTCGGCGATGTCGCTACTCCTCCAGCTGGTGGCCGACCAGACCCGTCTCCCGGTGGTCAGGCCCGTGTCCGTCGAGACGACGGCCATCGGGGCGGCCGGCCTCGCCGGCCTGGCCGAAGGGGTCTGGGGCTCGCTCGACGACCTGGCCGCCCGGTGGACCGCGGACGAGGAGTTCACGCCCTCGGCGCCCGTCTCCGAGGCCGAGTCGGCCCACGGAGCATGGCTCCGGGCCCTCGACCGGTCCCGGGGCTGGGTCGGTGGCGCCTAGTTCACATCCCGCCAGCCGTGGTCGGCCAGGTCGGCCATGGTCGAGATCCACCGTCGCTCGCGGTTCCGCAGTACGGGTTCGGTCCGACCCACGACGAGGAGCTTGCCCGCCCTGACCATCGGGGCCACGGCCAGGTCGGGCCGCCCGGCGAGGTCGGGCCGACCATCGGGGGGCTCCGGCCCGGCGACGAGCCCGAGCCAGTCGTCGTCGGGGGCCTCACCGTCGCACACCACGATGCCCGGCCCATCCGTCTCGACGATGGCGGCGAAGGTGGAGGCCAGGCTGCGGCGGACCCGGGCCGTGAGGTGCTCCAGCAGGCCGGCCGGAGACGTCTGCTTGAACAGCTCGGCAGCCACGTCGAGGAGCTCGGTGTAGTGGTCGGGTATCGCCCCCTCCACCGCCCGGACCGACTCGATCGAGACGCCGTCGACCTCGAGGATCTCGTCCCGCAGGAGCTCGATCAGATTGTCGCCGGCCAGCCCGACCCCCAGCTCGTCGACCACGACGCCGTTCTCGCGCTGGAGGATGTCGATGGAGACCACGTCCCCACCCACCGAGCCGATCCGGCTGGCCACCGCCCCCAGTGCACCTGGCCGATCGGGGAGCTTCACCCTGATCAGGTAGTTGAACACGGGTTCAGGCTAGGCCGTCACTGTGTACGGACTGTTTCGGGCCGGTTACGACATCGGGCGACACGATCGCGGCCATTCGTCGATCCGATCTCGGCCACACCTAGCGGGCTTTGGACTTCGTGGCGTAGTGGTCAACGTACTCCTGGCCGGACAGACGGGCGATCTCCGACATCAGCGCGTCGGTCAGATCCCGGAGCCGGACCAGTTCGGAGCCGTCGGTCCGATCACCCGCACCCTCGGCCGGCCCGGCGCAGTCGCCGGTGGTGACCGTCCGACCGTTGCACTGGAAGGTCAACGGCGGACCGAAGCGCACGGTCACTTCGTGGAACGGTCGCATCATCCTGCTCCCCGGGGGCTGCACCGCCCGGGTGCCGACGATGCCCACCGGGATGACGGGAACGTCGCAACCCAGTGCCAGCCGGGCCACCCCGGTGTGCCCCTTGTGCAGACGCAGATCGGGGGCACGGGTTCCCTCGGGATAGATGCCGAGCAGGCCGCCTTCGTCGAGCACCCCCATGGCCGTGTTGAGGGCCCGTTGCGACGCGTCGCCGCCGGCCCGCTGCATCGGGATCTGGCCGGCGGCGCGGAAGAACCATGCCGTGCGCCAATTGTCGAAGTACTCGGCCTTGGCCACGTAGGTCACCCGGCGGCGGACCACCAGGGGCAGGAAGAACGAATCACAGAACGACTGGTGGTTGGCGGCGAGCACGGCGGGACCGTGGACGGGGATGTGCTCGCGCCCTTCGACCCTCACCCTCCACAACAGATAGAAGACCGGCGTCAGGAGCACTTTCAGGATCCAGTAGGCCACGGGCAACGGTACCGCCCACTGTGATGGACTGCACTCCATGCCGAGGACCGCGCACGACGGGGACGAAGGGGCCGACGATCAGGAGATCGGGGGTGAGGGCGGCACCGGCCCCGGTGAGCCTGCCCGGTCGTGGACAGTGATGGGACGGACGGTCATGCTGCCCGTCGAGGTGCGCCGGGCCCGGCAGTGGGGCGTCCAGTACCTGGTGCCGGCGGCTGCCGCCCAGGGCATCGTCGACCCCACCGGGCTCGAGGTCACCGGGCCGGTCCCGGGCCGGGCGCTGGTGGCCCTGGCCGTGTGCCGCTACGACGACACCGACCTCGGCCCGTACCACGAGGTGGCCGTCAGCTTCGTCGTCCGGCCCCACGACGCGCCGCCCAATGCCTCGGCGGGCCAGCGGGTGCAGGAGTTCTTCTCCGGGGCCATCGGTGCGTACATCCACCGCCTCCCCGTCGACCGTGAGTTCTCGTGCGCAGCCGGCCGGGACGTGTGGGGCTTCCCCAAGTGGGTGACGGCGATCGACATCGACGAGCCCGCCGCCGGTTCGACCCGGTCCGGCACCGGGACCAGCGTCCGTCTGGTCGATGACGGGGTCCACGTGCTCTCGCTGGCCGTCGCGGCCGGAGGTCGGCTCCGGCTGCCGTCCAACGCACCTCCGAGCTACTCCTTCCGCCACGGTGTGCTGCGCCGCACCACGTGGACGACGTCGGCCGAGGGCGTCACCGGCCGGCCCGGCGGAGCCACGCTGGTGCTCGGCGACCATCCGATGGCCGATGAGCTGCGCGCCGTCGGACTGCCCAGACGGGCGCTGTTCTCGTCATCGGCCGCGGTGATGAGGGCGTCGTTCGGCGGTGCCCGGGTGGTCACTCCTCTTTCCCGTGCAGGTTCGCATTGACCGCGCTCCAGTGGGCCCGTAGCGTCTAGGGACCATGTCTCGTCGTCTCACACCGAAGGGCGTCAAGCGTCGAGGTGACCTGATGGACCTCGCCGCCCGCAGCTTCGCCGCCGACGGTTACCACACGACCTCGGTCACCAGCATCGTCGACGGGCTCGGGGTCGGGAAGGGTGTCTTCTACTGGTACTTCGAATCGAAGGACGAGATGCTCACCCAGATCCTCGTCGACGCGCTCCACTCGATGCGCCAGGCCCAGCGCGAGGCGATCGCCGGAGAGCATGATCCGGCCCGTCGGATCGAACAGGGGATCCGGTCCTCGCTCCACTGGCTGTCCGAGCACCGTCACCTCTTCATCCTGATGGAGTTCGCCCGCAGCGAGGAGCGGTTCGCGCCGATCATGCGCCAGGGGGACCAGCAGACGGTGGCCGATGCCCTCCCCCACGTGAGCGCGGGTATCACAGCGGGGGTACTCCGTGGCGAAGACCCGGTTATCCTGACCTTGGCGATCCTCGGAGTGACCGCCCACTTGGCCCGGGTACTGGTTCTGGAGCAGGGGGAAGATGCCGATCGTGTGGCCGACGCCGTCATCGCCTTCTGCCGTCAGGGCTACGTGGCCTTGGAGAACTCGACACTGGCCCGGAGGATCGCATGACCGACATGGCGACACAGGAAGCGCTGCCCTTCATCGAAGGGCTCCACTTCGGCGAGTGCCCGCGATGGCATGAAGGACGCCTGTGGTACTCCGACTTCTACGACGGTACGGTTCGGTCCACGGGGGTGTCGGGGGACGTGCGGGTCGAGGTCGAGGTACCCGGGGAGCCGGCCGGCCTGGGTTGGTTGGCCGACGGTCGGCTCCTCGTGGTGGCCCGCAAGCCGCGTACCGTGCTCCGGGTCGAGGACGACGGCCGGCTGGTCGAGCACGGAGATCTCAACCCGACGGCCGGCTTCTACGGAAACGACATGGTCGTCGACTCGGTGGGCCGGGCCTACGTGGGGAATTTCGGGTTCGACCTCGACGGCTACATCGAGGAGCGCGGTCAGGCGGCACTGGTGGAGCCGCCCGGCCCGCCGACCACGGCCCTGATCCGCATCGATCCCGACGGCTCGGCGCACATCGCCGCCGAGGACCTGTCCTTTCCCAACGGGACGGTCATCACCCCGGACGGGAGGACGCTGATCGTGGCCGAGACGTTGGCCGGCCGGCTCACCGCATTCGACGTCGGTGACGACGGCGAGCTCACCGGCCGCCGGGTGTGGGCATCGCTCACCTGGTGCGCCCCCGACGGGATCTGCCTCGACGCGGAGGGGCACGTGTGGGTGGCCAATGCCATCTCCCGCGAGTGCATGCTGGTGGCCGAGGGCGGTGAGATCCTCGATCGGGTCGCCACCTCCCAAAACAGCTTCGCCTGCATGCTCGGAGGTGACGACCGGCGCACCCTCTACGTGATGACCGCTCCGACCAGCACCGAATCGGTGGTCAGCGTGGATCGGTCGGGGTGCATCGAGCAGGCCCGGGTGAAGGTCGGCGGAGCCGGTCTTCCCTGACCCGGAGGGTCAGGGCAGCCGGGTCAGGGCCCGGCGCAGGCTTCTGACACCTTGACCGATGCGCTGCTCGTTTTCGATGAGGGCGAAGCGCACATGGTCGTCGCCCCCGGGCCCGAATCCCACCCCCGGGGAGGTGGCCACGTCGGCCTTCTCCACCAGGAACTTGGAGAATTCGAGCGACCCCATGTCCGCATAGGGCTCGGGGATGCGGGCCCAGACGAACATCGTCCCCCGGGGCGGGGTGATGTCCCAGCCGATTCGGCGCAACCCGTCGCACAGCGCGTCGCGGCGGGCCTGATAGGTCTCGTTGATCCACTTCGGGTAGTCCGGCGCCTCGTTCATGGCCACGATGGCCGCGATCTGGATGGGCTGGAACGTCCCGTAGTCGAGATAGCTCTTGAGCTTGGTCAACGCCTGCACGATGGCGGCGTTGCCGACGAGGAAACCGACCCGCCATCCGGCCATCGAGAAAGACTTGGTCATGGTGTACAGCTCGACGGCGACGTCCTTGCCCCCCGGAACCTGCAGGATCGACGGAGGCGTGTAGCCGTCGAAGGCGATGTCGGCGTAGGCGAAGTCGTGGACGAGCACGATCTCACGTTCGCGTGCGAACTCGACGAGGCGCGCCATCCAGGGCAGGTCCACACATTCGGTGGTCGGATTGTGCGGGAACGAGAGCACTACCACCCGCGGCTTGGGCCACGCCGATTCCCACGCCTCCATCAGATTGTCGAAGAACGCCGCGCCCGGGCTCCCACCGGCGTCGGCCCCGGGGGCATCCAGCCGGACGTGGCGCACGTCGGCGCCGGCGAACAGCGGCGCATAGATGTGGATGGGGTAGGACGGAGACGGGACCAGGGCGGTGTCGCCCGGCCCCACCAGCACCCACATGAGGTGGGAGAGACCCTCTTTGGCCCCGATGGTGGTCACCACCTCGGTTTCGGGATCGAGTTCGACCTCGAACTTGCGCAGGTAGAGATCGGCGATGGCCTGGCGGATCTTCGGGATCCCCCGGCTGGCCGAGTACCGGTGGTTGCGAGGGTTGTGGACGGACTCGGCCAGCTTCTCGACGGCCACGTCGGGCGAGGGCAGGTCGGGGTTCCCGAACCCGAGGTCGATGACGTCGCGCCCGTCCCGACGGGCCACGGCCTTCAGGTCGTTGATGGTGGCGAACACATACGGGGGCAGACCGTTGATCCGGCGAAACTCCATGCTCCGAGGTTACCGCCGGACTCCCCCGCCGACGCACACCCCGATCCCCCGGAGTCCGGACCGATCCGTCGGGTGGATCCAGACCCCGGGATTCCCGGTCGTCGTGGCCTCAGCCGGCGCCCCGCACCTGGACGGCAGCCCGGGCGACGGCGTCGAGCGATTCGGGCCACGCGCAGACCGCCCAGGTCGCACCGGCGGCGGCGAGCTCGCCGAGGTGTGCCGCCACCTCCGGCACCGTACTGCCCACCGGACCGCCCCAGGTCACCTCCAGGCCCGATGCGGTCAGCTCGGCGATCCGGAGCGGGTCGCCGTCCCACAGATTGACGGCGGCGCCGAGGTCCCGGGCCAGCTCGACCGTCTTCGGGAGCCCACCTCCCACCCACACCGGGATCCCGTCCCGGCCCACAGCGGACCCGACGGCGACAAGTCGGGACCGCCGCTCGTCGGCGGGTTCGAACGGGAGTCCGAACGCTTCGTTCTCCGCCCTGCTCAGGTGGTCCCCCGTCCCGAGCCCGGCGATCATCCGACCGTTGCTCATGAGTGAGAGGCTCGACAGCACGGCCACCAGCACCTCGTCGGGGACCAGGCCCACCCGGGCCACCAACGAGCCCACCGAGATCGAGGAGGTGATGGAGGCCAGCGCGCCGAGCAGCGGGGCCATCGACAGGGCGGGCCGGTCCGGCCGGTCCATGGGCCAGAGGTGGTCGAAGCAGAACACTCCGTCGAGACCGAGGTCCTCGGCCCGCCGGGCGGCGTCGAGAGCCGAGTCCGACTCGCCGCGGAATTGCGGGATGGTGACCCCGACCCTCATCGCGCCCGCACGCCCCCAGGGGCAGCGCCGGTCACGCCGTCGACTCGACCCGGGCCTTCAGCTCGCGCAGGGCGATCGACATGATGCGGCTCTGAGCCCGCATCTTGATGAAGCCGGGCAGGGGTACCTTCATCTCCACTTCGAGGTGGTAGGTGACCTCCGTCCCCCCGGCCCCGTTGGGGGCGAACTCATATCGGCCGTCCAGCTTGGAGGTGATGTCACCGCGCGTCTGCACCCACGAGAGCACGCGTGGGGCCTGGCTGAAATCGTAGGCGAGGGTGTAGTTGGTACTCCGGCCGAACGCGGCAGCCCGGAACGTCACCAGTCGGGGACGTCCCTCTTCGTCGCGCTCGTCGATGGTGACGTCTTTGATGTCCGCCGCCCACAGCGGGTAGGCACCGATGTCGGAGCTGACCTCGAAACACCGCTCCGGTGTAGCCGATACGACCATTCGTTCAGTGGCTAGTTCCGCCACAATCGGCCCTCCTCCTTGATCGGATGCCGTGGCCATGGGGGCCTCAGCCTGTCACGTCGGCCAGCGACGCAGCCAGCCTAGGGGCGAGTTTGTCATAGTCGAAGGATGCCTCGGCTCGCCGTCGTGATGCCGTCCCCATCTGCCGTCGCAGACCCCCGTCGCCGAGCAGGCGGCCGATGGCGCGGGCCGCGGTACCGGCGTCGGTCGGACGCCTGACCACCAGACCGGTCTCCCCGTCCGCCACCGCCTCACCGGCGCCACCCGATGCCCCGGCCACCTGGGGCACCCCGGCCGCGGCCGCTTCGAGGAACACGATCCCGAACCCCTCCTGCTCGAGCCCGAGCCACCGGTTCCGGCACAACATGGCGAACACGTCGGCCGCGCCGATCAGCGAGGGGAGCCCGGCGTCGGACACGCCGCCGAGGAGTCGTACCGGCGCGCCGTACTCGGCGATCCTGCCGACGAGCCGGTCGGAGTCCCGACCGCGACCGGCGATGGCGACGGTCAGGTCCGGTACCTCGGCCCGGAGCCGCACGGCGGTATCGATGAGGACGTCCATTCCCTTGCGCGGGACCAGCCGGCTCACGCTCACCACCAGCGGTCCGTCCGCCGGGAGCCCGAAGTGGGCGCGGGCCGAGGCGCGCTCTCCGGCCGTGAGTGGTCGGAACCGCTGGAGGTCGACGCCCGGGGGGATCTCCACCACCGGCGGAACCCGTCCCCCCCGGCGCAGGGTGCGGAGGGCCTCGGTGGCCGGGTAGCCACCCGCGGACACGGCCAGGACGCTGTGCCCCAGCACATGGGCCACCAGCTCTCGGCCGGCGGGCAGCCGTCCGGGGATGGCCACCTCCGCCCCGTGCAACATCACCGCGTAGGGGATCCCGAGCCTGGGGCCGACGAGACCGAGGGGGAACACGGGATCGAGGACGACCAGGTCCGCGCCGATCCGTCGCGCCGCATCACGGGCCCGCTGGACCAACGTCGGTCCGGGGACGAGCACGCGGCCCGGGACCCGTTCGATGCGGACGCCGCGAGCGGCCTGCTCCCGATCGAAGGCCGCGGCCTCGGGGTGGGAGCTGGCCGTGAGCACCGCGAACGTCTCGGGGTCGAGGCGCCGCCACAGCTCCCAGAGATAGGCCTGGATCCCTCCCACCTTGGGAGGGAAGTCGTTGGTCACCAGCAGGTGGGTCACCCGTCGGTTCCGACCAGGTCGTCGCGTCCCAACCGACGGGCCGCCCACCGCGCGTGCTCGACGATCATCGCGTCGTCGACGGACAGCCAGCGCCGTAGTGCCCGCACCGTGGCCGGGTCGGTTCCGTCGCCCACATTGCCCAGCGCCACCAGCGCGTTCCGGCGCAGATGGCGGGGATCGCGACCGGCGATGTACCACCTGCCGTAGGCGGCCATGAGCTCCGCATCGGAGCGCTCGAGGATCTCGAGGAGATCCACCCGGGGCTCACTGTCGGGGCTCGGCGGGACCGGGGCCACCCGTCGGTCCGCGACCCGGTTGATGGGGCACACCTGTTGGCACTCGTCGCACCCGTAGATCCGATTCCCCAGTGCGTGACGGTACTGGTCCGGAAACGACCCGGGCGCCTGTACCAACCAGGCCAGGCACCGGCGGGCATCGAGCACCCCCGGCGCCACCAGCGCCCCGGTCGGGCAGGCGGTCATGCAGCGCGAGCAACTCCCACACCCGCGCCCGTGGGGGGTGGGCACCGCCGGGGCGGTGGGCCGGAGCGGGGCGTCGGTGACAACCGAGCCCAGCACCGACCAGGAGCCGAACCCCGGAATGAGCAGGAGCGAGTTCTTGCCGAAAAAGCCGAGCCCGGCCCGGTGGGCGGCGGCCCGATCGACCAACCCGTTGTCGTCGGACACCACCCTGGCGCGGAATCCCTGCCTCCCGAGGGCCTCGGCGATCACGGCCAATGCCCCACGGAGGGAGGCGTAGTGGTCCCGGCGCGAGTAACGGGCCACGTGGCCGGTCGGGCGTCTGGGCAGGAACCGGACCTCACCGGAGGAGGGCTCCTCATGGCGGTAGCTCCACGCGCCCACGACGAGTGCCCTGGCCCCGGGAAGGATCCGGCCGGGATCGGTGGACCGCTCCGGGTTGCGGTAGGTGAACTGCATCCCCCCGTCGAGCCCGAGACCCTTGCGCTCGACCAGGTCCGCACGGGTCGTCTCGAACACATCGGCGGTGGTCACACCCACGGCGCACAGGCCGGAGCGAAGTCCGAGATCGACCAGGACCTCACTCAGATCGGGGCCATCCGCGGGCGGTACCGGCCGGCGCGGCTCAGAAACTGCTGATCGGGACACGCTCCATCGTCGCGCAGCTACCGACGGCCTCTGATCGGCGGTCACGACGGACAGGGCTCGGCTCAGGCCCGCAACCCGCTCAGCTCACCCGGCGGGAGTGCCGGACACCGGGGACGAGACCGGCTTGTTCGAGCAGACGGACGGCCCGGGCCTCGCCGGCGTCAACCACGACGGCGTCTTCGGGCCGGCGCCCCACGATGAAGGAGACCACACAGTCCTCGCACACCGTGGTTCCGCGGTACCGGCAGTCGGCGCAGTCGATGGTGAAGGCCTCGGAGGTGTCCGGCGGACGATGCGACTTGAGGCCCGGTGTGGACACCGGCACGGCGGTCGGGACGGCGGTCGGCACGGCTGCGCTGGGCGGCATGGCTCTTGCTCCTCGGTTCGGTGAATCGATGGTGTGTTCCATGACTCCGGCATCATGGACGAGGGGTGTGACAGCAGGCGGCCCGCCGCTCCGGCGCCTGCTGGGGATCCGCCCCCCCGCAGGGGCGAGCAGCATCTTCACGGACGGGTGTCATTTCCAGTGCTGGACACCCCGAATTCAATAAAAGCGTAAGAATTCTCTCAGATCGAGACGAAAATAACCCAAAAAGTCGAATTCTGATTCGTTTTGAGTTTCCCCACGGTAAGGTGTCTACACGGTGGCCCCGTCGAGCAAGGTTTCCGCCGACCGCGCTCCGGGGCCGCCCCTTTTCGACCCGCCCTTCGTCCACCCGGCGACATCGATCCCCGTACTGCGCCCTGACGGCCGCGGACCCGTCTCAGTACCCGGCGTCAGGATCCACCAGTCCGACCAGTTCCTCCCCGGCCGCGAATCGGCCCACGTTGGTGCGGATGCGCTCGGCCAGGAGGGGAATCACCATGTCGATGGTGTCGGCGGTGTGCGGGGTGATGATGCAATTCTCGAGGTCCCAGAGCGGGTGCCCGTCGGGCAACGGCTCGGGATCGGTGACGTCGAGCGCCGCACCGGCGATCGAACCGGCGGTCAGGGCCGCCACCAGCGCGTCGGTGTCCACGTGCCCGCCCCGGGCCACGTTGACCAACCACGCCGTCTCGTCCATGAGGGCGAGCTCCGGTGCGCCGATGATCCCGGTCGTCTCGGGGGTGAGCGCCAGGGCCAAGAAGACCACCAGGGACCCCGAAAGCGACCTCCTCCAGCGCGGTGACGGGGACGGTCCGGGTGGCACCCGGGACAGGATCGGCCTTCCGGCGGACCACGGTGGTGTCGACCCTGAAGGGGGCCAGCTGCTCGAGGAGCACCGACGTGATGCCCCCACCCCCGAGAATGGTCACCCGTTGGTCGTAGAGGCTGGTGGCCGCGGCCTTGCCCCACGACCTGGCCACGATGCGGGTGGGCAGGTGCCGCAGACCGGCCAGCGCCAGCATCAGGGCGTGCTCGGCCACCGGCTCGGCGTAGGAACCCTTGGCGCACGTCCAGATCCGGTCATGGTCGAGCAGTCCGTACGAGAGCACCCGCTCGACTCCGGCGAACGGGAGCTGCACCCAGCGCACATCGGGGGCCACCGCCAACTGGTCGGCGAGGCCCTTCACCTCCATGGGGTTGAGCCAGACCAGGGCATCAGGACGTTCTGAGATCCCGACCACGGAACCTCCGCCCGCCACCACCGCGTCGGTGGCGAACTGGGCGGCGTCAGGGCCGACGGCGATGCGGGGCGCGTTCATGGACCGCAGACTATCGATCCCGGTCTGCCGGCCACCAGGACGGCCGATCGTCCGCGTCTGTCGTCTTTTTGATTCAATGGGGTGACCGGCACCTGACCGATCGGGGGATCGATGATCGTTCAATTCAACGTCCGGGACTTCCTCGACCGGGCCGAGGTCGCCTATCCCGGACGCGTGGGGCTCATCGACGAGCCGCAACAGCCGGCCCAGCCATGGGGGCCGCTCACCTTCACCGAACTGGCCGATCGGGCCCGTGCCCAGGCTGCCGGCCTCGATCGTCTCGGTGTCGGGCGCGGGGAACGGGTGGCCGTCGTCTCCCACAATTCCTCGCGCCTGCTCACCTCGTTCTACGGGGTGTGCGGATGGGGCCGCATCCTCGTACCCATCAACTTCCGCCTGGCCCCGGCCGAGGTCGAGTACATCGTCGAGCACTCCGGGGCCTCGGTGCTGCTGGTCGATCCCGAGCTGGCCGACGACCTGGCCGGGATCGAGGCCCGTCACCGGTTCGAGCTCGGGGCGGCCAGCGACGAGCAGCTCTTCCCATCCGGCGCCGACCCGCAGCCGTGGGCGCCGGACGAGCAGGCCACCGCCACCATCAACTACACATCGGGCACCACGGCACGACCGAAAGGGGTGCAGCTCACCCACCGGAATTGCTGGATCAACGCCTCGATCTTCGGCTGGCATCTCCAACTCTCCGACCAGGACGTCTACCTCCACACCCTCCCGATGTTCCATGCCAACGGCTGGGGCATGCCCTGGTCGACCGCAGCAGTGGGGTGCACGCAGGTGGTCCTGCGCAAGGTGGACGGCACCGAGATCCTCCGCCGGGTGGAGCGCCACGGGGTCACGCTGCTCTGCGCGGCCCCGGCCGTGGTCAACGCCGTGCTCGACGCACTGCCGGCGTGGGACCGCCCCATCCCGGGCCGGGACCGGACCCGCATCGTCGTCGCCGGGGCGCCGCCGCCGAGCAGGACCATCGAGCGCGTCGAGTCCGAGCTCGGATGGGAGTTCATCCAGATCTACGGTCTCACCGAGACCTCACCCCTGCTGACCGTCAATCGGAGCCGGTCGGAATGGGACGACCTGGCGTCGGGAGACCGGGCTCGCCGGCTGATGCGGGCCGGGGCGCCGGCGGTGGGGACCGGGGTGCGGGTCGACGCCGACGGCGAGCTCCTGGTCCGGAGCAACACGGTGATGGACGGCTACTGGAATCAGCCCGAGGAGACAGAGGCGGCCCTCCGCGGCGGGTGGTTCCACACCGGTGACGGCGGGCTCATCGACGACGAGGGACACGTGAGCATCCTCGACCGGAAGAAGGACGTGATCATCACCGGGGGTGAGAATGTGTCGTCCATCGAAGTGGAGGACGCCATTTTCTCGCTCCAGGGGGTGGCCGAGGTGGCGGTGATCGGCATTCCCGATGACACCTGGGGCGAGATGGTCGTCGCCCTGGTGGTCCAGGTTCCGGGCAGCCTGCTGACCGAGGAGGACGTGACCACGTGCTGCCGCTCGGTGCTGGCCGGTTACAAGTGTCCCAAACGGGTCGAGTTCCGCGACGAGCTTCCGCGGACCGCGACCGGGAAGCTCCAGAAGTTCAGGCTCAGGGCCCCGTACTGGGAGGGGAAGGAGCGCAGGGTCAACTGATCGGGGGCAACCGATCAGGCAGCCGATCGAGGACAGCCGGCCGCGGGTCGAGTCGGCTCACGGGCTGTCTCCCGACGGGAAGTGCATGGCGATGGCCGCGCCGGCATCGGCCGAGAGCTCGGGCCAACGCGTGGTGACCGATTTGAGCCTGGTGTTGAACCGGACGCCCTCCATCCCGTGGATGTGCGCGTCGCCGAACAGCGACTGCTTCCATCCACCGAAGGAGTAGTAGGCCATCGGCACCGGGATGGCCACGTTGATACCAACCATCCCGACGTGGACGTCCCGCCGGAACCGACGAGCCGCGCTCCCGTCCCGCGTGAAGATGGCGGTTCCGTTTCCGTAGGGATTGGCGTTGACCACTTCGATGGCCTGATCGAGATCGTCGACCCGGAGCACCGACAACACGGGGCCGAAGATCTCGTCCCGGTAGACCTCCATCGACGGCGTCACCCGGTCCACCAGGCACGGGCCGAGGAAGAACCCACCGTCACATCCGGGCACCTTGACGTGGCGCCCGTCCACCACCAGGTCAGCGCCCTGGCGCTCGGCCGACTCCACGTACCCCGCCACCCGGTCGCGATGAGCCTCGGTGATGAGCGGCCCCATGTCCGAGCCGGGGTCGGTTCCTGGCCCCACGGTCAGGGCCGTCGCCCGGGCGCGGAGGGCCTCGACCAGTTGGCCGCCGTCTCCTACCACCACCACTGCGGAGATGGCCATGCACCTCTCACCGGCTGAGCCGTAGCCGGCGGCGATGAGGGCATCGGCGGTGCTGTCGACGTCGGCGTCGGGCATGACCACGGCATGGTTCTTCGCCCCGCCCAGCGCCTGCACCCGCGCCCCCGAGGAGGTGGCCCGTTCGAACACCTGTCGGGCCACCGGAGTCGAGCCGACGAACGAGACGGCCGCCACGTCGGGGTGGTCGAGAAGGGCATTGACGGCCACGGCGTCGCCGTTCACGACCGAGAAGACTCCGTCCGGCAGGCCCGCATCGCGCCACAGATCTGCGATCAGCAGTGACGGGGAAGGATCGCGCTCGGACGGCTTCAGGATGAAACAGTTACCGCAGGCAATGGCCACCGGGTACATCCACATGGGCACCATGACCGGAAAGTTGAACGGGGTGATACCGGCCACCACGCCGAGCGGTTGACGGACCGACGACGCGTCCACCCCGCTCGACACATCCTCGGAGAACTCACCTTTGAGGAGGTGGGGGATGCCGCAGGCGAACTCGACCACCTCGATGCCGCGTGAGACTTCACCGCGTGCGTCCTCTGTGACCTTGCCGTGTTCGGCGGTGATCAGGCGGGCCAGGTCGTCGCGGTGCCGATCGGCCAGTTGACGGAAGGCGAAGAGGATGCGGGTTCTCGCCGTCAACGACGCCTCCCGCCATTCGGCCCATGCGGCCCGAGCCCGCCCGACGACGTCGGCGACATCGGTGGGCGACGCCAGGACGACGACCCCGGTCTGTTCCCCTGACGCGGGCTCGAACACCGGAGCGGTCCTCGCCTCGGCCCCCTCGCCCGAGAATCCGATTCGCTTCACCGTATGTCTCCTGACGGCACCCGTGTGCTCATGGTCGGAACTGCCTGGTCGAGGCTACGTGGCAGAATCGCCCCATGTCAGACCCGACCCGACCCGGCGGCGTGGAGGCGGGTGGGGACGAGGTTCCCGTGACGGAGCGGACCCGCCTCCGGCGTCTCCCCGAACAGGGATCGCACCGGCGGCCCGATCTGTACGACGTCCTCGACGCCGGGTTCGTCTGCCATCTCGGCCTCCTTCTGGACGGGTGGCCGATGGTGGTGCCCACCAGCTACGCGCGACGGGACAACTGGCTCTTCCTCCACGGATCGGTGGCCAGCCGGAGCCTCCGCGCCGCCCGGGAACCGATCAGGGCGTGCGTGACCGTCACCCATGTCGACGGACTCGTGCTGGCCCGGTCGGTGTTCGAGCACGCGGTGAACTACCGCTGCGCCATGGTGTACGGAACGCCCGAGGTGCTCGAGGACGCCGACCGGAAACTGATCGGCCTCCGGGCCATCAGCGATCAGGCCGCGCCCGGGCAATGGGAGTACGCACGCTCGCCCTCGGCCCGGGAGCTGGCCGCCACCACCGTGTTGAGGATGGCGCTCGACGAGTGCTCGGTGAAGATCCGCCGGGGTCCGCCCGACGACGGCGACGGCCCCGACGCCGGACTCGAGGTGTGGGCCGGCGAGATCCCGCTGCGAACGGTCCGCCTCGATCCGATCTCCGATCCCGCCCTCCGCCCCGGCATCGTCGTTCCCGATCATCTGTCCGTAGGAGAGCCGGCACCGGGGTCGACGCCCTGGCGCGATCTGGGGGCGGGCTGACATGACGACCGGCAGACCCGATCAGCCGAGGACGGAGGCGAGCGGAACCGAGCTCATGCCGTGGGCGTCGGCTACCGGCCCGTAGACGACCGAGCCCTCGACCACGTTGACCCCCTCGGCCAGGGCGGCATCGCGTCGCACCGCGTCTCGCCAACCGCGGTCGGCGATCTCGAGTACGTAGGGCAGCGTGGCGTTGACCAGGGCATGGGTCGAGGAGTGGGGAACGGCACCCGGCATGTTGGCCACGCAGTAGAACAGCGAGCCGTTGACCTCGAAGGTGGGATCGGAGTGCGTGGTGGGCCGGGTCGACTCGAAGCACCCGCCCTGGTCCACCGAGATGTCGACCAGGACCGACCCGTCCCGCATCTTGGCCACCAGCTCATCGGAGACGAGTTTTGGGGCCCTGGCCCCGACGACCAGGACTGCGCCGATGACGATATCGGCGTCGATGCAGCACTCCTCGATGGCGTGCGTGCTCGAGGCCACCGTCTCGAGGGCACCGCGGAAGTGGTGGTCGACCTGGCGGAGGCGCTCGAGATTCCGATCGAGGACGTAGACCTCGGAGTGCATCCCGACGGCCAAGGTGGCCGCGGCCATGCCGGCCACACCCGCTCCCAGGATGACCACCTTGGCGCAGCGCACCCCGGGCACCCCGCAGACCAGCACACCGCGACCGCCGCCCGGGCTCATCAGGTGGTGGGCACCCATCAGCGGGGCCATCCGCCCGGCCACCTCGCTCATGGGAGTGAGCAGGGGAAGGGAATGGTCGGGAAGGCGAACCGTCTCGTAGGCAATGGCCGTATTCCCCGCCTGGACCAGCGCCTCGGTGCACTGGCGCGACGCGGCCAGATGGAGGTAGGTGAACAGGACCTGCCCGTTCCGGAGCCCGAGACGAGGGTACTCCTCGGGGATCGGCTCCTTCACCCCGAGGACCATGTCGGACTCGGCCCAGACGTCGTCGGGGTCCTCGACGACCTTGGCCCCGGTGGCCACGAATTCGGCATCGGGGATGGACGAGCCCAGGCCGGCCCCCTTCTCGAGGTAGACGAGGTGGCCGGCCGAGGTGAGCTCGCGCACACCGGCCGGGGTGATGGCCACCCGGTACTCGTCGTCCTTGACCTCCTTGGGCACGCCGACGATCACGCCATCGACCTCACTCGCCGATTTCGGTGTAGGCGATCGGCTTCTGCTTGAAGAAGTCGCCCTTGGTGGTGAGACGGGCGAGGATGACCAACGGGATGCCCAGAATCAGGGTGATGATGTCGGGGTAGGCGCCACTCCAACCCGCCGTCTTGATCACATCGCCGCCGACGAACAACAACGTGACCCCGCCGAGCAGGGGAAGGAGTGCCCCGGTGAGGAAGAAGCCCGGTCGCTGGAAGGCGACCTTGCGGTAGGCCCAGGTGCAGGTGACTCCGGTCACTCCGTAGTAGAAGCCGACGAGGACGCCGATGTTCGATATCAGGATGGCGAACACGTTGTTGACCGAGTGGACACTGCTGGTCAGCACGATCCCGAACAGCGAGAGGAAGGCCAGGATCAGCGTTCCCACCGCAGGCGTCTTGAGCTTGCCCTGGATGGTGGCGAAGACGCTGGGGAAGACCCGATCGCGGGCCATGGAAAGCGTGATGCGGGCTGCCGGGAGCAATGTCGTCTGGGTGGTGGCCACCGTGGAGGAGAGCACGGCGATGAGCATCACGTAGCCGGCCCAGTGGCCAGCGGCCTGCTGGGCGAAGTACAACAGGATGGTGGCGGAATGGGTGTTCCAGGCCTTCTCGGGAAGGAGCATCTGGGCGGCGATGATGTTGATGCCGAAAACCAACAGGAGCAGGAACATGGAAATGATGCCGGCATGGCCCGGCGTCTTGGAGGAGTTCTTGCTCTCTTCGTTGAGGTTGGTGGCGGTGTCCCACCCCCAGAAGAAGAAGACGCCGAGGACCAGCCCGGCCGAAAGAGCCGATATGCCGGCGATGGAGAATGGATTGAGCCATGCCATGTGGAAACCGGTCGAGCCGGCCGGGTGCTTGACCGCCACCTTGATGATCCCCCAGATGGAGAAGCCGATGACGGCGGTGTACTCGATGATGAGCAGCACCCATTGGAAATTGGTGGTCCAACGGATGCCCCAGATGCAGATGAAGGTGATCAGCGCCAGCCAGGCACCGGCCACCACCGCGATGATGGCCACCGAGTTGGCGGTCGAGCTCGAGATCCAGCCCAGCTCGTTCATGAACTGCAGGGTGTAGTTGCCGGCCACGATGGGTGCGGACACGCAGAAGAGGATGCTCACGGCCACCTGAACCCAGCCGTTGAACCAGCCGACGTAGGGAGAGACCAGCTTGGACAACCAGGAGTAGGAGGCGCCGCAGTTCGGGTCCTTGCGGTTGAGCTGGAAGTACGAGATTGCGATGAACAGCACAGGCACGAAGCTGATCCAGATGACCGCCGGTCCGGCATAGAGAATCCCGGGCGTGGCGAAGAGCACGGCCATGGTGGCGGCCAGTGTGTAGGCCGGGGCCACCGAGGACACCGCCACCACCGTCGAGTCGAACAGGTTGAGGGTGTCGGCCCGGAGGGTCGGTTCCGCCTCTCCGGTCGGGACCGGGGCCCCGAACGGACCGGGGACCTCCGGCGGCTGCCCGGTGCTGTCAACGACGTCCGTGCTCATCTGCTCTCCCCTTGTCCCTTGTCGGCCAACACTGCAACAACTGTTCGGTGAATTGCCCCCGTTGGTACTCAGCTTCCGATATAGCTCATGACGTGCTTGATGCGGGTGTAGTCCTCGAATCCGTAGGAGGAGAGGTCCTTGCCGTAGCCGGACTGCTTGAAGCCGCCATGGGGCATTTCGGCCACGATCGGGATGTGGGTGTTGATCCACACGCAGCCGAAGTCGAGACCCTTGGCCATGCGCATGGCCCGGGCGTGGTTCTGGGTCCACACGCTCGAGGCCAGTCCGTAGCGCACACCGTTGGCCCAGGCCAGTGCCTGCTCCTCGTCGGAGAAGCGCTGGACGGTGATGGCCGGGCCGAACATCTCGTCCTGGACCATCTCGTCTGCCTGGTCCAGCCCGGTGATGACCGTGGGGGCGAAGCAGTACCCGCGCTCCCCCACCGCCGACCCACCCGTGACCACCTCGGCGTGCGCCGGAAGCCGCTCGAAGAAGCCGGTCAGCCGGGCCAGCTGGGAGGCGTTGTTGAGTGGGCCGAAGTCCGCATCCTCCACATCGAGTCCCCCGACGGTCTGCGCCCGGGCCTGGTCGACCAGCGCGGCCACGAACTCGTCGTGGACCCGGGGTCCGGCCAGCACCCGGGTGGCCGCGGTGCAGTCCTGACCGGCGTTGAAGTACCCGGCGATGGCGATGCCCTCGGCCGCGGCCCCGATGTCGGCGTCGTCGAAGACCACCACCGGGGCCTTGCCGCCCAGCTCCAGATGGACCCGCTTGACCTGCGTCGCCGCCGCCGCCGCGACCTCCATCCCTGCGCGGACGCTCCCGGTGATCGACACCATGGCCGGCATGGGGTGGTCGACCAGCAGTCGCCCGGTTTCGTGGTCGCCACAGATCACGTTGAACGTGCCATCCGGCAGGTGCTCACTCATGATCTCGGCCATCAGGACGGACGAAACCGGTGTGGTGTCGGAAGGTTTCAGCACCATGGTGTTGCCGGCGGCCAGGGCCGGGGCCCATTTCCACACGGCCATCATCAACGGATAGTTCCACGGCGTCACTGCCGCACACACGCCGATCGGCTCGCGCCGGATCATCGAGGTGTGGTCCTTCATGTACTCGCCGGCCGACTTGCCCTCGAGGTGGCGGGCCGCACCGGCGAAGAAGCGGATCTGATCGACGAGCGGTGGGATCTCCTCGGCCATGGTCACGGCGACCGGCTTGCCGGTGTTCTCGCACTCGGCACGGACCAGGTCCTCGGCCCTCGCCTCGAGTGCATCGGCGATGCGGAACAGGGCCAGGCTGCGCTCGGATGGCGTCGCCTCCCGCCACTCCGGGAAGGCCGAAGCCGCTGCGGCCATGGCCAGGTCCACGTCCTTCGCCCCCGATACGGGGGCCTCGAGGTACTCCTCGCCGGTGCTGGGATTGATCAGCGCGGCCGCGGTCCCGTCCGTGGTGTCGACATGCCGGCCGCCGACAAAGTTGGACAGGCTTCGCCGGTCCGTCGGTCCCCGCTCCGGTCTCTTGTCGCTCACTCATCCCTCCCCAGGGCCGAACGCTCTGCCGGATCGGCGTCCTCCGGCCGTCTCCGACGGCGATCCCGTGACTACCTGCTAGGTCATAGTGGCCGAAGAATTCCCGCCAGACAAGTTTTTTTTGGCGTGAATCTGTTCTCACCTACGATTCCAATCGATTTTCTGCGCCGATTCTGCTTGAACTGCTATAAAAGGCGGTACATGATCACACTTCGAAGTCGCCGGTCCGGAAGATCAGTCGGTCAGCGGAAGTGGGGCTCGGGCGCCTGACCATGGGTTCATCGGTCCCTGTTCCATCAGCCAACGGGCTGCTCGACGATGTCAACAAGGCGATCGTCGAACAGCTGCAGAAGGACGGACGTCGGACATATGGATCGATCGCCGAGGCGGTCGGGCTCTCGGAGGCGGCCGTGCGCCAGCGTGTGCAGAAGATGCGCGACGCAGGAGTCATGCAGATCGTCGCCGTCACCGATCCCCTTCAGGTGGGGTTCCGAAGCCAGGCCATGGTCGGCATCCGCACCGACGGCGATGCGCGGATGGTGGCCGAGCAGTTGGCCGCCATCGACGACATCGACTACGTGGTCATGTGTACTGGGTCGTTCGACATTCTGGTGGAGCTGGTGTGCGAGGACGAGGACACCATCCTCGAGCTCCTCCACGGGGTGGTCCGCCAGATCCCGGGCGTGCGTGACACCGAGACGTTCATGTACCTGAGACTGACCAAGCAGACCTACACCTGGGGGACGAGATGACCGCCTTTTCCAACGAAGCACTCGAGGAGAGCGCACGGCGACACCTCTGGATGCACTTCACCCGGATGTCCGGCTCCGGCGAGATCCCGGTCATCGTCCGGGGCGAGGGCGTCTGGGTCTACGACCAGCACGGGAAGCGTTATCTCGACGGCCTGTCCGGGCTCTTCACCAGCCAGATCGGCCACGGTCGCACCGAATTGGCCGAGGCCGCGGCGCGCCAGGCCGGCACCCTCGCCTACTTCCCCGTGTGGAGCTACGCCCACCCGATGGCCGTCGAGCTGGCCGACCGGTTGGCCGGATTGACCCCGGGCGACTGCAACCGGATCTTCTTCACCACGGGTGGCTCCGAGGCGGTGGAGTCGGCCTGGAAGTTGGCCCGCCAGTACTTCCGGGTGACCGGTCAGCCGGATCGCCTCAAGGTGATCAGCCGCAACATCGCCTACCACGGGGCCACCATGGGAGCGCTGTCCATCACCGGCCTCTCCGCCATCAAGACGCCCTTCGAACCCCTGGTCCCGGGGGCCATCAAGGTGCCCAACACCAATTTCTACCGGGCCAAGTACTTCGCCGACGACATCGAGGCCTTCGGACGGTGGGCCGCCGACGCCATCGAGCAGGCCATCCTCATCGAGGGCCCGGAGACCGTCGCCGCCGTCTTCCTCGAGCCGGTGCAGAACTCGGGCGGATGCTTCCCCCCGCCGCCCGGCTACTTCCAGCGGGTGCGCGAGATCTGCGATCGCTACGGCGTGCTCCTCGTGTCGGACGAGGTGATCTGCGCCTTCGGCCGGCTCGGGCACTGGTTCGGAGCGGAGCGCTACGACTACAGGCCCGACATCGTGACCATGGCCAAGGGGCTCACCAGTGGCTATTCCCCGCTCGGCGCCATGGCGGTCAGCGACCGTCTGGTCGAGCCTTTTGTGAACGGGCAGAGCTTCCTCCACGGCGTCACGTTCGGCGGACACCCGGTGAGCACGGCGGTGGCCATGGCCAACATCGACGTGTTCGAGAAGGAGCACCTGCTCGAGAACGTGCGGCGGAACGAGGGTGCCTTCAAAGCCTCACTGGACACCCTCAGGGATCTGCCCATCGTCGGTGACGTCCGCGGAGCGGGTTACTTCTACGGGATCGAATTGGTCAAGGACAAGGACACCCGCGAGACCTTCGACGACGATGAATCGGAGCGGTTGCTGCGCGGCTTCCTTTCGGGCGCGCTCGTACGAGGCCGGCCTCATCTGCAGGGCGGACGACCGAGGTGACCCCGTGGTGCAGTTGGCACCTCCGCTCACCTGCGGGGAGGAGGAGTTCGAGGTCATGACGTCGATTCTCCGCTCGGTGCTGACCGAGGCGTGGAAGCAGATCTGAACCGGCCGTCGGGGGAGGGCTACCGGCAACTATCGCTGTGGTGGGACCGCCTCCCTGGTCCCATCGAGGTCCGCCCACCGCTGCCGGGCGATGTCGACGTCGACGTGGCGGTGGTCGGTGGCGGCCTCACCGGATTGTGGACGGCGTTCTACCTCGCCGAGGCAGACCCGTCCCTCCGCATCGCCGTCGTCGAGCGGGACGTCGTCGGTTTCGGTGCATCGGGACGGAACGGAGGATGGTGCTCGGCGCTGTTCGCGGCCTCGGGGGAGCGACTCGACAGCGCCTCCGGTCCGGGGTCCGGAGAGGCCATGCGCCTTGCCATGCAGGCGACCGTCCCCGAGGTCGGCCGGGTCGTCGCCTCGGAGGGCATCGCCTGCGGCTTCGCCCGGGGTGGCACGGTGGTGCTGGCCCGGACCGGCGTCCAACTGCGGCGCGCCCGTGACGAGGTGGCCGCCGCCCGGGCCCGGGGAATCGACGAAGGCGACCTCAAGCTCCTGTCGGCGGCCGAGGCCTCGGCCAGGGTGGGCGCGGCCGGTGTCCTCGGAGGCACCTACACCCCCCACTGCGCCACGGTCGACCCGGCCCGCCTGGTGCGGGGCCTGGCCGAGGCGGTGGAACGACGGGGGGTCTCCATCTACGAACAGACCGGGGCCAGGGCCATCAGGCCGGGGGTCGTCGAGACGTGGAGAGGAACGGTCCGGGCGGCCTCGGTGATCCGGGCCACGGAGGGTTACACCCGGACCCTGCTGGGGGAAGGACGTTCGCTGGTCCCCGTGTACTCGCTGATGATCGCCACCGAGCCCCTACCCGCCGAGTTCTGGTCGTCAGCCGGTCTGGCCCGTCGGGAGACGTTCAGCGACCATCGTCATCTGATCATCTACGGGCAGCGGACCGAAGACGACCGGCTGGCCTTCGGTGGCCGCGGAGCCCCGTACCACTACGGCTCGGCCATCCGGCCTGCTTTCGATCGCGACGGAGACGTGCACAAGGCGCTTCACATGACGTTGACCGACCTGTTCCCGACGCTGTCCGGGTTCGAGATCACCCACCGCTGGGGTGGCCCGCTCGGGATCGCCCGCGACTGGTTCCCGTCGGTCGGGCTCGACGACAGGACCGGCCTCGGCTGGGCCGGTGGCTACGTCGGCGACGGGGTGTCGACGACCAATCTGGCCGGGCGGACACTGCGCGATCTCATCCTCCGGCGCGACACCGATCTGATCGCGCTGCCCTGGGTGGGCCACCGGTCGAGGGCCTGGGAGCCCGAACCCCTGCGTTTCCTCGGGATCAATGCCGGTCTGCGGCTGGCCGGAAGCGCCGATCGTGCCGAGGACAGGACCGGGCGGACCACCTGGCAGTCGCGGGCCCTCGAGCGGATGCTCGGAAACTGAGACCGCCCGGTGCCGAGCCCTTCAGGCTCAGCCGGCCCCGTCGCTCAGCCGGCCCCGAAGATCAGCCGGCCCCGTAGAACGGCGCCCTGAACGCGAAGGTGCCGCCGTCCAACGAGTACAGCCAGTACCCACCGGTTGCCTCGTCGACCGCCATGCCGCCGATGGGAGCGTTGAGCACCTGCCCCGTCACCGAACCGTGGAACGGCGCCGAGCCGTACGGGTAGACCCCACCGTCGCTGGTCACCTCCCAGTAGCCGTGACCCGCGGGAGCGCCGGCAATGCCGATGACGGTGTCGTTCACCGCCGACGGGGAGGGGGATCCCAGATTCGGCGCACCGCCGAAAGCGAAGACGTCACCGTTGCTCGCCACTTCCCAGTACCCACCCGTCCCCCGGTCGAGCGCGATTCCGACGATCGGTTGGTCGAGGGAGCGGCCGGCCATCGAGCCTCCGAATCGCGCATCGCCGAATGCGAACACACCCCCGTCGCTGGCCACCTCCCAGTAGCCGCGACCGTTGGTGGTGGTGGCGAACCCGACGATCGGCGCATTGAGCGGGTGGCCGCCCATCGATCCGTAGTATCCGGCGTCGCCGTAGGCGAACACCCCCCCGTCGCTGGCCACCTCCCAGTAGCCCCGGCCGTTTGCCGTGGAGACGATCTGGATGATGGGGGCATTCAACTGGACGTTCGCCATCGATCCGTAGTCGGGCACCGATCCGTGGGGCGAGACGGCACCGGCGGAGTTGGCCAGCCAGTATCCGGTTCCCCATCGATTCGAGGCCATCGCCACCACCGGGGCCGCCAACGTACCGACCGCTTGGTAGTTGACCGGCGGGATGGTGGACACCTGGTTGGAAGGGGCCGAGATCCCGACGGCGTTGATGGCCCGTACCGTGAAGGAGTACGTCGTGCCCGCGATGACGTGGTTGACCACGAAGCTCCGGCCGGAGATCAGTTGCGACCCGTTGACCGGCGTCGTGTACTGGGCGCCCGGGCTGACGCCCATATAGAGGTTGTACCCGGAGACGGGGGAAGACCCTCCCTCGGTCGGCGCCGACCATGTGACCCGGGTTCCTGCGGAGCCGGACACCGTGCCGATGATGGTGGGAGCCGCCGGAGCGGACGGTGACGGTGCGAGGGAGACCGGGTCGAGGAGGGTCGACGCGATGTCCGGGGCGGCCGTCGCGCTCAACGCATCGACCGGCGGACTGGAGGGAGCGGCGCTGGCTTCTGTGCTCTGCTTGTACGCGCCGGTGTTGACATGGTGGTGAGTGTGCTTGACGCGGACCTTCGTTCCCGTTCGCTTGGCCCGATGATGGGACTTCTCGGACATCGCCAGCGACAGCGCCTTCTCGTACTCGGCCGCCCTCTCACGCCTGGTGATGACGGTCTTGGAGGTCTTCTTCTTCTTCTTCGGTTGCGTGGTGGCGGTGGTCTGATGCCTGGCCGCCTTCTTCTGTGCCAACGCGGCCTTGTAGAGCGCGGCATCTGCACTCCTCGCACCCGTCGCCTTCGACGGGGAGGGACTCTTCAACGCGAAGGCGGCACCTGCTCCGAGTAGCGCCACCACCGCCACAGTGGCCCCGAGCATCAGACCCGCGCTCCGGTCGGGCGTGGAGCCTTCACCGACGAGCCACAGCGACCACTGCCTCAATCCCTGTGCCCACTTCTGCATCAAAGGCCCCTTCGTCGCAACATCGGCCTCTACCAATACGACTCGGTTGCTCGCATGCATCGAGCCGAAACCTATGGGCCGAGTCTCCCCCGTTCGGCAGCTCGGCAGCCGTTTACGAGTAAGCCAAAGTATAGCTGCTGGATTGGCACTTTCGGCAGTCACCCGTCCATTGCGACCGGCAGAGACGCTCGTGACCAGCAGGTATGTCGGAATGAAGGGTCAGGATGGTCGACCACACCCCGCCGGAAGGCCGTTCTCGACCGTTGAGCGACCAGAGGCTCGAGCTCGAACTCGAACTCGGGGCAGGCCAACCGTCGCCGGGGTCATCAGCGATTCGACAGCCGGACGGGTGCCCCTCACCGTGGATCCGTCGGCTGGTTCTCCGCGTCGACGAGGACCACGGACGGCTGGTGCGAGGAGACCTCGCTGTCGTCGACATCGACATAGGTCACGATGATCACCAGGTCACCCACCTGCGCCAGCCGGGCGGCGGCGCCGTTGAGACAGATCTGCCCGTCACTCCCCTCGATGGCATAGGTCTCGAACCGGGCTCCGTTCATCAGGTTGTAGACCGAGACCTGTTCGTTGGGAAGGATGTCGGCGGCCTTCATGAGGATCGGATCGATGGATATGGACCCGACGTAGTTGAGATCGGCATCGGTCACCCGGGCGCGGTGGATCTTGCCATTCACCATCCGTCGTCGCATCGTTGGCCGCTTTCTCCTCGTCGTCGGTTATCGGTCGTCGGCAGAACACCCCTCGGTCCGCTCCGCCGAACACTTTAATCGGGACCGGAGCGGCGAAATCCTGCACGGTCCGCACCGGCCCCGGTGGGAACCCCGTGGTCTGCCTACGCTGTCCGGGGAACCCGCCAACCCGGCCAGGAGGAATGAACCGATGGCGTACGGCTTCGAGTTGTCCGATGTGATCCCGGCGACGCCGCAGGCGGTCTACGACGCGTGGATGTCCAGCGCGGGCCACACGGCCATGACCGGCTCGCCGGCGATGGTCGACCCGCACGTCGGCGGAGCGTTTGAAGCATGCGACGGCTACATCGTCGGTCGCACCCTCTCCCTCGAACCGGGGCGTCGGATCGTCCAATCGTGGAGGACGTCGGAGTTCTCCGCGGACGAAGCGGACTCGCAGATCGAGGTGGTGCTGGAGCAGGTCGGGGAGGGAACGAGGATCACCATTCGGCACACCGACGTGCCTGACGGCCATCCGAGCTACGAGCTCGACGAATGGCAGGAGCGGTACTTCGACCCGATGCGGAGATACTTCTCGGCGTCAGGGGGCCCGTGAGGGTCTCCGGGCGCCGGGCGCCGGCATCGGGCAAGCTGGGGCGGTGAGTTCGATCCGCCGGGCATTGGTCCTGGCCCCCATGGCCATGGAGCTCAGGCCCATCGTCAAACGCCTCGGTGCGCGTCCGTCCACGACCGAGGGGACCAAGGTGTTCGTGGGACAAATGGACGCCGTCGAGGTCATCGTCTCCCAGCTCGGGGTCGGGCCCACGGTGGCCGCCCAGGCAACCGAACAACTCCTGGACCGGTTCGCCGTCGACCATGTGGTGGTGAGCGGCATCGCCGGGGGAATCGCTCCCGCCTCCATGATCGGCTCGGTGATCGTGCCGGACGTCGTGCTCGATGTGAAGTCGGGACGGGAGTTCCGTCCGTCGCCTCTCGGCGGGATGGCCATGGGTGGCAAGGTCGGGACCGTCGACGAACTCATCGTGGACCCGTCTCGCCTGGCCGGATTGGCCGATCGAGGTGTGATCGCCCTCGAGATGGAATCGGCAGGGGTCGCATCGGTGTGCGAGGACCGCGGCGTGCCGTGGAGCGTGGTCAGGGTGATCAGCGATCGGCCCGACGACGGCTACACCGATGGCGCGGTGCTCGGAACGCTCCGGCCCGACGGCTCGGCGGACATGTGGGCCGCCCTCCGCCTGATGGCGACGAGGCCCAACCGCATCCCGGGGCTGGTGCGATTGGGCCGCGACTCATCGATGGCCGCCGGCAGGGCGGCCAAGACCACGGTCGAAGCCCTTGGCTGATCCCCTGCCCGAGGGGGACCCGAGGTCGACCGAATTCGGTGCCGAGGATGTGGAGGACGCGCTGCTCGAGGGCGATCGCGTCATCCAGGTCGGCGGAGCCAGGGCGGCCCTCGGCTACCCGGTCTTCCGCCGGATCTACCTGGCGGCTCTCGTGTCCAATATCGGAAGCTGGATGCAGACCGTCATTCTCGCCGCCTTCGTCTTCAACATCACCCGATCATCCACCGATGTGGGACTGATGACACTGGCCCAACTCGGGCCCCTCTTCCTGCTCGCTCCGATCGGGGGCATGGCGGCTGACCGCTTCGACCGGCGAACGTTGCTCGTCATCGTCACCGTCGAACAGGCGCTGGTGGCCCTGATCATCGCCTGGCTGACCCATGTGCACGACCCCCGCATCGCGGCGCTGTTCGTGGCCGTCCTGGCCAGTGGCATCGGGCAGGCGTTCTATGCGCCGACGTTCTCCGCCCTGATTCCCACGCTGGTCGAGCGCCGGGACCTCCCCGGCGCCATCTCCCTCAACTCCGCCAATATGAACCTGTCACGGGTGATCGGACCCGCCATCGGCGGTGTCATCTATGCCAAGGTCGGGGCCCCCTGGGCATTTGTCGGCAACTCCGTTTCCTATGTCGCCCTCATCGGGGCTCTCGCCACCGTGCGCCTCCCGCCACGCCACGCGGTGGTGCAGCAGGGATGGCGGCGAGTCCTCGACGGGTTCGTCCTGGCCCGTCGCGACCGTGTCGTCGGACGCTGCCTCAGCACCATGGTGCTCTTCTCGTTCTTCTGCCTCCCGATCGCCGTGCTCATGCCGGTCCTCGCCCACAACGACCTCCGGATCAGCACAAGTACCATCGCCTACGGTCTGCTGTACGCCAGTTTCGGGACAGGAGCTGTCGTGGGCGCACTCTCGATCGGCACCTTCCTCGCCGGCCGGCGGCTCGAACCCGTCGTCCGCGTCGGCCTCGGTGGCTATGCGGTGGCACTGGTTGCGTTCGGCCTCTTGCGCAACCCCGGACCCGCCTATCCCGTCGTGTTCGTCCTCGGTCTGTTCTACTTCGTCACGGTCACGTCGCTGGCCACCGTGCTCCAGAAGCGGCTCGACGACTCGGTGCGAGGCCGGGTGATGGCCCTGTGGGTCATGGCCTTCGGCGGCACCGTTCCACTCGGCGCCATCGTGGCCGGACCGCTCAGCGAGCGGTTCGGCATCTCGGCCGTGGTGCTGGCCGGGGCCGTCGTGGCGTCGGTACTGGTCTTCCACGCCGATCTCCGCGACCCCTGACCCGAGACGGCGTGTCCGCGTGGGCTGTCGCCCCGGCCCGGAGAGGCCTGGCCCTGCGCCGGGCGGCAGGACCGTGATCTCCCGGCGTGGGTCATGCTAGGCCTGCCTCATGAGTTTTCCGTCCGCTCCGTTCGCACCCCGCACCGGACTGCGGGGAATGGTCACCAGCGCCGACCAGTTGGCATCGATTGCGGGAGTGTCGGCTCTCGAGCGCGGTGGGACCGCGGCCGACGCGGCGGTGGCCGCCGCCGCGGTCATGGCTGTCACCGGCCCTCACCTGTGTGGTCTGGGCGGGGATCTGCTGGCCATGGTCGACGGCCCCGGATCCGAACCTCGGGCTCTGTTGGCGGTGGGACGTGCCGGCTCGGGAGTCGACCCGGCCCGGATGCGGGCCGAGGGCCTGTCGGTCATGCCGATCCGAGGCGATGTCCGCACCGTCACCGTGCCCGGTGCCGTGGACGGCTGGCTGGCGCTCCACGATCGATTCGGCCGCCTCCCTCTCGACGCCGTGTTCGGTCCTGCCATCGAGCTGGCCGAGGACGGGTTCGTGGCTTCGATCCTCCTCGCGCTCTCGAGCCACCTGGTGTCCGGGGTGCCCGGCGCTCGGGAGCTCTGCCCCAACGGCCCACTCCAACCGGGCGACGTGGTCCGGCTGCCCGGCATCGCCCGCACGCTTCGCGCCGTCGCAGCCGAGGGTCGCGACGGGCTGTACCGAGGCGAGTTCGGACAGGCCCTCGAGGAGCTGGGACGGGGCGTCTTTACCGCCGCCGACCTCGCCAACCCGGTCGCTGACTGGTGTGAGCCGGTGCGGCTCACCGTCTGGGGACGTGACCTGTGGACCGTTCCTCCCCCGTCACAGGGCTACCTCACACTGGCGGGCTCGTGGGTCGCCGAACAGCTGGGCATCGGGGACGACCCGGCAGATCCCCTGTGGGCCCACCTCGTCGTCGAGTCGGCGCGAGCTGCCGGACATGACCGCCCGAGCGTGCTGTACGACGGGGTGGACGGGCAGGCGCTCCTGGCCGAGGGTCGGTTGCAGGCCGCCGCCGGGCGGGTCCGCCCCGACCGGGCCGCTCGCCCGGACATCGGGCCGGGCCCCGAGGGCTCGGCCGGCAACCCGGTCCCCCGCATCGGTGACGGCGACACCACCCACCTGTGCGCCATCGACGCCGACGGGCTCGGCATCTCCCTGACCCAGTCGAACGCCCTCGACTTCGGGTCTCATCTCGTGGCCGGGTCGACGGGCATCTTCCTCCACAATCGCGGGGTCGGTTTCTCCCTCGAGGAGGGTCATCCGGCAGAGCTCGGGCCGAGGCGAAGGCCACCCCACACACTGTCCCCCATGCTCGCCACCACCACGGACGCTTCGCTGACCCATCTGGTCGGGGCGATGGGCGGCGATGCCCAGCCCCAGATCCTCCTCCAACTCCTGGCCCGAATGCTGCGCGCCGGGCAGGATCCGGCCGCCGCCGTGGCCGGGGGGCGCCTGGCCCTCGACGCTCCGTCGGCAGGACCGTTCCGGCTGTGGTGGGGTGACGATCTGACCGTGCAGGTCGAGTCCCACGCCCCGCCCGGATGGAAGGGGGGCCTGGCCGCCCGCGGCCACCACGTGCACTCGATCGGTGCCTTCGATCCTGTGGCCGTCGGGTGTGCTCAGATCATCGCCGTCACCGATCGCCCGGGCGGCGCGGGGCACCAGTTCGTCGGCGCAGCCGACCCCCGCAGCCCCGAGGGTGGGACGGCGGGTCGTTAACCGGGCACCGGCCCCGATCGGGCCTGTTTCGCCGGGCGCGCCGGCAACCGCCGGGGGGCTTGCCATGATGGCGGGTGTGATCACCATGTCGGTCGGACAATTCGAGGCATTGGTGGCCGACGCTCTCGACGGCATCCCTGACGAACTGGGCAGGGCCATGGACAACGTCGCCGTGGTCGTCGACGACGTCAGCCCCTCCGGACGGTTGCTGGGGCTGTACGAAGGGGTCCCCCTCACCCGACGGGGCAACCATTACTCGGCGTCCACTCCCGACCGCATCACCATCTACATGGCGACGATCTGTGGGGCCTGCCACACCACCCGGGAAGTCATCGAGCTGGTGCGGAAGACGGTGATCCATGAGATCGGGCATCATTTCGGTATCGATGACCAACGGCTCGAGGAGCTCGGATGGGCGTGACCCGCCGGGGCCGGATTCCCACCTCCGATCGGCCGCCCCTGCTCCGGGCGCCGACGACGGCCGGCGCCCAAGACGGCGGGGTGACGCCGATAGACTTCGGCCCGAGATCCAGGAGGGAGAGACCATGAAGGCCGAGGGCTGGTACCACGACCCCTACCGCCTGCACGAGGCGCGCTGGATCTCCGACGGGGCGCCGACTGCGCTGGTCAGGGATGGAGGCGTCGAGTCGCAGGACCCTCCGCCGAGCACCCCGTTCGAGGGTGAGCTCGAGCCGATCGAGCCGACCGGAGGGGAGACTCCGACCGGAGGGGAAGACCTGCTGCGGGCCGACAATGAGGATCCCGACGGCATCTTCGATCCCAACGCCGCGATGGCGGTGTGGGACGCATTCGGCGAGAGCAGCGGCGGCGACTGACCGGCACGCCTTGACCGTTCACGCCTGGGCCGCGACCAGATTGGCCAGCGCCTGGGCTCCCGGCCCATCGATGGGTAGATGGGTGCCGTCCGAGTACAGCCAGCCCGGATTCTGTTCGACGAGACCGTACCAATCGGCCAATACGGTGTTCGGGTACTGTCGGACGCCGGCGGCCAGCACGGCGTTGTTGGAGTCCTGCCACGGGCGGTCGACATGGATGGTCACGAAGACCACCCGAGACGCCCCCGACAGGATGCTCATCATGTTGGCAAAATCCGTGCTCGTGATCGGCCCGTTGGTGGAAAGGCCCACAATGACCACCGCGCCGAGCTGGCCCCCGGACTTGAGCTGAGCGAGCTCGGCTTCACCGGCCGACCACTGTTCGCTCACCGCGGCCTGCACGTTTGCGCCGGGGATGTCCTGTTGCAGAGGAGCCTGGTAGTCGAGCATCACCGAGTCGCCCACGGCGGTCACCTGGCCCTCGTTGAATCCCGCGCCGGGGGCCGGGAGGGGTGGGGAGGTGATCGGGCCGTGGGTCGACCCGGCCGCCGTCGGAGTCGTGGAGGTCGTCGGGGACGCGGCCGTCGACGATGGGGTCGTGCCGGCAACCGTGGCCCGAGTCGCCGTCGACGACACCGACGCGGAATGGTGCCTGCTCGAGGGGGCCTGTCCGCTCGACGTCGTCGGTGCCGATGCCTCGGGCCCGTTCGCCCGCCGGTTGGCCAGGCCATAGCCGGTGGCCGCGGCCGCGACGAGGACGACGGCGACCACCGTCAGGATGACGGCGCGTCTTCGCCGCCGCGCCGGCGGGCGCACATCGGTCCCAGGGGACTGACCGGAGGATGGAGTTCGGGGGGTCATCAGCCAGGGCTCGTTGCGAGTCGGACGAGGACGATGCCTCTCACCGGAAGAGGGATGCCAGTGGTTGCCCATGGTACCCGCAAGCTCTGCATCCGTGGCGGCGAACGCCCACCGGGCCGCTACCTCATCCGCCGGATGGGGTGAGCCCGAGGGCCGCATCCGCGGCCCTGACCCCCGCGCTGGTACAGATCGAAGCCGGGGCGTCCCTGGTGCTGGCACAGATGGATGCCGTCAGGTAGTTGGCGGTGCCGATGATCGACCTGGTGACCGGGTTGCTGGCATCGGTGAGTCCGACGGCGATCTGTGCCTGCGTCAGACCGGTGAGCACGGTCGGTTCGTAGGTGGAGCCGGAGTAGAGCACCTTGTTGTCCACGTCGATGTAGGGAAACGAGATCCCCTGGGCATTGCCGGGCACAAACTTGGGGCTTGCATATTTGGCCAGCACGGCCTGTTCTGCCTCCGTCGGGCTCTGAAGGGGCTTGTACCCGCTACAGCCGGCTGCGCCGGCATCGACGACATTGGTGCATGTCTCTATGGGCACGAAATTGACGTACCGGCTGATGAGCTTGGCGTTTCGGAACGACAGGGTGCTGAAGTCCCCGTCCAGGAGACCCGAGGCCGTCGTGTCCAGCCCGGTCCAGGTCCCGAATCGTGCCAAGGCGACGGCCATTCCCCAACGCTCGGCCGCGCAGAACGGACAGTACTCGGCGCCGTAGTACATCACCGTGGGCGACTTCCCGTCGAGGGCGAGAGCCGGTTGACCGGAGATCGCGATGGGTGGATCGCCTGCGAATTCGGACGGGATGCCGACGCCGACCGCGTTGAACACCGATGAGGGCACCGTCGAGATCTCGTGCACCAATGCCTCGGACGCGGGGAGCACGGCCTGGTGCGAGCTGGTCGTCGGGCCTGGCCCTGCTGAGATCTTGACGATGACCAGTGCGGCCACGATCACGACGACGAGGGAGACTGCCCCCCACGCCAACAGGGTTGCACTGAGCCTTGCGGCAGGACGCCGCGAGGGAACGGATTGAGCAGGATGGGACATGATGAAGACCTTCCGAATGGGGACATGCCGTTGTGGCACATCGCGCGAGTGGGATGGGCAATCGGTTCGATTGTCCTGTCGTACTGCGGACAGGGCGGTGGCCCTGGGTCCGCGTGGCTAGACGACTAGCTCGCGATCGGTGGTCTGAATATTGCCGGGAAGAATTTGAAGGGCGACGGGCGCCAGGCCGGCCCCCTGCGGCGCCGGCGACTATCGGCCAGCACCATGGCGGCGACACCGATGAAGCCGTAGGCGAGGGCCGGAGTGACGGTTCCGGAGTTGCCCGGGTGGTTGGCCGGCACGCATGTTTGCGTGGCGAAGCAGTCGCGGAGGGAAGAGGGGGCCTGGCCCGACTGGGCGCTCTCGACCTGCTGAGGGGAAGGTGTGGACGGTGCCGCCGTCGGGGCCTCGAGAACGAGCGAGACGCCGAGCGCCACCACCACCATGGCCGAGAGGACAAGAGCACGTCGGAATAGGGACACCGTCCTCAACTCTACAGAGAGATGGTGGGCGAATACCTGTCACCACGCCGGCGGGCCCGAGCCGGGGCCCGACCACCCCGGAACGTCGGCCGGATCTGACGACGCCGAGAAAGTAGAGTCTCGAACAGCGACGCGAGGGAGACCACCATGGACGAAGGCGAACCGATCTCGTACCTTGCCTTAGCGACCAAGACACCCGTGCTCAGCTCGTCCGGTTCGGAGTTCGGGACGGTCGTGCACGTTCTGCAGATACCGGAGTTGGACGAATTCGATGGGATCGTCGTCGCCACCAAGGGCGGCCATCGATTTGTCGACCGGGACCGAATCTCTGAGATAACGACCACGTGCGTGCGCTGCGCTCTCTCGGATGAACAAGCCGCATCGCTGCCGGCACCGAACGGGCCACCGGTACTTCACCTTGATGCGACCTATGACAAGGGGCCGTCCCTGAACGCACGATTTGCTCGACTGTTCAGGCGACCACACTGGAAGGAACTCGAATAGGAGCCCGTGCCCACCGAACGGGCGCTGAGGCCTGTCGGATGACTACACGGAGTCGTGAGGGTCCGGCAGGGTGGCCGAGACCCACGCGAGTCCGATGCACATCTCGTCCGTCGAGCCGTCGCCCCAGGTCACGAAATGCGGAGGGGCCTTTCGCAGAATGGGGAGCTCCTGAGCCAGCGTCGGGTCGTAGGTACAGGTCACCTCGACCGGTTCGCCGGCGGTCACATGGATGGGTGTACTCAGGTTATAGGACCGTTGGTAGTGGAAGTTGTAGTCGGGCACGTCGAGAACGGTCTTCGCCTCGGGCGTTCCCGGGTTGAGCACCATGCTGAAGGCCACGCCCAAGAGGTGCATGTGCGCTTGCACCCTCACGACATAGCCGCTCTTGTTGATCGACGAGAGGCACGAAGCCGAATCCCCCACTGGCGGGTCAGACGGGTTGTCCCCACAGAGCGCCTCGATCCCGTCGACCTCGTCGACGGCAGTTTGACCGAAGCGTCGGCCCTCGTTGGCAAGCGAGGCGACCCGTCCACACAGTGGACCGGTCACGCCTGCCGGGCAAGGGATGTTCGGTGGGGCCAGCATCAGATCGAGATGGAGTGGAAGGAGGGGTGTCGACATCGGCACCGTGTGGAGTACCAAGGAGTTCCGCACCGGCTTGTCCCCGACGAGCAGGTTGTAGTGGACCTGCATGATGACGAGGCTTCCGGCCGGGAGTGGGATCCCGGTCCCCTTGGGCAGGTCATCCGCTCCGTGACCCGGGGCCCAGAAACTGAGAAGCGGAACCTCCTCGAGACCGGAGATGGCCGTGTCCGGCAGTGCGCCTTCCCCGAAACACGACCAACCGTCTCCAACCTCGTTGTCCCGTTCCGCGGTTGCGCTGAGTGATGGCGGCACCAGGTACAGAGCCGCATGATGGACCTCGGCACTGCCCGGAACGAACTGGCTGGAGATGATGTACGAGTTCTTCTTGACGTGAGGGTTCATCAGTGTGCAGTGGTAGTCATCTGTCGTCCCGGGCGGCGCCTTGGGCGTGTACCCCTTCGCCATCTTCAGGAGGACGCTCGTGACCGGATGACCCGGGCTGGTGGCCGTCGAGGAGGCGTCGGCCATCCTCACTGCGAGGAAGGTCGCCCCGGCAAACACCACAACGATGAGAAGGATCACCACACGTGGAATCCGCACGATGTCAGGTTAACGGTTCGGCCGATTGGGCGTGCCCGGCCATCTGATCCAGCAGGTCGGTCGGGAGGCACATGCCGTGTTCGAGCGAGTCGACGCCGGCCGCCACGGCAATGGCTCCTCCCGCCGCCTGCTGGGAGTGGACCGCCACGCGGCCACCGACTGCATGCACCCTGGCCACGACGTCCTCGAGGACGTCGACGGGAACAGGTGGATCATCGATGCCCCAGTCGGCGATGATCTTCGTCCATCCCGTACGTGCCGCCTGTTCGGCCGCGACACCGGCCAGTGAGGCGAGTTCTACCCGCGTGCCCACACCCGTCGAAGAACTGACCGTGTTGGGCGATCCACGGTCCGGCGTGTACCGCCCGGGGGACATCTGGATCGTGTCCGAACCACTCCGGTGGGTCACCGGCCGGGCCCGGTGAGCGGATCATGGTCACCCCGGCGGCCACGTGATGGCGCAGATCGTCGCGCAGCAGTTTCTCATCGAACGGGCTCCCGGGTTCCTCTGCCATCCCCGGGTGGGTGTGGGCGTCGACCAGGCCGGGCAGGAGCCAGCCTTCGCCGACCAATTCCGCGCCGCGGACCGGATCGGCCGTCCAACGGTCGCCATCGGCATACAAGTCGACGGTCTCACCGCCGGGCAACGCATGCCCCCGGATCCGCAAGACCGTCATGTCCGAGCAGCCTACAAAGCCAAGGGACCGGCGCCGGGAGGCCCAGGTCACATGTTGACGCCGCCGCGGGGCTGATCTACCTTGCCGCCATGTCCTACGAAGCCGCGCCGGATCGATATGACCGGATGCCGTACCGTCGCTGCGGACGAAGCGGCCTCAAGCTCCCCGTCATCTCGCTCGGGTTGTGGCAGAACTTCGGTGACGACCGATCGGCCGATGAGGTGAGTCGCATCCTGACCCGGGCGTTCGACCTCGGAATCACCCACTTCGATCTGGCCAACAATTACGGACCGCCCTACGGTGCGGCAGAGTCGAACGCCGGGAAGGTGTTCAGTGGCTCCCTCGCCCCCTATCGGGACGAACTGGTCATCGCCACGAAGGCGGGCTACGACATGTGGCCGGGACCGTATGGTGACGGGGGATCCCGCAAGTATCTCCTCGGCAGTCTGGATGCCAGCCTTCGCCGTCTGCAACTGGACTACGTGGACATCTTCTACTCCCACCGATTCGATCCGGACACCCCCCTGGAAGAGACGATGGGGGCACTGGATGCCGCGGTCCGTCAGGGCAAGGCGCGTTACGTGGGGATCTCCTCCTATCCTCCCGAGCAGACCGAGGCCGCCGCGGACATCCTCTCGGAATTGGGCACCCCGCTGTTCATCCACCAACCCGCCTATTCGATGTTCAACCGCTGGATCGAGAGTGGCCTGCTGGAGGTGCTCGGTCGGCGCGAAGTGGGTTGCATCGTCTTCATGTCACTGCAGCAGGGCCTGCTCACCGACCGGTACCTGGACGGGGTCCCACGCGGGTCTCGGGCCAGCCGGGACGGGACGCTCGGGAAGGCGCAGTTGGGCGACGACGTGCTCGACAAAGTGCGATCACTGCAGGAGATCGCCGAGCGACGTCACCAGACGATGGCCCAGATGGCCCTGGCCTGGACACTCCGCGATCTTCGAGTCACGTCGACCCTGATCGGCGTGAGCAGCGTCATCCAACTGGAGCAGAACGTCGCCACCATCGAAGCGCTCGAGTTCACGTCCGATGAGCTGGAGGAGATCGACAAGATCCTGCGGGCGAGGTGAAGGCGGCGTCTCCCGGCTGACCTCGCGGTGCGGGCCGCGAACATCGACCGTGAACCTTCCGTCGCAGCCACGGAAGCGGTGATCTCAGTGTCCCTGCCAGACCGGCGGCCGCTTCTCGAGGAAGGCCAGTGCGCCCTCCCTGGCGTCCTGGCTGGCGAACACCCGGGCCTGCAGATCACCGAGCCGCTCCGCGGCGCGGTCGGCGTCGACCAGGCCGAGACGGACGAGCTCCTTGGCCGCAGCCACGCCGAGCGGGCCGTTGGCCGCGATCCGCTCCGCGTAGGACACCGCGGTACCGAGGACCTCGTCCGGTGCGACGACGGCATTGACGAGCCCGACCTCATAGGCCCTGTCGGCGCTGATGCTGTCGCCGGTGAGGACCATCTCGAGTGCGATACTGAGCGGGATCCTCGTTCCGAGGAGTGTGCCGCCCCCGGCCGGGAACAGTCCTCGTTTCACTTCCGGCAGGCCGAACTTCGCCTCCGAGCTGGCCACGATCACATCGCAACCCAACAGGAGCTCGAAGCCGCCGGCCACCGCGGTTGCGTTGGCCGCCCCGACAACGGGCACCCCGACGTCGCCCCGCAGGAAGCGGTAGAAGGCCTGGGCGGCCCGGTCGTCGCTCGGGACCATCTCCTCGCCGTCGCTGAATTGCTGCAGGTCCATGCCGGCGCAGAAGGCGCGATCGCCCGAACCGGTGAGGACGACGGCACCGATGTCGTGATCATTCTCTCCGTCGAGTAGCGCAGCTCCGATGGCCGACATCAACGAGGGGCTGAGGGCATTGCGGGCCGCCGGCCGGTTGAGCCGGGCGACGAGCACCGACCCCCGGCGCTCGCGGACCAGTTCGTCGTCGGTCATTCCTTGTAGTCGGTCGTTTCGGCGAGTTCGGCCGCGCCTCTCATGAGGTCCACCACGATCGGGCCGAAGGCCAGGAGCTTCTCGTCGTCGCCGGCACGCTGGAAGCCCTGCTCCAGCACGATGGCCAGCTTCCACTTTGCCAGGATCACGTAGTAGTCGATGTCCTCGACCTGGCGCCCCGACACTTCCGAGTAATGGGCGAGCACCTGGGAACGGGTCGGCATACCGGTCATGTCGACGTAGCTCGAGGTCGCCGCCTCGGGCCCATGGGTATCCTCCGGCCAGCCCTGGACCATCCATGCCAGATCGAGCTTGGGATCGCCGACCGTGCCCATCTCCCAGTCGACGATGGCCGCCAGCCGGGCCGGTGCGCCGTGGCGGTACATGACGTTGGCGAACTGGTAGTCGCCGTGCATCAGCCCCGGGATGTAGTCGAGCGGTCGGTGCTCACGCAGCCAGTTCGTCGCCACCTCCAGACCGGGAAGCTCACGGCCCTTGATCCGCTCGAAGAAAGCGGTCCAGCGGTCGACCTGGCGGTCGTGGAACCCGTCGGGACGGCCGAGGTCATCCAGGCCCTTGGCCCTCCAGTCGACCTTGGACAGCAGCGCGATCCCCTCGGCCAGCTGGTAGGCCAGACCCGCCCGAGCACCGAGGTCGGTATCGAACGGAGCGGGCCATTTGTCGACGCCCATGGGTGACCACCCTTCGACGAAGCCCATGAGATAGAAGGCACGGCCGAGGACGGATTGATCGACACACATCGCCACCGCTCCGGTGTGGGGCACATCAGTGCCATCGAGCGCCTCGATGATCCGCCACTCGCGGAAGATGCCGTCATCACGGCTGGCCGGTGCCGACGCCGGCGGGATCCGCATCGCGCAATGGAGGTCGCCACGCCGGATCTCATAGATTTCGTTCTGAGATCCACCGGAAACGTAACGGCTTTCGATCGGCTCGCCGGTGCCTTGCAGGCCCACGCCGTCCATCCAGGTGGCAAGTCGTTCGAGGTCCATCACGAGTTCCTCTCTTCGGGCTCAGGCCATTGGCAGATTTGATCCGGCAGCAGCCCTCCATTGGACAGGTGGCCGGAGGGACGAAGTTCATCACTGGTCCTGTTTCCGCATCCCTCGCCCGTGCTGTTTCTCTGCCGCGGCCGGAAGTATAGAATTCTGACGATGAAGAATACAATTCTGGCTGGTCAGAATCAAGGGGTACCACCGGAGGGTGACCTGGCCGACCGCATCGCGCACCGGACACTGGCCAAGCGGGGTGCGCTCTACGCCAGCGAGGTCAGGCGCCTGCTGGACGCCGGTCTCGAGGTCATGCGCGAGTGCGGGACGACCACGCGCCCACGGGTCAGCGACATCGTGGCGGCCGCAGGGCTCTCCAACGAGGCGTTCTATCGGCACTTTCGCTCGAAGGACGCGCTTGTCGCCGCCATCCTCGAAGACGGCGCGGAACGCCTGGCCAGCTATGTGGCGCACCAGATGGCCAAGGCCGCGGCGCCGGAGGGAAAGGTGCGCCGATGGGTGGAAGGGATCCTGTCCCAGGCGGTCGATGAAGACATCGCCGCCACCACACTGGCCGTGCTGTGGAACGGAGGGAGCATCGGGGAGGGGCTCGTGCCCGGTCGTTCGTCTCTGAACGCACCCTTGGCCGCACTGCTGCGAGAGCCGTTCGCGGCCCTGGGAAGCGCTCGTCCCGAATTCGACTCGTCGCTCGCCACCCATGCGATCATCGGGATGCTCACCGACTACTTGCAACAGGGCAGACGCCCGACCCGCGCCGATCTCGATCACAGTGTCCGGTTCTGCCTGGCGACGGTGTCGAGCGGCTGACCTGCCTGTCGTCCGGAAATCCGGACCGACCGGGGTGCGGTGACCGATCCCCGTCCCTCGGTGCGTCTAGAGGGATCGGACCGCCTGGGGCGTGTCGTCCCCGTCCTTATCGGGTCCGCTGACCGTCCCGCTGCCCAGTTCGTCGTCGCCGTTGTACCCCCAGCAGTCCATGCCCCCGGCCATGAGCACGGCACAGTTGCCGAAGTTCCCGGAGGCGTCGGTGGTGGCCGAGGTGGCACCGGTGACGCCGGCGACCACCTGGGGGGTGTCGTAGCCGTCCTCGTGGTCCGGCCCACCGATGGTCCCGTTCCCAATTTCACCAGTGGAGTTGCCACCCCAACAGTGCACCTCGCCGGTTGAGAGCACGGCACAGTAGCCGAAGTCGTTGTACTCGGTGACCACGTCGTAACTGGTGACGGAGAGTGCGTCGGTGATGCCGTTGACCGCCTGGGGTGTGTCGTAGCCGTCCTCGCCGTCGGGCCCACCGATGGTCCCGTTGCCCAGCTCACCATCGCCGTTGTACCCCCAGCAGTCCACTCCCCCGGTGGTGAGCACCGCGCAGTACTCGCCGTCGGCGTCGCTCGTGACCGAAGCGGCGTCGGCGATACCGCTGACCGCCTGGGGTGTGTCGTAGCCGTTCTCACCGTCCGGTCCGCCGACGGTCCCGTTGCCCAACTGACCGGAATTGGCTCCCCAACAATCGACCCCGGCAGTGGAGAGCACTGCGCAGGTACTACTCCCGACGTCGCCGGCGATCGAGACGGCGTCGGTGATGCCGCTGACCGCCTGGGGGGTGTCATAGCCGGCAAACGGGCTCACTCCGTCAGGGCCGCCGGTGGTCCCGTCGCCCAGCTGACCCCAGACGTTGTCCCCCCAGCAGTCCACACTTCCGGTCAAGAGGACCGCGCAGTCCTCGCCGTCGGCGTCATTGGTGAGCAATGCGGCGTTGGTGATGCCGGTGACGGGTTGGGGCGTGTCGTAACAAGACCCGTTGCAATCAGGACCGCCGGTGGTCCCGTTGCCCAACTGACCATCGGTGTTGTCTCCCCAGCAGTCGACGCCCCCGGTCGAGAGCACCGCGCAGTAGCCGGCCGCAAGGTCGACGCTACTGACGCTGGTCACCGAAATGGCTGTGGTGATCCCGGTGACCGCCTGAGGCGTGTCGTAACAAGACCCGTTGCAGTCAGGACCGCCGGTGGTCCCGTTGCCCAGCTCGCCATCGGTGTTGTCCCCCCAGCAGTCGACGCTCCCGGCCGAGAGCAATGCGCAGTAGCCGGCGACGTCCTGACTGGCGCTGGTGATCGAGGTGGCAGTGGAGATGCCGGGCACCGGCCGTGCGATGTCGGAGCTGCCCGTGGTCCCGTTGCCCAAGGCACCTGCTCCCCAACAGTCCACGCTCCCGTCCGAGATCACCGCACAGGTGCCGAAACCGTCACTGGAATCGGAGAGCACGCCGGCGGCAAGTGGCACCGATGGGGTCACGCTCTCCGATTCGGCCGACGGCGGACCGGTGCCACTGGCGTTGGTGGCAGCCACGGTGAATGTGTAGCTGTCCCCGCTGGTGAGGCCGCGTACCGTGATCGGGCTCGCCGTACCCGATTGCGTCTGGCCTCCGTGCGCGGGGGTGGTCGTGTCGGTGGCTGTGACCGTGTAGCGGGTGATGGCACTCCTACCGGCAGTCGCCGGGCGGACAAAGCTCACCGTCGCCGATGCGTCCCCGGCCGAGGCCGACGCGACCGTGGGCGGACCGGGCAGTACATCGCCTTCGGAGAGCCTGATCGCCGGTGCTGTCACTGTTGTCGTCCCGGTGGCCGACACATCGAAAGTGAAGGTGATCACCGTCTTCCCGTTGTTCTTCGGGACCGTCACCTTCTGATCGACGGTCCCGTTGCACAGCTCCTTGGCCGGGAGTCCCTTGATGGCGGGCGCCACCGAGAAGGTGCAGGTCTTGGCGTTGGCGACCTTGACGGACAGCGTGACCGTGCCACCGGCCCAGCTGAGCGAGGACGGATTGACGGTGAACGAGGCGACGCTGGGCTGTGTCGAGGCTGCGGCCGTCGGATCCGGGCCCAACATCGTGACTCCCGGCAGGACGAGGGCAACGACTGCGACAGCAGTGAGCACCCCGCCACGTGTTCGAACCCCTCCCCGAAGGGCGTGCATTCCGGCTCTGAACATTGATCCGCTTCCGCTCCGAGTTCACTACCTGCGCTTCGTGGCCATGCAGTTACGGTTCGGCGTGTTCGGCCGCAACGGCTCTTGAACCGCTCTGTCCGAATGGTAGTTCGCCCCTCGTCTTACCCCGGACCACAGAAGCGGAATCATGTGGCACCCCGGCCAGGCCGTGTGGCGGCTGCGACGCATCGTGGACAACAGAGCTGATCACGGGACAGCAGTGTCGAGGGCAGCAGAGGACCGGACAGCAGAGGACCATCTGCACCGCGGGTGTCGATCGCACCTTCGCAGCCACCGACGCCGCGACAGGAGCAAGGATCCGTCGTGCTCAGTGCGACCTCGAGTTGCATCCGGCCTGACGTCGCCGGTGCGCAGTCGTCAGGATCCTCGTTGTCAGGAACCCCCTGACGATGTAAGGTTCTGCCTGACAACACCTGACCGCCGCAAGGAGAAGCCGATGGCCGTCACCGAGGAAGTGACCACATCCTGCTCGTTCTGTCTGAAACCGAGCAATGAAGTTGCCAAGTTGGTGGCTGGTCCGGGCGTCTTCATCTGTGATGAGTGCGTGGATCTCTGTGGCCAGATCATCGGCAGCCCACCCTCACTGCCGCCAGGGCTGACATCGTGGGAAGAGAATCTCGACCTCGACGGAGTACTGGCGAGCCTCCCGCGGATGGCGGCCGCAGGGGCGCAGGTCGAAAGCAATCTCGCCCGCTTCGTGAGGAGGGCGAGAACGCTTGGCGCGACATGGGCGGCCATCGGGGCGTCCTTGGGGATGACCCGGCAGTCGGCATGGGAGCGATTCTCGGGCGAGGAGTAGGCACCGACCCCGGCCCACGAGCCGGAGGCGTCACCGGGCGGGCACGATGACCATCGTCCGCCACATCAGCCTCCCACGGTTGACGTCGCCGCCACCTGGTCAAGGGTCCGAGCATCGGCCGGTAGCAGGTACCCCTGCTTCACTTCGACGGCGGTAGCCGCATCCCACCTGGTGACGAAGGAGGCATGGGTCGGATAGAGGGCGGAGAGCTGGGCCGTGCTGAATGGCACCGTCGTGCCGAGGATGCTGCACAACGTGGCACTGGAGATGGTGGAGGAGTTGCTCGGCTGGGTCCCGATGGGGGTTGAACCCGGTTGGCCGATACCCGAAAGCCTGGCCACTGGTGCCTGCACCTGGGGGGTCCGGATCCCACCCAGCGCTTCGCCGTTGCGATCGGTCAGGAAGACATGCCGGTTGTGCGGATCCACCTCGAGACGGGGTGACTGAAGGGGTGCGGTCCCGGTGGTGAGCCAGCGATTGGCTGCCGCCACCGCCGCCCGGAGTTCATAGGTGTGGGACCCGGCATTCACCGGGGCGGCACAGTCGACGATGCCAGGTATCGGATCGCTCGGCGGGTCGAGCATCGACTGGAAGGCATCCCTGTCGGCCACACCGTTGCCGGTATCCGACCGGGCGTAGAGCAGACCGTAGGTGTCGTCGTGGGCGGTTCCAGCCGTCTCCCACTCGCGTAGATACGCCGTCGGCGGCTGGCGGGCTGCGAGATAGCCGAGAGCGAGCAGGTCCGTTTCGGTCTCGAAGAGGAAGACCGGCTCATGGAGGTCGGTCCGGATGTAGGTCGGGGTGGGCGTCGTGATCGTCGCCTGGGGGGCCTGCGACAGGTCCGAGGCATTGCCGCCCCGGCTGTACACGAAGTAACCATCGAAGATTCCCTGCGAGCGGGACTGGAGGGCGTCGATGTAGGTCACGAGCCGAAACGCCGACTGTGACTCGCCCAGGGCCAGGACGCGCTTCGGGTCCAACCCCCCGAGGATCCGCGATCCCGATGTCTGGAGGGCTCGGCCTGCCTGCTGGTAGATGCTGTACGAGTAGCTGTCACCCGGATGGTGCAGGGAGCCGTAACGGGCGGGGTCCGACTGCCTGAGGCCGCTCTTGCCGTCAACGGCGGCGATCGAGCCGGCCTGACCATTGATCCCTCCGGCTTGCGCGTCCACGCCGACGTAGGCCATCCCCTCCCGGATCATTTGGACATGGGCATTCAGCCATGCCGCCGGAGCGTCGATACCCGCAGTCACATTGAGCCACTCCACGACGACGGTGCCGTCGAAACGCTTGGGGTCGATGGGCCGATAGACGACGATCCGGGTCTTGTACGGAGCGGTCGTCGCCGGTTTTACGACCCATCGGCCGTTCTTTGAGAGAGGGGTTGCGCTGGTGTAGGAGGTGGCCGTTCCGGACAGGAAGAACTCGGACTGCTCGTAACCGACCTGGGATGGGGGGAACAGTGTGGAACCCAGGAACGAGATCCCACTGCTCGGGAGGATCGGACCCTGGATGGCGGGGGACGGCACCGGGGCCACGGGCGTCGCCGGCGTCGCTCCGGGTGTGGTTCCGCAGCCGGCGAAGACGGACACGGAGAGGCACACCACCACCGCTCCCAGGCAGCGGGCCGTCTTCCGCCGGCGACTCGACCCTCGGTCCACGCTGACTCCCCCACGATGCGTTTTGGCAGATCCTGACATTGAAGTCTTAACGTGTCAACCACTCGCCACTGGACCGATCGTCGCTGGTGGGGACGGCGTTCTGCGAGCCGCCCGGGCGCGCTCCGGACGCGTCCACCCCATCAACTGGGAGTCGATGACGTCGATCGATCAACGGGGCCTCCGACGGGCGAATAGTGCTAAAGGTCGACTGACGCAGGACCGATCGAATACCTATGTCCTTCAGTCCGGCATTCGCACCCGCACGAACGGCGACCCAGTGGACCGGAACGGGCAGATCAGCCGACCCCGATGGCCGGCGGGCGGGCAAGCAGGCCGCGACCGAGGCCCTCGTCGGGGACGATCCAAAGCTCCTGGTTGTGTTCGCCAGCGACGTCTACGACCTCGGCGCACTGCTCGGTGGCGTTGCCGACGTTTCGCAGGGGACTCCGGTCATCGGATGCTCGACTGCCGGAGAAATCGCCACTGGCGGACCGGGGACGGATGGGGTGGTGGTCATGGCCCTCGGCGGGCCAGGCTTCTCCGTCGCCACCGCCGCGGCCAGCGCCGATACGACCGGGTTACGCGGAGCCAGCGCCGAAGTCGCGGCGAGCGTCGCCGATCTGGGTCCGTGCCCACACAAGGTGCAGTTGCTGCTGAGCGACGGACTCGGGGGCGACCAGCAGGAAGTGGTGAGGGGCGCGTTTGGCGTGCTGGGCGCCGAAATCCCTCTTATCGGTGGCTGCGCCGGTGACGGCCTCAAGATGCAACGCACATTCCAGTTTTTCGGCAGCTCGGTGCTCGAGCACTCCGTGGTAGGCGCGGCGATCGGGTCGGAAGGTCCGATCGGGATCGGGGTGAAGCACGGATGGCGCACCGTCGGAGAGCCCATGGTGGTCACCGCCAGCGCCGACAACCGCGTCGTGACCCTCGACGATCAGCCGGCGCTGGAGGCCTACCTCAGGCGCCTCGATGCGCCCCAGGACGTGCAGGGGGACGCGGCCGCGTTCACCCGCTTCGCCATGACCCACCCCCTCGGGCTGAGTCGTCGAGGCGGCGACGAAGTCCGCTTCGTCGCCGGTGGGGACTTCGCCGACGGCACTTTGAACTGCATCGCGGCCGTACCCCAGGGGAGCATGGTCAGGATCATGGAGGGCGACAGCGACTCAGTACTTCAGGCGACCGACGTGGCATGCGAACAGGCGTTGGCCGAGCTCGGCGGGAGAGCCCCCTTGGGACTCCTGGCCTTCGACTGCATCGCTCGGAAAGGAGTGCTCGGCGACGACGGGACCGTGGCCGAGGTGGGAAGGATCGCCGATCACGCCTCCGGCGCGCCGGTCACGGGGTTCTACACCTACGGCGAGATCGCCCGCACCCGCGGCGTGAGCGGATTCCACAACCAGACCCTTGTCGTGGTGGCCTTCGGTTGACGATTTGATGGACTCTTCGAACTGGGCGACGCAGCAGCTCGCAGCCTTCCTCACCGTGCTCACCGGCGCGGCGGACGAGCACGAGGCCGTTGTCCATGCTCTCGAGCGTCTGGCCGAGTCGTCTGAAGCGGACGCCGGCGCATTCGTAACAGGGGGTCACGTCACCTCGTCGCTCGGATGGGCCCTCGGCAGTGCGCCTGAGCCTGAAATCGTCGCCGTGGCCAAAAGCGAAGGGGCGACCATTGACCTGGCCGGGGTGGGACGGTGCGAGACCGTCGCCATTCCAGTCGATCGCGACAAAGACACCACCATCGTCCTGGTCCGATCTGTCGATGCCTTCACGACCGAGGAAGTAGGTCTTCTGCGGAGCATGGCTCGCGTCCTGGCCCTGGCTCTCCGCCTGCTCGGGACAGTGGCCAGCGAGCGCAGACAGGCCGCCCTGAACCACGAACTCGTCCTCTCTCTCCGGGAGCGACAAGCACTGCTGGAGCGGCTCTCCCAGATCCAGCACCAGATTACGTCGCGGTCCTCCCTCCAGGTGGTCCTCGACGCCGTGACCGCGGGAGCGGCCGAATTCCTCGGAGAGGGAACCGTGGCGCTGCAGCTGATCGACGATTGCGACCCCGACACGATGATCACCGTCTCGGCGGTCGGCATTTCTCCCGACGATGCCGACCTCCGTCGCGTTCCTCTCAGGGCCGGCATCGGAGGGCGGGCTGTTATCGAGAACCGTCCCTGTACCGACGAGCGCTTTCAGGGCTTCGGGGTGGCCATCGGCGCACCGGGCCAGGCCAATTCGGTCTGCTGTTGCCGCGCCGGTGCATCGGGAGGGCCAGCCCGTCGGCAGTCTGATCGTTGCTTCGCGTCGACCTGACGGCGGGTACCTACAGCGGGCGCAAGAGGTTGCGATCGCGTTTGCAGATCACGCCAGTCTCGCGCTGAACGACGCTCGGACCGTCCAGGCCATGAAGAGAGCTCTTGACGATGCCACGCACCAGGCCATGCACGACGAGCTCACCGGCCTCCCCAACCGCGCCTGCTTCTTCGACCGCACGGACCAGGCTCTGCGTCAGGCGGCCCGGGACGGTAGCTGCACCGCCGTCCTGCTCTTCGACCTGAACCGGTTCAAGGAGATCAACGACACGCTCGGCCACAAGTACGGGGATCGGGTGTTGCGGGAAGTGGGCCCAAGGATCAACCAGGGCCTTCGGGACGGTGACACACTGGCCCGGCTGGGCGGCGATGAGTTCTGCGTCCTGCTCCCACGGATCGAAGGCCGCGGAGCAGCCCTTCAAGTTGCCGAACGGATCATCAGCCTCCTGGAGGAGCCCTTTGACATCGAAGGAATGACGATGGATGTGGCCGCCAGTTGCGGCATCGCCATCGCCCCGAAGGATGGGGACAGCGCCGACATGCTTCTGCAGCGCTCTGACGTGGCCATGTATGTGGCCAAGGACACCCACGAGGACATTGTCGTCTATGACGACGAGCTCAACATCAACACGCGTGAGCGCCTCGCTCTCCTGGGCGAGCTCCGGACAGCCATCGCCAAGGAGCAGTTCGTGCTCTACTACCAGCCGAAGGTCACCCTCGATTCCGGCCGGATCGAGGGAGTCGAGGCGCTGATTCGGTGGCAGCATCCGACGAAGGGACTCGTGCCCCCCATCGAATTCATCTCCTTGGCGGAGCACACCGGGCTCATCAAGCCCCTGACCACCTGGGTACTCGATACCGCGCTGCGGCAACTGCGCTGCTGGCGGGACGAAGGCGGATACTCTGCCCTCCGCGATCTGTCGATGGCTGTCAACCTTTCCGCCCGGAGCCTGCTGGACGACAACTTCCCAACTGAGGTCGTGGCTGCACTTGATCGCTGGCACGTCCCCGCCGGCCTGCTCGAGCTCGAAATCACCGAGACCACGATCATGGCCGATCCTTCGAGAGCTCACCGGATCCTGGCGGAGCTTGCCGCCGCCGGGGTCACGTTGTCGATCGACGACTTCGGGACCGGGTATTCCTCGCTCGCATACCTGAAGAATCTCCCGGTCAACCAGCTCAAGATCGACCGATCGTTTGTCATGCAAATGCATCAAGACCTCAATGATGCGGTCATCGTGCGGTCGGTGATCGACCTCGGACACAATCTCGGTCTGCGCACCGTGGCCGAGGGAATCGAGGATGCAAGAACCCGGGATGAGCTCACGAGCCTCGGGTGCGACAGCGGCCAGGGCTATCTCCTGGCCAGACCGATGCCGTCCGAAGACATCGGTGACTGGATCCGGGATCAGGGTGAGGCCTACCGGGCAGGACACCTGACCACGCAACGTTGAGCAGGGTCGGGGCCAGTTGAACTTTTTCCTCAAGGTCGGGTGCCGTCGTGCCGATGGGGTGGTGAGGTTGAGTGTCCATCCGTCAGTTCCATCCCCCCATTGACCCCGGGCAGTTCAACCTGTTCGTCACCCCGTCGAGGGCGGATCCGCCACCGCACTCCGGGTCTGACGCCAGGCCCCCTATCCCTTCGGGGATAGAGGGCCGAACGGACCCCGGATCCGCACGAAGGTCCCCGGACCCACCGGACCGGCGTCCCGTGAGAGGCTCCGAGCGCGACGTTCCAGCCGCCGTCGGTCGGGCGCCACGGTGCCCGGGTCTGGAGTCCGGTCAGCCGCCCGTCAGCTGCGGGTACTTCCCGACGATGAACGAGGTCCATGGGGCGGGCCTCGGTGGTGTGTTCGGCATTCACGCGGACCCGTCGCCGGACGTGGCCGACGGCCACCGAGCTGGTGACCAGTCCCCGTCCGGGTCCGTCGTTTGACCCACTTCGATCAGGTGGCCATCGGGGTCGCGGATATAGCAACGGATCTCATACTGGTGCTGCTTCGGAGGCGTCAGGAATTGAGCACCCCGGGCACTCCATTCGGCGTACACGGCCTCGATGTCTTTGACCCGGATATTGAGGAAACTGCTGACCCGGTCGGGATCGCGCGGCGTCTCCAGAGTGACTGCGGGCTTGTCGTCGGTGGGGCCTCCGCCGACATTGATGACGATCCAGCTGTTGGATAGCTTGACATTGACCGGTCCTTTGTCGGTTCCTTGGAAGGCCACCTCGCCCCCCAGTACTTCGGTGTAGAAGCGCCTTGAGCGCTCGACGTCGTCCGACACGATGAAGTGGGTCAGCAGAATTTCCTCTGCCGGCGGGACTTCGGCCATCTCGACACCTCCACTGGTTGGGTCGCACGCGCCGCGTGCGACGAAGAGCCTGCTTACGATCGTGCGATGCACACGATCGAACTCTACCCATCGTGCCACCCGGGGCCTGATCCCTGCCGGGCGAGTGTCGTGATCTCCTCAGGAGGTCCGCCCCCGGCGTCGGGTCATTGGCCGTCGCAATCGGCTGCAGAATAGTCGGTGGTCACCGCATTCATGGACTGTCACTCAGCCAATGGAGGCGAAGCGGAATTCACCGTCTAGCCTTGGCGCGAGGTGAGTGATGGAGCTGATCCCAGCGGTTGACATGAGCGAGGTCCGTTTCGACGACACGGGCGACGTGGTCGTCGTCGGTCTGGGCGCTGCGGGCGCCTCGGCGGTCATAGGGGCGCGGCAGGCGGGTGCGGACGTACTGGCCGTCGAACGCGGCGGAGGACCGGGAGGGACGTCCGCTTCTTCCGGCGGCCTCATCTATCTCGGAGGCGGCACGTCTCTCCAGAGCGCCTGCGGCTTCCAGGACTCGCCGGCGAACATGGCGGCGTTCCTCCGGGCCGCTCTTGGCCCCGACGTCGACGAAGATCGCGTGGACGCCTATTGCGAGGGCTCGCCGGAACACTGTGACTGGTTGGTCTCGATCGGCGTGCCCTTCCGGGCGTCATTCTGCGGCGAGCCGAACCGCGAATCGGCGGATGACGCCGGGCTGCTCTTCAGTGGCGGTGAGGACACTTACCCATTTGACGAACTCGCGGTCCCGGTACCGCGAGGCCACAAGCCGCAGTGTGTCGACTCTGCCGGCGGCTTCCTCATGGAGCGCCTCAGTGCGGCCATATCGACCAGCGGCGCCCGCGTGGTGGCCGACGCCGGTGCGGAGGCGCTGGTCGTCGACAGCGGGGACGTCGTCGGCTTGCTCGTGAGGACCGATGACGGACCCCGTGCCATCCGGGCCCGTGGCGGGGTGGTCCTCGCCACCGGCGGTTTCATCCAGAATGAGGCGATGGTGGCCGAGCATTGCCCCCTGGCCCACGTCCCGGACCCGGCCTGGCGGATCGGCACCCCGAACGACGACGGCCGCGGGATCCGCATGGGTCTGGGCGCTGGCGCCGCGGCGACCAGACTCGACTCCTTCGAGTGCGCGCTGCCCCTCGGACCTCCCCACCGGCTCGCACGGGGAATCCTCGTCAACCGCGCCGGTGAGCGATTCATCAATGAGGATGCCTACACCGGTCGCATCGGGCTCCATGCCCTGCGCGACCACGACGGTTTCGTCCACATGATCACCGACGATGTGATCCACGAGCCGAACCCGATCGGACTCCGGATCGCCTTTGCCGCCGCCACCCCGGAGGAGCTGGCCGTCGATATCGGGGTACCGCCGGACGCGCTGGCTCGCACAGTGGGCGAGTACAACGAGGCCGCCACCCGCGGTGACGACCCGGCGTTCCACAAGCGGGCGCCCTTCCTGCAGGCCATCGGGGTGCCGCCGGCGAGCGGCATCGGCGCCATCGACCTGCGCGTCGACCACGGCGCGATCTACGCGACCTTCACGCTCGGCGGTCTCGTCACAGACCCCGATGGCGCCGCGCTCGACAGCGAGGATCGTCGGATCTCGGGGCTCTACGCTGTCGGCCGGACCGCCGCCAGCCTTGCGGCCCACCACTACGTCAGCGGTATCAGCCTCGGCGACGGTTCGTACTTCGGCCGACGCGCCGGCCACCACGCCGCAGCCCGGGCTCGAGCGGACCGCTCCTCACTCCACTAGGTGTTCCACCCGACGAGGCCGTGGCGGCCGCGGCATCGAGCAGTGGGTGCGATCGCCGAACTCCGAACGGCATCGGAAATGGCAACCGATCTCCGACGAGCGCCATCACCTCGTCACCGGGGCCACCCGGCTGGAAGAGTGGTCGCCACCCCGACGGTCAGGAGAGGATCTTGGCCTTCTGGGCCTCGAACTCGGCATCAGTGAGCACGCCCTGGGCCTTCAGGTCGGCCAGCTTGGCCAGCTGGTCGGCGCTGTTGCCGCCGGAGGTCCCCGCCGCCTGCTTCACGTAGTTGTCGAAGGCCTTCTGCTGGGCCTCGGCGGCCTGCTCGGCCCGCTCGTGCATCTTGCCGCCGCGGGCAATCAGGTAGACGAGGATGCCGAGGAAGGGAAGGACGATCACGAAGATGATCCACAGGGCCTTGGCGCCGCCGCCCATGTCCCGACTGCGGAAGATGTCCCCGAAGATGACGATGAGCAGCCAGAACCAGATCAAGAACACGAAGAGCCCCAGCATGGTGCCGAACAGGTCGGCTAGCGGGTAGGTGTAGGCAAGCATCGGTAACTCCTCCTTGGTGGCTTGATATTTTGTCCGATTTTCTCGTGCACCGAGCCTCCGCCGACCGGTCCGATCTTGCGGTCAACTCCGCAGAGCGTAAGTCCGGGCATGTGATGCCGATGCGCGCAGCAGGCTACAACGAAGTCCTGTGCCCTTGCTGCATGATCCCTCCGGGCAGTCACCGAGAAGACTCGAATCACCCTTGGTCGGTGGGAAACATTGGCTGGGCGAGGCAAACCGCTACGCAGGAAATCGATCGAGTCGACCCGCGATTGCGGCAAGACAGTCGAGAAGGGCACGCTGCTGACGGCGGTCCAACGTGCTGATGAGCTCTTCCTCGAATCGATGGACTTCAGGCAGCACATGCTTTACGAGATCTCGCCCTGCATCTGTAAGGGAAACGAGTCGCATCCGACCATCTGAACCATGAGCGGCACTGGTAACCAGTCCGAGCCGCTCGAGGGTTTTGAGAATGCCCGTGACAGTCGGCCGCGTGACGACCATCCGCTTTGCGACCACGGACGGAGGAATCGGCTCGCCGGCCCCAGCCAGGACAGTGAGTGCATTGAAGCCCGTGTACGACGGGACCCCGAACCGATCCAGGAGCCGGTCCAGTTCCGCCAGCATCGACACCGCGAACGCGGCCGAGGTTCAAGAAGCACTCGGTCGCCAGCGCCGAGGCCCCGGGAAACTCCTTTTCGAATTGGCCAGGAACCTGGACAAGCGGTCCCTCGCGTTGCTTCGGCGTTTTGGTTGACATCCATCCCCAGGGTAGTTAGGTTACGAACCACTTTTCGTGGGCGTGCGAACGACGCCACTTCCTCCTACTCAGCACGTGAGGCGAGCCGGCATTTGCGAGCCACGTTTCGAAGGGTGGCGAGGGAACCTCCCCTTGTTCCCGAAATTTTGGAATTCATCCAGGATGACCGTGCTGTCTCGAGGAGGTCGGCACACTTCCATGTTGTCGAAAGGACGGACCCAGGGTGGCTACCCCGGCTATCGATCCGCTGCGCCCACCCGAGGGTGCACCGAACGTTCTGCTCAGCGTGCTGGACGATGTGGGCTTTGGAGCCTCGACCGCCTTCGGCGGCCCGTGCGACACCCCCACGGCCATCTCTCCCGAAGAGCGCTGGTGGGTCTCCATGGCCCGCCAGTAGACACAGTGGCAGGTCGAACGCGGCGGAGGGTCCGCTGGTGACAGGAGGGGAACAGACCGACCGACCCGGATCCGGACGCGCCCAGTGAACCACTCCCTCGACACGGCGGTCCTGGCCACGGCTGCCGGGTGCGTCATCCTGTGGTCGCTGGTGTCTGCGCGGTTGGAGCGGCTCTTCATTACGGCCCCTATCGCCTTTTTGGTCATGGGCCTGGTCGTCACCCACGGGCCGCTGGCGTTCATCCACTTCAATCCCCACTCGTCGACGATCCGGTCGCTGGCCGAGGTGACCCTGGCCCTCGTTCTCTTCACCGACGCCTCACGAGTCAATGTCCACCGGCTCCGTCACGATCTCGGACTGCCCGTCCGCCTGCTGGCCGTCGGGCTTCCCCTCACCATCGGGGTGGGGACGGCGGTGGCCTTCGGCCTCATCCCCGGCGTCTCGTTGTGGGTGGCGGCCGCCATCGGGGCCATCGTGGCCCCCACCGACGCGGCCCTGGGGGCGAGCATCATGGAAGACACCCGGATCCCGAACCGGATCCGTCGGCTGCTCAACATCGAAAGCGGCCTCAACGACGGCATCGCCACCCCGTTCGTGAACCTGTTTCTGGCCGGAGCCGTGACCACGGAGACGATCCATTCGACCCCGGTGCTGGCTGCGGCCGGCGATCTGCTCATCGGCGCCGGAGTCGGTGCGGGGGTCGGCCTGGTCGGTGGTTGGGCACTGGCCCGGGCCAGTGCCTCCGGGTGGAGCGATGCAGCCTTTCGGACGGTGAGCGCCCTCGGCCTGGCGCTGCTGGCTTACGGAGCCGCCATCGAGGCCCACGGCAACGGCTTCGTGGCCGCCTTCATCGCTGGGATGGCATTCGGTTCGATGGTGCGTCGGGACCTCGACCACCTGGTCGCGTTCGCCGAGGAGACCGGTGGACTGCTGTCGCTCATCGTGTGGCTGATCTTCGGGGCGGCGATGCTGGCCCCGGGACTCGAACACGCCACATGGGCGGACTTTCTGTTCGCCGTGCTCGCCCTGACCGTCGTGCGGATGGCCCCGGTGGCGCTGGCCCTGACCGGCTCAGGGCTCGATCGGGCAACCGTCGCCTTCGTGGGCTGGTTCGGGCCCCGGGGCCTCGCCTCGGTGGTCTTCGGCCTCATCGCCTACGACACCCTCGACGCAACCGACGCCGGCCGGGTCCTCTCGGTGGTGACCGTGACCGTCGCCTTGAGTGTTCTGGCCCACGGGCTGTCCGCCTCGCCATTGGCCGCCCGCTACGGAGCGTTCAGTGCCACCTTGGCCGGCCACCGTCCCGAGCACCGGGCGATGCCGTCGATGCGGCCGCGCCGAAGTCTGGGTGGCCATATTGGGGGCACGAGGAAGAACGATGCCTGACCTGAGCGCCGGCCTGTCGCCTACAGGATGGTAATAGAGAATCGCGCTACGGCAGTGTCCGGCGATTTCGCTGTCCCGACTTTCGTATCGAGCACTTCAACGGTGAACGTCGAGCTGACACTGCCTTTGGTGGGAGTTCCCGTGATCGCCCCCGTCGTCTTGTTCAGCGTGAGACCGGCAGGCAGTTTCCCTGAAGTCAATTGCCATGTGTAGGGGCGGTTGCCACCCATGGCAGCAAGGTCTGTCGAATACTTCTGGCCAACTGTCGCCGCTGGGAGCTCTGTGGAGGAGATGACGAGCACCTTCACCGCGATGGTTTGCTGAACTTCGGGCGCCGCCTTGTAACTGGCATCTCCGGACTGGTTGCCGTCGATGACACAGGTACCCACAGACACCAAGCGAACGACACCGGCCGAAAGGGTGCACCCGGTCGACTTGGCATCCAGGGTCAGGGTGACGGTCAGGCCAGATGTAGCCGTGGCCTTCGGCTCGTAGGTCGGTCCACCGATGGCCTCCGCTGCCGGCGGGTTTGTGCTGAAACCAAGTGACTGGGTTCTTTGTACAACCTCGACCTCCTGTTGGGCGAGAGGAGCAGGACTGTAATCGGCGTCGCCCGGTTGATTGGCGTCGACGATGCAGTCGCCCACCGAAGTGAAGCTGACAACGCCTCCGCTCAATGCGCATCCCGTAGATGCCTTATCGAGGCTGATGGACACGGGCAGGTTCGAGGAGGCGCTGGTGGCGGGCGCGTAACTGGAACCCCCCACGTACGCGACGCCAGGTCCAGCATTGAGGAAGGAGACCGTCTGGGTCCCTCGAGCCACCGAAAAGGTCTGCTGTTGTTCGGGCGCAGCACTGAACTGCAGATTGCCCGCTTGGTTCGCGTCGATAACGCACCTCCCCACTCCGATGGCGCTGACCGTTGTACCGGCGATCCCACACACGGACGTGGCCGACGCGTCCACACTCAGCAGGACCGGTAAACCCGAGGATGCTGTTGCCGCCGTTACATAGTTGGGTCCGCCAACGACCTGGTTGGTCGGTGGCGTTGTCCCGAAATGGATCGTTTGAGGTGATTCCTGGGCACTCACCTGAACCGGGCCCGCGGCCACTGCAAGCGGATAGGTCCCCACGGTCACGGGGCTGGCCGACACCTCAGGAGAAGAGGAATCAGGATCATCGATGACGCTGAGCGTATTCGAGCCAGCGTTGGTGACATAACCCGTCTGACCGTCTGGAGTGATTGCCACTCCCGAAGGTCCACTTCCCACCGTGAGGGCGTTCGAGGCAACCGTAGGCGATAGCGTGTCGGCTCCGTCGATCACGCTGACCGTTCCGGATATCCAGTTCGTGACGTACGCATACTCGCCGTCAGGCGTAAGGGTGATGGCCGACGGCTGATCTCCAACATTCAGTGTGGTGGAGGAAACCGTTGGTGAAGAAGTGTCGGGCCCATCGATCACGCTGACCGCATCAGTTCCTTCATCGACCACATAGGCGTACCGGCCGTCAGGAGTGATCGCTATCGGGCCCGGGTTCTCCCCGACGCTCAAGGTGGTACTCGAGACGGTCGGCGACGATGAATCTGCACCGTCAATGATGCTCACCGTATCCGACCACCAGTTTGTGACGTAGGCGTACTGTCCGTTCGGGGCGAAGGCGATGCCGGTGGCTCCTGGGCTTATCAGGAGAACGGACGAGACCGAGGGAGTGGGCGTGTCGGCCCCGTCAATCACACTGACGGTTCCCGCTCCACCGTTGACCACATAGGCGTAGTTACCATCGGGCGAAATCGCGATCGCGCTCGGGCGATTGCCGACCCACAGGGGAGCGCCCGACACCGATGGGGACGACGAATCGGCTCCGTCAATGACACTGACGCCGCCCTGTGGTTCGCCGTCCACGTCGCAAGCGACATAGGCGTACTTCCCGTCGGGGGTAATGGCAACAGCGTTGGGATCAGCCCCGACATTCAACGTGCTCGTCACTCCCGACGGACCGATGTCGGTCACGGTGGAACCCAGGCCGTTGACCACGAGCACCGGCCAACCCGACCCGGAAGAGGCGTCGGCCGGGCTATCGGCGACAAGGCCGGCTAGTGCCACAGCAACGGAAAGCGCCGCGGTTGCCCGGGCGATGCAGCGAAGGACCCGGTGAGTTCGCTGCCGCACGGTCCCTGCAGCCATATCGATACCCCTCGCCGTGTTCACGTCGGACGAACGCTATGAGACCGACGACTGATCTGCAGCCGGTCTGAATGGTCGCGATAGTGACACAACCACATTCCCTGGACCACCGACATCACGGGGAGTGACGAACCACAGACGTGAGGTGCTTCTCTGTGCTCTTCCATTCCAGTCGGAACGCACACTTTCACGTGCGCGTGACGACCGAAGTTCGCATCTCCGTTCGTCCTTCCCATTCGGGGAGGGTCCGAGATCGACGAAGCTTCTCAGGGCACTTCGCTCACGTCCACGTTGTCGATCGACTCGGCGGGAGGCCGCTCTGGCCCGCGGGCCGGCCCGTAGCACCATGTGCTACGATGGTCAGCATGCCTCGAGACATCACCCAGCGTCAGCTCAGGAACGACAGCGGAGAGATCATGCGGGGCTTGGACAGGGGTGAGACCTACGTCATCACCCGGCATGGCGTACCCGTCGGGGAGCTGACCCCGCTGCGACGCCACCGGTTCGTGAACGCCGAGACTGCGATCGCGTCGTTCAGGGGCGCTCCGAGTGTCGAATTGGCCCGGCTTCGCACCGACCTCGACAACGTCGCATCCCAGGACCCCAGCCCCCGTGCGTAATTCTCCACGCGCCCAGCGGGGGGTCATCGACACCTCAGTCGTCATAGACCTCGAGCAGCTCGAGGCCAATCAGCTCCCCATCGAGTTGGCCGTCAGCGCGATCACCATGGCAGAGCTTGCCGCCGGGCCTCACGCGACGATCGACGCCGACGAGCGGGCTCGTCGACAAGACCGGTTGCAACGAGCAGAAGCGGCATTCGATCCTCTTCCCTTCGACGGAGAGGCGGCCCGCGCTTACGGACGGATCTACGCTGCAGAAATGGCCAGCGGACGCAAGGCACGGGGCACTCGCGCACTGGATCTCCTCATTGCGGCAACAGCCTGTTCCGCAGGACTCCCGATCTATACCCGAAACCCGGAAGACTTCCAAAGTCTCCGGGGGCTCGTCGATGTCGTCTCGGTCTGAACGACTCACCAACATGGTCGGTGCCATCTGGCGCCTCAGTCGACCGGGGTACCTTTGGCGATGACCTGACCGGCGTCGATGGCCGCGACGCGGCCCGGCGCCACGTCACTCGCGGCTTCATGTCGAGCAGCCAGAGGGGGAGGACGGCGCCCCGGAACGGAAGCACCCCCGGCCGGCGGCAAAGTGACGCTGCGCTCAGGTCCGTGATCTCACGATCGGGTGACGGGGGCTAGGCCGAGCCCGAGCGAAGTCCTTCGGGACCCGGACCGATCTGCTGTGGGGGAAGATACTCGCTGAACGCGGCGGACAAGGTGACTCACGATCACTCGATCGGCCGCCGTTGACTGGCTGTAGACCGTTGCGATCGTTGGGGACCTATTGGGATTTGCCGGGCAACCAGGCTGTCATGGGCGCTGCGATGACCAGTACTTTCACCAGAGCGCGTGGGGCGTGGCCCAGTTCGATGGGCGTGCCCAGTGGGTTGGTGGGCGCTGCCGGGCTCGAACCGACGACCTGCTGGTTGTAAGGCGGATTCAGGCAGAGGCACCGAGCGGCAAATCGTCGCAATGGCTGTCCGTTTTCCCAGCTTAGCGGTAACAATTGCCCCGACACGAACGGTCGATTGCGACAGGAGGCGACGCCGTGACCCGCAATTGTTGGGTCGCGTGTTGGGATTTCAGGTGTACTTGCAGCCTGAACAGACTAAACGACACCGTCGATCACCGAATGGTGGTAACAGGAGCGCCACGATCAATAGTCGAACTGGATGAATCGGCCTGAGTTTTCCGGAGACTCGTTTGTTTGGTTCTCTCATGCCGCGTCGGGCTGAGACTTGTGACGGTACTCGGCTTCGACCTCGTCCGGCGTTCGGTCGCCGAGCTCCGAATGCAGTCGCTCCTCGTTGAACCACGACACCCAGCCACAGGTAGCGATCTCGAGGTCGTCGAGGCCTCTCCAGGGCCCTCCGTTGGCGGCTAGGGCGGCGGGGTTCCGGTGGAGCTCGGTCTTGAAGATGCCCATGACCGACTCAGCCATGGCGTTGTCGAAGCTGTCGCCGACCGTCCCGATGGAGGGAGCGGCTCCCACTTCGTCGATCCGGTCGGTGTAGAGGACTGAGGTGTATTGCCCAGGTTCAAGGAGTCGTAGCAACACCTTGATGATGGAGGTGTTCCACAGTGGGGATCACGAAGCAGCAAAAGGCAACATGGCCGATGCGAGACAAGCTCTACTCGCCGGGACGGCCGCCGGTTTGGCAACGGAGTCAGGTCCAGCGGTTCTGGGTCGGAATCGCGAAGGGGCTGTCGAGCGAGGACGCAGCGCTCTCCGTGGGTGTGTCATCCCCCGTTGGGAGTAGGTGGTTCCGTGAAGCTGGCGGGATGCGACCTGTCAGCCTTGCCCCGTCATCTGGCCGTTACTTGTCTTTCGCTGAACGCGAAGAGATCGCCATCCTCAAGGCGCGAGGTTGCGGTGTAAGGGAAATTGCCCGACAGACGAAACGGTCCCCGTCGACGATCAGCCGGGAGCTGCGCCGGAATGCTGCCACCCGGTCGGGTTCGTCGGGCTATAGGGCCATCAACGCGGAGTGGCACGCTGATCGTCGCGCCAAGAGACGAAAGGTGGCCAAGCTGGCCGCCAACGAGAAGTTGCGGGACTATGTGCAGGATCGGCTCTCTGGGCTGATCACCCGACCGGACGGGACCGAGGTCCCGGGTCCGACGGTGCGCTTCATCGGCCGGCGACACGGACGTCGCCAGGACCGCCGATGGGGAAAGGCGTGGAGCCCCGAGCAGATTTCCAATCGCCTCCGGTTCGATTTCCCCGATGATGGGACCATGCGAATCTCGCACGAGGCCATCTATCAGGCCCTATTCGTCCAGGGCCGAGGGGCATTGCGGCGGGAACTGGTCGCCTGTTTGCGCACGGGCCGAGCTCTACGAGTTCCCAGGGCACGGACGCAGGGACGGGGCAAGAAGTTCGTTACTCCCGAGGTGTTGATCAGCGAGCGGCCTGCGGAGGCTGAAGACAGAGCGGTGCCCGGACACTGGGAAGGTGATCTGATCATCGGCCTGAACAAGTCGGCGATCGGCACACTGGTGGAACGGACCACCCGATTCACCATGCTGTTGCACCTGCCACCCATGGACGGCCACGGAACCATCGAGCCCACAAAGAACGGGCCGCCGCTCGCCGGCCACGGCGCCGAGGCTGTTCGTGACGCCATCGCCGCCACTATCGGGACTCTGCCCGAGCAACTACGTCGATCGCTCACGTGGGACCAGGGATCCGAGATGGCCCAGCACGCCCAACTGCGTATTGACACCGGGCTGGCCATCTACTTCTGCGACCCACACAGCCCATGGCAGCGCGGCACCAACGAGAACACCAACGGTCTGCTTCGCCAGTACTTCCCCAAAGGCACTGACCTTTCCAAACATCATCCCGACGACTTGGTCGCGGTCGCCACTGCACTCAATGGAAGACCCCGCAAGACCCTCGGTTGGAGGACACCCGCCGAATCGCTCGATCAGCTTCTACAATCAGCTGGACGAGGCGGTGTTGCTACGACTCCTTGAACCTGGTTGCGATCCCGCGTCCGTGTGACAAATGAGTCCGACGAGGCTGGTGTGGCGGCGGGTCCAGGCAGCCATGTTGAGAGCGTCGAGGACGAGGGCGGTGGTCATGGAGCGTGCCGCCTTCCAACCGACCAGCCTCCGGGAGTGGACGTCGATGATGAAGGCCACGTAGACGACACCCGACCAGGTGGAGCAGTAGGTGAAGTCGGCCACCCACAGGGCATCTGGCCGTGGAGCAGTGAAGTTCCGGTTGACGAGGTCCGGAGCGCGGACGTGGGCGGGATCTGACTTGGTGGTGAAGCGCTTCTTGGCCCGGGTGGCGCCCTGAATGCCCTGTTGGCGCATGAGCCGGGCCACCTGGTCCCGCCCGATCTCCATCTCCCGCCGTCGGGCCGCCTTCCAGAGCTTCCTGCGGCCGTAGACGGAGTAGTTCTTCTCCCAGAGGGTCCGGAGCTCGGGTCCGGTGGTGGCGTCTCGGGTGGCCCTGGCCGAGAGCGGTCTGGCCTTGGTGTCGTAGTAGGTAGAGGGGGCGATCTTCAGTTCGGTGCAGATCGGCTCGACCCCCCATCGACGCCCATCGGTCGTGTTGTCCCGATGGGCGTCGATGAAGGCGACTACTTCTTTCCTCGGCGGTCGAGCTCCGCCCCGAAGAAAGTCGCTGCTGACTGCAGGATGTCGTTGGAGCGGCGGAGCTCGAAGTTCTCCTGGCGGAGCCGCTTCAGCTCGGCCTGCTCGTCGGTGGTGAGGCCCGGCCGTTTGCCGGCATCCACCTCGGCACGCTTCACCCAGGCTCGGAGCGATTCGTCACCGACCCCCAGCTGGCGGGCCACCCGGGAGATGACCGTCTTGTCGTGGGGATCCTGG
>CAWHIF010000010.1:0-113162 GCA_963829235.1 uncultured Acidimicrobiaceae bacterium
ACAACGCCATGGCCGAGAGCTTCTTTGCCACCCTGGAATGCGAACTGCTCGACCGGAGCATCTTCGAGAACCGGAACATGGCCCGGATGGCCATCTTCGACTACATCGAGGGCTTCTACAACAAGAAACGCCGGCACTCCTCGGTCGGCAACCTCGCACCCGTCGAATTTGAACGGAGGTGGCGCGCCAACCTCATCTCAAGCAATGCTGCATGAACCAAGAGAACGGGTGTCCGTCAAACTCTGGTCACTCCAGATCATCGTCCCCGTCACTACTGACCCTCCAATAAGTTGCACACCTGGTCATGTTGTCTCTTCGAATCGTTGCTCTAGGTCATTGATGATGTCAAAGTCCTCTATCCGCCCCACCACTGCCTCATTCTGTAGCGCACAGTCCAAATACTGAATGTCGGAGTGACCGGTGGCGTCACGCAGCATTGCCGCCTTTGTAGTGCTGTCAGCAGCAGCAAACTCGACCCCTAGCGGAGTAGGTGACCAATACCAGTTCCCCCACCACCGGTCGTCGGCGTTCTCGCAGCGAGCAGTGAAGCCAAGTTCGCTGGTGACATTGGCGTATGCCCGGGCGAGCAGGAAGGCTTTGGTGAGTTTGACGTTCAGTGGGGACTGCGACACCGGGTCCCACAGTGTCTGCCTTGGATACGAAAGTGGTCAGCGGTATGACTGAGAGGCTTCGATCTGCAAAGTCCTCAAGAGGTCGTAACGGGCTGTCTCCCCGCACGATTCAAATCTCCGTGGGAGTGCTCAAAGCGGGATGTGAGTGGGCCGCCAGAAACGGGCTGATCAATCGCAGCCCGATTGCTGGAATCGAACGACCCCGAGCCGACTCGAAGGTGATGCAAGCCTGGACGGTAGAAGAGGCTCGCACGTTTCTGCAGTCCACCGGTGAGGAACGAATCGCCTTCGCATGGTCACTGCTTTTGACCCGTGGCCTGCGTCGTGGAGAGCTATGCGGCCTACGTTGGGACGACGTCGATCTTGATGCAGGCGTCCTCAGGATCAATCGGACACGTGTAGTTGCCAAAGGCAAAGCAATCGATTCCGTACCGAAGACAAGGTCGGGGCGGAGGGCTGTCCCACTCGACGCTTCACTCGTGGCAATCCTTCGGGCGCACAAGGCTCGTCAGGCAAGCGAGAGATTGTTGGCGGGCAGCGCCTATGAGGACGGTGGATACCTGCTCGCTAACGAGTTGGGGACGCCGTACCACCCTGACACGATCTCCGATTGGTTCGGTAAAAGGCTGGAGGCAGTTGGGTTGTCTCGTATAAGGCTGCACGATTGCCGTCATACGGCTGCGAGCCTCATGCTTTCGGCAGGCGTACCGGTCAAGGTGGTGTCCGAGATGCTTGGGCACGCTTCGCCGACAATCACCTTGGCGGTCTATGCCCACGTCATGCCGGGCATGGCCGAGGAGGCGGGTGCGGCACTGTCGAAAAGTCTGCTCGGGTAAGTGGTGACAAAATGGTGACAGCCCCAAGTGTCACCGCTTCTATCTCTTCATAAAACCGCCCCTGACCTGCGATTTCGAGTGGAGGCGAAGGGACTCGAACCCTCGAACCTCTTGACTGCCAGTCAAGCGCTCTACCAGCTGAGCTACGCCCCCGTAGCCGCTCAGGGGGGATGTCTTCCCTCTGAGCTATTTCTTTCAAGTAGCAACCGGAGTAGCAACGCTGATTCGAGTTACTACGGCGGAAAGGTCATCGTAGCCGAGGCATGTGGGCCGTCCTACCCCTCGTGACGTGCCAGCCGGGCGACCGGGAATCTAGCGGACCGCGGAGACGTGGCAACCTGCAGCCCCGAAGTCCCGAGCTGGGTGATACACAGGAGCAGTCAATCCGGCGAATTCGGCCCTGACCTGGGAAGACACCCATCGAGCGAGACCCAGGGCAGAGATAGCGACGCGTCATGCCGACGCACGATCTCGATGAGATCTCGACCCGGCTGACCCAACGACGCAGGCGGTGGATCGGGGCAGCGGTCTCGATCTCCAAGTCGAACTTCTTCGAGGTGAGCCTGACGAGCCGTGCTCGTTCATACCGGTTACCCGTCCACTCTTGTCGCGACCCAGTTGACTGTGCCCACCCATCCGGCACCGGCCCGCTGCTCTTCTGGGACGGCATCGTGGTCGGTCCACCGGCCCGATGCTCCACATCGGTCTTCGAGGCTGGACCTGCACCTCGGGCTGGATCAGACTACGGACGGTGGAGCCATTCGGTGCCCGTGCAGTCCGTGCCGCCTACGACCTGGTCGCAGAGGAATACGCTGTCGCCTTCGGCGATGACCTCGGTCACCTTCCGGTTGACCGAGCCGTTCTTGACGAGGCGACTGGGCCACCCGGAGTGGGTCCGGTCCTCGACCTCGGCTGCGGACCTGGCCAGGTCGCTGAGTACTTGAGCGTTCGTGGCATAGAAATGGTCGGATCGGATCTTTCCACGCAGATGCTTCGTCTCGCAGCCGAGCGCATGGGTCGTGGCCGCTTCGCGTGCGGCGACATGCGGGCTCTTCCCTTTCGATCGCAATCCTTCTCGGCCGTGGTGGCGTTCTACTCGGTCCACCATCTCCCACGCTCCGACTTGAGTTGTGCGCTTCGTGAGATCCATCGGGTCCTCATCCCCGATGGGACCCTGGTCATAGCGACGCACCTTGGCGACGGTGAGGTCTACACGAATCAGTTCCTGGGTCACGAGTACGAGACGGTGGGGGGCACGCTCTATGACGAAGCGGAACTCCGGGACGCCCTGGTCCGCCGGTCCTTCGCCATCGAGCAATCCCGGCGGAGAGACCCGCTCCCTCACGAACATCAGTCACAGAGGATCTACTTGATCGTCCGACGAAGTGACGAGTGAACCCGACCCGAGATGGCGAGTCGCCCTCGGGCATCTCCCCATCGTGCAGTCGGGGCGCTGGGCGGTGGGGGGAAGCGCTGCTCTGGCCCTTCATGGTCTCCCGGTCGATCCTCGGGACCTCGACCTCGTGGCCGACAGCACAGCGGCAACGGAACTGATTGCCGGCCTGGGCGGTTCCATCGCCGAGAACGAGACGGCATGGGACCGAGGCGATGTTCGGGCGGCTCGCCGGGCGCTGGCCCTCGTGGAAGGCGTCGCGGTCGAAATACTGGTTGAGGTCGAGGTGGTCGCACAGGGCGCACGTGTGCTCGGACCACCTCGACGATCTGGGGGGCGTTGTCGTCGATGGCCGATGGATACCTGTGCTTCCGCTCAAGGCACTACATGAGGTCCTCAACGCCATGGGGGACAGGCAGCGTGCGGAGATGGTCCGCCGCCACCTGCAGGACTGATCCGATTGCCCCGCCCTCACGCTTCCGCAGTCTGGACCGGAGCAGTCCTACGGCCACCGGGCCCGGACGAGGTCGAAGTGGCGCTCACCGTAGGCGCGCATCTCCGGGAACCGAGACTGGACCCAGCACCAGGTGGCGATGAGGGCGCTCTTCAGGGTTGTGAGCAGTTCGAGAAGCGGTACGTCGACCTGATCGAATGTCGCTCGGATCCCGTCGGAAAGGAGGGCCAGGTCCCATTCGAGAGGTCCTCGACAGGCGCTCTCGAAGTCGATCCACCGCAATCCTGAAGGCGTGACCAGGTAGTTGCCGTGCGCAGGGTCTCCATGGAGCCCTTGTTCGCAGAAGGAGTGCTGGTCCAACCGGTCGAGCAGATCAGCGAAGGCCGCACGGAGGAGCACCCGGTCATCCCTGGACAGAGCCGCGACCCGGACATCGTCGGACAGAGCGATCTGTGCCCTTCTCAGACCGACCCGGAAGCTGGGCAATGGAACGGTGCACCCGGAAAGCGCTTCATGGACCTGGTTCAGCGAGGCCCCGATCTCGTGATCGCGGCCGGCGGAATACGGATCGTGGTCCAGCCGGTTCCACAGTGTGACCGTGAACCCGGTTGCAGAATCCCGAAGAGGCGTCATATCAGCCAACGGGGGAGCCACCGGTGCGCCGGCGGCCGTGAGTGCCGATACGACCTTGTGCTCCAGGATCAGCAATTCGGCACTGTCGGCGTGGGTACCGACCTTGGCGATGACGGGGCAGGGCCGGAGCCAGACGACGGTGTTGTTCGTCTCCTGTAGGAGCACGGGATCGTCGACCTGCAGGCCCAGTCGGCCGGCAACATTCAGTGCTGCTCGCAGACCGGGAGTCACATGGGTGCGCCCATCCGGCCGGGCTACGACCGCCGGGACGTGATGCGCTGACCCATCCGGCTCCGACCCATCAGCTCGAGCCACCACAAACCAAGAGACCTACCGTTTGGACTGCCGGCTCCCGGAAGGGACCACGGAAGCATCCGGACCGGGGAAGAAGAGGTCTTCGTTGCCGGTATCGCCCCACCTGACCACGTAGGGCGGCTCACCGTTCGGGTGACGGGTCTCCAGCACTTCGCAGTTGCGATCGGGCTGGCCCACCCGACGCCCCCCGATCACGATCCGATCTCCGACCTTTGCTTGCATGTCGTGGCTCCCTTCCTCGGTTCCCTCATGTACATCGACGTGTCCTGCGATGCGGCCGCTAGGCGCTCAGCCGCTGTGCCTGTCCGCTCAGACACTCGGCCTTGTGACCACAGGCCCGGCAGGACTCTGCCGGGACGTGCACCATCCATCCGAGATCCCAGTGCCAACAGCTCCAGCAGTCATGGCAGAGAAAGTTGGTGCGGATGCCATCAGAGACCACCTCGAGGACATCGTTCCCGCACTGGGGACAGGACAACTCGCCCCGTAGAAAATGGGCCTCGGCACTCACGGCGTCTCGCTTCCCGGCGCAGTCAAACGCTCCTCGAAGCGGTGGACCTACCGACCGACGCTCGGTGCAATCGCCCGTTTCGAATGACGATCCGACGTTCGCCTTGTTGGCAATCACCCCTCGGGCCCGATGCTAACCCCTTCCGGGCATCTCAGCGCCCGGCTCGGCCGAGGGCCGGTCCCAAGGGTCGCCACCGGCCGGACAACCGCGGCCCGGCGAAGTCACGGGACCGTGCCCGTGGGACAGATGCGCAGGTCAGGCCACTGACACGCCAGGTGCCGGCTTCCGATCCGCTGGAAGGGCCCGGTGTCGACCGGCAGAATGCAGCTGTGGGCTTCTATGGCGACCAACTCCTTCCCCGTCTCATCAACCGGGTTCTCGACGGGGGTGAGTTCACCGATATCCGTGGCCGGGTCACCGCCGGGCTCACCGGGGTGGTCCTGGAGGTCGGATTCGGCTCGGGGCTGAACGTGCCCCACTACCCGTCCGACATTGAACGCGTCCTCGCCGTCGACCCGGCGACGGTGGGACGGAGGCTCGCCGCGGCGCGGGTGGCGGCTACACCCGTTCCCGTCGACTACATCGACCTCGACGACGGCTCCTTTCCCCTCGACTCCGGGAGCATCGACCACGTGCTGATCACCTGGACGATGTGCACGATCCCCGATGTCGACCGCGCTCTTCACGAGATGCGTCGCGTCCTCCGCCCGGGCGGACGGATGCATTTCGCCGAGCACGGACTCTCGCCCGACCCGAAGGTGGCGACGTGGCAGGACCGCCTCACCCCCTTCCAGCGTCGATGGGCGGGAGGGTGCCATCTCAACCGGCCTATCGACCGACTGATCGAAGAGGCAGGGTTCAGCGTGGACCGGATGGACACCTTCTACATGCACAAGGCGCCGAGACCCATGAGCTACATGTTCGAAGGATCGGCCACGAAGTGAGCCGTCTACCCGGCATCGTGCCCCGAATCGCCACGGGTCCCTGCGGTGGTGTTGGTGCGCGGAAATGGCCGGTCGGGATGGTCCATGCCGAGTGCCGAACAGATCGGCCCCCACCTCTCCCCGGGATGCCACTCCAACAGGCGAGGTCCATCCGTCGTCGGGGGACCTCCTTGCCGAAGGCCACCGCCCGAGAGTAGAGCAAGAGCCGAATCCGGTGCCCGGTCCCGATGCTGCCTCGTGGGTCCCCTCGTAGGTCCCGAGCATCGGCGTGGCATGCGCCCCGTCGGGCGGACACAATGGTGCGCGTGGGTTCCCGCCTCCGAGACGGAAGGGTCGACCGGTGAGCGGGGTGTCCGGCGAGCACCGCGAGGAGATCGCCGTACGTCACCTGCGCGCCTGCCGGCGCTTCGGCCAGGCTGTGGCTGCGGGCTCGGGCCGGTGGAGCGCCCCGTCGCCGTGCACGGAGTGGGACGCCCGGGCGGTCGTCGAGCACGTCATCGGCTTCCACGACGTGCTCCTGCTGCGGCCGATGGGCGCGAAACCCGAACGCCCGAAGGGTGATCCGGCGGAGCGGTGGCAGCTCACCTTGGCCGCCCTCGTCTCACTGTCCGGACGCCCCGGCCTCTTCGACGGCCCCATCGACGTCCCTGCCGTCGGCAACAACCCTCCCACCCGCATCCAGGCGGCGCCGCTGGTGGGGCTCCTCAGCCAGGACGTGCTCATCCACACCTGGGATCTGGCCCGCGCCGTCGGGGCCGACGACCGCCTCGACCCGGACCTGTGCGCGTACTTCTCCGATCGGCTGCCGGCGGACCCGACCGCCCAGGCCCGCTCGGGGATGTTCGCACCACCGCTCGACCCACCTCCAGGCGCAGACCCACAGGTGATGCTGCTCTCGCGTCTGGGCCGTGACGTCGACTGGCAGGCGCCTGCCGGCGATCGGCTGTGACGGACGGTCGTCCGCCGTCCCCGGGGGCGTCGTATCCTGTCGGGATGGGCCCGGGAAGCTTCGAGTTCATCTGCGAGGTCGAGCCCGCCACCCGTCCCGACCTCATGCACGTCCGCCACCAGATCGGCGTGATGAGCCGCGTCGCCGCTGCGTTCCTGATCCCCGACAACCACATCGGGCGGGCAACGGTCTCGAGCATCGCCGTCGCCCATGAGGTCGAGCTCATGGGGGGCCGTTCGATCGCCTGCCTCAACGCCCGCGACCGGAACGTCCTCGGCTTCCGGCGGGACCTCCTCACCGCGGCGGCCTATGGGGTCGACGAGTTCCTGTTCGTGTACGGCGACCGCCCCGAGACGGGCTCCCGGTCCGACGATCTCACCGTCAGGACGATGATCGCCGAAGCCCGCCGGTTCTCCGATCGGCCCGGCGGCGCCCCCGTCCGGATCGGCGTGGCCTCGGGTCTGCGTCCCCTCCCGGCCTGGAAGCGCGACGCCGACTTCCTGCTGGCCCAGATCTACTATTCGGCACCCGACCTTCTCGAATGGCGGGCCTCCATCGACTTCGCCGGGCCGGTCTTCGCCGGTGTCATGGTCATCCCCGGTCCGACCATGGCCAGAAAACTCTCGGCCGACATCCCCGAGCTGGCCGTGCCCGAAGCGGTCATGGAGCGGCTCGAACGTGACGGGAAGGCCGGCGTGGACATCGCCTGCGAGCTCATCGGCGAGATCCGGGCATCGCAGGCGTTCGACGGCATCCACCTCATCCCGGTGGCGGCCTACCGGGAGATGGCCGCCAGGCTCGAGCAGCCGACCTAGCCGGGGGCTCATCGCACCCCGGTACGATCGTCATCCATGGCACGCGCCTACGACGTCATCGAAGTCGAGAAGAAGTGGCAGCAGCGCTGGGCTGAGGAGGGTACCTACGAGGTCGACGCGGGCGATCCCCGCCCACCCTGGTACGTGCTCACCATGTACCCCTATCCCTCGGGCCCGGCCCACATGGGTCACGTCCGGAACTACACGTTCGGCGACCTGCTGGTCCGCCACCGCACCATGCTGGGCTATGCCGTGCTCTCGCCCTTCGGATTCGACTCGTTCGGCCTTCCGGCCGAGAACGCCGCCATCCGTACGGGCACCCACCCCCGTGTCTTCACCGATGCCCGCATCGCCGAATTGAAGCAGTCGATCACCTCGCTCGGGGCCGTCTACGACTGGCGCCGCGAGGTCCGCAGCCACGATCCCGAGTACATCCGTTGGAACCAGGTCATCTTCGAGAAGTTCCTGGCCGCCGGCCTGGCCTATCGGGCCAACGCACCGGTCAACTGGTGTCCCGGCTGCCAGACCGTCCTGGCCAACGAGCAGGTCCTGGCCGACGGCACCTGTGAGCGGTCGGGCGATCTCGTGGTCAAGCGCGACCTCGAGCAGTGGTTCCTGGCCATCACCCGCTACGCGGACGAGCTGCTGGCCGACCTCGACGACCTCCAGTGGCCGGAACGGGTCAAGACCATGCAGCGCAACTGGATCGGCCGGTCCGAGGGGGCCGAGTTCGACCTGGTCGTCGACGGGCGGGACGGTTCCGACGGGAGCGAGCGCCTGGCGCTGCGGGTGTTCACCACCCGGCCGGACACCTCGTTCGGCATGACCTACGCGGTGGTGGCTCCCGAGCACCCGCTGGTGGACGCGCTCACCCACCCCGACCACGAGCTCGAGGTCGAGGAGCTCCGGGCCCGGGCCGCGGCCAGCACCGATGTCGAGCGCATGTCGGAGATTGGCGCGGTCAGCCTGGCCAAGCGGGGCGCGTTCACCGGCTCCTCGGTGATCAACCCCTTCACCGGCCGGCCGGTGCCGGTCTATGTGGCCGACTACGTGCTCATGGGCTACGGCACCGGCGCCATCATGGCCGTCCCGGCCGAGGACACCCGCGACTGGGACTTCGCCCAGGCCTACGGCCTGCCCGTGGTCAGGACCGTGCGCCCACCCGAGGGCTGGGACGAGCCCGGCGGTCCCGGCGGCGCCTACACCGGGGCCGGCGAGAAGATCAACAGTCGGTGGCTCGACGGGCTGGACATCCCCACGGCCAAGGAGCGGGCCATCGAGTGGCTGGAGGCCGAGGGCATCGGCGTCCGGACCGTCAACTACCGGCTGCGGGACTGGCTGGTGTCACGCCAGCGGTTCTGGGGCTGTCCCATCCCCATCGTCTACTGCCCCGACCACGGCATCGTCCCGGTTCCGGCCGCGGAGCTGCCCGTGCTGGCCCCCGACGATGTGGAGTTCCTCCCCACGGGCCAGTCACCGCTGGCCACCAGCCCGGAGTTCCTCAACACCACCTGCCCGGTCTGCGGCGGCCCCGCCACCCGTGAGACCGACACCATGGACACCTTCGTGGACTCGTCGTGGTACTTCCTCCGCTTCACCGACCCCTGGACCGCCGACCTCCCCTTCGATCCGGATATCGCCCGCCACTGGATGCCGGTCGACCAGTACATCGGGGGGATCGAGCACGCCATCCTCCATCTGCTCTACGCGCGCTTCTTCACCAAGGCCCTGGCCGACGTCGGGCTGGCACCGGAGGAACTGCGGGAGCCGTTCACCCGGTACTACGCACAGGGGATGATCCGGATGGGCGGGACGAAGATGTCCAAGTCCAAGGGGAACCTGGTGGCCCCGTCGAGCTACCTGACCACCGTCGGGGCCGATGCCCTCCGCCTGTTCCACCTCTTCGTCGGACCCCCGGCCGACGATATGGACTGGACCGACCAGACCGACAGCGTGATCGACGGCACCGCCCGCTTCCTCGACCGTGTCTGGCGACTGGCCGTTCCCGCCGACGGTGGCGACAGACCCCACCGATCCGGTCCGCTCACCGCCGAGGACCTGGCCGTGCGGCACGCCAGCCACCGGTTGATCGACCGGGTCACCCGCGACTTCGAGCGGTGGTCGTACAACACGGCCGTGGCCGCGTGCATGGAATTCGTCAATCTCGTGCAGCCCTACTGCCGCCAGGGCGGTCGGGCCGAGGTGGTCGATGAAGCCGTCGACACCCTGCTGCTGTTGCTGGCCCCGATGGCGCCACATCTGGCCGCCGAGGCCTGGGAGCGTCGGCACGGGGACCACATCCATCTCCGTCCCTGGCCGGTCGCCGACCCCGAGCTGGCCGCCGAGGAGTCGGTGACCATGGTCGTCCAGATCAACGGCAAGGTGCGGGACCGGATGGAGGTGGCCCCGGGTATCACCGAGGCGGAGGCCGAACACCTGGCCCTCGCTTCCCCCGCGGTGGCCGGGGCGTTGGACGGCTCACCGCCCCGCCGGGTCATCGCCCGGCCGCCCAAGCTGGTCAACATCGTCATCTGACCGTCACCCCACCTTGAAGCCGGCCAGCACCTCGGCCCAGCGTTCGGGCTCCATGGGGTAGGGGGCGTAGAAGTTGAAGCGGTCGACCACCCCCCCGAACCGATCGAGCACCATGGGGGCGATGTCGTCGAGCTCGCCGACCACGGCGAGGGTGTTGAGTATCTCGTCGTCGATGAGGTCGGCCATCTCGTCCCACGACCCGCGCTTGGACAGCGCGTTGAGATCGGTCTGGAGGTCGCCCCAGCCGTGGAGCTCCAGCACCGGCCGGTAGGCCGGGGTCGATCCGTAGAAGGCGAGCTGGGTCTTCACCGCCTTGGCGGCGGCGGCGAACCCGGCCTCGTCGGCGCCGGTGACCACGAGCCCCGGAAAGGAGATCTCCATGTCGGCGCGGACCCGGCCGCCGGCCGCCAGACCCCGGTCGAGGGCGGGGGCGGTGATCTCGCGCAGATACCGCTCGGTGGTGAACGGGTGGGCGAGCAATCCGTCGGCCACCTCGCCGGCCACCTCGGTCATCCTCCGGCCGACGGCGGCGAGGAAGATCCGGGGGTTGCCGAACGGATTGGGTCCGGGGTCGAACATCGGTGTCATCAGGGTATGACGGTAGAACTCGCCCCTGAAGGCCAGCCGGCTGCCGTCGGACCAGCTGGCCCAGATGGCCCGGACGGCCATGATCAGCTCACGCATCCGCGGGGCGGGATGGGACCACGGCATCGAGAACCGCTTCTCGATGTGGGGTTTGATCTGGGAGCCGAGCCCGAGCATGAACCGGCCGCCGGACAGCGTCTGGAGGTCGTTGGCCACCATGGCCAGGTTCATCGGGTTGCGGGCGAAGGCCACCGCGATCCCCGTCCCGAGGTCGATCCGCTCGGTGTGCTCGGCGGCCAGCGCCAGCGGGAGGAACGGATCGTGGTCGACCTCGGCCGACCACAGCCCGTCGTACCCGACCTGCTCGGCCATCCTGGCCGTTTCGACCACCCCGCCGGGATCGAATCCGATACCTCCGTCGACACGCACGGGGTAACGCTATCCCGAGCTGTCGGCACCCTCCGTGGGGGGACGGCCGCGGGCAGTTGCGTCCACGCATCTCCTGCCCCACAATTCAGGGGTGACCGATGACGCCACCGACGGTCGCCCGTGGCCGATAGACCCCATCGGATCGGAGCCCGATCCGGAGGCTGTGCCCGTTCCCGACCTGCCCGGACTCGAGGACCTGTCCAAGGTGTTGGCGGAATTCGCCGCCTCCACCAACCGCTCGGCCTCGGCGGCCCTCCACGTCGGGCCGCCGGCCGGGGAGCTCGACGGGCCACCGGCTCCGGCGGGCGCCACCGAGGTGACCGACGACGAGCGCAACCGGTTCGGGACGCTGCTCGACCACGCCGCCGAGCGCGGGCTGCTGAGCGTGGCCGAGTACGAGTTCAGGCTCGGCGAGCTGGCCGTGGCCACCAGTTTCGATCGGATGCGCGAGATCGTGACCGACCTTCCCGTCTTCACCCCGCTGGCCGCCACCACCGCGCCCAGGTCCCGGCGGTCCGGTTCGGGGGCAGCCGGATCGACTCCCGGTGGGCGCCGTCGCTCCAATCCGTGGGTGGTGCTCGGGATGTTGGTGGTGGTGATCGTGGCGCTGCTGGTGTTCTTCCTGATCTACGCCGAACACCTGGTCCACGGCCACGACCCGGGGCTGGTGTCCGGGATGGCCGGCGACCGGCTCCTCAGTGCCCTTCGCCTCTGAGGAACTGCTCCAGCTCGGCCGCGATCTCGTCGCCGCTCGGAACGTCCACGTCCAGCCCCAACGGACTGACCTCTTCGGAGTCGAGGGCCGCCTCCAGGCGGCGGACCATCTCGAGGTGCTCCGGGTTGGCCCCGATCAGCTCGTCCACCTGGCGGCGGGACTCCTCCCCCGCGGCGCGCAGCGCCGAGCTGTCGAGCACGGCTCCGGTCACTGCAGCGAGCCCCTCGATGAGGACGGCGCTGGCCTCGGGGTAGGGCATGGCCGACACGTAGTGGGGGACCCGCGCCCAGAGCCCGATCACCGGTATCCCGGCCATGCCGAGTGACACCTCGAGCGCGGCCTGCACCCCGGCCGGGACCTCCAGCGTCCCGTGGACGGTGCCCACACGTCCGGCCAGCTCCACCGATTGGGGAGGGACCGTCGAAGCCAGCCGGACCGGCCGGGTATGGGGAGTCGGAGCGGGAAATGCCCCCAGGCCGACCACCGTGCGCACCTTCAGGTCCCGGGCCAGCCTCACGACCGCCTCGATGAAGGTGGGCCACCGGAAGTCGGGTTCGGGACCGGTGAGGTACACCACATCGGCGCCGGCCCGGTCCTTGCCGGTCACGATCCGGATCGTCGGCCAGGTGAGCTCGGTGGTGACGCCATCCTCGAGACGGGCGATGGGTCGGCGCGCCCGCTGGTCGATGAGCAGTTCCGTGTCGAAGGAGGCCACCAGCGTGGTCGGGGAGGAGCCGAGGAGCTCGGCGATGGCGGCGGACGCCCCCATCCCGGCATCGACCCACCCCTCGAGCCCCACCACCATGATCGGACGGCTGAGCCGATCGCCGACCGGCTCCCCCCAGGCCGGATCGATCCGGTACAGGGACGTCGGGTCGTGTTCGTTCATAGTGACTCCACTTCGGCCAACGCCCGTTCACCCAGGCGGCCCACGTGGGCCGCGAACTGATCGGCCCCCGAGCGGTCGCCGGCGGCTGCGCCGCCCGCATACCGGACGTGGACGCCCTGGAGGATGCACGCCAGCTTCCAGAACCCGAACGCCCGGTAGTAGGAGATCTCCGAGACGTCCCGGCCGGACAGTTCCGCGTAGCGGGTCATGAGGTCCGAGCGCCGGGCGAATCCGGGCAACGCGGTGGGGGCGACGCCGAGAAGTGCCTGGTCGCCGTCCCCGGGCTCGGCCCAGTAGACCAGCAGCAGCCCGAGGTCGGCCAGCGGGTCGCCCAACGTGCAGATCTCCCAGTCCAAGATGGCGAGCACGTTGCCGCCGTCGTCGAGGACGGTGTTGTCCAGCCGGTAGTCGCCGTGGACGATGACCACTCCCTGCTGCTCGGGGATCCGGGCGGCCAACAGCTCGTGGACCCGGTCGACGACGGCCGGTCCGGGCTGGCCGTCCAGTGTCGACTGGGTGAACTGACCATGCCACCGCTTCAACTGTCGTGCGATGTAACCGTCGCGCCGGGCGAAGTCCCCGAGGCCCACGCCGTCGATGTCCACGGCATGGAGCCGGGCCAGGGTTTCGATGAGCGACTCGCCGGCACGCGCCCTGGCGGCCGGCGGCAACCGGCCGGCGGCACGGTCGTCGCGGATGATCTGGCCCTCGACGAAGGACATCAGGTAGAAGGGCGCCCCGTTGACCGTCTCGTCCGTGCACAATCCGAGGGCACGGGGCACCGGCACACCGGTTCCCCCGAGGGCCTTGATGACGGTGTGCTCACGCTTCATGTCGTGGGCCGTGGGCAGGACGTGGCTGACCGGCGGGCGGCGGAGGGCGAAGGCGCGGCCGTTCCGGTCGGTGACCCGATAGGTCAGATTGGACCGCCCGCCGGCGATCAATTCGAACGTGAACGGCGGTTCCGACCCGGGGATCGTCTCGACCATCCACGCGGTGACCCCGGCCCGATCGATCCCCTCGACGTCGACCTCGGTGTCTGGCGGCCCTGCCTTCATGTCCTACGACGCTACCCGCGCTGCGATCCCGTCCCGGAGCAGCCTCCCGGCCACGCCTGGCCGCCGGACGTCTCCGGGTATCGTGATGGCGATGGTAGACGTCACCGATGCCACGTTCGAAGAAGAGGTTCTCCGTCGCTCGTCGGAGGTCCCCGTGGTGGTCGATCTGTGGGCCCCGTGGTGCGGTCCGTGCCAGACCCTCGGGCCGGTCATCGAGCGGGTGGTCGAGGCCACCGACGGCGCCGTGGCCCTGGTCAAGGTCAATGTCGACGAGAACCCGGCCATCTCGGCCAGCTTCCAGGTGCAGTCGATACCCGCGGTCTTCGCCCTGAAGGACGGGAAGGTGGTCGACGGCTTCATCGGGGCCCAGCCCGAGGCGGCGGTGGCCGAGTTCGTGGCTCGGTTGGCGCCGGTACCGTCCGAGGCCGACCTCCTGGTCGACGAAGGGGTCCGGGCCGGAACCGAAGAGCCGCTGCGCAAAGCCCTCGAACTGCAGCCCGACCATGCGGGTGCCATCGCAGCGCTGGCCGGCATGATGATCGCCCGGGGCGACGCAACCGATGCCATCGCCCTGCTCGGGCGCATCCCGGAGACACCCGAGACCAGGCTGTTGTTGGCCGAGGCCCGTCTGGCCTCCCAACAGGTCGACATCGACGGCGTCGACGTCGGCGATCTGCTCGACGGCCTGCTCGACCGGGTCCGCGACGACGACGGTGCCCGCCAGGAGTTCCTCGACCTGTTGGAGACACTGGGGCCGGACGACCCGCGGTCCACCGACTATCGCAAGGCACTGGCGGCCCGCCTGTTCTGAACAGCCCGGCCGGCGAGCCGTCGTCGTCGGTCCGTGGCCGCGGATAGCGTCACCGTGGTGCACGCGACCGCCCTGACCCTCGGCGACCGGTCCTTCGAGATCGGTGACCGGGCCCTGGTGATGGGCATTCTCAATCGCACGCCCGACTCCTTCTACGACAAGGGGGCCACCTACGCGCTGGACGAGCTCCTGCGCCGGGCCGAACAGCTGGTGGCTGACGGCGCCGATCTTCTGGACATCGGTGGGGTGAAGGCCGGGCCCGGTCCCGAGGTCGGTGAGGCGGAGGAGCTCGACCGGGTCATCCCGGCCATCGGTGCGCTTCGGGCCCGCTTCGACATCCCGCTCTCGGTCGACACGTGGCGGGCCAACGTGGCCGTCGAGGCCTACGCCGCCGGTGCCGTCGTGGGCAACGACATCAGCGGCTTCGCCGATCCCGGGTACCTCCCGGCGGCGGCGGCGGCAGGGGCCACCGTGGTGGCCACTCACATCCGGCTCGGCCCGCGCATCCCCGATCCCGAGCCGTTCTATGACGACGTGGTCGAATCGGTGGCCGCCTACCTGATCGAGCGCGGGTCGTGGGCACGTGCCGCCGGACTGACCCCCGACCGGATCATCGTCGACGCCGGCCTCGACCTCGGGAAGACCGCCGAGCAGTCGCTCACCTTGCTGCGGGCCTCGGACCGGCTGGCCGGGCTCGGCTACCCGCTGTTGCTGTCGGCGTCGAACAAGACGTTCCTGGGCAGGATCCTCTCCCTCGAGATCGACGAGCGGTGGGCGGCCTCGCTGGCGGCCACCGCGTTGGGCGCCGCCCTGGGCTGTCGCATCATGCGGGTGCACGACGTCGCCGCCCACCGGCAGGTGTGCTCGGTCATGGCCGCCATCGGCGCGGCCGGGCGGGCGCCCGTCGCCCCGGGCGTGCGGGCGGGCCGTTGAGCCCGGCCGAGGTGGCCGAGGACACCGGACCGGCGCCCCCCCGGCCGTCCCGGCCAGATCCGTCTACCTGGTCAAGGGCGATGACCCGTCGCTGATCGGTCAGGCCACCCACGCCCTCTGCGAGGAGCTGGTGGGTGGCGGCGACCCGTCGCTCATGGTCGAGGAGTTCGGCGGCCCCGGGGCCGACCAGTTCGAGGTGGGCGCGGTCATCGACGCCTGCACGACACCCCCGTTCCTCGTCGAGCGCCGGATCGTGGTGGTGCGGGAAGCCGGGCAGTTGACCGCCGGCGACGCCAAACGGCTGGCCGCCTACCTCGACGACCCGCTGCCCACGACCGCGCTGGTCCTGGTGGGGGGAGGCGGAACCGTACCTCAGGCCCTGACCAAGGTCATCGGTTCGATCGGCGGGGTGGTGGACACGACCGTGGGAAGGACGAGCAAGGCCAGATCGCAGTGGCTGGCCGAGCACCTGTCGGGGGGACCCGTCCGGCTCGACGGCCGGGCGACGACCCGACTGTCCGAGCACCTGGGCGGCGACGTGGGACGTCTCGAGGGCCTGCTCGACACCCTGGCCTCGGCCTACGGTGCCGGGGCCACAGTCACGGCCGCCGATCTGGAGCCGTTCCTCGGCGAGGCCGGATCGCTCGCCCCCTGGGACCTCACCGATGCCGTCGACGCGGGGGAGATGGCCCGCGCCCTCACCGTGCTCCACCGGATGCTGGGTGCGGGCGACTCCCACCCGCTCGTGGTCATGGCCCACCTCCACCGTCACTACCACCAGATCCTCCGGCTCGACGGGGTCGGAGGCATCTCCGCCGAGCAGGCGGCCGAGATCCTCGGCATCCGCAGCGCGTTCCCGGCCAAGAAGGCGCTGGCCCAGTCCAAACGGTTGGGGACGGCCCGGATCGCCCGGGCCATCCAGCTTCTGGCCGAGGCCGACCTCGATCTCCGGGGCGCCACCGTGCTGCCCGGCGAGACCGTGCTCGAGGTGCTGGTGGCCCGGTTGAGCCGGCTGGTCACCGGGGCGCGCTCGAGGCGCGGCCCCGGCACCGACTAGGAGCTGACCGAGTCCCTGGTCTGCTCGCCCGCGTCGGCGACGTTCTCGGTCCACTGGAAACCGTCCCAGTAGCGGAATTGGTGCCGGCCGGTGGGGTCGGCCTTCCACCCGGCGGGGACCGCCGGCCTGGCCTCGGTGGATTCGGTGAGGCTGGTGCGCTGCCTGGGCCGGTATGTCCGGGCCAGGCCGACGGGTGACCGGGCGGTCCGGGTGGCGGTTCCTCCGGTGCTGAAGAAGGTGGCGCTGATCTCCGACGGGGCCGGCCGGTCGGTCGGTCCGGGGTCGAATACCAGGCTCTGCCCGTCGCCGAGCGTGGTGACCCCGAAGCTGCCGAACCCCGCCGGAGGTGCGCTGGTCCCGGCCGGCCGGGCGTCCTCCCGCGGCTTCTGGTCGGCGTCCGTACCGAACCGCTCGAAGGGCAGGCTGGCCGCCCGGCCCGCGGCGGTGATCGGGGCCACCTTCGGCCGGGCGGCATACAGGTAGATGCCCAGTCCGACCAGCGGCAGCAGCAGGACCAGGACGAGGTAGGCGGCTTTGTTCTCCTGGGCGCGCTTCCAGGCCCATCCGGGTTGGCGGATCAGATCGGCGGCCCCGATGATCATCGAGACCCCGATGACGAACCCGACCAGCTCGAGAGAGAAGATACTTGGACCTGCGATCTGTCCAGTCATGAGCCACAGCCTCCTGTCGTTGCCGCTTCTTGTGTCGTCACTGCTTCCTCTGCCATCACCGCGGTGGCCGTGTCCTCTGCCATCCAGTCGGTGGCCGGGGCCGGTTTCGACGGCGCGCCGTGTGTTCCTGTCCTGTCGTGCTTTCGGCGTGGCGTCCGCGTCCTTCGTGGACGCTCGAATGTTCGGTGGCTCGAGTGCGCAATGGGAATTATCGACGATGCTGCTGTGGCACTTCTGTATGGTCACTCTCTGAGGGTATGCCCTCAGCACTCTTAGTGTTCACCCTATGACGGAGAGTAGTCAATACTCTATTAGCGGAAATCTCGCGATGCGGGGACCGGGCCGAGTTCGAGGGGCTCGAACCGTTCGGCCACGACGGTCATCGAACCCTCGGACCGCTCGATCCGTCCGCGTACGAGGAGGGCAGGGGACGACCGGGCCACCGGCCGCCACCGGACCCAGGCGCCGCGGGAGCACACGATGTTGACCATGCCGGTCTCGTCCTCGAGGTTCAAGAACACGGCACCATGGGCACTCTCGGGTTGTTGGCGATGGGTCACGACGCCGCCGACGGCGATCCGGTCCCCGCTCGGCCTCGACTGCAGTTCGGCGGCCGGGAGCACGCCCCGTCGGCTCAGCCGGGCCCGGGCCAACTCCATGGCCGTCGTGTCCGGCGCCATCCCGAGCGACCACAGGTCGTCGGCCACCTCCTCCCACCGGGTGGGGAGGGGGAGCGGCGGGGGATCGGATCCGGTGACCACGCCCGGGAGCCGGTCCGTGGTGGCCTGCGCGGCCGCGCCTGCCCCCCACACCAGGGACCGTCGGTTCGGGACCCGGGCCGGCCGGCCGGCCACCGGGGCCGATCGGCGGGGCCCGGCGCCGCACCGGCCGAGACCGTCGAGGGCCCCGGCCGTGGCCAGGGCCTCCAGTTGGCCCCGGGTGACACCGGCCCGGCGCACCAGGTCCTCCATGTCCGACCACGGGCGTCCCTCCTCGATCCGCGCCGCCGTCTCCTCTCCGATGCCGCGCACCGATGTCAGCCCGAGCCGCACGGCCGGGCCGGGCGATCCGGTACCGTCCCGCCCGCCGTGGCCGGGACCCGCGTGGCCGATCTCCTCGAGCCCCGCGCCGGAGCGCCCGGCGTTCACATCGGGGCGCCAGACGACCACCCCGTGCCGCTTGGCGTCGGCCACCAGGCTCTGGGGGGACCAGAACCCCATGGGCTGGGCGTTCAACAGCCCGGCGGTGAAGGCGGCGGGGTAGTGCACCTTGCACCAGGCGGTGGAGTACACCAGATGGGCGAAGGCCACCGAGTGGCTCTCGGGAAACCCGAAGTTGGCGAACGCGGCCAGCGCCGCGTAGACCTGTTCGGACACCTCCGGTGACACCTGCCGGGCGGCCATGCCGGCGAACAGCCGGTCGCGCAGGCGGGCCATCCGCTCGCCCGACCGCTTGGCGCTCATGGCCTGGCGCAATTCATCGGCCTCGGTCGAGGTGAACCCGGCCACGTCGATGGCGATCTGCATCAGCTGCTCCTGGAAGAGGGGCACCCCGAGGGTGCGCTCCAAGGCGGGCTGCAACAGCGGGTGCAGGTAGGAGACCGGCTCGGTCCCGTTGCGCCGCCGGATATAGGGGTGGACGGCATGACCCTGGATCGGCCCGGGGCGGATGAGGGCCACCTCGATGGCCAGGTCGTAGAAGCAGCGGGGCTGCACGCGGGGGAGGGTGTTCATCTGGGCCCGTGACTCCACCTGAAACACCCCGACAGTGTCGGCCCGGCACAACAGGTCGTAGACCTCGGGTTCCTGTTCGAGCCGGGCCAGGTCGACCTCGATGTGGTGGAACTCGCGCACCAGATCGACCATGTTGTGCAGCGCGGTGAGCATGCCCAGTCCGAGCAGGTCGAATTTGACCAGCCCGGCCGCGGCGCAGTCGTCCTTGTCCCACTGCAGCACACTGCGGCCCGGCATCCGGCCCCACTCCACCGGGCAGACCTCGACCACCGGACGGTCGCAGATGACCATGCCCCCCGAATGGATGCCGAGGTGGCGCGGGAAGTCGAGCAGGTCGGAGGCCAGGTCCCGCACCATCGGCGGGAGGTCCTCCCGTTGGTCGAGCGGCTCTCCCCGTTCGACCGACTTCGACCACGCATCCACTTCCTCGGCCGTGTGCCCGAGGACCTTGCCCATGTCCCGCAGGGCCGATCGCGACCGGTAGGTGATCACGTTGGCCACCTGGGCGGCGTGCAGCCGGCCGTAGCGTTCGTAGACGTACTGGATGACCTCTTCCCGCCGACCCGACTCGATGTCGATGTCGATGTCCGGCGGCCCGTCGCGGGCCGGGGAGAGGAAGCGTTCGAACAACAGGCCGAGGGTGACGGCGTCGACGTTGGTGATGCCGAGCGCGTAACAGACCGCCGAGGTGGCCGCCGAGCCCCGGCCCTGACAGAAGATGTCCTGACGCCGGCAGAACGTGACGATGTCCCAGACGGTGAGGAAGTAGCCCGGGAACCCGAGCGTACCGATGACGGCGAGCTCGTGGTCGAGCTGGGCCCACGCCCCCGGCACCCGCTCGGCGCCACGTGGCCCGTACCGGTCGGTGGCGCCCCGGCGGACCAACTCGACCAGCCAGCTCTGCTCGGTCTGGCCGTCGGGTACCGGAAAGTCGGGGAGCCGCGGGGCCACCAGGTGCAGATCGAAGGCGCACATGGCGGCGATCTCCACCGTCCGTTCGATCACCCCGGGCCACCGGGCGAACCGCCGGCGTTGTTCGGCCTCCCCCCGCAGGCAGGCGGTGGCCGACGAGGGGAGCCACCCTTCGAGATCGACCAGGGTCTGCCGGGCCCGCACCGCGGCCAGTGCGGTGGCCAGCGGGAACCGGGCGGGGGCGGCGTAGTGCACGTTGTTGGTGGCCACCGGGGCCACCCCCCGATCGGTGGCCAGCAGGGCCAGGGCGTCGTTGCGGGTGGCGTCGATCGGGTTGCCGTGGTCCCACAGCTCGACGGCCAGGTGGTCGGGGCCGAACCGTCCGATCAGATGGTCGAGCGTCCGGGCCGCGGCCGCCGGGCCCCCGGTGGTCAGGGCGGTGGCCAGCGCCCCCTTGCGGCACCCGGTCAGGATCTGCCAGTGCCCGCCGTGATGGTCGGACAGCGCGTCGAGGGTGATGATCGGCTTCCCCTTCTCCCCGCCGGCCAGATGGGCCTCGGCGATCACCCGGCTGAGCCGGGCGTACCCCTCGGGGTCCCGGGCCAGCACGACCAGATGGGTGCCGTCCGGATCCGGCACCCCGGTGCGGACCCCCGGCATGCCCGCCCCGGTGATGGTGAGCTCGGCGCCGAAGACGGTGGGCAGGCCGAGGGCCCGGGCCGCCTCGGCGAAACGGACCACACCGTAGAGACCGTTGTGGTCGGTCAGGGCCAGTGCGGCCAGACCCAGCCGGCCGGCTCCGGCCGCCAGCTCCTCGGGATGGCTGGCCCCGTCGAGGAAGGAGAAATTGGAGTGGGCGTGGAGTTCGGCGTAGGGCATCGGTCGTGGGGGTGTCCGGTCATCCGTAGGTCGCTTCGACCCACCACCGGCCCCGTTCGATCAGGAGCAGGTGGGCTTCCGCTCCCGCCACCGCCTGCATGCGCGCGCTCCGCCGGTGGGACCTCGACCACCACCGCTCGTCGGACGGCCACGGGCCGGCCCAGGCGGTCACCGCCGACCACGGGCTGTTGTCCACCGACAGCTGGCACGGGGTGGTGGTGAGCAGACCCCGTCCCGACACCGCCACCGGCCGGCCGTCGGCACCCGCCAGTTCGGCATGGAGGGGGGCGGGATACACGACCGCCGGGGCGGGGGGCGGAATCTGGCCGGGCCACGGCGCGCCGAGGGCGGTGTCGGCGTGGTGTTCCCGGACGTTCCACGTGACGAAGCGGGCCCGTTGGGCCGGCCCCCGCCCACCTTGGAGAGAGGCGGTCACCACGCCGTCCGGGCCGAGGAGGTCCTGCACCGCGGCCAGGGCCCGAGCGGCCCGGGCATCGGTGTCGCTCACGCCACCCCAGAATTCGGGATCGCCGCCGGGCACAGGGACACCGCCACCCCGGGCTCCCCGGCGCTGTGCGTCGATCCGCCGGCCGGCCGCCGGCTGGCGTAGCTCGGACAGCTCACCGCTCCACCCACCCGCCACCCGGTGGCAGGCGGTACCGTCGGCTCCGAACCGTCCGAGCACATGGGACTCGGGAAGGGCGGCGAACTCACCCAGGGTGCGGATACCCAACCGGTCGAGCAGCTCGGTCAGTTCGGGACGGTCGAGAACGCCGACCGGCAAGGGGGCCAGGAAGGCGGGGGTCCCGCCCACCGGGACGACGAGGTTGCCGCGGGCGGCGAGGACGGCGGCGAACAACCCGTCGGCCACACCGACCTCGACCGGGGTGATGCCGGAGGTGGCGTCGGCGACCCGCTGGACCAGTGTGCCTTCGCCCCCGAAGTAGCGGGCCGGCCCGCGGGCCGGGAGCGAGCAGATACCGGTCCGCACGGCGGTGACCCACGGGCAGAAGGCCTCTGTGGCTTCGATCACCTTGACGAACGACCGGAGGGTGGCCCCACCCTCGTCATCGGCGAGGAGCTCGGGGCAGCGTACGACGAGGAGGCGGTTCATGCCGGCACCACCGGGTCCTCCGCGGCATCCGCCACCGTCCCGGTCGGCGTGGGCAGCCACAGGTGACGGCGGCGGGGACGCGCCGACGACCGACGACCCGTGGCCGTCACCGTCATCCGGCGCCGGCGCAGGTACCCCTCGCCGGTACCCACGCCGTCCCACCGCGCGTCGCTGACCTTCAGCTCCACATCGGGGTGCTCGGGCCATCCGTGCCGTCCGGTCACCACCAGCACCGATCGGCGCTCCCTGGCCCTGGCCACCAATCTGCGGGCCATGGCCGGGCGGGGAGGGAACGGGGGGCAGAGCACCACGAGATCGACGCCGTCGATCAACGCCGCGGTGACCTCGGCCCAGGCGGTACCGGGCCGGGGGACCAGGGCCAGCCGTGACAGGTCGATCCCCAGGTCGTGGGAGGCGACGGCGCCGAGTCCCGGGAGACCGACGAGCGCGCACCAACAGCCTGCTCCCGACGCCGCGGCCAGGAGGGCCAGCGTCAGGCTGACGCCGCCGCCGGCACGCCCGGCCGGTCCGGTGACGGCGATGGTGCTCCCCCGGCGCAGGCTGCCGTCGGGGAACAGGTCGGCCAAGGGGGGGACCACCGTGAGCAGCTGGGTCTGGCTGGAGGAAACGGGTCGGGTCCGTTCGGCCAGGAGGGCCAGGGGCTCCCGGTCCCGCCTTCCGCCCGGCCCCGGAGCATCCTGGTCGCGGGGAGGCCGATCCGTCGGGTGTACGAACATATGTTCGTACAGTACCGCCCCCGGGTTGGAGGGGCCAGTGGCTCCGACCAGGCCATCCGGCAGTTCCCACGATGCGCCCGATCTGCTCGCTAGCATGTGGGTCACCAGAGAGAGGAGGTGGTCCAACTGAGCAGTCAACGTTTTGGGACCCTGGAGGTGGCTGGCCGCTGAGGCGGCTCGCTGTACCACCTGGCGAATCCCAGCCAGACACCCACCGGGCGACCTAGCCGGACCCAGGTCCCATCCGGCGCCGCACGGGAACCCCGGTGCATACAACAGCAAACTTGTACCTGCAGGGCGTCTCTTCGGGGGCGCCCTGCAGCGCGTACGGGGGTCGGACCGGCCGGGTCCGACGGGGGTCAGGGGCGCATGGTGGTCTCGTCGAGATCGAGTGCGGCCCGCACCTCCCCGGCGATCCGCTCGCTGACCTTCCGCCGGGCCAGCAGGTGGCCGAGCTCGACCCGCTCCGTGGCGATGATCAGCTGGCGGAGCTCGCGCTCGGCCTGCAGGTCTCCGTACCGGTCGACGGCGGGGACGGGCCCGTTTCCGGAGCCGTCCTCGTCGAGGCCACCGGCATCGATCGCCTCCAGCCGGCGGTCCATGCGGGCCAGCTGGGACTCGTACCCGATACGGATCCGGTCCACCACCTCGTCGGGGAACTGATCGGTCTGGCCGAGATCGTCGATCCGGCACAGGGCGATCACCGTCAGCCTGCGTCGCGCCTCGGCCAACAGGACCAGGTCCTGCTCGCCGCGCGTCACCAGACCCAGTCGTCGGATGAGCGGGGGGAGGGTCAGGCCCTGCCCGACCAGTGTGGCCACGATGACGGCGAAGGTGATGAACACCAACAGGTCCCGTTGCGGGAAGCTCTGGGGGAGGGCCAGCGCGGCGGCCAGGCTCACCGCCCCGCGCATGCCGGCCCATCCGATGACCGTGGTCTCGCGCCACGACCGGTTCGAGCGCCGGGCCGCACCGACCAGCCGGTGCCCGCCGGGCAGCACCGTCGCCGCGAACATCCACGCCATGCGCACCCCGATCACCGTGCCCACCACGGCCGAGGCCTCGATGGCCAGTGAGCCCGATTCACGATTGACCAGGCTGTCCAGTACCGGCCGCAGCTCCAACCCGATCAGCAGGAAGGACGCCCCGGTCAACAAGAAGACGATCAGGTCCCAGATCTCGCGCTGTTGCAACCGGGCGGCCGGCGTCAGCGCCCCGGAGCCGAAGCGGCCGAAGTAGAGGCCGGTGGCCACCACGGCCAGCACGCCCGAGGCCCCGAGCTTGTCGGCGGGGAGATAGGCGGCGAAGGGCAGGATCAACAGCATGGTGTTCTCGATGACCGGCGTCTCGGTGAACCGGAGCATGCGGCATCCGAACCAACCCACCGCGATGCCGACCGCAACTCCCACCACCACCGCGAACGCGAACTTGCCGAACACGTCGGCCACGGTGAACACCGCGCCCACGGCGCCCACGGCCACCTGATAGGCGGTCAGCGCGGTGGCATCGTTCATCAGTCCCTCCCCGCCGAGGATCACAACCAGCCGGCGCGAGAGCCCGAGCTTTCCCGCGATCTGGGTGGCGGCCACCGAGTCGGGCGGTGACACGATGGCGCCGAGGGCGAAGGCCGCCGCCCAGCTCATGTCGCCCACCAGGGAATGGATGACCACGGCCACCGACGCCATGGTGACCACGACCAGTCCCACGGCCAGCAGCAGGATGGGTCGCCAGTGGGTCCGGAGCTCACGCGCCGACGTGTCCAGTGAAGCGTCGTAGATCAGGGGTGGGAGGAAGACCAGCAGCACGAGGTCGGGTTCGAGCTCGACCCGGTGGTGGACCGGCAACAGGGCCACCCCGATGCCGGCCAGCACCAACAGGATGGGATAGGCGATCCGAAGCCGGTCGGCGACGATGGCGATGATCACGATGCCGATGAGCAGTCCGATCCCGTCGGCGATGCTGATCATCGGAGCGCGGGCACGGCCCGGTGGCACATCGTCGGGGCACCCGTCACGGCGCACAAACTACCCAGCACCGCACCCGCCGATGGTGGAGCTACCGCTCGTCTTCCTCGTCTTCGGGCTCGGAACGGAGGGACCGCTCGATGTCCCAGCGATGGTGGAAGGCGTCGTGGGCGTTGGTCAGGACGACGTCGGACAGCGACTGCCCGCCACGTTCGGGGTGGATGAGGATGACACCGGTGCGCCGGGTCTGCCCCACCGCGTACTGCCATCCGGCCACGGAACGGGACAGCGACCACAGGGCCGCCTGGAGCGGGATCCGCGGGTACTCGCGGGCCCGGGCCAACGCGTTCTCGTCGTAGCCGGCCACTTCGGGTGGTGCCCCGGCGGCGATGCCGGCCAGCCGCTCGGCCCAGATCCGCAGGTTGTCGGCCACGTGGCTGACGTAGGCCGACACCGACCAGTCGAGCTCGGGGTGCCGTTCGGTGCCGGTGGCCCCGACCAGCGTGCGCCCGTAGGTGCCCGGGACCTCGGCCACCAGGACGACGGCGTCACCCACGCTCACCTGCCACGAGAAGCCGCAGGCCCGACAGGGCTCGCCGTAGACCGTCGCACCCCATTCGCTCATCTCCTGATTGTGCCACCCCGGTGGCGGCCCGACCCCGCAGCCCGCGGTGCGAGGAGTGCCGGCCGCGGCGCACGGCCACCGGATGGACCGGCGGGCCCCGGCCGCCTGACCGCGCCTTGAAGGGGTCCGCCGCGTTACTCGGGCAGGTGGCAGACGGCCTCGACGTTGTTGCCGTCGGGGTCGCGGACGAAGGCACCGTAGTAGTCGGGGTGGTACTCGGGCCACAGCCGGGGTTCGTGCAGCACGTCCGCCCCGAGGGCGGTGGCGGCCCGGAAGAAGGCCCTCACGCCGGCCCGGTCGGGGGCGGCGAAGGCGATGTGGGCCTCGCGGAACCCGTCGCCCGACGTCTGCGGCCCGATCCAGAACCCGGGTGCGCCGGGTGGGCCGAACCCGACCGCCCCGCCGAAGACCATCCCCCGCCCGGACCCCAGCGGGGCCAACACGGCGTCGTAGAAGGCGGCGCTGGCCGCGGTATCGGAGCACTGGATGGAGAGGTGGTCGATCACGGTGCACAGCCTGCCAGACGGCCGAGGTGCGCGATGCTGGACAGCCGTGACCGACGCCGTCCCGTTCGCCGCCAGCCTGTCCCCCCTCCCTTCCCACGAGGGCCCGGTGCCCTGGCCGGTCCCGGAGTGGCCGACCGGCGGGCTGCCCGACCGGGTCGATCTCGATGCCCTGATGGCCGAGGCCTTCGACCCCGCCGGCCCGCTGCACCAGACCTACGCCGTGGTCGTCGTCCACCGGGGCCGGTTGGTGTTCGAGCGCTACGGCGGCCTGTTGCCACAGTGGGACAAGCCGGGCAAGCCGGTGGTGGGGGAGACCCCACTGCTGTCGTGGTCGATGGCCAAGTCCATGCTCCATGCCATCGTCGGCATGCTGGTGGCCGAGGGGAGGCTGGTGCTCGATGCCCCGGCCCCGGTGCCGCTGTGGCAGTCACCGGGCGACCCGCGTGGTGAGATCACCCTCCAGCAGCTGCTCGACATGCGCGACGGGCTCGATTTCGCCGAGGAGTACGAGGACCCCGAGGCCTCCGATGTCCTCCAGATGCTGTTCGGGCGGGGCCGGGCGGACATGGCCACCTTCGCCGCCGACCGGCCGCTGGCCGGCCCGCCGGGGACCAGGTTCAACTACTCGAGCGGGACGAGCAACATCATCTCGGGCATCGTGGCCCGCACCGTGGGCCCCGGCGACCGCTACCGGAGGTTCCTCGCCGACCGGCTGTTCGATCCCCTGGGCATGACGTCGGCCACCGTCACCCTGGACGATGCCGGCGCCTGGGTGGCGGCATCGTACGTGTACGCCACGGCCCGGGACTACGCCCGCTTCGGCCTGCTCTACCTCCGGGACGGGGTGTGGGCCGGCCGACGGTTGCTGCCCGCGGGGTGGGTGGACGAGGGGCGCCGACCCCGTTCGGTGGACCCGGACGGCGGGGACTTCTACGGCTCGCACTGGTGGACGCGGGAGGACGCCCTCGGCACCTTCTGGGCCGCCGGCCACGAGGGGCAGTACATCGACATCTGCCCGGCGCTCGATCTGGTCCTGGTCCGTATGGGACGGACCGATGAGGAGCACTCCGACGACGTCAAGCGCTGGCGGACCCGGGTCATCGGCGCCTTCGATCCCGGAAGCGGCTGACCCTCGACCCGCCGGGGGCCGGTCTGCGGTCGGGGAGGTCCAGGACGGCAAAGCCGCCAAGATCCGCTGATTCCGTTGACGGCGGGGTTACTGTCGCCGCATGAAACGGCTCAGCGGCTCCATCGCCTGTCTCTGCCTGTGCGTGGGGTTCGTCCTGATCGACGCGCCCTCCGCCAGCGTCGGGGCGTCTCCCCTCTCTCCGACCACCCTCCCTCTGGCCGGACTGCATCCGGCGGCCGCCGCGCACCCCGATGCCGTGGTGCTCGGGAGCTCGTGCCCGGAGGCCGGGTTCTGCGTGGTGGTGGGTGACTACGAGGGGACCGACCACTCCGATCACGGCCTGATCGAGACCCTCTCGGGGGGAGCCTGGTCGGCGGCCACCGCACCGCTTCCCCCTGCGGCCTCCAATCCCCTGGTCGAGCTCGACGCCGTGTCCTGTGCGACGACGGCGTCGTGCGTCGCCGTCGGGGAGTTCACCGATCCGAGCGGCCACGAACAGGGCCTCATCGAGACCTTGGCCGACGGGGTGTGGTCGGCCTCCGTCATGCCCCTCCCCGCCGACGCCAGCCCGGATCCCATCGTCGAGTTGTGGGACGTGTCCTGCCCGTCAGCAGACCAGTGCGTCGCCGTCGGCTCCTACCTGGACACGGCCGACAACACCGAGGTGTTGATCGGTACGCGTGCCGGCCGTACATGGAGCCCGTCGACCGTGTCGCTCGAGAGTTTCAGTCCACCGCCCCGCCCGCTCCACTACCAGTGGCTCAAGGCCGTCTCGTGCGCGCAGACCGGATCGTGCGTGGCCGCCGGCGAGTACGAGGACGTCCACTCGCACATGCAGCTGTTCACCGATACCTTGTCAGGTGGTGTGTGGACGGCACGTCCGCTCGTACTGAGCGGGCTCGACCCGGCGCCCACGCCGGCACCCCCGCCGAACGAGGTCGAACCGACCGTCGATTCCATCTCCTGCGTGTCGACGCAATGGTGTGTCATCGCCGGAGAGTACGAGCCGGCGACGTCGAGCGTCCGGGCCTTCTTCTCCACACTCTCGGGAGGCAGGTGGACGTCCGTCACGGCTCCGCTGGCCGGGCTGGTCCCGCCATCCAACCGTCAACCTGAGGCCGCCCTGTTGGAGGTCACCTGCCCCCAGGTGGCCCACTGCCTCGCTGCCGGGGGCTACCTGGATGTGCAGCAGCACCTCCAGAACCTCATCGCCACCCTGTCCGGGACCACCTGGTCGGTGGCCACCGGGTCCCTCCTCGGTCTCCAGCCGCCGGCGGGCTCCGGGAAGGTCGCGATCCTCTCCGGTGCTTCGTGCCCACGGACCGGACCGTGCCTGGTCAGCGGCTTGTACGAGGACTTGGCGGGTGGCGCGCTGCCGATGGCCGAATCGCTCCCCAATCCGGCCCCGGGGTACTGGGAGGTGGCCTCCGACGGGGGCATCTTCAGTTTCGGGAGCGCCCACTTCGGGGGTTCGATGGGGGCCACCCACCTCAACCGGCCGGTGGTCGGCATGGCCTCGACCCCCGACGGCGGGGGCTACTGGGAGGTGGCCTCCGACGGGGGCATCTTCAGCTTCGGCGACGCCCACTTCGACGGCTCGATGGGGGGCACCCACCTCAACCAGCCGGTGGTCGGCATGGCCGCGACCCCCGACGGCGGGGGCTACTGGGAGGTGGCCTCCGACGGGGGCATCTTCAGCTTCGGCGACGCCCACTTCGACGGCTCGATGGGGGGCACCCACCTCAACCGGCCGGTGGTCGGCATGGCCGCGACCCCCGACGGCGGGGGCTACTGGGAGGTGGCCTCCGACGGCGGCATCTTCAGCTTCGGCGACGCCCACTTCGACGGCTCGATGGGGGGCACCCACCTCAACCGGCCGGTGGTCGGCATGGCCGCGACCCCCGACGGCGGGGGCTACTGGGAGGTGGCCTCCGACGGCGGCATCTTCAGCTTCGGCGACGCCAGGTACCACGGCTCGATGGGCGGCAGCGTGCTCAACGCCCCGGTGGTCGGCATCGCTCCCACCCCGGACGGCCACGGTTACTGGGAGGTGGCCTCCGACGGCGGTATCTTCAGCTTCGGCGATGCGCCGTTCGTCGGGTCACTCGGCGGCACCGTCCTGAACGAGCCGATGGTGGGGATCGCCGTCGACGGATGACCGTCGTCGGGCGTGCATCCGAGCGTGGCCTCGGTCACACCCCGTCCCACAGCCCGACCGGTGCCTGGCCGACCCGGTAGTGGCCGGGTTGGCGCCCGCCGGAGGCGGCCTTCTCGAGCCGTTTCTGCATCCCCGGGGTGAGTGCCTCCGCCTTGATCATCTCGAAGTAGGTGGCCGTGGCGTTGCCCACGTCGAAGAAGTCCCGCTGCCAGCTCCACAAGAAGTCGCCCGCGTAGCGGAACCAGCTCCCGCCCAGCCCGGCGATCTCGTAGTGGCTCCCGTCCGGCCGGGTGGCGTCGGCCACCTGCTTCCACAGACCGAGGATCTCCCCCTGGGCGTCGTCGATGAGCACCCGCTGGTAGGGATAGGTCCAGCCGCCCAACCCTTCCATCTCGTAGCCGAGGGCGTACTCGCGTATCTCGTCCCGGCCGACGGCCATGAACTCGTCGTTCGGGCCGACGTTCCAGCCGTAGGTGGCGTCCTCGGTGTACATGTCGGCCATCGGCGTCCAGTCGAGGTGCTCCTCGCAACGCCTGTTGATGTCGACCCACCGCTGCATCATCTCTTCGAGCTCGCTTCGTGGGAATTTCGGCATGGCTTTACTCCTCTTCGGTGATGTGAAGTGCGGACGTCGGGCAGAAGCGGACAGCGGCCTCGACCTCGGCGCGCCGCGCCCCGTCGGGGCTGTCGTCGAGGATGGTGACCTTCGCCTGCTTGTCCAGCCGGAAGACGCCGGGCGCCTCCGACTCGCAGACCCCGTGACCCTGGCACAGGTCGAGGTCCACCCAGACCCGCATCACGGTGTCGGCCCACCCGCAGCGGTCGGTGTCCGGCCGCTCTTGCGCCGGTACCGCACCACGCAGGGCTGCTGGAGCTGGACCACCATCTTCGAGTGGTCGTTCCGGTACGTCTCGGAGGGTTGGGCGAGCTCGAACTCCCAATCCAGGAGGAGCACCGAGAAGATGGCCTTCAACTGCATCATGGCGAAGGCCGCGCCCACACACCGGTGGCGGCCGGCGCCGAATGGGATCCAGGTCCACGGGTTGGACCGGTCCTCCTCCCGCGGCTGGATGTACCGCTCGGGCTGGAACGAGTCGGGGTCGGGGAAGTCCTCGGCGATCCGGTTGGACACCGCCGGACTGGTCCCGACCATCTGGCCGGCGGTGACGGTGAAGCCGTCGACCTCGATGTCCTCCTTGGCCACCCGGAGGAGGAGGATCAACGGAGGGTGCAGCCGCAACGCCTCCTTGATGGCCGACTCGAGGTGGGGCATCTCCCGCAGGGCCTGGTAGCTGACCTCGGCCCCGTCGGCGTAGAGCTCGGCGAGCTCGTCGTCCACCGCCCGGAGCTCGTCGGGGTGCCGGAGCAGCTCGATGAGGGTCCATGCCGCGGTGCCCGAGGTGGTGTGGTGACCGGCGAACATCATCGAGATGAACATGCCGGTCACCTCGTCGGCCAGAAACCGCGGTGACCCGTCCTCGTTGCCGATGGACATGAGCACATCGAGCAGATCACGATCCTCGTCGGCCGAAGGGGGAGTGGCGGCCCGCTTCTTCATGATCCCCTCGACCAGTTCGACCAGCCCCCGGCGTGCCGCGTCCCGGCGGCGGAAGCTCTCGATCGGGGCGTAGGGGTCGACGTAGGCGATGGCGTCCGTGCCCTGCTCGAGGTCGTGGTAGAGCTCGGCGAACCGCTTGTCCAACTCCCGGCGGAACCGTTTCCCGATCAGGCAGGCCGACGACGTGTAGATGGTCAGCTCGGCGAACCAGTCGAGCAGGTCGATCTCCCCCTCGTCGGCCCAACCGGCCACCATGTGCTCGACCTCGTCGGCGATGGTGGCGGCATGACCCCGCATGAACTTGTCCCGCAGGGCCTGGTTGTGGAGCATCTCCCGCCGGCGTTCGGGCGGAGCGTCGAAAACCACCCCTTCACCGAACACCGGGGTCATGAACGGGTAGGCCTCGGCCTGGTCGAGGATCTCCTCGGGGGCGCGGAAGAAGTACTCGTTGGCCCCTGCGCCGGTCATCAGGACCACGTCGCGCTGGGCCAGTCGGAAGACCCCCACATCGCCGCACTCGGCCCGGACCCGCTTCATCGAGCGCGATCGGATCGACCCGCAACTCCTCGAGGTGCCCGTTCTCCTCCTCGCCACCGGAGACCCGTGGCGGCAGCTTGTGGTCCAGCGCGGTTGTCATGGTCGTACCTCGTTCTTCGGGTCGGTCTCATTCGGGTCGGCGTCATTCGAGTCGGTGCGGATCGGTGCTTCGGGTTGCAGTTCGATGATCGTGGCGTGGGTGCCGCGGGGAAGGCCCACGACGGCGGCGATGGCGTGGGCCACGCCGGCGGGACGCATGAAGTTGGAGTGGCGGGCGAAACCCCAGTCCGCCCACTGCTCGATGACCCGGCCGGTGACGTTCGGGTCCCAGTCCATGCCCATGCCGGTCAACGTCGGCCCGGGCCGCACGATGGTGGCCCGGACGCCGGTTCCCTCGAGCTCCATCTGCAGGGAGTGCACATAGCCCTCCAGCCCCCACTTGGAGGTCACGTAGGCGGCCATGGACGGCCTCGGCCGTTCGGCCACATCCGAGGTCACAAAGACGATGTCGCCGCGCCGCCTGGCCGCCATGGCCGGGACCAGGGCACGAACCAGGCGGTGGGTTCCGCTGAGGTTGACCTGGAGGACGCCGTCGAACGCGGCCGAGTCGGTGTCGAGCACCGCCCCGGCGATGTTGAGGGCGGCGTTCGACACCACGATCTCCGCGGCCCCGAGGGCGGCCACGGCCGACTTGGCGAACTGCTCCACCGAATCGGCGTCGGCCAGGTCGAGGTGGATGGCGACCGCCTCGCCGCCCTCGGCCCGGATGGCGGCCGCGGTGTCCTCGCACTCGTCCACCCGACGTGCCCCGAGCGCCACCGGATGGCCGAGTTCGGCCAGCGCCTTGGCCGTGGCCTGGCCGATACCCGACGACGCGCCGGTCACGATGGCGGGCCGTCGTTCGGGATTGGGCTCGAAGCGGGGCATCAGCGCAGGGTGACCGCGGTCGGGAGCGCGGCGAGGCCGCGCACGTTGATCGAGTGGACCCGTTCGATGCCGTCGGGGTCGACGTCGTAGGTGGCGACACGCTCGACCAGTTCCGAAAGCGCGACCCGGGCCTCGAGGCGGGCCAGCGGGGCCCCCATGCAGAAGTGTCGCCCACTGCCGAAGCTGACCAGTCGACCGGTGTCACGGTCGAGGTCGTAGCGGTCCGCCTCGGGGAAGACGGCTTCGTCGCGGTTGGCCGACCCGACCAGGAGCAGCACCCGGTCGCCCTCGGGGATCCTTGTGCCGTGCAGCTCCATGGGCATGCGAGCCACCCGGAGCAGCATCTGGCTCGACGTGTCATAGCGGAGGGTCTCTTCGATCCAGGCCACCACCCGCTCCCGGTCGGCGAACGGCTTGGCCCGTTCGTCAGGGTTGCGCCAGCCCCAGTACCACGCGTTCCCGAGCAGCTTGGTGGTGGTCTCGTTGCCGGCCACCACCATGAGGAAGAGGAAGGCGATGATCTCGTCGTCGCTCAGCTTGTCCCCGTCGATCTCGGCGTCGAGCAGTGCCGAGGTGAGGTCGTCGGTGCGCGACTTCCGTCGTTCGTCGACCATGCCCTGGTAGTAACCGACCAGGGCGAAGGCGGCCTCCATCCCCGCCGGGGGGACGTCGAGCACCCCGTCCTCGCGGTGCACGACCAGATCGGCCAACCTGCGGATCTCGATCCGGTCGGCACGGGGTACCCCGACCAGCTCGGAGATCACGTCCATCGGAAGCTTGCCGGCGAAATCGGCGATGAAGTCGAACGATCCCCGCTCCAGTGCCGGCTCGAGGTGCTCGAGGGCGATGGCCCGGATGTGCTCCTCCATTTCGGCGACCTTGGACGGGGTGAAGCCCTTGCCGACCAGTGAGCGCATACGCGTGTGGCGGGGAGGGTCGAGGGCCAGGAACGACATGAACTTGTGGGCGTCGGGCCCGAAGGCGCTGGGCTCGAGCGAGACCCCGCTGGCGTTCGAGAAGCCGTCGAGATTGCGGAAGGCGGCCAGGACGTCCTCGTGGCGGGAGAGCGCCCAGAAGTCGAGCTCGTCGTTCCGGTACACCGGGGCCTCGGCCCGCAGCCGGGCATAGACCGGGTAGGGATCCTCGTGGATCTCGTAGGCGTACGGGCTGTAGCTGACGGGCTCGGCCAGGGTCATCGCCGGCCCCGTCTCCCCCGGGTCCCCGACCCGATCATCAGCGTGGTCGCCCCGGCCAGGAACTCGGGGATGTCCATGGAGGACAGGTGGCCCGTCCCGGCCTCGAGGAGCGCCCCCGAAAACGAGGTCTGCAGCACCCGTACCACCATCGGATCGACCCCGGGACCGACGGCCGCGGCCAAGCGGCGGTGGATCTGGTTGCCGATCAGGTCGCGGAGGTGCTTGACGTCGGGATTGCTGCTCAACAGCGCCTGGGTGGATGCGTCGACCAGGGCTGCGCTCTCGGTGGTCAGAAGCACCATGGCCCGCACCGCGTCGGTGACCCGGTCGTGCACCGACCGCCCGGCGTCGGTGTCCACCGCCGGGAGTGCCTGCATGCCGCGCCAGAGCACCTCGGCCAACAGATGGTCCTTCGAGCTGAAGTAGTTGTAGGCCGTGGCCGGAGCCACCCCGGCCCGACGGGCCACGTTGCGCACCGTCAACCCGGCGTAGCCGACAGCTTCGACCTCGTCCACGGTGGCCTGTACCAGCTGGGCCACCACCTCCGCCTGACGCGGTGAGAGACGCCGTCGGGTGGCCTCGATCCCGTGGCCGCCGTCGACGCCCCCGGATCCGCCGTTGAGGACGGCAATGGTGTCGGTCATCGTATTGGACCATAATCTGGACAGCTGTCCAAGTACAGAGCCGCGGCTGCGGGACTGGCTGAGCGAAAGACCGACAGGGGGACCAACGTGGCGAACCAGAACCCATCCGGCGGAGAACCGGCCGCCTCCCTGCCGAAGGTCGGGGTCATCGGCCTCGGCGCCATCGGCGACGGGGTGGCCACCAGCTTGCTCCGTGAAGGATTCCCCCTGGTGGTGTGCGACGTCCGGTCCGAGGCCACGGCCCGGTACGCGGAGACGGCGGAGGTGGCGCCCTCGCCCGCGGACCTGGCCGGCCGTTCCGACGTGGTGGTGGTGGCGGTGGTCGACGACGACCAGGTCCACGCGGTGCTGAGCGGACCGGACGGTGGCCTGGCGGCGGGTGACGGCACCGTCTTCGTCATCGTGAGCACCATTTCGGCATCCTGTGTCCAGGCCGTCGGGGCCGAGGCCGCCGCCCTCGGGGTGACGGTCCTCGACTGCGGGGTGACCGGCGGGCCCGCGGCGGCGTCCTCCGGCGACCTGGTCTGCATGGTGGGCGGCGATCCGGCGACCATCGAGCGGCTCGGCCCGTTCTTCGCCGCCGTCAGTTCGCTGACCGCGACCATGGGGCCCTTCGGTACCGGCCTGGCCGCCAAGCTGGCCCGGAACCTGATCACCTACGGCTCGTGGCTGGCCGCCTACGAGGGCCAGCGGCTGGCCGAGGCGGCCGGCATCTCGCTCCTGCAACTGGCCGAGGTGGTCAAGGCCAGCGACGTGCACATCGGAGGTGCCTCCCGGCTCATGTTCCGCACGACGGTGGCGCCGTTCACCGACGAGGACGACAAGGGCCTGGTGGGCGCCATGCAGGCGGGGGCGACACTGGCCCACAAGGACATCCGGGCCGCCCTCGAGCTGGCCGAGTCGTTGGCGGTCGAGCTGCCCATGGCCACGCTCGCCGAACAGGAGTGCGACGACATCTTCGGCGTAGGCGGGATGCCGGTATGAGCTCGCAGAACCAATCGACGGGCGAGGAGCGCATGCTCATCGACGGCCGGCTCCGGCCGGCGCGGTCGGGGCGGACCTTCGACGTGGTCAACCCGGCCACCGAGGAGACGATCGGGGTGGTGGCCGACGGCGGTCCCGAGGACCTCGATGACGCCGTGGCCGCGGCCCGCCGGGCCTTCGACGAGTCGGGCTGGTCGACCGATGTCGAACGGCGGGTCCGGGGGCTGCGCCAGCTGCAGGCGGCCTTCGTCGCCCATGCCGAGGACATCCGGGCCATGACCGTGGCCGAGACGGGTTCCCCGCTCTCGTTCACCTATTCGGCTCAGCTCGATGCGCCGGTCGAGTCCCTGGGCTGGGTGTCCGATCTGGCCGAGGGCTACGAGTGGGAGACCGACCTCGGCGATGCGTCGCCCATGGGCATCCCCTCCCACCGATGGGTGCGGCGTGAGGCCACCGGGGTGGTGGGGGCGATCACGCCGTGGAACGTCCCCCACCAGATCAATCTGGCCAAGCTGGGCCCGGCCCTGGCCGCCGGCAACACCGTGGTGCTCAAGCCGGCGCCGGACACCCCGTGGTGCGCCACCGTGCTCGGGCGGCTCATCGTCGAGGAGACCGACATCCCCGCCGGAGTGGTCAACATCGTCCCGTCCTCGGAGCACACGGTCGGCGCGTTGCTCTCAGCCGATCCCCGGATCGACCAGATCAGCTTCACCGGCTCGACCGCCACCGGCAAGCAGGTGATGATCTCCGCGGCCGACTCGCTCAAGAAGGTCTTCCTCGAGCTCGGGGGCAAGTCGGCCTTCGTCATCCTGGACGACGCCGACCTGCGGGGGGCCGTGGCCACGGCCGCGTTCACCGTGTGCACCCATGCCGGCCAGGGCTGTGCCATCACCACCCGGCTGCTCGTCCCGCGGCGCCAGTTCGACGAGGCCGTCGAGTCCGCGGCCAAGGTGATGGCCAAGCTGCCGGCCGGCGACCCCACCGACCCCGGCACCATCTGCGGGCCACTGATCAGTGCCCGCCAGCGTGAGCGGGTGGAGGGCTACCTCCGCCTGGCCGTCGAGGAAGGCGGGACCTTCGTCACCGGCGGCCGCCGCCCCTCCGATCTCGATCGCGGCTACTTCGTGGAGCCGACGCTGATCGTGGGTGTCGACAATCGGGCCCGGGTGGCCCAGGAGGAGATCTTCGGCCCGGTCCTGGTGGTCATCCCCCACGACGGCGACGACCACGCGGTGGCCCTGGCCAACGACTCCGCCTACGGGTTGTCCGGCTCGGTGTGGTCCGCCGACCGCGAACGCGCCGTGGGCGTGGCCGATCGGATCCGGACCGGCACCGTCGGCATCAACGGGGGCGTGTGGTTCAGCCCCGATGTGCCCTTCGGGGGCTACAAGCAGTCCGGCGTGGGACGCGAGTCCGGCGTCGCCGGTTTCGAGGAGTACCTCGAGACCAAGTCCATCGCCGAGCCGGCGTGAAGGGAAGGTGAGCAGCGTGAGCGAGCAGCAACCGGGTCGACGAGAAGATGGGGGTGGGCGTGACCCCGACTCCCCCCGGGCGCGGGGCATCGCCAAGATGGAAGAGGTCTACGGCTTCTCCGTCGACCCCGACGAGATCGCCGGACCGTATGTGGACTTCACCGTCGACCATCTCTTCGGGGCGGTCTGGACCAGGCCGCAGCTCGACACCCGCGACCGCCGGTTGATGACCATCGGCGTGCTGGCCGCCCTGGGCCAGTCCCAACTGGTGGAGATCCAGTTCCGGTCGGCCCTCGACCGGGGCGAGCTGACCGAGGAACAGGTGCGGGAGACGGTGGTCCATCTGGCCCACTACATCGGCTGGCCGTTGTCCACCGGGGTCAACGCGGTGGCCGAGAAGGTGATCGCCAAGCGCCATCGGACCGAGGGCTCGTGAGCATTGGCGGACCCGGGTCGGACACCGCACCCGACCCCATGCTCCGTTTCGACTTCACCGGCAAGGTGGCCATCGTGACTGGCTCCGGCGGGGGGATCGGGCAGGCCTACGCCGAGGCGCTGGCCGCGGCGGGCGCCTCGGTGATGGTGGCGGACATCGCCGGGGCCAACGCGGCCGAGGTGGCCGCGGCCATCGTGGCGTCGGGAGGGAGGGCCGAGTCGGTGCGGGTGGACGTGGCCGACCCGGAGTCGGCACAGGCCATGGCCGAACGCACCGTCGAGCGGTTCGGCGGCATCGACTACCTGGTCAACAACGCGGCCATCTTCGGTGGGATGCAGCTCGACCTGCTGCTCACGGTCGACTGGGAGTACCTCAACCGGTTCCTGGCGGTCAACATGCTCGGGGCGCTCAGCTGCGTGCGCGCCTGCTCTCCGGCCATGGCGTCCCGTGGCGGCGGTGCCATCGTCAACCAGTCCTCCACGGCCGCGTACATGTACGCAGGCTTCTACGGGCTGGCCAAGGCGGGCGTCAACTCGATCACCCAGCAGTTGGCCCACGAGCTCGGTGGTCAGAACATCCGCACCAACGCCATCGCGCCCGGTCCCATCGACACCGAGGCGTCCCGCACGGTGGTCCCGGACGCCTTCATGAAGCCGATCCTCGCCTCCCTGGCCCTCAAGCGGCAGGGCCAGACCTCGGACCTGGTGGGAATGTGCCTGTTCCTCCTGTCCGACGAGGCCTCGTGGATCACCGGCCACGTCTTCAACGTCGACGGCGGTCAGGTGGTCCGGCCGTGAGTGGGAGCCGGATCGACGTCGAGGACGATGCCGGCGTCAGATTGATCGCCTTCAACCGGCCCGAGGTCCGCAACGCCTTCGACACCGCCATGTACGTGGCGGTGACCGGGGCACTCTCGGCCGCCCTGGCCGACGACGGGATCCGGTCGGTGGTCGTGACCGGCCGGGGGAAGGCGTTCACAGCCGGCCAGGACCTGCGTGAGATGGCGGCCATGGCCACCGGGGACGGGGGCCCGGCGGCGGGCTCGGGCTTCCAGGGCCTGATGGACGCCGTCGTGTCCTTCGACAAGCCCCTGCTGGCCGCGGTCAACGGTGTGGGAGTGGGACTCGGCTGCACCCTGCTCGCCCATGTGGACCTGGTCCTGATGGACGAACGGGCCCGGCTGCGTGCCCCCTTCACCGAGCTGGGGGTGCCGCCCGAGGCGGCCAGCAGCTGGCTGCTTCCGGAGCGGATGGGATGGCAGCGGGCCTCGGCCATGCTGCTGGCCTCGGAGTGGATCGATGCCGGCCAGGCCGTCGAGGCGGGGCTGGCCCTCCGGGTCTGCCCCGAGGGGACGGTGCTGGCCGAGACGTTGGACCTGGCCCGCCGGATCGCCTCGTTCGCACCGCACGCCACCCGTGAGGTCAAGCGGTTGATGATGGCCTCGGGCCGGAACCGGATCGATGAGGCCAGGGCCCGTGAAGAGGCTGCCTTCGCCGCGCTGTTCGCCGATCCCGACAACAATCCGGGGACCCAGCTCACCGCCGGATTGGACGGCTGACGGCCCGTGCACCTCGGGATCACCGCCTTCCTGACCGATCTGGCCATGCCGCCGGCGGACCTGGCCCGCGAGGTCGAGGACCGTGGCTTCCACTCGCTGTACCTGCCCGAGCACACCCACCTCCCGGTGCGGGCCGACCGGCCACCGGCGTTGGTCGAAGGCGTGTCCGTCGACGACTACCGGCGCAGCCTCGACCCCATCGTGGCCCTGGCCACCGCGGCCTCGGTCACCCGGCGCATCCTGCTCGGAACGGGAGTGGTGCTCGTGGCCCAGCACGACCCGATCGTGTTGGGCAAGCAACTGGCCACCCTCGACCACCTGAGCGGCGGAAGGGTGGTCCTCGGCATCGGGTTCGGATGGAACCGCGAGGAGGCAGCCGACCACGGAGTTCCCTTCGAGGACCGGCGTGATATCGCCCGCGAGCATGCGCTTTGCATGCAGGCCCTCTGGTCGCAGGACCAGGCGGAGTTCCACGGCGCCCACGTCTCCCTCGATCCGTGCTGGAGCTGGCCCAAGCCCATCCAGCGGCCTCGGATCGCCACGCTGGTCGGTGGCGGACCCAACCCCTCGGTGTTCGCGGCCGTGGCCGAGTATGCCGACGGGTGGATGCCCATCGGGGGGTCGGGTCTGACCGAGGCGCTGCCCAGGCTCCGCCGGGCCGTCGAGGACCGGGGCCGCGACCCCGACCGGATCCGGGTGGTCCCGTTCGGCACCGTGCCCACCGACGAGAAACTGGCCCACTTCCAGGCCCAGGGAGTCACTGAGGTCGTGCTCCGGGTGCCGTCGGGAAGCGCGGAGGCCATGCTCTCGTCCCTCGACGCGCACTCGGCCTACCTCGGGCGATTCGGGGGCGACGATGCCTGATCCCGCCGTTCCCGCGTCCGGTCCGGTGGACAAGCCGTGGAGCAGCCGCGGGCGTGAGGAGCTGGCCGCGGCCGTCCGCCGGCTCACGACGGTCACCGTGGCGTCCATGGCGCCCTCCGGGTTGCTCTCCGACGCGGCCCGTCGGGCGGGGTCGCTGGCCGACGACCTCGAAGGTTTCGTGCCCGCGAGCGGCCCGGTGCCGGTGGCCCGCTTCTCCGAGCACCCGGACGGGCCCGGCGACGCCGCCACCCTGGCCGCGGCCATGCCCTTCGACGTGGTCATCGGCGCCTGCAACCCGGTGGCGGTGCCGGTCGTCATCGAGTTCGACCCGCCCAAGGCCATCGGACGGGCCGAGTTCACCGCCGCCTATGAGGGTGCGCCGGGCTGCGTGCACGGCGCGGTGCTGGCCGGGGCGTTCGACATGATGTTGACCGCAGCCAACGTCATCGCCGCCGGCGCCGGTCCCACGGTCAGCCTCTCGATCAGGTACCTGAAGCCCACCCTCATCGCGCAGCCGGCGTTGTTCGAGGCCTGGGTCACCGAACAGGACCAGCGTCGGACCCACAGCCGCGGGCACCTCATCCAGAACGGGGTTGTCACCGTCGAGGCCGTGGGCGAGTTCGTCAACATGGAGCGCTCCCGCATCGCCGCCATGCACAAGCGGGACGAGGGGACGGGACCGAGCGGGCCCGGCGCCACGTGAGTGCCTGCCGGGCAGAACGGGCCGGCAGTGCCTAGAGTCATACCGATCGGTCGGCCGGAGGGGACGGAGCGAGCATCCGCCGGAGGACTGCGCGACGAAGGGGGAGAGCACGCCATGGAATCCACCTTGGGGAACAGAGCGGATCCGGTGGCCGGACACACCCGGCGCCGGCATTCGGGGCTGGTGGCGGTGGCGGGTGTGGTGGTCCTGGCCGCCACCCTGGCCGCCTGCTCGTCGACCAACAGCGTCACCACCAATTCCTCGTCGACCAAGGCGGCCATCCCGAAGTCGGCGTTCAGCGACCATACCGGTCTCACGGCCACGACGGTGACGGTGGGCAACGTGTCGACCCTGCTGGAGGGGATCTTCAAGGGCGCCGCCGTCGGCACCGAGGCCTATGCCGACTACGTGAACTCGACGGGTGGCGTCAACGGCCGCAAGGTCGTGGTGGACAGCAGCGACGACCAGTACGCCGGGGCGACCAACAAGGACGAGACACAAGAGGATGTCGGGAAGGACTTCGCCATGGTGGGCGGCTTCTCGCTGTTCGACAGCTTCGGCGGTGTCGTCCTCAAGGCTAACCCGCAGGTGCCCAACGTCACCGTCTCGCTCGACCTGGCCACCGCCGAGCTGCCCAACTCATTCAGCCCCGCCCCGACTCCCAACGGGTGGATCCTCGGGCCGCTGGTCTACTTCCAGAAGAAGTTCCCGGCTGAGGTCAAAGACGCCGGCGCGCTGGTGGCCGACGAGCCGTCGGCCGAGGTCAAATGGACGGCCGAGAAGGCGGCCATGGAACACCTGGGGTACAAGGTGATCTACGACCCCACCTTCGACATCTCGACGACGAACTTCACCCAGTACGTCGTCAACATGAAGAACGCCGGGGTGAAGATCCTCTTCATGGAGCAGATGCCCGAGAACTACGCCGCCTCCGTCGTCCAGGCCCTCAACCAGCAGGACTTCCACCCGGTGATCGTGTTCGGAGGTTCGACCTACAGCGAAGAGCTGGTGCCGAACTCAGGGGGAGCAGCCGCCATCGACGGGGCCTATATGGAGCAGAACACGGCCCTCTACCTCGGTGAGGACGCGGCCGGGCTTCCGGCGGTGAACACCTTCCTCAAGTGGGTCCAGACGGCCTCGCCCGGCTTCCATGCCGACCTCTACACGCTGTACGGCTGGTTGTCGGCGGAGCTGTTCAGCCAGGCGTTGAAGGCCGCGGGACCCGATCCGAGCCGGGGTTCGGTGCTCGAGGCGCTGCGGCACATCACGTCGTTCTCCGGCGGCTATCTGACCGGCCCGGCCAACCCGGCGGGCAAGGTCCCGACCAACTGCTACATCATCGCCCGAATCGAGAACGGGAAGTACCAGCGGCTCGACGACCCTCCGTTGGACGGTCCGACCCACGGCTACCGGTGCGACCAGCCCTTCTACTACTATCCGGCCTGACCGACTACCCGGCCTGACCGCTACCCGGCGGGACCGACTACCCGGCGGGACCGCAAGGGGTCGGCCCGTGGTCGGCGGTCAGCCCTCGGCGGCCCGGGCGGCCCGGCTCATGAGGCGCGACTTGCGGTTGGCCGCCTGGTTCTTGTGGATCACACCCTTCGCCGCAGCCTTGTCGATCCGCTTGATGGCCAGCCGCAGCGACTCCTCGGTGTCCTCGGCGCCGCTGTCGATGGCGTAGATGGCCCGCTTGGTGCGGGTCCGCAACTCGGACCGCACCGCCTTGTTGCGGGCCTGGCGCTTGATGGTCTGGCGGTTCCTCTTGATCTGGCTCTTGATGTTTGCCACGAGTGGTCCTTGTCATCCTTGTGCGGTCGGCACGGTTGCGGTCGGCATGGTTGGTGCGGTCGGCATGGTTGGTGCGGTCGGCATGGTTGGTGCGGTCGGCATGGTTGGTGCGGTCGGCATGGTTGGCCGTGCCGCGACCACCACCGGTTCGGAGATCTGACCCCGGCCGGCCGGCGAGGGCCAATTCCGGAGGCCCCCGAGGATAGCAGCCCTTCCGCCCTCCTCCCATCCGCCGCCATCAACCGCACCCGGCCGTCCCGCCGGTACCCGTGCCGGCGGGACGGGGGCGGTCGGCCCGCTCGGCGGCTTGGGTACGCTGGCCCTTCCGTGCTTCCCATCGACCGCATCCGCAACTTCTCCATCATCAGCCACGTCGATCACGGCAAATCGACCCTGTCGGACAGGATTCTGGAGCTGACCGGAGCTGTCGACCCGCGCCTGATGCGCGAGCAGTACCTCGACTCGATGGACATCGAACGTGAGCGCGGGATCACCATCAAGGCCCAGAACGTGCGGGTGCCGTGGCGCGACCACACCCTCCACCTCATCGACACGCCCGGCCACGTCGATTTCGGCTACGAGGTCAGCCGATCGCTGGCCGCTTGCGAGGGGGCGGTGCTGCTGGTCGACGCCTCCCAGGGTATCCAGGCCCAGACCCTGGCCAATTGCTACCAGGCGCTCGACAACGATCTCGAGATCGTGGCCGTGCTCAACAAGATCGATCTCCCCGCCGCCGATCCCGACCGGTGCGCGGCCGAGATCGAACAGGTCCTCGGGATCGAGTCGGCGGCCATCATGCGCATCTCGGCGAAGACGGGCGAGGGCGTCCCCGAGTTGCTGGACGCCATCGTGGCCCGGATCCCGGCCCCCACCGGAGACCCCACCGCCCCCCTGCAGGCCCTCATCTTCGACTCGGCCTACGACCAGTACCGGGGTGTGGTCAGCTCGATCCGGGTGATGCAGGGCACCCTGGTCGGGACGGACAAGCTGCGGTTCATGCAGGCGGGCAGTAACCACGAGATCGAAGAGATCGGCATCCGCACCCCGGCCACCGTGCCGGTCGACGAGCTCGGTCCCGGTGAGGTGGGCTATCTGATCGCGGGGATCAAGGACGTGGCCGGAGCTCGTTCCGGCGAGACGGTCACCACCACCGCCCACCCGGCCGCGGCCGCACTGGCCGGCTACCGCGACCCGAAGCCGATGGTGTTCTGCGGGCTCTTCCCCATCGACGGCGACGAGCTCCCCGACCTGCGCGACGCACTGGAGAAGCTGCGGCTCAACGACGCCAGCTTCACCTACGAGCCCGAGTCGTCGCGGGCCCTCGGCTTCGGCTTCCGGTGCGGATTTCTGGGGTTGCTGCACATGGAGATCGTGCGCGAACGCCTCGAGCGCGAATTCGACCTCTCCCTCATCGCCACGGCCCCGTCCGTCGCCTACCGCGCCTACCTGAACGACGGTACCCAGGTGGACGTGGACAACCCGAGCGAACTGCCCGAGCCCACCGCGCTCGACCATGTCGACGAGCCCATGCTGAGGGCCACCATCCTCACCCCGGCCGAGTACACCGGCACGGTGATGGACCTGTGCCAGAGCCGACGGGCCGAGATGGTCAAGATGGAGTACCTGTCACCCGAACGGGTCGAATTCGTCTACGCCATCCCGCTGGCCGAGGTGGTGGTGAACTTCTTCGACCAGTTGAAGAGCCGGACCAAGGGCTATGCCAGTCTCGACTACGAGCCCGAGGGGTACGCCACCGCCGACCTGGTCAAGGTGGACCTGTTGATCAACCACACGCCGGTCGATGCCTTCTCCACCATCGTCCACCGGTCACAGGCCGACTTCTACGGTCGGCGAATGACCGAGAAGCTGCGCGAGTTGATTCCCCGCCAGATGTTCGACGTCCCCATCCAAGCCGCCATCGGTGGACGGGTGCTGGCCCGCGAGACGGTCAAGGCCAGGCGAAAGGACGTTCTGGCCAAATGCTACGGCGGTGACATCACCCGGAAGCGCAAGCTTCTGGAGAAGCAGAAGGAGGGCAAGAAGAAGATGAAGAACATCGGAAGGGTGGAGGTTCCACAGGAGGCGTTCGTCTCCGCGCTCAAGCTGGACGACTGAACGGTCGATCCGAAGGGCAGGACATAGCTGTTCGAACGAGGTTCCCCCGGTGCTCCAACAACTGACGTCTAACGTGTCGGCAGTGTCCAAGGATACCTCTATCGCTGTATCCGGCCTCTCCAAGACGTACCGGATCTACACCCGTGAGGACCGGTCGACCACAGCAGCCGAAGCGGTGATCAAGAAGGTCAAACAGGCCAAGGCCAAGAAGGTCGTCGAGCAGTTCGAGGCCCTCCACGACGTCAGCTTCGAGGTGTCCTGGGGGGAGGTGGTCGGCATCATCGGCCGCAACGGGGCCGGGAAATCCACGCTGCTGAAGATCATCAACCGGATCACCGCCCCCACCACCGGCCGACTCGAGCTCGGGGGCCGGGTGGGGAGCCTGCTCGAAGTGGGCACCGGGTTCCACCCCGAGCTCACCGGGCGGGAGAACGTCTACCTCAACGGGACCCTGCTCGGGATGCGCCGCAAGGAGATCAAGGAGCGCTTCGACGCCATCGTCGACTTCGCCGGGACGGAGAAGTTCCTCGACACCCAGGTCAAGCGGTACTCGACCGGCATGTACATCCGTCTGGCCTTCGCCGTGGCCGCCCATCTGGAGAGCGAGATCCTGGTCGTCGACGAGGTGCTGGCCGTCGGCGACTCGGACTTCCAGGCCAAGTGCCTGCGCAAGATGAGGGAGGTGGCCCGCGACGGTCGCACCGTGCTGCTGGTCAGCCACCAGCTGCAGACGGTGTCCGACCTGTGCAGCTCGGCCCTGTACCTCGACAGTGGCCGACTGGTCCTCCACGGCACCGTCGAGCAGGCCATGGAGGAGTACAAGCGAAGCTTCGCCCGCACGGCACCGATGCTCAAGGAGGCGTCCTTCCGCCCGGGCACCGGCGAGCTCCGCTTCGACGAGGTGAGCGTGGCCAACGACATCACCAAGCCCGGCGAGGAGGTGGTCGTCGAATTCTCGGTGGGGGCCAATCCGGCTTTCGGGAGCCGTTACCACGTCTCGTGCTTCGTCAACAACGATGACGGGATGGTGATCGCCCAGTGCGACTCCCGGGTCGTCGACTTCTGGCTGGACCCGGCCACCGACAACGAGGGTCGCGTCGTGGTTCGCACGCCGTGGCTGAAGCCCGGTGCCTACACCGTCGACATGATGATCCACGCCGGCGGGCACCCGACCGACATCTGGGAGCAGGCCTGTCACTTCCAGGTCCTGCCCGTCACCCCCTACCCGCATCCGACCACGCCCGACGGCACCGACCGCGGCGTCGTCTTTCCCGACTTCGACTTCTCGCAGCGCTGAGGACCCATGGCCACCATCGTCATCACCCCGCCCAAGAAGTTCGCCATCCCCAAGGTCTCCGAGTTGTGGGAGGCGCGCGAGGTCCTCTACCGGTTCGGGGCCCGCGACGTCACCCTGCGCTACCGCCAGACCCTCCTCGGCGTGGTCTGGGTGTTGCTCCAGCCTCTGCTCACCGCGCTGGTCTTCGTGTTGGTCTTCACCAAGGTGGGCCACGTCAGCTACGGGCACTCGGTGCCGATCGTCTTCATCTTCGCCGGCGTCGTGGTGTGGAACCTGTTCAGCGGGATCATCACCCGAGCCCAGGGCTCGCTGGTCTCCAACCGGGACCTGGTGTCCAAGGTCTTCTTCCCCCGGATGCTGGTGCCCCTGGCCGTCGTCTACTCGTGCCTGGTCGATTTCCTGGTGTCGATCGCGTTCCTGATCGTCCTCATGGTCATCAACGGGGTCAACCCGGGTGCGGCTGTCCTGTTCGTTCCGGTGTGGACGGCCATGATCATCCTGCTGGCCAGCGCGGTGGGGCTGGTCACGTCGGCGCTGACCGTGCGCTATCGCGACGTCAACTACTTCGTCCCCTTCTTCCTGCAGTTCCTGCTCTTCGCCAGCCCCATCATCTATCCCATCGCCGAAGTGCCGGCCAAGTATCGGGTCATCTACGACCTGAACCCGCTGACCTGGCTGCTCCAGGCCTTCCAGTGGTCGTTCGTGCGTCAACCGGCGCCCTATGCCTGGGAGTTCGTGCTCGCCATCGTCGTCCCGATCCTGGCCCTCGTGGCCGGGGCGGTCATCTTCGAGCAGATGGAGCGCGGCTTCGCCGACGCCATCTGATCGGGAGCGCGGCTTCGCCGACGCCATCTGATCGGAGCGCGGCTTGGCCGGTCGGTGTCGGATCGGGAGCGCGGCTCGGCCGGTCGGTGTCAGGCGACGCGGTCGCCGAACCGGCTGAGGATCCACCGGGTCAACAGGGGATAGGCCTCGGCCCGGCCCTCGACGGTGTACAGCGAGTGGTCGTTGCCGGGCACCACCTCGATGTCCAACGTCCGGCGCCGACGGAGCCGCCGCCGGACCACCGACCAGTAGAGCGACGGCTCGAATTCGTGGGCGTCGACCTCGCTGACGACGACCAGCACCGGGATGCCGCGCCGACTGACCTCGGCCACGGGGTGGATGGGGGACCAGGCGACCCGCACCTGGCACAGCGCCTGCCACGTCCACAGGGCCACCCGCGAATGCTTGACGGACAGGTCGCGCAACGAGGGGGGCATGGCGCGGTAGGCCAACCGGCGGGAGTCGATGGCTCCGACCTCGATGTCGGGGACCCAACCGGTGATCCCCGGGTTGATGGCGCAGACGGCCAGGGGGTGCAGACGGAGTCCGCCTTCAATGGCGTGGTAGCCACCCGAGGACAGGCCGACGAAGATGAGATCCCGGGCTTGAGGATCGCCGAGCGCCGCGGCCAGGTCGCACAGGTCGTCGATGGCCTCGGGAGGCTTGGGCTCCTGGCGGGGCAGGTCCGGACGCCCGAACGTCTCCCCGACGCCGTCGATGTCGAAGCGGACGCTCCGGAGGCCGTGGCCCGCGAACCGGCGGGCCAGCTCGACCCACATCCGGCCCGCTCCGGTGTGGTCGAGAGCCCCTGCGGAGAAGAACACGACCGTCGGTGTCGACGCCCCGCTGCCCGTGGCCGGCTCGGTGACGATCCCGAACAGGGAGTTCGGGCCCAGTCGGACGGCCCGCTCGGTGATGGCCCGGCCGTCGGGAGTGAGCGCCACGTCGGCCGAGTCCACGGGTTCGACGGCGAACGGGGTCCCGGGCCCGTCGAGGACGTGGGAGGCCCAGTCGGCGATGGTCTTGATGGTGGTGGTCGGAAGGGTGATCATCTGGGGCGGGACGTCCAGCAGGTCGGGTTGTCCGTCCACCTCGATCCAATCGACGTCGGCCGGGGAACCGTCGTGTGCCGACTTCAGTCCCCGCCCCTCGCTTCGCAGGGCCACCAGCGCGCGGCGGACCTTCGAAAAGTCGGCGGTGGCCAGCTTGAGTGCCGACAGTTCGCCCACCGTCTCCGCCGAGTAGGTGAAGGCCGGGCCGGTCACCGATCCGTCATCGGCCTGTGGGGCCCCGTAGCCGGTGGCCAACAGCGTGCGCTCGACACGGAGGAACTCGCGTCCTGTCGCCCACGGGTCCCACGCGATGAGGTGGTCGACCGTCGTGCCGCGGGTGACGGCCTCGATGGCCAGGAGGGCCCCCATCCGCATCCCGAGCAGAACCACCGGACCTTCCGAGCAGCTCCGGGCGAACGACACGGCCTCGTCCACGCTGGCCAGCCAGTCGGACACCCGGTCGGGTCCGTCGAGGTCGCCGCTCGAATCGCCCGTGCCCGCGTAGGCGAACCGCAACGCCGCCACCCCGGTGCCGGCGAGCTGCTCTGCGAGCGCCTGCATGGCCGGCTGGGCGTTGGCCATCTCCCGACCCAGGGGGCCGCACATCACCACCGTTCCCCGGGCCATGCCGCCGTCCGGGCGATGGACGCATCCGAACAGCGGGCGTCCGGGCGGCCCGAACCAGGTCGGCAAGGCCTTCATGTCAGATCCTGATGCTCGAACGGCGCGCCGCGTGCATACCCGTCTCCATCGGCAGGAACGAGGTGGGTATTGAGGAACAGCTGAACGGTGGGGGACGTGTACGTTCTGTGAGGCAATGACCGAATTCTCCCCTTCCGCCAGCGCTTCCCGAGCGGGATCGCCCAGAAGGCCGACCTCACTCCGGCTCGGCGCCTACCTTCTGCTCGGCGACCCCGCCTTTCTCGAGCAGAGCATCCGTTCCATCTACGCTATCGCCGAACGCATCGTGGTGGTCTATGACGAGGCTGGGCTGAGCTGGACCAACAGGCCACTGCCCATCCAACACTGCCTCGAGGTGGTCGACCGGATGGACACCGACGGGAAGGTGATCCGGCTTCCCGGGAACTTCCACGACACCGGGCTCCTGCCGCTCGAAGCCGAGACGCTCGAGCGCAACGCCGGGATCGCGGCACTGGGTCACGAGGTCGACTGGGTCGTGCAGATCGACACCGACGAGGTACTCGGAGATCCCGACCGCTTCGTGGGGGCCATCGCCCGCGCCCACTCCGAAGGCAAGTCCGCCCTCGACTATCCGGCCCGATGGCTCTACGGACATGTCGGAGGCCACATCTACCTCGAACGGTGCCGCCGGACCTGGGGGATATCGGCCGGCTACCCGGGGCCGGTGGCGGTGAAGGCCGGCACCACCCTCAGGTTGGCCCGCCAGTGCGACGTGCCCATATGGCGGGTCGACTTCCGGCGCCGGAACACCGACCCCGCCCATCCACGCGACGCACGGGTCGACGAGTCGGTCCGGCCCGATGAAGGGATCTGGCACTTCTCCTGGGTCAGGTCGGAGACGGAGATGCGGAACAAGGCTGCTTCCTCCGGCCACGTGGACGAGGTCAACTGGGGGAAGGAGATCGACCGCTGGCTCGGGCGTTGCCGGCATCCCCGGCTGACCACACTGTTGACCCCTGTCCGCAGACCGCCCGCCATCGTCGGGGCACCCACCTGGTTGCGTACGGCCCGGGTGCCGGACTCGGTTGTCGCCGACGCCGGATGAGCGCCCCCACCGCCTCGGTGGTCATCATCACCTATGAGCGCCCCGATTTCGTGGCCCGCTGCATCGAGCACCTGTCGGTCCAGACCCGGGCCCCCCTCGAGATCGTGGTGGTCGACTCCTCGTCCGACGACGAGACCGAGCGTCTCGTACGCGACCGGTTCCCCACGGTCACCTACGCGGTGTGCTCGGCGGGCATGGGCGCCATGGCCACGGCCCGCAACCTCGGCTATCGCCTGACCTCCGGCGAGATCCTCGCCTTCATCGACGACGACGCCTTTGCCGAACCCGGATGGCTGGAGCACCTCCTGCCGTTCTACGACGACCCGACGGTCGGGGCGGTCGGTGGTCGCCAGATCCGTCGTCAGCCCGGGGAGCTCGAAGAGGGAGTCGACGCCATCGGCCAGCTCCAACCCGACGGCACCATCACCGGGAACTTCGCCGCCGATCCGGGCGGGCCGGTGCCCGTCGACCATCTCCTGGGGGCCAACATGTCGTTCCGGCGCTCGGTCCTCGACCGGATCGGCGGGATACACGAAGGCTACGGCGGGACCTGCGTCCGCGAGGAGACAGACCTCTGCCTCCGGGTGGCCCATGCCGGGTTCCGCCTCGTCTACACGCCCGACGCGGTCGTCGAGCATCTCGCCGCGCCGTACGCCAAGGGCCGGCGGTTCGACCTGCGTTATGTCTACTGGGCCCAGAAGAACCACCTCATCGTGCTCATCCGCAACTTCGGGCTCACCGAGCCCATCGTCCGGCGCTACCTGTCGACCTCGATCGGCGGTGCCGCGTCCTCCATCGGCGAGCGGATGTCGACGGCCAGGCAGCGCGCCACGGGCCACGACCTCGCCGGGGCGCTCCGCGCCGCGGGCGGGGCCGTCCTCCGGGCCGGGGTGGTCGTGGCGGCGACGCTCTCGGGGGTCTGGGCCGGGGTGCGGCTGGCCGGTGCCGACCGCCGGGCCCGCCGCCTCCGCCGCTGAGCCCGCCGCCTCCGCCGCTGAGCCCTACAGGGCCGACCGGAAGGAAGCTTCGATCCCGTCCACCATGCGGGCCAGCGTGAACTGCTCGAGCACCCGCGATCGGCACACGCCGGCCAGCTCGGGTTCGCGGTCCCGCCAGTGCATGAGGTCGCGCAACCCTTCCGCCAGCGCCTCTTCGTCCTCCTGTTCGAACAGGAAGCGCCGCAGGGGTCCGGACATGATCTCGGGAATGCCGCCGACCCGGGAGGCCAGCACCGGTCGACCGGTGGAGAGCGCCTCGATGACCGTCCGGCCGAAGGACTCCGGTACCACCGACGGCACCACGGCCACGTCGGCGGCGTGGAGGGGAGTGACCACGTCGCGCTGTCCCGGCACGAATCGCACGCTGTCGGTGGCCATGGCCCGCAACTCCGCCTGATAGGCGGCGGCGTCGCGGTGGACGGTGGACGAGCCCATCACCACCAGCGCGCCCTCGCCGGGGCCCAGACCGAGTCGTCGCCACGCGTCGAGCAGGACGTGCACCCCCTTCTCGCGATCGAGGCGACCGACGCAGGTGACGACGAAGAGATCCTCGCCGATGCCGAGCGCCTGTCGTGCCGCCGATCGCTCCTCGGCTCCGCCCAAGGGGTACTCGGCCGGATCGATGCCGTTGAAGACCACGTCGACCTGGTCGGGGTCGAGTCCCATCGTGAGCCACTGGTCGGCAACGAACTGGGAGACCACGACGAACCGATCGACGTGACGCCGGAACCTGTCGATCCGGCGCTCGCTGAGGCGGCCGTCGTACCCGTGCTCGTGGCACACGATCGGAGCGCCCACCACCTTCCCGGCCGGTATGGCCCAACCGGTGGACATCATCCGGCTCCCGTAGATGAGGTCCGGCCTGTGGCGGATGGCGACCGCCGCCGCGGGGACCACCTTGGCCAACTGCTTGGGCCGTCCCCTCCGGCCGGTCGGGTACCAGTAGTCGACCTCGGGCACCTTGGTCACCGACTGGCAGAACCTGCGGTAGTCGGGGACGAGTGAGCCGGGCTCGCGATAGATGAGGTTGATCTGGTGGCCACGACGGGCGAGCTCGCGGCTCACCTGGTACACGTTCCACTCCACGCCACCCATGGGAACGGTGCTGTGGACGCTGGTCACCAACCTCATCGGGCGGTTCGTCCGAGATGGAAGGGCACGCGGCCCCGCGACGACCGCCCGGTCCGGGCGGTCGGGTCACGACCCACAGGACCTCCACACCGCGGCATGGGCGGCCACGCTGGCCTCCCAGGTGAAGGACTTCGCCCGCACCCGGCCACGCTCGATCATCGACCGGGTGTCGGGTCCACCCTCGAGGGCGGCCACCACCCCCTCGGCCAGATCGGGTCCGTCCGGCTCCACCAGGTACGCGGCATCGCCGCACACCTCGGGCAGTGAGCTGCGGGCCGCGGCCACGACGGGCACGCCCACGGCCATGGCCTCGAGGGCGGGCAGGCCGAAGCCCTCGTAGGTCGAGGGGACGACGACGGCGGCTGACGCGGCCATCAACCCCTGCACGGTGGCATCGTCCACCCGCCCGAGGCGCACGGTTCCGGCCAGTGGGTCGAACAGTCGGTTCCGGCGGTCGTCCTCGGGGCCGATGAGGACCAGCGTGGCGTCCGGTCGGGCCGATCGGACCCGCGGCCAGGCATCGGCCAGGCCGGCCAGGTTCTTGCGCTCCGTGCACCCGCCGGCGTGGACGACGAACGGCGGTCGGATGCCTCTGGCCTCGAGCTCCGCCTCGGGCAGCGGCGAGGCTCCGAAGAACCGGTCGTCGACCCCGTTGTGGATGGCCACGGGAGAGGCCACGCCGAGCCCCGAGGCGACCTCGTCCGCCGCGAATTGCGACGGGCAGATGACCACCGCCGCCCGCCGGGCGGTGATCACGGCGTCGGACGGCATCCGGCCCTCGTCGGGGAACCGGAACGGCACGATGTCGTGCACGGTCAGCACCTCGGGGCGCGGGGCCGGTGGCAGGCGCAGGTCCATCCGGTGGACGATCTCCTGGCCGCGGTAGATGACCCGCCCGGCGCCGCGCCGGAGCGCCGGAGAGGCACCGATGAGCAGCCGGGAGGGGATGCGCACCGTGCCCGGGAGTGGTGAGCGAAGGGTCCGCACCACGATCCGGTCGACCTTCCAGTCCGGTCCGAGCTCGGCCGATGCCCGCCGGCCGAGCTCGGATTCGTAGACCTGTTGGCCCATGGGCAGGCCCACGGCCAGGGTGGCGATGGCCAGTCGGGTCGTCACCGCGGGACCCTCGACGGCCGGGGTGGTGAGGTGCCCGGGGCCCTGGTCGGCACCGGTTCGGTGACGGTGTCGGGCCGAGCGGGGAAGATGGGCAACGTTAGCGTTCCCCGGCCCGGTGCGGACACGGTCGAGTCCGGCCCGACAGGGTCGTGGGCGGAGGGAGGGGTAGGTTTGACGAGGTGGTGAGTCCACCCGACGCTGCCGACAGACCGGCGGCCCGCGGCGCTCCGGCCCATCCCCCGGGCGACCGGCGTGACCGCCTTCGTGGCTCACGGGACCGGCAGTCCGTCGTCGAGCTGGCCACCGGCGCGGCCCTGGTCGTGGTGGTGGCCGCCGTCGGCCTCGCCCTCGCCCATCGGACGGTGGCCGTACCGGTGGACCGGTGGATCCTGGAGCTGGTGCCGGCGGGCGGCGGCGGGTGGTTCACGCGGGTGACCTGGTTGCGCTATCCGGCGGTCACGCTGGCTGGTTCGGCCCTGGCCGCGGCCGTCGTCTTCCGCCGGGACCGCCTGCGGGCGGCCGCCTGCCTCGTCGGGCCGGCCGTGGCCCTGATCACCAGTGAGCTGTTGGTCAAGCCGGCGGTCGGCCGGACACTCGGTGGGGTGTACTCCTACCCGTCGGGTTCGACGGTCGGCGCCGCCGCCCTGGCCACGGCGGCGGTGATCGCCGCCCCGCCCCGCTGGCGCACGGCCACGGTGGTCGTCGCCGCGGTGTACTCGCTGTGGATGTCGGCGGCGGTGGTATCCCTGCACTGGCACTACCCGACCGACGCCCTGGCCGGCCTGGCCTATGGCGTCGGTGTGGTACTGCTGGCCGACGGGTCGGCCGGGAGGGTCACCGTCCTCGTGGGCCGTGGACGGCGCCGTGGGGTCAGGTCGGCGGAGGAGGTTCGTCCGGAGCACCGGCCACCGGCCGACGGATGATGGCCACGGTGGCCTCCGGGCTGTCCGGGTCGAAGTGGAGGTCGATGGGCTTGTCCTGGTCGTCCGGATCGTCCCGTGACTCGATCACGAACGGCACTTCTTTCCTCTGGGGCTGGAGGGCCTCTTTGAGCCCGACGGCGATGCCGGTCATGACCGCACCGGTGGCCGAGCGCTTCATCCAGTTGCTGAACCGGAGTGGGTCCCTACCCCCGTCGAGCTCGCCGGCGTCGTCCGCGGGTACCGCGGCGGCACCGTCGTGGGCCGCCGGTGCGGGTGCGTCGCCCGGCGCCCTCGGGCCGGAATCGGCGATCGGAGGGCCCGGCCGTTCAGCGGGGTCGAGCCGCTCGTCGTCGACCGGATCAGGCCTCGGGCTGGACTCCACGCAGTCCACGGTAGCGCCCGGGGCCGGTCGGCACGCCGGGAGATGGCGACGGGTGCCGACGGCGGGTCCCGGGCCCGGGGTGGCGGGTCCCCGGCCCGAACCGCGGACAGGCCCGGTACCGTAGGATCGACCGCGTGCTGGACCGCTTCCATCCGCCCGTCGAGGAGTACCTGGAGACCATCTTCGCCCTCGAGGAGGAGGGGATCCCGGTGATCCAGGCCCGCCTGGCCGAACGTCTGGGCAAGGCGGCCCCCTCGGTGTCGGAGATGCTCGACCGCCTCGAGGCCGACGATCTCATCGTGCGCAGCTCGCGTCAGATCACCATGACCGCGAAGGGCGCCGCCCTGGCCCAGGGCGTCGTGCGCAAGCACCGCCTGGCCGAGCGCCTGCTGGTGGACATCATCGGGCTCGACTGGGACAAGGCCCACCTCGAAGCCGGACGCTGGGAGCATGTGATCTCCGACGACGTCGAGGATCGGCTGGTCGTGCTCCTCGGCAATCCGACCACCTGTCCGCACGGCAATCCCATCCCCGGCGTCGAACCGGTCGGTCCCGAACAGCGCCGGCTGGCCGAGGCCCAGCCCGGGGACAAGATCCGCCTCGAACGCATCACCGAGAGCGTGGAGCACGACTCGGCCTCGCTGTCCTATCTCGGGGACCACGGCCTGACCCCGGGAACAACCGCGCTCATCCAGGCCCGGGCCCCGGACGGCACCCTGACCCTGGAGGTCGGAGGGGCCACCATCGCCCTCGGGCCGGCCATGACCCAGCGGATGTTCGTGGCCACGGCCTGACCCGGTCCCCGCCGGCGCCGGACCCGGGGAAATGCGAGCCGATGGCCTATGACAGTCCGGAACGGTTCAGCACTCACTAGAGTGGAGTGCCAACACGGGGCGCCTCTGATTCCGACCGGACCCGCCGGCCGGGGCTTCGATCCCCACACCGGACACCCATGGGAACCACCGACAACAGCCGAACCGATGAGGGTGCCACCGGCGCCGGTGAGCTCGACGCCCGCAAGGCGGCCATCCTCAACGCCGTCGTCACCGAGTACATCGGCTCGGCCCAGCCGGTGGGATCGCAGCACGTGGTGGACGCCCCCGGGGTCAGCGTGTCGTCGGCCACGGTGCGCTCGGACATGGCCCTGCTCGAACGCGAGGGCTTTCTGACCCAGCCCCACACCAGCGCGGGTCGGATCCCGACCGACAAGGGGTACCGGTTCTTCGTCGACCACCTGGCCGGCACGGGCTCGCTGGACCCGAACGGACGTCAACAGGTCCGGCAGTTCTTCAAGCACGCCCACGGCGAGATCGAGATGATGCTCGAGCGGACCTCCGGGCTCCTGGCCGATCTGACCGACTGCACGGCGATGGTGGTGGGGCCATCGCACGAGTCGGCCGCCATCCGCTCGGTGCAGCTCGTGGGGCTGGGCCCGCGGGTGGCTCTCCTGGTCGTCGTGTTGGCCGACGGGGCGGTCCAGAAGCAGTCCGTCGAGTTCGCCGACGAGGTCGACGACGCCGCGCTCGCCGCCGCCGCCGCCCGTCTGGCCGCCCATTCGCTCGGCGTCCCACTGACCAAGGTGGGCCCGAGGGCGGCCGGCACCGGCGACCCGACGACCGACGCGGTGGTGGCGGTGGGGCTGAAGGCCCTGCGCACCCTCGGGACCTCCGAGGGAGGCGATCAACTCTTCGTCGGCGGCTCGTCCCGCATGGTCGAGGCCTTCGACGCGGTGGAGACGGTGCGCTCGGTGCTGAGCATCCTCGAGCAGCAACTCGTCGTGGTCACGCTGCTGCGCGACATCCTCGACACCGGGCTGTCGGTGGCCATCGGCACCGAGCACGGCATGGAGCCACTGGCGTCGTGTGCCATCGTGGTGATGCCGGTATCGGTCGACGGGATGGAGCGCGGCACCATCGGGCTGCTCGGCCCCACCCGCATGAACTACCCGCTGGCCCTGGCCGCCGCCCGCGTGGTGGGCGACCGGCTGGGCCAACGACTGAGCGAGGCAGGTCGATGACCCCCCGGAGCCTCGGACGGTGACCGACGCCAACCTCTACGAGGTCCTCGGTGTCCACCGCGACGCCTCCGACGAGGAGCTCAAGCGGGCCTATCGGGCCAAGGCCCGCGAGTTCCATCCCGACGCCAACCAGGACGACGACGCCAGCGCCGAACGGTTCAAGGAGGTCAGCCTGGCCTACGAGGTCCTGAAGGACCCCGAGCGCCGTGCCCGCTACGACCGGTACGGGGCCGAGGGCATCTTCGGTCCTGGTGCCGGCGGGGGGGCCCCGGGCGACCCGTTCGCCGGCGGCCTGGGCGACCTGTTCGACGCGTTCTTCAACGGGATGGGCGGAGCCCCGGGCGGCGGGCGGGGCCGACGGACCGGGCCGATGCCGGGTCCCGACGCCGAGATGGTCCTGCGCCTGTCCTTCAAGGAGGCCGTCTTCGGCGTGGCCCGCCAGGTGGAGGTCGAGACACCCGTCCACTGCGACACGTGTGAGGGTTCCGGGGCCCGGCCGGGCACGGCCGCGGTCCGCTGCCCCGAGTGCCAGGGAGCGGGCGAGCTGCGCCGGATGCGCCAGTCGATCCTTGGTCAGGTGATCACCGCCGTCCCCTGCCAGCACTGCCAGGGCACCGGCCAGTTCATCGAGCAACCGTGTGCCGACTGCGGGGGCGAGGGGCGGCGCCGCGAACAACGGACGCTGACCGTCGACATCCCCGCCGGGGTGGACGAGGGCTCGACCCTCCGCCTGTCCGGCCACGGACCGGCGGGGTTCCGGGGCGGACCCAACGGTGCCCTCTTCGTCCATGTGTCGGTGACCCCCGATCCGGCCTTCGAGCGCTCGGGCGTGGATCTCCACGCATCGGTGCGGGTCCCGGTGGCGCTCGCTGCGCTGGGGGGAAGCGTCGCCTTCGAGACGCTGGAGGACACACGGGACCTGCCCATCGCGGCCGGCACGCAGTCCGGGACGGTGATCCCCCTGAAGGGGATGGGCGTGCCCAAGCTGCGGGGTCGGGGTCGTGGCGATCTCTTCGTCCACGTCCAGGTGGACACCCCGACCGACCTCGACGATCGGCAGCGGGAGCTCCTGGCCGCCCTGGCCGAGGCCCGCGGCGAGGACCTGGGCTCGGCGCCGCACGGCGAGGGGATCTTCTCGAAGCTGCGTTCGGCCCTGAGCTGACCATGGCGGCCGGGGTTGCGGCGGGCGCCGCCGGTGCCCGCCCCGATCCGATTCTCGTGTCGGCCAAGGCCATGGTCTTCGTGGACGACCCGACTGCGCCCGCGCCCACCCGGGACGACGCCCGTCATCTGCTCGACGTCTTGAGGCTGCGGCCCGGCGAGGCGGTGGTGGCGTGCGACGGTGCCGGATCCTGGGTCCCCTGCCGGGTGTCGGGGGCGTCGGGCACCCGGGGCTCCCCCGACCCGGCCACCGTCCTCGTCGCCGACGGTCCTGTGACCACCGAGGAGAGGCCCGAACCGGTCATCACGGTGGCATTCGTGCCGGCCAAGGGGGACAGGCCCGAATGGGTCGTCCAGAAGCTGACCGAGCTCGGCGTGGACCGGATCGTCCCCATCCAGTCCCGCCGATCGGTGGTGCGCTGGGAGCGCGACCGGGCCGACCGGGCCGTCGAACGGCTGCGCCGGGTGTCCAGGGAGGCGGCAGCCCAGTGCCGGCGGGCGTGGTTGCCGGAGGTGACCGGCGTCACGACCATGGAGGCCATGACCGGACAGACCGGGCCGCCGCCGTCTCTCGCCCACCCGGGCGGAGCGCCGCCCTCGCTGAGCCACCCGGTCATCGCCATCGGGCCCGAAGGGGGGTGGGACGATGACGAGCTGGCCCGCTCGGGGGGGACCGTGGGGCTGGGGCCGACCGTGCTCAGGGCCGAGACCGCGGCGCTCGTGGCAGGCACGATCCTGTGCGGTCTTCGCAGCGGAGTCATCGCGACCCTTGCGCAACCACGCTCCGTGAGCAAAACTACTACTTAGAGAGGCAGGGGCTCCTGTTGAGGAGAACGATCGTGCGCCACGGAAACGTACGTGTCGGATCGCTCGTATCGAACATGTGCCCGTCACTGTTAGAGGACCGGAGCTCAGGGGCGATCGGTACAGAGTTCACCGGAGGTGCGCATGACGGTAGTTGACAAGGGCGTCAACCACATCGAGGAAGATGACGAACAAGAAGAGGCCGCACGGATCGCCTACGCCCAGGCGGTCGGGGCCAGGCTGCGGACCATGCGAAAGCAGATGCGGCTGTCCCTGCAGGCGGTCGAGGCCATGTCGGAGCAGGAGTTCAAGGCCTCCGTGCTCGGTGCCTACGAGCGCGGCGAGCGGGCCATCTCGGTGCCCCGGCTCCAGCGCCTGGCCAAGCTGTACGACGTTCCGGTGGACCAACTCCTTCCGCCCGACGACGTGGTGGCCACCCGATGGGGTGCCGCCGGGTCCACCGAGGAGGTGGCGCCCCTCAGCGCCCGGCGGGCCATCCAGGCCGGCTCGGGGGCGGACAAGGTGGCCATCGACCTGACCAAGCTCCATACGGTGAGCGGTCCCGAGCGCGACCTGCTCCGCAGGTTCCTCAGCATGATCCAGGTGCACCGGCAGGACTTCAACGGCCGGATGATCACCATTCGGGCCGAGGACGTGCGGGCCATCGCGTGCCTGTTCGGGGTGACCCCGGACAGCATGGGCTCCCGCCTGGATGAGCTCGGACTCCTCGTCAACGTCTGATGGCCGACGGGGCGACCATGACCGAGCCGATCAACTGGTTGAGCACCAAGGACGCCTCCGAGCGCCTGGGTATCACCTTGCGGAGCCTCTACCGGTTCATCGACGAGGGGGATCTGGTGGCCTACAAGTTCGGCCGGGTCATCCGCATACAAGAAGCCGACGTGGACCGGTTCATCGAGGCGAGCCGCATCTCCCCGGGGAGCCTGGAGCACCTCTACCCCGAGGTCAAGGGGAACGGGCGCGCCCATGCCAACGGTGGGGGTGTGATCAGCAACGGGACAGGCTGAGCACGGATGGCCGACTGCCTGTTCTGTGCCATCGTGGCCGGCGAGGTACCCGCCGACATCGTCCGGGCCGACGACCTCACCGTGGCCTTCCGTGACATCAGCCCGCAAGCCCCCGTGCACGTGCTGGTGGTTCCGAAGCGCCACATCGTGAACGCCTCGGTGGTCGGCGACGCCGACGCCGGCGAGGTGATGGCGCTGCTCACCGCGGCCCGCGAGGTGGCCCGCGCCGAGGGGATCGCCGGCGAGGACCGCGGCTACCGGCTGGTGTTCAACGTGGGTCCGGACGCGCTGAACTCGGTGCCCCATCTCCACCTGCACGTCCTGGGCGGTCGAACCTTCGACTGGCCACCGGGCTGACGCACCGGATCCGTCCGGACCCGGCCCATCGGATCGTCGTCCCCGGTCCGCTGGTATGGTCGGGACCAGAACGCACGTGGCAGGCACCCAGGTCAAAATCCTCGTTCCCGGCAACCACCTCATGGCCGGCCTGCTCGGCCAGCGCGACGAGTTGCTGCGGCTGGTCGAGGGGGCGTTCGACGATGTCCGCATCACCGTGCGGGGCAACGAGATCTCCATCGAGGGTGACGGCGCCGAGCGGGTGGGGGCACTCTTCGAGGAGTTGATCATCCTCCTCGAATCGGGTCAGGGCCTCGATGCCGTCCAGGTGCACAGGACCATCGACATGATGGACGGTGACATCCGGCCGTCGGAGGTCCTGACCTCCGAGCTCCTGCGGTCGTCGCGGGGGCGGACCGTGCGTCCGAAGACCGGCGGGCAGAAGGGCTATGCCGATGCCATCGCCTCCAACATCGTCACCTTCGGCATCGGACCGGCCGGCACCGGCAAGTCGTACCTGGCCGTGGCCCTGGCCGTCCAGGCCCTGCAGGCCCGCCAGGTCAACCGCATCATCCTGACCCGCCCCGCGGTCGAAGCCGGCGAGCGCCTGGGTTTCCTCCCCGGTGACCTCATGGCCAAGGTCGACCCCTACCTGCGCCCCCTCTACGACGCCCTCCACGACCTGCTCGAGCCGGAGGGAGCGCAGCGGTTGATCGACCGGGGTGCGGTCGAGGTCGCGCCGCTGGCCTTCATGCGGGGGCGCACCCTCAACAACAGCTTCATCATTCTGGACGAGGCCCAGAACACCAGTCCCGAGCAGATGAAGATGTTCCTCACCCGGATCGGGTTCGGGTCGAAGGCCGTCATCACCGGTGACATCACGCAGATCGACGTGGCCGGCGGCCGATCGGGCCTGGTCGGCCTCGAGCCCGTGCTGTCCGGCGTGCCCGACCTGGCCTTCGTCCATCTGACCCAGCGCGACGTCGTCCGCCACCGGATCGTGGCCGACATCGTCGCCGCCTACGAGCACGGGACGCCGACGGAGGCGCGCCGTGACCCTTGACGTCTATGCCGCCGACGAGCAGTCGGACCATCCGGTCGCCGTGGAGCGGTGGTCGGGGCTGGCCCGGGCGGTCCTCGGCGCCGAGGGGATCGTGAGCGACACGGAGGTGTCACTGCTGTTCGTGGACGAGCCGACCATGGCGTCGCTGAACGAACGGTTCCTCGACAAGGAGGGACCCACCGACGTCCTCTCCTTCCCCATCGAGGACGAGTCGGACCGCGGCGGCCGATCGCCGGACGAGGGCGGTACCGGTCCGGGCTCGATCGAGCCCGACCCCGGTCGCCTGCTCCTGCTCGGCGACGTCGTGATCTGCCCGTCGGTGGCGGCGCGCAACGCCGTCGAGCACGGGGCCACCTTCGACGACGAGATCGCCCTGCTCGTCGTGCACGGGATCCTCCACCTGCTGGGCATGGACCACCAGGTCGACGAGGAGGCCGAGAGGATGGAACAGCGCGAGCAACAGCTGCTGGCTCGCTACTACCGCGTGGCTTCATGACCCCCGGGGCCGGCGTGCTGCTCTCCACCAGCTCGTTCACGGTGAGCGACGCCATCCTGATCGTCGTGGTCCTCGTGCTGCTGGCCGTGTCCGCGCTGCTGGCACTGGCCGAGACGAGCCTGGTCCGCATGAGCAGGGCCAAGTCACTGGCGCTGGTGGACGACGGGCGCCGCGGGGCCAAGGTGCTGGCCCGGCTCACCGAGAACCCCCAGGGGTTCCTCAACCCGGTCCTCTTGATGGTGCTCATCTGCCAGCTGGTCGTGGCCACGCTGGTCGGGATCCTGGCCCACAGCTGGTTCGGGGCCTGGGGGGTGGCGGCGGCCACCGTGTTCGAGATCGTGGTGATCTTCGTGCTGGGAGAGGCGGTCCCGAAGAACTGGGCCGTGCACCACCCGGAGCGGGCTGCCTTGTTCAGCGCCCCGCTGGTCTCGGCCGTCGTCCGGTTCTGGCCGGTGCGGATGGTGTCCGGGGCGCTCATCGGCCTGGCCAACATGCTCATCGGCCAACAGGGCCAGTACCTCGGTTCCGGGGTGACCGAGTCCGAGCTCCTGGCCATGGCCGACGTGGCCGTGGAAGGCGACGTGATCGAGACCGAGGAGCGAGCCTTCATCAAGTCGATCATCGAATTCGGCGACACCGTGGTCCGCGAGGTGATGGTGCCCCGGCCGGACATGGTCACCGTCGGCGCCGACGAGACGGTCGAGGTGGCCCTCGAGCGGGCCCTCGAGGACGGCTTCAGCCGCGTGCCGGCCGTCGAGCTCCAGGTCGACGACGTGATCGGGATCGCCTACACGAAGGACATGATCCGCACGGTGCGCGCCGGCCACGGTGCCGACCCGGTCAGGTCCCATCTGCGGGAGGCCCACTTCGTGCCCGAGACCAAGCGGGTCTCCGACCTGATGCGCGAGATGCAGGCCCAGAGCTTCCACCAGGCCGTGGTGGTCAACGAGTACGGCGGCACGGCCGGCCTGGTCACCCTCGAAGACCTCATCGAGGAGCTGGTGGGGGAGATCGTCGACGAGTTCGACGTCGAAGAGGCGCCCTACGAGCGGTTGGGGTCGGGTGAGCTGCGGGTGAGTGCCCGGCTGCCGGTCGACGAGGTCAACGAGCTGATCCATGCCGAGCTGCCCACCGGACCCTGGGACACGGTCGGGGGACTGGTCTTCGACCTGCTCGGCCACGTCCCCGTGGCCGGGGAGTCGGTGTCGGTGGACGGGATGCGCCTGGTCGCCGACCGGGTCAACGGGCGACGCATCGAACGGGTCAGGATCGTGCCCACCGGCGCCCCGTCCGCGGAGGGGGGCGAGTGACGGCCTTCCGGTCGGGGTTCGCGGCCGTGGTGGGCCGGCCCAACGTCGGGAAGTCCACCTTGGTCAACACCATGGTCGGGACCAAGGTGTCCATCACGTCGCCCCGCCCCAACACCACCCGGTCCCAGGTGCGCGGGGTCCTCGACCGCCCCGGAGCCCAGGTGGTCTTCGTCGACACGCCGGGGCTGCACAAGCCGCGCACGGCACTCGGCCAGCGGATGAACGAGTCGGCCACATCGTCCCTGGACGACGTGGACGTCGTGGTGGCCATGGTCGAGGCCAGCGGGGCGGTCGGCCCCGGCGACCGGATGGTCCTCACCCAATCGGCCCTGCGGGTGCGGTCGATGGCGCGGGCCGCGGCCCTCCAGACGGATCCCGGGTCCGGGGGCGAGGGCGAGCCGGGCCGGCCGGCGCTCCTGGTGGTGGTCAACAAGATCGACCGGGTCGGCGGCAACGGCGTCCTCACCCACCTGACCGCGGTGTCCTCGGTGGTCGAGGGCGTCGACGAGGAGGCCGGTGGTCCGCCCACCCCCGTCGAGTACTTTCCGGTGTCGGCCACCTCCGGCGAGGGGGTGGAGGCGCTGATCGAGGCGACGGTGGCGCGGATGCCCGAAGGCCCCCGCTACTACCCCGAGGGGATGGTCACCGATGTGGCCGAGGCCTTCTGGGTGGCCGACCTGGTGCGCGAGGAGCTGCTCCACCGGGTGCAGGACGAGCTCCCCCACAGCATCGCCTGCCGGGTGACCGAGTGGGAGTGGCCGCGGGTCCGCTGCGAGATCCTCGTCGAGCGCGACTCGCAGAAGGGGATCGTGATCGGCAGGAACGGGGCCACCCTCAAAGAGGTCGGGACCGCCGTGCGGGCGCAGATGCCTCCGGGCGCCTACCTCGAGCTCTTCGTGCGGGTCGAGAAGCGGTGGCAGCAGCGTGAGGACGCCCTCGACCGGCTCGGCTTCTGACGGGGCGCCGGCACCGGGCCGGCGTCGACCGGGCCGGCGGACCGTCCCTCAGTCGTCGGCGGTGATCCGGCGCAGGAAGGCCTCCACCTCCGATCGGTCCACGGTGCGCTTCATGGGAGGCACCCTGGCCAGCAGGGCGCCGCGGTACCGGGCCGTGGCCAGACGGCTGTCGAGCACCGCCACCACGCCGCGATCGCGGGCCGTGCGGATGAGCCGTCCCGCCCCCTGGGCCAGCAGGGTGCCCGCACGGGGCAGGTCGACGGCGTTGAAGGCCCCGGCGCCGGCCCGCTCACGCCGGGCCTGCAGCACCGGCTCGTCGGGCCGGGGGAAGGGGATCCGGTCGAGGGTCACCAGGCTGAGGGTCCGGCCCGGAATGTCGACCCCCTGCCAGAAGCCGAGGGTGGCGAACAGGCAGGTCGGCTCGCTCCTCGAGAAGGCGTCGACGAGCGCCGGTTTGGGCAGGTCGGACTGGGACAGCAGCGGAAACGGGAGGCGGTCGGACAGGGCGTCGACCGCCGCGTTCATCGCCCGCCAGCTCGTGAACAGGGCCAGGGTGCGGCCGCCGGCCGCGTTGATCAGGGCCTCGAGCTCGTCATGGATCGCGGGTTCCGACTCGGGCCGCCTCCGGTCGGGCAGCCCCTGGGCCACGTACAACATGGCGTGCTGCGGATAGTCGAAAGGGCTGCCCACGTCGAGCTCGTCCGACGTCCCCCCGGGGAGCCCGAGCCTCCCGGCCAACCCGAGGGGCACCGTGGCCGAGGTGAGGACACCGGTCACCGTGCCCCACAGGTGCTCCGCCAGGAGCGGCCCGACGTCGATGGGGGAGACCCGCAGGCTCGGTGTCCGGGCGCCGCGGTCCACCCACGCCACCTCGTCGTCGGTGAGGGTGCTGAGCCGGGCCAGGTCGGCGGCCAGGTGGCCGGCGGCCAGCTGGACGCGGTCCCGTCGTGACCGGGCCGCCGGCGACTCGGCGTCCCCGGCCTCGCGCTCGGACCGCCGCAGCGAGTCGATGAGCCGGCCCACCCGGCCGGACGCCAGGGCCAGCGCCTGGGGGAGCCCGGTCCCACGGTCCGGCGGGGCCGGGCGGGGAGTCGGTGCCGGGGCCGGGGGGGCCACCTCGGGCAGGCCGAGGTCGAGACCCAACGGCTCCGCCCGTGGCGCCGGGAGGTCATCCGGCCGGTCCGCGGCCGGGTCGGACCCGTCCGGACCGGCCCCCACGATCTCGTGGCGGGGGACGCGAAGCCCGGCCAGCGGGCGGAGGGCCCGTTGGAAGATGTCGCCCACCTCGGACACGGCGTCGGCCGCGTCCATCCCGCCGGGCGTGTCCGGGCCGAGCAGCGGCCGGGCGGTGGCGGCCAGTGCCCTGAAGCGCCCGGGGCCGATCTCGACACCGAGGCTGTCGGTCATCACCTCCTCGACCTCGTGGACCTCGTCGAACACGGCCACCTCGTGGGGCGGGAGCACGGCCCCGCCGCTGGCCAGATGCGCGCCGTAGAGGTGCGTGTTGACCACGACCACGTCGGCGCCGGCGGCGCGGGCTCTCGCGTCCTCGGCGAAGCAGTCCCGGCCGGACGGGCACCGGAATGCCCCCGGGCACTCGCGGGCGGTGGTCGAGACCATGGCCCAGGCCCGGAAGTGCGGTTCGAACTCGAGCTCGGCCCGATCACCGGTGACGGTCTCATCGGCCCAGCGGACGAGCCGCTTGACCTGCTCGGCGAGGCGGCCACCGTCGAGGTCCCCGGGGCCACCCCGGCCCGAGCCGTCACCGTCCGAGGCATCGGCATCGGCATCGGCATCGGCATCGGCCGGGGTCAGCGGGTCGTCGGCGTCGGGGGGGTCGGCGCCGGCGGGGCCGAGGGAGAGCTGCTCGCCGCGCCCGCCGATCTCCGACACCCGCTGGCGGCAGAGGTAGTTGCTCCGTCCCTTGAGCACGGCGAAGGAGAGGTCCCGACCGATGGCCGCGGCGACCAACGGCAGGTCGTTGTGGGCCAGCTGGTCCTGGAGGGCCTTGGTGGCGGTGGCGACCACGACCCGCTGGCCGGAGAGGGCCGCGGGGATGAGATAGGCCAGCGATTTGCCGGTGCCGGTGCCGGCCTGGACGACCAGGTGGCGCTGCCCGGCGATGGCCCGTCCCACCGCCGAGGCCATCTGGCGCTGGCCCGGGCGCGACTCGCCCCCGCCGGGCAGGGCCGCGGCCACCCGGGCCAGCATGGCGGTCACCTCGTCGGTCATCCACCGACCCTATCGGCGGGTCCGGCCGGTCCCGGAGCCGTCCCGGCGGCGGGGTCCGGGCCGTCCCGGTCCGGTCCGGTCAGTGCCACGCCACGGCCAGGCCGACGGCGACGGCGAGCCCGACCGTCACGATGGTCCACCGCAGGACGGGGGCGGGTAGCCGGCGCCCGTAGCGGCCGCCGACCTGGCCGCCGATGACCGATCCGGCGGCGATGAGCCCGGCCACCGACCACGAGACGTGGGTGGTGGCGATGAAGAAGACGCCGGCCACGGCGTTGACCGTGAGGGCCAGCGCGTTTTTGGTGCCGTTGAGGCGCTGCAGGTCGTCGTCGATGAAGATGGCCAGCAGGGCGATGAGGACCACCCCCTGGGCCGCACCGAAGTAGCCGCCGTAGACGCCGGTCAGCAGGACCCCCGCGGTCAGGGCGGGGCTCCCGTGAGCGGGCCGGGGGCCCCGGCGTTCGAGGCCGGCGCTGATCCTGGGCTGGAGCGCCATCAGCACCGCGGCCACGGCGATGAGGACCGGCACGGCCTCCTTGAACACGCTGTGGGGCAGGCCGAGCAGGAGGACCGCCCCGACCAGCCCACCGACCAGGGACGCCCAGCCGAGCTGGAGGAGGCGGCGGCGCTGGCCGACCAGCTCGGCCCGGTAGGCCACGGTGGCGCTGACGTTCCCGGGGACCAGGCCGACGTTGTTGGACACATTGGCCAGCACCGGGGGGTAGCCGAGCGCGAGCAGGGTCGGGAAGGTGATCAGCGAGCCCGAGCCGACGATGACGTTGACGGTGCCCGCGGCCAGGCCGGCGGCGAAGATGGCCACGGCATCCAGCGGGGACATGGGGAGGGTCTAGTGCCCACAGCCCCGGCACTCAAGGCACAGGCACCCAGGGGACGCGGAGGACGGCCCGCCCCCGGGGGCCGGCTCCGGCCCGGCGGGCCGGCGGGCACGGCCCAGGCCGGCGACACTGTAGGTTCGCAGCGTGAAACGGGATCAGGCCGGTACCGGAGGAGCCAGTGGCGGGCACCGTTCCACCCTGACCGCGGCCGACCTCGTCGGTGGTCCGGTCCCCACCCATGTGGCCTGCGTGATGGACGGCAACGGCCGGTGGGCGGCGCGTCGTGGGCTCCCGCGCACCGAGGGCCACGCGGCGGGCGAGGCGGCGCTGCTCGACGCGGTGGAGGGGGCGCTCGAGCTCGGCGTGCCCTGGATCACCATGTACGCCTTCTCCACCGAGAACTGGCGGCGGCCCGCCGACGAGGTCCGCTACCTGATGGGGTTCAACGAGAGCCTGCTCCTCCGCCGGCGCGACGAGCTGCACGAGAAGGGTGTGCGGATCCGGTTCGCCGGCCGCCGCGACTGGCGGGTCCCGAAGCGGGTGCTGCGGCGCATGGACGAGTCGATCGAGCTGACCGCCGGAAACCGGCGCTGCACCCTGACCATGGCGTTCAACTACGGCGGCCGGGCCGAGATCGTCGACGCGGTGAAACGGCTGGTGTCCGACGGGGTCCCGGCCGCGAAGGTCGACGAGAAGGCGATCCGGTCGCGCCTGTACTTCCCCGATCAGCCCGACCCCGATCTCGTCATCCGGACCTCGGGTGAGCGGCGCATCTCCAATTTCCTCCTCTGGCAATTGGCCTACAGCGAGCTGGTCTTCGATGATGTGCTGTGGCCGGACTTCCGTCGCACCCATCTGTTCGAGGCGGTCCGCGACTTCCAGCAGCGCCAGCGCCGGTACGGAGGCGTGACCTGATGGCGCGTGGCTGCGGCCACCGCCGGCGCGATGATGCCGGGGGGGTGTGGATCGTGACCGGCATCGTGCTCGGGGTGCTGCTCTACGGCTTCATCGTGCTCATGGACGTGGCCGGCTTCACCACCGTCGCCCCCCTGGTGGTGATCCCACCGGTGCTGCTCGGCCTCATCGCCGCCAACAACCTGCTGCGGGGGGGCCGGAGCCAGGGCCGACCAGCCGGTCGCCCCGTCGGCGGTGGCCGGACGCACCTGCCATCCTCGGGGACGAACGGGGCGGTCGAGCCCGCCAAGGGGACGTCCCCGCGGGCGGGACCGGCCCCCGAGGAGCCTCGCGAGCCGAGATGACCCTCTTTCGCGACCGGGGTGTGGTGCTGCGCACCATCCGCCTCGGTGAGGCGGACCGGATCGTCACCTTGATGACCGAGCAGCACGGCAAGGTGCGCGCCGTGGCCAAGGGCGTGCGCCGCACGACGTCGAAATTCGGTTCCCGTCTCGAGCCGCTCAGCCACGTCGCCCTCCTCGGTTGGCAGGGTCGCGGCGATCTGGACATGATCAACCAGGCCGAGGTCATCGATACCTTCCGGCCGGTCAGGGAGGACCTCGACCGGATGGGCGCGGCCATGTCGATGCTCGAGGTCGTCGACCAGATCGGCCAGGAGCGTCACGCCAACCCCCGCCTCTACGAGATGCTGGTCGGGGCCGTCGGCGCGCTGTCGGAACGGAACTCCCCGATGGTGGCGCCCGCCTTCTTCCTCAAGGTGCTGGCCCTCGAGGGCTCCGCTCCGGTCCTCGATGTGTGCGTGTCGTGCGGCGAGGAGGATCCCGGTGCGATGGTGGCCTTCGATCAGGTGGAGGGAGGGGTGCTGTGCCGGAGCTGCCGCCGCGGTCGGGCACTGTCCCCCGACGGGCTGGTACTGCTGCGCCGCACCCTGGGCGGGGGCCTGGCCGGCGTGCTCGCCGAGCCCCGGTCGCCGGTCACCGACGAGGTCACCGCCTTGGCCACCGAGGCCATGGAGGCGCACCTCGACCGGCGCCTCCGCTCGGTGCGGTCGGGACAGGTGTCGTGACCCGCCCGGGCCGGTGGGGGGCGGACCGGCGCCGGTGAGCCGGCCCGCATTCGGGGTCTACGTCCACGTGCCGTTCTGCCGGTCCCGCTGCGACTACTGCGCCTTCGCCACCTACACCGACCGCGACCATCTGATGGCCGAGTACGCGTCGGCCTGCGTGACCGAGATCGAGCGGGCCCGGGACGACGAGGGACTGCCGCCGGCCACCTCCGTCTTCTTCGGGGGCGGCACCCCGTCGCGGCTCCCGGCCGACCTGCTGGTGGCGGTCCTCGAGGCGGTGCCCCGGGAGACCGGCGCGGAGGTGACCGTCGAGTGCAACCCGGAAGACGTCACCCCCGAGCTGCTGGCCATCTACCGGGCGGCCGGGGTGACCCGCGTGTCGGTGGGGGTCCAGTCGACCGTGCCCCATGTGCTCGCCGGGCTGGGGCGACGCCACGGTGCCGACCAGGTCGCCGAGGCCGCCGCCGCCGTGGCCGGGGCCGGGCTCTCCTCATGGAACATGGACCTCATCTTCGGAGGTGCCGGGGAGCGCGACGCCGACTGGGAACGGAGCCTGGGTGAGGTGATCGGCATGCCCGACCCACCGCCGCATGTCAGCGCCTACGCCCTGACCGTGGAGCCGGGGACCCCGTTGGCCGGCGACCCCGGCCGGCATCCCGACGACGACACCCAGGCCGGGAGGTACGAGCGGGCCGACGCCGTGCTGGAAGGGGCCGGGTACCGGTGGGAGGAGATCTCCAACTGGGCCCGTCCGGGGCACGGGTGCCGCCACAACCGCCTCTACTGGGAACAGGGCGACTACCGGGGCATCGGGTCGGCCGCGCACTCGCACCGGGCCGGACGGCGGTGGTGGAACGTGCGGACGCCCGACCGCTATGTGGCCCTGGTGGCCGCCGGGCGGCCCACCGTCGCCGGCGAGGAGGTGCTCACCGACGGACAGCGACGGTTCGAGGCGCTGGCCCTCTCGCTGCGGACCCCGGCCGGGGTTCCCGGGGACGTCCTGGCCGAGGACCCGGACCTCGACGGGTTGGTCGTCCGCACGGCCGGGCGCGTCGTGCTCACCGTGCGCGGCCGACTGCTGGCCAACGCGGTGACGGCCCGATTGGAGATCGCCCCGGGCGCGCCGCCGCCCGTCGGGGCCGGGGGACCGAGACCACCCGGTACCATTCCCCCCTATGCCTGACCCCGAAGCCGACCCGCCCGATCTCATGGAGAAGGTGGTCGGGCTGTGCAAGCGGCGCGGCTTCATCTTCCCGTCGGCCGAGATCTACGGTGGCTTCCGCTCGACCTATGACTACGGCCCCCTCGGGGTCAATCTGCTGCGCAACGTCAAGAACGCATGGTGGGAGGCCATGGTCCAACGGCGGGACGACGTGGTCGGCCTGGACGCGGCCATCCTCTCGCCGCCCGCGGTGTGGGAGGCCTCTGGCCATCTGGCCAACTTCACCGACCCCCTGGTCGACTGCAGGCACTGCCACCAGCGGTGGCGCGAGGACCGGATCGACGGGGTGTGCCCCAACTGCGGTTCCACCGAGTTCACCCCCGCCCGGGCCTTCAATCTCATGTTCAAGACCCACGCCGGCCCGGTCGAGAACGAGGGGGCGGTGGCCTACCTCCGCCCCGAGACGGCCCAGGGCATGTTCATCAACTTCGCCAACGTGCTCCAGACCACCCGCAAGAAGCCGCCCTTCGGCATCGCCCAGGTGGGCAAGTCGTTCCGCAACGAGATCACCCCTCAGAACTTCGTCTTCCGCACCCGGGAGTTCGAGCAGATGGAGATGGAGTACTTCGTACCGCCGGCCGAGGCCGAGCACTGGTTCGAGTACTGGCTCGACGAGCGGTTCCGCTGGTACACGGGGCTCGGGATCCCCGAGTCCGAGCTCCGGCTCCGGCACCACGACGCCGACGAGCTGTCGCACTACTCGGCGGCCACCGCCGACGTCGAGTTCCTGTTCCCCTGGGGATGGGACGAGCTCGAGGGCATCGCCAACCGCACCGACTTCGACCTCAAGGCCCATGCTTCGGCGTCGGGCGAGCGGCTCGAGTACTTCGACCAGCCGACCGGCGAGCGCTACGTGCCCTACGTGATCGAGCCGGCGGCCGGCGCCACCCGCACCATGATGGCCTTCCTCCTCTCCGCCTACCACGAGGACGAGGTCGGGGGAGAGGCGCGCACCGTCCTGCGGCTCCACCCGCGGCTGGCCCCCTACCAGGTCGGCGTGCTCCCGCTGTCGAAGAAGGAGGTCCTCGAGCCCCTGGCCCGCGAGGTGCTGGCCTCGCTGCAGCCCCACTTCATGTGCGACTACGACGTGACCCAGTCCATCGGCAAGCGGTACCGCCGTCAGGACGAGGTCGGCACCCCGTGGTGCGTGACCGTCGACTTCGACTCCCTGGAGGACGGCGCGGTGACGGTCCGGGACCGCGACAGCACGGCCCAGGAGCGGGTACCCGTCGACCGGCTGGTGGAAGAACTGCGCGCCCGGGTCGACCGGGCCTGAACCCGCGCCGGGGTCGCCCCCGACCGACGTCCCGGGTCCGGACGGCCGCCAGGTAGTCTGGAAGACCTGCGCCCGTGGGCCGTCCCGGAACCGGACGCGGCAGTGAAGCCCACCCCGAATCCACCTCAGGAGACCCTGCCCCGATGCCGTACGTCTTCGACTTCGACCATGCCCATCGCAAGCCTCCCATGGACATGAAGGACCTCCTCGGGGGCAAGGGGGCCAACCTGGCCGAGATGACGTCGGTGCTCGAGCTCCCGGTGCCTCCGGGCTTCACCATCGGGACCACCGCCTGCCGCCACTACATGGAGGGCGGTTGGCCCGACGGGTTGACCGGGGAGGTGGCCAAGGCCAGGGCGAGGCTCGAGAAGAAGATGGGGAAGCGCATCGGGGACCCGAGCGACCCGTTGCTGGTGTCGGTGCGGTCGGGGGCCAAATTCTCGATGCCGGGGATGATGGACACCGTCCTCAACCTGGGGCTCAACGACCAGTCGGTGCAGGGTCTGGCCAAGCAGACCGACGACGAGCGGTTCGCCTACGACTCGTACCGTCGGTTCGTGGCCATGTACGGGCGCATCGTCCTCGGCATCCCGGGGGACGAGTTCGACAGCCTCCTCGACGCGGCCAAGGAGCTGGCCGGGACGAGCTCCGACGCCGGGGTCCCCATCGAGCTGCTCCGATACCTGGTCGACGCGTACCAGCAGATCGTGGAGCGCCACACCGGCAAGCCGTTCCCCCAGGATCCCGACGAGCAGCTGCGGGGAGCGATCGAGGCGGTGTTCGCCTCGTGGAACGGCCCCCGGGCCATCGCCTACCGGGTGCGGGAACGCATCGCCCACGACCTGGGCACGGCGGTCAACGTGCAGGCCATGGTGTTCGGCAATCGCGACGACACGTCGGGCACCGGGGTGGGCTTCACCCGTGACCCGGCCACCGGCGCCACCGGCGAGTACGGCGACTTCCTGGTCAACGCCCAGGGCGAGGACGTGGTGGCCGGCATCAGGAACACCGAGCCCCTCGCCGCGCTGAAGGACCGCTTCCCGAAGATCCACGCCGAGCTGCTCTCCATCTTCGCCCGGCTCGAGGCCCACTACCGCGACATGTGCGACACGGAGTTCACCATCGAGCAGGGCAAGTTGTGGATGCTCCAGACCCGGGTGGGCAAGCGCACCGGACGGGCGGCGCTCAAGATGGCCGTCGATATGGTGGGTGAGCGGGCGATCCGCCTGACCAAGGCGGAGGCGATCGACCGCATCACCGGCGACCACCTCGACCAGGTCCTCCACCCGCAGTTCTCCGGCACCGGGTACGACGTGCTGACCAAGGGGCTGGGTGCGTCCCCGGGTGCGGCGGTGGGCCGCGTCTACCTGACCGCCGACGACGCCCAGGCCGCGGCCGAACGAGGCGAGAAGGTGGTGCTCGTCCGAAGCGAGACGTCTCCCGAGGACGTGCACGGGATGTTGGCCGCCGAGGGGATCCTGACCGCCAGGGGCGGCCTGGTCAGCCATGCCGCGGTGGTGGCCCGGGGCTGGGGGAAGCCGGCGGTGGTCGGGGCCGAGGCCGTCCGGGTGGCCGGCTCGTCCTTCTCGGTCGGGGACACCGTGGTCAACGAGGGTGACTGGCTCTCGGTCGACGGCACCACCGGTGTGGTCGTGCTGGGCCAGGTGCCGGTGGCCGAGGGCCAGACCCCGCCCGAGTTCGAGACCGTCCTGGGCTGGGCCGACGATATCCGTGCCGGCCACCTCGGGGTCCGGGCCAACGCCGACAACGGACCGGATGCGGCCACGGCCCGTGGCCACGGCGCCGAAGGCATCGGACTGTGCCGCACCGAGCACATGTTCCTGGCCGAGGACCGCCTCCCCATCGTGCGCCGGATGATCCTGGCCTCGACCCCGGCCGAGGAGGAGGGTGCGCTGGAGGCACTGCGGGTGGCCCAGCGGGCCGACTTCGAGGAGATCCTCGAGGCCATGGACGGCCTCCCCGTGACCATCAGGCTGCTCGACCCCCCGTTGCACGAGTTCCTCCCCGACACCGGCGAGCTGGCCATCAAGGAGGCGACGAGCGGCCTGACCGAGGAGGAGCGCCGGCTCTTCGAGGCGGCCAAGGCGTGGCACGAGTACAACCCGATGCTCGGCACCCGGGGGGTGCGGCTCGGGGTCATCAAGCCCGGGCTCTACGCCATGCAGGTGCGGGCGCTCATGGAGGCGGCCCTGGACCGGGTGGCCGTGGGCGGGCACCCGGTCGTCGAGATCATGATCCCCCTGACCGTCTCCCGCGAGGAGATGGCCCTGGCCCGTACCTGGGTGGAGGCGGCCATCACCGAGGCCCGGGCGGCGGCATCGGTGCCCGGGCCGGGTTCCCGACCGGCCAAGGCCGCGAAGGCCAAGGCGGGCACGCTGGAGGTGTTGATCGGCACGATGATCGAGACACCCCGCGCCGCGCTGCGGGCCGGTGAGATCGCCGAGGAGGCCGACTTCTTCTCGTTCGGGACCAACGACCTGACCCAGATGACCTTCGGCTTCAGCCGGGACGATGTCGAGGGCCGGATGATGTCGGCCTACCTGGAGCAGGGCCTGTTGAAGAACAACCCGTTCGAGGTGGTCGATCCCGACGGGGTCGGGGAGCTGGTCAGGCTGGGCGTCGAGCGCGGACGGGCCACCCGTCCCGCCCTCAAGGTCGGTGTGTGCGGCGAGCACGGGGGCGACCCCGAGTCGATCGCCACGTTCGCCAAGGCCGGTCTCGACTACGTGAGCTGCTCGCCGTTCCGGGTGCCCATCGCCCGGTTGGCCGCGGCCCAGGCCGTGCTGGCCGGCTACACCACCGCGCGACCGGGCTCCGGAGCGCGGCGGAAGCCGAGCGCGGCCAAGGCCGGATCCCGGGACAAGGCCAAGGGCTGACAGCCGGCGGCGTCGGCGGACGGAGCCCGACGGCGACGCGGTACCGTCGTCCCCTATGGGGATCCCCGACGAGGACGTGGCCCGGGTGCGGGCCGCAACGGACATCGTGGCGCTCATCGGGGAGCACGCCGCACTCAAGCGTCAGGGGCGACGGTGGGTCGGACTGTGCCCGTTCCACGGTGAGAAGACCCCGTCGTTCAGCGTCAACGCCGACGAGGGCCTCTACTACTGCTTCGGCTGCCATGCCACCGGGGACGCCATCAGCTTCGTCCGGGCCATCGAGCACCTCGACTTCGTCGATGCGGTGCGGCGCCTGGCCGACAAGGCGGGGATCACCATCCGCGAGGACGCGGGCACGGGTCGGGACAGCCAGCGGCGCAAGGTCCTGTTCGACGCCATGGAGCAGGCCACCGAGTGGTACCACCAGCGGCTGCTGGTCGGGGCCGACGCCGGCCAGGCCCGCGACTACCTGCGCAGCCGCGGGTACGACGGCGAGGTGGTCCGCCGCTTCCGCCTGGGGTGGGCGCCCGACGCCTGGGACGAGCTGTGCACCGGACTGCGCTTGACCAAGGAGGTCGCCGAGACCGCCGGTCTCGGCTTCGTCAACCGGCGCCACCGCCTGCAGGACGCCTTCCGGGCCCGCATCCTGTTCCCCATCTGCGATCCCTCCGGCCATCCGGTGGCCCTCGGGGGACGGGTCCTGCCCGGAAGTGCCGACCCGGCCAAGTACAAGAACTCGATCGAGACCCCGATCTACTCGAAGCGGCGCACCCTCTACGCGCTCAACTGGGCCAAGCAGGACATCATCAAGTCCGAGGAGGTGGTCGTGTGCGAGGGGTACACCGACGTCATCGGGCTGTTCGAGGCCGGTGTGGAGCGGGCCGTGGCCACCTGCGGGACGGCCCTGGCCGAGGAGCACGTGAAGCTCCTCCGCGGCTTCGCCTCGCGGGTGGTGCTGGCCTTCGACGCCGACGGGGCCGGGCAGTCGGCCGCCGGTCGGTTCTACGAGTGGGAGCGCCGGCTGTCCATGGACGTGGCCGTGGCCGCCCTGCCCCTCGGGTCCGATCCCGGCGAGATGGCCCGGACCGATCCGGACGGCCTCCGGGCCGCCATCGAGGGCGCCAAGCCCTTCCTCCAGTTCCGGGTGGAGCGCATCCTCGACGCGGCCGAGCTCTCGACTCCTGAAGGTCGGGCCAAGGCGGCCGACTCCGCGCTGGCCGCGGTGGCCGAGCATCCCGACAATCTGGTCCGTGACCAGTACCTGATGCAGGTGGCGGAGCGCTGCCGGCTCGAGCCCCTGCTCCTGCGGGACCGGCTCGAGCAGCTCCGCCAGGAAGGACCTCGGAAGGCTCCCGGGGGGGAGGCCCCACGCCGTCCCGGGTCGGAGGCGTCGGGAACGGGCCGGCCCACCGCCGGGGCCAGGGACGAGCAGTGGGTCCGGGAGCCGGACGACGGCGACTGGGACGCCGACGGTTTCGACGGAGGGGGCGTCCCGAGGGGAGGCGCGGCCCGGTCCAACGGGGCATCGGGCGCCTTCCGGCCGGTCCGCGAGTTCCGTCCCGGGCTCGAGGCGCTGCGCCTGGCCATCCACCGGCCGGCCGATGTCGGCCACCGCCTGGAGGCCGCCCTGTTCCGAGACGAGCTCCAGCGGGAGGCCTTCTCGGCGCTGGCCGAGGCCGACCCCGAGGCCGAGCTCCGCCAGATCATCGCATCGGCTCCGCCCCAGGTCAGTGCCCTGCTCATGCGCCTGACGGTGGAGGAACCGGTGGGCGAGCCGGACGACGTGGTCCTCCAGTTGGTCCGGGATGCGGCCCGGGGGGAACTCCAGGTGATCACGGCCGAGGCCCGGACGTCACCCGAGGCCGCCGAGGAGGCCGCCGCCGCCTCCGCCTGGGTCCAGGAGCTGGACGATCCCGCCGCTTCGGTCGCGGCCACGGCCAGGTTGGTAGCCTGGCTGGTAGTGAGGGCACAGAAGGACACTTCGGGGCGGGGTTCGTGACCGCCGATCAGGGCGCACCATCCGTATCGGTCGTTTCGAGGCCGGAAGAGGGACCGCCCTCAGGACCGGAGACCGGCGCGCCCGCGGCGATCGATGCACTCCCGTCGGATCAGTTCGAGGCCCTCATCCGGATGGGGCGGGCTCGGGGTGGACTGACCCAGGATGACGTGATGACCGTGCTGCGGACGGTCGAGCTCAGCGCCGATCTGATCTCCGAGGTCGTGGAGAAGATCCGGGAGGCCGGCATCGAGTTCACCTACGACACCGGTGAGACGACATTGGTGCCGATGTCCGGGGCGGTGGCCCACGACGTCTCGGACCGGCTGCTCGAGGGGTTCCCACTGATCTCGGGGGGCGACGAGGCCGGGGAGGCCGACCCGTCCGCCGTGAGCCCGGCGGTCCACGTGGCCGGATTGGACCCGTCCGCGGTGACCCCGGACCTCGCCGTCGAGCCGTCGACCAGGCCCGCCGGCAGGAGACAGGATCCGGCGGCGAAGGCACCGGGCAAGAAGGAGCGGCCGGCACGGCGTACGCCGGCTTCCGACGGGTATGCCGACGGGGACGGCTTCAGGGGCTCGGCGGCCGACCCGGTGCACATGTATCTCAAGGAAATCGGCAAGGTGAAGCTCCTCGACGCCGCGCTCGAGGTGGAGCTGGCCGAGCGGATCCTGGCCGGCAACGAGGCGGCCGAGCGCCTGGCCGCGTTCGACGGCCAGCGAGGTGATGCCTACCCGGGGCGGGTCTCCGACCGGGTGCTGGTGCGCCGCGGCCAGCAGGCCAAAGAGGCCCTCATCGAGGCCAACCTCCGCCTGGTGGTGTCGATCGCCAAGCGGTACCGGAACCGGGGGCTCGCCTTCCTCGACCTCATCCAGGAGGGCAACCTCGGACTCATGAGGGCAGTGGAGAAGTTCGACCACACCAAGGGGTTCAAGTTCTCCACCTACGCCACCTGGTGGATCCGCCAGGCCATCACCCGGGCCATCGCCGACCAGGCCAGAACCATCCGGATACCCGTCCACATGGTCGAGACCATCAACAAGGTGGTGTGGGCCCAGCGCCAGCTCCTCCAGGAGCTCGGCCGTGAGCCGAGTGCGGAGGAGGTGGCCGGGAGGGTCGACTTCACCATCGAACGGGTCCGCGAGATCCAGCGGATCAACCAGGACACCGTGTCTCTCGAGCAACCGATGGGCGACGAGGACGACTTCAGCCTGTCCGACCTGATCGAGGACCGCGAGGCGGTGGTGCCCGACGATGCGGCCGCCCGGATGATGCTCGACGATGCGCTGCGGGAGGCGCTCGGTCATCTGTCGCCCCGCGAGCAGGATGTGGTCAGGCTGCGCTTCGGCCTCGAGGACGGGAAGGTCCGTACCCTCGAGGAGGTGGGCAAGGCCTTCGGGGTGACCCGCGAGCGCATCCGCCAGATCGAGGCGAAGACGCTGGCCAAGTTGCGCCGGCCGGAGTCCGCCCAACTGCTCCGCGACTATCTCGACGAAGCCTGAGCCGGACCTGGCGCCCGCCGCGGTTCAGGACCGCCGGCCGTTGAGGGCGATGGCCAGATCCTCGGCCAGATCGAGGGCGATGGCGTCGGCCGCCTGGTCCCCGTCCCGCCATCCGAGGCGCACCCCGATGCTGTCCTTCAGGCGCTCGATCCCGAGGGTGGCGGCCGCTTTGGATTTGCTGCCGATCAGCCCCGCCGTCCCGGACACCGGGGGCGAGCGGCCGATACCACCGGCGAACCGAACGATCTGCTCGTAGCGCTCCCGGCCCGCCCTGGACCCGAGCGTGTATCCGATGCAAAAGGCGATGGCTGTGCCCACGCGGAACTTCACTGGGCCATTGTGCCCGGAGTGGGGGCGCCGTGCATCTTTGCCCGTGAGCCGGGTGCCCACCGGCTAGTGTCCTCTTTCGCGCTGCCGCACCGTCGAGCGGCGAAGCACGTTTTCCGGGGTAGCTCAATCGGCAGAGCGAGCGGCTGTTAACCGCTAGGTTGAGAGTTCGAGTCTCTCCCCCGGAGCATCGTCCTCGTGCAGTGTGCACGGGCGTCGGGAGCTGTGGGGGGCTCGGGGGTGTGGGGGCTCATGGGTGAGGGAGTCTCAGCGGTGAGGGAGTCTCAGCCGGGGGAGTGGCATATGGTGGTGCGGGCTTCCATGATCCTGTCGACGTGGTCTTCCGACATTCGATCCGATGAGCCCGGTGGTGCGATATGACTGATCCCATCGACGAACCGCCTCCGGCAAAGTCGAGTGACGTGAACTGCGAGTCCCGACGTGGAGGTGGCGAGGTCTGGCTTTCGGAGCGGATCGAACTTCGGCCCGCGCTCGTGCAGGGCTGCATCGAGTGGCTCGAGGACCAGCCTGGCGTCGACCGTGTGATCTATGAGGGGGCTGATGTGCTGCTCGTCGATGGCCGCTTCGATGAGGCCCTCCAGGACGGGCTGAAGGCTTGGTGGACCGAGCGGATCGACGACCCCGCCTGAGGCGGGTCGTGGCGGAGGATGGCGCGGCGGGGGATCCCCCACTTGCTGAGATCGATCCCTCCGACGGTCGCCGACAGGACAGAGGCGCCGTGCATCCACCCGTTCGGGTCGACTGCGGGCCGACAATGTGACCAAGGACCCTGGAAGTCCCTCCGGCAACTGGGTGACGATGGCTGTGAGGGTCACCGAACCTGGCACGTTCCTGGTTCGATGGGAACGGATTGGAGGCACCGCCATGGCGATGTTGTGTTTTTTGGGTATGTGGGCGCTCTACTTCTGGCTGGCTCGAATCTGCCTCCGGGGGTCCGTTGCCACGGCCAGGGCCAAGGGCCGCACGACCTCCGACGCCCGGGACAGCGCCTCTCGTGGAGGGGTCCCCGATACCGTCCCCGCCGAGTGGATCGAGGCATACAGGGCGGAGAACGGTGCCTGATCCCGTGACCGATCTGGAGTCGGCCGCCGACCCAGTCGGTTTCGCCACGCCCGGTGATGCCGACACGGTCGTCGCCATCGAATCGTGGAATGAATCCGGGGTGGAGATGGTCACCGTCGAGTTCACGGACGGACAGATCCAGAGCATGCCCATGACCAAATCGGAAGCTCGGGCGAAGGCGCAACGTTGCTTCGGATCCGGCGAGATGACCGAGACCAAGCGGAACGGGATCTCGCATCGATGGACCCGGCCATCACACCCCGAATGACCCGGTGCCGATCGCGCCATCGTCAAATGTGATGATGGCGGGAGGGATGTGGTTGTGTCAGAATTTTCGACAGGGGAAAGAGGCAGTCGACTCGACAGCGGGGTGGGGGCAGGGGCAATGGGCAGGGGCAGTGGGCAGGGGCAGTGTGCAGGGCAGGGGCAGTGGGCAGGGCAGTGATGCGCGGGGGCACTGACTCCGGAGTCAGCGCGATGGGGCACGTGCGCGATGTACACCGCACGCCGAATCCGAGCGCTGAACGTTGAGCAGAGCGCTCGTCTTCGTCGGGGGCTTCGCCGCTCCCGGTAATGAATGGCCGCTCACCCCGATCCGGCGCAGCGCCCGTGAACAGGGCTGGCGGACGAAGTACTTCAACGAACGATTGGCCTTCGGGCCACTCACCACCTCGGCGGAGCGTCTGGTCAGGCTCAACGAACAGCTGGCCGAGACCCACGACGCCATCGTCGTCGTCGGACACTCGATGGGAGGACTCGTCGCCGAGCACGCCGCTGCGCTGGGGGCACCCATCGACGCCGTCGTCACGATCTGTACCCCCCACCAGGGTCACTTTCTCTCTCGCTTCGGCCCGCTACCGGTCATGAGGGAGATGGGGACCAACAGCGGCTACCTCAAAGGCGTGGACGCCATTCCCGGCCCACGTCCACCGATCCTGGTGGTCACTGCGGCGAGAGACCGATTGGTTCCCAAGCGGGCCACTCGACCGAACCGGCCGCATACTGTCCTCGAAGTGCCGAACGTCGGGCACCTGGGCGTGATCTTCGACCAGGGTGCGGCCGACGCCATGTTGGAGTGGGCCGATGCTCGGGTACGGGAGACTGCCTGACGAGGCCTCGTGAGAGCGCGCTCCCCCCGGAACGTCGTCCTTCCGGCTCACGTCCCGGGCGTGCCGACCGGCGGTGTGACCGGTACGGGGTGCTTCACATTGTTCTGCAGGCAGACGAACACCTGGTTGCCCTTGCGAAAGACGGGCACGAACTTCGTCCCCTGGACCTGTACATAGGCATCGCATATCGGATAGGTGGTCTGGGTGTGGGCCGTCTCCCAGTTGGTCACGGTGGAGACACCGCCACCGTTGTTGGCAGTGAAGTGGTTGGTGATATTGATGACGTTGGCTTGGGTGAGGTCGTTTCCGGCCGCCTTGATGGCGTCGGCCAGCAGCGCGGCAGACTGCCAGCCCTGTAACGCGGTGCCGTTGTAGGTGAAGGCCGGCTCGTACTTGTTCATCTCTTCGATGTAGGTTTTCATCCCCGGATAGGCGTTGTCGATCTGTGCCGCCTCGTAGGGGACCGTCCCCGAGAGCCCCAGGTACACACCCTTCATCAGGTTGCTGTACTGGGCCAGAAGTGACCGGTCGTACCCGTTGAGCCATAGCTGGGTGATCTTGAGCCCGTACTGCTGGATGGCCCGGGCCATGGTGATGTTGTCGCTCTCCTGCATGCACGACATCACCATGTCGCTGCCGGCCTGTTGCATCCGCTGCACGGCGGACGAGTAATTCCCACCGAGTTGGGCACCGACATCCTCGTAGCTCACGTCGAACCCGTTCTGACGCAGCACGTTGGCCGCGGTCGAACAGGCATCGTAGGAGGAGGAGATGGCAGGTCCGTAGCTGATCACCGCAACCGACTTGGACTTGGTCTGCTTCATGAAATACACATAGGACGGCGCGCCAGCCGCGTAGTTCTGCACCGAGTTGCCGCCCGCGCCGAACAGGTTGGGAGCATTGGCCCAGTTCCCGCTCACGTTGTACCCATAGGTGGGCGTGCCGGTCTCGACGAAGTAGTTGGGGGTGAACCAGTACGACGCCACCATCACCGCGAAGACGTGGTCCTGGTCGATCAGGGTGTGGGTCAGCTGGGTGAACTGGCTGGGCGATCCACCGTCGTCGAGGTTGTAAGCCAGGACCAGCTTCCTCCCGTTGATGCCGCCCTGGGCGTCGACCATGTCGAAGTAGGCCTTGACGCCGGGGGCCAAGCCGTCGAAGTCGGCGGCGATGGAGCCGCTCAGAGTGGAGATGGCTCCCACGTCGATGGCCGTCGACTTCACCCCCGGTGCGGTGCCGGTCTTCTGCGGCGCCGACGAGGTCGTGGGAGCGACGGACGTCGACGTCGTCGACGGGGAGGATGAACATCCGGCGACGGCAATGGCGATCCCCAGCGCCAATGCACCCGGCACGACGCGGATCCCCCGGTGTTCCCCCATGGCCGTCCTTTCTCCCGGCAACGGCTGCAGCCGCCACCATATCCGCCATTCCCGGACCACGCTCAGCGTCATCCTCCCAGGCCGGAGGGAGGCCCGCGGCCCGAGAGGGACCCACCTGCCCTACGCTCTTCCGGTGCCGGCAATGGATCCGAAGTGGTGTGGAGTCTGCGGTCATCCGGGCTCGCACGCCCCCGGTGACCGCTCCGGTTCGGGAACCGGCCGGTACTGCGACGAATGCGATCACTGCTGGGCCGACCGACAGAACAACGACAGGCCGCCACATCACACATGACCGCGGAGCCGCTCCCGCGATGCCGGGTGGAGGCAGGATCGTCGTCGGTTCGGACGTGCGACGAAACGGGGTCGCAGCGGACGACGGGATCCATCTCGGACGACCTGTTCCGACGGCGCCCTCGGACCCGAGATTCGGGCAGACGCCGCGGGACCCTGGGCCACCGGGTAAGCTGGCAGCAGCGACATCATTTGTGGATTATCCGACGGCAGGGGCAGTTGGGTGCGGGGCTGGTGCACAATGATCTGATCACCGAGCGAGCTTGGGAGAGGCTGCGGCGGGACCCGTCGATGCCGCAACGGTGGGAGCTCGTGGCTGACCGATTGGATGCCGGCGAGGCCATCCAGTTCGACACGCTGGCCAAGTGGCGAGAGCTCGGAGCCGGGCACGAGGAACCAGAGGCCGAAGGGTTCCTGGTTCTCACCGACCGCCGTCTGCTGTTCGCCACATTCGCGCTGGGTGTCCACCTCGACGTGCGGATTTCGCGGATCACCAACGCGTGGGTCACCCGCCTGAAGGCGAGGGTGGCACACCTCGAAGTGGAGACGGGTGATCGACGGGTCCACGCCTTCTGGACGGCAGCCAAGCCGGCCTGGCTGGTCGTCGGAGCCGTACACGGGGGTACGTGACTCGCTGACGAAGGACGGGTGCGGGACCCCTCGGCTCCGGCCGGTGGTCAGAGTGGTCGTTCCCCTCAGCTAGCCTCTGTCGCACCGTGTTACCTCGGGGGCTCGCAACTCGGTCGGTAGGGGTGCCGTGGCGTCCGACGTGGGTCGGATACCGGAAACATGGGTATCGACGAGAAGAACAGTCCGATCGGGTCGTGACGCGTCGGGCGCTGCGAGGCAGCAACGATGACAGAGGGACGGTCAACGATGCCAGGTCATGAGAGGCGGGCCGGGGACGCCATCGTCCTTCCCGTGTTCCTTGTCGACGATCGATGCCTGATCGAGCAGGCCGATGGAGAGATTGTCGGATTCGGGTACAAGCCCTTCCTCGACGAGGCCAGGACGGTGGAGCTCGTCGAGGATGACGGCGCTCCGGTGCTTCCGGGCGTCTTCTACACCCGGGTGGCCGGCGTCTCCTTCCACGATGACGCCCTCCAGCTTCCCCATTTCGCCGCGGGCCAGAAGGTCGAGATCAGGCATGAGCCGGCGAATCCGTCGGATCGCAGCGCATTGGCGATCTTCGGTGGTGGCCAGCGGGTGGGATACCTCCCCGGGCCGATCGCCGAGGTGCTGGCACCCTCTGGTACGAGAGCGGGGCACGGCGTGATCCTGATGGAATGGTCGACGAACGGCGTGCGCAACGGGATCTCCGTGCTCGGCTCCATGCACGTCGAGCTCTCGGTATCGACCTGAGACCGGCAGGGACACCCCACCCCGGTCGACGTGGACCCGGTACAACCCGGTACCCTTCCCGGTCTGGGAAGATCCCACCAGCTCTGGGAGGCGTCGAGCCCCAGGACGGGGCGATGGGACAATAGCCGTCGAACATGACCAACCCAGGGGCAGTAGCTCAGTGGTCAGAGCAGGGGACTCATAATCCCTCGGTCGCAGGTTCGATCCCTGCCTGCCCCACCCCAGCCTGCCTCACACTGCCTGCCCCACCACAGCCCCACCACAGCCCCAAGGGGACCACCACGGGCACGGCACAGCGAAGGCCGATGGCGATCGTGCCCTGAGACGGCCTCGTCGACCGCTGGTGCAGAGCGCGCACTACAGAACACCCGTAGAGTCCGAAACTCGACTGGGTCCGCGGAGATCAAGATCCTGCTGATGCTTGGGCAGGAGCGGCGAAGTGGGCGTCGCGAACCGACAACCCCGACCCTGCCGTCGGAGGCCATTATCAAATGGCCGATGCCGTCGAGACGGGGCATCATGCCCATGATCGTCGCGTTGGTCAGTTGGTATTTGAGTTTTGCTAGCGTCACGCCTGTGGGCGACATGCCTGGCCCGGCCGCAGATCCCCCGGTAACCCAAAGCCGGGAGTTCTGGGTGCTCGTGGGCTACGCCGCTGCCCTCGGCGTGTTCGGAGCATTCGCGGGACTGGCCTTCCTGGGGATAGTCAAGCTCGGGTCAGAGTGGAACACCGATTACAGTCCCGGCTGGTTCGGCGGGCACTGGTGGTGGGTGGTGGCCACAGCCGCCACCGGCCTCGTGGTTGGCCTGCTACGGCGGCTCACTCGCCTGCCCGGGGAGATTCCCGGCTTGTTCGACGACCTTCGAGCAGGGCGCGTCAGTCCCCGATTCGTGCCGGGGACTATGGCCGTCTCGGCGGTGTCACTGATCGGTGGCGCGAGCGTCGGTCCCGAGAAGGTGCTGACCTCCATGGGCGGCGGCATCGGCACCTGGGTGGCTCAGCGACGAGGGCTGGGCAACGAGGATTCTCAGGTGAACACGATGGCCGGCATCGCTGGCATCTTCGGTGGGTTGTTCTCCAGCCCGGTGATCGTGGTGATGCTGATCCTCGAAGTTGTCCGCCCGGGCGGACACCGATTCAGCAAAACCCTGGTCACGGACATCGTTGCCGCGAGCGTCTCCTTCGGGGTCTACTTCGCAATCGCAGGCGCTGTGTTCCTCGGCGCTTACCAGGTGCCCCGGTACGCGTTTGAGGACTGGCAGCTGCTCGTCGGCATCCCCCTCGGTCTATTCGGCGCCTTGGTGACGATCCTGACCGCTGGCTTCATGATGCTGGCCTCGCGACTGTTCGGCTGGCTGAAGGTCCCCATGATCGTGAAATCAACGCTGGGCGGCATCATGTTCGGCATCGTCGGCGTGGCACTCCCGCTGACGATGTTCTCAGGCGCCAACCAGCTCAATTCCGTGGTCAGGGGGGCGAGCACACTGGGCCTTGGACTGTGCATCGCGATCCTGATCGCCAAGATGTTCACGTACGCGGTCAGCCAGGGCAGCGGATTCGTGGGCGGCCCCATCTTCCCGACGCTGTTCATCGGCGGAACAGCCGGGGTCGTCATCCACCTGGCCATTCCCGGGCTTCCGCTGGGGTTGGCGTTCAGCTGCATGCTCACCACCGTCTTGGTGTCGTTCGCCGCCGCGCCGTTCGCAATGGTATTGATGGCTGCGATTCTGACCCACGTGGGGCCACTGCAGACCTTTCCCATCCTGATCGCCGTCGTCACTGCGTTCCTCTCCGTAGAAGCCGCGAAATACTTCTTCGCGAATCGCAAGCAGGGGCGTTCGTGGGCGCCCTTCGTCCCCCTTCCGTGAACACCAGAAGCCGCCAGTGACTTTCTGAGCACGAAAGACTCTCATTGGTGTCAGGGCAGTCCCGGCAAGGTGCGAGACTTGAGCGGTGATCGGGTTCCTTTCATACCGCCGAGGTGCATGAGCGCTGGATTGCTCGAGGAGATTTCGCCGGGACGCCCATCAACCCACATCATCGACTCCTCGCTTCCGGCGCCGATGGTGTGGACATCAGCGCAAGGACAACGAATGCAGGGGGTGGAATCGCCACGCCCGTCGCCAGGTCGACCTGACCCTCGATGATCCGACCCCAGCGGGCACCTAGGATGGCCTTCATCGGATCGAGAGAACGGGAGGTGGTTGTGGCCGGACGGTCTCGAACGCGGATAGCTGTCATCTCCGTTCTCCTCGGTGGCCTTGCTCTCATCACGGTCCCAGCGGGTACCGCTGCCGCATCGACACCTCAGGCGGCGTGGGCAACCTTCGTCACCCTGAAGGACTCCGGCGCTGGGCCCGGTTCCCCCTTCGATGTGGCGGGCGTCTCGTGCCTGTCGGTCGACAACTGCACGGCCGTCGGAAGCCTCGTAAGCGCCGCCGATGAGAGCAGGGACGTGTTTGCCTATCACTGGGACGGCACGACGTGGGTACGGAGTCAGATCCAGAACTTTGGCTACCCTTCGGGCCTCGAGACCGACATCAACGGTGTCTCCTGCGCCTCGGAACAGCTCTGCATGGCTGTCGGTACGTTTCTGGCGCAATGGAACGGCAGCGAGTGGAGCACGTCGACCCAGCCGCCCAACGATGACCTCAACGGCGTGTCCTGTCTGTCCACGTCGTTCTGTATGGCGGTGGGCTCTCAGCAACAACCCGGCGCAGCGACGAAGACCCTTGCGGAAGCGTGGAGCGGGTCGACGTGGTCGGCGGTGCCCAGCCCGAACCAGGGCGGCCTCGACAACTCGCTGAACGGCATCACCTGCACGTCATCGACCAGCTGTCTCGCGGTGGGATCGGCGGACAACGGGACGGCGAACCAGACACTCATCGAACAGTGGAACGGCGCTACGTGGACGATCGTACCTTCCCCGGACACCTCATCAAATGTCGACAACGCCTTGAGCGGCGTCTCTTGTGTGTCCCCCACCCTCTGCAAGGCGGTCGGAGCATCGGGGAGCGTCACCATCGACACCGGGCAGCCGCTCATCGAGAGTTGGAACGGATCGGCCTGGTCCATCGACGCCAGCCCGGGCGTCCGGCCCGGTAGCCGGCTCGGTGCGGTCTCGTGCGTGTCATCTGGTGTGTGCATCGCCAACGGGCAATCGCCAACGGCCACCGCCGACTCCGCTATCTACGGACCGCTGTTCGAGATCTGGGACGGTAGCTCCTGGGCTCTTCAATCAGGCGGGACCTCGCGGGCAGCCGGGCAGGGAATTTCCTGCCTGTCGGCGACCCAGTGTGTGGCGGTCGGATCCGACGCCGTCACGGGAACCATCGACATGCTCTACACCCCGGGCTACTGGGAGGTCGCGTCGGACGGAGGCATCTTCAGCTTCGGCGCAGCCTCCTTCCATGGCTCCATGGGGGGCCAGAAGCTCAATGCTCCCATTGTCGGCATGGCAGCCACGCCAGACGGGAAGGGCTATTGGGAAGTGGGGGCTGACGGAGGCATCTTCAGCTTCGGCGGCGCCACCTTCTACGGATCGATGGGAGGAAGACCGCTCGACGCCCCCATCGTGGGCATGGCGGCGACCGCTGACGGCAAGGGGTACTGGCTTGTCGCCTCGGATGGTGGCGTCTTTGCCTTCGGCGACGCTCTCTTCTTCGGCTCGATGGGCGGGACTCAGCTCAATGAGCCCGTCGTCGGAATGGCTCCGACGCCCGACGGTCAGGGCTATTGGGAGGTGGCGAGCGACGGCGGGGTCTTCGCCTTCGGCGACGCTCCCTTCGACGGATCGATGGGAGGAATGCCGCTCAACTCGCCCGTCATCGGCATGGCTGGAACTTCCAACGGCATTTGCCTCGATTTCTCCAACTCCCCTTGCGGACCCGTGAGCGGCTATTACCTCGTCGCCTCGGATGGTGGCGTCTTCGCCTTCGCAGCCGACTTCCGTGGCTCGATGGGCGGCACGCGGCTGAACAAGCCCATGGTCGCGACGATGGTGACAGCTGATGCTGGCGGCTACTGGGAAGTGGCGTCGGACGGGGGTGTCTTCGCGTTCGGCTCCGCCGTCTTCGAGGGGTCCATGGGAGGTCAGGTGCTCAATGCTCCGATCGTGGGGGCGGCTGCGACTGGAGTTCTCGGATAGTCGACGGAATGGTGTGGGGCAGCTCTCTGCGCAGCGATGCAAGGCCTGACGAGACCGGGGTGGCCTCACGCACCAGCGGATGGGCATCGGTGCATCAGGTCGCTTCTGACCGAAGGCTTGTTCCGCCCTCAGGCTCGCATACCCGCGCAGGGGTCGGGGCGTTGGACCGGACTAGACCGATCACTTCGTCAACGTGACGGCGATTGGCTGAGGTTTGGGCAGCGCCAGACCATCTCCGACCAGCACGGCGTCATAGTCGCCAGCGGGAAGAGGAGGTGGTCCGCTGGAGAGGCACCTCGGTTCGGTTGACGGAGGTCCACCCTGGCGGCATCCGAGGTATGTCGTGATCACGTGGAGAGGTAGTCGATTGGTGCCGGGAGCAACAATGAAGGGACGGCCTGAGCAAACTGTCGCCCAAGCCACTTGCGGTGTGTAGGTACTGCTCGTCAGGACCACGACATAGTCCGGCCGGCACGACGTGGTCAGATTGATGGGAACAGTGCCGTGATTCACTACGAGCAGGGCACCACCGATGGATTGCCCCGATGTGATTCGTGTCGAGTTCAGCACAATCCGATCACTGAGGCCGCTTACGGCGGGGATCAGCCCGTAGCCACCAGGCAGAGGGGGAGCCGTGGTCGTAGGCGGAACATGGTTGGTTTGGTCGGTGGCCTGCCCCTGACCGCAGGCTGACAGGCCAAGGGCAACCGCTGCCACTGCTCCAAGCGCCCCCAAGTGTTTTCCCACGACTGCCAGCTTGCCACTGCCGGCTGCCGTTTCCTTTGAAGCCATCTCGGTACCTTCTGTAGCGAAGTTCTGTCAGGGGTCGTGTACTCAATGACTCTGCTCAGGCCACAAACGTTCGTTCTGCCTCGGTTGTGCCATCCGACCCCCGTCCGGCAGCGCTGTGGAACCGGGGGCCCTGAATCAGACCGTCGACACCAAGGGCCAGGCGAAGGCCAGAAGGACGACCGCAATGGCAAAGGTGGCCACGGCAGGACGGATGACGGGGCGTCGGCGGGCCGATACCAGCAGGACAAGCGCTGCCACACCGGGAACGGACCTCCAGGTCAAGGGCAGGATCAGCCGACCCTGATCGAGCCTGAGAACCTTTGAATCGACTCAATGATCCGCGGTCGCAGGTTCGATCCCCTGCTTGTCCGACGCTGTCTGCCCGACACTTCTGGAACCGATCCGCTTTGGCCAAGCGGCAAACTCCTCGGCCGCTTCGGTACATCGCAATCCGAACACGCGGACCCCGGTGAGCGGCGCATCCCTCCGGTAGCGGATGACGCGATGCAGCGGTCGGAATCGAGTTCCAGTTCTCGTTTGAATAAGTCGGTAGCATGCAACCGACCACGGGCCTGGGGAGGACGAGGCTTATGCGGCAATCCATGGAGGTCGGTTGACGGGTGAAGATCACCAACGACGGAAGTTGGTCCTCCGGGGTGGACCCGCGGCCCGCTCGCGCTCTCGCTCCCGTCGACGATCGGGTCCCGTGTCACCCGTCGACCGGCTTCAGGCGGTTCTCTCCTGATCCTTGAACCACGCGTCTTCCTTTGAGTCATCGAGTGTCCAGTACGAGCCAGGGTGATCTTTCAACCGTCCCGCTGGAACACGACAGCGAGCTGTCTCGCGGACGATGGGGCACCTTCGACATCCTGGGGTTGGCTTTCGTCGTCGGCGCAGGCGTGTTGGTACTCGTGCCCGCTCTTGTCCACGGGACCTCGCTCGGGCCATACGACATCCTTCAGAACAGCGGGCTCAACAAGACCCCTCGCGTCGAAGTCCACAATCCAACGCTCCTCGACCAGATTCGACTCTTCATCCCATGGACAAGTCTGGTGTGGACCCAGGTCCATCAAGGTCACCTTCCCCTCTGGAACCCATACAGCGCGCTGGGGATGCCTCTCGCGTTCAACTGGGAGTCGGCTCCCCTGAGCCTTCCCGTTCTGATCGGATACCTCTTTCCCGTCCGGCTCGCCTACACTGCCCAACTTGTCGTCACCGTCGTGACGGCGGGCACTGGCATCTATGTGCTCGGGAAGGTACTTCGCCTGGGGACACTGGGCTGCACGACGGCAGCGGTCGTCTTCGCGCTGAGCGGCCCATTCATCGGGTATCTCGGGTGGCCTCTGTCCTCGGTCATGTCCTGGGGAGGCTGGCTCTTTGCCGCCGTCGTCCTGATCCTGCGCGGCGAAAAGAGGGCTCCGGCGATCGTGCTTCTCGCCGCTGTGACTGCGTTCGCCATCTATGCCGGCGATCCCGAAGGTGTGCTCTTGCTCGCACTCTCAGCAGCCGTCTTCGCTCTGGCGATCCTCCTGTTCCGGGTACCCGCACTCGGGGGCTCAGGTCCCATATTGCGGCCTGCCACCGACTTGGGTCTTTCGGTGCTCGCGGGCGCGGCCCTTGCGGCTCCGCTCCTTCTGCCGGGCCTTCAACTTGCGAAGGGGTCCAACCGCACCTACGTGGGACCAAACTTGTTGCCGAAAGGCCTGCCTTCAACGGAGTTGGTCCACCTCGTCTTCCAGGGATTCGACGGCCTGCCCTTGTTGCACAGCCAATGGTTCGGGCTTTCCGCCTACGAGGCGAGCTGTGTCTATGTCGGGGTAATCGTGCTCGTACTGGCGGCACTGGCGCTCGTCCTGCGCTGGAGGCGACCGGAAGTTCGCTCGTTCGCCTTGGTGGCGGTGGTAATGGGACTGCTCGTGTTCGTCCCTCCCCTCGTGTCCGTCTTGGACAACTCCGTCGCTCGCATCTACTGGATTTTCGCCATGACGCCGATGGTTCTTGCCATCGCCGTTCTCTCAGGGGTCGGGATGGACATCTTGGTCAGGTCCCACAGAGAGAGGAGCGTCAGGCGCGCTCTCGGCATCGGATTCGCTGCGATGGCGGTGGTGCTCGGGATCACTTGGCTCGTGTCCAGACGCGGGCTTACTCCATCTCAGGTCGGCATCCGCTCACAGAGCTTCATCTGGCCCACCATCGCGGTGATTGTGGGGCTGGTCGTTGTGTGGACGCTGGCGAAACTGCCAACGTGGACTCGGACGCACCCGCTTCCACCGGCTGTCGCCGGGACCGTCGCCGGGTCTCTGCTCCTACTTGTGGAGACCGGTTTCCTTCTCGCTTCGGGTGCCCCCCTGCTGTCCTCCAGCTCCCAGTACCCGACCTCGACCCCTGCCGTCACAGCCCTGAAGCGTGCCGTGGGCAGCGCGGTGGTCGGTAGTGGGGCTTCGCCAGCTTTCTCTTCGGGGGCGGGAATCATGACGAATGCCAACCTCCTGTATGACGTTCAGGAGTTCGCGGCCTATGACCCGATGACACCGCATGCGTACTTTTCACTGCACAAAACGCGGGTCTCCGTACTGGCCGAGTACGAAGACATATTCAGCCCGGCGATCGCCTCCTCGCGAGCCGCCCGACTTTATGGCATCAGCTATGTGCTCGAGCCCAAACGGGTCCCCGGCCCGAAGGGCTCTGTCTTCGATCGCAAGATAGGCAACGAGGACTTGTATCGGGTGCCGCGTGCGGCAGCCGCCACACTCGTCGCCCTGCGACCGGATGGATCGTTGCCGGGTATCTACGTTCTTGGCACACCCGTCAGCGTGGCTCATCCGAGCCCGAATACCTGGCGGATGGTCACGAGCACTGCCACTCCGAGTGTCCTCCGTCTGAGGCTCTCCGACGTGCCAGGTTGGCACGCATCCATCGACGGAAAGCCGGTCGGACTCCGTCAGTTTGCAGGCTTGATGCTGGAACTTCGGGTGCCCGCCGGCCGACACTCGGTCGAGCTTCGGTATTGGCCGGACACCCTCACCGTCGGAACCGTCTTGGCGGCCGGTAGCGTCTTCGCCTTGGCGATTGCCCTGATCCTTTCCCGGATTCGGCCCCGAAGGCTCGGCGGCTCGCGGAAGGCGATGTGACTCCGACACCTTGCTGAGGGCTCTGATCGAGGTGGCAGATGGCGAAGCCCGGCTGCCCGTCGATCTGACGATTGGAGCAGGCGGGGAGCCGCGGGCACCTTGACGATGGACGGAAGGATCTTCGTCTTGCAGAAGGCAGTCCGGCGGTGTCGAGGCTCGCTGGCCCTGGTTGACAAGCCATCGGATTCTCGATGAAGCTTGTACCGGCGAACGGCCGGGGTGAAGCTGCCCGAGAAGGTGGTGGGGGGGTGCATATTGTCTCGGGGCGAAGTTTCAGAGCCGGAAGCCAATCCTGGTCTTCCACGTAGACTCACCATTGGAGAGTCCTTCTCTGGGCGGCGAAACAGCCTGAATTTCCTCCGGCTGGTGATGTGTCTCACCGTGATCGTCTCGCACAGCATCACTCTCGGGGGTTTCGGCAACGAGTGGATCCTCGGGCGTAGCACCACACTCGCCCTCCCCGCCGTCTACGCATTCTTCTGTCTGAGTGGATTTCTCATCGCCGGTTCAGCCACGAACAACGGCGTTGGCCGCTACCTTTGGCAGCGATTCCTGCGCATCATGCCTGGCTACTGGCTCTGCCTCCTCGTAACGGCGTTCATTATCGGAGCGCTGGCGTGGAGTCATGAACCCCACCCGGCTTCTTGCAGCATCATCTCCTGCTACTACGACCTTCCTCATACCGGTCCATTCGCCTACCTGTATCACAATTGGCTTCTGGCAATGAACCAGGTCAACATCGGGCGGACACCCGTGGGTGGCCCGGTCCCATACTTTTGGAACAACTCGGTGTGGACTCTCCTTCCTGAGGTGTTCTGCTACTTGATCCTTGCCGGCTTGGCCACCTTGAGACTTCTCCGCCGCCGCGGCGTCGTGGTCGGACTGGCATGCGTGTTCTGGCTTCTCGAGTTGGTGATCGCTTGGTGGGGACCGACAAACAACGCCCCCTACACCTTCGGACCCTTCGCCCTGACCCCGGTCTTCCTGCTCGGAGTTCTGACCCTCACTCCGATTTTTCTCGCGGGAACCCTTCTCTATCTCTACCGCGACAAGGTGTGGGATTCAGGCTGGCTCGCCCTGGGCTTCGTAGCGGTGTTCGCCGTGGGCATATGGTTGCCGTTCTTTGGTGAGGGAATGACCCGCTTCAACCACTACCTTCCCGGCTCAACCAGCGTGATGGCACCGGCACTCGCGTATCCCCTTCTGTGGCTGGGCATCCACCTTCCGTCCCCGTTCCAAAGGGTTGGAGCACGCAATGACTACTCCTATGGCATTTATATCTATGGCTGGCCCGTGCAGCAGCTTCTCGGGATCTGGGGCGTCCAGCATTGGGGGTACGTGGTCTACACCCTGTCAGCTATTGCCGGCGCCCTTGCCTGTGCCGTCCTCAGCTGGCATCTCATTGAGAAGCGCGCACTCAGGCTGAAGAAGGTTGACCCGAGGGCTCTCTTGACCTTCTCGACGGGGGGGCTGAAGGAGCCTGCCGGCAGCACGGTAGCGCCGTCTGAGGAATGACTCTCACCGAGACGACCCTGCGTCTCTACGGGAGTGATCCGCGAACCGCCCATTCGGTGTTCATGCGAAGCACTTGCGGATCGCAGCTTGTGCGGCCGGCTGCAGTTCCGACACCTGCTGGGGATTGGGCCGAGTGATCAGGTTTCCGAGGTTCAGGGACAGCTGCTGACCCCAGAAGTACATACCTTCAAGCTTGTGCTGCTTGACGAACTCGCAAGCAGCTGTGAACCAATTGGCCTGGATCGTCTGGTTGAAGGTCGCATTGGCGGGGGGGATGTTCGGATCTGCGTAGGCACCGTCAGCGGCAGCGATTCCGACCTCGTCAAACGTGACATGGGTGGCTGTGGTCGGGAGCGGCTGTACCTTGAGGTAGTCGTTCCAGCCCGCAAGGAGCTGGGCCACCGTCGCCGTGTTGGGCTGCGCAAGCGGTGGATAGGCGTCGAGTGCAACGGCGGTGCCTTGATGGACTTCACCAGAGTCGTAGTTCCAGCTCGAATCGAAGACCAACTCGCCGGTGTAGAGGCTGTGCACGAATGCGATCGTCGGCGCCCAGGCCTTCTCCAAGGAGAGGCTGGACAGTTCGGAGGAAATGCTGAAGAGCGCCACGTTGTTGGCTTGCGCCATCTCCAGGTACGGCTTCAGGAAACCTTCGTAACTCGTGAACCACGCGGTTGGACTGGTTGGATCAATGTCCCCTCGCCAGTCCCCAAGGACATACAGGTTGCTCTGTTCCATCAGTGGACGGATCATGACCTGCAGCCCGACCGATTCGGCCGACCGCACGAGAACGGCCAAACGCGCCGGACTGGGCGATTGCAGTGGGGGGAGGGGTGATTCGGGATCGTTGCACAGGTCGGCGCCAAAGACGCTGTTGCCGGTGGGGCTCGTGGTGTAGAAGGGGAAGGCGATGGAGACACTGTTGGCCCCCAGCGATTTGATGCCTCGCATCTCGTTGACGGCATTCTGCTGCCAGGCGGCCGACGTCTGGCAGACGTCTGGTGCATAGACGTCTATTCCGCGTTGGGGAGTGGTCACTGCCGGGGGTGAGGATGACGCCGCGGATGGGGACTGGGTGCGGGGTGCGGCAGCAGCCGAGGGTCCGGCCGCAGCCGAGGTCCGGCCGCAGCCGAGGGTCCGGCCGCAGCCGAGGGTCCGGCCGCAGCCGAGCTGATCCGGGTGGCACTGCGCCTTGAAAGCGGCGGGATCGTGGTCATCTCGAGGACCCCGTTGACGAGCTCCCAGCCGGGTGGGAGCGCCTGCGGCGTGCCCTGGATGCCCAAGGAGGTGACGTCGGTGAGGATGGCGTCGGTCAGGTTGGTGTCTTCCAAGTTGGTGTATCTGATGCTCGAATCGGTGAGGTTGCTCCCGGACATGTCGGCGTCGGTGAGATTGGTACTGCGCAGATTGCTGTCCGTGAGGTTCGCTCCTGCGAGGGCGGCGTCGGTCAGGTCGGAAAAGGGCCCTATGAGGTAGCCGTCGACGATCTGCCAGTCGGTCGGCGTGGCCGTGGGCAGGGCACTGGGCGTGCCCGTGATGCCTCCCGATGTCACCCCGCCCAGATTGGCCCCGCTCAGGTCGGTGCCGGACAGATCGCTCCCGCACAGCGTGGCGGAGATGGCATCCACGTCGCTCAGATTGGCGTTTGTGAGGTTGGTCCCGGTCAGGACGGCCCCTTCGATGTTGGCCCCGGTGAGGTCAACTCCGGTGAGGTCCGACCCTGCGAGGTTGGCACCGTAGAGGAATGCGTCCGGCCCGACCAGGTAGCCACTCACCACCGACCAGTTGGCCGGGAGTGCGATCGGGGTGCCGATGAGCCCGCCGGAGATGACCCCCGAGAGGATGGCACTGCCGAGGGAGCTCCCGTCGACGTCGGCACCGGTGAGGTTGGCGCCGGTGAGGTTGGCCGAGGTGAGGTCGACGTTGGCCAGCGCGGCGTTGGTGAGATTGGCAGCCGGCCCGACCAGGTACCCGCCCGCCAGGCTCCAGCTGCTCGGGAGCGTGCCGGTGCCCGAGTCATTGCCCGACACCAGACCGGTGAGGTCCGACCCCGAGAAATTGGCGCCGGCCAGGCTCGAGCCCTCGAGGCTGGCCTCATCCAGGAGGACGTTCTTCATCCCGCTACCGGTCAGGGTGGCATTGGAGATGAGGGCGCCCTGGAAGTCGGCGCCGGTCGCCGTGGCCCTCGTCAGATTGGCGTTGGTGAGGTTGGCGTTGGTCAGGTTGGCGCCGGTGAGATTGGCCTGGCTCAGATTGGCGCCGGTGAGGTTGACCCCGTAGAGATTGGTTCTGGAGAGGTTGCAGCTCGAGAGGTTGGCGCCCGGGCCCGGGACGCAGGTGGCGGCGCCGGCGGGCACGGCCCCGGTCAGGGTGAGGGTCATGGCCAACAGAACCATGGCGCCGGCCAAGGACAGACCCGCCCTGGCGCGACGAAAATAACCCCTACCCCCAGCCGCCGAGGTTTCCATTGGAGAAGTATCGCACAGGAGCGGTGGTTTTCGGGAGGGCGGCCGAGCCCTGCTGACCCAGGGTGGCACTCAAATGACAGAGAGTGGTCCAGGGTCACGGCGACCTTCCCGGACGGCGTGTGGCCGGGGCAGGGCCTACCTTTCGAGCCGTGCGGTGACCTTCCACGATCGCCACGAAGCGACAGCCCCGGACGTCGACACCGTGGCCGCGACCAGCAGAGTCACCGCTCCTGCGACCCACAGCCGGCCCCAGGACGTCGTCACCGTGGTCATGTCCGAATAGTGAGGAGAAGCCTGACTCTCCAGGGCGAGCACCGACACCAACGCGGCACCGGCCATCACCCACAGAAGAACCGACACGGTGGTGCCTACGATCCTGCCGAAGCGCAACTCCTCCCTGGAGGCGTCGGTGCCGCTGACGATGAGGATCAACGACACGAACGTCACCAGCCACCCGGTGCCCAGCGCGGTTGCCGCGCCGATGAGGAGACCGTGCGCCAGGGCGGGCTGTCCGTTCAGGGGGACGTCCACCCCGTGGCTGTCCAGGTACCTGTGGGGCCCGACCACTTCCGAGGCGATCCAACCGACGACGGCGAGGCCGGCCATGATTCCGGTGACCTCGGCCAGCCGGTGCAGCGCTCGATGGGGACCGCCGCCCTGTTCCGCTTCACGGGTCACGGTGGTGTAACCCCAGAGGATGAAGCCCAGTGCCACCGCCGCGAACAGCGCGACCGCCCCCTCCGTCACGGCCACCGCCACGAGGCCCACCGACAATGCCACCGTCAAGGGGATGCGCCCCTTCCGGTGCCCATCATGACGTCGGCCCAGCGTCCCGGCGAGGATCACGTACGAACCGATGATGACACCCGTGACCAGGAGGCCGGCGACGGCCAGGAGGCCGAACGCGTCGTAGGCCGCCTTCCCGGGCCCGGTGGGCACGGCCGAGGGAACCAGTGGCAACCCGTCCCGCTGTCCCTCCTTGAAGGTGAGGAAGAAGAGGGGGAGTACGACGAGGGCCGGCAGCGTGGTGAAGATGATCCAGGCGCGGGTTCGCCTGGCCCAGAGTGGGAACTGTTTGGGTGTGCTCCTGCCGCTGACCCGGAGGCGGACTGCTCCGACGAGGAGCCCGGCCGTCACCCGGAAGGGGGACTGTCCTCCGATGATCGCATCCGCGGACACGGTCCGCACCTCATCGCCGTACCGTGTTCGCCACCAGGTCGGGTAGATGGCGAGGGCCGCATCGATCCAACTCGCCCCCCTCATGCCCCTGCGACTCCGAGCCTCCTGAGTCCAAGACGGGCCACGGACGAGAGCGTCTCGAGGCGCTCTCGGAGTACCGCAGCACCCTGAGCGGTGATCTTGTAGGGGCGTCGCCGATCCTCAGCCGGAAGGGCCACAACCAATCCCTCCTCCTCGAGGCGGGCGAGCACGCCGTAGAGGGTGCCCGGTCCCAGCCGGACGCCGCTCATGGCCTCGATGTCCTGGATGAGGGAGTACCCGTGCTTCGGACCTCCGGTCAGGCTCGTGAGGACCAGAATCGTCGGATCCTGTGTTCGCCCCAAGCGCTTGGTCGCCATCGCCGGTCAACTCCTGTTCGCGTTGTCGCCGATCCTAATACGGAAATCGTAGTAGTCGCCGGCGACGCCGGCTTCGGTGTCGGCCGAGCCGGACGCCACCGGTGGTGCGATACTCTGCGGTCGGCGCGCGACGGGTACCTGCCACGGCCCCAGCGTGGAGCGCCCCGCAGGCCTGCGATGCACCCGCCGGCCCGCCCGACGTCCGACGGGCACGAGGCACCCGGGCCAGAACAGGAGACCCATGGATATCGAGGAGTTCTACAGCGCCGACGAGCGCCGCCGGCAGTCGGCGGAAGTCGAGTTCGGCACGAACTGGTTCGATGCCAACGGGAGCCGGTACGAGCTGAGCTGGGTGGAGGACACCGGCGAGCTCTACGCCATGCTCGAGTTGGTTCCCGAAGTGGACTCGTGGACGCCGTTCGGGGACAGCGATGTCGAGGAGATACCGGCAGACCGGGTGCTGGTCCTGGTCATCGGCTACATCCCCACCCTCGAAGCGGTGGAGACCACGCTGGCCGGCTGGCCCGACCAGATGGCCAAGCCGGACGGCATCTCGTGGGTGGCGGAACGCCTGCGAGCCGGCGGCGTTCCCGCCACCCCGCCCACTTGAGCCCCGACGGCCCCATTGACGTCCGCCGGCGTCGCACGCGGGAGTCCGTTGTATCGTCCTTTCCGACAGCGGGTCGACGTTGGGGGTGCAGGTAGGCATGGAGCTGGTTGTTGATCTGTCTTCGGGGGCCGTCGCCCTCCGTGACGGCGACGAGATGGGGCGGTTCTCCGTCCAGGCCCTCCGCCAGGAAGCGGCTGACGGTGGGGAGAACGGAGCATTGGGCGCACTGGCCGCGGCCCTCAGCGTGCACGATGCCGGCACGGTCGAGCCGGGTGGTGACGTGGTCATACCGCCTGCGTCGGTGAGACGACTGGCCGGCGAGGCTGCCTCCGAAGGCGGCGGGTCCCTGGATGGGACGTGGGATACGGGGTTTGCGGCGATGCTCGAGTATGCGGCCACCGCCGGGTGGATCACGGACGACGGCTCGATCCGCGTCCACGTCGAATGGAGGGACTGAGGCCGTGAGGTTCTCGTATGCCGAGTCGATGGTCGATCCGACCTACTATCTCCCGCTGGCCCGGGCCGCGGAGGAGGCGGGCTACGACGGCATGGTCGTACCCGACAGCATCTGCTATCCCCTCGAATCGGAGTCGAAGTACCCGTTCTCCCCGGACCACTCCCGCGAGTTCCTCGAGGACAAGCCCTTCATCGAGCCGTTCTCACTGATTCCGGCGATGGGAGCGGTCACCGAGCGCCTCCGGTTCATCACCTTCGTCCTCAAGTTGCCGATGCGCCATCCACTGTTGGTGGCCAAGCAGGCCACCTCGGTGGCGGTCATGACCGGCAACCGGCTCGCGCTCGGGGTCGGGTCCAGCCCGTGGCCCGAGGACTACCAGCTGTGCGATGTGCCCTGGGAGGGCAGGGGTCGCCGGATGGACGAGGCGGTCGACATCGTGCGGGGGCTGTCGGCCGGTGGGTACTTCGAGTACCACGGTGAGGTCTTCGATCTCCCGCCGGTCAAGATGAGCCCCACCCCGACCGCGCCTCTGCCCATCCTGATCGGGGGCCACGCCCCGGCCGCACTCCGGCGGGCGGCCCGCACCGACGGTTGGGTCCACGGCGGAGGTGATCCGGCCGATCTGCCCGGGCTCCTCGAACGCCTGCACCACTACCGGGAGGAGGCCGGGACGGCCGATCGTGACTTCGAGGTCCATGTGATCTCGCTCGACGCCTTCTCCCTCGACGGTGTACGCCGGCTCGAGGAGCAGGGCGTCACCGACGTCATCGTGGGGTTCAGGTGGCCCTACTCGGTGGGTCCGGATACCGAGGCGCTGCAGACGAAGGTCGACAACCTGCGCAGGTTCGCCGACGACGTGATCGGCAAGGCGCGGTCATGACCTCGGCCCGTGAGCTCGGCCGGGCGTCGATGGCCGCGGTGGAGTCGGGCGACCGGCAGGCCTGGTTGGACCTGTTCGCCGACGATGCCGTCGTGGAGGACCCCATCGGCCCCTCGGCGTTCGACCCCGAGGGGAAAGGACACCGTGGGATCGACGCCATCGCCGCGTTCTATGACAACGTGATCGCCGTCAACGAGTCGATCAGGTTCACCATCCACCAGTCCTTCCTCTGTGGCGACGAGGCGGCCAACGTCGGGGTGATCCGCATCTCGTTTGCCGGCGGCGCCGCGGTCGAGGTGGACGGGGTCTACGTCTACCGCCGCTCTCCCGACGACAAGATCGCCTCGCTCCGGGCGTTCTGGGAGCCGGCCGCCGTCCGCCCGGTGTCCTGACCGGCGCCGGGCCGGGTCACTCCCAGCCGGTGAACCCGTACTGCTGGTGCGGACCCATCACCGCGCATTCGAACATCCCGTACCCGACGTGTCCGTCGTAGGTGAAGCGGGCCGCGTACTCGGTGAGCGCCCAGGTGGTGTAGGACGGATCGGCCGGCGGCACCTCCTGGCCCTGGACGACCAGGTCGCCCTGGTACATCCCGTGCTTCCAGTCCGGCTCCATTCCGTACCCGCTGCCCAGCAGCAGGGGGAAGGCCAGCAGGGTCTCGACCTCCACCTCGGCGGTCTCGTCCCCGTGGGCCCCGAAGTAGGAGAGCGTGGCGCCGACGACGGAACGGGTCCCCGGGGCGAACCGGAGCTGGTGCTCGGGCCGGCCCATCCATTCGGCCTCCCGACCGGAGCCCAGTGGGAAGACCCGGTGGGCGTCCTGCATGATCCGCTCGCCGCTGGGTCGCTCCTGGATGATGGTCACCATGGCGTGGTCCTCGAAGCGCACCGGTGCGTAGATCCAGAAGAAGCCGCCGGACGTGTCGGTGACCCGGATGCCCGGCGGCTCCGGCTCGCCCACCGGACGCACCCCCCACGAGCGATCGCGGGACCCCCACCACCGGTCGGGGGTGAGTGCCAGCTCGCGGTCGCCGACCTTGAGCGTGCCGGTCCACGAGCCCACCTGGGCGAACCGGGTCGAGTCGAAGGTGACCCGGGCGAACTGGCGGTCGAAGTGCCTGGACTCGAGATGGGCCTCGGAGAAGCCGTCGTAGACGGCGTCGAGCTCGATGCCCCACTCGTTGGGCTCGACGATGACCCGAACTTGTTCGAGACCTTGATGACCTCGACCCGGATGGGCCCGACCGACGGGTCCATCCGGTCGGCGCCCATGGTCTTGGAGGCCCGGACCACCCGGTGGTCGTCCCCCCACTTGACCGAGACGAAGGCGTCGGCCACGCTCAGGTTCGGGTACTGCCCGACCCCGATGACGGCGAAGAGCTCGTCCTCGGTCCCGTGGACGTCTCCGGCGCCGTGGACGTTGAAGTAGTAGCGGTCGTAGAAGTTGCGGTCGGAGGTTCCCACGAATCGCATGGGCTCGGAGATCTGGTGGATCGGGTAGTCGTCCAGTGGGGAGAGCATGGTCGTTTCCTCGATGGCTCTGGCCGCTGGAACCGATCGGCGTCCAGTGGGCGCGAAGCTGGCGATGGGAGCGTAGCGAGGTTTGGCCCCGGGGGGCGTCCGGCCCGGACCCGGGCTACCATTTATGGCCAGACAGCCGGGATGATCGCTCGTCTCCACTTCGATCCCGGGCCCGAACGTCGGGCCGGGGCAGATCCGTCTCCGACAAGGGAGGGCCCGTGAGCTCATACGACCGTTTGTTCATCGGAGGGGAGTGGGTGGAGCCGTCCTCCGACTCGGTGTTCGACGTGGTCTCCCCGACCACCGAGGAGGTGGTCGGACGGGTGCCCGAGGCGCAGATCGCCGATATCGACCGGGCGGTGGCGGTGGCCCGCGAAGCGTTCGACCACGGCCCGTGGCCCCGCATGGCCCCCGCCGAGCGGGCAGCCATCCTGGCCAAGGTGGCCGAGGCGATCCGGAACGACATGCAGGGCATCTCCGAGCTCATCTCCAACGAGATGGGATCACCGATCTCGTGGGGGACCCTGGCCCAGGTGCTGGCGCCCACGATGATCCTCGACTACTACGCCGGCCTCGGCTCGACCTTCGCCTTCGAGACGGTCAAGGACGGCCTGTTGGGTCCGGTGCTGGTGTCCAAGGAACCGATCGGGGTGGTCGCCGCCATCACCCCGTGGAACGTGCCCCTGTTTCTGGCCTGCGCCAAGCTGTCCCCGGCTCTGTTGTCGGGCAGCACCGTCGTGTTCAAGCCGGCTCCCGAAACCCCGCTCGACGCCAACGTGCTGGCCGAGATCTTCGCCGACGCCGGCCTCCCCAAGGGTGTGCTCAGTGTCGTGCCGGCCGGACGCGAAGTCGGCGAGCACCTGGTCAATCACCCTGGTGTCGACAAGGTCTCGTTCACCGGCTCGACGGCCGCCGGCCGCAAGATCGGGGCGGCCTGCGGGGCCAACCTCAAGCGGGTGAGCCTCGAGCTGGGCGGGAAGTCGGCGGCCATCCTCCTCGATGACGTGGATCTGACCACGTCGATCCCCCTGATGATGCCCAACGCCATCATGAACAACGGCGAGGCGTGCATCTCGCTGACCCGGATCCTCGCCCCCCGGGACCGGTATGCCGAGGTGACCGAGGCCCTGGTGGAGCAGGTGCGGGCGCTCAAGGTGGGCGACGCCCTCGACCCGGCGACCGACGTGGGCCCCCTGGTGGCCGAGCGCCAGCGTGAGCGGGTCGAGAACTACATCCGCATCGGTCAGGACGAAGGGGCCAAGGTCGCCGTGGGCGGTGGCAGGCCCGAAGCGTTCGACACCGGTTGGTTCGTCGAGCCGACCGTCTTCGTGGACGTGGACAACAGCATGCGCATCGCCCAGGAGGAGATCTTCGGCCCGGTCCTTTCGGTCATCCCCTACGACGGCGACGCCGACGCGGTGCGCATCGCCAACGACTCCGACTACGGGTTGTGCGGGGCTGTGTTCACCGGCGACAACGACCGCGGCCTCGACGTGGCCCGCCAGGTGCGGACCGGCACCTACATGGTGAACTCCAACGTCCCGATCGACTTCTCCTCGCCCTTCGGAGGGTTCAAGGCGTCCGGCGTCGGGCGCGAGTTCGGCGAGGACGGCCTCGAGCTGTTCCTGGAGAAGAAGACCATCAACCTCCCGGCCGGGTACAGCCCGACGGTCTGACCGCGGCCGGCCTCATCGGCCGGTCCGACTGCTCGAGGTCCGAGCCGTGGGGGGCGGACACCGAGCCGGTCCGGTCGCGCCCGGGACAACGGCCTGATCTGCGAAAATAGCGGGAACGACTCGTTGCACAGCAAGGACGGACGACGCCGGTGCAACCGGAGGACCTGACCCGATGAGTTCTGGAATCCGCGCCACCGAGGTGGAATCTCCGGTGGCCCCGCCCGTGGCAGGAGGCCGGGGCATCATCTTCGGATTCGTGCCGGCCCTCGACGGCCTGCGGGCGATCGCCGTCCTCGGGGTCATGTTGTTCCACGGCGGGGCGCCCCTGTTCGGCGGCGGATTCATGGGCGTCAACATCTTCTTCGTGCTCTCGGGGTTCCTGATCACATCGCTGCTGCTCGGCGAGTGGACCAAGCGGCTGACCATCCACCTGGGCCAGTTCTGGGCCCGCAGGGCGAGGAGGCTGCTGCCCGCCCTGTTGGTGATGCTCGTCGGTGTGGCCATCTACGCCAAGGTGTTCGCCACGCCGGGCGAGTTCGCCGATCTCCGCCTCGATTCGCTGTCGACCCTCTTCTACGTGGCCAACTGGCACTTCATCTTCGGCGGGAGCAGCTACTTCGCCCAGGCCGCACAGCCGTCGCCTCTCGAGCACATGTGGTCGCTCGCCATCGAGGAGCAGTTCTACATCGTCTGGCCACCGGTCGCCCTGGTCATGCTCCGCCTGGGTCGGCGGCTCCGCCCATCGAGACGGTTGTGGCCGATCTTCGCCACCGCGGTGGTCGGGGCGCTGGCGTCGGCCCTCGACATGCGGTTGTCGTACTTCGCCCACGCCTCGGTGACCCGACTCTACGAGGGCACCGACACCCGCTGTCAGGACATCCTGGTCGGCGCGGCACTGGCTATCGGGATGGCTATCTGGGCTCAGCACCGCCCCCCGGTCCCCGAACGGGCCGGCCGGCGGCGGCGGGCCGTTCCGAAGCCCTGGTTCGGCGCCCCCGCCACCCCCATCGGCGCCTGGGAGATCACGTCACCTCTGCCCCGGGCCTGTCTGCAGGTCCTCGGGTGGTCGGCTCTGGCCGGCTGCCTCTACCTGTGGACACGGGTGAACACCTCCGTGCCCGCCCTGTTGAAGGGTGGCTACCTTCTCTTCGCGCTGGCGGTGGGCGCTGTCATCTTCTCCGTGGTCACCGCCCAGGCCGGATCACTGTCGCGGGCGCTCGGCAACCCGCTGTTCCGCTATATCGGCAAGATCTCCTACGGCACCTACCTGTGGCACGTCCCGATCTTCCTCCTCCTCGACGCGGCCCGTCTCCACCTCTACGGCCTCCCGCTCCTGGCCGTGCGCATCGGGGTCACCCTGGTCGTGGCCACCGGGTCCTTCTATCTCGTCGAACAACCGATCCGACGGGGGAGGATGCGGTCCATCACCGAGTGGAAAGCTTGGTTGATGACCAGCGCCGCCTTCTTGGGAGTAGTGGCCATCACCGTGGCCTCAACGGTTCCCTCGGCCGGCACCGCCGGGGCGGCGGGGATACCCACTCCGACCGGTTCCGAGTACACCGGCCCCCCGGTCGTGGCGACCATGGTCGGGGACTCCCTGGCCTTCACCGCGGGATGGGCCATCGCCGGCGCCAAGGCCCAGGTTCCCTACGATGTCAGTTTCCACAGCGAGGGGCTCCTCGGCTGCGGGGTCATGGTGGTGTCCGCACAGATCAGCCAGGGGGTGGAGTATCCCGCCAACAAGCCGTGCAATGCCGCCAGCCCGGTGTCACAGCAGTGGCCGGCGCTGTGGCGGGGCCTCGTCGGTGCCCAGCGCCCCGACGTGGTGATGGTGCTGGCCGGTCGCTGGGAGGTCTCCAATCAGGTGATCGACGGCCGCGACGTCCATATCGGCGAGCCGGGCTACGACGCCATGCTCGAAGCCGACCTCCAAGAGGCGGTTGGGATCGCCTCGTCGGCCGGCGCCTACGTGATGTTGCTCACCACCCCGTGTGAGGACTCCGGGGAGCAACCAGACGGCCAGCCGTGGCCGGAGGACTCGACCAGCCGGCGCCTCGAGTACGATCACCTGCTCGCAGAGGTGGCCGCGGACCATCCGGGGAATGTCGAGGTCTACGATTTCGGTGCCGACGTCTGCCCGGGAGGAAAATTCGAGTCCACGATCGGCGGTGTGAGGATCCGGCTGGGTGACGGTGTGCACTTCCCCTACCAGCCGGGCGCCGACGGGTCAGTCGTGCCCACGGCCAAATGGCTGGCGTGGAAGCTCCTTCCCGAGGTGGTCCGCGTCGGCAGGCTGCAGATGGCGGGAGTACCGCTGCGATGAGCCCTGGCGCCCACGCGTCCGCCAGGCGACCGTCCCGCATGGCGCCGAGCAGAGTTGTCGGCCGCGGGCGGACCATCACGTTCGGCTTCGTTCCCGCCCTCGACGGACTGCGGGCCATCTCGGTGCTCGGGGTCATGCTCTACCACGGTGGAGCCCCATTCCTGAGCGGGGGATTCCTCACCATCGACGTCTTCTTCGTCCTCTCGGGATTCCTGATCACCTCGCTCCTGCTCGGCGAGTGGGCCAAACGCCTGACCATCCGCCTGGGTCAGTTCTGGGCCCGGAGGGCCCGCCGGCTGTTGCCCGCCCTTCTGGTCATGCTGGTCGGGGTGGCCATCTACGCCAAGGTCTTCGCCACGCCCGGGGAGTTCGCCAACCTCCGCCTCGACTCGCTGTCGACCCTCTTCTACGTGTCCAACTGGCATTTCATCGTCAGTGGCGGAAACTACTTCGCCATGACGGCACAACCGTCGCCCCTGGAGCACATGTGGTCGCTCTCGATCGAGGAGCAGTTCTACATCGTGTGGCCGCCGGTGGCCCTCCTCATGCTCCACCTGGGCCGGAAGCTGCGGCCGGAGAGGCGGCTGTGGCCGATCTTCGCCACCGCGGTGGTCGGCGCCATCACCTCGGCCGTCGACATGCGGCTCCTGTACTCGGGGCCTGCCTCGGTGATGCGGGTATACGAGGGCACCGACACCCGTGCCCAGGACATCCTGGTCGGCGCGGCACTGGCCATCGGGATGGCCATGTGGGCGCAACGCCGACCGGCGGAACGGCCCATCCCGGCCCGCGCCCTGGTACCCGGTCGGTCGGGGAGGGCGCATCCGGCGACGGGGACCGCGGGAGCCATTCCCCCGAGACCCCACCGGCGCGATCTGCACCGCCGGCGCGGCCCGAGCCTGAGGCTGATCGAGGCGTGGGAGATCACGTCCCCTCCGGTCCGGCTCCTGCTCCAGGTGCTGGGCTGGTCGGCACTGTTGGGTGGCATCTTCTTGTGGACCCAGCTGACCGTGCCGACCAGGTTCATGTTCGAGGGCGGCTACTTCCTCTTCGCGCTCGGGGTCGCCGCGGTCATCTTCTGTGCCATCACCGCCCAGACCGCGTCCCTCTCACGGGCGTTGGGCAACCCGGTGTTCCGCTATGTGGGCAAGATCTCCTACGGCACCTACCTGTGGCATTTCCCCCTCTTCGCCCTCTTGGATGCGGCCCGCCTCCATCTCTACGGGTACCCGCTCCTGACCGTGCGCATCGCCGTCACCCTGGTGGTGGCCACCGCCTCCTTCTATCTGGTGGAAGAGCCGATCCGCCGGGGTCAGATGCGATCGTTGACCGAGTGGAAGGCGTGGTTGATGACCAGCGCGGCGTGCCTGGGGGTGGTGGCCATCACCGTGGCCGCCACCCTGCCCTCGACCGCCGAGGCCGCCGACCCGGTGCGAATGGCGGGTGCCGAGTACAGCGGGCCACCGGTGAAGGTGGCCATCTTCGGGGACTCGGTCGCGTGGCGGCTCGCCTTCGCCATGCTGGCCAGTCAGCCCCAGAACGACTACGACGTGAACCTCTACAACGGCGCCATCATCGGCTGCGGCGTGCTGCGGAGCCCGGAATACCGGGCCCACGGGGTTCCCGATCCGATGACCCCACAGTGCAACCCGTCGACGCCGAAGTCCGGTCAGTGGCCGGCGCAGTGGCAGGGTGACCTCAACCAGTTCCATCCGAACGTGGTGGTGCTGCTCGCCGGGAGATGGGAGGTGGAGGACCGGCTCATCGGCGGGCGCTGGCTGCACATCGGTGACCCGGCCTTCGATGCGGACCTCAAAGCGTCCCTCGAGCAGGCCGTCGATGTCGCCACCTCGACCGGGGCCCTCATGGTGATGATGACATCGCCGTGCTTCGACTCGGGCGAACAGGCCAACGGAGAGTCCTGGCCCGAGGACTCGGCCACCCGGTTGGCCGCGTACAACGACATGGTGCGAAACGTGGCCGCCGGCCATCCGGGCACGGTCCAGGTTGACGACTTCGGCGCCCAGCTGTGCCCGGGAGGGGTGTTCACCACGTCCTTCGACGGGATCCAGATCCGTGACGGTGACGGTGTGCACATCGTCCCGACGGCGGCGGCAGGTCAGTGGCTCGACGCCCGGGTACTGCCCGACGTCATCCGGGTGGGCCGGCTGCAGATGGCCGGCGACACGTTGACGACTCCGACCACATCGGCTGCTCCGACGGCTTCGAGGTCGTCGACCACCTCCGACACCGTGCCGTAGCCTCAGCTGCCCGGCCGGGTACGGCGCGCCGTTGTGAACGCCCACGAGGGACGAGCCGCCCGGGTCACGAGGGAGCGGGTGCGGGCGGTGGGATCGACGAGGGCGGCGGTGTCTGCCCGAAGATCGTGCTGTCCGCCTGGCCGCACTGCGCGGTCAGGGCATCCACCAACGTCGACTCCGGTACCCGGTTGCTCTCGGAGATGGTCGTCATGAGCGCCTGCCACTGGCCGTCATGGAAGGCAGCCTGGGCCGCGATCGGCAGCGCCGCCCGCAGCTGGTCGTAGGCCTGCTCCGCCAACTGCGCAGCTCGGGCGTGGTCGGACTGGTGATCGGACTGCTCCAGGAGGCGGATCGATCGGTTGATGTGGGTGCAGGCCTGCTTGGCCAGGTCGGTCCCCGAATTTCCACAGGCGCTGAGCGATGCTCCGAGCCCCGTTGCGATCAGCACCGCACCCACGATGCGTTTGAGTCTCGACCGAACGGTCAGGGTGGTCACCCCAGCCAACTACCGGCCGAGTCGAGGAGGTAGCGACTTACTGCGAGACACCGGTCGAAGACTTCGCACATCATCTCTTCACCGGCCAGGATCCTGGTCAGCGAGACGGGGGAGCGGGCCACGATGTTGAGCCGACGCTCGGCGGCGTCGGTCGCGGAGGCATAGGAGTCGATGGCCGACACTTCGAGGGGGAGCTCGATGCCGCCCACGCCGGCCAGGTCGATGGCCAGCCGCAGCAGGTCTGGTCCGTGGGGCAGGGGAGGAAGGGCCCAGGTGAAGGTGAGTGGGAAGTGGAAGTCGTCGGGCGGCTCCTGGTCCTCGGGCAGCCCGAATACCGCGTCTTCGAAGGACAAGAGGGTCCTCGGGTCGACTTCGAGGGCCAGGTGCAGGTCGAGCGGGCCGCCGCAGCCGTCTTCGGGGTGGAGCTCGACCTCCCAGACCTGGCGGAGCGAGTAGGTCTCCACGAAATGGCGCTCGTCGTGCACGTGGAAGCCATGGTCGACCGAGTGATCCTTGAGATCGGCCACGTATCCGGCCACATCGATGACTGCCACAGGTTCCTCAGCCTACCGGTCCGAGGCCCGCTCCGGTATCGTCGGCCAATGGACGACGACTCGTTGCTGGAGGTTCTGCACGCCACGGCGTCAGCGGTGGCCGAAGCCCTGGACGGTCTCAGCGATTGGGGGCTGGCCGGAACCCGGGACTCGCAGTACCGGTCGGATCTCGTTGCCGACGCCGCGGCCGCGGGGGTACTGGACGAGGCCGGCCTGGGTGTGATGTCGGAGGAGTCGGGACCCCGGCGCCTGGACCGTCCACTGGTGGTGGTGATCGACCCGGTGGACGGCTCCACCAATGCGGCCAGGCGTATTCCCTGGTACGCCACCAGCCTGTGCGCGGTGGACCCGGAGGGCCCCCGGGTGGCCGTGGTGGTGAACCAGGCATCGGGATCCCGGTTCGAAGCCGTCCGGGGTGGCGGAGCACGCAAGGACGGACAGCCGATCCGGCCGTCGACCTGTGACGCTTTGGGCGAGGCGATCGTCGGCTTTTCGGGCTACCCCCCCCGATACCTCGGATGGTCCCAGTACCGGAGCCTCGGCGCGGCCGCACTCGACCTGTGCGCGGTGGCCGAAGGGGTCCTCGACGGGTACGCGGCGGTGGGGGGTTCCCAACTCGGCAGTTGGGACTATCTGGGGGGGATGCTCGTCTGTACCGAGGCCGGGGCTGTGGTGGCCGAGGCGATGGACCGGGAACTGGTCACGCTGGACCACGCCGCCCGCCGGACCCCGGTGGCCGCCTCCACCTCCGCCCTGCTCGAGGAGTTGGTCGACGCGGTCGTGGCGTAGGGGCGCGGTGCGGACCGACGTGGACGGAGGCGGAGCGGGGGGAGCGCTACCCTGAGTCCCGGTCGATTGCATTCCCATGAGGGCGTTTAGCTCAGTTGGTAGAGCAGCTGGCTTACAACCAGCAGGTCATCGGTTCGAGTCCGGTAGCGCCCACTAAGAAAAGTCCAGGTCATAGCGCTATAGAAGTCAACATCGTTGTCGCGCTAGGGTAAATCCCAACAAAAAACCCAACAATCCCAACAGCGTGAGGGGCAAGCGATGGCTGGCAGCAAACGATTGAAGGCCGGGCAACAGGGAGTCTGGGAACTCCGGATCTTCCTCGGGCGTGACGAGCAGGGTCGGGTGCGACACAAGAGTGTGACGTTCCGGGGCGGAAGCCGCGCTGCCGACAAGGAGCTCACTCGATTGGTGGCCAAGTATGAGGGCACGCTGCCCGCCGCGGAGGCTCGTGTGCGCTGGACTGACACGACCACAGTGAACGACGCCATCACGGCGTGGAAGCAGAACGGCTGGCAGGATCTCAGTCCGACGACAGTCCGGCATTACCAGGAGCTGTGGGACAAGCACATCAAGAGGTCGATCGGACGGCGCGAGATTGCCCGCCTCAACCCCTACGAGGTCGAACGATACTTCCGGCGACTGAAGGACGACGGCACCGGTCGCACCACGGTGCGGCATATCCGAGCGATGCTCAACCGGGCGTGCCGACTGGCTCGGAAGTGGAGTGCGAACACGCTCCCGAACCCGATCGTGGACACCGAGTTGCCGGTATGGCCCCTCGGCGAGCGGGGTGAACCGGTTCGCTCCCCCGATCTGGCTGAGGTCCACGCCATCCTTGCCGCGGCATCGGCCTTTGATGAGCGTTTCGGTGCCTTCGTTCGGCTGGTCGCCGCAACCGGGGTTCGCCGTGGCGAGGCGTGTGCACTCCGTTGGAACGACATCGACTGGGAGTCCGGCACCATCCTGGTTGACGAGTCGGTCGTGGCGGCCAGTGGGGGAGCGGAGGTCAAGGCGCCGAAGACCAAGGCGAGCATTCGACGACTGGCTCTCGACCCCGCCACGGTGGAGATGCTCCGAACGCTCCGGATCAGTCAAGAGGAGCTGGCGGCCATGTGTGAGGTGGAGATCGGACCTGACGGATTCGTGTTCTCCTACGAACCCGGGTCGGTGGAGCCCCCGCATCCCGACACCATGAGCCATGAGTTCACGAAGGTGCGGACCAAGGCCAAGGCGGCTAAGGACATCCATCTCCACTCCCTCCGGCACTTTCAGGCGACGGCATTGGACCGGGTTGTTCCTGAGCGTCAGAAGCAGGCCCGACTCGGTTGGGCCACCGTGCACATGGCCCGCCACTACACGGACGTGATCGCCGACGAGGATCTTCGAGCGGCCGAACATATTGGACGCCTCCTCGAGGGAGAGGAGGTATCTGCTGGAGCGGGTGATCCACAGACCGGGCATGAATCAGCCGTAGGTGAGAGCTGACGGGTCTGGGATCCCACTGTAAGTTCGGCGCCATCGAGTAGACGCTCGACGGCACGTCGCGGAATGCGAATTCGACCTCCCAGGCGGACGACCGGTACTGGAAACGTGGCGCTCCTGATGGCGCGGTAGCAGGTGGCCCGGTCAACTTCGAGTAGTACGGCTGCCTCCGCGACGCTCAACAATGCGCTCTTTTTCGTGACTTGCTTCCGACCCACCATCAGTCCTTTCTACGATGGGTACATACTCCGGTCCGCCGTCACCCTGAACGTCATCCCCGGCGCTGCCAGGAGCGGCACCCGGGACCCCACACGTGTCCCCGAACGTCACCCCGATTCGAACGGTGGTCAGCTTCCAGAGAGGACGAACGTCACCCTGCGCATCATCCGCGTCACCCTGTGACCCACCAACGCCCCCCCGACCAGTGGACGTCGACTACGACCTGGGAGGGAAGTCTCCGGTCCGAGTAGCTCACGCTCGCCGGCGGCAGTAGCTGCTAAGGCGATTCGAGTCGGAGGTGACGTCACCCTCCCTGGCCAGAAGGCATTTCGATGCCATGCCGTCACGAGCCGTAACGGCCAGCGTTCCGAGGTGCCTGCTCGGCAGGTGACGCCGCGAGCCGGCCCGCTCGTCTCACCATCCGGCCTCGGTGCGACCCTCGCTCATGTCTATGTCGATGCCGGCGCGGCGGACGGGCTTTCAGGGTCTGACGCCAGTTTATTCGGACGAACGAGCACCCCTACGTCATCGACCTCGGTGTGGTTGTGATCGGACCTCCGTCGGCGGCTCACGATCCGCCTGATCAACAGGTGGGCATCGAGCCCTTTCCGCTTCAGCCGGACTGCGGCTCGACTTCCCAGCACCTGTGCCACATCCAAACCCGCACACCGACGCAACCAATTCGCATTGCGCGAGATCAATTGTCACAACCCACTCGGACTCGTTCCACTTTGGGATCCATTACCAGGAAAGGTGACGTTCCGGGTGACGGCCGCCCCAGAAACTCGAATCCTGAACACGATTGCAAGGGGTGTCCCTTGCCAGTGAGAGGGAGTCGGCATGGCCTGGATGCGGATGATGGGAGCGGACTCGGTCGCCTACCACCGCGAGACCATCATCGAGCGCGGCGACGACTTCCCTGGTGCCGCTCTCGAGTACTACGCCTCGAGAGGTGAGACCCCGCTGCTCTGGGGTGGATCGGGAGCCCAGTCGCTCGGTCTCGTCGGCCCGGTCGACAACCCCTCCTACGACGCCCTCTACGGACCGGGCGGAGCCTGTGACCCAAAGACTGGGGAACGGCTGGTCAACGCCAGGCGTCCGGGCATGGAGCTGGTCATCGCCGCCCACAAGTCGGTAGCCGAACTGGGGGTCCTCGGTCGGGCGGAGGACATGCACGCCATCATGGACGCCGAACGGGACGCCACGCTCAACTACCTGGACGAACTGACCAAAGGGCGGGGCGGAAGGCGAGGTGTGGCCGCCGTCCCGACGGCGACCACCGGGCTGGTTAACGCCCACGCCCGCCATGCCACCACCAGGGCCGGTGACCCCGGCCCTCATGACCACGTGCTCATCGCCAACGTGATCGAGATGCTGGACACCAAGGGTGGGACCAAGGCCCCGGACACGACCCTCTGGCGGGAGCACCTCCATGCCGCCACCATGGTCGGCCGGGTGGCCTCGGCCGCCAAAGCGGTCGAGCTGGGTTACGGCATCGAGGCCGATCCCGGACCATCGGGCAAACTCGGGCACTGGAAGATCGCCGGCATCCCCGACAAGGCCCTGGCCGTCCACTCCAAGCGGGCGGCCGAGATCAATGAGGCGGTGGCCGAGAAGGGCTTTGACACCTACCAGGCCCGCCAGGTGGCGGCCCGTGAAACTCAGAAGAGCAAACGCCACACCCCGGTCGAGGAGCTGGTGCCGAGATGGCGAGCAGAACTCACCCACGCCGGCTTCGCACCCGAGCGGTTGGTGGCCGACATCGAGCGGGCCGGCCACGCCTATCAGCGCCAGCACTCGGGGGTCAACATCATCGGCAATCGATCGCTGGCCACCTTGGCCACGGACGTCCTCGGACCACGTGGGATCCTCTCGGACCGGAAGGTGTTCTCGAAGCGCGACGTCATCGTGGCCGTGGCCCCATCGGTTTTCGGCCTCCCTGCCCGTGAGCTGGAGAAGGCCACCGAGCGGGTCCTCCGTGATCCCGACGCCATCCCCCTGGTCGGGGTGCCGAGGGCCTCAGAGCAGGCCTTTTCCACCGCCCATGTCATTTCCACCGAACTGGCCATCGAGCAGGCTGTGGAACGAGGTGTGGAGAACCTGGGGGCGGCCAGGGTGACACCCGAGGTGGCATCCGATGCCGTCGCCCGCCAAGGCGCTGTTCTGGGGTCTCCATTGACCCCCGGCCAGCAGGCGGCGGTGATGGGGATCGCCACCTCGGGCCGGGGGGTGGAGCTGGTCGAGGGTGTGGCTGGATCGGGCAAGACCACGGTCATGGCCGCCGTCCGCGACGCCTTCGAATCGGCCGGCTTCACCGTGGTTGGCACCTCGACCTCCGGCCAGGCGGCCCGGACCCTCGGTCGGGAGGCCGGCCTTACCGACTCCCGGACCTTGGCCTCCTTGCGCTGGAGGCTCGAACACGAGCAGATGCGGCTGACCGAAGGCCACGTCCTGGTGCTCGACGAGGCCGGGATGGCCTCGGACCGGGACATCGCCTTCCTGCTCGAACAGGCCCGGCACGCCCGATCGAAGGTGGTCATGGTGGGCGACGACCGCCAACTGGGTGCCGTGTCGGTCGGTGGGTCTATGGGGGCCCTGGTCGAACGCCACGGCGGGATCGTCCATGCCCTCGACCAGAACGTCCGCCAGCACAACGAGTCCGAACGGGCAGCGCTGGTTGAACTGCGGGCCGGCGACGTCACCCGGGCCGTCGAGTTCTACCTGGCCAACCAACGCGTGGTCACGGAGCGAACCCGGGACGAGGCGCTCAACACGCTGGTTGACCAGTGGGCCCGGGACACCCTGGCCGGGAAGGACGCGGCCATGTTCGCCTGGCGGCGGGCCAACGTGGCCGAGCTCAACCGCCTGGCCCGGGTGCAGATGACAGCCGAGGGACGACTGTCCGGTCCCGAGCTGGTGGCCCCTGGGGGAACCGCCTACGCCGCCGGTGACCGGATCGTCACCCTGGCCCCGGCAGCGGAGGGACAGGTCGTCACCTCCGAGCGGGGTGTGGTGACGGCGGTCGACCTGGAGGCACAACGTCTGGCCATCGAGACGGAGGACGGCAAGAGGTACTGGTTCGCACAGGAGGCAATCGGGCAATCCAAGCTGGCCCACGGCTACGCCACCACCGTGCACCGGAGCCAGGGGGCCACCCACGACATCGCCCACGTCTACGAGGACGGAGGAGGGAGGGAGCTGGCCTATGTGGCCGTGAGCAGGGCCAGGGAGGAGACCCACGTCTACCTGGCTGCCGACGACCTCGACCAGGCCCGAGAGGACCTCTGTCGCAGCTGGGAGACCGAACGACGCTGGAGGTGGGCCATCGATACCGGTTCGGTCCAAACCGACACGCCGGGAACGCCATCCACAGAGATCGCATCACTGAGGCAACGGGCACTGAAGGCGGAACGGGACGCCCTGGCTGCCGCCATCCCCAAGGACATCAACTACCTGCTCCGCCAGGCCGGATACGAACTGAACGCCGCCCAACGGGAGCTGGCCTCGTTGAGGAAGGAACGCGGCTGGCGGTCGGGCGGCGAGCTGGGTCGAGCCGCCGGCGAACTGGTCTCTGCCAGGCAACGCGCTTTCCAGAACGAGCGGAGCGCCGCGAACAAGGACTATTCGAGGGCCATCCGCCGTGACGCCCGTCGCTGGGCCCAGGCCGACCTCGACCGGGTGCAGGTCGCCGAAGAGCGGCTGGAGAAGCTGCTCCTCGCCGAAGAGCGGAAACTGACCGGAAACCTCGATGGAGCCAAGCAGAAGGTCGGGGACATCACTCATGAGATCTCCGAGCGGGAACGGTGGATGACTGACAACCCCAAGGCTCTCACCCAGCTGACCGCATTGGAGAAGAAGTGGAGAGAGGTCGAGCACGAGAACGACCATGAACGCTGGAATGTCGAAGGGGAGCTGAATCCCCGGCCGGTACCGGCTCCCGCAATCGAGCACAGCCGGTCGCAGGACCGCAGCCACAGCATCGACCACGACCGTGACTACGGATTCGGGATGTAGCTCGCTTCAGCTGTGGGTGACAGTGGTCCAGCCGACCGACGAAGTCCGTCGGACTACATCCAGAATTGTGGCGCTATCCGGCTTGGAGACGAGGATCAACATCGAGAGTGCTCGCCGGACACCGGCCCCCGTCTTGGCCGCCGCCAGATCGGAAGTCGTCCGTTCTCAGGCACGATCACTGCAGCGCCAACTTCCGCACCGTGTTGTTCGATGGCGTTAGGTACTTGTTGATGATCGTGCACCCGGAGATTCCTTGAGTTCTGTTTGAAATCTCCTTGACTTCGAACCAGCAAAAGCAGAAGTTTGCTCTCAGGCGAATCACGACGGAGGGCAGCCACGTGACTACTGATAGTGAGTATTGGGCCTGTTCGACCACGGCGGAGGAGGGCACTCCGAGTACTCACCGGAGTC
>CAWHIF010000011.1:0-86160 GCA_963829235.1 uncultured Acidimicrobiaceae bacterium
CGTTCCGGATCGACTACACGCCCGTGAACGTGAGCGCGCTGCAGGGGATCGCGGCTGACTCGGTCGACCTGGCCGGGTTCGTCGCCCTCGGGCTGGCCAAAAAGGGTGACCTGGTCAAGGTGCTCGGCGGCGGGGAGCTCACCCGTCCCATCCGGGTAGAGGCCCACGCCTTCTCCAAGTCGGCCGAGGCGGCCATCACCGCGTCCGGCGGGTCTGCCACCGTGGTCCCCCTCCCGTTCGGTCATGACCGCCCCCCGGCACAGGGCAACGCCCTCACCAACCGGTAGCATCGGCCAACTGCGGCATCGAGGAGCCCAATGCTCGCCAGCCTGGCCAACATCTTTCGGATTCCGGACCTTCGGAAGAAGGTCGTATTCACGCTGACCATCATCGCCCTGTACCAGTTCGGGGCGAACGTGCCGGTCCCCTTCGTCAACTTCTCCAAGGTCCAGCAGCTCGAGGCGGCGTCCAAGTCGTCGGGGGTGCTCGGCTTCCTCAACCTCTTCTCGGGGGGCGCCCTCACCCGTATGGCCGTGTTCGGGCTGGGGATCATGCCCTACATCACCTCCAGCATCATCATCCAGCTCCTGGCCACCGTCATCCCCAAACTCGAGGAATGGCGCGACCAGGGGGCGGTGGGCCAGAAGAAACTGACCCAGACGACCCGGTACCTGACCGTGGCCCTGGCCCTGATGCAGTCGACCGGCCTCGTCTACCTGTTCCACAAGGGCGGGGGCGGCCTCTTCGGCTCCACCCAGAGCATCGACCTGATCCTCAACTACTCGATCTGGCGGGCTGCGTTCATCGTGATGACCCTGACCGCCGGCACCGCCTTCGTCATGTGGCTGGCCGAGCTGATCACCCAGCGCGGCATCGGGCAGGGGATGTCCATCCTGATCTTCGCCAATGTGGTGGCGGGCATCCCCTCCGGGTTGAACACGGTGCTGCAGGAGGGCGGTCGGGTCAAGTTCACCACCATCCTGATCGTGTCCCTGGCCCTGTTGGTGCTGATCGTCTTCGTCGATCAGGGCCAGCGGCGGATTCCGGTCACCTTCGCCAAACGGGTGGTCGGGCGCAAGATGTACGGCGGGTCGAGCACCTACATCCCGCTGAAGGTGAACCAGGCCGGGGTGATCCCGATCATCTTCGCCAGCTCGGTGCTGTACATCCCCGTCCTGTTGTCCAACATCATCCCGTCGGAGGCCTTCCGGACCTGGGTGAACGCCAACGTCACGCCGACCAGCCTGTTCTACATCCTCACCTACTTCGTGTTCATCCTGCTGTTCACCTTCTTCTACGTCTACGTGGCCTTCGATCCGCACCAGCAGGCCGACATCATCCGAAAACAGGGTGGCTACATCCCCGGCATCCGGCCGGGACAGCCGACCGAGCGGTATCTGGCCCATATCCTCAACCGGATCACCTGGCCGGGGGCCTTGTTCCTCGGCGGCGTGGCCATCACGCCGTCCCTGTTGATGGCGGCGTGGAACATCACCAGCTATCCCTTCTACGGGACCACACTTCTTATCGCTACGGGGGTGGCACTCGAGACGATGAAGCAGATCGACAGCCAGCTCATGATGCGAAACTACGAGGGCTTCCTCAAGTAAGTGGTACCCGGAGCCAGGCTCGTCGTCCTCGGCAAACAGGGGGCAGGTAAGGGGACGCAGTGCGTGCGACTCTCCCATCACTACGTGGTGCCCCATGTCTCGACCGGGGACATGCTGCGTGCCGCGGTCAAGCAGGAGACGGCCATCGGACAGAAGGCCAAGGACCTGATGGACCGGGGTGAGCTGCTCGGTGACGATCTGATCATGGACATGGTGGCCGAGCGCCTCGGGGAGAGTGATGTCCGGGCCCGCGGCTTCGTGCTGGACGGCTGCCCGCGCACGGTCGCCCAGGCCGAGCGGCTGGCGGACATCCTCGCCCCCTTCGACCTCGACCTCGCCGTCGACATCGAGATCCACACCAGCCAGGTCCTCCGCCGGTTGGCCGCCCGCCGGGTCTGTGTCGACTGCGGCGCCAACTACTCCCTCTCGTCCCCGCCCCTCATCAACTGGACCTGCGACGTCTGCGGCGGCGAGGTGGTCCAGCGCGAGGACGACACCGAAGAGGCGATCTCCCGCCGCCTGGAGCTCTACGAGAACCAGACCGCCCCGCTGATCGAGTGGTACCGGTCCCGCAACCAGCTGGAGTCCGTGCCCGGTACCGGATCACCCGATGCGGTGACCCGCCGGATGGTCAAGGTGATCGAGATCCGGCGCCAGAAGGGGAGCGGGTTCGGATGAGGCGCAATCCCGACGAGCTGGCCAAGATGCGCAGGGCCGGGCGGGTGGTGGCGGAGATCCACCAGGCCACCAAGGCCATCATCCGCCCGGGGGTGTCGACCGCGGACCTCGACCGGGTGGCTCGTGAGGTGCTCGAGAAGCGTGGGGCCGGGTCGAACTTCCTCAACTACCACGGCTTCCCCGCCGTCGTGTGCACGTCGCCCAACTCGATGATCGTCCACGGGATCCCGGATCCCTCGGTCATCCTCGAGGAAGGGGACATCATCTCGGTGGACTGCGGGGCGATCATCGAGGGCTACCACGGGGACGCGGCCTACACCATGGGGGTGGGCGACGTCTCGGAGGAGGCGGCCCGGCTGATGGAGGTCACCGAGCGGAGCCTGTTCGCCGGCATCGAGCAGCTCCGTCCGGGGAACCGCCTCCACGAGGTGGGCCGGGCGGTACAGGAGGTGGCCGAGGCGGCAGGATTCTCTGTGGTCAGGGAGTACGTGGGCCACGCCATCGGAACGGCCATGCACGAGGAGCCCCAGGTGCCCAACTACTGGCCCGGCTCACCCGGCCCCACCCTCAAGACGGGGATGGTGTTCGCGGTCGAGCCGATGGTGAACGCCGGTGGGCCGGGGACGGTCCAGCTGGAGGACGGCTGGAGCGTGGTCACGGCCGACGGCCGCCTCTCGGCCCACTTCGAGCACACCATCGCGGTGACCGAAGACGGCCCGGAGGTGTTCACCGTCCTGTGAACCGGCCCTGGACCTGGCCCTCCGACCTGGCCCTCCACCTGGCCCTGGACCTGGCCCTGGACCTGGCCCTCCCGGCCGATTTGCGGGTCGAACTGGCAATTCGTCGCTGACGGGCTAAACTGTTCCTTCGGCTGGCCACAGGTGTGCTGTGGCGTGCCGATCCCGCTTCCTGGTGGTGCTCCTGAGGTGTGCCCCCGAATGTGGTGCGGACGAACGACGAAAGCGTGGTTCGTGATGCACGTCGGCCTTCGGGTCGAGCGGACAAGAACGACAGAGCATCGAGGAGATTCACCTGCCCAAGCCCAAAGAAGACGCCATCGTGCTGGAAGGCACGGTCGTGGAGCCACTGCCCAATGCCATGTTCCGGGTGGAGCTCGAGAACGGCCACAAGGTGCTGGCCCACAGCTCGGGGAAGATGCGGATGCACCGCATCCGGATCCTTCCCGGTGACAAGGTGCAAGTGGAGATCACGCCCTACGACCTGGCCCGGGGGCGGATCACCTACCGCTACAAGTGAGCCGGCCCGGTAGCGCGGGCGAGGGGCCGGATCCCGTCCTTCCCCGGATGGGGACGGGCCGTGGGCAGCAGATGGAGTGGCAGCAGCAGATGCAGGTGGAGCAGCAGGTGCAGCAGGTGCAGGTGCAGGTGGGGAAACAGCAGGAGCAGTACGAGCAGCAGGTGCAGTACGAGACAAGGACGAGAACGTGAAGGTCCGACCGAGCGTCAAACCGATGTGTGAGAAGTGCAAAGTGATCCGCCGGCACCGGCGGGTCTTCGTCATCTGCGAGAACCCGCGCCACAAGCAGCGCCAGGGTTGATGCGCCCGGACATGGCGTAAGAGAGAAGGAAGAGCACGTGGCCCGTATTTCAGGCGTGGACATCCCCCGCGAGAAGCGGTTGGAGATCTCCCTCACCTACATCTTCGGCATCGGCCGGACCACCTCGCAGCAGATCTGCGCGGCCACCGAGACCAACCCCGACACCCGGGTCCGTGATCTCACCGACGAGGAGGTGACCCGCCTCCGCAACTACATCGACAGCAACCTCCAGGTCGAGGGGGACCTGCGTCGTGACGTGTCCCAGGACATCAAGCGCAAGATGGAGATCGGGTGCTACCAGGGGATCCGCCATCGCAAGGGGCTCCCTGTCCACGGACAGCGCACCCACACCAATGCCCGAACCCGTAAGGGACCGAAGAAGACGGTCGCCGGAAAGAAGAAGGTGCGGAAGTAATGGCCAAGACGGCAAAATCGGCTCCCACGGCGCGGCGCCCCCGCAAGCGCGAGCGCAAGAACATCACCTTCGGCGTGGCCCATATCAAGAGCTCTTTCAACAACACCATCGTCTCCATCGCCGATCCCGAGGGGAATGTGCTGGCCTGGGCATCGGCGGGAAACGTCGGGTTCAAGGGCTCGCGCAAGTCCACACCGTTCGCCGCCCAACTGGCGGCCGAGCAGTGTGCCAAGCGGGCCATGGAGCACGGTGTGCGGCGGGTAGACGTGCTGGTCCGGGGCCCGGGTTCGGGCCGGGAGACGGCCATCCGCTCGCTGGCCGCGGCCGGCATCGAGGTGGCCGGCATCAAAGACGTGACACCCATCCCCCACAACGGCTGCCGCCCCAAGAAGCGGCGCCGGGTCTAGGCCGGGATGCGAAGGGACGAAAGGTTCACCTGATGGCTCGTTACACCGGACCCGTCTGCCGGCTCTGTCGCCGGGAGCGCACCAAGCTCTTCTTGAAGGGGGAGCGGTGCTATTCCATGAAATGCCCGGTCTCCGAGGCGGTGACCGACCGGCACAGTCGTGCCTACCCTCCGGGTGAGCACGGCCGCGACCGGATGCGACAGGGGTCCGAGTACCTGGGCCAGCTCCGCGAGAAGCAGAAGGCCCGCCGCATCTACGGCCTGTTGGAGCGGCAGTTCCACAATCTCTACGTCGAAGCCAGCCGGGCCCCGGGGATCACGGGTGAGAACCTCTTGCGGATGCTCGAGCTGCGCCTCGACAACGTTGCCTTCCGCGCCGGCTGGGGCGCCAGTCGGTCCCAGGGCCGCCAATTCGTGCGCCACGGCCATGTCCTGGTCAACGGCAAGCGGGTGACCATTCCGAGCTACCGGGTGCGCCAGGGCGACGTGGTGGCCCTCAAGCCGTCGTCCCGTGAGCTCTTCCACGTCCGCCGCAACATGGACACCCTCGACCGGCAATTGCCGCCGTGGCTGGAGACGGTCGGCGACCGGTTCGAGGTCAGGGTGTTCTCCCTGCCCTTGCGCGAGCACATCGACGAGCCCGTCCAGGAGCAGCTCATCGTCGAGCTCTACTCCAAGTAGCCGCCTCCGGATCCATCCGCAGACCAGCACCGCACCACCGAAGTCCGATCAGCACCGAAGTCCGATCACCACCAGACCCATCACGACCAGACCCATCACGACCAGACCCATCACGACCTGACCCCGACCGACCCCATACCGACACTGCGCATCACACTGCCGAGGAGCCACGATCAGCATGCTCATCATCCAGCGACCCACCGTCGAAGCCATCGGTGAAGAAGAGGACAACCGCCAGAGGTTTGCCGTAGGACCGCTCGACCCCGGCTTCGGGCACACCCTGGGCAATTCCCTGCGGCGCACCCTGCTGTCCTCCATCCCGGGCGCATCCATCACCCAGGTCCGGTTCGACGACGCTCTCCACGAGTTCACCACCCTCCCGGGCGTGAAAGAGGACGTCACCGACCTCATCTTGAACCTGAAGGACCTGCTCTTCCGGGTGTACAGCGACGAGCCGGTGACCATCCGCCTGGACAAGCGCGGACCCGGGGACGCCATCGCCGGCGACCTGCAGGTCACCGCCGACGTCGAGGTGCTGAACCCCTCCCAGCACATCGCATCCCTCAACGCCAAGGGTCGCCTGGCCGTGGACCTCACCGTCGAGCGTGGCCGGGGGTATCTCTCGGCCGACAAGTCCAAGCGGGCCGCCACCATCGGGGTGATCCCGGTCGATGCCATCTTCTCGCCGGTCCGGCGGGTGGCCTTCACCGTCGAGCCGGTCCGGGTGGAGCAGTCCACGGACTTCGACCGCCTGGTACTCGACATCGAGACCGACGGGTCCCTGACCCCCCGCGAGGCACTGGCCTCGGCCGGTGACACGCTCCGGACCCTGGTCGGGCTGGTGGCTGACCTCGAGGATGAGCCGCAGGGACTCGAGCTGGGCGAGGTGGGCACGGTGGGTACGGGCTCGCCCGACCTCGACCTGCGCATCGAGGACCTCGACCTCACCGAACGGCCCCGCAACTGCCTCAAGCGGGCGCAGATCAACACCATCGGCGAGCTGGTCGACCGCACCCTCGACGACCTGCTCAACATCACCAACTTCGGGCAGAAGTCGCTCGACGAGGTGCTCCAGAAGCTCGACGAGCGGGGACTCTCCCTGCGGGTCAAGGACTGAGGTCGCACCATGCTCGGCACGCCGAAGAAGGGCCGCCGGTTCGGCGGTAGCTCCGCCCACCAGAAGGCGATGATGGGGAACCTCGTCGCGTCGCTCATCGCCGCCGAGTACCTGGTGACCACCGAGGCCAAGGCCAAGGCCCTGCGCCCGGTGGCCGAGAAGGTCATCACCGCGGCGGCCAAGGGGGGCGTGGCCCGTCAGCGGAACGTGGTGGCGTTCATCCGGGACAAGGACATGGCCCACAAGCTCTTCGTGGAGATCGGCCCCCGATACGCCGAACGGCCGGGCGGCTACACCCGGATCCTCAAGCTGGGCAATCGGCTGGGCGACAATGCCCCGATGGCCCGCATCGAACTGGTGTGAGCCAGCCCCCCCGGCCCGGGGGGATGGATGACCAGTCCGTCCGGTGGCGACTGAAGGTCGCCTACGACGGATCGGGCTTCCACGGTTTCGCGGCCCAGCAGGGCCAGTCCACAGTGGCCGAGGCGCTCAGTGGAGCGCTCGGTCGGGTGACCCGCAGCGCGGTGACGCTCACCTGTGCCGGCCGCACGGACACCGGTGTTCACGCCCTCGGCCAGGTGGTCCATTTCGACCTCCCCCGGGAGCTGTCCGACGGTCTCGACGCCGTGTCGGTGGTCAGGTCGTGCAACAGCCAGTTGGGCCCAGCCATCGTGGTGCGTGAGGCGGAGATCGCCCCTGCCGGCTTCGACGCCCGTCACTCGGCCCTGGCCCGCCGCTACCGTTATCTGGTGGTCAACGCCCCCGTCGCCGACCCGCTCCTCGCCGGTCTGACCTGGCACGTGGCCGACCCCCTCGATCTGCGCTCGATGGCGGCGGCATCGGACGCGCTCCTCGGAGAGCACGACTTCCGGGCCTTCTGCCGCCGGGTGCCGGGGACGGCGGCGGACGACCCGATCAACCGGCGGGTCCTCGACACCCGCTGGACCGGCCTGAGTCACGCCTCCGAGCCGGCCGGGTGGGGGGAGTCCGGACACGGGGCATCCGGGTCGGGGGCGTCCGGACAGGGCCCATCCGGGTCGGGGGCGTCCGGACAGGGCCCATCCGGGCACGGGGCGTCCGGACAGCCGGCACTCCCTCAGTGGACCCCTCCGGGTCCATGGACCCCCCCGGCCCTGACCCCCGGGGTGGGAAGCCTGCTGGCCTTCGAGATCGAGGCCAACGCCTTCTGTCACCAGATGGTTCGCTCCCTGGTCGGCACGCTGGTCGACATCGGCCGGGGCAAGAAGCGACCTTCGGACATGGTGTGGATCCTGCGGTCGGCCGACCGCCAGCAGGCGTCTCAGCCGGCACCACCGCAGGGGTTGACCCTCATGGCCGTCCGCTACGGGGGCTGAGCGGCTTGCCCGGCGGGTCCATTTGGTCGTATCCTGGGCTCCGCCGGGTTGGGCCCAGCATCGGTGTTTCGCGAGTGGGGACATTGCTCGTGCCGGGGCTGCCGATCCCGCTGGCCCTCCAACCCCGGGGTGCAGCCACTGCCCTGCACCACTGAACAAGGAATCCTCGTGCGCACGTACACCCCCAAACCAGCCGACATCACCCGTGCCTGGCGCATCGTCGACGCCGACGGCCTTGTGCTCGGCCGGTTGGCCACCGAGGTGGCCGCGGTGTTGCGGGGCAAGCACAAGCCGATGTTCGCCCCGAACCTCGACACCGGTGACCACGTCATCGTGGTGAACGCCGACAAGGTGGTGCTCACATCGGGCAAGGCGGAGAGCAAGCTCGCCTACCGTCACAGCGGGTACCCGGGGGGCCTCACCGCCACCCGGTACAGCGACCTGATGATCGAGCACTCCGATCAGGTGGTCCGCAACGCCATCACCGGGATGTTGCCGAAGACCCGCCTGGGACGCCAGATGGCCACCAAGCTGAAGGTCTACACCGGGGCCGAGCACCCGCACACGGCCCAGTCCCCCGTACCCCTGGAGCTTCCGGACGCGCGCCGCACGGCCTCGGCCCGGAGTGGCGCGTGAGCACCGTCGCCGACCAGGCAACCGCACGAACCGATCGCGAGGAACCCAACGTGGCCACAGCCGCCCCCATCTGCCAGACGACAGGCCGACGCAAGCGGGCCGTCGCCCGGGTCCGGATCCGCCCGGGTCAGGGGGCCATCACCGTCAACGGTCACAAGTTCGAGGACTACTTCACCTCCGCCACCCATCGCATGATCGTCACCGAGCCCCTGCGGCTGACCGACACCTCGGAGTCGTGGGCCATCGATGTGACGATCGACGGCGGCGGGGTGTCAGGTCAGGCCGGCGCCTTCCGGCTCGGGATCGCCCGGGCGCTGTGCCAGCTCGACCCGGAGCTCCGGGCCGCGCTCAAGAGGGCCGGGTTCCTCACCCGTGACTCGCGGGAGAAGGAGTCGAAGAAGTACGGCCTGAAGAAGGCCCGCAAGGCTCCCCAGTACTCCAAGCGGTAGTCCGGTGGCCAGAATCCGGTTCGGCACCGACGGCGTCCGGGGTGTCGCCAACGTCGAGCTGACCACCGACCTGGTCCTCGCTCTCGGGCGGGCCATCGGCCGCACCATGACCGCCACCACCTTCCTGGTCGGCCGCGATACCCGCCGGTCGGGTCCCATGCTCCAGGCCGCGCTGTCCGCCGGGCTGGCCAGCGAGGGGGCGGACGTGGTCGATGTCGGGGTTCTGCCCACGCCCGCCCTGGCCTGGCTGTCGGCGACTCGGGGCGTTCCCGCCGTGGTGATCTCGGCGTCACACAACCCCTTCGCCGACAACGGGATCAAGGTGTTCGCAGCCGGCGGGGTCAAGCTCAGCGCCGAGGAGGAGTCCGGCATCGAGGACGAGCTCGAACGCGTGCTCGATCCATCGGCCAGAGGCCCCCGGACGCTCGAGGGCCACAGCGTCGGCAGCCTGGCCGCCGAGCCCGGCATCGAGGACGCCTACGTCGACCACATCGGTTCGCTGGTGGACGGCCGCAGGCTCGACGGCATGCGGTTGGTGGTTGACAGCGCCAACGGGGCCGCCTCCGGTCTGGCAGCCCGGGTGTACGAGCGGCTGGGAGCCGAGGTGGTGGCCATCGGCTGTGAACCGGACGGCACCAACATCAATGCCGGGTGCGGGTCCACCTCGACCGGGACCCTGGCCACCGCCGTGGTCGAGCACGGTGCCGACCTGGGCCTGGCCCTCGACGGTGACGCCGACCGCCTCCTGGCCGTGGAGCACGGTGGGCGGGTGGTCAACGGGGACGAGCTGCTCGCCCTGTTCGCCCTGGATCTGGCCGAGCGCGGGCAGCTCGCCGGCAACACCGTGGTGGTCACCGTGATGAGCAACCTCGGGTTCCGCCTGGCCATGGAGGAGCGGGGCATCGTGGTGGAGGAGACGCCGGTCGGGGACCGTCACGTCCTGGCCGCCCTGGACAAGCACGGCTTCGCCCTCGGGGGGGAGCAGTCGGGGCACATCGTCTTCCGCCGGCTGGCCACGACCGGTGACGGACTCCTGACCGGGCTCGTCCTGGCCGATCTGGTGTCGCGGAAGGGCAGGCCGCTGGCCGAGCTGTTGGACGGGCTGGTCGTCCAGGTCCCCCAAGTGCTGGTCAACGTGCCCGTGCCCAATACCGAGCTCCTCGACACCGCGCAGGCGGTATGGTCGGCCGTGGCCGAGGAGGAGGAGCGGCTCGGCGACGGCGGGCGGGTCGTCCTACGTCCGAGTGGGACCGAGCCCCTGGTCAGAGTCATGGTGGAGGCCGTCGGCGACGGGGTGGCCGAGGAGATCGCCAACCGGCTCGGCAACCTGGTCGAGTTCGAGCTCCAGGCTGCCGCGGCCACCCACGGGTGAACCACTAGCCTCGAGGGCATGTGCGGGATCATCGGGATCACCTACGGCCCGGGGAAATCCGATGGCGCGGCGGTGGTCGACGTCCTCCTCGAGGGTCTAGCCCGGCTCGAGTACCGGGGCTACGACTCCGCCGGGCTGGCCCTGGTAGGGGCGCCCGGCGAGCAGGGCGTCTGGCGGGCCCGGGCGGCCAACGGGACCCGCTCCCTCGACGATCTGGTCAAGCGGGCGGAATGGGCCCCGGAGGGCGCGAGCGCCGGGATCGGCCATACCCGATGGGCCACGCACGGCGGCCCGACCGAGGCCAACGCCCATCCCCATCTCGACTGTTCGGGTCGGCTGGGACTGATCCACAACGGGATCATCGAGAACCACGTCGAGCTGGAGGACGAGCTCCGGGCCGCCGGCCACCGCTTCGAATCCGAGACCGACACCGAGGTCCTGGCCCATCTCATCGAGGCGTCACTGGCCGCCCGGCCCGACGGCGGACTGGTCGGCGCCGTCCGTGACGCCCTCGGGCGGATACGGGGGTCGTTCTCCGTGGCCGTCGTGCACGCCGACGAGCCCGACCTCATTGTGGCTTCCCGCCGGGTGTCACCGCTCCTCATGGGGATCGGCGAGTCGGCGGCCTTCCTGGCCTCGGACGTTCCCGCCATCCTCGGGCTCACCCGCGAGTTCCTGGTCCTCGAGGACGACCAGATCGCCGAGCTGCGACCGGGTTCCGTCAGGGTCACCGCCTTGGACGGGACCGAGGTGGAGCCCGACCGGCTGACGGTCGACTGGGACCTCGACTCGGCCCGCAAGGACGGATTCGACGACTACATGAGCAAGGAGATCCGCGAGCAGCCGCGGGCCGTGGCCGACACGATGCTCGACCGGGTGCTGCCCGACGGCACCCTCGTCCTCGACGAGGTCCACATCACCAACGAGGAGTTCCGGGCCTTCAACAAGGTGTTCATCGTGGCCTGCGGCAGCAGCTACCACGCCGGGCTGATGGCCAAATACGCCATCGAGCACTGGGGGCGGCTGCCGGTGGAGATCGACATCGCCAGCGAATTCCGCTACCGCGATCCGGTCCTCGACGCCGCCACCCTGGTCATCGGGGTCAGCCAGTCGGGCGAGACGGCGGACACCTTCGAGGCCATCGTGGAGGCGCGCCGACTCGGTGCCAAGGTGCTGGTCATCTCCAACGTGGTCGACTCATCCATGGCCCGCAAGGCCGATGCCGTCCTCTACACGAGAGCGGGACCCGAGATCGGGGTGGCGGCCACCAAGACCCACCTGGCCCAGATCACCGCGCTCGAGATCCTGGCCCTCTATCTGGGCCAGGTCCGGGGGACCCTTGAGCCCGCGGCCGCCCGGGCCCTGTTCGAGGCGATGGGAGCTCTCCCCGGCAAGGTGGCCCTGGCCATCGAGCGGGCCGCGGATGTGGAGGCCGTGGCCACCCTCTACCGGGACTCGCCTTCCTTCATCTTCCTCGGGCGCCAGGTCGGGTATCCGGTGGCCCTCGAGGGTGCGCTCAAGCTGAAGGAGCTCTCCTACCTCCGGGCCGAGGGCTTCCCCGCCGGCGAGCTCAAGCACGGGCCCATCGCCCTGGTCGAGCCAGGGACGGTGGTCATCGGGGTGGCCACCCGCACACCCATCTGGGAGAAGATGATGAGCAACGTGGCCGAGGTCAAGAGCCGCGGGGCGACGGTCGTGCTGGTGGCCAACGACGGCGACGAGGAGACGGCCCGCCAGGCCGACGCCGTGCTGTGGGTGCCCGAGACCCCGTACCTGTTCGCACCCATCGTCGACGTCGTGCCGTTGCAGATGTTCGCCTACTCGTTGGCCCGCCTCCACGGTCACGACGTCGACCGACCCCGCAACCTGGCCAAGGTGGTCACCGTCGAGTGAGTCCGGCGGACCCGGTCGGGCCGCTGTCCGCCACACTGGCAGGGGCCGCCCGGGAGTTGGCTGCCCGCAACGGGCTCGCCGGCACGGTGGTCGGGGTGGGGGTCGATGCAGTCGGCATCGAGCGGTTCCGGCGGGTGCTCGGCCGGCGGAGCCGCCTGGCCGACAGGCTCTTCACCGGGGGGGAGCGGGCCTATGCCGGCGCCGCGTCCGACCCGGTGCCGAGGCTGTCGACCCGGTTTGCGGCCAAGGAGGCGACCATGAAGGCGCTCGGCGTCGGGCTGGGTGCCTTCCCCTTCACCGATGTGGAGGTGGTCCGCCACGGGCTCGACGCTCCCTCCCTCGTGCTTCACCGCTCGGCCCTCGAACTGGCGCGCGACGCGGGAGTCCTGCGGTGGCACCTCTCGCTGACCCACACCGATCAGGTGGCCATGGCCGTGGTGGTGGCCGAAGGCGGCGGCAGGACCGAGGATGCCATCGGGCCCGGCGCTCCCGGCCGCGTCCTCCCCGCGGACCGGGCCGCGAAGCCGTAGCGTCGCGCCCATGCTGCCCGTCCTGACCGTCCCCCAGATGAACGAGATCGACGCCGCGGCCCTCGAGTCCTCGTCTCTCGACGTGCTGGTCGGACGGGCCGGCCTGGCCGTGGCCCTGGCGGCCATGGACATGCTCGGTGGGGCCTACGGGCGCCGGGTGGTCGTCGTCGCCGGCCGGGGGAACAACGGGGCCGACGGTCGGGTGGCGGCCTCTGTCCTCCGCCGCCGCGGGGCCCGCCTGCGCATCGTCGAGGCGGGTTCGGTGGAAGCCGTCGGTCCGGCCGACCTGGTCATCGACGCCGCCTACGGGACCGGGTTCCGCGGTGAGTACCGCGCGCCGGGCCTCGTGGTGGGGACCCCGGTGCTGGCCGTCGACATCCCGTCGGGAGTCAAGGGTGACACGGGTGAGGCGTCGGGCAGCCCGAGCCCCGCGTCCCGCACGGTGACGTTCGTGGCCCTCAAGCCCGGGCTCCTCCAGGGCCAGGGGGCTCGTCTGGCCGGTCAGGTGTCCGTGGCCGACATCGGGCTCCCGACCGGCAACCCGGACATCTGGGTGATGGAGGACGGCGACGTGCGCGCTCTGCTCCCTCCACGGCGCCACGGGGGGAACAAGTGGTCTGCCGCCCTGATGGTCGTGGCCGGGTCGCCGGGCATGACCGGAGCGGCGGCCCTGTGTGCCCGGTCGGCTTACCGGTCGGGGGCCGGGATGGTCCGTCTCGGTGTGCCGGGCGCCGACCTGTCCGGTTCACCCGCCTCGGAGGCGGTGAGCGTGCAGCTGCCGCCGGCCGGTTGGTCGGCGGCCGCGCTGGAGGCAGCGTCCCGGTGTGCCGCGGTGGTGGTGGGGCCCGGATTGGGGCGCGGGGAGGGAACGGCGGGGGAGGTGAAGCGTCTGGTGGCCGAGTCGCCGGTGCCGGTGGTGGTCGACGCCGACGGCCTCTTCGCACTCGGGCGGGTCGGTGGTGACGACTCGCTCCAGGCCCGGTCCCGCGTGGTCCTCACCCCCCATGACGGCGAGTACGCGCGGTTGACGGGAGCCGATCCGGGCCCGAACCGGATCGACGCCGCCCGCCGACTGGCTGCGTCCTCCGGTGCTGTCGCCCTGCTCAAGGGGCCCACCACCGCTGTGTCCGATGTCGCCGGTCGTGTCCTGTTGGGCCTGTCGGGCACCACCGCCCTGGCCACCGCGGGTACCGGCGACGTGCTGTCGGGAATGATCGGGGCCATGCTCGCCCGCGGCATGAACCCGCCGGAGGCGGCCGCACTGGCCGCCCATGTGCACGGCCGGGCCGGGTCCCGAGGCCTGGCCGAGGGCCTGATGGCGGGCGACCTCCCCGACCTCGTGGCCCGGGTTCTGTCCCTGCTGGAGTCGTCGGGTGGGCCTGGGGCGCCGGGTCGGGGTTGGGGTTGGGCCGGTGGGCCGGGGGCCGTTGGGCCGGGGGCCGGTGGGCCGGGGGCCGGAAGGCGTTGGGCCGGTGGGCCGGGGGCCGGTGGGCCGGGGGCGGGTGGGCCTTGGGCCGGTGGGCCGGGGGCCGGAGGGCCGGGGGCCGGTGGGCCGGGGGCCGGTGGGCCGGGGGCCGGAACCGGTGGCTGACCGTTGGCGGCCGGCGTGGGCCGACGTCGACCTGGATGCGGTACGTCACAACGCGTCGCTCCTGGTCCGCCTCTCGTATCCCGCGACCCTGTGCGCGGTGGTCAAGGCCGACGGCTACGGCCACGGCGCGGTGCCCGTGGCCAGGGCCGCGCTCGAGGGTGGCGCCGAGTGGCTGGCCGTGGCCCTCGTGGAAGAGGGGGTCTCCCTCCGGGAGGCCGGCATAGAGGCACCGATCCTGCTCCTCTCCGAGCCCCCGGTGGAGGCGATGGCCGAGGCCGTGGCCCGCCGTCTGGTCCCGACCCTGTACACCTACGGCGCCCTCGGGCAGCTCAGCGCCACGGTGACCGATGGCCCGCCGGTCGAGGTCCATCTCAAGGTGGACACGGGCATGCACCGGGTCGGGGCCGATGTCGTGGATGCAGCCGGCCTGGCCGCCACGGTGGCCGCCGATCCCCGGCTCACCATGGGTGCCCTGTGGACCCACCTGGCCGTGGCCGAGGGCGTCAGTGCCATCGACCGCGAGTTCACCGCCGCGCAGCTCGAGCGCTTCGAGGCGGTTGTGGCCTCTCTCTCGGCCGCCGGGCACCGACCCCCGATGACCCACGTGGCCAACTCGGCAGGAGCCATCGGGATCCCTTCAGCACGACACGACATGGTGCGTTGCGGGATCGCCGTCTACGGGGTGGCCCCGACCCCGGCCCTGGCCGACCAGATCGCAGCCGCCACCGGCGGCCAGATGCTCCGGCCGGTACTGTCGTTCCGGACCCATGTGACCTACACGCGCCAGCTCGATCCGGGTGAACGGCCGTCCTACGGCCGGAAGCGGCCCCTCGAACGACGCTCGACGGTGGCCACGGCCCCGATCGGCTATGCCGACGGTGTCCCCCGCCGCCTCTTCGACCAGGGAGGTGAGGTGCTGATCCGCGGGATCCGGCGCCCCCTCGCCGGCACGGTGACCATGGACCAGGTGATGATCGACTGCGGACCGGTCGGTACCTCCCCGGTGGAGGTGGGTGACGAGGTAGTCCTCCTCGGACGCCAGGGGGACGAGGAGATCACCGCCGACGAGTGGGCCGGGCTCCTCGGCACCATCAGCTACGAGGTGTTGTGCGGCATCGGGCCGAGGGTTCCGCGTCTCATCGTGGAGGGTACCGGCGGGTCGTCGGGCTGAAGCAGGACCGCCGCGCGCTGGACGAAGGGCTGACGGTCCTGTGCTCGGACAGAGGCCCGACGGTCCGGTGCTCGGACGGAGAGCACTGGGCAGTACCATTCGCCCGTGGCACCGGGGACCGATCTGGCTGCACTGGCCCGGGAGGCCGCCGGCTGCACGCGCTGTCCGCTGTCCGGCACCCGCACCCAGGTGGTGTTCGGTGTGGGGGATCCGAATGCCGACCTGATGTTCGTGGGCGAGGCGCCGGGACACGACGAAGATCTCCAGGGGGAGCCCTTCGTAGGCCGGTCGGGCAAGCTGCTCGACCGGTTGGTCCTCGAAGAGCTGGGTGTCGACCGTTCCCGCTGCTACATCGCCAATGTGGTCAAGTGCCGGCCTCCCGACAATCGCGATCCCAAGCCGGACGAGATCGCCGCCTGCCGGCCCTACCTGGCCGCCCAGATCGAGCTGATCCGACCGGTCGTGGTCGTCACTCTGGGGAACTTCGCCACCAAGCTGCTCCTCGAGACCGACCTCGGGATCACCAAGGTCCGGGGGAGCTCGTATCCCATGGGGGAGTGGCAGCTAGTTCCCACCTACCACCCGGCAGCGGCCCTACGATCAGGGGGCGTGGTGGTGGCCGAGATGCGGGCCGACCTCATCCGGGCCAAGGCGTTGCTGGGATGGAGCGAATGAGTCGTTCCGCGTCCCGGGTCGACCAACCGCCCGCGCCCGACGCCCTGGTGCTCGTCACGGCTTCCGCCGACCAGACCCGGCAGTTGGCCCGGGCCATGGCTCCGTGGTGCCGGCCCGGTGACGTGGTTCTCCTGGTCGGGGACCTGGGTGCGGGAAAGACCACCTTCGCCCAGGGGTTCGGAACGGCCCTTGGCATCACCGAGCCCATCACCAGTCCGACCTTCGTGCTGGTCCGGCAGTACCCCGTGGGGGATCGGACACCGGTGAGGGTCCTCGTGCACGCCGACGTCTATCGGCTCGACCGTCTGCACGAGATCGTCGAATTGGGGCTCGGTGAGCTGGTCGACGACGGAGGGGTGGCCCTGGTGGAGTGGGGGGACGCGGCAGAACCCGTACTCGGCTCGGGCGCCCTCGCCGTCCGGCTGGACATGGCTGACGACGATGACTGCCGGGTGATCACCATCTCCTCGATCGACGGGTCCTGGTCCGATCGATGGGACGGGCTGGCCCAAGCGCTCGGATCGTGGAGGTCGGATCCGTGACCCTGCTGGCCATCGAGTCGGCAACCGACACCGTCGGCGTCGCGCTCATCCGCCCCGACGGCGGCTCGGCAGAGCGTGTCCACGAAGGGGGGAGGGCCCACGCCGAGCTGCTGGCACCGGCCATCGAGGAGGTGTGTGCCCTCTCCGGTTGCACAGTGGCGGATGTTGACCAGCTCGCGGTCGATACCGGTCCCGGGTTGTTCACCGGCTTGCGGGTGGGGGTGGCCACAGCGAAGGCACTGGCCCAAGCGCTCGGCATCTCCGTGTTGGGAGTGAGCAGTCTCGACGTGCTGGCCGCAGCGGCTGCCGAGCGGTTCGAACCCGGCGGCGCGGCGCGTGTGGTATCGGTGGTCGACGCGCGGCGGGGTGAGGTGTTCGCGGCGTCGTACCGGTTCGACGAGGCGACCGGCCCGGCCGGCGACGGTCCGTTCGTCGACCCCCGGTCGGTGTGCGACGACCGCCTCGAGCCGATCGATCCCGACACGCTGGTGGGCTGGTTGGCCGACCTCGGGAAGGCGGCTGGTCGGGTCACGGTGGTAGGCGACGGCGCCGTACGCTACCGCCAGCTCCTGTTGGCGGACCCCGCCGTCGACCTCGGGTTAGCACAGGAGCTGTCTGCCCCGTCCCCGCTCGTGCTGGCCGGCCTGGCCCGCCGGCGACTGGCCGCCGGTGACCGTCCGGTGGCGGCCGAGGTGCTCCTGCCGGACTACCGCCGGCCGGCCGACGCCCGCATCAACTGGGAGCAACGTGCCCCGCGGACGGAGCAGGCCGCGGCGAGCCCGGGCGGTCGGGGCCCGCTGCGGTGACGGCGCACCCGCAGCCGGGTTGCGCGCCGGCACAGGTGATCGTGGCCCCCATGCGCACCAAGGACCTCCGGGGTGTGCTCAAGATCGAAGTGGCAGTGTTCCCCCAGCCCTGGTCGCATCGGCTCTTCGTCGAAGAGCTGAGCCAACGAAAATCCCGGGCCTACCGTGCCGCGTGGATCGGGCACGACATCGTGGGATTCGCCGGGCAGATGTTCATCGACGACGAATCGCACGTCAACAACATCGCGGTGGCACCGATTTGGCAAGGTCGGGGCATCGGTGTCGTACTGATGCTGGACCTGGTCCGTACGGCGCTCGCACGCGGGTCGCGCCACCTCACCCTCGAGGTACGGGTCGGGAACCAGCCGGCACTGGCCCTCTACCAGCGTTTCGGTATGGCCCCCGTCGGGGTGCGACGTAACTACTACCCGGTCACCGGGGACGATGCCCTGGTCATGTGGGCGAGGGACATCGACTCCGAGGAGTACGCCGGTCGGCTGGCGGACATCGAAGCGTCGCTTCCGGCCGACCTGGAGGTGACGTCCCGCCGCTGATCCGGCCTCGGGACCCTCCCGCCAGGCGGCGGCTTTTTCTAGATCAATGATTCCAGGCGGTTCCAGCCTGACTGGCCCACGAGACGGACGAAATGTCCGTCGGCACCACCAGATGGGCGCAGGCTCACTCGTTCCGTCTGTCCCGTTTCCGCTTGTCCCTTTCCTCGTCGGTGTCCATCCCGAGGCCCGGTTCCTGCCCGAAGGCCGGTTGGGGTTCGAATCGCCACCGGGGTGTGCCCTTCGGTCCGGTCCCCTCGCTGGAGAGGACCCAGCCCTCATAGGTCTTGAGGAAGTGGTGGTGGTGACAGAGCAGGGCCAGATTGTCGAGGGTGGTGGGCCCGCCCTCGGCAAAGGGGACGATGTGGTCGATCTCGAGCCCGAAGGAGGTCCCACACCCGGGCACCACACAGGTGCTGTCCCGGAAGACGAGGGCCGTCCGCAGCTGTTGGTTGATGGTGCGACCCAGGTGGCAGACGGCCCGGATGTCCCCGGCCTCGTGGAAGACGATGCGGAGGAACGAGTCGTTGGCCAGGTCCCTCGCCATGGCCACCGGGATGGGCCCCTGGTTGTCGATCTCGCAGCACTCGTCGCCCTCGGTGTGTCCGCGCAGCAGGGCGTCCCGGTCCACCCGGACGATCACCGAACAGGTCGGAGGTCCGTCGATGATGGAGGAGATGTCCTCGGCCGGCCCCCCGTTCGGGGTGGTCCCGTCGTTGTCGCAAAGGCCGGTGTCGGACAGGCCGGTGCCCATGTCGTGCGGCCCCCCGGTGCCGACAGCCGCATCCGGGGGGTCCTCGTCCCCGGTGTCGGGATCCGGTGGCCGCCCGGGATCCGGCTCCGAAGCCGAGCCGGTGGCCGAGGTGGGCCGGGGCCGGGGCGAAAGGGGTGCCCCGGTGTCGGGGTGGCGTCTTGTGAGAAGGGCGTAGAAGGCGTCGGCTCGGACCGCCCGTTCGGGACTGTCCTGTCCGTCCCCGGCCGCCCGTCGGGTCCGGCGCAGCCGGGTGGCCACCTGGTCCAGGTGGGAGAGGATCTGGGCTCCCCGGTCGAGGGTGTCCCGGCCCTGGTAGCAAAAGGCCCCCTCGCCGTCGGTCCACGACGAGAAGTACCGGGCCGCTCGGATCCGGACGACCCTGGCCCGGGGATCCTCTGACCCCGAGGTGGCCCGGGACCGCTGGCACCGCTCCCGCACCGCCTGGAGGGGAGCCTCCTCGGCCCCGGCCAGCAGCTCTTGCTCCCGTTCGGGGGCGAGGATGCCGGCCCCGGTCAGCTCGGTGACCTTCGGTCCCGAGAGCACCCCGGTGCGCAGCGCCGCTTCGGTCCCGGGCAACTGTGAGAGGCGCTGCCCGTTGACAAGGGTGTTCTGGGCCTGACCGGTGGCCACCCCCTCCAAGGAGGCCAGCATCACCGCGGCCGAGCGGTGCCCTCCGTCCCGCCACACCCCCGAGCCCTCGATCCGGGGGGCCAACAGGGTCTTGCCCGCCACCACCAGGCGCTCGAGGCCGACCAGGGACGCATAGAGCCCGGCGGCGTCGGCCCCGGTCAGCCGGGCCGGGTCGAGGTCCGCCACCACCGAGGCCAGAGCGGAACGGGCCACCTCCAACCGGGCCCCGAGGCCGGTTTCAGGACCGGCGACAGCGGCAGCACCAGCGGTGCCGCCCGCCACACTCTCCTTCACTGCACCGGCCACCGGGGTCATGGCCAGATGTTTCCAGGGGGGTGTGACAACGGGACCCGGAGGGGAGGGGGCAGCCCGGGCCGGGTCGCCAACATCGGCCTGAGTGAGTCAGACGGGCGGACTCGACCGAACTTCACGGGCAAGCCCTAGTGTCCCCGGGTATGGACGTGGAGACCGGCTCGGGCACAGGTAGAGGAACCGTCCAGCGCGTGCTCGGCATCGAGACCTCGTGCGACGAGACTGCGGCCTCGGTGGTGGACGGCGGCTCGGTGATCGTGTCATCGGTGGTGAGCAGCCAGATCGATCTGCACGCCCGCTACGGCGGTGTCGTGCCCGAGCTGGCCGGCCGGGCCCACGTCGAGCTGCTCACCCCCGTGCTGGCGGAAGCCCTGGAGCTGGCAGGCTCCGACACGTCGGGGACCGGGATCGACGCCGTGGCCGTCACCTACGGTCCGGGTCTCATCGGGTCGCTGCTCGTCGGCGTGGCCGAGGCCAAGGCCCTGTCACTGGGATGGGGGGTGCCCCTGGTCGGGGTCAACCATCTCGAGGCCCACCTCTTCGCCTCGTTGCTCGAACAGCCCGACCTGGGCTGGCCGCTGGCCGTGCTGCTGGTGTCCGGCGGCCACACCCTGCTGATCGAAGTTCGCGAACCCGGTCGATACCGGCTCCTCGGCGGAACCATCGACGACGCGGCCGGCGAGGCCTTCGACAAGGTCGCCCGGTTCCTCGGTCTGGGTTACCCGGGCGGCCCGGCCATCGATCGTATCGCCGACCAGGGAGATCCTCACGCATTCGCCTTCCCCCGCTCGATGCCCGGCACCGGATACGACTTCTCCTTCAGTGGGCTCAAGACCTCGGTCGTCAACACGGTACGGAAGCATCCGGACGCGTCCACCGTCGATGTGGCCGCCTCGTTCCGCCAGGCGGTGGTGGACGTGCTGGTGGCCCGGTCCCGCCAGGCCGCCGCCGACATCGGCGCCACCGCGCTTTGTCTGGCCGGCGGGGTGGCCGCCAACTCGCTGTTGCGCCGGCGGATCGAGGAGGTCTGCGCCGACGACGGGATCGGTGCCTTCCTGCCCAGCCGCGCCCTGTGCACTGACAATGCGGCGATGGTGGCTGCGGCGGGGTGTTGGCGCCTCCACCACGGAGGTCCCAGTCCCCTGACCCTCGGTGCCGACCCGAATCTGGGCCTGGTGCCCTCGATCCGAGGGCGGTAGGACCGCCTCACGAGCCCAGGCCTCCTCCGCCATGGTGGGAATTCGTTGGCACTCTGTCCTGCCGGTTGCCAAGAGCCGCGGAAATCGCTATCGTTAGCACTCTCAACCCTCGACTGCTAATGCGTGCCACAGGAGGCCCGAACACATGAGTCTGCATCCCCTTGACGACCGTATCGTCGTCCGTCCCGGCGAATCCGAGGAGACAACCGCTTCTGGCCTCGTCATCCCCGACACCGCCAAGGAAAAGCCCCAGCAGGGCGAAGTCCTCGCCGTCGGCCCCGGCCGCCGCGCCGAGTCCACCGGTGAGCTGATCCCTCTCGGCATCTCCGTGGGTGACACCGTCGTCTACTCCAAGTACGGAGGCACCGAGATCACGGCCGAAGGCGAGGATCTGTTGATCCTGTCGAGCCGCGACGTCCTGGCCAAGGTGTCCAAGTAATGCCGAAGATCCTGAAGTTCGACGAAGCCGCACGCCGTGGCCTCGAGGCCGGCGTGAACAAGCTGGCTGACACGGTCAAGGTGACTCTTGGGCCCAAGGGTCGCAACGTCGTGATCGAGAAGAAGTTCGGCGCTCCCACCATCACCAACGACGGCGTTTCCATCGCCCGTGAGGTGGAGCTGGAGGATGTCTTCGAGAACATGGGCGCCCAGCTGGTCAAAGAGGTCGCCACCAAGACCAACGACGTGGCCGGTGACGGAACCACGACGGCCACCGTGCTGGCCCAGGCCCTCATCCGCGAGGGGCTGCGCAACGTCGCCGCCGGAGCCAATCCCCTCGGGCTGCGCAAGGGCATCGACAAGGCGGTGACCGCCGCGGTCGACTCCATCAAGGAGCAGTCCAAAGAGATCGACTCGAAGACGGAGATCGCGCAGGTGGCGTCGATTTCCGCCGCCGACAACGCCATCGGCGAGGTGCTGGCCGATGCCATCGACCGCGTGGGCAAGGACGGCACGGTCACCGTCGAGGAGTCCAACACCTTCGGCATCGACCTCGAGTTCACCGAGGGCATGCAGTTCGACAAGGGCTACCTGTCCCCCTACTTCGTGACTGACGCCGAGCGCCAGGAGGCCGTCCTCGACGACCCGCTGATCCTCTTCGTCAACCAGAAGGTGAGCGCGGTCCACGACCTGGTCCCCGTGCTCGAGAAGGTCATGCAGACCGGAAAGCCGCTGCTGATCATCGCCGAGGACGTCGAAGGAGAGGCGCTGGCCACCTTGGTGGTCAACAAGATCCGGGGCACGTTCACCTCGGTAGCCGTCAAAGCTCCTGGTTTCGGCGAGCGCCGCAAGGCGATGCTCCAGGACATGGCCGTCCTCACCGGTGCCCAGGTCATCTCCGAGGAGATCGGTCTCAAGCTCGACACCACGACCGTCGATCTCTTGGGCAAGGCCCGCCGGGTCATCGTGACCAAGGACGACACCACCATCGTCGAGGGTGGCGGCGACGAGTCGGACGTCAAGGGTCGGATCGCTCAGATCAAGCGTGAGATCGACGACACCGACTCCGACTGGGATCGCGAGAAGCTCCAGGAGCGTCTGGCCAAGTTGGCCGGAGGTGTCGCCGTCGTAAAGGTCGGCGCCGCCACCGAAGTCGAGCTCAAGGAGAAGAAGCACCGTATCGAGGATGCGCTCTCCGCTACCCGGGCCGCCGTCGAAGAGGGCATTGTGGCCGGAGGCGGCACCGCCCTATTGCGGTCGCGTACCGCCGTACTCGCCGTTGTCGCCTCACTCAGCGGGGACGAGGCGACGGGTGCGTCCATCGTGGCCAAGGCATTGGCCGCGCCCCTCCACGCCATCGCCAGCAACGCTGGACTCGAAGGTTCCGTCTACGTGCGTCAGGTCGAGTCCGAGACCGGCTCGATCGGGCTCAACGCCAACACGGGCGAGCTGGTCGACCTGGTCAAGGCAGGTGTCATCGATCCGGCCAAGGTGACGCGGTCGGCTCTCCAGAACGCGGCGTCCATCGCCGGGTTGTTGCTCACGACCGAGGCGCTGGTGGCCGACAAGCCCGAGAAGGCCGATCCGGCCGCTGCCGCTGCCGCTGCCGCGGCCATGGGCGGCGGCATGGGTGGCATGGGTGGCATGGGCGGCATGATGTAGGAGGCACCCTGGCTCCTCTCGAGCCAGGAGCGCAGTCACCGAGCAGTGAACCGGCCGGGCCCTCGGGGTCCGGCCGGTTCGGTGTCCGGGGCCCCACCAGAGGCGCCCGGCCACCCCACCAGAGGCGCCCGGCCACCCCACCAGAGGCGCCCGGCCACCCACCCGTGCCGCACAGCCGCACCTGAGACGCCTGGCCCGACCCCGCCGGGCCCTAACCTGAGCTCCCCGATGCAACCCGCAGATGACCCCGTCGCCGCAGGCAGGAGGCCCATCCTCCGACCGCCGAACAGTCGCGCCGGCATGCCCGCGCCGTGGGCCCGGCTGCCGGTGGGTGTGCGCACCGGGATCTCCCTGCACCGGGTCGTGGACGCCCTGACCGGCGACCGCGCCGCGCGCCGCGGCCGGGTGGGCGAACCCTGGCGGCACCTCGGAGCACCGGTGCCCGCCGCCCGCCCCGCCGCCGTTCTGGTGTCGATGTTCGAGGAGGGGGGCGAGGCCCGGGTCGTGCTCACCGTCCGGTCCGACCGGCTCCGTTCCCATCAGGGCGAGGTGGCGTTCCCGGGAGGCCGGCTCGAAGGCCACGAGGGCGTGGTCGAGGCCGCACTGCGAGAGGCGTTCGAGGAGGTCGGGCTTCAACCCGATCTGGTCACCGTGGTCGCCCAGCTCACGGCCATGCCCACCATCTCATCCGAGACCGTGATGACCCCGGTCGTGGCCACGCTCGAGGCCCGTCCGTCGCTGACCGCCAATCCGGGAGAGGTCGAGCGGGTCTTCGACGTCGCGCTGAGTGAACTGGCGGCCGAAGGAGTCTTCCACGAGGAGTGGTGGTCGGTACCGGGCCGCGTCGGCGCACAACGGTTCCCCGAGAGCGAGTTCCCCGACGGCGAGTTCCCCGTGTGGTTCTTCGAGGTCGCGGGCGAGACGGTGTGGGGTGCAACCGCCCGGACCCTGGTCGAGCTGATCTGTCTTGTGCTCGGCGTGGATGTGCCCCCGACACTCCGGGCCCCATGAGGTGCCGACGGAGGTTCCGGCGGTCAGCCCGCTGTCAGCCCATCGTCGGCCGTCCGGCGGCGGTCGCGACCACGGCCACGGCCTCTCCGGCTCGCGGCGAGCGACCAGTTCGGTGCCTCGAGGCGGTATCGTGTGGGCAGTCGGTCGGCACATTGTCGGATTGCCGCACGATCGGAGGGTTTCGACAACTGCGACCAGGGTCCGGAGGGCATGCACGTGGCTGAGCTAGAGATCGGCATCTTCAAATCGGGTCGGAAGGCCTACGGGCTGGACGACATCGCCATCGTTCCCAGCCGGCGGACCCGCGATCCCGAGGATGTCGACATCAGCTGGGAGATCGACGCATACCGGTTCGAGCTCCCACTGATGGCTTCGGCCATGGACGGGGTGGTCAGTCCGTCCACCGCCATCGAGATTGGGCGTCTGGGCGGCCTGGCTGTGCTCAATCTCGAGGGCCTGTGGACGCGCTACGAGGACCCGACCCCCCTGTTCGACGAGATCCGGGAGCTTCCCGCCGAGAAGGCGACCGCCCGCATGCAGCAGATGTACGCCGAACCGGTCCAGCTGGACCTGGTCACCGAGCGGATCAAGGAGATGAAGACGGCGGGCATCACCACCGCGGCGTCCGTCACCCCGCAGAAGACCGAGCAGTTCGCCCCCGCCCTCCTGGCCGCCGAACTGGACCTCCTGGTCATCCAGGGGACCGTGGTGTCGGCCGAGCATGTGTCGAAGACGTCGGAACCCCTCAACCTCAAGCGGTTCATCCGCGAGTTCGAGATCCCGGTGATCGTCGGGGGTTGCGCGTCCTATCAGGCCGGCCTCCACCTGATGCGAACCGGAGCCGTGGGGGTCCTGGTGGGGGTGGGTCCGGGCAATGCCTGCACTACCCGCGGCGTGCTGGGCATTGGCGTTCCCCAGGCCACGGCCATCGCCGATGTGGCCGGCGCCCGGATGCGCCACCTCGACGAGACAGGCGTCTACTGCCACGTGATCGCCGACGGCGGCATGTCCAAGGGCGGCGACATCGCCAAGGCGGTGGCCTGTGGCGCTGATGCCGTCATGCTCGGGTCGCCCCTGTCCTCCGCCGTCGAGGCACCGGCCCGAGGTTTCCACTGGGGCATGGCCACGTTCCACCCCACGCTTCCCCGCGGCGCCCGGGTCCGGACCACGACGAGGGGGACGCTGCGGGAGATCCTCCTCGGGCCGGCCCATGAGAACGACGGCCGCATGAACCTGTTCGGTGCACTGCGCACGGCCATGGCCACCTGCGGCTACCAGACGGTCAAGGAATTCCAGAAGGCCGAAGTGATGGTCGCCCCCGCCCTGCAGACCGAGGGCAAGGACCTGCAGCGCTCCCAGGGTGTCGGCATGGGCCATTGAGCCCCGTGCCCGCCGGATCCGGCGAGGGCCCGATCCTGGTCGTCGACTTCGGCGCCCAGTATGCGCAACTGATCGCTCGCCGGGTCCGCGAGGCCCACGTCTACTCGGAGATCGTCCCCCATACATCGACGGCAGCCGAGCTGGTGGCCCGGCGCCCGTCCGGCATCATCTTGTCTGGCGGTCCGAAGTCGGTGAACGAGACTCCGGCACCCTCGATCGACCCGGCCATCTACGACGCGGGCATCCCCGTCCTCGGTATCTGCTACGGGGCACAGCTGATGACCCGACAGCTGGGCGGCGAGGTGTCGCGCACCGGGCGCGGTGAGTACGGTCGAACGCCGCTGACCGTGACCGGTCGCTCCCCGCTCTTCGTGGACTGGCCGGGTGATTGCGAGGTGTGGATGAGCCACGCCGACGCCATCACCGCAGTGCCCCCTGGGTTCGTGGCCACGGCCGCCAGCGCCGACGCCCCCATTGCCGCCCTCCACCATGAACAGCGCGCCATCTACGGCGTGCAGTTCCACCCCGAGGTGGTCCACACCGAGCGCGGCCGCGATCTCCTCGAGCGCTTCCTCTACGACGTGTGCCACTGCCTCCCCTCGTGGACCCACACCTCGATCATCGAGGCCCAGGTGCAGGCAGTGCGAGAGGTGGTCGGCTCCTCGCCGGTCCTGTGTGCCCTGTCCGGAGGGGTCGACTCGGCGGTGGCCGCGGCGCTCGTGCACAAGGCCATCGGTGATCAGCTGACCTGTGTCTACGTCGACACCGGGCTCATGCGGGCCAACGAGAGCGAGCAGGTCGAAGAGACCTTCCGCCGCCAGTTCCGGGTCGACCTGGTCCACGTCAAGGCAGCGGACCGTTTCTTCGAGGCGCTGGCCGGGGTCACCGATCCGGAGGCAAAGCGCAAGATCATCGGGGAGCTGTTCATCCGCATTTTCGAGGAGGTCGCCCGCGACCTGGTCATCGAGCGGTTCGATCCCGAAGCCGTCGGCCCGACAGGTGTCACCGGTGCAACGGCGCCGGGGGCATCCGGGTTCCTCGTACAGGGCACCCTGTACCCCGACGTCATCGAGTCGGGGTCGGACAGTGCGGCCATCATCAAGTCCCATCACAACGTCGGAGGGCTTCCCGACGACCTGGCCTTCGACCTGGTCGAGCCGCTCCGCCTGCTGTTCAAGGACGAGGTCAGGGCGGTGGGGGAGGAACTGGGGCTGCCGCCCGACATCGTGTGGCGCCAGCCCTTTCCCGGGCCGGGTCTGGCCGTGCGGGTCGTGGGCGAGGTGACGCCCGAGCGGGTCGATATCCTGCGGGCCGCCGACGCCATCGTGGTGGAAGAGGTCCGCCGGGCCGGCCTGTACCGCGACCTGTGGCAGAGCTTCGCCGTGCTCCCCGCCGTCCGCACCGTGGGCGTCATGGGTGACGGGCGCACGTACGCCTATCCGATCGTCATCCGGGCCGTCAACAGCGACGACGCCATGACGGCCGACTGGGCCCGCCTCCCCTACGACTTGTTGGAGCGCCTCTCCTCGCGGATCATCAACGAGGTCGACGGCGTCAACCGGGTGGCCCTGGACATCACGTCGAAGCCACCCGGCACCATCGAATGGGAATGACCGGCACGGGCGGGACCGCCGAGCTGCTCTCGGGCGGCGACGAGGGGTCGCACCCCAATCCCGCCGAAGGGGGCGGCCAGGGCCGGTCGCGGGCCGACGCGCTACTCGACGGGCTCACCGGACCGCAGCGGGCCTCGGTGGTCCATCGCGGTGGCCCTCTGCTCATCGTGGCCGGAGCCGGGTCGGGCAAGACCCGGGTGCTCACCCGCCGGATCGCCCACCTGATCGCCTCCGGCGACGCCGCCCCCTGGCAGATCCTGGCCATCACGTTCACCAACAAGGCGGCCGACGAGATGCGCAGCCGGGTGGCCGAGCTGGTGGGGCCCCGGGCCAAGCGGATGTGGGTGTCGACGTTCCACTCGGCGTGCGTACGAATCCTGCGGGCCCACGGCGACCGGCTCGGCTACAAGGGGTCGTTCACCATCTACGACGATGCCGATTCACGCCGGCTGATCGAGATCGTCTGCCGCGAGCTGGACATCGACACGAAGAAGCTTTCGCCCCGGTCGATCCTCGGCCAGATCAGCCAGGCCAAGTCGAGCCAGCTCGGACCGGAGGAGTACCGGGCCACCGCCGTGACCATCTTCGACCGCCGGGTGGCCGACGTCTACGACCAATACCAGCAGCGGATGATGGCAGCCAACGCCATGGACTTCGACGACCTCCTGCTCAACACGGTCAGGTTGTTCAGGCAGCACCCGGACGTGCTCGACCACTTCCGGAAACGGTTCACCCACGTGCTCATCGACGAGTACCAGGACACCAACTCGGTGCAGAACGCACTGGCCGTGCTGCTGGCCGAGGGGCATCGCAACATCGTGGTGGTCGGGGACAGCGATCAGTCGGTCTACCGGTTCCGGGGCGCCGACATCAGCAACATCCTCGACTTCGAGCAGGCGTTTCCGGATGCCACGGCCATCACCTTGGACCAGAACTTCCGGTCCACACAGACCATCCTCGACGCAGCCAACTCGGTGATCACCAACAACGTGTCCCGCAAGCCGAAGACGTTGTGGACGGACGGGGGTGAGGGGGACAAGATCGTCCGTTACCGGGCCGAGGACGAGCACGACGAAGCCGAGTGGGTGGCGCACGAGATCGTCCGGCTCCGCAGCGATCAGGGTCTCCGGTGGGGCGACGTGGCCGTCTTCTACCGGACCAACGCCCAGAGCGCAGCGCTCGAGGGAGCCATGGTCCACGCCGAGGTGCCGTACAAGGTGGTCGGGGGGACGAAGTTCTACGACCGGCGGGAGGTCAAGGACGTCATGGCCTACCTGAAGGTGCTGGTCAACCCCGACGACGAGGTCAGTTGGCGCCGGATCGTGAACGTGCCGAAACGCGGGGTGGGGGAGACCTCGGTGGCCAAGCTGTCAGGATGGGCCGGATCTCGGGGCCTGTCCTTCGGCGACGCCGTCGCTCACGCCGATGAGGTCGGGATCGGCGGCAAAGCGGGTCAGTCCCTGGTCGCCCTGTCCGAGCTGCTGGACGGGCTGCGGTCACGGATGGCCGCGCCCCCGCTGGTCGACGAGAACGGCGAGGCCATCGCCCCGGCGGACGACGAGGCCCTGAGCGTCGGAACGGAAGAGGCCGGCCATCCGGGCGACCGGGACCGCGGCAGCGGCGGCGATGACGGTGACGGGGGCGACGGTGACGGCGGCGGCGGCGTGCTCGAGCCTGGCCAGCTGGTGACCGCGGTGGTCGAGGAAACCCGCTATCGGAGCGAGGTGCTGGCCGAGGGAACCATCGAGGCGCTTGGCCGGGTGGAGAACATCGACACGCTGGCCGGTATGGCCGACGAGTACCGCACCCTGGCCGAGTTCCTGGAGGCCGCTTCGCTGGTCGCCGACTCCGACGAACTCGAAGGGGACGGGACCAAGGTCTCGCTGATGACCCTGCACATCGCCAAGGGCCTCGAGTTCCCCGCAGTGTTCCTGGTCGGGATGGAGGACGGCATCTTCCCCCACATGCGCTCTCTGGGCGAGCCGGTGGAGCTCGAGGAGGAACGCCGCCTGTGCTACGTGGGCATCACCCGGGCCGAGCGTCACCTCTATGTCTCCCATGCCTGGAGCCGCATGGTCTACGGGCGGGGAAGTGCCAACATCCCGAGCCGGTTCCTGAACGAGATCCCCTCCGAGCTGGTGCGCGAAGTCGCCCCCGCCAACAGCGGATCGCGGTACGGGGACCGGGACCGATCCGGTGGCGACCGGTACGCGGTGGACGACCGGGGGACCCCGGGGCGGGGCCTGTTCGGCAGCGGCGTAGCCCGCCCGGAGGGAGAGTTCGACGCCACCGGTCGCCGGCGGCGGGACCACGGCTCGGGAGCCGAGTTGCTCGGCCTCGAAGCCGGCGACACAGTGGTGCACGGTCAGTGGGGCGAAGGGACGGTGCTCGAGGCAACGGCCCCGGGCGAGGACGCGGAGGCGGTTGTCCAGTTCGGTTCGGTCGGGCGCAAGCGGCTCCTGTTGCGGATGGCTCCCCTCAAACGGGCCTGACGTCCAGCACGCCGCACCCAGACTCGCCTCACGCACACACGTATCGCAAACACGCCTCGCAAACACGCCTCAGGCAAACGGGCCTGACCCCGTCCGGTGGATCCGCCGGACGACCTGAATCAGCCGGGTATCTTCCGCCAGATCGCCGAGGGAAGTTGGCGCATGAGCGCGAATACCCAACGCAGCACGGGGGGGACGTAGACGACGGCCGCACCGGACTCGATACCGCGCACGACCGCTTCGGCCACCGCATGGGGGGTGGTCGAGAAGGGAGCCGGTGTCATGCCTTCGGTCATGCGCCCGATCACGAATCCCGGGCGCACGATCGTCATGTGGGCTCCGGATCCGACCAGCGAGTCGGCCAGGCCCTGTGAGAATGCGTCCAGGCCCGACTTGGACGAGCCGTAGATGAAGTTGGCCCTGCGGGCCCGTTGGCCAGCCACCGAGGACAACACGATCAACCGACCGTGCCCCTGGTTGCGGAGTCGGCCGGCCACGGCCAACATGGCTGCCGCCGGCCCCGTGTAGTTGGTCGTCATCACCGCCGCCGCCGCCACCGGGTCCCGTTCGTCGCCGGCTTGGTCTCCAAGCACGCCGGCGGCCACGATGACCAGGTCGATGTCCCCCCAACGGTCGAAGACCCCATCGACGAAGGCCACGTGGTGGGCCACGTCGGTGGCATCGAAGGGCACCCATTCGGCCACCTCGGCTCCGGACGCCTTGGCCTCGTCCACTGCTTCGGTCAGCCGGGGGCCCTCACGTCCGGCGAGCAGGACGGTGCGGCACCGGACCGGGACCAGCCGGGCCACGATGGCCCGGGCGATCTCGGAGGAACCCCCGAGCACGAGGACCGACTGAGGTCGTCCGACGGCGTCGATCATGATGAGTTCCCTTCTGTCGAGGGGGTGGCTGTCGAGGGGGTGGCTGTCGAGGGGGTGGGAGTCGCGGGGGTGGGAGCGCCGCGGGAGGGACGCCGGGATCTGGTCCGGCTTGTCCGGGCCCTGCTCCGTGCGGTGCGGGCAGGGGTGGTGCCGGGAGATCGGCGAACGTCGCAGAGCCCGAGCCGCCGTCCGAGGTCGGATTGGAGGACGCCGCCCGGATCGACCCGGTCCTTCACGGCCAGCCATTCGTCGGTACGCGGGTACATCGACCGGAAGGCCTCGGGAGAGACCCGCGAGTCCTTGGCCAGGTAGACCCGGCCGCCGGCCTCGACGACGGCTTCGTCGAGCGCGTCGAGCAAGGCGCCCAGTTGGTGGTGGCCGACGGGAAGATCGAGGGCCAGCGTCCAGCCGGGCATAGGGAACGAAAGCGGTCCGGGGTCGCCCGGGCCGAACCGCTTGAGCACGGCCAGAAAGGACGCCACCCTCAGCTCGGCGAGCCGTTCGATCACCTGGCGCACGGTCGCGCCCTGGTCGTCGGGCACCACGAACTGGTACTGGAGGAATCCCTTGGTGCCGTAAAGGCGGTTCCAGGCCCCGACCCCGTCGAGCGGGTGGAAGAAACCGGCCATGTGGTGGGGCTTGGCCACCTGGTGCGCAGGCGCCTTGCGGAACCAGAACTCGTTGAAGGCCCCGACGGTCAGCGGGTTGAGCAGGCCACTGGGAGGGGTGACGGGCACCTGGACCAGCGTCTTTGGGACGAACCCTCGGGCCCGCGCCGGCTGCCGCCGTAGGCGTTCGGGCAGGTCCTCGAATCGGGCATGGTTGCCGCGGGTCAGGACGGAGCGACCCAGCCGGCCACCGGTCGCCTGGCAGTCGATCCAGGCCACCGAGTAGCGGTAGGCCCGATCGCCGGTGATCATCATGTCCATGGCGGTGTCGAGGTCCTTTGCCCGTTCGGTGTCCACCAGCATGTAGCTGGTCTCGACCGGGACCATCCGGAGCGTGGCCCGGGTGATGATGCCGGTGAGGCCCATGCCGCCGGCCGTGGCCCAGAACAGTTCCGGGTCCGCGGTCGCAGACACCGTTCTCGTCCCGTCGGGGGTGACAAGGCTCATCTCCTCCACGTGGGAGCAGAAGCTCCCGTCGACGTGGTGGTTCTTCCCGTGGATGTCCGAGGCGATGGCGCCGCCGACGGTGACCAGGCGCGTGCCCGGGGTCACCGGTACGAACCACCCCAGCGGCACCAGCCGCTCCATCAGCGACTGCAGGCTGACACCGGCCCCGACGGTGACGACACCGGCGTCGAGGTCCACCTGGTAGTAGGAGTCCAGCCAGGTGGCATCCACGACGACGCCTCCGGCATTTTGGGCGGGGTCGCCGTAGCTGCGCCCGAGACCCCGGGCGATGATGCCCCGCCCGTCGCCCGCCCCGGAGGCCACGGCGTCGGCCATGGCCCGGTCGACGACATCAGGGTGGACGGCACGGACCAGGTGGGCCGCGGTCGGTGCAGTTCCGCCCCACCCCGTCAGCAGGGTCCGGGTGTCTTCGGGCGCGGTCATGACCCGTAGATGCCGATGGCGAACAGGGCGACCCACGAGGCGCCGTAGATCTGCAGCCGGTGGTCCCGAAGGGCCAGCTCCTCGGGTTCGGCGCCGTCGCCCGCGTCGAGGATGCGCATCACATGGAGCAGGGCGATGGTGAAGGGCACGATGGTCAGCTGGAACCAGATCGGGTCGTGGCCGGGGTGGACCTCGCCGGCCCGCTCGAAGGCCCACAGGCAGTAGGCGGTCACCGTCACCGCCGCCGACAGGGTCCGGACCGACCGGAGGAAGCTCGGGGTGTAGGAGCCGAGGGTGGGCCGGACCGAGCGTTCGTCCGTCTCACCGTCGACCAGGAGCTGCTTCTCGCCCGACCGCTTCCCGGTCACGACCAGCAGCGAGCCGAACGACGCCACGATGAGGAACCAGTTGGACAACACGATGCCGGTGGCCACGCCCCCGGCCACGGCCCGGAGGACGAACCCGGCGCTGACGGCGGCGAGGTCGAGGATGGGCTCGTTCTTGAGCCCGAACGAGTAGGCCACGTTGATGAGGCCGTAGAGGGCCATGACCAGGGCGAGGTGCCACCCCGCCATCACCTCCCCGAGGCCGATCGAGACCGAGATGAGCACGAGCCCCGCCGTCAAGGCCAGGGACCGGGGGACGATCCCGGCCGCCACCGGGCGGAAGCGCTTCGACGGGTGCTCGCGGTCCGAGGCGGCGTCGAGGGCGTCGTTCAGGTAGTAGGTGCCGGACGCGGCGACACAGAAGATGCCGAAGGCGGCCAGCGTGTGCCAAAAGGCGCTCCGATGGAACAGCACGCCGGCCGAGGCCGGGGCCACGAAGACCAACAGGTTCTTGATCCACTGCCGCGGCCGGCTGAGCAGGACCAGTCCGGCCAGCACCGAACCGGACGCTGCCACCTGGTCACCGGCATGTTCGTCGGGTCTGTCCACAGCTTCGGCCGGAGTGCTCATGGCGTCCCTCTGGAAGTTCTGGTCGTCACGTGAACGCCGATGGAAAGGTACCACGGACCCCCCTGGGCCAGGGTCCGACAGCCTGCGGACCAGCGACGACGACGGTTCGCCGACCGGATCGGCCACCCCTCGTGTGGGCCCTCTGCCCGGTCAGCGCTTAGTATCTGCCTCCGTGAAGCGCCCATACAGAGTGGTGGTGGCCAAACCCGGCCTGGACGGGCACGACCGCGGAGCCAAGGTCATCGCCCGCGCCCTGCGCGACGCGGGCTTCGAGGTCATCTACACCGGGCTCCACCAGACCGCCGAGCAGGTGGTGCAGGCGGTCATCCAGGAGGACGCCGACGCGGTGGGTCTCTCACTGCTCTCCGGCGCCCATCTCACCCTCGTCCCCCGGGTCATCGAAGGACTCAGGGAGCAGGGCCGCGGCGATGTCCTCGTGCTGGTCGGAGGGATCATCCCCGCCGCGGACATCCCGGTCCTGAAGGACATGGGGGTCGCCGAGGTGTTCACACCCGGCGCTCCTCTCCCCACCATCGGAGCCTGGTTGGGCGACGCCCTCGATGCGCGTGAAGATGGTGAGGTCGCCTGACCCGAGCACGCTCCACTGGCAGCACCAGAAGCGCCATACCATCGACGGGACCGAGTCCGGCGGTTGTACGACGACGACGCCGCCGCCCCCGCTCGGCTGGTGTCCGGCTCGCGACGGGCACACATGAGCGCCTGACGCCGGGCGGGAGCATCACAGCCGGACCCAACAACAGCCGGACCCAACAACAGCCGGACGCAACAACAGCCGGACACAACAACAGAACGGGACGCAACGACAGAACGAGACGCAACGACAGAACGAGACGCAACGACAGCACGAGACGCAACGACAGAACGAGACGCAACGACAGAACGAGACGCAACGACAGCACAACAGGACAGACGGACAGTCACAACCGAGGGACGCAAGCGTCACAACAGAGAGGATCGGATCCGGTGGATCTCTTCGAATACCAGGGGAAGCAGTACTTCGCCCGCTTCGGCCTGCCCATCTCCAAGGGAGGGGTGGCCGACACCGTGGACGAGGCTGTCGAGGTGGCGGCGTCGGCCGGCTATCCGGTGACGGTCAAAGCCCAGGTCAAGGTCGGGGGCCGCGGCAAGGCCGGCGGCGTCAAGCTGGCCGACGACGAGGCTGAGCTGCGTACCCACGCCGGCAACATCCTCGGGCTCGACATCAAGGGCCACGTCGTCAAACGCCTGTGGATCGAGCACTCCTCGGACATCGACCGCGAGTACTACGCCAGCTTCACCCTCGACCGCAGCGCCAAGAAGCACCTGGGCATGCTGTCGGCCGAAGGCGGGGTGGAGATCGAGGAGGTGGCTGCCACCAACCCCGGTGCCATCGCCATGCTCCACGTCGACCCCGTCGACGGTCTGAGCCCCGAAGCGGCCCGTGCGTGGGTGGATCGGGCCGGCCTCGACGAGGGCGCCCGGGCCCAGGCGGCCGAGATACTGGTGAAGCTCTATACCTGCTACACCGAAGGGGACTGCGATCTGGCCGAGATCAACCCCCTGATCTACACGCCGGACGGCAGGGTGCACTGCCTCGACGCCAAGGTGACCCTCGACGACAACGCCGCCTTCCGTCATCCCGAGTGGGAGGAGTTCGCCGGCAGTGACATCGAGGACGAACGCGAAGCCCGGGCCAAAGAGCGCGGCCTCAACTACATCGGCCTGGACGGTTCGGTGGGGATCATCGCCAACGGTGCCGGACTGGCCATGAGCACGCTCGACGTGGTCAACCAGTGTGGCGGGGCCGCGGCCAACTTCCTCGACATCGGCGGCGGGGCCAACGCCGACGTGATGGCGGCCGCCCTCGAGGTCATCAACTCCGATCCCGCCGTCCGTTCCATCCTCGTCAACATCTTCGGCGGGATCACCCGTGTCGACGAGGTGGCCAATGGCGTGCTCGAGGCACTGAAGCGGGTTGACATCAGTTCACCGATCGTTCTGCGTCTCGACGGCACCAACGCCGTGGCCGGCCGTGAGATCCTGGCCGACCACTTGTCCGATCGCCTGGTCGCGGAGCCGACCATGCTCGCTGCCGCGCGCCGCGCGGTCGCCCTTGCAGGAGGTCAGTCGTGAGTATCTTCGTGGATGAGAACACCAAAGTCGTCGTCCAGGGCATCAGCCCCACCAGCCAGGGTCTCTACCATGGGCTTCGCAACCGGGCCTACGGCACACAGGTGGTGGCCGGAACCAACCCCAACCGGGGCGGCGAGGAGATCGAGGGCATCCCCGTCTTCGCCACCGTGGCCGAGGCGGTGGAGGCCACGGGGGCCAACGCCTCGTTCATCTCGGTGCCGCCCAAGTTCGCCGCCGAAGCCATCGTGGAGGCCGCCGCGGCCGGCGTCCCCTTCGTGGTGTGCATCACCGAGGGCATCCCCGCCATCGACGAGGCCCTCGCCTACAACCGGCTCGTTCGGTCCTACCCCTCCACCCGGTTGCTCGGCCCGAACTGCCCCGGCATCATCTCGCCCGGGAAGTGCAACATCGGCATCACGTCGGGTGACATCGCCCTGGCCGGCGGCCCGGTCGGCATCGTGAGCCGCTCGGGGACACTGACCTACCAGGCGCTGCACGAGCTCTCCCAGCAGGGTGTGGGCCAGACCACCTGCGTGGGCATCGGCGGGGACCCGGTCCCCGGCACAAGCTTCATCGACTGCCTGGCCGCGTTCGAGGCCGACCCGGACACCGAGGCCATCATGATGATCGGCGAGATCGGAGGGTCGGCCGAGGAGGAGGCGGCCGAGTTCATCGGTTCGTCGGTGACCAAGCCTGTCGTCTCCTACGTCGCCGGGGTCACCGCCCCGCCGGGGCGCAAGATGGGCCACGCCGGAGCCATCATCTCCGGGTCCAAGGGAACGGCTCAGGCCAAGATGGAGGCCCTGTCCTCCGCCGGGGTCACCGTCGCCCTCAACCCGACCGAGGCCGGGGAGGCCATGGTCGACATCGTGCGGAAACTCGACTGAGGACGGCGCTCCCCTCGGCGACGGCCCTCGCCGACCGGCCCATCCTGGCCGTGATCTTCGACCTCGACGGACTCCTCATCGACTCCGAGCCGTTCTGGCGCCAGGCGGAGATCGAGGTGTTCGGCTCGCTCGGGCTCGAGTTGACCGAGACCGACGTCCGCCAGACCATGGGCCTCCGCATCGACGACGCGGTGCGCCACTGGTGGGACCGGTCCCCCTGGTCGGGGATGACCGAGGTCGAGGTCGAACAGGCGGTGACGGCACGGGTGGCGCAACTGATCGGCCAGTCCGGGGAGCCGATGCCCGGCGCCCTTGAATCCCTTTCCCTCTGCGCAGGCCTGTCGTTACCGGTGGCGGTGTGTTCCGGCTCCTACGCCATGGTCATCGAGGCCGCCCTCATCCGGCTCGGGATCGCATCAGATGTCTCGGTCTGGCATTCCGCCGAGTGGGAGCCGCTGGGCAAGCCGCATCCGGGCAGCTACCTGTCGACGGCGGCGAAACTGGGGGTCGATCCGACCTGTTGCCTGGCCGTCGAGGACTCCTTCAACGGGGCCATCTCGGCCAAGTCGGCGCGAATGCGGGTGGTGGTGGTCCCCGAACCGGATGCTCTGGGCTCGCCGCGATGGGGGTTCTGTGACGCGCTGCTCCCCTCGCTCACCCGCTTCGACGAGCGGTTGCTCCGCTCGCTGGAGGGCCGGGCGGCCTGACGGCCCGAAAACTTTCACTTCGGAAATGGCCGATCGGTGCCGATACATGAGGCACGAGGGGCATTCCCTGGGCAGGGGAGACCGAGCGACGGAGGCCCGGCACCGGAGGCAGGCCGGTCGGGCCACGTCGCTCCGGTCCTTCGGCCCGGGAAGAGACGAGCGCGCCCCGGGGCGGGCGCGCCGCCGCCCGGCCGTGACGCGGATCGCCGCCGGGCGGCGCTGGTAGCGTGCGGCCGTGCGCCCCGGTCCGTCTCGAGAACCCACACCGAACCCCGTGAACATCGGGGTACTGGCATCGGGAACGGGCAGCATCCTGGAGGCCATCGTGGCCGCCGATCTCCCGGTCCGGGTGGTGATCGCCGACCGGCCGTGCCGGGCCCTCGAGGTGGCGGTCGCAGCTTCGGTGCCCGAGGTCCTCGTCGACCGGTCCGGGTTCGGCGGGTTCGGCGCCGCCTTCGACCGTGACGCCTACACGGAGGCGATCACCGATGCGCTGGTCGTCCACGGCATCGACGTCGTGGTCATGGCCGGATTCGGGACGGTCCTGGGCCAGGCCATCCACACCGCCTTCCCCGGCCGCATCCTGAACACCCATCCCGCGCTGCTGCCCGCCTTCCCGGGCTGGCACTCGGTGGCCGATGCGCTGGCTGCCGGCGTGGACGAGACCGGGACCACGGTCCACATCGCCACACTGGAGATGGACGCCGGCCCGGTCCTGGCCCAGGCGTCGGTGCCGGTGCTGTCCGACGACACCGAGGCGACGCTGCACGAGCGCATCAAGTCGGTCGAACGCACGCTCTACCCCGATACCATCCGCCGGTTCATCGACGGGTTGGCGGTGACGGCGGAGGATGGGTCAGGATCACCGAACGGAGGTTGCACCATGAGGGCACTGCTGTCCGTCTACGACAAGACCGGGTTGGTCGAGCTGGCCGCGGGCCTCTCGGAGCTGGGCTGGGAACTGATATCGAGCGGCGGCACGTCGGCCGCCCTCTCCCAGGCCGGTATCGCCCATACGGAGGTGTCGGAGGTCACCGGCGCCCCAGAGATGCTCGGTGGCCGGGTCAAGACCCTGCACCCGACGATCCACGGGGGCATCCTGGCCGACCGCTCGGTGCCCGAGCATCTCGCCGAGGTCGAACGGTACGGCATCGACCTCATCGACCTGGTCGTCTGCAATCTCTACCCGTTCCCGTCGGACCCGTCGGTGGAGCTCATCGACGTCGGCGGGCCGACCATGGTGCGGGCGGCGGCGAAGAACCACGATCACGTCGGGATCGTGGTCTCCCCCGGCGACTACCCCGGGATCTTGGCCGAGCTCCGGGAGCACGGGTCGCTCTCCGACGCCACGCGGCGAAGGCTGGCCCGGGACGCGTTCGCCCACACGGCCGGGTACGACGCCGCCATCGTCGAGTGGCTCGACGAGCGCCAACCCCCGCGGTCCACCGGATCGGACGGCGACGCGTTCACCGCCGCCGCCCTGCTGCCGCCCAGCCTCCACCTCACGCTGGAACGGGCCGCCTCGATGCGCTACGGCGAGAACCCCCACCAGCACGGGGCCCGCTATCGGATCGCCGGCCAGCACTCGTGGTGGGACGAGATGGTCCAGCACGGTGGGAAGGAGCTCTCGTATCTCAACGTCTTCGACACCGACGCGGCGTGGCGGCTGGTCCACGAACTCGTCGCCGACCGGGACACCGACCATGCGGTCGCCATCATCAAGCACGCCAACCCGTGCGGCGTGGCCCTCCACGCCGATCCGGCCGTCGCCTATCAGCGGGCCCTCGACTGCGATCCCCAGTCGGCATTCGGCGGGATCGTGGCCATCGGCGGGACGGTGACGAGCTCGGTTGCCGATGCCATCTCGGCCGGGCCCATGGCCGACGTGATCATCGCCCCGTCCTACGAGGAGGAGGCGCTGGCCCGGCTGGCTGCGAAGCGCAAGGCCACCCGGCTGCTGTCCGCACCGTCTCCGGAGCCGGTGGTGCGCCAGATCCGCAGCCTCGGGGCCAGCGTGTTGGTGCAGGACGCCGACCGGTTCGTGGTCGAGCCTTCCTCCTGGGAGGTGGCGACCAAGGCCAGGCCGACCGAGGCCCAGTGGCGGGACCTGGCTCTGGCCTGGAAGGTCTGTGCCCGCACCACCTCCAACGCCATCGCCGTGGTCGCCGACGGCCAGGCCGTCGGGGTCGGCGCCGGTCAGCAGTCACGGGTGGTGGCCGCCGAGATCGCGGTGGCCAAGGCCGGGTCCCGGGCCGGGGGAGGGGCCGCGGCCAGCGACGCCTACTTCCCTTTCCCCGACGGCCTGATGGTTCTGGCCGATGCCGGCGTGGCCGCCGTGGTCCAGCCCGGGGGCTCCATCCGGGACGCCGAGGTGATCGCCGCGGCCGACGAGGCCGGGGTGGCCATGGTCATGGCCGGTGGCGAACGGCATTTCCGGCACTGAAGGGCGGGAAGCGGTGACGAGCGACGCGATGATCGGGTGGGTGCAGACGCTGGACGGGGGGGTCGGACGGTGACGGCGACCCTGCTCGACGGTGAGCTGCTGGCCTCGAAGATCAGGGCCGAGGTGACCGACCGGGTGGCCCGCCTGCGCAGTGCCGGAGTGGTGGTCGGGCTCGGGACCATCCTGGTCGGGGACGACGGACCCAGTGCACGCTACGTGGCCATGAAGCACGAGGACTGCGCCGAGGTCGGTATCCACTCCGCCCACGAGCACCTTCCCGCCGACGTCTCCCAGTCTGAGCTGGAGGCGGTGGTGGCGCGGTTCAACGCCGACCGGGCCATCCACGCCTACCTGGTCCAGCTCCCGCTGCCCGCCGGCCTGGACGAGGAACGGGTGCTGCTGGCGGTCGATCCCGACAAGGACGTCGACGGTCTCCACCCGGTGAACCTCGGCCGTCTGGTCATGGGGGCCAACGGGCCGCTCCCGTGCACCCCGGCCGGCATCGTGGAGCTGCTCCATGCCAACAACGTCCCCGTGGAGGGGAAGCATGCGGTGGTGATCGGGCGGGGACTCACCATCGGGCGGCCGCTGGCCCTGCTCCTGGCCATGAGGCGTCCGGGGTGCAACGCGGCCGTGACCGTGGTCCACACCGGCGTCGAGGGCATGGCCGGTCTGGTCCGCCAGGGTGACGTGGTGGTGGCTGCGGCCGGGCGGGCCGGACTGGTGACACCCGACATGGTCAAGCCCGGTGCCGCCGTGGTCGGGGCGGGCACCTCGTGGGAGGGGAAGAAGCTCCTCTCCGATGTCGATGCGGCCGTCGCCGATGTCGCCGGGTGGATCACCCCGCGCCTCGGTGGGGTCGGGCCCATGACCCGGGCCATGCTCCTGCGCAACGCGGTGCGGGCGGCGGAGCGTGCCTCGTGAGCACCTGGCCCGCCTTCCGCTGGTTCATCGTGCCGGGGACCGCACCGGTCGCCGTGGACATCGGCCGGGTCGACCGGTGACGGGAGCCGGACCGGCCCGGGGGGCCCGGTCGCCGGCGGCTCCTGCCGCCGTGGTCGCCGCGGTGATGGCCATCGGCCTGGTCCTCTCCCCGGTGGCGGTGGCCGCGCCCGCGTGGGCCACCGCCGTGTCCCAATCAGCTCCGACGACCACGACCACCCTGGCGCCGACCACCACCACGACGGCGCCGCCGGTCACCACCACCACCGAGCCGGCCACCACGACGACCGAACCTCCGCCGACGACGTCCTCGACCCACCCTGCCCACCCCAGCACCACCTCTGTGCCGACGACCACCACGACCTCCCCGGCGTCGAAGTCCACGTCGAACAAGACCCCGTGGGGTCTCATCGTCCTCATCGTGGTGCTGGTAGCGGCCATCGCGCTCGTCGTCGTCCTGCTCCGGTCGCGGAAGAAGAAGCGCGTCGAGGCCGGGTGGCACCGCGCCGTGGTTCCGGCCCTCAGCGATGCCCAGCTGGCCCGCGATGCAGTCCTCTCGGACAACGCCATGTCCGGCGACCCCGGGCTTCGGGCTGCCGTGGATGTCCAGGTGGACAAAGCCGCCACCGCCCTCGAACGTGTCGCCCGGACTGCACCCGACCCCGACGCCTCGGCCCTGGCCACCGAGGCCGCCACCGCCCTGCGTGGGTTGGCCTTCGCCGTCGAAGCCGATCGGTTGCTCCGCCAGGGGGTGTCGGCTCCGACCGGGGTCCAGCTGGCCCAGGCCGACGAAGCCCGCCGGTCCCGTTCCTCGGAGTTGAGCGGGGCGCTGGCCAGCCTGTCCGCCCGCATCGGCTCCCCTCCACACCCGCGCCGCACCCGGTGACGGCCGGCCCCGAAGGCCACCGGGCAGGCGGTGACCGAGCAGGTCCTGCCCCTTTGACCTCGATCGGGACCCGCAACCGCCGGTAGGCTGGTCCGGCTATGACCCGGATCTCCGATCTGTTGGCCAAGGGGCGGACCTACTCGTTCGAGTTCTTCCCGCCCAAGACCGATGCCGAACAGGTCACGCTGGTGAAGACGCTCCGTGATCTCGAGCCTCTCGGGCCTTCGTTCGTCTCGGTCACCTACCGCGGTGGCGCCGAGTCGCGAAAGCGGACCTTCGACCTGGTGACCGGCATGCTGCGCACCACCACACTGGTACCGATGGCCCACCTGATCTGCGTGGCCCACACCCGGTTGGAGCTGGCCGAGATCCTCGTGGCCTACCGGACGGCCGGGGTGGAGAACCTCATGGCCCTCGGCGGCGACCCACCTGTCGAACCCGGCGAGGGGGCCGGTGAGCTCAGCCACGCGTCCGAACTGGTGGAGCTGGCTTCCGCCATCGGGGGGTTCTCGATCGGGGTCGCGGCCCAGCCCAACTGCCATCCGCTCTCGCCCGATCCGGCCAGCGACCGCGACCACCTGGCCGCCAAGCTGTCCCGGGCCGATTTCGCCGTCACCCAGTTCTTCTTCGAGGCGTCCGACTACACCGGCCTGGTGGCCGATCTGAACGAACGGGGTGTGGACAAGCCGGTGCTCCCCGGCATCATGCCGGTCACCAGCCTCACATCGGTGCCCCGCATGGCCGTCATGGGTGCGGCCGTCCCCGACTGGATGGTGGAGCGACTGGAACGGGCGGACCGGAGCGGCGGAGCCGACGGTGTGCGCCACGAAGGGGTCGAGATCGCCACCGAGCTGTGCGAGCAGCTGCTGGCCGCAGGGGTTCCCGGTCTGCACTTCTACACCCTCAACCGGTCGAGCGCGACCCGCGAGATCTACGCCGCCCTGGGGCTCGCCGCCCTCTGACCGGCAGCTACCGGCGGACCCCCCGGGCATCGGCCGGCACCCGGGCAGGCGGGGCAACCGCCCGGGCCGGCATCGGAGACACATGGGAGACACCCGGCAGACTTCCGGCAGACTCCCGGGCTGGCCATCGAGGGTCCGGTTGGCGAAGGTGGGGAGGGGTACCGGTAGGCTGCCGCCATGCCCGATCTCATCACGCAGGGGCCCGACGGCGCGCTCCACGTCTCCGACCAGCCGATCATCCCGTTCATCGAGGGTGACGGCACCGGCGTGGACATCTGGCCGGCGGCCAAACTGGTCCTCGACGCCGCCGCCGCCAAGTACGGCAGGTCGGTGGCTTGGAAGGAAGTACTGGCCGGGCAGAAGGCGTACGACGAGACCGGCGACTGGCTGCCCGAGGAGACGGTCGAGGCCTTCCGCACCCACCTCATCGGGATCAAGGGTCCCCTGACCACACCGGTGGGCGGTGGGATCCGGTCGCTCAACGTGGCCCTGCGCCAGATCCTCGACCTCTACGTCTGCCTCCGTCCGGTGCGATGGTTCACCGGCGTACCCTCACCCGTGCTCCACCCCGAGTTGGTCGACATGGTCATCTTCCGCGAGAACACCGAGGACATCTACGCCGGCCTCGAGGCCGAGGCCTATACCCCGGAAGCGGCCAAACTGTCGGCCTTCCTGCGCGACGAGATGGGGTGGGAGGTCCGCGAGGGATCCGGGATCGGCATCAAGCCGATCTCGGAGTTCGGGTCCAAGCGGCTGATCCGGGCCGCCATCAAGTACGCCCTCTCCCATGACCGGTCCAGTGTGAACATCGTCCACAAGGGGAACATCCAGAAGTTCACCGAGGGCGCCTTCCGCAACTGGGGCTACGAGCTGGTGCGGGAGGAGTTCGCCGACGTGGCTGTCGGGTGGGACGACTGCGACGGCAAGCCCGGCGACAAGCTCCTGGTCAAGGACAGCATCGCCGACATCACCCTCCAACAGGTGCTCACCCGTCCGGCGGAGTTCGACGTCATGGCCACCACCAATCTCAACGGTGACTACCTCTCGGACGCACTGGCTGCCCAGGTCGGTGGGATCGGCATCGCGCCGGGTGGCAATATCAACTACGTCACCGGTCACGGCATCTTCGAAGCCACCCACGGGACGGCGCCGAAGTATGCAGGGCTGGACAAGGTCAACCCCGGCTCCGTGCTCCTGTCCGGCGTCATGATGTACGAGCACCTCGGGTGGACGGAGGCAGCCGCCGACATCGTGGTCGCCCTCGAGGCGACCATCGCCGACAAGGTGGTCACCTACGATTTCGCCCGGCTCATGGACGGCGCCACCGAGGTCAAGTGCTCGGAGTTCGCCGCCGCCATCGTCGACCGGCTCTAGACCTCAGCGCCGACGGGCGGACCCGGTGCCCGATCATCCCGGTTCGACCGCATCGGACGATTCCCATTAGCCTCCATGCCATGGCAGCCAAACCTCCGATCCACGTCACAGTCACCGGGGCCGCGGGACAGATCGGCTACTCCCTGTTGTTCCGGATCGCCTCGGGCCAGATGCTCGGCCCCGACCAGCCGATGGTGTTGCGGCTCCTCGAGATCGAGCCGGGGATGAAGGCGCTCGAGGGCGTGGTCATGGAGATCGACGACTGCGCCTTTCCCCTGGTCAGCGATATCGTCTGCACCACCGACCTCGACACCGCCTTCGACGGCACCTCGTTGGCGCTGCTGGTGGGCTCGATCCCCCGGAAAGCGGGGATGGAGCGGGGCGATCTGCTCACCGTCAACGGGGGGATCTTCGGTCCTCAGGGGCGGGCCATCGCGGCCAACGCCGCATCCGACGTACGGGTGCTGGTCGTGGGCAATCCGTGCAACACCAACTGCCTCATCGCCCGCTCGAACGCACCGGAGGTTCCCGACGACCGGTGGTTCGCCATGACCCGGCTGGACGAGAACCGGGCCAAGGCGCAGTTGGCCCGGAAGGCCGGGGTGCCCGTCGCCTCGGTCTCCAAGGTGGCCATCTGGGGCAACCATTCCGCCACCCAGTTCCCCGACTATGCCAACGCCCTCATCGGTGGTGAGCCGGCGGCCAAGGTCATCGACGACGCCGAGTGGCTGCAGGGTGAGTTCCTCACCACCGTGCAGAAGCGCGGCGCCGCCGTCATCGATGCCCGGGGTCTGTCCTCGGCCGCGTCGGCGGCCAATGCCGCCATCGACTCCGTGGTCAGCATCCGAACCGCCGCCTCCGGCGACGACTTCACCTCGCTGGCTGTCGTGTCCAACGGCGAGTACGGCATTCCCCCCGGGCTCCAGTTCGGGTTCCCGGTCCGGTCGGACGGATCCGGCGGTTGGAGCGTGGTCGAGGGGCTGGACCACGATGCATTCGCCACCGAGCGGATCCGCATCACCACCGAGGAGCTCGAGGGCGAGCGGGCCGACGTGGCCGACCTGTTGCCCTGAACCGACCGGGCCCGTCAGTCGGCAGCCTGGCCCGCAGAACAGCTAGCCGGTCGCTTCGGGCACGTTCCTGGCCGACGCGAGAGCCTGCGGCCTGGGCCACCGGACCTTGGTCGCCCACCCGATCTGTTCGAACCGGCGGATGAGCCAGGCCGAAGGATCGATCATGCCCGGGCGCGCGCCGTGACGGGCCCACGACGGGTGGGCGTGGTGCACGTTGTGCCAGTTGTCACCGAGGGAAACGATGGCCAGCGGCCACAGGTTGGTGCTCCGGTCCGCCGTCGTGTCCGACCGCCGGCCGAAGGTGTGGCACAGCGAATTGACCGACCAGGTGACGTGGTGGAGGAGCGCCATCCGTACCAGACCCGCCCAGACCAGCGCGGTCAAGGCCCCGACCAGCGTCCCCGACAGACCGAAGCCGATGGCGAACGGAATAGCCAAGGATCCGAGCGCCAGGACCGGAAACATCCGGTCGATCCGCCTCATGTCGCGGTCGCGCAGCATGTCGGGCGCGTAGCGGGAGGCGTCCGACGAGTCCGAGACGAACAGCCAGCCGACATGGGAGAAGGCGAGGCCCCGGAGCAGGGCCGCACCACGGTTGCCATAGCGGTGTGGGGAGTGGGGGTCGCCGGCCTGGTCGCTGAACATGTGGTGGCGACGGTGGGTGGCCACCCAGCTGGTCACCGAACCTTCGACGGCCATCGATCCCACCACGGCGAGGGTGATCCTGAGGGCGCGGCGTGAGGTGAATCCGCCGTGGGTGAACAGCCGGTGGAACCCGACGGTGATCCCGAAGCCGGTGACGGCGTAGAGCACCAGGGCGAGGACGATGTCGGACAGATTGACGGCGTGCCCCCAGAGCCAGGGGACGACCACCGCCAGGGCGACCAGCGGCCCGGCCACGATGGCCACAGTCACCAGTTTCTGAGCAGGATGGACGGTCGGCGGCTCCTGGCCCTCCGAACCGGCAGGGTCGGTGGCAGCCAACGACCCGGACCTGACGAGCAGGGACTCCACTGGACCTCCGGAAGCGCCTCGCGCATGAGGCAGAGCCGTACCGGACTGTTTCAGCGGACCGAGCCTTCGCCGCCATGCTACCGGCCCCGGGCACCGTGCACACGTCGGCCACGGGGGGTATGCATCGACTCCCTGTTCATGGTCGGCCGTTCGTGGTCGGCCTACGCCGTCGGCCTACGACGGCCGGCGGCACGGACAACCACCCGATCCGGACCGCGCCTCGAAGCTCTCAAGGTCACGAGTGGGGATGTCGATGGTCCAAGAAGGCCGTCCGGGTCCGGTTCGACCCGGCGACGGCTGATGACCGCGCACGTCGAGAATTCGGAATGGGGCGAAGACATGGCAGAAGGCATGGGCCGGCTCGAGGGACACCGGGCCGTCATCACCGGCGCCGCCAGCGGCATCGGGGAGGCGACCGCACGGCTCTTCAGCGCTGAAGGCGCTGCCGTCGTCCTCGCCGACGTCGACGACGACCGGGGCAAACTGGTCGCCTCCGAGTGTGGGGACCGGGCGTGGTTCTTCCACACCGACGTCTCGCAGGAGGCCGACGTCGACGCGGTGGTGGCCTTTGCCGCGGACGAGTTCGGCGGACTCGACTGCATGTTCAACAACGCCGGAAATCCGGGCTCAGTGGGTGGGATCGACGACATCGACATGTCGGTGTTCGATCAGACGGTATCCATCCATCTGCGGGGCGTCTTCCTCGGCATCCGCGCCGCCGCCCGTGTGATGCGGACCCAGGGCCGCGGCAGCATCATCAACACCGCGAGTGTCGCCGGGCTCGCCGCCAACTACGGGGGTCACGACTACAGCGCCTGCAAGGCGGCCATCGCCCACCTGACCCGCACGACGGCCAACGAGCTCGGGGAGCAGGGCATCCGGGTCAACGCCATCTGCCCCGGGGGGGTGGCCACGTCGATCTTCGGCCGGGCGGCCGGGCTCGACGGCGACCGTGCCCAGGCGACTGTCGAGACGATGTCCTTGGCCCTCGGCGACATGCAGCCGATTCGGCGTTCGGGACAGCCTGCCGATATCGCCGAGACCGCGTTGTGGCTGGCCGGCGACGCCTCGACCTTCGTCACCGGCCAGGCCATTGCCGTGGACGGTGGCCTGACCACCGGCCCCCTCTATCGTGAGCAGCACGCCAAAACGGAGGGGCTCGTCGAACTGCTGCGGTCCCCGGGGTTCTGACGACGCTCGCACCGTTCGCCGACGCTCGCACAGTTCCGCCGAACGGCGCAGGGTTCCGCGTTCCGCCGACCACCGCACAGTTCCGCCCGTGCCACCGGTTGCGCCCCGGACCGGTCAGTGCCGCGCCGGGCCGGCGAAGAAGTCGACCAGCAACGATGCCACCTCCGAACCGTGGGTGAAGACTCCGAGATGGCTGGCCGCGGCGATCTCCGCGAACTTGGCGCCGGGGATGATGGCCGCCGCCTCGCGGGCGCGTGCCGGTGGGGAGTCGACGTCGTGCTCGAATGCCATCACCAGGCAGGGCACCGAGATGGTCGACCAGCCCTCGACGCGCTCGAGATCGAGGGACCATGCCAGGGCCGCCTCGTACTGGCCCAGTCGGCCCGGATTGGGCCAGGGTTCGAGGTCACCGATCATGCCCAGCCACGCGTCGACGACCCCGTCGTCCTGGAGGTCGCTATTCGGGAGGTAGCGCAATGTCTCGGTGGCGTAGTAACAGCGGGGGGAGCGCGAAGTCCAGGCGGGCGAGGTCGCGCTCGACGCTGGTGATGGCCTTCTCCCAGGACGTGGCCACGTTGCAACTTCCCATCAGCACCGCGGCGAGCACTCGCTCCGGGTAGCGGATGGCCATGGTCTCGACGATCCATCCCCCCATCGAGTGGCCGGCCAGGCGAACCGAATCCATGCCCAGGTGGTCGAGCAGTCCGAGTGTGTCGGCCACCATATCCGCCACCGAGTAGGGCGGCGGCGGTGACGAGGACGGTGCCACCCCCCGGTTGTCGAAGGTGACGACCTGGTAGCCCGCCTCGACCAGCGCCGGGACCAGGGTCAGCTGCCAGGCCACCGCCGGCTGGCCGCACCCGCACACAAGCACCACCGGCTCACCCGACCCGAACACGTCGTAGGCGATGGTGACACCGTCACGCGTCAGTTCCGGCATGGCGCCTCGCTGCTTCGAGGCACCGGTGGCCCGGACCGTGTCTCCGGAGTGCTCACCCGGGGATCAACTCGATGCGGTTACCGAAGGGATCGTCCACGTACCACTGCGGCTTCCCCGGGATGTCCTCGGCTCGCCGGGTCGGATGGCCGGCCCGGTCCAGCTGGCCGAGGAGCGCGTCGAGATTGGACACCACGAGCGCCGGATGCGCCTTGCGGGCCGGCCGGAAGCCCTCCTCCACCCCGAGGTGCACCTTGACCGGCCCGCGTTCGAACCAACAGCCGCCCCGGCCGGCGAGCTCCGCCGGCTTTGGAACTCTCGGGAGCCCGAACAGCCCGGCGAAGAACTCCTCGGCGCGGGCTTCGGCCTCCGCACCCGGCGGCATGGCCAACTGCACATGGTCGATCCCCTCGATCAGGTATTCCGATGCCGTCATGGCCGGCCTCCCCCGACAGCCAAGTTGCGCTGGTCCCGTCGGAGCGGATGGTCCTCGGGCACCTCGACCAGGTGGATGCGGAGCCCGTCGGGATCGGTGATCCACGCCTCGATCAGGCCCCATGGTTCGAGGGTAGGGGGGCGGACCAGGTCCACGCCGCGCCCGACCAGCTCGTCGACGGTGGCGTCGATGGACCGGACCTGCAGCCACAGCGTCACCGGACCGTCGGCCGGTCGGCCATCGGATACCGACGGCAGCTGCGGCTGCCGTGCCGCGACCACTTCGATCAGGCCGCCGCCGGCGAAGAAGACGACGCCACGGCCCTCCCCCGCGCCGAACTCGCGGGCCACCGGAAGGTTGAGAGTCTCGCCGTAGAAGGCCAGCGACCGCTCGAGGTCGGCCGGGTGGATGATGGTCCTGCTGGTCAGAACGTCCACGGTGTCGCCCGTCTCCCTTTGCGTTCCCATGCCGGTCGGCTCGCGCCCCATGCCGGTGCGGCCACCACGTTGTCACGTCGTCCCGCTCGCTGCCAGCAACGATGGTCACCGGGGCCCGGCTGGCGATGGTCAGTAGGTGGTCGATGCGACCAGGTCCCGAGTGGTGGATCGGGCTGCCATCAGCATCTTCTGGGCGGCCACCAGCACGGAGAGGTCCCCCCGGACCCGGATGCGGCCGGCATTCAACGCCTCGGCCACGGCCAGCTCACCCTTCGACATGGCCACGGCGTCGTCGTAGGAGATCAGGATGGTCACGTCAGGGGACACATCGTCGGCTCCGGCGTCGGTTCCGGCTCCGCCGTCTCCAACTCGCTCCAGCTGCAATCGGAGCGAGCCGTCAGCCACCCGGAGGATGACCCGGACGTCACCGTCGGGGGCACCGCGGACCTCCTGGACGACGGTGAAGGTGCCGTCGACGGCGGCCAGCCCGGCATCGGGATCCGGACCCGGAATGGCGGCCCCCTCCAGAGCGGCATTGAACTCCGCGGCCCACGGGGGGCTCAGAAACCGGACCACGGCATCTTCCCGGGACCTGCCGTCGGTTCTGTCGCCTCCGGCACCCGATGGGAGCAGGTCACCCGGCAGTCGGGTCCTCGGCCGCCGCCGGGGCCGCCGCCGCCCCGGGCGCCGGAGGCGCCGCTGCCGGCGGAGTCGGAGCCGGAGCCGGAGCCGACGCATCGGACGCGGTGGTGGCCTCGTCGGGCGCCGGATCCGCGCCGGTGGGGACGGCGCCGACGGGAACGGGGATGCCGTGCACCTCGGGTTGTGGCTGCACCGCGGGAGGCCCGACCGCGGGAGCGTTGTCCGAGGCCTCGGTCGGAGTGCTCTTCCTGCGGTGCCGGATCTTGCGGCCCAGCCAGGCAACCGGGTCGTAGGACGCGTCGACCACCCGTTCCTTCAGCGGGATGATGGCGTTGTCGGTGATCTTGATGTGCTCGGGGCACACCTCCGTGCAGCACTTGGTGATGTTGCACTTGCCGAGGCCCTGCTCCTGCTGCAGGAGCTCACGGCGGTCGTTCACATCCAGAGGATGCATCTCCAATTCGGCCGAACGGGCGAAGAACCGGGGGCCCGCGTAGGCGGTCTTGTTCTCCTCGTGGTCCCGGATGACATGGCACACGTCCTGGCACAGGTAGCACTCGATGCACTTGCGGAACTCCTGGCTCCGCTCCACGTCGATCTGCTGCATGCGGTAGCCGCCCGCCTCCTCCTCGTCGGCTGTCTTCGGCCGCGGCTGGAACGGTGGTATCCGCTTGGCCACCTCGTAGTTGTAGGACACGTCGGTGACCAGATCCCGGAGGATGGGGAAGGCCCGCATGGGCGCCACCGTCACGGCCTCCCCGGGCGGCAGGGTGTCCATCCGGGTCATGCACATGAGGGACGGTCGCCCGTTGATCTCCGCCGAGCACGAGCCGCACTTCCCCGCCTTGCAGTTCCACCGGCAGGCCAGGTCGGGAGCATGGGTGGCCTGGACCCGGTGGATCACGTCGAGCACCACCTCGCCGTCCTGGGCCGGCATCTGGTAGTCGAAGAACTCCCCTCCGGTCTCGTCCCCGCGCCACAGGCGCATGGTGACGTCGCCGTTGACCTTGCCGGCTCCACCGCCGTCCGTGGGTTCCTCGGCCATCAGGTCGCCTCCTCGAACAGCTCTTTGAGATCGTCGGGCATCACCGGGATGGGCTCGGGGTCGACAGCGATGCAGCGGATGGACGGGGTGCCGCCGACTCCGCCGGGGCCCCGGTCGTCGGCCGGGATCCGCTGGACGAAGTTGACCGCGCCCAGTTCGGGGACCGGCTTCGGATAGTCGTCCCGGGTGTGTCCTCCCCGGCTCTCCTTCCGGTTGATCGCCCCGAGGGTGGTGCTCCGGGACACCGTGAGCATGGCAGGAAGGTCGGTGGTCAGGTTCCACCCGGGGTTGTAGCGACGTCCTCCGCTCACCGACACCCGCTTGGCCCGGTCCTCGAGCTCCTCGAGCTTGCCCAGGGCCTCTTCGAGCTCGGAGCCGGTGCGGATGATCCCCACCAGGTTCTGCATGGTCTCCTGCAGATCGTGATGGACGTGGTAGGGATTCTCGCCCCCCTCGTTCTCGAACGGGGCCACGGCCGCCTCGATGACCGCAGCCACCTGCCCTTCGTCGATTCCGACGGTGCCGGCCCGTCCCGCGGCGAAGTCGGCGGCCGCACCACCCGCCCTGCGGCCGAAGACCAACAGGTCGGACAGGGAGTTGCCGCCGAGGCGGTTGGCACCGTGCATGCCCCCCGCCACCTCACCGGCCGCGTAGAGCCCGGGAACGCTGGTGGCCTCCGTATCGGCATCGACCCGGACTCCTCCCATGATGTAGTGGCAGGTCGGACCCACCTCCATGGCCTCGGCGGTGATGTCCACCCCGGCCAGCTCCATGAACTGGTGGTACATGGAGGGGAGGCGCCGACGGATGTCCTCGGCCGTCCGCCGGGTGGCGATGTCCAAATAGACGCCCCCGTGCGGACTCCCGCGACCCGCCTTCACCTCGCTGTTGATCGAGCGGGCCACCTCGTCCCGGGGGAGCAGTTCCGGCGGTCGCCGACCGGCCGAGTGGTCGTCGTACCACTTGTCCGCTTCGTCCTCGGAGTCGGCCGTCTCAGCTGCGAACATGGGCGGGATGTAGTCGAACATGAAGCGCTTGCCTTCGGAATTGCGCAGGACGCCACCGTCGCCCCGGACCCCTTCGGTCACCAGGATGCCGCGGACGGACAGGGGCCACACCATCCCCGTCGGGTGGAACTGCACGGACTCCATGTCGATGAGGTCGGCGCCGGCCCACAACGACATGGCGTGACCGTCCCCGGTCGACTCCCACGAGTTGGAGGTGACCAACCAGCTCTTCCCCACGCCGCCCGTGGCCATCACCACGGCCTTGGCCGTGAACACCACGAACTCGCCCGACGGGCGCCAGTAACCGACGATGCCGGAGACGGCCCCGTCGGTATCGTGGAGAAGCCGGAGCACCTTGACCTCCATGAACACCTCGATGCCGTCGGCGACCGCCTTCTGCTGGAGGGTGCGGATGAGCTCGAGGCCGGTCCGGTCACCGATGTGGGCCAGACGGGCGAAACGGTGCCCGCCGAAGTCGCGTTGGAGGATCAGACCGTCCTTGGTCCGGTCGAACAGGGCGCCCCAGTCCTCGAGCTCGCGCACCCGGTCAGGGGCCTCCTGGGCGTGAAGCTGGGCCATGCGCCAGTTGTTGAGCATCTTGCCGCCGCGCATGGTGTCGCGGAAGTGGACCTTCCAGTTGTCCTCGTCGTAGACGTTTCCGAGCGCCGCGGCCACACCGCCCTCGGCCATCACCGTGTGGGCCTTCCCCAGCAACGACTTGCACACCAGCGCGGTGCGCAGTCCCTTGGACTTCGCCTCGATGGCGGCCCGCAGCCCGGCACCGCCGGCGCCGACGATGATGACGTCGAAATCGTGTGTCTCGTAGTCAGCCATTGGTCCCGGTACCCCTCAGAAGTGGAAGCCGTAGTCGTGGATGGTGCCGCTGGCCACCAGCCGGACATAGAAGTCGGTGAAGGCCACGAAGACCAGGCTCATCCACGCGAAGACCATGTGCCGGGCGTTGAGTGGGGTCAGGGTCTTCCAGATGCGGTGGCGGATGGGGGACGTCGAGAACTGTTTGACCCCGCCCCCGCAGAGATGGCGGCACGCGTGGCAGCTGAGCGAGTAGAGCCACAGGAGCGTCGCGTTGATCAGGAGCACCGCGGTGCCCACGCTGAACCCGATGCCGTTGCCGGGTTGGCGGAACGCCACGATCGCATCGATGGTCAGGATCACGTTGAAGACGAGACCGAAGTAGAAGAAGTAGCGGTGGATGTTCTGCAGCAGCAGGGGGAACCGCGTCTCGCCGGTGTAGGAGCCGTGGCCGTCGGAAACCGCACAGGCCGGTGGGGCCAACCAGAACGACCGGTAGTAGGCCTTCCGGTAGTAATAGCAGGTGAGGCGGAATCCGAGGGGGAAGATCAGGATGAGCAGGGCGGGTGAGATCTCCCACCAGGTGATCACCGTGCCCGGATGGCTGCCGGGTACACAACTTTCGGTCAGGCACGGGGAGTAGAAGGGCGAGATCAGGTCGCGGTGCAGTGTGGCTCCGGCGTAGTAGTCCTTGTTCACGAACGCCGCCCAGCTCGCATAGCCGACGAACGCGGTGAGCACGGTCACCGTGACGACCGGCTGGATCCACCACATGTCCCGTCGGAGGGTCGGCACCGCCGGGCCGCCTCGAGCTCCTCCCAGAACGACCGGGGTCACGGCCGGGGCTGCTGTGGCGTCCTCCAACGTGGTCAAGTGTTCTCTCCCTGATCTGGCCATTTTCCGGCCGCAGTGCGCGCGGGTGCAGTGACCCTGGACGCTGACGGACCCTCATCTTTCCACCCCGGCGGCATCCTTGCGAAACATCGGCCGATCCGCGGTCGGTGCGGCCGCCCGGCAGGATCCGGTCCCGGGGCCTCGGCTGTCGCTCGCCGGGCCCCGCCCACCCCCACCCGGCCGGCACCCCCACGACGCACCACCGCCCGATCATGCCGCGTAGGCTCGGTCCATGAGCACGCCGGAACCTTCCGATCACACGGATCCCACCCCGCCCACCCTGGACTTCTCGGTGAGGTCGACCCCTCCCCCCGACATCACCACCCTCGGGCGGCTCCGGGACTCGGGCTGGAAATCGATCCCGGTGGCCGAGGAGATCAGGCGCAACGCCTCGAGGCGGATCGCCGACGGCGAGGCCCTGGTCACCGGTGTTCTCGGCTTCGAGAACAGTGTGCTACCCCAGCTCGAGAACGCCGTCCTGGCCGGGCACGACGTCATCCTCCTCGGTGAGCGGGGCCAGGCCAAGACGCGGATCATCCGGTCGTTGGTCGGGCTCCTCGACGAGTGGCTGCCCATCGTGGCCCACTCGGAGATCAACGACGACCCCTACCATCCGGTCTCCCGTTTCGCCAAGGATCTCCTGGCCGAGGCGGGCGACGACCTGCCGGTGTCCTGGGTGCACCGGAGCGACCGCTACGGCGAGAAGCTCGCCACCCCGGACACCTCGATCGCCGACCTCATCGGCGAGGTCGATCCCATCCGGGTGGCGGAAGGTCGCTACCTGTCCGACGAGCTGACCATCCACTACGGACTGGTGCCCCGGCTCAACCGGGGCATCTTCGCCGTCAACGAGCTCCCGGACCTGGCCGAGCGCATCCAGGTCGGGCTCCTCAACGTGCTCGAGGAGCGGGACGTCCAGATCCGTGGACACCGGGTCCGCCTGCCGCTCGACATCATGCTGGTGGCCACGGCCAATCCCGAGGACTACACCAACCGTGGCCGGATCATCACCCCGCTGAAGGACCGCTTCGGGGCCCAGATCCGCACCCACTACCCCCCCGACGCCGCCACCGAGTTGCGCATCGCCGAGGCCGAGGCCGATCTCCCGGGTCGGGCCGGTTCCGCCGGGGTGACCGGCGGCGAGTCCGGTGTGAACGTCGAGGTGCCCGACTTCATGGCCGAGGTCGTTGCCGAGCTGAGCCAGCTGGCCCGGGAGAGCCCCCACCTCAACCAGCGTTCCGGGGTCTCGGTGCGGCTCACCATCGCCAACTACGAGACGCTGGTGGCCAACGCCACCCGTCGAGCTCTCCGCAACGGGGAGACCGAGGCCGTGCCCCGGGTGTCCGATCTCCAGGCCCTGGTGTCGTCGACCCAGGGCAAGGTCGAGATCGAGTCCCTCGAGGAGGGACGCGAACAGGTCCTCCTCGGCCAACTGGTCTCGGCCGCCGTGCTGCTCGTCTACCGGCGCAGGGTGGTACTGGCCGATCCCCAGAGTGTGGTCGGTGCGTTCACCACCGAGACGGTCGTCCATGCCGGAGACGATCTGCCGGCCTCCGCCTATGCGGCCACGTTGGCCCAGATGCCGGCGCTGTCGGCCCCGGTGCTGGGGTTGACCGGCGGATCCGAAGACCCCGGGGTCGTGGCCAGTGCGGTGGAATTCCTACTGGAAGGGCTGCACCTGACCAAACGGCTCAACAAGGAGGCGGCCGGATCACGGGCGACGTATCGGGGCCGGGGATGACCTGGCGCTTCGACTACCGCCGCTGGGACGGGACCCAGGACTCTCTCGTCGACGACACCGACTCCGTGCTGTCGCAATTGACCGACGATCTGCTGGCCAACGGCGACCTCCACGAGGCATTGCAACGAATGCTCAACCGGGGGTGGAGGACCCCGGACGGCGAACAGGTCCAGGGGTTGCGCGACCTGCTGGACCAGTTGCGCCTCGAACGGGAGGAGCAGCTCGACCGCGGCGACCTCGGTGGCGCCTACCGCGAGATCGCCGAGGAGCTCCAGCAGGTCCTGTCCGAGGAGCGCATCGGCATCGAGCGGCTCGAATCCGATGCGCGCCAGTCCGGTGACGAGCGCCGGCGGGAGGTCACCGACGAGGTGGCCGCAGAGCGGCGGATGCAGCTCGACCTGCTCCCGAGCGATCTGGCCGGCATGGTGCGCGGCCTGCAGAACTACGAGTTCGTCTCCTCCGAGGCACGCGAGCACTTCGAGGAACTCGTCGAGCGGCTGCGCGAGGAGGTCGCCCGGACCTACTTCGATCAGATGTCGGAAGCGCTCTCCAATCCCGATCCCGCTCAGCTGGCGCACATGCGCGAGGCGTTCGATGCCCTCAACCGGATGATCGAGCAGCGGGAGGCCGGCGAGGAGATCGATCCTTCGTTCGAGTCGTTCATGGAGCAGTTCGGGGATCTGTTCCCGGGCGACCCGGCGGATCTCGACGAGCTCCTGGCCCAGCTGGCCGCCCGCATGGCCGCCGCCCAGGCCATGTGGAATTCGATGTCCCCCGAGCAACGCTCGCAGCTCCAGGGTCTGGCCGAGTCGCTGCTCGAGGACCTCGACCTCCGTTGGCAGGTGGATCGGCTGGCCGGCAATCTGCAGCGGGCCTTTCCCGGGGCCGGGTGGGACCAGCGCTTCCGCTTCAGCGGCGACGAGCCCATGGGAATGGGGGAGGGGACCGACGCCGCCGGGCGCCTGCGGGACCTGGACGAGCTCGAGAGCTACCTCCGGTCGGCCACCTCGCCGGCGTCCCTGAGCGAGGTCGATCTCGACAAGGTGAGGCAGCACCTGGGCGAGGACGCGGCGCGATCCCTCGACCGTCTTTCCAAGCTGGCCAAGCAGCTGGCCGATGCCGGGCTCATCGATCAGCGCGAGGGCCGCTTCGAGCTGACCCCCAAGGGCATCCGCCGGATCGGCCAACAGGCCCTGTCGGACCTGTTCGACCAGCTGAACAAGGATCGGGTCGGCAACCACCGCACGACCTACACGGGGACGGGCCACGACCGCGAGGAGACCACGAAGCCGTACGAGTTCGGGGATCCCTTCAACCTGGACCTGTCCCGCACCGTGCACAATGCGGTTCGGAGGGCGGGGAGCGGTGTTCCTGTTCGGCTGTCTCCCAACGACTTCGAGGTCATCGAGACCGAATCGCTCACCCGCTCGGCCACGGTGCTGCTCCTCGATCTCTCCCTGTCGATGCCCATGCGCGACAACTTCGTCCCGGCGAAGAAGATGGCCATGGCCCTGCACACCCTCATCTCGACCCGTTTCCCGCGTGACTACCTGGGGCTGGTCGGGTTCTCGGAGGTGGCCCGGGTCATCGAGCCCGAGGACCTGCCCACGGTCAGCTGGGACTACGTGTACGGGACGAACCTGCAGCATGGGCTGATCCTGGCCCGCAAGATGCTGGCCCATCAGCAGGGGACCAAGCAGATCATCCTGGTGACCGACGGTGAGCCGACGGCCCACGTGATCCCCTACGACGGCGGGGTCGGGTACGACGTGTACTTCAATTACCCGCCCGTTCCGGAAACCCTGGAGGTGACCCTGGCCGAGGTGATGCGCTGTACCCGGGCGGGGATCACCATCAACACCTTCCTGCTCGATCCCGACCGGGGCCTGCAGGGCTTCATCGAGCAGTTGGCCCGGATCAACCGCGGCCGGACCTTCGCCACCTCGCCCGACGAGCTCGGCGACTATGTGCTCGTCGACTTCCTGGCCCACAAGACGGCCCTTCGGACCCGGGGCCGGCGAGCGGGCTGAGCTGAAGGCCGGCCTTCCTTGCCGAGTGGGCGGTGGGGGCCGAACAGGCACGGTTCCGGCGCGTCCTGGGCCGCCCATCGGGGCGTGCTCCTACCGCGGCGGGGACGGCCCGGAGCTTGCGATCCTGTTCACAAGGAGCTTTTTCTTGCGTTTCCCTCTCCGATAGTGAATGATGACATATCTGTAGTTACATCCGTGCTATGCGGTTTCGCCTGAAACCGTGTGGATGACTGGGAGGGAGGCCTGGCAATGGACATGGTGTCATTGATGTACGGGCCCCAGGAGCGCAGCTGGCAGACCAGGGCCAACTGCATGGGAGTGGACCCCGATCTTTTCTTCCCCGAGCGAGGGGCATCGACCCGCGAGGCCAAGGAAGTATGCCGGGGGTGCGTCGTTCGCGAAGATTGCTTGGAGTACGCCCTGGCCAACGGGGAGAAGTTCGGGATCTGGGGGGGATTGTCCGAGCGTGAGCGCCGGCGGCTGCGCCGTCAGCGGGCCATGCAGCGCAGGGCCGTCGGGAGTGCTTCCTAAGTCGACGCCCGGCTACCGGCCCGCCGCCTACCGGCCCGCCGCCTACCGGCCCGCCGCCTACCGCTCCGCTTCGATAAGGCCCTCGATGGTCCGGTCCTCGTCCAGGTCGAGTTCGGGCCAGCGGTGGCGCGGCACCTGCTCGAGGGCGCCGGCCGGTACCAACCCGACGAGCTCGGCCCTGAGCACCGAGCAGCCCGACGACTCGGCCCCGGCCGCCACCGCGTCGTAGACGCCGGCCACGGAGACAGAACCCGGATCGATCAGGTTGAAACTGACCTGGGCGCCCTCCCCGACGGGCAGGCCCAGGCTGCGCACGCTCGGGCCCCGCAGCTCGGCGGCCAGAGAGCGGGCCACCGACAGGGCGTGAGCCCGTCCGGCGTCGGTGCCCGCATCGCCGTTGCCGGCGATCCACACGTTGTACGCGACGAGCACGGGCCGGGCGCCGACCGCCGTGCTCCCCGCCGTCGGATGGGGCGTCGACGGCCCTGCATCCGGAGCGAGGGACGTGAATGCGCCGCGGCGGATGTCAGGGAGCGAACGCTCCGGTCCGTAGAGGAAGCAGGGAAGCTCCAACTCGACCCCCGCCCACGAGGCGAAACGGTTCCTCGCGTCGAGCACGTCGGGCCGGAGGAGCTCGGCCGCCGGGCGAACTCCCGACCGGGTCGCCGGGGACAGGCTCGGCAGGGGGACGAACGGCACGACGTCGGCCGCGCCCAGCCGGGGATGGGCGCCGGCATGGGACCGGAGATCGATGCGGGCCACCGCCGAGCTCACGACGCGTCGGGCCGCCTCCTCGACCGTCTCGAGGGTTCCGCCCAGGGTCAATACGGAACGGTGGTGCTCAGGGTCGGAGTGGACATCGAGCACGGCAGCGCCACCTGCATCTCGCAGTGCCTCGATCGTCGTCGGGTCACGCCCCTCACTGATGTTGACGACGCACTCGGCCAGTGACCCGACCCCGCCCACGTCCGCCGCTTCAGGCCACGGTTCAGACGGAGACGGTGTGTCCGACCCGACGGCGCCGGAGCAACCGCCGGCGTTCACGTTCGGACTTGCCGCCCCACACACCGTGGTCCACCCGCTCGTCGAGGGCGTACTGGAGGCACTCCCCGGCCACCGGGCACTCGGCGCAGATTCGTTGCGCCGCCTGCACGCCGACGCCGTCGCTCGGAAAGAAAATGGCGGGAGAGAGATCTCTGCATTTCCCCTCGCTCATCCACTCCGTATCCATGGTTCCTCCATCGGACTCGAGGAGGCTGCGGTGGGTCTCGAATGGGTTGTTCCGAACCCTGGTGCCGTCGCCGTCCGTTACGCAACTAGTGTCGCATTTCAGACTGGTGAGTAGTGCGAAATGAGCCGGTATTGATGGAATCCTCACAATTTTCTTATGAGGCACCAGGGCCTTCTTATGAAAGTCCGAACCGCGGAGGATCCGGCCGGGCTCCTACCGACGGCTCCGACCGGCCACCGGCCCCGAGGAGCGTGCCCTCGATCCTGCCCGAGGGAGATCATCTCGCTCCTGCCCCACCGGCGCATCCGCCGCCGGCACCCCCACCGGCACCAGGAGGCCCACCCGTCGGGGGACCTCCGATGGTCCCGTCGTATCCCGGCACCGCCGGGTACCCGCCGCCTCCGCCCCCGGGCTACCTGGTCTACCCCGGCGCCCCCGCCTACCCCGCCTACCCCGGCACCCCCGCGGGTGGATATCTCTCCTCCTACCCGGGGCCGCCTCCGCCCCAGCTGGTGCGGCACACCCTGCACCGGCGCACATGGGCGTGGGTGGTCGTCGTCACCGCCATCGTGGCCGCGTTGTTCGGGGGACTGGTCGGAGCCATTGTCGGAGCCAACACCCAACAGACCATCGTCCAGAAGTACTTCCCCAACAAGAGCGTGCTGGTCCGACCACAGGACATCCAAGAGGTTCTGGCCAAGGTGGAGCCGGCCGTCGTCTCCATCGACAGCCAGTCCGGCGGAGGTGGGAGCACCGTCGGGGGTGACTTCGCCGAATCGGCGGGAAGCGGGATGATCCTGACCCCCGGAGGGGAGGTCCTGACCAACGACCACGTCATCGTGGGGTCCGACTCGCTGACGGTCACGCTGTTCGGACAGACCACCGCCTTGCCGGCGCATGTGCTCGGAACCGATCCGGGTGACGACCTGGCCCTGATCCAGATCGACCACGCCGCCAACCTCCCCACCGTCAACTTCGCCGACTCGTCGCGGACACGGGTGGGTGACGCCGTGCTGGCCATCGGGAACGCACTGGCGCTGGCCGGAGGACCGTCGGTGACCGAGGGGATCGTCTCGGCGGAGAACCGGTCCCTGACGGCCGCGAACGATGACGGACAGACGGAGAACCTGACCGGGCTCATCCAGACCGATGCCGCCATCAATCCCGGCAATTCGGGTGGGCCACTGGTCAACTCGGACGGCGACGTGATCGGCATGAACACCGCGGTGGCCTCGGACACCAGCGGCAACGCCCCGACCCAGAACATCGGATTCGCCATCACCGTCGACTCGGTCAAGCCGTTGCTGGCCAAGTTGCGGACCGGTGGCACCGGTGGGGCAGGATCGCCCGTTCCCGAGCTGAACCCGGCGGCCAATTCCGCCTACATCGGGGTGACCGTCGGGCCGGTGACACCGGCTCTCCGGCAAACGGACCACCTGATCCCGTCCTCGGGCGCGCTGATCGTCTCGGTCGAGCCACGCAGTCCGGCCCAGAGGGCGGCCCTCCACGTCGACGACGTGATCGTGTCGTTCAACCGCACCACCATCCAGAGCCCCGACGACCTCACCGCGGCCATCCATCCCCTGGAGCCCGGTGACCACGTCACCATCGGCGTGTACCGCGGCAGCAGGCTCATGGACGTGGCCGTCACGCTCGGAGCCCGCCCACTCGCCGGGTAGGATGCCGGTGCCGCCATCTCAGGAGGAACCACTGCCATGACCCCGGTGACCGACGATCAGATCCTGCCCGAGGAGGGCGGGGAGCCGCTGCCTCCGGTCGGTCACGTCCGGGTTGTGTACCTCGGGCCGGTAGCCCCTCACTGGGAAGTTCGCTCCGACTACGGAGACCCGGTCCTGATCGAGGAGTTCAGGCGTCGGACGATGGCGCGGCTTGTGCTCCTTCCGCCGCACGATCCGCAGTACCGCCGCAACCGCGAGCGAGTGATCCGCGATGCCGAGAGAGAGAACATCCTTCTCGAGTGGGACCTGGGCGTACCCGAAGAAGAGGTGTCCATCGAAGAGGCGCCCGAACTGACGCCCGACGGCGAGACGCCTCCGGCCGTCGAGGCCTGAACGGACCGCCGTTCGGGCGAGGGCGCTCAGTCCTGTCGGTCGTCGAGCTCGGGCAGGCTGATCCGCTCGAGCCAGAGCCCCGGGGCGTCCACTTCCGAAGGCGTGGGCAGATTGCGGGCCGAGGACCAGAGCTTGGCCAACCCGTCCTCACCGGCCCGCTCCACGACACCGTTGATGAACGACCGCCCCCGGTCGACCTGTGTCTGATCGAGGTCGAGCCCGAACAGAGCTCCCGCCGCTTCCTCCCCTTTGCCCCGTTCGGTTCGGCGCCGGTACCAGGCTTCGGTCAACTGCGAGTGCGAACCGACCAACTTCTGCCCCACCAGGTCCGCGATGTGGTCGGCGTACCCGTCGATGACCACAGCCAGTGCGGTCAGCTGATCGGACGAACGGCGGGTCTCGGGGGTCAAGAGACCACCGAGGAGTGCCTCGGGGTCGTCGAACATCCCCTGCAACGACTCGAGGTCCATGCCTCCGGCGCCGTCGACTCCCCCGGGCGCACCGAGCTCGCCGAGGCGTCCGGCCAGGTCCTGCTGGGCCGAGGCGGAGGACTCGGCCAGGGACAGGAGCAACTCCTCCATCCGACTTCTGATGGCCGGACGGGTCAGAACGGAATTGGAGGCCAGCTCACGGGCGCACACCCACAGCAGCGCCTCCTCTTCGGGAAGGCTCCAATCCTCGGCGAACGAAGCGATGTTGGACGTGACCAGGAGAAGGTCATCCGACGGCGCCCACGGAACGGCCAACGGGTACTGCCCGAGGGCGCGATGGGACAGATGACCAACGACCGATCCCACCTGCAGGCCGAAGAACATCGGTCCGATGGCGGTGGCCCACTGCCCGAGCAGGCTACCGATCCCACCCAGCCCTTCGTCGCCGTCGAAGAGATCGGGCGGCACCTGCTCCGGGTCCGTGCCGGCCGAGGGTACCGGGCCCGGGGCGGGTGTCATCAGGCTCAGTATCGGCCGCCACGAGTCGAGAGCTCGCACCGTCCAGTCGCCGCGGCCGACCGGAACGCACGTCAGTCGCCGCCCGTCGGGGGACACGGGCATGCCGGTGGCCTCGATCACGTTCAGCTCCGCCACCCGCGAGAGCTGTTCGAGGCGAATCCGTTGCACGGGCTCCACGTTCGGCTCGGCTTCCCCTCCGGTGGCCACGTTGACGGCGAAGGACCGAGTCATCTCCCACTGGTTCGGCGCATTGGTGCCGAGCATGTTCATCAGGTCGCCGAGTAGTGACTGGAACGGGTTCCCCGAATCCCCTGTGTCAGGCGGTGCCATACACACATGCTACGGCGAGGAGCCATCCTCCGGTGCATCGCCGTCCTGGTCGGCCATGACCACCGAGACATCTGCAGTGGTCCCGCCGCGCTCGAACGTCACGGCCAGATCGGTCCCCGGAGGGTCGGGATAGAGGCGCGATCGCAGCTCTGCCGCCGATTGGACCGGAAACCCGTCGATGGCGGTGATGACATCTCCGGGTTCCAATCCCGCCATCGAGGCCGGGCTGTCGACTTCGACGGAGTCCACGCGGGCACCGTCACTCGTCGATGCCGACGCCACCACGGTGCCGTCTTCTGTCGTCGCCGTCGCCCCTGCGTCACTGGCCTGGATGCCCACCCAGCCGTGCTCCACCGTGCCCGATTCGACGAGTTGGAGCGCCACCCCGAGCACGAGCTCGGACGGAAGGAAGACAGCCATGGCCGACTTCCCCTTCCCCTCGGTCAGTTCGAGCATGCCGACCACGTGGCCGTCTCCGGCGACCAGGGGGCACCCGAGGTCGTCGTGGACAAGCGGTGCTCGTACCATGGTGGCGGAGAAGGGGCTGGTCTCCGTGCCCACACCCAACGCCTGTCCGGTCGAGACGACGGTGCCGGCGTAGACGAGGGACGAGGGGGTGGAGCGGGCTTTCGAGCGGGGCTCGAGGGTGGCGGCAACGGCGACCGCCCCCACCGGGAGATCATCGTCGTCGAAGGTCGCGGCCGGAAGATCGTCATCGATCCGGAGCACGGCCAAGCCGGACGTCTGGTCGATCCCGACCAGTGCCGCCTGCTCGCGGGTCCCGTCCGGCTCGATGGCGGTAATCGATCTCGCCCCGGTCAGCCCCTGGGACGGGGTCACGACGATCCCGCCGGACTCGGCGACGAGACCCGTCACGGAGGTGACGCGGCCCCCCCGGTGGATCCGCAGGACGACCGTCGACGGGCGGACCGACGCCACCATGGCCTCGATGGTGGCGTGCCCGGCTGTCCGACCCAATCCCGGGTCGGTGGTCGGCGCCCCTATCAGGACGGCGGGCCGGCTGCTCGAGGACTGGTCGGTGCCGGCGGCCGCCATGACCAGGCCCGCCGTCACCAACGCCAGGACAACACAGGCCGTGGCTCCGCCGAGTACCCAGGGTGCGGTGCTGCGGCCCTGGCCGGCGGGCTGGGACGTCGTCGGCCCCGGGTACGTCGTCGGACCGAGGCCCGCCCCGGTGGAATCTCGGCTTGATTCCGATGGATGGCGCCACAGCCGGTCATCGGGATGGATCCACCCGCGCAGGCTCTCGCTGTCGGATTCGTCCCATCGGCCGTCTTCGGGATCCCGACCCGATCCGCCCTGGTCGTCTTCGTCCACGGACCCGAGGTTACCGATGACGGCGCCGTGAGGGGCGTCGCCTCGCCATCCTTCCGCCTCGACAGGCCCGGACCGGCCCTCCAATCACGCCGGTGTGCATGGTGGCCCTACGATGACAGCGTGGCTCGAGACCTGGCTATCGATCTCGGGACGGCCAACACCCTCGTCTATGCCAAGGGCAAGGGCATTGTGTTGAACCAGCCCACGGTGATCGCCCTCAACACCCGGACCCACGAGGTCCTCGCGGTGGGCAACGAGGCGTGGAAGATGATCGGGCGGACCCCCGGCTACATCGTGGCCGTCCGACCCTTGCGCGAAGGGGCCATCACCGATTTCGAGATCACCGAACGGATGATCCGGCTGCTCCTCCGGCGCGCCGGGGTCACCAAGCTGAATCGGCCCCGGGTGCTCATCTGCGTGCCGTCGGCGATCACCTCTGTCGAGCGCCGGGCGGTGAAGGAGGCCGCTCGCCGTGCCGGCGCGTCCGCGGCCCATCTCATCGAACAGCCCATGGCCGCGGCGATCGGGGCCGGACTGGACATCCACGAGCCGGTGGGCAACATGGTGGTGGACGTGGGAGGTGGCACGACAGAGACCGCAGTGATCTCACTGGGCGGGGTGGTCGCCTCCCAGGCGATTCGCTGCGGCGGCTTCGACATGGATGCCGCCATCCAGCACTACGTTCGCCACGAGCACGGCGTGGCCATCGGTGAACGTACCGGCGAGGAACTCAAACTGGCCATCGGGTCGGCCCTGCCCTACGCCGACGAGGTCAAGGCCGAGGTCCGGGGTCGTGAGATCAGGACCGGCCTACCGAAGACCGTGGTCCTCTCGCCGGAGGAGGTGCGCTACGCCCTCCGCGATCAGGTCGAGCTGATCGTCGATACCGTGGTGGGGTGCCTGGCCGAATCGCCCCCCGAGCTGGCGCAGGACATCATCTACGAGGGAATCCATCTGGTGGGTGGGGGAGCGATGCTCCGGGGCCTGGCCAATCGCCTCGCCGATGAGACCGAGGTGCCGGTCCATCTGGTGGCCACGCCACTCGAGTGCGTCGTGCTGGGTGCCGGGATCTGCCTCGATTCGTTCGACAGCCTCCGCCCCATCTTCGCCGCCGCCGAGACCTGACACGCACGAGGATCACTCCACGGCCAGTAGATCCTCGGCCACCTGGCGGACCTGCCAGTCACGATCCTCGAGGCACCGTCGGAGCGCCGGCTCGACCGCGGGATCGTCGAAGGCGGCCAGAGCCACGGCGGCGCGCCGGCGGACGGCCGGCTTGTCCTCGAGGGCGGCCAGGACGGCGGACAGTCCTGCGGGGTCGCCGATGGCTCCGAGCGCGGCGACCGCAGCTTCGCGGCACAGTGGGTCGGAGTGGCCCGATCCGACCGAAGCCAACTCGACCAGGGAGGGCACCGCCGACACCTCCTGCCGCTCGCCCAGCGCCCATGCGGCCATCTCCACCACCGACCAATCGTCGTCGTCCAACGCATTCGAGATGTCGACGGCAGGGAAGTCCTTGGCCAGTTCGCAGCCGCGTCGCCGGACGTAGGGAGAAGGGTCGGTCACCGCCGACCGGACGTCTGACTCGCGCAGCACCCCGAGCCGGTCGAGGGCACCGAGGGCAGTCGACCGGACCGCCGCGTCATCATCGCCCAAGGCGACACGCGCCGCGGGTTCGTCTCCGACATGACCGGCCAGGGCCGCAGCCCGCCGACGCCCGGTGACGTCAGGTCGGAGAAGTTCCGTGGCAGTCTTCTGGGCGGGATCGTGGGCTCCGCCGGGCACCGACTGATCCGGAGACGGAGGAGTGACCACAACACCACTATGACCGGGGACGACGAGCAAGTGGGAGCAGCGGTGGCAGGTTCGCGTACCGGAGACGGGCGGGGCCCGAATGGGCCTCCCGCGCCTGACGCCCCGACGCCACCGGCCGGGTCCCTACCGACGGGCAACCGGGGGGGAGGGGACCAGTCTCGGGGTCCGGACACCCGCCGGCGCCGGCGGTGGCCCTGGGTCGTCTTCATCGTGGTCGTCGTGGCCGTGGCTGTGGCGTCCCGCGTCAATCTCAACTACTACGCCATCCAACCCGGGACGGCCCAGTCCGTCCAGCAGTTCATCACCGTGCCGGCGGACAAGCGGCATCCGGTCACCCACCCGGTGCTGCTCACCGACGTGGAGGAGGGGCGGGTCACCGCGCTGTCCTACCTCTTCTACAAGCTGCAGAGCGACACGGCCCTCTATCCCCTGGAGGACGTGACCGGCGGCACCTCCCCGTCCGAACTCGGCGCCCAGGGGGCGCTCGAGATGTCACAGGCCGAGGCGGACGCCAAAACGGCCGCACTCCGACACCTCGGGTACGAGGTCACCGCCACCCCGTCCGGAGCGGTCGTCTCCGGAACCTATCCGGGCACGCCCGCCTACCCGCTGCTCAATGTGGGTGATGTGATCACCGCCGTCGATGGTGTGGCCATCCTCGACGCCGACGATCTGACCGCCGCGTTGTCCCACTACCACTCCGGCCAGACGGTGATCCTCACCGTGCGGAGGGGGGGCACGGCCCGTCCGGCGCCCGTGGCCGTCACCCTCAAACGGACCCTTGTCGACGTGGGCCCCGGTCCGTTGAGGCCCCTGGACCTCGGCATCGACACCGAGGACCAGGTCGACTTCACCTACCCGTTCCCGGTATCCATCGACGTGACCAACATCGGTGGCCCGTCGGCCGGGCTGGCCATGACCCTCGGCGTGATCGACGCCCTGGACAGGGGATCCCTCACCGGTGGTCGCACGGTGGCGGCCACCGGCACCATCGACAGCCAGGGGAACGTGGGCGACGTCGGGGGTGTCCCCCAGAAGACGGTCGCCGTCGAGAACGCCGGTGCCTCGATCTTCTTCGTGCCCGTCCCGGAGTACAACGCGGCGATGAGCAAGGACCGGCCGGGGCTCAAGATCTACCGCGTCTCCACCCTCGACCAGGTGCTGGCCATCCTGGCCGCCCACGGCGGTTCGGTGCCCAAGACGCCCGCAGCTCCATCCGCGGCCACGGGATGACCGGATTGGCGGACCGGCAGTCGTAGGCTCTCGCCCATGCCCGAGGAACGATTGAGGTCCATCACCTCCTCCTCCCACCTGGCCCCGGACGAAGTGGCTCGTCACACGTTCGGCTCGGTGCGACGAGGCTTCGATCCCAACGAGGTGCGTGCCTACCTGGAGTCCCTGGCCGTTGGCCTTCAGGCCATCGCCGAACGCGAGAACCAGCTCATCCAGGAGGTCGCCGACGCCGAGCACCGGGCGGCCAACCCCGTCCTCGACGACGCCGCGCTGACCGCAGCCCTGGGCACGGAGACGGCCCGGGTGCTCCACAGCGCCCACGAAGCCGCGGAAGAGATCGTGGCCAAGGCGGACGCGGAGGCGACTCGCCTCCTCACCGAGACGCAGGAGGAGATCGACCAGACCCGCACCCAGACCGAGGCCCAACTGAAAGAGCATCGTGCCAACGCCGACGCGGAGGTGAGCGAGCTCCTCGAACGGACCAATCAGCAGGCTGCGGCCGAGATCGAGCGGGCGCGCAACGAGGCCGACGACCTGCTGTCCGACGCCCGCGAGCAGTGTCGAGCCATGGTCGACGAGGCCCAGGGCCTCCGATCCCGCGTGCTGGCCGACCTCAGCAGACGCCGCAAGGTGCTCCACGCCCAGATTGAACAGCTGCGCGCCGGCCGCGAGCGGCTGACCGAGACGGTCCAGGACGTCCGCCGTTCCATCGACACGATCGCCGAGGACCTGTTCGCGGCCGAGGACAATGCCCGCCTGGCGGCCGAGGAGGCCGGCCGACAGGCGGCCGGGCGTCCCGATGAAGGCTCACCCGAAGAGGTGGCGGCGCTGTTGCTGGCCGAGGAGGCCGCGGCTTCCGCCGACGCGGAGCTGCTGCGCGTGACACCGGGATCACCGGTCGAAGGTGACGAGGCAGCCGAGACGGTCGAGAGGGTCGAGAGGGTCGAGACGGTCGGGGTAGTCGGGGTCGAGACGGTCGAGGTCGAGACGGTCGGGGTCGAGACGGTCGAGGTCGAGACGGCCGAGGTCGAGGTGGTCGGCACCGGATCCGGTGGGGAGGCGCCGGCCGCCGGAGGCCCGGCCGACGGTGCCGGAAGCGCCGACGACGAGCGGGCATCCGCCGAGGAGTCCCCGGTCGATGCCCTCTTCGCCAAAATCCGTGCCGCCCGCGGGGACACCGATTCGCCGGTCGGGGGTCCGACGGCCGGAGAAGTCGCTGACGGAGCGTCGGACGCCGGCGGGCCGGCAGGTCAGGGGCCGACAGGCGAGGTGCAGTCCGATGGTGAGGAAGAGACCGACCAGGAGGACGACCAACCCCCCGAAGAGCGGAACCCGCTCGCTGTCCGTCGCGACGAGCTCATCGATCCCATCGTGACCTCCCTGGCCCGCCGCCTGAAGCGGACGCTCCAGGACAGCCAGAACGAGCTGCTCGACAGCCTCAGATCGGGTGGATCGCCCTGGTCGATCCAGCTGCTCCCCGACGAGACCGAGCACCTGGACAGCTACGCAACGGCGGCGCTGCCCGCCCTGGAGCAGGCCGCCGCGGCCGGCGTCTCGTTCGCCGGTCCCGAGGCGACACAGGGCCCCCGGACGGACGTGCTGGTGGGGATCGCCCACGATCTGGCCGAGGCGGTGGTGGGCCCGTTGCGCCGGCGGCTCTCGGAGGACGAAGCCGGTCTGGCCGATGCCGACGAGGCAGTGGTGGCTGAACACGTCGGGTCCGCCTTCCGGGAGTGGAAGGGTGAGCGCATCGAGCGACTGGCCGGCGACCACGTTGTGTCGGCGTTCTCGGCCGGCACCATGGCGGCCGTCGCCGACGCCCGATTGGAGTGGGTGGCCGTGGCCGGCTCCGGTGACGCCCCGTGTCCCGATTGCGAGGACAATGGCCTCAGCGGTGCCCAGCAGCCGGGCCAGGAATTCCCCACCGGGCACCTGCGTCCACCGGCCCACCCCGGGTGTCGATGCCTCTTGACGCGCTCCGCAACATAGGCTTCAGCCGTGCGCCCCCCCAGTGACATCCCTCAGATCCCGCGCCCGCCGACGCGTCGCCGCCGGTGGATCATCGCCGTTGTGATCATATTGATCATCTTGTTCGCCTCCCTGCGGACCTTTGCCGTCTTCTACACCGACGCCCTGTGGTTCTCCTCGGTCAACCTGCACTCGGTGTGGCTCAAGCTCTTCGAGATCAAGGCCGGGCTGATGGTGACGTTCGCGGTCATCTTCGCCATCTTGTTGATGGCCAGCCTGTTGGTTGCCGAACGCCTGGCGCCGAAAGGGCCCACGCTCGACGCCGAGGACGAGTTCGTGAAGCGGTATCAGGAAGTGATCGGTCCCTACGCACGGTGGCTCCGGGCCGGCGTGGTGGTCGTGCTGTCCCTGATCGTCGGATCCCAGGCCATCGGACAGTGGAACAACTGGATCCTGTTCCGCCACAGCACACCGTTCGATGCGACGGACCCGCAGTTCCACCGCAACGTCGCCTACTTCGTGATGACGCTCCCCTTCGAGCAGTTCCTTGTCCATTGGGCCCTGGTGGCTCTGTTTCTGGTGCTCCTGGCCACGCTGCTCAGCCACTACCTCAACGGAGGGATCCGGATGCAGGGTTCGCGCCCGCGGGTGCGCCCGGCGGTGAAAGCCCACATCTCCGTCATCCTCGGCCTGCTGGCACTGGTCAAGGCGGTCGGCTACTACCTGGCCCGATTCAACCTCGACCTGTCCTCCAACGGGTACGTGCAAGGCGCGGGGTACACCGACGTGCATGCCCGCCTTCCGGCCCTCGAGCTCCTCATCCTGGTGTCGCTGGCCGCCGCGGTCCTCCTCATCTACAACATCCGTCGCCAGGGATGGGCGTTGCCGATACTCGGGGTGGGGCTGTGGTTCCTGGTGGCGCTCACCGCGGGCACCATCTATCCGGCTGCCGTCCAGGCGCTCAAGGTGAACCCATCGCAGAACAATCTCGAGCGGCCCTACATCCAGCGGAACATCGACGCCACCAGGACGGCCATGGGTCTCGACAACGTCCAGAGCGTGGCCTACCCGGCGACGACGAATCTCACCGCCTCCGAGCTTTCGGCCAACGGCGACACCCTGGCCAACGTCCGGCTGTGGGACCCGACCCAGACGGAGCAGACCTTCGACAAGCTGCAGGACCTCCGCACCCAGTACCAGTTCAACAGCCTTGCTGTGGACCGGTACATGGTCAACGGGACGGAGACCCCGGTGGTCGTGGGCGTTCGTGAGATCAACCCGAACGACCTCCCGTCCTCTTCGTGGGTGAACACCACACTGCAGTACACCCACGGATACGGCATGATCATCTCGCCGGCGAACGTGGCCACAGACAATGGCGACCCCGAGTTCGCCGTGGGTGGCGTCCCTCCGGTCTCGAACAGTGGACTGCCCACCATCACCGAGCCCTCCGTGTACTTCGGGCTCAACAACGCCGGCTACGTGGTGGCCAACACCAAACAGCCGGAGATGAACTACCAGCTCACCAACGGGACCAACGACGAGACCCACTACACCGGCGACGGGGGCGTGCAGCTCTCGAACTTCTTCATCCAGGCCATGTTCGCCGTCCGGTTCAGCGACTTCAACCTGCTCATCTCCAACCAGATCACCAGCCAGTCGCGGCTGATGTTCGACCGGGGCGTGCAGGCTCGGGTGTCCAAGGCTGCGCCCTTCCTGAGTCTCGATTCCGACCCGTATCCCATTCTGCTCCACGGCCAGATCTACTGGATCCAGGACGCGTACACCACCACCGACAACTATCCCTATGCGCAGAACGCGAACACCACTGCGCTGCCCGCCACCAGCGGGCTCAACCAGAACTTCAACTACGTTCGCAATTCGGTGAAGGTGCTGATCAACGCCTACACGGGCAAGATGACCTTCTACGTGATGGATCCCAACGATCCGATCATCCGCACCTATGAGAGCGCCTTCCCCGGCGTGTTCACCTCGGCATCGAAGATGAGCCCGGAACTCAAGGCCCATCTCCGCTATCCCGAAGATATCTTCACAGTGCAGGCTTCCATGTACGGGAAGTACCACATCACCAACGCCTCCAGCTTCTACAGCGCGGCCGACGCATGGGCGCTGTCCCCGTCACCTGGGTCAGGTTCGCCGTCCCAGGCTCTCCAGACCCTCACCACCACCAACGCCCAGGGCGAGGAGGTCTCCACCGGTCAGCTGGTTCCCATGGCACCGATCTACCAGGTGATGAAGGTGCCGGGCCAGAACCAGCAGTCCTTCAACCTGCTCGACGCCTTTGTGCCGATATCGGGGCAGAGCCAGATCCAAACGCTGTCCGGTTTCATGATCGCCGGCTCCGACCCCGGCCACTACGGCCAGTTGCAGATGTTCGTCACCCCGCGGAACAATCCGGTCAACGGCCCGGCCATCGTGGCGGCGAAGATCGACGGCACCGCGGCCGTGTCGAGCAAGATCTCCCTGTTGAACCAGAACGGATCCTCGGTGCTCCTGGGCAACGTCTTGATGATCCCGGTGGCCGATTCGCTGCTCTACATCCAGCCTGTCTATGTGGAGTCGTCGCGAAATTCCATTCCGGAGTTGCAGCAGGTGATCGCCGTCTACGGGAGTCTTACGCCGGCGATCGGCCCCTCGCTGACGTCGGCACTGTCCCAGGTGTTCTCGGCTCCGGTTTCGACGGCGTCCGGCAACAACAACGCCAGCGGCACGCTCTCGCCTGAGATCCGTGCCCTTCTGGCCGAGGCCCAGCAGTCGTGGCAGAAGTCACAGGCTGACCTGAAATCGGGGAATCTGGGCGACTATCAGACCGATATCAACAACCTCGAGTCCTACCTCCAGGAAGTGCAGCAGCTGACGGGCGCGGCCCCGATTGCGGGCCCCTCGTCTTCGACCACCACGACCTCCCCCTCCTCGACCACCACCACGACCTCCCCCCCCAAGACCAAGTCGGGCTGACGACAGCCGGGCCCTGTCGCACCCTCCGATGAGGTGGTAAGTTGTGCTCCCGCGACGCGGGGTGGAGCAGTCTGGTAGCTCGTCGGGCTCATAACCCGAAGGTCGTGGGTTCAAATCCCACCCCCGCCACCATCGGAACGCTGGTCGGCGCCTCTCGTGCTTACGGCACAGGCGCCTGACCAGCCGTTTCGCGTTCGGGCCAGGGTTGACGCGGGGTTTCTCCGGGGCTTGCTCTCGGGACCTGCTCCGGGGTGGCCCTGTGCAGCCCCATGCTGGGTCACACTGCGCACGCACCCCGGATGCTGCGGTTTCGCGATCGGGTGTTCGGTCGAGATGGCGTTGTAGGGCACCTGCACAGGGCATACCCCGTGCAGGTGCCCTACTCAATGTCAGGGTGCAATGACGAGGTCATCAGAGCGTCCAGCCTCGAGCCGCGACCACTGGGCGATCGGGCGTCCACTCGGCCACGGGGACGCGGGTGACCAATCGGGCGGGCCGGCTTCGGTCCGCGTGTACGTGCACAGTTGTGGCCAGCCTGGGGGCGAGTCTTCCCATCCCTCCTGGCGTCCGTACACAGTCAGGTCCATCAGTGCGTAGCTGTAGTCCATCGTCTCAACGCCCCGGAGCGTCGTCCAGTAGGTCTCGAAGACGCGGTCACCGTCTCGCAGCTAGCACACGAGGTGCATCCTGCCGATGTGGCGACCGACGAGGAGCACGTCGAGGGAGGGCTTTGCCGAGTACCAGGGCACGTCCCAGGCCATGAAGTCGCGGTAGCGGGCGCTCTCGTCGTAGGGACCCTGGCACAAGACGGCGTAGGTGATGTCCCGAGAATGCAGATAGGACAACTCTTGGGCTTGGGCTGTCACCCACGTGCAGCCCTCGCACTGCTCAGTCGCAGGATGGCCTGGGTGCCACATGAAGTAGTACGTCCCATCCGTACCATCACCGGCACGGCCCGGAGGATCTCCTCGACGAGCCTTCACGAGCGCCTGGCCCTGGCCGGCCCGCAGGACGAGCTCAAGGAGCTCGGCGACACCCTCGACGGCCTCTTCGCGCGGCTTGAAGGTGCCTTCCACGCCCAACAACACTTCGTCGCCAACGCTTCCCACGAGCTGCGCACCCCACTCACCGCCGAGCGCAATCTCCTCCAGGTTGCGCTCGATGATCCGCATACCAGCAACGCCGAATGGCGCTCCACCGCAGAAGAGGTGCTTGCCTCGAACGACGAACAGGCACATCTGATCGAGGCTCTGCTCACCCTCGCCAGCAGTGAGAGCGGTTTGAGTGAATGTGAGCCGGTCGACATCGCCCCTCTGGTGGAGGAGACTCTCGCTGGGCTCCAGTCCGAAACCACGCGCCTCGAAATTCACGTTGATCAGGTGACGGCACCGGCGCCACTCGATGGAGACTTCCTCCTGGTCGAGCGGCTCGTCATCAACCTGCTCACCAATGCCGTTCGCCACAACGTCGTCGGAGGGGACATCAGGGTCATAGCTGGCGCGGCAGAAGATCGGGCTTTCCTCTCTGTGACCAACACGGGGTCGGTCATTCCTTCAGCTGAAGTTGAACGCCTCTTCCAACCGTTCCAACGGCTTGATCCGCGCCGAGCGGTCTACAAGGACGGCCACGGGCTCGGTCTCTCCATCGTCCGCGCCATCGCCTCTGCGCATGGCGCCTCCATCACGGCTGATCCGATGCCTGACGGCGGCCTGTCGGTCCGCGTCGATTTCCCGTTGCGCACCATCTCCGGGCGACCATCACGAAGCGACGCATTCGTCGCTGACTCGGCGTTCGCCGCATCTTGAGGGCTTCCGCCTGGTGCAATGCCACGACTGGCCGCGACCACGGAATGGGAGGTCCTCGATGAAGCACGACGCTCGCAGGCAGTCGAGGGTCGGGGTGCGCCGGGTGGTCTCAGACGAACGAATGGCGCTGGAGTGGCGGGGGACCGACCCACCTGTACCTCTACGGTGATGCCGACGCCAGCGTCTGCCCGCGCGGGTGCTCAGGTCGGGTCCGCGGCACGACGCCGGTTGTAGAGGCGGACGGCCCAGAGGTAGGAGGCGAGGGCGATGCCGACACTCCACGCAATGCAGATGATGGCGTGTTCGCCGATCGAGGCGCCGGTGAGCAGCTCCCGCACGGTGTCGACCATCGGGGAGAACGGCTGGTACTCGGCGAACTGGCGCAGCCCGTCAGGCATCGTCCCGGTCCGCACGAACCCGCTGCTGAGGAACACCAGTAGGAACAGGATCATCGGGGTGTTGCTGGCGGTCTCGACGCTCTTGGCCGCGAGTCCGAGTGCCACGGCCAGCCAGATCAACGCGAAGGCGAACAAGGTCAGGATCCCGATGGCGGCAAGCCACTCGAGCGATCCCCCTGCAGCGCGAAACCCGAGAGCGAAGGCGAGTCCGATGAGGACGCCCAGAGCGGCCAGCGTCTGGATCAAGCTGCCGAGCACGTGGCCCGTGAGGACCGAGGCCCGGGCGATGGCCATGGTGCGGAAGCGGTCGATGATGCCGCCGGTCATGTCCATGGCGACCATGATCGACGTGCCCTGGACTGCTGCGGCCACCGTCACCAGCATGAGTCCCGGCACGACGTAGTCGAGGTAGGCGCCACGGCCCTGGTGCACGCCGAGGCCGGCGCCGAGTTGACCGCCGAAGACGTAGACGAACAGCAACAAGAGGACGATCGGCATACCGACCAGCATGAGTGTCATCGACGGGTACCGCAGCTGGTGTTTGAGGTTCCGGCGCAACATGACGCGCGCGTCGCTGATCGTGTAGGCGAGCGTGCTCATCCGACCGCAACTCCTTTTCGTGTCGATTCCACGTCAGGCCCCCCGGCCTCGGGGCTGTCGGCGACGTGGCTGCCGGTCACGGCGAGGAACACGTCGTCCAGGTCCGAGGTGTGAATCGACACCCGTTCGACGGCCAACCCTTCCCTGTGGAGCTTGTCCAGCAACTCGCGGAGTGAGTCAACGGTGCCGTCCGCAGGGACCTGTAGGACCAGGCGGTCATCGTCCGCAGCCGACGTCGGGAGCAGCCCGGCCGCCTGGCGCAACGGATCGGGCCCGGAGAAGTGAAGTCGGACGTGGCCTCCCGGGATCCGGTTCTTCAGTTCGTCCGGGGTTCCCTCGGCGACGATCCGGCCCTGGTCGAGCACCGCGATGTAGTCGGCCAACTGGTCCGCCTCATCGAGGTTCTGGGTGGTGAGCAGGATGGTGACCCCCGCCTTGACGAGGTCGCGGACGGTGTCCCACATGGTGAGGCGGCTACGTGGGTCCAAGCCGGTGGTGGGCTCGTCGAGGAAGATCACACGCGGCTCGCCGACCAGGGTCATCGCCAGGTCGAGTCTCCGGCGCATCCCGCCCGAGTAGGTCGACAAGAGCCTGTCCGCGGCGTCGGTGAGGTCGAACTGCTCCAACAGCTCGGTCACCCGCCGTCCGCCGGTCTCGCGACCGAGGTGCCGGAGGTCGGCCATCAACTGGAGGTTCTCGGTCCCGGTGAGCAGGTTGTCGACCGCCGAGAACTGACCGGTGACCCCGATGAGGGCTCGCACCCCATCCGGATCGGTGACCACGTCGTGACCGGCAATCCGCATGGCGCCGGAGTCGGCCCGGATCAGGGTGGAGAGGATGCGGACCATCGTGGTCTTGCCCGCCCCGTTCGGCCCCAGCAGCGCGAAGACCGTGCCCTCACCGACAGCCAGGCTGACCTTGTCGAGGACCAGGTGGCTGCCGAACGACTTGCACACGTCCTGGGCCACGATGCCCGGCGTGCCGGTCCGCCTCGTCATCGCGAGCCCGCCTGTTGGGTGTCCCGGGAGTCGGGGAGCTCACCGGCGGCTCGCAGCGACTCGCGCCGGTCCTTCCACTCCTGTTCGAGCACGGGAAGCCGCTCGACCAGGAAGTCGGCGAACGCCGCCCACTCCAGCAAGCTCGCCCGGCGTTCGAGGGGCGTGCCGTCCAGCAGGCGCAGACCCTCTCGGGCCAGGTCGCCCTGCTCCTCGTACTCGGACATGTCGAAGCCCGTCGCTCGCGGCGATGACATGTCGACGCACACCCGGTCCATCCGCTCGCCGGCCGCCCGGGAACGCCGGATGAGTCCCAGGGTCTCGAGGGTGCTCACCGCGCCGGCCAAGGCACTGCGACTGGCGAGGAGGGCGTCGGCCAACTCGGCGATGCTCTGCTCGCGAGGATCGCAAACGGCCAGGTATCCGAGGAGGCGGCCGACCATCGGGGCCATCCCGTAGCGGCGGGAGTAGAACCGGCCGGCATGGTCGGCGAATGTGATCTCACCATCGGTGGGCATGGTCCCATAGTACTCAGATTACTGAGATAACACAAATATGTGTGATTTCAGGCCCAGTTGCTCCGTGGACACCCTCCAGGCCGCGCTGGTTGGTGGGTCTCGCCAGACTCCGTGGCGTCGGCGGGTGCTCTGCCGTAGGCGGGCGGTAGGACAGCGGAGGAGAAGGAGGAGGAGAAGTAGAGGTAGCTCCACTGCCCCGTCGGGACCCGTGCACCACACTGGTGGGATGGAGCGATGGCCGGGGCCCCAGCGCCATCGAGGTACGAGACCGCGATGCCTCTCGCCGGGCACGTTCCGCGGACCGCCACTGTCATGAACGAGTCCGAATGCGTTGGCGTAGAAGCTGTCGGCACTCGTGGGGTCGGGGACTTCAAGGGTGATGGCGCTGATGGCGGTCATGGCGGGCCTTTCGAATTGTGAGAGTCATCGTTTCCATGGCCACGACGCACCGGATCCGACCCGGCGGGGTCGTGGCGAGATGAAGCGTCCGCAGGGAGCCGAGCGGGTCTCGTTCGATCCCTCGGTCCCGGCGGGCCGCCTCGGCTCGGCTGGCCGGCAGAGCGGTGGGGGACCGTGCCTAGGTGTCCTGGACCAGGCCGAGTACGTTGCCGTCGGGATCGGTCACGGTGGCCACCAGGCGGCCGCCGCCGACGTCGCTGGCCGGATCTCTGAGCACGGCACCTGCGGCGGTCATCTCCGTCAGCTTGGCCTCGATGTCCGGCACGTGCCAGAAGGCCACCGGCGAGGCCAGGTGCTGCGGACCGCCACCCGGCACAAGCCCGATGTGCTGGCCGGCGGCATCGAAGCCGACGTAATAGGGCCCATCGGTCTGGGGCGGCTGGCCGAGCAGTGCGGTGTAGACGGCCTTGGCCTTCTCCAGGTCGGACACGGGATGAAGCACGGTCTTGATTCCCTCGGTAGAAGTGCTGGTCATAGGTGCTCCTGAGATCGCGGGTCACATCGACCCTGTGGTTGTCGTCACTACGTATGACGACCACGAACCGGAGGATGTGACCGTGAGCGACCGCGACCAGCTGACCGAGCAATTCGAGTCCCACCGGACCCGCCTCCGGGCGGTGGCGCTTCGGATGCTGGGCTCGAGCCACGAGGCCGACGACGCCGTCCAGGAGGCCTGGTTGCGGCTCAACCGGTCCGACGCCGACGCCGTGGACAACCTCGGAGGCTGGCTGACCACCGTCGTGGCCCGGGTCTGCCTGGACATGCTGCGCTCCCGGGCCAGAAAGGAGCGGGTCTCGCCGGACCCGACCCCCGAACCGGTCGCGGCGACCTCCCCCGAAGAGGAGGCGGTCCTCGCCGACTCGGTCGGCCTGGCGATGCTGGTGGTCCTCGACACCCTGGAGCCGGCCGAGCGGTTGGCGTTCGTGCTCCACGACATGTTCGCCGTCCCCTTCGAGGAGATCGCCCCGATCGTGGGCCGGACCCCGGTGGCGGCACGGCAATTGGCCAGCCGGGCCCGGCGGCGGGTGCAGTCGGACCCGGTCGTCCCCGACACCTCCGCCACCACCCAACGCGAGGTGGTCACCGCCTTCCTCGCCGCGGCCCGCCAAGGCGACTTCGCTGGGTTGCTGGCACTGCTCGACCCCGACGTGGTGGTGAGGGCCGACTCCGTGGCGGTCGAGATGGCCGCGGCCAGAGCGGGTGCCGGAGCCCCGGAACTGAGCGAGGAGATGCGCGGCGTCGATGCGGTCGGTCGAGTCTTCGCGGGCGGGGCGAAGGCCGCCAGGTTGGCGCTGGTCGACGGCTTGGCCGGAGCGGTGGTGGCGGTCGGTGGTCGGCCCATGGCGGTCTTCGGCTTCACCGTGCGCGATGGGCGCATCGCCGCCATCGAACTGCTCGCCGACCCCGAGATCCTCGCCGCGCTGGAATTGGAACCGGTGCCAGGGTGAGGGGCAGCCGGCGTATCCGTGAATCGATCGAAGAAAGAAGGCGAGCGGCATGACGAACGGTTCTGAACTCATGGATCAGCGGATCAAGGAGTTGGGCGACTGGCGGGGCGAGACGCTCGGCGAGGTGCGACGAATCATCGGAGAAGCCGATCCGGACATCGTCGAGGAGTGGAAGTGGGTCAAGCCCACGAACCCCGGAGTCCCGGTCTGGTCCCGCCACGGGGGCATCTGCACCGGCGAGACCTACAAGAATGTCGTCAAGTTGACGTTCTACAAGGGCGCTTCTCTCGACGATCCGACCGGGCTCTTCAACTCCAGCCTCGACGGGAAGGTCAGGCGCGCCATCGACATCAAAGAGGGTGACAAGATCGACGAGAAGGCACTGGAGAACCTCGTCCGCGAAGCCGTGGCCCTCAACCTGGCGAAGTAGCCGACCCTCTGCCGGGGCTCTCACCCGGCACCGAGAGTGAAACGGCCGGTCACCGCCGCGATTCCGCCACCTGCCCCAGCCATCCCGGCTTTTGTGGGTTGCGCGTGGCGTAGATGCGGCAGATCCGACCGTCCGCGACGACCACTCGTCGCCTGCATCCCCACGCGGATCATTCGCCTTGGACGTCCCTGAGCCGGAAGGCCAGGGCTCCGACGCCGGCACAGGCCGCGCCGATGCCGACCATCACCGCCCCCGTGGTCCAGTCCGGCCTGACGGCCGGGGCGGCGGCCATCTGGTGGAAGAGCGACGTGTCGGCCAGCCAGTGGCTGGTGGTGAACACGCCGCCGACCAGTTCGACGAGCAGCGACCAGCCCAAGACGACGTAGACGGCGTCAGAGGTGGCCCGCGGCCAGACGCCCATGGCCAGGACCCCGATGCCGAGGAGGCACACGGACGGTGGGACGACGTTCAGTCCGGCGTCGAGCAACGTGGCCAAGCCCACCTGAGCGTTCTGGGAGATCGTGCCCAGCCAGGTGGCGATGCCGGCGACAACGCCCCCGGCCAGGAGCACGGCGGCGGCCACCCCGACCCGGCCGGCGAGCCAGGAGAGCCGGGACACGGGCCCGACCAGGAGGTGGTCGAGCCGGCCCTGCGCTTCTTCCAGGCGCGCCGCCGTCACCTGTCCGGCCGCCACGAAGGCGACCAGGACGGCCACGATGAGGAACGACACGCCGAGGAAGGCCCCGGCGCCGGTGCCGGGGGCCCCGAGGCGGGAGAAGACGGTCTTCACCGACGAGCCCGAGATCGTCGTGCCGGCGGACTTGGCGATCAGGCCCAGCACCAACCCGGTGGCGCCCAGGGCGCCGATCCATGCGATGACCGTCGCTCGGACGAGTCGCACGGTGAGGCCCAGCTGGCCGGAGAGGAGCCGGGTCCGGGCCCGGGCATGGGCGCGGTCGGGCAGGATGCCGGCGCTGACGTCACGGGCGGCGGCCAAGTGCACGGCGACGAGGGCCACCGCGGCGCTGAATCCGAAGATCGGCAGGAGCGCGAGTGGCCGGGGACCGGTGAGTGGCTGGAGCTCCTCGACCCAGCCGAGCGGTGAGGCCCAGATGAGCCCGTGCAGACCCACGCCGGCGTCGGCGACCATCCTGAGGGCGTAGGAGGCCCCGAGGAACCACCCCGCATAGGCGGCTGCCTGGCGGCGGGTGGGAGCCAGTTGGCTGGTGAGGGAACCGACAGCCACGAACATGACGGCGGTCGACACCAAGGCGAGAGCGAAGAAGGCTCCCGGCCCGGCCGCGATGTCGACCACTGAGTCGTGCCCGGCCGCCACGGTGAACACGGCCGTGATGGCCCACAACGTGGCCACCCCGACGGCCAGGCCACCGAGCGCCTGGCCGCTGGCCCCCCGCCGGGTCGTCTGTCCGGTCAGGAACAGCTCCCATCGACCGGCGTCCTCCTCCCCGCGCAGCAACCGGGTGGAGGTGAGCAGGCCCCAGATGGCGCCGAGGATCATCAGGGACATGGAGGCCTTCAACACCGTGAAACCGGCCACCGTCTGGAGGTGCGGCGCGGGACCGAACAACGCCCTCGTCGCGTTGTTCGACCCGAACGCAGCGGCCAGGTGCGCCCGCTCGGCCCGGGTCTTGTAGATCCTCGTGTAGCTGATGGCCGAGGACGCCACCACGACGCCGAAGATGTAGCCCCATATCGCCCCCGAGCGCCCCGCCTTGCGTGCCATCTGCCGGAGGACGACGACCCTCGAAGAGCGCACCTCCTGCACCGGATGCCGAACGGCGGCCGGTGCGACGGCGGCCTCAGCCGACAACGGAGTGCCCATCTGCGGGCTCCTGATCGCCGTAGAGGGCGAGGAACAGTTCCTCGAGCGACGGCTCCCGGCTCAACAACTTGGTCACGCGGCAGCCGGCGAGCACCTTCAGCAGCGGCTCCACCGATCCGCTCACCTCCAGGTGCACATCACGCCCGTCGGCGCGGACCGCGCTCACCCCCGGCACGCGCCCGAGGTCCGGGATCGGCCCGCCGAAGGTCACCGCCACCGTGGTGGCCGAGAGGTGGCGCATTTCGGCCAGCGTCCCGGTCTCGACCAACCGTCCGTTGCGCAGGATGGCGACTTGGTCGCACAGTGCCTCCACCTCGCTCAGGATGTGCGACGACAAGAACACGGTCTGGCCCCGCCCCTTGGCCTCATGGATACAGCTCCGGAAGGCCTGCTCCATCAGCGGGTCGAGTCCCGCCGTCGGTTCGTCCAGGACGAGCAGGTCGGCCCGGGACATGAGGGCGGCGATGAGCAGAACCTTCTGGCGGTTCCCCTTGGAGTACGCCCGGACCTTCTTGTCCGGGTCCAGATCGAAGCGGGCGACCAACTCGTCCCGATAGGCCTCGTCGACCGTGCCGTGGATCCGGCCCAGGAGGTGCAGCGTCTCCGCTCCGGTGAGCGCGGGCCAGAGGTTCGCCTCGCCGGGTACGTAGGCGAGGTGCCGGTGGGTGGCGACCGGACGGAGCCTGCAGTCCACCCCGAAGATCTCGGCCCGGCCGGCCGTCGGCAGGATCAGCCCCAACAGCAGCCGGATGGTGGTCGTCTTGCCCGCTCCGTTCGGTCCGAGATAGCCGAGGACTTCGCCCGGCCCGACCTCGAGGGAAAGGTCGTGGAGCGCGTCAGCCGCGCCATAGCGCTTGGTGAGTCCCTCGGTGCGTACCGCGGCCGGTGTGCTCATGTGTCCGTCCTTCTCGTGGACCCGGCCCCGCCCGGGCTCGTGGCGGTACCGGTGGAGAGCCCGGCGATCGCCGCACGCGCCTCCGCGGCCAGTTCCGGACTCAGCAGCGGCCAGGAGTAGAAGTCGAGCTTCGCCTTGGCCAGCCGAAGGTGCCCCTCACGGCCGAAGATATCGGCCCCCAGCGCCCGCGACAGCTGCTCGTTCATCGACAGGGCTCCGAGTTCCATGGCCACCAGCAATGCCGAGTACGCCCTCCGGTCGCCGGTCTGGCCCGGGTGGTGGTCCGTCAGCCATTTCTCTCCGAGGTCGACCATCTCGTCGAACATCGCCGCCGCCGCCGCAGAGCCATCGAGCATCGAGCGGGCCAGGTAGCGATAGAAGACCAACATCGTCGGCTGCACGCCGGCCAGGAACCCCGGCGCCGCCAGCCGGCCTTCGACGACCGCCTGTTCCTTGAGCCGCATGAGCTGGTCGAGGGCATAGGCATCGCAGGCGTCGCGCAAACCCTCCTTCGAGCCGAAGTGGTGACGTACCAGCCCCCCCGACACGCCGGCCGCGGCGGCGATGTCCCGGATCGTCGTCGTGCCCATCCCGTGCTCCCCGAAAAGGCGCAGTGCGGCATCCCTGATCCGTGCCCGAGCCGTCAGGTCCTCGAAGGCCGGTTCCCCCAATGCCCCGGTCGGCATGGACGTCCGTCCTCTCTGCGCCGGTTCCGAGTTAGCTGTCGACGCGAATAGACTATACGCAGAGATAGTCAGCGCCCCTGTGGATCAGTGGACCGGCTCGTCCGGGACCCCGCCGCGGCACCCGGCGCTCCGGACGAATTCTAGGATTGCCGCAACGCGACCTCGCCTGGTCGGCTGGCAGCCCGGGAGGGGCGAGCACGATGAACCTCACGCCCTTTTTGCTCTTCGACGGAGACTGTGCCGAGGCGATGGCCTTCTATCGATCCTGTCTGGGCGGCGAACTGACCTTGACCGAGCTGGGCGACACCCCGATGGGGATCGACGCACCACCCCAACAGCGACAAAAGGTGACCTACGCCTGCCTGAAGAGCGACGCCGTCGAGCTCTCGGGCGCCGACTGGCTCCATCCCACCCGGGTGCGGAAACCGGGCAACACCGTCGCCGTCTATCTGCAGGCCGCGGACGACGGTGAGCTGAGGTCGGTCTTCGACAAGCTGGCCGTCGGCGCCGACAAGGCCCTACTCGACGACCTGCGGGACATGCCGTTCGGCACCTACGGGCATCTCGCCGACCGGTACGGTGTGCACTGGTTCTTCCGGGGCGCTCCCCGGCGTGACGCGATCCCCGGCGGGTGAACCCGGAGATGCCGGCAAAGCGGGGAGCACATGACTGGTCCGCTGTCCCGGGACGGATTGGAACGGTTCGCCGAGGTGGCAGCCCGCCATGTCGGGCCCGACGGTATCCCCGGCCTCGTCGCGCTGGTAGCCAGGGGTGAACACGTTCATGTGGAGGCACGCGGGTCCCTTTCTGTCGGCGGGCCACCGGTCGGCCGGGACTCCCAGTTCCGGATACCTCGATCGCTCCCGGGTCGGCCGATCCCAACTCCCCGGGGGCCGTGACACGGCGGCACGGAAACGGGCCGTGACACGGCGGCACGGAAACCTGCCGTGACACGGCGGTACGGAAACGGGCCGTGACACGGCGGCACGGAAACCTGCCGTGACACGGCGGCACGGAAACCTGCCGTGACACGGCGGCACGGAAACCTGCCACCAGGCATGGCTGCGGCCGGCGAGGTAGCTTGAACTGTCGACAAGAACGGGTGGAGCCGAACGGTTCCGCCGACTGATTCCTTAGGGGGGATTCCATGCGACGTCACCTACCCATCCGACTGCTGGCCTGTGCCGCTCTGGCCGGTTCGGCCTCATTGGCTGCGGTCGCCATTCCCGGGAGCACGGCAACGGCAGCGGCGCCTCTCACGGTGAGCTGCACCAGTCTCTCGGGAACAGCCACGAGCCAGACCATCTCGGGCTGCACGGGAGGCGGTGCCATCGCGGCTGACGCCGGAACGCCGCCGGCCCACGGGACCTCGGTCGCCGCCACGAAGACCATCACCTGGTCGAACAAGAAGACCACCACGACCAAGTACACGATCAAGGCGGGCTCCGATGCAGCGTGCCCGACCGTGGCCAAGTACACGAAGGACCTGTTGGAGAACTCGTCGGGTACGGTCACCGGTGGCACGGCCAAGGGACTGATCGGCGGTAGCTACAAGGGCACCATCTGCGTCTACAAGTTGACGTCGAAGCCGACCACCCTGCTCATCAAGAACAAGGGCCCGGTCACCATCTGAGCCACGCCTCACCGGGACAACGGCAGTACGCGAGAGACCCCCGGCAGTGCCGGGGGTCTCTCGCGTGGGTCGACCTGCACAACCGTTCGGCTGACACGTACGGGACGGCACCGCCCGAATCGGGTGCCGGTCACTGGCGGGCCGTGCTCGGGCTCACTCCTCTTCGGGTGAGCCGAACCGGATCAGGTTCCCGTCCGGATCGGTGTGCGAGCCCTCTCGCAGCTTGTAGGGCGTCGGCCCGACCGGCAAGGTGCGGCCGCCGATGCCCGGGCGGCTCCACTCCTCGTACAGGGCATCGGCGTCGCGCACGTAGAGATACGTCGATGCATGGTGGGCCGGAACGTGCCCGGGGTCGGCAGCCAGGTGGAGACCGACGCCTTCGCGATCGGCGAATCCGTAGTGGCCAACGTCGTCGTAGGCGAAGGCGTCGAAACCGAGGGACGAGTAGTGGGCCAGCGCGTCGGCCAGGTCCCGCACCGGGAAGATCGGGCTGAAGCGGCGCAACTGCCGGGCCGGTCGCTTCCGTCCCGTTCCGGTCTCCAGGCCGGCACCCTTGATGTCGGTGAGGGCGAGGAGCACCGCTCGGGCGGCCTCGATCTGTGCCGGCGTCACCCGCTCCCGCAGTTGGCGGTCGACCGTCTCCACGCCCCGCACCACGGCATCGACCACCTCTCGGCCGCGTTCGGTCAGCTCGAGGGCGATCCGCCGGCGGTCGTCGGGGTCGGGGCTCCGCTCGAGATAGCCGCGGTTCACCAGGATGTCGGTGACCTGGCTGACCGCCTGCCTGGTGACCCCGAGGTCGGCACGCAGGTCGTCGCTGGGGCCGCCCGTGGTGTCGATTCCGGCCAGGATGAACGGCCCGTTCCTGGGCAGGTCGTCGATGCCGATGGCATGCAGCTGGACCCGAATCGACCGGGCATAGGCACCGCGGGCCGAGCGCATCAGGGTGGGAGTGGGTAATTCGCTCGCCTCCGGTGCATCCATTGGGGCATCCTGTCCTCAAGAGCCTTGATAGTCAAGAAACTTGCTTCATCTCCGCGATCCGTCCCGTCGTGGCCGGGCGCCATCAGCGCGTACGGTGGGCGTGGAGAAAGAAGCCGTAGCCAACAGCGGTCCCTCGGACCGCGATCGGGGGAGACATGGTCGACCAGACGCCGACGAGCAGCGGAGGACCAGCGGTCCCCGCGGTGCCCCAATCGACCGCGGAGGTGCCCCACCCGACCGTGGAGGAGCGAGCCCGGCTCGGCAAGGAGGCGCGCACCCTGGCTCCACGCTCGTCCCAGTCGGAGTTCGTCCCGGTCGAAGACCGTCCTGACCCGGTCGCACTCCTCGAGGGCCAGGCGGCCACCCGCGTGCCCGAGCTGGTGCCCATCCGTTACGGACGCATGCTGGTGTCACCGTTCACGTTCTTCCGGGGCGCCGCACTGATCATGGCCTCGGACCTGGCCACCACGCCCCGCTCAGGTCTTGTGGCTCAGATCTGCGGCGACGCCCATCTGTCCAATTTCGGCCTCTTCGCCTCGCCGGAACGCGCGCTGATGTTCGACGTCAACGACTTCGACGAGACCCTCCCCGGTCCGTGGGAGTGGGACGTCAAGCGCTTGGCTGCCAGTGTGGTCATCGCCGCCCGGGACCGTGGGTTCAGCGACAAGGAGGCGCGTGCCGCGGCCCTCGCCGTCGGGGCCGGGTATCGCCAGGAGATGGCGAGACTGGCCGGGATGTCCACCCTCGCCGTCTGGTACTCCCATGTCGACGTGGTCGGCCTCCTCGCCGAACTCGAGGCGATCGCCGGATCCACCGGGTCCAAAGCGGACAGGCGGATGGCCGACCGCACGGCCAAGATCATGTCCAAGGCCAGAACCCGCGACAGCCTCCAGGCCCTGGACAAGCTCACCACGGTGGTCGATGGCCGACGCCGCTTCATCAGTGACCCACCGCTCATCGTCCCCGTCGAGGAGCTCTTCCCGCAGCTCCAGAGCGACGCCATCCGCGACCTGCTCCTGCAGTTGCTGCGCAATTACCGCCACAGCCTCCAGACCGACAGGCGGCACCTGCTGGAGGAGTTCCAGTTCCTCCAGGTGGCCCGCAAGGTGGTGGGTGTGGGCAGCGTGGGTACTCGGGCCTGGGTCCTCCTCCTCGTGGGCCGGGACAACGACGACCCGCTGATCCTCCAGGCCAAGGAGGCCGAGGCGTCGGTGCTGGAAGAGTTCGTGGGCAAGAGCGGGTACGCCAGTCACGGCCAGCGGGTGGTGGCCGGCCAACATCTCATGCAGGCGGCCAGCGACATCTTCCTCGGGTACCAACAGGCCACCGGTCCTGACGGGGAGACCCGGGACTACTACGTCCGCCAGCTCCGCGACTGGAAGGGTTCGTTCGAGGTCGAAGAGGCCATCCCGCAGGGTCTGACCAAGTACGCCGAAGTGTGCGCCCAGGCGCTGGCCCGGGCCCACGCCCGTTCGGGCGACCGGATCGCCATCGCCGCCTACCTCGGTGCCGGCACCATCTTCGACCGGGCCATCGTCCAGTTCGCCGAAACCTATGCCGACCAGAACGAGCGCGACTACGAAGCCTTCAAGGACGCGGCCGCCTCCGGTCGGATCGCGGTCGAGTCGGGCCTCTGATCCCGGTCGGTCCGACCACCGCCGGAGCTCAGGTCCCGGCCACTCCCTTGCCCACCAGGACGACGCCGAACACCAAGAGGAGCACCGCCATCACCGTGGCATTGTTCAGCGCCAGCCAGGCCCTCCAGTTCTTGAGGACACCCTGGGCCCTGTCACCGAGGCTGACCATGACGACCAGCGGTGCGGCGACACCGGCGGCGGCGATGACGACGTAGACCACGATCGAGACGATCGACTGGCCGGCGGACAGGCCGGCCGAGGAGATGGCTGCAGCCCCGGCGACGGCCACGGCGATGTTCTTGGGGTTGGCGGCGCCGACGGCCGCACCGATCCCGAGTGACTTCCCGGGGGTGAACGACGCCAGCCCGTCCATCCACTTCGGTGACGGGGCCACCTCACCGTCCTTCGGTCGCCGTCGGAAGCGCCGGACCGCGGCCACCAGCAACAGGACCCCCAGTCCCAGTTGGAGCGTCCCCGCCCCCTTGGACGGTCCGGACTTCGACAGGTCGATGGCGTTGGCCACGATGACCAGGATGCCAAGGACCAGGGCGACACCGATGACGAACCCGACCAGGTAGGCCGAAGCCGCGGGCACCGGCCGCTTGGTGAACAGGAGGAGGATTTCGGCGATGATGGGGATGGGTGAGATCGTCACCGTGATGGCCAGAGGGAGCAGTGTTCCGAGAACCCCGTGCATCGGTGCCGCCTTCTGTCGGAGGGAGGTTGTGGCCGGCTGTCGGGAGCCGAATGGCTCGGCCCGGTGCATGGTACTTGTGCCGGCGTCCGCGGTACGGTTGATCTGCTGTCGGTCAGACGGAGGATCGGTCGTCGGGCGACGCGTGTTCCGAGGTCGGCCGGGCGGGAT
>CAWHIF010000012.1:0-127519 GCA_963829235.1 uncultured Acidimicrobiaceae bacterium
ATTGGTCCGTCGGCAGGCACCCTAGATCCGACGTGTGACAGCTCCGGGACCGGTGGGTGCCCCGGATGGGGCGCTCGGAAACGAAAACTCGGAAACGAATCTGGGGACGAATCTGGGGACGAAGGGGCAGCGGGCATGCCGTCTATGCTCTGTGATCGACCCGCTCGGGCCTGCCGGGGCGGGGACGGACTCACGTCCGTGACAAATGGATCAACCTCAGTCGGCCGGACCGCAAAACTCGCTGGGGCGACAAGGGGATGTAGCTCAGTTGGCTAGAGCACCTGCTTTGCAAGCAGGGGGTCACGGGTTCGAGTCCCGTCATCTCCACTCTTTGTCGGAGTCACAACGTTTTTCCTGATCAGAGGCTGTATTTAGTCGGGATTTGCCAATCAAGGCGAATGGCGCTGTTCGAACCCTGCCAGAGCGTCGCTGGGCGTCGAACAATCCTGCCCGTGACCCGATGAAAGGGCGGGTGCGGAAACGCCGGGGAAGACCTTGTCACTGCTCGTGAAAGTTGCATGCACCCGTGTAACGGCATCACTTCCGGGCGTGTGGGTAACTGTCCAGTGTGTGTTACTTGAATATGTTGACCGCACGGGCGATCACAAGTCCCAAGATGACTAATGAAGCGGTCGCCTGTATCGCCATAGCCAGTTTGGCCCAACGGGCCAGCGGCATGACATCGGTGGGGCTGAAGGCAGTCGAGTCGGTGAAGCCCAAATAGAGGTAGTCGAAGAACTCGGGTCGCCATCCCGGACGAGCTACCTGGGGATTGATTTGTTCGGGAAAGGCCAAGTCCGGGAACTCCGGTGTCGACCGTGCCCGGACCTCTGGGCCCCCGCCGTCCAGCTCCCAGTAGAGAAAGGAGAAAGTGATGATGACATAGAGCCACACCACTCCTCCGATCCTGAGCAGCCCGCCTGGCGAGTTCGTTTCCACTCCGCCCCTGACCAGATCGATGACCAGGCGGACGGTGGCTGCGCCAGCCCCAGCGGCCAAGATAACCACCAGTCCGAGCGAAAGCGTCCGAACGAACGTCGACCGACGGTCGATTCGACCTGGGTCGGCGATGATGAGCGCCACCAGAAGTAGCGCTTCGATCACGGGGACGATCCACTTTGGACCAACGGCGTACTTCGGGGGGAGCAGAAAGGGCAGCACCATCGCACAGACCAGCGTGATGGCCATCGGCCAACGCTTCTCGCCCCCAAACTCGGCGCTCGATGTGACCATACTGAGACCGTAGGACAACAGACGGGCCTGATGTCGATGTCCGGTCATCTTGTTCTCGGTCATCCAGGCCCTCGCCATAGGCATCTCTGTGGCTATCGCCTTCGGGTTGGAGCTACCCAATGCCGATTGGATGCCCATCGCCACCCTGGTGGCCATGAAGTCCAGCCTTGGTCAAGCCACGCTTGCAGCGGAGCAGCGCCTTGCCGGTGCCGTGATGGGGGCGCTGATCGCCACGTTCTTTCTTTTGACGGTGACCAACAAACACGTTCTGCAAGTCATCGTGATCGTCCTCGGAGCGTTCGCCGCATCGTTCCGTGCCGCCACCTACGCCTTTTACTGCGCAGCGATGGCTGGCCTTGTCCTGATAGCCGAGGATGTCTCCCACCCGACCAATCTCTCGGCTGAGGGGCGAAGGGTACTTTTCACCTTCCTCGGCCTGGGCATCGGCATCGGCGTGCTCGTTCTCGCCGAGCTGATCCAGAAACGGCAGGCAGCGAAGGCGGCACCATGAGGTCCCCGATTGTCTGATCCAGCGACCTCCACTCAGCCCGACAAGGTGGCGGTCCTACCGTTCGATGAACTACCCCGTCCTCAGCGCCGACGGCTGGTGCTTCGGGCCTTTCTGCGAACGATTGTCACGGTCACCGTGATCGTCGTGGCCTACTTCGTTGCTCCTCTCGATCAGGCCATGTCCCCCCTCACGATCACCAAGCTGGTCCTGTTGGCACTGGTCGTCGTCGCCTTGATCGGATGGCAGATCTGGCGCATCACGCTGTCGGACTACCCGACCATCCGTGCCGTGGAAGCACTGGCCTTCATCGTTCCGGCGTATCTGGTGCTCTTCGCCGCCATCTACTTCCTCATGAACCACGCCAACCCGGCGACCTTCGGGACGAGCCTGACCAGGTTGGACAGCCTTTACTTCTCGGCCACAGTGTTCACCACCGTCGGTTTCGGTGACATCTCGGCAAGGTCTCAGCCGGGCCGAGCCATTGTCCTCGTCCAGATGATTCTGGACCTGGTCATCCTGGGCCTCGTCGTGAGGTTGGTCGTCAACGCGGTGAAGATCGGACTGAGTCGGCGATCTGTTTCTGTCGATTGACATTGACTCCGTGGACCGTCTCCTGACTCTCCCACGCGGAACAACCCAGTTTGGTGCTGGCGGGAGTAAATGGCGGACGCCAGATCGCACGTGGTCATCGCGCCGTGAGCCATCATCTCCGGATCGCCTCTGGCATCAGATATTGCCCCGCGCCGGCAGCTATGCGGGGCAGGCAGTTGCTAGCGATGGGTCAGCCAGCGGTCGTCGGAAAGTGCAACATCCAACACGACGGCTGCATCTTGCCAAGAAGGCACATTCGGCTGATCAGGTCGCAACCAGCGGTTGTGCACAATCTGCACACCTGCCACCTCCAGCCACCATTTCATTTCGCTGGTCGCCGGGCTCCAGTTGGAGCCATTGAGATATCCGGCGATCACGGCCCGAGCATTACCCAGGTCCCAAGAGTCCGAATGGGCGGTCCTGAGCAGAGCGATAAATACGGCACGGGCAAGATCAAGTCCGCGAGGGGCGACTTGCGCCCGTTCCCAGTCGATCAGCACAGCTCTGGAATGGGACTCTAGATAGTTGCCATCTCCCGGGTCGCCATGTGTCACGATCAACGGTCCCAATTGAGGGTGCTCGCAACACGGGACTGAGGCGAGCTGATCCTGTAGCGCGTCGATCTTTTGCTGGTGAGACGATACGAATTGAGCCTCGTCCAAGATCGTCAAGCCCGAGCCTCGCCACTGCACACCCTCCAAGCGTTGGAGAGTTCGCCCCATCCGGCTCCACGAGGATGGGGACTGGGGGGGCATGCCATCGATGCGCTCAGTCACGAGGCAAGGTGCCAATTGCTCATCGGCGACTCTTCCGGAGCCGAACCAATGAACCCTGGGCACATCCACTTCCCGATCGGACAGCCACACGAGTGCTCGATGCTCAATCTCGAGACACCCAGGGATCTGCTCGATCTTCACGACAACGGGGAGCCTTGATCCAGCCTCTGCTCCAAAAAAGACACGGTGAGCTAGTCCGGTGGGGGCTGGCTCCAGATCACCCACTGCATAGCCATCGGAAAATTCGACTGCGAGACTCACCACTGCGACCATAGAACGACGAATCCCGGATCGTCCCGATGTGGCCTGATCAGCCACGGCGGCTCCGAGTGAGACGCCCAGATCGGCCTCGCAGCACGGCTCAACCGGTTCCTCGCTTTTCCGACCGGCAAGCGCCTGATCATCGGGTCGGGTCCGTGGAGCTTCACAGCTGGGACCTCAGCACGTCGGACTCGCAGCCTGGCGCCGACGGGTCGGAGCCGTGCTCGATCAGCCACCGGCCCGCCACCAGGCTTCGCAACGACCACCAGGCGCGGATGACGTCGAGGTCGACGTCGGCGCCGTAACCACGACGACGTCGTCAAGGTGCTCCTCGTGTCCGAGCGTCAGGATGGCGAGGTCGAACAGGGCGCCGCCCTGGCCCGCATCGGACCAGTCGATCACGCCGGTGATCTCGTCACCGTCGGCGAAGACGTGGGCGATCTGCAGGTCGCCGTGCGTGAACACCGGGGTCCATGGCCGGAGTGCAGCCTTCCCGATCCGGCGGTTGCACGTGACCACGTCGATGGGGAGGACGCCGTTCGTGACAAGCCACTCGCATTCGCCGTCGAGGCGCGAAGTGACCTCATCCAGGTTCTTACCGGGCCATGGCGGCACCGGCGCGTCGTGCAGTATCCGCACGGCGGCACCTGCCGCAGCCCACGCCGCCCACGACGCGGTCGATGGCTCGCCGACGCGGCTGAGTGCCGTCCCTGTCAGGACGGCGAGCGCGAGCACCGGCGGCTTCCGCCACAGGACCTCCGGAGTCGGGATCGGCGCCAAAGCCATCGCTTCGACCTCGACCTCGGTGCGTGTTTGATCAGCGTCGATCTTGAGGTACACGTCGCCGACACGCAGGGTCGCCCACTCGCTATGGGCGATGATGACCTCCGCCTCTTCCACGCCGGCCATTATTGCGGGATCCCCGTCGACGTGACTGAGTCGGCGTTCGGCCCCGGATCCCGGGTCCGTTCGCAGAGCGAGAGGCCGAGATGATCGCGGCCGGCACGGTCGCTGCTCCAGGAGACCCTTGGTGTCCGATCCACCACGCCGATGCAAGAAGCCCCGGAGATGTCCGAGTGTGTGGTTGACCATCGAGCGCTGCGGTCGATCGCCTCGGACGCTGGGACCGTCCGGCTTGTTCGGATCCTTCTCCAGACAAAGGCGACCGTCGTCAACCTCCTTCCTTCGGTTCCACTGCGCCATCCGCAAGGAGCATCCACCGCGGGCAGACGGCAGCCCCGTCCGTCTTGTCGTTTGCACGCTCACCGATGCCACGAATATCGTTGATAGCACTCGGTTCCGTCCGATCGGGCTAGACCGTGGCGCTCGGCGACCGCGATGTCGCCTCAAAGTGCGGTGGCAGGAGCGGCGTTGACCGCTTCGGGCCGGCTGGACGAGCAGTGACCGCTTGCAACCGACAATCGCAAGAGGACGGAAAAGTGCCCAGTTCCGACGCAGGTGATGTCCTCAAGAGCTTCGATCGTGCTCTATGGCTTCTGAGCGCCAGGCGCCAGGAAATTGACCGGTCGCCTATGGAGAATCAATGGCTCTGGGATGAAATCCGCCAACTGGGCGCCGAGGAGGACGACCCGGCCAAGTACCTCGAAGCAATAGGAAACCTCATCGCGGCATTCATCGAAGTCTCATCATTCTTCCTGTCTGGGTGGGCGCACTCGGCCGGTGAAGAGGCAGAGGCGATCATCGCCGTGACCAGACGGATCTGCGAAGAAACCTACGGAGACCACACCGCGGCGACCGAGTTCGCCCCGGAGGAATGACGACGATCCGCGGTCGCCGATCGATTTGGCCTTTTTCTTCGGGGAGCTCTCTCACTCCCATCCGGTGGATCCGTAGGTCCCCACAGGGCTTGGACTGACGCCGGGACAGCCGACCTCGTCGGCCAGAGTGGCTCCCCACCAAGCCGTCTACCCTCGTGCCTATTCGAAGAAGGGTGACCAGCAATGACGAACATCCAAGGTCCCGAGGGACTTCCACAGGAGAAGTTGGCGCTCCTGACCCCTGAGTATCTGTTGGCCGGCCATCTGATCGACCGAGCCGGCATGCCTCATCTGATCGCCGCCTTCGGGCGCGACGGTATGCGGGACATCGCCATCGAGGAGTGGATGGGGGCCAGCCCTGTCTACACCCGGCGCATGCAGCGAGCCCTCGGCTTCGAAGGTGACTCGGTCGAGACCATCTTCAAGGGGTTGCAGCTCGATATCGGCGCTCCGCCCCAGTTCATGGACTTCCGCTATTCGGTCGCCGACCACGACCACGGCGAGTTCTGGCTCGACCATTGTGGGGCCCTCATGGACGTCGAGCCGATGGGCGACGAGTACGTCGTGGCCATGTGCCACGACATCGAGGATCCGACGTTTGACGCCACCGCCATCGCCACCAATCCGAGGGCGCAGATGCGCCCGATCCACCGCCCTCCCCGCGTGCCTGCGGGACGGTCACCGGCATGCCACTGGACCGTGACCATCGCAGACACACATCCGGAGCTGCCTATTCCGGCGGAGGCCGAAGCCATGGCGGCGACACGGGCGGCAACTTTCGAGCTGGCTCCCATCGATGTGGGCGACCCCGGGCGATCCGACTACACCGGTCCACTGGTCGCCGACCTGCAGTTCTCCGAATGGTCCGCGTCGGCCCTTCGCCGGATCATCGACGAGGTGTGCCTGCAGGGCCACTTGCTGGTCTTGTCGTTCCTGGCGGCGACAGGTCGGAGGGCACAGAGCCCTGAGGCAGTCGTCGAATTCGGACGACGGCAGTTCACAGGCGTCGCCGGCGTGGCCGCCGCTCGTCTCCGGGATGCGCTCGACCTTCCCCCCACTCTGGTCGGTGCTGCTCGTTTGCTGGCTCTCCATCCCGCCCTACAGCCCCATGGGTACGTCCGCTGCGACGTGATGCTCGAAGATGATCGCCTCGTCGTTTCACTGGACAGGGAGAGCGCCGCAGTGGCAGACCGGGCCTGGCCTGCTCTGCTCGACGGCGATCACCTGGGACCGCTCGACGCGATGGTGCGGGAGATAGATCCCCACCTCCGCTGTGAAGGCGTCTCGGACGAAGGGACCCTCGTCGTCGAGGTGGTCCGCCGTCCCACCGAGGCACCGCTGAGTGACGATGTCCGACTCACCCGCTTCAGCACGGGCACCACGCACAGATTCGAGCCCAGGGGGACCCCGGTGGCGATCCGCACACCGGATCGCGACGTTGCCGCGCGGGCGGCCGGTCACGCCGGGAACGCACGGGACTAATCGGGAGGCCGCGTCAGCTGCTCGAGCATCTGGACAAGGTCCGCGAACCTCTCCGCACCGAGCTCCCTGGTGACAGCTTCCTCGGCTTGGCGAACCGCATCAGCGACGACGTCGGCTGCGTGCCGACCCCTGGCCGTCAGGAGGAGATCCGTCCGCCGGCGATCGGTTTCGTTGGGCCTTCGATCGACGAGCCCGCCCGTGACCAGGGCGTCCACGAGCTTGGACACCGCTTGCTTGCTGATGCCCATCTCGCGTATCAGCTGGCTGGCATCGGTACCACCCGCGGCAAGGATCATGAGCGCCCAGTAGCCGGGCTGTGGCAACTCTTCGAACCCGCGTTCCGCCAGGCGGTGCCTGATGGCGGCACGGTAGCGCTGGTTGGTCCGACGGAGCAGCCACGGCAGTAGAGCGGCCGGGTCGCCTGGTTCCCGTCGGCCGACGGCTGCGCCCGTTCCGCTTTTCGTCATAGTAATTGACAGTCTATCACATAGACTAGTATTGGTGGTTGGTACGGAACCCAGCGAAAGGAGCCTCTCGATGCCCTACGGCAGCGGTCCTCTCATCCGACAAGCCCTGGTCCGAGCAACGCCTTGGCCGCGTTCTGCGATCGGTGTCGCCATGGTCGCATCTGGTGTCGTGCTCGCCCTGCTCGGTCACCTCGCGGGCGGTCTGCTCGCCGTCGCCGGGGTCGTCCTGCTCTGGCGAATGGTTCGGATCCGCGTGCATCGCCGGCAGGCGACGCGGGGGTCAGCCCCGGAGCCGGGGAGTCCATGACTCACTCCCCTCCTGGTTCGTTCCGCATCCCGGCGCTGGCCACCCATCCGCCGGCGACGCCCCGCGCCCGCCCGGTTGCTGTCGGCGCAGCCGAGTGGCGACCTGAGGAATGCCCGCCCGTGGGCACCGCTGACTCCGACGAAGTCGATGCTCCCTTGCATGCGGAGTCTCTTCGATCTACTCTTCCACTAAGGAATTAGTGGAATGAGGAGCCGTGATCGAATTCCAACTGGACAGCACGTCAGGTGTCGCCACCTATCTGCAACTGGTGCAGCAGGTCCATCAGGCGCTGCAACTGGGTCTCCTTGAGCCGGGTGATCAGCTCCCGACGGCCCAGCAGGTCGTTGGAAAGCTGGCCATCAACCCGAACACCGTGCTCAAGGCGTACAGGGACCTCGAACGAGAGGGCCTGGCCCGGGCCAGACCCGGTCAGGGGACATTCATCGTCGGGACCCTGCCCCGTACCGACCCGGCCGCTCAGGCGCGATTCCTCGAGTCGATGACCAAGTGGCTGCGATCGGCGCGGGCGGCGGGGCTTGGCCCCGACGACATCGAGGCGATCTACCGCACGGCAGTACGGAACTGCTTCGCCGAGGGGGTGGCATGACCGACGTCATCGAGACCAACCAGCTCGGCAGACAGTATGGAAGGCGCTGGGCGCTCCACGACTGCACACTCGCCATCCCGGAAGGGAAGGTCGTCGGCCTCGTCGGACCCAACGGCGCAGGCAAGACCACGCTCCTGCAGCTTGCCGTCGGGCTGCTCACCCCGACGGCAGGGACCGTCGAAGTCCTCGGTTCGCCACCCGGGGACGGACCCCACCAACTCGGGCGGGTCGGCTTCGTGGCCCAGGACACGCCCACCTACGCTCGATTGTCGGTCACGCAGCACCTCCGCATGGGCAGCCTTCTCAATCCGCGCTGGGATGACGAGCTGGCCGCCCGCCGCATCGAGGCCCTCGACATCGACCCCGGGCAACGGGCGGGCTCACTGTCCGGCGGCCAACGAGCCCAACTCGCCCTCACATTGGCCATCGCCAAGCGGCCCGAGGTCCTGCTGCTCGACGAGCCGGTGGCCAGCCTCGATCCGCTGGCCCGCCGCGAGTTCCTTCAGGTGCTGATGGAAGTCGTCGCCGAACACGGGGTCAGCGTCGTGCTCTCCTCACACCTTGTCGCCGACCTCGAGCGGGTCTGCGACTTCCTCGTCGTCCTGGTTGCGTCCCACGTCCGGGTGGCCGGCGACGTTGCCGAACTGCTTGCCACCCACCATCGGATTTCCGGTCCTCGTCGAGATGCGAGAAGCCTGCCGGCAGATCAGCACGTGATCGAGGCAAGCCAGACGGGCAGGCAGTCCACGCTTCTCGTCCGCACCGAGCTGCCGATCCTCGACCCGACCTGGACGACCACGCCGGTGACGTTGGAGGACCTGGTGCTCGGTTACATGGGCCAGGCGCGCGATGAGGAACGGGCGCAGAAGTCCGGACTGGGGGTCCTCCGATGATCCGATTTGCATGGCTCCAATTCCGCAACCAGGCCGCCTGGGTCTTCGGCGGACTGGCGGCGGTCGCCATCATCCTGGCGATCACCGGCCCACATCTGGTGCACCTCTATGACACGACCGTCGTCACCTGTGCCGCGCACGGCGACTGTTCGACGGCGGCGACCGCGTTCCTCAAGAACGACCGCGACCTGCAGATCCTGCTCGACGCCCTGGTTGTCGTGGTGCCCGGCATCATCGGGGTCTTCTGGGGTGCACCACTCGTCGCCCGCGAGCTCGAGGCGGGCACGTTCCGGCTGGTGTGGACCCAGAGCGTCACCCGCACCCGCTGGATCGCCCTGAAGCTCGGTGTTGTCGGGTTGGCCAGCATCGCCGCGGTCGGCCTCCTCAGTCTGATGGTGACCTGGTGGTCGAGCCCGATCGACCGGGCGAACGCGACGTTGTACACCTCGTTCGATCAACGTGGCATCGTTCCTCTCGGCTATGCCGCATTCGCATTCGTGCTGGGCGTCCTCTGTGGCGTGCTCATCCGCCGGACCCTTCCGGCCATGGCCACCACGCTGGCCGCCTTCGTGGCAACCCGTCTGCTCTTCAACCACTTCGTGCTGCCAAAGCTCCTCGCGCCCATCCAAAGGTCCTTCCCGCTCAATCAGCAGTCCGTCGAGGGCGTCGGTCAGAGCAACGGCGGGGCATTCTCGCTCTTCCCCGGCACCCCGAACATCCCGAATGCCTGGTTCACCTCGACTCAGTTCGTGGATCGAGCCGGCCACCCTCTCAGCTCGCAGGTGTTGACCAGCACGTGCCCTCTGCTTGTGACAGGACCGGGACCGGGTGGTCCCGCAGGCGGAGGAGTCCAGAGCGCGATCCCGGTGCCTGGTGGCCGCAACGCGCTTCAAGCCTGCATCACGAAGCTCGGTGCTACCTACCACGAGATTGTGGCGTTCCAGCCGGCGAACAGGTATTGGCCCTTCCAATGGTATGAATTGGTTCTCTATCTCGGAGTGGCCCTGGTCCTGGCAGGCACGTGCATCTGGTGGGTCCGCCGCCGACTCCTCTGAGCACTCCCCTCGAAGTGACGGCGACGTTCTGTGTGGGTCGTTGCCATCCCGTGCTGTGCCCGACCAGGTGTGGCCACCCCATCGGCAGGCTGGTAGACCTGGGATCGGCTGATGCAGGCGCCACCGGATCACAGGCGAGTAGGTGGAGAATGAGGACGCGGACCTGGCCATGACGACCGAATTGGTACTCCTCGGTACGGCGGGCGCACCCATGCCGGTCGCCGGCCGCTCCGGCATCTCGTCCTCGATCATCGTCGACGGGCGGATCTTCGTCGTCGACTGTGGTCGCGGGTCGCCGTCCGCATTCGTCGGCGCGGGACTTGACTTCTCCCGGCTGGAAGCTGTGTTCCTCACTCACCTTCATGCCGATCACACCGGCGATCTGGCCGGCATGATCGTCTATCCATGGGGTGGCCGCATGGGCGCCGACGGCCCGCTGGCCCCTATCCGGGTGTACGGGCCGTCACGACCCGAGCGGTTGCCGACGGGCGATGCCACCTTCCACCGTGAGACGACGATCCACCCCGAGCTGCCGGCCCCCGGCACGACGGACCTGGTCGATCATCTCCTGGCCGCCTACGCCTACCATCTCAATGTCATGCCGCTGGACGCCCTCATGCCCGACGCCGGCACGCTCGTCCGCGGATTCGACATCCCCGTCGCGGCACCGACTGGAGGCGCCACCCAGGAGCCGGTCGTCGTCTTCGAAGACGGCGCCGTTCGGGTCACCGCGGTCGCCGTGACGCACGGCCGGGCGATCCCGGCCCTGGCCTACCGTTTCGACACCGCGGACGGTTCTGTCGTGTTCTCCGGCGACACCACCGCCAACGACGACCTCGTCGCCCTCGCCCAGGGCGCCGACATCCTCGTCCACCAGGTCGCCGACCTCGGCTACCTCGAGCGGCACGGCCTGACCGGGGCCGGCCTGGAACGGATGGCCGCGCTTCACACCGATGTCGGCGAAGTCGGAGGGGTCGCCGAACGGGCCCGGGTCAAAGAACTCGTCCTCAACCACTACCTTCCGGCCGGGCCCGAGGAGATCGCGGCCGTCGAATGGGAAGAACGCGCCGGGCGCAACTTCAGCGGGAGAACCACCGCAGGCAGTGACGGCATGCGCCGACTCGTTCCCTCTTGATCCACTCGGACAACGGCGCCTTCTGGTCTCCAGCCATCGCTACTTGGCAGAGGCGAGCACCGTCCACCAGTGTCTGCCACCTTGGATCTCTTCCTCGATCCGGATCGAGGATCCTGCCTCCTTCAACCGGGCTCTGAGAGACGCCGGATCCCGATAGACAAACCAGCGGAACTCGTCGGCGACATACGGAACCGCTTCGTGCCTGGAGGAATCACCGACCGCGGTGACGAGCACAAGGGATCCGGACGGCTTCAGGACCCGCCTGAACTCGCGCAACACCTGTCGGGTGTCGGCACTCGGCACGTGCAGCAGCGAGGCGACGTTCCATATGCCGTCGATGTGCTCCGAAGCGATCGGAAGTGCCCTGAGGTCTGCTTGGAGAACGCGACCGTCGAGGTTCTCGGACGCGACCGCAAGCATCCCCGCCGAGAGGTCCATCCCGAAGACCTGGAGACCCTTGCCACCGAGACGCCGGCCATCGTAGGCCGGGCCACATCCCAGGTCCGCCACCAGGCCCCCACGGGGTAGGCCGGAGACGAAGGCCGTCTCGAGCCTGGCGAGCCAGTGTCTCTCCGTCGATTGGAGCTCGACCTGGCGGTCTGCATACTGACGGGCGATCCGGTCATAGGTCTGCCGGTTCAGGCCAGTCTGATCCGCCAGTTCGGAATCGCCATCCGCCGGATCAGCCATGGTCCAATGATGCCGCTCCTTCCGGCCCGTCCGGTATTCCGAGCAAGAGGCTGCGACACGCTGTAGGGTCCCGATGCTGGTTGTTGCCGAGCGGAGCTTGCGGTTGCCGCGCCGAGCCCGAAGTGGCTCCCGCGGGAAGCATGCCTTCGTCTGGTTGCGTGGCCGCCAAAGGCGATCGGAAGGGGATCATGTACCGACCCAGTCACTTGATCACTCGGATGCGGCACACCACCCTCTCAGTGTTCTCCATCTGCCTGGTGCTCGTTGCCGGGCTGCTGACCGCGTGTTCCTCGACCAACTCGACCAACAGCGCGACAACTGGTTCGTCCGTACCTCCGATCCCGGCCTCCGCCTTCCATGACCACACCGGGCTGACCTCCACATCGGTGACGATCGGAAACGTATCCACCCAGGTGGGTGGCTTGTTCACCGGTGCCGTGGTCGGCACTGAGGCATATGCCGCCTCTGTGAATTCGCAGGGCGGGATCCACGGCCGCAAGATCATCGTGTCGAGCGCCGACGACCGGTTCGAAGGCGCACTCAACAAAGAGGCGGTCCAGAGCGTTATCCAGTCAGACTTCGCCAGTGTGGGCGGGCTCTCGCTCGAGGACAGCTTCAGTGAGCCGTTGATCGCGGCCAATCCCGGGTTCCCTGACGTTACGGCGTCGCTCGACCCGGCGACTGAGAGGCTTCCGAACAATTTCAGCCCCGTCCCGGCGTCGAACGGATGGCCGACAGGTCCGCTTCTCTACTTCAAACAGAAGTACCCGACGAAGATCACCCACACGGCCACCATCATCGCCGACCTGCCGTCGACCGAGTTGGCCTGGAGCAACGAGAAAGCAGCCATGCAGCATCTGGGCTACACGGTGCTCTACGACCCGGCGCTGTCGCCGGCGACGACTGACTTCACGGCGCAGGTAGTGGCCATGAAGAGCGCCGGGGTGCGGATCCTCTTCCTCGAGCAGGAACCGCAGAACTATGCGTCGGCCATCTTCCGGGACCTCAGTCAGCAGAACTTCCACCCCGTGGTGGTGCTCGGTGCCCCTTCCTACAGCACGCAACTCATCGGCAACGCCGGCGGAGCTCAAGCGGTCGACGGGGCCTATCTGGAGCAGGCAACATCGCTCTATCTGGGTGAGGATGCGGCTCAAATTCCGGCGATCACCACGTTCAACACCTGGGTCCAAAAGGTCTCACCGGGGTTCAAGACCGACTTCTTCACCCTGACCGGGTGGCTGTGCGGCGAGTTGTTCGCCGACGCGCTGCGCAACGCCGGAACGAACCCGAGCCGAGGGTCGCTCCTAGAGGCCTTGCGCAAGATCACCGACTTCGACAGCGGGAATCTCGTTCCGGTGAGCAACCCGGCAGGCAAGGTCCCGATCACCTGTTACATCCTGGGCCGGGTCGCGAACGGCAAGTTCGAGCGACTCGACGACCCTCCGGTCACCAGCTCGACCAGGGGATTCCGCTGCGACGGCACCTACTACCGGGCGAGTTAGGGGTTCTGCCGGACGGGCTCTGTCCGTTCACGTTCACTTCCTTGGCCGTGGCTGGACATAGAGGAACGCAGGTCCCTGGTCACCGGGATCGTCGGTGTCCAGCTGCCCGGCCCACACTCGTTCGAATCCGGCCTTCTCCAGTGCGTGCCAGGAGGGCAGGTTGAGTTGCTGGACTGCGACGACGACCACTGAGACGTCCTCGAGCCCTCCCCACAACTCAGCAACGAAGAGACCGATCGCCCGGGCGCCGACTCCTCGTCCGACGATGGCCGCGTCCCCGATGAGATAGTCGATCCCAGCGGCTTCGAGTCCACCCACGGCAGCCGCCACCGTCCGCCGCCATTCGGGCTCATCGGCGAGCCGGTAGCGCTGGATGTACCCGATAGGGCAGCCGTCGAGGAGGATGATGAAGCCCTCGGTCGGGTCGAGCCCCTCGACCATGGGCAGGTACCTGCTCTCGACAGCGGCCAGGTCGTGCGGCTCCCGCCACCATTCCTTGACGTGCGGAGCGGCAAGCCACTCGGCGAGCCGCGGAAGATCACCGATCGACAGTGGCCTGAATGAGATGCGCACGCGCTCCAGCTTGCCTGATGAAGCACATCGGATGGACCTTCGTGCCCTCGTCCGCAGGAAGCTCCCCTTGGCAGAGCGGCAGGGACCATCGGCGATGCTCGGTCGGTCCGGCGCGACCGGCGACAGCAGTTCCACGTCGTCCGGGCGGTATGCGATCATCACGGACAGTAACGGTCGCCACGCATCGGCTCCCCGAGGAGGATCCCATGCCTGAGTTCCCGACAATCGCCCACGTGACGCTGACGGTCAGCGATCTCAGCCGCAGCATCCCATGGTATGAGCGAGTCTTCGACATGAAGATGGCCGTGGACGGCAGTCCTGGCCCATACCGACGCGCCGTCTGGCTCGTCGGCGGACAGACCCTCGTCGGGCTCCATGAATTTCCCGATCCGGCCGACAACCTCCCGTTCGATGAGCGTCGGATCGGTCTTGACCACCTCGCCTTTGCGTGTGCACGTCGAGGTGACCTCGAGGCGTGGAAGGACCGGCTGGATGACCTCGGCATCGCCCATGGCGGCATCGTCGATGCCGATTAGGCGGCATCGTCGATGCCGATTATGGCTCGGGGCTCTCCTTCGGTGACCCGGACAACATCGCGTTGGAGTTCTTCGCTCCTGGCGCCTGAACGAGTCACTCCGAGGGGTCGACGGCGAGCGACTCGTGTGCCTGCCACGCGGACCTGCATGTGAGGTTTCCACCGTCGAGCCCGTGGCGCCTCACCGAACGGCGGGGGCCCCGGGCCAGCGCCGGGCCCTCCCCCCCTCCCTGTTGTCACACCCCCCTGGAAACATCTGGCCATGACCCCGGTGGCCGGTGCAGTGAAGGAGAGTGTGGCGGGCGGCACCGCTGGTGCTGCCGCTGTCGCCGGTCCTGAAACCGGCCTCGGGGCCCGGTTGGAGGTGGCCCGTTCCGCTCTGGCCTCGGTGGTGGCGGACCTCGACCCGGCCCGGCTGACCGGGGCGGACGCCGCCGGGCTCTATGCGTCCCTGGTCGGCCTCGAGCGCCTGGTGGTGGCGGGCAAGACCCTGTTGGCCCCCCGGATCGAGGGCTCGGGGGTGTGGCGGGACGGTGGGCACCGCTCGGCCGCGGTGATGCTTGCCTCCTTGGAGGGGGTGGCCACCGGTCAGGCCCAGAGCACCCTTGTCAACGGGCAGCGCCTCTCACAGTTGCCCGGGACCGAAGCGGCGCTGCGGACCGGGGTGCTCTCGGGACCGAAGGTCACCGAGCTGACCGGGGCCGGCATCCTCGCCCCCGAACGGGAGCAAGAGCTGCTGGCCGGGGCCGAGGAGGCTCCCCTCCAGGCGGTGCGGGAGCGGTGCCAGCGGTCCCGGGCCACCTCGGGGTCAGAGGATCCCCGGGCCAGGGTCGTCCGGATCCGAGCGGCCCGGTACTTCTCGTCGTGGACCGACGGTGAGGGGGCCTTTTGCTACCAGGGCCGGGACACCCTCGACCGGGGGGCCCAGATCCTCTCCCACCTGGACCAGGTGGCCACCCGGCTGCGCCGGACCCGACGGGCGGCCGGTGACGGACAGGACGGTCCCGAACGGGCGGTCCGAGCCGACGCCTTCTACGCCCTTCTCACAAGACGCCACCCCGACACCGGGGCACCCCTTTCGCCCCGGCCCCGGCCCACCTCGGCCACCGGCTCGGCTTCGGGGCCGGATCCCGACCGCGAAGGCGACGCCGACACCGGGGTCGATGCCGACGCCGGGGTCGAGGACACCTCCGGCCGGGACACCGGCGATGCCACCTCCGGCCGGGACACCTCAGATGCCACCGCCACCGGGGACACCACCGATGCCACGGCCCCAACCGGTGGCCGACCACCGGACGACCCGTCCTTACTCATCGACGGGCCTCCGACCTGTTCGGTGATCGTCCGGGTGGACCGGGACGCCCTGCTGCGCGGACACACCGAGGGCGACGAGTGCTGCGAGATCGACAACCAGGGGCCCATCCCGGTGGCCATGGCGAGGGACCTGGCCAACGACTCGTTCCTGCGCATCGTCTTCCACGAGGCCGGGGACATCCGGGCCGTCTGCCACCTGGGTCGCACCATCAACCAACAGCTGCGGACGGCCCTCGTCTTCCGGGACAGCACCTGTGTGGTGCCCGGGTGTGGGACCTCCTTCGGGCTCGAGATCGACCACATCGTCCCCTTTGCCGAGGGCGGGCCCACCACCCTCGACAATCTGGCCCTGCTCTGTCACCACCACCACTTCCTCAAGACCTATGAGGGCTGGGTCCTCTCCAGCGAGGGGACCGGACCGAAGGGCACACCCCGGTGGCGATTCGAACCCCAACCGGCCTTCGGGCAGGAACCGGGCCTCGGGATGGACACCGACGAGGAAAGGGACAAGCGGAAACGGGACAGACGGAACGAGTGAGTCTGCCAATCAGAGCATCGAGTCGGTCAATTGGTCCCGTGCGACTCCGTCGCGTCAAACGACGGGCGTGTGCAACGGGGAAGGGGACCATCGGGAATCAGTCAATGAGGACTTTTGAACCTGGCCACAGAACGAGAGTCCTCACCCCGCGTTTTGGGTCCTTACACCAAGGCGACGTCGAGGCTGATCGGGCTCCGACCGAGTACCGTCCGCCACTCCAGAGCTTCGGGATCACCGGTGAGTTCGAACGGTTGGGTGATCAAGCCACGTACCGTCTCCTCGAGCGTCATGCGGGCGAGATTTGCACCCAGGCAGAAGTGCGGCCCGGTGCCGAACGAGAGCAGCTTGGGCGCGTCAGGATCAGCGAACCGATCCAACTGGAAAGTGCCCGGATCACTCCAGACGTCAGGATCCCTGTTGGCCGCCGACAGTGACAGCAGGACCACCAAACCCGGAAGGCGTTCCTCGGCCCCCACGGGCAGCGGATCGACGACCGTCCGCGGGATGGCCCCGATGCTCGGCTCGAAACGCATCGTCTCCGTCACCGCTGCCGGCACCAGGTCCGGTCGGGTACGCAGGACTTCCAGACTGTCGGGATGGGTGAGCAGGGTGAGGAAGGTACAGCCGATCTGGCTCGAGGTGGTGTCGTGGCCTCCGACCAGAAGATTGGCCACCATGTCCACCAACTCCTCGTGGGTCAGCCGATCACCCGTATCCTCAGCGACCAACAGTGAGGTGATCAGATCGTCCGCGGGCGACGACCGCCGAAGGGAGACCATCGTGCCGACGTACTCGAGCAGCTGATCGATTGCGGACGATGCCGCCTGGATCTGCTCGGGGTCCATGAAGCCAAACGTCGGGCTCAGCGCGTCCACCCAGTCGCCGAACATCGGAACATCAACCTCGGGAACGCCGAGCAGACGGCACATGACGTTCATGGGCACTCGGCCGAATGCATCGATCAGGTCTCCGCCACCTTCGTGCACGATGCCGTCGAAGGCCGCCCCGACAAACCCGCTGGTGATCTCGCGCAGCCGTTCGGTCGAGCGTGGAGTGAACGCCCGATTGACCAGGCGACGCAGCCGCACATGGACCGCACCCTCATTGGTGAACATCAATGAGGAGTACCAGCGGCGCAGCGGCCCGTCCTCGATACCGACGAGGTCGAAGAGTTGCAGTCCCACCCCCGCCATCCGGGGATCATGAGCCACCTGGTTGATGTCGTGGTAACGCAAGACCCACAGGACGCCCGTATCGGCATCGAGGGCGGTGGCACTCTCGACCGCGGCACCGAGGAGGACATCGCGCCCGCCGGATGGATCGTTCAAGGTGCTGATGACAGGATCGCCCACAGGTCTCCGCTTTCGCCACGATCAACGTAGTCCACCCGACTGCGTTCGTGCTCTTCCGATTCCCTCGTTCCTCACCGTGCGCCGGTTCCGGAATTGCTGCCTCCGCTAGGTTGATGACGTGCCCGGCCAGCAATTACGGATCACCGTGCCGAGCGCGGCCGCGGCCGAAGCCGGCCCGAGCAGTGCACACGTCGCCAAGGCGCCCGCACGGTTCGCGCCCGATGGCGGGGGGTCGTGATGCCAGCGGTGACGGCGGTGGTCGTCGGTGGAGGCTCGGGCATCGGTGCCGCGTTGGCGGAGCGGCAGCGGGCCGCCGGGGCCGACGTGCTCACCTGGGACCTCACCGGAGCCGACATCGAGTGCGACATCATCGACGCCGACCAGGTCGACGCGGCCACGGCCGCCACCATCGGGCAGGTCGGGGTCCCGGGGGTGGTCACGATCACCGCCGGAATCGGCCATTCCGGCATGCTCCTCGAGGCCGGCGCCGAAGAGTGGGACCGGGTGATGGGCGTCAACGCCAAAGGGGTGTGGCTGACGATGCGGGCGCTGGCCCGACCGATGCGCGCCGGGGACGGCGGTTCCATCGTGGCCACCAGCAGTGTCAGCGCCCGGTTGGCCGACCGGTCCATGGGCCTCTACTGCGCCTCGAAGGCGGCACTCGACATGGTCATCGAGGTCGCCGCGGCCGAGTGGGCGCCGGAGGTGCGGGTCAACGGTGTGGCTCCGGGCGTGACGGACACCCCCATGCTCGGTCGGGCGCCGCGCGGCGGCGCGTGGCTCAGCGACGTGGCCGGACGCACGGCACTCGGACGGCTCGGAACCGCCGACGACATCGTTGAAGCCGTACTGGCCATCCACGAGATGCACTGGGTGACCGGCCAGATCCTGCCGTGCGACGGGGGCCTTTCACTGCACAGCCCCATCAACCCGCTGGGTGACCGCCGGGACTGACGCGATCTCAGGCCCACCCGTCGGGCCCGCACCCACCGGGATGTGGCTTGCCCTCACCCCTCCTGCCGTAGGCGACGAGGGGTGAGGGCCGTAGACGACAAGGGGTGAGGGCCGTAGGCGACAAGGGGTGAAGGCGGCCCGCTACCGGTCGGGTGGCCGTCGGATCGTGCTACCCGCCGTTGGTCACCGATCCGGTACCGCCGTCTCCGATCCGCATGGGCGCCGAGAGGGCACCGGGTCCACTTCCCGGCCCCCCGCCGGAGCAGGTGACCGGCGAGGAGGCCGTCTGATCACTCCCGCTGCACGACCCGCTTCCCACCTGCGGAAGCGGGGGCCGGGACAACGTGTCCAATTTCTGCGTGCTGACCCCGCCGGCGGTGGTGATCTCGGCGGAGGTGGTGTCCTGGCTCCCGGGCCACCAGGCCACGAACCATCCGTTGACGGTGCTGGCCTGGACGGGATCGCCGTCAGTGCGCACGAGGGTCACGGCCGTCACCCCCGGGTCGACCTGACCGTCGACAACCGTGTACGGGCCGTCGCTCGAGGAGTCCAGGTGGGCGACGGAGAAGTGCTTGAGTTCTCCGGTTCCGGTCCCGCCGATCGTGATCGAACTGCTCGCGGTTCCCCGTCGGCGCGTGCCGGCTCGACCCGACCCCGGCCCTGCACTACCCGACACCGACACGGAGCCCCCATCCGCGGAACTCCGCGACACGATGGTCATCGATGGCCCGATCAGGCACGTCGCGTCGGTATCCCCACTCTGGTAGATGACAAGAGTGAACGGTCCCCGCACGTCGGAGACCGCCACACTCCACGTGCCGTCCGTGGCCATGCCGGGCATTGCCGGGGTGGCCGCCAGCCGGGCTTGGCAGGCAGCGTCGGCTGCGGAGGTCACCCGAGTCGAGGCCGGGGTCGGCGAAGGGCTCCAGCCGGCGAAGGCCGGTTGCGAGCCACCCATGATGACCACCGAAGCGATCACCCCGGTGGTAGCGGCCACCCCGGCCAGCGACCCGACCGTCAGTCGCGGCGAAAGACGGCTCGTCCGCGGGTGGTAATCGACTCCACAGAGGCGCGTCCCGGCCTCGGCCGGTATGCCCGAAGCTCGGAGCGAGAGCGCCTCGCTCAGATCAGATTCGAGTTGGTTCATCGTCATTGACTCCCTTCCTGTCGGTCTTCCTGTCGGTGAGGTCCTCTGGGTCGCACGAACTTGGGGCCGCCTGGACGGATGCGAGGACGCACCGAAGTCGATCCAACGCCCGCGACGTGGTGCTCTTGACGGTGCCGACAGAACAGCCCATGGCCTCGGCGACCTGCACCTCGGAGAGATCCTCGAAGTAGCGGAGGACCAGCACTGCCCGCTGACGGGGGGCCAGCGCCCCCAGGGCATCGATGAGCTCGGACGAGGTCTCCACCATCCCGAGTGCTCGCGCCGTCACTTCGTCCGGGCGATCGGCCACCAGTCCGTGGCCTCGTACGTCCAGCTCGGAGCGGTGCCGACGCCGTCGTTTACCGTCGTCGAGCGCCAGGTTGACCAGGACCCTCCGGGCGTAGGCCTTCGGGTGCTCCATGGTGCGCACCCGGGGCCAGCGCCGAGCCACCCGGAACAGGCACTCCTGGACCAGGTCCTCAGCCGAGCCGAGGTCCCACACGACCAGGTAGCCGGTCCGTAGGAGGTCGCGGCCGCAAGTGGCCACGAATTGTTCGAACTCCTCGTGCGCCCGGTCCCGTTTCACGTCCGCTCGTCTCGGCCAGATTTGCCCATCATCTCCTTCAACCCGTGACACCGCCCGAAAGGTTGCCTCGAGGCCGAGAGATCTACGGATCACTCCGGCCGGAGGCAGAGGACCAGATCGCCGGTGGATTCACGTATGATGGCCCCATCCGGCCAGGACGGCCAGGACCTCGGCGGCGGCCGCCGCCTGCATGTCGTTGGGGGCGTCACCGACATAGGCGGCCTCCCCGACCGGGGAGCCGAGAGCCTCGCACGCGGCGAGTATTCCGTCCGGCGCCGGCTTCGGCCGAGGGACGTCGTCCCCGGTGACCACGACGTCGAAGTACTTCCGCAGGCCGGTGTGAGCGAGAAGGATCTCTGCAGCCCCCCGCCCGGCACCGGTGAAGACCCCGACCTTCAGGGTCGCGGCGAGCTTCGCAAGAGATCCCTCGACGCCCGGGTAGGGGTGAACGAAGGACCGACGCCGCCTGAGATGATCGTGGTAGCGCGCGAGATCAGCCTCCTCACAGGGGCGGCCGAGCAGCTCGCTCAGCATCGCCCTCCCGGGGCCGACGGAATAGTTCGAAACGATCTCGTCGACCGTGCAGCTCCGGCCGGTCAGCTCCTCCACCGTGGCGATGTAGGCCACGGGAACAGTGTCGAGTGAGTCGAGAAGGGTCCCGTCCATGTCGAAGATGACGGCGCCAAGCTCAACCATCAGCTGGTTCCACGACACCGGCTCTCGACGTCCGCGGCGCTGGATTCATCTCCCTGGTCTCCCGCGGTCATCGCACCAACCCGTCATCGAGATCCCGAGCGGGACCGGGTGACGCCGGCGGCATGATCGGCTCACGGGCCATCCAGCAGCGCCCGCAACTCGGCATCGATCTTGCCGTTGGTGTAGATACCTCCCTCGAGGTCCAACCGCCGGCCCCCCGCCGGATCGCAGAATCGTCCGCCCGCCTCCTCGACGAGGACCACAGCCGGCGCATGGTCCCAGGGACCTCCGGCATAGCCGCAGACCGCCTCGAATCGGCCGGCGAGGAGCTCGAGCACCCGCTCTGCGTTCGGCTCGGCCCAATGAGCGCCGTCCTTGACCCGTTGCACCAATTCGGGGTGCCGCGCCGCGGGCCACACCGTCACACGGCTACGCGACAGTTCGTCGACCTCGGAGACGAGGAGCCGGACCGCCTCTCCGACCACACCGCGTCGGACGGTGCCTGTCCAGCTGCCGTGGCCCCGGAGGGCCCACCACACCTCGGCCCGCCGCGGCCTCGTCACCACCCCGAGGACGACTTCGCCATCCTCCTCGAGGGCGATGTGGGTACCCCAACTGTCCTGGCCGGCAAGGAAGAACACGGTCCCGTCGATCGGGTCGAGAATCCAACGGCGGGACGAGTGGCCGGACGGCTCCGATTCCTCGCTCAGGATTGCGTCGTCCGGGAACTCGGATCGGATGGCCTCGGTGAGCGCCCGGTCCACGGCCAGGTCACCCTCGCTGACCGGGGTCCCGTCGGACTTGATGGTGCTCGCTGCCTTCCCGAAGTGCTCGAGTGAGATCGTGTCGGCCAGCCCGGCCAGCCGGTGGGCGAAGGCAAGATCGGGCGGCCACGTGGTGGGATCGTCGGCCGGACTCACCCACCGAGTCTTTCACGCCCCTCGCCGATCGTTCCCCGGAGTGCCAAGCTGGATGCGTGTTCGAACGGTTCACCGACCGCGCCCGGCGGGTCCTGGTCCTGGCCCAGGAAGAGGCCCGCCTGCTCAACCACAGCTTCATCGGAACCGAACACATCCTCCTCGGTCTGATCCACGAGGAGGAGGGCGTCGCCGCCCGGGCCCTGTCGGAGCTCGGCATCACCCTGGTGGCGGCCCGATCGAAGGTCGAAGAGGTGATCGGGCTCTCCGGCGGTGCGCCATTCGGTTCGCCACCCTTCACGCCCCGGGCCAAGAAGGTCATGGAGCTGGCCCTCCGTGAGGCCATGCAACTCGGTCACAATTACATCGGGACCGAGCACCTCCTCCTCGGTGTCGTGCGGGAAGGGGAAGGGGTCGCGACCCAGGTCCTGGTGGGCCTGGGCGCGGACCTGGCCCGGGTCCGCCAGCAGGTCATGCGGATTCTCTCCGCACATGAGGGAGGAGAACCCACCCTTCCCGCAGTCGGTCCGTTCCCCCCGGGTCGGGCGGGCAGCGCCCGGGTCGTGGTGTGCTCGTTCTGCGGCCGGGGGTCTCCGGAGTCAGGCCTGCTCGTCTCCGGGACCAACGCCTACATCTGTGAACACTGCATCCGCGACTGGTACGGCCGGGTGGGCCAAGCCGGGGCTCGGAGGATCCGGCTGTCCGCCGTGTCACCCGAGCCAGGTCTCCCCGGCGCCGGCCGGCCTCCTGAGGACGCCGAACAGGCCGAAGCCGACATCCGAGCTGCCTTTGCCGGCAGCGGCACGGAGAGTGACGATGGCGCCTCCGTCCCGACTGTCCAGGGAGGCGAGACGCTCGGTCCCGTCCTGGCGATGGCCAAGGAACGCCACCGTGATCTGGCGCCACCGGAGGTCGACGTCGTCATCTCGGTCGAGGAGTTGGTCTTCACGGATCCCGAGCATGCCGCCGTGTGGTTCTCCTTGTCACTGGGGGAACGCCGTGTCCTCCCGCGTCGCCGTGGCGATGCAGTTCTGGCGGACGGCGCGTGGAAGGTGGCCCGCTCCACGTTCTGCGACCTCATGGCCCTCGCCGGCATACCTTGCCCACCGGGCACCGAGTGACCGGCCGTCGCCGCGTCGAGCGGCTGATCGGCGCCGCTCGCCCGGCTGTGGCGGAGGCCGGTACAGTGACCTCGAAGCTGCCTACCTGCGCCACGAGCGCCCCGAGGAGGTCCGAGAATGACACTGAAGGACCAGGACACTGCGGACCCCGGCTACAACCCGTTCGACACCTTCGTCGATGTCATCGCCGGGGACACCAGAGACCCTTACCCTGAATTCGCACAGAAGCGCAGGGAGGAGCCGGTCTGGGCGGGCAACTTCATGAACGCCGAGCTGCTGCCGCCGGGCATCGAGCTGTCCGACGAATGGATCGTGTTCCGCTACGACGACTGCTCGCGGGTCCTCCGCGACCCGAAGACGTTCACGTCGACGGGCTATGACGCCACCATCGGTGTGGTGATGGGCCACATGATCCTGGGCATGGACGACCCCGAGCACCGCCAGAACCGCAACCTGGTGGCCGCAGCGTTCCGCGAGAAGTCGCTGGCCCGATGGGAACCGGAATTCATCGCGCCCATCGTCGACGAGCAGATCGACCGCTTCGTCGAGCGCGGCCACGCCGATCTGGTCCGTGAGCTGACCTTCGAATTCCCGGTGCGGGTCATCGCCCGGATCTTGGGGCTGCCCGAGGAGGACTTTGCCCAGTTCCAGCAGTGGTCGATCGAGCTCATCACCCTGGGTGCCGACATCGAACGAGGGCTGCAGGCGTCAGAGAGCCTGCGCCAGTACTTCGCCGGCATCGTCTCCGATCGCCGCGCCCAGCCCCGGGAAGACGTCATCAGCGATCTCGTGCAGGCCCAGGTGGATGGTGAGATGCTCGACGACGAGGCCATCTACGCGTTCTTGCGGCTCTTGCTCCCCGCCGGCGCAGAGACCACCTACCGCTCGTCAGGCAACCTCTTGTACCTCCTGTTGACCCACACCGATCAGCTCGACGCGGTGCTCAAGGACCGGTCGTTGCTACCCCAGGCCATCGAGGAGGCGCTCCGCTTCGAACCACCCCTGCTGCAGATCAACCGGACGGCGACACGTGAGGTGGAGATCGCCGGTGTCACGATCCCCGAGGGGGGAAGCGTCACCACATGCCTGGGTTCGGCGAACCACGACGAGAGCCGGTGGGAGAACGCCGAGGAGTTCGACATCTTCCGGCCCCAGATCCCCCACCTCGCCTTTGCCCACGGACCGCACATGTGCCTGGGCATGCACCTGGCCCGGCTCGAGACCCGCACCCTCGTCAACAAGGTCCTCGATCGGCTTCCCGACATCACCCTCGACCCCGGGGACACCGACCCCCATATCCGCGGGTCGATCTTCCGGTCCCCCACCTCCCTCCCGGTGCGCTTCGGCCCGCCCTGACGGACCGGGGTCGGGGCCCGTCGCCGGCTCGGACCGGGGCCCTGACGGACCGGGGTCGGGGCCCGTCGCCGGCTCGGACCGGGGCCCTGGCGAACCGGGGTCGGGGCCCGTCGCCGGCTCGGACCGGGGCCCTGGCGGACCTGACGGACCGGCGCCTGCTCAGGCCCGGGCTCGACCCGCCGCCGGACCCGCCCATCTTCAAGTCAGCACCCGGACCTGCCGATATCTGCGGCATGGATCCGGCTCCGACGGCGGAGAGTGACCCGGTCGCACCCGAGCGATTCCGCTCCAGGCTGTGGGCGAACATCATCGACCCCAACCTGCTCGCACTCCCCCCCGTCGCCGCCCTCTTCTGTCTCCTCCGGTGGTTGGGCATCATCGCCCCCGAGCCGTACTGGCTGTACATCACGGTCCTGATGGGCAGCGGGCTCGTCCCCGTCATCTACTCCGCCGTGTGGACCGGCCATCGTTGGTACCAGAACGTGTACATCGCCATCTACATGGCGGTCGTCGCCGTGGTCGTCTACACCACGGGATGGGGCCCGATCCTCTCCATCGGCTTCCTCTTCGGCGCCGCCACCGCCTTCCAGCGCTTCGGATCGAAAGCGATCGTGCCCTGCCTGATCTCGACGACGGTCGCCGTGTTCTGCGGCCAACTGGCCATCGCCTTGCATCTGGCCCCGACGATCATCCACGAGCCGGTCGTGCAGGGAGTGGCGGGACTCGGACTCCTCGGCGCGCTGCTGGTGATCGTGCTCCTCGGCCGGGCGGCGCGGGCGAGCGAATCGCTCGAAGCCGATCTTCGCCGATCCGAGCGGCGGTTCTCGGCCCTCGTCAACAGCTCCAGCGACATCGTGATCATCGTCGGAGCCGACGGCGTGCTGCAGTATGCCAGCCCGGCCTTCGAATCGGTGCTCGGCTACCCGAGCGCGGAGGTCGTCAATCTCCTGGGCGAAGAACTCGTCCATCCCGAGGACCGGGCCGGGCTTTTGACCGCCCTCGACGCGGCGGGGGAAACCGGCTCCGGCATCCGGGAGGAGATCCGCCTGCAACGAGCGGACGGGAGCTGGCTCTGGTTCGAGGCGGCCATCACCAACCTGGTCGCCGACCCGGATGTCAACGGCTTCGTCGCCGACCTGCGGGACATCACCCGGAGAAAGGACGCCGAGGACCGCCTCGCCCACGCAGCCCTCCACGATGCCCTCACCGGACTGCCCAACCGGACCCTGATCCTCAACCGGGCCGAGCAGATGCTGGCCCGTGCCCGACGCCAGCACACGGAGGTGGCGGCGCTCTTCCTCGACCTCGACAACTTCAAGGACATCAACGACACCCTGGGCCATGAAGCCGGCGACCAGCTGCTGGCCGATGTCGCCGCCCGATTGACCAGCGCACTCCGTGAGGGAGACACGGTGGGCCGGCTCGGTGGTGACGAGTTCATCGTGTTGATCGAAGGTGCTTCTTTGGCCGCGGGGTCAGACGTGGTGGCGGCACGGATCCGCGACGTCCTGGCCGCACCGTTCTCGATCTCTGCCAGCGACGTGCCCTTCCAGGTGACGGCGAGCATCGGGATCGCAGAAGGCGACCGGGCACACCCCGGGGAACTGCTCCGCGACGCCGACATCGCCCTGTACCGGGCCAAGGCCGCCGGCAAACACTGCACGGTGACCTTTTCACCGTCCATGCAGGAAGCCGTCGACGATCAGCGGACGATCGAGGTCGACCTGCACCATGCCTTGGACAACGGCGAGTTCTTTCTCCTGTACCAGCCGACCGTGGAGCTTGCCACCGGAGCATTCGTGGGCGTGGAGGCGCTCCTGCGATGGCGCCACCCGCAACGGGGTGTCGTGCAACCCAGCAGCTTCATCCCGGCCCTCGAATCCAGTGGCCTGATCATCCCGGTCGGAGAATGGGCGCTCCATGAGGCGTGCCGCCAGGGAGCCGAGTGGCACCGGCAGGGGCACCAGATCGCGATGTCGGTGAACATCTCGGGCGTTCAACTCGAGCGGGACCGGGTCATCGACGACGTGCACAGTGCACTGACGGCCAGCGGCTTCGACCCCGGCAGACTGAATCTGGAGCTCACCGAAACCACGTTGATGCACGACGTCGAGGCGACCGTGGTCCGGCTCAAGCTCCTGAAGGCGCTCGGGGTGAGCCTGGCCATCGACGACTTCGGTACCGGGTACTCGTCACTCGCCTACCTGCGCCAGTTCCCCATCGACGTGCTCAAGATCGACCAGTCCTTCGTGTCGGGAGTGGCCAGGACCAAGGAGTCTGCAGCCATCGTCCACACACTGGTCCAGCTGGGCAAGGTGCTCGACCTCGAAACCGTGGCCGAGGGGATCGAGACCGACGAACAGTGCCGGCTGCTCCAGGCGGAAGATGTCAACATCGGGCAGGGTTACCTGTTCGCGCGGCCCCTCGAAACCGACGCCGTCGGTGAACTTCTGAAGGCCGCCGCCGACCGGTCCGATGCGGCCCCGTCGCTGCGCTGAGCGGGGCGATCCGGAGACGGTAACCGTGCCGACGGCGGAGAGACCCGGCGACGGCTCACCCGGCGACGGCTCGACCGGCGACGGCTCGACCGGCGACCGACTCGACCGGCTCGACCGACTCGACCGACTCAGGACTCGACCGGCTAACCAGGGCGGGTGGCGAAGGCGGCCCTCCATGGATGCATGTCGAGCTTCGGGTAACGGGACTGGACTCCCCGCAATGTCTCCTCCGTCCAGTAGGGGTGGCCCGGGGCCGGGAAGCCGACCACACCCAGCTGGCGGACGCCGGCCCCCTGGACGAAATTGTGCCAGGCCGGAGTGAAGCCCTTGAACGGCCAAGCCTGATAACCGGCCCACTCGGCTCCCACCACCTTGTAGGCGACATGGAGCATGAATCTCGATCGGCCGGGCACTGACACGTCGACGGAGCGGTGGTAGACGTCGGGACGGTACGCCACCACCGACCCCGCCGGACCCGAGGCGTCGCCAGGCTCGGCATAGAGGTGGGCGTAGTCGTCGTAGCGGAGGGTGTGCTGTTCGACCGGGATGCCGTCTGTCAATCGGCGTGAGACCAACCTCGTGGCACCGTCCTCCGCCGTGACGTCGCTCAGGTAGATGTACGTCTCGAGCTGCTGGTAACCATCGTCGGCCCTGGGCACGACGATGGTGTGGTTCGGGTAGTCGGTGTGGAGGAGTTGGTTGTACCCGGATGACTGATTCGAGTACTTGGCCGTGAGGGTGGCCTGGTAGAGGCAAACGTCCGCCACGGCTAGCAATTCCTCTGCCATGTCGATGAGCGCGTCACTGACCACCAACCGGTTCAACGCCGCGCTGTCGAAGGGGAACTCTGGCCAGGGAGCACCGTCGGTCCGTCGCCACACCGACGTCCGTTCACCGTCCACCCCTGCATCCATCTCCTCGGCCGAGGGGAACAACCCGCGGACGGCGATCTGGGCATCGGCCAGTTCGGCACCGGAGAAGGCGCCGGCGATGACGCACCACCCGTCCTCCCTCCATCGGGAGGCGAGCTCCTCGGTCAGCAGCCGGCCGGGCACCGTTGCAGGTTAGCCAGGTGTTGCCCTCTGGCCGACGGTGGGGGGCACCGACCCGTGAGCGGCGATGGCCCCCGGTCCTCGGTTGCCGATGGCCCCGATGAGGATGGCCGGTCCGTGCTCTCGCCCCGCTGGCGGACCGCCCGCCGACGTCTCGCCCCGCTGGCGGACCGCCCGCCGTGCTCTCGCCCCGCTGGCGGACCGCCCGCCGACGCACCGCCCGCCGACGCACCGCCCGCCGACGCACCGCCCGCAGGCGCACCGCCCGCAGGCGCACCGGGCGGGCCGGTTGCCATACTGGTCCCCATGCGATGGCCGACGGGCTTCATGTGGGGCACCGGCGCCTCGTCCACGCAGTGCGAGGGTGCGGCACCCGCCTCCGACTGGTGGGACTGGGAACGCTCGGGCCACGCACCGCTATCCGGCGATGGCAATGGGTTCTCCACCCGGTTCGCCGAGGACTTCGCGCTTCTGGCCGGGCTCGGCCTCACCCACCACCGGATGTCCCTCGAATGGGCCCGGCTCGAGCCCGAGCCGGGCGTGCACGATCCCGCCTCGGTACGCCACTACCGGGACGTCCTCACCGCGGCCCGGGAGGCGGGGATCTCACTGTGGGCGAGCCTCCATCACTTCACCCTGCCCCGGTGGTTTCTGGCTGCCGGAGGGTTCACGGTGGAACGGAACCGCACCGAGATCTGGCGGCGGCACGTCGACTTCGTTGCCGAGACGTTCGGAGCCCTGGTCGACGGCTGGCAGCCCGTCAACGAGACCAACTACTACGCCCGGGCCGGCTACGGCGGACGGGGGTGGCCACCGGGTCACAGGGACCGCGAGGAGGCGGCGCTGGTCAATGAGGCCATCCACCTCGCCACCGCGGAAGCCGCCCTACGGCTGCGGGGGACCGGGGTTCCCGTGACATCGATCTACGGCCTCTCCCCCATCGTGGCCCAGGACGACGACCCGGCCACCCTGGCCATGGCCCGGGCCCTTGACGACTACCACTGGGCCCCGTGGATCGGACTGTTCCGCGACGGCCTGTTGCGGGTGCCCGGGCGCAAGCCCGTCGACCGGCCCGACCTGGCCGGGTTCCTCGACCTGGTCGGATTCTCGTACTACGCGGCCATGGGGGTGTATGCCGGCCGCGTGGCCGTCCATCCGGCTGACGCCCCCGTCTCCCCGCTCGGGTACGGGATCTGGGCGGAGGGGGTGGGCCTGGTGCTTGACCGCCTGCACGATGAGCTCCCCGGGACACCCCTTCTCGTCGCCGAATACGGCATCGGCACCGACGACGACCGGATCCGGACGGCGTACCTCGAGCGCGGCCTGGCCGCGGTGGCCGGTGCCATCGAACGGGGCGTCGACGTGCGCGGTCTGTTCCACTGGACCGCTGTCGACAACTACGAGTGGCTGCACGGTTACGACGTCTCGTTCGGCATCATCGACCGGGACAGGAACGTCCGGCCGAGCGCACTCGTCCTGCAGCGCGAGGCCCGGGCCTGAGCAGCTCCTCGGTCCGGGCGCGAACAGCTCCTCGGTCCGGGCGCGAACAGCTCCGGGGCCCGGGCCTGAGCAGCTCCTCGGTCCGGGCGCGAACAGCTCCGGGGCCCGGGCCTGAGCAGCTCCTCGGTCCGGGCGCGAACAGCTCCGGGGCCCGGGCCTGAACAGCTCCTTGGTCCGGCCCGCCGGTCACAGTTCGATCTCCGGGTAGAGGGGATGGCGGGCGAGAAGGTCGGCGCACCGGCCCCGGCAGGCCTCGACGAGAAGGGGATCGATCACGTACTTCGCTTTGGCCGTCGAGGTGGCCGGCGTGGTGGCGCCGAGCGCCTCGACGATCACGCCGGCGACCTCGTCGAGCTCCCCGGGTCCGAAGCCCAACGTGGTGAGAGCCGGGGTGCCGAGCCGGATGCCCGAGGTGTACCAGGCACCGTTGACGTCGTCCGGGATCGAATTGCGGTTGGTGACCACACCGGCATCGAGCAAGGCGGCCTCGGCCTGCCGGCCGGTGAGCCCGAAACTGGTGGCCACGTCCATGAGGACGAGGTGGTTGTCCGTTCCGCCGGTGACCAGCCGGACCCCCCTGCGCAGCAAGCCGTCGGCGAGGGCCCGGGCGTTGTCCACGATCCGGGCCGCATAGTCGGCGAAGGTGGGGCTGCGGGCTTCGGACAGGGCCACGGCCTTGGCCGCCATCACGTGGGGCAGCGGACCGCCGAGGACCATCGGGCACCCTTTGTCCACGTAGGGGGCGTACTCCTCCGTGCACAGCACCAGGCCACCTCGCGGGCCGCGCAGCGACTTGTGCGTCGTCGAGGTCACGATGTCGGCGTGGGGAACCGGATCGAGATCCCCGGTGAGCACCTTTCCGGCCACCAGCCCGGCGAAGTGGGCCATGTCGACCATGAAGGTGGCACCGACCTCGTGGGCGATGTCGGCCAGGACGGCGAAGTCGGGGTTCCGCGGATAGGCCGAGTACCCGGCCACCAGCACCAGAGGGCGGAACTCCCTGGCCTGGGCGGCGATGGCCCCGTAGTCGAGGAGGCCGGAGGTCGGATCGACCCCGTAGCCGGCCTGGTCGAACAGCTTTCCCGAGATGTTGGGCCGGAACCCGTGGGTGAGATGCCCGCCGGCGTCGAGCGCCATCCCCATCATGCGCTGGGCGTGGAGCCCGCCGCGTAGCCGGTCCCAGCCCTCGGCGTCGAGGTCGTTGACGTGGCCCACACCGGCCCGGTCCAGGGCGGGCTGCTCGATGCGGCGGGCCAGGATGGCCCAGTAGGCGACCAGGTTGGCGTCGATGCCCGAGTGCGGCTGGACATAGGCGTGGTCGGCCCCGAAGAGGGCGGTGGCGTGCCCGGCGGCCAGCGTCTCGACCCGGTCGACCATTTCGCACCCGGCGTAGAGGCGGTGGCCGGGGGTGCCCTCGGCGTACTTGTCCGAGAGCCAGTTGCCCATGGCCAGCAGCACCGCCGGCGAGGCGTAGTTCTCGGAGGCGATGAGCTTCAGCTGGCGGCGTTGGGACGCCAGTTCACCGGCGATGGCGTCGGCCACCGCCGGTTCGGCGGCCGCGATGACCTCGAGGGCCGATCGATAGGCGGTGGCGACAGCCGGTTCGGGCATGGCGTGCTCCTTCTGGACGACATCCGGGTTTCGCCCAGGCGCACGGCTCTGTCCGGCACACTGCCGGAGGGTCGGTCCCCGGTGGTGCTCCACCTTCACGCCAGTAACGACCCGCCCAAACGATAGCCCCCAACCCACGGGCGGGCACCGGGCAGCGGTGGGCCATACTGCACCGGTGGAGGAGATCGAGGCGTCGCCGCAACAGCTGGGCGCGGCAGTGGCGCGGCGGACGGCGGAGATCGTGGCCGCGCTCGGCGCCCTCGACGATGGGGCGCTCCGCTCCCCGTCCGAGCTCCCGGAGTGGGGCCGCCTGACCATCGCCTGCCACCTCAGGTACGGCGCGGCCTCCCTCCGCACCATGACCGCCGGGGCCCTGTCGGGCCAGCCGGTCGCCTACTACCCGGAGGGGCGGGAGCGCCAGCGCCCCGGCACGCTGGTCCCGGAAGCCGGCGAAGGTCCCACCGGAGTCGTCACCTCGTTGACCGACCACAGCAACGAGCTGCACGGTCTGTGGTCGTCGCTCGGTGCGGACCAGTGGCGGCGCCAGGTCGTCGAACCGGCGGGCAATCCCGACCTCGGGTCGATGGCCCTCGCCCAGCTCCCGGTGTTCAGGCTCACCGAAGTGGAGGTCCACGGCTCGGACCTCGGGTTGGGTCTGGCCGACTGGAGCGAGCTGTTCGTCCGGACGGCCCTCCCCATGCGGCTTGACCGGCTCAACGTCCGGCGGGCCAACCATCGCCCTTTCGACGCCACCCTCGAGGGGACCTGGCTCCTGGTCGCGTCCGACGGACCCAGCTACCGGATCGGAGTGCGGGGCGCAGCGGTCGTGTCCGCGCCCGTCGATCCGGGCGCCCCGGCCAGGGCGGTGCTCGAAGCGACCAGCCGGGATCTCCTGGCCCTGCTGCTCGGCCGCCCCCTCCTCCAACCGCTTCGCATCACCGGTGATGCCGCCTTCGGTGCAGCCTTCACCGACGCCTTCCCCGGACCGTGATCCCGGCAGCCGGGTCCCTCGGCGGTCGGATCCTCAGGTGCCGCCAGCAGCGCTCGCCCTCAATAGCCGGCGCCCTCGGCAGCCGGGTCCTCAGGGTGCCGCCGGCCTCAGGGCTTGACCAACCGCATGGTGAGGAAGAGCGGTATACGGTGCCAGGGGGCGTGGCGGCCGGAGGTGGCCACCGGCCGGGGCTCCCGTAGGGCCTCGACCAGAAGGCCGGCGTGCTCGAAGGCGGCCAGGTACTCCTCCAGCGCCATGCTCCAGCCCCGGAAGGTCATGGTGAGTCCGTCGCGCTCGAAGGTTCCCTCGAACCGGCGTCGCCCGAAGTAGGAGCCGGTGATCTCGAACACCGACCGCCCGGAGCCGACGAATCCGCCGGCGTCGCTCAGCGGGTGGGTGATGCAGACGCACAGCCGCCCTCCCGGCTCGAGCACCCGGGCCGCCTCGCTCACGGTGGTGGGCATGTCCGACACGTCCATGAGCGAGTTGTAGGCGACCACGAGATCACAGCTCGCGTCGGCGATGGGCAGGCGGGCCGCATTGGCCAGCACATGGGAGCCCGACGGGTCCGCGTCCCTGGCGTAGCGCAGGAGGCGGCGCGAGCGATCGACACCTACGACCCGGTGGCCACGTTCCGCCAGATCGCGGGCCACCCGGCCTTCGCCGCATCCCACCTCCACGGTGCACCGACCCGGCTCGGGCACGATCTGATCGAAGAAGGCGTCACGGTACTGCCAGTAGGCGTCGTGATCTGGCGTCCGGGCCCATCGGACCCAGTTGTCCGCCTCCTGGTCCCAGTCGACCTCCTCTTCCACCCGCACGACGCTAGAGGACACTGCGGTGGCCATGCCGGCTACCGTGCGTCGTCCGGCCCGGCCGGGACGGCGTGGTATCCCGTGGTGCCCACGGTTCTGGCCAGTGGACTACGCGGATCCTCGCCGGCGCCGACGCTGTCGAGGGTGTGCCCGAAATCGAACCGCGGGGTCCAACCCAGTACTTCCCGTGCCCGCGTGTTGACGTAGACGCGGTCGATGGACGGGAACATCCGCCACCCGCGCTCGGCGTAGACCGATTCGTACTGGGGGAAGTACCGGCGAACGACCGCTGGGGCGTCGGAACGCAGCCCGGCGATGTCGGCGGGTTCGAAGGGGGTGGTGGCAGTGATGATGTACCGACCGAAACCGACATCGGGGGCGCGCTCCATGGCCAACCGGTGGGCGGTCACCACGTCGTCGAGGTCGACCCGACGGTACAGCAGCTCGTTGGCCTTCACGTTGGCATCGGCGTACGCCGTCCCGGGTTCGTCGACATCGTCGCCCTCGGGGAAGAAGCGTGAGGTGCGCAGGACCACGCACGGGAGCCCGTGGTCGCGGGAGATGAGCTCACACACGTCTTCGGCCGCCGACTTCGTGACGCCGTAGATGTTCCGCGGAGCCGACGCCACGTCCTCGGTGACCCAAGCGGCGGGAGCGCCGGGAGGTGGGGTGAGGGCCCGGCCGAAGGCGCTGGTCGTGCTCGTGAACACGAAACGGCCCACTCCCGCGGCGACGGCTCTCTCGAGCAGGGTGAGGGTCCCGACGATGTTGGTGTCCACGAACTCCGGCCGTGCGTGCGAGCCGATGTGGGGCTTGTGGAGGGTTGCGGTGTGCAGTACGGCGTCCGCACCCTCCACCGTCCTGCGCACGCAGGCGCCGTCGGTGATCGAGCCCGTGACGGTCGTGAACGGGGAGTCGACGACGTCCAGTCCGACGACATCGTGGCCCTCACCCCCGAGGACGCGGACGAGCGCCTCGCCGAGGTGGCCGGAGCTCCCGGTCACAACAATTCTCATGGTTCCATCCGTCGTAGCACAGGAGGGGAACCTGCGGCGGTGTGCCCCGGCCGCCCGCACCGGGTGGAAGCCGTGACGCCGGCAATGGGTCCCGGGCGCGTCCCGACGGCAGCCGGGTAGGGTCTGGCTTCGATGCGAGTCGGAGTCCACCTACCCCAGTACGGACGAGTGGCGGGTCCGGAGGCCATGGCGCGGGCGGCGAGACATGCGGAGGAGCTCGGCTTCGTCGACGTCTGGGTCAGCGACCACATCGTCCACCCCGCGGCCCAGAGCTATCCGTCGCCGTATCTGCTCGATCCGCTGGTCGCACTGACGTGGGCGGCGGCCGTGACCGACCGCATCGGGCTCGGCACCAGCGTCCTCGTCGTGCCCATGCACAATCCGCTCGAGTTGGCCAACGCACTGGCCAGCCTCGATGTGCTCTCGGTCGGGCGCCTGACCGTGGCGGTGGGTGTCGGATGGTCGGAGGCGGAGTACGCGGCCCTGGGGTACGACTTCCACAACCGCGGGGCACGGCTCGACGAGGCGGTGGATCTGTTCCGGCGGGCCTGGTCCGAGGACCCGCTCACCTTCCACGGCCGATTCACGTCCGTCGACGAGCTGCGCATCCTTCCGCAGCCGGGCCGGACGATACCGATCTGGATCGGGGGAAGCAGCGAGCCCGCCTACCGGCGGGCGGCGGCCCGGGGCGACGGCTACCAGGCGGTGGGCCTGTCCGTCGAGGAGGTGGGCCCGGTCGTCGAGCGCATCCGACGCGACCATCCCGACGACACCTTCCCCATCTCGCTGCGCACCGGCTGGGATCCCCAGGGCATGGAACCCGACCGGATCCGGGACGAGCTGGCCTCGTTCACCGAGGCCGGCATCCAGCACGTGGTGGCCGCGCCGTGGCGGCGTGATCTCGACGACTGGCTCCGGTCGATGGACCTGCTCGCCGGGCTGGTGCTCTGACGTGGCACCGCCCGGTCCGCTCAGCGTCTGGAGCGGATGGGATGTCCGTGGCGGTGCCTCGGCCGAGCCCGGCGCGGCCGAGCCGTTCACGGCGTCGGCCCCCGCGACCCCGGTGCGGGCGCCCACTACGAGCTCATCGCCGTGGCCGCCCGGGGGTTCCGGCCCCCCCGGTTCGTGAGCACCACCCCCACCCCGCGGGACGCCGATGCCGAGGCACAGGCCGAGGGCGAACCCGGCACCGGGGGCCTCCGCCGGACTTGGTCCCTCGTGTACCGCCGGGTGGCGGAGACGGCTCCGGCTCTGGTCGCGCCCTACGGGATCTACCTCCTCGGGGTCGACCCGCCGGCCGACGCCACGGACGACGATCTCGACGTCTTCAACGACTTCTACACCAACGTCCACCTCCCCGAGGTGGCAGAACGTCGTCATGCACTCCGGGCCGTCCGGTACGAACTGGTCCGCGAGGTGAAACCGCCCTACCAGGGGGCGCCGCGGTTCCTCGCCGTCTATGAGGTCGACGAGGCGGGGGCGTCCAACCGGCGGCATTCCGGTCCTCCCTACGCCAAGGGGCCCGACGTCTGGCAACGCCACAAGACGCCGTGGCGGCTCTGGTACCGCCGACTGGCCCCGGCTCCAACGGCATGACCGATCCCGCGGACGGTCGACGGCTGCGCATCGGCATGACCGATCCCGCGGACGGTCGACGGCTGCGCATCGGCGTCATCGGAACCGGCTTCGGTTCGCGGGTGGTGGCCGGGGCCTTCCGCGACTCCGGATGCGAGGTGGTCGAGGTGGTCTCGGCCCGGGAGGTGGCCGCGGTCAGGTCCCTCGTCCGGTCCGACGTCGACCTGGTGGCCGTCCACTCGCCGCCCTTCCTCCATGCGGAGCACGTGGCCCGGGCCATCGACGCCGGCCATGCCGTCCTCTGTGACAAACCGTTCGGCACGTCGGTCGACGAGTCGGCGGCCATGACCGAGGCTGCGGCGACGGCGGGGGTCCTCAATTTCTGCAATTTCGAGTTCCGTTGCCAGCCGGCGCGCCTGGCCATGCGCCGGCTGCTCGAGGCCGACGCCATCGGCCGGCCCGAGCACCTGGCCTACACGGCCTTCACCTCCGGCTCGCGCCGGCCGCTCCGCCCTTTCGGATGGCTCTTCGACCGGTCGCTCGGCGGTGGTTGGATCGGGGCCTTCGGATCGCACGCCATCGACCTCATCCACTGGCTGCTGGGCGACGTCAGCCGGGCCGGTGCGGTGTCCTGGATCAGGATCGGCGAGCGGGCCGACGCCGGAGGCCACGTTCGCCGCTGTGATGCCGAGGATTCCTTCACCGGTTGGGTGGAGCTGCGTTCGGGGGCCACCGCCTCGGTCGACACCTCGTTCACCGCGGGGGTGTCACTGACGCCCCGCATCGTCATCATCGGTTCGGAGGGCGCCATCGAGAACATCGGGGACGCCCGTGTCGTCCTCCACAAGGGCGACGGCACCAAGGAGCAGATCGAGTTCCCCCCGCCGGACGGCGATGCCCACAATGTGGCCATGACCGCGTGGGCCGCGGCCGTGCGCGATGCGGTCATCGCCGGGCACCAGGTCTCGCCGTCGTTCGCCGACGGACTGGCCTGCATGCGGGTGATGGAACAGTGGCGCTCGACGCCGCCCTCCCCGGCATACTGATCCGGCCCCGTCACCCCCGGTCCGGTGTCCCGAACACCCACCCGGCGTCCCGAGCGCCCGCCCGGCCTCGCCAAACCGTCACCGTGGCGGGACGCTCGCCCGACCTCTGCACCGTGGGGCAGACTGGCCCCATGGAACCTGTCGTGCGGAAGATAGGGCCGGAGGAGGCGGCGTCGTTCCGGCGGTCGGTGACGGTCCCGTTCCTCGACCCGTACGCCGGCGACCCCGATCAGGTCACCGACTTCGAGCTGTGGGAGTCCAAGTCCGAGCTCGATCGGGCGTGGGTGGTCGACACCGGCGACCGGTTCGCCGGCAACGCGGCCATCTACAGCATGAATGTCACCGTCCCGGCCGCTCCGGGCCGGTCCTGCCCGACGATCCCCATGGCCGGGGTGACCGCGGTCGGCGTCCACCCCACCCACCGCCGCCGCGGCCTCCTGCGCCGTCTGATGGAGGCCATGCACGACGACGCCCGCCAGCGGGGGGAGGCGGTCGCCGGGCTCGAGGCCTCGGAGTCGGTCATCTACGGCAGATTCGGATACGGGATGGCCGCCACTCTGGCCGAGTACACCATCAACAGCCGGGCCTCCGCCTTCGCCATCCCGGCACCATCCGTCGACCTGGCCCTCATCGACAAGGACGAGGCCCTCAAGGTCCTGCCCGACATCTTCGACCGGCAGCGCCGCACCCGGGCCGGTGAGGCCGACCGGAGCTCGGGCTACTGGGCCCAGCTCCTGGCCGACCGTCCCCACCACCGACAGGGGACCTCGGCCCGCTTCCATGCGGTGTGCGATGAGGGCTACGTGCTCTACCGGTCCCGCTTCGGTTCGAGCGTCTTCCGGGGGGAACGCACCGACATCCTCGTCGAGGAGCTCCGCGGCGACAGTCCCGAGGTCGAAGCCGCGCTCTGGCGTTTCGTGCTGGACCTCGACCTGGTCGGTCAGGTCACCGTCAAGAAGGCTCCTGTCGACGAACCGGTCCGGTGGCGTCTGGCCGATCCGCGTCAACTCCGGACGGTCGGTATCGAGGACCGCCTCTACCTGCGCATCCTGGACACGGCGAGCGCATTCGGGGCCCGCGGCTACCAGGCCGAGGGGCGCCTGGTGCTCGATGTCCCGGCGTCGGCGTCGGGAGGGGAGGCCGACCCGGCCGAGGGGCGGTGGGTACTGGAGGCCGGTCCGGACGGCGCCTCGTGCCACCGGGCCCGGGGCGGCGAGGGCGCCGACCTCCGCCTCGGCCTTCCTGCCCTCGGGTCGCTGTACATGGGTGGCTTTCCGGCCTCGCTGCTGGCCGCCGGTGGGCGCATCGAGGAGTTGCGGGCCGGCAGCCTGGCGGTGGCCGATGCGCTCCTCGTCACCCGGCCGTCTCCGAGAAGTGGGACCGACTTCTGAAAGAGACAGGAACGGGCGTCCGGAAGCTCGGTCGTGTCCCCGTGTTCGGGGTGGTCCGACCACCGGCGACGACAGACAGCGGGGGAACGGGGTGCCGGTGACACGAGAGGTGCGGATCAAGGACCTGCGGGAGCCCCGGCGCACGCCCGAGGAGCAGGCCACCTACGAATTCGCCCTCTCGATGCAGGTCGATCTCGACATCAACGGCATCGTCGCCGATGCACACGGCGCCACCGGCCTCCACGAGCTCGGCGATCCCACCCTGCTCGACCGGCTGGCGGCCCAGATCGCGGCCGTCGAGGCGGACCGCGGGCTCTCCGGGCTCGGCCGGTACATCATCCGGGACCGGCTGGTCGGTCTGGTGAAGGCGCGCCTGCGGTTCGAGGAGTACCTGGCCCGGTATCCCGAGGCGCTCGACGTCCAACTCGAACCGCCCGTCATCGTGGTCGGGCTCCCCCGCTCGGGGACCACCCACCTGGTCAACCTGTTGGCGGCCGACCCGCGGTTCCGGTCGTTGCCGTGGTGGGAGGTGATCGAGCCGGTCCCCGTGGTGGGCGACGGTCCCGGCCGCGACGGCGTCGACCCCCGCTACCTGCGGTGCCAGGCGACCTACGAGATCACCCGCAAGATGGCCCCGCTCACCGCGCTCATGCACGACCGTCCGCCGTGGAGCATCGAGGAGGACTGCGAACTGGTGGACCTCGATCTCTGTTCGTACACGCTCGAGTGGCATGCCCGTGTCCCCGCGTGGCGGGACCACTACCTGGGCCTCGACCAGCACCGTCACTACCAGTTCCTCCTCCGTGAGCTCAAGGTGCTCAGCCACCTGCGGGGACCGGTCCGATGGGTCCTCAAGACGCCCCAACACCTCGAGCAGATCGGCCCGCTGCTGTCGACGTTCCCGGAGGCGACCATCGCCTTCACCCTGAGGGATCCGGTCGCCGTGCTGCAGTCGGCCATCACCATGCTGGCCTACGGTGATCGCATGCGGAGGGTGCACATCGACGCCGACGACCTGGCCGCCTACTGGATCGACCGCATCGAACGACTCCTGCGGGCCGCGGTGCGGGACGTCCACCTGATCCCGGCCGGGCAACGGATCGACGTGGAGTTCGGTGCCTTCATGGCCGACGATCTGGCCATGGCCACCACCATCCTCGACGTGGCCGGGCTCGATGTGACCGACCCGGCGCGATCCGGGCTGACCGCGTACCTGGCCGGCAACCCGCGGCACCGCGAAGGACGGATGGTCTACGACCTGCGGGGCGACTTCGGTCTCGAGCCCGACCGGCTCTACGAACGGTTCGCCTTCTACTTCGATGCCTTTCCGCAGGTGACCAGGGAGCTGATCTGACATGGCGGGTATCCATCGACAGCGACCGGGGGCCGACGCCATCGCCGCCACCAGGGGTGAGCCGGCCGTCGACCTCGGCGGCGGCATCTGGATGTCACCGGGGCTCTCCAACAGCTACCTCCTCCGGACCGACGACGGCCGTATCGTCGTCAACACCGGCATGGGGTTCGAGGGGCCGCTGCACCGGCGGGTCTTCGATGCCGTCGACGACGCCCCCACCCGGGCCATCATCCTCACCCAGGGCCACTTCGACCATGTCGGCGGGGTCGACAGCCTGCGCGACGAGGGCACCGATGTCGTGGCCCAGGCCGACTTCGCCCGATGGCGGGACGACAACGAGCGCCTGGAGGCCTTCCGGTCGCGCAACGCCGCCTTCGCCTGGATGAAGGCCATCGTGGCCGCCATGGCCTACGCCGAATCCCTCGGTGCCGGCGGCGTCGCCCAGGCCCGGCCGGAGCCCACCGTCATCTTCGAGGAGCGACTCGAGCTGAGCGTCGGCGGTCGTGACCTCGTGCTGTTGTCGACGCCGGGGGGCGAGACCACCGACTCGCTCATCATCTGGATGGAGGACTCCCGCACCGCCTTCACCGGCAACCTGTTCGGAGCCCTGTTCGGGCACGTCCCCAATCTGGTCACCATGCGGGGCGACCGCTACCGGGACGCACCGGCCTACCTGGCATCGCTCGACACCGTCCTCGCCCTCGGCCCCGAGCGGTTGATCACCGGCCACTTCGACCCCATCGAGGGCGCCGACCTCATCGCCACGGAGATCACGGCCATGCGCGAGGCCATGCAGTGGGTGCACGACCGCACGGTGGACGGGATGAACGCAGGCACCGACGTCCATACCCTCATGCGGGAGATCCGGGTGCCCGGGCACCTCGACGTCGGCGAAGGCTACGGCAGGACGAGCTGGAACGTGCGGGCCATCTGGGAGAATTACGCCGGCTGGTTCCACCACCGGTCCACCACCGAGCTCTACGGCGTCCCCGCGGCGGCGATCGCCCCCGACCTGGTGGCCGCGGCCGGCGGCGACGCGCTCGCCGCCGCCGCCCAGCGGCGGCTCGATGCCGGCGAACCGGTTGCCGCACTGCACCTCACCGACGTCGTCCTGGCCGTGGAGCCGCATCACGACCGGGCCCGGCGCACCGCGGCGGCCGCCACCCACCAGCTCTTCGAGGCCAGCGACAATTTTGGGAGCGCGCCTGGCTGAGCCGATCGCTCGACCGCCTGGAGGCACGATGAACAACGACCTCTCGTTCGACTTCACCGGGGCGTCTGTCGTCGTCACCGGTGGGACCAGCGGCATCGGGCACGCCGTGGCCACCTCGTTCGGGGTCGCCGGCGCCACGGTGATCGTCACCGGGACCCGCCCGACGCCCGACGCCTACGACACCGAGCTCGGCCGGTTCACCTACCACCAGGTGGAGATGACCGACCCGGTCTCGGTCGACCGGTTCGTGGCCTCGCTCGAGCGACTCGACATCCTGGTCAACAACGCCGGCGCCAACTTCCCCGGCGGCCGCGACGAGTGGGAGCCGGATACCTTCGCCACCGCGCTCGCCCTCAACCTCGTCGGCCCCATGCGCCTGACCACCGGGTGCCGGCGGCTGCTCACGGCCAGCGCCATGGCCGGCGGGGCCAGCGTCATCAACATGGTGTCGCTGGCCGTGTTCCGGGCCATCCCCATCGTCCCCGGCTACGGGTCGGCCAAGGCGGGACTGGCCGCGCTGACCGGCAATCTGGCCAAGCAGTGGAACCCGCGGGGAATCCGGGTCAATGCCGTCGCCCCGGGGGTGATCGACACGCCCATGACCGCGCCCATGGCGGCCTTTCCCGAGCTGCTGGACGTCGAGCTGGCCCACATCCCGATGGGCCGCCTCGGCACGCCGGACGAGATCGTCGGCGCCGTGCAGTTCCTGGCCAGCTCGGCCGCCTCGTACATCACCGGCCACACACTGGTCGTCGACGGCGGCTACCTTCTCAGCTGAACCATGACCGCACTCGCCCCCCACTACCACGTCGGCATCGTCGTCCCCGACCTCGGCGCGGCCCGGGCCCAGTTCTCCGAGCAGCTCGGAGTCTCCTGGGGGCCGGTGCTCGATCTCCCCCGGGTGGAGTACCGCGACAGCTCCGGTCGGGACCTCGTCCTGCCCACCACCTTCTGCTACTCGGTCGAGGAGCCCCACCTCGAGCTCATCGAGGAGGTGCCCGGTTCGGTGTGGTCGTGCAACGAGCACTCCAACCTGCACCACATCGGCTTCTGGAGCGACGACCTGCCCGCGGAGAGCTCCCGCCTCGACGCCATCGGGTGTCCGCTGCAGCTCTGCGGCCGGGCCGGGGAGGACGCCCCCGTGTCCTTCGCCTACCACCGAAACGACTTCGGGGTCCGGATCGAGGTCGTGGCCACGGCCATGCGCGAGGCCATGTCCTTCCTCTTCCTTCCCGACGGGTCCTGACGGACACCTGCCGTGCTGCAGGTACGAGTCCACGGGCCTGACGACGTCCGGGTCGACGAGGTCGCGGCACCCGACCCCGGTCCCCGGGACGCCGTCGTCCGGGTGGCGGCCTGCGGCATCTGCGGCAGTGACCTCTCCTATATCAGGATGGGTGGCCTGGCCGGCCCGGCCGGCACCCCGATGTGCCTCGGCCACGAGGTGGCCGGCACCGTGGACTGGGTCGGGCCCGAGGTCACGACCGCCGCGGTCGGTGACCGGGTGGTCGTGCAGCCGGGCAACGACGAGCTGGGCCGGATCGGCAACGGCTCGCCCGAAGGCGGTCTCACTCCACTCCTCCTGGTCACCGAGGCCGACAGGGGACGGCTCCACCGGATCCCCGACGGCCTCCCACTCGACGTGGCCGCGTTGGCCGAGCCGCTGGCCGTCGGGATGCGGGCGGCAGACCAGGCCGAGGTGCATGCCGGGGACGGGGTCGCCGTCTTCGGGTGCGGACCCATCGGGCTGTCGGCCATCGCCGCGCTGGTCGACCGCGGCCACCGGAAGGTCGTCGCCATCGATCTGAGCCCCACCCGCCTCGACCTCGCCCTGGACATCGGCGCCCAGGCCGCGCTCAACCCGGCGACCACCCCGATCTGGGACGAGCTGGCCCGGCTGCACGGCACGACACCGTTCGCCTTCGGACCGACACCGGCCACTGCCGCCTTCATCGAGGCATCCGGCTCGGCCCAGGTCATCACCGACGTCATCGATCACGGCCCGGTCGGCGGGAGGCTGTCGGTGGTCGCCCTCCACTACCAGCCGATCGCCACGAACTACCTGATGGTGTTGATGAAGCAGTTCACCATCCGGGGCTCGATGGAGTACCCGAGCCGCTTCGAGGACGCCATCGACCTCCTGGCCCGGCGCGATCTCTCCGGGCTCGTCACCGACCGATTCCCGCTCGACCGGTTCGACGACGCCCTGGGCCTGCTCCGGGGTTCGAAGGACTGCGGCAAGGTGCTGGTCCAGATGGATGCCACGATCGGATGACGACCGGATGAGGGCGAGGTGAGGACCCCGACCATCACCCCCATGCCCCCGGTGGCCACCGGGGCCGGGCTGCCGTGGGACGAGCACCTGGAGGATCCGGTCGATGCGCTGGCCGAAGCCAGGCGCTCGCTCGGCGACACCTTCGTCGTCGACAGCGGAGAGGACCGCTACCTCTTCACCTTCGCCCCGACGGGAGTGAAGTCCTTCTACGCCCTGCCCGAGGACCGGGCCAGCAAGGGTGTGGCCGACTGGCGGATGTTGCGGAGGAAGCTGCCCGACGAGATGTTCGACGGACGTCGGACCCTTCCCCATCAGCTCTTCGGACGCGACGACGTTGCCGCCTACCTCGGCAATGTCGAACGGGCTCTCGACGACACCGTCCTCGAGCTGGGTGCGGTCGGCGAGGTCGAGGTATTCGAGCTGACCAGGCGGTTGGGGCACCGGGTCGGGCTGGCATCGTGGGGAGGCCCCGGTTCGGCCGGCGGTGAGCGTTTCGATCGGCTCTGCCGAGCCTTCGACGCCCTGGACGGTGCGGAATCGTTCGTGCATCCCGAATCGATGTCGGAGGTGGCCGCCACGGCCAAGGCGGCCGAGTACGAAGCCCTCGGGGTCGTGACCCGTGAGCTGGGTGGGAGCCTGCGCGAGCTGCCCGGTAACGAATCCGACCATCCGCTCTTCACACGGGTGGCCGCAGCCTGGGTCGATGAACCGGTCGGGATCTCGGCCGTCGGCGTCGCCCGCGACGTCGCCCTCATCCACATCGCGTCCATGTCGAATCTCTTCGCCGCCCTCGGCTGGAACCTCATCGACCTCCTCTCCCACCCCGAGGAGGCGGCGCAGGTCCGCACCGGAGATCGCAAGCTGGCCGAGGCATGTGCGCTCGAGTCCATCAGGCTCGCACAGCGATCGATCATGGCCCGCTACGTGCTCGAGCCGGTGGTGCTGGACGTCGGGGTGGCCCGACATGAAGTGGCTGCCGGGGCCACCATCGCCACCTTGCTGCCGCTCACCAACACGAGCGCGGCGCCGGGCCTCGACATCTGGGACCCGGGCCACTGGAACGGGCGACGGCTGGCCCGAAGCTCGGTGCCCGAGGTCGTCGAGCTGGTGACGGCATTCGGGCACGGCCGGCACACCTGCCCGGCCCAGCCGTTCTCACTGTCGGCCATGACCACCGCCGTCACCCGTCTTCTGGCCGAGTACGAGTTGGATCCCCGCTGGATCGACCGACCCACCCCCGTGCGGGCCCAGATCGGGGGCGTGGCCCGTTCGGCGGCTCCGTGCCTGCTCGGGTTCGTGCGGAGACCGAGCCGGACGATCCCGTAGCCCGGTGGGGCACGGACCTCCGCTCGGTGTGCCGCTTGCGCCGGTGGCCTGAGGGCGGTCGCCGGTCGCCGTGGGCGGGTCGCCGGTCGCCGGGGGCGTGGCGTCAGGCGACCGGCGGCGTCAGGCGGCCGGCGACGTCAGGCGGACGGGGGCGTCAGGCGGCCGGCCAGTGCAACTCGGTCACCCGACCCCCGGTCACCTCCAGGTCCAGGGTGGTGCCGGCGACGGTCCGATCGGGACCGCCTCCTTTGATCCGCACCTGGTAGCCCCCGGCCGGGAGCGATCCGAACACCCCGGCAAAGGCCACGGCGTCACGAAGGTCGCGTTGGCGTACGGCGGTGTGGGTTCCGTCCCATGGACCGTTGGCCAGCCGGATCTCGATCTCCTGCCCGGACAGCCGCTCGGGGGTGAAGATGACCAGCGCACCCCGCGTCCCGCCGACGTCCAGGACGACGGTGGCCTCCCCACTCGGGGCCAGGGGCCCCTCGGGTCGGGTTCGCCCGTCCACCGGTCAGCTCGCCTGGGAGGGGACGAGGAACCCGGAGTACGGCGTGCCCAGGTACGGGAAGCTGGGCAGGTAGTTCTCCGTACCCATGGCCGAGAGATCGGTCGGACCCGAGGTGAGGCCCATGGAGATGGCCCCGGCAGCGGCGTCGGCCGTGTAGCTCTTGTCGACCAACGGGAGGGTCGCACCGGCGATGGCGCGTAGCTCGATGGTGGCCACGTCGTCGAAGACCCGGCGGCCGTTGGGATACCCGGCGGGGTCCCCTCCGACGAGGCCCAGGTTGGAGGGGTTGGTGCTCGTCGAAGGGATGGCCAGGTTGAGCCGCAGCACGTCCGCCTGCCGTGAGCCGGTGTAGTTCTGGAACCCGGGCACCACGCCGGTCGGTATCCCGGTGAGGAGGATGGCCAGGAGGTCCGCCCGGGGGGCCCCGCTCTTGGTGTAGGCGGCAAGGTTGGGGAAGACGCCCGGGATAGAGGACGTGCAGGAGCCCGGCCAGCTCGGGATTGGCCACGTGGGAGGCGAACTGGCCGTCCTCGGCCGGCGGCTGGGAGTTCCAGTAGTCCTTCGTGCCCATCGGGATCAGCACCTCGTTGACCAACGGGTTCCCGAGCCGGGAGACCTGGGTGAACGGGCCCGAGTTGAGATTCCCTCCGGGCCAGTTCTGGCGGATGCTGGCCTTCTGGCGGCTGGCCGTCGTCCAGACGCCGATCACCGATGCCGGGTCGGATACGTCGGTGGGATTCCGCCACTGCCCGGTCGAGTTCGCCGATCGGGACCTGGATGGCGATGCTGTGCACGTTCACCCCGGCCGTCGAGTTGACGCCCTTGGCCATCTGGCCGATCCCGGTGTTGGCCAGTCCGAAGGTGGTGTGGTCCTGCTCGAACGGCCGCAGGACACCGAGGTCGAAGATGGCACCGAGGTCGACGTAGAAGCCCTCGGCCCGCTGGCCGGCGAAGACCTTCGTCCCGGGGGCGACGGTGGTGATGGCCGCGTTGGCCAGGCCGACGTAGTCGGGCGTCGACAGCGGCCCGATGTTGCACGGCGGGCAGGGGATGCCGGAGCCCAGCAGGTGGCTCCCGGTCCTGTCGACCCGGGTGACCGAATAGGTCTGACGGCGGTTCCAGCTCGGGCTCTGCAGCGACGTGATCGGCGCCGTGTTGTAGAGGAAGGTGTTCGGATCGGTGATCTCACTGGTGAACTGGAACTGATAGCTGATGTCCGCGCAGCCGTCGTTGTCGTTGTCGATGTTGATGGCATAGAGGACGTCGTCACCGAACTCGTAGAAGTTGGGACCGCCGTCGGGGGCCTCCAGGGGAATGTAGTTGGCGATCAGCGTCACGGTGCCGGCCTGATCGGGGCTCACGAAGGCATAGAGATCGGTGGAGTCGGCGACGGGGTCCTTGGAGATTTCCGGCGCTTCACGATGGGACGACATGGCTACCTCTGTTCTTTGGTTGACGGTTGACGGATTGACGGATGACGGTTGACTGGATCGACGGTTGACATGGACAGGGACGACGGCTGTCGGCTCAGCGCATGGCTCTGAACAGCGATGCCGCCAGTTGGGGATTGAGCACGGTGATCTCCCTGGTGCCGGAGAAGAGGCCGATCTCCCCGGTGCCGAGATCCCGGATGTGGGCGATGAGCGGTTCGCTCATCGACGACGAGGCCTCGGCCTCGGTCACCGCGCTCTCGGCCGCACCGACGTCGGCCGGTGCCTGGGTCTCGGCCACGCCGACCAGGGCGGGCAGGCCCGGGATGGCCGAGATGGCTCCGGCGGCGACGACGGCGGCCGAGCCACCTTTCAGGAACACGCGTCTGCTGACTTCGTTCATCGAGACCTCCTGGGCAAGGACGGGACTGCGCCGACGCGGACGGGATGGTCCACATGCTGTCTATCGATGCCGACATCCGATACCGGATGACAGAAATCCCGGATTTCTTTCGAAATCATCCGACCGGATCCGACGCGGCGACGTGGGATGACGACGTCGACGTTCGTTCCACTCATCCAGACAGGCGGTCGGTGGCGAACAAGAAGACAGCGGTCCGAGAAGCACGCCAGACCGGTACCGCGAACCTGCCCCGTTGGCCGACAAAGGAGACGTCCACCATGCACTTCAGCCCACCCGCCGATCTTTTCGGCGAACAAGGTCTCATCGTCCTGATCGTCGTGGCCCTGGTCCTGTTCGGATCCACCCAGATCCCCAAACTGGCCCGCTCCCTGGGTTCGGCGCAGAAGGAGTTCAAGAAGGGGCTCGACGATGGTGGCCGCCGATGCCGGCGAGGGCAAGACGGCGGTGGTCGAAGCCGTGGCGCCGACGAGCGTGACCGCCCCGGCTCACACCGCCGTCACCGTCGAGGCGACCATCCGAGTACTCGGAGACCGGGGCTTCGTGACGTCGGGAAGGGGGCCGTCGTGCCCTTCCTGAGCCCGGCGAAACTGTTGGTCATCGTGGTGATCGCCCTGGTCGTGTTGGGCCCCGACAAGCTCCCGACCGTGGCCAAGCAGATCGGCGGTCTGTGGAGGGACTTCCGCAGATTCAGGGAGAAGCTCGAATCCGAGGTCCGGGGCAGCTTCCCCGACCTTCCCTCCACCGACACCATCACCCGGGCGGTTCGGTCGCCTCTGGCCTTCCTCGACAATCTGGCCGAGACCGACGGTTCGGGGAACGAGCCGGCATCGGACGTGGCCGCCGGGGCCGGATCGCCGGATGGGCACAGGGAACGAGGTGGGAGCGGCGGTACGCAACCGACCGGCGGGCACGGTGCAGAGCTACGAGATGCCGTCGCCCATACCGGAGCTGTCGACCACCGCTCCGGGCGGCATCGCCCACCGGGTCCGCTCCGATGGCGGAGCCGGCGCTGACGACCCCGGGATGAACTGAGCCGGCGGCCGCCAGCCGCGACCGGAACCCGAACCCCGATGGCACTCCTCCTCAAGCCACGACACGAAGCCCGGCCCAGGCCGGAGGCCATGACCCTGGTCGAGCACCTGGGCGAACTGCGGCGGCGGGTGATGGTGTGCGCGGTGGCCTTCGTCATCGCCGGCACCGCCGCGTTCCTGGCCTATCCGTGGATTCTCTCCTTCCTAGACATCCCTACTGCGAAGTGGCGCCGAGCCACTGTGCCTTCTACATCACGGACCCTTGGACGGACTGGGGCTACGGGTCAAGATCGCCGCCTACGGCGGTCTGGTCCTCTCTCGCCGGTGCTGCTGTGGGAGCTGTGGCGGTTCATCACCCCCGGGCTGAACCCGAAGGAGAAGCGCTACGCCGTTCCCTTCGTCGCAGCCTCGCTCAGCCTGTTCTCCACCGGATGCCTGGTCGCCTTCGTGACCTTCCCCCATGCGTTGAAATGGCTCGACAGCATCGGCGGCCCGAGCCTCCACGAGATCTTCGATCCGATCAACTACATCAGCCTCATCGTGCTGTTGATGGTGGTGTTCGGCATCACCTTCCAGTTCCCGGTGCTCCTGGTCTCCCTGGAGGTGGCCGGCGTGCTCACGGCCCGGAAGCTCTCCTCATGGCGGCGGTGGGCCATCGTCCTCATCGTGGTGGTCGCCGGGGTGATCACACCCAGCTCGGACCCGTTCTCGATGATGGCGCTGGCCATCCCGCTCTACATCTTCTACGAGCTCTCGATCGTGGTGGGGAGGATCATCCAGTGAGGGACGGCTTTGACCAGCGCTCGAGCTCCTCGCCGAAGAGCGGCGGCTGTGCTTGGCGTCCAGCGCCTGTTGCTCGGAGACCGGTCTGATCTTCCAGTAGGCGTCCTGGACTTCACGGACGCTCTCGCTCGTCGCCCCCAACGAGGAGATCAGCAGCCAGTGCTGGATGTAGGCCCCGGCCAGTGAGGGTTGGGTGAGGCGCACGATCTCCTGCGCCCGCTCCTCGTCCCCGCGCAGGAGGGCGGCCGGCCGGTCCTGTTCCAGGCCCAAGGTGGCCGCCGAGCGGAAGTTCTCGTACTCCCGACCGATCCTGGTCACCCCGTCCAGCGAGTGCCAGGCGTCGAAGGATGCCACCACCGGATCGCCGTAGAAGTGCTCGAGGTGCCGGTCGCGAATCCCGGTCCCCGACACCGACCTGCCTCGTGTATTCAACTGCTTGGTTGACAACAGGGCAACCCGTGCCTAGTATTCAACTCAATGGTTGATCACGGAACCGGGACGCGGCTGGCCGACCAGGCGGTGGGGGCCGTCTTCTCGGCCCTGGCCGATCCGACCCGGCGGGCCATCGTGGAGCGGTTGGCCTCAGGAGAGGCCACGGTCAGCGAGTTGGCCCAGCCCTTCTCGATCAGCATCCAGGCCGTCTCGAAGCACCTTTCCGTGCTGCACCGGGCCGGCCTGATCACCAGAAGCCGACGGGCCCAGGAACGCCCCTGCCGGCTCCGGCCGGAGACGCTGGCTTCGGCCAGCGGGTGGCTCGAGGGCTACCGACAGCTGTGGGAGACCAGTTTCGACAACCTCGATCAGCACCTGAAGAACCAGAAGGGATCACGACCATGACCGACGGCCCGCCTACATCTCGATCACCCGGACGTTCGACGCCCCACCCGAAGAGGTGTTCCGGGCCTGGACGACGCCCGCGGTCTTCGGGCGCTGGTTCGGGACGGCGTCCACCACCGTGGAAGACGTCTCCATGGATCTGAAGGTGGGCGGCGCCTGGAAGGCACGCATGCTCCTGCCCGACGGCAACGAGATCGGTTGGCACGGCTCCTACCAGGAGGTGGACGTCCCCAACCGCCTGGTCATGACCTTGAGCGATCGCCCCGGCGATCAGTTCGAACTGGTGACCGTCGAGCTGAAGCGGGTCGGGGCCGGAACCGAGATGACCTTCACCCAGAGCGGGGGGAACATGCCTCCGGAGAACTACGCACAGGCGGAGGAGGGCTGGAGGACGTTCTTCGACGACCTGGAGGCCGGGCTTCCGGGCTGAACCGTCGTTGCCCGGACGCGGCCGTGGCCGGCTCCGTGACCCCACCGGGCGCGGACCGGGCCCGCCCCCGGGCCGGAGGCACCGGCGGCGTGGGTAGGCTCGTAGCGGTTCACGCACACTCGAGCGACTTCGCGATTCCATCATGTGAGAGATGATCCCGGAGCCACCTGGCGGGGAGGCAACATGGCCGAAGACGAGCAGGAGAACCAGTCGCCGCCGTCCGACCCCCCTGAGGATCCGTCACCTGTTCCCGCGCTCCCGCCCCGGTATGAGCAGTTCGCCGCCGGTGGCGCCGGGGCCCCGCCGTCGCTGCCCCCCATCGACCGCATGACTATGCGCCTGGCAGCGTCGCACCGAGACCGACTACATCTTCGACTACTGGACGGCACTGGGCTGGACCGTCCTCACCCTCGGGATCTACGGCTTCTACGTCTTCTACCAGTTGGTCCGGCGCATGCGCGATCACAACGCGCGCCGGGTCGAGTTCTTCGACGCCGCGCTCGCCTTCGCCTGGGAGGAGGCCGGGAGGCGGGGCCTGCAGGACGGAGCTGACGCCGTCGTTCCAGCGGGCCAGCGCGCACATGGACGTGCTCCGGCGCATGACGAGCGACTTTCGCGAACCGGTCATCTGGCTCGTGCTGGCCATCGTCGCCCGCGGCGTCGTCGAGATCATCGCCTTCGTGCTCTTGGACCAGGACCTCGTCAAGCACGACCGGGCCGAGGTCGGCGTCGAGTACGAGCTGTCGGTGATCTTCGGGCGGTTCGGCCAGGCCGTGCCGGCGCCGGACCAGGCCCGGGTGAAGGGCCAGGACAACTACGTGGGCCGGATCGTCGCCACGATCGTCATCGTTCGGCATCTACCTGTTCTGGTGGTACTACAACCAGATGATCGAGCCGAACCGCCACTTCCAGACCAATTGGGCCGAAGAGGACGCCCTGGTGGCGGCGGCCAACGCCCTGCGCTGACCGGTCGGCCGGGCTCTCTTCTGCCGGAGCCGGCGGATCAGCCCGGGTCCGAGTAGAACTGCCGGAACCAGCGGCGGTACTGCGCTACCGGGCCGTCGGCGGAGGTGACCATCGGACGCTCGCGGTAGATCTTGTTCTCCCAGATGGGCACGTCCTGGGCGAACTGCTCGTTGGTGATCCGGTCGTTGAGCTCGCTGATCGACTCGGTGGCCCGCTCGTCGGGCAGAGCCTTCATCGAGAAGATGAGGTTGACCTCGGTGAGCTCCTCGTCGATGGGGGTCTGCGTGATGTAGGTCAGCATCTCGATCGGGTCCTGGCTGACCTCGACGGCGACGATCCCGGGGCCGCAGGTCGTCGTGGTCGTCTGGACCTCGTAGCCGGCCACGTCCACGGCGGTCACCTTGAGGCTCTGCTCGACGACCATGGAGGGGCCTCGAACCGGACCTCGAAGTGGTCCCGCTCAGGTGGTGCCATGTCGTGGACGGCCGAGAAGTGCGACCGGTCGATGATGTTCTCGGTCAGGTCCTGGACGTGGACGCGCACCCGGTAGGTGCTGCATCTCCAAGGCGTCCAGCCCGTCTCGTCGGGCCGGTAGGTGGTCACCTCGTAGCTCGGAGGTGCGCCGCCGGCGTGGTGCCAGACGAAGATGCGACCGTTGCGCTCGCAGACCGGCCACGCCCGGGCGGCGGCCCGCGGCGGCCGGTCCAGGCCCGGCACCTCGACGAGCCGGCCCGTACCGTCGAACCGCCACCCGTGGAAGGGACAGGCGATGCCGTCGCCGCACACTCGGCCGCCGACACCCAGGTGGGCGCCGAGGTGGGGGCAGTGGGCATCGAAGACCCGCGCGATCCCGTCCTCACCGCGGAAGAGCACCAGTCGCGTCCAAGGTAGGGACCGGCTCCACGTCCCCCGGTGCCAGATCCGCCCCGGCACCGACGCTGAACCAGCCGTCGGGGGAGGCCGGAAACGGGTACCTGGAGCTCATCGCCCCACCGGGAGGGCCCGAAGCGTCCGTGTCGACACCGTCACTCCTTCCCTGGCGGGCACGTCCCGTTTCACGTCTGTCGCCCAGGTGGCAGCGTACGGTCGACCCGGACACCTGTCCAGAGGCGCTGTCCTCTAGCTTCGGCCGCCGAAGATTCGCAGCAGGGCGAGGTAGACCATGGCCGAGGAGAGCAGCAGCGAGAAGGCGGAGTACCACTCGGCGTCGGCGCTGAGTTGGGCGGCCTGGGCCCGGTAGGCGAAGTCGAAGTCGACGAACAGGTTCATCACGGCCAGGAACAGGTACAAGATGCCGAAGATGACCAGGCCGCCGAGCCCCGACGTGCCCATCCGGTCAGGATGGACACCACGATGACGGCCAGCAGGCCGAGGGTGGCCACCATCGTGATCTGGATGAACCGGTGGCCGACCCGGACCAGGCCGGCCCGGTAGCAGAACCACACGCCGACGACCACGGCCAGGGTCCCGACCACGGCCAGCGTGACGACGTGCTGACCCTGGTTGGCGAGAAGCGGGACAGCATGCCGAGGACCGCCCCTTCGCATACGGCGAACACCGGGGCCAGCACCCTGGCCTGCTGCGGCCGGAAGGAGGCCCACAGCCCGGCACCGACGGCGACCAGCAGGAGCGGCCACACCAGTCCCAGGGGGAGGTCGGCGACGTAGGCCAGGGCCCCGACGACCAGGGCCAGGGCCCCGAGGAGCCCGGCCTTGTTGAAGGCACCCTCGGCGCTGAACGTCCGGGTGGCGGTGGGAGCGACGGGTGCGGGGGGCTCGAGGAGCGCGGTCGAGCCGGTCGGGCGCGGCGGTCCGTAGGTCTGCACCATGCGCTGGTAGTTCGACGTCGATCCGAGCGATCCCCGGTTGGCTGCTGCCATGTTGAGTCTCTCCTGTCCCGGGTGCGCCCAGCTGGCGCACCCCTCCCCCTTCGGTCCGCCATCCGGCGCACCCGTTCCGGGGGTCTGTCCTGCTTCCATTCTGCCCGTCCTGGTCCGGCATCGTGCCACGGCGGCATCAAAAAGGCGTAAACGCCGACGCTGGAGAGGGCCGGCCGGTTGGTCCGGGGGCGGTGGCGGGCCCGGGCCGGGCGTGGGGTCCGGCCCAGGGCGTGGGGTCGATCCGGCCCGGACGTGGGGTCGAAGAGGCCCTCAGCTCACCAGCACGTCGGGCCGCGGGAAGCCCTCGGCCTCGCACAGTGCGTAGTACGCCTCGAGGGTGCCGGGACCGTCGAACACACTCTCGATGCTGCCGTCGGCGGCCAGGTTGAGGTTGACCCCGTACATCTGGAACCACACCTGGGTGTCGTTCTCGATGCACTCGAGGGTGTGGACGGACCCCGCGGGCTCGAAGAGGAACGAGCCGGCCCTGTTCACGTAGTCGTACTCGCGGTACTTCCAGGCACCGGACATCGTGTAGCCGTAGACCGGCCCCGTGTGGCGGTGGGTCTGCACCGCGTAGCCGGCCTGGAAGATGTTCTCGACGATCCAGAGTCCCTCGGCCACGTCGACCTGGATCACCTTGAGCTTGTTGCCTCCACCCATTTCCACGAAGGGGAGATCGGTCGAGCCGCGGTGCTGGGCCTCGGTGGGTGCGTAGATGCTCATGTGCGCTCCTTGTCGTCGGGAACGTGCGCCCGGCGCCCCTGCCCACGCCCCCCATTCAGCTGGTGGCCATACACAGTGGCATAGATGAGGGGCAGATCCACCGGCCGATGACCGCACCCGACGGCTGCCCGATGACCCGGTCGGCGGAGATCGGAGCGGGTTGGGGCTTCAGGCCCGGACGCCCGACGGCGAGGGCACGTTCGGCCCGCGGCGGAGCGCGATCATCGATTCCACCCGGGCCCGTTCGGAGACCGCGGCGGTCGGGATCATCGCCGAGCCGTGGAACGTCCCGGGATACGAGTGCAACTCGACGGAGACGCCCGCCTGCATCATCCGCATGGCATAGATGATGCCTTCGTCGCGCAGCGGATCGAACTCCATCGTCGTCACATAGGCCGGCGGCAGTCCGCTGAGGTCCGTGGCGATGGCGGGTGACGCGTAGGGCGACACGTCGCCGGCATCGGGTCCCAGGTAGTAGCTCCAACTGAGCTCCACGTTCGGGCGGTGCCACATCGGCGTGTCGACGAACGTGCGCATGCTCGGGGTCTCGAGCCGGTGGTCGAGCTCAGGGATCCCGAGATACTGGAAGCAGATCCCCGGGCCGCCCCGATCGCGGGCCACAAGGGCGATCGCCGCGGCCAGGCCGCCACCCGCGCTCTGGCCGCCGACGGCGACGCGCTCCGGATCGATGCCGAGCGCGGGGGCGCCGGTCGTGCATCCACTGCAGGGTGGCGTAGCAGTCGTCGACGGCGGCCGGGAACGGGTGCTCGGGAGCCAGCCGGTACTCGGGCGTGACGACGACTGCATCGAGGTCGCGGGCGACCTGGGTGGCGAAGGCATGCTCCATGTCGATGGAGCCGACGACGAAACCGCCGCCGTGGATGTCGAGCAGCGCCGGCCTGGCCGCAGGGGCGGTTGCCGCGGGTGCATACACCCGGACCGGTACCGATCCCCCGGGGGTGGGGACGTCATGATCGCTGATCGTCACCCCGGTGGTGTCGACATCACGGTTGAGGGGCTCGAGCAGGGCCAGGATCCCTTCCCGCGACTGGGCGACATCCCGCATGTCCCCACTCGGGAGGAGCTCGACGATGGGCGCCAGCTCGGGGTCGAAGGCATAGGGCACGGACCGATCCTCGCCGCGAAGTGGTCGCTACCGTCGACCGGCGGACCGCCGGCTCCGGCGGCCCGACTGCCCCCGGCATCACTCGCCCGGCATCACCAGCCCGACGTGCCTCCCGGTCGGCCCCGGATGCTCCTCAGGTCACGTCGAACGCGGTGGCGCTCGTGACCGTGACCCGCCGCCGTGACCTGGATCCGGCCCGAGGTCGCCCCCTTCGGCACCTTGGCCTTGATGGTGCCGGACGTATCGTCGGTGATGGTCGCCTTCACGCCGTCGACGGTGACCTCGGAGGCATGGGCGAGACCGGTCCCCTTGATGGTGACCGTGGTCCCCACCCGACCCGACGCCGGGCTGAAGCCGGTGATGGCGGGCGCAGGGGCGACCGCCCCCGAGAGGACGGCGCCCAGCACGTGCATGGTGAAGAGGTCACCCCACTTGAGCTTGCCGTAGGTGGGGTAGTCCGAACCCAGGGTGAAGATGATCCGGGTGGCGGAGTACTGCGAGATGAGCAGGCCGTAGTAGTCGCAGGCAGCCGGCGGCCCTTCCCCGGCACCCCATGTCCCGTTCCATTCGTAGAGATAGAGATTGCCGGCGTAGTCATCCCCGGTGGACGAGCTGCCGCTGCAGGTGGATACCGGCGTGGGTGTTCCGATGTTGGCCTGGTTGCCGAATCCGCTGCCGGTGACGGTCACCGTGGGCGTGACGGCCAGGCCCGAGAAGGTCACGGAGCTGATCACGGGATGGAGCTGGAGGGACCCGGCATTGCAGGGAGCACCGACCGGGCCCGACCGTCCGGTCTGGTCGGCGACCCCCGGGCACAGCCCGCTGGTCGGGTCGGGGATGAGGCCGCTGGCCGGGTTGCCGGGCAGGAGGGCCATCGTCTCGGTCGGTCCCCCGTTGTCGGCCAAGGGACCCAGCAGACCGGCCAACTGGGCCTTGGAGACGTCACCCTTGCCGCCCTTCAGGCACGACGGGCTCGACGCGACATTCTCGCCCTGGTCGGTCCAGGTGCCGCTGACCTGGCGGCAGGAACCGGCGAGGATGTCGGCCGCGGCGGCAACCGTCGAGCCCTTGCCGCCGCCGTCCCCGTTGTCGATGGTGGCGCCACCGGAGGACGCGGTGTTGGCCGAGAAGGTCGTCGCGGTGATGGTGAGCCGGCCGGATCCGCCGTCCCCGTTCTCGATGGCGGCGCCCTCGGGAGCACCGTTGCCGGAGAAGGTCGAATCGGTGATGGTCAGGGCGCCCGAGCCGTCGTCCCCGTTGGCGATGGCCCCGCCTCGGCAGAATGCCCGGTTGTCCGAGAACGTCGACCGGGCGACGGTCGCCGTTCCGGAGCTGCCGTAGCCATTGGAGATCGCCCCGCCGAGGCAGGCCGAATTGTCGGCGAAGGTCGAGTCGGTGACTGTGAGCGTGCCACCGGAACCATTCTGGACAGCCCCGCCGTCCTGCGGCCCGTAGTCGTCCGAGAAGATCGAATCGGTGACGGTGACGACGGCATGGGAGTTGTCGGTGATCCCGCCTCCGGATGATGACACATCCGAGGATCCGTCCTGGATGGCGAGGCCGCTGATCACGAAGTGCATGGCGTTGCCCACCTTGAGGACCGGGTACTTGCCCCCGCCGTCGAGGATCGGGGTCTGCACCCCGGGGGCCGGCTCGATCACGACCGGTGAGGTGGCCGAGGTCCGCGACGTGGCGACGGAGAACCCGGAGGAGCCGGGCGAATAGTACGACGAAGCCGTGCCCTCATGTCCCGGCGTGACCAGCTCGACGGTGCCACCGGGAGCCACCTTGCCGAGGGCTCTGGCCAGCGTGCAGGCATTGGCCGCGGACGAGCAGTTGGCCGTGCCGGATGCATGGGCACCGGCGTACAGCTTGCTCGCTGCGGCGCCGGCCGTGGCCGCACCGGTGGTCACTGACAGACCACTCAGGAGGCAGACACCGGTCAAGGCGATGCCCGGCCATGGCGGCCTGCGCCCTGCCCTCATTCGCGGTTCGAAGCCACGCCGCATCAGCTGCCCCCTCTCTCCGTGGCAACGGAAAGATGGAAACGAAAATACAGCATCGAGGTCGACGGTCGGAGAGGCGGATCACGTAATTTTCGGCCAGGCAGGGCTGTCGGCGTGCTGCGTCACGCTCAGTAACCACGTCCACACAGGCGGCGTCAGACACTCGGTCGGATCATCGACCGACAACGGTTCGGACAGGCTGCTACGTACTGATCGCGGGCCTCCGATGCACCCGTCGGGGCATGCCATCGGCGGTCCGGGCACTCCGACCGGTGCTGGCCTAGCGTGGGGCCGGGGCGTATGGCTTTCTGTCCGGCGAACGGCCGAACAGTGGGGTCAACAGGTGAGTGACTTCGACTCGTTGCTCTCGGACACCCGGGAGGGCATCGCCACGGCGGAACTGGTGTTGTCCGAGATCGATCGCGGGCTGGCCGTGGTCGAGAAGGTGGACGCGGTCGCCCGACGGACACGACCGGCACTCCGGGTGGTGACGGTCATGTTCCTCGGGTGCCTCGTCGGCCTCGGGATCGTCCTCCTGGTCGGTCGCATACGACGTGCATACGAGATCGATGCTCCTCGCCCCGGCGATCCCCCGTTACGTACCGAACGCGAGGACGCTGACCCGTGAGCGGCACCGGGATGGCGACCGTCGAGGCTCTCTGGCGCTATCCGGTCAAGTCCATGCGGGGCGAGCGGGTAAGCGCCTCGGAGGTCACCACGTCGGGCCTCGCCGGTGACCGGGCCTACGCCGTCGTCGACTCGGCAACGGGCAAGGTCGGCAGCGCCAAACACCCCCGGCTGTGGGGTCGGCTCCTGCAGTGTGAGGCCCGTTATCCCACTCCTCCACTCCCCGACGCCGCGCTGCCGCCGGTGTGCATCACGCTGCCCGACGGGGAGGAGACGGGGAGCGAGGATCCTGACGTCGACCGCCGTCTCTCCGCCGTGTTCGGCCGCCCGGTCAGGCTGACGACGGTGGCGCCGGACGGCAGCGGCTACCTCGCCGTGTGGCCCGAGATGGACGGCGTGATCCCCGATGACTACCTCCGGCAGATCTCCACCGACGCAGCCGAGGCCGAGGGCACGGTCACCAAGCTGTCCCTCGCCCTGGCATCCCCACCCGGGACCTTCTTCGACCTCGCCGCGCTCCACGTGCTGACCAGCGAGACCCTCCGGTATCTCGGTGAGGTCCAACCCGGAAGTCGGTTCGAGGTCGAGCGATTTCGGCCCAACATCGTCGTCGGATCCCCCGACCCGCCCTTCGCCGAGAACACGTGGCCCGGCGCCACCGCCCGGTTCGGGGCCGCGCTGGAGACGGCCGTTCTCCTGCCGACCATGCGTTGCATCATGACGACACTCCCCCAGGGCGAGCTGCCCCGGGACAATGAAGTCCTGCGGACGATCAGCCGGCACAACCGGATCGAGATTCCCGGTCTCGGGACATGGTCGTGCGTCGGCGCCTACGTGGCGGTGACCGAATCGGGCCAGGTGCACGTCGGTGACGAGGTGGTGATCGACCGGCCGGCCGGCGACGGGCCCGCCGGCTGTGACCGTCGCCGCGCCGGGGGTGCCCGGGCGCCGGGGGGGTCTATCGGCCCACGGGGGCGGTACGTCGAGCCCGCGGCCGGCCCGTTGGCCCCGGCATGTTCCCGGTGGCAAGGGGTCAAGGAACGCCGCCATCGAGCCGATGAAGAGGGGGCAGAAGTGTCTTCGGGGCAGGAGGACGGATGAGATTACGCAGGGTCAGGATCGAGAACTACCGCAGTATCGAGGATTCGGGGTGGATAGAGGTAGAGCCTGAGATCACGTCACTGGTGGGCAAGAACGAATCCGGAAAGACCGCCTTCCTCCAGGCGCTCTTCAAGCTGAATCCCATCGAGCCGGCCGAGTACCAGGAGATTCTCGATTTTCCCAGCCGCCTGACCCGCAAGCGGAAGGAGACCGACGACCCGCTCCGGGTGTGCACGGCCGAATTCGAGCTGACCGACCACGAGCTCGAGGTCATCGAGTCGGACCTGGGTGTCGATGCCCTGACCAGTCGCACCTTTCAGGTGTGGCGGGGCTACCGCTCGACCGGCCTCACCTTCGAGGACCTCAAGGTCGATGAGGCGGTCACCGTCCGCCACCTCGTCTCGGACCTCGATCTCCCGTCCGAGGCTGCCGCCGAGGCCCGCGCCGCGACCTCGCTCCGCCAGCTCATCGAGGTCCTCTCCGCCCTGCCCAAGCCATCGACCCGGTCGATGGAACTGCTCGACCGCATCACGGCCTGGCCGTCCCAGCAGGTGTCCCTCCATCTCATCGACGAGCACCTGAGCACGATGCTGCCCAAATTCGTGTACTTCGACGACTACAGCACCATGCCGGGCAAAGTCTCCATCCCCGATCTCATCGAGAGCCGCGATCGGGGCGACATGGACCGTGGGACCCGCTCACTGATCGCGCTGTTGTCGCTCATCCGCGGGAATCCGGAGGACTTCGACGACGAGAGCAACCACGAACGGCTGATCCGGGAGCTCGAGAACGCCGCCAACAGCATCAGCGACGAGATCTTCCGCTACTGGTCCCAGAACAACGACCTGTCCGTCGACTTGAAGGTCACCGCCCCCGAGCCGGGAGCGGAGCCACCCCTGGACAAGGGGCCGATCTTCCACGTCCGCGTGGCCAACCACCGCCACCGGGTCACCGTTCCGTTCGACGAGCGATCGAGAGGGTTCGTCTGGTTCTTCTCGTTCCTGGCCTACTTCTCCGACCTGGAGGCGGCCAAGGAGAGCGATCTCATCCTCCTTCTCGATGAGCCCGCCCTGGCCCTGCACGCCACCGCCCAACGCGACCTCCTGCGGTTCATGGAGGATCGGTTGGCCCCCGAGCACCAGGTCCTCTATACGACCCACTCGCCCTTCATGATCGACCCGGAGCATCTCGAGCGGGCCCGGACGGTCATGGACGTGACCGATCACGGCACGAAGATCTCCGCGGATGTGTTCTGCGTCGACGAAGAAACGGTGTTCCCGCTCCGGGCGGCGCTCGGCTACACCCTCGGTCAGGGGTTGTTCAGCGGGGAGAAGACCCTTCTGGTCGAGAACCCCGGCGATCTGATCTATCTCGACCTGTTGGACGCCGAGCTGTTCGATCGGGGAATGCCGACCGTCGACAACGACTGGGTGCGGGTCCCGGTCGGAGGGGCCGGGACCCTGGCCACGTTCCTGGCGCTGGCTGCACCCACCTCGTCGAGACTGGCCGTCATCGTCGATGCCCGGACCAGGGACAGTGCGCCGGTGAGGCGTCTCGTCGAGGACGACCAGCTGAGGAACGGATCGCTGGTCGTCCTCTCGGAGGTCACCGGCGTACCCGACGCCGATATCGAGGACCTCTTCGACCCCGAGTTCTATCTCCGGCTGGTCAACCGCTCCTACGAGCAGCAGCTGGCCGACGGGCCGATCGGGGTGGACGACCTGCCCACGGACTTCTCGCGCATCACGAAGCGGATCGATGCGCTGTTCGCGGCCCGGAGGATCGCCCACGGCAAACTCGATCGCTTCCTGCCGGCCAGGGCCTTGCTCCGGGGCCAGCTGCAGCTGATGCCGCAGCTGGACGACGCCACACGCATCCGCTTTGCCGCGCTGGCCAAGCGGATCAATGCAGCTTGAACGGGTGCCGAGCGGCTCGACGCCGGCAGTGGGGCCTACGGGACGGGAACGACGCCGCGGGGCACGACGAGCGGCAGATCGTTGTAGGTGGCGATGCCGGGCGCGGCGGCCACCACGGCCGGGATGGCGTTGATCGGAGGGCGCGGCCGTCATGATGTGCCCGAGCACCATGAAGTCGGCGATGGTCTCGGCCTCGAAGTCGGGCGGCGGGAGAAAGCTGATGTTGGCCGTCACCGTCGGCCGCCCGTCGATCTGGATCACCCAACCGTCCTGGTCGATCTTCCAGTCGGGATCGAGCGTCTGGCCCTTCCGCCACCGGACGTTGAGCTCCACGACGGACCTTGCCGCCGGCCGATCCCTTCCAACTGGCCGCCACCCCGGCGACGCATCCGGCGGGGATGGTCCACGACCCGAGGTCGAGATCGGCGGTGGTCTGCGCGTACTCGGCCTCGCACCGGACATCGTCGAGCTCGACCCCGAGGGCGTCGGCGACCATCCGCACGGCCTCGGCGAAGACCGCCGTGCCCTGGGCCGTCATCGACTGGAGGTCGGGATGGTCGATCGGCTTGCCGAAGCCCACCGGTATCTCGGTGGCCGGTGAGTCGTAGAAGGTGGTGTCGGCGGCCTCATTGACCGTGATCTTGTCGACACGGTCGCAGATGGTGGCCGACACGATGGCCAACAGCTCGGCGAAGCCGGGGCTGATGCCGGTGCCGAACATGGTGGAGCCGCCGCGCCGGCAGGCGTCGGCGATCCGGTCGCGATCGGCGCCCAGGTTGTGCCCGGTGATGAAGGCGGCCGTGGCCACGACGTTCACACCGGCCGACAGGATGCGCTCCAGTTCGCCGACGTCGAGCCACATCGGGTTGTAGACCACGCAGTCGGGTTTGAGATCGAGCAGCGCATCGATGTCGTTGGTGGCCACGATGCCGAGCGGGCCGATGCCACACAGCTCACCGACATCGCGGCCCGCCTTCTCCGGCGACCAGGCGTAGCAGCCGACGAGCTCGAGCGTGGGGTTGGCCGCGATGGCCTGCACCGAGCTCTTGCCCACATTTCCCGTCGTCCACTGGACGATCCGATACCGCGGTCTGTTTGGCACTCGCACAGCATATCCCTCGGCCCCTGTCCGGGCACGGGCCGAACGTGCAGGTCAACGGCGTGTACGGGGCCGGAGGACCTCGGGATCAGACGCTGGCTGCGGACCCGTGGTCAGCCAGGGAGGCGCGCCCCGTTCATCCGGCTTCCGGCCCAGTTCGACGCGGACGTAGTCGGGGTCGTCCTCTGTCCGCATGCTGAAGCGCCACTTGCAGCACACGTCGCCGGGGTCCTTGCGCGGAGGGATGGCGAGGATGTCGACCTTCATGTTCGGGTTGTACATCTCGGTCGTCTTGATCATCGACTTCGGACAGGTGGAGTGGCAGTTCTTCTCCAGGATGTCTGGCCGCCCCATCGTCTCCCACTGGTCGGCGGCGACGCAGCGGTTGAACGTCATGATGCCGACCTCGGGCTCGGGCATCTCGAAGGAGAGGTCGAACGCCTTGCCGGGCAGGGCGGTGGCGTCGATCTGCAGATCCTTCATCCAGTCGGCGACCGTGTTGCCCGTGATGCCGAGGTACTCGGCCTTGAGCTGTTTCACACCGGGCAGGACGGAATCACCCCACAGTGTCCACTGGATGTCGAACATGGTGTCGAGGCCGTAGCGCACGGTGATCTGAGTGGCCCATGCCTCGATGCACTGCAACAGGTATTCGTGACTGCCGAGGAACCAGGTGACGAGCTGCTCCTTCGGGAGATCGACCACCTCCGGGCCGGCGGTGAAGAGTCCGGTGTAGACGACCCGGGTGCCGACCCTGTCCCCCTCCCCGACCCGCCGGTTGGGATCGTCGTAGACCGTGCCGGCGGGCAGGAACTCGTTCTTCATGCGCTCGAGCTCGGGACTGATCTGGTCGTTCCACGCCGTCCACTCGACCTCGGCCATCGTCTCGGCGCCGTAGCGCCGGGAAACCTCGGCGGCCCAGCCGTCGAGGACGAGCTGCAGGTACCGTTCGCTCCACGGCAGGAACTTGGTGGCCAGTGCCTCCTTGGAGAAGTCGGTGAAGCGCAGGTCCGCCCGGTAGGGACCGCTGTAGTCGGGCAGCTCGGCACCGGAGTCGACATCGAGCTGCTGGCGGATGTCGAGGTCACCTTTCGGGTAGGTGACGCTGTCGTCGACCCGCGGGAACTTGGGGAAGTTGGTGAGGTCGACCCCCAGCATGAGGACGAAGTCGTCGGCCACGACCCCTTCGTCCAGGTGGGCCCCGGGCTTGCGGATCTCCAGGAACTCGTCGAGCTGTGGGTCGGCCGTCGGTTCTGACACGGTGGTCTCCCTCCTCTGTAGGTGCCGGCTGGACGGCTCAGGCGTCGGAGAACCGCCTCTGCATGGTTCGACGAGCACCGCCGGTCAGCTTCCCTTGAGGATAGCCGATCGGCTAGGCAGCGACAACGGTGGCTACCCTGGTGCGATGGCTTCCGCCGATTCTGCCGCTTCTGCCGAGCCCGTCGACACTGCCGAGCCCGTCGACACCGTCGACACCGTCGCATCCGAGCCCGTGCCGCGCAGCGCGGCCAAGGCCCGCATCATCAACGCCGCCCTCGACCTGTTCGCCGAGCACGGCGTCGGGGGGACCTCCCTGCAGATGATCGCCGACGCCATCGGGGTGACCAAGGCCGCCGTCTACCACCAGTTCAAGACGAAAGAAGAGATCGTCCTCGCTGCCGCCGAGGTCGAACTCTCGAATGTCGAGGCGGCGATCGAAGCGGCAGAGGCCGAGTCGACCCGAACCCGGGCCCGCGAGGTGCTGATCACCCGCATCGTCGACCTCGCCGTCGAACGCCGTCGCATGGAGAGCACCCTCCTCGGCGATCCGGTCATCATCCGGTTCTTCGCCCACCACGAGCCGTTCCGGCAGGTGATGGACCGCCTCTACCGGCTCCTCATGGGCGATGACGCCGGGCCCGACGGGCGCGTTCCCGCCGCCATGCTCACGGCGGCGATCGGCGGTGCCGTGATGCACCCCCTCGTCGCCGACCTGGACGACGAAACGCTGCGATCCCAACTCCTGCACCTGGCCCGGCGGTTCCTCGAACTCCCCGATTGAGTCGGTGACGTCGGCGTCAGGCCGCTGGAACCTCACCGGTCCGGGACGGACGGACGGGTGGGCGTTGCGGGCGCACCCTCCGGAACGGCCGGCCCTGCCGGGGACCGACCCGGCCTTCACTCGGCCCGCCGGACAGTGCCCGCTTCCCAGAAGAAGGAGAACTCGACCGTGTCCTCCTCGTCCCGCTGACCGGTGGACACCAACCGCCATCCGGCCTCGGCGTAAGCATTCAGGTGGCTCTGCACCCGCTTGTCGAACTTCCGGTCACGAAGACTCACCGCCAGACCACTGTAGGTGTAGCGCACCATTGCCTCCCTCGTGCTTTTGGACGCACACATTAAAAGGGCGGCCTCTCCGGGAGCCGGACCCCAGGTGAGAGCGGTGTGCCGGCGAGGGGGGCTACCCCCAGGGGACGAATCCGGCTGACCACATTCCCGAGACGACCGATTTTCTCTATGTTTGACCTGTGGGAACAGGAGAGGTGCAGAACCCGGAGCAGCGCGGCACGCCCGGGTACCGGTCGACGTCCGGCATCCCGGGCTCAGGCCTCATGCCCCCATGGTGATCACCTGGGGCTCGGAGCCCAACTCCCGCCTGGAGGAGATCGCCCGGACGGTGGTCGAGACGCCGTTCACCCGACGGACCTGGGCCGAGCTGCTCTTCCTGATGGCGGGCATGCCCATCGCCTTCGTCGGGATCGCGTTCGTGGGCATCACCATGGCCGCGGGCGTCGTGCTGGCCATCACCTTCATCGGGATCGCCCTCATCGGCGTGGCCGTGCGTGGGGCCCGCGGCATCGGGGGGATGCAGCGAAAGCTGGCCGGTGCGCTGCTCGACGAGACCATCGACGAGCCGGAGCCGTTCGAGCCACGACCGGGCTACCTCGGGTGGCTCCAGTCCGCGCTCCGGGACCGGACCGGCTGGAAGGCGATGGCCTACCTGGCCATCAAGGTGCCGCTGGCCCTCGTGGCCTTCCTCACCGCGTTCAGTCTGTGGTGGGATGCCTTCCGGTGCCTGACCTATCCGCTGTGGGGGGTCGCCCACCGCGGGGGTGTGGCGGAGTGGGGGGCCATCCGGATCTTCTTCCAGCCCAACTATCTCTCCGACGGGAGCAGCGGTCCGTTCGTGGTCCTGGCCACCGTGATCACCGGGGCCATCTTCTTCTTCATCGCCCCGTGGCCGGTGCGGTTCTTCGACTACCTCGACCGCCTGCTCATGCGGGCACTTCTCGCCCCGGACGCCATGACCGTCCGGGTGCGCACCCTCGAGCAGGCCCGGGCCCAGACCGTCGACGCGTCCGCCGCCACCCTCCGGAAGATCGAGCGTGATCTCCATGACGGCACCCAGGCCCAGCTGGTCGCCTTGGCCATGCGCCTCGGGATGGCCAAGGAGAAGCTCTCCGACCCGGACCATCTCGACATCGAACAGGTCAGGGACCTGGTCAACGATGCCCACAAGGGGGCCAAGGAAGCGATCGTCGAGCTGCGCGACCTCGCCGCGGGGTATCCATCCACCGGCGCTCGACGTGGGGTTGGAGGGTGCCCTGGCCACGTTGGCAGCGCGGAGCACGATCCCGACCGAGCTCTCTGTCACCATCGAAGAGCGGCCGAGCCCGGCCATCGAGGCCATCGCCTACTTCTGCGTGGCCGAGCTCATGGCCAACGTCGCCCAGCACTCCTTCGCCTCGCGGGCCCGCGTGTCCTGTACCCAGCAGGGTCGCTGGCTGCGTCTGGTGGTACGGGACGACGGGGTCGGAGGGGCCCAGGCGGTCAGCACCGGTTCGACCTCCAGCGGGCTGAGTGGGTTGGCCGACCGGGTGCACAGTGTCGACGGAAATCTCGAGGTCACCAGCCCCCCACGCGGGCCCACGGTCGTGACCGTCGATCTCCCGCTCCGGGCCTGACCGCGGTGCCGCTCCGGGTCGCCATCGCCGAGGACTCGGTCATCCTCCGCGACGGGCTCGTCCAACTGCTCGTCGACCGCGGGTTCGAGATCACCGCCGCGGTGGCCGACGGCGCCGCGCTCCGGGCCGCCGTCGAACGCGAGCGACCGGACGTCGCCGTCGTCGACATCCGGATGCCGCCGTCGTTCACCGACGAGGGGCTGCGGGTGGCCATCGATCTCCGTCGCCAGTACCAGGGATTGGCCATCCTCATGTTCTCCCAGTACATCGAGACCCGCTATGCCGAGGAGCTCCTGGGTGACGACGCCACGGGCATCGGGTACCTCCTGAAGGACCGCGTGGCCGACGTGAGCCAGTTCGTCGAGGCCCTGGAGCGGGTGGCCTCGGGGGGCACGGCCCTCGATCCCGAAGTCGTCACCCAGCTCATGGGCGCCTCCCGACGCCGCGACTCGATCTCCGTGCTCACGGCCCGCGAGAGGGATGTGCTCTCCCTCATGGCCGAGGGGCGGACCAATACGGCCATCGCCGACTCCCTCTGTATCTCCGAGGGGGCGGTCGAGAAGCATGTGACCAACATCTTCTCCAAGTTGAATCTGCCCGCCTCGCAGGCCGACCACCGACGGGTCCTGGCCGTGCTCCGCTATCTCGACACATGACCGACCGATTGGTGATGATCCGGTTGATCGGTGATCGCGGACCTGTCGTCGCCCTTGCGTACCGGCACCGCACGGCCCCGATCGGGGGATTACCCCACCACGAATGACCCGCTAGCCGCATTCCATCTGCGATCGGGCTGTCTTACCCTGGCACCATGCTGACGACCGGAGGCACCATGCTGACGACCGGAGGCACCATGCTGACGACCAGAGGCACCATGCTGACGACCAGAGGCACCATGCTGACGACCAGAGGCACCATGCTGACGACCGGACGCCCATGCTGACAACCGGCACCATGCTGACAACCGGACGGGCCCGATGAGCCTCACCATGTCCACGGACAAAGCGGGCCTCCGTGATCTGGAGACCCAGTGGGCCGTCGAGACCCACGGGCTGACCAAGCGCTTCGGCGAGAACATCGCCGTGAACGACGTCGAGCTGCTGGTCCCCCGGGGCTGTGCCTTCGGCTACCTGGGGCCGAACGGCGCCGGCAAGACCACCCTCATCCGGGTGCTGCTCGGGCTCACCCATGCCGACGCCGGCACCATGCAGCTGCTCGGCCATCCGGTTCCCCGGCACCGGGCCGCCGCCCTGGCCCGGGTCGGGGCCATCGTCGACGAGCCCCGGTTCCACGGGCACCTGACCGGGAGGCAGAACCTCCAGATCCTGGCCGCGGCCCGAGAGCCCGAGGCCAGACAGCGGATCGGGCCGGCCCTCGAGCGGGTCGGGATCCTGCACCGGGCCGACGACAAGGTGTCCAAGTACTCGATGGGCATGCGCCAGCGCCTCGGGGTGGCCGCCTGTCTCATCGGTGACCCCCAGCTCCTCATCCTCGACGAACCCATGAACGGGCTGGACCCGGCCGGGATGCAGGACATGCGGGACATGATCCTGTCCCTCGTGGCCGAGGGCCGCACCGTCGTCCTCTCCTCCCACCTGCTGGACGAGGTCGAACGCACCTGTGACGCGGTGGCCATCGTGGACCGGGGCAAGGTCATCCGCCAGGGGGCCATCACCGACCTGCTGGCCGGGTCGTCCTTCGTGGTGGAGATCGAATGCTCGGAGCCGTCGAGGGCCGGCGAACTGCTCGGGGCCACCTCCATCGGCGGGCGGGTCGAGATCGGGCCCCTCGGCCTCGGGATCACCCTGCCGTCGGGGACCGGACGCGACGTCATCGCCGAGATCAACCGCATCCTGGTGGGCGCCGGCGTCTCGGTCTACCGGCTCCAGGAGGTGCAGACCTCGCTCGAGTCGTGGTTCCTGCAGGTCACCAGCCGACTGGGGGCGTCCGAATGACCACCACCACCGATGCGCCGGCCCCGGTGCCGGCACCCATCCGCCTCGATCACTCGCCCGACCGCCGCGGATCGTGGATCCCGACCTGGGGCATGGTCAGCCACGCGCTTCATGGAGCTGCGCAAGCGGCGGGGCCTCATGATCGCCCTCATCCTCGTCACCATCGGCATCCCCACCCTCTTCCTCGTCATCCGCCTCCTGGCCCACGCCTTCGACCCGAAGTCCTACGGTCCGGCCGGCGGGTCGGACATCTTCAACGCCCTGGTGGCCGGCGTGCTCTATGTCTTCGGCTTCATCGTGGCCGCCACCTTGGGCTGCACGGCCGGATCCGTCGACCTCACCGAGGGGATGTTCCGCCATCTGGTCGTGACCGGCCGGTCGCGGTTGGCGCTCTACCTGGCCCGGATACCGGCCGGACTGGCCATCGTGGTACCGGTGGTGGCCGTCGGGTTCACCATCGTGTGCGCGGTGTGCGTGTTCGCCGCACCCACCCAGTCCAACTACGACGGGGTCAACATCCCCCCAGGACTGTCCCAAGCCGCCTTTGTGCACTGGGCCACCGACCACCAGGACGAGGTGATCTGCAACTTCAACTTCCACGGGGGTCCGTCAACGCCGGCGGTGGTCAACGACGTCCTCGGCCCGAACGGCGTCCCGTGCAATGGCCCCGGCGGTGGACCCGGGGGTCCAACCGTGGTCCAAAAGGGTCCCGGCGGACCTCCTGCGTCTGCTCCGCCGACGGCGGCGATGATCAGGACCGTGGCGGTACTGATGGCCGACCAGAACTATCGGGCCTACTCCAAGGTTTTCCTGTCCCCGTCGGTCGGGCTCATGGTCCGCACCGGTCTCTGGATCGAGCTCGAGGTGGTCGTCGGCTTCATGGTCGGGCTCGGGCTCGGCTCGCTGCTCGGACAGCGGACCGTCGCCGTGGTGCTCATGATCGTGCTCGAGATCATCCTCACCCCGATCGTGTCGCGGGCCAACATCCCCCACCTGATCAATCTGCAGCGCTCGGTCGTCGGGTTGGCGGTGGCCCATCTCGAACCGTCAGGCCTCGCATTCGTCTTCGGAGGGGGTGGTGGACCGGGCGGCAACCAGGGCACCTCCCAACTGGTACCGGAGTCGACGACGGCGGCCGTCTGCGTCATCATCGCCTGGCTGGTGGGCTGGACGGCTCTCGGTGCCTGGCGGATGGTGAAGCGGGACGCCTGAGCGCGGACTCGGCGCTGTGATCCCGCGCTGGCATGCCCCTTGGGATCTGCAGCCCGACAGCCCCGCCGCTAACGTGCCCGCCATGGGATTCGTACCGTTGGGAAGATCCGGTTTGAAGGTGTCACGCGCGTGCCTCGGCACCATGACCTTCGGCAACACCGAGTGGGGGACGGACGAGCCCGAATCGAAACGGATCGTCGACTCCTTCATCGATGCCGGCCACAACTTCATCGACACCGCCGACGTGTACAACGCCGGCATCTCCGAGGAGATCGTCGGACGGGCCATCACCGGCAAACGCGACGGGGTCGTGCTGGCCACCAAGGGCTACAACGTCATGGGAGGCGGACCCAACGACCGGGGCTCGTCCCGGGCCCACCTGACCCGGGCGCTCGAGGCCAGTCTGCGCCGGCTGGGCACGGACTACATCGATCTCTATCAGCTGCACAACTGGGACCACGACACCCCGATCGAGGAGAGCATGGCCACACTCGACGGCTTCGTCCGATCGGGAAAGGTCCGCTACATCGGGTGCTCGAACTTCTACGGCAGCCAGCTGGTCGAAGCCCAGTGGGCGGCCCACCGCCAGGGAGGGGCTCCCCTGGTCAGTCTGCAACCCCAGTACTCACTGATCTGGCGCGACATCGAGCTCGACATCCTCCCCACCGCCACCCGCCACGGGATGGGTGTCATCGTATGGAGCCCGCTCGGCGGGGGGATGCTCACGGGCAAGTACGCCGCCCGGGACGAGCTCCCGGCCGACGGTCGCCTGAGCAGAGGTTCGGACATGGAAGCGGAAGGGATGAGGATGCTCACCCTCACCGACCGGAACTTCGAGATCGTGGCCGAAGTGGGCAAGGTGGCCGCCGAGCTCGGTTCGACACCGACCGCGGTCAGCCTCGCGTGGCTCCTCAACCGCCCGGGCATCACCTCGGTCATCATCGGTCCCCGGACGCTCGATCAGCTGGCCCAGAATCTGGCCGGATTCGAGCTGGCCCTGCCCCGTGAGTCGGCCAAAGGCCTGAGCAGGGTGTCACGGCCCCCGGTGAGCTATCCCTGGTACATGCAGCTCCAGATATGAGGGTGCTCCGACCCGGACCGGTCAGGGACGGGTGGGCACGTCGACCCGGGTCGTACCTGCGGGTGGATGCCACACCAGGGCGGTGACGCCGTCGGCATCGACCAGGGTGCGGGCATGCAGGTGGTCGCGCACGAAGGCGATCGCCCTCACGTCCCCGGCCGCGTCGGCCCCGGGGAACTTGTCCTCGGACGCCGGATAGAACACGAACACCACCTCCCGGCTCTGCACCGGGAAGGACCCGTTCGGATAGAACCAGTAGCAGTAGGGGCGGGAGCAGAACCGGCCCATGGTGCTGATGGTGCTGATCACCTCGGCATCGGCCGGTGTGACGGCCAGGGCCCGGTTGATCTGGCCGGCCTGGGCCGGGCCGATCTCGGAGACGGCGAGACGGATGGAGGCGGGCGCCGATCCCACGCCGTATGAAAGGGCCTGCACCGTCACCGCCAGGGCCACGACGATGGCCGGGATCCAGCCGTAGCGGAACCGCTGGGCCGTCCACACCAGCACCATGACCGTTCCGAGCAGGACGAACGGGTAGACGGCGGCGTTCTGGAAGGCCTGATTGCTCAGTGAGGCGTTGGCACTCAGGGCATTGACGACCATGACCACCACCGGGACTCCGAATCCCCAGGCGGAGGCCAGTCCGACCACACCGGTCTGCTTGACCAGAACGTACATGTCGGAGAGGCGACTCTGGACTTGGTCGATGACCCGGGCGGGATGGACGAGCAGACCGGTGACCAGGACGACGATGCCGGTGGGGCCGGCCAGGGTCTGCCGGCCGACCAGGTGGGCATAGGTGGCCATGCCCGATCCGGCGCTGGCGCCGAGCACCGAGACCACGGCCAACCAGCCGATGGCGGCCGCCACCACCAGGGCCCCCTGGTGCCGCGTCCCGCGGCCGGCGATGAGGGCCGAGATGCCCAGCCCGACCAGGGTGATGGCGGCGAAGGTGCCACAGGTCAGCGCCATGGCCACCCAGACCCACGCCCGCCGGTGCCGGCCCGACCACAGGTCCCGCCCGGCCAACAGCACGAACAGGGTGGAGATGGGCTCCATGTGGAAGTCGAAGCCGAGGATCTGGTACGCACCCGGGCTGGCCACCAGCACGGCGAGTACCACCGATGCCACGCCGGCGGCGGGCCACCACGGCACCGTGCGCCGCTCGAGGTAGTCCACGATCCAGCAGAAGACGACGAAACCGCTGCCGGCCACGGCCAGGTCCTGGATCCACAGCAGGGCCACCGACCCCGGGTACACCAGATGGACGAGGGCCAACGGCCAGAGGATGAGCTCGAAGTCGCCCTTGATGAACGAGTAGTGGTAGACGGTGTCGTACGGATTCAGGTGGCCCTGGCCGATGAGGGTCCAGGCCTGGTTGTACGTAGCGAAGTCCTCCCCCAGGTTGTTGTGGTGGTAGACGGCCGTCGAGTAGACGACCAGGCCGATGCACCAGAGCGCCATGACCACGGCCCCGGCCACCCGCAGCCACATCCACCGTCGATCGGTCCGCCCGAGGTGGCCGTCGGTCAGTGACGGAGCGGGAACCGCCGGGTCCTGCCGGGTGGCGACGGCGGTGTCGTAGGCCACGGTCACGATCCGATCCCTGCACGCCGACCTGTCGTCGGGGCCTGGTGAGGAGTCGCCCTGGGCGCCGGCCGGTTGCGCATGAGTTGGGGTTCTCCAGACCTGTCGACTCGACTCGACCCGAAGGCGCTGTCCGCTTCAGTCACCCGATCCTCCGGAATCCGATGGCGGTCACCTTATCGTCCCACCCTCCTCTTCCCGAGGGACGGCGGGGACGCCCGTCGGGTTCAGGTCCGACACCCCCCCTCGTCCCTGGCCGGCGGCCTGACCGACGCGATGGCGGCAGGCGACGCCGGCGCGTTGGTGGAGTTCTGCCGGTGGTGCGCCGGACACTCCCCATCGGGTGGTCGGGCGGATCACCGGGCGCGTCTACGTGGACGGGGCCACGATGCAGTGGAATGACACTGGGAGCGCTCACTGAACCCTTCAGCACGACGCGCTCCGACTGACGGCGCGACATGACGGGCCGGGTCGCGCACGACGCCCGTCTCTCGCAACATTTCCGGTCGTCGCGTGTGTCGTTGTCCGAGAGCCATTACCCAGAGGTAACCACGATTCGTCTGTAACAAACGTTTGGCGTCCCCGTTTTACGGGAAGAGAAACGCTGGCGAAGTCGAGCGACTTCACCGGATCCTTCAGAAGGGGGAACTCCCATCATGCAACGGTCACTCAAACTTCCTATGCGTCTCATGGTCTGTGCTGCCTTGGCCGGTTCGGCCTCGCTGGCTGCGGTGGCTATCCCGGGAGGCACGGCCTCGGCGGCTCCTCTCACGCTGAGTTGCAAGACCCTTACGGGTAGCGAGACGGCGCAGACCATCTCGGGCTGTTCGGGTACCGCGTCGAAGGAGACCGGCACCAAGGGTACGAGCACGGTGAAGAACAACCTGTCGAAGAAGACGGGCGTCGCCACCGTGAAGTGGTCCACAAAGAAGACTTCGATCGAGAGCTACTCGTACACCGAGCTCCTCGGGGCGAGCAACAAGTGTCCAGCGAAGTCCGGTTACACCAAGGTCGCCGAGGCACCCGAGAAGGGCAAGGTCACCGGTGGTACGGCCACAGGCATGATCGGTGGAGCAGTCACCGGGACCGCTTGTGCGTACTCGAAGAGCGGGAAGATCGTCCATCTTCAACGATGGTCCGATCAAGTCGTAGGTAACCGCTGAACATCCGACACTGTGGTTGGCAGAAGTCCCCCGGCCGAGGCCGGGGGACTTCTGTGTCTCGGCCGGGTCAGACCCTGTATCCAGTGAGACTCTGTATCCGTTGAGACTCTGTATCCTCTGGCGGGGAGGGGACACGTGGGACAAAGGTTGAGCGGGCTGTGCACGCCGAGTGCAGCACCGGGAGGTGGCCATGCTGACCGAGCTTCCGAGAGTGGTAGCGGACAAGCCGGACCGGCCCGACCTCGGGGAACTCGCCGTGCACATGGGCGAGCTGACCCGCCGGATCGCCATGGATCCCGATGCGTGGACACCGGAACGGGTGGCGCAGATGCTCGGGTTCTTCGATTCGCAGGCGTCGGGATGGTCCGAGCGTGATCGCCCTGAACGCCACGATGCACTCCGGGACGGGCTGGCCAGAGGAGGTCCGTTCCCGGATGGGGTGTGTCTGGAGGTCGGGGCCGGAACGGGAAACGTGACCGCGGACCTGCGAGTCGTGTTCGACCGTGTCGTCTCGGTCGATCTGTCCCGGGCCATGCTCCTGCTGGCTCCGCAGGGAACGCCGCGGGTCCAGGCCGATGCGTCCGTGCTGCCCGTGCGCTCGGGATCGGTCGCCGTCATCGCCCTCGTCAACATGTTCCTGTTCCCGAACGAGATCGCACGGGTCCTGCGAGAGGATGGGGTGGTGTTGTGGGTGAGCACGAACGGCGATGCCACCCCGATCTACCTGCCGCCGGTCGATGTGCTGGAGGCGCTGCCGGGAGGGTGGAACGGCATCAGCGCGCCGGCCGGGTGGGGAACATGGCTGACCGCCAGTCGGGTGACGATGCCGACAGGCGCCGGCCGCATGCCATCGTCTTCTCGTTGACTCCGACAATCAAGCCCTTCTGGTGAGATAGCCGGATGCGAATCGGCGTGATCGGAGTCGGCATCGTCGGCGCCGGCGCTGGCTGGCACCTGGCCCAACGGGGTGTCACCTCGACATCTCAGTCGACAAGACCCCAGGGGCCGGTGCCCGAGAGCTTCTGAGGCGAGATTCGGGTGACGAATCCTTCAGGCCAGTCGTCTCCCGGGGGCGGGAACTGACCATGAGTGATCCGGCGAAGCAGAGGTACTGCACCGCCCTCCTCGACCCGAGCGATCCCTTGGATCACGACATAGGGGCTGAGCCCTTCGGAGGGTAGGTCCGACTCGACCGAAAGGGTGACCCGAGGATCGCGTCGAATGTTACGAAGCTTCACGTGGTCGGCGAGATGGCCGGCCACGATCTCGTCCCCGTCCCAGCCGACGTAGATGCATGTCACCTGCGGGCTACCGTCCGGGTTGATGGTGGCCAGATGGACGAGTCGTCCAGAATCAACAGCCGCCCGGGTGGTCTCGTCGAGACGGATGGGTCCTTCAGCCATGCGTTCACCTCCGTGGTCCTGATTCGGAATCTACCGGGCCGATCTCTGCGATCAGCCCACGCCCCTCGGAGATGCAGCCGGCCAATTGGGTGAGCTCCTCGATGCCGATCCAGAGGCGATATCGCCCACCGTCCCAACGCGGCGCTGCTGAGGCCGAGGGTTGGGAGTGCCTCAGCCGACGACGGCGTCTCGCCCGACCCGAAGGCAGCAGACAATCAACGTTCGGGATCGCTCAGCAATCGGAGCTTCTCCGCACGAGGGTCACCCTCCCCCAGAGAGCGCACCATCACGCCAAGCGTCTGATTCCCGTTGGGCAATGGAACCAGATTTGGTATCATCGTAGCCATGAACGCCGCCGTACTGCTGCAGGAAGCCCGCCGTAGGAGTGGCCTCTCCCGGAGGAAGCTGGCCCAACGCGGAGGCACCTCGGCCTCCACCTTGTCGGCCTATGAGTCGGGAGCCTCGGTCCCCTCGGTTTCCACATTGGACCGGCTGCTCCGGGCCGCAGGGTTCGAGGCCGAGGCCACGCTGAGGCCGGTGCCTCCGGGCGACGAGCGGGATCTGGCGGAGAAGATCGAGGCCCTCTTCTCCTTCGTCGACGCCCTGCCACGACGCCGACGGGGTCCACTGAGGTATCCCGTCTTCGGCACTCCGGGGGCGGTCCGTCGATGAGGCCGATCCTCGATGCCATCGTCGAGCTGCACGACGGGCTGGATGCAGCCGGGATCCCCCACGCCTTCGGTGGGGCCTTCGCGCTGCTGTGGTGCACCGGCGAGCCGAGGACGACGGTCGATATCGATCTCAACATCTTCGTCGGCCCGGCCGAGACACCGCGGGTCCTCGACGCGTTGCCCCATGAGATCGCACCCACGGATGCAGACGTCACGGCCTTGAGGACGGATGGTCAGTGCCGGTTGATGTTCGAAGGAATCCCCGTCGACATCTTCTTGGACACGTCCCGGTTCCACGATGATCTGCGTCTGCATATAAAGGTACACCGGCTGGTCGACAGGGAGCTTCCGTTCCTCGGCTGCAATGACCTTGCCGTCTTCAAAGCCTTCTTCAACCGGCGGAAGGATTGGGCGGACATGGAGGAGATGCTCCGGGCAGGACGCCTGGACGTTCCGTACGTGACCGGCGTTCTGACCGAGTATCTCGGACCCGACGACGAACGCATTCGCGAGCTGGTCGCCATCCGCGACGAAGTCGTCCGCCAGATCGGATCCGGAACTTCAGCCGATTGAGCTGAGGTAACGGTGGACAGCCGAGACTCGGCCACGGATCCCGTCATAGACTGCCCGTATGCCACGTGACGCGTTTCCCGGGTCCGGCGACCCCGCCCAGATCGACGGGGATCTCGAGGACGTCGCCAAAGACCTGTTGACTCCGGAGACAGATCTGCCCGACAGCGATGCGGTTGAGCCAGAGCTGGATGAGTAACTACGTCCTCACGACGAACCTGGTCTGCCACGGGTGTGGTGAATCGGAAGCGGTTCCGTTCGATACGGGCAAGCCCCTCGGCGAACTGGAGTTTCCGCTCACCCTGTCCAAGGACTTCATCTGTTCCAACTGCGGACCACAAGGTCCGATGTCGGTCACGCTTTCGAAAACACCCACCTGAATACGGTTCTGCCCACGGCGACAGACTCGACGACCACGGTGTCAGGCACCCGCACGGTCACCACGACCGGGCCGTTGATCCACTTGCTTTCGAACTTCTGTCGTTTCCTCATCATCATCCCCGACGAACGGCCCAGCCCGTCCGTTGCTCATCGCCTTTCACCTGGTCATTGGCTATATCTGTCAAGGCGGACATCGCCCGAAGGACCGATCCGAGGGCCGGTCCACGGAAGTAGACACGAGGGCGTGGCTGCCTGCCGTCGGTGTGAGTGTCCGGCCGGGGCTTCACAGAACGAGTAGACGGCGGCAGAGCGCGTCGGAGATGTCCTGGACGGTGGCCCGCAACCAGGCCACGTAGGCGACCTCGGTGAACGCTGACGGATCGGCCTGACCCATCTCCAGCAGACACTCGTGGAGCACAGCCTCACCGCTGGCCGGATCGCTGCCCCCCATCAGGTGGTGGATGCGGGCAACCTCCAGCTCCGCATCGATGGCCCTCCCCCGCCAGCTCTCGAGCTCCCGCTCGTTCCGGTGCAGCGCAGTGGTTGCCGCCTCCAGGTCCACGGCCATCACCGCGATGCGTTGCAGCAGGGCATCGTCGGAGACGTCGACATCGACCAGGCGGGAGAGCCGCTGTACCTCCTCGATGAGCAGGGCCACCTCCGCCGTCGTCGCTTCTTCCGGACACTGACGGAGCAGTGCCGTGGTGGCCAGGTCGATCGCGGTCCCGGTCATGGCGTGCCCGACTCACGGAGGACCACTTGTCCTCGGAAACCGAACTGGAGGAACCAGACCCGATCGTCGGTCTCGCAGAAGACCGGAGCATCCGGGCCATCGTTCCAGCGCCCCTTCCGTATCTCTATGCACCGCCTGTGGGATCCGGCCGGCATGGGTTGGCACAGCAGCGACTGGGCCCGTTCGATAGCGAGGCCCAGGCGGCTGGAGGTTGCCACCGCGCTGCCGACCGTATCGGGCTGCTCGACGTCATCCAGGATCTCTACCAACATGTACTCCAAAGCGCCCGCAACCGGGCGCGTCGGCATCTCAACACTCATCGAATGATTCCTTTCGGTCGGTCCGGTGGCGGGCGATGACGCGACGACACCGGGCAAGAGTTTCGGGAGTGCCCCTCTGGTTTCCTCACAGGGGACAAGGGGAACGAGATGGCCGGAATGAGCTCGCTATCGAACTTCACCGGGCCGTCTGGCTGTCGACCGAACGGTGTGAGATCCATAGATCTATCAGACGCGAAAGGGGCCGGCAAACCGCTTTGACCGATCCGGTCAGATACGGCCATACGGCCACTGTCCGGGGCTCCGCGCCGACGGAGTCGGGATCGTGGAGGTCCCGTTGGGTGACGGCCGGGGCCGATCACGGGAGGGCCCGGATGGTCGAATGGGCCATGTCGTCGTAACACCAAGGCCCCTGGATCGTTTCCAAGGATACGTGGCGAGATCGCCTGCGCGACGCCACGCCATGCGACACACCGAAGGGCGTCCCCGCGGATGCCCCCGTTGGCACCATCTACGGCACGAGGGGCTGCACGATGAGAACCGGACCCGAGGTGGTGGCGGCCACCGCAACAACGGTGGCATTGCCCGCCATTTCCGCCGGCGTGGTCGGGGTGATCCCCGTGACCCTCCGTTCGACCGAGGAGAGACGACCATGACCGAATCCACACGACCACCATCGCCGGCATCGGGCCGGAGCCGGGCCCGGGTGGTGCAGGTGGCGGCGGTCCTGGTGGCACTGGCCCTCGCCCAACTGGTGCTCGACCCGATCGGGGCCACACCGGCGTCGGCCACGGTCGGGTTCTCGGGGAACCCGGTCGTCCGGGTCTCCCACAGCCGGTTGGTCGACGGCAGTGGGAAACCGATCCGGCTGCTCGGGGTCGACCAGGCCGGGGCCGAGTCGTCGTGTGTGGCCGGGGACGGGTTCGGCACCCCGCCCCCCTCCGACACGGTGCGGATCATCGCCGCCCTGAAGAGCTGGAAGATCGATGCCGTCCGGCTGCCCCTCAACGAGGACTGCTGGCTCGGCATCAACCTGCCCTACCCCGAGTACGGGGGGGCCGCCTACCGCTCGGCCATCGTGGCCTACGTGGACAACCTCAACGCCGCCGGCATGGCCGTCATCTTGGACCTCCACTGGGGTGCGCCGGGCACGGAGCTGGCCACCGGTGGGGAGGTCATGGCCGACGAGAGCCACTCGCCGGCCTTCTGGTCGTCGGTGGCGGCGACCTTCAAGGGCAACCAGGGGGTGGTCTTCGATCTCTTCAACGAGCCCCGGCACCTCTCCTTTGCCTGCCTGGTCCACGGGGGCTGTACCGTCAACGGGACCAAGGTGGCCGGCTACGACCAGCTGATCTCCGACGTCCGGGACACCGGAGCGACCAACGTGGTCATGGTGGCCGGCATCGACTTCGCCGCCAACCCGTCCGGGTTCAAGACCACGATGCCCCACGACCCGCTCGGCCAGCTGGCCATCTCGGTGCACGTCTACAACTTCAATGCGGCCAAATCGCCGGCCACCTGGAGCAAGTGGGTGCGGATGGGACTGCTGGCCAAGGCGCCCTTCGTCACGGGCGAGTTGGGCGAGCGGGACTGCACGGCCAAGTTCATCGACACCTACATGAGCTGGGCCGACGCCCACGGCGTGTCCTACCTGGCCTGGGCCTTCAACTCGGGACCGTGCAACGGGCCCTACCTCATCGACGCCAACGGCGATCCGACCCCCTACGGGGCGGGATACAAGGCCCACCTGGCCCATCTGGCCTCGTGAGGGGTCGGCTCGTCTTGATGATCTCGTCCGTGCCGCCGTTCAACCCTTGACGGCCGGCCCCGGCCAGTTGGGCTGAGGGTATCGGGACGGCCCCGGCCAGTTGGGCTGAGGGTATCGGGACGGCTACACCTCTGCCCATCGACCTGAGGATGTCGACATTTCGGTTGTCAGTGGGGACGTGGTGTACAGGCCGCCGCCGCGTTGGCGGTCGTTGCGGCGCGGGCGCCTCCGGTTGTCACGTTCCCGGCTCGATAACGCCGACGGGCTCGCCGCCGGACAACCACCCGTCCGTCAGGTCACAGTGATCTTCAGTACCGCGGTGGCCGTGTTGCGAGTTTTGGATGCATTGTCATGGACGGAGATCCCGACCGAATAGGTGCCGACGGTGACCGTCGACTTGACGTTGCCGGTGATCTTGCCTGAAGCGCTCAAGGTCAATCCGGCCGGCAGCTTGGGTGTCGTGTTCTTCCAGGTGAACGGAGAGGTGCCGCCGGACTCGGTGAGTTGCAACGTGTATGGGGTGGCTCTCTTGGCGGTGCCCAGAGTGAGCGTTGTGATCCTGATGGCCACGACCTTCAGGGTGAACGTCTGCTTCGCGTCCGGGAGTACCCCGTTGGCTGCGGTGATGGTGAAGGTGTACGTCCCGGTGGCCGTCGGCTTTCCGGAGAGCACACCGGCACCGGTCAGGGTCACACCGCCGGGCAACGTGCCGGTCTTCGAGAAGGTCATCGCCGTCGGATACCCGTTCGCGCTGACGGTGAAGGTTCCGGACTTGCCCTTCACGAAGGTCGTTGTGGCCGACGAGGTGAAGACGGGGGCCTTTGTGACCGAGAAACTCTGGGCGGTGCCGTTGGCCGCGGTGTAGTCGACACCGGCGGTCACGTGGGCGGTCAGGGTGCAGATGCCTCCCCCGACGTAGGAGACGACCAGTCCGGAGGCGGTGCAGACCGACGTGGTCGACGAGGTGACCGAGCGGGTGCCGTCCCCGGTGGTCGAGACAGAGGCGGTGAAGCCACCCCCGTCGGTGCCGAACGCCGGCAGGTTGGAGATGACCGGGGTGGTCGGGGTGAGGAGGGTTCCCCCGCCGACCGAGAAGGTCGTCGATCCCGTCGCCGCGCCGTCAGTACCGGTCACCTGGTAGAGACCCGGGGCGGTGGCCGAACAGGAGGACCCTGCGCAGGCGGCCCCGACCGACGATCCCGATCCGTCCGGGGCGATGGTGAACGTCGTGGCACCGGTGACATTTCCGATGGCGAAGCCGAGAGAATCAGTGCCGTCGGCAGTGAGAGTGATCGGAGTCCCTGATGCAGTCGTCGTTGAACTCGGCGTCAGTGTGAGACTGGTTGCGATCCGGTGGTACCCGATCACATCGACGTTGGTGATTCCGGTCGTCGTCAGAGGATCGGTCTCACCCGGGCTGGCGAAGGCGTTGAACGAATCCGGCGTGGGCGATGCGTAGTCCTGGGCGTCGGCCCCGGCCACCGTGTTGAACGGCACCAGATCCGTCGTTCCGCTGTTGATCGAGAAGTAGGCGCCCGGCGTGTACGCGGTGAGGTTGCGGGTGCCGGGCGCCGTATAGCGGAAGAGGTCGTTGGGTGTGTAAAACGTATTTTGGTCGAGCCCCGGGATCCTCCCCATGACCTCGGAGAGCTCGTGTTCGGCGACGCCGATGAAGTCGTAGTCACCGGCGACGTCGCGGTCGGAGGGATTGAAGGTGTAGGGCTGCACACCGAAGGTGATGGTGGGCACGTTGCCACTGCACGTCGACGTCGAGAAGCAGTTGGCCGGAAGAAGGCCGATGGCCATCAATTCGGGAAGCGAAACGCACCAATCCGAACCCCCGGTCGGATCTGTTGCCGGCACGTCCTGCGCCGAGGTGATCTGGTCCGGCGTCGTCTCATTCGCCTCCAACGCGTCGACCACGGTCGAGTAGGTGTAGCAGTACAGGGCTTGATCCGACTCCCCGAGTCCCGATCCGGTATAGGCGACATTGACGTCGATGGTGATGGGGTCGCTGTACTCAGCCTCGTACTGGCCAACGACGTAGTTGAATGCCGACTCGATCTGGGTCGACAGTGACGACGACGTCACCGTCGACTCGAAGGTCGGCACGATGGTGAGGTGGGTGCCCACCGAGGTGGTGATCCTCGGAGCCAGTGCCGGGGGTCCCACAGTCGCAGGGGGCGTGAATGTTCCGGTGATGTGGGGGGGACCGATGGGCAGGGTCTGGGTGGCGTGAACCATGGCCCCTACGGACGGGGCCGCGATGGCGGCTCCGAATCCCGAAGCCAACGCGACGACGGCGGTCATGGTGACGAGCACTTTCTTCGGAACCCGTCGGGCCGTTCCCCTCGACGAACCGGTCAGCTTGTGGAGCCAGGAAAAAAGGGCGCGATCCACTTGCACGTTTACCGTCCTCTCCGCCGAACCCCGCCCCAACTAGCCACGTCGTCTCGCTGGGGTTAGCGCGACATCGATCACTATAAGCAGTGGCGATTCAGAAGTAAACCGTGCTTGACCTGTGTATCGAACCCGCTTGGCGACATCCATGCTGATACGTGTCAAATGGTGCACATGGAAGCGAACCGGGGCGACCCGACATTCCGGCGACCGTGGACGATGCTCGCTGCCGTCCTCACCGCGGCCCACCACGGCTTCGAGTTGTCCAACGGCATCGGGCTCGTCGGGCAGCCTGAGCTCGGTCTTGTCGGAGCCGGCGCCCTGTGGACAACGCAGATCCCGGTCTGGATCGCCGTAGCCGCCAAGGGTGGCACGCGATGGGACCGGCTGCTTGCCGTGTGGTCCGGTGCGGCCCTCGGAGGCGCCGTTGTGCACTTCCTCATCTGGCCGTGGCGACGAAGCGCCCTTGGGATACCGGTCCTCGCCGAAGCGGAGGGCCTCGGTGCCTCCAAGCTCCCCGCCTACAACGCGATCCTCTACGGTTGGGGAGCAGCCTCAGTGCTCTCGATCGCTCTGGAAGTGCCGCCGCGTAGACGGCGATGGGCCCTGCTGGGATTGGCGGCGTTGCCCCTCCTGCGCCGTTCGGCCGAGCACCATTTTTCGTGGATCGTCGATCAAGCGGCGACGAGACCAGCCTGGTGGAATCGGGGCGTCCAAGGCGGCTGATGTTCGTTTGAGGTCCCCCGCTCGCATTCGTACCCCTGCGACGGTGTGGGCGTGTAGACCGGGGAAATGGTGCGAGTCGGCATATCCATCGGAACCTCCTTCTCGAACGACGGACCCGGGGGCCAACGGGAGGGACCGCTCACGGTGATCGACCAGGCGCGGGCCGCCGACCGCGCCGGACTGGACACGCTGACGGTCGGCGATCACCACTCCACCGGCCCCGTGGGATATGTGCAGAACGTGCCCATGCTCGGTCGCCTGCTGGCGGAATGGACAGCCCGCCCGATCGGCTGCCTGTTTCTCGTCCCCTTGTGGCATCCGGTGTTGATGGCCGAGCAGATCGGGACGCTGGCCGCCATGTCGTCGGGCCCGTTCATCGTGCAGACCGGCCTCGGTGGTGGCGCGGGCCAGTTCCGGGCCATGGGAGCCGATCTGGACCAACGGGCGGCCCGTCTCGAGGAGGGCATTCTTGTCGTCCAGGCCCTGTTGCGAGGAGAGCGAGTGGATTCCGGTCACTTCGGCATCGACGGGGCGAGAATCGGGCCCCTGCCGCCCGAGGGGACGGAGTGGTGGATCGGCGGTGGCGTGCCGAAGGCCATCGACCGCGCCGCCACGGCTCGGCGACTGCTGGTACGGCAATGCCGACCTCACCCCGGACACGGCCGCCCGCGATATCGGCATCTACCGGGAGGCGTGCGCTCGTCACGATCGCCAACCGGTCCGCATCCCCATCCGCAAGGATGTGTTCATCGCGGAGAGCCGGGCGGAGGGCGAACGGGTGGGCGACGCTCTGGTAGCCGGCGGCTACCGGGGGTTCGATCGAAAGGCTGTCGCCTACGGTGACGCCGAAAGCGTGGCCGAGCAGCTTTCGGTCTTCGGCGATATGGGATACACGGACATCATCATCCGGACCATGTCACCCCTACCGCCCGAGATCGGTCCCGGCGGGGCCTCGCGCTCAGTCGAGCTGGCTGGTGAAGTGCGCTCGCTGCTCACCTGACTCGGGCGTCGACCGGCTCCCGGGTGAGCCCCCGATAGATGATCAACTCGCTATGCAAGTCTCAGCTGTTGTCGGTTGAGCCAGGTCTCGACGAACTCGATCGGGGTGAGCCCGTCCGCAGCTGTCGCCGATCGGTTCATCAAGCTCTTTGAGAGCCTCACCGATGATCTTGGTGGTTTCGTGAGCGGAGTCGGCCGCCCGGGGTTCAAGAACCTGTCTCGACCAGTCGCTCGGCTGGGTGGGCCGACCGGAGATCGGTCCACGTGGGATCCCGGGCTCTGTAGGGACCAGTTTCCGCCCAATTGCCAGGTAAGTAGCCGACTGAGGCTCAAACCCAAAGTCAGGCGATCTACCTCAGCTCACGCAGCTGAGGACGCACGCTGGCATAGCTGAGAATCGACTTGGCTGTCCCCACCTTCCCAGCGGCCTGGGCGGCGAATTGCGGAATGACGCTCGGAAGGGCGCTTTCGGATTCGACTATTCGCGCTCAAAATCCTAAGCGCGTTTGTACCACCCTGGGCTAGCGTAATCACTGTGAGTCCGACGGTGGAGGGTCACTGATGCAGAATCCGATCGCGGGCGTGTTCACTTGGCCAGCCGATGATCCGCAGCTACTCGGCGGCCAGTGCAAGGGATGCGGGGCGATCACGTTCCCGACGCAGTCGCGGTGCCCTCGCTGTGGCACCCAGAGCATGGCCGAGCTCCCCCTACCCCGCCGCGGCACCCTTGTGTCTTGGACGACCCAGGAGTTCCCGCCAGGCGTCGACTACAGGGATGATCCGACGGGTCAGTCCTTCGAGCCGTTTGGGGTGGGGCTGGTGCAACTCGACGATGTAGTGCGCGTCGAGTCGCGGCTCACTACGTGCGATCCTCAACAGCTCGACTTTGGTATGGAGGTCGTGCTCCGAATCGTCCCGTTCTATGTCGACAACGACGGCAACGAGATCATGACTTTCGCCTTCGCGCCCGTCGGCGCGCAGAACAGTGAGGAGCGCTGAATGGACGACGTCGCGATCATCGGTGTGGGGCTGCACCCCTTCGGTCGGCACGGCGACAAGTCCCCGTACGAGATGGCCGCCGACGCCGTAGAGCTGGCGTTAGCCGACGCAGGTGTGACGTGGAACGACGTCCAGTGCGCCTTCGGCGGGAGCTGGGGGGTCTGGACCGATCCCCTCACCGGTCTGGTCGGCCTCAGCGGCCTTCCGTTCATCCACGTGTTCAGCGCGTGCGCGACCGGGGCTGCCACGATCCAGCAGGCCGCAAACGCCATTCGCTCCGGCAACGGCGACATCGTCGTGGCCGTCGGCACGGATAAGCACGCTCGCGGCTCGTTCAAGGGTGATCCGACGACCACAAACGTGCCCGCCTGGTATCGGCAGAACGGGCAGTACGTCACCACCAAGTTCTTTGGCATGAAGATCAACAAGTACATGCACGACCATGGCGTCTCCCCGACGACGTTGGCCAAGGTGGCAGCGAAGAATTACCGCAACGGCGCCCTCAATCCAAAGGCCTTCCGCCGAAGGCCGATCACTGAGGAGGAGATTCTCAGCTCCCAGATGCTCAACTACCCGCTTACCTCGTACATGTTCTGCGCACCGGACGAGGGCGCTGCGGCAGTGGTCCTCTGTCGCTCCGACATAGCTCACCGCTTCACGGATACGCCCGTGTACGTGAAGGCGACTGCCATTCGTACACGCAACTACGGTTCTTACGAGGTCAACACCACCTGGGCTCCTGTTGACGAAGATGTTGCCCCGACCGTGTACGCATCGCGCGCCGCCTACGAAGACGCAGGGATGGGGCCCGAGGACGTTGACGTGATTCAGGTCCAGGACACCGACGCCGGCGCTGAGGTCATCCATATGGCTGAGAACGGTTTCTGTGCTGACGGCGATCAGGAGAAGCTTCTCGCCGACGGCGCCACCGAGATCACGGGCCCAATGCCGATCAACACCGACGGCGGCCTTATCGCCAACGGAGAGCCAATCGGAGCCTCTGGCCTCCGCCAAGTCCACGAACTAGTGCTCCAGCTCCGCGGCCAGGCCGGCGACCGCCAAGTCCAGGGTGACCCACGCGTCGGCTATGCCCAGGTTTACGGGGCTCCCGGCACCGCCGCGGTCACCATTCTCGCCCGGTGAGGGCACGGGCGGTCTTTAGGCGCGAGCCTGCCTGGGGGTGAGCAATCCAGGGAGGTTGGGTATACGGAGGTGGACCGATGCGCCATGGTTTTCCTGCATTAGACGACGACCCCGTCTGGCGAGCCGGTGTACACGAGGTCGGCTCGGTCAGTGCCTGTACCGGCGTTGCGAAATCCACGGCACGGGTTCTCTACCGAATATCGCTCATAAATGAAACGATCGTTCCTTTATGACCCATATACGGCTGTGAATGTACTCAGCTTCAGCATCTGAGGCAACGGTAAACACGTAGGCCGGACGGGCGTCCCAGGCCGGCGAGGGGAAGCACCGAAGGCGCCCGGCCGGGCCGGTGGCAGCATCGATGCCAGGAGGTGGGCGGATGTACATTGACGACGGACGGCTGATCCTCAGTCCGAGCGACCTCGTCGGCTTTCTGCAGTGCGGCCACCTGTCCGAGCTCTCGCTCGAGGTGGTCCATGGCACCCGTACGGGGCCGCCGGACGACGATCAAGAGCAATCGGTCGTCCAGCGCAGGGGGATCGAGCACGAGGTGGCCTATCTGGCGCGACTCCGTGCCGAGGGCCTCGAGGTCACTGAGATCCCGGCAAGCGACGAACTTGAGACGCGAGCGGCCCTGACCAAGGAAGCACTCGCAGCGGGGCCGGACGTGGTCTACCAGGCGACCTTCGTCGACCGGGCGGGCTCCGGCCCCATCTGGCGGGGACATGCCGACTTCCTCACCCGGGTGACGGCACCGAGCTCGCTCGGAGCTTTCTCCTACGAACCCGAGGACACCAAGCTCGCCACCCACGTCCGGCCGTCGGCCGTCCTCCAGCTGTGCGAGTACGCCGAACAGCTGGCCCGCTGCCAGGGTCGTGTTGCTGACCGGATCCACGTCGTGCTCGGTGACCAAACCAGGACCTCGCTCCGGCTGGCCGACTTCGCCGCCTACCACCGTGCCGCCAAGGCACGGTTCGTCGTCGCCTGCGCCGACGGGGTTTCGGCGTATCCGCTGCCGGTCGAACACTGCCACATCTGCCAGTGGCGATCGCAGTGCGACGAGCGGCGGATCGCCGACGACCACCTCACCCTGGTGCCAGGGCTGCGCACCGACCAGGTCGGGAAGCTCAGCGCCGGGGCCGGCGTCACCACCGTCGCCGAGCTCGCCGCCTACGAAGGGGACGGGGTCCCGGGCATCGGGAGACAGGCCTTCGACAAGCTGCGCGCCCAGGCCCGCCTGCAGGTGAGGGCCCGAGCAGAGCCGGACCTCGCTCCCCCCTACGAGCTCCTCGCGGGAGCCGGTCCCGGCAGGGGTCTCGCCGCGCTGCCGACCCCTTCTGCCGGCGATCTCTTCTTCGACATCGAGGGCGACCCGTTCGTCGGGGAGTCGGGCCTCGAGTACCTGCTCGGCGTGGGCTGGGCCGAGCCCGACGGGCAGTTCGGGTTCAAGGCCTTCTGGGCCCGGACCCCGGCCGAGGAGAAGTCCTCCTTCGAAGCGTTCATGGACTTCGTCGGCGTGAGACAGGCCGCCCACCCGGATCTCCACATCTTCCACTACGCCACTTACGAGAGGACGGCCCTCGGCAAGCTCATGGGCAGGCACGGCACCAGGGAGATCGAGGTCGACCGGCTCTTCCGGGAGAACACCCTGATCGACCTATACCGGGTGGTGCGCCAGGCGGTCCGTGTGGGTACGCCGTCCTACTCGTTGAAGAAGCTCGAGGCCCTCTATATGGGAGCCCGGACCCAGGCCATCACCGATGCCGGCTCGTCGATCGACGAGTTCGAACGCTGGCTCGAGACCGGCGACGACCGGATCCTCACCGACATCGAGGAGTACAACCGGGTCGACTGCCAGTCGACCAAGCTGCTCCGCGACTGGCTGGAGGGGCGCCGTGTCGAGTACACCACCGAGTTCGGCGAGCGGCCCCCACGTCCGGTCCCTCCCGACGACGAAGTGGGCGAGGCGTTCGCCGAGGAGATCTCGGAGAACGAGGTACTCGAACGATTGCTCCTCGACGACGGTGGCTCCGAGTTTGATCGGACCGCGACCGACCAGGAGGGCCGACAGCTTCTCGCCCGGCTCCTCGAGTGGCATCGGCGAGAGGCCAAGCCGGCCTGGTGGGAGTACTTCCACCGCGTCTACGAGTGCGACGGGGATGATCTGTACGAGGACACCGAGGCGATCGCCGGTCTCGGCTACGTCGGTGAGTCCCGCCGCGAAGCGCGATCCACGGTCCACCGCTACCGTTTCGACCCCGGCCAAGAGTACAAACTCGCCGCTGGCGACTCTGTGGTGGATCCGGCCACGATCCGGCGACGGGAGGTCGCCGACGACCAGATCCCCGGACCTGGGACGCTGGTCGGCATCGATCCGGACGGTGGGTTCCTCGAACTGAAGAGGCGAACCAACTCGGCGGCCCCCCATCCACACGACCTCATCCCCGGTGGTCCCATTCAAACGGATCCCCAACGCCAGGCCCTGCGCCGGATCGCCGCATCGGTCATCGACCACGGGATTGACGGCCATGGCCCCTACCGGGCCGTCAGGGATCTCCTGCTGCGGAAGCCCCCACGCACCGTGCCCGCGCTTACCGACGGCGCCCCGCTGGTCCTCGACGGGGAGGACGGCGAGGATGCCATCGACCATTTCGGCCGGGAACTCGAGCACGGCTGCCTGGCCGTCCAGGGCCCACCGGGATCGGGAAAGACCCGGTCCGCGGCCCGGCTGGCCGTGGCGCTCATCCGGGACGGGCGGACCGTCGGCATCACCGCCAACAGCCATGCCGTGATCTCCAATCTGCTGGACGAGCTGGGCCACTGGGCTGACAAGGACAGTGTGACCTTCCGGGCATCCCAGAAGAGCGACGGCGAGCACTTCTCCGACCACCCTTCTGTCACCCAACGGGAGAGCAACGACGAGATGGCGGCCGATCTCCAGGAGGGGGTCGACGTCATCGCCGGTACGGCCTGGATGTTCGCCCGGGAGGAGTTCGACCAGAGCCTGGACTACCTGATCATCGACGAGGCGGGACAGTTCTCCCTGGCCAATGCCCTCGCTGTGGGCACCGCCGCTCGCAACCTCGTGCTGCTCGGCGACCCGCTCCAACTGGCCCAGCCCTCCAAGGGAACCCATCCGCACGGTGCCGGCGCATCCGCGCTCGGGCACGTCCTCGGGGAGGCGCGAACCCTGCCAGACGATCTCGGTATCTTCCTCGACCACACCCACCGGCTGCATCCCGACATCTGCGCCTTCATCTCTGAGGTCGTCTACGAGGGAAGGCTCCACTCCACCGATGGCCTGGAACGGCAGGCCATCGGGGGCACGGGGGTGCTCGGCGGCTCGGGGCTCCGTTGGAGGCCTGTCGACCACGCTGGCTGCCGGGTCGAATCGACCGAGGAGGCCGACGAGGTCCTGGCCTGCTACCGAAATCTCCTCGGGCGCACCTTCACCGACCGGCACGGGGTCGAGCGGAATGTGGGGGACGAACACATCCTGGTGGTGGCCCCCTTCAACGCCCAGGTCCGACGCTTGAAGCGGGCACTACCCCCGGGTGCCCAGGTGGGGACGGTGGACAAGTTCCAAGGCCGCCAGGCACCGGTGGTCATCTGCTCGATGACCACCTCCAGCATCGAGGAGATCCCCCGGGGGCTGGAGTTCCTCCTCAGTCAGAATCGCCTGAACGTCGCCATCTCGAGGGCCCAGGCGATGGCCGTCCTGGTAGGGAGCCCGAAGCTCCTGACGATCAGTTGCCGGTCGATTGAGCAACTTCGCCTGGTGAACGGGATGTGTCGTTACGTCGAAATGGCGACTTGAGAGGCGTGCAGGAGCAGGTCTTCACCGAGGTAGGCGGTTCCGGCGGAAACGTGGCCCCGAACCCGTGGTCCGCCCTCATGCCCCAGGAGCCGTGAATGCGGCCAGGTGGACGAGGTGGTCCTCATATGTGAGACCGATACCGGCCACGTTGCCATGCAGGAGGATCTCCTCCCCCAGGCCCACTCCTCGGCCGGTATCTCGGGCGGCGGTGTCGACCTGGGCGAGGAAGCGCTCGATGGCCCGCATCGGATCACCACCCCTGGACGGCAGGGGCGCATCGAGCGCGTGGCCGGCGACGATCCCCCGCAGGTACGTCTCGAGCGTGGTGGGCTTGTCGAAGAGGTCCACCCCGAGGACCTCGTCCCCGATCGTGCAGACGACGCCGATCTGGTCGGAGACCGGCTCGATCCGATCGAGTTCGTCGGCCATGCGGTCTGCGACCTCACTCTGGACGTCCTGGAGGGCGGACGTGTCCGAGTCGACGCCGTGAGCTATCGATTGACGCTCGACCTCGTCCCACACTCGATGCTGATCGGATCGGCGACTCGGGGCATCGCCTAGTCGCGGCTCCAGTGTGGAGGTCTTGGCGGCCCGCAGCGATCCAGGGGCATGCCGGTTGGAGGCGGACATGGCCCGTCTCGATCCCCACCGGCCCGCTTCTACGCAAGAGACGGGCACGTCGATCAGAGACCGTGGCGGGCAGAGCACGGTCACGTTCATCGTGCGGTCCTGATCCCCACCGATGAGCAACTCCCCTTCGACGAGGAGGATGGGCACGTCGGCCAGGTTGGTGATCGAGAGAAGCGGTACCTCAGGTGGATCGAGCTCACTGACCTCGATCAGCCCCGCCCCGTACGCCTCCGGTCCCGTCAGGTACGGCGGACCGTCCGCCTTCTCGCTGGTCAACGGGAAGACCTGCAGTCCTCCTACCGCCACACCATCTCCGACACTTACTTCAAACTCCAGCACCTTCATGGTCTGATTCCTTCCGTTCTTGGTCTTGGGACCAGGGTGCAAGGAGGGTGTGACGATTACATGGCTGTCATTCGTGGAACTGCGCCGGCGGGGTTGCAACACAAGGTCAAGACCGGCCGATCTCGGATTAGCGTCGAAGAAAAACAAGGCCGAACAGAACCCCGAGGAGCCCACAGTGACGACACTCCAGGACGTCGTAGATATCGGTCGTCAAGATGGGTTTCTGGCCGTCGTATCAACGTTGCGAGCCGACGCCACGATCCAGTCATCGGTGGTGAACGCGGGCGTCCTCTCACATCCAGTCAGTGGAGAAGAGGTAGTCGTCTTTGTCACCGCCGGAAAGGCAAAGCTGGCCAACCTCAGGGATCGGCCGCAGGTCAGCATCACCTTTCGTTCGGGGTGGCAGTGGGCGACGGTCGAAGGCCGGGCTGAGATCATCGGACCTGACGATGGTTACCCTGACTTCGATCCCGAGCGGATTCGCCTGCTGCTTCGCGACGTGTTTTCGGCGGCCGGGGGTACCCATGACGACTGGGATGCCTACGACCATGCCATGGCCGAGGAGCGACGGGCTGCCGTGCTTGTCAGCGTTTCGCGGATCTACAGCAATTGACCCATCGGAATCAGATGGACACGCTCGCTTGTCCTTCGTCCTCAGCTTCTCAGGCTGAGACACCATTCGCGGCGAAGTCAGTTCGGTGTTCGCCGGCCGTACTTCGACCTGAGTTGTGAGCCGATCCCCATGACCACGACGACAATCCCGATCACAGCGCCGAAGGGGCCGAGGACCGTGAGTGCGCCGAACAGAACGCTAATCCCCAGGAGAACGGCGAAGTATCTGAGCACCGGGTGTCGACGGTAGGTGTAGCTCCTCCCGTTGCGTTGAACGGTCACGTACTTGGCGAAGAATCCGCTCATCGCTGTTCAGCCATCCCCGTCGGTCCTCCCGGCGATCTCCGCTCCTCCTCGGGCACCGTACTGAGTGGCATGGCTAGCCGCCAGGGCCTGCGCGGTTGAGGGATCGCGTCCGGCGCGCACGACCCAGGTGCAGCCGAGGCAGGCGGCCCAGTAGATCTGGGGCAGGTGCAACACGAACGGTGGGTGCAGGACCGGCCAGGCCGAGATGTCGCCTCCATGCTCAGCCGCCCAGTCAGCCCGTCCCTTCTCGCGGGCTTCCCAGCAAGTCACAGCCACGTCGACCGCCGTCGTGGCGTACTTCCAGGCCGCGAATGCGGAACCAGGGTGCTCGTGGCCGGGGAACAACTGTCGGTAGTAGTCGGCCCACGCCTCATCGGTCGGGCCGAAGCCCCGCCGGGGGGCAGGTTCGTCGAGGGCCATTACGTCATCGGGGACCTGCTCGCTGGCCGGCGTGCCGCCGCGCCTCGGCGATGGGAACAGGGTCAGCACCAGTCGATCGGCGGCTCCGGTTCCGTAGACGTCACGGAGCGTGCGCACGGCCTGATCCGCTGCAGCCCGTGACGTCGGGGCTGGTTGTCGCCTCGACCCGTTGCCAGTTCGGCCTTGACGGGAGCTCCGGGGGGTTCCAGCCCAGTTGCTCGAGCAGGTACTCCTCTTCAGGGCTCAGAGGCTCGCTCGGCAGCGAAGCGGTGCCACTTCCGGCCTCGGCAACCAGGGAGCCGTCCTCGAAGGCCATCCCCTGCCAGTAGCGGTGTGGGCGGGCGGCGACCTCGGCGACCAGGATCCACCGACCGGGTCGGCTGCACAGCCGTTCGAGGAGCTGGGGCAGCCCGAGGGCGAACGAACCGAGGGAGACCTCCCATCCCCCCTCCTGCACCTCGGCCCCTCCGGCCTGAGACGGAGAGAGTGCCGCCTCGTGAGACTCGTGGAGAACCGACTCGGCCTCGGTAAGCCACTGATCCAAGGATGTGATTGCTTTCGACGCCATCGCGTCTACCTCCTCATCGATCCCGGCGGTGCCACCGTGCCCAGGGGCCGGTTGGCGGAGTTTCAGCGGGCCAGGTCCCTCCACTCCTCTGGATGTGTCACTTCCAACCATACGGTCAGGGTGTGACATGGGCGTGGGCCACCACGAGGGCGATCGTGCCCTATGGCCCCGATCGGGGTCCCCCCGGTGAGAACGCCATGGGAAGCGGTGGCCATCGTCATTCGCTCGGTCTTGTGTGATTGCGGTTTCAGCACCCCTCGAGACCGGCTCTAATCTCGTGGAGAGGATGGAATGAGTAGGGGAAGGTGGACATGGAGACCACACGTTCGGTTTGGGACCTCGAACTTCCGCTTCTTGACACCACCGGACTGGATCGGGACGAGTCCATATCGATCGCTTCCGCCATGGCTCGAGAGCACTGGATCGTCAGGACTGACGTCGGAGTGGCCATGCTCCGATATGACGATGTGACAGCCGTATTGCGAGACCGCAGATTTCACAACGCGCTGGCGCTCATCCCGCGCATGGGTGGTGTTGATCCTGACGGCTACCTGGAGAACCGAAGGCGGTCGATCCTGGCGACGGAGGGCGAGGAACATACGCGCCTGCGGCGATTGGTATCAGCGGCGTTCACGCCGGCGGCGGCCAATCGCCACCGTCCGACGATGCGTAGAGCCATCACCTCCCTGCTCGAGCCTCATCTCGAAGCCGGGCATTGCGAGTTCGTTGCCGACATCTGTGATCCCTATCCGATTCCGGTCATCTGCGAAGTCCTCGGTGCCCCGAACGAGGACTGGCGCAAGTTCAGCCTCTGGGCCTTTGACATCTTCAAGATATTCAACGGCAATCTGACCGAGGACCTCCCCTCCATAGAGCGGGCTTCGAGCGAACTCGGTGCCTACGTCGCCGACATGGTCGAGAAGCGTCGCACCCAACCGAGATCCGACCTTCTCTCGGCGCTGCTCTCCGCTGAGGAGGATGGCGATCGTCTGACTACTGAAGAGCTGTGCATGCTGGTTGAGGCAGTGCTGATGGCCGGCACGGACACGACGAGGAACCAGCTCGCCTGTGCGATGGCGCTGTTCGCCCAACACCCCAAGCAATGGGAGCTGCTGACAGCCCGCCCTGAGGAACTCGCTCCCCGAGCGGTCGAAGAAACGATGCGCTACCTCGGAGCCGTGAGGGCGACCGTGCGTGTCACGAGTTGCGACGTGGTCTACAACGAGGTCGTCATACCCGAGGGGACCGTCGTGGCCACCAACTTGGCGGCCGCAAACCGCGATCCTGACGAGTTCTTCGACTCCGAAACGTTCGACATCACGACCATACGGTCCTCGGAGCAGCTGACGTTTGGATCGGGAATCCACCGCTGCCTTGGCGCAGCACTGGCCCGCGCCGAACTCCAGGAGGCACTGATTGTCCTGGCGGAGCATCTCAAATCAGTGGTTCTGGACGGATCGATCCGATGGAAGCCGGCCAGGTTCGGCATCTGGGGCCCCGCATCGTTACCTCTTGGCTTCGAGGTTGCGAAGTGAGGTTTGTGGGCTGACGGGATGCCATCACCCAACCTTCAGGGCCTGCGGATTGTGCGCCCTCAGCTGGCCCGGCTGAAGCACACGACATCCTCAGGCGCCAGCTGCGGCCACCCCACCCGCCCGGTAGGACAGCGACAGGCCGCGGGCCCCCATTCGCACCGGGTTCCGGTCGAGTCCGTTCGTCAGGTAGGCGAACGACAGTCCAGTGGCCGGATCGGCCCACGAGACCTGCCCGCCGGCGCCCATGTGCCCGAACGTGAGCGGTGAGTTGGTAGAGGCGAAGCCCCGCATCATTGCCGTGTCGGCATTGCCGGCGAGCAGCAGCCCCAATGTGCGGTTCGCCGGTACGCCCGTCATCGGGTCGACCAGGTCACAGAGGATCTCGGCCGTGCCCGCGGACAGCACTTGGGGTCGCCAGAGGGCGTTCGGGTTGTCCAGCAGCGCCTGGTAGTACATGGCCAGGTCCGCTGCTCGCCCTACCGCTCCTCCACCTGGCTGGCCCACGGCGCGGACCTCGGGGTCGTTGTGCCGAAGCAGGTCCTTCTCGGAGGTGCCGATCGCCGACACGTCCAGGCCGATGGAGCCCCCGAATTCGGTGAGCTCGCCTTGGGACGGGGCGGCACCCACCCCGACCACGTCGAGTACGTCGTCCTGGTCGCCGGGGGTGGGCCCCAGGCAGAGTGAGTCGAGTCCAAGAGGTGCGAGGAGCGCATCACGGACGAAGGTGCGGAAGTTGGTGCCGGTCACCGACTCGGCGAGCTGGGCCAGCACCCAGTGCGCAGAGGACGCGTGGTATACAAAACGCGAACCGGGCTCCCACTCGAGCTTCCACGAGGCCAGCCGCTCCATCCGGCGGCGCGGTTCGACCCAGTCGCCATCGGGCATGCGGGCGCTGGGGAAACCAGCCGTGTGGGTGAGCAGGTGCTCAACCGTCACCTTGCCCTTGCCGTGTTCCGAAAAGGGTGGCACTACATCCACCACCCGGGTGCCGCGCTCCAGCAGGCCATCACCGAGCAGCAGCCAAATCGCACCAGCGGTAATCGCCTTCGTGCACGAATAGATGATGAACCGGCTGGCGGGCGGCGCGCCGTAGGTGCGGCTGGCCAGGAGTTGACCGCGGCATGCCACCGCTATCTGGCACGCAGGCAGAAGCCCCTCGTCGACTTCACGACCGGCCCGCTGAAGGAGGCCGTCCAACCCCTCGGAGTTGATCGGCGCGTCGTGTCGGCTGGCTACGGGGTGGTCTCCTGGGTCGTCCACACGCTCGATCGGCACGGCCCGATAGTAGATGCGCTGCGTCGGTGACGACGGTGTGACGCCGTCCGGTCACACTTCAGCCGGGTATCTGCGCAGGGAGCTTCTGGCCTTAGGGCCAGGGTGGGGTGAGGCAATTACGATGGTGCCGTTCGTGGAATTGTTCGAGCCACGGCTGCCGTCAGTTCGGCCAACGCATCGTGGAGGGCGCCGATGATCAGCCAGGGGCTTGGGACGCTAGCCGGGCAGGCGAGCAGCGAGACCCCCAGGGCACCGCTGTAGCTCCAAGCGGTGATGTTGAGGCCGATGCCCTCGAGTATCGGTCCAACCGAATAGAGGGATTTGACCTCGATGGGGCCGAAGAAGATCCGATCAGCTGGTCCGATCACATTGGACAGCACGACGTTGAGCGGCGGATGTACATGGTCGGCGATGTGCGATCGGCTCCAGGCCTGCACGATGGAATGGTAGATCTGCGGGGGGACAATGTCGGCCCGCTGAGCCAGCAGGTCGTGGCCCAGCAATTCGCGGACCTCCTTGGCCGCCTGTGCGCCCTCATGGATCTGGTGCAGGCGCTCGAGAGGGTCAGCGACATTCGTGCTGATGGTGACATAGAGGTTGTCCACCCGATTGCCGGACAGTCGGGCGACATCTGGATCGGTGGACACCGGGACGCTCGCCACCAGCGGACGGTCGGGCAGCTCTCCCCGGCTGTCGAGATACCGACGCAGTGCCCCGCCGCACACAGCCAGGTAGACGTCGTTGAGTGTGGTCTGGGTGGCGCGCCGGATGGCCTTGAACTCGTCGAGTGGCAGGGTGGTCATGGCAAACACGCGTTCCGAGGTGATCGAGACATTGAACGACGTCCTCGGGATGTGATGGAGCGGAAGTGGGGGTTTGGCCGCGAAGCTCCGCCGACGGCGTTCGGAGGCGCGGGTCTGGGATACCCACTGCCGAACCAAGTGAGGAAGCCCCTTCCAGCGGGTGAGATGTTGCCGGGCGGACATCGCCAACAGCTGCTGGCTTGTCGGAATGGGCTCTGGGCGCCATGCGTCTTCGACAGGCTCAGGGGAGGGTTCGACGGTCGCGGTCCGCACCGCGTTTAGGAGGAGCGCCACGGCGGCAGACCCGTCAGCCACGGCATGGTGGATCTTCACCACGACGGCGATCCGCGCGCTGGCCAGGCCCTCGACCACCAGCAGCTCCCAGAGCGGCCGGTCACGAGGCAGCGTGGTGGAGGCGAACCTGGCAACCACGGCGGCGAGCTGTTCTTCGCTCCCCGGGTCCTCGAGCATGCAGCGGCTGAGGTGTCGGCTCAGCTCGAACTCGGGATCCTCGATCCAGACCGGGTGGCCCAGGCCCCATGGCACGGGGACGACCCGCCGACGGAACGGTGGCAGCCGCACCAGGAGCTGCGCCAGTACGTCAGTCAGGGACTGGTACGAGAAGCCACCGTCGACTGCCGACACATCGGACACCACCACCTTGATCGTGTGCATGTGGGTGGTCGGGGTCTCGGAATAGAGGAACTTGGCGTCCAGTCCGGTCATGGCCTCCACGGCTCAGCCCGCCATCTTCCCGGGGGCGCCGGTACCGGCGGCCCGGCCGAGGGATGTCGCCAAGAAGTCAGACACCTGCTTGGACCAGAGGTAGCCGACGTGGTTGCCCGAGTACCACGAGATGCGAGGTTCGCCCCAGTGCTCCCACAGTCGCTGCGCCTGTTCCGGGGTGGCCAGCCGGTCCCCGTAGCCGGCGAAGATGAACCGTCGATCGAAGGGCACCTTGGCTTCGAATCGCAGCGGGGACACTACCCGATAGACGTTCTCGGCCGCACCGCCCATGATGCGGTGCTCGATCGACCGGGCCTGGATGTGGCGGGGGCTGTGTCGATGGAAGAGCGCAGGGAAGTCCGACACCGGGATGCCGACGATAACGGCATCCATGTCGTCCTCAATTCCGGCCAGCAGAGCGGCCGTGTAGCCACCCAGGGAAACGCCGTAGAGACTGATCGAGGTGGCCCCCTCATCGCGAACCAGCCTGATCAGCCGGCGGATGTCCCAGATGGCCTGGGTCAACCCGTGGACCGCGTTCATTAGCTCGAAGGAGAGCAACGGCTCCCCACTGATCAAGGTGACCCGCCGGGGGCCGTGCAAGGGCAGCACGGGCATCGCCACGTTCATGCCGAGCTCGCCGTGGATCCTGGAGGCCTCTAGCCCCCGGAAGTCCATGAACGGGAAGCCCATGCAGAACCCGTGGACGGCGATCACCCAGGGACGGGGCCCGCCGGCGTGGCGGAGCACGACCGCCGAGGCGGTCCGGTTGGGCTTGAATGCCGTCCAGCGTTCACGACCCGGCTCCCCGGCATGGGGCTCAAACCCACTCTCCCAATTCAGTCGTTCGTAGTCGATGCCCATCGCCCACCCCCGGCTCAGGGACACGTCCCGATCGGAGAGGGCCGGGGGCGTCCGGTGGTAGGAGAAGGGGTCCTGAATCCACCCGTTCCGGGTGAATAGGGCATCGGCATCGGCCAATTCGGTCGCCACCCGCTTGTAATCCCCCGGGAGCGGGAACCGGCGGGGCGTGAGGGCCACGGCCAAGAGGGCCTCGTCCATGGCCACCTGAGCGGCCAGGCCGATCGAGAGGTGGGGAGCCGGCAGTGACTCCGAGACCTCGCCTCGGAGCAGCGCGGATCCGACGAAGTGGAGCGTGCGCGGGATGGCGCGGGTGGCGCGGACGACCGATCGCCGATGGAGGAACCCAGCCAGAGCGCGAAACGACCTGGTGAGAGTCCCCAGCGGTCCCTTCGACGCGTCGAACTCCCGACGATCGGCTTCCGAGGGCTCCGGATCGGCCCTCTGCCGGCTGATCGGTGCGTCTCGCTCGATCTCACCCATCGGCCCTCCCTGAATCGGCCCGCTTTCCGTACGGCAGGCCAGTCACTTGGCATGCTAGGAGCCGGGATAGGGTCGTCGGCAGGGCCAGAAGACCCATTGGCGACCTGGGGACGGCCATGGAATTCAATCTTGCAGATCTGTTCGAGAGCGTCGCAGACAGCGTGCGGGACCAGACGGCGATGGTCTCGGGAGCCCGTCGCCTGAGCTATTCCCAGTTGGACCGGCGGGCCAACCGGTTGGCCCACTACCTCGAGACTGCGGGCGTCGGTCCTGGTGATCGGTTCGGAGTCCAGCTGGCCAACGGCACCGAGTACCTCGAAGTGATGCTGGCCTGCTTCAAGATTCGGGCCGTACCTGTCAACGTCAACTACCGCTACGTGGCCGCGGAACTGGAGTATCTCTACCAGGATGCCGGATTGGTCGGCCTCGTGTTTCACAGCCGATTCGGGCCGGCGGTGTCCGCCGCCCTGGAAAGCAGGCACGAGTGGCGTGCTGTTCTCGAGGTGGGCGACGGATCGGACGCTACGGGCTCGTGGGACGAATACGAGTCCGTCCTCGCGGCCCAGTCCGAGGACCGGGGCTTCGGTCCTCGTCGTGCTGACGACCTTTACTGCGTCTACACCGGGGGCACCACCGGGATGCCCAAAGGAGTGCTCTGGCGACACGAGGGAATTTTCTTCGCAGCCATGGGCGGAGGCGACCCCCTCTCGCTCGGCAACCATGTCACAGCGCCCGAGGAGCTGGCCGAGCGGGTGCTGCGCCCGGGGATCACCGCCCTGGCCATCCCCCCGTTCATGCATGCGGCCGGGCACTGGCTGGCGTTCTCCACCTTGTTCGGCGGCGGCAAGGTCGTGACCCTTGACCGAGGGGTGTTTGACCCCTTGGCCGTCTGGCGCCTGGTGGAAGAAGAGGGGGTGAATGCCCTGGTGGTGGTGGGTGACGCCATGGCCCGGCCCCTGCTCGACGAATTGGTCGCTGCGCCGGATAGATATGACCTCTCGTCCCTGATGGCCGTCGGGTCGGGAGGGGCGCTCCTCTCGCCCTCAACGAAGGCCCAGCTGGCGGGGTTGTTGCCCGGATGCCTAGTCGCTGACCGCTTCGGCTCCTCGGAGACGGGCCAAGTAGGTGGGGCGCAGGCCCCCGGCGATCCCTACGGACCACCTCATCTGCAGGTGGACGGCGAGACCGACGTGTTCGACGACGATCTCCGGCCGGTTGCCCCGGGGTCGGGCGCCATCGGGCACCTCGGTCGGAGTGGACATGTGCCTCTTGGCTACCTCGGGGATCCCACCAGCACCTCAAGGACCTTCGTGGAACGTGAGGGCCGGCGATGGGCCCTCCCCGGAGACCTGGCCACGGTGGAGTCCGACGGGACCATCACTGTGCTGGGCCGTGGCTCCCTGTGCGTCAACACCGGGGGCGAGAAGGTGTTTCCCGACGAGGTGGAAGCGGTCCTGAAGGACCATCCCAACGTCGCCGACGCCATCGTGGTCGGCGTTCCCGATCTCAACTTCGGCGAACGGGTCGCTGCTCTCGTCCAGCTGAGGCCTGAGCACCATGTCGACGCCGATGGTCTGGCCCGGCATGCGCGGGAGCGGCTGAGCTCGTACAAGGTTCCCCGGGAGATCATCGTCGTGGAGGAGATCCGTCGCTCGCCCAGTGGCAAGCCCGACTATCCATGGGCCAAGGAGTTCGCCGAACGTCACCTCGGAAGGAGTTCTGACCCGCGCATCTAGCCGAGCACAGGGAAGCGCCGCTCACTAGCCAGGCGGTTGAGCACACTCTGCATGGTGGAGGTCAGTTCGTCGTAACAGCGCCGGACGATCTGGTCGTCCTCGGCCGCATCCGGACCGTACTGCTTCGACCAGTCGATGGGCTCGCACAGTTCCACGGTGATCTTGGCGGGCAGCGGCAGTGTGGGGATTCCTCCTGGGACGAGCCCGAAGGGCGGGCCGAACACCAGAGGCATCACCTTGATACGGAACATCCGATCAAGGCCGAGTCTCCTGGCCACCCACTCCCCTCGAGCCAACACGACCACGGTCTCGTGGGCGCCGACGGAGACAGCGGGGACCACGGGCACCTGGAGCCGCAACGCGAGTCGGACGACGCCGGCTCTCTTGCCGAAGTCGATGTGGTTGCGATCCCACCAGGGACGGAACACCTCGTAGTCGCCGCCGGGGTAGTCGATCAAGATCCCGCCGCCCCGGAGGATCCCCTCTGCCCCAGCCGGTGTGGCGTCGATCGCACCGGACCGCCTCAGCGCCGATCCAACTCCGGGGATCCCCAAGAGGAAAGAGTGGAACAGCGCGTAGACGGGCTCGTCTGTTCCCCGCTCGCGCCACCACGCGGTCAACAGAACAGGAAGATCCGGTGGCATTTGGCCTCCCGAGTGGTTTCCCACCACGAGGAACGGACCTCGTTCGGGCAGCCGATCGAAACCCCTCACCTCAGAGCGGAAGTAGGAAGAGAAACGCTCCAGTACCGGACGGACCGTACCGAGGAACGCCACGTCTCGGGCCGATCCGACCCACGGGTCCGTCCTGTTGGCGCTCGCAACCACGCACCAACTATGCACCCTTGGCCGGCGCGGAGGCATCGAGGCGGGGTCGCCAAGGCAGGCGGCCGGAATTTGGGACCTTCGGCCCTGGGTCAGGGAAGGCAGAGCCATCACGGTCGAGGTAGGGGCAGCCGATGAAGGGAGGCGCCATGAACGCTCAGGTCGCTGAGCGAAAGGTCGTTACGAACCAGGAAACAGATCAGCCCTTCCCCGGCAGGGCTCGAAACACCCGGGAGCGCTCGACGTGGCCTGCATTGGGGCATTCTGAAACGTCAGCCAGCATCGGGGCATTTTGAAACGACCATCGAGTGGCCATTGCACTATGGGAGAGCTGGTCTCTGGCACGCCTTTCCCCCGGATGAGAGGATTCGAGCGATGGATTTGGACGTGCGTCCCATAGCAGGTGCGCTCGGTGCCTTGGTCACTGGCGTGGACCTCACCAAGATCGATAACAGCGAGCAACTCGACAGGGTGCGTGAGGCGCTGGCACAGTACCTCGTCGTCTTCCTCCCTGACCAGGAGATGGGTCTGGACGATCTCGAGCGAGTGACCGACCTCCTCGGCGGAAGGGACACCACCCCGTTTGTGACACCGTTGGAGGACCGGCCGTTTGTCATCCGGGTGGTCAAAGAGCCCACCGATCAGCTCAACTTCGCCAACGCCTGGCACAGCGACCTGAGCTATCTCCCCGCGCCACCCTCTTACACCTTGCTCCACGCTGTCGAGGTCCCGCCCTTCGGGGGAGACACGATCTGGTCGAACCAGTATCTGGCCTACGAATCGCTTTCACGGGGCCTGAAAGAGACCCTCGCCGAGCTTCGGGCCGTGCACTCGGCAGGCATGGCGTACGGCACGGGCGGACTCTTGGACCAGGTGAAGGACCTCACGTCCATGGCCATCGCTCCCTCACCGGAGGCGTTCAAGGAGCAAAGCCATCCTGCGGTCATCGAGCATCCCGTGACCCATCGGGCGGCGTTGTTCGTGAACCCCGTGTACACGACGAGATTCGAAGGCTGGAGTCCCACCGAGTCCCAACCGTTACTCGATTACCTCTACCGCCACGCCACCAACGAGAACTTCACATGCCGCTTCCGCTGGGCACCGCACACGCTGGCGATCTGGGACAACCGCTCAACGATGCACAATGCTCTCAACGACTACTTGGGTGTGCGCCGAGAGATGTTTCGCACCAGCGTCAAAGGCTCCGCTCCTATGCCTCGCCGCTCTGACGGAGCCGCGGTGTGATGGATCGGGCGCCGATCCCGGACACGAGCTTCGTGGCGATGCCTGAGGGAATGCCCGCTCCCGCCGACGTCCCGAAGGTACGCGGCACCTGCCTCGATCGGCGCGATCACCTTTTCCTCCATCTTTTCGGTGTGGGCCGGAGGGGTGTGGTCGCAGCGGCTCGGCGCTCGCCTCGGCCCCGGAGGTAGGGTCGCTCCATGGACAACAACCGCACCGCCGGCGGTTGGGCCGAGGGACTCGATTTCGTCCCGGACCCCGCCGCAAAGAGACACGCGCTCGAGCAGTTCGCCACCTACCTGAACCCCCAGAAGGTCCGGGTGATGCGTGCCGCCGGGCTCGACATCATCGAGGCGCAGCGGTCCGGTCCCTGGGTCTGGGACCTCGACGGCCGCCGGTTCCTCGACTGCTTCACCTCGGCGGGCTCGTTCAACGTGGGCCGGCGCAATCCCCGCATCGTGGCCGCCGCCCACGCGGCCATCGACCGACTCGATCACGGCAACTTTCTCCTCTGCTCGAGAGAGAAGGCCGAGCTGGCGGCCAAGCTGGCAGAGATCACCCCTGGGGAGCTCAGCTGCACCATGTTCGGCACCGGCGGGGGCGAAGCCGTCGACTTCGCCATCAAGGTGGCACGGGGCTCGACGGGCCGGCCCCGCATCGTCTCGTCGGTCAACGGCTACCACGGCCATACCGGGTTCGCCCTGTCGGCCGCCGGCCGGGGGGCCTTCCGCCAGCCCTTCGAGCCGCTGATGCCCGAGTTCGCTCAGGTGCCTTTCGGGGACACCGACGCCATGGCCGCTGCGGTCGACGAGCAGACGGCGGCCGTGCTCCTTGAGCCGATCCAGGGCGAGGGCGGGATCGTGATGCCGCCACCGGGCTACCTGGCTGCGGTGCGCGCCATCTGCGACCGGGCCGGGGCCCTTCTGATCCTCGACGAGATCCAGACCGGCCTGGGCCGGACCGGGCGCTGGTGGGCCGGTGAGCACTTCGACGTGGTCCCCGACATCATGACCATCGCCAAGTCCCTGGGCGGATCGCTCGTGCCCATCTCGGCCACCGTGTTCACCGAGGAGGTCCGGGAGTTCATGATCCCCAACCCCTTCATCCACCTGTCGACGTTCGGTGGCTCGGACGTCGCCTGTACGGTGGCCCTCGAGGTGATCGCCGTCATCGAGGAGACCGACCTGGTGGCCCACGCCGCCGCCATGGGTGAGCGGCTCTTCGCCGGACTCGACTCGATCGCCGACGCCCATCCCGGGGTGATCTCCGAGGTGCGGGGCATCGGCCTCATGGCTGGTGTGGAGTACGTCGAGGACTCCATGGGGCCGCGCATGTCCTACCACCTGGCCAGCCACGGCGTCCTGGCTGTCTACAGCGGCAACCAGCCAGCGGTCATGCGTCTCATGCCCTCGCTGGTGGTGGAGGAGGCCGAGGTGGACTTCCTCCTCGAGGCGCTCGACGCTGCCATCGCCGATCTCGAGTCGGGGGCCGGGCCCGAGGAGACCGCACCGAAGCGGCCACGCCGCCGGCCGGCACGGCCGGCCGCGACCGCGAGCTGAGGGGGCCGATGGCGAACTGGGACGAACTTGCGGAGGCACTCGCCGACTACACGGTCAGCTGCAACGAGAACGCGCGCCTGCGCAAGATGCAGCGCGACTGGTCGCGGATCCTGCACTTCATCTGCTCGGACACCGGCATCACCTTCTCGATGGAGGTGGACCACGGCGAGATCCTGTCCACCCCCGAGGGCCATGTGGGCACGCCGGACATCGTGGTCACGACCGAGTCGGAGACGTTCTGCGACATGTTCTGGGGTGACCTCAACCCGGTACAGAAGTACCTGCGGGGGGAGATCAAGGTGAAGGGTTCCCAGGAGGACGTCATGCGCCTGGACGCCATCAGCTACGTGATCTGGCCCGACTCCTGATGCCCGGCTCCTGATGCCCAGCGCCGAACTGGCGCAACCGGTTGCCCAGGCCCTACGCCGCTCGGTCGGGACGGCGACGGCCACCGCCACCTCGGCCGGCCTCGCCTTCGCCGCCATCGACTACCTGGGCGTCGTGTCGGTGCTCGCCTACGCTCCCGGGGCCACCGCGGCCGTGGCCATCCTCGTCGGCGGTCTCATCGTCCTGCTGGTATCGGGGATCTTCTCCGAGCTGAACGGGCTGTATCCGACAGCGGCAGGGATCCGGCTGTATCTCGGTCGGGCCGTGGGCCTGCGCACCTCGCTGTCGGTCACCTTCACCTACATGATCACGGTCGTGCTGGTCATCGCGGCCGATGCCTTTCTGATCGGGGCCGCTGTCCGCCACGTGCTCCACGAGCCCGCGGTGCTGGCCTACGTGTGGATCGCCGTCCTGCTCGGCGTGGCGCTCGCCGCCAACCTCCTTGGCGTGCGCCTCGCCGGCTGGGTGCAGACGGTCGTGACCTACACCGTGCTCACCGGCACGGTGGTGCTGTCGGTGATCGCCCTTTTCCACGTTGGAAGCACCTTCCACCACCCGCTGAACCTCTTCGGCCAGGGCAGCTTCTCGGGCGTCCAGGCCATCGCCTTCGCGCTCTTTCTCTACGCCGCCTTCGAGTGGGTGACCACCACCGCCGAGGAGGCGAGGGGCCCCCGGGTCATCACCCGGGCCCTCTTCATCGCCCCGGTGCTGATCTGGATCACCTCCACGCTGTTCGCCCTGGCCCTGAGCCACCTGGTGCCCTACTCCAGCCTCCACGGCAGCGCCTACCCCCAGTTGCTCCTCGGGCAGGCCGCCCTCGGGACGGTGGGAGAGGTCTGGATGCTCGGACTGACCGTGCTGACCGCCCTGAACACCTTCAACGGGGGCTTCCTGGTTGCATCGCGCTTCATCTACGCCGCCGCCCGGGAGGGCAACCTCCCCCGCCAGTTCGCCTGGCTCAACTTGCAGGCCGTCCCATGGCTGGCCGTGACCACCCTGGCCGTGGTCGCTGCCGTCGTCGCCGCCGTCGTCTTCGCTACCGGCCAGTGGCTGCTGCTGGTTGCCGTCGGCGCCGCCCTCGAGTCGGGCATCTACGCCATCGCCGCGCTGTGCCTGGTCGTCCTGCGGCGGCGCGAGACACGCGAGCGCCCGTTCAGGCTCATCGCCGGAAAGCCGCTGGCGGTGTTCGGCATCGTGATCTTCACCATCTTGTTCTTTGCCACCGGGTTCTCCGACCCGAAGAATGCCCGGCACTTCTCGGTCGCCCCGATCGGCGTGATCGCGGTACTGGCCGCCCTTTCCACTGGCTACGTCCTGATCTTCGTGCCGAAGCTTCGGGCGGCGGCCGCAGCCCGGCAGGCGACCGCCCGTCCCCGTCGCCGACCACCTCGACCCGACGGCGGGTCCCCCGCGCCGGCCGCCCCGACCGCTGCTCCCGATATCACGGAAGATCCCGCCGGACAGGCCGCGCCGGCGGAGGCAGCGGTCCCCCCGATCCCGGGCGAATCCTGAGATCCCACCGGCCCTAGGTCAGGAATACGAAATCGGGCGATGCGCTACCCGCAATTCAGTATCGCCTCGCCAGAGGAGCAGTCGGTCGTCCTCAGCGTGCAAAACTAAGTGCGTCGGCATTGGCGGTTCGGCGTCCGGATATTGGGTGACCCACAACAGGCATATGGGGCAACCTGATGATCGCTCACAGTCCGTTTTCCGGCAATTTCGAGCGGTAAGGAGGCTCCCGCGAGGACCCCCGTGTACGCCTGTTGCCGGAGGCCGATCACTGGTGAGGCTTGTTCGGTACGGTGGTGGCGATGCGACTGAGGAGCCGGCGGCTGGTCTGGGACTACCGGGGGAAGGTCGCCGTCGTGACCGGGGCTTCCGCAGGCCTTGGTCGTCGTCTCGCGCTGGACCTGGCCTCAGCTGGAGCGGTGGTGATCGGCGTGGCGCGCGGTGAGGAGCGGCTTCAGGCCCTCGTCGATGAGATGCAGAGGCACAGCCCGGAGTCGTCCTACCGGATCTGCGATCTCTCCGACGCCGCCTCTTTCGTCCGCCTGCTCGAACAGGTGGAGCAGGAACTCGGCCGGATCGACATCTTGGCCAACATCGCTGGCGTCGGTGGGATCATTCGCACCGAACCGACAACCCCAGCGTCACTTCGATCCATCATCGAGGTGAATTTCATCGCTCCTGTCGCCGGGATGCTCACCGTCCTACCTGGCATGCGAAAACGGAAGTTCGGTGCAATCGCCAACATGAGTTCGGACGACGGGCGCGCTCCCGGTCCCGGAGGAGCTGACTACTCCGCGAGCAAGGCGGCCCTATCTGCGGCGACGGAGAGTCTGTCCTACGACGCGAGGCCAGACGGCGTGTTCCTTCACGCGGTATACCCCGGTTGGGTGCCGACGGAAATGGGGCTGACGTCGGTGCGCAACGGTGGACTTTCGATGCCGCCGCGCGCGGTCCGTCGTACCGAGGAGCAGGTCTCGTCGCTTGTGCTCCACCGAATGTTTGACCCGCGGCTGGAGATCAATGTGGCCGTCCTACCCCTCGTTGCACCGATCCTTCGGACGCTGGCCCCCCTTACCTATCAGCGGATGCGGGCCACTCGCTGAGCAAAGGGGAGCCCGGAGCCATAGGTGTGGGTTTCCACAGGAGGTCCGGCCGTCCGACCCTTGGCCTGGGCATCCCGGGTACCACGCCATCACCTACGGATGGCTCATGGCTGGGCTGGCCCGGAGGGTCACGGGGCTCGGCATGGCCGACCTGGTGCGCACCGAGCTAGCCGAGCCGCTCGAGACCAACGGCCTGGGCATTGGGATATCGCTCGACGGCTTGCGCCGAGTCGCGCCGCTCCTCGGCCGGACCCCGCCCGTGCGCCCCACGCCGCCCCTCTTTGCCGGCGCCAGCGCCCGGTCCATGCCCACGCTCCGCAAGGTAGAGCTCACCCGCCGCTTTCTCGAGGCGCTCTACGTTCCGCATTTCGACAAGCTCTTCACTGGTCAGTCGCCGTCGCTGCTGAACACGGAGATGCCGTCGGTGAACGGCCTCCTCTCCGCCCATTGGCTGGCCAAGCTCCACGCGGTCATCGCCAACAAGGGCGACGTGGAAGGCGTTCGGCAGTTGTCACCGGGATCGGTTCGCACCTTGAGTGAGGTCCAGACTAGAGCCCACGCGGTCATCGGCACGCGGTGAAATTGGCGCATGGGCTATCACCGAGCCGGAGCGCAGCGGTACCGAGGCGACTCGGCTTTCGGGCATTATGGCTTCGGCGGCTCGGGCGGTTGGGCGGACCCGACCACCGGACTGTCCTTTGGATTTGTCACCAACGAGCTCAAGCTCATCCAGGCCCGCGTCGGCGGCGATCATCGGATCTTCCGCTTGGCCGGGCTCGTGCTCTGATTGTCGTAACCTATGGACGTGGAGCAGCTCGGGGGGCTTGACGGGGCATTCCTCTATTGTGAGACGCCAGGTATGCACATGCACGTGTGCGGCCTGCTGGTGCTCGATCCCTCCACGATGGAGGGCGACCCGTACGATTGCATTCGCTCCATGCTGGTCAAGGCCCTCCCGGAGGTGTCCCTGATGAGGAAGCGGTTGGCCACGGTTCCGCTCGGCATCGGCCGGCCATTCTGGGTCGACGACGTGGACTTCGACGTCGAGCGACACCTTCACCGGGTACATCTCAGCCCTCCCGGCGCTAGCTGGTCTCTGGCCCATGTGGTCGGTGACGTGGCCAGCCGGCCACTGCGGCGCGATCGTCCGCTGTGGGAAGTTTGGCTCATCGAGGGACTGGCCGAGGGGCGAATGGCGCTCCTAGCCAAGATGCATCACGCGACGATCGACGGGTTCGAGGGCGTCTCCATCATGGGCAAGCTGTTCGACTTCGGCGTGCCCGCTCGCGCCGGGTCCGGGCAGGAAGACGACTGGGAACCCCACCGTTTGCCCCACCAGCTGGAGCTCCTCCGGCGTAGCCTGCTTGGGCGGGTGACCGACTCACTCGAGGTGACACGCCTCCTACCGGCCACGGTCGCTCGTCTCGGTGCCACCCTCTGGCACCTCTGGACGCGCCGGGGCAGCGGGCAGGGCACGGTCAAGCCGTTCACCGCGCCGCGCACCTCCTTCAGCGCAACCCTGACGCCGCGCCGCTCGATCGCCTTCACCGATGTCTCCTTGGCCGACGTCAAGACGGTGAAGGAGGCTTTCGGTGTGAAGTTCAACGACGTGGCGACCGCAGTGGTCGGAGGTGGGCTTCGCCGGTATCTCGTTGACCGCGGTGAGTTGCCGAATCGTCCGCTCGTCGCAGCGGAACCGGTATCGGTCCACGGCCGAGTCGGCAACGTGAAGGGCGTCACGAAGCTGTCGGTGATCTTCTCGACCTTGGCCACCGACGTCGAGGACCCCGTCGAACGGCTTCGGGCCGTCGCTTCCGCGAATGTGCGGGCGAAGGAGGTCAGCGCGGCGATGGGATCCGACACGTTCACACGTTGGGCCGGGCAGGCCTGGCCCAACGCCTTGTCGCTCGCCGCGCGCCTGTACTCGGGCTTGCGCGTTGCCGAGCACCACCCGGTGATCTACAACGTGCTCTTCTCGAACGTGGCGGGTCCACCTTTCGACCTTTACCTGGCCGGTGCACGCGTTGCAGGGACGTATGCGTTCGGGCCGATTACCGACGGAGCGGGGCTGAACGTGACCGTCATCTCGACGGGGGACCAAATCGGCTTCGGTATCGTAGCGTGCCCGGATCTCATACCGGAGGTGTGGGACCTCGCGAAGGCCATTCCAGACGCGCTCGACGAGCTGACGGTGGAAGCGAAGCGATTGCGGTCAGACCGGCGACAACGTCGACCGCGAACAGCCTGACCTCATCCTCGTAGTGTCCGAACACCCGATCACGCCCGTCACAAGGGACCCTGTGCAGAGCATCGATCCTCGCGGCTACCGTCGATCCGATGCGACGGCGCCGGGGCCAGAGTTCAGCTGTGGACCTTCGCCTACCTCGCTCTCCGTCGCATGTTCGACCTGTTCCTATTGTCCTTTCGCACCGAACAGTCCAAGGAAGTCGAACTCCTCGCGTTGCGCCATAAGGTGGAGGTGCTCCGACGCCAGGTCGGACGTTGTGCCTACGAGCCCGCCGATCGTGCCCTACTGGCCGCCCTCAGTCGCCTGCTTTCCCGTTCCTACTGCGCCAAGTTGTGGCTTGAACTAAAGAAATGGGCACAATCGCTCAACGTTGTGATGTTCGTCAGTGTCAGCAGATCATCGGCCTTGCTCGCCGCGTCGCAGGAGCGCTAGGTCCTTCAGTTCGTTGATACCTGATGCCGCTGTTGTTGCAACCACCCTGACCTCGGGCACGGTCCCGTAGTCCCCGGTCACACCGAAGAATACGTTCCCGTTGTAGGACAAGATGGCTGTGCCGACACGCAGGCCATGGCTGATCGGCACAAAGGGAAGGTACTCGAGCATCTCGTGGCCGAGGCAGTACAGCGGGAACTTCGGTCCAGGTACGTTCGTCGTCACGGTATTGAGTGAGCGCTGACCGAAACGATGCATGGAATGGATCGCAATTCTGCTGAAGTAGCTGGCGGCGAAGGGTGGGGCAAGATTGCCGATCGCAACCACCGTTTCACCCGCTTCCGAGATGTGGGAGACCTTTAGCTTGTCCATCTCACGGTGCACCACTTCGAGACGCTCTACTGGGTCGGCAATCCGTACGGGAAGCTCGTAGAGCAGAGCAGAGACCCGATTGTCCGGTATGCCACGACCGTCGTCGCGACGGGTGGACACCGGCACAAGCGAGCGGACGACGGCCTGACTGGCATCATCCCCACGATCAATGAGCAGCCTGCGGTAGCCGCCGGAGGCGGCTGAGAGCACCACTTCGTTCACCGTGCCGCCGAAGATGCCACAGATCGCTTTCACGTCGGCAAGGCTCGCCGAGGAGTGACCCCAAGCCCGATGTGGGCCGATCTGGCCTTCGATCGAGAGTTTGCCCGTCGGCGCTAGGTGACGCGCGAAGCGGACAGCTCCCTCCACCGTCGAAAGAGTCGACCTGACCGCAGCCACCGGGTGAGCAATGGAGGCCGGAATGCTTCTGGCTGCATCAAGGGCATCCGATGCTAGTCCGCCCCACGCGTCGAGCACTTTTTGCGCACCTGGCGCCTCCGCTTGCGGTACCCACGGCTGTTCTTCGGCAATCGCCGAGTCTGCTTCGAGATCCAGCATGACAGTGAGCAGCTCGACGCCGGCGATGCCGTCGACCATACAGTGGTGGACCTTAAACACCAGCGCCCAGCGCCCTCCCTCAAGGCCCTCGACGAGCCACGCCTCCCATAGCGGCCGCTCGCGATCGAGCGGCACAGACATGAGCCGTCCCATGAGACGGCAAAATGCCCCGTCGTCGCCCGGAACTGGCAGTGCAGTGTGCCGAAGGTGGTAGCCAAGGTCAAAATGAGGATCATCGACCCACACGGGCCGCCCTAGCCCAAAGGGTACGGAGCGAACGCGCTGGCGATGGCGCGGAATCTGATGCAGCTTGGACGCCACGAGCGCTTCGATTTCGTGAAATGGCGGTGGCGGGTCATTGAATATGCAGGCTCCTGCGATATGCATGTGGACAATCCCGTCTTCGAGATGCAGGAACTCGGCATCTAGTGCGTTCAGTCGCTCCATCTGACCCCCATGCTCACAAGCAGCATCACTAATTCTACGACCGAAGAGATCAGTCGACCATGGCCGTTCGTCATGAGCATCAACCCCTCTGGCCGCGACCGTTTCGGGCCCTGAGCGCCTCGAGCGGGTCCCGCAACGCTGAGAGCATTCCCAGCCTTTGAGGTAGAGGCGAGTGCCAAGATCCTCAGCCCGGGCAGCTGGGGACGCTGCGGTTCGTTACCTCTGGGCCCATACACGTGACGATGTCGCTGCGGCCCAGCCCGGCGGCCGGCCACGGAGCCGTCCGTCCTGCACCCGCCCTAGAGACGGATTACCGTCCTAGAGGGAGCCGTTCCGGGTTGGCGACAAACGGAGCAATGTGCGGAGGTGGCAGCACCATGAGCATCAAATCGTCACTGGTCGGGGAGATGAGTGACTCCGATGCCGTGCTCTGGACGGTTGGTCGCGACCCGGTCCTCCGGTCGCCCATCGTGGCGGTGATGCTCCTCGACGAAGAGCCGGACTGGGAGATCGGCCTGGCTCGGGTCGAGAGGCTCACGGCTATTGAGCCAAGACTCCGGGCTCGAGTCGTTCCCCAGCCCTACAGGCTGGGCAACCCGCAGTGGGTGGACGACGGCAGCTTTGAGTTGGCCCACCATGTGCACCAGGTGGGTGCACCCCCTCCCGGGACGTTCCGGGCCGTGCTCGATCTGGCCCAGCTCATGGGAACCAACGCGTTCGATCCGGAACTTCCGCTGTGGGAGGCGGTACTGGTCGGAGGGCTGGACGATGGTCGAGCCGCGCTGATCATGAAGATTCACCATTCCGTCATAGATGGGATTGCCGGCGTCGGGCTCCTCCTCAATCTGCTCGACGTCGAGCGCCACCCAGCCGATCACGAGCACCGGGCGCCGCACGGACCCACCGACACCGAAGTGGGCGGCACCGAACCGGTCCCTGGGGCGGTTGCCGACGAGTGGCACCGGACAGGGCTGTCAGGTCGCCTCCCATCGCTGACCCGGTCGGCGATCGGACGTGCTGGTGCAATGGCGCACCTCTTCGAGACCGCCGTTCATTCCGTTCTCCACCCCTTCGCCTCGTTTGGCACTCTCGAGACGGATGCCCTTTCCCTCGGGCGCCTTCTAGCACCCGCTCCGACACCCCTGTCCCCAATACTTCGGGGACGCGGAATCGGTCGCCACTTCGACACCATTGACCTGACGGTCGGGGCCATCCACGACGTGGCACTCTCCCTTAGATGCACCATGAACGATGTCTTCGTTGCCGGTGTCCTCGGCGGGGTTCGTCGGTACCATCTCCTTCGCGGTTCCAAGGTCGAACACCTTCGAGCGCTCGTACCGATCAGTACCCGCTCGGCGACGGATGCCAAGGGGGGAAACCAGTTCGTGCCCGTCCGCTTCGTTCTAGATGCCGACATCAGCGACCCGCGGAAGCGCATCCACCACGTTCAGGGGGCGATGAACAAGTGGAAGCACAACCCCGCCCTGGAGTTGACCGACGCGGTGACCAGCGTGCTCAGTCGGCTACCGCCCGCATTGACTACATTGCTTTTCGGGTCGATGCTCAAAGGCGGTGACTTCGTTGCCACCGATATCCCGGGGGCACCATTCGACACCTACCTGGCCGGAGCCCAGGTGATCGGGCTTTATGCGTTCGCGCCGCCGTCTGGTGCCGCAGTCAATGTGGCGCTGGTCACGTCAGCTGGCCAAGAGTGCATCGGGATCAACCTCGACACCGTTGCGGTCGCCGACTGTGATGCAATGGTTGAGTGCATCCGAGCGGGCTTCGAAGAAGTGCTCGCCTGCGGAAGAATCGAAATGGCGAAGACGCACGACTCGAACAAGGTGGCCGGCATATACGCCTGTGACAAGGGCGGCGAGCGGATCACGATGCCGATTGGGCATGAGTTCCCTCCGTGCCCTGGGTGCGGCAAGGCTGTGACTTATACCCTTGTAGTTCCGACCAAATAGCTGTCTGCCCGCTTCTCATCGGCACCGTCCACCGGGAGTGCGTCGATCGCATGATCATCGTCGACCGTCGTCACCTCAAAGCAGTCTTCTATGAGTTAGAGGCCCCAAAATCTCAATTGACCCGTGGACTGGCACTTCTTCGTTGGGGTCAGGGTCCGCGATCTCAAGCCAGCGAAGTTGCGACGTAGCGACGCCGTCTTCGGCCTCATCAATGAATATCGCCCGGTCGCGTGACCTGGATGAGGTTCTTGGCACCCGCAGGAGTGATCAATGAATATCACCCGGTCAAGCGACACCGATGAAGTCTTGGCACCCGCAGCTGTCAAACCGAGCATGCGATCTGGGGCGTGAGCCCCCGACCTTCGGATGACAACGCTGCGAGCAGAAGAGCAACCTCAGCGCACTCCTCCGAAATACGTTGGAGTGCTCGAGTATTCGGATTCAGCGCGCCGCGGCCTTTCGGGCCGGTGGCCGCTTTGCGCTGGTCTTCCGAGGCGCCGCTTTGCTCGCCGCGGCCTTTCGGGCCGGTGCCCGCTTGGCGCTGGTCTTCCGAGCCGCCGCTTTGCTCGCCGCGGCCTTTCGGGCCGGTGCCCGCTTGGAGGCAGTTGTGCCAACCTTCACCAACCGTTGCGCGAGCTGGTTTGACGCTCCAACCAGTTCTTCTGTCATCTTGAATGCCGAATCGATGATCTGTTGACGCCGACCACTGCCCTCGCCCACGTGAGGAAATGCATCATCAACCGTGTCGAGAAACTTCCGCACCGCCTCGAGTGCCGACTTCTCCGCACCTGCAAGCGATTCGATGAGGCGATCCGCACCGTCGTCGCGGACCTTTTTTCTCGTCTCAGCCATCCGGCCCTCCTTCGTCATGCCCTCGATTCGCCAAGTTACGGCTATAGCCATGCTGTCCATACGGACTAGGCTGCAATAGAGGCTTTCGGCAGGTTCCCATCGCCAGGCGGTACTCCCCCATCGCTCTGCGGGAGTCCCCTAAGCAATCTACCGATGGGGTTACCTGATTGGTCGACCCGAAATGGCAAGACCAAAGCGCTGGAGGCCTCAGGGATCGATTCAACCGCACTTTGGGCGAGATCGAGTCGCCGTCCACCCACAGCTTGAGCAGCGGGTGGGCGCTTGACGGTGTCGACCTGACTGCTCGCAGAAATGCATGCTCTCTACTCCAGCTCGTCGTCGGGCGGAGCACTCGTCAGGAGCTTGCGCCAGCGCTCTTCGGGCACGTGGGCGGGTGTGGTCGACTTCAGGAAATCCTCCAGGACTGCTAGGAATTTGTCGGCGTTCCGCCACGGCAGAAAGTGACCCGCTCCCTCGAGGATCTCGAGGCGGGCGCCGGGTATGGCCTCCGCTGCACGGTAAGCGTGGGCCACAGGGATGATCCGGTCATGATCACCCCACACGATGAGGGTCGGAACTGCCGCAGCCAGGTACAGCCGATCGTGAGCGCTGACCCGCTGGCCGGCGACGTCGATCACCGAGCGCACCGTGTGGACAAAAGCCATCTGACCATGCCGGTCGGTCAGAGTGGTGTAGCTGCGCCACACCTCAGCCAAGGTGTCGCCGGGTTTCCAGCCCACCCGTCGAGCCACGGTGCCTGGCCACTCAGCTGCCTCGCGGATCCGCGGGTGGAGCAACAGAGGCAGCACGTACTCAGCGCCGGGCAGGGTCACTGCCTTGAGCAGCGGGCTGACCTCTTTGCCGAGCCCACCGGAGGCAACCAGCACCAACCGCTCGGCCCATTCCGGAAATTGATAGGCGAACTGCATGGCCACACCGCCACCGAGGGAGTGGCCGACCAGGGTGACCCGCTCCTTTTCCAGCACGGTAAGCAGGTCTCGGATCCCGCTCGCATAGGCACCCAACGAGTAATCACCTCGGGGCTTAGCCGACTGCCCGTGGCCGAGCAGGTCGGGGGCGATCACCGTGTAGTGCTCCGCGAGAGCAGGCATCACCGCTTTCCACGTCGTCGAGCTACCAGCGATGCCGTGGATGAGCAGAATGGTCGGTCCCTCGCCAGCCATCCGATAGCTGACGTCGTGTCCATGAATGCGGACCGTGCGCGAATGGAACAGGCTGGCCTTCACGGTATAACCACCGCTGGATTACTCAGGGGGCACACCGATGCCGGTGGCCGCTCATATCGGACCGAATGAGTCCCCGACCAGCAGGACGAAGCGCCGACGCGGTCTTTGCTCTGGGCTCCGGTCGACGCCCGTTCGCGATCTCTTGGAATGCTCTGCAACATCGCCTCGAGGATGCTTGATCATGTTGGGTGCGTAGCGGACTTCGCCGCCGCCTCCGCGAGTTCAGCGAACGCCACCGACGTCGCGTCGGCAAGCTGCCAGGGGTCCTCAACAATCTCCGGGCAGACGACGTAGCCAATGTCGATGCGGTCGAGGTAACTCATTGCAGTTATATTCAGTCCGCCGCCATCGAGCAAGGGGCCGATCGGGTAGCTGGCCTCGAGCAGTGCTCCTCCGATATAGAGCGGGAGCGGCGGTCCCGGGACGTTTGAGATGATCAGGTTGAATATCGGCGGGAGATGATCGGCGAGACGAAGGCGGCTGTAAGCGCCGACTCCGACGCTGAGAAATCCGGGAGGAAGGACATCGGCCAGGTCCAGAATCAGGTCGTCGCCAAGCGCGCGCTGCATCGCCTTTGCGCTATGGGTTGATGCGTGTATCGCCGCAAGCCGCTCGACCGGATCTTCGAGTTGCGTGGGCAGAGCGGCACCCATCACGGCAGTCGAGTTCCCCCACGCTCTCCCCGATGCATCACCTCCGTCGTCGACATGCACTGCAACGGGTATCTGGGCGATCAGCGGCTTGCTGGGAAGCTCGCCGCGATCGCCCAGGTAGCGACGTAACGCGCCGGCGCAGATGCCGAGCACAACGTCGTTCACTGTCACGGAGAGGGCATTCTTGATGGCCTTCACCCCGGAGAGAGGCACCGAGCAGTAGGCGAATCCGCGATGTGGGGTGATGCATCGGTTGAGCGAGGTGCGCGGCGCCTGGAAGGGCAGCGTGACTGCTGGCCATTCTGGGGACGCGTGTACTCCCATCACCCCTCTGGCGGACAGGACGAGATAGCCAGAAGTGCGGGCGGCGCGGAGCGGGGTGCTCGCCAAACGAGGTAGCGCTCGTAAAGCCATCTCCCATCCGGCGGGAATTCGCTCGCCCTGAAGTGCGGGTGTATCGGGCCGATCGAAAGGGGCGCCAGGTTCGAGATCGTAGAGCACCTCGTAGAGGTGGGCGCCCCGCACTCCGTCCGCCAGGCAGTGATGCATCTTCGTGAACAGAGCCACGCGCCCATCTTCGAGGCCCTCGATGAACCACACCTCCCACAGGGGTCGTCCCGGCTCGAGCTTGTAGGCCAGCAGATCTCCGACCAACGCACCGAGTTCGCGAGGGCCACCCGGGGCCGGGACGCCGACAGGGCGGATCTGGCGATTTAGATCGAAGTGCGGATCGTCCACCCACGCGGGCCGGTCGAGGCCCAACGGGACCTCGATCAATCGGCGCAGGAACGGGCCGAGTAGGCCTTTCCGAGCCTCGACCAGGGAGCGCAACCGATCCACGTCAAAACCACCAGGGGCGGTCGAGGGATCGACCACGGCCACTGTGCCCTGGTGCATGTGCGCTCTCGCCGTCTCACCATAGACGAAACTGGCATCTGCACCACTGAGCCGCTGCATTCCACACCCCCAGTACCCAAAGGGATCGTACGGCGGCGCCCGCCTCGCCGTTAGTGCCGAAAGTCCATATATCTGGGACCGTGATCCTCTCGGTGCCGCGAATCCCAGGCCACCAACATCCTCAGTCTCGGCATTGAGGGTCCGAGCCCCAAAGCTGCCAGTGCCTCAGAACCGTGAGTGGTGCACCCAACTCGAACCCATGTGCCAGGCCTAACAAGCCGGAGCGCACTGGTCCTCAGTCACTCGAGTTGAGGACGCTGCACCTGGGGTCTCAGCCGAAACGGCTGAGAACAGGCCGGAGGCTAAGGCAGCTGAACTGTGGTCTGGATCTCAATGATTGGGCTGAGGAGGCTGCGGCTTTGTTTGAAGGTCTCAGCCCGATGACCACAGCAAATAGTTTGTCCCGTTGCGCCCTATAGCCGGTGATTCTGGGCAGCCTCAAACTGCTGTGTCGGACCTCGATGTAATCATCATGGGAGGGAGGCGACGTAAAGACACCAATCACCATCGATCGCCTTGAGATTCCCGGTCCCTCGGTCCGAGAACGTGAGCCTGCCACTCAGCATCAGATACCTCGGTCGACGAAACCCACACTTCGTCGTCAGCCGCGTGGCGCCTCCTTGTCGCACACCGCACATGGATCCCCGTGGGCCCTGAGCCAACAGAGCTCCGGTGGTCGAGCATGCTCGACCTCGTACCCTAGACAGGTTCGGCCGTCTTCGTGCTCTTGGGTGCAGAAGGCAACTTTCCCGCCAATATGTTTGACGAGGCCACCCGGACAGATCACGGCGCCATCGGTCCTGGCCACAGCCTATGCGCCTCCGCCTTGAATCGGTCGGTCCCGGCCCGTGCCGTCCAAGGGGTCCCGGGAGGCAGGGCCCCTTGACGTTTCATCGTCCAAGACACCTCCGTTCGAGCGTTTGGAGGACGTTTCCCACCGCTCAAAACACGCTGTTACCCCCAATAGACAGCCTGGACAGGTTTGAGGATCAACCACGTTTGCCCGATCGCGTTCCACATGCCAGCACAAGACGCAGTCCTCGCAAAAGAAGTTCGTTTCTTCTTTGACGCTTACCGGGATCAACTTCTCGCTACCACACTCCGGACACTGCTTGAACGCTGCTTCTTCCATGGCCATCTCCCCTTTGTGCGGCTCGACTCCGTCAAGATCCGTCGGGATAGCCTCGTCGCCTCTATCTTGCTAATCGTCCACCCAGAACTCGTCGAACGCGTAGGCGTCATTCTGGTAAACGGTGACCTCGGTGATCTTCCCGCTGTGAATCTCGAAGTCGACTGCCGCAATAACGTCCAAAGCCTTCCTCCTGGTCCTTCCTCCTTGCCCCCCTAGTCCTTTCTTCACCTTGGCCCGAGCCGGCCGGGGGTGCCAAGAGGACAAAGTCACAATTCAACGGGAGCGGAAAATGGGGTGTTCTCTGTCTCGGGGCACACCCTCCTGAAGGACGAGGCCGAGGATCCGACACAACCCGGCGTAGAGAAGGGAGAAGGGCACGCTGGATCATGGCCAACGCCTTGCGGGAAGTGCCAGCCCACGGCCCAATCGGGATTCGGGCGCCCTTCAGCTCGACCTGTGGGTAATCCTCGCTGCAGGGTCGGTACGACGCTTCTGAGGCACAGACCACGATCCAATCGAACACCGACTTCACAGGAACACGAACGTGCCTGTCCCACGAACTGACGGCGATCGGGTGCTCTACTTCGCGACCGGCCTGCGAGCGGCGTAACGACTCGTCATTTCTGGTTCTTTACAGGACTCCGATGAGGTCAGGCCTGTCCCTTGACCAGGGCCATCCTCACTCCCAAGCTATCTACGCCGGGAACCCCTGCCCACTGCACCGAGTCGCACCAGCACGTGCTCGGTGAGCCGACAGTTCGGATCTACGAGACGGTTCTCCGGACCATGAGAGTTCGTACACCACTCGGTAGCCTGGCGACTTATCCCGAGCGGAAACGCCGAAATCGGGCGGGATGCTGATCGCTGACATGGGGCATCATTGCCAGCCACCAGCCCTGGGCGAAAGGCCTCGTGGTTGGCTTGGACGCTGTCTTCGGAACGCAAACCTTCGCAATCTCCGTGTCTGAGCTCCGCTGGCCATGTTGAGTCCTGTCATCGTCGGCGGTGCGAACTTTGGTGGCAACAGGTAGGTTGGCATCGATCCCAGCCTCGACGGAAGAGCCTCGCCGACCTTCGGCGACACGCCCCGGAGCTGGCTGCGAGGCGAATCGAAGCGCATGGCCGATAACCGGTTTTCCCTACTTGGCCGTGACATGGCCATCGACCTCGGTACTGCAAACACCCTGGTGTATGTGCGTGGCCGAGGCATCGTCTTGAACGAGCCGTCGGTCGTCGCCGTGAACATCAAGGACGGGCGGCCGTTGGCGGTGGGCGCCGAGGCCAAGCGGATGATCGGGCGCACCCCTAGTCACATCCAAGCCATCCGACCCCTGAAAGACGGAGTCATCGCCGACTTCGAGATCTGCGAGAAGATGCTTCGCTACTTCATCCAACGGGCGCAACAGCGTCGCTTCGCCAAGCCACGCATCATCATCTGCGTACCATCGGGTATCACGGGTGTCGAACGGCGTGCAGTCATGGAGGCCGCCATGAGCGCAGGTGCCCGCAAGGCCTTCATCATCGAGGAGCCGATGGCGGCGGCCATCGGGGCTGGGCTGCCTGTGCATGAGCCCACAGGGAACATGGTTGTCGACATTGGCGGCGGAACCACCGAGGTCGCCGTCATCTCGTTGGGAGGCATCGTGAGCAGCCAATCGGTGCGCGTGGCGGGTGACGAGCTCGACGAGGCAATTGTCTCCTATGTCAAGAAGGAATACAGCCTCGCCCTGGGCGAGCGGAGCGCCGAGGAGATCAAGATCGCCCTCGGCTCGGCCTACCCGCTCGAGGAGGAGCTGCACGCAGAGATCCGGGGCCGCGACCTCGTGAGCGGCCTGCCGAAGGTCCTAGGGGTGTCGACCGCAGAGATCCGAATGGCGATCGCCGAGCCCGTCTCAGCGATCATTGACGCGGTGAAGGCGACACTCGACATGACGCCACCCGAGCTCGGCGCTGACATCATGGAGCAGGGGATCGTGCTCACCGGCGGTGGAGCGCTACTCCTAGGGCTTGGCGCCCGGCTGCAGGTTGAAACGGGCATCCTCGTCGTCTCGGCGAGCGACCCGCTGAGTTGCGTCGCCATCGGGGCCGGACAGTGCCTCGAGGAGTTCGACATCCTCAAGCAGGTTCTCGTCACCTCCGGCTACTAGTCAGCTGATCGTGAACACGTGAGATCAGACCCGCCGGGCCCACACCTTGCTGTTGGCCCTGTCATCGCAGCCGTCGAGGACCCCGTAGTCGACGCCGACCTTAAGGCCGTGGCCGATGCACCTCTGTACTGGCAGATAGGGCGCTACTGGTGCCGTCTGGGTAGATTATGGAGTTCCAAAAGGTACGATTGAGGTTGGTGTTGGTGAGGTCAGTGGAGATCGGTGACGACTCCATCACTTCACATCGATCTTGCCTCCAGCCTTGAGTACCGTCACCATCTGCGCTAGATCCTTGTCGCCCACATCGGGGCCGAAGACGGCCTTCACTTTCGAAATGATGAAGCCATTTGATCGGCCCTTGCAGGTCGCGGAGAGGCTGCCGAGCTTCCTCTTGGCCTCAGATTTCATGTTCCCTTCCATCGTATTGAGCTCACGATCGAATGCCGACGTATCGAAGTCCATATCTAATCCTCGCTTTGCCTTGTTTCTTTGAACGTGCAAATTGGGCGGATGCCATTCCACACTAGGTCGTCCCTGTGCGCCTGAAACAGCCGGCGTTGAGGTTGTGGCTGCTAACGACAGGGACCGGACAGGCGACACGAATGGCGGGGACCAGTCAGCTCACCCGGGCCGGGTAACGGTTGCAGCAGCCCTCCAGCCAGTCGACTCCCGGTGCCCGTGATTGCCGGAAGCGTGCCGACATCTAGGTACGGAAGCGATCGCCGCCTGGCTCAACCTGGAGGCCGTCCCGTGGCTGGCCGTGACCATCGGGGGGGCCGCTGCCTCCGCCGGCGCGACCTGTCCGGCGGGATCTTCCGTGAGAAGCGTCAGGTCAAGAAGCACAAGGAGCAGACCCGCGCGAGGCGCTACCCGCGATTCGGCAACGACTCGCCAGGGCAGCAGTCGGTCGTCCTCAGCGTGCAAAGCTGAGGTACGGATTTGGGCATTCGGCGTTGCATATTGGGGTGCACCTGACGGACGGTAGGGGACATCGGGGTCAACGCGATGCGCCCACCATCCGCTTGGTTGGGTCCCGTCCACCTGACCCTACGGATCGACCTTCGTCAAGCCAGCTGTCCGAGCTGCACCGGTCCGAGCTTCGCCGTCGGGGCGCTACTCGATCTGGGACCCCTGTTCAGCACCACCGCGGTGACCGAACCACGAGGATCCCAGAGTAATCGGGTGTCTTGTCAGGCAGAAAGCCTCTGCCTCACCGGGCCGCCCTGAGCACCGCCGATCCTTCAGGCGCTGCGTAGCCCTCCGTGCCACACTGGGAACGGCGGCCGAGGGGCCGCCGGGGGAGGGAACTGTCATGGGCAATGTCCGCTACGGCGCACGGCCGGTGGAGGCGCAGTCCAACCGCGAGGTCGAGGCGACCAGCAGCCCGATCTGGTCCAAGGCGGTGACCGTCGTGTTCCGCACCGACCCGGACGCCATCGCCGCCGTCCTGCCCCGGCCGCTCGAGCCCGCCGGCCCCGACGGCCCGGCTCCGCATCGCCGTGGTCGACATGGGGACCGGCCTGCCGACCTTCGGCGCCGGCTGGTTCGGCGTCCGGGCCCGGCACGGCGACGTCGAGGGCGAGTACGCCCTGTTCATGCCCATGAGCACCGAGCAGGCCACCACCGGTGGGCGCGAGACGTTCGGTGAGCCGAAGAAGATCGCCCAGCTGCACCTCGACCTCGACGGCGACTCGCTCGACCGCCGGCGTCGTCCCGGATGGGGTCGAAGGTGGCCGAGGTGATCGGGCACGCTCGGTCCCGAGCGCCCGGGCTACGAGATCGACAAGCTCGACTTCTACTTCAAGCTGCTGCCCGACCCGTCGGGCGCCGGGCTCGAGGCGGACCCGGCCCTCGTCTACTGCCGGCGCCACGAGATGGCCCGGGTGGTCCGGCCGGTCACCGGCGAGTGCAAGCTGCTCGAGGCGCCGCTCGACCCGATCGCCGACTTCCCGGTCGAGGAGGTCCTCTCCTTCGAGTACGCCGAGATCGCGTCGTCGCAGGCCGGCGAGATCGTGGAGCCGGGTGCCGGCCGAGTGGCTGACGCCCGTTCGTGCACCAGCGCTACGACGACCTGAGCGTACTGGGGGCCAAGCCGGTGAGCGACGACCCCGACGTCACCTCGGCGCGCGACCGCTACATCGTCGTCTCGGCCGACGGGCATGCCGGCCTGGCCTGCGAGGACTACCGCCCCTACCTCGACAGCCAGGTACTACCCGGCCTTCGAGGAGTACCTGGCCGAGCGGGCCGCCCACCGCGAGGAGTCGCTGGCCTTCAACTACGACTACATCATGGGCTGGGAGACCGACAACGAAGAGGGCCTGAAGGGCGCCTTCGACCCGTCGGTCCGGGACAAGGAGCTCGACGCGGACGGGGTGGCCGCCGACGTGCTGTTCGCCGACGCCGACGCCGTCACCGGCATGGCCTCGCCGCCGTTCGGCGCCGGCCTGTTCGCCGGGGCCATCGCCGACCCCGAGCTGGCCTTCGCCGGGGCGCACGCCCACAACCGGTTCCTGGCCGAGATGTGCTCGCACTCGCCGCACCGCCGGGGCGGGATCGCCCTGGTGCCCATCACCCACGACATCGACCGGGCCGTCGACGAGATCGAGTGGGTGGCCTCGCAGCCCGGAATCCGGGGCATCATGATCCCGACCATGTGGCGGACCGCCTCGCCCTACAACGACGCCGCCTACGACCCGGTATGGGCGGTCTGCGCCGAGGCCGGCCTCCCCGTCCACACCCACTCGGGCGAGGCCCCGATGGAGGAGTACGGCGACAACACCGGCGTCTACCTGGCCGAGGTGGTTTGGTGGGCGGTCCGGCCGGCGTGGCACCTGCTGTTCGGCGGCGCCTTCGAGCGCTATCCCGGACCTCAAGTTCGTGGTCACCGAGGCCGCCGCCTACTGGGCCCCGGACATGATGTGGAAGTGGGACCAGTACATGGGGGGCGGCCACACCACCAAGAAGCTGGCCGCCATGCTCAAGGGCAAGATCTCCAAGCTGCCGTCGGACTACTTCGGCACCAACATCTTCATCGGCGCTTCCACCATGTCGAAGGAGGAGATCCGCCGCCGCTACGTCATCGGCACCGACGTGGTGATGTGGGGGACCGACTACCCCCACCCCGAGGGCACCTGGCCCCACACCGCGGCCAAGCTGCGGGCCGACTTCGCCGAGGTCCCGGTCGACGACACCGCCGAGCTGCTCGGCCTGACCGCGGCCAGGGTCTACGGGTTCGACCTGGACGAGCTCCGTCCGATCGCCGCCCGGATCGGCCCCACCCCGGAGTCCCTCGGCCAGGACCCGACCCTGCGCAGCGACCCGGCCGAACGGGCCGCGGCCCGCTGGTGGAAGGCGGAGTACGGGGTGCAGCCGCCGGGCTGACGGGCCGCCGGCGAGCTACGGCCCGGTCGCCGTCACCGGGCCGCCGCAGCACCGGGCGTCACCAGGAGCGCAGGACCTGGTGGCGGTCGAAGGCGTTGCAGGTCGAGTCGGTCGGGTAGTCCTCGACCTCGAGCGGGGTGGCCACCTCGGCCACCGTCGGCCCGATCCGGTCGCCGATCGGGCCGCAGGGCCTCGAGGTCGAAGCCGTAGACGGTCGGCCACGTTGTCCTCGACCATCAGCTTCGGTCTCGGCCGGGTCGCACGTGCCGAAGGCGGCCCGCAGTGCCAGGCGGCTGTAGCGGGTAGCTGACCCTCGGAGTGGGGGTAGTCGGACCCCCACATGATCCGGTCGACGCCCGACCTCGTGGCGCACGGCCGACTCGGTGGCCCGCAGGAAGCTGGCTCCCACCCAGACGTTCCGCGGCGAAGTACTCGCGACGGGGTCATCGACATGCCCTGGGCCGCCGCCCCGAAGAAGTTGGCCTCGGCCGCCTCGCCCATGGTCATCCGGCCGTAGAACCAGTCGAGGGTCTCGAGGCCCCGGGGCAGCCAGGCCAGCCCCTGCTCGGTCAGCACCACCTTGAGCACCGGGTGGCGCTCGAACACCCCGCCGAAGATCAGGTGCCACACCGACCGGTGGGAGAACCACGGCAGCTCGACCAGCATGATGGCCCGGGCCACCTCGGAGTCGCCGTAGTCGGGCAGCCCGCCGCCGCCGTGGATGTTGACCGGCACACCGAGCTCCTCGCACAGGTCCCACAGCGGCTCCTAGGCCGGCTCCCACAGGCCGGGCAGGTCGCGACCCGGGCGGCAGGCTGGGCAGCAGGATCCCGCCGAAGGGGGCGAAGGTGGCGGCCGCCCACCGCACCTCGGCCAGGGCGTCGTCGATGTCGGTTGGCGAAGATCTGGGCCACGCCGGCCCGGCGGCCCGGCGCCCGGGCGCAGAAGTCGGCCAGCCAGCGGTTGTGGGCCTGGATCCCGGCCCACCGGCGCTCGTAGTCGGCCGCCGTCGGGGGGAGCGCCACCAGGCTCCCCTCCTCGAAGAACGGGGGCACGGTGTTGGGGAACAGCACCTCGGCGGTGATCCCGTCGGCGTCGTTCTCGGCCAGGCGCCGGTCGGAGTCCCAGCTGCGGTAGGCGGTCGGCGCCAGCAGGTCGGCGAACGGGTTGACGTAGGCGGCGGCCCAGGCGTCGAACTCGTCGTGCCACCGGCTGGCCAGGTAGGGCCGGTAGTCGGGGATGTCGCCGCCGGCGTGGGCGTCGGCGCTGATGACCGTGTAGCGGCTGTCCGGTGTCGAGCTCGATGGTCATGGGGTCCCCCTGGAGGTGGTCGGTGTTCCTGGCGCTGGCCAGTCAGGCCAGTCCGTCGAGGGCGGAGGGCGGCAGCGCGCCCTGCGGCGATGGCGTCGGCCCGGGCGTGCAGCAGCGGCCCCGGCACGGTCGAGGTCGTGGCATGATCACGAACCTCCCGTCCTTCACACCCTGGACGGCGAACCGGCCGAGCTCGTCGAGGTCGACGGTGTCGGTCGGGCGACCGGCGGCGGCCAGCGCCGCCTTGAACTCGGCGAACGTCGTACCCGGGGCGGGCGGGCGCGGGCCGCACCCGGGCCAGCCCGGCCGGCCGGTTCCGCTGCGCCTCCCACAGCCCGGTCTCGAGCAGGCCGCCCGACGGGTAGAAGACGGCGGCCGACAGATTGGTCTCCTGGGCGGCGAACTGGTGGGCCAGGGCCTCGGTGAAGCAGCTGATCGCCGCCTTGGACGACGCGTAGACCGAGGCGTAGGGCACCGGGGCGATCCCGCCGTCACCCGACGACGTCGTGACGACCACGCCCGTCCTCACCCGAGGCGATCATCCGGGGCACGAAGGCCAGCACCCCGTTGGCGGTCCCGAACACGTTGACCCCGAAGCACCACCGCCAGTCGTTGGGCTCCTGGTCCCACGGGTTCCCGCCGCCGCCCGAGGTCACACCGGCGTTGTTCCACAGCACGTGGCACGCCCCGAACTCGTCGAAGACCGTGTCGGCCAGGCGCTCCGACCGAGGCGGGGTCGGACACGTCGGTCACGACCCCGGTCACGTCGCCCCGGCCGCCCAGCTCGGCGACCGTGACCTCCAGCACCGGAGCCTCGATGTCGGCGATCACCACCCGGCAGCCCTCGTCGAGCAGCGCGCCGACGATCCCGCGCCCGATGCCGGCCGCGCCGCCGGTCACCACCGCCACCTTGCCGGATAGGTCGTCCATGTCATCCCCCCGGAGACTCGCCGGGGCACTCCCCGGACTGCCCGCTCATGGTGACACGAATTCTGAGTGGCCATAGTCGGCACTGAGGCTGACCCCTAACTCGCACCTTGTGGGGGCCAAGATGTCATCCGGATCTGTTGGTCAGGACGTGTGGTGACAGAAATGTCAACCGGGCTGCAGGAACAGAACGTTCATGGCATTGGCACCTTCACGCTTTGCTCTCGACGGATCTCACCCAGAATTGAACCTGTAGGTGCCGAAAGTTCATCCGGGTGGCCTGATCAGGGATTCCAGGGCTCGATCCCGCAACTTTTCTTGGGTCAACGTCGGGTGGAGCGAGATCAGAGGTCAGGTCAGGCAGCCGAGCACCAGGCGCCCGGTCCGCCCGGGCACGGGTCGGGCCACAGCGCGGCTTCGCAATGCCACTCATGGCATCAGATTGCAGTGGAGGTGTTGGCCGCCTCGATCAGATCTGAGGCCGCATCTGCACTGAGTGGCCGACCCAGGAGAAAGCCCTGGCCGAACAAGCAGCCCATCTCCGCCAGTGCCTCGAGTTGGTACTCGTCTTCAATTCCCTCGGCGACGACTTGAAGGTTCAGCGTGTGCGCCATGTCGATGATCGATGTGAGTAGGGCCGCGCCCTCAGGTCCCTCACGATTGAGTGGGCCGATGAAGGCTCGATCGATCTTCAGGACGTCAACGGGGAACTGTTGAAGGTGGCTCAGCGAGGAATAGCCTGTTCCGAAGTCATCGACTGCAACCCTCAAACCGAGTTCTTGCAGCTCGGAGAGGGTCGACACGGCTTGCTCCGGATTCTCCATCAACACGCCCTCAGTGACCTCCAGAACCAGCTGCTTCGGATTGATGCCGCTGAGACCGACCGACATGCCCGCAATAGACGTCGTCGGCGCTCGAAGGGCCGGGATCCGACCGTTCCTCATGGACCCACTCGGTCTACATCTCGGTGCCGACTACGAGCGAGTCCCTTCCCTGGCCGCACTAGCGGACCTGATCACGTCCTCTTTACCTCGCCAACCACCTACATGACGAACGGTCAAGAGTTCTCACTTGCCTCGGCCCAGCTGGCCGCGGACGAGGGCAGACTGGCTGAATGGGTAGTCGACTTCCTCGCCAGTCCAGGTAGCGACAATGCACCGCTCGCTGCTGCCCTTGCCTTCAGCGGGACAACTTTCTTCGGACCGATTCGATTCAAACTCGACCAGCTCACTCCTATGGCGGGCCCGCCTCGCTTCGTGCCGTTGTTGCTCAAGCGCACACAAGGCTTCGTTGACGGCCTGGCGTCGCTTGGAGGGGTCGGCGGCAATGGTCGCAGACACCAGATCACCATTTTTGGAAGCCTTCCGTAGGGCCCGCGGCAGCGAGACTTCGGTCTCCCGTAGCGCCTTTTGCGTCTCAGCCAGACGATCCGCCAACTTCTCAATGCTCTTTCGGATCCGTTTCCCCAGGCAGGGAGGTGCCATCGGCGATGGCATAGAGCTCGAGGATCCGGTTCTTCTTGGCCTCGAAGTCAGGATCGTTGGACTGCTTCCAGGTCTTGATCACTTGAAACGACACGCCCTCCTCTCGGAGCAGGACCCGGAGGCCCTCATGGCTGATGTCGTCGACCACCCCCTCAGCGACCAGGAACTCTGCCAGCTTGGACAGGCTCCAGGTCGAGAAAGGCAGGTTGTGGTCCTGCGGGCGGGAGAGGGCCACCTTTTTGATGGCTTGGCGCTCGGGAAGGGTGAACTTCGGAGGCCTTCCTCCGGCGTACTTCGGGGCCAGCGAGTCGAACCCGTCGGCATTGAAGTTGTGGATCACCTCGCGGACCCGGTCCTCGGAGGTGAAGGCGATCTTGGCGATGGCCGGCACGTCCATGCCCTGGGCCGACCACAGCACGACCTGGGCTCTTCGCCATCGGACCACCGATCCCGATCCTCTGCGCACGATGCCAAGGAGCTTGTTGCCCTCAGCACCGCTGATCTCTCGGACCCTCACACGTTCGGCCATCACCCAAGTCTGCGCGACCTGGACGATCAGGTGGTGGACGCGCCCCCGGGGACGTTGCCGGTTACGGCACTAGTGCGTCTCGCTAGTGCGTCTCGCGAGTGCGTCTCGCTAGTGCGTCTCGTCGCAAAGTCGGCACGAGTCGAATTATGACGCCGGCGTCATGGGAGTTGTGGGATGGTCCCCGCAACCCGTGTTGTCGCTGTGAAACAGACGGTGAAGAACTGCTCAATCAACCCCAGCGGATACGGGTACCGGCTTCTCCCTTGCAGCAGGAGGGGCGCGACCCCTCGAACGAGGCGCCGAGTGCAATCCCTTCTTTCGTCCTACCTTCCGTCTCCGCCTCTGCCACATCCAGAGCGCAAACAACGCAGGAATAAGGAGAAGCCACAGTGGATTCACGATTATTACCGTCCGAGAGGCGGTGACCTCTGCCGTGGTGTTGTCGGTTCGGTCGTAGACGAGGGTCGCATGGAACGTGTACCACCCCAATCCAAGCCAAGTCGACACCCGAATGGGGATATCCCGGCTCAATCCGGGCGGCAACAGCTGGGAGTTCTCCTCCACATAGGGAGGCTTTGGAGCCGGCCAACCACTGGTATCGACGGTAGTGGTGAATGCAACGGTCGATTTTCCCACGCTGGTGGCACGGACCATTCCGGCGGCTGAGCTGGAGAGCGAGATGCTCAGAGATGACGGCCCGACAAACTGAGCCGTGAGACCTCGATCACGTGACCCGGGCACATCAAGAACGACAAGCCCGCCAACATCATTTTGGACAGCCACTGAGGCAGGAATTGATTATTGGACTGACGAGGAATCCCAGAAAGTAGTCGTCGGGTGGCAAGCCAGTCGGCATGGCGACGGTGATGTGGATCGCGCGCTCCTGCCGTGCGGCCAAGGTCAGAGCGTCCGGGGTGATGGTGATCCTTCCGGCGAAGCGAGGGTCCGGGTCGGCGCCGAACCTGGTCTTCCCGTTGTCCAAGAGCGTCACGGATCGAGCTCCGATGGTGATATCGAGAGGGCTGTACCCGAGATTCCCGACTGTCAGCGTGGCAGTTGCCGTCGTTCCCGGCTTGACGGGAATGGGACTTGGTGGTGACGTTACGAAGAGGTCGCTGGGTGCACTTACGGCGCCCGCCGTAGATGCAGCCCCGACCACTACGGAGCCCAAAACGGCGATAGTTGCGACGACTGTCAGGACAGACTTCGATTTGAGACGGCCGGCGTGGCGGCGCGCTGCTCCCTCGACCACCATGGCCTCCTCAGGCTAGAAGCTCGGAGTGGCGACGTAAGTGATGGTGTCGCTGTAGGTGCCATCCGGGACCGAGTAGTCCACCGCGACCTGGTCGGTGAGGGTCAACGTGTCAGCGGTGGTTCCAGTCGGGCCAGTAGCGGTCAAGAAATTGGCCGCGGTGGTCGGGTACCCCACGAACTGACCGCCCGACAGGCCCGCGGCGAGTGTCGCTCCGTCCGTGCCTCCGGTCGTCAGTGTGGCACTTGCTCCCCATCCGTTTGAAGGGAAGGTGGCAACACCAGTCGTAGGTCCAGAAGTCACGGCTGGGATGGTGAAGGCCGGGGAGGTTCTCGACAGACCGGTGTCCGAGGCAGCCAACGTGTACCCGCTGGCTGCATTGGTCTGGACGGTCAACACAACAGCCTGGCTCTGGACATTATTCAGTGATGTGGGGTCCACAACCAAGGAGAACGAAGGGGTGTTGTTGGTGAAGGTCAGGGTCTGACCCACGGTCACGGTCACCCCAGTGGATTTGGACCCAAAGGTCACTGCGGCAGTCGTGGCTGTGTCCTCGGTGGTCGCTCCGGCCTTGGTCGTAATTGTCGACGTATAGGAGCCGGCGGTCGACGTGTTGGTGAGTCCGGTGAACGAGATGTAAACGGGCAGACCTGCAGCGACGGTGGCCGGAGTTGTGATGGTGTAGGTCAGGGTCGTGCCCGCAAGCGAGACTGTTCCCGCTCCGATCCCGTAGACGGTGCCTGCGGCCACCGTTCCCCCCGTACCGGTCGGCACGGTCATGGTGATTGTCGAAAGGGCGGCGGACGTAGCCGTCGTGAAAGCGTAGGAGTAGGTAACCCCCGTCTTGGCAGTCTGGGAGTTGCTGACCGCCCAACTCGTCTTGGTCAGTGTGCCGGCAAAAGCGGATGCCGGCGTGAGCCCGATCAGCCCAGTGATG
>CAWHIF010000013.1:0-21242 GCA_963829235.1 uncultured Acidimicrobiaceae bacterium
ACTGCACATCGATCCCGGCCGGATCGGGGTGATCGGGTCCAGCGCCGGGGGTCAGCTGGCCGGCATGCTCGGGCTCACCGGCCAGCCGTCCGAGGCGGGGCTCTTCGAGGAGGGAGGGGAACTCGGTGAGTCGAGCGCGGTGGAGGCCGTGGTGGACGAGTACGGCCCCACAGATCTCGACCTCTCCGGACTGGTCGAGCTCCAAGGTCCTCGGGATCCTCTCGAAGGAGACCTTCGGCGAGAAGGTGGGGCAGGTGTCGCCGACGCTGGTGGCGGCCAGTCCGGTGACCTACATCCATCCGGGTGCGCCGCCCTTCCTGGTCATCCAGGGAGCGGAGGACCAGATCGTTCCTCCGAGCCAGTCGACCGAGCTCGTCGGTCGGCTCAAGGAGGCCGGTGACACGGCCACGCTGGTGACGGTGCAACACGCCGGCCACGGACTGGTCCAGACCGGCCGGGGGCCGGTGACGCCGGGCGTGGCGACGCTGGCTGCCGAGGTGGTGGCGTTCCTGACCCACCAGCTCTCCGCGCCGCGATGACGGCGGAGCCTCAGCCGCTCAAAACCAGTGCAGCCAGGGGTGGTTGTGTCTCCATACGACGACGGTCACCTTGCCGATGATGTTCGAGGCCGGGACAGTGCCCCACGAACGGCTGTCGCTGGAGTCGCCCCGGCAGTCGCCCATCACGAAGTACTGCCCGGGCGGGATCCGGGTGGTGGGCACGTCGGCCGCCGACTGGGAGCAGATGCCCGTTGCCTTCGGCAGCCAAGGCTCGGCCAGGGGTCTCCCGTCGATGAGGATCGTGTTCCCGACCGACGAGATGGTCTCGCCGGGCAGGCCGATCACCCTCTTCACCAGGTCGGCGTATTCGCTGTCGTGATCGCCGGGGGCACGACGGAAGACGATGATGTCGCCCCGGTGGACCGTCGACGAAAGCTTGTCCACGATCAGACGGTCACCGATCTGCAGCGTCGGAAGCATCGACCCCGACGGCACCACGAAGGCCTCCGCGGCGTAGGCGCGGACTCCCGTGGACAGCACCATGACGCCCACGAAGGTCGCAATCAATACGAAGGCGGTTCGGACCCCGGCCCGACGGGTGCCAGCTCTCGTCACGGGCAAAGCCTAGGTCCAGTGCGAACGCCGGCGGGGGTCGGGGCCGACGGCGGCTCCACGGCCCTCGGCCGGATGGCGCGGCTACGAGCCCTTCGGTCGCCGCCCCAACAGTCTCAGCACGTACGATCCGGCCCGTCCCGGCTTTCCCGCATGGTGACCGTCCGAGCTGTGCCCGACCCGGCCGAACGATCCACCGGTGAACCCCTCGGCGCGATTGGGCTCTTCATACTTCGGCACCTTGTCCAGCCTGTGCCGTCGCTTGCGAGGCTTGCTTCCGTCTGATCCCATGCTCCCATCATTGTCGACAGGCCTCCGTCGTGCTCCATGACGCCTGACGGGTTGCCGTCGGAGCGGGACCGCCGGTCGTCGACGCGGCCGGCTCGCCGTCGGCCACCACCCGGCGACCTATCGTTGACGTGGTGAAGCCCGTTTCGACGGAGCCCCCGGCTCTCCACCAGGCCGCCGCACCGGTGAGGCACTGACGTGCCCCGACGCACCGACCGTTGTCACCGGGAGCCCGCGGCGACCTCGCCGGGAAACCCCGGTCCGGCCCGCCGGCCGCCATGGTGAGCCCGGTCTCCACGGTCGTGCTGGTGGTGGCCGTTTTCGGCGCCAGTACCGTCGAGATGGTCGAGGCGTTGACCATCGTGGTGGCCGCCGGGGTCACCCGGGGGTGGCGCTCGGCGATCGAGGGCGCCGCAGCCGCAGTCGTCGTGCTCGGCGTCATCGTCCTGGTCGTCGGGGTACCCCTCGTTCGTTACGTGCCCATCGATGCCCTGCGGATGGTGGTCGGCGCGCTGCTGCTCGTGCTCGGCCTCTCGTGGCTGCGAAAGGCCATCCTCCGCTCGGGCGGCCGGATACCCCTGCACGACGAAGACGCCATCTTTGCGTCCACCTCGGCCGAGCTCGCCGCCGACGCGCCGGCATCTCTTTCATCACCCGGGCGGGACGGTGTGGCCTTCGCCGTCGCGTTCAAAGGGGTCTTCCTCGAGGGGACCGAGATCGTGCTCATCGTGATCAGCCTGGGGGCCAGCCAACACCGGTTGGGAATTGCGGCCGCCACGGCCGGGGTCGCCATCGCCATGGTCACCATCGTGGGCTTCCTGGTGGCCAGACAGCTGTCGCAGGTGCCCGAGAACACCATCAAGACGGCGGTGGGGATCATGCTGACCAGCTTCGGCCTCTTCTGGGTGGGCGAGGGGGCGGGCGTGCACTGGCCGGGGAGCGACGCGGCCATCGTGGGGTTCGTCGGGCTCTTCGCCCTGGTCACCCTGGGCTCGGTGACCTGGCTCCGATCCATCCGCCCCTCCGGGCCCGCGCCGAGGACCGCCGGTGCGAGAGACGAGACGGCCCGATGAAGCTCCTCGGGCGCGGCGTACGCTCGTTCGGCAGGTTCTGGTGGGAGTTCCTGATCGGCGACACACCCGAGCTCTTCTTCGCCGTCCTCGCCATCGTGGCCGCTTCCCTTCTCCTGCGGAACCACCATGTGGCCGCAGTGATCGTCCTTCCGGTCATGACGATCGCCTTCTTGCTGGCCAGCGTCGTTCGAGGTCGGGTGAAGCGCTGAGCTTGCGTGCCCGGGTGACGGATCGGCCGACCGGACATGACCGTGGCGCCCGAGATCGAGCCGATCCGGGCAGCGGCCCCGGGCACCGTATAGGGTCCAATCCGGAACTACCCAAGAAGGGGGACCACCGGTGCTCGCTTACACCTATCCATTGCTCGACTTCTTGTGGACCTTGGTCGAGATCTTTCTGTTCGTCATCTGGATCTGGCTGGCCATCATGGTCTTCGTCGACATCTTCCGGAGTCACGACATGGGCGGACTGGCCAAGGCGGTCTGGGTCCTGTTCATCATCATCCTCCCGTTCATCGGCATCCTGGTGTACCTGATCGCACGGGGCGGCGGCATGCACGAACGGGCCGCCAACCAGGCGGCACGGGAGCAGAAGGCGTTCGATTCGTACATCAGGCAGACAGCCGGATCGTCAGGAAATGCGGACGAGCTGGCCAAATTGGCCGACCTCAGGGAAAAGGGCGTCATCACCGACGCCGAGTTCGACGCCCAGAAGGCAAAACTGCTGGCCTGAACGACCCGGCCGGGGCCCATCGGCGGTGACCCTGACCGAGGGGCGGGGCGGTGGGTCGGGCCGCTCCCGGAGGACCTCCGAGCTGCGGCTGGAGCGGGCGGGGTCCTGTCCGACCTATCGTAGGGCCGAGTGACGACTGCAGAAGGCCGACTCGAAGACAAGAAGCGCAATCTGGCCAGCCGGCTACGGCGGCGTTCGGAACCGCCCACGTCCGGGTCTGCACCGGCGTCGGACTCCGCGTCTGCATCGTCACCGGACAGTGCAGAGACGTCCGCCGTCGAATCCGATGACGTCAGTTCCGTCCAGGTCCTGACCTCGCTCGATGAGCTGAAGGACAAGGTCAAAGAGATCCGGGCCGCGTGGGCCATCTCCGACGACGCCATGCGCGAGGTCTTCCAGAGCTTCACCATGGCGCCGCCCACTGACATCCCGGCCGACCCCTACAGCGCCGAGTACTCGGACCGGCAGTTCGAGTTCTACCGATTCATCTCGGAGCAACCCGGATACCGGATCGAGAACGAGCGCTCCGATTTTCCCACCGATGCCAACCGACCGTTCCCCTATTACACCGAGAGCCCCGAGACAGTCGGCCACCAGCTGATGGCCATCGGCTTCATCATCAAGACCATGGCCCTTCCCGCAGGATCGTCGATCCTCGAGCTCGGCCCGGGTTGGGGGAACACCACCATCGAATTGGCCCGGATGGGGTACGACGTGACGGCCGTCGATATCGACCCCTCCTTCGTCGCACTGATCAACGAGCGAGCCGACAAATTCTCGCTCTCCGTCGACGTACGAGAAGGTGCGTTCCTGGAGATCGACCGGTTGGACCGGACGTTCGATGCCGTGCTCTTCTTCGAGTCCTTCCATCACTGTTCCGACCACCGAGATCTCGTCCGGAAGCTGAAGCGCGTCGTCACCCCCGGCGGGCGGGTCTTCTTCGCCGCCGAACCGGTGGCCGAATCGTTCCCCATGCCGTGGGGTGTGCGCACCGACGGCGAGTCCCTCTGGGCCATCCAGCATCTCGGTTGGCTCGAGCTCGGCTATCAGGAGTCCTACTTCCTCCGGATGCTCGGTCACCTCGGGTGGATCACCGACAAGCACGTGACCACGGCCACCCATCTCGGAGTCATCTTCGAGGCCCGGAGGGCCGACGGCATCTACCACCTGTCGACCTTCGTGCTGCCTCCCGACGAGGAGACGACGTGGGCGGTCGCCGACGGGCCGGAGATCGTGCAGCGCTATACGACGGGCCGAAGCGTGATCTCACTCGAACAAGGGCGTGACTGCTCCTCGATCGTGATCGAGGCCGTCAATCCGTGCCCGAAGGAAGTGCCCTACCGAGTGCAGCACGGCCGCGAGGAAGTGGTGGCGAACGCGCCGCCGGAGTGCATGTTCACGATCGAGCTGCCGTACGATCCCCTGGCCGAATCGCTGGTGATCGAGGCCGAGGAGTGGCGACCGGTGGATGTCATGGACTCGGACGACATCCGAAAGCTCGGTCTCGCCGTGCGCACCATCTCGCTCCGGTGATCACGGGCCCGGTGATCACGGGCCGGGAAAGGTGGAGGTCGGGGACACGACCGTGGTCGTCGTCGTCGTCGGCGGCGGTGGTGGCTCCGTCGTGGTGGACGTGGGTGGAGCCGCCACGGTCGTCGTGGTGGCCGGCGGCGGGTCGGTCGTCGTCGTCGGGGAACCCGAGGGCGGAGCCACCGTGGCCACGGCCGATGACGGACCCACAGCGGTCGAGTCCGGTGAAGGATCACCCGGCGCGGTAGCGGCAGCGGTGGCCGCGGCTGCCGGCGGTGCCGCAGACCCAGACGGACCGGGTACGGCGGCCGCGGTACGGGACTTCGATGGTGGAGGTGTTGTCGAGTCCTTCTTTCCGTGCGACACCGACGAGACGGGCTTGGCGGTGTCGGGCAACGAAGCGTGCTCGACCCCATGGAGGGCGATGGTGTCGGGCTGCACCGACGCTCGCGACGGGATGGTCTGCGGCGCCGAAGCCTCACGGTGAACAATCGGTGGGCGCCCTCCACCGACGAGTTGGCCGCCGAAATAGATCAGCGCGACGAGGGCGGCGACGAGGGCGGCGATAGCGACCGACCGTCGGCGCTCGACGACAGCCTCGACGACAGCCAGGCGGACATGGCCGGCGGACTGGCGGCAGTGCGCGACGAACCGGCGCCACCTCCGCCGGGTCCGCCCGGGGGTCGGGGGAGCTCCGCCGCGGTAATACCAGTGCGCCTCCCTGTACCGCCGCCTCATGGCCGAGAGGATAGAACGGGTCGGCCGGGGGCTCCAGTGGGTCCACAACCGGGCCTGGGCCTGCAGTTGCTCGCCGGCCGCAGCCGCCGAACCGGACTGGCCAGGCCCGCCGGTCGAGCTTCCGGAGCCGCGACGCTGAGCTCAGCCGTGCCCCCGCCGTGCTCTCAGGAACTCGATCGGCCTCGACAGTCCCAACATCAAGAGAGGCCACAACCCGAGGGTGGGCACGGCGACCACCAGCACGAACGCGGACGCCATGAGGGCGACCAGGATCACCCCGGCGTCGAGGGTGGCCTGGCCGCGCGTGGCCTCCCTCTGGAGCTCCGGCCATCGAACGATGGCCCAGTTCTGCAGCAAGGCCGCGATCGACGTCACCAGCATCGTACCGACGTAGATGGCGTGGCCGGCGGCGTCGACCCGGCTCGACGACCCGAGCAGCTCGGTCGGGAACGGGAGGAACACGATGCTCAACAGCCAGATGAACATGCCCCAGACGACCACCGAGTTGTAGCCACCCACGAATTCGAACAACTGGTGCTGGCCCCACCAGAAGAGGCCGATGACGGCGAAGCTCAACGCGAAGGCGAACAGCCGGGCGCGATTGGCATCGATATAGGCACCCGGGCCCACGGTGCCGATGGCGCTGGCCGAGTCCACCAGCGGCAGGACCAGCAAGGTGATGGCGATGGCGACCACCGCGTCGCTGAAGTTGACCAGTCGGTGAAACCCCCGCTCGCTGTGCAAGGCTGATTGTCCCAGGTTCCGGGGCCGGTCAGATCTGGCCGAGCAGCCGGTCGATGAACACCACCTGTCCGCGGACCAGCCGATCGCGGGCCCGGACCGAGTCCACCCACTCGGCCCGGTCGACTTCCGGAAACGACTGCAGGGTGCCCGACGTGGGCGGCCACTCGATCTGGAATTCGTTGCTCACGAAGCCGGCGGGCGAGAACTCCTCTGCCCGCAGGGCCCAGACCCGCACCCGCTTTCCACCGGATTGGCGGATCTCTCCCAAGTCCAGCCGTGGGCCGGCAGGGACCGGGAAGCCGAGCTCTTCGACGAATTCGCGTTCGGCCGCCCGTTCGGCACCCTCGTCGGGCTGGTACTCGCCCTTCGGGACCGACCAGCTGTGGGCATCCTTGTTCCTCCAGAACGGGCCCCCGGGGTGGACCAGCAGTACGTCGACGGCGCCATCGTCCCGATGTCTGTAGAGGAGGATCCCTGCGCTCAACGTGCCCACGGCCGGATCCCCTCTGCCTCGCGCACGATGTCGGAAGCCGACTTGTCCGGACGGAGGCCGCGCCACGTCGGGTGACGGAGCCGGCCCTCCCTGGTCCACTGGCTGAACCGGACCTCCCCCACCACCGACGGAGTCACCCACCGGGCCGACGCGGCCTGCGATCGCGGCACCCCATCGGCGAACGGAGAGGTCTTCCGGGCCAGGGGCTTGAGGAGACGGGCGAGCTCCTCCAGCGACTCGTCGCTGAAACCGGTGCCCACCTTTCCCACGTACTCCAACCCGTGTGCACCGGGAAGGCCCAGCAGGAGGGCCCCGATCGATGACGAACGGTGGCCGGATCCTTCCGTCCATCCCCCGACGACCACCTCCTGGGTCCGCACCAGCTTGACCTTGATCCAGTCGGGCGACCGACGTCCGGGCTGATAGGTGCTGTCGCGGCGTTTGGCCACCACGCCTTCGAGACCGTGCTCCTTCGACACCTTCAGCACATCGGCACCGGCCACATCGGAGAATGAAGGCGGTGTCTGCCAGCTCTGCCCCTTGAGATCCAGGCTGTCGAGGAGCCGACGGCGTTCGTCGTACGAGCGGGAGGTGGTCGGACTCCCCTCCAGGTACATGACATCGAAGAGGAGGAACGTCACCGGCACCTCACGGGACAACCGGCGGGCCCGCGACCGGTCGACCACCCCCATGCGCTGCTGGAGCAGGCCGAAGCTGGGCTGGGCTCCGTCGTAGGCCACCACTTCACCATCGAGAACCATCGGCCGTGAGCCCACGCTCTCGGCCAGAGCCGACAGCTCGGGGTAGGTGCCGGTGACGTCGTTGCCGTTGCGGGTGGTGAGCCGGATCCGCCCACCGTCGATGATGGCCACGACCCGCTCGCCGTCCCATTTGAATTCGTAGGCCCAGCCCCGGTGGTCCTTCGGGAGAGGGCCCGGGGTGCACAGCATGGGCGCCATCGTCGCCGGAGGTGGCACCCAGCCGGGGGGAGGCGGGTCCATCCGATGGATCATCCAGCGGTTCTCTCCGGTCCGGAACAGGACGTAGTGGCCCTTGGCCTGCCCACTTCCATGGAGGCGGACCATGACCTCCCTCTCGGTCCACTTCTCGCAGTCGTAGGTACCCGAATCCCAGATGATCACCTCCCCTCCACCGTATTCGTCCCGCGGGATGACCCCCTGGAACGATCCGTACTCGAGCGGATGATCCTCGGTCGGCACTGCCAGATGGTTCTGACCCGGATCCAGTGGCAGCCCCTTCGGGAGCGCCCACGACACCAGCACGCCGTCCCGCTCCAGCCGGAAGTCCCAGTGGAGCGAGCTCGCATGGTGCTCCTGGATGACGAAGGACGGCGCCGCTGTCGCCTTGGCCGAACGAGCTCCCTCCGGCCTGTCCCCGGCCGGCATCGGCTCCGGCGTCCGCCCCTCACGCCGTTTCGAGCGATAGGTGCTCAGGTCGCGCTGGCGGGGTGGTGCCACGTCGTCTCCTCGTCTTGCGGACGGTCAGACGGAAATTACCGGAGAAGGGCCGGCCGCCGACCGGACCCGCTCGGCACCGGGCCGGGGTCCGATGGGCCGGGGTCCGATGGGCCGGAATCTGTCCTACGCTCATCGGCCATGAATCCAGGGGTCAGCACCATGGTCAAGGTTCCTGCCATAGGGGCGATGTTCTGGATCATCAAGCTCCTGAGCACAGCCATGGGCGAGGCGACATCGGACTACCTCGTGAACCGGATCGACCCGGTCGTCGCGGTTTGTCTCGGCGGGATCTGCTTGGTCGGCGCCCTCGTCATCCAGTTCCGGGCGCGGTCCTATGTACCCTGGATCTACTGGTTGGCGGTCGTGATGGTTGCCATCACGGGAACCATGGCCGCCGATGTGCTGCACATCCAGTTCAAGGTGCCGTACGCCGTCTCCACGCCGTTCTTCGCCGTCGTCCTGGCCGTCGTGTTCGTCGCCTGGCACCGGACCGAGGGGACACTGTCGATACACAGCATCGACAGCCCCCGCCGCGAGGTCTTCTACTGGGCCACCGTGATGGCCACCTTTGCCATGGGCACGGCCCTCGGAGACCTGACTGCGACCACCCTCCACCTCGGGTACCTGGTCTCCGCCGTCCTCTTCGCCGGGCTCATGCTCATCCCCGCCGCGGGATACCGGTTGTTGGGCATGAACGCGATCTTCGCCTTCTGGTTCGCCTACGTCCTGACCCGGCCCCTCGGCGCGTCGATCGCGGATTGGCTGAGCAAGCCGCACGGTGTCGGTGGCCTCGCACTCGGCGACGGTCCGGTCGCACTCGGCTTCACCGTCCTGATCGTCGTCTGCGTCGGCTCCCTCACCGTGCTCGACGGGCAGGCTCCCCGCACCGGCGGGAAATGACCGTTCGACCGGCCCATATGCAATACTCCTTGTCGTCGAGGGGGCACCGCCGATGATCCACATAGCCACCGTCCACTACCGCTCCGACAAGTGGATCGATGTCCAGCTCGCCTACCTTCGGCGACACGTGCACGAGCCGTATCGGGTGGTCGCCAACCTCGAAGCCGTCCCCGGCGACCACGACGGCCAGTTCGACCAGGTGGTCCCGGCCCGCGGAGGTCATCCGGGCAAGCTCAACCTGCTGGCCTCGATGATCGTGGCCGAAGCCCGGCCCGATGACCTGATCATGTTTCTCGACGGCGACGCGTTCCCCGTCGCCGACCCCATGCCCGCGGCCCATCGTGCGCTGGAGGAGACCGTGCTGTTCGCCGTGCGCAGAGAGGAGAACGACGGTGACCAGCAGCCACATCCCTGCTTCTGCGTCATCCGGGCACGGGACTGGGACCGGCTACGCGGCGACTGGTCGGCCGGGTACTGCTGGACCAACCGGCGCGGCAAGACGATCAGCGACGTCGGCGGCAACCTGCTCGGAATCCTGGAACGGTCCGGTGAGGCCTGGACCCCGATCCTCCGGTCGAACCGGGTCAACCTCCACCCCTTGTGGTTCGCTGTCTACGGCAGCACCGTCTACCATCACGGAGCCGGTTTCCGCGATCCCATGTCCCGCAGCATCGTGGCCACCCGGCCCGGGCGCGTGGACGGCGACCAGCGGTACCGGATCCTGCAGAGCGGACTGCGCCATCTCGACGCGGCCCGGAACAAGGTCTGGGGCTACCGCCAGATGATGGCCAACCGCCGACTGGGCGACGAGCTGTTCGAAAAGCTCGTGGCGGACCCGAAGTTCTACCTCGAGCTCGAATAGCCGCCGATGGCGGCCGGACGTCCGGCCAGATGTCCGATGCCGGCCGTTCCCGCGGATCGACCGGCACGACCGCTACCATGGGCCGGTCATGGTCGAAGGAAAGATGCACTTCCGGCGGATGGACGAGGGCACCGACGCCGACTTCGCGCTGCTGGCATCGGTGCACGAGGAGAACCTCAAGGCTCTGCCCGACCTTCTCCTCGGCATGCTCACCGATCTCACCGCCGACAGCACCTATCCGGTCAACCGGATGGAGCACAGCATCCAGTGCGCCACCCGGGCCCTGCGCGACGGCAGGGACGAGGAGTACATCGTGTGCTGTCTCCTGCACGATGTGGGTGAGTCCCTCGGTCCCTTCAACCACGGAGAGGTGGCCGCTGCGGTGCTCCGGCCGTTCGTCTCCCCGGCGAACTGGTGGATGCTGGCTCATCATCCGGTCTTCCAGATGTACTTCATCGGCCAACACCTCGGGATGGATCCGAACGAGCGCAACCAGTTCATCTCCAGCCCGTTCTACGACCGGACCGTCGAGTTCTGCGCCCTCTACGACGAGGTTTCCTTCGACCCCGACTACCGGAGTGAGCCCATCGACACGTTCGAGCCCATGGTCCGTCGCGTGCTCGACCTCGAGTGGTCGCCTCCCCGCTGACCGGCCGCGTGCCCGGGCCACCACTGTGGACCGCGCACCGACCCACCGCCCGCACGGCGACCGCGCTCCAGACCGTCGAACCGGGCGGCGCCGCCCGCTGGACATTCTCCGGGGAGGAACGACAGGGGCGCTTCGGCGATCTGGCACCGCACGGCGGGCGCTGATAAGTTCAGCCCTCTCAGTACATGCAGCACGTTGGGGAAGCCGGTCGAAGTCCGGCGCTGGTCCGCAACCGTAGGTGACGACACCATCAGTCCGTCACAAGCCGGGATACCACCGCACTGCACCAGTGAGTCCACAACCGTCGAGAAACGCGGCAAGGACTCGGTCGGTCACGGGCCCTCGTGGGTGTTGCGGCTTCCGGGTCATTGCCCTGGAAGCGAGGAACCATCCCATGTCCATCATGCGCATCTTTGCGTCAGCAGCCCTCGGGGCCTGCCTGACGGCCGCCGTTGTCGCGGGACCGACAACGGCGCATGCGGCCGACACGCCGGCGGCCACCCCCCTCCCGACGCTCCCCCAGGTCACCTCGGCGCTGGATGGCGCCGACTGGATGGCCGGGCAGCTCGACCCGGCAGGCTACGTCCCCGCCGGGTTCGCACCCGATCTCGCCGCCACCGCCAACGTGGTGCTCGCCCTGGCCAGCGCGGGAACCGACCCCGGTGCTGCCCATCGGGCTCTCTCCTACCTCGAATCCCACGTGAACGAGTATGTCCATGTCGACGGCAGCGACGGACCCGGCCAGTTGGCCCTGCTCATCCTCGACGTCCATGCCCTGGGCGGGAACCCGAGGTCGTTCGGGGGGACCGATCTGGTCTCCCGCCTGCTGGCCACCGAGCGGACGTCCGGTACCGACAAGGGCCTGTTCGGAGCCCAGGACCCGACCTACGACGGTGCCTACCGCCAAGGTCTGGCTCTCGCCGCATTGGCGGGTGCCGGTGTGACGGCCCAGGCACAGGTGGGATCGGCGGAAAGCTGGCTCCTCGGACAACAGTGCCCCGACGGAGGATGGACCAGCTTCATCACCTCCGCCAACCCGTGCACCGGCAATCCCGCGGACTTCGAAGGTCCGGACACCAACTCGACGGCCCTTGCCGTCCAAGGTCTTTCGGCCCAGGGCGTCCTCGGGTCCTCGGCCGCCGGCAAGGCGGCCACCTTCATACGAGGCGCGCAGGACAGCGGCGGCGGCTGGGGCTACGAACCCGGCACCGCCCGCGCTCCGGGCTCGACGGACCCGGATTCGACGGCACTGGTCATCCAGGCCATCCTGGCGCTCGGCCAGTCCCCGTCGGCCGTCATCTTCGACAGGGGAAAGGCCAACCCCATCTCGGCCCTGCTCTCATTCCAGCTGACGTCGGGATCCGGCAAGGGCGCATTCCGCTACCCCGGGAGTACCGCCCCCAACCTCCTGGCCACCTATCAGGCCGGTCCGGCCACGGCCTCGGTCAAGTTCCCGTTCAATCTCGCCGTCACGACGTCCTCACTCCGGAACGGTGCCGTCGGCGTCCCCTACTCGGCCACACTGTCCGCCCGCGGCGGCAACGGTCCCCACACCTGGCAGTTGGTCAGTGGTTCGGCGCTGCCGGCGGGTCTGGTCCTCACCCGTGGTTCCGGTGTCCTCTCGGGCAAGCCGAAGCACTCGGGAACGACGAGGTTCACGGTGGAGGTGGTCGACACCGAGACGACGGCCGTTCCCCACACCCACGACATCGCCTGGAAGGTCCTCTCGATCTCTGTTTGAACCCGTACCCCACCGGGTGGTTCGCCGCACCTGCCCGACCCGGCGGCGGGGGGAGGTAGGTTGCAGGGCCATGGCCATCGCCCCCTACATCCAGCGGCTCCGCACGTTGGTCGGTCACGAGTTGCTGGTGCTTCCCGGGGCGGCTGCCCTCCCACGCGACGAGCAGGGCAGATTCCTCCTGGTCAGGATCACCGATACCTCGCAGTGGGCGGCCATCGGCGGAGCGATCGAGCCCGACGAGTCACCGCAACAAGCCGCAATCCGGGAAGCCGAAGAGGAAGCGGGCGTCATCCTCCGCGTCGGCCGCATACTCGGCGTGCTCGGCGGCCCCGAGTACCGCATGCGCTACCCCAACGGCGATGAGACGTCATATGTGACGACGGTGTTCGATGCGACCGTGGTGGGCGGCTCTCCGAGGCCCGACGGTGAAGAGACGTGTGCAGTGAAGTGGTGGGATGGGGACGCCCTTCCCTATGACGAGATGAGCGCCTTCACACGGGCGCTGCTGCGAGATGCCGGTGTCGGGTCCCCCCGGAGGAGCGACTGAGCGGCTCGGCTCGACCGGCAACGCGGACCCGCCACGCCTTCCGGCCGATAGGACTTGACCATCCCCGGTGCGGGTCGTGAAGCTGGGCCCGGAACTCTCGAAGGGAATGATGTGGCACGGATCGTGATGGTACACGGGGCATTCAACGAATTGTGGGGGCCGAACGAGCTCAAGGCCCGGTGGCTTCCCGCGCTCCGGGACGGTCTTTGGCACCACAATGTGGAGATCGACGAGGCCGATGCCGAGGTGTGCTTCTACGGCGACCTCTTCCGAAGAGAACCGGGCACCGAGGAAGACCGGCGAATCGAGGAATCGCGAGCCGGCATCGCCGACGCACTCTCCGATCTGTCCGGGAACGAGATGATCCGGGCGCTGAGCCGATTGGCGGGCGAAGCCGCGTTCGACCGCACCGTCGACCTGGTCACCATCATGGCCACGGAGCCGGACCTGCAAGCTCGGATGCGGGCGCGGATGGAGCCCCTGGTCGACGGCGATACCCGGGTGATCGTGGCGCACTCGCTCGGATCCGTTCTGTCGTACATCGCCCTCAGCAACCACCCCGACTGGAAGGTCGACACCTACATCACCCTGGGATCACCCCTGGCATCACCGATGTTGGACGGACTGGCGAGATCATTCGTCGATGACTTCGGAGCCTGGCCCGGTTCCGTCAAGCGATGGGTGAACGTCCGCGCCCTCGACGACAAGGCGTGCTCCGTTTCGCTGACGGAGAGATTCGGCCCGAAGGTGGAAGAAGTGGTGGTCGACAACGGACAGCGCGCCCACGCGCCGGAGCCGTACCTCAATTCGGCCGTCACCGGGGGTGCCATCGCCGCGGCGCTCTCCTAGTCGATACCCGGGTGTCCACCGCAACCGGCGACGCAGGGGCTCCCGGGCGGCGCCGAGCCACGGGCGCTACTCCCTGCGGCACGAGACGCAGACGACGGCGGCGAACGGGGTCCAGAACCTCTCGTCACCGAGAAGGGTCATCGGCCTCCTCCAAGAGCAGCACACCGCTCGGCCGGAGGGCGTCCACCAGCTCGGGGATGACGTCGTCGGCTCCGTCGAGGTGCATCAACGTGTTCCGGGTGTGGATGAGATCGACGGACGCCGGAGCGAACTCGAGGTCCTCGATCGACGCCTCCACGATCTCGACGTTGGACAGTCCGACCAGATCGTGGAGAAGGGTCACATTGCGGTCGACGGCCAGCACGGTTCCGTTGTCACCGACTCGCCGAGCCAGCCACGCAGCGATCGATCCGCCACCGGCGCCCAACTCCGCACACCGCCATCCCTCCCCGACTCCAAGCTGGTCGAGGAGCCGGATGGACCTCGGGTCGGCCACCCCTTCAGCAGACGAAGCCGATCTCCCTCGTCGGCGAGGGAGTTGTCGAACCAGTAACGATCCTTCATCTCGTCAGTTTCGCAGCCCGGCCGGGGACGGCCACGAAGCCATCGCCGGAAGGCGTCCGGGCCCGGACCGCCCGGCGGCACGGGCGGGGTCGGGCCCGGAGATCCGCACACCGGCTCTGGTACCATCGCTTCTTCCGACCGTGGCCGTCCCACCGGACGGCTCCGGCGGTTCCGTCAACGCAGGCAGAAAGGTCGACCACGCAATGATCCGACTCAGCGTGCTCTATCCGTCCACCGAGGGGGCCACCTTCGACCACGACTACTACCGCGACAAGCACGTACCGCTCGCGGTGAAGAACTGGGGCCTCGACGGCGCGGAGATCGACAAAGGGCTCGACGGTCCCTACGTCGCTGCGGTGCACTTCAAGTTCGAGTCGCCGGAGGCCCTGGCCACGGCGATGGGCGCCCCCGGAACCGGCGACGTACTGGCCGACGTGGCCAACTACACCACGATCGCCCCGGTCCTCCAGACCAGCGAGATCGTGGGCTGAGCGGAGGCCGCGCCGGCCAGGCGAGCCGGCCGGCCCCCTTGGGACCCCGTCGGGCTGTCCCTATGGGTGGGCGACCCAGTTCCAGTGATCCGACAGCTGCTCGAGGAACTCGGAGAGGTCGAGCGGTCCGATGCCTTCCATGTCGAACAACCGCAGGCCCACATCCCGGCACAGGAGATCGAAGAGCTCCCCGGACATGCCGGTGCCGAGCCCGTGCTCGAAGGCGATCACCGGCCTCGCTCGTCGCAAGGTGTCGACCGCCCCTTCGAGCACGTGGAGCTCCGCCCCCTCGACGTCGATCTTCACGAAGTCGGGAAGCCACCCCTCAGGACAGTTGTCATCCAGGCGTTCCGTCGTGACCGTGATCGTCTCGGTGCGCACCCCCTTCGGACGCCGGCCGGGCAAGTGCTCGGCCAGCCCGCTGAGGCCCTGGTGACCCGCATCGAGGACATGGACGAACTCCATCTGGCCGGCCACGTTGGAGAGCGCACGCTCGCGGACCTCGATCGTCGGGAACTCCTGGGCCAGCTTCTCGCTCATGAGCGGAATGGGCTCGTAGGCGATGTGGTGACCGGCCGGGGCGACCCGCTGGATGTCGCGCAGGAAGATGCCCTGATTCGCCCCGACCTCGAGGCAGTTCGAGTCGGCCCGTAGTCCGAACCTGAGCAACAGCTTCAAGTGATAGTCGTCTCTGCGGTTCCGTCGGACGACCCAGTCGCCGTGATCCCCCTGGAGGAGGTGGACGAGGCGATCCCTGCCCTGCGCCACTGCCCGGCGTGCGCCCACCTGGTCAGCCCATCGCCCCAGCTCGTGCCGCACCGGGCCAAGGTTACCGCCTGAGCGTTGCCGACTCGTAGGACCAACCGGGGGCGGTGCGTCCTGTCGCCGACAGCTCCTTCGGCTCGCGCCTTCTCCCCGACACCGACGTTGGGCCGGCCGCGTCGACCTGAGCTCGGCCGCGGTCGCCGGTGCGGAACAGGACGCGATCGAGCATCTGGTACTGCACCAGCCACAGGGTTCCGTAGGCGGCGATGTTCGCCGTCAGTACCGCCACGGTGTGGCTCCAGTGACTCCATCCTGCGGTATGGCTCGCCGCCATTCCGACGGCCACGGTCGAAACCACGAGCCCGGTGCCCGACAGCGCACAGAACGGCACGATCTGGCCGAGCAGGGATCGCCGGCCGGTGGCGCCCCATACCCATCTCCGATTGAGCTCGAACGACGGCACCGTGCCGACGGCGGTGGCGATCACGTTCGACCACGTGGCCGGAAGATCGACCAGGCCGACGAGAATGCCCAGGACGACCAGGCTCGTGGCCGTGGCCACGACGGACACCGCGGAGTACTTCATCAAGCGGATGACGGTGGCGGGCCGGATCGACCGGTTCAGCTGTCGGATCACTTGGGTGACGTGAGGTCGTAGACGGTTTGGCCGCCGATCGTCTTCGTGGTGAAGTGGGCCTCGACCCAGCTGGAGATGGCCGCGTCGCCGTTGGCGCCTCCCCCGCCACCCGGAGCGCCCCCGCCTCCGGAGCCGGAGGAGATGAAGTAGTGGATCTCTCCCTTGCCCACGTAGGCCTCGAAGGTGGCCAGGCTGATGTTCCCACCCTCGCCGTTGAAGCCACCGATGGCCATGACCGGCTCGTCTGCGGCCAGCTCGAGCGTGGCCGCCGACTGCGAACCGAACGTGGCGGCCACCCACCGGTAGGAAGCGGCGTCGGATCGGAGAGCCGTGGTCAGCGCCGCGCCGGTCGTGGCCCTGCCGGGTTGGCCCACCGCGCCACCGGCCGCCTGACCACCGCCCGCACGGTCACTGTCCGTACCCCCAGGCGATCCTGCCGGCCCGCCACCGAAGCCGCCGGCACCGGCGGCGGGCCGTGTGGCTCCGGACGCCCTCCCACCCGATCCGGGGGGAGGGGCGCCACTGAGACCAGGAGCACCCGGTCGGGAGCCGCCCGTCGCGGTGGGGAACCGGCCCGATGTGGCAGCACCGCCGGGCACCCCCCCGCTTCCACCACCGGCGCCAGGCCCACCCCCCGGCCCGCCGCCACCGACCGTCGGCCCGGCGGACGGAATGCTCCCGGTATGGGCGGTGGTGACGGTGGTGGCGGAGTAGGCGACCGGTCCGCTCAAGCCGACCACCAGGCCGAGCCCGAGGGCCCCCACCGTCATCCGTCCGGTCAGTGCCGGCACAGCCGGTGCGGCCACGAGGGCGGCGGCGGCGAGGACTCCGAAGACCAGGACGAGCGGATGCAACCACGGGACGTAGGCCGGGGTGCGCTGGAGGAGGGAGAACGCCCAGACCGCGGAGACGACGATGGCCACCGCACCGACGACCCGAGCCGCCATCCGGCGCCGGTTCTGCCACAGCATGCCGGCACCCATCCCGACGAGGGCGGCGATGGCCGGAACCAGGGCGACCGTGTAGTAGGTGTGGATCACACCCTTGGAGAAGCTGAAGACAGCCCCGGTCACGAGCAACCACCCACCCCACAGCAGCAGGGCGGCCCGGGCCCGGTCGGTACGCGGCGCCCGGCCCCGCCACACCAGACCGGCCACCAGGGTCACCAGGGCTGCCGGCAACAGCCACGAGGCCTGGCCGCCCATCAGATCGTCGAACAGGCGGAACACCCCGGTGGCCCCACTGAACCCGGCGCCGTTGCCGCCGCTGCCACCGGAGAGACGGCTGAGCCCGTTGTACCCGAAGATGAGGTTGAGGATGCTGTTGTCGGGCGACCCGTCGATCATCGGCCGGGACGCCACCGGCCACAGGGCCACGGCGGCCACCCACCATCCGGCGGACACCACAACGGCCGCGCCCATCCCGGCGAGCTGGCGGACCCGCCGCCACAGGCCGGTGGGCGCAGCCAGCAGGTACACGCCGGCGAAGGCGGGGAGGACGGTGAAGGCCTGGAGCATCTTGGCCAGGAAGGCGAAGCCGATGAGCGCTCCGGTGGCCACGATCCACCCGGTCCCCGCCTTCTCGAGGGCGCGAACCAGGGTGTAGGCGGCGGCCACCGACAACAACACCATCAACGCGTCCGGGTTGTTGAACCGGAACATGAGGGCGGCCACCGGGGTGGTGGCCAACGCCACACCGGCCACCAGCCCCGCCGCCGGGCCGAACCAGCGCCTGACGGCGGCAAAGACCAGCCCGACGGCGGCGACCCCTTCGAGCACCTGGGGGACGAGCATGCTCCAGGTGTTGAACCCGAACAGGCGCCCGGACAGCTCCATGACCCAGAGCGACCCCGGTGACTTGTCGACGGTGATGAAGTTCGACGAGTCGATCGAGCCGAAGAAGAACGCCTTCCAGCTCTTGGTGCCGGCCTGGACGGCGGCCGCATAGAAGCTGTTGGCGTAGCCCGAGAGGCTGAGGTCCCACAGGTAGGCCCCGGCGGTCACCGACAGCAGGGCGATCAGCGCCGGGACCACCCAACGTGGAGACGGCGGGACCGTCCGCCCACCCCGTGCCGCGGCGGCCGGAGGAGGGGCGGGTTCGGCTGCCATGAGCCGGGGCGGAGGGGAGACGGGCGGCGGCGACACGGTGATGGACATGACGGCATCCTCGGATCTGCTGCTGGGAGTGCGCTGGGGACGGGCTGGGTGGCGAGTAGGACCCGTCGGGCCCCGTCGACCCTGTGCGTGTCGGCGTGCAGACATCCTGGGTCCAGTGGTAAGCCGAGACCTCACCATCCACCCAGGAGGAGGCAGCGTGCAGTGCGGACTGGTACTGGCCGGAGGGGGCGTCGCCGGCATCGCCTGGGAGCTCGGCGTCCTCCGTGGCATCGGGGACGCGGACACCGAGTTGCAGTCGGACGTCATCGCCGCCGACGTGGTGGTGGGAACGTCGGCCGGCTCAGCTGTGGGGGCGCAAATCACCAGCGGGACGGCCATCGAGGCCCTGTATGCGGCCCAGCTCGACGAGATCTCGTACGAGATCGAGGTCGATGTGGACCTCGAGGAGCTCATGACCCGATTCGTGGCCATCACCAGCGGGGCACAGGGCGCCGAGGACATGCGGCGGCGTATCGGTGCCCTTGCCCTCGATACGCCGACCGTCGGTGAGGCCGTTCGGCGCGCCGTCATCGCCGCCCGGCTGCCGGAACCATCGTGGCCGGACCGGAAGCTCCTCGTGACGGCCGTCGACGCGCACTCGGGTGCACTGACCGTCTTCACCAAGGAGTCGGGCGTCGACCTGGCCGACGCGGTGGCGGCCAGCTGCGCCGTGCCCGGCGTCTGGCCACCGGTGACCATCGGTGGGCACCGCTACGTCGACGGAGGGGTCCGATCGGGCAGCAACGCCGACCTGGCCGTCGGCTGCGAGCGGGTGCTCGTGATCACCCCCTCGCGGGCCGATGCGCCGCAGCCCTGGGGGAACCTCGATGACGAGATCCGTCGACTGGGACCGGCGGTCGCCCACGTCATCTCCGCCGATGTGGCGTCGGTCACCGCGTTCGGCACCAACCCGCTCTCTCCGGCCGTCCGAGGGCCCTCCGCCCTCGCCGGGCGGGCCGTGGGCCGGGCCGCCGCAGCCGACCTCGCCGCCTTCTGGAGCTGATTGCCGCGCCGGGACGAGACATAGACAATCCGATATACTGACGAGGTGGATCCGGCAGCTGTCATTCGAGCCGTCCGGCGTCGGCAGGGACTGACCCAGGCCGAACTGGCGCGGCGGGCGGGCACATCCCAGCCGGTCATCTCGGCATACGAGCACGGGCGTCGCGACCCCACCTACGAGACCTTGCGAAAACTGGTGGAAGCAGCCGGTGAGCGGCTGCGGGTGGATGCAGTGCTTCCCGGATCCGACGAACCACCACAGGCTGACGTCGAGGAACACGCACGCCGCCTGCTCGATGTGCTGACGCTGGCCGACGCCATTCCCGCTCGCCGACGCCCTCCTCTGCTGACGGCGCCTCGGCTCTTGTCCCGGTGACCCCGCTGACCCTGGCCCAGCGGGTGCTGGCCATCGAATCGTCCCTGTCCGACCTTCCGCACGCCTTCGGCGGTGCTTTGGCGCTTGCCTACTACGCCGAACCTCGGGCGACGATCGACATCGACCTCAATGTGTTCGTCCCGACCGATCGGTTTGCGGAGGTCGCCGGACCCCTGGTCCGGCTGGGCGCCCCGGCCGACGATCCTGACGTCGAAGCGATCGTCCGACGCGATGGTCAGGTCCGGGTGATGTGGGATGCCACACCCGTCGACCTCTTCTTCTCGTACGACCCGTTCCACGATGCCGCCAGCGCGGCCCGCCATTCGGTGCCGTTCGGCGACGGCACCATCCCCATCCTCGCCGCCGACCATCTCGTGGTGTGCAAGGCGGTCTTCAACCGTCCGAAGGATTGGGTCGACATCGACGCCATGCTGGCCGCCGGGGCCGACGTCGACGCCGCCGAGGTCCTCCGATGGGTGGCCCGTATCGCCGGCGATGAGGACCCGCGCTACAACCGGGTCGCAGCCCTCCTCACCCGCCGTTGACCGCCGGCTGGTGATCACCCGAACCGGGGCCCGGCCCGCTCACCGGGCCCATCCGACACTTCCGGCGAGCAGCGAGAGCTCGACATCGGCATGCCGGTCATACAGGAGTCGGAGGGCACGTCCTCGTCGACGGCCCCGGTCGTGCCCATCCCCCTCCGGCGAGCCTGGCACTAGCCCGGTCGCTGGAACACGATCATCTCCGCAGTGGCGCGGCGGACGCTGTCGGTGGGCGGCAACGCCCGAAGGGCCTCGATGGCGGGCCTCGTGACCTCCTCGACGGCATCCTCGTCCAGCTCGCGCAGCGCCGGCCACGTGCGGTTGGCGATGGCCGCCAGCTCGTGGTCGGGTGATGCGTGCCACTGGCGCTCCAACCGGTGGACGGCGCCGGCAAATCCGGCGTTCCCGCCCCAGACGAGTACTTCGTCAACGGACACCCCGCGTGGACGCGACGCCCCCCGGCGGGCGTCGATCCGGGCTCCCATGTCCGAGATGATCGCGCCCACCCGGTCGCCGGCCAACGGGCACTGGGTTGCGCAGACCACGTAGCTGCCCCCGGGGCGGATCACCCTGGCCGCCTCCCGGAAGAGCGCCATCGGCTCCGCCACCGAGTGGACCACCCACACCGACACGGCGTGGGCGACACTGCCGGTGGCCAGAGACATTCTCATCGCGTCGGACAGGACGACGACCGGGCCGAGCCGCAACCGGGCGCGGGACAGCATGGGGGCCGAAAGGTCCAGGCCGATCACACGCCGGCCCCGGCGCCGCAGGCCCAGAGCCACAACGCCCGTACCCACTCCTATCTCGAGAATCGGGCCGTCCCCTGCGGGTAGGTGGGCGTCCACGTCGCCGGCGTACTCGTCACCCCGCTGCTCACCTCCACGGGTCTCGTCGTAGTGCTCGGCCAGTTGGTCGTACTCGGTCATCTCCCGATGTTGACACCGCCGCCGCCGGACGGTCGAAGCGACAG
>CAWHIF010000014.1:0-19128 GCA_963829235.1 uncultured Acidimicrobiaceae bacterium
GCTGCTCCGGACGCTCGCCGGTCTGCGCCCCCTGACCGCCGGTCGTATCGTGCTCGACGGCACCGTCCTCGACGACCCGGCGGCCGAGGTGCTCGTCCCGCCTGAGCGGCGGCCGTGCGGGATGGTATTCCAGGACTACCTCTTGTTCCCCCACCTCACGGCCTTGGCCAACGTGGCGTTCGGTCTCCGGAGCAGGGGCACGTCCAAGTCCGAGGCCAACCGGCGGGCACTCGTCTGGCTCGATCGGATGGATCTCGGCGACCGGGCCCGCTCGAGGCCCGGTGAGCTCTCCGGCGGGCAGGCCCAGCGGGTGGCGATGGCCCGGGCGCTGGCCACCGAGCCGAGGCTCCTGCTCCTCGACGAGCCCATGGCCGCCCTCGACGCCGGTGTCCGCGGGTCGATACGACACCAGCTGCGACGGCATCTCGCCGAGTTCAGCGGTTCGTGCGTCATGGTCACCCACGACCCGCTCGACGCCGCGGCCATCGCCGACCGGTTGGTCATCGTCGAGGCGGGGGTCGTGGTACAGCAGGGAACCATGGAGGAGGTGACCACCCGACCCCGTACGGGGTACGTGGCCGAGCTCATGGGCCTCAACCTGCTCCGGGGTGTGGGCCGGGGCAGGTCCCTGACGCTGGCCGATGGCACGACCGTGGAGACGGCCGGGGCGTGGAGCGGTGATGTGTTCGCGGCCATCGCTCCGCGTGACGTCGCCCTGTACGTCGACCGACCGGATGGGAGCCCGCGCAACACCTGGCCGGCCCGGGTTGCGGAGATCCATCTCATGGGTGATCGGGTCCGGGTGCTCCTCGATGGTCCGGTCCGGTTGACGGCGGAGATCACCCCGGCGGCGCTGTCCCAACTCGGCCTCACCGAAGGCGCTCTCGTGTGGGCATCGGTGAAGGCCACCCAGATCGACGTCTACGACGAGACCTCGTAATGGGCGGGTGCGGGGGCTGCACCCGAGTCTCACCGAGAGATCCCAGGCTCCTCCCGACCCTTCTCCTCCTCCAACCAGCCGGCCGCGTGCCGGGCGGCCCAGGCTTCGGTCACCCACCCTTTGATCATCGACCGCATCGACCCGGGATGGGTGACGGCAAAGGCGATGTGGCCGAACACCACCACGAACACGGCGAGGGCGAAGATGTCGTGGACGAAGGTGGCCCCGGTCCGCCAGCTGACCGGAAAGTGCCCGAACCACTGCATGATCGACCCGGTGGCCAGCATGACGACGATGGCCCCGCCGACGAAGATGGCGTTCAACTTCTGACCCGGGTTGAATTTGTCGAGGACGATCGGCGTCGTGCCCAGGTTCCTCAGCCAGCGGATCTCGTCCCTGGTCCAAAGATTGAAGCGCCGGATGTCCCGTCTCATCCGGGCCCCCCACGGTCCGATGAGGGAGATCACGATGGGTACCGGCAGGGCGATTCCGGCCCACAGGTGGATCTCGGCGATGAGGTGTCGCTTGCCGATGATGCCGGCCAGTGAGCCGAAGTAGAGCGGCAGGGCGGTCGCCATGAGGATGCCGAACAGGAGGGCGTTGGCCCAGTGGGCGCAGCGCTGCGTGAGGTCGAAGCGCAGGATCCGAACGGTTGCGCGGGGCTCGTCCTGGAGCTGTGAGGTCATCGCACCATGGCCTCAGGTATCGGTCGGTCCCGTCGAGCCGTCGCTCCAACCGTTGACGGGATACCCGTTCTCCTCCCAGTACCCCGGGATCACCCGGTCGACGACGTGGATGGCCGACAGCCATTTGAGTGATTTGTACCCGAACATCGGGGCCACGTAGAGCCGTACCGGCCCTCCGTGCTCGGTGGTCACGGGCGCGCCGAGCATCCGGTAGGCGACGATGACATCGGGCAGACGGGCCTGGTCGAGCGTCAGGCTCTCGGAGTCGGTTCCATCGTAGGACTCGAAGCTGAGGGCGACCGCTCCGGGGGTCACGCCGACCGTGTCGAGGACGTCGGACAGCTTGACACCCTCCCAGTGGACATCGGGCACCCTCCACCCGGTCACGCACTGGAAGTCCTTCACGAATGCCGTGCGGGGCATGGACTTCAGATCGTCCAGACTGAAGGTCGTCGGTCGTTCGACGAGTCCATCGACCTTGAGACGGTAGCGGTCGGGGGGAATGACCGGGAACGTGCCACTGACCGAATAGATACGGAATCGGTCACCTCCGGGCAGCAACCCTCCGAGCCCGGACCCCAGCGCGTCACCGACCAGACTCTGGGCTTTCGCCCCCAACGCGATCCCGGCCGCGCCCAGTGCCGCCATGCCCAAGAACACCCGGCGACCGACAGCCACCCGCTTGGGCCCAACGTCTGCCGGCTGATCAGATTCGGGGACCACGGGTCGAGCTTACGGTTCCGCTCGTCATGACGGTCGTCGGCCGGGGCGTGGCCTGGACGACCGGGTATGCTGGGTTGGTCATGGGCTGACCAGACGGGGAGAGCCAGAGGGCTCCGGCTCGTGTCGAAGGGCATCCACTTTCGACGCGCAAAAGGAGCGATCATGCCACGTCCCCCTGCCCCCAAAATTGAGCTTCATGTCCACCTCGAAGGGGCTGTCCGACCGAAGGACCTCTTCGACATGGCGACCCGCAACCGGTTTCCTCTGCCGGTCGGGAACGAGGCCGAGCTCGCACGGCTCTATCGCTTCCGGGACTTCGAGCACTTCCTCGACCTCTGGAGGATCACGACCCCGGCCATCCAGACCGATCGGGATTTCCGTCAGGTCGTCACCTCCTATGCGGAAGAGGCCGCATCCCACGGTGCCGTCTACATCGAAGGGATCTTCACCCCGTCCGAGCGGGTGGCCGGCGGCGCGTCCTGGGATGAGGTGTTCTCCGGCTTCTGCGATGGTGCGGCAGAGGCAAAGGAGCGGTTCGGGGTGGAGATCAGGCTGACCCCCGACACGCCCCGCGACTTCGGTCTGGATGTGGCGATGAAGACGGCCCGCTATGCCATCAAGTACAAAGGGCGGGGCATCGCCGGCCTCGGGCTCGGTGGGCCGGAGGCCTCCTATCCACCCGAACCATTCGAACGGGCCTTCCGCTTGGCCAAGGATGAAGGACTGGGCTCGGTGCCGCACGCCGGGGAGGTAGCCGGCCCGGAATCGGTCCGGGGTGCGGTCGACGTCCTCCTGGCCGATCGGATCCGCCACGGCATCGGGTCGGTGGAGGATGGTGGCCTCATGCGGGAGCTGGCCGACAGGTCCATCGTGTGTGATGTCTGCCCGGTGTCGAACCTGCGGACCCGAGTGGTCGCGTCCATCGAGAGCCACCCGCTCCCCGTCATGATGGCGGCCGGGGTTCTGTGTTCGATCAGTACCGACGACCCGGCGATGTTCGATTCGGATCTCAGCCGCGAATACGAGGTTGCCGCCGACGCCGGTTGTCCTCCGGAGCGGGCCTTCCGCGCCGGGGTCGTCGGTGCACTGTGCGATGCCCGAACCCGCTCGAGGCTGCAGCAGATCGCCGACTCGTACCCGTGGTCCGATGTCACTCCTCTGCGAGAGGAGTGACGGGTCAGCGGGTCACCCAGGTCGGCGACCGGGTCCGCGACGCTCCCGGCGCCAGACGAATCTGAGTGCCGACCACGTCTCGTCGATGGCGCAGACCTTGTTGTCGACCAGCCCCCGACGCAGGACGATGTCCGGGACGGCAACGTCGGTGATGCCGGACTCCACGCCCGAGGACTTCTTGGGCCATGCGATCCAGAGGGCGCCGGACGGGAAGATCATCGAACCGAGACGGTCCAATCGCGGTTCGACCTTGGAGGCCCGGGTGAAGAAAGCCAGCACGACATCGGCGTTTCCACGCGCCGAGTCCTGACCACGACACCGGGTCGAACTTCCAGGCGCAGATCGGCGGGGGCATCCAGGAGCGCCAGCGTCGAGCCCCCCTTGACGCCCAGCTTCGCCGTCAACGGCGTTCCCGAGTAGCCCACCACCGCGTTCGAGTCTCTCACTGGTCCGCCTGGTCTGGTCTGCCTGGCGTGGGATGAGACGCCGAGCCAGGTCAGGTGGTCAACCGGTCAACCGGTCAACCGGTCAACCGGCAAGGGCCTCGCTGAACTCATCGGCCAGCGCGGCCGCCGTCTGCCGCAGGCGGGACGCATCCGGACCTGCCGAGAGCAGGGTGCGCGAAGCACTCGGAATCACCCGGTCCGGGCAGGCGGCGAACACCTGGGCCACGTCTGCGGGCGTAGCCCCCTGGGCCCCGATGCCGGGGGCGAGGAACAGAGCCCGCGCGGCCGGCAGATCCAGCCGGGGGTCCATGTGGGTGGGACCCACGACGGCACCGATGGGTCCCACCTCGCCCGGTGCGAGCTTGGCGTTCAGGTCCCCGATCTCCTTCAGCAGCGCCTCCTCGACGCTCCGGCCGGACGCTTCGACCGCCGATTGGATCGACCGGCCCTCCGGATTGGAGGACCGGGTGACGACGAGGAGACAGCTGTGGGCTTCGTGGGCGCGGGAGACGAACGAGCCCATGGCGGCCAAACCCAGATAGGGATGGACGGTCAGGGCGTCGGCTCCACATGGGGCATCGTGTCCGAGGAACGCTTCGGCATAGGCGTCGTTGGTGGTTCCGACGTCCCCCCGTTTGGCGTCCACGATGACGAGGAGGCCGGCGCTGCGAGCCTCGGCGATCGATCGTTGCAGGGTGCGAAGGCCCCGCCAGCCGTGCCGTTCGTAAAAGGCCGACTGGAGTTTGACCAGACCGACGGTGCCGACCGCGGCTCCGAGGGCGATGTCGACGAACCGGTCCAGGCCATCAGGGGTGTCCCCGACGCCCCAGGCACCGAGGAGCTCTCCAGAAGGATCGAATCCCCAGGCGAGTGGGCCGAACCTGGCTCGAGCCAAGGCGAACCGGGCGGCGAACGTATCGGTCATGGGCCAAGTCTTGCCCATCGGAGGTCGCCGGGCCATCATCGCCACGGTCGCCACGGTCGCCACGGTCGCCACGGTCGCCCCGGTCGCCCCGGTCGCCCCGGTCAGTCGGCGGGGTTGGTGAAGCGGCCGTCGACCAGGACGACATCCCGGCCGCGCCTGGCCAGAAGACTGGCGGCGATGGCGGCCCGGTAGCCCGCGGCGCAGTGGACCCAGAGCACTCCGTCGGGCAGGTCGTCGATCTGCTCCCCCAGCTGGTGAAGGGGCACGTGCACCGCACCGCGCAAGTGTCCCGTCTCCCACTCATCCGCCCGCCGGACATCGAGTGCCACCTGCATCGGATCGGACATGGCCAGACCCAGTTCGTCGAACCCGCGCACGGGATAGGAACCTGACGCGGATGTGGACGATTTCGGGGGAAGTCGGCCGACGTAGTGCCCGGCCGGCCGCTCGATGCCGATTCTGGCCAGGTCGAGCTGTGCCACTGCGATGGCCTTCGGATTCTCCGCCATCAGGACCACGGGGACGTCGTCAGGAAGGAGCCAACCGAGGTAGGTGGTGAACGGGGCGTCCAGCTCGAAGTTCAGCGAGCCTGCGAGGTGGTTGGCGGCAAACGCCCCCCGGCCCCTCAGGTCGACCACCCAGGTTCCAGTGGTCAGCGCCCCGCAGAGCTGGTCACCGTCCAGAAGAGGTGGCATCGAGAGATCAGGAGCAGGCGCTCCTTGCCGGTTGATCGGGCCCATTCGGTGGTAGTAGCGAGGGTAGTCACCGAGCGAGTTCAGCAGCGATTCGACGAAGCTCTCCTCATCGTCGGCGACGAATGCAAGGTTGGCCGTCCGTTGTTCCCCGATCGTCGACGCTTCCGTGCCCGCCGTACCGACGGAGCAAAAGCTCCCGAAGCCGTGAGTGGGGAGTACCTCGACCGAACCGGGCAGCTCGCCGAGTGCGTGAGCGGACCGGTACTGCCGGCGAGACAGTTCGACGGCCCGGGCCGCTCCCATGAGGTCGGTCCGGCCGACGGAGCCGAAGAGCAGCGATCCACCGGTGCAAGCCAGCACTGGCTGACCTCGGTCGAGGGCTACGAAGGAGAGATGATGGGGTGTGTGGCCGGGAGTGGCCACGACACGAAGTGAGAAGCCCTCCGCCACGGGGATCTCGTCTCCGTCGCGCACCGGATGGCGGACGAACCCCACCTCTTCATCCGCGGCCACCAGGTAGGGAACACCCAGATGCCGGGCCAATTCCCAGCCGCCCGACACGTAGTCGTTGTGGATGTGGGTCTCTGCCACGTGCGTGATCCGAACGCCGGTGACCTCGGCGGACCGGACGATTCGCTCGATGTCGCGTTGAGGATCGATTGCCACCCCAACATCGCCGTTGTGCAGCACATACGAGCGGTCGCCGAGCTCCGGCGTCGAAAGGGTGATGACGTCGATCATCCGACCACTCCTTGGACTGTCCGACGAGGCCATCCTACCCGGGGTTCGACGACAGCTCGGGTATCGGTCATGAGGCGTGGACCCATGAACCAGGGGACCACATGCCGGTCTGTTACCGGCAGCCGTCGTCGCTCCGGCGCCGCCGACTCGGGCCCGACCGACGAATCCAGCGGGACGGAACCGCCGGCAGACTTCGCAGACTTGGCTACTCTCTTCTGGTTCACCATCGAGAGCGGTCGGGAGGTTGAATTGAGCTTCAGAGCAGCGGGGTCGCCGACCCGGTGGGGCCAGTGTCCGCGCTCCAGTGGTTGCCACTCGCCCCGATCGGCAGGGCGGTGGACGTGACCGGTGCGGAAAGTCCGCACCCGGGAGCGGAGCCCCTCGGAACCAGCCGGCTGGAGGCATTCAGCGATGGGGTGATGGCGGTCATCATCACGATCACCGCTCTCAGCCTCAAGGCTCCGGCGGGATCGGACTTCTCCGCCCTCGGCCACCGCTTGCCCGCTCTCCTGGTGTACATCCTGAGCTTCGCATTCATCGGGATCTACTGGAACAACCACCACCATCTGCTGCGCGCCACACGTCACATCAGTGGGAGCGTGATGTGGGCGAACCTCTATCTCCTGTTCTGGCTGTCGCTCATCCCGGCTGTGACCGAATGGGTCGGAGATGCGTATCAAAAGGAGTGGCCGGCGGCCACGTACGGGATCGTGGCCATCGGGTCGGCGATCGCTTTCACGATACTGGTGAGAACCATCGTGCGGGCAGACGGCCCGCAGTCTGCCGTGGCCACCGCCATTGGGTCGGATGTGAAAGGGACGATGTCCGTAGTCATCTACGCAAGCGGCATCGGCTTCGCATTCCTGAGCCCATGGATCTCCTATGCGCTGTACGCATCGGTCGCGATCATGTGGTTCGTTCCGGATCGACGCCTGTCGAGACAGGTCGCCGCGGAGTAGGCGGGTCCGACAGGGCCCAGGATCGTTGATCACAGGCCAGTCTGCGCCGGTGAGCCCGATCCTCTCCGGTGACCGGTGGGCGATCAGTGGAAGAGCGCCCCGTGTCGTTCCCGAGCGACCTCGGGCGGGATACCGTCGTAGCAGTCGATCCACCTCTGACACGGTGCGCAGAAGACGCACACGAGTTGCCCCGACCCGGCGACGGACCCGTCTGCCGGTGTGATCTCGCGTTCCACGAGGCCGCTCGGGACCCCATCGGCCTTCTCCACGGTTCGTCGTGCGAGGGCTTCTCTCCCCAGATAGTCGTCTTGGTCCATCCCGCGTCTCCCGATCACAGTTCCACCAGGTAGGAACGACCCGCGGGGGCCACGACTTGAGCCAAAGTTCGGATCGGGACCTCAACCAAAGCCAAATTGACCGGATCGGAGCACGGTTTTCCGGCCAGCAATCGCCGTGCCGGGCAAACTGTCGCAGGCTGCACGGGCCCGGTGGTGGCCCGGCCGGTACCTATTTGCTGTAGATGCCGGTGTCGAAGGTCGAGGTGACACTCTTCGCCTCGCCGAGACGGGCCAACCCGAACAGGTCCTCGATCGAGGCCAACGACGAGTAGTGGTTGTAGTCCTTGGTCACCACCGTCCCCGGCTTGATGAAGGGGGAAAGAAGCACCGCACCCACGACGCCACCCCCAGGACCGCTTTGACCATTGCCACCTTTGTCGGCCGCCGGACCCTTGGTCTCGCCACAGCAGGCGGTGGCATCCAGTTTCGGTTCCTCGGCTTCGTCGAAGGTGACCTCGATGAGCCCATTCTGCCGGTAGGCAGCCGAGGCCTGGATGATGGGCACCCAGATGCTCAGCCACTTGTTGATATCACCGACGGCCGAGCCGCCCCCTTGGCCCGCGCCGGTCGTGTTGGTGCAGGGATAGTCGTGCCCGTCGTCGCACAGATTGGGAGTGATGAAGCTGAAGTTCGGGGTGGTTGACGCCGACTTGAGATCGGTGACCAGACCGGTGACCCCGGCCGGCGTGCCGGCCGGCATTGCGCCGGTCGTGCTTCCCAGCGGCACGACGTCCTTGTTGCAGGCGGTGGTGTTGTCGATGATGGAGTGAAAGTACAAGAACGGGTTGTGGCGGGTGGTGTAACCGTCACCCGCGACCGCCGTTGTGGTCGCATCTGTTTTCGCTCCCACCGTCGGGTGCCCACAGGTCGTACCGCCGTCACGGGAAGGATCGTTGCCCATGTCCTCCTCGTACCCCTTCCATGTGAGCCTCTTCGCAGTGAGCTGGCTTGCCAGCGTGGTCACCGCCGCAGGGAAGACACAGCCCGCACCCTGCTGGATCCCGTTCTTCTGGCCGTCCCCAGCCGGGAAGTTGGAATAGCCCGATGCGAGGCAGTCGAGCTGGTTGTCGGAGTTGGGCGGCTGACCAGAGATGAATCCGACGTAGTTGTCGTTGGAGAAGTGTCCGATCCCGTAGTACTTCTTGAGCAGCGCACCTTTGCTCGGCAGGGTTTTGGCCAGATAGGGGTCACGCGTCGGCGATCCGAAGGTGGCCGAATAGTCATTGTTCTCAAGCATGATGACGAACACATGGCGGATGGCGGGCAGCTTCGTTGCCCGGGTGACCCGCGGTCTGGCGGCCGAGGCGAGGGGTGCGTACTGGATCAGCAGTACGCCGACCCCCAACAGTGCTACCCCCGCGACGATGGCCGAACGGCCTGCCTTACGCTTGTGCATTTCAGACTCCCCTCTCGAAGCAATGGGCGCCATCGGCCGAATGGCAAGTGCCCATCCGGTCGGCCCGCAAAAGCTACCAGGGCGAGGAGCATCTTTCTCGGGTCGCGATTCCCGCTGGTCGAGGCTGCGGATGGCCCGCCTCGTCGTCGTCGCAGCCCGATCCGTGCCTGTGCCCGCACCTGATCTCGGTGGCCCCGTTGATGCGCGTGGCTCGATACGCTCACCACGATGGCCGAAGAGCACAAGGGGACATTCTGGTTCTGGCCTGAAGGCTACGGATCTCTCCAGCGACTGAGCAGGGTTGTCAGGGCGTCCGGGCTGGAACCGGGCCTTCTCGAGTTGGTCAAGATGCGGGCTTCCCAGATCAACGGCTGCGCATATTGCATCGATATGCACTCCAAGGATGCCCGACTACAGGGTGAGTCCGAGCAGCGTCTCTACGCGCTGAGCGCCTGGCGGGAGACGCCGTTCTTCACACCACGCGAGCGGGCGGCCCTGGCGCTCACGGAAGCGGTGACGCTTATCGCCCAAGGAGAGCTCTCATCGGACATCGTCGGTGAGGCATCCGCGGTCTTTGCCCCCGAGGAACTCACGAGACTCCTCTATCTGATCATCGAGATCAATGCCTGGAACCGGCTGGCCATCACGACCGGAAGCCCTGAGCCCGGGAGCTACCTCCCGGCCGATCGGTCAGAGAACCACGGGACCGACAACTGATCGATCCCTCGGGTCCCCGACCGTATCGTTCGCCTCGGGACCGGATCCGGCACCGCCGTCGAATCACGGGGGCGTGAGCGGGCCGAGCGTTGTGGAAGGGGTGAGATGCCACACCCATGCACCGTTCGAACGGGTTGGCGGGAATCCCAGCGTGGCGGTGAGCGCGGCCACGGTCCCCGGCTCGACGTCCTCCGGAATCACGACGACAACAAGCGGCCGCCAGCGGATCAGCGCGGATCGGATCGTCTCTTGCTCGGCTACGGTCAGTCCGCTCGGGTCGGTGCTCAACGCCCGGAGGGCATCGACGGGACCGCCGAGCGCACTCATCATCTCGTCGTTGACACCGTTGCCTCCCGGAACGAAGACGAATCCTCCGATGAGGTCGAAGTCGTCATCCACCTCGGCCTGCCAGCCCATGGGGCTCGAGGCGACGCCGTAGGTGAGCGGGATGCTCAGTACCGCGGTTCCGGCTGGAAGGTTTCCGGCGTCGTGCTCGAACCAGGCCGGCACCGCTGCCGTGGTGATGTGGAAGGGGACCGAGTACGTGTCGATGATCGGAATGAACGCCAGGACCGCGCACACGAGGATGAGCATGCGGGCGCCCCGGCGCCGCGTGGCCTGGGCGCCCCAGGGCCACCGGCGCCCGGCGGCGCGCCACCACCCGTCGATGGACGCGGCGATGAGGAGGCTGGCACACAGGGAGACCGGGAGGGCGAAGCGCCGGACGATGATGTTCGACAGCACGGGCAGTCGGGCCCACAGCCACGCCGGGACGAATTCGAGGAACCAGGTCGAAATGCCGACGCCCGCGATGACGACGCAGGACGGGCGCCGCCACCACAGCGGACTTGAGGCGACGATGGCGACGAGCAGCCCGACGCCGAGATAGTCGACGTTGGGGCCCTGCGGTCCGAGGTAGCCCACCGCCCTGAGACTGGCGTAGCTGCTGAAGACATTGGGGCCGGCCGAGATGATCCCGGAAGCCGAGGCCGATGCCACCGGCCAGAAAGGCCCGGCGATGTGGCGGGGTCCTTCAAGATAGAACCAGACGGGATAGGCGAGAGCAGCCGCGGTCAACGTCGCCCCGACCGAGGCGGCGACCAGAAGTTGCCGGCGGGCCGCCATCACCACCCGGGGCCGGCACGCCATCGCGCCCAGCGCGCAGAGCCCTCCGGTTACCGCGGCGATGGCCAGCACCTCGAGGCTGGTGAAGAACTCGAGGATGGTCAGCGCGCCAAGCAGGAGACCGGTGCGAACCGGGCGCGCCTCCCGGCTCAGCAACCGCAGGCCGAGCAGGAGCAGCAGTGGCAGATAGGCCGTCAGGGTCAGGTCGAGATGACCCAGCACGGTGTTGCGCAGCACGAAGGGCGAGAATGCATACAGGCCTCCGGCGATGATCCGGGCCCCGGCCAGTCGGGAGAAGCGGCCGGCGAGTGCGAAGGCCGCCCAGCCCGAAAGGACCGGCGCCAGCAGGTTGGCCACATTGAACGACGCCACGGGTCCGAAGAGGAGCGTGACGGGGGACAGCACGGCGGCGGGCGCGAGCCAACTCGTGTTGGACAGCACGTTGACCCCACCCAGGCGCGACCACATGGCGTTGGTCAGAAACGGGCTGTGCCCGTGGGTCACCGCCCAGGGAAGCCACTCGAGCCACCACACTTGCTGCACGGTGTCGCCGCAGTTGCAGGTGATGGCGTGGGCCGGACTGCCGCCGAACCAGACGTGGGCCCAGAAGACAAGAGCCAGGGCCAGGTAGGTGGCGATTGCGAGGAGGTGAAGTGAGGCGGGCGTCCGGGGGGATGGTGGGAGCCGCTGGTCGTCCGGTTGCCGTGCCTCAGACGCACGATCTGTGCGGGGACAGATCGCGGAATCGTGCGCAGCCTCCCGCACCAGGTCGGTGGTCACGGTCTGGGAGATCCCTCCGTGCGTCATGGTTCGGTCACGGGCGGATCGACCATCGGGGGCACCATGTGCCGGCACCGCCCAGTCCCGAGGGCCACTCGGGCAGGGTCGAGCATTCGGAAGACCGCCATCTGTCCGATATCGCTACTGCCCTCCTCCTCGGTCGGTGAACCGCATCGAATCCGCCTGGCACAGGGGCGTTGCATGGAATCCGCGAGAACGGGGCTCACCGGTGTCCGGTCATCCGATGTCAGGTGGATTCGGGCATCGTGTGTCGCACCTGTGTGGCCGGAAGCGTATCTGCTCAACGGCCCGATCGGGATACCAGTGCCCAGTCCGAGCCGTCATCCGCCCGGATTCTCGCCTACAGCGGTCAACGAACGGCGGTCGGTAGCCACGCTCGGGTCGCCTACACGGATTCGAGGATCCAGATGTGAGCAGTGAAGGGGTCGTTGAGCGGCCACTCGAGGCCTTCTTCCATGAGTGCCGCCCCCCGTCGCCGCTCCGGGTCGGTGCCGGTCATGTCGGGGCCGCCTGCGAGATCGACGGAGACGATCTCGTAGATCCGGTTGGGGTGGAGCCCACCCGGCCGCAGCGGTCCGGCATCGTCGGTGGGTGTGGCCAGTTGGAAGGCGAAGACCACCGCCCGGTCGCCCTCGGCCGACAGATAGGCGAGACCGGCGCGCTCGCCCGGGGGGAGCAGCCGCCACAGGTCCCCCTGTTGGACCATCGGCCGGATGTCGCGGTACAGCTCCACCGCTCGCCGGCAGACGGTGCGTTCATCGTCGGTGAGGCCGGCGAAGTCGACATCGAAACCGAACCGCGCACTCATGGCCACTGCGCACCCGAAGGCGATCGGGCGGTCGCCTTCGCGGGTCACATGGGCGGCGACCACGTTGGCGGGCAGGAAGTGCGACGCCGCCCACTGCATCCGCACACGGTCGGCGGGGTCGGTGTTGTCCGACAGCCAGACCTCGTGGAACCAGCGCAGTGAGCCGAGGTCGGCTCGCCCCCCGCCCGAGGCGCACAACATGAGGGTCTGCTCGGGGTGGTGGTCGGCCACGTACTCCATCAGGCGCCAGGTGGCCCGGGCGTGGTCGACCCAGTAGTTGGCCTGTCGGTCGGCGCCCAGGGTGGGGGACCCGGGATCGGTCAGGGGGCGGTTGGCATCCCATTTGAGGTAGCTGATACCCGGGTTTTCCGCCAGGACGCGGTCCACGACACCGCACACGAAGTCGGCGACGTCGGGCTGCAGGACATCGAGGACAAGCTGGTGCCGCCACCGGCGCGGGCGCCGCGCCGGTTGGCCCACCACCCAGTCCGAATGTCCGGTGTAGAGAGTGGAGCCGGGGTTGACCATCTCCGGTTCGACCCAGAGCCCGAACCGGATGCCGCGCTCGTCCGCCCGTGCGATGAGCGGACCGAGGCCACCGGGCAGCTTGGCCTCGTCGACCTGCCAGTCGCCCAGGCCAACCGTGTCGTCGTCCCGGGGGTGGGAGTCGCCGAACCAGCCGTCGTCGAGGAGGAAGAGCTCCGCTCCGAGGTCCGCCGTGTGGTCGATGAGCCCGAGGAGCCGTTCCGAGTCGAACGAGAACGACGTGGCCTCCCAGTTGTTGACGACGATCGGCCGCAGCTGGCCGCCGTCTCGGGTGGCGTGCTCGCGTACCCAGCGGTGGAGGCGGCGACTCAGGGGACCCACCCCTTCGGTCGACCAGATCCAGAGTTGCTCAGGGGTGACGAAGGTGGCGCCGGGATCGAGCACATACTCAGCGGCCACCGGGTTGTGCCCACACCAGACCCGCACGGTGGGAGCAGTCGTCCGCTCGAAGGCGAAGCGTGTGTTGCCGCCCCAGGCCAGCGCCCCGGCGAGAGCGGTGCCACCCGACTCCTCGGGGGCCCCGTCGGGGGCGAGCAGGAAGAAGGGGCACGATCGCAGGTGGGGCTGCACGCCGCCGTGCGAATCGACGACCTTGGTCCCAGGTGTGAGGGGCTCGGTCGTCGTCGTCCACTCAGCGGACCAGTCGCCTCCGCCGAAGTGGGTCAGGTGAGGCGAGGAGGTGGCGAGGAGGGGTGAGGCGGCGGCGACCTCGTGGAGGGTCACCGCCCCGGGCTGAGCGTTGGTGATGCTCACCCACTGGCGCAGGACACCGTGGTCCTCGGTGCGGAAGCACACCGTGACCTCGAGCGGGCAGGCGGGGTCGACGAGGAGGATGTCTGTCTCACGGCCGACCACCCGGACGTCCTCCACCCTGAGGCGGGTGGTCGTGGTGCCGTCGCTGTGGGTGACCCGCAGCGACGGCGCCCGGGTCGGTTCCTCGTCGTAGGCCGGATACGCCAGGGGATACAGTGCCAAGGGCACCCGGGCCGGCAGCCGCAGCATGTGGGCGTCGATGTCCGGCCCGAACCCTGCCTGACGCAGCCGCCCGTGGTCGTCGACGAGGAAGCCGTAGCCGGCGCCCCCGGACGACACCACGATGCTGCTCATCGGACCACCGTTGCTCATCGGACCACCATTGCAGAGCGCCGGCATTCCGCCAAGCTTCGCCGGCGCGATGGATGGCTCAGGTGACGATCAGGTAGATGCTCTTGCCGATGAGCCAGAACCCGAGAAGCAGGGAAACCACAATGATGACCTGGTCCCTGTGGGTCTCGATCCAGGTCCTCGTGGCGGCGAGAAATGCCTGGGTCTTCTCCGGGCGGATTGCCGCGTAGACCTCGAGGGCGATGTAGGTGATCACCGACAGCACGCAGAACAGGATCAGCGCGATCGAGCTCCCGAAGGTGGTGAGCTTGGCCCCGGAGATCACCGCCACGCCGGCGGCGATCAGACCCCAGGGCTGGACGAGCGGGCCGAGGGCGAGAGCGAAGAGGGGCGTCATGTTGTCGATGCCGGTCTGCCACTTCGGCACCTTCTTCGGCTTCTTGGGCTTGCCCATCCGTCGCCACTGCCGCACCGCGATGAGAACCAGCACCACTCCGATGGCGATCTTGGCCGCCAGGGCGGCCAGTGCCGGAGAGGTGCTCGGCTTCGGTGGGTTGTTGCCCGTCACGACGAGGGTCAGGGCCACAACCGTGACCAACGAAATCAGCCACCCGAGAATGAAGGCCGCGCCCTTGCGAACGCCGCCCTTTGATGCGAGCACCAGGATGAATGCCGTCAGCGGGATGGGCTCGAGGGTGATGGCCAACCCAATCAGAGTGAGGTCGATGACCACGCGTCTCGGCCCTCCCTTCTTCACTCGAACGAGGCCTGTAGCCTCGACATCCCACGGTCAAGCCGATCCAGCGCAGCATAGGGGCACGGTCGGACTTCGGTCTGGGCTATCGGACATCGGCGTGGGCCCAGAGTGACGGCGTCCTGAGATCCGCAGCGTACAGATCCTCGAGATCGACAGAGGACAATCGTCCGTCCAGCCTGTACTCTTCGATCAATCGAGCGTGAGGATGGAATGCCAATGGGACCAGTCGAGTACATCGTTGTGAGCTTTCCGGGAAACCAGTTCAACGGCAAGATCGCTCCCGAGCTCGTGGCGCTCGTGGAGTCCGGGACCGTGCGGATCCTCGACCTCATCTTCATCGGCAAGAATGAAGAGGGAGAGGTACTCGCATTCGAGATCGATGATCTGGCCGACATGGTGGGCTTCGACAAGCTGCCAGGTGAGGTCGGCGGCCTGATCGGCGCCGAGGACATCGAATTCATCGGTTCGCAGTTGGAACCCAACTCGTCGGCGGCCTTGCTCATCTGGGAGGACGTCTGGGCAGCTCCGTTCGCGGCAGCGGTCCTGGAGTCCGGCGGGGTCCTGCTGCAAGGTGCCCGCATTCCCCATGACGTGATCCAATCCGCACTCGACGCGCTGCCGCCGGCAGTCTGAGACAGACAGAACCAGGAGCACCCACATCATGATGAGACGACGCCCCATCGCCAGGGCCGCGGTCCGCACCACGGCAGTGGTCGGCACAGCTGCCGTTGTCGGAAGCCACGTGGCCAACAAGCAGGCCCAAGCGCAGGCAGCCCAGACCCAACAAGCAGCACCCGAGCCGCAATATGCACCCGCGCCGGCCGCTCCGGCTCCCGACCCGATCGAGCAGTTGACCAAGCTGGCCGCACTCAAGGATTCGGGCGCCCTCACCGAGGCCGAATTCGAAGCGGAGAAGGCGAAGCTCCTGGCCTGAGCTCACGAATGGCCCTCCGACGCTCGCCAGGCCCACGCGGAACTGTCAGGGTAATTCAGCAGGGAGCATCGAAAGCATCACCGCGTCCAACCGGCCGCCTTGGTGGGCCCAGTACGCTCGCAGCACTCCTTCGGGCCGGAACCCAACTCGTTCGGCCAAGAGCAGCGCGGGCGCGTTCTGGACGGCCACCAGAGCTTGGAGCCGCTGAATGTCCAGGGCCTTCGCGCTCCAACCTGCGAACATTCGAAGTGCTTGCGTTGCGATCCCTCGCCCACGAGCCCGTTGGACAACGCCGCATCCGAACTCGCCCACCTGATGGTCATACATCATGACCATGACCTCGCCCAGGTAGGCATCACCCGATTCTTCGGCGACCACCAGGTGGAGCAGCTGATCGTCACTGCGGTACTGCTCGAAGAGTTGGACGACACCAGCAGGATCCTCTGCCGGGAGCGGAGGCACCCAGAGGGCCGTCGCCTGGTCCCTGCCGAATTCGGAGGCTGCTTCGAAATCGCTCTCGCGGAACGGACGCAGGATGAAGTTCGATCCTCCGAGCTGGGGTTCCGGATACGGGAGCATGGCGCCAATCTGAGTCAGGAGCCCTCCAACTCTGCACCGATGAGCTGTGAGACCGCGTCGATGAGAGCCAGGTGGGTGAAGGCCTGGGGGAAATTCCCGAGGTGCTCCCCGGTGGTGGCATCGATCTCCTCGGCGTACAGGTTGAGTGGGCCGGCAAAGGAGAGCAGTTTCTTGCACAGATCCCGAGCCCGTTCGACCTCACCGATCATGGCCAGAGCGGAGACCAGCCACCATGAGCAGATGGTAAAGGTACCTTCCTTGCCCGCGAAGCCGGTGTCGGTGCTGTCGACCTTGTAGCGCAGCACCAGCCCGTCCTCGGTGAGTTCGTCGGCGATGGCCAGCACGGTGGCCCTCACCCGTTCGTCTCCGGGAGGCAAGAAGCCCATGATGGGGATGAGGAGCAAGGATGCGTCCAGTTCGTCGTTCTCGTACGCCTGCCTGAATCGTCCCTTTTCATCGACCCCCTTGGCCAGGATGTCCGACTTCAGCTCATCGGCTCCGTGGCGCCACCGTTCGGCCCGCTCGGTATCCCCTCGCCTGAGGGCCAGGTCCGCCCCTCGGTCCGCCGCAACCCAGCACAGGACGGCAGACGCGGTGAAGTGCTGTGGCTCACCCCGGATCTCCCAGATGCCCTGGTCCGGGTTCCCGCTTGCCGACAGGGCGTCCTCCACCAGCCCGGCCAGGCCTTCCCACACCGGAGGAGCGATCTGGGCTGCCCCTCGCTTCGTGTGTTGGTCGACCCCGTCCAGGAGCATGCCCCAGACATCGTTCTGGTGCTGGTTCCAGGCCCCGTTGCCGACACGCACCGGGCGGGCCCCGTCGTACCCACTCAGGTGGTCGATGGTCCGCTCGGTGAGGTCCCGCTCGCCCCCGATGCCGTACATGATCTGGAGCTCGAACGGCTGGTCGAGCTTCCCCTGGCTCACCGACTCGAGCACAAAGGCGAAATACTCGAGGGCTTCCCAGTCGAACCCGAGGCGATAGAGCGCACGCAGCATGAACCCGGTGTCTCGGATCCAGGTGTAGCGGTAATCCCAGTTGCGGGCGCCACCCGGGGTTTCCGGGAGCGACGTGGTGGAGGCGGCCATGATGGCGCCTGTGGGTGCATAACTCAGACCCTTGAGCGTCAGGGCGCTGCGCTCGATATAGGGCCGCCAGGGGTGATCGGGGAATGTGCCGGTGGCCAGCCAGTCCCTCCAGTACGCCACGGTCGAGGCAAGATCACCGTCGGCCTCGTCCTGGTCCTTCGGGGGCCGCCCTCCCCACGTCAGGGCGATGAAGGTGTCATGGCCTTCGGTCAGGCTGGTACGCCCGTAACAACGGGCACCGGCGATCCCCAGTTGGAGGCTGCTTTCCAACGAGAGCGTGAATTCGCCGCCGGGCGCCGGCGCGTTGACGGAGCCGTAGCCGTCCCCGTCGTAGGCCCACTGGCCGATACCGACGCCATAGTCGAAGAGCGGAATGCAGACCGCTTCGACCTCGACTCTGCCGGAGATGCACCGAGCGGTGCGAAGAAGGACCCCTCCGGCCGCCGAGTCCGTAGGTGCCCGACGATAGTCAGGGCGTCGCGTCCCGGCGTCCACCTTTCGGATCACCAGGAGATCCTGGACGACCAACCAGCCAGTGGGCGTGTGCCATGTGGTCTCCACGACCATCGTCCCGGGTACGTAGCGGCGTTGGTGGGGGACCATGGTGTTCGATGGCCCAAACCGGAAGGACCCTGCGGTGCGGTCGAGGAGGGCACCGAACACACTCGCCGAGTCGGGTCGGGGCAGGCACAGCCATTCGACCGATCCGTCGGGTGCGATCAGGCAGCTGTCCTCGCAGTCGGAGAGAAAGGCGTACTCGGCGATGGGAGGAAAGTCGCTCATGGTCTTTGGCGCTCCTAACTCGACGCAGAACTCGGCATCCCGTACATGGCGAACGCCCGCCGAGACCGAGATTACCGGCACCGCTGGGGGGACGCGCCGAATCGGCTGGATGGAGGTGGGCTGGGTCAAGCCCGTGGATGGGACCTATGGCCCTATCCCGCGGGCTGCGGCCCTCCTATCGTGACATCGTCGTCGGCCTCGCGGGAGACAGATTCAACGGCGAGATCGTACCGAAGTCGGATCCCCGTGTGGGCCGGACCATCTCCGCCCATTCATTGCCTACGCCCAAAGGAGAGACAACATGGGCTTCATCCTCGGTGCTGTCTACATCGTCCTGCTGATAACGCTGGGCATCATCTCCATCAGGAAGGGCCACTGGGTGATGTTCATTCTCGGCTTCTTCTTCCCGCTCTTCTGGATCATCGGGGCCGTGATGCCCCGGAGAGGAATTGAGGCACGGCCCTGAACCTGCCCATCCTCGTCGTCGGACAAGACGAGCCCTCCGGGCAGACGGCGGCGACGGCGGCGGCCGTCAACCACCCATGGCAGCAGATTCTTGAGTTGGACATTGCTGCCTCTCGGGTACCAGAACCTCCAGAATCGGCTGGCGACCAGAGCGATTGAAGCTGAGAGCCAGGTTCCGGCTGGCAGTGAAACAGGCCCGAGGGGTCGAGGAACAGCGACGAGGACTTCTTCGATGCTGAAGAGCATGACCATGATCTCGGCTGGGGCTGGACACGCGGTCGCTGCCAACGAGAGATAGGTCAAACGGCCGGAAGCCAGCCGATGCAGCCAAGGCGAAGGGTTTCGCGCCGGACGGGCTACAGGGGATCGAGCCCTGATCCGGTGCGGCTGATCTGGTGC
>CAWHIF010000015.1:0-50034 GCA_963829235.1 uncultured Acidimicrobiaceae bacterium
GTTTGGTCTGCGGGGCGATCACGGCCATGTCACAGGATGGCAGGGGGGTGTGACGCCTTCGCTCCTGGCGTAGCCCTGGAATACCATCGCGCCATGGCCCGTCTCGACGTTCCACCGGGGAGGGGCGGCGACGCGGTGCAGATCTGGTCGCTCCAACCAGAGTTGGGGGCGGCCGCCATGAATCTGGTCGATGCCGCCTACAACAAGAGCATCCTGCCGGTCCGGGTCCGTGAGGCGGCTCGCATTCGGATCGCACAATTGAACGCCTGCACCGTGTGCCTCGCCTTCCGCGCTGACAAGGTCAGATCCCAGGGATCGACCGAGGACTTCTACTGTCAGGTCGGTGTTGCCGGCGACGACGCCGACTTCAGCCCGCAGGAGCGGTTGGCTGTGGAGTACGCCGAGCGCTTCGCCACCGATCACCTGAGTATCGATGACGCGTTCTTCGCCCGTCTGCGGGAAGTGTTCTCCGATCCGGAGATCCTCGATCTCACCATCTGCCTCAGCGCATTTCTCGGCCTCGGACGAACTCTCCGGGCCCTTGGGATCACGGAGACTTCGATGACCGACGTCTGAGGGACGCGGAGTCGGCGGTTCGATCCGGACCACGTCGAGCACCAGCCGATGGCCTTCGACGGACCGGCCGCCGACCCGGGCACACGGTTCTTACTCAGATGGGAGTCAGCGGACTTGTTCGGTCTCGTCGGGATTCGTGATCTGCAGCGCGTTGATGAAGATGACGGTCAGGTGTTCGACCCCTTCGTCGAAGCTGCAGTCGAGCCGCCCCTCGGACAGCCATAGTTCCGGGAACCGATTTGTCATCGAGCTCAGCACCGCGGCCGTGATAAGCGGGTCGAGCGAGCTGTCGACGAAACCGCGACGCTGGAGTCGGCTTATCGATTCGGCCACGAGCAGGCGCTCCCGGTCGTGGCGCGCCGCCCGTCTGGACCCGAGCAGCGGGTCGTGGCGTGAGACCTGCTCGATCACACCCATGATGCGCGCTTCCTGGCGGTAGCGCTCCAGGTAGAGACGGATGGCCTCGCGGATCCGCTCCCGGGGGGTGGCGGTCGATGACCGGTCGAGGATCACGGCCCCGAGCGGTGCACCGAGCTCCTCGTCCACCCTGAGGGCCACTTCGCGGAAGATCTCCTGCTTCGACATGAAGTACGTGTAGAAGGTGCCCTGGGAGACGTGGGCGCGGGCGGTGATGTCCGAAATCCGGGCATCCAGGAGCCCGTCCTCCTCGAAGATCTCCTTCGCCGCAGCCAGGAGGCGCCCCCGGGTCAGCGCGCCCTTTTGGGTCAGCGCCCGAGGCGCACTGTCGGGCTGGAGCGGCCCCGAATCGGCGTCGTGTCCGATCTCCCGCGAGCCGAGGCCAGGCGCGCCGGCGTTCAAGCAGGGACCTTGAGGGCCTCGGCCAGGTTTCCGCCCATGATCTTCCTGACGTCGTCCTCGGGCAGGCTGGCGAGCTCTTTGACATAGGACACCGGGTCGGCCAGCCCTTCGGGATGCGGGTAGTCCGAGCCGAAGACCACCTTGTCGGGACCGATGGCCGTGATCAGGCCGACCGGGTCCTCCTCGAAGAAGGGATGGATCCAGATGTTCCGCCGCAGCACCGCGACCGGATCCTCCTCGTAAAGCAGCGGTTGCTTCGCGTATGACTTCGCCAGGGCGTCGATGAGGGGGAGCACCCAGCTCGATCCGTTCTCGACCGGGAGCAGCCGCAGGCCCGGGAACCGCGACAGCATGCCGTGGGTGACCGCAGAGCACATGGCGTCGAAGATCCCCCGGGACATGAGGTGCTGCACGTCTCGGAACGCGGTCGGGTTGGTGAAGGGGAGCAACTCGTCGAAGTGCCCTTCCCACTGGTTGTAGTAGCGGGTCATGCCGTCGTCCGACGAGTGCATACCTACGGTGACGTCGTACTCCTGGACTTTGGCCCAGAAGGGGTCGAACTCGGGCAGGGCGAAGGAGCGGAAACCCCTCAAGCTCGGCACCGGCGCCGGGCGGATCAAGATGATCTTGGCGCCACGCTCGACGATCCAGTCGAGCTCGCGGATCGCCTCATCCACGATGGGCAGGGTGATGACCGGGGCAGCGAAGATGCGGTTCTCGTAGTTGAAGGTCCATTCCTCGAACATCCACTGGTTGAAGGCATGCACGACAGCGTGGGTCGCCTCCGGGTCCTTGGTGAGGCGCTCCTCGAGCACGCTGGCCAGGGTGGGCCACATGATGGCCCGGTCGACTCCCTGCTCGTCCATGAGCTCGAGGCGCGGCTCGGGCCTGAAGAAGGCATCGGGGGAGCGCATCGGCTCCCCGAGGATCTCCCGGCGGGACTTGCCGTCGGGATTGCCGTTCTTGAAGAAGTCCTCTTGAGCACCGGGTCGGGCCACCACGTTGAAGGTCGGGTTCGGGATGTACTCGGAGATCGTGTTCTTGATGGCGATCTTGTCGCGGCCGTTGACCTGCACCAACTTGACCACGTCCTTGTACTCGGCCGGCAGATGACGCGTGAAGGCGTCCGGCTGTTCGTACATGTGGTTGTCGGCGTCGAAGACCGGATAATCGAGTCGGTTGTTCATGAATTCCTCCGTGGCCTCGGTTGGTGCTCGGAGAAGGGCCGCATCGGGTGACGCCCGGGGCTGAGTAGCAGTCCTTTTGTCCGAACGGGATCAATATATATGAAACTGACGTCGGAATCAATTCTGTACTCATCACGGATCTCGAGGGCATCTGTGATGAATCACACGGACACCGACACCCCACCGACACCGGCACCGGCGTCACACCCGGTGCGTACCGTCGCTCGCGGAGGTGTGAACGACATGGAAATCATTGGAACTCTGAACGAAATAGCAACTACCGCGAACCGCGAGATCGATCGAGCCAGGGTCCACTCGTATGAGGCCCTGTGCGTCAACGTGGGCCCATATTTGGCGAAAGTGCTGTGCAATCCCGATGCCATCATCGGCGAGGTCGTGAGTAACGTCCTGCTTTCGGGCGACGATGCCCTGAGCCCGGAACAGGAGAACCGGCTGGAATCACTCGGATGGTCTCGACCGGGTGACATGTTCCATCCGTTGTTTCATAGGACGTGGTCCACTGTGACCGCGTCGGAAACGATCGTCCGCGACCTGCTCACGGCATTCATCTGCGCAGCGGAACTCGAAGAAGGGGAGGAGGTTGCCTTCTGGGTACGCGCTTGGTGTGGTGCCCCCGGTTCGGGATATCCCTGCAACGGCCACGGCGACGACGCAGAAGCCCCCCGTGGGTACGGAGACCGGGGCCCGTCGGCGGCGTAGGTCTGAAACCGCCAGTACACGTTTCCTATGCGTAACGTTTCAACTAGGTGTATGAGCAGAGTGCGAACGAACATCGAGATAGAGGACGATCATCTGCAGGTGATCATGGACCGCTTTGGCCTCCGAATGAAGACCGAAGCCGTCAATCTTGCGCTTCGCTACCTCACAGGACAACCGATGACACGGGAGGAAGCTCTTTCGATGCGAGGGGCCCACGCAATCGAGAGCATCCCTGCCGATGCCGGACCGTCTTCATCGTGATCCTGGCAGATACCTCCGCATGGGTGGAGTACGACCGCGCCACGGACGAGGTGCCGGGTTGAACAACGGCTGGAGCAGCTCATCGCCGGCCAGGGGCAACTGGCCATGACGGAGCCTGTCGTGATGGAGGTAGTTGCCGGGTGTCGGACCGACGAGCGTGGGGTGGACCTGCGTCGGCTCCTGGCCCGGTTCACTCTGCTCCGATTTGACGCGGTCGCTGACTTCGACGCCGCCGCGAGGATCTACCGGCAGCGTCGCAGTGCAGGCATCACGCCTCGTGGCATGGTCGATTGCCTGATCGCCTCGGTGGCGCGCCGACATCAGGCGACGCTCTTGGCGGCCGACCCAGATCTGAGCCGGGTCGCCAGGATCGTCGGCATCGACCTCGACGATGCGTCGATCATGTCTTGAGCCCTTCCGGTGGGCATGGCCAACAGCATGGCCGAACAGCATGGCCGAACAGCACGGCCGAGCAGCACGGCCGGGCCGTACCGGGTGAGACGGGGCGAACGGCAGGCGGTCGCTGGCGGCGGCCCCATCTGGAAGGCAGCATGAACCGATGGCTCCGTCAGGCATCTCCGGCCTGCTACTGACCCCCGGAGCCGGCGCCGGTCGGGACCAGCCGGCCCTGGTGGCCGTTGACGTGGCGGTGACCCGCCGCGGTCTGGCCGTCGAGCGGGTCGAGTTCCCCGGGCGGACGGCCGGGAAGCGTCGACCCGACCCGCCGGAGGTCTGCATCGACGTGGTACGGACGGCCACCTCGCGACTCGCCGAACGGCTCGGTGTGCCCACCTCCGCCATCGCGGTGGGGGGTCGATCGATGGGCGGCCGGATGTGCTCGATGGCGGCTGCCGAGGGGTTGGAGGTCGCGGCCCTCGTCCTCCTCAGCTATCCGCTTCATCCGGCGGGGAAACCCGAACAGCTCCGCACCGGGCACTTCCCCGCACTCCATATGCCCTGTCTCTTCGTCAGTGGGCGTCGGGACGTCCTGGGTACCCCCGACGAGATCGAACGCGAGACCGCCGCCATCCCCGGCCCGGTCACGCTGGTCTTCCTGGACGGCGACCACTCCCTCCGACGGCGCGACGCCGAGGTGGCCGGCGTCGTGGCCGACTGGCTCACCGACACCGACACCGACACCGACACCGACACCGACACCGACACCGACACCGACACCGACACCGACACCGGCGAGGTGGCGTGACGGATCGGCAGCAGATGCCCGGCTCCCACCGCTGCCCGGGATCGAGGACGACCGGCCGTTCCTAGACTGATCGGGTGGATCTGGGCCCGGCGACTCGCCCGAAGCCGAAGCAGCCGTCGTCGGCATCGAGGCCCCTCCGGGCCGCTGCCTTCAAAAAGAGTGCCAGCACGCAGCGGAAGGCAGTCGCGCAGCGGAAGGAAGTCACGCAGCGGAAGGAAGTCACGCAGCGGAAGGCAGTCACGCAGCGGAGTGCCAGCACGCAAGGGAAGGCAGTCACTGCGGCGCTTCTGGATTTCGGCAGAGGACAACCCGCCACGGCGAAGGGAGCGGTCCCTGCGTTCACCGGCAACCGCGAGGCGGACGAGTTGCTCGGGTCCGACCCCTTTGCCTTCCTTTGCGCCGTGATCTTCGACCAGGGGATCCCCTCGGAGCGGGCGTGGCTCGTTCCCCTGCAGCTCAAAGAACGTCTGGGACACCTCGACCCGGCAAGGATCGCGGCCAACCCGGATGCCGTGACGCAGGCCATGCAGAAGGTGCCCAAGCTTCACCGGTACGTCAACAAGATGCCGGACTGGATTGTGCGGGCAGCACAGCGGGTCCTCGACCTGTACGGCGGAGATGCGTCGGCGATTTGGTCGGACAATCCCACCGCCGACGATCTCCAGAAGCGTTTCGACGACTTCGTCGGGATCGCCCAGAAGAAGGCCGCCGCAGCCGTGGAGATCCTTGAGCGGGACCTCGGAGTCCCCATTCGGAATCTCGAGCGGAGTGACATCGCCTACGACGTCCACATCCGCCGGGTCTTCCTCCGGTCCTCGCTGGCCGACCGGGATGACCGGGACACCCTGATCGCCGCCGCCCGGAGGCTCCACCCGGACCGACCCGGTGAGCTCGACCTCCCCACCTGGCTCGTCGGTCGGGGCTGGTGTCATGCAGGGGTCCCGGACTGCGCTCCGTGCCCACTGACCGAGGTGTGCCCGAAGCAGATCGAGCGAGCGGCCCTCGTGACCTCGGCATAGCGGCCAGACAGTCCTTGACCGACCAGGGATTTATCCGGGCGCCAGGATCAGCCCGAAAATGCGAGCATTCATTGGAGGTGGGCGCTGAGCAGCGGCGATGCCGGGGTGCCACCGGCAGGCGTCTTCCCGGCGGTCTTGAGTGCGTCTGTTTGCTTCCCGGTGGCGATGGGCGCTCATTGGGTATGGGGATAGTAAGGGCGGCCGCTCAGGTGCGCCGATGTGACAGCAGGTGAGGAGACAGCCATGGACCGAGTGCGACCACCCACAACGACCAGCGATTCGGGGATTCCGGCCCAGAGCGACGAGTATTCGCTGACGGTGGGCCCGGCAGGACCGATCGCGCTGCACGACCACTATGTGGTCCAGAAGATGCAGCACTTCAACCGGGAGCGGGTTCCCGAACGAGTGGTTCACGCCAAGGGAAGTGGCGCCCACGGGTTCTTCGAGGTAACCGAGGACGTCACCTGGTTCACCCGGGCCAGCTTCCTCGCCGAAGTGGGGAGGCGCACCCCGATGTTCGCCCGCTTCTCGACGGTGGCAGGTGAGCAGGGCTACGCCGATACCGACCGCGATCCCAGGGGTTTCGCCCTCAAGTTCTACACCGACGAGGGGAACTTCGACCTGGTCGGCAACAACACCCCCGTCTTCTTCGTGCGGGACCCCTCGAAGTTCTCCGACTTCATCCACTCCCAGAAGCGCCTGCCCGATACCGGTCTGCGGGACAAGAACATGCAGTGGGACTTCTGGACGCTCTCCCCGGAGAGCGCCCATCAGGTGACCATCCTCATGTCGGATCGGGGCACACCCCGCACCTACAGGAACATGAACGGGTTTTCCAGCCACACCTTCTCCACCATCAATGCCGCCGGGGAGCGGTTCTGGGTCAAGTACCACTTCAAGACGACCCAGGGTGTCGAGAACTTCACCGCGGACGAGGCCAAGTCCATGGCGGGGGAGGACCCCGACTTCCACCGGCGCGACCTCTTTTCCGCCATCGCCGGTGGGAATGCACCCGAATGGCGACTCGAGATGCAGGTCATGCCCTTCGAGGAAGCGGCCGGGTACCGGTTCAACCCGTTCGATCTGACCAAGGTCTGGCCGCACGCGGACTACCCGCCCATCCCGGTGGGCCGCATGGTTCTCGACAGGAATCCCGACAACTTCTTCGCCGAGGTCGAACAGGCGGGCTTCTCGCCGGCCAATCTGGTCCCGGGCACCGGGCTCAGCCCGGACAAGATGTTGATGGGTCGCATCTTCTCGTACCACGACACCCACCTGCACCGGATCGGCCCCAACTACGAACAGCTGCCGATCAACGCCCCCAAGGTCGAGGTCCACTCCTACAGCAAGGACGCGGCCATGACCTTCGCCCACGCCGGGGCCCAGCCGGTGTACGCCCCCAACTCCTATGGCGGCCCCCAGGCCGACCCCGAGGCGGCCGGGGCTGTGCCCTGGAGCGTGGGATCGGGAGAGCTCGGCCGCTTCGCCTACGACAAGCACGGGGAGGACGACGATTTCTCCCAGGCCGGGGACCTGGTGCGGAAGGTGATGGACGAGACCGACCGTGACCACCTGGTCTCCAATATCGTGGGCCATGCCGGCGACAACGTGACAGACGAGGTCCAGCTCCGGGTCATCGCCTATTGGGCCAGCGTGGATGCAGACCTCGGTGCCCGCGTGGCCAGAGGCCTCGGAAAGGAGACCGATACGGACGCCTACAAGGAGGCGACCAGAGTGGTGGAGCAGCGCTCGAATCGGGCGTGACCGGCGCCACCGAAATCGAGCAGGTCCAAATCGAGCAGGTCCGGTTCGAGCAGGTCCAAATCGAGCAGGTCCGGTTCGAGCAGGTCCGGTTCGAGCAGGCCGGTCATAGGTGGTGGACGTCGAGGCTCAGCGGGAGAACCGCCTGCTCACCGCCCTCTGGCGAATGGCGATGGCCGCGGCCCGCTCGCTCGGTGACACCCGGCGGGTATCCGGCAACTGTTCGGCCAATCGGTCCAACGACACCACTCTGGTGGTCGGCACCGGAGCGGTATCCGTGCGGACGCAGCGCAGAATGATCGGCCCTTCGCTGTGTCCGGCGGTGTCGAGCCAATTGGCGACGCCCGGATCCTGATGGGCCACCACCACCCGCACCTTCCCGTCATCGTCCACCACCGCCTGGAAGCCGTTGAGGCTCGACTGCCGGTTCCCGTAGTCGATCGTCTCCCACCAGACGTTCCCCAACGAGTAGCTCCAGTACAGGCCTTCGGGTGGTTCGACCTCGATGATCAGCACCTCGTCGGGCGCGAGCTTCCACGAACCGATGACCGGACGGTTCTCGGCCGCCGCGCCCATGGCCGTCCCGTCCAAGGGCGGGAGGAACGTGTTGGGTGCCTCGGGATTGGAGAAGCCCAGGAAGAAGTTGAGGTTCTCCTCCAAGAAGTCGCCCAGGGCGATCACCTGACGAGCCATGGCCGTCTTCGGCTCCACCGGAGTGTGTTCTTCGAGATCGGCGGGACCCGAGAGCGTCTCGATGGACATGGTCACGGGAACTTCGTGTTCCCAGTCGTAGAAGAAGTGACGGACCACGAGCGTGGTGGCGCCCTCATCGAGAGGGAGCCAGTTTCCCTCGTGCGGCTCGGCCGAGAGGATGATCTCGAACTCTCCGTCCGGACCCAGCTCGAAATCGTCGATCAGGGCGTTCGACGTGGACCCCATCCCGGCCATCACCTGGAGTCCGACGTACCGTGCCGAACCCCGCTTGCCCCACAGCCGGTACGTGGAGCCGCCTCTCAGCGCCGAGCCCACGTAGATGCAGTCGGGGCACTCCATGCCCCACTTGTAGGCGGCGTCCATGCCCGAGGGCTTCACCGCCGGTACCTTGTCGAGCCCCCGTCGCAGAAGCTCGTCGATGCCCACACCCAAGAGGACGAGCAGGTGACGGAAGCCCGAGGCCATGTCCACCGGGTCGTTGGGGACGGCGTCGGACAGCACGACTTCGCCGGTGCGTCGCAGCGTGTCCAACAGATGGTTCCACGCCTCGCCCGAGTCGAGATCCTGGCCGGTGGCATCGCCTGCGGAGGCCGCCTCGCTCACCGAGAAGGGAAGCCAGGCCGGATTCTTGAACGAGCTCATGATCGAATGGGCGATGATTGCGCAACTGACACTGAAGTCCTCCCCTGTCTCTACCCTGCATCCGGTCGGAGTGATGCTTTCATAATGTCCGGAGCCGGACGAGTGCGCCGCGGTGGGTCTGTGACGGACCCGGTGCCTGCGTTGCCGGCGGCACGGACCGGGAGTTCGTGGCCATGCCCGACCGGTACATTTGGGAGATGAAGTCCTTACGGCTCGCACCGCGGTCGTGGCACGGGCTCGCCCCGGCCATCGGTGTGACCGTCCTCCTCGCCGGTGGCGGCCTGGCCACGACCAGCGGGGTGACGGCATCGTCGGCCCAGACCCTCGTCGGGCACGTCGAGTCCGGCACCCCCGGCCCGGATTCGGTGACCGCGTTCGGTGCTGCCGCGGCCGTGCCGGGGACGGCGCTGACCGGTCTGGCCGCTCCCGTGGTGGGAACGGCGGCCACCCCGGGCGGACTCGGGTACTGGGTGGTGGCCGCCGACGGCGGCGTCTTCACCTACGGGGACGCGGCCTTCGAGGGATCGACCGGGGGAATCCACCTCAATGCACCGGTCGTGGGCATGGCCGCCACCCCCACCGGCCGCGGCTACTGGCTGGTGGCCGCCGACGGCGGGGTCTTCGCCTTCGGGGACGCACCGTTCGAGGGCTCCATGGGTGGGACGGTGCTCAACCAGCCGGTGGTCGGCATGGCCGCCACCCCCACCGGCCGCGGCTACTGGCTGGTGGCCGCCGACGGCGGGGTCTTCGCCTTCGGGGACGCACCGTTCGAGGGCTCGATGGGTGGGACGGTGCTCAACCAGCCGGTGGTCGGCATGGCCGCCACCCCCACGGACCCGGGCTATTGGCTGGTGGCCTCCGACGGCGGCATCTTCTCCTTCGGGGACGCACCGTTCGAGGGTTCGATGGGTGGGACGCCCCTCAACCAGCCGGTGGTCGGCATGGCCGCGTCCCCCGACGGGCTCGGCTACTGGATGGCCGCCGCCGACGGTGGGGTCTTCACCTTCGGGGACGCCCCGTTCGAAGGATCCGACGGAGGCATGCCTGCGAACGCTCCCGCCGTCGGTATCGCCGGTCGGCCGGGGGGATACTGGATCGCCTACGGCGTCGATCAGGGTGCGCAGATGATCCCGGCCATCGCCGGCTATGCCGCCACCCGGGCCGACGACGTGACCGTGGCCGTGGAGGACCTCACGACGGGTCGGATCTACCAGTTCCGCCCCGGGGTGGTGGAGAACACGGCGAGCACGGTGAAGGTCGACATCCTGGGCACCCTGCTGGCGCAGGACCAGGCCGCCGGGCAGTCGCTCACGCCCGAGCAGCAGAGCCTGGCCGTCCCGATGATCGAGGACAGCCTGGACAGTGCGGCCGACACCCTCTGGTCCGCCCTCGGGCCCGCGGCCGTCGGCGCGTTCGAACAGGGAGCGGGTATGACCTCGACGGTGCCGGCCACCGACGGCGTGTGGGGGACCACCACGACCACGGCACTCGACCGGCTGGCCATGATCCGGACCCTGGTGGAGCCCAATTCCCTGCTCTCGCCTGCCTCCCGGGCCTACGTCCTCGGCCTCATGGAGCACATCACGCCCTCCCAGGACTGGGGGGCGACCGGTGGCGTGCCCCCGGGCGTCACCGTGGCGCTGAAGAACGGGTTCGCCGTCATCGACGGGTGGCAGATCAACACCACCGGCTGGGTCAGCGGCGACGGCCGTGACTATCTGATCGCCGTGCTCACGAACGGAAACGTGTCCGAGCAGTACGGCATCGACACGGTCGACGGTGTGTCCGCGCTCGTCTGGAACGCGCTCGGGCCGTGACCGGTGGGTCCGATCCTGCGCTTGGGTGCGAACAGAACTAAGGACCCGATTGATCGGACCGTTCCGCGTCGCGGACCAGTCCATCCTCGGCATTCATCGGCTCGCCCGTGTCGGTCCCATCGGGCTCGCCGCTCGCCGCTCGCCGTTCGGTGGCGGCTTCACGATCGCGGAGCACCGCCTCTGCCGCGGCAAGCGTGAGCTCTTCGGGGCGGGGTCCGTCCCAATCGAGATACCAGTGCCGGCTCAGGCCAGCGATCCATGAGTCGCCCGCGGGGTTCAGGTTGAACCGCGAGATCGTCCGCTGGCGGCCGACCTGGTCGGAATAGAGCAACTCGACGGTGATCGCCTGGCCCGACTCGATGGCGTCGACGACGTCCGCCCGAATCGGGTCGTCCGGGTTGCGCAGCGCTCCCTGCCACATGCCGATGTCGCCGGCCGGGACGTACAGGTCCCGCGATTGAAGGCGGAACTGCTCCATCGGGGTGTGGGCAGGAGCGCTCAGAGATGAACTTACCCCTGTCATGACCGCCCAACCCTGACACACCGCGATGCCGCTGCCCACGTTTCTCAGACTGATGGCGAGATACACCATGCCGTCGGTGTGCTCAACCGCACCGTGCCCTCCTGAGGCGTTGACCCAATTTCCCTCGAGGAACATGATCTTCTGTTTGGGATCCTCCAGACGGGACGGGGCGAGAAGCGGTCGTCGCTGCTCCTGCAGCGCCATCTCCGCGATGCGCGCCGACCGGTTGGAAGATCGCACCGCCGAGAACGTGGCGATGGCCAACACGAGCGTGCCGCCCGCGGTGGCCAATGAAGAGATGGTCGTCCAGTCGACTGCGACGAAGGTCATCACCCACTAGTTTGCCAGCCTGCCCCGGGACGGGCATCTGCCTGACCGGGCGTGAGTGAAGCAGACGAGGGGCCGTCACTGCATGGCCAGGATGGCCGCCACCTCCAGGACCGGATCCACCACCATGGGGCCCGTAGCGGAGACGACGGCTCGTGAGATGGTCCCGTTGAAGGCGAAGGGTGCCTCGTAGCCCTCTCCGATCGCCGGCCCCCACTCGTAGCCGCACGTCAGGCCGATCCCCACTTCGTTGAAGACCGCGGGCGTGAACCGATCGACCGAACCCTCGGCCACCACGTCACCGTCCTGCTCGAGGAGGGCGCTTCCGCCCGCACCATCGTCTTTCTCGAAGACGAGTTTCACCGTGTGGCGGCCCGGACCGAGGGGTCTGTCCGCCTGGATGAGCGAGCGGGTCCTTCCGTAGAGGTTGTGGACATAGCGGAGCTGCCCGTCCACCAGATGGAGCGACCAGCCGCCGAGGGTGCAGCCTTGGGCGATCAGGACGCCGCTCGGCACCAGTGGGTCGGGCACCTCGAGCGTCACCGTGATCTCGTGGGACCGGTTGCAGAGCTTGATGGCGACCGACTCGGGCACCGGAGCCCCGCCCTGGAAATAGCGGTAGCTGCTGTGTGGCCGACGACGATCAGGTTTCGGGTGGGCGATCGCCTCCAACGGCCGATTGTCGAGCGGGAGGACGTCGTTGCGGCGGGCCTCCTCCCACCACCGCGCCATCATGTCGGACAGCCGCTCCGGGTGCTGCGAGGCGAGGTCGATTGTCTCCGACACATCCTCGGCCACGTGGTAGAGCTCCCACACGTCCTCTTCGAAGGGCGCGTTGGCACGGAGCCCGTCATCGTAGAGAGGGCCCACCGAGTGGAAGGTCACGGCCTTCCATCCGTCGTGATAAATAGCTCGGGAGCCGAGCATCTCGAAGTACTGGGTCAGGTGCCTGCCGGACTCCGCCTCCCCCTCGGCATCCAGGAGGTAGGCGAAACTCGTGCCGTCGAGGTGGGACTGGGGAACGCCGCTGATGGCATCCGGCGCGCTGAGCCCGACCAGCTCGAGCACGGTCGGCAGTACATCGATCACGTGCGCGAACTGCCGGCGGATGCCACCGGCGCTCCGTCCGAACTTGCCGGGCCACGACACGATGCAAGGAACGGCCACACCGCCCTCATGGACCTCGCGCTTCCACCGCTTCAATGGCGTGTTGCCGGCCATGGTCCAGCCCCATGGATAGTTGTTGTGGCTGAGTGGCCCACCGATCTCGTCGATCCGTCGGTACATCTCGCGTGTGCTCGCCGCGTTGAAGTTCGAGAGCCGGCCTTCGTTGATCGTCCCCTCCTTCCCGCCTTCCGAGCTCGCCCCGTTGTCCGACACGACCATGACCACCGTGTTGTCCACCTCCCCGAGGTCGTCGATGAAAGCCAGCACCCGTCCGATCTGCTCGTCCGTGTAGGACAGATAGGCCGCGAAGCACTCCATGAACCGTTCCCCGAGGGCCTGCTCCTGGTCATCGAGGTCCTCCCACGGCGGCACCCAGGGTGGTCGTGGCGGCAGGCGGGTGCCCTCCGGGATGATCCCGATACCGAGTTGCCGGGCGTAGGTCTCTTGGCGCCACCGGTCCCATCCCTGGGCGAAACGGCCCCGGTAGCGATCGATCCACTCCGAGGGTGCGTGATGTGGTGAGTGGCAGGCGCCTGTACAGAAGTAGAGGAAATAGGGCTGGTCGGGATCGACCGCCCGCAGATCGCCGAGGAATTCGATGGCCCGGTCGGCCAGATCGGCGCTCAGGTGGTAGCCGTCGTCCGATGAGCGGGGTGGCCTCACCGCGTGATTGTCGTGATAGAGCGCGGGCACGAACTGGTGGGTCTCCCCGCCGTGGAACCCATACCACCTGTCGAACCCGCGGCCCAAGGGCCAGGTGGCGCGCGAACCGGCCATGTTGGCCTCATCTTCAGGGCTGAGGTGCCACTTGCCGACCGCGTAGGTGGCATAGCCGTGAGCCTGCAGGATCTCGGACAGATAGCCGTTCTCGCGGGGCGGCTTGCCCCAGTAGCCGGGGTAGCCGATGGCCAGGTCCGCCACCCGGCCCATTCCGCTGCGGTGGTGGTTGCGACCGGTCAGCAGGGCGGCCCGGGTGGGGGAGCACAGTGCGGTGGCGTGGAAGTTCGACAGGCGGAGCCCCCCGGCGGCCAGGCCGTCGAGCACCGGCGTGTCGATATCCGATCCGAAGCAGCCGAGCTGAGCGAATCCCACGTCATCCAGGACGATGAGGACGACGTTGGGCGCTCCCTCCGGTGGGGTCGGCCTCGGAGGCCACCACGGCTCCGAGCTGCGCCAATCGTCCCCGATCCGACCGCCGAACTCCCTTTCCGTCGTCATCACACCCCCTGTGAGAACACGCCAGCGGCCAGCATGCCATCAACGGATCGAGCTGCTCCGCCTCGGTGCCGGGGGTACGCAGTCTGCGCAGCCGAGAACACGGCCGGAATCGTCGGACAGCGAAGAAATTGCAGGTCGACGCACCGGAATGAGGTTCCTGAGGCCGAGCGGCTGGATCCACGACGCGCCCTGCCCTTCTGGCCCGTCACCTCCGTGTCACCTGGCGGTTGCACAACGTTCACTTTCATAGGACGCTCTGGGGACGCCCGGGGGGGCGGCTGAAAGGGCGGAGTGAGATGGCGAACAAGTCAGACGACCGGGTGCACGGACCTACCTTCAACCGCCGGCTCTTTCTCGAAGCCGCACTCGCGGCGGGTGCCACAGCGATCGCCGCGGGCTGCGGATCGTCCGCCACGGTCAAGAAGGCGTCGATGACGGCCCCTGCCGGGTCCGACATCGGAGCGATCGAGCACGTGGTCTTTCTCATGCAGGAGAACCGCTCGTTCGATCACTACTTCGGCTCCTACAAAGGAGTGCGGGGATTCGACGATCACCCCGACGGCCGCCTCGGTGCCTTTTCCCAACCGTTCGCGAGCAACACGACCCGGCCGCCGCTCGGAAGGCAGCTTCCCTTCCATCTGGATACGACCACCGGGCTCGGCGAGTGCACCCACGATCTGACCCATAGTTGGTTACCGCAACACCTCTGCCGCAATGACGGGGCCATGGACGCATTCGTACGCACGCACACGTCCGCCCAGTTCGAGGGGCCTGGCTACGGCCTACTGACCATGGGCTATCACACCCGTGCCGACCTTCCCTTTCACTATGCGTTGGCCGATGCATTCACGCTCTGCGACGGCTACCACTGTTCCGTCATGGGGCCCACCCACCCGAATCGCTTGATGGCGATGTCCGGAACCGTCGACCCGGGTGGCGCCCACGGCGGACCGGTGCTCATCACGAATCCATCATCAGATGCTCGGTTCAGCGTCAACTGGACGACAGTGCCCGAGCTCTTGGAGGATGCCGGGGTCTCGTGGAAGACCTACACACCGCCGGGCGCTGCCTACAGGGTGGACAATCCCTACGTGATGCTCATTTCCGACGCCATCCTTCCCTACTTCTCTCAATACTCCGACCCGTCCTCTGCTCTCTACCAAAAGGCATTCGTCCCCACGTTCCCCGACGACTTCGTCCATGACGTGCGATCGGGGACGTTGCCCAGTGTCTCGTGGATCATTCCGCCCCTCGGGTACGACGAACATCCGCCCTCTCCTCCGAGCCTTGGAGCATGGTTCATCGATCAGGTCCTCCAGACCCTGATCTCGAATACCGACACGTGGTCGAAGACGGTGCTGTTCGTCATGTACGACGAGAACGATGGATTCTTCGACCACGTACCTCCGCCGGTGGCGCCCGCAGGGACCGCGGGGGAGTACGTCACCGTCGACCCGCTACCGGCCACGGCCAACGGGGTTGCCGGGCCCCTCGGGCTCGGGTTCCGTGTACCGATGCTGGTGGTGTCGCCCTTCAGCCGAGGGGGGTACGTGACGTCGGAAGTACTCGACCACACCTCGCAGGTGCGGTTTCTGGAGGAGCGGTTCGGAATACACGCTTCGAATATCTCCGCCTGGCGTCGGAAGACGGTCGGGGACCTCACCCATACGCTGCGCATGGGGTCGGCCGACGAGGCGCGGCCCCCGCTCCCGTCCACGTCCCGAGACACGATGAACGAAGTGACGGAGCTCGGGTGTACGACCGAGGACGTTTACGAAGTCGCCGACGACCAGCCGCCGTACCCGCTGCCCGCCGTTCAGGTCATGCCGACCCAGGAGTCCGGGACCGTGAACCGAATCTAGGCGCGGGTGCAGGATGATCGGGTGGTTGGCGGGCGCCCTTCCGCGCCGGCGACGGGAGGCCTCCCGATTCCTTTCTTTGCCCTCGTGCCGACAGGTACCGGAACGTTCTACTCCACCGGGCTGGATCTCGATTGGCTACTCGGAGAGGGGCCACCGACAAGACATTCCTCACCGACGTGGAGCGCCTTTGGTTCGCGTCCTGGACTCTCCGGCGATCCCGTGCCGCGGTTGACGGCCATGCCTTTGCTGCTGGCGCAATGTTGGCAACCGCACACGACATCATCATCATGGGCGGCTCGCAGGAGTGCTCGCTCTCGAAGACATCACATCTCAGACGGTCGAGCTTCCCTGAGGCCGAGATCGGATTCACGTGCATAATGCACTCATGTCGCCCTCTCAACCGGACACCGTCCACTTGTTCCAACGCCGATCGAATGGACCTCCGGCCGTGCTCCTGCTCATCTGCGTGGCTCTCATGGTTGCTGCATGTGGCAGTGGGTCGACGCCTTCTGCGAGAAGCGCAAGCCCGCCATCACTTCCCTTCCTGCATGTCGTGACGCCTGCCGCCGGCGTCGCGGACGCCACTCCGTATCTGGCCGATCCGTCCGGCCGGCAAGTCCTGCTCCACGGCGCAGCCGTCGTGGGGATGCAGGATGTCGCCTATCCCGACGCCAACGGTGGTCCGGCGATCTTCCCGGTGACGCCGAGTGACTACGATGGCAAGTGCCCGGCGGCCTCGGCGCTCATCCCGCAGCCTCCGCTGTGCGAAGTGCAGGAGGATCTCCCGCCTTACGACCAATCCACGTCCCCCGGCAGCGGCAACGACTTCGCCCAGCTCCGGTCGCTCGGCTTCAACGTGATACGCCTCGTGCTCAATTGGAGCCAGCTCGAGCCCCAGCCTGGTGCCTACAGCGCCACCTATATCCAGCGGGTGGAACAGGCGGTGGGTTGGGCCCGACAGCAGGGCATCTACGTCATCCTCGACATGCACCAGGATCAGTATTCGCGTTACATCATTCCGGGCAAGCCATCGACACTGCCGGCCGGGTGCACGTCGTCGGGAGGTGGTGATGGGGCCCCCGCGTGGGCCGTCTTCACCGACGGCAAGCCGGCATGTGCGCTGTTCGGCGAGAGTGACCTGAATCCCGCGGAAGGTGCTGCCTTCTACAATTTCTGGCACAACCACACCGTGCCTTCGGCCCAGGGAGCGGCGCCCGGTCGCGGCCTTCAGGACCATTACATCGGGGCACTCGTCGCTCTGGCCAAGGCGTTCGAGGACAACTCGACCGTCCTCGGGTACGAGGTGATGAACGAGCCCCAGCCCGGATCGCTGTCCTCCCTACCCGTGGAGAATCTCTACACCGCCACCGCACAGGACCTCTTCCCCTTCTACCGACGGGTCATCGAGGCGCTCACCGGTGTACGCGACGGGCTGCCCACCTGTCCGGCCACCGAGCCGACGTCGCTCACCAATGCCTGCGCCTATCCGCAGTTGGCCAAGGTGAACCGCCAGCAGATCTTCGTGGAGCCCATGGCCTACCGAAACCTGGTCGACTTCTCCCCGCAGGTGAGCAGGCCGATCACCCAATACCCGAACCTTGTCTGGGCACCTCACATCTACACCCATGCATTCACACTGGACCAGTTCATCGGGTACCCGGTTGCCGGGAGTCCGTTCCCGCCCAGCTATACCTTCGGTTACCAAACAGCCGAAGCCGAGGCCCAGGCGATGCACGCCGCCGTGTTCACAACCGAATTCGGCGACTCGTCCAGCACCGACAGCACGGTGCTGGCCGGCGAGACGGCGGCTCAGGAGGCGACTCTCATCGGCGGCACCGTCTGGGCCTGGAAGGGGTTGTCGTCGACCATGGGCACCTGCTGGTGCGTCCGTTGGCAGCACAGCACCTACCAGACCACAGCCAACGGCCAACCCGGCAAGGGCGATCCCAATGTCCCTCCGTCACCCAGGGATGTCGTGATCCCGTCCCGGGAGCAGTACCTCTCCCGTGTGTGGCCGAGGGCGACGGCCGGGTCACTGCTCGCCTATCTGTACGACCCCATATCCAGTACCTTCGACATGGTGGCCACCGGCGGGGGGGATGTGCACCGCGGAGACCGCGGGGCAGAGACCCTCGTCTACATACCGGCTACCGTCCACGGCGCGGTCACGATCACGGGTGGAGCCGTTCTGGACACGGTGACGAGCAATCCCGACGGGAGCCGGTATGCCTACGTCGCGCCCACTGGTGACTCGCGGTACGAGATCAAGGTCGGGACGCCCTCGGGCTCGACTGTCGCCGCAGTCAACTCCGCGGCGACGAACCCGCTGCAGCCGATCAGTGAGCCCCAGGCCCGACAAACGGTCGAACAGGTCATCGCCCGGGCGGAGCAGTCCCCGAACTCGAGCATCGCCGGCAACGCCCGGCTCGCCAGCTCGCTGGCAACGTTGCTGCTTGGAACGTCGGACCCCGCAGCTGGTTGACCGTGGAGCACCCTTTCCTCACGCTCATGCGTCGGATCGGCGCGCCTCGGCCAGGCGGGCCAGTGCGTCGTGCCGCTCAGCCGCGTGGTCGACCAGGAGATCGATGGTGGGAACCGAGCCCGGCTCAGCACCCCCTGTGGCTGCGTGATCGGGTTCGCACGACGTACGGAGATAGCGATTGACGAATGCGCCCGTGGGGTCGAAGCGCTCCTGTTGGCGGGTTGGGTTGAGCACCCGGTGGAACGGGGCGGCGTCGGTTCCCGTTCCAGCGACCCATTGCCACCCGTGTTGGTTTGAGGCAAGGTCGCCGTCGACCAGGTGCCACATGAACCACCGGGCACCGAGCCGCCAGTCGATATGGAGATCCTTCACCAGGAAGCTGGCCGTGACCATCCGCACCCGGTTGTGCATCCAGCCCTCGGCCAGCAGCTGGCGCATTCCCGCATCGACCAGGGGGTAGCCGGTCTTCCCCGTTGCCCAGGCTGCAAACCGCTCCCGTGCTCGCCCGTTCGTGTCCCAGCGGAGCCGGGCACCGAATTCCAGGAGCGGAGCGCGTGCCGAGTCGGGGCGGTGCCAGAGCACATCGGCGTAGAACTCACGCCAGGCCAGCTCCGCCCGCAAGCGCTCGGCTCCCGCACCCTGGTCGAGAAGCATCAACACGCTACGCGGGTGGATGCAGCCGAAGCGCAGGTGGGGCGAAAGACCCGAGGTGCCCGGCACTGCGGGGAGGTCACGGTCGCGGTCGTAGTCGGCCAGAGGCCCGGCCACGAAGCGCTCGAGCCGGTCCCACGCCGCCGCGGGCCCGGCGCCGGGGAGCGCCGCCGCGGCACCGAGTGGGAGGCCTTCCCACCAGTCGGGCAGGCCATGGGTCCCCGGAATGGCCAAACCCGTCCCCAGGAAGGCGTCGCACGCGTCGCTCCCGAGCCGCCGATAACGCACGTCGGGGGCGGGGGACGGGCGCGGCCACCCCACTGCCTTCCAGGCCCTCATGTACGCGGTGAACACTTTGAACGGCGAGCCCACTCCTGTGCGAACCCGGCCCGGTGAGACCGCGTAGTTGGAGTCGACCGTCGTCAGACGACGCCCGTCGGCCGACAGTGCCTGCGCCACTGCGGCGTCACGCGCCGCGCCGTGGGGACCGAAGTCGGTCGTGGCGGTCACCACGGACGCCCCGACTTCGGCTGCCACTGCGGGGACCACGCGGACCGGGTCGCCCCTCCGTACCACCAGGGCGCCCTCGAGTTCGGCATCGAGGGCGGCCAACGCCGCGGCCAGGAAGCGTCGCCTGTTCGGCCCGGCCGGCTCGAGAAGGGCCGGGTCGGCCACGAACAGCGCGACGACGCCGTCGGGCCCGGCCTCCGCTGCGGCCCGAAGAGCGGGCAGGTCATCGAGGCGCAGGTCTCGCCGGAACCAGAGGACGGCGACCGTCATCGATCAGGCCGCCGGGGTCGATCCGATGGCGTCGGCCTCTCCGGTGGTGACGGGCATCCGGCGGATCCGAGGGCGGATCCGAGGGCGGATCCGAGGGCGGATCCGAGGGCGGATCCGAGGGCGGATCCGAGGGCCGGTTCGAGGTCGAGGGCGGGTCCGAGGGCCGGTTCGAGGTCGAGTCCGAGGGAGGGTCCGACAGCGGGTCCGGCGAACCCGGCTCCGGACCATGATTCGGAACACCACCTGGTGCACGGGCCAGAGGGCCCACCAGTAGGCGAGGCCGAGGAGACCCTTCGGCCGGAAGGCGGCGGCCTGTTCGAGGTACGGCGGTGCATCGGCGATGCGCAGTCCGAGCCAGCCGTCTCCACAGAACCACCCGATCGAGGCCAGTACCAGGTGGTCGGGATCAGCCCGCACCACCTTCCACCAGTCGGCTACCGCTCCTGGAGCGAGCCGGTCGGGCCGCCGGGTCCGGAGCTTCTCGCCGAACAGCCGGCCGAGCGCCATGCGCAGCGCCCAGGCCCACGCGACTCCGTACCAGGACAGGTCCCCACCCATCTGGGCCAGGTCATCTCGCACCGCCTGGATGCGATCAGGGTCCAGCGGCTCACCACATCGAATGGTGTAGACACCGGTGCCGAGTGACATCGAGCGGTCGAACAGTCCGGTCGAGACCCGGTCGCCCTCGTCGCTGATGGCGCGGCGGACGGCTTCTCCGACCGGCAGCGGGGTAATGCCGAAGGCGGCGAACGTGCGGGCCGGATCGTGGACGACCACCTCGTTCACCAGGCTCTCGATCAGGGCGTGGCTCACACGCCGGTCCACCGGGCTGACCAGGTCGACCCAGCGGGCCGACAGCGAGGGTGTGACGAAGGGCACGGTGAAGATGCGCCGGGGCCGGAGCCCCCTCGCCTCGGCGTAGCCGCACATCATGGCCCCGTAATCGGTCACGTCGGGGGTGCCGATCTCGTAGATGCCCGGCGGGGCGACGAGCGAGCCGGAGAGGTAGGCGAGCAGGTCGCTCTCGGCCAGGGGTTGGAGCCGGGTGTTGATCCAGCGCGGGCAGACCATGACCGGCAGGCGCTCGGTGAGCGAGCGCAACATCTCGTAGGAAATGCTGCCGGCCCCGAGGATGACCGCGGCGCGCAGCTCCACGACCGGCACACCGGAGGCGGCCAGTACCGCGCCAACCTCCTGGCGGCTGACCAGGTGCGCCGACAGGTCGCCGCGGCCCAGGGCGCCCAGGTAGATGATGCGCCCGACGCCGGCCGACCGAGCCGCCCGGCCGAAGGCATCCGCGAGCTCGCGGTCGCGGGCTTCGAACCCGGTGCCGCCGGCCATGGCGTGGACGAGGTAGTAGGCGGCGTCGGCACCGGCCAGCGCGTGGGCGGTGCTCTCGGCGTCGGCCACGTCGACGATGACGGGCGAGATCCGCTCGCCGGTGGGCAGGGCGTCCGGATGCCGGCCCAAGGCGGACACCCGATGGCCGGCCCCGGCCAGCTGGTTCGCCAGCAGTCGGCCCACGTAGCCGCTCGCGCCGGCGATGGCGATCCGGGAGACCGAAGCGGTGGAGCCCGAGCCCGTCTTCTCGGCGCCGACGGTCACCGGATCACTCATGGCCTTGCTCCGGGCCCGGGCGTCTCGGTCCGGGTGCGCGCCGCACACCAGGCGAGGAGGCGTTCTGGATCATCGGGACCGCTCGGGTGGGTGACCGGGAAGTGATGGTCGGAACGGGGATGCCGATCGTGGAAGAAGCCTGAGGTGACCGGTTTGGATCCTGCCGCCCGCGCCGCCACCGTGGGGCCGCCGGCGGCCAGCCACACCGCAGTATCGGCCCCTTCGTCGGGCGTGCGCAGCAGCGGGCGCATGAGAGCCCGGAATCGAGGCAGGCCCTCGGTCAGGCCGGGAGTGTCCACCCAGCCCGGGTGCATGGCGTAACTGGCCACCGGCGCCGGAGCGAAGAGGGCGGCCCACCCGTCGGCCAGCACCACCTGGGCCCGTTTCGCCCTGGCGTAGGCGACGACGCCGTCGTACCCGTCGGGCCCGGCCTCGAGGGCAGCGAGGTCGAAGCGCTGTGAGTACATGCCCCCCGAGCTCATCGTGACGATGGTGGCCGGGGCGCCGGTCACACCGTCGGTATCGCGGGCCGAGGAGAACAGAAGAGGAGCCAGGGCGGCGGTCAGCAGGTAGGGGCCGAGCACGTGGGTGGCGAGCGTGCGCTCCACCCCGTCGACGGTGGTCTGGTAGGTGCGGGTGAGCGCGCCGGCGTTGTGGACCAGGGCGTCGAGGCGCGCAACGCTGTCGCCGAGGCGTCTCCCGAACTCGGCCACCGCGGTGGGATCCGAGAGGTCGACCAGGTGGAGCCGGGCCCGGCCCGGGCCGGCCGCTTCCACCACGTCGAGCGCGGCGGCACCCCGGGGGGGGTCGCGGCCCACCAGGTGTACCTCGGCACCGAGGCCGGCCAGCGCGGTGGCCGCGGCCAGGCCGATACCCGAGGTGGCGCCGGTGACGAGGGCGATGCGGCCTTTCATCTGCGGCGGGTCGTCCCACTCCTCCAGCCGCCGGCGGAGCCCGATCCCGACGCGGCTGAAGCTCGGGGCCACCGTCGCTTCGGCGACAGCGTCAGTGGCCCGGGCCAGAACGTGCCGGACACGGAGCGTGTCCACGTTCAGGCCGCCAGCGCCGTGCGCAGGCCGACGACGGCCCGATTTCCGATGCGCCGGAACGAGAGGTTGAGGAAGGGGGTGAAGAGGACCGCTCCACCCTTGAGCCCCAGGGTTGCCTCGTAGGTGAGGACCGAGCCGCCCCCGGGTTCGGGCGCCACCTCGATCACATCGGTGGATCGCACCATCGAGTTCTCCGCGCTGAGCACGACCCGGTGGGGTCGGTCGAAGTCGTCGATGCGGTAGCTGAGGGGGACGGCCCGACCGAACACCCGGACCTCGAGCCGATAGGTGCTGCCGAGGCCGGGCGCCCCCGGTTCGGCCTCGGCGGCCCCAGTCACTCCGGGGTCCCACTCGGCCGCGTTGGAGAAGCGGGCCAGGTAGTCGAAGACCTCGGCCGGTGGCCGTGGAGACGTGACGCGTGCACGGTAGGTGGCCATTCGGCAAGTTTAGTACTAAATTTGATCCCGGGGATAGGTCGGGTCCGAACAACGGGTGTCCGACAGCACGAAAGAACACGAAAGAGGGATGTCATGCGGATCGCCATCATCGGGAGTGGGGTATCGGGCCTGGTCACAGCCCACCTGCTGCGCAGGCGCCACGATGTGGTCCTCTACGAGTCGGACGAGCGTCCTGGAGGCCACTCCCACACCCACCGGGTCGAGCTGCCCGAGCTGACCTGTGACGTGGACACCGGGTTCCTCGTCTACAACGAAGCGCACCTACCCCTTGTTCTCGCGCCTCCTCGACGAGCTCGGAGTCGACTCCAAGCCCAGTGACATGAGTTTCAGCGTGGCCGACCAGCGCACCGGCCTCGAGTGGCGGGGAACGTCGTTCTCGAGCGTCTTCGCCCAGCGACGCAACCTGGCCCGGCCCGACTTCCTGCGCATGTTGGCCGACGTGGGCCGCTTCAACCGGTTGGCCCGGGGCCTCCTGGCCGACCCGCCGCCCGACAGCGTGACGTTGGAGGAGGTTCTGGCCCCACACCGCTGGTCGGCCGGATTCCGGGACTGGTACCTCGTCCCGCTGGGCTCGTCCATCTGGTCGGCCGACCCTTCCACGTTCACCCAGATACCCGCGGCCACCTTCGCCCGCTTCTTCGAGCGCCACGGATTGCTCACTCTGCGCGACCAGCCGAGGTGGCGGACGGTGGACGGCGGCTCGAAGCGCTACGTCGAGGCCATCCTCCGCCCGTTGCGCGACGAGAGCCGCCTCCGACTCGGGTCCCCGGTGGGCAAGATCCGCCGGGAGCCCGGCGGAGTCGAGGTGGTGAGTGAGGCCGGGGTCGACATGTACGACCACGTGGTGCTCGCGACCCACAGTGACCAGGCCCTGTCCCTTCTGTCCGATCCCGACCGGAAGGAACGCGAGACGCTCAGTGCCTTGCGCTACCAGTCGAACCGGGCCGTCCTGCACACCGACGCCGGCCTGCTGCCCGCCGAGCGCCGGGCCTGGGCCAGCTGGAACTACCACCGCCTCGAGGCCGGGCAGGACGAGGCGACGCTCACCTACTACCTGAACCGCCTCCAGGGCATCGACTCCGCCACCCCGGTGTTGGTCACCCTCAACCGCGACGAGGCCATCGATCCCGCAAAGGTACTGGCCCGTATGGAGTACGCCCACCCGGTTCTCGACCCGGCTGCGGCACGGGCCAAGGCCCACCGGGGTGAGATCAACGGCACCCGGCGCACCTGGTTCGTGGGCGCCTACTGGGGCTACGGCTTTCACGAGGACGGCGTGCGCAGCGCGGTGGAGACGTGCCGGGCCATGGGGGTGGTGTGGTGACCGTGGTTGGCGGCGCCACCATCGCGGACGCTTCCGGCATCACGACAGCGGCTGACGGGGTGGCGCCGGACAAGGCGACGGGTGCACTGCCCTCTTGGCCCGATCGGGACGCAAACGGCCTGCGCAGCGCGATGTACGAGGGAGTGCTCGTCCATGCCCGCCTCGGCCCCGGACCAACCCACTCGTTCAGCTACGAGGTGGCCATGCCGCTGCTCGATCTGGCCGAGGTCGACGACGTGATGAGCCTCCACCCGGCCTGGTCGGCCCGCCGAGCCGCCCCGGTCCGCTTCCGGCGTGAGGACTTCCTCGGCGACCCGGCCCTGCCCCTCGACCAGGTGGTGCGGGAGCTGGTGGCCGAACGCACCGGGCGGCGTCCCGATGGCCCGGTCGCCCTGTTGGCAAATCTGCGCACCTGGGGCTGGTTGTTCAACCCCATCAGCCTCTACTTCTGCGCCGACGCCGCCGACCATCCGGGCCAACCGGATCGGATCGGCGCGCTGGTGGCCGAGGTGGAGAACACCCCATGGCACGAGCGTCACAGCTACGTCGTCGGCCCCCCGGGCAGGCACCGCTTCGCCAAGGAGCTCCATGTGTCACCATTTCTCCCCCCTCGCCTCGACTACGAGCTCCGCTACACGGCCCCGGGGCCACAGCTCACCGTCGCCCTCGACGTACTCGAGGCCGACCAGCGCCTGTTCGCGGCCACCCTCTTCCTGCGTCGTTGCGCCCTCGACCGCGCCGCACTCGGCCGTCTCCTCTGGCGCTACCCGGCGATGACGCACCGGATCACCGCCGGCATCTATTCCCAGGCGGCCCGCCTCCGGCTGAAGGGCGCTCCGTTCTTCGGTCATCCGGCGGGCCAGGGCGGAACGGCGGGCATCGTCGCGGCCAGATCCTGTCCCCACGCGTCTGTCGTGGCGCGGACCGAGCGATGACCCGGACCTATGATCCCGTGCAGGGTGACACCGCGTCGGACGACACGGTCGCGGCCACCGCTGTAGCAGACAGGACCAGCGTGAACGGTGTGCCGAGGGCCGGCGAGGTGGCCGAAAGCACCGAGGGGGTGGCGGTACCGTCGCCGCAGAATCGGGCCCCAGAAGGGGTGCGCAACCGATGCGGCCCCCACCCCGCCGTCCCGCCCGGCCCTCACGGGAGTGGTGGCCTGTCGCGCCGGATCGTGCTCACCGCCGGGAAGCACGCCGGTGGCGCTGCGATCGAGGTCACCGAGGGGGTCGAGACGTTCCGCCTGGGTCGGGGTGAGCCCATGGCCCGGGTGACGGTGCACGACCGCCGCGCCTATCGCGCCCTGCTGCGGTCGGCCTCGGTCGGCCTCGGGGCCTCGTACGTGGCCGGCTGGTGGGACACCGAAGACCTGACCGCGCTGATCCGTGCGTTGGCCCGCGACACCCGCCCGCTACGCGAGCGCCTGGATCGGCTGGGGCGGGCATGGGGCGCCGTCCTCGACGTCCCGGCCCGCCTGGTCACCCCGGGTCGGGACGATGACAAGCGGAACATCGCTGACCACTACGACCTCTCGAACGACTTCTTCGCACTCATGCTGGACGAGACCATGACCTATTCGTGCGCGGTGTTCGAGGGACCCGACGTCACACTGGCCGAAGCCCAGCGGACCAAGATGGACCGGATCTGCGCCAAGCTCGAGCTGGCCCCCACCGACCACCTGGTCGAGATCGGTTCGGGTTGGGGCGGCCTGGCCGTCCACGCCGCTGCCCGCTTCGGCTGCCGGGTGACCACCACCACGATCTCGGAAGCCCAGCGCTCCTCTGTGAAGCGGAGAGTGGCCGAGGCCGGGCTCTCGGACCGCATCACCGTGCTCGGGCTCGACTGGCGGGACCTCACCGGCAGATTCGACAAGCTGGTCTCGGTCGAGATGGTCGAGGCGGTGGATTGGCGGTGGCACGACCGGTTCCTGGCCAGGTGCTCCGAACTGCTCACCGAGAATGGGCTGGCCGCTGTTCAGGCCATCGTCATCGACGACCGGAGCTTCGAGCGGGCCAAGCGTCACCAGGACTTCGTGCGCCGCATGGTCTTCCCCGGGGGGTGCCTCCCCTCGGTGACCTCGCTCACCACCAGCCTGGCCCGGGCTACCGACTTGCGCGTGGTGGACCTCGAGGATGTCGGCCGCCACTACGCCGAGACGCTGCGCCGTTGGGCGGCCAACCTGGCCGTTCACACCGACGAGGTGGAGGCCCTCGGGATGGGTACGGAGTTCCGCCGTCTCTGGGACCTCTATCTCGCCTACTGCGAAGCTTCGTTCCTCGAACGCCACATCAGCGATGTCCAGTTCGTCCTGGCCAAGCCGGGCCGGGCCGGGCGATTGGCGACGCGACCCGGCTGATGACCCCGGCTGCCGAGCTCCGAGACCCTTCCCGTCAGGAGACCGAGCCGACCAGCCCGGGCGTCGAGACACCGGCCGGCCCCGGCTGACCGGAGGTCGTTGGGCGCCGGTCTGCCCCTGCCCACGGGGTGGGACCTAGCGGGCGGCCGCCAGTTCCTCGATGCTCCGGACCAGGTCGTCGCCCCGGCGGCCGGTGAAGCCGTCAGCCCCGAGGCGGCGGGCATGGTCGGCATCGTCGATGGCGGCCCCCCCGAGCAGGACCGTGGTGCCGGGAAGTGCACGGTGCAGATGGGCGACGACGCGGCGGGCCGAGGCGGCCGACCCCTGGGTCGTGCAGGCCATGGCGACGGCCAGCAGGTCGGGCACGCCGGCCGCGGCATGGGCCAGCGCGTCGGCCGGGGTGTCTGCACCGAGCTCGATCACGTTGAAGCCGGCCCACCGCAGCAGGTTCGCGGCGATGGCCACCGGAGCCGAGTGCAGTTCGGCCGGCGGCGTGGTGATGATGACGCTGCCGCGCCTCGGGCCACGCCGGGCGAATCTGGCGCCGATGCGCGAGATGAGCCGGGCTGCCACCGCACTGGCCCGATGCTCGTCGGCCACGGTGAGCTCGCCGGCGTGCCAGCGGTCGCCGATGGATTCGAGGGCCGGTGCCACCAGTTGGAGGAGTGCCTCGGAAGGGGAGTGGTGAGAGGCGAGGGCGGATTCGAGCAGGCCCCAGGCGCCGGGTTCGTCGCCGGCCAGGAGCCGGGCCTCGAGCTGTTTGGTGACGGCGGCCCGGGCGACCGGTTTCCGGGGGCGGCGGGGGCCGACCGGCTTCATCCGGGCCAGGTCGTCGGGGTCGACCTGCCAGCCACCCCCGACGCGGGTGGCAGGGAGCTTGCCGGTACGGACGTATCGGTAGATCGTCATGTAATGAACGCCCAACTCGTCCGCCGCCTCCAGCAGGGTCATCGGTTTCTTCGGCATCCCTGTTCCTTCGACTCCGGCCGGTAGCGTCGTAATTTAGCAGTAAACATTGCGGGAGAGGGAATCGAGGTCACGCTTCGGGCGCTCGGGTCAGCGCTCGCAGCTGTGGCCATGCCGTGCTATCCATGAGCTCAGCGTTCCACGAGGACCGGAGGGGGGTGGTCGGGATGGCGATCCGAACGGGCAGGGGATGTCCGAGCGTGCGCGGCACCCTGGTGGCAGTGGGGGCTGCGATCGCGTTCACGATCGGTCTGGCGCCGGCAGTCGGTGCGTCGGTGACCAAGCCCGGGCCCCCGACCGGGGTCGAGGTGGCGTCGGGAAATGGATCGGCAACCGTCGCCTGGGGTGCTCCGGCCGCCGACGGTGGATCGGCGATCACCGGCTACACGGCGAAAGCGGAGCCCGGTGGCAAGTCGTGTTCGACAACCGGTGCCAAGGCCTGCAGTGTCCCCGGTCTGACCGACGGCGAGCGCTATTCGGTCACCGTGGCGGCACGGAACGCCAAAGGGCAGGGCCCGGCATCGGTTCCCGTGCCGGTAGTGGTCGGTGCACCCCTCGCCCCCACCAGAGTGATGGGAACCGCGGGAGTCGCCGAGATAACGGTGAGCTGGACCGCGCCGATCACGAACGGCAGCGCGATCACCAGGTACTCGGTGACCGCGACCCCGGGGTCGAAGACCTGCGTCTCCACCGGAAGAACGTCCTGCACGCTGAGCGGTCTGACCGATGGAACCGCCTACTGGTTCACGGTCACCGCCACCAACAAGCGAGGGACGGGGCCGGCATCGAAGCGCGCCGGACCGGTCTCGCCGGGCTTTCCCGGACTGACCATGTCGAAAGCATGATCGGCGCTGTGGGCCCCGGGGCATTGACACACAGGCCGACGGTCCCACCCGCCATCCCGGGTCCACGGGGCCCGGGAGGTCCGGACGGATTCCAGGTAGCGTTCGGTGTATGCGTGACCGGCTGAGTCCCCTCGACTCGTCCTTCTTGGCCATCGAGGACGGTGTCAGCCACATGCACATCGCGTCCATCGGGATCTTCGAGGGGCCGGCGCCGCGCATCGAGGACCTGGTGTCCATGATCGCCGGCAAGCTCGGCCACGTCCCCCGCTACCGGCAGGTGGTCGAGCGGGTGCCCGGTGACCTCGGCCGGCCGGTCTGGGTCGACGATGCGCACTTCAACATCGACTACCACGTGCGCCATACCGCGCTTCCTCCTCCGGGCGGCGAGGCCGAGCTCCGCCGCCTGGTCGGCCGGATCATGTCCCAGCAACTCGACCGGTCGAAACCGCTGTGGGAGATCTGGATGGTCGACGGGCTGGAAGGGGACCGCTGGGCCATGGCGTCGAAGAGCCACCACTGCATGGTCGACGGGGTGTCGGGTACCGAACTGCTCTCGGTGATCATGGACCTCTCACCGGAGCCCGCCCGATCCGATCCCGTCCCGTGGAGACCGCAGCCCCACCCGAGCTCCCTCTCCTTGGCGGTCGAATCACTGATCGACATGGCCATGAGCCCGTATGAGCAGATCCGGGCGGTACGCGCCGCGCTGCGGGTCCCCCGGGAGGCGACCCGGCAGCTCGTCGGGGTCACCCGTGGTCTGACCTCGATGATCGGTCTGGTCCGTCCCACCCCGGCCTCGTCGCTCAACGGACCGATCGGGCCCCATCGCCACTGGGCCTGGGCCACCGCGTCGGTCGACGACATCAAGGCGGTGCGCCGGGAGCACGGGGGCTCGTTCAACGATGTCGTGCTGGCCTGCATCACCTCGGGCTTCCGCGAGCTCCTGCTCTCCCGCGGAGAATCGGCCGATCGGATCGTGCGGACCATGGTCCCCGTGTCGGTACGGCCCCGTGACGACCGGGGAGTGGCGGTCGGTGACGGCGAACTGGCCAACAAGGTGTCGGCGATGTTCGCCGAGCTCCCGGTGTACGAGAGCGATCCGGTGAAGCGATTGGCAGCGGTCACCGAGCAGATGGCACACCTCAAGAACTCCAACGAGGCGGTGGCGGGCGAGGCGCTCACCTCACTTTCCGGCTTCGCTCCTCCGCTGCTGCTCGCCCTGGGCGGTCGGCTGGCCACCAAGGGGTCGCAGCGCAACATCAACACGGTGACCACCAACGTGCCCGGCCCTCAGATCCCGCTCTACGTCCTCGGCCGGAAGATGCTCGAGGCCTATCCGTTCGTCCCCCTCGGCGGGCAGATGCGGGTGACCGTGGCCATCTTCTCCTACAACGGACATGTGAACTTCGGTGTGACCGGCGACTACGACTCCGCCCCCGACATCGACGTGCTCTGCCGCGGGATCGAGAAGGGACTGGTGGAACTCTTGGCCACGGGATGATCGGCCAGGTGGCCCACCCGGTGCGAGTCCGGGTACAGCCGTCGGGCGAAGGCCGGGGGCGTGAAGGGCGTCCATGTCCCCGCCGGCTGGGACAGACGATCGGCGACGACCCACATGGCCGTGGGGTTGTGGCCCAGACCGCAGTGGCTCCCGAACACCTCGATGTTCTCGCGTCGGTCTCCCGCATCCTGGACACAGGACCGCCAGGCGACCACGCCGTCAGCCTTGGTGTAGACGGCGGCCACCGGCACGTCGAGCTGGTCCTGATCGGTCTCGGCCGGCGGGAGCTCGGTGTGGGGAACATGGATGTGGGCCAGGCGCTCGAATCTCTGGGTGGCGTGGCTGCCGATCGGCGCGCTGCTGCGGAACGGGCTCCCGAGCGTGACGATCTGCCGGATGCAATCGGGGTGGTTCCGGCCCAGCCCCCGGGCGAACATCCCCCCGAGGCTCCACCCGACCAGACTCACCGGGGTGCCCGCCGACTCGGCCAGGCTCAGGAGGCGCCTCTCCATCCCATCGAGGATTTCGAGGGTCGGGCCCACGTTGCGTCCGAGGCCCCATCCACAGGCGTTGTAACCGAGGGAGCCGAGGTAGCGCCGTAGGACGAGCGTCGAACGGTCGTCGGCCAGGAAGCCGGGGAGGACGAGCGCGGTGTGGCCATCGCCACGAGGGGCCCGACGCAGCAGCGGGACGCTCATGAGGAAGGATCCGAACTCGGCCGTGGCCCGAGCCGGCTCGGTGAACAAGAGTGAACGGGAAGGCGCACCTTCCAGCGAGACGTGCTCCATATCTGGCCTACCCCCCTGCCGAGCAACCCCGGCCGCAGCCGACGTCACGTCCGGCCGACCCGGATCTCCGACGTGAACCAGTCTACCGGATACCCGCGGCCGACCGGCTGCTCCACAGTGCGACAATTGCTCTCACCGCGGTCACCTCGTCACGCCGGGAGGTGATCAACGGGCGATCTACCCTTTCTCTACGGCTTCCGCCCGTTCCACCTTGACGCCGGCGAAGTCCGGTGCCTCGCGCCACCGCTCGAGATAGCCGATGTACTCGAGGAGACTTCCGGAGTAGGTGAGGTTCCGGGCCGCCCGGGCGTCAATCGCCTGCTGCTCGCTGTTGTAGAAGCTTGGCGTGCAGGCCTGGAAATAGCGGGCGCCGCCGACGCCGACGCGGAGGAGCACTCCGAGCCATTCGTCCTCAGCGGCCTCTTCGGGCTCGATGACCGCGATCCCCCGTTCGACGCACGTCTCGACGATGTTGGCCACGTGCTTGGCTGATTCCGACAGCAGGTGCGAGAAGTTGGTGCCGAACCCGCCTTGGACCAGGCTGATCAGGAGCATGTTGGGGAACCCGCTGGCCAGCACCCCGTGCAGGGTGTGGGCGCCCTCGGCCCACCGCTCCGAGAGCCTGACACCGTCGCGACCTCTGGGGTCGAAGCCGAGCCGTTGGTGGAGATCCGTCGTGACCTCGAAGCCGGAGGCATAGATGAGCAGATCCACCGGGTACTCCACACCGTCCACCACCGGGCCGCGGGCGGTGAGCTTTTCGACGCCCCGCCCGTTGGTGTCCACCAGATGCACGTTGGGCAGGTTGAACGCCGGGAGGTACTCGTCGTGGAAGCACACCCGCTTGCAGTGCTTGCCCCAGTACGGCTTGAGCTTCTCCGCCGTCTCTGGGTCCTCGACGATCTCGTCGATGCGGTGTCGGATCGCTTCCATGGTCTCGAAGTCGGACCGCTCGAGCGCCTCGAATTCCTCCTCCGAGTCCGGCGCACTTCTGGTGTCGACCCACATCACCTCGGTCCAGCCGTCGTGGACCAGGTCCACGTCGGGTTGGGCGCCGGTCACCGCCTGGGTGAAGTTGACGATCCGCTCCTTCTGCCAGCCGGGTTGGAGACTCCGGAACCACTCGACATCGGTGGGTTGCTGGTTGCGCACGCCCACCGCCCCCGGGGTCCGCTGGAAGACGTAGAGCTCCTCGGCCACACGGGCGATCTGGGGCACCACCTGCACGGCGGTGGCGCCGGTGCCGATGATGCCGACCCGCTTGCCGGCCAGGCGGTCCATCGGCTCGGTGGGGCTTCCGCCGGTGTAGCTGTAGTCCCAACGGCTGGTGTGGAAGGCCTTGCCCTCGAAGTCCTCGATGCCCGGGATCCCGGGCAGCTTGGCCTTGTGCAGGATACCCCCGGCCAACACCATGAACGAGCTCGACAGCCGATCGCCGCGGGAGGTGGTGACCCGCCAGCGCCGGGCCTCCTCGTCCCACTCGGCCCCGGTCACGTCCGTCTGGAAGAGGGCGTGGGGGTAGAGGTCGAACGTGCGGGCCAGGAGCTTGGAGTATTCGAAGATCTCCGTGGCGCTGGCGTAGCGCTCCGACGGCATGAATCCGGTCTCCTCGAGGAGTGGGAGGTAGGTGTAGGACTCCACGTCGCACATGCAGCCCGGATACCGATTCCAGTACCAGGTGCCGCCGAAGTCACCCGCCTTCTCGACGATCCGGAAGTCGTCGATCCCGTGCTTGCCGAGGTCGATCGCCGTGAGCATCCCGGCGAAGCCGCCACCCACGATCACGACCGTCGTCTCCTCGGCCACCGGTTCCCTGCTGAAGCCGGGCTCTACGAACGGGTCCCGGTCGAGGTCCTCGAACTCGTCCTTCAGCTCACGCCACTGGGCCATACCCTCCGGGCGCAGGCGTTTCTGCTGCTCCTCGCGGTACCGCTGGCGCAGTCGGTCGATCGAGGGCCCCCCAGCGCTGCTGTCCTGCTCCATGGCTGTCGCTCTTCCTCTGTGGGTTGCCGTTGTCGAATCGTTCAGTTTTGAGACGTGACGATCCTGACACGCTCAGGGGCGGCACAACCATCCGGCGGCAAGGTATCGGACGAGCCCTCCGAACCGGCAGCGTAGTGGTGACCGGGCTACCCGTCGCCGCCACCCCGTCTGGGGTCGGGCTCCGACAGGTGCTCTAGCATTGGAGGCTTCCGGAGATGTCGCGGAACCGGATCGATGGTCGGAGCTCGGTCCGCCCATGGAGATCCGACGGAGAACTGGACACGCTGAGGTCCCGATGCCGAACCATGACGACGAGTCGAAGCCGGTGTTGACGACGGAACGACAGGGTGCCGTGGCTCTGGTCAGGATGGACGCCGGCGAAAACCGGTTCAACCGCACCAGCATCGACGCATGGCACGCCGCGCTCGACGAGCTCGAGTCGATCGAGGGCCCGTTCGCCCTGGTGACGACCGGCGCGGGCAAGTTCTACTCCAACGGGCTGGATCTCGATTGGCTGGTCGGGGAGGGTGCGGCCGACAAGTCGTTCCTCAACGACGTCGAGCGCCTCCTGGTCCGCATCCTGGATCTTCCGGCCGTCACCGTCGCCGCCGTGAACGGCCACGCCTTTGCCGCCGGTGCGATGTTGGCGATCGCCCACGACATCGTCATCATGCGTGAGGACAGGGGATTCTGGTGCCTTCCCGAGGTCGACATCGGGCTTCCGTTGACGCCGACGATGTTCGAGGTGGTGGCCGCCCATCTTCCCAAGGCGGCCCTGCGGGAGTCGTTGCTTACCGGTCGCCGGTACCCGGGGCCGGAAGCCTTGTCGGCGGGCATCGTCCACGAACTGGCCAGTGAGGACTCCGTTGTGACCCGTGCGCTGGAGCGCGCCCTCGAGCTGGCCGAAAAGGATCGTCAGGTGATTCGCGAGCACAAACGGATGATGCGTCAGAGCTCACACTGAGAGGCCGCGTGTGGTGGCCGGGGTGGCATCTCGACTGGGGCGCACGACAGGGTCTGGTCCGCTACTGCGGGACCGACGATTGAGCGCACCCCGACCTCTACCCTGGTGGCGCATGGGACGCAGCCGCCACCGAGGCCGGGAGACCGATCAGGAACGGGTTCGGCCCGGCCACGGGGCGACTGGGGAACGCCCGGCCAGAGGGGACCGACGCCGGGGCCGGCGGCCACGGTGTGCCGTCGTCGCCGGCGCATTGCTCCTCGCGGCCACGCTCCTTCTCACTGCCTGTGGCAACGGTTCATCGATCCACGTGTTGGGCACCCGGAAGTTCGCACTCCCACCGAGGACCTCGGGATGCAGCGGAGTCAGCGCACTGGCCGGCGGTGGCTTCCGTGTGCCGATCACGGTCAGCTCCGTCGGTTCCGAGGTGGAGGCGTTGGTCAACGTCTGCGTGGATGGCCAGGGTCCGTTCCCCTTCGTGATCGACACGGGTGCGTCTGCCTCGGCCATCGACCTCGGTGTGGCCCGGCGCCTGCACCTCCCGAAGCTCGGGGCGCCTGTCCGGTATGCCGGCATCGGCTGTTCGGGCATCACCCGACTCGAAGGTCTGACCACGTGGAGCATGGCCGGCCTACCGCTGGCCGCTCAGCCCGTCGCGGCACAGACCATTCCCGGGTGGGGCGGAGCAGGGGAACCGGTCGGACTTCTCGGCGCCGATGTCTTGAGCAGGTTCGGCGCCCTCCGTTTCGATTTCGCCGCCCGGACAATGACACTGCCGGGCATCGAGGGACCGGCCCCCAACGGTCCGAGCGTCGTAACGGGTCCTTTGGCCCGCCCGATCCCCTCGGAGCTGACCAGCGGGCCACCCGGTTCGATTTCCGGATTGAGGGTGACTGAGAGACCCGACTACGCCCTGGCCACAACAGTGGTCCACTTCCGGGGTGGCGGGGAAGGCGTTGTGTTCGACGTCGATACGGGCGCGTCGCGTTCGGTTGTCGAGTCTTCTCTGACCCGTCAGCTGGATCTCACCCACACCGCCCTTCTCGGCGAGATGAGGACTGCGTGCTCGACGGTCACGGTGCCCCTCGTCCAGAGTGGCCCATGGTCCTTGAGCAACGTTCAGCTCCCTCCGACGATGCTGAGGTCGACCGACCTCGGAGCGCTCGGATTGCGCGGAATCGACGGCCTTCTCGGATTGGACGCCCTCAGTCGCTTCGACTACGCCATCATCGACTTCAAAGGGGCGACACTCGCGCTCGGCCCCAGGCGCGGCTAGTGGGATCGGCGGGCTCGAGCCCGTGATGGCCGGCCCGGTTGCTGCCCACCCGCGGGCCCCACATTCCGGGTGCGGCCCGGCAGCCTCCCGTCCGAACCCTGGCCGGAGAGTCGTCGGCCTAGATGCCGGCCGGCCGGCACGTACCCGGGGCCCAGTTCCACAGGGTCAGGATGGCCGCGGGAACGACGACGGGACACTTCTCCCCCTCTACCCCGGCGAGTCCGACATCCTGGGCGATCCAGCTCGCACCCGCGGGCCGGTGGAAGAGGATGTAGGCACCGTCGTCCTGGGTCGATACCTGGGCGGGCTGTGACGAACCGGGGTCGAGCTTGGCCCCGGCCCAATAGGTGGCCGACGGACCGTCGTAGGCGTAGTAGGTGTCCCCGGGCACGAGACCCACGAAGTCAGCGGCCGGCACGTTGTTGAGCGCGGCGGCGGCCTGAACCAGCTGGGCTCGGTCGGCGTTGGTGACGGTGAGGTTGCGGGTGGCCAGGGTGGTGGCTGGTGACGTGGATCGCGGTACGGCTGTAGTCGTCGACGGAGGGGTTGCGGACGCCGGCGGATTCGTCGCACGCGTCGACGCGGTGGGGTTGGAACTGACCGAGGATCCGCATCCCGCCACGAGGATCAGGATCAACGGCGTCAGGAGGAGGGGAGCGCGGCGGGAGAACGGCATCCGGGCGAGTTTGCCAGAGCCCGCACCCGATTCTGTGCCTTTGGGAGTCCGACCAACGTCCGGGCCGAGGCCCTTTTCCCGGACGGTAGGATGGCAGGAGTCGGGACAAACGGCGGGAGCGGGCCGGGATGACGGCCCTGCCACCGACGTTCGTGGCGGTGGTCGAGGGGAAGCCGGTGAGCGATTCCACACGCGGTTCAGCGCGGCTGACGGTGTCGGAGGACGCCTACCGCCTATCCCGACCCAGAAGATCACGGTCGGCACCGCTTCGCAGCCGTTGGGTTCGGATCTTCGGAGGTGCGGCGGCGCTCCTCCTCGCCGCCTGCTCCGCCGCCGGTCCGACCGCCGTTCCCCGGAGCTCAGCGTCGGTGCCGAAGCCGGGGACGCCTTCACACAAGACGCCCGGGACCGGGGCGGCGTCCGAGACCACGTCGACGACCGACCTGACTCGACCTGCGGCCGCCAGCTCGTCACTCGTCACCGAGCCCGACCAGGGGATGGGGCCCATCTACTCACTGCTGTCGAGCCCGCGGCACACCCTGGACATGACCATGTACGAACTCTCCGATCCCCAGGTGGTCGGCATCCTGGCGGCCGACGCCCGCCGGGGAGTGACGGTGCGGGTGCTGCTCGACAGCGACTACGAGAGGTCCTACAACCAGCCCGCCTTCGACGCGTTGAACGCCAACGGGGTGGAGGTCCGCTGGGCGCCCGCCGGAACGATCTTCCATCAGAAGGCGATCACCGTGGACGATCGGACCTCGGCCATCATGACCCTCAACCTGACCAACGCCTACTACTCGACGTCCCGGGACTTCGCCGTGATCACGACCGGCGCCCAGGATGTGGCCGCCATCGAGCAGGTCTTCGACGAGGACTGGAGTGGGTCCGGGCCGCCGGCCACGGGTCCGACCGGGCTCGACCTCGTCTGGTCCCCGGGTGCCCAGGGCCCCATCGTGTCGCTCATCGACTCCGCCCGGAGCTCCCTGCTGGTCGAGAACGAGGAGATGGACGACCCCGCCGTGACCAGCGCCCTGGAGGATGCCGCGCAGCGGGGGGTGGACGTGGAGGTGGTCATGACCTACTCGCAGTCGTGGGCCGGTGCCTTCGGCCAACTGGTCGACGCCGGCGTAAAGGTGAGCACCTATCCGAGCGACGGTTCGCTCTACATCCACGCCAAGGTCGTTGTGGCCGACGGGGCGAGCTTGTTCCTCGGGAGCCAGAACTTCTCGCAGTCGAGCCTCGACTACAACCGGGAGCTCGGCATCATCACCGGCGATCCGGCCCTCGTCGGAGCCGTCTCCCGGACGGTCGGCGCCGACTTCGCCGGAGCAACCCCGTTCCAGGCCCCGGTCACGACCACCACCACCGCCGGCCAGCCGGCGGCGAGCGGAGGGCCGTCATGCCGCGCCACCGCCTCACCGGCCAACGACGGGTACCCCGAGGACTACGACGTCTCTGTCACCTCCGACCAGCCGGACGAAAAAGCGACGGCGTCGGACGCCAACGACACCTGGAGTGAATACACCAACGGATCCGGGTCGGTGACGATCCTCCTCTACCACACGGGTGCGGGCGAGCCGATCACGGTGACCGTCGGGGCCGCCCAATGCTCGACGAGCGCATAGGTCTCTCCAGTTCGTCCGACCGGCCCACCCTGGCCGCACAGTCGGTTCAGCTGAGGGCTGTCCCCGCCCCGACAAAACCGTTGCGTCATCGAAACTGACCCAGGGTAGCCGGGTCGGTAGGTGGGACCTACCGTTCGCGCATGAGACGGTCGAACTGTTCCCAGGTCAACCGGATCGGAATCTTTGCGTTCATCGGGGCCCAGTCGATGGTTCCCCTGCTGATTCTGAGTTCGCCGAGCTTCTCGTCGTCGCTTCGGACCTCGAACACCACGTCAGCGCTCAGGACCACCTTGGTCGTCGGAATGCTCATCTCCACGTCGTGCTTCGGCAATCTGGCTCCTCGCTCGTCGACGTCCGGCCGCAGTCAGATTACGCGGACCGCAATTGAGCTGGGACGAAGGAGCTGGGGTCGGACACCCTCTTGCCCAACCCATGGGCCTTGAGGAGCGAGCTTGGCCCGCGGGGGTTGCGGTTGCATCGGCCACGTCCGGGGCCATCTACCAGGTCTTCCCGGGTCAGCGAACCAAGACGGGTTCAAAGAGAGGCCACATTTCCACGGGACGTTGTCGTTCCGTCAACATCCGCCCGGGGTGGGCGCACGCATGGCGAGGCAGCGCCGGCCCGGGACGAGATCGGGGCCGCTCTACGGGCATCGACGGCGTGGAACACCGGCGTCGCGGGCCCGTGCGACACTTCGAGTATGCAACGCTTCGAGGACAAAATTGCCATCGTGACGGGCGCGGGCTCGGGAATCGGGCGCGCCACCGCCCGCCGCCTCGCGGCCGAAGGCGCCGCAGTGACCGTCGCCGACATCGACGAGGCCGGCGCCGGCGCCACCGTCGAGTCGATCCGCACCAACGGAGGGACCGCCCGCGCCCAGGCCACCGACGTCGCTGATACCGACGCAGTCGAACGCATGGTCGCCGACACCCTTGCCGCATACGGAGGGCTCGACCTGCTCCACAACAACGCGGCCGCGATCGAGCTCAACCTCACCGACCAAGACGTCGTCACCATGCCGCTCGACACCTGGCACACGGTGATGCGGGTCAACCTCGACGGCGTGATGCTCGGCTGCCGCTTCGCCATTCCCGCCATGCTGGAGCGCGGCGGCGGCGCGATCGTCAACACCGCATCCGTCGCCGCAACCTACGGCAGCCGCTCCCTTGCCGCCTATGGCACCAGCAAGGCCGGCGTCGTCGCACTCACGCGTTATGTGGCTACCGCGTACGCCGACCGCAACATTCGAGTGAATGCCGTCGCTCCCGGCGTCGTCGTCGACCGCAAGGTCCAGGAATCGCTCGGCGGCCCGCTCGGTGACACGCTTGCGTCGATCACCGAGGGTCACCTCGTCGGCCGGCTCGGGTACCCGGAGGAGATCGCCACGGCTGTCGCCTATCTCCTGTCGGATGACGCCGCGTTCGTCACCGGCCAGACCTTCACCATCGACGGCGGATACACCGCGCACCGGTGAACCGGAGCCACCCGATTGAAACGGCGGGACTGCGTCAGCCGTCAGAAGGCGAATCCGGAGTCAGGCGTCCTCAGCGTTCTTGGCGATGAGCTTGAGGATATGAACGTGCTTTTCGGTGTCAAGCGCCATGAGATCCAGAACCAGTTCCCACAGCGCAATATTTTGGAACGGACGGAGGCGCTTGCGCAGTCGTTTCAGCTCCACGCGGTCCCGCTCCTCGGCCCGGAGCAGGCTTTGCGTCTCTTCGGCCAACGCTACATTCCCAGCATCCCTGTGCGTCATGTCCGGGAGGACCGGTTCGGCGCTCTTGTCAACGAGACCCCAGGCAATGGCGCTGGCCATCTCAACCAGGAGGTCGTGGTGGCGTTGCTCGTCCTCGAGAATGAGCTTGACGAGGTAGCGCGTCTCAGGCGCGGAGGCTTCCTCAGCGAAGCGTTGATACCGACTCAACATCGCGCCCTCCTCTTCACCGTGTCGAGCCAGCAACTCAACCACGTCACGGATGTCCGCACTGGCGCCGGTGCTCCGTAACCCTTCCCTTGCCCAGTCGAATGCGTTATCCATGTGCCCATTGTCGCGGCTTGGATCTCAAAAGGGGAATGCACCTCGACCCAACAGTGCCTTGCGGACTGAGGGTCAGCTTGGGCTGCCCGAAAGGGAGGGGAAGGCGGGGTGGGGGAAGGAGAAGTCCAACCGGGACCTGGTTTCCGCCGGAGGCCGGTTCGCCGGATGTCCTGGCAATCGGGGCGAAGTGGTGTGGGTTGCCGTTCTCGACAGCCAGTGTGTGGTCGACTCCCAGTGGGGTCAGCCGGGGGACAGACAGGCAAGAGAATCTGGTCCTTCGACGTCCAAGTCGACTTGGATCTCCTGGGTCATGAGGGCGCCGAGTGGGTAGGCCCTACGAGGCTCTTTGGTCGGAGTGCCAGACGATTGTCCCTGTAGCGGGCCCACACCTGAACCCGGACCATCGCCGCAGGCTACGGTCAACGGGGTGATTCGATTCGCCGACTGCGAGTTGAACCTGGACCGCGTCGTTCTCCGACGGGGCGGCGAGGAGATCCGGGTCGAGCCGCAGGTGTTCGACGTGCTCGCCTATCTCGTCAAGCACCGCGGCGCGGTGGTGCGCAAAGAGGAGCTGCTCGACGCGATCTGGGGTGACCGATTCGTGAGTGAGTCGGCGCTGACCACTCGGATCAAAGCGGTCCGCCAGGCTGTCGGTGACGACGGTAGCCAGCAGTTGATCATCCGGACGGTGCATGGCAAAGGCTACGAATTCGTGGCGACCGTGGAGGAGGTGGAGGAGGGTCGGACCGGGGTCGCATCGTCCCCCATGGCCACGGGAGCGTCGATCGGCGTCCGTCTGCAGCCGTTGATCGGTCGCGAGACGTTGCTGGCGCAGCTCGCCGTGATGATCGCCGACCACCGGCTGGTCACGTTGATCGGCCCCGGGGGCGTGGGGAAGACCTCGCTGGCGATGGAGCTGGCCCGCACGGTTGGTGGCCGATTCGAGGACGGAGTCCACGTCGTGGAGTTCGTCGGAGTCGTCGATCCGGACGCCACCGCGGCAGCGCTTGCCACGGCCATCGACGTCAACCTGCGGAAGTCGAGTTCGATCGACGATGCCATCGTCGATCTGCTGCGCCCCCGGCACAGCCTGTTGGTGCTTGACAATTGCGAGCACCTGATCGAGCCCGTAGCCGAGCTGGTGGCGCGGATCCTGCGTGAGGCGCCCACCGTTGCCATCGTGGCCACCAGCCGGGAACCGCTGGCCGTGGCCGGCGAGCGACTCTGGACGGTGGACCCGCTGCCGACCGGACCCAAGGACCTGTTCGCGTCCGACGTGGCGCTCGCCGAAGTGGCCGAGATCCCCGCGGTCGCGCTCTTCGTCGCTCGAGCCACGGCCGCCGACCCCTCCTTCGTCCTGGACGAGGAAATTGGGCCGCTGGTCGTCGAGATCTGTCAACGCCTCGACGGAATCCCACTGGCGATTGAACTGGCCGCGGCACGGGCGCGTGCGATCGGGGTCGCCGAAGTCGCGCACCGCCTCGACCAGCGATTCGGAGTGCTCAAGGCGATGCGAAGGGGGAGCGACCCTCGGCACCGCACCATGCACGACGCCATCAGCTGGTCCTACGACATGCTCGAGCCGGACGAACGGTCCCTCTTCACTGCGCTGTCGGTGCTGGCCGGATCCTTCGATCTGCGCTCAGCCGAGGCCATGGCCCCAGGAGGCGACACCCTCGACCTGCTGACCCGGCTCACCGAGCGCTCCATGCTTGCTGTGCGTCCACAGGCGGGAGGCTCGACCCGTTACGAGCTGCTCGAGACACTCCGGGAATATGGGCGCACCCGCCTGAGCGACGCCCGGGCCGCCGAGCTGTTCGCCATGCACGCGAGGCATTTCGCCGTCGAGGCCGGAGCGGTCGAGGCGGAGCTGTGGGGCCCGGGCGAGGGCGACGCGATCGCCAGGGCAGAGTCTTCGCTCGCCGACCTTCGAGCGGCACAGCGCTTTGCCCTCGAGCTCGGGGACTTCGACGTCAGCTTCGGTCTGATCACCTCGATCCGTGAGTTCGCCATGCGGGCGATGCGCTACGAAGTGTTCACCTGGGCGGATGCGGCCTGCGACGCTCCGGGCGCGCTCGGGCACCCATTGGCCCCCATGCTCACCGGGATTCGCGCTTACGGCGCCTGGGTACGGGGGGAGTTCGATCTCGCGGTAGAGCTGGCGGAGGAAACGCGCCGACTCGAGCGCCGACTGTCGGTCTTCCCCAGTGGCCTCGCGGAACGGACGCTCGGCAATGTGCTGTACATCATCGGCGAGTCGACGAAAGGCCACGCCGAGGCGCTCCGCCAGATCGAGTTGGCCGAGGAGTCCGGCAACCGGTCGCGACTTGTCCACGCCTGCTATATGGGGGCGGTGGGGCACAGCTCGAACGGTGCCTACGAAGAGGCCGACGCCCTCGTTGCACGGGCTCACGACGTGGCAACGCTGACTGGATCACCGACGGACCTGGCGTCGGTGGCGGTTGCCCGCGGGTTCGCCAGCCGAACCGAGGACGAAGCCCTGGAGGCGTTCACCGCGGGGGGTCGGATCGCACGAGCGGTCGGCAACCGCTGGATGCACGGGTTCGCCGTCACCGAAGCGAGCGGCCTCCTGGTCTCCCGGGGCGAGCTCGAGACCGGGTGCGCGGGTCTGGCCGACATGGTCGGAGTCTGGTACCGCGCCGGGGACTGGTCACAGCAGTGGCACACCCTGTCCCGCTGTGCAATCGCCCTGGATCGGATCGGTCAACCCGAGCTGGCCATCGAGCTGATCGGCGCCATCGAGAGGCACGCGATGCTGGGCGTGGCGCCGATGTCGAGCACCCTGCATGACCTGGTCTTTGCCACCAGGGACCAGCTCGTCGACGCCTTGGGGGCGGAGCGTGCCGGCGAACTGAGGGCGGTCGGCGCCATCTGCCCGGTCGAGGACGTCGTGTTGCGGACTCGACGAGCGCTCATCGGGGCGAGCTGACCCAGGCCTCAGCGTGACGTCGGGGTGCGCCCCCGGCCAACGGACTCCAGGTGCCTGACCAGGTGCTGACCGAGTTCGGCCGCGTCGCGTCCCAACCCGGCGAGCAGGTTCGAGCGACGACGCCTGAGGAAGGGGAGCCCCAGCAGGTAGAGGCCGGGCATGCTCGCGACACCACCATCGTGGTCGACACGGCCGCGCGGGCCGAGTGCCCGGCGATCCAACCAGTGGTACGTGGGGCGGAAGCCCGTGGCCCAGATCACCGCCCCGAAGCCGGTCAGATCGAGCTCGGTCGGCACCTGGGTCAGGCCGGTCGGACTCGGTTTGACCGCGGGGCCGACGACACTGGCCAAGTCGTGCTCGTCGACCCACTCGTCGATGCGGCGGAGCAGCCTGGCCTGCTTCAGATCGGCATTGGCGACGAGGCTCCCCAGGCCACCCGAGCACAACGCTGTCGTGCCGCGGATCGCCATGAGGCGCCCTACGAGCTGGACGCCGATGCCCTGCAGGGAGGGGAGGTCGACGTCTCGACCGTCCTCACTTCCGACCACCTGCACCGATGCGTGCCGGCGGGCACGCCGGAGGTCCTCCACCTCGTCCCATCGCTCGTCGAGTTGGCCGATCCTGTCCAGCCACCAGTAGATGTCGCGTCCCCGGTACGAACGCGGCAACCGTACGTGCTCGCCGACCGCGATGGTGACGTCACGACCGGCCCGTCGTAGCTCGTCCGCGATCTGCACCCCTGACGCCGACGCACCCACCACCAGCACGCGGCCGCGGTCACCGATCTGAGCCGGTCGCCGGTAGGACAAGGAGGTGAGCTGCTGGACCGCCTCCGGGAGTTCGGTGGCGAAAGCTGGGACACGGGGCTCGCTCGACCCGCCCGTGGCCGCGACCACCGCGTCGCAGCGCCAGGTCCCCCCGGTCGTGCGGACCTCGAATCCGTCGCCGGTGCGACACGCCGCCTCCACCTCGGTTCCGGTGTGCAGCGGCGGCTCGAAGGAGGAGCGGTATGCCTCCAGCGCTGCCACGGTCTCGGAAGCGGTCATGTAACCGTCAGGGTCGTCGCCTTCGTATCGTGCGCCGGGCAGCGCCGTCATCCAGTTCGGGGTCAGTAGGCGGAGCGAGTCCCAGCGCTCGGTTCGCCATGAATGGGCCACCTCTCCCCGTTCGAACAGCACGTGGTCGACACCGGCCCCGGTGAGGTGATGGCTCATGGCGAGACCACCGGGGCCGGCTCCGACAACGACAACCGACGTCTGCACTTCAGACCCTCCGTCGCCGGTGGTGTGGTTCAGGCCACCGTGACCTGTACGGTCGTCGGGTTGGTGACGATGTCGAAGACAGCGGAGCGCTTCTGGGACTGCGCCACGATGGCCTCGATGTCGGCCGGGCTCGCGTCCGCGTCGACGTCGAACCGGACATCGATGCGGTCGAAACCATTGCGGACGTCGGCATCGATGCCGAGGATGCCCTGGAGGTCCATTTCGCCCTGCACGGTCGCGGTCACCGAGCGCAGCTGAACGCCGCGGTTGGTGGCTACCGTGGCCACGCCTGCGGTCAGGCAGGAGGCCAGGGCGCCGAGGACGATCTCGGGAGGGGTCGCACCGTTGTCCTCCGATGCGAACACTTCTGGGTGGTCTGCCTCGATGGTGTACGCCTGCCGGTGGGATTGCTGGTCGCCGAGGCCGAAGAAGTCCGTAATGGTCGAGCGGCTGTGCGTGCCGTTCACCCACTCGCAGCGGGCACGCCACTGGAACTGCGCCGCCTCGGGCGCATCGGTCAGCGCCTGCCGGGCGCCACGGAGCGCCTCGATGTTGACGCCGTTGTCGACGGTGGGGGCTTCGGTCTGAGTCATGGTGGGTCCTCTCGGTCCGTGTGCGACGGCGGGATGTCGCCGCTGACTCCACTATCCGGGATGGCCGTCTGCAGGTCATGAAGAAGGAGTGGTTATCCGCTGAAGATCGCCTCCACGGGATCTCCACAAGGACTTCAAGACCTTTTCGGGTTGCTGGCGCAGGATGGGCCCATGACACCCCACTACGAAGACACTTCGACCACCACGCAGTCCCACCGTTGGGAGGAGGCCGGGGAGGCCTGGGGGAGCAGGGCCATCGACTGGTCATGCCTCTACGAGCACTACTCGGTCGACATGCTTGTCGCACTGCTCCCCAGGCTCGGTGCCGGTCCGGGGACCTCGCTCCTCGACGTGGCCTGCGGTTCCGGACTTGCCGTTAGGGTCGCAGCCGGCATGGGGGTCGATGTCGCCGGCATCGACGCAGCCGCCGAGCTCGTGGCGGTGGCGTGCGACCGCACGCCGACCGCGGATCTGCGAGTCGGGTCGATGTTCGAGCTCCCCTGGGCCGACGGGAGCTTCGACGCGGTCCTGTCGGTGAACGGCATTTGGGGCGGCTGCGGCGAGGCGCTCGATGAAATCCACCGGGTGCTGCGACCCGGTGGACTGGTTGGAATCAGTTTCTGGGGGCAGGGACCACCCCTCGACATCCGTGAGGTGTTCAAGGTGTTTGCCATGCACGCCCCCGAGCGGCACCGGAGCTCGATGCGACGCCTCAATGACATCGCCGAGCCCGGCGTTGCCGAGGAGATGTTGGAGAAGAGCGGCTTCTCGGTGCTCGAGCGAGGTGGGCGTGTCTCGACGATGGAATGGCCGGACGCGGACACGGCGTGGCGGGCGATATCCAGCGTGGGACCAGCGGTCCCCGCATTGCGCACAAACGACCCGACGATCCTGCGTGACGCCGTGCTCGCCGCGCTCGAGCCGTGTCGGGACGCGCGTGGGGTGTATCGCACCCGCAGCGACCACCAGTTCGTGGTGGCGAGGAAAGGGCCGTTCTGAGCGGCAGGCATCTGACCTTCGGGCGAAGGACAACGGAACAGCCCGCAGGCAGTTGCAGGGATTCGTGACCGGGGTCGCCAGGTCGCGCTCTCAGCCGTTGAAGTTGCGCACTCAGCTTCATGGCACTCAGCTTCATGGGCAGCGTCCTCAGCTCATCGGCTGAGCCTCCAAGGTTCTGATCTGGACTTTCGCCGGGACTATCGCAACATCCACCCATCACTGGCAAGATCGACCGTACGGCGGCACTGCCGGCAGCTCCCTATCCGGAGGACGTACAGGTGACCGAAACTGCCATCGACCGCAACCACCTCGACGTGGATCTCACCGACGCCGCTCTCTACGCCAGCGGGTTCCCGCACGAGGTATTCACCGCACTGCGCCGCTACGCGCCCGTGAAATGGCAGTCCTTTCCGGAAGCCTTCAAAGGCGACCACGATGAGGGGTTCTGGGTGCTGTCGAAGCATGAAGACGTCCAGGCGGTTAGTCACAACCCAGAGGTCTTCAGTGCTTTCGACGGGCCGCAGTTGAGCCACCAACCAGGTATCGCCGGGACGATGCTCGTCAGCATGGACGGCCGTGACCACCTCCGGCAGCGCCGGCTGATCAGCGCCGGATTCACCCCTCGCATGGTCGGCCAGCTCGAGTACCAGATCCGGCAGTGGGCCGAGTCGATTGTCGATCGGGCCCTGGAGCGCGGAGAGTGCGACTTCGTGTCCGAGATCGCCTACAAGCTGCCGATGAACGTGATCGCCGACATTGTCGGCATCCCGGTTCAGGACCGGGATGCGCTCTTCTCGTTGGCGAACGAAATGCTGCAGGGAGACACCCCAGAACGCCACATGTCGCAGGAGGAGCACGTGGGAATCCAGGCCGAGATGTTCGAATATGCCCAGAAGCTGGGGCAGGAGAAGCGAGCGAATCCGCAGGACGATGTCTGGACGATCTTGTCGACGGTAGAGGTTGAGACTGACGACGGCGAGCACACGGCTCTCAGCGAGGTCGAACTGGACATGTTCTTTCTCCTGCTCATCATTGCTGGAAGCGAGACCACCCGCAATGCTGTTTCCCTGGGGCTTCTGGCGCTCCTCGACCATCCCGCCCAGCTCGAGCATCTTCGCCGGGTTCCAGGTGCAATTCCGCTTGCGGTGGAGGAGATCCTCCGATGGTCGTCGCCGGTCTCGTGCTTCGCCCGACGGGCGACCCGGGATACCGAGATCCGGGGGCTGACGATCGCTGAGGGAGACCGCGTCACGATGTGGTATCCCTCGGCCAACCGCGATTCGGACGTCTTCGTGGACCCCCTTCGCTTCGACATTGCACGCAGCCCGAACCCGCAACTCGCCTTCGGTGGTGGTGGCGTCCACTTCTGTCTCGGGGCCAGTCTGGCCCGGCGGGAGCTCGCGACGCTCATCGAGGTGCTGCTTGAGCGGACTCTCCACATCGAGCTCACAGGAGACCCCTCGTACACCTCGCTGGGCATCCTCAACCCCATCTTGATCTCAATGCGGGAGTTGCCTGTCCGACTTTCGTGACCCACTGTCGCACCGGAAGCTGGCGGCCCATTGACGGTGGGCGCCAGCGTTCGAGATACACCCCTGGTGGCGGAGCACCATGATCTCGATGTCCTTGTCCGGCTCCATGCGCCAAGGCGACATGACGAGGCCGAGGATCCGAGACATGCCGATGTAGAGAAGTGAGAAGGCCACGATTGATGGTGCCCGAGCCTCCGAGTGAAGTGCCAGTCCATGGGCACAATTGGGATTTTGGTGGGGAGCCGGGCAAGCGGGCGGAGTAGCCTCGTCGCGGCTGTAGGGCGGCTCGATGCACGCCCATGAAAGGACCATCCGATGGACCTGAAGGGCTCGATCACCTACGACGCAACGGTGGACGCCGTGATCACCATGCTCCGCGACCCGGAGGTCACCCGCGAGCTGTACGAGAGCTTGGGCCACCGGGACGTTGAGGTCCTCGAGTGCGGGGAGGACGGCGGCGTCCTCCGCATCCGGTCGTCCCAGGTCGTCGACGTCGACCTGCCCGGCTTCGCCAAGCGTGTGCTCAAGCCGACCAACACGATGATCCAGACCGACGAGTGGCGGAAGGGTGCCAACGACGCATGGAACGGCACGTTCGATGTGGAAGTCAAGGGTGCGCCCATCCATATCTCGGGGACGATGCGCCTCGCTCCCGCGGAGAAGAAGTGCAAGCACGACATCGACATCGCCGTCAACGTCAAGGTCCCCCTTGTCGGAGGCAGGATCGCAGAGTGGGCCGGCAAGGGTGAAGTGCAGCAGACCCTCGACGGGCAGTTCGCCTTCTACAAGGGCTGGCTGGCCGAGCACAGCCAGGCCTGAGCGCCACGGGCACTGTTGCGTTGGACGCGACGGCTCTGTTGCATCGAGAGCGACCTTGCATGGACGGGCGAAGTTCGTGCCCATGGCTGAACGAGGCTGTCGGGATGAAGCGTCGCCCTCTCATCCGACCCTGTGGATGCCAGGAATGTCGTCCATATTGCTCGAACCCATTTGAACCGCCCGCTCGCGCCGGGGGAGGTCGCCGAGCCGCAGACATCGGACCTGCAGCCTTTTCGTGCGGAGATTCAGCCCGTATGGCCTGTGAACGACTCTTCAGACCACTGCAATCGCCCTGGGTCGGTCGCTGTCCTCAGCCTGAGCAGCTGAGGCCGCTGCTTCAGGCGCTTTCAGGACGTTGCCGATCACCCAATGGCCCGAGCAGTTTGTCGAACGGATCGCCGTTCGATTCCCCAGCCTTGTTCGTTGCTGATTAATGGAACCCCACTCACTCAGCGCAGCGACGAGTCTAGGTACTGCCGATACAATAGGGATATGGCACAGATACCTCCGACCGTTTCGCAGAGAAAGGAAGCGGTCGACACCCTCAGTCAGGAGGACCGTCTGTGGCTGGCCGAACGCCTCGTCGAGTACAGAGAGTTGCTCGATTTCCCGCGCACCAGTTGAGGCTTCCTAGTCGAGAATCCAACGACCGACGAGAAGCGCCGTCCGCTTGTTGCCCTCGGTAAAGGCCTGTGATCGAGCGATTCGACTTACGGCGTGAGCGGCTGCGATCACGGGATCCGTCTCGTCTTCAAGTTGCTCGAGCAATCTGTCGATTCGGTCGAGCTCGTCGGGCTCATCAAACCACTCGTCGTCATGCCTGATCGATTGGGTGAATGCCACAACCATGGCCAGCGTGCGGAACGGAGTCGACGGGATTAGATTCATTTCCAACCAACGACCCCGAACTCGGGGGCATGCTCGTATCCCGCAGCACGTGGAGCCGATGTGACCGAACAGATAACACGACTTTTCGAATCGCGGCGCTAGCGCCAGAGATGGTCGGCCCCACTCGGGAGCAAGCAAAACGGCCATTCGGCAGACGCAAGGACTCAAGTCCGGTCGCGCGGAACGCCCGCAATGGCTCGCGTCAATCGCGCAAATTCGGCTATGGCAGCCGATCTGTTGTGCACGCCTAACTTGCGATAGGCATTCGCCAGGTGTGACTCCACGGTCCTCACGGAGAGAGTTAGGCGGTGGGCTATTTGGGAGGCGGTTTCCGTCTCTTCCAACAGCTCAAGAATCTCCACTTCTCGACTCGTCAAGCTCGCGAGTAGCTTATTGGCCGTTTTCGCGTGGGCGACGAGCTCGCGCTCGAGCATTTTGCTATTAGTTATGTCTTCGAAAACCCAGAGGTAGTGCATCGGTACGCCGGTCTCGTCCTGGATCACCGACGCGGTAACGCTTGCAACAACGACCTCCTGGTTGCTCGATTCGAGGCGAGTTTCCGTCTTGTGGGTTGTTGCTGGCTGCTCGACAAGCTTTAGGCCAACGATCCGGACTCGCTGGCCGTCATCTGTGTGAACGAACGAGGTCAATGCCGAACCGACGATCTTGTCTGACGGCTTGCCGATAAGAAGGCAGAAGGCGTCGTTGACATCGATGATCCTGTTTCCGAAGTCCGTGAGAGCAATGCCGAGAGGACCCTGATTGAAGGCTCGGCGGAAACGTTGCTCGCTTTGGTGCAACTCTCTTTCGGCGCCCGCCTGCGCCGTAATGTCGTGAGCCGAGACAAGGAAGCCACCGACGGTTGGATCGTCCACAAGATTGACAAATGCAAACTCGAAGGGTATTGGCTCTCCAGTCTCGTGGCGCCTGAATCTGACCCGAGCCCTCAGAGGGTCTGAGGCCGTGGCGCCCTGCGAGGCCGCGTGGAGGGAAGCGAAGAAGGTGGGTTGATCCTCTTCGACCACGAAGGCAACGAGCGGCCGACCTTCAATCTCTTCCGGGTCGTGTCCGAGGATCCGGCTCAGCGCTCCAGAGACCGAGTCCACGATTCCTGACTGGGAAAGCAGGATCGTCATGTTAGGAGAGTTCTGAACCACGGTCCTGAACGTCGCATCCTTGTTAGTCGCCACCTCAAAACGCCGTCTCTCGGTCAGGTCCCGCATGGAGAACAACACAGCATGTGGTTCGCTCGACCAGCCGATGGGAGTTCCGATGACCTCGAGAAGGCGCCACCCTGAAGGAGTCCTCGCTCGTACTTCGATGAGAGTTCCGACGTTTTTGCGCTGGACACTCTCCAGCGAACGAAGCACGAATTCCAGGTCGTCCGGATGAACGAGCTCGAGGGCTGAAAACCCGATTGAGTCAGATAACGACCGGCCGAATAGTCGTTCGGCCGCTGTGTTGCCCCACTGGACGTGGCCTGACCCGTTGAGAACGAGCACACAGTCCGGGAGCTCGTTCAGAAGCTCGGTCGTGTCCACCTTGTCAACTTTTGAAACCATCATGGCTACTCGTAAGTCTGCCACTTGCAGCCGCTCTCATGGGTCGCGGATTACCTAGGAATTATCCGTAAATACGGATAGGAAACCCGTACGGCATGACGTCAAGTGCTTCTGCGTGACAACCGATGTTGCTATTAGTCGAGAGTCCTTCAGGAGGTTCCGAAATGCCGATCCGCAAGTCAGTGTCCGGTCGACGCCGAATCGCGGTGCTTGTAGCGACCCTGGTCGCC
>CAWHIF010000016.1:0-58999 GCA_963829235.1 uncultured Acidimicrobiaceae bacterium
GCCAGTAGCAGGATGACCAGGGCGACCCCGGCGATGGCCAGGCGGGCACCGGTGTGGTGACGCAGGCTGATGATGGCCGGGAGGATGAGGAGCGAGACCAGGTTCATGACCTTGATCAGCGGGTTGAGGGCGGGGCCGGCGGTGTCCTTGAACGGGTCGCCGATGGTGTCGCCGATGACGGCCGCCTTATGGGCCTCGGACCCCTTGCCCCCCTCGTTGCCGTCCTCGATGTACTTCTTGGCGTTGTCCCAGGCCCCACCCGAGTTGGACAGGAAGTTGGCCATGAGCTGTCCGGTGAGGATGGCCCCGACCAGAAAGGCGCCGAGGGCGAAGTAGTTGATGCCGAAGCCCACGATCACCGGGCTGAGGATGGCCAACAGGGCCGGCGTGGCCAGCTCCCGCTGGGCCGCGGTGGTGCAGATGGCGATGACCTTCCCGTACTCGGGCTTCTCGGTGTAGTCCATGATGCCGGGGTGCTCCCGGAACTGGCGGCGCACTTCCTGGACGACGGTGCCGGCCGACCGGCCCACCGCCCGGATGGCCAGGGCGGAGAAGATGAAAGCGATCGACCCACCGATCAGGATCCCGATGAACGTCGTCGGGTGGGAGACATTGATCGATGTCTCCGGCAGGTTGAAGAGGGCGTTGCCGAGCTGGGGCAGCTTGAGCTGCTGACCGATGGTTTCGATGAAGGACGCGAAGAGGGCCACCGAGGCGATGACGGCGGAGCCGATGGCCACCCCCTTGGTCACCGCCTTGGTGGTATTGCCCACGGCGTCGAGGCTGACCATGACCCGCTCGGCCTCGCCGGTGAACTCCCCGGACATCTCGGCCACGCCGGCGGCGTTGTCGGACACCGGGCCGAAGCTGTCCTCGGAGACGATCATGCCGGCGGTGGACAGGAGTCCGATGCCGGTCAGGGCCACCAGGTAGAGGGTCAGTTCGATGTTCCCGCCCCCGAGGCCGATGGAGACGGCGATGGCCAGGACGATGGCGATGATGGCCCACACCGACGACTCGAGGCCCAGGGCCAGGCCGGCCAGCGTGAGGGTGGCCGGTCCGGTGCGGGCCGTCTCGGCCACCTCTTTGACCGGGCCCCGTTCGGTGGAGGTGAAGTGCTCGGTGATCTGGCTGGCCACCAGCATGAGGACCACGCCGGTGAGCACGGCGTAGAACGCCTTCCAGTAGTGGAGATAGGCGCCGGCCACCACGGCCGAGCCGGCGATGGTCAGGATGGCCGCCGTCCACACCCCCCGGTTGATCGGGGCCATGGCGTTCCGGTCGTTCTTGCCGGCCCGGACCACGAACACCCCGACGATGGTGGCCAGGATGCCGATGGCCGGGATGGCGATGGGGAAGATGACCGTCTTGGCCGCGTCCCCGCTCCGGCCGATGGAGCTGAAGGCGGTCACGCCGAGGATGATGGCGGCGATGATGGTGATGACGTAGGACTCGAACAGGTCGGCGGCCATGCCGGCACAGTCGCCCACGTTGTCGCCCACGTTGTCGGCGATGGTGGCCGCGTTGCGGGGGTCGTCCTCGGGGATGCCGGCCTCGACCTTGCCCACCAGGTCGGCACCCACGTCGGCCGCCTTGGTGAAGATGCCGCCGCCCACCCGCATGAACAGGGCCAGGAGGGAGGCGCCGAACCCGAAGCCGATCAGCACCGAGGTGGCCGTGTTCTGGAAGACGAGCACGATGACCGTGGCCCCGAGCAGGCCCAGACCGACACAGAGCAGGCCGGTGATGGCACCGGTGCGGTAGGCCACCTTGAGGGCGGGGGCCATCTTGCCCTCACGGGCGGCGGCCGCCGTGCGTACGTTCCCCCGTACGGCCAGGCTCATCCCGATGAATCCGGTGAGGCCGGAGCACAGCGCCCCGGCCAGGAAGCAGATCACCCGGTAGATGCCGGCCTGGGCGAAGGTCAGGTCGGTCACCGTGTGGGGGACGCAGCCCAGATGGAACGACGAGCTGGTCACCGCGCCCACACACAGGTATTCGGTGTGGGTGACCTTGGTGGCGGTGAAGAAGATCAGCACCGCCAGCGGGATGATGATGATCCCGATGGTCTTGAACTGACGGGCCAGGAAGGCCTCGGCCCCCTCCTGGATGGCCTTGGCGATGTCCTTCATGGTGGCCGTACCCTGGTCGGCGGCCAGAACGCCCCGCACCAACAACAGCGCCACCGCGATGGAAGCCACCGCACAGACGAGTGCGAAGTACAGCCAGGTCTTCTCGCTGTTGTGGAGCGAGAAGATCTGGTAACCCCCTTCAGCCAGGAGGTGGGTCATCGGTGAGGCTCCCTTCGGTGTACTGCATGGTCAGTATCCCGCACGGTCGGGATCCTGCATGGTCAGAGTCGTCTTGATCAGAATCGTTCATACGCCCGTTGCAGCGACCGCGACTCACCGCAGTCAAGGACACCGTCCCCCTGCGAGGCCTCGGCCGTGTGGCCGTACGCCGGGGCGCGCCGTCATGGCACGCCGATCCCGGCAACGGGGGCAGAAGATACCGACAAATGGGGTCGTTGAGCAAGGAAGCCAGGCCGGCGGCCCCGTCCGGGTGGCCCCACGGCCGGTCGCGGCCACCGGTCAGGTCGGCTCCACGCCGGCCTCGGGGCCGGCGATGAGCTCGTAGTCGGGATTGAGGATGGCCTGACGGCGGGCCCAGTCCCCCACCATCCCTTCGACGACCAGCCGGGCCCCGGGCTGGATGCCGGGGATCCGGCGCCGGCCCTGGAACACGAGCAGCAGTTTGCCGGAATCGTCGACCAGGACGCACTCGAGATTGGAGGTGCCGGCCCGGGGCTGCACCCGGACCGACTTGATCCGGCCGGCGACCCGCACACGCGTACGCCACTGGGCCTCGCCGATGGGGGTGGTCCCCCGCCCCCGTTCGCCGAAGGCCGTCCGGTCGAAGGACGCCTTGGCCGCGGCCTCCCGGTCGGAGGCCCGGTCCGCGGCTCGGGCCGCCCTGGTGGGCCGGGGGGTCTGCCCCGAGGCATCGGCCGGCGCCGGCTTGCGTCGCCACTCGCGTCGCCGCGAGAACCAGCCCCCGGTGAGCTGATACGGCACCACGGTGGCGTTGACGTGGGCCAGTTGCCCCACCGCGTCGGCGATGTGGTCGGCAGTGGCGTCGTGCAGCACCCGTTGCCATCCCGCGGCGAAGCCGCGCCGGGGGAGGAGGAAGGTCAGCTCGGTCTGGCCGTCGGCCACCGTCTCGGCGGCCAGCTCGAGGGCGGCCCGGGTCAGGCGCCGGTCCTCGCACTCCTCGACGTCGAGGGGGAGCCGGGTCAGACCGAGCCGGCTCCATTCGGCCTCGAGGGCGGCCGACTCCCGGTCGTCGATGGCGAAGTGGACGGCCCGGAGCTCGTCCGGGTGCAGGGTCCGTGCATACTGGAGGGCCCGGGCGGTGGCCATGTCCAGGCGGTCCACCAGCACGATCACGGTGTGGCGGTTGAGCACCGGTGCCTCGGCAGCTTCGGCCGCACCCTGTTCCAGCTGCGCCTCCTCGTCGACGTACTGACGGTGCAGGCGGATGAGGCCGTAGTACATGAGCGGTCCGACCAGCACCACCACCCACGCCCCCTCCTTGAACTTGACCGTGGCGAAGATGAGCACGATGAAGGCGGTGAGGATGGCCGAGAACCCGTTGACGGCCACACTCCTGCGCCAGTGCTCCCCGCGGCCGTCGAGGTGGTGCTTGACCATGCCCGCCCCGGCCATGGCGAATCCGGTGAACACCCCGATGGCGTAGAGGGCGACCAGGCTGGAGACCTTCGCCCCGGTGGCCAGGATGAGGGCCAGGGCCACGACGGTGAGAACGATGATGCCGTTGGAGAAGGCCAGGCGGTGCCCCCGACGGGTGAGCTGTCTGGGCAGGTAGGCGTCCTCGGCCACGAAGCTGGCCAGGAAGGGGAACCCGTTGAAGCTGGTGTTGCCCCCGGTGTAGAGGATGAGCACGGTGGCGAACTGGACCACGTAGAACAAGAGGTTGCCGATCGGGCCGGTGCCGAGGACGTAGTGGACCTCCTGGGAGACCACGGTCGGAGAGCCGGACACGTAGGGCACGGCGTGGGTCCAGTGGGCGATGAGGGTGACCCCGAGGACCAAGAAGGCGAGGACGCTGCTCATGATGACCAGGGTCTGGCGGGCGTTCCGGGCCGTGGGCTCGCGGAAGGCGCCCACCCCGTTGGAGATGGCCTCGAGCCCGGTCAGTGAGGAACCCCCGTTGGCGAAGGAGCGCAGGATGATGATGAACGAGGCCCCGTACAGGAGGCCCGTGCCGGATATGCCCACGTGTACCGGCGGGTTGGCTGCGGTGGCCGGCGGGATGGCGTGGACGGCCAGCGTGCCCGTGGCCTTTTTCACATAGCCGGCGATGACCACCAGGCCCAGGCTGGAGATGAAGAAGTAGGTGGGGAAGGCGAAGAACTTGCCCGCCTCGCGGATACCCCGCAGGTTGCCGTAGAGGAGGAGGAGCACCACGGCCACGGTGATGGGGACGGTCAGCTTCAGGTGCAGGAGGGTGGGGAAAGCGCTGGTCAGGGCGGCCGTGCCTGCCGACGTCTGGACGGCGACGGTGACCGTGTAGTCGATGAGGAGGGCCACGGCGGCGATCTGGGCGATCCTCGGCCCGAAGTTCTCGCGTGCGACCACGTAGGAGCCGCCGGCCTTGGTGTAGAGCTGGATGACCTCGAGGTACGAAAGGGTGACGAAGAAGAGCACCCCGAGGATGGCCATGGTGACGGGCACGACCAGGGCGAAGGCGGCCAGCCCCACGTAGGGGACCAGCTGGGTGAGCATCTCCTCGGTGCCGTACGCCGACGACGAGATGCAGTCGGGCGAGAGCACGCCGAGAGCCGACGGCCGGCCCAGTCGCTCGCCGCTCAGCTGCTCGTTGACCAGGGGCGGCCCGAGCAGCACGTTCTTCATGCGGTACCGGAGGGTCTCGGGGAGATCGAGCTTCACCGCGGTTGCCGCCGCCGGCGATCTCCGGCCCGGGACGGCCAGGGGCGGCGTGACCGTGACCCCGGACCCGTTCTCCGGCCTGGTGTCCGGATCGACGCCTCCGGTCACCGATGGGTCCACCCCCTCAGTAAATCATGGGCGTCGCCCCCCGCCGGTCTGCGGCCGGTTCCGTGGGCCGACGGTTCCGGCCCGCCTTCCCCGAGGCCACCCTCCGGCGCCGGTTGCCGGGGGTGAGTTGTGATCACGTGGCGATGCGTGTTGCATGGTCCGGGTGCACATCATCGTCGTCGGTTGTGGTCGGGTCGGTTCGGGCCTGGGCGTCGGCTTGGCCGAGCAGGGGCATTCGGTGGCCATCATCGACCGGAACGCCAAGGCCTTCCGCCGGCTTCCCACCGACTGGCCCGGGACCACCATCGTGGGTTCCGGCTTCGACCGGGGGGACCTCGACCGGGCCCGGGCCGGCGAGGCGACATCCCTGGCCGCGGTCACCAGCGGGGATAATTCCAACATCCTGACCGCCCGCATCGCCCGCGAGACCTACGAGATCCCGAACGTGGTGGCCCGCATCTACGACCCCCGACGGGCCCAGATCTACCTGCGTCTGGGCATCCCCACGGTGGCCACCGTGTCCTGGACCATCGACCAGGTCCGCCGGCGCCTCGTGCCCGGCGAGCTGGAGCCCGAATGGTCGGACCCGACCGGGACCCTCTCCCTGGTCGAGCGAGAGCTCCCCGAGCGTTGGGCGGGCAAGCGCCTGGCCGACCTCTCGAAGCCCGGCGAGGTGGCGGTCGTGGCCGTGACCCGGGCCGGGGTGGCCCGGCTGGACTTCGGCGACCTGGTCGGCCAGGACGGGGACGTCGTCCACCTGGTGGTGTCGGACACGGCGCTCGAGCGGCTCCGATCCCGGCTCGACGGATCCGCGGCCGCAGTCGGGCCGGCGGCCGACCCCATCGGGGCCGGCCCGGGCGGCCCGGCCGGCAACGGCACGTCGGCGGGCACGGGCGGCGCCCCCGATGGTGACCGGTCGTGAAGGTGGCCATCGCCGGGGCCGGCAGTGTGGGGACGGCCATCGCATCGGACCTCCACGCCGGGGGGCACGAGGTGCTGGTCATCGAGCAGGACCCGGACCTGGTGGCCCGCATCCGTGACGACCTCGACATCACCTGGGTGGTGGCGGACGCCTGCGAGGTCTCGTCCCTCGACGCCGCCGGCCTGTCCACCGTCGACGTGGTGGTGGCGGCCACCGGCGACGATGAGGACAATCTGGTGGTCTCCCTGCTGGCCAAGCAGGAATTCGCCGTTCCGCGGGTGGTGGCCCGGGTCAACCACCCGAAGAACCAGTGGCTGTTCAACGAGAGCTGGGGCGTCGACGTGTCGGTGTCCACCCCTCAGCTGCTCACCGCCCTCGTCGAGGAGGCCGTGTCGGTCGGCAGCCTGGTCCGGCTGCTCCGGTTCGAGGGCGGCAACGCCCACCTGGTGGAGGTCACGCTGGCCGACGACTCACCCGCCGCCGGGGTGTCGCTGGTCGACCTCGGGGTGCCGCGCGACGCCACCGTGGTGGCCGTGGTGCGCGACGACCACCTGATCGTGCCCCGGGGCGACACCCGCCTGGCCATCGGCGACGAGGTGCTGGTGCTCGTGACCTCGGACGCCGAGGATGTGGTCCAGCAGCTACTGGTGGGCCATTGACATGATGCGGGCCGCGTTCTTCGACCTGGACAAGACGGTGATCGCCAAGGCGTCGATCCCGGCGTTCGGGCGGCACCTCTACCGAGGCGGGCTGATCAACCGGCGCCTGGTGGCGCGGGCGCTGGTCACCCAGATCATCTATCTCCACCTCGGGGCCAGCGAGCAGAAGCTGGACCGGATCCGCGAGTCGATGCTCCTGCTGACCAAGGGGTGGGAACACGACCAGATCAAAGAGATCGTGCGCGAGGCGCTCGAAGAGACGGTGGAGCCGATCATCTACGCCGAGGCCCTCGATCTGATCGAGGCCCACCGGGCCGCCGGCTACAAGGTGTATCTGGTGTCCGCGTCGCCGGAGGTCATCGTGGCGCCGCTGGCCGAGCACCTCGGCGTGGACGGCGCCATCGCCAGCCGCCCCGTGGTCGACGAGGACGGTCGCTACACCGGGGAGATGGAGTTCTACGCCTACGGCCCCTTCAAGGCCGAAGCCATCCAGGAGCTGGCCCGTCAGGAGGGGCTCGATCTCTCCGAGTCCTCGGCGTACTCGGACTCCTACACCGACCTCCCCATGCTCGAGGCAGTGGGCCACCCGGTGGTGGTGAACCCCGACCGCGTGCTGGCCAAGGTCGCCCGACAGCGCGACTGGGAGGTGATGCAGTTCACCAAACCGGTTCGCCTGCGCGACCGGGTCAGCGTTCCCAGTTGGTCGCTGACCGCGGCTGTAGGCGCCGTAACGGCGGCGGCGTCAGTCGGTGCGCTGGTCGCCTGGCGGCTCGCACGGAGGCCGCAGCGATAGCTGTTCGGGGTTTGTGCTTCTCGCAGCCGCCGGCGTGTGGCGGCCCAGGTTGCTCAGGAAGGACGGAGTCGCTTGGCGGCGACGACACCCAGGGCAACGATGATGGCGAGGATCAGAAGCTTCTTCATGAGCAGAGATGGTAACCGCTCCGATCACGTCCTGCTCCCGCGCTGTCCGCGGCACTCGCAGTGCACACCCTGTCGCGGTGCGGCCGCGCGAACGTTCAGACCGTCAGGAGGTCTCGCGCCCCGGTGTCCGACGAGGGATGCCGCAACTTGGACATGGCCCGCGCTTCGATCTGGCGGATCCGCTCGCGGGTCAGATTGAAATGCTCGCCCACCTCTTCGAGCGTACGCGGCTCTCCGCGGTCGAGACCGAAGCGAAGCCGGAGGATCTCGCGCTCACGCTCGTCGAGCGGTGAGAGCAGCCGTCCGATCTCCTCGGGCAGCAACGAGACGGCGGCCACTTCGAAGGGTGACTCCGCCGACCGGTCCTCGACCACGTCGCCGAGCTCGGCGTCGCCGTCCTCGCGGAGGGGCTCCGACAACGAGAGCGGCTCGGCCCGGAACCGAAGGGCCTCGACCAACTTGTCCTCGGGCATCTCGACCTCGGCGCCCAGTTCGGCCAACGTGGCCGGTCGCCCGTACTTGAGCTCGAGGCGGGCCTGGGCCTTCTGGACCCGGGCCAGGGTGTCGCCGGCGTGAACCGGCAACCGGATGGTCCGGCCGGTGTTGGCGATGCCCCTGGTGATGGCTTGACGGATCCACCAGGTGGCGTACGTGGAGAACTTGAACCCCTTTCGCCAGTCGAACTTCTCGACCGCATGCATGAGGCCCAGATTCCCCTCCTGGATGAGATCGAGCAGGGGCAGCCCCGACGCCTGGTACTTCTTGGCGATGGAGACCACCAGCCGGAGGTTGGACTGTACGAACGTCTGCTGGGCGCCCTCGCCCTGCAGGGTGGTCCGCCTCAGCTCCCGCTTCTTGGCCGGGGTCAGGCCTTTCGGCGCTGCCGCCAGCTGCGCGTCCGCCTCCCGACCGGCCTCGATGGCCTGGGCCAGGCGAACCTCGTCGTCCTTGGTCAGCAAGGGATACTGGCCGATGTCGGTCAGATACAACCGAACCAGATCCTCGTCGTCTCGCTCGAGGCGCTCCTTTGCCAACTTCACCAGGTCCTTCGTTTTCCTCACCACGTGAGGGACGGCCGACCTTCGCCCAGCGCCACCGACGGAAACCGGTACTCGCTGATTCAGGTCTGCGTTTTCGGGCGCAACGATTGCTGCTTTCGAAGTTTACCGGACGCGTCAAGCCCTCCAAGCGACGGGGCCGGTGGCGAGGCCTGTTTTGCGGTCACTCCTCAGGCACGGAGGCAGGGAGGACCACCAGTCCGGACCGGGCCCCGGCCCCGACCACGGCCGTCTCCAGGCGCTGGAGGAACTCATGGACGGCGGCCACGTCGTGCGGCCGGGTGACCAGGCGTTCCACCAGGCGCTCGCCGGCCAGCCAGTCGTCGATCTCGTCGTTGAGGACCAGCCGCAGGGCCCGGGCGACCGGGCCGTCGGTGACCGGGCCGGCCACGCCGAGATGGCGCTCGTAACTGGTCACCAGCCGGGGCAGCACCACCCGGTAGAGACCGGCCAGCCGGGGCAGCGCGCCGGGCCGGCCGGCGGGCTCCTCGCCGGCCGGTGGCCAGGTCGACCCGGGCAGGCCCGATGCGGGGACGAAACCGTCCAGGGCGGCGAAGAGCGCGGCACTGGTGGCCGAGGGCACCGTCAGGCTCATGGGATCCGCTCCGGTGAGGACGGGCAGGCGGTCGGCCCAGAGCTCGGCGTGCCAGGCGTGGCGCAGGCTCTGCTGATCGAGGTGGAGCTTGACGGCGGCCACCGGCATGTCGGTCACCCACGAACCGAGCAGCCCGTAGAGGGCGTTCTCGATCCACCGGTACTCCCCGACCAGCGCGGCGGTGGCACCGAGGGTCAACGGCAGCGACCCTCCGACCGGATCGGGGGCGGAGACGGGACCGGGTACGGGCACGGGGGCGGGAACGGGGGCCGGGTCGGGGACCGCGGCGGGGGCAGGGTCGGGGACGGAATCGGTGGTCGTCGTGGGCGCATCCTGGCCGGAGAGCTCAGACAACCGCCGGCGTCTCCCCGTGCTGTGCGCCCGACCGTGGCGCGGACGTGGCCGTTCCCGGCCGGTAGTGGTTGGTGATGGGCATCCGCCTGTCCTTCCCGAACGCCTTGCCCGAGATTCTGACCCCGGGAGGCATCTGCCTGCGCTTGTACTCGGCCCGGTCGACCAGTTCCACGACCCGGCCCACCGCCTCGGGGTCGTACCCGGCCCGGATCAGGTCGTCCGGCGAGCGGTCACCTTCCACGTAGCCCGCCACCACCGGGTCGAGGACGGCATAGGGGGGCAGCGACTCGTCGTCGCGCTGGTCGGGACGGAGCTCGGCCGAGGGCGCCTTGGTCAGCACCGGGTCGGGGATGAGGTCGAAGCCGGCCCGCCGGTTCCGGTGGCGGCACAGTGCGTAGACGAGGGTCTTCGGGACGTCCTTGATCACCGCGAACCCGCCGGCCGAGTCGCCGTACAGGGTCGAGTACCCGGTGGCCATCTCGCTCTTGTTGCCGGTGGTCAGGACGATCCATCCCTTGGCGTTGGACAGCGCCATGAGCAGCACGCCCCGGATGCGCGACTGCAGGTTCTCATCGGTCAGCCCGGTGGGCCGGCCCGGGATCAGCGGGTCCAGCGTGGTGGCCAGGGCCTGGTGGGCCTCCTCGATGGAGGCGGTGGCCACATCGATCCCGAGGTTGGCGGCCAGGGTCACCGCGTCGGCCACCGAGCCCTCGCTCGAGTAGCGCGACGGCATCGTCACCCCGTAGACGTGGCCGGGGCCCAGAGCGTCGACGGCGATGGCCGCCACCAGGGACGAATCGATGCCGCCGGAAAGCCCGATCACCGCGTCGGCGAACCCGTTCTTGCCCATGTAGTCGCGGGTGCCGAGCACCAAGGCCTCGTAGACCTCGGCCTCGGGGTCGAGGACGGCGGCCACCGGAGCAGCCGACGGGGCGCCGGCCGGTCGCCGGGAGGCGGTGGAGACCACGACCACCCCGGTACCGGTGTCCCCGTCGCCATTGTCCGGGACCGGGACGTCAACGTCCACGTCGGCCACCAGCACCTCTTCCACGAACTGGCCGGCCGAGGCCACCAAGGTGCCACCTGGCCCCATGACCAGGGACGCACCGTCGAACACCAGCTCGTCCTGGCCACCGACCTGGTTCACGTAGACGACGGGGCATCCCGTCTCCGCCACGCGCTGGCAGAGCACAGCCAGCCGCTCCTCGCGCCGGCCGCGTGAGTACGGGGAGGCATTGAGGTTGACCAGCAGGCGGGCTCCGGCGCCGGCCTGGGCGGCCATCGGCCCCCCGGATACCCACATGTCCTCGCAGATGGTGATCCCGACCGGCACGCCGGCCACCACCAACCGGAGCGGGGGGTCGTCGCCCGGGACGAACCATCGCTGCTCGTCGAAGACCCCGTAGTTGGGGAGCAGGCGCTTGTGGTAGCGCCCGATCACCTGGCCCTCCACACACAGGGCGGCGGCGTTGAACAGCCGGCCCGACCGGTCACTGTCGACGTAGCCGACGACGGCCGCGCATCGCCCGGCGGCTGCGGCCACCCGGGCGAAGACGGCCTGGTTGTCGGCCACAAAGGCCGGCCGCCCGAGCAGGTCCTCGGGTGGGTAGCCGGTGATGGTCAGCTCCGGGAACACGGCCAGGTCGGCCCCGCCCTGTTCGGCGGCGTCCAGCGCCGCCGCGATCCGCTGCGCGTTGCCGTCGAGGTCGCCCACCACGGTGTTGATCTGGCACGCGGCCACGCGCACTCGGGGCATGCCCTCAGCCTACCGGCGCCGCTGCCTGGCCTTTTCTGCGCGGTCACGAGACCCGCCCGGTCCTGGGGTCGCCCGCCACCTGGGGAGGCGTCGCCATCCGGACCGGCCGTCGGCTCCGGTACGCTCGTCAGCGGGCGCCCCGTCGCTCAGTTCATGCTCCGTTTACAGTCGGGTAACGGAGGAGAAATGGCTCGCTGCGATAGTGGACTGTCCTCAGGACTCTCATCCGCCTGCGGCAGGTCAGCAGTCCGGTCCGGGGGGTCGTCGCCCGGGACGGGTGAGGCACGTTGAGCAGAGGGCGCCGAAGTAGCGGAACAACCGAGCAAGAGGAGTTCATGTGGCTTATCAAGCTGAGTACATCTGGATCGACGGGACGGAGCCGTCGCCGCTGCTGCGGAGCAAGACCAAGGTCATCAAGGACGGCGAGGACCCGGGGATCTGGGGATTCGACGGGTCGAGCACCAACCAGGCGCTCGGACACGACTCGGACTGCGTGCTCCGGCCGGTGTTCATGGTCTCCGACCCCCTGCGGGGGCCCGATGACAAGCTGGTCATGTGCGAGGTCGAGCTCACCGACTTCACCCCCCACCCCACCAACACCCGGGCCAGGCTGCGCGAGGTGGTCGAGAAGTACGGCAACCAGGAGCCCATGTTCGGGATCGAACAGGAGTACACGTTCATCAAGGAGGGCCGGCCGCTGGGATGGCCCGCCCTCGGCTACCCGGCCCCCCAGGGTCCCTACTACTGCGGGGTCGGCGGCGACAAGATGCCCGGCCGTGAGATCGTCGAGCTCCATACGGCGGCGTGCATCGACGCCGGCATCGGCATCGAGGGCACCAACGCCGAGGTGATGATGGGGCAGTGGGAGTTCCAGGTGGGCGTGCTCTCGCCGCTCGACGTCTCCGACCACCTGTGGGTGGCCCGCTGGCTGCTCTTCCGCATCGCCGAGGACTTCGGGGTCTACGCCACCCTCGAGCCCAAGCCGATCATGGGCGACTGGAACGGGGCCGGCGCCCACACCAACTTCTCGACCAAGGCCATGCGTGAGGACGGCGGCTGGGATGCAATCATCGCCGGCTGCGAGGCCATCGGGAAGCGGATCGACGAGCACATCGCCGTCTACGGCGTGGGCATCGAGAGCCGCCTGACCGGAGCCCATGAGACCGCCCACTTCACCAAGTTCAGCTACGGGACCTCGGACCGTGGTGCCTCGATCCGCATCCCCTGGGCGGTGGCCAAGGCCAAGAAGGGCTGGCTCGAGGACCGCCGTCCCAACGCCAACATGGATCCCTACCAGGTGACCGCGGTCCTGGTGGAGACGGTCTGCGGCGACGCGGCGGGAGGCTGACGGCTGACGGGTCCGAGGCCCGGTCCACCCCCCCGGACCGCCCTCGACTCGGCCCGCCGGCCATCGGCTGAGACGAACAGAGCCGGGTCCCTCCGGATCCGGCTCTGTTCGCACCCCCCGGCCCTTCGTCGACCTCCCTCCTCACGGCCTGCGACAATGGAAGCATCAGCACCGACGATCCCAGCGCAACCACCCCGGCGTCCCCGGAGGTGCCAGACCCAATGAGGAGTCAAGAGGAGTACGTCCTCCGGACCGTGGAGGAGCGCGGCATCAGGTTCGTCCAGCTGTGGTTCACCGACGTGCTGGGGACCCCGAAGACCTTCAGCATCACCCCCGCCGAGCTGGAGAACGCCCTCGATGAGGGCATGACCTTCGACGGGTCGGCCATCGACGGCTTCAGCCGGGTCCAGGAGAGCGATGTGCTGGCCCGGCCCGACGCCAACACGTTCCAGCTGCTGCCGTGGCACGGTCACGGTCACGGGCTCGGAGCTCCGGCCAGTGATGCACCCGAGGTCCAGGTGGCCCGCGTCTTCTGTGACATCGTGAACCTGGACGGCTCGCCGTTCCAGGGCTGTCCCCGCCACGTGCTGCGTCGGACCCTCGACCGGGCCCACGACCGCGGTTTCACCTTCTTCGCCGCCCCGGAGATCGAGTACTTCTACTTCGCGGACGCTGACCCCTCCCATCCGCCGGTCGCCCTCGACTCGGGCTCCTACTTCGAACTGACCGTGGCCGACCGGGCCAGCGACATCCGCCAGCGCACCGTGCTCACCCTCGAGGAGATGGGCATTCCGGTGGAGCACGCCCAGCACGAGGACGCGCCCAGCCAGCACGAGATCGACCTGCGCTACACCGACGCCATGACCATGGCCGACACGGTCATGACCGTACGGCTGGTGGTCAAGGAGATGGCCCGCCAGCAGGGGGTGTTCGCCAGCTTCATGCCCAAGCCCCTGGCCGGCGTCCAGGGTTCGGGGATGCACACCCACATGTCCCTGTTCCGGGGGGACACCAACGCGTTCATCGACCTCGAGCGCCCCGGCGGGCTCTCGGAGGTGGCGGAAGGCTTCATCGCCGGCCTGCTGCGCCACGCCCCCGAGATCACCGCGGTGACCAACCAGTGGGTCAATTCCTACAAGCGCCTGGTGTCGGGGTACGAAGCCCCCATCCACGTGTCCTGGGCCCACAACAACCGCTCCGCCCTGGTGCGCGTTCCCGTCGTCAAGCAGGGGAAATACGAGTCCACCCGGATCGAGTACCGCTCGCCCGACAGCGCCTGCAACCCGTATCTGGCCTTCGCCGTCATCCTGGCCGCCGGCCTCGAAGGCATCGAGAAGGGATACGGCCTGCCGCCCGAGGCCGACGCCAATCTGTTCGCGGTGACTGCCGAGGAGCTCGCCAACAAGGGGATCCTCCACCTTCCGGGCAGCCTCAACGAGGCCCTCGGACTGATGGAGTCGTCGGAGCTACTGGCCGAGACCCTCGGCGAGCACGTCTTCGAATGGTTCATCCGGAACAAGCGGGCCGAATGGGCCGAGTACAAGGCGCACGTGACCCAATTCGAGCTCGACCGCTACCTGCCCCTGCTGTAATAGAGGGCCGGAACCACCTGCATCTCACCGCGAAGGGGGAAGAACGCCATCGAACCGCTGCTGTGCTTCCCCACCACGCCCCCGAGTGCCGTGACCGCCGTGCTCGACCGCGCCGGTTACCCGTGGTTGGGCATCGACAAACCAGAGGCGGCTGAGACCGAGGAACCCGAAGACGGGTGGTCGGGTGCCGTGGTCTGCAGTGGTGGGGACCCCATCGGGGCATTCCTCCTCTGTCGCCACCTGCGAAAGCGCGAGGTACCCCTCGCGCCGGTGATCGTGGTGGTCCCGGTCGAGCAGCTGGGTGAGCTCGAGCTGCGGGAGGACCTGTTCGACGACCTGTGTCTCGAACCGGTCAACGCCGACGAGCTCGGCGCCCGGCTGGCCCACCTCTTCTGGCGCACCGGGCGGGGTCTGCGTCCCGATCTCCTCGAGCACGGCCCGCTGGTCCTCAACCTGGAGACCTACCAGGCCGCGGTGGCCGGCAAGGTGCTCGACCTCACGTACATGGAGTACGAGCTCCTGCGGTTTCTGGCGGCCCGGCCGGGCAAGGTCTTCACCCGTGAGACGCTGCTCAGCCGGGTCTGGGGCTACGAGTACTACGGCGGCGCCCGGACGGTGGATGTCCACGTCCGGCGGTTGCGGGCCAAGCTGGGCGAGGAGCACGCCCACCTGATCCAGACGGTGCGCTCGGTCGGCTACCGGTTCGGCCAGACCGCCTGGACCCCCTGACCGGTCACTCCGGAGACGACGGCGGAGCGTAGGCCCAGACCTCGACCTCGACGGCGGCTCCCGCCGGGAGGGCCGCGACGGCCACCATCGACCGGGCCGGACGGTGGTGGCCGAAGAAGGCCACGTAGGCGTCGTTGACGGCGGGGAACTGGTCGGCGTCGGTCACGAACACCGTCGTCTTGACCACCTGCTCGAGCGTGGCGCCGTTGTCGTGGAGCAGCTTCTCGGCGTTGGACAGGGCCTGGGTCATCTGGGCCGGGGCGCCACCGTCGACCAGCACCGGTGGGCCGGTGGTCCCGGTCCCCGTTCCGCCCCGGCTGCCAGGAGGTCGGTGCAGGCCGAGCTGGCCCGAGCAGATCAACCACGGCCCGGCTCGGACGATCGGCGTGTAGGGACCGATTGGTGCGCTCATGGCAAGCTCCTGACGGTTGAGGGTTCCCATCGCTGAACCCGGCAGCTGAATCCCGGCGGGATACAGCGGGATGTCTGGTTTTTGAAATTGGACTAATTATCGCCTGCAGCCGATAGCTCGACCCGATTACTATCGTCTATAGCCGATATCTAGGCCATTTCTGGCTGCGAGGACATGCACAGCGCGCCGTGCCGGCGCCCGGGTCCGGCTCCGCGGATGCGGGCGCCGGTGCGGGTGCGGGAGCGCAGATCGCGGATCCGCTGATGTGGCACCTACCCCGGCCCGCCCGACGGGCGCTGGGTCGGCCACAGGGGCGGCAGACCGTCGGCCAGCCAGCGGGCGGCGGCCACCGCGGCGAACACCGCATCGGAGCCGTTCACCGCCGGACCGTCGCCGTCGGTTTGCATGGTCACGCTCACCGAGGGCATGTCGCGGGCGGCCAGGATCCCGAACGACCGCATGGTCAAATCGTGGACGGCCCCGGCGGCGTCCACGGCGATGCCTTCGGTTCCCACCCAGCCGAGCGCCTGGTGGGCTGCACCGATGCAGTAGGAGCGGAGTACGACCTCGTCGAGGACCGGGCCGGCGTCGACCACGACCTCGATCGAGTCGTCGGGCCGGCAGCGTGCGACGGCCCGCCCACCGGTGGGAGCGGTGATCTCGACCGGCACATCGTGAACCGGTCGGCGGCCGACCTCGCCCATCGCCCGGGCACACGCGGCCAAGGCAGCGGCCTCCGCCCACACTGCGGCACGGAGATCGAGGGAGATGGCCGGGCCGTGGAGCGGGACCGCCTCGAGGACGAGGCCGGGGGCCACCGCACCCACGTCGGCCGCGAGGGACTCCCAGTCGCCCCCGGAGAACCCGTCGGGTGGGACCCCGACCCGCAGGACCCCGGACCCTCCGCGGCCCAAGCCGGCGGCCACCGGAGGACGTTTGGGGCCGAGGCGCACCACGTCCTCACGCGACCAGAGGACCCGTACCGGGCGGCCGTTGCCGTCAGCCAGCCGCCGGGCGTCGGCGCCGACGGGAGAGTGCAGCTTCCCCCCGAACGCCCCCCCGTTCCCGACGGGCGACGCGGGCTCGCCGCCGGGCGCACACCATGACGCGTCGGGCTCCACGTACGCCGGCTCCACCCAGGTGGTCTGCAGGGTCAGATCCCACTCCCCCGGCGGCAGCGCGACCGGGTGGTCCAGGGCCAGGCTGCTCCTTCGCCCCTGCACCTTTCCGGCCTGGGCCCGGGCTGCTCCGACCGACTCGGCCAGGACATAGCCGCCGGCCCCGTCGGGCACCGCGGTCAGGGCGCCGGGCGGGCAGGTGTCGTCGGCGAATCCGGCCCGACCGAGCACCGTGCCCGGTCCGACCTCCTGGGGGACGCCGCCTTCGAGGGTGGCCCGCACGGAGGCAAGGTTCAGATCGCGCCGAGGTCCCTCCGCTTCCGGATCCTGTGGACCGCGTGATACCAGGTCAGCGGCTTCCTCGATGGTCTGCCAGCCCGTACACCGGCACAGGTGGGCCAGCAGGGCCCGGTCGACCTGCTCCCCGGACACAGGGGCCGGTCGGTCGGATGCCGGTCCCCCCGGAGCCGGGCCGAGGCCCAGCGCAGCCAGCCTCATCACGATCCCGGGGGTGCAGAAGCCGCACTGGCTCCCACCGGTGGCCACCAGGGCGGTCACCCACCGCTCCGACTCCGGGGCCGGCAGACCCTCGAGTGTCGTGATCTGGCGCTCGTGGAGCCGCCGGACCGGCGTTACGCAGGCCGCCCGGGGGGAGCCGTCCACCCACACGGTGCAGCATCCGCACTGCCCCTGGGGACTGCAGCCGTCTTTTACCGAGTGGATGCCCAGTCGGTCACGCAGGACATCGAGGAGCGTCGATCCGTCGTCCGCCACCTCGACGTCGGTGCCGTCGACACGGAGCCGGATCAGGGTTCAGCGATTCAGCTGAAAGAGGAGCCGCAGCCGCAGGTGCGAGAGGCGTTGGGGTTGGTGACGTGGAACCCGGCGCCCTGGAGCCCGTCGCTGTAGTCGAGCGTCGAGCCCTTCAACAGATCGGCGCTGGTGGCGTCGACGACGACCTTGACGGTCCCGAACTCCCGGACGATGTCGTCCTCGGCCGTGTCGGCGTCGAAGAACATCTCGTAGCTGAAGCCGGAGCAACCACCCGGTCGTACGGCCACCCGGAGGGCGAGCCCTTCGACGTCCTCCTGGGCCAGAAGCTCGGCGACCTTGGAGGCGGCGACATCAGTCAGCGTCACCGGACTCGGCTTCTTCCCGATGCTGACGGTCTGCATGGTGCCACTCATCGGCGCTCCTCCTGGATACGAAATGGTCGACCGGACATCGAGGGCACACCGACCCGGCGCCCCGCTGCCCGACAGCGATACGACTGCTGGACAAAGCGTACCCGCGTCGCGGCCCAGGTGGTACATCAGCGTGGGTGGCGGACCCGGCCCGACCGGTAGAATTGCCCGAGTGACCAGGCCCGACACTCCAGAGTCAGGCGCCGGGGCCGTGGAACGCTCGGTACCGACCGAAGAGGGCGTGCGCGCCGCGCTGCGCGGGGTGATCGATCCCGAGTTGGGTGCGGACATCGTCGAGCTGGGCATGGTCACCTCCATCGGCATCGGGGAGGGGGGCCTGGTCGAGGTCGAGGTCGCCCTCACCGTGGCCGGATGCCCGCTGCGAACCCAGATCCAGAGCGACGTGGAGACCCACATCGGGACCCTCCCCGGGGTGGAGGCCGTCGTGGTCAGGACCGGCGTCATGGATGCCGGCCAACGCAAGAACGTCATGGAACAGGCCCGCCTGGCCGCCCGGGACCCGGCACCGGACACCGACATCCCCGACACGGCCCGGATCATCGCCATCGCGTCGGGGAAGGGCGGCGTGGGCAAGAGCTCGGTCACGGTCAACCTGGCGGTGGCGCTGGCCCGACGCGGCCTGACCGTCGGGGTCCTCGACGCCGACATCTGGGGGTTTTCCGTTCCCCGCCTCCTCGGGATGCAGGGCGAGGTCGAGGCCAGGGACAAGAAGATGGTCCCGCTCGAGCGCCGGATCGGCGACGGGGTCCTCCGGGTCCTGTCCATGGGGTTCCTGGCCGACGAGGACAGCGCCATCATGTGGCGTGGGCTGATCCTCAACCGTGCCGTCCAGCAGTTCCTCGAGGACGTCCACTGGGGCGACCTCGACTACCTGCTGATCGACATGCCCCCGGGGACGGGGGACATCCAGATGGGCCTGGCCCGCATGCTGCCCCGCACCGAGGTGGTGGTCGTCACCACTCCCCCGGTGGCCGCGCAGAAGGTGGCGGCCCGGACGGCGGACATGGCCCGGAAGGGGTACCTCCGGGTGGCCGGGGTCATCGAGAACATGAGCGACTTCATCTGCGAGCACGGCACCTCCTACGCCCTGTTCGGGTCGGGTGGCGGCGACCGCCTGGCCGCCGACGTCGGCGTCCCCCTGATCGGCCGGATACCGCTGCACCCGTCGGTGGCCGCCGGCGGCGATGCCGGCGCCCCGGTGGCCCTGGACGTCGGTCAACCCCTGGCCGAGGTGTTCGACCACATCGCCGATTCGGTCATCACCACGATCGCCCCGGTGGTGTCCATGGAGGGATGCAGCGTGCGCCTCCTCGAGCGGGTGGAGGCCGCAGTCAGAGACGGGTCCGGCGACATCCAGGCGCCTCCCACGCTGGAGGCGACACCGGGGTGAACCGCCGGAGGCGACACCGGGGTGAACCGCTGGAGGCGACACCGGGGTGATCCGCCGGACGGATCAGGCGGTGCCCGCCTTCGGTTCCCAGATAGCCCGGGCCGCGTCGGCCAGGCCCGCGTCGACCTCCGGCCCCGAGGCCAGCCGGTCGGCCAGCGCCTCTTCGTAGCCGAGGTCGCCCGGTCTCAGGATGAGCACGTGGCCGTCCTCGATGAGGACGATGGGGAGCACGGTGGGCACCTCGGTGACCTGGCTGGCCCACTCCATCACCTCCTCGGTGGTCCGGTAGTCCTCGAGGTTGCGCAGGTTGGCGATGGTCGGGGGCAGCAGTTCGATCTCACCGGCCGCCTGCCGGGCCAGCGCCTCCCCCGGGCGGATCCAGATGTTGGCGATGGTCTCTCCGTCGTCGTGGCTGGCAATCTGGCCCGGCGGCGCGGCGGCGATGAAGAACCGGGTGTCGTAACGCCGAGGGGCCAGTTCAGGGGTGATCCAGTGGCTGACGTAGTGCACCGCGTCGACGGCCAGGACCAGGCCCTCCTGGTCGCAGACGTCGAGGAGCCCGAGGCGTTGTTGGTTGACCGCGTCCCGGTGCTCGGCGAACCGCCCAGCCACGGCCGGGTCGGTCGTGTCGAGCAGGCGGCCGCGGTCGGGGCCGGCGCCGCTGGACCGGGCCAGCAGGACGCCGGCCTCCTCGAAGCACTCCCGGAGCGCCGCAACCCAGAAGGCCAGACCCCCCGATTCGACACCCAGGTCGGCGCTGGCCCCGGCGTCGGTCCGTCCCTGGCAGAGCGCCGCGGCCCGTGGGCCCCGGTCCTCGGGATCCACCGACCCGCCGGGGAACACGTAGGCACCGGCCACGAACTCGGAGGCGAGGTTGCGGCGGAGCATGCAGACCTCGATCGCCGGTCGCCCGCTCTCGTCGTCCGCATCACGGATCAGCATCACCGTGGCGGCATCACGGAGGGTCACGCTCATCGGCTCAGGCTACCGTCCGCCCGGCCGGCCGCTCCCGGCTCAGGTCAGGTCCCGCCGGCCGCCGAGCTCGGGACCGGGGCGCCGCCCGCCAATCGGGGAGTGAGGACACCGGAGTCGACCAGGGAGCTGATGACAAGCTCCCGGAAGATCGAGGGATCGGCGATGGGCCAGGCGTGGGAGCCCTCGATCACCACCCCCTCGACACCGGCCGCGTGCCGGAGCTCGTCGAACGCCGATCGGGACACCAGCCGATCGCGATCCGACCAGGCCACATTGACCGGGATGCCGCGCTCGGCCACGGCCCGCACCTCGCGGACCAGGTCGGCCCGCCGGATGAATTCGCCGGTCCGGAACATGCCGAGGGGATTGCCCAACAGGTTGGGGATGAAGTCCTCCAGCAGGGTCGGGAGCATCCGGACCATGTGAGGCGAGTGCAAGAGGTCGGTCCCGAAATGGCGACCCCAGTCCCAGACCGGCCGCTGCATGGTCGTCCGGACCTCGTTGGGGAACAGCGCCCAGGTCGGGCTCCCGATGGCGTTGACCAGCAACAGGGCCGATGCCCGGCCGGGTTGGGCGTAGACGAAGGCGGTGGCGACGCCTCCCCCGAACGAGTGCCCGGCCACCAGGGCCACCCGACGCTCGTCCACCGCGTCCAGGAAGTGGCCGACCCACCGGGCATAGCCGGCGAACGTCCGCCGCTCGGGATCCAGCTCGCGGGTCCCACCGAACCCGGGCAGGCACGGGGCGTAGACCCGGCACCCGGCTGAGGCCATGGCTTCGATCGGTCCCCGATAGGCGTTGGGCCGCAGCCCCCATCCGTGCATGAACAGGGCGACGGGGCCGCTCCCGGCCACCGCGTAGCGGACCCGGTGCCCGTCGACGGTCACCGAGCTCCAACTCATGGCGCCGGAGGAGTCGGAGGTGCCGGTGGTAGCGGTCGTGCCGGAGGAGTCGGAGGTCCCGGTGGTAGCGGTCGTGCCGGAGGAGTCGGAGGGGCCGGTGGAGCCCGGATCGCCCGGATGCCGGGCAAGGCGACGCTCACCCGGCCCCTCAGGGCCGTCCCCGGCCGCAGACGCGTCCGACATGGCATCTTGCAACATGGCCCGATCAGTGTAGGCGGGAAACTCGTCCTGTAGCCTGATAGCGCCGCGGCGGAGCTGCTCGTCCGGCGCACGCTCCGACGACGGAGCGAACCCATACGGGTTGATCAACCCGTTACGCTCATTCCCGCACGCATACGAATCGGGGAACTGCCCAGATGGCTGACGACCAGAAGAAGAAGCCGGTCACCGGGGGGAACACGCCCAAGCCCCCTGCCCGCTCGGGCGGGCCATCGAACCAGAGTGCCAAGGACCGGAGCAAGGCCCAGAGCCGGCCGGTGTCGGGCAAGTCGCCGGCCGGCAAATCCGGTCAGGCCACCGGGGCCCGCGCCAAGTCGGGCGGAGCCGGCGGTGGCGGCGGCAACAAGCCCCGCCCGGGCGGCAAGCCCGCGCCCGCGCCGCAGCCCAGCAGATTCTCCGGTGCGGTCCTGGCCTGGGGCGCGGTAGGCCTGGTCGTCGTGGTCGTGGCGGTACTGGTCGTCGTCAAGGTGGCGGGCGGCGGCTCGAGCGGGGCCAACTCGTACACGCCGGTGACCGCGGCACCCGCATCGGTGGTCAAGGACGTCACCACCATCCCGGCGTCGGTCTACGACAAGGTGGGGGTCAACTTCCCGTCGGCCGCGCAGCCCGTGTCACCGCCCATCAAGCTCAAGAACCAGCCCCCGCTGTCCATCGGGGGCAAGGCGCCGGCCATGCTCTACTACGGGGCCGAGTACTGCCCGTACTGCGCCGCCGAGCGCTGGGCCGTCGTCGCCGCACTGGCCCGCTTCGGGACCTGGTCGAACCTCAAGATCACCGCCTCGTCACACACCGACGTCTACAACGACACCCACACCTTCAGCTTCAAAGGTGCCACCTTCACCAGCCCCTACCTGACCCTCGCCACGGTGGAGCAGTACAGCAACGTCCCGACCAGCGCAGGGAGCTACACGATCCTCGAGAACCCGACCAAGCAGGAGGAGTCGGTCATCAACAGCGGCCAGAAGTACATCCCCGGAGCAACACCCGGGCAGGTCGGGTTCCCCTTCATCAACATCGGCAACAAGGCGATCATCTCCGGCGCCACCTACAACCCGGGCATCCTGGCCGGTCTCTCGTGGACCGACATCGCCGGCGGGCTCGACGATGCCACCAACCCGGTGACCCAATCGATCGTGGGCACGGCGAACTACATCTCCGCGGCCGTCTGCGCCAGCACCAAGGGCGCGCCGTCCTCGGTGTGCTCGAGCCCGGGGGTCCAGGCCGCCGACAAGTCGCTGTAGGCGACCTGTACCGCCTCGAGGATCCCCCGTGCCGACCCTTCGCTGGCAACCCGTCACCACCCTGCTCCTGAGCCTCTTCGGCCTCGGGGTGTCGACCTACCTGACCATCACCCACTTCAGTCCCCATGCGCTGGTGTGCGTCAGCAACAGCACGTTCAACTGCGAGAAGGTCACGACCAGCCCCCAATCGGAGGTCTTCGGGATCCCGGTGGCCATCCTCGGGCTGCTCTTCTTCGTTCCCATGTTCGCCCTGTGCCTGCCGGTCTCGTGGCGCTCGAGGGACCGGCGCGTCCACCTGGCCCGACTCGTGCTCTCGATCGTCGGTGTGGGCACGATCCTCTATCTGATCATCGCCGAGCTCTTCATCATCAAGGCCATCTGCCTGTGGTGCTCCTCGGTCCACCTGACCACCTTCGTCCTGTTCGTGATCATCGTGACCGCCTCCCCGGTGGTACTGGCTCCAGGATTCGGGGAGCACCCGACCGAAGGGTACGGCGAGTCGTACGAAGGGGCGTAGTCACATCACCTGGCGAGCGACAGCGTGACCGACGACGGGTCGGAACCGTCGGCCGAGGCCCGGTCGGCGGTGAGCGGTCCGGGCTCCGACCCGGTCGGAGCGGAGGGCCAGGATCAACCGGCGCACGACCGGGTCAACCGCACCGCTCGCTTCGCCTGGGGCGCGGTGGTGGTCATCCTGGTCGGGGTCGTCGCGCTGATCGTCTACGCCCTGACCGGGCCTCCGGCGTCGCCCGGGGTGGTGCACCGGGTCGAGACCTCGGACGCGGTCGTCTCCGCCCTGCACCAGGTCCCGACCCCGGTCTTCGATTCGGTCGGCGTGACCGCGACCTTCCCGCTGGCGGTGCCCACCGTCCTGACCGGCCAGCCCCCGCTGGACTCGTTCGGAAAGCCCGAGGTCCTGTTCGTAGGAGCGGATTTCTGCCCGTTCTGTGCCGCCGAACGGTGGCCCCTCATCGTCGCCCTCTCTCGTTTCGGGCACTTCACGACCCTCCACAACGTGCAGTCCGCCCAGCTCTCGGTGTTTCCCGGGATCCAGACGTTCAGCTTCGCGGGCGCGTCGTACTCGAGCAGGTACGTGACCTTCACCGGGGTGGAGCTGTACTCCGATTCCGTCGACAGCCAGGGCGCATACACCCAGATCGCAAGGCTCACCCCCGCCCAGTCGGCACTTGTCGACCGCTACGGAACCGGTGCCGGACAAGGGCCCCGGACGGGCACGCTCCCCTTCGTCGACATCGACAACGTGCTGGTCACGTCGACCTCGGGCTTCAGCCCGGTGGTGCTCGAAGGACACTCCCAGTCGGCCATCGCCGGGGACCTCAGCCAACCCGGGAACCCGGTGGGCCAGGTCATCGTGGCCTCGGCCAACTACCTGACGGCGGGCATCTGCCGGTCGACCGACGAGCAACCGGCCCCGGTGTGCGCCTCCGCGGGTGTCCGCTCGGCCGCCCACGCCCTCGGGCTGGGATGACGGCGGCAGGCGGCCCATCGGCGGGCGGTCCCTCCGCAGGCGGCCGCTCGGCACGCCGCCCGTCGGCAGCCGGCCCATGAACACCCGGTCCCGGACACCGCCCGGCGATCCGCCGGTGGTGGGCCTCAGCTGACCCGGCGGTCCGCCAACTGCTTGCGTTCCATCTCGTTCAACCCGCCCCAGATGCCGTGAGGCTCGTGAATGCGGATGGCGTAGTCGAGACATTCGACCCGCACCGCACACGATCGACAGATCGATTTGGCCCGATCCTCACGTTGAAGCTTCTCGTCCTTACGTTCGGCGTGGGCGGGCGGAAAGAAGATCTCCGCCTGCGGTCCACGACACGACGCCTTGAGCTGCCATGTATCAAGCGCCTGCTCCACGTTGCCCAACTCCCCCTTGAGTCCTCCAGCAAGCGAAAGTACTCGCCCCCGTAGCGCGAAACAAGGGATCTGACCAGCATTTCTCGGCGAACCGACCCGGTAGGTCCCGGCCGGACCGTCCTGGGGCCGCCGGGCCGGCCGTCATGCCTGCCCGGCGCCGGTCATGGGCAGCGGGGGCGGGACCGGACACTACGCTCCACTACGTCATGGACGTCGCCGCCTTCTGTCGCCAGAGCCGGGTCGTGATCGTGGCCGGCAAGGGTGGGGTCGGCAAGACCACCATGACCGCCGCGCTGGCCCATATGGGCGCCCAGGCTGGGCTTTCTGTGCTGGTGGTCGAGCTCGAAGGGCGCGTCGGGGTGCCCACGGCGTTCGGGCACAGCGCCCCCTTGGACTACGCCGGCGCGGTGTTGAAAGCCGCCGGGGCGGACCCGATCGACGACACCGACGCCGACTCGACCCCACCCATCCCTCCCGGCACGGTCCGGGCCCGGACCATCACCCCCGACGACGCCCTGATCGAGTACCTGGCCGACCACGGCCTGCGGCGGGTGTCCAAGCGGTTGATGTCTTCAGGAATCGTCGATCTGGTGGCCGGGTCGATCCCCGGCATCCGCGATGTCCTGGTCCTCGGCAAGGTCAAGCAGATCGAACGGAGCCGCATCGCCGACCTGATCCTGGTCGACGCACCGGCAACCGGGCACACCATGACGTTCCTCTCGTCGGCCGGCGGGCTGCTCGACGCCGCCCGGAGCGGGCCCATCCGCACCCAGGCCGCCGAAGTCGTCGATCTTCTGTCCGACCCGTCGCGGTGTCAGGTCGCCCTGGTCACGCTGCCCGAGGAGATGCCGATCAACGAGGCCGTCGAAGCCGCCTACCAGCTCGAGGACAAAGTGGGCGTGGCGCTCGGACCGGTGGTCGTCAACGGGTGCTACCCGCCCCTGGCCGGATTGACCACGCCGGCCGGAGCGGCGGCCGAAGCAGCCGGGGTTGTCCTCGATCCGGAGCTGGTCTCCGCCCTCGACCGGGCCCGCAGGTTCCGGCTCACCCGACAGGAGCTCCAAGAGGACCAGCTGGGGCGGTTGGCCCGAGAGCTGCCGCTCCCACAGCTCCGGGTGCCGTTCCTGTTCACCGCCTCCATCGGTCCCCCGGAGCTGGATACCCTGAGCGACGCCCTGGAAACCGGGGTGGGGGCGCTCCACGACCCGTCCGGGGTCCCATCGTGAGCGCCGCACCGGGTCCCGACGGGGCCCTGGACGGGGTGGTCGTCGAACGGTCGATCATCATCTGCTGTGGTTCCGGTGGCGTGGGGAAGACGACCACGGCCGCCGCCTTCGCCCTCCAGGCGGCGCGGCTCGGCCGGCGCGCCTGCGTGGTGACCATCGATCCGGCCCGACGGTTGGCCAATTCGCTCGGGCTCGCCACGCTCAACAACCGGCCCACCCGCATCGAGGGTCCCTGGCCCGGCGAGCTCCACGCGCTCATGCTCGACCCGAAGGGGACCTTCGACGATCTGATCCAGCGATACTCGGACAGCGCCCAGCAGGTTGAGGAGATCAAGGTCAACCGGATCTACCGGAACCTGACCGGGTCGCTCTCGGGCACCCAGGAGTACATGGCCATGGAGAAGCTCTACGAGCTGGTCGAGGAAGGGGCGTTCGACGTGGTGGTGGTGGACACCCCTCCGACCCGCAACGCCCTGGACTTCCTCGATGCCCCGAGGCGCCTGACCCGGTTTCTCGAGAACCGGGTGTTCCAGGCGCTGATGAAACCCACCCGGGTCGGCCTCAAGTTCATGGGGGTGGCGGCCCAGGCCCTGCTGCGGACGATCTCACGGGTGGCCGGGGCCGACATCGTCCACGATGCGGTGGCCTTCTTCCAGGCCTTCGAGGGGATGGAGGAGGGATTCCGGACCCGGGCGGCCCGGGTGAGGGAGCTGCTGGTCCAGGCGGATACCGCCTTCATCCTGGTGGCGTCACCGCGCCCGGACTCCGTCGACGAGGCCGTCCACTTCGCCGGCAAGCTGGCCGAGTCGGACATGGCCGTGACCGCGCTGGTGGTCAACCGGGTCCAGCCCCGCTTCGCCGACGATGCCGCGCTGGCCTCGCTGACACGGTCTGCCTCGGGAACACGGTCTGGGTCTGAGTCGGGGTCGGGGTCGGGGTCGGGGTCGGGGTCGGGGTCGGGGTCTGGGTCTGGGTCTGGGTCTGGGTCGGCGTCGGGGTCGGGGGCGGCGTCGGCCGACGGAGGCGCGGTCGACGGAGGCTCCGGCACCCCGCTCGAACAGTTGATCGACAACCTCCGGGGCTACACCGACGCATCGGACCGCGAGGAGAAGGCCCTCACCGACCTGGTGTCGAAGGTCTCCCCGGCCCCCGTCTACAGGGTCCCCCTCCTGAACACCGACGTCCACGACCTCGACGGGCTGGAGACCATCGCCGACCTCCTGTTCTCGGGACCGGCGGCGGCGGTAGCAGGCGGGGTCGACACGGAGCGCTAACCTGGTGAGGGTGCGTACCATCCTCGTGGCCAGCGACGCTCCGTCGATTCGAGCCGAGGTTGCGGCCATCGCGGGGAGGCCCGACGTCACCATCCGGGAAGCCAGGTCGGGGCCCACGGTGATGGACGAGGTCGCCGAGTCGCTTCCCGATCTGGTCGTGGTCGACCTGCAGATGGGAAACATGGGCGGGATGGCCGTCTGTCTCGAGCTCAGGCTCGAGGCCTCGTACGGCAATCTCGAGCACGTTCCCGTGCTGATGCTGCTGGACCGGCGACCTGACGTGTTCCTGGCCCGAAGATCCGGCGCCGAGGGATGGGTGGTCAAGCCGCTCGATCCCATCCGCCTGCGACGGGCGATCACGTCCCTCCTCGACGGAGGCACGTACTACGACGAGTCCTACCAGCCACTCTCTGTCGTGTCCACGCCCGTACCTGCCGGCGCCTGACGGCCCGCCCCAACAGACAGCGTCACCATCGTGTCCGTGTTCCGACGCCACAACCAAGACACACCCCACTCGGACCGAGCAGGCCGGACCGCCGTCCGGCCCGGAGGGAGCCGGACGAACCCCGGCGGGCTCAATGGGCGGCCACAGGAGGGTGGTGCCGATGCCCAGGAGCAGTTCATCATCGACGCCCTGAACGACCTCCATGACACCGCGGTCCGCGAGGTGATGACACCCAGGGTGGACGTCGTGGCCTTGTCGATCCCGCTGACCGTGGACGCCATCACCCAGGCGGTCCGCGAATCGGGCCACAGCTGCTTTCCTGTCTACGGCGACAACCTCGATGACCTCATCGGCGTACTGTTCGTCAACGACCTGTTCCGGGCCGGGTGGAAGGTGGGCGGGGCGGGCGACGGCGATAGGGCCCTGGCCGACGACGGCGACCCGGGCAACGCCGCCGCGGGGGATGCGGAGACCGGACCGACCACCGCGCCGGCTGCTGTGAGGATCGGGCCGTCCCCGGGCCCGATCGACATCTCCCGACGGCTCCGACAGCCCTTCCTGGTCCCGGAGTCCCGGTTGGTCCTCGACGCGCTGGCCGAGATGCGGCACCAGCGACGGGCGTTTGCCGTGGTGGTCGACGAGCACGGCGGGGTCGAGGGCGTGCTGACCGTCAAGGATCTCCTCGGAGCCCTGGTGGGCGACCTTCCGGACGAGTTCGATCCCGACGACGAGCCCGACGTGGTCCGGGTCGACGGGACCCGGTGGCTGGTGGACGGCCGGATGAGCGTGGACGACGTGCGGGACCGCTTGGACATCAATATCCCCGAGGGGGAGTACGTCACCGTCGGTGGGTTCCTGTTCGACGGCTTCGGACACATCCCCGAAGAGGGGGAGTCGCTGATCGTCGACGGCTGGGAGCTCAGGGTCACCGAGATGGACAAGCGACGAATCGCCAAAGTGGTGGCCAAACGCCCGGATCCGCCGCCCTCGCCTTCGCAGCCGCCTGTCGGGGGCCCGGGGAACGAGCGGACCAGGGTCGGGTAGCATCACCGTGGTGCGGAACCGTCGTTGTACCGGTTCCGTTCGACGGGCTGTGGCGCAGCTTGGTTAGCGCGCTGCGTTCGGGACGCAGAGGTCCCCGGTTCAAATCCGGGCAGCCCGACCACTGATACATGCAGGTCAGAGCCTTCGCTTCTGGCCGTCCCGGTCCGAGTAGGCGCTGCGATCCGGTCACCGGTGGGTCTCGCCGAAGCAGCGCTCCGATGAGGTAGGTTCCACAGGTTGCGGCCTTCTGCGCAACCACGGTTGTCCATTTTCACACCCCAACTCGGCGGCCCTTGTCGCGTGACCCGTGGTCGCACCACCGATTTGGAGGAACGATGACGAGCGGAGCCCCGCTCTCGGCGATTGCGAGCAGCGCTCAGCCCAAGCCAGTTGCATCAGCCCAGTCCACCGCCAAACCCGCTGGGACTCTGGTGTCGGTGAATGTCGGCCTGCCGAAGGACGTGGCCTGGCAAGGGAAGGTCGTCTTCACCGGAGTCTTCAAGGATCCCGTTTCCGGTCCCTGCCGGGTCCGGAAGCTGAATATCGAAGGTGATGGCCAAGGCGACCTGTCGGGGCACGGCGGCGAGCAACGTGCCGTGTTCGTCTACCAAATCGATTCGTATCGATTCTGGGAACGCGAGCTGGGCCGACACGACTTCGTGTACGGGCAGTTCGGCGAGAACTTCACTGTGGAGGGATTGGGCGACGACGAGGTGTGCATCGGCGATCGCTACCAGATCGGCAGCGCGACCTTCGAGGTGACGCAACCCCGCGTCACCTGCTATCGGGTCGGGATCCGCATGAACGATCCGCAAATACCTGCGTTGCTCGTCTCCCGCCACCGCCCGGGGTTCTACTTCCGGGTGCTCGAGGAGGGGGAGGTGCAGGCGGGAGACAAGATCGTCAAGCTCTCCTCGGGACCCGGGCAGATGACGGTCGCCGACGTCGACGCGCTGCTCTACCTCCCCGGACACCCACGCCAGGACCTGCTCCGAGCCCTCCGAACTCCCGCCCTCAGCCCGGGCTGGCAGGACTCGTTTCGAGCCCTCTTGAATGAGGAGCCCGGTAGTGGCAACGCCGGCCTGGCGGCAACGAGCCCACCTCCGGCCTGGTCCGGATTTCGGAAGGTGACCGTCAAGGCGATCACGCACGAAAGTGACTCGGTGATCTCGCTGCGCCTCGCAGATCCCACGGGTGCCCCCCTCCCGGCGGGCCGCCCGGGCCAGTACATCACTCTGCGAGTCCAACCGGACGGGCAGAAGCGGGACGTGTTGCGCAACTACTCACTCTCTGGGCCACCCACAGCGGGCTACTACCGGATCACCGTCAAACGCGAGCCCAGTGGCGTCGCCAGCAGCTATCTGCACGACCGGGTCGCCGTTGGCGACCAACTCGACATCGCGGCACCGCGCGGTACGTTCATCCTCGATCAGACGGATGCGCCTGTGCTTTTGATCAGCGCTGGGATAGGTGCCACTCCCGTTCTCGCCATGCTCCAGTCGCTGGCGCAGAACCACTCCGAGCGAGAGATCTGGGCGCTGCACGGAGCCCGCAACGGCGGCGAGCACTCGTTCGCCGCCGAGGCCCGCGTTCTCCTCGGCTCGCTGCCGAACGCACGGTCTCACGTGTACTACAGCCGTCCGGGCCCAGACGACCTCGAAGGCCGCGACTACGACAGTGCGGGGCACCTCACCGCGTCATCACTCGCCGAATTGAACCCCCCGTCCGATGGCGAGGCATACCTGTGTGGGCCCACGGCTTTCATGGACGACATCAGCGCGGGTTTGGCAGCCTTGGGGTTGGATGCCTCCCGAATCCACACCGAACCATTCGGACCGGCAGCCGGTGTGACGCCGGGCATCGCGGCGGCACCCGGGCGGGCGCCCCACCCGCCCGCCGGCCAGCCTGGCGATGGCCCGACGATCGCGTTCGCCCGCAGCGACCTGACGATCCCATGGAGTAGCGACTACGGCACCCTGCTCGAACTGGCCGAGTCCTGCGACGTACCCGTCCGCTGGTCGTGCCGCACCGGCGTCTGCCATACCTGCGAGACGACGCTCATCGCCGGGAATGTCGACTACAGCCCCGACCCGGTTGAACCTCCCATTGAAGGCAGCGTGCTCATCTGCTGCTCGCGACCCAGAGATGACATAGTGCTCGATCTGTGACCGGCAGTACGGCCACACGGCAGGCGGTCCAGGGACACGGCGCTGGGGGCCGGCCTGCAGGAGCGGGCCTGCAGGAGCGGGCCTGCGATGTCGGACAGATCTGGCCCCGGGAGTCCGGGTCGTGCACGCCGTCGGCGGCCGTGATCATCGACGACATCGACATCGCCACCGCGGCCGGCGCCTTCGCCGGCAACGAGCGCTTCTTGTCGGGACAGGTCTGCTCCAGCGTCATCCCCCGCCGAAGACGAGGATGACGCCATCGCCATCGCCATCGCCATCGCCATCGCCATCGCCATCGCCAATGACACGGTCTACTGACTGAACGCCTCCGTGTTCACCAACGACGTGGACCGGGCCCGCCGTGGGGCCCGTCAGCTGCGCTCGGGCACGGTCGGCCACAACGCATTCCGTACTGATTTCACGATGGCGTTCGGCGGCTTCAAGCAATCTGGGACAGGACGCGAGGGTGGAGCCGAAGGCTGCTTCCGTTCCTCGAGACCAAGTCGGTGATCCTCGAGGGCCGTCCGGCAGGGAACAAAACCGAAGGCCAGCATGCGCCGCGCCTCGCAGTGGTTGTCCGATCACCCCGACTATCGGTTCGACCTGGTGGACCTTGAGCTTCCGGCGACACGGTCCGGTGACACACCGAGCCCAACCTCAGATTCAACAGAACCAGGCTGAACAGAAGGTCTGGCTCAGTGGCGCTTGCGCCGATCGTTCCGCGATTGCACTCGCTTTGCCTTCCGATTGCGACGGCTGGCATCACTGTGGGTCGTGTGTCCTACGTGACTGTCGAGGGTGTGTCCCGCGTGGCTGGGGTTGGCCTCGCCCTCGTCCGTTGCCAAGCTGTGGCGGCGACGGTTCATTGTTGTGATACCCCCGACGACAAGGACGACGGCAAGAAGACTGAAGATCAAGATATAGAACATGGCCCATTAGACCATGGACGCCCTGAGATGTCCTGCCCCCATTGCTTTGCGGCTGCCCCACCTGCTCTGCGACCAGGGGCCGGGGGCAGGGGTAGCTGTCACCCGTCAGGTACATTGGAGCTGAGGTTCCACGGTGTGCCTGTAGGAGGGGATCGGGTGAGAGTCCGGGCGGCAGTGGGTGCAGCGGCTTTGGCCATAGGCGTGCCCGACCGAACAGCCTGGTTGACGACGCCACCTATCAGGCCGATCTAGCCCGCCTCGTTCGTCAACTTCATCTACGTGTCGACGACGCACGCTTCGACCCCGCAGTGACGAAACTCGAATCTGGTCAGATGCAATCGTCGGGCGTCCCAACCAGCAGCGGCAAGTAACCGGGTCGCCGGTCCCGCTTCACCGCTCCATTCGATGAACCCGGCTGGGCCGGCGGCCAAACGCCTCTCCCGCGGTACAGAGCACGTGAGCGGCGTGGGATCAACGCCTCACGAGTATGGCGGTTGTGAGGGTAACGACCAGCGGCCTCGTGACGGTGCCGTCGAAGTCGCTCCGTATGAGGGACTCCACGTCGTCGAGGAGGCCTGAGCGGTCGGTCCCCCCCATCATCTGAGTGCCGGAGTACGAGATCATCAGCCTGCGGTAGTCGGTGGCGCCGTACGTCTGGTCCCAGTCATACCGGCGGACGGTAACGGAGTCGAAGCGGCGATCTGTTTCGAGCACCGAACGGATCGCCGGATCGACGTTTCCACGAACCGGTGCGGGGGGTCCCGTGTGGCCCTGCCCGTATCGCTCATAGATCGGCTGGGCGGCGGCGAAAAAGCCCCCGTCGTCAGGCGAGTCGATCTGGATGGTGTCGACTACGGCCACGAGGCCGCCAGGTCGCAAGATCGCAGCAGGCCGGTCGGTCTGCGCCTCTCGGGAGATCCAGTGGTAGGCAGTGGCGGCGAACAAGGCGTCAGCCTCACCGGCAGCGACTTCGAATGACTCGAAATCGCCGACGCCGATGCGTAGCCGTTCCGAAGCGAGATTCGAGCGCAACTTGGCAGCCATCTCCGGACCGATTTCGATGGCATGCACCGAAGCCCCTCGGGCAAGGAGGTCCTTCGTGGCCTGGCCCGTCCCCGGACCGACCTCGACGATCTTCGGCCGCACCGGCAGCATCTGGAACAGTGCGTCAAACAGGTCAGCGGGATACAAGGGCCGGACCTTGTCGTAGATATCCGGGACTTCATTGAACGAGAGTCGGATGTCATCTGATCGCACCATTTCAGATCTTGCCAGAGGACTCCGGGCGAGGCGATCGGGGGCGTCCAGAACGCTGGTCGGCGCCAGACCGGACTGGCGAGTCAGAATGGAAGGCGATCCCGCAATTGGCTGGAACATCGATTCGAGCTCCACCACACGTAGGGGACAGCGGTGTGACCTTCGGCCCTACTCGGGCGACCGGCGTACGAGCAGCATGAGATCCATGGCCCACCAGGTGAGCGTCATCGAACGCACGGTCTCAAAGACCAACGAGTGGCTTGACCGACTGTGTCTGGAAATGAATACGGACGACAGGCAGCATGCGTACGTGCTGCTGAGGGCGGTTCTGCATACGCTCCGAGACCGCATCGGGCCCGAAGTTTCCGTGCATCTCGCTGCGCAGCTACCCCTACTCGTCCGAGGGATCTTTTATGAGGGTTGGGACCCCGGAACGACCCCACAGAAGTTGACGCTCGACGAGTTCATCAATCGGGTCGAGCGGGAGGCCAACCTGCGAGGCGCCGCCGAGGCGGCTAGCGGGGCTCGAGCAGTGATGGCGGTTCTCTGGGATGAGTTGGCCCCGGGGACGATGGACCATGTCGTTGCCGTTCTGCCCGACGAATTCGCCGTCCTGGTCTAGGGTGTCCGACTCCGGACGGCTCCGGTTGGGGGCACGAATCGTCCGGACTCGACGAGCTTCGTGCGACTCTTGGGGCTCGGGATGGCGAATCTGCACACGAGGCAGACACGGTGCACAAAACAAAGCGCTGGCATGGTCACGACAGGAACGAACGCGAACTACAGGCGCAGGAAGGGGTTGGGCACATTTCAGAGATCACGGTTGTCGACAGAATCATTGCCAAGGAGATCGGTGACAGGGTTGAGGTTGAATGGAAGCTAAGCGCCAAGCCCGAACTTCAATGGGCCGAAATCTTCCAGATGGCTACAACTTCGGACCGAGAAGGCCCTGTGGACTGGGTCATGGGTGGCGGACCGGATGTCATCGGCTCGGTGATCAGATGGTTCGTTCCCGTAGAAATGATCGACAGCGCAGATCACGAAGTGAGGGACCGCTTGTCAGTGGCTAATGAGAGGTTCGGGGTGGATCAGTCCGCATAGGGATCCCGCGCCGATGGTCAGAACAACCAGGTCGGACGAATCGGGGAAAGCTGATTTCTTCGGCATGAGGACGGAGAGCCGGCTGCGTCTCTCGGAGTCAACCGCCAATAGTGTTTCAAACGCCGATACGACCGGTCCAACGAGAAAACGCCCGTCCCACGGGTTGGCGGGGATCGGGCGCTTCTCAATTTGTGTTCCTGAGTCTGACCTGCCGAGGGGACTCAAGGAGCATTCTTGCTCCTGCCGATGCAACGCTCACACTCCGAGCTGCTTGCCTTTGGTGATTGAGCCTGCTCCCCGTACAAACTCCTTGCAGCCCATTCTCAGGATGGGCAACCTCTGCTACATCGCATAAGCGCCTCCTTGGGGATCTTGTTGCCTTTGCTCCGATCCCTCACTGGCGATTCTACGCCGAGGATGAATCTCGATTAGGGCCGAAAGTCCCTTATTGCATTGGCAGAGCACCCGCTCAAGTCAGAAGTGAGCCCTCTCCCGGACCGGGCATACCCTGAAATCAATCCGACGGATCTCGGCGCGCTGATACTCAACGCGATGGTGCCCAGCCACCGACACCAGCGTGTCATGATCATGAAACGGGAAGATCCCGCCAAAACCTTGGAGGCAAGCATGAGCGAGACCAATGACAAGCCGGGTGAGGATGACCTTGAAGTGGTTGAGGTCGAGACCGGAGGAGTCGATGAAGACGGCAACGCCGTGGTGGATGACCTGGTCGTCGCCCTCGACAAGGACGGTAAGGTCGTCGCTTCGGACGAGACCGTTGCGGTCGTGACCGAAGACGGCGATGTGATCATCGACGAGACGATCTCGATTGTGGGCGAGGACGGCGAGCTGCATGCGGTCGAGGAGGACATCACCGTTCTTGAGGCTGATGACGACGAGTAGGCAATAGGAGCGCAGCCAACAGGAAAGGTGGCGAGCCTGTCCGTCAGGCGGCTCAGAAACACCAACCTCACCCGTGCACGGTGGGGGCGTGTCGACGGGTGCAAGCCTGGGCTCACAAGATGATCAGCGACGAAAGAAAACACGAGTACCGGCGAATCAAGCATTCCGTCTTCACCTGGTCCCAGGATCGGCGGGACATCATTGGAATCGCAGTGGTGGGTCCATGGGCCCGGAAATCCGCACGGATGGATTCGCACCTCGATCTGTTGGTGCTGACCTCCGACAAGGACCACTACATCACCACGGACAGCTGGGTGAGTCATGCGCTGCCGAGCCCAGGCCAGATCGTGGGGACACAGGTCTGGGGGTCGCAGGCCGAACGTCAGGTACGGCTACCGTCGGGACTTGTCGTCGAGTTTGGCTTCGTGGCTCCGTCGTGGGCCTCAATCGATCCCGTCGATCCGGCCACAGCCCACCTCGTACTCGACGGCTGCATCCCGCTGGTAGATCCGGAAAGCGTGATCGGGAGGCTCATCCAGGCGGTCCGGCTCTGACCCACCCTCGAGGCCCTCGCTGAGCCGTCGTCTCCGATTCTGGACACTTTGCCGCAAGTCCTCAGGGTGAATGTCCGGATTGACGATAAGGCCTAGGAGATCCAATTACGAAAGGCCGAGGGGCAGGCAAATGAACAATTCGAGCGAGAGCGCAATACCGCAGACCGGAGGAGAGGAACAGGCGCCTCTCCGGATCGATTCGCCGAAGGGGCCAACAGCCTCAGAAGACGGCGACCCGAACTCGGAGCACGTTGGACCCCATCCTTCCAGGCAGATCCGGATGTCGCCGCCTCGTTTGGTCAGAGACAGCGGGCTATGGGTGTGGCTTTGGATAATTGGTGCGGTGGTGCTGATCGCCATCTTCATCGTCGTCGCGATGGCTCTGCCCTCGAAGAAGAGTGTCGGCCCGGTGCAGCACAGCGCTCCCACACACAGGATGGCCGTGACGCGTAACTGAGGACACGACGGATTGTGCCAGAACGGCAGTCAGGTTGTGATCATCCCGGGTAGCGGCCCCTCCCCACCGTTGATTTCGGGCGCACTGTGGCACCACGAGATCCACTACGAATCGTGGAACCTCTGGTTGTTGATCCGGCCACTCCTGAACCTCTCCCCCGGCGAGCGAATGCCGGCCAGCGATTGGTCGAGCCAGGACTTGCGTTCGCGGAGTGCTTGGATCTCGGAACGAAGTGCGATCAACTCCTCCTGCTTTACGTAGAGATCGGACACTTCTGCACTCAGAGGGACGGCGGCAACAAGAAGGTCGTCGCGCTCTCGCCGCAGGGTCGGGACCTGACCCGTGAGATCCGCAAGCTCGGTGCGCAGGTCGTCGCGCTCTCGCCGCAGGGTCGGGACCTGACCGGTGAGATCCGCAAGCTCGGTGCGCAGGTCGTCGCGCTCTCGCCGCAGGGTCGGGACCTGACCCGTGAGATCCGCAAGCTCGGTGCGCAGGTCGTCGCGCTCTCGCCGCAGGGTCGGGACCTGACCGGTGAGATCCGCAAGCTCGGTGCGCAGGTCGTCGCGCTCCTGCCGCAGGGTCGGGACCTGACCGGTGAGATCCGCCAGCTCGGTGCGCAGGTCGTCGCGCTCCTGCCGCAGGGTCGGGACCTGACCGGTGAGATCCGCAAGCTCGGTGCGCAGGTCGTCGCGCTCTCGCACCCCCGACTCTGCCATCGTCTGGAACAGCTCTGCCGCTTCCTCGTCAAGATCCCGTTTCCTGCCAGGGTCTCCACCCCACTGGAAAGGCCCGGGTGCCGGGATTGGCACGAGTTCGGGAACCCGCGCCGGGGACGGACGCGCACGGGTCGGCACCTGCGTCGACGAGGCGGCGGGGGCTCCCACCGGCGCCAGGTCGCCGGTCCACGTCTGCCCGTCCCACCAGCGGAGGATGCTGGGAATCTGGAGGTCGGGGTACCAACCCGAAGGAGCCCTCACATCAGCCATTGCCGCCTCTGTTTCGCATTCCGTACCTACACAGGTTCGCCTTCGCGAAACTTTAGAGTCGATTCCGCCGCCGGTGGGTGACCTTCATCAGCCTGCACATTTGCGGGCGTTGGCCCAGGAGAGGATGTGGACAGGCGGCGAGCTGCCGACTCGAGAGGCGGCGTCTTTGGTCGTCGCCTCCGACAAGACCGACCATGAAGTGGAGAGGTGCCCGGCTCTGTGTCTCTCTCTACCCAACCTCTACAGCTGGCGAGATCCGCTCATCATGTGGACCCTCTGCCCGAACAGCCGAGGGCACCAAGGCGACGAATTGCTGTGGACCCAAGGCTTGCGTCGCCCACAGGGCCGATGGATCTCGGCGCCGCAGTTGGAGCACTGCGAGAAGACGAAGTCCCAACCGCGCCGGTCCCGCGTGGCGGGGAGCTTCTTCACCGCCCTGCGCGGGCTCGACCGTCCCTTCCTTCCGACCATGGAGATCTCATCGGCTGTCGGAATATCGAGCTTGAGCGTACGGCCACCGGATCCGGTCCGCCGGCCGTTCCTTCAGTGGAGCGGCCGACCTGCCGATGGATTGACACATGGAAGACCGTGCTGAGCCGCGAGCCTCAAAGGGGATCGGAGCAGGTCGGCTCGGCACCCTTCGGGGGCCCCTCGCCTGGGTGCTTCAAGACCTTCGGACCATCCGCGGTCGGAGCCCGGATGAGCTTGCCGAGCGGGCGACGGCTCATGCGGTTGCCGGGTGGGGACGGCGACAGGAGGGCTGGCGACTCGTCAACGGGGTGTATATCGCCGGACATGGAACTATCGACCATGTCCTCATCGGTCCGGGTGGGGTGTTCGTCATTGAATCCAAATGGACATCCAACGCCTGCCGGATCGAACTCGGGGAGATCGTGGGGCTCCTCGGGCGTGTACCTGTGGCTCAGGCCGGTGACGGCGCCGCCAAGGTAGAGAAACTGCTCCGAAGTGCAGCCTGGCAGTTCGATGTCGACGTCCGGCCCGTCCTCGTGATCTGGGGGCCCGGCGGCGTGAGGATCGATCGGGGATCGACCGACATCGACGGGGTGATGGTTTGCGAGGGGAGCCGTCACAGGGACTGGGTGCGTCAACTCGAATGCCCGATCCGCCTCAACCCGCCATCGGTGGATGCGATCGCCCAGGCGGTTGAGGAGCACCTCGCCCGTCCGGCAGAGGTCGTAAAGGCGGGCTCGGCCCGAGAGATGAGAAGCCGCCTGCGACTCGAAGTACCCGGGTGAGTGTTTGAGAACGAGGCGCTCAAAAAAGAGGTTCGGGCCCGCGCCACCGCTGGTGACGCAGGCCCGAACTTTCAAGCGCTCCCGGATGCAGGGAACGAACTTGTCGGAGTCAGCTCAACCGGAGTACGTGAAGTGGTCGAGCGGAGCTCGGATTGCGCTCTCTCCCGACGGCGTGGTGACCCTCACGTTGACGACGCCGCTACCGGCCGGAGAGACGGCGTCGACAACGGCGTCCGAAACCACCACCACCGACGTCGCAGCGGTTGTTCCGAAATCGACGACCGTCGCTCCGTCGAAGTTGTGGCCGAAGATCTGCACCGACGTACCGCCGATGACCGGCCCATTGTTCGGGACGACCTCATTCACGCTGGGAAGCGCGGCCTTGTACGTGAAGTCATCGGCCTGATGAATCGCACTCCCCCCCGACGGTGTCGTGACCCTGACGTTGACCACTCCGGCGCCAGCAGGTGACACCGCGTCGACGACGGAGTCCGAGACGACAGAGAACGACGTGGCTGCCGTCGGCCCGAAGTCGACTGCGATCGCACCGGTCAGGTTGTGACCGACGATCTGGACCGCAGTCCCACCTATGGCCGGACCGTTATTCGGGATGACCTCCGTCACGCTCGGAACGGCAGCGAGATAGGTGAAGTGATCGAGGGGTCGGATCCCAGTCTCCCCCGACGGTGTCGTAACCCGCACGTCGACCACGCCGGTGCCAGCCGGGGACACCGCGTCGACGATGGAGTCTGAGACGACTGAGAACGACGTCGCTGCCGTCGTCCCGAAGTCGACTGCGGTCGCACCGGTCAGATGGTGTCCGATGATCTGGACCGGGGTCCCACCGACGGCGGGTCCGTGGTTCGGAGTCACCTCAGTCACATTGGGGCCGATGTAGGCGAAGGCGTCGTACGGAGGATTCGCTGCACTCTCCCCGGACGGCGTGATGACCCGCACATTGACGGTGCCCGTCCCGGCCGGGGACACGGCCGTCACTTTGTCGTCCCCGACCACCGTCACCGATGTGGCCGGGTTCGGCCCGAAGTCGACTGCGGTCGCTGCACTCAGATTGTGGCCGATGATCTGCACCGTCGTTCCACCGACGGTCGGGCCGTTGTTCGGAATGACCTCATTGACCACCGGCTTGTTGTAAGTGAAGTTGTCGTGCCGAGGGTCGGCTGGGCTCTTCCCGCCCGGGGTGACGACCCGCACGTTGACGACTCCGGTGCCGGCCGGCGACACGGCATCGACGAGAGCGTCTGATACCACCGAAAACGAAGTTGCGGCATGTTGTCCGAAGTCGACCGCGGTTGCTCCCGTCAGATTGTGACCGAAGATCTTCACCGAGGTCCCGCCGACAGCCGGTCCGTGGTTCGGAATCACCTCATCGACAGCGGGGTGACCGTGGAAAGGCAGCGCAGAAGCGACGCCCTGGGATGCAACGAGGGAAAGGCCGAGCGCCACTGCAATCGTGGCCCCGGCACGAAGAGACTTGCGTCGAATCACTGTTACTCCTTCTCTACAGAGGCGACGCCGGTCGCATTGAGAGCGAGCGATTCCGCCGAAATTGTGGTTGTGGCTACGGCAACCGGAATTGTGGTTGTGGCTACAGCAACGCCCAAGCCGGTTCTCCGTTACAGGGGCAAGGCAGCGACGTCACCCGGACGACACATTGGCAACCGACCGGGATGGGTGGTCCGGGCCGGGACACCGGCTGACCGGACCACGGAAGATGCTCGCCAGCTGCACGAAAAGGTCACCGACGCCGGCGGCCTGGATGAGGCCCCGGGTCGGAGCGTCGGCGGGGTCGGCGGGGTCGGCGGGGTCGGCGGGGTCGGCGTGCGGTGGCGCCGAATCAGGCCGTCACCGCACTCTGACGCCCGGCTTCTCCCGCGAGCGCTGACCGTCGATCGGCCAGGAACGTCTCGATGGCGTCGGCGTCGAGTGGACGGGCGAAGAGGTATCCCTGCCCACTGTCACACTGCTCGCGTTCGAGTTGGGAGCGCTGTTCGGTCTCTTCTATCCCTTCGGCGAGCGTCTCCAGGCCGAGCGTCTTGCCCAGCTGGACCAAGGTCCGGACCAGCGCTCCGGACTCGGGCGAATCCGCCATGGTCGAGATGAAGGAGCGGTCGATCTTGAGAATGTCGACGGGAAACTGCTGGAGATAGGCGAGCGAGGAGTAACCGGTCCCGAAATCATCGATCGCGATGCGCACACCGGTGTCCTTGAGCGCGGCCAGGCGAGAAACGACGGCCGAGACATTCCTCATGATCGAGGTCTCGGTGATCTCGACGATGAGTGATCGGGCGTCGAACCCGGAGGTCTCGATCGCCCGTCGGATGTCTTCGATCAACTGGTCCGTCTCCAGTTGACGGGCCGAGACATTGACGGAGACGTGAAGCTCGTGGCCCAGTGCACGCCAGCGTGCCCCCTGACGGCACGCCTCCTCGAGAACCCACCGGCCGACGTCTGTGATCATGCCGGAGCCCTCGAGGATTGGGATGAACGCATCCGGTTGCACGATGCCCCGGACTGGGTGACGCCACCGCAGCAGCGCTTCGACCCCGATCGTCTCACCGGTGCTGAGATTGAAGATCGGCTGGTAGTTGAGAAAGTACTGGCGGCCGGAGTACGCGACACGGAGGTCCATCTCGAGCAGGTGGTGGTCCTGAACCGCCCGATGCATCTCCGGCCGGAAGACGACTGCACAGTCCTTGCCTGCCGCCTTGGCCTGGTAGAGGGCGATATCGGCGTCACGGAGGAGCTCGGTGGCAGAAGGTCGCATGCCGGCGGCGATCCCGATGCTGGCCGTCAGCCTCAGGGCACCGCCGACCTCCACCTCGAACGGCTCCCGGAGGATCTCGAGGAGGCGCTCGGCGACCAGCTCCGGTCCGACGTCCATGGTCGTTCCATCGACGAGCACGACGAACTCGTCGCCACCCAGACGACCGATGCTGTCGCTCTCACGCATGGCGGCGGTCAGTCTGGCCGCGACGGCCTGCAGGAGCTGATCGCCGACCGCGTGGCCGAGGCTGTCGTTGACGTCCTTGAAACCATCGAGATCGATGAACAGCGCGGCCACCGGCACATAGGTGCGCCGGGCCCGGGCCAGCATCTGTTCGGTACGGTCGAGGATCAGTGCACGGTTGGGGAGCCCGGTCAGCGTGTCGTGCACCGCTTGGAAGAGGATCTGGTCGACCAGCTGGGCGTTACTGATGGAAATGGACGCTTGGGCAGCCAGACCCTTCAGGCGATCGGCCAACCGCGGCGTGATGACCAGGCGCTCCGGGTTGTACGTCACGCTGGAGACGATGTAACCGATCGTGTTCCCCGACACGCTGATCGGCGCGGACACGGCGGCCAGGGTTCCCGCGGGGTAATGCTCGGCCAGGTGGTCGACGCGCTCCACCAGCCCGTACTCGGACACCACCCCCACCTCTTCCGCCGTGAAGTATCGTGAGCTGAGGAAGGCCAGGACGTCGTCGGGATACCCGTGCGAGGCGACCAGCCGGAACCGGCCGTCGCCGGATCCCTGCCAGCTCCCGTCATCGAGGATCAGCGCGACCCGGTCGCAGTCGATGACATCGGGGACGGCCCGGACGACCTTCGACGCCATCTCCTCTGTGCTCACGATCTCGGCCAAGGACCGGGACAGCTCCAGGAGAACCTGGGCCGTGTTGGCCTGGTTCCGAGCTTCCTCCAGGGCGTCGCCCGCATCCAGGGCGGCGGCGGCCAGGCGGCCGTAGGTCTCGAGAGCGCCCCGGGCCTGGGAGGTGAAGATGCCGCCATGACCGCCGATGGCCAGGACACCGTAGTGATGGCGGGCGGACACCACATCGACTACGTCCACGTCGTTGCGACCGGCACCCCCCTCCAACAGGTCGTCGGCGATTCCATCCGCTTCCGAGTCGGAGAGACCGTCGGAGTAGATCTTGCGCGGGCCGCCCGGGACTCTGGGCTCCAGCGCCATCAGGGCACCCCCGGCCCCGGCCGCCCGCATCGACGAGCGTACGATCCCCTGGAGGACATCTTCGTAACGCTCGTTCGAGGCGAGGTCGGTGACCATGCCCTGCAATTGCTCGAGTCGGGCCTCGAGCAATTGCGTGCGCACCTCGAGGTACTCGGCACGCGACGCCGCCTCATCACCCTCCACCCAGCGGAGTCGGAACAGACAGGCGCGGCTCCCCCGGCACTGGCACTCCTCCTCGACGACCTTTGCCGGCTTGAGGCCGAAGAAGAGCGGGATCAGCGCATACTGTCCGGCCGCGAACTCGCAGAACTCCGGGTAGGGAGCAAAGCCATCGATGAAGTGCTCGCGGATCGTCCACTCGGTCGGGCCGATCTCAGTCGTCTCGTAGCGACGGATCGGCACCATCGCGCTCGAGTCGGTGGTGCCGGCAAGGACATCCCCGGGGGAGCCGAGCGCCTGGACGGTTGCCGCGATCTCCGTGTCGATCAGCCTGATCGGTTCGGCGCGCCTGTCCCTCGCCCCCGGGGTGGAATCCAATTCGACCCTGGCCTCTTGGAGCAGACGTTTGAACTGGTCGTAGGAGTTCCATGACGAGGAGGTCTTGAGCTCCTGGAGGCTCCGCGTTTCGCCGGCCCTCTGCAGGACGTTCCGAATGGCGCCTTCCGGCAACCTCGCCGCCAACGAGTCCATCAACATATTGGTGTAGAGACCGGAGATGTGGTGCTCTGGTGCCGCGACATCGGTCTCCATCTAGGAGAGATCGGACGGTCGGGAGGCTTGCTTTAGCCGCGTGCCTCCGCTCGCTCGTCTGTCCCGGGACGCAGACACCCGGTTCATGATCTCCGACCTCCGGACGCGGACAAACGGTCAGCGTGGGTGTCACAACAACAGCTCTCCCGGGAGAGCCCGCCGATCCGGTTCGGCCGCGCGCTCCTCGATCGTGTCCGGTTCAGCGACGCGGAAGTCCGGGGCATCCACGAATGTCGAATTGGCGACGACCCGCTACTTCGCCCGGCGCTCCTTCGATGCCCACTCCGCCTTCGATGCCTTCGACCTCCGCTCCTTGGCGGCCGGACTGAACCGGTGCTCCGCCCCCTGTGGCGTGATACCACCGACCGCCTCGCCGATCTCGCGCCAACTGGCTCCGTGGCCCCGGGCATTCTCGGCGGACACCTGGCACAGGCGCTCAGCGGCGCGTCGAAGATGATCGGCGAACCGCAGCGTGGCCAGTGACCCGGCCGGCTCTCCGGCTACGTCGGTCAACGCTTCGTCCCGGCCACGCTCGACACAGAGATCGGCGATCGATTGAGGATCTGACGGCATCCGGCCAGCGTAACGCCTCCAGCGGATCGTTTCAACTATGTGTTGACAACCATGTGTTGACCCGTTAGCCTTCAACACATGGTTGATTCCGGCATGCGGCGGGACCGCGCCAGACTGGGTTGGATCCTCATCGTCCCGTCGGCGGTGGTCGTCGCCACACTCCTCATTGCGAGCCTCGCCCCTGCCTCCCCACTCACGCTGGGCCGTGCCGACGCGTCGCCGACCTCGGGTCCACCGACCCCCGCACCGGCGGCGAAGCACACCCTCGGCCCGGCCTCGGCCCGGCCCGTAGTGGAGAAGGCAGCGATCGTTCCGAAGACCCGAACCCCGACTGCCGCCGTCCCCGTTGCCGCCACGAAGGTCACGGCCCCTCCACCGACCACCGCGGCGGCACCTCCGGCGACCACCCCGATGACAGAGCCGGCAGCGCCGCCTTCTCCGGCGCCGGCAGCCGCGGCGGCCGCGCCGACAACCACGGCGGTCGTGACAACTCTGGTGGCCGAAGTGGAGGCGGACGGGATCGATCCGGGGCCGGGCTGGAGCTGGAGCATGGGGAACACGGCCACCCTCTGCGGCGCCATCCCCGACGCCGGCATCGGTACGGGCTGCACGTCCGGTGCGGCAGGGGCTGCCACCACCGTGTTCAGCGGCTCGCCCACGTTGGCGTTGGTCGCCCACGAGCTCGCCAACGCCGAGACCGAGAACGACGCCGTGCCCAGCTTGATGGCCGAGGTCACCGCCGCAGAGGCCGGGACCTCGTGGTCCCCGATCGATGCCGTGGCATCATGCCTGGTCGAGCACTTCATGGGCTTTCAGGATCACGCGGCAGGAGCTTGGGAGTGCCCGGTCGGCCTGGCCGCGGCGGTGGCCGCCGATATCCACGACCCGGCCTCCACCGCCGTCGGGGGCGGTTCGAACTGAAGGGTTATCGCGCCGCGGCGGGCACCGGTCCCTCAGCTGACCAGGTGGCTCAGGCCGAGCCGACCGTCGAACGGGCCACGGGCACTCCGCCGATCGCGGCCGAGGCGGGGTCCACCGAGACGAGCGACGAGTAGACGACGACGTTGGAGAGATAGCTGCCGGTCTGGTGATCGAACGTCCCGCCACAGGTCACCAGCTGCAGGGCACTCGAGCCGTGCGACGTGTAGACGCGATCTGCGGGGAAGTTCGGCTTCGAGTACATGGTCACCGAGTTGACGGCAAAGTGGACGGTGGCACCGTCGGTCAGCGTCACGTCGACCCGATCACCTGCGGCCAGCGTTCGCAACTCGAAGAACACGCCCGGCCCGGTGTAGTTGTCGACGTGACCCAGGATGACCGCCGAACCCAGTTGCCCCGGAGTCGGACCCAGCCGGAACCATCCCGGCTCGACGGTGTTGTCGGGCACCTGTACCGATCCGTCGGCATTGAGGCCGAGGGTCGACAGCGGCACCGACAACCCGATGGCAGGAATGTGCAGCGAGACCGGTACCGAGCGGGCGGTGGACAACGCCTCGATCATGGGCGGGGTCTTCACCGCCGCCCGCTCGGCCGCGGCCGACGGCGCGGGAGCGGGCAGCGCATGGTCGCTCCCACGGAACCCCACGGTGAGGGTCGCGGCCCCGACGAGGAGCAGCGCGGCGGCGGCCAACCACCACGACTTCGGCCTGCCCCACGCGGCGATGGACCTGGGTGGATCATCCACCGCCGCTGGACCGGACCGGGACGAGAGGGAACCGGCGCCGGCGAATGGCCAGGAATGCCGCCCCGACGGCCCCGACCAGGGCCAGGGCACCGAGGGCGATCAGGTCGTCGTCACGGCCGTGGGCCGCTCCACCCAGGCCGGTGTGGGGGAAGCCCACCGGCACCACCCCGGTTCCCCCGGTGCCCGTCGCCCCGGAGCTGGTCGTTCCACCGGCACCCGATGCCCCCGAACCCGTCCCTCCAGCGCTACCGCCGGATGTGCCCGCGGTACCGGCGGCGGTGCCTCCCGAACCTCCCGTGCCGCCCGAACCACCCGAACCCCCGGCTGTGGTGGTCGTCGTGGCTCCGGGTGCCGTCGTGGTCGTGGTGGCTCCGGGGGCCGTCGTGGTCGTGGTGGCCCCGGGTGCCGTCGTGGTCGTGGTCGTGGGCCCCGTTGTGACCGCCAGGCAGGTCGGGGGAAGGGTGATGGTGTTGGCGTCAAGGGTGACCGCCGCGTTCTGGGCCAGGACCCGGCCCTGCACCGTCGCCCCCGAGTTGAGCGTGGCCGAAGTCAGCGCCATGAGGGTCCCCACAAATGTGCTGCTCGAACCCAGCGTGGCCGAACTTCCGACGGTCCAGAACACGTTGCAGGCCTGCGCTCCGCCCTCGAGACGCACGACGCTCCCCGATGCGGTGACCAGACTCGAAGAGGCCTGGAAGATGAACACCCCGTTGCCGTCGAGGACCAGTGGGCTGGCCGCGGTGATGTTGGCCGTGGCCGCGGCACCGAAGGCATAGACCCCCGGCGTCAGGGTCTTGCCCCCGAGCTGGTTGTCGCCCGTGGTGTAGGTGGTGGTCGCCGGTTGCCCGTTCGCGGACGTGAAGGCATTGGTCAGGTCGTTCTGCGCCGTCGTCAGGAGTCCCGGGTCGTCGACATATCCCGCCGGACCGGCGGCGTTGGTGGAGTAGATGGTCCCCGTCACCTGCAGCTGGGTCAACCCCGAGTAGTCGCTGCCCGCGGCCGGGCTCAGGCCGACGTCGCCGGTGATGGAAGAGGTGGGCACGTCGGTGACCTCGGAAGCCCCCAGCACGGCGAAGGGCGCGGCCGTGTTCAGGTCGACGGTGCTGGCGGCCGACGCCACCGGTACGAAGGCCGTCCCCATCAGCATGAGCGAGGTGCCGGCAACTCCGAGGACCGATGCCACCGCCCACCGCCTCCTCCCTGAGCAGCGCCGGCCGATCGGCCGATCGGGACCGTTGTCATGACGCGACGGGCGCGGTCGATGCGCAGAGGAAATCGGAGAGAACCACATTTCAGGAATCCTTGCTGCACGCCCGAAATAGATAACCGTTGGTCACGGACGTCCGGGGGTACGCTCCCAACAGTACTCTGGTGCTTCATAACTAGCAATATTTTTCGTCTATCTGTTACCGTTTGCCCATGGTCGAGTGGAATTTCCTCACCAACCACGGGCGGGCCCTCCTGTGCATCGCCCACGATCCGGAGGTGCGCCTGCGCGATATCGCCGGCGCCCTCGGGATCACCGAGCGCAGTGCCTACAGCATCGTCAACGATCTAGCCGAGGCCGGCTACGTGGTGAAGGAACGAGAAGGCCGGCGGAACCGCTATCACATCCAGCACCACCTGCCGGTCCCAGACACCCCCAATCGGGACCAGGCCATCGGTGAGGTCCTCCGCGTCCTCACCGGCAAGCCGGTGAGCGGGGGCACGTCGCGTCGCGCCAACCGCTGAGGCTTCGGTCGAAGCCGTTGCCGCCCGCGGCCGGGTCGCGGCCTCAGCCGGTGCGGACGGGTCGTTGGACGACGCAGTCGGACAACGCTTCCGCCAGCCGCTCCGACTCGTCGGGCTCGAGGGTCGAGATGGAGATCCGGATGCCCGCCGGCGATGCGATCCGGAAACGGTCGCCAGGGCTGACGGCCCACCCCCTCTGGAGGAGTCCTGAGACCACCGCCTGCTCGTCACCCACCGGAACCCAGGTCGTGAGGCCCGAGGTACCGGTCGAGTGCAGCCCGCGCCGGGCCAGCGCGTCGGTCAGCGCGGCTCGACGATCGGCGTAGACGGATGCCGCGTGGGCCAGGAGCTCGCCCACCTCCGGCGATCCCCAGAGCTCGGCGGCCGTGTCCTGCAGCAGATAGCTGACCCAGCCGGCACCGAGCGCCTGGCGCCCCGCCACCCGGCTCACGGTCGTCGGGTCACCGGCCAGGACGGCCAGCCGGAGGTCGGGGCTGAGCCACTTGGACACCGAGCGGATCGTGGCCCATCGCTCCCTGGCCCGGCACACCGTGTGGGCGGGCGCGCCCGCGGCGGGGCCGGCGTGGTCGTCCTCGACCACCAGGAGGTCCGGGTGCCGGGACAGGACGGCCTCCAATTCGGCGACCCGGGATCCGTCCCAGGCCGTGCCGGTCGGATTCTGGGCCCGGGGCGTCAGGAGTACGCCGTCCGCGCCCCGGGCGAGAGCGGTGTCAAGCCGGTCGGGCCGGATCCCATGCTCGTCCATCCCGACCGGGACCACTTCCATGCCCAGGGCGACCAGCAGGTCGAGCGCGGCCGTGTACCCGGGATCCTCGACGACCACCCGGTCGCCGGGATGCAGCCACGCTCCGAGCACCCGTTCGACCCCGTCGAGGGCTCCACCCACGACGGCCAGGGCGCTCCCGTCGATCCCGTCTGCTTCCAGCTCCCTGCCGGCGACTTCGGCCAGCCGGGGAGCGACCGGGGGATCCCCGTAGCCCCGGGAGGTGGACGCCGACCAGGTCAGCGGAGGGAGCAGGTCAGGGTCGGGTCCGCCGGTACGAAGATCCCGGACCCCGGGGGGAACGGCCATGGGCAGACGCGACGAGACCGGCGGTTGCCGCCGGACGTGGGTGCCCCGCCGCCCCGATCCGACCAGGACCCCACGACGCTGCAGTTCGCGGTAGGCGTTGGCCACGGTCGAAGGGCTGACCCCGAGGTCGGTGGCCAGGCTCCTCACGGTGGGGAGCCCGTCCCCGGGCGCCAGGTCGCCCTGCCGGATCGAATCCTCGACGCTCCGGGCGATGGCCCTGGCGGTGTCCCCGGTGAGGCGATATTGTACTGCATGATTCATAGTTTGTACTATAACAAAATGCCGGAAGGGTCCGCCGGCGGGGGCGCGGCCGAAGGCGGGGGCGCGGCCGAAGGCGGCGGGGGGCCGACCCGTGGCTGAGGTCCGGGCCGAAGCAGTCGCCGGGCGGGGGGCACCGCCCGGCGTAGAGGGCGTCCCGTCCACGGCCAGGGTGAGGGTCCGGCGGCTCGCCGAGCGCGGCCGCTACGACCGGGCCACCATCGAGGCCATCCTCGACGAGGGCTTCGTGTGCCATGTGGGCGTGGTGGTCGAGACGGGCCCCGTCGTCATCCCCACCGCCTACGCCCGCATCGACGACCGGCTCTACCTCCACGGAGCGCCGGCCAATGCCACGCTCGGGCAGGCCTCGTCGGGTATGGCGGTCTGCGTGACGGTGACCCTCGTCGACGGGCTCGTCCTCGCCCGCTCGGCGTTCCACCACTCGATCAACTACCGGTCGGTGGTGGTCTACGGGACCGGCACCGAGGTGACCGACGTCGAGGAGAAGCGGGCCGCGCTGGCCGCCGTGGTCGAGCACATCGTGCCCGGCCGGGGCGCCGACGCGCGTCCTCCGACCGCCGCCGAGCTCCGTGCCACCCGGGTGGTCCGTGTCCCCCTGGACGAGGCGTCCGCCAAGATCCGGACCGGTGGGCCGAAGGACGATCCCGAGGACCTCGACCTGCCGGTGTGGGCCGGCCAGGTACCGCTTCGGATGGTGCCGTCCGCGCCCGTCGCCGACGGGGACCTGCCGGTGTCGTCCCCGACCCCCCGATACCTGACCGACTACGCCCGACCGCCGGCCGCGACTCCGATGGCCGCGGCGTTCCGGCCGGCTGACCCGGCTCCGTAGACTTCGACGATGACACTGGCGCTGACCGTGGTCGACTCCTTCACCGATCGGCCGTTCACCGGCAACCCGGCGGCGGTGGCCATCGTGGACGCGTTCCCTCCCGACGCCCGCATGCAGCAGGTGGCCGCAGAGATGAACCTGGCCGAGACGGCCTTCGTGGTCCCGAGGCCGGACGGCCACCACGACCTGCGATGGTTCACGCCCTCGGTCGAGGTCGACCTCTGCGGTCACGCAACGCTGGCCGCGGCCCACGTGCTCGGCGCCCCGGCGAGCTTCCACACCAGGAGCGGCGTCCTCACCTGCGCCCGGGGCGCCTCGGGACAGATCGAGATGGACTTCCCGGCCACCCCGTCGGCCGCAGCCGAGCCCCCACCCGACCTCTCCATCGGGGGAGTCAAGTGGTTCGGCCGGGGCCGCTTCGATGTCCTCGTCGAGCTGGCCGACGCCGAGCGGATCCGGAGCTTCGAGCCCGACCTGGCGGAGCTGGCCGCCCTCGGAGGGCGGGCGGTCGTGATCACCGCGCCGGGTGACGGGCCCGGGATCGACTGCGAGAGCCGGGTCTTCGGCCCCAACGTCGGCATCCCCGAGGATCCCGCCACCGGCTCGGCCCACTGCACGCTGGCCGTCCACTGGGGCGAGCGACTGGGCAAGACCGAGCTCGTCGGCCACCAGGCCTCCGCCCGGGGCGGGACCATCCACATGCGCCGCCAGGGCGACCGGGTGGTCCTCGGAGGAAAGGCCGTGACGGTGTCCACCGTCGAGATGGTGGCCTGATTCCCGCCGGTTCCGGCGCCGAACGGATCCGGTCGAAGAGACCGTAGGATCCGTCGGAAACCCAAGAGGAGGAACCGCCATGGACATGGAGTATCGACGCCTGGGCCGATCGGGCCTGAAGGTCAGCGTGCTGTCCTTCGGATCGTGGGTCACGTTCGGGCCCCAGCTGTCCGGCAACCTGGCCGAGGATTGCCTGGCCGCGGCCTACGACGCCGGCGTCAACTTCTTCGACAACGCCGAGGCCTACTCGGCGGGCGAGTCCGAGCGGATCATGGGTGAGGCGATCGCCAGTCTCGGATGGCCCCGCCACAGCTACGTGCTGTCCACCAAGCTGTTCTGGGGGCTCCACCAGAGCGTCAACATGCGCAACACCCTCAACCGCAAGTACCTCATGCAGGCCATCGACGGCTCGTTGCAACGTCTCGGCCTCGACTTCGTCGATCTCGTCTACTGCCACCGCCCCGATCCGGAGACACCCGATCGAGGAGACCGTGTGGGCCCTGTCGGACATCATCTCGAGCGGCAAGGCCCTGTACTGGGGCACCTCGGAGTGGTCGGCCGAGGCGCTGCGCGAGGCGTGGGACATCGCCGACCGGCACAACCTGCACAAGCCGGTGGTCGAGCAACCCCAGTACAACCTGTTCTGGCGGGACCGGGTGGAGAAGGAGTACGCCCCCCTCTACGACGGCATCGGGCTCGGCCTGACGACGTGGAGCCCGCTGAGCTCGGGGCTGCTGTCCGGCAAGTACCTCGACGGGGTGCCCGAAGGGTCCCGCGCCACCCTCCCCGGCTACGAGTGGCTGGCCAAGATGCTCACCGACCCCGAGCGCAACGAGAAGGTGCGGGCCCTCCAGCAGTTGGCCAAGGAGCTCGACTGCTCGCTGGCCCAGCTGGCCATCGCCTGGTGCGCGAAGAACCCGCACGTCTCGTCGGTGATCACCGGTGCCAGCCGGGTCGAACAGGTCCACGAGAACCTCGCCGCGCTGGACGTCCTGCCCAAGCTCACCGATGACGTACTGGCCCGCATCGACGAAGCCACCGCCTGAGCCGGCCGGCGCCCCCGCTCGCCTACTCTCCGGATTCCGTGGAGGCCCCCCGGCGGCGTCGTGAGATCCGGTCCATGGCCGGCCCGGGCGCACCCGGACCCGGACCGGCCTCACGGGCCAGTTCAAGGGTGCGGCGGTTGACCTGACGGGCCACGTAGATCGAGAAGACCGCGGCCGGGATCTCCACGAAGACGGCCAGGAGGAGGGCCTCGAAGAACTGACCGCGACCGCCGGAGGTGGTCATGTCGAACCAGGCGTCGACGATCAGCAGCGTGGCCGTGGCCGTGGCCGAGAACTGCACCCGCTGATCCACCCGGAAGGCCATGTAGGCGGTGCGGGTGATGGCGAACACCAACAAGAGGTCGAAGCCGACCCAGGCGGCCCGGTAGTGGAGGTCGAACTGCCGGCGTGGAAGGGTCACGGCCAGGAAGCCGATCCACGGCAGCAGGACGACACCCGCCGCGGCATAGAGCCAGGCCAGACGACGGGCACGACGCCGACCCTCGGGAGGAATCCCCTGCAGCGGGTTCGGCGCCGGAGCATCTCGGGCACTGTCGTCGCTCACGCTTCAAGCTTATTGGTCCGGCCCCAGCCCGACCGCTGTGATCAGGGCGTCGTGCGGGAACGTCGAGCGTCATCGAGCAGCGAGCTGCGCTCCAGCGCGGCTGCCTCGAGGGCCTCCTGGGTGGCCACGCCGACCACCGTCGGGATCCGGTGCCAGCTGCCGTCGGGATCGAGCGACCACGACTGCCGGTCGTCGGCCAGGTTGAGCTCCAGGATCTCTTCGAGTTGCAGCACCGCGTCGGGGTCGGCCACCGGGATCATCGCTTCGACCCGACGATCGAGGTTCCGCCTGCGCAGGTCCGCCGATCCGATGTAGTACTGCGCCCGGCGACCGTCGGAGCCACCGAAGCGGAGGATCCGTGAGTGTTCGAGGAACCGCCCGACGATGGACCGGACCCGGATGGTGTCCGACAGTCCCGGCACCTCCGGCCGCAGGCAGCAGATCCCGCGGATGATGAGATCGATGGGCACGCCGGCCTGCGAGGCGCGGTAGAGGGCGTCGATCACAGCCACGTCGTCCAGGCCGTTCACCTTGATCACGATGCGGCCGTCGGGTCCGGCCTTGGCCTCCTCGTCGATGCACTCGATGACCCGGTCGCGGATGCCGCCAGGTGAGGTGACCAGCTCCTGATAGTGGGGTGGCTGGCTGAACCCGGTGATGTAGTTGAAGAACCGGGTGACATCGGCCCCGAGTGCCGGCCTCGACGAGAGCACGCCCAGGTCCTCGTACATCCGGGCCGTCTTCGGGTTGTAGTTGCCGGTGCCGACGTGGCAGTACAGCCGCACGGCATCGCCCTCCTGGCGGACCACCAGGGTCGTCTTGGCGTGGGTCTTGAGTCCCATCAGCCCGTAGATCACATGGGCGCCCGCCTCTTCCAGGGCCCGGGCCCAGCCGATGTTCGCCTCCTCGTCGAAGCGCGCGGTCACTTCGACCAGTACCGCCACCTGCTTGCCGTGCTCGGCGGCCCGGACCAGCGCGGCAACCACCGGGCTGTCCCCGGATGTGCGGTAGAGGCACTGCTTGATGGCCAGGACGTGGGGATCGTCGGCCGCCTCGTTCATCATCTCCTCGACCGAGGCGGAAAACGAGTCGTAGGGGTGGTGCACGAGCACGTCCTGGCGGTCGAGCACCTCGAAGATGCTGGCGTCCTCCTCCCGCTCGACGGTGGCGAAGGCGTGGGGGATGAGTGGCGTCCACGGCTCGTCGTGGAGCTCGGGCCGGTCGAGGGCGTGGATGGCCCACATGCACTCGAGCCCCAACGGACCGGCGAACCGGTAGACGTCGTCGCCGTCCAGTCCGAGCTCCTCGGTGAGCCGCTCGACCGGTCCTTCGGAGGTCCGTGAGTCGATCTCGAGCCGCACGACGGGGAGGAAGCGGCGGCGGCGCAACTCCTCCTGGAGAGCGAGCAGCAGATCGTCGGCGGCATCGTCGTCGAGGGCCAGGTCGGCATCTCGGGTGACCCGGAAGATGCAGGGGGCCCCGACGTCCATACCCGGGAACAGCTCGTCGATGAACGCGACGAGGGTCTGCTCGAGGGGGATGAACCGTTCGCCACCGGGCAGTGGCAACAGCCGGGCGACGTTGGGCGGCACTTTGACCCGGGCGAAGCGGGAGGTGCCGTCCTTCCGGTTGCGGACCTCGACACCGACATTGAGCGACAGGTTGGAGATATAGGGGAACGGATGGCTGGGGTCCACAGTGAGGGGGGTGACCACCGGGAGGATCAGGCGGTCGAATACCTCGTGGAGGTACGAGCGGTCGGCGGCGTCGAGGGCCACCCAGTCGCAGAGCTCGATCCCCTCGCGCTTGAGGGCCGGGGCCAGCTGGTCGAGGAGCAGCACCTCCTGGCGGCGGACCATCCGCTCCAACGAGTCGCGGACGTCGCGGAGCAGCTTTTCCGGTGTGCTGCCGTTGAGGGCGAGGCTCTTGATGCCGGCGACCACCTGGCGCCGGAGGCCGGCCACTTGAACCTGGAAGAACTCGTCGATGCGCTCGCTGAACAGGACCAGGAACTTCACCCGCTCGAGCAGGGGTACGTCCGGATCGTCGACCAGATCGAGCAGACGGTCGTTGAAGTCGAGGTCAGAGAGCTGGCGGGCGAAGTACCGGGGATCGGAGTCGTTCCCGAACCCCTCTCTCGGGCCCCGCACGGTCTCGATGCTCATTGGCCAACGATAGCAATCAGGTCCAGGGGCTCCACCGGGGGCGGCGATCGGCCCCGGGGCCCGGGCCCGGGGCGGGCGCACGGTGCGGACGGGGCCGGTTGCCCGTCGGGGCACGGCCGGGGGTCGTCCGTGAGGGACAATGGGACACCCACCCGGGTGGTGATGAAAGGCGCATACCGTGACTGATGACCGCACCGTCGAAGTGATCGTGGAGATACCGAAGGGCAGCAGGAACAAGTACGAGTACGACCACGAGCGCCACGTCATCCGGCTCGACCGGCGGCTCTTCTCGGCCACCTTCTATCCGGCCGACTACGGGTTCGTCCCCGACACCCTGGCCAAGGACGGCGACCCACTCGACGTCCTGGTCCTCTTGGACGAGCCGACGTTCCCGGGGTGCCGGGTCGAGGTCCGACCGGTGGGGGTCTTCAGGATGACCGACGAGGCGGGACCGGACGCCAAGATTATCTCGGTGGCCTGTGGCGATCCGATGTGGGAGTCGGTCAGGGACCTCGAGGGGCTGCCACCGCTCCTCACGCGTGAGATCGCCCATTTCTTCGACGTCTACAAGGACCTCGAGCCGGGCAAGCAGACCGAAGTGGGAGGATTCGACGGCGTCGACGCGGCGTGGGACGAGATCGAGCGCTCGTACCAACGCGCCAAGGATGCGGGATTCTGAAGGGGTTGGCGGGGTCGCCGAGGGGGACGGTCCCCGACTACTGACTCAGCCCAGCACCTGGGCCTTGGCCGCCGCGAACTCCTCGTCGGTCAGACGCGCCCGAGTCGTGGAGCGAGGCCAGCTGGGTCAATCGGGCGATGGTGTCGTCACCGGCCGATGGAGCGGCCGCGGGGGCCGGCGCGGGTGCCGGGGCCGGGGCCGGCGCGGCCGGGGCCTGCTGCGCGCCCTGGGCCTGCTGCGCCTTGTTGGTCCCCGCCTTGGCTCCCATATAGGCGACGCCTCCGATGGCGGCCGCACGGAGAAGTGGCCGTCGGCGAACGAACGGCATGTCGGTCCCCTTCAGCTCTCGTCGGCATCGAGCTCGATGCCGAGGGCGAATGCGATCTCTGCCGCCGCGGACACGATGCGGACGTTGCCGACCGTGGGGTTGAGGGCAACCAGCAGGCCGAGGATCTCCTCGGGGGTGACGCCCGCCTCGAGAGCGAACGCCACCTGGAACACGTAGGACGCCGGAGCTGCGTCGGCGGCGATCAGCGCGGCGATGTTGACCAGCGAGTAGGTCTTCGGGTCGAGGCCGGAAGACTCCAGATTGTCGAGGCGGGCCTCGAAGAGGCCCTCGAGCGCGCTGGCATCGTGCTGCGCCACGCCGATCAGGACATCGCTGGTACCTGCTGAGACGGCCATGGTCTTCCTCCACTTGTGGTTCTGGACGTTCGGTGCGTGCCGCGGCGGTGACCTTGTCAGGACACGCCGGTGCCGCGTGGTCACCCTACCGGAATCGGGACGGACCGATCACCGGGAATCTTCGGATCGTCCGCAGTTCATGCGGCATCGGATCCCGCTTGCTCCCGGTCGGTGCCCACGAGTTCGAGAATGGTCGAGGCCGCCCCCTGGATGCGGGAGCCCGAGGCCTTGATGCCGGCCACCGCTTCCTCTCCCCCACCGGCCCAGGTGGCTACGTAGCCAAAGGTGTACGAGCCGGAGTCCAACCCCAGATGGTGGCAGACCACATAGGCGGTGGATTCCGCCTCCAATTCGGCCAGCCGGCGGTCCCGGTGGTCGCGATGGAGCAGGGCGTGGGCGATCTCATGGGCGAGGGTCTTGACCTGCTGGGCCGGCGAGTTGCGACACTCGACCCGGAGCCGGCGGAGCTCGAACGAACAGTCACCGTTCACGCCGTCCGGGAGTTCGGACGGCTCGACCGAATAGCCGAGGGCATCCGCGGCGTCCGTCAATCGGCCGAAGCACATCACGGGCTCGGCGCCCATGAGCTGCCGGCACACCGCGGGCAGCGCTTCGCCTTCGGTCTGAGAGACGTCGAAGACGGGTACGTACTTGAACCCGACGATCACCCGGTCCTCCCCGGACCCGTCTTCCGCCGGCTTCTTCGTCCCCATCGGTGCGAGGATCCAGATGGCCTTTTCGCCTTTGCGCACGTTCCGCCCGAGCCTGAGCCAGGCGCGAAATCCCGCCACCTGAGTGGCCTCGGGAAGTTGGGCGGCGATCAGCACGGCATTGCCGAAGCTGTACCGATGGAACCTGCTCTGAACGTCGAGATGCCGGACCCATTCGTCCGAATTGGTGAGCGCGGAGATCCCCTCGCTCAGTTGCACGAGTAGATCTGACCGTCGTTCGGTCGGGCACATGGTCCATCCTTTCCACAATCCGGCCGGGACGATCGGGGGGGCGTGCGGTACCGGCCGGGCGTCATCGCGCTTCGGGGCCCCACCAAGGGGCAATCGGCGGCCGGCTTCGTTGCGGATGCATCCCGCAAACAGCCGTGGTCCGGCCCGGACCTCTGATTGGTCCGTCGGCAGGCACCCTAGATCCGACGTGTGACAGCTCCGGGACCGGTGGGTGCCCCGGATGGGGCGCTCGGAAACGAAAACTCGGAAACGAATCTGGGGACGAATCTGGGGACGAAGGGGCAGCGGGCATGCCGTCTATGCTCTGTGATCGACCCGCTCGGGCCTGCCGGGGCGGGGACGGACTCACGTCCGTGACAAATGGATCAACCTCAGTCGGCCGGACCGCAAAACTCGCTGGGGCGACAAGGGGATGTAGCTCAGTTGGCTAGAGCACCTGCTTTGCAAGCAGGGGGTCACGGGTTCGAGTCCCGTCATCTCCACTCGTTTGGGCTCTGGTGAGGGGCACAATCACTGCCCACTGCTCCCGGTCCTCAGCCTCGAGATTCCGACTCCATCGCGGGCCGGGTGCGGCGGGGGTGCGTGCCGCGGGTGCGCCGGTGCGTGCCGTCCGCGAGCTGCCACCCAAACGGGCATGGGGGATACGGTGAACGCCGTGGATCTCCCAGAGCTACTGGTCGGGGACGCCGGCGAATGGCGAAGATGGTTGAGCGCCCATCACGCCGATTCACTGGGTGTCTGGCTGGTACTGGCCAAAAAGGGAACGGTCGATCCGACAACCGTCTCGTACGACGAGGCGCTTGACGAGGCGATCTGCTTCGGCTGGATTGATGGTCAATTAGGGCGTCGTGACACCGCTACGTTCCGACGACGTTTCACGCCTCGAAAAGCTCGCAGCCCGTGGTCTCAACGGAACGCTGCCATCGCTGAAAGGCTGATCGCCACCGGCCGAATGCATCGATCCGGCGAAGACGAGGTGCGGCAGGCGAAAGAGGACGGTCGATGGGAGGCCGCCTACGCCGGGCAAGCCAGCATTGAGGTGCCGGAGGATCTCGCCGCTGCCCTGAGTGCCAATCCTCGCGCAAAGGCGATGTTCGAGACGCTCACGAGTGCGAATCGGTACGCCATCCTCTACAGGATCGGAAACGCCAAGAAACCCGAAACCCGCTCCAGGCGCATCGGCCAGTTTGTCGAGATGTTGGCCCGAGGTGAGACGATCCACCCCCAGGCTCCATGATCACCCGAGAAGAAGATTCACTGCCGACGGAATGTCCCACATCGCCGTGTATGCCCAGCCCTCGACCAGGGCGCCTCGGGCCAGGATCCGAGCCGTCGATCGCTATCCTGAGCCCCGTGGATTCCGACGACGACTGGAGCGTTGATCGGCACCTGGCCCGTGTGCCAGAGCACGTGGTCAAACTCTACGAACGCGTCGTGGATTCGATTGCGGCGTGTGGCCCATTCAGTTACAGCGTCACGAAAACTGCGATCGCTTTCAAGGGCTCGACCCGTGGATTTGCCGGTGCAAAGCCCCGCGGCTCGTCGCTCGACGGATTCCAACGACAAGTGGTGGACGAAAGGTTTCGGCGGGTATCGCCGTACACGAAGAAACTCTTTGTGCATCAGTTTCGACTCACGAGCTCTGAGCACATCGATAAGTCCTTCAGGGGGCTGGGTGCGGAAGGCTTATGACGTCGGATGCGGGGCTCACAGGGGGGCCTGAGTGGACCCCGACTGGCTGCTCCGCACCGGTGAGGCGGCGGTTACCAGCTCATGAGTGGTTGTTGATCGCGGAGCTGCCCCACTCCCGCACCATGGGATAGGGGTCAGGAACCATCGGAGCCGATTCGCTGACGATGTCGATTCCTCAGCCTTGCCGTCCGCCGACGACATCACGACCGGTCCGTGCGATGCGGACGTGGGTAACGGCCGGCGAACAAACGTGTTCGACACAGCGGTAGTTGCCAGTACTGGGGCCGAGATCGTCGAAGAGTCGTTCGCCGCTACCCAGCAAGACAGGCACAATCGCAATATGCATTTCATCGATTAGCGAAGCACGAAGGTACTGCCTGATGGTGGCTGCGCCACCTCCGACAAGGACATCATGGTCACCGGCCGCTTCGAGGGCTGCGCGGAGAGCTGCTTCGATCCCACCGTCAACGAAATGGAAGGTTGTTCCCCCCTGCATTTCGATAGGAGCATGCGGTTGGTGGGTGAGCACGAAGACCGGGTGATGAAAGGGGGGATCCTCTCCCCACCAGCCGGTCCACTCGCTCTCGCCCCACGGTCCACGTATCGGGCCGAACATGTTCCGACCCATGATGGTGGCACCCACACCAGATTCCCGCTCCGAGAAGAAGTCGTCGTCGAGTCCCTCACTCCCGCCTTCTCTGCCGATCATCTGACTGCCGCTGCGGGTGGCGAAGATCCATTCGTGGAGCTGATGCCCCCAATCCCGAGCGGATTGTCGAGATCCTGGTGGGGCCCGGCGGCGTAACCATCGAGCGAGATCGAGAAGTTGCGCACGAGCAATCTTGACATTGGCTCCTCCTTCTGTTCGCTCCCATCATGGCTGGGTTCGCCACACTCCTGCTGCCAACTTGGTGAGCTAGGAAATGGTCGGTGGGTGTCTATGGAGCGCCGGCTCGCGGGCACTCGGGTAGCAGATCGAATCTGTCTCCGGTCTCTGTCCTACCGCTGAACTACCAGCATCGCATGGTGAGTCGGGAGAAGCGGTCGATCTCAATGCCCCCCGAACTTGATTCAAGTATCGAGGCGGCGGCGGCTGAGGGCACGTCATACAGCGGATGGCTGGCAGCAGTTGCACGCAAGGAATTCGCCGTACGCGCCGGGCTGGATGCCGTGGCCGGCTTCGAGCGAGCTCATGGTCGTTTCACCCCCGAGGAAGTTGCCGAAGCCGAGACTTGGGCCAATGAAGCCGTTGCTCGTTCCAAGCGAACTGGGGGGCGGCGGCGGCGGAGTGGTCGGAATCCTCGCCGGGCAATCGGGGATCACCGACATCGTCGACGCCACCGTCGTTGAAGGAGCACTCCGGCGCCACGACATTGTGATCAGTTCTGATCCTGACGATCTCGAGGCGATTTCCGGCGCTGTGCATCGACAACTCGAGATCGACCACCCTTGACGCCTGCAGGCCAAGTCGACCCCAGTATCGACCCGAGGCGATTCGGGCGCTGAACGGGGCGTCGCAAGCGGACCTCACGGTCGGGGCGCCGAGCTCTAGCAGGTCAGGCGATGGCCGTGGTGAC
>CAWHIF010000017.1:0-20322 GCA_963829235.1 uncultured Acidimicrobiaceae bacterium
CGACCGCCGCAGTCAGTGACCGGGTGGTCGTGCAGCCGGGCAACGACGAGCTGGGCCGGATCGGCAACGGCTCGCCCGAAGGCGGTCTCACTCCACTCCTCCTGGTCACCGAGGCCGACAGGGGACGGCTCCACCGGATCCCCGACGGCCTCCCACTCGACGTGGCCGCGTTGGCCGAGCCGCTGGCCGTCGGGATGCGGGCGGCAGACCAGGCCGGGGTGCATGCCGGGGACGGGGTCGCCGTCTTCGGGTGCGGACCCATCGGGCTGTCGGCCATCGCCGCGCTGGTCGACCGCGGCCACCGGAAGGTCGTCGCCATCGATCTGAGCCCCACCCGCCTCGACCTCGCCCTGGACATCGGCGCCCAGGCCGCGCTCAACCCGGCGACCACCCCGATCTGGGACGAGTTGGCCCGGCTGCACGGCACGACACCGTTCGCCTTCGGACCGACACCGGCCACTGCCGCCTTCATCGAGGCATCCGGCTCGGCCCAGGTCATCACCGACGTCATCGATCACGGCCCGGTCGGCGGGAGGCTGTCGGTGGTCGCCCTCCACTACCAGCCGATCGCCACGAACTACCTGATGGTGTTGATGAAGCAGTTCACCATCCGGGGCTCGATGGAGTACCCGAGCCGCTTCGAGGACGCCATCGACCTCCTGGCCCGGCGCGATCTCTCCGGGCTCGTCACCGACCGATTCCCGCTCGACCGGTTCGACGACGCCCTGGGCCTGCTCCTTGGTTCGAAGGACTGCGGCAAGGTGCTGGTCCAGATGGATGCCACGATCGGATGACGACCGGATGAGGGCGAGGTGAGGACCCCGACCATCACCCCCATGCCCCCGGTGGCCACCGGGGCCGGGCTGCCGTGGGACGAGCACCTGGAGGATCCGGTCGATGCGCTGGCCGAAGCCAGGCGCTCGCTCGGCGACACCTTCGTCGTCGACAGCGGAGACGACCGCTACCTCTTCACCTTCGCCCCGACGGGAGTGAAGTCCTTCTACGCCCTGCCCGAGGACCGGGCCAGCAAGGGTGTGGCCGACTGGCGGATGTTGCGCAGGAAGCTGCCCGACGAGATGTTCGACGGACGTCGCACCCTTCCCCATCAGCTCTTCGGACGCGACGACGTTGCCGCCTACCTCGGCAATGTCGAACGGGCTCTCGACGACACCGTCCTCGAGCTGGGTGCGGTCGGCGAGGTCGAGGTATTCGAGCTGACCAGGCGGTTGGGGCACCGGGTCGGGCTGGCATCGTGGGGAGGCCCCGGTTCGGCCGGCGGTGAGCGTTTCGATCGGCTCTGCCGAGCCTTCGACGCCCTGGACGGTGCGGAATCGTTCGTGCATCCCGAATCGATGTCGGAGGTCGCCGCCACGGCCAAGGCGGCCGAGTACGAAGCCCTCGGGGTCGTGACCCGTGAGCTGGGTGGGAGCCTGCGCGAGCTGCCCGGTAACGAATCCGACCATCCGCTCTTCACACGGGTGGCCGCAGCCTGGGTCGATGAACCGGTCGGGATCTCGGCCGTCGGCGTCGCCCGCGACGTCGCCCTCATCCACATCGCGTCCATGTCGAATCTCTTCGCCGCCCTCGGCTGGAACCTCATCGACCTCCTCTCCCACCCCGAGGAGGCGGCGCAGGTCCGCACCGGAGATCGCAAGCTGGCCGAGGCATGTGCGCTCGAGTCCATCAGGCTCGCACAGCGATCGATCATGGCCCGCTACGTGCTCGAGCCGGTGGTGCTGGACGTCGGGGTGGCCCGACATGAAGTGGCTGCCGGGGCCACCATCGCCACCTTGCTGCCGCTCACCAACACGAGCGCGGCGCCGGGCCTCGACATCTGGGACCCGGGCCACTGGAACGGGCGACGGCTGGCCCGAAGCTCGGTGCCCGAGGTCGTCGAGCTGGTGACGGCATTCGGGCACGGCCGGCACACCTGCCCGGCCCAGCCGTTCTCACTGTCGGCCATGACCACCGCCGTCACCCGTCTTCTGGCCGAGTACGAGTTGGATCCCCGCTGGATCGACCGACCCACCCCCGTGCGGGCCCAGATCGGGGGCGTGGCCCGTTCGGCGGCTCCGTGCCTGCTCGGGTTCGTGCGGAGACCGAGCCGGACGATCCCGTAGCCCGGTGGGGCACGGACCTCCGCTCGGTGTGCCGCTTGCGCCGGTGGCCTGAGGGCGGTCGCCGGTCGCCGTGGGCGGGTCGCCGGTCGCCGGGGGCGTGGCGTCAGGCGACCGGCGGCGTCAGGCGGCCGGCGACGTCAGGCGGACGGGGGCGTCAGGCGGCCGGCCAGTGCAACTCGGTCACCCGACCCCCGGTCACCTCCAGGTCCAGGGTGGTGCCGGCGACGGTCCGATCGGGACCGCCTCCTTTGATCCGCACCTGGTAGCCCCCGGCCGGGAGCGATCCGAACACCCCGGCAAAGGCCACGGCGTCACGAAGGTCGCGTTGGCGTACGGCGGTGTGGGTTCCGTCCCATGGACCGTTGGCCAGCCGGATCTCGATCTCCTGCCCGGACAGCCGCTCGGGGGTGAAGATGACCAGCGCACCCCGCGTCCCGCCGACGTCCAGGACGACGGTGGCCTCCCCACTCGGGGCCAGGGGCCCCTCGGGTCGGGTTCGCCCGTCCACCGGTCAGCTCGCCTGGGAGGGGACGAGGAACCCGGAGTACGGCGTGCCCAGGTACGGGAAGCCGGGCAGGTAGTTCTCCGTACCCATGGCCGAGAGATCGGTCGGACCCGAGGTGAGGCCCATGGAGATGGCCCCGGCAGCGGCGTCGGCCGTGTAGCTCTTGTCGACCAACGGGAGGGTCGCACCGGCGATGGCGCGTAGCTCGATGGTGGCCACGTCGTCGAAGACCCGGCGGCCGTTGGGATACCCGGCGGGGTCCCCTCCGACGAGGCCCAGGTTGGAGGGGTTGGTGCTCGTCGAAGGGATGGCCAGGTTGAGCCGCAGCACGTCCGCCTGCCGTGAGCCGGTGTAGTTCTGGAACCCGGGCACCACGCCGGTCGGTATCCCGGTGAGGAGGATGGCCAGGAGATCCTCTCGCGGGGCCCCGCTCTTGGAGTAGGCGGCAAGGTTGGGGAAGACGCCGGGATAGAGGACGTTCAGGAGCCCGGCCAGTTCGGGATTGGCCACGTGGGAGGCGAACTGGCCGTCCTCGGCCGGCGGCTGGGAGTTCCAGTAGTCCTTCGTGCCCATCGGGATCAGTACCTCGTTGACCAACGGATTCCCGAGCCGGGAGACCTGGGTGAACGGCCCCGAGTTGAGATTCCCTCCGGGCCAATTCTGGCGGATGCTGGCCTTCTGGCGGCTGGCCGTCGTCCAGACGCCGATCACCGATGCCGGGTCGGATACGTCGGTGGGATTCCGCCACCGCCCGGTGAGTTCGCCGATCGGGACCTGGATGGCGATGCTGTGCACGTTCACGCCGGCCGTCGAGTTGACGCCCTTGGCCATCTGACCGATCCCGGTGTTGGCCAGTCCGAAGGTGGTGTGATCCTGCTCGAACGGCCTCAGGACACCGAGGTCGAAGATGGCACCGAGGTCGACGTAGAAGCCCTCGGCCCGCTGGCCGGCGAAGACCCTCGTTCCGGGGGAGACGGTGGTGATGGCCTCGTTGGCCAGGCCGACGTAGTCGGGCGTCGACAGCGGCCCGATGTTGCACGGCGGGCAGGGGATGCCGGAGCCCAGCAGGTGGCTCCCGGTCCTGTCGACCCGGGTGATCGAATAGGTCTGACGGCGGTTCCAACTCGGGCTCTGCAGCGACGTGATCGGCCCCGTGTTGTAGAGGAAGGTGTTCGGATCGGTGATCTCACTGGTGAACTGGAACTGATAGCTGATGTCCACGCAGCCGTCGTTGTCGTTGTCGATGTTGATGGCATAGAGGACATCGTCACCGAACTCGTAGAAGTTGGGACCGCCGTCGGGGGCCTCCAAGGGAACGTAGTTGGCGATCAGCGTCACGGTGCCGGCCTGATCGGGGCTCACGAAGGCGTAGAGATCGGTGGAGTCGGCGACGGGGTCCTTGGAGATTTCCGGCGCTTCACGATGGGACGACATGGCTACCTCTGTTCTTTGGTTGACGGTTGACGGTTGACGGTTGACGGTTGACTGGTTCACGGTTGACTGGACAGGGACGACGGTCGTCGGCTCAGCGCATGGCTCTGAACAGCGATGCCGCCAGTTGGGGATTGAGCACGGTGATCTCCCGGGTGCCGGAGAAGAGGCCGATCTCCCCGGTGCCGAGATCCCGGAGGTGGGCGATGAGCGGTTCACTCATCGACGACGACGCCTCGGCCTCGGTCACCGCGCTCTCGGCCGCACCGACGTCTGCCGGTGCCTGGGTCTCGGCCACGCCGACCAGGGCGGGCAGGCCCGGGATGGCCGAGATGGCTCCGGCGGCGACGACGGCGGCCGAGCCACCTTTCAGGAACACGCGTCTGCTGACTTCGTTCATCGAGACCTCCTGGGCAAGGACGGGACTGCGCCGACGCGGACGGGATGGTCCACATCTGTCTATCGATGCCGCATCCGATACCGGATGACAGAAATCCGGGATTTCTTTCGAAATCATCCGACCGGATCCGACGCGGCGACGTGGGATGACGACGTCGACGTTCGTTCCACTCATCCAGACCGGCGGTCGGTAGCGAACATGAACACAGCGGTCCGAGAAGCACGCCAGACCGGTACCGCAACCCTGCCCCGTTGGCCGACAAAGGAGACATCAACCATGCACTTCAGCCCGCCCGCCGATCTTTTCGGCGAACAAGGACTCATCGTCCTGATCGTGGTGGCCCTGGTCCTGTTCGGATCCACCCAGATCCCCAAACTGGCCCGCTCCCTGGGCTCAGCGCAGAAGGAGTTCAAGAAGGGGCTCGACGAGGGTGCGGCCGATGCCGACGGGGACGAGACGACCGTGGTCGGGGCCGTGGCACCGACGAGCGTGACCGTCCCGGCTCACACCGCCCTCCCGGCTCACACCGCCGTCCCGGCGCACACCGCCGTCGCCGTTGAGACCCCCACGTCCTCGGAGACCGGGGCTTCGTGACCCCGGGAAGGGGGCCGTCGTGCCCTTCCTGAGCCCAGCGAAGCTGTTGGTCATCGTGGTCATCGCCCTGGTCGTGTTGGGCCCCGACAAGCTTCCGACCGTGGCCAAGCAGATCGGCGGTCTGTGGGCGGATTTCCGCAGATTCAGAGAGAAGCTCGAATCCGAGGTCCGGGGCAGCTTCCCCGACCTTCCCTCCACCGACACCATCACCCGGGCGGTACGGTCGCCTCTGGCCTTCCTCGACAATCTGGCCGAGACCGACGGTTCGGTCAACGGGCCGGCATCGGACGCGGCCGCCGGTGCCGGATCGCCGGACGGGCAAGGGAACGCGGTGCGGCAGGGGGGAACCGAACCCCCGGCGGGCACGGTGAAGAGCTACGAGTTGCCGTCGCCGATCCCGGAGCTGTCGATCACGGCTCCGGGCGGCATCGCGCACCGGGTCCGCTCCGATGACGGAGCCGACGACCCCGGGATGAACTGAGTCGGCGCGCCGCGAGTTCCGACCGGAACCCAACTGCGATGACACTCCTGTTGAAGGCGCGACACGAAACCCGGCCCGGGCCGGACACCATGACCCTGGTCGAGCATCTGGGCGAACTGCGACGGCGGGTGCTGGTGTGCGCGGTGGCCTTCGTCATCGCCGGCACCGCCGCGTTCCTGCTCTATCCGTGGATCCTCTCCTTCCTGAGACATCCCTACTGCGAAGTGGCACCGGGCCACTGTGCCTTCTACATCACCGGACCCCTCGACGGACTGGGGCTGCGGGTGAAGATCGCCGCCTATGGCGGTCTGGTCCTCTCTGCGCCGGTGCTGCTGTGGGAGCTCTGGAGATTCATCACCCCGGGGCTCAACCCGAAGGAGAAGCGCTACGCCGTTCCCTTCGTCGCGGCCTCGCTCGGCCTGTTCTCCACCGGCTGCCTCGTCGCCTTCGTGACCTTCCCCCATGCCTTGAAATGGCTCGACAGCATCGGCGGCCCGAGCCTGCATGAGATCTTCGATCCGATCAACTACATCAGCTTGATCGTTCTGTTGATGGTGGTGTTCGGCGTCACCTTCCAGTTCCCGGTGCTCCTGGTCTCCCTCGAAGCGGCCGGGGTGCTCACGGCCCGGACGCTCTCCTCCTGGCGGCGATGGGCCATCGTCCTCATCGTGGTGGTCGCCGGGGTGGTGACACCGAGCTCGGACCCGTTCTCGATGCTGGCCCTGGCCATCCCGCTCTACCTCTTCTACGAACTCTCGATCGTGGTGGGGAAGATCATCCAGTGAGGACCGCGGCTGATCCTCCCACTCGGAGGCTGACCGCGGTGGCCGACCGCCGAGGCCGACCGCCGAGACCGACCGCCCAGCTCGCCGGTCATCCGTGTATTCAACCGCTGGATTGACAACAGCCGACCCCGCCCCTAGTATTCAACTCAATGGTTGATCACGGAACCGGGGCGCTGGTAGCCGACGAGGTGGTGGGGGCCGTCTTCTCGGCCCTGGCCGATCCGACCCGGCGGGCCATCGTGGAGCGGTTGGCCTCAGGGGAGGCCACGCTCAGCGAATTGGCCCAGCCCTTCTCGATCAGCATCCAGGCCGTCTCGAAGCACCTCCAGGTGCTGCACCAGGCGGGCCTGATCACCAGAAGCCGACGGGCCCAGGAACGGCCCTGCCGGCTCCGGCCGGAGACGCTGGCTTCGGCCAGCGGGTGGCTCGAGGGTTACCGGCAGCTCTGGGAGACCAGTTTCGACAACCTCGATCAACACCTGAAGAGCCAGAAGGGATCACGACCATGACCGACCCGCACGCCTACATCTCGATCACCCGGACGTTCGACGCCCCACCCGAGGAGGTGTTCCGGGCCTGGACGACGCCCGCGGTCTTCGGCCGCTGGTTCGGGACGGCGTCCACCACCGTGGAAGACGTCTTCATGGATCCGAAGGTGGGTGGCGCCTGGAAGGCGCGGATGCTCCTTCCCGACGGCAACGAGATCGGTTGGCATGGCTCGTATCAGGAGGTGGACGTCCCCTACCGCCTGGTGTTGACGTTGAGCGACCGCCCGGGCGATCAGTTCGAACTGGTGACCGTCGAGCTGAAGCGGGTCGGGGCCGGAACCGAGATGACCTTCACCCAGGTCGGGGGGAACATGCCTCCGGAGAACTACGCACAGGCGGAGGAAGGATGGAGGTCGTTCTTCGACGACCTGGAAGCCGGGCTCCCGGGCTGAATCCGCCGTTGCCGGGCGCCGTCGCGGCAGGCTGAGTGCCCCCGGCGGTGCGGGCCGGGCACAGCCACGGATCCGGCCCCCGGTGGAGTGGGTAGGCTCGTGGAGGTTTCACGCACACTTGAGCGACTTCGCGATTCCATCGTCTGCGAGATGATCCCGGAGCCACCTGGCGGGGAGGCAGCATGGCCGAAGACGAGCAAGAGGACCAGTCGCCGCCGGCCGGCCCCCCTGAGGATCCGTCGCCCGTTCCCGCGCTGCCACCCCGGTATGAACAATTCCCGGCCGGCGGGGGCGCCGGGCCGCCGCCGTCACTGCCCCCCATCGACCGCATGACCATCGCCTGGCAGCGTCGCACCGAGACCGACTACATCTTCGACTACTGGACGGCGCTGGGCTGGACCGTGCTCACGCTCGGCATCTACGGCCTCTATGTCTTCTACCAGTTGGTCCGGCGCATGCGCGATCACAATGCGCGCCGCGTCGAGCTGCTCGACGCATCGCTGGCCTTGGCCTGGGACGAGGCCGGGAGGCGCGGGGTGCAAGAGGAGCTCACGCCGTCGTTCCAACGAGCCAGTGCCCACATGGACGTGCTCCGACGCATGACCACCGACTTTCGCGAACCGGTAATCTGGCTCGTGCTGGCCATCGTCGCCCGCGGCCTCGTCGAGATCATCGCCTTCGTGCTCTTGGACCAGGACCTCGTCAAACACGACCACGCCGAGATCGGCGTCGAGTACGAGCTGTCGGTCATCTTCGGGCGATTCGGTCAGACGCTGCCCGCGCCGGACCAGGGCCGGGCCAAAGGCCAGGACAACTACGTGGGACGGATCATCGCCACCATCGTCACGTTGGGCATCTACCTCTTCTGGTGGTACTACAACCAGATGATCGACCCGAATCGCCACTTCCAGACCAACTGGGCCGAAGAGGACGCCCTGGTGGCGGCGGCCAACGCCCTGCGCTGACCGATCGGCCGGGCGCTGTTCTGCCGGAGTGGCGGATCAGCTCGGGTCCGAGTAGAACTGCCGGAACCACCGGCGGTACTGCGCCACCGGGCCGTCGGCGGCGGTGACCATCGGACGTTCGCGGTAGATCTTGTTCTCCCAGATGGGCACGTCCTGGGTGAACTGCTCGTTGGTGATCCGGTCGTTGAGCTCGCTGATCGACTCGGTGGCTCGCTCGTCGGGCAATGCCTTCATCGAGAAGATGAGGTTGACCTCGGTGAGCTCCTCGTCGACGGGGGTCTGGGTGATGTAGGTCAGCATCTCGATCTGGTCCTGGCTCACCTCAACGGCGACGATGCCGGGTCCGCACGTCGTCGTGGTCGTCTGGACCTCGTAGCCGGCCTCGTCCACGGCGGTCACCTTGAGGCTCTGCTCGACGACCATGGAGGTGCCCTCGAACCGCACCTCGAAGTGGTCCCTCTCGGGTGGTGCCATGTCGTGGACGGCGGAGAAGTGTGACCGGTCGATGATGTTCTCGGTCAGGTCCTGGACGTGGACGCGCACCCGATAGGTGTTGCATCTCCAGGGTGTCCAGGCCGTCTCGTCGGGCCGGTAGGTGGTCACCTCGTAGCTCGGGGGCGCCCCGCCGGCGTGGTGCCAGACGAAGATGCGACCGTTGCGCTCGCAGACGGGCCACGCTCGAGCGGAGGCCCGCGGTGGCCGATCCAGGCCCGGCACCTCGACCAGCCGGCCCGCACCGTCGAACCGCCAACCGTGGAAAGGGCAGGCGATACCGTCGCCGCACACGCGGCCGCCGACACCGAGGTGGGCGCCGAGGTGCGGGCAGTGGGCATCGAAGATCCGCGCCGTCCCGTCCTCACCGCGGAAGAGCACCAGATCGCGTCCGAGGTACGAGACCGGCTCCACATCGCCCGGTGCGAGATCCGCCCCGGCACCGACACTGAACCAGCCGTCGGGGGAGGCGGGAAACGGGTACCGGGAGCTCATCGCCCCACCGGGAGGGCCCGAAGCGTCCGTGTCGACACCGTCACTCCCTCCCGGGCGAGAACGTCCCGCCCGCGACTGCCGTCCAGGTGGCAGCGTACGGTCGACCCGGACACCTGTCCAGAGGCGCGGTCCCCTCAGCTCCGGCCGCCGAAGATACGCAGCAGAGCCAGGTAGACCATGGCCGAGGAGAGCAGCAGCGAGAAGGCGGAGTACCACTCGGCATCGGCGCTGAGTTGGGCGGCCTGGGCCCGGTAGGCGAAGTCGAAGTCGACGAACAGGTTCATCACGGCCAGAAACAGGTACAAGATGCCGAAGATGACCAGGCCGCTGAGCCCCGACGCGCCCCATCCGGTCAGGATGGACACCACGATGACGGCCAGCAGGCCGAGGGTGGCCACCATCGTGATCTGGATGAACCGGTGGCCGACCCGGACCAGGCCGGCCCGATAGCAGAACCACACGCCGACGACCACGGCCAGGGTCCCGACCACGGCCAGCGTGACGACGTGCTGACCCTGGTTGGCGTAGAAGCGGGACAGCATGCCGAGGACCGCCCCTTCGCAGACTGCGAACACCGGGGCCAGCACCTTGGCCTGCTGCGGCCGGAAGGAGGCCCAGAGCCCGGCACCGACGGCGACCAGCAGGAGCGGCCACACCAGTCCGAGGGGCAGATCGGCGACATAGGCCAGGGCCCCCACAACCAGGGCCAGGGCCCCGAGGAGCCCGGCCTTGTTGAAGGCACCCTCGGCGCTGAACGTGCGGGCGGCGGTGGGAGCGACGGGTGCGGGTGGCTCCAGGAGCGCGGTCGAGCCGGTCGGACGCGGTGGCCCGTAGGTCTGCACCATGCGCTGGTAGTTCGACGTCGATCCGAGCGATCCGCGGTTGGCTGCTGCCATGTTCAGTCTCTCCTGTCCCGGGTGCGCCCAGATGGCGCACCGCTCCCCCTCGGTCCGCCTTCCGGCGCACCCGTTCCGGGGGTCTTGTCCTGCTTCCATTGTGCCCGTCCTGGACCGGTACCGTGCCGCGGCGGCATCAAAAGGGCGTAAACGCCGGTGCAGAAGAGTGCCGGCCGGACGGTCCGGGGAGTGGGCCGGGCCGGGCGTGGGGTCCGCGCGGGCCGGGCGTGGGGTCCGCGCAACCCGGGCGTGGGGTCCGCGCAACCCGGGCGTGGGGTCCGCGCAACCCGGGCGTGGGGTCCGCGCAACCCGGGCGCGGGGTCGAACGACCCCTCAGCTCACCAGCACCTCGGGCCGCGGGAAGCCCTCCGCCTCGCACAGTGCGTAGTAGGCCTCGAGCGTGCCGGGGCCGTCGAACACACTCTCGATGCTGCCGTCGGCGGCCAGATTGAGGTTGACCCCGTACATCTGGAACCACACCTGGGTGTCGTTCTCGATGCACTCGAGGGTGTGCACGGACCCCGCGGGCTCGAAGAGGAACGAGCCGGCCCTGTTCACGTAGTCGTACTCGCGGTACCGCCAGGCACCGGACATGGTGTACCCGTAGACCGGCCCCGTGTGGCGGTGGGTCTGCACCGCGTAGCCGGCCTGGAAGATGTTCTCGACGATCCAGAGTCCCTCCGCCACGTCGACCTGGATCACCTTGAGCTTGTTGCCTCCACCCATCTCCACGAAGGGAAGATCGGTCGAGCCGCGGTGCTGGGCCTCGGTTGGTGCGTAGATGCTCATGTGCGCTCCTTGTCGTCGGGAACGTGCGCCCGGCAACCTCTGCCCACGCCCCCCATCCAGGTGATGGCTCTACACAGTGGCATAGATGATGAGTCAGATCCACCGGGCGATGACCGCACCCGACCGCTGCCCGATGGCCCGATCGGCGGACATCGGAGCGGGTCCGGGCTTCAGGTCCGGACGCCCGACGGCGAGGGTACGTTGAGCCCGCGGCGGAGCGCGATCATCGATTCCACCCGCGCCCGCTCGGAGACCGCGGCGGTCGGGATCATCGCCGAGCCGTGGAACGTCCCGGGATACGAGTGCAGCTCGACGGAGACGCCGGCCTGCATCATCCGCATGGCGTAGATGATGCCTTCGTCGCGCAGCGGATCGAACTCCATGGTCGTCACATAGGCCGGCGGCAGCCCGCTGAGGTCCGAGGCGATGGCGGGTGACGCATAGGGCGACACGTCGTCGGCGTCGGACCCCAGGTAGTAGCTCCAACTGAGCTCGGCGTTGGCGCGGTGCCACATCGGCGTGTCGACGAACGTCTGCATGCTCGGGGTCTCGAGCCGGTGGTCGAGCTCGGGGATCCCGAGATACTGGAAGCAGATCCCCGGGCCGCCCCGATCGCGGGCCACAAGGGCGATCGCCGCGGCGAGGCCGCCACCGGCGCTCTGGCCGCCGACGGCCACGCGCCCGGTATCGATGCCGAGAGCGGGGGCGTCGGCGTGCATCCACTGCAGGGTGGCGTAGCAATCGTCCACCGCGGCCGGGAACGGATGCTCGGGAGCCAGCCGATACTCGGGTGTGACGACGATCGCATCGAGGTCGCGGGCGACCTGGGTGGCAAAGGCATGCTCCATGTCGATGGAGCCGACAACGAATCCGCCGCCGTGGATGTCGAGCAGCGCCGGCCTGGCCAGAGGGACGGTTGCGGCGGGCGCATACACCCGGACCGGTACCGAGCCCCCGGGGGTGGGGACGTCATGATCGCTGATCGTCACCCCGGTGGTGTCGACATCACGGTTGAGGGGCTCGAGCAGGGCCTGGATCCCTTCCCGCGACTGCGCGACGTCCCGCATGTCCCCACTCGGGAGGAGCTCGACGATGGGCGCCAGCTCGGGGTCGAAGGCATAGGGCACGGACCGATACTCGCGCGAAGTGATCGCCACCGTCGACCAGGGACCGCACTGCCGGCGCGGTCGGCCCGGCTTCGGTGTCCCGGCAGGCGGCCGGGCGTGCCATCCCACGGTCGGGGCCCGGGACGCTCCTCAGGTCACGCGGAACGCGGCGGCGCTCGTGACCGTGACCTTCGCCGCCGTGACCTGGATCCGGCCCGTGGTCGCCCCCTTCGGCACCTTGGCCCTGATGGTGCCGGTCGTGTCGTCGGTGATGGTCGCCTTCACGCCGTCGACCGTGACCTCGGAGGCGTGGGCGAGTCCGGTCCCTCGGATGGTGACCGTGGTCCCCACCGGGCCCGACGCGGGGCTGAAGCCGGTGATGGCGGGCGCCGGGGCGACCGTCCCCGAGCAGACGGCACCGAGCACGTGCATGGTGAAGAGGTCGCCCAACTTGAGCTTGCCGTAGGCGGGGTAGTCCGAGCCCAGGGTGAAGATGATCCGGGTGGCGGAGTACTGCGAGATGAGCAGGCCGTAGTAGTCGCAGGCAGCCGGCGGCCCTTCCCCGGCACCCCAGGTTCCGTTCCATTCGTAGAGATAGAGATTGCCGGCGTAGTCATCCCCGGTGGACGGGCTGCCGCTGCAGGTCGATACCGGCGTGGGTGCTCCGATGTTGGCCTGGCTGCCGAATCCGGTACCGGTGACGGTCACCGTGGGCGTGACGGCCAGGCCCGAGAACGTCACGGAGCTGACCGCGGGATGGAGCTGGAGGGACCCCGCATTGCAGGGTGCGCCGGCCGGGCCCGACCGTCCGGTCTGGTCGGCGACCACCGGGCACAGCCCGCTGGTCGGGTCGGGGATGAGCCCGCTGGCCGGGTTGCCGGGCAGAAGGGCCATCGTCTCGGTCGGTCCACCGTTGTCGGCCAAGGGACCCAGTAGACCGGCCAACTGGGCGTTGGCGACGTCACCCTTGCCGGCCTTCAGGCACGACGGGCTCGAGCCGACATTCTCGCCCTCGTCGGCCCAGGTTCCGCTGACCTGGCGGCAGGAACCGGCGAAGATGTCGGCCCCGGCGGCAACCGTCGAACCCTTGCCGCCGCCGTTCCCGTTGTCGATGCTGGCACCGCCGGAGGACGCGGTGTTGGCCGAGAGGGTCGACGCGGTGATGGTGAGCCGGCCGGATCCGCCGTCCCCGTTCTCGATGGCCGCGCCTTCGGGAGCAGCGTTGCCGGAGAAGGTCGAATCGGTGATGGTCAGGACGCCCGAGCCGTCGTCCCCGTTGGCGATGGCCCCGCCCTGGCAGAATGCTCGGTTGCCCGAGAACGTCGACCGGGTGACGGTCGCCGTTCCGGAGCCGCGGTAGCCATTGGAGATCGCCCCGCCGAGGCAGGCCGAATTGTCGGTGAAGGTCGAGTCGGTGGCCGTGACCGTGCCGCCGGAACCGTTCTGGATCGCCCCGCCGTCCTGGGGCCCGTAGTCGTCCGAGAAGGTCGAATCGGTGACGGTGACGACGGCACGCGAGTCGTCGGTGATCCCGCCTCCGGATGATGACGCATCCGAAAATCCGTCCTGGACGGCGAGGCCACTGATCACGAGATGCATGGCGTTGCCCACCTTGAGGACCGGATGCTTGCCCCCGCCGTCGAGGATCGGGGTCTGCACCCCGGGGGCCGGCTCGATCACGACCGGTGATGTGGCCGACGTCCGTGACGTGGCGATGGAGAACCCGGAGGAGCCGGGAGAGTAGTACGAGGATGCCGTGCCCTCATGTCCCGGCGTGACCAGCTCGACGGTGCCACCGGGACCCACTTCGCCGAGGGCTCTGGTCAGCGTGCAGGCGTTGGCCGCCGACGAGCAGTTGGCCGCGCCCGATGCATGAGCACCGGCGTACAGCTTGCTCGCTGCGGCGCCGGCCGTGGCCGCACCGGCGGTCACTGACAGAACGCTCAGGAGGCAGAAACCGGTCAAGGCCATGCCCGGCCGTGGCGACCTGCGCCCTGCCCTCGTTCGCGGTTCGAAGCCACGCCGCATCAGCTGCCCCCTCTCTCCGTGGCAACGGAAAGCTGGAACGAAATTACAGCATCGAGATCGACAGCCGGAGAGGTGGGTCACGTAATTTTCGGACCAGGCATGGTTGTCGGCGTGCTGCGTCACGCTCAGTAACCAGGTCCACACAGGCGGCGTCAGACACCGATCCGGATCAACGACCGACAACTGTTCGGACAGGCTGCTGCAATCTGATGGCGGGGCCCCGATGCACCCGTCGGGGCATGCCATCGGCGGTCCGGGCACTCCGACCGGTGCTGGCCTAGCGTGAGGACGGGACATCTGGCTTCCTGCCCAACAGACCGCCGAACAGTGGGGTCGACATGGTGAGTGACTTCGACTCGTTGCTCTCGGACACCCGGGAGGGCATCGCCACCGCGGAACTGGTGCTGTCCGAGATCGATCGCGGGCTGGCCGTGGTCGAGAAGGTGGACGCGGTCGCCCGCCGGACACGGCCGGCACTCCGGGTGGTGACGGTCCTGTTCCTCGGGTGCCTCGTCGGCCTCGGGATCGTCCTCCTGGTCGGTCGCATACGACGTGCGCATGAGATCGAGGCTCCTTGGCCCGGCGATCCCCCGGTACGTACCGAACCCGAGGACCCCGACCCGTGAGCGGCACCGGGGTGGCGACCGTCGAAGCGCTCTGGCGCTATCCGGTCAAGTCCATGCGGGGCGAGCGGGTGCGCGCCTCGGAGGTCACCACGTCGGGTCTCGCCGGTGACCGGGCTTTCGCCGTCGTCGACTCGGCAACGGGCAAGGTCGGCAGCGCCAAGCACCCCCGGCTGTGGGGTCGGCTGCTGCAGTGTGAGGCCCGCTATCCCTCTCCTCCACTCCCCGATGCCCCCCTGCCGCCGGTGTACATCACGCTGCCCGACGGGGAGGAGACGGGGAGCGAGGACCCCGAGGTCGACCGCCATCTCTCCGCCGTGTTCGACCGCCCGGTCAGGCTGACGACGGTGGCCCCGGACGGCAGCGGCTACCTCGCCGTGTGGCCGGAGATGGACGGCGTGATCCCCGATGACTACCTCCGCCAGATCTCCACCGACGCAGCCGAGGCCGAGGCCGACGGCACGGTCACCGAGCTGTCCCTCGCCCTGGCTTCCCCACCCGGGACCTTCTTCGACCTCGCCGCGCTCCACGTGCTGACCAGCGAGACCCTCCGGTATCTCGGTGAGGTCCAACCCGGAAGTCGGTTCGAGGTCGAGCGATTTCGACCCAACATCGTCGTCGGATCCCCCGACCCGCCCTTCGCCGAGAACACCTGGCCCGGCGCCACGGCCCGGTTCGGGGCCACACTGGAGACGGCCGTCCTCCTGCCGACCATGCGTTGCATCATGACGACGCTCCCCCAAGGCGAGCTGCCCCGGGACAATGAGGTCCTGCGGACAATCAGCCGGCACAACCGGACTGAGATTCCCGGTCTCGGGACGTGGTCGTGCGTCGGCGCCTACGCGGCGGTGACCGAATCGGGCCAGGTGCACGTCGGTGACGAGGTGGTGATCGACCGGCCGGCCGACGACGGGTCCGCCGCCAGCCGATGACCGCTCGCCGCTGTGGGAATGCCCAGGCGCCATGGGGGATCCCCGCCCGGGGACGATGGATCCGGGCCCTGGCCATGCCGGGTTCCCGGGGTTCCCGGGGCTGAGGGGTTCCCGGTACTGAGGGGTTCCCGGGGCTGAGGGGTTCCCGGTACTGAGGGGTTCCCGGGGCTGAGGGGTTCCCCGGGGCTGAGGGGTCAAGGAACGCGGCCATCGAGCCGATGAAGAACGAGCAGAAGTGTCTTCGGGGCAGGAGGCCGGATGAGATTACGCAGGGTCAGGATCGAGAACTACCGCAGCATCGAGGATTCGGGGTGGATAGAGGTCGAGCCTGAGATCACTTCGCTGGTGGGCAAGAACGAATCCGGAAAGACCGCCTTTCTCCAGGCACTGTTCAAGCTGAATCCCATCGAGCCGGCCGAGTATCAGGAGATTCTCGATTTTCCCAGCCGCCTGACCCGCAAACGGAAGGAGACCGACGACCCGCTCCGGGTGTGCACGGCCGAATTCGAGCTGACCGACGACGAGCTCGAGGTCATCGAGTCGGACCTCGGTGTCGATGCCCTGACCAGTCGCACCTTCCAGGTGTGGCGGGGCTACCGCTCGACCGGCCTCACCTTCGAGGACCTCAAGGTCGATGAGGCGGTCACCGTCCGCCACCTCGTCTCGGACCTCGATCTCCCCTCCGAGGCTGCCGCCGAGGCCCGCGCCGCGACCTCGCTCCGCCAGCTCATCGAGATCCTCTCCGCCCTGCCCAAGCCATCGGCCCGGTCGATGGAACTGCTCGAGCGCATCACGGCGTGGCCGTCCCAGCAGGCGTCCCTCCATCTCATCGACGAGCACCTGAGCACGATGCTGCCCAAATTCGTGTACTTCGACGACTACAGCACCATGCCGGGCAAAGTCTCCATCCCCGATCTCATCGAGAGTCGCGATCGGGGCGACATGGACCGTGGGACCCGCTCACTGATCGCGCTGTTGTCGCTCATCCGGGGGAATCCGGAGGATTTCGACGACGAGAGCAACCACGAACGGCTGATCCGGGAGCTCGAGAACGCGGCCAACAGCATCAGCGACGAGATCTTCCGCTACTGGTCCCAGAACAACGACCTCTCCGTCGACTTGAAGGTCACCGCCCCCGAGCCGGGAGCGGAGCCACCCCTGGACAAAGGACCGATCTTCCACGTGCGTGTGGCCAACCACCGCCACCGGGTCACCGTTCCGTTCGACGAGCGTTCGAGAGGGTTCGTCTGGTTCTTCTCGTTCCTGGCCTACTTCTCCGACCTGGAGGCGGCCAAGGAGGGCGATCTCATCCTCCTTCTCGACGAGCCCGCCCTGGCCCTGCACGCCACCGCCCAACGCGACCTCCTGCGGTTCATGGAGGATCGGTTGGCCCCCGAGCACCAGGTCCTCTATACGACCCACTCGCCCTTCATGATCGACCCGGAGCACCTCGAGCGGGCCCGGACGGTCATGGACGTGACCGATCACGGCACCAAGATCTCTGCGGATGTGTTCTGCGTCGACGAAGAAACGGTGTTCCCGCTCCGGGCGGCGCTCGGCTACACCCTCGGTCAGGGGTTGTTCAGCGGGGCCAAGACCCTGCTGGTCGAGAACCCTGGCGATCTGATCTATCTCGACCTGCTGGACGCCGAGCTGTTCGATCGGGGAATGCCGACCGTCGACAACGACTGGGTGCGGGTCCCGGTCGGAGGGGCCGGGACCCTGGCCACGTTTTTGGCGCTGGCTGCGCCCACCTCGTCGAAACTGGCCGTCATCGTCGACGCCCGGACCCGGGACAGTGCGCCGGTGAGGCGTCTGGTCGACGACGACCAATTGCGGAACGGATCGCTGGTCGTCCTCTCGGAGGTCACCGGCGTACCCGACGCCGATATCGAGGACCTCTTCGACCCCGAGTTCTATCTCCGGCTGGTCAACCGCTCGTACGAGCAGCAGCTGGCGGACGCGCCGATCGGGGTGGACGACCTGCCCACCGACTTCTCGCGCATCACGAAGCGGGTCGATGCGCTGTTCGCGGCCCGGAGGATCGCCCACGGCAAACTCGATCGCTTCCTGCCGGCCAGGGCATTGCTCCGGGGCCAGCTGCAGCTGATGCCGCAGCTGGATGACGCCACACGCATTCGCTTCGCCGCGCTGGCCAAGCGGATCAACGCAGCCTGAACAGCCACCAGCGGCTCGACACCGGCGGCGGGCCCTACAGGACCGGAACGACGCCGCGGGGCACGACGAGCGGCAGATCGTTGTAGGTTGCGATGCCGGGCGCGGCGGCCACCACGGCCGGGATGGCGTTGATCGGTGGCGCAGCCGTCATGATGTGCCCGAGCACCATGAAGTCGGCGATGGTCTCGGCCTCGAAGTCGGGGGGCGGGAGAAAGCTGATGTTCGCGGTCACCGTCGGTCGCCCGTCGATCTGGATCACCCAACCGTCCTGGTCGATCTTCCAGTCGGGATCGAGCGTCTGGCCCTTCCGCCACCGCACGTTGAGCTCCACAAGGACCTTGCCGCGGGCCGATCCCTTCCAACTGGCCGCCACCCCGGCGACGCATCCGGCGGGAATGGTCCACGACCCGAGGTCGAGATCGGCGGTGGTCTGCGCGTACTCGGCCTCGCACCGGACATCGTCGAGCTCGACCCCGAGGGCGTCGGCAACCATCCGGACGGCCTCGGCGAAGACCGCGGTTCCCTGTGCCGTCATCGACTGGAGGTCGGGATGGTCGATCGGCTTGCCGAAGCCGACCGGTATCTCTGTGGCCGGTGAGTCGTAGAAGGTGGTATCGGCAGCCTCATTGACCGTGATCTTGTCGACGCGATCGCAGATGGTGGCGGACACGATGGCCAGCAGCTCGGCGAAGCCGGGGCTGATGCCGGTGCCGAACATGGTGGAGCCACCGCGCCGGCATGCGTCGGCGATCCGGTCGCGTTCGGCACCGAGGTTGTGTCCGGTGATGAAGGCGGCCGTGGCCACGACGTTCACACCGGCCGACAGGATGCGTTCCAGTTCGCCCATGTCGAGCCACATCGGGTTGTAGACCACGCAGTCGGGTTTGAGATCGAGCAGGGCATCGATGTCGCTGGTGGCGGCGATGCCGAGCGGGCCGATGCCACACAGTTCGCCGACATCGCGACCCGCCTTCTCCGGCGACCAGGCGTAGCAGCCGACGAGCTCGAGCGTGGGGTTGGCCGCGATGGCCTGCACCGAGCTCTTGCCCACATTTCCCGTCGTCCACTGGACGATCCGATACGGCGGTCTGTTTGGCACTCGCACAGCATATCCCTCGGCCCCTGTCCGGGCACGGGCCGAACGTGCAGGTCGGCCGGCTGTACAGGGCCGGAGGACCTCGGGATCAGACGCTCTTGCCCGGGATGACGTCGCCGCAGACGGGATCGGCTCCGGGGATCAGGCGGAATGTCGATCCGGAGAGCCTGGTCATCCAGATGCACTCCGTCGGGCCCGGCGGCCGCTTGCTCCAGTCGACGGAGAAGTGGCCGCCCCACAGCCCGGACGCCTGGTAGTCGGTGATGTGGGAGAGCGACGTGATCAGGGAGCTCGGCGACGGGTGGGCCCCGGCGCCCTCGAGTCCCTGGACGAGCCCGAGGACCGAGAGGTAGCCGCAGTACTCGGCGAAGGTGGCGTCGGTGTGGATGTTGGCGTATCTGGACAGGGCGTCCTGCATGGCCTCGGTGGCCGCGGTGTGCATCTCGGGTGGCTCGAATGCCGACTCGAAGTCATCGCCCTGAGCGGCCTGGATGGCGGCCGCTCCCGAGTTGAGCAGGTCGCCGCCACCGCCGGTGGGAAGGACCGTCGCCTTCAGGTGGACGTCCTGCTGCTGGAGCCCCGTGGCCAGTGCGAACACCGTGCTGGGCTCGGTGTCGACGACGATGGCGTCCACCCCGGCGCTCTTCATGGCCAGCGCCACCGGCGCCACGTTCGTGCTGCCGAAGGGGAAGCTGTCGTTCACATAGCCGGCCTTGATGCCCTGGGCCTGCGCCGAGGCGGCCGCCGACCTGGCGGCTGCGGCCGAGCTCGGTGAGGCCGAGTACCCCAACGACCCGACGTTGGTGACCCCCTGGCTCTTCAGGAAGAGGCCCGTCGTGGTGTACACCTTGGTGAAGTCCAGATTGCCGATGACCGAGAACATGTTGGAGCTGGTGGGGGACAACCACTCGGAGGCGTCGAAATCGGCTCCCACCACGGGGATGTGGTTGGACGTGAGATAGGGCGCGGCCGAGAAGGTGAGGGCCGAGAGGGCGATGACGGCGAAGACGTGGTCCTCTTGGACCATCTTCTGTGCCGCGGCCAGTATCCCGCTCGGGCTCGTCCCCGAATCGCCCAGGATGTACTTGATCCTGTAGCCCTCGGTGGCCGCCACCCCGACCCCCGCTTTGATCCCGTTGACCGAGGAGGAGAATTCGGAGGCGGCCGGGCCGGACAGGTCCGTCAGCACCCCGACCGTGAACGTCTTCGAGGCCCCCGGCCCCGTGCCGGTGGTCGAGCTGGCCGTCCCGCCACTACTGCACGAAGCCGACATGACAAGGACGATGCACGACAGCCCGGCGGCAAGGACCCGCCTCTTGCCCAGCGACATGATGTCCCTCCCTCCGGGGTTGATGCGGTCGGCTCCCGAATGGAGACGCCCGATCACCCTGCGACCACCACTCCGCCTCCATTATCCATCCCCTGCCGTCCGCTGTCCCGGACGACGGACGGGCGACCGGAGGTCA
>CAWHIF010000018.1:0-16044 GCA_963829235.1 uncultured Acidimicrobiaceae bacterium
GGGCCTGGCCGGAGACGGTGCCGGGTCTGTCGGCAGGGAAGGCGGCAACGGCGGGGGTGTGGTCTCTGGAATCCACGACGTCTCGGGCGGAGGCCTCGGGGTGGCGCTGGCCGAGTTCGTCGTCCGCTCGGGGATGGGCCTGCAGGTGGCCGGCGTCGCCGACCACCACGAACTGTTCACCGAGGCGCCGTCCCGGGTGGTCGTGTGCACCACCCGGCGGAACGAGCTGATCTCGCGGGCGGCCGAGGCCGGCATCGGGTTCCGCGTGCTCGGTACCGCCGGGGGCCAACGGCTGGTGGTGGAGGACCTGGTCGATCTGGGAGTGGACGAAGTCACCGCCGCCTGGCGCGGCCGACTCCCCTCGCTGCTGGACGAGGTGGCACCCGTCCTGTCCTGATCGGTGTCGTGGGTCACCACCGGTGTGACGGGGCCGCCCGGTGTGACGGGGCCGCCCGGTGTGACGGGGCCGATCAGCCGGGCGGGGCCGACAGCCGGGCGGGGTCGATCAGCCCTGCCTCACCGGTCAAGCCGGCGCAGGCCGTCGGGCCCGCAACTGGCTCAGGACGCGGTCGGCCACCTTGAGATCGCCCTGGCCGGTGCCGACGCGGAGGTCAGGTTTCATGAAGCCGTGGTAGTCCGAGCCACCGGTGGCCACCAGGTCGAAGCGGCGGGCCAGGTTCCCGAGCCCGCGGCGCTGGCGCACCGAGTAGCGGGCGTAGACGGCCTCGATGCCCGCGAACCCGGCCGCGGCCAACTCCTCCACCGTCCTGGCCAGGTCGGTACCGTCGATCCCCATGCTGTAGGGATGCGCCAGTACCGCCACCCCGCCCGAGTCCCGGGCCAACCGCGTCACCTCGGCCGCCGACAGCCGCGCTTTGGGTACGAACCCGGGCCGTCGGTTGGCCAGGAACCGGTCGAAGGCGTCATCAACCGAGTCGGCGGCACCGACCGCCACCAGGGCAGCGGCGAAATGGGGTCGCCCCACACCGGCTTCGGACCCGGCCTCGGCCACCACCATCTCGTAGGTCACCGGTAGGCCGAGGTCGACGAGCCGATCGGTCAGGGCGAGATTGCGGCGCCGGCGGTCCTCCCGGAGCCGGACCAGCTCCTCACCGAGCGGGCTGGCATCGTCGTCCACGAAGTACACCAGCACGTGCATGCCGCCGGATCCAGCCGATCGGCAGGAGACCTCGCACCCGGGCACGAAGGTGATTCCGAGCTCCTCGGCCCGGCGGCGGGCCGGCCCGATCCCGGCCAGTGAGTCGTGGTCGGTCAGTGCCACCGCGCTGCAACCGGCCTCGACGGCCAGCTCGGGGATCCGTTCGGGGGGATCGCTCCCGTCGGACACATCGGAGTGGGTGTGGAGGTCGATCATCCTCGGCGAGGCTATCGGCGAGGCTATCGGCGAGGCTATCGGCGGGTCTATCGGCGAGGCTATCGGCGGGTCTATCGGCGATGCTATCGGCGGGTGGTTCTGAACCAGGGCGCGGACCGGGACCGGAGCCGTCCGGTCCGGGCGGAGCCGTCCGAGCCCGTGGGACCGCGTCCGGCGCCGTCGGGCCCCGGCGGGTGGATAGGCGCGCCCTCGGGCTGCACCACTAGGATGTGATTGCACGGTGAGGCAATGGAGGCCTGGCCGTGGTCAAGGATGAGCCCGACGACCCCGGTGTGTGCGGTGACCAACCGATGATGGAGGCCAAGGAAGCTTGCGGAGTCTTCGGGGTCTACGCCCCGGGGCGATCGGTGGCACATCTGACCTTCGACGGTCTCTACGCCCTGCAGCACCGTGGTCAGGAGTCGGCCGGCATGGCCGTCTGTGACGGCGACGCCATCACCGTGATGAAGGACATGGGCCTGGTCACCACGGTGTTCGACGAGCGCAAGCTCTCGGGACTGCGGGGGCATATGGCCATCGGCCACACCCGCTATTCCACTGCCGGTTCCAGCGATTGGATCCACGCCCAACCGGTCTTTCGAGGCGTGGGCCGGGCCGGGTTCGCTCTCGGGCACAACGGAAACCTGACCAACACGGTGGCGCTCAGCGAGTTGGCCAACATGCTGCCCGGCCTGGTGTCGTCGGACAGTGATCTGGTCGCCGAGCTGTTGGGCCAGGCGTTCCCCCCCGACGATCCCGAACGCACCCGCGACGAGGTCGCGGACGACCTCGAGCACGCCCTCATGAAGGTGCTCCCGTCGGTCGAGGGGGCGTTCTCGTTCGTGCTCTTGGACGCCGACCGCCTGATCGGCGTCCGCGACCCGAACGGATTCCGGCCGCTCTGTCTCGGGCGCCTCGAAGCTACCGACGAGTTCGAGATGGGTTGGGTTCTCGCCTCGGAGTCCCCTGCGCTCGACGTGATCGGGGCGACGTTCATCCGTGAGCTCGAGCCCGGCGAGATGGTGGTCATCGACGGCAAGGAGGTCCGCTCGGAGTGGCCGTTCCCCTTCGAACGCCTCAACCCGAAGCTCTGTATCTTCGAATTCGTCTACTTCGCCAGGCCTGACACGACCCTCTACGGGAACGAGGTGCACGGTGCCCGCCGGCGGATGGGCCAGCTGCTGGCTTCGCAGGCACCGGTTCCGGCCGATCTCGTGATGGGCGTACCCGACTCCGGGGTGCCGGCCGCGGAAGGATATGCGGTCGCGTCGGGTATCCCCTACGGTCAAGGCCTCGTCAAGAACCGCTACATCGGGCGGACCTTCATCGCCCCGACCCAGGCCGAGCGGGCCAACGGGGTGCGGCGCAAGCTCAACCCCCTTCGTGAGAACATCACCGGCAAGCGCCTGGTCGTGGTGGACGATTCGATCGTCCGGGGCACCACCACCCGGGCCATGGTCAAGATGCTGCGTGAGTCCGGTGCCACCGAGGTCCACCTCCGCATCTCCTCGCCGCCGTTCCGTTGGCCGTGCTTCTACGGGATCGACACCCCGGACCGGACCGAGCTGTTGGCCGCCATCAAGACCAACGAGGAGATCGTCGAGTTCCTCGATGTCGACTCACTCGAGTATCTGACCCTCGACAATCTGGTCCGTGCCATCGATGCCCCCGGGGCCGGGTTCTGCGACGCATGCCTGACCGGCAGCTACCCGGTGCCCGTGCCCGTCGAGCTCTCGGAGCGGCCCGCACTCAGCGGGGCGGCCAGCGGGACCCGGGGGTGATCGGGGTCGAATCGGACCCGATCCCTTCCCCGCCTGTGCCCGCCGGACCCGGAGCCAGAGGACCGGATCCTGCCGGGACGACATCGGAGATGTCGGGGCAATCGGCGAAGGCGGACAACCCGGCGGACCCGACCAACTCGACCAACTCGACCAACTCGACCTATGCCGGAGCCGGCGTGGACATCGAGGCCGGTGATCGCGCCGTCGACCTGATCAAGCCACTGGTGGCCGCCACCCTCCGCCCCGAGGTGATCGGCGGCCTGGGCGGCTTCGGCGGCCTGTTCGCACTGGACGTCGACCGCTACCGGCAGCCGGTGCTCGTGTCCGGGACCGATGGCGTTGGCACCAAGGCCCTCGTCGCCCAGGAGCTCGGCCGGTTCGACACCATCGGGATCGATCTGGTGGCCATGTGCGTGGATGATCTGGTGTGCCAGGGAGCCGAGCCGCTGTTCTTCCTCGACTACATCTCGTGCGGGGCGGTGGAGCCGACACAGATGGCCGAGTTGGTGGGGGGAGTTGCGCAAGGCTGCCGACAGGTCGGTGCCGCCCTGATCGGCGGGGAGATGGCCGAGCACCCCGGGGCCATGAAACCGGGTGAGTTCGACCTGGTCGGGTTCGCCGTCGGCGTGGTCGAACGGGACGGGGCACTCGGACCGCACCGGGTGCAGCCGGGCGACGTGCTCATCGGGCTGGCCTCACCGGGCCTGCGGTGCAACGGCTACTCCCTGGCCAGGCAGGTGCTGTCGGAACGGTCCGGCCTCAGCCTCGCCGGTCCGGCCTGGTCCGGCGCGCCCGTGTCGCTGGCTGACGAGCTGATCCGGCCATCGGTCATCTACACCCCCGCGGTGCGGGCGGCCATCGCCGCCGCCCACCCTGCGCCCCGCTCCGGGGCACAGTCCCGGGTCCTGTCCGGGGTCCATGCAGTCGCCCACATCACCGGTGGCGGGCTCGAGGGCAACGTGCCCCGCGCCCTGCCCGAGGGCTTGCGCGCGGTCTTGGATCGCGGGACCTGGGACATTCCTCGTATCTTCGGGGAGATCCGACGTCTGGGGAACGTGACCGAGGGCGAGATGGCGCGGGTGTTCAACCTCGGGCTCGGCATGGTCATGATGGTCGACCCGGGCTGCGTCGACGAGGCCCTCGGGGCGCTCGCCGGAGCCGATGTCCGTGCCATGGTGGTGGGTCGGGTGGAGGCCGGCCGGCCGGGCGTGGAGTTCATCGGACCCGGGTTCTGGTCGGCCTCCGACGATTCGTCCGGCTCAACGGACGCTCCGGGTCCAAGGCATGAGTGACCCGCTTCCCCCCACCGAGTTCGAGGCGCTGCGCAAGCATGTGCTCGAGTACTCGGTCAGGCGCGGCGACTTCGTGCTCAAGTCCGGGCGCCGGAGCGACTGGTTCATCGATTCGAAGCAGACCGTGTGCCGTCCCGAGGCCATGACGCTGGTGGCCGACGGTGTCCTCTCCGTGATCCCCTCCGAGGTGGACGCGATCGGGGGCCTCACCATGGGGGCCGACCCGGTGGCGTTCGTGACCGCCGGGGTGGCTGCGACGCGCGGTCGGATGCTCAAGGCGTTCAGCGTCCGCAAGGAGGCCAAGGACCACGGGGGAGGCGGGCGGATCGCCGGGGCCCTCGACCCGGGTGACCGCGTCGTCGTGACCGAGGACACAGTGACCAGGGGCACGTCACTGCTCGAGGCTGCTCGTGCCGTGACCGAGGCCGGGGGCGTTCCCGTTCTGTTGGTGGCCGTCGTGGACAGGGGCGGGACGGTCGAGGCCATGGCCGCGGAGGAGGGCATCCCGTTCCGGGCCCTGTTGACGGCGCCCGATCTCGGGTTCGACTACGAAGGCGGCTGAGCCAGGTTGGCCGGAGCCGGCTTCCGCTCAGGCCGGTCCTGTGAGGGCAATCGCATGCTCCGGACAGGAGACCACGCAGAGGCCGCAGGCCCGGCACTCGTCGGCATTCGGTGTGTAGGCGGTGGCCATACCGTGGACCCGGACCTTGAGGCGCGCCATCCGGCCCAACGATCTGTAGTCGGAGTCGTCGATGCGACGAACCTCGAACACGTCATTTGGACACACGTCTACACAGTCGCGTTTTCCCTCACAACGGGCGTGATCGACCACCGGCACATAGGTTCCCTTCGGTGCCGCACACCGCTCACCCGGGCGGTCCGGGTGAGCGGCAGCACGTCGCTTCTTCTCCAGTTTCTCGGCATCGGAGCTCATGCCTCGGCGCCTGCACCTGTCTCGGCACCTGCCTCGGGCCCGGCCCCGGGCGCCGGATCGTCGCCGCTGCCGTCGGCCAGCACCAGATAGATCCGACGTCTGGTCTCGTTGAGGATCTCGCCCACGGCCTTGACCTGTCGGTCGGATCCGGCCTGACCCACCTGCATGATGGCCGCCCCCACTTCGCCCATGAGTCCGCGGAGATCGACCAACGACCGGTCGGCACCCCGGGCTGCCTCCTCCCAGGGTGCGGGCCCGTCGCCGGCAGCATCGGCCGCCGCCCGGCCTTCCTCTGTGAGGCTGAAGACGCGGCGACCCTCCGATTTGTCGGCGGTCACCAGGCCCTGGTCCTCCATGACCTGAAGGGTGGGATAGACCGAGCCCGGGCTGGGCCTCCAGACCCCTCCGCTGCGCTCGGTGAGCTCGGTGATGATCTGGTAGCCGTGCATGGGCTCCTCGGCCAGAAGGGCGATGATCGCGGCCCGGACGTCGCCCCGTCCGACTTTTGGCCCCCGTCCGAACATCGGGCCGCCGAATCCGGGACCGAAGCCGCCGTGGCGACCGAATCCGGGTCCATAGCCGTCGGCACGGCCCCGACCCCGACCACGCCCCCCGTTCCTTCCCCGGTTGGTCCCAGTGAAGCGGTCTCCGGATCGCCCTCGAAATCCGGGTCCGGGTCCGGATCCGGGTCCGGATCCGCCCTCTTGCCACTGCTCATATCTCCTGTGTCCGTGCATAGGTGTTCTTCTCCTGCTTCTCTTCCCGCCTGCCCGTGTGGCCGACGGCGTATTGGATGGGCCGGCCCCTGGCCGGCCCAAATGGGCTTGGGAGGTTCCTTACTGGAACGCTCTCGTACAGTTACGATATATCGCAATACTCCAGATGTCAAGAAAATGTCAGCGATGGAGTACTGCTCGGCCTCAGAGGGGAGGTCAGGGCAGGGAGCTCAAAGCCCTGAGCTCGAACTCATGGTCAGACCGCAGGCCCCACGGCCCGGAACGAGGGGGTGGGCTCAGGGATTGAGCGGCAAGAGCGGTGACGGCACCGGCCGCGGGGAACGAGACTCCGAGCGTGGACACCGAACCCGGCCAGCTCGCCCACCCTGACAGCTCGGGTTCCCGAGGGTGCGCGGATGGCCAGGCGGATCGGCGCACGACCGTCGATGGGCTGTCCCGGGGTCGGCGGGTTGGCCGCTGCGTCAGCTGGTGGGGCGGTCGCCGTCGTAGGGAACCGGATGGTTCCCGCCCATTTCGACGAATCGCTCGTTGAGGGCGTGGGCGATGACATCGTGGTCGTGGGGGCTCGGGCGGAGGGCGCCGTAGAGGAAGGCCTCGAGCTGTAGCGCAGAACTCATGCCTCCCAGTTCGAAGTAGCGCAGCCACAGTTCGCCCCTGGACAGATCGGCTTGTTGACGGAACCGGTCGAGGGTGTCGGCCCGTGGTTCAGTCATGTCGGTCACGAGGCCCGGATCGGCCGTCCCGATCGGGCTGAAAGGATGAAGCGATGACTCCCTCGGCATGCTCGCGCAAGGAGTGCCCCAACGCTTGAGCGTCGACGCGGAGTGCCGTGTAGGCGTCGTCCGCCGAGATGTCCTGCCGTTCCATGATCACGCCTTGGGCCTGGGCAATCTTCTCGCGCGTCTCGAGCGCCGCCTGGATTCGGGCACTGCGCTCCTCGCCGTCCGCATTGACCTTGGCACTGGTCAGGAGGGCCGAGGCTTCGGTCGCGAACATCGATGCCAGCCTCTCGTCCCCATCGGCGAAGACATCGGGCCGGTGCGAGTAGATGTTGAGGGCTCCGACCGGCTCCTGGACGGCGAAGAGTGGCTCCGAGAGGATCGACCTGATACCGAGCGAACGGGCCCTCGGGGTGAATGCGGGCCACCGGAGCTCGTCGGAGAGCGACTGCGCGTGGAACCCGCGCCCCTCGACGGAAGCGTCGACACAGGGGCCCTCACCGGTGGCGTACTGGTAGGTGTCCATGTCGAGGATGGTCGGATCGCTGGCCGCCACCGTGGCCAGGTGCCCATGACGCCGGAGCGAGACGCTCACGCCGTCCGCCGGGGTGACTGCGACCCTGGCCAAAGCGACCACCATCCGGAGGGCCCCATCGACGACATCGTCCCCGGACGCGAAGGTCGAATGAATCTGTGCTCCGGGCCCGTGCGTGGTATCCAGGTAGCCGGACGTCGGGCCGGACTCGGCCGCAATCAGGTCCTTCAAGCCGCCGCCGTCGAGGAGGCGACGGACCTGGGCCGATGGCGACCGGACCACTATCTGCCGGTCGCGGGTGGCCAGCCGTCCGGCCGCGTCGGCCACCAGTGCCAGGCACTCGGGGGTCAGCACATCCAGTTCCCCGAGGTCGACGACGACCGAAGGGATTTCACTGGCGATCACCATGTCGAAAAGGGCAGTGAGCTGGGGAACGGCAAGGTCGTCCGGTGCGCCGCGCACGGTAATGACGGCTGGGTGCTCCGAGAGGTCCGTCAGGATCGTGAATCTGTTCCCATGTCCATCGGCGCTCATGACGGCATCGACGGCATCGACGGCATCGACGGCATCGACGGCATCGACGGCATCGACGGCATCGACGGCAAGCAGTTGGTGCCCTCGAGGGCGGGAAGCGGGAGGTGCTCGTTCCGGTCGTCCCGGGCGAGGTCGACCTTCGACAGCGGTGCGACGGGCATGATGCCGTGCCTCCAGAGTGGTCCGCCCTCTCTGTCGAAGGTAGGTCCACCGTACCAGCATCCAAGAGGTCAGTGGCTCCGATCCGTTGAATTGCGAGCGGCAGTGGCGCGATTCTGAAAGTGTTCGGGGGGATGAGCGAACGGAAGGTTGCGCCATGAGTGGCGATGAAGCGCCTGGGGTCCAGACGGATCCGGCGGCGGAGTTGAGTGGGTCCATCTCCAAGATGGTCGAGTCCCTCTTTTCGGAGGGTGGCGTGGCCGACACGCCGGGCCATCTCGTTTCCCTGGCCGTGTCCACCATCGAGGGATGCGACTTCGCCGGCATCTTCGTATCCGACAGGGGTCGGGTCGGTACTCCGTACGCCACCGATCCCATCGTGATCGAGCTCGATACCCTCCAACGAGCGGGCGGCGAAGGTCCGTGCCTGGATGCACTGCGTGACGCGGCCGTGTTCTATGCCGCGGACCTCGGGGACGACGTCCGATGGCCCACATTTGGCCCCGAAGCGGTCGCCCTCGGAGTCCGGAGCCTGCTGGCCCTACCGCTCTCGGTCAGCGGCGCACCGGGCGCGCTCAACCTCTATGCCCGTTACCCGGAGGCGTTCGGAGTGATCGACAGGGGGAGAGGGATGCTCCTGGCCACCATGGCCGGGATGGCGTTCACGTCGGCCCAGATCCACGAGGACGAAGAACGACGGGCGGCCAACCTCCAAGCCGCGCTCGGCACCCGGGAGATGATCGGACAGGCCCAGGGCATCCTCATGGAACGGGAGCGCATCACGCCCGACCAGGCCTTCGACATACTCCGGCGGGCATCCCAGCATCTCAACGTCAAGCTTCGGGATGTGGCCCAGAGCCTCGTCGACACCGGCGAACGGCCGGACACCGGCGGGCTGCCCTAGTGTCGGGCACCTCCGGCCGGCCCGCGGCAGCTGCCCCCACGCCCCGATCGGGGACTGCTCCGGTGGTCGGGACCGGCGTCGATCCGGTGACCTCACGCTTTTCAGGCGCGCGCTCTACCAACTGAGCTACCCGACCCCGCCTCGGCGAACCGAGGTGGCGGACCTGACGGGATTTGAACCCGCGACCTCCGGCTTGACAGGCCGGCGTGCACTCCAAACTGCACCACAGGTCCCCAACCAGCACAGACGCTGGGGCAATACGGCACCCCCAACGGGATTCGAACCCGTGTTACCGCCTTGAAAGGGCGGCGTCCTAGGCCGCTAGACGATGGGGGCTCAGACCCGATCGGGGCTTTTGGAGATTAGCAGAGGGATCAAAGGGCCCCTTCCGGGCGGCCCTCATCGGGGAGCCCGGCCGACAGGACGTCGATCATCAGGTACTGCAACTGACCGAGCAGCTCGTAAAGGGCGTACTCGGGAGCAGTCGGATCGGAGGGATCCGGTGGGGTCATGTCTTCGCTCACGTCGAGCCGGGTGCCGAGGACCAGCCGGATCGACCCGACGGCCGACAGCCAGGCGTTGAGCTCGGTCTCGCTGAGGGTATCGGCCTCGGCGGTCTCGGCGACGAGGGCGAGTGCCTGCCGGTGGTGGTTGACCAGCGCACCGTCCACCAGCGCGCGGTACTCCCGTTCGGCAACCTGCTCACCTTTGTCGGTATAGGCGGGCGGAAAGAGCCTGCGGGTCATCGGCTCATCCGGGCCGATCATCGGGGAGAGTTGCTCGGCCATGGTCGTGAGCAGGGCCCGTATGCTCGGGTCGAGCTTGATCGCGTACCGGCCGTCGCGTCGGCGCCGGATGGGTGGGCTCACGTGGACTGTTCCATGGTGGCCCACAACCCGTGCTCTTGGAGTCGGTAGACGTCCAGCTCGGCGCGCTCGCGGGTGCCCGACGACACCACGGCACGACCCTTGTGGTGGACGTCGAGCATGAGCTTGGTGGCCTTCTCCTTCGAGTAGCCGAAGAGCTTCTGGAAGACGAAGGTCACGAACGACATCAGATTGATCGGATCGTTCCACACGATGACCAGCCAGGGGCGATCGACATCCTGCGCCTCGTCGAGGTCCGGCCGCTCAGCCTCCACCGGCAGTGCCTCCGCCTGGCGGGCGGACGCGAGGTGGCCACTCGTTCCTGCGACCACGATCACACCGGCTCCCGCATCACACCGGCTCCCACACGGCGTCGGGATCGGAACCCCGGGCCGACGAGACCACATCCGGCTCCGGGACGGCCTCGTCCGACCCTTCGGCCCGCTCGGGTCGGTGGTCGGACAGTGAATGGTGGAACCACAGGGCGGTGGCCCACACCATGGATGCCCCGAACACGTGGATTCCCACGAGGAGCGCGGGAAGGTGGGTGAAGAACTGGGTGTACCCGACGATCCCCTGGGCGACCATGACAGCCAGGAGCACCCGGCCGGCATCCTGGGCGCGCGCAGGGGCGTTGGTGCGCCACAGGACCCAGAGCAGCACCAGAAGCACGACTCCGGCGGTGAGGACGATCTCGGCATGGATCCGGGTCATGTCCTCGAGGCCGATGGGGACCCGCTTGGCCCCCTTCCCGCCGGCGTGCGGTCCGGCACCGGTGGTGGCCGTTCCGGCCGCCAGCACGATCACGATGAGGGCGAGCAGCCCCCGGGTGAGCCAGAGCGCGCCTCGGGTCACGGTCAGGGTGCCCCGGCCTGGACGGTGACCGGCCTCGAGGGTCAGGATCACCCCGACGGCGAGCAGGCCCATGCCCACCATGAAGTGGGTCATCACCACGTAGGCGTTGAGCTTGGTGTAGACGACGAAGGCGCCGATGACCGCCTCGCCGATGACCCCCACGATGAGACCGGCCGAGAGCCAGCGCAGGTCGTTGCGGGCCGGTCGCCGCAGGAACGAGGCCACCACCGTGATGGCGCAGACGATCACCAGGAGCGTCACGACCAGGCGGTTTCCGAACTCGATGAGCGGATGGAGGCTGAGCGGGGGCGTCAGGTGGTGCTCTGAGCAGGTCGGCCAGTCGGGGCAACCGAGGCCCGAATCCGACAGGCGGACCGCGGCCCCGGTCACCACATTCAGGACGATCGTGGCCGTGGTGACCCGACAGAGAAGGAGGAATGGACGAGGGCCGATACGCAGGGAGGACACCGTCCGCTCATCGTACCGGCCCGGGCGGGCCCGCCGCCTGGGAGCCCCGGTGCGGGGACGCCCGGCCGGGGTTCGCACTATTGTTTCGCCAATGGCGCTTCCCGCAGTCGTCCTGACCCAGCGTCTTCCGGTCAGAGCCCGCCTCGGCGCCTATGTCGCGCTCACCAAGCCGCGCATCATCGAGCTCCTCCTCATCACCACGCTGCCCACCATGATCGTGGCCCAGCGAGGGCTCCCCCGACTCTGGTTGATGGTGGCCACCCTGCTCGGAGGCGCCTTTGCCGCCGGAGGGGCCAACGCCATCAACATGGTCGTCGACCGGGACATCGACAAGCTGATGCACCGCACCCGCAACCGCCCGCTGGTCACCGGTGCGATCACCGCGCGCAACGCCCTCATCTTCGCCATCACCCTCGAGGTGGTGGCGTTCGTCGAGCTGTGGGCCTGGGTGAACCTGCTCGCCGCGGCCCTTGCCGTCTCGGCGACGCTCTTCTACGTCTTCGTCTACACCATGTGGCTGAAGCGCACCAGCAGCCAGAACATCGTGATCGGTGGGGCGGCCGGCGCGGTCCCCGTGCTGGTCGGATGGGCGGCGGTGACCGACAGCCTCTCGTGGACCCCGGTCGTGCTGTTCGCCATCATCTTCGTCTGGACACCGCCACACTTCTGGGCCTTGGCCGTGAAGTACAAAGACGACTACCAGGCCGCCAGCGTTCCCATGCTGCCCGCGGTGGCCACGTTCAAGCGGACCGCCCGTGAGATCCTCTTCTACAGCGTGGTGCTGGTGGCGGTGTCACTCCTTCTGGCCGTGGTGGCGAAGCTCGGTGTCATCTATGTCGTATCGGCCTCGGTGCTCGGGGCGTTGTTCGTCATCCTGGCGCTGCGGCTCTGGCAACGAGCCACCCCGAAGGCGGCGATGCAGCTGTTCAGCTACTCGATCACCTATCTCACGCTGCTCTTCGTGTTGATGGCGGTCGACATCTTCACCAAGCATTGACCGGTACTCCCGTCGACGAAGGTGCGCCGGGTCCCACCGACCTACCCACACCGCAGCAAGCCCCGAGGCGCCTCCGTTCACTCATCATCGGCTCGGTCATCGCCGTCGTGCTGGCCGTGGCGCTGTTCGTCGGGCTGGGCCCCAAGTCGAGTCCGGGTCCGAACCCCGGCCCGGCCGGCATCGGTACCGCGGCGCCGGACTTCACACTCCCGTCCCTGACCGGGGGCCCCCAGGTGAACCTCTACGCCATGGGCAAGGAGCGCCACCGTCCGGTCGTGCTGAACTTCTTCGCGTCGTGGTGCGAACCCTGCCGGGAGGAGACTCCCCTGCTGGCCCGGACCGCCGATGCCGAGCAGGCCAAGGGATCGAAGATCCAGTTCATCGGCGTGGATACCCTCGACCCGAAATCGAGCGCCGTCCCCTTCGTGCAGAAGGCGGGGATCAGGTATCCGGTGGTCACCGACGACGGCCAGGTGAGCACCGGTCTCTATGGGATCTACGGCGACCCCCAGACCTTCTTCATCGGTGCCGGCGGCAAGGTCATCGGACATGTGCGCGGGGCCCTGAAGCCGGCGGTGCTGGAGCAGTGGCTGCGGCGTCTGGGTGATCCGACCGACTGAACGGCCTCACTCCCACAAGAAGGTGAGCCCGGCGGCGACCGGCGCCGCCACTGCCCAGACGACCAGGACGATCCAGTCGCCGCCGGTGACGGGCGTGCCATGCCCGAGGGTGCCGTGCAACGCATCGGCCAGGGCGGAGGCGGGCAGCACGCGGGCGATGCCGGCGAGCCACCCCGGGAGCTTGCCCAGTGGGATGAGCATCCCTCCGAGCAGCAGCAGGATCACGAAGAGCCCGTTGACCGCGGCCAGGTTGACCAGCGGCTTCAACCTGCCGGCCAGGAACAGCCCGATGCCTCCGAAGGCGACGGTCCCGAGCACCATGGCTCCGATGGCCGCTCCGACCAGGGCACCGGCTCCGGCCGGTCCCCCCGGGTTCCACCCCAGGCCCAATCCCACCGACACCAGTACCGCGGCCTGGACGAGTTCCACGGCGGTGATGGCCATGATCTTGGCCCCCAACAGGCGCGGTCGGCCGAGCGGGGTGGCACCCAGGCGCTTCAGCACGCCGTACCCGCGTTCGAAGCCGGTGCCGATGCCGAGAGCGGTCATCGCCGTCGACATGACCGCCAGGGCCAGGATGCCGGGCACCAGGAAGTCGACGGGGTGCTCCGTCCCGGTCGGGAGCACGTGGACCCCCGAGAAGAAGACCAGGAACACCACCGGTATGCCCAGCGTGAGGAAGAGGGTCTCACCGTTGGTGAAGATCATGGTCAGCTCGGCCCGGAACTGGGCGGTGAGCGGCGTCACCGGCGCTCATCCCGCGACCGGCTCCGCTGGCTCTGCCGGCTCTGCTGGCTCCGCTGGGTTCCCCTGCCCCGCCGGTTCCGCTCAGACCGTCCGGCCCGGCCGGCCGGGCCGGACTGCCCGGTGTCCCCGGTGTCCCCGGCCGTTTCCGCGTCCGATGATTCCGTATCCACCGGTTCGGGCCCGTCCCGTGAGCCGGTGATGGCCAGATAGGCCTCCTCGAGCGACCGACCGGTGCGAAGATCGCCCAGCGCCAAGTCGCGTTCGGCCAGCCACCCGGCCAGGACGGCGATGACCGCGGGTGTGGCCGCCCCGTTCGGGGGCGCGAGCCGGTACGAGCCGGGGGGATCCTCGGCGAGCACGGCGCCCCTCCCGAAGCTGTCGGTCAGTGCGCCGACCAGTAACCCGGTGTCGATCCCGGGCGCGGCGGTGAACCGGATCGAGCCGTCGGCACTCCCCGACGCCAGGTCCGACGGCGTGCCCTCGGCCAGGATGCGCCCACGATCGATGATGATCACCTGGTCGGCCAGGCGCTCGGCCTCGGCCAGCTCATGGGTGGTGAGGATCACACAGATGCCCCGGTCGCGCTGGGCCACGATGATGGAACGGACCGCGAGCCGGCCCTCGGGATCGACGCCGGCCGTCGGCTCGTCGAGGAAGAGCACGTCGGGCTTTCCGATCAGGGCCAGGGCCAGCGAGAGCCGCTGCTGCTCGCCACCGGACAGGCGTCGCCATGGAGTTCGGCGGACCGCGTCGAGTCCGACCAGCTCGATCAGCATGTCGGGGTCCTCGGGGTCGTCGTAGTACCGGGAGAAGAGGTGCAGGACCTGGCTCGACCCGAGCATCGGATAGACGCCGCCGCGCTGCAGCATCACGCCGATACGGGGAACCAGCGCGGCATGGTCGCGGCGGGGGTCGAGGCCGAGGACGCGTAGCGAGCCGCTGTCAACAGCCCGGTAACCCTCCAGGGCCTCGACCGTGCTCGTCTTCCCGGCGCCGTTCGGCCCGAGCAGGGCCACCACCTCCCCGGCCCGCCCGGAGAAGGAGAGCCGGTTCACAGCCACGGTGTCGCCGTAGCGAATGACCACGTCCTCGCAGACGACCGCGGGGGCGCGTGCCGGAGTGATGGCGTCGTCCACGGGGGGTCACGCTACCGTTGTCACCGTCATGATCGATATCCGCATGGTGAGAGACGACCGCGCGTCGGTAAAAGCCGCCCTGGCGCGCCGGGGAGTGGATCCGGGCGAGGTCGACCGTCTGGCCGAGCTCGACGAGGCGGCACGCCGGGCCATCGGTCGGCGGGACGAGCTCCGGGCACAGATCAAAGCCCTGTCCAGAGAGGTCGGGGAGGCCCGGCGGGCGGGCGACATCCCGATCGCCGACGAACTGGCAGGGCGCAGCCGGGAGATCGGGGAGGAGGAGCGCACTCTCGGGGTGGAGGCCGACGCCGCCCAGGACGAGGTGCGCCAGGCCCTGCTCTACCTGCCCAATCTCCCGTCGCCCGAGGCCCCCGACGGCCTCGATCCCGAGGACAACGTGGTGGCGAGGTCGTGGCCCGACACCGAGCCCGACTACACCGACGCCCAGCGGGTGCCGCACTGGGACATCGGGACGGAGCTCGGCATCTTGGACATGGAGCGGGGAGCCAAGCTCTCGGGGTCGATGTTCCCGCTGTTCCGGGGTTTCGGGGCGCGCCTGCTGCGGGCCCTGACCTCCTTCGCCCTCGACAGCCACGCCGACGGATTCGAGGAGGTCCGGCCACCGACGATGGTCCTCACCGAGACCATGGTGTCGACCGGACATCTCCCGAAATTCGAAGAGGACGCCTATCACATCGAACGCGACGACCTCTGGGCCATCCCGACGGCGGAGGTTCCGCTGGCCTCGATGTGGCGTGGTGAGATCCTGGACGAGGCCGAGCTGCCGCTGCGCCTGACCGCGGCCACCTCCTGCTTCCGTCGGGAGGCCGGTGCCGCCGGTCGTGACACCCGGGGTCTCCTGCGGGTGCACGAATTCGACAAGGTGGAGCTGTTCGCCTTCGCCACTCCCGACCAGGCCCCGGCCCTGTTTGCGGAGATGGTCTCCCGGGCCGAGCGCGTCCTGGTCGCTCTCGGGCTCCGCTACCGGGTTCTCGATCTCTGTGCCGGCGACATGGGCCCCTCGGCGACCCGCACCTTCGACCTCGAGGTCTACTCCCCGGGTGTGGACCAGTGGCTGGAGGTCTCGTCGGTCAGCTGGTGCACCGACTACCAGGCGCGGCGGGCGAACATCCGCTACCGGCCGAAAGGTGGCGGCGGACCGGTGCTCGTGCACACCCTGAACGGTTCGGCGCTGGCCTGGGCCCGGATCTGGGCCGCGCTGGTGGAGACGGGCCGGCAGGCCGACGGTTCGGTCGTGCTCCCAGAGGTGCTCCGCCCGTACCTACGGGGCGAGGTCGTGATTCCGGCGAGGGGTTGATCCCGCCGGACCAGCCGAGGCCCCGGTCAGCTCGACGGGCCGGTCGGTCGCCCGAGCCGGTCGGTCG
>CAWHIF010000019.1:0-42924 GCA_963829235.1 uncultured Acidimicrobiaceae bacterium
ATGACACCGGGGACAGCTATGCCAGGGACATGTACCGGCTGGCCGACGCCGTGCTGACCGAGCAGTGCAATCAGTATGGGACCTGTTACGCCCTCTCCGCCTACGAGCACCACAAGGCGGTGTTCAACGCCGAGTACAGCGGGAAGACGTCCCGGTTCTGCGCAGCCGACGACGAGCGCGGTTTCAACGGCGCTCTGTTCAACGTCGACCTCAACGGCGTGCGTGACCCCTGCCGGTAGTGGTTCTGAACGGGCGATCGTGGCTCGACCTCCGATCGTGGTTCGTGCCGGTTGTCCCTGTCCGACCTTCGATGGTCCGTCCCTTGCAACCTCAGGACATTGCCGCGAGCTCGATGAGCAGGTCGGCGACGAGGTCGGGAACCTCGAGCATCATGTCGTGGCCGGCCGTCACGTCACGACAGTCCCACCCGTCGGAGACCGCCCGTCGGTGGGAGTGTTCGAGGCTGGCCAGCGGGGGTTCGGTGTGGCGCACGTAGGCCTTGCGCACCCGGTCCAGTGACGCCTGGTCGAAGGTGGTGGGCTCGGTCTGGCAGCGGAGAGGGAAGTCGGTGAGGCGTGGCCCGACCCAGGCGGCCAGATCGCCGTCGCTCACCCCCCACTGGGTGAGGAAGGACGGATCGGCGGGGATCAGCCACCCACCACCGCTGTCTTCCGCCTGACGGCGGTAGCGGGCCGCCACCTCGTCGGGCTCGACGTCGAGGAGGCACTCCCCGGGCCGGGTGATGAACCCGCCCAACAGGGTGACCGAGTCCACCCGATCGGCCGCCCGGGTGACGATCGGGCCGGCGAGGATCCCGGCGTAGCTGTGGAGGACCAGGTTGACCCCGGTCAGGTCCTCGAACCAGAGCAGGTCGGTGACGTCGGTGACGTGGGTACTCACACCCACCTCCGGGGTGCAGGACGATCGTCGGTCGCCCTGGCCGGTGAGGGTGGGCGTGAAGACCAGGTGCCCCTCGTCGGTCAACCGCCGCCGGACGTCGCGCCAGCACCAGCTGCCGTGCATGGCCCCGTGGACGAGTACGAAGGTGGAGATGGCCAGATGGTAGCGGTGGCGGTGACCGTGGAGGATCTGTCTGCGGCTCCAGCGCGCCGGCCCGACCGGCCATGATGGGTGGGTGCGACGCCTGGTCCTCTCCGTCACCTGTCCCGACCGCACCGGCATCGTGGCTGCGGTGACCGGGTTCATCGCCTCCCACGGGGGCTGGGTGGTCGAGGCCGCACAGCACGGAGACCTCGCCACCGGCCGGTTCTTCCAGCGGATCGAGATCCTGGCCGAAAGCCTGGCCTTCGGGCCCGAGGAATTCGGCGGGTACTTCGCCGAGACCGCCGACCGGTTCGGGTTGGACTGGCATCTGAGCGACACCGATGTCCGCAGACGGGTGGTGATCCTGGTCAGTCGTGAGGACCACTGCCTGGCCGACCTGCTCTACCGGTGGCGCAGCGGCAATCTCGAGTGCGAGATCCCCGCGGTGATCTCGAACCACCCCGACCTACGCCCGATGGTCGAATGGCACGGTATCGATTTCTTCCACGTCCCGGTGGCGCCCGATCACCGGCAGGTGGCCTTCGACGAGATCGTCGCCCAGTTCGACGCCGCCCGGGCCGACACCATGGTCCTGGCCCGCTACATGCAGATCCTTCCGAGGGAGTTGTGCGAGCGCTACCCCGGCCGCATCATCAACATCCATCACAGCTTCCTTCCCTCCTTTGCCGGCGCCCGGCCCTATCACCAGGCCTTCGAACGGGGGGTCAAGCTGATCGGGGCCACCTGCCACTACGTGACCGCCGATCTCGATGCCGGGCCGATCATCGAACAGGACACCAGCCGCATCGATCACGCCGATACGGTGGAGGACCTCATGCGTATCGGCCGCGACGTCGAACGCTCGGTGCTGGCCCGCGGGCTCCGCTGGCACCTCGAGGACCGGGTGCTCATCAACGGCGACCGCACCGTCGTATTCGCCTGAGGCGCTCCCTGCAGCCTGAAGCGATCAGGTACGGGTGCAGGTGCAAGCAGGCGCCGGGGCGATCAGGGACTGGTGAGGGACATGTCGTCCCAGTAGATGACCGTTCCCTTGGTCGCTTTGGAGAAGTTCGGCTCCATGGCGGCGTTGGTCTCACTCGAAGTGGGCTTGATCCCGGTGATCCGGAGCTGGGTCCACGTGCCGGCGGCCAAGGTGACGGTCGGCCCGTTGGCACTGTTGACATAGCTGCCGCCGGCGGTGAGCAGGTCGAGGTTCAGGTCGACCTTGATGGCGGCGGTGGTGGAGACCCAGATCGACGCGGTGTAGGTGTCAGCCGACGTGATGGGTGCATACCAGCCCGGGTTTGAGTCGAGGTCCCAGCCGCCGCTGGACGAGGTGGTGGTCTGGGCGAGCGACCACGAACCCGAGTGGACGACGGCGCTTGAGCGGGCCAGTGAGCTGCCCCAGTCGTCGACCGGAATGGCCGAGGTCTCGAAGCCGGGATCAGGAACCAGGTTGGAGGACGTGCTCGAGGCCTGATAGGTGAACTGCTGGGGTGCCGTTGCCGTCCCGCCGGTCGTGGTGACGGCGACGTTGACCGAACCGGTACCGGCCGGTGAGGTGGCCGTGCACGAGCCGGTGGTGCAGCTCACCCCGGTGGCGGCGGCCGACCCGAAGGCCACGGTTCCCCCGGACAGGTTCGAACCGCTGATGGTGACCACGGTGGCTCCGGTGGCCGGGCCGCTGGACGGGCTGATGCCGGTCACCACCGGGGCCGGCACGGTGGCCGCCTGGTAGAGGAACTCTGCGTTGACCGACGTCGGGCTCGTGCCGTACGGGGTCTCCACCGTCACCGACGCCGTGCCGGTTCCGGGCGGAGCGGTGACCGTGCAGGAGCTGGCCGAGCAGGACGGATTGATGCCGGCCACGTTCCCGAACGCGACGCTCCCTCCCGTGAGATTCGTGCCGTAGACGGTCACCGTGGTCCCAGCTGTTCCCAAAGCCGGCGAGACGAGTGTCACGGTGGGCGGTAGGTCTGCGACCGAGTTGGTGTAGGTGAAGCTGCCCGCCGATGCCGTGCCGGTGGGCGTGGTGACCTCAACCGTCGCCGCCCCCGGGCCACCGGCTGGGGTGGCGGCGAGACAGGTGGTGTCGTCGCACCAGCTCTCGGTGTCGGCGGAACCCCCGACGCTGACCCAACCGCCTTCGAGATTCGTTCCGGTCACGGTGATGGCGGTCCCACCTGCCGGCGTCCCCGATGTCGGGCTCAACCCGCTGGCCGCGGGTGCAGGTGCCGTGTCGATGGCGCCGGACGTGTTGTTGGATGCGTTCACATCGCCGGGGTTGGACACGGTGATGGTGGCGGCACCGTCGGTGACCGGGCCGACAATCACGCCCTGGATCTCGAACCCTGTGACCTGCTGCCCGGCGGCGATGGTCCCGGTGTAGGTCAGCACGGCCGTGTGCTGGTCAGCCGAGATCGACCATGTCAACGTGCACGTGCCCGGGGCGGAGACGGCGCAGGTGCGGTACACCACGTCGGACATGTCCACGGTGGCCGGCATGGCGACGGTGATGGTCGTCGTCCCGGCGGCCGCGGCGTTGCCCACATTGGAGATGCCGAAGGAGTCGATGTTGGGATTGCCCAGGGCGAAATCCTCGGGGAAGCCGAGCGAACCGGTCAGGTCGGGGCCCGATGTGGTGGCCGCCGCGGCCGGCGTTGCCGCTTCCGTGGTGGTGCCGATGACGCCGAGCAGTCCCCCCGCCAGCACCGCGGCGGCCATGGCGATTCTCAACGGACTCCACAGCTGGCGCATCTCGGTCTCCTCGATCAGGCGGGCCCTGGGGCAGACGCTCGCCTCGACGCGGGTGGTGGCAGCACCAGGCGATCTTCATGCTAAGTGTCGACGTGCCGCCCGGATACCCTCGAAGTTCGGTCCCGGGTGCCGGGCCGACCCGGGTCTTTTGTGTGTCCACCCCGTGCGCGGTGGGCGCGGCCTGCGCCTGCGGACCTCGTGGTCGGTCGCGACGTTGGGTGGTCACCTCGACGGGGTCACAGCAATCCGTCTCCGTAGGTGCGGTCTCCGGTGACGCCGGGCGGGCAGGCGAAGACGCCGCTCCCGGTATGCACCAGGTACTCGGCCAGGGCGTCGATCTGTGAGAGACGGGTCTGGATGGGGATGAACTGCAGGCGCGGGTCCCTCTGGAAGCAGATGAAGAAGAGGCCGGCGTCCAACTCGCCCGACAGCGGGTCGATGCCATCGGCGAAGCTGTACCCGCGGCGGAGGATGGCCTGGCCCCCGTTGGAGCTGGGGGCGGCCACACGGATGTGAGCGGTGTCGGGGATGACCAACTGGCCGTCCACGCCCACCGCGAAGAGGTCGACGGGATCCGACTCGTAGGTGCCGCCGAGCGGCGCCCCGCTGGCCTTGACCCGACCGATGGTCTGCTCCTGGTCCTGAAGCATGCTGCGGTCCCATTCCTCCAGATGGATCCGGATCCGGCGGGCCACCAGATAGGTGCCCCCGATCATCCACGGCTGGTCGGAGTCGTGGCCGACCCAGACGAACTTGTTCATGGCCTCTGCGTCGTCGATGTCCAGGTTGGCGGTGCCGTCGTGGAACCCGAGGAGGTTGCGCGGTGTCTGCCGGCCGGCTCCGGTGGATGCGGTCCGCCCGAACCCGGACTGCAGGGCGCGGATGGTGGCCGTGCCGAACGCCAGTCGGGTCAGGTCGCGGATCGCATGGAACGCCACCTGGGCGTCGTTGGCGCATGCCTGGATGCAGAGGTCACCGCCGCAGAGAGAGGGTTCGAGGTCGTCGTCGGGGAACGCAGGGAGATCCACGAGGGCGGCCGGGCGCCGGCCGCCCAGCCCGAAGCGCGAGTCGAACAAGCTCGGTCCGAACCCGAGGGTGAGCGTCAGTTGGGAAGGGGGCAGGCCGAGGGCTTCGCCCGTGTCCGGCGGTGGGGCGAACTGTCCATCGGGACCCTGGAGCGGCTTCCCTGCCGTGAGGCGGGACGAGGCGTGGGTCCACTGCGCCAACAAGGCAGCCAGCTCGGCCCTGTCCCGGGTGGTCACGTCGTAGGTGGCAAAGACCATCCGGCTCTGCTCGGGCGTGTCGATACCCGCCTGGCGGGCACCGCCGAACGGGATCGCCGAACTGTCCGAGACCGGTTCGGAGGTATCGGCACCGACCCGGCCCGTACCGGCTGCGGCCACCAGCGCCGCTGACGCCACCCCGGCCCCGGTCAGCAGTCGCCGCCTGCTCATCCGTTCCGTCATGACGAGGGCCCGGTCGTCCCGAATGGGACCAGCGCGGCAGCCAGCTGCGACAACGGTGCCGCGGTGGCGTCCACCTGCTGGGACAGCGACAGGCGGATCGCTGTCGAGACGTCCTCGTCTTCGATCTGGGTCGGGTTGCCGAGGGATCGGACCGCGCCGAGCAGCCGGGCGAACTGCTGGTCGACGGAGGCGGTGAGGGAGGGGGCGACCAGGTGCCCGAGGGCCTCGACAGCAACGAAGGCCTCGTGGGCCGCTCCGACCGTGGCCGCGATGTCGACGGCGTCATGCCGTGAGTACAGCTCCTCGCGGCCCGGGACGGCCGTATCGTTGACCCAGCTCAATTCGTCCACCCCGGTGGAGGCGATGGCTTCGGGGGCGAGTACCTCTTTGGACAGCAGGTACTGGGCGACCGGCGCCTGGGCCACGAGGCCGGTGATGTCCTCGGCGGCGTCTCCCGAGGTCCACAGGTCGCGCTCGACGGCGTGCAACCCTCCGAACGACTGGTGGGCGCCGACATCGCCGGCCAATTCGTCAAGGGTCGCGGCGGTCACCTGGTCGTCGATCTCCAGTGCCCGGAACCTGTCGTAGTCGGCCTGGGCGGCCAGCTCGTCCGTCCGCGCCTCGGCCACAGTTCGACCATCGACCGCCGACTGGAGCCGGTCGACGTCGGAGACGAAGGCCGCGGCGGCCTCGTCGATGTCCGCTCGGAAGGTGTCGACGGCAGCTTGAGCGGCCACGGCCTCCGCCCCGCTCGGAGGTGGGGACGCCGGCCCGGTGGGGGCGGGCCCCGACCGGGCCGGGCCGTCGGTGTGGCCCTCTGCCGCCGCCGACTGGCCGCATCCGCAGGCCAGCGCCCCGGCCAGCACCACGGCGAGGACGGCGACCCTCGGATCCCGGGCGCGGCGCGGGATCCGGACCGGAGCCGACGGGGACGGGGGCGGGGCCAGGAGGTCGATCAGAGGGTCGGGATCGGGTGTCACGGTCGGGTCCAAGGGTAGGTGAGGATCGTGCGCCACCGTCGGCGCGCAAGGCCGCCATCGCCTCTCCCGGCGGGGGGCACACGGGGTCGCGGGGCCGGAGACCGGGGAGGCCGGTGACCCGACCGGTACACTCGTCCGGATGGCAGCGTCCAAGCCCCCTGGTTCCCCGCGCTCGCGGGGCACCGGCGCGCCCGGTATACGCCGTGCTGCAGGATCGGGTGGCCAACAGCGGTCGGGCCGGTCCGGTCGGCCGGGCCCTTCACAACGGTCGGGCGACCCGGAACGATCGGGGAAGCCGGGCAGATCTGAACGTTCGGGCAGGTCTGGTGGAGCAGCCCAGCGTGGCGGCACCGGCGACCGGCCAAGGTCGGACGGGCGCGGGCAGACCGGGGAGCGCGGGCGCGGGCAGACCGGGGAGCGCGGGCAGACCGGGGAGCGCGGAGGCCGGGGCCGGCCTCCGGGGGCCGGCCCGCGGGGGAACCGAAGGTCTGGCGCGACGCCGACGGGCAACGGGTGGCGTTCCGACGGCGGGCCGAAGGCAAGGACCGAGGGACCGCCGGTGGTTCGCAAGGGGTGGGGGAGCGTCGCCCGCCGGGGCGCGAGCACCGTGCGTGGCGGAGCCGACCACCCGCGATCTGACGAGGACGGTCCCGAGCGGCGCCGGGGTTCGCGCACCCGTGCCGACGAGTTCGTGGCCGAGCGGTGGGTTCGAACCGACGCCCACCGGCGGAGAGAGCCCGTCGGTGGCGAGAAGCTGCGACCGCCGGCCCACCGCTCCGTCCAGCCGCCGGCCGAGCTCCCTCCGGACATCGCCAACGAGCTCGCCTCGGCGGCGGGCCCGGACTGGAGCCAGCTGCGGGACCGGATCACCGAGCGCATGGCCGCCGGTATCGGCGCCTTCGAGCGCGAGCGGTACCGGGACGCATCGAGGATCCTCAAGACCGTCGTCGACGCCGTGCCCACCTCCCCGTCGGCGCGGGAACTGCTGGGGCTGAGCCAGTACCACCAGAGCTACTGGAAGGCCGCACTCCCCAACCTCGAGGCATTCGCAGCCCTGACCGGCTCGGTCGACCAGCATCCCGTCCGGATGGACTGCCACCGCGCCCTCGGACGACCCAAGCGGGTGGAGGCGCTCTATACGGAGCTTCGGCAGGGTTCGCCGGATCCCGAGGTGCTCTCCGAGGGCCGGCTGGTCCTGGCCGGGACGCGAGCCGACAACGGTGATCTCGCCGCGGCGGTGACATTGCTGGTGGAGGCGGGTGCCGGTCGCCTGGTCCGCAACCCGGCAGAGCGACATCTCCGCCAGTGGTACGTGCTCGGCGACCTGATGGAGCGGTCCGGCGACCTGGCCAAGGCCCGCGAGCTCTTTCTCCGCATCGCGGCCGTCGACCCGGACGCCTACGACGTGGCCGACCGGCTCGAATCGCTCGGACCGCCGACCAGGGGACGGCGGACGCCGAATCGGCCCCGCAGCCGCCATTAGGCTGGGTTCCATGACCATCGAACAACTACTCGGCGACGAGGCGGACTCGTTGCTCAACCACACGGCAAAGGCATTCGGGGCCGAGCACCTCAACCTTCCCGGTCCCGATCATCTCGATCAGGTCTTCAGGGACTCGGACCGGTCCGCCACCGTCCTGCGCAACCTCGGCACCGTCTACAACACGGGCCGCCTTGCCGGCACCGGCTACCTCTCGATCCTCCCGGTCGATCAGGGGATCGAGCATTCGGCCGCGGCCAGTTTCGCCAAGTTCCCGGCCTACTTCGACCCGGCCAAGCTCTGCGATCTGGCCATCGCCGGCGATTGCAACGCCATCGCCACCACCCTCGGCGGCCTGGGCATCGTCTCCCGCCGGTACGTGCACAAGATCCCGTTCATCGTGAAGTTGAACCACAACGACTTCCTCAACTACCCGAACACCTACGACCAGGTGATGTTCGCCGGCGTCACCCAGGCCTTCGACCTCGGGGCCGTCGGCGTGGGGGCCACGATCTACTTCGGCTCGGACGGCGCCGACCGCCAGATCGTCGAAGTGTCGCGAGCCTTCGCCGAGGCCCACCGGCTCGGGATGTTCACCGTGCTGTGGTGCTACTTGAGGAATCCGGCGTTCAAGCAGGGTGACACCGACTTTCACGTCTCGGCCGACCTCACCGGCCAGGCCAACCATCTGGGCGTGACCATCGAGGCCGACATCATCAAGCAGAAGCAGCCCGAGAACAACGGCGGCTACAACGCGCTCAAGTTCGGGAAGACCGATCCCCTCGTCTACAACCAGCTCACGACCGACCATCCCATCGACCTCACCCGTTGGCAAGTGGTCAACTGCTATGCCGGGAGGATCCCCCTCATCAACTCGGGCGGCGAGTCCAAGGGCTCCGACGACCTGTCCCAGGCCGTCCGCACCGCGGTCATCAACAAGCGGGCCGGCGGGTCCGGGCTCATCGTGGGCCGCAAAGCCTTCCAGCGGCCCACCGATGAGGGGGCGGACCTCATCCATGCTGTCCAGGACGTCTACCTGGACCGATCCATCACCATCGCCTGACCGCCGGGTCCGACGATGTCGGAGGGCAACCGGCGGACCCGCGGCTCCGCTCGGACGCCGGGTCGGACGGTAGACTGCACCCGTGGCGCCGAATCCGGGGTCCTGGGCGTTCATCCGGGCAAGCACAGTCCAGACGTAGCAGCGCCGAGCCCGAGTCCGGCGACTGAGCGCAGCACATCAGCACGAAGGAGCATGGTGTCCGACACCACGACCGACCCGAAATCACCCCAGCTGCTCGACCGCGTTGTGATCCGGTTCGCCGGAGACTCCGGCGACGGCATGCAGTTGGCCGGCGACCGCTTCACCACCACATCGGCACTGCTGGGCAACGACCTGGCCACGTTTCCCGACTTCCCCGCCGAGATCCGAGCGCCGGCCGGGACCCTCGCCGGGGTCTCGGCGTTCCAGGTGCACATCTCCGATCACGACATCTCGACGCCGGGTGACACCCCCAACGTGCTGGTGGCCATGAACCCTGCCGCACTCAAGGCGAATCTCGAGTCGCTCCCGAAGGGCGCCACCGTCATCGTCAACGTGGACTCCTTCGAGGAGCGGAACCTGAACAAGGCCGGCTACGAGTCGAACCCGCTGGCCGACGGTACGCTGGCCGGCTACACCGTCTACGAGGTCCCCATGACCTCCATCACCACCGAGGTGTCCAAGGACGCCGGTGTCAAGCCCCGGGATGCCGAACGGTCCAAGAACTTCTTCGCCCTCGGGTTGATCAGCTGGCTCTACACTCGTCCCATCGAATCCACCATCGGCTGGATCGGCGAGAAGTACGCGGGCAAGCCGTTGGTCATGGAGGCGAACCTCCGTGCCTTCAAGGCGGGATTCCACTTCGGCGAGACCGCGGAGCTGTTCGAATCCTCCTACCAGGTCAAGCCGGCCACGCTGGAGCCCGGCGAGTACGTGAACATCACCGGCAATACCGCCACCGCCTGGGGCCTCATCGCCGCCTCGACCCGGAGCGGGCTCCCGCTCTTCCTCGGGACCTATCCGATCACCCCGGCCTCGGACATCCTCCACGAGCTGTCGAAGCACAAGCAGTTCGGGGTGAGGACGTTTCAGGCCGAGGACGAGATCTCCGGCATCGGCGCAGCCCTCGGTGCGTCCTTCGGCGGGGCCCTCGGGGTGACCACCACCTCCGGACCGGGCATCGACCTCAAGTCGGAGACGATGGGTCTGGCCATCAGCCTCGAGCTCCCGCTGCTGATCATCGACATCCAGCGGGGTGGGCCCTCCACCGGGCTCCCCACCAAGACGGAGCAGGCCGACCTCCTCCACGCCATGTACGGCCGCCACGGCGAGGCGCCCCTCCCCATCGTGGCCGCCCGGACCCCGTCCCACTGTTTCGAGGCCACCGTGGAAGCAGTCCGGTTGGCGGTCAAGTACCGGACGCCGGTGATCCTCCTCTCCGACGGCTACCTGGCCAACGGCGCCGAACCATGGCGGCTGCCGGACCTGGACGACCTGCCCGACATCGATCCCGATTTTGCCTCCGCCCCCAATCACACCGACCCCGAGGGTCACGAGGTGTTCTGGCCCTACATCAGGGACGAGGTCACCCTGGCCCGCCCGTGGGCGCCGCCCGGCGTACCCGGCCTCGAGCACCGGATCGGCGGCCTCGAGAAGTCCGACGGTTCGGGGAACGTCGCCTACGACGGTCCCAACCATGAGCGGATGACCAGGCTCCGGGCCGCCAAGATCGCCGGCATCGCCAACGACATCCCCCCGACGGACGTGGACGACGAGGAGGGTGCCGAGGTTCTGGTGATCGGCTGGGGCTCCACCTACGGTGCCATCGCCGCCGGGGTACAACGGGTGAGGGCCCGGGGCCACAAGGTGGCCCAGGCCCACCTGGTCCATCTCAATCCCTTCCCCGCCGACCTCGGCGAGGTGCTCAGCCGCTACAAGAAGGTGCTGGTGCCCGAAGTCAACCTGGGTCAGCTCAGCCGCCTCCTGCGGGCCGAGTTCCTGGTGGACGCCATCTCCTTCACCCAGGTCCAGGGCATCCCGTTCCGGGCCGCGGCGATGGAGGCGGCCATACTCCAACAGATCGACGGATCCGGTGCGGATCCGGCAGGGGCTGGAGCCGACCCGCTTTCGGTCGATGCCCACACCAACGGTCACGGCACCACCACCGCAGTGGCGCCGCCGACCGGAAAGGCGTCCGACTGATGACCGACCTGGCCCCTGCCGAACAGACCTCGACCCCGGTTCCCCTCACCACCCGCAAGGACTGGTCCTCCGACCAGGAGGTCCGTTGGTGCCCGGGCTGCGGTGACTACTCGATCCTCAGCGCGGTACAGATGCTCATGCCCGACCTCGGGGTGCGTCGGGAGAGCACGGTGTTCCTGTCCGGCATCGGCTGTGCGGCCCGCTTCCCGTACTACATGAACACCTACGGAATGCACTCCATCCACGGCCGGGCACCGGCCATCGCCACCGGGCTGGCGACGACCAGACCGGACCTGGACGTGTGGGTCGTGACCGGTGACGGTGACTCCCTCTCCATCGGCGGCAACCACCTGATCCACGCGCTGAGACGGAACGTCGACATCACCATCCTCTTGTTCAACAATCAGATCTACGGCCTGACCAAGGGCCAGTACTCGCCGACCTCGGAGATGGCCAAGGTCACGAAGTCCACCCCCTTCGGCTCGCTGGAGCAGCCGTTCAACCCGTTGAGCCTGGCGCTCGGCGCCGAGGCGGGGTTCGTCGCCCGTACCCACGACATGGATCGCAAGCACATGATGGAGGTGTTCCGGCGGGCCCATCTCCACCGTGGTGCATCCTTTGTCGAGATCTACCAGAACTGCAACGTCTTCAACGACGGCGCCTTCGAGCAGATCACCGGGAAGGACCACCGTGCCGAGATGCTCATTCCCCTGGTCCATGGTGAGCCCATCCGGTTCGGTCCCGAGGGTGAGCACGGGGTGGTGCTCCGACCTGACGGCAACGTCGATGTGGTGGAAGTGGCCGACGTGGGTGAGTCGGCGCTCCTGGTCCACGACGAGGGCCGCGACAACCCCGGACTTGCCTTTCAACTGAGCCGGCTGTCGAGAGGGCCGTACGAGCCGACGCCGATCGGCGTCTTCCGCGATGTCGAACGGCCTGAGTACGGCGCAGAGATGTCCCGCCAGATCGACGAGGCCACCGCCCGTCGCGGCCCCGGTGACCTGCAGGCACTGCTGCGTTCGGGCTCATCGTGGACCGTCGAGTAGCACGGGCCTGAGGGCCCACCCCGACCACCCCCACGACCCGAGGACTGCGTCGTCGCGTGGGCACGTTTGCGGCCATGCTGCGGAGTGTCAACGTCGGGGGCCGGAACCGGCTGGCCATGACCGACCTGCGCGCCGTCGTGTCCTCGCTCGGCTTCGCCGACGCCACTACCTACCTGCAGAGCGGGAACGTCGTGTTCACCGGGCCGGGCTCCGCCCCTGCTGCGGCCCGGGCCATCGAGGCGCGGTTGGCGGCCGACCTGGGCCTGACCGTACCGGTCATCGCCCGGAGCGCGTCACAGCTCGGACGGGTTCTCGACGGCAACCCGCTTCCTTCCGGGCAGGTCGACCCGAAGACGGTCCATGTGACGTTCCTGGCCGACCGCCCCGCCGGCCGGAGGGTGACGGAGCTCGAGCGGCTCGCGGGGCAGTTCGGCGGTGACCGGTTCGAGGTCAGTGGCACCCACGTCTATCTGCACTGCCCCGGGGGATACGGGGAGACCAAGCTCAACAACGCCTACCTCGAGCGACGCCTCGGTGTCACGGCGACAACCCGCAACTGGCGCACGGTCACCGCGCTGGCCGAGCTGTGCGGGGAGGGGCATTAGGTGTCTGTGGGCCGCCGGGCCGGCCGCCGGGCCGGCTACTGGACAGCCGACCCCGAGTAGGTGGCGTAGTCACCGTCGCCGTTCATGACCATGCAGAACTGGGCGGTCGGGCAGGACACGAACGTGCCGTTGCCCGGGTACTCGGTCGCCGAGGGGATCACCGGCTGCGGTGCGGACCAGGTGGTCCCGTTCCAGGTGATCACCGATCCGCCTTCGTCCGCGGCCAGGCAGAAGGAGGTGGAGGGGCACGAGATCGAGTCGAGCCCCCCGCCGGGGTCGACGGTGTCCTCGCCCGGCCACGGGCCCTCCGGACCACCCATCGACACCCCGGTGCCGTTCACGATGGCGCACACCGAGGTCGTGGCACAGGAGATGGCGGTGGGGTCCGACGCCCCCTCAGCCAACGAGGCGGTCCACGGCGACGGCTGCTCGGTCCAGGTCGTGCCGTTCCAAACCAGGACCGACGCCCCGACCACCGCGGTGCAGGCCGAGCTGGTCGGGCAGGAGACACCGACCCGGCCGGTCTGGTACAGGGAGACGGTGGCACCGGCGCCGTCCGGCGTCCCGAACGACTGCGGGGCCTGCCAGGTGCCGTTCTCCATCTCGTCGGTCTGGCCGGTGTTGTCCACGAAGGCACAGAAAGTGGGTGAGGGGCACGACACGGCCACCGAACGCGACTCGGGGTGCCCGGATCCCGGGTCGGCCGGGTTCGAAGACATCGACGGCGGCGCGGGCATGGCCGTCGGATCCGACCAGTCGGTGCCGTTCCCCGCGCTCACATGCCCCGATCCGTCGGCGATCAGACACGACGGCCCCGACGTGCAGTCCACCGCGGGCAGGACCGGTGCTGTGACCGGTCCGACGGCCGGGGCCGGGTAGTACACGGAGGGCTCGGACCACGCCGCGCCGTCCCACGATTCGGTCACCCCGGATCCGGTGGTGAGCTCGGAGGGGTCTCCGCTGGTCCCTCCGCCGGCGGCGATGCAGAAGGTGTCGGACAGGCACGAGAGCGAGGTGAAGCCGCCCCCGGGAGGCAGCGCGGTCAACGGCTCCGTCCAACCCGGGGCCAGCCGGACCGGTGCCGGGACGGTCGTCGGCACGGCCGACGGAGGTCCGGTGGTGGTGGACATCGGAGCGCTCGTCGTGGTCGTCGCCCTCGGCGCCGGCGGGCGATGATCGGCCGCGGCCACCCCCGAGGACGGCGAGGAGCAGGCGCAGGCCATCAGGGCCGAGGCTGTGAGGCAGACCCATGCCGCCCTCCGCCTCTGTGCCACGTGGTCCCTCTCGTCCGGGTCCGGCTCGTCCGACTGGTCGACCGGGACCTCAGAGTACCGGGGGCCGGTCGCCCTCCGAGGTCGGCTCGGTGGCTCCGACCGGTGCCGGAACCGCCCGCATCCGGCCTTATGCGGGAAGGTCGAGCGTCCGGAAGACCATCCCCGTCCGTGGTTTGGGTTGGAAGTAGGTGGTCTTCGGGGGCATCCGCCGTCCGGCATGGGCCCAGTCGGCGATCTGTTCGACGGTGACCGGTCGGAGCAGGACGACGGCCTGGGCCCGGCCGGCGGCCACCGCCTGCACGGCGTCCGGCCACGAATGGAAGAACCCGAGATCATGATCGGGAAGCTCGGCGATCACCAGGGCGACCATGGAGGAATCGAGATCGGCTCCCGCAGCCTCGGGGGTCCCGTCCTTCGGGGAGAGGAGCCAGGCGCCCGAGGGCGTCAGCAGGGCCAGGGCGCCTGACTGGCCGAGAGCCGCGGCCGTGCGATCGTTGAAGTCGCCGGCCCGGGTCACGTCGAACCACGACGAGAAGGCGTCCACCAGGTCGAGGCCGTCGGGGAGCCCGGAGAGGGAGCGGTGGATGGGGCCGACGTCGAGCTGGTCCTCGGCCAACTCGACGACCAGGGCCATCACCAGATCGGCATCGTCCGCCGTGCCCGCCCGGCCCCCGGCTCCGCCTGCGGACCGCTCCTGGCGGTAGGCGATGGCCGTCTCGTAGCGGTGATGCCCGTCGGCGATGACCACCGGCGCCGTTCCCACCGTCTCGCGTATGGCGTCGACGAGGGCAGGCTCGTCGATCAGCCACAGCTCATGTCGTACGCCGTCCTCGTCCGTCGCCGCGGCCTGGGGCGGGACGTGGCGTTCGAACGTCTTGGTCAGGCCGGAGCTCAGGGACAGGCCCCAGATGGGGGAGAGATTGGCCCTGGTCGCCCGCAGGAGGTCGAGGCGATCGCTCTTGGGTCTGGACAGGGTCATCTCGTGGGGGAGGGTCTCCGCCGCGCTCCGCTCGTCGATACCGAGGGCGCCGATCACACCGTTGGTGGCCCGCCCGTCGGGCGAGGTCATCCGGTAGGCGTAGAAGGAGGGGACCGGATCGCGGACGAGGATGCCCTCCTCCTGCCACTGATCGAGCTGGCGGGCGGCGTTGGCGTAGCGGTCGAGGTCGGCACGGTGGTCGGGTTCGGGAAGCTCGAGGCGGATGGAATTGACACTGTGCCGCCCGGCCAGTCGGGCCCGGTCCTCCGGTCCGACGACGTCGTAGGGCGGGGCGACCACCGCGGACATGTCCACCCGTGCCGTGTCGTACCGGAGTCCGGCGAACGGCTCGAATCGGGGCATGGCCCCTGCGTAGCACATCACCGGCCCACTGGCTCCCGGCCGACCCGGCGCCCCGTCCCGCTCACGTCCGTGCCGACCCGGCGTCCGCCGTGCCGTGCCGGCCACGGCCGGCCCCTCCGCGGCGACCGAGCTGGCTGGCCGCCCACAGGACCAGCCCGGCGCCCGAGAAGCAGGTTCCGAGGACGACGACCGCCGACCACCCCCCGGCGCCGTAGGCCACTCCGGTGGCCGCCGATCCGACCGCTCCGCCGATGAAGTAGGAGACCATGTACCCGGTGTTGAGCCGGGAGCGGGCCTCCGGATCGATGGAGAAGATCAACTGCTGGTTCTGGATGTGGACGGCCTGGATGCCCAGGTCGGCGACCACGATGCCGACGACCAGCGCCCACAGTCGGCTGGACCCGAGGGCCAGGAGGCCCATCGACCCCACGACGACGGTCAGCGACGCGCCGCTGACCCACCGCTCGAGGCCCCGGTCGGCCAGGCGGCCGCTGAACGATGCGGCCAACGCGCCTGCCGCCCCGAGCAGGCCGAACAGGCCGATCACGGCCTCGCTGTAGCGGTAGGGCGAAGCCACGAGGAGGAAGGCCAGGCTGGTCCAGACCACGTTGAACGTGGCGAAGGCCAGCGCTCCGATGGCGGACCGGAGACGGAGGAGGGGTTCGGTCCGCATGAGGTGGACCACCGAGCCGAGCAGGCGCGAGTAGACGAGGGACTCGCGCTTGTGCTCGTCGGGCATCCGGCGGACGAGCACCGCCGTCAGCACCAGGACCATCACGCCGGCCGTGGCGTACACGGCCCGCCATCCGGCAGCTTCGGCGATCAGTCCGGAGACAGTCCGGGCCAACAGGATGCCGAGCAGGAGACCGCTCATCACGGTGCCGACGACCCGTCCCCGTTGCCAGTCGGAGGCCAGGGTGGCCGCGTAGGGCACGAGGATCTGGGCGGCCACCGAACACAGCCCGGCGACGGCGACGGCGGCGATCAGGACGAGGATGTCAGGGGCGGCCGCCGCGGCGAACAGGGCCAGGGCTGCCACGGCCAGGATCCCGGGCACCAGTTTCCGGCGGATGACGATGTCCCCGAGCGGGACGATGAGGGCGAGGCCGACCCCATAGCCGACCTGGGCCGCGGTGATGATGAGGGCCGCGGTCCCCGAACCGGTGTGGAGCTCCCTCGAGATGAGGGGGAGGAGCGGCTGGGCGTAGTAGAGGTTGGCCGCCGAGACACCACAGGCCACGGCGAAGAGCGCCACCATCCAGGGCCCCATTCCCTCGTGGTCTTCCGCTGGGTGCATCGAACCCGGCCCTTCGCCCTCGCCATGACGGTCGTATCGAAATCCCAGGCTAGGACCGGGATCAGGAGTGCGGTGACCGCCAAAATGACCCCTGCCGGCCCTCGGCTCCCGGGCCGGCGACCCTGCTCGTAGACTCGCGTGCATGCAGCGCGTCGGCGATGAGCTCAGGGGGGGACCGGTTACCGGTTCGACAGCTGGAGAGGCGGAGGATCCCGGTCTCGACCGGATCCTGACCGCACCCAATGCCATCACCCTGGTGCGCCTGGCCTGCATCCCGCTGTTCCTCTGGCTCCTGTTCGGGACCGGACACCAGACGGCCGCGGCCGTGCTGTTGGCTTTGCTCGGGGCGACCGACTGGGTGGACGGGTTCGTCGCCCGCCGGTTTCACCAGGTCTCCACCGTCGGGAAGGTGCTCGATCCGGTGGCCGACCGGATCCTGGTGGTCACCGCGGTGATCGCCATCATCGTGTACGGGGCCGTCCCGGTCTGGTTCGGTGCGGCCACGCTGGCCCGCGAAGTCGTGGTGTCGGGGGCGGTGCTGCTGCTGGCGTCGCTCGGAGCCACACGGATCGACGTCCTGTGGGTGGGCAAGGCCGGGACGTTCGCCCTCATGTTCGCCTACCCGGCCTTCCTGCTGGGTGACGGCACCGCCCAGTGGCAGAGCCCGATCCGGGTCATCGCCTGGGTGACCGGTATCGTCGGGCTGGCCCTGGCCTGGATCGCGGCCGCCTCCTATGTTCCGCTGGCCCGCAGGGCACTGGCCGACGGGCGTCGATCGAGAGCCGGGAGGTCACCTTCGTGAAGGCAGTCATCATGGCCGGAGGCGAGGGAACCCGGCTCCGCCCCCTGACCTCCAACCAACCCAAGCCGATGCTCCCGATGGCCAACATCCCGATGATGGAGCACGTCGTCAATCTGCTGCGCCAGCACGGCCTGGAGGACATCGTGGTCACCGTGGCGTTCATGGCCAACGCCATCCGCACCTACTTCGGCGACGGATCGGAGTTCGGGGTCCGCATGGTCTACGCCACCGAGTCCACACCCCTCGGGACGGCCGGTTCTGTCCGCAACGCCCGCGACGAGCTGGACGAGCGGTTCCTGGTCATCTCGGGTGACGTGCTGACCGACATCGACCTGGCCCAGGTGGTGTCGTTCCACGAGAAGCGCGGCGGCCTGGCCACCCTGGCGCTCAAGGCGGTCGACAATCCTCTGGAGTTCGGGATCGTCATCACCCGGGACGACGGTTCGATCGAGCGGTTCCTCGAGAAGCCGACCTGGGGACAGGTGTTCAGCGACACCATCAACACGGGCATCTACGTGCTCGAGCCCGAGGTCTTCGACTTCATCCCCGAAGGTCAGCCGGTCGACTTCTCCGGCGAGACGTTCCCCGAGGCCCTGGCGGCCGGAGAGCCCCTCTACGGCTATGTCGCCGACGGCTACTGGGAGGACGTGGGCACGCTCGAGGCCTACCTCAAGTCCCATCAGGACATCCTCGACCAACGGGTGCAAGTGGACGTCAACGGATTCCAGCTCAGGCCCCGGGTCTGGTTGGGCAAGGGCGCCGAGATCGACCCCACGGTGGTCATCGAGGGTCCGGCGGTCATCGGCGACAACTGCGTGGTCGGGCCGGGGGCGATCCTCGGCGAGTACTGCACCCTCGGTCGGAACGTGCGCATCGGCGACAACGCGGTCCTGCAGCGCTCGGTGGTCCACGACAATACCTACCTCGGTTCGGGGGTCCGGGTCGACGGGAGTGTCCTCGGCCGGGGTTCCGACCTCCGTGAGGGGGTCCGGTGCGAAGAAGGGGTGGTCCTCGGAGACCAGTGCTTCGTCGGCGCCCACGCGGAGATCAAGGCCGGGGTGAAGATCTACCCCTTCAAGACCGTGGAGGCGGGGGCCACGGTCAACTCCTCCATCGTGTGGGAGTCGATGGGGGCCCGTTCCCTGTTCGGCCGGGACGGCGTCCGCGGGCTGGCCAACGTCGACATCAGTCCCGAGCTGGCCGTGCGCCTCTCGATGGCCTGGGCCTCCACGTTCGAGAAGGGGGCGACGATCACCACCTCCCGGGACACCAGCCGGGCGGCCCGCGTGCTCAAGCGGGCCATCATGGTGGGCTGCAACGCGGCCGGGGTCAACGTCGACGACCTCGAGGCGGCGACCGTCCCGGTGACGAGGTTCCAGATCACCTCCTCGGCCAGCATGGCCGGCGTCACCGTGCGGCTCGCGCCCGACGACCCCCAGTCCGTCGTCTTCCGGTTCTTCGACAAAGAGGGGATCGACGTCGACGAGACCACCCAACGCAAGATCGAGAGGCTGTACCACCGCGAGGACTTCCGCCGGGTCCTGGCCAGGGAGATCGGTGATATCGGGTTCCCGCCCCGGTCGCTGGAGCACTACACGGCCGCCCTGATCGAGTCGGTCGACCTCTCCAACGCCCGGGCCGCGGGGCTCAAACTGGTCCTCGACTACTCCTTCGGGACCACCAGCTTCGTCATGCCCAATCTGCTGGCCAAGCTCGAGGCCGAGGTGCTGGTGGTCAATCCCTACGCCAATACGGCCGGAGTGCTCGGCTTCGACCGCCAGACCAGCGCGGCCCGGGTCACCGAGTTGGTCCGCGCCTCGGGGGCACACCTCGGTGCGGTCCTCGATCCGGGGGGCGAGCACGTGGTGATCGTGGACGACCTGGGCCACGCCCTGAGCGATGACGAGGCGCTCCTCGTGCTGCTCAGACTGGTGACCGAGTCCACGCCCTCGGCGCGGGTGGCGCTGCCGGTGGCCGCCAGCCGGGTGGCCGAGGAGATCTGCCGGAAGGCGGGCGCCGAGATCGTGTGGACCAAGCTCTCCGCCTCCCATCTCATGGAGGTGGCCCGTTCGGAGCACGTCACCCTGGCGGCCAGCCAGTCGGGCGGTTTCATCTTCCCCCGCTTCCTACCCGCCTACGACGGTGCGGCCACGCTGGTCAATCTGCTGGCCCTGTTGACGGCGGCGGACGTGAAGCTGTCCGAACTGGTGTCGGAGCTCCCCAAGGTGCACATCGTCCACCATGCCGTGCACACCCCGTGGGACCAGAAGGGCATGGTCATGCGCACCCTGGTGGAGGGTTCGCAAGGGCGTGACCTGGTGTTGGTGGACGGGGTCAAAGTGATCGAGGACGACGGCTGGGCCCTTGTGCTCCCCGACCCCGAGGAGCCGCTCACCCACGTGTGGGCGGAGGGGAGCAGCGATTCGGCCGCCGAGAGCCGGGCGAAGGAGTACGTGGTCCGCCTCGAGCAGCTCTTGCGTTGATCCGCAGCCTCGGCGGCGGGGGTGCGTGTCAGGTATCGTCCGCAGCTATGAACGTGCCAGAAGACCTGCGCTACTCCACGGACCACGAATGGGCCAGAGAGGAGGGAGGGCGCATCCGGGTGGGGATCACCGACTACGCCCAGGACGCCCTCGGGGACGTGGTCTTCGTCGACCTTCCCAGCCCGGGGAGAACAGTGGAGGCGGGCGGTCTGCTGGGCGAGGTCGAATCGACCAAATCCGTGTCGGAGATCTATGCGCCGGTGGCCGGTGAGGTGGCCGCGGTCAACAACGTGCTGACCGGCGCTCCCGAGACGCTCAACAGCGACCCCTACGGGGACGGCTGGATCTGCGAGATCGTCCCGGTGGATCCGTCGGCGCTGGAATTGCTGCTCGACCCGAGCAGCTACCGGCAGCTCACCGACAGCTGATCGTCGCGGGTGGGCGCGTTGACCCTCACGGGCAGGGACATGGGAGCGGCTACCGTAGTTGAGGTGTTCTGCCCGACCTGCGGCCATCTCAATCCGCCCGGCGTCAACTTCTGTTCGTCGTGCGGTGCGGCATTGGTGACAACTGCTCCCGACACTTCGGTGTCGATGAATCCGATCGAGGAGCTGGGTGACGGCGCCGACGACGAGAGTGCGGTCGGTCTGCTGGAGCTGCCCCGTGGCGTCGGCCTGCTGGTGGTCAAGCGCGGGACGGACGTCGGGGCGCGCTTCACCCTCGACGCCGATGTCACCCGGGCCGGACGCCATCCGGAGAGCGATATCTTCCTCGATGACATCACCGTCTCGCGACGGCACGCAGAGTTCGTGACCAGGGGAACGGTCACCACGGTGCGGGACGTCGGTTCCCTCAACGGGACGTACGTCAACCGGGAGCGCATCGAGGAGGTCCAGCTGTCCAGCGGGGACGAGGTCCAGATCGGGAAGTTCAAGCTCTTGTACCTGGTGGCCGCGGGCGAATGAGCGCACCGGTGCCCGGGGTGGCAATCGGCGCGGAGGCCCGATGAGCAGCAGGTCGTATCTGTCCATCGGCGACGTGTTGACGCTCCTGCGACAGGAATTTCCCGACGTCACCATCTCGAAGATCCGCTTTCTGGAGAGTCAGGGACTGGTGAACCCCGAGCGGACTCCCTCTGGCTACCGGAAGTTCTACGAGCACGATGTGGAGCGCCTGCGCTGGGTGCTCCGCCAGCAGCGGGAGCACTTCCTGCCGCTCAAGGTGATCAAGGACCGGCTGGACGACGATCCCGAAGGGTCCGACTCGACCGGTGCGCCGTCGGCCGCGGCCCCGGAGGCACCGGCACCGGCACCGGCACCGGCGCAGGTCGCGGGGCGGAACTCGTCGTCGGCGGGCGGGAACCACTCCGACGAGCCGGTGCTGGTCGGCCAGCGGGTGTCGGCCGACGCGCCGGCCGCCAAAGCGGCCGACGTTTCGACAGGAGCGGCGGCCAGAGCGGCAGGCGGGCCCATGCTCCCCGGAATCGAGACCTCGTACAACGCCGCGCCGACCCCTGCGGGCCCGAAGTCCGCGGCCGGAGCGAGCGGCTCCCAGCCCAACGTCCCGGCGGCCGTAGCCGCCCCGTCCTCCCCCCGTCTCGACGTGTCGGAGCACTCGGCGACTTCGGGACCGGCTGCGGCTCCCTTTTCCGAACCGGCCCAGGCCGGGGCCCCCGCCGAGGCTTCCACCGGCAAGGGCGCTGTGGTATCGGAGACCCCGGGGCCGACCGGGGGCCCGACCCGTCCGCGGCGGACGAAGACGCCATCGGGAGGCCACGGGGGCGGGGACCCGACGGCGGGCGAACCCGAAGGTCCCATGGTGGCCGAGCCCGGGTCGGGCGGAGTCGCGTCGCCCCGACCGGCCCCGGCCGGCATCGACGGGGCCAGGATGTCGGTGGAGGAGCTGTCCGCCTCATGCGGTCTCGAGGTCGACGTGCTCCTCGAGCTCCAGGCGTTCGGCCTCCTCAGCTCGACGGTCGTCGCCGGCCTCGAGTATTTCGACGAGGACGCCCTGGCCGTGGCCACGGTGGCCGCGCAGTTCGCCCAATTCGGGATCGAGCCCCGTCATCTCCGGCTCTACAAGAACGCCGCCGACCGGGAGGCGGGATTCGTGGAGCAGATCGTGCTCCCGCTCGTCAGGCAGAGGAACCCCGAGGCCCGCGCCCGCGCCCACGAGATGGTCGACGAATTGTCCGGGCTCGGTCACCAGCTCAGGGGTGCCCTGCTCCGGAATGCCCTGAAGGACCTCCTGAACGGCTGACCGGCTGTCTTCGTCCGGCGTGCCCAGGCCGTAGCATCCGGCCGATCGCCGGCGCTGGGGCCTGATCGCACATATGCCCGCTGCCGAGTAAGTTTGCGGGCATGGTCGAAGTCCGGCTTCGGGCGGTGCGTGTGGACCTTCAGTCGAACACGCCCGTACTCCTCCTCCAGGAGTCGGAGGGACTGGGCCGCACGCTGCCCATCTTCATCGGGGCTCCCGAGGCCACCGCCATCGCCTTCGCCCTCCAGGGGATGGATACGCCCCGCCCGATGACCCATGACCTGATCCGAGACCTGCTCGATGCCCTGGGGGCCGATGTGGTCAGGGTGGTCATCACCGAGCTGAAGACGGCCACCTACTTCGCGGAGATCGTGCTCCAGTACGGCCAGCGGGAGATCCCGGTCTCGTCGCGGCCGTCGGATGCCGTGGCCGTGGCCGTTCGCACCGGAGCTCCGCTGTTCGTGGCCGACGACCTCATGGACAGCGAAGGGATCATGCTGGCGGTGGACGAGGAGGACGAGGACGAGTCCGACGACGATGAGGACGAGGGGTCGAACCCCGACGAGCTGGTCGGCGAGTTCAGGAACTTCCTCGATTCCATCCGGCCGGAGGACTTCTCTTCCTGAGCGGGACCGCCGTGCCCCGCCCTCTCCACCCGGCATCCCGGGGCGGTGCACGGGCGGCGGTTATCCTAAGACGGCGCGCCGGCACTTCCCGTCGCCGGTGCGGTCCCCCGACCAGAGGAGTGCGAGTATGAGGTACCGCGGCGGTCTGGTGGCCGCGCTGGCTCTCTCGGGGGCGATGCTCGGTGCGTGCTCGTCGAGCCCATCCACCTCGACCTCGACCACCTCGGCGTCGACCACCTCGACCCGCGGCACGTCGGCGACGACCTCGTCGACCGGCGGTGCCGCGACCACGTCCCCCGGAACCGCCCGGTGCACCACCGCCCGCCTCCACGGGTCGGTCGTCGGGAGCAACGGCGCGGCCGGGACCATCGAGACGACGGTCGCCCTCAAGAGCACGTCCCCGACCCCGTGCGTCCTCGGTGGGTATCCCGGGCTGCTGCTGCTGAGTGCGTCAGGCTCGTCCCTGCCGACCAAGGTCGTTCGCGGCGGAACATACTCCTTCACCTCCATGGCCCCCACCACGGTGACGCTGGCCGTGGGGGAGTCGGTGTACTTCAACATCGGCTACTCGGATGTTCCCGTCGGCCAGGAGACGAGCTGCCCGACGTCCGCGTCCCTCGAAGTCACCCCGCCGAACGCCTACGACCATCTCGTCCTGTCGGTGGGGATGGCTCCGTGTGGGGGAGGGACCATGGTGGTGTCGCCGGTGTTCCCGAGCCCGGGGTCGAGCTCCGCCACGGCCGCCACGGTCGCCACGGCCACCACGGCGCCGGGCGGCTGAAGCGGCCGGGTCCGGAACACCGATCACGGCGCCCCCGGCCGCACCAGCATCCGACCTCGGGCCCCACCGGCCAGGATGAGCTCGAGGGCGGGCCCGAGCTCATCGAGGGTGAGCTCGCGTCGGACCATGTCGTCGATGAGCCGGCGCGGGAAGGCGGCGGCCATCTCCTTCCAGACGTGGCGACGTTCGGCGATCGGGGTCGAGACGGTGTCGACGCCGATGAGGGAGGCGTTCCGCACGATGAACGGATAGACCGAGGACTCGAAGGTAGGTCCGCCGGTCAACCCGCTGGCGGCCACGGCCGCCCCGTAACGCAGCGTCCGCAGCACCAGCGTCAGTGTGGACCCACCCACGCAGTCCACCGCGCCGGCCCACCGCTCGGGTCCGAGGGTCCGCTCCGGCGTACTGTCCAGCTCGGCGCGACCGATCACCTGGGTGGCGCCCAGGCTCACCAGGTACTCCCGCTCGTCGTCCTTGCCTGTGCTGGCCACGACCTGGTAGTGGCGGGAGGCCAACAGCGAGACGGCCATGCTGCCCACCCCTCCCGAGGCGCCGGTCACCAGCACCGGCCCGTCTTCGGGGGCCAGACCGTGGTGCTCGAGCCGGTGGAGGGAGAGGGCGGCGGTGAACCCTGCGGTGCCGATGGTGGCGGCCGAGCGGGCATCGAGGCCGTCGGGCAGCGGTACCACCCACGCCGCCGGCACCCGGGCCAGCTGGGAGAACCCGCCGTGGTGGGCCACACCGAGGTCGTAGCCGTGGGCGATGACCTGCCGGCCGACCTCGACGGAGGGGTCGCCGGAGTCGAGCACGGTTCCGACCAGGTCCACGCCGGGGATCAGGGGCGAGAGTCGCGCCACCCGGTTTCCCGGACGGGTCACCATGCCGTCCTTGTAGTTGACCGCCGACCAGTCGACCCTGATGGTCACGTCGCCCTCACCCAGATCGCGGGTCGCCATGGTCCGGACCGCACCGTCGACGGCCTCGCCGGCTCGGGTCACCACGTAGGCCGAGAACTCGGCGGGCAGGGTCCGGTCGGGAGTCGGGGATGTCGGCGGGGACGGCGGGGGAGAGGTGCTCATGGCCGGTACCGTACCGACCCGATCCACTGTCGGTGCAAGCCCGCCACCCGGGAGGCGTACGCCGGCTCCGGAGACCACGGTGATACCCTCGACCGTGCCGACCGACCGCCTGCGGACGCACCGGAGCCCGTCGTCCGCCGGGGACGAGCGGTGGGCCCGGTACCCGCCGTGGCTCCGCCGGACTCTCGAGGAGGCCCAGGGCCTGTCCCCCCAATGGAGGGACGCGCTCCTCTATGCCTGTTCGGCCCTGTTCGCCGGCGTGACGGCGCTGTCGGTCGGCATCCCGCTCTACCGCCAGTGGGGCCAACTGGCGTTCGGGCCCTACCTGGCGGCTGCGCTGCTGATGGCCCTCGTGGCCCGGCAGGTGGGGCAGGCGGCACCTGGGCGGGGCTGGCGGGCGGCCCGGGTGGCCGCCTTCCTCATCGTCTTGTTCGGGGCCACGGTGGTGCCGCTCGCCCTTGAGGTCGTCTGGCGCTCCGAGGGGAACGCCTCCCAGCACGTCCAACCCGAAGTGGTGGTCGTGGAGCAGGCCGGGGTCCGGGCCGCCCACGGCCGAGACCCGTACCGGGAGGTCGACCGGGACGGGCACATCCTGATCCACGAGAAGACAGAGCCGGTCTACGAGCTGTACTACCCCTACCTGCCCGGCATGGTGCTCTTCGGGCTCTCGAGCAGTGACAGCGGCAGCAAGATCGGGGCCCGGCTGACCGATGCGCGCATCCAGTTCCTGCTGTTCACGGGGGTGATCACCCTGGTGGCCCTCAGCCGGCTCCGCCCGCCGACCGACGCCCGGTTCCGCTCCCTCCAGGTGCTCACCGTCTTGCCCACCGCGGCGTTGCCGCTGGCCACGGGCGGGGACGACATGCCGGTGGTGGCCCTGATGCTCCTCGGATTGGCCGCCCTCCAGCGCCGCCGGCCGGTGCTCGCCGGGCTGGCCCTGGGGGCGGCGTCGTCCCTCAAATTCACCGCCTGGCCCCTGGCGGTGCTCGCCCTGTGGGCGGTCACCGACCTTCACCGCCGGCGGGCGATCGGGCGGTATCTGCTCGGCGTGGCTGCCATCACCGTACCGGTGGTCGTCCCGGTGGCTCTGCGGAACCCGTCCGCCTTCGTCGACAACGTGATCCGCTTCCCGTTGGGCCTGGCCGGCGTATCGTCGCCGGCGGCCAGCGCCCTTCCCGGTCATGCTCTCGTCTCGATCTTCCCGCGGGAGCACCGACTCTACGTGGTGGTGGTCGGCGTGGTCGGGTGCGCGGTGCTGGTCCGCCACCTCCTGAGGAATCCCCCGCGCCATGCCGCGGGCGTGGCCGCGCTCACCGGATGGGTCATGTTGATCGCCATCCTCCTGGCCCCGGCCACCAGGGTCGGCTACCTGCTGTACCCGATCAATCTCTTCGTCTGGGCGTGGATGCTCAACCAGGCTGACGACCCGGTGGGCGAGGAGGTCAGAGAGCCGTCGTTGGTGAGCTAGGGGTCGCCGCCGCCTTCGGCGTGTCGGTCAGGTGTCGTCGGACATCTCGAGCACTTCGATGGAGAACGGGGTCGTACCGGCCGATGTCGCCGGGTACACCACCACGCCGGCCTCCCAGTAGAACCCGTCGGCACTCCCGCGCTTGGCCAGGACTTCGGACCCCTGGCCACCGGTGCGGGCACCGTGGTAGGTGATCTTCCATCCGAGGCCGGGCAGCACTGCCTGGAAGACGTCGACCACCTGATCCGACGACAGACCGGTAGTGAAGTAGACGCTGCGGTCGAATTGGGTCACGCCCTGGTCGATGTTCTTGATCCGAACCACCGGGCTCCGCGACGGGACGACCAAATTGCCGATGATGTCCGACGGCGGCTGACCCCCGCTCTCGATCGACTTCAGCGCGGTGGTGGCCGGCGTCAGATCGACCACGCTGCCACCGGCGATGGTGACGCTCGTGGGCAGCCGCGGCGCCGGCCCCTTCGAGGCGATGGCCGAACCGACGATTCCGAGCACCACGATGAAGACCGCGATCCCGAGCACGATGAGGGCCGGTCCGCGGGAGGACGTGGGCTGGTAGGCGCGGTCGTCGGGATCGACGGCCACGGCCTCGTCTGAGGCCGAGCCTGCGAGTCCCTCAGCAGTGCCGACCATGGCGGTTCATGCTAGTGGCCGTCTCCGGCGCTCCCGCGTTCAGTCGAGGGCGCGGGCTCCGGTCCGGCTTCATCCGGTCCGGCCGGCCGGTCCAGTGATACCGCCACCCGGAAGGAGACGACCGCAGCCCCGACGGTCAGAGCCAGGATGCCCCACCGGCTGCGACGTGGGAGGCTTCCGAAGGCGATGGCAGTGGCCAGCGCGTCGACGGCATCGGCCGTGCCGCCCAGAGCCACCCACGGTCGTGCCTCCTGGTCCGAGACGCTGAGCGCCCGCAGTGCACCGATCCCGAGGGCCAGGTCGCGACCGCCCATGGTCCGGGCCAGCAGGCGGCTGGCGGTACCGGCCGACGCATCGCCGATCCACGGCCGGGCCATCAGGGTCGGGGCGGTGACCGCGGCCAGACCGACGGCCACGCGTCCCGAGGCGACGAGCCGGGCCAGTGTCTGCGTCGCCGTTCCGGCCATGGTCCCAACCTAGGCCTTTGTGCGGTCAGAACCCACCGGAGCAGCCCGTCATCGGGCATCGAAGAGGCAAAATGCTCACGGAGAGTATCGACCAGTATGCGGACAGTGGTGGTCCGCCGCGAACATGTTTACTTCCGTCTGCCGATGCTTCACAATGCCAGAGCACTGACGGGTGAACTCGATCCGTCGTCGAGGAGGGGTGCCTGATCCAGTATCGGCAAAGGATCCTGTGATTGGGGGGGAGAAAGTGGTCGGGTCTTCGGACCCGGCCACTTTTGCGTCCCCGGGGTCAACCCCGGCCGGAGATGCCGGCGGGAGCACCACCGGACCACCCGAGATGGTCGAGTGGTCCATGTCCCTGTCCGAGGCTCCAGGTCGCCGCGCCGAGGAGGGCGTCGTGCACGAAGGTCTTGGCCGCGGCGACGGCCGTCGGGACGTCGGCACCACGGGCCAGCTGGGCGGCGACGGCTGCCGACAGCGAGCATCCGGTCCCGTGGTTGTTGCGGGTGGCGACGAGGGGACCGTCCAGCACGATGACCTCCCGGCCGTCGAAGAGCACGTCGGCGACGGCATCGGGGACCTCGGCGTTCGAGCCGGGCTCGACCCCGGGGAGGTGCCCTCCCTTGACCAGGACCCAGGTCGGACCGAGCCGGTGGATGCGGCGGGCCACCTCCACCATGGTGTCGAGGTCGGCGACGCCCGATGCGGGCAGGCCGGCCAGCAGCGCGGCCTCCCACAGGTTCGGCGTCACCAGCAGGGCGTGGGGCAAAAGGCGCCTGCCATAGGCCTCCACGCACCGGTCGGCGACCAGGGTGCGTCCGGTGGAGGCGACCATCACGGGGTCGACGACCAGCCGGGGCAGGTCTCCGGAGGCGGCCAGGCCGCCCACCGCCTCGACGACGGCGGCGGTGCCGAGCAGGCCGGTCTTCACCGCGGCAACGGGGAGGTCGTCGATGACAGCACGGATCTGCGCCGTGACCATGCCCACCGGCACATGGTGCACCTCGCGCACCTCGCTGGTGTTCTGCGCGGTGACCGCGGTGACGGCAGTGGTGGCGAACACGCCGAGAGCCGCCATCGTCTTGATGTCGGCCTGGATGCCGGCCCCGGATCCGGAGTCCGACCCGGCGATGGTGAGGACCACCGGCGGATTGCCGCCGATGGTCATTGGTCGATCATTCCCTCGAACGGGCTGGTGGCGTCGGCATGGAAGCGCCGGGTGATCCGGCCCGCCTCCCGCGCCGCGCGACCGGCGTCCACCGCCTCGCGCATGGCCCGGGCCATCAGGCCCGGTCGCCGGGCCCGGGTAATGGCCGAGGCCACCAGGACCGCCTCGCATCCGAGCTCCATGGCCGCGCAGGCATCCGACGCCGTGCCGATTCCGGCGTCGAGCACCACGGGCACGCCGGACTGCTCGACGATGAGGGCGATGTTGTGCGGGTTGCGGATGCCGAGACCACTGCCGATCGGAGCCCCGAGGGGCATGACGGCGGCGCAGCCGGCCTGTTCCAGCCGGCGGGCGGCCACCGGGTCGTCGTTGCAGTAGGGGAGGACGACGAAGCCTTCGTCGACCAGCTCCTCGGCCGCCGCCACCAGCTCCACCGTGTCGGGCAGCAGCGTCCGGTCGTCTCCGATGACCTCCAGCTTGATCCAGTCCGTTTCGAACGCCTCCCGAGCCAGTTTGGCGGTGAGGACGGCTTCCGAGGCGGTGAAGCACCCCGCCGTGTTGGGAAGGACGCGGATGTCCAGCTCGCCGAGGAGCCCGACCAGCGAATGGCGGGTGGTGGGGTCGACCCGGCGCACGGCCACCGTGGCCATGTCGCTGCCCGACGCCACCAGGGCCTCGCGCAGTGACTCGGGGCTGCTCATGCCCCCCGTGCCCATCAGAAGCCGTGACGAGAACCGCCGGCCGGCGATGGTCAGCGGGCTTCCCGGAACCCCGGAGGTGCCGGCAGTCGTGGGAGTCTGAGCGTCGTCCATCGGCCCCACGGTACCGCTGTGACCGGCCCGGCCCGGCCCGGCCCGGCCGCTAGCCGCCCGGCCGCTAGCCGCCGGCTGCGGCGGTGACGATCTCGATGCAGTCGCCGTCGGCGACCCGAGTCTGGTCCCAACTGCTCTTCGGGACGACATCGCCGTTGCGTGCCACCGCGATGCCCCGCGGTGAGGCGCACCACACCGACACCAGATCGGCGACGGTGGTGCCGGCGGGGATCTCCCACGGGGTCCCGTTGACCGAGGCGCTGCTCATGCGCCGACCCTGGACACGCCGGATCCGTCGGCGGGTCGGACCGCACTCGCTCCTGCCGTCGAGAACCGACCCGGGCCGAACGGCGCGAACGCCCCGAGCGGGACCGTCCCGCCCGCGGGGCCGGCGCCCGCCTGCCGGTCGGAGGCGTCTTCCCCGGTCAGGATGCCCACCACCTCGCGCGCGGTCACCGGGGCCAGCAGGAACCCGTTGCGATAGTGGCCGGTGGCCACGATCAGGCCCCGGAGGTCGGTGGCGCCCACGATGGGCGCGTTGTCCGGCGAGCCGGGGCGCAGCCCGGTGGTCGTGTCGAACAGCTCGTACTCCTCGAGCGACGGCACCAGGCGCCGGGCATCGTCGAGCAGGTCTCCGACCGCGCCGGCCTGGACGGCGAGGTCGAAGCCCTTCTCCTCGACGGTGGCGCCCACCACGACGGTCCCGTCCCTGCGGGGCACGAGGTAGCAGCTTCTCCCGTGGACCAGGCCGCGCACGGTCCGGGTCAACGTCTGCGCTCCGGCCGGGGCCCGCAGCCGAAGCGTCAGTCCCTTCACCGGCCGCACCGGAGGAAGGAGCCGGTCGGGGATCCCCCGAAGCTGTCCCGACCGGCAACCGGCGGCGAGGACCACGGCGTCGGCCTGACGGTATCCGCCGTGACGAAACGTCACGCCGGCGATGGCGTCGCCCTTCACCTCGATGGCGTCGACCTCCTCCTCGACGATGGTCACTCCACCGGCGGTGCAGGCGTCGACCAGGGCGTCGAGCACGCACCGGTTGTCCACCTGGTGGTCCTCGGAGAGATGGGCGCCGCCCCGGATGCCGGGGGCCAACAGCGGCTCTGACGACCGGCACTGGCCGGCCGTCAGCCGACGGGCGCTGAGCCCGAGTGCCAACCGGTAGGCCAGGAGGTCGTCGGTGGCGGCCCGGTCCGAGGGGTCGACGGCGATGAGCAGCGTGCCGTCCGCCACGTAGTGCACCGTTCGGCCGGACGCCTCCTGCAACGCCAGCGCAAACCCGGGCCAGGCCCGTGCGGCACCGACGTTGAGCGCGGTGAGCGCGTCCTCCCCGAAGTGGGCCTCCCCGACGGGGGCGAGCATTCCGGCCGCGGCCCAGCCCGCACCGCGGCCGGGCCTCGGATCGGCCAGGGTGACGGCCAGGCCGGCGTAGGCGGCCTGCCAGGCCACCGAGAGCCCGATCACACCGCCACCCACCACGACGACGTCGGGCGGGACCTGGGTGGTCATGGTTCCATGCTACGGGTGGCCTGCACGGGCCGTGTGCCGGTGCCGGAGGCCGGTGGCCGGGGTCCCCCGGGCCCGGGTCGGGCGGCTGGCGGCAGCTGGTCGGATCATGCCGAAACGGCCCCGGGGGCGTGTACAATCGATGGACCACGCATGGGCCAACGTCGTCCCGGGTGGGTAGATCCACTTCCCTCGTTGGAGCGACCCGATGACGACTCCTCGCCGAACCCAGGCCGACGCCGCCACCACTTCCACCGCGATCCCGGTGCCGGCCCCGCGCCTCCGGCCGGGTGGTCCACCGAAGCCTCCGGGCACCGGACTGTACGACCCCCGCTTCGAGCACGACGCCTGCGGGGTGGCCCTGGTCGCAGACCTGCACGGACGGCGCTCGCACACCCTGGTTCGTCAGGCCGTCTCCGCTCTCGAGCACCTGGCGCACCGCGGGGCCACCGGCAGCGAGGAGGACAGTGGGGACGGTGCCGGGATCCTCCTCCAGGTTCCCCACGACTTCTATGCCGGCGTCGTCGATTTCGAGCTGCCCTCCCGCGGCCACTACGCCACCGGCATCGCCTTCTTGTCGCGCGACCCGGCCGTTGCCGCCGACGCCCGCCGGGCCATCGGCAAGCTCGCCGGCGAGGAGGGGCTCGACGTCGTCGGATGGCGCACCGTCCCGGTCGACGCCGCGTTGCTGGGGTCGATCTCCGAGGCGGCCATGCCCTCCATGCACCAGCTCTTCGTGGCCCCGTCCACCGGCACCTCGCTGGCCGGCGTCGATCCACCCCTGGCCATCGACCGGCTGGCCTTCGTGCTGCGCAAGCGGGCCGAGCACGAGATCGAGGACTGCTACTTCGTCTCCCTCTCGGCTCGCACCATCACCTACAAGGGGATGCTCACGTCCCACCAGCTGACCGAGTTCTTCCCCGACCTGTCCGACGAACGGGTGACGAGTGGCCTCGCCCTCGTGCACTCCCGCTTCTCGACCAACACCTTCCCCTCGTGGCCGCTGGCCCATCCCTACCGGTACCTGGCCCACAACGGTGAGATCAACACCCTGGCCGGAAACCGGAACTGGATGAGGGCCCGGGAAGCACTGTGCGCGTCCGATCTCATCCCTGGGCTGGCGCGGGCCTTCCCCATCGTGACCCCGGGAGCCAGTGACTCGGCATCCTTCGATGAGGTCCTGGAGCTCCTGCACCTCGGTGGTCGGCCCCTGCACCACTCGGTGTTGATGATGATCCCCGAGGCGTGGGAGAACCACCGGACCATGGATCCGGCCCGACGGGCCTTCTACCGCTACCACGCCGCGCTGATGGAGCCGTGGGACGGTCCGGCCGCAGTGGCCTTCACCGATGGGACGGTCATCGGGGCCGTGCTCGACCGCAACGGGTTGCGACCGGCCCGGTACTGGGTCACCGACGACGGGCTGGTCGTGCTGGCCAGCGAGGTCGGCGTCCTCGAGGTCCCGGCCGAGCAGGTGGTGCGGAAGGGGCGCCTGCAACCCGGCCGGATGTTCCTGGTCGACACGGCCCAGGGCCGGATCGTCGACGACGACGAGATCAAAGATGCCCTGGCCGCCGAGCAGCCGTATGCCGAATGGCTGGACGCGGGCCAGATCGAGCTCGAGGAGCTGCCACCCCGCATCATGCTCACCCCCCAGCACGCCTCGGTGATCGGACGCCAGCGCCTCTTCGGCTACACCAACGAGGAGCTGCGGCTCATCCTCCAGCCCATGGCCCGCACCGGGGTCGAGCCCAACGGGTCGATGGGCACCGACACGGCCATCGCCGTGCTGTCCGATCGACCGCGGCTCCTCTACGACTACTTCACCCAGCTCTTCGCCCAGGTGACCAACCCCCCGCTGGACGCCATCCGCGAGGAGCTGGTCACGTCATTGATGTCCACCCTGGGGCCCGAGGCCAACCTGCTCGAACCCACCGCCGAATCGTGCCGCCAGATCGTGCTGCCCATGCCGGTCATCGACAACGACGACCTGGCCAAGCTGCTCTACGTCAACGAGGACGGGAGCACCCCCGGGTTCAGTGCGTTCGCCATCGACGGGCTCTTCGAGGTCGCCGGCGGGGGAGCGGCCCTCGGCTCGGCCATCGACGACGTGCGGACCCAGGTGACCGAGGCCATCTCCAGGGGGGCCGACGTGATCGTGCTGTCCGACCGCAATTCGACGGCCACGCTGGCCCCGATTCCCTCGCTCCTGCTGGTGGCCGCCGTCCACCACCATCTGGTGCGCAACAAGACCCGGACCCGCGTCGGGCTGGTCATCGAGTCCGGTGACGCCCGCGAGGTCCACCACATGGCGCTGCTCAAGGGATTCGGGGCCGCGGCCATCAACCCGTACCTGGCCTTCGAGTCCATCGACGACATGGTCCGCTCGGGGGACCTGACCGGCGTCACCGCGCGTCAGGCCCAGAAGAACTACATAAAGGCCGCCTCCAAGGGCGTGATCAAGGTGATGTCCAAGATGGGCATCTCGACGGTGGCCTCGTACACCGGCGCCCAGGTGTTCGAAGCGGTGGGCCTGGCCGCCGACGTCGTCGACGAGTACTTCACCGGCACCGTGTCCCGCATCGGCGGTGTCGGGCTGGACGTCCTGGCCGAAGAGGTGGCCTCCCGCCACCGGCTCTCGCATCTGGAGCGGCCCACCGAGTTGGCCCACCGCGAGCGGGAGGTCGGCGGCGAGTACCAATGGCGGCGGGAGGGGGAGGTCCACCTCTTCAACCCGAAGACCGTGTTCAAGCTGCAGCACGCCACCCGCTCGAAGCGCTATGAGGTGTTCAAGGAGTACACCGAGGCGGTCGACCAGCAGTCGGCCCACCTGGCCACCTTGCGCGGGTTGATGCGCTTGAGGACCGGTGACCTCCCGCCGGTGCCCATCGAGGAGGTGGAGCCCAGCGAGGGCATCCTGGCCCGGTTCTCGACCGGGGCCATGTCCTACGGGTCCATCTCGGCCGAGGCCCACGAGACCCTGGCCATCGCCATGAACCGGCTCGGAGGCCGCTCGAACACCGGCGAGGGTGGTGAGGACGTGGACCGGTTCACGCGCGATGCCAACGGCGACCTCCGCCGGAGCGCCATCAAGCAGGTGGCCTCGGGCCGATTCGGCGTGACCTCGGAGTACCTGGTCAACGCGGACGACATCCAGATCAAGATCGCCCAGGGGGCCAAGCCTGGCGAGGGGGGCCAGCTGGCGGGGACGAAGGTCTACCCGTGGATCGCCAAGACCCGGTACTCCACCCCGGGGGTCGGGCTCATCTCGCCCCCACCCCACCATGACATCTACTCCATCGAGGACATCGCCCAACTCATCCACGATCTCAAGTCGGCCAATCCGACGGCCCGGGTCCATGTGAAGCTGGTGGCCGAAGTGGGGGTGGGGACGGTGGCCGCCGGTGTGGCCAAGGCCCACTCCGACGTGGTGCTGATCTCCGGGCACGACGGCGGCACCGGGGCCGCCCCGCTCACCTCGTTGAAGCACGCCGGGATCCCTTGGGAGCTCGGGCTGGCCGAGACCCAGCAGACCCTGCTGGCCAACGATCTCCGCGATCGAATCGTGGTGCAGGTGGACGGCCAGATGAAGACGGGGCGCGACGTGATCATCGGGGCGCTGCTCGGGGCCGAGGAGTTCGGGTTCGCCACCGCACCGCTGGTCGTCTCCGGCTGCGTGATGATGCGGGTCTGCCACCTCGACACCTGTCCGGTCGGGATCGCCACCCAGAACCCGACCCTGCGGGCCCGGTACTCGGGAGCACCGGAGTTCGTCGAGACCTTCTTCGAGTACATCGCCGAGGAGGTCCGTGAGTACCTCGCCGCCCTCGGCCTCCGTTCGCTGGAGGAGGCCATCGGCCGGGTCGACCTGATCGACGCGGCCAGGGCCGTCGACCACTGGAAGGCCGCCGGGATCGACCTCGCGCCCATCCTGGTCCAGACCGAACTGGCCGAGGGGGCGGTGCGCTACTGCAACAGTGAGCAGGACCACGGCCTCGACCGCGCCCTCGACCACGCCTTCCTCGAGGCGTGCCGACCGGCCATCGAGAACGGCACGCCGGTGCGGGCGGCGTTGGCCATCACCAACGTGAACCGCACGGTGGGCACCCTGCTCGGGTACGAGATCACCAGGAGGCACGGCGGGGTCGGCCTGCCGGAGGGGACCATCGATCTGACCTTCCGCGGATCCGCCGGGCAGAGCTTCGGCGCCTTCGTGCCCAGAGGGGTCACCATGCGCCTGCTCGGCGATGCCAACGACTACCTGGGCAAGGGGCTGTCCGGGGGTCGGATCATCGTGCGTCCCCCCGAGGAGGCACCGTTTGCGGCCGAGGACAACATCGTGGCCGGCAACGTGATCCTCTACGGGGCCACCGGCGGGGAGGTGTTCCTCCGCGGCCAGGTGGGTGAGCGGTTCTGCGTCCGCAACTCGGGGGCCATCGCCGTGGTGGAGGGTGTGGGCGACCACGCCTGCGAGTACATGACCGGTGGCCGTGTCGTGATCCTCGGGCCGACGGGCCGCAACCTCGGGGCCGGGATGTCGGGCGGGGTCGCCTATGTCTACGATCCGCACGGGGAGCTGGCCGGGATCTACAACCACGACACCGTCGAGCTCGAGCCGCTCTCGCCCGAGGACAGGATGTGGCTGAGGGACCGGATCACCATGCACCGGGACGAGACCGGATCGGCGGTGGCCCAGCAGATCCTGGCCGACTGGGTCAGCTCCTCCGAACAGTTCGTGACCGTGATGCCCACGGACTACCGGCGGGTGCTGGAGGCCACCGAGCTGGCCGTGGCCGAGGGCCGATCGGTGGACGAGGCGGTGATGGAAGCAGCCCATGGGTGACGTGAAGGGGTTCTTGAAGCACGCGCGGCAGCTGCCGCCGCGCCGGCCGGTGCCGGTCCGGCTGCGCGACTGGAAGGAGGTCTACGAGCCCTTTCCGGTCGAGACGGCCCGCGACCAGGGTGCGAGGTGCATGGACTGCGGCATCCCGTTCTGCCACGAGGGCTGCCCGCTGGGCAACCTCATTCCCGAGTGGAACGACCTGGTCTACCGCGACGAGTGGTCCGAGGCCGCCGAGCGGCTTCATGCCACCAACAACTTCCCCGAGTTCACCGGCCGCCTGTGTCCGGCGCCGTGCGAAGGGGCTTGTGTGCTGGGTATCAACGATGACCCGGTGACCATCGAGCGGATCGAGTACGAGATCGTCGAACGGGCCTGGGCCGACGACCGGGTGGTACCGGTGGTCGGTGCCACCCCGACCGGCAAGCGGGTGGCGGTGGTCGGATCTGGACCGGCCGGGTTGGCCGCGGCCCAGCAGCTGGCCCGGGCCGGCCACCAGGTGGTCGTCTTCGAGCGGGCCGAGAAGCCCGGCGGGCTGCTGCGCTACGGGATCCCCGAGTTCAAGATGGAGAAGGCGGTGGTGGACCGCCGGCTCGAGCAGATGCGGGCCGAAGGTGTCGAATTCCGGTGCGGTGTCTCGGTGGGGGAGTGCGCGCCAGAGGCACTGGGTGCATTGGCGGCCGATGCCACCGTGGTCAGCGCCCGCTCGCTGGTCGACGAGTTCGACAGCGTGCTGCTGGCCGCCGGAGCCACCCTGCCCCGGGATCTGCCCATCCCCGGACGTGAACTGTCCGGGATCCACCTGGCCATGGACTACCTGAGGCCCTCCAACAAGGTGCAGGAGGGGCTGCTGGACGCGTCACCGATCTCCGCCGAGGGCAAACACGTGGTCATCATCGGTGGGGGGGACACCGGTGCCGACTGCCTCGGCACCGTGCACCGGCAACGGGCGCTCAGCGTCCACCAGCTCGAGATCATGCCCGAGCCCCCGGCGACGCGCCGCGGCGACAACCCGTGGCCGACCTGGCCCCTCATCCTGCGGACCTCGTCGGCCCTCGAGGAGGGAGGCGAGCGGGTCTTCTCGGTGACCACGGCCGAGTTCCTCGACGACGGCTCCGGGCAGGTCCGGGGTCTCCGCGGGGAGCAGGTCGAAGTGGTCTTCGGCCAGGACGGCCGGCCCGAGTTCGTCCCGGTCGAGGGCTCCGAGTTCGAGTTGCCCTGTGAGCTGGTCCTCCTGGCCATGGGGTTCCTGGGTTCGGAGCGGACCGGGGCGGTGGCCGAGCTCGGGCTGGAGATCGACCCCAGGGGGAGCGTCGCCGCCGACCAGTCGTGGTCGACCAACGTCGAAGGGGTCTTCGTGTGCGGGGACATGACCCGGGGACAGAGCCTCATCGTGTGGGCCATCGCCGAGGGCCGTTCGGCGGCGGCCTCGGTCGACCGGTTCCTCATGGGGCGCACCGATCTCCCGGCCCCCATCGTCCCCGGCCAGTTGGCCCTCCGCTAGTGGACATGACCGGTGTCCATGAGTGAGCTGGCGGGCCGGGAGCGGACCCAATGGCACACGGACGCGATCGGTGTCGAGAGCGGAGATTGCCGATGAGGCGCGGTCTTCGATCGCTGTGTCAGGTCGCAGCTGTGGTCGTACCCCTCACCGTCATTCCGGCATGGTCGGTGCCGGCGGGAGCGCAACCAATCGAGGTTTCCTGCGCAACGTCCGCACCATCGCCTGATCAGTCCGCGATGGCACCGTGCGCGACGGGCAGCCCGTCCATTGTTGCTCTTGCCGTGACGAGCACGGGCGCTCCGGTTTCAGTGACGAGTTCGGGCGCGGTGTTCAACGCCACCGATGGTCAGCTGCCGGGGATGAGCGGGCAACCCCTGGCCGCACCCATCGTGGGCATCGACGTATCCGGACCCGGTTACCTGCTGGCGGCCGCCGACGGCGGCGTCTTCAGCTTCCAAGGTGCCGGCTTCTACGGCTCAATGGGTGGCCAGCACCTCAACGCTCCCGTCGTGGGCATCACCTCCACGACAGATGGCCGGGGGTATTGGCTGGTCGCCTCGGACGGAGGAGTGTTCTCCTTCGGCGACGCCCACTTCTACGGCTCGATGGGGGGCAGGCCCCTGAACCAGCCCATCGTGGGGATGACCTCGACCCCGAGCGGCCAGGGCTACTGGCTGGTGGCCGGTGACGGCGGCGTCTTTTCCTTCGGCGACGCCTCCTTCGACGGCTCGATGGGAGGTCAGGCCCTGGATGCTCCGATCGTGGGCATCGCCTCCACGTCGTACGCCCCTTCCTATCCCGCTTACACCGCGGGTTCCGGCTATTACCTCGTCGGCGCCGACGGCGGCGTGTTCGCCTTCGGGGACGCTCCGTTCTACGGCTCAGGCCTGGGATCCGGGGACGGTGCGGCCATCGGGATCTCGGTGTACATGTACACCACCCCTGATTTCAGTCTCGTCATCGCTCCAACGGTCGCCACGTCGGAGGGCGACCTTCTCTTCTGGAACGCCTACTAGGCCGCGCCTGGAGCGCGTACCAGGGGCTACGGAAGGCCCGGGCTGGTGGCCCCGACGGCACGCCTACCCCGGACCGGTGGCCCCCACCAGATCCGGCCAGTCGGCCACATCGAAGCGCACCACGGCGCCCGTGTGGGGGGCGTCGATCATCTCGCCCTCGCCGACGTAGATGCCGACGTGGTCGACGGCGGACGGCCCGTCGCCGAAGAACACCAGGTCCCCGGGTTCGACAGGGGAACCGGCGGGGACGGGCGGACCGGCGTCGAACTGGTCCTGGGCCACCCGGGGCAGCGTGATCCCGGCGTGGGCGAAGGCGGCCTGGGCCAACCCCGAGCAGTCGAACCCGCCGACGCCGGTGCCGCCCCACAGGTACGGGGTGTTGAGCTGCTGGGCGGCGAAGGTGAGGGCGGCCACGACCGTGCCGGAGACGGCCGGTTCCTGCTGGAGCGAGAGGGCCAGGGTGAGCACCGTGTCCACGTAGGCCTCGGAGTGGTTGTAGTCGTCGATGGCGGCGCGGAGGGTGGACGCCGCACCGGCGCCGTTCGCGCACAGCATCGAGGCCGCCGTGTAGACGGCATCGACCGGGTCGTAGGGAGAAGCGGGCCGGGCACCCCCGGGTCCGACCGTGGCGTAGGCGCTGAACGTGGCCGGTTCGAACTGCATGGGCCCCTCGGCACCGGCGCCGTTGGCCCCGGACCACACTCCCGGAGCCGTCGACTGCCCGCTGGCCGTCTCGACGGTGCCGATGGCGGCCAGCACCGGCCAGGGCATCCCCGGGCAGGTGGCGGCGGCCTTCTCGTAGAGGCCCAGCCAGGCGGGCGGGACGGCGACTCGGTCACCGTTGCCGGCGGACCCGCTCGAGCCGGTGGACCCGGTCGAGCCGGTGGAACCTGCCGAGCCGGTGCCGGTGGCGCTCCCGACGGCCACCACCGACACGAGGCCCACGGTGAACACGACCAGGCCGACGGCGGCCGCGACGATCAGCTTGCCCATCTCCGTACCTCCACAGCGGTGGGCCGACGAGGTGAGCAGCCGTGCTCAGAGGAGGTGGTCCCGGCCGGTGGTGACACCGGAGTCCGGCGTCCGGCCACGCGTACCCGGGGAACCGCGGCTGGTGCCAGTCCAGCATCGGGGGACCCGGGAGGCAAGCCCTCCACCGGATCAGGTCCTCCCCGGATCAGGCCCTCCCGGAATCAGGGCACCTCGGATCGGTATGCTCGTTGAACCGGCAATCCGGTGCGGGACAGGGGAGGAACGATCGTGCTGAGTACCATGCAGGATGCTCCATTGCTCGTGAGCGGCATACTCCGCCACGGCCAGCAGGTGTACGGCGACAGCCAGGTCATCACCATCACCGGGCCCGCCGGCGAGGCCGTCGAGTCCTCCTTTGCGGAGGTGGCGGAACGGGCCGAGCGCATGGCCAAGGCCCTCGAACGTCTCGGGGTTCGCGACAGCGACCGCGTAGGCACCTTCTTGTGGAACAACCAGACACACCTCGAGGCCTATCTGGCCGTCCCGGGGATGGGGGCGGTCCTCCACACCCTCAACCTCCGGCTCTTCCCCGAACAGCTCTCGTACGTGATCAATCACGCCGAGGACAAGGTGATCCTGGTGGACGCATCGCTGATCCCTCTGCTGGCCCGGGTCCGCGAGCAGCTCACCACGGTCAAGCACATCGTGGTGGTCGGCGAGGGTGACGCCGGCCCGCTCGGGCAGACCCACTCCTACGAGGAGCTGATCGGTGCCGAGGAACCGGGCTACGACTGGCCCACACTCGACGAGCGGCAGGCCGCGGCCATGTGCTACACGTCGGGGACCACCGGCAATCCGAAGGGCGTCGTCTACAGCCACCGTTCGACCTACCTCCACTCGATGGCCATCACCTCCGCGTCCTCGCTCGGCATCAACGAATTGGATCGGGTGCTCTCCATCGTCCCCATGTTCCACGCCAACGCCTGGGGGACCCCGTACGGCGGGTTCATGACCGGTGCCGACATGGTCATGCCCCAACAGTTCCTGCAGGCGGAGCCGTTGGCCGCCATCATCGCCCGGCACCGGCCGACGCTCTCGGCCGGGGTGCCCACCATCTGGAGCGACCTGCTGCGCCATGCCCAGACCCACCCCGTCGACCTGTCCTCCCTGCGGATGATCACCGCCGGCGGAGCCGCGGTGCCACGTCAGCTCATCGAGCGGTTCCGGGACGAGCTCGGGATCGAGCTGGTCCAGGGGTGGGGAATGACCGAGACCAGCCCCCTGTGCTCGCTGGCCCTCCCGCCACGCGGCACGCCCCCCGAGGAGGAGATCGAGTGGCGGTCCAAGACGGGAAGGGTCGTGCCCGGGGTCGAGGTCCGTGTCGCCGGCGAGGACGGTTCGATCCTGCCCAACGACGGGACGTCGGTCGGTGAGTTCGAGGTCAGGGGACCCTGGATCTGTGCCTCCTACTACGGTGATCCGGCACCCGAGCGCTTCCATGACGGATGGCTGCGCACCGGGGACATCGGCTCGCTCGACCGCCGGGGCTTCATGCAGATCAGCGACCGGACCAAGGACGTGATCAAGTCCGGCGGTGAGTGGATCTCGTCGGTCGAGCTCGAGAACGAGGTCATGGCCCATCCCGGGGTCGTCGAGGCCGCGGTCATCGCCGTCCCCGACGAGCGGTGGAGCGAGCGGCCCATGGTGGCGGTGGTCGTCGAGGCCGAGTCATCTCTCACCGCCGACGAACTGATCGAATTCCTGAGCGGACGGGTGAGCCGGTGGTGGCTGCCCGAGCGCTGGGTGTTCATCGAGGAGGTGCCGAAGACCAGCGTCGGGAAGTTCGACAAGAAGGTGCTCCGGTCCCGCCACGCGGCCGGCGAGCTCGACATCGTCGAGGTCGACATCAAGACCGCCCGCTGATCAGGTGGGCGCCGATCCGGCCGACATCGCCGAGCGACTCTCGGGAATCGCCGAGGAGCTGGCCGATCTGGCCCTCGACCGGCTGCGCCAGGCGTCCGACTCGCTGCGGTCGGGCAACGAGCCCGATCGGTCGGTGACCGCCGAGGAGAAGCGCATCACCCGCGCCCGGCGGTCGGTCGAGAAGGCCGTGCAGCTGTTGGCCGGTCCGTCGTCGACCGCCGGCTTCGACGAGGGGCCATAGCGCATCGCTTCCGGCTGTTTGATGAGCTCCTGACTAGTGGTGCGTCGCGGAGTTAGCTGAAGCAGTCAGAGCGGCCCTGGCTCGGCGCTGCTTGGTCGGGATGGCTTCTGCAGTCTTGGTCCAGATGAACGGCTTGGGGTCGTCGTTCCAGTGCTCGGTCCAGAGTTCGATGGCCTCGGTGAGCGCGTCGATGGAGTTGAAGACGCCTCGCTGCAGCCGCTTCTTGGTGAGGAGGGAGAACCATCCTTCGACCAGGTTCAGCCAGCTCGAGCTGGTCGGGCGTGAAGTGCAGGTGCCACCGGGCGCGCTTCGGGTGTGCGAGCCACTCGGCCACCGGTGGCGCCTTGTGGGCAGAGAGGTTGTCGAGCACGACGTGGATCTCCAAGTCCTTCGCCACGTGCAGATCGATCAGCTTGAAGAACGCCAGCACGTCCTTTGCGGTGTGGGACTTGCGGGTGTCGTAGAGCACCTCGCCGGTGGCCACGTTCATGGCGGCGAAGAGGTCGGTGGTGCCGTTGCGCTTGTAGTCGTGCGTCATGGTCCCGGCCCGTCCCCGCTTCATGGGTAGCGACGGCTGGGTGCGGTCCAACGCCTGGACCTGGGTCTTCTCGTCGTAGGAGAAGACGACGGCCCGGGCCGGGGGATCGAGGTAGAGCCCCACGACGTCGACCAGCTTGGCCTCGAAGTCGGGGTCGTTCGAGACCTTGAAGGTGTCGATCCGCCAGGGCTTCAGGCGTGCTTGCGCCAGATCCGGGCCACGGTGTCCTTCCCGATCCCGTGCCGGGCACCCATGGTCCGGGTGGTCCAGTGCGTCGACCCGTCGTCAGGACGTACGTGCAACGTGTCGTGGACGACGGCGTCCTCCACGTCGGCGGCCACCCACGAGCGACGTCCTCGACCCTTGGCGATCCTGCCCACACCGGCCAGACCCTCGGCCTCGAATCGGCGCCGCCACGAACGAACCGAGTTCGACGACACGCCGACCTGCCGTGCCGTCTCGTAGATCGCCACACCATCGGCCGCCAACAACAGGCGCCCTGGCCCGCAGCACCGTGCGATGCGCAAGTGACGGAGAGCGGGCCATGAGTTCCAGGGCCTCCCGATCCTCCGTCGACATGACCAAGGGATCCGCTGCGAGCATCGTCACCATGCTGTCAGCTTAGGTACTTAACCTATATCAGCGACGGACCACTAGGGCCCTGACCAGGTAGTTCTCTCCTCCATCGGCTCCGGTGGGACCGGTTGGCGCCCCCGGGGCCGACTCCGTTCCGACCCTCCGGCCCGATCCCCCGGTCCGACCCCGTCCCGCCCCCGGTCCGACCCCGTCCCGCCCCGACGTCTCGGTCCCACCGGACGTTGTCACACCCCGGTGGTGGACTCTCGTTCGTGGAACTGGACATCATCAACGAGGAACTCGACCGGCTGGGCGGGCTCGACCCGTCGGCCCTGGCCGACCCGGAGTCGATCGTGGCGTTGCACCAGGTGGCGGCCCGGGCTGAGTCCTTGGCCACCCGGGCCACCGCCGCCTTCGACGCCGCCGGTGACTGGGCCCCCGACGGGGCCCGGACCGCCTCGGCCTGGGTGACGGCCAAGTGCCGGGTCAAAAAGGGCGAGGCCAGACGCCGGGTCCGCCGGGGCCGGGAGCTGCGGTTCCTGCCCGAGACCACCCGGGCCTGGGCCGAAGGGGACATCACCGGGGCCCACGTGGACGTGATGATCTCCCTCCGGACCCGGGAGACCGAAGCTGCCCTCATCCGGGACGAGGCCCTGCTGGTCGACCAGGCCAGGAACCTC